>NZ_CP113972.1:0-4432056 GCF_028865455.1 Alteromonas sp. 009811495
ATGTCCTTGTGGAACCAATGTCTTGAAAGGCTGCGCCAAGAATTACCTACGCAGCAATTTAGTATGTGGATACGACCGCTTGTTTGTGAAGAACAAGATGGATTTGTGGCGCTGTATGCGCCAAATCGCTTCGTACTCGATTGGGTAAGAGATAAGTACTTAAATAACATTACGGCACTTCTTCGTGAGTTTGCGGGTGACAATGCACCACAATTGCGTTTAGAGGTAATGAGTCGTCAAAGTGTTAACCGAGCATCGCCAGCGCCTCAAGTACAGCCATCATCACCGTCTGTAAATACTCATAATAGTGCGCCGCAGCAGATGTCGTCGCCGTCCAGCCAACACTCTGCACCGCCATCATCATCACATTCTTATAGTGCAAATCAGGCTTCAGTTCCTACTAACCCTGGTAGTAGTGGTTATACTGCAAATAGTGATCATGGTAGTTCGTATACCACTAATGATCGCGGTGCGCCGTCGGTGGATCATAGCGATCGCCATACTTACGATCGCAACAGCGTCAATGGCTCACAAACACAGCGCGTGACGTCACCACCAAAAGTCATCCCTATTCCTGAGGCGATGAAGCACAAAAGCAATATTAATCCTACTTATCAGTTTGATAACTTCGTTGAGGGTAAATCAAACCAACTTGCGCGTGCAGCTGCGACGCAGGTCGCAAATAATCCGGGTGGCTCATACAATCCATTATTTATATATGGCGGTACTGGTTTAGGTAAAACCCACTTGTTGCATGCAGTTGGTAATGGAATTGTTGCCAATAACGGCGACGCTAAAATTGTTTATATGCATTCAGAGCGATTTGTGCAGGACATGGTAAAAGCACTTCAAAACAATGCGATTGAAGACTTTAAACGCTTTTATCGTAGTGTTGATGCATTACTTATCGATGATATTCAATTCTTTGCCAACAAAGAGCGGTCACAAGAAGAGTTTTTCCATACGTTTAATGCGCTTCTTGAAGGTAACCAACAGATCATTCTTACTTCTGATAGATATCCTAAAGAGATTGACGGGGTTGAGGACAGATTGAAATCGCGCTTTGGTTGGGGCCTAACCATAGCTATTGAGCCGCCAGAACTAGAAACACGTGTTGCCATCTTAATGCGCAAAGCGGCTGAAAATAGAATTCATCTACCAAACGAAGTTGCCTTTTTCATCGCGAAGCGACTTCGTTCTAATGTACGTGAGCTAGAAGGCGCATTAAACCGTGTTATCGCTAACGCCAATTTCACAGGTCGACCTATAACAATCGACTTTGTGCGCGAAGCACTTCGTGATCTACTTGCGCTACAAGAAAAGTTGGTAACCGTTGATAATATTCAGAAAACTGTCGCAGATTATTATAAGATTAAGGTAGCTGATATTTTATCTAAGCGTAGAAGCCGCAGTGTTGCGCGTCCGCGTCAGGTTGCTATGGCACTGGCTAAAGAGCTAACGAACCACAGTCTTCCCGAACTAGGAAATGCGTTCGGTGGCAGAGACCACACTACCGTTTTGCACGCATGTAGAAAAATAGAGCAGCTAAGAGAAGAAAGTCATGATATAAAAGAGGACTATAAGAACCTCATTAGGACTTTGTCTTCCTAACAACACGACCTTAGAGGCGAGATAGCACAGCGATGAAATTTTCTATAAGCCGCGAACAATTTTTACAACCCCTACAGCTGGTGTCTGGTGCTGTAGAGCGTAGACATACGCTTCCTATTTTATCAAACGTCCTTATTAAGGTTAGTGAGGACGCACTATGGCTTACTGGTACAGATTTAGAGGTTGAGCTGATTTCGAGCGTTAAGCTTGAAGGTGAGTTTACCGAAGGTGAGATTACTGTTCCTGCCAAGAAGTTGTTCGATATTATTCGTGGTATCTCCGAAGGTACTGACATTCATTTTTCATTGGATGGCAGTAAAGCGCTGATTAAAGCTGGTCGAGGTCGCTATACATTATCTACCTTGTCAGCAAATGATTATCCTAATCTTGAAGATTGGGAAGGCGAAGTAGAGTTTGAACTAACGTGTAGCGATTTAAAGAAGCTTATTGATTCAACGAGCTTCTCTATGGCACAGCAAGACGTACGTTATTACCTTAACGGTATGTCACTTGAGACCGAAGAAAATATTATTCGTACGGTTGCTACCGATGGTCACCGTCTTGCGTTGTGTCGTTTAAATTATGAAACGTCGCTTCCGGCTCGTCAGGTGATCATTCCGCGAAAAGGGGTATTAGAAATATCACGCCTTATCAGCGAAGACGACAAGTCGTTGAAGGTACAAATTGGCGCAAATCATTTACGCATATTTTCAAACGATTTTATCTTTACTTCTAAACTAGTTGATGGTCGTTTTCCTGATTATAGACGTGTACTACCGCAAAATGGTGATAAGGAAATTATCGCAAGTAAAGCGGTACTTAAAGATGCTTTTTCTCGAGCAGCAATTCTGTCGAATGAAAAGTTCAGAGGTGTACGTTTAAATCTATCATCTGGTGAGTTAAAAATTACTGCTAATAACCCAGAGCAAGAAGAAGCAGAAGAAATCGTAGATGTACAGTATCAGGGTGACGATTTAGAAATTGGTTTTAATGTTGCTTATTTGATTGATGTACTGAATGCTCTAGGCACTGATGATGTCAAAGTAAGCCTTTCTGATTCGAATGCCAGCGCGCTAATTGAAGACAGTGCTGATGATTCTGCACTTTACGTTATCATGCCGATGCGCTTGTAGAGCAAAGCGCTGGTATTTAGATAACATTAATCGTTGAAAATTGCATTTTGAAATTTGTTTTTAGTTTTCAAAGAAGCGGTCTAGGTAAACTAGGTCGCTTCTTTTTTATCAGCAACGTGATGACATCATGAAACTGGATCGAATCCAGATTACTCAGTTTCGTAATCTTTCTTCTATCACTTTTTCTCCTTCACCTACGCTTACCGTTATTCGAGGTGTTAACGGTAGTGGTAAATCCTCATTGATTGAGGCGCTTTATTATTTAGGTTTTGGACGTTCTTTTCGGACGAATAAACATGGCTCTGTGATTCAACATGAAAAGGATAGCTTTAGTGTCTTTGCATCTTGTTTAACGGATGAGGGTGATACGCTTAAGCTTGGCTTTCAGCGTAGCAGGGCTGACACATTTACGTGTAGTATTAATGGCGAGCACAGCACAAAGTTAGCCGATTTGGTGAGCCTTGTGCCTATTCAACTTTTTACGCCACAAAGTACAGACCTCATTATCGGCTCTCCAGCAGAACGTCGGCGATTTTGCGATTGGGGATTGTTTCACGTGAAACATCATTTTCCTTCGCTAGCTAACCAGTATGGAAAATTCTTAAAGCATCGAAATGCATTACTAAAGCAACAAGCCAATTTAGCTGCTCCCGAAAACCAATATTGGGAATCACAGTTTGCGGAGCTTGGCGAGTCAATGACAGCATTTAGGCAGGACTATGTGTCATCGTTAACGCCAATTTTTAAAGAATATGCAAAGGAATTTCTTCCAACCTTTGAAGTGGAATTGAGTTACTATAAAGGGTGGGAAAAAGATGTGTCTTTATCAGAAAGCCTAGTTAAAAAGCGTGAGTATGATGGTAAAATAGGGCATACCTCTTCTGGGCCACACAAGGCTGATTTACGGCTTAAAGTAAACGGTGTGAATGCCCAAGAGCTTTTATCGAGAGGGCAGCTTAGAATGGCTGTGGCAGCGCTACAAATGTCACAGACTAGGTTGTATAACTCAGCAACTCATCACAAGAGTATTTTCTTGCTCGATGATGTTGGTGCTGAATTGGACGCGGATAAAAGAGAACAATTTATTGACGGGTTGCTAGAAATGGATACGCAGGTTTTCGTTACTGCCATTGAATCCACGCAACTTGAATTTATACAAAAATATAACGAAAAGAAAATGTTTCACGTGGAACATGGGAACGTGAAAGAGGAGTAAAAGCTAGTATGTCAGCAGAGAACAACTACGACTCGTCCAGTATTAAAGTACTTAAAGGATTAGATGCCGTAAGAAAACGTCCTGGTATGTATATCGGTGACACAGATGATGGTACAGGGTTGCACCACATGGTTTTCGAGGTTGTCGATAACTCAATCGATGAAGCGCTTGCTGGACATTGTTCTGAGATCGTTGTGCAAATTCACAGTGATGGCTCAGTGTCTGTGTCTGACGATGGCCGTGGTATTCCAACAGAACTTCACCCTGAAGAGGGTGTTTCAGCTGCCGAAGTTATTATGACAGTACTTCACGCTGGCGGTAAGTTTGATGATAACTCTTATAAAGTATCAGGTGGTCTTCACGGTGTTGGTGTTTCAGTTGTAAACGCACTTTCAAGTCGTTTGAAGTTGCGTATTCGCCGTGGCGGAAAAGCGCACGAACAAGAATATCATCACGGTGTACCACAAGCACCGCTAGCCGTTACTGGCGATACAGATAAAACGGGCACCATGATTCGTTTTTGGCCTAGTGCTGATACCTTTACTGATACGCTATATCACTACGACATTCTGGCAAAACGCCTACGTGAATTATCGTTCCTAAACTCTGGTGTTTCCATACGTTTAAAAGATGAACGCGATGGGAAAGAAGACCACTTTATGTATGAAGGTGGTATTCAAGCATTTGTTGAATACTTAAATGAGAAAAAAACACCCGTTCATCAAAAAGTGTTTCACTTTGCCAGTGAGCAAGAAGACGGCATCGCAGTAGAAGTAGCAATGCAATGGAACGACAGCTTCCAAGAAAACGTATTCTGCTTCACTAATAACATTCCACAGCGCGATGGCGGTACCCACTTAGCCGGTTTCCGTGGCGCGTTAACACGTACATTGAACAACTACATGGAGAAGGAAGGGCTTAATAAGAAAGCGAAAACCAACGCCAGTGGTGACGATGCACGTGAAGGTCTAACTGCGGTTATTTCTGTAAAAGTGCCTGACCCTAAGTTTAGTTCTCAGACCAAAGATAAGTTGGTTTCATCAGAGGTACGTCCTGCTGTTGAATCGGCGATGAACGAAAAGTTAGCCGATTTCTTATTAGAAAACCCTGCAGAAAGTAAGATCATTGCAGGAAAGATTATTGATGCCGCACGTGCCCGTGAAGCAGCACGTAAAGCACGTGAAATGACACGCCGTAAAGGTGCATTAGACTTAGCAGGTTTGCCGGGTAAATTGGCTGACTGTCAGGAAAAAGACCCTGCACTAAGTGAACTATACATAGTGGAGGGTGACTCTGCGGGCGGTTCAGCAAAGCAGGGTCGTAATCGTAAGAACCAAGCGATTCTTCCACTTAAAGGTAAAATACTTAACGTTGAAAAAGCGCGCTTCGATAAGATGCTATCTTCGCAAGAAGTCGCCACACTGATCACAGCGTTAGGGTGTGGCATTGGTCGCGACGAGTATGATCCAGAGAAACTACGTTATCACAGTATAATCATCATGACCGATGCTGATGTTGACGGGTCTCACATTCGTACCTTGCTGCTGACGTTCTTCTATCGTCAAATGCCAGAAATCATTGAGCGCGGTTACGTTTATATTGCTCAGCCTCCACTTTATAAAGTGAAAAAGGGTAAGCAAGAACAGTATCTAAAAGACGATGATGCGTTAACTAATTACCTAACGTCTATTGCTATTGATGGTGCGTCTTTGCACACAAGTAGTGATGACCCAGGTATTAGCGGTGTTGGATTAGAAAACTTGGTTAAACAATACCAGTCAGTAGAGAAAATGATTGCACGCATGAAGCGCTTAATGCCTGCGTCTATTCTTTACAGAATGTTGTATACACCTACGCTTAACCTAGAAGATTTGAAAGACCAATCTGCCCTTGAAAATGTAGCTAAACACTTCGTTGAGCAACTAACAGAGCGCGAAAATGACGGTGCAACTTACCGTTACGAGATTCGTCACGATGCAGAATTAAGCGAGTACTTTATTACGATTATCATGCGTATGCACGGTATCGACTATGAGTACATCATTAATCACGAATTCATTGAGTCTTCAGAATATCAGCGCCTTAAAGAACTTAATCTTGCTATAAACGACATGATGGGGGCCGATGCTTACATCCAACGTGGTGAGCGTAAGCAACCGGTAGACTCGTTTAAAGCTGCACTTGAATGGCTTATGGGCGAAGCAAAACGCGGTCAGTATATTCAACGATACAAAGGACTAGGTGAGATGAACCCAGAGCAACTTTGGGAAACTACCATGGATCCGGAAAGTCGCCGTATGCTGCAAGTAACCATTGAAGACGCTATCGGTTGTGACCAGTTATTCACTACGTTGATGGGTGACCAAGTTGAACCACGTCGTGAATTCATTGAAGCCAACGCGCTTAAAGTTGAAAACCTAGACGTATAGTCTCAACCGACTTATACGACACACATTATTAAAGCGGCTTTCGAGCCGCTTTTTTTATGGCTAAGGGTTGAAAAATTAGACTAAAGGTTTGCTCTGTGTTTAGTGCTAAGCATATAGTAGAGGGTGTAATGCAATGGAGTACGTCAAGACAACTATGCGACTCTTCAGGATTAGTAAACAAAGGAATGAATAATGCGGTATGGCTTACTCTTAATAACAGCGCTTTTGGCCCTAGGCTGCACAGAAAAATCCTCACTGACAGAGTCTGAACGCCGTTATAACCACGCGATTAATGAGCAAAACCAAATCATTATAAAGGCGAATGATTACTTAAACTCAAATATCAGTGGCAATATTACTGCTGATATTACGCACTTAATCTACGCTAAAGAACAGCTATCAAACGCAAAACAGGTGCTTATAAAAGCGAAAATAGTCGGTATTAAATCACCTGAGGTTAACTTATTGTCCGACAGGCTGAGCGAGTACGACCTGGTAGCGGCAACTGAAGCAATGCGACTCATTGAACTTGCGATAGAGAAAACAATTCAATTCAGGCGTGCTGTTGATGACATGCCTCTTGTGCCACTAAGTGGTGCGTCCCTCGAAAGCGACCATATGATCAAATATATGGGCCAAGAATATAACGGAGAACTTAACGCGTGTTGTATATCTACCCTTAAGGATATAGAAGTGTTTCTACGGGGAAGTGATCAAGATACTTATTGGTCATTGAGAAAGCACATTTTAAATTTAGAGATGTCGTTATCGCGTTTCTTAGAAGACGATAAGTTTAAAGTAGATTATGAAAGGTCTATTGAAGAACTATCGACCAGCATAGAGAAGCTCAAAGATTTATCAGTTGAAAGGAATCAATAGAATGACCTTACTATCGAAGTGTGGTGTAGCAGTGACCTTAACAATGATGATGTTTGAGGCAACCGCCTTGAATAATGTTGATAAGTATCAGATGCCTACTTCAGCCGTGTCAGTTAATGAGAGTAACGATACTCGCTCCAAAAATGAAGAGGGCAAAGCTTTTGTTTTCGACGTTGGCAAGTTATTAGGTAATGGTAAAAAAAATAGAGCTAATCCATTAATCAACAATAATGTTTCTCTAGATAACGGTGTATTTGGCCTAATGTATGGGACAACGATTTCAGAAATGACCGCGTTATTCGGTGTTCCAACTTCAGAGTACAAAATTGATGAAGAACACACACTTTATTCGTACGGGAGAAATTTGTGGGTTTTAACAAAGCATAATCGCGTGATCCGCATACAAAATGACAACAGATGGATTCCCAAGCGCTTGTCGAACTACATGGCATTTGACGAGCGACCTACGAACAACTGGGTAATAGGGAAGGATGTAAAAAAAGGGGATAGTAAGAAAACGCTTATTGAAAGGTTGAGTGGGAGCTTTGTGAACGATACTACTTATCGAATACAGAACAAAGAAACAGGCATTTACATAGATATTGAATTAGCACTTGCGAGTGTGTCTAAGGACGAAGACTGGACTGTATATAATTACGTATATGGCCACGTTGACGACGAGAGTGATATCACGCTTTCAAGCTTTCCAGCTAATGTCATCTCTTACCAAGACCTATATGCCATTATAATAGATAATCGTTTAGAAGAAGAAAGTACCAACATTGGTGAACTAAAATTATCACCCATTTTCACAGCAGCAACACAACACGGAAACCTATTATTTGTTTATGACAACCATTTAGCCATCATTTCAAGTGACAATGAAATTGAGAAAGTACTGTTGTCTAACGCATTTTTTTATACCAAAGCCAAAGCAACGAAATGGCGATATGGTGAACTCTATTCGAGGCAAAGTAGTAACTTAATCAAAAAAATGTTTGAAGATAAAATCTTTGAATTGGCAGATAATTACTGGGAACTAGATTTCAATGGCTTTAAGTACGATCTATTCTTCGAAAAATCCACAACAGGTGACATGGAGCTAACTGAAATAGAGTTTCAAGCATACTAGTAAAAACGAAAGGTGATCTACTATCAGATCACCAAATGTAATCAATGAAACTACTATAGCTTGCTAACCACTAGCGCAATTTCGCCGGCACTGGCAGGACTAATAGTGAAACGGTATTTGCCCGTTGATGAAGGCGTAAACTGAAGGTTCTCTGAGCCTTGCTCACAGATTAAATAAACCGTGGCACCCAGCATTACAGGTTGACCCTTATATTTGCCTCCACAGCTCTGTGAGGGCGTCCATTTTGCGTCTGAGAGACGAAAGTCGTAAGGTTGACCGTCGGCAATGAGTTCAACATCTACCACCCAACCTGTACTGGTACTCTTAAATTTGTAGCTTGGGTCTGCTTCCCACCAGTTGAAAACACCACGCAAAAACATGTTTTCGAACTGAATTCGTGGTGTATCCGGCATGATCTCTGGAATATTGAAACTGCCACTACTTGAACATGCAGAAAGCGCAATACAAAGAGTAAGAATACTAAATAACTTTTTCACAACTACTCCATGGGGTAAAAAAAAGCCCAACACTTCGTTGGGCTTTTAATTTAAGTGGTAGATGCAAGCACCACCAAAATGATTAGCCTAAGACTTTGCAAGGATAGATATATCTGCAGTCGTTAGGAAAAGTTGCCTTAAAAGTGACAACAAAGCAAGTCTGTTTTGTTTCACTGCTGCATCGTCAGCCATTACCATAACATTATCAAAGAAGTTATCTATTACTTCACGTAGCGTAGCTAACGTTGTCAAAATACGCTGATAATCTTGTGACGCTAATGCTTCATTTACCTGCAATTGCGCATTTACTAATGCAGAATTCAGTGCTTTCTCAGCATCTTCAGTTAATAGCGTTGAATCGATGTGAACTTCGCTAGTAACCTCTACATTTTGTTTAGCAAGAATATTGGCAACCCGTTTATTTGCTGCGGCAAGCGCTTCAGATTCCTCTAACGCTTTAAACGCCGCAACAGCGTTAACCCGAGCAAGATAATCCGCAGGCTTGGTAGGGCGACGCGCTGCTACCGCTTGGATAACATCTATCGCTACGTCTTGGTCTTGCAATAAAGCGGTGAATCGACCCAGAACGAAGTCAACAACTTGGGTCTGTGTGTCTTGATTGGTAAGCTTATTACCATAAACATTGACCGCTTTTGCTACAAGTACGTCTAAATCAAGCGGCAACGATAGCTCTGTAATAATTCGAAGCACACCAATTGCTGCACGGCGAAGCGCAAAAGGATCTTTATCACCTTTTGGTAGTTGGCCAATACCAAATATACCTACAAGGGTATCGAGCTTATCTGCAAGCGCAACCGATGCACTTACTCCCGAACTTGGCAATGAATCACCAGCAAATCGCGGCATATACTGCTCGTAAAGCGCTTCGGCTACTGGTGCATCTTCACCGTCGTTTAATGCATAGTACTTACCCATCACACCTTGAACGTCTGGAAACTCCATTACCATGTTTGACATAAGGTCAGTCTTGGCAAGTAAGCCTGCGCGTGCAGCTTGCGTTTCATTTGCATCAATTTGTGTAGCTATAAACCCAGCCAAGGCAGAAATGCGCTCAGATTTCTCTTTAAGTGTACCGAGTTGCTTTTGAAACAGCACAGTTGCCAAGCTATCTAAGCGGCTTTCTAAGGTAGTCTTCTTATCACTATTGAAGAAGAACTCAGCGTCAGCGAGGCGAGGGCGGATAACTTTTTCGTTACCTGAAATTACCTGCGTTGGATCTTGGCTTTCAATGTTACTTACGAATAAGAACGTATTTGACAGATTGCCGGATGAATCAAGCAGTGGCACATATTTTTGGTCATCTTTCATGGTGTAGATAAGCGCTTCTTTAGGTACTTCTAAAAACGCTTTATCAAAACCTGCTTGTAGCACTACAGGCCATTCTACCAATGACGCAATCTCTTCTAGCAACTCTTCGTTGTAATCTGGTGCAAGCGATAGCGTGTTAGCGGCATCCTCTAATTGCTGTCGTACTTTATCTTTACGTGCTTCAAAGTCCGCAAGTACATACTGTTTTTCCAATGCTGCTGCATAGTTGTCAGCATGGTCAAGTTCAAAGCGCGATTCACCATGGAAACGGTGCCCTTGCACTGTACGTCCGCTTGTAAGACCAAGTACAGATACATTCACCACTTCACTGCCATACAGCACACACAACGTGTGAACAGGGCGGATAAACTGCGTATTGTAATTGCCCCAACGCATTGGCTTTGGTATTGGTAGTTTACTTACTGCTTGGTTAATTAATCCTTCAAGCAATTGGGCTACTGATTGACCAGGTACATGCGCTTTGTGAAGCAACCACTCGCCTTTATCAGTCACTAAGCGCTCAGCTTCTTCAACGCTAATGCCATTTCCACGAGCCCAGCCTTGTGCAGCTTTAGTGGGGTTACCATCTGCATCAAACGCCGCTGAAACTGCTGGTCCGCGCTTTTCTACAACTTTATCAGCCTGACCCTCAGCAAGCGCTGACACATAAACAGCTAAACGACGAGGCGCGGCAAACCAGCTAACAGAACCAAAACTTAGATCTGCTTGCGTTAGCGCTGCTTCAAACTGAGTGGCAAATGCTTCGCCTAGCGATTTCAGCGCTTTTGGTGGAAGCTCTTCAGTACCTAATTCTACTAAACAATTCTCTGTACGCACGCTTATGCCTCCTTGTTACATAGTGGGAAGCCTAACGCTTCACGTGCTTGGTAATAACTTTCTGCACATGCTTTGGCAAGTGTACGAACACGAAGGATATAACGTTGACGCTCTGTTACTGAAATTGCGTGGCGTGCATCCAATAAGTTAAATGCATGCGATGCTTTCATCACTTGCTCGTAAGCAGGTAGAGGTAGGTTATTCTCAATTAATTTCTGGCTTTCTGCTTCACATTCGTCGAAGGTTCTAAATAGCGCATCTACG
Organism: Alteromonas sp. 009811495; assembly: GCF_028865455.1. Taxonomy (NCBI): domain Bacteria; kingdom Pseudomonadati; phylum Pseudomonadota; class Gammaproteobacteria; order Alteromonadales; family Alteromonadaceae; genus Alteromonas; species Alteromonas sp. 009811495. The sequence continues at coordinate 11,328 of NZ_CP113972.1, forward strand.
TTAGCGTGCTCAAAGTTATACGTAGACTGTTCGACTTCGTTTTGATGGAACACGTCTCGATAGGTGACTTTGCCCATTGGGCCGTCAGTCCATACCAGGTCGTAAATACTGTCAACGCCTTGCACATACATGGCCAAACGCTCAAGACCATAAGTGATTTCGCCAGTAACAGGCTTACACTCTATGCCGCCAACTTGCTGGAAGTAGGTGAACTGAGTGACTTCCATACCGTTTAGCCATACTTCCCAACCAAGACCCCATGCACCAAGCGTTGGAGATTCCCAGTTGTCTTCTACAAAGCGAATATCGTGAACTAACGGATCAAAACCTAACTCTTTCAATGAGCCCAAATACAACTCCTGAATATTGTCAGGTGAAGGCTTCAGCATTACTTGAAATTGATAGTAATGTTGTAAGCGGTTTGGGTTTTCGCCGTAACGACCATCTGTTGGGCGTCGGCACGGTTGAACATAGGCGCTACTCATTGGCTCTGGACCTAGAGAACGGAGGAAGGTCATAGGGTGAAAAGTACCTGCACCTACTTCCATATCCAGAGGCTGAATAATAACGCAGCCCTGACGCGCCCAGTAATCTTGAAGCGCAAGGATCAACCCTTGAAAGGTTTTAATATCGTATTTCTGCATACATCCGCTGCTTATTAGTTATCTGACTAAAATAAAGGTGGGATAGTATACAATTTGTAGGGCATAGTATGTAGGTGTAAAGGGTGAAAAAACGTCACGAAAGCCTTCAATACAGCAAGGAAAAGCAAATTCATGGTGCCAGATCAATTAAATCGATGTGGTTGGGTGGGTAACGACCCAATTTATCAAGCATATCACGACAATGAGTGGGGAATTCCCGAAACCGATAGCCAAGCGCTTTTTGCAAAACTGTGTTTAGATGGTCAACAAGCGGGATTATCGTGGATAACCATTTTAAAAAAACAACAAAACTATGAGAACGCGTTTCACCAGTTTAACCCTGTGAAAATAGCAACAATGACAGACAGTGACGTTGAACGTTTAATGCACGATAAGGGAATTGTCAGAAATAAGCTTAAAATAGAGTCGATTATTCGTAATGCTAAAGGGTATTTAGCGATAGAAAAGAGCCAACCTTTTAGTGAGTTTATATGGCAATTTACAGACGGAAAAACCGTTGTAAATCACTGGAAAGATTTTAGGGAAGCACCAACATCAACTGAAGCTTCCAAGGCAATGTCTAAAGCATTAAAAAAACAAGGGTTCAATTTTGTGGGAGAAACGATTTGCTACGCCTTTATGCAGGCTGTTGGCATGGTGAACGATCATGAAATTGGGTGTCATTGTTACCACAAAGCGTGTCGCGCTGCTATCAAATAAGTAGAACTGTGTGATAACAACGCGTGTATTACGCCTATTGTGTAAGCGTTTCGCAATAGGCCTGAAGCGCCGGCAATTCTGCTAACACTTTTGTCTCATATTCTGACTCAATTTGTTCCCGCGCGATATCCTGTTTTCTTCGCTCACTTTTCGACAACTTTTGGCGTGCTTCTAAGATGGCAAAGCCGCTGACCTCGGTAAACAGCGCGTATATGTGTGGGTATTGCGCCTTAAAGTCTGGCGGTGAAACTATTGGCAATGCGTTGAGCAGGTTTACAATACGAATTACGCCTTCGGACAATTCACATTGCTGCTGTTCCATTGCTTTAGCAATTAACACCACGCTCTCGGTAATTGTACCTATTCGCGACTGACGGGTGGCTTCTTGTCTAATCTTTTGCTGTTTAAGTAAAAACAGCAATTTACCGGCATAAAAACCAAGACCGAGAATAATGAGAATTGCGATGCCTGAAAGTACTGCCCAAAGCATAAGTTACCCTGAAATTATTACTGCTTAAAGTCGTCGATGTTAATAGCGTCTAAATCACTAAACGGATCTATATCGTCATCTTCATCGTCGTCTTCAACGATACCTAGCAAGTCGCAAAGAATGCGGTGACGGGCCATCTTCTCATCAACATAAGCCTGCTGTTCTCGTGTAAGCGGCTTATCGTCGTCTAGCTTATCAAGTAAATCTGATAAACGTTGATCGGCTTCTAGTGCCGCTAATTCTTGCGCTGGGGTAGCATACTTTTTCTTTTGAGCTGGTGTAGGCGTTACCGACGTTTTTACCAATTGGATTGGTTTTTTACTGCCGATACGAGGATCTTTCTTCTCGGCACTTTTTTTACCAGAAACTTTCTGTTGCTCTACATTATGGCGGCTACCCGCTGGCTTGCCTTTATGCTTTTTGGGGCGGGGCGAGTCTGATTTGCGGTTTTCGCTTGGTTTGAAGTCTGGGTCTTTTCGAACGCCGATAAGACCGACTTTACGAGATTTCTTAGAACGTGCCATAATTTCCAATTAACAAAGAGAGTGAAAAAACAACGCTATTATAGCGCGAATTCGCTTGCGCGTATTGATCTTTGGGTGAAGTTTAAAAAATCAATTGAAACCAGAGCCTTTAAAAAATAACGCAACATCATTGGTGGGGAATACGACGTTGAATCCATCTCGTTGGGCTAAATACTGAAAGGTTGATTCACTAAAGAAACACACATGCGTTGGGTCGTTTTTATAGTGCCAACTAGCGAAGCGCGCTTTATCAATTACACGTTTTGTCATCACCGCTAATATTCCATCTTCTGCCAATAAGCGATAGAACATTGCCCATTCGCGATGAGGTTGATGAAAATGCTCTATAGCTTCAGTGCAGGTGATAATGTTATAGGTGTGTTGTAATGCTTCAGGGATGTTGGCAAAAAAGGGATCATATACTCTAGTGCTAACACCAAGCTCTTCTAACATTTGTGCTAGTACCGGAGCTGGACCACAACCAAAATCTAATGCCTTTAATTCACTTCCCTTATTAGATGAGATATAAGCTGAAAGTGGCGTTAAAACCTTTCCAAGAAACTTTCTATAACCTTCATCCTCAAAATTATTCTCATGCAGGTCATATTCCTGCTTCTCTTTCTCTTGAGAGGGAAGGTATTCAGGGGCAACGTAAACCAAATCGCACACTGTACATTGCAGGTAGTGGCGCTTCTTATCTGTAGCATAGTCGATACTAGAATGAGAATGTTGGCAAAGTGGACAAGACATAAACGATTAATTAGTAAATACAGGAATGTAATTATTTTGGGGATTATAAAAAAGAAAAAGGTGATGGTTTTCACCATCACCTTACATTGTATGAGTGTCAGATGACACCTCTCCCGTTATACACATCTATGTGTAAGCTGGCTTCCCTAGCTTTGCTCCCCTTATTCTTGTTTTTAGCAGAGCGCTATTGTTGTTGTTGGCCTTCGTGGCTCTTTATCCCGTCATCCATGTTGTATTTTTATTATTATTCTTGTTATTTAGCTTGTAGCTTTTCAAAGGCTCCTACAAACTACGCCGTTAGATTACACGAATAATTTCAAAATACAACTTTTTCGGTAACAAATTTTTAACAACAGTGCTTAAAAAAAGAACGGTTTAGTGTAAGCCTGCGATATAGTTAGATAAAATTTCGATATCTTCGTCGGTTAATTTCATCGCAATGTCACGCATCATGCCGTTCATATCATTATGACGCTGGCCTGAGCGGAAGGCTTTCAGCTGTGAAGCCGTGTATGTTGCGTGCTGACCACTGATGTCAGGGAAACCTGCTAGGGCCATACCGTTACCTTTAGGACCGTGACAAGCAATACATGCTGTTACACCACGTTCCTCGTCACCACCTTGATACAGAGCGCGACCGGCTTCAACATATTGCTCTGGAGTTTCACCAGGCTTTTGGTCTTGGCTAGAGAAATACGCTGCTAAGTCTTTCATATCTTGCTCTGAAAGTGGGGCAGCCATACCGTTCATTACAGCATTGTTACGACCTTCTTCACCACCTGTTTGTGAAGCAAGTTTAAATTCCATCAGTTGTTTAACAATGTACTTTTCATGCTGGCCAGCAATCTTAGGGTTCATGTCAATCATGCTGTTACCATCAGGTCCATGACATGCTGCGCAAACAGCTGACTTCGCTTTACCTGCCTCGGCATCGCCTTCTGCTACAGCAGTTGCGCTTAAACCTAAAGACATACATACCAACAAACACAGTTTTTTCATAATAAATCTCTTAAATGGATCCAACGGCTCGCGTGATATACGTGATATCATGCGTATTTTACACATTTAACGCGTCAGAAAAACCTATTCCATGATAAAACTATGGTTTTTAGTTGGTTTATTCATTAAAAAACTGTAAACCCAAGGTTGTGACGCATGTGGAGATTAGTCTAGATGTCGTATTACACCAAAGCAAAATTCTTTACCAGTGCACCGGATATTCGTCACTTAAAGAATGATACCGGAATAGAAGTGGCGTTTGCTGGCCGCTCGAACGCAGGGAAATCAAGTGCGTTAAATACATTAACCCGTCAAAAGAACTTGGCTCGAACCAGTAAAACACCGGGTCGTACACAACTTATTAATGTGTTTGAGTTAGAAGAAGACCTGCGCTTAGTTGATTTACCAGGGTATGGTTTTGCCAAAGTCCCTGTAACGATGAAGAAAAAGTGGCAAGCGTCGTTAGGAGAATACCTACAAAAGCGTAAATCACTTAAAGGCCTTGTGGTGCTTATGGATATTCGCCACCCATTCAAAGATTTAGATCAGGATCTTATCCATTGGGCTGTCGACTCTAATATTCCGGTTCTTGCATTGCTTACTAAAGCAGACAAGCTTAAATCGGGTAAACGAAAGGCGACGTTACTGATGGCACAAGAAGCGGCTATGGCGTTTATGGGGGATGTCACTGTACAAACATTCTCGTCATTAAATAAACATGGCTTACCAGAGTTAGAGCGTATTCTCGACGGTTGGTTTGGGTTGAACAAAGACGCTGACGCTGATGCGGATGAAGCTAGCTTTGATGAAGAGTAGTCATTTCTTGCTATTGTCTTTAACAGGCAATCGTTTTTACTAAGCTACTGCTTTTACAAAAAAGAACGCCCCGCTAAAAGCGAGGCGTAAACTGAGAGAAAACACATAAAAACCGTAGATATAGAGTCGTCAGAAATAAAGAAGTTCACTAAAAATAATTAAAAAGGCAATTAAAGATATAAGTGATTGAAAATAAATGATTTTTATTTTCTTTAGACATAAAAAAACCCCGACAAATTGTCGGGGTTAAAGCAAAGGTTTGAAAACAGCTTTCTCACCTCTGTACCCTACATGCGTAATATTACAACAAAACATGAAAAAGGCAAGGGTGGGGTGTAATTAAATTACCAAAATGAGTGTGAATTAACACGCCAAAACCCCAAAAGCTGTAATCTAATTACCAAATTAATGGGCTTCATCCCAATTTTCGCCAACACCGGCTTCAACCACTAATGGCACATTAAGTGTTGCTGCATTTTCCATTAATGCAGTAATTGTCGCCACGTGCTCTTCTACTTTTTCTTCTTTTATCTCAAATACCAGTTCATCATGAACCTGCATCATCATTGTGACATCGTCTGAAGCATTATTTGCAATCCAATCATCAACCTTGATCATCGCCATTTTAATGATATCTGCAGCGGTGCCTTGCATAGGCGCATTAATAGCGGCTCGCTCGGCACCTTTACGACGAGCGCCGTTACTTGCCTTTATGTCTGGAAGATAAAGTCGGCGGCCAAATACGGTTTCAACGTAGCCTTTTTCTTTTGCACCTTCACGGGTGCTGTCCATGTACTCAAGCACACCTGGGTAGCGTTCGAAATACAAATCCATGTACTTTTGCGCTTCATTACGTGGAATATTAAGTTGTTTAGATAAACCAAATGCGCTCATACCGTAAATCAAACCAAAGTTGATTGCTTTGGCACTTCGGCGCTGTTCCGTGGTGACATCGTCTAATGGCACTGAGAATACTTCTGCAGCAGTGGCTTTGTGAATGTCTTTACCGTGCGCAAATGCATCAAGTAAGCCTTTATCACCAGATAAGTGCGCCATAATACGTAACTCAATTTGCGAGTAGTCAGCAGCGACTATTTTATTACCTTCGCGAGGCACAAAAGCTTGTCTCACACGACGGCCTTCTTCGTTGCGAATTGGGATATTCTGTAAGTTAGGATCCGTAGATGATAAACGACCCGTTGCGGTAACCGCTTGATGGTAAGATGTATGCACACGACCCGTCCGGTGGTTGATCATCTTAGGTAATTTATCTGTGTAGGTATTCTTAAGCTTTGTTAGTCCACGATACTCCATAATTTTCTGTGGCAGTGGGTACTCAAGAGCGAGTTCTTGCAATACATCTTCAGAAGTGGACGGCGCACCTTTTGGTGTCTTCTTAATTACAGGTAGCGACATTTTCTCGAATAGGATGTGCTGAAGCTGTTTGGTCGAACCTAGATTAAAGGGTTCGCCTGCTTCTTCGTGAACTTCTTTTTCAAGCTCAGCAATGCGTGTAGCAAGATCTTGACTCTGTTGTCTTAGCTTTTGGCTATCTATGAGTACACCTTGTTGCTCCATACGAGACAACACACAAGCTAGTGGTACTTCAATATCGATGAGTAAACGCTTAAGCTCGTCAATACCGCTCAACTTTTCCCAAATAGCCTGATGCAGTCGTAACGTAATATCGGCATCTTCTGCCGCATAGGGACCTGCTTCTTCAAGCGGTATTTGGTTAAACGTAAGTTGCTTCGCACCTTTACCGGCAATTTCCTCGAAATGAATGGTTTTGTGGCCCAGATAAGCTAACGCAAGCGAGTCCATGTCATGACGTTGCGCCGTACTATTAAGTACATAGCTCTCAAGCATAGTGTCAAAACCAATCCCATTCAGTGTAATGTCATAGTTTGCAAGCACGTTTTTATCGTACTTGATATGCTGACCGACTTTTATTGAATCGTGAGATTCTAAAATAGGTTTTAACGCATTAAGCACCATGTCGCGCGAAAGTTGATTGGGGGCATCGGGGTAATCATGTGCAACAGGTACATACGCGGCTTTACCCGGTTCAATACAAAATGAAACACCTACCAATTCAGCATCCATATAATTTAGGCTAGTGGTTTCGGTATCGAATGCGAATAACTCGGCCTTTTCTAATAACGCGACCCATTCATTAAAACGCGTTTCATCTAATACTGTTTCGTATTGAGACTTATCAATTTCAACAGAATGGGCGGTGTCTAAATTATTTTCAGATGCATTGCTCTGTGTATTAGACGATGCAGAGCCTGAGGAGTCACTGACTGATTCACCCACTTTATCGCCACTAATTAGGGCGCTGACTTCACTATGCCAACGTTTAAATTCATACTCGGCAAATAGATCACGCAATTGCTCATTGTCAGCTTGCTGAGGTGTTAGTGTTTCAACGTCATATTCAAGGTCAAGATCGATACTTATTGTTGCGAGCGTATAAGAGAGACGTGCTTGCTCTTCATACTCTTGCATTTTAGCCGCCATGGTTTTACTGCCTCTAAACGACAGGTCGGCAATCTTATCGAGATTTTGATAAATGGATTCAATGCCGCCGATACCGTTTAACAAGGCTTGAGCACTCTTGTCACCTACACCTGGTACGCCAGGAATGTTATCCACTTTGTCACCTTTCAGTGCAAGAAAGTCGATAACTAATTCAGGAGGAATACCAAATTTTGTATTTACGCCGTCAACATCCATTAGTTGGTTTGTCATAGTATTGATAAGCGTAACGTGCTCGTTTACCAATTGAGCCATGTCTTTATCACCGGTGCTAATAAGGGTGTCGATCCCTTTTGCTGTGGCATGATTGGCAAGCGTCCCAATAACGTCGTCGGCTTCCACACCAGACTCAACGATAACGGGTAAACCCATAGCACGAATAATGGCATGAAGAGGTTCGATCTGACTTCTAAGTTCTTCAGGCATAGGAGGGCGGTTCGCTTTATATTCTTTATAGATATCATCGCGAAACGTTTTGCCCTTTGCGTCAAAAATGACAGCCATATGCGTTGGGTTGTATTGTTTGATCAAGCTTTTCAACATATTAACCACACCGTAAATAGCACCGGTGTCTTGGCCTTTTGAATTAGTCAGTGGCGGCAGGCCGTGAAACGCTCTAAATAAATAGGAAGATCCATCAACAAGAATAAATGGAGGCTTTTTAGAATCAGGCATAAAGGGCGATTTTCCAATATCAAATATGAGCGCAAGAATGCCACAGGCTACCTAAGATCGCCACAAACGAAAGCAAGATTAATGGTGTGACATGATCTCATAGTTAAGTCCACAATCGCTGTGGATAACTTTGTGATCTAATGTATCAGACACGCCGATCCGAATGATCTTTGTAAAAAAGTGGATCACCGTTCAAATCAAGAAAAATAAGGGAATGAGACTAAGGTGTGATAACAGCATACCTGCTACAAATCATTCCATTTTATGTGGATAACTTGGTGTACGTTTATTTTTGGTTTAACCAAGCTGGTCGAGTAATGTAGCATATCCATTTACAATGTATATACGTATTATTAAGAACTTTTTTTGAACAGTTGACTGTTTAATAGCCAAATTTTGAATAAGTAGATGGCATAACGTCTGGGAGGACTATATGAAACGAGTTGCAGTAATTTTAAGCGGCAGTGGTGTATTTGATGGAGCCGAGTTACACGAGGCGGTACTTACCCTGTTGGCCATAGAACTCAACGGTGCTCAATATCAATGTTTCGCGCCTGATGTTGAACAGCTTCATGTGGTTAACCATCTTACGGGTGAAGTTGCAGATGGCGAGTCGCGCAACGTGTTGGTTGAATCGGCGCGTATTGCACGTGGCAATATAAAGCCCGTCACTGAATGTGACGTAAATGATTTCGACGTGCTGATCTTGCCGGGTGGCTTCGGTGCGGCGAAAAATTTATGCACGTTCGCGGTTGACGGTGATAACTGCAGTTTTAATGAAGCGGTAATGGATACCTGTTTAGCTTTTGCTAAAGCGAAAAAGCCAGCTGCCTATGCCTGTATTGCTCCTGCTCTGGCTGCGAAAGTCTATGGTAACAACGTAAAGCTCACAATTGGTAATGATGAAGCCACTGCAAAAGGGTTAAATGCTCTTGGGGCGCATCACGTAGATTGTCATGTCGACGACGTTGTTGTAGACAATGAAGCTAAGCTGGTGACTACACCCGCTTATATGCTTGCACAAAGTATCACTGAAGCACACAACAGTATCGCTAAAATGGTAAAAACCGTTTTGGCGATGAAATAAGTTAAGTTTCGTGCTGTGACGATAAAAATAAAACAGGGGAAACAAGGGTTTCCCCTTGTTCGCTATAGTCCTATAATCGAGTGTCTAAAGGACTTCTGCGCTTATAACAATAAAGGCATAACGAACTATGCACTACCGTGCCATCATACGAATTCTTGGGTTGCTGATAGCGCTATTTAGCGTAACTATGATCCCTCCTGCCATAGTGTCGTTGATATACCAAGACGGTAGTGGCTTGCCTTTTGTTCTTGCTTTTGTGCTGTGTGTTATGGGGGGCATGGCGCTGTGGTATCCCAATCGCCAGCAAAAGAACGACTTAAGGGCGCGAGAAGGCTTTTTGATTGTAGCGCTTTTTTGGTCGGTGCTGGCAAGTGTAGGTGCAATCCCACTAATTTTACTTGAACAGCCTAGTATGACGGTGACCGATGCGTTCTTTGAATCGTTTTCGGGACTAACGACTACTGGGGCTACGGTTATTGAAGGGATCGATTTTCTTCCTCATTCGGTGCAATTTTATCGCCAACAGCTACAGTGGCTTGGGGGCATGGGGATCATTGTACTTGCAGTAGCGATACTGCCCATTCTTGGTGTTGGGGGCATGCAGCTCTACCGAGCGGAAACGCCCGGCCCTGTAAAAGATAATAAAATGACACCGCGTATCGCCGATACCGCTAAGCATTTATGGTACATCTATTTGTCAATCACCATCGCTTGTGCGGGGGCTTATTGGTTAGCGGGAATGAATGTCTTTGACGCCATATGTCATTCATTTTCTACCGTTGCTATCGGGGGCTTTTCAAATCACGATGCCAGCCTAGGCTATTTCAGTAGCCCTATGGTTAACGTTGTGTGTACTGTCTTTTTGTTAATTGCCGCGCTGAATTTCTCATTGCACTACGCGGCGGTGAGTTCACGTTCGGTGCGTGGCTATTTTAAAGATCCAGAATTTAAGGCGTTTTTCATTATTCAAGCGTCGCTTATCGGAATTTGTTTCTTAGTGCTGACCTTATCTGGTTATTACAGCTCAGCGGAGCAGGCGCTTGATCAAGCGATGATACAAGCGGTATCAATCAGTACCACCGCAGGTTTTGCGACAACAGACTTTTCGGTTTGGCCTACGTTTTTGCCCATTATGCTCATTTTTTCCAGTTTTATCGGTGGTTGTGCAAGTTCAACAGGTGGTGGCTTAAAAGTGGTTCGGGTTTGCTTACTGTTCTTACAGGGTAAGCGAGAAGTGGACAGACTGATTCACCCTAAAGCTGTATATAGCGTAAAATTTGGTGATAGAGCAATGCCTGATCGTGTGGTTGAAGCCGTATGGGGGTTCTTCTCAGCTTATGCAGTGGTGTTTGTTATTATTATGATTGGTCTTATCGCCACTGGCTTAGACAATTTAAGTGCCTTTACAGCAACGGCAGCTATGTTAAATAACTTGGGGCCGGGCTTAGGTAGTGTGGCAGCAAATTATGCAGATGTCACAGACGCTGGAAAATGGCTGCTAGTTATCGCAATGGTATTTGGCCGACTTGAAGTGTTTTCACTACTTGTATTGTTTTCACCGACGTTTTGGCGTAGTTAGCCAAAGAAAAATGCGCTGGGCTGGAAGAGCTTTTCTACATCATTAATGTATTTTTTGTCGACTAAGAACAAAATGACGTGATCGTTGGCTTCTATCTTGGTATCGCTATGGGCGATGATCACTTGGTCATCTCGTACAACTGCGCCAATTGTTGTACCAGGCGGCAGTTTGATGTCGCCAATTTGCTTACCCACTACTTTTGATGTGTTCTCATCACCGTGAGCAATTGCTTCAATAGCTTCTGCTGCGCCTCGGCGCAACGAGTATACATTAACAATATCGCCACGACGCACGTGTGTTAGCAGGGCTGAAATAGTTGCCTGTTGGGGAGAAAATGCAATATCAATTTCACCACCTTGAACAAGGTCAACATACGCGCTGCGTTGAATAAGCACCATGGCTTTTTGTGCACCCATACGCTTTGCTAGCATTGCCGACATGATGTTAGCTTCGTCGTCGTTTGTAACCGCAATAAATGCGTCTACCTGTTCAACATTTTCTTCGCTTAGCAATTCTGGGTCTGATGCATCGCCACTAAAGACAATTGTCTTGTCAAGATGAGCAGATAGGTATTTAGCGCGCTCTGGGCTATATTCGATAAGCTTTACGTTGTGATTGTGCTCTAGCTTTTTCGCAAGGCCTGCACCTATCAAACCACCACCGGCTATCATTATGCGTTTGTAACTCGATTCAAGCTTTTGCAGTTCACTCATTACCGCGCGAATATGCTTTGTTGCGGCAATAAAAAATACTTCGTCGTCAGCTTCTATAACGGTAGTCCCTAATGGACGAATAGGGCGCCCACGACGATAAATAGCCGCCACACGCGTTTCAACGTTCGGCATGTGGTCTTTGAGTGCAGATAATGCGTGACCTACAAGCAAACCACCATAGTAAGCTTTTACCGCTACCAAACTTGCTTTGCCTTCAGCAAACTCAACAACCTGAAGTGCGCCTGGATAGTCAATAAGGCGTTTGATCGCTTTTGTCACCAACTGTTCAGGGGCAATAATATGGTCGACAGGTATGTCTTGCTGCTTGTACAGCTGTTCCTGATAAATGATGTACTGTTCAGAGCGAACTCGGGCTATTTTAGTTGGCGTTTTAAATAGACTATATGCGACCTGACAAGCCAACATATTGCTTTCATCACTGTTAGTTACAGCAATGAGCATATCGGCATCTTCAGCCCCTGCTTTGCGTAAAACATCTGGGTGTGAACCTACACCTGTAACAACCTGTAGATCGAGACGGTCTTGTAGCGAACGAAGAATAGCAGGGTCTGAGTCGATAACCGTGATTTCGTTATTCTCGCCAACTAAATTTTCTGCAAGCGTTCCGCCTACTTGGCCCGCGCCCAAAATGATGATTTTCATCGTTATTATTTTGCCTTGCTATTTATACACTAGCGCTCTGATTACGTTGATAACGCACATCTTATGCTTTTGACTTTACCAGTCTCGCATAATAGAAACCATCCATTTGTTGCTCACCCGGTAAAATTTGGCGACCTGGATTCTCTGGGGTTTCCGTCTTTAACAACGGCGCTAACGTTGCATCAGAGGTGTCTTTAAGGAACTGCTGAATTTGAAGCTTATTCTCTTGTGGCAATATAGAGCAAGTGGCGTATAGCAGGGTGCCACCTGGTTTCAATAAGCCCCATAATGCGTCGAGTATCTTACGCTGTAACTGTGCCAGATTGGCAATATCGGTCGACATTCTCAACCAGCGTATATCTGGATGCCTGCGGATTACACCAGTGGCAGAGCAGGGAGCGTCAAGTAAGATTCGATCAAACAATTGTCCATCCCACCACTGTGACGGTTGAGCAGCGTCGCCTTGCTTTATATCAACGCTATGCTTAAGGCGTGTCATATTTTCTTCTACACGCTTTAATCTGTCGCCATCGGCATCAAGTGCCAACAGATAACCCACATCGGGCGTAAGTTCAGCAATGTGGCCTGTTTTGCCGCCTGGCGCGGCGCAACAGTCTAAAATACGTTCGTGAGGTTGTGCTTGTAAGTAGTGCGCGGCTAGTTGGGCAGCGCCGTCTTGTACTGCAAAGTGACCTTTATCGAACCCCGGCAGCGCGGTAATATCTTCACGCTTTGTCAAGATTAATGCGTCAGGGTGGTGGTCGCTTAGCGTGTACTTCACCTCTGCGTTATCAAGAGCTGCGCGAAAGTCACTTAATGAGGTTTGCTGTCGATTAACACGCAGCCATATAGGTGCCATTGCATTTGTTGCCATGCGCACGGCGTCAGCATCTGCGCCATATGCACTATCAATCGCTTTGTATAGCCACTTAGGGAGTCCACTTTCAATAATGGGGTTCTCTATGGGCTTGCTAGCTAGTTTTTCACGCTCAAAATTACGCAAAACAGCATTCACTAAACCTTTAAGTCCTGCACCACCTAAATAGGAGGCCGCGGCCACCGTTTCACCTACAGCAGCGTGTTGGCTAACGCGGGTAAAGTTAAGTTGATATAACCCGAGTAAAATAAGGTGTTCAATAATCTTCTTGTTGCCTTTAAGCGGACGGTCTAACAAAGTCCTTAGCCAGTGCTGTAATACAGGCAATTGTCGCATAACGCCTAATGACATTTCTTGTAGCCATGCGTTATCGCGAATATTGTGTCTGCGCTGCACGCGTTCGAGACACTCTCGAGATGATTTACCCTGTTCTAAAATTTGATAAATAACCCACGCACAGTCTGCGCGTAGGTTTTTTTGTTTGGGAAGGGGGAATGGCTTCACTCTGTTGTCACTTGTGTAAGATTGCGACCGATTTCAAACCAGGTTTGTCGTGCGTTGATAACATCAGCTGCTGGCAATGCTTTTTTACCAGGTATTTGCAGACTGGTAATACGCAGTGCTCCTTTTCCTGTGGCAATGGTTATGCCTTCTTTATTAGCACTGACAATGGTGCCAGGTGAAACAGCTTTATCCAATGCTACAACGTCACCAGACCATACTTTGACATTGTGTTCGTCAATTTTCATCCAGGCGACAGGCCACGGATTGAATGCGCGAATATTACGTTCAATCTGTGCAGCATCGTCATGCCAATTAATAAGAGCTTCTTCCTTAGAAAGTTTCTTCGCATAGGTGGCCAATGCATCATCTTGTTTTTCTGGCGAGTAGCTATCGAAGTTATCGAGTACATCGACAAGCGCTTTAGGGCCCAGTGCGGCAAGCTTATCGTATAACGTTGCGCTGGTATCACTGCTTTCTATGGGGAGTGTAGCGATGTGAAGCATATCGCCAGTGTCTAAACCTTCATCCATCTGCATGATTGTGACACCAGTTTCACTATCGCCCGCCCAAATGGAACGCTGGATAGGGGCTGCACCACGCCACTTTGGCAAAATTGAGCCGTGCACATTAATGCAGCCTAACTTAGGCGCGTTAAGTACCGCTGTCGGCAATAATAAACCATAGGCCACCACTACCATTATGTCAGCGTCTATGGCAGCAAGTTCTTGCTGGGCTGCATCTTGTTTTAACGAAGCAGGCTGATAAACGGGAATGTTGTGCTCTTCACCCAATACCTTGACGGGACTTGCAGTGAGCTTTTTGCCGCGTCCGGCTGGACGGTCTGGCTGCGTATAAACAGCAACAACATCGTGTTTGCTATCTAATAACGCCGCTAAGTGCTTAGCGGCAAAATCCGGCGTACCGGCAAAAATAACTTTCAATGGCGTTGTCACAAGTGTCCTTACGCTTTAGCGGCTAAACGTGCTTCTTTTTCAAGCTTCTTACGAATGCGTTGGCGCTTTAAAGGAGACAGGTAATCAATAAAAAGCTTACCCTTTAGGTGGTCTAATTCGTGCTGAATACAAATGGCGAGTAAGCCCTCTGCATCAAGCTCGAATGTTTCTCCGTCTGCATCAAGTGCTTTAACGGTAATTGACTCTGCGCGTTCTACTTTGGCGTAATTGCCTGGTACAGATAAACAGCCCTCTTCGCTGATAGTCACCCCATCTTTGCGAATAATTTCAGGGTTAATGAATACGCGTGGCTCGCTTTGATCTTCTGATACATCCATGACTACAACTTGTACGTGACGATCGACTTGCGTCGCCGCTAGGCCAATACCATTTTCATCTTTCATGGTTTCAAACATGTCAGATACGAGCTGCTTAATTTCGTCATTCACTTCTTCGACCGGCTTAGCTACCGTACGAAGACGTTCATCAGGAAAACTTAATACGTCTAAAATTGCCATTTCTCGCTTACTTCACCTTTTCGCTGTATAAATTCATATACGATCTAATTGCCAGCACACTTTACAGTGCCTATTAAGTTACTATTCTAACGTATATCACGTGCTTTCGTGCAGTTTTTTGCCGAATGCCTATAACAATACGTATAGATGCCGATATAGTGCTATTGTCTGAAAAAGCAACAATGTATGGCAGTGAATATTTTGCAGGTGGTTAATTTGAAAAAGCGATTAAACAACTCTTGTCGAATGATTATTTTAGCCATATGCGCGATGCTGTCTTTACCCGCGTTGTCATTGCAGCTAAAAGAAAGTGCGCCACAGACGTACACAGTGAAAAAAGGTGATACCTTGTGGGGTATTGCGAATGTGTTTCTTGACCAACCGTGGTTGTGGCCAGAATTATGGCGAACCAATACTCAAATCAACAACCCTCACCTTATTTACCCTGGTGATGTCATCACAGTGGGCTTTGTAGACGGTGAGCCAGTATTGACGCTACAGCGTGAAAAGCCTTCTTTGCGACTTTCCCCACAAACGAATAAACGCGTTAAGCCATCGCCGATTGATGTATTGGCATGGGAAGCCATTGCTCCATTTATCAGACAGCATACATTTCTTGATGAAGGCAACTACGAAATTCTGCCCAAACTGCTGGGCAATCAAGATGGTAATGTTCGTTTCGCCTCTGATGATTTCGTTTTAGGTCAGACGCAGTTCAGTACCAACAGTCAGTATCAAGTAGTAAGAAAGCAAGATACGATCAAAAACTTACAAGGTGAAATACTCGGTGTTCAGGTCACTCACATTTCTACTGCGTCAGTTATTCCTGAAGGACAGACTGAAAATGCCATGCTGCTGCATATTGACGATGCCAATCAAGAGGCAAAGCGCGGTGACAAACTTCTGGAAGGCGGTTTTGAATACCCAGATAGCTTAACGCTCATGCCTGCCACATCACAGCGTGGCAGAGTAGTAGGCGACCTCCATGATCACGACCTACTAGGTAAGTATGACGTTGTTATTATTGATCTAGGTACGGCAGATGTTGTTCCAGGAACAGTGATGGGGTTGTATGTTCAAGGACCTGCAATTATTGACGACGAAGAGCCTCGTTACGTTAATGAGCCCGGCGTGAGTGGCGGCGGTGAATGGTTTATGGATACCGTTTCGCAGCCAGCGATGAAAGTTGGCGAAGTCATCATATTTAAAACGTTTGATACGGCCAGCTATGGTTTGATTACACGGGCAAGCAAAGGGGTAACCAAGGGCTTTATAGCCGCTAACCCGTAATCAAGTTACAGGCATTGCCGTAATGTTAGGAGCGGCAGTGCAATCAATATTACTTTCTTCTCAAGAGCAAGCCTGGCTTCATATGGCCTCTGCTCAGCGTGTTGCTAGCAAGCAATGGCTAGAGGCACTTGATCATTATCAATGCTCAGCGTTAGCACTGCTTACCGATTTACCTAATGTGTCGGTTGAGTTAGATGAGCTAAAAGCGGCTATAGCACCTGGATTAGTAGAAAAAGCGATTAATTGGGCCTGCAGTAATCCTGCGCACCATTTAGTTTATTTTGGTTCTTCTTTTTATCCTGATGCACTTAAACAACTAGTCAGTCCACCTTTGGTACTTTTTGTTATTGGTGAGCCTGAGCTACTAAAAAAACCGCAAGTGGCTATTGTGGGAAGCCGTAGAGCGAGTAATGCAGGAAAAACTACTGCTCAAGAGTTTGCTCAGGGGCTCTCTGCCGTTGGAATAACGGTAACAAGTGGTTTAGCAACAGGCATAGACAGTGCTGCTCATCGCGGCGGGCTAACGGGAAATGGGCGTACCATTGCCGTAATGGGAACAGGGCCAGATGTAATATATCCGTCAAAGAATAAAGCACTTGCACATAGTATTGTTGATGCTGGGGGCGCTATTATTTCTGAATTCTTCCCCGGACAAGGCCCTAAGCCATGGCACTTTCCTAGACGAAATAGGATTATTGCCGCACTAAGTATGGGCACTGTGGTGGTAGAAGCAAAAATAAAGAGTGGTACCTTGATAACTGCTAATTTGGCCGCAGATCTAGGTAAAGAGGTATTTGCGGTGCCAGGAAGCATTTTCCACGCTTACACCGAAGGTTGCCATTGGTTAATCCAACAGGGGGCCAAATTAGTAACTAAAGTAAATGATATTTTCGATGAATTCGCGATTGAGCCTCAGCAGTTGAGCTTAGGCGTAGACGTCGAAAAACAAAAAAGTGAAGTGAATAGCTTGGCAACCGATAAATTATTAGCTAGTGTGGATTATGACATCACCGCTATTGATGTTATAGCCCAGCGCAATGCTGTTACTGTCGATAAAGTAATGGCGTCATTATTAGAATATGAATTGCGTGGTTTAGTAGCCGCTGTCCCTGGGGGCTACGTTAAATTGAGGGGAAAATAACATGTTCGATATCCTCATGTATCTGTTCGAAAACTTCATACATAGTGAAACTGAAATTCGCGTCGACCAAGACGAGTTGACCGAAGAGCTTGTGCGCGCAGGGTTTCATCATGATGAAATTTACAAAGCCCTCGCATGGCTAGAGAAACTGGCTGCATTACAAGAAACGGATATAAAGCCTTATTTTTGTAAAGGCATTAGTACCAGTTTGAGCCGTATCTACACCCATGAAGAACAAATGCGTTTAGACGTAGAATGTCGCGGTTTTCTGATGTTTTTAGAGCAAGTAAATGTGCTTGATGCATCAACTCGTGAGATGGTGATCGACCGTGTAATGGAAATCGACTCTAACGAATTCTGTCTGGAAGATTTGAAATGGGTTGTGCTAATGGTGCTATTTAACGTGCCGGGTAAAGAGAAAGCCTACGCGCAAATGGAAGATTTACTGTTCGAAGAGCCTGATGGCGTATTGCATTAAATTAAAATCTGCCATCGCGCTTTTTGTGTTTAACTAAGTGCGCTGCCAATGGTAGTGCGCTTAAGGTTCTTATGTCGAAAATAGACCATTCTTTGTTCTCCGCTCACGAGCATGCACTAGAGGATAACTTTGGTGATTGTCCTGATTGTGGTAAACCGCTGCATATTAAAAATAGTAAATCGGGTCCGTTTATTGGCTGCACGGGGTATCCAGATTGTCACTTTAGCAAACCGCTTCACGATAAACAAACCACGCTTTTAAAAACACTGGATGGTGTGCCTTGCCCGGAATGTAAAGGGGCATTGGCTATAAAGAAAGGGCGGTTTGGTATGTTTATTGGCTGTACCAACTTTCCTGATTGCCACTACATTGCTCCAATTAAACAACAAGAAGACACGCTTGTTGACTGCCCCAAATGTAAGAAAGGGCATTTAATATCGCGTACCAACAAGTATGGAAAACAGTTTTTTGCATGTAACCATTATCCCCAATGTCGTTATGTGCTAAATTTCACGCCTGTGAACGAAGCCTGTCCACAATGTGGATGGGGAGTGTTGATTGATAAAAAAGGGCAAGTTCAATGCCCACAACCTTCCTGTGGCTTTAAGAAATAACCTGCGCGAAAGCTGAGAAGAACATGTCTGAATTCCACAATGGGAATGCAATTGGCTCTGCATCGGATGATGTGAAAGAAAGCGACCCGATTGTCGCTGCCTTCAACGAAGGAAAATTACTGGTTTATCCCACAGAAGCGGTCATGGGTATAGGGTGCGACCCTGATAATGAAACTGCTGTAAACGCATTATTGGAACTTAAGCAACGTCCAGTAGAAAAGGGCGTTATCTTAATTGCAGCCAATTACAGTCAGCTTTTACCTTACGTCAATGATAATGCGATTAGGCCAGACAGACGCACTGATATTTTTTCTAGTTGGCCTGGCCCTAATACGTGGTTGCTACCAAAATCGGCAACTGCACCGCAGTGGATTACTGGGCAGCATGACAAAATAGCCGTTAGGGTAACCAATCACCCAGTGGTTGTGGCACTTTGCACAAAATTAGGTAAACCTCTGGTGTCAACCAGTGCCAATCTCACAGGACATCCTCCCGCCATAACACTAGAGCAAGCTAAAGCTGTGTTTGCAGATTCCGTGACATATGTTGAGGGCGAAGTTGGCGGTGCTACAAAACCCAGTGTAATAAGAGATGGCGATACAGCAGAGGTAATACGCCCATGATATCAACAGAGTTACTAGACGGAAAAAACGCAGAAGATGTTATTGCACAGGTAAAAGCTTATCTACTCAACTTGCAAGATACTATTTGCCAAACATTAGAGCTTGCCGACGGAAAAGGCCAGTTTGTCGAAGATAGCTGGCAGCGTGAAGAGGGAGGCGGCGGTCGCTCGCGTGTACTTAAAAACGGTGCGGTTATCGAGCAAGGCGGCGTCAATTTTTCACATGTCTTTGGTAGTCAAATGCCTGCATCCGCAACGGCAAACCGACCAGAGCTAGCAGGCCGTAATTTCCAAGCGATGGGGGTGTCTCTCGTTATTCATCCACATAACCCTTACATTCCCACTTCACATGCAAACGTACGCTTTTTTATTGCAGAAAAAGAGGGAGAGGCACCTATTTGGTGGTTTGGTGGTGGTTTTGACCTAACGCCCTTTTATCCATTTAAAGAAGATGTTGTGCATTGGCATGATACAGCTAAGAAACTCTGCAAGCCGTTTGGTGAAGAGGTCTATCCAAAATACAAAAAGTGGTGTGACGATTACTTTTATCTGAAGCATCGAAATGAAACGCGTGGTGTTGGCGGTCTTTTCTTTGATGATCTCAATGAGTGGGGATTCGATCAATCATTTGCGTTTATGCAAGCAGTGGGTAATGGCTATATTGATGCCTATGTCCCTATCGTGGAACGCAGAAAACAAACGCCTTACGGCGAACGGGAGCGTGACTTTCAGCTGTATCGTCGTGGCCGCTACGTAGAGTTTAACTTGGTGTTTGATAGAGGCACTTTGTTTGGTTTGCAAACTGGTGGTAGGACAGAGTCAATTCTTATGTCGATGCCGCCGCTGGCGCGATGGGAGTATTGTTATACACCTGCACCAGGTAGTGCAGAAGCCAAACTTGTCGATTGGCTTAAACCTACACAGTGGTAACTCGCGCGATAATGGTTAACCAATATGCCAGAAACGCCGCAACATAATCATTGCGGCGTTTCTTTTTGATCTATATCAACTTGTATTAGTGTCAGTGTTTCAGTTACTTATGAACTTTGCGCTGGATCAACATTTCACTTCATCAAAAGCGTACAGTGGCGTCATCTTATTTAAACACACGAGAGACACACCATGCGTAAACACACTCTTTCAGCAATTTGCCTTACACTCGCAGCACTTTCTCCACTAGCTAGCGCTCACCAGCAAGGTGACTGGGTTGTGCGCGGCGGCCTAACTACCGTTGCCCCAGATGAGTCATCATCAAATATCATTGCTGGTGGTACTGATCTAGGTGTTGCATTAACGGTTGATAACAATACGCAACTTGGTATTAATGTGGCGTACTTCCTAACAGACAACATCAACCTCGAGTTGTTAGCTGCTACACCTTTCAAACACGATGTAAACTTCTCTGTTTCCGATCCGTTGGGTACGGGTACTCAATTGGGTGAAGTAACACATTTGCCACCATCGTTAACAGCAAACTACTACTTTAACGATGCTAACTCGCCGTTTCAGCCATATGTTGGAGCTGGTGTAAACTATACAATTTTCTTTGACGAAGAGTTTACAGGGGCTAACAGCGATGCTGGCCTTAGCGACTTATCACTAGACAATTCATTTGGACTTACAGCACAAGTTGGAATGGACTACATTGTAGATAAAAAATGGCACGTGAATGCCTCAGTACGTTTCATCGATATTGATACCGACGCAACATTTAAAGTAGGTGATGCTGATGGCGTTGTGAGCGATATTGAAATCGACCCTTGGGTTTACACTATTTCAGTGGGCTATACGTTCTAGTATCTAATCGCACTACTTATGCGCCATAAAGAGCGTGGACAGTAACAGGGGACTTGCGCGCCAAGAGAGTTATTCTCGACAGCGCGCTTTTTTATTTGCTATTAATCATATGCTCTGCAAGTTGATCTAGCGCTTGCAGCAATTGTTGAGCAAGTGCCATATCGTCGACGGTCTGAAACATCGCCTTGCGCATACAATACATCCATTGGTCTTTAAGCACAGGTGTCACAGTAAAGGGTAAGTGTCTGGCACGAAGGCGCGGATGGCCAAACTGTTGCTGAAAGTCATCGGGACCGCCTAACCACAGGCTCAAGTACAAAAAGAATACATGTCGAATTCTGTCGAGTGGTTGTGGATGAATAGCCAATAGTTCTTTAGCCATAGGATCGGTTTCCATAATGTCATAGAACGTATTGGAAAGTGCTCTTACTTTCTCTTCTCCACCTATTCGATAATATGGTGTACTCTTTTTAACATCTTCGCTTTTCTGTTTTGTTTTAAATAAGTCTCGTATTCCCATGAAAAAATTCGCTGTATTCGGAAATCCTATAGCCCAGAGTTTATCACCAACTATTCATCAAATGTTTGCACAACAGGTAGGCGAAGAGATTTCTTATGAGAAAATTCTGGCGCCTGAAGATGGTTTTGTCGATGCAGCGTCAGCATTTCTAGCCCAAGATGCTGCAATTGGATGCAATGTTACTATGCCGTTCAAATTAGACGCCTATAACTTTGCTCAGGTTGAAGACGCTGCCGCGAATGATGCAAAGGCCGTAAATACTCTGATGAAGACAGCGGATGGAAAGGTTAATGGTTTTAATACCGACGGTATTGGTTTAGTGAATGATTTACTTAATAACGGTGTAGTACTAAAAGATAAACACGTTTTACTGCTAGGTGCGGGTGGTGCGGCACGAGGTGTTATCTCTCCGTTATTTGAGGCCGGTATCGCGAAACTTACTATTGCTAATAGAACGCTAAGCCGTGCAGAGCAGGTGGCCAGTGAAAGTCAGTACAATGAAATAGCGGTAATGACGCTTGAGGACGTAGCGTCGATAACACCAAACGTGATCATTAATTCTACTGCAGCAAGTTTAAACGGCGAACTTCCATGCAATATAAATGCGGCGTCCTTAAGTGAGTGTGAAGCGGTGTATGACATGGTTTATAAAAATTCACCAACACTTTTTATGCAAGAAGCGACAAAATTGGGAGTAGCGCAAAGTCTAGATGGGTTAGGTATGTTAGTTGAACAGGCCGCAGCAGCATTTACCATCTGGACAGGCAAAAAACCAAATACTGCCCAGGTAGTAGATAAAGTAAGAGAACTAATAAAGCGCTAGTGGCACGGCTCTGTGTCGGGACTTAGCCCAGCAGCGCCACTTATTAAAGGCTTTCATAGGCAAATAGCGTCCTGAATGTAGAGGATTAGGCGTCTTCTAAATATTCGTCTTTTAAATTAACGTAGTTAATCGCCGACTGTTTTAGAAAGGCCATTTCGCTTTCTTTTAGAGGACGTTTCTTTTGCATTGGGTTGCCTACATAAAGGTACCCACTTTCAAGACGCTTATTGGGAGGGACTAATGTACCCGCACCGATGAACACATCATCTTCTACAATAACGCCGTCCATAATAATAGCGCCCATACCAACCAGTATCCGACTGCCAAGCTCACAACCGTGAAGCATGCATTTATGACCTACCGTCACATCTTCACCAATAATTAATGGAAAGCCTTCGGGGTTTTGTGATGATTTACGAGTAACGTGCAGCACGCTACCGTCTTGTACATTACTACGGGCACCTATTCTGATTTTGTTTACATCGCCTCTTGCCGCAACAAGGGGCCAAATGCTTGCGTCATCGCCTAATACTACATCACCTGCAATCACAGCTGACGGATCGACATAGCAGTTAGCACCAAGAGATGGGGTTATCGATTTATAGGTACGTAGGGTCAAAGTATGATTCCTTTTCTATTGATACTTTATTCGTTCTACTATTTTAGGTATCGAAAAATGAATGAGTAATAGTAATGACAATTACTTTACCACGCCAATTGCGTTATTTAAGAATACAGGTGTACTTAATCTCTATATGTTTATTACAAACAAAGGAGAGCATGATTAGGTGATAATAAATAGCGTAGATCGCTAGATGGTCCATAGTGAAACGATAAAATAGTCTGTTTGCTGAGCGAAGTGGGGCTTTATTGAGCAAACAAACGCAATATGACACTTTTTTTAAAATAAGTGTTGACGTGGGCGCTCAATTCCCTAAAATGCGCATCCGCTTCGGGGGGAAAGCAAAACAGCAAGCCTCTTGAAGTAAGTCTCTACTACCTACATAGGCCAGTAAAGACGGGAGTTTAGAAGAAACGCTTCAGAAAATAAATTTTCAAAAAGTGTTGACAACGAAAACTTCCAGCGTATAATGCGCACCTCACTCGAACAGGGTGAGTCACTAAGAAGCAAAGCTTCTAGTGAATTGCGACGAAGTCGCAACGTTCTTTAAAAATTTAGACAAGACAATCTGTGTGGGCACTCGTTAAGAGTGTCACAACGACGATTCATATTTCGATATATTTAATTGAAGAGTTTGATCATGGCTCAGATTGAACGCTGGCGGCAGGCCTAACACATGCAAGTCGAACGGTAACATTTCTAGCTTGCTAGAAGATGACGAGTGGCGGACGGGTGAGTAATGCTTGGGAACTTGCCTTTGCGAGGGGGATAACAGTTGGAAACGACTGCTAATACCGCATAATGTCTTCGGACCAAACGGGGCTTCGGCTCCGGCGCAAAGAGAGGCCCAAGTGAGATTAGCTAGTTGGTGAGGTAAAGGCTCACCAAGGCGACGATCTCTAGCTGTTCTGAGAGGAAGATCAGCCACACTGGGACTGAGACACGGCCCAGACTCCTACGGGAGGCAGCAGTGGGGAATATTGCACAATGGGGGAAACCCTGATGCAGCCATGCCGCGTGTGTGAAGAAGGCCTTCGGGTTGTAAAGCACTTTCAGTTGTGAGGAAAAGTTAGTAGTTAATACCTGCTAGCCGTGACGTTAACAACAGAAGAAGCACCGGCTAACTCCGTGCCAGCAGCCGCGGTAATACGGAGGGTGCGAGCGTTAATCGGAATTACTGGGCGTAAAGCGCACGCAGGCGGTTTGTTAAGCTAGATGTGAAAGCCCCGGGCTCAACCTGGGATGGTCATTTAGAACTGGCAGACTAGAGTCTTGGAGAGGGGAGTGGAATTCCAGGTGTAGCGGTGAAATGCGTAGATATCTGGAGGAACATCAGTGGCGAAGGCGACTCCCTGGCCAAAGACTGACGCTCATGTGCGAAAGTGTGGGTAGCGAACAGGATTAGATACCCTGGTAGT
Source organism: Alteromonas sp. 009811495 (assembly GCF_028865455.1). Taxonomy (NCBI): domain Bacteria; kingdom Pseudomonadati; phylum Pseudomonadota; class Gammaproteobacteria; order Alteromonadales; family Alteromonadaceae; genus Alteromonas; species Alteromonas sp. 009811495. The sequence goes on from NZ_CP113972.1 coordinate 35,706, forward strand.
CCACACCGTAAACGCTGTCTACTAGCTGTGTGTGATTTTAAATCGTGCGTAGCGAAGCTAACGCGCTAAGTAGACCGCCTGGGGAGTACGGCCGCAAGGTTAAAACTCAAATGAATTGACGGGGGCCCGCACAAGCGGTGGAGCATGTGGTTTAATTCGATGCAACGCGAAGAACCTTACCTACACTTGACATGCAGAGAACTTTCCAGAGATGGATTGGTGCCTTCGGGAACTCTGACACAGGTGCTGCATGGCTGTCGTCAGCTCGTGTCGTGAGATGTTGGGTTAAGTCCCGCAACGAGCGCAACCCTTGTCCTTAGTTGCCAGCATTAAGTTGGGCACTCTAAGGAGACTGCCGGTGACAAACCGGAGGAAGGTGGGGACGACGTCAAGTCATCATGGCCCTTACGTGTAGGGCTACACACGTGCTACAATGGCATTTACAGAGGGAAGCGAGACAGTGATGTGGAGCGGACCCCTTAAAGAATGTCGTAGTCCGGATTGGAGTCTGCAACTCGACTCCATGAAGTCGGAATCGCTAGTAATCGCAGGTCAGAATACTGCGGTGAATACGTTCCCGGGCCTTGTACACACCGCCCGTCACACCATGGGAGTGGGATGCAAAAGAAGTAGTTAGTCTAACCTTCGGGAGGACGATTACCACTTTGTGTTTCATGACTGGGGTGAAGTCGTAACAAGGTAACCCTAGGGGAACCTGGGGTTGGATCACCTCCTTACCATTACGTCGATAGACGCCTTGATGCAGTGCCTACACAGATAGTCTTGTTTTTATTGAACAAAACTTATGTTCTTTAACAATTTGGAAAGCTGATATTAATAGTAATCAATCAAAATTGAGTAACTGAGAAATCGAAAGATGACTTTTTACTCTACTTGACTGAATTGCTTGTTATCAATCGATGATTTGATAGCAAGGCAATTCTTCCGATTAGCTTGTCATTCATGCGACATAACTTAGACAGAAGTCAAAAGGCTGTTTGGGGTTGTATGGTTAAGTGACGAAGCGTATACGGTGGATGCCTTGGCAGTTAGAGGCGATGAAGGACGTGTAAGTCTGCGAAAAGCTGTGGTGAGCCGACAAAATGCATTTGAGCCACAGATGTCCGAATGGGGAAACCCACCTATTTATAGGTATCGTTGCATGAATACATAGTGTAACGAGGCGAACGAGGGGAACTGAAACATCTAAGTACCCTTAGGAAAAGAAATCAACCGAGATTCCCCTAGTAGCGGCGAGCGAACGGGGAGCAGCCCTTAAGCTGTTTAGAATTTAGTGGAATCCTTTGGGAAGAGGAGCGATACAAGGTGATAGCCCTGTACACGACGGATTCTTTACAGTGAAATCGAGTAGGTCGGGACACGTGTTATCTTGACTGAATATGGGGGGACCATCCTCCAAGGCTAAATACTCCTAACTGACCGATAGTGAACCAGTACCGTGAGGGAAAGGCGAAAAGAACCCCTGTGAGGGGAGTGAAATAGAACCTGAAACCGTATACGTACAAGCAGTGGGAGCCCTTCGGGGTGACTGCGTACCTTTTGTATAATGGGTCAGCGACTTATATTTAGTAGCAAGGTTAAGTGAATAACGGAGCCGTAGCGAAAGCGAGTGTTAACTGCGCGTTTAGTTGCTAGGTATAGACCCGAAACCCGGTGATCTAGCCATGGGCAGGTTGAAGGTTGAGTAACATCAACTGGAGGACCGAACCCACTAACGTTGAAAAGTTAGGGGATGACCTGTGGCTGGGGGTGAAAGGCCAATCAAACCGGGAGATAGCTGGTTCTCCCCGAAATCTATTTTTAGGTAGAGCCTCGGACGAATTCCATTGGGGGTAGAGCACTGTTAAGGCTAGGGGGTCATCCCGACTTACCAACCCTTTGCAAACTCCGAATACCAATGAGAACTATCCGGGAGACACACGGCGGGTGCTAACGTCCGTCGTGGAGAGGGAAACAACCCAGACCGCCAGCTAAGGTCCCAAAATATTGCTAAGTGGGAAACGATGTGGGAAGGCATAGACAGCTAGGAGGTTGGCTTAGAAGCAGCCACCCTTTAAAGAAAGCGTAATAGCTCACTAGTCGAGTCGGCCTGCGCGGAAGATGTAACGGGGCTAAGCAATATACCGAAGCTGCGGCAGCATGTTTACATGCTGGGTAGGGGAGCGTTGTGTAAGTGGATGAAGGTGAGTTGTAAAGCTTGCTGGACATATCACAAGTGCGAATGCTGACATGAGTAACGATAATGGGAGTGAAAAACTCCCACGCCGGAAGACCAAGGTTTCCTGTCCCATGCTAATCAGGGCAGGGTAAGTCGGCCCCTAAGGCGAGGCAGAAATGCGTAGTCGATGGGAAACGGGTTAATATTCCCGTACTTATATAATCAGTGATGGAGGGACGGAGAAGGCTAGGCAAGCTTGGCGTTGGTTGTCCAAGTGAAAGCGAGTAGGCCGAGAACTTAGGTAAATCCGGGTTCTTAAAGCTGAGACGCGAGACGAACTACTACGGTAGTGAAGTTGTTGATGCCCTGCTTCCAGGAAAAGCTTCTAAACTTATGATTATGTGAACCGTACCCCAAACCGACACAGGTGGTCAGGTAGAGAATACTAAGGCGCTTGAGAGAACTCGGGTGAAGGAACTCGGCAAAATTGTACCGTAACTTCGGGAGAAGGTACGCCCCTGTTTGTGAACGCCTTGCGCGGTAAGCAGATGGGGGCCGCAGTGACCAGGTGGCTGGGACTGTTTATTAAAAACACAGCACTCTGCAAACTCGTAAGAGGACGTATAGGGTGTGACACCTGCCCGGTGCCGGAAGGTTAATTGATGGGGTTAGCGTATGCGAAGCTCTTGATCGAAGCCCCGGTAAACGGCGGCCGTAACTATAACGGTCCTAAGGTAGCGAAATTCCTTGTCGGGTAAGTTCCGACCTGCACGAATGGTGTAACCATGGCCACGCTGTCTCCACCCGAGACTCAGTGAAATTGAAATCGCAGTGAAGATGCTGTGTACCCGCACCTAGACGGAAAGACCCCGTGAACCTTTACTACAGCTTGGCACTGAACATTGAACCTACATGTGTAGGATAGGTGGGAGGCTTTGAAGCACAGTCGCTAGATTGTGTGGAGCCGTCCTTGAAATACCACCCTTGTATGTTTGATGTTCTAACATTGGTCCCTTATCGGGATTGTGGACAGTGTCTGGTGGGTAGTTTGACTGGGGCGGTCTCCTCCCAAATAGTAACGGAGGAGCACGAAGGTTAGCTAATCACGGTCGGACATCGTGAGGTTAGTGCAATGGCATAAGCTAGCTTAACTGCGAGACAGACACGTCGAGCAGGTACGAAAGTAGGTCATAGTGATCCGGTGGTTCTGTATGGAAGGGCCATCGCTCAACGGATAAAAGGTACTCCGGGGATAACAGGCTGATACCGCCCAAGAGTTCATATCGACGGCGGTGTTTGGCACCTCGATGTCGGCTCATCACATCCTGGGGCTGAAGTCGGTCCCAAGGGTATGGCTGTTCGCCATTTAAAGTGGTACGCGAGCTGGGTTTAGAACGTCGTGAGACAGTTCGGTCCCTATCTGGTGTGGGCGTTGGATGATTGATGGGAGCTGCTCCTAGTACGAGAGGACCGGAGTGGACGAACCGCTGGTGTTCGGGTTGTCATGCCAATGGCATTGCCCGGTAGCTATGTTCGGAACGGATAACCGCTGAAAGCATCTAAGCGGGAAGCCGGCCCAAAGATGAGTCATCCCTGAACTTTAAGTTCTGGAAGGGTTGTTATAGACGATGACGTTGATAGGCAGGGTGTGGAAGCGTTGTAAGGCGTTAAGCTAACCTGTACTAATTGCCCGAGAGGCTTAACCATACAACGCCCAAGAAGCTTTAGGCTTTTGAGTGTTGTAGACAAGCTAAGCTCTGAAAAATGAGCAGAAAGTAGAGTGAAAAGTAGTTACTCACGATTGAATTGATATCCAGTTTTCTAGATTGTTACCAGTTTTTCCTGGCAGCCATAGCGATACGGTACCACCTGACTCCATTCCGAACTCAGAAGTGAAACGTATTAGCGCCGATGGTAGTGTGGGGCTTCCCCATGTGAGAGTAGGACACTGCCAGGTCCTAATTCCGAAAAGCCCTTGTCTAATGACAAGGGCTTTTTTTGTGCCTGTTTGAAAGCATCAAAGAAGTAGCCAACAACTGAGCGTACTGCGCTGCATCACCTAATTGCTTTTAAATGCAAAAGTACTTGTTCATTTATTGCTTTAAGCTTTGGGTTCTGTGCATCGCTTGTCCATAGCAATAACCTGTTAAAAAAGCTTTGGGTATTGTGAAGTGCGGCCAACCCTTCATTGTTACCATAAGCATCCTGCCACGTAGTTTTAGGAGGCTTAGCTGCATCAGCAAGCCACAATTTCCAATACTCTAACGTAAGCGACTCTCTAAGCATGAGATATACAGTAGCTCGCACTAATCTGTCGGGTTCACCGTAATGATAAAAATGTGTTGATGATGGATTAATAGCTTGCTGTATCGCCGTAGACAGTGCTTGAAGAGAATCAGTATCTATAGCATCGTTGAGTGATAGTTGAAGTACTAAATCAGCGGCGTGCGCTACTTGATGAATATACCCAACTCGCTCATCAAATCCAGTGTAATTCTCTACATCGGTTAACGCTTTAATGGCTATGCTAACTAATTTTTCTCGCTCTACTTTACTTAAGAAAGGCGTGATTCTATCAACGCGTGCAACTTCAGCGAGTGCCAAGATAAGAAATGATGTGTGATACGCTTCTTTATTAGGTTTACTAAGTTCGTCTAGCAGTGTTTCGTAAACCCCCCTGACATCTTGTGCTGATAATTCACCACTTCGTAACGTGTTACTGATCTCTGTAAAGGCTATACCATCTCTTACTTTTGGTAGTTCAGAAGCTAAACAACTAATTTTTTCATTTAATGTTAGATTTTGAACGGCGTTATCTTTATCGAGAAAATCTTTAGTAATCGGACACGCCGCATATGCCCCTTGAGAAAGGTAAATACCAGTAGCCATTGCGAGTATTTTAAATTTCATAACGTAGCGCTTTTAAGATTCTTAGTATATCTACACTACGTAATTTAAAAGAAGACTGCTAGCGCGTATCGGCTCAAAAGGGATTAAATGCGTCTATTGTGAGCGCCATATGTCTTCATTATCTATCTTTTGCATCCGCTTGGCTTCTTCAATCACGTCTTGCGTACTGGTAATATGGTATTGCTGCTTTATCTCCTCAATAAGTGTTTTATGTGTACTCAAAAAGGTATTGAACTCTTCGATTAGCGCTGGATGTTTTAAAGATGACAAGCAAAACGCTACTGAATTATGAGGCAAGGTCAAGTCAGCGGTAAAAGGACCTAGTTGCGCAAATCGTTCCTCATAGCGCTTTGCTACGTTGTATTCAACGTCCATTGCGTCAACAGTATCTGACTGAAGATATCGAAGTCCTTGATACACGTTTTCTACTTCGTTTACATTTACTTGTTTAGTGGCGATCAAATCCGTCCATTTAGCAGGTGTAAAGCCTTGTGGTATAGCGAGGCGTTTAATGTGCGACAGTGGACGATTTATATTCTCTGTTTTAACAAGCGTAACGGCAAAACTATCTATCAACGCATTCGAATAAATTTTCCCCATAACGCTGTCAATATGTTTGTTCCAGCGCTGGTTGTCTGGAAAAACAAAATCAAGATTACCTTTGTTTAGTTCAATTTGAAGTCTATTGATGGGCATAACCACATACTCAAAAGTATGTCCGCTTTCCTTAGCAAATGCTTCTAGGATCGCCCAGCCAACTCCCTTATCGTGTGTAGAGGGGAAATTGTAATAGGGGAGATATGCAATGTCTTGTGTACCTACAACAAAGTTATCTGCATGAGTTGTAGGAGGAGTAATTAAATGAATTACAAGGAGAAATAAGCCAACAGTGAATCGATTGCTATTTCCAAACCTCGTCATGGTTTAACCCTTGTTCCTTTAATAGCTGTTTTGATAATTCAGAGTACGGTGTAATGCCGTATTTGCGTCTTATACTATCAATTAATTCAGGGTTTGAGGCAATAAATGCATTGAGTTCTTGTATGATTGCGCTGTGTGAAAGCGTAGATAGTGAAAATGGAATTTCATTATGTGGCAATGTTAAATCAAGGGTAAAAGCATTTGTCGGATAGGCATTGATGCTGGCGTACTGTGTAACAAAGTACTCTAAGTCTAATGCATCCACACGTCCTTGGTAGAGTAAAGCAAATCCTTGTTTTAAATCTTTTACCCATGTGATTTTAGTTTGTTCATTGTCGATGCGTTGCTGCCAGTTAACAGGTGTAAAGCCCAGCGGCATCGCTAAATGTTTTACCCCATCAATGCCTTTCCCTGCATTGTTAGTAGAAACAATGGTACCTGTTAATGCGTAAGTTAGCGGTAGGGAAAAATATTTCTGCTTAGAAGATGTAATGCTGTTGTACCAGCCTTGATTATCGGGATAAACAAAGTCTACATTTCCTTTTAGGAGCTCCATTTGAAGACGGCGAATAGGCATACTGAGATAGATAAACTCGTGCCCTGAAGCTTCAGAAAAAGCTTCCAATATTGCCCATCCTACGCCTTTATCAATTTCCGAGCTAAAGTCGTAGTGAGGAAAGTAGTCCAAATTTTGAGCGCCAACAATAAATTTATCTGCAAGTGCATTCGTGCCTAGCGTGTAACAAAATAGCAGTGTGATAAATCGCTTCAAGAAATTTGTCAAAATACTCCTCAATGCCCCTACTTATCGTGGCGTCCGTTTATTCTTACAAGGTATGCCAGCTCTGTAACGGTGTAAACACTAATGAAAGTCTCGAGAAGGCAAAGTAATGTTTTCAAGCCAAGGTGTTCTATCAATTAGCTTTCCAGCGATAACGTGAATAACACCTTCTTTAGAGCACTCTATTATACCATTCACTTGAAGTAATTTGGCTTTCAAAAACGTTTGCTGTTGTGCTCGCGCAGTCGCTTGCCACACTACAATATTAATGTTGCCCCTATCATCTTCTAACGTAAGAAAAGTAACGCCAGCTGCGGTTCCTGGCGCCTGCCTGCCGGTTACGGCACCTAATACTTTTACCACCGACTTGTTTTTCTTGTGGGTAAGCGTGTCTGACCAACTGATATCGTGCAGTTTGTGTTTTTGCTTAAGCAGTGCAATAGGGTGATTATTTACAGAAAGCCCGGTAGCGGCGTAGTCCTCTAGCAAATTTTCAGCTTCAGAGGGCGGTGCAGTAAGTGTGCTTGATGCTTCTTGATCATCAAAAAGAGGCAGGCTGGTTTGCGTATCCATCATTCGCCAACGTGTTTGGTAGCGATCGCCTGATAATGTGCGTAGTGCATCAGCACTGGCAAGTGCTTCTAACTCGTTGCGCTTTAGACTAAGTTGTTGAACTTGATTGATACTGCTGTAGCCCTTGGCTGGACGTAACTTTACCAGTTCGTGCGCGGCTTCTTCGCTTAACCCTTTTATAAGGGTTAATCCTAGTTGAAGTTGTTTTTCTTGCCCTTTAATAACCAAAGTGTGTTCAACATCTGACTGGTTTACACAAGGTGCAAATACAGTAATGCCATGTCGTTTAGCGTCCTGAACAAGTTGTGAGGGCGAGTAGAAGCCCATAGGCCAGCTGTTAAGTAATGCCACGTAAAACTCCACAGGAAAATAGAACTTTAACCAGCATGATACATAGGCTAATACGGCAAACGAGGCTGAATGAGACTCGGGAAAGCCATACCCTGCAAACCCTTTAATTTGTTCAAACAAGTTATGTGCAAAGGTGCTTTCATAGCCGCGATCTGTCATGCCCTTAATCAGCTTTTCTTTGAACTCAAAAATGCGGCCGTCTTTTTTCCAACTGGCCATGGCACGGCGCAGTTGATCAGCTTCACCCCCACTAAAACCTGCAGCGACCATGGCAAGTTGAATAACTTGCTCTTGAAATATGGGAACGCCCATAGTGCGAGAAAGCACGCCTTCTACCGCTTTAGATGGGTAGGTGATCACTTCATTGCCATGACGCCGAATAAGATAAGGATGCACCATATCACCTTGAATAGGTCCCGGACGAACAATGGCGATTTGCACCACCAAGTCATAGTAACGTCGTGGTTTTAAACGGGGAAGCATAGACATCTGCGCGCGAGATTCAATTTGAAACACACCAACAGTGTCGGCCCTGCAAATCATGTCGAACACTTGTTTGTCATCACCAAGTTTAGTGATAAATGGAATACTCACTTCATGCGGATACTGCTTATTAATAAGCTGAAAAGCACGGCGAATTGCGCTTAGCATACCGAGTGCGAGTACATCGACTTTGAGTAATCCCAAGGTTTCGATATCGTCTTTGTCCCATTGAATAATGGTTCGCGCTTCCATTGCGGCGTTTTCTACCGGTACAAGGTCATATAAAGGCCCGGCACTGATAACAAAGCCTCCCACATGTTGTGATAAGTGCCGAGGTGTACCTAATAGCGCTTCGGTTAGCGTGATGAGTTGACGTACTTTGTTGTCTTCTGGGTTTAACCCAAGGTTTGCAAGCTGCGATTTCCACGGGATAACGCTGTCTCTGCGATTTATTTGTTTGATGACAAAGTCTAGCTGTGACTCGCTAAAACCTAGTGCTTTACCGACGTCTTTGAACGCTGATTTAAAGCGATAGCAAATAACGGTTGCAGCTATTGCGGTACGTTCTCTGCCATACTTTTGGTAAATGTATTGAATAATTTCCTCACGCCGCTGATGCTCAAAATCTACATCTATGTCGGGCGGTTCGTTGCGCTCTTTGGAAATGAAGCGTTCGAAGAGTACGCTAATTTGTCTTGGATCGACGGCAGTAATTTCTAAGCAATAACACACGACAGAATTAGCCGCCGAGCCCCTTCCTTGATACAAAATACCTTGGCGCTTGGCAAACTGTACAATGTCATAAATGGTTAGGAAGAAGTACTCGTATTCCTGCTCTGCAATAAGCGTTAACTCTTTTTCTATAATAGCCCGTATGTCGGGTTTGAGCCCCTCGGGGAAGCGCACTTTTATGCCCGCTTCTACTCGCTCTCGCAAATAAGAGGTTGGCGTGTATCCATCAGGAACTAACTCCGCTGGGTATTGGTAACGTAATTCACTTAAACAAAAGGTAAATAAGCTTGCCAAAGCATTGGTATTAGCTATCCATTTTTCTGGATAAAGTTTTTTTATTTTGTGAGTAGTGCGTAGGCTTCGCTCGGCATTACTCAGCGCCTTCCGGCCAATTTTATGCACGCTGGTGTGTGCGTGCGTTGCGTGCAAAACATGTTGTAGTGGCAGTCTGTCTGCATGGTGCATAAGTACACCGGTACAAGCGATAACAGGGAACGGATAAGTTGCCTGCAGTGTGTTGTAGTGCGCAAATCTATGGTGATCGTGCCCATCAAGTAAACGCTGTGCGCCAATATAGGCGTCTATCGCGGAATGCTTTTGTAACCATTTTGCCCAATATGTGTCATGGGTGTTGTTACCTCGAGGAAGCCATACAAATTTACAGTGCCTAATAGTACGCAGGTCCCATTCGGCCAGCTGATATTCCCCTTTTTCTGAGCGGCGCCTTGCGTTAGTAATAATACGGCATAGCTCGCTGTAGGCAGCTTTATTGGGGCACAATAGAACAAAAGATAAGGAATCATCAAAAACAAAATAACTCCCCACAATAAGCTTGATAGGCAAACGCTGATGTGTAATTTCATCGTACGCGCGCACTACGCCTGCAACTGAGCATTCGTCAGTGATGGCAATAGCGTCATAGCCTAAAAATGAGGCTGTAGTAACCAGTTCACCCGGTGATGAAGCGCCACATAAAAAGCTGTAGTGGCTTTGACAAAAAAGCTCGCTGTATTTCATCGTTCTACTTCATTGCAATACGCACAAGCACTAACAAAAAAGCCCTTGTGCCCACCATTGACTGGCTTCATCTTTAAAAATGAGCATGCGTATGCCTTGTGTTGTTTGAGCAATAAAGTAATCACGTTTATGAGGCATGTCGTGCCACCATTCACTGTGTAGTCTAATAGGGCCAAAACACACGTGAGTAGGCTGGGTAAGGGGTTTGGGCTTTTTAAAGGTTAACGTGGGCGCAATGTCACTGCTGTAGGTATTAAGTGGGGCAGAGGCCTCATTGACTGTCATATACTCAAATTGATGACTATCTGCCGCTTTAGGTTGAAAAGTACTGTCTTCTCCAAGCTTGGCATTTAAACGCCCAATTAATTGCTTTTGCGCAACCTCGTTAAAGCGATTACTGAAAAAGTCGCTGTTGTCGGTGTCGATATCTTCAAATTGATCGCACTTAAGCGAAAGCGCCGTTGCGGGCTCTGGCAATATTACATTTTCTATTTTTAATGTGAGTAAGCTAAGCCAACTATTTACCGATGATTGTGGCATGGCGGCGCGAATGTCTATAACGGTAATCGGCGCTTCTCGAAAATGGATATGCACGTGAATACATGCCGTGTGTAAATTACGCGCGCGCAAATAATGCGACAAGTGTTCAAGTTGCTGTGTAATAAAAGGCACCAGATGCTGCGTGTTTTCAATATCAAAAGGCAGCAGTACCACATCATCAAAATACGCCTGTGGCCTAAATAGTATGACTTTGGGAAAGGTTTCGCCTCGAAGTGCGGTTAAATAAGTGATGGTGCGATTATCAAAACGTCTGCCGAGTTCGTGTACGGGCATGGCCAGCAACTGATGGACGTGTTTAATGCCAACTCTGGTTAATGACTCGACCACCTTAGGGGCTAACTCAGTCAGTAGCAGTGAGCACGATGACAATGCATTTTTGATATCATCGTGTGCGTCTAAATATGTGTTTACCTGGTGCTTTGCCAGTACTTTGGCTGCTTCTATAGTCCAGGCGGTGGCAAAGTGGTAGGTGGTACCAGATAACGACAGTTCCCGAGAAAGTGTCGACCACAGTGCCTTATGCCCCCCGTAATAATGCGTAAGGTTATCTAGCCGTATAGCCAAACCACAATGTTCATCAAGCGCGATATCAGAAGCAAAAGGGTAAAGCCGGTGGGCAAGCTGCGACAGCATAACTCGCTCGTTCTCAGCATCAAAAGGCAGTATATGAATGTGGGGGCATAGGGCTGCGGCTTGTGCAAGCCCATGGTTTACTTCAATGCCCATATTATGCGCAGTCTTATTAACCTGCGTAATACGGTTTGATTTACTGCAATATACCGCAACAGGGTTATCGTTCTCGTTAGGCAGTGTGCCTTTTGCAGTCGTCGCATGGGGCTTTTCGCCATGACCAATAGTCTGCAAGTACGCATCTAACGTCAGTTGATAGCAATGAATATACATCCACAGCATAATTAGCTTACCGAGTGGAGTGCTTGGCCTGTCAGTTTGTTATGTTCCATGGCCCATTTAATAGCGTGATTATCCGGTGTCCAGCGATGATCAATGGCAATACTGTTAACTGGCCAACCATGACGCTGTTTGCGAACATCCACAGACAATTGCTGTGCACGGTGGTGTAATGCGATATCCAGTGATATAGGGAGTGGCTGAGCGAGGACATTTTTATTTAATGCGGTGTACAGTAAACATAGGGCGTCATTGTGCGTAGCCGCTACTTGTAAACGCCTTGCGGCTTTAGCATCAACAGCATTACTCCACAGCACAACACAGTGACACGCGGTGCTTTTTAAACATTGCTCTGCTGCCCATAGGGAGTCTTGTTCGTTTTGTGTGTTAACTACCAACACCTGCTGAAGATCTAGCCCTAATTCTGCTAACCAAGGTGTTTGTAATACACCCGGTGGGTTAATAAATACCACCATTTTATGCGTACGCTGATGGCATAAAACCTGTTTAAATAATGTGAGCTCTCCTACACCAGTGCATGAGGCAATGCGTATAAGGCCTGTAGATGCAACACCACCATTGAGGGCTTTATCAAGACGAGCATACCCAAGCGAAAATTTAGTTTCGCCTTTATGTTGCTCTCGGGCCCGCCATATATGCGGATGCTTGTTAAGCTCTGATAAAGATTCTAGCATGGCACTCAAAATGAACTGTATTTATATACAGTATTATAGTGCAGCAAATACCCTTTTCAAGAAAAACTCGCAGTACCTGTCGTAGTGCTTTTCTAAGTTATTAAAAAGTATGGAAAACAGAAAAATTAAATGTAAGAGAGTTAAGTATTGTGAGTGCAGTATCGAGATTGAGCTATCGATGGATGCTGCCCGCAAAAATTGCAGACAGCATTTATAAAAACGCTGTAAAGGGGGCGATTACGCTTGTGGTGCGTCGCTTTTTTCTGACTTTGTTGTGCCAGAGATAGCAGAGGTGACGGCGTGACAAAAGGCGATAAAACCATCTGACGTATTCTTTGACCATGCCATACGTACATTGCTTGGCAGGCCCTTAACCACTTCTTTCACATCTTCAAGTGTCAATTCTTCGTAGCTTAATGCCTTGTTTAAAGACTCTTCAAACGACAGCCCTTTTTCACAGCAACCCATAACAATGTTAGAAAAGTTTCTCATGAGCATGTGCAGTACATTGTACTGGTTTTGGTCAATAAGGCGGCTCTTAAAAGCACTTTCAATGCGAAGCACTAAGTTCTTTTCCAACAGATCGTTCACCAGCACCAGGTTTCGATAAGCATAGTTAACTTTGTTGTTTGATTGCTTATTAGAATGGCGCAATAGCGCGAGTTCTTTTTGTTGATTCTGCGCGCGAAGCACAAAGTAAATTAACAGCAGGATAAGTAATCCTATAACACTAAATGCAACGATCATGCTTAATTAGCCTTTTGTTCTTCTATAAAGGTATTAATGTGCTGTTCTAAAATAAACAAAGGAACAGAACCGTTCTCTAGCACTGCACGGTGAAACTTACGTACGTCGAAATTCTCACCAAGCGCCGTTTCCGCTTTCTTGCGAAGTGCTTTAATCTTAATTTCGCCAATCTTGTATGACAGCGCTTGTGCAGGCCATGAGATATAGCGGTCTATTTCCGTATTCACATTGTGCTCTGATAATGCCGTATTTTCCATCATGTAATCAACTGCTTGTTGCCGCGTCCAGCCCATCGTGTGCATACCTGTATCGACAACTAAACGGCATGCTCGCCACATCTCATAACTTAAGCGGCCGAAGTCATCATAAGGGTCTTCATAAATGCCGGCTTCAATGCCCAAAAACTCAGAATACAGTCCCCAGCCTTCACCAAACGCTGAAATATACGTATTGCGGCGCACCATAGGTAAATCTTCAAGTTCTGCCGCAAGTGAAATTTGCAAATGGTGACCCGGCACGGCTTCGTGCAACGTGAGTGCAGGTAAAGCGTAAAGCGGACGTTTATCAAGCGCGTACGTATTCACCCAATAATAACCTGGCTGATCATCGCGACTAGGGTGAATATAGCGACCTGTGGTGTACTTAGGTGCAATACTATCTGGAACAGGTGCAACGCCGTATGGCGTTCTAGGTAAGTATTCAAAAAGAGAAGGAAGCTTGGCGTCCATCTTCTTAGCAATAAACGACGCTTCTTTTAATAATTCTTCTGCGCTGGTGGCGTAAAATTGAGGGTCTTCACGCAAAAACGCGATAAAGTCGTTAATGTCCCCCTCAAAAGCAAGTTCGTCCACTATTTGCTGCATCTCGCTGCGTATGCGTTTCACCTCAGCAAGGCCTAAGTTGTGAATGTCCTGCGGGCTCATATCCGTCGTGGTGTAATGTTTGGCTCTATTAGCGTAATACGCGACACCGTCAGGCCAAGTATTGGCAGCAATGTCATCTCTTGCGTTAGGAATATAGTCCTCAACCATAAAGTCGTAAAAGGCTTGGTAGGCGGGTAAAACACGTTCTTTAATGGCGCGTTGACCTTGATTAGTTAAGTTTGTTTTCTCTTCTTCTGAAAAGTACTCAGGAAAGCGTGTGAAAGGCGCGTAAAAACCACTGTCTTCTACTTTGTCCACTAAATAAGAAGAGATGGAATCCTCAAACCCAGCAAGTACCACTTTAGGTTGGGTGTACCCCTCTTTAAGTGCTTGCTTCATATAAGCCATTTGTTGCTCAAAATAGGGGAGAAGGGCGTTTAAGCGGCTAATATACGCATTGTAGTCTTCTACTCGTTTAAACGTAGATAGGTTAGGTAGCGATGCCATTGCACCATGAAAACCATATTCTGAATTGATGGGAACCAGATATGCACGGTAAGTATACTCATCTACATAGTTGGCAAGGCGATATTGCTGCATTAAAAGTGCAATATAGGCGTCTTTAGAAATGGTATCTTGGTTGTATTGCGCTAAAGACTTCTGAAACGCTTGCCACTGCTTATGCTGCGTAGCTAACGCGCTTGGCGAGATATCTGGCAGCAAATGTGCTTGTTCGCTATGACCCTGTCGCGACGCTAGTAAGGGAGAAACAGAAAGCTCGTATTGCCATATTTCATCTAATAGTTGGTACAAGCTTTCATCATTGTTAGGCTTAGCCGACAGATTGATACTGCTTACTAACAGTATTGCTGCTAACACATAGCGATACATAAGGGTCTCCGGTAACCTTTACCGGCTAGACCCGGCGGTTACTCTTTCGTTGGTGTATAAATTGGACTAGGGAATGAGGTTACTTTATCAGATTTATTTTCTAATTTAGTAATTTTGGCTGAACCTTTTTTCTTCACCGCGTCAATGCGAAGTACATTATGCATTGGTACGTAGGTTTGGGTGACATCAGCAAACTCTGATTTCAAGCGCTCGTGGCTAGGATCTACCACAACACTGGTATGGGTATCCCAAACAAAATCACCAATTTCGATAAAACCAAACAGTGCCCCTTGAATAAGGGTTTTTACATACAATTCGTAGCGCTCGCCATTACTCACAAATTGAACGCGATATAGCGTGTCGTCTTTAGACATGTGCTGTTCTTAAATCCTAAAAAAAGTGCCGTACGTATAAAGCATAATTTTACACTGGGGCAAAAATACGAGCAACGGTAGGAAACGCATGGTGAAGTTAAATGCAATACTCGCAGGCATAAAATAGCATTGCAGTCATGAACTGCGATACCATGTTGAGCAGTCCACTTACGTGAAATAATCACATAATTAATTGGTAAAACTAAAATGATAAAAAAACTCCTTATTGGTGGTGCAATGACGGCAATGACATTTGCCGCGACAGCGCACAACCATGAATCGACAGATAGTAGCTTTAACCCTGATACGCAGCGCATCAAATCGCATTTGTTCTTCTTAGCAGATGATTTACTTGAAGGCCGTGATACAGGTTCACGTGGCCACGAAATTGCTGCGCTATACATTGCCACAGAGTTTGCAAAATATGGCTTAAAGCCAGCGGGCACTGACGGCTATATTCAAAATGTGTCATTCAGAAAGGCAAATCTTATTCAAGAGTCGCCGTCGTTTACGCTGACTCAAAATGGCGAAACCATTAGCTTTGACTACCCCAAGGAATATTTGGCTGGCCCAAGCCTGTTGAATACTGATGCACACGTTAACGGTGAGATGGTATTCGTTGGCTACGGTATCGTTGCTGATGAATTATCACATAACGATTACAAAGGCCTAGATGTAGAAGGTAAGATTGTAGTTGCGCTTGCAGGTAAGCCAAGTGGCTTCCCATCAGAGGAAGGCGCGCACTTTGCATCTGGCTACCAAAAGTCAAAATATGCAGTAGATAATGGTGCTATCGGTATGATCACTATTACTACGCCTAAGAACGAAAAAGTACGTCCATACCAGAGTCGACTGAACTACATTCATACACCGCGCATGGCATGGCTAGACAAAGACGGTAATCCAGCTAATAGTTTTGCGCAGCTAAAAGGCGGTGCTTACATGAGTGAAGGCGCAGCACGTAAGCTATTTAACGGTGCTGAGAAAAGCCTAGACGATGTATATGCATTGCTTGAAGCAGACAAAGTACCAACAGGCTTTGCACTTAAAGGTTCTGTAGATATCAGCAAAAAGAGCACTCACGACACGATCACCAGCCCTAACGTTGTGGGCATTTTAGAAGGTTCTGATCCAAAACTAAAAGACGAATATGTTGTGTTCTCTGCGCACTCAGACCACATTGGTTTTGCGAAAACGGTGAAGAAAGACAACATTAATAACGGTGCTATGGATAATGCGTCAGGCACGTCAGTTATGCTTGAAACAGCACGCTTGTTCAGTGAAATGAAAGAAAAGCCAAAGCGCTCAATCTTGTTTGTGTCGGTAACTGGTGAAGAAAAAGGTTTACTAGGAGCCGATTATTTCGCCCGTAACCCTACAGTACCTGTAACGTCAATGGTGGCCAACGTAAACTTGGATATGCCTATTTTGACGTACGAATTTGCTGACGTAATTGCTTTTGGCGCTAACCATAGCGACCTTCAAGCGTCAGTAGAAAAAGCCGCAGCAAATGCAGATATTGAGTTGAGTCCAGACCCATGGCCGGAACAAGCGTTGTTTACTCGTTCAGATCACTACGCGTTTGTTAAACAAGGTGTACCTGCGGTATTCATGGTACCGGGCCTAAAGTCAAAAGATCCTAACGTAGATGGCAGCAAAGTGTTTGGTCAGTTCTTGTCGACACATTACCACAAGCCTAGCGATGATATTCACCAGCCGTTTAACTGGAAAGCTGCAGAGACCTTTACCAAGGTAAATGCGCAAATTGGTTGGACATTGGCAAACCAAGAAGACAAGCCTCAGTGGAATAAAGGCGACTTCTTCGGAAACACATTCGGCAAGTAAAGTGATGATGAGCTAGCAGCGCACTGCTAGCTCAATTTTTCGATTAGAGTTTTCGTTTTAACACAGTTGAACTTACGTTTGGCGTATAGTCGAAATACACCATATCGCATGTCACACTTGGGTATTTTCCTTTCCAATCTGAACCGACAGAAATAGCATCAATGTTATACTCATCAACCACTTTCTGTTTGTTTTTGTCTATTTGCGGAATTACCTCATCCACAAATCGGTTTGACTCTAAAATAGAGATACGCTCTTCAAATGGAATAAGTGGGGGACGGCCTTTAGACTTTTCAATTAACTCGTCAGTAGAGACACCCACAATCAAGTAGTCACAAAGCGCTTTGGTTTTCTTAAGAATATTTAGGTGACCCTGATGGAAAATATCGAAGCAACCTGACGTGTACATTCTTCGGTATTTCTTGCCAACTTCAACGGCATCATCGTTGATCAAAGCAAAATCTGCTTTCAGCGTAGACCTTAATTCATTGATATAGACATCGTCTAACTCAAGTACATCACTTAAAACAGGTGGTTTTGGCCAGTGTTTGTCTTCAAACTGCTTCTCGCAGAAGCCGACGGGATGCTCATATCGAGGAATAACGTGGAAATGAACGATGGGATCGACCATCATCAACATTAAATAATTTATTTTGCTGAAGTTGAAACGCTTTTTAAGTACCCTTTCAATATCAGCAACAACTTGCTTTTGTTCTTTCGCTGCTTCGTCAGAAATATCTGAGTATTGAAAGACATCTTCTTTGCAAACAAGTACCAAAGACCCCAGCGTTACTTGACCTGGTCTTAATAGCACGTGCCAATAGTCATAGGTTTTAATAAGGCTCTCGGGATATCCGAATTTTGATAGGGTGGCGTTTAGCATAGCTCTCGTTGCGTTAATGGACAGGTGACATAGTGTAATACAAACCATGTGCTGCGCACAGTCACACACGTTTTTTGGTACTACTTAATAGAAATGATAGAAAAAGAATTTTATGAAAATAGCGTTTGATACCGTCAATGTTTATTACTTGCCCCAATTTCTTCCTATTTGTGATGAACTAGCCAAGCGGGGCCACCAAATTAAACTGGTGTGTTATAGCAACAAAAATGATGCGCAAAAATTTGAACAGGTATTGTCTGCGCTTGCCTATGAATATTGCTGGGTTGATGATGAAAAAGCGGCAAAAGAGTTATACTTAAAAGACGCCCCAGACTGGATATTCTTTGGTAATTCTTTCTCGTACTTAGATGAAATTCACAACGTTAGTAAAACGGCGCAACTTGGCCACGGCGTTGGGCCTAAACCTAGCTACTACCACAAGTCGTGTACGCCTATGACAGTGAGGTTTATTGAAGGAAAAGAGCGCCTTGTTAAAATTAAAGAACTGTACCCAAATGATACATTTGTGCAGGTTGGCTTTTCTAAGTTAGACCCACTTTTTAATCAGACTGAACCAGGGTTAGATTACAACAAGCTTGGACTCGACAAAGACAAACCAACGCTGTTATTTGCGCCTACGTTCAATCCGAGTTCACTAGAGCGTTTTCCCGATAATTGGCCTAGTCAGTTTAACGAGTTCAACATACTCATTAAACCGCACACATTCACTTATACCCGTGAAGCTTACAAAAATCAGCGCAAAAAACTGAAAAAGTGGTCGCAGTTTAGCAATACCTATGTGGCAACTGAATTAGACATTTCATTGCTTCCTTTTATGAAGGAAGCGGACATTCTCATCAGCGAAGCATCAAGCACGCTATTTGAATTTGTAGCACTTGCTAAGCCTGTAATCGTATGTAATTTCTTTAAACTGAAATGGTCATACCGAGGTATTTTTAAATACCGCTTTGAGAAACGCTTTGGCAAGGACAACGTGATTTACCAAAATATTGGTATGCATATTAACGACTTTTCGGAACTAAAAGAGGCCGTGACAAAACAAATGCGCGATAAGTCACTGTTTGAAAAAGAGCGTAAGGAATATACCGAAAATCACGTAGGTCCAACGGATGGGCAAAGTTCGGTGCGTATAGTGGACTATTTAGAGCAACACTGAAGCTTAAGATGATGCTGCCAAAAGCATAATGAGCTACCATTAAAGCACCGCCTGTAGCGGGCTTTAATGGCTATGCTAATGTGTTAAATAAACATTTGTTTAAATGTATTCCACTGCTCGTTGAATTGTTCAGTGGGTTTGCGAGTAAAGCCACTGCGAATAAACGCATTAATGCGTCCATCTGTGTAGCTAATAAGCATATTGGCTATAATCGCTTCATCGGCAGATAATGTCTTACCTTCACGCAGTTTTCGTTCACGCAATACTTGTTTTAACTGAGTCTCAAGTCGCTCAAAAAGTTTAGCAATACGCGCACGTAACCGCTCTTGCTCGCCCATTAATGCATCACCGTTCAAAATACGTGTAATACCAGGGTTCTTTTCAGCAAAGCCTAAAATAAGATGCAAAATAAGCTGACAGCGTGTTAGTGAATCTTTTTCTTCGTTTACAATCTTATTGATTCGCGTAAACAACGTATCTTCAATAAACTCAATAAGGCCTTCAAACATTCTCGCCTTACTAGGGAAGTGACGGTATAGTGCGGCCTCTGAAACCCCAACTTTTTCCGCTAGTTTTGCAGTAGTTATTCGTTGACCTGGGCTGGTTTCTAACATTCCAGCAAGTGCTTGCAGAATTTGCGCTCTGCGATTTGTTTTTTTGACAGCAGGCATGACGACTGTATTTCCTCCGCAACCGCACGTAATACGCACGGGCTCCATGTTAAGTTGGCTTATGCCAATTTGTTGTATTTATTATTGTTATTATCGACACTTAGAAAGTATCTGTTAGTTTTTCTGAACGGCCGAATATTGTTGTGCAATTAGCGACAATAACTGCATAGCCAAGTTGTCCTTGCTGGTGGCGGGTAGCTTTTTGTCACCCTCAGGCCAAATAACATGTAATGCGTTTTTATCGCTATTAAACCCTAAACCTTCTGCTGTTATATCATTGGCCGCAATCATGTTAAGTTGCTTTTTAACAAGCTTAGCACGCGCATAGGTTTCCACATCTTGGCTTTCAGCGGCAAAGCCAACACAAAATGGTCTATCTTTTCGCTCAGAAACTGTAGCTAGAATATCAGGGTTTTTAACAAAAGTAAGTGTTAACTCATCACCTGTTTTCTTAATTTTGTTATCTGCTACATTTGCTGCCCTGTAATCCGCTACTGCGGCAGTGCTAATAAATATATCAGTTGTCGGTACAAGTGACAGACAAGCATCTAACATCTCTTGTGCACTTGTAACATCCACACGTTCACACCCATTTGGTGTCGGCAGGGACACTGGCCCCGCGACTAAAGTAACGTTTGCACCTGCTTGTGCAGCAGCCTGTGCAATAGCAAATCCCATTTTTCCAGAACTGTGGTTAGAAATGTAGCGAACGGGGTCAAGCGGTTCACGTGTAGGGCCTGCGGTGATAGTGATACGTTTATCGCTAAGTGTGTCGAGCAAAACAGTGAGTTCGTTTGCCACTTGAAAAGCCTGCGCTATTTCATTGGCAATATCAATAGGCTCAACCATTCTACCCGCACCTATATCACCACATGCCTGTTCACCGCTGGCAGGACCAATAAAATAGGTATCCCGACTTGCTAGTAAACTCAAATTTGACTGCGTTGCGGGTGCTTTCCACATTTGTTGGTTCATAGCTGGCGCAATGAAAACGCGGGCAGTCGTTGCAAGATACAGTGTGGTCAGTAAATCATCAGCCATACCATGAGCCAGTTTGGCTAACGTATTCGCAGTGGCAGGTGCAATAACCAATATATCGGCCCATTTTGCCAATTCTATATGGCCCATCGCTGCTTCTGCTGCAGGGTCTAATAAATGTTGATGAACAGGGTTGCCCGAAACAGCCTGTAATGACAACGGACTGACAAACTCTGCAGCTGAGTCGGTTAATACAACGCGTACATTAGCGCCAAGCGCTGTTAATTTTCTCACAAGATCAGGTGCCTTGTAGGCAGCAATACCGCCTGTAACACCAAGTAGGATATTTTTATTGGCAATTGACATAGTAAATGGTCATTTCACAAATTAGCTTTAGCCTACCATGCTCGATAAAAATCGGATAGCTGAACCAAAGCTACAAAGACGATTTTGTGGCGAAACCCGTCTTTAATACAGTCGTTACAGCTACGTATTTCTTTTATAACACTCATCACGTTAAATACTGTGGTATTACACATAATGTCAATAAAGGTATGGCCCAAAAGTGAGCGGCCCAGAGAAAAGCTACTTGAACAAGGCGTAAACAGCCTAAGCGATGCTGAGCTTATTGCTGTTCTTTTAGGGAAAGGAATAAAAGGTAAGTCGGCGTTGGCAGTTGCACATGACTTGTTGCACAAACTCAACGATCTGCGCGGTGTGGTTACCGCGTCACTCACACAGTTTTCAGATATAGCAGGGTTAGGACCATGCAAATATGCGCAGTTTCAAGCGGGCTTTGAGCTTTTTAGAAGAAATCTAGAAATTCAATTAAAACGGCAGGATGTCTTTAATAATGTGGATGATACAAAGCGTTATTTACAAGCAAAATTAAGAGATTGTGAACAAGAGAAGTTCGCTTTACTGATGTTAGACAGTCAGCATCAACTTATCGCATTTCGCACTATGTTTAATGGCACGATCAATAGTGCTGCGGTTTACCCCAGAGAATTGATCAAACAAGTGATGATCGACAATGCAGCCGCTGTGATCCTAGTGCACAATCACCCCTCAGGCATTGCAGAACCTAGCCATGCAGATATTCGGTTGACGGGTGAGATCAAAGACGCAATGAAAGCGATCGATGTGCCAGTGCTCGATCATTTTGTGGTTGGAGACAAAGAAACTGTTTCATTCGCACAACGAGGCTTGCTAAGATAAGAAACTTGAATCATTTTTCGCTTAGAATCTAGTCAAATAGGTGAAAATGATTTAGCATAGGATATTAGTGGGTTATTTTTTTTTAAAGGACTGTTATGAAGAAGTCAATTATTGCATTATTTGCAGCCGCAACTATGGCGGCAGGTGTAAACGCACAAGAAGGCGAAGGCGGCTCTGGTGCTGGTGGTGTTGGTGCAGTATCTGGCGGCACAATTGCTACAGCAGTAGTGGCAGCGGGTATCGTTGCTGGTATCGCTAACAACAACTCTGCAAATGCACGTGTTGTTGATGATGAAGACACACTAGTGTGTGAAGGTGATGACCAACTAGCTGGTGACGTATGTGTTGGCACAACTAACACAGTAACGGTTACTGGTACTGGTACTATGACAAGCACAATCACTGTGCCTGTTACATTTACTTACGCTCCGACCGTACAGTAAAAAATAGCGTATTCGAAAAAGCCGCTTTTATTAGCGGCTTTTTTATTTTCGTAGAAAATTTATCTTTTAGTCGGCACATTTCAATGAAATCACATTTTTTACTGGCTATGGCTGGGTCAGTTTTGATTCTTCTTTCTGGCTGTTCCACGACGACATCTGCATACTACAACACTCTTAAATTAGCGCTTAAAGACAGATCAGTAACCTACACCATAGAAGAGATCGCTGCGAGCAAAGCGGATCTTATGCAAATAAAAGCAGGTGAGAGAGATACTGCATCGTTGGCACTTGCGTACATTGATGGCGATAAATATCGCTGGGTATCCGGAGATAACGTTATTTTCACTATGCACCACGGTATTATAGTGAAAACGGAAGGCCTTGATAGCGACCTTTTTTATACAGGAAACCTTCAACATAATCCGCTTGGTACCAGTGATGTTTTATCGTATAGCTGGCAGCGCAAAGTCGATGTTTCTGGTGTAGGTTACGGCTTGCCTGTGAATTCATCATGGCGTATTGAAGGTGAAGTCACCCGAGAATATTTAGGTTTCTCTATTCCATTGTTAAAAATTGTAGAGACTGTCTCTTTTCCTGAATATACGCCTTTTATCGACACTGGCCTTGAATGGGAAAACACCTACTATCTTCATAAATCGACCAAGCAGTTGTTGGCATCTACGCAACAATTTAGCCCTGAAGGAGACACTTACGACATGGTGTATCTGAGCCGTATTGTGCGTGAAATGACAGAGCAAGGAGCAGTGAAGTGATTAGACGACTTGTTTTTGCATGTACTGTATTAACAACCTTACTATCCACTAGCAGTTTTGCTCAAGAAAGCACACTTAGCGTAATGTTAAATAAACAAACGTATCAGTTTGAGCGCCCACTTAGATTATCGAGTGTGTTGTCATTGATTGCAGAAAATGGCGACTGGTATTGGCCAACTGCGGCCGTATTCAATTTAACTGATACGCATGCAGAAGACGAAAAAGCGGCCATCTTGATTGAAATTCGCGACTTAATGACGCGTTTTGACAGTGATTCAGACACCTTTATCGCGCTTGAAAATTTATACGAGCAGGTGGCGACATGGACAGTGTCAACGCGTATCGACATGCCGGTTTCGTACAATCGAGCTCGTTTGTTTTTCGAAGAAAATCCAATGTTTCAACCAGGTAAATATTGGATTCGTTTAAATGGCCGACCCAATGTAGTGCATTTTTCAGGGGCTGTTATTAAGCCGGGTGCTTATCAGCATCAAAGTGATACGTCAGTGTATACCGCGGTCGATACAGTTAAAAAAGCGGTAGATGCTGATAGAAGTTATGTCTATATCATCACGCCGCAAGGCGATGTAGAAGAGCGAGGTATCGCCTACTGGAATCTCGATTTTTCTCAGCTTATGCCTGGCAGTCAGGTTTACGTGCCGATTTCTCCAGAACTTTTCAGTAATAAGCTTAAAGTACTGAACAAACGCGTTGCCGCGTTAGCCGTACACAGGGTTCTTCCTCAATGAATGTGTCATTAATTTCAAAGAAAACAGCGCTGGCTATAGTGGTAGGCAGCGTGTTGTCCTCTGCTGCTCATGCCGATACGCAAATCCGCGTTAAGCCTTCTCAAATGGTACAAGGCGGCAATGGGCTTATCCAAACTCCAACGGCACGAATGCGTGACGAAGGCGGTATGGCTATTAACTATACTGACAATGGTGAATATCGCTTTTGGTCCGTAAATATTCAGCTTTACGACTGGATGGAAGCCACTGCCCGCTATACTGACGTGCGTACGCAGTTATACAGTCAAGTTGATTCATTCAGTGGTGATCAAACTCTTAAGGACAAAGGTTTAGACGTTAAGTTCAGACTGTGGAAAGAAAGTTATTACTTGCCTGACATCAGCGTGGGCTTTCGTGACTTTGGCGGAACGGGCTTTTTTGAAAGCGAGTATGTGAATGCCAGTAAATCAGTAGGTCCATTTGATTTCCACCTTGGTGTAGGTTGGGGTTATATGGGTACTGCAGATGACATTACTAACCCATTTTGTAAGCTAAAAGATAGCTTCTGTGAGCGCCCAGAAGGTTTTTCTGGTCGCGGTGGAAAAGTCGACTACGATCAGTTTTTTAAGGGCACGATGGCGTTTTTTGGGGGTATTGAGTATCAAACCCCTTGGGAGCCACTTACGCTTAAACTCGAGCTTGAAGGTAATGACTATTCGCGCGACAGAGCGGGGCGTCTGGAGCAAGATTCGCGTTGGAATATTGGTGCGGTATATCGCTATAAAGATCTTGATTTCAGCCTGAATTATCAGCGTGGTAATACAGTTGGATTTGGTGTTACATATCGTTTCAATATGAATACGGCGTCGCAAATTAAGTTTGATGAGAAGCCTAGAAACTTGCGCGTGCGTAACACGCCAAAAAGTATTGATGATGTTAACAAAGCGCGCCTCTACAGCGACTTACTTAGAGAAAGTGGCTTTGTATTATCTGACGCCAAAATAGAAGAAGACAGCGCAACATTTTACGGTACGCAGCTTTCTTATCGCGATCAGGACGAGGCTATCGAACGAACTGGTCGTATAATTGCGTCAGAACTGCCAGACAGCGTTGAGACATACCATATTGTTGATAACAGTGGCGGCATACCAATGGTGGATACGCAGGTTGATGCCGAGGCTTTTATTGCGGCTGCGCGCTATGAATCTGTTGATGCAGATATTACTGACACCTACTTTCGCGTAGCACCTAATAAAGAGCAACTTGAAGAGTACAATCCGAGGAATACGACAGGCGCGTTTTATAGTGCGGACTTTTTCTTTACGCAATCTTTCGGTAATCCGGAAGATTTTTACCTGTATCAAACGGGTTTGTTGCTAACAGGTGGATATGCAGTTGATGAAAACTTAGCATTTATAAGCAGTGCGCGTGTTACGTTGCTTGATAACTTCGATAAATTCAATTATCTGGTAGACAACGAAGAGGTCGCGTTGCCCCGTGTAAGAACACGTGTTCGTGAATATGTATCTGAAAACGACGTGTGGTTAGACACTGCATTTTTACAGTACAAAGACAATATAAGCGAGAACGTTTTTGGACAAGTATACGCTGGTTATTTAGAAACTATGTTTGCGGGTGCTGGTGGTGAAATACTGTATCGCCCAGTAGACAGTCGCGTAGCTTACGGTTTAGATCTTAACTATGTAAAACAGCGCGATCCTTACAGCCAACTTGGTACTGAAGAGTACGAAGCCTTTACAGGGCATGCAAGCGTATACTGGAAGCCCGAATTCCTGCACGATACGCAAATTAGTGTGAGTGCAGGGCAATTTCTTGCTAAAGACAAGGGCGTAAATATTGATTTCGCCAAACGCTTCGACAGCGGGATCATTGTAGGGGCATTTGCCGCGTTTACCGATGTCTCGTCAGAAGAGTATGGTGAAGGAAGCTTTACCAAAGGTTTCTATATTTCGATACCCACAGACCTGTTCTTGCTAAAGCCTACCAAAGGGCGTGGACTGTTCCCTTGGGTACCGATTTCACGTGACGGTGGTCAGATGTTACGTCGACCAATTCGACTTATAGATGCAACGGAAGTTAGGTCGCCGTTCTTCGATTAACAAGCACTATGCAAAAAGGCTATGCTAAAACGTATAGCCTTTTTTTGCGCATGTACTGACCTTGTGTAGCGGCACCTAATATTTTTTAAAATGTCGCTAAAATAAAAACGCAGTTACGTATATAATGTCGCCATCGCGACGAGGGTGGCAGTTTTTTAAGCATAAAACAGCTAAAAAGTAACCTTTTTGTAGTTTCTTATTGAAATGATCCTGCCTTTGCTGTATAAAATGCGCCCTCTAATTTATAGTAATACGTCATTTGACCCAACGACTGTTTGAGTGGTGGGATTGACTGACGCGACAGTTATCGTTGTTCTGGAGACAAATACAATGTCAAGAGTATGTCAAGTAACAGGTAAGCGTCCAACGGTTGGTAATAACCGTTCACACGCACGAAATGCGACTCGTCGTCGCTTTTTACCAAACCTTCAAACACACCGTTTTTGGGTTGAGAGCGAAAGCCGTTTTGTTAAACTACGTTTGTCTGCGAAAGGCATGCGTATCATCGATAAGAAAGGTATTGATTCAGTACTAACTGACATCCGTGCCCGTGGTGAGAAAATCTAAGGAAGCCGACAATGCGTGATAAAATTAAACTAGTTTCTTCAGCAGGTACAGGTTTCTTCTACACTACTGATAAGAACAAGCGTAACATGCCTGGCAAAATGGAGATCAAAAAGTTTGATCCTGTTGTGCGTAAGCACGTTATGTTCAAAGAGGCAAAAATCAAGTAAAGCCCTTTTAGAAAGAGCACTTGCTTTTGTCTCCACGAAAACCCGGCCTTTGCCGGGTTTTTTGCGTTATGGGATCGCACTACCTACGCCAAGATCCTGTTGATCCGATCTTAGCGTTTGGTGGCGCTAAAAAGGTAATCAACTCATCATGGCATCTGTGCGACTATGGCTTTACTATAGCGTGATATGACAATTGCTTAAGGAGCATCGGTGGCAAGAATATCTCAACGCGCAATGAACAATGTTGTGATCATAGCTATGCTTTTAATGATCGCGTTGTTCAATATAGATAGCTTTTTACCAAAGCAAGATGTACCGCAATATCAAAGCTTGCTGCCCCAAGACGCTTACGTGTTAAAAATAGAGCACGATGAAAATACGCTTGAGCGCAGCGGGCAACTGTGGCGCCAGCGAACACGAGCTGAAACCGTAGTCATCGCGCCAGATAAACAATTCTCTGCGTGGCAGCAAGCGGCCTTAGAGCCTATTTCGGGCGTACCTACTCAAATATCTTCGTCACAGCCATTGGTTGTGGTGGTTTGGGTTGCAGGCCAAACTAACGGGCTTGTGTACGGCTTTTATCCTCAAACAAGCCCCACTGTTGTCAAATTTGATAACAATTGGTACACCCTTACCAATGCGCAATTAAATACACTTCTTCCATGGATACAATAAATGCCTGAATTACCAGAAGTCGAAGTAAGCCGATTAGGCGTTTCTCCTCATTTGCTTGGCAATAAAATTAGCCGCGTTATTGTGCGAGAGCGCAGGATGCGCTGGCCAATTCCAGAAGAAGTTTCATGTGTTGAAGGCCATATTGTCAATGCCGTTAAACGTAGAGCGAAGTACCTGCTTATTGAAACCGATGTCGGCACCTTGATCCTTCATCTGGGCATGTCAGGAAAATTACGTGTTATTGATGCGCAAACTCCCGTAATTAAACACGACCATGTAGATATTGTACTTGAGACTGGCAAGTGCTTGCGTTTTAACGATCCAAGGCGCTTCGGCGCACTACTTTGGCAAGCGCCCAATACATCGCTCAGTATGCTTGAAAATCTGGGTCCAGAGCCTCTTACTGATGAGTTTGATGATAAACGCTTATTTACCCTTTCTAGAAATCGAAAGGGACCAGTGAAAAACTTCATTATGGACAACGCTATTGTGGTTGGAGTTGGCAACATCTACGCAAATGAAGCCTTATTTTTGGCAGGTATCGACCCTAGGCGTCCTGCAGGCAAAATCAGTGCAGAGCGTTATAAGCGCCTTACGCAAACTATTAAGCAAGTATTGGCAAAAGCTATTGAGCAAGGTGGTACTACGCTAAAAGATTTTGCCCAAACCGATGGTAAACCTGGCTATTTTGCACAGCACTTAAATGTTTATGGCCGCAAAGGTGAAGCGTGTGAAGTGTGCGGAAAAGCCATAGAGAGTAAGGTAATTGGACAGCGTAATACCTTTTTCTGCACCCAGTGCCAGCGCTGATAAGTAGCATCTGGCAAGTCGTTATTGCTTAAGATGCTACTTTCCAATCACATATCTACGTTTTTTTGTGCAATCTATCTTTAAGGGCTTGCTCTACTACTGGGTGGCAAAAACCGTCAACTGCACCGCGGTGAAGGGCGACTTCTTTTACTAATGTCGACGAGATAAAGGAATTTTCTTCAGCCGGAGTAAGAAATACGCTTTCGAGTTTGGGGTTTAGCCTACGGTTCATATTGGCAAGTTGAAACTCGTATTCAAAGTCTGAGACCGCGCGTAACCCGCGAATAAGAATGGTCGCATTTTGCTGATCAGCAAAATCCGCTAATAAGCCCGTGAAGCCAACGACTTCAACATTCGGTAGGTCAGCGGTAACCTTTTTTATCATCTCGACACGCTCTTCTAGCGTGAACAGTGGTTTTTTACTGGGGTTAGAGGCGATTGCCACGATAACATGTGAAAATAGCTGAGACGCACGTTCAATTAAATCTGCATGACCGTTAGTAATAGGGTCAAAAGTGCCGGGATAAAGTGCTCTGGTATGCATAGGGTTGAGTCTTTTTGTTAGTACAATACAGTGAAGGCCAACGAGTTTTTACTGTAACACATTGACAGAATATACCAATTACACTGCGGTGTTGCTTACCGCGTTGTAACCATCAATACAGCTTTGCCATTGCTCAATTTGCCAGTGAAACACAGGGTTTTTGGCTTTCTCTTTATGCAATGAGCGAAGTAGGCGAGCCAAGTTTTCTTTCTTCCACTTGTCACCGGACCGAAAATGGCAGCGATCAAAGTCGATAAGCCAAATATCACGCTTATCATCCATCATAATATTGCGAATATTAGCGTCGTGATGATAAACCTGACAGTTATGCATTTCAGCTAAGGCTTTTCCAACATTTTGCCAGTCACTTTCGTTAAGCGGCTTTTCACATAGCATTCTATGCAAATCGTGACTGTTTGGAATGGTTTGCGTAATCAAGTCGCCGCGGTAAATAACCCCTCGACGATGAATACGGGCGGCAACAGGTGCTGGTACGCGAAGCCCTTTGTCGCGCATATGCGCAAGTAGCCTGAACTCTTCAAACGGACGAGAACGTTCAACACCCAAAAAGACATATTGGTCACTGAGCAACTTACCTACAAGGCCGCCGCGTATGTAGTGACGCAGCACCCAATGCTGGTGCTCGTGTTCAATAAAAATGGTCGTACCACGGCCCTTTGCTTGCCCTGTTACTTTGTTTTCTAGGTGCCAAAAGTGTGGCGTGAACATATCTTCGTTTGGTTGACTGACCAAGCTATCGTCGAAAATAAAGTGGTGTCCTGCACCTATGTCTCGTCGTATTGTCGCCATGTTGCCCACAACTTATGGTAAATTTCACATTCTAATGATTTATTTTGGTTTTTCAGCAACGAGAGAGCTTCTGTGGGAAAAAAGATTTGTTTAATGCGTTTATCGGCAATAGGTGATGTTTGTCACGCAGCTGCCATGGTAACTCGAATTCAAACTCAGTGGCCCGATGCTGAAATTACGTGGGTTATTGGCAAGATTGAGTATCAACTGCTTAAGCTCATGCCAAATATCCGCTTTATTGTGTTTGATAAGTCACAGGGCAAAGTCGCTGTTGAAGCACTAAAACAGGCCGTGGCGGGCGAAACATTTGATGCGCTACTCATGATGCAAGTTGCACTGCGCGCCAATTTGGCGTCGCGGGTAATAAAAGCGAAACAACGAATTGGCTTTGATTGGGCGCGCAGTAAAGAGCTGCATTGGTTATTCGCTAACAAACGTATAGCAGCTAATCGTCATGCCCATGTGCTTGATGGCTTTATGGACTTTGCTGATGCCTTGGGTGTACCTAAAGTTTTAACGCCATCTTGGGCCATTCCTGTATCTGAAGACGATCACCTATGGGGAGAAAAACAAGCGAACTCACTAGGAAAATATGTCGTTATTTCACCAGCGGCCAGTAAAGCAGAAAGAAATTGGTTACCAGAACGATACGCAAGTATAGCCGATTATATCCAATCAAAAGACGTGACTGTGATACTGTGCGGCGGCCCCGGAAAGCTAGATAGAGAAACAGCAGATGCCATAAAAGCGCATGCTAGCACCGAGCTTCTCGATTACACTGGGCAAACCTCTTTGCACCAATTACTCATGTTATTACAGCACGCTATGCTAGTAATTGCGCCTGACACTGGCCCAGCACATATGGCAACTACAGTGGGTACACCGGTAATTGGGCTATACGCACATTCGAATCCCCGTCGAACTGGACCATACAACAATTTAGACAATGTGGTATCGGTGTATGACGAGTGTGTAGAAAATCAAAAGGGTAAACCTTGGACAGAGTTAGCGTGGGGAACCCGAGCCAAGGGTAGTGATTTAATGGAAAAAATTTCCGTTGAGATGGTGAAACAAAAAATCGTGCCATTTGTAGGTTAATTTACTTAATTGTAAGGTAAAAGTATCAACTACTATCTACACTTAGCATTGCGAAGTGTTCCTTTGAAATAACAGGGAGTCGTTACCAAATGAAAAAGCCCGCTTTGCGATGGCTGTCTGTGGTTTTTGACTATAAACGCATACCAAAAGCAATACTTGTCAGTATTGTCTTTTTTGCATGCGTGTCACGGGCTGATGCCGCAGAGCTTTATGTCATGGTGAATGAGAGTGTTTCGGTGACTGAGCTAAATCGCACTGATCTTCGTCAGATATTCACCGGCCATCGACAATACTGGAGCGACGGCACTAAAATCACAGTATTCGTACTGCACGACAATAACGAACTACATAAACAATTCTGTCGAGACGTTCTACAAATGTTCCCTTATCAGTTGTCCCGCCTTTGGGACCAAATTACGTACTCAGGCCAAGGCGTGACCCCTGTACGTGTATCTTCTTATCAAGCACTCATTGAAGCGCTTGAGAGTACAAAAGGCGCAATAGGCTACTTAGAGACTTCTGAGGTAGTCAATCTACGACGCGTTGAGGTGGAAGAATCATGAAACTAAAATGGTTATTCGCGTTGTGTTTTGTCAGTGCGACAGCAAAAGCAAATCATACAAACTTTTCTTGGCATGGTTACTTGTCACAAGGTATTACTCAGTCGAAAGACAGTACTTTCATTACTGATGATAATGATATTACCAGTGAGCTCACCGAAATAGGTTTTAATGGTTATTATCAACTGGCAGAGAACATTTCCATAGCTGGCCAAGTAAATTACCTCGATGGTGGCAATCGTTTCGAGCAGGGCACGCGTTTAGATTACTTATTTGTGGACTGGAAGTTGCCCAACCTCATTGGCGGGTGGCAAGCAAATATTCATGCGGGTCGCTTTAAAAATCGCCACTGGCTTTACTCAGTAACGCGCGATGTACCGCAGACCCGGTATACATCTGTATTGCCGCAGTCAGTCTATTTCGATGGTTTTCGCGATGTTGCACTTGGCAGCAATGGGCTGCTTGCTAGCTTTGCCCATTATGGTAAGCATAATATTTGGGAAATTAACTGGAGTTACGGCCGCTCTTCTATCAATGACTCTCAGCGTGACTTTTTATTAGGTGATGAAGCAAAAGGCACTATCAAGCAAGATTTTGTGCACCAAGCAAGTGTGTTCTGGCAGCCTGCAACCATGGCGTGGAAAGTGGGCGCGAGTTTATTAGACTCTGACTTCACCTATTCTCCAGCAGATATGGACAATCGTTTAGCGGGTAGCGCAAATATTCGTAGAATGATGATATCGGCCCAATATTTTGCGGAAAACTGGGAGGTGTCGTCTGAACTTGTAAGAGAAATACAAGATAGCGAAGGCTTATTTGCACCTGACTTTGTTGACAGAAGACGTGGAGAAGGTGGCTTTATACAGGTTCGCTACTTATTCAACAGTCAGTTCAGCGGTCTTTTGGGTTACGACACTTATGTGAATGATGAATCAGACCCGAACGGCGAAAGACTAGAGGCACTGTCTGGCGGCACAATTCCCGCCTATTTTGGCTATCAAGATACCATTACATTGGGTTTTCGTTATGACATCGCACCTAAATGGCGTCTTCAAGGAGAATACCACTGGGTAGATGGCGCCACGCGCGTGGTCAGTTTACTCAATCGAGACGTTGCATCTCATGCGCAAAAAGAGTGGGAAATGTGGTCTGTGCAATTGATGTATTGGTTCTAAGGTAGGACTATGACCGTTCGCGTCTCTTTTACCACCAAGACCATTGTCATCCTTTTAGCCATGGTACTTACCGTTACTGTGGTTATTTCTACTGTGCTTATCAAAGAGTCAGATGCGCGTGTATTACGGGAGCAACGTGAAAATCAAATTAGCCATCAACGACGGGTGCAATTGTTCGAGGAAATTCTACACAACCGTATGATTACGCTGATTGACATCATTAGCCACCGTAGCGATCCAACCAATGTCAATTTAGATGAACTGCACACAACGCTTAACAGCTTAAGTGAATATCTCATTCTTAACTTTCAAGTAGAGCAGCTGCTTCTGTTTGACCAAGCTGGTGCAATTAACAAAGACAATATTAAGGTTAGCGATGCAGTGTCTCAACTTGTGAGTACTACTCGCGCGTCATTCGAAAGCCGCTCAATACTCTCTTGTACCAGAGTGTGCACGCACTACATCTCTATTCCCGTTATGGCCAGTACAGATAATATTCCTGTTATTGTGGTGTCTACTTCTATGCGAGAGCTACTGTATCTTTTCAGTCGCGCTACAGATGTACACAAAGTGGCCATAGTGCAACAAAAAAATACACCTCTAGGCAATCCTCAATTAGTGGTTGCTAGTCAATTGTCTGCGGCAAACAGGCAGTATTTGAACAATCTTCTCTTAGCTTTTCCCGCCGGTTGGTCATTGGATGATTTAATCATTCGAGGTATGAACGTACCATTGGGTAGTCAGCAATTGCTGGTCAGCCTATTGCCCTTTAGCCATGCTAGTGGCGATGATCCTTACTTGCTCATTGTGCAAGATATAACAGCAATGGTGCAGCAAAATAAGCAATATCAGGTAATTGTTATCTCAAGTGCTATAGCGCTGTTTTGTGTGTTCTCATTATTGCTGTATATATTTCTAAATCAGTATCGCACGCGTCTTCTGGGCGTAAGTGAGCGTTTGCCTATGCTGGCTGATCACAAATTTAACGAGTTCTACACCTCTGCTGCAAAACGCAGGAAAAAGCCGTTTTTTAACTTAACTGACGAACTGGATGTGGTTGAAGACGCCGCCAATAACTTAGCTAGACAACTAGAAAGCTTCGACGGCCAAATGGCGGTTAACACTGCTAAATTAGAAAAAATGGCAATGTTTGATGTGCTCACTGGGTTGCCTAATCGCAATATGCTTACGTTTCAAATTGAGAAACAACTGGCTGGTTCTCTGCGCGATGACCGCATAGTGGCACTTATGTTTATGGATTTGGACGACTTTAAGAAGGTAAACGACAGTCACGGCCACGACGTTGGAGATAAATTGCTAAAAGCCGCGGCTATGCGTATTTCCAAACCCATACGCGAAACAGACATTGCGTCGCGCTTTGGTGGTGACGAATTTGTGGTATTGCTGTCTAACATTGAAACCAAAAAGCAGGTGGATATTGTTGCGCAAAAACTTATAGATGAGTTCAATAAGCCCATCGAGGTAGACGGCACCTCTTTTTACGTCTCTATTAGCATAGGTATTGCAATCACCAGTCATGCTCGCGCTACGCCAGTAGAGCTTTTGCGTCACGCTGACATTGCTATGTATGAAGCAAAAGCGAAAAAAGGTGCAGGGTATCGGGTGTACGATGCCACCATGAACTTAAAGGTAATGCAAAAGGTAGAACTAGAATCGGAGGCGCGCGAAGCCTTACGCGACAATCAGTTCTCTTTGGCGCTACAGCCTCAAGTCGAAATGCATACCGGTAAGTTAGTGGGTTTTGAAGCATTGCTGCGCTGGGCTCATCCTACCAAGGGTGATATATCACCTGCTGATTTCATTCCGCTGCTTGAAAACACTTCTTTTATGTTAGAGCTCGATTATTGGGTTGTTACACGGTCAACCAACATCATTCGAGAGCTTAAAAACAACGGATACCGCGATCTTAAGTTAGCCATTAACTTGTCGGCTGGGCAATTTCTTGACCCTAGTTTGCCTGAGTTTCTACAACAGCAAATTATTCAGAACGAAATTGCACCAGAGCAAGTGTGCCTAGAGCTCACAGAAACCGTACTGGTGTCTGACATAGACAGAGCAACAGGCATTATGCGCACTATTCGCGACATGGGTTGTATGATTGCTATTGATGACTTCGGAACGGGCTATTCTTCGCTGAGCTACTTAAAAGCGCTACCAGCGGATTTCATTAAAATTGACCGCTCTTTTGTTGCCAATATTGCCAACAGTGCCGACGACAGAAATATTGTGCATTCCACTATCGCGATGGTGAGTAACATGGGGATGGAAGTCGTTGCTGAAGGGATCGAGTCTGGTGAGCAATACGAGCTCTTGTGTCATTTCGATTGCCATATTGGGCAAGGCTACTTAATCAGTAAACCTATTCCTGAATCTGCTATTTGGGACGTACTTCACGACAAAGTGTCACTGGGTTTTTGGAAAGAGTCAGCCTAGGTACTCAATAAAAAGCACACCATTGCCTTAAAAGAGGTGATGGTGTGCTAAATAATTTACAAAGTTTGTCGTTTAAGGCGTTAAATACAGCGCAAGAGTGTGTACCCATAAGGCTGCTTTCATTAAACTAGCGGTTTTATATATACCTACACTCGGAGAATGGCATGTCTGCGGCATTTATTTCTCATTTGCAATCGCAAATTGAAGCCACCAAACAAGATGGTTTGTACAAAAAAGAACGTGTAATTACGTCTCAGCAACAAGCTGACATCGGCGTAGCTAATGGCGAACACGTAATTAACTTTTGTGCCAACAACTACCTTGGATTAGCAAACAACGACAGCTTAATCGACGCCGCAAAACAAGGCTTAGATAGCCATGGCTTTGGTGTAGCATCGGTACGCTTTATCTGCGGCACTCAAGACATTCACAAGCAACTAGAAAGTGCTATTAGTGACTTTCTAGGCACAGAAGATACCATTCTTTACCCATCGTGCTTCGACGCAAACGGCGGTTTGTTTGAAACGTTACTTGGCCCAGAAGATGCCATTATTTCTGACGCGCTAAATCACGCCAGCATTATCGATGGCGTGCGTTTGTGTAAAGCAAAACGTTATCGCTATGCCAATAACGACATGGCCGCATTAGAAGAGCAGCTTAAACAAGCTGATGCCGATGGCGCTCGCTTTAAACTTATCGCAACAGACGGTGTTTTCTCAATGGACGGCGTTATTGCCGACCTAGCGTCAATTTGTGATTTAGCGGACAAATACGATGCCATGGTAATGGTAGACGATTGTCACGCTACGGGTTTCTTGGGTGAAAATGGTCGTGGTAGCCATGAGTACTGCGGTGTAATGGGCCGTGTTGACATCATTACAGGTACATTAGGTAAAGCCCTAGGCGGTGCGTCTGGTGGTTATACTTCGGGCAAAAAAGAAGTCGTTGAATGGCTACGTCAGCGTTCGCGCCCTTACTTGTTCTCAAACTCTGTTGCGCCACCCATTGTATCTGCATCAATTAAAGTGTTCGAAATGATGAAAGAGGGCGACGCGCTTCGTGCTCAACTATGGCGTAATGCAAACCATTTCCGCACGCGTATGGAAGAAGCCGGCTTTACACTTGCAGGTAAAGATCACGCTATTATTCCTGTTATGTTAGGTGACGCTCGCTTAGCCAGTGACATGGCTGACAAACTGCTTGAGAAAGGTATTTACGTTATTGGCTTCTCGTACCCAGTTGTACCGAAAGGTCAGGCGCGTATTCGTACTCAAATGTCAGCAGGTCACAGCCTAGAACACGTTGATAAAGCAGTCGACGCGTTTATTGAAGTAGGTCGTGAAATGGGAGTAATTTCATGAAGTCGTTAGTTAAAGCGAAAGCAGAGAAAGGCATTTGGCTTCAAGACACGCCAAAGCCTGAAGTGGGCCACAACGACCTACTCATTAAAATTCGCAAAACGGCAATTTGCGGTACTGACATGCACATTTATAACTGGGATGAGTGGTCACAAAACACAATCCCAGTGCCTATGGTGGTAGGGCATGAGTACGTAGGTGAAGTGGTTGGCATGGGTGAAGAAGTAAAAGGCTTCAACGTGGGTGACCGTGTGTCGGGCGAAGGACACATTACGTGTGGCCATTGCCGAAACTGTCGCGCTGGGCGCCGTCATTTGTGCCGTAATACTGAAGGCGTCGGGGTAAACCGTCCGGGCGCCTTTGCTGAATACCTGGTTATACCCGCGTTTAACGCGTTTAAAATTCCAGACAATATTAGCGACGACCTTGCTTCTATCTTCGACCCGTTTGGCAACGCTGTTCATACTGCGCTGAGCTTCGACTTAGTCGGCGAGGACGTTCTTATTACTGGTGCAGGCCCTATCGGTATAATGGCTGCGGCGGTAGCAAAACACGTAGGTGCTCGCCATGTTGTCGTGACCGATATTAACCCCTATCGTCTAGAATTGGCGAAGAAAATGGGGGCAACTCGCGCCGTAGATGTTAGCAAAGAAGACTTAAAAGACGTGATGAACGAATTAGGCATGACGGAAGGCTTCGATGTCGGCTTAGAAATGTCAGGTGTGCCAGTGGCATTCCGTGACATGCTAAACAAGATGAATCACGGCGGTAAGATTGCTATGTTGGGTATTCCCCCGCAGGACGTAGCGGTAGATTGGAATCAGGTTATTTTTAAAGGGCTGGTAATTAAAGGTATCTACGGTCGCGAAATGTTTGAAACCTGGTACAAAATGGCAAGTTTGCTACAAAGTGGTCTTGATTTGTCGCCTATTATCACTCACACCTTTTCTATTGATGACTTTCAGAAAGGGTTTGATACCATGGGCTCAGGACAATCAGGCAAAGTTATTTTGGACTGGCAATAATGACAGCATTTTCACACATTAGCGTACAAGACGTGGCGAATTTCCAAGGCGATGTAGCCATTGTTGATATCCGCGATCCCCAATCATTTGCTAATGGGCACATGCCAAATGCAGCACCGTTAAACAATGACAATTTCGCAGCGTTTATCGATCAAACCCCGAAAGATACGCCTGTGGTTGTGGTGTGCTATCACGGAGTGAGCAGTCAGCAGGCTGCACAGGTTATCGCACAGCAAGGCTTTGAAACCGTGTACAGCATGGATGGTGGCTTTGAAGCGTGGCGCTTAGCCAACCCGGTAGTGACGGAATAAAAAGTAAATAAAGGTGCATTACGCACCTTTATTTTTTTGTTTTGAACACAATCCTTAAGGTATATTCATTTCAATCAACGACCGTCTAGGGATTTCACGTATTCATGGGTCAGCCATTAATCGCCTTCAATCAACAAAGTCCGGCGCATCTTCTTGCAAATTATTTAACAAGCCAGCAAATTCCCGCCAATGTAGTGCAGCACACTAACGCAACCGACAACAACGAGTTTGTTGTTGTACTCGCTAACGACGAGCACACTGAAAGAGCGCAGGCAATAGCGCAAGACTTTGTAAATAATCCCACCGATCCCAAGTATCAGCAGGCCGCCTGGGATAACGGCAAAAACGTGCGCTTGGCACGCACTCCAAGTGGATTTTCAGCAGCTACTATTATCAGTGATGCCAAAAGTGCTCCCTTCACAACAGTAGTTTTCCTGCTGTGTGCGGTCATTTATGGGCTCTCGCTGCTGGGATTGTTTGCTCCTATAGCCAAGCATTTACTTATGCAGCCATTTTCAGTGCTGGCCGAAAATCATGAATGGTGGCGACTGCTAGGCCCGGCTTTTATTCATTTTTCCATACTGCATATTGTGTTTAATTTGCTGTGGTGGGCGATGCTTGGGGCTAAAATAGAGCGCACCTTTGGGCTAAGCATGTTGTTGATAGTGTTTGTGGTGTCAGCGGTTGTGTCAAATGGTGCCCAAGCATTATTTAGCGAGCCAATGAGCAATAATATGTTCCTGTTTGGTGGCCTGTCTGGGGTTGTGTATGCCGTTATGGGTTTTGTGTGGTGGCTTGGTTGGCTACGCCCGAATTGGGGCTTGTCGCTACCTAACTCGATAGTGGGCTTTATGTTGGTATGGCTGGTATTAGGCTATGCCGATATCTTGTGGGTGAGCATGGCAAACGCTGCTCATACTGCGGGGCTTATCTCAGGCTGTTTACTTGCAGCGTTACTGAGCCTAGGGTCAAAAAAAGCGAGCTAATGCTCGCTTTTCTGCGTACTTCAAAATAGCGTTATAGCGACTTTAGCTTAAGCGCCTTGATACAAGTATTTCGTAAAAATTACGTTTTTAATCACTTCGCCGCCAGTTTCTTGTTTCATATGATCTTGCAGCGCCTTCAAAATAGCGCGGCGAATATCTTCGCGGCCCGTGAGCGACTTAACTTTCTCAGAGGGCTGTTGACCAAAAATTTCTATTGCGGTGGCGCGCAGCAATGGCAAATGGTGCTCAGCAATTTCAAGCTGGCTTACATCGTGGATCATAAGCTCTACCGACACGCGTACATAACCGAGCTTGGCCGAACTATCACTGATATAGTTAGTCACAATTTCAGGCTCTAGACCCAAATAAGCGTAGCTTGCTTTATCCTGTGCTAATGCAGGTGCACTAGCGCCTAAAACAAAACAACTCAATAAAAAACAACGTACGAATAAAGACTTAAGCATGGTAAAAGCCAAAAGACCAAAGAAAAAAATAAAATCACTGGTAGTGTAGCAAAACTGCACTTAAACGCACTACTGCAAAAGTAGTAGCACTACAAAAAATGTGAGCGTTAACGAGAATAGGTTACATAATTATGCTTTAGCGTCATTGTCGCTGACACATACATTATACGTGGTATCATACTAACAGATTAATAATACGAGCTTTTCACGTGAGTTTTAACGCCTCTTATCCCGTAGGCTTAGCGGTTAACTGGCAGCGCCCAGAGGGGATCAGTCTATCTGATGCCAACTTAAAAAACTGGTTACTTGATACTGGCTCGTTAACCGAGCGAGTGCAGTCGTCGTGCCAGCATTTTTCACTTGAATTATTAGGGCAAGACTCTCGTATACCACACCCAAACGAGCTATCGATGCTGGTCAGTAATGGCAATACGTCGTATCAAGTGCGCGAAATTTTGTTGTGTGGTGACGAACAGCCTTGGGTATTTGCTCGCTCTATTATTCCTCAGGCCATTATTGATGCAGAACTATCAAACCTAGGTCGTGAACCTCTTGGCAAGCGGTTGTTTAACGATGCACGTTTCATTCGCTCTGCGTTTGAAGTGTGTACGCTTGATGCAACCGCGCTTGGTTATAGAAAAACGCAAGCACTATGGGGGCGCCGTTCAATGTTCACCTTAGAGGGGCAAAGCATGATAGTGGCGGAAGTTTTCTTGCCGGAATCACCGGCTTATACACATGCTTTCAGTAACGAGTTATCACTATGAGCAAAGCAACCCTTGGTGCATACGCACGCTTAATGCGACTAGATAAACCAGTAGGTATTTACCTTTTGCTATGGCCTACGATGTGGGCGCTACTTATGGCGGCGCAAGGGCTACCGCCATTAAGCATTTTAGTCATTTTTGTTGCGGGTGTTGTTGTAATGCGTTCGGCAGGTTGCGTAATAAATGACTACGCCGATAGAAAAGTCGACGGTAGCGTAAAGCGTACAGCAGCGCGCCCTTTGGCTACAGGTGAAGTTACGCCTAAACAGGCACTTACCTTGTTTGGAGGTCTTATTGCGTTGGCGTTTGTGTTGGTGCTGTTTCTTAATTGGCAAACCATTGCGCTTTCTGTTGTGGCGTTGTTGCTTGCCTCGTCTTACCCTTTTATGAAGCGCTACACTCATTTGCCTCAAGTGGTGCTTGGCGCAGCGTTTGGTTGGGCCATCCCCATGGCCTTTATGGCTGTGCTAGAAACGGTGCCTGCTTACGCGTGGTGGTTATTTGTTGCGAACCTTTTATGGACAGTCGCCTACGATACTATGTACGCCATGGTAGACCGTGACGACGACCTTCAAATAGGTGTTAAGTCAACGGCGATACTGTTTGGCAAAAACGATGTGCGCATCGTTATGCTACTACAAGCAATTGCCTTAATTATTCTGTGGTGTATTGGTTGCGCCATCGACGCCACTTGGCCCTATTACGGCGCTATTCTATTTTCTGCGTTGCTATGTGTACGTCAGTACCAGCTAATAAAACGCAGGCAACGAGAAGGCTGCTTCAAAGCCTTCCTCGAAAATCACTATATTGGCTTAGCCATCACCCTTGGTACGGCACTGCATTTTTATTTGGCGTAGCGGTTTAACGCTAAAGAGTTGTTTATTGAATGTACGTAGTCTTCTAAAACTGTACTCATGTCCCCTTGGTAGCAAAAGCGAGCTGCTTTAGCATAATTAAAGGCTTGTGAACTAGCACAAGCCTTCTGATCATATTTCTGATGTTTCAAAAACAGAGTGCTTCACCAAGTGAAAGGTGTATCACTAAGTGTTATACTTTCCATGGGATGGATCCTATGCGCATATTCAAATCAAAGTGGTTCTCAAGGTGGGCGAATAAATACGGGTTAAAGGACGAAGCGTTAAAAGTCGCGATAGAAGAGATTAACGCGGGGCTGGTTGACGCAGACCTAGGTGGCAATATTTTCAAAAAACGCATTGCACAACACCAAGGTAAACGTGGTGGCTTTAGAACTATCCTGGTTTTCAAAACGGGAGATAAGGTATTTTTCATATACGGTTTTGCCAAACGTGTACGCTCGAACGTCAATGCTACCGAGCTTAAGGCATTAAAACATTTAGCGAAAGAATTGCTGAGTTACAACGATGTGCAGCTAAGCCAAGCAATTGAAGCTGGCGGTATTGAAGAGGTGAAGTGACATGAAAGACAGTATTTTAGATGTGGTGCACAACACGGCGAAAGACTTGAGTGATGCAGGCGTAATGGATATCCAAACTATGCAACAGTTTGACGCATTATGTTTGCCTAAAATAGAACAGTATGATGGTAGTAAAATAAAAGCAATTAGAGAGAAAGAGCGTGTGAGCCAAGCTGTTTTTGCAGCTTATTTAAATACTACGCCATCTACGGTGAGGCAATGGGAGCAAGGCGCTAAAAGACCTAGGGGAACCTCTCTGAAACTGCTTAACTTAGTTGCTCAAAAAGGCTTAGAAATTCTTGTCTAGTGAGGGTGTGAAGTACACTAATTGAAAGACGAGAGCGTTAAAACAGATCATTTCAGATAAATTTTTCCGCAAAAAAGCGCCTTTTAGGCGCTTTTATCATCCAAAATGTGTTATTACTTTTCGGCTAGTTTTGCTTCAAGTTCTGCCATTCTTGCTTCCATGGCATCTAACTTTTCGCGGGTGCGAATAAGTACTTGGCTTTGAATATCAAACTCTTCGCGAGTGACTAGGTCTAGCTTCGACAGCTGAGACTGCAATACTGTCTTTACTCTGCCTTCGGCTTCTTCAGCCATGTTTTTAACGCCAGGTGGAATGGCATCAGCAATTTGTTTCGCTAAATCTTCGAGTTTCTTCGGATCCAACATGGAATTCCCTTATAATGCGCAGCTCAAATTATGAAAGCTATTCTATCGGTATCGGCACGACATGCAATGAAAAGTGTGCTCATACCATTTTGTACGTTGTTGTAGGACTCGAATGAAACTAAATGAAGCCCAAGAATCTGCAGTAACCTTTGTGTCAGGCCCATGCTTGGTGCTTGCGGGTGCAGGTAGTGGTAAAACCCGTGTAATTACCAACAAAATTGCCCATTTAGTACGAAACTGCGACATGCCAGCACGTTATATTGCTGCGGTAACTTTTACCAATAAAGCCGCGCGTGAAATGAAAGAGCGTGTAGCGCAAACTTTAGGCAAGCCTGAAGCGCGAGGCCTAAAAGTTTCTACCTTTCACACCTTGGGCTTGAACATCATTAAAGCCCATGTGAAAGACTTGGGTTTAAAACCCGGCTTTTCTTTATTTGATGATAAAGACTCGACAGCACTTTTGAATGACCTTACAACCGACACCATCGACGGCGATAAAGACCAGCTTCAGCTATTGCAAAGCTGTATTTCAAACTGGAAAAATGACCTTATCTTGCCCGATGCACTATTAAAGACTGCAACTAGCACCGGTGAGCGGGAGTTTGCTGAGGCTTACAAGCGCTATCAAGACAACTTAAAGGCTTACAACGCGCTAGACTTTGACGACCTGATTTTATTGCCTACGTTGCTGCTTAAGCACAACGAAGAGGTACGGGCGAAATGGCAAAGCAAAATACGTTACTTGCTGGTGGACGAATATCAAGACACAAACACCAGCCAGTATGAGCTAGTAAAGCTGCTGGTAGGCGAGCGCGCGCGTTTTACTGTGGTAGGAGATGACGACCAGTCAATTTATTCGTGGCGTGGCGCAAAACCTCAGAACCTGCATTTGCTGCAACAAGACTTTCCCCGCTTAAACGTAATAAAGCTTCAGCAAAACTATCGTTCCTCAGGGCGTATTCTGCATTGCGCTAACATTCTTATTCAGAACAACCCGCACTTGTTCGACAAAACCCTGTTTTCTGAACTGCAATACGGTGAGCCACTAAAAGTTATTGAGGCAAAAAACGAAGAGCACGAGGGCGAACGTGTTGTCGCTGAATTGTTGGCACATAAGTTTATGAACCGCACGCAGTTTAAAGACTACGCCATTTTGTACCGCGGTAATCACCAAAGTCGTATTTTCGAAAAACTGCTAATGAGTAACCGCATTCCTTACAAAATAAGTGGCGGTATG
The DNA here is from genome assembly GCF_028865455.1 of Alteromonas sp. 009811495. Taxonomy (NCBI): domain Bacteria; kingdom Pseudomonadati; phylum Pseudomonadota; class Gammaproteobacteria; order Alteromonadales; family Alteromonadaceae; genus Alteromonas; species Alteromonas sp. 009811495. The sequence goes on from NZ_CP113972.1 coordinate 78,644, forward strand.
TCGTTCTTTGGCCGAGCTGAAGTTAAAGACATCATGGCGTACTTACGCTTGTTGGTGAACCAAGACGACGACAACGCATTGCTTCGCATTATTAACACGCCGGGGCGCGGAATAGGGCGAGCCACACTAGAAAAGCTGGGTAATTTTGCCAATAGCTTAGGCGTGTCGATGTTTGAAGCGGCTACCCACCCTAATTTAAATAGCGTATTGCCAGATAAAGCCTTTCATTCGGTGTCAGGCTTTGCACGTTGGGTAGTTGAGCTTTCTGATAACGCCGAGCGCGGTAATACGGTAGATGCAGTACGCGCCATGATCCGCACCATGGGCTACGAAGAATGGCTTTACGAAACCAGCGCCAGCCCTAAAGCAGCTGAAATGGCTATGGCTAATGTTAGTACCCTATTTGGTTGGGTAAACGACATGCTAGAGGGTAACGACCTTGACCAGCCAATGACTCTTACCGAAGTGGTTAACCGCCTTATTCTGCGCGATATGATGGAGCGCGGTGAAGACGATGGGGAAGGGGACCAAGTACAGTTAATGACCCTTCACGCGTCTAAAGGCTTGGAGTTCCCTATTGTATTTCTTGTGGGTATGGAAGAAGGCCTATTACCACACCAAAGCAGCATAGACGAAGACAACGTAGAAGAAGAGCGTCGCTTGGCCTATGTGGGGATCACGCGTGCCCAGCGAGAACTTATCTTTAGCCTTGCCAAAGAGCGCCGCCAGTTTGGTGAGGTTATACAGCCAGAGCCAAGCCGTTTCTTGTTCGAACTACCGCCTGATGACGTGCAGTGGGAAAATCAAAAACCAAAGGCCACCAAAGAAGAGCGCCAGCAAAAAGCGCAGGTAGGCATTGCGAACTTGCGTGATATTTTGGGCAAAAAATAAGTCGATTTACAGGTTGGTGTAAGTGTTCACTTACTTCTGGTTGGCAAATCTAATTAGCTTGCGAGTAGCGCCATATCAAGCACCTTGGCGTGCTTGATCACCTTGCCCTGACCATAGCGGCACTCAATCTCATTGAGCGCGTCAAGTTGAGCCTGTGCGTCGATGCCCTCGGCAATAACCTGAAATTTCAGATGCTCTGAAATTAGCATAACCGACTGAATCAATTTAAGGTTACGTTGCGAGCGGGGAAGTGATTTCACAAAGCGATGATCAATTTTAATGAAATCGAACGGGTAGGCGAACAAATAGCTCAACGAGGCCAAGCCGCTACCAAAATTATCTAGCACCAAAGTAACGCCTGCACGTTTAAGCTTTTTAATAGCAGGTAGAATAAACTGTGAGCGACGGTTTAAGTCGTTCTCGTCAAACTCAAACACCAACTGGCTAGGCACAACCCCAGATTCTGAAATAACGTCAATCATCTTGTTAACCATCGACGCTTGCAGCAAGTGATTAATCGACACATTCACCGCAATTCTATTTATGCTTTCGTCGGTGTCTTTGTAGTAATTTAAAAGTTCGCACGCTTTAGTTAGCTGGAATAAATCTAAGTCTAAGGTCAGCCCGCTGTGTTCAGCGACTTGTCTAAACTGTTCACGTGCAATCTTGCCGTAGGCAGGATGCGACCAGCGAATATACATTTCTTTATACAGTGTCGAATTGTCTTTCAAATCAATTACAGGCTGTAAAAAGTAGTCGAACTCTTCTTCACGTAGCGCACGCCTAAACTCGTTTTCAAGTTCAAGCTCTTCAATCAGGCGATCGCGCATGCTCTTATCAAACATCACAAATCTGCCGCGCCCCAAGGTTTTTGCTTGATACATAGCAGCATCAGCGTCGCGCAAGACTTCATCGGCACTGCGGTAGTAGCTTTCTAAATGTGCAATGCCAACGCTGGCCCCTGAATACATTTCGCGGCCATCTAATAAAAACGGCTCAGAGATAGAAGCAATAATACGGCTTGCCACTTCCTCAACGTCTGATGCATCTTCAAAGTTATCGAGCAACACCACAAATTCGTCGCCACCCAGGCGAGCCAATAAGTCGTGCCCGCGCACACACAAGGCAATACGGCGCGCAACTTCAATTAAAAATTCATCGCCTGCGTGGTGCCCTAACGTGTCGTTAATCACTTTAAAGCGGTCTAGGTCGATAAACAGTACCGCAAACATGTTCTCGTTATAGCGCTGCTTGCTGGCAATAGCCAATTCTAAGCGGCTGGTAAACATGGCGCGGTTAGGTAAGTCGGTTAGGGCGTCGTGGTGAGCGTCGTGAATAAGCTTAAGCTCAATCTCTTTACGCTCTTCAATTTGCTGCTTAAGAAATTTATTGGCACGGTTTAGTTCGCCAGTGCGCTCTTTAACGCGCTCTTCCAGTTCTATGTTGTAGCGTTGCATCGACTCGGTGTTGCGCTTACGCTCCATGGCCACCGCAATATGATGCGATACAAAGCGCAATAGCTCTTGGTCGCGCGACGTATATTTAGCGTGCTTACCGTAGGTTTGTACTGCGATTACGCCAGCAATCTCACCCTCTACAATAAGCGGCGAACCCAACCACGAGTTAGCGCTATTAAGCATAGTTTGCGCAACCGATACATCAATCTCGCCCGCTTCGGCTAATTGCAACACGCGCGGCGGGTTTATAAGCTCAGCTTGGCCTGAGCGCAGTACCAGTTCAGTAAGACCTAAACCCAATGGGCGGGTTTCTACCTTTTCTTGCATTACATCGCTGAAATACGGGAACGACAGCAGCTCTTGTTCCTTATCTAAAATAGCAATGTAGCAGTTAGGCGCACTGATAAGGCGTTCTAGAATTTGATGTAAGCTAGAGTAAAAGGCGTTCATGTCGCCTTCTAGGTTGGCGGCAAGTTCTGATATTTCAAACAGTGCTTGTTGTAACGACTCAACCTTTTGGCGCTCAAGAATTTCTTCTTGAAGCTCGTCGTTAATTTTACGAAGCTGACGCGTACGTTCGCGGATAGTACGCTCGGTAAGCTCGCGGTTTTTCACGCGGTCAACCGTGGTCACAATGTGCTGTGACACGAACAACAGAACTTCTAAGTCTTCTTGGGTGTAGTGCACGCCTTCATCATAAGTTTGCACAACCATGGCCCCAATTACCTGACTACCACGCTTAAGCGGTACGCCCAATAATTCAAAAGGTTGTGAACCAACAAGCTCAATTTCGTGCTGTTCGGCAAAGGTTTGTTCGTCGTCGCGTTTATAAAATAGATGATCACCGGTTTTTAAAATGTAACCGGTCATGCCGTTCATTAACGACTCGGCGGGCATTTGCTTAACGACCTGTTCGTCAAACTCGTCTACAAAGTAGGCAAAGTCGACAACATTACTTTCGGGTTCGTAAAAGGCAACAAAGAAGTTATCTGCATTCATGAAATCAGCAATAATTTCATGAATAGCGGTGTAAAGGCGATTTAGGTGACTTACAGAACTGGCTAATTCAGAAATGTCAAAAAGCGCTTTCTGAACACGTTCAGCGCGCTTATACTTTTCTGTAAGTTGTTGAAGCTGCGGAATTAACTCTCGCAGTTCTTCTTCTGTCAACTCATATTGCGTTGAATCTGATGACATTCCTATCGCCAATATAAAAAGAACGTTTCCCCGAGCGGTTAAATTAACCGATTAGTCGAGAAAACGCTACTTTTTCAAGCAATTTGAAGAATTATTAAAGGTTTAGATACCTTCGATCATATATTCAATTGCAGCTTTAATTTCGTCGTCTGAACAGTTGCCGCATGTACCACGAGGAGGCATTGCGTTAATACCGTTCAACGCGTTTTGCCACACGCCGTCAAGGCCACGCTCGTCAAGGCGAGGCTGCCAATCAGCTGCAGCGTGTAGTTTAGGCGCACCTAGTACACCAGCAGAGTGACATGCAACACAGGCAGAGTTGTACACTTCTTCACCTGACTTAGCACCGCCTGCTGCACCAGCGTTACCCGCTGCCGCTGCGCCTGCTACGTGAACCTGACCTGCTGGCTTAATGCGCTCAGCAATTTCATCGTTACTCATTTCTTGTGCTTGTGCTGCAAAAACGGTTAGCGCAGTAGCAGCAACAGTTAACCAAGTCTTTAATTTCACATCTGTCTCCAGGCAATGATGAATTTGTTTAAAATATAACTGGCCAGATTATAACGGTAAATTAGAGCTGAACAACTATTTGCGCTTAATTACCCATAAAAAGTAAGGATTTTTAACAAACTGATAAGCGCCGCGAAAAGACTTTTGAATAAATCAGTTGATGACAGCCCATGGCCTAAGTATTATTACGCCCCGTTTGCAGGATACGTTTATTAGCGTATTTTCATCTTTGTAAACATCAACTACGCACCCGTAGCTCAGCTGGATAGAGCGTTGCCCTCCGGAGGCAAAGGTCGCGCGTTCGAATCGCGCCGGGTGTGCCATTTTTAAATGCTTCACCCTAATTTCACTTCCCATGCTCTACACTTAAAACTCGCTATACGCTAGGAGTTTGGCTTTCCATAAACAACACTTGTACCTCGCTTGTGGATACCAGAGCCAACTATGACCGTGTGTTAAATGAAGTATTGTTGAAAACAAAAGATAGCTTACCTCGGAGAGACAATGGCAAGGTTAAACAATAAAGTCGCCCTAGTAACGGGGGCCGCACAAGGTATTGGTAAAGCGATTGCAGAGGTTTTCGCTAAGGAAGGTGCCTTTGTCATTCTATCCGACATTGAACGTGAAAAAGGGCAGCTAGCGGCAGCGGCCATCGGTGCTAATGCCTCGTTCGTGTATTTAGATGTTACTTCCGAGCAAGATTGGATAGACGCTATGCAGGCTATCGCAAAAGCGCATGGCCACCTTGATATTCTTATTAACAACGCTGGCATTACAGGGTTTATGGAGGCATCTGGGCCTTTTGATCCTGAACACGTCAGTATGGATACTTGGCGTAAAGTACATAGCACTAATCTGGATGGCGTTATGCTGGGGTGTAAGCACGCTATAAGCCTTATGAAATCAGCAGTCAGAGCAAGCATAGTTAACATATCATCTCGTTCTGGATTGGTCGGTATTCCTGGTGCGGCCGCTTACGCGTCTAGCAAAGCGGCGGTTCGCAATCATACCAAATCAGTAGCACTTTATTGCGCGCAGCAATCTTATCCAATTCGTTGTAATTCAATACATCCAGGAGCAATACTAACGCCTATGTGGGAGGCAATGCTTCCACAGGGAGATGATCGCGCCAAGGCAATTGAAAGTATTGCTGCAGATATCCCCATCGGCAGAATGGGTGAGCCCGAAGATGTGGCCTATGCTGCACTCTATTTAGCCAGCGACGAGTCTCAATATGTTACGGGTATCGAGCTTAACGTAGACGGTGGCATTTTAGCGGGCAGTGCTGCTGCACCAAGTAAACAATAAATTATGATAGCGTCAGAAAATATAGCCATAAGAACAGTACGTAGACAGGATTTACCCTTGCTTTACGCCTTAAGCCAAGACTTCAGTAATGCAGGTGAATTTATGCCAGTGTCGCTTGTTTCTGAAAGTGAATTTTATGACACATTTGACCAAAATGGATTTTGGCAAGACAGTTGTGGCAGGCTGGTTATTGAAGATAATCAGCACAATATCGTGGGTGAAATTGGAAGCTTTAAAACCGCGCATTACATGAACGGAAGAGAAGTTTACTACCGCATTTTCGCTGGCCACAGACAAAAAGGCTATGCAAAAAAGGCACTTTGCTTGTTTACGCAATTTTTCTTTGAGTCTACACACTTCAACCGGCTTCAAGCGGTTACAGTATGCGAAAACGTAGTGTCGTCAGCCATACTCAAAAAACAAGGCTTCGTTTATGAAGGCACGCTTAGGCAGGGAAGATGGTTTAAAGGTAATCTTGTAGACTTAGAGATGTACTCATTACTCCGAGAAGAATGGAAGCGAATTGATAGCAAGCTGTGAGAATGTGTAGCCGTTTTCCCCGCAAGCCTTATGAAGAAATATTGACGCTAAATTCACCCTGCCACTGTTAACGTTATTGCAAATTCGCTTCTATATCATAAGGAACTAGCAATGCGTTTAATGAAACTAGTCACAATTATTCTCTGTTTCTTTCAAGTAGCAGTATCAATGGCTGCTGATACCACCGTTATTTTTGAGGCAGGCTTTGGAACCAAAGGTCAAGTGTGGGACCCTGTGATAGCGCTGCTACCCAATAACGTAAAAGTCATAAACGAGACCCGAAGTAGCTTGATGACGCCCGATGCTGAACCAACAACATTGGCTCAGGATGTAGCTGCAATGCAAAAAAGAATAAAACAAGCTAGCCAAAACGGAAATGTGATTGTGGTAGGGCATTCCTATGGTGGCTTGGTTGCAACGCAAACATTAAAAAACAGCGTGTCAGAAATTGATGGTATGGTGCTTATTGAGCCGACGACGTTAGTACATCGATTGCGTTTCAAAGCATTAGACGAGGAGCGCGTTGTTGCTGATGACCTTGTTATCGCGAAGTATATGCCACCTCATCTTCAGGCGCAGTATCAGCGGTTAACTGACACACTAGATCAGGTTCAAGAAGCTTTAATTCCATTACCCGCCGCGCTTCCGACTATTCTTTTCACTTCAACAAAAATATATGAAAAGCCGATGTTTATTGAGGAAACTCAAAAAGGCAAAGCGCTTTGGCTACAATTACACAATGCACTATTTCAGCAGGTGGAAACTGGACAGCATATTCGCTCAAACAAGTGGGGGCACTCGGTGCACATAGAAGCACCGGAGGCAGTAGCGCAAGCAATTATAAAAGTTGTTGAGATGTCAGCGCTAAAAGAAAAGTAAACTATAAATAGCATGTGGCTTTCCACCTAACCAAGACAATAGACTTTCATAAATAATATTAACGCCAGATGGTACTTCACTTAGGATGAATGTATTGTTTATAACGTTAATTGAATATAAGGACGCAGAGATGAAAATTGATATCGCACTTCTAGAAGGTCAAAAGTTGCAGGCGAGTTTTGGTAAGCATCAAATTATAAGCGATCAAAGTGTATCTGCTGGGGGCGAAGAGGCTTATCCTGAACCGTTCGATTACTTCTTAGCTAGCATGCCGTTATGTGCGGCGTTTTATATTCGCAAATTCTGTGAGGCTAGAGACATAAGCACAGACGGTATAAGTTTAACCCAAGAGCACAGTACGATTGGTGAAGATAAATACCATAAAGCGTTTTCTATTAAAGTTACCTTGCCTGAAGGCTTTCCCGAAAAATATAAAAAGCCTCTTTTAGCTGCCGCAAATAGCTGCACAGTGAAAAAAGTAATTCAAGCAATGCCAGAGTTCAGTATTCAAATTGAAGAATAGTGGGCGCATTAAGTGGCACCTATCTTTTGTGCCACTTTAAAGGCAACACATATGAATTATGAAAAGTACTACTCACCGCTGCGCGCGGTGCATTCGGCAGATTTCCACCTCTGCTTCTATTGTGGCTGCGAGTCGGCTCAAAACGACTTTATTCCACCGATTAAATTTATTCACGACTGGCGCGAAGGTAGCAAAGTGGCGGACTTTATTTCAGTTCCAGCGTGTAATGAATGTTGTGACCTTCTGAAAAACCAAAACAACGGTACTTTGGAACACAGAGTAAGTGTTTTAAAAAGGCTCTTGTCAGAAAAATACTCAAAAGCAATTAGGGTTTTTAACCATTGGAGCATAGATGAGATTGAAGAAATGGATGCCGCATTTCAAATAAGCCTTAAAGGCGGTATGCGTTTAGGTAAAGAAACCCTTTCAAGAGTTCGTTTTGCAGGCTTCGACTATGAAGTGAATGGCAGCTTTACACGCGTTGCTGCACCGCAACACCAAGCGTTTACGGTATTTGAACAAGAGTTCGAGAGTTTTCGAGAGGCGCTAGCGTTCGCAAGCAACGCCTATCAGATAAAAAAGAGCCGCTTAAGCAAACTCTATTTTGAACATGATGAATCTTTTGAAAAGGCGATTGAGGCTTTTCATGAGTTGATCGACCTGAATACTTAAGTTGGTAAGGCAAAAGACGCGCTATCACTGCTACCAGTCCTCCAGCTGCTGCAACGCTTTTATTCGATCGCGTTGAAGCGTAAATGCCTCAAAAACATCTTCAAAGTTTGTGTTATCTGGGCGAAGGTTTGGCAGTGCTAAATTTGCTTGGCTGAAAAACTCATTTTTATCGTGCTGCCAGCCTTGTTTCCACCAGTGCACTATCAGTTCTCTAGAACTTGAAAGCTTTAGGCCTGTAGGTAGCTTGTCTGACTTTTTGGCATTTATTTGGGCCTTGGTAGGCAACAGGTTCCATAGGTCGTTGTTGGGCCATCGCGCGAAGGGGAAGGCATGGTCAATAGCGTAATTTTTTGCTATCAGCTTTTTGCCAGACCAACAACATGCAACGTGTTCATTGGCCATTAGCTCACTTACTCGCTTGCGAATTTTTGCGGTAGTACGTTCAGGGTCTTCCCATTTCAGTGCATTTAAGTAGTCTAACTTGGTAAATTTCTGTTCTTTGTTGCGCCCGTAACCCGCCATCAACGAAGACCATTCATTGATTAACGCAGGCTCTATCCATACGCTAAATTGCGTTAACGAATCCCAAATATGTACCGGAACACAAAACTTACCCAGTGAAGATAAGAAGTTGAAGTCTAAACGTAGGTCAGTTGTGGGGCGTTTAGTTTTGTTAAGCTCTACGTGAAATACACTTTCTTTCGTGCCAGGTAGTGTAGTGTATTTGGCTGGCATGGTTTTGATGGTTGAGGCTATATCCTTAAGCGCCTGATACAGTGCCTGCACGCTTTCGTTGTCTGTGTAATGTGCGCCGATATAAAAGTCGTTACTTGAATAACCAGTAAAGCGCTCCCAGCCGTTTTCTGTTATGAATCCAAGCCCTTTACTCGAGTTGCTGTTTTGCTGCATACCAAACTGATCAACAAGGGGCTTGTAAAGCTTTAACCAGTAAAGGGCAACAAGCCCAACAGGCAGTACAACATGTTCACTGGTTTGTTCAATAACGGCCCCTGGGTGACCTTCAGCTATCCTCAGTAACGCTCTAAGCAAGCCAACCTTGTAGGTAGATGATTTACTGTCGTTTACTACAATGTTTCTAATAAGTGGAAATGCGCCCGTGCCATTATCTGGCAAAGTAAGCATAACCGTTTGCCATGTCACACCATCACGCCCTAATACATCTGCGCTTTGTTCGTTAGTAAGCAGTCGGTAAGTAAGGCCGAATTGGCTAGCAAACTTCGCTAACTCATCTGCCGAAACGTCGTACATGGTGCGCTCATCGTCACAAATACCGTGGCGCAGAGAAATAATCAATTTGCCGTTGGGTTTTAATAGTGAAGATAGCTTTCTAAAGGCGCGTTCTCGTGACGATGGTGCAATGTGCATCCACACAGCACTGAGTAAAATAAGGTCGAACTTGGTTTGTAGCCTAAATACTTCAGTAAGTTCTGGTAGCGAGTCAGCAATCCAATGAATGGGGTTAGAAACTGTATACTGCTGGGCAAGTTCGCGAATGCCATTTGACGGTTCAACGGCTACCACACCAAGGCCTTTGGCTGCTAAGTAGCGAGCATCACGGCCTGACCCCGCACCTACATCAAGCACCATTCCGTCTTTAGGAATTTCGTTAAGCCAATCCTTATGGACAGCTTCAAACGGAAGGCTGTTATATTGCCTTGCCAGTTCAGAAGCATTGGCAGAATAGTAGGTAATATTCTTCGTCAAAATGTTTACTAATTCGCAGCTTTGTTCGGTTCGATCTTATAGCGATTTTTTCAAGTATTCATCAAATTCAAGAATTTCATCTTTAAACGGCGATTGCTCCAAAAAGTCCTTGGCCTGCTGAGTACTTCTACGTTTTAAACCCTGATATATAGTTTCTGAAAGTCGCTGTTGGTCTTTTTTACTATCAAGATAGCTCATGTAGTTCATGGCAAATTGAGGGTTTGAAGAGGCTGCATCATTAATGAATTCCGCAAACGTTTTTTGGTTGTAAATCGCGTTCGGTTGTTTAGAGAACCATTGCATAGCGGCTTTAGGTTCGTCCCAAGCCCAAGAGCGCAGGAAGTTGACAACTTTTCTTTGCACCTTGTCGGGCGCTGTATTGTCTATAAGCCAGTTTCCACTTTTCTCTCTGTCGTTCGAAGCCCAGGTCAAAATAAAATTATCTTTTAGCTGCTCAAGGCGTTCACCATCATAATCTTCAAGAAGCCAGGCGCCCACTTCCTCGGGGTTATGCCTAGTCCAATTACTAATAATGCCTTCTTCAATTTCATGGTTATCTAAAGATTTAGTCAGTGTCAGTAAATCAACGAACTCTTGTTTCGACTCAAGGTTCTGAGTTAGTCCCCACATTGGCAACATAAGTTTGTGTCCGAGTTTGTTTAGCTCGTACAACTTATCAATCGCGAGCGACAAATCTTGCTTTGCCAAGCTCGAGAAAATTGGCATCAAACTACCAGTGAGGTGCATGTTGCTAGCCCTCGCTATGTTCTGTTGTGCGTCTGTTAGCCTGATAAAGTGTTCATAAGAAGCTAAGGGGTCCTGCTGGGCTAGACTGATTAAGCTTATGTTCAGCATGGCACTTTGAAGCCGTTCATCGCCTATTTCCGTTTTGGCAAAGTCGATGGCCGCGGCTGCGTTAATTTCGGTATACCGACTAAACAACATCATAAGTGCTGATTGGTTCTCTTTAACACCTGTATTTGATAACTCTTGAATAACCGCCAACAATTGCACTTCAGATAATTCCCCTACAAAACTGTAAAAGTTAGCCATTTCAGAAAAGGTAAGCGCCATAGGGTTGCTACCGATGAGTGCCTTAAGCTGTTGGGCAATTTCGTCGGTAGTAGGTGCTCGAACGTCGTTTTCGCTTTCTACAGTATTTGTCGATGGCGTAAGTGCGGTTGTATTGGAAGTAACAAAGCTATTGTTGTCAGTAGCATCTTTTGGGGCTGAAATAGGTGCTTGAGGCTGAGCATCCAAAGAAAGCGTTTCAGAAGAAAAATGATTAACAAAATAGCCTGCAGTAAACGCAAGTAAGACACACACAATCCAAATAAGGTTTTTCATATAAGATTACTTACCAAGTCCTTTTAGTAAGCTCAGACTATCACCTTCAATTACCAAGAACAATGCAGGCTAACCATGCCGCTATTCATGCATTTTTGCGTTTTGGGCCGCAAACCATGCGCGCTGTCGTACTTCTATCATGCGCATTTCTTTTGAAAGCATGTTGCGATTAGTTTGCATGAATATCCAAAGCTTAGTGGCTACCTGTGCGTTAAAGCTCAGTATCAGCAGTACCCCCCAAAATACTTGATTTACTTCTGGTGCAGTGAAGAACTGATACCCACAATAAAACAGCGCCACAGTAAGTGCTATTACAATGGCATAGCCTAGTTTCATAATGCCAGAGAAGTTACTGGCAAATCCCAGCTTTAAGTAATCGGTTAAGCCATCGCCTAACATGTTGTCTAACTCTTGCGACTGTTGTTTTAGGTAGTGCTTAATATCATCGTCTGATTTAGTCGTCATAACCGTACTCCGTATTTGAAATGCGTTGCTTTAGTAAAGCCCGAGCGCGGTGTAAGCGCGACTTTACTGTGCCTAATGGAATGCCCGCCACTAGGCTTATTTCTTTTGTGTTTAAATCGTTTAGGTAATACAGTTCTGCCACGTCACGTTCGTTAGCTGGCAGCGTAAACAGTTGCTTTAACGGTGATAAAGGTTCGTTGTATACCAGTTCAATGGCTTTTTCTGGTATATCACTGTCCATTACCACTTCTTTGCTCGATATCCTGTACCAGTCGATAATTTCCCAACGCAGCGCTTTGTAAAGCCAGCTTTTAAAAAGCGATACATCGTTTAGCTTGGTTACGCGCTTGGCTACTTTACACCACACATTTTGCACAAGGTCGTCAGCAACCATGGCATCTTTTACCCGCAATACTGCGTACTTGCGCATGGCGATGTGAAAGTGTTGATAGAGCGTGCCAAGGGCTATTCGATTGCCAAATTGAAGCTCGATAACCAGTAGCTCTATGTCTGCATTTGTCATTGGTTTATAACAATCTCAAGTACACCAATTAGAAAGGTCAGTATCAGTAATAGTAGAGGTATTAACATTGAATGCCCTTATCTTTTTACATAAAGACGGAGCAAGGGGAGGTTGGGTTCGCAGTTTTTTTAAATTAAGCGCTACGAATGTAGCGCTTCTTTTTGGAAAAATTCTCTGTACTGTTCACGTAGTTCGACTTTGCGTACTTTCCCTGTGCTAGTCATCGGCAACGATTCGCAAATAAAAATCTGTTTTGGTACTTCAAATTTGCCTAGCTTGGTTTTGCAAAATGCGACTATAGCAGGCAACGCTTCTTCGTCTAAGTTGGCTCCAACAACACAAACGCATACTGCTTCTCCCCAGTGCGGGTGGGGCACGCCAATGGCTGCAGCAGCATCTACTTCAGGTAGCAAGCACAGTGTCTGCTCTACTTTTTGTGATGATACATTCTCACCGCCCGATTTTATGGTGTCTTTTACTCTGTCGATAAACATAAGTTGGCCTTCGGCATCAATAAAGCCCAGATCGCCTGTATGATGCCAACCATACTTGTACGCCGACTCGCTTGCTGTCGGGTTTTTGAAATAACCGTTCATCACTTGCGGGCCGCGCCATACAATTTCACCCACTTCACCTTGCGCCACTTCATTTCCGTTCTCATCTATAACGGCTTGCTCGGTGAAGCAAAGTGGCACACCCCAATAGTTCCCTTCTTCAAATTCAGTGCTGCTGCCGTCTTTGAACAGGCACGACACTGGGCTAAATTCTGTTTGACCGCTGCCTAAGTGGATTTTACAGCCAAACGCATCACGAATTTGCTGTCTATTCTGTTGGCTCATTGGAGCCATGCCGTATATGGCCAGCTCAAAATGGCTAAAGTCACGTTTATCGAAGTCTGGTGTTGCCATCAGCGCGTTCCACATCATAGGTAGCAACACTGATGTCTCAACCTTTTCTTTTTCAAGGCTATCTACTATCAACATTGGATCGAAAGCGGCGTGCAATACACAGCAACCGCTGCGCATTATTGTGGGGTATAGAATAGAAAGCGCTGTGCAATGAAACATGGGTAATACCAGCAACATTTTGCACTGCACATTTAGTGATAGCTCAAGTGCGCCAGTTAACGCCGCGATAGTCAGCGATAGGTGAGAGGTTTCCACCGCTTTTGGCTTTGAAGTGGTGCCCGATGTGTAAATCATATGGGCGGTATCTCTGTCGGCGATGATTCTGTCTTCAACTTCAGCAGTGTCACGCTGTGCAATAAAGGATTTAAACGCGAAGGTTGCGCGGCCTTTGTCTTCGCCTAACGCGATGGTAAAAGCAAGGTTGTTATTGTTCTGTGTGCTCGCGTGCACCAGATCAGCAAGCATAGGGTCATAAACAATAACGCGAGTTTCGCTGTGTTCCAAATTAAAGCGCACATCGTCAACGCTTTGCATAAAGTTGATAGGAACTGCAATAACGGCAAGTTTGTAACAGGCAAAATAAGTAACCACTACATCTATCTGATTAATGGCTAATATGGCCAGTTTATCGCCTTGTTTTACTCCCTCTTGTATAAGCGCGTGTGCCAATTGATTTACTCTATTGTTTAACTCGCCATAGCTTACTTCACGGCGTGCGTCGCCATAGTAGTCGACCAACGCGGGTAGGGTGGCACTGTCTCTAGCTCGTCGTCGCAGAAGATCGCCCATTGCCACGCGTTCCACTAAATTTTTTTCGAGTTCTTGTTGGTTCATGCTGATGTCCTTGCGGTTATTGCAATACGCGTGGGATTGCGCTGCGATGAAAGCCATTCCATGTTTCACTGGTGGGCTTGTCAGAGTGCTTTAACGGATACAGTGCAGGGGCTGAGCCCATACTCGCACCACCATCCACAAAAAGTGTTTGTCCGGTTATAAAGTTTGCGCCTCGACTAAGTAAAAAACACACCGTGGCTGAAATTTCTGCTTCACTGGCAATCCTGCCAAGCGGAACGGCGTGTTTTAGGTTACGCAATGCCTGCTTCATGTCGTCTGGGTAGGTATCTAAACCTGATGAGGCCACCCAACCTGGCGCAACGGTATTGACGCGAACGCCGTGCGGTCCCCATTCCCATGCGGCAGTTTTGGTAAGATTTTCTACTCCTGCGCGTGCAGCGCCGGAATGGCCCATACCAGGCATACCGTTCTTGTTGTCTGCCGTAATATTCACTATGTTGCCGCCGTGCGCCTCAAAGTGTTTATTGAATAGGTTCTTTGCCATTAAAAAACCACCTAATAAGTTGGTTTGCACTACTCGCTCAAAGCCCTTCTGCGATATGGCGCTAAGTGGTGCTCTAAATTGGCCGCCGGCCATATTCACGAGTCCATGCACTCTAGGGTGCTCTATTAACATCGCGTCTAAGGTTGCGCTTACAGCCTCTTCGTCACGAATATCTAAGCAGTAGTAGCTTGCAGAGCCACCGTCTTCCTTTATTTCTTCAACAGTTGAAATGAGTTTGTCTTCGCTTCTTCCTATAAGTACAACAGTAGCGCCCAACGACGCCAATTCGTGTGCTGTGCATCGACCAATACCACTACCGCCGCCTGTAATGACAATGGTTGTATTGATAAAGCTGTCAGCGGCTAAACTTGATTGATAAGGCATTTAACGACCTCCGCTTTTGGTGTAAGGCATAAGCGATGTGGGAACCTCTAGCATCATAGTTAGCAGAGTTTGAGCCGCTGACTTTCCTTGACTATCCGTTCGAAGCGAGGCTGTGCCGCCACCACCAAGCGCTTGGGTTATGAAAAAATTGAACCCGTTTATTCCAGGAAGGCTGTAGCGTTTAACGTCTCCCTTTACGGCATAAGCAAAAAACGCCTGAACAACCGATTCACTTAATGCGTGATATAAAAAACGCACTAGGTAAGGGTGGCGCGCAATAACACCAATATTCAAGTTGTCTCCCTTGTCACCGCTTCTCGCATAAGCCAGTTCAATAAGTGGCACCGAAGTAGTGTCAGTGCTCTTATCAATAGGCCCGTAGCGGCTGTCAGATAAAGCATAAGTGGTACCCTCGGCAGGCTCACTGAACTGTGCAGCGTCGTATATTTTGCTACTGATTACGGTGTCGTTTTTTTGAATTTGCACATCCACTGTACTTTTATCGATAAGAAATGAATGAATACGAATAAGTGGCTGAGGTTTGGGCCGGCCAGTGCCAAATGCTGCCATTCCTGGCGCTGCCGACGTCGCCAAATACGCCATCTCGCTAGCAGCAAAAAAAAGCGCTTTAATGTTGCTGTGGTGAAGTGTAAATCTGGCCACTACTTCTCTGGCATGTTGCGCCGTGGAATGAGGGCCAAAAGTCGCTTCGGTGCCTAATATCTCAATGCAAGTATCGATGTAGGGGGGCATTCCTTTTTGTTGTAAGGCATGCTCCGTGCGCGAGACTAACGCATTGATATTAGCGAGCGCTTTATTTTTAACGTTTAACCCGGCAATAAAAAAAGTGCCCGTAAGTTTGAAGCCATCAACGTAGGTCGCGCACACCTTGTAGTTATTCCCCGGCGCTCGCCCCTTAGCGCCTGATACCATAACGTTGTCTTGGCTAATTTGAGTAAGCTGTACGTCTGTGAAGTCGCAGGCCACGTCGGGCAGCAAATAGTTGGCAGGATCACCAATTTCATAAACAAGTTGCTCAGCAACGCTCGCCGTAGTTGCAATGCCACCAGTATTAGGGGCAATGGAAAGGGTAAATTCTCCAGAGGCATTCACTTCTGCAATGGGGTAACTCATGTTGGCAAAGTTGGGTACAGTTTCCCAATCAGTAAAATTTCCCCCAGTGCATTGCGCACCACATTCAATAATGTGCCCTGCAAGTGCACCTTGCGCCAATAGGTCATAATCATCTGTTTGCCAGTTAAACTCGTGAATTAGGGGCCCTAGTACTAAGGCGCTATCAACTACACGCCCTGTGATAACAATGTCGGCGCCCGCCGCTAAAGCATCGGCGATGGGAGTGGCACCAAGATAGGCATTCATCGACGAAAGGTGTTCAGGAAGCGCGCGACCTGAATCCAGATCACTAGTATCTGTGCTAACGGCATTAAGACGTTGTTGTTTGCCATCTATGTCGTGATGCAGTGGCAGTAAGTTGTCGCCATATATGCCAACAATGTTTAGGTTTACGTTTTTTTCAGCGCACAGTGCTTTAAGTGCGGCGATGCAACCTGGTACATTCACGCCACCCGCATTCGCAATAATTTTAATACCTTTTTCTGCGCAATCTCTTAGTACGTCGTTCATCGCCACGGTGACAAAATCAATGGCGTAACCTAGACGAGGATCTTTTTTGTGAGCTTGAGACAAAATAGCCATCGTTACTTCAGCCAAGTAATCAAAAACGAGGTAATCAATGTTTCCCTTGTCCACCAGTTGTCGTGCAGATAACTGGCTATCTCCGTAGAAGGCGGATGCCCCGCCAATACGCACAGTACTACTACGCATCAGATGGCTCCTTATTTGGCAAAATGGTGGCTATTACCTGCTTAGATTTAACCTGGTCGCCAGCGCGTAAAGTACTTAGGCTTACTAACCCACTAGTCTTGGCTTTTAGCGGATGTTCCATTTTCATCGCTTCCATAATGGCAACCGTATCGCCTGCCTTAACGTCGGCGCCATTTTCCAGCAAAAGCGCAACAATGACGCCATCCATCACAGCGCAAATATCGGTGCACTGCTGTGGATCATTGCCTAATAAAGGCTGTGTGGGCTGGTGAGTTACTTGCTCAATATGAAAATGTCCACTTCCATCATCAATAAACAGGCTGTTTTGTTTTATTGCGTAGCTAATCAAGTGTCGTCGGTTATCAAACTCTATAACAGCGGTGTTTGGGGTTTGGCTAACCAAATAAATGGTCGCTTGTTGTTTAGTTTGCTTACAGCGCACAACAAACTGCCCTAATTGATGTGTAACAGTAAGTAACGTGGTTTCGCCGTTGCACAGCAGCTTTATTGGGTAATCTAGTGGAGTGGTGTTCTCCCATTTTTCAGCGCGAATTTCATGTTGCGTACTAAAGAGTACTGTTGCGATGGCTAACAGTGCAAAAGAGGGCGAGGAGGCACCACGCATTTCATCGGTATCAGCATATTTACTGATAAAATGAGTGGTCACGTCGTTACTAAGAAATGCCGTACTGGTAAGTATATTCTGCAAGAAGTGTTTGTTGGTGTTTACCCCAAGCAGTTGCGTTTGATACAGGGCGCGGCTGAGTTTGCGCGCAGCTGTGTTTCTGTTTTCCGCCCACACTATAACTTTGGCGAGCATTGGATCATAGTGAGTGCTTACTTTTTGATTTGTGTAGATGCCGTGGTCAGTTCTGGTGTTGTCTGCCTCGCGCCAGCAATAAACGTTTCCAGTTTGAGGCATAAAATCTTGCCTAGGATCTTCAGCATACAAGCGTGCCTCGATGGCATGACCTGTTATAGTTATGTCGTTTTGTGATAGCGGTAGTGGTTCACCACAGGCCACGCTGAGTTGCCACGCTACTAGGTCAATGCCAATGACCATTTCAGTAACCGGATGTTCGACTTGCAGGCGTGTGTTCATTTCTAAAAAGTAGAACTGTCTGTCTTCATCTACTAAAAATTCAACTGTACCCGCTCCCCGATAGCCGCACGCTTTCGCTGCGTTAACAGCGGCGTCGCCCATGCGCTTGCGAAGTTCAGCATCAATGAAGGGGGAGGGCGCCTCTTCAATAACTTTTTGATGCCTGCGTTGTATAGAGCAGTCACGCTCACCTAGGTATATTGTGTTCCCCTTGTTGTCGGCAAACACTTGAATTTCAATATGCCGTGGCGATATCAACGCTCGCTCTAAAATAAGCTCATCACTGCCAAAAGCATTCAGAGCCTCCGAGCGTGCCATAGTAATTTGCGATGCTAGGTCTGTGGCATCGTTTACTAAGCGCATTCCTTTTCCGCCGCCCCCAGCACTGGCCTTTATCATAATGGGGAAGCCTATTTCGTTGGCTTTTTGAAGTAGTGTGGCATTACTTTGCTCAGCGCCTTGATACCCCGGAACGCAGGGTACACCCGCCTTAATCATTGCTAATTTCGAAAGTCGCTTGCTGCCCATCAACTCAATAGCATTAGCACTTGGACCTATAAATATTAGGTTCGCCGCTTCGCATGCGTTTGCGAAATCGGCATTTTCCGACAAAAAGCCATAGCCCGGATGAACAGCATCTGCATTAGTCAATTTCGCTGCACGAATAATACTGTCAATGTTCAAATACGAAGAGGCGGCATCAGCGGCACCTATGCGCACGGCCTCATCTGCCTGCCTTACGTGGAGTGCGTTAGCATCAGCGTCGCTGTAAAGAGCAACGGTAAAAAAACCTTGCTCATGGGCGGTACGAATAATGCGGCAGGCTATTTCTCCGCGGTTAGCCACTACAATCTTTCTAATTAACGTTGTCATAATTGATTTACTCGTACCATGAGGGGGCGCGTTTGTGCATAAACGCTTGGGTTCCTTCCACGCCCTCTGAAGAAGAAAGCGACTGAACAAATTGCGAGGCAGCCTGATCAAGCAAAGGTTCTAATGGTTGATCATTCACTTCCAGCAAGAGCTTTTTGGTGATGGCATTCGCTTTAGGCGCGCAACGCTTTATTTTGCTGAGCAAGTCATCAAGGGTTGCGCCTAATGTTGTCGTTGAACTTACTTGATGCACTAAACCTAATTGCAGAGCTTGCTGAGCATTTAGCTTTTCTCCGGTTAGTGCTAAGCGCTTAGCCTGATCTACGCCAAGGCGCATCGCGACAAATGGCGCAATTTGGGCGGGAATTACACCTAATCCTGTTTCAGGTAATGCGAAAAAAGCGGTGTCACTGGCAAGCGTAATATCCGCAACACAGGCAAGACCGAATCCGCCCCCTAGAACAGCACCTTCTACCACCGCCACCACCACAGTGGGAGCATGTTTTACTTTCGTTATCATGTGGCCAAAACTGCGATTAAATTGCCATATTGTATGGTCGCGCTCCTGCTCGCTGAGGGAGGATAAGTGCATGTCAGAGATGTCGCCACCAGCACAAAAATTGCCATCGCTACCCTCAATCACTACGGCGCGTATTCCACTAGATTCAAGCATGTCAAAGCACGTAACCACATCGTTGACTAGCGCTAAGTTCATTGCATTTTTCTTGTGAGGCCGGTTGAAATGAATATGCAGTACGTTGTTGGTGACTGCGGTGGTGATTTCGTCAAACGATTGCGTGTCAAACTGTGTCATATAGCGTATTCCGTTATCAGGCTTAGTGTTTAAAGCCGACCAATACCAAAACTTGTTGGATTAAGGTGTTTGTTTTTCGCTGCTCGGCAAATCGACAGCACAAACGCGAGTACTGCGCGTGTGTCTTGAGGGTCGATAATACCGTCGTCCCACAATCTGGCTGAATTTGCCAGTGCTCGGGATTTGGCTTCCATTACGCTGACAGTATGTTGCTCAAGCGCTGTTAGCTTTGCGTCGTCAACCTCGCCACTGCGCGCCATTTTGGCGTGGGCAACTGTGCGCAGCACACTACCAGCTTGTGCGGGCCCCATTACCGCCACCACTGTTCTTGGCCAAGCAAACATGAAGTCAGGCTCTATACCTCGCCCCGCCATAGCATAGTTGCCAGCACCAAACGAACCACCAAGCACAATACTAACCTTGGGTACTGTGCAATTAGTTACGGCTTGAATAAGCTTTGCGCCATGTTTGATGATGCCCGCGCGCTCCGACTCTGTACCAACTAAAAAGCCAGTGGTGTTATGCAAAAATGTGATGGGGGTGCCCGCTTGCTCACATAGTTGAATAAACTGAGCCGCTTTGGCAGCACCATTGGCGGTAATGGGGGCGTTGTTGCCAACCACACCACAGCGTTGTCCCTCGATGGTGATGAAGCCACAAACTGTGCCCATATCAAATTCGGGTTTAAAATCGACAAAATCTGAGCTGTCTGCCACGCGAGCAATGACTTCGCGCACATCGTAAGGGGTTTTAGCGTCTTTAGGCACCACGCCAAGTAACTCTGACGAGGCGTAGATAGGTGGGTTGTTATGTAGGTTTTGCGATTGGCTTGCGCTGTGATCCCACTGAAGTGATGCTGCTATCTCGCGTGCAATACGGATACTGTCGGCATCATCTTGAGCAATAAAATCGGCTACGCCAGACACTTCACCGTGCATTTGTGCCCCACCAATTTCTTCGTCGGTAGCAATTTCGCCAGTGGCTGCTTTGAGCAAAGGCGGACCCGCAAGATAAACGGTAGACTGCTCTTTAATCATTACCACGTAGTCTGATAGACCAGGTTGGTAAGCACCGCCTGCAGTAGCGCTTCCATGGACAACCGTAATTTGTGGAATACCTGCCGCAGACAAACGCGCCTGCATAGCAAAGCCGGCAGCGGAAAAACCAAACCAGTCACCAAGAGATGTCAAATCACCGCCACCGCTTTGTGAAAGTGCAATAACCGGTAGCTTTTGCTGAAGCGCTATGTGGTACATGCGAAGACGCTTTTTACTACCAAGTTCAGTAATACTGCCACCCCTAGTGAGATAGTCATCCACCATAACGATGCAGCGCGTGTTCGCAACATAGCCAATACCCGCTATTACACCACCGCCCGCGGCGCTGCCATCCTTATCGCCCTCTTGCATATAGCCGCACAGACTTGCCAATGGCATGAACGGCTTATCTGCATCCAGTAGCAGCGACAACCTGTCTCTTGGCGACAAGAGCCCTTTTTGTTCATACCGCGGTGCTTTTTCTTGAGCTTTTACAACAACGCGCCTTTCTATCTCTTTAAATTCATTTACTGCATCTAGCATTACCGCGAAGTTGGCTTGAAACTCATTACTTTGTGTATCGATTGTTGAAGAGATAACAGCCATAATTTATGCGCTCTTAACATGATGGTTTGAATGAGTGTGAGGAAACGGTTCAGTTCCCACCGCGCGCTGGTACTCTTCGTGCAACTGAGTGACAAGCTGCTTTACTGAAATCACACTGTGAATGCCGCTCACACCGTGGCCTGCGCTCCACATGTCTTTCCATGCATTACTGCCACCAAGGTCTAAATCAACACTGTCTTTGCCTTCAATATCCCCTAAATCAACGCCGGCGCGAGCAATAGAAGGCTTTAGAAAGTGGCACTTTACGCCAGTGAACGTGTCAGTGAATACCAAGTCATCTACGCTCGATGTAACTAACATTGCCTTGTAGTCAGGGTCCACTTCCGCTTCTTCAGTTGCGATAAAGCGGGTACCCATATAGCTGTAATTTGCGCCTAATACTTCAGCCGCTCGTATGCCAAACCCATCATTTATTGAACCCGCTAACACGATGGGACCGTGCCAAAACTCGCGCACTTCACGCACCAAAGCAAATGGGTTCACTTCTCCTGCGTGCCCCCCTGCGCCAGAAGCCACCAAAATAAGACCATCTACGCCTGCCTTTATCGCTTTTTTGGCATGGGCAACATTAATGACATCGTGAAATACAATACCGCCCCACTCATGTACGGCTTGGGTAATGGCACTTGGGTTGCCCTGACTTGTGATCACGAAAGGAACCTTGTGTTTTCTTACTACGTCGAAATCAGCATCCAACCGCTTATTAGAGGGATGAACCACCATATTAACGGCATAGGGGGCGATACGTGCGCTGGGATTTGCAACTTGCTCAGCTTCAAGGGCTGTCGCAATAGTCGTTAACCATTCATCCAGTGCCGCTTGCGTACGCGTGTTAAATGCCGGAAAGCTCCCGACCACGCCATTTTTGCAGGCACTAATCACCAGCTTTGGTGTAGACACCAAAAACATAGGCGCACAAATAACGGGGAGTTTAAGTTTATTGTTTAAAAGCGTGTTTACCGCATTCATAGTGCACCAGAGCGTTATCTACGTTTAGGGAATATGTCCATGTACTTAGCAATAATGCCAAGCATCATTTCGTCACTGCCGCCCGCTATCGATAGTATGCGAGTATCGCGATACGCGCGTGCTACGGGGTTATCCCACATAAAGCCCATACCCCCCCAATACTGCAGGCATCCATCGGTAACTTGTCGCCACAATCGGCCGCTTTTCAATTTCGCGATAGACGCTAAATATGTGGCGTCTTTACCATCTATGTGCTCTTGGCAGGCTTGCCACGTTAACGCGCGAAGTGCTTCTACTTCGCTTTGTAATTCGGCTAGCATGAAGTGAACAGTTTGATTGTTAATTACCGGCTGCCCAAAGGTATGACGCTCTTTAGTCCATTCAATGGTGTCGGTAATGATGCGTTCCATACCTTTAAGCGCACTCGCCGCCGCGTACATTCGCTCTTCCTGAAATTGCATCATTTGCATGGTGAAACCTTTGTTCTCTTCACCAATTAGAAAACGTTTTGGCACTCTCACGTCGTCAAAGAAAATTTGCCCAGTGTCACTGGCGCGCATTCCAAGTTTATTGAGTGGTTTACTGATAGTGATGCCAGGGGTGTTGAGCGGTACTACAATTAGCGATTTATTGGCGTGAACTTGTCCATCACTGGTGTTGGCGAGAAGACAAATCCAATCGGCTTGTGTAGCATTCGTTATCCACATTTTTGTACCGTTGATGACATAGTCGTCGCCCTCGGTTCTGGCGGTGGTTTTA
Source organism: Alteromonas sp. 009811495 (assembly GCF_028865455.1). Lineage (NCBI taxonomy): Bacteria > Pseudomonadati > Pseudomonadota > Gammaproteobacteria > Alteromonadales > Alteromonadaceae > Alteromonas > Alteromonas sp. 009811495. The sequence goes on from NZ_CP113972.1 coordinate 101,338, forward strand.
AGTCCTGCAACATCAGAGCCTGCTCCGGGCTCACTGACACCTATACAGGCCACCATATCGCCTGCAATCGCCGGCGCTAAAAAATCTCGCTTGAGTTCATCGCTACCAAAACGCGCCAGCGCGGGTGTTGCCATATCGGTTTGTACGCCAATCGCCATGGGTACAGAGCCACCATAAGCTCGGCCAATTTCTTCAGCAAATACAAGGTTGTAGCTGTAATCTAAACCTGACCCACCGTATGCTTCAGGCTTTTGAATACCCAATAGCCCCAAGTTACCCATTTTCTTAAAGAGGGCATGAAGTGGTGCTATTCCTTCGTGCTCCCACTCGTCGATGAAGGGATCCATTTCTTGGTTAACAAACTCATGAACGGTTTTTCTTAAGGCATCGTGCTCTTCAGTAAATTGCATTCCTTGTCTCCACAAAATTGAGCCTGTATTCATAGTAATTTTGTGAAAATAATGTTAACAGTGTGACTTGGGACAATTAATTGGCCATTCGGGCCACTAATGTGATTTTGGCAATAGTGTGATATCGCGCAGGCTAACACCACTTAGATGCGCAGTTACTATTACGGCCATTCATAAAAGGGTTATGCAAAAAAGGACAAGCATGCTAAATCACGTCACGCTATTTGCCAGCGAGAACACCATGGGCCTTAGTATGGGTCTGACTCACGATGTACTAAAGTTCGCTTCAGATTTACAAGAAAAACTATTTGGAATGCCTATCGCGATTAAGCTAGTAACCATTGACGGAAAGCCCACGAAAACCTTTAGCGGCCTAGCAATCATTCCCGATTGCGCACTTGCTGATATTACAGAAACTGACTTGGTGCTGCTGCACAGCGTATGGGGAGACGTTGATACTTTATTGGATCAGCAAGAAGAACTGTATCCAAAGCTTCGATTGTGGCATGAACAGGGTATACCTATTATGGCTGCTGCCACGGGCGCATACTTTCTCGCAAAAGCTGGCTTACTCGATGACAGGATGAGTACAACGCACTGGCACAAGCAAGCGCATTTTGCAAAATCGTTCCCCAAAGTTGACGTAAGAACCGATCGCTTTATAACTGCAACGGGTGAGCTTTATTGTTCAGCTGGCTTAAATGCAGCCATAGAAATTATTGTCTACTTGGTGTCTCGAATGTCGAGCAAAAAAGTAGGCGAAGCGATAGAACAAACATTCTTGGTGGACTTCCGTCGAGGCGTTACCAGCGATATGGCATCAATCAATCACCAAACCTATCACCAAGATGACGATATTCTAACTGTGCAGCAATGGTTAGAAATTCATTTCACTGAGCAGATCAGTGTTGCGGATATGGCTGCGAAAGTGAATATGACAGAGCGAACTTTCAAGCGTCGTTTTAAAGACGCAACGGGCGAAACGCCACTTGGTTACTTGCAGCAACTGCGAATTGAACAAGGCAAAGAATACCTAAAGCATAGTGACAAAAGTGCTGAAGAAATAGCGTGGGCTGTGGGGTATCAAGACCCTGGTCACTTTAACCGGTTGTTCAAGCGAACATTCGGTATGAATGTGTCTACATGGCGTAAGCAATATCGTAACAAGTCACGTTCTACCCAATATCAAAGCAAAGCGATGAATTAAAACACCAAACTAAAACACGCGCCGCCACTTTCAAGGTTTCTTACGTTAACTTGACCGCCATGCGCCACCATTATTTGCTGAGTTAGCGCAAGCCCAACGCCTGTGCCTTCACGCTTGGTAGTGAAAAACGGTACAAACACTTTACTGATAATGTCATCGGCTACACCAGGCCCGTTATCGGCTATTTCAATCACACATCTACTGCGCTTGGTTAAGTGAACACTAATGGTTACCTTGGGGGTGTTACTTTGACTAAGCGCATGCTCTGCGTTATGCATAATGTTCACGATGATTTGCTCAATCATGCTTCTGTCGGCGTCTATCACAATAGGCGCTGAGCCCAGCTGCATATCAATAGTTATGCCTTTTTGCTGCCAAGATTGAGCAAACACAGCAATAGTTTGCTCAAGCAACTCGTTAACCTTCACAGGTTGCAAATTGGGGGCGGGTAAACGCGTGAGTTTTTTATAACTACCTACAAACTGCATTAACCCGTTACTGCGGCGAGATAGGGTATCAGCAGCATGTTCTACATCATCCAAGTCGGCCAACAGCATGTCGCTGTGCTGGTAGTTTTGCTTAATATCTTTTACTAAGTGCGATGTGGTATCAGCTAGCGACGCCACGGGCGTAATACTATTCATGATTTCGTGGGTAAGCACGCGAACCAGTGCTTGCCATGCCTGTAACTGCGCCAAGCCCAACTCGCTATTAATATCTTGTAAGCTGATAAGCTTTTCTTGTTTACCGGCAATAATTATGTGCGATACCGACACGGCCAGTTTATGAGTGCTGCCATCGGCTTCAAATTCAACGAGCTCTTTTTCGCCGGGCCTAATATTGACCAACGTGGTGGCTAAGTGTGGAGAAAATTGTGCTAAGTCATGCTTGTCTTTTACCAGAACGGTGCCAAATAACTTACGAGCGTTGTGATTCCACAGCACTATTTCGCCATTTTCATATAGGCTTAACAGCGGTACAGGCACTTGTTCGACGAGTGCTTTTAAATGCCGAAGTGTTTGCTCTTGTTCGGTACGTTTTTGCTGAAGGTCGCTTAAAATACCAGTAAAGGTCTCGCCCAGTTTTTCAAAGCCGCTTCCAAACTCAGGGTACGCAAAGCGTTGAGTTAGCTCGCCATGGCGTACCGATTCCAAAAAGCGGGTCAGTTCAGCATTGGTTTTGCTAACAAACTTTCTGGTTTCAAAACCAAGGCCTACAGCCACCATTACGGTAAGTACAAATGTTGCTGTGTAGCCTGGGGTGAACCACAAAAATGCTGATAAGGCTACCGATGCCATTAAGCAGCACACGCGTATGCTTAGTAATAGCGAAAATCGATTAAAGCCCATGTTTTTCCATCCGTCGATAAAGGGCAGCCCGTGTAAGCCCAAGTGCTTTTGCGGCATGACTAATGTTATAGCGGTAGGCTTTGAGTGCCTTGGCAATAGTCTGCTTTTCAATTTCTTCTAAGTTAAATTGTTCGCCCGCCGCGCTGGTGGGCTGTGTTAATTCTGGTGGTGCCGTTGAATGAGCAGATGCTATGTCTTGTACTGCATGCTCGCTTTGCAAGGCAGGTATTTGTGATGTTACTGATGTTACAGCATGGCTAAGCTGGAAGTCCTCTACACGCAATTCATCGCCATTACATAAAATGACAGCGCGCTCTATGGCGTGTTTAAGCTCGCGTATATTGCCGGGCCACGAGTAAGCAAGAAACGCATCTTGTAACGCAGCGCTTAAACGAATACCGTCTTTGGCATATTTTCGTGCGTAATCTGCCAGGTACATAGTGGCAATGGGAATAATGTCCTCTTGTCGTTGACGCAAAGCGGGTAACGTAAGTTCAACGGTGTTGAGTCTAAATAATAAGTCTTGGCGAAAACGGCGTTCGTCGCGTAATTGGTCTATGGGCATATTGGTGGCAGCCAATATTCGTACGTTAAAGGGCGTTGCTTTATTTGCGCCAACGGGCGTAACTTCGCGCTGGGCAAGTACTGCAAGCAGTTTGGCTTGCAAATGCATTGGTAAATTACCAATTTCATCTAAAAACAACGTACCGCCATTGGCAGCTAAAATTCGCCCTACGCGATCGTCCATTGCGCCTGTGAATGCCCCTTTTTTGTGGCCGAATAATTCACTTTCAAATAACGACTCTGGCACCGCACCTAAGTCCACCGTAATAAAAACGTTGTCGCTACGCGTGCTTCTATCGTGAATAGCCCGTGCTATAACCTCTTTACCCGTGCCGTTTTCACCCAGTATCAACACATTGGCATCGGTAGGGGCGCAACGCTCTACAATATTCATTACGGGTTGCATTGCACTTGCGCTGGCAATGAAAGGCTGACTGTTTTTGCTTGTTAGCTTGGTGAGCGTTTGGTTCGTTTGGCGCAGCGCGCTTGCTTCACCGCGTGACTGTCCTAATTTTACCGCAGAAGAAACTGTCGCTATTACCTTTTCGTTCTGCCATGGTTTGGCAATAAAATCGGTTGCGCCGCGTTTCATAACTTCAACAGCGGTATCAATACCGCCATGTGCCGTAATCATAATCACTACCGCTTGTGGATCGATAGCAATGATTTTATCTAACCAATTATACCCTTGCTCGCCAGTACTCTCACCGGGCCCAAAATTCATATCAAGCAATATGGCATCAAATTGATGCTCGCTCAGTAATACAGGGATGTGTTCGGGTTGGTTACAAATTCTAACGTCTGAAAAAAAGCGCTTAAGCAGCAGTTTTCCTGCCACCAAGATATCTTCATCGTCATCTACCAGTAACACGCTTCCTTGTTGCTTCATGTCATCCCCATGGCTGTTCTAGTGTTCATTAACGTACACCAACTGTTCATAAACGTACACTTAATGTGGTTCAAATTTTCGTGATTAATCATTAAATCTATTAAAAATCAGTGCTTTGTGATTATGGAATGCTTCTTGTGTTAGTCATCGCAAGATAACGTCCATGACTGTAGGTTGATATAGCAAAGGCTGTACCTAGCTGAACGAGTTGTGACGAACACATATAACCGTTAACCAATGAAAAAGAGTAGCCATGACTCAACTTAGCAGCATAGACGCGAAAGCCAAGTCAGCACATTCAGGTGCAACTATGGACAGAAAGGTGAAGAAAGCAAAGCCGTGGTACACCACCCCATACGCACTAATTGCCGTAGCCTTGTTTGTATTGTTTGGTTTTTATAAGGCGTTCACTTTCGAAAGTAAAAGCTTGTCAGTCGACGGGCAGCGTTTATCTGTGGCTAGCGTGACGCGCGGCACATTTGAAGACTTTATTCCCGTTAGAGGGCGCGTGGTGCCAAGTCGTACACTGTATTTAGATGCCATTGAAGGCGGTAGAGTTGAGCGCATTTTAGTTGAAGACGGTGCGCAGCTAGCGGCGGGCGATCTCATTGTAGAACTGTCAAATGCCAGCCTACAACTGAATGTACTAGGCAATGAGGCGCGGGTTGCCGAGCAGCTTAACAATATTCGCAGTATTGAATTGAACCTTGAACAAAATCGCTTGCAGCATAAGCGTGATTTGGTCGATATCGAATACCAAATTAAGCTACTTACTCGCAAGCTAGAACGCGAAGCGTCGCTGTTAGCGACTAACTCTATTAGTCAATCTCAATACGACGATACCGCAGACGAGTTGTATTGGTATAAACAGCGCTTAGCACTTACCAAAGAAAGCCAGGCATCTGATGCGCGAATGCAAGAGTCACAACTCGCCTTCTTAAAAAGTACAGGCGAACGCCTAGAGCACAATTTAGAAATATCACGCAAAAACCTTGAGAACATGAATGTACGCGCGCCAGTGGGCGGCAAATTGTCTGGTTTTAGTGTTGAAGTGGGCCAAAGCATTGGGCGCGGTGAACGCCTAGGTCAAATTGATACACCAGACGACTTTAAAGTGAGTGTGCTGGTGGACGAGTTTTATCTTCCGCGCATCGATTTAGGGCAGCAAGCGGTGTTTGACGATTATCGGCTCACTATCAGCAAAATTTATCCGCAGGTGCAAAACGGCCAGTTTGAAGTTGACCTTACCTTTAACCAACAACAGCCATCAGATATTCGCCGTGGCCAAACCTTACAAATGAAGCTCACTTTGGGGGATGCCAGTGAAGCCGTACTTATTCCCAACAGTGCGTTTTATCAAGACACGGGGGGGAACTGGGTATTTGTTGTGAGTAGCGATGGAACACAGGCCACTCGTCGCAGTGTACGACTGGGCAGACGCAACAACAACGCTATTGAAGTTATTGAAGGCTTATCGGTTGGCGAACAAGTGATAACGAGCTCATACGCCGACTATCTAGACATGCAAGTTTTATATATTGACCAGAAATGAGGGACGAACAATGTTGAAAATGAACGATCTTAAGCGAATTTACCAAACTGACGAAGTTGAAACACTTGCCCTCAACGGGGTCAATATCGAAATAGAAAAAGGCGAGTTTGTAGCCATTATGGGTCCCTCAGGCTGTGGAAAATCAACGCTGTTAAACATAATTGGTATGCTTGATAACCCAAGTACAGGTGAGTACTGGTTCAATGATGAAAACATTGCTGACTATAACGAATCTCAGCTTTCGAAAATCAGAAAGCACCACATTGGCTTTATTTTTCAAAACTTTAACCTGATTGATGAGCTTACCGTGCAAGAGAATATCGAGCTTGCGCTGCTCTATCACAACATCAGTGCAAGTGAGCGCAAGAAGCGCGTTGCTGAGGTTATGGACAAGGTTGGCATTGCCCATCGTGCCAAGCACATGCCAGGGCAACTTTCAGGCGGTCAGCAACAGCGAGTTGCAGTTGCACGCGCCGTGGTTGGTGGGCAGTCGATGATCCTTGCCGATGAACCAACGGGGAACCTAGACAGTGCCCATGGTCAAGAAGTAATGGAAATGCTGCAGGCACTCAACGACGAAGGCACCACTATTGTCATGGTGACACACAGTCCGTCACACGCTGACTACGCACGACGCACAATCCACTTATTCGATGGCCACGTGGTTACCGAAAATGTGAAAGCGGCATAACGGTAGGGTAGCACTATGTTTAGTAATTATATTCTTATTGCCTGGCGCAATATCATCAAAAAGCCACTGTTTTCTGCGATTAATATCATAGGCCTTGCGATTGGTTTAATGAGCTGCATTCTGATCATGTTATTTGTGCGTTCAGAGTCGGGTTATGATGCATGGATGACTGACAGTAGCCGTGTTGTGCGCATGCATACAGCGTACATAAACCCCGGTAGACCTTCGTTTCTAACCGTGCGTAGTGCCGGCATGGTAATGCCTGCTGTACGCGATTTTATGCCAAATGAAATTGAAGTGGGCGCACGCATCTTCTCGATGAATACTACTATCAGAAAAGACGGTGAAGGTTTTGAAGACAGTGTGATGGTGGGTGAAGAATACTTCTTCGACATCTTCGATTTACCCCTTGTTCATGGCTCAATTGAGCAGAGCTTCGCCAAGCCGAACGATCTGTTAGTTACTGAAGAAACTGCCATTCGTTACTTCGGACGCACAGACGTTATTGGCGAAACCCTTACATTATGCTGCGTAGCAGGCAGACCTATTGAGCTGGCGATTTCAGGTGTTCTGAAAGACTTACCTGAGAACACGCACCTTGATATCAGCATGCTGGTTTACATGGACGTGCAACTGTTTAGTACCTTTGATGGACTCCTTAATACATGGAATAGTGTAAATGTGTATTCTTACTTCAAACTACGCGAAGGCGTGCAGCTTGAACAAGTACAAGCGCGTTTAAATTACTGGTTAAACAATGAAAGCCCCTACGCGCAAAACGCCAAAGACATGGGCGGCGTGATGGGCGATAGAAAAGTCACGGATTCTGTGCAGCTGCGCTTTATGCCGCTAGAAGACCTACATCTTCATGCCTATAAGCATGCGGGTAACATGGGCGATTTTACTGAGTTAGGTAACGATCGTATGGTCTTTACATTCTCGCTGGTGGCAATGTTAATACTGCTAATTGCCTGTATTAACTTTATGAACCTGTCTACCGCTCGAGCAGGTCTGCGTGCCCGCGAAGTCGCGATGCGCAAAGTCCTTGGGGCAAGCCGTGGTCAAGTTGCGGTGCAATTTTTAGTAGAAGCCGTGTGCCTAGTGTTTATTTCGCTATTGCTGGCACTTGTGGGTGTGGAAGTTGCTCTGCCGTTCTATAACCAAGTGCTTGATAAAAGTATTACGTTCGATTTGTTTTCGTCACCAGATTTATTGCTTTTATTAGCGGGTATTGTGCTTGTAGTAGGCCTAGGAGCAGGTAGCTACCCAGCATTAGTGCTAAGTCGGTATATGCCAGGTCGTGTGTTAAAGGCGAGCAAAAGCAGTGATGCAGGTGGTTCATCTAAATTACGTTCGGCCTTAGTGGTAGGGCAGTTTGCAATTTCGATTGCCTTGCTGATTAGTACGTCAGTGGTGTACCTGCAAACACAGCATGCCAACAACATGGACTTGGGCTATACATCAGATAACAAACTGGTGCTGAATATAAGCGCTGCGCGCGACAACAGAGACGCCCTTAAAAGTCAGCTAGAGGCAATTCCTGAAGTGAAAGGCGTGAGTTTTTCATCTGAAGCGCCGTCTCAAGACAATGAAAACAATACAAACTTTACGCGCCCTGGTTATGATGACAACGAACCTGTAACTGCATTGCTCAACTACTATTCAATGGGTTATGGCTTCTTTGACGACTATAACGTTACCCCTATCGCTGGCCGATTGTTTAACGAGGCCAACAGTGGCGATGTTTTCATAGGGGAAGAGGGCGATACTATGGGCAAAGGCAGTATTGTGCTTAATCGCTCTGCGGTAACAAAATTAGGTTTTGATTCGCCAGAAAGTGCCATTGGCGCTGCAATTCATAGCTCGTATGCCGGCAGTATGTCTGAATTAACGGTGGTGGGCGTAATCCCCGATATTTATTTCCGCTCTGTAAAGTTTGATATTCGCCCGTCAATCTATTTGCTAGATCCCAACCGCTTTAGAGTCGCGACTATTACCTATGCATCAAACAACGACAAAGCAGTACGTGAAGCCGTAGAGAAAGTGTGGCGTAGTGTTGTACCGCTAGAGCCAGTGAATATTCGCTACTTAAATGACATGTTAGAGCGCCAATACCAGCAAGAAAATGCGCAAATGAAACTGTTTAGTGCCTTTGCTGTGTTAGCGATTGTTGTTGCATGTTTAGGTCTATACGGATTAGCCGCATTTAGCGCAGAGCGACGAACTAAAGAAATTGGTATTCGCAAAGTAATGGGGGCTGAAGTGAGTGATATTGTGAAGTTGTTAGTATGGCAGTTCACTCAGCCAGTTGCACTTGCCAACGTAATTGCTTGGCCAGTTGCAGTATGGTTGATGCTAAGTTGGCTTCAGCAATTTCCATATCGTATCGATATCTTCTTGCTCATACCTATCTGTATTGGGGCGGGTTTAATGTCGGTACTGATTGCTTGGCTGACGGTAGGTGGAAACGCCGCTCGTGTTGCGCGATGTGCCCCTATTAGTGCACTGAGACACGAATAACTATACCAGCTTCTTATAGTGTGATTACGTTCAAAAGCCCGATGAAATTGTTCATCGGGTTTTTTACATTCAGAAGTGTTCAAAAGTAGTACTAAAAATAGCCCGCTAAGACGGGCTTTTGCTTGACTTAGAAATAGCAAAAGCATATACCCAACAATGGGGGCGTTTATAAAAGCGAGATAGCTTCAGTTCCGTCAGTGCTTTGATAATAACAATAATTTTTTCTGGTGATATGGTAGCGAACAATTTAACGATTATACGTCTTGTGATGCTAATGCTGTTGCTCTTGGCATCGGTTAAGGCAGTTGCAAACGAAGCGCGTATTACCACGTTAAAGGCACAATTAACCGCCTTAGCTCCAAGCGATAAGGCGCAGTTACCACTATTGCTAGAACTCGCAGACTCCTACTTGTATCAAGACCCAGCGTTGTCAGAGCAATATGCTAAGCAGGCGTTGCCTTTTAGCGTTCAAGAAGAAGACGACTACAGTCGGGCGAGAGCGTTTCGCCTTTTAGGTATGTCGAGTATGTATCAAGGCAAAAACAACGAAGCCTTTACGTATTTAACGCAGGCGCTTAGTGCCGCAGAAGTAACGGATGACGCGCACTTGCTGTCTATTTGTCATCGTTCTATAGGCGTGTACTACGAGCTTGTGGTCGATTTTGATAATGCCGTTAAATACTACATTGAAGCCATTAAACACGCGCGCACAAGTGACAATGCTGCCGACCTTGCCATGGTGTATAACAACTTGGGGAACGTGCTGAATTCCCAAGGAGACTACGATGATGCGGCGGATTATTTTAAGCAAGCAGCAAGTATTCACCAAGGCCTTGGCAATACTGATATGGCAATGAATGCCACGGTCGGACTAGGCACAACCTTCTTAAACTCACAGCAATACGAGCAGGCGCTCAATATCTTTAAAGCTGTGCTAGAAAATGACGAATTTATTTACGATTTTACTTACAGCGAAGCCAGCGTGAATTTAGCGCATGTATACCAAGCGTTGGGTAAACACGAACTTGCAGTAAAGATGTATCGCCATGTGATAGAAGATGAACGCGGTGGCTCTTATCCACAGGCGTTGGCGTCGGCGTACCTTGGTTTAGCCAAGCTCTACACCTCGCTTGAACGATTCGACGAAGCATTGGATTTATATCGTAGCGGCATCGTTAAGGTGAAAAACAAAACCTCGGTAGAAAGTGAAATTGCACTTTATGAAAGCTTAGCGCTGCTTGAGCTTAAACTGGGAAACTATGAAGATGCAGCGAACACGCAGGCCGAGTACATAGCGCGCAGAAATGCCATTCAGCCAGTAACGCAAGCCGGCATTATTAAAAAGCTAGAAACCCAGTTAAAGACCGAGCGAGAACTAATACAACTGCAAGAAGACTTGCTGCAACGCGAGCGAGAAGCCAAGCACTCAACCTTCTTCTTGTTTACGTCCATTGTCATATCACTCTTCTGCTTGGTGCTTTTCTTAGCGCTCAGACTAAGGCAGCAGAAGTTACTTAGACTTGAGCAAACCAATGAGACCTTGCTGGTGGCTTCTGAAACTGATCCTCTTACTCAAGTGGGCAACCGACGTTTTCTCGATAGAAAGTTAGCCGTACTGCGTCAAACCTCAATGGAAATGGCGTTTTTATTATTGGATATTGACCACTTCAAAACCCTGAACGATAACTACGGTCACGATGTGGGCGACGACGTATTAGTGCGGCTGGCGATTATGCTAAAAGCGTTGTGCCGCAAAGACGATGTTCTAGCACGCATTGGAGGCGAAGAGTTTGTTATCTTGCTACCTAATACCGCCCAAAGCGCGGCAATGACAATTGCTGAGAGGATTAGACACAAAGCAGAAGAAAGTGTGTTCAAAGCGAAGGCTCGTGTTACGGTGAGCATCGGCGTTGCGGTAGGTAATACGCAAAGCGCCTGTTATGACGAGCTTTACAAGCAAGCCGATATTGCGCTGTATCAAGCCAAAGCGGATGGTCGAAATAGCGTGCGTGCATTTTCGTAACGTGTAGCGCTAAGTGTCGATAATTCACTGTTTGTTCACTCTGCTTGGTACATAATCAAACCAGTTTGATTAATCGCGATAACGTAATGGGAGGAAGGGATGTCTGAGAAGTCATTATCAATATTGCTCATTGAAGATAATTTGGCGTTAGCAAAACAAGTTTGCCGTTTTCTTGAAGGACTTAACTGGCATATCGACTTTGCAGACAAAGGCAAGTTGGGCGTATCCCTTGCAACCGAAAACAGCTACGACGTGATTGTGCTAGATCTTAATTTACCCGACTGCGATGGACTTACGGTTTGCCAGCAAATAAAGGCTGCACAGCGGCGTATCACCCCCATTTTAATGCTTACTGCACGGGATGCTTTTGAAGATAAAGCCAAGGGGTTTATGTCTGGGACAGATGATTATTTGACAAAACCCTGCGACCTTCGTGAGTTGGCTTTCCGTTGCCAAGCGCTGGCTCGCCGACCTGCATTACACACCAATACGGTACTTGAAAAAGGCCCCTTACGACTTGATACCAAAGCGTACACAGCCACCTTCAACGACAAAGTAATCAAACTTACTAAAGTTGGCTTTCAACTGCTTTACGAATTGACAAAAGCTTATCCCAATCCTGTGGCACGCAGTGATTTGATAAGCACGTTATACAATGACGAATTACCGGAGAGTAATCCACTGAAGTCCCACATTTACAATTTGCGCAAGGTACTTGCGCAATCAAGCTCAGCGTTGACTCTCGCTACTATAGGCAATATTGGTTATAAGCTAGAGGGGCTTGGCAATGCTTAAAGGCATTCGCGCCCAGCTATTTTTTGGCTTTGGTGCACTGGTGGTTGTCATTAACTTATTCTATTTCAGAATGACAAGCTTGTTTGTTGAAGTAACGGAAAGTTGGGTGTCGAACTATATCCTTGAACGAGAAAAAGATCGCTTTAACGATCAATCTATTGCGCCTGCATCACCAGCGGACTTTCTGAGTAATGACATTGTTTTATTAAGTGAGGCGACACTTACGTCTATGGGTGAGCTCAATCGAAGCCTTTTTGATAGCGCTTTATTTCAATTTGAGTTTCAGGGTGTAAGGGGCTTCGCGTACGTGATCTCAACAGATAGGTACATAGCATTAAATACGCAAAACACGCTCGCGCTGGCAAATTTTTCATCGGTGTTTGGTGTGTTCTTATTTAGTGCTGCGGTCGGCGTTATTTTGCTTACAATACTGAGCACATGGTTTGTTGCAAGTAAGCTCTCAGCCCCTATTATCTCGTTAACCGAGAAGGTTGCGTCACAAGAAGTACAAAGCCCCTGCGATATTGATGAGTCTTCACGACAAGATGAAATTGGTGAGCTTGCTAGAACGTTTGAACAGACCTATCGCGCCTTGCAACAAGCGTGGCGACGAGAGCACGATTTTGCCAGTGACGTAAGCCATGAACTGAGAACCCCAATAGCCCTTATTCAAAATACATTGGTGCTAAACCAAGATGAAAAAGGCAATCAAACCCCTATGTCTGACGACGACAAACAATTACTTGTGATGTCAGCGCATACCCTGCAAAACACAGTTGAAGTATTGTTAGCGTTGGCGCGCAAAGAAAATCTTGTTTTCGAATCACAACCTCTGTTGCCGTTTATTGAGCGAACATTGTTGTCGCTTTACGGCGCAAACCCAGATAATCAGTTTGAAGTTGATGTGGAAGTCAGTACCAAAATTAGTGGCGTGGGAAATGGCCACCTCATCACATTATTGTTTCAAAACCTGATTAATAACGGCTTTTACCATGGCGGCAAAAGCGCAGCTAACGTCGCAATGCGCATATACTCAATCACGCCAAAAGTTTCGATGAGTGATCGCGTTGACGAAACAGAGCATGATACCCTTGAGCACTTTTCTCAGGCAATCGTGTTTGAAAATGCTATCGACAACTCGCCGTCGTCCAATTATCAAGGTTTAGGGCATGGTCAGTATTTAGTGCACCGCATTGCACAGGTAATGGCGTGGCGTGTTGACATCAAAAGCACTGCTACGACGTACGCGGTAACGGTGTACCCAAAGTGTTAAGGCTATGGCGAGCCCTGTAAAAAAGTGCGCCTGCCCATACAAACCAGATAATGCTTGCTATGCCAAAGGCAGCGCCAATAGTAGATAGAGCGGGTATCAGTGTTAGGCAGCCCAATAGACCAACAAATACCCCAAATCGATGTAGTGATTGGGTTGGTAGGTTGTGCTTAATGCCGTGCAAGCTTAATGTGAGCAACCACAATCCGCCGACCCACTCCACACCGTCACCCAGTCCCATTTGTATACTATACAAAGCAAACCAGATTGACGTTTGCTGTTCGCTTGGTAGCGAAAGCAAATATTCAATTGAGAAGATAGCAATGCAGCCACAGGCAATGGTGTAGCACGCCCATATAAAACCGAACATCATACTTAGGTAATAGGTTAAGGTTTGGTAGCGAGCAATTATTTTATTAATGCCATTTACCAATACGAGTAAGCTGGTACCAAATGCCACAAAAATAACTAAATACCAGGCTTGGAAAAAACGGCCGTTCGATAAAATAAATGCCAACCGTTGATGGGGATTAAGGTGAATACCGGGCTCGATATAGAAAATCATAATAAAGCCCACAATAAAGCAAGCCGCACAAAGAAACGCAGCAAATGAGGGAGAAGATGACTTACGGTTTTGGTTATTCACTTATTGTTCACTTCGAACATGATATTTTAAGGTTTTCATATACTTCTGTTGGTTTTAACATGCCAACAGCTTTAAGGACTACGCAATGAAAATAGCCACCTACCTGTCAAGCCTATGGCTGCTCTTTATGGCTGGGCATGCTGTTGCTGATAATCAGAACGCACTGCTAAACAACATCAAAAGCACAATTCAAGAATACTATGTGCTATCTGAAAACATTCCAGCGATTAACACAAGTTTAGACAACGTTACTTTGCAACAAACTATTTCTCAAGCAGCATCTAAAAAGCAAGTAGCAGAGTTACTCACTCAACACTTAGCGCAATTCGATAAACACTTTACCGTGCAGTATGTGCCATTATCCGAGCAACAAAATCAATCCCAGTCAGAGCAAGTGAGACAAAAAGAACCCTGGTTTCAGCGTTTAGCACGTAACAATGCGGGCTTTAGGGAGGTGGTTGTCAAAAAGGGCAACGTTGGCGTGTTAGAGTTTTGGGGCTTTGCTGAGCTTAATGCTCACACTAAGAAAAAGATTGCGAGCGCAATGGGTATGCTGAGTGACGTTGATGCGCTAATTATCGATTTACGCGAAAATGGCGGAGGCAGCGGTGAAACTGTTAGCTGGCTGACAAGTTATTTTGTAGAAGGAAAAGTACATTTAAATTCGTTTTATACTCGCTACACCGACGCACTTAACCCATTTTATACAGAGCCTACAATTACGAACGCGCAATTAGCATCAGTACCGCTTTATATTATTATTGGCCCTGATACGTTTTCAGCCGCAGAGGAATTTGCCTACAACTTAAAGCACTTAGGCAGAGCAACTATTGTAGGTATGCCGAGCAAAGGCGGCGCTAATCCATGGAGATGGTTTGCGTTAGAGGGTGATTTTCGAATAGGGGTGCCGACTACGCAGGCCATCAATCCTATCACTAAAAGCAATTGGGAAGGCCGTGGTGTTCAGCCAGATATTTTGATAAGTGAAGACAATGCTTTGGAAAAAGCCTATATCTTGGCCCTTGAATCACTTGCTTTGTCGGTGACTAACCGTTACCAAAAAGACGAAATTAATACACTGCTTATAGACAGTAACGCAATAACGAGGAAGTAGCGGGGCATAAATACCGCATTATTGGCCTACAAACTAAAAAGCCGCTTTCACTGAGTGAATGCGGCTTTGTTCTTATTATAACTCGTCGACGAAAGTGATTACGCTTTAGAAGTTATAACGTGCATTGATGCCAAAAGTGCTTAGGTCGTCAGACGTTTCATAGCTTAGACCTACAGCAAACATTGGGCTTAGGAAGTAGTCTGCGCCAACAAGTACAGACGTGTCATCGTCTTCATCTAGGTCGATATATTTAACTGCACCACGTACTTCAATGTTGTCAGTAACCATTGAGCGCACACCCGCTGTTAAACCAAAACCATCTTCATCAGCAGATTGACCAGAGCCAGAAAGCTCTACATCTTCGTAGCTAACAATACCGAATAGGTCAGTTTTTTCAGACCATGCATAGCGATAGCCAAGGCCAATCGTTAGCATATCTAGGTCAACGTCGATGCCAAGAATGTCGTCTTCTTGCATTGAGTACTCAGCCGTTACAAATACGTCGTCTGTAACTAGCTTTGATCCTGAGAACGCGAAGCCATCTGGCTCGTAAGAAAAGTCAGACTCGTCAAAGTCAGTAATAACGTAACTACCTTGAACGAAATCCCACGCAGGTGCAGCGGCAAACGCGCCTGCAGATGCAACACTCAGTGCTACAGCGAGTGCAAGTTTTTTCATTGATATTTCCTTATTGTAAAAGCTATTGGTTGGGAGACCAATAATAGGCAACGCCAAGAATGTAAGAGGAAATGAGATAGAAATCATCAATTTTCATTAGCTTAGTGTTACAGAATGTAACGAGAGTAATAATCTGGGCTAGGCGACCATTAAAAATAACGTTAATCACGTGGTTATCGTACTTACTTTACAAACTGTTTTTAGTAAAGCTAATGATAATAATTATCATTTGTATAATTGTGCTGTATCGGTATAATCCTCAGCCACACAAAATCATTACAACGCTGAGAACACCATGAAACGACTTTCTTTATTTGCTTTATCGCCCTTAGCTCTGGCCTTTTCAGTGCATGCTCAAGACGTATCAAACGATACTCAAGCAGCACAAGATATTGATGTAGAGGAGATCCGCATTGTCGGTGTACGTCAAAATCGGGTAAGTCGCGGTGCAACAGGTTTGTCGATGGAAATTAGCGAAACGCCGCAATCAATTAGTATTTTGTCAGAAGATCTTATGCAGTCTTTTGGCGCATTTAACATTAACGACGCACTTAAACTTGCTCCGGGTATAAATGTTGAGGAGTGGGAGACTAATCGCACAAACTACACCGCTCGCGGCTTTGAGATAAAAAACACGCAAATTGACGGCGTCGGCTTGCCCAACGATTGGGGTATTGTCACGGGCGCTGTTGATGCCTACGGGTATGAAAAAATTGAAATCATTCGTGGTGCAAACGGCTTACTTACTGGTGTAGGTAATGCATCAGGTACAATTAACTACGTAAGAAAGCGTCCAACTAATGAAACTGGCGGAGAAGTGGGCGCTAGCTTTGGCTCGTTCGACTTTAAGCGCGCGCAGGCTGACTATTCAGTTCTACTCACTGAAGATGGCCGCTGGGCGGCACGCGTTGTGGGAAGTATAGAAGACAAAGAAGGCCACATTGAAGGGCTGAAGAACGACCGTACATTTCTTTACGGTGTAGTTGATGGGCAGCTAACCGATAATGCCACGGTCACATTTGGGTTATCCCATCAAGATGCCAACACAGATGGCAATACGTGGGGCGGTTTAGTGTTTAACTATACTGATGGTACGCAAGCCGAGTGGGATGTAAGTGATACCACAACACAAGAATGGACGAAGTGGGATACCCAAACCACAAACGCCTTTGCCGAGCTTGATTACGTTTTCGACAATGACTGGCAACTACTACTTAGCTATAACTACCGCGGCTTTGAAGATCAAAGTAAGCTATTTTACGCCTATGGCGCCATTGATAAAGAGGCTGGTCTAGGCTTAACGGGCTGGCCGGGGCGTTACGACTCTGAGCGTGATTCGCATTTGGTAGAAGGACGCTTATTTGGTGAGTATGTGTTATTTGGTCGTGAACACGAGTTTAATGTCGGCGTGAGCCATGCCACCAGTGATGATGTGTCGTTTGTACATGCCTTTGATTACGCGACAACACCTGCATTTGGCCCAACTCCAGCTTTTCCTTACGGTCTTGATGCCATTGCAGAGCCAGAATGGTTGGCGCAGTCAGAATATTCCAATATAGAGCAAACGCTTACGCGTTACTTCGGCTCAACAAAGATAGCCATAAATGACGCCTTATTTGTTATTGCAGGGTTTAACGCTATAGATTTTGAGCGCAGCGGGGAAAATGCGGGCGCTGTTATCGACAACGAAGAAAGTGAGATAAGTCCTTATGTTGGCGCCACTTATGCCGTTACTGACCGTGTAAATGCCTATGTGAGTTATTCTGATGTGTATCAACCACAAGAACAGTACGACATTAACGGTCAATACCTAGCGCCGACCAAAGGCAAAAACTTTGAAACGGGCTTTAAAGCACAATGGTTTGACGACAGGTTATTAACTACGTTTGCGTATTTTACTGCTAAGCAAAATAACCTAGCGGCTTATGCCGGCACTAACCCAGATACGTTAATGTATTACTACAAAGGTGTGTCGGTAGAGTCGACAGGTTTTGA
This sequence comes from Alteromonas sp. 009811495, assembly GCF_028865455.1. Taxonomy (NCBI): domain Bacteria; kingdom Pseudomonadati; phylum Pseudomonadota; class Gammaproteobacteria; order Alteromonadales; family Alteromonadaceae; genus Alteromonas; species Alteromonas sp. 009811495. Next base: position 119,041 of record NZ_CP113972.1, read on the forward strand.
ATTTGAAGTGGCAGGGCAAATTACCGAGGCACTGCGCGCGAATGCGTCTTATACCAATATTGATGTTGAAGACGAACAGGGTAACGACGCCAACTTATGGGCGCCAAGAGATGTTGTTACTTTTCAGCTGGGTTATACCGTGCCTCAAGCGCCAGAAATTGAGCTAGGTGTAGGTGGTCGTTGGCAGTCTGAGATCAGCAATGTTGATTATAATGTAAAGCAAGGCGCCTATTTCTTAGGTAACGTGTATGCATCACAAGCATTTACTGACAACCTTACTGTCCGTATGAATATCAATAATATCTTTGATAAAAAGTACATCAATAGCTTACATACAATCGGTTTTTACGGTGCGGGAATTAATGCGCAGTTAAGTGCCGTTTATACCTTCTAACCAATAGTATTTAAGATACTTTGGTATTGGTAAGCTTATAAGTAAAGGGGCCTGTAATGGCTCCTTTTTGCTTTTAACTTGGCTAACAAGCTCGGCATATACACAATAGAGTTTACAAAAACTGTCATTATTGGTTCACAGTCTGACCAGTTGCGTTGTACGAAAAAGTAGCAATGCTAGGCGCCTTGCTATACAGTGCCGCCGATTTTTTAGACGTGAGGGAGAGGTCTTTGTTGACAAGTGTTGCCATGCGCTACTGCGCCTTTTCATTAGGCGCAATACTCACTTTGTATCCAACGTTAACCTTGGCGACTTCTGCGTTATGGTTATCGCAATGGCACGCGTCTGATGACAAGGTTCTCACTATGGATGAACAAACGCGTGATCTAATCCTTGATGGCATTCAAGATATTACCTTTACCCTTGAGCAAACTACATCGAAGCGCGCCCTTGTCCGTCTTCAAGAAAGTCGTAATGTGTGCGTAAGCGACCGCATCTATAACAAAGAGCGAGCACAATACAGTTTGGCGAGCACCCAGCCTCAGGTTGTTGTGCCAGGCCTTAAGCTTTATGTACTCGACGCGTTTATTAAAAAACACAATATTGCACCTGTAGATTTAGCGCAGCTTGCACTTTCAGATCTTTTAACGCGGTATCCTCACTTTCGACTAGGTACAGTCGCAGGGCGTTCCTACGGCAAGGCAATTGATGAGGAGCTAGCAAAAGATGCACATAAACTGCGTTTATGGCAACGAAGTGGCAGTGATATGGGGGAAGGCGTTATCGACATGCTAGGCTCTAAACGCATTGATGCGCTACTTGAGTATCCGCCGGTATTTGAAAAAGTACGCGAGAAAAACGCTATCGATACTGCTATTCACGCCGTTTCTTTAAAAGAGATTCCCGAATATGGCGTTGGCTATGTGTTGTGTTCTAAAAGCGATGAAGGCGAGAAGGCAATAAGGGCTATTTCAAAGCAACTCAGAAAAGTAACAAAACAGCGTGCCTATTTAGACGTGCACTTGTCTGCTATGCCTGCATCGTTCAAACAAGAAATGCTGCGTTACTATAACGAAGTTTACGGCACAGACTTTACGCTCAACCCCAATGAATCAAGCACTGCTAATAACCATTAGCGCGCTCAAAGTACTGTAAAGTAGATATGGGAAAAATAAAACGCGACATTCGTCGCGTTTTATCTGCTTGATTAACTATTGGTACTTCTTAAGTTCCAGTCTCGATACCATACCTTTATGTACTTCATCTGGACCATCAGCAAGACGAAGTGCTCGAGCGCCTGCGGCAAATCGCGCAAGTGGGAAGTCGCTACACATGCCTGCACCACCATGAATTTGTAGCGCCATATCTACTACACTTTGCAGCATATTGGGTACCACGACCTTGATAGCGGAAATCTCTGTCATGGCGTGTTTTACGCCCAAGTTGTCAATTTTCCACGCAGCGTGAAGAGTTAGTAAGCGCGCTTGTTCTATTGCCATTCGTGCATCGGCAACGCGTTCAAGGTTGCCACCCAAGCGAATAATAGGCTTACCAAAGGCAACGCGTTCATGGCCGCGCTTAAGAGCAAGTTCTAGGGCTTTTTCAGCCATGCCGATAGCGCGCATACAGTGATGAATACGCCCTGGCCCTAAGCGACCTTGTGCAATGGCAAACCCTTTGCCTAGGCCCATAATAAGGTTGTCTTTACTTACTCGTACGTTGTCAAAGTGCATTTCACCGTGACCGTAAGGGGCATCATAATCGCCATAGGCGTCAAGCATACGCTTAATGGTGATCCCTGGTGTATCAAGTGGCACAACGACCATACTATGACGGCTATGTTTATCGTTTTCAGGGTTAGATAGCCCCATAAAAATGGTAATTGCTGCGTTAGGGTGCCCTAAGCCCGTAGACCACCATTTCTTGCCATTAATCACAACATCGTCACCATCTTCAATAATGGTGGCTGCCATGTTCGTTGCGTCTGACGATGCCACATCAGGTTCGGTCATACCAAATACAGAGCGAATCTCACCTGCCAATAAAGGCGTTAGCCATTTATCTTTTTGCGCGTCGTTACCAAAATGATAAAGCACTTCCATATTGCCTGTATCTGGGGCATTACAGTTAAATATTTCTGGCGCAAAAAGGTATTTACCCATGCGCTCCGCCATGGGCGCATACTCTAATGTTGTAAGCCCTTGCCCAAGCTTGGCGTCGGGCAAAAACAAGTTCGCTAACCCTGCTTCTCGCGCTTTCGCTTTTAGTGCTTCAGTGCCGGGATGAAGTTTCCAGTTTTTCCAGTCGCCGTGGTTGTTTTCTTTGTGGTGAAAGTCGTATACCTCATTCTCAATAGGCTCAATATGCTCTGCGATGAAAGTGTCGAGTTTCTCAAGTAAGGCTTTGGTTTTATCGTTATGCGAAAAGTCCATAGGGCACCTAATCAAATTGGTTGCGTTTTGACCTATAGTAGTGAAAGTTGTTGAGTGAATGAAATGAAATATAATCTTCTATTGTTGTGAATTTTGTTCATGGTGCTAGGCTGTTGGCATATAGGAAGATGCCAAGCAGATATTGCAAAAAACAGAGTAGTGGACAGGGGCAAGAAATGAGTAAGCAGCGGCAGTTTGAAAAACTCGATCTCAATTTACTTAAGGTGTTCGAAGCCTTATGGCAGCACAAAAACATGACGCGAGTAGCCGAAGCGCTGCATATTACACCTTCTGCTGTTAGCCACGCTATGCGACGGTTTCGCGATATACTAGGCGACCCTTTATTTGTTAAAGAAAAGCAAAGTATGCTGCCAACCGCTGCCTGCGAGCGTCTTGCGCCGACCATCTTGCAAGCGCTTAGCAACATTCGAAAAGCATTGGGTGAGTTTTCAAACTTTAATCCAGCCCACAGCCATCAGCGTTTTGTGATTGCGATGCAAGAGTCACTTGAACTGGGTGTGCTACCTACGCTATTGGCAAGGTTAGAAAAAGAAGCGCCAAATGTTGAAGTTGTCAGTACTCGTCTTCATCGCGACACTATGCTCAGTGACTTAAGCAATCGCAGTTTGCACTTAGTGATTGATATCGGACGGGCTGTCGCCGCTCCCATCTCGCATTCTTTGCTGCGCCGCGATACCTACAGAGTGTTGATGAATAAAAACAACCCTCTAGTGACCACACTGGATAAACGCCGATATCTTGCAGCGCGTCATATTACGGTGTCGAACCGTGCAAAGGGGGCCTCGGTTGAAGAAATTGCGCTACAACAACTGGGTGTGAGTAGACCCTCATTATGGCGCTGCCAAAACTACCGTGCTGCTGCTGATGTGGTTTCAAGTACTCACGCGCTGCTCACGCTTCCCGGCTCGGTAGCTGATGCAGTGGTTGACGACAACGTAATAAGTACAAAGCTACCTTACGGGCTTCCTGCACTTGAAACGCACTTATACTGGCATAGTCAGCATGAGGGGGAGCCAGGCTTAATGTGGTTGAAAGATTTAATGTTACATCTTTTCGCCGAATCTGGTCATGGTAAGTAATGTTTGATAGCATGCGCGCATTATTTGATTGAGTATGTCTATGAAGATCCACACGTTACCTGGCTATATACAGCACATTTATCTTGTTGAAGAGGATAATAAGTTATTGTTGCTAGATGGCTGTAGTCGTGCAGATGTGGATAAGGTATGTGCTTATATTACTCAAACCCTTGGGCGGCCACTGAGCGACTTAGCGTTAGTGGTGGTGACGCACATGCACCCTGATCACGCCGGGGGCGCGATACGTCTTCGCGAGCGCACAGGGGCGCAAGTAGCCGCACATCCTAAAGCGCCTCACTGGTATAGTGGGGTTACCGGGCGTGTGGCCCATAGTATCGATTTGTTGCTTACCTTGTGGGTGGCAAGCCGCATTGGAAAACCCAAAATGCCAGTGTGGTATAACCCTGTTCTAACGCCAGATCTATTATTACAAGACGGACAGCGGCTACCTGGCTTCGCTAATTGGCAGATAATGTACACACCAGGTCACACCGACCATGATTTATCTGTTGTTCACGTACCAAGCCAGCAGGCTTATATTGCTGACGTGTTAGTGAAAGTAAAAGGCGAATTAGTACCGCCATATCCTCTTTGCCATCCTAATCAATATAGAGACAGCTTAACCAAGCTAGCTCAGTCACAAATTGATACATTCTTTTGTGCGCACGTTGAGCCAACAAACAAAGACGATATCGACTTTGAACACGTTATAGAAAATGCACCGCGAAAGCCCAAGAATCACTGGCATTCCAGCAAAAACCGCATCAAGAAAAAGTTGTTTGGCCTTACTCGAGAACACTAAAACAAACTTGCCGTAAACGCATTACCGAAGGGTTTTACGTGGCATTACCCTTGCTTTTACCCGCTTTACAACCACATTTAAACTATGCACAGTGTTATGTAGGGGCAACTGCGAAATACGCAGAAGGTGCCGCTCAGTAGAGGGCACAGCAAGGTAATTAAAAGGAGTAATGCGGGCTGTATGCAAAAAAAAATCGCTACGCTGTTTGATAAAACACGGGCTGTGGCGTCGTTAACTGGCGACAAACTGGCTGATGTCTTTAGCAAAGAAACGCACCGATTTACCATTACAGGGCTTAGTCGCAGTGGCAAGTCGATGCTGTTTACCAGTCTTATCACTATGCTGAAAAGTCGAAGTGAAGAGGGCTATGCCTGCTTGCCATTACTGCGTTATCTCCCGCCTTCACAAGTGTTAGACATGCAAATAGCGCCCATCGAGGGCTATAAACCCTTTCCTCATCTAGACAACATCGAAGCACTAGAGCAAGGTATTTGGCCTGATGCCACCGAAGAAGCTTATGGTTTTAAGTTAATTGTTCGGCTTAAGCAAACCGCGTCGCTTAAGCGCTACGTATTGCCGCACACAGACGTGGTGTTTGAATTTATTGATTATCCCGGAGAGTGGATAACCGACATTCCTATGCTAAGTAAAACCTACGCACAGTGGTCAGACTCGGCGTGGGCTCAACTTAGCAGTGGTCCTCAACAATATTACGCGAATGCGTGGAAGGCCGTTGTTAATCAGTTCGATTTTGAGCAAGCACCTACCCCTGAGCGCATAACACAACTACTTAATGCCTATCGAAGTTATTTGGTAGAGGCAAAAGCCAATGGCATATCGCTGTTGCAGCCGGGAAGTTTTTTGCTGGAGTCCAGTGACTTTAATTGGCGTGAATTTGGTTTTACGCCACTGCCATCAAGTATAACAAGCGACGTGTCACACCCTTGGTTTATTGCGTTTAACAAGCACTTTTCAACGTTTCAAACGAAATGGCTCACGCCATTGAAGCAGTCCATTTTCAAAGAAACTGACAAACAAATCATTCTTATCGATTTGTTTGAAGGGCTAAATCACAGTAGACAGCACCTATATCAGCTTAAAGAAACGCTAAGTCATTTAGCCGATACCTTCGTCTATGGGCAAAGCGGGTGGTTCTCGCGCACTATTTTGAAAAAAGAACAAATTGGCCGAGTCGCATTTGTTGCCACTAAAGCTGATCTTATTCCTCATAGTCAACGAGATAATCTGTTGAGTTTACTCACTCAGATAACAGAAGGGGCAAGGGCTCGATTTACCGATAAGCCTATTCAATTTGAACACTTTTTGGTATCAGCTATGCAGGTTACTGACGAAGGGGGATGCGATAACGCTATACGCTACAAAAATAGCGAAGGGCAGTATGTAGAATCCACATTTGAGCCGGTGCCACGTAAATTGAAAGAGATGGAAGAGGGGAGTCATTTTCCCGTGCCACACGTAACCGTGCCTTCCGACTTTAAGGCGCGCATTCTGGCAGGAAAAGGCATAGACAGATTACTGCAATTTTTACTCGGGAAAGAAGAGATTTAGAGCGTGTTGGGCTTAAACACAAAAGCGCCAAGCGTAAACAGGCCGACGTGCTGCTAGGCAATAACGCACACGCGCTTATGAAGGTATTAGCATGAACGAAAAACCACAATATAAAACGAAAGTAACTACACAGACTTTAGATATTGCTCAGCCCGAGACAAAACTGCCGCAGCAGGTGGCACAAGATGTATGGGAAGTAGACGCTAAAGAAAAAGGCGTGTCGTTGGGTACGGCAACATTGGGCTTTGGTGTAGTGTCATTGTTAGGCTTTTTTGTTTTTGAAGCCTACACCACATTAATGGCAAATATGGCCGAGCACCCCATCGGGGCAAGTGTATTAGGCGTTATGTTAGCGGGCTTTGTCAGTTGCTTTAGTTTTTTAAGTTTTCGAGAGTGGCGAGGCTATAAGCAAGTGAATACCGCAATGGATGATGCGGGTGCTATTCGCGAGTTGCTTGCGAGCAAAGGCAGTGAAACCTCGCCGCAGAAAGTGCAAAGTGTGTTACTACATCATGGTAAGCGATTTAGTAAAGGGTCTTACGCTGCACACTGCTTTGAGCGCTATCAGCAGCAATTGCAAAGCGACATGACATCGGCCGAGTATTTAGGGTTATATGAAGATACCGTACTAACACAAGTGCAAGCCAAAGCGCACAAAGTATTAAACAAGGAATCTGTGACCGCGGGGAGCCTGGCGTTTATTAGCCCCAATAATCTCATTCAAACGTTTGCGGTAATTTGGATAAGCTTTAGGACCATTCGCCGTTTGGCAAGAGTTTACGGGCTTCGCCCCAGTACAGTGGGCAACTGGAAGTTACTTAAAGTGCTTGCTCAAAACATTGCAGCACAAGGCGTGTTTGACTTAGCCACAGATGAAGTGGCCAATCAAATTGGCGGCAGTTTGTCGGCTAAATTTATGGAAAATTCAGCCGAAGCCATTGCCGCAGGCGCGCTAAACGCAAGGCTAGGACGAGCGCTTATAAAACTGCTTAAGTAGCCAATCTACAGGCAGTTAAAGCGCTTTTTTAGTTGGCATAACAACGTTGGCAAAAATAAGTCCAGCCACTAATGACATGAAGATCAAAAACACTTCTTGGCCAAGGTGATCGGCTTTAACAAAGTCTTGCCCTGTCATAAATGAGTTCAAACCAATGTATGTCTTAGAGCCAGGCACCAACACAATTAATCCGTGCATAGCCACAATAGTGGCCGGTTGATTGGCAATTCGGGTAAACGCATTAGCAAAGATACCCAAGGCAAAAGCACCCACGAAAGCCCCTAATCCCGGGCTCATATAATCTGAACTAAATGCAGTAGCACTGTACGCGATAAATGCTGCGGCAAGCGCCCACGGAATATGTTTCAAGCGCGTACGGAATATCGCAACAAGTGCAAAACACAATAAAAATACCGCCAACCACGTCGCCCAGTAAGGCAGTGACTCTGCAGGCGTATAAATGTTTTCGCCAAATGCACTAAATCCAACTGATACGCCAAGAAACGCACCAAAATACAACTTAAACAGTTGCATGATGGCATCCATGGTACGGGCTGTACCTGATACCATATTGCGCGAAGACAATTCGGCAAGCCCCATGGTGAGTGCAAGACCAGGTACAAATACAATGACTGACGACAGCACCACTAATGGAATGTTAATGCCAGGGTCAATATAGCTGCCTACAGCACAGGCTAAAATGCCGCCAACAAAGGCCGTGACGGGTTCAAGCATAAGGTTAACCCGCTTCGACTTTTGTGCCCAAAGTGTCCAAAGGTAAGCCACAATACCCAGTGCGCCAGACCATCCAATTTCGCTCCAGCTTGCTCCCATTAGCATGGCGAACGCACCTGTCGCCATGGCAAACGCAACACCCGTTATGAATTTGCCATAGGGGCTGCCCATTGCGTCAATTTCATTTAAGCGTTTATCAGCTTCGCTAAGTGATAACTTTCCCGCCAATAATTCACTGGCCAGTTCATCGGTTAACGACAGCGCGTTCATATCAAGGTCGCCAGGTAAAAGGCGCGCGGCGTGATTATATTCGTCTTCGTGGCGATCGCTCCAAATCACAAACGTGAGCGACGTCGGTGTAGAAATAAACGAAGCGTGTACGCCCAAGTACTTTGCTACCTCGCCTAAATAGGCTTCTAAACGAAACGCAGGCGTACCGTACTTGTGCAGCATTTTTCCAAGCTTCACGATAAATCTACGGATTTGAATAAATTCAACGGTATCCAACGCACTGTCCTTCAAACATAAAACGGCTATGACAACCCCAATATGGGTTAAATATAATAAAAAAGCCAGACGAACACACTGGCATGTCTGGCTAAAATTTGCGCGGATTGTACGGAGGGTTTGCGCGGAAATCAAAACATATTTTTTCTTATTTTGCGTAAGAAAAACTAATGCTTTTTCAGTTGGCGTTTTTTCCGCGCTAAAGGTGTAGTTGTATGTTTTTGAAACCTTTTATTTGTTGCTAAGGACACGCCCCTTGCATAGTAAATGTAGGTTCGCCTTGAGGGTTATAAAAACGCCACGTACAGGTTTCACTTCCACCACCGCCATTACTTGGTTGAGGAATAAAGTTAAAGCCTCTACCGTAATCTGTTAAGCCACCATCCCCAAAATTACCGCCCGAAGTGCTTGATTGTATGCTCGCTTCCCAATACTTATTGAGGTGTTCGAGCATGCACGGGTGAGTATTCGTTAAGGCACCTGCACTTAGGGCGCTAATCGCAATACCATCTATTCTAGAGGCATTTTCGTTAACCGAGATACCGAGAACATGGTTTTGCAAATAAACGTTGTATGCAATGCGGTTTATAGTCTTACTTGTCTTAGCATCCGAAAAGTCCGCCACAATTAATCTATCTTTGTTTATTACCTCCCTTGTGCCCTCAATATTGATGTTATCGGTGCTAACAGAAAAGTTGCTGCCGGTAAAATGACTGTTCGAAAACAGCGTTCCCTGATCAGGGTATTTATGCTGGTAGGTGTCTTGGGCAAGGTCTAATAATTTTCCGATTATGCGGGGGGAGAATGCGGCTTCAATTGCAGGGGCAATGGACGAATTATCACTGCAGTTTCTTGAAGGCGCCGACTGTACGGTTTCTAACACGCTTGATGGGGTTGTAAGCTTATGATTGACCGACTGAATTACCTCGTCTAGCTGTGCGTAGGTTTTGATAATCTCTTTCATTACCTTTTGAGTTTTGTTGTTCACAGTGAAAGGTTGTGCGCTTAAGCGTATATCGTCGAGTGCAGTACCTAGGCCGGCGTAAAATACGTGAAAGCCCCAAATTTTCTTTGTTGATGCGTTGGCAACTAATATTGGATTGGTCTTAACGATACAGGCTTGCGCGTGGTCGGTCTTAGAAGGGCGCTTTTCGCTACATGAATGCTTTACGTTGAACTCACCAAGAAGTGCAAATGCTTTTGCTTCGGTCTTGTCGCAGTTGTTGCAAATTATGGCTTGATAATTTTGCGCAGAGGCGCCTTGGGTGATGAGTAGTGTAACCAAAAACACTACGCTGCCTACTACTGTAATCCATTTTTTCATAGGTATATTCATCCGTATTTGAATAAAAACGCTATTTGTCCTTTCTAAATAGCGTTACTACTGTTTCAAACGGAGGCTTTGCTGTCAATTTATATGTGTTCGAATGTTTGTCTTCACTAACCAAAGGGCATCCAGTCTTTCCATACAGGCTCTAAACCATTTACGGCGAGAGCTTTGACTACCTTATCGACAGGTCTATTATCGTCTATATCAAATTGATTTAGTGCTGTGGTTGGTGTGCTGTAGCCACCTGGTTGCGTTTGCGATGCCGCGCTCATCGACGTAATTCCCAAAGGGGCAGCGCCATCTCTAAAAGCTGCCGACTCGCGGGTTGATAAAGAAAGTTCTGCATGCGGGTTAAACAACCGGTGTGCGCATATTAGTTGAAGTAATTGCTTTTCATCTGGCAAGTGTTGAGAGTGCTGTGCACTATCTCGGTTTCCTTCGCATGCGCGCAATCGGGGAAACGAAATAGAGACTCGACTTTGCCAATAATGTTTTTGAATTAGTCGGCCATGCAAGGCGGTCATTACGCTGTCTACACGCCAGTCGCCAAGGCCGAGTAGGGCACCTATACCAATTTTGTCGATACCCGCTTGGCCAATGCGATCACTGGCTTCTAGTCGCCACAAAAAATCCTGCTTTTTACCACGCGTGTGTACTTTGGCGTAATGCTGGGGTGAATAGGTCTCCTGGTAAACCAACACCGCGTCTAACCCTTTTTCTTTTAATGTTTTGTAGTGATTTAGCGTAAGCGGCTGAACCTCCATCATTAAATAACTTACTTTGTCGCGAATAGCGTCAATGGTGCGCTCGAAATATTCCATGCCTACTTTGGTTTCGTGTTCACCTGTGACAAGCAGTAATTGCGAAAACCCCATTGCGTTAATTGCAGCAACCTCGGATAGCGTATCGCTAATTGACAATGTGGTGCGCTTAATTTTATTGCTCATGGTGAATCCGCAATAGGTGCATTCATTGGCACATAGGTTCGAGAGGTATAACGGCACAAATAACTGCATTGTGTTGCCAAAGCGGTGGCGGGTAAGGTGGTAAGCACGGCTTGCCATTGCTTCTAAGTAGTTTGCGCCAGCAGGTGAGATAAGCGCCATAAAGTCATCAAGCTCGAGTTTCTCTTTGCCAAGGGCGTGTTCCACATCATTGCGCGTTTTACTGTGAAGCGTTAGGGCAATATGAGATAAATCTTGTTGTAGCAAAGCGTCGGCTACTTTCATACTGTGCACTCCCACATTACGTTAGCGCGCGGTCTAAAAAAGCCGTTAGCGGGCTAGATGCTTGCGCTGTACGGTGTGTTGTACCAAGCCCGGCTTCAAACGCTTGCCGGCCGGTTTCTACCGCACTGGCAAAGGCATTGGCCATGGCAACGGGATTGCACGCTGTAGCAATGGCAGTGTTGACCAACACGGCATCTACACCCATTTCCATGGCCGCCATGGCATCGCTGGGTTTTCCTATGCCTGCGTCTACAATGACAGGCACTGTCGCCTGCTCAACAATAATGTGTAAGAAGGGTTTAGTTTGAAGGCCTTGGTTACTACCAATTGGCGCAGCTAATGGCATAACGGCAGTGCAGCCAACTTCCTCTAACCGTTTACAAAGTACGGGGTCGGCGCCGCAATATGGCAAAACATGAAAACCTTTTTTAACCAGTACTTCAGCGGCTTTAAGGGTTTCAATGGGGTCGGGAAGCAAATACCGTTGGTCAGGGTGTATTTCTAACTTTATCCACTGACTGCCAATTGCTTCATAGGCGAGTTCAGCAGCAAATATCGCTTCTTGTGCAGTTTTAGCCCCAGAGGTATTTGGCAATAGGGTGACTCCAAGATTGCGTAAAACACTCAGTGTCATGTCTGTACATGTATTGCTGGCTACGCGTTTCATCGCCAGTGTCACAATAGCGCTTTGCGAGGCCCGAAGGGCATCTTGCATTGTATCGGGATCACTGAATTTTCCTGTACCAGTAAGCAATCGAGAGGAAAAAGAATGGTTGGCAAGTGTTAACATGATCTCAGCCTCCGGCTACAAGTGTGAATATATCGATGGTGTCACCACAATTTAAGTGGGTTGTTGACCACTCTCGTTTACTGACAATGGTGTTGTTCACCGCAACGGCTGTACCTATGCTGTCGAGTGATTTCAATGCGATAAGCTCGCTTAAAGATATAGGCGCAATAACATTCATGGCCTGACTATTAACGCTGATATGTATCTGAGTCACTGGCAAACCTCGCAATGTGATGAAGGTAAAAGCGAAAACGACTGCATGCTGCCTTGTGCAACATGACAGTTGAGGTAGCGCCCCCATTGGATATCCGCACTGTAGCGTTTAGACAGAAAAAGTAACGCTTGCGCAGCTTGATGGCAGGCGGCCATACCTACCGCAGGTCCAAGCACTCCTTGGCTGATGCAATCCTCTTGAAGAGTAATATGCTCGACTAAGCAGGCATAACAGCCTGTGTTTTTAACCTGTGATGAGATGTTTATTGCTTGCCACGTTACACCGCTAGCACTTGCCATAAATAACGGGATTGAAGACGCTATACAGGCATGGTTTATTTGCTGGCGCGTGGCAACTGAGTCGGTGCAATCAAGTACGCAAGTCGCATTGCTTAGTAAGGTTGGTAAGTTGTTACTATCAATAAATAAGCTTTTATAATTGCAGGTTGTGTGTGGGTTAACTTTTTTGAGCTCATTGCAAAGCGCTTTGGCTTTAAGCTCGCCCAAGTGCATTTCGTTGTAGGCAATTTGTCGTTGTAGGTTGCTCATGTCGACAACATCACCATCAATTAATGTAATTTTACCTACACCAGCGCCTACCAAGTAGCGTGAGGCAAGCGTACCTAATCCACCAAGACCAATGACCACCACGTGAGACTGCATAATGTTTTGCTGCCCCTGCTCTTCAATTTCGCTAAGCCCGAGTTGTCTGCTGTAGCGCTTTATGTCCTGTTTAGTAAGCAAAGCCTGCCTCCCGCGCCAATGCGTGAAACGCGTCTTTAGGATTGTCGGCTTGTATAATCGCCGTGACGACAGCAATGCCGTTTACGTGAGTTTGAGCGACAGTGTTAATGCGGGCACGTGTAATGCCCCCTATTGCCACGGTAGGAATGTCTTCGCAAAGCGAAACGTAATTCGCAAGTCGAGACACACCTTGTGGGCTTGAGGGCATATCCTTCGTGGTGGTAGGGAATATATGACCTAATGCAATGTAAGAGGGGTTTAAGCGTTTGATGCGTTGAATTTCTTCATAGCCATGGGTAGAAATGCCTAAGCGCAACCCTGCTTGTTGAATGGCATGCAGATTGGCATTTTCTAAATCTTCTTGACCCAAATGTACGCCGTAAGCGCCCAACGCAATGGCCCATTCCCAATGGTCGTTGATGAAAAGCTGACATGACGTATTACTGGTCATATCAATGGCTTGCTTGATTTGGTCGCGAATGGCATCCGGCGGGCCGTGCTTTACTCGCAGCTGTATTATTTTAACACCTGTAGGCAATAGCTCTTTTAGCCATTCGACACTATCAACCACAGGGTAAATACCCATTTCGCGTTCTGTAAGTGGCGCAAAGGGTAAAAGGGAAGACGACTTACTAATCTGTGAAAGCGCACTGGCCGTGTGATTAGTGCCAGCGTACACATCGGGAAAAGCACTTGGACATTGAGGAAACCCAATAGTGCGCGCGTTGAAGGTAAGCCCAGGGATTTGTGAACAATACTGACGTACATGATTTACGTACGCAATGGCGAGGGTGAGTGCATCAAGCAAATCATAATGGCGCAAAACAAACCCGCACAGAGCACTGGCAAGCATGCACCCTGTACCGCGCAACTCACCATTGCTATTTCGCTTGAGCGCAAATGTTCGCGTGTAATTGGCAGTGACAAATATATCGAACACCTGAGTGCTATTTAAAGTAGCACCTAATGGCTCGGTTAGGTGCCCACCTTTTACAAGAACTGCATGAGCGCCGAAGGTGATGAGCTGCTTAGCGCACGTCAGTGCATCTTCCACACAGGTAATGTCGTCAGTATGCTGTGCAAGCACGCCAAGTTCTTGAGTATTAGGGGTAACGACATCGACAGTTTGTAGTAACTGCATTATTGCATGGGTACTTAGCTCACTTAATTGACCGCCCGACGAAGTGGTAAGCACTGGGTCCCAAACGACAAAAGGGCGTGCTGCGCCAAGGGCTTGTATACGAGTACACAATAGTTGTGCTTGCTCATCATTGGCAATAGCCCCAATTTTTATTGCACTGGGCAAGGCATCCTGTGCCAACACTTGCCACTGCGCATTCAAAGCAGATACCTTTGTTATATCGCGACTTAGCATCACTGTATTTGACTGTACGGTAAGCTGAGTTGTCAGTAAGCAGGCGTGTACATCAAGGTCTGCCAGTGTAATAGCGTCGCGAGAGATGCCCGCACCGCCACTAGAATCAATCCCACCAACACACCACACAACCCGCTTATTCACTACGGGCTGTGTCATGGCAAGTTCACCTTAGTATCTGCCGCATGGTAAAGCGCTGCACCCGATTGATTAAACGCCTTAGCCATATTCTGCATACCTTGCTGTTTCTCCTCAGCTTGTTTTGCTACATCACGCACTTCTTGCGAAATTTTCATGCTGCAAAACTTAGGGCCGCACATAGAGCAAAAATGCGCTACTTTGCCTGACGCCTGAGGAAGCGTTTCATCGTGATAAGCGCGGGCCGTATGAGGGTCTAGAGCCAAGTTAAATTGGTCTTCCCATCTAAATTCGAAGCGCGCTTTTGACATGGCATTGTCTCGTATTTGCGCGCCAGGATGGCCTTTTGCTAAGTCTGCCGCGTGAGCCGCAATTTTGTAGGTAATTAAGCCTTGCTTGACGTCTTCTTTGTTTGGTAGCCCCAAGTGTTCTTTTGGCGTGACGTAGCACAGCATGGCGCAGCCATACCATCCAATCATGGCAGCGCCAATACCTGACGTGAAATGATCGTAACCCGGCGCGATGTCTGTGGTAAGTGGGCCTAGTGTATAAAACGGCGCTTCGTGGCAGTGCGTTAACTGCTCTTCCATGTTCGCTTTAATCATGTGCATTGGCACATGCCCAGGGCCTTCAATCATTACCTGAACATCGTATTCCCATGCAATTTTGGTTAGCTCGCCTAACGTGCGCAGCTCTGAAAACTGTGCATCATCGTTTGCATCCGCCACGCTGCCGGGGCGAAGACCGTCGCCAAGTGATAGTGACACGTCATACTGCGCACAAATCTCACAAATTTCGCGAAAATGTTCATACAAAAAGCTTTGTTTGTGATGGCTTAAACACCATTTAGCCATGATAGAGCCGCCACGTGACACAATGCCCGTTACGCGTTTGGCGGTAAGGTGCACATACTCAAGCAGTACGCCTGCGTGAATGGTAAAATAGTCAACGCCTTGCTCTGCCTGTTCAATAAGGGTGTCTTTGAACATTTCCCAGGTTAAGTCTTCTGCTACGCCATTAACTTTCTCTAGCGCTTGATAGATTGGCACGGTACCTAGCGGCACGGGGCTGTTACGCAATAACCATTCACGGGTTTCGTGAATGTTACGGCCGGTAGACAAATCCATAATGGTGTCTGCACCCCAGCGGGTAGACCACACTAGCTTTTCCACTTCTTCTTCAATCGATGAGGTCACCGCGGAGTTGCCAATGTTGGCGTTAATTTTCACCAAAAAATTGCGCCCGATGATCATTGGCTCAAGTTCAGGGTGATTAATGTTGCACGGAATAATGGCGCGGCCCGCAGCGACTTCATCTCGCACAAATTCAGGGGTAATGGTCTCTGGTAAGTTGGCGCCAAAGTGTTCGCCTTTGTGCTGCTGAGTTAGCTCTGCTTCTTTAATGGCCTGTCGGCCCATATTCTCTCGAATGGCAATGTATTCCATTTCGGGGGTCACAATACCTTGGCGAGCGTAATGCAGCTGCGTAACGTTCTTGCCTTGCTTGGCTTTCAGCGGTTTACGTTCGCGAATAAAGCGAAAGTCTTCGGTGAAAATGTCGTTCTCTCGTTCTTTAGCGAATGATGACGATACGCCGTCGAGTGCAAATGTGTCGTCTCGCTCTGCAATCCATGATTGGCGAAGTGGTGACAAGCCCTTGTGAACATCAATGGTTTGCGCTGGGTCACCATAAGGCCCTGACGTGTCATAAACAGGAATAGCTGGGTTGGCTTCAAAAAGCGGGTTTTCTTCTGTACCACCTACCAAACTGTCGTGCTGGTGAATAAGGCGCATAGCCACGTTAATATCATCGCGGCTGCCGGTTTCGTAATAGCGTGTAGAGTTAGGGTACGCTTCGCCCGCTAGTTCATTGATAAATTGTTGCGCTTGTTGGCGCTGTTCGCGTCGTGTCGACATAGCATTTTGGCCTTAAAAAGTTTAGGTTTAAAAATGCTTGTCAGGAGTGAAGGAGAATATAACGCAGGATTGAAGCAAGAAAGTTATCGCAGTACGTGGCTTTTTGCGCTGTGCAACACTAAAACATCAAGATGCTAAGGCATCTAAACCACAGTAACAGCGCGTGCTACTACAAAAGCACAGCAGCACAACAATATTTCTACTTCAGCATTATATTTTCTTGTTCCCTTCGCAGGTATTAGCCTGATCAGGTTCAACGGATCCCGCTTTCGCGGTCTCAGCTTACTGGGTATCCAGTGAAGCACTCCGACAAGTAACTTGTGTTGAAATATACTTAAAATGAAATAGATTTCAAGGATAGAGTTTCGCTGTTAATCAATACTCGTGACGCATGAAATCTTACTCCACCAATTTGCGCAAGGCAGAATCTAATTAGCGCAATGTGCTGATGTTCTCTCGCTTGCATTTAGGCTCTGAAAACTCAAATAGATATCTAGTTGCATAGTGCAGTAATGCTAGCTACTATTTTTAGTGGTTAATTTTTAACCACTCATGATTTATTAAATCACAAAAATATGCATAGTTTCTAAAGGAGAGTTTAATGCCTATTAAATTATCGAAAGGAATCGGAGAAATTCAAGGAGATGAATTACGTTATATATGGCAGGCTCCAGATGTCTATGATGAGGTTCATGATAATAATGTTTGGTTGATATACGGCAGAAAAGGTTCAGGTAAGTCTACATTAGTTGAATATCTTGGCTCAGATAGTCAAAACTCACAAGTTATTACCATACGCCCAAGAAAAACTAACTTATTTCAAAAAGTCTTAGTTGCTATCAACGAAGTTAAGGATGATGACAGATTAATAGAAGAGAGTATTTCTAATACTATAGAATTTATTTTATTTGCCCAAATAATGCGAAGTGTTGTCGGTGAAGCTAATAAATTCATAAGTGGTGGAAACCTAGAAACTATATACAACTTTTTGTGTCAATATGGCTTGCATCAAGGTTCGGTGCTTAGAAAAGCTATTTCTTTAATTAGCAAGCAAACGGGAAAAATTTCTCTAGTGCCAGATATCTCTCAACTTTTAAATACCCTCGAGGGAGATGTAGAGTACGAAGACGCTAAGGACGCACTAATTGAATATACAAAAGAGATAAATAAGAGCGTTGTTCTATGTATAGATGATATTGATCAAATTGGTTTTTCATTTTCAAGGTATGACAGACTTTTTGTAAATGGTCTACTCATCTTAATGGGAAGAAACAATGTAAATTTCATTGAAAGTGGAGCCAAAATTCGTATTTTCTTAACCATTCCAAGTGAGCTTTATTTTCATTCAACTATGTGGGGGGCAGACTGGATTACTGGAAAAAGTAATTGTTTAAACTGGGATGATCCAAAGGACATGCTAGGGTTAGTTAACAAAAGAATAGCAATGGAGATGAATGTAAGAAAACATCACAAAAGATCAAAAGATGATATTTATTCAATTGACTCAGATAAAACTTGGAATAGAATTTTTCCGACGAGTATAAAAAATAAATTGAATAGGGACGAAAGTAGCTTTGACTACTTATTGAGGCATACATTTTATACTCCAAGACATATGCTTGCTTTGTGCGACAAAGTATTAACTCGAATCGAGCATGAAGCCCCAGCTGATATAGACTTATTTGATCTAGGCGAACAGTTCTCTCTACACCACTGGAATGACATCTTTAGAAAATCAGTTAGAGAGTTTACAGAAGAAGCTGAGAAAGATTTTAGAGCTATTTTCAATAATATTTATGAAAACCTTGAAAAAGTAATATCTGCGTTCAAATCACGACCAGGAATATGGAACCGGGCTCAACTTATTCAGTTTATTGAGAAAGAAGGTTTGAAAATTTCTAGAAAGGATAAAGGTATCAAACATGAGAGTGAAGACCTAGTTTATATCCTTCATCGAATTGGTTTTTTAGGACTTGGAGTAAGAAGGATTAACGAAGCACCAACCGGTAGCCAAGCCTATGAACTTAAGTTTTCATATCTAGAGAGGTTACCTTACAAAGGCGGGTGGGAATTGGCAGTTGTAAGTCCAGTTTTCTACACGACATATGATATTAGGCCAGTTGATCACATTATAGTCAACCCGCACAAGGACCTACTACTACCGGTAAGAATTCTTCAATCTATAATGTCATATGATATCGTGACTAATAACAGCCTAGCCAACTGTTAATTCCAGCTCCTTGGAGGTAACAAGAGCAAATCTCTACGATTTGCTTCTTATCAATAAACAAAATGAAAATTAGTTTATTTGTTAGCTGTTTGCTGCCCTTCTTTGTAAAGCTGAAGGGCAGTTGCCGTGTCTTGATTACGTTCGCTTATGGCTGACAACAGCAATAAATCTTCTTTTCGCGCTTTCATTTTGGTCGCTTTTAACAACGCTTTTTCTGCAAGTACGTCGTCACCCGAGTTAAATGCTACTTGGCCAAGTGTTGAATATAACGCCACGTTATCTTCGTCTTGCTTTATCCAGCTTTCCAGTAGGCGTAGTGACGGTGACGAGTCCGGAATGTTCAGTTGCGTGAAAAGTGGGAACAACGCACTATTTAGGCCGCGTTTTTGCCAATCAACCAGTAACTGCTGAGCGTCAGCGTGCATACCTTGGTCGAGCAGTTGCTGAATGTACGCCGCACGATAAGCGTCGTCGTGCCGAAGTTTACGAGGTAAATTGTCCCAATAGGTCTTAAGCTCAACGGCACCTTGTTTGCTGGCAATCTCTGCAAACTTCCCTTTTGCGATGCGCTGACTCCACGCAGTGTAATCTTCTTTTGATAGCGCTTTTCGCCAGCTACCTAAGTTATTTTGTAATGTTTGCCACTGTCCTAGTGCTGCAAGTATCTGCGCCTTTAATTGCACAACTTGTCTGTTTTCATGAGACTTGTCATCAAGCTCATCTAATTTCGCAAGTGCAGCTTCGTGTTTGCCATCTACCATGTCGATACGTGCGTGCATCACGGTAGCGGCAAGTGTTGCATTGGGAAATTCGCTAGCTTGTTCTAGGAAATAACGCGCTTTGTCGAAGTCGTTGTTGGCGAAAGCAATTTGAGCAGAGGCTAAATAATTTACGCCTTCAAAGTCACCGTTGGTGGTTTTACTTAATGCTTTTTTAGCAGTTTCAAAGTCACCGGCTGCCATGGCATGCAAGCCATCGTAAAACGCACGCTTTCGCTTGCGTTCTCCCAGTGCACCAAACCATTTATGTGAACCTGTAAATAAGCTTAATGCCCACATGATTAGACGCAATAAGGCATAAGCACCTACTACACCAATAATAAGAAACAGGCTAAAGCTTATCACCGTCATTTCAATTCCCTTATTGCCAAGGGAAATGAGCACATAGCCTTTATCGCCTAAAATCATTGGCCCGACAATGAGCGTAATAATAAATGCGGCAAGGACCGCTAACGCAATCATTAACCATCTCATAGTGCGCTAGCTCCTTGTCCAAACACTTGCTTTACTCGGTTATCAAGTAACCCTTCAAGCGGCTTTTGTGCTTTTAACTCTGAAGGAAGAGGGCGAGACACGTCGGTATTAAGCAAATTCTGAATTGCGTTAACAAAACCAGTGACTTGGCTAGTCTCTATATCGAATTTTTCGATAAGCAGGGTTTGAGCATATTGTAGCGATTGATTGTATAGGCCTGCGTCGCCCTTCAACGCAGCCGACTGTGCATGCATTAACTGTAAGCGCAGTTGCTCTTTGAGTAAATACTGTGCTTCCAGCGACAATACTGGCTCAACCGGGCCCTCAATGGTTTTAACGGTAAATAGGTCGCCTACCAATTTATCCCATACTTTAGCTAAATTGGCTTTCCAATCATCGGTAGATTCAGACAATGTATTGTCTTGGGCATCCACATCTTTCGGTTTTTCGAAAGTATCTAATGGTAGTTTATCAATTTGTGCAACCATGCCAGTTAGCGCGAGCGCTACCGAGCTAGGTGACACTGGATTTAGCTGTTGAAGCGTTTGAATATCTTCAGCAAGGGCAGCGCGAACGGGTAACACAGATGGGTCGGCCAAAGATTTTAAGCGTTTGTCAGCATTTACTAACAACAAAATGGCAGTGCGGACGTCATTTTCCAACCATAGCTTACGACCAGCCATACGAACGAGGTAATCTGCTTCGGCAATAAGCCAATCTGCAGGTCGTCGACCTTCCATATTCTTAATTTGCTCTAGGGCTGACTCTGCTTGCAGAGCAAGGGTTTCATTTTCCGATTGTAATGCATTAAGTGTATTGTTGAGCGCATTATTGCTCTTGGTAATTTCATCCAGTTTCGCATTCAACTGGTTGCGCTCTTGTACCATTGCGTTAAGATCGCTGGCATTCTTTTGCTGGGCGTTTAGCGTTTGCTGTTGTGCAGTTTGTTGCTGCATGTAGTACCAATAACCTGCACCGGCCATTGAAAGTACTATCAAAAACAGAATGACAACGACAAACCAAAGTAGCCCGTTACCTGATGATTTGGCTTGCTTGGGCGAAGAAGGCGTATCCGTTTTTGAGTCGATAACCTCTTTTTCGGCACTAACCGTTACCAACTCATCGCCTTGAGGACGACTCTCATTATTATTGGCCATTTAATACTCCCAGTTATCCTTTACCCAAGCCGTTAAGGCCTGATCGGTAGCGCGTGAACAAACAAACACGCGTTCCACCCCAATGTTCTTCAATGAATTGGCAATGCGCTCACTTACGGTTAACCATGGCAGGGTCAAAAGTATATTGCCATAGTGCGTAATTAATTGGTTCGCCATTGCTTCGCTTGTAGCGATAATGCCGCTAACGTCGCTAATTTTCCACCGTTTTGTGTAAACTGGACAGGTAAGTTGCTCGCGCTTGTAAACACAAAAGCTGCTTACTTCAATGCCACGTTGCACCAGTCCTTGCGCAATGGCATCTCGTCCACCTTCACCTTTAATAATACCTACATGTTGGCAATTTGGCTCATTGAGTTGCTGCATTGCCAATATACCTTCTGATGTATGGTCGCAAGGCGTGAGTATTGTCACATTTGGCGTGTGACTAAAAGCCTTGTGTAATTTCTTGGCGGTGGCGTCGCCCACCGCAATCAAGGTTGTCAAATGAGTATCAGTGCTACTTTTTTGCTTTATGCCTTCTACGGTAGCCTCTACGGCATACACGCTGGTTACTACTACGGCATCTAACGCTGTAGTTGAAATGAAATCGCGCGCTGCACGGCTTTCTGAGGGAATGTAAACGATATCTGATGTGGCAACGCCTACCGCATCAATACCCGCGTCTTCAAAAGCACTGGCACTTGTTTTTAATTTTGGCAACGGGCGAGTGAAAAGTAGCATCAAAAATTCGCTAGTTATACAACGCTTTTAAAATCTCACCAGCACCTTGGGCAAGTAATGCCTCTGCGACTTCAATACCAATGTCATTAGCGCGTTCTCTTGATGCCGTAGCAGAGGCAAATAAAAGTGTTGAACCATCGGGTTTGCCCACCATCCCTGTTAAGGTAAGCGTGTCGCCATCTAGCGTTGCAAAACTACCAATAGGAACCTGACATCCCCCTTCCAGACGTTCATTCATGGCGCGCTCAGCGGTTACACGTGTATGGGTGTCGTCGTGGTTTAGGGCTTGAAGTAGTGCGATAAGTTCATCATCGTCGTTGCGGCACTCAATGCCCACTGCGCCTTGTCCTACGGCTGGCAACGAAATATCGGCAGGCAGTGGCATGCGAATACGCGTTTCCATTTCAAGACGAATTAGGCCCGCAGAAGCGAGAATAATTGCATCGTACTCACCCGCATCTAACTTGGCGAGTCGTGTATTCACGTTGCCGCGCAAGTCTTTAATCACTAAATCAGGGCGGTATTTTCTAATTTGACACTGACGGCGCAAGCTTGATGTGCCCACAACGGCCCCTTGCGGAAGTGCATCTATGCTATCGAAATTATTCGAGACAAAAGCGTCAAATGGGTTTTCGCGCTCACAAATAGCATGCAACCCAAACCCATCAGGAAATGCCACTGGAACATCTTTCATAGAGTGCACGGCAATGTCGGCTCGCCCTTCAAGCATGGCAATTTCAAGCTCTTTAATAAATAGCCCTTTGCCGCCAATTTTGGCCAATGGCGTATCTAAAATTTTATCGCCCTGAGTACTCATTGGTACCAACTCTACCGTTAGCGAAGGGTAATGCTCTGTAAGCTTCGCTTTCACATATTCTGCTTGCCAAAGTGCCAGTGCACTTTTTCTTGTTGCAATGCGAATGGTACGGGTAGTGTTAAGGTGACTCATGGTGATTCCAAACAAATTAAATTTAACAGTTGTGTGTATGCTAGAGCGTGTAGCTTTGGGTTGCAAAAACGTTATGCACTAACTTCGCACTAGTATACTCATTCTAAGGCTTAATGTTTGAAAATACCCATAGTTTTCTGTTTGGAGATATGTCGCAAATCAGTCTATGCTGTGGTGGCAAATTAGTGAATGACTAAGGCTCGGTTTATTCTGAACAAAGACAATGTGTTAAGCAGGCGTGAAATTGGGGAGCAGGTGTAGTAATGGAACACTCATCGGTAAGGCAGTTGTTACGGGGTACACAGCAAAATGAGGCGGAAGCGAAACGCAGACGTTTAACGCTGTACTTCATATCGTATGTTGGCGGCACCATAATGGCAATTATGGCGTGGATTAACATCAATGGCGGCGATATGTTGCTCGTGGGCTCGCTCGCAGGTTCTGCTGCTGTTATTTATGCCAACGTAGTACTGTCTCATGTTTTTCCCCGACATGATCTTTTCTACTATGTAGCAGGCATTATCGTTTGCTTTACCATAAATGCACTGGTGTATACCGGCGGATTAAACAACACGGGGTTGTACTTTATTTTCCCACTTTTGTTTATTCAAATTATTGTTGTGAGGTATAAACCCGCCATCTTGTACGTGGCCATTACGCTCGGACTGGCTATTTTAATGCTGTACAACCAAGATAAAATCGCAGCAGAGTATGCACCAGAGCATGTATCGCGTTTTCTCATAGCGACCTTTTGTTTTGTATGTGTGGCTTTTATTGGTGAATACTTCTGGCATCAAAGTCGTCGTGAAATGCTCAAAGAAAACCTTGAGCGCATGCGTCAGGCGAATACCGATCCTCTTACAAAACTTCCCAATAGACGCTTTCTTGAAGCCGTGTTTTTCGAAAGGGCTATGCAAGACCCCGGCAGCTATTTTCCGCTCAGTACGGTTGCGGTAGATATTGATCATTTTAAGCGCATAAACGATAAATACGGCCATGATATAGGCGATGAAGTGCTCATTCATTTCTGCGCCCTAATGAAACAAGCTGTACGCAATACGGATGTGGTAGCCCGAACGGGTGGCGAAGAGTTTTTAGTGCTATTTCCTAAAGCCAGTTTAAGCCAAGCCGTGAAGTTAGCCGAAAAGATGCGACAAACTATAGAAGAGAACCCCTTTGAAAAAGGGGATATTCATCACGCCATTACAGCTAGTTTTGGTGTTGCTACTGCCCTAACAGATAACAACATTCATGCGACATTAAAGCAGGCCGATGACAACCTATATGCCGCTAAAAATAGCGGCAGAAACAAAGTTGTGGAATAACAGACACTAACTTGCGAGTACTTTCTGTAACCAGGCGCTAATGTCGTTTAACTCTTGCATACACACGTTATGCTGCATGGTGTAGGTTTGCCATGTAGCATTAAATCCATTATCTGACAGCGTTTTAAATGCAGCGTTACCCATAAATACTGGTACCACTTCATCTTGATCGCCGTGTGCCATCATTATAGGCGTGGCACGGTTAGTGTCAGTTGCTTCGCTCGCAAGCAATGACGGTTCACACATGTATGTTGACAGGGCCAGTACGCCAGCGAACTGTTGTGAAAAGCGCGGCGCAAGATGCAACGCAATCACGCCGCCTTGAGAGAAGCCAGCGAGTACAATTCGGTTTGCTGGAATGCCACTATCAATTTGCGCTTGAATTAATTGCTCTACTTGGTCTGCTGATTCTTTCACACCCGTTAAATCGGCACGACTGTTAAAGTCGAGTGACTTAATGTCATACCACGCTCGCATGCGCATACCATTATTAATGGTGATAGGTCGCTCGGGGGCATGGGGGAAAATAAATTTAACCGCCATACTATCAGGTAAGCGAAGTTCAGGGACGATAGGGGCAAATCCGTGACCAGAGTCACCAAGCCCATGTAGCCAGATAACGCAGGCATCAGGCGTAGTCGCGGGGTTTATTTCTACGCACGGCAGAAGTTGCTGGGTCATTCTAGTATATCCTGTTAGGTCTTGTTGCTTGTTGGCTAGAGCGCATAAGCGCAAAAGCGCTGTAAGGTTTATTATTATCTTTATTGCCACATTACAGTGAACGTGTATTTGTAGCTAAACACTATTACGCAATCTAGTGTCGCGTTTGAGCGCCTTTGTCGCTTAATACAATCGTTATTACTGCAGTGCGCTTACCTATGCTATCATTGCGGTTTGAAATCACCATACTTTGACAGAATTTTAATACCCTATGGCTTCACTACTTGGTAATTTGTTCATTCTTGCTGCACCTTCCGGTGCTGGCAAATCTAGTCTTATTAAAGCGTTAATGGAAAAGTACGAGGGCAGTACTACCTCGCCAATGCAGGTGTCTGTGTCTCATACTACGCGTCAACCTCGTCCGGGCGAGGAAGATGGCGTGCATTATCACTTTGTAAGTCGTGAACAGTTTGAAGCCCTTATCGAGCAGGGAGTTTTCTTCGAGTATGCTGAAGTATTTGGCAATTACTACGGTACGTCGCGCGTTACCATTGAACAAACGTTACACCGTGGTATTGATGTATTTTTAGACATTGATTGGCAAGGCGCGCGCCAAGTGAAAGAACTGATGCCAGATACATGTGGTATTTTTATTTTGCCCCCCTCGCTAGATGTTCTAGAGCAGCGTTTAAATAATCGTGGCCAAGATAGCGATGAGGTGATTGCGGGCAGAATGTCACAAGCGGTAGCGGAAATGTCACACTTTAACGAGTTTGACCATGTAATTGTTAATGATGACTTTGCCACTGCGCTTAGCGATCTTGAAGCCATCGTAACAGCTCAGCGACTAAGAACCGTTAAACAACAAATGCGTCATCAGCCTTTGTTGGACGAATTGCTCGGTAGCGCGTAAGCTAGCAATAGCAAATACGTGTTTTAAACCAATAGCGTGCGATCAGTGCGATCGCGCTGTGTTAATTTCACACAAAACGCTAGGATCGCGAGGTACAACCATGTATACTACGCGGCCGTTTTTTGAATAACTTGCTCAACCTAATTTTCGGAGAAATACATGGCTCGCGTAACTGTAGAAGATGCCGTAGATAAAATTGGTAACCGCTTTGACCTAGTGCTTGTTGCTGCACGCCGTGCACGTCAAATTGCCACTGAAGGCAAAGATCCTATGGTTGACGTTCAAAACGACAAGCCAACTGTAACTGCACTTCGCGAAATCGAAGAAGGCTTAGTGACTGCTGCTACGCTTGAGCAAGCAGAGCTTCAAGCACAAGAACAGCAAGAACATGCTGAATTTGCGTCAGTAGCAAATATTCTATCTGATCAGTAAAACATGCCCTTTAGGGCTGTTTACGAGTAATTTAGCGCCAGTGCTTTGAAAAAAGCACTGGCGCTTTACTTTTGGCGTATTGGCTTATAGCACAATAAAACGTATTCTTAGGGTTGTAACGTTATATAAGGGTCACGCTGCACTGTGTATTTGTTTGAAGGTTTAAAGCAGAAAGTTGTTGAGTATTTACCAGCCGAACGGGTTCAGCTGGTACAAGATGCTTTTATTTTGGCGCAAGAAGCCCATGACGGCCAAATGCGATCAAGCGGCGACCCCTATATTACACACCCTGTTGCGGTGGCGGGTATTCTCGCCGATATGCATTTAGACCATGAAACTATCATGGCTGCGTTACTTCACGATGTTATCGAAGATACCCACTACGACAAAGACGACTTAGCTGAGGCGTTTGGCGATACTGTTGCCGAGCTTGTGGAAGGTGTAAGTAAGCTCGATAAGTTAGCGTTTAGCACTAAGCAAGAGGCGCAGGCTGAAAACTTCCGCAAAATGATGATGGCCATGGTGCAAGATATTCGCGTTATCTTGATCAAGCTGGCCGACCGTACGCACAACATGCGAACATTGGGGTCGCTTCGCCCCGATAAACGCCGACGTATTGCCCTTGAAACGCTGGAAATATACGCGCCTATTGCACACCGTTTGGGTATTCACGATATTAAAAACGAGCTGGAAGACCTAGGTTTTCAAGCCATGTACCCTATGCGTCACCGTGCACTTAAATCAGCTGTGCGTCAGGCTCGCGGTAATCGTAAAGAGATTATCGAAAACATTAGGCAAGAACTGAATACACGCCTTGAAGCCTACGAAATTGAATCAAACGTGCTTGGCCGCGAAAAGCACCTGTATTCCATTTACCGTAAAATGAAAAACAAAGAACTGATGTTCAATGAGGTAATGGATATATACGCGTTTCGCATTGTGGTGTCATCAGTTGATAACTGCTACCGCGCATTGGGTGCAATGCACGGCCTGTACAAGCCTATCGAAAACCGTTTTAAAGACTATATTGCCATTCCACGTACCAACGGCTATCAGTCGCTTCACACTTCATTAATTGGTCCACACGGTATCCCTGTTGAAATTCAAATTCGTACGCAGGAAATGGATCAAATGGCGGACAAAGGCGTTGCGGCACACTGGTTGTATAAAGAACCTGGTGACAACGGCACTACCGCGCAATTGCGCGCGCGTAAGTGGATGCAAAGCTTATTGGAACTGCAGCAGTCAGCCAGTTCATCGTTTGAGTTTATCGAATCGGTTAAAACCGACCTATTCCCTGACGAAATTTATGTGTTTACGCCAGATGGCCGTATTATCGAACTGCCAATGGGCGCCACGGCCGTTGATTTTGCTTATGCCGTTCACTCTGATGTGGGCAATACCTGTGTGGGCGTGCGCGTCGAGCGCAGAAACTTTAGCTTAAGTAAGCCACTAGAAAATGGTCAAACGGTAGAAATTATTACGTCACCGAAAGCTAAGCCAAATGCTAACTGGCTTAACTTTGTGGTGAGCGCACGGGCGCGAACGCGTATTCGCCAGTATCTGCGCAAACAGCATTCACAAGAAGCGGTGAACATGGGTAATCGCCTATTGCGTCATGCGCTCGGTGCCGTGAAGTTAGACGATATACCACAAGACGATATCGACCGCGTTGTAGCAGAAACTAAACACGATAGCTTTGATGATTTATTAGTAGATATTGGGCTTGGTAATGAGCTAAGCGCTATCGTAGCACGCCGCCTACTAGGTGAAAGCACAACAGACTTGTCAGACAAAAAAGGCAATGTGGCTATTCGTGGCACAGAGGGCTTGCTGGTGCACTACTCACGTTGTTGTCACCCAATACCTGACGACGAAATTGTGGCGGTACTTAGCCCAGGGCGCGGTATGACTATTCATCAAACCGGCTGTAACAATATTCGCAAGCTTGCCAGAGAAGAACCCCAACGCGTGCTGCCTATGCAGTGGGATGATGAGCCACAAGGCGAGTTCAAAGCGTCGCTTCGCATTGAATTGATTAATCACCAAGGAACACTGGCAACATTAACGAACACTATTTCAGGGTGCGATTCCAATATCATTGGTCTGCAAACTGAAGAAAAAGAGAGTAATATCTACTTTATTGACCTAGAGTTGACCACGCATAACCGTGTGCACTTGGCCCGTGTAATGAAAAAAATTCGCACCATGCCAGAGGTTCAGAAAGTGTCTCGTCATAGTCAATCTCGACACTAAGTTTAACCATTTTTAGGAACTATTATGTCTAAGTCTATTATTCAGACCGATAAGGCACCTGCTGCTATTGGTACATACAGCCAAGCGGCTAAAGCGGGCACTACAGTATATCTTTCTGGCCAAATTCCTTTGGTGCCTGAAACCATGGAAATGGTTTCAGGCGAATTTGAAGCGCAAGCTGTTCAGGTTTTTGAAAACATCAAAGCGGTATGTGCTGCTGCGGGCGGAACAACAAATGACTTGGTGAAAGTGAACATCTTTTTAACCGATTTAGGTCACTTTGCCACGGTAAATGAAATAATGAGTCGCTACTTCAACAAGCCTTATCCTGCACGTGCTGCTGTTCAGGTTTCTGCACTGCCAAAAGGCGCGCAAATTGAAATCGATGGCGTGATGGAATTGCCGGAGTAAGTCATGTCACCTGAGCGTTACCAGCGAATTAGAGATGTGCTGGAAAGAAGGCAAACCGATTTAACGGTTTGTCTTGAAAATGTGCACAAGCCACATAATGTATCGGCCGTTGTGCGCACCTGCGACGCGGTGGGTATTCATCGCGTTCACACCGTGTGGGAACAGAAATATCAGTTTCGTCGTGGCACAGCGATGGGCAGTCAGCAATGGGTGCGTCAAACCAACCACGATAATATCAGCGATGCCATGTCTGCATTGAAAGGGCAGGGTATGCAAGTGCTTGTCACACACTTGTCTGACAGCGCAGTGGATTTTCGCGATATTGATTACACTAAACCTACTGCTATTTTGTTTGGGCAAGAAAAGTACGGTGCCACTGATGAAGCTATTGCAATGGCTGATCAGGATATTGTTATTCCCATGATGGGCATGGTGCAATCGTTGAATGTGTCGGTAGCTGCTGCGCTTGTGTTGTACGAAGCACAACGTCAACGCACGATTGCGGGTATGTACAACACGCAACATTTGCCAGAAGAAGAGTGCCAAGCACTTGCTTTTGAAAATGGCTACCCTCGATTGTTTAAACTTTGCCAACGCAAAGGACTACCACTTCCACCTATCAACGCATTAGGTGAAGTGGACGCCACCGATAGCTGGTGGAAAGAAATGCAAATCACACAAGCAGAAGCTGACGCATTAGAATCACAGTAGTGCGTCAGTGAATGAAAAGCCTGTACCCACCACAGGCTTTTGGTTTTTTAAAAACTGGCCTAAAGCGTACTCGCCAACCTAGTCGCAATCCTTTACACTTCGTTTAAATTTAGGCGCTTAGCGCCAGCATCAATGTTATAGAAGAAGGACTTCGACCAATGCAAGCACTGGCCACTACACCGATTACTGCGCTTAAAGGCGTAGGCGCAAAGGTGGCAGAAAAGCTCAACAAAATTGGCTTATTTACCCTTCAAGATATTTTGTTTCACCTGCCTCATCGTTACGAAGATAGAACACGCATATACAGTGTGGCTGAATGCCGCCCCTTTACTCATGTGAGTGTGCAAGGCGAAGTGATGAGCGCAGATATCCAGTACGGTAAAAAGCGTATGCTGGTGGTGAAGTTAAGCGACGGTACAGGCACCATTACACTGCGCTTTTTTCACTTTGGTGCAGTGCAGCGTTCGATGATGACACCGGGGAATACGGTACGCTGTTTTGGTGAAGTGCGAACGGGCAAGTGGGGCATTGAAATGATGCACCCTGAGTTTAAATTGGTAGATGAAGATGCGCCGCCAACTGAAGAATCACTCACACCTGTCTATCCCACCACGGATGGCGTGAAGCAATTAACTTTACGAAACTTAACTGAGCAAGCACTGGCATTGCTAGATAAAGGTGCGCTTGCCGACCTGTTGCCTGACGGCATTTACGATGAGCAAATCAGCTTAAACGAAGCATTGCATTTAGTGCATAGGCCACCACCAGATGTCGACGTTCACGAAATGGAAGAAGGTCTGCATCCTGCGCAGTACCGGCTTATTTTAGAAGAGCTACTGTCACACCATCTAAGCGTGCTTAAAGTGCGTAAGCTCTCTGATGCACAGCCGGGCATTCCTATTGAAGTCAATCAGGTGCTTATCGATAAAATGCTCTCTCAGCTGCCATTTTCTCCGACAGGCGCACAGGCGCGAGTAGTAGCAGATATTCAAAAGGACATGCAGCACGCGCGCCCCATGATGCGCCTAGTGCAAGGTGATGTGGGGTCGGGTAAAACGCTAGTTGCTGCACTAGCCGCGCTATCAGCTATTGGTGCTGGTCACCAGGTTGCCTTAATGGCGCCCACAGAGCTGCTTGCTGAGCAACATGCTAATAACTTCAGAGATTGGCTAGCGCCTCTAGGCATCGAAGTAGGTTGGCTTGCCGGCAAACTAAAAGGTAAAGCGCGCAATGAAGTACTCGCGCGATTAGAAGCGGGCGATATTCAAATGCTCGTGGGAACCCACGCTATTTTCCAAGAAAGTGTAAACTATCAGCAGCTGGCTCTCGTTATTGTAGACGAACAGCACCGTTTTGGTGTGCATCAGCGTTTGGCATTGCGTGATAAAGGTCAGCAGCAAGGGCGCTATCCTCATCAGTTGATAATGACAGCCACGCCTATTCCAAGAACGCTTGCAATGACCGCGTATGCCGATTTAGATACCTCGATTATTGATGAACTGCCGCCGGGGCGTACACCGGTACAAACGGTAGTGTTGCCTGATACGCGCCGCGCCGATGTCATTGAGCGTGTGCGCCAAGCATGTAAAGAAAATGGCAGGCAGGCGTACTGGGTTTGTACGTTAATTGATGAGTCTGAAGTACTTGAGTGTCAAGCGGCTGAAGACGCCGCGGTAACCTTGCGCACAGCGCTGCCGGACTTACAGGTTGGTTTGGTACACGGGCGTTTAAAACCAGCTGAAAAAGCGCAGGTAATGGCAGATTTTAAAGACGGTAAACTAGACTTACTTGTTGCCACAACCGTAATTGAAGTCGGCGTAGATGTGCCTAATGCCAGCATTATGATTATTGAAAACCCCGAGCGACTTGGGTTGGCTCAGTTGCATCAGTTGCGCGGTCGCGTAGGGCGGGGTGCTGTAGAAAGTCAGTGTGTACTCATGTACCAAAGTCCACTGTCTAAAACAGCCACACAACGCTTAGGTGTATTGCGTGAGTCTAACGATGGATTTTATATTGCTCAACGCGACTTAGAGATCCGCGGACCTGGAGAATTCATGGGCACAAAACAAACGGGGATGGCCGAGCTTAAAATTGCCGACTTGGTGCGCGACGCCGCGCTCATCCCTAAAGTCCAAGAAATTGCTTACACATTGTGGGACAAATACCCTTCTCACGCGCAAGCTATTATTAACCGCTGGATTGGGCACAAGGAGCAGTATGGCCATGCTTAACACACTGCCACTAGTAGTAACCAGCGAACCTGCAAATGCGTGTTTTGATACTGATACTCACCTTGCGAAAGTTATTGGTGACAAGTGGGGCTTTACGTATAGCGAATCTAATCAGCCGCCTGAGGACGGCTTTTATTTGCAAGTTAATAACAACGTGCTGGGGTTAAGCGACGCGAGTGAAAAAAAGGTATTACCGGTTGAAGTTGATTTTGCGTCGCCGGCGAGTTTGTACCGGAAGCAACATGGTGGTGGCCGTAAAGAGCCCATCGTAAAAGCCATCGGCTTAAAAGGTAATGAACAATGGCATGTTGTAGACGCAACGCCCGGGCTAGGGCGCGATGCCTTTGTGCTGGTGAGTGTGGGATGCCATGTGACTATGATTGAGCGCTCACCGATTGTTGCTGCATTATTAGAGGACGGAATTAGACGCCTTAATTTGGACTACCCTGAGCTTGCGGCAAGAATGTCACTTCTGCATGGAAATAGTGCTGAGGTAATGCAATACTTCAATGGTGAGAGCGTGGACGCTATTTACTTAGACCCCATGTTTCCACATAAAAAGAAATCAGCCTTGGTGAAAAAGGAAATGCGGCTGTTTCAGCAATTGTTAGGACACGATCCTGACGCAGATGCGCTGTTACCGCCAGCACTAAAGCTAGCTACGCACCGAGTGGTAGTAAAACGCCCAAACAGTGCAGACGTGCTGGCCGGACAAAAGCCATCAATGGCAATAGAAAGTAAAAAACATCGATTTGACGTGTATTTGTGTCAGAACAACTAGGAGAACATCATGATACAAGTTGGTAGCACTCTACCTGAGGTGGACTTTAGCCTTTTAGAAAATGGTGAAGTAACTAACCCGGGTACGAATGAACTTTTTACAGAAAAACGTGTTGTTTTGTTTGCAGTTCCTGGTGCATTCACACCAACCTGTTCTCAAGCGCATTTGCCTGGCTATGTGGCCCTTGCCGACAAAATTAAAGCCAAAGGCATTGACCATATTATTTGCTTAAGCGTAAACGATGCCTTCGTAATGGATGCATGGGGAAAAGCAAATAACGCCGAAGAAATTATTATGCTTGCAGATGGTAATGGTTTTTTCACCAAGCAAATTGGTTTAGACATGAATACCGGTAATTTTGGCGGTATGCGTTCACTGCGTTATTCAATGCTTGTTGAAGACGGTGAAGTGAAAAAGCTTAACGTTGAAGACCCAGGTCGTTTCGACGTAAGCGATGCACAGAGTATGCTAGATAGTCTGTAAGCTCTATGACATAACAGGTTCATATCGCTAAAGCTCGTAGCCTCGGTTACGGGCTTTTTTTATTGGGCAGCTAATAACACAATCTCATAAGGTCATCTCCTTTCTTTTTGTATAGTTGTTATGATCTTGCGCATAACAAAACGCGTTATATATCAGTATGTTTATATAAGAGCGGCCAGTGACTAGGTATAATGCCCCTGCGTATATACGAAGGCCAATAAGTTAATCGGTAGATTGGCTGAGTTAGTTACCTTTACTTGCTTAATGATAATAAGTATCATTTTCGCGAAAAGACAACGTTTTAGGAATTATCATGACAACAACACTAAAGAAAATGGGTGCGTTGGTTTTAGCGTCTGCTGTGACATTGGCAATGGTGTCTGGCAAGGCAATGGCAAATGGTGAAATTGGCGATCACGTGAATAACTTGCATGCTCATATCGGTGAGTATACAGAGGAAGTACATTGGCTAGAGAGCAAGTTTGGCAGTGTTGTTGATGCGTATGAAGCGAAAGATAAAGCGCTTAAAACTGACGCCCTTATTGAATATTGGGAAGAAGTGGATTTTCACTCTGCAATCGAAACCCAATACGTGCCAATTTATGCCTCGATTTGGCAAGGCATTTATGGTGTAAAAATGGCCATTGATGGCAAAAAGCCTATTCAAGTGGTTCGCGAAGAGCAAGAGAAGCTAAATCATGCCTTGTGGCAAGCGCTAGGCGCGGTTAAACTTGCGTCCCAATATCAGAAGAAAGGCCTAGTTGACGCAGTTAAAACAACTGAGAAAGAGCCAACTACGGGGCCTGAAGTTATTGACGATATCAAAACTCGTTTAGATCGCGTTGTTGCTAAGTATGCAGAGCAACTACACGAAGTAGCGACCACATTAGTGCACGACACGTATCTGCAACGTTTTGAAGGTGTAGAAGGCGATTTGATTGCACAAGATGCTGCACTGGTTGAAGACTTAGAAAAAGACTTCAATGTCACATTGCCTCAAGCTATTTCAAAAGATAAAGGCGTTGATAGCGTGCGAAAAGTGGTTGAAACCATGCAAACGAAGTTAGACCGTGCGCGTGTTTTGCTTGTTGAAGCAGAAAAAAGCCGCAAAGACGTATTTTAAGGAAGCTTTATGCAAAGAAGAACATTCTTACAAGGCTTAGTTGCAGCTGGTGCATTGGGCAGTTTGCCGCTGGGCACGGTTCAAGCACTTACTCAAACTTCCAGCGTATCGGTTGAGTCGCTTCCCAAGTTAGAAGGCGATTTAACCTTATACCTAGGCCGTGGTGAAGGTGGTCTTTATGAGAATGTTCTTAAAGCAATTGAAAAGCGCAACCCAAAGCTAAACCTAAAAGTACGCCGCGGTGGGTCAGCCGCATTAGCCAATACCATTGTGGCTGAAACAAAAGCGGGTGTGAAACGCGCCGACTTGTTTTGGGCTGTAGATACTGGTTCTATTGGCGTAGTGACTGACGCTGGTGCAGCAAAACCGCTGCCTAACGATATTACTGCACAGCTTAAAGATGGATTTCAGTATCCAAGCTGGTCGCCGGTTACCGGGCGCGTGCGCACCTTGCCGTACAATACGCAACGTGTTTCACCCGAGCAAATACCCGATAGCGTAATGGCATTAGCCGATAGCGACTTAAAGATTGGTTGGGCGCCAGCCTATTCATCATTTCAGTCGTTTGTAACCGCTATGCGTATCTTAGAGGGTGAAAAAGCCACTAAAACATGGCTAAAAGGCATTAATCGCAACGCCAAAAAGTATGCGGGCGAGTTAGGCGTAGTCATGGGTGTTGAACGCGGTGAAGTTGATATTGGTTTTGCAAACCATTACTACACATTGCGACTGAAGTCGGGTAAGCCTGACGCCAATGTGGCGTTGGCCTATACCAACAATGACGCAGGTTGTTTAGTGAATGCGTCGGGTATCGTGGCGTTAAGTGAAGGCAGTTTGCCAGTTAACTTTATTCGTTACCTGTTAAGTCAAGAAGTACAGTCTTACTTAGCGCGCGAAGCCTATGAAATTCCACTCGTACAAGGCGTTGAGCAGCCACAAGGATTAGCAAGTTTAAGTGCGCTGTCGCCACCTGATATGGACTTACGCAAACTGGCCGACTTACGACCTACTCTTAATATGATGAGGGAAGTAGGCGTACTGTGACAAATTGGCCAAAGTCGTATCCACTGGCATTATTAATAGCGCTGATGGCTTTACTGCCCGTCGGCGTTTTGTTTTCTCTTGCCCAAGATAGCGCGCAACTGTTCGATACCCACAACTTACGCGTTTTGGGCAATACCCTTTCTTTAGTTGTATTAACCATTATTGGGGCTGTGTTAATTGGTGTGCCCCTCGCGTTTTTTACCGCTTACGTCCACATGCCATTTAAACGGTTTTGGCTAATTTTACTGGCAGCGCCACTCGCCTTACCAAGTTATATTGGTGCATTTGCGATGTATTTCTCTTTCGGGCGCGGCGGTGAAATAGAAAATGTTTTGGGCATAACCACACCCCCTATCAGTGGATTGTGGGGCTCTGCCTTGGTGATGAGTTTATACACCTACCCCTTCGTGATGATGACGACACGTGCAAGCTTACTGAGTCTTGATGCTAGTTTAGTGAACGCCGCGCGCACATTGGGATTGTCGCTAGCTGCGAGCCTATGGCGCGTGGTACTGCCGCGCGTAGTTAATAGTGTGGCCGCTGGGGCACTACTTGCAGCATTGTATGCACTTTCAGATTTTGGTACGCCAGCCATTATGGGCTTAGATACTTTTACCCGAGTTATCTTTGTTGAGTACAACGCATTTGGTCTTAGCCAAGCTGCCATGCTCAGTCTTCAGTTAATGGTGATCGTGGGTCTTATTTTATTCGTTGAAAGCCGTATTGGCGGCGCAAAAGAACGCCCCGGTAAGCATTTGATGCTATTTCCAGCCCGCTGGCAGTACAGCTCAATGCTACTTGCTGCTTTTCCCGTGGTTTTCATGGCCATTGTCTTGCCACTTGCCGTGTTCATTTTATGGCTAGTGCGCGAGGGTACAGGGGGCTTTGAGCTTAGTTATGCGTGGAATTCTGCGCATGCTTCATTTATTGCTGCGCTTGTGGCAGTGCTATTAGCAATCCCTGTTGCGAATGCCGCGATTGCAGGCAAAGCTGGACGCTTTATGGAGCGTATTACCTACTTTGGTTTTGGTGTTCCAGGTATCGTAATGGGCACGGCCCTTGTGTATGTTGGCCTTCAATTGCCCGCGCTATACCAAACCTTGAGTTTGCTAGTAATGGCTTATGTACTGCGTTTTATCCCTCTTGCGGTGGGCAGTGTCAGAACCACATCTGAAAATATCGACTCGGGTTTAGTTAAAGCGGCGCGCGTGTTAGGTGCAAGCCCTCGCGAGGCGTTTATGCGTATTACGCTTCCTCTCACGCTTCGTGGTATGATTGCAGGTGCGGCATTGGTATTTTTAGAAGCCATGCGCGAGCTACCAGCCACACTGATGCTTGGACCAACGGGTTTTGAAACGCTGGCCACCTACATGTGGCGTGTTTATGAAGCCGGCTATTTTGGCCGTGCTGCCGTACCTGGGTTGTTGCTTGTGTTGCTGTCAGGTGTAGGGCTTGTCCTTATGCTATCAGGCGAGCGCAAAGCGCAATTTACCGTTACTGAGGAAGAACGTTCGTAATGCTAAGTGTAAGTAATTTGTCAGTGAATTATGGGTCTACCCGCGTAGTCGACAAGTTAAATGTAGAACTTGGGCAAGACGAAATTCTGATGTTAGTGGGACCGACAGGATGTGGCAAAACTACCATTCTTCAAGCCTTAGCAGGGCTTATTCCTATTTCAGAGGGCAGCATGCGCCTTGGGAATTGGGAAAGTACGGCAAACAAACACGTACCACCAGAAAAACGTAATGTGGGAATGGTGTTTCAAGACTTTGCACTGTTTCCACACTTAACGGTTCAACAAAACGTCTGCTTTCGTTTAAAAGACACGGCATTGGCCGACCACTGGCTGAATCTACTTGGATTAGACGCTTTTCGCGATGCCAAGCCTGCTCGTCTTTCTGGCGGTCAAAAACAACGGGTTGCATTGGCGCGAACGCTGG
This sequence comes from Alteromonas sp. 009811495, assembly GCF_028865455.1. Classification (NCBI taxonomy): domain Bacteria; kingdom Pseudomonadati; phylum Pseudomonadota; class Gammaproteobacteria; order Alteromonadales; family Alteromonadaceae; genus Alteromonas; species Alteromonas sp. 009811495. The sequence continues at coordinate 155,952 of NZ_CP113972.1, forward strand.
CGCATGAACCCGCTTTTGTATTGTTAGACGAACCCCTTTCTAACCTAGATGCAGCGCTTAAAGACAGTCTGCGTTGGGAAATTCGCGATGCGCTTAAAAAAGCCGGTGTCCCCGCTATTTGGGTCACGCACGATCAGGACGAAGCGCTGAGCGTTGGCGACCGCGTGGGTATTTTGAATAAAGGGGTACTGGAGCAACTTGATACACCTGAAGCCTGCTATTCCATGCCTGCCAGTCGTTTTGTTGCACGCTTTATGGGGGAAGCCAGTTTTCTAAAGGCCACTTTCGATAACAGCGCAAATAACCCCGACAATGTGGTTATTACCGATATTGGCAATGTGCCTGGGACACCGCTTCAAGGTGCAAATGGCAATGTTGACTTGTTGGTACGCCCTGATGATCTAAGCTTAAGTGCAACGCACCCACAACCCAATGGGATTGTTGATTGGGTGCGCTATGAAGGCGAAAGCCGTTTATATGCGGTAACGCTAGATAATGGTAGTCAGCTTAAGGTTCGAGTTAGCCACGAAAATGCGATTAAGCCCGGTACTCGTGCGCACATGGCACTTATTACTACACACCCACTGGCTGTATTTCCTCGAGACTAAATTGTGATAAAACGCGACGTTATAATTATTGGTGCAGGGGCTGCAGGGCTTTTTTGTGCCGCTCAAGCAGGGGCTCGCGGCCGCAGCGTTGAAGTGCTCGATCATGCCAAGAAGGTGGGGCGAAAAATTCTGATGTCTGGCGGGGGGCGTTGCAATTTCACCAATATGTACGCAAGCCCTGAAAACTTTCTTTCGCAAAACCCCCATTTTTGTAAGTCAGCCCTTAGCCGCTATACCCAGTGGGATTTTATCGGACTCGTTGCCGAGCACGGAATCGCCTATCATGAAAAAACACTGGGCCAATTATTTTGCGACGATAGCGCCAAAGACATTGTTGATTTATTACTGAATGAATGCAGTAAGGCGGGAGTGACAATTACCACTCGTTGCGAGATATTGTCGGTTGAAAAAAGTGAAAGTGGGTACTTACTGTCTACGTCAAACGGCGATTATCAGTGTGAATCATTAGTTATTGCCACAGGTGGTTTGAGCATGCCCAAACTCGGGGCAACGCCATTTGGTTATAAAATTGCCGAACAATTTGGTTTGAATGTGCTGCCTACACGCGCTGCGCTAGTGCCCTTTACCTTGCACGATAAAGACAAAGATACATTGGCTGAGCTAAGTGGTATAGCGGTCGATGTGTACGCAAGCTGCAACGATACTACGTTCAAAGAGGCTATGTTATTTACTCATCGGGGCCTAAGCGGCCCAGCAATGCTACAAATTTCTAGCTATTGGGAAGCGGGCGATACATTAAGTATTAATACACTGCCCAATGAGGACACTCACGCGTTGATTAACGCCGCGCGGGAAAAAACACCTGATGCACTACTTGCCACGTGTTTAAGTAAAGTGTTTCCAAAGCGAATGGTACAGAGCTTTATTGAATACAACGAATGGCGCAACGTGCCTGTTAAGCAACTCAGTCACGGTGAGTGTGATGCCATTGCAAATACACTTGAAAATTGGCAAATAAAACCAAACGGCACAGAAGGCTATCGCACCGCAGAGGTAACCATTGGCGGGGTTGATACCAATGAATTGTCATCAAAAACCATGATGGCGAAGAACGTAGACGGCCTTTATTTCATTGGTGAAGTTGTTGATGTTACAGGCTGGCTTGGAGGCTTTAACTTCCAGTGGGCATGGAGCAGTGGTTGGGCTGCAGGGCAGGTGGTGTAAACCTGCCATATAGTCTAATGATACTGCACTAGCATATACGCCCATACGCCACCTTCTGGCATCATGAAAATGGTTGGTGCGCTTGTACCACTTACACCAGGAACGCCGTTATTGGTTAGTGACATATGCAATCTAACAAGTGCAACTTGGTCTTGCGCTGCAAGGGTTATTTCACAACGTCCCTGCATACAAATAACGTCAAGAATAGTCATTTCTGGATCACTGCTATTCACTATCAAATAGTCTTCAATTGCTTGCTCTATGTCTTGGCGTGTTCCTAAATCCTCTTCAATAGAATGCTCGGCTATAGGATCATTTAAAAAGTCATTATTCTTTAAAATTTGTTCGAACATCATTTCTGCGCTTTGTTCTCCCATATGCTCAGTCATCGCGCGTTTTAGCTCGGTTTTATGGCGCTTGGCCCACTGTACTAGTTCTTGTTGCGCCAACGGGTATTTCACTTCGTTGCTCGCTACTCCATCTAGTGAGATTTCTGGTGAAGCAATATCTACCGCAATATTCGAGATTGATGCATCCTGCTCGTTGCGTTGATGTTGAGCATGATTTGAGGAAGGCATGACATCATCACAGTGGTGAGAGCCTGCAATGTTAGTGTCTTTTGACATGTCGCTAGCGATGTCGTTGTGCGCGTCATTTTGCGCAGATCTTTTATTTAATGCGGTGTTATCTATTGTGGAAGACGCCTTGTATTCACCCGCAAAAAAGCCTGCAGTGAAAATACTGATAGCCAAAAGCGCAAATAGTACATACTTCATTAATACTTCCTTGTTAAAACGTATCTCAAAACAATATCAGTGCCTGTTACTTTGCTCAACATACAAGTGCACTTTCGTTGCGTTGCTTTTTTATCGTTAGTTCATCTAAAGCGCGGGAAGCATACTAATACGCGTGTAAAAAGTGGCAGTCTTTGGGTATCGCGCTACGCTTTCATTAACCGAAAACAAGGACATGTGTTATGCGACGACTAGCCAGATTGAAGCGGATTGTATTAACCAGTATTTTGTTAACGACTACCAGTGCCTACGGCAGTGACCATGTGCCGCTTGATGCTAAATCATCCGACCCTAATGTAATGGGGTGGATGCAAGGCTTCCCCCCATCAGATGAAAAGTTAATTACCCAGCCAGACAGTAATTATTTTAGTTTTCCAAAGCTTCGTTGGTCGGTGTGTCATTTACGGGAGTTTTTGCCTACACGCGAGATAAGTAGAGGGTTAGGTAACGCTTTACCTCTTAACTATCTACCTGAAAGTGACTTAGATGACATGGCTCAAAAAATCAATTCGTTGTCGTTTACGCCGTTGAACAGTGACCTATCGATGACATGGGAAGAGTCACTTTTTGCTAACTACACCGACGGCATATTGGTGATTCACGAAGGGCGCGTAGTGTATGAACGTTATTTTGGTTGTTTAGACGAATATGGTCAGCATGCAGCTATGTCGATGACAAAATCAGTCACAGGTTTACTGGCAGAAATACTAATCGCTAACGGCGAATTAGATGAGCAAATGCGAGTCAAAGAGATAGTGCCTGAAATTGCCGGTAGTGCATTTGCTAACGCAACCGTAAGACAAGTAATGGATATGACCACTGGCGTAGCGTTTTCTGAAGACTATGCTGATCCTAACGCAGCAATTTGGACTTATTCTCGTGCTGCTAGCCCGTTGCCTAAAGCTAAAGAGTACAAAGGTCCGAACGGTTATTGGGAATATTTACAAACGGTTCAAGTAGAGGGCAAACACGGTGAATACTTTCACTATAAAACAATAAATTCAGATATGTTGGGTTGGATCATTAGTAAAGTTGCTAAGCGCTCTGTCACTGAACTAACCAGCGAGTTGCTTTGGCAGCCCATGGGGGCAGAGCAAAGTGCGTATCAAACTGTTGATGGAAAAGGCGTGGCTTTTGCTGGTGGAGGTATATCAGCGGGTTTACGTGATTTAGGGCGGCTGGGATTATTAGTACTTAATGAAGGTGCGATAAACGCTAAGCAAGTATTTCCTTCACATGTAGTGCAAAGCATAAAAAAAGGCGGGGACCGCGCAAAATTCACCAATGCATTTCCTACGCTTCCTGGGGCCAGTTATAAAAGCCAGTGGTGGGTTTTTCACAATGAACACAATGCGTTTGCGGCACGAGGTGTTCATGGGCAAACCATCTATATCGATCCTACAGCCAATATGGTACTTGTGAGATTCGCATCTCATCCCAAGGCGAAAAATGGCTATATTGACCCAACCTCACTGCCTGCTTATCATGCATTAGCGAAGCTTCTTATAGCCAACAAGGGTGATAGTGATACGCTCTAAAAAGCAAAGCCGATGGCGACGCCTGCCACAATCGCGTCGGCATGGTCTTTGTGGTAATCGTAATGAAGCTGTGGTGAAAGGGTGAGACCAGATATTTCAAACTCGTAGAGTAAGCCTAAACGTGCCACTTCTATTTTATCGCCGCCATGAAACTCTATACCTGGACCTATTTGGGCGATAAAGCTATTAGTAATGTGTAAATCGGCAACAAGTAGATACGTATAGGCGTCAATATCTTCAAACGCATATTCCGCCACTACGCCAAGTCCTAAGAAATCACTCACGCGGTATTCATAGTCAAAACCAACCGTAAATGCGCTGCCAGCGTCATCTACATCCGTCGATGCCAGTAACACTGAAAAATGGTGTGGTGAATCATGCCAATCATGGGGTGTTGCCTTAGAATGTGCATGGTATCCAAGTAGAAGACTAAAGGTGGCAAAAATACTTACACTTTTAAGCATAGCGAGTTAACACTGTTAATATTGCACGTGTTCAGTTTTGTTATGACTCTTATAATCGTAGGTGAAAATATTCAACTATGCTTACCTTTTAGTCATCAATGTTAAACCATAGTGCAAAGTGCTTGGTTGAACTGCCTCTTCAATTTGCCAGCTATTTTCCTTAGGTATTTGATAAAGCGCACAAAAGAAGGCGAGCCCCCTTTTGTGCAAAAAGACTCTTAAAACTGATAGCGGGCATAAATGCCGAATACTTCTGAATCTGAGTATTTCGTATATTCTGCACCAACCGCAAGGTTGCTCCATGAATACTGAGTACCAAGGTTGTATGCCTTTTGGTCGCTTCCTTCGTCCCAGAATTGCCATTCAAGGCCGGCGAAAAGCTCCCAGTTTTTCATTACCATATGGCGAATATTGGTTTCTAACATATAGTAATTCGTACCTGTTGATGCAGACTCCTGTCCATTGCTTAAGCCCAGTTCAATATCACCATAACCAACTTGTGCATCAAGAGCAGTAGCGGCAGAAAAGCGGTGGATATAGCCTAGTGAGACCTCCCACTTCTCTACATCAAAATCGAAATCAAACTCTGCGTTACTCGCTTCGTCGCTAGCGTCAAAATACATAGCTTCTGCAAAAAGGTTGTAGCCCAACTCTTTGCTTGCCTTTAGCTGAAATCCTTTAGCATCAAATTCAGGAATGTCAGCAAAATCGGTTTGCACAGCACCAAGTTGCACGTAATCGTAGGAAATCGGCGTGGTTTGGCCAAACGTGCTAGCGCTAAAGCACAAAGGAACGCTAAGTAGCGCTGGAAGAATAAATAACTTTTTCATAACAATGTCCGTATTAGGTTGAGAACAGCGCAAAGGTTAATAGACTGAAAGTGAATATAGGGTGAACCAAGTTTTATAAAATAACGGAAGTGAGAATTCATCGATAACGATTGATTAGTTCTCTGAACCTACAATTTTGGACTACCCTTTAGTAATCGTGTTTCCGCCTTTCTCGTCAATACGGCAAGGTATATGGCAATAATTTGAAAGGAGAGATGTGTCAGACGGATTTGGTATGGTGGTAATGACAAGGCAAATCTATGACAGTGCAAGTAACGCGGCATTTGATTCGTTTTTGGTTTTCAGTGGCCTTGCTCGTGGCAAGCTCCACCGTGTTTGCAGATTGCCTTTTAACGTCCAATGAATTAGCACCAGAAACCGTTGAAACACCTGCCGACCGCCTAGTATTGGCCGAAGGCCTTCAGCGTATTTCCTTATCGTGTAATGTTTCTCAGCCTTCTATTCTTCACTTCGAACGCAATTACATCGCGTTTGCTCAGCTATACGACGACAAAATGCAGCCAGTACAATCGCTACGAAGCAGCAGAGCAAGCTTCGTTATTCCCCAAGGTCAGCACACCTTTGTGCTAGACGTTAGCGCACAAGTACGCGTACCGCTTAACATCAAAGTAAGTTCGCTTTTTGAATATCAAAAATTGGTGTCGGTACACACCTTAACCCTGAGTGTATTCATTGGCTTTTGCCTTGCGCTTACCGTCTACGTGGGTATTTTAGGGAACAGCATAAAAAATAACGGTTTTTACTCTTACAGCTTTTATGTGCTAAACGCGGCTATCTTTTTTTTGCTTCAAGAAGGGCTGATGAATATCGTTTTCCCAAGCGTTAACTTCTTCAACGACTTTCAGTTCCACTTATTCTTTGCTGGTATAACCGTTTTTGCTGCAGTGAATTTTCTAGACAAGCTATTGGACTTCAAAGCATTGCTGCGCCATTGGCAACGAAATTTCATTATTGGTATGGCTTATCTTGCGATGTTTTTGGCTTTCTTGCAGGTGTTTTTATCATCGGCAAATGCCATGAAAGTGAATGAATTACTTAGCCTGATAACCCTTATTACTATGGTGTGTACTTTCTCAGGTTGCGTTTACGCGTGCGTAAGAAAGGTGCACTGCTCTTATTTGGTAATGAGTGGCATTGCCATCATGGTTAGTGCCATGTCGTTTCGTTTAATCTTGGATGAAACGTCTCCATTCCTATATCGTTACGGGCTTATCATCGGTATTACATTGGAAGCGTTTATCTTTGCGGTTGCCACTTCAAGAAAAGTGAAGAAGCTAGACGACGATAGGCTGGCCGCGTTTAAGCGGGCATCTACCGATGCTTTGTGCGCAGTGCTTAATCGCAGTGGTTGGGAAGGGGTAGCGCGCAATGTATTGGATACATTCAATAAAGAAGGCGGTTTTCTAACACTGCTTTTTATCGATCTTGATGACTTTAAGGCCGTCAACGATGCTTATGGTCATGCTACAGGCGACGACATTTTAAGAGTCATTGCCAAAATACTTAAAAGTCGGTGTCGAGACCAAGATGTAGTTGGACGTTTAGGCGGAGATGAGTTTGTAGTATTAAGTCACTGTTACAGCGAAAAGCAAGCAAAGCGCCTTGCCGAGCGCATTGAAGACAGTTTGCTGGAACGCGACATACGCACGGATAACTATTCCATTCCTATCACCGCAAGTGTTGGTACCTATATTACTAACGAAAAGTGTAAAAGTGTTGATGAGCTATTGGACAAGGCTGATGCCCTTATGTATGTCACCAAAGCAAAGCACAAAAAAACATTGGTTACAGAAGGTATTCAAGGAACCTTTTAGGTGTGTAGTGGCGCGTTAAACGCCACTACCTTAAAAAGTGCTAAAGCGAGATACGTGCTCGACTGCCTAGGCCTGGCCCGTACACAATGGCATTAAGCAGCAATCGGTTAGTACCATGGGCAGCGCCTCTAAAATTAGGCTGACCTGAAAACAGAATGATCTGCCCTTTTCCGTATTGTTCACGGGTGAGATACGCTGTGTTGGCCACGCGCTGCTGCGCTTCAGGCCACAGCAAACCACTCATTCTCACGTTAAGCGTCTTACCTTCTGGCAAGCTGAACCAATGCGAGGCGGTTTTCTTCTCGTCTTCTTTTGCCTTTGGCGCATCTGTGTATACTCCTGCGCGCACTATAGCTTGGCTGTCATCGCCTGACATAAGCAAAGGCTGGCTGCTATATAGCAGCGGCAACACGTCAGGTGTACCTGCCGTTAACCAATGCTTTTGATCTGTGCGACCAGCGACGAAAGCACCGCTTGGCATAAAGATTTTCAACCATTTGTCTCTGCGTTTAAGCGCTTCTTCACTTAACGGCTTAGGGGCGTTATCCCATGGGAAGCTAAATTCGGTATCCAATGTATGTGACATAGTTGCTTTGGTGGCCACCTCATTATCAAGGGCCATCATTTCGCGCATTAAAGATACATCGTAGTCAAAGGCTTTATCGAAACTGTTTTCAAGCGTTTTAACCTTTGCTATACCGTCTTTACCGGCTAGGGCAGCGGCACTTCGGCTGTGAGCAATTAATGTTCCGCCGTCATTCACCCAGTCCTTGAGCGTAGCTTGTGCTTTTTTATCTAGTGCCCCGTAGCTGGTAGGTAGCACAAGTACATTGTAGCGGCGCAAGTCGGTGCGGTTTAGCGCATTAATATCAAGTTGGCTATGGCGAATACCCAAGTGAGAGTCAATGCTGTGCCACGTAGCACCCACGTCGTAGCTTGACACGTTTCCATGACTCAAAAGAGCGACTTGTGGCCTTGTAAGTAGCGCGAAATGCTCACCGCCCCATTCAGGTAAATCGCCTTCACCAAATCCGGTACCCGTTGAATAAACGGCGATATTTAACTCGGCAGCGGTTTGCGCGATAGCACCGGCTAAATCATCAACCCTTGGGTTGTCGGTAACAGTAACGGCAATAGAGCCTCTATTAAATCGTTTCCCTTCATACTCTGAGACTTCATCAACAAATCGCACATAAACGCCACGCTCCATTAATCGCGCTGCGAAGGCGACAGAGCGGTCGTCTGCACCATCGACTAACCATGCAATAGCGTTGTCGTTTACCTGACTTTGTGGTGTTGACGTAGAGTATGGTGTTAGATTTCGCGTTAGGTGCTCTGGTACGGTAACGCTTTCTAAGCCGTACATCATGGTTAGGTTCCATGCTGTAGTGTCGTACATCAGCGATGAACCATCACGCAGCGTGCGTTGACGCTCTTCAAGTAGCACAGCATCATTTACTCCAGCGTCAAACTCTAATATAGCGGCAATTAAAGGCGCTTCGGGTTGACGGTTAGGCACGATGATACTGCCTTTAGGGATCACAAAATCCTTTTCGGTTGTGCCTTGTTGTGTAACGGCCTTACTTACCTTAATGGCTTTATCGGCAACATAAACTTGAATATCTTGTGCGAGCAACTTGGCTACCAAATTGTTAGTTCTACCCACATTATCGTTTGCGAGGATCACATAGGTACGGTTAGCAAACTTACCCTTTGCGGCAACATTGTTCTTTCTGCCTTGCCAGTAGTCTTGATACATCGCTTTACTGTGTTTATCGAGTGTCTTAAGGTTGGCGATAGTCGATACAAATTGGTGGTGTACTGACTCGATGTACGTTTGAACCGTGCCTTCTGGACGTCTAACGCCATCTTCTGCCATGCGAGATTGCTCGTACAAAATATGCATGGTGCCGCGATACTCAGCATAGTTAGAGTAACCGGGGTACCAGTTTTCAAACCATTCTCCGGTGTAGTAACGCCAGCCCTTTTCATCAAACGCTGAAGACTGGTCTTTTGCGAAGGTACGTGCCCATTTTTGTAAGTTAGGGTCGATGTTGTGGTTTAATGGTTGGCGTGGCGGACCCATCAAATAGGTATCTTGACTACCCATTTCATGACCATCAATCATTAGCTGTGGTCGCCACTGATTAATCAGGCCAACGCGTCCTACCGTTTCGGGTTGTGTGAGATAGAAAAAGTCGCGATTTAAGTCAAAAAAGTAATGATTTGTTCTACCGTAAGGCCAGTCACCTCGGTGCAATAACGACTGATCATCAACATTTGGTGCAGTACCGCGATATTGCTCTAGCGACTTGGCAAAGCGCGCTCTGCCATCAGGGTTCATCATAGGGTCGATAACAACAATCATGTCATCAAGTAGCGCATCGACTTCGCCACTTTCACTGGCAATTAAATGATAAATAGCGGTAAGCGCGGCGTCTGCGCCAGAGGTTTCATTGCCGTGAATTGAATAAGCCATCCACGCAACGGCAGGGAGTCTATCAATAATTGCCTTCGCCTGGGTGTCATTTGTTGAAAGTGGGTCGGCAAGCTTTTGAATATCAGCATGAACCTCATCAAGCGATGCTAAGCGACTTGGTGTTGAAATAAAGACCGCAAGCAATGGGCGGCCTTCGTGTGTGCGTGCGTATTCTACAACGTGCAATTTATCTGACTGCGATGCCCATGTAACCACCGCGTTATGGATTTGCTCTGGTGTGGCAACTCTAGAACCTATTGGAAAGCCAAGTAACGTATCTGGATGGGTTATTTGGCTATTGTAGCTACCCGACAAGAGTTCGCCAGAATACGCTAAGTCTGGGTCGTCGATAGGTTTCATTAATACTGCGGAGTAGGCGGGTAAAACCGCGACGCTCAGCAGTAGTAAAAACCACTTTTTCATAGATTGCATGTGTGTTTCCTTGTTGTTTTTTTAATTTGATTTCGTTTTAACTACAACAATCTACATAGTGTAGTGTGTTTTTTGCTCGGTCAATCGGTCTGCGATGAAGCACTGCGTAATAGCGACCTCACGCATCATCTTTTCAAGGGTCAATCATTGGCTTATTTCAGTTGTTGCTTGGCAACGTGTTTTACGGCTTTGGTGAGGTCGCCTAAAGCCGCAGAATCTAATGTTATCCAGTGCCAGAAAAGTGGTACGCCTAATTCTTTGTCTGGGAAGAGGGAAACGAGGCTGCCTTCATTCACTTCTTGGGTCACTTGTAGTGTAGGAAGTAGCGCCCAAACCACGCCATCTAGCGCCATTTTGACAAAGCCGTGTGATGACGGGTACCAATGGCAGGTGGTAAACGACGGCGCCATGTTTAAGCATTCTCGTTGATAGTCGGTCAGTAGGGTGACATCGTATTCGTCGTACAATAAGCCAGGGGTTTGCATTACCGCTTCAGCGTCAATGCCTTTTGAAAGGTAACGCTCAATAAAACGGGGGGAAGCATAAAGTTGATACTTCATTGTTCCCAAGCGAAGTGATTGACCGCCCGTAACAGGTGTTCCAGTTTGGCTTATGCACGCCATAACACGGCCTTGCTGTAGTATGTCGCGGGTTTGTGTTTGGTCGGCATTAACGATATGCACGGGGTTTGCCCGAGTGTCGCTAAACATCGCCAGAACTTGCGAAAACCACGTAGCCAACACATCATTGTTCACTGCGACACTAAGCGGCGCTGCGCTCGCGGTTAAACCACTTTGTATATTTAATGCTTCTTCCAACACACTGACTTTCTGAATGTGGGCAAGTAGCTCGTTGCCCAGAGGTGTTGGGCGTAGTGGCTTGGTGCGCACTAATACTGGCCCGCCAACACTCTGCTCTAAGCGCTTAATTTTTTGAGAAACGGCAGACTGAGTAAGACTTAGCGCTTGCGCACCTTTTTCGAAACCGCCATAACGCAATACCTCGTGAAAGCAACGCAATGCATCGTAGTCCAGCATATTCAAGCCTCTGTGAAAAAACCGTTATAACTATTAATTTCGTTAATCAAAAACAAATATCATTAATTTAATTTAGTTTTAAAAGGTGTATAAAATCAAGTCAGTTGTAGAGAAAAGCTTGGTGTTAGCCGTTTTCATTTCAGAGAGCGGGCTAACATAAATTGTAAATATAGAGTGTGTGAGGCGTAGGTTATGTTGGCGGCGGCAACAAGCGGTTTTGTAATGGGCGGTACCCTTATTATTGCGGTAGGGGCGCAAAATAGCTTTCTAATAGAGCAATCGATGAAGCGACAATGGACAACCCTATTTGTATTGTTGTTTATTCTTAGCGATGCCATTTCAATAAGCCTAGGTGCAATGGGCTTTGGGTTGTTGCTACAGGAGTACCCGACGCTAGTGACAATTACCAAGTGGGCAGGTGTCGCCTTTTTACTTTGGATTGCCTACAACAAAATTAAGTCTTCGATGGCAAACGATGCCTTGGTGTTAGAGATGGCAAAAAAGCAATTATCGTTTAAAAAAGCCTTTCTTATCGCTTTGGCTGTAACATGGCTCAACCCGCATTTTTACCTTGATACACTGCTGTTAATGGGCAATTTGGCCAGTCAGTGGCAAGAAAACAAGTGGTGGTTCGTGGGCGGTGCCATTGGTGCTTCGGTTGTATGGTTTGTCGGTTTGAGTACGCTTACGGCTCGTTTTGCGCATCACATGCAGCGTCCTAATTTCTGGCGTTGGTTCAATCGCCTGAACGCGGCGGTATTGGGGATGGTAAGTCTGCAATTAGCCAGCTTGTAATTACGCCCTAGCTAGCCTAGCGTTAAGCAGACAGCTCATTTGCTTAAAAAGCCCGCGTAAAGCGGGCTTTTGCGTTTCTTGAACCAGGCGTTAGTTATAGCTCAATTGCTTGCGTAGCTCTGCCATAAAGGCGTTGATGCGTTCTGCGTTTTTACCTAGGTCGCTTTTACCGACGCGAGATTTGCTGCGCACATCGACTAAGGTGTCGTCGTTTTTAGCGGTTAAGCGAATAACGACGTCGTCTTTAAAACCAAACCAAGCCGTTGTATCAGTTGCTTCTAGTGTATTGGGAAGCGCGCCTTGCGTTACTCGCTCCCAACCCATAGCTTCAATGGCTTTTTCAGCTGCTGCAAACACTTCTTCAGGCTGCTGAGGGAGCAATTGGGTTTTAATTTCTGGGTATGCCTCTAATTGCTGCTTAGTGACTTCTCCGCCCTCATAGCTCACAGGGTTTGGTGCACCCTCGCGAAGTGGTGCAATAGCCACAAACTCAGGTGGATTGGTTACATCGGTGGTAATGTCATGAATAGGCGGTACTGCGCTTGCTTTGCTCATCATGCTTACTGGCATACCAACCGCAACCAGTGCGAGAATGGCGCACACCAACGTGCTGCCCCAATTAACGTTTTTACGATTAATGAGTACTTGCAAGATAATAAGAATAAGCGCTGCGCCACCTACATACACACCAAAACGCAACGATGTGAAAGCAGTGCTTAGGCTGACACCTGCATATTGATAAAGTGGGCCGGGCAAAACGACCATAAAGAAGCCAAGAATACTGGCAAGGGCAATGAGTGCTTTCAAGAGAACTCCAAATTTATTGTTGTCGTTAGTAAAGGTGCTACTTTAACAGTCTAAAATGACTTTTGGTTTACTTTTGCATGATAAAAAATGCTATCGCCACCTTGGCAATAAACATGAGCTACCATCTCAACTTACTATCCTACATTGATAGTGTTTGATTGCACCTTTAACATAGCGCATTGAATAGTTGAACGCGAATAACATGGAGTAATGCCTTTGAATAACAACAGTGAAGCCATAAAGGGGTATGAACTCAATGTCGAACTGCTAATAGATATACTCTCTACTATGCGTGAAACATTCGATGCTGGCACCAGTGAATTTTCACTTATTAGCCGTCTGAAACAAACCCCTTACTACTTTTTTGACGACGACGCACTGCGCGACCCACTCATGCTGTTTAAAACTCACTTTGTACTCTTTCATGCGCTTTATCGTTTAAAGGCGCATTGGCAGCAAACGGGAGCAGGCAATCTAGATATACATACACTTAATATACAACTGCACGAGATATCACATGCATCGCATGGCGCAGGTGAGCTTCAAGGCAAAGATAAACTTGCTGAGTATTACCTTAACTGGGATAACTTTCAGCAAACAAATCGCAATGAAGTAGAAAGCTTGCTTGATGAGTTTTGGCAGAGTATGGCAAAAGGTAGTGTTTGCGTGTTATCCCCACAAGAAATTGAGGAAGCGCATACATTGTTGCAGTTGCCTTCTGTTGAAAACGGCGATATGCCATTATCCACACTAAAAAAGCATTACAAGAAAGCATTGTTACAGGCTCATCCTGACAAGGGTGGGAGTCAAGCTGAAGCACAATCCATTATTCGCGCATTTCAAATACTCAGGCAGCACTATTCGTAAAAATAGGATAAGGACGCATTAGGTACTCCTGTTTATTCGTATATTTTAAGCACCATTTTTACCGTTAACCGTTACTGACCGATAAGTTACGCAACTTCGGCTAGCTTCACTATCATTAGTGTAAAGATATGCGCACAATATGAGCTATATACGGTGTAAAGCGTATAAGCAGTTGGCGTTTACTCAATCTTATCATTACCTATTTCGTTATCGGGTTTTTACCGACAAGACACATGTTAGGGCATTGGAAGCGCGTAGCTAAAAGCACATTATTCTTAGGTAGGCAGGAGGCAATTCTTCCTGCTGTCATTCGTTATTGGGAAATAGAAAGTCTATGAGTCGCATAGTTTATGTCACTGCAGCATTTGTTGCGCTGTTTGGTTTAGCCGCTTGTTCTAATGAAAGCGAGCAAGCGCAAGGGGCGCCGCAAGGCATGCCTGCACCTGCGGTGTCGGTTGTTACACTCACAAAGCAACCTGTAGTGCATGAAATGATATTGCCAGGTCGAGTAAGTCCATCTCGACAGTCTCAAGTTAGGCCGCAAGTAGATGGTGTTATCACAGAGCGCTTGTTTGAAGAAGGTGCCTATGTTGAAAAGGGGCAGCAGCTTTATCAGATTGACGAGGCGCGTTATCTAGCACAGCTCAATAGCACGAGAGCGGACTTGAAAAGTGCGCAAGCTAATTTGAAAACACTAGAAGCAAAGGCGCGTCGCTATGACGACCTTGTGGCACAAAATGCGGTGAGTAAGCAAGAATATGACGATGTAATCGCTCAAAAAGACCAAGCGCAAGCCGCTATTAGTGTTGCTGAAGCAGCGGTTGATGTCGCAAAGGTTAATATGGGCTACACCAAGGTATATGCGCCTATTAGTGGGCGTATTAGTCGTTCATTTGTAACCGAGGGTACGCTTGTAACCACCAATCAAGCTCAACAACTGGCAACCATCACGCAACTCGACCCTGTTTTCATTGATATGCAAGAGTCTGGCTCTGCTATTTTGACGTTACGTCAAGCAATGAGTAAACAAGGTGCCATGGACGTTGAGCTTACCGTCGATGAAGCCACTGGTGAGCGTTACGGGCAAACAGGTAGTGTTAAGTTTTCTGAAGTTACCGTCGATGAAACTACCGGCTCTGTGACGCTGCGCGCAGAAATGCCAAACCCAGATGATGTGCTATTACCAGGCTTGTTTGTGAAAGGGCATGTGATTACGGGGCGAGAAAACGCGCTGTTAGTTCCACAGCGCGCTACAACCCGTCAGCCAGACGGTTCACTGTCGGTTTACGTGGTTAATCAAAACAATGAAGTGGAAGGTCGCACGCTAGATATCGGAAAAATTTACCGTGATAAATACGTGGTAAAAGGCGGCGTGAGTGAGGGCGAACGCGTAATTGTTACCGGCTATCAGAAAGTGAAACCGGGGGCAAAAGTGAATCCTTCAGATTGGCAACCTTCATCACGCGGTTCTCGCTAAGCAAACAAGGAATTACGTATTATGGCTCGTTTTTTTATAGACAGGCCCGTGTTTGCATGGGTACTGGCAATTATTACCATGATGGCAGGCGTGCTCGCCATCTCCACTTTGCCTATTGAGCAATATCCTAAGGTTGCACCGCCAACGGTGAGTATCAGCGCCGCCTACCCTGGTGCATCCGCCGAGACCGTCGAAAATTCAGTAACACAAGTTATCGAGCAAAACCTGTCAGGTATTGACAACCTGCGCTACTTTTCAGCAAGTAGCTCCAACAGCAGTATGTCGATTAATTTGACCTTTGAACCTGGGACAGACCCGGATATTGCGCAGGTACAAACGCAAAATAAGGTACAAGGCGCATTACCTCTGTTACCTAATCAAGTTCAGCAACAAGGTGTCACGGTAACTAAGTCAAACAGTGCGTTTGCGCTGGTAATTGGCTTTTATTCTGAAGATGACACTATGACTCAATACGATTTAAGCGACATGCTGATATCACAATTTAGGGATCCCATTTCCCGTGTGAACGGCGTTGGCAACGTAAGAGTATTCGGTGCTCAGCGTTCAATGCGTATTTGGTTAGATCCCGATAAATTGTACAGCTATAACCTGACGCCTAACGACGTACAAGCTGCGGTTCAAGTGCAAAACACCGATGTGTCGGCGGGTCAGTTAGGTGGTATGCCGGCAATAGAAAACCAGCAAATAAACGCAACCATTCAGGCGCAAAGTCGGCTTCAGACTGTCGACGACTTTGAAAGCATTGTATTGCGGGTAAATACTGACGGTTCGCAGGTGCGTGTGCGCGACGTGGCGCGTGTAGAGCTTGGTGCTGAAAGTTACGATGTCATAGTTCGCTACGACAGAAACCCTGCGTCGGGTATGGCGGTTAGTTTGGCCTCAGGTGCAAATGCATTGGACACCATTGAGGCAGTTAAAGCGCGGGTGGAAGAGCTCCGAGCAAACTTGCCCGACAGTGTAAAAGTTGTCTATCCGCTAGATAGCTCCCCCTTTATTGAGCTGTCGATAGAGTCGGTTGTACATACGCTTATTGAAGCGGTTGTATTGGTATTTTTAGTTATGCTGCTGTTCTTACAGAATTGGCGCGCAACACTTATTCCTACCATCGCTGTTCCTGTAGTACTGCTGGGTACATTCGCAGTACTGCTCGCCTTTGGTTTTAGTATTAATGTGTTAACCATGTTTGCCATGGTGCTTGCCATTGGCCTGTTGGTAGATGATGCGATTGTGGTGGTTGAAAACGTAGAACGCATCATGGAAGAAGAGGGGTTATCGCCTGCTGAAGCGACCAAAAAGTCGATGAGCCAAATAACCGGGGCATTAGTCGGTATAGCCGCTGTGCTGTCTACTGTGTTTATTCCGATGGCATTTTTTAGCGGCTCGGCAGGGGCTATTTATCGACAGTTTTCTATTACCATAGTGTCAGCAATGGGGTTTTCGGTATTGGTTGCTATTGTGCTTTCACCTTCACTTTGCGCAACACTGCTAAAGAAACATCCAGAAGATCATGACAAAAACAAAGGTTTCTTTGGATGGTTTAATCGCAATTTCAACAAAGGTCGAGATGCGTATCAGCGCACCACAACACATATGGCTGGCCGCTTGAAGCGTTACTTTGTGGTATACGGGTTACTTGTGGGCGGTATGGTTGTGATTTTTAATCAATTGCCCGGTGCCTTTTTACCTGATGAAGACCAAGGCCGTATGATGGTGCTAGTAAGCACGCCGCCAGGCGCGACAGCTGGGCGTACCCTTGAATCGGTCAAACAGGTTGAAGACTATATTTTGGATAACGAGCAAGAAGCCGTTAACGGTATGTTTGCGGTGGTTGGCTTTAGCTTTGCTGGGCAAGCGCAAAATGCGGGTATGGCGTTTTTGAACTTTAACGACTGGGACGAACGCGATGAAAGTAATTCTGCATTTGCAGTAGTCGGGCGAGCCTTTGGTGCATTTAGTCAAATTCAGGATGCTTCAGCCTTTCCTATTGTACCTCCGCCAATCATGGAGCTAGGCAATGCAACTGGCTTTGATATGCAGCTGGTTGACCGTGCAGGCAATGGTCATGAGGCGTTGATGAATGCCCGTAACCAGTTGTTGGGCATGGCGGCTCAAAACCCTAAGCTGGCTGGCGTACGCCCCAACGGTTTAAGCGATGTGCCTCAATTTAAAATTAACATCGACAGTGAAAAAGCGTCGGCACTAGGGTTAAACCTAAGTGAAATTAACAGTGCGCTACAAATAGCGTGGGGTTCAAGCTACGTTAACGACTTTATTGATAAGGGCCGTATTAAGCGTGTTTATATGCAGGCAGACGCGCCACATCGCATGACGCCAGATGACTTAGAAAAGTGGTTTGTGCGCAACAATGACGGCGAAATGGTAGCCTTTAGCACCTTTGCCACAACTGAGTGGGTGTATGGCTCACCGAAGCTTGAACGCTTCAACGGCGTGTCATCAGTGAATATTCAAGGCAGTCCGGCCGAAGGCATTTCATCGGGTGAAGCCATGGCTGAAATGCAAAAGCTAGTCTCTCAGTTGCCCCCAGGCTTTGCTATTGAGTGGTCAGGACTATCGTTTGAAGAGCAACAGGCGGGTTCACAGGCGCCTATGCTTTATGCCATTTCTATTCTTGTTGTGTTCTTATGTCTAGCTGCACTTTATGAGAGCTGGTCTGTACCCTTTGCGGTTATGTTAGTCGTGCCCTTAGGTATTTTAGGCTCAGTAACTGCCGCTTATCTTTTCAACTTGCCTAATGACGTTTACTTGCAGGTGGCGTTTTTGACAACAGTTGGATTGGCGGCGAAGAACGCTATCTTGATTGTCGAATTTGCCAAAGAGCAATATGAGAATGGCGAAGACCTTATGACCGCCGTAGCCAATGCCGCTACCCAGCGATTCCGTCCTATTTTGATGACATCTATGGCCTTTATTCTAGGCGTCACGCCACTCGCTTTAGCAAGTGGCGCGGGTGCGGCAAGTCAAAATGCAATAGGCATCGCGGTGATGGGAGGTATGTTTGCTGCGACATTCTTAGCTATTTTCTTTGTGCCTATGTTCTATGTCTTTGTTGAAAAATTGTTCCACAAAGAAGACAAACGATAAGAAGTTGCGCTACAGTGAGAAAAAACATTTTTATTTTTTCAAATAGGGATATTGGTGATGACCACCGTTGTTTTTTCTCACGGCAAAGAAAGTGGCCCATGGGGCAGTAAAATTACCACACTGTCAAATGTGGCAACTGACATGGGCTTTGCGGTAGAGAGTATTGATTATCGCGATCTCGACTGCCCCGAAGCCCGTCTTAAGCGTCTCAAAGAAACCATTGAAGAAAAGTGCAACGACGTCATTTTAGTCGGCTCTAGTATGGGTGGTTATGTATCGCTTGCTGCCGCTAGCCATATATCGGCTAGAGGCGTTTTTCTGATGGCCCCTGCGCTGTATATGCCTGGCTATGAAGTACAGAGATTTCCATACGATGGGTATGTAAGTGTTGTTCACGGCTGGAACGATGACATCATCCCGATAGAAAACAGCTTAAAATACGCACGTCATCAAAAAGCTCAGTTATTGTTGTTAAACGATGGCCACCGACTGGCTAACAGCAAATCTGTGATATCCCCATTTTTTAGAAACTGGCTAGAGAAGTTTAAGCTTTTACACGCGTATTAAGGCCGTAACAGTACTGCTCTCTACGACTAATCGCTTATAGTCATCGAGCAAGTCACAGTCCCGCAGCTTGCCGTTTTTGTGGCATGATAAAACAATGGCGACGACAAAGGCACAACGGATATGACAATCAGTTTACCGCAAGCCCCCCATTGGCCTTCGTTAATAAAATCTGGCTGTCGGGTTTTTGTGGGCGGCAATGCCGCCGTACCTCACGCGCTCGTGCAGCACCTTATCGATAATAGCGACGGCTTTAGCGATATAGAACTCGTTCATATGCTAGCGCTTGGCGATACTCGGTGGGTAAGAGAAGAATATAAGAACTTATTCAAGGCCAATACGTTCTTTATTGGCGGTGAAAACATGCGTAAAGCCGTGGATGAAGGGCGAGCTGATTACACACCAGTGTTTCTTTCAGAAATATCGAGTTTGTTCAGTGACGGCACCTTGGCACTCGATGCCGCCCTAGTGAACGTGAGCCCACCTGACGAATTTGGTTATTGTTCCTTAGGACCTGCTGTAGATATTGCCATGTCAGCGATTCGTCAGAGTAAGAAAGTGATTGCGCAAATCAACCCTCAGATACCTCGTACTGCGGGCCATTCTTATATTCATATCAGTGAAATAGATGCCTGTATTGAAGCCGAGGAGCCATTGGTAGAAGTCAGTCCTCCTCCGATTGATTCGGTAGCTGAACGTATAGGACAATATGTGTCTATGCTGGTGGATGACGGCGCAACACTACAGTTTGGTATAGGCAAAATTCCAAGCGCAACGCTGAAGTACCTGTGTAACCACAAAGATATAGGCATTCACAGTGAAATGCTCACAGACAGTATTATTGAGCTACTGGAGTCGGGTGCGATTACCAATAAAAAGAAAACTTTTCACCCAGGTAAAATAGTGACAAGTTTTGCCATAGGCACACGCAAGCTTTATGACTTAATTGACAGTAACCCTCACATAGAGTTTTACCCCAGCAGCTATGTAAATAAGCCAACAAATATTGCCAAGAACGACAATATGGTGGCAATAAACAGCGCGCTTGAAGTGGACTTAACTGGCCAAGTCGTCGCAGATTCACTGGGATACGATTTTTATAGTGGCATAGGCGGGCAGGTCGATTTTGTTACAGGTGCTTCAATTAGCAAAGGAGGCAAAGCTATTATTGCGCTGCCATCAACGGCTAAAGGCGAAAGCGTTTCCCGTATTACTCCGCGTATTAGTGAAGGGGCAGGAGTGGTAACTTCTCGCGGTAACGTACAGTATGTGGTAACCGAATATGGTATCGCCTCGTTAAAAGGGAAAAGTATTCGCGAGCGCGCACTAGAACTTATTCGGGTGGCACATCCAAAGTTTCGTGCCGCATTACTTGAAGACGTTCGACAGCACTATTGGGTGCCGCACTACCAAGAGAAATACCCCACAGACATTCCCGAATTAGGCGCTATTCAGCTTAAGAAGTTACATATTCAGGGTGAAACATTTTATATGCGCCCATTAAACCCCGCTGATGAACGTCGGTTGCAGGAGTTCTTCTACTCGCATACAAAAGAAACGCTGCGTCTGCGGTACAACTACGACCCGAAACAAATGTCCCGTGAAAAGTCGTGTAACTTGGTGTCAGTAGACCAAAGCACCGATGCTGCATTGTGTATTGTTAGGCAGGAAGGGTCCAGAATTACCATTCATGCCGTTGGGCGCTTTTACTACAACCCGTCGGACAATACCTGTGAGGCAGCATTTGTTACCCGCGAAACTCAACAAGGTAAAGGTATGGCCAGCCGGTTACTTAATGAACTGATTGGGGTGGCAAAAAAGCGCGGTATAAACAAAATGATGGCCTACGTGCGTGGCGACAACAAACCCATGATTGCAATTTTTGAGCAAGCACACTTTAAACGACAATTTACCGGTGATCCCAGTGATGTAGAGCTGGTGTTAGATGTGGCATCACTTGAATGACAATAAGAATTTATCGCGCTAAGCATGGCACGAAACACGATTTGGGAAAAACGCATCCTGAATCCCCAGATAGACTATTTGCCATTGATGACCAGTTATTGGCTTCAGGTCTCGACATGATTTGCGAGCATGCCGATGCATCGGCTATCGCTGAGCCTTACCTGCAACTTGCTCACGACCCCTATTACATTAAAAGCGTTTTCGAGCGCGCTGCGCAAGCTAACTTTAGTGACGAAGAGAAAACCGTGTATTCAAGTGATAAACAAACGGTTGCCTGGCTTGATGAAGATACCGGCTTGATGCGGCACAGTTTGAGCGCGGCGTTAGAGTCAGCAGGCGCGGGATGCAATGCAGTGGATTGGGTAATGGCGGGGGAAGATCGACAAGCCTTTTGCGCTACGCGCCCGCCAGGCCATCATGCCACCTACGATAGTGCTATGGGCTTTTGTTTTTTCAATAATATAGTGATTGCGGCTCGCTATGCGCTGCAAAACTATGACCTAAAGCGCGTAGCCATTGTCGATTTTGATGTGCACCACGGCAATGGGACAGAGCACATTGTTGCAGGCGATCAGCGCATCATGCTGTTAAGCAGCTTTCAACATCCTTTTTATCCTCACTGCGGCTCCCCCGTTTCTGCAAGTAATATTCTCGCCGTACCCCTAGAAGCAGGTACAACGGGAGAGGTTTTCAGAGAAAAGGTAGGGCATTGGTTTAATGCGCTTAACAACTTTCAGCCAGAACTCATTTTGATATCTGCCGGCTTTGATGCTCACGCAGAAGACCCAATGGCCCACCTTCGTTTAGTAGAAGATGATTATTTCTGGATAAGTCAGCAATTACGTGAAGTTGCGGACAAAAGCTGTAAAGGCAGGATCGTCAGTATGCTTGAAGGCGGGTATAATTTAAGTGCACTGGGACGAAGTGTAGTTGCCCATTTAAAAGGAATGAGCCAGCCCAAAACGACTGAGTAATAACCTTGTTAACCAAACCAACGACCTATCATGTATATGCCTGCGCCAAACATTGCCAGATTCTCAGTGAGTGAGATGAAACCAAGAGGAAGGTCAGAGTTTCCACCAACACATGCACATTTGAGTTCGCGCTTATCAATATAAACCGCCTTAATGACTGACATGGCACCAATAGCACCAATAAAAATTGAGATAGGCGAAACGGCATAGGCGGGTAACCCTGCTAGCATTCCAAGACCTGCGTAGGCCTCTGCAAATGGGTAAATATAGGCATACCTAATGTGTTTCATTGCTAAAAGATCGTAAGTTATGAACTGATTTGAAAACGCGATGACATCTTGTAGTTTTTGTAACGCCAGCAATACCATTGCTACACCAATAAAGCTCATGACTGCTGTTTCAAGTGTTACGCTTAGCGCGCCTCTAACCATTAATGCAGCCACAACCAGTGCTGCCAGTGAGAATGTTACAATAATAGGCGTATAGCGCGAGCCTATTTCATCCTCCTGTTTTAAATTAAAATAATCGCGTAAGTCATCATAGCCACCTATGCGCTTATCGTTAATAAAGGTCTGAGGCGTTGTCTTCACATCGTGCTTGGCTTTAAAGCGGTCGGTTTCCTCGCGGTCCGAAAGGTGATGGTCGTCAACGGTATACCCTTTGCGTTCTAGCAAGTCTTTTGACTTTAACCCAAACGGGCAAATGTGGTCAGGGGTTACCATGCGATACAATATTGCTTTTTTACTCACTTTTGTCTCCTGTAGATATTTCACACAACGAAATCGCCAGTGTGCAATTAATACGCAGAGCAGAACCAAGAGTGACTTATAACTACCTACATGCAGGACAATGCTCTTACTTTCCTTCTTTGATGTTTCATATTGCATGCCAATCCTAAAAAGCGAAGGCTATGAGCAGAAGCAGCCCTCGGCATCGGCGTTAACGACAGCGCCTTGATATGGAGAAGACTGGGTGTAGGTTACGATCCTTTCCACCAAGTTTTTACCGGTAAAACATCCGTAACCTGTTGCGTAGGGACCTAAGTAGCGAAGTCTGAATTCGTTATCAACAATCATCAGTGCAGGCACGCGAGTCAATATGCGCTTGAGCGATGGTGTATTTTCGATATTGAAGGTCATCAGATTGAAATCTAATAAATTAAAACGCTCAATCAGTTGAGTTTGATGGGGAGCGGTTAGCGTTTCACAGTAGCAGTCCTGTGAAGTGCCAATATGCACGATAGTACCCGCTGAAACGCCGTTATCCTTTAAAAGTGCAATGACGTCCTCATCGAATGTGGGTGAGGTAGATTGATGTAACAAATTGCCGTTTGGGTCAAACTCGCTTAACTGGCGCTGACCATAAAAAAGTAGGGCAGTCAGAATACTCACTGCCCACAATACCAGTAATGTCCATCCGAGCGACTTGGGGATCACTTAAAGCTCGAAGCGTTCGATGGCGTTTTGCATTTTTTGCGAAATTTTCGCAAGTACTTCAACTTCTTTTGCAAGTGATTCTGCGGTTGCCAACTCTTCTGAGGTGTATTCGCTAAGGCGTGATGTACTTTTTGCGATCGAGGCTGAAGCCGATTCTTGTTCTTCAGCAGATGTTGCAATTTCTGTCATCCTTTCACTGGCATCGCGAATTTGCTGCATAATTTCTGTCATGGCACCAGTGGCATTCTCGCTTGAGGTTACCGCTTCATCTACCAGCTGGATACACGTTTGCATTTGCTCCACAGAGCTCGCGGTCTGTGTGACTAACTGCTCGGTGATACTGGTAATTTGATCTGCACTTTCCTTGGAGCGAATAGCAAGCGTGCGCACTTCATCGGCAACGACGGCGAAACCGCGACCGTGCTCTCCCGCCCTTGCTGACTCTATTGCGGCATTCAACGCCAACAAGTTGGTTTGTTCTGCCACAGCGGTAATCGAGCGCATGGCGTCAGAGATATTCGAACACTGCTCATTGAGGGCCAAGTTAGTTTTGGCCGCGTCGTTTAGTGTGTTGCGCAATGAGTCTATAGTTCTACTTGTGCTTGATATTGAATCGCGCGTAAGCTGTGATGATTTTTGAGCCGCCGATGCCCTGTCGCTTGCCAAAGTGGTTTGCTCTGCCGACATTTGCATAGATTGTGCAATTTCTTCTGATGATGCAGAGACCATCGCAATTTCTTGGTCTGTGTTGCGGCTGATTTCGAACATACTTCCTGCCGCTTGTTCCATTTCACTACAACCACGAACAACTTCGTTAGTGAGTGAAGACGCTAGCTCTATTAACTCTTTTACTTGGTCGATGAGGGCGCCAAATGGCTTTACAATCGCGTGGCTTCTATTGATATTGACACTTAGGTCTAATTTTCCGTCATCTTTAAGCATACTTTCAATTGTTAAACGAAGCTCTGCGGCTCCAGCGCCTTCTTGGTGAGCTTGTTTAGCCATGTACATCAGTACACCCCCTTCTGCTACAGCAAATGCCGCATGCATTAGAAGGATAGAAAAAGTCACGTGACCTTCTTCGAATATAAATAGCCCTGCGCCACCCGACTGCAAAAAGAAAAAACTTATATGATGAACTGCAACGACCAGCGTACCTGTGGCAACGACCTTCCAGTCGCGAAAGTAAGATAGAAACGCCAGCAAGACAAAAATCTCAAAGTGCATTTCAATAAGGCCAAAAGACTGGTGGATATGCAATGCGGTCAGTAGCTGTGCAGCGATGGCCATTGCGTGCCGACTTATTGTCGAATAGGGGTCTTGAAAGCTAAGTGCCAATGGAACGGCGGCAATAGGTATACCGAAAAGAAAAGCAGGTAATAGCTCACCGGTTATAAGACCAATTATTACGGCTATTACGACTTGAGCAATAATGACAACGCGAAAGATCTTCTGACCTTCCAGCAACCAAGGATACTGCATGCCAATCTCCAAACGAATCTCTAGGCTAAGTGTAGGTTATAAAATAAAGGTGTGCTATTTTCGGTGGATTGTACGTAGGTACTCGATTTTGAACCATTTAACTTTAGTATCGCTTTAGACTAATTGACTAATCTTAAGCACAGATGGTTTTAATAATACGTCCTTGTTGAGCTAACGAAACGGCAACAATATCTTGCTCACCAGCACGAATACAATTAAGTCGGTTGTTACTCGCTATCTATCGTAAAAGATCATTTTAATAAGGTGCTTTATGCCACATATCGCTTTTCTATCTACCGATAATCTTGAAGCCTTTTTTGTATACGACGAACTGTTAATTCCTTATTTTGAGAACAAGGGGTGGCAAGTGTCTACGGTATCTTGGCACAGCAAGACCGCTAATTGGGATGATTACGACTACGTCATCGTGCGAAGTACTTGGGACTATCAACAACATGCTAAGGCATTTTTGTCTTGCCTTAAAAAAATTGAACAGTCCAAGGCTATTTTGCTTAATGGTTTAGCACTCATTAAATGGAATATAGAAAAGCACTACTTAAAAGATATAGAAAAACATCAGGTGCCTATCGTTGATACGCTATGGTATAGCAGTTTTGATAAGACCATGATTGCTCAGGCCTTCGAAAAATTTGAAAGCGACACTATTGTGATTAAGCCAGTACTAAGTGCCAACGCTGATGATACGTTTAAATTAAATCGCACCGAATGGTTGGCGCAATCAGCGCATCTGGAAACTGTATTTAAGTCGCGGGACTTCATGATTCAGCCCTTTTTGAATAGTGTGGTTGATGAAGGTGAGTATTCACTTTTTTATTTCGGTGGTATTTATAGTCATGCAATTAAAAAAGTGCCTGAAAAGGGCGACTTTCGGGTACAGGAAGAGCACGGTGGAAGCTTGTATGCAATTGATGCTGACAGTGAGCAACGTGAAATAGCGACACAGGCGTTAGCGGCAATGCCTGAATCTGCGCTATATGCGCGTGTCGATCTTGTTCGCCAGCGCAATAAGTGGGCAATTATGGAACTAGAGTTAATAGAGCCTTCATTGTATTTTAACTTGGATGCTGCGTCGCCCGAACGTTTTGTAGACGCCATGCTGGCATTTCATGATTCACAACAGCAGTAAAAGAGCCCCGACAGCGCAGATCAACTGCCGGAGCCAAAAGGGTTAGTCTTTTGAGAACTTGCGTTGTGACGACTTATCACCATGTGATACGCGAGCTTGTGGTTTTGCGCTATAGGTCTGCCTTTCAATACGACGCGGTTTAGCACTTTGCTGTGGCCTAACAGTGCGTTGAGGTTTAATGCGCTGCTGAGCGACTTGCTGAACTTTTCGCTCAGGCTTTGCCTTCCTTAACTGACTGTCCGGCGATACACGTTGCATCGGTTGCGGTTTTGACGTTTCTATTCTCTGTGGCTTGTGCGCCTTGGGTTGAGAGTAGGCGCGCTCCACTCGCTGCGGCGCTTTTCGATCTGGCAATGATGTTACGCGTTTATCGCGTTTCAATTGGGCCATGGCAACGTCACGAGACGGTCTTTGCTGCTTAACGACGTCTTGATTGCGCTTTAAGGCATGCTCAATATTCTGCTTGCGATCGGCACTGGTATGCCTTTGCGCTTTATCAAGACGTATATCTCGCTGTCTTAGGCCTGTCACTGCTTTTGGTGGTACCACATTACGCGCTGGGCTATGACTTGCCGAGCTATGACGTACCGGAGTATGACTTCGTACTACCCCTTTGTGCTGATAACGCGCTGGCGCACTGTGAACAACCCGTGACGAGTAACGAGCACGTCGATGATCTGTGCGGTGTTCCCAGCGTTGATAACCATTGCTGATAACGCGCTTTCTCGGGCTGCCGTGGTAATAGCGACGTACTGGCGTGCGATGGATTACAACATGGCGGTTATGCCAATGAACGCCACCAAAGTAAAACGCTGTTGATAAGCGCACGCGTGGCGCCCAGTATACATTATGGTGATGATGGTAGCTTACCCTGTGACTCCAGAATATCGGTGCTGTCGCATGCCACCAATGGCCGTATACAACATGTGGGTTGTAGTAGGGTACATACACGACTTCACGTTGGCGCGGCTCAATATAAATAATTTCACGGTCGCGCTGTCGCTCTGTCTCTACTTCAATATAGTCGTTAGTAACCAAGTTACCGGTATTGTGAGCGTGCTGTCGCAATACCTGAACGCGATCGAGTACACGCGCTTGGCTTATCAGAACGTTATCGCCTAATTGCTGCAGCCATTCGAGGTCTTCTGCCATGGTATTGAGTAAATCAGCAAAAGGGGCCAATGCTTTAACACTGGGATCCCAGGTCACACCCTCTAGCACATTTTCAACTTGCTCAGGAGTAAGATGCTGATTGCTTTGACGCCAACGGTCCGCAGCGACAACGTCGAGCGGGTATGTTGCCGCTATAAGGATATGCGTAAGCAAACTATCTGGATACAACGCAATGGGTGCCAAAATACTATCGAGTTCGGCATCTGAATATTGCTGTTCGCTGGTGACAACTGAAAGTTCAGAGGTCGTTGGCACAGTGCTCGACTGTGCTAACACAGGAAGGGCACTTGCGCTAGACAGCGCAATAAGAACAGATAAGGTTATATATTTCATACATTCTCCTTACATTGCTTTGTCACCGATAATCAAATCATGTGAGCAATGTGGTAAGTCTGTATACGTTATAACCAGTACTTAATTAACGTAACCTGAATAGATAAAAAAAGCCCGCAAGGTTGCGGGCTTTTTTCGGTTGCGATTATTTGAAAACGTGAGGGTCGAAAGCGTGTCCAAGCTTTTCTGTTTTCGTCTTCAAGTAATGTTTATTGTCTTTTGTGATGCCATGATCAATGGGTTTGCGAGCGACTACATCAATGCCTAGTGCTTTAAGTGCCGCCAACTTTTTAGGATTATTGGTCATTAGCTCAACGTGCTTCACGTTTAAGGTGTCCAGCATCAACTTGCAGATATCGTAACTACGCAAGTCGGCATCAAAACCCAAATGTTCATTCGCTTCTACCGTATCCATGCCACTGTCTTGCAAGTTATAAGCACGAATCTTATTAAGCAGGCCAATACCACGGCCTTCTTGACGTAAATACAGAAGTACACCACTGCCATTATCAACGATGTTCTGCATGGCTTTCTCTAACTGAAAGCCACAGTCACAACGCGTACTAAACAGTGAATCACCGGTTAGACATTCAGAATGGATACGAATTGGCACGACATCGTCTTCTTTCCAATCGCCATAGGAAAGCGCCACGTGCTCTTGGCCGCTGGCTTCTACAAAGCCATGAATTTTAAAATCACCAAGGCGAGTGGGTAATTTTGCTGTGCTGACATATTCGTATTTTGGCTGTTTGCTACTCATGTTACTTCTACACTTTGGACAGTATGCAATAAGTGGGGATAACTTCTGGTTTTGCAAGACGAGCACCCACACATTTATCGATTGCGTTTTTTAACGTCTTGATTTTTAAATCCCCGATTAACAAATGGGGATATTGTGCCAAGACATACCTCTATTATACGCGTTTTCGTCCAATTTAGGGGTGTTGTGATATCACTCTTTTTTATGCGTTATTACAGTGGCGTAAATTCTGATAGTGGAGCAGGCTTAGACACACCGTAGCCTTGGGCAAAATCAATTCCCATTTTGCCCAGTTGCGCCATTATTGCATCACTTTCTACAAATTCGCCTACGGTCTGCATTCCCATTGCTTTTGCCACATCGTTGATTGAGGCAACCATAGCGGTATCGACACTGTCGTTGAGCATATCTTTGATAAACATACCGTCAATTTTCACCAAGCTTACAGGTAAACTCTTCAAGTAACTGTATGAGGAAAAGCCGCTGCCAAAATCATCCAGGGCAAAAGAACAACCTAAACGATTAAAAGTTTGCATAAAGTTAAGCGTGTCTTCCATCTTGATAATGGCTACAGACTCGATAACTTCAAAGCAAATTTTATGATAGGGAATACCATAAGTTTCAAACGCATTTAATATAAATAGCGTAAAGTCTCTGTCAGCTAGAGAGTGGCAATTGAGGTTGATACTACAGCGTTTAAGCTCAGCCAAATGTTGCGGATTATCAGCCAACCATTTAAACGTATTGGTAACGACCCATTTATCAACACTTACGTTCATTTCAAAACGTTCTGCTGTGGGTAAAAAATTAGCAGGCTCTACAATGCGTCCATCGGCTTCATGAAGTCGCAAGAGTACTTCGTAATAGTGACCATCGTTCGGTTTGTTAAGTGGCCTAAGCGATTGATAGTAAAGTGCAAAACGACCTTCTTCTAAGGCTAGGTTAATTGATGAGACCCAGTCGAGCTCTCGCTGGTAGCGCTGCATACTTTCGTCATCTTTATTATATTTGTGAACTTGGTTTCTGCCTTGCTCCTTGGCAAAGTAGCACGCTGCATCTGCCATACTGAGGTAATTGCCAGCGCTGACGGTAGGGTCATCACACACCACCATGCCTATACTAACGCCTAAATTGAAAATGCGGTTATCCCACATAAAGCGATAGGCCTGTACCGCGTTAAGGATCCTGATAGCACTTAAATACACTTCATCTTCGTCAGTATCGGTATAAATAATACCGAATTCATCACCGCCTAAACGCGCAAGTAAGGCGTTTGGATTTAGGCTATTTTCAATCAATCGGGCAATATCTTTAATAAGTACATCACCGGCTTTATGACCGCAAGTATCGTTCACCACTTTGAAACGGTCTAAGTCGAGAAACAGTAAGCAGGTTGGTAGTGCGCCACACTTAGCCACCTTCGCTTTAAATTCGGTTTCAAATTGTCGGCGGTTATAGACACCTGTGAGCGAGTCGTGAGTGGCCAAATATTGAAGACTAAGGTCAGATTGTTTTTTCTCAGTAATATCGATTATTGAACCAAACAAAAAGTTGCCATCGTCGTTCTCTCTTATTTGGCAGGAAAGTGAGAACCAAAATTCGCTACCATCTTGTCGTTTGCCTCTAATTTCCTTTCCTGTCACGTGACCCTGATGAGATATTTCTCCAAGTAGAATATGTCGGTCTTCAGGGTTGGCATAAAATGCTTTTGTGCTTGCCGCTTCGCTAAGCATCTGTGCTTCATTTTGATAACCAAACACCTTACACATGGCTGGATTAACCGAAATAAGCTCGCCGTCCCAAGTGGACGTATAGTGACCTTCCGCTGAATTTCTAAAGAGGTCATAGAAGTGGTTTAAGTTCTCAATAGTTTCTGCTTGGTTTGAGAGCTTTTTTTGATTGAGTGAGCGTTCTTTTGTGATAACCGCGAAACCAAAACACATAAACCCTGTGGTAAGGAAGAACAGCATGCCGATGGTCGATTGTACGGTGTAGACCAAGTCGCCAAAGAGATTCAATACCACTAAGGCATAAAACGCAAAGAACGACAGCCATGCCACTGAGTATGTGCGGCTAACTGCAATACTGTCTTTATCTCTAAACAGTTGAGCCAGAAAAACATGGTAGAGCCCCATGCAGGCCATCATCAATAGTATTGCTAAGGTGATGGCATAAGTGTCTAAGGTAAAACTATAGACGGTAACGGCAATAGGAATTATGAAATTGACTGCCCTAAGGATAAACGGAATCCGCTCAAACAGGTGATGGGTGACTTTGCCGATACACAGCAATAGCATGCAAAAGCACACAATAAACGCAAGTTCTATGGCATTAGTTAAACTTGGCCACAGCGATAAACCGCCTTGGGTAATAAAAAGTAACGCGAGCAATACCAAGGAAGACATAGTCAACCAAAAGCGCGTGGGCATGCGTTGCTGAACGTACGAAAACAAGAAATAAAATGCAATTAACGACAGCATACCTGATACCGCGCCAAGTAAAGTGAGCATGTTGGTGTCATGCTGCTTTAGCAGATCGCGTTCCCAGATAACCATGGGAAATTGCGTAAGCCCTTTGTCTTGAATACCAATAAGCAGCCTTGCATCTTGGTACGGCTGCAGCGTAAAGGGTAATCGTATGGTGGGCAGAGGCTGGCGTAATGAGTAATCACCTTTACTGGCTTGATAGCGATAAGAGCGAATGATGCGTTCGCTGTCATCAAGCAGATAAATCTGTAGATCATCAACATTTAATCGGTCGATATTAAGCACAAGAGGGATGGCACTGTATCCACTGTGGTGTAAATTAGTTGAGAACCACAAACGTTGATTTTTTTCTTTAGAAACAACGCTATTGCTGTTTACTGCACCCCTCAATATATCAAAATAAGTGGCGCTATTCGGTGCAATAATAATTGATGCATGGTCATTGACTGTGGCGCGCTCAAATGACTCGTCAACACTAAGCGTAGTGCTACTGGCAAAAGCCACATTCGTCACTAGCTGGCAAAGCAAAAATAATAGGGTGGTCTTTGTTAGAGAGATGAAAGGCATTGATTAAAGACCAAACTTAGACACGCTAAGTCCATGGCGTAGTGATTTTGCACAGCATTGGCTTGCACAAATTTGGCTTGCACATACAAAATGATTCATTGTTTTTGTAGTAATTAAATATGTGTTTTTAAATAGATTAATACTAGAGTTGGGCAAACGTCAAAAACATTTGATGACTACGCTTACCTCAGTGCGATGAGTTACCTTTATTTAACCATTTATGGTTTTGTCTTGTTAACAAGCCTGCGATGGTGAATGAATCGGATGGCTATGCTTGATGTAAATAGCGTAAAAGTAGATGAGGATCATTATGAGTTCCAATCGGCTCAAGCCATATGGCTTCGCACAGCCACTCTACGCACAGAATACACCTTAGCGACGCGTCATCAGTTTGTGCATTCAGTACCACTTGAAAACGGTCTGCTCCCCAGTCAGGTTCTGACTGCGTAAAACCGAACAAGGCCGAGAATTCATTAACCCATTGTTGTGTTTTCAAAGGCGTCGGGGGTAAGGGTAGACGTATTTCAACACTGTTTTCAGTAAGGGTTGTGTTATCTAAAACGGCGTTTTTCGTCAGTTGTGACATGATGGACTTACCTAAAATTTGTAAAGGCGCGCCTTAATTAAACCAGCGTGCAAAAAACGGTGTATAACAATAGACATAATACATCACAATAATAATAGCGTTAATCGAAGCGTCTTAAGGAACAACTATGCTAACACTGCACCATCTAAATAACTCGCGCTCTCAGCGAATCTTATGGCTAATGGAAGAGCTTGAAGTAGATTATGACATCGCGTTTTATCAGCGCGATAGTGTGACAAACCTTGCACCAGACTCGCTACGTGCAGTTCACCCTCTTGGTCGCTCTCCAGTGTTATCCACTCCGCACGGTGCAATTGCAGAGTCGGGGGCCATTGTTGAGTATTTGGTTCACAACTACGCTAAAGACGTATTTGCAACGCCCACTGAGGCTGAAGCGTTGCAGCAGTATTGGTTTTGGCTACATTTTGCAGAAGGCTCGCTGATGCCACCTCTGGTGGCTAACTTGGTACTAGAGAAAGCGCGTCAAAAAGGCTCAAAACCGTTTTTTATCAAACCCATTACAGATAAATTGGTCGATGGCATCTTAAATGCGTATTACGGGCCTAACTTGGCACAAAGCTTACGCTATGTTGAATCGTACCTTTCCAAAAATACGTGGTTTGCGGGCGATGAGCCAACGGGCGCCGACGTACAAATGATCTTCCCGCTAGAATCTTTGGTGGCAAGTGGTAGAGCAAAAGACTTCGCAGCAATTCAGAGCTACGTAAAACGCGTTCACGCACGCCCCGCTTATAAAGCGGCGCTTGAGAAGGGTGGAGAATACGCGTACGCCTAACTATCTCTGCTTATATAATCGCTAATTAGCTGAATAAAGGCCTCACCATAGCGCTCTAGCTTGGTTTGGCCTACACCACTGACTTCAAGCATGGTATTGCGGGTAGTAGGTAATTTACACGCCATATCCACTAAGGTGGCGTCACTAAATACCACATAAGGAGGCACTTCATTCTCTTCCGCTAATACTTTTCGCAAATGCTTAAGACGGGTAAATAAGGTTCTGTCGTAATTTGCTGGTGCTTGTTTTGCTTTTTTCTTGTCTGGTTTGAACTCAAGTCGTGGCACCGCCAATTGCACGGCTACTTCGCCTTTTAGCACAGGTCGGGCAGCTTCGGTAAGTCTTAGCGCGGCGTGGGCAGTAATATCAACGCGAATAAGCCCTTTGTGAACCAGCTGGTTAATGATGTTGTGCCAGTAGCTGTCTGACTTATCTTTGCCAATTCCGTATGTAGACAGCTGGTGGTGCCCCGCCTCTTGCAGTCGGCGTAGTTGTTTTCCTCTGAGCACATCAATAACGTACTGGCTTGAAGCCTGCTGAGATAGACGAAGTACACAAGACAGTACTTTTTGTGCAATGACTAGGCCGTCAACCATCTTTGGTGGGTCCAAGCAGATGTCGCAGTTGCCACAAGCGCTGTCACTAAATTGTGAAAAGTAGTTAAGTAAAACCTGCCGACGACAGGTCTGCGCTTCTGAAAAGGCTTCCATGGCTGCAAATTTTTGCAGTTCAATTTGATTGCGCTCGGCAATTTCACCTTGCTCAATCCATTGCTTCACCCGCGCTGCGTCTTTTTCATCAAACAATAATAGGGCTTCTGATTCGAGCCCGTCACGCCCAGCACGTCCAGTTTCTTGGTAGTAGCTTTCTACACTGCGAGGCACGTCATGATGAACAACATAGCGCACATTAGATTTGTTGATGCCCATACCAAAGGCAACAGTTGCCACAACGATGTCAATTTTGTCGTTAAGAAACTGGCGCTGTACTAGCTCTCTTTCGTCGTTGTCCATCCCTGCGTGGTAGGCTGCACAGCGAAAGCCTTGGCGAAATAATTTGGCGTGTAAGTCATCGACTTTGGCGCGGCTATTACAATAAATGATGCCACTGCCTTCTTGCTGCTTGACGTAGGCAACTACCTGGTCGAACGCTTTGTACTTGCTCATTACGCGATAGCGAATATTGGGGCGGTCAAAGCTGCCTTTGTATACCAAGGGTTCGTTAAGGTTAAGTTGAGTCAGTATGTCGACCTGTGTGGCAGAGTCTGCTGTTGCGGTTAACCCAATAACGGGAATAGTGGGAAAGCGAGACTTAATTTGCCCAAGGGCGCGGTAATCTTGTCGAAAATCGTGACCCCAATGAGACACACAATGTGCTTCGTCTATGGCAAACAGCGCAATATCGGCATGGTTTAGCGACTGTTGAAAATAGTACTGCATTAGGCGTTCAGGCGACACATACAACAAGTCGAGTCTTCCGGCTTGTAAATCGTCATTAATTCGCGCTTGCTCATCGGCTTCTAGTGTCGAATTTAAGTAGGCTGCGCGAACACCAAGGGCATTGAGTTGTTCAACCTGATCTTGCATTAACGAGATAAGCGGAGACACGACGATGGCTGTACCTTCTCTCACTAATGCTGGAATTTGGTAGCAAAGTGACTTGCCGCCACCTGTGGGCAGCAACACCAAGGCATCTCCACCATTACAAACATGGTGTATTACTTCGCCTTGCCCATCGCGAAATTCATCGTAACCGAACACGTCTTTTAAAACGCGTTCTGGTGTTGGTGAACTGATTATTGGGCTAGCAGGTGTTGAGTTAGCTATAGCAGTTGTCATGGTGCGGGATTTTACGCGTTTTTGTCGCGCGCTTCACGGGGCAATTGCAAAAACTAGACTAAAATTCAGCGTAAATTCGTCATACTGCAAGTGTGTTGGGTTTTCGTTGCCTGATGTATCGTTAAAGCGAACAAATAATGAGCGTGCGAGCTGGGCGCGTGCGCCTTCGACTAATCCAATTAATGAAAGTAATAAGCGTATATTGTTGTGAAGAATTTTATCGCGAGACAGAAATAGTAGTAGTGTGATGTAACTGCCTGTATTTAATGGAACATGATATGAAAACAGATAGCTCTGCTACACCAAATAAACTCACAAACAGTGCAATGATAACGCATGTAATTGCGCTTTTTCGTGATACTATGCCGTTTAACCAGTTGCTAGGATTGAAGTTTATTACGCAAGGGCAAGGCGCCGATACACAGGTGCAATTGCAGCTTGAGTGGCAACCATCCCTCACGGGTAATCCAATGCAAAAAATTCTGCATGGCGGCGTCACCGCAACTATGCTCGATACCATTGGTGGTCTGGTAGCCATTATCGAAACCATCAAGCAAACCGAGGAAGATGCGCTCAGTGAACTGCAGGTCCGTTTGCCCACTATGGGAACGGTAGATATGCGCGTTGACTATCTAAGACCCGGAAGGGGCGAGCAATTTATCGCAACCGCATCTATTATTCGAAAAGGGAGCAAGTTGGTCGTGTGCAGAATGGAGCTTCACAACGAAAAAGGTGATCATATCGCGTTTGGCACCGGTACTTACATGTTAGGTTAATACTACTTCGCGATCACAACGTATTTCGCTGTCTTACGCCCCATCTATGGCAACTGGCCCACAAGAGAAGTGCGCAGGCGCTTTCGTCTCGAAAGAGTGCGACACAAAAGTGCTTTAACAGGAGGTGTAGCATGGCAGAGCCATTACCAGATTTAATCGAAGAAATCGTTACCGACAGCATGGGTGACGACCCCGCAACGTTGTTGGCCACCCTAAGTGGCCAAGATGATGTGTATATTGCCACTTTGCTTGAATCACTTCCTGTCGAAAAACGTTTGGCAGTGTGGGAGGGGATCCCCCGCGACCGTAAACTCGATGTGTTAGTCGAAATGCGTAGCGACCCGCGTGAAATTCTTATCGATAACACGCCACACAATGAGTGGGCCTCTATCTTTGCAGATATTGACGCTGAAGACTTACTCGAACTGCTTGACTCGCTACCAAAGCGTTTAGTGGATATGGCGTATGAGTCACTCGACTCGAAAGAGCGAAAATATTTTAGAGAAGCCACGCAGTTCCCCGATAATCAAATTGGACACTGGGTTAACCACGAGCAATTAGTCTTGCCTTCTAATGCCAAGGTACGTGAAGGGCTACGACTATTACGTCGCGATATTCCTCAGCATTGTGACAGTATTTTTTTGGTAAACCGCTCCGGTCAATTTTCAGCGCTAGTGAAAATCAGTCACTTGTTTACCGCCCAAGATCACGTGTCGTTGTTCGATTTATCAGAAGAAACCGTAACGACCATTCAGGGGGCTGATGACACTATGAATGCTTCGCTATTGGTCCAACGTTCTGGGTTGGCTTCGCTGCCAGTCGTGGATGAGAACAACAAGCTGTTAGGGCGTCTAGATGTTACCTCTGCCAGTGAGTTGGTTAATGAGTTTTACGAGCGCCAAGTGATGGCATCGGCAGGTATGGATGAAGACGAAGATTTATTCTCGCCTGTGGCGAAAAGCGCGCGCAATAGAGCATTATGGCTAGGAATAAACTTACTGACCGCTTTCTTGGCGTCGTGGTTTATAGGATTGTTTGAAGGTACATTGCAGCAAGTCGTGGCATTGGCAGTATTAATGCCCGTGGTAGCGAGTATGGGCGGCATTGCTGGCAGTCAAACGCTTACGCTGATAGTGCGAGGACTTGCCTTAGGGCAGGTCACGCCAGCTAACTTACGCGCTCTTATGGTGAAAGAGCTCAAGGTCGGTGGCGTTAACGGTGTTATTTGGGCACTCGTTATCGGCATAGTGGCGTATTTTTGGTTTACCGATGTGATGTTAGGTGTGGTCATCTGTTTAGCCATTCTCTTTAACATTGTGGCTGCGGCGCTGGCTGGTGTTTTTGTGCCCGTTATCCTCGATAAACTGAAAATTGATCCAGCATTATCAGGCTCGGTTATTCTCACTACCGTGACTGACATTGTTGGTTTTGTTGCTTTCTTAGGGCTCGGAACACTTTTCCTTTTATAAGTCGTTTTTCTCTAGGGCGAGCATCAACGTAAAGCGTATCGCGCAAAGGTACGCCCTTACGTCGCGTTTCCTCACCGTTTTGCCTGATAGGAAATCAAAAGAGGTTGTGTATTAGAAACGACTGATAAACAATACGCGCCTCTCGCCCTTTTTGAATGTCGGAGACTTCTTTGTCTAAGCCAACCAATGCCGCACAGGTCGGTGTCATTTGTGCAATTGCAGCCTATAGCATGTGGGGTGTTGCGCCCGTTTATTTCAAGCAACTTATGGTACTACCCGCGGCTGAAATTTTGATGCATCGTGTCATTTGGTCGGTTGTTCTACTTGTCGGGCTTATCGCGGCACTTAAGCAATGGCCAAAAGTACTGGCGGCGTTTAAAAACAAACGCGTTATGCAAATACTGTTCGTCGCAGGCCTCTTATTAGGGGCGAATTGGCTGTTGTTCATATGGGCTATTAACAATGATCATATTTTAGATGCCAGCTTGGGCTACTACATTAATCCCTTGATAAACGTGTTTTTAGGTCGATTGTTTTTGGGCGAGAGGCTTAGAAACCTGCAGCGTGTGGCAGTAGGGCTTGCCGTTATTGGCGTAGCAATTCTGGTATTTTCCTATGGGCAGGTTCCCTGGATTGCGCTGGTATTAGCAGGTAGTTTCAGTGTTTATGGCTTATTGCGTAAACAAGTGGCGGTGGACTCCTTACCTGGCTTGTTTATAGAAACCCTAATGTTATCGCCATTAGCGCTTTTTTATTGGTGTTTCTATGGCTCTGAGTACAGCAACTTGTTTGCCAACGACACCAGCTTGAACTTGTATATTTTAGCCGCCGGCATTGTAACCACGGCGCCACTGTTGTGCTTTACCGCGGCAGCAAGACGCATCATGTATTCAACGTTGGGCTTTTTCCAGTATATCGGTCCAACGCTGATGTTTATTCTTGCCGTCTATCTCTATTCGGAGCCTCTTGAAGAAGCGCGTTTGGTAACATTCGGGTTTGTATGGTGTGCACTTGTTTTGTTTAGTGCCGATTCTTTAGTGCACTACCGCAAACAAAAACAAGCACAAAAGCTCGCCGTAGAATAACTAGAGCAATGACGCCTGCTCGAGTTGGGGGGCGTCAGGCTCTTCGCACATTACTCGGTTTCGGCCACTGTTTTTAGCGGCATAAAGCTGCTTATCGGCAAGGCTGAGTAATTTGTCAATGCGCTGGGTTTGAGTACCGCAAACACCGATACTGCACGTAACTTTAATGTCGGTGCTGGGCAATTGGATGACTTCCGCTTCAACCACTTTTCTAAACGCTTCTAGTCGCTCGCAGGCTTCATCAAGAGGCGTGTTTGGCAGATAAATACAGAATTCTTCACCACCGAAGCGGGAAATAATTTCGTCAGGAAAATAAAACTCGATCAAAGCAGCCATCGCTTTTAACACAATATCGCCGGCGTCGTGCCCATGTGTGTCGTTGATTGACTTAAAAAAGTCCAGGTCAATAAGCGCAAGTGCGTGATGCTGTGAAAGCAACTGATGCTGAACCGTCACCATGTAGAAAAAATGACGTCTATTCGGTAAGCCTGTAAGGTAATCAGTGTTGGCTACACGACGAATTTCTTCAACACTTTCGATGTACTCTACGTTTTGCATCACGCGGCAGAGAAATTCTTCATGGCAATAAGGCACGCGTAAAAAGTCATTCGCACCACTTTTGATAAAGTGCGCTGACATCAGCATGCCTTTACCGCCAGCAATGCCCATGATGGCCAATTGTTCTTTTGAAAAGGCTTTTCGTAGACTCGCAACAAACTGGGTACCTGTCATATCAGGCAATGTGTTGTCGGTAATAACAAGCTTAATATTATTGTGTTCTGCCAGTCGCTGCATAGCGTCTGTGGCGGTAAGGCACTCAAAGGCCATAAAGTTGTGGCGTTGCAATAGCGACACTGTGCGGGTACGCAATAAGCGATTTGTACTCACGACAATAACGCCGGTGGATTTGTTTTTTTCTAGCCGACCAATAAGGCGGCTTAAGTAGTCGTAGTTTTGCGAATTTTCTTTTGGCACATAGTCGACGACATCGCGCTCTAACACTTTGTCGCGAATAGCGCTGTCGAGTGTTTCTGTTGTGGCAATAGTAGGAATGAACGCATTAGCAGCAAAATCGATAGCTTGCCCTTGTTTGGCATCAGGCAACGAGTAGGCAACAATAGCGCACAGAAACGATTCGGGCATATTTTGTTTAAAGCGTGCACGCCCTTCAATTAGCGATGTTGCGCCCACAGGAGTAAGTCCCGCACGACGCACAAGTTTCGCAATTAATTCAAGGTTGCTTTCACCGTTTTCGATGATCAGCACGTTTTGCTGCATACATTTCAACTATGGTTTGGGCTACCTTGCCACACTTTTAGTTCTACGCTTTCTCCAGCTTAGCGTAGGCGAGGACGAGCCATTTACTGCCAAACTCATCGAAGTTTACTTGAACACGACCGTGTTCTCCGCTACCTTCGTAATTCAGTACAATGCCTTCGCCAAATTTGCGATGTACCACACGTTCACCCAACTGGAACCCCGTTTCTTCAAAGCTTGCATGTGACGTAGCTTGGCTAAAACGATTGTGAACCGGTCTCGAAATGGTTGATTTTAATCGCACTTCTTCAACACAGTCGGCTGGCATTTCACGAATAAATCGTGACGCCGTATGATACTTATCTTGACCATATAATCTACGACTTTCTGCATAAGTTATATACAACTTTTGCATAGCACGCGTCATACCTACATAGCACAGGCGGCGTTCTTCTTCCATTCTGCCGGGTTCATCATTTGTCATTTGGCTTGGGAACATACCTTCTTCAACCCCCGCCATAAACACAAGCGGGAACTCTAAACCTTTCGCGGTATGAATAGTCATCATTTGCACTGCGTCTTGATCTGTATCGGCTTGAGTTTCTCCAGCTTCAAGAGATGCGTGGGCGAGGAATGCCGCCAGCGGAGTCATTTCTTCCGCCTCTTCTGGCACAATAAAGGTTTTACAGGCGCTGACTAGCTCTTCTAAGTTTTCTAGACGAGCCTGTGCTTTTTCGCCACGTTCCGCTTGATACATGGCGTAAAGACCCGATTGCCTTATTGCCTTATCAGCTTGCTGATCCAAAGGCTCGTCCAACGTGGCCTGTTCTAATTCAGTAATCAGCAGCACAAAACTTTGCATTGCGTTTAACGCGCGACCTTTGAAACCGCCTTCGTTAATAAGTAGCTGACAGGCCTGCCACATGGAACAGTTGTGGGCTCTGGCAGTGTCACGCACCTGAGACAGGGTTTTTTCTCCAATACCGCGACTGGGTGTATTTACTACACGCTCAAAGGCTGCGTCATCGTGCGGGTGGCTAACCATACGCATATAACCCAGAGCGTCTTTGATTTCTTGGCGTTCGAAGAAGCGCAAGCCCCCGTATATACGATAAGCTAATCCCTCGTGCAGCAGTGCTTCTTCTAGCACGCGCGACTGTGCGTTGTTGCGATACAAAATAGCGGTATCACTTAGGGCATTACCTTGGTTAAGCCAGTCTTTAATTTTCGACACAATAAAACGGGCTTCATCAAGTTCGTTAAAACCGGCATAAACAGAAATCAGCTCACCCTGAGCATCTTCAGTCCATAGCTCTTTGCCTAAACGACCGGTGTTGTTGTCAATAACCGTGTTGGCAGCTTTAAGAATGTTACCTGTAGAACGGTAGTTTTGTTCAAGACGAATGGTGGTTGGTTGATTAAAGTCTTTAAGAAAGTGCTGAATATTATCTACGTTAGCACCGCGCCAACCGTATATAGACTGGTCGTCATCACCTACAATCATGATGTTGTTATTTTCACCGCTGCAAAGCATGCGTAGCCAAGCGTATTGGATATTGTTGGTATCTTGAAATTCGTCAACAAGTACCGCGCGAAAACGGCGTTGATAGTGAGCCAATACTTCTGGGTTTTTCGCCCACAGTTCATGTGCGCGTAGCAATAACTCAGCAAAATCGACGAGACCCGAACGGTCACAGGCATCTTGATAGGCCGCGTACACTTCGCGCATGGTTTTTTGAATATGATCGCCATGCGTTTCTATGTGCTGAGGGCGTAACCCTTCGTCTTTATTGCCATTGATGTACCACTGGATTTGTCGCGGAGCCCAATGCTTTTCGTCCAAATTCATGGCTTTAAGAATACGTCGAATAAGACGGTATTGATCGTCTGAGTCAATAATCTGAAAGTTTTCGGGTAGGTTAGCCTCAGCATGGTGAGCGCGTAACAAGCGATGAGCGAGACCGTGGAAAGTACCAATCCACATATTGTGGAGGCTGCGCCCCATCAGCGATTCAATGCGGCCGCGCATTTCTTTTGCTGCTTTATTAGTAAACGTAACGGCTAAAATTGAGAATGGTGCGATGTTTTCGACTTCCATTAACCATGCAATGCGATGTACCAGTACGCGCGTTTTACCACTACCCGCGCCAGCCAATACAAGGGCATTCGATAATGGGGCTGCTACCGCTTCACGTTGTTTATCGTTAAGCTCGTCTAGCAGTCGAGATACATCCATAGTGTGACACCTATTTTAGCGATTTTTAAGAAACAAGTATTATGCCAGCTGCCTGTGAATTTATACAGTCCAGTTTTGTACCCGTTGAACCGCATGACTTGGCTTTCTGTCGTGAGCCCCAATCTTTAGTAATAACTAATAACGAAACAGTTCGATAAGTTGATCGAATTCTGCGCTTGATGGGTACAACACGAGTACTGAAACGCAGTAAACTTAGGTACACTACACTTCGCACAATCCACAGGATTGTTGCTAAGTTGAATACATTCAATCGATATAGGTACGAACAGCTTCTCTCTTTTCAACGCTCAAACCAAATTGGACCATGCTCATGACAGCACTTTCTACGCCCATCGACTTTTGGTCGACGCTTAAACAAGAAGCGCAAGTTGTTGCCGATAGTGAACCGTTGCTATCGAGTTATGTGCATGCCAGTGTGTTAGCGCATCATAATTTTGAGTCGTCATTAAGCTTCATTTTGTCGAATAAAATGGCTGATGACGTGATGCCTGCACTGGCCATTAGAGAAGTATTTGATGAAGCCTATCTACTTGAACCCGGCATCAGTGAAGCGGCTACAGCCGATATTCTTGCCGTAAAAAACCGCGATGCTGCAGTGAATGACTACTTAACCCCACTGCTGCATTTTAAAGGTTTTCACGCAGTTCAAGTTCACCGCATGGCTCACTATTTATGGGTGCATGGTCGACATCAACTGGCGCTCTTTCTTCAAAGCCGAAATTCAGCAAGTTTTGGGGTTGATATTCATCCTGCTGCACGCATTGGCAGTGGAGTCATGTTCGACCATGCGACCGGCATTGTCGTAGGTGAAACCGCAGTTATTGAGGACAATGTGTCTATTTTACAAAGTGTGACACTAGGTGGTACAGGTAACGAGTCGGGCGACCGTCATCCAAAAATACGCCAAGGTGTGCTCATTGGCGCAGGTGCTAAAATTTTGGGTAATATTGAAATTGGCGAAGGTTCAAAAGTGGGCGCGGGTAGTGTCGTGCTTGATAATGTTCCGCCACACGTTACCGTGGTGGGTGTGCCTGCCAAAGTCGTTGGGAGACCGGTTTGTCAGAGTCCATGTGAGTCAATGCGACAAAACGTACTTGAAGACAACTCGCAGGTTTAAATCAAAGGCGTGCGCTGCGCGTTGGTCTCAAATAAGAGTAATGGTATTACCGCCTTTTTCTTTTGACGCGTAAAGCGCGCGATCAGCGCGCTGAATTAAAGTTTCTAGTGAGTCGTCTTGTTGCATCAGTGTGACGCCGAAGCTCGATGACAATGCGACATTGGAAACAGTGATCGCATTTATGCCTTCACGTACTCTTTCTACTAAATTAAGCGCGTTTTGTTTGCTGATATTAGGCAAAAGCAAGACAAATTCATCACCTCCGAAACGCGCAAATACATCGGTTTTACGTAGCGCACTTTTGGTCACTTGGCTCAAATTGCGCAGCGCTTCATCCCCGTCAACATGCCCCAATTCATCATTAATTCGCTTAAACTTATCTAAATCGAACATGACGAAATAAAGTGAATTACCAGATTCACGACTTTGTGCCATTTCAAGTGCACTGCGTTGTGCTAAATATTCTCGTGTGTAAGCCTGAGTAAGCGAATCTACAAATACGCGGTCTTTTAACAACGCATTGTCCGCTTGTAATTGGGGAATGGCTATACCAAATAAGGCATTGGCAGCAATAACGTTTAGGGCGAATTGATACACTTTTACGTAGTCCATTAAGGCGAGTGTATGCACGAGTAATACAATACAAAGGCTACTAATGGCCAGGCTAATGACATTGCGTTTAGTGCTTTCGGTGCAGGCTATCCACATGTGGGTAATGGCGAGAAAAAATATAGCAAATGCACTATCGCGAGACTGCGTAATTTTTGCCAGTAACATAACCAAAACGATTAGCGCTACGTTAATCGCCACTTTCTTGAAATAGCGTGTTAAATGAGGTGGATTGTTACTGGAGAATGCCAGTAAATCTATCTTAGGCGCAGCACACACCTTCACTAAAAAACCAGTAAACAGTGGCGCAAGTACTACAACACCGGCCATATCACCAATCCAAAAGGGTAACATGGCGTCTTTCACATCTGCCGCAGGCATTTGACTTGTGACCACAAGAGAACCAATAACGAGTTGTGTGGCAATTAAGGAAGAAACGCAACCAATCATTAAAAATGAAACGATTAACAAAGGTGTAGTAACGTCGGGTTTTCTTAAAAGGTGACCAAGTACGCTTGCCCCAGCGAAATATGGAATGATGTGGGCAATGCCAAACAAAAAGCCGCCCCACATGAGTTCGCTATTGCTCAGCGGTAGGGAGTAGTGATGCCCATTCCAGACGGTAATGGCAATGGCAGCTATCATAATAGGCACGAGCGCGCGCCAACCAATCACTAAAAAGCATGCAAGTGTATAGCCAGCAGCAGGAAACCACACACTGGCGTGTTCAGTGTATTCAACTAAGCGTCCAATTTGCCACACTGCAAGCCAAGATAGGATAAGAAATACGTCGCAATATAGCCCAGACATGGGCTTAAATGGCCACAGTGAACCACCTTTCTGTGTATGCTCATGTACACGGGTGATTGATTGATCCACATTGGGCGCATGTTGCGACCTTGACTTCGAGACTGCTGGTTTTTCCATGAGGACACAAAAACGACGACACAAATTTCAGTGTATAACGGGTGAACAAAGAAATCTATACGCCCTACGAATGAGACTTATCGACCTTTAACGTATCGCAAAAGGTCGGAAATCGTTATACAAATTGAACGAGTTCCTGTAACGAATCAAGCTGAACGTGCGGTAGTACTGATACTGGTTCCAACGACAACTGCATAGGACGGTTACAGGCA
This sequence comes from Alteromonas sp. 009811495, assembly GCF_028865455.1. Classification (NCBI taxonomy): domain Bacteria; kingdom Pseudomonadati; phylum Pseudomonadota; class Gammaproteobacteria; order Alteromonadales; family Alteromonadaceae; genus Alteromonas; species Alteromonas sp. 009811495. The sequence continues at coordinate 200,039 of NZ_CP113972.1, forward strand.
AACCACGCCGCCTGATAGCCTGCATTAATAGCGCCCAGCACGTCTTTAATGATGTTGTCCCCCACATGTAAGATATGCGCTGGTTTTACTTTCAAACGCGACGCTGCTTCATTGAACATGTCGGCAGCTGGCTTCATTGGGCGCGCCACACTGGCATGTAAAATGGTCTCAAAATAGCGGTCTAGCCCGACTTTTTGCGTGTTTACATTGCCATTGGTGATACCAATGAGCGGTAGGTGCTGACTCAGTTTATCGAGTGTGTCATGAACATCGACTGTCAGCGCAAAGTCACTTCTTGCGTCGTAAAAGCAATGAAAGCAATCATCAACAGCATTACGTAAGTTTGCATCTTGGGTAGGGTTAACTGATAACGCATTAGCAGGTGTGCCAGACAACGCAGCGCTAAGCACAACACGACGTAATTGACCCATGTCAGATGCAAGACGAGGATTTTTAGCGATGGCTGCGCGTTTGAGCTCAAGCCAGTCTTGTGGCGTAAGGTCAGCTGCCTGGCGATGATGTTGAGCTATATGAGATTGAAGAGCTAGCTCGGCTCGACGAATAATGGGCTCGTTATCATAAAGCGTATCGTCGAGGTCGAAGGTCATGGCCTTCACGTTGTTCAACGATCTAAAAAACTGCATGGTATAGGCCTTTATTTTTTGTGTGCGCGTGGATGCGTGGCATCGTAAACATTAGCGAGGTGCTGAAAATCAAGGTGAGTGTATACCTGCGTGGTAGATAAATTGGCATGACCCAACAATTCTTGAACCGCACGTAAATCACCGCTCGACTCTAGTACGTGTGTTGCAAAAGAATGGCGCAGTTTGTGAGGACTGACTTTTTGCGACAGCGACTGAGCCTCGGCCATCTTATTTAGCCTATTCGCCACTTGCCGGTTTGAAATACGTGTTTTCCGCTTGCTGACAAAAACAGCGCTCTCATACATTGATGCGTAAGCGGGGCGTACTTTAAGCCACGCATTAAGGGCTTTTTGGGCTTGCCGGCCAAGGGGCAATATTCGTTGTTTACTGCCTTTCCCCATCACTTTTACTGTGCCATCTTTCAGGCAATCAGCTAAGTTTAATCCGGTAAGTTCACTTAATCGCAGGCCACACCCATAAAGCAACTCGAACATGGCGATATCCCGCAACTGCATACCCTCGTCATCATCACTACTTTGTGGTGTGGCGTTGAGCAGCTGTTGCATTTCATCAACGCTGAGTTGCTTGGGGAGGGGCTTTCCTTGTTTAGGGGCTTGGATCCCTTCAACAGGGTTACTGAATAATTGTTGTTGGTCAATGAGATATTGACAGAAGGTTCGTAATGCCGACAAGCGAAGCGCGATACTACGCGCGCTGTGACCAGACATTTTCGCGTCTGCCATAACGCGTTTTATATCGCTTGGCGTGAGCCCAGACCATTCGTAAAGCCCAAGTAATTTGGCGACTTCTGTTAGCTGACGCCGATAATTTGAAAGCGTATGAGGTGAAAGCCCGCGCTCTACTTGCAGATGGAGAAGAAATTTTTCCAGCCAGTGCTGACAAGAATCACTAATGAGAGCGTCCGTAGACACGAAATTTAGTATCCCATCATTTCAGGCAAGATGATATTGAGCACTTGCTGAAGCTGTTGGAGAAGTAGTGTATCCATGTCTGGTGTGAAGTGGCTTGCATCGCTACTGCTAATACCCAAAATGCCAAGGTCGCGATTATCGCCCAGTAACATTAATGCAACTGACTCAGCGGGGCTTTCTGAGAATAACAACTGGCGCTCATGCTGAGAGAGGCGGCCAAAAAAGAAATTGGTGTTCTTAAAGCGCTTTTCAGTAAACAAGCGTCTCTGCAGCTCAGGTATTGCGTGAGGACCCTTGAAACTCTTAATAACGGCAGAGGATAGCTGCAAGCGCTCTTGCAGAACGTCTTCAAGCGTAAACTGCACTTCTGCCACGCTTTCACAACGTAACAACTGAACGTTTAAGTCTGTATAAACGCGGTATATCTTTTCATTCTGCTTAGCAATGGTGACCAGTTGCGTGAGCTTGTAATTAAGCTGTCTGACTTTCTTACGCAACTGCTCGCTTTGAATTTCAACTAACGACACGCTGCCTTTATGCTCGTGCGGTAGCTTTATCTTTTCAAGAAGATCGGGATACTGAGCAAAAAACTCAGGGTTTTCTAACAAGAAGGCCCTCACATCTTCAGGTGACAAACCTGAAGTGTCTGTAAATGGCTCTATGATTTTCGTGGCGCTAGATTGCCCTGATACATCGCTCATAAATTTATCGTTCCATCGTATACGTGTTCTGCTGGGCCTGTCATTTTAAGTACATTGTCTGGCCCTGGCCAACGAATACGTAAGCTGCCCCCGGGTAAATCAACCCGTACATCTTTGCTTAATTTACCCTGTATTTGGCCAATTGCAACTGCGGCGCATGCGCCACTGCCACACGCAAGGGTTTCACCCGAGCCACGCTCAAATACGCGTAATCTAATGTGCGAGTCGTTTAAAATTTGCATAAAACCGACGTTGACACCTTCAGGGAATCGCTCGTGTTTCTCAACCAAAGGGCCAATTTCGGCTACATTGGCAGTGTCTACATCGTCTACTTCCATCACGCAATGGGGGTTACCCATAGAGGCTGAACCAATAAAAAGGGTGCTTTCGCCCACGCGCAGTATGTAGGTATTTTCTTGTTTATTTGCTTTAAGCGGAATATTGGCAGGCTCAAACTCAGGTTTGCCCATGTTTACGGTTACCTGACCATCTTTTTCGAGGTACAGCACCATTTTGCCCGCTTTTGTACTTACGACAATTTTATTGCGATTAATAAGCCCTTTCTGCTTAACAAAACGTGCAAAGCAGCGTGCGCCATTACCACATTGTTCCACCTCAGAGCCATCTGCATTAAAAATACGATAATGGAAATCTTGTTCGGGATCATAAGGGGGTTCAACCATCAACAATTGGTCGAAACCAATGCCAAAGTTTCGGTTTGCCAATTGTTGAATTTTTTCTTTTGAGAAAAATACATTTTGCGTAACGTTATCAATCACCATGAAGTCGTTACCCAAACCGTGCATTTTTGAAAATTGAACCTGCATTAACAGCGCATCTATCTTATTTATTTGACCCTAGTTTACGGAAGTTTGTACTCACCTTTCCAGAGATCTTTTTGATTTTCTCTTTCTCGTACCACAATTGCCTTGTCACCATCGACCATAATCTCAGCGGGACGGCAACGGCTATTGTAGTTTGAGGCCATTACAAAGCCATAAGCACCGGCACTACGCACCGCAAGTAAATCGGTGGGCTCAATGGCTAACTCTCTGTCTTTCCCAATAAAATCACCCGTTTCACATACTGGGCCTACTACATCGTATTTACGTGACGTAACGGTGGCTTCTTGTTTTACAGGGATAATTTTTTGCCATGCTGAATAAAGTGCTGGGCGTAGCAAGTCATTCATTGCAGCATCAACAATAGCAAAGCTTTTCTCTTCGCCTTCTTTAATAAATTCAACTTCGGTGACTAAAATGCCCGCGTTTGCAGCAATGGCGCGACCAGGCTCGAGTATCAGCTTTAAATTCTCACGGCCCACCATTTTCTCAGCCATTGCTTGTGCATAGGCTTTGGGGTGAGGTGGTTGCTCTTCATTGTAAGTAACACCAAGTCCACCGCCCACGTCTAAATGCTCAATGATAATACCGCGCTCTGCAAGTTCATCAATGAGTACCAGAAGACGCTCTAGCGCATCTACAAAAGGACCAATTTCCGTCAACTGAGAACCAATGTGGCAATCCATACCGACCACATTTAAGTGCGGTAGGGACGCAGCCAGCTCGTAAGTCGCGAGTGCGCGTTCTCGCGCAATACCAAACTTATTGGCTTTAAGACCCGTTGAAATATACGGATGCGTTTTCGCGTCAACATCGGGATTTATGCGCAACGAGATGGGGGCTTTAACACCAAGCTCACCGGCAACTTGGTTAATTCGATGAAGTTCAGGCTCAGACTCTACGTTAAAGCACATAATGCCTTGTTGAAGTGCGTAACGAATCTCGTCATGTTTTTTCCCTACACCTGAAAAAACCACCTTACCTGCATCGCCACCCGCTTCAATAACGCGAGCAAGTTCACCGGCAGAAACAATGTCGAAACCTGATCCTAGTTTGGCCAATACACTGAGAACACCAATATTTGAGTTTGCCTTTACAGCGTAACAGACAAGATGCGGGTGCTCACCAATAGCGTCATTAAATGCGTGCCAATGGCGTTCAAGCGTTGCACGAGAATAGATATATACCGGTGTTCCGTGTGTGGCAGCAATGTCAGAAACAGCCACATTTTCAGCGTAAAGCTGCCCTTCGCTATAGGCAAAGTAATCCACTAGTTCAGTTCTCCAGATGTAGATGCAGGGACGGTGTTATCGCGCTCTGATGATGTTGTTGAGGTTGGCGAGGTCGGTTGAGCAGATTCGTTTTGAACAGGCGCCTCTGGAATGTATAGGGCACCCTTATAGCCACAACCACCTAAAGCTGTGAGCGTTAACAGAAAAATAACCGATTTTTTTAACACGAAAAATCCCGCGAAGAAGACGACAAATGCCGTTATCATCGCATTGCGGCGTCAAATTGCAAGAGCCAATAATCGTTCTCGTGTTTTATCGCCATACTGCACGTTTTTCCATAGTGCATCGCACAGGCTTTGCGTGTCGCTGAAGTCACCTTTTTTAAGCCAATCAATTAGCACATTTGGGTCGTCGGGAAAGGCGATGGCTTCATTATCTGGCGCTTCAAGCCACTCTTCAACAATGTCTGTGTCCAGTTGAAACAACGTCTGGCATAGGTCAAGCTGGTTTAGCGTAAGAACATTCGACAATTGTTCAAACTGGCCATGCAACGGCTTGATTAACAGCTTCTTTCCTAATTGTAATGCTTCGCTGGATAGCTCAAAACCACCATTGGCGATAACCCCACTACAATGTTGCAGTGATTTTTGGAATGCGTTTTTAGACGTTGGACTCCAATGAATATGCCCCGCTTCTCGTTTTTCAGGCATATCGGGATGAAAGCAGTGAAACTCTTGGTCACTTAACGGCTCAAGCATCTGCTGTATATCGTCGATATCTTCAAACGGCAAATATACCAACACGTGGCCTTTTGCTGGAGAAAGTGCCGGTTTATCAGACACAAATGGCGGAATGATAGGCTGATTGAAATGATACCAGTGCACCCCTAATTGAAGTTGTGTAGGGGCGAAAATTTTCATAAGTAGGGTATCGAAAATGGTATTTCCACTTTTAGGCACATCGTACGAAAATGCCGCTTGATGGCTGATGGAAATAGACGGTATAGCTTGTCGTTTCGCTGCCCAAGCGGTGACAGGTTCAAAGTCATTTACAAGCAAATCATAACCACTGGCATCAAACGCTTTGACATCTTTAACGAATTGCCCCACTTTCGCATTGCGCAACGTGGCCAATTTATCAACTTTGCCGCCTTTAGTAATAAAGCTAAGCCCAGTGAAGGTGCGATAGTCACCAAAAATGTCCATATCAAAGTACTTTTCTGGCGCACGGCCAGTAAAGACAAAATCGACATCAATATCGTCGCGGTGCGCCAACGCTGCCGCCATAATTCGTGCTCGCGCAATATGACCGTTACCGGTGCCTTGCACGCCATACAATAATTTCATACTACCCCAAAATAGAAATACTCAGTGATGCAATAGTGATACCCAATAACGTACCTGCAAATACATCAGACGGATAATGCACACCTAATAGGACCCTTGATAGTCCAATTAGTGCTGCCCAGCAATACGCGAGCAGAGCGAAAGGCGGGTAATAGTGCGCCACTATACTTGCCATTAACCATGCGGCTGCAGTATGTCCAGAAGGAAGAGAGAATTTGTCTGAAGGCGTGACATGTGCTGTTAAATTCATTAGAAAATCGCAAGGGCGTGGGCGCTTGAACATTTTCTTAAGCAACACATAGATAGGTAACTCCAGCGCATATGCCATCAGCGCTGTATATAGGAAAAGCTCTCCATGCTCTGGCTCAAACGCCCACAGCAGCATGCCGATAACGAAGTACAAATAGCCGTCGCCAGTTTTTGACAACCAGATAATACTGCGACAGTCTCTTTTTAGTGTCAGTTTGTAGAGGCGATAAAATAGGTCGGTGTCGACCTTAGTCAAGGATTTCATTAGCATCGCCTTGTCCTCTATCGGTTAATTACTGCACAGGCTAAAGTGGGTCTGTGACCAGTGGGTGACGGAAAAAAGAAACTTTTCTTACATTTTCCTTTTTATGACTGGTGCGACAAAAAGTCCGTGAATAATCACCGTATTGTTATTCTCTAAAATAGTACTAAGCAAAATCTAAGCAAAATTTGTGCTCAATGCAGACTGAAAATACAGGGTTTGCGTTATTTTTTATCAAAGTCAAAAATTCGATGAATCGCTATAAATCAGTCGTTTGCAATAGGCTTTTTAATGCTATGCTAGACTTAGATTTTCATCTTTATCTCTCTATTCAACAAAGGCGGAATAATGGAATACAACACATCTGAACTATGTGATTTGTTTGCAGATAGCGTAGACGTCGTCGACCCAATTTTTGCAAGCTTTGGTGGTCGCTATTCCTTTGGTGGGGAAATCACTACCATTAAATGCTTTGAGGATAGAGGGTTAATTGATCGCGTTCTCGCACAGCCTGGAGCGGGTAAAGTGCTTTTGGTTGACGGTGGTGGTTCAACGCGCCGTGCTTTGTTTGATGCTGCCTCTGCGCAAATTGCCATAGATAACGACTGGGAAGGTGTTGTCATTTATGGCAGCGTGCGTGAAGTAGACAGTTTAGCCGAGTTGGATATCGGTGTACTGGCAGTTGCAGCTATTCCGGTTAATGCCGAGGGGGAAAGCATAGGTGAGGTAGATTTACCGGTTAATTTTGGGGGCGTTACGTTTTTGCCCGAAGACCACCTTTACGCCGATAGCACAGGTGTAATCTTGTCTCCAGAGCCACTTGATTTAGATTAGGCTGTACGCCATTCCTTTTTACCAAGACAGTCGCGTGACTATGGTTGTCCTGTACGCGGTATTATAAACTTGTACAGGACATAACCCACTTATTGATTGGCTTCTTCGAATACTTTATTCAAATACATAGCAATACGAATGCCGGCCATTTGTATGCGCTTTTGTGCAGTGGGTAAGTTGTTGTAGAGGTAATCGTAGCTCATGTTGTTTGCGTTATCTGGGTAGATAGTGTCGCGTATCTCAGTGCTCTCTTTTATCCACTCTAGTACGTCAGTACTCGCCCAATTGCGGATGTCTTGTGGCGTAATACTACGCGTTAGTTGGGCTGTCCACTCGGTGTAAGATAGACCGCGTTGCTCTAACATTTGTGAGTCCCATACGCGATGCAAATTGGAGTCTTGCCAGAAAAAACGCACCTTAACATCGTTCCCACCGCGATCAGTGCCATTTCCTGCATGAAGAGGCTGATGCAAGTCGCCAATAATATGCACGATAAACTGCAGCGCTAAGCGCTTTTCATCAGTTGTTGCGCTCGGGTCTTTAAGGGTATTGGTGAATTGCTCTAACGCGGTAACGGCGTCCCCCTCGTCAGGTGCGCCCACTTCAACGTAGGTTTTACCTTCAGGTACAGAAACATAGTGCCAGGGGCCTGCGGTTTTTTGCCAGAACTCACTTGGGTCTGAGCGCATTTCATCTGCATGTGTAGATGCTTGTGCAAGCGAACTGTTAGGTAATAGCTCCATCATTGCCGCTTGTGACAATGGGCTTAGGTATTGCTGTGCAATAGCACCGGTCACGCGATGACCTGTTTGACCCCAGCCAAATGCAGGTGATGCAACGCCCGTGGCAAGCAACGTTCCTAGCGCAACGGCGCAAATCCTGTTTGCAAACGCGAACATGGTTATTCCTCTGAATGTTTAGCGGTTTGATAACCCCATCGGGCCACCAACGATTGTTCTATTGAAAGGTGATCTAGTATACGCGCCACCACGAAGTCTACCAAATCGTCTATTATTTGCGGGTTGTGGTAGAAGCCCGGCGCAGCAGGCATAATAGTGGCGCCCATTTGTGACAGTTTGAGCATGTTTTCTAGGTGAATTGACGACAATGGCATTTCACGTACCACCATTATTAGTTGCCCACGCTCTTTTAACACTACATCCGCAGCGCGCTCTATAAGGTTGTCGCTGGCACCAATACTTATCGCTGATAAGGTGCCTGTTGAACACGGACAAACCACCATCTTCGATGGCGCCGCTGATCCTGACGCGACAGGAGAAAACCATTCTTCTTTACCAAATACCCTAATTTGGTCAGGTTTGGCGCCGCAATGCTGGGTAAAAAATGCGGCCGCATCTTCTGGGCGTGCGGGTATTTTTACGTTTTCTTCGGTAGCAAACACCACCCTTGCTGCCGATGATATCAATACAAATACTTGATAATCAGCATTCACCAAAGACTGCATTAATGTAAGTGCATAAGGCGCACCGGAGGCGCCTGTGATAGCAAGTGTAACTTGCTTGTCGTGTTTCATTTGTTTACCTCTGAGACTGTCTCTTTGTCATTAATTTCGACATTTCAAGTCAGGTTCTCTTAAGTTATAGCCTATTTAGCAATCCTTTAGTGCAGACAAGATACGTCCGTGGATCCCTTCAAACCCGCCGTTACTCATCACTAAAATGTGATCGCCGGGTTTTGCTGTGTCTTTTAACGCTTGCACAATATGTTCAACGTTTTTGTAGCAATGAACAGGGGCACTGCTATGCGCTGCAGCATCAACGAGTGACCAATCCATTCCACTAGGCTCGAATAAGAAAACGTCGTCTGCTTTTTGCCACGAATTAGCCAGTGTGTTTTTGTGAACACCCATTTTCATTGTATTAGAACGAGGTTCTAATACGGCTAAAATGCGCGCATTGCCCACTTTCTTGCGCAAACCGTCTAGGGTGGTTTCGATAGCGGTGGGATGGTGTGCAAAGTCGTCATACACCGTAATTCCGCTAACGGTGCCCTTGACCTCCATGCGACGCTTCACGTTTTTAAACGTCGATAACGCTTCAATGGCATCAGGTAAGGTCACGCCTGCGTGATGACTACTTGCAATTGCCATTAGCGCGTTGTCGACGTTGTGTTTGCCCATCAACGCCCACTCGATTGTACCTACCTTGTTGCCATTGTGGAGCACATGAAACGCACTGCCATCTTTATTGATAAGTTCACTGTCCCAGGTTTTGCCCAACGATTGGCGTGAGGACCAACAACCGCGCGAGAGCATATCTTCGATAGCTGGAGTATTATTGGGGGTAAGAATCAAGCCATTTTCAGGCACCATGCGCACCAAGTGATGGAACTGGGTTTGTATGGCAGCTAAATCGGCAAAGATATCCGCGTGATCAAACTCTAAGTTGTTTATAACTAACGTTTTTGGACGGTAATGCACAAACTTTGAACGCTTGTCGAAAAAGGCGCTGTCGTATTCATCAGCTTCTATTACAAAAAAGGGGCCTTCTCCAACGCGGGCTGATACGCCAAAATTCTCTGGCACGCCGCCAATCAGGTAGCCGGGTATTAATCCTGCAAACTCTAATATCCATGCCACCATGCTGCTGGTAGTGGTTTTTCCGTGTGTGCCTGAGACACCAATTACCCAGCGATCTTTAAGCAAGTTATCAAGCAACCACTGTGGACCACTGGTGTAGGGCAAGTTACGATTTAACACGTATTCAACGGCCGCGTTGCCTCTAGACATCGCATTACCAATAACGACCATGTCAGGTGCTGGTTCAAACTGGCCAACATCGTAGCCTTGGGTTAATTCAATGCCCAACGCCTCTAGTTGGGTACTCATTGGCGGATACACGTTGTCATCAGAGCCGGTAACTTTGTGGCCTAGTGACTTTGCAATGGCGGCAATGCCACCCATAAAACTTCCACAAATGCCTAAAATATGTACATGCATAGTGCATTCTCAACGAATTGTCATGTGATATGGCTACTGTATCAGAACCTTATTAGTGAGGGATAATGCAATTTAGTAAACGCTGCATTGTTTGCCCGGTAAGGTATAGAAAGCATTGTCATACTGGTATGGTGTGTGAATGCATCACCATTAGCGTGTTTCACTTCACGTCGAACGCGGTTACAATCTATACACAGGCAATGCGCTTAACAAACGCAGTGTTCTGTATATGTCAGAAGCGATAAGCCGGTAAGGAAAGCTGTGCACCTTTTGACATAAAAACCCTACATACGAAAAAAAGGCTTACATTTAATGAAACGTTTAAACTCCCAATTGCAACAAGACGGTGCGCCGCTTGAGCTTATTTTGCTCATTCGTACACTGCTAGCGGGTTGTAAAGAAATATCTTTCCGCGTGAGTCAAGGCGCATTAGCAGGCGTTCTGGGTTCGACTCTTTCTGAGAACGTACAGGGCGAAACGCAAAAAAAGCTCGACGTTATTTCAAATCACATCCTAAAAGATACGCTAAGAGAGTCTGGCTACGTAAAAGCAATTTCGTCTGAAGAAGAAGACGATGTTGTTCCGTGTAACCCAGAAGGAAAGTATCTTGTAAGCTTTGACCCATTAGATGGTTCGTCAAACACAGAGATCAACAGTTTAATTGGTACCATTTTCTCCATCACACACGCGCCTCAATGGATGGAGCCTGACGATCCGTCAGCCTTTTTGCAGCCGGGAACGCAAATGGTGGCAGCAGGTTACGTTTTGTATGGTCCTTCGACAATGCTAGCGTTAACGACAGGTCGTGGAACGCATATTTACACGCTAGATAAAACCCACGGTGGTTTCTTGCTTACTCATCCAAATATTCAAGTGCCAGAGCAAACGAGTGAGTTTTCTATTAATGCGTCTAATCAGCGTCATTGGGAGCCATCAATGCAAGCTTACATCGCTGATTTGCTTGCAGGTAAAGAAGGCCCGCGCGGCAAAAATTTCAACATGCGCTGGGTTGCGGCTATGGTGGGTGATATTCACCGTTTATTGTGTCGCGGTGGTATCTTTATGTACCCTTATGACAACCGTGACCCGTCCAAGCCGGGTAAACTGCGCTTATTGTATGAAGCAAACCCAATGGCATTTCTGATGGAACAAGCTGGTGGTAAAGCAGAAACCGGAACCGGACGAATTCTTGAAGTAATGCCAGAGGAAATTCACCAACGAGTGCCTTGTATTATCGGCTCAAAAGACGAAGTTGATATGTGCGTTAGTTATCGAGAAAAGCACTAAATAGCATCTATAGCGGCAAAATTTAGCGAAATTTAAAGAGATTACTACGACAACAGTCGTAAACCGTTTTTATTTTGCCGCACTCACCGTATACTTAGCCCCAAATTTCTAATTTATCATTGAAAGGATCAAAGAATGAGCTTGAGTGCTATTCCTGCTGGTAAGAATGTGCCAGACGAAGTAAATGTAATCATCGAAATTCCAGCGCACGCTGACCCGGTGAAGTACGAAGTAGACAAAGATACTGGTGCATTATTTGTAGACCGTTTCATGGCTACTTGCATGCACTACCCAACGAACTACGGTTACGTAAACAACACCTTGTCTGAAGATGGCGACCCAGTAGACGTACTAGTAATGACACCTTTCCCTCTACTTGCGGGTTCTGTTATCAAGTGTCGTCCAGTTGGCGTACTTAACATGACTGATGAGTCAGGCAAAGATGCAAAGGTTCTTGCTGTTCCAGTAGACAAGCTTTCTACTATTTACCGTGATGTTAAAGAAATTGAAGACTGCCCACCGCTTCTACTTAAGCAGATTGAGCACTTCTTCGAGCATTACAAAGATCTTGAGCCTGGTAAGTGGGTTAAAATTGACGGTTGGGCGAACGCTGCAGCTGCAAAAGAAGAAATTACCGCAAGCATCGCGCGTTTCGAAGCAGAATAATTCACGCTTCATCGAATTGATGTTAAAAAGGGCTGGTGATAAACCAGCCCTTTTTGTTGGAGCTGGTGAAATAAAGATGTAGAGAGTTATATGCAACAAATAAAGCAATCACTATTCATCCTGTTTGCAGTCTTTATTGCTCTGCCTTCGTGGAATGCTAACGCAGCATCACAAGCAGTAGAAGTGTATTGGGAAGACTTGGTGCCAGAAGGTTTTAATGAGCTTGCTCCACCTGCTGTGCAACATAACGGTGAAATGAGTCAGCTACAACCCGACGCGCCAGTAGTCGACACCTACGATGGCAAACGCGTAAAAATTCCTGGGTTTGTTGTACCGCTTGAAGGAACCGGGGAGCTCACTACCGAGTTCTTATTGGTGCCGTACTTTGGTGCGTGTATCCATGTGCCGCCTCCGCCTTCTAATCAAATTGTGTACGTGAAGTTTGAAGAGGGCGTGCATATCGATAATATCTACGATGCAATTTGGGTGACTGGCGAGCTTTCTACCGACGGCTGGAAAGGTGATATCGCTTCAGTCGGCTATCGTCTTAAAGGTGAAGCAGTAGAAGGGTTCTAAAAAGAACCCTTTTTCTTATCAGCCTATATGGAAAAGGCGTTTATCTATCATTCAAAACAGCAGCGAAATCGCTTGCAAATTGTGATGCCATCTTAGGTTCTATCTTTTGTATACTGACTCTAATCGCGTGCGAGACTTCATCAACATCAAATGAGCTGCCCGGTCTCACTAACCAGCCTTTTTGCGATAGCGCAAAGGCGACGGTTTTACTGTCGGTATTAACAGGGAGCCACACATTTAATCCATCAATGGCGTGCGTGAATGCAACACCTTCTTTGTTCAGCGCCTTTATGAGCGTATCTCGCTGATGCTTACATTGTTCCTTTGCATCAGTTAATTGCTTTTGAAAGGTATCATTGGTCAAGCACGTATAAACCAGCGCTTGAAGCACGCGGCTTACCCAAGACATGCCCGGAGCAAGACGCGTATTTATGCGCTTAATTGATTCTGTATCAGCCGCCACAAATGCCATCCGAAGATCGGGGCCTAACCCCTTTGATACCGAGCGAAATATCGCCCAGTTGCGAGTAGATTCAGGAATAACACTGTGATGTACTGTGGTGGCTAACAGTGAAAAATGGTCGTCTTCTAGCACGACTACGTCTGGGTAACGACGCAGAACATCTTGTAACTGCTTAGCACGCTCTGCAGTGATAGAAACCCCAGTAGGATTATGCGCACGTGGCGTAATCAATACCGCTTTAGCTCCTTTTTCAAGTGCACTTTCTAATGCGTCTGGCCGCATGCCCTTTGCATCGACAGCAGCGCCTATTACCTGCATGCCAGACAGTCTAATGGCATTGGCTGAACTGATATAACAGGGGTCTTCTACAACAAACTTGTCACCTGGAATAAGGTAGGCCGCTATCATGCGCTCAAGAGTATCAATGGCGCCGTTACAAAGCGTTAGTGCGAAGTCATCAGGACAGGCATTGCGAAACCATGCTTTACCATAGGCGCTAACACTAGGAAGAATAGTATCCTCACCATAAAGATATTGGTTAAGAGGTGTAAGCGAAGCAACTTTATTGAGGTCGGGAAGCCAGCTTTTGCACGGGCTTCCATCAGCTAAATCAAAAAGGGATGTTTGGGTGCTACCTTCTTGCTCACCAGCACTAATGTCTTCGCAAATACGCGTGCCTAATCGCCCTTGCGTAAGAGCAATACCAGCTTGGGATAGTTTCTTGTAGGCAGATGAAACGGTATTTCTATTTACACCCAACTGCTGTGCTAGCTCTCTGACAGGGGGAAGTACATCGCCAGAAACGAGGGCTCCCTCTTTTGTGAGTTGGCGCACAGACTCAAAAATAGTGTGTGCAGAATCACCTGTAATCTTGACTTTCATTTTTGTCCTATGCCAATATGATTTTTGTCATGGGTGAACATGTGGTGCTCTTTATCCCATTTCGCGGGGCATTTTTCCATATTTTAAACAAAGCGAGGCGCAAATGTTTACCGGTTTATCTGCATTTCCAATTACACCTTTCACTAATGAAGAAATTGACTATAAGGCATTTGAGCGCCTAATAGATAATTTAGTGGATGCCCGCGTCGACTCTATTTGCGCGATGGGTTCAACGGGGTTGTATCCGTATTTGTCTAAAGCCCAGCTAGAGCAGGTTGCCAAAACGGCCGTTGCTAGCGCAAAAGGTACGCCCGTTATGGCAGGAATAGGGTCGCTGCGTACCCGTGATGTTCTTGAAAATCTTGAGGCCGTGCAACATGGTGGTGTTGACGCTGTTCTACTGGCCCCCGTGTCATATCAACCACTCAATGAAGAAGAAGTGTTTGGGTTGTATCAGAGTGTGAGCCAAGCTACGTCGGTGCCTATATGTGTATATGAAAATCCCCGTGTGACCAATTTTACGTTTAGCGATAGCTTGTACCAGCGAATAACGCAACTTCCCCATATAGGGGCGATAAAGATACCCGGTATGCCATTTTCTCCTGAAAATGCTCAAGCAAATGGTCAAAAAGGTGCTGAGCGTTTAGCGACACTTAGAGCCCTAGTGCCACAGCACGTTGCTATCGGCGTAAGTGGTGATAGCTTTGGCGCTGCGGGCATGGCACAAGGCTGTGACTTATGGCTTTCCGTTTTAGGTGGTATTTTCCCGAAAACCGTGCAGCACATAATTGCGCTAACTCAATCCGACAATGCGAATGAAGCTACAGCATATTCTGCATCGCTCAATCGCCTTTGGGCGCTATTTGCCCGTAATGGGGGAGGGCTGCGTGTCGTAGCCGCAGCAGCGGCTATTTTAGGCTTTAGCGACCGCGTGAATCTACCAGCACCGTTTTTGCCAATAGATGATGACGACTTTTTAACGCTTGAAGGTTTAATTGAAACACTGGCGCTTGCATGAGTACCCGTCAAACTAACTTGCTACGATATCTACTAGCAGCTATTCCTGCGCGTGTTGTGACTGGAGGGGCTGCGGTTGCAACCATACTACTAGCCCGCTCAGCAGAAATGGATGGTAAAACGGCAGGGCTATTGGTGGCATGCTTAACTGCACCGCATGTTTTAGGTCCTTTATATGGAAGATGGCTGGACAGCGCGACAGATCCAAGGCGAATTATTGCTGGTGCATGTTGCTTATTTGCCATCAGTTTTCAAGTTGCTGTTTCAGGCTTTGAAGCCAACAGTTTAATCCCTACTATCGTCGCGTTACTTATATGTGGTACCTGTAGTGCTTTCATGATGGGGGGATTAAGTACTCAAGTGGTTAAATTAGTTGGCGATGATCTTGGCGAAAAACGCAAAGCGCAAAGCTGGGATACCTTTACCTATGGACTGGGACTTACCCTTGGCCCCTTTGTAACAGCGCTATTTACTGAACTTTACGCCATACCCATAAGCGTGCGTATTGTGATGAGCGTGGCGCTTTTTGCAGGCGTGCTTACATTGTTTATTCCCATAAAGCGAAGCCATGATAAAAGTGTGGCGATTCAGGCTCAAAGTATCGCTTCAGTCATTGCCATGCTACGTCAATCTGGGCCGCTTAAGCGTACGCTTTTAATGACCTCAGGTGCCTCGTTTAGTCTTGCCGCATTACCTGTGCTTGCTGTTTATCTTAGTGAAAGCTGGATGCAGGGAGCAGAAAATGGGGCGTACTTAGTAACGGCGTATGGTGTGGGTTGTTTATGCGGCGCACTCATCCTGATGTTAAGGCCATTGCGTAGCGAAGCGTTACTGCTGTTGCGTAATGTAGGAGCCATATTGCTTGTTGCTTTAATGCTTACTGCGCTTTGTGTGTCGTTTACCGCTGGGCTTATCGCCTATTGGTGGTGTGGTGTCGTTAATGCCATCTTCTTTGCGGTAACATTGGCCGCACGTAGTGACTATGCGCCAAAGCAGGGGGCCGCGCAAATATACATGTGGGTGGCGGCAGCAAAAATCAGCTTCGCATCACTAGGTGCATTTACTGCGGGGTTATTAGTCGATATTGCGCTTAAACTACCGTTAATCACTTCAATGGGTACTCTTGCGCTGTCTTTGCTACTTTGCTTTGCACTGCCTCGCCAGAATTCAAGCGTTTGCAAACCAAAGGGTGTGCATTCATCAGAGAACTAGACGGCGCAGATATACTCTTCATACACCGTCATCTACGTTTAAAGTATGGCGCCATCAACTCGGCGTATAAATGCGCTCCGCACGATTAAATAAAAGCCAAGACGTAATAATATACTTGTCGTTGCTCTTAGGTATTTGACCGCGGTGCGTGTGAGTAAAGTACGCAGGCGCTATCACCATACGTCCGGCTTTAGGTTTTACAGCTCGGTTCTGATAATAGAATTCGGTTTCACCGCCATCTTCCACATCATTGAGGTAGTACATAAATAGCAAAACACGATGTAGTGCATCATTGTGCTGCAATTGTGGATATACCTCAGAATGCCAGTATGGATAGCCGCCGCTACCTGCTGTATAGCGCTGCGCGTTGATGTCGCCCACGCGATATAGATAATTGACCAAGTTAGCTAAATTAGGTTTGCCAACCTCTTCAAAATTTTCACCGGTAACTTTTACTGGCTCGCCAGTTTTAGGGTGGCGCACTGTTAATCCAATGGGGCCGACCAAAGCATAGAAGTACTTTTCTATATAGGCTACAAGTTGTTTACCGGTATGCTGCATAACCTGCTGATAGAGATCTTGAAATTCACTATTGCGGCTAATCGACACGTCCATACTGCGCTTCTTATCCAAATCTACTCCGCCACCAGTGCGACCCTGCGTCACATTTGGGCTTTGCTCAAACCTGTCTATAAGCTGAGTGCAAAGTTCAGCGGGTAGGGCGTTATCTATAACTTCTATCAAATCGCTCATGTTGCCTAAGGCCTATTATTCTTAATATCGTTTACTACTTTGAAATGTCTTTAAAGTGGCTTTGAAGCGTAGACTTTATTTCATCTGGGATGGGCGCAGAACGCTGTGTTTTATAATCAAAATGCACCATGGTAGTGACACCCGTCGAGCACAGTTTGTCGTCTTGCCAAAGCTCTTGAAAAACGTCGAACGCACTGTTTCCCAGTCGGCTAATGAATGTTTTCACTGTTACCGGTTTGCCATAGAAAATCTGGGCAAGGAAGTCGACCTTGTAACTGGCTAAAATAAGAGGCCAATTCTTAAGATCAAGTTCTGGTGTAAACATTCGAAAAATTGGTTCTCTGGCTGCTTCAAACCAAGCAACAAGCGCTGTGTTGCTGACGTGTTGTAAGGCATCGGTTTCGCAAAAACGCACATCAAACGATGTGACTAACGGTGCTGTTGTTGTCATAACTAAGTGTAGGTTTTATGTTTTCTTTAGCGCCCACTTTAGCATTATGTTTTTGTGATTTCAGTGCTTAATCTATTGGTGTTGTTATTCTTATTGCGCCATAAGCGAAACGTGGTGATAGCGAGATAACACGCAAGCGGGTGTTTTATCTCGCTATCAATGAATGCTAGTTGGTGTGAAGTAAGTCCTCTGACTGTTGCCACAAAACTTGCATCTGTTGAGGGTCGAGAAAACGCTTATCGATAGCAACCTTCTTGCTTTTACTAATAAACTCGCCATTTACATCAGAGCTATCATCACGCAGTGCGATATCGATTATGTCGGTTACGCCTTTTTCAACTGGTTTTAGCGAGAACTTAAGCATAAAGCGCATAAAGCCTGAAATGGGTTCGTAGATGTTAGTGTCGATGGCCCCTGGGTTTACACTGGTTACCGTAACATTGTCATCTTTGAGTTTCTCTTTAAGCATTTTGGTGAGCTGAACTTGAGCAAGCTTGGAGCGATTGTACGCTAGTCCCCAATGGTATTTAGGCACCATCTCAAGATCATCCATACTGTAAGCGCGCATTTTGTAACACTCAGAGGAAACATTGATAACGCGCCCCTGTTTCGACACTCGCAGGTTATCTAACAACATCATAGTAAGTACAAAGTGGCTGAAATAGTTAACCATCATAGTTTTTTCATGGCCACTGGGTGTCATTTCTTTTGTCATGTGAAAGGCACCTGCGTTATTGACCAGAACATCAATTTGGTCATGCTTTTTACCGATGGCACGGGCAGCACGCTTTACCGAGTCAATATCTGCCAAGTCGGCTAAGTAGGCGTGTACACTTACATTATCTGCAACTGAGCTAAGCTGCGATAGTGTTGATTCGAGCTTGTCGGCATCGCGATAAAGTAGAATTAAGTCATGTCCAAGCTTACCCATCTCAATGGCGAGTTGTTGCCCAATGCCACTTGTTGCGCCGGTAATCAAAACTGTTTTTTTCATCACTTATACTCCATTAAATCTTTATTGTGTTAATGCCCGAGAGGGCGATAGGGTACAGGCCTTCGACGCAGGTATTAGGCTAACTAACACTCCGAGTAAAAAGCAGAATAGAACGACAATACAGCCCGTGGTAATAGGGAACTCGACGGTGTACTTGTCAGGTAAAAACATGCTCATCAAAAGCGCTAAAACATAGCCACAAAACATGCCGATGATGCCGCCAGCGGTCGTAAGTACACTGGACTCAAGAATAAAGAGTGAAGAGATAAACTTGCGACCGGCACCAAGGGCCATTAGCAGTCCTATCTCATTGGTTCTTTCTGTAATGCTAAGTAAAAAGATGTTGGTCATGCCGACTGAGGCCACTACCAACGATAGTGCGACAACGGCAATGAGTGTTACTGAGACTATCTTAATCACACTGTTGAATGTACTGAGCAGTTCATCGGTGGTTTCTACTTTGAAGTCATCGCGCTTTGCTGCTTCAATGTGATGAAGCTCCCTCAACATGCCCGAAATCTGTCTCTTGAGATTGTTGATTTGCGAAACATCTTTCGCATTCATTTGAATGAGTACATCTTGGTGATCGTCAGCGGGTAAAAACGCTTGGCTAGTTTGGTAAGGCATGATGATGATTTCATCTAAGTCCATGCCAAAAAGACTGCCTTTCTCTTGCATAACGCCAACAATGACAAACCATTCGTCATTCACTTTTATATATTCGCCTACGGGGTCCGTTAGCGATAAATCATCAACGACGGTTTGCCCAATAACCACTGAGCGACGGCGTAACGTATTGTCTGCATCGTTGATGAAACGGCCTTGGGCCACATAACGACTGCGCATTTGCATGTAGCTGTATGTTGTGCCCAAGGCGCTAGGTTGTAGTGTTCTTCCTGCGTACTGAACGCGAGCACCTGGTACCTGAATGATCGGTGTTATATTTTGTGTCTTGTCAGCGACGTTACGTTTTATGTATTCGTACTCACTGTGGCTGATGTGGGCTTTTTTACCTTTTAGTTGCTCGGTTAATGGCAAATAGGACGACACAGTTAACGTGTTGGAGCCCAGGTTTTCAAATTGCCAAACGAGAGATTTTGATAAGGTTGAAGAAAAGGTGAGACCTAAAATGAGCGCCATTACCCCAATAGCAACGCTCACGATGATAAGGCTGCTTTTTAGCGCATTTACGCGCAGACTTTCAAACACGTGAGTCATCACATCAATAGAAAAATTAATGTTTTTCATACACTTTCCTCACTAATTTACCGTGCGATAGTTCAAAGGCTTTATGGGCTTTTTGTGCAACGGCAGGATCGTGTGTCACCATAATGATGGTATGTCCGTCATTGTTCAGTTGCTGGAACAATTCGAGAATGCTGTCGGCTGTTTCTCTGTCTAGTGCGCCGGTGGGTTCGTCGGCCAAAATAAGGCCTGGTTTGCCAACAAGGGCTCTTGCGATGGCAACCCGCTGGCATTGGCCGCCAGAAAGCTGGCGAGGGTAGCAATCCGCCTTATCAGCAATATTGAGCCGTTCTAACATGGCAAGCGCCCGTGCTTTTCGCTCGCTTTCGCTGATTTTTCTTAACAGCAACGGCAACTCAACATTTTTTCTGATGGTGAGGTGCTTGATAAGGTGAAAGCTCTGAAAGACAAAGCCGATGTTACACATTCTAAAGTCGGTAAGTTGATTGCTATCAAGCGCACTAACTTCCATGTCGCCGAATTGATATGAACCTGAGTCGAATTTGTCGAAGCCGCCAAGGATATTCAGCAAGGTAGATTTACCTTCACCAGAACGCCCTAGTAGGCTTACAAACTCAGACTTTTCTACTCGTAATGACAGTTGGCGTAGCACGTCCACTTTGCCATTGTCACCACTGAACGACTTGTCAATGCTGTGTAACTCAATCATCACAAGATCCTTACCGACTCGCCGTCAGTGAGATTGAGCAGTACGTCCATTGGCCCCACTACTACTTTGTCACTCTCACTAAGCCCCGACACAATGCGCTGTAACTGAAAGTCAGACTCGCCTGCTTGAATTAACTGGCGACGTACTGCGTTGCCGTTGAGCACATACACAAATTTTGCATCGTTTTGCTCAACAACCGCTTTCATGGGAACAAGCGTGCCTTCCTTACTTGTCGCTAGCTTAATTTTTACTAAGCAGCTCATGTTTTGACGGAAATTCAGACCGGCTAGCGCATTTTGATTAAGCTCCACGCGCACTTTATTGCGTATCCCTTGAGAGCTCTTATCCACCGTGGGATAGATAAAGCTAATCTTTCCTTCAATGGGCGTGTCTGGGTAGGATGCGAGAAAGACGCTCGCTGACTGTCCTATGTGTACATTAGCGAGCGAACGCTCATCAATTTGTACATCAGCAAACACTGATGAGTTATCAGCCATTGATACCAAGAAGTTGAAATCTACATTCATCTGGTTGGGATAAACGTTTTCGCCTTCTACCGCGTTTAAGTCGATGATAAGACCGTCCATGGGGGCTTTAATGGTGAGATAGCGTCGCGAACCTTGTACTTCGTCTAGCTGTACTTGCTTGGCTGCTAACAGCGAAGATATATGTTTTACTTCCAGATTCGCATTGGTTAATGCTTGTTGGCTTTGTGCGAGCTTTTCTTTACCAATAAGACCTTTGGACATCAGTGTCTGATTGATTTGGTGTTGTCTTTCGGTGTCTTGTGCCTTACCTCGCGCGATAGAAAGCTCAATATCCAAGCTGTCATATTGCTTTTTCAGTAGGGCTTCTTGACTGTCTAGCGTGAAGCTATCGAGCTCTAGCAGCGTATCGCCTTTACTTACGCGCTCGCCAACCTCAACAAACACCTGGGTAACCGTAGAAACCACTTTAGAGTCTAGGTTGAGCTCTCTGTCATAAGACACTTTGCCAGTGGCAACCAAGTGCTCATCCAAGTCACCTTTAGTCACTTGCGCAACCTCGACGTACTTCTGCTTATCAGACTCTGCTGCAAGTTTCAGAAAGGGAGAGCTAATGCCTAACAGCACTAGTCCCCATACAAGTTTTGAGTTTTTCATCGTTACACCACCGCTAGAAATAAGATTGTGCCGACGATTGCAAGATAAGGTGCGCCATATACTGCTACGGCTTTACCCATTGGGTAATGCGTGCGTTTATGCAGCAAGTAAGCACACAAACCAACAAACAGCACTGAACTTAGCGATATGCCATTAGCGAGCGAAAACATGGGATGTGTCGGCGCTAAGTTGAAGATCAAGTTGTTAAGGGTAAGGAAGTCAACCTGATACAAACTCACTTTATTCTCAGGACTGAGTAGCACGTATAGCGCATACATACCGTGTAATAGTGCTGTGCCAAGAGAAGCAAGTGAGGCAATGTTAAATGACAGCGCAAACGGTACCTCTTTGTCGGCTGGCATCGCAAAACGGCTAAACAAGGTTACGTATGTCGACATTAACAGTGCGGTCAAGATTAGGCCTCCAAGTGCACCAAACATGGTTGATGTCTTTAGTAGGCCTGGTGTGATCATCGCTTTTAGCATGTCGCGTTCTTCAGGCGTAATGTCTGCGACAGCGGCCTTCGCGTTAAACATAGTTTGTGATAACCAAGTGCCGTCCACCGCGCTGAAATACCAACTCCAGAAGCCAAAGATGATAGCGGCTGCTAAAACAAGGGGGAGCCATTTAACCGATTTTTCGGTCGTGTAATTTGCAATAGAAAAGTTCATAACCGCCTCCTGACTAAACGATTTCTTTAAGGATTAATTTCTTGATATCGAACAAGGTGTTCATACAAATAGCGATGTTCACTAACGTGGCTACCAGTAGGTGCGCATAGTCGACTTCTAAGGCGAGTGCCATATTGACGCCGCTAAACACATTTAAAACAGGGATAAATGCCGTAAAGAAAAACATGTCATCGCCAAGGTGAATTTTTGAAAGCGCCATTAGTGCCATCATTAGCAAGACACCAAGTAACTTAGCTTCTTTCATGTTTTTGGCGATGCAACCCAGTAGATTGGTTAATGCCGAAATGAGAAAAATACTTGGAATGAGGTAACAAAATACGACGATGATATCGGTAGTATTGAGCATATCGAGGTATTGGAAGAAAGCTGACATCTTGTCGATATCACTTGCACTTGTGCTCGCTGCGCTGCCGTAAACGGTATCAACAGCAACACTTGATAGTAAGATCCCTACTATACCTAGCGCAGCCGTCAATGCTGCACAGAAAGAAGTGAACACTAACTTACCTGCAAATATTGACTGGATTTTATCTTTAAACTCGCTGTACAAACGAAATGAACCGCGCTCTTTTTCGCCTACAGTGATGTCCATACCGAAATTCAGTGCACCAACAAAGCTAAACACGATAATGAGCATGACAATAATATTAGCTAGGCTAGTACCAATGATATTGACAACACTGGTGTCGCTTTGCAGATCTTCGATTTGTAATGGCGGCGTAGGCGCGTAAGTACTACGTAGATAGAACTGCTCCATTTTTTGCTGCAATGGTTCAGCGGTTAACGCTGCATTGGCAAGTAATAACGTGCCCGAGCTCATATCTAGCATCGCGTCTAGATGACCATCGCGTAGGTTGTCTTGAATGGTCGTTCTGGCCTCAGGTCCAAAGCATTGCACTTGCCCTGCAATATCATTGGGAAGTTCGCTGCAATCGTTGTGAAGTACGGCAATAGCGCTGGGTTTATTTTCAACCCCCATACTTGTGCTGTAGGTAATCAGTGTCACCGCTGGTACAAACAAAAGGGGTATCAGGAACACAATGATAAGTGTGCGCGTGTCCTGCAAAAATTCGCGAAACTCTTTCGCGTATACTGAACGTACAATGGCAGAGTTAAACATTATGCAGCCTCCAGCGTTTTCATGTATGACGCTTCAAGGCTGTCTCCACTTGCCTCGAAATCGCTCATTGGTCTGTCGTAGATAAGACGACCTTGCTCTAGCATCAACACGCGATTTGCGATTTGTTGTACTTCAGACATGTTGTGAGTCGACACTATGATGATCTTGCCAAGCCCACTTAGGTTTTGAATGATCTCTATAAGCTTGTAGCTCGATTCAATGTCTAATCCCGCGGTAGGCTCGTCTAACATGATCACTTGAGGGTCAACAAGAAATGCTTTCGCTAAGCTCACCCGTTGTTTCATGCCCGTTGAAAGGTCGCCGACTTTTTTGTCCAAAAACGATGCAAGATTGAATCGTCGAGTTACATCATCAATGGTGCTTTCGATACTGCTACGCGCTATTTCGTACAAGTCGCAAAAGTAGTGAAGTGTCTCTAACACGGTTAGCTTTTGGTAAAGATTGTCAGCTGGCGTAAGTAGTTGAACTTGGCCATTAGGATTGCCGCTTATTTCAACGCTGCCTTCGCTTGGTTGGTAGATACCTGCCAACAATCGCATAAGCGTAGATTTTCCAGCCCCATTTCTGCCCAGTAGGGCAATGACGTCACCAGGGTTTGCGACTAAGTTGAGGTTCTTTACCCCCCATTGCTCTTGCTTGCGGTTCGCTTTAAAGCGTTTACCTAATTGTTTAGCGATTAACATAGTGATGTCTCCCTAACTTGAAGCTCACTAATCTGATGGCGTAATTGAGCGTTAAAGTAATCGTCCTTGCCGGTCAGATGACTTTCGATAAAATCAATTTTTTGTGACTGTGGCAGACGTGTCGCAAGTGACTTGACGATGGCAGACTTAGTGCGTAGACAGGTAGTACGCTGTCCTAAATCACTCAGCAACTGACGGGTATTGTCGTTACCCACTTTGGCAGCGATGTCGGCAAGTACAGGGCCACTGTTTCGATTAATTAGGCTGTGAATGCGCTTATTCTCAAGGTCAAAGCGATACTGGTTAATTCGCGGAAGATCTAGGCTATCTTCCATTAAGTTAATGCTAATCGAGAAAGATTCAGGCGGAATTTGATAGTGAATATCTTTCTTTCCGCGATAAAGCATGACTTTGCCTTGCTCTAATTGAGAGGTACGAATGTATCTCAGATCAACTTTTTCACCCGGCATGCCAATGACTTTGTCATGATCGTATTCATAATATTCACTTTTATAGCCAGGGCCGTAATAACCTACTGACAAGAAGTTAAAGTTATGGTCGTGCGGAAGGTAATAGAAAAATGACTCTGGTCCACTCTCTTTGTAAGACTTGTCTTGGGCACTTGGCCAAAAGCACGCTCTCATAAAGAATTTTTTACAGCGGCCGAGCATCAATACTTGTGCACCGTAATGATTGTCTTCCTGGAAATTAGCCAGCTTTACTAATTCTTCATTAATCTTGTCGGCAAGGAAGTCACGGTTATTACCCAGTGCTTTCATCATAGGGGCAGCATCTTTAAGTGATTGCTCATCACGCATATCAACGTGTTCTTCTGCGTACTCTATGAATTCTTCAAGGGAAATAACGTTTGTATTTTGTGGTCTTAATTCAATCGCCATGGTGGTAGTCCTTATTAATGTTGTTCGGCAAACATTTCACAGCAGCGCTTGGCCGTTGCTTGTACATCTGGGTGAGGGTCTGATGTGAGCTTGTGAATAAGTTGAACACCCGCGTTTTGATCTAACGTGTAAAGGTTCATCGCCGCGCTCCAGCGAACGAAATGGTCTGTATGCGTTCCCAATTTTTCGAGAACAGGGATTGAGGCTTTGTGATTAAGGTTGGCGACCATTTCTGCAAACATTTCTGCGCGTGAAGAGGCGATATTCGCTGCACTTACGCCAACGAGCTGAAGCGATGCAAGGTTGTATTCACCAATGACTTTAATAGGGCTTTTTGAATCAGATACTTCGTGATAAACCATGTCATCGTTCACTTCACGGAAATGAATAGCATTCATTCCTGCTTTTAGCTTAATGACATCGCCATCGTTCAATGTGATTGTTGATTTCAGCTTGATAGTTTGACTGGCATTTTGGCTATCTAACTCAGATGCTATTTCATAAATATCAAGAATGGTTCCCTTCGCTTTGGCAAAATAAAGCAAAGTATTGTGTGGGGTTATTTTTAATGAAAACTGTTCTTTTACTTTGTTTTCTCGGTGTACTGAAATACCGGCTTGATTAAATGAGAAGGTGGTAAGTCTGAAATACGGCGTATTTAAAATAGACCAACCTTTTACTCTGTCATTTCCGTGATAGAGCGGAAGTTGATAGTACTCCTCGCAATTAAACGCCCCGATTTCTTTGGCAATAACAAAGTCAAGAAAGTCTGAGGCAACAAGTGCTTCAAAGTCATTACTAAAGTCGAAGAACGAAAAGTGCTCGATATTCTCTAGCTTCGCCATCAAAGCGTTAAGTAAGGGATGCTGCTTATAGGTTTGGTGAACATTTAATTGAAGTTCACTAATGTCATGGACGGATTTTTCGGTGCTCATTTTATATCCTCGTAATATATAAACTGACCCAATGGGTAAATTCATTATGAGGACATGGCTATTTTATGTAACTGTCACATCTAACAGTATATAAATAGGGTAGGTTTGGCATAATTACCTACAGTAAATACCAATGATCAAACAAAGAAAGCGCTGAAATATCCAGATTTATACCAAGCTATCGCTACTCTTGGATGGTCCCCAAGTGTTGGTGCAATTCTCGATACTTCAGCGTACAGCCATATTTTTACGAGGTTTTTAGGCTAATACTATAACGCTAAGGTTTAGCGAAGGTAGATACCAACCGCAATACCGATAGCGATACCTACAGTTATAGCCACTGCTGTCTCATGTTCTGCTTGTGAGCCGTAAACAGATACTGGTTGATTTAGTGTTGGGATAGCTTTCATAAGTTTTTCCTTTTTTTGTTTGTTAATAAAAGTGAGTGTTAATTAGCGAAGGTAGATACCAACCGCGATACCAATAGCAATACCTACCGTTATTGCGACTGCTGTTTCATGTTCGGCTTGTGAACCGTAAACAGATACTGGTTGATTAAGCGCTGGGATAGTTTTCATGTGTATTTCCTCTTTTGATTAAAATGTTGTTTTTACTTAGCGAAGGTAGATACCAACCGCGATACCAATAGCGATACCGACAGTAATAGCCACCGCAGTTTCATGTTCAGCCTGTGAGCCGTAAACCGAAACCGGTTGATTTAGTGTTGGGATAGATTTCATGTGTTTCTCCTTAGTGTTGTTGGTGTTGCGTTTTGGTTATCGAAGGTAAATGCCTATAACAATGCCAATAGGTATCCCTACGCCAATAACTACCGTTTCATGTTCTTTGTGAGAACCGTACAGTGATACTGGTTGGCAAAGTGAAGGTAAATTTTTCATAATTCTTTCCTATCTAAATGACTTTTAGTTGGTTTCTTTACAATCAATTCTGGGTTTAGGCGTAAGTAAGCACCTTTGTTGTCACCTGAATGCCCAACATTACGCGTCCCAAAATTTCGCTTATATTTTTTTTCTTAAAAAGCTAACGACTAACAACAGCAATACAAAAAACGTTAATCTAATTAGCTGTTTAATATAGTGTTTTGTATCTAAAACGTTTGTGCGATAGCGATTAGCTCTGAAATAAACGTTCATCGGATAATGAGTCCAAGACCAATAAAGACACCGATTGGAATACTTAGCGTGGTATCAGCCTGGCAGTGCGCGCCATACAGTGAGACTGGTTGATTTAGCGAAGGTACATTTTTCATCGAATATCTCCTTGGTCATTAGCAATTTTCTGTTCTGCTTGTCTGCAGGAACAGTTGCTATTATTCGGAAATATTCGAATGACATAACTGACAGATCTGACAGGGGGGATCAGATCTGGTTACATGTTTTTTTCTAACAGTATGATTTTATTGGTTTTAAGTTTGCTTTTTTATAGTGTATTTTTTTTGAGCTGACTTGTTGTTTAGTGAAAGTGCAGCGGTTGTTTGTATTAAAAGCTTAGGATAGGACGTTTTATCTACGTCGCCGATGATCATAGCTAAGCTGCCTAGATATGTTTCTTTCTCAATCACTATTTCGAGTTTATCACCTGTGTTCAGTTCGCTTACATCACCATTGAGCACTTTAAAGTAAAGTTGGTTCGAGTCGATGTTCGGTATAACCACCCCTACAATATCGCCCTTTCGAATATAATCACCGGCAGATTTCTTAAAAGAGAAAGTCCCCGAAATAGGAGACGTGACTATATGCTTTTGCTGCGAGTTCTCTCTTGATAAGGTCATTAGGATCTCGTTTGCATCCACAGTTTGCCCGTTTTCAGCACTGATATTTACAATTACTGCATCGTCAGGTGAATATACTTCGGTTACTGTTGGTGCCGTCAAAGCAGCGGTAAGCGCGCGTGCCTTTTTTGTCGCTTCAAGCAATACAATACTGCTGAGTAATACGCATAGAATGAGCAGAAAATATTTCCAATCTCGCGCTGAAGATTGAATCTGCATTGCTGTCTTCTTTAGCTCACTCATCATCATCGTCCTATTCAATAATCGCAGGTTGAAATTGAGAAGTCGCCCTCTTCGAACGTACTGTCAGAGTAGTCATAGCTATCGTTACACGATGCAAATTCATCGTTTGACGCATCCACATCGTCGCTGCAATAGCGCTCTAGAATTCGCAATTCTTTCATTGAGATTCCCATTTCCTTAAACGCTTTATTTTTGTCCATTTTCAATCACCTTCTGTTGTGTAGTGAATCAAGGGCTATAGCACTAAATGTCCCTTCAACAGGCACTTCGCAATGGCCTGTTGTCTGTTAGTGCTCCCCGTTTTCTGAATGTAATTCGAAATATGAAAATTAGCGGTGCGCTCAGAAATATTGAGAATTTGGCTTATTTCCCACGACGTCTTACCTTCTGACGCCCACCGTATGCATTCGAGTTCTCGTTTGGTAATGTGTACTTGGTCCTCTTTCCATGCACAGTCATAGGCCGCGTATAAATAGGGAACGATAATGGACCAAAACCAGCCAAGTTTTTCAGAAATTCGCGTTACTGGATTGCTCCCACGTTTGGATATTCCTAAAACGAAATATCCAAAATCATTACCAGCACCGTGAAAAGGTAAAAGCAAAATTCCTGATAATTCATCGTCAACTAAAATTGAATTTTCTATCTCTTCTCTAAAAATAAATTCAATTTCAGTTAACTTTCTATAAGAAAATTTATTAGGAAAATTAGAGAGTATTTTTTCTAATTTATCACTTGGTAAATCACCAATTATTTTCTTATTTACACAAGTGGCTGTTTCATTTTCTTGAATTATTATTCCCGCCCAACAATAGGCCTCCAAAGAGGTTATTCCTTTGAAAAAACTAATGAGTTGGGGCTTGGTTTTTACTTTTTTAATTTCATCTATCAGAAATTTAATTTTTTTCATTTTAATCACCCACATCGTAGTTCGTGAAAAATTAGTCTCTTCTACATAGCTTAGGTACCATGATGCAAATAGTCGCTGGGTCAGACGTTGTAGTACCATCTTGGTCGGTAACGCTCACTTCATATGTTGTGCTTTCTTTCGCGTTAACTGTGCTAACAAGTGAAAGAGTAAGTAGTGCTGCTGTGAAAACTGTTTTTACGTTAATGCGTGAAGTAGTCATGTTGTATTCCTCAGTAGAGTTGTTTTGTTTGGTTCGAGTTCATACTGGTCAACAATGGCTGTTTATGGAATAACCATGGCAATACTGTTTCATGATTTTTATAAAACCTTATGTGTAACCAAGCTATTTTTTGATGGTCACAGTTTGGTTACATTTGTAAGTAGTTGAATGTTAAGTTTTATTTTGTTGTTATTTGAGTGGGTGAGAAAATGGGAGAGCCAAAAATAATTAGGGGAATTAACAGAAAAAACGCTTTTTAAAGAGAATAAAAGTGGAGTAGGTGTGCAGGTTTCATCGCTTTGACATCATGGTTACAGAATGTTTTACAGTTCGATATGCAATGTCACCATTAAAAAGCGTTTTCACTTAATGCTTTGGATTAACAGAGGAGAGCGCAGCTGCGTCAACCAATAGAATTTCAGCTTCCGAGTACGGCCAGCTTTTGAGGATTGCTTTGTTTCTTCTTTCGTCAATATCGAAAGATGCGCTAATAGAAGACGCATTGAAGGTTTTTTCGCTAATACGTTCGCCATTATGGTCGAGAACATTAAAATGTGCATCTCGTCCATCAAAGTCGCTAAAGTAAATATATCGGTTATCAGCATACCAATTCGTATTTTCTGCCGAGGGTAGTGAAAAGGGCAATGCTTTAATTGTTTTACTTTTATGATCAAAAACACTTAGTTCATAATTTTCATTTAAAAGAAATACTTTATCTTTAACTTGCCTAGCTGCTCTAAAATCTGAAAATAAATCTACCGTTTTTTGATTATCTAATTGGTATTCTTTTATTTTCCAGATGCCTTGTTCTTTCACACCATAAATTACGCCATCACCGTTGGCATTAAACACACCATCATGTGCGATCATATGGCCACCGGTAGTGATGTATTTCACATTATTGGTGTCTACTTCCAAAAGTGCTAGAAGACCATCGAGGGTCAGAAGAATGAAATCGTTTTGAGGGGCTACATCAAGCAAACTAAGATTCATAGTTGTCTGCAACAATGATACTTGCTCTTTCCCTTCTCTTCTTACAAGCTCAGAACGAGCGCCGTCTTTAACAACGTAAAGCAACTCACCAGATTGACCCAAATAACGAACCTCATCCACGGAGTCGCCTGGTGTTGCGATGATTTTTTGTGTGGCGGTGTCAAATGAAGGAAGACTAACTTCAATGAAATACGAGTCAGACAAAGAATTGCGAACCACCATATATTCGTCACGACTTAAAGGTTCAATGTCGATGGTATTGCTATCTTTATTAAGGGCGATAGACGTTTGTGCAGCACCCTCAATCTCAACTTTTACGATTTCTGTGCTATCAAGTAGCATAATTTCTTCATTATTGAGCCAGGTGACTTCGTATAAGCCGCTGCTGTGAAAAAATCGTTTAACGATGGCTCTATTGCGTGTATTGAACAGTGAAAGTACGTGCTCTTCCAAGCCGCTCATTGACGTAGTCACAAGCAAGTAATCGCCATTAGGCGAAACATCTACGCGGTAATCGTTTGAATTCGTATCGTGAGCAAATGTAATTGCCTCAATATTTCCAGAGGTGTAGTCGAGATAATAAACTTGTCCCGTCCCTTGTGCATCCTTCACTGCGGCAAAGTACAAACCACTGCCATCGTGGGACTCATCAAAATCGGAAACAATACTGAAGCCTTCTACTAATGTTGTGGTTTCAGCATCGTTGCTAATGTTTTTACTGAGTATTTTGGATCCGCCCAAAGACAGATCAATAAAAATAATATTTTGCTGGTCGCGAGAAAATTTCACTTCAGTAACATTATTGGCATTTTGTGTTAATTGTCGGATGTTCTGGTTTTCTAAGTTTGCATGAAACAGTTGAAAGCCTTGCTCGCCAATGAGTTTGCCTGCAAATACGATTTCACTTGCGTCGTCGTTAGCACTTGCGCTTATCTTCTCTCCCGAGAAGTTAATCAGTTTTGTTTGGCTTGGCACTGCTGTTTGCAGCGAATAGAATAAAATGGCACCCAATAGCAACATGGCAATAACCAGTGCCGAAGAGGGAATCCGGCCAGCGTGACGAAAAACCGTTAAAAACGAGCGTGCACGCGATGTAATTCCAGCGTGTAGCACACTGGCTGTATTACCGTTTGGACTGTGAGTTTGCGCATGATGTGAAACGGTACAATCTAGCTTGTACCCCCGCTTATGCATCGACTTAATTAGTGAGTGGTTATCCGTTTCGCCAAGCAGTGTACGCAATTTGCTAATTGCTCGCCTGACAGCGGCATCACTTACAACACGGTCGGCCCACACCTTTTCGTGCAGTTCATTGATTAATACGTATCTATCGGCGTTTCGGCATAAAAACACCAGTAAATCAAAAACTTTAGGTTCAATTGCGACTTCTTGGTTGTGTTCTAAGAGTAAGTTTCGCTGGGTATCGACAGTAAACTGCTCAAAGCTGAAGGTTTCAGGGGTAGCCGCGTGCTCGACATCAGTTTGCGAACTTTCAGTTCCCTTGCCCTGTACAACTACCGTGTTACTCATGCCAGCTAGCCTAATTGTCTTTAATTTTAATTTTGCTTTGTTTAAACAATACACACTTTTACGGCATTCTCAAAGCGTCTTACACCACGTGATTTGTTTAAAAGTATTAATGAAAGTTTCAATGCTTAAAGGAGAGCAGCGTATTGTGGGTTTATATAACATTCACACAACCTAAGTGGACGTACCTGATAGCCTTGTTTTTACTTCGCCAAAGAGTGCAGTAATTCAACGAATTGGCGATATTCATGGGTAAGTTCATAGGATGGAATGATTTTGTATAGTAGACTTACCCGCTATTTTTAATCATTCAATGCTGGATATGACAACGGAACTATGACTGCGATTGGGATTGACTACGGTACATCAAATTCTGAGGTTGTGTATTTTGATGGTGCATCCCATCAGCACATTAAACTTGACCCGTTAGATAAGAAAGGTAACAAAATCCGTTCTTCGGTATTTATTTATTTTGAGGATGAGTTGCCGCCACCGCCAGACGCGATGGTTGAAGCGAAAGTTGCCCAACTTCAACGCGCAATCAATGATCAGATAGATAAAGCGAAAGACGGTTACTACGCTGCGAAAGATCCCAAAGAACAGGCTATGTATAATGACCGCATAAATTCACTTCGCGGAGATTTGCACAATAAGCCAGCCTTGCAGCGCAAAGCGATTGCTCAATTGATGCATGCCATGTCACTTGATGAAATTCCACTGTTACGCCTTGTTGAGCACGGTAAGTTTGCGTTTGGTGAAGAAGGGTTCAGACGTTTTTTGAAGATGCCAGATAAGGGCAGACTAATCTATTCACCTAAAAACTTTTTAGGTGCTTCGCTAGACGGTGATCAAAAACAAGCCTTTATCGGCATTATCGCCAAGCAACTTGCCTACTTTAAACAGTGTGCAGAGCAGCAGCTGGGTAAGGTAGTCGACAGTGCGGTCATTGGACGACCAGTAAAGTTTCATGGAACGCGTGGCGAAGAAGGCAACGCACAGGCCATTCAAATCATGACCCAGGCTGCAACGAAAGCTGGTTTCTCTGGCGTTAATTTTCTGGATGAGCCTATTGCGGCAGCGTATAAAATTGAGCAAACACTACCTAAAGATACTACCACCCTTATTGTGGATATTGGCGGTGGTACTACCGATATCTGTTGTATTAAGCTTTCTCCAGAACGCACTAACCAACTAGACAGAAAAGATGATGTTTTGTCGGTAACAGGACGTCGTCTGGGGGGAATGGATTGCGATAAGAGCTTAGTGTTAAAAGCTATTGCGCCAGAAATGGGAATGGGCCTTAAAATGATAAATGGCCTGCCTGTACCACCAACATACTTTTCGGATATGTGTGCTGTCGACAACATTCCTGCGCTAACGCGATTTTTCTCTGATGATTATGGTTTAGATATTTCGCAAACTATGTCGGTGATAAAAGAGCCAGCGCAATTAGAAAGACTGTTGATTGTGCAGGAAAACAAGCTATCTGCGCGTGTGGTTAACTCGGCTCGCTTGGCAAAGGAATTGTTGTCGAGTAAGCAAAATATTACGTTACCACTACACTACATCGAAGAAGACTTTGATGTAGAGATAACACAAGATGCACTTAAAAAAGCACTTAAACCTTGGCTCGATAAAGTAAAAGCATTAGTGGTGGAGTGTTTAGAAAACAGTGTCGAAAAGCCAGAAGTTGTCATGATCACAGGCGGTATGAGTTTGTCGCCAATTGTCGTTGATGCCCTATATGAAAACTTACTGACGGGGTTACCGCGATTAGAAAATGATGCATTTAATTCGGTATGTGAAGGACTAGCTATTCAGGCTGCTAAGCACTGAAGCGAAGCGTAGAAAGGATAAAAACGAAAAAGCGTTAGTTACATCACTAACGCTTTTTTTGTTGCTTAATGCTGAAGAATATTGTGCTGCTTCAAATAAACAGCAATAGCTTCTGGTGACTCAAAGGCTTTCAGTAACATTTCTTGGGCACGTGCTTTTACATCGTTGTCTTCAGAAGATGAGAGTAGGTGATACCAAGTCTTCACTAAGGCTAATGGCGGCGTTTGGTTCATGCGTTGTTGCTCCAGCAATTCTTACTGCAATAAATTCCACGAATCATCGTATCTCATGATTCACCAAAACAAGCTCTGACCAGCGTTATATTTATCAATTTATGCGACAAAATGACTGCGTTTGGCCATTTTGTCGCCGTAACATGCTGATCTGCTTGTTAGAGCATGGGTTTTAAGAAGCGTCCTGTATGTGAAACGTCTTGCTCTGCCACATGCTCAGGTGTTCCTTCTGCAATAATCTGGCCACCTCCGGATCCTCCCTCTGGACCAAGGTCGACAATCCAATCTGCGGTTTTGATAACGTCAAGGTTATGCTCAATAACCACAACGGTATTGCCGTGATCACGCAGCCTGTGAAGCACTGCTAATAATTGCTTAATATCGTGGAAGTGCAACCCTGTTGTAGGCTCATCGAGAATGTATAGGGTTTGGCCAGTGTCTCTTTTTGACAACTCTTTTGCCAATTTTACACGCTGTGCTTCACCACCTGACAAAGTAGTTGCAGCTTGTCCCAATCTAATATACGACAAACCCACGTCCATGAGCGTTTGCAATTTTCTTGAGATTGCGGGTATCGCATCAAAGAAATGACGTGCATCTTCCACCGTCATCTCAAGAACCTCGTGAATATTCTTGTCTTTGTACTTAATTTCCAACGTTTCACGATTGTAGCGCTTACCCTGACAGACATCACAAGGCACATACACATCAGGCAAGAAGTGCATTTCTACTTTTATGACACCATCACCCTGACATGCTTCACAGCGGCCACCTTTCACGTTAAAGCTAAACCTTCCTGGTTTATAACCGCGAGAGCGAGATTCTTGTGTACCTGCAAACATTTCGCGTATAGGTGTAAAGATACCTGCGTAGGTTGCTGGGTTAGAACGCGGTGTTCGGCCAATGGGACTTTGATCGATATCGACCACTTTATCAAGGTGTTCAAGACCGGTCATTGAAACGTGTGGTGCGGGCTCTGAAGTCGTCGCCTTATTTAACTCACGTTGCGCAATTTTATAAAAGGTGTCATTGATAAGGGTTGACTTACCTGACCCCGATACACCAGTCACACAGGTCATCACACCGGTAGGAATACGCAAATCAACCGACTTCAAGTTGTTGCCAGTTGCCCCTTTTAGCTCTAGCCAGATGTCGTCTTTAACCTGATTTCTAGTTGCAGGGACTTCAATTTTCTCTCTGCCAGACAAGTATTTTCCGGTAAGTGAATGTTCACTATTCTTAATGTCTTCCAGCGAGCCTTCTGCAATAATTTGCCCACCATGTACACCTGCTCCTGGGCCGATATCAACGATATAGTCGGCTTCGCGTATGGCATCTTCATCGTGTTCTACGACCAGTACTGTATTACCTAAGTCGCGCAGGTGCGTGAGCGTCCCAAGAAGTCGCTCGTTGTCACGCTGATGTAGACCGATTGAAGGCTCATCTAGCACGTACATGACGCCAACAAGACCCGCACCAATTTGGCTTGCTAAGCGAATACGCTGGGCTTCACCGCCTGATAGGGTATCGGCACTACGAGACATTGAAAGGTAATTAAGGCCGACATTGACCAAAAAACGCAAACGGTCGAGAATTTCTTTTAGGATTTTCTCTGCTATTTGCGCCTTTTGACCTTCAAGGCTTAATGATTCAAAAAAACCGAAAGCATCAGCTATCGACATATCAGCGATAGCCGGCAAATTAGTACCTTCGATAAATACATTGCGTGCTTCAACGCGCAAGCGTGTGCCTTCACAGCTATTACATGGCTGTTGACTTAAATACTTAGCTAACTCTTCGCGCACTGAGTTTGACTCAGTCTCACGATATCGACGCTCCATATTGGGAATAATGCCTTCAAACGGATGCTTGCGCTCCATGATGTCGCCGCGCTCATTAATATATTTAAATGAGAGTGACTTTCCCTTTGAGCCATAAAGCACAATGTCTTGATGCTTTTTATCTAACTCTTCAAACGGTACAGTTAGGCTAAAGCCGTAATGATCTGCAACAGCTTGCAGCATTTGAAAATAGTAGTAACTGCGCTTGTCCCACCCTCGAATTGCGCCTCCAGATAAACTGAGCTCTTCGTTGCCAACCACTCGCATAGGATCAAAGAACTGTCTTGTACCTAAACCGTCACATGTAGGGCAGGCGCCCGCCGGATTGTTAAACGAGAACAAACGCGGCTCAAGTTCACTCAAGCTGTATCCGCAGTGCGGGCAAGCAAAATTAGCTGAAAACACAATTTCTTCAGCGTCTTTATCATCCATATCGGCAACAACGGCGTTGCCACCTGCAAGACTCAACGCGGTTTCAAATGACTCAGAAAGGCGCAGCGCCATGTCATCACGCACCTTAAAGCGGTCGACAACGACTTCGATGGTGTGCTTTTTGTGTAGGTCGAGTGGTGGTGGATCAGAGAGGTCACACACTTCGCCATCGATGCGCGCTCGAATAAAGCCCTGAGCAGAAAGATTCTGCAAGGTTTTAACGTGCTCCCCCTTACGCTCTTTCACGATAGGAGCAAGTAGCATTAACTTGCTACCCTCTGGCATCGCCAGCACTTTATCTACCATTTGACTAACGGTCTGTGCATCAAGCGGTACATCGTGATCTGGACAGCGAGGAGTACCTACGCGCGCAAACATTAATCGCAGGTAGTCGTAAATTTCTGTAATAGTTCCCACGGTCGAGCGCGGGTTGTGTGATGTTGATTTTTGTTCAATGGATATTGCGGGCGATAGGCCTTCAATATGATCAACATCTGGCTTTTCCATCATGGAAAGGAACTGACGCGCATACGCCGATAAAGACTCAACATATCGGCGCTGGCCTTCTGCGTATAAGGTGTCGAATGCAAGAGACGATTTCCCCGAGCCCGACAGGCCGGTAATCACCACCAGTTTGTCTCGTGGCAGTGTTAAATCGATGTTTTTCAAGTTGTGGGTGCGAGCACCGCGAATTTCGATTTTATCCATTGAAGCCTAAATGAGAGAAAAAGAATCAGTATGCCATAGCTGTCAAGTAAAGTGATATGACAATCAAGTTATACTTCGTAAAGGCGCAGGGGATCACATTCGCCAACCCACTAAGCCAAGTATTAATCCATGTTAAGGTACGTGGGCAGGTGAACAAATTGTGCTACACTTCGCGACCTTAAATTTTCTATTGTAGAGATACTCTACGCGCTATTTCATCTTTTGAGGAACACTGACGCTTTGAACGCTTTGGAATTACGCGCTGCACTTGCGCTCGCTTCGGTCTATGTTTTACGCATGATGGGTTTGTTCATGGTAATGCCAGTTCTTGCAGTGGCGGCAATGGACTACCCAGATTACTCACCATTATTGGTAGGACTAGCGGTTGGTGGCTATGGTTTAACACAAGCTGCATTACAAATTCCCATGGGCATGATGTCAGACAAATGGGGACGAAAGCCCGTTATATTATTGGGTTTATGTGTTTTCGCGATAGGCAGTTTTGTCGCCGCAAGTGCCGATAATATGATAATGATGATAGTGGGTCGTATACTACAAGGCGCGGGCGCAATTGCCGGTGCCATTATGGCGTTGGCTACCGATGTCAGCCGTGAAAGCCAGCGCGCCAAGGTACTTGCCATTATCGGCATTGCCATAGGCTTTTCTTTCTATCTCGCGGTTATTTTAGGCCCACTAATAGCCAACAGTTATGGGTTGGCTGGTGTTTTTGCCATTACGGGGTTGCTAGCGGTGCTTTGTATGCCCCTAGTCAAATGGGTTGTTCCTGATTCAGAGCAACTCAGTAGTGGTGATACGCTGCCACAAAAAGACCAACTAAAACAGCTGTTGTTATCGCCGCAACTATGGCGCTTAAACGTAAGCGTGCTGTTGCTACATATGCTAATTACGCTGTTGTTCGTGCAACTGCCCGTTACGCTACTGCATTTTGATATGACGCTGGAAAGTCATTGGAGTGTCTATCTGCCGGTTCTAGGTATCTCAATTGTGGGTCTTGTGCTGATGATGGGAGCCGCGCGTGGACGCACGCCAAAATCGCTGCTTTTCACTGCGATTGTATTGATGGGAGCGGCGTTCTTCACACTGAGTACGCAGACACACAGTTGGTGGATGGTTACTGCAGCAGTCGTTCTATTTTTTACTGGCTTTAACTATTTGGAAGCAAATTTTCCAGCGTTAGTTTCAAGTATTGCACCGGCAGGAAAAAAGGGGACTGCAATGGGCATTTATGCCAGCTTTCAGTTCTTTGGCGCATTTCTAGGCGGTATTGTTTCGGGCTTTGTAACCGATATATGGACACCTGACATTGCTTATGGCGTTGGCGCAGCATGCACAGTACTTTGGCTCTTCATTATTGCGGGATTGAAAGAAGTGAGCCGGGTGAAACGCGTAATGATGCAAGCATCAAAACCCGATGCAGTACTAGATGAGCGCTCTCAGCAAGTACTTAAGCAAGGGTTAAGCGCAGTTCCTGGCGTACTCGACGTGACATTAAACCACCATAATGGCGCAGTATATTTGAAGGTCGATAGAGACTTTGATGCGCTAAAAGCACGAGAAGTGTTAGACGCAACGTAGCTGGGCTAATTGCCGAAAACAGGGGTGAAGGATGATAGATTTAACGTCTTTTAAAGCCATTATTTTTGATATGGACGGCACTTTGGTTGATTCAATGGCGGCACATATTGAAGCGTGGCAGCGCACTTGTGAGGTGTTTGGATACCCTTTTGACAACGACTATCAGTATAGTCTTGGGGGCGTTCCATCATTGGCAACTGTAGAACTGATGAATGCGCGTTACAACATGTCGCATTCTCCTCTAGCGGTTGCCGAATTTAAAAAAAAGGCCTATGAAGGGCTCAATCACACACCCACCCTTATTCAAGATACTTTAGCAGTATTTAATCACTATAAAACGCGTATGCCGATAGCCGTGGGTACAGGCTCAGATAGACAGCATGCGCAGTGGGTACTTTCAGAGCATGGCATATTGGCGCAACTTGATGCGTTGGTTACTGCCGATGATGTTGCTCATGGTAAACCTCACCCAGAAACGTTTGTAAAAGCTGCAGATTCGATGAATGTTGCGCCACACCAATGCGTAGTGTTTGAAGATACCGATATGGGTAAACAAGCGGCTATCGCTGGCGGTATGACCTGCATTATGGTCAAAAATGGTCGTATAGTACGTTAGCCAGCTAGATTGCGTTTGCGCTTTCTACAACGTCATCGCATTCATGTAACAAAGAAGATTTTACACGACGAGTAGCTTGCGCTATTGCTTCCTTAATCGCTTCTTCAGCAATGTCGTGTTCTTCATTGATTGAGGTACTTGAATGTACTTGCATGCTTTGACCGCGGTAAGAGACACTCGGTGAGTATTCGTCTGCGTAGTGGGGTTTGTATTGCACATCAATGATAACAGTGGCAACTAAGTTGGTGCCTAAAGTTTTCACAAATGCGCGCTCTAACGATACTTTTACACTATTATCAGCATTCGTATGGGGCGTAACATTCATTTCAAGCAGGCTTTGTTCAAGAATTGAATAAAGCGCATCTTTCGATACATTATCATTTCCGACCAATAAGTCTTTGCTTGCCCTTTCATCGGTGAGTTCTGCAAGAAACATCGGGCAGGCTTTGGCTTTTGAAAGACTGGCCTGATGCGCTTCTCGTTGTGAGGCTGGAACGAGCGCTGAGTCTAAGTCAGGCTCAGGTGTTGATACACAAGCAACGAGAAATGAGAGGCTGCAACACACTAACGTACTACGAATAAAACGCTTCGATTGTTTTGTGCTTTTTATCATATTAATTCACTACTTGTTTTGTCTCGTTGCCTGAATCTCGCTTGAAACCAATAAAGTGTTTATCGCGAAGTTTAGTCACAATGAAATAAGCCGTAACGGCAAACTAAATACTTAACTGGCAGTATAAGTAAATAAATCATCATCACAAATACCTGAACTGTTGCAAACTGTTTCAGCCATCGATGTAGAAATTATCAACACTGTGCTACAGTAAACGTAAGTTTCAGATGTGATGCGAACAACAGTTTTTCAACACGGATAGTTTTACTTATGGTTTTACGCAAGCTCATTTTAAGCGCTTTAGTGTGTCTCTTCGTCAGCGGTTGTGCGATCAATGTTTCACCTTCTGCCTTTTTTTATCAAGACTCAGCACAAAAGCCCCTCGATACCACCAAATTGCACGCCGCTATTCAGCAGGATGGTACCTCGGCCGGCATCACCCGTGTTGAGGTTAAAAATACGCAGGGACTGATGTTAAGGGGGGTCGCAGTTTCCTATCCCGACCCAATAGTGAACGTGGTCTTTTTTGCTGACAATAGGATGTCGATAAGCGAGAACAACAGCGTGTTACATCGCATTGGAAAGCTGCCAGCCAACATATTATGGCTCGATTATCAGGGAGTGGGGACAAGCGAGAAAGCGAAAAATCTGAGTATTGATGCGATTAAGCAAGATGCCTTGACGCAATTCGATTACGTAAAAAACACGTTCGATAACAGTCTACCGACTATTGTTCACGGGCGCGGTATTGGAAGTTATTTTGCCAGCTATGTGGCCGCAAATCGTCAAATAGACGGCTTAGTGTTAGATGGTGCGTTTAACAATATATCTGACCTTATTGCCAACATGGTACCTGGGTTTTCTAATTCGTTTACGAGTATGCGTTTACACGATGAAGTGCACAGTATGCAAATTGCGCCGATACTGCGCCACTACGATGGCCCACTGTGGTTGGTTGTAGCCGAGAAAGATAAAATTACGCCTTACCCCATTAGCCAACAGTTATTAGACGTTTCAGCAAGCGACAAAAAGCGCATCTCTATTATTCCTGGTGTTACCCACAGTGCAACCTTGAAATCAGATTTCGCAATCAGCGAATATCGTCGATTTTTGTCCAGTCTTTCTCGCTAAAATGCCTTGTGGATAAGTAGTGGGTAACCTTGTTGGTAAGTCTGTTAATAGCCTTATGCATCAAGCGATCACGATCATAGCAGCCTTATCTGGTCGGATCACGAAATATCAGTAAAATCAAGCGCTGTAGCGAAGTTTGATACGATCACATTGCTTTTTGATCCTAAGTGTTCAAAGGATCGTGGAATTTTGTTGATTGGGGATAAAAATATAAACCGCTACGATCACATGCTAGTTATTGTCAATAGATTTACACTATGAAATTTTTAGAAGTAGCGTGATGATTTATGCAGCATATTTCGATTAACAATGCTGCATATTACACACTTATTAGACGAAGAAGGGGAAAATATGGGCTCGCGCTAGACGCGAACCACAGAGTCCCGTTTAACGACGGTGGGAGTGTATTTAAATGTCAGCCCTTCTTCCGGTTTACTACCTGAAGCGTATTTGAGCGCAAGTTCCGCGGCCTTGGCAGCCATCATTTCAACAGGGTATCGCAACGTCGTGAGTTTGGGTCGACAATATTTGGCTAGTAATACGTCATCATACCCCATCACTGAAACTTGTTCCGGTACTGCAATGCCATGGTCTTGAAGCATAGTCATTGCGCCTGATGCCATAGCATCATTGTAGGCCAATACTGCGGTAAACTTAGCACCTGTAGCAAGTAAGTTCTGCATAGCCAATTCACCACCTTCTTGGTCAGGCGTGGCGTATTCCACCATACTTTCGGGCAATGTCAGGTTGGCTTCTTTAACCGCGTTATGAATGCCTTCTAGTCTGTGATTAGGGTCGTCAATGCGATATTGACTGCTGATCACTGCTAAATGCTGGTGGCCCTGATTAATGGCGTATTCCGCCATAAGTCGTCCGCCTGTAACATTATCCAGCCACACACAGCGATTAGCTATTTGTGGGATGTATCGGTTAATTAGCACAAAACCCGGTACCTGATTGGCAAAATCAATAAGGGTAGCGTCATCCAGTGCTTTACTGTGTACAACCATAGCCTCAACGCGGTGTTCTAGAAGTGTTTCAATTGCTCGCAGCTCTGTTTCCTTTTCAATCGAGCCCGCACTCAACAGTATTTGTACGTTGTTCTTGCGCGTGATTGATTCCACACCATGAGCAAGCATCGCAAAGAAAGGATCGTGCAATTCCGCAATA
This sequence comes from Alteromonas sp. 009811495, assembly GCF_028865455.1. Lineage (NCBI taxonomy): Bacteria > Pseudomonadati > Pseudomonadota > Gammaproteobacteria > Alteromonadales > Alteromonadaceae > Alteromonas > Alteromonas sp. 009811495. The sequence goes on from NZ_CP113972.1 coordinate 241,609, forward strand.
ACTACGCCTAATGACGCACTGCGCTTTGTAACCAAAGCCCTTGCATTGGCATTAGGGCGGTAGCCCATTTCTTCCATTATTTTTTTTACGCGTTGGCGAGTCTCGTCACCTACCTTTGGACCATTATTAATAACCCGGGATACGGTAGCTAATGACACACCTGCAGCTTGGGCTATGTCTTTTATTGTTGCCATTATCTTTTAAACTTCATTTTTGGGGGTAACGTAGTGGGTTAAGTATTAAACCCAATTTTCCATAGCGTACATTATATTTACAAAAAAAGATAAGTTTGCAATCGAATGCATGTCTCGAAAACCGCAAAGTGGTTATACCATACATAAGAATTCGCTAAATCGCTGTAAATAAGTACGGAAAACGTATAACCTCAGCGTAAAGAAATGCGTAAAAACACGTTTATGTTGAGCTTGAAATTAAACGATTGAGACCATCTTTGTTTGGATTATTCCCGTTAAAGGTAAATAGTTTGTTATGAATATAGAGATTTCAAATTTTGGTGAAATAGATGGGGTATTGGTGAAGGAGTTCACCCTAACTAACGCCAATGATATGCAAGTAAAACTGTTGAATTACGGCGGCATAATCAAAGACATCATCTTGACCGACAATGTGGGGAAACGAAAACATTGTGTTCAGTCTTTTGACTCTCTTGATGAATACATTGATGACCCAAGTTACCGCGGTGCCATTGTCGGACGCTACGCAAACCGCATCGGAAACGCGGAGTTTTGGCTAGAGGGGAAACACTACGTACTTGATAAAAACGGTGGCGAGCACAATCTCCACGGCGGTCTTGCAGGTTTTCATAAAAAAGTATGGGAAGCGGCTGTTGATAAAACTGACGAGCGAATAAGTGTATTGCTAACACTCAGTAGCCCTGATGGTGAAGGGGGATTTCCTGGCAACGTTGAAGTAAAGGCATGTTATACGTTAACGAATGACGATATTCTGTCGTTGGAAATCACCGCCACATCAGACAAAGCAACGCCGCTCAGCTTTACACAGCACGCTTATTTTACATTGAGTAATGACAATCACGTGGGCTCAACATTGCTACAGATTGATGCAGATAAAGTCACTGATGCTGATACTACCTTACTACCTACAGGCACGTTTATAGACGTGGCTGGCACGGCGTTCGATTTTAGACGGTTGACGAAGATCCACGAAAGAGCGACTAGCCAAGACCCCATCCCACTATTTCAAATGGTGGGTGGTTACGACCATAATTATGTGCTGCGCAACGCTGAACAAAACGCACCACAAGCTCGCGTTAAAGCGCTAGACACAGGAATTAATATGGCGTTATACACATCGCTGCCTGGATTGCAGTTTTACACAGGAAGCTTACAAACAGAGCAACAACTCGGCGCGTTGTGCTTAGAGCCACAGCATTTTCCTGACGCACCAAACAAACCTCATTTTCCAAGTAGCATTGTTTATCCAGGTCAAGTGGTGCAGATGTCGATGCGCTATGAGTTCTCTGTTGGCGATTAATTCTCACTGGGAAAAAGAAAACTAATTGTTATGAATTTAACAAATATTTTTCTTTGTTACAGAATTGATAAAAAGGGATTCTTAATATACTATTGTTGGGTAAACGTTTAACCCTTTTGTCTCTTGTTGTGTTCAGACCACGATAAGGCCAATTCAGAGAGAGTGAATATGGGAACGCCATTTGATCCTACTAATGATCCGCACCGTCGATTTAACCCGTTACTGGGTGAATGGGTGTTGGTGTCACCGCATCGTGCAAAACGCCCTTGGCAGGGTCAATCTGAAGAACCAAACAATGAGCAAAAACCGTCTTACGATGAAACCTGTTATTTATGCCCAGGTAATACTCGGGTAAACGGTGAAGTAAATCCGACCTATACAGGGACTTTTGTTTTCGAAAACGATTTTGCCGCACTTAAGAAAGACACTGAGGTTACCAGTGAAAAGAAAGGGCTCTTTCAGTTCGAGACAGAGCAGGGATGTAGCCGCGTTATTTGCTTTTCTCCTGATCACAGCAAAACACTTCCCGAACTTACAGACGAAGAGCGCGCAGAAGTTGTTGCTTGCTGGCAAGCACAAACCAAAGATTTAGGCGAAAGCTATCGCTGGGTGCAAGTTTTCGAAAATAAAGGCGCTATGATGGGGTGTTCGAATCCACACCCTCATGGGCAGGTTTGGGCACAACAGCACTTGCCTACTGACCCTGCTAAAAAGCTTGTCCAACTAACGCAGTATTATGCAGATAATAATACGCCGCTTTTAGCCGATTACGCCGAACAGGAAGTGGCTAAACAAGAGCGTGTTGTTTGCCAAAATGATGATTGGGTTGTTGTTGTACCTTATTGGGCCGCCTGGCCATTTGAAACCTTATTACTACCGCGTTTTAACGTTCAGTCGATTCCCGAACTAAACAAGGAACAGGCTTTTTCACTGGCGCAAATCATCGGTGATATCACCGCGAAATATGACAACTTGTTTGACACTTCTTTCCCTTATTCAATGGGCTGGCACAGTGCGCCATTTGACAATGAAGCACACCCAGAGTGGACACTACATGCGCATTTCTTTCCACCGCTTTTGCGTTCGGCAAGCGTTCGCAAGTTTATGGTTGGCTATGAAATGATGGCCGAAGCACAGCGTGACCTAACCCCAGAGCAAGCAGCAGACAGACTTAAAGCACTTTCAACTGTGCACTATAAAAAACGTGAGAATGCGAATGGATAACCAAACACTATCTTCAACTTTTCAGCAATATTACGGCGAAGCGCCGACGCTTGTTGCCCATGCACCGGGACGTGTAAACCTTATTGGTGAACACACCGATTATAACGAAGGTTTTGTTTTTCCTGCTGCGATTAACTTCGGCACGTGGGTTGCTGCCTCAAAACGCGATGACAACGAAATTAGTGTTACCGCAATGGACTATGATAATCAGCAAAACCAGTTTGCGTTGTCAGATATTCAGTATGACGAAGAGCAAGGTTGGGCTAACTATGTTCGCGGTGTGGTTAAAGTACTTAAAGAAAGCATGCCTGAATTTGGCGGTGCTAATTTACTGGTAACGGGCAATGTGCCGCAAGGTGCCGGTCTTAGTTCCTCGGCGTCGTTTGAAGTAGCAATACTCAAAGCAATAAGTGCATTGTACGAATTACCGCTTGATGGTGTTAAAGCGGCGTTGCTAGGCCAAAAAGCAGAGAATACGTTTGTTGGTTGTTCATGTGGCATTATGGACCAATTGATTTCTGCGATGGGCAATGAGGGCATGGCAATGCTTTTGGACTGCCAGTCTTTAGCGATTGAACACTCACCATTACCTGATTCACATCAAATTGTGATTATCAATTCAAATGTAAAACGCGGTTTGGTAGACAGCGAATACAATTTGCGTCGCCAACAGTGTGAGCAGGGAGCGTCACTGCTAGGGGTAGCGTCGTTGCGAGAAGCTAACATTGACATGCTGGAAACAGCGAAAGCGCATATGCCTGAAGTAGTATACCGTCGTGCAAGACATATTATTACTGAAAATGCGCGTACGCTTAAAGCCAGCCAAGCGCTGAAAAACGGCGATATTGCAACCGTGAGCAAAGCCATGGCTGAGTCGCATGTTTCAATGCGAGATGATTTTGAAATTACAGTACGCCCTATTGATTACTTAGTAGAAATAATTGATGAAGTTTTGGGGACGTCTGGTGGCGTGCGCATGACTGGTGGTGGTTTTGGTGGTTGCGTTGTTGCGCTTGCACCTACTGACAAGGTTGAAGCCGTTAAGCAAGTGGTCGCCAACAAATACTTTGATGAAACAGGGTACAACGCCGACATCTACGTTTGTACCGCTACTCAAGGTGCTTTCGCCTAACAGACTTGTTTTATTACTCCTTTATATCAGAACAATCTATCCCGTACGGTTGTCTGTGTCCCTTAAGCCGCATCATTGATTGCGGCTTTTTTTATAAAAACGCTAATTTGGAACAATTTAGTTAAAAAAAGTAAACAAAGTGTGATACTAATATTATCCGCAATGTGAATGCGATAAATGTTCTCCATTTTTACATGCATCGCATAGCGAATTGGCATCTTTTAAAGATGCGACACTGGTGTGGCAAAACCTTAAGAATAATAAAAACAATTTTTCACCTGTGTACCCTGCATTGACTTAAACCGCCGCACCCAAAATTAGAACTTTGGGAAAAACTATGAAATTAGCATCATTAGATATCACGTTGTTTGTGATATACGTCGTCGCGCTTATTGGTATTGCGTGGTGGGTATCACGTGAAAAGCAGGGTCACGAAAAAGATACCAACGATTACTTTCTTGCAGGCTCAAGCCTTCCTTGGTGGGCAATTGGTGCATCGCTTATCGCTGCAAATATTTCGGCAGAGCAAATTATTGGGATGTCCGGCTCGGGCTATCAATTAGGTCTTGCGATAGCGTCCTATGAATGGATGGCTGCCATTACATTGCTATTAGTTGGTAAGTTCTTCCTACCCATATTTCTTAAGCATAAAATTTACACCATGCCGCAATTTTTAGAGCAGCGGTATGATCATCGTGTAAGAAAAGTGATGGCCATTTTCTGGTTAGGCGTTTATGTATTCGTTAACTTAACTGCCGTATTGTGGTTAGGCGCCTTAGCCATAAATACTATTTCTGGCGTAGACATGATGTATGGCATGATGTTCTTGGGCTTATTCTCACTGGCTTATTCGCTATATGGTGGACTTAAAGCGGTCGCACTGACAGATATTATCCAAGTTGTGCTATTGGTGTTTGGCGGACTGTTTTTATCATACACTGCGCTTAATCTCATTAGTGATGGAAATGGGGCGCTGCAAGGTTTTGTCGACTTAACCAATAAATTACCTGAAAAGTTCGATATGATTTTGTCGAAAGACAATCCGCACTATATGGACTTACCTGGTATCTCGGTATTGATTGGTGGCATGTGGATCATGAACCTTTCCTATTGGGGCTTTAACCAATATATCATTCAACGAACATTGGCAGCCAAAAGTGTGCAAGAAGCACAGAAAGGTATTGCGTTTGCGGCATTCCTGAAGCTACTTATGCCACTTATCGTTGTGTTGCCAGGTATTGCAGCTGTGCTTATCGTACCTGATCTGCAAAAGCCTGACCAAGCCTATCCAAGTCTTATGACACTCATGCCTGTTGGCCTAAAAGGTATTATTTTCGCTGCGCTTGTTGCCGCAATTGTATCTTCACTCGCGTCAATGACTAACAGTGTCTCTACCATTTTTACTATGGATTTGTATAAAGATAAGCGTCCTAATGAATCGCAACAGCATTACGTGAAAGTAGGGCGAATTGTTAGTTTTGCGGCACTGGTTATTGCTATGGTGGTTGCGAAGCCACTGCTCGGTAACTTCGACCAAGCATTCCAATATATTCAAGAATTTACAGGGTTCTTTACACCTGGCATCTGTGCTTTATTCGTACTGGGCATGTTTTGGAAGAAGACCACTGCAAATGGCGGTCTTTTGGCTGCGCTGGGCTCATTTGTGCTAAGTATCGTGTTTAGAGAGTTTTGGCCAGAGTTGCCCTTTATCGACCGTGTAGGACTTGTTTTCTTGCTATGTGTAGGTTTAGCCGTGGTTGTCTCTTTGTTAGAGAAAAAAGGGGTAAGTGAAAACGCTGTCGACCTAAACGAAGTGCAGTTTAGTACCACTACTGGCTTTAACGTGGCATCGCTTGCGGTTGTTCTGCTTACCGCAGCGTTCTATATTACATGGTGGTAATGGTTAGGCACTAAGTCATATCTCAAAACAAGGCGAAAGTGCAGAAGACGCTTTCAAAAAATGTTGTTAGCATTTAATAAGAAAGCCAGAGTCGGTGAAAAACTTCCAATTTTGTCGATAAAATACGATATACTAGCCGGCTAATACCGATGAACTTTCGCGCTTGTTGCAGTTGTGCTGCTTAGTACAGTAAGGCAATAAGCCATACACAAACGTTACAGGAGACATCAATGGCAACGAAAGGCGTTAATAAGGTTATTCTTGTTGGAAACCTTGGCAATGATCCTGAAGTTAGATACATGCCTAACGGAAACGCCGTTGCGAACTTAAGCCTTGCAACTAGCGAAAGCTGGAAAGATCAACAAGGTCAGGTTCAAGAGCGCACTGAGTGGCATCGCCTTACTATGTACCGTCGCTTAGCAGAAATTGCCGGAGAGTACCTGAAGAAGGGCTCACAGATTTACGTTGAAGGTAAATTGCAAACGCGTAAGTGGCAAGACCAACAAGGTCAAGATCGCTACACAACTGAAATCATCGTAGATCAAATGCAAATGCTAGGTGGTCGCGGTGGTGAAGGTGGCGGCGGTAATGGTGGTTATCAGCGTCCTCAAAACAATCAAGGCGGTTACAACCAAGCACCTGCACAAGGCGGCTATAATCAAGCGCCGCAGCAAGGTGGTGGCCAACAAGGCGGTTACAACTCAAACCAAGGTGGTGGTTATAATCAAGCGCCTCAAGGTGGTAACCAGTCTCAGCCTAAGACACCACCAATGGCAGAACCAGACTTCGATTTTGATGACGATATTCCGTTCTAAACTCGAGCAGTTCTACGCAATTTAAAAAGCCCTTCTTTGAAGGGCTTTTTTCGTTTAACGACTTATGTGTGAGACGCATGTCCTGTAATCATGAAGTGATTACTCTAGAATTTGCGCTCTTTTTTGATCGTTTTTTAGGCATGTATTTTGTTGAAAATAGTTTCAATGCTTTTATTTAAAAGTGTAATGCTGGTTGTGTTGGCATTTTGTATGCCCCAACACGTCCAAGGCCATCAGATAGAAAATACTGAGAACGACAAACCTACGGCTGTTTGGTTGCGACCACCTGAAGTAGGCATGCAAGTTGACGGCGTAGAGATTAACGATGGCCCCTTATTCAAGAATATGTCTTACTTGGCGTCATATTTGCCGCAATATACGCACCGCTTTGAAACCTATCCGATAAAACGCGCATGGGCAATGATTAGCTCAAACAGTGACCCCAGTATGGTGTATTGCTTTTTTGGTGCGTCTTATCGGGAAGACCGCTTAGCGTGGGGGTATTTTTCCGAACCAACATCCATTAATTTGCCCCTATTAATGGTCACGTCGTCTGAACTCAATCAAGCCATAAAAAGCAAAGAAGCAAGCCAGGTGAGCGATGATGAAAAATTGTATGAAAAGGTTTCTCTGCAAAGGTTGCTAGAAAAGCGCTATAAAACGGTACTCTATAACGAAGTAAAAAACGCCTATAGCAACGCTGTAAAGCAGTGGGGGAAACCCTTTAACATTGTTACATTGAATGGATTAGGTAAAGATTTAGGGCTCCACACTATCGAACTTATAGAGACTGGACGCATAGATTTTGGTTACGTTGGTCATAAAGAACTTAATAGCCTGATACCGGAACAATATTCTTCAATGGGCGTTTATCAAATCTCTGAATTATCGAATGAAATACGCGGAACAAAACGGCTGTTTTGTGCTAAAACAGAACTGGGTAAACAGGTGACTGAGTCGCTTAATCAAGCACTTCTAGACATTAAGGAAAGCCACATTGCAAGCCGAGAACTTCGCGAAATTAACTTCGTTGCTGATGGCTATCCACAGGTGCTAAAGCCGATATTTAATAAACGTTGGGAAGATGCGGAAGATACATTCGATATTGCTGACTAATTCATGTATCTAAAGGGGATACGTTTACCTTAATGACGCAGTGCTGTATTAGCACGCCTTATTGCCAAAAATAAGCAATAACAATGTTGTCAGTCTTGTTAACCGCCATAAGCAGGGTAATATTACTTATTGCCTACAAATTACCCGTAAAGTTAATAATTATGAAAACGTTATCCCTTTTCTTTGGTGCAAGCCTGCTAGCGTCGACCGCCGCTACAATGCCTGCTTTTGCCGCTCAAAATCTCTACAAGCCCTTTCCTGCTGATGTTATGCCCGAGCTCAGTGCAGATGGTGCGTACAACGTTGGGGTTAAAACGGTTGAAGCTACCTACCCTCAGTTAGTACCAGACTTTGTAAAAGGACAGGCAGAACGAAGCCTTATGCTTGAGGTGTGGTACCCAACCAAAGAAGAAACTGTGCTAACACAATACAGTGACGAAACACGCAGCGGCATAACGTTTGAGGTGCAAGCTAACGCTTATCGCGATGTTGCTATTGCAAAGACAGAAGCCAAATATCCAGTCATCGTTATCTCACATGGATATACAGGTTATCGCACGTTAATGCACTACCTTGGCGAACACTTAGCGTCACATGGCTATGTGGTAGCTGCCATCGATCACACCGACTCAACCAACAAAGATGTTAACTTTGCTGAAAGCCCATATTCTGGTTTTCCAAGCACACTCCTTAACCGTGCTAAAGACCAAGTATTTACCCTAAATGCAATAACAGAACACCCATTTTTTAAAGACAGTGTGGATAGTGAAAAAGCGGGGGTGATCGGCTATTCCATGGGAGGATACGGCGCAGTAAGCACTGTTGGTGGGTGTTATGCATTTAATGATACCACTGCCGCTACTTTTACTGGTACACAAGACCCAGCCGCTGTCCAATTAGTGAAGCAGGCCTTAAATACGTGTGCTGGTGGAAAAGAAAGTAATGATGCGGTACTACCGTCGTGGAAGGCGGCCTTAGCACTGGCTCCGTGGGGTGGTCAGCATCAGTTATTTGATGTTCAGTCACTTAACGATATTAAGGTACCTGTTTTATATGTAGCAGGTGATAACGATGATATTTCGGGTTATGACGGTATCCGTTGGTTGTTTGACAATACGGGGAACTCTCACACTAAACTTCTTACCGTTAAGAACGCGCGCCATAACGTAGCTCCGCATCCAGCACCTAAAGAAGCCTACGGTAGCGAATTTGATTTGGGCAGTTACATCGAGCCCGCTTGGGAAGTGCAGAAGCTCAATGCCATTAATGAACACTTTGCATTGGCACTTATGAACTGCCACGTAAAGCAAATGCAAGATTACTGTGAATTCTTAAACGTGTCGGGCAGCAGTGACCAAGTGCCTGTTGGTGGCGAAACACCTGCACCATGGAAAGGGTTTGACAATCGTTGGGCGCTCGGATTGAAGATGGAAAGCAAGCCGTAAATCACTCAGCAACTTTTAACTAAAAAAAACGGGCTCACCAATTGAGCCCGTTTTTCTTAAACATGCTTTTTGTTACAAATAATCGATGGAAATTTGTTCAGGCTAGGTTAATTTAGCGTTATCTATCTTAATACAAACGCATTCAATGCCACTAGACATTGCATCTACCACTAACATTGCACCTATTACAAAGGGACTTGGAATGAACGTCAAAAAAGTATCTTCACGTTTGTTATGTGCGGCAGCCGTATCGATTGCACTTACCAGCGCAGGCGCGTTCGCGCTAAATAATGACAGCATAAAAAATACAGATAGCACGAGTATTGAGATGCTTGATGCACGTTTTAAGCAAGGTGATTATGAGTTCGTCATAGAGGCGCTTGAAGATGTGAAGGCGAAAACGCCCAAGCAATACAATATACTTATTTCTGCGCTAATGAATATAGACCTAGATGACGCCGAAGAAGTGGCTGATGAATTTGTGAAAAATTACAGCAACGATTACCGTGCTTATCACACTCACGCGAATGTGATGGGGGCGCAAGCATCCAACAGTATTTTCTCTGCACTTGGCTATGCTGAAAAGGCCAAGCAGAGCTTGGAAACTGCCGTTACGTTAGCACCTGATGAAGTCGGTGTATATCAAGCGCTCATGCAGTTTCACCTAATGGCCCCCTCTATTGCTGGGGGAGATATGGATGAAGCTGAAAAGCTTGCTGATAAAATAGCCACCCTCGATGCCCTTGAAGGGCAATTCGCCAAAGCGAAGTTTTACCTTCAAGACGATCAGGTAGACAAGGCCGTCGAAATATATGCCACCCTTGCTCAGCAAAATGAGGCAAAGATCCGCGCCAACCTTGAACTAGGTACGCACTATTTAACTGATGAGCGTTTTCAAAAAGCCTTCGAAACCTTATCAGTTTTGTTGAATGAATCTGTAGAGACTGTGACAGATAAAGAATCTGAGCAGTGGGAAGCTTACGCTGAAAACAAAAGCAATTTGCTTTATGGCAAGTACCGCATAGGGCTCCTTGCAGTGCAAAGCGGTGAATATACAGATAGCGGCATAGCTGCACTTGAGCAATATATTGAAGAGTACAATACCACAAGTATTGAAACTGCCCACTTGCCAAGTATGAATTGGGCTAACTTGCGTTTGGCCGAGCTTCGGTTAAATGCCAATGATGTTCAGCAAGCGAAAGCGACCTTGTCACAAATTAGCGGTGAAGAAGACAAGCGGTTTGCCAAAATATTGAAAGGACTTAAAAAGCAAATAAAAAAGCGAGCTTAGGGCACACATCCTAAACCCGCTTTTTGTCGGGACAACAAAAATGTTTGGCTTGCTACATTACACCGCTTTAACCGTGTAAATCAGCGCGGTTTGAGGGAAAAGTACAGGAAGTTGCATACCGTATTTCATCAATACTTCACCAGAGAATACCTGTCCGTCGGTTTGTTGCAGAATCGACGGCGTATATTCTTTTAGCTTCTCTGGCCATACGCGCTCGACAATGTATTGCTTGCTGGCATCAAGACCGGCAAAGTAAAAACGAGTTGGTGTAGTTCGAAGGGTTTCTTTCACGCTGTTATAGGCAAATATGCCTTCACTTTTATCTTTTGACATATACCCAAACTTCACGTTCAAGCCGTCGTCATCCAGACGATATAAGTCACCATTATGGGTAATGTGGCGATACTGCTTGTACAGTGAAATGGCGTCTGTTAGTACTTTTTGCTCGTGCTCGGTAAGCTCTCGCGGATCCATCTCAATGCCCATATGGCCAAATAAAGCGACAGCACTTCGGATTTCAATAGGCAAGTTGCGCCCTGTAATATGACAGTCGCGCGGGCCTACGTGAGCGCCCATTACTTCTGAAGGGAAAAAGTATGAGAAACCGCGCTGAATATATAAGCGGTCTAGTGCATCGTTAGAGTCTGATGTCCAGAAGCGATCTGTGTGTGGCAATATGCCTAAATCTACGCGTCCGCCACCTGAACAACAACTTTCTATTTCAATGCCTGGGTGAGCTGCTTTAACACGGTCTATAAGCGAGTATAACGCGGCCATTTGACCGTGCATTGCGGGTTTACCTTGAAGGTTGCCCGGGTGATTTACATCGCGATTCATGTCCCATTTGATATAGCTGATTTTCGGATATGCTGTGAGCACATCGGTAATCACCTTATAGAGATATTCAACGACTTCTGGGTTAGTTAAGTCGAGGACATACTGATTTCTAAATGGAACCTGAGGGTTGTTCTCGGTTTGTAATGCCCACTCAGGATGAGCGCGGTACAAGTCGCTATCTGGGTTAACCATTTCAGGTTCGAACCAAATACCAAACTCCATGCCTAAGTCGGTAACGTGATCAATAAGCCCATCTAGACCTTGCGGATAGATTGCTTCATCGACAAACCAATCACCTAAGCCTGCTTTGTCGTGTCGTCTTCCTTTAAACCATCCGTCGTCTAACACGAATCGCTCTATGCCTAATGGAGCAACTTTGTCTGCCAGTGCTTTTAACGTGTCTTCGTTGTGGTCAAAGTAAATACCCTCCCAGGTATTGTAGTGAACTGGGCGAGGTTTAGAGTCAGCACTGTGGTTGAGTATGTTGGTGCGAACAAAACGATGAAACTGCTGTGAAAGTGACGAAAAGCCAGCACCACCAAAACCGGTGTAAAGTACTGGGGTGGTATAGCTTTCGCCCGCAGCCAAAGTCACTTCACCAGGAAACAACAATTCGCCAAACTGCACGTAACTTCTTCCGTCAGCCATTAATTCTGCACGAAGTCTATGATTTGCCGATGCACCTAAGTGGTAACCGTAACATTCGCCTTGCAGTTCACCCGTGCCAGGCGCAGAGGCGATCAAACCAGGAAAGGTATCATGTGATGTCTTACCACGACGGTTTTCGCGAACATAACTACCAAAAAATAGATCGTGATCGGTAGTCTGAAACTCTGCCGACCAACGTCCTTCAAATGTCTTAATTTTAGATACCGTGGTAGGTAGAGGAAGGCTAGCTGCGTTAAGATAATGAAGATTTAACGTGCTATCCCCGGTATTTTCTAGTCTCGTTACATACTTTACGACCGATGTGTGGTCATCGAGCTCGACGGTTGTTGTTAATCTCATGCAGCGTGCTTCGTCGGTTGCAATAAATGCCACCGCGTTGTCTGTGCGATTAATTTTCTGAAGACTGAAGCCAGCTGCCCATTGATCGGTGTTGCCGGACACTTCTAAGCCAGGTTGTCCTGTCCAACCTTCGCCGTGTGTTGGCACGAGCGTAATTGGTGGCTCAATCACAGGTGCGCACTTTGCTTCTTGGCGCGTGTTTAACACACTTAGCATTTCAGGCGTTGTCGCGCTACTTAAGGGTGCACCATAATAAATAACTTTTGGCATTCGTCCCTGACAGTCAAAGATAAGTGTGGTTTTATCGTTCGAGAGACGAACGAATGAAGAAAGTGACGACATAAAAACCTCTTTAAACACCACATTGAACAATGCGGTGTGAGTAATGAAAGTAAATCGGTTAAAACTGCTTAGTAATGAGTACTGCTTCTACTATTGGGAAAGCTTAATGCCAACTTTCTCAGCAGGATTGTCGAAGCGTTGAGTTAATTGTACCAACCGGTTGTATTGACGAAGGGAAAGCAACATAGCATTGATTGCCATTGCTATACCTTGCTGATGAAAGCGCACAATTGTTGCCTCATCAAGCTTAGCAAACTTTTCCTCGTTGATTGACAATAGGTCGGTCGATGTGACGGTTTGACCATCTTTAAGCGTTAACGTAACTGACAGTGGTGACAATAAATCGTGCTGCTTCAAAATGGTGATAAATGTGTGAGCCTGCTGCTGGCCTTCAATTAAATTGCTCAAGCATGCTTGATAGTGTTTAAGCGTATGCGTTGGTTCACCGTCAGATGAAAACAATGCGTATTCTTTATCGGCTTTGTCTTGTACTCTATCTGATGAATCGTCAACTAACACGGTGACTTTGTTGTTATCAATAGCGAAGTTAAATGGATACGTTTGGACACTCAGCGGAACAGCATGGCCTTGCCATTGGTTTTCTGAACAAAAAAGATTTCCATAGGTTTCAAAACCAACTACACCCGCCAGTGATTGTTTGTCTGTCGCTTCGTCGTTCACAACAACAATAGGCAAACATCCGCTCAGCGACGCCAATTCATTAAACCCAATATTGACTAGATTAAAGTTTTTAGCGTGAGCAAAGCTGTTGTCTGGTTGTACCGAAATCTCGCGATGTACCTTGGTATCAAGAGGAATAAAATTATAGGTATTCATAGAAGGTCCGATTCCTTAAAAAAAGCGTTCTATTAACCCGCGATGAGAAGGGAGACGTCCTTTCAACTGATCAACTAGCGAGTGGTTTAATTGGAATTGCTTTGTTGCGAATGTTTGTTGGTTCATTGTCCGCATATAGCCGCGAAGTGAATGTGAAGAGTACTGAGTGTCAGACATTCCATAGAGGATATAGCGATAGCTTTGTGCACTAAACACATCATGAGTAGAGGGGAAGTCACTATCCAAAATGGGGCGATGACGCCACTCTTCTAATAGGCAAGCAAGTTGTTCAGGTATGCTCTGGGCACTGCGGTTGTCTTGCCAAAAAGGAGTTTGGTTATTGCTTAGCACATAATGGAGCTTCAAGAATTCAATAGTCCGCTCCCACATGTACGTCAATGAGCTATTGAAGCGACGTTGAGCGAAATGCATGGCCGAAGTGTCGGTAGGCAGTTGCTCAGCCAGCATGGCAGCGCTCTGCTCTATTAACATCAATGCCGAGGCTTCAAGAGGTTCCAAAAAACCACTCGACAGGCCAATTGCCACACAGTTTTTTACCCAAAATTGTTTTCTATAACCAGTCTTAAATGAAATAGTTCTAAACGAACCTTCATCAACAGGCGCGTTAGTCAACGAACGAAGATAATTGGCAAACGTTTCGCTGGCTGCATCGGTAGACTGGTAGTCACTCGAAAATACATAACCCGTGCCTCTTCGATGTTGAAGACCAATATCCCAAATCCAGCCGGCTTCTTGTGCGGTGGACAATGTATGACATGCTATTGGCGCGTTGGGATTATCGTAAGGTAGTTGACTAACAAGAGCAGTATCAGCGAACAACTGATGCGAGGCATCTTGTATCCCAACGCCTAATGCTTTTTCAATCAATAGCCCTTCAAAACCTGTGCAGTCAACGAAGAAATCACCCTGAAGTAGACCATTCTTCTTTGTTTGAAGCGCTGCAATACCGCTGTTATCTTGCTCAACCGACACCACATCATCTACGATGTGCTCAACCCCTAACTCCTGCGTGCAATGTTCCCGTAAAAGCGTGATAAATTCGCCAGCGTCGAGGTGGTAGCCATAATTAGCGACGAAAGACTGATTGCCATTGGCGCTAACTTTCGGCGCTAATCCCGCTTCGCATAGGGCCGGCTGAAAGCAAACATCATGGGCATATTGCCCTTTATCCGCGTCTTTCAGCAACCAATAAGGTGATATGTCTAATCGTGCTGAGCCCTGCGGTGCACTAAAAGGGTGATAGTAAGCATTTGAAGCCTCTCCCTTATGCCAGTTTACAAATTTACTGGCTTGCTTAAAGGACGCACTGGCCTGCTTGATGAGTTGTGATTCACTTAAGCCAATTGAAGATAACGTGTTGCGCATGGTAGGCCATGTGCCTTCTCCAACGCCAATTGGGTGCACAGTGCTTGATTCAATTAACGAAATAGAGAGGCGCTGACCACGATCATCGCTAGCGCCATATTTAGCCGCCAATATGCCGGCTGTCAGCCAGCCAGCAGTTCCACCGCCTACAATAACAACACGATTTACTTGTGACATAAGCGAGTTTCTCAGCACCCTTAAATGATTACTGTATTAGTCAATCAATCTACCACGCCACTGTGCCTTTTGCTTAAACAGTGCTTTATTTAAGAATAGAGCTAGGGCGATACAGCACGCCAATGTGATAGGCATTAAGTGTATATAATGTAGGCCAAACGGAGCGTGTACAAAGCTAAAGTAAGAATAAAGACCCACGCCGAAGACGACAGATATTATTCCCGCATATGCGTTTACATTGTTAAAGAGTAAGCCCACAACAAAAATTGATAAGACAGGCATACTGATTAGCCCCCACAATTCCTGCAACAAGTTAATAATACTTTCCGCTTGTGCGTAGACAGGTACCATTAATAGCGAAACTATAGTTAATAGCGCGGTAACAATCCCACTTAAGCGCGCAACATTCGGTTCTTTTTGAAAGTAAGCTTCGTGAATATCACACACATAAAGGGCAGTAGCTGAATTCAAATTACTGTTGTAGGTAGTTAGCACTGCCGCAGCCAATGCCGCTGCGAATACACCTGATAGCCAACTGGGTAGTACGTCACCTACAATTGTGCCATAGGCTGCATCGTTGATGTCGCCGTACAGTTTGAATGAAATAATACCCGGTATAACAATGATTGACGGTACTATAATGAATCTGATTATTGCTGCTGCATATACCCCTTTCTGCGCTTCCTTCAAATTAGGGGCTGCCATTGCTCGTTGAGTGATAACTTGGTTCGTTCCCCAGTAAAACGCCTGAATAAATATCATGCCTGTTAGCAACGTATGCCACGGAAGCGGAGAGTCGTTATCACCAATCAAGGTGAGGCGCTCTTTCGGAATACCAGAAAAGTCAAAGTCGATGGCGAATAGGGCAAGCACCACAACAACAATTGCCATTGTAAGCAGTAATACGCCTGAATAAGTGTCTGATACTGCAACCGCGCGCAAGCCGCCGAAAATAGCATAAAGTGCACCGATTAAAGCAAAAGCGGTTGCTACGTACATGAGCGGTAAGTCTACGTTGAACATATTAATCATGAACAGCGAGCCCGAGTAGATCACTGCAGGCATGAAAATAAGGCTACTTCCTAAGAAAAATAGTAACCCAATAAGTGCGCGTATATGTTTGTTGTTATAGCGCATTTCGAGCAGTTCAGTTGTGGTTGTGCAATTGTAGTGGTAATAAACTGGTAGAAACACTTTTGCCAGAATGATGAGGCCGATTACTGCAGCGAATTCCCACCATGCAAGTAATGCCATTTGATTACCGTTCATGCCCACAAGCTGATCGGTGCTTAAGTTTGTTAATGTAATTGAGCCCGCGACGAAAACCCATGTGAGTCCACCACCAGCTAGGAAATATTCTTTGTTTTCGTTGGCTTTACTATGCCCATGACCGCGACACTTTAAATAGGTAAGAAGGCCAATAAGCGCGGTAATAAAGATAAAAACGATAAGTTGGGTTAGGCTGCCTGACACGAAAAACTCCTCAGCAGTATAAAGGTAAAAAGGGGGCGCAATGCCCCCTTAACAGTCTAATGATAATTAGAAGCTAGCACGTACACCTACTGCGTAACGTGCACCATCTGCAACTTGTTGTACAAATTGCTCAGAGAAACGTCCGCGACGTGTAAGCTCTTCGTCGGTAATGTTGATACCTTCGAAGAATACCGTTAGAGACTCGTTAATGTCATAGCTTACACTCATATCAACCTGAGTATAAGTTTCTGTGAAACGAGGCTCTGTTCCGCCTAGTGAACTTACTGCTTCTTGCATGAAGGTTTCACGGTTGTTTAGTGCAACACGTGCCTGGAATGCATCTTTTTCGTAGAACAGGGTGATGTTCTGTGAGTTACCTAGACCTGGAAGGCTAAATTCTGCGTCAGAATTTACGATAGTAGCGTTAGCTTGAATACCAAAGCCACTTTCTAACGTGTGCAACCACGCTAATTCTAAACCTTCTACTTCAAGGGTTTCACCGTTACGTGGACGAAGTACGCTAAATACATATTCACCACTTTCTAGGAACAGTGACTCATCTTCTACGTCGCCAGCAATGAAGTCTTCAACTTCTTTGTTGAACGCCGCCGCTGAGAAGTAACTTGTATCATCGTAATAGTATTCTAGTGATACGTCCCAGCTTGTTGCGCTGTATGGCTGTAGTGCTGTGTTACCCGCTTGCGCTTGTAAGTTTCCTGGACGTGAAACAGTAACGTTAAATACTGGTACTAGGTCGTCCATCATCGGGCGAGTTAACGTTTCTGAGTACGCATAGCGTAAGTAAAGATCGTCAGTTAACTGAAGCTTCACGTTAACGTTCGG
This sequence comes from Alteromonas sp. 009811495, assembly GCF_028865455.1. Lineage (NCBI taxonomy): Bacteria > Pseudomonadati > Pseudomonadota > Gammaproteobacteria > Alteromonadales > Alteromonadaceae > Alteromonas > Alteromonas sp. 009811495. Next base: position 258,950 of record NZ_CP113972.1, read on the forward strand.
TAACAATGAAGAGTAGCTGTTGGTTTCATTGATTGCAGTACCGAAATCTGTTTCATAAACGATGTTCAAATCTGAAGGATCGTTTGGAATTGGCTCTAGATCTCTAACAACCTGACTTGTGCCATCAACAGAGGTATCTGTTTCGCTGTAACGGAAACCAAAGTTTATGTCTAAAGGCATGTCAGAAACTTCTGTAGAGAAGTAGAACTGAACATAAGCACTTAGTACTTCTTCAGTAACCGCGAACGAGTCATTGCTAGGCTGTGGGTTGGCGATATTAGTTGCGTCAATAGTCGCACGAACATCATCAAATGCTAGGCCTGTTGCATCAGAGATTTGTTGAACCGCTGCATCTGAAGTTGCGTAGTTGAAGAACGCCTCAGGATCGTAAGTTAACCACTGATTTGGTACACCGCTGAAGTAGTTCTTTGCAGTAAATAGCGTTAACAATTCGTCAGGTAGGTCAAAGTTGTAACCACAGTATACGTTACATGCAGAGGCGAATAGGCGAGTATTCGTTTTTTCACGATCTTGATAATAAACACCAAAATCTGCTTTGTAGAACGCATTGTTTGAATCTGGAACCCAAGTGAAATCTGCGCGGTACTCAGAGATAGTATCTTCTACGTCGAAACCATTGCGCTCATTGTAGTGCATACGGCCTAACGAAGGTGTTTGTAATGCTGCATCACCGCCGGCTACTGAAAGCGTTGGTGTTGAGCCAGAATAATCAACACTGTATTCGTTGTTGTAACCTACAACAGTAAAGAAGTTCGCACCACCACTAGAATCTTCAGCCGTTGAAGTTGAAATATCGATGTTTGCGGTAAGGTTGTCGTTAACAATCCACTCGAAGTTAGCGCCAAATGCCTGAATATCTACGTCTCTACCGTAACGGCGACGGATAAAGTCAGTTGCACCACCTACACCGTCTACAACAGTACTGGTTACACCAGAAAGGCTACCATTGTCTGTGAAAGACATATTGTCCAAGTTGCTATCAGAGAACCAGTGACCCACACTGTGTGCATCCGAATCAACCTCAAACTTTGAATACAAGCCGTCTAACGTTAGCGTCATGTCATCATTTGGCGCATATTGAACAACAAGTGTACCTGAGGTTCTTTCACGATCGACAAGGTCAACAATCTGGTCAAAGTTTTGCGGGATATACACACCGTTAAATTGCGCACTGTCAGCGTAAGCTGGGTTATCAAGCTCAGAACGGTTAGTAATACTTACACCTGGACGCCAGTAGCGCGTTTCAAGCATGTTTGTTTGCAGTTCACGCTGTTGGAATGAAGCTGCGGCTAGAACACCTAGCTTACCATCCATAAAGGTATTGGTGATGAGGCCAGACATTTGTGGTGATGTTTCTTCAGAAATGTCTTCGTACATGCCTTTCACACTGGCTACAGCTTTAAAGCCGTCAAACGCGAAAGGGCGTGCAGTAGTGATTTCAACAGTAGAGCCAATACCACCTTCTTGCATTGATGCTAGCGGGCTTTTGTAAACTTTAGCGCCACTGATAAGTTCAGCAGGCAAAGTATCAAAACTAAACGCACGGCCTTGGTTTTCCGTAGCAATTTGACGTCCATTTACTAACACAGTATTGAAATCTGGACCAAAACCACGAACAGTAATAAATTGACCTTCACCACCAGAGCGGTCAATTGCCACACCGGTGATTCTTTGCAGTGATTCGGCAACGTTTTGGTCAGGGAACTTACCTAAATCTTCAGCAGTAATACCATCATAAACAACGTCTGATGCTTTCTTATCAAGCATTGACGCTTTAAGTGAGCTGGTAAAACCTTTTACTTCGATAACTTCCATTTGCTCTTTTTGAGAATTATTTTCTTCTTGAGCGAATGTAATTGGAGCGTGTAGGGCAGAGGCGATAGCAACACCTAAAAGTGAGCGTCTCGCAATTGGGCCTAATTGTGATGTGTTAATTTTATGTGTCACTGTGTTTTCTCCGTGAGTAGGCTACGTTTTAACGTATTTAGCACTAAAACTACGTTTTTAGTATGTGCGGATCAAGCTTATTAACATTACTTTTACACATTTAACGTTATATTTTCGCGATTATTATTTGTAACTTTATGAAAAATATAACGTTTCTGTTTTAAGGTAAAAGGTGAAACGTTTACCTTGTTTCCAATACTAGCACAAAATGACAATGTAATTACAATGTTATAAAAAAATTTTTTTGTATAAAAAAAGTGCGGGCTATAACCGCACTTTATTAACAATCAGAAAAATAAGCAGAAATTAGCTACAACGAATGCGCTCTACAGCAGCTTTCCAGCCGTCATATGCCTGATCTCGCTCTGCTTTAGAAAGTCTTGGTGTGAAAACGCTATCACTTCTCCAACATTGAGTGAGATCATCAACACTGTTGAAGACGCCAGCTTGCAACCCTGCTAGAAACGCGGCGCCTAACGCAGTGGTCTCAGTGACTTCTGGGCGTTCGACTTCCGCACCCAAAATATCTGACAAAAAGCCCATTACCCAATCGTTTCGCGACATTCCACCGTCTACACGTATATTGGTTGGTCTAGCGCCATCACTTTCCATGGCCTTTTGTAAGTCTTTAGTTTGATAGCACACCGATTGAAGGCCTGCGGCCACGATTTCACTAATTCCTGTGTCTCGAGTTAATCCCAGAATGGCTCCTCGTGCATCAGGGTCCCAATAGGGCGCACCGAGGCCAGTAAAAGCGGGGACTAAAAATACGCCATTGTCGCGTCTTGCTCGCTGAGCAAGCGCTTCAGTTTCTGCGGCATCATCAATGAGTTTAAGACCGTCGCGTAACCATTGCACGGTAGCGCCGGCCATGAAAATACTGCCTTCAAGCGCGTAGGTAGTTTTACCATCAAGTCGATAACCTACAGTAGTAAGCAATCTATTCTTTGATTTAAGTGGGGCATCGCCAGTGTTAAGTATCATAAAGCAACCTGTGCCATAGGTACTTTTGGCCATGCCTTTTTCAAAGCAAGCTTGTCCCACTAATGCGGCTTGTTGATCGCCTGCAACACCTTGAATAGGCGTGGCGCTACCAATAATACTCTCTTCAATCACGCCAAAATCTGCGGCGCAATCCATAACTTCAGGTAACATTGATGGTGGAATGTTGAACGTAGAAAGCAGTTTGTCGTCCCAACATTGCTTATTGATATCAAACAGCATAGTGCGCGATGCATTGGTCGCGTCTGTCTTGTGAGACTTTCCACCAGTTAATCGCCAAATAAGGAAGGTATCAACAGTACCGAAGAGTAGCTCGCCATTCTCAGCCTGTGTTCTAGCGCCCTCTACATTATCTAGAATCCAGGCGACTTTAGTTGCTGAGAAATACGGGTCGAGTAACAACCCTGTGGTCTGTGTAATATAATCGACTAGCCCTTCATCATTACTTAACTCACGGCAAAGTTGCGACGTGCGACGGTCTTGCCAAACAATGGCAGGATACACTGGCTTACCCGTTTCTTTATGCCAAACCAGCGTGGTTTCTCGTTGGTTAGTGATACCAACCGACGCGATATCTGCAGGTGTAACACTACACTTGTTGAACACTTCTTTTAAGGTGGTGACAACGCTTTCCCAAATTTCTTCAGGGTCGTGTTCAACCCAACCATCATTGGGGTACTTTTGTGAAAACTCTTGTTGAGCAATACCCTCTATTTTTCCATTTGGAGAAAAAATAATACTACGTGAGCTTGTTGTGCCTTGGTCAATGGCAAGAATATGTTGTCCCATGACGTCACTCCTGAAGATAGTTTTCATAGAGTTTGCATCATTTACACGGGATTAACAACGCTATATTTTCGAAAACGAACATTTGATTTTCGAATTGGCATGGGAAGTTGAAACAGAAGGAAGTATACTGACAACTCCATTTTTACTCATAACGGTATGCTTGATGAACCAAACGCAAAGGCACGAAAAAATTGTTGGATTAATTAAACAACATGGCTTTATGTCTATTGATGATTTGGTCACCGCGTGCGACGTGACACCTCAGACTATCCGCAGAGACTTAAACCAGTTAGCCGAAAATGGTGTACTCAGCCGTTATCACGGTGGTGCTGGCCTTAATCGCAGCTGGGAAAATACGCCTTATCAGGAAAGAAAAACGCAAAATAGTCAGGTTAAAGAGAAAATTGCAGAAGCCGTTGCCGCAATGATCCCAGACGGTGCCTCACTGTTTATCAATATCGGTACGACAACCGAAATGATTGCCACAAAGTTGCTTAATCACAAAAATTTGCATGTTGTGACAAACAACATTCATGTAGCCACTATTCTTTCAGCCAAAGAAGACTTTTCGGTGATTATTGCTGCAGGTGAGGTGCGCTATCGCGATGGCGGCATAATTGGTGAAGCAACCTGTGATTTTATCAGTCAGTTTAGAATGGACTACGGTATTATTGGAATCAGTGGGATTAGCGCCGATGGCGCACTTCTCGATTTCGATTTTCGTGAAGTAAAGGTGTCTCAAGCGATATTGGAACATACGCAGCACGTGATTTTGGCTGCTGACTATAGCAAGTTTGAGCGTCGCGCTATGGTTGAGCAAGGCCACATATCACAGGTAGATTGTTTGGTTTGCGATAAAACGCCGCCGCCAAGTATCAGCAAAATTATAGAAGAAAACAAAATCACCTTTGTAAAGGCATAATCATTTTCTTGTCATAAACCCCACTCACACTCATTTTACCTTCTTTATTTTAAGTAGATTTCTGCGGTTTATACGCGGTGCTAATCGCGGCCCAATTCTAGCTATTCATTCATCGGCCAGTATAACAGCTGGGTTTGGTTTTTAATTTTCTTTAATGTTCGAAAATGTTCGTTTTGTGTTGACATGTTTTCTTTTTGGTTGTCAAATAGCCAAATAAAAGAATGGCCGTAAAGGGGCATAACATGAATCAAAGTAAGCAAGCAGACAAAACCGTAGACGTACTCGTCGTCGGTGGTGGTGTTAATGGCGTTGGTGTTGCACTTGATGCAGCAGGTAGAGGGTTGTCTGTTGCTCTATGCGAAAAAGGCGATCTTGCTGGTGCGACTTCATCATCAAGTAGCAAATTGATTCATGGCGGTCTTCGCTATTTAGAACACTATGAGTTTAGACTTGTAAAAGAAGCCCTAGCAGAGCGTGAAGTTCTGCTTCAAAAAGCGCCACACATCATGTGGCCATTGCGTTTCAGGCTTCCTCATCAAAAGCACTTGCGTCCGGCTTGGATGATTCGAATTGGCTTATTTTTGTATGACTCACTGGCTAAACGAAACATGCTCCCGCGTTCAAGAAAGGTGTCTACAACGCCCCAAGGTCCGCTAGTCAATGAGATTTCGACCTGTTTCGAATATTCAGATGGTTGGGTAGATGACGCACGCCTAGTGGTGCTAAATGCACTCGCGGCTAAGGATCAAGGGGCAGACATTTACACTCGCACAGAGTGCGTGAGCGCAAAAAAGGATGGCGCACTATGGAATGTGGAATTAAAGACGCATTTAGGGAAAACGTTTACAGTAAAGGCGAAATCAATTGTTAACGCTGCCGGTCCTTGGGCTGTTTCGTTTTTAGATAGATTGGTTGATGTTGCAAACCCCAACGCAATGCGCATGGTTAAAGGCAGCCACTTTATTGTGCCGAAACTCTACGATAGTGAAGAAGCCTATATTTTGCAGAATAAAGACGGGCGCATAGTGTTTGTGATCCCCTACGAAGGTGATTTCTCCTTAGTGGGCACAACGGATGAAGACTATAAAGGTAACCCTTCACAGGCGTCTATCTCTGACGAGGAAACTGACTACTTAATTGATGTAGTAAATAACTACTTTAAAACCAAGATAAGTCATGGCGATATTGTTCACAGTTACAGCGGTGTGCGTCCTTTACTTGAAGAAAAGAACGCCTCTGCACAAGAGTTGACGCGTGACTACAAAGTTGAGCTTAAAGGTGAGAAAGGCGCGCCGATTTTACTTAATATTTTTGGTGGAAAGATTACGACCTACCGGAAATTAGCTGAGCATGCGGTTGATAAACTTGTCACCTGCTTCCCGAAAGCAAAGAAAGCATGGACCAAAGAAGTGCCGCTACCCGGCGGCGCATTTGAAAGCCAAGCATCGCTGGTGGCTGAGTTAACTCAAACCTATCCATGGTTGCCGATTACTCAAGCGCAGCGCTATGCAAGACAGTACGGCTTATTGTGTAACAAATTCTTGAAAAATGCCTCGTCACTCGATGAATTAGGCACAGACTTTGGGGCAGGGTTATACCAAGCAGAAGTTGACTACCTAATTAATCATGAATGGGCCATGTCACTGGAAGACATTATTTGGCGCAGAACAAAGCATGGGCTGCGTTTAACTGAAGAACAAAAAGCAGAGCTGGCTACTTATATTAGTGCCAACGTAGACGGCGAAACGCACAATGTCGAATTAGCTAGCGCCTAATTCACAACGCTTAATTGTACTTACACGCTAACAGGGACGTTATGGCACATTATCATCCAAAGGAAATCGTTTTAATTCGTCATGGCAAACCCTTGTCTGCCCACAATGACAAAGTAACTGCATCGCAATACGCAAAGTGGATAAAAGCGTACAATAAATCCGAACTCGATCCGCAGAGTAAACCCGAGACTACGACTCACCTTGATAACAGCTATATCATGGTGAGCCCGCTTGTACGCGCCCAACTTACAGCAACACATTATGGCGTGAAAAAAGCCGACGAAGTGTGCGACGACCTAAGAGAAATGGACATACCTTACTACAAACTACCTGTGCAACTGCGTACATGGCATTGGGTTGTTGTAAGTAGAGCGTTATGGTTTTTGGGCAAGAAAGGCCGTTTTGAAAGTTTTGAAGCAGCGAAATCTCGAGTAGATAATCTGGTTGCTCGCATTGAAGATTTATCATTAGAACATGAACGTTTGGTGCTGTTTGGCCATGGTATGACTAACTACTTCACCCGCAAGGCGCTAATGGCAAAAGGGTGGCAACTAAAGCAGAAAAATAGTGATTTTTGGGGAATAACGGTGCTTTCCCAATAAACATCTGCTTTATATTTTGTTCTCTATGCCGATAAAATAGCGATATCGCCCGTTAGTACAGTGTATTGATGTCGGCATTAGGAAGAGAACAATGAAAAATACAACAAATGACACTTCTCCATATCTCAATATAATGAAGGCATCCATTGCCGCAATTTTTGCTATTGCGCTTGGGGTGTTAATCAATGTTTTTAATACTGATGAAAGCAACACAACCGAAAATGCTTTTTTAAGTAGCGCCTCAACGTTCAGAGATCATGTTATCTCGTCACACTGGCAATGGCGCGTACAGCAGCCTACCACGATGATCATGTTGATTCATTATGATAAAGCAGGAAAAGAAATTAATCGTAAACCAGTAAGAATGAATCACAATGGATGGCCCACCGCAGCGCTTACTGACGAAGGTTGTGAGAAAGTATGGACGGGCTTAGTGGCATCGCCGTTGAACGTTGATGGCTTTAAGGTACACGCTCGCTACTATTCCGACACGGACGATAGCGAAGACAACTATTGGTGTCGTTATAGTTTAAGCAGTGGCGCCTATTTTGACTACTACCCTGCTTCAGGTAAAACAACTGATATAGAGTTCTAATCGTTGCTCGACAATGGGAACCTTTTAGCCCTTGCGTAGTCTTTTATCATGTAAAATGGTAAACCTCTTTGAATAAGGGGAAAACGATGCACACTACACCTCTGCAAGACCAAAATTGAGAACTTGCAGTGCTAAATGAATATAATTTAACAACAAATAAAGGCATTACTTGCCCAAATTTGCCCCCATTGTTAAAGTGTGACAATAAATATCGACTTCATGTTAAAGCGTCGCCATCTCACCTTTGCATATACGCGTTAACACAAAAACAGGAATACACTCTTCATGTTTAAAAAGCTTCGAGGCATGTTCTCTAACGATCTGTCCATAGACCTCGGAACAGCTAACACGCTGATTTACGTAAAAGACCAAGGTATTGTACTTAACGAGCCATCCGTTGTAGCTATTCGTCAAGAGCGTGCAGCCGGGCCGAAAAGCGTAGCAGCTGTCGGTGCTGAAGCGAAGCGCATGTTAGGTAGAACGCCTGGGAACATCCGTGCGATTCGTCCTATGAAAGACGGCGTAATTGCCGACTTTTATGTAACAGAAAAAATGCTTCAGCACTTTATCAAGCAAGTACACGACAATAACTTCTTGCGCCCAAGCCCTCGCGTGCTGGTATGTGTACCTTGTGGCTCAACACAGGTTGAGCGCCGTGCTATCAAAGAGTCTGCGCTAGGCGCAGGGGCACGTGAAGTCTACCTTATCGACGAGCCAATGGCGGCAGCAATAGGTGCTGGCTTACCCGTATCTGAAGCTACGGGCTCAATGGTTGTTGATATCGGTGGTGGTACAACAGAAGTTGCCATTATTTCATTAAACGGTGTGGTGTACTCATCGTCAGTGCGCATCGGTGGTGACAAATTTGATGAAGCCATTATTAACTACATTCGTCGAAACTTCGGTTCACTTATAGGCGAAGCCACTGCTGAGCGTATCAAACACGAAATCGGCGCAGCTTACCCTGGTGAAGAAGTGCGTGAAATCGAAGTGCGCGGCCGCAACCTTGCTGAAGGTGTACCACGAGGCTTTACGCTCAACTCAAACGAGATCCTAGAAGCGCTGCAAGAGCCACTTACAGGTATTGTATCTGCGGTAATGGTTGCCCTTGAGCAGTCTCCTCCTGAGCTAGCGTCAGATATTTCTGAGCGCGGTATGGTACTAACCGGTGGTGGTGCACTACTTAAAGACCTAGACAGATTGCTTATGGAAGAAACGGGCATTCCTGTGGTTATTGCGGATGATCCGCTAACTTGTGTAGCGCGCGGTGGCGGTAAGGCATTCGATATGATTGACCTTCACGGTGGCGACCTGTTTAGTTACGAGTAAGCAGGAAAGGCAACCTTAAGGTTGCCTTATTTGTATCATGGATACTATTTTTACGCGCGGCCCATCGCTGAATAATCGACTCGCACTGGCATTGGTTTTGTCGGTGCTGTTGATATTTGTCGATCACAAGCTTGATGGTTTTAAGTCTACGCGCGTTTACCTCAACTCCATCATGAGTCCGTTGCAATACATTGCGAATTTGCCTGGGCTTATGCTTAATGAAAGTGCTCAGCGCCTCACTTCTCAAGAGCAGTTACTTGCCGAAAATCAGAAGCTCAATAACCAACTGTTGTTAATGAGTGAAAAACTGCAGCAATTTGACGTTATTCAAAAAGAAAACCGACAACTGAGAGAGCTACTTCAAGCGCCTCTACGCATTGATTCTCGAAAGATGGTTGCTGAGTTAATGGCGGTGGATAAAAACCCATACAGCCAACAAGTGGTTATTAATAAGGGGGCAATAGACGGCGTCTATCTGTCACAGCCCGTTATTGATGACAAAGGCATTGTGGGACAAGTCACGGAAGTAGGTACAACGAATAGTCGGGTTCTGCTGATTGCCGATGTTACTCACGCTATTCCCGTGCGCTCACTACGCAACGATATCCGCTTTATTGCGAATGGCAGCGGTAGCTTAAATGAACTGTATCTTGAGCACGTGCCACATAGCGTAGACATCAAGGTAGGGGATATCTTGGTGTCGTCGGGTTTAGGAAAAGTCTTCCCTGAAGGCTATCCAGTGGCCCAGGTTACTCAGGTTGTACGTGACGAAAGTCGTCCTTTTGCACAAGTGGTTGTATCGCCGGTCGCTAAGTTAGATAGGTTGCGACACTTGTTGTTACTTTGGTACACGAAAAAAACAAATGCAGAAGAAAATAACGAGGCAGTAGAAGAGTCAACCGATGCGTAAACGTAACCTCGTAATTTGGATAAGTATAGCGATTTCGTTGGTACTACAAATAGTGCCACTGCCTATTCAGGTTGATGTTTATCGTCCTGACTGGGTGCTGGTAGTTTTGGCTTATTGGAGTATGGCACTACCGCAACGTGTTAATGTGGGTGTCGCTTTTGTTACGGGTATCGCCATGGATATCCTCGTTGGGACAACCCTAGGTATACACAGTCTTGGTTTGAGTATTTGTGTTTATGTGCTCGCTGCAAATTACCAGCGACTTCGCAATTACTCAGTATGGCAACAAGCTATTATTATCGGCCTGCTTTCTTCACTTTATCACTTGCTCACGTTTTGGGTGCAGCACCTTCTTACCGATATTTATTTCCAGGTTGATTATTTGTGGCCTGTTATTACGTCAATGATGGTGTGGCCTTGGATTTTCTGGTTACTTCGTCGAACTCGTCGACAGTTTTCAATATCCTAAGCAGCAAGTACATACTTTCAATTAAGGCAGACACATGACTAAATCGGTTGTACTCGCGTCAGCATCACCAAGGCGTACTGCGTTGCTTAAGCAGATGAACATTGCACATCGCATTTTGCCAGCAGACATTGATGAAACACCTAAAGACGGTGAATCTCCCGATACCTTAGTTAAACGATTAGCCGCAGAAAAAGCGCTTGCTGTTAAGGCGAAATTAACGCAGCAGGGCGAAATGACGAACGAAACGGTTATTTTGGCCAGTGATACCCTCATTGCTTTTAATGGTAATAGTGTAGGTAAGCCAGAAAACAAGGCCGATGCACAGCGCATTCTTCGCATGTTATCAGGCAATAAACACGAAGTACTTACTGCTATCAGCGCGGTAAGTAACGTGAAACAGTGTACCGAAGTAATTAATACCTATGTTGAATTTGCATCATTGACGGATGCCCAAATTGACGCATACTGGGAAACAGGTGAACCTGCGGATAAAGCAGGAAGTTATGCAATTCAAGGGATCGGCGGTGAATTCGTCGTTTCAATTAACGGCAGTGCAAGTGCTGTAGTGGGCTTGCCCCTTTATGAAACCCGTCAACTGCTCAATGCATTTGGAGTGTAGTGGTGAGTGCTGAACTACTAATTAACGTTACGCCATCAGAGTCACGTGTGGCGCTGATTGAGAATGGAATTTTGCAAGAAATTCACGTTGAACGACATACAAAGCGTGGATTAGTGGGCAACATTTATCGTGGTAAAGTAAGCCGTGTTTTGCCTGGTATGCAAGCAGCATTTGTGGATATTGGGTTAGAAAAGGCGGCGTTTTTGCACGCTTCAGACATTGTTATTCATAATGAAATTGCGGAAGAAGTGTCTGCCAGTCATATTCAAAAACAAGACATTCGCGAGCTTGTGCGCGACGGACAAGATATCGTTGTTCAGGTGGTAAAGGATCCTATTGGAACAAAAGGCGCTCGCTTAACCACAGATATTACCATTCCAAGCCGCTATTTAGTGTTCATGCCGTCGGTTACCCACGTAGGTGTTTCGCAGCGCATTGAAGAAGAAGCGGAGCGCGAGCGTTTAAAAGGGTTGGTTCAAGAATTTTGTGACGAAAATGGCGGTTTTATTCTTCGCACCGCTGCAGAAGGCGTGGGTAAAACTGAACTGCAATCTGATGCCGCATTTTTGCGTCGCTTGTGGGATAAAATTCAATCGCGCATGAAAAAGCGCAAGTCCAACGTACTATACGAAGACTTGCCACTTGCGCGTCGTGTATTGCGTGACTTTGTTGGCACAGAGCTCGACCGTATTCGCATTGACTCGAAACTGTCTTTTCAAGAGCTTCATCAGTTTACCAAAGAATATGTGCCTGAAATGAATGGCAAGCTTGAGTACTACACCGGAGACAGACCAATTTTCGACTTGTACGATGTCGAAAATGAAGCGCAACGAGCGTTGGAAAGACGGGTGGATTTAAAATCCGGTGGTTATCTCATTATCGACCAAACCGAAGCGATGACCACTATTGATATTAATACGGGGGCATTCGTTGGCCACCGTAATTTAGAAGAAACCATATTTAACACCAATATTGAGGCGACGCAGGCGATTGCGCGCCAGTTAAGACTGCGCAACTTGGGCGGTATGATCCTAATCGACTTTATCGATATGATTGAACCAGACCATAAAAGAAGGGTCTTACATTCATTAGAGGTGGCGACAAACAAGGACAGAGCTAAGATAAACATTCACGGTTTTACGGCGTTGGGGCTTATTGAAATGACCCGCAAGCGCACCCGTGAAAGCATAGAGCATATACTGTGTGGTGAATGCCCCGTATGTAAAGGGCGTGGCACAGTGAAGACCATTGAAACTATTTGCTTTGAAATTATGCGTGAGATTGTACGGGTAAACCGTGCTTATGACGCCGATAAGTTTGTGGTTTACGCGTCGCCTAAAGTGGCTGAAGCGTTAATGGGCGAAGAGTCTCACATGCTAGCTGAGTTGGAAGTGTTTGTATCTAAACAAATTAAGGTACAAACCGAAACTTTGTACAACCAGGATAAGTACGACGTCGTCATGATGTAACGCATTAACTTATACAAAGGCAAAGTGTGACAAATTTTTCGTCGGTAGCCGCTTATTTGCTAAAGAAGTTCTGGCTGCTACTCGCCGTATTACTTGTAGTGTTTGCACTGGTGTTAAGTGCTGCCCGTTATGCCCTGCCGCATATCGAGCACAATAAACACCTGTTAGAGAACTATATTAACGAGCAGTACGGGGTCAATCTTACAATTGATAGTGTACACGCGGTGTGGCAACGCAATGGGCCAAGCATCGTCCTTAATTCGGTATCGCTTGCTAAAGACGATGCCTCTCCTGTGGCACTTGATATCCGTCAAATCTACGTTGAATTAGATTTTTGGCAGTCGCTACGCCTGCAACTTGTCTCTTCTACACGATTCGAATTGCGCGGCCTACATCTTGATATCGATGCTGACAGGCTATCTGGCGACAGCAAAAACAACTTTCCAGTAGTAAATGCGCTAGAACGCTTATTCCTAGAGCAATTGCAGAGCTTTTCCCTTGAAGATGGTGTCGTATCAGTATCGCGACAAAATGAAGTCAGTACTTTCGATATTGAAAGCTTGTCGTGGAACAACTTTGAAGAGCGTCACCAAGGGCTAGGACGCATGAAGGTGGCAGATTTAGCCGCCAACTCTGCGTCGTTCATCATAGATATTAACGGTACGAGAGAGAAGTTTAACGGCGTCTTCTACGCAAAGGCAGAGGATTTAGATATATCCCCGTGGGTGAGCGACCTTATTAATACCAAGCGTCCTTTGGCGCAAAGTCGCGCTAATTTTGAAGTGTGGGTGAGCCTTGATGACACCCAAATTAACAGCGTACAGGCAGAGCTCAACAACAGCCTTCTGCAATGGGGCGATGAGACGGTTAAAACAGTAACGGGTATCACGGGCGGGAGCTTGCAAGCGTTGCCCACCGATACGGGCTGGAATGTGCGTGTCGACCAGCTTGTTTTGAATTCAAGCAACGAAACATTAACCACTGACCTAATTGGCAGTATTAACCACAATGGTGACGTGTTAGTTAATACCGTAAAGCCGGTGCAAGTAAATCCTTTCTTGTTGTTACTGCCGTTGTTCATGGATGACACTAGCGAAGATGAAATTCGCGCGTTGGATCCAAAAGGTGAATTGGCAACACTGCAATTTCAATTGCACAATGGAAAACCAGAGCTGGCTGCAAAAGTCGTTGATCTTCAGTGGTCAAAGAGCGACAACGTACCTGGGCTTTCGTCTCTTGATGTTGATTTTTATTGGTATAAAAACAACGGTGCTGTTTACCTAAATAGTACTAACAGCGTGTTGAGTTCTAAGGGCGTAATTAAAAAAGATTTAAACATAAATGCGTTGCAAGCTGATTTCTTCATTTACCCGCACACGTCTTACCAAGAAGAAACTAAGCAACAAGTAGCAGCGTCCCCGCAGTGGATCATTAGAGGGGATAACATGCTATTTGATAGTGACAGCGTGACCCTCAAACCACAATTTAAGATAAACACCTCAACAGGGTTGATGTCGATTTATGCGGATATCAGTCCAATGTCGCTTAGTGGGGTGAGTGACTTGTTCCCTACAATAGGCATGGGTAAAAACACTGATAGCTATCTTACTCGTGCTTTCAATGGCAAAGGGGCAATCGAAAGTGCTCGCGTGCTGTGGCATGGAAAACCCTCTGCATTTCCATTTGACGATAATTCGGGCATTTTTCAGGCCTATGTGGATATAAAGCAAGGTGACTTTTTATTTGCTCCTGATTGGCCTGCACTAACAAAGCTCGATTTGTCCTTATATTTTGTCAATAACGCCCTTGTAATGGAAAGCCCTTCGGCGCAACTAGGCGAAATGCAAATTAGCAAGATGTCTGCAACTATACCTAGCTTTAAGCCGGGCGAACGGTTACTTATTTATGCCAACGGAGCGGGCACAGGCCAGGCGCTAACCGACCTCATGATGTCGTCATCTATCAAAAATTCTCTGGGCAAAGTACTTAATGATGAAGTGCAAGTTTCAGGGCCGTTATCTGCTGATATTAAGCTTGATATCCCACTTAAAGGAAAAGACGTCGTTGCGTCGGGGACTGCCCATTTGTCTAGCAATCCTGTTTATATTGCCAGCACAGGAATGTTGTTTGATAACGCAACCGGCGATATTACGTTTACGAACGGGGACATTGATGCCGATGGTCTAGCCGCTAGTTTCTTAAATCAGCCGGTAGAAATGGCGTTTAGTGGCAGACAAGGCGACAACTATGATCTTCACGTTGAGTTAGGTGGGCGTTGGCATGTTCATCCGTTGGCAAATTACGTCAATACGCAATTAACGGACTACATCGATGGCGAGGCCAAGTGGCAAACAGACGTAGATTTAGTACTGGGTAAAGCAGACTTTTCTTACAAGGCAACGTTAAATGCAGACTTAGGCGCTATGCAAAGCGTGTTACCGTCACCATTTAACACCGCAATTGGTAGCGATCTTCCGCTTTATATCGAAAGTGAAGGTGATGGCAAAGCGTCGAATGTTAACGCGAAATTAGGAAGTGAAATTCGCTTTACAGGGGTATTACCTCATCAAGAAATGCAGTTCTCTCGTGCCCATTTAGCGATTGGAGAGAGCGATATCACTAACATAGGTACCGGGTTTAGCATAGCGGCAAATCTACCCGATGCTGATGTGCAAGAGTGGTTTAAGACTATTGATATGTTGGTATCGGGTAGGGGGTCGCTTCATCAAGAATCTAAACTTAGAGAATCTGAGCTTCACGTAAATGCAACTCACGCAGAGAAAACGCAAAAACGAGATAGCTTGTTTAGTACGCCATCGCGTATTTTCGCCAAAACAGACAAACTACACTTTTCTGGCCATGCCATTAAAAACGTTGAGTTAAATGCGACCGAGCGCGACAAAGACTGGATTTTGGACATTGGTTCGCCGCAGGCAAGGGCAACTGTGCGCATTAACAGCGATTTGGATACTCAAGGCATAGAGATTAACGCCGACTATTTGTCCTTGGAAAAACCTGAAGAGATAGAGCTAGCAAACGATGGTGAAGCCGACACAGTGGGCGCTGAAGTGTCGCCGTACGATATAGACCCCAGTTCGTTGCCACCCATTTACTTCTATTGCCAAAGCTGTGGCGTGCACGGTATTGATTTTGGGGAAGTCACCTTAGATGTGGCAAAAGAAGAGACGGGACTCAAAATACGTCAGCTACTGGTGCGTTCTAGAGATACCAACATTACGGCAAGTGGTCATTGGAAAAATACGTCTAAAGGTGTCGAAACGTCACTAGACGGAACGCTCACTTCGCCTGATGTGGGTCAAATGCTTAAAGGCTTTGGCGTCGAGTCGGGCATTAAAGACTCAAGCGCCGATGTAAAATTTGATATCCATTGGCCTGAATCACCAATGAACTTTGCATTGGCGAACTTAAATGGTGATGTAAACTGGTCGTTGTCCGATGGCTATCTAACAGAGTTAAGTGACAAAGGCTCGCGTATATTTACGTTATTCAGTTTGAATTCTTTGGTCAGAAAACTCAGTCTCGATTTTAGAGACGTATTTGCGAAAGGTTTTTTCTACGATGATATGGGCGGTACGCTGAGTATTGTCAATGGTAAAGCCTACACCGATGATACCGAAATTGATGGTGGTGCAGGGGACATCGAAATAATTGGTTTTACCGACTTAAACTCAGGTGCGCTCAACTACAATGTTTCTTTTGCGCCAAATGTGACCGGTAACCTGCCTTTCCTCGTATACTTTTTAGCAACACCGCCTACCGCATTGGCAGCATTGGCGATAGATCAAGTGCTTACTTCTGCAAAGGTAATATCAAACGTCAACTATCGTGTTACAGGCACAATAAAAGAGCCTAAATTTGACGAAGTAGAGCGCAATAGCAAAGACATTAGTTTGCCGGCACAAAATACACCGCCGCCAGCAAACCCACAGGACAGACCGTTGACCGAAGACGATGTTCGCAGGCTAAACATGGAGGTAATCGATGGCTAATCTTATCGCACTTCAAATGACCTCGGCCCCTAATGTAGATGACAACTTAGAGACTGTTGCCAATGCAATGGCTGCTGCCAACATTGAAAATGATAGCTTGGTTGTACTGCCAGAGTGTTTTGCCTATTTTGGCGGAAAAGACAAAGGCCAGTTAAGTGTGGCGGAAAAAAAGGGCAACGGGCCCATTCAATCTCGTTTATCACAACTGGCGAAGCAACATCACTGTTACATTGTATCGGGTACCTTTCCGCTCACTACCGACGATCCCAACAAATTTTCGGCCGCTTGTATGCTGTTTGGGCCCGACGGAGAATGTCTTGCAGACTATCGTAAAATCCACATGTTTGATGTGTCAGTAAATGACAATACGGGAAGTTACAAAGAGTCGGCAACTACGCTTGCGGGTAATGAAGTGGTCACGGTACAAACCCCAATTGGCAACATTGGACTTGCGGTGTGCTATGATATACGTTTTCCAGGATTATTTACTGCAATGGGTGATATCGATATTTTGGTGTTGCCTGCGGCTTTTACGCAGCGCACTGGAGAAGCTCACTGGCATGCGTTGTTGCAGGCACGAGCTATAGAAAAGCAGTGCTTTGTAGTGGCTGCAAATCAAGTGGGTGTTCACCAAAATGGCCGCGAAACCTATGGTCACAGCGTCGTACTGTCACCTTGGGGCGATACCCTTGCCGAGCTAACAACCGAGTGCGGTGTTGCATCTACGCGCGTTGATATTGCAGAAAGAGAAACCATTAAACAGAATATGCCGGTTGCCGAACATAACCGATTCAGGAGTCACTTTGTCTAAATCTGTTGAGCGTCATTTACTATCTGACTCAGGGCTAGATATCACTAAGCTTGAGCAAGCCCTAGCGACAATTCATCGCCACGATACCGATTATGCCGATTTATATTTTCAGTCAAGCCAGCACGAAAGCTGGGTATTGGAAGACGGTATTATTAAAGAAGGTAGCTACAACATAGAGCGCGGTGTAGGCGTTCGAGCAATCAGTGGTGAAAAAACCGGGTTTGCTTATTCAGATGAAATCAGCGAAGACGCACTGGGTAAGGCGTGTAAAGCAGCGCGAGGTATTGCTCCAAGCGGTGGAACTCAGCGCGTAGCGGCACTAGGTCAAAAGCCCAGTGAAGCGCGTTATAGTGAAAATAACCCAATTCTTGCAATGCAAGACGCTGAAAAAATTTCGCTGCTTAAAGCTGTAGATGCCTACATTCGACAAAAAGAACCTTCGGCCAACCAAGTGGTAGTGAGCTTAAGTGGTGTTTACGAAGAAATCTTAGTAGCAGGTAGCGACGGTACCTTGGCAACGGACATTCGCCCGCTTGTGCGTTTGAACTGTTCAGTACTGCTAGAGCAAGGTGAACGACGTGAACGCGGATCTGCAGGTGCAGGCGGCCGTTATGCATACTCTTTTTTCACCCGTGACGAAGAGGGTAAACCGTTTTATGAAGGTTTAGCAGATGATGCGCTTCATATGGCGCGGGTTAACATGCAAGCGGTAGCATCACCAGCAGGTGCTATGCCTGTTGTGCTTGGAAACGGTTGGCCGGGTGTATTACTACACGAAGCAGTAGGACATGGTTTAGAAGGCGATTTTAACCGTAAAGGTGCCTCGACATTCTCAGGGCGTATCGGTCAACGTGTTGCCGCAAAAGGGGTAACAGTTGTTGATGACGGTACATTACATGACAGACGTGGCTCTCTTTCGGTAGACGATGAAGGCACACCCACAGCGCACAATGTGCTTATTGAAGACGGTATCCTTAAAGGCTATATGCAAGATAAGCACAATGCCAAGTTGATGGGGGTAGCGCCAACAGGAAATGGTCGTCGGGAGTCATATGCACACTTACCCATGCCGCGAATGACCAATACGTACATGTTAGATGGGCAATACGACCCACAAGAAATTATAGCGTCTATCGACAAAGGCATTTATGCGCCTAATTTCGCAGGTGGACAGGTTGATATCACCTCAGGCAAATTTGTGTTCTCGAGTGCAGAAGCCTATTTGATTGAAAACGGGAAGATTACCGCACCAGTGAAAGGGGCAACCCTTATCGGTAATGGTCCTGAAGTAATGCAGAAAATATCAATGATCGGAAACGATACTGCCCTTGATAAAGGGGTAGGTGTTTGTGGTAAAGATGGTCAGAGCGTGCCAGTTGGCGTTGGTCAGCCCACATTAAAAATCGACGAACTGACCGTAGGTGGTACTGCTTAATCAGGGCCTTTTGCCTTGTTCATTGAATCAAACGCCCCTGATGGTACAACACTGTCAGGGGCTTTTTTTATGTGCGTTTGAGTGCGCATCGCTTCCAATTTGGCAATGAGTAAATCAACAGAAAGCTCTTCTTTAATAAACGCTACAAAAAGCGCTGCTGCGCCGTTACTGAATGCGTCACTTGCCTCTCGGTCGAAATACTGAACCAACCCATCTGAATTTTGCAGATGCGTCTTACCAATGCCGAGGAGAAAACGGGGCTCTGCGTCATAGTCTAAGTGAGTCGCTATTTTCCCCACATAATCGGCCAACATCGTTTGCGCTTCTAACGTCGCAAGAAACACCATAAATTTATGGGCAGCAGGTTTACTAGCACCGGTGGTCGTAAGTACCGCTACGTCGGTAGGCGCGCTCTCATAACGGGGAAGTTCTGGATTAATTGTGGGGAAGGGAAAAAAGCCTACATCGCTGCGAATAGTATCAGGAACGTGCGCAAGAAAGAAATTACCGTTTAACATCATGGCAATTCGCTCTCTATAGAAAAACGGTAATATTTCAGACCACGTCATTTCAGCGTGTGCGCTATCAAACGCCTTGTGCTCAATAAGCTGCTGCCAGTGAACAAATACATCTCTTACTTCGGGTGTGGTAAATGATAGCTCACCTCTAACGAGTGCTAAGTACTTCTCTCGTCCAAGCAGTCGCAAAGACAAATAATCGAACCAGCCTAATGTTGACCACGATGAGCCACCACTAAAATTAAGAGGCGTTATGTGTTTTTCATCAAGCGTGTTAACAAGCGCAATAAATGTTGGCCAATCATTAGGAACTGTTAAACCAAGCCTGTTAAAAAGTGACTTGCGGTAATAAAAGCCCCATTGGTAGTAAGCCATAGGAATCGCATAAGGCATGCTCTCTTTACTTACCAGCTCTTTTATCGGTGCTGAAAAGCGTGCATCCAAGTTATGCTCTAACCATAACGACGCAAGTGGTGTGATTTTCTTACTGTCTATTAAGCTGTGAAGTTGCGTGCCACCATAGGCAAGCAGTACATCAATTTCTAACTCTTTACCCTTGAGATAATTAAGTATGCGAACTTTATGAGACTCTAGAGACTGGGAAGATACTCGCACTTTGATATGAGGATTCTGTGCTTCAAAGCGCTGCGCGAGCAGGTGATAAACCTCTTGTTGCTTGGCGGAGGAGGGGTTTACGGCAAAGGTAATGACCTCTTGATTGGCTATACTCGGTGCGCAGTAAACAAAAGTGAGTAAGAGAAATAATCCTGCTTTTCTCATGTGCTTGCGCACAAAAGATAAAGTGAACAACTTAGTAAGACTCTGGGTATTTAAGACGATTTGAAGCCTCGCTCTGCCAGCCAGACCATAGCGTCATCTTCATCACAAAACACACCAAGCTCAACACCAGCCCGCTGGTATATGCGGCTAAATTGCGCCTCAACCATAGACTGTATAGTGGTTTCGCCAATGACGAGCGCGCCAAGTGTCATACCTTTACTCACTCGCCACTCTATTGATTTTTGCAGTTCCAGTTCGCCACCTTTGGTAAGTAGGGCTGAGCCATGGAGAAACCCTAAAAACGCCCACCGCTCGCCGCCAAACTGATTAATAACATCCATCATATCCCGCCCATAACGAGCGATTGCCTCGGTATCTGCTATGCCTTCAGCTGATACGCCTACAATGTTCCCCAACGCAGCAATATGATATTGACCATATTTACTTTTGAGTTTGGCGTTTGGGTTTGAGAATATCTTCATAATGCTCTCGCTTAAACCGCGACTACTTAACACTGGTTTTTGCGCTAAAGCGTGCTGACAATGCTCGTTTCAACGTAATACCGTACTTTGGGCTTACTCTCATTGTAATGCCAAACGCTCACTTGGCAAGTTCACTTAATACAAGGTGTAAATACTTTAAGTTAATGGGCTTGCCTATATGCCCTGTAAAGCCAAGTTTAGTGTAGTATTCGACTTCTTCTTTCATTACATTGGCAGTAAGTGCCCAAATAGGCACGTTGGGGCTAATCTCTTTTATCAACGAAAAGGCTTCAATACCATCCATTACGGGCATTTGAATGTCCATGAGAACTGCGTCAAACGAGTACTTTCTAAAGGCTTCGACTGCAATTTCGCCATTTTTCGCAAAAATCAATTTTGCGTTTGTGTCTTCCAGCATAGAGGCGATGATGGTTTGATTTATATCGTTGTCCTCTGCAACCAAAATTCGTTTACCAGACAGGTCTAACGTTTCATCGTGCACGGGCTGTTGTAGGTTTTCACTCAGCGAAACTTGTTCAAGGGGCAAGCTGACAGTAACAGTAGTGCCTTTGTTTTCAATACTATTTACTTCAATGGTGCCGTCCATTAGGGCAATTAAGCTTACGGTTATGGCCATGCCAAGGCCTGTACCGCCGTATTTTCTTGTCGTTGAAGTATCGGCTTGCGTAAATCGGTCAAATATCCGCTGCTGAGCTTCTGTGCTCATGCCAATGCCCGAGTCGGAAACAGCCATAACAACGACCGTTTTTTCGTCTACATGAAACATATCAAGCGCTATTCTAACACCACCTGTTTCAGTGAACTTAACAGCATTTGATGCTAGGTTGAGCAAAATTTGGCGTACACGTACATAGTCACCTTGCCAACCATCTTCGAAATCTGCGTTTATATCAACGCTAAGGCTGATGCCCTTTTTTTCAACATTAAGGCTTAAGTCTGACACCACATTGTCAACAACTTCACGCATTGAAAAAGGGCGACTTTCTAAGGTGAGTTTATTGGCTTCAATTTTTGAAAAGTCGAGAATATCGTTGATGATGACTAGTAAGGCGTCTGCTGAATAGGTGGCTTTGTAAACTAATTCGCGAGATGCTTGGGGCAGGTCACTCTTTTCTAGAATCTGTAGTATGCCTAGTACGCCATTCATTGGTGTGCGAATTTCGTGACTCATGTTAGACAAAAACTCTGATTTGGCTTTGTTGGCTTGATCTGCATCCACTCTGGCCTTCTGTAACGCCGTATTCGACATCCTCAGCGATTTGAATTGCTCGGCGATAGTATCTGTCATCATATCAATGTGTGTTGCCAAGTTTTGTATGACATCAGTACCAACCTTTCCAGCTTTTACACTGAAATCCCCGTTATCTATGGCATTTACTACGCTGTTAAGATGATTCAGAGGGCGCACCACCTGCATATTAAGCACTAATGCGGTAATGGCCACAAAGAACAGGAGAATGGCGATGGATACGGCGGTTGCCGCGACTAATGCAAAGTCTCCGTTAGAACCCGATAGCGAATAAAGGCTGACGGCATACCATTCTACTTGCTCAATATATTTAAAGGCTGCCAAATATTCATGGTCATTAATGGTGAGAGTGAAAAGGTGAGTGCGTGTATCTCTATTTTTCGCGAAATGCTTGAGCGAGTCGATTACTTCACTTGAAAATACGCCAGACCAGTTTTCATTGGCAAATTGATTGACTGGGTCTTCCCCGTTGTGAGAAGCGCTGACTCTTACAACATTTCTGTCATCTACTATCAGGTTTGTTGTGGTTTGCTCTTGCTGTGAAAGCAGGTAATCATAAACGTCGGTAGCTTTAGCATAAGTACCCACCAGCCCAAGTAACGTTTCATCTTCTCTAACGACATAGTCTAAAAATACGCCGTTCACTTGCGTTTTCGCTTCAAAGCTAGAGTCGATAATGAAGTTTTTGCCTGAATCTATAATTGGGCGGTACCATATTTCGTCTTCTGGAAGTAGTTGATCAGCAATATAATGTCCATCTTGTTGGTTAAACGAGAAACCACTTCTGAAGTCGTCAGACACTAAGAACCAACCAAAGCAATCTACAAGACGGCATACCACTCTGAGCTCATTTATAGCCTGCTCACTCAACGCCTCATCATTCGCATTTCGCATCCATTGCTGATACACCCCTTTTTCCAAACCAATTTCAATGAGCTTTTGGTCTCTATCAAAATACGACAAGGTGCGCTCACTAATTATTTGTACTTGCTGACTCAGGTTCTGTTCTGAGAGGTTCAATCGAGTTGTGTAAACGTAGTCACTGGCAAAGTAATAGGCAATGACATAGACCGTAGTGAAAATGACAAAAATAAGTGAAACAATTCGGGCTGTAAGCGAATTGGAAGGCGGCAGCAACTACGTATTCCTTAAAGAATGTCTCTTTATTTTAAGCGTAGCAGTTATCTGCAAATGTGCGGGGCGCAAAAGAAAAAAATTTAAATTCTTGTGGCTTTAGACAAGGTTCAGTTTAAGAGAAACGGCATACGCTGCAGAATGGCGCATGCCGTCTTGATAATTACTCTTCGTGTACTACGTCTTTTAAATACTGGAATAATTCTCTAAACGCTTTTGGCGGCGCATTTTTTTCACGCTCTTTTTTAATTTGGCGGTGAAATTGACGCAACTTTTGCCTATCTAGCTCAGGGTGAGCTTCAATCAGTTTCTGAATTGCTGGGTCGCCTTGCTCGATAACCGCTTCTCGCGCTTTTTCTAGCGCGTGAAATGCCGCGTTAGCCGCTTGATGCTGATGGGTTATTTTCGCAAGAGCTTCTTCAATTGGCGCGGTATCGCGCTGGCGAAGTACTTTACCGATGAACTGCAATTGTCTGCGGTAGCCATCTTTTTTCTTGTTAACCTTGCGCGCAATAGCAACCGCATCAGCTAATTCCTCGTCCATGGGAATGGTTGCGATGTGCGCATCGGTTAGATTCACTAGGGTTTCACCTAGCTTGTGCAGTTCTTTAGCCTGACGTTTTAGCTCTGATTTACTGACAAAGTCTTCTTCCTCGAACTCATCCGCTTGCGCATCTTCGAAGTAAGGATCTTCAGGCGAATTGTATTTCTGATCACTCATTTCAAACTCATTAGTGTTACACTTTAGCTAAATTGTAACTATCACAGTCGAATTAAGACAGCGAAACTTACTATGCAAATTGAGCAGCAGTTAGCCGACATTCAAAATGTCGTAGATGATGTACTGAAATTAGCCCTTTCAAAAGGGGCAACACAAGCCGAAGCCAGTATGTCTAAAGTACAAGGCATTGCGGTGTCTTCACGTATGCAAGAGGTTGAAAATGTTGAGTTTACCAATGATGGTGGCTTGGGCATTAGCGTGTATGTGGGTAAGCGGAAGGGCAGTGCATCAACAGCGGATTTAAGCAAAGCAGCATTAACATTAGCTGTAGAAAAAGCCGTAGATATTGCGCGCTATACCAGTGAAGATCCTTGCACTGGTTTGGCGGATGCCGAACTTATTGCCACAGAGTTTCCTGATTTAGACCTTTATCACCCTCAGGAATTAGACACGCAAAAGGCCATTGAATTGGCCATTGAGGCCGAAACGGCGGCAATGAACTACGATCCGCGTATCACGAACTCTGACGGCGCCTCGTATAACGCCAACCTTGGTATGCGAGTTTACGGTAATACCCACGGTATTAATGCTGGGTATCCAAGTTCACGCTACTCGCTAAGTTGCATGGTCATTGGTTCGCAAGACAACGATATGCAGCGCGACTACGCCTACACTGTTAATCGTCAGGCACCTTTGCTCAAATCGGCCGCATTGGTTGGTGAAGAAGCCGCCAAAGCAACGGTAGAGCGTTTAGGGGCAAGAAAAATAAACACGGCTAACGTGCCTGTTATTTTACATCGCGATGTAGCGTCAAGTTTGTTTGGGCATTACGTTGGTGCAATAAGTGGTGGTAGCCTCTATCGTCGCTCTAGCTTCTTATTAGATAGTTTAGGCAAGCAAATCTTCCCACAATGGCTCAATATTGAAGAGCGCCCGTTTATTAAGTCTGGCCTTGCAAGCTCAAGCTTCGACAACGAAGGTGTGGCATGCTCTGATATGACTATTGTTGATGCGGGGCAACTTGCTACGTATTTGTACACCACGTATTCGTCGCGAAAACTCAATACTAAATCGAACGGTCACGCTGGTGGTATCCATAATTGGCTTGTAGGAGACACCGGTCATTCTGATCAAGACCTGTTAAGAGAAATGGGTACAGGGCTTCTAGTAACCGAATTGATGGGGCAAGGCGTAAATGGGGTAACCGGTGACTACTCTCGTGGCGCTGCAGGTTTCTGGGTAGAAAACGGTGTTATTCAATACCCTGTACACGAAGTCACAATAGCGGGCAACTTAAAAGACATGTTCAGCGGTATTGTGGCTATTGGTGCTGAAAAAGATGTGCGTGGTAGCGTGCAAACGGGTTCTGTCCTCATTAATCAGATGAAGATAGCTGGAAGTTAATCCACCTTTGTTCTGTATTGTCTAGGAGACATGCCAACTGATTTCTTGAAGCGTTTTGAAAATACAAAGACGTTGGCATAACCCACATAATTTGCAATATAAGACACCGGCCACTGGGTGTTTTTAAGTAAGTTCTTAGCCCTTTGCATACGCAAAAATATCACGTGTTGCATCGGGCTTCTGCCATAAGCTTCTACACACAGCCTATGAAGGTGTGGCGCAGAATAATGTGCTTTTTCACTCAGGCTCTCAACGCTCCATTCAAACTGTAGTTGTTTATCAACATTGGCAAAAAGCGCATTCAGTCGGTTGGTGTGTACCTCTTTTTTCCCCAGAGTGTGAGCGCGAGTATTTCTTTCACTGAATATTTCTGTTTCTATTATCTTTCTAAGATAGCGCGAAACAATTGCCATTGCCGCTTGCCTGTTGGTTTTATCGCGCTCTAAATACAGCAATTCCATAGCGAAATGTAGGCCGTCTAAATTGGCATGTTTCACGACCTTTGCTTGTCTTCTTGGCAGTGCTTTCCACATCGGTGAATCTGCCAAATTAAGCCAAATAATATCCCAGCTATCACTCACAATACTCACTTCAAAGCTTTGTTTAGCAGGCAATACGATCAACTCTCCCGCGTGTAGTTCGAATATGCCTGATGGAGTTCGAAAAACACCACTGCCTTTGAGCGAGTAAAAAAGTGTGTGATTGGGCGGCGCAACACGGCCTACTACATAGTCGCCTGATAAATTTGAGCAACCTGCTAGCTCAATGTGTAAATCGCTAATTTCAGGCGCGTTGCTGTTATCTATGAAGCGCTCTATGCAATATGGGCCTATGTTTACTACATCTGAAAACGAAGGTTGCATAATTGTAAAATGATAGTTTTGGATAAACAGTTGAAAGAATAGAGCATAATGGAATCAATAGAATTTAGCTATATTTCACACTATTGAATTGCAAAAGGACACACTATGACTACCGTCGCGCAAATCGTCTCACAAAACGATTGGCAAAATCCTGTGGTTTTCCAACGTAACCGAGTAAACGCCCATAGCCCTCATAATGGATTTACGTCATTGGAAGATGCGCTTCACAACGTCAACGCACAAAAGCGAAGTTTAAACGGTGAATGGGACTTTCTCCTTTTCGATGCCCCACAATGCGTGACAGAAAGCTTAATTGAAAAGGCGATACCCGACACGGAGTCTGCGTTGTGGCAACGCATCCAAGTGCCGTCAAATTGGCAGCTGCAGGGCTACGACAAGCCCATATACTGCAATGTGAAATATCCTTTTGCGGTAAATCCACCTATGGTGCCCAGTGAAAATCCTACTGGGTGTTATCGCACAACTTTCAGCATGACCAAAGCAGGTTTAGCAAAGCGCAATCATATTGTGTTTGAAGGCGTGAATAGTGCATTTCATTTATGGTGCAACGGCAGCTATGTGGGGTATTCGCAAGATAGTAGGTTGCCAGCGGAATTCGACTTATCTGATTTATTAGTTGAAGGAGAAAACCGTATTGCGGTTATGGTGATACGTTGGTCAGATGGTAGTTACCTTGAAGATCAAGATATGTGGTGGCTAAGCGGCATTTTTCGCGATGTAAACTTGGTCGCTAAACCACATCATCATATTCAAGATGTGTTTGTAACGCCTTCCCTTGATGCATGCTATCGCGATGGTGCGGTTTCAGTTCGTACCGCCATTAAAGCACCTAGTAATTACAAAGTGGGCATTCAACTATTTGATGCGGGCAAGCCGGTAACGGAACAGGTGATAACCGGTACGAATAACAAGCGTATTGATGAGAAAGGCGGGTGGGATGACGTGGTGTTCCAGCACCTAACGGTTAGTGAACCCAAGCATTGGACGGCAGAAACACCGTATCTTTATCGCATCGTGGTATCGTTATTTGATGATAGCGACAACATTGTCGACCTTGAAGCGTACAACATTGGCTTTAGAAATGTACAAATGAAGGATGGTCAGCTCTTAGTCAATGGCAAAGCTATTCTTATTCGCGGTGTGAACCGCCATGAACATCATCAAACCAAAGGGCATGCCATCAATGAAGAGGACATGCTACAAGATATCAAGCTGCTGAAACAGAACAACTTTAACGCAGTACGTACAGCGCATTACCCTAATCATCCTCGCTGGTATGAGTTATGTGACGAATACGGTTTATATGTTGTAGATGAAGCCAATATCGAAACCCACGGTATGTTTCCTATGGGACGTATATCACGTGATCCACTTTGGGCTGGCGCTTATATGGCGCGATTCACACAAATGGTAGAGCGCGATAAAAACCACGCGAGTATCATCATTTGGTCATTGGGTAACGAATGCGGCCACGGCCCTACCCATGATGCTATGTATGGGTGGGCAAAGTCTTTCGATAAGTCACGCGTAGTGCAATACGAAGGTGGTGGTGCTGACACCACAGCCACAGATATTATCGCCCCCATGTATGCACGTGTTGATACTGACGTAAAAGACGATGCTGTACCTAAATGGTCTATCAAAAAGTGGTTGTCGATGCCCGGTGAGCACCGCCCAGTCATATTATGTGAATACGCCCATGCGATGGGTAACAGTTTAGGTAGCTTTGATGAGTACTGGAAAGCCTTTAAAGACTATCCGCGTCTTCAAGGTGGATTTATCTGGGATTGGGTAGATCAAGGCCTGACAAAGCACACTGACGATGGAAAAGCGTATTGGGCGTACGGTGGTGACTTTGGTGATACAGAAAATGACAGGCAGTTTTGTATCAATGGTTTGCTATTTCCTGATAGAACACCACATCCCCATTTGTATGAGGCGAAGTTCTGCCAGCAGCACTTAAGTGTTGAATTGCTTAACCAAAGTGACACGATAGACCTAAAAGTTAGCAGTGACTATTTGTTTAGACAAACTGACAACGAACTAGCACGTTGGCAAATATTGGAAAACGGCAAAGTAATACAAGAGGGTGAGTCTGCGCTTGTTATTGCGCCGCAGTCCAGTACTCGTCTATCCATTACGCCAAACTTTGTTTATGTTGCTGGTGCAATTTATCATCTCAATATTGATGTGGTACTGGTAAACGACTGTGCATGGGCACAGGCCAATCATGTTATGGATACCGCTCAAGTGTCATTGGCTAATAGGGCTGGAATAGTGGCATTCAAGCGTGGAAATGCAGCCGAAACCACAAACGACTTCGCGATTAATGTAAATGATGCTGTTGTAAGCATAGAAACACAGGGCAACAGTTTTAGTTTTAACAGCAAAAGCGGTTTACTAACGTCGTGGTTAAACAACGGCATTGAAACGCTTAGCGCTCCCTTTGAAGATAGTTTCTTTCGTGCGCCATTAGACAATGATATCGGTGTGAGTGAGGTGGATAATCCTGATCCAAACGCATGGGAGTCGCGCTGGCGCCGTGCAGGTATCGGTCAATGGAACCGCATTTGTACCAGTGTTGATGTGCAGCAAGGCGCGGAAGATGTGCGTATAACGTCGTTATTCGAATACCGCTTTGATGAAAAGGTAATGGCAGCAACCAAGTGGATCTATACCATCAACTCAGCGGCACAGCTTACTATTTCAGTCGAGGTTCTACTTGATGATAGTGTTCCACCTATGCCTCGAATTGGCATGCAAGCCGCAGTGCCAGCTGTCTTCGCATATTTAGATAACGGTGTTATTGACGGTGAAAGCGAACACATGCAGGTAAGGTGGCAAGGATTAGGGCCTCATGAAAACTACCCAGATAGACTTGCCAGTGCGCGTTTTGGTGAGTACAAACTAGCGCTTAACGACATGCAAACCCATTATATATTTCCTTCTGATAATGGGCTACGTTGTGACTGTCGAGCGCTTTCAGTTGGCTGCCTCAATGTAACGGGTGACTTTCATTTTAGTGTCAGCGAATATGGCCAAGCCCAGTTAGACAATGCGAAACATACCAGTGACTTGGTTAAGCAAGACTGTGTATTTGTGTATATCGACCATGCACATATGGGCGTGGGCGGCGATGACTCATGGAGCCCAAGTACGCATAAAGCCTTCTTGCTAGAACAGAAGCGTTATACTTATGCTTTAACGTTCAACGCAAAATCTTAAATACGCGCTGCAATAACGCAAAAAAAAGCCGCTACACAGTAGCGGCTTTTCTATTTAATCGGAACGTTGTTGGTAATTAACCGTCAACTTGTCCACAGAAACGGTAACCTTCACCGTGAATAGTAACAATCAACTCTTCATCAGTAGGATCTGACTCGAAGTGCTTACGGATACGACGGATAGTTACGTCTACTGTACGGTCATTCGGGCGAAGCTCGCGGCCTGTCATTTCCATAATAAGTTGTTCACGCGTTAAAATCTTGCCTGGATTACTTAAGAACAAGTGTAGCGCTCTAAACTCACTACGTGGCAAACGGAACTCTTTACCATTTGGTGAGATTAACGAGCGGCTATCGCCGTCTAGTGTCCAGCCATTAAAGCTCACGCGGCTTGGTAAATCGTCATCTTCTGAAGAGTTAGTTGTACGAGACAATAGGTTACGTGCACGGATCGTAAGTTCGCGAGGGTTAAACGGCTTGGTTAAATAGTCGTCAGCACCAATCTCTAGGCCTAAGATACGGTCTACATCATTGTCGCGGCCCGTTAAGAAAATCAAACCTACATTTTTGCGGTCACGTACTTCACGTGCCAAAATTAGGCCATTCTTACCTGGCAAGTTGATGTCCATGATTACCAAATTGATAGCGTGATTTTCGAAGAAATCATGCATCTGATCACCATTTTCAGCTTCAAATACATTGTACCCTTCCGCTTCAAACAAACTTTTAAGCGTGGTACGGGTGACCACTTCATCTTCTACGATTAACACATTTGGCGTCTGCATGGTGTTCTACACTCTTTCTAAAATACGATTTAAGCAACTAACTGGTTAAATTCTAATATTCATGTACTTGATTGCAAGCAACTTGTGAATATTCTTATTGTTAAGGTATTGGGGTTAGCCAATAAATTTCAAGAAAAGTTCATACTTTATACAACTAATCAGATGTCTTGGCATTAGCGACAGGGAAAATAATAACAAATTCCACGCCTTTGCCTTCTTCACTGGTGATAGAGATAGACCCATTTAAAGCCTGTGTCACCAAGTTGTATACCAAATGCATTCCTAAACCTGAGCCACCTTGTCCACGCTTAGTGGTGACAAAGGGGTCAAAGATCCGCTTGCGAATTTCCGGTGAAATACCTTTTCCGTTATCGGTATAAACTAGTTTTAATTTATTACTGCTAACCATTTCGGCGCGAATATCAATCGCACCTTCTTCTATGTTTTCAAAACCGTGAATAACCGAATTCATAATTAGGTTAATCAGGATCTGATTTATCGGGCCAGCCTTCGTTTCAACGCTAAGGGTAGGGTCGCAATCGACGTTGATGTTGTGTTTTAATTTTTTTAGTCGAGGCTGTAATGACAATAGTATCTCATTAACTAGCTGTGCAACGCAAAAACTTCGACTCGACTCCGAGGTTTGATCTACCGCTACTTGCTTAAAGCTAGATATTAATTCGGCTGCGCGGTTTAAGTTTCGATAAATAATATTGAGATTTTCGTTACTCTCATCTAAAAAGCGCTTCATCGCGCTGGCTTTCAATGTTTTATTTTCAAAGTCTTTTTGAATAACAGCCAAGCGGTCGAGCATCATAGTCGATGCAGTAACACCCAAACCAATCGGTGTATTTACCTCGTGGGCAACACCTGCCACCATGTCACCAAGCGACGCCATTTTCTCGTTTTGTACAATTTGGCGTTGGAATTGATGCAGTTTTTCTAGAGTCTGAATGAGCTCTTGGTTCGCGTCTTTCAGTGCCGTAGTTCTATGGTTTACCATATCTTCCAAGCTCGCATTGAGCTTTCTATGCTGCTCTTCGGCTTGCCGTTGCTTTTGCATATATTCTTGCATTCGCAGTAGCATGACATTAACAGCATCGGCGAGTATGTCGAGCTCGTGAATGGCTGAGCCTTCTGCCCTTGCAGAGTAATCTCGCTGGCGTGAAGTGCGTTGAAGAAAACTGGCAATCTCTTCAACTGGCCCCGTTACCACGCGCTGCATACGCACCGCTGAATAGAAGCTTACTCCAAGAAGAACCAATGCCACTATCAGGTTTAACCATATTGACTTGCCAACCAGCTGATTAAAATTGTCTGACGATACTCGTAAGTAAACCCACCCTAGTTGGATATTGGTCTCTTCGTCGAATACTTTGGTACTAAGCTCTAGGTAATGACCAGAGTCTGCCAAGCTAGGGTTTAAAAATAGGGCAGGTAGCTGGTTTTCCTTGCCGCCTAGTAGTAACTGACCTTCGCGGTTATAAGAAGAAAAAATTTCTGGCGCAGCGCCCGAATTGTCTACGCGATAAACATGTGCATTCAATACGTGTTCGGTCGCGCTGAGATTTTTAAGGGCTAGTTCTATACGTTCTGGGGTTTCATCATATAAGTAGCTGGCCGAACTGCGAGCAACAAGTTTGGCTAGCATGATAGCGTTAGATTCTAATTCATGACGGTATGTTTTGATTTGGGTATAGATAGACAAGCCGGAAAGCACGGTAAGCGAGAACGCGGCGATCGACATTACCACCCACAAAAATAGGCTACGAATTGAAAACTTAACTGCCTTTCCCGTCATATTTGTTTTGCGTGTTATCCATTCGCATCTTTATTAAATTAATAGTGGCGCATAATTGCGCAAAAAGAAAGATGCGTATAAACAATAATTAATGTTTCGGCTTGTCTAAATTAAGTTGATAAACAAGCGCGGATCCTCGCTGCCAAAAAGCGCCAGTGTAACTATACGGCCGATTTGTACAATGCTTGGTAGCTCTGTGCTGCTGATTCCCAAGTGAATCGGGTATTCATTCCCCGTATTTGCATGGCTCTAAAGGCCGCAGGGTCTTCGTAAAAGGCTAGCAGGGCACGGCGAATACATGATAACAGTGCACAAGGTGTAGGGTCATCAAACACAAAACCCGTACCATCGGTATGTGAGTGATCAATAACCGTATCTTTGAGGCCACCTACTGAACGTACAATAGGAACCGTGCCGTAGGCTAAACTGTACATTTGATTTAGTCCGCAAGGCTCAAATTGTGAAGGCATTAAGAAAAAGTCAGCGCCCGCTTCAAC
The DNA here is from genome assembly GCF_028865455.1 of Alteromonas sp. 009811495. Taxonomy (NCBI): domain Bacteria; kingdom Pseudomonadati; phylum Pseudomonadota; class Gammaproteobacteria; order Alteromonadales; family Alteromonadaceae; genus Alteromonas; species Alteromonas sp. 009811495. Next base: position 291,155 of record NZ_CP113972.1, read on the forward strand.
TAAATGCGCGTGTTCTGAACTAAAGCCATTAATAAAGGCAAACTGAGTAGGATGTTGTTGTGCAAATTCACCTAAATCCATACACACTTTAGGGTCGCCCGTACCTACAATAACCATTTGTAAGTTGTGTTTTACCAACTCATCTAAAATAGGCAGGATATAACCAAAGCCCTTTTGTTCAGTAAGTCGACAAACCATGCCAATAAGCGGCACTGAAGGTTGCTGTGGTAAGTTAGACTTTTCTTGAAGCACGCGCTTACAGGTTGATTTTGGGTGCAAATTTTCAGCGCTGTAGTGCTCAGGTAAGTATTTGTCCGTTTGCGGGTTCCACTGCGTATAATCACAGCCGTTCAAGATGCCACTTAAGTCATTCGTGCGACTGACTAATCGTTCATGTAAGCCGTGGCTACCCAAATCGGTCAATAGTTCTCTCGCATAGTTAGGGCTTACTGTTGTCACCTTACTCGCAAATTCAATCCCACTTTGTAGCATATTGATATAGCCGCCATGCACCTGAGCAAGAATATTTGGGTGGTGACGCAAGAAGGGGATCTCGTCTAGTCTGTGAACCCCTTGAAATGCAGCGTTGTGAATTGTAAAGACCGTTTTAGTATTAGCGTAAAAACCAGATTTATCATGCGCTAACAAGAAAGGCAGCATTGCCGTATGCCAATCGTGGCAATGGATAATATCCGGCTTTTTATCAATCGCTTGTAATGTTTGTAATACCGCGCCACTGAAAAAGCTAAAGCGTTCACCATTGTCATCATAGGCATCGTAGGCATTTGAGTACAAGCCATCTCGCATAAAGTGCTCTGGTGAATCTACAAAATACACAGGGATGTCGTGCCATTGCATGTAGCGAATATCAAACTGATAAACCTGACCTTCGGTAAACAGTGTTTGTTTTTCAGTCACACACGCAAGGTCAAATTGTTCAGCTAGCACTTTGTAGTAGGGCATAACAATACTAACGCTTTCGCCCAATGCGTGAAGTGCCAAAGGAAGTGCCTTGCCTACATCAGCAAGGCCACCTGTTTTAACTAACTCTTCTACTTCTGAAATCGCAAATACAATATTCACAGGTAATCCCCTTAGTGCAATAAGTGCAGAGCACTAGCAAAACCGTGTTAAATCAATCGAAAAGATGCTGGGACGCCACACATGTGAAGCAAAGATGGTGGCGCAATCGCTGTATGCAGATAAGCTAAATTAGCACAAGCATAACCGTTTTTTAACGGCTATGCTGCTTGATATACAGAAAATTGTGAGGTTTGTGCCGTGGTATAAACAGTTTGAAAGTGCTCAGACAATAACCCTGGGTAAGGTAAAAAACGATTAGCGACCATTTGTAATGTGCCTTGTGATGACAAAATTGCTTTAGCATCCGCGATAAAACGCTTTGTAATAGTGTAATCTGTCTTAATACCCGTGTGGAATGGTGGGTTGGTTACAATGTGTTGTACTTTCTGAGTAAACCCATGTAGCCCATCAGCACCATACAAGGTTGCTGCTAATCCGTTTTCTTTGAGCGTTAGCGCGCTACAGTATATAGCAAGGGCACTGACATCGGTTAAATGCAGTTTCAGGTGAGGATATTTCAACATTAAGTAGCTTGCTATTACGCCAGCACCACACGCAAAATCTAATACATTACCACTTAGACTATGCGTTAACTTCTCTAGTAACAACTCAGTACCTGCATCTAACTCTTTGTAGCTAAATACGCCTGGCATCGCGGCCACTTCCCAGTTGGTACCTTCAACGTGATAGTCGTTGAAATGGGTCCAGTCTTTTGGATCGAAAGCTAAATGCGCTTGCTCAACAATAAGTGTGATAAGACTGCAATGACGCGCCGAATCTACTTTCTGTGTCGCCCCGTATTGCTGCATTAATTTAGCAGCACTCTTAATTCCACCTTTATTTTCACCTACAACATGGATACGCCCGTTTTGGCCTACCATTCCTGCTGCCATTCGCAACAACATTTGAAAGTGAGTTTTTGCTTTGGGTAAGAAAAGCATGACATCGGTGTGGGAATTTTCTTGTTTTACAAAAGGCGTAAAAATATGAGTGTGACTGCCAACTTTCTGCACTACCTCAAAACCGTCTTCGGCAATATCTCTGCTGTCGAATGACACCGAAGGAATAACTCTTACGCATTCCGAGAATATATCAAAATATTGATGAATAACGGTTACCGTTTTCGACTTCAATCCATCTAGAAAATAAGCATCTGACGGGTTGATAAAGGCCCACTGACCTTCGTCAAACAAAGTGATATTACGCTCGAGTAGCTGGCTTTGAGGAGATAGAATCATTACTTAGTGCGCTCGTAAATTAGATCCCATACACCATGCCCGAGCTTTTGACCACGCGTTTCGAATTTAGTGATAGGGCGGTACTCAGGTCGCGGAACATAATCGCCTTCTTCAGCAGTATTGGTGTAGCCAGGTGCGTTGTTCATAACTTCGGCCATGTGTTCAGCGTACGCTTCCCAATCAGTGGCCATGTGAAAACAGCCGCCAATAGCAAGCTTGGTGCGAACAAGTTCAGCAAATTCAGATTGCACTATACGGCGCTTGTGGTGGCGTTTTTTATGCCAAGGGTCTGGAAAAAAGAGCTGTAAGCGAGACAAGCTAGCATCTGGGATCATGTTCTTAAGCACTTCTACAGCATCGTGCTCCATCACACGCAAGTTTTCCACGCCTTGATCACCTGCGTCAGATAAACACGCACCAACACCTGGGCGATGAACTTCAATACCGATAAAATCTTTATCCGGTGAAGCGGCTGCCATTTCGACTAATGACTTGCCCATTCCAAAGCCAATTTCAACAACGACAGGTGCAGTGCGACCAAACACATCAGACAAAGATAAAGGCGCGTCAGCATAGTCGATACCCATCGTTGGCCAATAGTCAGCCAGCGCTTTTTCTTGTCCTTTAGTAAGTCGGCCTTCACGCTTTACATAGCTTTTTACCTTACTTACATATACACCGGCGGCTTCTGCTTCCGCCTGACTTTTGAATTGCCTCATTTGCAATGCCTTTCTTACCAAATTTTCTGGTGGCGCATTATCCACTTACCCGCGGCTTATGCAACGGCATAATGGCAAAAATGCTGTATTTTTAATCGCTAATTTGCTTTGCAATAATAGCGGCTAACGCTTCAGTTTGCTCAAGGGGTATCATATGACCTGTATTTTCAAGCGGATGTAATGATGCCCCGGGGATTTGCTGGCAAACGCGCGCAATGGCTTCAGCAGGCGCGATATTGTCTTGCTGGGCAGTGATAAATGCCAAAGGTGCATTAATCTTAGCGAGAATGTCAGTCGTACTCTCTCTAGGTGTAGTGGCATTTGTATGGTTGAGTAAGGTTGTTTTTCCCAAATCTTGGGCCATAGACTTTACAACACCCGCAACATTTTCATCATCGATGCGTGACGGATGAATAAAGCGCGCAAGATAAGCATCGTTGTCGGTCTTAAACTGCCCTTTTTTAAGCATAGCGGTAAGTTGTTGGCGTTTGGCTATTTCTTCTTTGGATAGCCCGTTGGGGTTATAACCAATCAGCGTAAGAGAGGCGACCGATTCTGGGCGTTGTTGAGCAATGAGCGCTGCAATATAGCCACCCATGGAATACCCTATAAGGTGAACCTTTTCGCCTTCTAGTATTCTGTCTTTGCTTAAGGCTAGCATGTCGTCTTTTGATGCTGCCCACTGAAGAGGAACATATCGACGTTGATGAGCAGGCAGAGCATGCCACAATGGCATAAATATGCGTTCATCGCACAAGGTGCCAGGAAAATACAAAACGGGCTTTGATACCGACACGCCGGCTCCTTAACAAAATAGTATTCGCGTACATGCTACCATAGCGCGTTTTTTTATAAATCACTGAGTAGATAAATAGGTAATGGCAGTGTCCATTACTGGTAGTAAATATGAGTGAACAGACTTCTAAATATAGTGGCAGTTTTGCCCAACGTGTTCTCACTTGGTTCGATGAGCACGGACGCAAGCACTTGCCTTGGCAACAGAATGTCACACCGTACAAGGTGTGGATTTCAGAAATTATGTTGCAGCAGACCCAAGTGGCAACCGTTATTCCCTATTTCGAACGTTTTATGCAGTCGTTCCCCACCGTATTTGAATTGGCAAATGCATCTCAAGACGACGTGCTGCACCATTGGACCGGCTTAGGGTATTACGCCCGTGCACGTAACTTACACAAAGCAGCAAAGGTGCTTGTTGACCAGTACAATGGCGAGTTCCCCAATGACATTGAAAACGTTATTGCTTTACCCGGCATAGGGCGCTCTACCGCGGGCGCAATTTTGTCGTTATCTCGAAATCAACGACATCCTATTTTAGACGGTAACGTAAAGCGTGTTTTGGCACGGTATTATGCAATTGCCGGTTGGCCTGGACAAAAAACGGTAGAAAATGCGCTGTGGGAAGTCGCTGAAGCAAACACGCCAGAAACGCGGTGCGCGAACTACACCCAGGTAATGATGGATTTAGGCGCTATGGTGTGCACCCGCAGCAAACCAAAGTGTGACGAGTGTCCATTACAGGCAGACTGTATTGCTTATGCGCAAGGCGAACAAACTAGTTATCCGGGTAAAAAGCCTAAAAAAGTACTGCCAGTGAAAGAAACCTTCATGATGGTGGCGCAGTTCAATCAACAGGTTTACTTAGAGCAGCGACCGTCGTCTGGTTTGTGGGGTGGGCTGTATGGCTTTTTAGAAACCACAACCATCGAGGAAGGAATAAAGGCGTTATCGTTACGTGGCATAGAGGTTGCTCAAACGCAGCCGCTAGAACCTTTCAGGCACACTTTTAGCCATTTTCATTTAGATATAACCCCAGTAGTTGCCGTGGTAAACTCTCCACCAACAAAGCAGGTGGCAGAAATGTCTTCAAAATGGTTTATGCTTAATGAACCTATTGAAGTAGGGCTAGCTGCCCCCACTACCAAAATTATTAAACAGCTAGTCTAGCTACAACCGATATAAGAACCTCAAGGATAACCCATGGCAAGAACCGTATTTTGTCAAAAGCTTCAAAAAGAAGCCGATGGCCTCGACTTTCAACTTTACCCGGGTGAACTGGGTAAACGTATTTTTGATAATATTTCGAAAGAAGCGTGGGCAGAATGGCAAAAAAAGCAAACCATGCTTATTAACGAGCACAAATTAAATATGATGGACCCAAATGCGCGTTCGTTTTTGGAAGAAAAAATGTCGGCTTACCTGTTTGAAGGCATAGAACCTACAATTGAAGGCTATGTTCCGCCTGAAAAATAAGCAAAAAAGCATATTTTGCTTAAACAATGCGCAAACAGTAATAAAACCGAAAAAAAAGCGAGAAAAACGGTTGACTTGTTAGAGGGAAAACCGTTTAATACGCACCCACAGCAGGACAGGTACTAAACACCTAGAACGCTAACCAGTTTCGCCCAGATAGCTCAGTTGGTAGAGCAGCGGATTGAAAATCCGCGTGTCGGTGGTTCGATCCCGCCTCTGGGCACCATTCTTAAAAGCCTCGCATTAGCGGGGCTTTTTTGATTCTACGGTATTAAAAGCACCGACCGTGTCGGTGCCAGTGCCTGGCGCGTTACAATCCCGTCTGCGCACCATCATTAAAGCCTTGCCCTTTTAACCACTACATTTCAAACACTTAAACATAGCCAAATAAGCATTTAAGCGTCGTGTTCTTTTTTAGCCTTTGGCTAAGAGGATCAGCTTTTTCTAGACAGTGAAGTGATATACCCGATGTACGAAACTGTTTTCCTGTTGGTAGGTGCCCCTTGAACGCACTCAGTAATAAGAAAAGGGCGACAAACAAGAGTACAACGAAACCGATTCTGCTGACGTGATAATAGATAGCGTTTGATAGTTGTATAGGCATTTTCATGTTGGCACCATTTCAAGTTATCTGTGGTTACATTAACGACGAAAAAACGAGGTGGTATACCTGCTCGTTACTTGAAGCAAAGACTAAGAGTCCTTGGTATTTAATACCTGTAGAAAAGATGAAAATTACTGGAAAAAAGCTGAAGTTTTTATGAAGAATTAGCGGTGAAGCCTTAACATTGAGATGCAAGAGCGCAAACGTTCTACTACTATTTTACCTACCTAATATCTCTCAACCTTATTTATGCGATTAGCCTGCTTACCTACTATCATTGTTGCGCTGTTATTGCTGCCTATTGCGAGTTGGGCAAAAACAATTGACGTGCTTGCTATTGAGTATCCGCCATTTACAACTTCTGAAGAGCCAAGTAACGGTATCGCTTTTGAACTGTTGCGAAAAGCTGCCCTTAGTGACGACATAACATGGCGACCTGTGTATGCACCTCCTGGGCGAGCAGCGGCAATAATTCGTTCTGGTGATTGGTGTGCAAGTTTTTATCCTGCCGATGAAAGTATCAAGTCGCAGTCGATTGTTTTGTCCAAAAGCGAAGTGAGCGTTGGATTGGTGCGCCTAGCTAAAGAAAGTACATTTGTATGGCAATCACTCGATGAACTCACTGGTAAAAGTGTAGCCTTGCTGCGCACAAAAGAAGATTCTGCGTTTGCACAACAATTTACCGATGCAGGCATACGTGTAGTGTTTGTTGAAGACATCGACACCGGTATGCGTCTCGTCAAAAGTGGTCGTGTAGATTATGCCTTAAGTGATAATTTGTCTTTTGCTCAGCAAAATGATGATGCGCTACAATTTTCAAAAAGTGTGCTGGTTGTTACACCTGTCACGCTTTACCTTAATCCTGCCTGCAACATTATGGAACTTTTTCACTAGCTCCTCTTATAGCGTAAAAGTTATTGCATCAGCATACCTGCAACTGCTCATTAACTTGTAATGAACGGCAATCAAAAACAGCCAAATAGTTGCTATGTCATCGAATTTGCAAAAAAAGTCGGCGCATTCTTGTCAACTTTTGAAAATGAGTACTACGCTTAAAACCATAAGCGAACTTAGACAAAAGTAGTGCTTATTGTTTTGATGGCGAATGGCGTAACGCTGTCTTCTCAACGCTCTAACAAACAACATCCTAGTAAGCAAAAATAGCATTGCATTGGTGAATGTGAAGGACGTGGCGAAAGAAAAGAGGAACGCAAGTTGGCGGTAAACGAGGTATCTTCAAGCTTGAATACATCCAAGCAAATGAGAAACGCGAGCATTATTGCGTGTGTAGGGCTTTTATTGTCTTGGATTTTGTATTTATTCGTTTCTGATTTACTTAGCGCACTGGCATTTAGCGCTTTCCTGCTAGGGCTTTTGGTTCATCAATACCTTCAATCGTCTAAACCCCATCAGGTTCAACATAGCGTACATCAGAAGCGGCAGACGCCGTCATTTCACAACGACAGCAATATTTCAGCGTTAGGTCAAAAAGTAGCGGCGTCATTGAGTACCTGCGCCTCCAACTTATCTGCTATTAAATCCACTCAGGACGATGCAGTGGTAACCTTGTCAGAAGCATTTAACCGCCTTAAAGCGTTAGAGGCTGACCAGTCTGAATGCATCGAAGATTTACTAAATGTTGACGAAGCGCATACCTTGTCATACCCAGACAGAATGCGCTCTTTTGCCAAAGAAACCGACGCAACACTCAAGCAATTCATTTCATCTACAGAGCAAATGTCGTCCTCAACACAACAGCTTATGAGCCAAGTGCAAACAATTCAGCAAGCCATGCCAACCGTTATCGACGCGCTAAGTGGTATTGACGATATTGCTGCACAAACCAATTTATTGGCGCTAAACGCAGCCATTGAAGCAGCGCGAGCGGGTGAAGCGGGGAGAGGGTTTGCGGTAGTTGCTGACGAGGTCCGCGCGCTATCAACTCGCTCTACGCAATTTAGCGATGTGATAAAAACGCAAGTGGAGAACATCCGAAACCTTGTAGATAAATTAACTGATACCGCCGAATTTGTTGCTTCACAAGATATTTCGCAGGTAGTGAATGCGAAAGATCATATTAGCGAACGCTTGTCAGAAATTATCAAAAAGACGGAAGCAGACCTAAAAACAACGAAACAAATAGAAGATATTGGCCAGCAACTTAATGAAGCGATCAATAACGCCATTCGGGGTATGCAGTTTGGCGATATTAATGGTCAGCACATCGAATACACTCAAGACATTATAAAATTTGTGATTGAAAAGCTTGAAACACTTAACCCAGACAATCTAACTGACTTTATTCAATCACTTAACGAGTATCAAAAAGGGTTAGCCGCGAAAGGAAAAAATGACCACAACCCGGTTTCTGCCACGTCAATGGCGGCCGGCGACGTAGAGTTGTTCTAGGCTTTTAATAAGGAATAAACCGTTGTCACATTAGACAACATGAGGAGAGGTGAGCATATGAGCAAACGTATTTTAGTAGTGGACGATTCTGTCTCGATTCGTCAAATGGTAGAAATGACGCTAAAAAGTGCTGGATATGACATAACTACAGCCCAGGATGGTCAAGAAGCGTTGGATAAGTGCCAAGGTCAAAGTTTTGATTTTGTATTAACTGATCAGAATATGCCGCGCATGGATGGCTTAACGCTGGTCAAAAGTCTTCGAGGGTTAGGAAGCTACGCAAGAACGCCAATTGTTATGCTAACCACAGAGGCCGGTGATGATATGAAAGCAAAAGGCAAAGCTGCGGGCGCAACGGGCTGGATGGTGAAACCTTTTGACCCCAACAAACTGCTAGACGTTACCAAGCGTGTGTTGGGATAAGCACACCTTTTTCTTTTTATTCCGGAAAGATTCAATATGAGCATCGATATTGAGCAGTTTCACAGCGTGTTCTTCGAGGAAAGTGAAGAACACCTAGACGATATGGAGCAGCTGCTGATGGGGCTAAATGTTGACGCCCCTGATCCAGAAGAACTCAATAGTATTTTCCGTGCGGCACATTCTATTAAAGGCGGTAGCGGTATTTTTGGCTTTGATGCATTGATGAACCTTACACATGTAATGGAGAACTTGCTAGATAAAGCCCGCAACGGTGAACTCAGTGTGACCACTGAAATAGTCAATGTACTGCTAGAGACGCTGGATGTACTAAAGGCAACACTCACGGCCTACCGACAACAATCTCCTGTTCCTGAAGATGATATTGCCCAGCGAATTACGGTGTTAAATGCTGCCATAGATGGACAAGAACAAAGCGGTGCGAGTGGTGATAAGTCGCCGCACACCACGGCTGAAGACGATGACGGTTTCGGTTTTTTCGACGACGATGACACAGTGCAAAACCCAAGTGCAGTTGTAAGCGAAACATCAGACGATAGCTTCGGATTTTTTGATGAAGAAGACGTTCAACCTCAAAGCAAATCAAGTGCGCATGAAGACGACGGTTTCGGCTTTTTTGATGATGCTGAGCTACCTGTTAACGCAGAAAACAAAGTGCCTTCAATCGCGCCTAAAGATGAAAGCGCTGCAGAGAGCAACACGCCGAAGCCTTTGTCAAACAAACCTACGCCCACGGCGCCCAAAAGTACTTCTGAAGCTAACCAGCAAGCTAAACCGGTGGCTTCTCGAGAGACCGTATCAATTCGAGTCGACACCACAAAAATAGATGCAATGGTGAACTTGGTAGGTGAACTGGTAATTACTCAGTCTATGCTTTCTATGATAGGTCATGAAGTTGATGGCCAAATAGGTGAGCGACTGCAACTAGCTATTGATGAGCTTCAGCGTAACACCCGTGAAATTCAAGAATCTGTAATGTCGATGCGGATGCTGCCGTTAACCGCTACATTTAATCGATTCCCGCGGTTGGTGCGCGATCTCGCAAGTAAGTTGGACAAAAAAGTTGAACTTGTCTTACAAGGCGGTAATACCGAGATAGATAAGAGCCTAATTGAAAAGCTTGTCGACCCACTAACCCATTTAGTGAGAAACAGCATAGACCATGGTATTGAAAGCCCATCTGCGCGCAGAAGTAACGGCAAGTCTGAAACAGGCACCGTCATTTTAAGCGCTGAACAAAAGGGGGGCAGCATCATTATTAGTATTATTGATGATGGTGGTGGACTTCATCGCGAGAAAATCTTAGATAAGGCGAGAAGTAACGGTTTATCGGTGTCTGACGACATGCCAGATTCAGCCGTTTGGCAGTTAATATTTCAACCTGGCTTTTCCACAGCCGATGCCATTACCGACGTATCAGGCCGGGGCGTAGGAATGGATGTAGTACGTCGAAATATAGAATCGATTGGCGGTCGCATTGAAATTGAATCCAATGCTGGCGAAGGCTCGGCCTTCTTTATTCATTTGCCGCTTACATTGGCTATCGTCGATGGTATGTGTGTGTCTGTGGGCGAACAGATTTTTGTTATTCCTTTACTGAATATCGTCGAGTCATTTCAACCGCAAAAACATCAGCTGAAAACTCTGGGTAATGACACTGTACTGTATGTTCGCGACCAATATTGGCCACTTGTTCCACTTTATGACTTTATGGATGTTGATGGAGCTCAGAAATCAGCGACAGAAGGTATTGTCGTTTTGCTTGAAAGTAGCAAAAAGCGCTTCGGTATCTTGGTTGATGCATTGGTCGGTCAACAACAAGTAGTCATAAAAAGCTTGGAATTACATTATCGCAAAGTTGCCGGTATTGCGGGGGCAACTATTATGGGCGATGGCAAAGTAGCGCTTATTATCGACGCAGATTCAATCGCCACTACTTACACATCAAGTCAATTAGAGGAACTGCTTTCATGAGTCAATCTTCACTTCAACAAGCGGTTACTGGGGGGCAAGACAAAGAATACCTCAGCTTTGTGCTTGGCGATGAACACTACGCCCTTGATATTACTACGGTAAAAGAAATTAGAGGGTATGAGCAAGTTACGAAAATTGCCAACGCACCCGCTTTTATAAAAGGCGTAATTAATTTACGTGGTGACATTGTTCCTATTGTCGATTTACGCATTAAATTTAATGTTGGCGAAGCTACGTACAACGAGTTCACCATCGTCATTATGCTTAATATAAAACAGCGTATAGTCGGTATCGTTGTAGACGGTGTATCTGACGTTATCCGTCTTGAAGAAGAGCAGGTTTTACCCCCTCCTGAGTTTGGTGTTGCTTTTGACAGTCGCTATTTACATGGCTTAGCTGATATTGATGAGCACATGGTGATTCTGGTTAATATAGAAAGCCTAATTACGAGCGACGAGTTGGGTTTGGTGGCATCTGAAAGTGCTCTTGGTGAAGTTTGATAAGAGTTAAGAGATCCAAATTGTCATAATTTGAGTAAAAACCAACCAGATTGTTGAGCCGGCGCGAGTACGCGAGGCTCGATAAACAGTTGAGCGAACATAATCACTTTTTAAGCCCCAGAGTGTTGTAGTCATTAAGTAAAGGGTATTGGGTTATATAACCACGTTCCTAGTATGCTTGTAGGTGCTTCTTATCAGTGATTTAATAGCGCAGCTTAATAATGGGTAATGTTGCTACAGAATGCTGTTGCTGTAGCCGATACTACGGATAGGCCGGTTATTGAGTCCGTTAGAATTATCAAAAATGATTTTAATATAGCGAATATTGAGAGTTGGTTGTTTGTAATAACAATAAAAAATAACAACAACTTAAGTGGAATGGTTGCATATTTTATCGCTGTTTTCATTACAACGTATATTTTGTAACACCCAACGCTTTGAAATGGGCTGCTATATTTCTAATCAGATTTGAGGGCAATAAGTTGCCCAGTTCTAACGGTATAAAACTAAACCCGGGATTATAACGAGTAGTTGGGGACTCTTATGAAACAGCAAACACTTATTGCATTATCTGCCTTAGTATTTTCTTCTTCTGTATTAGCTAACGGTGGCTTCGAACCAAATAAAAAAGCGTGTGTTAACGTAGGTAAAGAAATTACCCGTGTTAGCAGCGAGATGGACACTGCCAAATCTGGCATTCAAAAATCATGGCTAAAACGTCAGCTGAATGCCTTAGAAACCAAGCGCAACTCATGCAGCACAAAAGGTTATGAGGCGAACTCTCAAGAAATCGCCAAACTTTAATTGCTAGCTAATGCAAAATCGAAAGCCTTACATCAGTAAGGCTTTTTTGATCCAATCCATTAAAAACTTAACTCATCAACTCGACAAGTTCGTATAGTGAGCTAACAGTAAAGTCTGGCTTTAGCCCCAGCGGGTACATCATTTTTCCTGGTCTTGATACAAAGGTCGTTTGCATACCAGTGGCTTTCGCACCGCTTACATCCCAGCCATGAGCAGCTACCATCATAGCATCACTGTTAGCAATCCCTGCTTGCTGACACGCCCAATGGTAAACATTCGGGTGGGGCTTATATGCGCGAATAGATTCGACACTGAGTACATGGTCAAAATAGTGATGAATTTCAGCAAATTTTAGCTGCTTCGTTAAGCCCGCTTGCGATGAATTAGACAAAGCCACTAGCTTAACGTTAGCTTCTTTTAGCGCTTTAAGAGTAGGGGCGACATCATCGTGAGCCGGTAATGCAGTAATGTGCTCAGCAATCGTTTTTTTTGCAAGTTCGATATCCAGTGAGATGTCTTTGCTATGTGCAACCATCACCAATGCAGCAGCACCAATATCAATGAAATCGTGATATTGCGAAGAAGCGATATCAACAAGACTATGATGCAATAGATTCGCAAACCACACATCAACCAAGATGTCGTCACCATTGAGCACGTCGGCTAAGCCATGTCGTATAGCCTGCATATCTAGCAGTGTTTCGTTAATGTCGAAAAAAATAACTTTTGGCGTTGTCATGGTGAACCTCGTTGGTAGGTTAAAAAGTGGGTACGCCACTACAAACAATGAAATATGTTTACCTGCATACCACTGTAGTACCACTTGCGATCAAAAGAATGGGGCGTAAGATAAAAGTAAGGTTTTTTGCTGTAAGTTGAAATGAAAAAGCCGATGCAATGCATCGGCTTTTGAGAAATAGCGTTAGATAACTGCTAGAAGAACAAGTAAGACACGCTTAATTTCATGCTTCTTGGCATAATGTAACGGCCGTTTGGCGCATCTGGGTTACGCGGGTCGCCCTCTGTAATGCCTTGTTCGTCAGTTAAGTTGTCAACCGAGAATTGTAAGCGAAGCGATTCAGTAGGTTCAAGTGTTACACCTACGTCTACTTTTTCGTAGCCTTCAAGCACTACCGTGTTTTCATTGTTGCCGAAACGGTCATCAACAGCCGACAAGGTACCATAAACAGTTGCATACATATCACCAATGTCGAAACCGTAGCTTGGGGTAACACGCACTTGCCAGCCAGGTTGGCGCTGTGCTTCGTTGCCTTCATTATTTGCGCTTGCGGTAATTTCAGTTTCTTGCAATGTTGCGTTTACACTTACCGAGAAACCAGAATCGTGGCTGTAACGGCCGTCAAGCTCAACGCCGTATGCTTCGTTTGTTAAAATTTCAGCCGGCGCTCCAGGGCGGCGTACAAAAGTGTCACCTTCTACTTCGTTAGCAAACAAGGTCGCAAAGAACTGAATGTCTTCATTCATAAACTTATAGCCCAACTCGCCTTGCGTAACTTGTTGGATTAGGTCGTTACCACCTGTATATGCACCCCAGTTGTCGCGGAAGTCATCGAAGTATGGCATCTTGTAACCGCGGTTCATGCGCGCAAACACACCGCTGTTGTCGGTAAGCGCGTAGTTTGCACCTAGCGTCCAAGATGTTTTCGTTTCATCGTATTCAAGAGCTTTGGTAATAACACCGTCAAGTCCCTCGTCAACCGAATAGTTCACTTCGTGATTTTCACGACGCAAACCCAAATCAATGCTTAAATCGTCAGAGGCGTACCAGGTAGAGGTTGCATAGAGTGCAAAAGTATTGGCGTCACCTACAGAGTTAATATCGTAGTTCCAGTCACAGCCTTCTGCTTGGGTGTTACACTCAATACCATCTAACAGTTCACCACCTGGCTGAAGAACATGATAAGCCGTGTTACCTATACTCCACCAGTCGTTGGCTTTGGTGGTTGCGCTGTAAATTCCAAACGATACGTCAAAATCTTCCCAGCTTTTTGAAACCGCTAAATCGTTAGTAAACGCTTCAATATCTTTCAATACAACCCAACGGCCAATTTGTTGAATGGGGGTATCGCCAGCATACTCAGTGCCAGTCACTGCGCCAACTGCAGTAGCACCATTATCTGCTACTGCTGCAACCGTAGTTGCTGCACCATTAGGCACTAGACCAAAGGTGTTGGCCTCGCCTTTAGTTAGATTAAAACGATCAACAAGGTGCCAGTCGTTACCAAGTTCTAGTTTTAAACTACCGCCACTTACATGGCCATCCCATCCACGGCCTTCGCCGAAGTCGAATGATTCTGATGTTGCACCGTCTGGTCCGTAGGCAATGGTGCCTTGACGATTAAGTGGGCCAATTTGCGTATAGTTCGCGTCGATACCATCAATGTTAAGTGGTGTTGGCAAATACCAAGTGCCGCGATCATCTGTCTGGCGGGTATAGAGGTTCAACTCGCCTTTATTAAATACTTTTGTGATGTTAACCGTAAATTGATTACCTTGCTCAGAGTTAAACCCAGCATCACGTATTCCCTCTGAGCTTTTAATGTAACCGCCTACCATGTAGTACAAGTCATCATCTAATGCACCACTGGCTACAACATCTACACGGTTTAAGCCGTAGTCTGATATTGTGTATTTCGCCAGAGCTTCAGTAGCGTCACTACCGCGCTTTAAGCGAAAGTTAGTGGTAAGGCCCGGCTGACCGTTACTTACTACAGGGTTTGGACCACCGCGTAAACCTTCTACCATTTCAATTGTTTCGTCGATGCGAAACAGTTGAGAGTTTTCTAAAAATGACAGTGTAGGCGCGGGGTAAATAGGTGAACCTTCTAACGCAATGGTTAAGAACGGTGCATCACCACCACCTGGGAAGCCTCTTACAAAAACGTTGGCGCCTGATTCACCGCCTGAGCTTTCTACCCAAACCCCTGGAATGGCTTTGAATAAGTCTGCAGTTGATTTAGGTGCTAGCTTTTCAATGTCACTCGCATCAATGTTTGTCACAGCGAAGCTTGCGTCAATTTTTCTGATCCCTGCGCCACCTGGCGTACCACTGACAATAATTACTTCGGTGTTGTCATTAGTTGGCTGTGTGGCTTCTTCTTGTGCCACAGTGGGCTGCGTTAGTGCTACCGCTACTGCACTCGCCAGCATTCCTTTTGTAAACAACGTTTTCATGGTGTGTGCTCCCGAAAATATGTTATTTGCGTTGTTAACTGAATGCGTTAAACAGGTTTAAAAATTGTTATACGCATCACGATTGGAAACAAAATAGATCTGTTTGCAATCGATTGCAAGAATAAAATGCAATCGATTGCAAATTAATTGTTGGATCTTGTTAACAAGGTTTTACGCATGAAGAATGTGGGTTATATTGCGTAGTATGCTGTGGCAACGTGATCTATCGACCAAAACACACAGCTTTTGAACACAGTAAGCCTGTTGCAATAATTATTAATAACTAGAGAACATATAAATTGGCATCTGATACAAAACTCACGCTGGCAAAATTGGCTGAATTGGCTGGAGTGTCTACTTCGACCGCATCACGCGCATTGAAAGATAACCCGCTTATCAAAAAAGAAACGCGCGAAAAAATACAAGAGTTAGCGAAGACACATAACTTCAGTATCAATGCGGCAGCAAGCCGATTGCGTACGCAGAAAACCAATGTTATTGCGGTTATTCTTAATCTTATTGATAACACCGAACAGAGTACTACCGATCCCTTTCTACTCAAGCTAGTGGGCGAGCTGAATCAAGCGCTTAATGCCAAAGGGTACGAGCTGTTATTGTCGAATTCGTTTATGGCCAGCGACGACTGGGCTAATTATTTTATTCGTAGTCAACGGGCCGACGGCATATTGGTGATTGGTCAGGGAAAATCGACACAAAAAATTGATTTAGCAGCGCAAAGCGGCGTGCCTATTGTGGTATGGGGAGATGCCAAGACCCCCGCGCCTTATCCTATTGTGGGTGGAGATAACTTTGAAGGTGGTTACCGTGCTACGTTGCACTTACTCAACCAAGGCGCCACGCGAGTCCTGTTTCTCGGAGACCCTGAGCACGCTGAAATGCAGGAACGTCACAAAGGCTACGTAAAAGCACACCAAGACGTAAACGTTGAAGTGGACACGCAGTGTACCTGTGCCATAGATATTACGTCGAAGGCAGCTTATCAGTATATAAACGAGCGCATAAAAGCCAATGGCCTCGATTTCGACGGGATTGTTTGCGTTAGCGATATGGTGGCCTTAGGCGCGCTCAAAGCATTGAAAGAACGCTACGTTGGTATTCCCAGTGACGTAGGTATTGTGGGTTATGATGATATTTCTCTGGCCGAACTAATGCATCCGTCTTTAACCACCATACGACAAAATACACAGCAAGCCGCAGCATTAATGGTTGAGCAATTAATTAATCAACTTGAAGGCAAGCCCACCCAGAGCCAAGTGGTCGACACCACATTAGTTGCTAGGCGCTCAACGAAATAGTATCTATTAAATTCAGATTGCAAACGTTTGCATTTTTGTTTTCTTAAGACTACACTCCAGCGTAATTCAGTTAACAGAGTGTTTACACATGTCACGTTTAATGATTATTGCTGCAATAGCGATCAGTTACTACGTTTTTGCCATACTGCTAAACAGTGTGGGTACAGTAATTCTGCAGTCCATCAATAGTTTCGACATAAGTAAACCTCAGGCCAGCACACTGGAAGGCTTTAAAGATCTCTCTATTGCGATAGTGTCCTTTTTAGTTGCCAGCTTTATTCCTCGAGTGGGTTATAAACTCGCCATGCTAGTGGGGCTTGCGTTGGTGACTGTGGCATGCGCGCTTACCCCGTCTATCGCCAGTTTTTGGTTTATTAAAGTATTGTTTGCCTGTATCGGTACGGCCTTTGCGTTAGTTAAAGTGTCGGTATATGCCATTATTGGTCAACTGTCTTCATCAACAAAAGCGCACTCCTCGTTAATGAATACTATAGAAGGTATATTTATGCTGGGTGTGTTATCGGGCTACTGGGTTTTCGCGGGCTTTATCGATCCTAACAACGATGCATCGCTGTCGTGGCTAAATGTGTATTACCTACTTGCGGCATTAGTGGCGTTCACATGTATGGTGGTAGCTATTGCACCTATAAAACGCGTTGAATATACCCAAGGCAGCACATTGGGCAGCGAGTTTGTTGGCATGTTAAAGCTGGCCTACAAACCGTTAGTACTTGTGTTTATCTTTTCTATTTTTCTGTATGTACTTATTGAGCAAGGAATTGGCTCGTGGTTACCCACATTCAACAAAGAGGTGTTGGGTTTGCCCACTCAGGTAAGCATTCAAATAACCAGTATTTTTGCTATTGCTTTGGCAGTTGGTAGGCTAACGGCTGGGGCCGTACTTACGCGAATGAACTGGTATCCTTTCTTAAATATATGTTTGGCAGGTATGGCGTTAGTCATGCTACTTAGTTTACCGCTTGCAGAAAACGTAGCTAACATGCCTATTGCTAGTTGGGCAGATGCGCCGCTTGCTGCCTTTCTCATCCCTTTAATTGGTTTGATGATGGCGCCCATTTACCCGGTTATTAATTCGGTAATGTTAAGTGCGCTTCCTCAAGCTCAGCACGCTCCTATGACCGGACTTATCGTGGTATTTTCTGCTCTTGGCGGCACAACTGGCTCTATTGTTACCGGGTTTGTTTTCGACGCAGTGGGTGGGCAGCAAGCATTTTACCTTTCGCTTATCCCAATTGGCTTGTTGGTTATTACATTGTTCTTCTTTAAGAAAGCGTCGACAACGTTAACGGAAAAAGCGTTATCTCCACAGCGCAATTCGGAGCATCCAGCATGAGTCATACGTGGCAAGACAGCTTGTCTTTCTTCCAAAGCGATTTATTTAAAGATGTTCAATTGGCGCAGCTGTTTCCCGATAGCAAAACCTTTGCCGACGCTGTTGTAAAAACGGATATTGCTTCAACCCTTAAAGCCTACGATAGGGTGTGCCAACTGGCTAAGCAAAACAATACGCAGGTAGACTTACTTGGGTTTGTTCAAACGCACTTTGATATTCCAAGTTCCGATAATGAAACATCGAACACCTCATTTAAAAGCGTTTCGCACTATATTGAAAAAATGTGGGACGTACTTACGCGTACACCGGACACACAGTACAACGACAGTCTTATTGCGTTAAACCGACCTTACATTGTGCCCGGCGGTCGCTTTCGCGAAATCTACTACTGGGATAGCTATTTTACCGCACTTGGTTTAATGGATGCAGGACGCATCGACATGGCTATCAATATGCTTGAGAACTTTGTTGATATCCTATTAGAAGTTGGCTGCATTCCAAATGGTAACCGCGCCTATTATTATTCTCGTAGCCAGCCACCAATTTTGGCCCTATTTTATCAGTTGCTTGAGGCGCACCTTTCTCCACAGCAAAAAAAGTACGCTGTCGAAGGCATGAAAAAAGAGTATGCGTTTTGGATGCAATACAATGAAGTCTCACCGCTTCGGGTAATAACTATGCCGTGTGGAGCAGTGTTAAATCGCTATTTTGATACTGAAGCTACACCACGACCGGAGTCGTACCGCGAAGATATTGAAACGGCAGAAACCATTGGTGCAGACAAAGCCGCTTTCTATCAGCATGTGCGTGCTGCCTGTGAGTCTGGATGGGACTTTAGCTCTCGATGGCTTGAAGATCCGAATCAGCTTGCCAGCATTAGAACGACAGAAATAATTCCCGTTGATCTCAATGCATTGCTAGTCACACTAGAAAATACCTTAGCCAATGTAACCGAGGGCAACGAGAAAGCACGTTACAAAGTGGCGGCGACGCGCAGAGTAGAGGCGATTAATACCTACTTATACAGCGAAACCAAAAAAGGCTATTTCGATTACCACTATCCAACTGATACGCAAACGTCAGTGGTATCTGCTGCCATGACAGTGCCGCTATTTGTAGGCATTGCCGACAAACATCAAGCACAGGTAGTTGAAGCTACACTCCGTGAGCACTTGTTGAAAGCTGGTGGTTTGGTTACCACTGCTATTACAACGTCACAGCAATGGGATGCACCAAATGGATGGGCACCTCTTCAGTTATTTGCCGTTGAAGGCCTGCGTAACTATGGCTTCGAACGCATGGCCGCCAGCATTATGCGCCGTTTTTGCACCACGATTGAAGATACCTTTTTACAAAGCGGTGTGCTGCTTGAGAAGTACAATGTGTGTGAGCCTACCGTCAAAGCGGGTGGTGGTGAATATGAAGTTCAGTTAGGTTTCGGGTGGACTAACGGCGTGTACACCCGCTTTCAAACCTATTTGCAAGATAATCAGTAAACCTATTCTTTTACTTGCATGCGCTTTCGCACTGCGTGCGAATGCCATGCGGCGGGAACAATAACAAGCACGGCAATAGCCACAAGTAACCACAAATAATGCTGATCAAAGAGCGACAGCTGCGCAATATCGGCAGCCATTTCACTGTTGGTATGCTCAGTGTACGCAAATGGCCCTATTGCGGCGTCGAGTGCAACAGAAAATCCTTGGCTGAAAGCACTTTGCCAACCTAACGACGATAGCGATGCATATGCATTGTATGCAACGGCCGAGGCGCCAAAACCAATCACGCCAATAGCAACTGTGCCCAAACTTAACACACCAACTCCAACGGCGCCCACCGTGACTGCGCCGACAGATACAATGCCTACACTTATTGGGGCAACCGCAATACCGCCCCAGGCAAACAGAAGCCCGTATGCATAACTACCGCCTGCAATCCAGCCATAAGCCGCCTTTTCATTTTGCTCAGGCATGCCAAACTGAAAGTGATAAAGCGGTACGCCAAAAAGTCGAATGCGACTGATGAGCGCTTTGCGTGAAGACTTCTCTTGTTCGGCTTCATCGTTAAACGCATGTGGGTTAAATAGCCGCTCGTGCATTCGCAACGTCTTCATTGATGCAATCATCTGATACGACAGACGCAAATACGCCACAACAAATGCAAGCACAAGCAATTGGGACAGAACCGTGAAAGCAAGCGCAAATTGCGGCTTAGTAAGAGCCGCGTACTTCAACCCAATCATGCCAGCAACAAACAAAATGGCCCATGTCATAAATAGGGTTACAATGCGAATTACTAATTTACGTTCGTTCAGTGTTCGCGTTTGCGCTAAGGCCGCTTGCAACCCAAAAAAAGCACTGATAAAACCTGATGCACTGGCCAGCAATGCAATAAACGCAGAAAGTGACAAATAGCTAGTGGCTTTAGCGGCCCCAGCACCGTAGGCTGCAGCCTTGGCTGGCGGTGATACCGAGCTGATGGCACTGAGCACTGCTGCGGTAAATGCCACACCGGGCTTACTGCGCTTAAGCGACTCTTCCACAATTGATGACATGGCTGCTTTGAGTAACTTACGGCCTCGCGAAAGTCGCTGTTTAGCGGTGTCCAGAGTTAGGTCGAGCTCTTGGGCAACACGTTCAATCGATTGCTGCTCGCGGTAATACAGCACCAACGGCTCGCGATAGTGATTGTCCATACCTTCTAGTACTTGCCACATTAATGCTTCATGCTGCTGAGCAATAGCTTGCTCATCTAAGTTAACCGTTTTTGCTTCACTGAAGGCTACTGCATCGGTATGTGTACTGTTAGTATCATCAAAAACGGTGCTTTGATGATGAGCACTATGTCTCTGCTCTTTTCGTCTGTGGTGACTGACCTTAAACCGCAAAATACCACACAACCACGCTTTTAATTTTTCAGGGTCGCGCAGCGTATCTAGCTTCATCCATGCTTCAATAAATGCCTCTTGCGCGATATCTTCACTTTGCTTTAAGTCGCCTACCGAAGAGTAGGCCAGTGAGCAAAGCAAATTCTGGTATCGGGTAACTATTTCGCAAAAGGCGTCGCGGTTACCTCCAAGTGAATGCATAACGAGGCTGGCGTCGTCGGCGCTATTAAGTACTAGGCGTTTTCTAAACATATTTTCTTTACGTTGTAGTGCGGATATCTAATAAGTGCATTCAATAAGAAAAAGGTGACACACTTTTTTAGTTCGTTTTATTTTTTATCACCTACTTTGCGATATTGCGCCCGCAGCAATTATTTTTCAAAAAAATATACTTTTCTCTGTCACCTATTTCTTTTAGTGCGGCACTTAATAAACAAGCCCATGTAGATAGCATCCGCTTTCTCAATTGGGACATGTTTAACTTCAAAACAGATTAATAGAACCGCAAAAGAGGATAGTTACCGTGATGACATTATCATTTAAGGCTTTTACACAGCTAGTGATGGCAGGTGCAGTAAGTGTGTTGTTAACAACGCCATGCGCACAAGCAGAGAATCAACTTAACACCACAATAGATGATTTTTCCGATAGTAGCGTTGCATCAACAGGGTTTGATAGACAATTTCTTGATGACACGTTGGCAGGAGGTAGCACAACAACCACGCAGTTAATTTCAAACGGTATCTTGCGCGTAGAAGGTGACATTGCACCGCCAAGAGGTCAACCCGGTTGGGCAAGTACCGTTATTCCACTTAGCGCAATGGGCCAGCCTTTCGATGCGAGTGCGCATAAAGGCATAAGGCTTTTGATTAAAGTAACAAGTGGCAATGTAAGTCTTTCTGCAAACAGTACGCTGGTTACCAACTTTGACTACCATGCGGCCCCTATTGTGGTTAAAGCCGATGGCGATTTCCATGAAGTGCACGTGCCGTTTAGTGCAATGAAGCGCACGTGGTCTGAGCAAACAGCTCTTGACCCGCACACGCTTAATAGCTTAAGCATAGTTGCCTATAGCATGCAAAAAGCTGCCTTTAATTTTGAAGTGGATGATGTTGGTTTTTATTAAAGCCGCACGGTTAACGCAACGCGAACAACAAGGTAAACAAACCTAATGGAAAACGGACAACATCAACGACTTTACTATTTAGACGCGGTGCGCAGCATCGCGCTGCTGCTTGGTGTTATCTTTCACGCTAGCCTGTCTTTTATGCCCATTTTTATAGGGTGGGCTGTGATGGATATTTCAACAAGCTATGCTGTGGCTGTTTTTGTATTTGTGAGCCATACGTTTCGTATGCCCCTATTCTTTCTTATTGCAGGCTATTTTACCTGTATGAGTCTTCAGCGAAGTCACATTGCAACCTTTGTTAAGTCTCGCGCAATTAAGTTAGCGCTGCCGCTGATAGTTGGCTGGTTCATACTTCGCCCACTTATTGTAAGCGGGTGGGTAGCCGGTGGGCAAAGTATGCAAGGCGAGGTTGATATTGCATTTGCTTTTTTGCAGGGCCTAGATACGTTTAACGCACTTCCCAGTGGTTTTTTAGTGGGCACTCACCTTTGGTTTTTGTACTACTTGCTGTTGATTACGGCCAGTTTTATAGCGATACGCTTTACGCTTAACAAGGCAAACATTAATAGTGCGTGTTTAGGAGCAAAACTGGTTTCATGGTGTTGGCCTGAATTCAATAAAGATGATACGCAACCCCTTCGGCTAATTTTGGTGCCGATAACAAGAGGCTTAGTTTTTATTCTTCCCACTGCGTTAAGCGTTTGGTTTATGCAAGGGTGGGGAATAGATACACCTGACAAATCGCTATATGTACATTGGCCTGTATTTTTGCTGTACTTCGGTTGGTTTTCACTTGGCTATGTGCTTTACCGTAACCTACAAGCGTTTACTACCTTTACCAAAGTGACGGTGGCAAAAGTGTGTATTGGCACGGTGGCACTTATTACTGCTGTTGCACTGACCCCATATGAAATGCAAAAAGGGCACCCGTATTTCATTCAACTTAAAATGGTGTTTTGTATTTGCTACGCATTGGTAATGTGGGCGCTGGTGCCGTTGGCGATAGCAATGTGCAAAAAGCTGTTTTCTAAAAAGCGTGGGTGGGTGCGTTATGTGGCCGATGCATCGTATTGGATTTATCTTATTCACTTACCCATTGTGGTGGGGTTGCAAGTTGCCGTGGCTGAGTTGCCACTACACTGGGCGGTAAAATGGTTCAGTATATGTGCTGTGACCGTATGCTTTGCACTTGTGACTTACGCCCTGTTAGTTCGCAAAACGCTAATTGGGCGGGTGTTGACGGGTAACATTTTTCAGAAAAGCTCCCCATCAATGAGTCAAAAGTTGCCCGTGCAAAATTAATAACGCAAATTCAGATAAAGGTAGGCTACACTGAGAAAATTACATCACTTTTCATAGAGCTAATTTCTTTCGAATGAATGTTTTTGGTTTTCGCGCCATTGCGGTGCCATTACTCTTTTCATTAGTCTGCTTTTTTTCATTGCTTATGGGCACTGAGAATGCTGTCGCGCAATCAACGCCAAAGAAATCGTACAGTGTTATAGTCGTTAATTCCTTCAACGAATCTGACTTTGAAGTGCGATTAATGTATCGGCTAATGAATGGCATTGCCGATTACGAAGATGTGCTGGTACTTACCGTGCCGCCTTATTACGCCGACGCCGTTGATACCTTGGGCGAAGATGTAAAACAAACAGTCATCGATAACTTTCACTATCAAATACAAAGCCTGTTGAAAACCGAAAACGACGTTGATATCCGTCGTATTGTTGCCATAGGCCGGCATGCTAGCGTATTTATAGACAGTAACCCTGACCTGTTGCCATTTAGTAATCGCTATTTTCTGCATATTGATTGGAAGCCTAAAAAGGGCACATTAGTGCCGTCAGACTACGATCCAAAATCATCGTTCAGGCAGATAATGACCAGTTTGCCAGAAACGAAAGAAATATTGTTTGTTTATGGTTCACTCGAAATGACAGTTGATGTGAATCTTGTGAATAAGTTTTTAAATAGTACACCACAAGGCGTAACCGTGCATTACTTAAACCCCTTGCAAGCGCCAACTGAAACACTATTTAAACTTAAACAAAGCGCGCCTGGCACGCCGATTATTTATATTAACTACAAATATTACGAGCGACGCTGGAAAGCAGTGCACGACTACCTTGTATCACAGCAAGAGCACCCAGTGTTTACTATCTTTGCGCACAATGTAGATAGATACGCGGGGGGCGCGGTTGTTGTGCCAGAGCGTTTGGCCGATATGGCAATTGATATTGCACGAGGGAGTGAGTTTTCGCATGCAGACAATGCCGCTATTCGCTTACAGTTTAATGCCAAGCAGCTTGATATGTGGAATATTGATGCATCAGCATTACCTGATGACGCTGAAATTGTAAATGAAGACCCGGCGGTATTTTCATTAGAATCAGTATTGCTTATCGCGTGTGCCTTTATGGGAATAATCATGATGATGACCATCTATATTATTCTCAAGTCTAGGGCGAATAATATGGTATTAAGGCTCGCGTTAGCGCAGGCCGACAGTGCTAACAAATCGAAAAGCGAGTTTCTTGCCAACATGAGCCATGAAATAAGAACGCCCATGAACGGTGTGCTTGGTACATTGCAAGTTCTAGAGCGGACAACCGGCGAGGCCAAAACACGTGGTTTGGTGAGTAAAGCTATTTACTCAGCGAATACCTTATTAACCATTATTAACGACATTCTTGATTATTCAAAAATAGAAGCAAATAAGCTTTCGTTAGAGGCGCATCCGTTTTCCATGTATGCAGTGGTAGATTCGGTAGTTTCAGATATGACAAAGGATGCTCGTCAAAAAGGTATTTCACTGGAAACAGAAGCAGATGACACCTTTGAAGATGGTTGGTTAGGCGACCCAGTGCGCATTCGCCAAATTGTACTTAACCTAGTGTCGAATGCGGTAAAGTTTACAGAAAAAGGCCGCGTTGTAGTTCGCCTAGCGTGTGATGCCGAGGATAATCAGCACGATGACGTTTTAACGTTAACCGTAATTGATACCGGCATAGGCATGAGCGACGAAGCACAGCGTAGCTTGTTTGAGCGCTTTACGCAGGCTGATAGTTCCACAACAAGGCGCTTTGGTGGCACAGGGCTGGGGATGTCGATCACGCTTAATTTAGTAAGAATGATGGGCGGCGATATTCAAATAACGAGTCACGAAGGAGAAGGGACAACCATAGCGGTATCGTTGCCGTTACTGCGAGCCGAATTGATAGCGAATAATACCGAGCCTACGCAAGCTCCAGATTTAGAGGGTATGCGTATTCTGGTAGCTGAAGATAATGCGATTAACCGCGCTGTAATAGAGTCGATGCTTGAACCCACAAAGGCTACTGTTTCAGTTGTTGAAAATGGTGAATTGGCCGTAAATGCTATTCGTAATGACCAGTTTAATATTGTGCTGATGGATATTCAAATGCCGGTAATGGACGGCGTAGAAGCATGTACACTTATAAAGCAAATACGCAAAGATCTTACTGTTATTGCGCTCACTGCCGATGCAATGGGTTCCGATGTTGAGCGCTTTCTAAATGTAGGCTTTAGCGCTCACATCGGCAAGCCAATAGAAATGAATAAACTCTATAAGTACTTAGATAAGTTCAGCACCTAACTCAATTGCACTAAGCGGCGCGACCACTCATATCAATAGACATAACCAATTCATCCAGAATATTATTTAAATCTGAAATTTTCTCGTGCGCAATAAAAATGCTCATATTGGAGTCGACGCTAACGTGTTCGTCGCTAACATGACTATCGAAGGTACTATCTAGTGCCGTTTGCATACGCTCGAAGAATGAACGAGCGCTGCGCTCTTCAATATTGCGCAAGCACAAAATAAATTGCTCTGTGCCGAAGCGACCTAAAATATCATTGCCACGAGTACTGTTTTGTAGGGTTTGGGCAATTTGTCTTAATACAGCATCACTTTGGGTTGCCCCCAGTTTGCCGGTGATTTCGCGCAAGTTACTAATATCGAATATAGCAATAGCAATAGCACGACCACTCTTTGGAGCATCAAGACTGTTTATGCGGCTAATAGCTGTATTAGCATTAAGCAGTTGAGTAACAGGGTCTATTGCTTTACTGGCAAGGTGCTTTTTGCGCAAGACATAGCCAACAATGAGTGCAATAAGCACGAATACAGCAATGGCGGCTATCAAGGTATTTTGACGTAATCGTTCAGCCGCTTCTATTTCCGACTCTAAATCGTAAATTCGGTTCCGTAGGTTTGCGGCGCTGAGTATACGCGCAGAATCTTGATTAGTGACCCTGCGTTTTTCCGCTTCAGCCGCAAAAAGTTGGTTAGCCTTTTTCGCATTTTCTAAGTCACCCAGCGCAATATACATCGCCAAATTAAAGCTTAAATAGTCAAGGTTGCTTCTAAAGTTGGCAGGCACAAAGGTGTCGTTTTCTGCAAAACTGTCGACATACTGCTGCACACATTCTAAGTCGTTATTAAACAAACACACTTCGGTTTCATGCCAGTTGTAAAACAGTGTGGCCAGTGAACTAGAAATACCAGAAACGGCTTTTTCAAAGTCGGGAAGCGTGTAAGCCAGTTGATTATAATTTTTGGTTTTACGGTAGTAATACGACAGCGCATATTGATAGTGATAATTAGTAAGTGGTGTATTCACTTCGCTATTAATAGTGCCATACTCCAAAATGCGTTGGTACGCTTCATCGGTTTGGCCGCTGGCCAGTAGCGACACGATAGCGCTAATTAGAATACTGAGTTTATTACTACCTTTATATACTTTTAGGCCCATTTCATGGGCTTTTAAATACTGTTCAGCAGCAAGCGCGTGCTGTTCAAGGTTGCCATACAACAGGCCAATTGAGTTATGAATGTGCGCTAGTTCAGCAGGGCTGCCATCGTCAGAATAACGCTGTAGAACATTAAACATTTTGCTGAGACGTTCTGCTTCATCGGCATTTTCAGAGCAGTAGGTAATAAGCCCCAGCGATGCACTGGTGAAAATATCACTGTGTTGGGTAGGTGACGAAATTTCTTGCGCCGTAGTGTAGTACCCACAGCGATTGGGGTGCTCGCGCATATCATAAATAAACCCAATTTGATAAATAGCAGAGGCATACGCGTACGAGCTTTTATCAATATTGTTTTGAGCAGTAATGCCATCAAGCAATTTAAGCGCTTCTGTCAGTTTACCTTCACATATTAAAAACTGCCCCTTAGCCGCTGACAGGGCAAAGCGTTGCTGGGTAGACAAAGTATCTAGCTGTAATGTGGCATTAAGCTCGGGCAATAATGCCGGAGTTGGGCAGTCCCACGACGGGGTTTGCATTTTTTGAATAACGGCATCGATATTATCGGCGGCGACAGCACGCTGCGCCAAAGAAGAAAGGCCAATAATAAGAGCCCAGAGCAATAAGCTAACTATATTTCGCATGAAGAAAACGTTTTTATTTTTTCTTCATCATAACGATTTGACGCCGCAACTACTACTTTTGTACTAGAAAAGTTGACGCTTTTTTGTGACGAATTATGAATAGTACTAGCACAGGTGTTGCCGGCAATACCTGTTTTAATGCGTAGTGGGAGCGCCAAAACTTACCAAAATAGCCACACCAATTAGTGCGATAGCCGACCATACCACAGTGGCTTTGGTGGCTTTTTCGCCTAAAGCCCATGCCACGGCTAGCGACATTAGTGCACTGGTTGCAATAAGCGTTTGCACCACAGCTGCCTTGGCAAAGGCAAACGCGAACATTTGTAGGTAAATAGCGGCAGTTGTACCCAATAAGGTGGCCATAATAAAGGCAGGCCAAATGCGTTTACCGTTCGTAATGGTTGGCATGTACTTGGTTTTGGTAAAGGCAATAAAAGGTACCACAAAAAACATACCGCCAATTAAACGCAAAAAGGCGGCACTGGCAGCATCTACTTCACCTGAGCTTAATATGTCACGACTTACTACCGCACCAACGGCCTGACATAGCGCGGCGCCAACGCCGTACAAATAACCGCTGGTGGCAAACACGTGGGTAGTGCTGCGTTTGCGTGCTTTAATTACCATATCGACAGACAATAGCACTACCGCCACGCCAACCCATTGCTGCCAGGTTATCCATTCGCCAATAAAGGCCATGGCGAATAGCGCGGTGAAAAGCGGGGCAAGGGTTTCGGCCACCAGTACTGCTTGGCTGTCGCCAATACTATGTAAGGCTTTAAAAAAACAGGTGTCGCCAATACCAATGCCAATAAGGCCACTTAGCAACAGCCATAAAATAGTGTGAGTGGTTAAGCCTGTTGGCTGAACAAATACGAGTACCACCGCCAAAATAGCAATGGAGATAAGGCCCTTCCAAAAGTTCATGGTAAGCGGGGAAAACGCATTGCCTGTACCGCGAAATAATCGTGCAGCAATAGCCCAACAAAGCGCTGTACCTAGCGCAGCAAAAACACCCATTAAACACCTGAAAAAAGCATGCAAGAAAAAGAGCGGCTATGCTAATGCAAGCCCTTGTTGCGGTAAACTTAATTTGTTGCCACAAAAGCACAAAAAACAAAAGATAAGCGCAAAGGTGCAAGCCTTAAATACAACTTAAATACAAACAGTGCTAATAAAACATTTAATGTAAACGTAACTGTTTAAGCAATACAGAAACTGGCAAAGTGTGACACATTGCAAAGGCTAACTAGACGCGATGCAACAAGCGCACAAGCGAAACAGCATTATTAAATAAATAAAGGGCAAGGCATGAACCTAGACGGTATTAAAGGGGTAATTTTCGACTTAGACGGTACGTTAGTAGAGTCGAGCCTGAATTTCACAAAAATGCGCGCCGACATAGGCTGCCCGCAGCACGAAGATATTCTTACCTTTGTAGATGCTATTACGTGCGAAAAAACCAAAGCCCACGCTCACAATACCATTTTGCAGCACGAACTAGACGATGCGCAAAACGCCAAATGGCTAGCTATTGGTAAGCAAATGGTAGAAAAGGCGCAGGCCCATAATTTGCCCATGGCCATAGTAACTCGCAACTGCCGACAGGCCACAGCCATAAAACTTGCCAACAACAACATACCTATCGATTACGTGCTAACCCGCGAAGACGCCCCCGCCAAGCCAGATCCAACCGCATTATTGATGGTAGCGGATACATGGCAGCTTCAACCGGAAGACTGCCTGTACGTAGGCGACTTTATTTATGACCAGCAAGCCGCCGAAAATGCTGGGATGAAGTGGTTGTTGGTTTAGGGTTTACCTATCTGTTTCCGGTTTCTTTGGCCTAATTGGGCCAACAGGCAAGATTGATAGGTAATCAGGGCACACAGCGTCGGCACTAATTCCACCATATACTTTAGTATAGTCTTCTTCGTTAAGTTCTTGCATGATTGATTTTTGTTCGATATTCATAGTTTTCTCCATTAATTATTTTAGCTCTTAGAGCAATTGGAGATTAAATGTGCGTTAAGGATGATGAGCATGCGAACAAGGACACTCTCTAATTTATGTAATCAATGGCGGCTAAGTGTCCCATTAATACTATTTTTCTCTTTCTTTTTTCCGAATTTGAGCCACGGCATCGGGGCAAGTCTAGAAGGACGAACAAGCTTCGCTGGTATCCCGTCTGGTGTGATAAGAGATATCGAAGTTAGAGGTGATATTGTTTTTGTGGCTGCAGAAAACGGTGTCTTTGAAATAGTGGGTGCTCAGTCTCAAAGAATAACGTATAGCAAGGTTGGTACGCTCACAGGAATTATATCTGATATACACCTCGATGGTGACGACCTGTGGATAGTCGAATATGGCGTTGGTCTTTTCAAATTAAATTTGAAAACAAAGCACTCAGAACAAGTCTTTTCGGAGTTTGAGTGGGCCACGTCTGTTTGGACAGTCAACTCTTCTAAGGAGCATTACTTTTTATCCCTCATAGACGAAGTAATTGTTCTAGATAGATACTCGGGAAATATTAAAGCTCTCAGCGAACATCTCGTCCGCCTTGGTGTAGTAGAAGCATACTCAATTGACTCTACTAGCAGTGGCACATGGATAGCCGTTCGGGATGGACTAATTAAGCTTTCAAATGATTCTAATACAATTCAGGAAAAAGAAGTCGCATCAGATTTTCCTTTATTAAGCAGTATTACGTTTGTGAAAGATGGTGGGCGTTCGATATATGTGGGTGGTCCAGAAGGGTTATATGTTGTTGATAAAGCAACTAATAGCTTATATTTTGCGAAATCTTCTGGCGTAAAAGGGACATTTATACAAGATGTATGGATTACTGATAAAAATGAAGTTTGGGTGTCTGATGGGACAGTATTTAAACTAGAGCAAGGCCGACTTATTCGCCCCAAATTCTTGAATCCCGTATTGGGTTCGGAAGCAGTTAGGACAGTCACTAGAATTATTCAGGGTCCTCAAGACTCGCTACTGATAGCCTCTTCACAACTTGGGCTCATAGCCTTATCCCCAGCAACTAGAGCTATAAATCTTATCTCAGACGGTGAGGTAGTGCTGCGCAGTAATATCAATCAAGTCGTCACGGTAGATGAAAGCGTTTATGTATCTACGGACAAGCAGTTTTATCAGTTAAACGTTGTCACTGGAGCGTTGACTCCATCTAGTCTTGATTCTGAGTATTCTCACTGTGAAATGCTCCCTCGAAAAGTCTTCACTATGTCTATTGGAGAAGTATTTCCTCTTCAGTGTAAAGATGTATTCAAACATGTCGTGGACGTTACTGATGACAGTTTCTACTTGTATTCAGATAACGGAATGGAAGCAAGCTACTTCCTTGTAAGAGGCTCCAAATTAGAGGACCGGCTTCAAGCTCCCCGTTTGGTTGTTGAATCCATATTACTTTCAAGTGGTGAACTCGCTTCGTTTGATGTGTATGACAATATCCATTTTCAGCTTTCAAAGCATAGTTGGAGAACAATTCGATCAAGCGTTGGAAGATGGACTGGAGTTCAATGTTTGATTGAAGTATCGGATGCATTTTTACTATGTACATCAGGCGCTGGTATAAGAAAAATAAGGAAGGATACAGGGGAAGTTGAAAGCCCAGAAGAGTTTCATATCGACGGACTAAGGTTTATAAGAGATGCAGTAGTCACTTCCAGCAAGAACATTTGGCTGGCAACTAATATGGGACTATATGCTTTTGAGGCTAAGTCTCAACGCATCTTTAAATTAGGAAGCTCCCACGGAATCTTTGATACTGATTTTGAGTATAAGAGTTTTAGTGTAGTTGGTGACCAGCTTCTCGTGAAAGGGGACAAATACTCTTATCTCATAGATGAGACGCGTGCCCTTGTCGAACTTAACAAAGAAAGAAGCAGCCCTGCTAGTGCTGTACTAACTTCTGTGCATTGGGTTGAGGAAGGTGATATACAGCAACGCTTTTTCCCCAGAGAAACCTCCCTCGAGTTTTCTAGCACTTTAGAGGAGGTTACATTTAATTTCGCTACGAATAGCTTTATCAAACATTTGTCACAAAAATTGGAGCTACAGCTAGATAGTGAAGGGTGGATGCTTCACAGCAGTCCTACTATGAAGGTATCACTGAGTGATCTTGATTTTGGAGAACACATAATAAAAGCTCGAGTGTTCTCGCCTGATAATAGTGGGCCTGTTACAAACCTTAAATTTACCCTAGCTCAGCCATTATGGGCCTCACCAGTAAGCTATAGTTTATATTTTTTGATTCTTACGACAATTGTCATGTTGTTTAAATTTGGTTTTCTAAATGGCTTAATAGAAAAATTCAAGTCTACCAATCTCTACACCAATCTTACTCGATTCGAAATTACAGACGGACAGTCAAAGTTTGAAAAAATGCTTCGAAGCAAAGAACGTCAAATCAGTGAAATTACGCACGATTTACGTACGCCTATTCAGGTAATCAAAGGGTCTCTAGAGCAATTATCAAATGAAAAGGGTGAGGAAAACAAAGAGTTTATTTTAATAAAAGAGAATATGCGAAGGGTAGAGCAACTTATCGAACAAATGAGAAATGATATACCTCGCGCATCAAGCCCATCAGACTATTACAAAACTTACTCGGTTGAGCATATTCGATTTATTATTAACTCACTTGAGCCTTTAGCAAAACAAAAGCGGCAAAATCTCGAAGTTAAGGTTAAAGGGACGAGGTATATCTCCCTTATCAATGATAGCTTAGAGAAGATCATAACGAACCTGCTTCAGAATGCCATCAAGTACACAGGCGAATATGGCAATATTCGAGTCATAGTTTCTATCGACAAAAAAGTATTGAAGATTATTGTTTCAGATGATGGCATAGGGATGGATGCACGTTTACTTGGAAAAGTGTTCGAGAGATTTACACGAGGTGAAACACAAGAAGAAGGGCAAGGTATAGGCTTATCAATTGTCAAAAATTTAACTGAGCTTAATCAAGGGAAGATTGATGTTGAGAGTAAACCTGGTGAAGGCAGCAAATTTACTGTAAGGCTACCCGTAGATGACATTGAGTTTGTAAATACTGAAGCAGCTCAGCTTGAGCTGAAAGGTGAAACTACTAGTCAGAAGACGCTGCTGATAGTTGACGACAGCCGAGAGTTTAGAACGTATATGTTTGATTTGCTGTCGACAAATTATCGCTGTTTGGTTGCCGGCAATGGTGAGCAAGCATTGGATGTGATGCAACGTTTCTTGGTGGACTTGGTTGTAACAGACCAAATTATGCCGAAGATGGACGGCTTAACGCTTACGAGTGAAATAAGAGCGCACGCAAGCCATAGCAATATCCCGGTGATAATGCTATCGGCAAAAACAGACCCTCAATTAGAAAAAGCGGCACTAGAAGTTAAAGTAGACTATTTTCTTGCAAAGCCAGCGTCTAGCGAAGAGATATCGCTAAGGATCGCGCACTTCTTGTCGGTACGTGATGCACAAAGCATTGATGAGAACGGCGGCAACAAGCCAATCTTTAAATTTGGTTGTTTAGAAATTCCAGAGATAAACAACGAGAAAGATATGGCGTTTTATCTCAATTTTATTGCTGTGCTTGAGAAAAATTACCATAGAGAAGAATTCAACAGAGACCAAGCGGCAGAGCAGCTTTTGATGAGCACTCGAAGCTTAAACCGGCGACTAGCCGAATTATTTGAATATAACTTTAGTGAGTTTCTTTCACGTTTTAGGATAGAAAAGTCCATACCTATTTTGCTTGAAGGTCATTCAATTTTAGATACATGCCTTGATGTTGGCTTTGGAACGGCCGCCTATTTCTCTACTTCATTTAAAAAAGTGATGAAGGTACCGCCTAAAAAGTACATCGAGCAGTATAGGAAAACAGTGGCCTAGCCAACGAGAGGCTAGATATACCTACGCCTCTCAGCCAAAAAGCCAATCAACATAAACGATGCCACATAGCCTGCGCCTTGGTACTGCCAAGGTAAGTAGGCTATTACGTGTTTCAAAAAGGGTGCGCCGCAAAGGGTAAGTGCGCCATAGCCAAAGGCACATAGCACTACAAATAAACTAATGCGAATAACAAAATGGTAGGGCGCTAGTATGCGCTTTACATGGCCGTTAATAATATCGCCATATACCACCAAAATTGTGGCCATTAGCATAATGCTCATTTCAGTGTAGTAGGGGCTTAAAGCGCGCGAAAGGGCGCTAAACAAATCACTCATAATATACTGCTTTATAAGTTTGCTTAGTTAGCCCCGCATAGTACCTGCTTGTGTTTTTACACAAAAGCGCTTTTTAATCGGTATTAGGCTTTACCCAAGGCTGCATTTAGCGCGCTCACCGCTTTAAAGCCTTGCTCTACTGTGGCTATACGGTCGGTGGTGTGGTCGCGCTCTACAAATTTATGTTCAATACCCGCCAATTCACCGTGTGCAAATATGTCTTTGAAGTTAATGGTGCCTTTGCCCACATCGGCAAAACCGCCATCTTCGGCTAAATCTTTTACGTGCCATAGCTTAAAGCGCCCCGGGTAGGCCTTAAAATAATCTACGGGGTTCTTGCCTGCTTTTACTGTCCAGTATAAATCTAGTTCCATAGCAACTAAATTCGGGTCGGTTTGAGTAATAAGCACATCTAGCGGTATTTGGCCGTCACGGTTTTCAAATTCAAAGTCGTGATTATGGTAGGCAAGGGTAATGCCTGCTTTATGGCACGCTTCGCCTATTTTATTTAGCTTTTCAGCTAATGCCTGATAGGGCGCAATACCTGTGCCGCGCTGCGCTTCACTTAGCCAAGGCACAACCAAATATTTGTGCCCTACGGTTTGGGCGTCGTCCAATACTTGATTTAGGTTGTTGTCAAAGGCGTCTAACATAATATGCGCCGACGGTGCGCGTAATCCGTTGTCGTCTAGTAGCTGTTTAATATCTTTAGCACTGTGATCAAAATACCCTGCAAACTCCATTTCTTTGTAACCAATGTCAGCTACTAATTTAAGAGTTGCAGGCACGCTTACTTTCATAATGTCGCGCAGGGTATAAAGCTGTAAGCCAACAGCACTGGTGTGTTGTGCATGCATAGCATCTTTACCTTTGTGATTGTGCGCTAATACAGCGGGTGTGCCCAGCGCTGCCAATGCGCCCGATGAATACTTTATAAATTGTCGACGTGTTAAAGCCGTGCCGTAGTTCGAGCCTTTGCTACTAACATTGATAAAGTTCATGGCGTTGTCCTTTTGCTGTATTACCTGATTACAGGGGTAGTAATTAACGTGTTGATACCGAGCCAGTGCTCTCTCTTACAATGAGTTCAAATGGCATAATTACTTTCGGTGCTTTTCTAATTTTACCGTTAAGTAAGTCAACCAATAGGGTTACTGCCGTACGTCCAAACTCTTCAGCTGGTTGCGCAATGGTAGTTAATGGTGGGTCAACAAAGGCCGAAAAGGCAATGTCATCAAACCCTGCTACCGAAATATCATTTGGTACGTGTAAATCAGCCTGCTTAAAGGCTTGCATGGCACCAATAGCTGTTTCGTCATTTTCACAAAACACAGCACTTGGCCTGTTATTCAGTTCGCTAATGGTTACACCGGCGTTGTAACCTGCTTGCAGAGTGAAGTCGCCGTCTAGCAGCAGGCTTTCATCAAAGTCGATATTAGCGTCGCGCAGCGCGTCTTTGTATCCGTTCAAACGCTCCTGAGTTAACGGGCTAGAATTGGGCCCTTTAATCATGGCAATGCGTTTATGGCCAAGCGATATTAAGTGCTGTGTCATGGCTTTGGCCGCTGCACGGTTGTCTAAACTCACCACTGGATACTGCCCATCATCAATCACTTCACAAGCATTCACCATGGGAAGTAAACCGTTGTCGTTTATCATGCTCGCGTCAAACGGGTTGTGCGCACGAAGCTGAATTAGCCCATCTGCTTGCGACGTGCTCACCATTTTGGCGTAGTGGTTTTCTATATCGTTATTACCCAAGGTGTTAGCCAGCAATATAGAATAACCTAGCTCTGCAGCCGCTTCTTGCATGCCGCTAATTACCCGAGCAAAAAATACATTTGCCACTGTTGGCACTAACACCACTAAATTATGCGTTTTCCCAGACCGGAATTTAACGGCCATCAGGTTAGGCTTGTAACCCACAGCTTGCACGGCTGCCATTACTTTACTGCGCGTTTTTGGCGACACGCGTTCAGGTTGTTGCAGTGTTCTCGACACTGTTGCCACAGATACGCCGGCGTTATCTGCTACATCTCTTATATTTGCCATTTACGTTGATCGTTCTGCATCGCGATTAGCGATTAAATGTAACCGTTTTCATTTAATCAAAAGAATACGCATATTTTCGTCAATATCAAATGCTATTTGTATTATTTTTGTAAAATGCAGCTAATCTTTTCGGTAACTTCTAGCGAGTTAACGGGCTTTACTCATGTCAAATGGCGTTATTTGTAAATAATAGTTTAATAAAATGATGTGTTTCGTGTTGACATGACAAAATGTAACGGGTTACATTTTAACGCATCAAAGCATGAGAAATATGCAAAATCGATCAGAGGATCACGCAATGCAACCAATTCGAATGGGAATGATCGGCGGCGGTGAAGGCGCATTTATTGGCGCAGTGCATCGTCATGCGGCAGGGCTAGATGGGCAATATCAATTAGTGTGTGGCGCATTTAGTCGTAATGAAGACAATAATGTTAAAACGGCCACTGCATTAAACGTTAACCCTTCGCGTTGTTACGCCAACTGGCAAACCATGTTGCAAACTGAGTCTTCGTTACCTGAAGACGAGCGCATGCAAGTAGTGGTTATCGTTACACCTAATAACCTTCACGTACCTATTTCTATTGCGGCGATTAATGCAGGTTTTCATGTATTTTGTGAAAAGCCCGCCGGCGTAAGTTTCGCTGAAGTCAAAGAGCTGCAAGATGTTATTCACGCGAATAACAGCCTATACGGCTTGGCGCATACCTATTTGGGTTACCCCATGGTATGGCAGGCGCGCCATATGGTAACCAGTGGCA
Organism: Alteromonas sp. 009811495; assembly: GCF_028865455.1. NCBI lineage: Bacteria > Pseudomonadati > Pseudomonadota > Gammaproteobacteria > Alteromonadales > Alteromonadaceae > Alteromonas > Alteromonas sp. 009811495. The sequence goes on from NZ_CP113972.1 coordinate 327,545, forward strand.
TGCTAGGTAATATTCGAAAGGTCTACGTAGAGTACCCACAAGGTTGGCTATCGGGTGAAGAAGAAACCCATAACAAGCAAGCGCAATGGCGAACCGACCCTGCTATTTCCGGCGCAACAGGCGCCATGGGCGATATTGGTACACATGCTTTTGGTCTTGTTGAATTTGTTTTAAACGACCCTGTTACTGCATTAAGCGGCGAGCTATACACCCATGTTGAAGGGCGACGCTTAGACGACGATGGTGCTGCGCTTATCAAAACGAAAAGTGGGGCAACGGGAGTATTGATTGCCTCGCAAGTGTGTGCAGGTGAAGAAAACGCCCTAAAAATTCGCGTGTATGGCGATAAAGGTGGGCTTGAGTGGCGGCAAATGGAGCCTAACTCGGTGATATACCGCCCTACCGATACGCCATTTCAGGTATTTCGCGCGGGACAAGGTCAAGTTGGGCTTTGTGACGAGGCGTCGTCTCGCTGCCGAGTGCCAGCAGGTCACCCAGAAGGGTATTTAGAAGCAATGGCAAATTTGTATACCGATTTTGCTAAGGCAGTTCGAAACAATCAAAAAGGCAAAGCAGATGGCGTGCCGGGTATTAATTCGGGCTTACGCGGTATGGTGTTTATTGACGCTATGCTTGCCAGCAGTGGCAGCGACACAAAATGGACGTCTATCAGCGACGAAGGCACTAACTAATGCAAACGCATATCCACAACTATAAAGGGTGCACACATGGCGAATAATCAACAAGCGATTAAAGGCCCCGCTATTTTTCTAGCGCAGTTTATGGGCGACAGTAGCCCCTTTGATACGTTAGAAAATATGGCCAAATGGGCAGCCTCTTTGGGCTATAAAGGTATTCAAGTACCAACCGACCCAAAGCTATTCGACTTAGAAAAGGCAGCCGAAAGCCAAGCGTATTGTGACGAGGTAGCTGAAACATGCCGCAAAGCTGGCGTGGAAATTACCGAGCTGTCTACCCATCTTCAGGGTCAGTTAGTGGCAGTACATCCTGCCTATGATGAGCTTTTCGATAACTTTGCACCTAAGCACTTGCACGGCAAGCCGCAAGAGCGCACTGAATGGGCCACAAATCAGCTTAAATGTGCTGCCATCGCCAGTAAGCGACTAGGGCTTAAAGCTCACGCCACCTTTTCTGGTGCGCTTATGTGGCATTTGGTGTACCCGTGGCCGCAGCGCCCCGCAGGTTTGGTGGAGCAAGGTTTTGCCGAGTTGGCTAAACGTTGGAAGCCAATATTAGATGCATTTGATGAGGCCGGCGTAGATGTGTGCTACGAAATTCACCCAGGTGAAGACCTACACGACGGTGCGTCGTTTGAACAGTTTCTAAAAGCAGTAGATAACCACCCTCGCGCTAATATTCTGTTCGATCCGAGTCATTTCGTACTGCAACAGCTAGATTATCTGGACTTTATCGATCGCTACCACAGCCGCATTAAGATGTTCCATGTCAAAGACGCTGAATTTAACCCCAATGGTAGAAATGGTGTGTATGGCGGTTATCAAGACTGGCAAGACAGAGCGGGTCGTTTTCGCTCTCTAGGCGACGGACAGGTCGACTTCAACGGTATTTTTAGCAAGCTTACCCAATATGGCTTTAGTGGCTGGGCAGTACTTGAATGGGAATGCTGCTTAAAAGACAGCGCACAAGGTGCGGCCGAAGGAGCGCCATTTATTGCGAAGCATATTATCGAACCAAGCAAATATGCGTTTGACGATTTTGCCGGTGGTGATGTAAGCGATGAAAAGAATAAACGCATTTTGGGGCTAGCGCGTTAAGCCAAGCGCATAAGGAAAATAATAATTATGATTACCCTACGTCTAAGCATCATGATGTTTTTGCAGTTCTTCATTTGGGGGGGCTGGTTTGTAACACTAGGCACTTATTTGTCGAACACGCTTCAGGCCAACGGAGGCCAAATTGGTATGGCGTTTTCCACCCAAAGTTGGGGAGCTATTATTGCGCCCTTTATCGTGGGTTTAATTGCCGACCGTTTTTTCAATGCTGAACGCATATTGGGTTTGTTGCATTTAGTAGGTGCAGCGTTGATGTACTTTATGTATCAAGCCAGCGACTTTGCGAGTTTTTATCCTTACGTATTGGCTTATATGATTGCTTATATGCCTACATTAGCGTTGGTGAACTCTGTGTCGTTTGGGCAAATGGATGATCCATCAAAGCAATTTGGAAAAGTTCGTGTGTGGGGCACTGTCGGCTGGATTGTGGCAGGACTTATGATTAGCTATGTCTTTTCATGGGATTCTGCGCAGTCTATTGCCGACGGTATGCTCAAAAACACCTTCCTACTGTGCAGTATTGCCTCACTAGCGTTGGGTATTTTCAGCTTTACCTTACCTAATACACCACCACAAAGTAGCGATAAAGCGGTTGGCCTTCGCGATGTGCTTGGACTAGATGCGCTGGCATTGTTAAAAGATAAAAACTTTTTGGTTTTCTTCTTATCTTCAGTTCTTATTTGTATTCCATTGGCGTTTTATTACCAGAATGCCAATACATTCTTAACGGAAATAGGTGTAGAGAACGCAACGGGTAAAATGACCTTGGGGCAGGTTTCAGAAGTCTTGTTCATGTTGGCATTGCCTGTTTTCCTGAATCGCTTTGGTATTAAAGCTACCTTGGTTATTGGAATGGCTGCTTGGGTTATTCGCTATACGCTGTTTGCGTTTGGCAATGCCGATGAAGCCTTGTTTATGCTAATCACAGGTATTGCACTTCACGGTATTTGCTACGACTTCTTCTTTGTTTCAGGACAAATATATACAAATGCAAAAGCAGGCGAGAAAGTAAAAAGTGCAGCACAGGGCCTAATTACGTTGGCCACGTACGGCGTAGGTATGCTGGTTGGTTTCGCCGTGGCAGGTGCTATTACCGACAGTTATACATTAGCTAGCGGTGCGCATAGCTGGCAGCAGGTGTGGTTGTTCCCTGCAGGCTTTGCCGCGGTCGTGTTAGTGCTGTTCGCTATCCTGTTTAAGTCTGAAAAGGTGAACGCAGATGCATAGCAGTAATCACGATCAAATTCGCAGAAAGCTATTGCAAAGCATGGCGGTGACAGGGGCAGGCGTACTGGCTGCTATGCCGGGCTTTGCGGTTGGGCACCAATCTCAAAACGGTACCAGTCATAACGATGCCGCGATTTCTACACTGAAAGGTAACGTGAACCACTCGGTAAGTCGCTGGACCTATGGCGATCTTTCTATCGAGGAGCTTTGCAAAACCGTTAAGTCGCTAGGCTTTAGTGCTATTGATTTAGTTGGCCCCAAAGATTGGCCAATACTAAAACAATACGGCATCGACTCATCTATGTGTAATGGTGCCGAAATCAGTCTAGAGGATGGGTTTATTCATGCTCAGTTACATGACGAACTCGAGTCTCGATATCTAAAGCATATCGACCTAGTGGCAGATGCGGGCTACACCAATCTTATTTGTTTTAGCGGTAATGCAAGAGGCATGTCACGGGAACAAGGGTTAGAAAATGCAGTTAACAGCTTAAAGCGCATATTACCTCATGCAGAAAAACGCGGTGTGGTGATATTTATGGAGCTGTTTAACAGCAAAATTGATCACCCTGATTACATGGCTGATAACTCAGCATGGGGCATAGAGCTGTGCAAAAGGCTTAACAGTAAGCACTTTTCTCTGCTTTACGATATCTACCACATGCAAATCAACGAAGGCGATATCATTCGCACTATCCGCGATAACCATCAGTATTTTGGCCACTATCATACCGCTGGCGTACCAGGTCGGCATGAAATAGATGCGTCTCAAGAACTGAATTACCCAGCTATTGCTAAGGCCATAGTTGAAACAGGGTTTAAGGGCTATTTGGCACAAGAGTTTATCCCCACACCTAAAACCAAGGCCGGCAGAATTGTATCGCTCAAAGACGCGATCCAAATCTGTGATGTGTAACGTGCAACAGGCACAGCGACGAATTAAGCGATAAAGGATGTGTTATGGCAACGAATGAATACGATGCAATTGTGATTGGCTCTGGTATCAGTGGCGGGTGGGCTGCCAAAGAGCTTACCGAAAAAGGCCTTAAGGTGTTAATGCTTGAACGCGGTCAAAACATCGAGCATATAAAGGATTATAAAAACGCACACAAAGAAGATTGGGATTACCCCCATCGCGACTTGCCTACGCAGAAAATGAAAATGGAATACCCAGTGCTTAAGCGCGACTATCCGCTTAATGAAAAAACATTGGGAATGTGGGCAAACGAGATAGATAACCCTTACACGGAAGAGAAGCGTTTTGACTGGTATCGCGGTTATCACGTTGGCGGTCGTTCACTTTTATGGGGGCGTCAAAGCTATCGCCTTAACAGAGAAGACTTCGAGGCGAATGCTAAAGAAGGTATCGCTGTCGATTGGCCAATTCGTTACGACGATCTGGCGCCGTGGTATGACTATGTAGAAAAGTTTGCGGGGATCAGTGGAAACCGCGATGGCTTAGATGTACTGCCAGACGGTATTTACCAACCACCTATGCCCATGAATATTGTGGAAGAAACCGTTGCTGCAAGAGTAAAAGAAGCGTTCAAGGGTAGCCGACACATTCTACATGGCCGTACTTCAAACATGACCAAAGGTAAACCCGAAGAAGGGCGTGTGCATTGCCAATATCGCAATAAGTGTTGGCTGGGTTGCCCGTTTGGGGGCTACTTCAGTACGCAAGCATCTACACTACCTGCGGCGGTGAAAACAGGAAATTTAACCCTTCGTCCGTTCTCTATTGTAAAAGAGATCCTGTTCGATAAAGACAAAAAGCGCGCAACGGGTGTGGAGATCATTGACGCCGAGACCAACCAAACCTATGTGTTCAAAAGCAAGATAGTGTTTGTAAATGCTTCGGCCCTTAATTCTGCTTGGGTATTGATGAACTCTGCTACCGATGTATGGGAAGGCGGACTTGGCAGCAGCAGTGGTGAGTTAGGTCACAATGTGATGGATCACCATTTCAGAGTTGGCGCATCTGCTGACGTAGAAGGCTTTGACGACAAGTATACCTATGGGCGACGTCCAAGCGGTTTTTATGTTCCTCGTTTTAGAAATTGGGGAGATGACAAGCGCGATTATTTACGCGGTTTCGGATATCAGGGTAGTGCCAGTCGTTCAGGGTGGCGAAAAGATATTGCCGAGATGGGTATTGGGGCTGGGCTTAAAGATGCCATCAGTGAACCAGGTTCGTGGACGATTGGTATGACTGCCTTTGGTGAAATGCTACCTCACCACGACAACCGCATTTATTTGAACAAGAAAGTGACGGATAAATGGGGAATGCCAGTTCTTGCTATGGATGTAGAGATAAAAGAGAACGAACTCAAAATGCGTAAGGATATGCAGCAAGACGCCATTGATATGTTTGAAGCGGCTGGCCTTAAAAACGTGCAAGGTTGGGATGCCGATTATGCACCAGGTATGGGTATTCACGAGATGGGTACAGCGCGTATGGGACGTGACCCGAAAACGTCAGTACTGAACGCGCACAATCAAGTATGGGATGCCCCGAATGTATTTGTGACAGACGGTGCCGCTATGACTTCGGGTAGTTGCGTTAACCCATCACTTACTTATATGGCATTAACCGCGCGCGCTGCAGATTTTGCAGTGGAAGAGCTTAAGCGAGGTAACTTGTAATGGAAAGAAGAGCACTACTTAAACTTATAGCTACTGCAACAGGCACCGCCATGTTTGCAGGCAGTGCGTTTGCGTATAAAGATTTAACGCCGGTTCCGCTAAGTGCAACATTGTTTTCTGAAAATGATGTGACGCTTTTTAATGAAATGGCCGAAGTAATCATTCCACAGACAGACACGCCCGGGGCGAAAGCGGCGAATGTGGGAGAGACCATGGCAGTATTAATAACCGACTGTTACACACCTCTGCTGCAAAAAACGTTTCAAAACGGTATTAAAACCATCGAAAAGTTATGCCAAACACGATATGGAAAAGCATTTTTGCAACTTGATGCTCAGCAGCGTGAAACCCTGTTCACTGAACTCGATGTAGAGGCGAAAGCAGCCAATCTGGCAAATGGTGTATGGCAAGGAGTAGAAACCGGTAAGCCTAGTCAATGGGAGCCAGGAACCGACGAGCCAACACCTCATTACTTCACTTTGCTAAAACAATTAACTTTGTATTGTTTTTTCACGTCGCAAGTAGGCGCTACAAAAGTACTGCGTTATGTGTCTATTCCGGGTAAGTACGACGGGGCTTTACCTTATAAGAAGGGTGATAAAGCGTGGGCGACATAACTTAGCTTGCGGGCGTTTAGCAAGATGTTGCACATACCTTAGCATCATTAACTTACACGAAATTAGGCAAACATAATGAACAAACACTCAGTAGCAAAAGCATTACTATTTTCTTCACCGCTTACAGTATTAATGACCACGACCGCATGCGCGTCTGACGATGACAGGCTTACACGAGAACAACAGGCAGCCAAAACAGAAGTTTGGGAGCCTGTACCTGAAGTGGTGTCATTTAACGCTAACAACGTACCTTCAGATGCCACCGTGCTGCTAGGTGACAACCTAAATGCGTGGGAATCGCTAAAAGGCGGCGATGCAAACTGGACTATGCAAGATGGCGTGCTAACGGTAAAGCCTGGCGCGGGAGATATTAAAACCAAAGCGTCGTTCTGCGATATTCAGCTACATGTTGAATGGATGGCACCGATGCCAGAAGAGGGAATGGAAGGTCAGCAGCGTAATAATAGTGGCATATTCCTTCAGCAGCGCTACGAAGTACAAGTGTTAGATTCGTTTGAAAATAAAACCTACCCTAATGGTCAGGCTGCAAGTGTATACAAGCAAACTATTCCTTTAGCGAATGCCATGAAGGCTCCGGGCAATTGGCAAACCTACGATATTATTTACAAAGCACCGCGCTTTGAGGGTGAGAGCTTAAGTTCGCCGGGCTATGTTACCGTTATCCACAATGGCGTGGTGGTACAAAACCATACCGAAATACAAGGTACAACAGAGTGGATAGGCGCGCCAAAATACAAAGCACATGGCTGTGCACCTCTACAGCTTCAAGATCACGGAAACTATGTAAGCTTTAAAAACATATGGGTGAGAGAGTTGTAATAATGCAAAGCTAAAAAGCGTGTCGGTAAATATCCTCTATTTCCTCTACGCTAAGCTGCTTTGGGTTATTACGCAGTAGGCGAGTAACTTTACTCGCCTCACTGGCAAGTTCACCAACACAATCCTCTGGTATATTAAAGTGGGTAAGCGATTGGGGAATATCCACATCTCTACATAACTTCTCAACGGCATTGAGTAATAGTTTTACTGCTTCGTCTCTGGTGTGATGTCTATCGCAAAGTTTCAACTGCTTTGCTACGCAATACAGTTTGTCTGCACAAAAAGGCGCATTCACTTTTAATACATGGGGTAGCATAACGGCATTACTCATCCCATGAGATAAATGAAAACGTCCGCCTAACGGATACGCCAGTGCATGCACTGCCCCTACGCCTGCGTTACCAAACGCTAGCCCTGCCATTAAACTGCCGGTGGCCATATCTTCCCTTGCTGATAAATTTTCGCCATTTGCATAGGCATGTGGCAGGGCGTTGTATATTAGTTTTAACGCTTTTTCAGCAAGCGCATCGGTAATGGGTGTGGCATTAACCGATACATAGGCTTCTAACGCATGAACAAAGGCATCTATTCCACTGGCTGCGGTTATAGCTTTGGGGCAGGTTTTTGTCATCTCCGGTGCAACAATGGCAACGTCTGGCAATAAGCAGTGACTCACAATGCCTTTTTTCATCTGCAATTTGGGGTCACATAGTATTGCTATATTAGTGACTTCTGAACCTGTACCTGCCGTGGTGGGTATAGCGATAAGTGGCAAGGTACGACGTGATAATGTATTTTCACCGAAGAGATCTGACAGCTTACCAGTGTAATCATAAGTAGCAGCTAATATCTTTGCGCTATCAATAGCACTACCGCCACCTAATGCAATAACACCATCTATTTGTTTTTCTCTAAGTAGTGAAAGCTTGTTCTCTATAACGGTGATTTCAGGTTCTGGGGGGATATCATCAATGACTATAGTGGCAGCGGTTGGAAGTAATGGAGTAACTTGGTCGAGTAAACCTGATGCTGATACGCCTTTGTCAGTGATAATGGCAAAGGCATTTATCGATAGTCGTGCCATCTCATCACTAAGCGCTTTCAAAGCACCTAAACCAGTAATAAGTTTCCCTGCGGTTTTAAACTCAGAAATATTCATCGCGCCCTCACTATAAAGACTGTGCAAATGCTTTCTTTATTTACGTGTTTTAATGCTCGTTAATAGAAAGCTATAGCATCTAATCTAAAGCACGGGTAGCCAGATACCAATTAACTGAACTTATAGATGGGTAAAATCGGTATGAATTAGCCCGTTTTTACAACGATCTGTTCATAGTTTGCGCAAACGATCGAAAAATAAGGATTTTTTTAAAATACTTGTTGACGTGAGCGCTCAGATCCCTAAAATGCGCATCCGCTTCGACAGGAAAGCAAAACAAATTGCTCTTAAGAAGTAAGTCTCTACTACCTACATAGGCCAGTAAAGACGGGAGTTTAGAAGAAACGCTTCAGAAAATAAATTTTCAAAAAGTGTTGACAGCGAAAACTTCCAGCGTATAATGCGCACCTCACTCGAACAGGGTGAGTCACTAAGAAGCAAGGCTTCTAGTGAATGTTCTTTAAAAATTTAGACAAGACAATCTGTGTGGGCACTCGTTAAGAGTGTCACAACGACGATTCATATTTCGATATATTTAATTGAAGAGTTTGATCATGGCTCAGATTGAACGCTGGCGGCAGGCCTAACACATGCAAGTCGAACGGTAACATTTCTAGCTTGCTAGAAGATGACGAGTGGCGGACGGGTGAGTAATGCTTGGGAACTTGCCTTTGCGAGGGGGATAACAGTTGGAAACGACTGCTAATACCGCATAATGTCTTCGGACCAAACGGGGCTTCGGCTCCGGCGCAAAGAGAGGCCCAAGTGAGATTAGCTAGTTGGTGAGGTAAAGGCTCACCAAGGCGACGATCTCTAGCTGTTCTGAGAGGAAGATCAGCCACACTGGGACTGAGACACGGCCCAGACTCCTACGGGAGGCAGCAGTGGGGAATATTGCACAATGGGGGGAACCCTGATGCAGCCATGCCGCGTGTGTGAAGAAGGCCTTCGGGTTGTAAAGCACTTTCAGTTGTGAGGAAAAGTTGGTAGTTAATACCTGCCAGCCGTGACGTTAACAACAGAAGAAGCACCGGCTAACTCCGTGCCAGCAGCCGCGGTAATACGGAGGGTGCGAGCGTTAATCGGAATTACTGGGCGTAAAGCGCACGCAGGCGGTTTGTTAAGCTAGATGTGAAAGCCCCGGGCTCAACCTGGGATGGTCATTTAGAACTGGCAGACTAGAGTCTTGGAGAGGGGAGTGGAATTCCAGGTGTAGCGGTGAAATGCGTAGATATCTGGAGGAACATCAGTGGCGAAGGCGACTCCCTGGCCAAAGACTGACGCTCATGTGCGAAAGTGTGGGTAGCGAACAGGATTAGATACCCTGGTAGTCCACACCGTAAACGCTGTCTACTAGCTGTGTGTGATTTTAAATCGTGCGTAGCGAAGCTAACGCGCTAAGTAGACCGCCTGGGGAGTACGGCCGCAAGGTTAAAACTCAAATGAATTGACGGGGGCCCGCACAAGCGGTGGAGCATGTGGTTTAATTCGATGCAACGCGAAGAACCTTACCTACACTTGACATGCAGAGAACTTTCTAGAGATAGATTGGTGCCTTCGGGAACTCTGACACAGGTGCTGCATGGCTGTCGTCAGCTCGTGTCGTGAGATGTTGGGTTAAGTCCCGCAACGAGCGCAACCCTTGTCCTTAGTTGCCAGCATTAAGTTGGGCACTCTAAGGAGACTGCCGGTGACAAACCGGAGGAAGGTGGGGACGACGTCAAGTCATCATGGCCCTTACGTGTAGGGCTACACACGTGCTACAATGGCATTTACAGAGGGAAGCGAGACAGTGATGTGGAGCGGACCCCTTAAAGAATGTCGTAGTCCGGATTGGAGTCTGCAACTCGACTCCATGAAGTCGGAATCGCTAGTAATCGCAGGTCAGAATACTGCGGTGAATACGTTCCCGGGCCTTGTACACACCGCCCGTCACACCATGGGAGTGGGATGCAAAAGAAGTAGTTAGTCTAACCTTCGGGAGGACGATTACCACTTTGTGTTTCATGACTGGGGTGAAGTCGTAACAAGGTAACCCTAGGGGAACCTGGGGTTGGATCACCTCCTTACCATTACGTCGATAGACGCACTTGATGCAGTGCCTACACAGATAGTCTTGTTTAAAATGAAGAACGACACAAGTTTATGGGGCTATAGCTCAGCTGGGAGAGCGCCTGATTTGCATTCAGGAGGTCAGCAGTTCGATCCTGCTTAGCTCCACCACAGGCTTGTAGCTCAGCTGGTTAGAGCGCACCCCTGATAAGGGTGAGGTCGGCAGTTCAAGTCTGCCCAAGCCTACCATTTTCTCCTTATACGGCGTTATCGAATCGCTCACGTGCTACTAGCACGCTACGCAATCCGATGCCTTGTCTAAGAAGAAAATAGATGGCAGAAAATGTGTCAAAACGGAATTTAAATCCTAATGAATATTTACTGTTTCAGTAAGCATTGATTAGGGTTTTTTACTCTAAAGTGCAAGGGTGTTGCTTCGCAACCTATACCTTGTGTTGCAATCGGCAAGTCCGATTGCAAGAAAAGTTCTTTAACAATTTGGAAAGCTGATATTAATAGTAATCAATCAAAATTGAGTAACTGAGAAATCGAAAGATGACTTTTTACTCTACTTGACTGAATTGCTTGTTATCAATCGATGATTTGATAGCAAGGCAATTCTTCCGATTAGCTTGTCATGCATACAACAATACCCAACCTGAATTCAAAAGGCGGGTAAAAGCGAAGTATCGGTTTCTAGACAAGTAGATAGACGAACGAGCGAAGGCGCATACATAAAGTATGTAACTGAGTGAGTGAGGATAATCTACGAAGTATAGGAAGCGAGACTGAAGGTTTTTTGGGGTTGTATGGTTAAGTGACGAAGCGTATACGGTGGATGCCTTGGCAGTTAGAGGCGATGAAGGACGTGTAAGTCTGCGAAAAGCTGTGGTGAGCCGACAAAATGCATTTGAGCCACAGATGTCCGAATGGGGAAACCCACCTATTTATAGGTATCGTTGCATGAATACATAGTGTAACGAGGCGAACGAGGGGAACTGAAACATCTAAGTACCCTTAGGAAAAGAAATCAACCGAGATTCCCCTAGTAGCGGCGAGCGAACGGGGAGCAGCCCTTAAGCTGTTTAGAATTTAGTGGAATCCTTTGGGAAGAGGAGCGATACAGGGTGATAGCCCCGTACACGACGAGTTCTTTACAGTGAAATCGAGTAGGTCGGGACACGTGTTATCTTGACTGAATATGGGGGGACCATCCTCCAAGGCTAAATACTCCTAACTGACCGATAGTGAACCAGTACCGTGAGGGAAAGGCGAAAAGAACCCCTGTGAGGGGAGTGAAATAGAACCTGAAACCGTATACGTACAAGCAGTGGGAGCCCTTCGGGGTGACTGCGTACCTTTTGTATAATGGGTCAGCGACTTATATTTAGTAGCAAGGTTAAGTGAATAACGGAGCCGTAGCGAAAGCGAGTGTTAACTGCGCGTTTAGTTGCTAGGTATAGACCCGAAACCCGGTGATCTAGCCATGGGCAGGTTGAAGGTTGAGTAACATCAACTGGAGGACCGAACCCACTAACGTTGAAAAGTTAGGGGATGACCTGTGGCTGGGGGTGAAAGGCCAATCAAACCGGGAGATAGCTGGTTCTCCCCGAAATCTATTTAGGTAGAGCCTCGGACGAATTCCATTGGGGGTAGAGCACTGTTAAGGCTAGGGGGTCATCCCGACTTACCAACCCTTTGCAAACTCCGAATACCAATGAGAACTATCCGGGAGACACACGGCGGGTGCTAACGTCCGTCGTGGAGAGGGAAACAACCCAGACCGCCAGCTAAGGTCCCAAAATATTGCTAAGTGGGAAACGATGTGGGAAGGCATAGACAGCTAGGAGGTTGGCTTAGAAGCAGCCACCCTTTAAAGAAAGCGTAATAGCTCACTAGTCGAGTCGGCCTGCGCGGAAGATGTAACGGGGCTAAGCAATATACCGAAGCTGCGGCAGCATGTTTACATGCTGGGTAGGGGAGCGTTGTGTAAGTGGATGAAGGTGAGTTGTAAAGCTTGCTGGACATATCACAAGTGCGAATGCTGACATGAGTAACGATAATGGGAGTGAAAAACTCCCACGCCGGAAGACCAAGGTTTCCTGTCCCATGCTAATCAGGGCAGGGTAAGTCGGCCCCTAAGGCGAGGCAGAAATGCGTAGTCGATGGGAAACGGGTTAATATTCCCGTACTTATATAATCAGTGATGGAGGGACGGAGAAGGCTAGGCAAGCTTGGCGTTGGTTGTCCAAGTGAAAGCGAGTAGGCCGAGAACTTAGGTAAATCCGGGTTCTTAAAGCTGAGACGCGAGACGAGCTCCCAAGGGAGTGAAGTTGTTGATGCCCTGCTTCCAGGAAAAGCTTCTAAACTTATGATTATATGAACCGTACCCCAAACCGACACAGGTGGTCAGGTAGAGAATACTAAGGCGCTTGAGAGAACTCGGGTGAAGGAACTCGGCAAAATTGTACCGTAACTTCGGGAGAAGGTACGCCCCTGTTTGTGAACACTTTACGTGGTAAGCAGATGGGGGCCGCAGTGACCAGGTGGCTGGGACTGTTTATTAAAAACACAGCACTCTGCAAACTCGTAAGAGGACGTATAGGGTGTGACACCTGCCCGGTGCCGGAAGGTTAATTGATGGGGTTAGCGTATGCGAAGCTCTTGATCGAAGCCCCGGTAAACGGCGGCCGTAACTATAACGGTCCTAAGGTAGCGAAATTCCTTGTCGGGTAAGTTCCGACCTGCACGAATGGTGTAACCATGGCCACGCTGTCTCCACCCGAGACTCAGTGAAATTGAAATCGCAGTGAAGATGCTGTGTACCCGCACCTAGACGGAAAGACCCCGTGAACCTTTACTACAGCTTGGCACTGAACATTGAACCTACATGTGTAGGATAGGTGGGAGGCTTTGAAGCACAGTCGCTAGATTGTGTGGAGCCGTCCTTGAAATACCACCCTTGTATGTTTGATGTTCTAACATTGGTCCCTTATCGGGATTGTGGACAGTGTCTGGTGGGTAGTTTGACTGGGGCGGTCTCCTCCCAAATAGTAACGGAGGAGCACGAAGGTTAGCTAATCACGGTCGGACATCGTGAGGTTAGTGCAATGGCATAAGCTAGCTTAACTGCGAGACAGACACGTCGAGCAGGTACGAAAGTAGGTCATAGTGATCCGGTGGTTCTGTATGGAAGGGCCATCGCTCAACGGATAAAAGGTACTCCGGGGATAACAGGCTGATACCGCCCAAGAGTTCATATCGACGGCGGTGTTTGGCACCTCGATGTCGGCTCATCACATCCTGGGGCTGAAGTCGGTCCCAAGGGTATGGCTGTTCGCCATTTAAAGTGGTACGCGAGCTGGGTTTAGAACGTCGTGAGACAGTTCGGTCCCTATCTGGTGTGGGCGTTGGATGATTGATGGGAGCTGCTCCTAGTACGAGAGGACCGGAGTGGACGAACCGCTGGTGTTCGGGTTGTCATGCCAATGGCATTGCCCGGTAGCTATGTTCGGAACGGATAACCGCTGAAAGCATCTAAGCGGGAAGCCGGCCCAAAGATGAGTCATCCCTGACCTTTAAGGTCTGGAAGGGTTGTTATAGACGATGACGTTGATAGGCAGGGTGTGGAAGCGTTGTAAGGCGTTAAGCTAACCTGTACTAATTGCCCGAGAGGCTTAACCATACAACGCCCAAGAAGCTTTAGGCTTTTGAGTGTTGTAGACAAGCTAAGCTCTGAAAAATGAGCGGAAAGTAGAGTGAAAAGACAGTTACTCACAGATTGAATTAATATTATCTTTCCCAAATTGTTACCAGTTTTTCCTGGCAGCCATAGCGATACGGTACCACCTGACTCCATTCCGAACTCAGAAGTGAAACGTATTAGCGCCGATGGTAGTGTGGGGCTTCCCCATGTGAGAGTAGGACACTGCCAGGTCCTAATTAAAGAAACCCGCCTTACGGCGGGTTTTTTGCTTTATATAGAAGCCACTGTATTTTATATACAAAGGCTAAACGAATTCAGTGAAGTTGAGAGCAATCAGCTTTGCGCAGTTAGCAAACTGCAAACCAGTTTTTCCTGGCAGCCATAGCGATACGGTACCACCTGACCCCATTCCGAACTCAGAAGTGAAACGTATTAGCGCCGATGGTAGTGTGGGGCTTCCCCATGTGAGAGTAGGACACTGCCAGGTCCTAATTCTAAAACAAAGAACCCAGCGAAAGCTGGGTTTTTTGTTTTAAGGACTAGCACTAACGTGCTACTCCCGCGGTCAGCCATCCCGAAGGGGGCTCCCATGGTCTCGCAGAGCTCGACCGTTCATCACTTGCCGCATGCCATTAGGCATCCGTCATGCACCTCCGGTGCAGCGTTCTTCACCCCCATGTGAGAGTAGGACACTGCCAGGTCCTAATTCTAAAACAAAGAACCCAGCGAAAGCTGGGTTTTTTGCTTCTTATGCTCTACTTATTTACTTACAATTTTTCGTTTTTCTGCAATAACTTAGTTTACAAACTGCTGGTATTGTTGCGCTTATAACGTAGTGGGTTTTCACCTTTCATTCACCAACTCGCTACTACCATATTCGTTTTTGAGCGTATTAAAGGAATATCATGCATAAGCTTCGAGTATCACTAATTGCACTAACTTGCTTTTCATCTAACGGTATCGCTCAGGATATTGATGTGAGTTTAGGTGGTGGCTGGCCTTTCTTTCTTGTCCCTACGGTTTCTACAAAATATGATGATTTAGAGCTATACGTGAATTATAAATTGGGATTAGATGACGGCTTTACTCTGGGTGCACAAAAACAATACGAAAACCATGTTGTAGGCATATTCCTTGGTGCTGTGGGTGCGAGAGATGCAGAATACAGCTGCGAAGATGAACTGACTTGCCCTATTATTAGATTGGCGCTAACTGATGCCCAAACAACGCAAGGCATAGGAATGTCATATGAGTATCGACTCAATACCTCACGTGAAGGCTGGGCTTTTAGAGTAGAAGCCGGCTATGGAAAAGAGTCACAAAACGATACGAATCGTTTCGATGGCAATGCGCAGGTCGTTTATCATTTCTGAACCCTAGCAGCGGTATACTCAATTTATTAGGATAAAAGGTTCTTATAATGTCTGAAAGAATAATAATCAGTGCTACCTTCAACCCAGCCGTAAAAACTTATTGGTTAATAAGCTTACTATTGGTTTCAACTATCACTGTAGTAGGAATACCAGTCTTAATTATATCTATTCCTCTATTCTTTCTGATTAGTAGCAAAATATTAGCCGCGATGTCAGCGATTGTGACTGAGCGAAAACTCGTGGTAAAACGAGGTGTGTTTAATAAAGAAGAGAAGTCTATTCCGCTAGAGAAGATAACAGATGTCGCTATGGTGCAAGGACCACTAATGCGCGTCTTCAATCTTTATCGTCTGTCATTTGAAACTGCTGGGCAGTCAGCTCAAGGCGCCTTGGTTTCTTTGATTGGTATCAATGACGCCGACACATTCAGAGAAACCATATTGGCGCAGAAAGACAAGTTGTTAACGGGTAATAACGCAATGCCAGAGCAGAAAACAGATGAAAACAATGATATGAAGGTGCTAATTGACAGCGTTAAACGTATTGAGCTACTACTAGAAAAAGCACTAGACAGTAAATAGCACTACCGTGAATTTTTCTTCAAATTGAATAAAGCCAGCATTCATAGCTGGCTTTTGTCTCTTTTGAGTCTGGTATTTGTTTGCCGTCAGTATTTCTAGACGATCTTCTTAAATAAAAGCTCTATTAGAAACTACTTACTTTTAGCAAAGTGACTGTTTTTTGGTAAACTCTATCGGATATTTTTTTAGTCGAAGTGAATAGGACGAACCAATGGCCGTATTCGGTACAGTATTTATGCCACAAATGGCACTTGCTACCTTTGTCAAAGATAAGTGGACTGACACCGAATTTGTCAGCGCAGATAGTATTCAATTGCATCCTGGTGCACATGTGCTCCATTATTCGAGCACTTGCTTTGAAGGCCTAAAAGCTTTCAGACATGAAGATGGTAGTATTAACATTTTCAGAATGGACAAAAACATTGAGCGCTTTGCTCAAAGTAGTCGTCTTTTAAACTTGCCTGAAATAGACAAAGCGCAAGTAGAAAAAATGATTATTGATATTGTTGCGAAGTACGCGTCTGAAGTACCTGAGCCTCCTGGTTCGATGTATATCCGCCCAACGCATATCGGCACAGAAGCATCTATAGGTAAAGCAGCAGCGCCATCAGCAAGTTCAATGTTGTATGTATTGTTATCGCCAGTTGGCGATTATTTTGCTGGCGGTGCAAAGCCACTACGCTTGCTACTGGATGAAACAGGAATGCGCTGCGCACCGCACATGGGAATGGTTAAAAGTGGTGGTAACTATGCCAGCGCCTTACCGCCTATTTTAAAAGCGCGCGCTGAAGTTCAAGCTGACCAAATATTGTTTTGCCCTAATGGTGATGTACAAGAGACTGGTGCAGCTAACTTCTTACTTATTGATGGCGATGAAATTATCACTAAAGGATTAGATTCAAGTTTCTTACACGGTGTGACGCGCGCTACGGTGCTTCAAATTGCAAAAGATCACGGCATGAAAGTAAGTGAGCGTGACATCACTGTAGAAGAGCTTTTAGAACGATCAGCAAAACCGAATACTGAAGCGGCACTTTCAGGTACTGCGGCGGTTCTTACACCAGTAGGTACTTTTATCCATAATGATAAAGAGTATCAGGTTGGAAGTGGTGAGGCAGGCCCAGTAACTATGAAGTTAAGGCAGGCGCTAAATGATATCCAGTGGGGTAAAGCAGAAGACACTCACAACTGGTTGGTGAAAGTACCTCGCTAGTTTGATGAGACACAAATAAAAAAGCCTGCATAAGCAGGCTTTTTTATATCTAAACGGTAACGGCCTATTTTGCTTTACCTTGTTTAGCCACGGCATCCATCATCGCCTTAATAGCTTCTGGGTCGCCTAAGTATTCTTTTGAAATTGGCTTTAGGTTTTCATCTAGTTCATAAACTAGTGGTACACCAGTTGGTATGTTCAGGCCAAGAACTTCTTCATCTGACATGCCATCTAAGTACTTAACAAGTGCACGCAAGCTATTGCCGTGAGCAGCAATAATAACACGCTTTCCAGCTTGGATATCTGGGCGGATAACATCGTGCCAATACGGAAGTACGCGCTCAATAGTAAGCTTTAAACTCTCTCCACGAGGAAGAATGTCAGCATCAACATGGCTATAACGAGGGTCGTGGCCAGGGAAGTGTTCGCTGTCTGTTTCTACCGCTGGCGGTGGAATATCGAAACTACGACGCCAAATCTTAACTTGCTCTTCACCGTGTTTAGCGGCAGTCTCTGCTTTATCTAAACCTGTCAATCCACCATAGTGACGCTCGTTTAGTCTCCAATGGCGCTCAACTGGTAAGTAGTGCTGGCCCATTTCTTCAAGCGCAATGTTCAGCGTTTTGATAGCACGTAAAAGCACAGACGTATAAGCCTGATCAAATGCAAATCCAGCATCTTTAAGTAGCTGACCAGCGGTTTTCGCTTGCGCTACGCCAGTGTCAGTCAAGTCAACGTCGTGCCAGCCTGTGAAACGGTTCTCAAGGTTCCACTGACTCTCTCCATGACGAATAAGTACCAATTTATACATAGTTGGGTTACCTGCGGCGTTAGAGTGAGATAGTCTGAAGTTCGTCACTATGGACGTTCAGACGTATATTTTAAAAACTGCCGATATCATCCTTGATTGGCATCAAAAAATCCAGTTTATACGCAGACAAAAGTGCAGGTATGACGAGTAATTATAAAATAAATGTAGACTGCCAAATGTTCTGCCAGCCTACTTACGATTGCCTAAATAAAACGACTTAAATCAGGATGTGCTACGTCTAACCATTGTTTCATTGAGGGCTCTTCAATAAAACTGAAGTCGGCAAAGTCAAACCCTGGCGCCACGGTACACCCAACTAATGAATAGTCGCCCATACTTTGTGCCGCTTGAAAATGGCCTGCATTAACTACCTCCACGTACTCATTACCTTCGCCACCAATGCGTCGTTCCCACAACTGCTGTTTATGCAGTTGCAAAAGTTGCAGTGGTGCGCCTTCGTAATGATTCCAAACTTCATCGTGTAAAACGCGATGAAAGCGGCTTACCTGCCCTTTAAGTAATAGAAAATAAATGTGCGTAAGTGCAGGACGAGTATCACCGTGAACGAATGATTGGGTTTCATGTTCAGACCGAAATACCTGACGATAGAAGCCACCTTCTGGGTGCGGTGTTAAGTTGTACTTTTTTACTAGTGGGTGGGTCATAGTTGTGTCGTTACTCTTTCGCCTTTTTGGCTGCGCATTAGTTAGCAAAGCGCAAGGCTGTTCTAATCGAACTTAAGCATACCGTTTGCGCCTTTATAAGAAAACAAGAATGTTATATCAATGTAAATGGTAAGTGCTCTTATAAGTCACCTCGCTATTATCCAATGTGAACTTTTTTTCATGTGTTTTGCGTACAAATAAGACTATTAAGCGTCTGGGGTAAAAACCTACGCTTATTAAAATAACCGTTGAACAGGCAAATAAGGATGGAGAGCGTATGACATACAAGTCTTTTTCACAGCTAGAGGTGAAGGGGAATACCTACAAGGCAGTTAACTTAGATGGTATCGGTAAACAGTATGCGCTCGACCGACTCCCTTTCTGCATAAAAATTTTACTTGAGAACCTAATTCGTCACGAAAATGAAGAGTTCGTATCAAGTAACGATATTGAACAAGTCGCAAAGTGGGATGTGACTAACCACGTTGACCACGAAGTATCGTTCGTGCCTGCCCGTGTAATCTTGCAAGATTTTACAGGCGTTCCTGCAATTGTTGATTTAGCCGCTATGCGAGATGCAGTTGATAGGCTCGGTGGCGATGCACAAGCAATCAACCCGCTTAATCCGGTTGAGTTGGTTATAGACCACTCTGTTATGGTTGACCACTTCGCTGAAGAAAATGCCCTAGAGAAGAACACCGATATTGAGATTGAGCGAAACAAAGAACGTTATCAATTTTTGAAATGGGGGCAGTCGAGTTTTGACAACTTCAAAGTGGTTCCCCCTGGGCGCGGTATAGTCCATCAAGTTAACTTAGAATATCTCGCACGCTGTGCGTTTACCAAACAAGAAAATGGCGAAACCTTAGTGTATCCAGATACCTTGGTCGGCACAGATTCACACACCACCATGATTAACGGTTTAGGTGTATTAGGTTGGGGTGTCGGTGGGATCGAGGCCGAAGCGGCCATGCTCGGTCAGCCAGTTACCATGCTACTGCCAAAAGTAGTCGGCTTTAAATTATCAGGTCAGCTACCTTCGGGTGTTACGGCTACTGACATGGTATTGACCATTACAAAGCAACTGCGTGAACACGGTGTAGTGGGTAAATTTGTGGAGTTTTACGGTCCCGGGTTGAAGCACCTTACCACCGCCGACCGTGCAACAATTGCTAACATGGCTCCGGAATACGGCGCTACATGTGGTATTTTTCCAATTGATGATGTTGCCCTTGATTATCTTAAGTTAACCGGCAGAGACGAACAGCAAATAGAACTTGTTGAAGCGTATGCGAAATTTAGTCAGTTATGGCATGACGACCATTCAAAAGATGCTGAGTATCATGAAACGTTATCACTTGACCTTAGCGATGTCGTGCCATCTATCGCTGGCCCCAAACGCCCTCAAGATAAGATTGCATTAGATGAAGCCGCTAAGGCCTTCAAAGAATGGCATCGTTCACAAATCGACATTAAAGTGGTCGATGAAGAAGCCGACTTTGTGGCTGAGGGCGGTTTAGGCACTACTGCAGAGGTTGATGAAGATCACGATTCATTTGTTGAGTTCAGAGGCAGTAAATTCAACCTTGAAGATGGCGCTATTGTTATTGCCGCGATCACAAGCTGTACGAATACGTCGAACCCATCTGTATTGGTTGGCGCAGGCCTACTTGCCAGAAACGCGGCCGCAAAAGGTTTAACCCGTAAGCCTTGGGTCAAAACGTCGTTGGCTCCGGGGTCACAAGTTGTCACACAGTACCTAGAAGATGCTGGGCTCATGGACCCTCTAGAGGCGCTTGGCTTCAACTTAGTGGGCTATGGTTGTACTACGTGTATTGGTAATTCAGGTCCATTACCCGACGCCATTACCGATGCCATTCGAAAAGCCAAACTAACAGTGACGTCTGTATTGTCTGGAAACCGAAATTTTGAAGGGCGAATTCACCCTGACGTAGCAGCAAACTATTTGGCGTCACCACCATTGGTCGTGGCCTACGCACTAGCTGGCAATATGAATATCGATATAACCAAAGAGCCGCTGGGGAAAGCCGATGATGGTTCGCCTGTGTATCTGAAAGATATCTGGCCAAGCGAAGATGAAATTCAAAAGTACATTGCTGAAAATGTAACTGGCGATCTGTTTAAAGAGAAATACGCCGATGTTTTCAAAGGTAGCGGTGAATGGAATTCACTAGAAGTCAGTAAAACATCAGTTTACGACTGGCCTGAGTCAACCTACATAAAGCATCCGCCATTTTTCGAAGTAATGGGTAAAGAGCCTGAGGCGCTTAAGTCGATTGAAAATGCGCGGTGTTTGGTTAAGGTAGGTGACTCAATTACTACTGACCATATCTCTCCTGCTGGCGCGATAGCTAAAGACAGCCCTGCAGGTGAATACCTACAAGCTCAAGGTGTAGAGCCAAGTGACTTCAACTCGTATGGCTCTAGGCGTGGTAATCACGAAGTTATGATGCGCGGAACCTTCGCGAATGTACGTTTGCAGAATCAATTAGCGCCTGGTACCAAAGGCAGTGCCACCACCCATTATCCAAGCGGTGATAGCATGTCTATCTTCCATGCAGCTATGCGCTACAAAGACGATGGTGTGCCTGCAATTGTCATAGGTGGTAAAGAATACGGGACTGGCTCAAGTCGCGACTGGGCAGCGAAAGGACCTTCATTAATGGGGGTTAAAGCGGTAATGGCTGAAAGCTATGAACGTATTCATCGTTCTAACTTAATTGGAATGGGTATTTTGCCCCTACAATTTAAAAGCGGTGATAGCGCCTCTTCATTAGGTTTGAAGGGTAATGAGTCTTACTCTATTGACGCTGTATCGCGCGGACAAAAAGAGGTGAGTGTTACGGTTAATAGTGATGAAGGTGAAAGTAAGTCGTTCATGATGGACATTCGTATCGATACATCGAATGAATTTACGTACTTTGAGAATGGCGGCATTCTGCATTACGTTATTAGAGAATACTTGAAAAAGTAACGCCTGATTTTATTATCAACTTACATCAAAAAATAAAAAGCCCAGCTTAGCTGGGCTTTTTTATGTATTTAACGGTACGTACCAAGAGGGTTATTCGCCTCCAACTATCTGTACTTGAGCCAAATCAGTGTCGCCTTTAATGACTTTAAATATTGCATCTTGAACCAGCGTGCGCATACCGTCGTTGGTCGCTTGCTTTTTCATTTCAGCAACGCTGGCTTCCTTATAAACAAGCGAGCGTAACTCTTGAGTCATACCTAATAGTTCATGTACGCCTGTTCTTCCTTTGTAGCCTGTATTACCACATTCTTCACAGCCCTTAGCACGGTAAATTTCAAGCGGTGCAGTAATATTAAGTTCGGCCATATGTTCTTTGCCGTATTGACGCTCAATGAACGCAAGGTCGGTATCAGTGGCGACGTATTTTTCTTTACAATTTCCACATAAGGTTCGAACAAGTCGTTGGGCAAGTATACCCACACAGGCGTCTGAGAAGTTTACCGGATCAAGGCCTAAGTCTAAAAGTCGGGTAATGGTTTCTGGTGCTGAGTTTGTGTGAAGCGTTGACAAAACTAAGTGACCAGTTAACGAGGCTTCGATACCTGCGTGTGCGGTTTCTTTATCACGCATCTCACCGATAAGAATAATATCAGGGTCGGCACGTAAGAATGCGCGCAGGGCGTTCGCAAAGGTAAAACCTATTTTGGGGCTTACTTGTACTTGTTGTAATCCTGGCTGGGTGATCTCCACCGGGTCTTCAGCGGTCCATATTTTTTTCTCAGGGGTATTTAAGTACCCTAAGATGGCATGAAGTGTGGTGGTTTTACCGGAACCAGTTGGGCCCACAACCAATAGTATTCCATGAGGCTTTTTAATCATTTCCTCAAGGCGAGCACGGTTGTTTGGCGCTAAGTTCATCTTGTCTATGGGCATAGCACCGCCCGATGCCAATATACGCATCACAACGCCTTCACCCGCAACCGTTGGTATTGTTGCAACACGCACTTCCACAAGCTGTCCATTCATCCTAAATGCCAACTTACCGTCTTGCGGAACGCGCTTTTCCGCAATGTTAAGGTTAGACATTATCTTAATACGCGCAATTACTGCACTGTGATGAGAATTAGGTACTTGGTTCATATCGCGACACACACCATCGACACGCATGCGTACTCGGGTCGGTGCGTTTTTCTCAGGGTCGATATGAATATCAGATGCGTTTAGTCGTTTAGCATCGTGAAGTATTCGGCTTACCAGACGAACAACCGCAGGGGCATCATCCGATAATTCGTCAACATGCTCGTCATTTTCTTCAGTAGAGGTACCTATCTCATCAAGAATGTCACTCATTTCGCCCGGTGCGCCACCACCGCTATTTTCACCTAAGTACTGTAGTATCAGGTTGGGGAGACTAACCGCGATCTCATAGGTATCGATACCCATAGCGCTTTCAATTTCCATTAATAGCGCTGCGTTATTTGGCTCCGCCATTAAAACGATAGGCTTATCGTGAGCATCAGCAATAACAGCAACGTAATTGCGCTTTAAATAAGAGACATTCAGGCGACTGTCATTCTCGAATTTGTGGTACTTCTCTGGCAGGTAGGGAATATAAGGTACTTGGTAATGAATAGAGAGCGAATTACCAATTTCCTGTTCCGCTATACGGTACTCAGAAATGAGACGCTGAACCAATGCACGAATATCAGGCGTTGATTCTTGCAATTCTTTTAATGTTGCTTCTTCTAAAAGGCCTTTATGAACTAAAAGGTCAAAGGGATTGTTTGTACCGCCTAGTTCAAATCTAAATTTGTCACCAAGTATAAGCGCAAGCGCGTTGCCGAGTTTGAGGTCTTCTTCGCTAAAGGCACCGCTATTTTTATTAATAACTTGAATCACACCCATCATTACACCGGCGTTCATGATCGGCACACAAAGAATGTTCTGCGTTTTAAAATCGTTGTCTTTGTCAAATTTATCAGCAAAGCGTAAACGAGGATGAATGTTCTGAAGAAGAGATGGATTATACGGGTCGGCTACAATGATAGCTTTTTGTGAAAGCGCTACGTACCCAGCAATCGACATTGGACTAATGGGGACTTTAATTTCTAGCGTCTCTTTCCCTGTCTTAAAACGCGCAACCAAATCCTGGTGCTGGCGACGACGTTGAAAAATACTCATGCGTTGCGCGCCAAACAAATCGAGTATGATTGGTTCTAACAGGCTATACGCATCAAGTAGCGTAGAGTGATTATTTAGAATACGTTTTATTTGCGCAAACGTTTGTTGGTTATCTACTACTTCCATATCTTCTCAATTCAAAGTGTTCAACACGCCCTGTATGTATGCTACGCATCGTCAGAGTTAACCGATCGTCCAATCAAGCACTTATATATAACACGAAACGAACAATACTACTTACAGAAGCTTATATACATTCGTATAGACTATAAACAAGACAAGTTCGACGACGTTGTCGATATTTAACTTAAAATAACAGAATACTCACAGATTGGCCTTCTTTACAGGCATGAAGTGAAGTCACATTCTGATGAAACGCTGGCGATCAATAAATGCACATTTATTTCGTACAAAAAGCAAACTTGGCCTTGCATTACAGTCTCCTTTCTGTATAATTCGCGCCCAATGCCCAATTAGGGCATGTAATTTTTAGCCGCGACCTCACTGCTTTTAGGGTGGTTGCCGAAGTAACGGATTCATCTTTACTGATTAGCCTGTTGCTGGCGTGCTAGAAAAAAGAACAGGGTTCCGATTGGGAACCATCGGTTTACGCACATCCTTTCTTTCCGGAATAAATGGAAGAGAAAGGGTGAATTTTTTTGTTCTTTCGATTGGAGCTTAATCGATGCCAAATCAAAGAATTCGCATTCGTTTGAAAGCGTTTGATCACAAGTTGATCGATCAGTCTACGGCTGAAATCGTTGAAACTGCGAAACGCACTGGTGCTCAGGTAAGTGGTCCTATTCCTCTACCTACTCGCAAAGAACGCTATACAGTTCTGATTTCTCCGCACGTTAACAAAGACGCGCGTGATCAATATGAAATCCGTACTCACAAGCGTTTGGTAGACATCATCGAGCCAACTGATAAAACAGTTGACGCGTTGATGCGTTTGGACTTGGCTGCTGGCGTTGATGTTCAAATCAGCCTGGGCTAATAAGAGAGGGTTATAACAATGGCGATTGGTCTAGTCGGTCGTAAAGTGGGTATGACTCGCATCTTCACTGAAGATGGCACGTCTATCCCTGTGACTGTTATTGAAGCGACCCCAAACCGCGTTACTCAGGTTCGTACTGAGGAAACTGACGGTTATCGCGCTCTTCAGGTTACTGCTGGAACTAAGAAAGCTAACCGCATCAACAAAGCTGAAGCAGGTCACTTTGCTAAAGCTGGTGTTGAAGCTGGACGCACTCTAGTAGAATTCCGCCTAGAAGACAACGAAGGTGCCGATATTGAAGTAGGCAGTGAAATCACTGTTGAAATCTTTAACGACACTAAAAAGATTGATGTAACTGGTACATCAAAAGGTAAAGGTTTCCAAGGTGCTATCAAACGCTGGAACTTCAGTTCTCAGCGTATGACACACGGTAACTCTTTGTCACACCGTGCTCCTGGTTCAATTGGTCAAAACCAATCACCAGGTAAAGTATTCAAAGGCAAGAAAATGGCTGGTCAGCTTGGTAACAAGCAAGTGACTACTCAGTCTTTGGAAGTTGTACGTGTTGACGTAGAGAACGGCCTTATCCTAGTTAAAGGTGCCGTACCTGGCGCAACTGGCAACGATGTAATCGTAAAGCCAGCTGTTAAAGCGTAACGTCTGGGGAGTGAACTGATGGAATTAACATTGAAAGACGCGCAAAGCGCTCTTGAAGTATCCGAAGCGACCTTTGGACGTGAATTCAACGAAGCCCTGGTACACCAGGTAGTTGTAGCTTACGGTGCAGGTGCTCGTCAGGGTACAAAAGCGCAGAAAACTCGCGCTGAAGTTCGTGGTGGCGGTAAGAAGCCATGGCGTCAAAAAGGTACTGGCCGTGCGCGTGCTGGTACAATCCGTAGCCCAATTTGGGTTGGCGGTGGCCGTGCTTTCGCAGCTAAGCCTCGTGACTTTGACCAAAAAGTTAACAAGAAAATGTATCGCGGTGCGATCAAGAGCATCTTGTCTGAACTAATCCGTCAAGACCGTTTGGTTGTTGTAGAGAAGTTCGGTGTTGACGCACCTAAGACTAAAGCTCTTATTTCTGCACTTAACGAATATGAACTAAATGACGTTCTAATCGTTACTCCTGAAGTTGATGAGAACTTGTTCCTAGCGGCGCGCAACTTATATAAAGTTGACGTACGTGACGTAGCAGGCATCGACCCAGTGAGCTTGATTGCATTTGAAAAAGTGCTAATGACTGCTGATGCGGTTAAACAACTTGAGGAGGCGTTAGCATGAGAGAAGAACGTCTACTGAAGGTGCTAGTAGCACCTCACGTTTCAGAAAAGTCTACTATGGCTGCTGAAGCGAACAACACAGTTGTATTTAAAGTAGCTAAAGACGCGAACAAAGCTGAAATCAAAGCAGCAGTTGAAAAACTGTTTGAAGTTGAAGTTGAAGGTGTTCGTACTGTGAACGTTAAGGGTAAAACCAAGCGTCACGGCATGTCTTTCGGTAAGCGCAGCGACTGGAAAAAGGCCTACGTGGTTCTTAAAGAAGGTCAGGACATCGACTTTGTCGGTGGTGCTGAGTAAGAAGGGGATTAGAAATGCCATTATTGA
Source organism: Alteromonas sp. 009811495 (assembly GCF_028865455.1). Taxonomy (NCBI): domain Bacteria; kingdom Pseudomonadati; phylum Pseudomonadota; class Gammaproteobacteria; order Alteromonadales; family Alteromonadaceae; genus Alteromonas; species Alteromonas sp. 009811495. Next base: position 354,026 of record NZ_CP113972.1, read on the forward strand.
AAGCTAAGCCAACTTCTGCCGGTCGTCGTCACGTTGTTCAGGTCGTTAATCCTGACCTGCACAAAGGTGCACCTTACGCGCCTTTGCTAGAGAAAAACAGCAAGTCTGGTGGTCGTAACAACGGTGGTCGTATCACGACTCGTCACATCGGTGGTGGTCACAAGCAACACTATCGTGTAATCGACTTCAAACGCAACAAAGACGGCATTCCAGCTAAAGTTGAGCGTTTAGAGTACGATCCAAACCGTTCTGCGAACATTGCTCTAGTATTGTATGCAGACGGTGAACGTCGTTACATTCTAGCTCCTAAGGGTATGAAAGCAGGTGATGCAATCCAGTCTGGTTCGGACGCTCCGATCAAGTCTGGTAACACACTACCTATGCGTAACATCCCTGTAGGTACTGTTGTACACGCAATTGAAATGAAGCCTGGCAAGGGTGCACAAATCGCACGTTCTGCTGGTGCTTACGCTCAGATCCTAGCACGTGACGGAAACTACGTTACCCTACGTCTACGCTCTGGCGAAATGCGTAAAGTTCTTTCTGATTGCCGCGCCACCATTGGTGAAGTTGGTAATGCAGAGCACATGCTTCGTTCACTAGGTAAAGCTGGTGCTACACGCTGGCGTGGTGTTCGTCCTACCGTTCGTGGTGTTGCCATGAACCCGGTTGATCACCCACACGGTGGTGGTGAAGGTCGTACATCTGGCGGTCGTCACCCAGTAACTCCTTGGGGTGTTCCTACTAAAGGTAAGAAAACCCGAAGCAACAAGCGTACTGATAAGCTTATCGTACGTCGTCGTAACAAGTAATAGCGAGGATTCACCATGCCACGTTCTCTCAAGAAAGGTCCTTTTATTGACCTTCACTTGCTGAAGAAGGTAGAGGCTGCAGTGGAAAAGAACGAACGTAAACCAATCAAAACTTGGTCTCGTCGTTCTATGATCATCCCAGATATGATTGGGTTGACCATTGCGGTCCATAACGGTCGACAACATGTACCTGTCATTATTAGTGACGAAATGGTCGGCCACAAGTTGGGCGAATTTGCGCCAACGCGTACTTACCGCGGCCATGTCGCGGATAAGAAAGCTAAACGTTAAGGGGTAGGAAGATGGAAGCATTAGCTAAACACCGTTTTGCCCGCACGTCGGCTCAAAAGGCACGCTTGGTTGCGGATCAAATTCGCGGAATGCACGTTGAGAAAGCTCTTGAGCTTCTTACGTACAGCCCGAAGAAAAGCGCAGCGCTAGTAAAGAAAGTATTGGAATCTGCGATTGCTAACGCAGAGCACAACGAAGGCGCAGACATCGATGAACTTCGCGTGTCTAAAGTTTTCGTTGACGAAGGTCCAACTATGAAACGTATCAAGCCACGTGCTAAAGGCCGTGCTGATCGTATCTTCAAGCGCAGCAGTCACATCACTGTGGTTGTAGCGGATAACTAGGAGTAGATAATGGGACAGAAGGTACATCCTACAGGTATACGCCTGGGTATCAGCAAACCATGGACATCTACCTGGTACGCTAATACTGCAGACTATGCAGACAACCTGTATAACGATCATCAGGTACGTCAGTATCTGACTAAACAACTTAAGAACGCTTCACTTTCTAAGATCGTGATCGAGCGTCCTGCTAAGAGCATCCGTGTAACTATTCACACTGCTCGTCCAGGCGTTGTAATCGGTAAGAAAGGTGAAGACGTAGAGAAGTTGCGTAACTACGTATCTAAGCTAGCCGGCGTGCCAGCTCAGATCAACATCGCTGAAGTACGTAAGCCAGAGCTAGATGGCCAGCTAGTAGCTGACAGCATCTCTAGCCAGCTAGAGCGTCGTGTTATGTTCCGTCGTGCTATGAAGCGTGCGGTTCAAAACGCAATGCGTCTAGGCGCGAAAGGTATCAAAGTTGAAGTTAGCGGCCGTTTGGGCGGTGCAGAGATTGCACGTTCTGAATGGTACCGTGAAGGTCGCGTTCCTCTGCACACTTTCCGTGCGGACATCGATTACGCAACCTCTGAAGCGTCAACTACTTACGGTATCATCGGCGTTAAAGTATGGATCTTCAAAGGTGAAGTTCTAGGTGGTCTACCTACAACTCAAGAGCAAGCACCAGCTGCTCAACCTAAGAAGAAAGGCCGCAACGCTAAGCGAGAGGGCTAATCATGTTACAACCAAAACGCATGAAGTTCCGTAAGATGCACAAAGGCCGCAACCGCGGCTTAGCAGCGGGTAATACTGTTGCCTTTGGTACTTACGGCCTTAAAGCAGTTGGCCGTGGTCGAATGACTGCGCGTCAAATCGAAGCAGCGCGTCGTGCTATGACTCGTCACGTTAAGCGTCAAGGTAAAATTTGGATTCGAGTTTTCCCTGACAAGCCAATTACTGAGAAGCCTCTTGAAGTGCGTCAAGGTAAAGGTAAAGGTAACGTTGAGTACTGGGTATGCCAAATTCAGCCTGGTCGTGTTCTTTATGAGATGGAAGGTGTTCCTGAAGCTCTAGCACGCGAAGCGTTTGAATTGGCAGCGGCTAAACTGCCATTTAAAACAACCTTTGTAACTCGGACGGTGATGTAATGAAAGCGACTGAACTGAAAGACAAAAGCGTAGAAGAGCTGAACGCAGAGTTGATTAACCTGCTACGCGAACAGTTCAACCTACGCATGCAGCACACAACAGGTCAGCTTGAAAAAACTGATCAGTTGAGAAAAGTACGTCGTAACATCGCGCGTGTTAAAACCATTCTGACTCAAAAGGCTGATGCGTAATGACTGAGCAAAAAATTCGTACAGTACAAGGTCGTGTGGTTAGCAACAAGATGGATAAAACCATCACTGTTGTAGTTGAACGTTTTGTTAAGCACCCAATCTACGGGAAGTTCATCAAACGCTCTACTAAGCTTCACGCCCACGACGAAAACAACGTGTGCAACCAAGGTGACGTAGTAACAGTACGTGAATGTCGCCCATTGTCTAAGAACAAAACTTGGACTTTAGTTGACGTTGTAGAAAAAGCTGGCGTTTAATCGCTAACTTTTTTCAAAGTCTTAAAAAAGCCGCTTTCGAGCGGCTTTTTTGTTTTTATTTTACGACATGTTTGAGCGAAGTATCAGGCGATTGGGAGATTAAAGAAAAATACAGTTCACTGTAGGCTTTCATCATTGGTTCGATGCTAAATTTGCTGCATACGTGCTCGAACAATGCGTTACCTAAACGCGTACGCTTGTCACTGTTATCCATAAGGTCAAGCAGGGTTTCCGCTATACCGTCAATATCACCTGGTGCAACCATAAGTCCCGTCTCATCATGCTTAATAACCTCTGGTATACCGCCGACAGGACTGGCTATTACGGCACACTTGCTCGCACCAGCCTGCAATAAAATGACGCCTAAGCCTTCGGTATACGACGGATGAATGACGATATCAATAGAAGGCAGTATTTTGGCAACATCTTTTGAGAAGCCGCATAGTTTTACATTGTTCTGTAGTTTATGACGGTCAATAAGTGCTTGATAGCTCTCTTGTAATGCCCCTTTGCCAAAGAGTAAACAGGTAACATTTGGGTTTTGTGCTATGACATCCTGCATCGCCAGAATGATATCGGCTTGGCCTTTTCTAGAGATATACTGCGCGAAATTGCCAATGACGAGGTGTTCGTCGGGTATATCAAACGTACTGTTTAGCCACGCCCTGTCAGCGCCTTGGGAGTACTCATCAATGTCTATTGCTGAGTGGATGACATCTTGATGAACTACGCCTTCGCAGTGCAGTGAAACCACTTGCTGGACGCCATGAGAAATACTGATGACTGCGTCGTATTGCTTGTATTTGTAATAGGCAAATTTTGACTCAGGATTATCAACTCGCCGAGTACAGATGGCGGGAATTCCGGTGATTTTAGCAAGTATTGCGCCCCAAACATCTGCGCCACGACGACTGTGAACATGAATAATAGAGGGGTTGACCGACTTAACAACGTCCAACATTCGCTTTATACAGAAGAAATCAGCCTCACCCTTGTAAGCAATTGGATGTACGCGGCAACTGTTAAATCTGACTTTACTAATGTCACTGTCATCAGTACATAACAAGTGCTGCTCAATGACACTATTTGTTTCTAGTGCCCTAATCAAGTAAGCAACTTGTTTGGCACCGCCATACAAATGACGTCCAAGTTCTATGTGGAGTACGCTGTTACTCAAGTGACGTCCTTAGTCTTTACTGGAATACTTGTTATATACGGCAATAAACTGCTAAAGACCTTTTTAGGTGACAAATTTTTCATACAGTCATACTTGGCATCACAGCTTGGTCTTCTTCTGCATGGTGCACAATCCATATCCTCAAAAAGCACATGGGTATAAATACTGTTTGTTTGGGTATAGGGGCGCGTTGATCCGAATAAGGCTACAGTCGGCTTTTTGTAGCATGTCGCTACGTGCGTTAAACCTGTATCCACACCGACAAAGGCAAAACAGGTGTTAATTAGGCTTATGGACTCATCTAAGCTCACTTTACCTGCCAGTGAAACGACATTATCGTTATCAAACGTTAACCCCTCAGCGTGAGCGGCGTCTTTGGGGCCACCCAAAATTGCGATAGGCATGGTTGTTTCACTGCGTATAAGCGCTATAAGCGTCTGCCAGTGAGTAAGTGGCCAATGCTTTTGGGGGCGAGTTGTAAAGGGGGCTATAGCAATATAGGGTGTATCTAGGCCTAAGGTTGCTGCAGTTGCTTGCGCACTTTTTGCTTTATCTTCACTCACCGCAATGCACATATCATAATCAAACGCACTGATAGTATTGGCATAACGCACTTCACTTTTTGCATTTAAAGAAGTCCCATTTACGAGCGTATGAATGTAGAAAGCGAGTTTCTTATATTCACTTGAAATGCTCGGTGACGTGGGTTTATTGACTACCTTGTTGAGCAGAATATGGCTGCGCTCTTTACTCTTAAAACCAATACGCATTCTGGCGCCGCTGATAAATGCAAAAAACGCACTTTTGATTAGTCCTTGTGCTTCTATCGCAACTGAAAAATGTTGTTGCTGCAAGTGTTGCCTAAATGCCCATACGGTTTTACATAGCTGCCAGTACTGTTTATCTTTTACCAGTCGTTGCCAGTCTGATTTGGGCCAAGTAATGACATCGTCAACATAGGGGTGTGATTGCACAAGGCTTTTGTATGGCGCTTCAACTAGCCAAGTCAGCTTTGAATCGGGGTAACTTCGTTTAATGCTAGACGGCAGACCTGAAGCCATTACAATATCGCCTATTGCGCTTAACCGAATAAACAGAACTCGCTGATGTTGTTGTGGCATTGAAAGTCTTTTAGAGCGATTCGTGACAATAGCCAAAAATAACAACACAGTTTAGAGTCAGTTTAATGACTGCTACATTACACCGTGTAATGCTAAGGACTTAACTATGTTTGCTGCCGACAAAAACGGCTACAAACCTACTTTTATCGAAGATGTCTGTCGCTGGATATACTCATCGATTTTAACGCTGCTCATTCCCTTTGCTTTTCTGCAGTTGATGTTGCGAAGTAAAACACGTAACAAAGACTACAATCACAGACGCTTTGAGCGTTTCGGTTTTGTTGCTACACCTGCTAAGTCAGGTGGGTACCTTTTTCACTGCGTATCGGTAGGCGAAGTTGTTGCCGCGTCTTGTCTTATTAAACGCATAATTGAAGATGAGCCAGAAGCCCAGATAACCATTACAACAACAACACCAACAGGCTCTGCGCGAGTGAGAGCCATTTTCGGTGACAAGGTGCATCACTTCTATTTGCCATATGACTTACACATGGCCATGGCAGGTATGCTAAAGCGGGTTAAGCCAAAAGCGGTACTCATTACTGAAGTCGAATTGTGGCCAAATCTAATACATGCCTGTTGGAAGCGCGAAATACCAGTGATGGTTATAAATGCGCGGATGACTGATAGATCAGCGCGTCGTTACAAAAAAATCGGGAAGTTGTTTAATCCCATGCTCGAGAAGCTTAATCACATCTGTGCTCAGGGCGAGCGAGACTTTAAAAACTATGCTTGGTTAGGTGTGCCGAGTAATAAACTCACGTTAACCAATAATATTAAGTTTGACCAAGTCGCGTCGCTATCAGGTGAGAAACAGCATTTCTTAGGACTTGAGCATTCAATTAAACCTATCTTGGTGGCGGGTAGTACCCATGAACCTGAAGAAACCACCATTCTTGACGCAGTACAACGCTTGTGGACGCTATGTCCCAGTACGCGTGTGGTTATTGTACCGCGACATCCTGAAAGGTTTGACGTTGTGGCCAAGATTCTAGAAAAGCGCGGCCTATCTTTTGTGAGAAGCTCACAAGTTAGCGACGTCGCTGACGACATTAATATCGTGCTACTCGATGAAATGGGGAAGTTGAATCAAGCCTATTCTGTTGCCACATTTGCGTTTGTAGGCGGCTCGATAGCCGATAGAGGCGGGCACAATGCTCTTGAGCCTGCAGCTTTTTCCATTCCCATTATGATGGGCCCCCACACCTACAATAACCCTGTTATATGCGGATATTTACAGGAACGGGGAGCGCTAAGTATTGTGGAAGACGCTCAACAAATAGCAGACAAACTGAGTGCATGGTTGTCTGATCCTGACAATCGCTCTAAAGCAGGTAAGGCTGGGCGAGATGTTTTAGATGAAAATAGTGGAGCGCTTGAGACAACGCTAACGTGTATAAAACAGTATCTACAGTGAAGCGTTTACTAAAAGAAATGCCAGTTTTTCAATGTCTTGGTTAAAATTTGAACCCCGCAATAGTGCGTTGAATGCACTAAAGTGGTTTAAATACGTTGAAATTGTGATTCGTTTAACACGTTGATTTAGCTTAACGTGCTGTTCTAAATAGATATTTCTTTTTTGGCCTTGGTATTGCTATAAAAAGCACGACAGTGTGACAATGGTAAAACATTAACAATAACGCTTCTGGCAACGAAGCACTGTGTCACGCGTTCTCCAGGGAGAGGCCTCCTGCCGATGGGCAGGAGGTTTTCTTACTTCAAGACTCTACGATTTTCTCTTCGCTGCGCTCCGGCTCAATAAGGCTAATAATTCGCCAACCTGCTTTGGGTTCAATGCTATTGCCATTGATGAATGTATAACTTTTGCCTTCGCTGTTTATCGCGATAAGTGGCGTTGCTCTTACACCATACTGCTTACTGTATTGTTCATAAGTGAATTCATCAGAAAGCCTTGTGGTTTTCACCATTGCACCTCTTGCTATCGCAGAGGCAAGGTAGCCATATGTTACGCCCTCATCGAACAAGGTTAGCTTTTTCGCGTACTGCTCGCTTACTTGGTGACTCGGTCGTGCTGACTGTTCGTTGTTGGTTAATGCCCATACTTTGTCTTTACCTAGCGTGTATTCGAAGTGATAAGCAATAAGTGGGTTAAGTTGCTTGTACGGTGACATAATCAGTACTGTGCCAAATGTTGCTATATCAAGGTGTCGGGCAGCGTGATCTGACATTGGGTTTCCGAAGTAAACTGGAATGTCGGCCATTCTGGCTTCGCGAATAGCGTCCCAGTTTGTGTCTGCAATCGTCACATCTATTTTTTGTTTCATCATTTCTGCGGCTAAAGTCCGGTTAAACTTGCTGCCGCCAAATAATAGGTAACCAGTAGGTGCGGGCGCGCGCACTTTTAACAACGATGCCACAGTTCGAGACGTTAAGCTTTGTACTACTACCGTTGCAATAATAACCATGAACACTATTGGTACAATGATACCTGCTCCCTCGTAGCCTATTTCTTCGAGCTTCAAAGAAAACAACGCAGAGACAGCCGCGGCGACAATTCCCCGTGGTGCAATCCAGCTCAGTAGGGCCAATTCATTCAGTTTTAACCCTGTGCCTATTGATGACGCTAATACGGAAAGAGGCCTTGCGACGAACATGATAGCGGCTAACACGACCACTGAGCCCCAGCCTACATCAATGACCGACTGAAGATTGAGACGTGTGGCAAGCAATATAAAGAGCCCTGAAATAAGTAAAACACTGAGTGTTTCCTTAAATTCTAAAATATCCTCCACCTCAACATCTTTCATGTTGGCTAGCACCATACCTGTGATGGTCACAGCAAGTAACCCCGACTCGTGCGCGACGTAATTAGACGCTGCGAATACGCCAAGAATGATTGTGAGTACAGCAGTATTGAGAAGGTAATGAGGAATTAGCTCTCTACGGATTGAAATACCCAACAGGTACCCAGAAGCAAGTCCGAGAACTGAGCCAATACCAATTGTCTTGCCAAACGCGATGAGCGTATGCGTTATTGCAGATTCTTGAGACGCTACAATGAACTCAAATACCAACACCGCGAGCAAAGCACCGATAGGATCGATAACAATCCCTTCCCACCGTAAAATATTTGCCAGGTTTGTTTTTGGGCGTACGGTACGCAACATGGGGACAATTACCGTAGGACCGGTTACGGTAACAATTGCACCGAACAAAAATGACAGCTGCCATGACAGATCAAGACTGTAGTGCGCAGCAGTGGCAGCGACTATCCATGTAACCAATACGCCAATGGAGCATAAGTTGCGTACCATATTGCCGTGGCCTGCAATATCGCCAAACTTAAGCGTTAGCGAGCCTTCAAATAAAATAATAGCGACTGATAAGGAAACAACTGGAAAAAGTAGATCGCCAAATAGCGCGTCTGCATCAAGCACGCCAAACACTGGACCAACAACAATACCTACAATTAATAGCGGTAGAATAGCAGGCAACCTGACTTTGTAGGCAAGATACTGGCAGCCAATAGATAATAAGCCGACGGCAACAAGAGAAAGTAGCGGATCTGACAAAAGTATGTCCTTAGTGTTTTTGTATTATTCCAATGTATATCAGCCTAAGTAATTGTCATAACGATACTTTAGACTAATGCGGTTTTATACGGCGGTGTATAAAGTTTAGACCAACACACTGAAATACGCTGTAAAAAGCACCGCCTCCGTTCGTCCGTTCTGATATTATCTCCAGATACTATTATTTGGAGTTCTCGGTTGAATACGCACATTCGCTACTTTTTTGTAGTCACTTTATTTTTCACAATTGCGGCGTGTGCTATCCACTATCCAAAGCCATCTGCCGAATTGAAAATAGAAAACAGTGTTGTACTGCCACTCGTACTCGCTGAAACCTCTGGTTTATATTGTGAAGATGAGGTGCTTTATTCGTTAAATGACTCTGGTAACGCCCCTGTGGTTTTTTCGATTTCCCGCACTGGTAGCGTAAATAATGAAGATAAGTTAGCGCTTACCAACAGCGACTGGGAGGCTATCTCTGCAGACGATAAAGCTTACTATATTGCTGATGTTGGCAATAATAAAGGGCGTAGAGCGACAGTAAGTATTTACAAAGTAAGCCGTAGCGACGTGAACGACTTTAGCGAACTCACACTTCAATACGCTAAAAACGATCCTTCCGCTAATATGCCCTATGCCCACGATTACGACGCGGAAGCAATGGTAAAGGCGCCAGAGGGCTTATTGTTATTTTCGAAAAGCTGGCGCACCGGTGTAGCCCATGTTTATCGTATCAACGAAGGTGAATCGTCGCAGATATTAAGCCCCATTGCCGATATTGAAGGTCTGCCAGGTGTAATAACGGGTGCTGATTTTGATAAAAAGCGTAATTTGTATGTTTTTACTGGATACAAATCAGACCCCTTCGGGAATTTTTCTGCTTTTCTAGCTCAAGTATCAACGACATTTTCGGTAATTAATGTGTGGCCACTTAAATCTTATAAGCAAGTAGAAGGCGTGTGCGTCGACTCATCAGGAGACTACTGGTTTAGTGAAGAAGCGACAGAAGGGAGACAAGCTACGCTCAATCGAGCGGTAGTGCGTTGAGTTAACGTCAACAAAAGCGACGTACATTATACGCACTCACGAGGTTAGTTATCACAATTAGTCTATTAGTAAAATGGCTAATACCCAACCAATACATTTCCTGTCTATACTGAAATTGTGAAGAGAGAAAGTTGTTTTCGATCACAGTGAAGAGGCAGCGAATATGCGTCGTATTATCAAGCCACTTTTAGCAGTATGTGTGTGTCCCTGTCTGTTAGTATCAACAGTGGCGAGCGCTTCTGCGGTCGAAAAAGCCGAGCGTTGGATAAATCAATATACCTCTGACGACAATGTGTTTTCTGTTTCACTTACCAAAAACAAAATCCAATTCAAAGGCTGTAAGCAGAAGCAATATCAACTTGCTCTAAGTCAGCAAATTTCACCTCAGTTCAATGTAGAAGCGGTAGTGCACTATAACAAAGGGCTTTTGGATTATGGTGTTTTGTCACAGCGGGTGAGAAGTCATGAGTTTGAATTGGTCAGCTGGTGGGATAAGGGCGATTACCGTGTGGGATTGAGTCACAAAGTGCGTCCTCGCCATGAAATGCGCATTCCAGTGGCTGATACAATACAACTTCCCACAAGCAGAACCGCAGGCATTTATCTGGAAGTACCATTCAAAGAAGATTCTCACCTTCTCACCATTGGCGCGTTACAAGAATCGTGGGAAGCTGATGGTGCTTCCCTTACCCTACCTTGGCGAACTAGTCGCGACAACCAAGTGAAAGTGCAATACGCCTTTACCTTCTAGGTGCCAGCGCATGCATGTCAATGTAAATGAGTACCGCAACTAGAGTTTAAAGCGACTGACTTCTGTCGATAACTCTTGCGCTAGCTCATCAAGCTTGTCACTAACACTTACCAATACCTGAGTGGCATTTAGTGTTTCTTCACTTGATGCACTGATGTCGTTAATATTTCGGCTTATATCTTCGACCACGGTGGCCTGCTCTTCAGTTGCGGTTGCTACCTGAGTATTAACATCATTGATGTGCGCAATTTCATCGGCAATATCTTGTAAAAGTTTGTCAATTTCATCGGTAGCAGATACCACATCCTCGGTGCGTTCTCTGCTTGATTCCATTTGCAACACCGCTGATTTTGAGTCTTGCTGAAACTTATCAATTTTTACCTGAATTTCATCAGTTGCACTGGCAGCGCGTTGCGCCAAAGTACGCACTTCGTCTGCGACGACAGAGAATCCTCTACCGTGATCGCCCGCGCGTGCTGCTTCAATCGCCGCATTAAGTGCCAGTAAGTTGGTTTGCTCTGAAATGCCTCTAATGGTATCCAAAATGCCGCCAATGGCTGCAGTGTGTTCATCGAGCGATTGAATAACACCTGATACATCTTGAATCTGTTGAGACAACCCCTTAATTGCATGAACAGCACGCTGAGTAATTTGTCTGCCATGAGCCGAGTTGGTAGTTGCTGTATTTGCGTTTTGCGCTGCTTGCGTTGCTGAGTGGGCTACTTCGTTAACAGTGCTTCCCATCTCGGTAAGCGCGGCGGCTGCTTGTAAAGTTTGGTCGCGTTGGCTTTTAGTCGAAAGCTCTGTTTGCTGTGACTGCTTAGCGACATCTTCTGCAGATGTTTTCAATGCATGACTAGTTTTGGCAACTTGAGAGATGGTGCCATGCAAGTGATCGATGAAGTTATTAAAGCCTTCGACCAACCGAGCAATCTCTTTTTGTTCAGGCATTGGGATACGCGAGCGCAGGTCACCTTGACCACGGCCAAGCTGCTGAAAAACGTCTGCAAGCGACTCTAAAGGCTTAGTTAAACTGCCTGCGAGCCAAATACCGATAAACGTAAACGCACCCGCAATCGCTAATGCCCACAAAATGATTTGGCGGCTGCCTGCGTTGATTGATGCGTAGAGCTCGCTTTCAGGTACCTGTGCAATTACATACCAACCCGCTTTCTCGACATAGGTGCTCGCAAACAAGAGCGTACCTTCATCGTGCTCGCTGGTTGCCATGGCAAAACGTTGCTTGGTTAGCAGTTTACTTGCCGCTTGGGAGTCGCTCACAGAGGATAATTTTGCTTTACCCAATAGGTTGGTGTCTGGATGCGCGATGATAGTGCCACTACCATCAACAAGATAAACAAAGCCTGTTTCAGCAATTTTTACGGCGTTGATAATATCGAGTAATTCGTCTACGGATTTTGCAACACCCGACATCCCGCGACCGTTGACTTGCTGATAGTTTGCAAAAAGTCTGTAGCCTTGGCCTGGCTCATTGTAAAGGCTTAGTGATACAGGCTGACCAGAGTCTTTATAGGCAAAAAACCACCCATCAAACTCATCATTTTTAAGCTCACGTAAAAAGCCGTCTTGGTTCCAATATTTGTAGGTGTTTCTGTCTACGAATGAGGCCACGGTTAATTCGTTGAATGCGACTATATTATTGAGATAGCTGACTAATCTTTTTTCGCCGGCATTGTCTGCGCCAGCAGCAGACCATGCAAGTATATCTGGGTTTGACGCGACGCTATGGGCAACAGTAAGCATAACACTGGCCTCGCGATCTACGCGGTTGCCAATTTGTTGCAGTAGCGACGGTAATTGGTTTTGCTCTACGTTTTCTTTTACAAGGTCACGCGCAATCCATTGACTTATAGAGCCTACTAGTACAGCTGCTGCTAAAACTGCAACAACCAATGAGATGATAAGTTTTTGTTTTATACTGAAAGTCATGACTTTCGACCACGTTAGTTAATGCTGAAAAATGACGTGGCATTGCAGGCACCGCAACGTCCAAGGAATATCTAGCAAACGCTAGAAAATAACCACGCACTGTTATAATTATAGTTGTGTACAGTGGTTTATATCGGCATGGTGACAATAAAAGTTAATCTTTTACGATTTTTGAACAGCACTCATGAAGACACTCGATAATTGTGCTTCAAAACTGACCAGTGGGTCAATAAAAAAGCCACTCAATAGAGTGGCTCTCATAGAGTGGCTCTTTTAGGACGTTAAGCTGACTACTCGCTATCTTTAGGTAGCGGGAAGCCACGGTCTCGCATTAGTGCGTCCACCTTGGCATCTCTGCCGCGGAACTTTTGATACGCCTCAGCGGGGTCCATCGCGTTGCGTACCGAGAATAGGTACTTAACCAATCTATCACCGACTTCTTTATCATAAAAACCACCAGGGGCTTCCATAAATGCTTCTGCGGCATCAGCGGTAAGCACTTCTGCCCACATGTAGCCATAGTATGCAGCTGCATAGCCCTCACCAGAGAAGACGTGACCAAAATGTGGAGAACGGTGACGCATCACAATTTCTTCTGGCATATTTAGCTTCTTAAGCTCTTCACGCTCAAACGCGTCAGGCTCAATCTTACTCGGATCAGTCGTGTGATATTTCAGATCCATGATGGCAGAGGCCATGTATTCTGTTGTTTTAAAGCCTTCGTTGAAGGTTGCAGCCTTCTTAATTTTCTCAACAAGAGAAGCCGGAATTGGCTCGCCAGTTTCGTGGTGAACCAAGAATTGGTTAATCACTTCATCGGTTGTTAACCAGCGCTCAAGCAACTGTGACTGGAATTCTGTGTAATCGCGAACACCAGAGTGAGATGAAGGATATTCAACATCTGACGATAAGAAGTGCAACGCATGCCCAAACTCATGGAAATATGTTTCGGCATCGTCCCACGAAATTAGGGTTGCTTCGCCTTCAGCACCTTTTACGAAGTTTGAGTTATTTGAAGACAGTACGGTTTTCTTACCATCGAATGTGGTGTAAGAGCGGTATGTCGTTGCCCATGCGCCAGAGCGCTTGCCTTTGCGAGAAAACGGATCGAGATACCACAGACCAATGTGCTCACCACTGTCTTTATCTGTCACTTCCCACACTTTAACATCGTCGTGGAAGACTGGCACTTTACCTTCTTCAACAGGTGTAAAGTTGAAATTAAATAGGCGTCCAGCCACATAAAACATTGCTTCACGCAATTTATCTAGCTGTAAGTACTGCTTGACTTCATTTGAGTCTAAATCGTATTTCGCTTGGCGCACTTTCTCTGCATAAAAGCGGTAGTCCCACGGTGCGATAGTGATGTCTGCGCCTTCCTCGTCAGCAATTGCCTGCATATCTGCTACTTCTTCTTCAACACGGGCAATAGCTGCAGGCCATACTTTCATCATCAAATCCATGGCATTTTCTGGGCTTTTCGCCATGCGATCTTCTAAGCGCCATTGTGCATAATTCTCATAGCCCAATAGCTCAACGCGTTCGTCTCGAAGTGTAAGTATGCGTTTGATAATTTCGTTGTTATCGAAGTCATCAGCATTGTCACCACGGTTATAGTAGGTGCGCCATACTTTTTCGCGTAACTCACGATTTGTAGAGTACGTTAGGAATGGATCCATCGAAGAACGGGTATTGGTAATGGCGTACTTATCAGCCTCACCACGCGCTTCTGCTGCCGCTTTGGCAGCCTTAACGAAAGAGGCTGGCAATCCATCGAGCTGCGCTTCGGTAATGTAGGTTACATAGTTTTCTTCATCGGCAAGAATATTGTTTGAGAACTTCGTGTGAAGTGTCGCTAACTCTTGGTTGATTTCTGCATAACGTTTTTTAGCGTCGCCATCTAGGGTTGCACCATTGCGCGCAAAATTGTTGTAAGTCATCCACGTAATACGCTGCTCTTCTGGCGTTAGTGTTTTCAACGCATCAGACTCATATACCGCTCTTACGCGCGCAAATAGTTTTTCATTTTGCGTAATCTGAGTGAAAAACGCAGAAAGCTTAGGTGACATTTCAGCTTGAATTTCACGAAATTCAGCGCTTGATTTGTTAGCACTCCAAATGCCGTAGTAAGTAAAAACGCGACTGAGCTCAGCACCAGCGCGCTCCATTTCCACAATTACATTCTCGAAAGTGGGGGGCGCTTCATTGTTCGCAATAGCTTCAATTTCTTCTAAATTGAGTGCCATGGCTTTTTCAAGTGCTGGTTTTAGATCTTCAAGTTTCATTTTATCGAAAGCAGGTACCCCACCATATGGGCCTTTAAACTCTTGAAGTAAAACATTATCGAATTGTGCTTGTTCTGTGCTTGCAGCGCTTGGCGCTTCTGTGCTGGTACTTTCTGGCGCTTGTTGTGAGCATGCGCCCAATGCAATCACTACCGCGATAGCAGTAAGCGATGTTTTAAATTTACCCATGGATATTCCTGTCTTTTGTTATGGTTTTGTACTTACGCTGTCGAACTATGCAGTACGTTATTTCGCGTTACATCGCTAAAAACGTATTGCATAGCACAACAGGTTCACTTCATCTTAAGACAATGTAAATATAAGTTAAATGTCCTTTAACGTAATTCCCTGCAACATAACGGTTTATGTGCGTTGTCGTTGTGCCATGTAATTCGTCGAAATACGCTAAATTTTTATTGGCTTTACGCTGTACGGAATTTACACTGCGCGCGTTTTTTGGTTTACCGCATCTGTGGTAATGGATTGTTCGCCAAGTTAAGTGACACACAATGTTCGAATTACTATTGCACACTTTTCCTGTTGCTTTTGCTCTCGCCTCGTTTTGGTCTAATACCGAACGTAAATTATTGCTATTAAATCTTGGATTATGTGTCGCAATCGGATCTTTATTGGTTTTCGAGCAAGCGTGGGGTGGCGCTATTGTGATTACCGTAGCAGGGCTAAGCACCAGCTATCGTCTAATTAAACAAAAGTTACTATCGCCTCTTGCAACTTACGTTACGCTAATCTCAATGATGTGTATCGTGCTCACTGTGAACAACCTAACAGGAAAGACATCTTTTATTGAAACTATGCCGGTATTCACTTTTATGGCGTATCGTTTCGGTGAGCTTCACTGCAAAGAAGC
Organism: Alteromonas sp. 009811495; assembly: GCF_028865455.1. Lineage (NCBI taxonomy): Bacteria > Pseudomonadati > Pseudomonadota > Gammaproteobacteria > Alteromonadales > Alteromonadaceae > Alteromonas > Alteromonas sp. 009811495. The sequence continues at coordinate 369,780 of NZ_CP113972.1, forward strand.
AGGGCTTCGCGTTTGCATGATTGTCGGCTCGTTAAACTTCACAATTTACGGCATTATCACTCAAACATGGGGGCTGGCTATTACAGAAGCACTTTTTGCGGCCTCTAATATGTGGTACTACCTACGACTTAGAAAAGCGATACGCGTAAGTGCTGTGTAGTAGCGCTAGTGCTTTTTAGTATGCGTATGTAAACGATTTTCACGCGTAACGAAAAGAAAGGTTAAGTACATTTTTGTAGGCAGCGACATGGCAAGTCCAATGGCCATGCAGAACGCACCAAGATAAATGCCCTTAACCCCTATTTTTTCAGGAAGGCCGGAATAGCTGATGATGTAGTGCCCCAGTATAAAAAGCAAAACACCACTGACCATTACCCATTTCAACACTTTTATCATGACAGTTCATCGTTTTACTACCCATACTGCTAGCTTACATAACTCCATTGCATTGGATATTGATTGAGGTCATGAGTTAGTACATCGTTATGCAAATACGACTGTTTTATTGCGATGAATAATCACACGGTCTTCTAAATGATAGCGCACGCCGTGCGCAAGTGCGGTAACTTCACAATCCTTACCTTTTCTCACCATGTCTTGTGCGCTGTCGCTATGGCTGATGCGTTTGACGCTTTGTTCGATGATTGGGCCTTCGTCGAGATCTTTTGTTACGTAGTGACAGGTTGCCCCAATTAATTTTACACCCCGGTCGTACGCTTGCTGATAAGGCTTGGCGCCGGCAAAGCTAGGTAGAAAACTATGGTGAATGTTAATGGCTTTACCTTGCAGCTCTTGGCATAGCGTGTCGGGTAAAATCTGCATAAAACGGGCAAGCACCGTTAAATCAATTTTGTATTCTTGCAACAAGGTAGCGATCTGTGCAAACGCCGCTTCTTTACCCAACGCTTTAAAGTCAACCCAGTGGAAAGGTACTTTGTACCAATCTGCAAACTGTTTCATTTGGGGGTGGTTAGCGATGATGACAGGAATATCACAATGCAGTTCACCAGTATGCCAGCGGTGAAGCAGGTCAACTAAACAGTGAGACTCAAGACTTGCTAATAACGCAACGCGCTGCTTTTTGTTTGAGTCGCTTAGTTTCCAATTCATTTGATATTCGTTGGCAAGCGGGGTGAACTCTTTAACAAAGCTGTGATGATCTAACTTTAGCGAGTCTGTGCTAATTTCATGGCGCATGAAAAAGCGACCGGTTTGTAAATCGGTATGGTGGCTGGCTTCAACAATGGTGGCGTTATGGTCAGCGAGAAACTGAGATACGCTGGCAACTAGCCCGATTTGGTCGGGGCAGTCGATGACTAATCTAAATGTTTGTTGCATGGATATTTGCAAAAATTCTAAAAACAGGACCCCTTTTTACCGCTTAGAACTGCTGAAGTAAACCGCAATGGTCATACAGTACCAGCTTAAATTTGAATAACTCATAATGAATGTCGTCCTTTATTCGTCTGTTATTCCTCTGCGTAGCTTTTCACGTACCGACATAGTGTGCTTTAGTGCCCAAGAATGGCGTATGGGGTAGGTTACGCCTTGTGGGGTTGAGAGTGACTCGAACAAATGAAAAGCAGAAGCATGAACATCAACACTTGGACTATAAAGTGGCAGCGGGAGTGCGCTCGTTGCCTTTCGCACCAGTGTGACGTGGGGTTTGTATTCTCTACTTTCTACCTCTATTGCAGCGCTGCGTGCCGCTTTTCGGGTGTATCTCGCTAATTCCATTAGTGCTTTGGGCGGTGAGGATGGGGCACTAAATAGAATCTTGGGACCGTTCCACAGACCTGTCACATCTAAGGTAAGTGAAAACGGCTCGCTAACAATATTATCGAGTTCGTAAACTAACGCCTCGTGTTGGCGATGGGTTATGTCGCCCAAAAAGCATAATGTGATGTGGTAATTCGCTGCAGGAACTGCATAAGGCTGTACCAAGCCATGTTTATTTGATGCAACACCACTGATGTCACCGCGCTTATTTTTACGAGTAAGCTCAACGCGCTTGTCGCGCGGCATGACTTCAGGTAATGCTTGTTGTCGCCAACTATCAAGCGCAAGCTTTTCGGTTGTACTTAAATCTAACCCTATAAAACAACGCATAATGTTACCTCGTTATTTTTAATCAGTGTGAAGGAAAACGTGATGAGCAAAAAACAGGTACAATAGCATTACGTAGTTTATATCACCTTTATTTTCTTTATGTTACAGCCGCTTTCACATTTGCCCGCTTACGAATTAGTTACACCGCTTATACAGGCTATTTCAGCGCGTAATGTCATTATTGGAGCACCGCCCGGAGCAGGTAAATCTACCGTTCTGCCTTTAGCGCTATTACAAGCGTGCACTGAGGGAAAAGTACTGCTTATGCAACCTCGCCGAGTTGTAGTAAGAAATTTAGCAGATTACTTGGCGAAGCTGTTAGGTGAGCCTGTAGGCAAAACAGTTGGTTATCGCATTAAAGGGGAAACAAAGGTATCTCGTGATACAAAACTTGAGATCATTACCGAAGGCATTCTTTCTCGCATGATCCAGCAAGACCCCGAATTAGAAGGCATAGCCATTATTGTTTTCGATGAGTTTCACGAGCGCAGCATTCACAGTGATTTTGGGCTGGCGCTGGCATTAGAGGTGCAAGCTGGACTACGCGATGACTTACGCCTGGTAGTCATGTCGGCAACACTTGATGTCGACCCGTTAAGTAATCTACTGAAAACACACAGCGACTGTGAAGTAGAGACACTTTTTACACAAGGACGTACTTTTCCCGTAGACGTTCGCTATACCAAAGATAGTCTAGCAAGTGATGTTGTACCGCGCGTTACAGACGCCGTGAAACACGCGGTAGAGGCCCACGACGGTGATATTCTTGTATTTTTACCCGGGCGTGCAAGTATCAATGCCGTGGCAAGAAATCTATCTGCGTTTATCGAACAAAGAGATATCGCACTGCATTGCCTTTATGGTGCGCTAAGTAAAGAGGCGCAGCATGCAGCGATTGCGCCTGATACACAAAAACGACGTAAAATCATTTTGTCGACTAATATTGCCGAAACCAGTTTAACAATTGAAGGAGTACGTGTTGTTATCGACAGTTTGTGGGAAAACAGCGCGCAATATCATGTTGCAAGCGACATCACAGAACTCGCTTGGCAACGCGTATCGCAAGCATCTGCTATTCAGCGAATGGGGCGGGCGGGGCGCGTAAGTGAGGGAATCTGTTATAGGTTATGCAGCAAAGATAGTTTCGAGCGTTTAGCCAAGTTCAGTGCAGCACAAATCGAAAAAGAGGATATCAGTAGCTTTTTACTTGATACTTATGCATGGGGAAGTACGCCTGATACATTGGCACTTCTCACTAAGCCTTCACTTGCACAAATGAATGGCGCACAAGCAAAACTCACTCGCATAAAAGCATTAGAGCACAATAACCTTATAACGCAGTACGGAAGAAGGCTTGCGCAACTGCCGTGTCAGCCTCATTTGGCGCATTTACTGCTGACTTGTTACCACGGTATTAAAGGGCTGGATACACCAACCAATGTCTTGTTGAAACATGCCGCGCCATTTGTGGTCGCGTTAAGTGAAAATACTGCGGGACTAGCTCAAAACAGCGATTTACACGACGCATTACTTTCAGCAAGTTCAAATACACGCAGTCAGCTACTAAATCAAGCCAAGCGCTATGCAAAATACGTTGGTATTGAAGCGTCACAATTAACCATTGAGGCGATAGATTCAGACGCGCTTGGACTGTGTATCGCTATCGCATTTCCGCTGCAAGTAGGCTACTTGCGCAGCGCCAACGGTGGACGGGCTGACTCAACCAATGCGCTAGAGTACAAACTGGCCAGTGGCAAAGGTGCACAGTTGCAAAACACCAAAGGCGTGTTAAACGATAAAACGCGAAGCGGCGTTAATAATGCACAGTGGGTTGCTGTGTTGGAAGGTCAATTGCTTGGCAGTATGGTTGCAATTCGCTTAGCGCAAGCGGTGCCAGAGGCGTGGTTGAGAGTGGCATTTGAAGACGCATTTAGTGAAAAGCGCAGTGTTCGACTGAATGCTGAAACGGGACAAATGGAAGCGCGAGTCACACAAGGATTTTATGAAATTACTCTCAATAGCTTACCCGTATCGGGTCAAGAGAAAGCGGAAAATAGCGCTTTTTGGCGTGATGCGTTGGTCAATGCGTGGATTGATTATCTCGAAAATCTTGCAATAGAGGACTGGCCGTTAAAAGAAGAAGATTGGCAATGGTGGCATCGAGTAGCACTCGCTGGGGAGCTAAATCTGCCCCAGAGCGATGCGTACCATGGTAATGCAGCATGGCCGCGTTCTTTAGGGGCGTTGGTTCATAACGCTAAAGATGTTTTACAAGACGCGCTAGCACAGTGTCATTCGATTAAGGCGTTGGAAAAGCTGCCATGGAAAGCAACGCTAAATAACGGATTGTCATGGCCGCAGCAAAACGCATTAGCGAAACAGCTGCCGACAACTGTTACTATTCCAACGGGGCGCAGTGCGCCGCTTTGCTATCACAAAAGTGGTGATGTGGTCTTGTCTGTTAAAATGCCGGAGATGTATTCACAAACCGCACCCATCATGTTGGCGGATGGCCGAGTTACTGTTATCTGTGAGTTATTGTCACCTGCAGGAAGGCCGCTTCAGACAACCAGCGATTTAGGATTATTCTGGCAAGGAAGCTACAAAGAGATTCAAAAAGAGATGAAGGGGCGCTACCCCAAGCATTTTTGGCCGGACGATCCGGCCAATGCTGTGCCAACCAATAAAACTAAAAAACATATGTAGAGTTTCGTTTTATCGGTCCTTTTTATGAAGCTTTTTCATTGCTCTTTGCTTTGTCGCGTTCAAGCGTAACATCAAGCGCTGCCATGACGTTGAGACCTGGGAAGCCGTCAGCAATCATGTTGTTGGCAATTTGGTAATTGCGAATGCCTTCACGGGTGGCAGGGCCGATAATACCGTCGGGCTTACCAACATCAAAGCCTAGCGCATTGAGTTTACTCTGTAGCGCGATAATGTCTTTACGGCTGTAAGCAGGCAAATCTGGTAGGTCAGCTTTAATACCTGACGCGCCAGCTATTCTATCGGCAAGCACACCAACGGCAATGGCGTAGAATTCAGAATTATTCCAACGCATGATCACGCGAAAGTTCTTATATGCAATAAACGCGGGTCCCTCGTGGCCCGCAGGAACAATCACGTAGGCGTCGGTATCGCCTTCTCCCAACTCACTGCCATCTGCCTTTTGTATGCCTTGCGAGTGCCAGTCAGAAAGTGGTCTGCGATTCTTGTAGCCAGATTGCTGATAGTCAAAGTCTTTGGGTAGTCTAACTTCGCGTCCCCATCTGTAACCGGCTTCCCAACCTAAATTTGACAAAAAGTTTGCTGCTGAGGACAGCGCGTCTTCTTCGCTTGCCCACAAGTTAATTTGTCCGTCACCGTCGCCATCAATGGCATAGTTAGTGTAAGCAGAAGGCATAAACTGCGTATGACCCATCGCGCCCGCCCATGAGCCAACCATCTCCTCTCTAGTAAGCTGCTCACGTTCAAAAAGCTTAACGGCAACGAGAAACTCTTGTGTAAAATAGGTGCTTCGGCGTTTGTCACAGGCAAGGGTGGCTAGGGAATCAAGAACAGGCATTTTGCCTTTATAGCTGCCAAAGTTAGTTTCTAGCCCCCAAAACGCAAGTAAATAGTGAGGCGGCACGCCGTACTTATCGCTTAGTTTATGCAGTAACGCTTTGTGCTTGGCATACATCTCTTTACCTTTGTTGGTACGCCAATCGGTAACTCGCTTACTGAAGTAGCCTGGAAATGTTTGTACAAATTCGGGCTGACTGCGATCCAGCTCAATAACACGATCTTGATGGACAAGGTAGGGAAAGATTGCGTCGATAGTCGTTTGGCTAACCCCGTCTTTTGCTGCTTTGTCTGCAAGTGCAGCTGTACATGTGGAAAACTGTTCATTAGCCAACGCAGTGTTAAGCGACATGCAGCTGACTAACAGTGCAATCGATGTGCGCAGCTTGCGACGAGAATGCAAAAGTCGAGAAGAAAAAGAAGACTGAAAAATTGAGCGCATAGTACCATTCCTGTGTTGCGTTATAGCATGCTATCGCATTGTGACTGTTAAACGCGAGTAAAATTCACTTGTGCTTTTAAAAGCTATGACGCGTATACATTGGTTGTTTCGTTTTATTGAAAGGCTCATAGCAAAAAGTTGTTGCTGGTGGGTCACAATGGTAATGTTATACAGACATTCTTCTTCGCGCTTAATTCGCAAGTATAGCGATAGCATTCACAATCTCTTCATGGCGTTTTCTTGTGGCAAAAAAACAATCTACTCGTACATCATCAGCTAAAAAATCTTCAACGGAAAAAGAAACGAAGCGTTCGCCTAAGCGTCGCTGGTTATTTACGCTGTTTTGGCGTTTATGCCTTGTAGTTTTGGTTGTAGTGGGCGCTTACGCGTTTTACCTAGATGCGCAAATCAAGCATTCATTTTCGGGTAATAAGTGGGAGGTTCCTGCCCAAATATTTGCCCGTCCATTAGCGATAAGTAAAGGCGAAGAAATTACACCTCAAGAAGTTATCGATGAGCTTGAGTTGCTTGGCTATCGCAAGGTTGCATTTGCCAATAGCAGCGGTGAGTACAGTTATCAAAATAAGGTGCTTAATGTGCAGCGCCGAGCGTTTCAATTTCCCGACGGCGCAGAGCCGTTACGTCACCTAGTCGTCACATGGAGTGGGGCGCGTATTGGGGAAATTTATGATAGATCACAAGACAGGCCTTTTGGAACAGTCAGGCTTGAACCTTGGCTAGTTACGCGTATGACCAGTGGCTCGCACGAAGACAGAATGCTGGTTACCCTCGACACTATCCCAGACATGCTGCCGAAAGCCCTAACGCTTGTGGAAGATAGAAATTTCTATAATCACCATGGCGTTGCGCCGCTTTCTATTTTGCGAGCGTTAATGGCAAACATTGCCGCGGGGCGCACAGTACAAGGCGGCAGTACACTCACCCAGCAGCTTGTGAAGAATATGTTCTTAACGCGGGAACGCTCAATTGTGCGAAAGGCCAAAGAAGCGTTAATGGCGGTGATCATAGATGCACGTTACAGTAAGTCAGAAATTATCGAAGCTTACCTCAACGAAGTTTTTCTAGGGCAAAATGGCGACATGGCTGTACATGGATTCGGGTTGGCGAGTTACTTCTACTTTGACCGTCCAGCTAACGAGCTCAGTGTGCCAGAAATTGCAACTTTGGTTGCGATTATCAAAGGGCCTTCTTATTACAATCCACGTAAGTACGCTGAGCGCGCTAAAGAGCGTCGTGACCTAGTATTGAGAATGCTATTTGATGAAAATGAAATAAATCGGCAGCAGTACGAGCAGTACATTAATATGCCGCTTGGATTGGCGAGTGGCGCAAGCTTAGCAAGCGGAAAACATCCAGCATTTATGGAGCAGGTGCGCCGTGAACTCAACGACATTCTGGCTGAGCCTAGTTTGCGAGATTCAGGTGTGAAAGTGTTTACGACCTTGGACATTGTTGCTCAGCGTCGTGCAGAGAAGTCGCTGGCCGGTACACTCAATGGGTTGCAAAAAGACAGAAAAGTTGAGTTACAAGGGGCTATGGTGGTGACCGATAGCGCCAGTGGTGAAGTTCGCGCTATCGTTGGCGGAAAAGACTTTGAGTTTAAAGGCTTCAACCGCGCCCTTGAGGCAAAGCGACCTATTGGTTCATTAATTAAGCCAGCCGTTTACTTGACTGCACTGGAAGATCCGACGCAATTTAATCTGGCAACGCCCCTCGCTGATGAGCCTATTACCCTTGAAAGCAAAAATGGCCAACAATGGTCGCCACAAAATTACGACAAAACGTTTAGAGGGCAAGTGCCATTACTTCAAGGGCTAACTGAGTCGCTGAACATTCCAACGGTGAATTTAGGTATGCAAATAGGGCTTGATGCCATTGCAGATACCATCGAGCGCTTAGGAGTCACCGCGCCATCAGAGCGAGTTCCTTCGTTAACCCTTGGCGCATTTGAACTCACACCGTTTGCCACTAACCAAATGTATCAAACATTGTCGAATGATGGCCGTTACATTCCGTTGCATACCGTGACATCGGTAGTGACAGCAGAAAATGCGCTGTTGTGGAAGAAAGCCGAGTATTATTCGCAGCGCACAGATGAAGCAGCAACATATCTTCTGAACTATGCCTTGTACAAAGTCACAACTGACGGCACCGCAAAGCGTGTAGGCGCTAACTTTGGCAACATCAACATGGCGGGCAAAACGGGGACTACGGACGACTATCGCGATAGTTGGTTTAGTGGTTTCGATAGAAATAATGTTGTCACTGTTTGGGTAGGTAACGACGATAACCAACCTGTGAATCTTACGGGTGCTGGTGGAGCATTACCGGTATTTATCAATTATATGCGCTCTCAATCTCCCAAGTCGCTTTCCCGCCGATTCCCAGAAGGACTTGGTATTGCTCACTTTGATGCGCGCAGTGGCGCGGTAGTCGTGGCTGGCTGTGCGGGTAGCTTAAGTGTGCCTGCGATATTAGATGTATTACCGCCACCGCAACAAGACTGTTCTGGCCGTCCGGTTAAAGGTAAGGATACTAAGAAAGAAAAGAGTTGGTGGGAACGGATCTTCGGATAAAAAAAAAGCCCCAGTAAGAAGATAGAAAACACAATCACTTGGCTTTAGTGGATTACTCGGTGCTTTCTATCTCCCTCTGGAGCACAGGCCCAGGGAAGGCAAAGGGAACAAATCGTTATCGGTCTGGCATCTTTTTCATCGATATCCGTTTAAGGCGTTTTCAGTGCCCTTTTTGCAAAAACAGTCGTGCTGTCGAAAACAAAAGGGCGCTAACCATAAAGGCGATAAAGGGGCCAAGTACCAACATAAATAATGTACTGGCGGTTAACATGGCAAATTCCTTATGCGTCGTTGTCGTTTACGCTAATAGGCTCAATTGGTGTAATGGTAATCTCAGCCACTAAGGTATTTTCTTCACTTACCTCTGGCTCAAATTTGTGACTTGCAGTAAGCACGTCATAAGTCACACCAAGTTCCATATTTTGCTTAACATCCATAACTGCACTTTCTACCATGTAGTCGGTGTAGCTTGTTAAGTTATCTTCGTGAGCAAAAGCAGCTGCACTCATTACGCTAGTGGCTAAAGTCAATGCAGTGAAAAGTTTGCGAGCGGTAAACATAATAATCTCCAAAATAAAAAGTTAGACACTGCACTGAAACATACTGCGTGGCAGCTATCGTATTGCAAAGGTTTCGATATTAAGTCGTTATCAATTAACAATTAGTTTATTGCGAGGGATGTGCCAATTTTTAAAATTCAATTAAGCCACTGATAAATATGGTTTTATTTTTTAAATAAAAATTTATGTGATAGTTAGACGAAAGGCTAAAGACTAAAATTTAGTTATTTTGAAAAAGAGTTGGTCAAAAAGGCTAAGGCGAAAGAAAGTATGAGTATTTGACCTTCAGGTAGGTGTATTGATGGGATAAACAGGGGAGATTACATGGATAATTAAGGGGATGGCGTCGCTATTACAACGCCATCATAGCAATTTAGGCCAGTTGCTTAGGTTAACTGCTAGCGTTTCACTTTACTGGCAAGAGCAACAAAAAGGGTTATGATCGTACCCGCTACTATGCCCGTTACGCCGTCAGCTGCAATAGACATAACTAACGACATAGAGGGCGCAAGGCCGACAAACCAGTCAGTTATATAGTGCAAAAAGCCAATACTATGGGTCAGTATGCCTCCACCAACTAAAAACATAGCGACGGTACCGACAACTGCTAGGGTTTTCATAAGCGCTGGTGCAGTAACAAGTAATGCCCGTCCAATAAAACGTTGTACACCATTCATTGTTCCAGTGAGTGACTTGCGCAACATATAGAGGCCTACATCATCCATCTTAACCAGCCCTGCAACCAATCCGTAAACGCCAAGCGTAATCGCTAAACTTAACGCAATAAGTACCCCAATTTGGGTTGTTAAACTGGCATCACTGACCGTACCAAGGGCGATAACAATAATTTCTGCTGACAAGATGAAATCTGTACGTATGGCGCCTTTTATTTTTTCTTTTTCAAACGCTACCATGTCAACATCTTCATGGGTGAGCGCCTCAATTCTTGCTTCGCGGTGTTTGACTTCTTCTTCGTGAGGGAGATATTTATGCAGCAATTTTTCAGCGCCTTCAAAGCACAAATAAAGGCCACCCAGGACTAATAAGACGGTGATCAATGAGGGAACAAAAGTGCTGATGGCAAGTGCGGCAGGCACGAGTATCGCTTTATTCAGTAACGAGCCTTTGGCAACTGCCCATACTACGGGAAGTTCTCTATCTGCTTTCACGCCTTGTACTTGATCAGCATTAACGGCGAGATCATCACCTAATACACCAGCAGTTTTCTGTGCGGCAACTTTCGACATAGTGGCAATGTCGTCCATTAACGTAGCAATATCATCTAATAGCGCGAGTAAATTGGCTGCGGCCACGGTAGTTTTCCTTGTGTCTTTATTATGTCTAAAGCATACGCTTTGCCGCTCGTCGTTGGCAACCGACATTTGATATTTGCACTGACTATGTCTTATTGCGAAACTGCACAACACCTACATTGTATGCAATAGCGCGTAACCTTGCCATGCCTGAACACACCATTCCATCATTGTCTATTCGCTCGTACACCAAAACCATGCATAGCCATTCTCATGAATACTATCAGTTGGTGTTACCAATAAACGGTCACATCGAAATTGGCTTAGATAATTTTGATGGGAAAGTCGGGGTAGGTGAAGGAGTATGTATTGCGCCTAACGAAGTACATACTTTTCGAGCCAATGAGCTGTGCAAATTTGTTGTTGCAGATTTACATCACGTGCCTGACGGTTTTAAGGACAATCTGCAGCCTATTTTTCAAGTTAATGCGCCGTTTCAAGCGTTTTTGAACTTTGTCGATATTCAGCTCAACCATTTTACAGACGATGCAAGGCACGAAGTCATTGCTCTATTTTATGCTTTGCTTAGCACATCTCAAAAAGGCGCAAATACGGATAAGCGTATAGTTCCTGTATTAAGTCACATCCATCAAGATCTCACACATAAACACGACTTAAAAACCTTAGCCGACATCGCGTGTATGGGAGAAACGCAATTTAAGGTGCGTTTCAAGCAAACAACGGGATTGAGCTTACGCAATTACTTAGTAAAAACGAAGATGGAAAAAGCGAAGGCCTTATTAAGCAATACTGATACCCCTATATTAACGGTGGCACTGAGCGTGGGGTATGACGATGTTACGTCGTTTACGCGTCGCTTCAAAGCCTACTTTGGCCAGCCGCCAGGTTATTATAAGCGCTCATAACTTCTCAATACCGTTTGTTTTTCGTTCACTATTTAGTCTACTATGGCACGAGTTTATTCAAGGAGAGATTGTATTGGTGTTTCGTTGGTTAGTGTTAAGTAGCTTGTTGTTAGTGAATCTGTCTATGGCTAATACTAACGCTGAAGAGTCCCTTGTTGTTCTTTCAGGCAACACACCTGTTTTTAGCGAGTTCCAAGAAGACGGTACGGTTGAAGGGTATTCTGTCGACTACGCGCGCGCTATTCTCACTGCCGCAGGCATTGATGCTGAAGTAACGCCATTGCCCTTCGCTCGTTTGATTGAGCGAATGAAACGAGGAGAGCGTGTCGTCGCAACGGGGATAGGGCGTACCGCCGAGCGAGAAAATAAGTTCTACTGGCTGGCCCCTCTTACGGCAAATGTTATCGGTATTTACGGCGCAAAACCTGTCAACTTAACTGCGTTGGCCAGTCAAAATAAAACCCTTCTTGTTTCTGTCATGCGTGGTGATTATCGAGCCCAGTTGGGGCGCGAATATGCACAATTTGAGATGGTCGAATACGACACTTGGACACAAGCCATTGATGCAGTACTGACAGGGCATGTTGATGCCGTGTTTTTCTCTGAATTTGGCATGGATGTCATTTGTAAACAGAATGGCCTTGACTGCACAACACTATCAAGGCAGCACACCCATGATATTCAATACAGCTATATTGCAATGCCAAAGACAAAAGCGAATAAGGCAATGGCAGATAGACTGACCAAAACGGCGCGCGTTTTTGCTCAAACGCCAGCTTTCGATGAGCTCGTTCAACGTTGGCTGCCAAAACTGACAACAATATCCGCCGACGCTAATGAAATTGAAGGTGTGATCGCGTTAGGTAGAATTGAAAAAGATGAAAGTAATGTTTCCCACCTCTGGGTTATAACGAACTTAGAACCTTTGTTTAGCGAGAGAGGGCAGCGCGGTAAATTAAAAGGTTACGCTATTGAATTGGTGCAGAATATATTGCAACAAGCCAACTTGCCGACTGAGATCTTAACGGCGCCTTGGCAGAGAATTTTCGTAGAAAGTTCGATGAAGCCCGATGTTCTCGTTTTCTCTTTAGCGAGAACACCTGAGCGCGAAGATGCGTTTTATTGGATTACCCCTATCACAGAAAATGCCTATTCCATGTTTGTACGGGCAGATTATCAAGGAGATGCGACTTCTCTAGAAGACTTGCCTAAAGGCAGTCGCATTGCTGTGTTAAAGGGAGACTTTCGTCAAGAGCTTGTAAAAGCGGCCGGTCACATAGATGTGACAGAGAATTCCTGGGATAAGGTGGTAATGCAGCTCACCAATGGTGGCGCGGACTATCTGTTTTTATCTGACGGTGGTGCAAACATTATTTGCGATGGGCTCAATGGTGCCTGTGAAGGTTTCAAAAAGTTATTTACTTATCAAAAAGCAACAACGTATTTGGCGATGTCCAAAAAAGGTACCAATCAAGCGTTGGTTAACAAACTTAAGTTTGCCGCAGATAACTTTAAACAATCAGACGAATACAGAGCCCTTTATTCAAAGTGGCTTGAAGCATATTCAAAGAAAACGTCACTCAATATGTTTGAACAAGACGGCGTCATTGTTCTGGGGCAATTGGAGTAAATGATTAACGCCCCTCATTGGGACGTTTTTTAATCCGAGCGTCAATAAACCTATTAGGATCACCCAAATTGGTGCATTGAAGCGTGCCGCCAGTTATACCGCTGAGTACAGCCAATGTTTTAGCCGCGCTGCTGGTACAATCTACCCGTTTAACAGGACGCGGCGGCATAGCCTGCTCGTCATTATCCTTTCTGGGATCAACAATCGTAGGGTGCGTTTTATTGTGCTGATATTCTCGGGCTGCATCGACAGCTTCTTGAGCAAGTTGATCATTATTGTAGGCATCAAAATATTGTGAAGCTGCCTCTTTGGCTGAAAAGTTGAACTGTCCTGCGCGTTGATTAGCATTTGACGATGATGTCTCAGGCAACGGTGTTGTAGGTGCAATAGTTTGTGGTTCTGCATTTGTCTTGGGTTTTGTTTCAGGTTCTTGTTTTTCTTCAATAAAGTTTGATTGAGTGGGCTCTTTTACTACCTGAACTGGCACGTCTGTCTCATCAACTTTTAACGGCTTTGGCATCGATGACGCTTCTTTTTCTTGTACCTTAGTGTCTAAAGGCGTTGCTGTTTTTCTTGGGATATACAGCACCGCATTTATCGGCTGAGCGTTTACCTCTTTACTTACCTGCTCGCGCCTTTTTTCAAGTGAGTATTGCGACAGCACGATGACTAAAGCAAACCCTAAAACATGCACACACGATGACACAAAAAGCGACTTCCACGTTGCTTTTTTAGCCGTGTTGCGGACTTCCATATCGCGCTCTGGCGCAAAAAAAGTATCAGTGATCGTCGTCATAGTACATAACTGACATCAGCGGCAAACAAATAGTTCCCTCCTACACTCGTCTTACTTATTAGTACGCTTATCCCACTTCTCTTACTTTGCGCATCATCGTTGGGCAAATACGCTTGTGTGCACAGATATGGTGCAATGTTTTTTCTGATAGAACGTTTAAATATGATTATCTATATGATTTATATGAATAATTATTTATGGCATGGCTCTTGGTTTAGCTTAGCAACAACAAGAAACACGCGAATAGCACAAATAACCAAAATAAACTGGGAGCATCTCATGAAACTAGTCACAGCTATCATCAAGCCGTTCAAGCTAGATGATGTTCGTGAAGCCATTTCAGAAATCGGTATCGACGGTTTAACCGTGACTGAAGTGAAAGGCTTTGGACGTCAAAAGGGACACACAGAACTTTACCGCGGAGCGGAATATCAGGTGGATTTTCTACCTAAAGTCAAACTGGAAATTGCAGTTCAGGACGACCAAGTAGAGCGCCTGGTCGAAGCCATCGTTGGCGCAGCCAAAACAGGCAAAATTGGTGACGGCAAGGTATTTGTTTACGACCTTGAACACGCCGTTCGTATTCGAACTGGTGAGTCGGATAGCGACGCGCTGTAAGCCACAACGAAGAATTTGCGGAGAACACAATAATGGAAATCACTTTTGAACTCGGGTATGCGCTAGATACCTTTTACTTTCTAATTTGCGGTGCGCTAGTCATGTGGATGGCTGCGGGCTTTGCGATGCTTGAAGCGGGTCTGGTTCGAGCGAAAAACACCACTGAAATTCTAACTAAAAACGTCGCACTATTTGCTATCGCTTGTACCATGTATATGGTTTGTGGCTACGGCATTATGTACGGTGGCGGCGACTGGGGTCCTTTCCTAAGCGGTATTATGGCTGATGGCGCAACAGGTGTAGCTGAAGAACCAGCAACCTATGCACCTTCTGCTGACTTTTTCTTCCAAGTAGTATTTGTTGCAACGGCAATGTCTATTGTATCGGGCGCAGTTGCTGAGCGTATGAAGCTTTGGGCATTCCTAGCGTTTGCGGTAGTCATGACAGGTTTCATCTACCCAATGGAAGGCGCTTGGACATGGGGCGGCGAAGCCGTATTTGGTATGTATACACTTGGCGACCTAGGTTTCTCTGACTTTGCAGGTTCAGGTATTGTTCACATGGCAGGTGCTGCGGCAGCATTAGCAGGTGTGCTTGTACTTGGTGCACGTAAAGGTAAATACACTGCAGATGGCAAAGTGAATGCTATCCCGGGTGCTAACCTTCCGCTAGCTACTCTAGGTACATTTATTCTTTGGATGGGTTGGTTTGGTTTTAACGGTGGTTCTGTACTTGCTACAGCGACTGTTGAAAGTGCAAACTCAGTAGCCATTGTATTTATGAACACTAACGCAGCTGCTGCGGGTGGTTCAATTGCAGCGTTAATTGTAGCGCGTATCTTATTCGGAAAAGCAGACCTTACTATGGTGCTTAACGGTGCGTTGGCGGGTCTTGTAGCAATTACTGCAGAGCCTTCTACACCGACGCCACTAGAGGCAACACTATTCGGTGGTCTTGGTGGTATCCTTGTAGTACTAAGCATTGTTGGTCTTGATAAGCTTAAGATTGATGATCCAGTAGGTGCAATCTCTGTTCACGGTGTAGTAGGTCTATTAGGTCTTATCCTTGTTCCATTCACTAATGACGGCTCAAGCATTACAGGACAGCTTATCGGTGCAGCAACAATCTTTGTTTGGGTATTCGTAGTAAGTCTAGTGGTATGGCTAGTGCTGAAAGCGGTTATGGGTATCCGTGTAAGCGAAGAAGAAGAATTCGACGGTGTAGATATGAGCGAGTGTGGTTTGGAAGCATACCCAGACTTTACAAGCAGCCGTTCGTAAGTAAGTCACGATTAGGCAACACGACAACAACAATAATAATGCCTACATTACTTCACTTAAGCCCCGCATCTGCGGGGCTTTTTTCGTTTTAGTATTGGTATTAGCCGTATTGTGACAATAACGCTACACTAGGGTGGGTATGATGAAGAAAAAGTAGCGCTTTTCATTCATCGAGTTAGGTGTAGAAAAACAATAATAAGGGTGCCTTTTGCTATAAACGCTCACCTAGTGTTTACGTATAAGAAAAAGGTGCTGTTGCTGTTAAGGGAAAACTATGGCTTTAAAGGTGCGCTTAGTCGCGGCATTACTCGTATTTGTCAGTGTATCTAACCATGCATACGATCGAATAACAGGCGAACCCTTTGCCAGTCGTTCTGAAGTTATTGCACAAAATGGCATGGCCGCTACCAGTCAACCTTTAGCCACGCAGGTGGCATTAGATATTTTAAAACAAGGTGGTAGTGCCGTTGACGCTGCCATAGCCGCAAACGCCATGCTAGGCCTAGTTGAGCCAACAGGCTGCGGAGTAGGTGGAGACTTATTTGCCATTGTTTGGGATGCCAAAGCGCAAAAATTAGTGGGTTTAAACGCTTCTGGGCGCTCTCCTAGGCAGTTAACCAAAGAGGTATTTGCAGAGCGCGGCCACAACACCATTCCTAAATTTGGGCCCTTACCCGTATCTGTTCCAGGCGCCGTTGATGGATGGTTTGAGCTACATGAGAAATTCGGCAAATTGCCAATGTCCACGTTACTGACCCCTGCTATCAAGTATGCGCGGGAAGGCTTTCCTGTGTCTGAGCTTATTGCCTATTACTGGGAAATGAATCACGCGCGAATAGGCCATTATGATGGCTTTGCTGAGACCTTCTTAATAGATGGAAAGCTACCGAAAAAGGGCGACATATTTAAAAACCCTGGCCTTGCGGTAACCTATGAAAAAATTGCAACGGGCGGAAGAGATGCGTTTTATAAAGGCGATATCGCTCGCACTATTGATGCGTACATGAAAGCTCAGGGCGGCTTTTTGTCATACCAAGATTTAGCATCGCATACTTCTGACTGGGTAGAACCTGTATCGGCTAATTACAGAGGATACGACGTTTGGGAGCTACCGCCAAACGGTCAGGGTATCGCTGCACTTCAAATTTTGAATGTACTCGAGCGCTACGATATTGAAGGCATGGGATTTAACTCTGCTGACTATATCCACACCTTTGTAGAAGCGAAAAAGTTAGCGTTTGAAGACAGAGCAAAGTTTTACGCAGACCCGGCATTTAATGACATTCCCGTAGATTGGCTTATTTCAAAAGACTATGCCAAAGAAAGGCAAAAACTTATCGATAATGAAAAAGCAGCCATGCGTGTCGATGCAGGTATTTATGAAGGGGATACCATCTACCTAACCGTTGCCGACAAAGACGGTAATATGGTGTCACTTATTCAAAGTAACTATCGCGGTATGGGGTCTGGAATGACGCCGCCGGGGCTGGGTTTTATTCTTCAAAATCGCGGTGAAATGTTCACGCTGGAAGAGGGGCATTTTAACGAGTATCGCCCCGGTAAGAGGCCGTTCCATACCATTATTCCTGCTTTCGTTACCCGTAACGGCGAACCTGTGATGAGTTTTGGTGTGATGGGCGGTGGTACACAGCCGCAAATGCATGCACAAATCATTGTGAATATTCTCGACTTTGGCATGAATTTACAAGAAGCTGGCGATGCCCCGCGTATTTTACACAGCGGCTCAAGCAGCCCGACGGGAGCGCTAATGATGGATGGCGGATATGTAAGCCTAGAATCGGGGTTCAGTGAAACCGTCCAGCGAGAGTTAATGGAACGCGGGCATAAATTACAACGCGTAGTAGGCGCATTTGGCGGCTACCAAGCCATTGCGTGGGACAAGCAAAAAGGTGTTTATTTTGGGGCGTCTGAGAGTCGAAAAGATGGACAAGCAGCGGGCTATTAAGCACACTAGTTAAATAAAAGGCATTACACGCACACGCGGTAAAGGGTTGTACCGTTTAGTGGCTGGTGTTTGTCTTAAAATAGGGCGTGAGTGAGCAGTAATGCCCTCTATAAGCTGGGTATACACACTTTAATAAAAATAAGAGCGGCAATGACACAACCACAAAAAGGCATTTGCGCGGAACCTAACCTACACGCACAGTATTTAATGCTGAATGTTATTGATGATGACAGTGAAGCAGTAAGAGCCAAATTGTCTCGTGTGTTAGATATTTTTGAACACTTTGAAAACGAGCATTATGAAGCCATGGTGACAGGCGTGGTGGCCATTGGTACTAGTTATTGGACTGAAGTGTATCCTGGACTTATCCCCGTCGAGCTAACGCCGTTTCCCGATATGCAGTGCGAAGATAGAAGTGCGCCCACTATGCCCTGCGATATCTTTATTCAAATTCGCGCTGATAGATTAGACATTTGCCATGCCGTTGGTATTGAGGTAATGGACTTACTGCGTATTCACGTTGAGCTGGTTGAGCAAATTCGCGGCTTTCGCTACCTCGATGGAAGAGATCTAAATGGTTTTCTTTATGCTTCAGACAATCCGCGGGGAATGAAGCGAAGACAAATTGCGGTGATCGGCGAGGATGATCCCGACTTTGCGGGTGGCAGCTACGTACACGTACAGCGCTATCGTCACGATTTGCGGCGTTGGGGAAGCTTATCAAGTCGCCAGCAAGAACAAGTGATGGGTACTACTCAAGAACATAATTTGGTGAGTAGCGAACAATCTGCTTCATCACATAACGTGCGAGCAAGTAGCGCGACGCCTGATGGCGATGAGCCACGACTGATAAAACAAGGCATGCCGTATGGTGATATGGCGTCACAAGGATTGTTTTTTGTAAGTTGCAGTGCAAGTGCCAGACCATTTAAAGATATGTTGCATAGCCAAATTTACGGTAATGGCGAAGGTGATTATGACCGTTGGTTAGACTTTACTAGCGCCGAGACAGGGGCTGCATTTTTTGCGCCGTCTATCGCCTTTATACGACAGCAAGCCAAGTTATCTCACGATTAGTGATTTAATTAGTCGAGAAAAAGATACAAAAAAGCCCCGATATCGGGGCTTTTGCTTTATTAATTCAGTGTTAAAGGGTAGCAAATACCTTGTCTGCCGCCGCTAGTGTCTTTTCGATAATAGACGCATCGTGGGCTTTAGAGACAAAGCCTGCTTCATAAGATGCAGGGGCTAGATAAACGCCTTCATTTAGCATGCCGTGATAAAACTTATTAAACTGTTCAGTATTACAGTTGATGGCCTGCTTGTAGTTAGTCACCTTCTCCACATCGGTAAAGAAAATACCAAACATACTGCCGGCAATATTCGTGGTTAAACTAATATTGTGCTTATCAGCAATGGCCTGGAAACCATCAACCAGTGCCTGCGTGTTCTCAAAAATAGAGTCATACAAATCTGGTTGTTGAATTTGCTGCATGGCAGCCAAACCAGCAGCCATTGCTACTGGATTACCTGATAAGGTGCCTGCTTGATAAATTGGGCCTGTTGGCGCGATATGGGTGATAATATCTTTGCGGCCACCAAAGCAGCCTACTGGCATGCCGCCGCCGATGACTTTGCCTAAACACGTAAGGTCAGGTTTTACGTTGTAACGCTCCTGTGCACCGCCGCGTGATACGCGAAAGCCAGTCATCACTTCGTCAAAAATAAGTACGCTGCCGTATTCATCACAAACCGCACGCAATCCTTCCAAGAAACCTTCAACAGGAGGAATGCAGTTCATGTTGCCCGCTACAGGTTCAACAATAATACATGCGATATCATCACCATGAGCAGCGAAAATCTCTTTTACGCTATCGATGTTGTTGTATTCAACCGTCAACGTATGCTCTGCCACATTGGCAGGTACGCCCGGAGAACTAGGTACGCCAAGGGTAAGGGCGCCAGAGCCAGCCTTTACAAGCAATGAGTCGGCGTGACCGTGGTAGCAACCTTCAAATTTCACAATTTTGTTGCGGCTGGTGTAACCACGGGCCAAGCGAATAGCCGACATGGTCGCCTCGGTACCTGAGTTCACCATGCGAACCATTTCCATTGAAGGAACCAGTTCGCTTACCATTTCAGCCATAATAATTTCAGCTTCAGTAGGTGCGCCAAATGACAATCCATTATGAGAAGCGGCAATAACAGCCTCACGAATTTTGGCATTATTGTGACCTAAAATCATTGGGCCCCAAGACTGAATATAGTCAATGTACTGTTTGCCATCGGCATCCCACATGTATGCCCCGTCAGCTTTGGTGATAAAGCGTGGCGTGCCGCCTACGGCCTTGAACGCACGCACTGGTGAATTAACGCCGCCAGGGATAGTTTTTTGCGCACGGGCAAAAAGGGCTTCAGATTTTTGCATGTAATTACTTACTCTTATTGCTGTACCAAACCACATCGCGTTCGTATTTCGTCACTAAGTTTTCAACACCTAGCGTTAACGCAAAAAGTGCCATTCTTACCAGCACACCATTGTCGGTTTGTCTGAAAATGGCAAGGTTTGGATTGAGGTTTAGATCGTTATCCAATTCATTGGCTTCCATACGTGAGTCTCGCGGAAGTGGATGCATAATAACGGTCTTTGATTGGAAGTGTTTGGTGTAAATAGACTGATTAAGTCTGAATTTACCGCGATATTTATTGGCTTCTTCTTGCGACGGAAAGCGCTCTTCCTGGATACGGGTTTGATAGCAGATATCAGCATCCATATTACCTTCTAATGTCTCGGTAATCGTAAGCTGATGACCCGCGTTTTCTATCGCGTCAATGACCGGCTGCGGCATGGCTAGTTCTTTTGGCGAAATAAGTGTAAAACGCACGTTTTTAAATAGGCACAGCAAGCGTGATAGCGAGTGCACCGTTCTGCCATAACGCAAGTCGCCAATCATGGCGATATGAAGGCCATCAATGCCGCGGCCGTTGTATTCTAATTCGCGCTGAATAGTGAATAAATCTAGCAGTGCTTGAGTCGGGTGTTCGTTAGCGCCATCACCGCCATTAATGACGGGGACACGACTGCCTTCTGCGAATTCAGCAACTGAGCCCGCTGCAGGGTGTCGCATGGCGATAATGTCAGAATAGCCGCTTAGAACACGGGCGGTATCATAAAGTGATTCGCCTTTGGCCAGCGCCGAGCTTGACATGCCAGTAGTCTCTCTTACTTCACCGCCAAGTAGATTGAAGGCTGTGCCAAAGCTCACGCGAGTTCGAGTACTTGGCTCAAAAAAGAGATTACCCAAAATAGCACCGTCGAGTACGGTAGTGCGCTTTTGACGTCGAGCGTAGGGTTGCATGGAATCGGCAACTGAGAACACTTTCTCAATGGCCTCGCGATCGAATTGATTAACCGAAAGAATGTGGTTACCGGTAAAGTCAGACATGAGTCACTCAATCATCAACGAAAACGGCGCTAGTGTATAATACGAACACCGCTAAGTCATCATGACAAGAGGGATAAATAGTGCAAGCTTTGCCAAAAAATAAGCGCAAAGAGTGGTAGGTGTCAAAACCCAGTCAACACTGGCTTATTTGGCCTGTGACATATAGTGCGTAAATAACAAATTCACTTTCTCTACCGCTCGAGCGACGTAGGGCTCGATAGCTTGTTCTTCCATAGGTGCTTGAATGCCACACAGCATCATGGTGTGAAATTCACCTTTCAACAATGAGCAAAAGTCGAGTGCAAGTTCGTGAGCGCGAGTTTTCGTAAGCTTTCCCTGCCCGTATTGTTCAACTACGTCACTCAGTGTTGCAAGAGACGCTAGTGGCCCTGCTTGATAAAACAGCGTTGCAACATGTGCATTATTAACAGCCTCGGCAATAATCACTCTGAACATGGCAACCGCTTCTTTATCTTGTAAAAGGCGTACAAACTGTGCGCCCACTTTTGTCATACACTCACAAAATGATAATGCCCCTGAAGAGGCTTCGATAAGTTGCTGAGTATCAAGCTGATAAGAGCGACATTTAGATGTGATAGCAGCCTGAAATAGAGTGTCTTTGCTTTCAAAATGCGAATAAACAGTTTGTTTAGAAACCCCAGATGCTTTGGCAACCGTATCCATAGAGGTATTGGCAAACCCGTCTTTTAAAAACAAACACGACGCAGCATTTAAGATCAGGCTATTTTTTTCTTCGCTTTTTGGTCTACCTTGCTTTCTGGTGGTTGCCACTGTATCTCTCTTAAAATTAACAATAATCAAACTGGACGGTCTAGTATTTATATATTAGCATAGTATTAAGCGTATGCAAGAGTATGCAAACGTCGCTAAACACACATTGACGATTGTTGATAAAAGCCGTATCAACATATAGTTAGGTCTTAAGAGCGTGTATTTGTTGCCGATAAAAACAAATCGCCTCAGGAAAGATAAAGGAAAAGTTATGACTGCTGCGCAGGTGCCAACGAAAGGCGGCCATTTTAAACTTGTTATCTCGATTTCTATTTTTATTGCAGCACTGGTTATTTTGCTCATGATGGCAGGCGTTGGAAATGCCACGCAAACACCAGAAGCGCGTATTCCAGTAGCAGTTTCAACGGGTACAGTTCGAATTCAGGAAGGCTTCGATACCCCCGTGAATGTGTTTGGGTTAATAGAATCACCAAAAGCGACATCTTTGTCTTTTGATGTAGGTGGTCAAGTTGTCGCCATGCTCGCAGAAGAAGGGGACATGGTTAAGAAAGGCGATGTGCTTGCGCAGCAAGACATTGCACGTCTAAAAGCACGTCGCCAAGAACTACAGGCCAGCCTCACAAGGGCAAAAGCAGACTTGGCATTAGCAAAGGTTAACAATGAGCGTACCGTATCGCTTGTTGAAAAAAAGCTCGAGTCAGCACAGCGCCTCGATGAGGCCAAAGCAAGTTTAGATGTGTCAAAAGCACGCCTGACCGAAATTGAAGCGGCGATAAATTCACTAGATGTGGAAATAAGCAAAGCGGCATTAGTATCTCCATTTGATGGTGTGGTAAATCGACGTTTCTTTGATGAAGGCAGTGTTGTCGCTGCTGGTAGTCCGGTTCTTGGGCTGACCAGTATTGATAAATATCAAGCAAGATTTGCTGTACCAGCTGATGTAATCGATCAATTCGATGTTAATGAGCCAGTGTTAGTGCGAGTCGGGAAAACTGATGTTGCAGCAACGATCACCCAAGTATTGCCTACCAGAAACGTGCAAACACGCACCGTCGATATATTGGTTACCTTAAATAGCAATGAATTTGTGCGCCCCGGCGATATGGCTATTTTGTCTGGATTTCGTTCGCATGAAGAAAAAGGTGCATGGCTGCCGGTAAACGCACTAAGTAATGGGCTTAGGGGCTTATGGCGTGTTTTTGTAATCACTAATGATACACAATCTAAGTTGGAAGCACGGGTTGTTGAGGTTGTTTATACCGATGGCAATAATGCGTTTGTCAGAGGCGCGCTGAAAGATGGTGATATTTTTGTCAACGAAGGCACACATAAACTTGCCCCAGGGCAAATGGTGTCTCTTCCAAGCCAACAACAAGCTGGGGCGCGTTAATGAATCCTTTTAGCCACGAAGGCGATAAAGCCTACCCTTGGTACACACTGTTTTACCGACGAGGGCATTTATTGGTACTGAGCTTAGTTATTTTAATAACGGCTGGTTTGTCGGCATTAGGCTCATTGCCTCGTATTGAAGACCCCCGAATTGATACGCGAAATGCACTTATTATTACCCAATACCCAGGGGCTTCTGCCGAGCGTGTCGAGGCGCTTGTGAGTGACGTATTAGAAGACAGGTTGCGTGAAATCTTTGAGATAAAAGAAGTTAAATCCACATCTCGCGCTGGTATTTCCGTTATTCTCATTGAAACGCAAGATTGGGTTGATAATAGCAGTAATGAAGAACTCTTCAGTGAAATTCGCGACGCGATTGGCGCAGCTTCTTCCTCGTTTCCAGAAGGCGCAATGGCGCCGGTTTTTGATGAAAAGCGGGGAGCCACCGCATTCACTTTACTATTGTCACTGCGCGCTACCTATCCTGACACCACACCTATCACCTTGACGGCGAGATTGGCACAAGAGCTTACTGACAGGTTGCGCAATGTTAATGGCACCGAGTTAGTGCGGGTATATGGCGAGCCTTCTGAAGAAATTAGCGTGAATATTGACCCGGTTAAGTTGGCCGCGACGGGCTTAAACCTACAGCAAGTGAGCGTCTTGATAAGTCGGGCCGATCCCAAACTTCCCGCCGGTATGCTTAACAGTGAACAAAGTAACTTGCGTTTTACCGTTGGAGAGGGGCTAGACGGCGTTAATATGATCGCGTCTATACCACTGGTAAATAATCAGGGACGTTACTTACGCGTAGAAGATATTGCTACTGTAACGCGAAGCTACACCACGCCTCGCAATGAAGTTGCATTTCTAAACGGCGACGAATCAATTTTCGTTGCAGCTCGTATGCAGCCTTCATTGCGCTCTGACGTATGGACTAAGAATGCATTGGACGTCGTAGATAAATTCAATGCAGACTTTAGCGGTACGCTGCAGGCTACTGTTGCCTTTGAGCAGAATGAATATACTGCTACACGATTATCCGATTTATCGATGAATTTATTAATGGGTTGCGCTGTGGTCATGCTCGTCATCCTATTGTTTATGGGGTTCAGAGCCGCATGGATTGTTGGATTAGCGCTACCATTATGTGCTGCTTTCGCGTTGTTTAGCCTTAGTTTTTATAACGAGCAAATCCACCAAATGTCGATTTTCGGCATGATCATCGCAATCGGTTTACTTATCGATAACGCGATTGTGATTACTGATGAGATACGAATAAACCTGCAGGATCCTAACCTTACTCGTGTTGGTGCAATGGCGAAAAGTGTGTCACACCTATTCGCTCCACTGCTTGCCTCAACGTTAACTACAATTTTAGGCTTTATGCCCATCTTTTTGCTCGATGGCAATATTGGTGACTTTGTAGGGCCTATTGCAATTAGTGTCGTCATGGCATTAATCGGCTCTTTGTTTATCTCACTGACGATTATTGCTGCATTAGCTGCGCGATTTTTACCCAAAAATGACGGTGCATCACCCCAATCAGCAGCATCAACGTCTTGGTGGAAAGTGGGTATTCAAACCCCTTCATTGAGTTTCGCATTCAGTAAGCAATTAGGACGATGGATTAAACAACCTTTACTAGTTTTACCGCTAGTGAGTGTGCTTTGTTTATCTGGCTTTGCGTTGTCATCAACCCTTGCAAATGTGTTTTTCCCAAGCGCTGATCGCGATCAATTTGAAGTCTACTTGTGGACCAAAGAAGGCAGCAGTATCGAGAACACCACCCACTATGTTAAACGTATTGATGAAGTGATACGCGCCGAAAATGGCGTTGAACAAGTGAGTTGGCTGGTGGGGGGGTCTGCTCCTTCGGTCTATTACAATCAAATGATGACCCGTGACAACATGCCTTATTTCGCCAATGCTGTTGTTACGACTGACACGGTTGAGAGTGCGGCGCACTTAGTAGGCAAGTTGCAGCGAGACTTGGATACCACTCATCCTGAAGTGCAGATTGTGGTGCGCGCTTTTGGGCAAGGTCCACCCATTGCAGCCCCTGTTGAGGTAGAGATTTTTGGACCAGATCTCAATATTCTAAATGACCTTGGTGATAAGGTAAGAATGTTGATGTCTGAAGTCGACGGAATTTCACAATCAATTGCCAGTATATCTATGGGCGAGCCCGAACTTAAAGTTAACACCGATAGTGACAATTTATCCTATCTTGGCCTGACGCTTTCTGAGTTAGCGAGTCAAATGCAAGTTAACTTCTCAGGCATTACTGGCGGGTCAGTACTGGAAAGTACCGAAGAGATCCCTGTTCGAGTGCGTATCGACAAAGCCTTTAGACAAAATGTGGCAGGTGTGGATGCGATGCCAATTCCAGTGGCAGGTGACAATGCTATTTCATGGTCACCGCTAGCAGCGGTAACCACGCTATCATTGCAACCTGCTACAAGCAGTATCACGCGATTAGATGGTGAAAGATTAAACCGTATTCAGGCATTCTTACTGCCAGGTGTACCTGCTATCGACGCTAGCAACCAACTGCGCGATCTGCTAGAGACTCGGTTAGTTTTACCAGAAGGCTACCGTATTCACTTAGCCGGAGACGCGGATGAGCAGCAACAAGCATTAGGCAAACTTGCGACATATGCACCCGTGCTTCTCGTACTTATGGTGACAACACTTATTCTTACTTTTACCAGCTTACGTATGGCGGGTGTTATTGGGCTCGTTGCTATTTTATCGGTAGGACTAGGAATGTTTAGCTTGTGGCTTTCAGGTTTACCTGTTGGCTTTAATCCGTTGCTAGGGTGTGCAGGTCTTATTGGCGTGGCCATTAACGGTTCAATCGTCGTTATCGCAGCAATAAATGCGAATCCTCAAGCGAAGCGTGGCGACACTAAAGCCATTGTCGAAGAAACCATGAGTTGCAGCCGCCATATACTCTCAACTACCTTCACAACAGTAGGTGGTCTCATACCTTTGCTTCTATTTAGTGACGGAAGCTTCTGGCCACCACTCGCGGTTGTGCTGGCCGGTGGTGTAGGTTTCTCGGTTATTCTTTCTTTGGTATTTACACCAACGATTGTTGCGGCTTTTCAGCGTTACCGTCACCGTCACCGCAACGTGGTGGTAGCTTAGCCGATAGAGTGGGTGAAAAAGCACATAACCTTTTTACGCAATCGGGTAAACTACCCATAGTCAGCAAACGTACAAACGGGTGCGATTTAATGAATGTGTTTAAGCGTTGGTGGCATACTGAATGCGTTAAATGTAAGCGCATTAGGTTGTATGTGGTGTGGGCCATAATTATGTTGGTAGTGTATTTTTATGTCTGGAAATAGCGAAGCCTCTATTTACATAAAAGCTGCGTCTAAAGGTAATGGTATTACAAGCCTAGTAATTGGTGCTGTGGGCCTGGTAATTGCCGCCCTTTGGCTATCTTTTATGCCTGATTGGCTTTTCTTAGCGGGCATTTTCATCACGAGTGCGGCGCTGGTATGTTTGCTCGTTGGCTATTTCAAACTTCGCGAGCCAGACTACAGCCTTGAGATAGCGAAAGACTACATAACTTATCAGCATCGTTTGGGGAGTTGGCGTATTCACTGGGATAATCTGCAACGTGCAGATTGCCCGAGAGTGCGGCACGGACTAGAGCATGTTCCGCTGGAAACCGTCGGCTTTAAGCTTAAGAGTTATACTGATTTTCTGCATACCATTTCGCCTCGATTAGCGACCCATCTATTGATGGAGCAGCGTCCTCTGTTAATGCAAAATACGGATGAAAATTGTGCATCTGGTAGT
This sequence comes from Alteromonas sp. 009811495, assembly GCF_028865455.1. Taxonomy (NCBI): domain Bacteria; kingdom Pseudomonadati; phylum Pseudomonadota; class Gammaproteobacteria; order Alteromonadales; family Alteromonadaceae; genus Alteromonas; species Alteromonas sp. 009811495. Next base: position 396,922 of record NZ_CP113972.1, read on the forward strand.
TGCTATGAGCAATCCATGTTTGACGATAAACAATACGTAATGGAAGATGGAACGGTTATCAATGGCATTAAAGCAATGCTGGCGCACCGTATGGTTGAGCTTAGAAAGCGTCTCGGGTTCGATATTTTTATTGCAAGCTCTGAATTAGACAGAGACGCGCAAGACTTTGCGCGTTTGATTGCGTCTTGCCAACAAGCAAGACAGCAAGACTAATGGCACTAGTGAGTGCCATTATTTTCAGACAGTACCTTTTCCGATTCTTTTATCAATTCAGGAATAAGTGATTGAACCTCCTCAACCAATTCACGTTTAAGTGCGCTTTCTAGTTCACTAACCAACTCCTGTAACCGCGGCAATCCAGTGTAACAACAAGCTCCGTGCAGTTTGTGCACTTCGGCTTTAAGACCCGTGAAGTCACGCGCGCTCCACATCGACTCTATGATTTCAATGGCACTTGGCAGCAATGAAATGAAGTTTTCTAGCAGTTCTCTTGCGGTATTTTGGTTTTGATTGGCACGCTTTAGTGCAAGTTGCCAATCGATAGAGGGGAAGACAATATTGCTAGGCTCAACGTCATGACACCAACTTTTTATCAAATCGATCAGTAGCTCAACTTCAATTGGTTTTGGCAAATAATCATCCATACCCGAAGCAAGCAGACGCTCTTGCTCTTCCTTAAAGGCATGTGCAGTTACCGCAACAATAGGCGTTCCCATATTCAAAGGTGACTTTCTTATTTCTCGCGTGGCTTGTAATCCGTCCATCCCTGGCATTTGCACATCCATTAGAATTAAGTCGAATTCTTGAGTTTGACACTGATTAACGGCATCTTGACCACTAATCGTCGTAGTAAGCGCGACCGGCGAATTGTCTAACCATGTATGCAATAGTTTTAAGTTCATTTCCATATCATCAACGGCCAACACTTTTGCCCGCGGCAGAATCTCGATACGTTCTTGCATCGCATTTTTGACGGGTGTGCTTTGCTGATGAACTAAGTTGTCCAATTTGGTTAACGTCATCGGCATTCTGACCTGAGAGTAAAAATGTTGAGGTAGGCTAGGATACTGTACAAAAGGTTCTGGACCTGAGTACCACAACACCCGTTTTTTAGCAGGAAAATGAACGAAGCGGCTAAGATAACTATCGCGATAAGCCAGTTTAGACACTGGCACCGTCGCCATCAAAAAGTCATATTGGTCATTGAGCGTTGCAAGGAAATCTAACGACTCAACAGAAATGATATTTGCGCCTAGCGCGCTAAGCATATTGGCGCTAGCGCGGCGAGTGGCTGGGACTGGATCGAATAGCACCACGCGCTTGTTCTGCCAGTCTTCATCTGAAGATAGCGAAAACTTTTGACTGAGTTGGTTCATGCGCAGCGAAACGCAAAAAGTTGAACCCTGGCCAACTGTACTTTTAAGCGTGAGTTCGCCGTTCATCAACCGCACTAACTCTTTACTAATGACCAAGCCAAGCCCAGTACCTTGATAGCTTCTGTTAAGCGCATCATCAATTTGCGAAAAGGCACTAAATAGCTTTTTACGATCCTGACGGCTAATTCCAATACCTGTATCTTCAACGGTAATGTTAAGTTCGTGAATACCGTGTGGAAGAGAACGACCATGTACCGCAAAGCGAATGATGCCGTGAGAAGTGAATTTAAGCGCATTGCTCAACAGGTTATTGAGAACCTGCTTAATACGAAAAACATCGCCAATAAGCTTTTCTGGTAAAGGCCCTAAGTCGAAAACAAACTCAATACGTTTACTGTGAGATGACTTCGCCATAATGGTGACCATCTCTTCGAGTAACTTGTTAGGGGCAAACGGTTGATTGTTGATTTTAAGCTTACCCGCTTCAATTTTTGAAAAATCGAGCACGTCGTTAACAATGGTTAATAGGTTATCTGCCGCAGTATTGACAATGCGTACCTGCTCTTGTTGATCAGGCGGTAAAGCGGCATTATTCAACTCCTTACTAAAACCCAAAATGGCGTTAAGAGGCGTTCTGATTTCATGACTCATGTTGGCAAGAAACTGTGATTTCACATTGCTTGCTTTAATTGCATCCTTACGGGCAATATCTAGACGTGCATTTTGCTCTTCAATGAGTTCCATATTGTTGCGCAAGTCGTTGGTCGCTTGCTCCACTTCGTTTTCTAACTGACTGCGGCTTTTCTCCATTAGCGCGAATGAGAACAAGCCTGACTCTAAGAAAACGCCCACTTGGAAGCAGTACGTTGTGAAGTCGTTTGACGGCAACACGCCCACTAAACTCAACATGCCAATAATGGCGCCAGTGGCGAGCATCGTCCAAGCAAAAATAAAGTAGCGCGCGGGTTTAAACTTATTGAAAAACGCCTCAAAACCCGCAGAAATATAGCTTAAAATGGCGATAAGCCCCACGCCATAAACCAGGTTGTTTTTCCATATGGGGGGAAGTAAATCAATAAAGCATGCCACCCCTGTGAGTACTTGGCACACAAGCAATATCTTTATAATTGGATGCGCAGTAGGTGCATGCTCTTCAGTTTCTAAAAACGTGACGGTGAAGAGGCCTGAACTAATGCCAATAATAACGAAAATGAGTTCACTATGACCGACAAGCCATAATGGGATCCCTGAACTAAATATTAAGTGAGTATGCCCTCCCCACACAAACTGCCATAAAATAACCGCAAGGATATAGCCGACGTAGGCAATCAGACTCTTTTCTTTCACGCCGAAAAACAGTGCTAAGTTGTATACTGCAAGAATTAATAAGCCGCCGTAGAACAAACCCCACAGGAGACTGTCCATCTGAAAGTAGCTGCTATGCAATGGTTCAGCTTGCACTCTTAAAGGCGCAATCAAACTTGAGGAGCGACTTTCTATGCGGATGTAGAGTTCAATAGGTTCACTATTATTAAGCTGAACGCGCAGCGTGGGGACACGAAAACGCTGCTCTTTCTGGGCTTTGCCTTGATGACTTTGCTTTATGACTTTGCCGTCTTGTACGACGTAAAAGTCAACGCTATCAAGTTGACTAAAGTTAATTGTGAACACCCAGTCTTTTTCATTCGATACATTGGCAACACGGGTAAGTAGCCACATACCATTATTGCGAAAGCCAAAATTTGGATTGTCGTGGGGGTGCATCAAAAAGTCATTACGACGGCGTGACACGTCGCTAATGGTGAGTTGATAGTCTGTTTCAAACAAAAAATACAAGGAGTCAGATAAATCGAGAGTGCTCTGTTCGTCAAAAAGCTGCTGAATGTGTTGTGCCCGAGCCAACGACGACACCGTGATACACGCAAGGCATGCTAATAGTAGTAAAACGCGAAAATAGTGCTTAGTCGTCATGATTTATTCTTTGTATTTCTAGAGCGTGTTGACCTTTGCCGTACGTTTTTGCAGCAAAGTGTTTAGCATTTAGACAAGGAAGTGCACACGTCGTGTAGCCATCTACATAAGTGTGCGCAGACGCAGTATAAATGCTAAACAATTGCTGCCTGAAAGGTTCATCCAAGCGAGCCTCATGCGGCTTTACTCGTCGCTAATTTGGAATAACCAAACCACGCAACTCGTTCATTGCCTGATACTCGCTTGGAATGAACAAAAAGTGTACCGCAAAGGTCAACACGCTCTAGGCTCTACCCTTTTTTGTATTAAACCACTGTCTTAGTGTAATGACAAAGTCTACGGTAAAGGCCAATGCACTCAGCTTAACAGTTTGTATAACAAGGATTGCACCTAAACACGGTTTACCCCACAATAAGCTAGCGGGTAATTGCGCTAAAATATCTGCTTAGTAATAATAGGTTCTTGCGAACACTTCAGTATAAATAACAAAATGAATAAACATCATGAGTGACGAGATCATCATTAGCCGCGACGGGGTAGAACAACTTCCTCTGCGACGTTTCACCGAAGACGCTTATCTTAACTATTCCATGTACGTCATCATGGATAGGGCGCTTCCCCATATTGCAGACGGCTTAAAGCCTGTGCAGCGTCGAATTATTTATGCTATGTCAGATCTTGGCCTAAGCGCGAACGCAAAGTACAAGAAATCGGCGCGTACGGTGGGTGACGTGCTAGGTAAATTTCATCCTCATGGTGATTCAGCTTGTTATGAAGCAATGGTACTCATGGCTCAGCCATTTTCGTACCGTTATCCCTTAGTTGACGGTCAAGGCAACTGGGGAGCACCTGACGATCCAAAATCATTTGCTGCGATGCGTTATACCGAGGCAAAGTTGTCACGCTTCGCGGAAGTACTACTCAATGAGTTAGGTCAAGGCACGGTAGATTGGGTCCCTAACTTTGACGGTACCTTAGAAGAGCCGAGTGTATTGCCAGCGCGTTTACCCCATATACTTCTTAACGGCGTGACGGGTATTGCCGTGGGCATGGCAACGGATATTCCCCCGCACAACGTGAGAGAACTTGCCAATGCGTGTGCCATGCTACTTGATGACAGCAAGGCCGAGTTAAAAGATGTGCTTGAGCACGTAAACGGGCCTGATTATCCAACCGAAGCTGAAATCATTACACCGAAAGCGGATATACAAAAACTGTATGAAACAGGGCGCGGCTCAATAAAAATGCGCGCTGTATATATGGAAGAAAATGGTGATGTCATTATTACCGCACTTCCGCACCAAGCGTCAGGAGCCAAAATTCTTGAGCAAATAGCCGCACAAATGCAGGCGAAGAAGCTACCGATGGTAAGCGATCTTCGCGATGAATCGGATCATGAAAACCCAACACGTTTGGTCATCACGCCTCGCTCTAACCGCGTTGATGTAACACAATTAATGCAACATTTATTCGCTACCACCGATTTGGAGAAGAACTATCGTGTGAATTTGAACATGATAGGACTTGATGGGCGTCCACAAGTGAAAGACTTGCGCACTATCCTGTGGGAGTGGTTGCAATATCGCAAAGACACGGTGACGCGTCGTTTGCAGTATCGCTTAGATAAAGTGCTTGCTCGACTGCACATTCTAGAAGGTTTGTTAATTGCGTTCTTAAATATCGATGAAGTTATCGAAATTATCCGCACTTACGATAAGCCAAAGCCAGAATTAATGTCGCGTTTTGGCTTAAGTGATAAACAAGCAGAAGCCATTTTAGAATTGAAACTTCGTCATCTTGCGAAGCTCGAAGAAATGAAAATTAAGGGTGAGCAAGATGAATTGGCAGCAGAGCGTGACAAGCTTCAGCAATTGCTAGGGTCAGATCGTCGCTTGAAGACGCTGATTAAAAAAGAAATTCTCGCTGACGCTGAAAAATACGGTGACGACCGTCGCTCACCAATTATAGAGCGTGGCGAAGCAAAAGCCCTATCTGAAAAAGAGCTAGTACCTGCTGAATCAGTCACAGTTGTACTGTCTGAAAAGGGATGGGCGCGTTGTGCGAAAGGGCATGACATTGATGCAGAAGGTCTAAGCTATAAGGCTGGCGATGCTTACTTATCGAGTGCTGAAGGTAAAAGTAACCAACCTGCGGTCTTTATGGACACATCAGGGCGTACCTTTGCTTGCGATGCGCATGGGCTTCCATCGGCCAGAAGCCAAGGAGAGCCGCTAACAGGGCGCTTCAGTATTGTCGGCGGAGAATCCTTCGAACATGTCATTATGGCGCAGGATGAAAGTAAGTTTTTAGTCGGCTCTGATGCAGGCTACGGCTTTGTGGGTACGTTCAAAGATATGGTAAGCAAAAATAAGGCGGGTAAAGCGTATTTGTCATTGCCCACTGCGGCCAAAGTGATGAAGCCTACTGCTGTGTCTAATCCTGAATCTGACTGGTGTTTGAGTATTTCAAACGAAGGTCGTATGTTATTGTTCCCGCTGAAAGACTTACCAAGCCTCGGGAAGGGGAAAGGGAATAAGCTCATCAATATTCCTTCAGCCAAGGCGAAGTCTCGCGAAGAATTTGTCAAAGTACTGACCGTGGTGCCTGATGGTGCGTCTATCAAAGTATCAGCAGGCAAGCGCAACATGACGCTTACTGCGGACGATTTAACCCATTATCAAGGCGAACGTGGACGTCGCGGAAATAAACTTCCACGCGGCTTACAGCGTGTAGACAGCGTTGAAGTGGTCTTCGAGGAAAGTGATTCTTCAACAGAAGACTGAGTAAACCACGCATGAAAAAAGCGCCGATACGGGCGCTTTTTTTATGCGTATTGAAAAGCTTTTGTGGATTGACGAATGTTAATTTTACCAGAAAGTTTAAGTTGTTCTTATGCTTAGCTGGACTACACTCATTAAAGAAACTGAATGAGGAACGTACATGCTAGGCATAGTTTTTACATCGTTAATTGATATGCTGGAAGAAAAGGTGTCACCAGAGTTTGCTGACGATGTCATTGTTGAAGCAGAGCTTGAGAATGACGGAGCTTACACAGCGGTTGGTTACTACCCTTTTGAAGAAATGCAACGCTTGCTTGGTGTTTTAGTGGAAAAAACAGGTAAATCGGCCAATGAACTGTTATATGACTTTGGCTATTACCTTTTTGGTAAGCTTGGTGCCGTGCACGGCGAAGTACTTGCAAATGCCAATGGAATGCTGGATATGCTTGAGCATCTAGATGGTGATATCCATGTACAGGTTAAGAAGTTATATCCCGATGCGGATCTTCCCCGATTTACGGTGCTTTCACGCACCGATAATGCAATGCGTCTTCAATACTACTCAGAGCGAGAACTTTTTTCTTTAGCCGAAGGGCTTATGGATGCCGCTGCCGACTTCTATGGGTGTAAATTAGCGCGGGAAACCTATCAGATAGATAAGCCTCATACTTACGAATTTAGCATTTCACTATTGCAGTAATACAGTTATGTCAGGCAAATCGACTTACACAGAAAAGCAATTTGCCGTTTTGCAAAGGCGGTTAAAACGTCAACGTGTTGCACGGGAGTCAGCGGAAGCTATTCTGACCCAAAAAAGTCTAGACATGTACAACATGCTACAGCAAAGCAAGCTTGCCCAGAAGAACCTCGAGCTTGCACTGTGGGCGTCACAAGAGTCATTTTGGAGTTGGCAAGCTGAAACGGATGTGATGGAAATCCGTTCTTTTTCGCTACATTCTGAAAGCGTTTCAACGTGGTCAGGTACGCTTATTCAGTTAATGCGGCGCGTGCATGAAGACGATATGGAGAATTTGCAGTTTCATTGGACCATGGCACTGCACGGTAATCGTGAGCGCATTGAGTTTTCATTTCGCTTAAAACTAGATCGTGACTACCAGTGGGTACGTTTAAGGGGGCGGGTGCTTCGACGAGGATTAGCAGGAGAAGCACTTCATATTGTTGGTACCACAAAAGATATCACTCAACAGCGAAAAGCAGAACAATCGTTTCATTTGATGGCCTCTGCGTTTGCCAGTTCTAGAGAGCCTATGTTGGTACTGACTCCCAACTTGATAATAACGGAGTGCAATGAAGCGTTTATTGAGTTGCTAGGTGCAGGTACAAAAGAGCAATGTCTAGGCTTAAATTTCAACGAGCTATTAACCGAAGAGAAGGTTGATCAAACGCGGTTGGTAGACGAAAAGCAGGTTCGCTTCGAGTCGAAAGTTGTCACTCAAAAAGGTGAAGGCAAGGTGGTGGATGTTTCACTGGCGCTATTTGACACGTTTCAGCAGGCCTCTTCCTACCTTATCGCGACAATGCGCGATATAAGCGATAAGAAACGCAGCGAAATTCGCTTGCGCCAACTGGCACTGCACGACGATTTAACCGGGCTTGCTAATCGAAACGCGTTGCGTGAAGCGGTGACAAAATATGCGAATGAATCGCAGCACTTTCTACTTGTTTTTGTCGACTTAGACGGTTTTAAAGCGATTAACGACAATGCTGGACACGAACGCGGTGATGCCGAACTACAACGCATTGGTGCTTTACTCACGGGAATGTTCGGCCCAATTGGTGAAGTAGGACGTTGGGGCGGTGATGAGTTTATTGTGGTATTGCCTGAACAAGATATTGATAGTGTTGTTGAAAAGTCACAGCAATTGATTAAGCAAATAGAAGAAGACGTAATCTACGCTAAAAACACGGAAATGCGTTTATCTGCAAGTATTGGGATAGCGCAGTACCCTGAGCATAGCGACAGTATAGAGAGCTTAATTCAATGCGCCGATGCGGCCATGTATCAAGCAAAAGAGCTTGGTAAAGGGCAAGCGTTTGTATACGAACCTGGGTTATATGAAAGTATGACTCAGCAAATCAGCATGGCCAATGACTTACGACGCGCTGTTGAAAATCACTTGCTCGATTTTTATATCCAAGGCAAGTATGCATCAAATGGTGAACTCAAAGGGGGAGAGGTACTGTGTCGATGGATATCAGGTTTACACGGCGTGGTTTCCCCCACCGTTTTTATTCCGATAGCAGAAGAACAGAAACTCGACCGCGCCATAGGCTTGCAAGCGTTAGAGTCTGCTTGTGATTATATTTCCATTATGGAATCACAGCAGGGCGAAGCTATTCCCATGTCGGTAAACATCACAGCCAATCAGTTGCTAGATTCAAACTTTCCTGATGAAGCTGTGCATATTTGTTCGTTAAGTCATGTTTCTCCTGAGTGCATCGAACTGGAATTAACAGAATCGGTATTTATTCGCGATGAAAAGCAGGCGCTTCGCGCATTAACCGAACTACGAGAGAGGGGGTTTAAGTTATCACTTGATGACTTTGGAACCGGATTTTCGTCGTTGAGCTATTTGCGTAGCTTTCAATTTGAAGTGGTGAAAGTAGATAGAAGCTTGGTGCAAGGTATTCACAAAGACAGCAAGGCAAATGCATTGTTTTTAGGGTTAGTTGCGATGCTTAAAAGCTTGCAAATTGATGTGGTCGTTGAAGGTGTGGAACTTGAATCTTACTTACCGTTTATTGAACAAGCCGACGTGCATTTGATGCAAGGTTTTTATTTTGACAAACCTATGCCTTACGATCAGTTTCTTGCTCGTCACACTCACGATCCGTCACGTTAAATCTTGCCCATGACGAGCACTAAAATAAGAGGCACTTATTGGCTAAAAAAAAAGCCCACACACTGCAATTAAGTGAATGGGCTTTTTGTATGCTTAAGACTTAACGCGATTTATTTGGCGTTAGTGCTTTCAAAGATCTTGTCTGCAGAGGCAGCCACGAAACCTTGGTAACGCTCACCATTTGGCATGTCGTAGCGCTGTGCAAATTCATAGAAGCAACTTGGAATTGATACCGTTTCGTCACTGAAGACGACGTCAGCGCGATCAGCCATGGTAGACGACTGTGCTAAGAAAACGTCTGGACCACCTTTGATTTCGCCGCCTGATGTATTAAGCACAAAGCCTGCTTCTTTCAATAGGGTATTAACGTCTTCAAGCTCGTTGGTACGAGTAAGATGGTTTACACTTACCGTAAAGTGGTTCGCACGGAATCCCCATGCCGCCATCCACGCCGCATATTCAGACTCGTTAAGCAAGGTATCATATTCTGCTTTTGTCACGTCCCAATGCTTGCCTGAGTACAAAAAGTTATCTGCTTCAACCACTTCAGCTGGCATTTGTTCGACCATTCTTTTGATAATGGCTTGCGCATCTTCTGATAGTTCGTTTACACGTAACTCACTGATAAATACTTTAGGCTTGGTATCGTCTGGATGTTCAAAATGCTTTGCCGTTAGCTTTTTGGCTTCAAAGTCATAGTCGCCTTTCGCTTCGTAGCCCAATGCAAGAAAATGTGCCGCGAGCTTGTCTAGACGCGTTTTATCAAGCGCAAATGTTCTAAACGCAACATGGTCGTTAACGATGTCGTTCGTGTTTTCTTCTCCAGCTAACAGCGCGTGAATTTTGTGCGCAGAAGGAGTGATAGTCACGTAATCGTCCCACATGTTGCTAAACAACGTATCGATGCTGCTATGCATAGTTGTAGGGTCCTTTCTGTCTTCTACTTTTTTTAAGTAGGTTTGAATATGTAGGGTAATAATGTGGCTATCACCAATACAGTGTTAGCCACAGTAGTATTACATTGTTAAACCAGGGCTTAACGCTCCAGGCATGGTAACTTTTTCAAGTTCCACAGAAGCGACTGGATACGCACAGTAATCTGCCGCGTAGAATGCACTGGCGCGGTGGTTACCGCTATCGCCCACGCCACCAAATGGTGCGGCACTGCTGGCACCCGTAATTGGGCGGTTCCAGTTAACAATACCTGCGCGAATACGCGCAAAGAAATAACGATAGTCTTCTTCGTTGTCGCCTAACAGACCCGCTGAAAGACCGAAGCTGGTATTGTTCGCTTCTTCAATGGCTGCGTCAAAGTCGGTATAACGAATGACTTTAAGTAGTGGGCCAAAGTGCTCTTCATCAGGTAGCGAAGACAGCATGTCCGTCACATCGATAATCCCCGGACTTGCGAACCCTTTGTTCTCGTCTTTTTGTTCTAAGCGAACTAATACCTTACCGCCAAGGTTTTCTAGCTCTTGTTGAGCCTTTACCATTAGCGCAGCAGCATTACTTGAAATCATTGCACCCATAAATGGCTGATCTTCAGCGTCGTAATCGCCAACTTTGATGTTTTTAGTAACTTCAATTAAACGTGCAAGTATTGCGTCGCCTTGTGCATCTGCAGGTAAAAACAGGCGACGTGCACAAGTACAGCGCTGACCTGAAGTAATAAATGCAGATTGCACGATATCATGCACCGCTGCATCAACATCTGCTACATCTTTAACGATTAGTGGGTTATTGCCACCCATTTCAAGGGCTAAAATTTTGCCCGGGTGACCTGCAAATTGTTCGTGCAAGATTTTACCCGTGCGCGAACTACCGGTGAAAAACAGGCCGTCGATGTCATTGTGAGAGGCAAGTGCTTTACCTGTTTCAACTTCACCCTGTACTAGGTTAAGCACGCCGGCTGGTAGACCTGCCGCGTCCCATAGTTTAACCATCTCTTGCGCAACCATTGGGGTTAGGTCGCTTGGCTTAAATACAACGGTGTTGCCTGCAATCAGCGCAGGTACAATGTGCCCATTAGGAAGATGACCTGGGAAGTTGTAAGGACCAAATACCGCCACCACGCCATGTGGTTTATGGCGAATAAATGCTTTGCCCACAGGCATAGGGTTTTCAACATTACCGGTGCGCTCAAAATACGCTTTTTCTGAGATGCCGATTTTACCCATCATGGCGCCCACTTCGGTGGCCGTTTCCCATTCAGGCTTGCCTGTTTCCTTAGCCATTACCTTGGTAAGGTGCGCTTTCGCTTCTTCAAGCTTGGTGCCGTATACCTTGATGATTTCAAGGCGCTCTTCTACGGTTTTCATGCTCCACGCAGGTAATGCGGCACGCGCTGCATTAATCGCATTGTCAATTTGGGTGGCAGTAGCAGACTTGCCTTCCCAAATTACTTCGTTCTTAGCTGGGTCAATTGACTTAAGGTCATGACCTTGTCCGGCAACCCATTCACCGTTTATAAAATGTGTATGTAGCATTGTGGGTGTCCTTATTAGTCTCTAAACGTTACAGGTGCAAAGCGAACTTCTTCACCTTCTTTAACGTTAAGTGCCGCAGCAGCTTGGCGAGACAATACAGCAACGTTTTGCTCTTCGCTTACTGTCATCTCGGTGGCTACGGCGCGAAAATCAGAAATTGAGGTGTTGATTATATAATGCGTTTGGCCTTGGGCCGCTGCACTGTCATCAATAACCACCGGTAGTTTCAAACTCGATTGTGCCGTTCGAATATGGCTAAGGTTTGCTTCTACCGTCGGCCCTGCATCAAAAATGTCTACGTAACCGCGACATGAAAAGCCTTCTTCTTCAAGAAGCTGTAGTGCAGGGCGTGTTTTCTCGTGCACCTCTCCAATCACATCTTGTGCTTCCTTACTGAGTAAGTTCACATAGATAGGATATTTAGGCATAAGCTCGGCAATAAATACCTTATTGCCAATACCCGTTAAGTAATCAGCAGTTGGAAAATCCAACGAGAAGAAATGCGTTTCAAGCCATTCCCAAAATGGTGAACGACCTTCTTCGTCACTTACACCACGCATTTCTGCAATAACGGTCTCAGAGAAACGCTCACGGTGCTCCATCATGAACAAGAAGCGTACTTTTGATAGAAAGCGTCCGTTAATGCCGCCACGTGCCTGCTCGCGAAGGAACAGTGTACAAATCTCTGTTACGCCAGTGTAATCGTTACAGAAAGTAAGGATATCCACTGTGTTATGGATGTTAAGCTCACGTGATGCATGTACCACTTTGCTCAAGTGATAATGATAAAACGCATCATCTATGCCAACGGCAGCCTCAATACCTGTCGTACCGACCACCTGGCCGGTGGTGGTATCTTCCATTACAAACAAGTATGACTCATCGCCAGGCTCGGTAACGTTTGCTTTGTTAAACGCAGTTTCGGCACGATCAATTTTGCGTTGTAGTAACTCGTCGTTAACGGGCAAAGACGTAAAGCCTATGCCCGACTCGACAGCTATCTCTTTCAGCGCGTTATAATCTGCTTTTGTGATAGGGCGAATGATATTCATGTTCGCTACTCGTGTTGTAATTATTCGGCGTTTACAACGGCAGCTACCGCGCGTTCGAAACGTGCAAGACCTTCTTTGATGTCTTCATCTGGAATTACCAGTGATGGCGCGAAACGAACAACGTTCATGCCAGCAACAAGACACATTAGATTCTCTTTTGTTGCCGCCATCATAAAGTCGCGAGCACGACCTTGATATTTTTCATTTAGCGCGCAACCAAGAAGCATCCCTTGACCACGAACTTCTTCAAAAACATTGTACTTATCGTTAATCGCTCCAAGCAATTCACGGAACAATGCCTCTTTCTTAAGAACACCTTCCATAACTTCTGGTGTGTTAACAATATCAAATGCTTTTTCTGCCACAGCACACGCTAGTGGGTTACCGCCGTATGTGCTTCCGTGTGTACCTGCCTTCAGATGCGCGCCAATTTTAGTTGTGGTTAGCATTGCACCAATTGGGAAACCACCGCCAAGTGACTTAGCTGTAGTCAGAATATCTGGTGTTACACCAAGACCCATGTATGCATACAGGTGACCTGTACGGCCAACACCTGATTGTACTTCGTCAAAAATAAGTAGTGCATTGTGCTTGTCACACAGCTCGCGTACGCCTTTTACAAAGTCAGCATCTGGCGGGATGATACCGCCTTCACCTTGTAGCGGCTCCATCATTACCGCACAAGTTTTGTCAGAAATCATTGCTTCAAAGGCAGCAAGGTCGTTGTAATCACAGTGATCTACTGCACCTGGCTTAGGACCGAAACCGTCAGAGTAAGCCGCTTGACCACCTACCGTTACGGTAAAGAATGTACGGCCATGGAAGCCTTTATTGAAAGCAATAATTTGGTTTTTCTCTTCGCCGAAATTATCTAATGCGAAGCGGCGCGCAAGTTTAAGTGCAGCTTCGTTTGCTTCTGCACCTGAGTTTGCAAAGTAAACCTTCTCTGCAAACGTCGCATCTGTCAGCTTCTTAGCAAGGCGAAGTGCTGGCTCATTAGTAAATACGTTACTTAAATGCCATAGTTTGCTGCCTTGCTCGGTTAATGCTTTCACTAGCTCTGGGTGGCAGTGACCTAACACGTTTACTGCAATACCGCCTGCAAAGTCGATGTACTCAGCACCATCTTGATCCCAAACACGCGAACCTTCACCACGAACGGGTACCATACCTGCCGGGTTATAGTTAGGAACCATTACATCATCAAATGTAGCGCGAGTTACGTTCATCTTTGTTACCTCTGCGTTGGGCGCCAAACACACAATGTGGTTTGCAGTTTGTTACTCTTATGACGAAAGCGTTTATTCTTTTCACAAGCAACAAAAGCTGACTTAGGCGCGTAAAAACTAATCGAAATTGGCTAACAGTATGCCATTTTTTTTAACATTTGTCTTCACTGTAAATGGCTGTAGCCCTTTATTTATAAGGACTGTGGCTTAATTTGCATTAAAAGTGAATAACTATTAAATACTGATATATAGCTTTTAGTGTTAACAAGGAATGCCAGTACGAGAAAGGCGTAAAGGTACATTGGGGGTCAGTGTATCCTTACAAAAATTCGCCTGATATTGAGTAAAAAGGTAGCACTCATTCGAATAATGAGTGCATGAATATCCAATAAAAATTTACTAATGAGCTTCGTTTTTCACCAAAGGGAGGGTGAAAACGTCAATAGATTTTAACACTTCAAGGCTCCCAGTTGGGTATTTCTGCTCGCTAAAAAGTGGTTTAATTTCTTTCATTTCAACCAGTTTGAGTTGATGCAGCATACGTACTTGCGCATAAGTGCGAGCTTGATGAAGCGTTTTACTAAGCGTTTTTCGTTCCACTGGCGCATTGTCTGCACATAATCGCATAGCGTCAGCTAAGCGTAACCGTGTCATTTGCATATGCGCAAAAATGTCTGCGGTAACCGAGTCGGCAAACTCTTGCTGTAGTGCTATTAAGTGATTTGCAGAAGGTGTAATTTTAAGTAGCGCAGCGTGACGTTTCTGCTCTTTATCTTTTTGACATTCTTGTAGCAAATGCATCTGTATTTTGTCGAAAAGTTTAAAGTACAAACGAGTGACCGCACAGCGACCCAAATTGCTGAGTATACCCAGTGTATAGGCTTCATTCTTATTTAAGCCTGTTTCACCGGCCAAATGCTTTGCGGTTAGTGCAACGCCAGTGGCATAGGCTAGGTACTTTTGCTTTATTTGAGGGTATGGGTCGGTCACTTGAGGTAACGCACGCTTAAGAACGAAGTAGGGGATTAACAGCCTTAAGTTCTCTATGCCCAAGAAACTCAGTGCTGTTCTTAACGTTTCTACCACAATAATGCGCCCACGAGAGTCCTTGCGGCGAAAACGCGGAGTATTTACCACTGCAATGAGATCGTCATAAAGCCGCGGCATGCTAGCGGCGATGGGTTCTAGCTTCGAAATAGTGCATGCCCTTACCGATAATGCATCGAGCAACTCACCCATATTTTCTGGTATGGAAAGGGTCGCTTGGCATAACTCGGCTGTGTGACTCAAATACTCAGTCATTTCTCCAAGGAGTATTTCATGTAGTTGATGATTTATACTCTCGACGTAACTCGCTTCTGATTTTTGTTGAAGCCGTTTGTTCTCGATAGCAACTTTTTCTACATGTAAGAGACGTCGGCGTGCATCGCCTTGCTCAGATTGCTCATAGGTGACTTCACCAACACGACGACGCCCAAGCATTTCAAAAACACGCTCAGGGGAGACAATCATATTTTCAAAGCGATCATCGATTGTAGGTGGCATTGAAGCCCCAATCGTCATGTTAAAAACACTCCTACTCATTACTTTCTTTACAACGGCAACACTATCGTACATGGGGCCTACTACTTCGCTAAACCCGGCGTGGGTAAAGTACCCTGCGGGTGGATTGATATGCCCCTGTTCTTATACTCAGTCAAAAGTAAATGATAAAACAGGGAATTGCGAATAGGTTATCGGCCCACCCTGAATTTACTTAAGAGAAACCGCCGGCTGTTTTAAAAATGCATGCAAAACGTCATGGCCATGCTGGGTTAACAGCGATTCTGGGTGGTATTGTACACCCCAAATAGGATATTGGGTGTGTGAAATAGCCATAATTTCCCTTTGACCACAGGCGGTTTCGCACCAAGCGTCTACACGCAGTGTCGAAGGAAGTGTATTGGGCTCCAGTACGAGTGAGTGGTAGCGAGTGACATCGAAGCGTTCTGGAAGGCCGGCAAACAGTCCTTGATTTGTATGTTGAAGCGCAGATACTTTTCCATGCTTTATTTCCTTAGCGCCTACCACTTTTGCGCCAAATACCTGCCCAATCGCTTGGTGGCCGAGGCACACTCCCATAATAGGGAGCTTTCCAGCAAAATGTTTGATGGCAGCAAGGCTAATACCTGCTTCATTAGGTGTACAAGGGCCCGGAGAAATAACAAGCTGTGAGGGAGATAGGTGCTCAATATCGGCAAGTGATAACGCATTATTGCGTATCACTTCAACATCAGCACCTAGTTCTGTGTAGTACCGCGCCAGGTTATGCGTGAACGAATCAAAGTTGTCAATTAACAGCAACACAGCCGCGATAAACCTCTGTCATTACAAATACGATGCGTTACGGCTTTGGAATAAACCCAACAGCGTCGTAGACCTTCTTAAGGGTTTGTGCGGCGCGCGCGCTGGCTTTTTCTGCACCTTGGCGCATAACTTCGTCAAGATAAGCGCGGTCCGCACGAATTTCGGCATAGCGCTGCTGAATAGGCTCTAAAAGCGAAACAACTGCTTCGGCCACATCACCTTTTAAATGACCGTACATTTTATCAGTGTACTCTGGCTCAAGCTCTTTCACAGATTTCCCGGTTGATAAAGACAGCAGCGTAAGCAAGTTAGAAACCCCAGGTTTTTCTGTTGGGTTAAAGTAGATGTTTGCTTGCTCGTCAGAGTCAGTGACTGCACGCTTTATCTTTTTAGTCAGCTTTTTAGGCTCTTCTAGAAGACCAATGAAGTTATTAGGGTTGGTATCAGACTTTGACATCTTCTTTTCAGGCTCTTGCAAGCTCATGATGCGAGCACCAAAATCTGGAATGTAAGGATCAGGTAGGCGGAATACATCACCGTATAAATTATTCACGCGTGTAGCAATGTCACGAGTAAGTTCAAGGTGCTGTTTCTGGTCTTCTCCTACTGGTACTTTATCTGCTTGGTAAAGCAAAATATCAGCAGCTTGCAAAACCGGATAGCTGTATAAGCCTACGTTAATATTGTTTTCATTTTTCGCCGACTTATCTTTGAATTGAGTCATGCGGTTAAGCTCGCCCATTTGCGCATAGCAGTTCAGTACCCACGAAAGCTGTGCATGCTCAGGGACATGTGATTGCATAAAAATAGTGCTTTTTTGCGGGTCGATACCACAAGCAAGGTAAAGTGCTAAGCCGTCAAGACAGGCTTCGCCGAGTAATTTAGGATCTTGTCTTACAGTAATTGCATGAAGATCTACAATCATATAAAGACAATCGTGATCGTCTTGCATGGAAACCCACTGTTTAAGTGCACCCATATAGTTGCCAAGGGTAAGTTGTCCAGAAGGCTGACAGCCACTTAATACAACGGGTTTATTACTCATTTGTCTTTACCTGTATTACGTTTTTAAAATGTTATGCTTTTGATAATGCCGCGAGTTCGTGGCGCATTTGGCCAATAACGTCGCTATAGTCATCTTGAGAAAAAATGGCTGAGCCTGCTACAAACATGTCTGCACCCGCTTCAGCTATGTCGCGAATGTTATCTACTTTTACGCCACCGTCAATTTCTATTCGAATGTCGTAGCCACTTTCTTTAACTCGCTGTTTAACGGCTCGCACTTTATCGAGGGTGCTGGGAATAAATTTCTGCCCGCCGAACCCAGGGTTAACCGACATTATTAGGATGTGGTGTAGCTTATCCATAACGTGATCAAGGTAATGTAGCGGCGTAGCGGGGTTAAATACCAAACCTGGTTTGCAACCCGAATCAATAATTAGCTGGAGTGAACGATCTATATGTTCAGATGCCTCTGGGTGAAAGCTGATATAGCTCGCACCAGCCTTAGCAAATTTTTCAATGAGATCATCGACCGGTTTCACCATCAAGTGAACGTCGATTGGCGCACTTATTCCATAGTTGCGCAGTGCTTCACAAATCATTGGTCCAAAGGTGAGGTTGGGCACATAGTGGTTATCCATGACATCAAAGTGCACCACATCTGCTCCCGCTTTTAATACTGCTTCTACGTCTTCGCCCAGTCGAGCAAAGTCGGCTGACAATATGGAAGGGGCTATCAAAAATGGTTTCATGGTGCATCCTTTAAGTGAACATCCAAATGCGTTGCCCGATAGAACCTTGAATAAGCTCAACGAGTTGCAAACGCGTGAATTCAGCGAAAGTTTACCCAAAAGCGCATCTGTTTACTACGTATTGCAATAAACAGTCTTTCGATGCGCACTAAATCAGTCGCAAATACCCACAATGCACTGCCCAATTTTGGTGAGGTCGCGTTAAGTTGGTGCATGTTTATTCAGTTTGTCTGCATGTGTATTAGCGCGGTGTGATTTTTTAATAAAATTAAATGAATAAAATTCAATTACTTATTGGTTTGTTGTGCGTTTTTTAAGATGAACCATAAATGGGCATTAAGTTTGCGTTATCCAGTCCAAAAATAAGAAGACAGAAAAACAAATTACAACAACAAATTTGAATTTCACTGGAGAACACACATGAAAACATCTACAAAAAGAACATTACTTGCCGCTGCTATCTCTTCAGCGTGCCTATTAACTGCGATGCCAAGCTATGCTGAAGGCGAGTTCACTGCAAACGCAGGCGTGAGCAGCAACTACATTTGGCGTGGTCTTACACAAACCACTAACGAAGCTGCTGTTCAAGGTGGTATTGATTACGCGCACGAAAGTGGCTTTTATGCGGGTACTTGGGCGTCTAACGTAAACTACGGTGCGGGTGATGTGTACTCATACGAGCACGATATGTATTTCGGTTTTTCTGGTGAGTCAGACGGTGTTGCCTACGACTTCGGTTACCTTTACTACAACTACGACGACGAAGCTAACTTCGATTTTGCTGAAGTATACGGTAGCGTTGGTATGGGTGGACTGAGCCTAACCGTTTATCTACTAGCACACACAGAAGCTGATGAAGGCGAAGGCCAAGACTTTGGCTTCGCGCAAGCGTCTTATACTTCACTTGATTATGCGTTTGAAGTACTTAATGGCACAGAGTTAGGTTTACACGTAGGCTATCACGAAGGTGACTTTGCAGAAGCGTTCAACGGTGTAGAAGGCTACGTTGATTATGGTATTTCACTGTCTAAAGATGGCTTTAGTTTCGCTATTACAGGTACCGATCTAGACGATATGGGTGGTGAAGACGAATTTGATAACGACGCAGTGAAATTCACTGTGGGTTACTCGATGGATTTCCAACTGTAATTGTGAGTTAGTGTTGGGCCAAGGTAGGCCCAATGAACGTTGAGTTAAAAGCCTAATGCTGTCATTAGGCTTTTTATATTGTGCTTAAGAATAAGGTTTCGCAGTATTGGTGTTAGCAAAAGCTTACAGTGTAGAAAACGTATTTTTGAGCACTTACTTATTTTAGTAACAATAGTCTTGTTCCAACGTTCGATTTGATTATAATGAGATTAATTTTTAAACGAGTGCTAGGAGTATTCAGGATGAAAGTTCTCCCTTTTTTTGCAGTGTGCGGTAGCGCCGCGTTACTTAGTGTAGCGTTGTCGTCTGCGCCTCAATCGCGCTCGTCTGTCTGTAACTATCAACCTGTTACCGAGTTTAATCCTAAACTTCCGGCAAGCCACATTCAAAATCAATGTGCCCGTCATAAAGATGGCGTTGAAGAGGTAAGTTGGTTTTCTTGGATAGCAGGCAAGTCGCCGTCATTTCAGTTTCACTTTCTTGACCTACTCGAACTGCTG
Organism: Alteromonas sp. 009811495; assembly: GCF_028865455.1. Lineage (NCBI taxonomy): Bacteria > Pseudomonadati > Pseudomonadota > Gammaproteobacteria > Alteromonadales > Alteromonadaceae > Alteromonas > Alteromonas sp. 009811495. The sequence goes on from NZ_CP113972.1 coordinate 416,429, forward strand.
CACAGTGATGATGGCAGCGTTGATTTCTCTTCTTCGCCTAACGACGCTTAAGGTGTGATTATGCAATCTGGTACTGGTTTTTGGTCAGTTCTGGGGAGTGTAATTGCTAGTCTGTTTGGTGTTCAAAGTCACAAAAATTACGAACGAGACTTCACAAAAGGCACCTTTATTAGTTTTGCAATTATTGGCGTTGTGTTAGTAATTACCTTTGTGGTTTTGCTGTTTATGTTTGTGAAGTGGTACAGCGGCTACAGTACTTAATCAAACCGCGCTTATATAGAGGGCACCACTACAGGTGACTTCGCTTTTCTTTTTCTCACTTTCGCTTTAGGCAGCACCTTCGCTGGCGGAAAGTAAGCCAATATCTCATCTACAGGTTGTCGCTTAGCACCATTTTGGCTAATTGAACGCTTTACTGAAAGCATGCTGAAATCAGCACCATGATAAAGTGAACGTGTTAGCGGCAAGTCGTGATTGGAAATCAGCACTGGAATACCGCGCTTTTTAGAGGCTCGGGTTGCAAGTTCTGCTAGCTTTTCTTGAGAATCTTGTCCAAAGCTGCGAGCCGCGTAACTCGTAAAAGCAGCCGTTTTACTAATAGGTGCATAAGGCGGATCGCAATAGATCACGTTGCCTCTTCGCGCCCTTGAAAACACTTTTTCAAAAGGCAAGCAGGTAAACGTAGCCTTTTGTGACTTCTCAGAAAAAACGAACATTTCATCTTCGGGAAAGTATGGTTTTTTATAGCGCCCAAAAGGAACATTAAATCGGCCCTGCAGGCTGTAGCGACACAAACCGTTATAACCATGTCTGTTCAGATACAAAAAGAGTATGGCTCGGTAATACTCATCCTGTGTACTGTTGAACTCTTCTCGCAATGCATAATACATTTTTTCGTCGTTACGCTTGTCGCAGAAAAATTCACGCGCATCATTAATTAATGCATCGGGTTGTGCTTTTAAAAAGTTGTACAGGTTAATGAGATCAGGGTTGATATCATTGAGAAGGTAACGTTTGTATTGCGTATTCAAAAATACAGAGCCGGCACCAACAAACGGTTCAATAAGTTTGTTAGCTTGCGGTAATCTGGCTTGAATGTGCTCTACCAAGCTATATTTGCCACCGGCCCATTTTAAAAAGGCCCGGTTTTTCTTTTGCATCATGCTTAAACGTTACTACCTACACGGACTGAAGAAGGTGGTTATTCCTAACGTCGCCGAAGGCATTGCCGGGGAAGGGTCTTTTGACATCACCACACTAAAGGTAGATTGTAACTTTCATCGCTAATGTGAACAACCAGCAAGTGAGATAAGCGCGCGATTTTAGCGCACTATTAGGCAATAGGTGATTTATGGATTGTCAGTCAGAGCTAACTCTTTGAGTACTTGTTCGCCATTCTTAACAAAAGCGTTCTGTTTGCCTGGAAAGTCGGGCAAAGTACTGCGTGCTTGCTGCGCGTCATTAAAATTGGAATAGAGTGTCTTATCAACTACAACGAACCAATCACCACCGTAGCGTTGGGTCTTGTAAACGCGGGTTTTATCGTAAAGTCCATACTCCAACAAAAATTGCTCGAGTACTCGCTCATCTTTCATCGCTAGCATCTGAATGGCATACTGAGATGGACCTATCCATACGTTTTCAGTGTTAGCCTCGTTCTCTTTCTCGTTCTCGTTATTAGCACTCGCAACAGCGATTGGCTTTTCATCAACAAGGGTGGTTGGCTCAATGACGTCGCTATCTTGGTTTGGGCGCTGGGAATCATCAGTAATGGCACTTTGTGTTTTGTTGCTTGGCCCTAAAGATGAAACAGCCGTGTTCCAGTCAGTGACCAAGTTCGCATCGTCATTTAACAACGGTGCTTCCTGTTCACTCTCACTCACTGTAACAACGTCGATAGTAGCAATATCATTAGGAGAGGTGCTATCGCCAGTAATCTTTGTGTCATTACGGGTAGTGTCTTGGTTATCAGTATTTTCTTCAAGCAACGAGTCGTAGGCTGAGCCTGGTACTGCTTGAGAAGCTGTAGTATTGGTATTGCCGCTTTCGATAGGCGCAAACAGACCTGATAGATTGCTGCCATATTGCCAGTAGACCAAGCCAGTAAACGTAACAAGAAAAATGGCTGCTATAGCACCATATAGCCACTTGGATTTTAAGGGGTTGCTAAACGTGAGTGTATTTTCTCTCTGTCGGTTTTCTAGGTGCGCTTGAAATGCTTCACGTCGAGACGCAATCATTTTGTCGAGGTCCGACTCAAACGTGGGCTGCTCACTCATAACCGACTGGCTACTTATAATGAGTGGCGTTTCAGTATTTTTGGCAGGCAGCCACTGTTTCGCATTTTCTGCCCATTGGCTGTTGGCAAAAAGCAAAACGTTCATGTGTTGTTTGTTACCCGCAAACCGGCTTTGTAGCACTAAATCCCATAATTCCTGTAGCAATTTGTCAGGAAGGTGGTGCGCTTGTGTGATTGCTATGAGAATAGGCCCTTCATGGCCGTTTAAATCTACAAGAAGTTCATTTAGAGGTCTTACGAAACTTCCAACCACTTGCCCGAGTAGTTGACGGCAGAGCTGACGACGATAGTCAGACGTGTCCATATTCTCTTGCGCGGTCAGGTAGGCAATTTCGGTGTCATCATGTTGCTGAAAGACAAACGCCTCTAACGTTTTTTGTTGCTCAGCAATAGACTCACCACTGACAAAAATCAGTTGTGATGAATAATTTACCAAGTACTCCAAACGTTCATGCAGTTCACTTTGCACGGAAGTTCGCCCCTTCGATATACGAAATTAGCCAAGTGGCTTAAACATATTTATTGTACAGTACGTTTAAGCCAAAGCGTGTCGATGAAGGTTAAGATAGTAATTCAGACAATATCGCGTCGGTTACGTCTTTTGTCACAACCGCTTTACCGATACCCTGTGGAAGTACAAAGCGAATATTACCTGCCTCAACCTTTTTATCGCGCTTCATGTGCTTAACATAGTCGTCTTTATTCATGTCGCTAGGCCCTGCTACGGGAAGCTTGAACGTTTCAAATAACGCACTAACACGACGTGTTTCTGACGGTGTAAACCATGACAGCGCTTCTGCTGCTTTACAAGCAAGTATAGTACCAGCGGCTACGGCTTCACCATGAAGCCAGTTACCATAACCTTGCTCAGCTTCGATTGCGTGGCCAAACGTGTGACCGAGGTTAAGTATGGCGCGTAATCCGCCTTCTCGCTCATCTTTTGCTACCACATCAGCTTTGATTTCACAGCAGCGAAAGATAGCCTGGCTCAACGTATTTTTGTCTAGCGCAGTAAGGGGCGTGACGTTTTGCTCTAACCAATTAAAAAAGCTCGCGTCGTAGATAATTCCGTATTTGATAACTTCAGCCATACCTGCTGCAAACTCTCGAGCAGGTAAAGTGGTAAGCGTGTCAGTATCAATGGCGACAAACTGCGGTTGGTAAAACGCACCAATCATGTTTTTACCAAGTGGATGATTTACAGCAGTTTTACCGCCTACCGAAGAGTCGACTTGTGACAATAGGGTAGTGGGTACTTGAATAAAAGGCACACCACGCTGATAGGTTGCAGCAACAAAGCCTGTTAAGTCACCAATTACACCGCCACCTAATGCAATTAATGTGGTGTCACGGGCTGCGTTGAGTTCTAGCAACCGCGTCATTACAACTTCAAACTGGGTTAAGTTCTTATGCTGTTCGCCATCGGGTAACACAATGGTTTCGACGTGGACATCGCCACAAGCTTTAACGACAGTGTCGAGATACAGTGGCGCTATCGTCTCGTTGGTAACGATAACCGCTAGAGGGCCTTTTATATAAGAACGAAAAAGGCCAGGTTGCGTAAGCAGCCCAGCCTCTATCTGTATAGGATAGCTACGGTCTCCAAGTTCCACAGTTAAGGTTGACATGGGCGTAGCACCTCCTAATTTATAGTGTTTTTATTTATAGACCAATTTTGCTAATAATTTGATTTGCTACTGCGCGTGCAGATTGGTCGTCTGTATCTACCACGTAATCGGCCACTTCTTCATATAGTGGGTTACGCATTTCTGCAAGATCACGAAGTACCTTCTCAGGGTCTTCATTTTGTAGCAAAGGACGACGCTTGTCGCGTTGTGTACGGGCAACTTGCTTATCGATAGTGGTTTGCAAGTAAACAACAATACCGCGGGCAGATAAACGATTGCGTACCGCTTTAGTTACTATAGAGCCGCCGCCTGTGGCAAGTACGATACCTTGCTTATCTGTCAGGTCGTTAATGACGTTCTCTTCGCGTTTGCGGAAACCGTCTTCACCTTCCAAATCAAAGATCCAAGCGATATCAGCACCAGTACGGCGCTCAATTTCCTGATCCGAATCAAAAAAATCTAGGTGAAGTTCGTCTGCCAGATGTCTACCGATGGTACTTTTGCCAGCACCCATTGGGCCAACTAAAAAGATATTACGTTTTTCAGCCATATTTGCTTATATCACAACTTAATCATGTTAGGGGCAGTGCACTGTTGCCTTACCAGCCTACCCATTGACTCGTGCCTATTTAGTGTCCAATAAGCACCACTCCTTAAACCTCGCTTAAATTTCGAGAGCGCGATTATCTCAGTTTCCTGCAAGGCGTTGCAAGTTTTGTTACTAACAATTAGCGTATACCTGTAAATTTACTTACAAAAAAGTGTCAAAAACAAAAAAACGCGCTGTAAAAAGCGCGCTTTTAGGCTCGTATTCTGGCGTTAAGGACGTTCAGTTACAATTTTAGGCGTTACGAAAATAAGTAGCTCACGTTTTTGCTGTAACTGAGAGGTATTTCTAAATAGCGCGCCCACGACTGGCAAATCGCCAAATAGGGGTACTTTTGTCACACCATCAGAGCTGGTCTGCTGGAATATGCCACCTAGTACGATGGTCTCGCCATTTTCCACCAATACCTGCGTTTTTATTTCTTGAGTATCAATGGCAACGGCATCACCCGTTGATGTAGAAACGGTTTCGCCTCGCGTATCTTGTGTCACAACCAAATCAAGAATAATGCGGTTGTCAGGAGTAATATGCGGTGTCACTTTGAGCGATAGTACCGCTTTTTTGAATTCTACCGATGTTGCACCTGATGATGTTGCTTGAACATAGGGTATCTCGGTACCTTGCTCTATGTAAGCTTCGTGCTGATTGGCTACTGTGATACGCGGGCTGGCAATAATTTCACCTTTGTTTTCAGACTCAAGTGCAGATAACTCTAAATCCAAAATAGTGCCATCAACCAAGCTGGCTACCTGAAACCCGATGCTTGCTGCTGACGTACTCGCAACGGGTAGATTAACGTTCAGGCGATCGCCAATTGTGGGAATAACGCCACCGGCTATAGTTTCAGCGCCTTCAATTGAACCCGATACGCCATTGTCATCTTGACGATCACTAAACCCCCAACGCACACCTAATTGTTCATCAACATTGTCCAGCACGGTAACCATGCGACTTTCTATGAGTACCTGTTTTACAGGGACATCTAGGGCATCAATCATTTTTCTGGCTTCATCAATTGAAGCTAAGGTATCGCGAATAAGGATCGTGTTGGTGCGTTCGTCTACGGTGACGCCACCACGGTCAGACAAAATACCGCCTTCAGTAGATTTTAAAATAGTCGCTAAGGCTGCTGCTTTGGCATAATTTACGGGGATATTGACCGTTTGTAGTGGTGCTAAATCAGACACTTGTTTCTTTGACTGAAGCGCTTGAGTTTCACGCGCTGACAATTCTTCTGCAGGTGCGATAAGGAGAATGTTACCTTCTAAACGCTTATCAAGACCTTTAACGCGAAGGATCATATCAAGTGCTTGATCCCAAGGAACGCCAGATAAAGATATTGTGACATTGCCTGTGACAGTATCGGTAGTAACAAGGTTAAAACCATTAACTTGGGCAATAATCTGCAATACTTGTCTTACAGGCACGTCTTGAAAATCAAGAGAAATTGGGTCGCCCGTGTACTTTGTTTCGCTCTCAAGTGCTTCTTGTTGCTCAGCGTCCATGGCTTTTACTTCGATTCTAAGGACGCCTTCGTTAATGGTATTTTGAACAACTACCGTGCCCGCATAATTCACTTCAATACGTGCGTCGTTGTCATCTTCGAAGGTTTCAATTGTTGAAACCAAGGTTCCGAAATCAGCCACATTTAACTCGACAAGTTGGTCCTCACCAAGCTTGGTATTGGCCAGTGTTACCGACACTTTCCCTTGTGACTCAACTAACTGTAGTTTGGGCGTATCGCCTGTAAATGAAACCAGTGTAATTGCCGCGCGGTCTGCACCTTGCGTAAAGTCAATATTGGTGACTGTAGTCGTGACTTGCGCCTGACGCGCTTGCGCTTGTGGGTCGACCAATAGTGGCTCTTGTGCTTTAACTGGTGCCATAACAAGTGTGAGAGATAGCAAGGTAGCGATCGCCGCGGCAAGCCAGTACCAACGAGGTACTCTACGATTCAGAGATTTGTTGAATATGTATCGCTCGGCCATGTTTACTCTCCCGCCTTTGATGCTGTAGTCATTGTTGTTGTTTTCCTTTGCCAGCAGCCGGCACCATCTGGTAATGACTGTTCAATAGTAATTGAATCACTGCCAATTTGCGTAATTTTTCCATAAAACAAGCCGATACGGCTTCCTACTTTGGCTTTATGCAACACGCCATCGTTACTTCTAATCAAGGCCCATTGCACGCCTTTAACCTCAAAATTTCCTGAAAGTGAAAGTGCATCTACGCCATATGCTTCAAGTGCTTCTTTTGCTCGTTGAAAGTCAGGTTGGTAGCAATTTTCTACACGAGGCTTGCTTACCGGGGCGGTATTTCGACGAGGTTGTTCAAAGGGGCTACGAAGCGCGCCTGCACTATAAGTGAATGGCGGATGCGTTTCGAACTCAGGATAGGGTTCAATTTGTGGTGTTGTCCTATCTTTTACACTTTGTGTATATGCTTGCAGATCGTCAAGCTTTGGTGAACATCCAGTTGCCAAAAATAAGGCTAAGAGAGCTGTAAGATAACGCATTATTTTACCTCTCCCTCAATTTCTGACGAGTTTTCAGAACGATAAGTTTTTGCCTGAAGTTTCAATGAAAGCCCGTCAGTGCCGCGCGTAATATCAAAATCGTGCAGAGTCACAATACGAGGTAAGTCAGCCACTTTAGACACAAACTCACCAAAATTGTGATAACCGCCACTCACTTCCATCTCTATGGGTAGTTCAGTGTAAAACTCTTTCGGTACTTCCTGTTGCCAGTTCAATAGCTCAAATGTCAGTCCCGATGACGTACCCACATAGGTAATATCGTCGAGCAACCCCGGTGTTTCATTGCTGGTGGGGAGGCTTTTCAACATGGAAGAAAAGTCTTTCTTAATTTGAGCAAGCTGCTCTTGATAGGCTTCTAGGTTAGCCGCAATACGATACTTAGCTTCAAACTGCAGTTTAAGCTCTTGCTCTTTTAATTCAGCAGCGTCCAGCGTGGGAAGCTTAGGGCTAATCAGCATGTAATAGCTTAATGCGCCTACGATAATAGCCACAAACGCGCCTACAACAATACGAATTTCTTGCGGCCATATAGCAATTTGCTCGAAATCGAGTTCGTTGAGTTCTTTAAGTTTTTCTACGTCAAATTTCATAATTTACTGCGCTCCATTTTGACTGCTTTCAAGAGGAGCAATATTGGGTTTAATCAGAAATGTTAGCGTAAAGCTACTCATAGCGCGTGCAGCACTACTGTCTGATTTGATTGTAGAAAGCTCTGCGGCAACGAAAATTTTCGAATTATCTAAGCCGCGCATAAAATCTGAAAGGCGGTTATTTGAATCACTTGTGCCTTCAATCTCTATCCTGTTACCCGTTCGAGTCATTGACTCAAACGCAACACCAGATGGCACAAGCTTAACGAGTTCATCAAATACAATAGGTGCAACATTACGGCTAGCCTGAAGTTGCTCAATAAGTGCCATGCGCTGCTCTATGGCATTCTTACTATCTTTGACCTTTTTAATTTGTGCAATTTGCTCGTCGAGTATGGCAATTTCTTGTTCTAAATAATTGTTGCGTGAATTTTGATTGCTAATCTGTTGATCGATAGCTTGACCGATAAACCAGAATATAAGTCCAACGATAGCGGCAACAGCAAATAAAGCGCCTAGGTATTGTTGTTTTTGATGCTGACGCTGCTTTTCGCGCCAAGGTAGAAGGTTTACATGTGCCATTGTGTAAAACTCCTGCTTGCAAGCCCCGCGGCAATCGCTAATTGCGGCGCAATCTTATGTAAGCGCTCGGTGTCTAATTTAGGGTTTATTGTCATACCACTAAATGGATTAAAGCAATTCACTTCTAAACCCAGATCTTGATTTAGAATATCAACTAACGGCTCGATAGTGGCCGCTCCGCCGCTTAGCAGTATGTTTGTTGGGCGCTCTGCGTGTAGCGTGCTCATGTACATTTGCAGCGCTCGGTTGATATTTTGTTGCAGATTGGCTGCAAAAATCGGCAGCGTATCTTCAACCCAGTTACCTGCTAAAGTGCCATCTAATAATTGGCGCTCAGCTTCTTCGCGCTCCATCATATGAATAGCACTGATGTCATTAATTAAATGATTCAGTCCGAAAGCATGTTCTTTGGTGTAAACCACATTGCCATCTTTTATCACGCAAATCTGTAACAGTGATGCGCCAACATTTACACAGCAAAGCGGTTGCTCTGGCGCATCGACGTGGTGAAAGTATTCTAATGCGTTGCCAATGGCGTAGTTTTCCATATCGACAATCTTAGGTTCAAAATTCGCTTCTCGCGCAAGCAGCAATCGACTATCCACTAAGTCTTTGTGCGCTGCGGTGAGTAACACGTTTACTTTGCCTGAATGGGTTGCGCTTGGACCAATTTCTTCAAAATCTAGATAAACTTCTTCTAGCGGGTAAGGAATAAGACTGTCAGCTTCAATTTCTATTTGGTTTTCGAGCTCATAATCACTTTGGTCTGGATCCATATACACAATCTTGCTGATCACAGACGTGCCTGCCACAGCTACGTTCGCAAGCTTCAGCTTTGTCTTAAGTGCTTTTCTTACTTTCTTAAGTGCAATACTGATAGACTCGTAGTCTTTGATATCGCGTTCAGAAAAAGCAACTTTAGTGATAGGTTCACATGCATAGCCTTGCAGTACATACCCATCTTTTGATTGTTCAAGCCACACCGCTTTTATTTGACGCGTGCCTATATCTAAGCCCACAATGGGCGGCAGCTTTTTGTTAAACAGCGATTTCATTTGCAAGTGTCCAGTTTCAAAGGTTATTGCTCTACAGTACAATATTACTCTATTAGTCTTATGCGTATGGTTCTATAGATGACACATACGTATAAAATATACGTCATTTCAACAAAATGTGTTGGTATCCGTTACAGTGAAGTACATCAAACCGCTTATTTTATTCGTTTTTCTATCAGGCCTTTTGGGTTGTGCGGCACTGGTAGGTATTTACTTTTATATCAAACCAGACCTGCCTAGTGTCACTGTACTTAAGGATGTACGCCTGCAAACGCCCATGCAGATATACACCAAAGACGGAAAACTTATTTCGCAATATGGAGTTAAACGGCGGATCCCCGTAAAACTTGAGGAAGTACCTCAAGAATTGATCAACGCGATACTCGCCACCGAAGACAGTCGTTTTTACGAACATCACGGAATTGACCCCATAGGTATTGTGCGTGCAGCAGTAAGTTTAGTACTAACTGGCGAAAAGCGTCAGGGCGCAAGTACACTTACCATGCAGCTTGCACGTGGTTTCTTCCTTACGCGTGAGAAAACCTACATTCGAAAAGTAAAAGAAATCTTTATCGCTTTGCATATGGAGCAAGAGCTGTCAAAAGAAGAGATCCTTGAACTTTACCTCAATAAAATCGAGCTGGGGCATCGCGCGTTTGGCTTTGGGGCTGCCTCGCAGGTGTACTACGGAAAACCTCTTAACGAGCTTAACTTAGCGCAAATGGCGACTATAGCCGGACTGCCGAAAGCGCCCTCAGTACTGAACCCTATTAGTGGGCCAGAACGCTCTGTAGAGCGGCGCAAGGTTGTACTGCTTAGAATGCTCGATGAGCAATACATCACCAAAGCACAGTTTGATGAAGCTGCTAGTGCACCTGTTACTGCGCGTAAACACGGCGCTGAAATTGAAGTTGACGCGCCTTACTTGGCAGATACGATTTACAATGAAATGGTGGAAATCTACGGCAAAGAAGAAGCAGAAACCGGTGGCTATCAAGTGTATGCAACCGCTAATTCAGATATTCAAATTGCTGCCCAGAACGCCGTGGTACGTAACCTTCATGACTACGATGAACGCCATGGTTATAAAGGTCCTCTTGGTTACCTTTGGAATTTACCCACCCCTGAAAGTAAAGATGAGGTTATTCCCGCGCTTTCGTTGAGTATAGATATTAGTAGTCGAACAAATCGCAGTGAATGGGATGAAACGTCGCTACTTGAAGTACTCAGTGAAATTCCACACATTAAGCCGTTGATGCCAGCTGTGGTAATGGCGGTAGGTGAGCAATCAATTGATGTACTTTCTGTTGATGGTGAGTCGCGTACGATTACATGGGACGGTTTAGATTGGGCCCGTGAATACATTACTGATTTCCGTCAAGGGAGTGACCCCAAAACCGCATCTGACATTACCCAAGAAGGGGCGGTCATCTACATTCGCGAGCAGGAAGGGCAGTGGCGTATTTCTCAACTTCCTGAAGTGAGTGGAGCGTTTGTTGCCTTAAATCCGCAAAATGGCGCAGTAGAAGCAGTGGTTGGTGGCTACAGTTTTTATCAAAGCCAGTTTAATCGTGCCACCCAAGCCAAACGTCAAGTGGGTTCAAACATAAAGCCTTTTGTGTATTCGGCGGCGATCAACAGCGGATATACTCTGGCCTCAATTATTAACGATGCACCAATAAACCAGTGGAACGCGGCAACTGGCGTAGCGTGGCGCCCACAAAATTCTCCAGCAGAATACGATGGCCCAATTCGGATGCGTAAAGCGTTAGGTAAATCAAAGAACGTGGTGTCGGTAAGATTACTTCGTGGCGTTGGTCTGCGCGAAACTACCGATTATCTTACTCGCTTTGGATTTGATGCCGAAGATATACCCTTTGATGAAACGGTTTCGTTAGGGTCGGGATCACACACTCCGTTAGAGGTGGTGCGAGGGATGTCGGTTATCGCAAACGGTGGCTATTTAGTCAACCCGCACTTCATCAGCAAAGTACTCGATGAAAGCGGTCAGGAACTATGGCGAGCGAATCCAGTTTGGGCATGTAATCGTTGCGAAAATGAAAGCGAACCTGAAATAGTGCCAGAAAGTGATGAAGCTGATATTGAAGCGCTGCTAGCTGCTGAACTCAATCAAGATGTGTTAATAGGCGATGCACTTGCGGATGAGAGCGAGGAAAAAGTTATCGCACCTCAGGTCATAACGGCGCAGAACGCCTTCTTAGTCGGGGAGATGATGCGAACTGCGGTAAGAGCCAACGGAAACTGGAATAAAAAAACCTATTGGCTTGGCACTGGATGGCGTTCTCGAAATATATTACAGCGTACAGATATTGCAGGTAAAACAGGTACTACCAACGACTCTCGCGATACGTGGTTTAGTGGCTTTCACAAAGATATCGTTGCTACGGCATGGGTTGGGTTTGACAACATGGGGCGTCAGTTAGGAAGAGCGACACGTAATCAGAATCTCATTAATAAAGATCCTGAAAAATTCAACTGGATTGGTAATGCCCTCATTGGTACTGAGGACGGTGCAAAAGCCGCGGGCCCTGCGTGGATAAGATTTATGCAATATGCATTGAAAGATAAACCCCATACGCCTATGCCCGTACCTGAAAATATTGTGCGGGTTCGCATTGATCGTACCAGTGGAAAGTTGACCAGAAGAACAGACCATACGACACTATTTGAATATTTCCTGCAAGGCACCGAGCCAACCACTTACGTTCGTGACGATGAAGTGATTGATCCAGCCACACAGGATACGACTACTGCGCCAGAGCCAGAAGAGATATTCTAATTATAAGTAAGGCACGCGTTAGGCGTGCCACTTCAGGCCGTGGCGATGTATTTGCCTGAACATAAAATCGGAAAACCAATGTCAGAAGATTCACAGCGATATCTTTATATTCCTCATGCCGGCCCTTCATTGCTGGAAACGCCCCTACTGAATAAAGGCAGCGCATTTACCGCACGAGAGCGCGCTGCTTTTAACCTTACAGGCCTTGTCCCACCTCGTTTTGAAACCATCGAAGAGCAGGTGGAGCGCGCTTACATGCAGTACAGCAGCTTTGATGAGGCGCTCAATAAGCACATTTATTTACGCGCAATTCAAGATAATAACGAAACCTTATTCTATCGTCTTATTCAAAAGCATATTGATGAGATGATGCCCATTATCTATACCCCAACAGTGGGTGATGCGTGTGAGCAGTTCTCTGATATCTATCGCAGTTCCCGCGGCTTGTTCGTGTCGTATGAAGAGCGTCATCAGCTAGATGATATCGTGCGCAATGCGACAAAGCGCAAAGTGAAAGTGATTGTTGTGACTGACGGCGAGCGAATTTTAGGTTTGGGTGACCAAGGTATTGGCGGTATGGGGATCCCCATTGGTAAGTTGTCACTATACACCGCATGCGGAGGAATTAGTCCAGCCTACACCTTACCAGTGATGCTTGATGTGGGTACCAACAACGAGAAACTATTAAACGACCCTATGTATATGGGCGCGCGACATCCTCGTATTGGACAAGAAGAATACGACGAATTTGTCGATATGTTTATCAAAGCAGTAAAACGTCGTTGGCCTGACGTTATGATTCAGTTTGAGGACTTTGCACAGCCTAATGCCATGCCGCTGCTTAATCGTTACCGCAATGAAGTATGTTGCTTCAACGACGACATTCAAGGTACGGCAGCAGTAACACTAGGTACAATTTTAGCGGCATGTCGCACCAAGCAACAAAAGCTGAGTGAAATGAAAGTGGTATTTGTTGGTGCGGGCTCGGCTGGTTGCGGCATTGCTGAAATGCTTATTCAGCAAATGGTGTTTGAAGGCATTAGTGATGAGCAAGCGCGCAAACAAGTATTTATGATTGACCGTTTCGGTCTGGTTACTGAAGGCATGGAAGGGTTGCGTGACTTCCAACAAAAACTTCAGCAGAAGACAGAAGACTTAGCTGACTGGACCTTTAGTGGCGACTATGCCTCACTGTTAGACGTCATGCACTGTGCGCAACCAGATGTACTGATTGGTGTTTCAGGTCAACCAGGTTTGTTTACTGAGCAAGTGATCCGCGCAATGAAGCAGTCTTGCGAATTACCCATCATCTTCCCACTAAGTAATCCGTCTAGACAAGTTGAGGCACGCCCTGAACAAGTTATTGAATGGACCGATGGTGAAGTCATCATTGCAACGGGAAGCCCATTTAAGCCAGTTGAGTACAACGGCAAAATATTCCCGATTGCTCAGTGCAATAATTCCTATATCTTCCCTGGTATTGGTTTAGGTGTTGTAGCAGCAAAAGCAAAATTAATAAGCGACGAAATGTTGATGGCGGCAAGTAATGCGCTAGCAGCTGCATCACCATTGGTGAATACTGGCGAGGGTTCTTTACTACCGCCATTAGGCGCCATTGCACAGCTAAGCAGAGACATTGCCTTTGAAGTTGCTAGAGTCGCTATGGAGCAAGGGTTGGCACTTGAAATGTCTGACGAAGCATTGCGCGAAAGTATTGAGCGTAATTTCTGGAAGGCGGAATACCGACCGTATAAACGTGTGAGTATTTAACATCATGTTCGCGCCAATTAGATAGATGGCATCGCTCAATAGTATTTACGAAAAAGCAGGTTAGTCCTGCTTTTTTTGTGCCTGATGTTTATCAAAAAACCGCAGTTAATCGTTCCATTGCAATCAGTAAAAAAGTGTTGCATATGGGCAACATCTTCATAATCAATTTACATCTCTCTTGCCTATATTGTTACCTAAGATTCTGAATATATTGATTTTATTGTTGTTGGCATGTTCATTGTATTGTTAGTGGTTATAAAGCAATAGTAAAACAAGTAAAGCTGAATTAAGAACGGAATTTCTTCAGCGAAGATAGAGAAGGTGTTGTTATGAAAAATATGAAAAAGAAAAGTATTAAAGCGCTGTTTCAATCAAATCGCATTCGTCAAAGTATGAGGCGCTCATTCTCTACTTCCCTAGTCATTGCGGCACTTGCCACATTAACAGCGTGTGGTGGGTCAGGCGGCGATGATAGCAACGACACAACACCTCCAGATACTCAGCCTACGACCACCACATTTTCACTGGCTGTCTCTGATGCTCCTGTAGACAACGCTAGCGAAGTTGTTGTGTATTTTGATGAGGTAGAACTTATCGGAAACGGAGAGCCCATTAGTTTTTCGGTTACTGATGAAAATAATGACCCGAGAAGCATTGATCTATTGAGCCTTCCTGGCGCTCAATTTGAAGTCATCGTCGAAGACACGGCGATACCCGTCGGTGAATACAACCAACTACGCCTAAGTGTGACAGACGATTCTTATATTGTAATGGACGAGGGAACATTCCCAATCCGTGTACCTAGCGGCGAATTAAAGTTAGATGGTTTTACCGCCCAACCAAATTTCGACGCGGCCTATACCGTTGAATTTGATTTGAGAAAAAGTCTTGTCGACCCGGTAGGCCAGCAAGTCATTATGTTAAAGCCAAGGGGTGTACGCTTAGCCCTTAATGACGACGTTGGTACGTTAGAAGGGACAGTAGACAGCGCACTTGTTATGGACGAAAAATGTGCGACTAAAACAGATATGTTTGCAGGAAATGCAGTTTATGTATACCAAGGTGAACAAACGCTTATCGACACGTTAGGTGATGATGCTGACGAGGGTGTAGACGACACCGAAGTAAGGCCATTTACAGTGGTTCCTGTCACTTATGACGACCAAAACGAAACATTCAATTTCACAGCAGGTTTTGTACCGCAGGGTGAGTACACAGTGAGCTTTTCGTGTGCCGCCTTATTCGATGAACCAGAAACCGACGAGGACGAAGAAGATGGGTTCTTCATACAATCTTCTGATGTAGTGTCGGTTACAGCCGGTGATGTTACTACCGTAAATATCGAATAGTCCCAGTTTGCGGGCAACGGACTGCTCGCCTTTTATTCCAAAACCGAGCCGAGTGCTCGGTTTTTTTATATGTCGGTTAACGTAAATTGCTGTGTATTAGTCGACGGTCTTGAACTATAAGTGTTTAAAAGCAGTTCTTTGTTGTTATGTAATACCTAATAGCTCTGAAGCGAAATGTTGTGCGCCAGAGTGTCATTCCCTTTATGAAAAATTACTGAGGACCCAATATGTCAACAACAGACAGTTACACGCCACCTGAAGTTTGGACCCAAGATGAAGATGACGGCAATAAGTGGGCTAGTATTAATCGTCCAGTCTCAGGTGCTACGCACGACAAGACGCGCAACGTCGGCGAGCATGGCCTTCAACTATATTCGTTGGCAACGCCAAATGGTCAGAAAGTCACTATAATGCTTGAAGAACTCTTAGCCGCTGGCGTAAATGAAGCTGAGTATGATGCGTGGCTAATTAATATCGGTGAGGGCGATCAGTTTTCTTCAGGTTTTGTTGATGTAAATCCCAACAGTAAAATTCCCGCGATGGTTGATACTACAACGTCACCAGAAACTAAGTTGTTTGAGTCGGGCTCTATTCTTGTCTATTTGGCTGAGAAATTTGGTAAGTTTATTCCAACCGAACCACAGCAAAGAACGGCGTGTTTTAACTGGCTGTTCTGGCAAGTGGGCTCTGCACCGTACTTGGGTGGTGGCTTCGGGCACTTCTATAGTTATGCCCCGTACCCAATGGAATATCCCATTAACCGCTTTACTATGGAAACAAAACGCCAACTTGATGTACTTGATAAACATCTTGCGAATAATGCGTTTATGGCTGGCGACGAATTTTCAATTGCCGACATCGCGATTTGGCCGTGGTATGGCAACCTTGTACTAGGCAATCTCTATGATGCAGCAACATTTTTACAAGTGCACGAGTACGAGCATCTATTAAGTTGGGCACAGAAAATCGAACAGCGTGAGGGTGTTAAACGCGGTCGCATTGTAAACAAAACATGGGGTGAAGACGGTCAACTCCCCAACAGACACAGTGCCAGTGACATCGACGAGGCGCTGGCTAACAGGTAGACGATGCCATTCCCAATCAGCTAGCCACAGGTAATCTGCTCGCGAGCGTAGCGCTCACCAATCTCGAGAGAAGGTGAGTGCTATTGCGTTGCAACTAACGCATAAACATGAAGCCTAATGGCCTGAAGCGCTCGCTCCTTCCAATTGTTCCATGCTATTCGATTACTAATCTCATGTTGATTAAGCGTAATGTAACCGTGATTGAGTGCCCAAACCTGCATGGCGATATCTTGTTTTTCTTCTACGGATAGGTCCTTTTTAACCAGAGTCGCGGTGAGTTTTGTCAACGTAATAAAGGCTCTTTGACCGGCGGCAATTGCGTCATCTGAAGGCGTGTAGTCTTTTACGTTCGACGCAAAAATAAGACGATAGTGAGCCGCGTGCGTTTCTGAAAATGTCAGTATTCTTTCGCATCCGTTGATCACTCTTTCTGCGGGTGTATTGCCAACAGCGGCATTCATTTCTGCTTCTACCAGCTCGAAACCTTCGATATAGAGCGCGTCCAAAATACCTTGCTTACCTTTGAAGTGGCTGTATATGCCAATAGTCGACATACCCGCCCCCTGTGCAATTGCGCGTACACTTAGCGCGTGGGTTCCGCCCTTTAAAAATAGCGCTGAAGCGGCATCGAGGATCCGTTGTCTTGTCTCTTTTTTCATTAACACTGCATTTACATGTTGCGCAATATAACAGCGTTATGTAAAGTGATTTATAACGCTGTTATATTTCTTGGTTCAAACATAACCTGCCTGGCCGCAGGTTGATATAAGGACATCATATATGAAAGTTGAGCAATTAACTTGCGATTATTTAGTAGTAGGTGCGGGTGCTGTGGGGATGGCGTTTGCCGATGTACTGTTGCATGAAACCAACGCTAACATATTGATTATCGACAAACATGCGAAGCCTGGCGGTCATTGGAATTTGGCCTACCCATTTGTCACACTACACCAACCTTCTGCATTTTATGGTGTGTGTTCAAAAGAATTAAATCGAGGCGTTATAGATAAGTGCGGCATGAATGAGGGGTTAATGGGGTTGGCGTCTGGACAAGAGGTCAGTGCTTATTTTGATGCCGTAATGAACGAAACCTTTTTGCCAAGTGGCAGAGTGCAATATTTCCCGCTGTGCGAATATCACGGCGAGAAGCGCTTCGCTTCATTGGTTAACGGCACACAATACGAAGTCACCGTAAACAAGAAGATTGTAGATGCTACTTACCTCAATACTAATATTCCGTTAACCCATACGCCAAGCTTTACGCGGGATGACGATGTTGCATTTACACCCGTTAACACGGTAACAATGCATGCCAATGGCTATGAAAATTATGTTGTTGTGGGCGGTGGGAAAACCGGTATAGATACCTGTTTATGGCTGCTGCAAAACAAGGTCTCGCCAGGTAATATCCATTGGGTAGTCTCTCGTGATGCATGGTTGTTAAATAGAAAGAATACGCAGCCATTAGAGCGCTTTTTCTTTGACGCTATTGGTGCTCAAGCCAATCAAATGGAAGCAATTGCACAGTCTGAGTCGATAGATGATATGTTTGACCGACTTGAGTCGAGCGGCGTGCTGTTGCGACTTGATAAGTCGGTCAGGCCAAGTATGTTTCATGGTGCAACTGTTAGTGAAATGGAGCTAGAGGCACTGCAAAAGCTAACATCAGTTGTGCGCCACGGCAGGGTAAAGCATATCTCAAAAGAGGCATTGGAATTTGAGAATGCTAGTTGGGCAATGCCTGAGAACGCCCTAGTGATAGACTGCTCGGCATCAGCCATCACCAACTTAGAGATTAAACCTGTATTTAGTGGAGACACCATCACACCGCAAACAGTACGTGCATATCAGCCTGTGTTCAGCGCGGCGCTAATTGCGCATGTGGAGGCGGCATATAGCGATGAGGCTACTAAACAGCTACTCACTCAGGTCGTTCCTCTCCCCAATCGCGATATTGACTGGCTGCCGATGACTGCTGCCATGCTGCGGAATATGAAGATTTGGTCAGAAGATGAAGCGCTACGTATGTGGATCCATCAATGTAGATTGGATGGGTTCTCCCGAATTGTACACGGTGTTGCAAAAGACGATGTTAAGAAGTTAGCGGTGTTAGGGCGTTTAAAGGCGGCTAGTATGCCAGCTATGCAAAAGCTAATGACATATATTCAAACGCTCAAAGCATCTGGGCAGTTTGGTTAACTGATGACAAAGGGACAAATACGATGAATCAGTTTCAAGTCGACAAGCAGAACATAAATACTATACGCATTGCCGAGGCTGACAACGAAAGAAACACGACAGCCTGTGTAGCGTTTGAAGTTGAACGGTTTGCGTTTACTGCCAATAACCTCACGTACTTTATGGTGGGTGAAAAGTTGGGTTATTGGCAGTTTTTTCCTCCTGTTGATGCGCCGGCAGATACCCCATGGGGTGTTATCCCAGTTTGGGGAATAGGAAAAGTAACGCACTCAACACTGGACGACGTAAAAGTCGGCAGCCGCTATTTTGGTTACTTTCCTCCGGCAACTAAGTTGACTATGAGTAATGCCAAAGTCAGCGATAAAAACCTAATCGACTGCAGTAGCCACAGGTTGCCGCTGCCGCAAGGATACAACCTTTATCGCTTACTTCCTGCGAGTAATGGGAAGCCTGATAGTTCTCAGCCTTATCAAGACAACCTGCAAATGTTGTTATGGCCGCTATTTATTACCTCATATTGCCTATGGGAGGCGGTCAGTGCCATAGACGTAGCGCAACGCGAGCAGGTTGTTATAGTGAGTGCGTCTAGTAAAACCAGCTTGGGGCTCGCTTTTGCGCTAAAAGAAAAGGGGATAAGCGCTACTGGTATCACATCGAGAAAGCACGTGGACATGGTAAAACGTGTCGATGTTTACGAAGAGGTCATTAGTTACGACGACCTTGCTTCACTTCCTATGGTGCCTAGTGTGGTTGTTGATATGTCGGGAAGTGCAAAAGTGAAAGAAGCGCTTACAGAATGTATCGGCCAACAAAACATGCGCTACATACAAGTGGGGTTAACGCATTGGCATGATGTGACTGATGAACAGCAAACAGACAACACGTTCTTTTTTGCGCCAGCCCACATACAACAGCGTGTCGCGGAAATAGGCGCCGCTGAATTTTCTAAACAAAGCAGCGCCTTCATTTTCAAAGCAATTACGTGGAGTAATGCGTGGCTTAAGGTTGAAGAGCGTAGCGGACTTGAAGCGCTTGCTGATGACTTCGCTCAGCACTGTGGCGGGAATATCCCCGCCAATATCGGCCGTGTTTATACGCTGGGGTAGCGCTACAGATATTGATTAAAGTAGTCTGAAACTTTTGGCCACAAGTGCTGGCATTTTCGAGAGAAAAACTTCATGTGGCCAATTTCGCTGACACCATGCGCTTGTGGTTCAAGCTCTTCTACTTCTGCTTCCATATTTGGAAATACGCTTATCATGTCATGCACGTTGGCGATGTTAGCAATATCATCGTCGGTGGCTAACATCCACTTTGACGGCAGCGAAATATTGTCGTAGTGATGCGTTTTGACATCGTTTCCAAATGCCGTTTTCACGTAGCCACTCCCGTTACACCACTGCTGCCATTGGCGAGCTACTTTCTTAGGTAGTGGCTCTCCCATGCCCACCCATTGAGATTTGGTATGACCGAATAGTAGATTGCTCACGGGTATATAAAAATTCATAAAGAAATGCGCTTTAAGCAAGTAACTCTTTCGCATGTTGCGCAAACTGCCTGACGAACTGCCAAAGTTACAAAACGCAGTCAAGTCGTGCACGTTATGCATGAGGCCGAGTAATTGCCCGCCAGCACTGTGGCCTACTAGAAAATAATGTACGTTGGGAAAAGCCATTTTGAGTGCTTCAAGCACGGCTGGCATATCTTGCTCGCCCCACTTAACTAATGAAGCGTCACTTTTACTCACCGTTGAGTGAGCTGATTCACCTATACCTCGGTTATCAAAGGTAATAACACCAAAGCCTTGTTCGCATAAATAAGTGGCAAAAGCACTGTAAAACTGGCGTTTTATGCCAGTGGCAGGGCCAATCATGATAGCGCCTTTTGCTGAAGACTGAGGTGAGTACAATGTGGCGGTTAAACGGGTACTGTCGCTGCACGCTATAGCGATGTCTTTAGATGAAGTACTGTTCACAAAAAGGCCTACTTTTATCTTTTTTCAACTGGTCAAACCAGTAAAGCTTTTTGTGAGGAAAATTGCAATGGAAAAACTATTTTATTGCGTGATGAGTGTGTATAGATTCCTGGGCAACCCAATGTGACACGGGGGCGGGTTTCCCAAAAAGATAACCCTGAAACATGGTCACTCCCATGACCTGTAATGCTTCAAATTGCGCTATTGTTTCAACGCCTTCAGCCACAGTCTTCATATTTAAGCTCTTGGCAAGATTCACCGTCATTTCAACAATTTTTCTGTGCCGTTCAGAGGTTTCGATACTCTCAATGAATTCTCTGTCAATTTTTAAAACAGAGGCAGACATGTCGATTAGCTGAGAAAGAGAGGCATGCCCAGTACCAAAATCATCAATGATAATCGTGGCGCCGATGTTGGCTAGTGACTTAAGGCGTCGCTTGGTTTCATTGTGGCTTGCAAGTACAGAGGTTTCGGTAAGTTCGAGCTTGATTTGCTTACATAGCACAGGATTTTCTGAGAACCGTCTAAGTAGCTTTTCGTAGAAAACGTCACTTAATAGCTCTGGGCCTGACAAGTTAATGGCAAGTGGCGCGAATGGCAGGTTTTTTGGCCACGAGGTAATAAGTTCGACAGTGCCATCAATCACTTTTTGGGTAAAGAGTATGTCCCAGCCGTTCTCTTCGACCACTGGGATAAATTGAGCCGGCTGAAGGATAGTATTGCTGGCGCGATCATTAAGTCTTGCAAGTACCTCGTAGCTCACCACATGTTCTTCGGTATCGACTTGCGGTTGAAGAAATAGTGCCAGGCAGCCATTATCGAGCAGTGACTTAACCTTGTCTTTGTGTTGTGTGTTTTCTCTGATAACTCTCACTGCATTTGCACTGAATGGTGCAAAAGGTATCTGGTAGGTACATTGACTAAGTGCAATTGTGCAACATTCCACTGCAGTGTCAGGGCTGATTTCTTTGGTGGGAATAGCATAACCTGCACGCCATTCTAGCTGAAAGTTTCTGTCTTCGTTACCTAGGCTGATCACTGAGTATCGAGGAAGTTGGCGACCCAGCCAAGTTTCTATATTTTGGCCAGCCAGTTGTAAATTAGGTAAAGCGAAGAGAAATTTAGCGCCAGGAAAGTGATACAGCTCAACAGAAGACGATAGTGCTTTTTTTAGCTGTGACGCGACATCACGTAGAACATCATCTCCAACTGAATGACCGTAGCGTAAATTAATGTCGCGCAGGTTGCTTAACTTCAGTAGCACCACATGCTTGTTGATAATGGTTTCTTCTGTGTCTGATTTACGCCAATAATTATGGTTTTTGAGTAATGTAAGCTCATTCGTATACAGCTTTTCAAACTGTTGCTTGCGAATAGCATCCAACTCGCGCGTACTCTTTCTCATCGACGATACGTCGTGGCAATGAATAAGCTGCTTTTGATGATGTGTTAGGCTGGCAAATTGCAAAATAAACTCGCAATCTGAGTCGCCCTTAATGGTCGCAGACTGATTTTCACCTTTTCCAAAAGGCGAAGATAGCTCAAAGATATCTTCTATGTTATCCGCATGTGTATGCTGTGCTTTTTTGAATTTGCGTATCAGTTTTCGCCCAGCTTTATTTGCCTGCAATATACGTCCTTGCTCATCACAGAAAAAAGAGGGTGTACCGCCGTTGTTAAAAATCTCCTGATACTGGTGTACTAATTTGTTGAGCTTTCGACTTTGTTGGAGGTTGCTTGAAGACTGCTTTTCCAACGATGACATTACGCGTAAAACGGCCAGCGGAATACAAAAGTTAAAGAACAAAAATAACACTGATGCAATGTAAGTATGTGTTTCTGGTAAGGTGATATCTATGCCGGCAAGCGGCGAAAGCGACTGGTTATTAATAAGCAAGATGTAGGGCACAATGTTGAATAACATGACCAAAACAGAAGCTTTAGTGCCATACATTAACCTGACAATAATGGGTAGCGTAAACAGCAGCAAAAAACCGTAGCGCGCTATGGTGAAGTCAACTGTAAAAAACACAATGCAGAAAGACGCCGCGACCACAGTAGAAACAAGGCAATAAGAGGCAAGTTTTACTTGCGGCCTTTTAATGGCCAACGTTGCATACAGTAGCAGGGAAAAGCCAATAGTTAGCACAAGAACATGATACATGCCCTTCATATAGGCCGTGTATGAAGAGTGGACTACAATCGCGGACGTCAAAATTGCGCCCACCAATAAGATTATGCGAAGTACGCTCAGGCGCCAAATGCTCGCATCAGTGGTATTGAGATGCTCGCTATCCAGAAGTAAGTATCGTTGTAATGCGCTTTTTAGACGAGTTAGCACTAGTAAACCACTGATTTAAAATTCTTTATTCAATACTAGAGATTTTAATATAACCTCTTCAAAGGCATTGGGATAGTGCTAAATGAAAACTATTTAAGGTGTTTGGTTACACTGGTAACGTAAACACCTTTGAGTTGCGCTGAAAATTATAGAGTTCTTTTTTGACAGCAGGCAGTGCGCTGATATCGGCAGGCTCAAAACCTTGCTCCAAAAACCAGTGTGCAGTCACTGTGGTAAGCACAAAAATACGATCAATGCCTGCTTCTTTCGCACGTAGTCGAACTTCATCAAGAATACGTTCTCCACGGTTTTTGCCGCGATAATCTTGATGAGTGGCAACACATGCAAGCTCAGCACAGCCATCTTCAGGGTAGAGGTAAAGTGCAGCACAGGCGATGATCATGCCGTCACGTACAATCACAATAAACTGATTAATTTCGTTCTCTAGACGCTCGCGAGAGCGTTTCACTAGCACGCCGCTTTCTTCTAAAGGCTTAATCAATTTTAAAATGCCACCTACGTCATCGATAGTGGCAGCACGCAGTTGCTCATAATGATGCTCCATTACCAGCGAACCCGTACCGTCGCGAGTGAAGAGTTCTTGTAGCAGAGCTCCGTCTTGCTCAAAGCTGATGCAGTGAGCACGAGGAACACCGGCTGCGACGCTGGTGGTCAGTGCGCTAAGTACAGTGTCCTCTGTGGTGATGTCGCCAGCCATCATAAGCTGCTCTAGCTGCGGGCGCTCGATAGTACGCAGTAGTCTACCTTCACGATTGTAAATACCGTCGAAGTTGGAAAACACAATGAGCTTGTCTGCCTTAAGTGCTATAGCGGCTTGTGTTGCCACATCTTCGTGAGACAGATTAAACACTTCACCTGTTGATGAGTAGCCCATAGGTGAGAGCAGAACAATAGAACCGTCGTTAAGATGGTCATTAATGCCGGTGGTGTCAATGCGCCGCACAAGGCCGGTATTTTCAAAATCTACCCCATTGCGCACGCCCATAGGCTTTGCCACTACCAAGTTGCCTGAGCACACGCGAATTTGCGAGCCATGCATGGGCGAATTCGGCAACCCCATGGTGAGTAACGCTTCAACCTGAGAGCGCACAGAGCCTGCGGCATCTTTTACGCACTCAAGAGTTTGCTTGTCGGTAATACGCACACCACTATCAAAACGACCCTCAATATTGCGAAGTGCCACACGCTGATCAATTTGAGGGCGAGCACCGTGTACTACCACAACGCGCACGCCCAAACTATTTAGAAGGGCAATGTCGTGGATAATATTGGGGAAGTTCGGGTGTTCAATGGCTTCGCCACCGAACATTAGCACAAAAGTTTTGCCCTGATGCGCGTTAATGTACGGTAACGAACTGCGAAACAGCTTAATACCATCGTGATGTGCTAATACCATTTGCGTGTCCTTTGCTACTAGCCTTGCTTGTCCAAGTTTTCCAGCTCTTGATACAGTGCTTTTGTCACGGTTTCTTTGCTGGTGCCACCTAGAATATTGCGCTGATTTACGCCGTATTCCAGTTGAAGCACTGGGTAAACATCGTCTTCTATCTTGTCGCAAATAGCTTGCATATCGCTAAGGGGTAAATCTTCAATTGCGCAGCCTTTGTCAATGGCTTGAAGCACTACACGCCCTGCAATATCGTGACCTGTTCTAAACGGTACACCTTTGCCTACCAGGTAGTCAGCCAGTTCAGTTGCGTTAGAGAAGCCTTGTGTAGCAGCGACACGGCAGCGCTCTTCGTTAAGTTGTAGTGAGTCCAGCACTTCACTGGCAATACACAAACAAATATGCCATTGATTTACCGTATCAATCGCCCCCTCTTTGTCTTCTTGCATATCTTTATTATAGGCAAGGGGAAGGCCTTTCATTGTAACGAGTAGGGCTTGTAGCGACCCAAATACGCGACCGCATTTACCGCGCATAAGCTCAAGAGCATCGGGGTTTTTCTTTTGTGGCATCAGCGATGAACCAGACGTCACGCTGTCGCCTAATTGAAGAAATCCAGCTTCCCCTGAGTTATAAAAAATCATATCTTCAGCAAGGCGTGATAAGTGCATCATACTGGTACTTGCTACAAACAAAAGTTCCAGCACAAAGTCTCTGTCAGACACGGCATCTAAGCTGTTAAGGCAGGGAGAGTCGAAACCAAGCTCCTCAGCAATAGCGTGGCGGTCTACGGGGAAGGTAGTGCCTGCCAAGGCGCCAGAGCCAAGAGGACACTGGTTCATACGTACTTTTAAGTCATCTAAACGGCTTAAATCACGCTTTAGCATTTCTACGTAAGCTAAGCACCAGTGCGCAAAGTGAATAGGCTGTGCACGCTGTAGGTGAGTATAACCCGGAATAATCGCTTCCTGATGACGGCTTGCGGCATTAAGCAGAGACTTAATAACACCCAGTACATCATCGCGCAGTGAGGCAATATGCTCGCGTACCCACAGACGAAAGTCAGTGGCTACTTGGTCGTTACGGCTTCGCCCAGTATGAAGTTTGCGGCCAATGTCACCAAGCTTCTCAATTAGCGCGGCTTCCACAAAGCTATGAATATCTTCTTCGCTTGACGCGTTGAAATCTAATTCACCCGCTTCGGCCTGTGCTTTTAACTCGCTAAGTGCGCCTTCAAGTTGTGCTTGCTCATCAGTCGTCAGTACACCTGCTTTTTGCAAAGCGCGCGACCAGCTTATAGAGCCTTGAATATCTTGGCTTGCCATAACCTGGTCAAACGGCAGCGAGTCGTTAACCTGTTTAAACATACTACTTGCACCGGATTCAAACCGGCCACCCCACAACGCCATGTGATGCTCCTTAAATGCTTTTAATACCTAACTCATTAACCTTGGTTTTTAAGCGCCGCAATACGACTCGATAGACTGAACAGGCGAATAAAACCTTCAGCGTGTTTTTGGTCGTAAACGTCATCGGCACCAAAGGTAGCGAAGTCTTCAGAGTAAAGGCTGTTAGGCGAACGACGCTGCGTTACCGTTGCTTGTCCTTTGTATAACTTAACCACGATGTCGCCAGTGACTTTCTGAGCAAACGAAGCTGCACCGGCTAATAGCGCATCGTTAAGCGCAGTAAACCAACGGCCGTCGTACATCACATGCGAAAACTCAAGACCAATTTGCTCGCGGTACTTAAGTGCTGCTTTATCCAGTACCATTGTCTCAAGGGCTTTATAGGCTTTAAGCAGTACGGTGCCCCCTGGGGTTTCGTAGCAGCCGCGCGACTTCATGCCGACAAGACGGTTTTCAACAATATCGATACGTCCAACACCGTGCGCGGCAGCTACGGCATTTAATTTTACTAACGCTTGATACGGAGACAGTGCTTCACCATCAACATGGGTTAGCTTGCCTTCGTTGAAAGACAGCGTTACACGCTCTGGGGTATCTGGCGCATCTTCAGGGTCGACAGTCATGGTCCACACTTGTTTGGTAGGCTCTTGCCATGGATCCTCAAGCTCTCCACCTTCATGTGAGATGTGCCATGCGTTTGCATCGCGGCTGTAAATCTTTGTTGCTGATGCGGTAGTTGGAATATTGCGCTCGGCAAGGTAGGCAAGTAGGTCTTCGCGGCTCACCATATCCCATTCACGCCACGGTGCAATAACGGTTAGATCAGGAGCAAGTGCGGCAAAGGTGCTTTCAAAACGCACTTGGTCGTTACCTTTACCTGTGCATCCATGGCATAGGGCATCAGCACCTACTTTACGAGCAATCTCGACTTGTGCTTTCGCAATCACTGGACGCGCCATCGATGTGCCAAGCAGGTACTCACCTTCGTATACCGCGCCAGTTGTAATGGTCGGGAAGATGTACTCACTAACAAACTCTTCTTTCAAGTCAACAATGTGGCACTCACTTGCGCCCGATGCGATGGCTTTTTCATGAAGGCCCTCAAGTTCTTCATCGCCTTGACCAACATCTGCCGCAAACGCGACAACTTCGCAGCCATAGTTTTCTTTAAGCCATGGAATGATGGCTGAAGTATCAAGCCCGCCAGAGTAGGCCAGCACAATTTTTTTAACGTTTTGCATCTAAGTAATCCTCTTAAGCGTCTTTTATGCGTCTTGCTAGGCGCTAAGTAATTGAGTAAGAATGGCGTTCTGGCCATGCATTCTATTTTCGGCTTGCTGCATTAACAGCGACTTATCGCTATCAATCAATGAGCCAGTAATTTCTAAATCGCGATGGGCGGGTTGACAATGCATTACGTAGCTTGCACCTGTCGCTTCCATCAGCGCTTCATTCACCTGATACGGTGCAAATTTCTCTTTTATGTCTGCAAGTGGTGTGTTATCACCCATAGATAGCCACGTATCGGTATAAATGACATCTGCACCGTTTGCGGCACTTAAGTCATGGCTTTGCACAATAGATACACCGGTTTTATTTGCAATAGCTTGCGCTTGCGCCACAATGTCAGCATCAGCTTCGTGACCTTTTGGCGTTACGACCACTTGGTTACAGCCAAGTAATGCGCCCACAATCAGCAAAGAATGTGTCACGTTGTTACCGTCACCCACGTACGCCATGGTTAATCCTTCAGTCTTGCCGAAACGTTCAAACATAGTGAGGTAGTCAGCAAGTCCTTGGCACGGATGATACTTATCGCAAAGCGCATTGATCACCGGTACATTCGCGGCCTTAGAAAAGGTTTCTAGGGTAGTGTGCGAGAAAACGCGCGCCACAATAGCATCGGCCCAGCAGGCTAAGTTCGCCGCAGTATCAACAGCATCTTCACGACCAGCCAATTTGCCCGATTGCACATCTAAATACACCATGTGACCACCAAGCTTATTAATACCAATATCAAAGCTCACGCGGGTGCGTAAAGACGGTTTCTCAAACAGGGCAACCACAGACTTACCCGCCAGTACATTGCTGTAGCTTGCAGGTGCTTGTTTAATTTCTACTGCTAGTTGCAGCAACTGTTGCATTGCATCTGGTGTCCAGTCTGCAAAGGTAAGTAGGTCCTGTTTCATTATACGTCTCCAGCTTGCTGCGCTTTCGTATTTGCAGCATTTGTAGGTCTTATTTGTGTACCTGTGTTTTGGTTAAGAATATCGGCAATGTCAGCTATCCAGCTGGCAATAAATACGGGGCGTTGAAGGGTGTTTGCAGAAGCAAGAGCCGCATCGACTTTCACTTTCATACCGTCAGTGATGACGCCCTCACCGGCATAGTGTGCAATGCTTTGTGCATCGAGTTCGCGTATCAGCATTTTATCCGCGTCTAACACGCCATCTACGTTAGAGAGTAGCAGCAATTCAGCATCTAGAAGCTCAGCGATTACCGTTGCAGCTTGGTCGGCATTAACGTTAAGCAATCTGCCTTGGGGGCTTGAACCGATTGAGCTAATTATAGGTAAGGTATGCTGCGCGAGTACGTTCTTTAGAAACGCTGCATCTGCGGTTGACGGCACACCTACCGCACCGTATTGATCGGCAAGTGGCTCGCAGACCACCATATTGCCATCTAGTAGTGACAGACCCACCGGCGTTAAACCACTGGCGATGGCGGCGGCGCACAATTGCTTATTGGCCGAGCCTGCTAATGCGCCACAGATGTATGGCATATGTTCATCAGGAGTAACGCGTAGGCCATCAATTTTAGTACTTTGTAGCCCAAGACTTGCCATAAGCGTTTCAACCAATGGGCCACCACCGTGTACTACAACAACAGGGCGTGCAGTTTGCACTTCTTTAACACTTAAAAATAAGCGGGCCATAGCAGGTGCATCATCAAGTAATGCACCGCCAACTTTAATAACTATTGGTGAACGGCTCATAGTACTAACCCTGTTTCTACTGGCTGTGCTGTCATGATATTTAGGCATTGAATAGCTTGCGAAGCTGCGCCTTTCATGACGTTGTCTATTACTGCGGTAACCACGGCATATCCCGATGTTTCATCTAACTTCCAATGCAAATCAACAAACGGGGTGTGCGCGACATCATCAATTTTAGGGAAGCTGTCGCGCAAACGCACAATAGGTTTATCAGCATAGGCTTCACAGTACGCTTGTTCAAGTTGAGCACTGGTTACACCTGCTTTTACTTTTACGGTAACAGTGGCCAAAATACCGCGTTTGAAATTACCTAAATGTGGGGTAAATATGACTGGCGAACCAAGATAGGCTTCTATCTCTGGTGTGTGACGGTGTCCTAATACGCCATAGGCTTGCAGGCTTACTTCATAAAAACTGGTAGTAAGGCTGGCCTTTCTACCGGCACCGGATACACCCGAAACGGCATTGATAACGGGCCTTACGCTATCATCAAGTAGAAGCTTGTTTGCTAATGGTTTAAGCGCACTTAAACTGGCAGTAGGGTAACAGCCTGGTACGGCTATTATATTCGCGCTGGCAATATCACCGGCATACCATTCGGCAAGGCCATAAACCGCTTTATTTAGGCTTTCTTCTTGAGTGTGGGCGAAGCCATAAAACTGCGCAAACACGTCAGTATCTTTTAACCTAAACGCACCTGATAAATCGAGTACCTTTGCACGTCCTGACGACAGAATTGGCATCCAGTCATGGCTAGCCTCGTGAGGTGTGGCTAAAAAGACAAAATCCACACTTTGTGACAGTTCTAAGAGCGCTTCATCTGAAATAGGTGTAAGTACCGCATTTACGTGGGCAAGATTGCCATGTAGCTGGGCAATGGACTTACCTGCATCGGCACTATTTTCAGATACATAAGTACCTTTAAGTGCGAGTGCAGGGTGCTGCATCACCAACTGGACAAGTTGTGCTCCTGTGTAACCACTGGCACCAATAATTGCAACGTTATACATAACTAAAAATTCAATAAAGGAAGAAAAAAATCACTTTTTACCTTTGTAAACTGATTGGGCGTATTCCTTTGCCTAACCGCTACCACATTACAAAGGTAAAAAGTGTGCTAACGCAAAAGCATAGACGAATATGCGCGTCGTCGCGCGCTATGCCGCACGTAGCCAGCCAGGGGAGAGGTTAACTCTTTATCGCTGTTGACCAGATAATCAATAGCGTGAGTTGGTTGTGTCATCACAAGTTCCTATTTCGATTAACCCAAATATTGGGCTAGATGCTTTAACCGACTACTAGTTTATTCATTTTGAATGTTTATGCAATATAAATGTATAAATATTTTGCTTGCTGTGGGCGAGAGTGACCAATAAGAGTAATAAGCATAATACAATTAAAGTTATTACAAGAAGTTGACAGTTGAAGTTATTAAACTGAATATTTATATTAAAAGCGCTACATGTGGATGTGCCGCTTGCATATACAAAGAAAAAACGAAGAAAAGACAAAGAACAAACAGTAGGGCTCGACTAAAATGAGTAAATTAACGCTAGCGCTTGTCGCTCATGATCATAAAAAGCCTGAGCTACTTGCATGGGTAAAGACACATATTGACGTGCTTAAACAATGCAATTTGGTGGCTACCGGTACAACGGGAGGGCTTATTGCAAGTGAAACTGGGCTTGATGTGACGCGTTATAAGAGCGGGCCGCTTGGTGGTGATCAACAGATTGGGGCGCTTATTGCTGAAAATAAGCTTGATGCGTTATTTTTTTTCTGGGACCCGCTTAATGCCGCACCGCACGATCCTGATGTAAAAGCATTACTTCGTTTGTGCTCTGTGTGGAATGTACCTGTGGCGTGTACACCAGCAACTGCAGACCTCGTGGTAACATCACCTTTGTTTTTATCACCGGATTACAAACCAGTAAAACCCAATTTTTAAGCGGTCTTGAACAGAAAAAATTAAGCAAAAAGCGTTGATGAGTAGCATCAACGCTTTTTCATAACTACGTATTCAGGTTAGCGTTTAGGACCTGAACATATCGCGTAGCGCTCTTTCTTCCTTACGTTTTTCTTTAAGTATGCTTTGCTGCGCTTCGGTCAACACGGCAAACATCGCTTGATGGTGTTTTGCTTTTGCGATGCCTGCGTTAACCAGCTCGTCTTTATACTGAGCAACTAACGCATCAAATGCATCTTTTGAAAACGCTGAGCTTCGAATTAACGCTTGCTGCGCTTCTTTAAAACTACGCATGGTCTCACGATGTGTCGCCATAGCATCCTTCATGTCTTCTCTAAGTGTTGCAAGCGTTGCCTTTTGCTCGTCACTGAGATCGAGGCCTCTAAAGGGCATAGGATGGCCGCGCTCGTGCGACTGCCCTCGTTTCGCGAAATGGGCCTCACGCCTTTCGTTACTTTCTTGACGCGCCTGCATACGCGACTCGCGTTTGGCTTCGCGCTTTTCTTCTCGTGCTAGCATCAAAGCTTGCTGCTCTGACGTAAGCACATTAAAGATGTCGTGACGCAACTGCGCAAGCGCGAAAAATGTCGCCTCTTTTGCGGTAATCTTCTGTGTAACAAATTCAGTGAGCTGTGCCTCTGAAGCTGTTGCTAACTCAAACTCAGGGATATCATTTTCCGCAAACACTGGGCGAGGGTTAGCAGTTTTAAACGTACTCACTAAACCTTTTATTTCCTCGCGCTGCGCATCAGATAGCGACAGGCCTCGCAAGTGTTTAATCATATTATGAACAGGCTCATGATGACGCATTTCGTGGCCAGCGTGTTTTGCTGATGCCACGCCACATACACTGATTGTGGCAACAATCGCACTGGCAATTAATACTCTTTTCATCGTCGTCTCCTTTTTGTTCGGACAATACAAAGAGTAACGCCATTTAAAAACAATGCAGTCAAGGTAACGTAAAGCTTATGTAAAGGGCGTAACGAATCGAGATTGTAAAGGTCTGAAAAGTTATAGTAGAAGTGTGTCAGTGTAATAAATGGTGAAGCAACCATACAAAGGCGCTTTAATGGTGGAGAGTTCTGATATGGATCAGGCAGTCAGCGAGTTAAAAATTATGAGTTCAGACTATCAATTACAATCTGTGCTAGTCATCGACGATGATATTGAGCTAACCGATATGCTTTCAACTTACCTCAATAGTATGGGGTACAAAGTTAAGGTTTGTAATGATGGCGAAGCCGGTTTGGCTGAAGCGGTATCAGGACATCATTATGATTTAATATTGCTTGATGTAATGATGCCAAAAATGGACGGCTTCGACGTACTGAAAAAGTTACGAGCAAGTCATACTACACCTGTTCTAATGCTTACGGCTCGTGGCGATGATTACGATCGCATACTGGGGTTAGAAATGGGGGCTGATGATTATCTGCCTA
The DNA here is from genome assembly GCF_028865455.1 of Alteromonas sp. 009811495. NCBI lineage: Bacteria > Pseudomonadati > Pseudomonadota > Gammaproteobacteria > Alteromonadales > Alteromonadaceae > Alteromonas > Alteromonas sp. 009811495. Next base: position 448,465 of record NZ_CP113972.1, read on the forward strand.
AGCCTTTTAACCATCGAGAATTAGTGGCGCGTATTAAAGCCATCGTGCGTCGACATAATATTGCTTCGCTTGGCGGAGGTGCGATCGAGCAAGATCTTGTGATTAATGGCATATTCTTAAGCCCAAGTAGTCAGTCAGCAAAAGTTGATGAGACAGAGTTAACATTGACTACTACTGAATTTTCCATTTTAAGACTGCTCATGCTAAATGCTGCTAAACGCGTCACCAAAGAAGAAATTAGCCTTAAGATCCTCGGTAAACCCTTACAGGCGTTCGACCGCAGTATCGACATGCATGTCAGTAATTTGCGCAAAAAAATCGCAGGTGCGGCGCATGATGAGAAAATAAAAACCATTCGTGGTGTCGGTTACATGTTGCTGCTCAACAAAGAATAGCGTGGCAAATAATAGCCCCACGCAGTCAGCAAATAATTGAGCGGCTAAAAAGGTAGTTAGCATGCTAAGCAACGTTCTAAAGAGAGTAAATCCAGCCCGCGCGATTATGGGGCGGCTTTTCCTATGGTTTTGGGTGACGTTTATAGTCACAGCACTTCTTGCCATATGGGGAAGCAGGGTGTTTTTTGAAGAGCTTGAAGTCGTTGATGTCAAACCTCGTGATGTTGCCGAGCTTAACGCTATATCACAGCGATTAGCACGCCCTCGACTAGCGGATGCATCGTTATTAGAACTACTCAATCGTAGCTCTCGGGGATTGCGCGGACGCTTAGCTGCAATCAACATTGCCACAGAGGAACTGACTATTGCTGGTGGGCCGCCGCTTCGCGCAAATGACAAGAGAGATTTGCAGCGCTTGGTTAGTCAATCCTCTCCCATTGCGATTAAACGCGGGGCAATCAAACTCGTTGGCCCAGTCTTCTTTGAGCGAAACGGCGAAAGATATGCACTGTTCTCAGCTAAATTCGATATGCCAGAAAGAAAAGCACCACCAGTGCTGTTATTTCTTATTATCGCGCTTGTCACAACCACCGTACTGAGTTGGCTATTTGCTCGAACATTGACTAATCCAATCTTACATATTCAAGGCTCAGTAAAAAAACTCGCAGGGGGTGATTGGCATACGCGGGTTGACAAGGCCGCTAACCGACAAGACGAGCTAGGGCAACTTGCCCGCGACTTTAATACCATGGCAGAACAGCTGGAATCGATGTGGGGGGCGCAAAAGCGTCTTCTCGCCGATGTGTCGCATGAATTGCGCTCGCCACTCGCGCGACTTCAAATGGCTTTGGGGTTAGCACATCAGCAAAACGTAGACCCTGAAACGCTAACGCGTGTGGAGCGTGAGGCTGACAGAATGGAAGCGCTGATTGGGCAACTACTCGCGCTCAGCCGTGCCGAGGCTGGAGAAGTGTCGCTTCAAACGATGCCGCTTAGTCTTGCCCTAAATGACGTGTTTACCGATGCGAATTTTGAGGCAGCAAATTCTAATAAGCAGCTGCTCATACAAGCGATTCCTGAGTATACCGTGTGTGTGGATAGTATGATGTTATGTAGAGCGGTTGAAAATGTTCTGCGTAATGCAATTCGCCATAGTCACTATCTGACCGAAGTATCCTTTAATGCCGATGCAACACATTGGTTTATTCACATAACCGATGATGGCGATGGTTTGTCAAAAGAGGAATGCGAACGCATATTTGCACCATTTTACAGAGCCTCTTTAGCCCGAGAGCGGGAGTCTGGTGGCGTTGGATTAGGTTTATCCATTGCAAAAGCGGCGGTGGAGTTGCATCATGGAAGGATAACGGCCGCACCCGCGAATAAAGGTGGTCTTCACGTTACACTTGCCTTTAAAAAGCAATAGTAAAGAGACAGTAAGGTTAGACTACTGATGTAGTAATGCTACTTGAATCTGACGCGTGGCGGTGAGTAAACACTCTTCATTTTGGTAAAAGTAGGTGCCTGTATGAACTGGACGTTCACATCTGAACACAACTTAGCAACGACATTTGCCACGCAAATAAATCCTTTCTGGCGAGATAATGTAACCGAAGGCGCATTTACCGGCAAAGATGACATTAATGTTCGCTACGCGTACTGTGTTCCAGAGTCGCCAAAGTCCACCATAGTGATTAGCTCTGGGCGTATAGAGTCGTACCTAAAGTACAAAGAGTTTATCTACGACCTTTACCAAAATGGGTTTGCCGTTTTTATTCTTGATCATCGGGGGCAAGGTCTCTCTGGCCGAATGACTCACGATCCTCAGCATGGGTATGTGGCCAGTTTTGATGACTATGTCGATGACTTAATAACGTTTGTCGATACTATCGTAAAGCCGCTACAACAGGGTGAATTACAGCTAGTGTGTCACTCGATGGGGGGCGCAATTGGTGCATTGACACTTATTCGGATGCCTAACCTCTTTGCAAGAGCGGTGTTAGCTTCACCGATGTTTGGCATCAAACCAGCGCTCCCTAATTGGCTTGCAAACGGGCTCATTCGAACTGGGTTAGCCGTAAACCGAATGAAGAAGCGAGACTCGGGCTATTTCTTCGGTCAAACACCTTATATCGCATTTCCCTATTCACTGAATAAGCTTACCCACAGTAAAACGCGATACAGCTTATTTAGAGAGCTCTACGACGAAGAACAAGAAATTCAGCTTGGCGGTGTGACGACTGAATGGTTAAAAGCGGCGCATGAGGCGATGAATACCATAGAGAGCAGTGCGCGAGCCATTACAACGCCAACCCTATTATTAAGCGCTGACGGCGACAGCATTATCGACAATAAACGACAACGCCGTGTAGCCCAGCAAATGCCAAATACAACACTAGAAATCATACCGCGCGCTTATCACGAACTCTTTACTGAATCTGATGACATCAGAGAGCGTACACTTGCCCGCGTACTAGATTTCTTATCTGCTAATTAGGTCATGTTGCTATAGCGCATAGTATTGTACTATGCGCCCACTTTTTTCACTTAGTCGGTTTCATTAAGCATGTTAGATATCGTCCTTTATCAGCCAGAAATTCCACCTAATACCGGAAATATCATTCGTTTGTGTGCCAATAGCGGTTTTACTCTGCACCTAATTGAACCACTTGGTTTTGATTGGGATGATAAGCGCGTTCGTCGCGCTGGCCTTGATTATCATGAGTTTGCGCATGTTAAACGACATGCTGATTTAGATGCATACCTTGAAGATGCTAAGCCTAACAGAGTATTTGCCTGCACAACCAAGGGCAAAGCTTTTCACAGTGACGTGCAATACAAAAAAGGTGATGCGTTATTATTCGGACCAGAAACCCGTGGTTTACCCAATGAGGTTATCGAAGCCTTACCGCCAGAGCAGCGTGTACGTATTCCAATGCTGCCAGATAGTCGCAGTATGAACTTATCTAACGCGGTGTCAGTGTTTGTGTATGAAAGTTGGCGCCAATTTGGTTACGAAGGGGCACGCTAGTTGCTCTAGTTTCCATTTTAGTTGGCAATCTAGCTGCTATCGTTGCTAATACAGTTACTCATAAAAAAGGCTGCAAATGCAGCCTTTTTTAAATTGTGAATCACGCTTCTTGTTTCAAGTCTCGTCCGAGCAAGGCTAATGCTGCCTCTTTAGGTGATTTGCCATGATAAAGCACCGCATAAATTTGCTCGCAAATAGGCATTTCAACGCCAACCTTTTCAGATAACACATGAACCTCTTCGGTGTTGCGATATCCTTCTACCACTTGGCCAATTTCTTCAATGGCAACCTCAACACTTTTACCTTGGCCTAGCGCCAAACCAAAACGTCGATTTCGCGACTGGTTGTCGGTACAGGTGAGCACTAAATCGCCCAGTCCGGCCATACCCATAAACGTTTCAGGGTTGGCTCCAAGCTTTACACCAAGACGCGTTAACTCTGCCAATCCGCGAGTGATTAACGCAGTTCTAGCGTTCGCGCCGAATCCTAGGCCATCAGCAAGGCCCGCACCTATAGCAATAACGTTTTTAACCGCCCCGCCTAGTTGAACGCCTGTAAAGTCTGAGTTTTTATACACTCTAAATGACTTTGCACAATGCAACTTTGCGGCAAACTCATCACTTAATGTGTCGTCAGTGGAGGACAACGATATTGCCGTGGGTAATCCAGCCACCATTTCTTTAGCAAAAGTGGGCCCAGATAACACTGCAAGAGGATAGTGTGTGCCAAGTATTTCTTCTGCCACATCGCGCAGTAAACGACCGGTTTTAGGCTCAAGACCTTTTGTCGCCCAGATGATGCGTTGATGTGGTTGTAAAAGTGGCTTTAAGCTGTGCAACATGGCGCTAAACGCATGGCTGGGCACGACCACCAAGATGTCTTGGCTGGCTGACACCACATCTTCTAAATTGGCATTAACAGAAAGTGCTTCAGGAAAGGTTGCACCTGGCAAGTATCGCGAATTTTCGCGACGTTCAGCCATTTCAGCAATGTGCTTTTCGTCCCGCCCCCATAAAAGAGTGGGGTTACCGTTTCGCGCTAAACAAAAAGCAAGGGCGGTACCGTAAGATCCCGCCCCCAATACTGAAACCGAATTCGACTTCATGTTCACGTGTTTCATGTTCACCTAATTAGGCGTCCATTTTTGGCGCTTCGCCCTGTGCTTGCTGAGCGCGTTTTTGCATGTAAGCTGCGAAGATTGCGTCGAAGTTTACTGGCGCTAGGTTAAGTGGAGGGAAAGTACCACGGTTAACCAGATTTGAAATAGTTTCACGAGCGTAAGGGAACAGCATGTTCGGGCAGAAAGAGCCTAGCGTGTGTGCTTTCGCTTGATCTGGCATTTCACCAATAGCGAAAATACCAGCTTGCTGAACTTCACATAGGAACGCGGTTTCTTCACCTAGTGACGCCGTTACTGTTACAGAAAGCACCACTTCAAACACGTTCTCTTCTAGCTTATTGGTGCTAGTGTCGATATCAAGTTTAATTTCTGGCTTCCACTCTTTAGTGAAAATAGCCGGTGCATTTGGCGATTCAAAAGAAATGTCTTTTGTGTAGATGCGTTGAATATTGAACTGCGGGCCTTGTTGAGGTTGTGCTGCAGCTGCTTCGCCGTTATTTGTCTGATTCTCGTCAGCCATGGTATTTCCTATTTAATTGTCGTTTTAATTTAATGTAGTGCGTTGCTGTATGCGCTGACGCTTTACGCAAGACCCAACATTGGGTCAAGTTTACTTTGCGCTTCAAGGGCCATCATGTCATCACAGCCACCAACGTGCTGATCGTCGATGAAAATTTGTGGCACTGTCCAACCGCCGTTCGCGCGCTCAATCATTTCGTCACGAAGTTCTGGTTTAACATCAATGGGGTATTCAATAAATTCTACACCTTTTTGCGTTAATAACGCTTTTGCGCGATGGCAATAAGGGCAATGCCCTTTGGTGTATAGTTCTACTTTGCTCATAAAGGTTACCTGTTATTTAGAAACGGGAAGGCTGGCGCTTTGCCATGCGTTCATACCGCCTTTCAATACATTCACATTCGCGAAGCCCTCTTTTAGCATCGCATTTGCTGTACCACGAGCCTGATTACCCATAGCGCATACTACGATAATGGGTTTATCTTTACTGTTTTCAAGTTTCTTGAAATTTTTCTCACGCACTTCTTCTGGTTTTAGCTGCCTAGCACCGAGTATGTGTCCGGCCTTAAACTCTTTTGCTGGACGCGTATCTAACACAATGGCGTCGTCTTTGTTCATAAGAAGTGTTGCTTCGTGAGTACTTAACTCTTTAACCGATGATGTCCAAGCACTGATATAGCTAAATATCAGCATGGCAATCAGTGCAACCCAAATACCAGCAAGCACAATATTGTTGCCAGCAAATTCAATTAGTTGATCCATTACCTCTAACCCTGTCTACAGACCATGAAAAGAGAGCAAAGTATATAGAAAAATGGGCGAGAAACCAGTCTACTCTGGCTTACATTGAGCACACTTGCAGTGAATAAGCTTAGATGATTGATATTACAACCAAATTGCACTGGGCAACTGTCTTACCCTCAGATACACTGACTCTAGTAATTGCAAATTTCAGATAATAGCGGTTTACGCTAGGGATCATTAAGGCTAATGACGTTTTTTCGAATAAAGCTTCCACTTTTAACGGCGCTAGGTGTTATTGCGCTGATGCTAGTAAGTGGTAGTGTTGTCGCGCAAGACGAGGACCCGTCGGCGCAGCGAGAAAAATTGGCCGAGCTTCAAGCTGAACTCCGCGCAAGACAACAAGTTCTGGAAAACAACAAGGCCAGTGCGCAAGAGCTTGAAGATGTACTAAAAGCCTCAGAGTTAGAGATTGCTAAAGTGGCTAAAGCGCTTGCGCTTACCAAGCAGTCCTTAAACGATGTTGAACAAGAACAGTCACAGTTGCAAGCGGAACAAAGCGAGCTAAAAACGGCCATTCGAAAGCAGCAGTCTCTGCTTTCTAGCCAGTTAAAGAGCGCGTTCATGGCAGGGCACTACGACTATGCCAAAATGTTATTCTACCAAGATGATGCGCGAACCTTTGAGCGTGTTATTACTTACTATCAGTACGTAGCAAAAGCGCGCCAGAAAGAGATTGAAAGTTTTCGAGGAAATGTTGCACGCCTTGAAGAGGTGAATGAAGCGCTCGAAGAAAAAGCATTAGCATTAGTAAATTTACAAAAAGATCAGGAAAACCAGCGTGCCGTATTGATTACGCGTCAAGACGACAGAAAGACAACGCTAAAGAAAATTAATCAAACTATCGCCAGCGAAAATCAAAAGATAGCATCGTTACAAGCCGACGAAAAAGCGCTGAAAGATGCCATAGAAGCCGCAAGACTTGCCGCTGAGCGCGCCGCGCGAGAAGCGAAGATTTCCTTAGATGGCTTAGCGAAGCTCAAAGGAAAATTGAAAGCGCCGGTTGATGGTCGTATCCGCAATTTGTTCGGTAACCGTCGCCAAGGCCAAGTGCGTTGGAAAGGCATCATTATCGATGGTGCTGAAGGCGACCCGGTTAATAGTATTGCACCGGGAAAGGTACTTTATGCCGACTGGTTGCGCGGTTTTGGTTTAGTTTCAATTATCGATCACGGCGATGGTTATATGAGCGTATATGGCCACAACCAAGCACTTCTCAAACAAGCGGGTGACGAAGTGCGAAGCGGCGAGCGTATTGCGCTGGTCGGGCGAAGCGGTGGGCAAGAATACCCCAATCTTTATTTTGAGATTCGTCACAAAGGTAAAGCATTAAATCCACGCACTTGGTTTAATTAGCGCGCACTGCGCCGCCAGCCCTATATGCAAACATAACGCTTATTGCCTGTGGGGCACATTTGATACCTGATTATTATTCTCAATAAGTTGAATCTGGCCGAGTAATTGGTATTCTCTAGTAAGGTAACTTAACAAATAACATTGCCATGCGCTAAGGCAAGTTGTTAAGTACAAACAGAAGTGGTGGCTATACGTGTCATTAGGGGCGTATCAGCGAAGGTGTTCGGCCAACTGTTTGATATAAAAATAACGATAAATAAATGGATAATTGTAGATGCGTTTGCGTCTTATAATAACAAGTCTGCTGTGTGTGCTAAGCGGGCTACTTTGCCACGCAGCAATGGCAAAGTCTGACATCATCATTATATTAGACGACCTTGGTTACAGGCCGTCCGACGTCGCTGCTTTCTCTCTTCCTAAAGAAATTACTTTTTCGATATTGCCTCAAACTCCACTGGCCAGTGATATCGCCAAACGCGCAGAGCAAGAAGGACGCGCGGTTATGTTACACATGCCCATGCAGTCGCAAAAGGATCTCAATATGGGGCCGCTAGGTCTATCGACTGACATGTATGCTGGTGCGATAACACATACTTTGCGCCGAGCAATAAAAAGTGTGCCTAACGCCATTGGCGTAAACAATCATATGGGCAGCGCATTTACCGGCCAAGAAGAGGCAATGGAAACATTGATGAAAGAGATAAAGCGACAAGGTCTCTTTTTTGTCGATAGTCGCACGACGGTGTTAACCAAAGGCGAGCAAGTCGCTTCACGTCTTGGTGTACCAAGCGTCAGTCGCCAAGTATTTCTTGATCACGAACTCAGTGACGAATTTCTACTACGGCAATTCAATCGCATGAAGCGGATTGCCAAGAAAAAAGGGCAAGTGGTGGTGATTGGTCACCCCCATCCACAAACTATTGCATTTCTGCAAAAACATTTACCTGCACTTGAAAGTGAAGGTTTCAACCTCATTTCTGTTGCCGATTACTTCGCACCATCACAGGCATTAGCCGCAACTGGGTTACCGGATTTATCGGCGTCTGCACCTAATGAGTGAGCTTAGTGCTTGTAATTACGGGTTATATCATGGATGTGGTGTGAGACTGAGCTTATTAACGCTAACCGTTTAGTCTATTTTCTTCTCGCTCAGATCAAAATTTAATGTACGATTATTTTTCATTTTGCTGAGTTTGTTATATTATAACGTCTCTGGCGCAATATTCGGTATACGAGTTAATGAATCCAATTGAAGAGAATCCAACAAAACTAGACAAACTTGGCATCTGGGTGTCGAGCTTGTGTGCGTTGCATTGTCTTGCATTACCTGTGCTAATACCGTTACTTCCACTTATCGGTTCCAGCTTTTTTGCGCAAGTGTGGTTCGAACGTACCATTTTAACGTTTTCAATTCTTGTCGGTGCAGTTGCGTTGTTAAGCGGTGCATTGCGTTATCACGGTAAATTTTATCCGCTAGGGCTGCTATTTAGTGGCGGCGCAATCTATTGGTTTAAAGATATTTTTGGCCATGAGTATGAACCCTTCACCATTGCCATTGGTGCAATGCTGATTGTGGCTGGACATTGGGTGAATATGCGCCTTTGCCGTCAATGTAAATGCTGTAAAAACACCGTTTTTACGGAACACCTCTCAACAGAGTTTAAGTAGACAATGTCCCAATCAACGGGGTAATGCGCTGATTACTCTTCGTTAGATTCTCGGCTCTCGCCGTTGGCTTTTAATATTTGTCTGGCTATATCAGGCACATTTGTAAAAATACCTGTTACTCCCCATTTTGCTAACATGAGCATGTCCTTAGGTTCATCAACGGTATAAACGTACACGTTAAACCCTGCATTAAGAACAGTTTCAACAAACGACTTATCAACGGCATCTAACGCAATATTGACCGAGTAGGCATTTAGCGCGCGAGCACTGGCAGTGCAATCTAGTTCATAACTTGCCGACAGCGCGCCAATTTTAACCTCGGGCCACAGCGCTTTGATTGCTTTTAGCCAGTGATGATTAAATGACGATACCAGTAGGTTACTCACATTGACGTGGCTGGCATTCACCGCTTTTTTTACATCTTCAACCCAGCGTTTTACATCAACTAAGTGCTTTATTTCGATGTTGCACCACTTTGTTGGTGGCACCGTGTTAAGGGTGTCAATAAGAGTAGGTATGCGCTCTCCCTCACCAATATCTAAAGTAGACAATTCGCTGAAGGGGGTCTCAAGTAGGTAGCCTTTAACGTTTGCCCTGCGCATAAGCGTTCTATCGTGAAATACGATAATCCCGCTATCGTGCTGATAAACGTCAAACTCTATACCATCCGCGGCTTGCTCAAAGGCAAGTTTAAACGCTTTTAGCGAGTTTTCGGGTGCTTGTTTACTGGCACCGCGATGAGCATAAATACGCATAGTCTGCCGCCTTAGTCTGAGGCATTATTATGGAGTTTGTGCGTGTTAAGCGTTTCATATACCGACGCTGAAGTAATTAACACACCGCCCACTAACGCACTGATTGTGGGAGTTTCATCAAGTAACAGAATAGCTAAAAACACGCCATACAAAGGTTGCATGCAGGCTATAAGCGAAAAGGTTTTTGCGCGCAAATGACGAAGGCTCGCCGCAATTAATGCATGGGGTAGTGCAGTAAAAACGGTACCTAAAAGTAACAGCAATAACCAAGCATCGGTGGAAGCGTTAGTAATACTTTCGCTGCCAAAGGGAAGCAAAATAAGTGCGATCACAAGGGTTTGCCACGCCATCGCTTGCGCGCCGCTGTAGTGTTTAAAATGCTTGCGATGTATGAGATTTCGAAATGAGTACAACACGGCAGATGCTATACCGATAAGCACCCCAAGGGTAATGTCATTTTCCAAAGACGTTTCCGGCACAATTAAATACACACCGAAAATAACCGTTAGTGTTGAGACTATGTCTTGCCAAACAAGGCGAACGCGCTCAAAAAACGGCTCAATCAGCACTGTAATAACAGGAAAGGTAAATAGCGCTATCATACCCACAGATACCCCTGCATATTGCATGGCGGCAAAGTAGGTGACCCAATGAAGCGCCATTAATACGCCTAATCCCACTGCTACGGTGTAGTCTTTTTTTGAATTAAGCGTAATTTTATTTCTGGCAAGCTTAAGAAAAGCAAACAACGCAATGCAAGCAAATACAGAGCGCACAAGCGTGATGTCGCTAGCACTTAATGGCACAAGCTTTGAGAAAAGCGCAGTGCCACCAAGTAAAATCACCGTTAAGTGAAGCGATATAAGGCTTTTTTTAACAGCATCCATAAATTAGCTGTTAGCGTTCTCTGCCGAGTCTTCTTTTGACAGAGCGCCTGCCTCAGTATCATCAGAACCATTGCGCATATTTGCCATTGGGACACCCAGTCTCGTCACCATGCCAGGCGCCATGTCTTCAAACTCAATCATGTCTTTTTCAAAGCACACAACAATGGTTGAGCCAAGTTTGAAACGTCCAAGTTCCGCGCCCTTCTCAAGCTTAACGGCCGCTTCACTGTCTTTTTCGTAAGACCAATGCTGCACGTTTTTACCTGCTGGTGGCGTAACCGTTCCAGACCAGACGGTTTCAATGCTTGCAACGATGGTGGCACCCACAAGTACCATGGCCATTTTACCCACCGGTGTATCAAAAAGTGCAACCACACGTTCGTTACGTGCGAAAAGGCCTGGGATGTTTTGCGCCGTCAGTGGATTTACTGAAAACAGTTCGCCTGGCACATAAATCATATCGGTTAGCGTGCCTTCAACAGGCATGTGAATACGGTGGTAATCGCGTGGGGCAAGGTAGATGGTTGCGAACTTACCGTTTTTAAACGGCGCTGCAATTTCAGGTTTGCCGCCTAATAAAGTAGTCAGGCTGAAATCATGACCTTTTGCCTGAAAAATACTGTCGCTGTTAATGTCACCAAACTGGCTTACCGTGCCATCTACAGCATGGATAAGCACATTGTCATTGTCATCAATACTACGCGCATCTGGTTTTAAAGGGCGCGTAAAAAATGCATTAAAGCTGCGGTAATGCGTAGGGTCTTCGTACAGCGCTTCGGTCATATCGACGTTGTACTGTTTAATAAACGTCTTAATAAAAAAGGTGGTAACGCTGCCCATTTCAGCTTCAGCAAGCTTGCCAACAAGACGCGACAGCAAGTGCTTCGGGGTGACGTACTGTAAATTAACTTTAAGCCAATCTAACACAAAATATCTCCATTTCTTTTACCCGTGCAATTGTACCTCAACTGAAGAAGCTTCGGGCAACTTTAACATTATGGATATGACAAATTAGCTATAAGCAGCGTATGTTTAGCAAAGAACGCGCTACGCGCCAGGTGGTTGGCTATGGCTAGGGCGTTGTTCTTCCATTGTTGTAAGAATTCTATGGTAGCTTTCAAAGCGCTCGGCGCTGATTTTACCTTCTTCAACAGCTTCTCTTAGCAAACAGCCAGGGTCGTTAAGGTGCTTACAGTCTCTGAACTTACAGCCGCCAAGATAATCCCTAAACTCTTTAAAACCCCAAGTAATGCGTTCGGTAGGAATATGCCACAGGCCAAATTCGCGCACCCCTGGTGAGTCGATTAAATCGCCGCCCGCCGGTAAGTGCAATAGTTTGGCAGCTGTTGTGGTGTGTTGGCCTAGCCCCGAGTTATCAGAAATTTCCCCGGTTAATTCATCAGCGTCAGGTAGTACTTGGTTAATTAAACTAGATTTTCCTACGCCCGATTGACCAACAAAAACACTGATGTTGTCGTTAAGATAATCGTTTAACGCATCAATGCCTTCGCCCGTTTTACAGCTAGTGAAGAGTACTTCATAGCCTAACGCTTTATACGTTTTTAGTTGGCCCTTAACGGTGTCCCGTTCATCGTCACTTAAAAGCTCCACTTTGTTTAAAACAATAAGTGGGGTTATGCCAATATCTTCACAAGCTACTAGGTAACGGTCGATAATATTTAAAGACAGAGAGGGCAGTATGGCGCTTACAACAATAATGCGGTCAATATTGGCAGCAATAGGCTTAATGCCGTCGTAGTAGTCTGGGCGAGTCAGCACAGAATGTCTGTCTTTTACAATTTCGATAACGCCACTTACGCCAGACTCCGCATCATCGCCTTTACTAAAAAGAACCTTGTCACCACATACCACAGAGTCAACGGTACGACGAATATGGCAGCGAGATATAACGCCTTGGGCGTCTTCAACGTCAGCATGTTTACCAAAGCGGCCTGTAACCGTGCCACTTTCAAATGCGCTTTCGTCAAGGTTTACCGCACCTTTCGATGCGTGTTTCTCACGCAAGCGCTTGCTTCTATTTGCCGCCACTTGGCGTTTTTGTCGTTGTGTAAGTTTTGGTTTTTTCGCCACGATTCTTTTCTAGTTCACGTATACTATGTCAATAATACCGTTTGTAGGGCATGGTTGCCATGTCTGTAGCGCAAAGAGGAACACAATGAGTAAACACGATAGCAATCTAGTGTGGATTGACATGGAAATGACCGGGCTTGATCCAGAAACTTGTGTAGTGATGGAAATAGCCACCATAGTGACTGATGCACAACTGAATATTTTAGCCGAAGGCCCTGTAATTGCAGTGCATCAACCAGACAGTGTATTAGACAATATGGATGAATGGTGCACACGAGTACACGGAGAAAGTGGGTTAACTGACCGCTGTAGAGCAAGCACCGTTAATGAGGCGCAGGCCGCTCAACAGACCATCGCATTTTTGGAGCAATGGGTTGATGCCGGTAAATCACCACTTTGTGGTAATACAATAGGGCAAGACCGACGCTTTATGGTGAAATACATGCCAGAGCTTGAGGAATACTTTCATTACCGCAGCATCGACGTAAGTACAATTAAAGAACTCACAAAGCGCTGGAAACCAGAAATTCTAGATGGATTTAAAAAGAAAGGCGTGCATTTGGCGCTTGATGATATTCGCGAGTCCATTGAAGAAATGCGCTATTATCGTGAGAAAGTGTTTACGATTTAAGCATTCAAACATCGAGGTGCAAAAAAAGTGGAATTAAAGGTTGCGTTAGTCAAAAATTTTTGTAAAATGCGCACCACTTCAAACGAAGTACCTCTTTTGTTGCGGGAATAGCTCAGTTGGTAGAGCACGACCTTGCCAAGGTCGGGGTCGCGAGTTCGAATCTCGTTTCCCGCTCCAAATTCACTTACTCATGTAAGTAGTCAAAAAGATGCAAAGCATCGACTCTATGCGGGAATAGCTCAGTTGGTAGAGCACGACCTTGCCAAGGTCGGGGTCGCGAGTTCGAATCTCGTTTCCCGCTCCAAATTTTCAAACACCGTTTCAGTATCAAGCTGACACAGTTGTATCTATGCGACTCCTCGATGGGCCCGCGACCGAGTGTCGGCCAATTGCAAATCTCGTTTCCCGCTCCAAATTTTCGAGCATTTCATAAAAATAAACCAATATAGCTGAATTTGTGTGACCTCTTCATGCGCTTGTGCAAGTGGTGATCTTCTGCTTCTGTGGCTATTCACCAAAATGAATAAAATGCGACTATTTATTCATTTTGCAATGCGCTTTTTTGGTGCGTTATTTCTATATCTGAACTACTCTTTTCTCTAGGCCTTTTTTGTTGCGCGCTATCGTGGTGCTTTATCATGGTGCAATAGTGCGGATATTCTTCCTTAATGCACCTAAATTGGGAATAATTTCACTAATATTGAATAATTACCCTGTTTTGGGTGGTTTTTATATGCATTTGTATTAGAATGCGCGGCAATTTCCGGCATGCTTTCTGCTGAGCATACTTGTGGTATGTTGATTAAATAATAATAACATCAGCGTCTCGCTGGGCCGGACATCAACCTCACAACGCTTGAAACGCAATTTACAGAAGGATTCTGTTTCTCCAATGGAATGGTAATTGGTGGTTCATGAGTATCATCAATATAGAGAGAGAAAAAATGTATAAGAAAAGTGCTCCTTTTCATTTTTCTGCTATCGCTGGTGCCGTGCTTGCGGCTTGCGCTGGCCCGAACGTGTATGCACAAACTGTTGAAATAGACGAAAAGCAAATTGAAACTGTTGAAGTTACTGCAACGCGTCGAAGCGGCACACTACAAGAAGTGCCTATCAATATTTCAGCATTAACCTCTGACGTACTCGATCAACAAAACATCGAAGATCTAGACGCCGTTGCGCGTTGGGTACCTGGTCTTACGGTTACAGACCAAGGTGGACGTAACGACTCGCCAATTATTGTTAGAGGCCTTAACACTAACTCTTCTGGTCCAGGTTCAAATGGTGGAACCGTTGCAACGTATTTTGGCGATATCCCACTGTTTTTGAACATGCGCCTTATTGACGTAGATCGCGTCGAAGTACTTATTGGTCCTCAGGGCACGCTTTATGGTGCCGGTACACTTGGTGGCGCAATTCGTTATATTCCCAAAAATGTTGACCTAGAATTTATGTCAGGTGAAGTGACTGGCGACCTATTTAGCGTAGGAGAAAGTGACGAAGCTGGCGGCGAGAGCAGCATTGTCTTTAACGCGCCTATTATTGAAGGCGAGTTAGGTGTTCGTGCGTCGGTGAATTACTTTAGTAACCCCGGTTTCTTGGACTACAACTATGTAGTGAGAGAAGCGGGCGTATCATTGCCTGACCCAGACTGGTCTGATGAAGACGCTGTTAACAACAATTTGAAACGTGTTGAAGATGCAAATGGTGAAGACACGCTTACGGGGCGTATTGCTCTTCGCTGGGCACCGAATGACTGGTTCGATGGTACTTTAACTTATTTCTATCAAAAACAAGAAGTTGAAGGCCGTTCAATTACGCACTATGACGCGTTGTCGTCAGAGAACCCGTTAAGCGAAGTAATCGGTAAGTATGAGTCTGCTTATCGTTATGAAGAGCCACGCGACAAAGAAGATGAGTTGCTAAGCTTAGAGATGAAAGCCGATCTAGGTTTTGCTGAGTTAGTATCAGCAACCGGTCTGTCAAACTTCGAAGCCAACGGTCAGCGCGATCAAACCGACCTACTTATTCGTTTAGATTATAGCTACGAAGAATTTCCAGCTTTTTCAGCCTATACAGAAGAAGTATCAGAGCGCGAAGTATTTACTCAAGAGCTACGTTTAGTTTCTCAAACCGCAGGTCCACTGTCGTGGATTGTGGGAGGCTTCTACTATGATCTAGAGAGTGAAGGCTTCAGTAAGGAATTTACGCCAAACTTTGATAAGTATGCCATTGAAGTGTGGGGAGTTGATGGAAACTATCGTCCTGATGCGCTCGAATATTTTTCTGTCGATGAATCTGAAGTTACAGAGAAAGCCTTATTCGGTGAAGTGTCGTATGAAATTACCGATGATTGGGATGTTACGCTAGGTTTGCGTGCTTATGAATACGACGTGTACTCGCGCTCAGCAGTAGATTTACCACTGTACAATTCAGTCTTTGAAGGCAGAGCCTCTGACTCTATCGTACTTGACTATGGTGAGACAGAAGCAAACGACAGTGGCACGCTCTTCAAATTCAACACTAGCTATCAATTCACTAACAGTACCATGGGTTACCTAACAGTAAGTGAAGGTTTCAGAATTGGTGGTGCCAACGGTGTTGCAGCTTGCCCAGATAATGTCGATGAATTAAATAACCAAATTGTATGTGCCCTTGAAGAAGAGCAATTGTACGAAGCGGATACAACCAAAAACTACGAGTTAGGTGTAAAAACCAGTTTCTTTAGAAACAAATTACAACTTAACACTGCGTTGTTTTTCGTAGACTGGCAAGACCCACAAGTGTCGGGTGCTACCATTAATGGCCAGCAGCCAATTACTGTAAACGCAGAAGGTGCGGAGTCTAAAGGCGCCGAGTTCTCGATGCGCGCTATTATCGGTGACAATATTACGACGTATGCTACCTATGCTTATACCAAAGCTGAACTAACGGCCGATGCACCTTACTTGTTTGGTGTTTTTGATGAGCAGGGCACTGCACTTCAAGATTACTACGACGGTAAAGATGGCGATCGCTTACCGGGTACAGCTGAACACCAGTTCTCTTTCGGTGTAACCTATAGCCAAGAAGTGTTCGACGATAAAATGTTGAATGTTAACTACGGTATTACTGCTCAGAGCGACGTGTATACCACGGTAGGTCTGCGTCAAGATGGCGAAGCATTACCGGGTTATGCAGTAAGTAACCTAAACGCCACTATTTCAGATGAAGAGTGGTCGGTAACCTTGTACATCGACAACCTATTCGACAAGTATGCGTTTACTTCAACTCGCCGTAACGTAGGCGATATAGGTTTAGGCCAATTTAGCGAAACGCTTCAACCGAACGGTATTGAGCTTCAGCGTAATTACGGCCACTATGTGTTGACCCCGCGTACTATAGGCTTGATGTTTAAGTATCAATTCGGTCTGTAGTATAGTGAGCTAAACAAGCTATACGCATAATAAAGGCGCTTATGCTTCTGGTATAAGTGCCTTTTTACTATAAAAGCAAAAATTTAACGCTATGAACTCAACGCATCCCCGTCTTGACGACGCCGCCAAATATCTTTCTCAACGTGATTATCAGCGTGCCCATCAGTGCTGTGTCGACGTTATACAGCAAAGTGGTCCACATGCTCATGCTTACTTTTTGTTAGGTATCATTCATGTGGAAATCGGGCAAGTTGAAAAAGCCATAGCGCTATTTAATAAATCAAACAGCATAGAGAAACGAGCAATAACCTACGCCTATCTAGCGAAGTGCTATGCGTTAAAAGGTGATATGCGTCAAGCGCTACAATGTGTCGAGAACGCCCCTGTTGATGCGTTATCTCGAGCCCTTGATTTAGACACTGTAGGTGTGTCGCTATCTCGTGTGGGTTTACACGACAAAGCCGCCAATTATTTCGAAAAAGCCCTTGAGTTGGCACCTGATAACGCGCAGTTCAATTATAACTTTGCAGTAAGCGCGAAATTTGCGGGCCATTTTAATGTTGCAAGAAAACACTTTGAGCGTGCGATTACGCTCGCGCCAGATTTTTACCAAGCGCATTTTGCACTCTCTGATTTAGGTGGGGTAAATAAAGAAAGTAACCATTTAGCGCGATTGAATGGTCTTGCCGAAAAGGTTAAAGATAACGCTGAAGGGAGACTTCATATTGGCCACGCGCTGGCAAAAGAGTTTGAAGCAATCAAAGACTATGATAACGCCTATAAGGCACTTGCCCATGCTAAAGTGCCACACCGTCAACGAAGTTTAAGCGCATTAAAAGATTACAGGTCTATATTTGCCCAGTTGCATCAACACCTTGATACAACCACTGCCTCTAGCAATGAAAGTAGCGACGCTCCTATTTTCGTAGTGGGTATGCCAAGAAGTGGCACCACATTGGTCGAACGAATCTTAAGTCACCATTCCAAAGTGGCTTCTGGTGGCGAGTTACAAGATTTTGGTGTCGCAGTAAAGCAGGTTACTGGGACGAACAGTCAACGCGTACTCGATACTCCAACTATTGTAAGTGCTTATGAGAGCGACTTAGGTGCGATCGGCAAAACCTATATCGAGCGAACACAATTTTTAAGGCAAGGCAGTGAGCACTTGGTAGACAAGTTGCCCTTTAATTTCTTTTATATTGACCTTATTCGACGTGCATTGCCCAATGCGAAGATCATCTGTTTAATGCGAAACCCAATGGATACTTGCGTGGGGAATTTCAGACAACTGTTTTCTATAAACAGCCCGTATTACGCCTATGCGTATGATTTAGATGTAATCGGACAACTCTATCTTGAGTTTAAGCACTGGGTTTCAACTTTTGCGCTGCGATATCCAGACAGCATTCGCTTGCAGACTTACGAAGACCTAGCGCATAACCCCCAGGAAGAGGTGAAAGCGTTGTTAGACTTCTGCAACCTGCCTTGGGAAGAACAGTGTCTCGAGGTAGAAAATAACAATCTGCCCGTTTCTACCGCCAGTAAAGTACAAGTAAGGGAGCCCATTAATACCCGTTCTATTGGCCGGTGGAAACATTACCAAGAACATACGGCATCATTACAAACAGTACTGGGCATCAAGTAGCACCTAATTACGCTGTATAAACGTAACAATTATGTTAATGTAGTAATCAACTGGTCTAACCAGATTGGCTGCGCTGCAAGTCACAGTGCACTCGCTAACCTTTTTGAGACTTTTATTAAGTCAGCGTGATAACTATGTCAAAAAACTATGTACTCAATACCTACAACAAATTTATTAAGCTGCCTTTTGGCAAAAAGCTGTTTAGTTGGTATTCCGCGCGCCGTGCGCCGTATTTTGGAACCGTATCGCCAATCATTACCGATATAAAGCCCAACTTTTGTGAAGTACACATTAAAAAACGTAGAGCAGTAGAAAATCATATTGGTACTGTTCATGTTATAGCGATATGTAACGGTCTAGAGATGGCGATGGGGTTTATGTGTGAGGCGTCAATTCCTAAGCATCTACGTTGGATCCCAAAAGGAATGGAAGTGAAGTATCCCGCTAAAGCTGATTCTGATATTCGTTGCGTCGCTGAAGTACCGGATGATGCATGGAAGCCAGGTGATCTCCCTATTTCAGTTAAAGCATATAATGCATCGGGTACTGTGGTAGTTGAAGGCACCATAACCGTATGGGTGAGCGAAAAGCGTAAGTAATCAAAAATGAAAAAAGAAGGCCGCTTTAGCGGCCTTTTTATTGAGGACAAATACGTCGGTTTTATTAAGTTTTTACGATGGTGGCTTTTCTGTTTGACAGTTTTTCAAAACACAACTAAGAATAACGAGTGAAGCGATTAAGGCGCTAGATCAGAAGTCTATTTCATTACATTACATATTCGTTGTGGAAGAGGTTAAGATGTCAGTGATCACCAAAGAACAAGTTACAAGAAAGCCCTTTGCAGACAAAAAGAATTATCCTTACGGGTTTGCACGCTCTGGAGACTTTTCGATAAACGAAGCAAAGATGTTGCAAACCCATGGCAGTTTATTTGCCGCACTCGTTGACGGAAAAATAACGCCAGAGACTGATGAGGAGCAACAGTACTTGGAGTCAGCCCTTGGTCATCGCGAGCCAGCAACGCCCCAAGAAAAAGCATGGCTTAAGTATCAAGCGCGTATCAATCGCCCTAAAACAGCCAGTATTTATGGTTCAAAACGAGCGGCAGCAGAAGATGTTGACGATGACGACGATATAAGCGATAACAGTGACCTAGATATCGATCTTGACGATTAACCATCCTTACACCAAGTACATCTTCTCCCTATTGTTAACTTGGTGTAAATAATTATCCTAATATTTGTCAAATTTACACTTAAGTCGAAATATTTATCCTAATTATTGCGAATATTGGGATATATATCTCACTTTTGCGTAATTTAGTGTTTTATCTTCCTATTACCTTAGTTATAGTCGGGGCATCGTCAACGTACGCTGACAAACCCCAACCCATTACAGGAGAAAGCACTGTGAAAATGATGTCGGGCGCAGCCATGGTGGTAGAAGCGCTAAAAGATGTAGGAGTGACACACTTGTTCGGTTACCCAGGTGGTGCCGTACTAGACATTTATGATGCGTTGTTCGCACAAGAAGATGTCAAACATGTCCTCGTGCGTCATGAACAGGCAGCCGCCCATATGGCGGATGGTTATGCACGTTCAACTGGCAAAACCGGCACAGTGCTCGTCACATCAGGTCCAGGCGCGACCAATACCATTACCGGTATTGCTACTGCGTACATGGACTCTATTCCGATGGTTATTCTATCGGGACAAGTGCCGTCAATGCACATCGGTGAAGATGCATTCCAAGAAACTGACATGGTGGGGTGTTCGCGTCCTATCGTAAAACACAGTTTCTTAGTAAAGCGTGCAGTGGATATTCCTGAAGCAATTGCCAAGGCATATTACATTGCAAATACCGGTCGTCCGGGCCCAGTTGTTGTTGATTTACCAAAAGACATTGTAAACGTGGCTGAGGAGCATCCATATGTCTTCCCAAGCGACGTGACTATGCGTTCATACAACCCAACCGAAAAGGGCCACCCTAAGCAAATCAAAAAAGCGGTTGAGTCACTGCTCAAAGCGGAGCGTCCAGTACTTTACGTAGGTGGCGGTGCGGTGGCATGCGACGCTTCTGAAAAAGTGATTGAATTGGCTGAGAAGTTAAATGCTCCCGTAACCTGTACCCTTATGGGGCTAGGAGCAATGCCAGGCACGCATAAACAGTTTATTGGCATGTTGGGTATGCACGGTACGCTTGAAGCCAATAAAACCATGCACAATTCAGACTGCATTATTGCATTGGGCGCGCGATTTGACGATCGTGTGACGAACAATGTCGATAAGTTTTGTCCTCATGCAGACATTATTCACGTTGATATAGACCCAGCGTCTATTTCGAAAACCGTAAACGCGCACATTCCCGTGGTGGGTTCGGTAGATAAAGTACTTGATCAAATTCTCGGTCAAGTAAACAAGAAAGACTTGTCTGGTCAGAAAGACAAATTAGCCGACTGGTGGCAGCAGATTGAAACATGGCGCACTCGCCAGTGCCTTAACTATGCACAAGGCGAAGAGGTGATTAAGCCACAGCGCGTTATCGAAGCTTTGTACAAGCACACCGATGGTAAAGCGTACGTAAGTTCTGATGTAGGTCAGCACCAAATGTTTGCTGCCCTTTATTATAAGTATGACAAGCCTCGCCAGTGGATTAACTCAGGTGGTCTAGGCACGATGGGCTTTGGTTTGCCCGCTGCAATGGGCGTTCAGTTTGCGCACCCTAATTCAACGTCAGTGGTCGTAACAGGCGACGGCAGTATTCAAATGAATATTCAAGAACTGTCTACCTGTTTGCAGTACAACCTACCCATAAAGATTATTTCGTTGAACAACCGTGCTTTGGGCATGGTGCGTCAATGGCAAGATATGATTTACAAGGGCCGTCACTCACATTCTTATATGGATTCAATGCCTGATTTTGTGAAGTTGGCAGAGGCTTATGGTCATATAGGTATTAAAGTCGATAAACTCGACGAGTTAGATGCGGCTATGGAGAAATGTTTCAGTTACACAGATCGCCTAGTGTTCATGGACATTGCAGTAGACCAAAACGAACACGTATATCCAATGCAAATTAAGTATGGCGCAATGGATGACATGCGCTTGAGCAAGACGGAGCGAACCTGATGAAACGTATTATTTCAGTATTAATGGAAAACGCCCCTGGCGCACTTTCACGAATTGTAGGTGTATTTTCACAGCGCGGTTACAACGTCGACTCGCTTTGTGTGGCGCCAACGGATGATGCGAGTTTGTCGCGTCTTACCATCATTACACATGGTGATGATAAAGTTATTGAGCAGATTACGAAGCAAGTAAACAAGCTTATTGATGTGCTCAAGGTGGTAGATTTAACTGAAGGTGCTCACATTGAGCGCGAGCTAATGCTTATTAAAGTAGCGACGCGTACAGAGGCGGTACGCGCTGAAGTGAAACGCAACGCTGATATTTTTCGCGCGCGCATTGTTGATGTGAATGCAAACAACTACACCATTGAAATTACAGGCACCACGGATAAGCTCGACGCTTTTGCAACCACTATGGGGCAATGCGCTGAAATTATTGAGTCTTCTCGAACTGGTGTATGTGGTTTAGCCCGTGGTGATAGAGCACTTCGTCCTTAAGCGCAAATCCGTATGTAATAACAAAAAAGGGCGTTTACGCCCTTTTTTGCTTTTTAGAGAATGCCTGGCTCCTCGCTAAGCGTTCTCCTGTTTCAGTTAGCGTTTCCAATTACAATTATTCAAACGTGCCTTTTACAATGGCCTTACCCTGGACCACAACGTGCTTGCCTTTCGCAATAACATGAACAATATCTAAGGTTGTCTTGTTGCATAGCACGATGTCTGCATCGCTATTTGGCTCTAGTTTTCCTTTTTGGTGAAGTTTCAGCATACGCGCAGGTGTTGTACTGACCACTTGAATGGCGTTTTCAAGTGAAACGTTATGTTCCAAAACCAGCGCTTTGAACGCGTCGAATAAACTCCCGACTTTGCCAACTTCCAAGCCCACTAACATGCCATTATCATCAAAGACGGGCAAACTCGCGTTACCATCTGAGCTCATACTTAAATGCCGTGCAGTAACGCCGTTTGTTAGGCAATATGCTATGGCATCAGCAGCCGGAATTTCGCCTTCTTCAATAAACTGTTCATTGGTGCTTGTGGTCATATCAATAACACCGCCACAGCGCGTCCAGGCAATGCCGGCCTCTAGCAAACCTTGATTTCTGTTGATGTGAGTGGGATAAAACTGGCTTGCGGGTATGTCGGTATTGTTAATCACATCGTGTAAAAGTGAAAGTTGACGTTTCCCATCACCGGTATGGATATAAACAATGCCCGCCTTACCTGAAATCATACCGCCAGTGCGCGCTTGCGCCGCTACTTCGGCCAATGCCTGCACCGTAGGTTCGGCAGCTCTGTGATCGGCAATCGCCACTTCGCCTATACCAATCATTGCATCAATAAGCACTATATCGTCGGTAACACTGCCAGTAATCGTACGGGCAGGTAAGTGATACGAACCGGTGTAACAATACGCACTAATCCCCTCAATATTCAGTCCTTTTGCTTTAGCAACAAGGTCAGGCAAAGTGCGAGTGGTGGCATCGGTGCCTAATGCACCAATCACCGTTGTTACACCATGTAATGTTGCTTCAGTTAACGACATTTGCGGGGTACGGGTATGAAAACCTCCCTCACCGCCACCACCAGAGATATGGACCAAGCTATCCACTAAGCCAGGCAGCGCAATAAGATTGCTCCCATCAATAACGTTTACAAGCGAAGAGGTAAGCGAGATGTCAGGTGCAATATGGGCAATTGCATTGTTGGCGATAAGAATATCAACACTTCCTTGTGGGGAAGGTGCATAACATTCTACATTTTTAATCAGCGTGAGCATTTAAGAGAAACCTATTAGAACGGCGGTGATAACAGTGAGTGACGCGAGCAAAAAAAGGCATGCACAAAATTTAGCGATGAATTTTACCCATGTTGTCCAGCTAACACCAGCTACGCCTAAGCAGCCAATAAGCGAAGCTGAGGTAGGAATAATAAGGTTGGTTAAGCCATCGCCCAATTGAAATGCCAGTACAGCAACTTGACGGGTCACGCCAACTAAGTCGGATAACGGTGCCATAAGCGGCATGGTAATGGCGGCTTGCCCTGAGCCTGAAGCAATGAAGAAGTTAAAGATACTTTGAAATACCAGCATTAACCAAGCACTCATGACTGATCCTGTATGCGCCAGCGTGCTACCAGTATGATGCAGCAATGTATTGAGTACCGAAGGCGTGGTGACATCGTCGCCACCTAACACCAGCACAATCCCTTTTGCCATACCCACAATTAACGCCGCTGGCAGTAATGATTGGGCACCACTTACGAAGGCGGCACTAATATCGTTCATTCGCATACGACCGCCAAACCATGCAATAGCGCCTACGATAATGCCCATACAGAAAAATTGTGAAGCAATTTGTGGAATGTAATAAGCGTGTACAATAACCCCCCACATAACCCAAATAATGCAGGCAAAAAACGCAACAAGAATGATCTTGTCTACTGTACTAAATGATGTTTTCGCATCATCAGGCTCTACAGCGCTTTCATTCGGTATGGTGTTAGAGTGTGGGTGTTCACTTGCGAGTTTATTTGTATTTACTACTTTTAGTTTCTTCGCGTAGCGCAGGGTGAATAATAGTCCAACTAGAGTAAATATCGCCCACGTTGCAATGCGAAACCCTTGCCCCGACATCAAAGGTACGTCAGCGATGCCTTGTGCAATGGCGACAGAAAATGGATTCATCCAACTGGTAGCAAAACCTATCTGGGTAGCGACATAGGTAACGAGTACGGCCATAATGCCGTTGTAGCCCATTGCGGTCATTAAGGGTACCAGAACGATACAAAAGGCTATGGCTTCCTCACCCATACCAAACACTGCGCCGCCTAATGAGAACAATAAAAATAGTGCCGGTAGCAGTAAATTGTCGGCGTGCTGATAACGGTTTATCAGTGCCATTATTCCGTTATTGATAGCCCCTGTTTGCATAACAATGCCAAAGGCGCCACCAACAATAAGAATAAAGGCAATAACGCCTACCGCTGCACCCCACTTGTCGCCTGACACCATACCATCAAAGGCATAGTTAGCGATCCCCGTTGTATTGCCAGAACCGTCAAACAACACAAATCCGTGATGTGTCTCACTATAAGTAAAACTATCGGCATCTAATACCGTTTTTACGTCGCCAGAGGATGTGACAATGTCTTTTGTATCAAATGAACCTGCAGGTACAAGCCAAGAAACAAGACCTGCAATCAGAATAACAAAAAACAAGATGACAAATGCGTCTGGCATACGCGATGTTGAAGGTGAATGTTGCAACCTTACCTCCGAGAATGAAAGGGGGCGTTACGCCCCCTTGGTGTCACTTATTGAAAATAGTAGCTAAACGCAAGCGTGTAGCGCGTACCAAATGGGTCGTGGTTATATGCATCAAAGCCTCTTCCAGAACCATATGCAGTTGGTGCATCGCGGTCAAATAGGTTGTCCACAGTTAATCGAATGTCGGCGTTGTCAAAGTAATAACCTGCACTAAGCGTTACCGTTGTCCAACTGCTGACATCTCGTTCTTGGTTTTCTTCGGTAATCGCACCAATATCTATTAGCTCGTCGATTTCGCGACCTCGCAAGCGGATAATGTCATCATCGTAGCTGCCAGTATAGAAGACGTAAGCACCGACATACCAGTCTTCTTCAACATAGAAAAGCTCGGCGGTTGCAACGGTTTCAGGGTACAAGAATGTGCCTGCGAGCGACTCTATCTGATCTGAGCCCGGTCTGTTGCGATCGTAAGTAAGATAGTGGGTACCAGACAACCCCAGCTCTAAGGTGCCGCGAGACAAGTTAATGTCGTGCGTAACGTTCCAGTCAATACCTTCAAGTTCCTGAGTACCGGTGTTATCTAGCAATAAGATATGGTCTCTGAATAAGGGGAGCTCTGCAAAGCGCGGGTCATCAAAGGCCACCCATGCATCTAAAATCTCAGTAAGGTTTGCACCGTCATCCTCTATGGTGTTTCCTTGGCTGTCAGTGACCAAACATAAATCTTCTAGATATGAGATGCCGATTTCACCTTCGTCTAATACACCGCAATGGCGCAGTGAAGCGTCGGTAATCGCTTCGTTGAGCACGCCTGTCATGTTGGTATCAACAATATCTTCGTGGTCGAATGTCCAGTAATCTACCGTGATATGCGTATTATCAGTAGGGCTGTAGGCAAAACCAAACGAGTACGTCTCAGATTCTTCAGCGCGCAGAGCAGGGTTGCCTAACTCAAGTACGTTGTTCCCGCGCACCGTACCTTGACCTTCGCAATATAAATCAGCGACTGCGCTATTAACGCTACAGTCAAACGAGGCACGGGTAGTTCGCAGCTGTACGCCAGCTTGGGTTAGTGAAGGTGCTCTAAATGCAGTAGACCAAGAGCCTCGCAGCACAAGGTTATCAAGTGGTCGATACGTAAAGCCCACTTTGGGATTGAAGGTACTGCCAAAGTCATTGTAATCGTCAAAACGTCCCGCAAGGCTAATATCGAACTTGTCAGAAACAGGCACAAATACTTCGGTAAAAATACCCATCTGGTTTCTATCGGCAGCAGATGCACTTGAACCAAAACCAAAGACGTCGACAAGAAAATCATTTTCTGCACGGGCTTGAGAGTCAAGGGAAGGCATATCGGTAATTTCTTCGCGTCTAAACTCAACACCTGCTGCAAGTAAAACGGCGTTGCCATTGAATTGAGCAATCTCTCCGTTGATTTTAGCATCAACACCAAATACTTCGCTGGTACCATCGCGCGTCGGACGTGCTTGAGTAAGGCCTAAAATAGCGTCGTTTTGGGCGTCACCCACTAAGAATGGGTTGTACGCAGAAAGTAAGTTACTGCCCGCACAGCTTAAGCTGTCATCATCACTGTTGTATTGGGCAATGTTGCCATTCTCACACAATTCGCCGTGGGCGGCTGCGGTATACAAATAACGGTTGTAGATACCTTGCGTGGCAACTTGTTCTGATTCACTGCGAGAATACAGTGCACCGGCTTCCCATTCCCAGTCACCAAAATATCCTAGTACTGAGGTCACCAAACGGATGGCATCTGTCTCGATTTCAACGGTGCGCGGCGATGAGAAGCGTGCGTCGTATTGGAAACCCTCAAGTTCACGACCGGCCACCGTATCAAAAGGGTCAACATATAGGTTATCAAAAATGCTATTTCGCGTTGTCTCGTCCAATACATCAAGGGCGTCCACACCTATCCACGCGCCTTCTTCGTCATCAACTTGGTTGATAGGCGCTGGTGTAGAAAACGACGTTGATTTGGTATGTGAAGCCAGCAAGTCTGTACGCCAGGTTAGATTGTCACCTTGATAGGTATAGGTGAAGCCACCAGAAAGGGTCTCAAGTGGCGTTTCAAAATAGTCATCTTCATTAGCATAGTAAGCACATATTTCTTCGCCAAACTCGGTAATGGTTAACTCGTCAGCACAATTAGGTGCTGGCATCTCGTTACCGTCTCTGGCGCTGTTGAAGTAAATGTTGGGTTGGCCTTTCGCAAGA
This sequence comes from Alteromonas sp. 009811495, assembly GCF_028865455.1. NCBI lineage: Bacteria > Pseudomonadati > Pseudomonadota > Gammaproteobacteria > Alteromonadales > Alteromonadaceae > Alteromonas > Alteromonas sp. 009811495. The sequence continues at coordinate 475,410 of NZ_CP113972.1, forward strand.
TATGAATAGCTACTTTGCAAAATAGGCTCGCGGGTCTGCGAAAAGTCTACTGCGCGAATTGCTTTTCTGTCGTAGTAATCGACAAAGGCAGTGAGGTTGCTGTTTTCAAAGTTCTTGCCCCACAACATTTGAAAATTCAGCACACCGTGATCGTTGCTGTTCGTGGTGTTTTCGTAGTTGGTAGAAAGCTCAAGACCCTCGTAATCGTCTTTGAGAATATAGTTGATAACGCCTGCCACAGCGTCTGCGCCGTAAATTGCCGATGCACCCGTAGCAAGAATTTCAACACGCTCTACCGCTGATGCTGGAATGCTGTTGATATCAACAAAGTTCTCTGTACCTGCGGCGAATGAACTGGCTGCGATTCGACGCCCATTCACTAACGTCAGTGTGGATGACGGACCTATTCCGCGCAACGACGCAGCCGCTTGCCCTGGTGGGGTTGATGTAGATGTTGCGCCACTTTGTGTTGTATCAAACGTGCCTACGCCACCGCGAGCTTGAGTCACCGTACGCATAAGCTCTGAAATGGTTGATGCGCCTGTGCGAGCAATATCATCTGAAGTCAAAACGGTGAGTGGCTGCGCGCCCTCCATATTGGCACCGCGAATATTACTACCGGTCACCTGAATGCGTTCAACGGTCTCGTCTTCATTGACGGGTTCTTGAGCGAACGCCGCACCAGCAATACAAAGAGATAGGTAGCTGAGCGTGCCAACAGACACACTGATTCTGTGAAGTAACGTCGATTTTTTCATTATTGTAATTCCCATAACACGCACGGTCTGATGCCGCTTTACGCGCGATTCAACACTTGATTAAAGAGAAATTTGCTGCAAGACGCAGCGAGGCCGCTTCAATTAATTGAAGGGCTTGGAGGCTACTCGTCGAACCACTCCGACAAGTAAAAGTTTTGATAGCGATAGTTGCCAAGATTGGCAGCTTTCTTGATCATCGAATAAAACCAGTGCTGTGACGAATTATGCATTTCGTCTGGGTAAAATAGTGTTTAACGGTGTTAACGAAACCGTTGACATTAATAATTAGTTAACACTACGGTGAATAAAAGTCAATCAAATAAATACGCCGTTGGATTAAATGAAAGTCTCTTTTTTGAACATTTTAAACAGTGTCTGCAGGGCGCCCATGAAATTGCCTGTTAAGTTGTCATGTTTTTTCTATATATATGTTTTTTCTTGTTATTCTTTCGCTTCGCCTAATTTGATTTTGGCGGGTGGTGCGCTTAAGACATGTGCAAGTCTGTCTGCCAAAAACTGCGATTCAGATCATGTTTTTGTTAACGCGAAAACACATGCTCTCTACGAAGTTAATGCAGAGTCGCTGTCGAGATACCGAAAGAACAGTACTGAGTTTGGTAAATTTGATGAAATTTTGTATTCATCATTATCGAATATTTATTCATCTTTGGGTGGTGCGCAGTATAAGAAGAATGCGTTGTTTGACGCCCTTAATGATGCAGGGTTTCACAACGATGACATTCGCAGCCTCTCGGATGCGAGCTATTTTTTACTTTTGGACTCATTAGAAGTCAGTCAGGTAGATTCGAAGGGAGAGCGCCTTAAAGAGCGGGTATCCCTTGCGCATACCAAAGAAAAAGCGTCGGTTGATGTATACAATGCTTTTCTACAAGCGGCAAAAGACAAGCATCGCAAAAAGAGGGTTGAGCGGCGAGTAAGAGTAGGCGTGATCACCGCATCATCCCGGGACCCATTTGAAGCCGTAGATTTCTACACAGGGGTATTTAGTAACGCAGATATCGATGTGGAGTGGATACCATTAACACCTGCCTTACAGCACGCTAAATTTGTAAGCGATATGGGCGGCAAGGGCTGTGAAAACTTACCCCATTTCAGGGCGCAGTTTACATTATTCGACAAAGCGCGCTTGTACCCAGAGCGTGCTGAAAAACAAACGGCTTGGTGTCTAGATGAAACATTGGCACTTGATACGCTGTCTAATCTCGACGGATTATTTTTTAATGGCGGCGATCAAAGTAAAACCCTTGCCGCACTTACAACACCTACCGGTGAACCGAGTACCTTTTTAACTCATCTTCGAGCATTGTGGAAGGCAGATGCCATTGTTGTCGGCGGCACAAGTGCAGGTACGGCAGTTCAGGCTGGTGGTTTTGCAAATGGACGACCTATCCCTATGCTCACAAGTGGCGACTCAGAAGGTGTTCTTTCCAGTGGGGTTTTCGCCGTACCACCCGTCTCCCAGCGTTGTGAAGACGGCAGTGGTTGTGAGAATCATCTTTTGGATAATGCCGTTACACTTAACCCTGTGGGTGGATTGGGCTTATTTCGTTACGGTCTATTAGACACCCATTTTTCAGAGCGCGACCGAGAAGTAAGGCTAATCGCTGCGACGGCACAGAGTCAGCAACAATTTGGCTTTGGGGTTGATGAAACAACCGCATTACTTGTCGAACCTGAGACGCAAGCAAATCAACTTAGTTTCAGTGTTATCGGTAAAGGTGGCGTGTTTATTGTCGACCTTAGTGAAGGGCGCATAGAAGAAACGCGATATAAAGAAAAGGCTAAACGCATAATAGCCGGCTCTGCGAGCTTTGTGCCCTCGGGCAGCAAAGGCACAATTCGCGAAGGGGTACTAAATATCGACTTAGTGAAACAAGATAACGCAATACCGCGCCATGCCAATAAAAAAGGTAGCGCTGACGGTGTGTGGCGGGAGCAGGTAATGCGTCTTTGTCGCAACGCTGAAGAAACATCGTGGGAGCACCTTGGCACAACTCATGTACTTAAACGTTCCGCGCAGTCAGTCGTTCAGCGTAACAATTATTGTGGTTATGCCTATGTACCATTTTTGGTGTTCGAGCCATAAGCGTATTTAGGTATCTTTCCCGTAATAGGCTTCAATGCGCAGTGCAACACCGTACGACGTCTTGAAGTCTTCATTACGTAACCATAATACAAAGGGCTCTACTTCAAAGAAGAGCCAATCGCGTAATGTATTATTGCGCCAACGCATTCCTGCGTATATTTCTTCAACGCGATAGTTCGGCTGGCTGAGTCCTTCAACCATAAAATGGGGAACGATCGCATTGTGTTCATCCACCGAATACAGATGGTGCACTTCATGTCGCCAAAGCCAGTCGTTTGTATCATCTCTAAAATAAAATCGATTGTTCTGGCGGAAAAGGTGCTTCTCGTTCACATCGTATTGAAACGCAACGCCAGTCTCTGCGCCTAAGCGGTCCCGTGAGTAAAAGTAAAGTTCGCTGTCATATAGCATTGCCCATTGAGAAGACAGGGCTAAAGCATCGCGATAGCGGGCCTTTACATAAAGCTGGTCGCGTCTACCTGCGCCCACACGAAAAGAGTAATGTGAATCTTGCTCTGGTCTGAAACGCAGTGCAATGGTGGTACGGTCCCGATCATTGTTATCAGTATTTCTCGCGGCGCGAATGGTATTGTCTTGCGTTTCATCTTCATTATCGCTGAGCAGCAAATCCACTCTATCTTCAAGCGCGGGAAGTTGTACTCTTATTCTAAATCGCAAATCGGTGTCGGAGAGCATGCCAATGCGAGGCTCCCATGCAAGCTGAACTCTGCCTTCAGCGCGTGCCTGTTTGTGGGACGCGCGCGCGTCATCATCGAGAAAAAGGCCATCGAGTTGTTTGACCGTAAAATCCATTGAATCAGTAAAACTACGCTGCCAGATATCAAACCATCGATTATTCTTTTCTGCCTCATTTTGAGCGCTGTTTATCTGATAATCTGGATTATTGACCGACGCACTATCGCTAGCCACACCCTGATTAGGCAGCAACAATAATGAAGAACAAACGGCCACAATACACAGCATTGCTAACTAACTCCTTGTTAAATTGGCAATAAAAACCAGACTGCGAGTAGAGTAGAACTCACTACTAGAGCATCGCGCTTCATCAACAAAACGTCAATGATTATTCGTTGTCACAAATATTCAGGTGAAAGCATCGCCGTGCAATGGCATACTGTGGAAATTGATGTAAGGGAGATTATTTTTATGGGTGGAATTAGTATCTGGCAACTGCTGATCATACTGGTTATCGTAGTGTTATTGTTTGGCACAAAACGTCTTAAAGGTATTGGTACTGATTTAGGTGGCGCAATTAAAGGCTTCAAAAAAGCGGTAACTGAAGACGACAAAGACGCAGACTTTGAGCAGAACAAGCAAGTTGAAGAAAAATCAACGGCGGACACGGTATCTGCTAAAACATCGAGTGACGTTAAAGAAAAATCCTAATGTTCGATATCGGCTTTTGGGAGCTACTAGTTATCGGTGTGCTGGCGCTATTGATTTTAGGGCCAGAACGTTTACCGGGAGCTATGCGCTCGACTATTAATACAATTCGAAGCGTTCGCAATGTTGCCACTGGCTTTAAGCAAGAAGTGGAGCATCAATTGCGAGTGCATGAATTGCATGAAAATTTGAAAAAAGCAGAGCAACAAGGGCTCAAAAACCTTTCACCTGAACTTGAACAAAGTGTTGATGAGCTTAAGAAAGCTGCTGAATCGGTTCAAGAACCTTATAAAAAACAATAGATGTCTGACGCTAACAACTTAATTTCTCACCTGATTGAACTGCGTAGTCGCATACTCAAAGCCCTTTTGAGTGTGTTGGTTGTGTTTTTGTGTTTGGCTGCCTTCGCGCAAGATTTGTATCAGTTGCTTGCACTGCCTTTGCTCGAAAGCTTGCCTGAAAATGCAACCATGATTGCAACCGATGTGGCGTCGCCGTTTTTTGCGCCGTTCAAACTCACCTTGGTACTGTCTTTTTTTATTGCAATACCCTATGTGCTGTACCAAGTATGGGGATTTGTTGCCCCCGGTTTATACCGCAATGAAAAACGCTTGGTCGCACCTTTACTGTTATCAAGTACCTTGCTGTTTTATGCTGGTATGGCCTTTGCGTACTTTGTGGTTTTCCCTATTGCCTTTGCTTTTTTTAACAGTGTGGCGCCAGAAGGGGTTACGGTAAGTACCGATATTTCCAGTTATCTTAATTTTGTACTGAAACTGTTTTTTGCTTTTGGTGTCTCATTCGAGATACCGATTGCCATTATTTTATTGTGTTGGACTGGGGTCACTGACGCAAAATCCCTACGCGCAAAGCGCCCCTATGTTGTGGTAGGTGCTTTTGTTGTAGGTATGCTACTGACGCCACCAGATGTGATCTCACAAACCCTACTTGCCATTCCCATGTGGTTATTGTTTGAAGTGGGTGTCATTGTTGGCGGCTTGTATGCAGGTCGATCTAAGTCTGATGAGGACGAACCCGAGCAGCGCCCTGACAACACATAGCAGTTATATATAGAAAGGAATAAAAATGAAAACACGCGCTCTTTCTCTAATCACTATGCTATGCGCCTTTGGCGCGTTCTCAGCACAGGCTGAGACAGTGGGAGAAGCCTTACAAAAATGCCGTAGTACCGATAATAGTCTTAAACGTTTGGTGTGCTATGACCGCCTTGCCAAGTCGTTAGACCAGTTTGACGGTGCGAACGAGCTTGTGGGCACAGTGCAGCCGTTGCCTGCTATTCGCCAACAAGGTGTAGCGCAAGCGCCACAAACCAACACGCCTGCAGATCCGGCCAGCGAATTTGGTTTAGAAAACAAGAAGAAGCCAACAAACCAATTAAGTGAAGTGTCGTTAACGATAACGGATATTTCTAAGAGCTTGCGCGGGAAGTACGTAGTGACATTTAGCGACGGCTCAGTGTGGCAACAAACCGATGATACCTACCTTAATATCGAAGTTGGCCAAACGGTTACGATTGATCGTGGCTTTCTTGGCGCATTCTTTATGGGTGTAGAAGGTGTTAACAAGCGAATAAAAGTGAAGCGCCTTAAGTAGATGGCGTGGTTCGATGCTGGCGTCAATCTTCTGGATAGTCGATTTGACGCCGACGACGTAATCAATAACGCCAAGGATGCAGGCGTCACTAAATTACTGGTTATTACTACTCATCCCAATGAGTGGGAGCGTGCCTCTGCGCTTTACCAGCAATATCCAGAGCATTTGTGTTACACAATAGGTGTACACCCCCACAATGCAAAAGATGTAGAGCCGCATCATTACGACTTGTTAAAGCGCGCTGCCCAGCAACCAGGATGTGTTGCTATTGGCGAGTGTGGCTTAGACTTTAATCGTGACTTTTCTCCACGAGACACGCAAGTTTCTGTTTTTGAAACCCAATTAACTATTGCTCAGGAGCTTGGGCTGCCAGTGTATCTTCACGAACGCGATGCCTTCGAACAGCAAATGGCTATTTTGCGCCGATTTATGCCTGTACTCGCAGGCGGTATAGCTCACTGCTTTACGGGTAATGAAAGACAAGTTCAAGACTATCTCGAACTGGGCCTTTATATCGGAATTACAGGCTGGGTGTGCGATGACAAGCGCGGCGTTGAATTGAGAGAAGCGGTCAAGCACATTCCACTAAACAGATTGGTGCTTGAAACCGATGCGCCTTATTTGTTTCCGAAAACGCTAAGGCCGCGTAAACGCAACAATGAGCCTGCGTTTTTACCTCATATCGCTAATCAATTAGGCGAGTATCTGCAGTTAGAGACTGATATATTGCGTAATTGCAGTTATGCTAATACTTGTGAGTTGTTTTCACTCCAGTAGATGTAGGTTTGTATGCGAATAAATATGAAAGCGGTGCCAAGGTATGACGCTGGGCTTATCGCAATTACTCTTGTTGCCGTTATCGCATTTATTTTTGTGGTGTCGAGCCTTTCACCACACGCAAGTAAAACACCACAGTTTTCCCAGTTAACGTATCTTACCGAATCTGACCAAAGTTATAGCCTTTCAACAATTACTCGTGTTTCCCCCGCGTTATGGCAATCCGTTTCCTCACCAGTAAATTTAGGCATGAATAGCCAAGTTCACTGGTTTTCGTTAGTTGTACCGCCAACAGAAAGTGATAAGCAACGCTATTTACTACACATCGATTACCCGTTAATTGACCATCTCGATGTAGGGATTTTTAGTAGCATTGGTACTGTACCGGCTGCGACATACGCCGCAGGCGATAGCCAGTCTATTACCTTACGTCCTATCAAACACATAACGCCATTGTTCCCACTGCCATTAAGTGCTGAATCTCAACGTGTTTTTATTCGCGTTCAAACATCAGGAACAATTAGGCTGCCGCTGCGAATATGGGAAGAAAGAGAGTTTCTTACGTACTCTGCGGCACGAAACTTGGCTCTTGGTATTTTCTTTGGCGTGCTTGTGGCGATGGGCGTAAGTAACGCCTTTCTGACGTTTGCCGCGCGTAACGCGTCGTTTCTTTATTACTCGGGGTACGTACTGAGCTTAGCCTTAACACTGGCAACACTCCACGGCTATGGTTACCTCTATGTGTGGGTTGATAATGCGTGGCTACAAAGCAAAGCGCTACTCTTGTTTTCAAGCACGACCATTATGTTTGCAGCAATGTTCACACGTAGTCTCCTTCCTATAAGAGAATTCAGTGTAAAGCTCGACAAGATAACGCAAAGCATAGCTTGGGTTTGCGCGGTAAACATTGTAGCGGGGTTCATATTCCCTTATTACCTCATGATAAAAGTGTATTTGCTGCTGTTAAGCATCATAGTCATTTATACCCTTGGTTTAGGCATTTGGTTAGCCATAAAGGGCGTTGTCGTGGCGCGCTATTTTACAATTGCATGGGCTTTTCTTTTGGTTAGTGGATTGAGTGCCAGCCTAGATAACGTAAATCTGATTGAGTTACCTATTTCATCAAACAACCTACTTATCATTGGCGGTGCAGTGGAAACACTGATACTGGCACTTATTCTTGCAAATAATTACAGTCATAGCCGCGAAGACCTGATTTCTGCACAGCAGTTTGCGCTAGAGCAAGAGAAGCAGGCCAATATTGCTAAAGAGAATTTGCTAGAGGTTCAAAAGCGTTATCAAGACGATCTTGAATACAAGGTTGAAGAGCGCACCCTTGAACTTGAAATTACCCTAAGAGAGCTATCGGAAGTTAACCAGGAACTAGAACGCCTTAATGCTATAGATCCGCTAACGGGTGTTCATAATCGTCGTCACTTCGACAAGCGGCTGCGTTCCGAAGGACGGCGCAGTAGACGAGAGCAAACTCCGTTGTCACTAGCTATTATTGATGTAGACCACTTTAAACAAATTAATGACGGCTACGGGCATGATGGTGGTGATGCGTGTTTAATTCACGTTACACGGCTATTTCAGACACTTATTCAACGCCCAACCGATGACTTATGTCGCATAGGGGGTGAAGAATTTGCCATTATATTGCCTAATACGGATCTTGAAGGTGCGCGACACGTAGTAGAATCGATGAGAGATGCCCTTGAACATTCGCCATTACTATACAATGGTGAGAAAATAGGCTTAACCGTAAGTGCTGGGGTTTCAACCACCATTATTCGCGACGAAGATCACGCACAAGTGTTATTCAGGCATGCTGATGAATTGTTATACCAGGCAAAAGCAGCTGGCAGAAACAACGTAAAACACGATTATTTACAGGACAAACTATGACATCTTCTTCTTTCCCTCTACGCAGAATGCGCAGATTACGTGCTAAAGACGCACTGCGGGGGCTTGTCGCAGAACATACTTTAACAGCAGACGACTTAATTTATCCCGTGTTTGTTTTACCTGGCGAAAACGCAAGAGAAGCCGTGCCTTCTATGCCGGGAGTAGAGCGTCTATCTATTGATTTATTGCTGGAAGAAGCGGCAAATTGGGTTGCACTAGGTATTCGTACGCTAGCACTTTTCCCTGTTACCCCAATGTCGTTAAAAACAGATTGTGCCAGTGAAGCATTTAATCCAGATGGCCTTGCACAGCAGGCTATGCGCGCGCTTAAAAAGGCCTATCCCGACGTTATGCTAATGTCGGATATTGCGCTTGACCCTTTTACTTCTCATGGCCAAGACGGCTTAATAGACGAATCGGGTTACGTGATGAATGACGAAACTGTCGATGTACTTATTAAGCAAGCATTATCACATGCCGACGCTGGCGCCGATATTGTGGCCCCCTCAGATATGATGGATGGACGCATTGGCAGTATCCGAAAAGCACTAGAAGAAGCCGGTCACATAAATACCTGCATTATGGCGTATTCAGCGAAATATGCATCAGCGTATTACGGGCCTTTTAGAGATGCAGTCGGATCTGCTGCAAACATTAAAGGTGGCAATAAAAAGACGTATCAGATGGACCCTGCAAACACTGACGAGGCGTTGCATGAAATAGCACTGGATATCGACGAAGGTGCAGACATGGTAATGGTGAAGCCTGGCATGCCATATCTTGATGTTGTACGACGCTGTAAAGAAACCTTTAAAGTGCCTACATTCGCATATCAAGTGAGTGGTGAATACGCCATGCACCAAGCCGCTTTTGCTAATGGGTGGCTAAACGAAGACGCGGTTATACTCGAGTCACTTTTGGCATTTAAGCGTGCAGGCGCAGATGGCATATTAACGTATTTCGCGCCAAAAGCAGCGGCGCTACTCGCTAAGTCGTAGCATGGTTGTAACGTTATAGAACAATAAAAAAGCCGCGATTATTCGCGGCTTTTTTATGGATAAGTCACTTAGGTTATTGGCAGATAAGTTCGCAGCCAGCTTTATGTTGAAGCCAGCACTCATTTGCCAATTCTGCATTAATCAAAGGATGGGCTTTTAACCAGCCTTCAGGGAAAGTAAGCGTCCAATTGCTGTCATTACAGACCAAACTCACTTCTGGTATATGCTTGTTTTGACGTCGCAGACAAAGGACAACAGCAATGCGTAACACACGCAACATTCCTTTGAGCATGGGGCGATAGTCTTCGTGATATTTATCAAACAGCGATTTGTCCACGCTCAAACGATGCTGAGCAACAAGATCTCTAATGGCTGCACGTTGTAGTCGCGTAAAGCCGGGTAAATCAATATGGCTAAGGATGTATTCGCCGTGCTCGTGATGTCGCTTATATTCAATGTGAAGCCCAATTTCGTGCAACTGCGCAGCTGCACCTAAAATGGTTTCAGTATCCAAATGGCAAATATTTTGCTGTGCACACAGTTGGTGGCAAAGCGTCAGAGCAACTTGCCTTACATTGTTGGCGTGCTTTGTATCTACATGATAACGATGCATCGCTTGATTCAGGGTTTGCTGTCGACGATCATTCTCTTTAATGTTGTCGAGCATGCCGTAAATCAAACCCTCGCGTAGCGCGCCGCCTGAGATATTCATATGTTTGATTTCAAGCGCTTCAAACAAGCTAATAAGAATCGCTAAGCCCGAAGGAAAAATAGCTTTGCGATTGTCTTCTAAGCCGTCAATATTCAGAGTTTTAATGTGTTCGCATTCCACACACTGTTTTTCTAAGTGATAGAGGTAATCTAAGCGAATGGCGTCACTGATCCCTTGAGCAACCAAAATTTCAGTTATTGCTTGAGGTGTGCCCGAAGCGCCTAAGCAGTTTTCCCAGTCGAAACACAAAAAGGCATCGGCGACCTCGTCAATCAATGCCCGTGCGGCGGCCTTTGCGTTGGAAAAATTATCCGCAGTAATGTTACCACCTTCAAAATAACGCTCCATAAAGGTGACGCACCCCATGTCCAAACTTTTTAGGTGAATGGGTTGCATGTCATTGCCGATAATAATTTCTGTACTCGCGCCGCCAATATCAATAACCAGGCTATTGCCTTGGTTTGCCGACGTATAAGCTACCCCTAAGTATATTTGACGAGCTTCTTCTTCGCCGCTAATAACGTCTAGCTTGTGGTTGAGGATTTCCTCGGCTTTGCGAATAAAGACATGGGCATTGGTGGCTAAGCGCAGCGTCGCAGTAGCCACAATCCTGATATTAGAAGAAGGTATATCTTGTAAGCGTTCTGAAAACACTTGCAGGCATTGCCAACCGCGTTCCATGCTAACTTCATCCAGTGCCATCGCGTCGTCTAAGCCTGCCGCTAACCGCACTTTCTGTTTTACTTTCCCTATAATTTGCACGCTTCCATTAACCACATGAACGATCACCATATGGAAACTGTTAGAGCCTAAATCAACGGCGGCGTAATACTCGCCATAGGTCTGTGCGTCGTGCTGAAGTTCTGCCTGCATATAACACTCTTATTTCATTTACTGCTTTTACGCCTTGTGGCTGCGTTGTTGCGGCTTGCCGCGTCCGCGTCCATTACCACGTCGAGACGAATTTCTATTATTAGGAGGACGTCTTCTGCGTGGCTTTGGTGGCGTTACATCTTCAAGCAATGCACTGCGGTCATAATCAGTAACCGGGATCGCTTTTTGAATGTATTGTTCTATAGAAGGTAAATTCAAAGCGTATTTTTCACAAGCAAAACTAATTGCTACACCGCTTTGACCTGCTCGGCCGGTACGACCGATGCGATGTACGTAATCTTCAGCGTCGTCGGGTAGGTCATAGTTAAATACATGGGTAACCGCATCAATATGTAGGCCGCGTGCCGCAACGTCGGTAGCCACCAAAATATCCAAGTTACCCTTAGTGAAATCTTCTAAAATACCGAGACGTTTCTTCTGTGGCACGTCGCCGCTTAAAAGGCCAACGCGGTGGCCATCAGCGGTAAGCCAATCGGTCACCTTTTCACAGCTATTTTTAGTATTGGCAAAAACAATCGCCTTTTCCGGCCACTCTTCTTCAAGTAGCGTTAGTAGCAGTAGCATTTTGTCGTCATCAGACGGGTAGAATAACTCTTGCGTTACACGTGTCGCAGTAGTTTGTTCTGGCGCTACTTGAACGTGTGTCGGGTTATTCATATGCTCATAAGCCAACTCTTGTACGCGATAGCTTAATGTCGCAGAGAAAAGCATGCTCAAACGCTCAGCCGCTGGCGGCATACGGCGGAATAAGAAACGGATATCTTTAATAAAGCCTAAATCGAACATGCGATCGGCTTCATCGAGTACGGCAACCTGAATATTATTCAGCGTAAACACATTCTGTTTGTAGTAATCCAGTATGCGTCCTGTCGTACCAATTATAATATCTACCCCTTCTTCCAAAGTTTCCCGTTGACTTTGGTAACCTTCGCCCCCATAAATCAAACCAAGTGACAATCCAGTGTGCTCACTAAGCAATTTGGCGTCATTATAAATTTGAACGGCTAGCTCTCGGGTTGGCGCCATAATAATAGCGCGCGGGCCATTTGATTTGCTGTTCGCTGCATTTTCTGCTTTGCTTAGCAAATAGTGAAATGTAGCTACCAAAAAGGCGATGGTTTTACCGGTTCCGGTTTGTGCCTGGCCTGCTATGTCATGACCGTCTAATAACGGAGGCAGAGCGAGCGCCTGAATTGGTGTACAATGTGAAAAATTAGCTGCCGCCAAGGCGTCAACAACCTTGCCGTTTATCGGCAGGTCAGAAAAATGAGTATCAGTTAAGTGAGTAGGCATAGCTTATAGCTTATCAGTGCTTGCATTAAAAAACAGTTTCTATATAACACTTATGGTCGGGCTGAGACAAATCAGCAACTGACCAAAAATGGAGAAAAGAATGAGCGACAAAATTATCCAGTTATCTGACGATAAATTCGAAGCAGATGTTATCAATGCTGAAGGTCCTGTACTGGTTGACTTCTGGGCCGAATGGTGTGGCCCGTGTAAAATGATCGCACCTATCTTAGAAGAAGTTGCGACCGAGTTTGATGGCAAGTTAACAGTTGGCAAGTTGAATGTCGATGAAAATAACGAAACTCCACCTAAATATGGTATTCGTGGTATTCCTACATTGCTGCTTTTCAAAAACGGTAACGTTGCTGCAACAAAAGTTGGTGCATTATCAAAAGCACAATTAACAGAGTTTCTTAACGAAAATCTATAATTAATTGCGCAATGAAGAAACCGGGGCCAAAATGGCGCCGGTTTTTTTGTTTTAAGCCCATTCATGAATCGAACGAGCCTATCAATAACAAAATAATTAACATTTCGGCAGTAAAACGCTGGACGTTGATTAAATATAGTGCTAACTTTTCTTCAGCGCTCATCCGAGCAGCATTCTGCTTACGCCCATATCCGGGTGATATCAAATCTAAACTAGAACAGAGTGACAATTAGTCCTGTAAGCGAAGTTCAAGCACAAAGACCCACCAGTATGAATTTAACTGAATTAAAGAATAAACCAATAAGCGAGTTGGTTGCCCTGGCCGAGGAAATGGGCCTGGAAAACATGGCACGCGCCAGAAAACAAGACATCATTTTCTCAATCCTAAAGACACACGCGAAAAGCGGTGAAGACATCTTTGGCGATGGGGTATTAGAAATATTACAGGACGGTTTCGGCTTTTTGCGTTCAGCTGACTCATCGTATCTTGCAGGGCCAGACGATATTTACGTATCGCCAAGCCAAATCCGCCGCTTTAACTTGCGCACGGGTGACACTATTGCAGGAAAGATTCGTCCGCCAAAAGATAGCGAGCGTTACTTTGCGCTGCTAAAAATCCGCGAAGTAAACTTCGATAAGCCGGAAAACTCTCGCAATAAAATTTTATTTGAGAACCTTACACCGCTTCACGCAGCCGACCGTTTGCGTATGGAACGTGGTAATGGCTCTACAGAAGACATCACCGCACGTGTACTAGACCTAGCATCACCCATTGGTAAAGGTCAGCGTGGTCTTATCGTTGCTCCGCCTAAAGCGGGTAAAACATTGCTTCTTCAAAATATTGCACAATCGATTGCGGCTAACCACCCAGAGTGTGAGCTAATGGTATTGCTTATTGATGAGCGTCCAGAAGAAGTAACTGAAATGCACCGCCTTGTACAAGGCGAAGTAGTAGCATCAACGTTTGATGAACCAGCTAGCCGCCACGTTCAGGTTGCGGAAATGGTTATCGAGAAAGCCAAGCGATTAGTTGAGCACAAAAAAGACGTGGTTATCTTGCTTGACTCAATTACCCGTCTTGCACGCGCGTACAACACGGTTATTCCATCATCAGGTAAAGTACTTACTGGTGGTGTAGACGCTAATGCACTACACAAACCTAAGCGTTTCTTTGGTGCAGCACGTAACGTAGAAGAGGGCGGTAGCTTAACAATTATCGCGACTGCGCTTATCGATACTGGCTCTAAGATGGATGAAGTTATCTACGAAGAGTTTAAAGGTACCGGTAACATGGAATTACACCTTAATCGCAAAATTGCGGAAAAGCGTGTATTCCCAGCTATTGACTTTAACCGCTCAGGCACACGTCGTGAAGAGTTACTTACTGCGCAAGATGAACTACAGAAAATGTGGATCCTTCGCAAAATTGTTCATGAAATGTCAGAAATTGACGCCATGGAATTCCTTATCAGTAAGCTGTCTATGACTAAGACAAACGATGAGTTCTTCGACGCCATGCGCAGACAAAAGAGCTAATGCACTTTTGAACATTTTAAAAAACGCCACTTCTTAGTGGCGTTTTTTTTACCTATAAAAAAGGCAGAATAAAGCCAGAACAAAAACAACAAAGTTAACCTAGACTTCAGTCTACTACCCAAGTAGATGCCAATGGCGTATTTTGGCATTGGTAAATAACCGCAAATATATAACCACCATTAGTGGCAAAAATTGCTATGTACTGTGATAAGTGATGTTTTCTTTTTCAAGATGATCTACTCTGTCCAAAACATCAGAGGAAACAATAATATGTATCGGAAATTGCTATCGCTTACCCTTGCAGGGCTTTTCACTGTATCGACTTCACTTGCATACGGCGCTGATGTTGAGGCATTAGCATCTAAAGTTGAGCCTGACGTTATTAAGTGGCGACATCATTTTCATGAGTTTCCTGAGTTATCTAATCGCGAATTTAAAACCGCAGAATATGTAGCCAATTACTTACGTAGCTTAGGGTTAGACGTTCAAACAGGTGTCGCAAAAACCGGTGTAGTTGCCATCTTAGATTCAGGCAAACCAGGCCCTGTAGTAGCGCTTCGTGCTGACATGGACGGACTGCCGGTTAAAGAACAAAATGACTTACCGTATCGTTCTAAGCAAATGGGCGAGTACAACGGTAAAGAAGTGCCAGTTATGCATGCCTGCGGTCATGACACGCATATGGCAATGCTTATGGGCGCAGCAAAAATTCTGACTGAGATTAAGGGTGAACTTAAAGGGAAAGTGAAATTCATTTTCCAGCCCGCTGAAGAAGGTGCGCCTGCAGGCGAGAAGGGTGGTGCCGAGGTTATGGTTAAAGAGGGCGTATTAAAGAACCCTGATGTAGACGCTATTTTTGGTCTTCATATCAGCGCTAATACCGACGTTGGTAAAGTACGCTATAATTCTGGCGGTACCATGGCTGCCGTCGATCCCTTTAAAATTGTTATTCACGGCAAGCAAGCACATGGTGCTTATCCGTGGAAAAGCGTTGACCCTGTAGTGACGGCTGCGCAAATGATCATGGCTATCCAAACTATCGTCAGCCGTGAAATTAAGGTCATTGATGATGCCGCGGTGGTATCTATTGGTTCAATTCACGGTGGTAACCGTTCAAACATTATTCCAAATGAAGTTGAATTGGTGGGGACAATTCGCACACTGAACAAAGCTGCGCGTGAGCATATTTACGAGGCCCTACCGCGAAAAGTGAAGGGTATTGCAGAAAGTATGGGGGCTGAAGCAGAGCTTACCTTACCGTTAGATTATTATTACCCGATTACATTTAACGACCCTGAGTTAACGCAGGCAATGTTACCAACCATGCAGCGTACAGCAGGGGAAGAAAACACCCTCTTGTCTAAACCAGTGACAGGTGCAGAAGACTTCTCATTCTTTCAAGAACAAGTGCCTGGTCTTTATGTGTGGGTGGGTGGAAAGCCACTTGATGTATCTGAAGAGGACAGCCCTGCTCACCACACACCAGAGTTTTATATCGACGATTCTGGTATGAAGTTGGGCGTAAAACTACTCACTAACTTTACGTTAGATTATATGGCTAAGCACTAAGCTAATGGCCGGAGGCACGCGTTGAAAAATAGTCGTTTCACTTTTTCATTTTCGTGGCATCTGGTCTTAGAAGCACTGCTTGTTTGTCTGGTGGGCGTCGCATTAAATGCGATTCCTGCTCCATTTGACAGCAGTGGTATTGCCGTATTTGGCGTAGGTGTATCGGTTTATGCTGCCCTGCGCTTTTCCCCTTTTGTTTCAATTCCTATTGCCCTGCTTATTAGTATGCCTCTGTGGCTTACCGAGGGAAGTATTGTTGGCAAAGAAAGCCTGACATTACTGCCAATTGTTTTGTCGCTTTTCGGTTACAAAAAGTCGCTTAAGCAAGTCATCAAAATAGGCGCAGGCTTTTGGTCTATCGTCTTTCTGCCTGTACTTGTGCTAGAACACTCACTGTACGATGGTGACAACGTTAACGTTTTATTTTCAGGTGTATTAGTCACTTGGGTGAGCGGTGTATTTGGCCTTATTACAGGGCACTTTGCTTACTTAGCGCTACATGGATTAAAGCGACAGACATCGTATCGTTTTGAACGCGTAACACTACATTTTCTGTTTGGCTATTTTTTTGCTGGCTGTTTTTTTGTGGCGTCCATGGCTGTTATCTACTTGTCGGTAAGCATGTTCCAACGTCAACAAGAGCGCCAGATCCACAGCTATATGACGCAACGTGTTCAAGTACTTGAATATCAGCTGTCTGACTTTATTCGACGTCACCAAAGTGCCATTTCCGGTGCGGCGCAAATGCTATCAAGTAGCGCTTTTCAAGCGCGCCAAGATGACGCTGCAAATGCGCAAATGGCAATTCTTGCAAAGGAATACCCTGAGTTTTTAACGTTTTTGGTGACCAATGCGCAAGGCGATATTACCCAAGCGTACCCCCTAGATATGATGGACAAGGCACGTGTGAGCGGCTTAACGAATGTGGCCTACCGTCCCTATTTTTATGAGGTCATGCAAAATGGCCAGCCATTCCTTTCCAATGTATTTCAAGGTAGAGGGTTTGGAAACGACCCCATTATCGCACTATCTGCCCCCTTGATGGATAGCAATGGTACACCGCAGGGTATTATTGAGGGCTCACTTTCACTGAAAAGCTTTCAAGGCATTGACGCACTTAGCCTACGTGGTTTTTCGATGTTGATAGAAGATCAAAAAGGCGAAGTCATTTATGCGTCCCCTGGACTGGGCATGAAACCTTTGAGTAAAGCGCCTTTTTATGGCTGTGAGCCTAACTGTCCAGTTGAGGTGATTGGCGAGAACGAAGAGACAGTGCTGCTTAGATTTACTGGAAACCTTTCAAATGTAGATTGGAAAGTCAGTTACTTATTCAACAAGCGTCTTTTGCTTGGTTCTATGAGTGGCTACTTATTGAAAGACCTAGTATTGCTGCTTGTTTTATCTGCATTTGGTACCTTTACTGGCTATATCGTTGCGAAGATGGTTGGCGCACCTATTCGTCGATTAGTACGCTATATTGCTGAGTTTGAGCCCAATAAAGCCAATACAGCAAAGGTGCCACGTCGAGCGCTTCATATTCAAGAGCTATCCTCGCTTAACGATGAGTTTATGAGTCTAGAAACACGTCTTGTGGATGCATTTAATGACTTGGAGAAAGCCCGTCAAAACGAAAAAAGTTTAAACGTAGAATTAAACGAGCTAAACCAATCGCTAGAAGCGCGTATCGAGGAAAAAACACGGCATTTGGCGCACGCCCTTAAAGAAGCTGAAGCTGCAAATATTGCGAAAACACAGTTCCTCGCGAACATGAGCCATGAAATTAGAACTCCAATGAATGGAATAATAGGCTCGTGTGAACTACTGCTAGAGTATGATTTATCTGAGCATGCGGCGGCGCGAGCGCGCACGATCTCGCGCTCTGCGGTAAACTTGCTAATGATTTTGGATAGCATTTTAGACTGGTCTAAGATCGAGTCGGGTAAAATGCTCATAGACCCAGAGAATACGAATGTTCAGGAGCTTTTCGATGCATCGTGTGAGTTGTATAGGCACACGGCACAAAGCAAAGGTTTCGATATCGCATTATCAATTTCATCCTCTGTACCTTCAGCACTTCATTTAGATGCTGGAAAAGTCAGTCAGGTGTTAAATAACTTGTTGAGTAACGCAATTAAGTTCACCGTCGACGGTGGCATAACCGTAGACGTGAGTTACGAAGTGGGGGTATTACATGTGGCAGTATCAGATACAGGCATTGGTATTGAAGCAAACAAATTACACCTTATCTTCGATAAGTTTGAACAGGCCGATGCATCGACCACACGATATTTTGGTGGCACAGGACTAGGCCTTGCAATATCAAAAGGTTTGGTGGAGTTGCTCGGCGGCCGCATGCAGGTAGAAAGTGAAGTGGGTAAAGGCACTACGTTTACCTTTTACGTTCCTTGTGAGGTGGGTAATGGCATTGCGTTCAATGAACCTGAAAAGGTTGCTTCTCTGCCTTGTGATTTACGCGTGTTACTGGCTGAAGATAACGATATTAATGCCGAAATAGTAATGGATATGTTCGCATCAGAGGGCATTAAATGCTTACGCACGCGTAATGGCGCAGATACAGTACAAGCTGAAAAGCGCTACGATTTCGATATTATTCTTATGGATTGCCAAATGCCCGTCATGGACGGACAGAGTGCCTCACGATTGATTAGAAAAGAAGGGCGTAACAAAGATAAAGTCAGAATAGTGGCGTTAACGGCCAATGCCTTTGCTGAAGACAAAAATGCCTGCATAGCTGCAGGCATGAATGCACATTTGAGTAAACCTATACGCAAGACGGTGCTATTCGACTGTATTGCCCGTGAACTTGCTAGCGTTTGAGGCAACGTCACCATTGGCTTTATTGGCGTTTTCTTCGCTAACAAGTCGTAACACCAGGTATCCAAGACATGCAGAAACGAGTGAACCCGCTAGAATACCTACGCGCTCATCAAAAATTTGATTAATACCCGTCTGTTCAAACGCTAAACCGCCGATAAATAAGCTCATGGTAAATCCCACGCCGCAGAGCAATGCGCAACCGTAAATATGCTTAAAATTAAGATCGTCAGGCAGCTTTGCCATTTTCAGTTTGACCATAACGAAACAGAAAACAAAAACACCCACTTGTTTTCCGACCAACAAACCTAAAAAGATGCCAAAGGTTACGGGGTGAAAGATACCTTCTGGACTGATATTGCCAAAGCTAATACCTGCATTGGCAAAGGCAAATATGGGGAGAATGGCGAAACTCACAGAGCCATTTAGGCTGTGCTCTAATCGAGTGACCGGCGAATAGGAAGGATCCTTTGAGTCGCGCATTGGAATAAACGCAGCTAATACAACCCCTGCCAGCGTAGCATGTACGCCTGATTTCAACATGGCAACCCAAAGTACAATGCCAACCAGCACATAGGCAGGTATATCCACGACGTTGCGGCGATTCATTTGCCACAACAACAATAAACAGCCAGCGGCGATAAGCAGTGCCCCTATTGTAATGTGCTCAGTATAAAAAAGAGCAATAATGACAATAGCGCCAATATCATCGATTATAGCGAGCGTCACCAAAAACACCTTCAAGCTGGTGGGCACGCGACTGCCTAGCAGCGCGAGAATACCTAAAGCAAAAGCAATGTCGGTGGCAGCGGGAATGGCCCACCCAGCAATGGCTACTGGGTTATCCCAATTAATGCTTACGTAAATGAGCGCTGGCAACACCATACCGCCCACTGCGCCAGCGGCGGGAAATACAATATTTTTGGGGTTAGAGAGTTCACCCTCGCAAACCTCGCGTTTAAGCTCTAAACCCACGTGAAAAAAGAAAACGGCCATAAGGCCATCGTTTATCCAAAGTAAAAGCGGCTTGTCGATAGCCCAACTGCCTGCCGAAATTTGCACTGGCATGGTAATAAGCTGGTCATAGAGCGTATCTAAAGGTGAATTAGCAATAATGAGGGCTAGCACAGTAGCTACCATCAACAAAATGCCGGGTGCAGCCTCTCTATTTAGAAAGTCAGAGACAACGTCATGCACTTCTTCAATAACCTCGTCAATGACATCTGGCTCATGCTGCTTGGACATCGCTTCACCTCTTCTCACATTTGACCGTACGCCTTCTTACAAGTCGCACAGCGCCACCTTAGTCCAATCGACGGGCGAGGTGACCTTTATTCCGTTAACATTAAGTTTAGTTAATACGGGTATGTTGTAGCACTGAGATCAATTTTCAAATGCCTAGCGGTTATGTTTACACATGTATTACCTTAATCTTTGCGGTGGGATTTTGAACCGTTTTACGCTACAATCGCGGCCTTTCCGAAGTCGTCCATTTTACCTACCCCGAGGATCTCTAGATGGCAAAAATCGCGATTGTTATGGGTTCAACTTCAGACTGGCCTACTATGCAGCAGGCTGCCAAAATGCTGAAGTCGTTTGGTGTTGAATTTGAAGCGAAGGTGGTGTCAGCACACCGTACTCCTAATTTGCTAGTAGAGTTTGCAGAAGGCGCTGCCGAAGCGGGTTTTAGCGCAATTATTGCTGGAGCAGGCGGTGCAGCCCATTTACCAGGAATGATTGCTGCACATACGCACTTGCCCGTATTTGGTTGCCCAGTAAAATCAAAAGCCCTTAACGGTCTAGATTCATTACTCTCTATTGTTCAAATGCCAAAAGGCGTAGCGGTTGGCACCCTAGCAATAGGAGAAGCTGGTGCAGCAAATGCAGGCTTATTGGCCGCTCAGGTCGTTGCGTTGCACGATGAAAAAGTACGCGATGCCGTTATTGCATTTAGACAATCTCAAACTGAAACAGTACTGGCTTCTAGTAATACGCTGGAGTTAGATGAATGAGAGTAGTAGTTTACGGTGCAGGTCAACTTGCACAAATGATGTATCTGGCAGGAAGCCCTCTAGGTATTGACGTTCAAGCTGTAGACGTAAACAACGATACTGTTGTGCATCCAGTAAGTAAGACGCCGTTAGAGATATCATTAGAGCAAGCACTAGAAAGTGCCGATGCGCTTACTGTCGAGTTTGAGCATGTTCCAGAGCGCTTATTAGAAGACGCCGCGAAAACAAACAAGCTTATGCCAAACATCGAAAGCATATTAGTAGGTGCGGATCGCGTACGTGAGAAAAAGCTATTGGAGTCGATGGGCGTGGCTAATTGCGAGCACAAGATTGTGACGCATTTAGATCAGCTTGACGATTGCGTTGCGCAACTGGGAAGCAAGTTGATCCTAAAAGCCAGTCGCGATGGCTATGACGGCTACGGGCAATGGCGTTTAGCCGATGCTACAGACTTGCCAGCGCTGAAAAAAGCGCTGCACGGTTTGGATCTTGAGAACGTACCTCTTGTTGTCGAGAAAATGGTAGCGTTTGATAGAGAGCTTTCATTAATTGGTGTGCGTAACGCCAATGGTGATGTGCGCACCTATCCACTTGCTGAAAACTTACATCATCAAGGTCAGTTACATGTATCAGTTGCTCCAGCAACTGACGTTGATGACGCGCTACAAACTCAAGCTCATGATATTTTTGTTAAATTAGCAGAAGGCATGAACTATGTGGGCGTATTGGCAGTAGAGCTTTTCCAAGTTGGCAAAACACTTCTTGTTAATGAACTTGCACCGCGTGTACACAACTCAGGGCACTGGAGTCAGTCGGGTGCGGTAACCAGTCAATTTGAAAACCACCTTCGTGCGGTTTGCGGCTTACCACTAGGCGACACATCTGCTATTGGTCCTAGTGCTATGGTGAATATTATTGGGTGTAGCAGTTTTTCTCGCGAGTTACTCAGCATCGATGGCAGTCATCTTCACTGGTATGGAAAATCGGTGCGCGAGAAGCGCAAGATGGGCCATATTAACGTGACCACGAATAGCTACGAAAGCTTAGGTGAGAAGCTGATGGCATTAAGCCAATATTTGCCATTGGAATACTTTCCAAAATTAGTTGGTGAAGCAACGCGATTAAAAGGTTGACACCAACGCGTTTATCGCTAGAATACGCATCCGCTGTCTAGGCAGCGGTTTTATTTAGTGTGCCGACTTAGCTCAGTTGGTAGAGCAACTGACTTGTAATCAGTAGGTCGCCAGTTCGATTCCGGCAGTCGGCACCATTTTTCTTTTAGCGCTTTTTTCTTATCGCGTTATTACGTACACTGAACTTCGAAGCACATCGGAGCGCTATGTATGTCAAAGTATCCCCCTTTAGTTAAATCTCTTTTTCTTGTCTCATCAATTTTTGTATCAGCTTTAATGTCTGTTGCATTTGCACATCAACACCAAAACGATGAGCACGCTAAATCAGCAGAATCAAATCAATCGCAAACCGGTATTATGGTGATGGACGGATACGCCCGAGCTACATTCGCCATGGCAAAAACGGGGGCCGTGTACTTTACTTTGCATAATCAAAATAACGAACCCGTTACCCTGACGGCGGTTTCAGTAGACAGTGCTGTTGCAAGTGATGCACAAATTCATACAACAGAAATGCAAGACGATGTCATGAAAATGCGAGAAATGACAGAAGGCGTGAACGTGGATGGCAATGCCATGGTGTCTTTCAAGCCAGGTGGTTATCACATCATGTTGTTAGGACTGTCTAAAGGGCTTGAAGAAGGCAGTGATGTTGCTCTAACACTGACTTTCGACGAGCAACGTGAACTACACGTTGTATTACCGGTGAAAAAGGATGAAAACGCAGGTCATCATCACCACCATTAAAAGACAGGCACCATCATTAAAATACAGGGCTGTTGATGGGTATTGTGAAGCGCGTTGTGATGCTTGTACTACGCTTCATTGAGTAAGCCGATGAGCACAATCAATTAAATGCAAAATCTTTTTCTTAAAAACTACGTTACTATTCATGTAGATTTTAAAATTGAATTGTATTTTGTTTTTTTAATTCATTTTCTGAATTAATTTAAGGAGTGTGACATGAGCAAGATTGATATTGGTATTTCAGAAAGCGACCGTAATGCAGTAGCTGAAGGGCTTAAAAAGCTGCTTGCCGATTCGTACACGCTTTATCTTCAAACGCATAATTTTCACTGGAATGTCGAAGGGCCGCAGTTTCGCGAACTCCATTTAATGTTCGAAGAACATTATACTGAGCTTGCCCAGGCGGTTGATGAGATTGCAGAGCGTATTCGTACATTGGGTGTAGCAGCGCCAGGTACATACAAGTCGTTTGCAGAGCTAAGCTCAATTGAAGAAGTAGAGGGTGTACCTGAAGCAATTGAAATGGTGCGTCTACTTACTCATGGTCATGAGCAAGTGGTTAAAACCTGCAGAGCGTCACTGAAATTAGCACAGGACGCTGATGATGAATCATCTGCCGCGCTTATTGGTGATCGCATGCGTGTCCATGAGAAAACGGCATGGATGCTTCGTGCAACGTTGCCAAAATAAGGTAACGGTTTATCGTCCTAAAACTGCGCTTTTAGCGCGATAGTTAGGTGAATTATCTAAAGGGTACAGCATAGCTGTGCCCTTTTTTGTATACTCGCGCGTATTACAATAATACGAATGTAGCCATGCTGCGCTACTGCACATTAAACCGAGGCTTCTAATGACAAAACTTTCTTCTGTATTGCTGACTACCAGCGTGCTAGCGCTTGGGCAATCAGCATTTGCTCACGAAAACCACGACCATGGTGTTACCGATAAAGACATTACCGTCACTACCCTTGCAGAAGGGCTAGAACATCCGTGGGGCATGGCGTTCTTACCTAATGGAGACTTGCTGGTAACCGAGCGCGCAGGTGGTATTCAGCGATTGTCTAAAGAGGGTAAGCTGTCAGGGCGTTTAGCCAATGTGCCTGCTGTGGTAGCGAACAATCAAGGCGGCATGCTCGATATTGCCATTGATCCAGATTTTAGCAGCAACAACACGGTGTACTTTTGTTACAGCAAAGAAAGTGAAGTTGAAGGTAAAAAGGGGAGTAGTAGCAGTGTCGCAAAAGCGACATTGACGGCGACAGGTCTAGATAACGTCGAGGTCATCTTTAGCGCTGACTCTATAGTAGACAACGGTTTTCACTTTGGCTGCCGTCTAGTATTTGATGCCGACAAGCAGCTTTACGTTACCATGGGCGACCGTTATAAATACATGCAAGAAGCGCAAAACACCAATAATCACTTTGGCAAGATTGTGCGCATCAATCGAGATGGAAGTGTTCCCACAGATAATCCGTTTACAGACGGTGATGCGCCTGAAGTATTTAGCTATGGCCATCGCAATGTGCAAGGCGTAACAGTCCACCCACAAACTGGCGACGTATGGGCAATGGAACACGGGCCTAAAGGTGGTGACGAAATCAATATTATTCGTGCTGGCGCGAACTACGGTTGGCCCGTCATCACTTACGGCATCGATTACAGTGGTGAGATCATTAGTGACAAAACTCACATGGATGGCATGGAACAACCGTGGGTTTATTGGGATCCGTCAATCGCACCTAGCGGTATTACGTTCTACAACGGTGACATGTTCAAAGAGTGGAAAGGCGATATTTTGGTAGGCTCACTGAAGTTTACTCACCTTCGCCGCATAGAAGTTGAAGATGGCAAGCCTGGCGAGCAATTCGAATATGTTCGCGACAACCAAGCACGTATTCGCGACGTTGAAGTCGCCCCAGATGGTGCGATTTACCTACTGACAGATGCGCCAAATGGCAAAGTATTAAGACTTTCTAAGTAGTACGTAAAATACCCCAGCCCAAGCGGGATGGGTACAAGAAACCAAAAAATAGCCGGGTTATCTAACCCGGCTATTTCGTTTAACTAATGCTTAATCTTTCTCTTTTGGCGCCGTCGCATAGCGTTCGAACCACGCCAAAATATTTCCGACTTTCTGAATCAGCCGTGACGGGCGACTGGCAATGCCGTGAGAGGCGCCTGGGATTCGAACCATAGCAGCGTCAACACCCTGAAGTTTTAGTGCTTGATAGTACTGCTCTGACTCACTAATTGGTGTGCGGTAGTCTGCTTCACCCGTTAGTAACATGGTAGGGGTTGTAACGTCCCCAACGAGTGACAAGGGGCTGCGCTTCCACAGTTTATCTGCGATGTTCCAGGGCTTGTCGGCCATCCAATATTGACTGAAATAAGGGTATGCGTCAGCAGTCAGTGCAAAGCTAACCCAATTTATTACAGGTTTTGCCACCACAGCTGCGGCAAATCTGTCCGTCATGCCAATCGACCATGCCGTCAAGACACCGCCACCAGAACCCCCTGTGATAAACAAGTTTTCGGTGTCTATATTGCCTTTTGCTACCACGGCATCAACAACATCCATCAGATCGTTGAAGTCGTTGGAGGGGTAGTTGTGATGAATAAGATTACCAAAGTCTTCTCCATAAGAGCTGCTACCTCGTGGATTTGACCACACCACTACGTAGCCTTTTGCTGCCATCAATTGAATTTCCATGGCGAAGTGAGGCCCATAAGCCGCATGTGGCCCGCCGTGAATTTCCAAAATGAGTGGGTAAGTCTTAGTGGCATCAAATCCGGGAGGATAAGCTACCCACGCATCAATTTCGCGCTCATCATAAGAAGAGATAACCGTAAGATCTTCAACCTTTGCCAGCGTCTTATGACCTAGTGCGTCATCATTAAGATGGGTAAGAACGCTATCCTGCTTACCTTTGCGATATAAGGCTAAATCACCCGGCATCGTGCGCGAAGCCGTGGTGTAAACAATGTCACCTTTTTTACTTATTGCGAAATCGCCAGAGGTATATGGGCGTCCAAATGCTTGCCCTCCAATAGCAATATCAAGGGGCTTAACGTCACCGTTTAGATTAACCGCAGCCAATTTAGTTTCGCCGCTATCTGGGTAAGAAAATACTAAGCCTCGGCTATTTTGTCGCCATACAAATTGACCTAACGAACGGTCCAGCGACGTGGTTAAGCGCGTTACCTCACCACTTTCTAATTCCATCACCACTAAGTCACTATTTTGATAAGACAGCTTCCTGTCGTTCAATTGCGTAAAGGCGAGATACTTACCATCAGGGCTTATAGACGGTCGACCTTCTGGGCCTTCAATAGCGGTGACTTGTTCAATATCCAGCGTTTCAATATTCACTTTGTATATGTCACTAACAAGCGGATGCAGCGCGTAATCTTCACGGTGTGGCGTGGCAAAATAAACCCACTCATTATCATTAGAAAAAGATAGTGTGCCGCCACTAGGGAAATTGCCCGATGTTAATTTACGCGGTGTACCACCTTCGATGGGGAGCACAAAAATTTGATCATACCCTTCGCGAAGATAGCCCCTGCCATCACCGCGATATTGTGTTGCATCAATATAGGTCGCAGTCTCTGCCCAATTGGCGCCCTTCGGCTTTGCAGGCATACCAGTGAAAATCGGCTTTTGTGGTGCTTCATCAAACAAGGTAAAGGCAAGTGTTTTACTGTCGTTTGACCACGTGATTTGTCGTGGTGTTTCGGTGAGATTGGTCAGGCGGACAGACTGTCTGGTATCTAAATAATATAGGTGCAGTTGCGCTTGCCCTTTCACTGACTTGGTGTAGGCAATGTAATTACCATTGGGTGACAATGTTGCTTGCGACAAACTGACGTCGTCAGCAATAAACGGGCGGTGCTCTCCTGACTTTATGTTAACTTGCCACAGACGACTTTGTCGGCCATCCGTCATAATATCCATACTTTGTCGACTATATATAACCGTGTCATCGCTGATGAATTGTGGATTGGCAACGAACTCTAAATTGAAGGTGTCTTCGTACTGTAAAGGGTTAACAGAGGTTGACGGAGAAGACGTGTTGTCAGCGTCTTGCAAGGCATTTACTGCTGAAGAAGCAGATAACAAAAGTGAAAGGGCGATAGAGGATTTAACCAGCCTCCATCGGGAAACGTGTCGAGACGTCAACATATTGCATTCCTTATTTTTTTACACGCGTACGAGCGCGATAGTTATTTTCTAACCTTATCGCGTTCTTTTTATTTGTGTAAAGATTGTGCGCCGAAGCAGCAGCTATACCTGATAGGTTGCAGACTATGTTGTATGAAGACGCGTTAGCCTTTTAGGCTAATTCTGCCCAACAGAATATCTTTAAACATGACCCAATCGCCAATGAAGCTATAAAGTGGGTATTTAAAGGTGGCAGGCTTGTTTTTCTCAAAGAAAAAATGCCCTACCCAAGCAAATCCGTAACCAACAACTGGCACTAGCCAAAGCAGTGTGTAGTTTGATGTGTAAACAGATAGCGCTACTACTCCAAGTACTAGCCACGAGCCTATAAAGTGCAGTGTTCTGCATGTTGCGTCGCTGTGCTCCTTGAGATAAAACGGATAAAACTCGCTGAAAGACGTAAATTGCGTCGATGATTCGCTGTTAACACTCATAGTTCACCTTGTAGTTGCGAGGTTTCGGTTTAATAAGGAATTCTGTTCAAACAGGTTATTTTCTTATCTATAAATATATTACATAGCTTTAGTTAACAGCAAATTAACATTATTGGTCTATACAGAATGTCGCGAAGCTGACAAAGTGAGGATATCTTGGCTCGCTCTTGAGTTTTATAGACTGATACCCCATATTTCACCCCAGAAGAGCATTATATAAAGGCATGTGTTATGGAAAATTTCGTTGCAAATCATCAGGCAACCATTGTTGATATTACCGTAGAAAACTTTCAGCAAATTATTGTTGAAGCATCACAAGAGAAGTTGGTACTTATCGACTTTTGGGCTGACTGGTGTGAGCCGTGTAAAGACCTTATGCCAATACTAGAAAAGCTGGCTGGCGAGTACGGTCAGCATTTGATTTTGGCCAAGGTAGACTGTGAAGCGCAGCAAGAAGTCGCTGCACAATTTGGTATTCGCAGTTTGCCCACAGTAATGGTAGTACAAAATGGTCAACCTGTAGACGGATTTGCCGGTGTACAGCCTGAACAACAAATTCGAGAAATGCTTGCGAAATACCTACCAAATCCAGAAGACGACTTACTGGCAACGGCAGGAAAAGCGATTCAAGCTGGTGATTATGCGCAAGCCTTACCAGCAGCAAAAGAAGCGCTTTCACTTAACCCTGATAACGTGAACGCCAAGTACATGCTTATCGATTGTTATATAGAAACAGGTTCAATCGATGTGGCTAAGACACTGCTTGAGGAAATTAAGCTTGTTGACCAAGACTCTCGATATAAATCGCTAGCAGGTAAAATTGAGCTGGCTGAGCAAGCGGCTGATACGCCAGAAATTAGACAATTAATGGCGGCCGTTGAGGCTAACCCTGATGACCTTCAGTTAAAAATTGATTTAGCTGTACAGTTACAGCAAGCCAACAAGGCCCAAGACGCCTTAGCACTTTTGTATAGCGTATTAAAGAAGGAGTTGGGTTTTGGCGATGCGCGAAAGCTGATGATGGACATGATGAACGCATTGCCCGATGGCGATCCGCTAAAGTCGGAATACCGCCGAAAAGTATACAGCCTGCTTTACTAATTCAAGATACAAAATGGCCTGCATTGCAGGCCATTTTTAATTATTCCCACGTTTTAATGGTTTCACTCTATGGGCGAGTAGCCTTCTTTGTGTAACCAATTGAGCGCCTGAAAGTACTTATCAAAATACTCTCGTTCATAACCGACCACTTCAAAATCTCGTTGTTTTGCAGGGTGAGTTCGTTCTAATTGGGCGCGCTTTACCATACCCGCATCCAGCACATAGGCTGAGCGGCACAAGCCTCGCGTAATATTGACTTTAATAGCATCTGCCAGACATGTCTGGCATTCAGGCGTGGCCAATACCCAGCGTCTGCCGTCCATTATTGCAGCCCACGGCTGGTTATCGAATTTAGAGACGATGTCGTGCATCTCTTCAACAAATAGCTCTGTTGTGCGTAAATTCCATGCGCCGGTCGCAAAAACTTCAAGCATATTGCCTGATATATCAAGAGAATAGTTCCCGTATTTAGGAAAGCGCATAGTTAACCTTATAAAGCCAAAAGACCTTTGCGTATCCATATTAATACGCCTTAAGTAATTGTATAGCAGACTTTGGGTTGTTTGCAGTAGTAATAGGTATAAGAAATTAAACCTTTTGGGTTGTTTGTACATCAAAGCGGTCAGTTCAATTTACACTTTGCGTTGACAAACTCACGCGCTTCGCTGCCCAACACTATGCGAGAGCGACGCAAATTTGATAGGGTTTATGCGGTTTTTCTTTTCACGGTAGCTGTCCATGTCTTATCAGCAGTTTTATACGGGGTTTCTCTCAGCCAACACAACAAAGCAGCATTACGCTTGCCACAGTCATTATTTTTGGCCTGATTGTACGCGCGATGCCATGCTTGAGTACTGGGACGATAGTGCTAAATATGTCGATCATAAGTGGGGCTATTTTTTTGAAACGTTAGTGCCGGAACTGCAACAGCGCATCAGTACTATTTTAAATACCAACGCGCCCGGGCAGGTGGTGTTTGCACCAAACACACATGAATTGCTTTATCGCATAATGAGTTGTTTCGACACCGCTAAGCCGATAAAAGTTGTTTCTACCGATAGCGAATTCCACAGTTTTCAGCGCCAAGCAAGCCGTTTGGAAGAGCAAGGCGCAATAGAGCTAATTTCAGTAGAGACTCAGCCATTTGATACCTTTTCATCACGCTTTAAAGCGGCAATAGCGCAGCATAATCCCGACCTTGTGTTTTTCAGCCACGTGTTTTTCAACTCAGGCTATGTCGTCAATGACCTAAATGATGTTGTAAACAGCGTAGCCAATGACGATGCCATCGTTGTCATCGACGGGTATCACGGCTTTATGGCAAAACCAACTGATCTTAGTGATATCGCTCATCGCGCATTTTATTTAGCGGGCAGCTACAAATATGCGCAAGCAGGTGAGGGAGCGTGTTTTGCTCACATCCCCACAGGGTGTAAGCTTCGTCCCGCCTATACAGGATGGTTTGCCGAATTTGGTGATCTAGACAAGCCGCGTCAAATAGCGGGTAAAGACGCAGTGCAATACAGCCAAGATGGAATGCGCTTTGCCGGTGCAACGATGGATTTCACAGCACTTTATCGCCTGCGGGCAGTATTGCGCCTGTTTGAAGAGAACAACTTAAGCGTTGCGACCATCAATGACTATGTAATGCAAATGCAACAGCATTTTCTCAATGAGCTTAAACGGCAGGGGCACGACGTATTGAACGAGGCTAACTTGGTGGTTAAAGATGCACATTGTCGTGGCCACTTTCTTACGTTTGAATTAGCCGATGCCAAGGTTACTCAAGCGCTTTCAGCGGCCTTAAAAGAAAAGGGGATCTTAACCGACTCCCGAGGTAATCGATTGCGCTTCGGCCTTGGTCTTTACCATACCCCGGAATACATTAACTTGAACGCGTTAAGCGCACTATAGTCAAAAAGGATTAAGTATGGAGTGGCTATTACCGGCGTTTGCACTGGTACTCATAATTGAAGGTATTGGGCCATTGCTGTTCCCTAACAAGTGGCGAAATTATCTACTGCAGATTAGTCAGCAATCGAGTAATCAGCTAAGACAGATAGGCGGCACGCTTGTCATCATCGGTGTGATGCTACTTTTGTACTTTACGTAGTAAATAGACCAAGTGTTCAGCTTTTTTCATGGCTTTGATTGGTAATGCTATGAAAATTAATGTCTTACAGCGCGCATAAAAAATACAGGACTCGACCTTGCTAGTTGGCCTGTATGTAATGCTCAAAAATAATAGCGATTTCGTTGTATTTTTGTTCGAAAAGGGGGTGATCCTTGCGCAAGAATTTTGTAGAATCCCCGCCTAATTTTCTTACACATATGATTCATGGCAAAGAACGTTGTGGTACTCGGCACTCAATGGGGTGACGAGGGTAAAGGCAAGGTCGTAGACCTACTCACAGATCGCGCAAAGTATGTTGTTCGCTACCAAGGCGGGCACAATGCAGGTCACACTCTAGTAATTGACGGTGAAAAAACCGTTCTTCACTTAATCCCATCAGGCATCCTTCGCGATAACGTTACCTGTATTATCGGTAATGGTGTTGTGCTTAGCCCTGACGCGCTTATGAAAGAAATTACCATGCTTGAAGAGCGTGGCGTTCCTGTGCGCGAGCGATTGAAAATCAGTGAGGCGTGTCCGTTAATTCTTCCTTATCACATTGCATTAGATGTAGCGCGCGAAAAAGCACGTGGCGCGAAAGCAATTGGTACAACAGGTCGCGGAATTGGTCCGGCTTACGAAGATAAAGTAGCCCGTCGCGGCCTGCGTGTTGGCGACTTATTCAACGCAGAAGACTTCGCAGCTAAGCTAAAAGAAGTACTAGACGTACATAACTTTACGCTTACCCAATACTATGGTGCTGAAGCGGTAGACTTTGACGAAACCTTAAAGTGTGCAATGGACGTTGCTGACATCCTAAAAGCAATGGTTGTTGATGTAACTGACGAGCTAGATAAAGCACACAATGCTGGCCTACCTATTATGTTTGAAGGTGCACAAGGTACGCTTTTAGACATCGACCACGGTACCTACCCTTATGTTACGTCTTCTAATACCACTGTTGGTGGTGTTGCAACAGGTGCTGGTTTTGGCCCACTTAAACTAGACTATGTACTTGGTATTGTGAAAGCATACACCACACGTGTAGGTTCTGGCCCTTTCCCAACTGAACTTGAATGTGAAGTGGGTCAACACCTAGGTGTTAAAGGTCATGAGTTCGGCGCGACTACTGGTCGTAAGCGTCGTACCGGCTGGTTTGATGCGGTAGCAATGAAGCGAGCGGTACAAATCAACTCAATCACAGGTTTCTGCTTAACCAAGCTAGACGTACTTGATGGCCTAGAAAGCCTACAAATTTGTGTTGGTTACAAAGACGCTGAAGGTAACGTAAAAGATGTACCTCCAATGGCCGCTGACGGTTACGAAAAAGTAACGCCAGTATATGAAGAAATGCCAGGTTGGTCAGACAACACCTTTGGTGTGACTGAGTTTGAAGGGCTTCCACAAGCTGCTAAGAACTATATTAAGCGTTTAGAAGAGCTTACTGGTGTTCCTATTGATATCGTATCAACAGGTCCAGACAGAAACGAAACCATCGTATTGCGTCATCCTTACGACGCCTAAGAGGCGTTGAAGCGCGCAGACCGAAATAGGTTTGTTTTTATTATTTGTAAAGCCCAGCATATGCTGGGCTTTATTGATCTTACCCTACAGAAAATCAATGTCTTACGCCGAAAACTACGGCCAAAACAACACGGCGCTTAAACATTAATTAACAATTTAGTTGCGTTGAAGGCCAACATCCCTATTAATATAAGATACCAAGTAAATTGTTTCGTGCTTGCTTAAGCCATTGGAGCCTTCTTATGCCAAATAGACCTTCTCTTCATGCAGTTGAATCGGGTGTGTGTTTTGTTGATACCGTGCAAAAGCTGAATAACAGCTATATTACTGGCAAAACACAATCGTTGGATTGGCGCAAAACTCAGCTTAAGGCCCTAAAGCGTATGCTGGAAGAAAACCAGCATGATATTTTGCAGGCGCTGAAAAAAGACTTAGGCAAATGCGAAACCGAAGCGATGGTCGCTGAGCAAGGCTTTCTGTTATCTGATATCGATCATACCTTAAAGCACCTAGATAAATGGGTGAAGCCTCGTAAAGTGTCTACACCCATGGTGGCGTGGCCAGGAAAAAGCTTTCAGCAACCAGAGCCCCTTGGCACCGTCTTAATTATCGGCGCATGGAACTACCCGTTACAGCTTTTACTCGCGCCCTATATTGCCGCACTTGCAGCAGGTAACTGTGCAGTGCTTAAACCGTCAGAATTAGCGGTAGAAACATCTGCACTTGTGGCTAAGTTAATTCCACAATACATGGATGCGTCTTGTGTTGAAGTCATTGAAGGGGGTAAGGACGAGTCGACAGCGCTGCTAGCGTGCAAATGGGATCATATCTTTTATACAGGCGGTGAAGCCGTAGGCAAAATAGTGATGAGTGCGGCGGCGCGTCATCTTACACCCGTGACTTTAGAGCTAGGCGGTAAAAGCCCATGCTTTGTTGACAAGAATACCAACTTAACGGTTACGGCAAGACGTCTAGTTTGGGGCAAGTGGATGAATGCAGGGCAAACTTGTATTGCGCCTGACTATGTCATTGTAGAAAAAGGTTTTGAACAAAAGCTTATCGATGCCATTAAGAAAGAATTGAAAAAGCAGTATGGCAAAGAGGCCTTAGCGTCTCGCGATTACGGCAATATTATTAATCATCGTCATTTTAAGCGGTTAGAAAGCTACCTTGATAGCGTTAATGTTGTCTACGGTGGCGATACGGACGAGTCACGTCCTGCTATGGCACCAACTTTAGTACTTGAGCCCTCGCTAGACAGCCCTGTGATGAAAGAGGAAATTTTTGGTCCTATCCTCCCAATCATCACTGTAAACAGTATTGATGAGGGCATTGCCTTTGTTAATGACCGTCCAAAGCCTCTTGCACTATACGCTTTTAGTGATAACGATGAGGTGCTCGACCATATTATAAGCCATACCAGTTCAGGTAGTGTGTGTACCAATGACACCATGATGTTTATGACTAACCCTGAACTTCCTTTTGGTGGGGTAGGTAACAGTGGCATGGGCAGCTACCACGGGCGTCACGGTTTTGATACGTTCAGTCACTTGAAGACCGTAATGAAACGATCGTTTGCCCTTGATGTACCCTTTAGGTACGCACCATTTTCAAAGTTAAAATTATCGTTACTTAAGAAGTTTTTGTAACAGGAGTTGTTATGCCTCAGCCATTTCATCTTGCAATACCCGTCACAAACTTAGATGACGCTAATGCATTTTATGGTGAGTTATTGGGGTGTGAAAAAGGGCGTAGTGACACACAATGGATAGACTGGAACTTTTTTGGTCATCAGTTGGTAACACACTGTGTAGAGCAAATGCCTTCGCCGCCGTCGCACAATGGTGTGGACAATCATGCGGTGCCCGTCCCTCACTTTGGTGTTGTTCTTACAATGGACGACTGGCAACATTTAGCTGAAAAGTTAGAAGCGTCGAACATAGAGTTTGTTATTGCGCCTTATATCCGGTTTAAGGGGCAACCCGGCGAGCAAGCGACCATGTTTTTCAAAGACCCCTTTGGTAATGCCCTAGAATTTAAGGCTTTTGCCGATATTAAGCAGCTTTTTGCTAGTTAGCGTTACCTGCCATCAGGGAAGGACGCTTTTCCTTCCCTCAACGCAATCTTATTAATACGCGCCTCGTTTAAATATACTGCGTCGTCTGCGTGGTTTGAAACGATGATACAGCAGCACAATGCCTGTTAAGGTGAAAAGCAGGGCACTAGCAGAAAACCCTATAAGCAGCGGGCTATTAAAGTTACTGCGATCTTTATAATCCATAATGTGAAGCATCCACATAAAATCGAACAGGCGCCATGTATCAGTGCGCACTCTCAACACGGCCCCCGTGTTTGGGTCAAGGTAGAAGTGAGTGTCAAACTCGTCATTAAATACCGTCTGCCATAGCGGTGCTGTAAGGTTCTGCACTTCTTGCGGAAGTGTGGTTATTAATTCACTCGATTGAATATTGCCATTCCCGCGATATTGAGCAAGTGCGAGCATCTTGATTGTGTCTTCACTCATAGACATCAATTGTCTACCATCTAGCGCATTGTACCGGTAAACCTTGTCTTTATCCTTGACCTGATAAACCGGCGTACTGACAAGCGCTCCGTCTTGAACCTCTAGCCTGTGGGTAAGTGATAACGTTGCACTCTCACTGTGGGTGCTAAGTATGCTAGATGGGCTGGCTAAAGCGCTATGCCATTGGGTAGTCACTTTACTGCGCAGGTGGTTTCCTCTTACTTCTTCTATGGGAAGATAGGCCATTACCAAGCCACTTAAAAACCATAAGGCGATTTGTATACACAAGATAAGCCCTAGGTAATTGTGAAGCGCACGCATAAATTTGTTCATTGTAATTGTCTTATTTTTATTTTTATTTATCACACTTTATACAAGCAGAATGACTCGTAATACGCAACTATTAAAGGCATTATGAAACACCCGTTAATCACAGGAGCGTGCTTCACGTGAAGAAGGTCTTAGTATTAGTTGATGTCCAAAATGTGTATTACACCTGTCGCCAAGCATACAAGCGCAATTTCAACTACAACCATTTCTGGCAAGCCGTAAGCAATGAAGCTGATATTGAGCTCGCTTTCGCTTATGCCATTGATAAAGGGGATAACAAGCAAAGAGAGTTTCAGAATATTCTGCGTGCTATCGGTTTTCACGTAAAGCTTAAGCCTTTCATTCAGCGAAGTGATGGTTCTGCAAAAGGTGATTGGGACGTTGGTATAACAGTAGATGCACTTGAACATGCGACTGATGTTGACGAGGTCATCTTGGTATCAGGTGACGGCGATTTTGATATTCTAGTGAACACTCTCAAAAAGAAAGGAAAAACGGTTAGTGTTTATGGCGTTCCTACACTAACCGCTGAAAGTTTACAAAAAGCAGCGTCGCGATTTATGCCTATTGAAGAGGCGCTATTGTTGTAGGCATCACGATACTTTTGCCTCTGCCGCTTTTTTCTGAAGCGGCTTCAATACCACTTGGCGTGCGCTTTATCAGATGTACATCACCAAAACGCCGCTCATCAAGGGTATAGCCAAACTCGGTTAAAGCTTGTTGAGTGTGCTCATCAAACCCCTTGTGCATGCGAATAGTATCTTTTGGTAAGAGCTGGTGGTGAAAACGCGGCGCGTTCACGGCGGCTTCTGCGTGCATATCGTATAGCAATGCATTTAACAACGACTGTGTAACCGACGATATAATGGTAGTGCCACCAGGGGAACCGGTTACCAATACAACGTCATCATTTTTTGTCACTAAAGTGGGCGTCATAGACGATAGCATACGCTTGTATGGTTCAATGGCATTCGCATCCCCTCCTACCGCACCGAAGAAATTGGGTACGCCCGGCTTGGCACTAAAATCGTCCATTTCATCATTTAGCAAAAAGCCCGCGCCTGTTACAACAACGCCGCTACCAAAAGTAAGATTGATGGTGGTAGTATTCGCCACTGCATTACCCCATTTATCCATAATGGAAAAGTGAGTGGTATCTTCGCTTTCTTTTAGTCCCGGTTTGATATTTTCCGTAGAAGAAATACTTTTTGGTTGAATGTCCAACGCTCTTCGTACGATGTAGTCAGGTTGAGTTAATGCATTCACCGGAACCTCAATAAAATCTGGGTCTCCCATATATTCGGCTCTATCGGCAAATACACGTTTGCCAATTTCAGACATGATGTGAATGTACTCGGCGCTGTTTTGCGCGGGTAATTCATGAGTTTGGCTAAATGCCTCAAGCATACCTATCCATTGAGCAACAGCGACACCGCCTGAGCTAGGAGGGGGAGCGGTAACAAGTTCATATCCCTGCCAATTTAGATGAAGTGGTTTGCGCCATACTGCCTTATAGGCAAGTAAGTCATCATAAGTGATAAGACCACCATTTTGCTGCATAAAGTCAACAATGTGTTTGGCAACTTCTCCTTTATAAAATCCATCTTTACCTTTTGTTTGAATGGCTTTTAAGGTGTTGGCAAGTTCGGGCTGCTTAAACAGTGAGTTGGCAGTAGCTTTCGCAAAGTAGTCGTTGAAGTTACTTACCAAGCCTTTTTCTGTGGTGCGTGCAATGTATCGCTCAATATTATTGGCCAGCTTCTCGTGAACAATAAAGCCGTCCTCGGCCAGTGCCACTGCAGGTGCTAGAAGCCGCTCCCAGGGCAATGTACCGTACTTCTTATGCGCCGCCCACATGCCTGCCACGGTGCCTGGAATACCTGATGCTTTGGCACCAAATAATAACTCGTAGGTCTTAACGTTACCTTCATTGTCTAAATACATATCCCGATGCGCGCGTTCTGGCGCCATCTCGCGATAGTCTAGAAAGTCAGTAGTGTCTTCAAACTTGATGGTCATAAAGCCGCCACCGCCCACATTACCCGCTTCAGGTAGGGTTACCGCTAAAACAAACTGCGCGGTAATTGCA
Source organism: Alteromonas sp. 009811495 (assembly GCF_028865455.1). Taxonomy (NCBI): domain Bacteria; kingdom Pseudomonadati; phylum Pseudomonadota; class Gammaproteobacteria; order Alteromonadales; family Alteromonadaceae; genus Alteromonas; species Alteromonas sp. 009811495. The sequence goes on from NZ_CP113972.1 coordinate 512,471, forward strand.
GCATCTATTGCGTTCCCCCCTTCTTGCAGAACTTGCATTGCAGCATCGGCACTGTAACTGTCAGGCATAGCAACAGCATGTTGACTAGCACTCGTTGATACTGTTGACGCTTTGGCTTCAGTGCTTTTTTCCTGTGGCGAGTGTGAACATGCAATAAGGGTACTTAATACTAAAAAAGCAAAAAGTGGCCTTAGATTTCTGTTAATCCGTTTCACAATGACTGACCTCCTTTAACGACATTGAGCTGGTAAATTGAGCGGGTAACCTGCTACCCAATCATTAATACGCTAGCAATAAAATAGGCGACAAGTGTTAGTGCACCAGCAAACAGTGCGTAGGGGAATTGAGTTTTAACGTGCGTTAGCACGTCGCATCCGGCCGCAAGCGAGGATACCGCTGTGGTATCGGAAATCGGCGAGCAGTGATCGCCAAATATGCCCCCACCTAAAATCGCGCCAATTACCAACGAAGGGGGGAGCCCCAAACTTTGAATAAGTGGAACACCAATTGGGATCAATATTGCAAACGTGCCCCATGAGGTTCCCGTTGTGAAACTCATAATCGCGCCAGCAATAAACAGCATAGGGACAATAAGCACTAGCGGAAGGTATTCACCCACAATTCCCGCTACAAACACGCCCGTACCTAACACTTTTAAACTGTTACCTAGTGTTAGCGACAGTAATACTATAGTGACCAGTGGAAGCAGTTCACCCATTCCCTTAAAACCTATTTCAACGGCTTCTTGATGCGTAAACCGCTTATGTAGAAGCAGTAAAGCATAGGCAACTGCCGTTGCTAACGCAGTGGCGTAAAGTACTGATTTACTGCCGCTGCCTTCTGACAACACCCCGTTACCAGTAAAAAACATAAAGCCCACCATGCTAAGCACCATCACTAGAAGGGGCACTAACATAAAACGAGCTTTGGTGGCCGGCTCGGCACTTTGTGTAACTTCAGTGCGAGTCATGGCGTGCTCTTCCTCACGCATGGGGCCGTGTACTTTATCTACTGAAATGGTGTAAGCCACAATGAGTAGTGTGAAGATGGCATAGAAGTTAAACGCAACACTACCCCATAAAATGGAGGCAGACGATGCCGGAAGCTCATAGGCATCAAGTAAACTCAATATAAAAGCACCCCAGCCATTTAGCAGGATCAATATACATACCGGGGCGCTCGTTGAATCGATGATATAGGCCAACCGCGCCCGACTCATACCAAAACGGTCGAATAATCCCCGCGCAAATATACCTGCTGTAAGCACGCTTAAATTTGACTCGATAAAAACGGCGATGCCGGTAAACATGGTTAAACCGCCCACTTGTTTACGACTTTTAGCAACCCCTTTATTTACTAAATAGTTGACCGTAGCGGTTACACCGCCAGAATCTCGAATGAAGGCCAGTAGCGCCCCTACCAATACAGAGAAAATTAATACTCTGGTGTTTCCCGGACTTGAGGCAGTATCTACAACGCGCTCAATCGCATTGATAGGTGCCATATAGCTACCAGCAATATCACCATTCACCAAAATGAGTGTTTCAGCGCACAGCACGGCAAGTGCTAAGGCCAAGATGACTTCTTTTTTCCAAAAAACAACGGCAATTGCCACTAGTGGGGGGATGACTGACATCCAATCCATACTTCTTTCCAATCTTATTATCAGTGTGTTGTTAAACGGGCATGGCTAAACGCGCTAATTAAATTTTTGATATCAGAAAGCCAGCGCATTTTAGGGTTATCCGAGCAGTTCGTTGTGCCGGAACGTATTGATTTATGGTAGCGTACCGTATTGTGTGCCGTGTTACCAAGGATAAGATCAACATTGCAATTCTCTTTACGTTTTTCATCATTATTCACGCACTGTTTGTGCTATTTCACCGCAACATTACTATGCATATTTAGCAGTAATGCGCTTGCCCAAAATTCAGTGTTCAAGAGCCCAGTGTCCCCAAACGCGGTGGCCCAGAACGCGATACCCCAAAGTAAGATAGAGAACCTCAAGCTTTCAGATAGTGAGCTTCGTACCGTAAAAGACAGGATAGGGCAGAAAATTATTCTCGATTTTCGCTATTTCTGCCAAGACAATACGCCATCAACGCGGTGTCGTACCCCACTAACTGAAATGCCTCCTGAATTACTCGACGTTTTAAGCAAACACAATATCGGTGGCATTATCCTATTCGCTGAGAACATCGTAGACGCTAAACAACTAGTGTCACTGAATTATTCAATGCAAAAGCACATGCTTCAAAAAGGGCGTCCTCCACTATTTATCGCGGTAGATCAAGAGGGAGGACGAGTGGCGCGTTTACCACCTTCGGTGTTACCACCATTTGCAGGTAATATGGCAATAGGCGCGACGTTTCAAAAACACGGTACTGCGTTTGCCGAAAATGTCGCACAACATATTGGCAATGCGTTGTTGCCGTTGGGGATCAATACTAATTTTGCGCCATCGGTAGATGTTAACAGTGAACCGAAAAACCCCGTTATTAACGTGCGTAGCTTTTCTGAAAACCCGCAACACGTTGCTGCACTTGGCCAAGCATTTGTAGGTGCTATGCAACAAACTGGTGTACTGAGCGCTATTAAACACTTTCCGGGGCACGGTGATACTCATGTAGACAGTCACAGTGGGCTACCTAAGGTTATGCATGACAAAGCGAAAGCCATGGCAGGCGATGTCGCTCCGTTTGCTAACATCATTAATAGCAATGCGGTACCCGCGATGGTGATGAGTGCGCATATTCAATATCCATCCCTAGATAGTTCAACGCTTGTTGATAAACACGGTAACCAGCAAATTGTGCCAGCAACGCTATCTGAAAAAATCCTCAAGCAGCTATTGCGTACGCAGCTTGGTTATAACGGGTTAATCGTGACTGATGCGCTTGATATGGCGGGTATTTCGCAATTCTTCACGCCCGAGGAGGCAATGAGCAACGCGTTTAATGCAGGGGCAGATATTGCGTTAATGCCCTACACAATTCGAAATCAAAACGACATCCGTCAGTTTAGCCAGTTAATTGATAACGTCACTAAAGCGTTACTTTCTAATAAAGAAAGCAGAAATGCACTTAACGCTTCGCTTAACCGCATTGCTAAAACAAAGCAGCGCTTCGAATTACAGCAGTTCGTGTTAAAGCCAATGTCTTGGTGGTTAAATGAAGTTCAAGAGAATCTGGATAAACGCAATGCAAGTGCTTTAACACGCAAGGGTGAACAGATAAAGAAAGCGCTTTCTGAGGCGTCGGTTACGGTTCTATACGGCCACAAAAAACTGCCCTTAAACAGTGAAAAGTTACTTGCGCTTATGCCTGATACAGCTCGCTGTATCGCCTTTGAAAATGCGCTTTTCCAGCATTTCGCTGGGAATGGGAAAGTGCTTTCTAAAATTCAATTTGCGTGTATACCTTTAGTTCAGTTACCCACCGCATCAATGATTAAGCGATTAGTAAACGACACTGACGTCGTTATTGTGGGAGATATTACTCCACTTCATGCAAATTATGAGTTGGGTGGGTTAGATAGCTCGCACAGTGTCAAGCAGCGAGCCAAGCAATCTCAAGTGCATAATTTTGCGCAAGAAATAATGCAGCACGCAAAAAATACGGGGAAAAAAGTGGTTTTTGTGCCACTACGCATGCCCTATATTGCTGAGCGGGTGCGGCCATATACAGATATTGCGATTGCAACCTATAGTTACGTAATTAATGTACAAGACGCATCTTCGCAGGGAAACTTCAAAGGACAAAGTGTCACAAGTGAAGTATTCGATGCCTTAGTTCGCGTTATGATGGGGAAAATACAAGCACAAGGACGTACACCAGTAACCCTGTCGGCACAATAACCTTCAGGCAACAAAAGCAGCATAGTTTCAAAAACGTACATACACTTACAAAGCAAAATAGCGCACCAAAAAGGACAATAAAAGTGGATACAGCCAATTCATTCGCTTCACTACTCAGCGAGCTGCGTGTTTTCGTGCCACTGTGTATCGCACTGGTTTTTGTGGTCGGCACATTGACGGTGCTTCACTATGTTTTGCTTGGTAAACAAAGTCACCTTACAAGTGAGCAAAAGCTACCCCGGCAAGTAACCTTGCTTATATTGACCATTGTTGGTGCTGTAGTAATAGCGATGGCGCTGCCCGTAAGCGAAAGTACTCGCAACCAAGTAATAGCACTAATTGGTGTGCTGGTGTCTGGGGTTATCGCATTCTCTTCCACGACAATGGTTGGCAATGTAATGGCGGGCATTGTACTTAGAGTAAATCGCCCATTTAAAGTGGGCGACTTTATCAAAGTAGAGGGCTATAGCGGGCGCGTAACAGAAATGGGTTTACTTGACATAGAAGTTCAGACAGAGAGTCGAGAGCTCATCGCCTTTGCTAATACGTTGATGGTGAATTCACCGGTAACGGTAACACGTGCTTCTGGGGCAATAGTCAGTGTTGAAATTAGCCTAGGTTACGATATTCACCATAGCGTCATTGAGCAGCATTTGCTAAAAGCGGCCGATAGCGCAGAGCTTAAAGAGCCTTTTGTGCAGGTAATTGCGCTAGGCGACTTTTCGGTAAGCTATCGCGTGTCTGGGCTACTGCTAGAAGTAAAGAGTTTACTGAGTGCACGCTCCAGGTTACATAAGTGTGTTTTAGACGCACTACACAATGCGGATATAGAAATAGTTTCTCCCGGTTTTATAAACCAGCGCCCCCAGCCTGATGGCCTTAAAATGATTGCTAAAACACCCGAGATCTCAAAGAGCAAAGATCACATTAAACACAGCGAATCTTCATTAGGAACTCAGGCGCCAGAAGACGTCATATTCGATAAAGCTGAAGACGCTGCAAACCGTGAAGCGTTGAAATCACAACTCATACAATCTATTGCTGACATCGATGAAGCGCTCAGTAATACACAGCGTATTGACAGAGAATCTTTAAAGACGCGAAAAGCAAAAATGGAAGCTAGGTTGTCTAGTATCGTTACACAACGGGATACGTCGGATGAATAGAATCCTTTTTAATAATGTGCTCTTTCAGGTATGTAAGTGTTAACTTCTTAGTTATTGAACGCCAAAAGAAACACTTTTAAGTAATAATTGTGAGCACTCACTAACATGGGTTGGTTTGTGCGTCTCTCGTTGTGGAATTTTCGCGACTCTTACTCTGGATAAAGCAAATAGGGCTTTCTTTTTTGCTTAAAAATTGCCACTTTTTCTTGCCAACTTTCCCGAATTTCACGGGGTGTTTTTCCCTCTTCTATCATCATTCGAAAGGTGTTAGTGCCTGCTAACTTATCGAAAAAATCAGGTCGAGTGAAAAAGGTGTTGTCCGCTCGATTGCTCGTTATAAAGTGGTGATATGTGTTAACCAAAAATTCGACATTAAGCCCTTCAATCAGTGGGGCCGTTTGCGTGTCATGTGCATTTATCAGTATGTTGGCATGTAAAAGTGTATTGTTGTGCTTAGGGAAAGGGGCTGCGTTATTGGCAGCAACAGGCACCTGTGCTTTACCTAACGACACAGAGGGGTGACCAATAAGCTGAAACGGATAGTGTGTACCGCGACCTACACTGACATCTGTGCCTTCAAAAAAACACAAGGTGGGGTATAAGCGAATGGCCTCATCGTTAGGTAGGTTTGGACTGGGTGCAACAGGAAGCGAGTACATTTGATACCTAGAGTAATGCTTCACAGGCACTACAGTAAGCGATGATGTACTGCGAGTGGAAACCTTGACCCATTGTTCTCCCAACATCATTTGAGCTAATTCGCCAAGGGTCATACCGTGCAACACGGGTATGGGGTGCATGCCCACGAATGAAGAGAAAGGGCTTTCCAATACAGGTCCGTCAACAAACCTTCCGTTGGGGTTGGGCCTATCTAGCAAAACAACATCAATATTCTGCTCATGCGCCGCTTCTAAAACATAATGTAGCGTGCTTAGATAGGTGTAAAATCGAACGCCTACATCTTGAATATCAAACACCAAGGTATCAATGCCGTGCAACATTTCTGCGGTAGGCTTTTTCGTTTTGCCATACAGCGAGTAAATGGGTAAGCCAGTTTTGCTATCGACTGCACTTTCAACTTTTTCACCCGCACCTTTATTACCACGAAAACCATGCTCTGGTGACATAACCGCGCGCACGTTTACACCTTGTTGTAATAAAGCGTCTAGCAAATGCACCCTGTTGGGCTGTGCCGTGGTGTGTGGATTTTCAGTATCAGTTTCTACCAGCGCACTTTGATTAACCACTAACGCAACACGTTTGTTTGTGAGTAAGGGCAGGTAAGTGTCAAACTGCTGAGCACCGACTATTGGCTTAGCGGTGCTAGCAATGTGCGTTGTTTTAACGAGGTTATTGCTGCTACAACTTGCGGTAATAAACAGGGTGAAGCACACCCACAAGCCCCATCTAAGTTGGCGAATGTTGTGTTTATTCAACATCACGCTATTCGCCTTGCTTTGCTGCTTGTTTTGACGAAAGAACCGCTTTTCGAAGGAAGCCATTGGTGTCTTGTAGCTGTGAATGCGCTTCGCTCGCACTCATGCCAGTTAACACCATTAAAATGGCTACTTTGGCTTTGTTATCACATGCCAATAGCGCCTGCTGAGCGGTATCTTCATCACAGTCTGTGGCTTGCATTACAATGCGCAATGCGCGAGCTTTCAATTTTTCATTGCTGGCATTCACATCAACCATCAAGTTTTCGTAGGTTTTACCCAGCGTTATCATGGTGGTGGTACTAATCATGTTCAGTACCATCTTTTGTGCAGTACCCGATTTCATTCGTGTGCTACCTGTTAATGCTTCAGGGCCAACCACAGGACAAATTGTAATATCTGCTTTTTCAAATATAGCGGCATCAGGACTACAGGCTATGGCACCTGTTACGCACCCAACAGACTGAGCATAAGCTAACGCACCGCTGACGTAGGGCGTTCGCCCACTCGCAGATATACCCACCACCGTATCGGCACGTGTTAATGCGATTTGCGCTAAATCACGTTGCCCGGCGTCTACGTTATCTTCTGCACCTTCAACCGCATGCTGTATGGCGCTCTCGCCTCCTGCAATTATCCCCACTACCACATCGTCTGGAACGCTAAATGTTGGCCTACACTCTACGGCGTCTAGTATGCCTAGTCGCCCACTGGTGCCAGCGCCAACATAAATAAGACGGCCGCCTTGCTGAATACTGTGCGCCGCGGCATCGACTACCTTTGCTATTTGCGCAATTTGTGTGGCCACTGCACTGGCCACTTTGGCGTCTTCGGCGTTTATACGCGACAAAATGTCTGTAGTAGACAGGGTATCAATATCGAGGGTATCTGGGTTTCTGCCTTCAGAAACAATGCGATTCAATGAATGGGCAAGTGCGTGAAGCGAGTTGTTTGCTGGTGAGTCCGATGGCATGAATAAAACCCCTAATGTCCTGAATGCGTGGCTTGTTTAGCCCTTAGCGCGAAGATGCCAAGCATAACGCATAACGGCTTTAACAGTGAAGGCAATTGAATAGGCACGCTTTTAAGCAACTCATGATACACTTTCGGTTTATCATGTTTAGTTACCCTTTGAAGGAACGTGTTTTTCTGTGAGTCGTCAAACGCAAGCTATTATCCACGCCGATGCGCTTCTACATAACTTTAAGCAACTTGCGGCCGCTGCGCCTGCTAGCCAATCTATGGCAGTGGTCAAGGCCGACGCTTATGGGCATGGTGCAGTAAATGTGGCGCGTATTCTTCAGCATGTATCTTCGCGATTTGCGGTGGCGATAATTGAAGAGGCTATTGCGCTTCGCGACGCCGGGATCACAGCCCCTATTGTGGTATTAGAAGGCGCTCATCAAGCAAAAGAGTGTCAAATGGCTTACCAACATAACTGTATTTTGGTTATGCACAGTAAAGCGCAGCTAGCATGGCTTGAGGCTTGTCCTGCCGATAGGCGCCCGCACATTTGGCTTAAAGTAGATAGCGGTATGCACCGGCTAGGCTTTGCGTTAGACGACGTGGCTCAGCTTGTCACTACCTATCGCCACTTGCTTAGCGACGAAACCGTTATCGCTACACATTTTGCTTGTGCCGACGATGTGGACAATGAATTTACTAAACGCCAATTAAGCGCTTTTGAGCGCGTGGTGTTGCCACTCAATTTACCACTGAGCTTAGCGAACTCCCCCGCAACCGTAAATTGGCAGGCTAGCCATGGTCGCTGGAATAGACTTGGTCTTGGCGTATATGGCGGTAAGGTGTCTACGCAGGCACTTACCGATATTACTCTACTTCCAGCTATGACACTGCGAGCAAGTATCTTGGCGGTACGAGATGTACCTCAAGGTGAAGGTGTGGGCTATGGGCAAACATGGACTGCTGAAAAGCCTAGTCGCATAGCGACAGTGGGTATTGGCTATGCCGACGGTTACCCGCGACATTGTCCTAACGGCACGCCGGTCATGGTAAAAGGGCAACGGGCTAGTTTAGTGGGGCGAGTGTCTATGGATATGATCACCATTGATGTTACGCACATTCCAAAGGTAGAAATTGGTGACATGGTTGAGTTATGGGGAGAGCACGTGCCCATTGACGAAGTAGCGCAATGTGCAGGTACTATCGATTACGAACTCATGACACGCGTTTCTCAGCGCGTTCCCCGCATCGTGAAATATCTTTAGTCTAATACCATTAATTATTGTTAAGCATTGTTGCTACAGACAAAAGTAAAAGTCTATAGCCTTCAATGATCTAAGTAATGCATGCCACTTTGCACTCCCTCTATATACAATTTTATAAAGCACTATTCACCAAAAGAATGAGACGAAACCCTACCAGTTGAGTCTATACTGTTGATGCTTGGTAACAGGATTGCGGTGAATGTTTCACCTTCAACTGCGCTGAGCAACACTCATAAGTGAGGTTTGTATGCGTACTTCGTTTTCTCGTCCTAGAGTAAATCGTGGAGTAGTAAGTCGACCGTCTAGACCCGTTCAGAAGAAGCAATAGTCACTGGTTTTCGACGTTTAAAAGATACAAATGAGAGATACAAAAAAGCCCGATGCACCTAGGTGTCATCGGGCTTTTTATTTTTATTCATCTAGTCAACATTGCTAGTTACATGACGTTACGCCATTACCCGTTTTGAGGGTGCATGTCGGTCTCTAAATTATCATGCTGTGGTGACACTGTTTGTGCCTGCTGCTTTTCTACTTGATTGGGAAAATAGCGCTCAGGACGGTGGTTAAGTGAAATAACCATATTCAAACAGAACGCCGCCAAAATTGAGATAAGCACCAAATGCCACTGAATGAAGAACAGGGCACAAAGCAAAATACTGGTGTCTACGGTAAGTTGAAATGTACCTGCGCGAATATTAAAGCGTTGTTGTAAATAGAACGCCATAATGCCAACGCCACCCAAGCTTGAGCTATGACGAAACATAATAAGCATACCGACCCCAATCAAAATGCCACCGAACACAGCCGCAAAAAATGGGTTCACATGGCTGATGTCCACAAACGCTGGGATTTGTTCAGTCAGCACCGATACCGTGGTAACGGAAATAAACGTGTTTAACGTAAACCGTTTACTAATTTGTGTCCACGCTAGGGTATAAAACGGCAGATTAATTAAGAAGAACAGTAATCCGAAATTCATATCTACGGCATAGGTACCCAAAAGCGCTAGTCCCGCGGCACCGCCTACCATTAAATCTTGAGATTGAAAAAGAAACACGCCAAACGCAACAAACAAGCCTGCGCTTACCAGGGCGAAAACATCCTCGATGACACTATGTTTGATTTTTTGCATAGGAAAAAGTTTGCGTTAAGAAGACACAGCGTAATTATACGTTTACAGCACAAAGGGTTACAGCAATGGGGAAAGTTAACTAAGGGCGCTCACGAGCAGATGGTAAGTTTGCCTTTACGACTTTTAGCACGCCAGTGAATGAGGTGTTGCAGTGATGTAAACGTTGCACCAAAAGGGTTCGTTACAGCTCTTTACTCGACTATCGAGAATACCACTATGTCTTGTTTATTAAACTGAACACTGCACTGCATATACCCTAAATGAAGGGGGCTATACGCTTCAACCTTGCTACCATTTGCTATAAAGGTGGTGTCCCAGATGAGAAGATTGGCCGTATCTAGCTGGCGTAAAACACTTTTTTTAGACACGCCAGGCGTAAAGTTGTCACATAAGTAGATAACCTCTTTACGCGCTTCAATCCAGTAAAACGTGGTAGTGATTAGCAGAGCAATAGCGGCAACAGCCACAATATCAGCAATAATTGAGCGCTTCATAGCGTGCACTAGATGTCTCCTCTACAACAGATAAACCGTATCCCTTACGCACTTTGAATAAGATCCCATTTGTTGCCATAGCGGTCTTTAAAGATGGCGACGGTGCCATAGACCTCTTCTCTAGGGGTTTCTAAAAATGTTACACCGTTTTGTTCAAGGTGCTTATGATCACGCCAAAAATCGTCGGTGTTTAAAATAAGAAATACCTTATCTGCAGCCTGGCAACCAATGAGAGCGCGTTCTTTTTCAGAATTCGCTTTTGCAAGGAGTAAACTGGTACTGCTTTGTGGCGGCGTAACCAATACAAATCGACTATCTTCACCGGTTACTTTATCTTCCGTTAGTGTGAACTGCATTACGTCAGTAAAGTACGCAATGGCACTGTCGTAATCATCAACAAAAAAAGTAATAGCAGCAACGTGTTGTGTCATAGTTATACTCAAAAATAAACCGAAGCGAAATAGCGTGAGCACTTTAGCGCAGCGTTGCTGCGATTAAAAGTGTACTACGTCGAAGTGTGGATTTTCTGTGATTGCACTAAGGGTTGTCAGTTTGGAAATGACAATGTAGTGAATGCCTTTATCGTCAGCCGTGTCTATCATTAAACACTCTTGGGCAACGCCCTGTATCTGCTTTATAGCAGTATTAAGTGCTTTTCCTGTCACGGTATTTCCGTCTTTCAACGTGGCAGCAACGTGCAGCTGGTACATACAGGCTATTTCAATATAGTCGTATAAGTGGCAGGCAATAGTTTCGCTTTTTTCCATTTTTCAAATGATCTTTTTGTAAGGTTTGCTCAGTAACCAAAGTACCGAAGGAATAATCCTAGTGTGGTACAACCTACTACGTTAGCGGGAATTTTTACAAGCTGCACCACTGCTCATACATCTTAAGCTATGTCGTTCCATGATAGATATAGAGTGCGCTTTTACAAAAGGGTTCCCACTCAAATAAACACAGGAAGCGTTATGAGAAAGCTACTCCCCGCATTTGCTTTGGCCTTGTTCTCATTCTGCGCGGTAAGTACTGCGTGGGCAGATGAGTTGCCTTTTAACCTTACCGGACACGCAAGGGTTAACTACGGTCATCAAGACTGGCAGCTACCAGAATTTAGAGATGGATTTGAATTTGAGTCATTTAAGCTGGGTGTGTCGGGCGATACCGATAAGTTTAGCTACAAAGCTGAATACCGCTGGTATGAGAATGTCGACTTTAATACCGTACGTTTTGCTGATTTGACCTACCATTACGACGAGCGCACAGACATTACTGCAGGCATTACACAAACACCGTTTGGTCTACAGCCTTTTGCGAGTAATAATTTCTGGTTTTCGGTCAATTACTACCTAGGTTTTGAAGATGACTACGACGCGGGTATAAAGATAAATCATCAACGCGGCGACTGGGACTTTCAAGCGGCGTATTTCATGAACGACGAATACAACGACGCAGCGAAGTTTTCACGATATTCATTTGATGTTGCCGATGACGGTGAGTATCGCAACCAAGAAGATGGTCAATACAACTTACGCGCAAATTATTCAGCCAGCTTTATTCGGGGGGCGACAACCGATATCGGAGTGTCTTATCAATACGGTAACATTCTTAACTTAGATACCCTTGAGGATGGAGACATGAACGCTTACGCGGTCCACCTTCGTCATACTCAGGGAAATGTAAAAGTAGAGTTGCAATATATTGATTACGAATACGACTTAGCTGTGCCAGAAGGGCAGGCTGACGATCGTATAGCGCTATCAGCGTTCACTTTTCCTTTCTTGGCAGCCGCCGATGGTGAAACTTATTCAGCAAACTTCGTTTACTCAGTGCCTTATCAGTTTGATCATATAGAGTCTGTCACTTGTTATTCAGAATTTAGCGCAGCTAAAGGGCAGGAAGCCTCAGGCAAGCGTTCATCACAGTGGATTAATGGATGTAGCTTTGGTTGGAGCAAATTGTTTGTGTATGTCGATAGCATTCAAGGTAAGAATATGTGGTTTTCAGGTGGCCCTGGAGTAGGACTCGACTTAGACGGTAGAGAAGAAACAACCCATCGGTTAAACATTAACCTTGGTATTTACTTTTAGGGGCATTTCAACATGATCATAAGAACACTTTTACTTGCGACCTCGTTTCTTGCATTTGTGCCTATGCAAAGTGCTGCACATGCATGGATGAAGCTTAAAATAGCCACTGCAGAATACGCTCCCTACACGTCAACCGATATGCAGCACGATGGCTATATCAATCATATTATTGCTGACGCTTTTTTGGAAACTGGCGTAGTAGTAGAGTTTGTGTCATTACCATGGGATGAGGCGTTAGAGGCAACACTGCGTGGCGACTACGATGCATTGTCGTATGGTAACTTTGTACGATCACGCGAAAAGGAGTTTCACCACTCAGCGCCAATCAGTGCTGAGAGCTTGGTATTTTATACTCACACTGACACTGGTTTAAAAACTTGGCAGACATTAGATGATTTAGCGTCGCAGAAAGTGGGCATAACCGAAGGCTACTTATACAACGACGAACTATCGGCTTTTATCAAAAATAACAACAACATTGTTAAGTTTAAGAGCGATAAAGAGAGTCTCGAGGCGCTAATAGCCGGTGAAATTGATGTGTTCCCTATTGATGAATTGACGGGGTGGTATTTGTTGGAGCGCGAATTTACCAGCGCCGAGCGCAGACAAGTGTCACTTGTTAAGCCATTTATTTCTACCGTAACCACCCACCTATTAGTCCCCAAAGGCGATACCGACAGTCAGCTTATCTTGTCGTTATTCAACAAAGGGCTTGAAGAGCTAACACTTGATGGAAAGTTAACTCGCTTTAAGCGTTTGTTGAAGGAAGGGTACTATCAGCACCCTGAGAAAAAAGTGAACTATGACCGACGTTAGCGTGGGTAAAAATGAGTAAAAAAGCGCGGTGTTTATTCATCAATTAACGATATACTGTTGTTATTATGTATAAATTAGTTGGCATTTAATGCATCGCACTTTTGGTTTTATTCCGCTTTGTCTTCTTACTCTTCTTTTACCTTTGCATGCATACGCGAAAAATGACGAGGTTAACGTTGATGTCTCGGGCTCTTTTCGATTGCGTTACGAGTCACTGAATAACCCTATTTTTCCGGCCCAACGAGAGCAACGTTCGCAAAGTAATCAGCGTTTATCAACGCGACTTATCTTAGCAACACAGGTGTCTTACAAAAATATCAGCGCCACACTTGAGGTAAGAGATTCGCGTGCGTTTCTTGATGAGGATGACCCTACTTTATCGTCTAATCAGGTAAACACGTTAGAGCCAGTTCAGATGTTTGCCACATACAAACCGTTTGTGTCGCAAGCCAATAGTGATGACGTTAGTCAGGCTTTAGCCATATTTGCAATAAAAGCTGGACGTATGGAGCTTGATTATGGCAGCCGCCGATTATTGGCAAAAACTATCTACCGCAATGCGACTAACAGCTACGATGGTGTAGTTGTCGAGGGCAAGCTTTTCGATTGGAATGTCAATGGTGTGTACTTGTTACCCGTAACACGATTACCGGGTGATAGCGAAAGTATTGATGGCAACGAGCGAGCGTTTGACAAAAGCTTTAGTGAGCGAAAGCTATTTGGCGTATACGCAACATCTGCGGACAAAAATCTAAAGCTACAGAGCTATTGGTTTAAAGAAGATGATAGCGACACGCTGGCTACTCGAAACCGCGATTTATATACCTTGTCGGTTGATTATACCGCTGCTTTCGCAGACGGCTGGAAAGCGAACGGCGAACTGATAGGTCAGGTAGGGCATGCACATGAAACTGCCGCGCCAGATGATATAACGCAAAAAGATGTGTCTGCGTACTTGGTATTTGGCTATTTGGGAAAGAAGATTACTGACAGCACATTTTTACGCGCTGAGTTTGATTACATTAGCGGCGATAACGATACTACTGACGATACTATTTCAAACTTCGATAGTTTATATGGTGTCAGGCGTTTTGATTTCGGCCCGACTGATGTGTATCAAGGGATGCCACGTAGGAACCTAAAAACAGTTGGGCTTCGAAGCGTGTCTACCTTTGGCTCTCAGCATAACCTTTTGCTGGGCTACAAGGCGTATTGGTATAACAAAGCACCGCAAAACGTAGATAGTTTCATCGGCCATCAGTTAGAAGCGCGGTGGCGCTATCAGGTTTTACCTTCATTGCGGTTGTCACTTGGCGGGGCCTACCTTTTCAAAGGTGATGGCTTTAAACGAGGAGACTACAGTGACAACAGTGCATTTATGTTTACTGGGGCGCTATACACCTTTTAGACATTGTCTACTACACCACAGGTATAGCGGCTTTTCTGCTCGCGTTTAACCTGATAAGGTGGCATTCGGCTTTTTCATTGTCATCAAGAGGTTAGGGTGGAGTCTGGGGTTCAGTTGTCATTGTATGCGCGATGTATCGCATGGTTAAAGTTATTGGGCCCTGGTGTGCTGATGGCAACAGCCGCTGTAGGCGGCAGTCACTTAGTGGCATCTACTCAAGCTGGCGCAAAGTTTGGCTGGCAATTGGCTTTACTGATCCTCTTGGTAAACGTACTCAAATACCCCTTTTTTAGAGCAGGCGTAAGCTACACCATTAGTACAAAGCAAACCCTGCAGCAAGGTTACCTTAAAATGGGTAAGCGCTATCTGGGCTTAGCGTTAGGGCTAAATAGCCTAGCATCTGTCGTGAACTCAGCTGCGTTACTGCTATTTGCAGCCAGCTTATTGTCATACTTTATTCCTTTCGACATGGCCATCACGCTGTCGTCATCACTAGTGCTTGGGCTTATTTTAGCTATTTTATTGGCAGGGCACTTCGAAGGGCTCGACAATATTGCTAAAGCGATTATGGGTGTACTCGTCGTAGCAACGGTTGCCGTATTCATTGTGGCCTTAGTTAATTATGACGGCACCAAAGTGCCAGCAAACCCGCCTTCACCTTACACTATAGCGAGCTTGGGTTTTCTGGTTGTGACTATGGGCTGGATGCCAGCGCCTATTGAAATTTCATCAATTACATCGCTTTGGTTAAAGCGCCAATGCACTAACACGGCAGTTACGCCCAAATCAGCGCTGTTTGATTTTAATTTAGGTTATGGCGTTACAGCACTGCTTGCGCTGTTGTTCTTAGGCTTAGGCGCGCTAATTTTATACGGTAGTGATGCACCACTAAGTACAGGCGGCATCGGGTTCTCGCATCAGCTCATCAGCATGTATTCATCGACCATAGGGCAATGGGCGCACTGGCTAATTGCACTCGTTGCTTTTCTATGTATTTTCGGCTCGGCGCTTACCGTGTATGACGGTTACGCACGCGTGGTGGCAGAGGCTATCACCTTGTTGCGCAATAACGACAAAAAGGCGCGCAACGCATTAGTCACGCCAGTACTGCTTGTTATGGCATTAGTCAGTTTTGTCATTGTAATGTTCTTTAAATCAGCGTTACTTGCCATGTTGGGGTTTGCCATGACATTGGCGTTTGTTACCACGCCTGTGTTTGCATGGCTCAATCATAAATTGGTGCAGCAAACTGCACTTCATCAAGACGCAGCGCCAAGTAGGTTTGTCCAAGCCCTTAGCTATGTGGGGCTTATCTACCTATTTGGCTTTCTGCTGGTCTTTATTGGCTGGAAATGGTTTAGCTGATTGAAGCGTAAACCGGGCGAGCTGCCGTAATACTCGCTACGCTGTCTTTAACGCGTGCTACTACCGATGGATCGTTAGGCGATTCAAGTACATCACAAATCCAGTTAGCCAGCTGCATGCAGTCATCTTCTGAAAAATTGCGCGATGTTACCGCCGGAGTACCAATGCGAATGCCGCTGGTCACAAACGGCGATTGTGGGTCGTTTGGTACCGTGTTCTTATTTACGGTGATATTAACACCATTGAGTATGGCATCGGCCTCTTTACCGGTAAGCCCTTTATTAATTAGGCTAAGTAAAAACATATGGTTGTCAGTACCATTTGATACAACCTCGAAGCCTCTTTCCATAAAGACTTTTGCCATTGCTTGTGCATTGGTTACCACTTGTTTTTGGTAAATTCTGAATTCTGCCGACATCGCTTCTTTAAGTGCCACAGCTTTTGCCGCAATAACATGCATCAGCGGTCCGCCTTGTATTCCAGGGAAGATTAATGAATTAAATTTCTTCTCTAGTTCTGGGTTCGCTTTACACATTATGAGACCACCGCGAGGGCCTCGAAGCGTTTTATGGGTTGTGGTGGTTACAACATGCGCCGCATTAATCGGTGACGGGTACACGCCAGCAGCAACTAAGCCCGCTACGTGCGCCATATCAACCAACAAGTAAGCCCCCACACTGTCGGCAATATCTCTGAAACGCTGCCAATCAACAATACGTGAATATGCAGAGAAGCCTGCCACTATCATTTTGGGTTGATGTTCGTGTGCTAAGGCTTGTACTTGCTCGTAGTCTATTTCGCCTGTCTCAGTATTAAGCCCGTACTGAACCGCGTTATACAGCTTGCCTGAAAAGTTAGGCTTGGCACCGTGGGTTAAATGTCCGCCATGATCAAGGCTCAATCCAAGGATGGTATCACCTGGGTTTAGCAGTGCCATGTAAACGGCAGTGTTAGCTTGCGAACCTGAATGGGGTTGTACGTTCACATAATCAGCTTCAAACAACGCTTTTGCTCTATCAATGGCAAGTTGCTCTATCTTATCGACTGCTTCACAGCCGCCGTAATAACGCTTGGCAGGGTAACCTTCAGCATATTTATTGGTGAGTTGGCTTCCTTGTGCTTGCATTACCGCACGACTGGTATAGTTCTCCGATGCGATAAGCTCGATATGATGTTCTTGGCGAGTATCTTCTTGTGCAATAAATTCGGCAATATCTGGGTCGATGTCGCTCAAGTTGTGGTTTAGGTTGTTCATTCTTGCTCCCGATTTTTATAGCGCTTTGACCTTTGTTTTAGAGAAACAGTGGTCGGTACGCCTTACTTGTTGTGTAAATCGATAGTAGAAGTCGAAAAAGAATAAATAAAATTAATAAAAAATATGGCATCATAACTTTATTAAATGTGTGCCTGATGAACTTGTGCCGACTATGAAAAATTTGTCCATCGATTTTTTACGCTCTTTTGTGATCATTGCCCAAACGGGTAGCTACACACAATGTGCTGAACAGCTTCAGCGCACGCAGCCTGCTATCAGTCTACAAATCAAAAAATTAGAAGAAATGGTAGGAGAAAAATTGTTTTCCCGCGATAAGAACAAATTGTCGCTGACAGTGGCAGGCAGCAAGCTTCTTGCCTATGGCGAGAAAATGGTAGCGCTTAACGATCAAGCCATGGCAGAGTTTGGCAAGCCGCAAGTGACCGGCAATATTCGACTGGGGATCCCAAGCGAGTTTTCGACAATTTTGATGCCAAAGATCATTCGTCGATTTACACAAACCTATCCTGAAATCTCGTTAGAAGTGCACTGCGCGTTAAGTAAAGACTTGCTTAGCGAGCCACTAAAAAGCCAGTTTGACTTGATTTTATCATTGCAAGAAACCCCAGACCCTCAACAAGATGGTT
This sequence comes from Alteromonas sp. 009811495, assembly GCF_028865455.1. Classification (NCBI taxonomy): domain Bacteria; kingdom Pseudomonadati; phylum Pseudomonadota; class Gammaproteobacteria; order Alteromonadales; family Alteromonadaceae; genus Alteromonas; species Alteromonas sp. 009811495. The sequence goes on from NZ_CP113972.1 coordinate 530,361, forward strand.
ACATTACAACCGACCAATTGGTGTGGGTGGGCAGTCAGCGATTCGTAAATAGCATTCCACATAAGTTACCGCTTATTGCAGCACCTAATCCATGTACCTATCGTAAACGCGCAATTAACTTACTTAGCGCCGCGAAAAAACCATGGCAGGTGGTGTATACCATTGCTGATCTGAATGGTATCCAAACGGCAATCAATGAAGGGCTGGGTATTACGGTGTTGGCAAAAAGTTCAGTACCACCCAGTTTACATATTTTACCGAGTTCAGCTGACTTGCCAGAACTCGGTCATATGGGGGTGTGTTTGGTTAATCCTCAAAAAGTGACTTCAAAAGCCATCAGTTTGCTGGCCGACACCATCATTAATGAGGTTGCTAATTTTTAGGCTTTCTTAACAAATTGAGCCGTTAGCATCATTTCGCCAGCGCCATCCACTTTGCAATCTAGCTGGTGGTCTTTACCTTCTTTAACGTGACGAATAACGGCTTTAGTCCCAATTTTCAAAATAAGAGAGCTACCTTTAACTTTGAGATCTTTAGCCAACGTGATTTTGTCGCCAGCAACCAACGGCGTTCCATTAGCATCGTTAGCCGAGACTTCCTCTTCTACGTCATTTGGGTTCCACTCGTGACCGCACTCTGGACAAATAAGCAGAGCTTGATCTTCATAAACGTATTCAGACTGACAATGAGGGCAAGGAGGTAACGACATAATAAATTTCTCGATGGTGGCAACTAAGTGCCAAATTTTCTAAAGGGCCCGGGTCATAAAGTGACTGTTTGGATCTAGTGTGTAATGGCTAAAAGGCCCACAGTCTTCAAACTGAAATTTTTTGTATAGTTGACGGGCGGCAGAAAAATAATCCTGAGTGCCTGTTTCTAAACTGACCGAGCTAAACCCCGCTATTTTCGCATGTTCTAAGGCAAAAAGTAATAGTTGCGACGCAACGCCTTGCCCTCGAAAGGTCTTTGAGGTTCGCATAGACTTAAGCTCGCAGTCGTTAGAATTGAGGGCTTTAATGGCAACGCAGCCTGCTAAATCTTTACCTATCCACCCACTGAAAAATGTAATGTTATCAGCTTTTAGTGCATGTACATCTAGCGCATGAACGCTTTCTGGTGGTGAGGTAGCAAACATATCCGCTAAATGTTCTTCAAGTAGCGCGATAACTTCACCGCCAGAAAGGTCATCAATTTTTATGAATAGCTTAGTCACTGTGTTGTTGCGCCCGCGTAATTTTTCGTTGCAGCGCTGGCGCAATAGGTAAGCGCTTAAACGGGCTAATATTGCTTCCGCCAGTGTTCCCTGCAGGTACTAAACCAAAAGCGGTTTTGCTTGCTGCGCCCAATATGCGAATAACTTGACCGAATACCTCTGAAAAGTTGTGTTGCTTTATACCCCACTTCAACATTAAGGCATGGGTGTAAACGTGCCAGCGGGTTGATGACTGTCCTAAAACATGCGCATTTTCCAAGTGGATAAACGCGGCGTGGTATTGCTTGCGTTGTTCTAGCTGTTTAGCTACCGCAACTTCACGTAATACCGAAAAGGCAATATGTTTTGAAAAGGAACTCATAGTGTTCTCTCATGTAGTGACAGCGTGCTGCCACATTATATTATTCGCAGGCAAGCTGTGTTTGGGCTTTGCATTGTGCTTCAACACTTTCAGATGACTCGCGGTTCATACAAAAATCGAGTCTAACTAGCTTTTGCTCATTCGCCTTAGCTTTACCTTCAATTACCTTCCAGTCCCATCCCTTGATAAGTTTTTTTACCGGTTTGAAGTGCTTCGCTTCAGGCAAAGAAGATACCAGCTCAAGGTTTTTTACTTTACCTTCTTCTGTTACATCAAACTTAAAGACGCTACATCCACGAACACTTTTCATTGCCATGGCTTTAGGGTAGCGCGGCATCACCTGCTTTTCTCTTTCCCATATACGCTCTGCTTTCTCAGGCGATAAGTGTGTAATTTCAACTGCACCAAAAACATCTACGGCGTACACATTGAATGACAATAGGGTAAAGACTGATGCTAAAAAGGCATACTTCATTATTCGCTCCTTGAATTTATGCGTATTATCTAAACTTGAAAAACCGTGCTGCGCATACCGTACACTCAACTGTTGTGTAGTAAGGGTAAGACTGCACAGCATTCACTTTAGCAAAGTGGTTTCGTTTTTCAAACTTATTGCTGCAAGGTGGTATGCCAGATTTGGTATTTGTCACCTTGCCATTTAAGTAAGGTAAATAGGTAAGCTGTTGCTAACATCAAAAGCCCTCCAGCTAACGATGGTTCGTTAATAAAGCCGAAACAGCAAAAGCAAAATCCAAAGATGTGGCAAGTCACCTCGATACGCACTGCGGTAGCTCTAGCAGGGTTTAACTTTAAGAAGTTAATTGCAAACCATATTTTTAAGAAAAGTGGTAACGCTTTCCAGTTATCTGAACGTTTATCCATTTTCAAACTCTCCTGATTAAGGGTATCAATATCCACATTAAGTGCTGCAGCAAGGCATTTCTGAGACTCAATACTGGCATTCGCGCCACTTTCAATACGTTGAATGGTTCTGACATTCAGACCAGACATTTGTGCAAGTTGTTCTTGCGACAAGCGTTGGCTAATTCTTAGTTGTTTGAGAATCATTTCGTACCTCCTGTGTGCTTACTTAGGAGAGTAGGGGAATTTGTACAATGTCGGGCACGAAAATAGCCCGACAAATACACGACAGTGTTGTTTTATTGGTTAATTATCTTCTTCGTATAGAAAATCTAACGAATCTAAGAAAATCATAGAGTTTATTTTCCAGATATCTACAGGCTTATAAAAATCGACCTGCCAGTAAATAGCATGCTTTTCAAACTTGTGAAGGTAATAGAATCGGATAAACGAATCACCAATACGCTCCTTTTTTATAAACTCTTTAGACAAGGGTTTACCAAAACGCTGAGCAATCATTGGCCATTGTTGTGTGATTTGATTTGCCATACCGTCAACTTCAACGGGCGGAAGCGGCCAATAAGGTTTGGCTGCATTTAAGCCTTCTTCAAACTCTCCGGCCACAAAGTGATCAAGTAATCTATCAGAAAATTGGCGTGCTTCTTCTTCAGTCTTAAAGCCTTCTGCAAGTGCTGAAACTGAGAAAAAGAGTGCGATAAAAACAGTAAATAGTTTCAAAGGTTACTCCCTGTAAATGATTATATTATTGGTAACTAGCTATTGTCGCAGCGCAAAGCGCAGTAAAAACATACCGCAAAAATCTATTACTGCACAGTGAAAACATCAATCGTGAAATCTATTACAGGTACTATAGGCCGCGCTGTTTTTTTGCGAGATATACAGCAAGTAATAGTGTGGGCGCGATGTTAGCTATAAACAAAGAAAGGCTATACGCCACATCATGTGAACGCAAAAGTACACTTGGTAGGTATGACAGCATCAAAAATACAAAAGGAGATACCAGCACTAGGTGGTTTACGCTAGCTTCAAATTGTTTTGCTAATACGCTGATTAATGCATACGCTATCGCAAGGGGTATTCCGATAGTGATGGTATTAACAAGTGTAAACCCAAAAGTACTAGATAAAGAAACCAGCGGTGTTAACAGCGCTTTGGGAATGGCAATTGCCGCGCCGAAACCAATAATATTCACCGCTAAAAAAGCAAATAAAACGCCCATCAACAAGCTACTTGCATATTTGACAACTGCACTGCTTTTAACAAATTCCATTTTTATACTCCTAAGACGTTATAGCGACAAACGGTACGCGATACTTTGTATTATCATAGCTTGCTTTTTGCCAAATAACTCAAAATAAGACAGGGAAAGACACTGTCCACATTGCCAGTACCGCAACAAAATTGATCATAAATGCTATGCCACGCAATCGAATGCTCGTTCCACATATTTGCACTATGCTGTGAACGACACGGCCAAACACAAATAACCAAGCGAGACTAAGTAAAATCGCGCTTATCGGCGTATTCGAACAGTACAGAATGACACACAAAATATGAAAGAAAACGGGCCATTCAAATTGATTAGAAAGATTGGCACTGATTTTAGGCTGAATGTGTGCAAATGGATTTGAACCATCTGGCTTTGAACCTAAACCCCAAATGGCTGGCGCTCTTGCAATCGTAAGACACCCATAAAGCAAGGTGCACCAGGTAAGGTGCGCATAAACAGGTAGAAGAATGCTATCCATTCGCAACGTTATCCTTATAGCCTAGCTCTAACACAAGCTTAAGCATACATACCTTCTATTAAGTACGTTGTGCATAAGCTTACAACAATGATTAGCATGTTGAGTGTTGCCCTTATAGACCAAGCAGCGCGCCCATATGAAATACCTAATTTAGAAAAGGCAATTACAACCAACCCCATCAAACCAAACCAAGGTGTAAAAAAGACAATCGCTTTCAGCTTAACAAGAGACACCGCAACATCATGTAAAGCGCCACTGACAAGAAATGTAACCAACACAGCAAGTGTGTTAGGCAATATTTGATTGAGTGGCCTCATTACATTTCGGGATAAATAATAGCTCCAAATAGGGTTCCAATAGTGCCAAAACAACGGGAAAGACTTTGCGCCCAACGCACGGTAAAGCATATTTCTCATTGAATGCTTTGAACCTAGCGGCACCCCAGTGCGTCTTTTAACGTATTGTGAAAGCGTTATTGCACTAGAGTCCATTTTAATAACGTTCCTTTATATAAAATTTTATTCAATTTTCGAGCGGGTTGTTCACTGTGCTCTTTTTGGCACTGGCTGTTGCAAGCATTTCTAACTTCAAGAAAAGGTTTGGCTGAATAATGCAACCATGTTCTGCTTTTGGTAGTCTTCCATTGATGCATAGAGCCCTAAACCACCAAGCAGTAATGCTACCACAGCATAGCCCAGCATTTTTTTCGCCTTGATTGTCATAATCCTTTCCTTTTTAAAAAGTTAAACACGACGTTAATTGGACAGTGCAATCAAAAATAGTATACCGACAAGTGAAACAAAGCCCATAACAATTGTGTAATTTTCATCCCTTCCTTGTCTTGGGTATTTTCCAAATGTAATCAGTTTTAGGTTAATGTATCCAATGCCTCGAATAAAAAATTCCAAAATAGCATCAACAAAAATCCATTTAAGCAGCTGCAGAAAAAAACGCCCAATTCCCTCTAATACATCATCCATTGAAAAAGACCTTCTCAATTTGAGTTAAACAAAAATGTACACAAATACAAGCGTGTTTGCACTGGACTGCGACTCAACATTATGTGCTAACACCGTTACTTACATGCATAGCTCAAGCTTTCTCTCTGCTTGGTTCGAAACTGTCATATCGTGGTAGGTCGGCATCCAGATTGTCCCAGTTTGCTTTCGATGAAACAAAATTGTGAGATAAAGGCCTTTCTTCAATGTCGGAATCTAAAATACCAAGGCGTATTCTAAGCTTTGTTGGATTTTCCGTGTTTGAGCTATAAATCGGAGAAGCACACACCGCGCAGAAGTGCCGTAATTTCCCCTTTTTGAATTCGAAATAAGTAAGCTTTTTTTGTGGGTCAAGTACGGTGAAGTCTTCGGTGTTAATGAAACCGTTGGTCGCGTATGCAGTACCACTATTTTTGCGGCATAAGGAGCAGTGACAATGAATAATGCTCTCAATTGGCCCCTTGAGCTCGACTGAGATTGCGCCGCATAGGCAAGAGCCTTGGTACATGAGTAATTCCCTTATGTCGTTTATAAACTAAGCTTTTAATTATTAACTATTGTCTACGCATCGAACTCTGCTGAGTATTTTAGGGGCATCACCAGATGCATATTGGCTAGCCGAAAAATAAGTTCCCATCCGACTTGATATAATCTCAGCATTACCGTTGCACTCGGTTCTAGCTTTTTTTATCACTGCTCTCTCTAAAGCTACTTGGTCATGATCCCAGCCACCCATGACTTCAATTTGATATTGATTATTTTCTAACGCTTGAACTTGAGAATACTGAATCATAGAGCCTTCATGCCACGTCATTGAGGCGCAGGCAGATACAGCAAAAGTAACAAGGGTTAGTATCATCCATTTTGTATTCATCTAACTTTTCCTTTTGGGTCTTATAGCTTTAAGGTTTCGCGCAGCGTAATTCAGTGTCTAGCTGCTATCTGCTAAACACAGATCTTGCAAAGCTGTTTAATTGTTTTGTTATATCCTTTACCAACTAAACCAACATTTTGGTGAAACCAAAAAACTGATTTCTTTATTTTGGCTGCATCGAGGGCCTTCTTTGCTTCAACACCATCATTATTGATTAATGCTCTAGATGCGTGCCACTTAAAATATTGTATTGGAAAGGTGAGCCTATCAACATTTTTTTCCAACACATCAAGCGCGCAGGCGAACTCATTGTCAATTCGTTGCGTTGCCACCAAATACGGATAATCAAGGTATGCCCCTGTTTGGTAGTTTGGAAATTCTTTTTCTTTATCAAGTATCTTTTTGTAAGTAGCGACACTTTTTTCAAAGTCAGCCAATGCAAAAAATGCATTTGCTTTAGCCAATAGTGCACGGAGGTCTTCGAACTCACTCTTTCTTGATTCAAAGTATTCGTTGATCAAACGAAGCGTTACCAATGGATGACTTTCAGCCAAGGTAAGTGCTTGGATAACCAAATATTGCTCTCTTTGCGTTCTTGCTCGATTCAATTTCGAGTAAAAATGCTCTTCAACTGCGCTATCCCAAACTTTGTTTCTGTACCAATCCTCAGAAGACACAATAATTCCTTTGCATATAGCTTTCCATCAAGGGGCGCTTGCGTATGAGTAAAAACACGCAGGGGCTCAGCGTGTTAGCGCCCCAACGAACGCGGTGAGAGTGTTGATTTGTTGTTTGCACACATAACGAGAAAGCGTCGCTTTAATCGTTGTCTTCATCTGCGCTAAATATACCTCGGAAAAGTGCGGTAAGTGCACCAGACATTGTGTCTTCAATGAAGTCGTTTTTATGGTCAGTTTTTTTGCGATACTTATTATTCAATTCTTCCATGCGCCTTGATTCAGCGCTTGAGCTAGCGCCGTCAAGAAAATCCCTCGCTGCTTTGTAAGAAGTCGACGCACAGCCATTTAAAAAGGCGCACAACAGCAGAGCCGCTATTAATTTAATCTTCATGATATTCTTTTCCTAAAAAGTTTATAACGGCCCGCATAATGGGCAAAACTATGCAGTAAAAAAAGGCCACTTACTAGTCGTTCTTATAAGCAAATTGTCAGGTGTTTGTTCGATACATTCAATTTCTTCAATGGCAAATGGTAAGGTTGCTTGGTTTTCGATAGCAAGTAGTTCGTTTGGGTACACCAAAAGAGCATTTTTAAACGTTCTACCGTCTTTAAGGTGTAGGTTTACGATAGAAGCATCTTGCTTGAATTCTTCGAAAGGACCGAAGGCCTCCACCAACTTTAGTGGTATTTTAAATCCGTTCAATTTTAGCCTTCCTTGTAACATAACTTTTCAATAAAGGATGAAACCGCCCTGTGTGTATGCGTCCCAGCGAAGGAAGTGAGTGCCTATAGTGGCTTGCTATACACTGTGTTCATTATTGCCTTGAATAGGTTGTTTGAAAGTTACTTCAATTGGTTTGAAAAATGAGTAAACCCAAAGACCTAAGATACAGAAAAGCCAAATGAATAGTGACATGAAAAAAGTGAAAAATGGCCACATTGCGAGAGCAAGTAGAAAACCAGATACTCCAAACACGGGCTCATTATTCCAACGAACACTTTCAAGCCCGAAAAAAGCGCCAATACCACACCCTATAAAAAATACAGCAAACCCCAAAAATACGCCTATGAAAAGAATCTTAAATAAAGATTTCTTAGAAATTTTCTTAGCTACAACTTCCATTTTAATACTTCCCTAAAGAGTTAATCTTACTCCAAAATACGCTGACAACAATATCAAGCGAAGCGCTGGTAGCCTACATATTTTTGTTCTTTGCGAGCTTGCGAACGGTTTAATATGTTTGTCATATGCGTTCTTGCCCCTAGCGAGCGCAGCGAGTGTTGATTCGTTTGTTATACGCAATTTGCCACACCTGTAGCGTATTGCTACAATGTCGTGATGAACTATTAGGAGAAATATTATGGCAACAGCGAGCGTAAGACTAGACCAAGATCTAGTTGAGAAAGCTACCATTATGGGCAAAGCACTGAACCGAACTATGCCAAAACAGATTGAGCACTGGGCAAAAATAGGTGAAATGATGGAAGATAACCCTGATTTACCATACGAATTCGTGAAACAGGCAATTATTTCCAAAGCGGAAAAAGAGGCTGGAAAATTGGAGCCATACGATTTTGGCTAAGATTACGAGTGTCTTACAGACAGCTAATTTTAAGAGAGCAGTAAAGAAGTTACATAAGAATCAGAAAAAAGATTTAGATAAAGCTGTAAAGGAACTGATCGACGATCCTCTTCTAGGTGATCAGAAAAAAGGCGACCTTGCTTTTCTTCGCGTGCACAAGTTCAAGATGGTTAAGCAGTTAACCCTATTAGGTTACAGCTACGAGGACGGCACTGTAATACTTGAATTAATAGCTCTTGGTTCTCATGAAAACTTTTACCGCGATGTTAAAAAGTTATTCTGACCAATTGTATATAACTTTTAGATAAGGGGCGCAGACGCGTGGACTACAACGCGAAGCAGCCCTGCGTGTTATCGCCCCAGTGACCGAAGGAAACGACTTAAGCGTTTTGATAATCATTGAGCCTCCTCCCTATCAGCATAAACAGAGTTTATCCTAATAGGCGACCAAACCAAGGGAGAAAACTCAATGAACTTTTATACTAATACACATCCGTACTATTGTGGAATCGATCTTCACACAAGACTGCTTTATGTCTGCATTATTGATAATGAAAACAATATTCTCGTTCACGAAAAAATCGATGATTCACCTGACAAACTGTTAGCACTTTTAAGGCCATATCTGGGCAACGTAGTTGTTGGCGTGGAATGCATGCATTGCTGGTATTGGGTGTCTGACTTTTGTGAAGCGCACAATATTGACTTTATTCTTGGCCATGCGCTTTACATGAAAGCGATTCATGCAGGTAAAACGAAGAACGATAAAATTGATGCACTAAAAATAGCGAAGCTAATGCGCGGAGGGAACTTCCCACTCGCGCATGCCCACTCAAAAGAGCACCGCTCAATTCGTGATGCGCTTCGTCGTAGAACCCACATAATGAGAATGAGTGCGCAACTGAAAGCGCACGTGTCCAGCACGATCAGTCAATACAATCTACCTGCGCTGGAGTCTCGTTTGAATCTGCAAAATTCACCTGACCGAGAAAAAATGCATCACTTTTTTCCCGATGAAGCTGTGCAAAAGAGCATGGATTTAAACCTCAATATTATCGAAACCATGGTGAGTGAACTCTACAAGATTGAACACTACGTGAAGACTCAGGCACAAACACACCGTGCAACAGATTTACATATCCTTAAGTCGTTTCCAGGTATCGGAAAAATTTTAGCCCTGACCATTTTGTATGAAGTTGGCGATATTAAACGGTTTCCATCAGTTCAGAAGTTTGCCTCGTATTCACGGTTAGTAAAATGCAAAGCAGAGTCGGCCGGTAAAACACATGGTACGCAGGGTAATAAGATTGGCAACGCACACTTGAAGTGGGCATTTAGCGAAGCAGCGGTGTTGTACCTTAAAGGTAATGACAACGCCAAGCGATATCTAGCCAAGTTACAAAAGAGAATGAGCAAGGCGAAGGCCTTATCTGCACTCGCTCATAAAATCGGGCGATGTGCTTACTTTATGTTGAAGAACCAGCAGGTATTCGATGAAGAACGCTTTTTAAACGGGTAAGTCGCACAGTGGCATGAGCTGCAACGTCTAACTGGTTAAACGACGAGCATCAACTTATCGCACAGTACTCTGCATCAAGCAGCATCGATAAGTATACCAACAGGTCATAACCTGCTGCGTTTGATTAGACATGCCACTGTTGCGCATCTCTACCTTTTTACGAATTTGCTTACACCTTCACTGAACCTGATACTAACTGGTCAATGCAGCCACTTAGATTTGAATAGGACAGAGGAAGGTTAACCGATGAATGTCTAGTGCCGTTGCCAGTCAAAAGGAATTGAAAAGAGCAACAACAAGAGCCTCTATATGTGTTTGACGTAGGCAACTCGCCTAACATCAGCCATGACAGACGAAGTAAACGAGTTCTAAAAAGGCAACGGTATTGATCTTGAAATAGTGGTCAAGGGGCTATCTTTTTTCATTGACAGCCCGGAGGCTCATATGTGTTATACGCAAACAGCTAAAGGACCCGAAAAACAGCCTTTATTTGCTCATTGGATAACGGACCATACTTATCCTCACACATAAAGCAGAAATGAGCACCTGCTGACTGACCTAGCTCTTGAAATAACCTCAATTCGGACGTTGTATAGCCGCCCTCAAAAGTTGGAATCAAATGGATGAGAAGAACTGGCTTATAAATTTTATGAATTAGTTGGCAATACTTACTCAACACCTGCTTCAGAGAGCTTTCTAATGTCCTCCAATCACCGAGCAAAGTTCGTGAGTTTGATAATTCATTGCACAAAGTAATTTCTTCGTGCTCATTACCAAATATTCGACTCACAAATCGGTCTTGATAAACTTTAATGTAAATTTTTCTACGAAACTTCATCTTTGCGTATAACACCCCACTTAGGGGCAAAAATACGTGGGCTATAATATCGAGCGAAGCGAGGACAGCCCACGTGTTTTTGTCCCAGCAAGCTCCGCTTGCGTCTACAGCGGTTTGTTATGGGCACTTTTCTCCATGTCTATCATATGGATACCACTGAAGCTCTTTGCAGGTATGTCCATAACACTTAACAATAAAATGAATACATCGTCCACCGCCCCTATACATGTAAGAATAGTCGGCGATGTCTCTATTTTTTGGAATGGCAATGTCCAGATTCTCATTTGGAAGGTTATTGCGTTCCAAATATGCAAGTACAGTCTCGGTGGCTTGCTCTTGCATTTCCGGAGTTAACTCTTGAGGTTCGTTCGAGCATCCAAAAATTAGAAATAGCAACAAGAGTAAAAAACTGTTCCGGATCATCCATTGTGCCTATAACTTTTAAATAAGGGGCGCAGACGCGTGGGCTACAATGCGAAGCAGCCCACGTGTATGCGTCCCAGCGAACGAAGTGAGTGGCTTAATTTTTTTTGTTATGTGCCATTAGCTCAAAACACCCCAAGATTCGCAAATCCCACCATATTCGGCCACTAGAGAGGTAACATTTTCCTGCGTATCTATTACTAACTTATAAGAGAGAATTTGGTGAATGTTAAATAGGATATAACCGCTATACTCCCCGTCCGGTTCGTAAATTTCAATTGCACCAGCGAATTCTTTTAACTTTGAAACAGCGTCAGGGTGAGGAGGCCAAGAGTCGAAATCGACGTTAAAATCTATTGTGGTTGGCTTTTGAAAGTCGAATCCAGATTCTTCAAGCCTTCTTAAAACGTCACCATCAACATCATCTGGGAAAATCAATTTGCCTCCTTGGCACATAACGCCCCAATAAGGGGCTGATAATGCTTGGCTAAACTTGTGTAGCGTAGCGGTCCTGAGCCAAGCTTTAGCAGTCCCGCACTTAATTGGCTTGTTATGTTTACGCACTACCAAAAGTTTTTGCAACACAGCGATCACAGCCAAAAATAGAGTTTATTAAACCCCATAAGAATATGAAGCCAACAAAGCTCATTAATAGTTTAAAAAATAAATCAGGCTCGCCCTCAATTTGAATAGTTTCGTAGATTGCGTAACCGCCACCGACTAATACCAAAGCACTTAGTATTCCTAAAACTGGACGCTTCCATTTGCGCATGGGCATATCGCCCCAAAAACAAATGTATTTATTTACGCCGCATAGTGAGCATTTTTTAGTGAAAATAGACATCTACATCCTGTAGTAAACATAACTTTTAAATAAGGGGCGCAGACATGTGGGCTATAATGCGAAGCAGCCCACGTGTATGCGTCCCAGCCTGCGCCAGCAGGCGACTTAATTTTTTTGTTAGCTCGCTTTCTGTTCAATCCCACCATAGTAGCAATTTATTGTTTATAACATCACTTTCGGGATTAAAGACCATGCCTTGGTTAATAGCTTCTTGATTTGCAATATTCAATATTGCCTCCCTTTCGCTTTGTGTACTAGGCAAAGATATTTCCAAAGCGTCTGCGTAAGGGCCGCCTTCTTGTTGGATTCGGTTGTTACTGTCATAGATAGCACTATTGGGAATAGTCACTTTAACTGCTCCAATGCTATACAGGTTTTCAACAAAATTAATAGCGTCCTGCGTACTAGCAAATCTATTTCCTGCAAGAGCGTGCTTGTTGTTATTTGATATAAGCCATTCCCGAGCCTCGGGTGACTTTGGATAGATAAAATAAGCTATCGCTGCCAGAACGAAAACGAGTAAAAAAATCTTCAACACTTCAACAATCCTTTGAGAGCTAACTTTTAAATAAGGGGCGATAACGCGCAGGGCATAATAGCGGAGCGGCCCTGCGTGTTAGCGTCCCAACGAGCGAAAGCGAGTGACTTTATTTTTTTGTTATATGCCATTCTATAAACAACGCCCGGTACTAGAGATTGAATGTTTGATGACAGCATTGTCTTGAATTTCTGTTGTAGCCATTAAAACCCAATCTTTGCAGGGGATACCATTGCTTTCTATATTTTCTAAATTAGAAGAAATATTTCCCGACAACAAATTTACGAATGCTTCTGAATCAATTTCTTTTAGTTTATTTAAAGCTTCTTCCTGCGGAGTACCAGTAGGAATAATTTTATATAGTTCACTTTTCCAAAAAACTATTCGTTCTTCTACGCCTGTCTCCTTTGAACATGAGACCAAAGTTAGCAAACTAATTAAAAACAGCTGGAACTTAAAATTTTTCACTGGCATATAACAGCCCGCTTAGGGGCAAAAATACGCAGGCTAAACTTAGAAGCGAAGCGACTGGGGCCTGCGTGTTTTTGTCCCAGCGAACGCAGTGAGCGGCTACAGCGGTTTGTTAGCAGCCACCTCAACCAGCTCAGTTTCATGAATTTCATTGAGATTTTTCCAACCTGTAATTCTCATATTTACTCCCTTAAATAAAGTCCAAGCTAGAAAAGGAAAAGTGAGTAATAGCCATTCATCATTGGCATTCAATACTCTGACGACGCCATAAATAGTTAGAGCAATGGCCGCGCTAAATATAGTGCTGTATATCAACTTTTTTGGATAAGTTTTCTCATTTGGAACAGTGAGAAGACTTAAACAGTGCGGGCACCCAATAGCGTTTTTATGAATTTTCCAATGTATATCTCTGATATTCTTTTCATCGAAGATTTCATTACAGTTCGCACATCTATATTTCTGCATAGTGGTTGCTAACACCCCGCTTAGGGGCAATAACACGTGGGCTAAAATTGGAGCGAAGCGACTGAGCCCACGTGTTATTGTCCCAGGGAGCTTGCGACCGACTACAGCGGTTTGTTAGCCACAGACACTTCACTTAATACATCCTTGATGATCCTTCTAGATCTCACCAATGAAAACGGAAAAGGTCGATAACTGATGCAAAATAATAAAACACAACTTTCTGAATATATGACATAAAAGTCGTCTTTCACATAATGCCCGAGTTTTGTATATTGAGCAGCGATAAATTCCTTGTTGTCATAATGAGTTATGAAATCTAACTTCTTAAGATATTTCTTTAAGGGTTCACGAAATTCATCCGACTTTAAAACAACCGCACGCGTTCCACGAAACTGCAACTTAAACGTTAAAAAACCAAATATCATAGAGAAAACAAGGGTTGCCACAGCAAACCATGCGTTTTTTGCTGTTGGGAAAGTAAACTCAAAAAATGCGATAGCTATAATGAGGAAAATGACACCGTGAAATGCAGCGTTAGGTAAAAAGTCTGCATAACGACGTAAAGAGGAACCTTCCGTTGCCAAATTATTAGTTCGTTTAGTTTGAGAAATCTTAGGCTTTTTCATAAGTGGCTAACGCCCGCATAACGGGCAAAAACACGTGGGCTACAATATCAAGCGAAGCGCCGGGTGCCCACGTGTTTTTGTCCCCAGCGAGCGCAGCGAGTGTTAATGCGCTTGTTATGTTCTAAGCCACCGAAGTTACTCAACACCATTTTTACCAAAGGCATAACCACAATTGCGGCATGTATCATTGGGTAGCTTAAACCGCCTCAACGAATCCACAACCTGGTTTCTTTTACATTGTGGACAGAAGTAATTCAGCGTATTTATCAATACTGCTATAGCGCAAACGAAGCTGCCGACATAAAACGGGTTAGCATAAAAAATAATGCTTGGCGCAGAAAACTGAAAGCCAACGATACAGACGACTAATGCTAATAACCAAAGTTTAAATTTGCTGCTTTTATTCAATCCACTAAACCCATTTGAAGAACATAACTTCCCACTAAGGGGCGATAATACATGGGCTAAAATTAGGAACGAAGTGACGCAGCCCATGTATTAGCGTCCCAGCGAGCAGCGCGAGCGCCTTTAGTGTTTTGTTAGGTTTCTGAGCTATCTAAGACCTTGAAATTTGTTACCTGAATAAAACATTCATCGTCAAATACTTCTTTGCTACCATCTGTTTTGAAAAGTACCGGATACCCAAAATATGGATGATATTCCGTTAGCGCCTTATAAGCTGTTAAATTGGCGTTTTCCACCTGTGTAAATAAATCTTCTATTGTAACAGGCATAGCTTTTGGTGCACCGCCCAACGGGGTGCTTATATGTCCATACTCGTTATGAACTATTTCATGTTGTTCGATGAACATGCACCCTGTAGTTAAGGTGTAAGAATATCGCTCAGGTTTATTAATATTCCAAAGTTCTCTGGCATTTTCTAGATCTGCATGTTTTTTGTTTGGTTGAAAGATTACCCAAATGCCAACAATGAGAAGTCCAATGCCCCCAACGAAAACGATTGAAAAAGAATCTCTAGAACTAAAAATCAACTTGAACCTAACTTTTAAATAAGGGGCGCAGACACGTGTGCAATAATGGCGAAGTCGCGCACGTGTTTGCGTCCCAGCGAGCGACAGCGAGTGCCATAATTTGTTTGTTAGGTAGCATGTTTAATCGGAGTGCCTTGGTGATATTGAATTTGCCAATTGTTTTGTGATTTTTTCCATATAGAACACCGATATGCACTTTGTTGATTTATTGTGGTTAGATACTTAACCAAAACACAGTCTTTGGCTAGTACAACAAAGCTAAAATCATGGGCTGAAAAAGCCACTGATTCTTCGTTGACCAGTTCGTTGATAATATCCGATTTAGAAAACCTCTTGCCTGATTTTCCGACTTCCTCGAATTCATCGGCTATTAAAACCTCCAGACGTTGCTTGTTTTTTCGGGTAGCAAGATCATTTAGCTCTAATTCCAAATTTCTTATAGTGTCGAATTCCATACTGCTACCTAACGCCCAACTTAGGGGCAATAACACGCAGGCTAAACTTGGAGCGAAGCGACTGAGCCTGCGTGTTATTGTCCCAGTGAGCGCCAGCGAACGACTACAGTTTTTTGTTAGGCTTTTCGCTTTGTATAAATTAACAACAAAACAATAGAAGCCAAAGTGTGTGAGATTGAAGCCGCCGTAAAAAGAATATCTGGATTAAAAAGCACAGTGTCCAGATTTTTAATGTAACTATACATATACAGTATTGCGCTAACTCCAGATAGGCAAGATATTGCAAGTATCAGGCTTGAACTCATTTTTGCATCCAAAACTTCATTCCTTCCAAGTTTTTTACAAAGTTGAAACTGACGATAATAAATATAAAAAACAAGCGCGCTCACCAATAAGGAAGGAATAATAAATATTGGAGATAGGATTGAAAAAGCAGTAGCCATAGCGCAAATAAAGGCTGCAATAGCTGCTGGAAAAAATAATAAAATACTCAATAAATTAGCTATTATCGACATAGAGCCTAACTTTTAAATAAGGGGCGCAGGCGCGTGGGCTAAAATGCGAAGCAGCCCACGTGTATGCGTCCCAGCGAACGAAGTGAGTGCCTTAATTTTTTTGTTAGGAGCCATTGTTAACAAGAGCCCATACCTTTTCCATAATTATGCCTGAAGCATTATCCGCATGAATGTCATCTTGGCCAATTTCGTTTGCACATGACAATCTGATTTCAGATTTTTCTTGCCATAACCCTAAAGAGTTCCTAATACCCATCCCCCATGAAAAATGAAACTTTCCTAATTCTTCCTTTTTTGTTTCCTGCAATGTTTTAACGCTAGCTTCATCTAATTCTCCAAAAATCGAATTGGCAGCTTCTTGGCATGCATTAGTTTCTTTTGCTGATAAAAGTGCGGAACTATCCGTCATAGCGCACGAAAAAAGAACAACTAAAAAGAGACCAATAATTAAATTTTTCATGTGGCTCCTAACACCCGCATAACGGGCAAAAATACGTAGGCTATAATACGGAGCGAAGCGAAGGGAGCCTACGTGTTTTTGTCCCTAGCGAGCGAAGCGAGTGTTAATGCGCTTGTTAGGTTTTTTTTGCTCGTCGTACTCTGTGCGTCTTTAATTCATCTCCTTTAGCAGGTATTTCAAAAATAGAGTCAAAGGTGTGCTCAATAATTTCGATTGCTTGAGAAAGTTCTTCTCTTGATGGGTGCGCGAGTTCATGAACGGCTTCGTTTCCCATAAAACGATGCTCATGAAGAAGATTTGCGCTTTTTTCGGTAAGGTAACCTTTTTCATGTAGACCTGAGATTTTCCCTTCAAGATTCGTAAGCCGTTTAATCTCCGTCGTACCATCTTTTTTTGTTATTTGTTTTGGGCCATCATTTATAATGAGTTCAGCGCAAAGCCCCTCAATTAGGGCTCGTAGCCCAGCGGCAGTTAAGGTAAATGAGTCGTTATTGAAACAGTCGATAGATTCTCTATAAATGCGCCTCAAATTTGTAGGAACTTCCCAAAAGTCCTTGATCGGGCGAGTGTTCCCTGAGCGCTTCGGGTAAAGGGTAATCCTTTCGCCATCATCATATTCATCAGGTCCAATCTGGTGCATATCTTCAGAAAACCAATTCAACTGACGAAATGATGTTTCCATACATCCCTGACATTGAATGACTTGGTGAGAACTAGACCAATCTACGGAATAAGAGCCGTCTTCATATTCGTCGCTACCAGCATAATCAAACGAACTCATGACCATATGCCTAGTTGCTCTGCCACAAGATGCACAAGGCTCATAAACAATATGCCCCTTGCACTTATTTTCAGTATAGCTTTCCTTAAGTTTACTCATGACTTTCCCTAAAAACCTAACTTTTCAATAACGGGCGCAGGCACGTAGGGCATAATGGCGAAGCCGCCCTGCGTGTATGCGTCCCAGCGAACGAAGTGAGTGCGTTAATTGACTTGTTATATTTCACTTTAAACAATGAGTGCGAAGAGCAGCAAAATAGTTTAGAGCTAAATATAAAACCAAAAGCACTAAAGCAGAACTAGCGCTGCAGAAATACAATAAAAACATATCTGGTTCATGGATATAATGTACTGGCGGATTTCCCTTTCTGCTTGGAATTACTCCATCTTCCCACCAAGTATAAATCCAGTACGCTAGAGCAATACAGGGAGTAAGCTTCAAAAGGAATAATCTTGTTTCTCGGCCAAAGACTTTCCTCTTGGTCCAGTCACTGCCAGCATACTTATTGAATTCTTTTCTATCTTCTTCGGAAAGCATTAGCCTCAAGTTGCCTTGGTGAAATATAACTCCCCACTAAGGGGCGATGAAACATGGGCTAAAATTAGGAACGAAGTGACGCAGCCCATGTGTTAGCGTCTCAGCGAGCAGCGCGAGCGCCTTTAGTGTTTTGTATGGATAATTTTTCCCTAAATACACCACATTTCCTTTTCAAAGATGGGTAAAGTGAGGCCCAGACTTTGGCTGCAACCAAAGTTGGCTGTGTGGCAGTTCGATTGAGCGAAGGCTCCTCAATTGAGAGACCGATAACAAACATGAACACCACGCAGTGCTCCAAGCAACATACTCGAATAGTCGACTGGGCCCCGAGCTCGCATTTAGCAAACCAGAGTTAGCTTATTATGAAAAAATCAGTAGTGCAAAACATAAACGTGGGTGTAGATGTAGGTAAAGATTATCTCGATATACATATCCGTCCGTTGGAGGAATATTTAAAAGTAAGCAACGACAAGAAAGGGATAGGTGAAGCGTTAAAAAGGTTAAGGCAATTAACGGTTGAGCGCATTGTTATTGAAGCGACAGGCCGCTATGAAATGGCGTTTGTATCTGCTTGCGCGAAAGCAGCATTACCTTTTAGTGTCGTCAATCCTGTTCATGTTAAACGCTTCGCTGGTGCGATTGGCCGTAAAGCTAAAACGGACAAACTTGATGCGGCGTTGATAGCGCATTTTAGTGAGGTAATTCAACCTGCCTTGTCGACACTAAAACCCGAGAACATTCAGAAGATGGCTGACGCGGTAGCCCGCAGAAATCAGCTTTTAGAGATGCAGGCCCGTGAGAAAAACCGCCTTCAAATTATGCCAAAAACTGTTCAATCAAGTATAAAGGCAATGCTCACCGTGTTAAAAAAGCAAATTCAAAAGATGGACGACGAATTAGCCGATTTAATTCAAAGCTGCCCAGAATACCAGGCAAAAAGTGAACTGGTTCAAAGTATGCCGGGCATTGGCAAGGTGTCGGCTGCGGCCCTCATCAGCTATTTACCAGAACTTGGTTTGATGAATAGCAAACAGGTAGCCGCCCTTGTTGGCGTAGCCCCCATGAACAAAGAAAGTGGCCGATACAAAGGTAAGCAAGTGACTCAAGGAGGACGTCACCAAGTCCGAACGGTTTTGTTTATGGCCATGATGTCGGCGATGCAGTGTAACGCTAAGTTTAAAGCCACCTATGAGAGGTTGGTTGCCGCTGGTAAGCCTAAGAAAGTCGCCATCATTGCCTGTGTGAGGAAGATGGTTGTCATACTAAACTCAATGGTTAGAAATGGCGTTATGTGGGAAGAAAAAGCGGCTTAATGTTTAAGTTGACACCATAGTCGTTTGTTATGTTTCATTTCGACCACAGTACTCGTTCCACACCGCACGTTTCCTTTTGCACAACCGCCCTTGGGTATTCTTTTGGCTCAGATTTGAAAACCTCTTGTTTTCGTAAAACAAGCCAAATCTGACCATGATCTTTAATGGTGAAAATATCTTTCTTCACACTATACTCGGAATACTTACTGATAATTGCGCCCAAGCCAATATTAAAAGCCTTCTCTTTGCCACATGCATATGACTGAAGAGAAATAAACATACTAAAAAAGATAAGGTATTTCATTGTCCTACCTTTGGAACATAACTTTTAAATAAGGGGCGCAGACGCGTGGGCTATAATGCGAAGCAGCCCACGTGTATGCGTCCCAGCGAACGCAGTGAGTGACTTAATTTTTTTGTTATGTGCCATTGCTAAAATTACGACCAGTTAACTTTTTAAACAGCGACTGAACTGAATCTTTACCTGTAACGCCGAAATGAATAAACAAAATACCTACCAAAAAGCCTAATACACTTCCTAGTGCAGCTAAATGCACCGTTAGAAATACATAGCCATAAAGGGACATCAAGACTAAGCCTAAAATAACGCCTAATATCCGTATAGTATTCATAGCAAATTGTCCTTTTTCTATTTGGCACATAACTTCCAAATAAGGGGCGCAGGCGCGTGGGCTAAAATGCGAAGCAGCCCACGCGTATGCGTCCCAGTGACCAACGGGAACGACTTAATTTTTTTGTTATACACAAACCGTATGTTAACTGCCAGCATGTTGAAGAAAATAGAGTAAAAGTGCTGAATAAAACAACCAGTGATTTTGGCATTTTTTAGCCGCCAGAGAAGGGAGCTGCTTGAGTTGAAAAACAGGGCTTTCAAGTTACCTTTGATGCCGACCGAAAACTAAAACGAACCCCCAAAGCCGTTGTAAAAAAGCACTGAACTTTGGCCTTATTATTACTAAATAAAGGGTGGTGTATAACTTTTAAATAAGGGGCGATAACGCGTAGGGCATGATAGCGAAGCGGCCCTGCGTGTTAGCGTCCCAGTGGGCTTTTAGCCCACGACTTAATTTTTTTGTTATACACAAACCGTATGTTAACTGCCAGCATGTTGAAGAAAATAGGGTAAAAGTACTGAACAAAACAACCAACGCTTTTAACTTTTACTTGCTGCCAAAGAAGAGGGCGGCTTGAGTTGAAAGCAGAACTTTTAAGTTACCTTCGATGCTTCCCTGAAACTAAAACGAACCCCAAAAGCTGTTGTAAAAAGGTGCTGAACTTTGGCTTACTTTTTACTAAAAAATGGGTGGTGTATAACTTTTAAATAAGGGGCGCAGACGCGTGGGCTACAATGCGAAGCAGCCCACGTGTATGCGTCCCAGCCTGCGCTAGCAGGCGACTTAATTTTTTTGTTATACACAAACCGTTTGTTAACTGCCAGCATGTTGAAGAAAATAGAGTAAAAGCACCGAACAAAACAACCAGTGTTTTAAACTTTTACTTGCTGCCAAAGAAGAGGGCGGCTTGAGTTGAAAAGCTGGGCTTTCAAGTTACCTTCGATGCCGACTGAAAACTAAAACGAACCCCTAAAGCTGTTGTAAAAGAGCGCTGAACTTTGGTCTGATTATTACTAAATAATGGGTGGTGTATAACTTTTAAATAAGGGGCGATAACGCGTAGGGCATAATAGCGAAGCGGCCCTGCGTGTTAGCGTCCCAGTGGGCTTTAGCCCACGACTTAATTTTTTTGTTATACACAAACCGTTTGTTAACTGCCAGCATGTTGAAGAAAATAGAGTAAAAGTACCGAGCCGAACAACCAGCGATTTTGACTTTTACTAGCTGCCAGAGAAGAGAGCTGCTTGAGTTGAAAAGCAAGCCTTTCAAGTTACCTTCGATGCTTACAGAAAACCAAAAGGAACCCCCAAAGCCGTTGTAAAAAAGCACTGAATTTTGGCCTGGTTATTACTAAATAATGGGTGGTGTATAACACCCCACTAAGGGGCGATAACACATGGGCTAAAATTAGGAACGAAGTGACGCAGCCCATGTGTTAGCGTCCCAGCGAGCGAAGCGAGAGCCTTGAGTGGTTTGTTATGTGACTTTCTCTGCATGCGGCACTCCGTCCATTGAGAACATAATTTCACGTAATTCGGTTTTGATGCAAACTTGATTTTGACTAAGATAATTTATCCAAATAATGGAGTCTACGAGTTGGTCATCTATTTCCTCCAAGCTTTCTTTGAATTCTGTGATTTTAGGAAATGTTACAACCAATGAAACGGTTGAAGAATCTGCTGAACTAAGCAAGTGAATAACAATCTCTCGTTTAGAAAGGTTGTAATTTAGTGACTGAATATATGGCGAATTGCCACCGATGAGTTTATTCGTGAAATCCATATCTTTGGGTTACCTGGTCACATAACTTTTAAATAAGGGGCGCAGGCACGTGGGCTAAAATGCGAAGCAGCCCACGTGAATGCGTCCCAGCCTGCGCTAGCAGGCGACTTAATTTTTTTGTTATACACAAACCGTATGTTAACTGCCAGCATGTTGAAGAAAATAGGGTAAAAGAACCGAACAGAACAACCACCGTTTTTGACTTTTACTAGCTGCCAAAGAAGAGAGCTGCTTGAGTTGAAAAGCAACGCTTTCAAGTTACCTTCGATGCTGACCAAAAAACTAAAAGGAACCCCCAAAGCTGTTGTAAAAAAGCGCTGAACTCTGACTTATTACTTACCAAATAATGGGTGGTGTATAACTTTTAAATAAGGGGCGCAGGCGCGTGGGCTACAATGCGAAGCAGCCCACGTGTATGCGTCCCAGCCTGCGCAGCAGGCGACTTAATTTTTTTGTTATACACAAACCGTATGTTAACTGCCAGCATGTTGAAGAAAATAGGGTAAAAGTACTGAACAAAACAACCAAAGCTTTTAACTTTTACTAGTTGCCAAAGAAGAGGGTTGCTTGAGTTGAAAAGCGGAGTTTTCAAGCTTCCTTCGATGCTGACCAAAAACTAAAACGAACCCCTAAAGCTGTTGTAAAAAGTTCTGAACTTTGGCCTGATTTTTACTAAAAAATGGGTGGTGTATAACTTTTAAATAAGGGGCGCAGACGCGTGGGCTAAAATGCGAAGCAGCCCACGTGTATGCGTCCCAGCGAACCAAGTGAGTGACTTAATTTTTTTGTTAGGTGCGAGCTTATTCATAGACCCCTTGCTTTGTAATCAAGCATCTAGGGCAAAAAGCCTTTCCTTTTAATGTCAATTCATTACAGTCAGCAAATTGACAATTGTTAGTTGAATAACCATTGTACTTTTTAAGTAACGCACTTATGTGTTTCCTCAATAGATGATCTTTGCTGACATCAGTTGGAGAGTCAATTTTCAAAGCAAATAGTGACTGTACTTTGTCGAAGTGATCAACTAGCCAATGTTGAGAACAAGTTGAACATTTGAGAATAGATTGCCAACCATTCCCATAACTTTGCATCTCAGGCATTGAACCGAAGTAACTATCATTTCTCCAGCCAGTAACTCTTATATCCATGCTTTGACACTGACATTTCACTTGTAGCACCTAACGGCCCGCATAACGGGCAAAAATACGTAGGCTATAATACAGAGCGAAGCGAAGGGAGCCTACGTGTTTTTGTCCCAGCGAGCTTGCGAGCGAGTTTATGCGATTGTTAGGTAAACTACTCAAAAAGAGCACCTTGCAGTAAGAGCCTCTTTACATTGTGGTGTATGATTAAAAGCCCTATGGCGCAAATTGCAAGAAACACAATTGTTGCCAAAAAATACTCTACCCAAGCTAACCACTTAATTCTATTTCTATGCTCGAGAATTAACTCTTTTCTGTAAGCGGTTGATAATAGAAACGGCCAAGCAAGATATACAAAGCGAGGTCCGCTGGCTAATTCTGCAAAGAAATCTAAAGCGTTGCCTAAAACGGGAACTCTAGATAGCGCTAGAGCTACAGCGAGGAATACCCCGAAAAAAAGTAAGCTAATTACAGCAACCAAAATTTCCATATACAGGTTTACCTAACTTTTAAATAAGGGGCGTAGGCGCGTGGGCTAAAATGCGAAGCAGCCCACGTGTATGCGTCCCAGTGACCGAAGGGAACGACTTAATTTTTTTGTTATGTGCGTTCACTATGTACAACCTTGACTTATGATATGTTTGACAATTTTAGAAGTTCGCTCTGCCTCTTGAACAAACTGCTGGTAACTCTTGCCTAGAAACATGCCGTCTATAGTCAGCTGATAACCGCCGATTAAGTCTTGAGAATGAAGACTTAAATTAATACTGTTTTCAAAATATGTGAATTCCAGAGATGAATTCAGAATTGTAACAGGATTAAACGGCTTATATTCAGCTACCACATCTACAAGGCACGATGCTTCAATTGGTACTTCGTAGTTCACTCCATAGCTAATCTTGTTGTCTATGCTTGAACAGCCGCTAAGTAAAAATAAAGCTAAAAATGTTCGAATATTCATTAGCACATAACTTTTAAATAAGGGGCGCAGACGCGTGGGCTACAATGCGAAGCAGCCCACGTGTATGCGTCCCAGCGAACGAAGTGAGTGACTTAATTTTTTTGTTATGCGCCAGTGCGCCAAGTGATCTCTGCATTTGGAAAGCTCTTGTTTAACTGATTAGTGACTTCTAGAGACACCTGATATTCAATCTCAGGCTCGGCGTAAATAAGTATATCTTTTACAATGCATTGGTCGTTAGAAAGAATTGTAACGAGTTTATCTAGAGATACAGTTCTACCTTTTCGCCTGACCAAGTTATCGCCGATTATGTATATTGATTCTTCCACGCAGATATCGTTTCTGTGACAGTATGTGGGGCAGTCTTTCTTTTCTCCGTCTGAAACGATTAACGCATTTTCAGGACTATCGTCCATGCCGAGCGCGAAGAACAGAATCAAGATTAATAAGATACTCAATAAACCTATTTGCGCTTGATTGTTCATCGTATTCTCCGTGGCGCATAACTTTTAAATAAGGGGCGCATTTACGTGGGCTAAAATGCGAAGCAGCCCACGTGTATGCGTCCCAGCGAACGAAGTGAGTGGCTTAATTTGCTTGTTATGTGGCACTTTTAAAAACTACCTTGATATACATTTGCGCTGAATATAAACCACTTGTTGTCTATAAAATGACAGACATACAAAGTGCGGAAGTCTATATTTGAATTGCCTGCGTTAACACGCCAAGCAATTGTAACTGCTACTTTGTCTTGTCCAAGTTGCTGCTCTTGCATAATTTTGAACTGAGCGCTTTGATAGCCAAAGTTGCGCATAGATTCACAATTTAACGCAAACTTTTCAATAAGCGCTGGTCTATCCGTAAATGTTTGAGTACCGTCTGCGTCTGAAATAGCACAGGGAAGGCGATAAAGGCTCGCTATGACCTCTGAGTTAAAAGCGTCAAAAGCCTCTGTGTATTTTTTAAAAAGTTCTTCCATGCTTGATTGTTACTCCTGACACATAACTTTAAGCTAAGGGGCAATTACGCAATGCGATAATGCCAAAGGCGCATTGCGTAATTGTCCCAGTGAGTGCAGCGAACGACTTAAGCGTGTTGTTAGGTGCGTGTTTGTTCATTTTTACCCACCAAAACCTAATCTTCATATTTTACCTTCATGTATTTAACACATTCTTGTAAAGGAGAAATAAATATTGTTTTGGCAATAGTTCGTTTGGCCGCACGGTCATAAACTCTTGAGGTTGAATTGATTACTTCTATGTCCATTGGCTGACCATGATTGTTTACAGTAAATTTTAATGTCACTGTTTCAGAGATGTTGTTTTCAGTTACGCCTCCAGCAGGCAAGCCTGGCCACACAAGCTCTAACGGTGCAATTGGAATAACTTTTTCATTGCACTTATTCAAAGCAGATTCGCTATTACTATGACACACAGGCACAGTTAACATTAATAGAAGCAAAGATGTTTTCTTCATCACCAAAGCACCTAACACTAAGCTAAGGGGCAAAAGCACAATGCGAAAATGGCGGAGCCGCATTGTGTTTTTGTCCCAGCAGCCCGCGCAGCGGGATGCGACTTGAGCGTTTTGTTATAACTCGTTCTCACTACTACCTCGCCTCTGGGTTGTTAAATGAGACCTTTACGTACTCTGGATATAAAGTCGGATAAAACTTAAACACAACTGCGTTAACACTATCTCCATCTTCCTTTTCTACCATGAAGCGTAGACCTTCAGAGCGAATACACTCTGCCAAAGTCGGGAAAAGATCTTCGATTGATTCGGGAGATACTTCAAATTTTGTGTTGTCAGGGTTATCAAACAGCCTTCTTCGCCACTTCATATGTTGAGATACGTCACATCTGACATCTGCTAAAAACTTTAAATGAGCATCTTTGTTCATAATTTACGCTAAGGGTTATAACTTTTAAATAAGGGGCGCAGACGCGTGGGCTAAAATGCGAAGCAGCCCACGTGTATGCGTCCCAGCCTGCGCTAGCAGGCGACTTAATTTTTTTGTTATACACAAACCGTTTCTTAACTGCCAGCATGTTGAAGAAAATAGAGTAAAAGCACCGAACAAAACAACCAGTGCTTTAAACTTTTACTTGCTGCCAAAGAAGAGGGCGGCTTGAGTTGAAAAGCAGAACTTTCAAGTTACCTTCGATGCTGACAAAAAGCTAAAACGAAACTCCAAAGCCGATGTAAAAAGGTACTGAATTTTGGCCTGATTTTTACTAAAAAATGGGTGGTGTATAACGCCCCAAGCAGGGGCAATAACACGTAGGCTAAAATAAGGAACGAAGTGACGGGAGCCTACGTGTTAGTGTCCCGCTGACTTGGTTTGTTATGTTTGCGTGCTGGCGATACTACCTAGATTAAACATTTCTACTTGGCTTGGGTACTGGATTGTTTTATACAAAACAGTATTGCCTGCACACAGAACGGTAACTTCATATGTATCCACTGCATTTGCAACAGTGTAGTCTACAGAGAATTTTCCTTCTATTTCTCTGAATTGGTAGGAATAGTCTTTAGCATCAGTTGGTTTTACTTTTAAAGTGCATTCACTGCCGACAGTACCAGAAACAATTATTACATTCTCTCCCGGTAGGTTTACGCAGGCTGCAAGCAATGCAAGGATTAAAACTAAAAGTGCTAATTTCATCGGCAAACATAACTTTTAAATAAGGGGCGCAGGCGCGTGGGCTAGAATGCGAAGCAGCCCACGTGTATGCGTCCCAGCGAACGAAGTGAGTGTCTTAATTTTTTTGTTATGAGTCTTAGCTTGCAAAGTACACCTCATCTAAAGTGTTTGCGATATTAAAGCTGAATTGTAATTTGTTATCCGCACTTTGGATGCTGCCGTTTGAGAGTGTTGCGTATTCTATGTTTTTAGCTATCAAAAGTGATTCAATTTCTTGTTTCGTTGCTTGAGAAATCTCATGTCCCCAAATACTTACGGGGTGTATTGTTTTTACTTGAAACATGCATACGAATGAATTTTCAGTTGGACAATTTTCAATATCACCTTTAAAGCCAATTAAAAGCCCTTGGTAATAAAGGAAGTTTTCTAGGTTTCCTCCCATCCACTCTTCATAAAAGAGTTCGGTACCCAAAATTGATTTAACCTGGCTAGGGCGAAATCCAAACTGTATTTCGCTCAAGCCTTTTTCTAATAATACTTCATACATAAGTTGAATTTCAGTGACTCATAACGCTAAGCTTTGGGGCGCTAACATGGGGCTATAATCGCGAAGCGGCCCCGTGTTAGCGTCCCAGCGACCGAAGGGAGTGCCAACAGCGTTTTGTTAGGCGTACAACTGAAAGTACGCAGCTTTGCTGCCACCACTAGCCGATAAGGCCACTTATTTAAATTGTTGAAATTAAGATAAAACAACCCTGTTCGAAAAGCCAGATGTTACCGATAATGCTGGATAAAAGAGCGAGTTTAGAAGGCAAGTAATGTTGAATGTTGGCGTTTCGATGTTGATGAAAAGCGCGTTGCTAAAGTCGTTTAAACAGCAACAAGAGCCAGCCGCAAAGACAACCTAGCGAAACAACCTTGATGCTCTAATGTCATGGCTGAACCCACTTTTTAATGCTGTAAGTAAATGACGCCTAACTTTTAAATAAGGGGCGCAGACGCGTGGGCCATAATGCGAAGCAGCCCACGTGTATGCGTCCCAACGAACGAAGTGAGTGACTTAATTTTTTTGTTATCTCTCAATTTCAATAGAACCATCATACCATTGCCTTTGTTCTATAACCCTTGAAACCTCGTTGAGAGTTCCGGAGTTAGAACTCATATGACCATGGTTTTGCTCACCAGAGAACTCGAAAACTCCGATTATAGTTACCCACTTTGCATCAAAGTAACCTAAATTATTTTCACTAGTGGGTAGAAAGCTTATTTCATCTGAGTAATTTACCCACAGTCCTTCCTTGCCCATTAGCCTATCCGCATGATCTTTAGTTAGATAGAGAACAGAGTCTTCGAATTTGACGTGTAGGTATCCTTCTACAGCTACAAGTTTTCCGGAATACTTTTCGGGTGTAGCAATAAGTTTTAAAAGTGAAACTCTGGTTGGTTCTGGGTTTGCAATGGCCCCACATGTCCAAAAAAGAAGGATTAGAAAAAATATCCTATTCAAAACAGTCCTCCTGAGAGATAACTTTTAAATAAGGGGCGCAGACGCGTGGGCTAGAATGCGAAGCAGCCCACGTGTATGCGTCCCAGCCTGCGCTAGCAGGCGACTTAATTTTTTTGTTATACACAAACCGTTTGTTAACTGCCAGCATGTTGAAGAAATTGGGGTAAAAGTACCGAACAAAACAACCAGTGCTTTAACCTTTTACTAGCTGCCAGAGAAGAGAGCTGCTTGAGTTGAAAAGCAGGGCTTTCAAGCTTCCTTCAATGCTGACCAAAAACTAAAACGAACCCCCAAAGCCGTTGTAAAAAAGTGCTGAACTTTGGCTTGGCTTTTACTAAAAAATGGGTGGTGTATAACGCTAAGCTAACGGGCAGTGACGTGGCGGCATAATCGCGAAGCGCCGCCGCGTTACTGTCCCAGTGACCGAAGGGAACGTGTTCAGCGCTTTGATAATCATTGAGCCTCCTCCCTATCAGCATAAACAGAGTTTATCCTAATAGGCGACCAAACCAAGGGAGAAAACTCAATGAACTTTTATACTAATACACATCCGTACTATTGTGGAATCGATCTTCACACAAGACTGCTTTATGTCTGCATTATTGATAATGAAAACAATATTCTCGTTCACGAAAAAATCGATGATTCACCTGACAAACTGTTAGCACTTTTAAGGCCATATCTGGGCAACGTAGTTGTTGGCGTGGAATGCATGCATTGCTGGTATTGGGTGTCTGACTTTTGTGAAGCGCACAATATTGACTTTATTCTTGGCCATGCGCTTTACATGAAAGCGATTCATGCAGGTAAAACGAAGAACGATAAAATTGATGCACTAAAAATAGCGAAGCTAATGCGCGGAGGGAACTTCCCACTCGCGCATGCCCACTCAAAAGAGCACCGCTCAATTCGTGATGCGCTTCGTCGTAGAACCCACATAATGAGAATGAGTGCGCAACTGAAAGCGCACGTGTCCAGCACGATCAGTCAATACAATCTACCTGCGCTGGAGTCTCGTTTGAATCTGCAAAATTCACCTGACCGAGAAAAAATGCATCACTTTTTTCCCGATGAAGCTGTGCAAAAGAGCATGGATTTAAACCTCAATATTATCGAAACCATGGTGAGTGAACTCTACAAGATTGAACACTACGTGAAGACTCAGGCACAAACACACCGTGCAACAGATTTACATATCCTTAAGTCGTTTCCAGGTATCGGAAAAATTTTAGCCCTGACCATTTTGTATGAAGTTGGCGATATTAAACGGTTTCCATCAGTTCAGAAGTTTGCCTCGTATTCACGGTTAGTAAAATGCAAAGCAGAGTCGGCCGGTAAAACACATGGTACGCAGGGTAATAAGATTGGCAACGCACACTTGAAGTGGGCATTTAGCGAAGCAGCGGTGTTGTACCTTAAAGGTAATGACAACGCCAAGCGATATCTAGCCAAGTTACAAAAGAGAATGAGCAAGGCGAAGGCCTTATCTGCACTCGCTCATAAAATCGGGCGATGTGCTTACTTTATGTTGAAGAACCAGCAGGTATTCGATGAAGAACGCTTTTTAAACGGGTAAGTCGCACAGTGGCATGAGCTGCAACGTCTAACTGGTTAAACGACGAGCATCAACTTATCGCACAGTACTCTGCATCAAGCAGCATCGATAAGTATACCAACAGGTCATAACCTGCTGCGTTTGATTAGACATGCCACTGTTGCGCATCTCTACCTTTTTACGAATTTGCTTACACCTTCACTGAACCTGATACTAACTGGTCAATGCAGCCACTTAGATTTGAATAGGACAGAGGAAGGTTAACCGATGAATGTCTAGTGCCGTTGCCAGTCAAAAGGAATTGAAAAGAGCAACAACAAGAGCCTCTATATGTGTTTGACGTAGGCAACTCGCCTAACATCAGCCATGACAGACGAAGTAAACGAGTTCTAAAAAGGCAACGGTATTGATCTTGAAATAGTGGTCAAGGGGCTATCTTTTTTCATTGACAGCCCGGAGGCTCATATGTGTTATATGGCTACCACTAACGCTTTAACCAGTTTTTCGGCAAGTTCTCGTAACGGTAAAAATAGTCGATACATTGCTGCATATTGTACCCACATATTTTCGCTATTAAGCATGTAACGACTATAGCGGACAGACATACCGAAAGCACAAAAAAGACTAACATATATACAACAAATTCAGTTGAATTTTCTTGGGCTTTCAGTGGCAAGTCAGGATCTATGTTGAGGTATTCTGATATAAAAGAATAAAACCCGGCAACTGGAAGTGCACTAATAACGAAGATGACGAAAGTAATGAACAGGAACATCATTCTTACGCTAAGTTTGAGATTGTTGTAATTAGTCCTATTCATTTGATGAAGCCATATAACTTTTAAATAAGGGGCGCAGGCATGTGGGCTAAAATGCGAAGCAGCCCACGTGTATGCGTCCCAGCGAATGCAGTGAGCGGCTTAATTTGTTTGTTAGGTAACTTAGCGTCCATATCCCTCGGTACTCTTTATTTCTAACTTGTCTACATTAGCTTTTTTACACAGATCTACCACAGATACAATGAGTGATGGAGTGGTGGTGCTGTCATACAGGACTAATACATTCTTAGGAGACTGTTGCTCAATATGCGTTAGTAACTCGTTAGCTGATTTAAACTCATTATTATTAAAATCAAACCTACCAGCAGCGATTATGATAAATGTACCGCCGCTTTTCTCCCATTCTTCGTCTTCTAACGAGTGGTATTTTTTCGCTAAATCTATTGAACTCAAATCCATCTGTTACCTAACTTTTAAATAAGGGGCGCAGACGCGTGGGCTAAGATGCGAAGCAGCCCACGTGTATGCGTCCCAGTGACCGAAGGGAACGACTTAATTTTTTTGTTATGTGCGTTCACTATGTACAACCTTGACTTATGATATGTTTGACAATTTTAGAAGTTCGCTCTGCCTCTTGAACAAACTGCTGGTAACTCTTGCCTAGAAACATGCCGTCTATAGTCAGCTGATAACCGCCGATTAAGTCTTGAGAATGAAGACTTAAATTAATACTGTTTTCAAAATATGTGAATTCCAGAGATGAATTCAGAATTGTAACAGGATTAAACGGCTTATATTCAGCTACCACATCTACAAGGCACGATGCTTCAATTGGTACTTCGTAGTTCACTCCATAGCTAGTCTTGTTGTCTATGCTTGAACAGCCGCTAAGTAAAAATAAAGCTAAAAATGTTCGAATATTCATTAGTACATAACGCCCGTTTAAGGGGCAGAAACACATGGGCTACAATGCGAAGCAGCCCATGTGTTTGTGTCCCAGTGTGCGCCAGCACACGACTTAAAACGATTGTTATGTGCGCTCCTAGGATAACCATCTAATTAGCCAGCCTGACTGCTTAAAAAATTCTTGTAATTCATGTTCATTTTGAACCCAGTCATCAAACGCTTCTAGTTGCTGATTTTTTAAATCTTTGCCGGTAATTATTAGGAAGCCTCCAGTATTTGCACTGTCGTCAATTACTTTGACTTGAGATCCCGCATCATCGCCTCTTTCTATAATGCCAATAACATCGAGTTTAATCATGTATTCCTTGTAGCACATAACTTTCCAATAACGGGCGCATACATGTGGGGCATAATGGCGAAGCCGCCCCGCGTGTATGCGTCCCAGCGAACGAAGTGAGTGTGTTGATTGGGTTGTTATATGACATGCTGATTAAACCCTTGAACCACCCCATAATTGCACTGTAGACATTAGCAAGATAGCCAATATAAGCCCAGAGACTAATGATACGCCGATGGGTATCAAGATAACTTGCCATAGTTTCAAAACCATAAAGCGCTTTAAAATGAACGAAAACAACACTATCGATATTACAACTGATGCTGGCTCTACTAAACCCGTCAAATAGGTAATTGAAGCTGAAAAAGCCTGTGTAATTAAAAATAAACCAGTAAGTAACATACTACGCTTGTTTACATTTTCAGTCACTTTGAGTAGGTGGAGAACAATTCGAAAACCTATGAAATTTCCAAGAAGAAATGAAATCAAAAAGAAGACTGGAAACACAAAAGTACCTTTGTCATATAACTTCCAAATATGGGGCGCAGACATGTGTGCAAAAATGGCGAAGCCGCGCACATGTTTGCGTCCCAGCGAGCGGCAGCGAGTGCCATAATTTGTTTGTTATGTGACTTTATCCTAAATAAGAGCATGCTTTTTATACTTTTTAACAAACACTTTAGCTTCTGCCAACGTTGAAGGGTAAGAAACGTTGCAATAGCTATTTTTGATAGGCCTGATTTTTTGAAAATAGAAACCATGGTGGACGAGGTATGCCACCTTTTTCCATTGGGCGATATCAGACTTTTTTGGTGCTTTGAAATGCCGGCCTAAATTATAAGTAACACCACCACAAGAAACACACTGGCCGTGCAATGGATAATCGCATGGAGCACCAGGAAAGCTACGTTGAAAAGAGGTTTTGCAGTCGAGGCAAGCATACGCCATAGAATACTTGCCACTTGAAAAGGAAGCTTTGTCTGGTTTGATTGGTTTAGTTCTGTAACCAGAATCCCATCTCAGTGCTTTTTTAGTGTTTCTATCCATGAATATCCTGAGTCACATAACTTTTAAATAAGGGGCGCAGACGCGTGGGCTAAAATGCAAAGCAGCCCACGTGTATGCGTCCCAGCCTGCGCCAGCAGGCGACTTAATTTTTTTGTTATACACAAACCGTTTGTTAACTGCCAGCATGTTGAAGAAAATAGAGTAAAAGTACCGAGCCAAACAACCAGCGATTTTGACTTTTACTAGCTGCCAGAGAAGAGAGTTGCGTGAGTTGAAAAGCAAGGCTTTCAAGTTACCTTCGATGCTTTCAGAAAACCAAAAGGAACCCCCAAAGCAGTTGTAAAAAAGCGCCTAACTTTGACTTATTTTTTACTAAAGAATGGGTGGTGTATAACACCCCACTAAGGGGCGATAACACATGGGCTAAAATAAGGAACGGAGTGACGCAGCCCATGTGTTAGCGTCCCAGCGAGCGAAGCGAGAGCCTTGAGTGGTTTGTTATATGAACTACTTTCCATGAAAAAAGGACCAAAAAATTGACCTAGCCTGACGATATTTGTGCCAGCTTTTAGGTTTGATTTTACAAAGAGTAAAGCCAACGCCAATTAAAATGATGGGCATGAACAAAAATGTGCCTTTAGCTTCCCTGTCATTTCTTTCAATGCCATTAACGATGACTGTAGCTTCTGGGTCAATAAGTAACTCTGCCGCCGAATAGCCAAATATTAGTCCGACAAAGATAAAGCACAAACCTACTAAACGAGTTAAAAATAAAAAAGTTGAAAATGGGAGTTGCACTCAATTTTTCCTGTTCATATAACTTGTAAATAAGGGGCGCAGACGCGTGGGCTAAAATGCGAAGCAGCCCACGTGAATGCGTCCCAGCCTGCGCCAGCAGGCGACTTAATTTTTTTGTTATACACAAACCGTTTGTTAACTGCCAGCATGTTGAAGAAAATAGGGTAAAAGTACTGAACAAAACAACCAGTGTTTTTAACTTTTGCACGTTGCCAAAGAAGAGGGCGGCTTGAGTTGAAAAGCGGAGTTTTCAAGCTTCTTTCGATGCTGACCAAAAACTAAAACGAACCCCCAAAGCTGTTGTGAAAAAGCGCTGAACTTTGACTTACCTTTTACTAAAAAATGGGTGGTGTATAACTTTTAAATAAGGGGCGCAGGCGCGTGGGCTACAATGCGAAGCAGCCCACGTGTATGCGTCCCAGCGAACGCAGTGAGTGCCTTAATTTTTTTGTTAGGTGCGTGTAGATACATCCTAGTTTTCCCTGCCAAGGTAAGCCCTGATTGATGAAATTAAACCTGCGTTATTGAATGTTACAACGTCTACAACGTAAAGTACTTCTGTCTGGTTAACTATAATCTTGAGCTCTCCAGAGACTGAGTTCTCGTTTTCCATAATATTTAAGATTTCGATTTCCAAACTTGAAGCATTGTTAAAATTCTTCTGAGTTTCTGATATGGCGATAGCTTTACCATGAACAGAGATTTTCCAATCTCTTAAATGAATATCGGGTGCAAAGAGTTTTGAAACCGCATCGATATCTTTGTTTTGATAGCTAAGAAGATACGATTTAAATTTTTCTGAATTATTCATTTCCAATCCTTAGAAGCACCTAACTTTTAAATAAGGGGCGCAGGCGCGTGGGCTAAAATGCGAAGCAGCCCATGTGTATGCGTCCCAGCGAACGAAGTGAGTGACTTAATTTTTTTGTTATGTGCCTTGACCACAAACCAACCTATAAGCCTTTGTTGGGATTTTTGAACTCCCTGATCTGTATATGATTGCCTTCTCTGTCTGCTATGTTGGAGACTTTGAATATTGGATTTGCCCACTCGCCATCGAAGGCCTTGCCGCCCAAGTTGACTGCTTTTTCTCTTGTGGCTTCCATATTTTCAACAGACAAAAATAATTTAATTGGGCTAAAGGAGTCTTGAGGCATATCGAAAGGTGGGACATGGATAATGAGATTGAATCCATCTCTATCCAAGCTGATAAAATCTTTAGTCTCTTTGGTAACACGCATGCCAAATAGTTGTTCATAGAACTCTGCAAGGTGGGACAAGTTGCTTGAGTAGATGAGCACACCATTCTGGGCCGGGCCTGACATTTTTACATCCTTACTTTGAGTTGCATTAGAAAAGAGGGTCGCAAAAAAGACCGTTGCAAACACCAATGCTTTAAAACCTTTATACATAAACTTTCCCTGGCACATAACTTTTAAATAAGGGGCGCAGACGCGTGGGCTAAAATGCGAAGCAGCCCACGTGTATGCGTCCCAGCGAACGAAGTGAGTGCCTTAATTTTTTTGTTATACGCGTTTTTCAACGAAGTGCATACCCCAGCGGTTTGATGTAGAAAGCATAAAGGCAAAATAAACGATTGAAAATACACAGCCCAAGAATGCTTCACTTCCTGCTTTTAAGAGTAGAGATTTAAAGAAATTCACTACGAGGCAAAACAGGGCTATAAACCAAATTGCTTTTAAAACGTTATCGTAAATTTGGTTTTTTAGCATGCCGCTGTGTTCTTGGAAGCTGAAGAAAAAGCCTGTAAGTTTACAAATAAGCCAAGTTAAGAAAAAAGATGAGAATGAAATGAAGATTGCAGCTGCTATTTCTTGAGTAAACACGCCGATTAATAACGCTGAACCACACCAAATTAGTGGTAACTTAAGCCCTAATTTTTGAGTAATAAGAAAATACTTAGGTTTTTTAAGCTGCATTTCTATCCTTGATGCTTATAGCGTATAACTTTTAAATAAGGAGCGCAGACGCGTGGGCTAAAATGCGAAGCAGCCCACGTGTTTGCGTCCCAGTGCGCGCCAGCGCACGACTTAATTTTTTTGTTATACACAAACCGTGTGTTAACTGCCAGCATGTTGAAGAAAATAGGGTAAAAGCACTGAGCAAAACGACCAGCGATTTTAACTTTAGCAAGTAGCCAGAAAAGAGGGCGGCTTGAGTTGAAAAGCAGAACTTTTAAGTTACCTTTGATGCTAACCAAAAACTAAAACGAACCCCTAAAGCCGTTGTAAAAAAGCGCTGAACTTTGGCCTGATTTTTACTAAAAAATGGGTGGTGTATAACTTTTAAATAAGGGGCGCAGGCGCGTGGGCTAAAATGCGAAGCAGCCCACGTGTATGCGTCCCAGCCTGCGCAGCAGGCGACTTGATTTTTTTGTTATACACAAACCGTATGTTAACTGCCAGCATGTTGAAGAAAATAGGGTAAAAGTACCGAACAAAACAACCAATGTTTTTAATTTTTACTTGCTGCCAAAGAAGAGGGCTGCTTGAGTTGAATAGCAGGGCTTTCAAGCTTTCTTCGATGCTGACCGAAAACTAAAACGAACCCCCAAAGCTGTTGTAAAAAAGCGCTGAACTTTGACCTGACCTTTACTCAAAAATGGGTGGTGTATAACGCCCGTTTAAGGGGCACAAACACATGGGCTACAATGCGAAGCAGCCCATGTGTTTGTGTCCCAGTGTGCGCCAGCGCACGACTTAAAACGATTGTTATGCGTTTCACAGTTCTTTGTCAAACCATACGTCCTCATAGCCGGCATCATCTATTAGGAACCGATAGCCTGGCGGTAAATCCAAATACTTAATAACCTGAGGAAGATACCTATCTAGATGCTCGGTGTGCAACGGTGAAAAGAAGTCTTTCTCGGACGATAAGGTTTCTCCACACCAAAAATACCAACCGTTCGTACCATTTTCTGGAGCGTGTCTAATGCCATTAATTGGAAGTTTGCCAATGGTGTCTAAAGCAATCCCAACTTTGGTTGCAGAAATTGGCGGGGAGGGTTTTACTCCAAGTTTCTGGCATATTTCCATTAAAATCCTCATTGCCTAACTGACGCATAACTTCCAAATATGGGGCGCAAACACGTGTGCAATAATGGCGGAGCCGCGCACGTGTTTGCGTCCCAACGAGCGGCAGCGAGTGCCATAATTTGTTTGTTATGTGCCGCTGTAATAATTTTCAGTCCACCCTATCAAAGGCATAAACTTTTTGACTTCTAGTTTTTGACCAACTACACACGGACACCGGCAAACAATGTTGACTACATTACCATTATTCAGTCTCACTGATGCTTGGTATATGTTGGGCTTATTCCTGCCCGAAATGCCCGTGTTGTCCCAAACCGAAATAACTTCACCTTTATAAGTTTCAATTAGACGACCACGTATAAAAATTTGGTCAATAATTAGATAAAGTCCAATTAAGAATGTGATTGATATAATTGAATACTTAACTATGGTTTTCGATTTCAACTAAGATCCTCAAGGCACATAACGCCCAACTTAGGGGCAATAACACGCAGGCTAAACTTGGAGCGTAGCGACTGAGCCTGCGTGTTATTGTCCCAGTGAGCGCCAGCGAACGACTACAGTTTTTTGTTAGGCTTTTCGCTTTGTATAAATTAACAACAAAACAATAGAAGCCAAAGTGTGTGAGATTGAAGCCGCCGTAAAAAGAATATCTGGATTAAAAAGCACAGTGTCCAGATTTTTAACGTAACTATACATATACAGTATTGCGCTAACTCCAGATAGGCAAGATATTGCAAGTATCAGGCTTGAACTCATTTTTGCATCCAAAACTTCATTCCTTCCAAGTTTTTTACAAAGTTGAAACTGACGATAATAAATATAAAAAACAAGCGCGCTCACCAATAAGGAAGGAATAATAAATATTGGAGATAGGATTGAAAAAGCAGTAGCCATAGCGCAAATAAAGGCTGCAATAGCTGCTGGAAAAAATAATAAAATACTCAATAAAATAGCTATTATCGACATAGAGCCTAACACCCCACTAAGGGGCGATAACATATGGGCTAAAATTAGGAACGAAGTGACGCAGCCCATGTGTTAGCGTCCCAGCGAGCAGCGCGAGTGCCTTGAGTGGTTTGTTATACGCTATTACCTGCTCCATGAGCAACCCACCAACTAAACAAACTTATACTAAGAGCGAGAATTATCAATTCTGCACTTGCACCAAAAAATAAAATTATTGGAACCAATGAAGCCAAGCATAAGTACTGTGGTTTAAATAGATTTAGTTTGTTTAAAGCAATTGCAACGGGAACACCATATAAGAAGTTGATTGGATAAATAACAATTAAACTTAGGCTAGCCGATACGAAACTGCCGGCTAGAGTTTGAAATAAACCATTTTGGTCAATGGTGAAAAGTAGCATTATCGGAAAGGCTACTATTGGGCCAAGAGTTGCACCTTTAAAAATATCTGAATTTGTCACCATGGCGTATAACTTCCAAATATGGGGCGCAAACACGTGTGCAATAATGGCGAAGCCGCGCACGTGTTTGCGTCCCAGCGAGCGGCAGCGAGTGACATAATTTGTTTGTTAGCTGCCACTACCAACCTTTTTCCATTCAGGATTAATATTCTGGGAAGTAGCATCGACAAACTGGGTAAGCTTGACTCCTAAAAATAAATATTCGATGGAATGTGGTTTAAAGTCCAAGTTCCCTTTGAATCCTAATCCACTCTCTTCTATTTTTGAATAATTTTCATAGGGAACACTTCTTAGGTTTTTTAACTCGTAAAATCCATTCTTCCATTCAAACCTAAATCCTTCAAAAGCCTCCAATTCTGATGTTCCTAGAATGTGCTTTTTACCATCCTTCGAAGATACGATGGTAATTTGAGGTTCTTTTTCTGTTTTATTTGCGTCGATACCGAATAGAATATACTGGTCTCTATTTTCGTTCCAAACTCGATACATAGCTCCTGATTCATTTGACGATTCAAAATCTAGTCTTTGGACTTTTAAGAACATAGTAAAATAACAATCATCATCACAGTGCACGAAAAAAGAATTTAGCTCGGCTTTGCCAGTTGGTGTGTCGTGTTCGCTTGGATAGAGAGTTTGGGCCTCTACTGTGTGTGCAATTAGGAAAAAAATTAAGATAAGCTTTTTCATAGAAACATCCTTGCTGTAAAACATGGCAGCTAACTTTCCAATAACGGGCGCAGGCACGTGGGGCATAATGGCAAAGCCGGCCCGCGTGTATGCGTCCCAGCGAACGTAGTGAGCGAGTTAATTGGGTTGTTATACCCGTTACTCATCCAAAATATCATTCAATTTTTTCTTAAAATAGTGCTGAAGCAACTTTTGGCTACCATCAAAAACTACTTTAAATGGAGCATCTTTGAACTCAGTTTTAAGTTTCTCAAACACTTCTTGCTTATCTAAAGCATTGGCAAAATCGTGGCCCGCTTGAGTTAACCTAATATCTTTATCGAAGATCAGAGGGGGACCGCTTATGCCCATTGTAATGCCTATTGAATCCAAACCAGACAAATGTAAATTTCTGTCAGAAATTAATCGATTATCCATCAGAATCTGCATATGAAAAACGAACTTTTCGTCTAAGTATTCAGGATTGTCTGAGGAACTAATTGGAAATCCATTGTCCTGCAATTTTACAACGCTAATATGCGCTGTTTCTGCGTTTAGGAACTCTGATAAGAGCTCTTTTAGATAGGCTAAATCAATACGCATGTTTCAATATCCTTTTGAGGGTATAACTTTTAAATAAGGGGCGCATACGCGTGGGCTACAATGCGAAGCAGCCCACGTGTATGCGTCCCAACGAACGAAGTGAGTGACTTAATTTTTTTGTTAGGTGCGTTCAACATACATCCTTGTTTTTCTAGAGTAAGAAACATAACACTGAAAAGCTAAAAACAAATAGAAAATTAAAAGTTCTGCGTATGATAGTTCATTAAATTGTTTGAAAGTTTGAGATATCTCGACGGTTGAAAATGCAACGAGAAACATAAGCAGAATAGCTGCAACGAAAATTTGCAGCGCTACAAATATGCGTAGCCCTACAAGTGCGCTGCGAAATCGTCCGCTTATACCAAATATGATCGCAATGAGGATGATAGAGAGATACATGTTTGAAAAGGACATAAGAGACACCAGCGAGTAAGCTGTATAAACAATGACAAGGATTAGTAGAGGTTTAGGCATATCAATCAGAGTCATCATAAATTCCTTTTTAGCACCTAACACTAAGCTAAGGGGCGTAAATGCAATGCGAAAATGGCGAAGCCGCATTGCGTTTGCGTCCCAGCGATTGCCGCAGGCAATTGCGATTTGAGCGCCTTGTTAGGCCCGTTTTAAAAAAAAGACCATTCAGCACTATAGCATGGGCCATCATAGCCATATCTATTGCCTTGTCCATTACTGATAAATTCCGCAGTTGCTTTTAAAGATGGTGTATTTCCAATCTTTCTTGATTGCTCTAGCAATAACTCGATTTCATCCCATCTAGACGATATACCGCCTTGACCGGGGTGTGTTTCAACTGATGCTTTTCCCGCTTCATATTCGTTGTTCCAATCTACGAATATGCGCCATTGTTCTACTTCCAATTCCATTTCAGATTCAGAAATTGGGTATAAAGTAAAAGTATCTAGATATCCTTCTTCTTGCTTAAAATCCGCAATAAACCGAAACGGAGCCTCATTTAACAACGTGATACCAACCCTAGGGCCATCATAATATTCATTTTCTACAAGCACTAAACTCATTAGTTTCTCGAAGGGCCTAACTTTTAAATAAGGGGCGCAGACGCGTGGGCTACAATGCGAAGCAGCCCACGTGTATGCGTCCCAGCCTGCGCCAGCAGGCGACTTAATTTTTTTGTTATACACAAACCGTTTCTTAACTGCCAGCATGTTGAAGAAAATAGGGTAAAAGTACTGAATAAAACAACCAACGTTTTTAGCTTTTACTTGCTGCCAAAGAAGAGAGCTGCTTGAGTTGAAAAGCGGTGTTTTCAAGCTTCCTTCGATGCTGACCAAAAACTAAAACGAACCCCTAAAGCTGTTGTAAAAAAGTGCTGAACTTTAGCCTGATTATTACTAAAAAATGGGTGGTGTATAACTTTTAAATAAGGGGCGCAGACGCGTGGGCTAAAATGCGAAGCAGCCCACGTGTATGCGTCCCAGCGAACGAAGTGAGTGACTTAATTTTTTTGTTAGTTGCCATAAGCTTGAAACGCCCTTGATGACGCACTCTTTGAACCCTCGATAATTGAAGAGTACCAAGGATCTAGTTTTTGGCTACTGTGATATGCCTGAACTATTTTACGTGCATGCTGCTCTATCGTTAGCTCACCGATTGCAGGGGTATTTGCGATTTCATTTGCCATATCTAACCCCTCATATTCATTTTTTAGAGCTTCCCTATACTCATCATAAGTCATTTGAAATTGAGAGGATAATTCTGGCTCTAACCTACACATCTCGTCTGCTTTAATTAATTCGCCAACTATTGCTGACGGGTCAGGTTTTCCAAAGGATTGGAGTTTTTTCAAGATTTTCTTAAGCATGATTTCCCTGTGGCAACTAACTTTTAAATAAGGGGCGCAGGCGCGTGGGCTAGAATGCGAAGCAGCCCACGTGTATGCGTCCCAGCGAACGAAGTGAGTGTCTTAATTTTTTTGTTATGAGTCTTAGCTTGCAAAGTACACCTCATCTAAAGTGTTAGCGATATTAAAGCTGAATTGTAATTTGTTATCCGCACTTTCGATGCTGCCGTTTGAGAGTGTTGCGTATTCTATGTTTTTAGCTATCAAAAGTGATTCAATTTCTTGTTTCGTTGCTTGAGAAATCTCCTGTCCCCAAATACTTACGGGGTGTATGGCTTTTACTTGAAACATGCATACGAATGAATTTTCAGTTGGACAGTTTTCAATGTCACCTTTAAAGCCAATTAAAAGCCCTTGGTAATAAAGGAAGTTTTCTAGGTTTCCCCCCATCCACTCTTCATAAAAGAGTTCGGTACCCAAAATTGATTTAACCTGGCTAGGGCGAAATCCAAACTGTATTTCGCTCAAACCTTTTTCTAATAATACTTCATACATAAGTTGAATTTCAGTGACTCATAACTTTTAAATAAGGGGCGATAACACGTAGGGCAAAATAGCGAAGCGGCCCTGCGTGTTAGCGTCCCAGTGGGCTTTAGCCCACGACTTAATTTTTTTGTTATACACAAACCGTTTGTTAACTACCAGCATGTTGAAGAAAATAGGGTAAAAGCACCGAATAAAACAACTAGCGATTCTGACTCTTACTAGCTGCCAAAGAAGGGAGCTGCTTGAATTGAAAAGCAGAGCTTTTAAGTTACCTTTGATGCTGACCGAAAACTAAAACGAACCCCTAAAGCCGTTGTAAAAAAGTACTGAACTTAGGTCTGATTATTACTAAATAAAGGGTGGTGTATAACTTTTAAATAAGGGGCGCAGACACGTGGGCGAAAATGGCGAAGCCGCCCACGTGTATGCGTCCCAGCGAACGAAGTGAGTGACTTTATTTTTTTGTTAGGTGCGTGCCCGATAAAACCTTTATATAGCATAAGCTAGAAACGCCAACCCAAAACTTAAAAGACCCATTAAAACAAGGCAAGTGATGTAGCCAATTTCAGTTTTCGACTGTTCAATTACAAACTGACCAAAAGCAATCTCTTTAGTTATCAGGCCCAATAGAAAATGTAAAAACAAAATTATTGCTAGCCATGCGAATAATATGGATTTATTTCCTGTACTGAATTGTTGATTATCAAATGCAGTAAGTGCCCAAACTAGAACCCCCAGAAGACCAATGTAGTTAGTGGACCTGGCTATAATATTCATTTTGGATTTATTAAATGAATTCACGATGAGCACCTAACTTTTAAATAAGGGGCGCAGACGCGTGGGCTAAAATGCGAAGCAGCCCACGTGTATGCGTCCCAGTGCGCGCGAGCGCACGACTTAATTTTTTTGTTATACACAAACCGTTTGTTAACTGCCAGCATGTTGAAGAAAATAGGGTAAAAGTACTGAATAAAACAACCAACGTTTTTAGCTTTTACTTGCTGCCAAAGAAGTGAGCTTCTTGAGTTGAAAAGCGGTGCTTTCAAGCTGCCTTCGATGCTGACCGAAAACCAAAACGAACCCCCAAAGCCGTTGTAAAAAAGCACTGAACTTCGGCCTGACTTTTACTAAAGAATGGGTGGTGTATAACGCTAAGCTTTGGGGCGCTAACATGGGGCCATAATTGCGAAGCGGCCCCGTGTTAGCGTCCCAGCGACCGGAGGGAGTGCCAACAGCGTTTTGTTAGGCGTACAAAGGAAAGTACGCAGCTTTGCTGCCACCACTAGCCGATAAGGCCACTTATTTAAATTGTTGAAATTAAGATAAAACAACCCTGTGCGAAATGCCAGATGTTAACGACATTGCTGGATAAAAGAGCGAGTTTAGAAGACTGGTGATGCAGAATGTTGGCTTTGCGGTGTTGATGAAACGCACGTTGCTAAAGCAGTTGAAACTACCGAAAAAGCAAGCTGCAAAGACAACCTAGCGAAACAACCTTGA
The DNA here is from genome assembly GCF_028865455.1 of Alteromonas sp. 009811495. Taxonomy (NCBI): domain Bacteria; kingdom Pseudomonadati; phylum Pseudomonadota; class Gammaproteobacteria; order Alteromonadales; family Alteromonadaceae; genus Alteromonas; species Alteromonas sp. 009811495. The sequence goes on from NZ_CP113972.1 coordinate 573,150, forward strand.
TGCTGGAATGTAACAGTTAAACCCACTTTTTTATGCTGTAAGTAAATGACGCCTAACGCCCGCATAACGGGCAAAAATACGTAGGCTACAATACCAAGCGAAGCGCAGGGAGCCTACGTGTTTTTGTCCCTAGCGAGCGCAGCGAGTGTTAATGCGTTTGTTATGGGCACTTTTCCCCATGCCTATCATATGGATACTTCTGAAGCTCTTTGCAGTTGGAACCATAACATTTGACAATGAAATTGATACAACGCCCACCGCCCCGATACATGTAAGAAAAGTCTGCTATATCTCTATTCTTTGAAATGGAAAACTCTAAATTTTCATTTGGCAGATTATTGCGTTTCAGATATTCGAGTACAGTTTCGGTGGCTTGCTTTTGCATTTCAGGAGTTAACTCTTGAGGCTCGTTTGAGCATCCCGATATTAAAAATAGAAGCAAAAGTAAAATTCTATTCTGGATCATCCACTGTGCCCATAACTTTTAAATAAGGGGCGCAGGCGCGTGGGCTAAAATGCGAAGCAGCCCACGTGAATGCGTCCCAGCCTGCGCCAGCAGGCGACTTAATTTTTTTGTTATACACAAACCGTTTCTTAACTGCCAGCATGTTGAAGAAAATAGGGTAAAAGTGCTGAACAAAACAACCAGCGTTTTTAACTTTTACTTGCTGCCAAGAAGAGGGCGGTTTGAGTTGAAAAGCAGGACTGTCACTCCACCTTTGATGCTTACTAAAAACTAAAACAAACTCCCAAAGCTGTTGTAAAAAAGTGCTGAACTTTGTCCTGATTTTTACTAAAAAATGGGTGGTGTATAACGCCCGCATAACGGGCAAAAATACGTAGGCTATAATACAGAGCGAAGCGAAGGGAGCCTACGTGTTTTTGTCCCTAACGAGCGCAGCGAGTGTTAATGCGTTTGTTAGGTAGCATGTTTAATCGGAGTGCCTTGGTGATATTGAATTTGCCAATTGCTTTGTGATTTTTTCCATATAGAACACCGATATGCACTTTGTTGATTTATTGTGGTTAGATACTTAACCAAAACACAGTCTTTGGCTAGTACAACGAAGCTAAAATCGTGGGCTGAAAAAGCCACTGATTCTTCGTTGACCAGTTCGTTGATAATATCCGATTTAGAAAACCTCTTGCCTGATTTTCCGACTTCCTCGAATTCATCGGCTATTAAAGCTTCTAGACGTTGCTTGTTTTTTCGGGTAGCAAGATCATTTAGCTCTAATTCCAAATTTCTTATAGTGTCGAATTCCATACTGCTACCTAACGCTAAGCTTTGGGGCGCTAACATGGGGCCATAATCGCGAAGCGGCCCCGTGTTAGCGTCCCAGCGACCGAAGGGAGTGCCAACAGCGTTTTGTTAGGCGTACAACTGAAAGTACGCAGCTTTGCTGTCACCACTAACCAAATAGACCGCGTGTTTAAATTATTGAAATTAAGATAAAACAACCCTGTGCGAAATGCCAGATGTTAAGGACATCGCAGGATAAAAGAGCGAGTTTAGAAAGCAAGCGGTGCTGAATATTGGCGTTTCGATGTTGATGAAAAGCGCGTTGCTAAAGTCGTTTACACAGCAACAAGCGCTAGCCGCAAAAACAACCTAGCAAAACAACCTTGATGCTGGAATGTCACGGTTGAACCCACTTTTTAATGCTGTAAGTAAATGACGCCTAACACCCCACTAAGGGGCGATAACACATAGGCTAAAATTAGGAACGAAGTGACGCAGCCTATGTGGTAGCGTCCCAGCGAGCAGCGCGAGTGCCTTTAGTGTTTTGTTATATGCTACTCTTAAAAATCCTAATACTACCACTAGTGAACGCACCACTGTCGTATCGTTTTATAGAAGTAGCAAGTTCCTCCAAAGTACAACACTCTAGTTCAGTTCTAAATGGTAATGTATTGTGATTTGTTGAGACCGCACTTACGCGAATTTGTGACGACATTTCATCGAGCCATGCGTAAAACAATTTTTCGTTACCACTATTACTTGAACTGTATATCGACAAAGCACGAGATAAAAACAACTCAATATCCCTTTTAGTGGTTAGAGTAGCATCCTGCTTACTAAAACCGAATGAAACCAGGTTTTCATTGGCTTCCTGATTTATATCTAAAGAACTTTGAAGAGTTAGTTTTTCTTCTAGTTGTTTTAATTCTTTATTTAAAATCATGAGATGCTTACTGGCATATAACTTTTAAATAAGGGGCGCTGGCACGTAGGGCATAATAGCGAAGCGGCCCTGCGTGTTAGCGTCCCAACGAGCGACAGCGAGTGACTTTATTTTTTTGTTATGCATCAACGATCCCAAACAACCTTGTATAGTTTTTCTTGTATAAGTCTGCGAATACAAATGGCCGAATTATCAATGCATTTGTAACAACAGGAATAATAATAATGGTATTAAAAATTACAGGAGCACCAAAAGTTACCATGATGCCTGAGAGAGCAACTGTGATATAGGTTAAGATTGAGTATGCCCTAAATGAAGAAATATTCTTCATTAACACAGTGACTTCACTTTTTTCTGTGCAGTCATTTACGAAAAGGTAAAGACAAACTAGGCCAGCTAACCCCCAAAGAATGCTTTCTGGGCGAATTGTTGATAGAGCATTTCCAAACAAAACCACAGTTAATGCCAGACTAAAGGTGTCTGACGCCGCCATTCTTAATAACAAATGTTGGTTATCCGGTTCTGGTGAAAGAGGCAGTCGATCCATGAATCTTCCTGATGCATAACTTTTAAATAAGGGGCGCAGGCACGTGGGCTAAAATGCGAAGCAGCCCACGTGAATGCGTCCCAGCCTGCGCTAGCAGGCGACTTAATTTTTTTGTTATACACAAACCGTTTCTTAACTGCCAGCATGTTGAAGAAAATAGAGTAAAAGTACCGAACAAAACAACCTTTGATTTTAACTTTAGCAAGCAGCCAGAAAAGAGAGCGGCGTGAGTTGAAAAGCAGAACTTTCAAGTTACCTTCGATGCTGACAAAAAGCTAAAACGAAACTCCAAAGCCGTTGTAAAAAAGCTCTGAACTTTGGCCTGATTTTTACTAAAAAATGGGTGGTGTATAACACCCAAATATGGGGCGCGGACGCGCAGGCGATAATGGCGAAGCCGCCTGCGTGTTTGCGTCCCAGTGCGCCCTAGCGCACGACATAATTTGCTTGTTATGTGTAGTGCTTAAAATACCTTCACGAGTCTTCATTTGAGCATCTCGCTAAGGTCAGAATAAGCATTTTCATCGTGAACATTTGAAAGTTTTAACTCAATAAATAGCTTCCCTTTTTCTGAATCTATTTTCCATGTTTCCCACTGATCCATTGACAACTCAGCGTGCCTTTTTATCAGTTTCAGCATTAAAACAAATTCTTCCTTGGTCAATTCTTTATTTTGATCCATTGTTCTTCGAGTTCCCTTCTACACATAACGCCCCACTTAGGGGCATAAATACGCAGGCTATAATACGGAGCGAAGCGAAGGGAGCCTGCGTGTTTGTGTCCCAACGAGCGCCAGCGAGTGACTACAGTGGTTTGTTATACCTACTGTTTACTTACATAGAGCACACTGTAAGCCCAAACATTTATTTTAAGTTCTTTGCAAAGAGCACCATCCATGCAAATGCCACTAAACCAAATATCTCCAAACCCTATATTCAGTCCGTTGTAATTATAAGATAAGTTTTTAAATTGCTGCTCTTTAACCCTTGTCAGCATTTCCGGTGTAACAATGCTGTCGTAGTTTTCAATGAATTGCTCTATGGTGTCGTAATAAACGCTACCGCTAGGATAATTAACTCGTATTGGATACAAGTTTAGCGACGCTACCTGTTGCTTATCACCCGATAACAAGCTTGATTTTAAATTTAAGAAGAAAGCTTCGTAGTCTAGATCACTTTTAAAATACTCGTTGAGTTTCTTATTCGAAATATCCTTAACATTGTCGGAAAATGCCGGACCACTGAACAATAAAAGAAAAATAACTAGGTAAGCTCTCAATTAAACACCCTGTAGGTATAACTTTTAAATAAGGGGCGCAGGCATGTGGGCTACAATGCGAAGCAGCCCACGTGTATGCGTCCCAGCGAACGAAGTGAGTGACTTAATTTTTTTGTTATGTGCCATTAGCTCAAAACACCCCAAGATTCGCAAACCCCACCATATTCGGCCACTAGAGAGGAAACATTGTCCTGCGTATCTATTACTAACTTATAAGAGAGAATTTGGTGAATGTTAAATAGGATATAACCGCTATACTCCCCGTCCGGTTCGTAAATTTCAATTGCACCAGCGAATTCTTTTAACTTTGAAATAGCGTCAGGGTGAGGAGGCCAAGAGTCGAAATCGACGTTGAAATCTATCGTGGTTGGCTTTTGAAAATCGAATCCAGACTCTTCAAGCCTTCTTAAAACGTCACCATCAACATCGTCTGGGAAAATCAATTTGCCTCCTTGGCACATAACTTCCAAATATGGGGCGCAAACACGTGTGCAAAAATGGCGAAGCCCCGCACGTGTATGCGTCCCAGCGAGCGATAGCGAGTGCCATAATTTGTTTGTTATGTAGCGTTTTAAAAAAGAGCATGCCAGATAAATCCGTAGAGCACAAAAATCCCGAATACTTGAAAATACTGTGTTTTGCTTACGCTACCACTTCTAGCAGACAAGTAGCCAAAGTGTGTTACTACCATAGCCATAACTAAAGGGAGAAGATAAAAAAACATCCCGGGTTGATAAATTTTAGGAGATGGCTCAGATGCATGGGTAAAGATAGAGAGTACATACGTGAGAAAAAACAACTGAAATGCTAGGTATCGAGGAAGAGTTCCTAAGGCTATGACTAGTTTATTCTGCATTGTGAATGTCCATATCCTTCAAGCTACATAACAATTTAATCGTCCCCAAAACGGGACGATTTCCCGAACCGGAACGGGGTTTTTGTCCGTTTGAGCTTTCATAAGGTTAAACTATAAGCTACTACAACATCTACTAAATTTCACTTTTGGTGTTTTTCGCGCAAAGTTTAAAAACACCAAAACGACTTGCAGGTGAATTTGGTGTTTTTCATGCGTTTTATCTGCTCAAAACTGGCGTTGTGATCAGTTATTTAGGAAAGTTTTATTGCGTAAACTGCTTCTACTTAGGAGCAAGCCATGAAATCAACCTTTATCCAAACGCTTTATGATCACATGATGCTGAAGCGTTATGCAAAACGTACTATACAAACATACCTCAACTGGATTACCGATTATATTCGTTTTAATAATTTTCAGCATCCTAAGGACTTAGATTCTGTGCACGTTGAAGCGTATCTAACGCATTTATCAACAAGGCGAAAGAACTCGCGTTCTACACAGGCTACCGCGCTCAATGCGTTGGCATTTTTATACAATAAGTACCTCGACCAACCGCTTCCCGAAGATATGAATTTTGTGGGAAGTGGGCGCGAGCGAAAACTGCCTGTAGTGCTTACGCAGCTCGAAGTAAAAGCGCTATTGGGCCGCATACCTACCCATCATTATTTGGCGGTGGCATTGTTGTATGGCAGTGGGCTTCGATTAATGGAATGCACGCGCTTGCGGGTGGGCGATATCGACTTCGATTATAAATGTGTGCGCATCTGGTTTGGGAAAGGGGGAAAACACCGTGTTGTAACCTTGTCTGAATCGCTACTCCCGTTGTTAAGAAACCATATTAGCGAAAGTGAAAAGCTACTCGCTAGAGACTTATTGGTTCCAGAATTTGCTGGCGCCTGGATTCCGCATGCGTTAAGAAAGAAATACCAACAGCGCAACAAAACCATTGAGTGGCAGTACTTGTTTCCCGCCGCAAAGCTCAGTACCGATCCTGAAAGTAAATTGCTGCGAAGGCATCATATCGACGAAAAGCAAATACAAAGGGCTGTTACGCGGGCAGCAAATGATGCAGGCATTATTAAGCATGTTACTCCTCATACGCTAAGGCATTCTTTTGCAACTCATCTATTGCAGTCGGGAGCAGATATAAGAACGGTACAAGATCAACTTGGTCATGCCGATGTGCGCACTACGCAGATATATACGCATATATTACAACAAGGTGCTAATGGTGTGGTTAGCCCTCTATCTAGCCTAGTTTTTTGATGTAGGCAGCCAACAAAAAAGGGCCCGAAGGCCCTTTCAAAACTTAGCTTTTAAACGCTAACTCAAACGCTTATACACGCTCGAATACGGTAGCAATACCTTGGCCTAAACCAATACACATTGTCGCTAAGCCTAGGCTTACGTCTTGTGATTCCATTAGGTTGATAAGCGTACCCGAGATACGCGAACCAGAACAACCTAGTGGGTGACCAAGTGCAATCGCACCACCGTTAAGGTTAATCTTAGTATCTAGGTGGTCCATCCAACCTAGTTGCTTAATGCACGATAGCGCCTGAGCTGCGAACGCTTCGTTGAACTCAGCAAGTTCAATATCGTCCATAGTAAGGCCAGCGCGCTTAAGGGCTTTTTGTGTAGCCGGAACTGGGCCATAACCCATAATTGCCGCATCACAACCAGCCACTGCCATCGAGCGAATTTTCGCACGTGGCGTTAGGCCAAGCTCTTTCGCACGGTCTGCTGACATAAGTAGCATACCTGATGCACCGTCAGACAGCGCAGAAGAAGTACCCGCCGTAACCGTACCGTTTACTGGGTCGAACACAGGGCGAAGTGCCGCCATGCTCTCAGCCGTGCTTTCTGGGCGTACTACTTCATCGTAGTCAATTAGCTTTAATACGCCGTTCGCATCGTGACCTTCAACAGGCACAATCTCATTAGCCCAGCGGCCTTCAAGGTGTGCTTTGTGCGCTAGCTGGTGCGAACGCGCACCAAATGCGTCTTGCTGCTCACGCGTAATGCCGTTTTGACGGCCAAGTAACTCGGCTGTCATACCCATCATACCCGACGCTTTTGCCGTGTACTTAGCAAGACCAGGGTGGAAGTCGATGTTGTAGTTCATCGGTACGTGACCCATGTGCTCAACACCACCAATCATGTAAATGTCACCACGGCCGCTCATGATGCCGCTTGTTGCATCGTGAAGAGCTTGCATTGATGAACCACATAAACGGTTTACCGTTACCGCGCCAGTTGTGCGTGGAATTTGTGTTAATAGTTGCGCGTTACGTGCAACGTTGAAGCCTTGTTCTTTAGTTTGCTGAACACAGCCCCAAATGATGTCTTCAATTTCCGCTGGGTTTACGCCAGGGTTACGCTCTAGTAGCGCGGTCATTAGCGCTGCAGATAGGTCTTCTGCACGCACATTTCTGAAAACACCGTTTTTTGAACGACCCATAGGGGTACGTACGCAATCGATTACGACCACTTCTTTCATTAGTTTTTCCTCCGGGTCTTATGCGAAATAGGATTTACCAGCAGCGGCCATTTCACGAACGCCGTCTGAGATCTGATAAATTGGACCAAGTTCAGCGTACTTGTCTGCCATCGCAACAAAGTTCGCCAAGCCAATGGTTTCAATCCAACGGAAAATACCACCGCGGAATGGAGGGAAACCTAAGCCGTAAAGTAGCGCCATATCTGCTTCAGCTGCGCTATCTACAATGCCTTCTTCTAGGCAGCGAATTGCTTCGTTTGCCATAGGGATCATAAGGCGTGCAATAATGTCGTCAGCTTCAAAGTCTGTCTTTTCAGCTACGTGTGGTGCCATTAATGCATATGCTTCTTCAGCAGGTGTTTTCGACGGCTTACCGCGCTTATCAACACCGTAGTTGTAGAAACCTTTACCGTTCTTCTGACCTAAACGCTCTTCTTTGTAGAACAGTGTTACTGGGTCGTTGTCTAGGCGAGCCATACGCTCTGGAATGCCCGCTGCCATAACGTCTGCTGCGTGATCGCCAGTGTCGATACCTACAACGTCCATTAGGTAAGCTGGGCCCATTGGCCAGCCGAAGATTTTTTCCATCACTTTATCAACGGCAACAAAGTCAGCACCGTCGATAAGAAGCTTACTGAAGCCCGCAAAGTATGGGAACAATACGCGGTTTACCAAGAACCCTGGGCAGTCGTTAACCACAATTGGGGTTTTGCCCATTTTAAGGGTAGCGGCTACTACTGCATTAATGGTTTCTTCAGACGTTTTTTCGCCACGAATAATTTCAACAAGCGGCATGCGGTGCACTGGGTTGAAGAAGTGCATACCACAGAAGCGCTCTGGCTTGTCTAGGCTTTCAGCTAGCTGGTTGATAGAGATAGTAGAAGTGTTTGAAGTGATGATAGCGTCGTCCGCTACATTGTCTTCTACTTCTTTAAGTACAATACCTTTTACTTTCGGGTTCTCTACAACCGCTTCAATAACAAGGTCTGCATCTTTAAGCGTGCTGTACTCAAGGGTAGGTGTAATTGCGTTAAGCGTTTGCGCCATTTTAGTCGCATCAACTTTACCGCGCTTCATACCTTTACCAAGAATTTTTGCCGCTTCTGAAAGGCCAAGGTCTAGTGCACCTTGGTTAATGTCTTTCATGACTACCGGCGTGCCTTTCACAGCGCTTTGGTATGCAATACCGCCACCCATGATGCCAGCACCTAGTACCGCGTTAAGCTTAGATTGCTTGGTTGCCGCTTTCGCTTGCTTCTTACCTTTGCTCTTAACTAGCTGGTCGGCAAGGAAAATACCAATTTGTGCTTTCGCAGCGTCTGTTTTCGCAAGCGCTACAAAGCCTTCGTTTTCAAGCTTAAGTGCGCCGTCACGGTCTAGACCCGCTGCTTTTTGAACAGTCTCAACCATTTTGTGCGGTGCTGGGTAATGTTTACCAGCTTGTGCAAATACCATAGCTTGAGCAGTAGAGAAGCTCATCATAGCTTCGTTTTTGTTTAGCTGTAGTGGGGCTTTCTTAACCGCACGACGAGCTTGCCAGTCAAATTTACCGTCAGCTGCGTCTTTCACCATTGAAAGTGCACCTTCAACTAACGCTTCTGGTGCTACTACTGCATCAACTGCGCCTTCAGCCAAAGCTTTCGCGCCTTTTCTGTCGCGGCCAGTGGTCATCCACTCAAGGGCGTTATCTGCACCAATTAGACGAGGTAGGCGAACTGTACCACCAAAACCAGGCATAAGGCCTAGCTTAACTTCTGGCAAACCAATTGAAGCCGTGGTGTCTGCAATACGCATGTCACATGCCAATGCCATTTCACAACCGCCACCCAGCGCGAAACCGTTAACTGCAGCGATGGTAGGGAAAGGTAAGTCTTCGAAGCGGTCGAATACTTGTGAAGTATTGGCAACCCAATTTAGTACTTCCGCGTCGTCCATGGCGAATAGGCCAGTGAACTCGGTGATGTCTGCACCTACGATAAAAGCAGGTTTTGCGCTACGTACTACTAAGCCTTTTACGTCGCCTTTGGCAAGTAGGGCTTGTGTTGCTTCGTCAAGCTCTGTCACCGTTTGGCGGTCGAACTTGTTTACTGAACCTTGGGCGTCGAATACCAGCTCAGCAAAGCCGTCATCTAACAGGCTGACGGAAAGACTTTTGCCTGTGTATATCATTATCATCTCCTTCGGCATTGGCCAGGATGTTAGTGAATTAAACCAACAAGTTTGTAGGGTCGTACTCAAAACACTAACGCGTTAGGGTGGCTAGATTCTTTACAAAGCCACACAAAATTTCAACGAAAAATTCAAACAGCTGTTTCAATCTGTCTTAAGGTAGTGGTCCGATGACTTAAATTCAAGAGCAAATAGTGAATATAAGCTTCATTTCGGTTTTGGTGCTTGTATAATGAGCGTTATTGACGCAAAGCGCCAATCCAGCATAAGAATAATCTACAATCATTACAGGCTATGTTTGTAAAGCATAGCTAACGATAGCTGGCACAACATCTTTATTGGCAAGGAGCCACGTTGTGTTTTTCCGCCGGTCAGTTGCGCTTACCGCGGATACAACCATTCATGCAACTGCGTAACGGTTAAACGTTATTCGGTGGGTGACGTTATTCGGTATGAAGGATAAGGTAGGAGTTTTATTGTGTCTGGTTTAGTCTTTAAGTTTCAATTGCGTAAAAACGCATTGGCATCGCGCGTTAAAAAGCGCCTTTTCACGCCGTACCTGTATCTGCGTACTCAGCGCAGCCTGCCTTTGCAGTCGTTTTTGTTATTGCCGCTTATCTTTGCTTTTTGCAATACGTCGTTGGCGAATGCCCAAGATGCGTCATTGTTGAATTTACCCGCTGATAATTACGCCGATGAACGCGAGCGATTTTTAACGCTTGAGAAGAAATTGCGCACTTATTCAAAGCGTCGCGTTGACGACCTTGAAGGTGAAATACATAGCCTCGCTGAATACCCGTTATATCCTTACCTTTTGCGTCTTCAAATTGAACGCACTATGTCGCTTAAAACGAAGCGCGAGGTAAGACAGTTTCTAGATGATTATGCCGGCCAACCCGTAAGCTACGGATTGCGTTATCAGTGGCTAAATTACTTAGCGCGTCACAATCACCAGCAGACTTTTTTGGGCGACTATCGCGAGGGCATGGGAGCAAAGCTTACTTGTACTGCGCTTAATTATCGCTTGAATCAAGGTGAAGAGGCCGCCATTGTTTTAAAAGAAGTGGATGCGTTGTGGCTTCACGGTCAGTCACAACCTGATGAATGTGACCCACTATTCGCTAAATGGAAGAAAGCGGGCATGATGACGCCTGATAGCGTTATTCAGCGCATTGAAATTGCCGCGAAAGAAGGCAATCGTTCAATTATAAATTATTTAAAGCGTCAGTTGCCTCGCGATAAGCAATATATCGCAGATGCATGGCTAGCGGTTACACGAGATGTGAGCCGTGTCAGTCGCGCCAATTTGTTCCCGCTTAAAAACAAAGCGCAAGAGGCCGAGGTCATTGTGTGGGCCCTTGAAAAATTAGCCTGGCGCAAACCAGAACTGGCAGCAGGTGTGTATACGCAATATTTGAATGAGGGGCTTTTTAGTCAAGCTCAGCAACATGTTGCTCTGCGTGCGATAGCATTAAGCTTTACATTGGACAGGCTTCCTCAAGCGCATGAATGGCTTGAAAAAGCCGATACAGACGGCGCCAGCGAGGACATTAAGTTGTGGCACGTTGCGCATTTACTTCGCACACAAAAATGGCAAGAAGTGGTTGATGTTATCAACAGTGCACCTATTCACCTTCAGCAAGAGGAAAATTACCGCTATTGGAAGGCACGCGCATTGGAAATGCTTGGGCAATCAATGCAAGCAACGGTACTTTACCAAGAGCTAGCTGAAGAGCGTCACTATTACGGGTTTATGGCTAGCGCTCACATTGGTGAAATACCTTCGCTTTCGCATTCTCCCGCGCCAAAAGATATATCAGCCATGTCTGCAGTGGCACGCACTCCTGCCACGCTAAGAGCGGTAGAATTTTTCAGGCTAGGCCGAAATACCAGTGCGCGCCGAGAATGGTATTATCTCCTTTCTCATATTCCAGATTCTCGCGTGACCGATGCGGGTATTTTGGCATACGAATGGGGATTGTACGACCAAGCCATTACCAGTTTTGCGCGCAGCGGTTATTGGGACGACGTTGAGCGTCGTTTTCCGTTGGCATTCGACGATGTGTTTAGCCAGAAATCACAAGCTCACAACATTTCTAAATCGCTCGCGATGGCGATTGCTCGGCGTGAAAGTTCGTTTCGCACAGACGCCATTTCTTCTGTTGGCGCAGCAGGGCTTATGCAATTAATGCCCGGAACAGCACGTTATGTGGCGCAGGAAAAAGTTACTCGTAACGCCTTATTCAACGCCAACGACAACATTGAATATGGTATGCAATACTTGCGCTATTTAATGGATAAATTAAACAATAATCCGGTTTTGGTATCGGCCTCTTACAACGCTGGCTGGCGAAAAGTACTTGAGTGGCTGCCAGCTAATGAAGCCTTGCCCGTGGATATTTGGATTGAGAATATTCCTTATAAAGAAACCCGTGCCTATGTAAAAGCGGTTATGGCATACCAACATATTTACGATATGCAGTTAGGCAGCAACGAAAATATCTTCCCTCAGCTTACGCGGGATATGATCCCATCTGCCGAGGCGGTCAGTACACATCCTGTCACAGGTACGTTGCAACTGGCACCAAAATAATCGATGCAAGTCGAACATTTTTACCGTGCGTTGGCGCGACTTGCGACAAGTTGACACTTTAATAAGTGCATTGTGTAGCACACCCATGCAACAGGCAAAGGTGGCGTGCTACACTCACACCATAAGGCTTAACATCTAACGACAAAAAAGATAAGAGGGGCTATGCCGCAACATAAAGCAACCTACCAACAGCATATCGATGAACTTCAAGCGCGTACTCGTGAAGCGCTACAGCGCGAGGGTTTAGACGGATTAGTCATTCACTCAGGCCAAGGCAAACGTCTATTTTTAGATGATAACCACTATCCCTTTAAAGTGAATCCACAGTTTAAGGCGTGGGTGCCGGTTATCGATAATCCAAACTGCTGGCTGGTGGTAAACGGTGTTGATAAGCCTACATTGATTTTTTACCGTCCAGAAGACTTCTGGCATAAGGTACCGCCTGAGCCTAATGATTTTTGGACAGACAGCTTCAATATCAAACTACTACAGCAAGCTGATGCAGTAGAGAAGTTTTTGCCTTACGACAAAAAACGATTTGCCTATATTGGTGAGTATATTGAAGTGGCCAAGGCACTGGGTTTTGAGAATGTAAATCCAGATAGAGTTCTACATTACTTACATTATCAGCGTGCGTACAAAACCGATTACGAACTAGATTGCATGCGTGAAGCGAATAAACTCGCCGTTGCAGGGCATAAAGCCGCAGAGCAAGCGTTTCGAGAAGGCAAAAGCGAATTCGATATCAACCTTGCATACGCACAAGCTTGTCGACAGGGTGACAACGACGTGCCGTATACCAGTATTGTGGCGCTTAACGAGCACGCTGCGATTTTGCATTACATGCAATGCGATACAGTCGCACCAAGTGAAAACCGTTCGTTCCTTATCGACGCTGGTGCAAACTACCACGGTTATGCGGCAGACATTACCCGTACTTATAGTCAAAACTCGACACTGTTTAGCGATTTGATCAAAGCAGTCGACAAAGTAACGCTAACCCTTGCTGATAGCCTTAAGCCGGGCGTTGCCTATGCAGATATTCATTTGTTAGCACACGATGGCATTGCACAAATTCTTCACGACACTGGGGTGGTTAACCTAACACCGCCAGACATTGTAGAAATGGGGATCACGCGTACTTTCTTCCCCCACGGTATTGGGCACTTCCTTGGGTTACAAGTGCACGATGTCGGTGGTCTAGTGAATGATGATAGAGGTACGCCAAAGCCAGCGCCTGAAGATCATCCGTTTCTTCGCTGTACACGCATTGTAGAGCCTCGCCAAGTATTTACTATTGAACCTGGGCTTTACTTTATCGATAGTCTACTGCGCGACTTAAAGGCTACGCCGGCATCTAAGTATATTAATTGGGATACCGTAGACGCATACAAGCCATTTGGTGGCATTCGCATTGAAGATAATATCATTGTGCATCGAGATAAGAATGAGAACATGACAAGGGATCTCGACTTAAACTAAATTTTAGTAAAAAGTGTATATTTAAAAGAGCAGCTTAGGCTGCTCTTTTTGTTGAGGCATCTGGCCTTAATGGCAGCAAAATAAACGTTAGCAAAAGGACTAGGCATGGCGCAAGGGGATATTGTAGGGTTACTCGTAATGGCTACCGTAGCAGGTTTAGCGATGCCACTCGGTGCTGTTTTAGCCACCTACCAAGGTATTCAGCCTAAATGGCTTGAACAAGAACTGCGTCATGGCATTTTGGCTCTGGGCGCTGGCGCTCTGATTTCTGCCGTTGGATTGGTGTTAGTGCCTGAAGGCGTAAAAGACGTATCGATAGTAACGGCGCTAATTTGCTTTGTTGCTGGAGCGCTATCGTTTATGGCGCTTGACATCTATTTAGCAAAGAAGAAAACGGCCGGTAGTCAGTTGGCAGCAATGCTTAGTGATTTCGTACCAGAGTCAATTGCACTGGGTACAACGGCAGCGTTAGGTGGCGGTACAATGCTACTGGGTTTGCTCATAGCAGTTCAAAATTTGCCTGAAGGGTTCAATGCATATCGCGAGATGACCCCAAAAAACAAACAGCGCAGTACAAAGCTCATCATACTTTTTGCGTTGATGGCATTGTTAGGGCCGCTATTCAGTCTTATAGGGTTTTATTTTCTGGCGCAGTTTCCAGTGATAACAAGTGCCATTATGCTATTTGCTGCTGGAGGCATCTTGTATTCTGTGTTTCAAGACATCGCACCGCAAATTCGCATGGAAAATCACTGGTTACCACCGCTTGGCGGTATTATCGGTTTCTTGGTGGGAATGTTGGGCTACATGCTTGAAGGGTAGGGCTGTGCTGCCCTACCGCGTGCTATTAAGCTACTGCTGAGAGGTTTAGCTCGTGCGTTCAACTGAAATATGCGCCAGCGCAATCAAGGCGTCTTTGTAATCTGACTCGGGAATAATGGCTAAGCTATCTATTGCCATTTGCACTTCTTTATTTGCACACTCTCGTGTGTAATCTAGCGCTCCGGTTTCTTCCATAATCCCCTGAATACGCGCTAGATGAGGCAAGCCATTACTCTGCTCGATGGCTTCTTGAATTAATGCGCGATCCTCATCGCTCTTGGCGTGCCACATAGCGTAAAGCAACGGTAGCGTCGGTTTCCCCTCAGCAAGGTCGTCACCGGCGTTTTTACCCATTTCTTCACTGTCAGCCATGTAATCTAAGATATCGTCTGCTAGCTGAAAGGCAGTGCCTAAATGCTTGCCATATTCTTGCATGGCTACTTCTACGTCATTGCTTTGGTCGGTGAGAACGGCAGACAGTTGTGTTGCGGCTTCAAACAAGCGAGCGGTTTTGCCATAAATAACATCGAAGTAACGCGCTTCAGTAGTACTAGCGTCGTTGCAATTCATTAACTGTAGCACTTCACCTTCGGCAATTTGATTGGTGGCTTCAGACAGTATTTCCATAACGCGCATACGTTTTAGGCTAACCATCATCTGAAAAGAACGCGTATATAAGAAATCACCGACCAGTACCGATGCTTGGTTACCGAAAATCGCATTGGCGGTTTCGCGACCGCGACGCATGGTCGACTCGTCTACAACATCGTCGTGCAACAAGGTTGCAGTGTGAATAAACTCAACAATAGCCGCAAGAGTATGATGGTCGTTGTTATCAATGCCCATAGCACGTGCACTTAGCACAGTGAGAAGCGGACGCAATCGCTTGCCGCCACTGTTTACTATGTAAAAGCCAAGCTGATTAATCAGTGCAACTTCTGAGTCCACTTGTTGTTGAATCAGTTGGTTAACCGCCTGCATATCTTCATTCGACAGGGCGCGGATTTGATCTATATCCATAGGCATGGCAATAAAAACTTACTCTAACGTCTGGCAATAATTGGGGGCGATTGTACCTTAATCACACGTACTATCCACCAAATTGTCTTAAAAAATGACGGCTTAACGCATTTACACTTACTATGCATCGTTAATATTTCCGCTTTTGATACACGATTTCTTTCTACGTGTAACTTCAAGTGCGGCGAGAATAAAACAACGGTATAAGTTATGTGTCGCTAAAACGCTATTGAATAATGTAATTATAGGTATGCATTGTGATTTTTCACTTAAGATTGGTATTTGTCACATTTATTTAAACTACTTGGTAACAAGTTGCTGTTAATTAATAGGTTTTAATCGTGTATTTCTGGCACCGAAAAAAGTTTATCAATGTTGTAAATAAACGCCGCTAAAAAGCTAATGTAGTGACAAATGAAATAGTGATTAATGGCGATCTGATGTGTGATCCAAGCTCGGATCGCTTTGCATCTTTACATTAAGCCAGTACGATCCGAAAGTGATCATTATCAATCGAAAAACGGCGGGATCCGCAAAAGTGATCGCGTCACAACGCAGCTTTTTATCTGTTAATGAACAATTGTGAAACAGTGAAAAACGCTATTTTCTTCAAATTTTTTCTCTATTTATTGCTTTTAAAGCTGCATCAAATGGGCAATTCAGGCATAATTCCACCCATGTTGGAAAAATAATCATTTTTTCTGCGAATCGGGCTTGTGATTTACGGATGTTTCACGTACAATTCGCGCCCTGTTTTTTGAATTGAAGCGTCAGTGGACGCAGAGCGGAGTTAACTATGTACGCGGTTTTCCAAAGTGGCGGTAAACAACACCGTGTGGCCGAAGGCCAAACCGTTCGTCTTGAAAAAATCGAAGTAGCCCCAGGCGAAACGGTTGAATTTGACAAAGTTTTAATGGTAAGCAACGGTGACGACGTAAAAATCGGCACACCAATCGTTGCTGGTGGTAAGGTGACTGCTGAGGTTGTTACACACGGTCGTGGCGATAAAGTAAAAATCGTTAAGTTCCGTCGTCGTAAGCACTCTCGTAAGCAAGCGGGTCACCGTCAGTGGTTCACAGAAGTGAAAATCACTGGTATCAACGCATAATAGGAGCACGAACACATGGCACACAAAAAAGCTGGTGGTAGTACCAAAAACGGTCGTGATTCAGAAAGTAAACGCCTAGGTGTTAAGCGCTTTGGTGGTGAATCTGTTCTTGCTGGTAACATCATTGTTCGTCAACGTGGTACTCGTTTCCACGCTGGTGACAACATGGGTATCGGTAAAGACCACACGTTGTTTGCACTAAAAGACGGTAAAGTTCAGTTCGACGTTAAAGGACCGAAGAACCGTAAATTTGTAAGCATCGTAGCTGAGTAAGCGCGAAAGCTTCTCGCCGAACAGGCTTAGAAAAACCCCGCGCTAGCGGGGTTTTTTGTTTTGTGAAACCTTTCTTTGTTTTTCTGTTCTTATACATAGCGTTTAAATTCCTTGATAAGTGAGCGTTAGACAAGGTTTTACTTCTTAATTATTTTCAATGCTGAGCAGACTAAAAAGCGCCGATGGTCAATTTGGTGTAAACTTAGTATTCGCATTAATAAGTTAATAACCCACGGCATTACAGCCCGGAGTGATAAATGAAATTTGTAGATGAAGCTGAAATTCGCGTTGAAGCCGGTGACGGCGGCAACGGTACCATTGGCTTTAGAAGGGAAAAATACGTACCTAAAGGTGGCCCGGATGGTGGCGACGGCGGTGACGGCGGCAGTGTATTTCTACAAGCCGATGAAAACCTGAATACATTGATCGATTATCGCTTCGAACGTTTTCATCGTGCAGAGCGCGGTCAAAATGGTCAAGGCGGAAACTGTATTGGTAAGAAAGGTAAAGATCTTACCGTTATGGTGCCTGTGGGTACGCGTGCTACAGACAGCGATACTGGTGAAGTGTTAGGTGACTTAACGCGCCACGGCCAAAAACTTAAAGTGGCCCAAGGTGGTTTTCACGGTTTGGGTAACGCACGTTTTAAAAGCAGTACTAACCGTGCCCCACGTCAAAAGACCAACGGTACACCGGGTGAAATTCGCAATCTTAAGCTAGAGCTTATGCTGCTAGCCGATGTTGGTTTATTGGGTATGCCTAACGCGGGTAAATCAACGTTTATTCGCTCTGTATCGGCAGCTAAGCCTAAAGTGGCTGACTATCCGTTTACCACGCTTGTACCTAACCTAGGTGTAGTACGTCAAGATTCGCAACGAAGCTTTGTTGTAGCTGATATTCCTGGTCTTATCGAAGGTGCTGCTGACGGTGCTGGCTTGGGTATTCGTTTCTTGAAACACTTAGAGCGCTGTCGTATTTTGCTACATGTAGTAGACATCTTCCCTGTAGATGAAACTGATCCTGCTGAAAATGCGAAAGCCATTATTGAAGAGCTTGAAAAGTACAGTCCAAAACTTGCAGAGAAGCCACGTTGGTTGGTGTTCAATAAAGTAGATTTGCTGCTTGAAGAAGAAGCAGAGGAACGTTGCCAAGCGGTTATTGATGCGCTTGGTTGGGAAGGTCCAGTTTACCAAATCTCTGCGTTCCAAAAGATGAACCTCGATCCGCTATGCCATGACATCATGGACTTCATCGAAACACTCCCAGCAGAACTGGAAGTGGAAGAAGAGAAGAAAGAAGTGGAATTCAAGTGGGATACGTACCACAAGAACACGCTCGAAGCCCATGATGAATTCGAAGATGACGATCTTGATGACGACGATTGGGACGAAGACGACTACGACGTAGAAGTTGAGTATCGTCGCTGAGAAACAGTCGTTGAGAAACAATCGCTGAGAAACAGTCGATGAGAAACAATCGTTGAGCGACATAAGCATCAACGAATAAACTCGTTTAAAAAGCACGGTTCAGCCGTGCTTTTTTGTTTCTATAGGGGAAGACCATGGTAATAAATCAGCCCAACGATACAGTTCATCCTGTATGATAGACGTCAGTAAACGTGAGGTAATAAGTAGATGAAGTTAGCAATGATAGCCGCAATGGCTAAGAATCGTATTATTGGTGCTGATAACGATATGCCATGGCATTTACCTGCAGACCTAAAGCATTTTAAATCAGTGACCATGGGAAAAGCCGTTATCATGGGGCGTAAAACCTATGAATCTATTGGTAGAGCTTTACCCGGACGCCCTAACATTGTGATAACCAGTAACAAAGAATACAGTTTGTCTGATGCCACAGTGGTCGATTCGCCAGAGTCGGCAATCGAAGTCGCTAAAGCACTGACACAAAACGCCGAAGAGATCATGATTATTGGTGGTGGCACTATCTATCAGTCATTTTTAAACGATGCTGATACGCTGTATCTTACCCACATTGATCTTGAGGTAGAAGGTGACACTCAGTTTCCTGACTATGAGGCGGCAGCAACGTGGCTTGAAGTAGAGCGCGCATCATTTGAAGCAGACGATAAGAACCCTCATGGGTACACGTTTGTCACATTAGCGCGAGTCTAATTTAGCTTAAACGTTAACTGCATGATCATCTAACAAAAAAGCCAGCGTAGTTGCTGGCTTTTTGCGTTCAGTTGGCGAGCTAGTTCTACTTCATTTGATCAAATAAGCTCTCTAGCGACAAACCTTGGTGGCCAAGCATATCGCGTAAGCGGCGCAGTGCCTCAACTTGAATTTGACGAACTCTTTCGCGTGTCAGTCCAATTTCTGCACCTACATCTTCAAGCGTAGAAGGCTCATAACCCATTAAACCGAAGCGACGTGCTAACACTTCACGCTGTTTAGGGTTAAGTTCTTCCAACCAAGTAATGATGTTAGTTTTGATGTCAGAGTCCTGCAGGCTCTCTTCAGGGCTAAACTCTTTTTCATCAGCAATAATATCAAGCAGCGCTTTATCGTTTTCACCACCAATGGGTGTATCAACCGAGGTGATTCGTTCATTTAAACGCAGCATTTTAGTGACATCTTCTACAGGCTTATCAAGTGCCATTGCAATTTCTTCTGCGGTAGGCTCATGATCTAGCTTTTGTGAAAGTTCACGAGATGCACGTAAATAAACATTTAGCTCTTTTACTACATGGATAGGCAAACGAATAGTACGCGTTTGATTCATGATCGCACGTTCAATAGTTTGACGAATCCACCAAGTGGCGTAGGTTGAAAATCTGAAACCTCTTTCGGGATCAAATTTTTCTACCGCCCGGATCAAGCCCAAGTTGCCTTCTTCAATAAGATCAAGCAGTGCTAGACCACGGTTGTTGTATCGGCGAGCAATCTTCACTACTAGGCGAAGGTTACTTACTATCATGCGTTTGCGCGAGGCTTCACAGCCTTTCAGTGAGCGGCGTGCAAAATAAACTTCTTCTTCTGCGGTAAGTAGCGGCGAAAAGCCAATCTCACCAAGATAAAGCTGTGTTGCATCCAAATTTTTAGGTTGGTCATCCTGACTGAAAATAGCATCATCGCTTTCCAGTTCAGCGTCGTTTTCTAAGGTTTCGCCGGCTTTCATATCAGCTGGCATATCGATGACTTCTACATCATCTTGAGGTGTTGATTCTAAGGCTTTCGTTGACTTACCCATCGTGAATCTCCTGCTACAAGGTTTACCTTATGACGTATCTCCTTTCCGCGTTCTTATTATTATTTATTGTTATTATTATCGTGGTGGCAGGTATTTCATCGGGTCTAACGATTTCCCTCGATACCTCACTTCAAAATGAAGCTTAACCGAACTCGTGCCGCTGTTACCCATGGTGGCAATTGTTTGGCCTGCTGACACCCACTGTCGTTCTTTAACAAGTATAGTGTCGTTGTAGGCATAAGCACTTAAGAAGGTATCGGTGTGTTTTATAATTACTAAGTTACCGTAACCTCGAAGTGCGCTCCCCGAGTAAACAACTTTCCCATCTGCTGCGGCAACCACATTACTGCCTCTTGCCCCAGCGATATCAATTCCTTTGTTGCCAGACTCTGCTTTACTGAAGGTCTCTACTAGCTTACCTTGTGCAGGCCACACCCACTTGTTAACTTTACTTGGGAAGCTAGTCGGCGTTTTATTTTTGACGCTCGGTGTCGGCTTCTTGACAGTGGTAACATTTTGTGGGTTAACAACTTTTTCACTTTCACGATACGCCTGTGTTTTTTTGCGGTCAACCAAACTTTTGTCTATAGGGGGGGAGGTCGGATCTGTTGACTGCTTAGTCTTGATCTCAGGTTTTACGGGGGTTCTAGCGATTCGAGGCGGTGGTGAGATCCGCAAAGTCTGACCCGGATAGATCACATAAGGCGCTGATAAGTCGTTGTATTTTGCCAGATCCCGGTAGTCATTTCCGGTATACCATGCTACGGCAAAAAGAGTGTCACCACGCTGTACTTTATAGGTATCTTGGGTAAATTCTTCGCTACCATCTGCAACCTGGCTATTAAGCAGTACCACGGGAGCAGGGGCACTTCGTCCTGCACAGCCGTGCAAGAAGACGAAAACGAGTCCAAGTAACGCTATTGAACGTGGCGACGTTGACATATCATCGCAGGATTATGTATGCCGCAATGGCAAGAAGTACAACGCCCCATCCAAGAATTTCGACGTATTGACGAAGTTTTTGCTCCATTGCCGCACCGCCCCAACGCATTAATGCTGCAACTAGGAAGAAGCGTGCGCCTCGTCCAATAGCAGACGCGATAACAAAGGGCAAAAATGCCATCTGCAAAAAACCGGCGCTAACCGTAAATACTTTATAGGGAATAGGTGAAAAGCCAGCAAGAAAGACAACCCAAATGCCATACTCTTCAAACCACGCCATGGTGGTTTCTATTTTGTGTGTGTAGCCCCAGCTGTCAATAAGTGGCGAAAGCCATGCATCAAATGCAAAGTAACCTAGCCAGTACCCTGCAATACCGCCTAAGATAGAGGCGATAGTTGTGATAAGGGCAAACTGCCAAGCTCTATGCGGCTGAGATAATGCCATTGGCGCTAGCATGACATCCGGTGGAATAGGAAAAAAAACTGACTCTGAGAAGCTTAACCCACCTAAATATTTGGTCGCGTGACGATGTCTCGCCCAGCGCAATGCCATGTCATAGCATGGCTCAAAAAGCTTCACATTAGCTCTCCTGCAACAAGGGGAACAAACCTGACAGACTCTATCGTCGTGGTTTTTAGTTCACCCTCAATCCTATCAATACACAGTAACGACTGTTGTTCGTTACCTACGGGAATAATTAATCTTCCGCCTTCTTTAAGCTGGTCACATAAATCTTGAGGAAGGCTTGCCGCAGCAGCGGTGACGATAATGGCGTCGTATGGCCCTTTTGACGACCAACCTTTCCAACCATCACCGTGTTTCATTGCAATATTATGAAGATCAAGCTGATTCATACGGCGCTTAGCTTGAAACTGCAATGATTTTATACGCTCAACACTAAATACTTTCGAAAATAGTTGCGCCAATATAGCCGTTTGATAACCCGATCCTGTACCAATCTCTAGTACTTTCTCGGGTTTATTAGGGCTATCAAGAAGCAGCTCTGTCATTTTGGCAACGATATAAGGTTGCGAGATAGTCTGACCTTGTCCAATGGGTAAGGCGGTATTCTGATAGGCTTTGTGCTTTAGCGCATCGGGCAAAAAGCCCTCTCGCGGTGTACCCGCAATGGCGTTTAATACTGCCTGTGAACGTATTCCTTCGTTGTAAAGCAGTTCTGCTAACGCGTCTCCTTTTCTAGAAGCTCTCATGATGTTGCGTACTTTCCTTTATTCTTATTTCCAGCTTCGCTAGTCAATTATGTGGCGAGCCACGCTTTCATAGTATCTAAACTTTAACATGCCGTCATCTCTGTGCGTATTGTTCAACAGCACAATACCCATTAGCAATAGCATGAAAGGCAGTATAAGGGCTAGTATCACTAACCCCAATTAGGCCAGCTAAGCCAACGCGAATTACACGCGATTTATTGGCGACAAGGTCTCAACACACTCACGCAGTACCGATGTAGCAAAACAGCCACTTGGCAGTGAAAATGAGACGGTAAAGGTATCACCTTTGCTTTGCCACTGTAGCTGAGAAGGCCATATTTTTATTGCTCGGCGCTCTTGCTCGAAGCCGCATTGACTCAGAAAATCGATAACTTCACTATGATCAGACGCGACGCTTTGCTCTAAAGCCAATGCCTGATTTATTGTAGCAAGTTCTCCCTTTCCCCACAGTGGTGCTGAAGGACAAACATCCTTTTCAGCATAGCGCTCTTGAGCGCGTAAATGGCGCTCATCAGCACTCGCTTTATCGTACATAAAAAAGCTATTTGAGCCTGATAACACTAGCGCGTCACCATCAATGACGGTGTCGAATTGTTCAGTTTCAAGCCGTGTAGAGAGCATTTCATTAAATAGCCAGCTACGCAATGCTGATAGTGCCATCGAACGCTTGTTTCTGTGTCTAATAGCTTCACCGTTTACCATACGCTCAGCCATAACGAGGTTACCGCCTCGTTGCACCTCACCCATGTCGTTTAAACGCATAACACCAAAGCGCTGCTCACCGTAATAATTTGGCACGCCATGCTTTACTATCTCTTGCAAGCGTTCTTCAATGGCTTCTGGATGCATAACTTGTCGTAGGGTAATCGTGAAGTGATTACCTTTTAGTTGCCCAGTGCGCAATTTCTTATTGTGACGAACCTGCTTAAGTACTCGTACTCCTTCAAGCTCAAATGTACTGAAGTCAAAGTCAGGCTTGCCAGGCGCATGAATACCGAACCACTGTTGTGTGACGGCATATTTGTCTTTTCGTCCTGCATAGGTAATTTGACGTAGTGGAAGCTTCACGAAGCGAGCCAGTTGTTCGGCCACAAATGCGGTGTTTGTATTCGTTTTTTCAACAAAAACGAACTGGTGTTCGCCTTCGCCACAGGGCTCATACCCAAGGTCTTCTACAACTTGGAAGTCGTCGGCTTGAAACTTGAAAATACCTGTCGATACAGGTTTGTCGAAATAGTAATGCCAGTGATCGGTGTGTAACGGCTTCATAATTTTTCCAGTAGCGCCACAGCGTGCGCAGCAATGCCTTCTTTGCGCCCTGTGTATCCCAGTTTTTCTGTAGTAGTGGCTTTTACGTTAATAGCATCAATATCAACACCACAGTCTTTAGCTATAATTTCGCGCATGGCACTGATATGGGGAGCCATCTTTGGCGCTTGGGCAACAATTGTCATGTCCGCATTACCCAGTTTGTAGCCTTTATCGTTCACTACCGATACAACATGCCTTAGTAATACTCGACTATCAGCACCCGCATAGGCATCATCAGTATCAGGAAAATGTTTGCCAATGTCGCCTAGAGCCGCGGCACCTAACAGTGCATCACAAAGTGCGTGCAGCAATACGTCGCCGTCAGAATGAGCAACTAAGCCTTGCTCATAATCAATCTTCACACCACCAATGGTAATGGGGCCGTTGCCACCAAATTTATGTACGTCGAATCCATGTCCTATTCGCATTATGGTTGTGCCTTTTTTATCGTGGCGCGTTAGCGCTCGCGTAACTTTTGTTGTAAATAAAATTCTGCCAAGGGTAAGTCTGCTGGATGAGTAATTTTTATATTCGCAGGGCTACCGTTAATCATGGCAACTTTGTGACCCGCCAGCTCCATCGCCGACGCTTCATCAGTAATATTCGCACCAGCGGCGAGACCAGTTTCAAGAGCGTGCTTTAATAATCCCGCAGGAAACAGCTGTGGCGTAAGAGCGTGCCACAAATCGGTACGCTCTTCTGTATGTGAAATTGTTCTCATGGTTGCCAAGGTGTTAGGCGATGCTGTTGCTCGTTTCATTGTATCGCGCACTGGCGTGGCCAATATGCCGCCCGCTACCGAGTTGTCATTCATCACATTAAGTAGCGAGGATATATCCTCTTCATCAACACAAGGGCGAGCTGCGTCATGAACTAATGCCCAGTCTGTTGGTGCTAATGTGGCGATACCGTTAAGCACACTGTCAGCGCGTTCTTTGCCACCTTCAACCACACGAATTGCTTTACCGTTAAGTTCCAATTCGGCGAAATACGCGTCGCCTGCACTAATCGCAACCACAACGTCGTCTATCTTAGGATGGTTAACAAGGGCGTCAATAGTGTGTTCCAGAATGGTTTTATTTCCCAGCATGAGATACTGTTTGGGGCGATCGGCTTGCATTCTGCTGCCAACGCCTGCGGCGGGAATGACCGCAACAACGCGAGGGGTAGTCATGTTATTCACTTCGATTCTGCTGGTAAAATGCGGTAAAAAGTTTCACCTTTTTTGATGAGACCAAGCTCATTTCTCGCCCGTTCTTCAATAGCTTCTAGCCCAATTTTTAAATCGCTGATATCGGCTTTTAAGAGGGCGTTGCGCTGCGCGAGGTTGGCATTTTGAAGTGCTTGTGTGTGAACTTCTTGCTTGCGATTGAAGTAATCGGGAATACTGTTTTTGCCAAACCATAGGCGATATTGCAATAGTGACAACAGCACTAACAATACAATAGGAAGCCATTTACCTTGCAACACAAATCCACCTGAATATTGGTTGAGCATAAAAACACAGAGGCATTATTGCCTCTGCTCTGTGTCACATTATGCCGCGAACGCGCGCTGAGTCAAAGGCGTATTAGTCACCTTGGCCAAATTTGCCCTTAAGTTTATCTAGCAGTTTGTTTTTCTGTTGATCAACCACGTTATCCAGTTGTGCTTGCAAAAGCTCCTGTAATGCTGCGCTGTCACCTTGCGCCGCGCTTAACATGCTGCTCACATCAACAAGCTCGCCGGATAGCACCGTTTGCTGGTTGCTAACCATGGCGTTGAGTTTAGTGTTTAGCTCATCCAATTTATCTTTTTGACTATCGGTTAACTGCGATAGCGCAGCTTGTGCTAATTTATTGTCTAAATCTGACTTAATGTTGAAGCCTGGGTTTGAAAGTGTACCGTCTAGCAACATTGTCATGTTTAAGCTACTTAAGCTTTGGAGCGCCTTGGCAATAGCGCTGGTGACATCACTCGTACCAGTGGCCTCCATAACCAGTTGCTGCAGGTCAACCTCACCCGTGCCTGACAGCATGTTATCGGTGACTTCCATCGAACCATTGGTCTTCATTAAGGCCGACTTTAATACGGCGTTCAAGGTTTCATTTTGGCTGAAGGAAATCTCAGACATGTTAACACCAGCTAGTTCCCATATCTGGCTGGCGTCAACGCCGTTACCATCTATCCAAAATTCACCGCTAGAGGTAAATGACTTCAGTAAGTCACCCGCCGCTTCAATGGTAAAAGTAGTTGGGTTACCAAATACTTCGTGCACATTAGTAATGTTGTTCCATTTACTGGTAATCGCCTCATCTTGCCAAAGTACAGAGACATTGGCTTCTTTAACCAATATAGAAGGTATGTCTGCTGGCGCTTCGCTTTTTTCCTCACCTTGAATGAGGGGCATGACAATTTGCATCGCAGCCATTAGATATTCAGTGTATTCGGCCGCTTTGTCACCGAAAACGAAATAAGTAACTTGAGAAAGGGCGGCCTCATCCCCTGCAATTACGCCTTTTAGCAACGCGTAGTCTTCTTTGGGGGCATTTTTTAGTGCTTCTACACTGTTACTTAATGCCACTTTGGCGTCAGAAGCTTTTTCTGTGAAGCGACTAATAAGCGCTCTGTCTGCTTGTATCTCTTCTTTGAGTTTATCAAACGCAGACTTTGCTTGAACAAGCGCTTGAGGGTCTTTGTAATTTGTCTCTTTTAGCTGCGCCACTTGCGTTTTATAGTAATCGATACGCGATTTATCTGGCAGATTTTCATAGTCAGATTTCAAGTCTACCCCATAACTCTGATAAGCCTCTTTCGCTTGCTCGATGGCTGCGGTGGTTTTCAGTGGGTTACGGGCAAGTAGCTCATCAACAGTAGGCACTGCTTCTTTAGCTTTTGCCTTTATTTCATCGAAAGACAATGAGCGCTCTGGTACGCGATACACTTCACCGGGCTTAGAGCGTTCAGTATCAAATTGTACTTTCAGTAGGTTTAAGTTATTTACAATGACTTGATCATCTAGAAGGGGAGCCAACTCTACATCTGCATTTGCGTGCCCAACGAAAACTTGGTTGTGTGAGGGCTTAGTCGGGTTCGTTAACGCAATGCCTTTTAGCGTAACGGTAGTAGGGAATAACGAGTGATCAAATTCATCAATGTTAACTTCTGCGCCGTATGACTCACCAAGCTTAGACTCAAGAATTGATTTGATAATGGTGTTAGCAAAAAGGAAGTACACCAAAAACAATAGAACAAAAAATCCAACAACCCACAGTAATATAGGTTTGCCCTTGCTTTCACTACTCATTTCCCACTCCTTGATTTGATATGTGTTTGGTGACGCCAATTACGCTTTTTCGCTAACCCTCATGGGCATAATTAGATTGAAATTACGCGTAAGCTTGGAACACTTTCTCTCGAAAATTCAGTGTAATGCACTGGCTCATAATCTTCCATAGTTTGCCATACAAATAAAAAATCCAATGCCTCATAAAAAAGGGCACGTGGAGAACGTGCCCTAGGTTATATTTTCAGTGCTCCTGCATTACTGGCGTCTACAATTTGAAGCGATTCGCAATATCCATAATGGCCAAACAGCTCGCGCGAAGTGCTTGGCTTGCTGAGGCCAGTTCATCTGCAGTGCGTAAGCTATTATCAGCCGCGCCAGAAAGCGCATTAATTCGCACGTTCGCTTCATTAGCAGCTTCTGCTTGTTGTTCAGTTGCACGTGCAATTTCACTGCTCATATCGGCAATTTCCGTCATCAGCCTGTCTGCTTCTTGTAAGTTCTGGTTGGCCTGAATAGCGTTATCAACGGTTTTCGTAGATGCAGACTGGCTTACTTTCACGGCATCGACCGCAGCTTTCGCATTGCTTTGTAATTTCTCAATCATCGCCTGAATTTCATCAGTGCTTTGACCGGTACGGCTGGCAAGGGTACGCACTTCGTCAGCAACTACGGCGAAGCCGCGACCTTGTTCACCTGCTCGAGCGGCTTCTATTGCCGCATTTAACGCAAGTAAGTTAGTTTGTTCGGCAATACCTCTAATGACATCCAGTACTGCGCCAATGCTATCCGTCTGCGCTGCAAGTTCAGTTACTACGCTGCTTACACTTTCAATATCTGATGTAAGAGAGCGAATGTCCTTAACGGTATTATCAACCACCGAAGCACCATGCTGTACATTACTGCGTGCGCTGCTGGTACTTTTTTCAGCAGAATCTGCATTGTTGCTCACTTCATTAATTTGCGACGTCATTTGTTCCATCGCGGCGGCGACTTGTAGCATGTTTTCATTTTGGTCTTGCGCTTGCTGATTACTGTTTTTACTCGAGTTTTCAACTAGCTCTGCCTGCTGGGTAAGCGAGTTGATATTCTCTCTGATACCCAGCAGTGACTGTCGCATTTTTTCAGTGTATTGATTAAAGTACCGTGCCAGCCGAGTGACTTCGTCTTGTCCTTTTTCAGGCAGTGAGCGGGTGAGATCGCCTTCGCCTTGCGAGATATCTTTCATGCGCTCTGTTACTTCCTGAACAGGCTTAACAATGCTTCCGCCAATCACGTAGATAAGTAACACCACTAACACAACACTTACAACGCAAAAAACAATCATTACGTTGCGCATGTGGGCGTATTCAGCTTCCAAGTTCGTTAGATAAATGCCTGAACCCACTGTCCAACCCCATGGCTTAAACTCTTTAACATAGGATATTTTATCTGTGGGCTCTGTCTCGCCAGGTAGCGGCCACACATAATCAACAAAGCCATCACCCTGAGATTTCACAAGCCTTGACATGTCGACAAAGAATGCCTTGCCATTACCATCTTTAAATGTGCGTAAATCATTGCCCTCGAGTGCGGGTTTTATGGGGTGCATTACCATGGTTGGCGTTTGATCTTGGATCCAAAAGTAATTGCTACCATCGTAACGCAGTGCTCTAACCGCATCTAGTGCGAGCTGTTTGGCTGTTTCTTCGCTAACGTCATTGCGTGCAGCAAAGCTGCCAAGCATGGTATGAACGACCTCTACCAAGTGCTGGTTTTCTTCGTAAGACTTTTGCTTGAGTGCTTCAAAGTGCCGGTTTAGCACCAGCCCTGTGAGCACAACAAACAACAGAATTATTAAGGCAATAATAATACCCAATCGTTGGATAAGGCTGAAGTTTCGTAACCACATAAACACACACCTACTTATCGTGATTTTTATTTTTTTACTAAGTGTAGACGCTTTTTTTTAGTCCACACCGATTGGTGCGTGATTTTGTGTAAATGTTTAAAGCTATTTTAAGTTTTCGTTGTTTTAAGGGGTGGAAATTGCCTAAATTTATGTTTTTCAACGCCTACATTCGTTCGCCGTCAAATCACTTAGGCATCGTGTAAACGTGAGTGGACTGCCTATATTGGCTTGTTTGCAAAAACTTTGCTGGTAAGAGCTTGGCAGGAGTTTTTTGTGTGCTAACATCCGCGCGAATTTGGCGTCATCGTGATCTTCATCCATAAGTATAAAGTTAAAAAGAAGACTGATGCGTAATTGCGAAGTTTCGACTTCGCTTGTTTTTTAGCCGCTTCCATGACACCGTGGCGCATCTAACCACGGCGGGAACGCTTTTTTATTACAGCTATTTCTATGAAAGGGTTGCAATGCTCATTAACGACACACTTCATACAACATCACCCCTACGCCAGCGCATAAGAGACTATTATCGCATTAGCGAATCAGTCGCGGTGGATCAAATTCTTCCTATTGCAGAGGTGAATCCTCGAGCGCGAAGTCGTG
This sequence comes from Alteromonas sp. 009811495, assembly GCF_028865455.1. Classification (NCBI taxonomy): domain Bacteria; kingdom Pseudomonadati; phylum Pseudomonadota; class Gammaproteobacteria; order Alteromonadales; family Alteromonadaceae; genus Alteromonas; species Alteromonas sp. 009811495. The sequence continues at coordinate 602,439 of NZ_CP113972.1, forward strand.
CTTGGGAGCGCGCGCGTAAAATGGTGCTTCAAATTCGTCGTGAACAAGAGGGCCACGGTGGTGTAGATGCGCTGCTAAATGAATACTCACTGTCTACCGCCGAAGGTGTGGTATTGATGTGTTTGGCCGAAGCATTACTTCGCGTACCTGATAAAGCGACGCAAGATGAGCTTATTCGCGACAAATTATCACAAGGCCAGTGGACGCCACACCTTGGTAATTCAGAGTCGCTGTTTGTAAACGCATCTGCATGGGGCTTATTGTTCACCGGCAACATGGTGAACTATGCCGACAAGCGTAAAAAAGAACAGTTTGGTTTATTGAAGAAAACCCTTGGTCGTTTAGGTGAACCTGTTATTCGCCGTGCAATGAACATCGCAATGCGTGTCATGGGCCGCCAGTTTGTTATGGGCGAGACCATTGAAGATGCGGTAGAGCGCGCCAAAGATAAAGAAACCAAAGGGTATGTGTATTCTTACGATATGCTTGGTGAAGGCGCGCGCACCATGCGTGATGCTGACCGCTATTATGATGCATACGTAAAAGCAATTAAGGTGATAGGTAAAGCGGCCAATGGTCGTGGTCCAAAGCGTTCACCAGGTATCTCGGTTAAGTTATCGGCTATTCATCCGCGTTTTGAATTCTCGCATCGCGAGCGCGCAATGGCAGACATTCCGCCACGTTTAAAAGCGCTATGTATGATGGCCAAAGAATACGACATAGGCCTAACAGTTGACGCAGAAGAAGCGGACCGTCTTGAGTTATCACTCGATATCATCGAAGCCGTATTCCGCGACGAAGATCTCAATGGTTGGGAAGGCTTTGGTCTTGCGGTTCAGGCATACCAAAAACGTGCTATTCACGTTATTGAGCACCTACGAGAGCTAACTTTGGAAGTAGGCCGTCCGTTAATGGTGCGCCTAGTAAAAGGTGCTTATTGGGACACAGAAATTAAACTGACCCAGCAAGCTGGCTTGGAAGAATTCCCAGTATTTACACGCAAGTCATCAACCGACGTGTCGTACCACGCGTGTGCTAACCGCTTGCTTGAATATCGCGATACCATTTATCCGCAGTTTGCGACGCACAACGCTTATACCGCGTCTGTGATTGTTGAACTAGCAGGAGACGATAAAGAAGGTTTTGAGTTCCAGTGTCTTCACGGCATGGGCGATACCTTATACGACCAGGTAGTTACGCAAGACAAAATTCAATGTCGCGTGTACGCCCCAGTGGGTGAGCACGAAGACTTGCTGGCCTATCTTGTGCGTCGTCTTCTTGAAAACGGTGCTAACTCTTCGTTCGTTAATGCCATTGTTGATGATGAAAAGCCGGTAGAGTCTTTACTTGAAGATCCTGTCGAGAAAACCCAGCGCTTGAAAGTGCGCTACAACAAGCAAATTAAGACACCTCGCGGCTTGTACGCGCCTGAACGCGACAACTCGCGTGGACTTGACCTTACCGATACCAATGCGGTGACTGCGCTTAAACACGAGCTGGAGCGTTGGCAGGATTATTACAAAGTTACGGGTGATGTGCCTGAAGGCGCAACGCCAGTGCTTAGTCCCACAAATCACGAAGATATTGTGGGTTATCATCACTACGCCACGCCAGAACAAATGCTGTCTGCACTAGATGAAGCACAAACAGGGTTTGACGCTTGGTCGAAACGCGATGTGAAAGAGCGTGCTGAGATTTTAAATCGCACTGCAGACGCACTAGAGCGTCACATGGCGGAGCTTATCGCCATTTGTATGCGCGAAGCTGGTAAGGTTGCACAAGACAGTATTGACGAAGTGCGCGAAGCTGTGGATTTCTGTCGTTACTACGCCGTTCGCGCCGAAGAGCTGGCCGAAGACCAGCGTTTACTTCCTCGTGGTGTGGTGCTGTGTATTAGTCCTTGGAACTTCCCACTTGCCATTTTCTTGGGGCAAGTTGCCGCGGCCTTGGTAACGGGTAACACGGTTATCGCTAAGCCGGCTGAGCAAACCAGTATTATTGCGCAGCGTGCTGTGGATATTATGCAATCGGTTGGTTTACCTGAAGATGCGCTAAAACTTATCGTGTCTCCTGGTAAAGCGGTAGGTGACACCTTGCTACCAGACGAGCGCATTAAAGCGGTGATGTTCACAGGCTCAACCCAAACAGGCACGCTAATATCACAAGTGCTTGCTGAGCGTGGTGGCGAGCAGGTGCCTCTTATTGCAGAGACAGGTGGTCAAAACTGCATGATTGTCGACTCTACGGCATTGCCAGAGCAGGTGGTAGACGACGTTATACATTCCGGGTTCCAAAGTGCTGGTCAACGCTGTTCAGCACTACGTGTACTTTTCGTACAAGAGGAAATCGCAGACGATCTTACCGATATGCTTATCGGCGCGATGAAAGAGCTTACCGTAGGCGACCCTACACAGCTTGCTACCGATGTAGGTCCAGTGATTGACGAAAAAGCCCTTAAAAGCTTAACTGATCATCAGAAATATATGGAAGATAAAGGTAAGTTACTTTATCGCAATGAAATGCCGGCAGGTTTTGATAACGGTACTTTCTTTACGCCAACACTCTATGAAATTGAAAACATCAATGTGCTTGAAAAAGAGGTATTTGGGCCTGTCGTTCACATGGTGCGCTTTAAGTCAAAAGACTTAGACTCGGTATTAGAGCAAATTAATGGTACTGGCTATGGCCTTACTATGGGGATCCACTCGCGTATTGAAGAGCGTGCTAACGAATTAGCCGCAAAGAGTCGTGCGGGTAACGTTTACATTAACCGTAACATGATTGGTGCGATTGTTGGTGTTCAGCCGTTTGGTGGCCGTGGATTGTCTGGTACAGGTCCTAAAGCGGGTGGTCCAAACTACCTATCTCGTCTGATGGTAGAACGTGCAACACCTAAGCCATCGCATATTGATGATGTTGATGCGACAGATGCAGCACTGGTGGGCGATGAGAAAATTGCAGAACGCGCTCACGTCATGATGGATAAAGCGAAAGCGGTTGAAGTACAGTGGCGTCACACACCACTAAACGACCGCATATCAATGGTCCGTCAGCTACTCGCGAAAATAGCGAAAGTAGACATTGTTGATGAGTTAGCCGATGACTTAAATCGTACGTTAGCGACAGCCCGTCAACAGCTTACCAGCGTTGAGCGAAAACTCGCAAAACCGCAAACGTTACCTGGCCCAACGGGCGAGTCGAACAAGTTATATCTTGAGCCGCGCGGTATTCTAGTGTGCTTTGCTGATAAAGACGTAACCTTTGAATATTGGTTGCTTTCCATCGTAACGGCGCTATCTACTGGTAACCCAGTCGTGTCAGTAGTCTCTGAAATTTTCTACGACGAAGCGGTAGAAATTCAGAATAAGTTCGAGTCCACAGGTGCGCCAAAAGGCTTGTTCCAAGTCGCACGTCTGGCACATCTTGATACCTTATTAATGGACGAAGACCTATCTGGCGTTGTGGTTGATTCTAATACAGAGCGCACGGCACGTATTACCGCTATGTTGTCGTCACGTGAAGGCGCAATTTTGCCTGTGATCACTGCAGAGTATAACGATAATCTTATTCAGCGACTGATGACTGAGAAAACGATTAGTATTGATACGACTGCCTCTGGCGGCAATACCTCACTGATGACATTGGTTGAAGACGACGAGTAAGCGTCTAACGTCTATAACGACAAAAAAGGCCAGCATTTATGCTGGCCTTTTTATTACATCCATTCGCTATTTCTACGCTTTCGCTTGGGTAAGTAGGTTAGCAGCACACCCAGTAAAATACCTGCGCCTGCCACCATACCGCCTCGGGTAAACCAGGTTACAAGCTCATCTTTGTTAGCACTGTCAACTTTTGCAGTAAGGCGAGTGACCTCAGCTGCTTGCTCTTCATTAGTTGTCGTCAATGTTGACACTTGCTGGCGTGCATCGTTGAGTTGTTGGCGCAGTCGTGCGTTCTCAGATTGTGCAGATTGTAAACTGCGCTGACTATCCGCTAGCTGTTCACTTATAATCGGCAATTGCTCTGCTTGTGACATGGTATTTGACACAAATCGGCTTTCTACCCAACCAGTGCGGCCTTCGTTGTCGGTAATCTTGGTAAACTCAGCATCATTGTCTCTGTCTAAAACGGTAATAGGGGTGCCCGCTTCTATTGAGCCCAATATGCGATAGTTTCGGCCTGCGCCTGTGTGCATGAAAATAAACAAGTCATCTCTTATATAGTGTGATGACGATGCTTCTAAATCAGCGGTGTCCTGTAGCGAAAATGCTTGAAAAGAGCATGCAACAAGGGCTGCTGCTAACCACTTTCGTATCATATGAAGTCCAATTCTGAGTTTAAAACAACAAGATGGTATTGGTTGACCGCAATAAAGGCAAGTGTGTTCCACTTTTGTCTTAAAGGTACGAGCACTATTGTGGAGCAAAAAAACATCTGCCAACACGAATACATCGGTGTATCGCGATTGCGTAAAGCTATTATCGAAGGTAAGGTGTCAGCATCTAAAGCTGTGCTTAGCGCAACCATGTCAGAAATAGAATTAAAATTTGTCACCGGTGAACATGCTCATGAAGCATTTTCGCAACGTGTATTACCGCTTTTTGAAAAGCACCAAATCAATGTGAAATCGCATAAAGAGATGCGGTTGGAAAATGATTACTACGATACGAGTAAACTGGATTTTCAACAACATAAGATGGGTTTTAGAGTACGTGGAAACAATGGACAGTACGAGCAAACTCTCAAAACCAATGGTGTGGTGAGTGGCGGCTTACATAAACGCTCTGAGTTCAACGTACCGCTTGATAACGCCAGTCCTGATTTAACGCTGTTTGAGCCATCTGTGTGGCCACAAGATTGGGATATCGCTACCAAAAATGACAGTTTATCAAAGCAGTTTAGTACGCACTTTACCCGTCATGCCTATGTTGTGGACCTAGGGGAAAGTACCGTAGAAATTGTATTAGACTGTGGTGAAGCTACTACAGATAAAGCAAGTTCGCCTATCAATGAAATTGAGCTGGAATTAATGTCAGGCGACATTAATAGCCTATTCACGCTGGCAGTCCTAATCAATGACAATATGCCGGTTAGGCTAAGTGACGTATCTAAGGCGGCTCAAGGTTATCAATTGCTCCATGGTTTTAATGCCAAAGTAAGGTACTTGCCTGATTTTCTGGCGCTTGAAGATTCCATATCAACCGAAGAGGCGTTTTGCCTTGCTGTGCAAACTGCCTTAGCGCATTGGCAGCACCATGAGCACGTTTTTTGTGAAAGCGGAGCCATAAAAATGCTTGCCGAAGTGGAAAAGAGTATCCGCTTGTTACTGCAAAGCGTGTCGCTTTATTTACCCGTATTACAATGCCCTGAGTTGTTATCGTTGCACAAAAAATTAGTCGAACACGCTCAGAAATGGAGTTGGCAAGACGATTTACAGAGTCTGCGCTATTTATTGTCTAAAAAAAGCCTGTTCAACAAAACCTTAAGTAAACAACCTGCTATTGTGAGTTATTTGCAAGGGCGTCAGGCTGGCTTAATGCACGCCCATGAACCCGAAAAATTACTGTTTGATAATGACGCTACAGACATTAAACTGCTCGCGATAAAGCTAATTCAGAATAAGCCTTGGCAGAAAGTCGCTACAGGGTATGATCACCCTGTCCTCGACCACGCCAAAGGGTGGTTGTCACAGGGCTGGCAAACCGTACAGCAAAGTATGCCCTTGAGTAAAACCATGGGCCCAGCAAATTATGCCGCGGTAGAAATATTATTGCGTCAAACCCTGTGGAGCGGCTTTTTACTCGGTGACTTGTTTGTAGAAGAGCGTGGCAACTTTCGTGCGCCGTGGCTAGACTTACTGACCGGAATAGACGAGTTGAATGCGCTCTTGATGCTTAAGCAGTCAATTGACGATGCAGAAGTGGAATCTCATGATGAGCTTCGCAAGTGGACGGCCGAAAAACTGACCACGCTAATTAAAGTTATGGAACGTACGCGCACAGTAGCAATGCAGCGCGATATTTATTGGTAGTAAGACACAGTTTCAAGGACGGGCAGTGTCAATGACGGCAACGATGTATAATTATCTTCTTTATATGCTTGTAGCACTGTATTGCGCGGGGCTACTTAGGCTTATTTCTCTTAAAGTGAACTTAACAAGCCGACGCTACCTAGTGGGAGCTTTTGTGTGTTGGCCATTATTCATGTTTGATGAATGGCTAAGATTGGCTAACGCCATTGATTATGCATACCTTTATGGCTTGTCTGAAGTATTTGCAGTGATAGCTGTCACGTGCTGCTATCGCGCCATCAAGCCAATGCTAGTCGATAAGCCGAGTGCACGGCGCCGCCTTTGGTGGCCTGTGGCAGTAACGGGGCTATTTCAATTAAGCGTGTTGCTTATTAGCACACAAGAAAAACAGCAGTGGTTTGTTAATTCGCCTACCGGAGACCCTCTATTTTTATGGCCCGCGTATATCGCGTCGTTACTGGCCGGATTTAGTGTGCTGCTTATCGGTATACTCATTACTGAGCAAATCCAGTTGTATCATCGTCACCTGCCTGAACAAGCTGTTGACATTAAAAAGCTTAAAGCACCACGCCTTGCTGGCGTAATGGGTAGCCTTGTAGGGGTTGCTTTTATGAGTATTTTGCTTGTAACTGCCGCCACTTTTGGTTTTCTGTCCGTGCCATTTTGGGAGAGTTTTCATCACCTAATGTTAGGTGGAGCGATCTTAGTGGTGCTATTTTCACTTACGTTTGTACGTCGAACATCGCCATCTCCCCTTGATTATGAGCGGTTAGATGCTGAGAAGTCGAACCCTTATGAAATCAGCAGTTTAATATCGAAGGCAGAGCGTTACACTATTGAATCGAAAGTGTACAAGGAACGTTTTGTCACCATAGCGCAATTTTGTCAGGGAGCCGATATGGACCCTACTGCACTTGCTCTGGCGTTGCGCCTTTCTGATAAGAAAAACTTTCGACGTTTTATTTTTCACTACCGGTTAGAGTATGCCAAAAACGTGTTACTACGCAGCGATGCAAAAGTGGCGGCAGTGGCTAAACGCGTAGGGATCAATTCGGAAAAATTCTTAAGTGATTATCTGGTGAAGCACCTTCGCCATCGATAGCTAGTGTTCAAGCAAAAAAGGCATTCATCATTATACGATGGGTGAATGTCTTTCTAAGGTAAAAGCCGCGTGGGCGTGTTTTTATTCTTTCGCCATCAGGGTTAAGCGCGTCGGTCAATACTTTCCCGTTTGCTGCCTTAGGGCGAATATGCAGTGCATTGCCTTGCCTTGAGGTTATTGACTCGACATTGCCTGTAGTGATCTGTTCGGTCAACTCTTCCCAATCATCTTTTAATAGTTGATCTTCTTCTTCGCTCGGGCGCCAGTAAAAGCCCGTAGCTACACGTCGCTCAGCCAATGGAATATGTCTCGCGCCCTCAACGGGTAACCATAGTACTTGCTGTAACTTATTGCGCACATTTGACGTCTCCCACGTGATCCCGGGTGTCATGAGCAGTGGGGCAAAACACACATACGTTGTCTCTAATGGCGCAAATTGACCATCAATGGGTATGGTTTTTAATTCAATGCCAAGCTCTGGAAAGTCTTGCTGTGGCTTAGAGCCCGCACTCGCGCCGAGCCATTTTTCAATCAGCATACCTGGCCACCCTTTATGGCGCTGCAAATTAGCCGGAATTGCCACATTGGCCATATCTGCTAACTCGCCAAGAGTAAGTCCTGCAATGGCATGACAACGGGCAAGTAAGTCGTCTGGCGAGGTAGGGGGAGACACTGGAGGTTGCATAAACTACGTTATTTTCCTAATTGAACATCGACGATGAATATTAACACTATGATTGGAGCATAGTTTGTGGAAGAATGAAAACATATAACAGTATAGTGTGCCCGGGAGTCTATGTGATAGATGCCGATGGATTCCGTGCGAATGTGGGCATAGTGATTTGCAACAAAATGGGTCAAGTATTTTGGGCAAGACGTTATGGTCAACATTCATGGCAGTTCCCTCAAGGCGGAATTGATGAAGGGGAATCTGCTGAACAAGCTATGTACCGCGAGCTTCACGAAGAAGTAGGGCTGACACCGAAAGATGTCACTATTTTAAGTGTTACCCGTAACTGGCTTAGATACAAATTGCCAAAGCGATTAATTCGACAAGGTAGTAATCCTGTTTGTATAGGACAAAAGCAAAAATGGTTCTTGTTGCAACTCGATTGTAACGAGCGAGATGTTAATGTACTTAAAACCGGTCATCCTGAATTTGATGATTGGCGGTGGGTTAGCTATTGGTATCCCATTCGCAACGTTGTGTCGTTCAAGCGTGATGTGTATAGACGGGTGATGAAAGAGTTTTCACCGGTTGTGTTATCTGCACAACACCGAACTCAGCAACGCAACAGCCCCATGCCTAGCAAGCGTGGTAAAAAGCGCAGGCGAGGTTGATTGCATGGACGGTGGCCTGCGCAGGCTTAATCAACTCGCGAAAGATGTATGAGCAAGGATTAACGTGTGAGTACTCAACGTAATACAGGCACAATGCTAACCACATTAAAGCGAATAGTGCAGGAAATGAATCAAATTCCTGCGCTAGACACTGCCTTATTTCGTTTAGCTTCTCGCGTCAAACAAACGCTAGATGTCGACTCGTGTTCAATCTATCTTGCTGATTATGACACCCAGGAGTTTATTTTAAAGGCCACTGACGGCTTACATCCTGATGCGGTTGAGCAAGTGCGCATTGGCTTCTCAGAAGGCCTTATTGGTTTAGTGGGTCAACGCGAAGAACCACTCAACATTGTTAATGCACACAGCCACCCTCGCTTTAAACACTACCCCGAAGTTAAAGAAGAAAATTACAATGCGTTTTTAGGCACGCCAATTATCAATCAGCGTCGCGTGTTAGGGGTAATAACGCTGCAACAATCGGAAATGCGCCGTTTCAGCGAAGACGAAGAGGCATTTCTCGTTACACTTGCAGCTCAACTCGCCCTTGAAATTACGAACGCAGATATTCGAGGGGCATTAACGCTTTCATCATCACCCGATAGCATCGCACAGCAAAAAAATGTACGGGGAATAGCGGGTTCGCCAGGACTCGCTATTGGTAAGGGCGTGTCTCCGGACAAGTCGGTTAACTTGAAAAACTGGGTTGTGAAGCGCACTCAGTCGCCCGCCGACCAGATTCAGTTGTACCGCAAAGGTGTGGAGGTAACGCGAGGCCATGTAGACGCGTTATCTAAACGTCTCGATGACGGTATTCCCGATGACGTAAAATCAATATTTCAGCTGTATCACCATTTACTTGATGCCAATAGTTTAGGGCGTGAAGTAGAGGATAAGATCCGCCAAGGGTGGGATGCCGCTTCCTCATTGAAGATGGTTGTAGAAAGCTATGCAGCACGTTTTCAGGCAATGGACGACCCCTACATGCAGGAGCGTGCCATTGACATTATTGACCTGTCTGACCGTATTTTGGCGAACATATTATTTGAAGCAAACGGTCAACAAGTTGAAGAGAAAACAATTACTGTCCCCAGTATTCTGGTAGCAGATGAAGTGTCTGCGCCTATGCTGGCCGAATTTCCCAGAGACAAGCTTAAAGGCATTATTTCAATAAGAGGGTCAAACAACTCTCACGCAGCAATTCTTGCCAGAGCCATGGGTGTACCTGCCGTAATGGGGTGTCAGAATGTCACGCCAGCACTGCTTGAAGACAAAGAAATCCTGCTCGATGGTTACTCTGGTGAAGTCATTGTTTCACCAGAGCGCAATATTAAAGCTGAGTTTATTCAGCTCATTGAAGAAGAGTCGGCAATTGCCGAGAAAATTGATGCTGAGGCCGATAAGCCGTGCGAGAGTATTGATGGCTGTCGTATGTCGCTCTATATCAACGCTGGATTATCCGCCGAAGTTGAGCTTAACGCGGGTCAAATAGGCGCGGGCGTCGGTCTTTATAGAACCGAAATTCCATTTATGCTGCGCGAGCGCTTCCCCTCTGAGCAAGAGCAGGTGAGTTTATATCGTCAGATATTAGAATCTGCGCCTGAACTCCCGATTACGATGCGTACGCTCGACGTCGGTGGTGATAAACCGCTCCCTTATTTCCCTATTAACGAGGAGAATCCGTTTCTTGGTTGGCGAGGCATTAGACTTACCTTAGACCATCCTGAAATCTTTCTTGTACAAGTTAGGGCTATGCTGCGGGCGAGCATAGGTTTGAGCAACCTGCAAATTATGTTGCCAATGATCTCCACCGTGTCAGAAGTGCAAGAAGCAAAACGTTTAATTAACCAAGCATATTACGAAATATCAGACGAGATATCGCCAGAGAATAAAACGATACACAAGCCCAAACTAGGTATTATGTTAGAAGTACCTTCAGTGCTGTATCAATTGCCACAATTGGCAAAGCATGTTGACTTCTTTTCGGTGGGAAGCAACGACTTAACCCAGTATCTCTTGGCCGTTGATCGAAACAACACCCGTGTCGCGGGTCTTTATAACAGCTATCACCCAGCGGTGTTGGGGGCGCTATATGACGTGGTGCAAAAGGCTAATCAAAGCCAGGTGCCAGTTACCATTTGCGGCGAAATAGCGGGTGAGCCTGCTGGCGCCTTGTTACTGATGGGAATGGGATATCGCCGTTTAAGTATGAATGGCTTTAACTTACGAAAGATAAACTGGTTAATTCGCAAAGTTACCTTAGATGAGTGTAAGCAATTACTTTCTTTGGCACTCACATCGGTAAGTCAAGAAGAGGTATTTACGCATTTAAATGAATACCTTGAAACGAAGGGGTTAGGCGGACTGATACGCGCTGGCGCATAGGTGTACAGCGCGTAAACCGTAAATACAACCAAGTGGTCACCTGAATTCGTGCAAGCGGTGCATGCTCTCTCTAGCAGTGTGTGTTACGCTTGTGCGCGACATTTCAAAGGAACAAAACATGGAACCTATGGTTGTTATCCTAGTAAGTTGCTTATTACTAGGCTCCATTGTGGGTATATTGGCGGGTATGTTAGGTATCGGCGGCGGTCTCATCATTGTGCCCGCGCTCTCATACTTACTTGTGCATTTTTTGGGAATGACAACCGAAGCGGTTATGCCAGTGGCTATCGCAACATCGCTTTCAACGATTATTTTCACAGGTATGTCGTCGGCTTTTGCGCATTATCGGCTTGGCAATATTCAGCCAAATGTTGTGTTATATACCGGTATGGGAATAGCGGTGGGGGCTGTTGGCGGTGCCCAGATTGCCAGCCATATTTCAGGTGAAATGTTAAAAGATGTGTTCGCGGTACTCGTTATGCTTATCGCCGCACAAATGATTTTTGGAAAGCAAAAAGCATCAGATAACGAAGCCTCAAAAGCAACACTTGGCGCAGTAGGGAGCGTTGCTGGTACCCTCAGTGCACTGATGGGCATTGGTGGGGGCGCACTATTAGTGCCTGCATTGGTGTGGTTTAAAGTCAATATCCGAGCTGCAATTGGGTGCGCCGCTTTTTGTGGTTTGGTGATTGCAGTTTTTGGTACCGCCAGTTTTATTATTGCGGGTCTCAATGAGACAGACGTACCGAACCATAGTTTAGGGTATGTTTATTTGCCGGCGACAGCGGGTATTGTAGCGACCTCTATGTTCACGGCAAACATTGGTGCTAAATTAGGTCAGAAAGTGAACGTGCGTGTATTAAAGTCAATGCTTGCGTGCTTGCTAGTACTTGTCAGTATAAGAATGATTTTAGGAATTGAATAACATAATGGAACAGAGCAGTTACCTGGTTTTTCCCAGTATCGACCCCGTTATTTTTAGTGTAGGTCCACTTAGCGTTCGCTGGTATGGGCTTATGTACCTAGTGGGCTTTATCGCCGCTTATTTATTGGCGCAGAAGCGACTGTCTCAGACTGACTGGAGTCGAGAGCAGCTCAGTGACTTACTTTTCTGGAGTTTTGTCGGCGTTATTTTAGGTGGCCGTATTGGCTATGTGTTCTTCTACCAATTTGGTATGTTTCTCGACAATCCGCTTTATCTATTCAAGATTTGGGCGGGTGGGATGTCATTCCACGGCGGTTTGCTGGGCGTATTGGCGGCCTTATTCTGGCAAGCTAAGCGCATGAACACCACGTTTTTACAGTTGGGCGATTTTGTCGCGCCCCTCGTGCCAATAGGATTAGGGGCTGGGCGTATCGGTAACTTTTTAAATGCTGAGTTGTGGGGACGTACTACTGATGTGCCGTGGGCCGTCATTTTCCCTAATGCTGGCAATGTGCCCAGACACCCTTCTCAATTATACGAGTTTGTACTTGAAGGCGTGCTATTATTCATAATTTTATGGCTGTTTTCGGCTAAGAAACGCCCCATTGGTGCTGTAAGTGGCTTGTTTTTATTAGGTTATGGCAGCTTCCGTTTTATCGTGGAGTATTTTAGAGAGCCCGACGCACATATTGGCTTATATCAAATGGGACTAAGCCAAGGGCAACTTCTTTGTTTACCTATGATTGCTTTAGGAATAGGATTAATAGTGCGTGCGTATACGCGCAAGAAAGACCGTGTTGAACAGTAAAAAAATATAAGAATAACGATGAAAGAATATCTCGCTCTAATGCGCCATGTACGTGATACGGGTGTGAAAAAGGAAGATCGAACCGGTACAGGAACACTGAGTGTTTTCGGTTACCAAATGCGCTTTAACCTCCAGGAAGGATTCCCGTTGGTGACCACCAAAAAGTGTCACCTTAAATCCATCATTCATGAGCTATTATGGTTTCTAAAAGGTGAAACCAATATTGCGTATTTAAAAGAAAATGGCGTAAGTATTTGGGACGAGTGGGCCACTGACGAGGGCGAGTTAGGCCCTGTGTACGGCCATCAATGGCGAAGCTGGGACAGAGGAGATGGTACTTCTGTCGATCAAATAGCTGAAGTCGTTGAGCAGATAAAAACGAATCCAGACTCAAGACGGTTAATTGTTAGCGGCTGGAACCCCGCAGTGCTACCCGATACCAATTACTCACCAAAAGAAAATGCGGCCATGGGTAAACAAGCATTGCCGCCATGCCATACGCTTTTTCAATTTTATGTTTTAGATGGGAAGCTTAGCTGTCAGTTGTATCAGCGCAGTGGCGATATTTTCTTAGGTGTGCCTTTTAATATTGCAAGTTATGCACTGTTAACCATGATGATGGCACAGGTTTGTGACTTAGAGCCGGGTGATTTCATCCACACGCTAGGTGATGCACACTTGTATTCGAACCATCTTGAACAAGTGGAGTTGCAATTAAGCCGCGAGCCATTTGAACGCCCTACGATGGTTATTAACCCAGAAGTTAAAGATATTTTTGGGTTTAAATTTGAAGATTTCGAACTCAAAAATTACCAGTCACATCCGCATATCAAAGCACCCGTTGCGATATAAGGAGCTACTATGAGTACTCCTATTTTAATTTGCGACGATTCGGGCTTCGCAAGACGCCAAATGGCGCGCAGTATACCCGATGGTTGGGATGTGGATATTTCATTTGCCGAAGATGGCAATCAAGCTCTTACGCTCATTCGTGAAGGTAAGGGCGACGTTGTGTTCTTGGACTTAAATATGCCTGTGATGGATGGCTACCAAACGATGGAAGTTATCCGAGAGGAAGACCTGCCGTGTTTAGTCATTGTGGTATCAGGTGATGTTCAGGCGCAAGCGCGAGAGCGCATGATTGCGTTGGGGGCACTCGATTTTATACGCAAGCCAATAGACAACGAAAAACTGACCCATATTTTATCGTCGTACGGTATTTATAGCGGAAAGGCTGACTCAACAGCGGCTCATACACAAGACAGCGCCACATCGGATGAAGACAAGTTAGATGCTTGCCGTGAAATGGTAAATATTGCCATGGGACGCGCAGGGGAGAGTCTTGCCGAGCTACTCGGCGAGTTTATCGACTTACCCATTCCCAATGTTAACTTAATTGAAAGTAATGAACTTTCAATGGCTGTGGCAGAGATAAATCGCAACGACAGTGTGTCAGCGGTATCAAAAGGGTTTGTCAGTGAAGGTATCAGTGGCGAAGCACTGGTGATTTTCAATGATACAAACTCGCAAAATATTGTAGAGTTACTGAAGTATCCTCCATCTGAGTCTCCCGCCAGCCTTGCGCTTGAGGCGTTGATGGATGTATCGAATATCCTAATAGGGGCATGCTTAAATGGGTTGTCTGAACAGCTGAACGTTGAGTTTAGTCACACGCACCCTGTGTTATTAGGCCAGCACAAAGGCTTGTCGACGTTGTTAAGTGATAACGTGCATCGATGGGGAAAGCTTATGGCCATCGAAATAGGATATGCAATAAAGGCAAGAGATATCTCGTTTGACTTGCTGTTGTTGTTTCCCGGTGACGCCATTAATCAACTGTACTCTCGACTTCTCAACGACGACAAGGACAGTCTATGAGCATCCCAACAGATTCATTTAACTCGGCGACTTTATCTGATTCAACGGCATTGCCTAGTGAGCTCTTAAATTCTATTGAGGTCGGCGTAGTGATCCTCGACCGCACTTTTGAGGTGAAAGTGTGGAACAAATTCATGGAAAACCATGGGGGCATGCGCAGTGTCGATATGGTTGGAAAGAGCTTGTTTAGTCAATTTTCAGAAATTGATGAGCAATGGCTACGTACCAAAGTAGACCCCGTATTTAACCTTAAAAGCCCCGTATTTATCATTTGGGAGCAGCGCCCATATTTGTTTAAGTTTGGATGTAATCGCCCAGTAACCTGTGCTGCAGATCATATGTATCAGAACGTGACTATGTTCCCTATTGTCGATAAAGCGGGCCATGTCGAGCAGTTTTGCATGTTGGTTTACGATGTGACAGAGCAGGCGTTGGGGAAACTCGGCATGGAGCACTTAAACGAAGAGTTAAAAACGGCCAGTCGCGTCGATGGCCTAACTGGGTTGTACAATCGCCGCTATTGGCAAGAACGCTTCGATGAAGTGTTCAAGTTGAGTAAACGCCGCGGAAAACCAAGCACAGCAATGATGCTGGATATAGACCACTTTAAACGTATTAATGATACCTATGGTCACCAAGCCGGCGATAAAGTAATTAAAATGCTCGCTGCGCTGATCAAACGTTGCATCCGCGAAACAGATTTAGCAGGTCGCTATGGTGGTGAAGAGTTTGCAATCATCTTGACCGACTCGGCGTTGGACAATGCAAAAGTAGTGGCTGAACGCATTCGTCAGTTCGCTCAGCGCTTAGAAGTTGAGCATGAGGGAAAAACCATTCGCTTTACCATCAGTTTAGGCTTGGCGGAGTTTGATTCCAACATTAAAGGCGCAATGGGCTGGCTTGAACTGGCTGACCAAGCCCTTTATGAAGCCAAGCAAAACGGCAGAAATCAGCACCGAGTATTTGAATCGGTAACGCTTTAGCTAAACATCAAAACACCCAATATGCGCTTAAATGGTAAGTTTAAGCGTATTTTTAAGCTCTTGAAAGGTAATGGGTTTGACGAGGTGATAGCGCATTCCAGCCCTTAATGAGGCTTCCTTATCGTCTCGTTGTGCATTGGCAGTAAGTGCAATAATAGGGAGGTCTGGATTGCGTTCCCGTAATATCTTTGCTACTTCTAAGCCGCTTAGATCGGGCAAATTGATGTCGAGCAGAACACAATCATACGCGCTTTCATTTGCGCGAATAATGGCATCGTCACCGTTGTAGCAGATAGTCACGGCATGCCCCATACATGTCAACATGTGCTCCACCATTTCCGCATTAATTGGCTCGTCTTCAACAACCAGTATGTTTGCTCGTGTAACGGGGGCCATTATCTTCGTTTTATTCATGGCTAAATTATGCAGCGTGTCGACAAGTCTCTGTTTATCAATGGGCTTCACGAAACTTTGATAAATGGGTAAATCGGAGTTAGCAATGATATTGGCAATATCGGGGGTAGCAGAGAGTACGACGACAGGGGGGACGCGCTCGCCGTAAATCGCTGAGAGGGTTTTAACTAACTCGAGTCCTGTCATACCTGGCATGTATAAATCGGCAATGATAGCGCTGAACTGCAGTACTTCATCGTGAAGGTTAATCAATTCGGCACCAGATGAAAAGGTACGTGCGCTGAAGCCTTGCGAGGTAATGATTGATTGTAAATGAAGACGTGAGATCTCCAGATCATCGACTACAGCAAATTTAGCATTAGACGGAGAAGATACCTCAATGATAGGTGTTTCCAACGGTTTGATAGGAATATGCACCTTGAACTCACTACCGACCCCTACGGTGCTATTTACACTCAATGAACCACCTAGCTTATCAAGACTGCGCTTAGCCACCGATAAGCCAATACCCGCGCCAGAATAACGATGCGTAGTAGCATGCTTTCCGCGGTAGAAGCGATCAAACATTTTCGCTTGTGTGTCGTCGTCAATACCCATACCAGTATCGCTGATAATAACAACAAGGAAAATACCTTGGTGTTTTACCAGCGTTGTAATGGTGACGTCGATTAGGCCAGATGAAGTAAATTTTACCGCGTTGTCTAAAATGGCGGTAACGACTTTAGTAATAGCAACAGGGTCAGATTCAACAAAATGCGGCACACTATGGCTGCAATGCATATTCAACTCAACTTTCTTGTCTTTTACTTGAATCGAAAAGGGGGAAATACACTCATCAAGGAGCCCAATTAAATCAATAGACTGGGGTTGTAGGTCGTCTTCTATATTGTCTGACAATAGTTCGGTTAAATTATTGGTTAGACTGAGTAATCGATAGCTTGATTGCTCAGCTTGCTGGATAAGTCGACTGCGCTGCGCTTCCATATTGGGAATAAGCTCTAGTGCACTGATAATTACGCTAATAGGTGCTCGAAACTCGTGACTAATAAGTTGAATAAACTCTTTTTGATGACGCTGCTCTTTATCAGCGAAAGACACGCGAAGCGCTGAACGATGTAACAGCGAAGTGGATTTATGAGGCTGATTCTTGCTAAACAGCCACGCAATTACTTGAATTAATGCCAGCGTAATAACTGAAAAAATGAGTACAAGCACTATCTGTTGCCTAATCGATGATATTTGGTTTTGAAGTGCGCTCTCTTGAGATTGAATAGCATTGATTAATGGTGTAAGCGTAAATACAGCGTTAAGCAGCTGAGCGGCTTGTTCAGAGGGCAGTACAGCCAGGGTGTATATTTGAAGCATAGTATCTTGAATAACACTGTGGTTTGCTTCTCGCATTAGGCTGCGTTGCTTGACCTCAAATGCTTCAAAGGAGAGTTCATTCTCAACGAATTTGATTTCCTGTTCTTGTGCAAAATGTGTTGCTATCCGTTGATAAGTGGCTAGTAAGTTTTCTTGCAAAGGCGCTACCAGGGCAATATTTTGGCTGTACTGGTAACGATTGATCTGTTGTTCAGTTGAAATTAGCGCGTCTTCGAATGCACTGTGTTGTTTCAATGCTGAAATCGCGTGCTGTTGCTGGTTGAGTATGTGAGTAAGTGATGCGAGCGTGACAAGGACAATGATGACCATCGCCACCTTAACTTTCGACAGTGCACGCTCGCGGCGGGTGTTTTTGACCCTTTTGTTTGAATGACTAAGCTTCTCCGTTACCAAAGTACTTCCTTGCAGTGACATGGCTATCTCAACGCGTTAACAGAACATGAATATTTCTTTCCTAATTAACTGTAGATAACTTATGTTTACTTGCAAGGTTACGAGTAAAAAATAACACTTAGTTATTTGAATATTCGACTTTTTTTATATTTTCGCGAATGCTATACAGAAAGCACAAGCTGGGTATGACCATGAGGGCTGTAGCAATAAAAAACAGGCTCCAATTACCGTCAAGGGCGTCAACAACAAATCCACTGCTTGAGGCCACCAGTGTGCGTCCAGCAACACTTAATGAGGCCATAAGCGCATACTGGGTAGCGCTGAACGCACGATTGCAGAGCAACGATATGAACGCCACCATAGCGACAGTGCTCCATGCACCTGTAAAACCATCCACTATCACGGTTATTGCTAACAAGCCCGTTGATGGGCCTGTCTGTGCAATTAGCGCAAACATGAGGTTAGAGGCCGCCATGGCAATGCCCGCAATCATTAGCCCTTTGTAAATGCCGTAGCGAATATTAACCAGGCCACCTAAAAGCGAAAATACAATAGTAACCCACCAATTGAGCAGCTTTGAGTACGTACCTATATCGCTATTTGAAAAGCCAATCTCTTTGTAAAAGACGATACTCATACGTCCCAAAAATGCTTCACCAATCTTGAACAAAAATATAAATAACAGGAAAGAGGCAGCTAGTTTCACGCCGTTTCGACTGAAAAACTCTGAGAAAGGCGTTATTAATGTCGTTCGCAGCCAATATAGAACGCCGCTGCCAGTGTCATGCGTTATTTGGCTTAAAAGTGCTTTTCTATCAATTTCAGGCTCGTTGGTCAGCAATGTCGCAACCATTAGCAGAAGCATCATGAAGGCTAAAAGTAGATAGATATCAGGCCATGTGTAGGCGGTATAGTCGGCAAGATAAAAGGGAATTGCACCTAAGCCACCGTAGCCTGTCCACCATCCTGCAGTGGCGACAGAAGAAGCCGCTGACATACCATCTTTGTCATTCTCTGCAATGGTATCTATGCGAAAGCCATCAATGGCTATATCTTGTGTGGAAGAGGCAATAGCAATGAAAAGGCCTACAAGTGCAATATAAAATAAATCAGTAGTAGCACTCAGTTGAGACATAACAAGGCAGCACACAACAACAGCACCTTGCATAGCCATAATCCAGCCTCGGCGCTGCCCTAAAAAAGGTGGCTTGAGTTTGTCTAGTAAGGGCGACCATAGAAAGTTAAACGAATACGTGGCAAAGATAATGCCGAATAACCCAATTGCAGAACGTGATAAGTTTTCGTCTTTGAGCCAAGCAGAGAGCACAGAACCAATCATTATCCATGGAAAACCACTGGATATTCCGAAACAAAAAATACTCAGAAAGCGTTTGTCTTTATAGGTGTTTAATGCAGAGAACAAATAAGTTAGCCCTTGGCGAGTATGCAAAAATGTCATTGAGCCATGAACATTGATGATAAGCAACCTAGAGAATGGTTTTTATTGTGGTAAGAGAGGAGAACGCGTGGGTTAGGGACGAACACCCACACAGTCTAAAGGGCAATGCCCTAATCCATCAAGAAAGTTGACGCAGTTACTTAATTCGTCGAAGAGGTATTTATCGTTTTCAAGTTTATCGCCATTCCAATAATGCACTTGGTGTAATAGATGCCAAAAAACACGTTCTTTTGGCGTATATGGCTGTGTTAATGTGTAATCAATCTGGCTCCACTCTTCCATGCTGTCCCAAAAGAAGAGCTCGAGTTCCTCCGCGGGAAGTTCGCCCTGCCAGAATGCTTTCAAATAAAAACACAGTTGCTTCGCTTTACTATCTACGAAATCTTGAACAGTCACGAGGTGCCCAACCGTATTTGCTTTATACAAGTATTATAGTTCATAACAATCTAACTGCTCGTTAGCAGGCCATTGCGTAGTGCGTTTTCTCATTAGGTAATTGTTTTCTAGATTAATTTAGCGTAATCCCTCGAACAGAGATTTACCAGCCTAGATGACGTGTCCAGCCAATAGTAGTGTTTGTAAGTGTATGAATATAAGAGCTTTCTTGATCTGGCTTTATACTAAAGACTAATGGTGTGCCTGATATCTCAACCTGCCGATAGTGCATTTTTAGTGCATTTTTTGCACTCACTCGTCGCTGTGCTGCGGTGCTTGATGCCCAGTTACTGTAGTTGTCCACAGCAAGATCTAGGACCGGAAAGTCTGATTGGGCAATATTATCAACGACTAAGTCGTTAATTGTGGAATCTGGCCAAAATGGGGAAATAGCGACAAATGTGTCAGGGTGAAGTGACGGTTGTGTGCTTGCTAGTGACAAAAAGCTCGCTGCCAGCATGCCTTGTGCGATAATTAGTCGGTAACCTTGTCGCTCTTGAAGATAGTTATTAAGTGCGTTCAGTTGCATGCCCAATTTGTTTTTTGTGTCGTCAAAATCGAGATGCTGAGTAAGCTGATTACTTCGAGGATGGATGTCTGGGTCCATCGTCATTACACTATCTGATTGATCTGGTGAGTTTTCGCTTTCTACTTGCGAAGTGGCTTGAGCGTTATTGTGCAACGGTTGCTCAAATGGGCTGATAATCACGTTCCAGCCTTTTTCGGCCAGTTTTTCAGCCAACATGTCGCCCTGTCCCATCGTTAATCCCGCTGGGGACAATTCACTAATGATAATAGCAGTTCCCAGTGGCAAGGGGGTATGTGCATCAACTTCGACAATGGGCAAAATAGTGTCGCCAGCGATAATTTCTGTTACCTGACCGGGTAAGTATGCATGGCTAATATCGGCAAAAAAGTCACCTGCAGCGGCAGATGAATACACGGTGGGTATCATCAAAAATAGAAGCGAGCACAGATGCTTAATCATTGTTTGCGAACCAGTCCTAACGAAAAAAGCGCTTTAACTAAAATAGTCTACATACGGTATATCGGCCTAATGACAAATATCTGCAATCCAAATATTGCGAATAGTTCGCTGCCCAAGGTTTATTCCTAGCGTGATTTAGTCTTGAGAAAGTGGTTGGGCGAGAACATGACTAAACGGCGCTGGGCATTGAAAATTGAGCCATTGCTTGGTAGATGGATGCGTAAAGCATAGGCTCTCAGCGTGCAACTGTAAGCGTGAAGCCATGGCCAAAGCGCTGTCATGTGCATAAAGCCTATCACCCAAAATTGGGTGACCAAGTTCTAGCATATGCACTCGCAGCTGATGTGAGCGCCCTGTAATGGGGTAAAGCGCAACAAGTGAAAATGGACGCCCGTTTGCATCATGCGTGCGTTCAACTACTTCAAAGTGCGTTAACGCGTGTTTTCCCCGTTCAAAATCAACCATCTGCTTTGGTCTATTAGGCCAGTCGCAAATTAACGGTAAATCTACTTCGCCGATATCTTGAGCTATATGGCCAAAGACGCTGGCAAAGTAACGCTTTTTTGTTTTTCTAAGCTCAAATTGCTTGGAGATATGACGATGGCTATCTTTGTTCAACGCCATCACCATAATACCCGATGTGGCCATATCGAGTCGATGTACCACCGATGCAGTTGGCAATACCGCGTTGACCCGAGAGATCAACGCATCCTTATGCTCAGCGGCCTTGCCCGGTACGCTTAATAGTCCACTGGGCTTATGTGCTACAACAATGTCCTCATCTCGATAAAGGAAATCGAGATAAGGCATCATGGGTGGTTTGTACACAAAACTTGGATTTGCCATTAAGGGTTATTCACCACTATGCGCAGTGCGTCTAGCTGGACATCTGCTTCTTGAATAACTTTATCTAACGCATTCATTTGGGTTTCGATAAATTCTATTTCACTGTCGCGCACTGCAGGGTTGCGTTTTTGCAGGTCTCTTAATCGCTGAATCTCGCCATTTAGCGTATTGTGCATAGTTGCTAGCGCATCGTGCTGCTTTTGGTTTGCTTCTTGATGTGCAAGTTTACGCGCTTTTTCTATCGCTAATTCAAGCGGCTGTTGTAGCGCTTTAATTAGCTGTGCTGATATTTTTCGGCCTACTTTGCGTTTTACATCAAAACTTAAATCAGACGGTTTGCCTTGAGCATCCAAACACACTCTTACTGGTGTTTGCGGTAAAAAGCGACCTAATTGAAGTGCTTTTGGTGCTTGCGCGTGCAATACAAAAAGCGCCTCTATCCAATAGGCACCCTTAGGCAGCGAAGGTTCAGCGATGAAGCCCATACTACTTTTGCCGTGCACATCGGTAAGCACCACATCAATTGCAGTATGCACTAGCGGATGGTCCCAACTTAAGAACTGCACGTTCTCTAGTGTAGTAGCCACACGGCGTTTGTATGTCACTGTCATGCCCTCAGGATCGAGTCCTGGTAATTGGCTAACCATGGACTCCGTTGGCATAAGAATGAAGCAGTCGTTACCCTTTTCGTCTTGTTGAACGCCTATGGCGTCGAAAACACGCCCCATAAAGCGCGATAAATCTTGCTCACTATCTAACGTAATAATATCTTCAAGCAGTTGCTCGACACGTCCTTCACCCGAGGCATTAAGCTCAAGCAAACGGTCTCGTCCAGCTTCAAGTTGCGCTACAAGCTGGCTGTTAAGCGTAATACTCATGTTGACAAGTTCGTCGCGGGCGGCCATATCATCAGGACGTAAGCATGCGCCAATCAATAGTGGCTTCACATCGTCAAATACGCCTGACCCTGTCGGACAGGTTTTTTCAAAGGCATTGAGCCCTTCATGGTACCAGTCAAGCAACACGTGTTGTGCGGTCTTGGCTAAGTAAGGTACGTGAATTTGTACCGTCTGTGTCTGGCCAATTCGGTCTAGTCGACCAATACGCTGTTCAAGTAAGTCAGGAGTAATAGGCAAATCAAACAGGACTAGGTGATGTGCAAATTGGAAGTTACGACCTTCACTACCTATTTCGCTACACAACAGTATTTGCGCCCCTTCTTCTTCATCGGCAAAGTAATGTGCTGCTTTGTCGCGCTCTACAATACTCATGCCTTCATGGAAAACGCTATGACGAATGCCTGTTTGAGTTCGAATTACTTCACCTAGCTCTTGTGCGGTACGGGCGCTAGCACAGATAAGTAGGATCTTTTCTGGCTTTACGTTTTGCATGAAGTCGAGTAGCCAAGCAACTCGCGGATCGTGCTTGGTCCAACTGTTAACGACACTTGCCATTCGCTCTGGGTAGAGCGAATAAGTGAGGTCGCCGCCGGAAACCGCATCTGAGTATACTTCAGGGAGAGCAAGCTCATAGGCGCTTAACTTACGTTCTGGGAATCCTTCGATATTGGCGCGACGGTTTCTAAATAGCATTCGTCCCGTGCCGTGGCAGTCAATGAGTTGATGCAAAAGCGCGTGTCGATTGTTTGAATCAGACAAATCACCTGCGTGCTCCATAACATCAGGCGCGAATTCGGCAAGCTTATTGCGCTGTTTATCATTCGGCTCTGCGTCAGATAAAAGTGGTGCTACGGCATCGGCGAGTTGGCTGTATTTAGATTCTTCTTCTAAGAAAGCGTCGTAGCTATGAAAGCGAGCAGGGTCGAGTAGTCTAAGACGTGCAAAATGACTCTCGTGGCCTAGCTGGTCGGGCGTTGCAGTAAGCAGTAATACCCCTGGAGTTTTATTCGCCAAGGCTTCTACACATAAGTATTCTGCAGAAGGATTATCGCTTGACCATGCAAGATGGTGCGCCTCATCGACAACCATCAAGTCCCAGCTAGCGGCTTGAATTTGCTGTTGTCGCTTTTCACTTTGGCTTAAGAAATCGATACTGCATAACACAAGCTGATCGTTCTCAAAGGGGTTAACGTCGCCTTCGTCAGACGCCTCACTGGCTTCTAATGCCTCGCAGCGACTTTCATCGTAAATAGAAAATGGCAGATTAACGCGACGCAGCATTTCTACCAGCCATTGGTGTACCAATGAATCTGGCACCAGTATTAGCACGCGTTCTGCACGGCCTGTTTTTAGTTGCTGGTGGATAATAAGTGCTGCTTCAATGGTTTTACCCAAGCCTACTTCGTCGGCTAGCAAAACGCGTGGCGCGTGACGACCACCTACTTCAGAGGCAATATGAAGCTGGTGCGGAATAAGTGATATACGCGCGCCAGCTAGGCCAATAGTACTTGAGCGAAGGTAATCGTATTGGTAATCCAAAGCGCGCTCGCGCAAGTCAAACCACTTCGGGTGGTCAAGCTGTTGGCTGAACAGTCGCTTTTCTGGTTGGTTCAAACGAATGTGGTGATCAAGCATGGTTTCGGGTAAACGTGCTTGAGCCTTAGTATCTTCACGTAGACCGTGATATATAAAAACACCTTGGCTTTCTTCTTTTTCGGTAATGGTCATTTCCCAGCCATCTTGGCTTTTTACCGTGTCGCCAATTTCAAAGATAAGTCGTGTTAATGGCGCTTCTTGCTTGGTATACATTCGCGCATCGCCAGTGGCTGGATAAAGCACTTCTACAGAACGAAAATCGACACCAATAATGGCACCTAAACCAAGCTCTGTTTCGGTATTACTTAACCAACGTTGACCTACTGAAAATTGACTGTCTGAACTCATAAATCACTAACCTTTTTTGCGGGGGCGGTATTGTACGCATTGCGTTGTGATAAGTCATTAATACTAGCTTATTTGTCTAATATGTGTGGTCGAGCTTGGGCTCGATGACACGCATGAACTCATCCATGAGGCTCTCAAACGGCGTCCTGCCGTTTGAAGGTCATCGTGCCCAAGCTCGACCACACTTCAATCGACGCTAGTCTTAATGATTATGCAACACATGCTTTTTGAAGGGAGGTACTAAGCAAATACATAAGCGCCGTTTGAAGGCCAGCTGTGCCCAACCACTCTCTCTGCCAATCGCACTTCGCAAGGATTTTTGACTACACTGCACAATGCTTCTTGAAGAGAAAGTTGTCGTAGGATAACCATATGGCTCTCAAGCGGCGTCCTGTCGTTTGAAGGTCATCGTGCCCAAGCTCGACCACACTTCAATCGACGCTAGTCTTAATGATTATGCAACACATGCTTTTTGAAGGGAGGTACTAAGCAAATACATAAGTGCCGTTTGAAGGTTGCAAAGTGACTCACGCCCCTCTTTCAAAACAACAAGCCTCAGTTTCGTTTAACAACTTTTCAAAATGTATGCTTTTTGAAGTGA
Source organism: Alteromonas sp. 009811495 (assembly GCF_028865455.1). Classification (NCBI taxonomy): domain Bacteria; kingdom Pseudomonadati; phylum Pseudomonadota; class Gammaproteobacteria; order Alteromonadales; family Alteromonadaceae; genus Alteromonas; species Alteromonas sp. 009811495. Next base: position 627,257 of record NZ_CP113972.1, read on the forward strand.
GGCATTATGCAAATAAATCCTTACCGTTTGAAGGTCATCGTGCTCAAGCTCGACCACACCTCAATCGACGCTAGTCTTAATGATTATGCAACATATGCTTTTTGAAGAAAGGGACTAAGCAAATACATCCATGTCGTTTGAAAGTTGCAAAGTGACTCACGCCCCTCTTTTAAAAACAACAAGCCTCAGTTTCGTCTAACAACTTTTCAAAATGCATGCTTCTTGAAAGGGGTGAGTATTGGTATATGGCTAGAGCGCTTGCGGGGCTTGCATTGTCGCAGTGTTAACGTAAAACTGTCGTATCACTGTCGAGATAAATTTCCTAACGTTAGATGGCGCGATTAACGGAAGGAGACGCGAGATGGATATGAAAATAGACACCCAAAAACTCATTGAACTTCGCAATGCTAAAGCGTGGAGCCAACAGCACTTAGCAGACGTATCTGGCTTGAGCTTGCGAACCATTCAACGCATTGAGAAAAAACAGTCAGCTTCTCAAGAGTCGGTCAAAGCCATTGCGGCGGCATTTGATGGCACCCCGGATATGTTGCTTGTAACACCCCATAAAAACGAGCAACAAAATGTTACCTCAGCGCCCAATTCGTCAACGTTAAACTGGGTGAGTTTTTCATTATCACGCCAACATTTAATGTGGCTTCTCGGCGCTCTGATTATCTCATTAGTTGTGATGATGTATTGGTCGCAGGCAGTTAACGCCACTGACAGTAAAGGCAAAGTGGTGGAAGCAGGAACGCTTGTACAAATTGATGATGCGACACTGCAAGATGGCACGGATTGGTTGCTGCTAGTTGATAGCCAGCGTTACGCGCAAAGCTGGGATGAAAGTGGCCCTATTTTTAAGACCAGTGTGACACAAGCAAAATGGGTTGAGGCCATGCAACTGGTGCGCAAGCCTTTGGGGGAAGCAACCTCAAGAGAGCTTGCCACTGCGCAAGCACCCACTACTTTACCCGGTTTACCCGATGGCGAATATCTCATATTAACGTTTTCTACCCAATTTGACGCCAGTTCCTCGCTGGCTACTGAGACGTTATCAATGGTGAATATCGATGGACAGTACAGAACTATTGGGTACTTTATTCGTTAAAAATGGTAGGCATCGAATGCGGTAAGTACTATTTTCTTCACAGAAAAATAAAAGTAGAAAAACAGTGCTAAATTTGAATTTCTGCATTATGGTGGAATAAGAAAGAGTTCGAAAAATACAACGAACTCATGAGGCAGATTGTGTAGTACTGCTTCTCAGTCGACGCGAGTAGGGGAGGATGTCCTGTTTCGAGCGGCACCTTCTCAATAAGCGGAACTGTAGCTTGTTAGCCTAAGTCATAGTGACTTAAGCCACTGGGCTAATCTGGCTTTATTTACCGGAGTGAAGGATGCCAAGAAAAAATTCTACCGATACCAAAATTTACGTCCTCGATACCAATATTCTGCTTCACGAACCTCACGCCTTTCTCTCATTTAAAGAACACGACGTCGTTATCCCAATGACAGTGTTAGAAGAACTCGATTACATCAAGGACAGTAAAAAAGACGTCGCTCGCGATGCGCGTGTTTCTATTCGCGCAATGGAGGATTTACTACACGATGCAACCCCTGAGGATATGCTCGCTGGCGTATCAATGGAAGGGCTAGGCGCAGGGCAAACAGCACCGACAGGCAGTTTGTCTATATTTGCAGACCTTAATATGGTGGAAGCGCAACAAGTTTTCACCAGTAATGAAAACGACAACCGAATTATCAATGTGGCTTTACACTTGCAAAAGACCTTTGCGCCACAAAAAGTCGTGCTGGTGACTAAAGACCTTAATATGCGCCTTAAAGCAAAAGGAGCCGGGCTTGCACATGTTGAGGATTATCGCACCGATCAGCTCATCACTGATATCAAATACCTCTCTCGAGGCTTTCACACCTTTGAAGGTAACTTTTGGGATAATGTAAAAAGTGTAGATAGCCGACAGGAAGGCCGTGACACCATTCACACTGTACCCAAATCCATGCTTCCCGAAGCATACGTAAATGAGTTTTTACTGGATGAGTCACAACAGTTTGCTGGCCTTATTGAAGAGATTTCAAATGATACGCTTGAGGTACTCGACTTAGGTTACGAGCGCTTGATGAGTCGTCATGCATGGGGGATTACGCCTAAAAATATTGGGCAGGCGATGGCACTTCATGCCTTGCTCGACCCACACATTGATATGGTTATTTTAACCGGGCCGGCGGGGAGTGGTAAAACCTTGCTCGCGTTAGCTGCAGCGCTTGAAATGGTGGTGGAGCGCAATATGTACGATAAAATTATCGTAACGCGAAGTACACCAGAGATTGCTGAGTCCATCGGCTTTTTACCGGGCACTGAAGAAGAAAAAATGCTGCCTTGGCTTGCTGCCATTACTGATTCTTTGGAGGTACTTCACAAGCACGATGAAAACACCAAAGGCTCAATGAATTACATCATGGAAAAAGCCAATATTCAGTACAAGTCAGTTAACTTCATGCGCGGGCGCAGTATCCAAAATGCCATCGTAATACTCGATGAGTCACAAAACTTAACGGCATCTCAGCTTAAAACCATTATTACGAGGTGCGGTGAAGGTACCAAATTGATTGTAGGCGGTAACCTTGCTCAGATTGATAGCAACTATCTATCGGCAGTGACATCGGGCCTTACCTATCTTGTAGAGAAGTTTAAAGATTTCTCTGGCAGTGCCACGATTAACCTTGATGGTGTAGTGAGAAGCCGTCTAGCGAGCTTTGCTGAAGAAAATCTGTAGCGCTATCTCGTCTAATAACAGCCTTCAAAAATGAAGGCTGTTCGTGTTTTCTCCTGTTATCTTCTAATAACAGAACAACATTCTAACTGTTATACTTCTGTGTACTTGTTACCCGCAGCATAGCAACAATATTGCGTTACTAACCGGACTTTTAACAAAGAGGAGCCAGCTAGTGGCTAAGTATGACGAACTCGCTCGTCAAATTAACGCTCAAATCGAACGCGGTGTTTGGGTAAAAGGTGAGAAACTACCGTCGCTCAGAAAGCAAGCCGAGCAAACCGGCTTTAGTCTCATGACGGTGCTACACGCATATCAATTGCTTGAAAGTCAGGGCGTCATTAGCTCAAAGGCACGCTCAGGGTTTGTGGTAGCGGCGTCTACCGATCCTAAGCAATCTGCCAGAGTGCATAGCAGAGTCGAGGTTTCAGATGCGGTTAGCGTGAATGATTTTGTGTACGAGGTGCTCCAAGCATCTCGTGACCCGCATATGTTTAGTCTTGGTTTTGCCTATCCAGACCCTTCATTATATCCGCGCCAGCACCTCAATAAATCGATTTCTTGTGCCGCTCAACAGATCTCATTAACTAGCGCTATGGACAATTTACCGCCGGGCAATCTTGAGCTTCGCAAAATAATCGCTAAGCGCTATGCCGCGCGTGGAGTCAGTATTTCACCCGATGACATTATCATTACGGCAGGCGCACTAGAGGCGCTAAATTTAAGTTTGCAGGCCTGTACGCAGCCTGGAGATTGGGTTGTAATTGAATCGCCGGTTTTTTACGGTGCCCTTCAGGCATTACAACGGTTAGGGCTAAAAGCCATTACTGTAAAAGTAACGCCTGAGAATGGCCTAGATGTGGCAGCCCTTGAGCGTGCGTTGCAAAATCATCCGGTTAAAGCCTGTTGGTTAATGAGTAGCTATCAAAACCCGCTGGGTTATTCACTATCAGATGATACTAAGCAACGAATTGCTGGTCTGCTAGATGCTTATAATGTCAGTTTAATCGAAGATGATGTCTACGCTGAGTTATACGCACAAGGTAAAGCGCCCTTGCCAATAAAACACTTTATTAAAAATACCAACAGTATGTTGTGTTCGTCATTTTCAAAATCGTTAGTGGCAGGATACAGGATAGGTTGGGTGGCTGCGGGCAAAAACGCACTCAGTATTCAAAAGCAGCAATTAATGAGTACGCTTGCCACTAGCGCGCCAATACAATTGGCATTAGTTGATTATCTGACGAAGAAAAACTACGAACTGCACTTAAAGCAGCTGCGCAAAAAACTCATCGTCCGAAAAAAAGACATGGTTGATTTTCTCTGCGACCTTCTCAAAGACGTTGCCACCGTGTACTCACACAGCGGTGGTTATTTCGTATGGATTGAGTGCCAACCTCACATAGACGCCATGCAAGTTTACCAAGAGGCGCTGCGCCTTAATATCACTATTGCGCCGGGTAAGCTATTTAGTGTAACCGAGCAATATGATCACTGCTTTCGCCTTAATGCCTCATTCGAACTTAATGAAGCAAGACGCAATCAACTTCGCAAGTTAGCCCATTTCATAAAAGCACAGTCAAAAGAAGAACAATATAGTACAGATTTAAATAGCATCTGATCTATAAAGAAAGTACCAAACTGTAGCTATGTAAAACCTGTTGAACCTTTACCATTGGCGCAAAATTCTCTAGGAGAAAGCCAATGTCAGCGGTGAAAATTAGACAGGAAGACATTATTGTTTGTGAACCTGTCGGCGACAACAAAATTTATATTCGTGAAGAGACAGGACGCTATCAAAAAATAAGGCGTTACCTTAATGTCCTGCTGGTGGCACTGTTTATTGCACTTCCTTTTCTGCAATACCAAGGTCAGCAAGCCATTTTGTTTGATGTTGGCCAACAAACACTGACACTCTTTAAGTGGGTTTTGTATCCACAAGATCTTATGATTTTTGCGCTGCTATTTATACTTGCAGCGTTTACCCTATTTTTAGTCACTCGCCATTACGGTAGAGTGTGGTGTGGCTTTACTTGTCCGCAAACCGTTTGGACTCTCGGGTTCAACTGGATAGAGCGGCGAATTGAAGGTACACATAATCACAGTAAAGCATTAGACAAACAAACGCTCTCACCACGCAAATTCGCAGTAAAAAGTGCAAAGCACACTGCATGGCTCGCCACAAGTCTACTTACCGCGTTAGTTTTTATGTCGTATTTTTATCCGGCAACACAGTTATATCGCGAGTTTTTGACATTCTCTGCACCGGCGCTTATTTCAGGGTGGACGCTTTTTTTTGCCGTATGCACTTATATAAATGCGGGGTGGATAAGAGAAAAAATGTGCACGCACATGTGTCCGTATTCTCGTTTTCAAGCCGCCATGTTTGACAATAGTACTTCGCTAGTAACCTATGATAATGCACGAGGCGAGAACCGAGGCCCTAGAAAGCGCAATTCAACTACCCACAACTTAGGTGACTGCGTTGACTGTACCTTGTGTGTTCAAGTGTGTCCGGCAGGCATTGATATTCGCAATGGCATTCAATATGAATGCATTAACTGTGGCTTGTGTATCGACGCATGTGACAAGGTGATGGCGAAGTTTGGGTATGCGAGTAAGCTTATTAGGTTTGCTCGTGCTGGTAGATCAACTGGGCGTAGGTTCACCAACTATTTGTACGGCATGGCGATTATTGCAATTGTTCTTGCAATGGCTGGATGGGCATTCGACAGACAAGATTTTGAAGGGGCTATCAGTCGCGATCGCAATACGCTGTATCGCGAGAACAATGCTGGACGAATAGAGAATACATACACCCTTACATTGCTCAATAAATCACGTATCAGTAAACAGTTTACTGTTGCTATCACCGCGCCCATGGATATGAGAATTACGCAAATAAATGACATTATTGTTGCGCCAGGAGAAAAGCGCATCGTACCTTTTTCTGTAGAAGCCATGCGTTTTCCTAATGAGGAAATGACTCACGTAAGCTTTGATGTTATCGATAAACACACGGGGAGCATCGAGCAGCACACCGTGATGTTCTACGCTCGCTAATCGACCACCTCTATCTGAAAACGGCCTGTTTGAATAAAACGTTGTGTATCCTCAGAAACCTGCCCAAATGGAATTTGGGCAGGGCCTGTCGGGTCATATAGCACGTAAGTTTGACCGTCGTGTTCTATCTTTTCATCACCTTCTAGGGGCGTAAGTGCAATGCCAAGCAACGCGTGGTTAGGTAAAAATACCATTATCATTTTTGTTGATGGTAAAAACGCTCTTACCATCGACGATGCAAGGACTGCCTTACTGTCACAGTCGCCGAGGTTTTGCATCAAAAGCCCTAAAGGAGGCGCAAACCCTGAGCCATTACTCGCGACTCTATCTTCAAGGGTATCGTAAGGGATACTTTGTAACCAACTCAGGAGCAGGGAAAAATAAGCGCGAGAATCTGAGTGGGTTTTTATCTTTTCATAAAACGCTTGTGAAGCGGGGACCATTGGCTTGACCGACTCAGCGATATACCTGAGGTGGTCAGGCTTAATGGCTTGCTGGTTAAACAGCGTGGTAAATCGCGTAAAGTAGTGTTGGTAAAGGTATTCGTCGTAAGCGTTTTGTTGAATCTGTTGTAGGTGTGTTAATACGTTTTCTACTTTTTCGTCATCGAACCCTTTTACTCTAATGTCTATGGCCTCGCGCTTTGGTTTTATCTCAACTTTTGCATCTCTCGGGTTAATAGACTTTGCTTCTTTTAATAAGGCAACAGTGACATAACGCTGTGCAATTTTAGGTCTGTAGTTGGTTTGTCGAAGTGGGGCATCTTCAAGTGTTTCACTGGGGATCTCAAAAGAGAGGTCGTGACGTGTCTTTTCGGCGTCTAACCACACATAGTTAAACTGAATGCCATTATCTGTTTTAATTTTTTCAAATAGTAACTGCTCCGCACACGACGTGCGCGGAGCTGCAAAAAGTAATAATGCTAATGCGAGCGTTGTGTACCTATGCATTTAGACGCTGTAAAACTCTTCCATTAGTTGAGTATGCGCGTCTATGTAAAAAAAACAAGGTTCAGCGATTGAGCGCGAAATATACTAGCCGTTAAACCAATCTAGTTCGGCATGCAGGCTAACTACTGAGCCAACAATAATGAGTGTCGGCGGCTGTAGCTGTGCTGCTTCTTGTTTTTCAACAATATTGTCTAGCGTACCGGTAAGCACCGCTTGTTTTTCGGTAGTGGCAGACTGCACTAACGCGATTGGTGTCGAGGGTGCAAGTCCATGTGCAATCAGCTGCTGGCAGATAATAGGCAGGCCAGTTAAGCCCATGTAAAACACCGCGGTTTGGTTTTTTTGAGCAAGGGCCGGCCAGTTGAGATCGATTGTGCCGTTTTTTAAATGTCCCGTTGCAAATACCACTGATTGTGCGTGATCCCTATGTGTCAGCGGAATACCCGCGTAGCTAGATGCGCCGCTAGCCGCTGTGATGCCAGGTACCACTTGAAAGTCGATACCGTGTTGGATAAGGGTCTGAATTTCTTCTCCCCCGCGACCGAAAATAAAAGGGTCACCACCTTTTAAACGCACCACGCGATTCCCTTTCTTAGCTTCATCAACCATTAACTGGTTAATGTCATCTTGAGGGAGTGTGTGATTGCTTTTCGCCTTACCCACGTAAATTTTCTCAGCATCTCGACGCACAAGCTCAAGAATTTGAGGCGATACTAAGCGGTCGTATACCACCACGTCTGCTTTTTGCATTAAGCGTAGGGCTCGAAACGTGAGTAAGTCTGGATCGCCAGGACCTGCACCAACCAAATAGACCTGACCTTCCACTTTTTTGTCTTCTGCAGCCGCTTGCAGCGCAAGCTCAAAGGCTTCATCGGCTTTTTTGTCTTGGCCTTTTTCCACCATTTCAGCAATATCACCATCGAGTACGTCTTCCCAAAAGTATCGACGAGCAGTAACGCCGTTAAGCGTCTGCTTTACTTTTTCACGAAATTTCTCTGAAAATGCGCCCAGTCGACTTAAATTAGCCGGCAGTACTGTTTCAAGTTTCTGACGCAAATAGCGCAACAACACAGGGGCCACGCCGCCACTGCTCATAGCAATGACAATCGGTGAGCGGTCAACAATCGATGGGGTAATGAACTGGCATAGCGGCGTATTGTCGACCACGTTTACGAGGACTTTATTAGCACGTGCCAGATCGTGAATATGTTGGTTCACATCGCCTTTATCCGTGGCGATAAAAACCATGTCTTTATGGGTAAGGTCGCTATTTTCAAACTCACGTTCAATAAGCGTTACTTTCTCGTTTTGCGCAAGCTGTTTTACTGTATCGCAAACCCAAGGCGCAATCACGGTAATGGTTGCAGGCGTTTTCATGATAAGTTCTAGCTTACGTGCGGCAACTTCACCTGCCCCAACAATTAGGACATTGAGTTGTCTAGCATCGAGAAATAACGGAAAGTAATCCATAAAGGTTTTCTTGGCTTCAAATACAAAAAAAGAACTGACACTATTTTGCGCCAATTCTTTTTAATTAGAAAACAACGAAAACAGCCTTTATATTTCTATTAGTTATATAAAGGCTGAGTATATTGCTATTTAGTTCTTACGCTTACGGTTTTCACGATCGCCGCGATTGCCACGGTCTTCGCGATTTCCGCGATTGCCACGGTCTTCACGGTTTCCACGAGGCGTTCTGTCACCGCGGTTACCACGATCGCCACGACCTTTTGCTGGTGGCGTATCTGACCACTCGCGAATGTTCAAACGCTGGCCGGCAACACGAGTACCTTGCAGCGTGTCGCGTGTTTCTTTCGGCATACCATCAGGTAAGTCAACTGTACTAAAGTTGTCATAAATCTCGATTGCACCAATGTGCTTCGAATTTATGTTTGCCTCGTTTGCAATAGCGCCAACGATGTTACCTGGTTTCGCACCGTGCACATGACCCACTTCAATTCTAAAGCGCTGCATGCCTTCTTCTGGCTTACGGTTTCCGCGAGGTGTTTTTGGCTTTCTCTCACGGCCGTCGCGGCTGTTTCTATCACGGCTGTCACGCGGTGGCTTGCTGTGAAGATCTGGACGGTCAGACTCTTTAAGAATAAGCGGCTCATCGCCTTGTGCAATCTTAAGCAGTGCTGCCATTAACACTTCAGGCGACGCTTCGTTTTCTTCTTTTATCATTTCAACGATTGGCATCAAGCTTTCGATGCTATCGTCTTGGGCTGCTTCAGCAACCGACTGCTTAAAGCGGCTTAGGCGCGTCTCGTTAATTTCGCTAATTGAAGGAATTGGCATTGCTTCAATAGGCTGCTTAGTGGTTTTCTCAATTGAGAACAACAAGCGCTTTTCACGGTGAGAGATAAATAGGATCGCATCACCTTGACGACCCGCACGACCGGTACGGCCAATACGGTGAACATAAGATTCACTGTCGTATGGAATATCGAAGTTGATAACGTGGCTTACACGCTCAACGTCAAGTCCACGAGCCACAACGTCGGTAGCAACAAGAATGTCAATTTGACCTTGTTTAAGCTTTTCTACCGTACGTTCACGGGCTGCCTGAGGAATATCACCGTTTAGTGGCTCTACGTCGTAACCACGGGCAGATAGCTTGTCAGCGAGTTCAACGGTTGCCGTTTTGGTACGCACGAAAATAATCATACCGTCGAACGCTTCCACTTCCATAATACGCGTTAGCGCTTCAAGCTTGTGATGCGGCGCTATCTGGCAGTAACGCTGGCGAATTGTACTTGCGGTACTTACCTTCGACGCAATTTTAACGTGCTTAGGATCTTTTAAGTAACGCTGAGTAATTTTCTTAATTGGACCAGGCATTGTTGCCGAGAACAGCGCAGTTTGGCGCTCCTCTGGTGCGTGGCTAAGAATAAGCTCAACATCATCAATAAAGCCCATGCGAAGCATTTCGTCTGCCTCGTCTAGAACAAGGAACTTAAGTTCACTTAAATCTAGCGTTTTACGCTTGATGTGGTCGATGATACGGCCTGGTGTTCCTACAACAACCTGTACGCCGCGCTTAAGTTGGCGAATTTGGTTGTCGTACGACTGACCGCCGTATACTGGGAGTACTTTAATTTTTTGACTAAAGCTCGCATAAACCTGAAACGCCTCTGCAACCTGAATAGCTAATTCACGGGTTGGGGCCAGTACCAGTAATTGCGGCTTACGTTGCTCAGGATCGATGTTTGCCAACATAGGCAGGGCAAACGCAGCGGTTTTTCCTGTCCCTGTCTGTGCCTGACCGAGTAAATCGTGCCCTTCAAGTAAAAGCGGAATACTTTCAGCTTGAATAGGAGACGGCTTCTCGTAGCCAACTTTTTCAAGGGCTTGTAAGATAGGTTCTGGTAAATTGAGGTCTTTAAATGTCATGTCGACAGTTGTGGTCATTAAGGATCCTGGTGCATTAAGTAAGGAGGGTGCGGCATACGACTAAACCGTACTTTTACGGCTTATTATCGCAAGACGCTATACAGCGATGAACTGGCCTTTCGGGCAAGTTTTAAGAGCTTATTTCTAGCGTATTTCGCGATATGCTTGCCAGCAGTGTTGCAAAAACCCGTATTATATTCGAATAATGGCAAGGTTGCCACGAAATTGAACAATAATGATGAAAAAATAGGCAGTATTTATGTCTATAATACGACGACTACAAAAATAATTAGCTAGGGCAAGGAATTAGAATGAAAAAGCACACGCCTATTAAAACAGTGACACGAATGTCAGTGGCCGCGTTACTGCTAAGCTCACTCATTACTGGGTGTAGTGAGAAATCCATGGAGAGCCATTTAGAAGAGGCTCGCGGTTATGTCGCTGCCCAGCAGCTTGATGCGGCTATTGTTGAATATAAAAATGCCATTCAAAAGTCGCCAGATTCACCTCAACCTCGATTCGAGCTGGGAAAACTCTATCTTCAAAAACAAAATTTTGCGGCAGCTGAAAAAGAATTGAATAAAGCGATGGAGTTAGGGCAGTCAGCTGGCGAGGTTATACCTATGCTGTCGTTAGCCTATCAACAGTCAGGGGCTGAAAATGCCTTGGCTGATGTAGATTATCGCGCTAAGGGTATGACAGCAGTTGAATCGGCAGAAGTAGGCTTTTATAAGCTTCAAGCTCTCATGCAGCTTGGTAAGCAAGATGAAGCGGCAGCATTAATCGAAGATCTTTCTACACTCGACACATCGTCTGTTTATAAAGGGCTTATCGATAGCTACGTTTATATCATAGACAATGATTTAGAAGGTGCGCTGAGCGCAACTCAGGCATTGCGTGAGCAAGCGCCAAATAACAAAGACGTGTTGCAACAGCTCGCGAAACTTTATCTACAAGGGGGAGAATCGCAAAAGGCAGCGGAAGTCTACGGCGATTATGTGTCAGCATACCCCAATGACATTACCAGTAAGTTTGCTTATGCCGCACTACTTGTCGAGGAACGAGACCTTGATAAGGCAGAGCCTATCGTTGATGAACTGTTGAAGTTAAATGACGCTCATCCACTACTTAACACCTTTAAAGGCATTATTGAGTCAGCCAAGGGTAACTATGCTGATGCACTATCTTATCTTGAAATAGCTGTACAAAACGGGCGTAGCGATCAGGTCGTCAGGTTAGTGGCAGGCTTTAGTGCTTATCAAATTCAAGATTTTGAGTCGGCACAGCGCCACCTCACCATGATTGCATCTGGACTACCTGACAACCATCCAGGATTACGCATGCTTGCCGACAGCATGCTTCAACTTGGCGAAAATGATGAAGCCCTTGCAGTGCTTAACCGCGTAGAAGGCGCACAAAGCGCAGATGCTGCGCTTTTCTCAAAGGCGAGCTATCAGTTGCTAAGAGACGGCAACGTTCAGGGCGCGAAACAGATGGTGGAACGCTCCGAGGCGGTCAGTACCAATGCTGAAGACTTGTCGCGATTGGGTATTCTTCAACTGTCGCTCAACGACATAGAAGGGATAGTGAATCTCGAGCAAGCCGTTGACAAAGCGCCCCAGTCAGCCACCACACAAGGCACCTTAATTCGCGCTTACATTGCCACTAATCAGCTTGAAAAGGCAAAGCAGTCAGCACTGGCATGGCATGAAGCCACGCCGGATGCATCAACCCCGTTGGTTTATTTAGCAAGCATTGCGATTGCCCAAACGAACTATGAAGCGGCGAGCAATTACCTTGATAAAGCGACACAATTAACCAAGGACGACGTTGAAGTGACTTATGCAAGAGCAAAACTGCTAATTGCACAAGATAAAAAAGATGACGCCATTGCACTGATAAAGTCGATACTTAAAACGTCTCCAACAGACGCGCAAGCCATATCGATGTGGTATGCCTTGGCTGTGGAGCAAGACAATGTAAAAGAGGTGATTGATTACGCACAGCAGCAGCTGGCTTCTCAATCAAATGATACAGGGCTTCGCTTACTCGTTGCTCGTATGTATTCGTTAGAAGGTGATCTGGATAAAACACTTTCGCTGCTAAACGATATTCAAGCTGATGAGACTACCCCGATTGCTTATTGGAACCTAAAAGGGCAGGCACTTGTTGCCACCAACAAAGTGGCCGATGCTACCGCGTTTTTTGACCGCTGGTTGTCATTTTACCCGCAAGATAAAAATGCAGTATTGGGTAAGCTCTTGATCCTCGACTCACAAAAACAATTCGCGAGCGGTTTAACGCTTGTAGACAAAACCCTTGAAAAGCGAAGTGATGCACAGCTTACTTTGCTGAAAGCCTATTTTCATAGTCGTTTAGGCCAAGCAAAACCAGCGTGGACTATCATTAATGCGACGAATGACGAGGTGCGGGCATTACCTTTTGTGAGAGGTGTTATTGCAAGGTTGCACCTAGTAGAACGCAAACCACAAGAGGCTGTACCACACGCTGAAGCTGCATATGACGCCACGCAAAATGCCGATAATGCATTATTGCTAACGGCTGCCTACGAAATGTCGGGTGAGGCAGACAAAGCGTTTGCGTTCTTGGAAAAGCACGTGAAGTCCCATCAAAATGATATACAAAGTAGTATGTTGTTAGCAGAGCGACAATTGCCCAAAGACAGAAAGGCGGCAATGACAACGTATGAAGACATTTTGAAGATAAACCCCCAAAACTTTGTTGTACTTAATAATTTGGCGTATTTAAATTTAGAAGATAATAAGCTGAAGCGTGCGGAAGAGTTGGCAAAACGTGCTGTTGCTATTCAGCCTGAGAACGCTGAAACGAAAGATACGTTGGCACAAATCTATATCGCAAAGGGCAACAAAGAAGATGCGCTCAAGCTATACGATGAAATGTTAGTAAAACCTATTGCCAGTGATGAAGTGTATCTCAATTACGTAGAGCTACTGTTGCAACTGGATAAGAAGCAATTAGCGCAACGTCGTCTTGCCAGCAGAGAGTTCACCTCATCAGTGTCAAAAGACAGAGTAGACAGCTTGAAAACCACATATGGTATCTAGTGGGGAAAACCTACAAGATAAAAGCCTCTCTGTTTCGAAGACCGTTTTACAAGCGGCAACGCTATTTAGGACGGGTCAGGGGTAATAAAAAAGGCCACTTCATTTATTATTGTGAAGTGGCCTTTTTTGACTGAAGTTGGCAAGCTTACTTTGGCGCTATATCAGCCTGTTTTAGCTGCGCTTTTAAGGCTTTGAGCTCATCCATTACGTCTTTGAGCGTTGGCTCCACGTTGCCTTGCGCTACTTGCTCAGCGAGCAGCTCCGCTTGCTTTTCAGCGCGCGCCTTTTCGTTTTCGCGCTCCATCACGTTCACCACGATACCGATAACCATGTTTAAAAAAGCAAATGCGGTAAAGAAGATAAACGTAAGATAAAAAATCCAACTTAGTGAATAAACCTCTTGTGTTTCATACATCACGTCAGTCCAATCTTCAAACGTCATTATTCTAAATAACGTCAACATGGATATCGTGATATCGCCCCACAATACTGGGTTAATATTTTCAAATAACGTGCTGCCAACAGCGGCGTAAATATAGAAAATAATAAACATCAACAGCATTACGTAGCCGAGTTGAGGCAGCGCTTTCACCAGTGATACCAGCAAAATGCGAAGCTCAGGAATGATTGATATCATCCTAAGTACTCTAAATACCCTGACTAGCCGTGCAATAAGAGCTAATTCCGTGTCGTCGGCTGGAATCAAACTAATAATCACAATTAAGGTATCAAACCAGTTCCAGAAGCTTTTAAAAAAGTAGCGTTTGCGTTTTTCAGCCAGAAAACGAATGGTGATCTCTGTTAGGAAAAACGCACTGATAAACCAATCTAAGAACAGGGTTATTGAAGAAAACCCTGCGGGAAGTTCGTAGGTTTTTGCGCCAACTAACAGCGCTGAAATCACGATAACGCTGATAACGAAGGCTTCAAACCATTTGTTAGCACGAATTCGTTCAAATTTATTTTGAAGTTCAGAGGCTTGCATTTTTGTAAATCACTCGAGAATCAATCTATCAACCAAAGGGCTTGAGGTAAGCCACAATGGCGCTATACTAGTTTGGTTGAATATCTGCATAGGCAGAAAATAAGGGGCCTAATCATGGACGATGAATTACGTTTGTTGCAAGAAAAATTACGTTCTGTTTCTGCGCGTCTCAGCAATTTTTCGCTTAACAAACAAAGTGCAGAAGCGCTTCGAGCAGAATATAAGCAGCTCTTACTGGCGTTGGAAAAATTCACACCTTCCCGTTAGGCATCACGCTAATTGTAGGTAATACAGTTTCACCTGTCTTTACACACAAAAAAGGGCAGCTTTCGCCACCCTTTATCGCGAGTCTTAATTGCCGACTAGTTTGATTTTGCTGCTATCAAACCACGGTTTAATGTTTCAACACCTTCGCCAGTCAGTGTGCCTGCAGCTTGCTTAAGCGTTACAACCGATTGAATAAAGTCATAACGAGCCCCAGCAAGGTTACGCTGTGCGTCAAACAAGTTACGAGTACTGTCTAATACGTCAACAATAGTACGTGTACCCACATCAAAACCTGCCTCTGTCGCTTTAAGTGCACTGTTTGCCGAAACAACCGATTGCTCTAATGCGCGAATACGTGACACTGCAGCTCTTAAGTCGTTAAACGAACGGCGCACACTTTGCACTGTTTGGCGATGTGCTTGCTCTAGTTGTTCGCTTGCCACTACATAATTGTGACGGGCTTGCGCAGTGCTCGCAACAACGCGGCCACCTTGATAAATAGGGATGCTAAGCTGTGCATTTAAGCGCAATGAATCTTGAGTAGGCAAGTTGGCTTCTGGTTGCGTACCGATAGTCTGGTCTACATCATCTTTGGTGTAACGCGCGGTAAATGACAACGTTGGGTAATGCCCTGCGCGTGCTGCCGCAATATCATCTTCAGCAATATCTTTTCCTAGGCGCTGAACCATCAAAGACAAGTTGCGTTCTTCTGCAATTTTTAGCCATTCTTCAACGGTTGACGGCTGTGGCAACGTTGCACTAAAGCGTTCAGTGCTCAATACACTTAGGCCTGAGTGATACTTACCTGTAATAACGCGCAAATCTTCTAACGCAATTTCAACATCGTTCTCAGCTTGAATTTCACGGGCTACCGTGTTGTCAAAATTAGCTTGGGCTTCATGCACGTCAGTGATAGCGGTTAGGCCCACTTCAAAGCGTTGCTTGGTTTGTTCAAGCTGTCTTTCAATGGCACGTTTTTCCGCCTTAATGAATTCCAAGTTATCTTGTGCGCGAAGTACAGCCAAATAAGCTGTTACAGTACGGGTAATAAGATCTTGTACTTGAAGCGCATACTGAGAGTCACTTTGTTGAGCAACCTTTTCGGCACGGCCCAAGTTAACCCAGTTAGTGTGGTCATAAATTGAAAAGCTGGCTTCTACACCTTTTTGAAGTGTTGTTTGCTCAAAGTCTAGAAGCGGGAAGCTGAACCCGACAAGTTCACCATTCTCATCGCTAATAGGAACGGTGTTAGCACTTGTAGCATCTACGTCGGTGTAAGAAATAAAGGCTGAGATTTGTGGTAAAAGATTAGCGCGGCTAATGCTAATTCCTTCAAACGCAGCATCACGTTGCGCTTTCGCTTGGTTTACCACTGGGTCGTTTGCCAGTGCTTGTTGATAAACCTGCATAAGGTCATCGGCTAAAGCACTCGTGGTCATTGAGATCCCGACTACCAGCGACAGAAGTGTTCGTTTCATGCTTACGTCTTCCTGTTGTGTTCAAGTTGTGTCGCCTTTATTAATGTCATGGCGACTAATTAAAACCAAGTGTATGAAAATTCAATCACAAACCGAAAGTCCAAACTCGTAACAGTCTTCGTTTAACTGTAACAGAATATGTGATCTACCCACGCAATTTTTATAGTAATAAACGACTTATAAATTGAGTTTTCTTTTTATTAATACACATCATACCTTGTGAATTTCTCACGTGTACACGGTTGATGTGTAAATGTACTATGTATGATAAATCTATTTGAACCATAAGTGTCTGCAAATGAGCAAGGAATTCCTTTCATTTACCTCAAATGACGTCGAAATTACCGACATAAAGCCAGTGTTTCGTGGTTTCTTTACCATGAACGAGTATCAATTTAAGCACAAATGCTTTAACGGCGAATGGAGTTCCACTGTGAAACGCGAAATTTTTGAGCGCGGTCACGCGGTAGGAGTACTGCCATACGATCCGCATTTACAAGAGTTCGTGCTAATCGAGCAGATAAGAATTGGGGCACTAGCCACTTCTTCAAGCCCCTGGCTGATAGAAATTATCGCAGGGATGATTGATGAAGGGGAAACAGAGGAGTCAGTCTGCCACAGAGAGTCATTAGAAGAAGCGGGAATTACACTAGATAAATTGACCAAAGCGCTGAGCTATTTATCGAGTCCAGGCGGCACGACAGAACGATTGCATATATTTATTGCCAAAACCGATGCCAGTAAAGCGCAAGGCATACATGGCCTTGACTCTGAGTCAGAAGACATAAAAGTGCATCGCGTTAAAGAGAGTACAGCACTTGAATGGCTGGAAAATGGCCATATTGACAACGCCGCGGCAGTAATTGCGCTACAATGGTTCTTTATGCACAAAACTCAACTCTTGGAGCAATGGCAGGCATCGTGACTCAACGTAATAACAGAAAGTATGTACCTCATCTTCCTTCTATGCAGGCTTTGTGCGAGCTAAATTACTCGCATGTGCTGCGTATATTGCCAGATTGCGATACGGAAGATTTAAGCTATGCATTTTCTGTTGGTAAAGGGTTGTCTTACGAAATTCGCATTGTAGAGTCTGCGCGCTACACCAGCACACTTAGTATTGTGCAAACCACCAAAGAGCTTCCTGCATACTTAACGCCGTCCATGACGGTGCGTCTTTATCACGATGCTCGCATGGCCGAAGTGATAAGTAGCCAAAACACGGGCGCATTGCAGCCATCATACGATTACCCTAATTTAAAAATGCGGCAGCGAAACGAAAAGCATATGGTAAATATCTTTTTGGCTGAGTGGCTGAGTTTTTGTCTTCAACATGCCTCAAATATAACGTCTGAAGCGTGATTACTCTTATACAAATTAGTGACTGTCATTTACTGAAAGACAAAGATAAAAGCGGCTATGATGGCATTGCCCCATATTATGCGCTTGAGGCTGTACTGCGTGATGTATCTAAAAGGCTAAGAGGCGCAAGAAGCTTAAGTGCCGATAGTGCAATTGTATTGGTAACGGGCGATATCAGTGGTGACAATTCAAAAGAGAGTTACATCCACTTTCTGTCATTAATGAAACAGTATATCGAAGCGCAAGGCGTGTCGTGGTTTGCCATAGCGGGGAATCACGATAACAATGCGCACTTTGACGCATTATTAACAGAGCATATATTAACAGCAGGTTCGCCAATACATATCGCCAACTGGCTTATTCACGGCTGTGATACAAGGCACCCTTACGATAAACATGGTGCTGGGGGCAGTGCAAAGCAACAAGACGTCATTGCGATAGAAAAAGTATGTGACGCTAATCAAGCCGCTCAAATACCTCATCGTCCGTTATTTCATATAGTCGCGTTACATCATCATGTTCTTCCTTCACAGAGTTGGATGGATAAACACGCGCTAGCGGGGGCTGAGTATATCGAAGCCTTGGTTTCCCGTCAGTCGGGTATAAAGGCAGTATTGCACGGGCACGTGCATTCACCCATTCGTCAGCACATCGGTGAACGTGGCACGCCATCATATGGATGCCCGTCAAGCTGTTGGCAGTGGGCCATGCAAGAAGCGTTTGGTACCAGTGAGGAAAGCCCAGGCTACCAGCAGTTTACCCTGTGCTATGATGGCACAGTAGAAGTCAATGTAAGACGCGTTGCCTATAAAAAGCGCTAACTCAATGCCCCAGAGGTTCAATACAAAGGCATTGAAAAAATAGACGTGACTGACAAGCCTATTTACACGCCTATTTACAAGAAAGACACTCAACGATAACAAGAGAAGCAGTATGCAGCATATTTTATATCTACATGGTTTTTTAAGTTCACCCAAATCGGTGAAAGCGCAAGCAACCAATGCGTATTTTGAACAGCACCACAGTGACGTTATGCTGCATATTCCTGAACTATCAAACTTCCCTAGCCAAGTTGAAGCGCAGCTGCTGGCACTTATCGAGTCCACCCCTGCATTGTTAGAAAATGGACTCAAGCTTATCGGCAGTTCAATGGGGGGATACCTTTCTACGTTTTTGCTGGAAAAGTTTGGTGGCAAAGCCGTGTTAATCAACCCAGCGGTTAAGCCTTACGAGCTTTTGCAAGATTTCATCGGCGCTCATCAAAATCCCTATAGCGGCGAGAAGTTTGAAATTATCGAAAGTGATATGCATGTCATTAAAGCGCTTGAAGCATCAGCGCTTAAAGATGAAGCCTGCTACAAAGTATTGCTACAAACCGAAGATGAGACCTTAGACTATCGCTTGGCCGCACAAAAATATGCTAACAGCGAACTAGTGATTGAAGAGGGGGGCGATCACAGCTTTATCGGCTATGAAAACCACTTACCAGCAATTGCGAGCTTTCTCCTAAAATAAGCTCATTGCCACTATCTACAAGCCCTGCTACCATCGTTTTATTACGTTTGTTGCTGGCTTAAATAACAACCATAACTATGTCAAATCAATACAATTCAGATGCTATCGAGGTCCTAAATGGCCTCGACCCCGTAAAACGTCGCCCCGGCATGTATACCGATACGACCCGTCCTAATCACCTTGGGCAGGAAGTTATCGATAACAGTGTGGATGAAGCATTAGCTGGACATGCGTCAAATATCAAAGTGATATTACACGAAGACCAGTCACTTGAAGTGATTGATGACGGTCGTGGTATGCCGGTGGATATTCATCCCGAAGAGGGGATTTCAGGCGTTGAGCTTATTTTATGTAAGCTGCATGCAGGTGGTAAGTTTTCAAATAAAAACTACGCTTTCTCGGGTGGTTTACACGGTGTAGGTATCTCAGTAGTAAACGCACTTTCAACACGTGTTGAAGTAACTATTCGACGGGATAGTAATGTTTATCAAATTGCCTTTGAAAACGGCGACAAAGTAGAAGATTTGCAAATTATTGATACGTGCGGAAAGCGTAACACTGGAACACGCGTACATTTTTGGCCAGATGCGCAGTATTTCGATTCGGCCAAATTTTCTGTTAGTCGTTTAGTGCACAACTTGCGCGCTAAGGCCGTATTGAGTCCAGGGCTGCGCATTCGATTTGACAACAAAATAACGAAAGAAAGCCAAGAATGGTACTACGAAGATGGCCTAAAAGATTATCTCTATCAGGCGGTGGAAGAGTTTGAAACACTACCTGCTGATACCCCATTTGTAGGCAGTTTCAGCGGAAATACGGAAGCCGCAGATTGGGCGGTGATGTGGTTACCTGAAGGTGGTGATCTTGTTACCGAAAGCTATGTGAACTTAATCCCAACCGCGCAGGGGGGAACCCACGTAAATGGCTTACGCCAAGGCCTACTTGAGTCAATGCGCGAATTCTGTGAATTTAGAAACTTGATGCCGCGCGGCGTTAAGCTATCACCTGACGACATTTGGGACCGCTGTGCCTATATTTTGTCAACCAAGATGCAAGACCCACAGTTTGCTGGGCAAACCAAAGAGCGTCTGTCATCACGCCAAGCCAGTGCATTTGTTTCAGGTATCGTAAAAGATGCGTTTAGCTTATGGTTGAATCAGCACACTGAAATTGCAGAAGCATTGGCTGAGATGTGTATTAACAACGCGCAACGCCGTCTTCGCCAAACCAAGAAAGTAGCACGTAAAAAGGTTACACAAGGGCCAGCGTTGCCAGGCAAATTGACCGACTGTTCATCGCAGGACATTTCATACTCAGAACTCTTTTTGGTAGAAGGGGACTCAGCAGGTGGCTCAGCAAAGCAAGCGCGTGATAGAGAATTTCAAGCGATCATGCCCCTTCGCGGTAAAATCTTAAATAGTTGGGAAGTGGATTCATCTCAAGTATTGGCGTCGCAAGAAATTCACGACATTTCAGTGGCACTGGGTATCGACCCTGATTCAACGGATTTATCAGGCTTACGCTACGGAAAAATTTGTATTTTGGCTGATGCTGACTCGGACGGTCTGCACATTGCAACGCTACTTTGCGCGCTCTTTGTGCGTCATTTCAGAACGCTGGTAGAACAAGGGCATGTCTATGTCGCTATGCCACCGTTGTTTCGTATCGATGTGGGTAAGGAAGTGTATTATGCATTGGACGAAGGTGAAAAGCAGGGCATTTTAGATAGAATAGAAGCGGAGAATAAGCGCGGTAAAATCAACGTACAACGCTTTAAAGGCTTGGGTGAAATGAACCCGCTGCAGCTTCGTGAAACCACTATGGATCCTAACACCCGTCGTCTTGTGCAACTCACCATAGAAGATGCTGAAGAAATGATGGAGTTAATGGACATGCTGCTTGCTAAGAAGCGTTCTGGCGACAGAAAAGTGTGGCTTGAGAGTAAAGGCAATATGGCCGAAGTGTCATTGTAACACTAAGATATCTCCACTACGCCGCGTTCTTCGCGGCGTTTTAGTATTAGCATCTGAATCAGTACTGCGCCGCGCATCACAACACTGGTGCCGTTTAGTATTAACAACGGCCAGCTTTGGCTAATCGGCATGGTTAGGCCAAACATTAACGTACTGACATCTTTTATTAGAATATTCTTAAACAAAGTGGCTGATAGCGAGCCCACTTTTTGTCTGCGACGCAGTACCACCCACTGATGTAGCGTACCTTGGAATAATATAACGGTGACCACCAACATTAGCGCGTTGGCACCAAACTGTGCCAAGGTGGGAAAGGGCCGAAAGTACATCGACACAAAGCCCGCCATCAGCGATAGCCCGGCCACCACCGTAATCAGTGCGGTAAGTGATGTGCGTCTTTGTGCCCAAATTTTATAAATGATAATAAGAGTGAGGAGCAGTGCACCGCAGCGTGTCCACACTAGGTAATGGTTAAAGGGCTCAACCGAAATGCCGAAAAGAAAAATGGAGAAAAAAGCGAAATAACTGGAACCAAATTGATTGAGCGATAAGCTATTGTTGGCATCTGAACACAAGTGCTCATATTTGTTCATCGCTTTGATTTGCGCGTACAGCCCCAACCACGTCAATAAAAACAATGCGGCACTCACTAGCCCCATTATGTGATAAAACACAGCAATTCACTCGCAACGACAATCAAAAGTACAGTGTATCACAGCTCACGTCGATTGACGTTTTGGCGGTCTATATTGTTTTTATGAGAGAGTGAGGCAATGGACTAGGCGTAAAGCTTGGTCATTCCACTTGTCACTGGTGGCAGTGATGAACTTAACGTAGTATAGGCGACGTATTCATTTTATTGCGCCAAGGCTATTTTAAAATTTATGATGTTACGCAGTGTTAAGTGGCTTTTGCTTAGTGTGGTTATTGTTGTGGTATTGGTGCTTGCTGGCGCTGCCACCTTTACCTATCTAGCGGTACAAAAAACGCCATTAGTCGACAACACTGCGCCACAGCAACTCGATGGCGCTGACAGCGTCAATAAACTTCTAAATCAACTGCAACAAGCATTCTCGCAACGACAAGAAAGTCACCAGCTGGAGCTAACAGAAACGCAGGTTGAAAGCCTTGTAGGAGTGCTACAACGCGCGCTTCCTGATTTTAAAGGTCGCGTGAATATATCTCCGTTAGGCGGCACGGTAAGTGTGACCTACGCCATCAGCCGCTCAGGCTATTTTGTTAACGTATCAGCACTTGTTTTACCCGGAGATAGTCTGCGTATTGAACAAGTGCAAATTGGCGATATAACCTTATCTGGCAATTTGCTTCTTCGCTTCTTGGAATACACTGTTAACTCCTATACGGAATCTCAAATCGCCACTATCGCTCTGTCTCGTGTGGAGCGAGTCAGTATGAATAATGGTGAACTCACGCTGGATGTTGGTCCACTTGACCCACTGCTGACCGAGCTTAACGTTGTCAGTTTGAATTTAGCCCCAGAGCAAGAAACTGAGCTTGAAAAGCTCAGTGCTTATTATCTTCGCTATATTTCAGGAAGAGACATTGCACTAAGTCCAAAAGCCATTTCGCTGATGGAGTATTTGCGAGAGGGGATGGCGCGAGCTCGTGAGCAAAGTGAAACACCTGAACAAGCCGTACTGCACAACAAAGCGGTGATTATTGCGTTAGCAGCCTATGTGGGCCATTACCGCGTTGGTCAGCTAGTGGGTGATATTCAGCCTAACCCTATTAAAGCGCTTAAGCCTAAACGAGGTGCGGTGCTGCACAAACGCAATGACTTAGCACGGCATTTTATTATTTCAGCTGCTTTGGAACTCTTGTCCAAACAAGGTATATCACTTGCTATCGGTGAATTTAAAGAGCTGATGGATAGAGCTCAAGGGGGCTCGGGTTACAGTTTTGTTGATTTGGCAGCCGACATGTCAGGTACACGATTTGCGCAAGTGGCTACGTCATTGTCTACGGCGCAAGAGGTTCAAAATGCACTTGCGCGTATCCAAAGTGAATTGGAAATCATAGTGCCCATCGACGGACTGCCAGAAGGCTTAAGTAAACAAGCCTTCGTTGAGCAATATGGTCAAGTAGACAGTGAAGCTTATCTTCGTGAGGTAAGCGAAATTGAACATAGAATCGGTAAAGTGGCGCTGTATGCGCCAAGAAATTAGGGCTTTACGTACAGTGAGCCTAGCGCACTAGTCGGCCTTTTTTGCACTCAGCGACTGTTGAAATTGCGCTAATGTTACCAAAGCTACTTCGATTTTTTTCACCAGTGGTCCAAGTGCAGCTTTAGCGGCATCCTCATTCATGTCTTTCATTGCTTGCCAGTCATTCGCAATTTCTTCTACATAAGGCCCAAAGCGCTTCGCTGAGCTTGTGAATCCGCTGTCTGCGGCAAAAATGGCAGCGAATTTCCCTTTTTGATCGCGCTGCAAACTATCTAACATCTGATCGGCATCCACTGCTTTGCGATAAAGAGTTTGCATGGTCTCTTGAAGTTGTTGATGTACAGCTTGCATCTCTTGCATTTAAACGCCCTTTAAATCAATTTTAAATTTCTATGGGTAGTGGTTAAAGTTTCGCCTTTCAAGGCCGATAACCTGACGAGTGTTGGTATTTGCAGCTTATGCAAAGCCCAACATAAAATAAAGGGGGGCAATTCTGCCCACTTTTTTACTTTGCTACAAGCAACAAAGGAAAATGGTATGGATCTACAAGGTGCTAGTGCCTCTGGAACGTCCGGTGCGTCACTTGAGTTGGCCTCTCTAAAGCTTGCTAAAAGTCAGCAAGAACAAGAGGGACAAGCGTCGCTTCAGTTGCTGGAATCAGCTTCTGACGTACCAAAATCATCATCTTCAAACCCCGCATTAGGCGCCAACATTGATACCTATGCGTAGTTTACGGATGTAAATGTAAGTCGATAGGCGTTTTGCCAGGTTGACCGCCAATTTCTCTCACCAGTTTTGGCACCAAGAAGCCTGGTAAACGCTTTATCGCTTTTTCCATAATATCTCTTGCCGCGTTGTCGCTTACATAAAAGTGACTTGCGCCTTGTACCTTGTCTAGTACGTGAAGGTAATAAGGCAAAACGCCAGCATCGAACAGCTTTTCACTTAAGTCGCTAATAGCATCGCCCGAATCGTTGACGTTTTTTAACAACACAGACTGATTAAGCAAAGTGACGCCCATACGTTTAAGCCTGTCTAAGCGCATGGCTAATGACGCCGAAATTTCGTTAGCGTGATTAGCATGAAGTACAAGCACTTTTTGAAGGGGTAAATTGCCAAACCAGTTCTCAAACGCACTATCAATTCTTTCAGGCAGAACAACGGGTAAACGCGTATGTATACGAAGGCGTTTAACATGAGAAATACTGGCAATTTCATGTGCAAGCCACGCTAGGTGATCGTCCTTGGCCATTAACGGGTCTCCACCAGAAAAAATGACCTCGTTAATCTTTACATTGCCGCGAATGTAGTTAAGGACTTCCTCCCATTGGTGCTTGCTCACTGCATTGTCAGCATAGGGAAAGTGACGTCGAAAACAGTATCGGCAGTTAACGGCACAGCCTGTTCGAACCATTAACAGTACGCGAGAGTCATACTTGTGCAGTATACCTTTGCCCGCAGTGTCGTGCTCATCTAAGGGATCCTCACTGTACCCCGGTGACGTTAAAAACTCGTCGCTTAGCGGCATAACTTGTAAAAAAAGCGGATCGTCTGGGTTACCTTTTTCCATTAAATCAACAAAATGGCGTGGAACACGCATAGGGAAAAGGCGCCTTGCTTTTATGTGTTGTGCGTATTTATCTTCATCTAAACCGAGGTGATCAAGCAGCTTTGCAGGGTCTGTAAAACTGCACGCTAATTCTTTTTGCCAGTTATGCTCTACAGAAATCGGTTTTTTAGGTATTATTTGTTCCACGAAACTTTTTGTACCTTATGTTTAGACAGAGGAATTATGGCTAATTACAGCACTAACGAGTTCAAAGGCGGCCTGAAAATCATGCTGGACGGCGAACCATGCAACATTCTAGAAAACGAATACGTAAAGCCGGGTAAGGGCCAAGCGTTTAACCGCGTTAAAATTCGTAAGCTTATTTCAGGTAAAGTTTTGGAAAAAACTTTCCGCTCAGGCGAATCAGTAGAAGGCGCTGACGTAATGGATACAGAGCTTGCCTACTTATACACCGACGGCGAATTCTACCACTTTATGAACAACGATACATTCGAACAAATCGCTGCAGATGAAAAAGCGGTTGGTGAGAACAAAAAGTGGTTAGTAGAAAACGACGTTTGCATTATTACACTATGGAACGGTTCACCGATTACGGTTACACCGCCAAACTTCGTAGAGCTTGAGATCACTGAAACCGATCCAGGCCTTAAAGGCGATACGGCAGGTACTGGCGGTAAGCCTGCAACGCTAAGTACGGGTGCGGTAGTTCGCGTGCCATTGTTTGTGCAAACTGGCGAAGTGATTCGCGTAGACACGCGCTCTGGCGAATACGTTTCTCGCGCACAAAAATAAAAGAACTCGGCCCTTGTATTAAAGGGCAATTAAAAAACCGGTGTATCACGCAGCGCGTGTGCATCGGTTTTTTGTTTTTTATACTATCAACACCACTACTTGATATAATTGACCGCTCAAACACGTTAACCGATTAACATCGAACACCTGTTGATGTTGTTCTTCATTATGCAGGGTTTACAATTATGCAGGCAGTTATATGACAGGCTCCGTTAATACTTGCGGCACTTCTCAGCTTTGGCAACCCACATCAACCTTAGAAGCACGTCGAGCGCGTGCTGACCTATTGCGTGCTATACGTGAATACTTTTATCAACGCGATGTGCTTGAGGTAGATACGCCATTGCTCTCAAACGGCACTGTAACCGATGAACACCTTGACGCATTTGTTACCGCGTTTGCTCATGGTAATACTGGTAAGCCTGTCAATTTGTATCTGCAAACATCGCCAGAATATGCCATGAAGCGTCTGCTTTGTGCGCAAAGCGGCTCAATTTATCAAATCTGTAAAGCCTTTCGTCATGAAGGTGAGGGGCGCTGGCATAACCCAGAGTTCACTATGTTGGAATGGTACAGGTTGGGTTACGACCACCTTCAGTTAATGGACGATGTGGATGCGTTACTAATGACCACATTAGGCACTGAGCCAGGTGATAAGTTGACTTATCAAAACGCATTTATTGAGCACTTGGCGCTTGACCCACTAACGGCCACAGATGACATGCTAGAAAGTGCGTTACGCGAGCACAACATCGACATTCACGCGCCACAAACGTTAAGTACAGATAGTAAACTTCAGCTTCTGTTTAGCTACTGTATAGAACCGCGTATTGGCATACAAAAGCCTTGCTTTATTTACGAATTCCCCGCGTCGCAAGCGGCACTGGCTAAGTTAAGTCGTCGGGATAATCGTGTTGCAGAACGCTTTGAGGTGTATTTCAAAGGAGCGGAACTCGCAAACGGCTTCAACGAGCTTAGTGAAGCGGAAGAACAGCGCCGACGTTTTGAAAGCGACAACAAAAAGCGTGAAAAAGCGGGGCTTGAAACTAAACCCATTGATGAGCATTTTTTAAGTGCACTTGAAAATGGGCTGCCCGCGTGCGCTGGCGTGGCGCTTGGGGTTGACAGGTTACTGATGCTGAAAATGGGCGCACCTCATATTCAAGATGTGATTAACTTTCCTGTAAGCCGAGCATAAACGATACGTTTCACAGTATTTAAAGTGTTAGCGAACTAACATTAAATGTCGTTAAAACCTGTCATACGAACGTTCAGTGGGAGTTGACATTCAATCCTACATCCTTAAAAATGTTATAACATCTCAAAATAATGTTATAACATCCTAAGAGGAAGTTCATGAAAATGCGTTCACTGCTAAGTTTAACGATAGCAGGGCTGTTAAGTGCGCCTGTTTATGCCACTACAGTAACTGGAAAAGTCACCGATACAGCAGGGAAGCCCGTTGCTGGCGCTGAAGTCAAAATTGAAGGTACACGACGCGTTGCTTACACAGATGAAAACGGTGTATACCGCTTCGATGACGTAAAACAGCCACATATCCACTTGCACGTATACTCTTCAGAGCATATTCATGGTGATAACGACCTTGGTGACGTTACCCGCGATCAAAATGTTGATTTTGTATTAAAACCCGCTTCAGTTGAGAACATTGTTGTTACCGCTAACGCGCTACAGTCATCAGTGCTTGAGTCTGTGACGCCAGTAACGGTCATTGGTGCAGAAAAGTTACGCAAAATTGAAGCGCCTACCTTAGGGGAAACCCTAAAAAATGCACCTGGTGTGCACAGTACTTATTTCGGCCCAGTTGCGAGTAGCCCAATTATCCGTGGTAACGATGGTCCACGGGTTAAAATTGTGCAAAACGGCTTGGATGTTTCTGACGTATCTCGCGTTGGACCCGATCACAATGTCGCGTCTACTCTAACCAGTGCAACACAAGTGGAAGTATTGCGCGGTCCTGCAACACTACAATACGGCAGTGGTGCAATTGGCGGTGTAGTCAATGTAGTCGATAAGCGTATTCCTCAGTATCCAGTAGAAGGGATTGAAGGTGAGGCCGAAACGAGCTACAGCACAGTTAACGAAGGCACCTATACACGCGGCGACGTAACCGGTGGAAAAGGCAATTGGGCGTGGCACGTTGATGGTTTCTATCGCGATACCGAAAACGCTGATATTCCCGGCTATGCGTCTATCGACCCCGATGAAGATGAGCCCAAAGGTGAGCTAGAGAGCAGCGCAATGGAAACCAGCAATATTGTTGCAGGTTTGTCTTATGTAGCAGAAGAAGGGTATTTTGGCTTTGCCGTTGAGAAGCTAGACAATGAATACGGTGTACCTGGCCACAGTCACGCGCATGGCGAGGAAGAGCACGATGATGATGACCATGACGAAAGCGAACATGATGATCACGGTGAAGAGCACAGTGAAGAAGGGGTTCTGCTTGATGTTGATATGACCCGCTATCAAATGGCTGGCGAGTGGCACTCACCTGTAGAAGGGCTTACTAATCTTAAGTTTGCCGCTGCTTATACCGACTATGAGCATGCCGAGATTGAAGATGGAGAGCCAGGTACAGTATTTACTAATGAGTCTAGCGATATTCGCCTATCTGCTTATCACGAGGAGATAAACGGGTGGCATGGCGTATTTGGCTTGCAGTTTAATCATAGTGACTACAACGCCGTAGGTGAGGAAGCATTTACACCAGCCAATACTACATCAAGCTATGCATTGTATATCGTTGAGCAGAAAAAGGTGGGTGATATTACCTTTGAACTAGGGGGACGCCTTGAACGAACTACTCTTGATGCCGATGATAGTGAAATTGAGCTTGATATAGCCCATGAAGAACACGACGAGCACGAGGGTGAAGAGCACGAAGGCGAGGAACACGAAGGCGAAGAGCATGAAGAACATGCGCTTGCGTTTAGTTTCCCTGACTACAATTTCACCAGCCTTTCTCTATCAGCTGGCGCAAACTGGGAATATGCAGAAGGACATGCTGTTGCAGTAACCTTGTCGCGTAGTGAGCGTGCACCTAGTCAGCAAGAACTCTTTTCAGCAGGTCAGCACCTTGCTACTCAAAGTTATGAAGTGGGTTTGGTGTTTGATATGGACGATGAAGGGCATATCGAAGAGTCGCTAAGCGGCGTTAAAGAAGAAGTGAGCACAAATTTAGATGTGACTTTCCGTAAGTATTCTGGCGATTGGGGATACAGTGTTTCATTTTTCTTTAACCAAGCTGATGACTACATTTTCCAAACAAACACCGGGTTAATTGCGTTAAGTGAGCATGAAGAGCACGGTGATGAAGAGCATGAAGATGAAGCTCATGATGATGAAATCGGCATGCACGAAGACGAACATGATGAGCACAGCGAAGAAGGGCTTCCAGTCTATTACTTCCAGCAAGCCGATGCTGATATTTGGGGCTTCGAAGCAGAAACCTATGTTGATTTGAGTGACACATTGCGCCTTACCGTATTCGGCGATTACATTCGTGCTGAAATTGAAGGTGATAACTTACCTCGCACGCCGCCTATGCGTTTTGGTAGTGAATTAAGTTACATGAAAGATGGACTAAGTGCAGATGTCGGGCTTACGTGGTATGACGACCAACAGCACGTTGCGTCGTATGAAACCGTAACAGATGGCTATACGTTGGTTAATGCCAGTGTTCAATACGAGTTTGCGAGTCAGGGCATCGATTGGGTGTTGTTTGCGCGTGGCGAAAACCTTACCGACGAGGAAGCTCGTGTACATACGTCTTTCTTAAAAGATCCGGCGCCGCTACCAGGAAGAAACTTTACTATGGGCGTTCGTGCACTGTTCTAAAAGCCTGACATAGTTCAATGGTTATTAAGTGCAAAGGCGGTGTATTTACACCGCCTTTTTTGTTTTACTGGTGGATAATTTCAAATCTGCCACGGGGCAATTAAAGGCAATATTGTGCGAGAATTTAGCATCAAAGATGGTGATGACATCATTCAATGGCTCACAACGTTAACACAATCACATATCGTATTGGGTTACGGGAGTTTGTTAAGTAAAGACAGTCGTGAACGCTACTCAAACATCTTTACGCAGGGGATCCCTGTAACCGTTGAAGGGTTTGAGCGTGCATGGGTTACTCGTAGCTTAAGTGAGAAGCAAACCTATGTAGGTGCTACGCCTCACAAACGTGAAAGTCTTAACGCGCAATTGATCCCAACAACGCTTAACCCCACACTACAAGCGCGAGAAAAAGACTATCGATTTGTTAGCGTAAAGAGTGAGAATGTGATTTTTAATAATATCGACTCACAGTATCAAGCATTGCTAATTGAACAATTGTCGCCTTTTTCATTGTGGATTTGTGAAACACTAGATTGTCATGAACCTTCCCAAGCGTACCCAGTGCATCAAACATATATCGATACATGTTTGGCTGGGTGTTTAGAGCATGGTGGCGTTGATGAGGCAAAAGCGTTTGTTGCCAATACCAAACTGTGGGACCATCCCAGAATAAATGATAGAGCAAAGCCGTTATACCCGCGCAGTGCGAGGGTAAGCAGTGATGTCCATCAAATCATAGATACGCTGTTGCAGCCCTAAAACTAAGCGAGAAAAATCGTGAGTGTGACGTCTGATATTAATTCTGAAATGCTTTACAGCGAGCGGCTCCGTCTTCGCCTGCTAGATTTTGAAGATAAACATTGGATTTTGCGTTTGCAGCAAGATGACCTTTGGCTCAAATTTATAGGAAGTCGTGGCGTTAACTCTGTAGATGACGCATGTGACTATATTGAAAGAACCAATGCGCAGCGCGCTGAATGGGGATATGGACTGTGGGCCGTTGAAGATAAAGTCAGCCATCAGCCAATAGGGGTATGCGGGCTTTTCAATCGCTTTGCCTTTTCATGCCCCGATTTGGGATTTGCAATGTTGCCAGAAGCACGGGGTAAAGGTTTGTGTCGTGAAGCTTGCACGCGCGTAATTCAATGGGCGCACGAAAAGGGCTATCATTTTCTAACCGCCATGACGCACCCAGACAATAGTGCGTCGCAGCGTGTACTTGAACGTGTCGGTTTTTCCAAACACGGTGCCTACTTTGACAAGACTTTTTCAAAACAAGCCCTGTATTGGCTCGACCTTCCTGAGGCGCACCAAATAGACGCGCCTTAGTTGGTACTTACTTACAGCTCTTCTACATTGGAGGGAGTACGATAACTTTCTTAATCACAATGGGCTCAATAGGAACATTGTTGGCATTAAGGCGAAGTGAGTACTCAGTTTCAACTTCAGACATGGCATCGACAACGTCCTCGCCCTCAACGATCACGCCAAACACAGCATAGCCCCAATCTCGCCCTGGGTTTAGGCTGCTGTTGTCATTAACGTTAAAGAAAAACTGTCGATTTGCAGTGTGAGGATCATTTTGCCTCGCCATTGCAATGGTGTGTAAATCGTTGGTCAATCCATTTCCAGACTCATTAAAAATATCTGGGAAATTAGACTTACCATTAAAGTCCGCAGTGTAACCACCTCCTTGTACTACAAACCCAGGCACAATTCGGTGAAAAATTGTGTCTTCATAAGCGCGCTTGTCTACGTAGCGTAAAAAGTTATTTACCGTGATGGGTGCGCGTCGTCTGTCGAGTTCAACGACAATATCACCCATAGTGGTTTCAAATTTCACGCGGGGGTAGTAATTATCGGGTTGCACATGTGAACCATCATCTTTTGTTGCCGCAAGCACTGTTGCGCTTACAAACAATGAAAGTAGTGCGAATATATAGTGGCGTGTTGTCTTCATGAATAATCCTCTTTCAAAAACCAGACTATCGCTTTGCTGTGCCTAAGATGACGAACTTTTTATCACTCGCAAGCACCTTGGCACCACCGAACAATTTTTTCAGTTTAATGTGGTAATCAAGGTGACGGTTACCCACCACAACTAAATGACCGCTCTTGACTAACAAGTCGCGAGAGTCGGTGAACATTTGCCAAGCAATATGATCCGTTATGGCATTTTGCTGGTGAAATGGTGGGTTGCACAAAATTTTAGTTACAGCAGGTCGTTGGCTTCTTTCAAGCAGCGCTTCCAAGCAATTACTAGCAACAAACTCGCATTGATCAATCTTGTCTGGAAAGTTGTTCAATACGTTTAATCGAGCACTTTCAAGTGCCATATATGACTCATCGACAAAGATAACTTTTGCATCGGGAGCGAGGGCTAACGCGTTGACACCAAGCACCCCGTTACCACATCCCAAGTCAACAATGACGTCATTAGCACTTACCGTCATGTGTTCTAGCATGATGCGAGCGCCAATATCTAATGATTGCCGAGAAAATACGTTGGCTAAGTTGTCCAGCGTCAGTGTTTGGCCGGCAGTTCCCTTTGCCTGCCAACGAGTAGGATAAGGAGATTTAGCGTGAGTTTTTGTATTATCACGTGTGGCGAAAACGAGACGAGATTTCTTTTTGGCCAACGACGTCGTGGTTTTGCCAATATACTTTTCAAACAAACCAAGAACGGATTTAGTGATAGTTTTCACCTTACCCGCAGCCACAACATGTGTATCAGGTGTAATGTAGCGCTGAATATCAATAAGTTGTTGTTCCAGCAATGCAAGCGCACGGGGTATCTTAATCACAACGATATCAACATGAGATGCAGGTGTGAACGATAAACTATCTACGCTGGTTAACGTTTGAACAGGGGCGGTGATTGCATTGTCCTTGGAAGATGGTGTCAGTTGATTTGCCGTTAGGTTCTCTAACAATGAGCGGTAGGCAATGTAGGAGTCAGACACCCACAGTGGCTCAACATGTGCAAACCAGCAACCCAACACCCCGAAGTCATCATTAAAAATCATCATTTTAGGCGCTGTTGATGTGGTTATAGCACCTTCACTAAGACTGGTTTCTATATGCTCAATAAGTAGTTCATCTGCACTGTCCCACGCTTGCAAGCTCACGTGCTGATGCTTTTCTGGGTAACGTATTAGCGTGAATTGACGATCTGCAAATAAGAATTCTGTATTCATGAGGTTGTGCTTGATTGACTCGTGGACTGTGATTACTGGTGTTACCCCATTGGCATTTTCCCCAACAGGTGACTACTAGAATACCATCTTCGACAAAAGTACGCTGCTGTTTACCCTCTCAAATTAAGGTTAAACGTTTACTTTGTTATTTAAATGTGAAAATATTGTTAAATGAAGCTTGTCCGACCACTAATAAACTCGCAATTAAAACGAGGAACAACCATGAAAAAAAGTTACACCCTACTATGGACTATGCTATTTGCGTTATTTTCGCTAAGTGCCAGAGCAGAAATAACCTTTCCTAATTCGGTATACAGTAACCTTGATTACGGCTTGTATTGGTTCGATTACACTGACGCGCAGAAAGCAGTCGCAGGGCAATCGAACCCTTACTACAGTAGCAGTAAGAAAACCGTTATTTATATACACGGTTGGCAGAATGGCTCGGTTACTAACCGCTCAAGAGAAACTCTAAATAGAAATGGCTCTGGCGGTCCTAATCAAGATCTTGCCTGGTACTGGCTAGATAGAGGTTACAATGTGGGTATCTTGTACTGGAATCAGTTCGCTGATGAAAGTGAAGTCAAAGACGCCGAGGCTAAAATTCACTCAACCAATGGCCCTCGCGGCATGCGCTGGAAGTCATCTAATGGCAGTTATAACTCAGGGCCAAATCAATCAGTCACGTCGCTCTTATACACGGCTTTGGTAAACGGTTTACCTAATTTTACCGGCTCAGAGCTTAGAATTGCAGGGCATTCATTAGGAAATCAGCTTGCGCTGACTATCTCCGATAAGCTTAATACCGCAGTAAACCAAGGCAACTTATCTGGCGCTTACCGCCCCGATCGCATTGCCTTACTTGACCCGTTTTACTCGATAGGTCAGAAGTCATACCTTAACAATCAATGGACTGGTGAGCGTAGCAAAGCCATTGTAGATACACTAAAAGCCAAAGGTGTTGCAATTGAAGCGTACAGAAGCTCACCTGTTACCAGTACGTTTTTGGCTGGTGACGACAACAAGAGTCTGATGAACAGTATTGCCTTCTCTGAATTAAAACCGTGGAATTTTAACTGGTGGCAAGTGGCAGAAAAACACGGTGCAGCGGTTACGCATTATTTTTGGTCTCGTGCGTTTAACCCGTTAACGCTTGATAGCAGCAGTACGCAGGTGCCAAGTGCGTCTGCCAGTAAAAGCGTGATTAAAACGTGGATGAACAAAAACAAAGGCGTAATTCAAGATAGTGGTGCGTACAGTGCTACGCCGGCCGATGACGACTTTAAAGAAAAGGCGCGTTTGTAACACGCAATCCGAAAGCACATTGCATACGTACTGGTTAGGTAAATACAATAGAAATCCTAACTTCGGACACGGCAGTATGTATGCAATTCTCACTCTTTGATTCAGATATTACTGACACTAATCAGCCAGATAGTAGCGTCAAGACGCTCCCATTAGCTGAAGCGGATGTGAAGTATTACCCGCGTGCTATTGCAACTGACAGCGCCAACCACTATTTTCATGCGCTCAAGCGAGAATTGCCATGGCGACAAGACGCCATTCGCCTTTTTGGTAAGTCGATTAATATACCTCGTCTTCAAAGCTGGCATGGCGACCCAGAATGTACTTACACCTATTCAAACTTAACACTTAAGCCCAATTCTTGGACCGACTCTCTTCAGCGCTTAAGAGTGCTGTGCGAGACCTTAAGCAACACATCGTTTAACTGTGTACTTGCCAATTGGTATAGAGACGGCAATGACAGCATGAGTTTTCATGCTGATGATGAGGTTGAGCTCGGCATAAATCCAACAATTGCTTCTGTAACGTTAGGTGAAGCCAGGCCCTTTGTTTTTAAGCACAAAGAAAGTAAAGCCACTTACACCCAAGTGCTTGAGCACGGAAGTGTATTGATTATGGCGGGCACTACACAGAGTCACTATTTGCATGGTATTGCAAAGACGGCTAAGCCAATCGGTGGTAGAATCAATCTTACTTTTCGTCATTTGATTCCACGAAATAGGTAAACACCATATGCAAGTAAAAACGTTTCTTGAAGAAGCGATTCGCAGTGCACTTTCACCGCTTTATTTAGAAGTGTTAGATGAAAGCTTTATGCACAATGTGCCAGAGGGGGCGCAGAGTCATTTTAAAGTTACGGTAGTAAGTGATGCTTTCGAAGGAAAGCGTTTGCTAGCGCGCCATAGAGAGGTAAACGCATTGGCCGCTGAGGCGTTGGCGGGCCCAGTTCACGCACTTGCTCTTCATACCTATACATCGAAAGAGTGGGAAGCAAGAGGTGGGGAATCGTTAACATCGCCAAACTGTTTGGGCGGCAGCAAGCACGACGCCTAAACAACATATCATCGTTTTTAAATGGAAGTAATTATGAAGCAAGTAGGCGTTTTCGCCGTTTTTTTGGATGCTCTTAGGACGCCTTCGATACAAGTGCTAGTGTTTGGCACTGGCTTCTTGTTATGCATGTTGTTTGTTTACATGGGCGTGCTGACACCGATGGACAACAATTTGTACGCCTTGCTTAGCGAAGTGGGAAATGCTGCCCCGTGGCGACAAGCGCTATTACAAGATGCAACAGTGCTAGGTAGCCTAAGCGTACTTTTATTTGTCACTGTGTCAGTGGCTATGGCCCTATTGCTTGCGGGAGAACAACGCAAAGCGCTGACCTTTGTTTGCGCTGTTGTAATAGGTTTGGCCGTAACATTTTTGCTTCAAGCAGGGATCGCACGACCACGACCGCCTTTAGCTGATCACACTGCAACATTGTATGACCATAGCTTTCCGTCAACGCACACTACACTTTCAACCTTGGTCTACTTTTATATCGCGTACTTGCTTAACCATTTTACCAATAATAGGGCTGTGCGGCTTTGGGTGTATTTGGTAGCAGCGATATTGGTTATGACAATTGGTATAAGCAAAGTCATGTTAGGGATGCATTGGCCCAGTGACGTTGTGGCGGGATGGTGTGCGGGTGGTAGTATGGCGGCGCTGAGCTTTTATGTGATCAAATGGAAGCGCAAGTTGCGTGTAAAAACGTCATAACCATTACAGAAGTATCATCTTTTAGCGCGAGACGACCATGGAAAATAACAACGCTAGTGACAGCATTGACTATGTAGAAAAAGTGTCGCGTTTGCTTGCAAGTGATATGTACCGCATGCGCTGCTTAACTGCACTAAGGGAGCTTGCTCTACCCCAAGGTTATATTGGCGCGGGCTTTTTACGAAACGCCATTTGGGATGTACTTCACAACAAACCTTCTTCAACACCACTAAACGATGTAGATGTTATTTATTTCTGCCGACAAAGTGAGAAAGAGCGTGACGCAGAGCTTGAACGTCGCTTGCACGACATGATGCCCGAAGCCAATTGGCAAGTGAAAAATCAAGCTAGAATGCACACTTTGCATGGCCACAATCCTTACGAAAGTTGCGAACAGGCCATTTCATATTGGATTGAAAAAGAAACGTGTGTTGCGGTTAAGCTAAATGAATCGGGGCGTGTAGAGGTGTTGGCGCCTTTTGGTCTACAGGCTAATTTTGCCAGCACGCTATCTATTAACCCTCGCTATCCACGTCGTGAGGTGTTTAACACGAGAGTGAAGCAAAAAGATTGGCTTAAAATATGGCCACAGTTGAGCCTTCATTATTGATACGTAGCGCTACATCTTTTCAGCAATAGTCACTATCTTGGTGGCGATAGAGGCAATCGTTGTGTTTTCGCTCATCGCTTGTTTCTGTAACCGTCTATAAGCGCTATTTTCGCTTAAGTTAAACTTATCCATTATCACAAGTTTGGCGCGTCCAATGACCTTTTGCTCATGAACGGCGCGCTTGGCTTCATCGAGCTCTCTCCCCATGTCTTCAATATGTTTTGCCTGTACCCGAAGTAAATCGTAAAACGAGCGGTGTGCGGCAAGTGTTTGTGTTTGCTCATCAATCGCGGCGGGAGTGACATTGTCTTTGCCAGCATCTTCTACAAGACCAGGCATGTTAGGGTCGAATAACAAGGTCAGTGGCGAGCCTTCACTTAAATGTTCATCGTTGAATCTATCGAGCAATTGCTGATGGTTTGTTAGTTCGTTTTTGGCGTCTATCACTTTTTGATTTGCTTGCTCCAACAATGATTGAGTAAGCTGAACTTCAATTGTTTGCAATGCATCGATGCGTCGTGTTGCCACGTCAAACCACACTTCTGAAATGGCCTCAGAAATAGGGCTACCATCGCTTAGTTGTGCAATCATTTTACGCAACCGCAGGACATCGAATGTCGCTTCACTTTCATTTAATTCGCAAAATGATTGCATACTGGCAGGTGGGCTGAACTCACTAAAAATAGTAAAGTGATGGTCTTGGGCTTGTTGTAAGGTATGTAATTTTTCGCACAAATGAGACTCAAAGTGAGTTTCAGCAAATCCAATTGCGCCCCATGCGCGTTCTTGTCCTGCGTACTCTTTGGCTTGCATAAAGTTAAAAAGAGAAACAAGCAGCCGAGTAATATCAGGGTCACTGGCAATATCCGCGGCTTCGAAAATAACAGTTAACAAGCTGGCAATAAGTCGACTATATGCACGTGTTGATTCAAGTGCGGATAATCCTTGCTTATTAATTTGTTCTCTAAGGTGTGGCAAATAGTCAGTTGCTTGCATTGCTAGCGTAATACTGCTGAGTAAACGCGGATTTCCCGAGCTTATCGCATTGGTAAGGTAAAGTGATTTTAAATGACTTTTTAACAGGGACTCAGCGCTTTCGCTGTGGCTGATATATTGCAGCCTAGCGTTTGTGTAACGCGCTCCTTTTGAGCCCAAATAAATATTGCTGGCGCCGCGCTCTTTTTGTAGTGCATGCACAAGCTCACAAACCGCAATAACAATGCGACAGTTGCTCGACAACTGTTCTAACACGGTAATTTCAGCGTGTTTAGCCGCAAGTAAAAAACGTTTAGTTGCATCGCTACATAGCGCTACAGAAGTTTCTTTTTGTTTTAGCATGTTTCTACGGGTGTACCTGTGTGACGTGTTTAACGTACTTTTTTCTTTTTGTTGTTAGCGTACTTATCAACAATACCTTGCAACAGCTATGCCTTTCTAAGTTGAATCGCGAAACTCTTTTGTTCCAGCGTCAAGAAAGAATGTAAATAAGCCACGCCAATGCCCTTGATTTATGGGTAACGAAAAGCGCTGCGTAATGAAAGACGTTTAAAAAGAGAAGTCGAATGCGTTAAAGGTAACAAAAGAAAGAGGTAAGAATGAGAAGAGATAAGAGTGAGAAGGGCTAAAAGCGAAAACCAAACCAAGAGGTTGCGCCATTGTGGTGCAACCCCGATGCCACTAGTTGCGCACTACGCGTAAGAACCACCCTACAAACAGAGAAATAAGGAAGCCGAAAAAAGAGACCAGAATAGTAATGTTTAGCATCTGCCCAGAGAAATCTGCATTTTCACCAGTATGCTCGCTTACTAACATACCTGACGCCTGAAAGATGAAAAGCGCCGCGACAGAAAATAGCAATATGATTGCTGTCGATACCATTGTCGCTTTCCAGTAAGCCTTGGGTGACACCCAGTGGATAGCGCCAGCAACCAGCACGCATAAAATAGTCAAGATATAAGGGACCACGTTAACTCCTTAATAGTGAAGTGATAGCCATTATTTTTAATCGATAAAGTGTGCGATGTACCACGCACTTCGCAAAAAATACTGGCATTACGATGCCACGACACGTCCTATTTGTCAGCATGCGTAGGCTAATAAAGCGTTAACGTGGCGATTTTAAGTGATAATGGTGATAGAATCGCCAACAAATTTTTAAAAGCCGTGTTGGTGTTCTACATTTTGTTGAAACGCCAAGGCGGCCTTTTGTGTTTAACACTTAAGCTTCTGAGAGAACATGTTCGATTTAATTACCAGTAAAGACAGTAATGTAAAGAACGACGTGCTTTCAGGTATTACCGTTGCGCTAGCACTGGTACCTGAAGCCGTAGCTTTTGCATTTGTAGCCGGTGTAGAACCTATGATTGGTTTGTACGCGGCATTTATGATGGGCCTAATTACCTCTGCCATTGGCGGTCGTCCAGGTATGATTTCTGGTGCAACCGGCGCTATGGCGGTTGTAATGGTTGCCCTTGTGGCGCAGCACGGTGTGCAGTATCTGTTTGCCGCTGTAATTCTCGCCGGCCTTTTGCAAATACTATGCGGGGTATTCCGGTTAGGAAAATTTATAAGACTGGTGCCTTACCCCGTAATGCTAGGCTTTGTTAATGGTCTCGCCATTGTCATTTTCCTTGCGCAGCTTGGTCAGTTTAAGGTGATTAATGCCGCAGGTGAGCTGCAATGGATGCAAGGTACCTTACTTTATTGGATGCTAGGCTTGGTGGCACTGACCATGGCTATCATTTACCTACTGCCTAAGTTAACGACTGCTGTACCGGCTTCATTGGTGGCTATTGTTACGGTAACGGCGCTGGTGCATGGTTTGGATTTAGAAGCGCGCACCGTTATCGACTTTGTTCGCGACCTTTTACCAGCAGACCAGCGTGATTCGGCGACGCTTGCTGGCGAGCTGCCAAGCTTTGCCATACCTATGGTGCCGTTCACGTGGGAAACCTTCATGATTATCCTGCCTACCTCGGTTATTTTATGCTTGGTGGGTTTAATTGAATCGCTACTTACTCTGTCATTGATTGATGAGATGACAGATACCCGTGGTCGCGGAAACAAAGAATGTGTTGGGCAAGGTGTTGCCAACACGGTTAATGGTTTCTTCGGCGGAATGGGTGGTTGTGCCATGATTGGACAGAGCATGATCAATATTAATTCAGGCGGTCGCGGTCGCTTGTCTGGTATTACAGCGGCTGTGGTACTACTAGGCTTTATTCTTTTTGCTGCTCCTCTCATTGAGATGATCCCGCTAGCGGCATTGGTTGGCGTTATGTTTGTTGTGGTAATTGCAACATTTGAGTGGGCGTCGTTTAGAATTATTCGCGGCGTGAACAAAGAAGATGCCTTTGTTCTTTTCTTGGTAACTGGCGTTACCGTTATTGCTGACTTGGCAATAGCCGTTGTAGTGGGCGTGATTGTGTCTGCATTGGTGTTTGCATGGAAACACGCACGTCATATTGAGGCAAAATCACATATCGATAACGACGGCTGGAAAGTGTATGAGCTTGATGGTCCGCTTTTCTTCGGCTCAGTGTCTCACTTTAAAGACTTGTTTGATATTGCCAACGACCCAGACGATGTTGTGATTGATTTCAAAGACTCTCGCATTTGGGACTCGTCGGGTATTGATGCGTTAGATACCTTGGCTGACAAGTATGAAGAGCAAGGTAAAAAGCTGCACATTCGCCATATTAGTGACGAGTGCCGCTGCTTGCTGCGCAAGGCAGACAAATTTGTAGAGATCAATGTGGTGGAAGACCCGCGTTATCGCGTGGCTACGGACAAACTTGCATAGCAGATATGCACACTCAGTAAGTTTGCACCAAGCGAATACATGAATGCGTTTGTTTGGTGCATCTGAGCATTAGAAATATCCGGCGTTTTTGTCATATTTAATGTAAAAACAATTAGTTAAGTAATTGGCACTGTTATTGGATATCACTATACGTAAAGTGTGTACTAGTAATTTTGTGTTGATTGCTAGAAGTGTGATTCATAACACTCCGTAAAATGTGTTAGTTAGGTATCTTGTCAATACTTAACGAAAGTAGGCAACGAAGCCCGCACCAACGAAAGTTGGCGCGGGCTTTTTTTTGTCCCGAAGAAAGGGGAAAAACATGACGTCATCTGATTCAAAAACGCGCATCGTAGTCGTAGGCAATGGCATGGTGGGACACCACTTTGTCGAGCAACTACATAACAGCGATGCAAACGCCGACATAACCGTACTTTGCGGGGAGTCTCGGCTCGCCTATGACCGTGTATATCTATCGTCCTACTTTAGCGGCGCGAGCGCAGATGACTTGG
Organism: Alteromonas sp. 009811495; assembly: GCF_028865455.1. Classification (NCBI taxonomy): domain Bacteria; kingdom Pseudomonadati; phylum Pseudomonadota; class Gammaproteobacteria; order Alteromonadales; family Alteromonadaceae; genus Alteromonas; species Alteromonas sp. 009811495. The sequence goes on from NZ_CP113972.1 coordinate 667,714, forward strand.
CGCTAACTACGCCTGCACAATATGCGTCATGGGGCGTTAATGTCGTGACCAATGCCATAGTGACAGACATCGACAGAGAGAATAAGACCGTTGTTACTTCTGAAGGTCAAAAATTCGATTACGACAAGCTGGTGTTGGCAACAGGGTCATATCCATTTGTGCCGCCAATTAAAGGTAACGACCAAGAACACTGTTTAGTATATAGAACCATTGAAGACTTACTGGCTATTGAAGCGTCTGCCAGTGTCAGTAAGGTTGGGGTTGTTGTTGGTGGTGGTTTACTTGGTCTAGAAGCTGCCAACGCACTCAAGCAGGCAGGGCTTGATACGCATGTTGTTGAATTTGCCCCACAGCTAATGGCTGTGCAGCTAGACACGACGGGCGGCGACGTACTTAAGCAAAAGATTTCATCGCTGGGGGTTACCGTTCATACGCAGAAGGCCACGCAATCAATTGAAGCGGGTGATAGCTGTCGTTACAAAATGGTTTTTGCTGATGGCAGTGAACTTGAAACTGACATGATCTTATTCTCAGCGGGAATTCGTCCCTCTGATCAACTTGGTAAAAAAGCGTCATTAACGCTTGGTGAGCGTGGCGGTATTGCCATAGATAATCACTGTTTAACGTCTGATCCGAATATTTATGCTATTGGTGAATGCGCACTGTGGGACAACAAAATATTTGGCCTTGTTGCGCCAGGTTATACGATGGCACGCACGGCAGTAAGCCATCTCACTGGTGGTGACAGCGTATTTACTGGCGCAGATATGAGTACCAAATTAAAGCTCATGGGAGTTGAGGTGGGCTCTATTGGTGATGCGCACGAACGCACGGAAGGGGCGTTGAGCTTCACCTATCTAAACCAGCCAGAGGGCGTATACAAAAAACTGGTGGTAGACAGCGAACAGAAGAGAGTGCTAGGCGCCGTATTGGTTGGTGACACTAGCGACTACGACACGCTGTTGCAGTATGCGCTTAATGATATTGCACTTCCTGAATTCCCCGAGAGCCTTATTTTGCCCTCCTCCGGTGACGCTCCGGCCTTAGGAGCAGATGCGCTACCTGACACAGCGTCCATTTGTTCATGCTTGAATGTGACCAAAGGCGATATTGTGTCGGCCATCGATGGTGGCTGCTGCAGCGTGGCAGACGTAAAAGGTGAAACCAAGGCAAGCACAGGATGTGGCGGTTGTGCGGCATTACTCAAAAATGTTGTCGACGGGGAGCTTGAAAAGCGCGGTGTTGAAGTGTCAAAAGCAATTTGCGAACACTTTAACTATACCCGCCAAGAACTGTTTCATATTGTCAAAGTCAACGGTATTCGTACCTTTGATGAATTGCTTGAGGCGCACGGTGAAGGCCTTGGATGCGAAATTTGCAAACCCGCTGTAGGCTCAATACTCGCATCGGTTTATAACGACTATATCCTTAAAGAGTCACATTTACCTTTGCAAGACACCAATGACATTTATTTAGGGAATATGCAAAAAGACGGTACCTACTCTGTGGTACCACGTGTACCTGGTGGTGAAATTACGCCAGAGAAGCTCATATTGCTTGGTGAAGTTGCTAAAGAATATCAACTCTATACAAAGATCACAGGTGGCCAGCGTATCGATTTGTTCGGCGCCCGTGTTGAGCAACTACCGGATATTTGGCAAAAGCTTGTTGAAGGTGGTTTTGAGACAGGACATGCCTATGCCAAAGCGCTTCGAACGGTGAAATCTTGTGTAGGCAGTACGTGGTGTCGCTATGGGGTTCAAGACTCTGTGGGGACCGCTATCGACCTTGAAAATCGTTACAAAGGCCTACGCGCGCCGCACAAAATAAAGTTCGCGGTGTCAGGGTGTACCCGTGAATGTGCAGAGGCTCAAAGTAAAGATATCGGTGTTATCGCGACGGAGCAAGGTTGGAACCTTTATGTCTGCGGAAATGGCGGTATGAAGCCTCGCCATGCCGACCTTTTCGCCACCGACTTAGACACGCAAACCTTAATCAAATACATCGACCGCGTGCTGATGTTTTATGTAAAAACTGCCGATCGACTTCAACGCACGTCGGTGTGGATGGACAACTTAGAAGGTGGGCTGGCCTACCTTCAAGATGTCGTCATCAATGACGCTTTAGGCATCAATGGCGAGCTTGAAGCGCAAATGGATGCGGTAGTCGACGCGTATCAATGCGAGTGGAAAACCACGATTGAAGACCCACAGTCACGCAAGCGTTTCCGCCAGTTTGTAAATAGTTCTGAAACTGACACCAATATTCAGTTTGTCTCTGAGCGCGGGCAAGTAAGGCCTGCAACCGTAGCCGAAAAAGCCGCAGGCGTTGGGCAGTTTATCCCAGTGTCTATGGTGTAAAACAACTGAATAAAAGACAAAAGGAGCACACTAATGACGGCAGCACACGATTTATCCGCAATGCCCACTGAAGAAACAGTATGGTACTGCGCGTGCACTACCGGTGATTTAGTCACCAATAGCGGCGTTTGCGCACTAATAGAGAACGAACAGGTCGCTATCTTTCATATCAAAATGAACGGTGAATCTCAGGTTTACGCTATCAGCAACTTTGATCCTATTGGCAACGCCAATGTGCTGTATCGCGGGTTGTTGGGTTCTATTGGTGGTGCGCCGGTAGTGGCATCACCTTTATATAAAGAACATTACTTCCTAGAGACAGGGTTATGTAAAGAGCGAGACGATGTGTCGGTGCGAGCATTTAAGGTAAAAGTTGAAGACGGCAACGTCTACATTGCCCAATAGTGCAACAATCTAAGGTAAAAACATGAATATGGCTACACAACAACATGATGCTGTGAGCGAGCAGCTTAAACAAACCACGTGCCCTTATTGTGGCGTGGGTTGTGGTGTAGATATCAGTTGCAACGTGAGTAAGCGTACCATTACCCTGGACAACGTTATTGGTACGCCCGAGCATCCCGCCAATTATGGTAGATTGTGTGTAAAAGGAACAAACCTGCTAGAAACAAACGACTTATCAGGTCGCTTGCTTCACCCAACCGTAGCAGGAAAGTCTGTGGATTGGGACACGGCCACAGACGTTATTGCAGATAAAATCACATCTACTATTGCGCAGTATGGCGCGGATGCCGTTGCTTTTTATGTCTCAGGTCAGCTTCTAACGGAAGATTACTATGTTGCCAATAAGCTGATGAAAGGCTTTATCGGCAGTGCCAACATCGATACCAATTCACGTCTATGTATGTCATCAGCAGTGGCTGCATATAAACGCGCTTTTGGTGAAGACGTCGTTCCTTGTGATTATACAGACTTAGAAAACACCGACCTGATTGTGATTACAGGCAGTAACGCCGCTTGGGCACATCCCGTCCTTTTTCAAAGAATTGAGCGAGCTAAACGCCAAAACCCCGATATGAAAGTGGTCGTCATAGACCCGAGACAAACCGAGACCTGTACGATTGCTGATATGCATTTGGCGATAGCGCCGGGAACTGATGTCGCGCTATTTAATGGCCTTCTTGCCTATGGAGAGAGCACAGGGCGCATTGATCATAATGCGGTAAAAGCATTTGCAGAGGGCCTCGACGACGTTTTGCTAAGCGTTAATGACCGCACTATTGAAAACACTGCACGGCTTTGCGATGTTGATGTTTCTCTTTTGTCTGCTTTTTATGCACTTTTTTCTACTCAAAAACGAGTTGTGACTTTCTATTCCATGGGGATCAATCAGTCTTCCAGTGGTGTCGATAAGGCCCAGTCAATCATCAATTGTCATTTGGCGTTTGACTTGATCAGTAAAACCGGATGTGGCCCCTTTTCGATAACTGGGCAGCCTAACGCAATGGGCGGGCGCGAAGTAGGCGGCCTTGCCAACATGTTGGCCGTGCATTGCGATATTGAGAATCCTGAGCATGTAGATGCGATTAAAACCTACTGGAATGCCCCGGTTATGCCACAAAAGCAGGGGTTAAAAGCGGTAGACTTGTTTAATACCATTGAGCAAGGAAAGGTTAAATTTGTTTGGATCATGGGCACTAACCCTGTTGTCAGTATGCCAAACCGACGCCAAGTTGAGCGCGCGTTAACCCAGTGCGAGATGGTTGTAGTTTCTGACATTGTTAACGCCAATGACACGCTTCAGTTTGCTCATGTTGCTTTACCCGCCACGGGGTGGTCTGAGAAAGACGGCACAGTCACAAACTCTGAACGACGTATCTCAAGGCAGCGAGGCATTTTGCCTGCCCCAGGTGATGCAAAGCACGATTGGCAAATTATGTGCGATGTTGCAAGGAAAATGGGTTTTACAGAAGCATTTGACTACACTCATCCTTCACAAATTTTTAGTGAATACGCTGGGCTAACCGGGTTTCGCAACAATGGGAAGCGTCAGTTAGATTTATCGCCATTGCACGGCTTGAGCGAGAGCCAATACAACAACCTCTCGCCAATACAGTGGCCGTTTGAAAAGCGAGACCCTAGCTATGACGGTGAACTAACCGTAAATTTGCACGCCCGACGCCCATTTGCGGATAAAGTTTTCTCTACACCTTCAGGCAAAGCAAAGCTCATTGCTGTGCAGTATCGCGCGCCATTGCAGCAAACCAGTGACGCATATCCCTTTATTGTGAACAGTGGGCGCGCTCGCGATCACTGGCATACTATGACCCGTACGGGTAAAGCAGCAAAGCTACACGCGCACATGAAGCACGCTAGCGTTCATGTTCACCCTGATGACGCCACAAAATATTCACTGAAACACGGGCAGTTAGTATCACTGGAAAGTCCGGCCATGGCCAAAGGAAGCGCAAAAACGCCTCAAGATGCACTCAACGCTCAACCTGTTATTTATCCGGTAAAAATGGATGACAGTATACGAAGAGGCGAAGTTTTTATTCCTATTCATTGGTCGGCGCAGTGGGGATCGCATTGCCATTTAGGGGCATTGTACGCCAGTGCGGTAGACCCCATTTCAGGGCAGCCAGAGCTAAAGCACGCGGCTGCGATGATAAAGCCTGCGCCGTTTGATGTTATTGGACACGTATTTTTTGACAACAGTATTGATGAACAAGCGCTACAAGCGACTTGCCACTATTGGCGTAAAACGCCATTAGAAACAGATAAATGCGCATCAGGGACGGCCTATGATATTGCATGTAATGCATCTCGTCGCGAGATGCTAGCTAACTTTATGGATGCCTTGCCCAAATCCCTACAGGTCATTCACTGCCATCATAAAACGCACACGGTGTGTATCGCCACGAATAACAGCGCAGTATGTTTTATTGCGGTACTGGAAGATAACGTTAACGACATTATTGATGCGTCAATGAGTGTGCTCAATGGCGAAGGGCTGACTGCGTTGGCCAATCAAGTTTTGGGCGATGCCATAGATCTTCAAACGCAACAGCAGTTGTTGCGAGGACACGTTGATGAGCGATTTATGCAAGGCGAACTCGTGTGTAGCTGTTTTGCAGTAAGAGAAAAAAGCATTGTTGAAGCTGTGCATCAGGGGGCAGTAACCGTATCAGCCCTAGGAGAAGCACTTAAATGTGGAACAAACTGTGGCTCGTGTAAACCTGCATTGTCTCAACTTATATCGCGCAATTTGGTTATTGCCACACAGTCTCAATAACCTCTTTTCGTCGTGGGGTTAATAAGCGTGTCTTATTAACCTTGTCATTTTTTGGAGCTTTTAAGTATGTCTTGGTTATCAACACTCATTAAACCGGTTTTCAACCACGTACTCTTTTTAAACAAGCGTACATTTGAGCCTAGCATGCTTAAACCTAGTCTATTTGAAAGCGCTGGAGTAGCAGCACTAAACGTTTATCGACGCAGCTCAAATGGTAAGTGTGGGGCTGCTTCAGACACACTGAGGGGGCTTGGCGACACAAGCCATGTTGAAAGTGACAAAGGAAACGTGGGGCAAGTGTTTATTGTTGGGGCCGGGCCAGGTGATGCAGAGCTTCTTACGTTGAAGGCGCTGCGTTTACTGCAGCAGGCCGATGTTGTGCTTTTTGATGCGCTAGTCAGTGAAGATGTTTTAGCAATGATCCCGCAACATGTGCAAAAAGAGTACGTGGGTAAACGTTACAAAAACCACAGTTTCACACAGCAAGCTATTTGTGAAAGGGTAGTGACGTTGGCATTAGAGGGCAAAAATGTCGTCAGATTAAAGGGAGGAGATCCTGCGCTATTTGCCCGTACCTGCGAAGAGACCGCAGCGCTTGATAAGGCTGAAGTCGCTTATGCGATAGTGCCTGGTATTACTGCCGCATCCGGCATGTCAGCGTATACGGGTATTCCATTAACAGATAGACGCTGTGCTCAATCTGTTTCGTTTATTACCGCGCACTTCCAAGATGCTTCACAATGGCCTGAAATGAAGCCGCTTGCGCAAAATGTACTAAAGCAAACCGTGGTGGTTTACATGGGGTTAAGCCGACTTGATGGACTTGCTAAGGGCTTGATGCGCTATGACGTACCTGCTGACTGGCCTGTGGCAGCGGTTGAAAACGCGACGACATCAAACCAGCGTGTTATCACAGGCACGCTATTATCTATTAGCACACGTGTGCGAGACGCTAATTTAACAGGCCCTACGTTACTTGTTTTCGGAAAGGTGGTAGAGTCTCGACAACACGTTAATCAGTGTCTGCTTGATGCACGGCACTTTCAACATTACTAACACCATTATCAACAGCGTCATTAATAAAAATATGCAGCAAGCGTTCAGCGAATACATCAAAATCATTGGCAAAGGACAAAAAGGCGGAAGAAGTTTAACTCGCGATGAAGCGTACAACGCCATGAAAATGGTACTTGCTGGTGAAGTGACTGGGGATCAGCGAGGGGCATTTTTGATGCTATTACGCACTCGCGAAGAAACCCCTGAAGAAGTCATCGGGTTCGTTGATGCCTGTCGCGAACTTATCGAAGGTGACGTTCAAACACTGACTCCTACCCTTGATATAGGCTGTTATGCTGGAAAGCGGCGTCAGCTTCCGTGGTATTTATTGGCGGTAGCCGTACTTGCAGCACAAGGTCATCGTATTATGCTGCATGGCGCTCATGAGCCAGGTTCTGGACGATTGTACGCCAGTAAGGCGTTACCCATACTCGGGCTTGCTGAGGCAAAAAGCATTTCAGACGCTAAACATCAACTTGATACCATAGGTGTTACCTATCTAGATTTATCGTATTTATTGCCCGCTTTAGATACGATCATAAAGTTGCGAGAAGTATTTGGCTTGCGTTCGTGTGCCAACACTCTTGCCCGTTTGCTAAACCCAACCGCAGCGAAATACTGTGTTCAAGGCGTGTATCACATGCACCTTGACCACAAGCACTGTCGTGTTAATGAAAATTACCCTCATATAGATGCCTTGTGTTTTCGAGGGGACGGCGGAGATCCTGAAGTCAATGGCGAAAGGGAAACAGAGCTTTTTGTAACCCGCAATGGCGAAACGCAAGAGATAAGACTGCCGATTATTACGGAAAAATGGGCGCTGAAAGACACCCGAATGGACGTGAATGATATGCTAGAAGTATGGCAAGGCATACGTAATCATGTTTATGGCGAGCAGGCCATTATTGGAACACTGGCAAGTTATTTAGTATTGCTAGAGCAGCACAACACGTCAGATGCTATAGCAAAAGCACAGGCATTGTGGCTGCAGCGCGATAAATCGTCTCTTCCATTTTCTTAGACAATAGTCTGCTTTAACTGCCTTAGTCTTGACATACACATGGGTATAATTGTTAATAGTATTAACAAGGTACTCCATGTGTGATGTTATGCGACTTGGGCTTTTTTTTCTTTTCTTAATTGTTGTGTCGTTAGCCCCTCGCGCTGAGGAGTCCGATACAAGCGTTACGCTCGTACTTGCTGCAGATATGCCTGATATCAGTGACGAGCATGCAGGCTACTATCCACAATTACAAACCTTGGTTAAAGAATACCGCAGCAAAGACGAAACCGTCTTTTTCGTCTTTGGTGGTGGCTCCATCGGGCCCAGTGCACTCTCATCATTTGATCGGGGGTCGCATATCATTGATATTCTTAACTCCATTGAGCCCGACGTGATGGGAGTAACTAAAAGGGAATTTAGCTTTTATGAGGACGAATTGTCATTGCGTTCTTACGAAGCAGCATTTCCATTTGTTGCGAGTAACGCCGTTGTTAGGCGTGAAGGGCGCAGGCCTGATGGTCTTCAAACATCTGTCATAATTAAACAAGACAATGTAGCTTTGGGCGTTATCTCTGTGCTTCACGAAAGGGTTGTAAGTGAATACCAACTCTCCGATATAGCCATTGAATCACCACAAAAGGTCATCATCGAAGAAGCTAGGGCATTGCGTGAAAGGGGGGCCGACCTAGTCTTGCTTCACTACTCTTATCCTTTCACTTTTATCGATAATTTACTCTCCAAACATATTGTGGATGTAGCCTTTATTTCCGATAGTCGCTTAAATGAGAAAAAGTTGGACGACCCTACTGAAAACCCCCGAAACCTGAGCCTTTCTCAATCAGGCAACGCGGTTGTGGCGCGCCTTAAAAAGCACCCCACATGGTCGGTCACATCTTCTGAAAAAATAAAGCTAGGCTCGCTTAGTCCAAATCCCAGCGTACAAGAGCAAGTTTACGGATATGAAGCTCGACTTAAGCGCTTGCTCAATATACAAATTGGTGAGTGGAACACTGCACATTCAACCCTTCGTGCAGAGGTAAGAAGTCAAGAAAACGGCTTTGCTAACCTTGTTGTTGATACGCTTAAAGACTATGCCAATACCGATGTTGCCCTTTTGAATGGAGGAAGCATTCGCGGAAATAAAACATACGAGCCTGGAATGCCAATATCGCGACAGGATATCGTAGTGGAAATGCCGTTTCGCGCCAGTGTAGTATCGTTACGCCTTTCAGGGGAGCAACTGATTCTAGCGCTAGAGCAGGGGCTATCTCAGTATGAAAATGTTAAAGGTGGATTTCCTCATGTTGCTGGCATGCAATATACCTTTGATAGTCATGCAAAGCCTTTTTCTCGCGTTAAATCTGTTAGTGTGGGTGGCGAGCCACTGCGCCCTGAAAGAATGTACTCGGTTGCTACAAGCGACTTTCTCGCTAATGGTGGAGATGGTTACTTTGCGCTGAAAGATGCACCGCGCCTTAACAGTCAAACAGCACGGCCTCCCCAAATATCCGACCTTGTAGTTCAGAAAATTGCCAATCAATACAATGTATCTACGCATAATACGCAGCGTATTTTGAATGTGGCAAAAGGAAGGTAGGATGGCTAATAAAAAAAAGACCCTTCAGTTTTTTGTACTGGCGCAATGTAGCGTGATGGGGCTGTTCTTGTTTATTTTAGCCATGTCGATATTCAGACTGGACGATGTTAGAAAGATATTAAGTGATGTTGCTACAACCTCAATTCCTACACTCAGTCAAGCCACAGAAATTACCCGAGAGGTACAGCATTTAATATCACTCACGGCGCGACTTACTGCGTCTGAGAACCAGTCATCTCGACGAATTGTCAAAGCGGCACTGGATGATTCTCTCAACCGTCTAAGAGCGCCCATTATTCATGACGAGTTCAGCGACAAATACTTAATGACTCAACTTAGCGTACTTGTGCAGGAAATTGACGAGCTTAATGCTTTAGTCACGCAACGAATTGATGTTGAAAAGGAAGTAAGTGTAGAGCGAGAAGCACTCTTTGACTACCTCAATAGTATTTTTGAGGGGAACGATGAGCAATTTGTCGACCTGCAACATTCTAAAATGCTGGTGTCGCTCATTCTACAAATTGCCCAGATTAACCAACAATTCCAGTTACACGAGCTAAGACTTCTAGAAGGTAATATTGAAAATAGCATCGCACAGCTTCGCGCAGCGTCTAACAATAGCGCAAGTAGTCAAGCGTTGGTGTCATCGTTAGAAGAAGCGGTACTCGATGAATGGGGAATGATAGACAAGCAAGCTAATGTCATGCGGATCAGGGGGCGTTCGCGGGGACGCGGTAGTTTCGTTGAACACTTGGCTGAAGAAGTAGCGTCTAATATAGAATATCGAACGGCATCTATTACACAAGCTACCTATCAACACGCCGACAACGCGAATCGAAGTGTTACGAAACAAATAAGTCTATCACTTGCGCTGTCGTTAATTGTCATGCTGATTTGTTGTGCCATTATTTTCTATATCTACAAACGCATTATTTTGCGGCTGATAGCGCTGACCAATTTAGTTGAGAACGACAGTGAAGAGGTTAAATCACTCGACGGGGATGATGAGATTGCTCGCCTAGCGAAAAGCTTTTCTATCTACGTTGAGCGAGTTAAATCTCAAGAAGCTGAACTCATAAACTTGTCATTGAGCGATGCGCTAACCAACATTCCAAATCGGCGTGCTTTTGAACTAGAAATTGAAAAAAGCAGAGCCATGGCGAAGCGTCATAAGTGGCCGTTAACCGTGTTGATGATTGACGTAGACCACTTTAAAGCCTACAACGACCATTATGGGCATACTCAAGGCGACGCCTGTCTTAAGAAAGTGGCAAAGGGGTTAAACAAAGCGATTGCCCGCAATACCGATTTCTGCGCACGTTACGGTGGAGAAGAGTTTGTGGCAATTATGCCTAATACTGACCAGCGCGGTGCGGGTATAAAGGCAGAAGAAGCGAGGGAGATTATCGAACAGTTACACATCGCTCACGCTAAAAGTAACGTCTCTGATTACATAACGGTCAGTATTGGCGCTGCCACTTTTTACTTTGACGAACAAAATGATTGGCAACCCGACACTCTGTTGAATTTAGCGGATAATGCATTGTATCAAGCTAAAAATGCTGGTCGAAATCGTTGCGTTTTTATACGACAGCCTTAACCTTAACTGTCAACACGCTCTAGGTAGTGCAACAGCCTGCATACTTAAGTTTTCTTTACGCTGCTATTTTCATCTTTCATTTCAGTTCTATTTTCGGCACGTGCGTCGATTTTCGGCACGCTCTTCGATGCTCTGCTATCTTTAATTTTGCATATATGTTTGCCGATTTAGCTTGGGAGTATTGGATGTTTTTCAAAAACAAAGAATTGATTGCCGAAAATCAACGATTACAACAAGAGTTAGCTGCTTTTAAAATGGTCCAGCAGGAACTTCGTGAAGAAATGCTGTTCGTTCAACTTGATAAAGAAGGGCGAATTACAGATGCAAATGACTTATTTGTAAAGGCTAGCGGTCATAAAGTAGATGGCATAAAGGGTAAGTCCCTGGAGTCTTTAATACCGGCTAAATCGCATAAAAAAGATGATGTGAAAGCGATACTTAAAGCCATTAAACAGCAAGAACATTGGCATGGTGCGCTTAATTTAAAGAATGCCTCTGGGCATGAAATTTGGGTAAGAGGCATTATCCAGCCTGTCGATAATGCACAAGGCAATGTTGATTATATTGCCTTTTATATGGCTGAGCAGACCAAAAATATCGCCTATAGCAATGAACTTAGAGACTTAATAACTGCCCTGCATCGTTCTTCGGCGGTAATCGAATTCGCATTGGATGGCACTATTCTCAACGCCAATGACAATTTTCTTACTGGTATGGGATATAAGAAAGACCAAATTGTAGGTAAACACCATCGTATTTTCTGCACTGAAGAAGAAGCAAAGTCGCAAGCCTACAAAACGTTTTGGCAGGACTTAGCTACCGGTAAAGTGGTATCAGGGCGCTTTAAGCGGATTGATAGTCGAGGGAACGAAGTGTGGCTAGAGGCTTCCTACAATCCCATTCGCAACGAAGACAATGAACTCTACAAAGTCGCTAAGTTTGCCACAGTAATTACAGAGCAAATGCAGCGTGAAGTTGCTATTTCTGAGGCAGCCAATGTGGCGTTCACTATTTCAAAAGAAACAGGAGAACAGGCTAAAAAAGGGAGTGATATTCAAAAGGCAACAGTTAGCACAATGAACGAACTTGCCAAGCGAATGGGTGATGCCAGTGAAGGTATTAAAGATCTCGACGAGCAATCGCAAAAAGTTGCTGATTTGGTAAAGAGTATTAGCGGTATTGCTGATCAAACGAATTTACTGGCGCTCAATGCCGCTATCGAAGCTGCAAGAGCGGGTGATCAAGGGCGCGGGTTTGCAGTCGTGGCCGATGAGGTCCGTCAACTTGCGTCTCGAACAAGTAGTGCTACAGAAGAAATTGTGAGCGTTGTTGTCGAAAACAGAAAGCTTACCGAGAATGCCGTACAGCTGATTGAAGCGGGTCAAGAGAAAGCCAGAGAAGCATTGGAATATGCCAATGAATCGGGCAAAGCGATGACAGAGATACAGCATGGCGCTGATGAGGTAGTTAACGCTATTGGGCAGTTTACGCAAAAGTTATAGCGAGTGTTCCAATGCGCACCACAGTTGAACAAAAAGACTTTTTTGGTGCATTAACATGGCATGTTGCGGCGCAGTTTCTGTCTTCATAACAGTTAATGTTTATAAATATCAGTGAGTTATATTTTTGGCACGGACACTGCTCTGTCTTACTCCGTAATGCTGCGCAGATGATGCGCTTAACTTATTTTACGAAGAACAACAAGGAATCAAGTCGAGTCAGGGAAGTACTTGAGACTTAACTTGGTAATAAGTGAATAATAATAAAAATACGCTATTTGGTTTTTTTAAACCTTCACAAAGAAGAGGTGTGAGCGGGAATTCCTTGCTTACCAATTACAATTTGAACAGTTTGTAAGTACTACGAGCTTACAAACCTGGCAACGAAGCCCACCAAGCGCGACAGTCAAGTGTCGACAGCTGGTGGGTTTTTTTTTGGCTACGAGGAACACGTATGACTGGGTTAACAACATCACTAATAAAGCGATTTTCGAAGGCGAGTGTAACCGTGTGTACCGCACTCGCTGTGACTTTTTGCGCAGTATCTACCTCTGCGATAGCACAAGAGCAAACGGTAGGCTGGCCTGAAAAAGAAGAACTCAAATTTGGTTTTATCAAACTTACTGATATGGCACCGCTTGCCATTGCTTACGAGAAAGGCTTTTTTGAAGACGAGGGGCTATACGTCACCCTTGAGGCGCAGGCAAATTGGAAGGTATTGCTTGACCGGGTTATCGACGGACAGCTTGACGGCGCGCACATGCTAGCGGGCCAGCCATTAGGTGCGACGATAGGTTTTGGTACCGAATCTCACGTTGTGACTGCTTTTAGTATGGATCTCAATGGTAATGGCATCACGGTTTCTAATGAGATTTGGGAAAAAATGAAAGCGCATATTCCGCATGAAGACGGAAAGCCTGTTCACCCAATCAAAGCTGATTATCTAAAGCCTGTGGTTGATGAATATCGCAGTGCCGGCAAGCCGTTTAATATGGGCATGGTCTTCCCAGTATCAACGCACAATTATGAACTGCGCTATTGGCTAGCGGCTGGCGGTATTCACCCTGGTTATTACGCGCCGCATAAAGGCGATACTGCAGGGCAGATTGACGCGCAAGCGCTGCTTTCGGTAACACCTCCTCCTCAAATGCCAGCCACTATGGAGGCAGGTACTATCTATGGCTACTGCGTTGGCGAGCCATGGAATCAACAAGCTGTTTTTAAGGATATCGGCGTACCGGTTATTACCGATTATGAAATTTGGAAGAACAACCCCGAAAAAGTCTTTGGTGTAAGCCAAAGCTGGGCAGAGAAACATCCCAATACACATATTCGCGTAGTCAAAGCATTGATTCGAGCAGCAATGTGGCTAGACGAAAACAACAACGCCAATCGTCCTAAAGCCGTCAAAATACTTGCAAAAAGTACGTATGTTGGTGCTGATGAAGACGTACTTGCCAACAGCATGACAGGCACGTTCGAATATGAAAAAGGGGACAAACGCGATGTGCCTGACTTCAATGTATTCTTCCGCTACAACGCTACATACCCCTATTACAGCGACGCTATTTGGTACCTGACGCAAATGCGCCGCTGGGGACAGATATCAGAAGCTAAATCGGATGATTGGTATAAAGACATGGCTAAAAAAGTATACAAGCCAGAAACTTACGCTAAAGCAGCACTCGCGCTAATTGCTGAGGGCAAAGCAAATGCAGCCGATTTTCCTGAGTTTGCCACTGAGACTGGCTATAAGCCACCACAAAGTGATTTTATAGACGGTGTGACGTTCGATGGAAGCAAACCAAATGCTTACCTTGAGCAGTTCAGTATTGGTCTAAAAGGTAAAACGGTTCTTTAAGGTAAATAAGACGGCCTTGTAAAGAGTCAAGGCCGTCAAACTTATAAGTTCATGAAAGGCGTCAGGAGCAAGCGATGAGCAAAATGACCACAATTCTTCGAATGCCAACATCGGCATCGACAAACAATAGTACGTTAGGGCGCGTTTATAACACGACACCAGCCTTGTTATTGCCCATTATCGGCTTACTGATGTTTCTCGCTGTGTGGAATGGTGTTGCGAAAAGTATCGATACCTCGTTGGGGCAGTTTCCTGGACCCGCAGAGGTGTGGGAACAAGCGGGCGCTTTAATTGATGAGCATATTGCACAGCGTGAAAAAGCCGACGCGTTTTATCAACGTCAAGAGGCGCGAAACGCAGAGCGAGTGAAACAAGACCCTTCATATGTACCAAAACTACGTGACTTTACTGGCGCACCAACCTTCTTTGACCAAATATGGACGAGCTTGTATACCGTCATGGTGGGGTTTGTGATCGCGTCACTGGTTGCAGTTCCCGTCGGAATTTTGTGTGGCTTAAGTAAGTCGGCGTATACGGCAATAAATCCACTGATTCAATTATTCAAGCCAGTCTCCCCATTAGCTTGGCTCCCGCTTGTTACTATGGTTGTTAGCGCTCTATACGTCAGTGACGACCCTGCGTTTTCAAAGTCGTTTGTGACATCTGCTTTTACGGTATCGCTGTGTTGTTTGTGGCCGACACTTATCAACACTGCAGTTGGCGTTTCAAATATTGATAAGGACCTTATCAATGTCAGCAAAGTGCTTCGCCTTACGCCCTTTGCTCACCTAACAAAGATTGTCTTGCCTTCGTCTATTCCGATGATTTTTACCGGGCTGCGGTTATCACTAGGTATTGGGTGGATGGTATTGATTGCTGCTGAAATGTTGGCGCAAAACCCAGGGCTTGGAAAGTTTGTCTGGGACGAGTTTCAAAATGGCAGTTCAGAATCTCTTGCAAGGATAATGGTGGCTGTACTGACAATAGGTGCCATCGGCTTTGTGCTGGACCGTCTTATGCTATCGGTACAACGGGCTGTAAGTTGGGACAAGTCGAGCGTTTTACGTTAATTACTCGCAGGATAAAGGAAAAAATACGATGTCTTCAAAACATTTAGAACTTGCCCAAGTGGGTATTGACTTTCCAACGCCTAAAGGCCCTTTTACCGCACTAACCGATGTTAATCTAAAAATAGCCAAAGGTGAATTTGTGTCATTAATTGGCCATTCTGGATGCGGTAAATCGACGGTTCTTAATATTGTCGCAGGCCTTCATCAGGCTACCACAGGAGGCGTTATCTTAGATGGTGCAGAGGTTCGTACTCCTGGCCCTGAAAGAGCAGTTGTCTTTCAGAATCATTCTTTGCTTCCTTGGTTGAGTGTTTATAAAAATGTCGAGCTAGCAGTGAAGTCAACCATGCGCGGTAAATCGAAAAGTGAGATGAGGGATTGGATCATGCACAACCTTGAACTTGTGCACATGACCCATGCATTAGACAAGCTGCCCAGTGAAATTTCAGGCGGTATGAAACAGCGTGTAGGTATCGCCCGTGCCCTAGCCATGGAGCCAAAAGTATTATTGATGGATGAACCCTTTGGGGCACTTGATGCGCTTACTCGTGCTCATCTTCAAGACTCTTTAATGGAAATACATGCTGATTTGGGTAACACCGTTATCATGATTACTCATGACGTCGATGAGGCAGTCTTGCTCTCAGATAGAATTGTGATGATGAACAATGGGCCTGCTGCAACCATTGGCGAAATACTCGATATAGCGTTACCGCGACCAAGAGACCGCTTAGCCCTTGCTGACAATAAGCAATACAACCACTACCGCCATGAAGTGCTCACCTTTCTTTACGACAAACAGAAGAAAGTGGAAACCGTGGCTTCACACGGCAAAAAAAATTCTAAACAACTATCTAAAGAGGTGTCATCTGAAAAAAAAGACGCGAATGAATCAGATGCTGCCTAACGCGGTCGGTTTCTGAACTTAGCGACCACGTGTCGCAACCATTTTTCAAGCAGTTTTCCTTTGCCATTTTTATTCGGTAGGGCGCTGCTATGCTTAAAAAAACAATATTGAAAGGGAACACACATGAACACGCTACACAAAATGAGTTTGAAGCTACTCTCTACGTCAATGCTCATGGCTTTCGCTTCACACGCTGCGGCGAACGATATCCATGATGCTTTGAGTAACTCAACCGCATACGCAGACTTTAATTTGCGCTACGAATCTGTTGATCAAGACAACGCACTTAAAGATGCGAGCTCCCTAACCCTTAGAACATGGCTAGGATTTTCAACCGGAAGTGTTAATGGGTTCTCCTTTACGGCTGAGGTTGAGGATAGTCGTATTGTAATGGGACAGGATGAATTTACGGTTGGGCCAACAGGGTTCAACGTAGGCGAGTATTCTGTCATCGCCGACCCTGAGACAACCGAACTCGATCAAGCCTATATCCAATATAAAAACGACAACTTTACCGCTCGCGTTGGACGCCAAGTCATCACACTTGATGATCATCGTTTTGTGGGTCATGTGGCGTGGCGTCAAGACAAACAGACGTTCGACGCTGTCAGTGCGAAATACGCAGTAAATAAAGAGCTAGAGTTATTCTATAGCTATTTGTACAAACGCAATCGCATTTTTGCTGAAGCAGCAGATTTAGATTCAAAAGATCATATCCTGCATGCGACTTACAAATCGAAAGTGGGTAAATTTGTCGCCTATGCCTACTTACTTGAGGTAGATAACGATACGAGCAATGCGCTAGATACCTACGGCGTAAGTTATGACGGAAAAATGCAAGGCGACAGCATTAATTGGGCTTATGGCGCAGAGTTTGCGACACAGTCAAGTGAGTCAGGAAGCGCAGAAAGCGCAGTGGATTTCGATGCCTCTTACTTCAACGCATATTTAGGCGCAACAATGTCAGGTATAACCGCGAAAATAGATTATGAAGTATTGGGTTCTGACGATGGTCTTTATGGTTTTGCTACGCCATTGGCTACCTTACATAAGTTTAACGGCTTTGCGGACCTATTTTTAGCAACGCCAACCCAAGGGCTGCAAGACTTAAAGTTATCCTTGTCTGGCAAAGCTGCTGGTGGAAAATGGTTGTTGGCCTATCATGATTACTCTGCTGATGAGAGCACAGCTGAGGTTGATGATTTAGGTAGCGAAATTAATGCACAATACACGACGACATTTGCAGATAAATATCGATTTGGTATTAAGTACGCGGCCTATGATGCCGGTGACATTAAAGTAGATACCAACCGCTTTTGGATGTGGGTTGGCACGCGCTTTTAGTTATGGCACTTTTTGAAACGTACGAAGCCAAATACGAAGGCGCTGATGTTGTCAGCGCCCTTATTCTATGTGGTGGGAAATCACAGCGCATGGGGCAAAACAAAGCGCAACTGGCCCTTGGGCAGCGCACCTTTCTCACTACAGCAAAAGATACCGTTAGACGCGCTGGAATAACAAATGTAGTAAGTGTTGGTCAAAAAGGCTGTGATGTAGTTGATGACATTGCTTTTTGTGGGCCAGGTGCAGCACTTATAAGTGCGCTATATCAATTGAATTCAAAAAAAGCTGCAGATAGCGACATTGAGGTTACGGCTAGCAAAAACAACCTTGCATTAACTGAGATTGTTTTAGTGTTGCCCGTTGATATGCCACTATTAACGCCGTCTTCCATTCACTTTTTATTAGATAAGGCGCGTGAAACAAAGCAAAGCGTTTACTTTGAAAACGAGTGCTTTCCTTTGGTCATTTACAATGTGTATTGCCACCAACATAAACTGAGAGCGCTGAAAAATAGCGTTGCATCGCCTTCAATGCGCGCGGTTATTAATGCCGTTGGTGCAGTCGGAATACCCACACCAACAGCAATTAAACCAACATTGTTAAATGTAAATACGCCACACGAATATGCATTAATCTCGTAACCAGCCGCGAGCGACTGCGATATCGAGTTGCGCCATCACGTAATCCCAAAGTGCAGGTGCGCAGCTTTTAAGGTGTGCATTGCGTTTTTCTATCTTACTTCTCGCAATGTTGTGCTTATTCCAACTGCCGCCTTCATTTTTCATATTCTGAAAAACGGGGAGAACGCGGTCCATGGCTTTGGCAAATTCAGCGTCCGGCGTTGTAGCCTCTTCAAACTCTAACCACAAGGCCAACATTTCGTCGTTGAAAGGCGTTGGCAATAGGCCAAAAATTCGTTTGGCTGCGGCCACTTCTTTTTCGGCTTGAGCATCGTGATCTTGCTGTTCGTTAAAAGCGAACATGTCGCCGGCATCAATTTCGACAATATCATGGATCAAAATCATGCGGATTACGCGAGTCACATCAATTGGCTTGTTAGCATATTGACTCAACATATTTGCCATGAGTGCAACGTGCCAGCTGTGTTCGGCAGAGTTTTCTTTACGTTCTCCGTCAACGGGCAGGGTTATCATGCGCTTTACTGCTTTTAACTTATCAAGTTCACAAATAAAGTCGGCAAATTCACTTACTTGAACCATAGGTTCGAATTCCTTGTTGAATAATAAAAATGGGCGCTAATGCGCCCATTTTGTAAGGTATGTTTGTGCTTATTTTTGTTCAGATAGCCAAACAATGAGGTCTGCAATATCGTCAAATGTCATATCAGCAGTAAAGGTAGGCTGGTACTTTCCATTAATAATGAAGTTAGGTACACCCGTTAAGTGCTCGCGATAAGCATCAATCTGTTGCTGGTTTTTACGCAGCATGCTGTTAACGCCAAAGCTCTTCGCCATTTTATCGAACTCTTCGCCATCTACGCCATTAACAACGAAGATGTTACGAAGGTCACGTAGACCAGTAATAGAAGCACGTTGCTTGTGAATATAGTTGAAGATAGCACCGTTCATTGCATCTTCTTGTTTCATCGCACGGGCAATCAGCATAGCCTTGGTTGCAGCATCTTGTACGTCAGGGCCAGTAAAGCGCATAAAATTCACGTGTACTTTATTGAATTTAGTGCCTTCAGCTTTCTTTTCTTTAATCTGAGCAACAATAGGCTCAAACTGGAAGCAGTGCGGACACCAGAAAGAGAAATACTCAGTAATTACTGGTTTATCAGTCGCTTCTTTGTCTAGTACAGTGTAGTGCGTACCTTCTTTCCACTTAGATGATGAGCCTTCGGCACATGCTGTAAGTGGCATAAGCATTGCCATGATAAACATGACTGCAAACTTTTTCATGGAAACAATCCCTATAATATTTAACTAATTATCGCTGACGAGATTATCACAGGCGCGTACGCTTAACTAGAGCGTGTTTAATACCTGTGTCTTATTTCACGACAAGTGCACCAAAAAACACGTTATGTGCTCTATGCCCCTTTGTGCGAAATGCGACAGAACGAAAATAAAAAAGGGGCCGAAAGCCCCTGTTAATGCGTGATGCTACATTTGATAGTGAACAGATAGCAGCGCACGCCTTTCTTGGCCCGCGAAACCTACAATATCTTCGTAATCAGTATCAAATAGGTTGTTTACTTTCAGCGTAAGTTGCCATTGATCTGTGACTTGGTATCCAAGATTTACACTGGCCAACGTATACGCTGATAGCGCGATGGTTTGCGCTGAAGCAGGAAACGGAGGGAAGAAGGTGTCGTAGCGCGTGCCTGTGTACGCCAGCTTGCCATACAAAGTAAATCGCTCAGTACCCAAATCAGAGGTGTAAACCAACGCCCCTTGATGTCGCGCACGTCTAAGTTCAGTAGATGTGACACCCTCATTAGTTTGTTCGGCATCCAGGTAGCTATACGATGCACTAAGGTTACCGAAATCGCTGTTCCAATCTACTTCAACGTCAACGCCATCTCTATGACTCTTGCCATCCACATTATCAGCGCTAAAAGCACCTAAATCGGCAACAAATACAAAACCATTTATTTCATTATCGAGTTCTGCTGAAAATAAACTCACCTGACCTGACATACGGTGCCAGTTGGCTTTTAGCCCCACTTCGTATTCTTCACTGGTCTCAGGTTCGAGGTTTTCGTTACCAATAAAGCTCGCTGGGAAATAGCCAAAACGCTCAGTAAATGTTGGCGTTTTTACCGCCTTTCCGTAGCTTGTGAAAAGCGCATAACGTTCGTCCACCTGCCAGGTAAGTCCTGCTCGGTAACTGTTTGCGTCATCAAATTCACTGTTGTCGTCCAGTCGTGCACTTAAGGTGGCGAACAGGCTCGGTGTTAACGCTCCGTTGGCTTCTGCAAATACGCTGTGCGTATTGTCATGTTGCTTTTGGTTAGGATCGCCAAAGTTTATCGGGCCTCGCTGTGAAAATAAGCGCTGTAAATACTCAATGCCTCCGGCAAACTGCCAATTATCAAGCGAGTAAAAGTTGGTCCAATTCAGTTCAATACGCTCGCCTGTAGTGCCTCCGGCATCAATTCCAGCGGTAGTATTGTCATTTTCATCTTGGCGATAGTTAGCGCTTAGTCGCGAGTGGTAAGCCGATGAGGTAGGTGTATAGTCCCAGCGAAATTGTGTGCTTACCTGATAACCGTCGGTCACATTGTCTGAGTCGGTGGGTAAACCCGTAGAAACAAAATCAGTGCCGTCGTACTCATTTTCATAGTCAACGGTGCGCAAGCGGGCAATAAAGCCATGTTCGGCGCTGACTTGATAATTTAGGTTTAATCCAGCGGTTAAATTGTCATAACCGTCATCTTCATTGCCAGTTCGTGCAATATTGTCACCGTCGGTGGTGATATAGTTGGCATACGCTGCAATATTCAGTTTATCTATCTGAGAGGTGGCATTAACGCTGCCTTGGTAGGTGCCTTGAGTACCTACGCCAGCGGTCAGGTTTAAAGATGAATAGTCTTGTGTCGATTGGCCAGCTTTGGTGGTAATGCTAAGTACACCGCCTATGGCGCCACTGCCCCAACGCGCGCTTTGAGGGCCGCGAAGAAGTTCAATGCGAACAACGTTGGCACTGGTAAGGTGGGCTAAATCAATCAAACTGCCCTGGCCTATGTCATTGGCCACCACGCCATCGATAAGTACCAGCAGGTGATTTGTTTCGCTACCACGTACCCGCACTTCAGTTAACCCACCTGGGCTGCCCGATTGTGACAAACTAACGCCAGGTAAGCCGCGGATAAGCTCCGTTAACTGCACGGCACCAGAAGCTTCTATGTCGGATTGTGTAAGCACAGACACTGAGCCAGGGAATTGAGTTACCTGAACAGGAAGCCTTGACCCTGTAACGGTCAGTGTTTCTATATTACTGTTGGTTTCTTGAGATAATGCAGACGTGCTTACGCACGAAAGTACCGCAGCGGTAACTGCAGCATAAGTAAAGTGTATACGCATGGTTCTTATGTATTTTCTTTAATGCGCTCCGCCCGAGCACATGTTGATGTGGAAGTAAGCTTGCTGTGCTTGCAAATACGACTGCGAGCTTACCGTGAAGCACAGGCCGGTATCCGGGCTTACTCACCAATGCGTGTAGCGCACATATTGGCTCTTTTACCTTCCCATCTTGAAAAAGGTCGCTTTTTTTGCACTTGATACTTAAGCACATGGCGACAACAAAGACAGTGGTGTATGAAAAGAAAATGTCTAATGTGACATTGAGTTTACCGTTGCGGGGGCAGCATCAGGTTTACACTGATTTCCCGTTTAACGCCAATAACCGCAGAACTTAATTGTTATTGGCGCACCTACGCGTCACGCAGTATATAGAAAAGGTGTGTGGTTTAAAACCCGAGCTTTAGCGGTGGCTCTTGCAAGGCCGCAAGTTGCTCTTTAAGCGCTAGAATTTGTCCTTCCCAATACTTGTCTTCAGCGAACCAAGGAAACGCACGCGGAAATGCGGGGTCTTCCCATCTACGTGATAACCACGCCATATAATGGACCATACGCATAGCGCGAAGCGGCTCAATCAAAGTTAACTGACTCGTATCAAAAGGGTGAAACTCTTCATAAGCTTCTACCAGCGTATCTAATTGCAGTAATTGTTGCTGGCGGTCGCCACTAAGCATCATCCACAAATCTTGAATAGCGGGGCCCATCCTGCAGTCATCTAAATCGACAAATGTTGGGCCGTCACGCCATAAAATATTGCCTGGATGACAGTCGCCGTGTAGGCGTATAGATGATGAAGGACGATACGCTTTTTTAGTCGCTTCAATAACGGGGTTTAGAATAGCAAAAAACGCGGTCTTTAAATGCGCTGGCAATAGCGTGCTTTGCTCTAATACTCTCTTTGGTTCGTCAAGGTAGCTTTCAACATCGATAGTAGGGCGATGGGCAAAGGGGGTAGCTTGTGCTACGCGGTGAATGCGTCCTATGAATCGTCCCATCCACTCTAGTTGATCAAGATTATCATTTTCAAACTGTCTTCCACCCACAGAAGGAAAGAGTGTAAACCGGTAGTCCGTGCCGTCAACAATGTGATGATGCAGTGTCTCACCGTTCAGTGTAAGCGGAGCAGCGAGTGGAATTTCGTTTTCCAGCAGCGCTTGCGCAAACGCGTGTTCCTCTAAAATTTGGGCATCTGTCCAACGCGCGGGTCGATAGAACTTGGCAACATAGCGTTGTCCATCTTCAGCTAGGAATTGATACACCCTGTTTTCATAGCTGTTCAGCGCCAGCAGTCCACTTTGTAAAAAAATGCCCTGTGACTCCAGGGCATCTAAGATGGTGTCGGGGCTAAGCCCCGAAAATGAAAAATCTGTCATCGATAAAGAAATTTGGTTGGTTCATCAACAGTAACCGTTTCTCCATCAATGGTGGTGGTTACGCTAATAAATATATCGGTAACGGTATCTTCCAGATTATAGGCGTCGGTTGCAACTGAAATCGGCGTGCTATAAACCGCGCCGCCTTCCACAGTTACTTCTTGCTCGCCAATGTACTGGTAATCAGGCAAACCTTTAATGGTTACTGTATAGGTATGCGGTTGTTGAGTTTTGTTTAACACTTTAATGGTGTAAACATTCTCAATTAATCCTTCATTGGTCTCGCGGTACAGCGAATTTCTATCGCGAATAATGTCCACTTCGGTGGGGCTACGTGTCCAGATATTGGCAAACAGCAATCCCATCATAATGACGAGGACCACAAAATAACCAATAAGCTTAGGCCGTATTATATGCGTTTTGCCTCCAGACAGTTCTTCTTCTGAGGTAAAACTTATAAGGCCTTTGGGGTAACCCATTTTGTCCATCACGCCGTTACATGCATCAACGCATGCACCGCAGTTGATGCACTCATATTGAAGGCCATTTCGAATATCAATGCCGGTGGGGCACACCTGCACGCACAGGTTACAATCAATGCAGTCACCGAGGCCTTTTTCTTTTACTTGCTCATGAGAAAGCTTGCGAGGGCGAGGGCCGCGTTGTTCACCGCGATTGGGGTTATACGATACGGTAAACGTATCTTTGTCGAACATGGCAGACTGAAAACGCGCGTACGGACATATATGCGTACACATTATCTCGCGCATATAACCTGCGTTACCGTAGGTACATACCGCAAAAAAGATGACTGAAAACGCTGCCCAAAAACTGGTATCGAAAGTAAAAAAGTCCACAAACAAACTGGCAATAGGCGTGAAGTAGCCTACGAACGTTAGCGCTGTAAGTAAGGCAACTAAAACCCACGCAGTATGCTTAGCTGTTTTACGCAAAAATTTATCGGCATCCATGGGTCTGGCGTCTAGTGCAATACGCTTGTTTCTTGGGCCTTCGCACTTTTCTTCAAACCAGGTATAGATGTAAACCCATGTGGTTTGCGGGCACATAAAACCGCACCATACTCGCCCTGCAAAGGTGGTTACAAAGAACAAAGCAAATGCCGAAACAATAAAAATATAGGCAAGCAGGGTTAGGTCTTGCGGCCACAGTGTCAAAGAAAATATGGTAAAACGCTGCTCGCCAATATCGAGTAATACGGCTTGCTGGCCATTGTATGAAATCCATGGAATGACGGCGAAGAGTGCTAAAAAGAAAAGGCCGAAAAAGCGTCTAAAAGACTCTAGGGGACCTTGTACTGCGCGAACATAAATGCGGCTGCGAGAGTCGTAACGCTTGCCCTCGGTAGCACCTTTGGGTTTATGTACCTTTACCGGTGTTACATTTTTTACCGGTATTTGTTCATTCATAATAAAACCTTAGCTGACATTGCCAAACTGCCTTAGCAGTATAACAGTTTGCGCTACATGATATTTAATGTAGATCAATGATGGTGGGCATCATCCATACTTTCAAAGTTTCAGTCAATACTGAAACTTCAGAATTCATTTGGGTGCGATTAATGAACAGCTTAAGTGACTATAAACCTAATTTCATATACTTGCGTATGATTCAGTGTATTTACAGTCATATAGAGGCAGCTTTATTATCAATATGCGACATTATCGTGACAAGGAGCGTTATTAATAGGTAATAACGCATATAAAGAGTAGTAAATACTTGCCTGTTTCCTGTACAGTTATTCGTGGTCTATACTCAGTGATAGTCGCTTCTGTGGGGGAAACATGCACTGAATAGTCTTAAATGTCTGTCATAATTAGCTGAGAAGTCATGTTACGCTTTTTTATCATCGCTGCTGAAATTATTGTTTTAGTTATTGTGCTGCGCTCGCCGTTTGCTCAGTATCTATTTGAAGATATACAAAACTCCATTTCTAATTGGCTGGCGGAGATGGCAACTATGCCAGAGCGAGAAAAGTTGGAAACATTGCGCATTCAAATAAATAGTCAGCTAAGTCCGTTAAAGCCTTACCAGCAAAGTTATGTGTTAGAGATAACACAAGACGCCACTACGGTGCACCGCTTCCACCGAACCTATTGTGAGAAAGATGACATTAACCCAAATTTCACGGGAACTAAACGCGCACACCTTTGCCTAATCATTAAACAGTCACCGTTCATTCAAGACGCTCGCGTTAACTAGAGTTCATACAAGACGCTCTAGTACACGCGCATAATTTTTGGAGTATCAACCAAATTGTTGTGCACTGCGTACGAATGTTGAGTGCCTGCAAAGAGGAGCATTAGCGTGAATAAAACAAGTGTGTTAGTAGGGTTAAGTTGCGTAGCATTGTTAGGCTATGGTGTTACGGCTGAGCCTTCCCATGCAGCAGAAGTAAAAATTACTTGGGAAGAGCCTGAATCATATTCTGATGTAAGGCCGTCAAACGAATCGCGTAAGCGCTTTAGAGAGCGAACGCTGAACGAGCTTGAAGCGCATATTGTAGAGCTAGCAGCAGACTTGCCTGAATCTCAAGTTCTGTCGATCACTGTAACCAACGTCGATTTGGCAGGAGAAGTATGGCCAAGTCAATTTGTTGGGTTTGGTAATGCAGGCGCAAATGATATTCGAGTCATCCGTCGTATTGATATTCCGAAAATGACATTTAGTTATACACTCACTGACGCAGCGGGTGAGGTAGTGGCAAGCGAAGATGAAGTGAAAATAAAAGACATGGATTTTATGGAATCAAACATACGACGCCATCGTAACGAATCTTTGTCTTACGAAAAAACCATGTTAGATGAATGGTTTTCAGATACTTTTGTTAAACAGCAGGTTGCCGCCAATAATTAACGTATAGGTACAGCAGGGCTGCAAGTGAGCAGGAATATTTGCAACCAACGATATAATGGTAAATAGCAACAAAAAGGTCGCCCTAGAGCGACCTTTTTAGTGCGTACAATACCGCTAATTACAGATAATCAAACTCACTACCCGCTACTGCAAGTGTGCTGTCTGGGCCCGCCAAATAAGCAGCTTTGTGTGCATCACGACGAGGTAAAATTCGCTCAATATAGAAATCGCGCGTTTTTTGTTTTGATGCAGCAAGTACCGCATTGTCACCGCGTTGTGCAGTATCTGCCATGCTGTACCACAGTACGCCAATCAATGAATAGGCGCTGTAGGCAAGGTAATCACATGCCGCAGATGCTGCTGTGGTTGCATCCATACCCAAACAATCTGCAGATGAAGCGCGCCAGTCATCCAAGATACCCTGCGCCAATGCCTTGCTTTCAGCGTCTTGAATGTCAGCAACAAGGGCATTAAATGCACTGTAAGTCGCCTCCATCATTTGACCACCATCGCGAGTAAGTTTTCTGCCGATTAGGTCAAGCGCCTGAATACCATTGGTACCTTCGTAAAGCATGGCAATGCGAACGTCGCGCATCAACTGCTCCATGCCCCACTCGCGAATAAACCCATGGCCACCGAAAACCTGCACACCAATACTGGTTGTTTCAAGACCCATATCGGTCATAAACGCTTTGCAGATAGGGGTTAAAAACTGCAGAATTTTATCCGCATTTTCTTTATCTTCACTTTCGCCAAGTTTTTCAACATCCATAAACTTTGCGTATAGCAGTGAAAGCGCACGACAACCTTCAATCAACGATTTTTGCGTAAGCAGCATTCGTGCGACATCAGGTTGAAATACGATAGGATCAGCTTTGCCTTCAGGGTTTTGAATGCCTTGTGGTGCGCGTGACTGAACACGTTCGCGAGCATAGGTCAAAGCGCCCTGATAAGAAGCTTCGGCGGCACCAAGCCCCTGCATTCCCACTTGGAAACGCGCATCGTTCATCATTGTAAACATGCACGCTAAGCCTTGATTTTCTTCACCAACTAGCCAGCCAGTTGCGCCGTCAAAGTTCATAACGCATGTCGGGCTCGCCTTAATACCCATTTTGTGTTCAATACTGCCAACAGAAAGGTTGTTCGCTTCACCAGGGGCATTGTTCGCGTCGGGTAAGAACTTAGGCACTAAGAAAAGACTGATACCCTTCACACCTTTTGGTGCATCCGGCAAGCGCGCTAGTACAAGGTGGATAACGTTTTCGCTCCAGTCTTGATCACCGGCTGTAATGAAGATTTTATTCCCCGTTATCTTGTAGCTACCATCGCCCTGTGGCTCGGCTTTCGTAGAGAGCAGGCTTAAATCTGTACCGGCATGTGGCTCGGTAAGGTTCATGGTACCTGTCCATTCACCGCTAATAAGCTTGGCTAAATAAATGTCTTTTAGTGTTTTACTTGCGTGTTTGGTAACGGCAAGCGTTGCGCTTTCGGTCAGCATAGTGGTTAATCGCCAGCTTAGGTTAGCGGCGTTTAACATTTCATGCACTGGCACTGCCATGGTATACGGTAGGTCTTGACCATCGTATTCTGCTGTACCCAGCATAGCGTTCCAGCCGTTCGCAACATATTCTTGATATGCTTCTGCGAAGCCTTTAGGTGTGGTCACCTTGCCATCTTCTAGCTTACAGCCTTCTTCATCACCCTCGCGATTAAGTGGGGCAACAACATCAAGGGCGAACTTTGCACCCTGCGCAATAATTTCATTGGCCAAGTCACTGTCGAAATCGCTAATACCTAGCTTTTCGTAGTGCGCATCAAGTCCAAGCCAGTCTTTCAATAAAAACTGAAAGTCAGCAGTTGGGGCATGGTACAGAGGCATGGATGACTCCTTTTTCAAACAAGTGTTTTAATTTTTGCCTATTATAGTCACAAAAAGCATAGTCAGAGTAGTCTGTTTATGGAAAGTTAATGAAAATACTCTTTCATCAAAAGCACAGGTGGTGAGGTTATCTATTGTGTATTCGCCCTCCCAGATAGAATGTAAGCAGTAGACTAAGCACTTGCTTTTTTAGCGCGTGTTGGCATGCTTTAGCGAAATTAATCTAAATTAATAGCGAAAAACTATGGTAAATGAACAACCGGTTTGCATCGTCACGGGTGGCAGTTTGGGCATTGGGCTTGCGGTATGTGAAGTGTTTGCAGAGCAAGGTTTTCACGTGGTGAATCTTGATATACGCGATTTCGAGAGTACGCCGTGTAATGCACGTTGGAAACAGTGCGATGTAAGTAAGGTTGGTGAAGTACAAAGTGCAGTGAGTGAAGTTATCGCTGCGTTGGGCAGAATTGATGCTGTGGTGTGTAACGCGGGAAAACACGTGTCAGCAACAATAGAAGAGACAGATGAAGCATTGCTAGACAGTGTGTTTAGCCTCAATGTGAAGGGCGCGTACGCTACAATTCAAAGTGCGCTGCCGATCATGAAGCAACAACAAGGCGGGGCTATTGTGGTAATGGGCTCTGACCAATCATTTGTTGGAAAGCGAAACTCCTTCGCCTATGGCCTTACTAAAGCGGCGCTGGCGTCAATGGCCAAAACGACAGCATTAGATTATGCGCCTTATAATATTAGAGTAAATGCAGTGTGCCCGGGCACCATAGAAACGCCGTTGTTTCACAACGCTATTGATAAGTACGTGGCCCGCAGTGGCGCTGATAAAGGTGAAGTCGTTGCAGAAGAGGCTGCTGCACAGCCTATTGGACGGCTGGGGCAACCCCGTGACGTGGCAGAGCTTGCTTATTTTTTATGTAGTGACAAAGCTTCATTTATTACAGGTAGTCTTCATGCTGTCGATGGCGGCTATACCGCGCAATAGTCAATCCACGCAAATTAAAGTAGACAAGCACCTATGCAATATAACGCGCTAACTTGGGTTGATCCGCACCTTCATATTTTTGCCCTTAATGAAGGACAATATCAATGGTTGAAATCTCACAATCCGCCTTTTTGGGAGGACAAACCGACGATAGCGAAGCGGTTTTATGAGCGAGATATCTTAGCCTCAGCGGGTGCTCAGCTAGAAGGCTTCGTTCATATAGAGGCTGGGTTCGATAACCATCGTCCTTGGCGGGAAATTCAATTCTTAGCTCGCCATTGTACAAGGCCTTTTAGCGCCATTGCCTGTATCGATCTTCTATCAATTGAAGCGAGTGCGCATATCGATAAGCTTGCACAAATGTCACCTGTTGTTGGGCTTCGTCATATACTCGATGACGAGGCAGTGAGTATATTGCGCAATCCAAAAGCCGTATGGTGCTTCTCGCGTATGGCCACTTTAGGATTATCATTCGAAGTACAAGCCGATATGACTGACCCGCATACCGTTAAGGCCCTACTTAATATTTTGCAACGATATCCAACACTTAAATTCACCATTAATCATTGCGCTATCGTGCCAACAAGCGCTGCGAGCTTTGCCTTTCAGCTATGGCGAAATCACCTACGCCTACTTGCTGCAACTGGGCAGGTCGCTTTTAAGTTTTCTGGTTTTGAAATGCAAAACCGTCAGTGGTCATGGCAACACGCAAAAGCGCGTTTTGAAACCTTGGTAGATTCGGTCGGTGTTGATAGGGTGATGTTTGCCAGTAACTACCCATTGTGTACATGGCGGATGCCGCTTAAACAGCTGTGGCAGGGATATGAAATGCTTTGTGCTGAATTTACAAGAGAAGCACAGCAACAGCTGTGCGCATTAAATGCCCGTACGTGGTACGGGCTTTAATCTCTTTTATAATCGTTAACTACAACGTTTATTTCAGTGCAGTTACTGTCATATGTGGTGAGCGATAAACCACTTCATCATTTAGCTCTATACCAATTCCTGGTGTATCTGGTGCTTCAATAAAGCCATTAACGGGCTGTGGATCTTGAATACACAGCTCTCGGTTCCAGTCCTTAATGGCATAAGTGTGGTGTTCATGAATTAAGAAATTAGGAATAGCCGTTTCAAGGTGTAAGCTCGCCGCCGTTGCTACAGGGCCGCCGCACACGTGGGCTTGAATTCTTACGTCATAAATATCAGCGTAGTCACACACTTTTTTCGCTTCGGTAAAGCCACCACACAATCCAACATCTGGCTGTAATACGTCAATTGACTGGTCTTCTAAATAAGGGCGCACATCCCAGCGATGATATAAGCGCTCGCCGCCGGCAATAGGCACGTTGACATTTTTCGCTACTTTGTCGTGAAGTTTTGAATTTAAGTAATTCACAGGTTCTTCGTAATACAAACAACCAATCTCTTCAACAATATCGCCAAGCTGAATGGCGGTAGATGCGCCTAATAAGCTGTGACATTCAAAAATGATATCGCCGTCTTCACCCATGGTATCGCGAATGGCTTGCAATCTGGCTTTGAACAGTTTTAGTTCTGGCTTAGTAAATAGCTTAGTTCTATCAAAATGGGTATTGCCGTCTTTGTCATAGACAATGGGGTCTACTTTCACTGCATCATAGCCATCTTTCAGCGCTTTTTCAGTGGCACGCGCGTAATCGGCAGGATCATTAAGTTTGGTGACTTCTTTATCCCAATCGAATTGAAGCTGACTCGCGTAGCTGCGCAGTTTGCCGTTAGTCTTACCACCTAGCAGTTCATAAACAGGAAGCCCTAGCGCCTTACCTTTAATGTCCCACAATGCGGTATCAATAGCGCTCATTGCCGCATAAATAACAGGGCCTCCGCCTAATCCCCAAAAGCCTTCACGCAGCATACGTGACCACAACAATTCGGTGTTCATAGGATTAAAGCCAATCAGCATGGCTTCTGCAATTTCTTTAATCATATGAGCGGCAGCACTGTGGCCCCAGTCATACGCCAAACCGGCTTCGCCTACGCCAGTTAGCCCTTCGTCTGTATATACACGCACAAACACAGGATTCCACTGGGGACGTTTAGGGCATTCAATATCAAATATTTCTACTTTGGTGACTTTCATAGTAATGATGTAATTCCGTTCTAAAAGCTATTCGCAAAAGCTTGGGTCAAGTTTGTAGGCTTTTCGTAGCATAGCTGGCCATGCTTTTTGGCCACCGGTTTCTCCGCTATGCACTACACTGGCTTGTTCGTATATACCGTCGATAATAGGTTGAGGGATCTCAATAACATCCTCGTTCGATTGCATTAATGCGAGCTGAATTTCACAGGCGCGTTGTAAATCATAAAAACGCATAAAGGCATCGCCGACCGTAGGACCTAACGTGAGTCCGCCATGATTAGGCAATAACATGTGGTTGGTATCGCCTAAATCTTCTTGCAGGCGGCGTTTCTCGTTGCTATTTACCGCAAGTCCTTCGTAACCGTGATAAGACAACGATGGTAGCGAGAACAGCGAATACTGACTCCATGGTTTAAGCCCACCTTTTACCGACGCGACAGAAATCGTCGCCAAGGTATGCAAGTGAATCACGCACATCGCATCATGTCGTACTTCGTGAATAGCGCTATGAATAGTAAACCCTGCGGGGTTAATCCCGTAAGGCGTGTCGTCAAGAATGTTTCCCTCAAGATCGACTTTAACCAGATTCGAGGCAGTAACTTCGTCAAAGGTAAGGCCAAAGGCATTGACGAGATAATGATCGGTGCCCGGGACTTTGGCTGAAATATGGGTGTAGATAAGATCGCCCCAGCGCATATCGGCAACTAGGCGGTAGCATGCTGCAAGGTCGACTCGGGTTTGCCACTCTTCGTCAGACACTTTGCCTTTAAGGTTTAAGCTTGGCAGTGTGAACAAGTCACTTCTCCTTTAATAATGATACCGACAATTTACCAACACCTATGTGGTTGAACAATATTTTGTCCACAGATGATGCTACGAGGTTGTTATTGCTTATTTTTAATTGCTATATAACCGTCGCGAAGTGGGATGAGGTCGTCTGAAAAGCGCAAATCATCATGGTTGAGTAAAAACGGGTCAACCTTTTCGAGTGCTACGACTTCTATTACTGACCACGGCGGAGCATCAAATGTGTTGGGTAGGTCATCTAAACCCGCATCAAGCACACATCCGAAAAGGGCTAGCCCCCGTGCTGTTGTGCCTAAGAACTGCTGTATTTCAACGTTAAAACCCGTTTCTTCCCAGGTTTCTCGATGGGCGGTGCACGCTAAGCTTTGTTCGCTCTCATTGTTGTGTGACTTACCACCACCAGGAAAATCCAGTTTTCCAGACAGACGGTGGCGAATCATTAGTACCTTGTTGCCTGTTTTAATAATGCAGGCGGCGGCGTCATACTGACCCACATTAAGGTTCACATTCGTGAGTACGAGTGACTCGGCTACGCGGCAAACTGGATCGTTAGGAGCATCAGGGGTACATGAAAAAAGCGGTAAAACCGCCAAAATAGCTGATAAGCGAAATAAGAATGACATCGATTTAGGTAAAATACTTAACGTAAATAAAATTTTGTGCGCTGGGTTTGCGCTCTAGAATAATAACACAGTACGTAATTTATTGATTTGAGTCTATTGTCTCTATTAGGCATTGCGTGCTTGCGGTTTTCTGACAAGCGTTCAGGTTACCGCCCATTTACCATAGGAAAGGTTATGTCTTCACGATTTTCATTGTCGCCACTGCTAATTGGTGTCGTTCTATTGGCAGGCGTTGTAGTGTACTTAAACCTACCCGAGAATGAAGCTGCACAACGCAGTGGCCCGCGCGCTACGCCAGTTAAAACGGCAATAGTGAGTGCTAAAACCTTTCCCATCACAATTGAATCGCTTGGTACAACGATTGCCAATGAGTCTGTGAATATCACGTCGCAAGTTACTGACACGGTTCAAGCCATTAATTTTGATGATGGCGACAAAGTAGAACAGGGCGAGCTGCTCGTTCAGCTTAATAACTCTCAAGAGCGTGCGCGAGTCGAGGAGCTTAAAGCCAATATTGAAGAAGCTAAACGCCAGTTCTCACGTATTGCTGATTTGCGGCAGTCTAACGCTACGTCTGAGCAGCTACTTGATGAGCAGCAAGCTCGCGTAAAAGCGCTAGAAGCGCAACTGGACATCGCCCGAGCACAATTAAACGATTTGCAAATTCGTGCCCCTTTTAGTGGGTTACTAGGTAACCGCGTTATCAGTATCGGTTCGCTTGTGCAGCCAGGTAGCACAATAACAACACTAGACGATATTAGCGTGGTTAAGGTGGACTTTAGTATTGCTGAAAATCACTTGGCGAGCGTTGCCAAAGGTCAGCGTATCACAGCATCGTCAGTGGCTTATCCTGGAGTCGATTTTGAAGGCGTTATTAGCAACATCGATACGCGTCTTGACCCTGTCAGTCGTGCCATTCGAGCTAGAGCCATTATACAGAACAAAGACGGTCGCCTTCGTCCAGGAATGTTATTAACCGTAACGGTAGAAAAACGCGTGCTTGATACGCTGGTTGTTCCTGAAAAAGCACTTGTACCGGTTGAAGATAAACAATTTGTTTACGTGGTTAAAGACGATGTAGCACATCAGGTAGAAGTCTCCATTGGAGAGCGACGTCCTGGGCTGGTGCAAATTGTTAACGGTCTTGTGAGCGGTGATGAAGTGATAACGGAAGGGACACTTCGCGTGCGCGACCAGTCGCCTGTTAATGTGCTTAACCGATAAGGGGCGACGCGTATGTTACTGTCAGATGTTTCGGTAAAACGTCCAGTTTTTGCCACGGTAATAAACTTACTACTTATCATTTTTGGTATTGTCGCGGTGTCGATGCTGTCTCTTCGCGAATACCCTGATATCGACCCGCCTATTGTTTCAGTATCAACAACTTATACTGGTGCGTCAGCGAACATTGTTGAAACCCGTATTACCCAGTTACTAGAAGATAGGATTTCTGGTATTGAAGGGATTAAAAACGTAACGTCTACATCGCGTAATGGTCGCTCGGATATTACGATAGAGTTCAAGTTATCACGAGATATCGACGCTGCCGCAAATGATGTAAGAGAGCGCGTAAGCCGAGCCCTCAACAATTTACCAGACCAGGCCGATCCTCCTGAAGTGTCTAAAGCCAATTCAGATGAGAGCGCAGTGGTGTGGTACAACTTGAGAAGTACCAACCTTAACACCATGGAGTTAACCGATTACGCCGAACGTTTTTTGGTTGACAGGCTATCGATTGTTGACGGTGTCGCCCGCGTTCAAATAGGTGGTGGACGTCGCTATGCAATGAAAGTGTTTTTGGATAGAAATGCCATGGCCGCACGCGGTATTACCGTAAGCGACGTAGAGCAGGTTATTCGCGCAGAAAATGTAGAGCTTCCGGCTGGTGAAGTCGAGTCGACAGATAGAAAC
Organism: Alteromonas sp. 009811495; assembly: GCF_028865455.1. Taxonomy (NCBI): domain Bacteria; kingdom Pseudomonadati; phylum Pseudomonadota; class Gammaproteobacteria; order Alteromonadales; family Alteromonadaceae; genus Alteromonas; species Alteromonas sp. 009811495. Next base: position 701,893 of record NZ_CP113972.1, read on the forward strand.
TTTGAAGTACGCGTAGCGAGAACCTTTTTGACGCCTGACGATTTTGCAGCGTTAACGGTTGCTGTTGGCGACAATGGTTATCTTGTGCGTTTGGGTGAAATTGCCAACGTAGAGCTAACGGCCGAAGACGATGAAACCGAGTTTCGCGGTGATGGCGTCAATATGATTGGTCTGGGTATTGTAAAGCAATCTAAGGCCAATACCCTTGATGTTGCTCGGGCAGCTAAAGCGCAAATAGAGAAAATTGAAGCGAGCTTGCCTGATAATATTTTCATTGTCCCAAGCTACGATTCTTCCGTATTTATTGAAGCGTCAATTGACGAAGTATATCAAACACTCGCCATTGCCATGATGATGGTCGTCATCGTTATATATCTTTTCTTAGGTAATGTGCGCGCTACTTTAATACCTGCTGTTACGGTACCAGTGTCAATTATTGCGGCATTCATCGTTATGTACGCATTAGGCTTCTCTATTAACTTATTAACGCTCTTGGCGATGGTGTTGGCAATCGGCTTAGTGGTCGATGACGCGATTGTAGTACTTGAGAATATTTATCGTCGTATTGAAATGGGAGAACCGCCTATTCTTGCAGCCTATCGCGGTGCAAGAGAAGTGGGCTTCGCCGTCATTGCTACTACCCTTGTTCTTATTTCCGTATTTGTGCCGTTAGTTTTCTTAGAGGGTAATATCGGTCGTTTGTTTACTGAGTTTGCCCTAGCTATCGCTGCGGCCGTTGCATTTTCAAGTTTTACCGCATTGACGTTGTCGCCCATGATGGCGTCGAAAATTCTTAAAAAACGCGAGCGTTCATCAGGTTTTGGAAGCTGGATGGATAAGCGATTTAGTGCGCTGGAAAATGGCTACTTCAACAGTTTAGGCAAAACGCTGCACCAACCCCTTCTTATGCTGATCATGTTGGCAATCGCAATAGTGGCGGTTTTCCAGTTGTCAAAAAAAGTGCCAAGCGAATTTGTACCAAAAGAAGATAGAGGAAATTTTTTCATCTTAATGAATGCTCAGGAAGGCGCGAGTTTTGAAAGCAATGCGGCAAACCTTAAGCAAATAGAAGATGTACTCATGCCTTATCGAGAAAGTGGAAAAATAAACCGCTTGTTGGTGAGAACGCCGGGTTTTGGCGGTAATGCAGGTATCGCGATTGTGGGGTCAGCAGACTGGGACGAGCGTGATTTTAGTACCTTTGAACTTATGGATGAAATTAGTGCCAAGCTAAATGCTGTGCCTGATGTACGCGCATTTGCAATTATGCGTAGTGGGGTGTCCGGTGGTGGCTTTGGACGTCCAGTACAGTTTGTGTTGCAAGGAGATACTTATGAAAATCTTGTGGCATGGCGAGATACGGTACTGGAAAAAGCAAGTGAGAATAACGGGTTAATTCGTTTAGATTCTGATTATAAAGAAACATCTCCACAGCTATTGGTGAACATTAATCGCGATCGAGCCGCCGATCTTGGTGTATCAATAAGCGACATAGGGCGCACCTTAGAAGTGATGCTAGGTCAACGCCGTGTGTCGACTTTCCTCGACAGAGGGGAAGAGTACGACGTCATTCTTGAGGGGATTGAAGCAGATTTTAGAAGCCCAAATAGCATTGAAAACTTGTACGTGCGTTCATCACGTACTGGCGAGCTTATTCCAATGGACAACTTACTTACCTTTGAAGAGCAAGCCACTTCAGCGCAATTAAATCGTTACAATAGAATGCGTGCAGTAACCATATCGGCAAATTTGGCTGATGGGTATACCTTGGGGCAGGCACTTACCTATCTTGAAGATATTGTGCGCACTGAGTTGCCAGACAATGTTTCAATTGACTATAAGGGTGAGTCTCAGCTCTATCACGAAGCAGGCAACTCATTTGTGTATGTGTTTATGCTCGCGCTGGCGGTTACATACCTTATATTGGCGGCGCAGTTTGAGAGTTGGGTACATCCGCTCGTTATCATGCTAACGGTACCGCTAGCGTTGGTTGGGGCGTATATAGGGCTGTTCTTCTCAGATATGACGATTAATATCTACAGTCAAATCGGACTGGTAATGTTAATAGGCCTTGCGGCGAAAAACGGTATTCTGATTGTCGAATTTGCCAATCAGCTTCGCGATGCCGGAATGGAGTTTGAGCTGGCACTTAAACGTGCTTCAGCACAACGACTACGCCCAATTGTAATGACTGGATTTACGACTGTATTTAGTTCATTACCGTTAGTGCTGGCCTCAGGGCCGGGGGCCGAGAGTCGAATGGTTATTGGTATGGTTATATTCTCCGGCGTCCTAGTCTCTGCTTTTATGACGTTGTATGTAGTGCCTACCGCATACAGTTGGCTTGCTCGAAACACGGGGTCACCGCTTCAACGCACGCTCAAAATAAATACACTTGAGAAAGAAATTCCCTATAAAAAGGGAGAATAAAGGAAAACATACTCTACTTAAGCGAGCGAAACTTTCTTTTTTGCTCGCTTTTTATTCATACTTAAGTTGTGTAAAGGTATAAATATTGATCATTCACGTATTTAATATTATACGGTCAGTGTGCGCTTAGATTTTTGATTTGCTTACAGGTAGTAAATTAACGTATTGAAAAATAAAACTTAATTTTCAATTTTTAATAACCATTCATTGGGCTTATAGTTCTTAATAAACATAAAATAAATCGATTAGACAATTGTATAGTTGATTAACGCCATTCTTCCTCTAAACTTCGCCCCATATTCAAACGCTCGTATAAGTCGCTAATTTTTAAACATTAAAATCGAATACATATTTTTAGTCCACAGTGGCAAATATGGCATTTGTGACTAATACTTACTTTGCTTGAGGCAAAGCTAGGCCGAAAGGTTAAAGAAAGCGACACACCCGATAATAATAAAAAAGGGTGTTGTAGATATGGAGCTAAGAGCTAGCATTCCAACAAAATTGAGAGGACACACCATGAAGAAATGGATACTTGCAGCAAGCTTATGCTGTAACGTAGCTTTTGCTGAAGTAGCAGTTATTGTTCACCCTGGTAATGGCGACGCACTAGATAAAGACAGCATCAGCCGTTTATTTTTAAACAAAGCAAAAGCATTTCCTAGCGGTACACAAGCTGAGCCTATTGCACTTGAAGAAGGTCAAGCGGCAACGGAAGAATTCAACGGTAAAGTACTTAACAAATCAGCTGCTCAACTAACTGCATTTTGGTCTAAGTTAGTTTTCACCGGTAAAGGGCAGCCGCCAAAAGCATTGGCAAACGATGCAGCAGTAATCTCAGCAGTAGCAGCCAATCCAGGTGCTATCGGTTATGTTGACGCAAGTGCCGTGAACGACAGCGTTCGCGTAGTTGCCACGTTTTAATTTACCGTCATATTCAAATTTCAAGGAACACGCATGAAAACCAAAATTGCTATTCTTTCAATGGCCGGCCTTATGGCGGCTCCTGCTTTCGCAGACGTTCAAATTAATGGTTTTGCAAACCTTATCGGCGGTATGACTTTAGACAGTGATGAAGCTGTTTATGGCTACGACGACGATTTCAATTTCGATCCTGCCAGTGTATTTGGACTCCAAGTAAGAGGCGATGTCAGCGACAAGTTGTCTGCTACCGCACAGGTTGTGGGCCGCGGTAGCGAAGATTACGACGCCGATTTCGAGTGGGCCTATATGACCTACGCGCTTAGCAACACTACCAATATTAGTGCGGGCCGTATGCGCGTGCCTTTATTTAAGTATTCATCATCACTTGATATCGGTTATTCATACCACTGGTTAACGCCGCCAGATGCTGTTTACGGTCTAGATTTCAATAATATTGATGGTGTACGCGTTGACTACACTAACTTTTCTGGTGATTGGGAATATGGCGTGCAGCTTACTGCGGGACGTACTGAAACTGACACAACAATTTCTGGTACACCTGCTGAACTAGAGCTTCAAAACGTTGTAGCGCTATCTTTTGAGGTTACTCGCGATTGGTTCAGTGCGCGTACGCTTCTTGGCCGTGCCAAGGTTAGTGCCGCTAACGCTGACTTCGATGGTTTTGTAAGTGCACTTAATCAGTTTGGTGCGGTTGTAGCACCAGCGCAAGCAACCGCGGAAGGCTTCAGTGTAAATGAAGACACGGGTAGCTTTTTTGAAGTGGCGGCAGCAGTAGATAAGTACGATTGGTTTGTGGGTGCTGAGTTCACTCAACAAGAAGTTGATAATTCAATTATTGCTGATAACAAAGCGTGGTATGTCACTGCCGGTCTACGCCTAGGGAAGTTCACTCCACACATTACTTACGAAGTAGAAGAAGCTGACAATGCACGTCAACTAGGTCTTGTTGCGGCTATGCCAAGCAATATCGCAACTGGCGATGCAGTTACTGATGCAACCTACAATGTGCTATATCAAACTGCTGCTGGCATCGCGACACAGCAAGATTTAGAGGTGTCTGCGGTGACTGCAGGTCTTCGTTACGACGTAGAGCCAGGTTTTGCGTTGAAAGTTGATGTAACGTGGTACTCAGATGATCTTAACGACCTTAACGATGCGACGTTGCTGAAGATTGGTGCTAATTACGTTTTTTAATATAAATAAGGCCTTACACTTAGTGTAAGGCCTTTTTTGCTAAAGTTTTTAGTGTTTCTGTAGATAAATAATGGCAAGAACTATTTTTTAGGTTAGCCTGATAATAGGGAAGCGAAAAATAACCAAAATCGTGAGATAGCTGATGAACTTTCTGAAGAAAATGCCAATTGCGACGAAGATATTCCTGATTCCAGGGATCGCGGCGCTAAGTTTTATTGTTTATTTACTTATTACTGTATTTACTGCGCTAAATAACGGCGCTACCTTGGAAAAGGTGCAGAAAGTTCAGTACCCGGCGCTCCAGTTGTCAGCGTCAACGCTGGTTGAAATGCAAAAAGTGCGAGATACCCTAGCGAGCGCGGTAACCACAGGTGACCAAGACACGTTATCGGTAGCACAAGACCTTGCGCAAGAAGCTAAATCAGGTCTTAATCAAATTGCCAACATCAGCTCTGATTTTCGCTCTGATATTTCACGAATCTCTTCAGGGTTCGATGACTATTTTAAAGTCGCTTTTGACGTTTCTCAGTCGATGATCGATGGTACCGCCGACTTTAGTCGTTTAGGCGAGTTGTCATCGCAGATGAACAATTCTTACGACGGTGTTATTGCGTCGATGACGCGTTTTAGAGACGAGCAAGAAGCCGCTTTCGAAGAAGCGTTTGAAAACACCGATACCGCCAACACTTCACTTATCAGCACTGGTGTCATTTTGGCAATCGTTGTTACTATTTTATTGTTTGCGACTGCAATTCCCATTGTGCGTGGTATCAAGCAGAGCATTGATGATGTGGTTCGCTCGCTTAAAGATATAGCGCAAGAAAATGGTGACCTCACGGTGCGTATCGATACCAAAAGCGAAGATGAAATTGGTGAACTTGTTTATTGGTTCAACCAATTCATGGACAAACTACAGGGTGTTGTTCGCGACGTAGTTGAAGCAAGTTTACCGCTTTCAAACCTTGCCCAAAATCTGCGAGGCGTTACCGAAGAGACACAGCGTACCATTGATGTACAGCAGCAGTCTGCAACCAACGCAAAACGCGCAGTTGATACCATGAGTGGCTCTGTAGATGGCGTTGCTCACAGTGCAGCGCAAGCGGCAAACGACGCGAATGAAGCTACAACCGCTGCAGGCGAAGGGCGCAAAATCGTACAACAGACGGTGACCAGCATTCAGCAGTTAGCGGAAAATGTACGCGAAACTGCAGATGTTATTGCGCGCCTTGAAGCTGATTCAAACAAAGTTGGCTCTGTGCTTGATGTTATTAAAGGTATTGCAGAGCAAACCAACTTACTTGCGCTTAATGCTGCAATCGAGGCTGCTCGTGCAGGTGAACAAGGACGCGGATTTGCGGTAGTTGCCGATGAAGTGCGTACTTTGGCGTCAAGAACGCAGCAATCGACAGAAGAGATTCAAAGCACTATTGAGCAACTTCAAAACGCTGCACATTCTGCAGTGGAAGTTATGTCTCGCGGTACTGAGCAAGCTACAAGCAGTGTAGAAACAGCGAATAAAGCAGGCAGTAGCTTAGAAACTATTACCAGCACAATTGGTCGTATTAATCAGATGAACGAGCAAATAGCTCACAATACTGAAGACCAGCGCACTGTGGCCGTTGATATTGTACGCCATGTTGATGAAATTCATCAGCGTACTGAGCAAACAGCGAGTCGTTCCGGCGAGCTTGGTAGTATGTGTAACGAACTTGCTGACCTAGCGCAACATCTCGAGTCAATTGCTAAGCAGTTCAGAGTGTAATGTAGCGTACAGTTAAGATGAATTGAAAACGCCTCTTTCAAAGAGGCGTTTTTTTATGGGTAAAAAAAATCCTCAGCATTTGCTGAGGATTTTTCTAATCAAAGCAGAGAAGGTTTACGTAAACCTTAACTCATATTCACCGTTAACCACGTTACTCGTCTAGGAAGCTTCGTAGCTGCTCAGAGCGGCTTGGGTGGCGAAGCTTGCGAAGTGCTTTGGCTTCAATCTGACGAATACGCTCACGGGTCACGTCAAATTGCTTACCTACTTCTTCAAGCGTGTGGTCGGTGTTCATATCGATACCAAAACGCATACGTAACACTTTCGCTTCACGCGCAGTAAGGCCCGCTAATACTTCTTGTGTAGCGTCTTTCAAGCTTCCGCCTGTTGCAGAATCGAGGGGCTGAATAATCGTGCTATCCTCGATAAAGTCGCCAAGATGTGAATCTTCATCATCACCGATGGGAGTTTCCATCGAGATTGGCTCTTTCGCGATTTTAAGTACTTTACGAATCTTGTCTTCTGGCATCAACATACGCTCAGACAACTCTTCAGGAGTAGGCTCACGACCCATTTCCTGAAGCATTTGGCGTGAAATTCGATTAAGTTTGTTGATCGTTTCAATCATGTGAACCGGAATACGAATAGTACGTGCTTGGTCCGCAATTGAACGTGTGATCGCCTGACGAATCCACCATGTTGCATAAGTTGAGAACTTATAACCTCGACGGTATTCGAACTTATCAACCGCCTTCATTAGACCAATGTTACCTTCTTGAATAAGGTCAAGGAATTGAAGACCGCGGTTGGTGTACTTTTTCGCAATCGAAATTACTAGACGTAAGTTCGCTTCAACCATCTCTTTCTTCGCACGGCGTGCTTTTGCCTCGCCGATCGACATGCGACGGTTGATATCTTTGATATCTGCGATAACCAAGCCAGTTTCCTGTTCTACTTGGTTCATCTTGCTAATACAACGTTCAATTTCCTCTTGGTTTACCGCAAGTTCAGCCGCGTAAGGCGCACCTGATTTAACTGCTTCATGTAACCAAGCAGAAGATGTTTCGTTGCCTGCAAATGCCTTAATAAAATCTTTCTTAGGCATTTTTGCATTTACCACGCAGAACTTCATAACAAGGCGTTCTTGAATACGCACTTTGTCCATCATTTCACGCATGTTTCTTACCATGCGATCAAACTGCTTAGGTACTAATCGGAATTCTTTAAACACGTCGCTTAGCGCGTTAATTTGCTCTCGAGCGTCAGCGTGAGCACGACCTTTCTTCTCGATAACAGTGCGTGTTTTTTGATATTGCTCACGTAGCTCAGCAAAGCGCTCGCGCGCCAATTCTGGATCTACGCCGCTATCATCTTCTTCACTATCATCGTCATCGCTGTCATCATCTTCGTCGTCGAGTTCTTCTTCAGACAACTCTGAGCCAACGTGTGTCGCGGTTGGTGCTAAATCTTGATCGTCGTTAGGATCAACAAAACCAGAGATTATATCGCTTAAGCGAATCTCTTCAGCTTCGTAAAGGTCCCACTGGTCAAGAAGATAAGTGATGGCTTCAGGGTATTCAGCAACTGAACACTGAACTTGGTTAATACCATCTTCAATACGCTTGGCGATTTCAATCTCGCCCTCGCGTGTTAATAGCTCAACCGTACCCATTTCACGCATATACATACGAACAGGGTCTGTAGTGCGGCCTATTTCACTTTCTACGGTAGCAAGTGCTTGAGCAGCAGCTTCCGCTGCATCTTCATCGGCATTCGCTTCTTGCATGAGAAGTTCATCTGCATCAGGAGCTGATTCAGAAACTTGAATTCCCATGTCGTTAATCATGCGGATTATGTCTTCGATTTGATCAGAATCGACAATATCTTGCGGCAGGTGGTCGTTTACTTCTGCAAAGGTTAAGTAACCTTGCTCTTTACCTTTTGCAATCAGGAGTTTAATCTGAGACTGCTTGCTTTGCGCCATATAACCTACACTTCTCACATTCAATTAGTTTGCAATAGAAAAGACAACATACGTTTAGGTATGTTCCCTATCTGCTGTAGTACTGCTTTGTATCAAGGCCGCTTCTGCTCGATGCCACGCTGGTGTAAACCACTATTTTGCGATGCACATCTGCTCGGGTTTGGTTCTGCCCGTTATGTTCGGCTATATCTTTGCTACTCACATTGCTGCATTTTTGTTCAATTTTAGGTTAACCTCACGGTTTTACCTACACGTGCAGCGAATTAGCCAGTATAGCAGAGTTTGCGGTGGTTTTACCAGATTGGTGGCTGAATTTTTAGCCAGTAGCCAAATACAAAAAGACAATACAAAATTCACTTTGCAGATGGGGTTAACTTTTCTGCCTTTCCCTCATGAGCAGGGTCAGTTCCTCTTTTTCCGCTTTAGTGAGCGGCTGAACCCGCGAGCGTGAAATTAAGGTTTCAATTCGGCTATCGAAATGCCCGTCAAGTAAGCGAGCGAAGCTGTCGTTATAAACCCGTTCAGCATCCTCGTCTTTTACCAAGTGTTCTTGTAACAATAATTTCGCGATAGTAGTAGAGTGGGGATGACCGCGGAAATTTTCAACAAGCTGTGCAGTATTTGCTCTTGGATTTGCCTCGCAATAAGCGTGAATATCGCGCAGCAAATCCATTCCTGCTGCTTGGCTGCCGGCAAAAATACCTATTTGCACATCCTCGCAGCGTGATGCTAGTTCAGGTTTGTCCAATAGTAGTCGAATTAGCATGCGTAGCGGCGACAGCTTTGGTTTGTTTACCTGCGTACGGTTAGGTGAAAATGCGTGTTTAGCACCTTGATTGGCACGCGTGATGTCTTGTTGCAGTTTAAAGCGATCAAACTCACCAGTATGTTTGGCAAGTTCTTCTAGTAGCATTTGTTTCTGATCGTCACCCAAAACGCTTTCAATAAGTGGCATGGCGGCTTTTTTGAGCGCAATTTTGCCTTCAGGGGTACCTACGTTGTGGGTTTTTAATAAATTTTCAAAGAAGAAACGAGATAACGGCATTGCCTTATCCAACATACCCATAAAGGCGTCTTTACCCACTTGGCGAACCATAGTGTCTGGGTCTTCACCATCGGGTAGAAATAGAAACGATAGGCGAACACCATCCTTTAAAGCTGGTAATGCATTTTCAAGCGCGCGCCATGCTGCCTCACGTCCCGCACGGTCACCATCATAGCAGCATACTATGTGCGACGTGGCGCGGACTAACATTTGGATGTGCTCAGGCGTTGTTGCTGTTCCAAGTGCCGCAGTCGCAATATTGATGTCAAATTGGCTTAACGCCACTACATCCATATAGCCTTCAACAATGACTACGGTGTCTAGGGTTCGATTTTGCTGACGCGCAGAATAGAATCCAAACAGCTCACTGCCTTTGTGAAATATTCGCGTTTCAGGTGAGTTCAGGTATTTTGGACCACCATCATCAAGAACACGACCACCAAAGCCAACGACTCGACCGCGTTTATCGCGTATCGGAAACATAATACGATCGCGAAAGAAGTCGTATGTGCGACCTTGGTCGTTGCGATTAACTAGCTTTAAATCCACGAGTTGCTTGATACGTTGTGGATCAGTACCAAAGGTTTTTAACAGAGCATCCCAACTATCGGGCGCATAGCCAATTTCCCATTGCTTTACAATATCGCCACTAAGCCCACGATTCTTGAGGTAGTCGATAGCCTTTTTGCTGTTGCTATTTTGTCGTAGCTGATGCTGAAAAAAGCGAGTAACTTGCTCCATTACGGCATAGTCGTCTTGCTGTTGTTGCTTTTTTTCCTCACTCATCGCTGGACGGCTACCTTTTTCTCGCGGCACTTCAAGGCCGTGATAGCGCGCCAGTTCTTCTATGGCTTCAACAAACTCTAGTCGGTCAAATTCCATGATGAACGAAATGGCATTTCCATGGGCGCCACATCCAAAGCAGTGGTAGAACTGTTTGTCTTGGCTAACGGTAAATGAAGGGGATTTTTCATTGTGAAAAGGGCAACAGGCTTGGTAGTTCTTGCCTGCTTTTTTGAGTTTAACTCGACTATCTACTACTTCTACCACATCGGTACGAGAGAGTAAGTCATCAATGAAATCGCGAGGTATTTTTCCGGCCATGGGGAAGTCAAAAACGTAAAACAACGGTTACTGTATCAGGGAAGTCATAAAATGAGAACGATTAACATGGCGTCAATCGTTCTGCATTAGACAAAAACTAGGCGTAGTACAAAAGCCTATTTAAGCGTTAAGGCGAGCCTTAATTTTAGCGCTTAGTGCGCCCATATCCGTACGGCCTTGTACTTGCGGCTTAAGTGCGCCCATTACTTTACCCATATCCTGCATACCAGACGCGCCAGTCGCGGTCATCGTTTCATCGATAAGTGCGTTTAGCTCATCGTCGGTTAACGGCTGAGGTAGAAAGCCTTCAATATGGGTAATTTCTTCACGCTCAATGCTAGCAAGATCATCGCGATTAGCCGCATCATATTGTGCTGCGGCGTCTTGGCGCTGCTTAACCATTTTGGTTAATACCGCTAAGATAGCACTATCATCTAAGGTAATTTGCTCATCAATTTCTTTTTGCTTGATAGCAGCAAGTGCCATGCGAATGGTGCCTAAACGCACTTTCTCTTTAGCGCGCATTGCGTCTTTCTGTGCTTCTTTTAAATCATCAATTAGTGCCATGATGCTTCCTGTTTTATTTTTATCGATGGCCTATTAAGCCTCAGGTTAAAAATCAAATGCAACCATTTGAATGGGAACAAACGGGTTCGACTGAAAAAATAGGGGCCCAGAAACGCGAAAGGTGCTGCAATTGCAACACCTTTCAGACTCGTTACTTAACCCTATATTAGTAGAGTTTTACGCGACGTGCGTTTTCACGAGCTAGCTTCTTAAGATGACGCTTTTTAGCGGCAGCTTTCTTGCGCTTGCGTTCCCAAGTTGGTTTTTCGAAGAATTCACGACGACGAACTTCAGAAAGAACACCTGCTTTTTCACAAGAACGCTTAAAACGACGCAGCGCCACATCAAACGGCTCGTTTTCTCTAACTTTAACGATAGGCATTAAACACTCACCTCAAAACTTTTACTGTGTAAATCCGGGTAAAATTGTGCGCTAAAAAGGCCACCCGGGTTAAAAATGGTGCGAAATTCTAATCATATCTACAGAGAAAGTAAAGGATGAATTGCTAAAAATTAGCCAATATTGTGCATTTACCCCTTTGTTAGCATTCCATGAACACGGGATTAAAGGTAAACTCTGCGCCCTAGCAAGTGGGCGACCCATAATAAAGTCTAGTAAAAACCACTAGAGTTTGTATGGGTATTGTTATGATCGCGGCGAGATCATAATGATGATCGTGACAGATCGCCAGAAAAATTTGCAGATCATTTTTTTAGTTCAAAGGTTGCAAATAGGGTTACTTTCAATGCGTATATTAGGAATTGAAACATCGTGTGACGAAACTGGCATTGCCGTTTATGACGACGCGCAGGGCTTATTGTCTCACGAATTGTATAGCCAGGTTAAGCTGCATGCCGATTACGGTGGTGTTGTGCCTGAGCTGGCATCGCGCGACCACGTGCGCAAGATCATTCCTCTTATTGAAAAAGCAATGGAAGATGCCAATACAACGCCAGATCAAATTGATGGCGTAGCGTTTACGCAAGGCCCCGGACTTGTAGGGGCACTCTTGGTTGGCTCATCGGTTGGACGTTCACTGGCGTACGCTTGGAATGTACCTGCTGTAGGAGTTCACCACATGGAAGGGCATTTGCTTGCGCCCATGTTAGAAGAGGAGGCGCCCGCGTTTCCTTTTGTTGCCCTATTAGTATCTGGTGGCCACTCTATGTTGGTTAAAGTTGAGGGAATAGGTCAATATGAGGTGCTTGGTGAATCAATAGATGATGCCGCTGGCGAGGCCTTCGACAAGACGGCAAAGTTACTTGGCCTTGATTACCCTGGTGGTCCTTTATTAGCAAAGTTAGCCGAACAGGGTGAAGCAGGTCACTACAAGTTTCCGCGTCCGATGACAGATAGACCTGGGCTCGATTTCAGTTTCAGTGGTCTTAAAACGTTTGCTGCCAATACCATTCGCGACGCAGACTTAAGCGGCGATGATGCAGAGCAAATAAAAGCGAATATTGCCTATGCCTTTCAAGAAGCAGTGGTTGATACCCTTATTATTAAATGCAAGCGCGCCCTTAAACAAACCGGCATGAAACGTTTAGTTATTGCTGGCGGTGTTAGTGCAAATACTATGCTGCGCGCACAAATGAAATCATTAATGAACGACCTAAAGGGTGAGGTGTTCTATCCAAGTTTGGCATACTGCACTGACAATGGCGCTATGATAGCTTACGCTGGCATGCAGCGATTAAAAGCAGGCGAAGTGCTGGGCTTATCTTCGCAAGCTAAACCAAGATGGCCTCTTGATACGCTTAATGCCATTTAATTGAAATTCGAACACGCTAAATTACCGATAGCGGTAAACTAAGAAAAGGGCAGTTTGGTAATGAAAGCGATAAAAGTCAGTAGGATTTGGGGTTGGTGTTGTTTCTTTTGGTGTAGCATCTTTTGGTGTCTGTCGGCGTCTGCACAGACTGCCAGCGAGGGTAATACCTCACCCCTTGGCACTCACCAAAATAAAGATGCCCAACAACACGTTGTGCTCATTTCTCTTGATGGATTCAGGCACGATTACATAGAGCTTCACGACGCGACAAACCTCAAGCGAATAGCCAAAAACGGGGTAAGGGCTGATGCAATGACGCCTGTCTATCCGGCTAATACCTTCCCAAATCATATTTCGTTAGTCACAGGTTTGTTACCCAAGCACCATGGCATAGTAAATAATCGGTTTTATGATAAGTCTCGCCCCGTTGATGGGGGCTATGCACACTATAAAATGGGCTACGGTAGAATGGATAGTACATGGATAACGGCTGTACCTTTGTGGAACCTGGCTGAATTTCATGGCTTAAAAGCCGCTACCTTTTTTTGGCCCGAGTCTGATGCCCGTATTTCCGGTGCCCTGCCGACCTATCATTTTCATTACTCAAAATATGCCGATTATCAACAGCGTGTAGAGCAGATAATACAGTGGCTAAATTTACCAGAGGTGTCTCGTCCTCGGTTTATTGCTGGCTACTTTTCGCTAACTGATACGGTAGGGCATGATGAAGGACCCCTATCAGAGAAAACGAAACACGCGGTGCAGAAAGTCGATGCGTTGATAGGGCAACTTTATGACCGTCTACAAGCGTTAGATATTGCAGTTAACTTGGTCGTCGTATCAGACCATGGCATGACGCCACTTGATGAATCGCAATTTATTGAAGTGGACACACTCAATATTCCCGATGATTTTCTTGTGGAAAACGAAGGTGCTCAGTTATTAATTTACGCTCGAGAAGAGATTAGCGCAGATGAGATAGCACATGAAAAAGCGCGACTTACTGCTATTGCTAAGGGTCGATTTACGGTGCTTGATAGCACTATGCGCGCTGCTCGTAGCATGGAAGTAGACAGAAGAACAGGTGATATTCTTCTTGAAGTGGCGCCACCGGCACGCTTTGTTAATGATGCAAACAATTATTCCAGCAAAGGCGGCCACGGTTACTTAAATACGCTGCCCGATATGGGAGCAACGTTCGTTGCTTCAGGCCCCGCTTTTAAAAAACATAAGCGCATTGCACGATTTAGCAATTTAGAGTTGTACCCTGCACTGGCTAAAATACTGGGTATTACGCCTATTACTACCATTGATGGCAAGTTAGACGTGCTCAGTGGTGGTCTTACTCTTTAATATTGCCTTTATCCCACACTTTACTTTCATTGCCTGCCAATAGGCGGGCTATGTTGTCTTTGTGGCGCAAGACAATTAACAGGGACAGCATTGCCACGGGTATGGTGTAAAGAGGTTTGATCCAGTAGGTAAATAGGGGGGCAAGCGATACCGCTAAAATAGCCCCAAGCGACGAATAACCGGTCAAAAATACCACAGCAATCCAACATAGAATCAATAAGCCCGCCAAATCTAGACCTATAGGTAGCATAGCGCCAAATGCAGTTGCCACGGCTTTCCCACCTTCAAAACCGAAATACAGTGGAAAGATATGACCAAGACACGCAGCAATGGCAATAACGCCGAGCAACACGGGTTCAATGCCTAGAAAATAGCTGCCATAAACAGGGATCGTGCCTTTTAAAATATCCATTACCAGCACTAACAGGGCCGGAATACGCCCTCCTAATCGATAGACATTGGTAGCACCTGGGTTCTTAGAGCCTGCCGTGCGGGGGTCAGGTAAACCAAATGCGCGACTGATCACCACTGCGCTGGACAGTGAGCCGAAAAGATAAGCGACCGCTATCATTAAAATGGTTAATGAAATCATTGGTTGCCCCTTGTTATCATACAGCGTTATAGTTGTGGCAAATTTGCTGCGGTTAGCAAAATACCTATCGCTATACCGAGCAAGACGCTAATGCGATATAGATGACAGGCTGTAAATGCATGTAAAGCTACTCCATCCAAACGTGATATACCACCTTTAACCGCTTATTTTTTAGCTTTTAAATTGTTTTGGCCGTTAATTTGCTTGGTTAAATTGTGTAATAAAAAGCTAAACAAACATTGGATAGCGTTTACGTGGAGGTACAATAGTTCGTATGAGCATAAGTCCACTGTATCTTAATGCACACTGGTTAATGCACATTAGCGCTTAGCAATAACATAAGTTGATAGAATTCATGGGAAAAATTTATATAACCGGGTTGTCAGTCGACACTCTCATTGGCGTATATGACTGGGAACGCGTTCGCAATACCGAGTTATTGCTTGATGTTATCTTGGATGTCGATTTGCGCGCAGCCATGCAATCTGATGATGTCAACGATACAGTCGATTACGCAAAAGTGGCTGAATGTATTGTCAATGTAGGTAAAGAGAGTCAGTTTGAATTATTAGAAGCGTTTGGCAGTAAAGTGATGGATGCCGTTCTAACACAGTTTTCAGTTGCTGCTATTACCTTGAAGATTGTTAAGCCGGATATCTTGCCCAATGCAAAAACGGTTGCGGTTGAGATGAGGCGAGAGCAGTCTTAATGTCCAAACACGTTATTCTTATCAGTATTGGCTCAAACATTGATAGAGAGCATTACACCCGCCGGTCACTATCGGCCCTAAAACAGCACTTTGACGATGTCAGCGTATCGTCAGTGTATGAGAGCGAAGCGGTAGGGTTCAATGGTAGTCCGTTTTACAATCTGGTTGCGAGGGCAACCACATTGATGGATATTGAGTCAGTATGCTCAACATTGAAAACCATTGAGAAAGAAAATGGACGCGTGCACAGTGACAAAAAGTTCTGCGCGCGCACGCTTGATTTAGACTTGCTGACTTATGACAGTAAAGTCACTACGCAACCTATAGTGCTACCCAGAGAAGAAATTTGTTATAACGCGTTCGTACTCTGGCCACTTGCTGAGCTTGTGCCTAACGAGCGTCACCCAGAAATACAAAAAACCTATGCCCAAATGTGGGATGCATTCGATAAACAAAAACAACAGCTTCGGCCTATTGACTTTACGTGGAGTTAAGCAAAGGAATGACACTTTTTGAAATTATAATTCTGGCAATTATTCAAGGCGTTACAGAGTTTCTACCCATTAGCAGCTCAGGCCACCTATTGTTACCCGCTGAACTATTTGGCTGGGTGAGTCAGGGGCTTGCGTTTGATGTTGCGGTGCACGTTGGAAGTCTACTTGCGGTCATGATTTATTTTCGTCAAGAAATCGGCCAAATGACAGTTGCATGGGTAACTCAAGGGTTTACTAAACAGCAATCAACAGATAGTAAGTTAGCATGGTATGTCATTATTGCGACTATTCCAGCAGTGATAATCGGCTTTTTAATGAAAGGCTGGATAGAGGATAACGCCCGCACGGCACTGGTTATTGCGGGAACGACTATTCTTTTCGGTTTGTTACTGTGGTACGCCGATGCAACCGCAAAGCGAGAGCAAGAACTTGAAGGTCTTACTTTTAAGCAAGCGGTATTTATAGGTCTAGCACAAGTGCTTGCGCTCATTCCGGGCACCTCGCGATCAGGTATAACCATGACAGCCGGGCTTATGCTTGGGCTAAAACGGGAAGCCTGTGCGCGTTTCTCCTTTTTGCTTTCTATACCCGTCATCTTAGGGGCTGGGCTACTTGCAACACTTGATTTATTAAATGCCAATGAAGCCGTAGATTGGTCTGCTTTATTGTACGGCGCAGCGTTTTCTTTCGTGAGCGCTTATTTGTGTATTTATCTATTTTTGAGTTGGATATCGCGTATTGGCATGTTGCCTTTTGTTATCTATCGCCTTGCGTTAGGTGCTGTATTGCTATGGTTTGTTTTTGCATAAAATACGCCCTGAAAAATCATAAGGAAATCAATAATGTCGGAAACAATTTTTACCAAGATTATCAACAAAGAAATTCCTGCTGAAATCTTGTATGAAGATGAATTAGCACTTGCCTTTAAAGATATAAACCCTCAGGCACCACTTCATTTTTTGGTGATACCTAAAAAGGCGATAGCAACCATTAATGATATTGCTAAAGAAGATCGCGAAGTCGTAGGGCATTTGTCGTATGTAGCAGCAAAAGTAGCAGCCGAGCATGGTTTTGCACAGCAGGGTTATCGCACAGTGATGAACTGCAATGAATTCGGTGGGCAAACGGTGTATCACATACACTTACACGTTTTAGCTGGAAAGCCACTAGGTTGGCCTCCTTATACCGAAAATATGAAACAACATGTAGAGTAAATAATTAACTATTACAATACCGTTTTTTCAACAAGGCTAAAGGTGGTAATCAAGGGTATATAGCGCTAATCTTATGGAGCCGTTTCATATGAATAGTAGAAAACGATCCAGAGAATGAATGCGTTGCATCTTACCAGACTGTTTATCTGTTTACTTTCGATGACGCCTAACCTAGGCGTCTTGGCCAACGATTCATCAATCCCTCAAGCACTTAGAATACCTGCACCGTACTCGGAAAAAGACATTGCTCATGAGTACTATGTGGGTTTAGCCAATCAAGCACTATCATTTGTATTGGGCAACAATGTACCTCAACTCACTCCCACTGTTCACATGAACCAAGCAAGAGCAATCGTCGAAATGCAAAAAGGCAATTTAGATTTGTTCTGGACAGGTGCAGACAGTCAAACTGAGCAAGAACTTAACGCTGTACGCATTCCACTAGACATGGGACTAATGGGGTTTAGACGTTTTATTATTTTATCAAAACAAGCGGAACGCTTTTCCAATATTCACTCGCTAGATGAGCTTAGGGAGTTGGTTGCCTGCCAAGGTACTTATTGGCCCGATAC
The DNA here is from genome assembly GCF_028865455.1 of Alteromonas sp. 009811495. NCBI lineage: Bacteria > Pseudomonadati > Pseudomonadota > Gammaproteobacteria > Alteromonadales > Alteromonadaceae > Alteromonas > Alteromonas sp. 009811495. The sequence goes on from NZ_CP113972.1 coordinate 719,630, forward strand.
CAAAATATTGAAAGGGGCAGGTTTGCGGGTTCTTGATACGCCAGTACATGAAAATTTATTTGAGTTGTTGGCTACAGGCCGATGCGACTATTTTCCAAGAGGCTTTCACGAAGGACCCGCTGAAGTAGAAGAGTGGAAATCTATCTTTCCCGATTTTATCGTATCAAACCAAATCATTATTCATTACCCGTTCACCATCTTTTTTTACACGCGTAAAAGTGACACTTGGTTAGCTGAGGCGCTCGAGCAAGGACTTGAGTACATGATTGATAATGGGTTACTGATGGATTACATGAAAAATCACCCTTCAACATCCCATTTATTCCCATTATCGCAATTTGAGGCGGCAACATTTTTTGAACTTACCAATCCTCATTTAAGTAACGAGGCGTCGATAAACAATTCGCGATATTGGCTTACTAAGGAAGCATTCAAGCAATAAAAAAGCGCCTCATGCTTTAGCATGTGGCGCTTTGTAATGTATTAAACTGTTGCGCTTAGTCACCAAGCCCTAATACTTTTTTGCCTTGGTTAAAGTGAATGTCTACCGGAATACTCGCGGCTTCAAGACGCGCTAGGTCAGATGCTAAATCTGGCTTAATAACGCCCATCGTTGCTACAAGGTCGGCCACGCCATCGTAATCACCGTCACCTTGTAGTGTTAGGATAAGCTCAGATAACGCTTCAACTGCTGCGCCCATCTTCTCCATATTAACGCGATACAAACCGTCTTGTGTCTTCTCAAATGCACCTTGTTGTGCAAAGAAATTAAAGCGGATCATATTGGCTTTACCGTGGGCCGAACTTGCACCGAAACGCACGGAACGGAAAATACCTGCCATGAAAGTAACATAGTAGTCTTCTAGCGTACCTTCTGTAATTTCGCCTTTTTCTAATAAGCTTTGTACCATGTACAAGCCCAAGATATCGGCTTTACCCTCTTCTAATGCAGACGCATGCTCTTTTAGTGCACCACGTACTGTTCCTGCACCATCCAATGTGTTCTTAATGCCTAACCCGTGGGCAACTTCGTGGAACATAGTATTGGCAAAGAAAGCATCAAAGGTGATGTGGTCGCGCTGCTCTGGCACAATCAGTGTATTAGCGATAGGCACGAGGATGTTATCAAACTTCGCCTGCATCGCATTTTTTAACTGTAGACGGCGAGTGCCTTTCTCGAGTTGCACGCGCTCATCGTTAGGCAAATTAATCGCAATGGTTTTGCTGCCAGCATTTGAGTGACCTGCGTAATAAATGACATCATAAGCGTTAAGGTCTGCATCAGAACCTGGCATTTCAGCCTTGTAGGCTTGTGCAACAGGTAAGCCTTGTTGTAGTTCAGGTAAAAATGCCGCGTATTTAGCAAGCTTTTCACTCCAAGCCAAATCTTTTACGAGTACGTAGGCTTCAAATGCCGCGCGGTAGCCAAACAGTTGGTCTTCGTAAGTCTCAATAGGTCCGATAACCAACTCTACTGGGTTATTTTTCATATCCATCCAAGCCATATCTGACGCAAGGTAGTCATCAGTCAGTAGGGCTTCTGCTCGCAATTGAAGATACTGCTTAAAGCTCTCATCTTCAGCCAGTGCTGATGCTTGCTTTAACAGATCTGACGCTTTCATTAACTCGCTTTTAAACGCTTTTGAATAGGGTTCTGCGTAAAGCTTTCCTGCCTCGTCGCGTTTAACCATTGAATAGAGACCCGCTTTATCGTTAAAGCTCGCGGTGCCAAATTCTGCTTTATCCATGTCATGGGGGTAAAACTCAGCGCCCATAGCTTTATCATCATACCCGCTGATGAAAGGAGTATCGCCATTTAGACGGTCCCATGGGCCGTAGTTGATTGTGGCAAAATGACGCACTGCGTCGTCCTTTATTGTATTTAGAAAAGTCGCTTTATCTTCGAAAAACGCTTGTTGCCAGAACAGATCATCCATAATTTGAGATGCGTCGATAAGCAGCGACAGCATCTGTTTTTGATTTTCACTAAGGTGTGAAAGGTCACTGGTTAAATCAACCGGGTGATATATCGATAAGCGAGCTGTATCTACAAGCAATGCTTGCTCAGTTACAACCGGTGTTTGTGTACTTTCAGTTTGTGTGGTCTCTGTACTTTTACTGCAGGCTCCAAGCAAAAATAGTCCAGCTACCGCCGCAGCGATAGGGGTCATAGTCGTTAGTTTTGTAATTTTCATATTAACTCTTAACGGTTGTTGTTTATTCGGGGTCTTCCCAACTAATACATTCATACTGACATGCTATGCGTTTGATTTCATACAAAAGTATGAAAAAAATTTGCGCGATATCAATAGTGATTTGCCATGTGTTAGCTATACTCGTACTAAAGTAACAAGCGGTTGAATAAGCAGAGAAACAACAAATCGTAATAAAAGTCTTGTAGGCTAGCAGCACCAACCGTCAACTTTGCTTACTCTGCTTGAAAAATATGCTGTTTTGTTTGCAATTTAGTTGGTCGAAACTCTATCGCTACTATAGTATGGTGATAGAAATACTAAAAGAATAAATGGCCTGTACAATTCGTATTGTTGAATAAATACACGCGAATAAGGCTGACCGCATACATAGTGATGTCCGAAAACAAGTAGATGTTATTTCGTTGTTTTTGGGTTGGTAGATGATTTAGCAACACGTTGCCTGTTTCGGGCTACAAGGAACTTTCTAAGGGTAGAAAATATGTCTACACAGAACGCGCTTTCGACGATTTTGGTTGAAAAAATAAATAATGACACACTCGTCCTTCCTACACTTCCTGCTATCGCGCTTAAAGTTAGAAAAGCAGCAGATGATCCTGATATTAACTTAAATGCGATGGGCGACGTTATTGGTCAAGACCCTTCGTTAACGGCACGTATGATCAAAATTGCTAACAGTGCTTACATGGGACGTAGCGTAAAAGTCACGTCGATTAGTCAGGCTGTAACTCGAATTGGTTTGCGACAAATTAAGAATATTTCTACGGCACTGGCAATGGAGCAACTTTTCGTTTCAAAAAATGACGTTGTTGCTAAGTACTTGCAAAAAGAGTGGGCAAGTACTGTGAATATTGTTGCGAACTCAATGGCTGTACTTCAACTCTATATCGCGCGCACAAAAAAACGTGAAATGAGCATGGATACAATGACATTGGCAGCATTGGTTCACAACATTGGTGTACTGCCTATTCTCACTGAAGCTGAACGTCATCCAGAAGTATTTGCCAACCCGTCATTTTTAGAAGTGGCGATAGATAAGTTAGCAGGTCGCATTGGCGCTAGTATCATGCAAGAGTGGAGCTTTGGCGATACCTTCGTTAACGTTGCGAAAAATTGGAAAGATTTAAGCTACATTCCAGAATCTCTTAGCTATATTGATTTTGTACGCGTCGGCGCAGCATTGTCAGGTGCAATTGACAGCCAAAAAGACGCGGTGCTAAATCTGGCTATTCAGCGTGGTGTGGTGGAAGATATGGGTGAACTTCACTCTGACGAATTTGAAGAGCTATCAAGCGCAGCAAAACAAATTTTCCTATAACAAGGTCGTTTTCTTGTTTAGCACAAAGCCGATGTATTAGCATCGGCTTTTTTGTAGAAAGAGTAACAGTAAGCCAAGAACCAGCCCCCACACAGCGGATGTCATAGAAAATAAGCTGAATCCAGACGCAGTACATAATAATGTTAGCATTGCTGGCGCGCGATGTTCTGTCACCTCCATACTACGTGAAAGCGCACCTTGCAATGTGGCAAGAAGCGCAAGCCCTGCAAGCAAATGAATAATAGTAGTTGGCATGCTGACAAAAAGCGTTACAACTATCGACGCAATAAGTCCCATGAATAAGTATCCCACACCCGCTGCGATGGCTGCCTTGTAGCGTTGTTCCTTGTTACTGCCAGCGTGCTCGCCCATACATAAGGCTGCGGTAATTGCGGCTAGATTAAATGTGAAGCCACCAAATGGGGCAAGAAGGCCTTGAGTAATGGCGATACCAGATAATATTGGCTTGTGATCAGGCTTGTAATTATGGGCATGATGAATAGCAATGCCCGGTAAGTTTTGCGACAGTGTGGTCACCAGAAAAAGAGGAAACGCTAGTCCAGCCGCTGATGAGAGACTAAATTCAGGAGTGACCCATACCGGTGTTGGCATCGAAAAAGATAGTGAGGTCTGTGGTTGTAAGTAAAAACTGAGGCCGACAGACAAAAGAAGTAATACCAGCATAAGGTACTGCGCAAACCAGCGGCTTCCTATTAGATAAACCGCAAGATAAAGCGCTACTAATACTGGCGAGTTATTTACATCGCTAAAGATCGCCAAGCAAATAGGCAGCAAAATGCCGCTAAGCAGGGCCGATGATATCGCTGAAGGTATGCGACTTATCTGCTCCAACAACACGCGGCTTTGCGCGGTAATAAGTGAGAAGAGGGCACATAGTACAAAAGCGCCTATCACTTCAGGTAAGCTGTAAGCCTCAACCGTGGTTAACAAAAAAGCTGCACCGGGTGTCGACCATGCTGTTACTACAGGCATCTTAGTAAGCCAAGAAAAAACAATGCACGTCAAACCCATACCCAATCCAAGTGCCAGTAACCAACTGACGACCATGTCTTCAGTTGCCCCAGCACGTCTCGCCAAATCAATAACGATAACGATTGCACTGCTATAGCCAACGGTTACCGCAGTTAACCCGGCACTAACATGACTAAACTTCCACTGGCCCATAAAAATACTGTCCTATTTGCTAGATCATCATCGCTCGACAAAAAATAATGTGTGCGCTATAACGTACAAATAATAAAATAGCACCTGTGCGCTATAACGCACAAGTAAAAAAGAATAGGACTTAATAGGGGTATGTCGAGAAATACTACAAGCCCACTTTCTCATCGCATTGCTACGCGTTTGCGAGACTTAAGAAAGGCGCGGGGCCTGTCTCTAGACAAAGCGGCCACACTCACGGGAGTGTCAAAAGCAATGCTTGGTCAAATCGAGCGAGGAGAATCAAGTCCAACGATAGCGACACTATGGAAAATCTCCGCGGGCTTAGCCACCTCATTTTCATCGTTTCTGGCTAGCGAAAATAGTGAAGCAACGACAACAAATGGCACCGATGAAGATAGGTTTGTTAACGACCCAAACATGCAAGTGAAAACCTTGTTTGGTTACAACGCGACAACGGGATTTGAAATGTTTGAGCTGCGACTTTCAGATTGTCACGAGCAACATTCACCGCCCCACCAAGTCGGTGTAACTGAACATATTCATGTTACTAAAGGTCGTTTAAGTATATTGCAGGATGGTTGCTGGAAAACCTATGAGGAAGGTATGCAGTGCTTATTGCACGCCGACCAACCCCACGGTTATCGAGATGAGGTAGGAGAAACTCACTTTATTGCGGTTATTCACTACCCTTCGTAGAACACTTACAAGCTTGAATCGTTAAGGTTTAACGCGTCACGCAAAAAGTTAAGCAGTGTTGTAATTTCTGCAGACATTAACGCGAACTCAGCGTCTAAGCGCGCCTCAACCTGATCTTTTGGCACATCTGCGGTTTCTTCTTTAATGCGGTCGGTGAACTTGACGCGTTTGATAGCCCCATCTTCACAAATAATAGCAGTTAAAGACTCTGCATATTCAAAGGCGACTTTTTGAACGAGTTTGCCAGCATCTAAGTGAATGGTGATCTCTTCGCTGTCTAGCGGCTGATTTTTGCAGCGGATCACGCTTCCAGTATCATCAGTAGACTTAAATTCAGCTTCTTCTAAAAGACTTACCCCTTCAGGTGTGCTTTCTGTTACCCAGTGCGTTAATTCACTTTGAAGGCTTCTACGGGTAAAAGGCACTACGGGTAGAGAGCCTATCGCCTTTCTCACCATTGCTAAAAAGGCTTCTGCTTTTCCGTCTGAAGATGCGTCAACAACTACGAGATTATCGGCAAGTGAAATGTAGCCATGTGTATAGCTATTCTTTGTAAAGGCTTGGGGCAGCAAACGTGTCTGTATTTCTTGTTTTAAGTCCGCTTTTGCTTTTTTGCCAACAGGTGATCCGGTTTCCATTTCAATTTTGGCCACCATTTCTTCAAGTTCAGCGTTAACCACGGCACTGGGCAAGATTTTCTCTTGTTTCTTTAGCGTTATCCAGTAACGCTGCTGGACTACGTGAAACATAGTGCCGTTTTTTCCCGCCTGTGAGAACGGTGAGGCAAACCCCATAGTGGCAAGATCTTGACTACCGCACGGACGAAAAGCATTTTCACTTAATGCGCGCTCTAGGTCACTGTCATCTAACGATAGTGGTTGAGTAATCTGATAGGCTTTAACGTTTTTAAACCACATAGTGTAAGCTGTCTCTTATAAAAAGGGGGCGCAAGCGTAGCAATGTACGCCCCTTGGTGCAATTGGAATTACAGTGAGTGTTAGGGTGTGCTAGGCGTTCTCAGTGCTCGCGCCTAACGGAAAGCGGATGATGTAGCGAAGGCCTTGTGCTTTTGTGCTGTGAGCCTCAATTTGACCGTTGAGTGACTGGGTAACCAAGTTGTACATAATATGCGTACCTAAGCCACTCCCACCTTCACCACGTTTGGTGGTGTAGAAAGCATCGAACAGTTTATCAAGTTCTTCTTGAGACAATCCTCGTCCATCGTCACAGTAGTCGATAACCACATAACCGTCTTGCTCTGTGACTTCAAGCTTAATAGTGCCAGCGTCTTTATCTTCAAAGCCGTGCGTAATAGAGTTCACTACCATGTTAGTGACGATTTGAGCTATGGCGCCCGGTGCGCAATTCACCACAAGGTTTTCTGGGCAATTAACGGTAATGGTATGCTCTGTGTGTTTAAAGCTAGGTTGAAGCGATTGAATGATTTCTTGAATGTAATCACCGAGTACGAATTCACGAACCGACTCGCTGGTTTGATCCACAGCAACCCGTTTAAAGCTTGCAATTAAGTCAGACGCTCTTTCAAGGTTATTCAAAAGCAAAAACGCTGTTTGCTCTGCTTCATCAATAAAGCTTGTCATGTTTTTACTGGTAAGACTTTTATCTTCGAAATCTGTTTTTAAGTTGGTTAAACGCTCTTGTAAAAAACTCGCCGCAGTGACACTAACGCCCAGTGGTGTATTGACATCATGCGCAATGCCAGCAACCAAACCACCAAGCGATGCCATGCGTTCTGACTCTACTAGCTGCTCTTGCGCTTGATGCAGTGTTTCCATCGAACTGGCAAGCTCTTCGTTGCGTTTTCGCAGTTCAGCTTCAATATACTGGCGGTTTTCGTTCTCTTGACGTAACTCGCGCTGGTGGGCGATCAACTCATCTTTCTGTTGTTCCAAATCCAACATGATTTGTGAAAGTGATGCTGTTTTTTTCGCTACTTCCTGCTCAAGAATAAGGTTTTGGTCGTCTAATTTCTTGTTGGCCAGGGTCAACTCATCTTGTGCATCACGAAGCCGTTTGTTGGATACAATTAAGTCATCAATAACCTGATTGTAAGACTCTTTAAGTTGGAGTAATTCATTGTCATCGTCCAATTTAATGCTGAGCTTACTCTCCTCTGGATGTTGAGGGTCGAAGTTGCCCATTTGCTCGGTGATGTTCTGCAAGGGTTCTGACAGCATGGTTCTAAATGCGGTCATAAATAAAAATACTAGGAAAGTTGTTTTAACTAACGCGTTGCCAATTAAGAAAAACACACCCACTTCAATACGACTAAATATCGTATCGAAACTTGAATAGAGGGTTACATCACCAACCGTAGATTCACGGCCTGAAAATTTGAACACCAAAGGGAAGCTGTAGCTGAAGACCCCACCTGAGTGATCTTCTATCATTTCTCTATCAACAGGGTTGGGAGAGCGCTGCGCGCGAATACCGTATTCCGCAATATAGTTACCATTCTCGCCACGCACTTGTAACCCTTCGACAATAGGTAAAGACATCAGACCTTCCGCGATGGCACGTACTTGATCGTTATTAAGTTCCCAAAGTGCTCGGGTAAGACTGGATGAAAAGGTATTTTTGAGGGTTTGTAGCTCACCCTCAACATGGTTTTTGGTACTAAGGTATTCAGTAAAGATCTGCCCGACGGTCACAATCAGTGTCAATGAAAAATACACCGACAGTACTCTCGCTAAGAGTTTCCTAGACAACCCTGTTTTTACGGCAGCCATCGATAAACACACCCCTGTTCCAAATCGATTACTCAATACACTCCCAAGAATATGCGTAAACGGTTTAATAAACAAGATTCTGAATATAAACTTTTGGTTAAACAATAGTCTAGTTTGTGCAGTCTCGTATTTCTGTAGTGCCACTGCAGTGTTGACAAATTTACGTCTTCAACTTGACACAATTATGTAATCGTTTTAATAAAACTGTCACAGACCGCATTAATAATAACGGCGTTTTAACATGACCAGGAAAATATCGATGTCTCGTACAGTGTTGGTGGTTGAGGACGAAGCGCCTATCCGTGAAATGCTTAAGTTTGTGCTTGAGCAGTCTGGCTTTAATATTATTGAGGCTGAAGATTTCGACATCGCGCAGGAAAAAATTTGTGAGCCTTATCCGGATCTCATTCTATTGGATTGGATGCTTCCAGGAGGAAGTGGTGTGCAGTTGGCGAAGAGCCTTAAACAGCACGAGTTCACAAGGGATATCCCTGTTATTATGCTAACGGCCCGTGGAGAAGAGGAAGATAAAATCCGCGGTCTAGACGCTGGTGCTGATGATTATGTCACTAAGCCTTTCTCACCGAAAGAATTGGTTGCGCGTATTAAAGCAGTAATGCGTCGTGTTACACCGACTTCAAGTGAAGAGCCTATTGAATTTAACGGCCTTAAACTTGAGCCAGTATCCCACCGCGTTATGGCAAATGATGAGCCGTTAGACATGGGGCCTACAGAATTTAAATTGCTGCACTTCTTTATGACACACCCAGAACGCGTATATAGCCGTGAGCTATTACTTGATAATGTATGGGGTACAAACGTGTATGTAGAAGACAGAACGGTAGATGTGCATATTAGGCGTCTTCGCAAAGCTATCTCTCGCCACGGTCATGATGCTATGATCCAAACAGTGAGAGGGGCGGGTTACCGTTTTTCCACTAAGCTTTAAGCTTGAGGGGATGGCGTGCTGTGCACCGTTCCCTTTTATTTACGTCTTACAATAAAACGAGTTAATTCATGTACTACCCATTCTCTTGGTTGAGAAGTTCTTTACGCCTAGTGCTTTTCCTTTTGGTCTTTGCATTGGTGGGGTGGTACTTGGATGACATGTTAGTGGCTATTGCAGTAGGTGCCACGCTACTTTTGCTGTTTAATTACTGGCATCTGTATAAGCTTAATCGCTGGCTATGGCACAGCCGAAAGATGTCGCCTCCCACTGTACGCGGTGTTTGGGAGCACATTTATGAGGGTATTTACTACCTGCAGCGCCGTAATAGAAACAAGCGCAAAGAGCTCGGTGAACTTGTAAAGCGCTTTCGTGAAGGTTCTGAGGCTCTGCCTGATGCTGCAGTAGTCGTAGACTCTAAAGCCTGTATTATCTGGTGTAATCGCCTTGCACGATTAGATCTTGGGCTGAAGTGGCCTCAAGATTCTGGCCGGCGAATCGATAATTTGCTGCGACACCCTGAGTTTATCCAGTATTTCCACGCAGGTAATTATAAATATCCAATAGAAGTGCCTTCGCCAACCAATCCGAATAAGACGTTTGAATACCGTATAATGCCTTATGGCGACGAGCATCTGCTTTTAATTGCCAGGGACATTACCCGCGTTTCCCAACTAGAAGAAATGCGTAAGGATTTCGTGGCCAATGTATCTCATGAACTTAGAACACCCTTAACGGTAATCAATGGTTATCTGGAAATTTTGCCGGTGGACGAAGATTCAGACCCGTTCATGCACAAAGCGATGAAAGAGATGACATCGCAAACACACCGCATGCAAAATCTCATTGAAGACTTATTGGTTCTATCGCGCATTGAGGCAAGCTCAGAGCGTATTTACGAAAACGTAGTCAATATTCCTGCTGTTTTGTCACAAATTGAGCGAGAAGCACAAGCTTTGAACAAGGAAAAGCAGCATACAATCCACTTTCACATTGACCCAGAGCTTTATGTGTTCGGCGTTGAAACTGAGCTTCGCAGTGCGTGTTCAAATTTAGTCTTCAATGCGGTGCACTATACGCCGCCGGGTGGCGAAATTAATGTGTACTGGCAACGCAAGTCTGACGGCGTACACTTTTCTGTCATCGACAATGGTGATGGTATAGAGCAGAACCATTTAAATAGGCTTACCGAGCGATTTTATCGCGTGGATAAGGCCCGCTCTCGTAAAACAGGTGGTTCGGGATTAGGTCTGTCCATTGTAAAACATGTACTTAGTCATCATAATTCGCGATTGGATATTGCTAGTACCCTTGGTGAAGGCAGTAAGTTTTCTTTTGTACTAGACAGTGAATTAATTGCTGAAAATGTGTAGCAGGGCAGGAGAGTAGATGTCGGATAAAACAAGAAAAAACACACACGGCTGCCATTGGTTCGCTGCAATTTTTCTTTTGTTGCCTTTATTTATTCACTCACATGCTCTTGCTACTTACAACACTGCACTAGAGAATCAAAACGCCGCGCAGCAAGCGTATGATGTGCCCCAGTATGAACGCGTTCCTGGGGTTGCAGGGAAAATATCCTCGGTGGGCTCTGACACCCTCGCTAACTTAATGACCTTTTGGTCGCAAGAATTTAAAACACTCTATCCGCAAGTTGGCTTTCAAATTCAAGCCTCGGGCTCGTCAACCGCACCTCCAGCGCTTATTGAGGGTACTGCGACTATCGGTCCTATGAGCCGTGAGTTAAAGCCCAGCGAAATTCGTGATTTCACCCGTGTTCACGGTTACCCACCTACAGTATTGAAAGTGGCCATGGATGCTATCGCTATTTTCGTTGATAGACGTAACCCGCTGACCGGAATGACGCTAGAACAGGTGGATGCAGTGTTCTCTGAGACCCGTTATTGTGGTGGTAGTGATAAGATAGAGCGATGGTCTCAACTTGGCGTGAATGACATAGAATACCGTTCACCCATTCGCTTATATGGTCGTAATTCGGTTTCAGGTACTTACGGGCTCTTTAAGATAATGGCGCTATGTGATGGCGACTTTAAGAATACCGTTAACGAACAACCAGGCTCTGCATCAGTGGTGCTATCGGTGGCCAGCGGAACAGGCGCTATTGGCTATGCCGCCTATGGCTATAAAACAGCAGGGGTGCGCGCATTGCCATTAGGAGAGTCGTTAGATACGCTTATTCCACTTTCCATAGACAGTGTAAGAAATGAGACTTACCCGTTTGCGCGTTTTCTTTACCTCGTTATCAATAAAAAACCGGGTGAGCCACTACCGACATTGGAGCGAGAATTTCTTCGTTATATTCTTTCGCGGGAAGGTCAGCGACAGGTTGTGAGAGATGGTTACTTTCCTATTCGAGACGACGTGCTAGTAAGGCAGCGTCGATTGCTTGAGTAGTAAGGTAAAATTACTTATGAGTGCGATGTCAGCGCAATGGAAACAATGGGTGCTTAAGTGTTTACTTGGTGGTACACCCGTTCAACACATTATTAATACTTTAAGTGAAAATGGCTTTTCTAGTGACACTATTCGCAAGGTTTTGGGTAGTAATTTAAACAGTACTCACAAATTTGATGTAGACACCGATTTTTACCAACGCCTAGCCGCAAGTGCAGTAACGCGCAACGTTAATGCTAGAGCGCTGGTAAGCCCTAGTGAGCTTCAGTTATATAGCATCGAAAACTTCTTAAGTGCTAACGAGTGTGATGCCATTGTTAACTTATCGAAAGATAGATTGGCGCCGTCAAAGTTAGCTGGTGCGTCAAGTGCAGACAACATTCGTACTTCCTCAACCTGTGAATTAGCGTTTATCGATAACGAATTGGTAACAGAAATTGATGCGCGCATTGTGAGCACACTTCAGTTAGGCGTAGGAGAGCGCGAAGTTATTCAAGCGCAACATTACAACGAAGGTGAATATTACAAGCCTCATTACGATTTCTTTCCGCCCGGCACGTCACAGTATATTGAGCATTGTGCTACACGGGGGCAGCGCAGCTGGACGTGTATGGTATATCTTAACGATGACTGTAGCGGCGGTCACACGCGATTTACCAAACTCAATATAGCTGTTCAACCGCGCAAAGGAATGGCGCTGTTTTGGAATAATTTATTGGCCAATGGCGACCCTAATACCAATAGCATTCATTTTGCCGAACCTGTCCTAAACGGTCATAAAACTGTCATAACCAAGTGGTTTAGAACAAAAAATTAGCGAAAATAACGCATGAAGTCTGTTTGTTATTTGTTCTAATTTTTTTCATGTTATTGTTTTTTAATAACTTTGTTTGTCATCTAGACTAAACTTCAAAAAGTTCAAATAAAATCGCTAAGTTTTTTGTTTTGTAACAAAAATGTCACTGATCTCCTTTAACCTCTACGAAACCTTAAAATCCGTACTAAATTAATCTGGAGAATTTAATGGAAATTCGTAACTTATTTAAGGTAAGTGCAATCACGACTGCACTTGTCCTTGCAGGCTGCGGCGGTGATATCAATATCAATGAAGGTGATGAGGTTGTAGCGCCAACTACACCAACAACTCCAACTACACCTACAACACCTACTACGCCAACAACGCCTGACGTAGATACGCCTTTTACTTTGGGCCTAGCTACTGACGTTTCAAGCGAATTCTCAGCGACAATTACAGACAAGCCTGTTTACCGTTTAGATACAGACCTAACGATTACACAGGACATGACACTTACCAACGATGCGCACTGGATCATCAAAGGTCGTACCGCAGTGGGTAACGACAACGCAGATGCTGCTGTGCTTACAATTCAAGAAGGTACAACAATCATCGGTGAAGACGGTGATGATTTCCTAGTTGTTCGTCGTGGTTCGCAGATTGATGCATCTGGTACTTCATCAGCACCTATTGTTATGACATCGGTTCAAGATGTTACTGGTGAAGAGACGTCTATCGGCCAGTGGGGTGGTGTTGTACTACTTGGTAACGCACCAACAAACCTATGTAACACAGGTGACGACGATACTACGTCTGACGACGAGTTAGCGAACTGTGGTGTTTCAGCTGAAGGTGATGCCGGTCTTTATGGTGGTAACAACCCAGAAGACAACTCAGGTACCCTTGAGTACGTTGTTGTTAAGCACGCGGGTAAAGCACTAGCGTCTGGCGACGAGCTTAACGGTATTTCATTTGCGGGTATTGGTTCAGGTACTACTGTTAACTACATTCAGGTTCACCAAAACCTTGATGACGGTATCGAGTTCTTCGGTGGTACAGTAAATGTAAGCAACGTAGTGCTTACTGATATCGGTGATGATTCTCTAGATTGGTCTTTCGGATGGACTGGTAGCGCAACTAACGTATACATTCAGCAGTCAGCTGACGGTGGCGATAACGCAATCGAAGCAGACAACAACGAAGACAACCCTTCATGGTTGCCACTGACTAAGCCTACTATCTCTAACGTAACAATCGTAAGTGCTGATGGCACAAACGGTGTACGTCTACGTAACGGTACTGCTGGTGTACTCTCTAACGTATTAGTGACAGGTTCTGCTTTGGCAAATAACTGTTTACGCGTAAACGGCGACGAAGCAATTGCTAACGCTGAGTCAGGCGAGCTTACTATCACTGATTCAATCGTAGCATGTGAAACGCCAGCAAATAACTTTGGCTCTGACACCATTGGCGGTGAATCAACACAAGCATGGTTCGAAGGTCAATCAGGCAACAGCACATTAGCTGCTTCTGCACTTCTACTTGAAGACAATGGTTACTTCCCTACGGCAGCTTCTCCTGTAGCGCTTGGTGGCGGTCAATACATTGGCGCATTCAACCCTAACGGCAGTGACTGGACTGTAGGTTGGACAGTTGGTGTTAATGGTGGTTTCCCAACTAACGTTCAAAACGCATTTGAGCAAGGTCTAGCAACAGACGTATCTGCCGACTTTGCTGATTTCGACAAGCCAGTATACGAAGTTGCTGCTGACACAACGTTTACTGCTGACGTTACTTTCACTAACGATGCATACTGGCTAATTAAAGGCCGTACTGCGGTAGGTAACGACAACGCGGACAGCGCGACACTATTTATCGAGCAAGGTACTACTATCTTCGGTGAGCAGGGTGACGACTTCCTAGTTGTTCGTCGTGGCTCAATGATTGAAGCAAACGGTACTGCAAGTGCGCCAATCACATTCACTTCTGTGCAAGACCTGACAGGTGACGAAACAGGTATCGGTCAATGGGGTGGTATTGTACTTCTAGGTAATGCGCCGACTAACCTATGTAACACAGGTGATGATTCAGATACGTCTGAAGCAGAACTTACTGCTTGTGGTGTTGCAGCTGAAGGTGATGCGGGTCTTTACGGTGGTAACAACCCAGCAGACAATACAGGTTCACTTCGCTATGTTGTTGTTAAGCATGCAGGTCGTGCACTAGCAGCCGGTGATGAACTAAACGGTATTTCATTTGCAGGTATCGGTTCTGGCACTAAAGTTGAGTACATCCAAGTACACCAAAACCTTGACGATGGTATCGAGTTCTTCGGTGGTACAGTTAGCGTACGTAACGTAGTACTCACTGATATCGGTGATGACTCACTAGATTGGTCTTTCGGTTGGACAGGTAACGCACAAAACGTTTATATCCAACAGTCTGCAGCGGGCGGCGATAACGCGATTGAAGCGGATAACAACGAAGACAACCCAGCTTGGTTGCCTCTAACTAAGCCTACTATCTCTAACGTGACTATCGTTGGTGCTGATACAACGAACGGTGTTCGCCTACGTAACGGTACTGCAGGTAATATCCGCAACCTAGTAGTTACTGCAGGTGAAGGCTATTCAAACTGCCTACGTGTTAACGGCGACGAGTCAATTGCTAACGCGGTATCTGGTGAGCTTTCGGTAGAAAACTCAGTAGTAGCGTGTGAAGCAGGTGCTAACTTCGGTTCTGATACAATTGGCGGCGGTACAACGCAAGCATGGTTTGAAGGCCAAGAAGGCAACAGCGTATTAACTGCTGATGCATTAATGCTATCTACTGACGGCTTCACGCCTCGCTCTGGTTCACCACTTCTAGGTAACGGTGCAGATGTTTCAGAAGAGAATGACTTCTTCGTAGCAACTGATTACATCGGTGCATTTGACGGCGACAATAACTGGATGGAAGGTTGGACCGTTGCAGTTAACGACACAATTCCAGCTGAAGTGACTAACGCATTTGCGCAAAACTTAGCAACTGATGTGTCTGCAAGCTTCCCAACAATTACTGATAAGCCAGTATATCAACTAGCTGCTGACACAGTATTTACCTCTGATGTGTCGTTTACAAACGATGCTCACTGGTTAATCAAAGGTCGTACTGCAGTGGGTAACGACAATGCCGACAGCGCAACGCTTTACATTCAACGTGGTACAACAGTATTCGGTGAAGACGGTGATGACTTCCTAGTGGTACGCCGCGGTTCTAAAATTGAAGCGAACGGTTCTGCTACGCTACCTATCACGTTCACGTCTTCTGAAGACATGACTGGCGGCGAGACTGCAATTGGTCAGTGGGGCGGTATGGTTATCCTAGGTAATGCACCTACTAACCTATGTAACACAGGTGACGATGCTGATACGTCTGATGAAGAGCTAGCTAACTGTGGTGTTGCTGCAGAAGGTGACGCAGGTCTTTACGGCGGCGCAGACGAAGATGATAACTCAGGTACACTTCGCTACGTTATTGTTAAGCACGCGGGTAAAGCACTAGCAGCTGGTGATGAGCTAAACGGTATCTCATTTGCGGGTGTTGGCCGTGGTACTGAAGTTGACTTCGTACAAGTTCACGAAAACCTTGATGATGGTGTTGAGTTCTTCGGCGGTACAGTAAACGTTAGCCACATCGTACTAACTGCGATTGGTGATGACTCTCTAGACTGGTCTTTCGGCTGGACAGGTAAAGCACAGTACGTAGTTATCAAGCAGGGTTCTGCTGGTGGCGACAACGCATTTGAAGCAGACAACAACGAAGATAACCCTTCTTGGAACCCGCTAACTACACCAACAGTATCTAACGTGACAATCGTTGGTTCTGATGGCACTAACGGCGTACGTCTTCGCAACGGTACAGCAGGTACTATTAAGAACCTAGTTGTGACTGGTGGCGATACGTACAGCAACTGTCTACGTGTTAATGGCGACGAGTCAATTGCTAACGCAGCAGCGGGTTCACTAACGGTTACACATTCAACAGTTGCTTGCTCTTCAACCAGCGCATTTGGTTCTGACACAATTGATGGTGGCACTACGCAAGCATGGTTCGAAGGTCAAGAAGGTAATAGTGTACTAGCGAATACTGACGCTCTTGGCTTTGGTGATTCAGGTTACACACCAAGCAGTGATTCGGTTCTACTAGGCTCAGGTTTCGATGCCTCAACATTAGATTCATTCTTCGATAGCACAGACTTCCAAGGTGCGTTCGATGGTGAATCTGATTGGACACTGGGTTGGGTAACAGTTGGTCTACAAGACTAATAAGTGATTGCAATACACAACAAAGCTAAGGCGTAATTGCGCCTTAGCTTTTGTGTTAAAGCAGCTACCTGATTACAGTTCCTTAGGAGTTTCCATAATGAAAAATAATCAATCGTCAGCGTTTAAAGTCGGTGGACTATCGTTGGCAATCGCGTCAATTCTAGGTGCAAGCGCATTGCCTCTTTCTGCTGTAGCACAGCAGTCTGAAGATGAGGTGATCGAAGAAGTTGTTGCCACAGGAACGCGACTTAAAGGTACAGCGACAGCGGTACTTCAGGAACGTCAGAATCAGGCGTTCGTTGCCGATATCTTAGGTGCTGAACAAATTTCTCGTACCGGTGACGGTGATGCCGCAGCGGCACTTCGTCGTGTAACAGGTCTTACGCTTGTTGATGGCAAATTTATCTATGTACGTGGTTTGGGTGAGCGTTATTCTAGTACTCAGCTAAACGGTATGACAGTACCAAGCCCGGATCCGACGCGCTCGGTTGTTCCGCTTGACTTATTCCCTTCAACTATCATTGAAAGCTTGAACGTACAAAAGTCGTACTCACCTAACATGCCGGGTCATTTTGGTGGTGGTAACGTAAACATTCGCACTAAATCTATCCCGACGGAATTCGTATTCAATGTGAATTTAGGTGCAGGTTGGAACACGCAAAACAGCGATGATGGCGTTTTCTACTCTGGTGGCGGTGATGATTGGACTGGTCGTGATGACGGTACGCGCGCGTTGCCTGACATCATCCAAGCGGGTCTAGCAGCAAATGGTTCAGCTGGTTTTGAAGGCGACCGTTCAAGAACACTCGCTGAAACACAGGACATTTTAAGCTCGTTCAACTGGGATATCGGTCCACAGAGCAAGTCTGTCGATCCAAACTTCAGCATTGGTACGACCCTTGGAAACAACTACGTATTTGACAACGATTCTGTACTTGGTTTCCTTGCGACAGTGTCATACAGCAACCAGTGGACAGTAGCTGAAGAGTTATTGGGTAATGATATTGGTGGCGGTCAAGAGAACCCGCGTTTCACTAAATACCGAGACATGATTTCAACGGAACAAAACGTTCGTTGGAGCGGTATGTTCAACGTAGGTTACGAGTACAACAGCAACCATAAGGTTGAGCTTGTAAATATGATCCTACACGACATGCGCGACCGCGTGCGTGATGGTTTCTATTTCGACGAAAGTGAATCAGATCCTGGCGTAGAAGAATTCCGCCGTATGGATATCATTTTCGAAGAGCGTGAAATGGTGTCTTCACAGCTAAAAGGTACGCACAACTTCTTAAACCTGTTAGACGGTGTGTTCTTCGATTGGTACGTAGGTACAAGTCGCGCATCACGTGAAGCGCCAGACATCATGGAAGTAACGTTCCAGCAGTTTTATGACAATGGCACGCTAACCCTTGAGCGTCTTGATGATACGCCAGGAACTAACTTGAACCGTCAGTTCCAAGTACTTTATGATGAATCTGATACATATGGCTTTAACGTGTCTACGGCTTTCTTTGGCGAAGGTTATGATATCGAACTTAAAGCGGGTATGGATTACTATGATAAAACCCGTGATGGTAACAACATTGACCTTGCGATCCGTCACTTCGGTATTGCAAGTGATTTTAAAGCGGGCAGTCGTCTAAGCGATATTTTCTCACCTGAAAATATTTATAACGATGACTTCTATACCAGCTCAACAGGACGTTCTGTATTCCAAGATAATACAGGTGCGGGCGATAAGTATTCTGCTGCAACCAAGTTAACAGCGGGTTACTTCATGGCAGACGCCTTCTTTAATCAGAAGTTCCGTGTAAGTGGCGGCTTCCGTTACGAAGATTTCCAGCAAGTATCTATTCCTTTCGTTGAACATACTGATACGTTTGCTGATGATACTGCTGCCATCGTAGATAGCATCTACAGTGAAACTGATGTACTTCCTTCATTGGCATTTACGTATATCCCAAGCGAAGAGATGCAATACCGTTTCAATATATCTCAGACGCTAATTCGTCCAGATCTTCGTGACATCAGTTCTACGTTCTTTATTGACCCATTAACTGAGTTCTTAGTACGTGGTTCACCGTCATTGGTGGAAACGGAGTTGACAAACATCGACTTCCGTTGGGAATGGTACATGTCACAGGGTAACAACCTATCAATTGCACTTTTCTATAAAGACATGGAAAACCCAATTGAAATGGTTCAGTTTGACGGTGGTGAAGGTGTACCACAGCTACTTACTGCAAACGGTGAAGAAGGTGAGTTGTACGGGATCGAGTTTGAGTTCTTACACGACTTAGCGTTCATCGGTGATAATTTCAGTAACTTTTTTGTGTCGGGTAATATGACACTTTCAGATTCTGAAGTGACAATCGGTGCTGATGACCAAGAATCATTGTTCTCGCAACAAGCACGTGAAGCGTATGGTGGTACGGTAACGGCAACAATCACCAACAATCAGCGTCGCTTGGTAGGTCACTCTGAGTGGGTGGCTAACCTACAATTAGGTTGGGACTCTGATAACGGTGAGCACTCTGCATCATTGGTATACAACTCATTTGGTGAACGTATTATTGCACCAGGTGTGCGTGGTTTTGAAGATGGTATCGAGAAACCCTTCCACTCGTTGGATGCGGTTTACACCTATTACCCAGATTTCAATACCACCATCAAGTTCCGTGTACAGAACATTCTGGATGATGAAAAAGAAATTGAGCAGGAAGGCTTAACCCTTCGTCGATTGACGGTAGGTACAGGTTTTAACGCCTCAATTACTTATAACTTCTAATTTTACCAAGGCCCAGTTTTACACTGGGCCTTTTTGTATGTCCTTGATGTCATTTGAATGTTTTGACAGTCATCGTTTTATGACAGTCCTGTAATAAAACTGTCACAGAAAACTCCTATCCTACGCGCAGAAATTTATAGTCGGATAAAACCGATTTCTTTTAACTTTAAAGGTTTGAATGTATGAAGCTTATCAATGCTTTGCTTGTTGCAGGTGCGCTAGTTGCGACACCAGTGCTTGCACAAGACGATGAAGTCTTAAAACCCGTTGTCGATGAGGCAGCGAAAATAAACGAGTCAGCGGCAAAATCGCAAGAGAAAATCAACGGTATTACCGATCAAATTGACAGCAAACTTCAACAGTTCAAAACATTGATGAAAGAAATCGAAGGTCTTGAGGTTTATAACACTCAGCTTCGTAAGCAGATCAATAGCCAAGAACAAGAAATGGCTGACCTAAACGCTGCAATCGATGAAGTGTCTGTCGTTGAGCGTCAAATCACGCCACTCATGATGCGCATGATTGATGGTCTTGAGCAATTTGTTGCACTTGACGTACCTTTCCTTCCAGAAGAGCGTGCCAACCGCGTTGCCGATCTTCGCGCTATGATGGACCGTGCTGATGTTGCCGCATCTGAAAAGTTCCGTCGCGTAATGGAAGCATACCAAGTAGAAATGGACTACGGTCGCACAATGGAAGCGTATAGCGGTATTCATACAATTAACGGTCAAGAGCGTGACGTTGAATTCTTACGTCTTGGTCGTACAGCGCTAATGTATCAAACACGCGATGCAAGCATGCAAGGTGTTTGGAACAAGCAAACCCGTCAGTGGGAAGAGCTTGATAGCAGCTACCGTACACAAATTACTAAAGGTCTGCGCATGGCGAAGAAGCAACTTGCTCCAGACTTGCTAATGCTGCCAGTGGCAATTACAGACTAAGAGGTTGATGAGAATGTTTAACACAGTAAAACGTATCGCTGTTGGTCTAGCAGCCCTTAGCATCAGCGTTGGTGCTTTCGCACAAAGCGACCGTGCAATGGACTTGGATGCGCTTCTTAAGCAATTAGAAGAAGGCCAGTTCGCACAGTCAGAGCAAAACAAACAGCGTGAGCGTGATTTCCAAGCACAGCGCGCTGAGCAAGACCGTATTCTTCGCGAAACGCGCGAAAAACGTGACCAGATGCTTGCGCAATCTGAAAAGCTTGAAACACAATTCGAAGAAAACGAGTTTAAATTAGCTGACCTTAACGGTGCGCTAGATACGCGTCTTGGTTCACTTAAAGAGCTTTTCGGTGTATTGCAGCAAATTGCTGGTGACACTAAAAATAAATTCTATAACTCTGTGGTTTCTGCACAAATCCCAGGTCGTGCTGACTTTCTTGATAAGATGGCGCAAGACATGGGTTCAAGTTCAAAACTAGCGTCAATTGAAGAAATTGAGCGCGTTTGGTTTGAAATGCAGCGTGAAATGACAGAAGCAGGCAAAGTAACCACTTTCACAACTGACGTTGTTGAAGCTGGTGGTGAGAAAGTGAATAAGTCTGTAGTGCGTGTAGGTCCTTTCGCACTTGTTGCTGATGGTAAATACCTAGAGTACAACGGTGTAACAGGCACTGTATCTGAACTTGTACGTCAGCCTGCTGACCGTTACATGAGCTCTGCAGCTGAGCTACAAGGCTCGAACGGTGAACTGGTTCAGTTTGGTATCGATCCAACGGGTGGCTCTATTCTAGGTCTACTTGTTCAAGCGCCTAACCTTCAAGAGCGTGTAGAGCAAGGTGGTCCAGTAGGTTATATCATTCTTATCGTTGGTGCGTTTGGTCTACTACTAGCGCTTGAGCGTCTTGTATCACTGTCGCTTATCCGCATGAAGGTTAATAAGCAACTTAAGAGCAAAGAAGTTAACACAAACAACCCACTTGGCCGTGTACTTAAAGTACGTGACGAGCATCCAAACGCTGATGTTGAAGCACTTGAGCTTCACCTAACTGAAGCGATTTTGGGCGAAGTGCCTAAGCTAGGTCGCAACCTAACTATTATCAAAATCATCTCTGTTGTAGCACCGCTTATGGGTCTACTAGGTACAGTAACCGGTATGATCAACACCTTCCAAGCAATCACATTGTTCGGTACGGGTGACCCTAAATTGATGGCTGGTGGTATCTCAACAGCACTTGTAACAACAGTACTAGGTCTTGTTGTAGCGATTCCAATGACACTGCTTTATGCAATGCTTAACACGCGTTCTAAGAACATCGTGTACATCCTACAAGAACAAGCGTCTGGCGTAATTGCAGAGCGCGCTGAGCGAGGCTAATCATGATCGAGTTTCTGGAAGCAATTCGCGATTTCACAGAAACAGGTGGCCAGGTTCTCCTGGTCATCGGTCTGCTGATATTCGTTATGTGGCTTTTGATCCTCGAGCGTGCGTTGTATCTGATGGTTTGGCATAAACAAGCAAAGAAAGACGCGATTGCAATGTGGACTGCACGTGCCGATCGCTCTTCTTGGTTTGCTGAACAAGTACGTCAGAAAACAATTTCACAACTGACCATGCGCCTAAACGGCAGCATTCCCATTATCCAGTCGTTGGTAGCGCTTTGTCCGCTGCTGGGTTTGATGGGTACGGTAACCGGTATGATTGAAGTGTTCGATGTAATGGCAATTGCGGGCTCAGGTAATGCTCGTTCAATGGCTTCAGGTGTATCGAAAGCAACTATCCCGACAATGGCGGGTATGGTTGGCGCACTTTCAGGCGTATTCGCCGCTACGTGGTTAACTCGTATGGTTAAGTCAGAACGCACGCATCTTGAGGATGCATTGATTATTCAACGTTAATACCAACGCGGTATTAAGGTAAGGTATTTATTATGAAGCAGCACTTTCAAAACCTAGTCGATGAGGAAGAAGCAAACATCGACATGACGCCCATGTTGGACGTTGTATTTATCATGTTGATCTTCTTCATCGTGACTGCGTCATTTGTGAAAGAAGCAGGTATCGATGTTAACCGTCCTGAAGCAGCAACGGCTGTGAAAAAGGATCGCGCTAACATTCTTATCGCTATTTCTGATAAAGGCGAAATTTGGATTAATAAGCGTCGTATCGACGTTCGCGCAGTACAGGCGAACATCGAGCGTCTTCGCGCAGAAAACCCACAGGGTTCTGTTGTTATTCAAGCTGATAAAAAAGCCACAACAGAAACACTGATTAAGGTTATGGACGCGTCGAGAGCCGCTGGCGTTTACGATGTTTCGATTGCAGCCCAAGAGCAATAAATCATGCCACGATATTTAATCGCATTTGTTATTTCCCTTGCGATCACGTTAGGCCTGTTCTTCTTGATGCAATCGCTTATCAAGATGGGTGGCAGCGCGCTAACAGAACCGCCTAAGGGAAGCGTGCTTGACTTTGTTCGCGTTAAGCAGGACGAACAGGTTGAGAAGAAAGATCGTAAGCCGAAAAAGCCACCTAAGCCTGAAGAGCCGCCCCCACAAATGGAGCAGCCTCAAATGGACTCACCTTCACCAGATGCTGAAGGTACGTCAATGGACTTTGGTGCTGAAGTGGGCGACGACATCTCACTTGAGGGTGGTTTGGCCCTTGAGTCTGGTGACGGCGAGTACCTTCCAATTGTTAAGGTAGCGCCAGTATACCCAAGACGTGCACTTCAGCGCGGTATTGAAGGTTTTGTTATTGTTGAATTCACGGTAACCAAACAAGGCGCGGTGCGCGATCCAATCGTAGTTGAAGCCAACCCACAAGGTATTTTTGAACAAGCGGCAATTGATGCGGCAATGAAGTTTAAATACAAGCCTCGTGTGGTAAATGGTGAAGCTACCGAAGTATCGGGTGTTCAAAACCGTATTACGTTCCAAATTGATGGGTAACAGAACATGATGAGAAAACAGACGAATACATTGCTTAGTGCTCTGGCGTTTGCATTTGCATCGGCCGTGGTATCTGTACCTAGCATGTTGGTAGCGACTGACGCTGTAGCCCAAGAGCAAAAAGCCAGTGAAAAGAAAACCCGTCGTGTGCCTACGTTACGCGGCAAGGTTTATGAGCAGCTAGCTCGTGCACAAACAGCGGCAGATGAAGCGGGTAATGTAGAAGAAGCCATTGCAATTCTTAAAGAGGTAGAAGACAAATCTAGCTCTATGAATGCCTATGAAAAAGCCATGATGTACAACTTTTTCGGTTTCATTTACTACAACAACGAAGACTATGCAAAAGCGTTGGAATCGTTTGCCAAGGTCGTTGAGCAGCAGCCTATTCCTGAAAAGTTTGAAATGACGACGCTTTTCAGTTTAGCCCAGCTTCATTTAATGCAGGGTAACTACGACGAAACCATCACGTACCTTGAGCGTTGGGAATCACTGAATGCTGGCCCAATTCCAGTTAAAAACAAAGTGATTAAAGCGCAGGCTTATTATCAAAATAAGCAATATGAGCAAGCATCCACTTGGATTTCAGAAGCGGTTGCTGATCATGAAGCTGAAGGTATGCTCCCTGACGAAGGTTGGTTAATACTTCAACGCGCTATTTTCTATGAACTAAAACAGCCTGAAAAGGTAAAAGACGTTCTAATTAAAATGGTGAAGTTGTTCGACGAGCCTAAGTACTGGATCCAGCTTGCTGGTATGTACGGCGAACTCGGTGAAGAACGCAAGCAGCTTGCTATCATGGAAACGGCGTATCAGCGCGGCTTCGTTGAAACATCAGCTGACATCTTTAACATGGCGCAGCTTTATTACTATCACCGCGTACCTTACAAAGGTGCAAAGTTGATGGAGCAGGCCATGAATGAAGGTGTACTTGAAAAGAATCTGCGTAACTTAAAGTTCTTAGGTCAAAGCTGGTCATTGGCGAAAGAGCAAGATAAAGCTATTCCTGTAATGATGCAGGCAGCAGAGCTTTCTGAAGACGGTGAATTGGATGCGCAACTTGCACAAATTCTACTTAATGAAGAGCGCTTTGACGATGCTATAGCAGCAGCCGATCGCGCCGTTGAAAAAGGTGATTTGCGCAACCCTGGTCTAGTTTACCTTATCAAGGGCATGGCACTTTATAATAAGAAGCAATATGCACTTGCACTTAATCAGTTAGCTGAGGCTGAAAAACACCAGAAGAGCCGCGCGATGGCACAGCAGTGGAAGCAGTTCGTTCAAGGCGAAAAGCGTCAAGCTGATGCGATTGCTCAAGAGCTAGGTGCAAGCTAAGTCTTTGCCCTGTTAATAATTACAAGAAAGGTCACCAAATGGTGACCTTTTTTTATTTGAGCGTGGTGTTTCGTAAATACCGCTCATTGCACTAGTAAACCGTCTGTGGAAGAAAGTTATCAATAGACGGTAAAGTGCCTTCTTTTTCCAATTTATCCCAGTATTCCTTCGTCGCCAAAATTTCTGTCTTAGCATCAAGAAAGTCGTCAACAAGACAAGGGTCGAAATGACTGCAGGCATTCTTCTCCAAATAGCTAAAAGCAGCGTCACAGCTCCAAGGCTCTTTGTATGGGCGCTTCATGGTTAACGCATCGAACACATCCGCTATCGCCACTATTCGCGCGCTTTGGGGGATATTTTCGTCGGTTAAGCCTTTTGGGTAACCTGAGCCATCCCATTTCTCGTGATGATATAAAGCAATTTCAGCTGCCATCTTAAATAAAGGCGTATCAGACTGAGATAAAATGGTATACCCAATAGTGGCATGGGTTTTCATAATCTCCATTTCATCATCGGTCAGTTTTCTGGGGGCTTTTAATATGCTATCTGCAATTCCAATTTTGCCCGTATCGTGCATCGGTGCAGCTTGTGCTAACAGTGACGCTTGCTCGTAAGACCATCCGCATTTAAGTGCTAAACATTTACTGTAAGCTGCCATTCGCCAAATATGATGCCCAGTGTCGGTATCATTATAATGGCCCGCAGCTGCCAACATGCTTATTGCGCTTTGTTGGCTTCTTAATAAATCTTCTGTGCGCTTTTGCACTAAGCTTTCAGTAGTACGCATTTGATGAGCGAGGGCAAGATGAGTCTTAACTCTCGCTAACGTAATGCTAGGTGATACCGGTTTGGTGATGTAATCGACGGCACCTTCCAAGAAACCGCGCTCTTCGTTTTCACCTTGGATAAGGGCCGTTACAAATATGATGGGAATTTTACAAAGTAAGGGATCAGCTTTAAGCTTTTGGCATACTTCGAAACCGTCCATCCCTGGCATCATTACATCAAGTAAAATCAGGTCAGGGGGAAACTGCTGTACTATTTTCAGCGCAATAGGGCCTGAGGGGGCTACCTTTACATTGTAGTACGGCTTTAGAATCCCCAAAAGAATGTCGATATTCGCCGGTTCATCGTCCACGATAAGTATACTAAAATCGGACTGACCTGCTCTACTATGGTCACTCATGGTTAATGTCTTCTCTTAGTTGCAACATTGCATCAAGAGCACTATCAAAATCATAGATCCCTACACTTTGTTTAATGCCTGAAACGTTGTGACTAAATTCAGTATCTTGCATGTCGTTAGCAAGTTGATTTATTTGATTAATGGCTTCGGCGTCATACGCCTTTAGCAGCTCAACAATGGAGTCGATGAGTCCATTAACGCTCGTCTTATCATAGGTTCCTTCAACGTGCGTAGTGTGTTTCATGTTGATAGAGTGTGCAATTAAACGAAAGGTGGTATCAAGTTGCATTGACATCACTGATACGCGTTCTGCGAAAGTGAGATGCTTTATAGAGGGGCCTTTCAAAATATTCTTTAATGACAAAGCGAGTGTCGTCGCGCCAATTTCAATTGCGTCATCTAATAAATCGTCAAGCAAGGTACTGTTAATGTCCTCTTTTGTCATTAAATCTAACAGCTTGGTCATAATAGTGGGTTGACGGTAGGTATTATAAAATTGCAGCATTCGGTCTAACTTTGGGTCATCACAATGCGTAGCGCTCACTTCCTTGTATCCAGCATGAATGTGCATATCGATGGCGTGGACAATTTCATCGGGGGTAGCGGGCTTTACAAGGTGTTCACACATGCCTGCTATCAAGGCTCGTTGTCGACCTTGAGAAGACTCATCTGCACTTAAGGCAATAATGGGAGTAAACCAGTTGTCAGCTTGTGATAACCTTTCGGCTACGTCAAATCCATCAATGCCGGGTAAAAAGCAATCTAAAAGTACTACGTCAAAGTGCACGTGCTGACAGAGTTCAAGGGCTTGCTCGCCATTGGTGACAGTAGTTACTTCCATATCGTGGTCGATGAGAATTTGTTGACTGATCTCCAAGCTAATAAGATCATCATCAACCACTAACGCCCTTTTACCGCCCAAACGTTTGCGACGCCAATATTTGCTCTCTAGTCCCTGTTCATTAGTCGTTGCTCGTGACTCATTGCTAGGTGATATACAGGGGATTAATTCTGAGTCAGTAAAAGGGAGCTCGAGTATATTAAAACTCTCTTTATACTGCTTACCCATACGCTTTTTAACATCAAGCTTACTCAGTGGGCTGATGATGGTGCGAAGATTGAGATGGTCAAAGTCACCAAAGCGCAGTAAATTTAAAAAGCGCTTCCAGAGCCTATCGTTATCAGGCAAGAATGCCATCGCCTGAGCTGCAAATTGAGGCAATTGCTCGCTTTCCATATCAATGGTGCTGCATGTAACACCCTTTCGTGTTAATGCATCATGTAAAACACTGACTCCCAACTCTACTTCACATCCAGCGGTAAGGCATAACACATTTTCGCTTATTGAAACTGGTAGAGGGGCATTGTTCGTTATATCTTTAGGGTTGTCTTCTTCACACAAGTCTAGCGTGAACGCAAAGATACTCCCGCTATTTACCGTACTCTCTAATGTAAGTTCTCCCCCCATCAATTCAACAAGTCGCTTTCCAATAGTCAGTCCGAGCCCCGTTCCTCCATATCGTCTAGAAATGGTATTGTCTGCTTGCTCAAAAGCGTTAAATAGCTTTACTTTGTTTTCTTCACTAATACCCATTCCCGAATCATGCACTTCAAAAGTAACAAAACGGCGTTCTCTCACTACTTTTAACATGACGTAACCCGTTTCGGTGAACTTAATTGCATTACCAATTAAATTAACGAGCACTTGATAAATTTTATCGCTATCGCCTTTGCATTGCGTATTAGGTGAGCACCGAATATCAAATAGCAACTGTAAGTGCTTTTCTCTGGCCTTTACTTGAAAAATGGGCCCCAATTTCTCAATGAGCTTTGAAAGTGAAAACGATTCGTTAACGATGTCGATTTTGTTCGCTTCCACTTTAGAGAAATCTAAAATGCCGTTTATAAGTTCAAGTAACGAGCTAGAGCTGCCTTGTACTTTCTCTAGATAAGCGTGTTTAGTATCAGCATCTTGTGTATTTAAAGCCAAATGAGTTAAACCGATAATGGCATTCATCGGCGTTCGTATCTCATGGCTTACCGTCGCAAGAAATTCGCTTTTCGCTTTGTTTGCTTTTTGCGCCTCTTCATAGGCTTGTTGGAGCTTTCGGGCATTTGCGCGCTGTTCACTAATATCGTTAAAAACGCCCACGTGCCCATTGGGGTTACCATCCTTATCAAGCAAAGGAACGGCGATAATGGATATAGGAAACATTTTTCCTTGTTTGTTGGTAAATACATCTTCGTAAGAGCGGTAAATCTCGCCTTTCTTAGTGGTTAGATTCACGGGGCAATTGTCGCGCGCTAGCAGTGTGCCATCTTCTTTTTGATAATGAACGGTATCGTGAAAGCGATGCTGCTGAAGCTCTTCTAACGTCCACCCTAAGAGTTTAGACGCAGTCGGGTTTAAAAAGCGCGCTTTACCATTGCCATCTACCGCATAGATACCTTCACCAATACTATCGGTAATACTCTGATGGAATGCTTGCTCTTCTTTTAGCTTATGCTCCAGTCGTTTTTGTTCATTGATGAGCTCGAGGATCAGGCTCGAGAGTTCATGCAGATTCGTAAAGTCATCGTCAATAGGCGGTTTACCTTGTTCGACAAGCAACTGGTTTACCGAATGACGCAGACTTTCAATGACTCTTTGCTGTTGCTGATTTTCCTCTCTAATTTTGTGATTAGCAGACATCAATTCATCTGAGCTTAAACGTAAACTCCGATCTCTTAATTTAAGATCACGCTCGTGAAAATCGTAACTTTCGTTGATACGAGGAATGAGTAGAGCTAACCCCTGTTTTAGCGCCGTTATAGATAAATCTGTAGTCCCGTCATTGTCGGTATTCAGTGACTCTAGCCACGTAGTAAGTCGCTCTTCGCTTTCTATGTTGAAGGCTTTTCTCAATTGACGAGATAGTAGCGAATTCAAAGTATTTCCCTCAGCAACATGATTGTTAAGGTTTGATTGTGCAGTTCGCATTTTGCCCCATCACTAAATGGGCACAACTCGCCGTAGGAATAGAACCCAGCAATAGCAGTATCTTGAGGCAAAAAGCGCTCTACTTCTTCAATTTCCTCTTCAACACGGTCCCCCATGACTAACTTGCGGCCCACGCAACTGGTGATTAACGCAAGTTGGTGGCTGTCTTGCGCTGAATAATTTGAAGTAGCAATTTTTACCGCAGCAGTGGCGCCGTCGATAAGATCATCGCTGGAAGCATGCATTAGTCGAAGGTATTGTTGTTCACTGACATCTCCTGCCAGAACAAGAGTTTTGTCTTTCTCTTCGACACCCAATATTGTGCGAATCAGGCCCGTAGGTTGAC
The DNA here is from genome assembly GCF_028865455.1 of Alteromonas sp. 009811495. Lineage (NCBI taxonomy): Bacteria > Pseudomonadati > Pseudomonadota > Gammaproteobacteria > Alteromonadales > Alteromonadaceae > Alteromonas > Alteromonas sp. 009811495. Next base: position 748,783 of record NZ_CP113972.1, read on the forward strand.
CTGTTTCAGATAATTTCTCAAACGGAAAAAGTAGACCAATTGAAGGAAGATCTTTGGCATACTCACCCAAGTAGTGTTTGTAAATATCAAGCGCGGGTTTATCGTCTAATTCACAAAGTACATTTTCTTTGGCTCGCGTTATTTGTCGAGCAGGGCCAAACGAACGCCAACCACCTGATGCGCCATACCCGAACTGTAAATGCTCACCATAAAATCCAACGGCGACCACGTTTGACGAGCTTATACCCTCAGGCCCAAGTACATAGGTGGCGTTGAAATCACCGTTATCACCTGCAAGACCTCCACTTACTCCAATTGAAGCAGGCAAGTGCTTAGATAGGCCATTTATTAAAGCCGAGCCATTTACACCTAGTCCCGGCGAAAGTAAGTAAATACCTTTTAACTCAGCTTTTTCAATGCTGCTAGATAATGCAACGCCAGTTTCAAACGATGTGCACATGTCATCAATGCGTTGGGTGTAAATTTTTACTTTTGCGTTGGTTTCAAAGCGAATAGCAACTAATGAAATACTATTGTTCGATACCTGCTTATTAACGATTTCACCCGCGGTGCTACAACCAATAAAGTTGACATTGAGCGCTTTGAGCACACCGTACAAGTCATCATTCTCAAAAAAAGAAGGCGCTGCATAAACGATAAGAAGAGAAGGCGAAAATTCAACAATGGACGATTGCTGTGCGACTAACTCATCAATATGATTGAACGAATACGATTTCGACTGCATACGGGAATGAAATTGAATATGAATGACTTAAGTTATAGACATAAGTGTGACGTTATACAACAAAACGTCACTTATTCTTTCGTATTAATGAACTGATTTATAAAGTAAAAAGCAGCCATTCGGCTGCTTTTATTAGACTATGCTGAGCGCAATTCTCGGCGCAAAATTTTGCCGACAGTGGATTTTGGTAGCTCATCTAATATTGTGATAGATTTTGGTACTTTGTAATTGGTTAGATGTGTCTTACAAAATGCGATAATGTCATCATGATTTACAGTCTGGCTGACTGTGATAAAAGCACACACTCGCTCACCGGTTTTGTCATCGGGTTTACCGACAACTGCAGCTTCCATTACATCTGGATGAGACGTTAAAATATCTTCAATTTCATTTGGATAGACATTAAACCCAGACACAATAATCATATCTTTTAAGCGGTCAACAATCTTGATTGCACCCGATTCGGTTCGTATACCAATATCACCTGTTTTGAAGAACCCATCTTCTGTCATTACTTTAGCGGTTTCATCATCACGCTGCCAATAGCCCATCATTACCTGTGGGCCACGCACTGCAATTTGTCCTGATTCACCATCGGCAACCGGTTTGTCGTAAGTGTCTAGTAATGCCACTTCAGTATCTAAAAGCTCATGGCCTACAGTACCAATCTCTTCTTTACCTGGAATATTGAACGACACTACTGGCGCAGTCTCTGACAAACCATAGCCTTCAGTAATCATATTGCCTGTCACATCTTTCCAGATTGAAACAGCTGCTTGAGTTAAGGCTGTACCACCAGACATAGTCAGATGGAGCCTTGAAAAATCAAGTTTGGCAAACTCTGGGTGACGACCAAGGCCGACGAACAGAGTATTGATACCCATAAAGGCGGAGATACGATGTGGTTTGAGCGTCTGGATAAAACCGTCTATATCTCGAGGGTTGGGGATTAAAATAATTTGGCTGCCTTTTGCAAAAAGTGCCATCATGCCAACAGTGAACGCGTATATATGATAAAGCGGCAAAGGGCACACAAGTACTTCCTCGCCATCCTTAAAACCATCGCCTATGCGTTCAAGCATTTGAATGCAGTTGCTCAACACATTATTGTGACTAAGCGCTGCGCCCTTCGAGACACCGGTTGTTCCGCCAGTGTACTGTAGCATTGCAAGGTCGCCCAAACTGGTATTCTCGCGCTCAAAACTCGGTGCATCTGCCCCTATGTGAATTGCTGCTGTCATTGATATTGTGCCAGCAATATCGGGTGCTGTTTTAGCATCGAGCAGCTCTGTAGCTGATGTTGTAATAACAGTGGTAATGTTGGTGTCGGCTTTAATGTTATCAAACTTAGGGAGCAGGTCGCTCAAAATAACCAAGGCCTGGGCGTTGCTATCAGTAAACTGATGCTTCATCTCACGTTCGGTGTAGAGTGGATTTGTATTAACCACAACCAATCCAGCGCGCAGTGCCGCATAAACCGCAATAGGATTTTGAATAAGGTTAGGCAGTTGAATGGCAACTTTTGTTCCCGCTTTAAGCTTAGCTTCATGCACAAAATAGCGGGCGAGGGCAGCGGATTTCTCGTCTATCTCTTTAAATGTTAACGTTTGGCCCAGTGCTGTGTACGCAGGTTTGTCTGCAAATTTCTCTAAAACGCTTTCGATATAATCGGCTAAACAAGAGACATTGTCGGGATACGCTATCATTGTGCAATTTTCCTAAACATTGATTGATATCGTATAACATTAGCAAAGTTAACTTTCTATTTACATGCTTGTTACCTTATAGATTGTCATAATAAATTTTAATGGTACGTTCGCTATCTTATTGTTTCAGTTTGCCGAAAAGTGCACCGCCAACAAACCCAGAAGCACATTGCGCAAATATGCCCATTGTGGTTCTTGCGCCAGCAATTAAGGTTACATCTAAGATAGGTTGCATAGCTGCTAACATCACCATGAACGCAGCTGCGCCAGAAAGAGCAAATACCAGTATTGAGAGCGAGGTTGCTGTTGGTTGTCTTAAAAATACAAACCGAGCGAAGATGAACGCAATAAGAAGTGCCGCAGCAATAATGACGCCGTAAGTAGGTAATAATCCCGTGATATCTTGAAAGATCATCGAAAACGCAGACGCCGTGTTGATATCAATATCAATTGCTATCAGCCCATAAAGGACAAAACAGGAATGAAAAACACTGGCGAGTAAAAATGCGACCAGCCAAGCTGATAAGAAAGGCAGTATGAGTTTAATAAAGCGATTTGTGAGGCTCGGCATATTTTTACCTAAACATGGTGCGTTGTTTTTGGTATACCATAAATAACGCATTAATGAGTACACCTAATGAAACTGAGTTTTCTAACAGCGGGCTTAGCCATAACAATGGGATGCCTGCATTTATCACCCCATACTACTGCACAGGCATTCGCTCAGACTAGCGCCATCAACGAATTAGAAAATACAGAAGGTGTAATTCATTCGTACTCCCTAGAAGAATATGCATCTGAACTCCATTTTCCTAAATCGATGGAAATATTGCCCAATGACACCCTGCTCATTGCCGAGCGAGATGGATTTGTCACTGTTATTACTGAAGACAAAAGTCGCTCACGCTTCTCGTTGGCGTTGCCTGAGCTTTATACACAGGGGCAGGGTGGGTTACTCGATTTACTTGTTATCGAGAGCGAAACCTCTAGCGGTGACAGCGCAAATAACGTCAGCGTGTTGGTGTCTTACTCTAAAGGTTCTGATGACAGCAATAGGCTTGCAGTCGTCAAAACAACCTTGTCGCTAGAACAAGGCTTTGGCGATATCCACAACGTATATGAAGTGAATGAATCGAAAGATACGCCAGTACATTACGGTGGCAAATTACTAGCACTACAAAGCGGTGGTTTTCTCGTTACAACAGGCGATGGTTTTGACTATCGAGAAAAGGCGCAGGTACAGAATTCTCATCTAGGGAAGGTGATAGGGTTTACTATTGATGGCGCGCCTTTACCAAACGCACCGTTTAAAAACTCACCCTACATTTACACCCTAGGTCACAGAAACCCGCAAGGGTTGGTGTATGGCGCTGATGGTGAAATCTACCAACATGAGCATGGTCCGGATGGTGGCGACGAGCTTAATCGTATTGAGGTTGGCGTGAACTATGGTTGGCCTGTAGTCACATTAGGTAAAGATTATTCAGGGGCAAACATCTCACCTTTTACCCATTACAAAGGCATGCAGGACCCACTCGTAAATTGGACGCCATCTATAGCACCTTCATCGATGACACTCTACTCGCAGACGGCGTTCCCCACACTTCAAAACACCTTACTTGTAACCTCGCTAAAAGCAAAGCAGTTATTTGCCATCATCACGCAGACCGATAAATTTGAGGTGCACCCGGTACTCAATTCACATAGTGCAAGTAACTCGCTTTATGAAAGATTACGCGATGTCGTTGTTGATAGTGAGGGCAATATCCTAGTATTAACTGACGGGGAAAATAGCAAAGTAATGCGAATATCTCCTCGATAAAGCACCTAAAGAACACTATTGTTGTGTGTTATTTGAACTGGTAGTACCATAAGTGTGAAAAATGTCTGTCATAAGTGCAACACTATCATTTATTCAGATAGTGGGTGTGTATGGCACGCAATGTAAATGGTGTGGGCCTTAATTTTTATTGCAAGTTAATGAAATGAAAGCGTTATTTTTTTATTTAATTCCGCGCTTAACGGCGTGAGTAGAGGTTGAAAAGGTACAAAGTCAATAAAAACTGACAGTGAAAAGTACTCATTCCATTTCACTTCAAACATTACGTGCAGCGAGAAAATCAGTTAAAATATAGCCCACTTTTATATGCGTATAGCTAAGACCGACTTAACACTACGCCCAAGTAAAACTAAGACTGAGAGAACACTATGAGTTTGTATTCAGAATATCTGGCAGAGATCGAGACCCGTAAAACGGAACTAGGTCTTAACCCTAAGCCAATCGACAGTGCAGATCTGCTGTCTGAAATTATTGCTCAAATCAAAGATACAACGAACGAGCACCGCGAAGACTCTCTAAAATTCTTTATCTATAACACCTTGCCAGGTACAACACCTGCTGCAGGTGTTAAAGCGCAATTCCTTAAGGAAATTGTACTTGGCGAAGAAAAAGTAGAAGAAATTACTCCTGAATTTGCACTAGAGCTACTTTCACACATGAAAGGTGGCCCGTCTGTAGAAGTGCTTATCGACTTAGCGCTTTCTGATGACGAAGCGGTTGCTAAGCCAGCAGCAGAAGTACTTAAAACGCAAGTTTATCTGTACGAAGCGGATACAGAACGTCTTGAAACTGCATTTAAAGCTGGCAACGCCATTGCGAAAGACGTGCTAGAAAGCTACGCAAAAGCAGAATTCTTCACAAAGCTTCCTGAAGTACCAGAGAAGATTGAAGTAGTAACTTACATCGCAGCTGAAGGTGATATTTCAACTGACCTTCTTTCTCCAGGTAACCAAGCACACTCTCGTGCAGACCGCGAACTTCACGGTCAGTGCATGATTTCTCCTGAAGCACAGCAAGAAATTGTTGAACTTGGTAAGAAGCACCCGAATGCTAAAGTGATGCTTATCGCTGAAAAAGGCACAATGGGTGTAGGTTCATCACGTATGTCTGGTGTGAATAACGTTGCACTATGGGCTGGTGAACCAACAAGTCCGTACATTCCATTCGTAAACAAAGCGCCAATTGTTGCAGGTACTAACGGTATTGCGCCAATTTTCCTTACTACGGTTGACGTAACTGGTGGTATTGGTCTTGACCTTAAAAACTGGGTTAAGAAAACGGACGAAAACGGCGAAATTGTTCGCGATGCAAATGGTGACCCAGTACTAGAAGAAGCATACTCTGTAGCAACAGGCACTGTGTTAACAATTGATACTAAAGCGAAGAAGCTTTACAACGGTACAGAAGAGCTAGTTGACGTATCTGCTTCATTTACTCCTCAAAAAATGGAGTTCATGAAAGCGGGCGGCTCTTACGCGGTAGTATTTGGTAAGCAGCTTCAGTCTTTCGCAGCGCGTACATTAGGCGTTAAAGCGCCAGCCGTTTACGCACCTTCAAAAGAAGTATCACACGAAGGTCAAGGCCTTACTGCTGTTGAGAAAATCTTTAACCGCAATGCGGTTGGTGTAAGCTCAGATGCACCGCTTCACGCAGGTTCTGACGTTCGTGTTAAGGTAAACATTGTAGGTTCTCAGGACACTACAGGCCCAATGACCTGCCAAGAGCTAGAGTCAATGGCGGCATCAACAATATCTCCACTTGTTGACGGTGCTTACCAGTCTGGTTGTCACACTGCATCAGTATGGGACAAGAAAGCACAGGCTAACATTCCAAAGCTTATGTCTTTTATGAACAACTTTGGCGTAATCACAGCGCGTGACCCTAAAGGTGTTTACCACTCAATGACTGACGTTATCCACAAAGTGCTTAACGACATCACGGTAGACGACCGTGCAATCATTATTGGTGGCGACTCGCATACACGTATGTCTAAAGGTGTCGCGTTCGGTGCTGACTCAGGTACAGTTGCTCTAGCACTTGCCACAGGTGAAGCGGCAATGCCAATTCCAGAGTCTGTGAAAGTGACCTTTAAAGGCAGCATGAAAGAACACATGGACTTCCGTGATGTGGTTCACGCTACTCAAGCACAAATGCTTAAGCAGTTCTCTGGCGAGAACGTATTCCAAGGCCGCGTTATCGAAGTACAAATTGGTACATTGCTAGCTGACCAAGCGTTTACCTTTACCGACTGGTCTGCGGAAATGAAAGCGAAAGCGTCTATCTGTATCTCTAACGATGAGACTATGATTGCGTCACTTGAGCTTGCTAAGAGCCGCATCCAAATTATGATCGACAAGGGCATGGACAACGAAGCTAAGATGCTTCAAGGCCTACTTGACCTTGCTGACAAGCGTATTGCTGAAATCAAGTCTGGTGAAGAGCCAGCGCTTGCTCCAGATGACAACGCTAAGTACTACGCAGAAGTGGTTATCGACCTTGATCAAATCGATGAGCCAATGATCGCTGACCCTGACGTAAACAACGAAGATGTGTCTAAGCGTTATACGCACGACGTTATACGTCCGGTTTCTTACTACGATGGTAAGCCTGTAGACCTTGGTTTCGTTGGTTCTTGTATGGTGCACAAAGGTGACATGCAAATTATTGCGCAAATGCTACGTAACCTAGAGAAGCTTAACGGCTCTGTAGAGTTCAAAGCGCCTCTTGTTGTTGCACCACCGACATACAACATTGTTGACGAGCTAAAAGCAGAAGGCGATTGGGAAATCCTTCAGAAGTACGCTGGCTTTGAATTCGATGATGCTAAGCCTAAAGAAGCGGCGCGTACTAAGTACGACAACATTCTTTACCTAGAGCGTCCTGGATGTAACCTATGTATGGGTAACCAAGAAAAAGCTGAGCCGGGCGATACTGTAATTGCTACGTCTACTCGCTTGTTCCAGGGCCGTGTTGTTGCTGACTCTGCCGAGAAGAAAGGTGAATCACTATTAGGCTCTACGCCACTGGTAGTACTTTCAACTGTACTTGGCCGTTTCCCAACAACTGAAGAGTACAAGCAAGCTGTTGCAGGAATTGACCTAACTAAGTTTGCGCCTCCTTCAGAAGATTTGGCTGTTAAGCCTAAGTTTGAAGCGGATGTGGCGGTTAAGCGCGTATAAGCACTTAGCAACATAACAAAACATTGAAAGCCCCAACCTCGGTTGGGGCTTTTTTGTTGTGATTGACGAAATAGCCTTTAGCACTACACTTAAAAGTACTATAACGACGAGCATGTTTTAGTATTGTGTTTTCATCGCAATTTCATTCGTCGACTAAGGAGAGGTAACAAATGAAAAAACTTATTGGGTCTGCTGTTTTACTTTTATCGCTGATGTGGGCTGGGGGCTGCAGTACCACCAGCATGGCTCAGACTGATAACTGTATCGAGCAAATCGAGAAAGATGAAACAAACAGTGCAGAATTGGCAAATACGCGATTGCAACATTGTCTTGATAAATCCTACCAAGTACGACGCGCCGAGCGCTCTACCGCAGGGGCACTGTTTGGAGACCTTATGGTGGCGATATTACAAAGAGCATTTTCTAATTAGTTATTTTTAAACTGACCGTACCTTTCTTCTAGTCGTCATTACAAAGTCTAATGTGTAAATATTAACCAGTGGCTTATACTATCTTAGGTTATTTACATGTTGTTGGATTACCAGTGTCGACATCAAAAACAAATTCCCAGAGCATCATAGATGATGTCGCACAAGACTTACGGCATGCTGGGTTTCGAATTTTACTCGTATTCTCGTTACTTATTGCGTTGGCGGTAATCTTGGGGCCACCGGAAAACGTATTGGTCGCCTCTATTAATGTCTTTATCTGGATTGGCACAGCATTGCTGGGATTGCGATTTCCGTCTTACGGTGAGGCTATCGCCAAATTGTGGACGTTAATCGTTATTCCCGTAGGCGCCTATCTCATTATCCAAAATGGTTTGCTTCCTGCGGCTCTCATACCAATGGTGGCTATATTTCCTATACTACTTCTAAGAGGTACATGGCGCATTGGATCAGGTATCTTTATTGTTTCGTGCTCGTTTTTAGTGCCCCTTTTTCATACCGAATATAACGATGCATTGTGGTTACGCATGTGCATAACGAATTTTATTGTTTCGTTGCTGATTTACACGTTGTCGAGTCGTTTGGAAAAGGCCTTGATAGAAAGCAAATTAAAGAGCACTGCACTTGATGAGGCACTTGTTAAAGAAAGAGCGGCTTTAGCTACACAGGCACGGTTTTTAGCTACCATGTCTCATGAAATTCGCACGCCATTAAATGGAATACTTGGTCTTACTGATGTAGTGCTATCTAGAGAGATCAATGAAAATGCCCGCTCACATCTAGAGAAGATTCAGCGCTCAGGAGTTTCGTTAAACCGTATATTAAATGATGTATTAGACGTCTCTAAACTTAATGCGGGCAAACTATCATTAGAAGCCGTTGCGATTGACTTAAAAGCTGTCGCTAGCGACAGCGTTGCCTTCTTCAGCCAATTAGCTCAAAAGAAAGGTATTGTATTGAACCTTGAAATAGACGAGCGGTTAAATGCAGACGTGATAGGTGACGCCACAAGGCTATCTCAAGTACTCAATAATTTGATTAGCAACGCGATAAAATTCACACATGTTGGAAGTGTGACACTAAGGATTATGCAAGGAGAAACTTCGGGCAGCCATCAGCTTGTTAAGTTCAGTGTAATAGATACAGGTGAGGGAATTGATATTAGCGACCAAGAGCGGGTGTTCGATGCCTTTACACAGGCCAATAGTAGCATTCAACGCGAGTTTGGGGGAACGGGGTTAGGTTTGCAGATAGTAAAAAGTTTAGTGGAAGCGATGGGCGGTACAGTAAACTTACGTAGTGAACTCAAGCAGGGAAGCGAGTTTTCATTTGAACTACCTTTTTCTTTGCCAATGAATACGCCTGCTAAATCAGTCGAAACGCCAACAGGCGACATTACCCCTTCTGCCTTTTGTGGTTCGATACTCATTGCTGATGACAACGAAATAAATCAAGTCGTAGCCAAGGCGTTGCTCGAAGATATAGGTTTTGACGTTGCTCAGGCCAATAACGGCCGAGAAGCGGTAGATATGGCGCTTCATCATCAATTCGATCTAATTCTGATGGATTTAAATATGCCCCAAATGAATGGCGATGAGGCGGCCAACATCCTGCGAAACCACTCAATTTCTACACCAATTATTGCCTTTACTGCTGCGGTGGTAAAAGATGAGTTGGAAAAGGCGTTAGCGGCGGGGATGAATGACTACCTCACTAAACCCATCGATAAAGATGCCTTACATGTAATTTTAGCGAAGTATCTGAACTCAAAAACATTTTCTACAAATACTGATGTTGAAAAGGCATTCAATACCGCGTAGGTTAGCGTATATTGCCATGTTATCTTCACTGATAACGCTTCTACTGTTTTCACCTAATATATAATCTCGACCTTAAAAAGCGAATAAAGGTTCGTATATCGTAGGTGTACGTTAAAAGGGTTTAAATTTGAAATCTCTTCTAAGCCTTACCCTCGTTGTTGTGCTGTCATTTTTAAGCACCAGTGGTGCTTTCTCACAAGAAATGACTACCGCAGAACGCTACCAGCACGTGACGGAGCAGCTTCATTCGAAGGTGTTGAATGAGTCGCGAAGCGTTGTAGTTCAACTCCCCAAAAGTTACCACGATAGCCAGGATAAGAAATATCCTGTCATATACAGATTAGATGGCGCAGGTACTTTGACAACTATGAATGCAGTACTTGAGTCTCTCCAGTCTCAAAATGCTGCCCCTGAAGTTATAGTGGTTGCTATTGAAAATACCGACCGATTACGAGACTTTTATCCAACGGTCAATCAAGACCCAAACGGCCCAGTTGGTTATGGCGGGGGCGGAGCTAAATTTCTTTCATTTATCACCGAAGAGCTGATGCCATTAGTTGAAAATAAGTATCGTGTTCATGATTTTAGGGTAATTGAAGGCGCATCTGCTGGAGGGGTTTTTGCGCTTTATGCCTTAAGAGAAAAAACACACTTGTTTAAGGCTGCATTGGCTTACAGTGCAGCAGTATGGTGGGCCAACGGTGCATCGGCTAAAAATATGGTGGCGTTTCTTAAATCGCAACCACAGTTAGATCATTATATTTACACGTCTATCGGTAATGAAGGTGCACCAATGCGCCCCTATTACGACAACATGATTGCAGGCATAAAAGCAAATCAGCCTCAAGGTATGAGGTGGGTAAATGAAACCTACCCAGGCGTACCACATAACTTGATTACCGCAGCATCCACGTTTAGTGCGTATCATCAATTGTTTTTATCCGCGTATCTTCGTGCCCACCGATACGATGGCAATATTTCGAGTATTTCAGACTATTACACGAGAGTATCTGCTCAGCGCGGTGAGAATCTTACGGCGCCTGAATGGGTTATAAGAGAGCTTGGTTATTATTACGTAGGCATGCAAAATTACGAGAAAGCGATAGCCCTGTTTGAGTACGATATCGCGCAATACCCAAATACACCCGATGCCTATAATGGTTTGGCCTATGGCTTTGAGCAAATGGGGGAGTATCGCAAAGCGCTGACTAACGTAAATAAAGCGCTTAAACTGGCAGATGAAAGTCATGATGGCTATCAGGTTTATCTAAATCGACAAAAACGTCTTCTTGCTCAACTCCAATAACAGCGGATGTTAATTCGTTTTCTTATACCAAATTGAATTCCGATTGTGTGAGTAGTAATACATGATGACTTGTGCCGGTAGTGTTAGAAGTAGCGCGCCCCAGGTGAGCATTACCGGCCCCTGAAAGAGGCTAACTGCGTTTATTGATAAATAGGCAGTAAACGCAACGGCTAAGCAATCAACGACAACGAGAGTAAATAGTAATACACGCCAAAAATAACGCTTCAGAATAGGGGCGCGCAATGAATAACTGACAACGCATACAGACATTAGACATGCGAAAGCAAGTGGCCCATATTGACTGATAATTCCGCCCTCATCATTGGTTGTCTTTTGCACCATCCTTGCAACACCTACTCCTAGAAGTACAACTGCATAAATTGCATAGTGAAATCTAATTCGTACGTCATTACCTGCCATTGTTATCTCAAATTCGTTTATTACCTTTGGGAAATTTATTGTGACTTGTAAAGAGTGAAGCGAGAGTGAATTTATTCAACGACTGCAATGGTTGGTATATAACAAGTAATCATTTAAAAAAACGTTGTGTCTACTTGATGAACAAGTTGCGTTCAACTATTGTTGAATTACACGGTTTGCTCACAGACGATTTATCGTCTCTGCAAACCTTCAATAACGTCAACGTACATAAGGAAATGCTATGACTCGTGTTTTACTTGCCTCTTCTTTTTTAGCAGTGGCGGCGGCTTCTGCCGTAGCCAGCCCAGCGACAGCGGCCAATGCAACCTATATTCTTCAGGTATCAAGCAACTTAGGGTGCGAAAGCTTGAATGTTGAACTCCTGCCATCTTCAGGCGAGAGTGTATCCCACCTAACATTTTCTGATGGTGCATTTGCCGCCGTCGATGTACAGCCCGGAATTTATACTTTTGGCAAAGTAACTTGTTCAAAAGACGGTGAAACCAGTGTTTTGAATGTCCTTGAAGGCCAGCTTTCTCCATTAAATTTAACCGAAGAGAAGATTTACTTTGGTGGAAAACTCGTCTTTAAGCAAAGCTCAGCATTAGCATTCAACGACGCGCCCGATGTTTTAGATAATTGCCCTCGCCAGATTAGTCGGGTTCGAGGTGCGCCGAATAATTCTTGTCGCGACGGAAACGGCGTTGATACAGGCCCGAAAAAAATTAAAAAGGTAGATGTTTTTGCTCCAACTATTCACGAGCAAGAAATTACTAGAGTTAGAAACTCACTTCAAAGAGCAGAGTCCGAGGTAGCATATTTGCCACTTCGGTAGTGATATTTTGCTGGAATGTAGTTAAACGACGTTGCTGTTTACCCAACAATTAATACCTGTTGATGAGAGCAAGATATACATCCTAGCCCAAGCAGGTTCATTGAGTCGACTTAATGGATTTGCTTGGTCAGCTAATTTTCAGGAAATATCATTTATCGTAGTTCCTATTTGTTTTCTTAGTGAAAGCAACATAAGCCATTGCTATCCCAATGCTATGGCGGAATTTTACTTGCCCATTTCAATAGCAACCCACAGTTAGCACTATTTGTGTACTTTGGGTTTCTTAAAACCATGCCAAAGACCAGTTTTAACCTATTCGCTGCACTGTACACTTGACCCTGACATAACGCGTTATATCAAGGGAGACAAGTGATGAACAGGGTCGGGTACTCAGCGTATGTTTTTTCAATGCTCGTAGCTTCACCGTTACATGCTGCAGCGGACATAACGCCACTTCAACTAGCAACACCTTACGATATTGAACAGGACACTATCACCATAGAAAATTACTGGGTTAGTGAAAAGCTTGATGGTATCCGCGCAAGGTGGACGGGAAGTCAATTGTTGACCCGCAGTGGAACACTTATTCATACACCGCATTGGTTTACAAAGGATTGGCCAAATGTAGCATTAGATGGCGAATTGTGGATTGAGCGAGGGCAGTTTGAGAAGACTACTTCTGTGGTGCTTAGCTATACACCGGATACCCGCTGGCACCATGTTGCTTTTATGGCTTTTGACCTTCCCCAATCTGATCTTCCTTTTGAATCTCGCTTAAAGGTGCTGCGCCGTCTTATAGACGACGCGAAAAATGTCTCATTGTCTTTGGTTGAACAGTACAACTTAACGTCACTGCATGAGCTAGAAAAAACGCTAGATAAAGTGCTGGCTCACAGTGGTGAAGGGTTAATGCTTCATCACAAAAACGCGCTTTATTTAAACGGTAGAAGTGAATACCTTTTAAAACTCAAAAAGTTTGATGATGACGAGGCTAAAGTGATTAGCCATGTGAAGGGAAAAGGTAAATATACTGATGTACTAGGCGCTTTATTGGTGCAAACCAGAGAAGGGGTTATCTTTAAATTAGGTAGTGGCTTTAGTGACAAAGAAAGAGAAAACCCTCCGCCAGTCAATAGTTGGGTAACGTTTAAGTACGCAGGTAAAACCCGTAATGGCAAACCCCGCTTTGCAAGTTTCCTTCGGCAAAGGCCAAATGCAGACATATCTCACTAACTTCGACAAAATGCCTAGCTTTAAGTAAGCAGAAGAAGAGGCCAAGGCACGTATTATCCCAACATTGAATGTTGCATAAAATAGTGTATAAACTACAAAGCCGGTGGCCCTATAGGCGACCGGCTTTTTTATGGCGAAAAGGAATGTCTAATGGGAAAATCTTTCTTTATTGTTGCCGCACTTGTATTAACCTTAGGGTGTGCTCAAGCGCAAGTTGACGCAGAATCAACAGTGGTATTTGACGAGGCAACACTCACAGTCGGTGAGGAAACCTTGAATGTTGAATACGCCAAAACGTTCGAGCAGCGAGCGCGCGGTTTGATGTTTCGCAAGTCGCTTTGTGAAGACTGTGGCATGTTTTTCAAGTTCGAATCACCACGGTTTGCGGGAATGTGGATGAAGAACACCTTCATTCCTCTAGACGTAGCATTTATCGACAGAAATGGCGTAATCACGGATATAAAACCTCTCACTCCACATAGCTTGGAGTCGGTCGGATCATCGAAAGAGGTACTTTACGCATTGGAAATGAACCAAGGGTGGTTTGCCGAGAATGAGATTAAAGTCGGCGACCAAATAACGATTGACTAATTGCGAGTAAACGCGCGATTGTGCTGGCTTAAAGCTAGCTTATTCTGGAGTTAAATATAGTGACAAATGCCTTATCGATAGCTAAGTTCGGTGGAACTAGCGTTGCGAATTATGAAGTAATGCAAAATTGTGCCCGAATTGTTGCCGGTAATGATAAAACGCGAATTGTAGTGGTAAGTGCCGCAGCAGGTGTAACCAACCACCTCGTCAGTCTTGCGCATACACCAATGACGCAACAACAAATTGAGGAAACGTGCCAAGCAATCATCGATATTGAGTTGGCTATCCTCAATAAATTGAGTGACAAAGAGAGCATTGAGCCTAAGCTCAATGACTTGCTTGATGAAATGCGTAGCCTCGCGTTTCACGAAGAAATCTTACATCGTGATGACTTAAAAGATCAGCTATTGTCGATGGGCGAGAGAATGTCGTCGCTAATGTTTTCATCGGTACTTGCCGAAGAGGGCGTCAAAACTATGAATTTTGACGTGCGTAAAGTACTGCGCACTGACAGTGAATTTGGCGAAGGCGCCCCACAAATTGAAGAAATTGAAAAGCTTGCTAAACAGCTGCTTGCACCTGAATTAGAAAGTGCCATTGTAGTTACACAAGGATTTGTTGGCGCTGATGAAGAAGGCAGAACAACCACATTAGGGCGCGGTGGTTCAGACTTTACCGCGGCACTGTTGGCTGAAGCACTTGATGCTGAGTCTTGTGAAATTTGGACAGACGTAATAGGTGTGTATACCACCGATCCGAGAATTACCTCTGCTGCACGTCCATTACCTGAGTTAAGCTTTGAAGAAGCCGCAGAAATGGCTACGTTTGGTGCAAAAGTACTACACCCCGCTACTATGGAGCCTGCGCTTCGCAAAGATATTAAAGTTTTCGTTGGTTCGAGCAAAGAGCCTGAAAAGGGCGGCACATGGATTGTACGCGACTGTGAGCATGAACCCGCTTATCGCGCAATCACCCGTCGCAAAGAGCAGGTAATGGTGACGGTTAAAACGCCAAAAATGATGTATGCACAGGGTTTCTTGCAGCAGGTGTTTGCGATTATCGCAAAGCACAAACTGAGCGTAGACTTGGTAACCACTTCTGAAATATCGGTGTCGTTCACGCTAGATAACCCGGCTAATTCAGTTGCACAGCGGTTGAATAAAGAGACTATCGCAGAGCTTGAAACAATATGTGATGTGAAAGTTGAAAAGGGGTATGACTTAGTTACTGTCGTAGGTAATAACATGCAAACGGCTGCTGGTGTATCGAGTAAAATCTTATCTGCGGTGTCTGATTTCAATTTGCGTATGATTTGCTTTGGCGCAAACCCGCATAACCTGTCATTTCTGGTTAACGAAACAGATAGTGAAGACGTTGTAAGAAAGTTGCATAAAGCGCTTTTTGAATAGACCTACTCTATTGTTTTATCGAAAACGGCCAACTAATGTTGGCCGTTTTTTTTATGCTTTGTAGCGTGCTCTGGTGTGCTAGGCACTGCACACCGTGTTTCTCCCCTTGGCTTTTGCTTGATAGAGTGCGCGGTCAGCATCGGCAAATAGTTCACTCTCGTTTAGTTGCTCGCCCGGGGCTTTAGCGGCAACGCCTACTGAGATAGTAATATAGTCAGAAATAGGGGACTTATCATGCGCATAATTTATATTCTCTACGTGTTTGCGAATATTTTCAGCGACGGTTTTGGCATCTTTTAAGTTGGTGTTTTGCAATATGACGGTGAACTCTTCTCCACCAAACCTAAACGCATGGTCGGTAGCCTCATGAAGTGACTGTTTAATACTTGAAGCAACTAGCTTCAGTGCTTCGTCTCCTTTTGCATGTCCGTAATAATCGTTGAACAGTTTAAAGTAGTCGATATCAATCACTAAAAGGCTAAGGGCGTTGTTCGTTGTGCTTGAACTATCTGCCAGTGTGGCTAACCACTCGTCAAAGTAGCGCCTATTAGAAAGTCCTGTTAGTGCATCTGTACGGCTTAACCCTTCGAGTATTTGATTTTTTTCATAAACCGCGTTTTGTTGTTTTTCAATAAGTGAAAGTAGGTTATTCAATCGTGTGCCAAGTTGATGTACTTCGTTGTCACCATCTGGCTTACAGCGAAGCGAGAAGTCTTGCTCGTCTTGGGCACGCTGAACCAGACTCAGCAATTCATAGACGGGGTTGATGAGTTTTCTATTAATAAAACCGTAGAACACAATCAAAGACAGCACCGACACAAGTGCTCCTCCTAATAGGCTTCCATCTACAATTACGTGTTTATCCGGCCCTTTGGGACGGGCAATTGATATAGCGAATAGTGTTTGCCCTTGTTGTGATTCGAAACGCACGTATAGACGAGGCAGTGTTGCCGAACTAGTTGGTGTTGAAACACCATCTACATTTAGCGCATCGAAGGAAGTGCTTTGCGAAATAGCCTGCGGTGTTAGTGAATCAATAGCATGAAAGGTTATGTCACTAGTAATATTAGGCGTGATCTTTTCAATGAAACTTTGATCAATTCGTTGTAAAACAACAGCGGTTCCATTGGAGTCACCCTGTTCATCGGAAGGAAGTATTTTACTTGCGATAAGTGCCACAGGGGTGTCTCTAAACATTGAAAACACAGTATGAACCGTGCTTGGTTGTTCAACAGCGTCGAAAATGCCACTTGTAGCGACGGCCTGACTAATCTCATCAAGGGTAAGAGTGGATTGAAACACCTCAGCAGCAACGACATTATTGTGCTTGTCAAAGAAAAGCCATCCATCAATGCCTAACGTGGTATAGCTTGTAGGTAAGAAGTAGGTTTTCGCTAGCCAATTCACATCTTTTGTCGCAATGGCGTTATACGTAGAGTCCCACACGGCATTGTCGTACACCAAGTTTTCAAGTGCCCTAAGTTCTTGCTGAACTTCTGATGCAACTCTCTGCAGCTCATAAACGTCGTGTTTCTCAGAAAGGGCCTTTAGCTGTGGGTAAGTCACAAATGCGCGTATACACAATTGCACAGCAACAAAGGTAGTGATCACAATGACTACCCCCAAAACTAATTGAGAACGAAGCGACCGAGTACTCAAAATATCCCCCTCAACAAACACTTCTTACAGTATAGCCAACCTATTAGGTTTCGCCGGGGAACAAAAAAGGGCTCCTTGCGGAGCCCTTTCATTACGTACTTTTTGTCGAGTTTACGGGTATTTACACCTTAAACTGACGAATTGATTGTTGCAGTTCTTCCGCTAATCTTGCCACTTCGTGGCTAGACTCAGACGTTTGTTGTGCACCTGCGGTAGTCTCTTCTGCAATGCCTACTATAGTTTCAAGCTTCTCACTGATTTCTTGCGATACCGTATTTTGTTCACGAGCCGACTGCTCAATTTGAGAACTTACATCGTGCGCTTTATGCACCGCATCAGAAATAATGTCCAGAGCCTGTGTTGCACGTTCAGTTTGCGCCACACAGGCTGCGGTTTGCTCTTTACCTTGGTTCATAACCGCAACAGCGCGTTCAGCACCAGCTTGTAGAACCTCAATCATCGCGTTGATTTCTTGGGTAGATTCTTGAGTACGGCTTGCAAGGGTTCTTACCTCGTCTGCGACAACCGCAAAACCACGACCTTGCTCACCAGCACGCGCCGCCTCAATTGCTGCGTTAAGTGCAAGTAAGTTAGTTTGGTCTGCAACACCGCGAATAACATCAAGAATGCCGCCTATACTTGCGCTATCTTGATGAAGTTTATTAATAACGTCTGCTGCGTCTTGAACGTCTTTAGCCAAAATTTCGATAGTATTTTTGTTTTCTATTGAAATTTGTCTGACATTTTCTGCTTCGGCATCCGCATGACGGATTTGGCTAAGCGTATCTTCTGCATTTTGCACCACAAGTTGTGACGTGGAGTGCATTTCTGTTGTTGCTGTGGCTACTTGTCCAATTTGCGACTTTTGGTCTTGGATTGAATGCGTAGTTTGCGCGGTCACTGCTGAGGTTTGCTCTGATGCGGCAGCAAGTTGCTCTGCACGCACGTTAATAGCAGTGATCAACTCTTTCAAGTTACCAATTAGCTTATTACAGTTTCTGGCCAGTAGTCCAAACTCGTCTTGTGCTGAATCATCAAGGCGATGTGTTAAATCACCAGACGATGCTACTGTCAGTAACTCATTAACACGATAAAGCGGGCGAGTAATCGCGCGTACTGTCACAAACCCAATAAAGGCAGCAATGGCAATTGAGAAAAGTACCACTAGCACAACAATGGTGTTACCTGTCGTGATGGTGCCGTTTACCTGTTCTTCTATATCGCTGGCCTTTCTGTCGGCTTCTGTTAACAGTTTTTCTAGCTCAATAATGCCCTGAGCGATATTCGCATCAGATGCGTTAAGCGCTTTTTCCGCATCATTTCGGCGCTCTAGGCGGTCTACATGCAGCTGAACTACGCCATCACTGGCTTTAATAGCGTTTACAGCACCGTTAACTAAATCGTTAATTTCATCTAGCGTTCCTGAGTCATCGCGGCCACCAGCGGTTTCAACCATTTCGCTTAGCTGGGTAACCACTTTTTCAACAACAAGGTCAACTTCATTACCCAAGGTTTGAGAACGCACTAGCGTTTGCGTTTTCACGTATTCGTTAGACACGGTAAGTAGGGATAACAGTGAAGACTCTAATTGACTGCCTACTTCGGCTGCTCTACGTAGACTTGCATTGCTTTGAACTGCATCTAAGTCAGAAAAATCAAGAAGATATGTTGAAGCGTCATCTGCGTTATCTTCAGCGTCGCCTAAGCGGTCTTGAATTGTATTGCGAAGTCCCAAGTACTTTTCATGATTCTTATACATTTCTTCGACGTTTGCGGTATACGCATCGAAAGATTGTCGAACTGAATTCAGTGTACTCTTTAACTGTGGTTGGTCATCGACAGCAAGGGCAAGTTTCTTATACTCACTATCAAAGCTCTCTTTTGCGGCGTTAAACGAAGTGCGTTTTTTCTCAAGTCCATTGAGCTCTTCTTCAATATAACTCTCAAAAGTCAGCCGACCCATATTAAGAAAGCTGGCTTTCAACGCGTTACTACCTGCAACGGTTGGAAGGGCGACATCGTTGACCTCTTCGGTCGCAGAGCCTATTGAATTGAGGTTATAAAGCGAAACAACACTGATTACGATCAGAAGTGCGCTGATCGCTACAAATCCCCCGATTACGCGCGTGGCTACGGTTATTTTCATCGGAACTCCTGGATGAGTGCATTTTTGTTCTTATCACTAACGATATTACCCCTCAACCTTATTAAAATACACCCAAATCAACATGAATGTGATTGTACTTTAGGGTGAAGGTTTAATACATCATCGTTACTATCACAAATAATTGTATCGGCTTCAGAGACTTAATGTTTACTTTATTTATGCTATTTGCACATAAATAGTTACTGGTTGTACCAGTTTTGGTCAAGTTTTTACTATTCGTAAGGAAGTTTGCTCACTAAATGAAGTGTACGCTCATGCCGAAACACTAATTAGCTCATTCTTACCAAGCTCTAACATGGTCATGGATTGGCCCCATACATAACCGGTATCTAGGCCAATAAATTGCGGGTTATTGGTTTGTCCTGACAATGCAGCCCAATGCCCAAAAATGACCTTTTCATTGCGGCCCAAATGCGTATTTTCATGTTCGAACCATGGAAGTAAGGTGCTGCTTGTACTATGCATTATGGCACTGGGATGTGCTTTGTTATCGAAATCTAGCGTCGAATTTTTGTGAACGAAACGCATTCTTGTGCAGGCGTTTACGATAAACCGCAGGCGTTCGCTACCAGCTAATTCCTCTGACCATTTATGAGGCTTGTTGCCATACATTTCTGTTAAAAAGGAAGCGTATTGCGGGCGTTTGAGTACATCACTCACTTCGTCACTTAACGCAAGTAGCTTGTGCGTTGACCACATTGGATATAAGCCTGCATGAACGATTACTGTGTTGTTTGCTACTTTTTGGGCAAGAGGAAAGTGACGTAACCAATCCACAAGTTCTGGCAGATCTGGAGCACTGAGTAGCGGCGCGAGCTTATCCGATTTTTTCGCTTTGCGTATGTTATTTACAACGGCAAGTAAATGGAGGTCGTGATTGCCTAAAACACTGGAGAAACTGTCGCCAAGAGATTTAAGAAAGCGTAATGTACTTAAAGAGTCTTCACCTCTAGCCACTAAATCGCCCACTGCGAAGAGGTTGTCGGCATTGGGGTCAAAGCGCGCTTTATCCAGAACGCGACGCAGACCATCATAACAACCTTGAATATCACCAATGACGTACGTGTTGCCTTGCGACATGCGAAGCTACCTTAATGGAGAATACTGGGAATGGCTAAACGGAATACTGAAATTGGCACGCGGAAACGCTCGCCGTTTTCACGTTCCATTTCATAGTAGCCTTCCATATTTCCAACGGGTGTGTCAATGACCGCGCCACTGGTGTAATCAAAACTTTCACCTGCCTTTAATATCGGCTGTTTTCCAACAACACCGGCCCCTTCCACTTCAGAGGTTTTACCGTTTGCGTCGGTTATACGCCAATAACGATTAATCAATTGAACCGTCTCGTTACTCTTATTCTCTATTGTGATGTGATAAGCAAACGCGTATTGCTTGGCGTCAGAAGGGAGGTGGTCAGGAAGGTGGCGAGTTTTCACTCGCACCTGAATATCGAGTTCTTCCATAGATGCCTTACTGCTCTTGTTGGCTCTCTTTAGCTGAAACTGCATTGGCAAGTGTGGCGAAATCGCCAAGAGACAGCACTTCTGCCCGACATGTTGGGTCGATACCTAATGCGCTTATTTCTTCTTCACTCAAGCAATCTTTCAAAGAGTTACGAATGGTTTTTCGGCGTTGGTTAAAGGCTTGTGCACAGACACGCTCAAGCGTATTTACCGAAACAACATCAACCGGTGGTGCACTGTGAGGAACTAATTTTACTACTGCTGAGTCTACCTTTGGCGCAGGTTTGAAAGCGCCTGGCGGCACGTTAAGTACTGGAATGACATGACAGTAATATTGTGCCATAACCGATAAACGGCCATAGTTCTTTGAACCAGGCCCAGCAGCCAATCTATTCACCACTTCTTTTTGCAGCATAAAGTGCATGTCTTCAATACTGCTGGCGTGATCGAATAAATGAAACATTAAAGGCGTTGAGATGTTGTACGGCAAGTTACCAAACACGCGAAGCTTTTTGTCCTTAATCGGCATTTCTTTTAATAAGGCCGAAAAGTCCATTGTCATGGCATCTTGTTCAATAACGGTTAGCTTGTCACCATTGAAAGGGTGATGGCGTAACCGCTTAGCTAAGTCTCGGTCCAGCTCGATAACCGTTAAGGCATCAACCTCTTCACATACTGGATCGGTTAGTGCACCAAGACCTGGGCCAATCTCGACTAAGTTTTGTTCGTTTTTGGGGCCAATTGCGGCAACAATTTTTCCAATCACATATTCATCGTGAAGGAAGTTTTGGCCAAATCGTTTTCTGGCCGTATGGCCTAAATGTGTTTTACTCATTGTTGATGTTGTGCAAGCTCAATGGCTTTTTCCAATGCTTTTCTGAAACTTCCGGCGTCAGCTTCTCCTGTACCTGCAAGGTCAAGGGCGGTGCCGTGATCTACTGAGGTACGAATGAAAGGCAAACCCAGAGTGATATTTACTGATGCGCCAAACCCTTTATATTTCAATACAGGCAGGCCTTGGTCGTGGTACATAGCCAGTACAACATCAGCATTTTCTAAATACTTCGGCTGAAAAATGGTATCGGCTGGCAAAGGTCCGGTAATATTCAAACCTTCAGCGCGTAACTCTTCCAGTGCCGGTATGATAGTTTGAATTTCTTCCGTTCCAATATGCCCATCTTCACCAGCGTGAGGGTTTAGTCCACACACGTAAATGTGGGGTTCTTTAATACCAAATTTAAGTTTAAGATCGGTATTAATGATGTGAATCACTTTGTGTAATCGCTCACGAGTGATCGCTTTCGCCACGTACTCTAGCGGGATATGTGTTGTCGCAAGGGCAACGTTAAGTCCTTCCGTTGCTAGCAGCATAACCACATCGATAGTGTTTGATTGATAGGCGAAGAACTCGGTATGTCCGCTAAATGATACCCCAGCCTTGTTAATTATGCCCTTATGTACGGGGCCTGTAACAACTGCGTCAAAGTCTCCATCCATATTGGCTTGGCAGGCTTGTCGTAATGTCTCGACAACGTAGAGTCCATTTTCGCTATCAAGCGTACCTGCGATAACGTCTACAGATTTATCTATCTGCTTAATAAACAACGAACCCGCAGCTTGTACTTGCGGGTTATTGGCGTCGTATTCAATAAGGGTTAGCGGTAAATCTAGCCGTTCGGCCCTTGCTCTGAGCATGTCACCGTCGGCAAACACGACAAGCTGTGCCTGCCATGTCTCTTGGGCCAGTTTAATAATTAAATCTGGCCCTATTCCAGCCGGCTCTCCCGGCGTAATTGCTATTTTAATTGGTGTACTCATGTATCACTTAATGTTTATGAATCTACAACTTCAACATACGCCGCATCACGCATTTCGCGAAGCCAGTTTTCGGTTTCTTCGGCAAATTTACGGTTGAAGATTAACTGAGATGCTTTTTCTTCTTTGCGCTTGTCTGTTGCATCATCAACTCGACGATCGATAAGTTGAATTAAGTGCCAGCCAAACGTTGAACGAACCGGATCGCTAAACTCACCTGGCTCAAGTTGTGCCAACGCTTCTTTAAATGCCGGCGTGTAGTTCTCTGGATCTGACCAGCCTAATTCACCACCGCGCAGTGCAGAGCCTGGATCTTCAGAATATTCTTTTGCTAATTCAGCAAAGTCAGACTCACCACTCTCAACTTCTTCTCTAAAGCGAATTAGCATCGATTTGGCTTTGTCTTCACTAAGAATAATAGACGGTTTTACCAAGATATGGCGTGAGTTAACTTCTTCTACCGTAATTTTCTCAATACCACGGGTATCAAGTACTTTTAGAATGTGAAAGCCAGCGCCGCTTCGAATTGGCCCAACCAATACGTCTTTGTCTTTACCCTGAATTGCTTCTGCAAATAGGGTAGGCATAGCATTGATGTTCATCCATCCCATATCACCACCTTCAAGTGCTTCGTTACCTGAAGAAGATGCGATGGCTATTTTAGCAAAGTCTGAACCAGACTCCAAAAGTGCAATAACTTTGTCAGCGCGTTCACGTGCCGCTTGAATGTCTTCGTCTGTTGGCTCCGTTGGAAATCCAATAAGGATGTGACCAAGACGATATTCCGCTTGCTCGGCTCCTTGCTGTTCCATAAGTTCTATCAAGGTGTTTATTTCTTGAGGTGTGATATAAACACGGCGGCGCACATTAGCGCGACGAACTTCACCCATGATAATTTCTTCGCGGATATCTTCGCGATAATCTTCATAAGCAATGCCTTGAAGTGCTATTGATTCGCGAAGTTGCTCAATAGTCGCATTTTGACTCGCCGCGATATTCCCAATCGTTTGCTCTAATTGAGGGTCACTGATTTGAATACCCATGCGTTCAGCCATTTGAAGCTGAAGGCTTTTTGTAATGAGTCGTTCAATGGCCTGTGTGCGAAGTGCGCGATCAGAGGGGAGCTGCTGGCCATTCGCCTCGGCGTTTCTTTTTACTTCCTGCACAAGGGCTTCGATCTCGCTTTCAAGTACCACGCCTTGGTCAACAATTACCGCTACGCGGTCTAGCATAACTTCTTGCGCAATGCTGTTAAATGAGAGTAGGGCACCTAACATCAATGCTCGGATAATGAACTTCATACACACTCTTTTATTATTGGTTAATTACACTTGTGCACACTTGCGTATGCTCAACTGCGGGTTAATTTAAACTATAAGGCTGGCGATAGCCAAACATACCGTCTTTTAGCATGCTTCTACGGGTTCCTGAAGAACCTATACCTTTAAAGATAAACTGAAGCGACACACCAGAGTCAAAGTCGTCTGTGGTTTGCTCGCCACGGGCATTGAATCGATTATTCAAGCTTCTTTGAGCAACTAAGCGAATTGCCCAGCAGCACGATTCATATTGAATACCGGTATATGTTTCAACACTGCGATGGCGCTCTAAATCACGATAGGTTCTGCCTACCCACTGCCAGTTCTCAGAAATAGGCCAACTTGCAGAAATACCAATTTGATCAATGGTTTCGCCACTTAAGTCGCGTACATAACGGTGGCTGACTTGGATAAAGCGCGCGTCATCTTTTCTGTACTCTACCCCAAGACTGCTCAAGTCGACTTTGTCAGTATCTGTTGTTACCTGAACGTCAGTATGGAAGAACCAATTTTTATTAACGCGCCAATCAACTTCGGCAGCAAGTGCTGAACGGTCTTGATTTTTAGTGGCGGCCACAACTTTGTTATCTTCAAGATAGAATATCTGACCCACACTTAGGACAAATTGTTCCCGATTGTTTTTATCTAACATTCGCGTGGTCGCACCAAGGGTAATTTGATTGTTGTCGCTGATACGGTCAAGACCTGTAAATTCTTGTCCTCTAAAGAGCCCTTCTACGTCAGTAAGTAGCGGCGTAGAATCATAAAAGCCAATAGCAGTTTGGTCTTCATACGACGTATACAAATACTGTATTTTTGGCTCAAAGGTCATCGACATGTCGTCGCTAAACCACGATTTATCTCGTTCAAAATACAAGGCTCCGTACAGTCGGCCTTGGCCAAGTGTGCGCTCTACGTTTTCATCTAAGTCTGTGCCCTCTACGTTATCTTGGCGGTATACCGTCTGAAATAACGTAGTTTCAGCAGTAAACTCTCCCCATGCAGAACGCAGTGGCATTGCAAGTGTTGGCGCTATATGAAAGCGGGTTGCAGTAGGTGCGGTATCTAACGTATTGTCAAAATGAGCAACTTCTGAGTCCAGATTAAACTCAAAAAAATCACCTAATGGCTTGTTATAATTAACTTTGATTTCTGGAACCGCGCGATAACTATCGGCAGTATTACCCAACACTTCAAAGTCTTTAATCTGCATATTCACCGACAGATTTTCTGAGTAATAGCTCATACCAATACTGCGGTACAGGTGGGTATCGGCACGGCTGTAGTAATCCGAACCTAAATCTAATAAGTAGTTGTTATCGCTTAACCCGTTAAAATCAACGTTTAGAAGCCAATTATCGCCAATTAACCCTTGGTGCTGTAAACGGTAAAAATAACGGTCTGGGTTGCCAGATATGTCTGAATCACTTGGTAAATATTCGACATACGCTTTACCTTGACTGTGTTCGGTTAAATAGCGAAATTCGGTATTTAACTGAATGCCACGTAGTGTCATAACCCGCGGTGCTATTGTCATGTCGTAGTTGGGGGCGATATTCCAGTAGAACGGCTGTGTATAGTCTACGCCAGTTCTGCTAGAGCTTGTAAGCTCTGGAAATAGTAGGCCAGTTTGACGCTCATTACTTACTGGGAAGGCAAAATAGGGTAGATAGAAAACAGGCACGTCAGCAATATAGAAGCGGGTGTGTTTGGCTTGACCCCAAACGGTGCCTTTTTCTAGACTTATTTCGCTGGCGCGAATTAACCAGTCTTCATCGCCTTCAGGGCACGTAGTAAAGCTTACGTCTTTTAACACAATCCCAGTGTCGGTATCTAAAACAATGTCTTTTGCCGCGCCTTGACCCACAAAACCCGTCAATTGATATCGGGTATTCGTCATTTCTAAACGCTCTTCAACAGAGCGAAGCGAAACGGAATCACTTTCTACTTTTAGTTGGGCATCTTGGTAGGTGACATCACCTTTTGCAATCAGATCTTTTCCGTTGCCGTTAACTTGCGCTTGCGCGGCCTGAATTACCGCTGTGTCAGAGGTAATGTCAACATCGCCTGAAAACAACGCAACTTTGTCTTGTATAATTTCAGTGCGATTGGCTTCAACCTTAACATGCCCTTTAGGCATAAGTGCTTTGCTGCTAAAGGTAACAGGCTCAACAGAGCAGAACGCAAGTGGAGCTGCATTCGAATCTGAATTAGTACGAGAATCTGTTGTTTCCTGTGCAAACGCGACAGTAGGCAAAAATGTCGCACAAACAACGATGGCGCAGGTTTTTTTCATGCGTTAATGGGTGGCCTATTTGTTGTAAATTGCTTTTATAACCCAGCTAAGACGACGCGCGTCTTGTATAGTTCAGCATTATTGTTTATCCCACCTAAAGCATATTTCAAAGCTCAATTGTTGCTTAAGGAGGACGCTAATAGTCTAAGAGGTCAATTCTAAGCACTTCTCGCGCAATTACCAACCATTGATGTGAAAAAATGCATATTATCTATCACCTAATAGAAAATATGAGCAATAAACGCTTTTCGCATGACCCATTAAGCTTGAAAATTTTCACTCCACACCTACATCTTATTTGGATTAAGAGAGCCGTTTGATATAGTGCTCTGAAATGCCGCAGTTCATTTTGACTAAAAAATAGCGTGAGTCTGCGAGTAATAAAGCCAAGTAATGGGAAACTAAGCAAACAATGGAGTACGCGTAGATGTCTATTTGGGGGAAGATCCTCGGTGCCTTATTTGGCTTTATGTTCTTAAAGATTCCAGGTGCGATTCTCGGCTTAGTTGTAGGGCACTTTTTTGATAAGGCTTATAGCCAGGATTTCAATCAGCTTGGTGGATTTGGTCGTTTTTTTACCGACCAAAATAGCCTAAAGCAACAAGCTATTTTCTTTCACAGTCTATTTAGCGCACTGGGCCATCTTGCTAAATCAGACGGAAAGGTGACCAGCAAAGAAATACAAATCGCGACAGCATTAATGGATGAGATGCGGTTAACAGGCGATGCCCGTCGCGAGGCGCAAGATGCATTTCGCGAAGGAAAAGCACGTGACTTTCCTCTGGTTGAGACACTTAAAGGCTTTTATGAAGCGACTCATGGTCGCCGCGATATTCTTCAGGTATTTTTAGAAATTCTCATTCAGTCTGCCTTTGCCGATGGCACCTTGTCACAAGAAGAGTACAACGTACTTGAAAAGGTAGCGAAACCGCTTGGGTTTAGGCGTCGTGACCTCGACTACCTTATTTCAATGTACGAAGCAGAAATCCGTTTTAGGCAGCGCGGTGGCCAACGCTCGCATTCGAATGGGCAATATCGTCAGGGCGCTCAAGGCCAGCAGGCTTATTCAGAACAGCAAAGTATTGATGATGCTTATCGCATACTCGGCGTCTCAGCGTCAGATGATGAAAAAGTTATCAAGCGCGCGTATCGCAAAAGAATGGCTGAACACCACCCTGATAAATTAGTATCAAAAGGGTTACCTGAGCAGGCAATGGAAATTGCCAAAAAGAAAGCTCAAGACATTCAGTCTGCATACGAGCTTATTAAGCAAAAGCGTGGCTTTTAAATGAAATCTACACAACGTGAATTGACCTATGTGCCTGCAGCAAGTCAAGCGCACATTGATAGCTTCATTGAAATGCTGTGGTTAGAAAAAGGGCTGTCTGAGCACACGCAGCAAAGTTATCGCACCGACCTTACTAAATTAGCAATTTACTGTAATAACCAAGGTGTCAAAGATATTGCATTGCTTGTTACAGAGCAGCTGCAGGACTACCTCGCTTATCGGCATGAAAAGGGGCTTTCGACGCGAAGCACGCAGCGTGCGCTAAGTGCTATTAGAGCTTTTTTTGTTTTTCTTATAAGTAAACAGATTCGCGTAGATAGTCCGGTATCAGCTTTATCTAATCCTAAGACGCCAAAGTCATTACCCTCGTCGTTATCACAGCAACAAGTCGAAGACTTACTTGCCGCGCCAGACACCGAAGATCCCATCGAATGTCGCGATAAAAGCATGCTTGAGGTTCTCTATGCCACTGGGCTTCGCGTAAGCGAGCTTGTTGGTTTGACGATGGAGCAGATTAGTTTGCAACAAGGCGTGGTGCGCGTTGTCGGTAAAGGGAATAAGGAACGCCTTGTACCTTTGGGCGAAGAGGCCATCGAGTGGTTACTTACCTACGTTAAGACGGCAAGGCCTATTTTGGCAAGTAAACAAACTGATGTGGTGTTTTTGAGTAAACGCGGGCAGAAAATGACGCGGCAAACGTTTTGGCATCGCATAAAATACTATGCGGTAAAAGCGGGTATCGAGCAGCATTTGTCACCCCATACATTGCGGCATGCCTTTGCTACTCACTTACTTAACCATGGTGCGGATTTACGTGTTGTGCAAATGTTACTAGGCCACAGCGACCTGTCTACTACGCAAATATATACCCATGTAGCGACAGAGCGATTGCAAACACTGATACATAGCCATCATCCTAGGGGCTAGTTTGCACGTAAGCTCACGATCAAAGCGCTTTGCTATGATTGTGAGCAGGTTTGCGACAAGCGGCGAGTCTGCAGTATTTTGTTCTCACTGGTGTGTGTTAGCATAGCTGCAAATAAATGAAATTTTTAGGGTGTACCTAAGGTCTGATAAATAACCAAGGGTTTTTTCATTAGGCGTTGAACGACATGACGCATAAGAGATGTGGTCGTTTTTTAGTGTAACCCAGATAAGATGTAATGGAGTAATTGAGTGAAAGCTATAAAGAAATTTTTGTTAGCGAGCGCTGTTGTGGCAACTAGTTTTGTAAGTGTGATTGCCCATGCCGCTGATGAAACCGCAATTCGTACGAAGCTAACAACCATGTTAGGTCTTGAAGTAGATAGCTTTGCTGACTCTCCTGTACCTGGTCTAGTGCAAGTATCGACTAATCGCGGTTTGTTTTACGTAAGTGACAGCGGCGAATACTTACTTCAGGCTCGCGTTTTCAATATTGATGAGAATATGCGAAATGAAACGGAAGTAGCATTATCGTCACTGCGCTTAGCTGGTGTGAAAGACATGGCTTCATCTGCCATAACGTTTAAAGCAAAAAATGAAAAACACGTGATCACCGTATTTACCGACACAACGTGTGGCTATTGCCGCAAACTGCACAATGAGATTGGCGAGTTAAATGATAACGGTGTGACGGTTCAATATTTGGCGTTTCCTCGAGCGGGGTTAAATAGTCAGAACTATGAAGATATGGTTTCTGTGTGGTGTGCCGCTAATCCACAGCAGGCCCTAACTGATGCCAAAGCCGGTGACAATGTAGCAAGTGCAAGTTGCAAAAATAAAGTGGCAGAGCAATACCTGTTAGGACAAAAGTTAGGCGTAAATGGTACACCTAACATCATTTTACCTGACGGTTCACTTATCCCAGGGTATCAACCTGCTGACTTACTTGTTCAAGCACTAGAGCAAGCACAGTAAGCACACTCCTTACATTATTTTAGATAAAAAACGCACGCTTTGTGCGTTTTTTGTTTTTCTGCGGTACTATTTTGGCTGCAGTCGCGCTTGCATGACATGCAAGTGGTTACTGCACAGATATAATACTCAGCTTCATAATTTACAACGATATATAGTGGTACCTCATGATATTGCCCATTGTTCGCCGAGAGGTCTCTGGCGACTTGCTAAGCGCAGACCTTCACCCCGTAATTGATAGAATTTATCGCGGTCGTAATGTTGTGCGTATTGATGACTTGGAAAATGGTCTCAAAGGGCTAACGCATTTTAACGAGCTTAAAGGTATGCCGAAAGCCGCACGCATGCTAGCAGATGCCGTCGAGCAAAATAAAAAGCTTATTATTGTCGGCGATTTTGACGCAGACGGCGCAACCAGTACTTCTGTGTGTATCTTAGCTATGCGAATGATGGGGCATCACAATATCGACTACTTAGTACCCAACCGGTTTGATTTTGGCTATGGCCTGAGTGTGCCTATTGTTGATGTGGCCAAAGAGCAAGGCGCTGACGTAATTGTCACGGTTGATAACGGTATTTCATGTATTGATGGTGTTGCTCATGCCAAGGCAAAGGGAATTGATGTCATTGTTACTGATCACCATTTGCCTGGTGATGTACTGCCAGACGCTGATGCGATAGTAAACCCTAACCAACCTGGTTGTAATTTTCCGTCAAAGAACCTTGCAGGTGTCGGCGTTGCTTTTTACATTATGTTGGCAGTGAAAGCCGAGTTGCAATCACGGGGATATTTCGAAAAGGCTAATATTGCTGTACCCAACTTGGCATCGCTACTTGATATTGTGGCTGTGGGGACAGTGGCCGATGTAGTGGTGCTAGATAAAAATAACCGAATTCTAGTTCACCAAGGTTTGCAGCGAATACGCGCTGGCAAGTGCCGTCCGGGTATTAAAGCGCTGGTAGAAGTGGCAAACCGAGAATGTGCTCACCTTACGTCAACAGACTTGGGATTTGTCGTAGGGCCGCGCTTAAATGCAGCAGGGCGCCTAGATGATATGTCGCAAGGTATAGCGTGCTTGCTGGAAGACGACACCATTCAGGCAAGAATGATTGCCGCGGAACTTGATGCACTTAACAAAGAGCGCAGAGAAATTGAAACGGGTATGAAGGCCCAGGCTGAGCAAACCCTTGAAAGTATGGCCCTTAATGAAGGCGAGATGCCTGAAGCCCTAGTGGTTTACCGTGAAGATTTCCACCAAGGTGTAATTGGTATTGTCGCGGGCAGGCTGAAAGAGAAGTACTTAAAGCCGGTGATTGCCTTCGCACATCAAGACGATGAGATAATTAAAGGGTCAGCACGCTCTATTCCTGGCGTACATATTCGCGATGTGTTGGATGAAGTTAACACGCGCTTCCCGGGGGTTATCGATAAATTCGGCGGGCACGCCATGGCGGCCGGGCTCAGTTTACCACTTGCGAAGCTTAAGGCGTTTGAAGACGCATTTGTCGCTATTGCCAGTCAACATATGGCAAAGCTTGACGGCAATCACGCGCTGCTTTCTGATGGAGACTTAACCGACAGCGAGTTGTGTTTGACGTTTGCTCACCAATTGCGTCAAGCGGGGCCTTTTGGGCAAGGCTTTGAGTCGCCATTGTTTGATGGTGAATTTACCTTGTTAGACCAAAGGCTTGTCGGGCAAAAACACCTCAAAATGGTGTTAAAAAGTGATGGAAATAATGAAATAGATGCAATTGCATTTAATGTGGATTTAAACGTCTGGCCCAACGCTATGGTGAAGCGGGTTCATATCGCTTACCGTCTTGATATCAATGTTTTTCGCGGTCAGGAAACGGTGCAACTTATCATTGAGCAAATCACGGCCTGCTAGCCTTCGATTGGGGAATGTCTACTATGAAAAGCGAGCGACAAAAACTCGTCGAGAAGCACCAGCAGCTAAACCAGACTGACAATGCAAAAGTGGTCTCGCATGTCCAGCGTGAAGAGAAAGACAGTGATTGGATTCGTCACACCATCATGCTTGAAGGTATAGATGTGCCTTTTATCTATCGGCGAAAGCAACAATATCAAAGCCTTAAAGGGGCACGTGTTAACGTGACGTACTACAGACAAGTGCAAGACGTCGCGGGCATCGAGTTTGAAACCATGAAAGTGGTTCGTATAAAGCGCAGCTAGCGTTTTGGCACATAAGCGCGACCCACAAGGTGGCAAAGGTATGTGCAACGTAGATTAGGTAAAAGCATCGTGGAAAAGGTATGAACAACGACTGGCTAAACGCTTATGTATTGCACCGCCGCCCTTACCGTGAAACAAGCTATATTGTTGACTTTTTCACGTTGGAAGAAGGGCGTGTAAGCGCGGTGGCGAAAGGCGTTAAAAACAGTAAATCAGATAAGAAGAGCTTGTTGCAGCCGTTCCAGCATTTGCGTATTCAATTAAGGGGAAAGTCTGATTTAAAGAATTTGTCGCATGTTGAAAGTGTTTCGCCCTCAATACCCCTTGTTGGGACTTCACTGTTTTGTGCTATGTACGTCAATGAACTTGCCAATAGGATCATGCCAAACGGCCTTGCCAGTGATGGCGTGTTCAGTGCTTACGAACAAGCTCTAACATCGTTGAGTGAGCAAGGCGACATAGAAGTTACATTGCGCCAATTCGAGTTTGCATTATTAGATGAAATGGGGCTATTACCTGATTTTACGACCGATGTTGAATATGAGATGCCTATTGAAGAAAACGGCAGCTACCATTTTCAAGCTGACGCAGGTTTTGTGCAAATGCCCGAGCATATTCAAGGGAATAGAGGCTTTCCCGGAACAGCTTTACTTTCTCTCGCTCAAGGAGAATTTACGCCACTAAGTAAGAAAGTCGCAAAAGTCCTTTGTCGCGACCTGCTAAAACCGCTTATTGGTGATAAACCACTTAAGAGTCGCGAATTATTCATGCCCAAAAGTCGCTAGCATAGCTCGCGCGCTTAACTCGCGTACTTGAAATAAAGGCTAGCCCCTCGAATTCATTACATTATTTTCTGTTAACCCATAGCATTTACGCCGCTGTAGTCTAAAAACTTTGCTACAATTGCGCGACTCTATTGGTAAACTTTTTTTGGCTGTTGCCCTTGTTCAGCCTACAAAACCCAGGTGGTGAAATGAGCACGATTTTATTAGGCGTTAACATCGACCATATCGCAACACTTCGCAATGCGCGTGGTACCCATTACCCTGACCCAGTTCATGCAGCGGATATCGCAGAGCGCGCTGGCGCTGACGGTATTACTGTGCACCTTCGTGAAGATCGCCGTCATATTAAAGATCGTGATGTGCGCATACTAGCGCAAACCATTAATACGCGTTTAAATCTAGAAATGGCAGTCACTGATGAAATGCTCGCCATTGCCGAAGAAGTTAAACCCGTATTTTGTTGTCTCGTGCCTGAAAAACGCGAAGAGCTGACTACAGAGGGGGGGCTCGATGTAGCGGGTAACTTTGACACAATTAAGGCGGCTTGTGAAAGACTAGCCAAGGCCAACATTTTGGTGTCGCTGTTTATTGATGCTGACAAGGCGCAAATTGATGCCGCTGCAAAGTGTAATGCACCTTATATCGAAATTCATACTGGTCAGTATGCAGAAGCTACTAGTGAAGATGAACAGCAAAAAGAACTAGCACGATTGATTGAAGGCATTGAGTATGCTGATAGCTTAGGACTTAAAGTGAATGCAGGTCATGGCTTGCATTACCACAACGTAAAACCAATTGCGGCGATACCACAATTGATCGAGCTAAACATTGGTCACGCTATTATTGCTCGCGCAGCGTTTGATGGGCTACATACCGCAGTTTCCGATATGCGTAAGCTTATGTTAGAAGCTCGCGCTGGTATTTAAAATTCGCAAAAAAAGTAGGGTTTGAACGTGGCAATAGCGGGTTTAGGGACTGATATTATTGAAATAGCGCGCTTAAGCAGTCGCTCAAGCGATGGCGATAGCGTTAATGAGCGCTTAGCTAAGCGTGTACTTACGTCCGCCGAGTACCAACAATTTTGTGAACACAAAACGCCTATGCGGTTTCTCGCTAAGCGTTTTGCCGCTAAAGAAGCGGCGGTAAAGGCGTTAGGAACAGGCATCGGCAATGGCATTAGCTGGCAGCATATCGAAGTGACAAACGACGAGTTGGGTGCACCTCGTTTAACGTTTTCTGGTGAGTTCGCATCGCGCTGCGAAGCGAGAGGGATTGTCAGCGCTCTCGTCAGTATTTCAGACGAGCAGCACTATGCTGTTGCCACTGTCATTCTTGAAACCCTTTAATAGCATATCAGCCACCGGAGATTCACTTGGCAAACTTGTTTAAGCAATCGCGCGACAAACAAAAAAAAAGTACCGTGCAAGGTACAAAAAAACGAACCAGTGCTAATTCACAGGTCGCTGGGCTGCGTTTCAAAAAATCACCTACATCAGAAAAACAAACAGACGCTAAGGCACAGGGTTCGGATATCGAGTCTGGACACGTGAGCAATAAAAGTCGTGTTTCAATCGATGCATTAGATTGGAAGGGGCAAGGTGTTGTTCGCGGAAATCCGGTGATATTTGTCGAAGGGGCGATACCAAATGAAACCTGTGAAATAGAAATAACGGCTAGCAAAAAGCAGGTAGCCAACGCTCGCGTAAGTCGTGTAATCAATGCCTCCTCTGATAGAGTCACGCCATTTTGTCCGGTATTCAAACAGTGCGGCGGATGTCAATTACAGCATATAGATGCAGAAGCGGCGTTGTCATATCGCGACCAAGCATTAAAAGACATGCTCATGCGACAGCTGGCGATGGACCCTATTATTTGGCAGCCGCCGCTATCGGGTAACCGTGAGCAATACAGAAGAAAAGCAAGGCTTGCTATTGATGCGCGAAACATCAACCGCATTAAACTTGGCTTTCGAGAAGCAGGCAGTAACAAGGTTGTGAATATTGATGCTTGCCCAATATTGGTGGACCCACTCAAGACGTTACCGAAAGCCCTGCGCGAAGCGCTTGAAGGTTTTGAAAGCGCTAAGCACATAGGGCATATTGTGCTGGTTGCGGGCGATAACATCACGCAAGTGGCTATCAAGCATACCAAAGCCCTCGAGAATGAACTTATTGAAAACCTTGTGGACTTTGCACTGAGCAACCAGGTTTACGTGGTGCTAGAAAATAAGAAAGGCACGTTAACACCGCTTCAGGTAAAAGGGCAAACTGCGCAAGATGTGTCTATCGCAACTGCTGAAGGTTTTACTTTAAACCCTGCACCTAACGATTTTATTCAAGTGAACGGGCCGGTGAATCAAAAAATGATAGCCCAAGCGCTTGCTTGGTTGGCACCACAACGCGGCGAGCGTATTGCTGACTGGTTTAGCGGGTTAGGGAATTTCACCCTGCCCATGGCTAAAACTGGGGCTCAGGTTCAGGCCATCGAAGGCGTTGCCGAAATGGTGACGCGGGCAAAAGAGAATGCACTTAAACAGGGCATATCTAACGTGGACTGGCTGCATTTAGATTTGTCGAATGAAGACAATGTTAAGCAGGCACTTAGCACCGGCTTTGATAAGGTATTGCTTGACCCCTCAAGGGAAGGGGCCTTGACGGTATGTCATGCACTTGTACAAGCACGACCAAAAGCGATAGTGTATGTTTCTTGCAACCCCAGTACGTTTTCTAGAGATGCAAAAGTGCTACTAGAAGGCGGCTACCACATGGAAAAGGCAGGTGTAGCAGAAATGTTTCCCTACACACATCACATGGAAATGATGGCTTTATTTACGCAGCGCAGCAGTAACGAGTAACGGATATGGTATCAACACGTAAGGTACACGAAGCCGATAGACCACCGTTTGAAGCGTGGTTAGACAGTTTAAATTTGACCGCTGAGACCAAAGAAAAGCTCACCGCGGTTTCAGATATTCCTGAGCGACTCCTTGTCGGTCAGGAAATGGTTGAAATTCTTTGTCAGCTCAACATGGACGATGCCACCCTTCAAGCAGCGTTAGTATTTCCATACTGTGAACAACATGCGTTAAGCGAAGACGATATCTTTGAGGAGTTTGGCGCTGAAATACGTGACCTCGTCGTGGGTGTACGTCGTATGGACGCGATAAAGTCGCTTCATGCGCGCAAGGTCAATGGTTCTGGATTTGCTGAAAAATCCGATGAGCAGCATATCGACAGCATACGACGTATGCTGTTGGCGATGGTGGAAGATGTGCGTGCTGTGGTAATTAAAATGGCAGAGCGCATTTGTGCACTTCAGCAAGTTAAAAAGGCTGATGAAGAAACCCGTGTTATGGTGGCCCGAGAGTGCGCAAGCATCTATGCGCCCCTTGCTAACCGTTTGGGGATAGGCCAGCTCAAATGGGAATTAGAAGATCTTGCGTTTCGTTACTTACATCCAATAACTTACAAGCAGATAGCCCAGCAATTAGACGGTAAACGTAAAGCGCGTGCCGAGTACATAGACACGATTGTTAGCGACCTACAGGGTTTGCTAGATAGTGAGCATATACGCGCCGAGGTGTACGGGCGGCCAAAACACATATTCAGTATTTGGAAGAAGATGCAGAAAAAGCGTCTTACTTTCGAGCAGCTTTTTGATATTCGTGCGGTCCGTATTATCGCTGAACGCCTGCAAGATTGTTATGCGGCATTGGGTACGGTTCACGCGAGTTACAAGCATTTACCTAACGAGTTTGACGATTATATTGCTACGCCAAAACCCAACGGCTACCAGTCTATACATACGGTAATTGTTGGCCCTGAGGGCAAATCGGTTGAAATTCAAATACGCACTCAGAAAATGCATCAAGATGCCGAGCTAGGTGTCGCCGCGCATTGGAAATACAAAGAGGGCAGTACGGGCAAGCAGTCTGGCTATGACGAGCGCATTAATTGGCTTCGCCGGATATTAGCATGGCAAGAAGAAGTGGCCGAATCGGGTGATTTGGTTGAAGAACTGCGCAGCCAAGTGTTTGATGATCGAGTTTATGTGTTCACACCAAAAGGCGACGTTATCGATTTGCCGCAAGGCGCTACGCCCCTTGATTTTGCATACTACATTCACAGTAATGTAGGCCACCGCTGCATTGGGGCTAAAGTAAATGGTCGTATTGTGCCCTTTACCTACTTGTTGCAAAGTGGCGATCAAATAGAAGTACTTACAGGCAAGGAGCCAAATCCAAGTCGTGACTGGATGCACCCAGGGCTTGGTTATGTGCATTCTTCTCGTGCCCGCGCCACCATTCACTCGTACTTTAAAAAGCAAGATCGCGATAAAAATTTAGCGGCGGGCAAAGAGCTGCTAGAGCGTGAACTTCAGCGCGCGCATTTGCCGGCAAAAGTGCCAGCAGAAGCATTTGAAAAGTTTAACTTACAAAGCGTGGATGACCTATACACGGCGGTAGGCGCCGGTGATGTGCGCGTTATGCAGGTGATTAACTTTATCCATCACCTGCAAGAGCCTGTTCAAGCCGAACCTGAAATAAGTCCGAAGGTGAAAACCCGAAAAACCGCAGCGGGCAGTGGTAAAAAAGACGCTGTTGTGGTGCAGGGCGTAGGCCACCTTATGAGTCAATTAGCAAACTGCTGCAAACCCGTGCCTGGCGAGCCTATTTTGGGTTACATCACTCAGGGGCGAGGTGTTAGCGTGCACAAGGAAAGCTGTGATCAGCTACAGCATTTGTTATCACAACACCCGGAACGCCAAATTGAGGTCAATTGGTCTGAAGAACTCAAAGTGGGTTTTGAAACTGGAATTGATATTTTCTGCCACGATAGAACGGGCCTACTGCGCGACATCACCACCGTATTGGCAAATGAAAATGTGCCGCTACTGGGTGTAAACAGCCTAAGCGATAAAAACAGACAAACCGCGCTTATTACAATCTCTATCGAAGTACAAGATTTAGACACAGTGTCTAAAGTACTTACGCGTTTACGACAGCTTAAAGGCGTGACAGATGCAAAACGAAAGCAAGCTTAAGGAAAACAAGCGCAAGGAAAGTAAACTTAAGCTTAGTGAAACCAAGCGGCTTCTTGCCATTATGGCGCAGTTGCGCGACAAAGAGTCGGGGTGCCCATGGGACGTGAAACAAACCATGGAAAGCTTAACGCGCTACACCATAGAAGAAGCCTACGAAGTGGCCGACGCTATTGCCAGCGGTGATATGGGCGACATTAAAGACGAGTTAGGCGATTTATTGTTTCAAGTGGTGTTTTATGCACAGATAGCCAAGGAGCAAGATGCTTTTTCCTTTGATGATGTGGCGCAAGGTATTAGTGATAAATTAGTGCGGCGACACCCTCATGTGTTTGGTGACACTAAAAGTAGTGATACGTTAAGTGATGCGTCGCTTAATGCTCAATGGGAAGCGATCAAAGCGCAAGAGAAGCGTGCAAAAAAAGCGACAAGCAACAGTGTTTTAGATAACGTACCCTCAGGCATGCCTGCACTTATGCATGCGCAAAAGCTACAAAAAGCATGTGCAAAGGTGGGCTTCGACTGGCCTGAATTAATGCCAGTTCTTGATAAAGTGCGCGAAGAAGTCGATGAAATAGCACAAGAGATACATATTGCATCAAAAAGCCAATCTACTGAGGCTGGCGACACATTACCCCTTAATCACGACGCCATAGAAGAAGAGATTGGCGATGCACTGTTTGCTATGGTCAACCTATCGCGTCATTTAAACGTGGATGCCGATACGGCACTTCGCAAAGCCAGCCACAAATTTGCAGCGCGTTTTAAGGGCGTTGAGCAATTGGCCCGCGAACAAGGTACTGAACTCGATACAATGAGCCTAGAGGAAATGGAAACCCTTTGGCAAACCATCAAGCGCAATAGCTAAACTATTGCGCGCTCAAGCAAGCCAACAAATTTATACTAAGAGCGTCACCTAGTTCACAAATAACGCGATAACCACACCACAAAACAAATAGCCGACACTGCAAAAACGGGTAGAGTGCGTATTTGCGCCTTCGTCAATGCGGTGCTTTTGGTTCGTTTCCACGTCATCATTACGCCCGTCGCTGATAGCGCGGTAAGTCCCAACCCGAAGATAAACCATATAGCTTTGGTGGCAAGCCCTCCAAAATACCCAAAATGAATGGGGTCGGCATACTCATTAATATAATTCGTCCATGCCATATTGTCCGGAGACTGCACAGCAATGACTTCGAGGGTGACTGGGTCGATATCGACCTTGTGCGCGCGGTCTCGCAAAAGCGGGTTGTCGCCGACACCTTTAAAGCGCAGTGTGCTTTTGGGTGAACTAGGGAACTGAATACTGGTGATTTGCCAGTTATCGATCGCACTCTCAGCAATCCTCACCGCTTTATCAAGCTGATGTGCTGAAATAGGGGCGTTGTACTTTTCGTGAATACTATGGGTTAATTTTGGGGCGGGTGGTTCAAACCGAGTGCCGCCGACCGCTGCGCCAAATTCAAATAAATACCACCAACTCGTTAAAACAATTATCACGACAAACCAAATTGCCCACAGCCCACATACTTTATGTAAATCGCTTAGTAGTATTCGAGGACCTTGGCGAAATCGCAATCGAGTGATAGCTGTTTTCCAATTGCGGGTGGTCTTCAGCCCCGTGTAGAGTGATATTGCTAAAATAAAAGCAAAGAAGGTGACAGTGGGCATGCCCAAATAATTAGGCATAAACAAATAACGGTGAAAATCTCGTAAGAGGCGTTGAACGGTAAGTAGCGGGATGTTGCCTGTAACCTCATTAGTATACTGGTCTACATGAATAAACCTGTCTTTACCATCTTCAAATTGCGCGCGTACGCGGTAGGTAAAATAATCGCTTCCCATTGTCGAGATAGACTTAATTTTTATCTCTGATGCATGGCGAGAAGCGGCATTATAAATCGCTGACCAGTTTGGTGCAGAGCCAGTATTACGGTTCTCGCTCGTCGCGCGCATTTCGTCGAAAATAAGCCAGTCTATTTCATTTGATATAGTGGCAAACGTCCCTGTGATTAAAATAACAAACATAACAGTGGCCAGCTGAAAACCAACCCATGCATGCAAGTTGTAGAGCTTTTTAAGATACTGACGCTCTCGCGTTCTAGACATGACAGTGACTCTGTTATTTACATCGCTTTGCGTTTAATAAACTAAAAGGCTTCGCAGCAAAGTACGTCGCCTTTTAACTTATGCCGCCTTACCACTTATAGGTAAATTCAACGAAGCCATTACGCGGGTTGCCAGGGAAGTGACCGGTACGTGACAAGAAACCAGACTCGGCATACTCTCTATCAAATAGGTTATCAATTCTAAACAATACGCTGTAGTTTTCGACTTCCCAGGTAATAGAGGCATCTGCCACAAAATATGATTTAACGGTTTGCCCAGACAAGCTCAGCTGTTCATCAACGTAGTTGCCGCCAAAAGCGAACGCAAGATCCCACTCAGGTACTTGATAGCGCGTCCAAAATCCTAACTGGTTTTCAGGGGCATTGGCAAATTGGTCTCCAACGCTATTTCGTATTGTAGTACCGCCATTGTCAGCGGTAATGCGTGCATCGTTATAGCTGTAGGCCACGCTCATGATCCAGTTTGGCGTAATGTCAGAGATAACTTCTATTTCTATACCGTCACTGGTGACTTCGCCCACAGGTGCAAGGTTATCGATACCGTCACCTTCAGGATCAAGACCTGTATTTTGCAGTAGGTTTTGACGTTTGATTTGATACACCGCCATGCGAAGTAACGTCGTTTCGTCGAACAACTCGGCGTTCACACCACCTTCAATGATTTCACCTGTGGTGGGTTCAAAGGGCCCTCCTGCTTGTTGAGTCTGACTTGTTACAGCTTGAGGTTCATAAGAGTCAGCCCACTGACCATATAGTGAGATGGAAGGGGTGACTTTATAAATTGCTCCCAAACGATAGGTAACGTTGTTGTCATCGAACGCAGTGCCATTTGAGTCGTCTTCAAATGTGTCATAGCGCACACCGGTAACAAGCGTAAATTTGTCCCAAGCAAGTTCATTAAGTACATATGCACCGTTGCGCACCTGTTCTGTCGTACGTGGGGATCTAAACTGCACATCAT
Organism: Alteromonas sp. 009811495; assembly: GCF_028865455.1. NCBI lineage: Bacteria > Pseudomonadati > Pseudomonadota > Gammaproteobacteria > Alteromonadales > Alteromonadaceae > Alteromonas > Alteromonas sp. 009811495. Next base: position 789,331 of record NZ_CP113972.1, read on the forward strand.
AGTTGCTAGGTTGAGACTCACCGTAGTTAGGAGAGGTCAGCCTAAGCGGAATAATGTCTGAGTCCAGTGAAGTTCCCGCTAAATAGCGCTCTACAAAATTGGCGCTAAATGCAGTACCACCTAACAATGCATCTTCAGTGCCCTTATACAAGTCAACACCAAAAGCAGTACGTTGATTAGCGTTAAACACCGTTCCCTCGTAGACAAAGTTTGCCGCGAAACTTATCTGCTCTTGTTCACGTAGTTGGTCTCTGAATTCTCTACCGACCAGATCGATTGCACCATCTCCGTCACTATCAATTAATGCACGGGGCTCGTGATAGTTTTGCTCTTGCTCATTATCAATATAGCGAAGCTTAGTGTCGTAACTCATTGATGATGTTACTTGGCCTTCAAGTGATAGCTGTACAACATCTGATCGTAGATTCAAGAAGTCGCTGGCTTCATTGTGGTTCCAAGCGCGGTCAGTTAAGAAGTTTCCTGCGTCATCTGTGGGCACACCACGCAGTCGATTACCATCGAGATCTTGCGAATAATGCGTATATTGAGCAGTGAACAAATGATTGTTTAAATCATACGAATAGCCTGAATCAAAAATAAATACTTCGCTTGCGCTATTGTCGCGATAGGTATCTTGCTCTTCGTAAAAAACACCTAAACGTCCGTTTTGATTGTCGCTTAACGCACCGGTAATTTCGCCTGAGCCACCAACGCGAGAGTGCGAGCCTGCAATCGCGCGCGCATTGGCGCTGAATTCTGACTGTGGTTTTTTGGTCACATAATTGAATAGTCCACCTGGCGCGCCAGCACCGTAAAGCATGCCAGCAGGGCCTTTTAGGAAGTCGAGCCTTTCAACATTGAACAGTTGTGGCACGTTGAAGCCCACGTAGGGGTCGCCGCGTAAACCGTCAAAGAAAATTTCTTCTTGTCTAAATCCTCGGGCGGTAACGCCTGCATAGCTAAACTGGCTAACGCCAGCAATATTTCGATAAATATCCTTAGCGTTTCTTGCACCTTGGTCACGAATAAGGCTTTCGTTGATAGAGGTAATTTGCTGCGTTGCATTTAGTGCATCGACACTGAGCTTACCTGTGGATGATTCTCCGTTGCGATAAAGGTTTAACGCCCGGCTAGTCACGACAACACGCTCTACCTCTTTAGCATTTGCGTTGTTGGCTTCTTGCGGTGTGTTTTGTGTTGTAGTTCCGCTTTCTTGAGCAAAGGCGTTGGTTGTCAGCGCGGCGGTAATAACTGCAGCTATATACTTCATTGATACTACTGTCCAATATCTAACGTTAACAAAGGGGTTAAAGTTGGCTCTTAAACTTTAGTATAAATGATAACTGTTATTATTTTCATTTTCTATAGTGTATTGGCTCAGAATCGTCAATTAGTATTAGCGATTTCTTTTACTGTTTGATTTGTCGCAATGCACACAGCAGTGAAATAAGCTATGGTTAACAATGTACTCGTAAAAACACTTTTTATTGCAGCAAGTTGGCAATATCGTTATAAAAAGTTAAGGGCAAGCTGTTGCTGCAGTGAATGGCATATTCTTGGTATGTAAAGTCTATGAGAAAACCGTTTTATCTTTTGTGTGGTTTTGTACTTACTTCACTTGGAGTGGTTGGCGCATTCTTGCCTGTTATGCCAACAACAGTGTTTCTTATCGGCGCACTTTATTGTTTCACACAGTCTTCGCCGCGCTTGGAGCTATGGCTAGTAAGTCATCCTCGATTTGGCCCTTCTTTGCAGGCGTGGCGGCGTCATGGTGCGATTTCTAAAAAAGTGAAGTGCATTGCCTGTTGCAGTATGTTGTTAAGTTTCGCGGGGCTGTGTTTATTTGCTTCTATGCCGTTACTTGCTTATATCTGTGTTGCAATTTTTATGGGATGCGGCGCGTATTTTGTACTCACGCGCCCAAGTCTTGTTGTTCATTAGCGAGCAACGGTGTTATCGATTTCGACCTAAGCGTTCATGGCTACTCACCCATTCATCTGCAACGACGGCGGAGCCTAGCGACAGGTCACCACACAACACCGTGGCGGCAACAATTTCTGCGAACTTGTTCACGCTGCCTTTGTCGCTACAGCCTAAAACACTTAAGCATTCATTTTGGGTGGCAAGGCCCGTGCCCCCACCATATGTGGCGACAATCAATGACGGGATCGTAACTGAAAAATAGTAATCGCCTTGGGGCGTAATTTCTGCAAAAGTAAACCCTGCAGAGGACTCCGCTACGTTCGCCACATCTTGACCGCAAGCAATAAATAGCGCGGTTACACCATTTGCAAAATGAGCACCATTACTCACACTTCCCGCCATCATGGCCCCCATATTGGAGTACTGGCGCTGCTTATAAAGCGCTTCTGGCGTGCAATGCATTATATCGGTAACCAGTTGACGAGGCAGGGTCACTTCAGCGACTACGCGTTTCCCGCGAGTATGCAGTGAGTTAAGGTGAGAGTGCTTTTTATCTGTGTCTAAGTTAGCGGCTAGCACAAAGTGATCAATGGGGGCAGGGTAATTCGCCATGATCCATTCACAGCCCGCTTTAGTGGCTTTACTTACCATGTTTTGGCCTGCGGCATCACCACAGGTAAAGTTTAATCGTAACCAGCGTAGTTTAGACACTGCGTGCTGTTCGATGTCGCGCAAGCGCCCAACGCTTGTTGTCGCATCACACGCTGCTTTAATGCTTGAAAAATGTTGTTTTACCCAGCTACCAAAAGCGAGTGCTTCGCGAGCGTCTTTAAAGGCAAACATAGGAGCGCGCTGCATGGCGTCATCAATTACTGTGGTAGTAACACCACCGGCTTCACGCGTAAGGCGCATGCCACGGCTATAACTGGCAACCAAGGTACCTTCTGTAGTGGCCATAGGCACATAAAACTCACCGTTAGCGTGTTCTCCATTGATGTGCATAGGACCGGCAAAGCCCACTGGTATTTGTGCAACGCCCGTGAAGTTCTCAATATTTCCTTCGAGCGTTTCTTCTGGCACAGAGTAGTGCCCAGTATGGGTCAATGCTACACCTGTCTGAGCTTCGATAAAGTCGCGACGCGTTTGACTCATTTTTGCGCTGTGATCATTACTCTTTGTACGTGGGATCTTTGCCATCTGCTTATTCCATTTACATACACTGTACTCATAGTAGAAGTGATGTGGATAGAAGAGAAGCGATTGACTTTTATACACATAGATAAGTTGTGTGAATAAGTTGTTAATGATGGTGGCTGGCGCGTTATGTGCGCCAGCTTACAAACCCCCTATACCTATAAAGCGTGTTACTTAAAAGGTAACTGAGAGTTTAATTAGAGTTCAGTGCTCAGCTTTTCTTGTAGCTTCGCAATTTCTTGTCGCCGCATTTTGTCGGCCAAAGGTCGGTTTGGTTTTTCAGGGGCATTTTTTGCTATATCAAGGTGCTTTTGTGCTTTTTTAAATTCTTTTTCATCAAATAAAAATTCTGCGTAAAAAAAGTTCTGATCCATACCTTGGGGGTTTACCTCTAAAGCGCGTTTAAACAAAGCTTCTGCTTTTTTATCACTACCAAAACTGACAGGCCACCCCGGCACTTTATGATAAAGCGCGGCTAAAACGGTAAGTGCAGTACCTTCCAATACACGTTCATCTTTTTCAATAGCTTTCTCTAGGTTGTCTTTGGCGCTTTCTGCATAGTCCAATGCGCCCAACCCGCCTTTGGCACTTGCTGTACTTGATTGCGAAATGGCTAGCCACGTAAGTGCTTGCGGACTGTTTGATGTCAGTTCGGTTAAGTTCTTGGCTTGGTCTATAAGACGTAAAAACGCGTCAAGTTGTGCATCGCCTTCCATCTCATAGTTTACTGTTGCCCATTGATGCTGAAGAGACAATAAAGGTGCCCCTTGGTCCTCGCCATGTGCCATAAGTGATAACGATGCAATACCTAAGAAGCCCAGGCGTTTTAAATACGTTGTTAACATGAAAACGTTCCTTAAAAGAATAAAAGGTGATGAAAAAGTGCGCTAAATGCGCCTAAGTTCTTTGAAAGAGCGGTAATTTAGCGATTCTTTAAAAGAAAAGCGACTATGTCTTGACATTAACGTTGATAATGCTGATGTGAAGCGTACTGGGAGAGGTAACACGCTCGCAATAGCAGTATTGCGAGCGCTTTTGAATTTAAGGTTGCTATTAGCTTTTTTGAGCTAGCTTGGCTTCAAGTCGAGAAATTTCTTGTCTTCTTCCTAAATCTGCAAGTGGACGCTCTGCTCTTGCTGGGGCTTGCTTTGCTTTAATGGCATAAACGCGTGCTTGAGCATACTCACCATTGTCATAGAGAAATTCGGCATAGAAATAATTGGGGTCAATCCCATTTGGGTTTATTTCCAAAGCGTGTTTCAACAGCTTTTCGGCTTTTTTGTCATTGCCAAAGCTAATCGGCCAACCAGGCAACTTATGATAGAGCACACCTAAACTTGTCATGGCTGAACCTGCTAACGCATTTTCGTCTAATCGCATGGCCTGTTCAAAGCTCTTGCGCGCGGCTTTGGCATAATCTAAAGCGCCTAGCCCGCCTTTAGCGCCTGCAGTGCTTGATTGAATAATTCCTTGCCATATTATCAACTCTGGATTGTTGGGATCTTCACTAACAAAAAACTTCGCTTTTTCAATAAGCGCGGCAAATGCTTTTTCTTTCTGCTTTTCCTCTACTTCGTAGTTGATGTGTGCCCATTCATGCTGAAGCATAGAGAGGGGAGATTGTATCTCTTGTTGCACTGAAGAAGGCGACATATCGCTTGCTGACGGCCTTGCGTTATCTTGCGCAAGTGCATAACTCATTGCGCCTAAAGATAATGTAATAAGCGTCATTCGGGTTACAGTAGTTAAATGTTTCATAATGTTCACTCCGGTGTTAAACCAACTTACTGGATAAGTCGTTGGCATTTGTCACAGTATCGATGTGCGTGTTCTGTTCACTTTTGCTGAATGTGTGGCGTTTAATAATGGGTAGCTTTTTGGCTAATGCGTTATCGACAATATTGGGTAAAATGGCATTTAATTTGGCGAAAAAGCGTTCTGCAAAGCCAATGCTTAGTCGCGCTTTGTTTTGCTCGAGTGCTTTAACAAGTGCTTGTGCTACAACATCGGGTGTATCAACGTGATTACCCAGTGCGTTATTGAGCGCTACCGCTCTCTCGTCATTTATCGCCGTAGACGTTGCTCTTGGTGCTACATAGTGAAATCGAATATTACTGTTGTGATATTCACGATGAAGGGCCTCAGTCCACCCTTTAAGCGCAAATTTGGTTGCGCAGTAGGTGCTATGCGCAGCAAAACCAATACTGCCGAAAGCAGAGCCAATATTGACGATATGCGCATGAGGGCGTCGCTCTAAAAGGGGAAGCAGCGCTTGGGTTAGCAGCATTGGAGAGAGTAGGTTAGTAGTCACCACTGATTCGATAGGGGCATCACTGAATTGGCCGACATGGGTTGTGCCAGCATTGTTTATCAGCATACTCACTGGTAATCGCTCGCACGTGTGAATCAGTTTTTCTCTGCCTTCACAATGCGAGATATCCGCCGCTACAATGGTATGTTGATGTTTGAGCGACTGTTGCAGCTGTTTGAGTTTTACTTCATTTCTGCCCGTTAAGATGAGATGTGCACCTTTCTCATCAAGTGCTTTAGCAATGGCATGTCCAATGCCGCCACTAGCACCTGTTACGAGTATTACTTGATTTTGCCATTGAATAGTCATCACGCTTTACCTTGAGTTAACCCTATAAAAAGAGTGCTACACACGTTACGCAATCTGTGCAATAGGACGTAAACCGTGCTCAGGAGTAAGTTCACGGAAAATATCCCCATACAAGCGATAAAACATTTTGGCGCTGTGAATGATCATGGCTTGTTCTTGAGGGTTTACTATTTGGTTCATTAACCCTTCAAAGAAAACGATGTGCTCTTGGTCAAGCGCACCATGTGAGGTTAAATACTTAAACGCAGATCTAGGCAGTGATAGTTTATCTTTAATTTGCATTGCTGCAGCATCTGCCAGCGCAATACTAGTGCCTTCGAGTACAAACACCATGCCGAAAAAATAAAGTGGATTTTTGCGTGCAATGGCATCAAACGCATAAGCGACCATAAGTTCAGTCGCAGGTGCAGGTTGTCCATTTCGAGCTTGTTCCTTATCGACACCACACGCAGCTAAGTCGTTTAAAATCCACTCTTGATGACCCATTTCTTCTTCAATATATTCGCCAATGGCTTCACGCAGCCACTCTTTGTCTTCGCTTAATTTAGCGCCTGTAGCCATAAGAAGCGGTACAGTAAATTTAACGTGGTGATACGCTTGTTGAAGAAACGCAATGTAATCGTCAAGGGAAAAGTCGCCATTAAAACAACGTTGAATTATTGGTGCCTGTAAAAACAGGTTTCTAGCTTGCTCAGTACTTTCTTGAAGTTGTTGATAAAAAGACATTATTTACTCTCCAAAGGTGATCGTTTGGGTCGCACAAGATTCAGGATGCGTACAGGTTTCAGTGTGCGAGATAAATTGAGGGTCGCGATACAGCCCAGCTATTGTGCCGCTGTAGTGCGTAATCACATCGTCGCGCTTAATCTTGCCAGTTTGGGTTAACAACCCGTTTTCTGGCGTAAATGGCGCAACCACATCAAAGTTTTCTATTTGGGCATAGTCGGGCAATTGTTGGTTAATCAACGCAATGGCTTTATGTATTCCATCAATGGATATGTGAGTCGATGCAGGGACAAGCAAAGCAACACAGTGTGGACGAGCTTCACAGAAGACGACCACTTGGCGCAGTACGCCACTTCCCATCAACAGAGACTCAATCCATTCAGGCGATACGTTTCTACCTGCGCTGTTCACCATGATGTTTTTCTTACGGCCACTGAGAGTTAAGACGCCATCCTTTATCAGGCCTAAGTCTCCGGTTCTGACGTGCGCGGGGTAAAAGCTTTCTACTTGATTGAGGTACCCCAAAAAGTGGTTGCCCGTTATAACCACTTCGCCGTTATCTATATGAAGTGCATTGTGCCCGAGTGCTTTTCCTGCCGTGCCTACTACATTGCATTGCCCCGTGTTAAGCGTAGAGACTGAAACGGCTTCTGACAGACCATAGCCTTCATAGACGGGTAGGCCTTTAGCTTGTGCTTGTGCCAGCAGCACAGGTGATACATGTGCACCGCCTACGGCGATAAACGACAACGACGAAGGTGGGACCCAACCTTGTGAGCAGGCATGAAGCAATACCATAAGTAACTCGGGTACTAAAATAACCGACGTTGGTTGGACGCTATCAATTAAGCCAATTAGCGCTTGTGGGTTTACAAGACGGCTACCTTCAAAGCCTCTAGCACTTGCTGATGCAAGTTGCACAGTGCCACCGTGAAGCAATGGGGCATAAACACCGGCGATATTTTCAAGTAACGTTGATAGCGGAAGCAGGCACAAGTGGTTGACATAGTCTTGTTCAAAAGCCTTGCTTATTGACTGAGCAACTTTCCATTGAGATTCACTGGACAAGCACACACCTTTTGGTGCGCCAGTGGACCCCGATGTGAAGGTGATTTTATGAGTGCCGTTGGGCATACACACAGATGTTGTGTCAGAAGTTAGTGCATAGCCAACAATATCGACACTTTTACACACGCGTTTCATCGTAGTTGACGCGAAAGCAGGGGTTTCAGCATCTGTTAGTAGGTACTCACACTGGCTTTCGCTAAGTATGTGTTGCTGCTGTTGCTCACTGAAAAAGAGTGGGAGAGGCACACAGCACGCTTCAGCTTGCTGGCACGCAAGGTCAGCGACTATCCAAGCGAAACTGTTGTCAAAAGCAATAGCGATACGGCTCACATCATTGGTTGTGATCCAATTTGCGAGTTGCGCGATGGCATCTTTAAGTTCGCGGTAGGTTAACGACTTTCCATGATGCTTCAGTGCAACAGAAGCATCATCACCGGTTAAGTACGTTTCAAGCAACATGAGACGCTCCTTTTTGCGGATAAGCCAAAGCGCTGCGCAGCTGAAGCTCGCTATCAGAGCTTGCGATGAGTCCAACCGCTTGCTGATAGTATTGACGAAGAGAGCTGCTGCGCATGACATGGTGAGTAACTTCTTGAAGAGACAACGCCATAACTTGCGGCGCAGTGTCATAGTAGGTGCCCCAATCATCGCGCTCAGCTGTGAGTCTATTAACGTCAGCGTTCGCTAATGTAGTAAGCGAAATACCTGCACCCTGTAATAGTTGTTGCACTTGAGTTGTTGCACTAAACACAAGATATTTTTTGCCAATTTGCGAGAACAAAAAAAATAATGAAAGTAACAAGGGCAGCGTGTAACGCGATGCGCTACTAAATAAGTTACCTACTTCAACAATGTCGCGTCTTTGCGCAAAAATCTCCTGGGCCTCTAATGCGACTTCAATAGGGCTATCTAGATATTGCTCAATGAAAAGTGCGTGATGCGTATTGTGAGTAGCACTGCACCTAGCGCCAACAGCTGCCTTTATTCCGTTAACTTCAAGTGCAAACAACATAGGCATGAACGAACTAATATGTGCGTCATAGCGGGTGGCGAAACCATTAGCGATAAAGGTTTCAATATTGTGTCTAGCTGGATGCGTAAGGCTAGCTGTAATGAAAGCTAGTGATGGGCGCCGCTTTTCATGTTGACGAGTATTCTTATCATCACATGAGTTGGGTGCTACTGATAACGTAAGGCTCATACATACACTCTGGTGTTCTTCGATGGTATGAGTATTGATGCGCTACCTTAAGAGAACCTTAAGTTAACGCTTTTTTTTAAATTAATAGATATTTTTTGACTCGCTTTTCGCATTGGTATGTGCGAAAAGCGAAGGCGGTTGTGTTTATTTCCTCAATGGAAGGTAGGTCCGTCTGAAGATAGTGTGCAATTTGAATGCGCAGCTATTGATGGAATGAGTAGCCATTCATCTCGATGTGCAAAACCCAATGGGATTGATTTTTCTAAATCGACACATTGAAAATCATAGTCCTTAGGCGCTAGCAAAAATCGAGAAGGGTGTGCGTTAAGCCACGCCCATGCAGTGCCATTCTCTATGTCTTTTGGAGTATGGTAGCCAAAATGAGTAAGTGAAAATGGCGAAAACAGTAAATACTGTTCCTTAAAGTCAACAATACCTACCATTGATTCTTCTTTTGGGGCAGCCTCGTTTGGTGAAAGGTGACTTATTTGCATCTGAGCACGATGTAAAAGGTGCGTTGGTGTACGTATATCATTGAGCGCCCAAGCTCCTAGTGTTGATGGGATAACTGTTATCAATATTAACCATGCAACGATATGCTTAGAAAAGCGTAAACCTTGCACTGCGACGGTGAGTGTACCTAGTAGCAAACAAATGGCGGCAAGTGTGTTTATTGTAATTACATCACTGTGATAACGTGAAATTAAAGTACTTACAGTTTGGTCACTGAGTAAAAACATTGCACCTGCTGCGACTAAAAGCAGTGATGGTACGAGTGTGATTATGCGTCCAATCGTCTCTATGGTTCTTGACATTCCCCCGCGAGATAATAATAAACCTGCAATCATGGCTACTGCCGGAAGTGCGGGCAACACATAAACACCGCGCTTTCCCGGACTATAACTGAAGAATATCACAACTAACACCGCCCAGAATGCTAGTGCGAAGAAGGCAGGATGTTCGTTTAACGCGAGCTTGAGCTCTTTTCTTTTTAAGACCAGTACAACAATCGACGGCAACCAAAACAGTGGAATGACTTTTACAATGTAGTAATACCAAGGCTCAATATGATGCCACGCATTTGCATATCGCTGAGCCGTTTGCTTAAGTAAAATGTTAGACAAGTACTGCTGTATCATAGGATCTTGTTGATACACGCCCAAATAAAGCACAGGGCCAAGCCAAACGAGTATAACCGCTAGCATGATTAAGGGGCCGAATAACGCGCGTTTTTCCCATCGTTTTGATGGAAGTTGGTGCTTAAACGCTAAAAAAGAAAAGGGAATAAAGATTAAAACCGGCAGAAAGCCCACACCCTTAGTAATGATACCAAGGCCCATGGCAGCCCAAGCCATGTAGTACCAGCGCCAGCTTTTTGCGATACAAAAATGGCGCACAAAACCATAAACACCAACCCAGATAAAACACGCTACCAACGCATCAATTTGCGCAAACTTTGCTTGGATCACAAATTGTGGACTTAACAACAACAATAGCATGCTGAATATGGCCGTTTTTTCGTCGGCGAGCGCGCGCGCTAAACGATAAGTAAGTGCCAAGGTTATCAGGCTCGCAATAGCACTTGGTAGAAGCATTGCGACGCTTAAACTGCCTGTCATAAGGTAGAACAGCGCAATACACCACATAAAAATAGGCGGTTTGTCAGGGTAAATTTCTCCACCGCGCATAGGAATAAGCCACTGACCACTCGTCACCATTTCTTTAGCAACAAGTGCAAAGCGAGGTTCGTCAGGAGGCCAGGCGTCGCGAACGCCAATGCCTGCAAAAATAATGACTGTTGCAACCACGAAAAGGATGATAGCAGTGCGGTTATGAGCAAACGCAGATGTCATTGCGCCTGCTCCTTTCGCGTATAGCGAGACAACGATAATATCAAAAATACGCTAATGACTAGACCAGCAATGTGAATAGGCTGTTCAACAGTACTGATGTAGCGAGAACCACTTCCTAGCAACGAAAAAAGTACTGTTTGTGGAACAAAGCCTAGGGTACTTGCTGTGATAAAGGGTATGAAGGGCACTCGACATGCGCCTGCAATAACATTGGTTGCAACATTAGAGCCTATTGGAAAAAGTCGAACCATAAGCACAGTTCGAAAGCTGTTATCTACAAGTTTTTCTCGCAAAGGCAACAGTTTACTTGCATACCCATTTGTCTTAATGAGCGGTGCAAGCAGCTTGTTAAGCGGACCGCGTGCCATTAAATAGGCTGCGCTTGCAGACATACACGTAAGTAATAACGCGACGAAACTGCCTTCAATAGCACCAAAGCCAACCCCGCAAAAAAAGCTAACAGCTTGCCGGGGAATGCCCAGTGTCATTAACACGACAAACGCACCAAGAATCAATAGTACTTCGCGCGTACTAAGCTTCGCGATATACGATGTTAGCCAACTCGGATCGCTACTGTGGGCTAGAACGTCAGAAGTTAGCTGAAGTGATAAATAGCAAAGCACTGAAATAAATACTAAGCCTATGAAAAAACTAAGGGGCGCGTTAAGCTGAAAATACTTATTTTTCATAAGTGAATGTCTTATTGATGGCGTCGAGTCGACTTCGATACATTAGCCACCTTACGCCGAGCATATCTATAATGCCTGCCCACCCTCTATTCCAGGCATTATAATTGGACTGTCCTTCAGTACGCGCACGGTGATTAACAGGTACACACACTATATTGCCACCCAATCGCTTAGTCAGTGCAGGTATATAACGATGCATATGGTCAAAATAAGGAAGCATCAGGAAGGTTGCGCGTGGAAGCAGCTTTAAACCACAACCTGTATCAGGTGTATCATCTTGTAGGATCCACTGCCTTACTCGGTTGGCCACTTTAGACTGCAAGCGCTTCCAGTGGGTATCTTGTCTCTTTTGGCGATGTCCAATGACACAAAAATGCGCCCCTTTTTCTTGTGTGGCCTTTTCTATGAGTCTTGGGATATCTGCTGGATCGTTTTGTCCGTCGGCGTCTAATGTAACAACCCATTTTCCTTGGCTAGACAGCACACCATGATACACCGAGGTACTCTGACCGCAGCTATAAGGGTGTGTAATTACTTTGCAACTAAGGGGGAGGGAGTCTGCTAATGACAAAAGCAATGTCGTCGTGTCGTCATTGCTGCCGTCATCGACGACCACTATTTCAGTTTGTTCGGTGTTGACGGATTGTGCAATTTCTCGTAGCAGCAAAGGCAAATTTTTGGCTTCATTTTTTGCTGGGAGTACTACGCTGACTTGAATCTGATGCATAGGGATAGAATAGTAAAGTGACTATGCCCAGTACTGTAAAAAGGAAACCTTAAGAAAAGCTTAAGGCTTCTTAATTCTATAAATCAAAATTCATATTCGAGTGACATACGTAATGTATGATCCTTGCTATCGCCATTGAGCCCAGCAATGAAACCGAGCTCCCATTTTAATTGTTTTTGTCTGTCGAAGCGTTTTATGCCCATAAAGGCCGGTCCAACACCTATATAGTCCTCGGCCACATACATCTCAATACCAGGCTGTACTTCAGGGATCCAGCGATAGCGGAACTTTGTTTTGAATTCACCTTCCCACTCGTTAGCTACGGTTTCTCCCCACTCATATACCAAGCTTACATTGGTCGTTAGACTGAACTGACCCAATTCTTTTTCAGTGAGAATGCCCGCTTTCGCTGCCCAGTCATCGGTATTGTGCTGCTTTTCTAATTCAAATAGGGTTCCCCAATCAGCCCAATACCGCCCTTGCTCGGTCACCATCCAACGCAGTTCAAGTTCGTAAGATTCCAAACCAAAATCTTGGTTTTCATCGCGTGCACCTACAACGTAGGCTTCTAATATGACAAATTCAGAAAGCGCATGTCCAAATGAGAAGCGTTGCATTAACACATTCCCGTTGTCATTTTGACGTGAGGTTAGGCGCCATTCGAATTCGCGTTCAAAAGGTAAAACGTAAGGTTGGTAGACTCTATCAACGGTGAAATTGTCAGCACTCGCGGCAAAGGTAGCAAGCACAGAACACATCATTAAAATAAGGCGTTTCATCGAATACCCTCCACGTGTTGCCACAGTGCAGGAGTGTGCTTTTTCAAAGCCGCAATGGCGTTAGGCACAGCCAAGGATAATAAAAATAACATCATGTAACTCATTGATGGTGTGGCTTCGTAGCCAATTAGAGCGTTCAATAAATGCCCGTATTCGCTGTTATCACTAATAAGGTGACTGCTGTTCCAGATTTGTTTTGACGTAGGCAAGATATCGATTTGTTCAAGGAGAAGGGCTACATTCGCAACTTGCGCGGCCACAAATAGTGTCGTGAAACAAAACATTACTTTGGCGCCTACAAAATGTGTAAGGGCAATGTTTAGCAAAATAGCGATACTAATACTGATCCCCAAGCCAATTGTAGTGCCAAGAATCAGCAACGAACTATCACTATTACGGGTTAGCTCGGACACAAAATACACCATAAAATGCAGGCTGTTAGGAAGTCCAATACCAAGCACAAGTAGTGTAATACCTAAACTTACTGTGCGTCCTTTTGAATATGGGAATATCGCTAGCATACATATACCTAACCATGCGCTGACCAATAGCAGAGATTTCAGCAATTCAAACCCTGCACCCTCTGCGAGTTCAGAGATAACGCCAAGATATGAATACATAATAACTGCTGTCACAAGCATTAAACCGACGCGCCATACTAGTGAGAAACGAGGTACACCCGGCAATGCAATGAGTACACTGAGCAACAGAAAGATTGGCAGCGTGTCGCGCAAAAAAAGTACCACGGTATTAATCAGCATCGCGCACCTCTTCATGTGCTTTTACGACAACTTTACCCACAGCACTGTTGGGGTGAAATTCACCAAAGAATGGGTATTCACCTGGTTTCAAAGGGCCGATATAAATGCTGCCTTTGCTGTTGGCGAAAATTACTTTTTCTCTGTTAAGCGAAAAACTATCAATTTCCTCTGGCGTATCGTCAAAGTTGATAAAAGTAAGTCGTACTTTTTTTCCTGCAGGTACCACAACATTCTGAGGATAAAAAAGGTGGTTTTTTATTTCTACCACCACTTCAGGAAGCGCATATGCACGAGGAGACGCAAACGAAAACACACCGGCTAAAATAGCGAGAGAAGTTTTAAAGTAAGAGTTCATTGTTAAACTCCACTTTTACTTCAAGGCCGCCTAGCTCTGCATCATCAAGTACAACTTTTGCATCATGCAGAGCAACAATTTGCGAAACTATGGCTAAGCCCAAACCACTTCCTGTCGTCGCTTTGGCTTGGGTAGCGCGGTTGAAACGCTTTAGTACACTTTCTCGTTCACTACGCGGAATTCCAGGGCCAGAGTCTGCGACACTTAATACTACCGTGGAGGCCAGTCTTTTTATTCGTACAACTATTTGTGCCCCTTCTGGTGAGTAGTTGCTGGCGTTCGTAATTAGGTTCTGTAGCAAGGTGTACAACATGAAGTGAACGCTGTTTAACCAAATCTCATCGCCCTCCAAAGCAATGTCTTGCTGCTTGGCTTCTATTTTTCCATAGAGATCACTAATCACTTCTTGGGCTACAAAATAAAGATTTACCGGCTCTTTTTGCTCTACGAAGGTTTCTGGGCTGGTGCGTGTTAGTAGCAAGAATTGGTTTACAGCGTGGATCATTCTGTCGGTATCGCGTTGCAGTGTTTGAAGCTGTTTGCCGTTTTCCCCCAGCTCTTCTGCAATATTATGGATATTGATTTTCATCACACTGAGCGGGGTGCGCAGTTCATGTGCAGCATTAGAGGCAAACTGTTGCTCTCTTTCAAATGCCGCGCTTAGTCGAGTAAACATTGAATTGAGTGTGGATACAACCGGTTTTAATTCGCTTGGCTCCCTATCTAAAAAGATAGTGGAAAAATCATTCCCCGTTCGCTTTGCCAGTTGTCGAGAAAGCTGTTTAAGTGGCGAAAGACCCCAAGTGATCCCTAAAAATAAAATAATGGCGAGAAGGGGGACACTTATTATAAAGGGGGTAATGGAAGCAACCGTGAGCGCATCGGTTAACACAAAGCGATTACTCAATGGTTGAGCTACCATGTACCACTTTTCCTCGCTTTGTAAATAAGCGGTGTATACACGCCATCGCGTTCCAAGCACATTCTTTTCAGAGAAACCGTTTTTGAATTCAGAAAGCGGTGTTGTTAACGCACTATTTGAGCTTTTTATTAAGGTATCGTTTTGCCATATCTGGAATAATAAGGTGTGCTCGTTACCTGATGTTCCACTATCAAAAGATGCAATGGCGCTATTTAGCGCAGTTAGTTCATTATCCAATAGGGTAGTGGATATACCTATAGTAGCGCGATAGCCGTGTAGTGCTGCAATAAATACAATAAGCACTAGTGCGCTGGTAAGCGTTAAGATAAGAAAGCGACGAATTGACGTCACGTTAGTCCCCAGACTTGGATATACAATATCCAACGCCTCTTATAGTACGAATGAAGTCATCTGGCATTTTCTTTCGCAAATGACTGATATGCACTTCTATAGTGTTACTGGCCACTTCTTCACCCCATTCATAGAGTTTGCTTTCAAGTTGATGCTTACTCAGTATTCGACCTGCGTTTTCAATCAGCGCTTTTAAAAGCATGAGCTCTCGACGAGGGAGGTGTACGTTGCTTCCATCAATAGTAAGTGTGTGGTGGGTTGTATCAAGACTAACGTTTTTTACTGTAATCACGCTTTGTGAAGCAGTGCCAAGTCGTCGCTCTAAAACGCGGAGCCGAGCTAGCAACTCGTCAATTTCAAAGGGCTTAGGAAGATAATCGTCTGCACCTGCATCTAACCCTGATATCTTGTCTGAGGTTTTATCTCGCGCGGTAAGAATCAAAACTGGCAAGGTGGGATTAGTTTTGCGGATACGTTTAAGTACGCTTAACCCATCTTGATCTGGAAGCCCAAGATCGAGAACGACTATGTCGTTTTGTGCAGCACGGAGCGTATTAAGAGCGCCAGCACCGTCATACACACAATCTATTACATAGTTTGCCTTACTCAATGAGGTTGTGAGTGCACTGGACAATGGCTTGTCATCTTCTACCAAGAGTATGCGCATAGTATTCCTACAATTAGTCGGTAAATTAAGGGTATACCAGAAACCTTAAGAAAACCTTAAGGTTTTTTATTGGGCATCTGCTCAGTTGCTATTCGTTTCGTCACGTAATGCTTTAATTGCTGAACTTGCATGTTTGTCCCACTGCGCGTAGTCAAGGACATAAGGAATGGCGGGGTTTTTTAAAGCATGGGTTGTTCGTGACGGTGAATCTACAATTAATGCTGCTTTTTTATGACCTTCCTGCGCTTCAAATAATGCCGACAGTTCGCCGTTTTCTAACAGGCGTATCAGTCCAATACGTAACCGATTAGCAAGTGCAGTATTTTGAGGACTGACAAAAAAGTACTCGTAACTTGGATATCGAAGAATATGGTTTTTTTCCAATATAATGTTTTTATCAGCGTGACGCGCTAAATCGCGATGTACCTCAATAACGTTGCGGGGAAACCCGTCGACCAAGTCTCTTTCGACCATAGAGAACATCGATTGAAACCATAAACTCCAGTCTTCGCCTGAGACCGTGTATCCATTATGTTCTAAAATCTCAAGGTCGGGCCAATCATCGCCCTGTACTAGCGTCATTGATTTAAGCTGATTTATATCGATATGGAGAGGAAAGTCCAGTTGACGCTTAGGGTTAATAACCAATACCCGGTGACCGGCAAAACCTTTTAAAAGTGGCAGTTTTATCGCGATAAGTTTTTGCTCACGAGTGCGATTAGTAACGCTCCACATAATATCGGCATCACCGTTTATTAATGACACCAGTTGTCGACTTTGACTCATAGGGTGGGGATGCGGAGCGATTGATGTTGTACCGAGTTCAGGCGTAATATTAAGCGCCGCTTGCAAAACGGCAATATGGTAGTGCCCGTAGTCACTGTCAGCGAATGCTCGGGTATAGATTATTTCGTCTGCTTCCTTTGCCTGCGAAATACCTATGCATGTTGAAAACAACCATGCACAAAGTGTAATGCAGAAAGCGTTTTTCATTTTTATTTTTGTTTAAAAATACAACACATCAACCCTACACCAATTTTTAAACCAAGTCACCGATGTTCGTTGAAAAATCATCCTATTTTTTTGGTTTTAGGGGTTCGCATTTGCGACAATTCCTGTATAATTCGCGCCCTGCCCAGTTACGCCCACCTTTGGGAAGGTGGAAGAATCAGCCGGCTCGAAGGGGTCATTGTGTTGATTTTAAGGTGATTTCTGGTGTTCAGAAATCAGTAACGACGATATTATTCGGGTGAATTTGAAAATGAAAACTTTTGTTGCTAAGCCAGAAACGGTACAACGTGACTGGTATGTGGTAGACGCCACAGACAAAACTCTAGGCCGTTTGGCTTCTGAAATCGCACTACGCCTTCGTGGTAAGCACAAGCCAGAGTACACGCCTCATGTGGACACTGGTGATTACATCGTAGTAATCAATGCTGAGAAAGTTGCGGTAACAGGCCGTAAAGCGCAAGACAAAATGTACTATGCGCACTCTGGTTACCCAGGTGGTCTTAAAGAGACAAACTTTGAAAAACTAATTGCTCACAAGCCAGAAATGGTTATTGAAAAAGCAGTTAAAGGCATGTTGCCAAAAGGCCCTCTAGGTCGCGCAATGTTCCGTAAAATGAAAGTTTACGCAGGTGCAGAGCACAAGCACACCGCACAGCAACCACAAGTTTTGGACATTTAAGGAGCTATTAACATGGCAGATACTCAATACTACGGCACAGGCCGCCGCAAAAGTTCTACTGCTCGTGTGTTCCTACGTCCAGGCACAGGTAGCATTAAAGTAAACCAACGCGCTCTTGACGAGTACTTTGGTCGTGAAACAGAGTGCATGGTTGTTCGTCAGCCACTTGAACTTGTTGAAATGACTGAAAAGTTTGACGTATACATCACTGTTAAAGGTGGTGGTTCTAACGGTCAAGCGGGTGCAATCCGTCACGGTCTTACTCGTGCTCTTATGGAGTATGATGAGGCACTACGTCCAGCACTTCGTAAAGCTGGCTTCGTTACTCGTGACGCACGTCGCGTTGAACGTAAGAAAGTTGGTCTACACAAAGCGCGTAAGCGTCCACAATTCTCAAAGCGTTAATTTTTACGCTTTTTGTATTGCAAAAACCCGGCTTATGCCGGGTTTTTTATTATCTCAATCTGCACAACTTCAACGATTTATACCGCTACATACCCCACAGCGCTTAGCGCTAGTTAAAATAACAAAGGTTTAATTTCTGCCGTGTTTTACCTCAAAACAACAGCAAAACCTTGATTTGCGGTATTTCCCACTTTGATCCTAAATAAAGTTTTCAATTAAATTGTCGCTTAAATATCAGTAAAACCTTGTGTTTATAAGGGCTTTTCTTTTATCATTTGCGGTCGAAAATTTTGTAAAATTTCGTGAATTCGTAAGCTAGTGAAAATTCACTGTTACGTCGCTTTCATGACAAGCCATATGATGCTACGACACAAGCGAGATAAAACCAGTATAAGCTTGTGTTACACATCATAATTATCCAAACCTGGAGAAATGTGGATGAGCAATGTATCTGTAGATGCAACAGAGTCTGCACAAAACGATAACCAGCCAGAAAACAACACTCGTCGTCGGTTCTTGACCGTTGCCACGTCGGTAGTTGGTGGTGTAGGTGTTGTTGGTGCTGCTGTGCCTTTTATTGCGTCCTGGAATCCAAGCGCCAAAGCAAAAGCGGCTGGTGCTGACGTTGAAGTAGATATCAGCGGGATTGAGCCTGGACAGTTAGTACGTGTAATGTGGCGAAGCAAGCCTGTATGGATTGTACGCCGCACGCCAGAAATTCTTGAAGAACTAGGCACGCACGAAGATAAGCTGAAAGATCCTAACTCTGAAGCTGAGCAGCAACCTACTTTTGCTCAAAACCGTTTCCGTTCAATGAAAGAAGAATACCTCATTCTAGTGGGTATTTGTACGCACCTTGGATGCTCTCCACAGCACCTTAAAGATGGCGCTTTCGAAGAGGTAGTTGAAGGGGTTCCAGATGGTTTCTTCTGCCCTTGCCACGGTTCTAAGTTTGATATGGCAGGACGTGTATTTGAAAACGTACCGGCACCATTAAACCTAGTTGTGCCGCCTTATCAGTTCGTTAATGACACAACTGTTATTATCGGCTCAGAAGCGGAGGTTGTTTAATATGAATGCTTTCCTAGGTTGGATTGAAGAACGCATCCCAATGATGCGCGTAGCAAATATGCACGCTCTTCAATACCCTGCGCCAAAGAACATGAACTTTTGGTATGTGTTCGGTTTCTTGGCAACTATCGTTTTAGTTAACCAAATTATTACTGGTATTTGGTTGACCATGAACTTCGTTCCTTCTTCAGAAGGCGCGTTTGCTTCTGTTGAATACATCATGCGTGAGATCGACTACGGTTGGATTATCCGTTACATGCACAGTACTGGCGCGTCAGCGTTCTTTATTGTGGTATATCTGCACATGTTCCGTGGCATGATTTACGGTTCTTATCAGAAGCCACGTGAGCTCCTATGGGTGTTTGGTATGTTTATCTACCTTGCGCTTATGGCAGAAGCATTCATGGGTTATGTACTTCCTTGGGGACAAATGTCTTACTGGGGTGCACAGGTAATCGTATCGCTGTTTGGCGCTATACCTGTTGTTGGTCCTGACCTAGTAATCTGGCTACAGGGTGACTACGTTATCTCTGGCGCAACGCTAAACCGTTTCTTCGCACTACACGTTATTGCGCTGCCATTGGTTATTGTAATTCTTGTATTCCTTCACATTATCGCGCTTCACGAAGTGGGTTCAAACAACCCTGATGGTATCGCTATCAAGCATAAGAAGGGATCACTACCTGAGTCTGAAAAGACTAAATACGAAATTCACGAGTACTACACAAGCAAGTACGATATTGCTGACGATGTACTACCGTTCTTCCCGCACATCGTGCTTAAAGATCTAGTGGCGTTCTGTGTATTCTTAGCGCTGTTTACCTATGTGTTGTTCTTTGCGCCAGAAATGGGCGGTAAGTTCCTAGAGCACCCTAACTTTGAAATTGCTAACCCGCTGAAGACACCTGAGCATATCTTCCCAGTGTGGTACTTCACGCCGTTCTACGCCATTTTGAAAGCGGTACCGGATAAGCTATTCGGGGTATTAGCAATGTTTGGCGCAATTGCAGCGCTATTCGCTCTGCCTTGGGTTGATCGCGGACGTGTTAAGTCATGGCGCTATCGCTGTGGTCTACACAAAGTAAACCTTATTGTGTTTGCTATTGTGTTTATCTTCCTAGGTTACCTAGGTGGTACGCCACAAGAAAACTGGAAAATCATTGCATCTCAAATCGCGACAGTAATGTATTTCGGTTTCTTCATTGCACTGTTCTTGTACAGCAAAAATGAAAACACTAAACCTGTGCCAGAGAGGATTTCTAAATGAAAAAATTGATGTGCTTTTTAGCCTTCTTCCTACCTGGCGTAGCGCTTGCGGCAGGTGGAAACGTACACCTTGATAAAGCGCCTATCGATTTAACCGATAAGGCGTCTTTACAACGCGGTGCACAATTGTTCATGAACTACTGTTTAGGCTGTCACTCTATGAAGTATCAGCGCTATCAGCGTTCATTCCAAGATTTGGGTATTCCTGATGAATTGGGCCAAGAGCATTTGCAGTTTACGGGTGAAAAGGTTTCTGACTATATTACCCGTGCTATGCCTGAAGAGGCGGCTGCAACATGGTTCGGTGCGGCGCCACCAGACCTTACGCTTGTTGCTCGTGTTCGTGGAGAAGACTGGATTTACACTTACCTTCGCTCTTTCTATGTTGATGAGAGCCGTCCGTTTGGTGTGAACAACACAGTGTTCCCTGAAGTGGGTATGCCACACGTACTTCAACCACTTCAAGGTACGCCAACGCGCACCTATGAAGAGCAAATGGTTGACGGTGAAATGGTTAAGCGTTACGTAGGCATTAAGTCAGATGGTACTGGCGCGATGTCTCCTGACGAGTACGACCAAGCGGTTGCCGATATTGTGAACTTCCTTGAGTACACAGGTGAGCCTTCAAAACTTGAGTCTCACAAAATCGGTAAGTGGGTACTTATCTTTATCGCAGTATTGTTTGTATTTGTTTACTTACTGAAGAAAGAATACTGGCGAGAAGTGCACTAATCGCGCAGATTTATGTATAATACCAAAAGGGGGCTTCTCGCCCCCTTTTTTGGCATTTGTAATTCGCTCATTTTAGTGGGCATAAACTTGTTTCTCGACGGAGGAAATTGAATGGCCGTAGCCGCGAATAAACGTTCTATTATGACGTTGTTCTCTGACACAATTGATATTTATAGCCACCAGGTGCGCATTGTGTTGGCAGAAAAAGGTGTGGGTGTTGAAATCAGCTACACAGATCCTAGCAACCTGTCTGAAGATCTGTTGGAGCTAAACCCTTACGGTACTGTTCCAACTCTTGTTGATCGTGAACTTGTACTTTACAAGTCACACATCATCATGGAATACCTTGATGAGCGTTTCCCACATCCACCACTTATGCCGGTTTACCCAGTATCGCGTGGTCAAAGCCGTCTTATGATGCATCGCATTGAGCAAGACTGGTACTCTTTGGCAGCACGTATTTTCCGTGGTGAAGGCGATGTTGAAGCAGCGCGCAATGAATTGCGTGAAGCGCTACTTTCTTTAGCGCCTGTGTTTGGTGAAATGCCTTACTTCATGAGTGAAGAATTCAGCTTAGTTGATTGCTATCTTGCTCCGCTACTATGGCGTCTTCCTGCGCTAGGTATTGAGCTAAATGGTGCTGGCAGTAAAGAGATTAACGCGTATATGAACCGTATTTTCTCGCGCAGCTCATTTAAAGCGTCTTTGACGGACCAAGAGCGTGAGATCCACAACCCGCTATGACATCTATGACGTCAAACCAGCCCTATTTACTTAGGGCTTTTTATGAGTGGATTGTTGATAACGATTTAACACCTTACATTGTAGTTGATGCAACCAATGAGTTGGTGGAAGTGCCGCAGGAATTCGTTAAAGACGGACAAATTGTCTTAAACGTATCCCCAAGCGCATGTGTAAACTTCTCACTTGATGTGGAAGGCTTGTCATTTCAAGCGCGATTTGGTGGCCAACCTCGTCGTTTGAGCATGCCCTGCGAAGCGGTAATGGCCATATATGCACGTGAGAATGGTGCCGGAACTGTGTTTGCCACAGAAGAGGATATTGCGCGTGCACAAGAGGAGCGTCAACAGCAGGAGTCTGATGCACCACAGCCTCAAAGTGGCCCTACGTCACTTGAAGACGCAGATGCAGCAGACAAAGCAGATGCACCTGTGCCACCTAAAAAAGGTAAGCCTACCCTTAAGGTGATCAAATAAATCGATGTAGACTGGTTTCAATATTATGTTGAAGCCAGCTCATTGCATCGCCACTTTTCTGTTTCGCAATGTCTATCTATCTATAAAAAAGCACCCATAGCACGTAGTGCGAGGGCGCCCTTGTCATACACAAATGTCATAATCTGCTAAGCAAACTAATGACAATTAGCGCGTTCGAGTGATCACAACTCTGCTTGTCGGAAAATCAAAGCGATGCCCTTCAGTTAAAACCGAAGTCGCTAAACCTTCACGGCTGGGATCGGTTGCATTAGCATTGGTAGTAACACCTGTATGCAAACGCACAACATCCGCTAAGTCGTCTCGTACTGGATCATAACCCGCGGCCTCGCCGCCGCCACCTGCTGCACCCGCTGCTGGCCCAGGCATGGTTGCTGCGGTTTCAGTATTTGCCTCTGTTCCAGCATCCCATGTTACTGTCATAAAGGTTTTACTGTCACCCACCGACATATTGCTAACATCGGCTGCATTTAGCCCTGTGAAGGCATCGTTGGTGTTTACCAGCATCGTGGTTACCGTTAAACGCAAATCGTCAGCATCGAGCTCAGGAACCACTAAGGTGAACATGTCACTGCTTGTTTTAGGTCCTAAAATTCCACCCGAGTTCTGCGCATCCAAGAAATCGGTAGAGTCCATAGCCTCTTCAATCACCATAGCTGGGTTACCGCCTTCGGCCATAACTTCTATGCCCATGCTCGCCGCTTCGCCCTCTGCAAAAGCGTGGTAGCCTGATTCATGAAGAACAATGGCTGCTGGGGCAAACGGCTGTGCATAGGTAAGATTGGTAATTTGGACGGTATATACTGCGGAATTACCGTTAATACCGTCTTGGCCATCTGCGCCGTCTTGTCCATCTGTGCCATCGACACCCGCTTCACCTTGCGGACCAGCAGGCCCTTGGGGTCCTGTATCGCCATCATCGCCACACGCACTGACTAGTGCAGAGAGGATTAGCAGCGTACTGAGTTTTACAATTGGATTTTTCATTCTAACGCTCCTTACGACGCAGGAACCGTAATAACAACACGTGCAACAGGGTTCAACCAGCGGTGTACCGTAGAATCAAGGTCGCTAGCGCCGCCAGCGTTATCAGTATCACCTAGCGCGTTTCTGTGAATATGAACCGGGCCGTCTTCACCATCTTCAACTTCCCCATTAACAACTTGTGCACCTACGCCTGTACCACCGGTACCCAAATCAACAATACGAGTTGGGGCACCACCACCCGCTACTCCAGGCAGACCATAGCCACCTAACGCGTTGCCTGTACCCGCTTCAACTACATCAGTGCGTGCACTGTTCAACTCATCATTTAACTCTGTACCTGCATCATAGGCATTAAGATAGTAAGTATAAGTGCCAGGCTCTGTGGGGATTTCTATACTGTCCATACCAACAAATGCATCGTTAGTTGGGATCAACATCGCCAATAACGAAAGGTATGGCTTGTCCATAGTATCGAACGGATAGCTAAGTGTCGCACTAGGCGCCAGAAGACCACCAAAACGGTGCCATGTATTTGAGCCATTATCTGTGTCTACAGGGCCAAGAAGCGCTTCAAAGTTAGCACCACTTGAATCTGCATTTTGCTCATCGTCGATAACGCCAGCCTCTGCAAGCCACGCTAATGCAGTTGATGCAGGCTGACCCACTTCAAACGCATCTACCGTGTCGTCATGGGCAATAACCAGTCGAGGGGTAAAGCTTTGTGCCTGCGTTAAATTAGTAATTTCAACATCGACAGTCACTGCGTGGCTGAATGAAGCCGCGGCTAACGATAGCAGGGTAGCGCTAGCAAGTTTGGTGAATTTCATTTTTTTGTCCTTGTTTTGACCTAAAAGCGCATAAAAATGTAGGTCAGCAAAATGCGCAATTCATCACAGAAGTATTACAAAAAGGACACAGATCTCTGTCGTCTTAAAAACGAAGTATTAAAGTAGAATGAACAATTTTTTAATAGAAAGTGGAATAATTTTAAGCAACCTCCGGTCTTGATTATTAAGGGCAAAATAGGAGCTAGCTATGATCCTTGTAATCTATAGTGACAACCAGTTTCAGCAAATCATTACGCAAAGCTTGAGCAAGCACGGATTCTTGCATGATGTGGTTTCAAATTATCAAGCTGCACTGTCATTACTTGATGCTCAGCACTATTCACTCGTCATCGTACAGTCCCACGCGCAACAGTCTTGCTTAGACCGTATTGAACGTTTGGTATTACAAAACCCAGACAGTTGGATTATGGCCGTTGACGGTCAGCAAGTAACTAACGTGAGTGCTGATGAAGCGGATTATTTTGAGGTGGGCGTCGATGATTACCTTGGAGGCGCATTCAACGAGCGTGTGTTTGTTGCTCGAATTCGTTCGCATATGAGAAGGAGTATGCCAAGCCTTGACACAAGCCTTCAAAAAAACGCAGACAACAGCATTCAAGCTGGGCCCTTTAAAGTTGATTTACGCTATCACAGCGTTACGTTAAACGGACAAGCCCTATCGTTAACTGCCAGAGAGTTTACCCTTATTAACTACCTCTGCCGTCACCCAAATCAGGTTTTTTCGCGCAATCAGTTGTTGAGTGACGTATGGGGCTACAACCATGAAGGGTATGAGCATACCGTTAACACCCACATCAATCGATTGCGTAATAAGTTAGATAATGTAGCCAGTATAGATAACGGCGCACAGCTCGTTGAAACCGTGTGGGGTGTAGGATATAAGTTAAATTTAACCGGCTACGTCGACAAAGCACTCAGTGCGTAATGTGTATTTCGCTGAAAGGTTAGATAAGGAAAAGGGTAGCGGTACCCAAGAAGGCAAAAATACCTACAACATCAGTGATGGTAGTCAGGATAACGCTACCTGCTAATGCAGGATCTATTTTTAAGCGTTTCATAATCATAGGTAAGGTTGCGCCTGCTAACGCTGCTGCAATCATATTGACTAGCATTGCAAAGGCGATAATTACCCCAAGCATATAGTCTTGTTTCCACAGCGCGATTACCGAGGCAATCAGTACTGCCCAAATAGCCCCATTTAAAAAGCCAATGGACATCTCTTTACTAATTAACCAGCGGGAGTTACTCGCGTTGACGTGACCAAGTGCCATACCGCGTATGACCAGTGTAAGTGTTTGGTTACCTGCAACACCTCCCATGCTTGGCACAATAGTATTTAGAATCGCCAGCACGGCCAATTGACTTAAGGTTGCCTCGAATAAATCGCTTACCATTGCCGCCATAAGGGCAGTGACTAAGTTAACCGCTAACCAAACAGAACGACGTTTAGTACTTTGCATGACGGGTGCAAAAGTATCTTCGTCATCGTCAAGGCCCGCCATACTCATCATCGAGTGCTCTGCGTCTTCACGGATAATATCGACTACGTCGTCAATAGTAATACGACCAACGAGACGATTATTTTCATCTACCACAGGTGCTGATAACCAGTTATATCGCTCAAAGAGACTTGCCACTTCATCATCAGGCATATTAACGGGTATTGCTTCTGACTCTGTATCCATTACGTCAGACACTTTGTCATCTGTATCGGCGGTAAGTAAGCGAGTAACGGGGACAATACCAACAAGGTTATCGGTGCGATTTACTACATAAAAGGTATCGGTATTCTCAGGCAGCTCGCCTTTTAAGCGTATATAGCGTAGAACAACATCAATGGTAACATCTGGACGCAACGTAATTGTGTCCGTGTTCATAATGAAACCAGCGGTCTCTTCACCGTATGATAGTGCTTGCTCGGCACGCACCCTATCTTGGGCGTCCATGGAGTCGAGAATATCTTGTAAAACGGTTTCTGGAAGGCTACTGAGCGTTTCGGCTAAGTCATCCGTGTCCATCTCTTCCAATGCATCAACAACATTAGCTGGAAGCATTTTAGCGATGATGCCATTACGCACGTCATCAGAAAGTTCTTCTAATATATCACCGTGGAAATCGCCATCAATTAGCTCCCACAACTCATCACGAGTACGGCTGGGGCTGGATTCAAGAATATGAGCAACATCAGACGGGGGAAGTTCTAGCAGAAGCTTACGCACAGACACGAATTGACCGTTGTTCAATGCACCATTTAATGCACGAAGCTGAGTCTGTACGTATTTGGAAACAAGCGCTTCTGCCATAAGTAGCGAGTCCTACTAAGCTAAACTGAGATTAGATGAAACGAGCTCATCCCAATTTGTCTACAGGGCAATTTGGGATTTATGCAGTAGAATATCGCAATTGTGATGAAGCTGTCATGACAATTGCGAGCATAATGACGTTATTATGACTAAGTGTTGTTTATTTCGCCAATTCAAGTGCTTGTATTGGGCGGGAGCACTTACTCGGCCTCGTTGAATTTACCTTCAATAAGTTGCTCAATGGCTGCCATGGCTTCTTCGGCATCACTGCCTTGCACGACAACGTTGACCTGTTCACCTTGATGACTTTCAAGCATCATTAGTCCCAGCACACTATTTGCGTCAGCTTCCTTGTCACCCTTTTTAAGCACAATTTTGGCGTCAAATTGGTTGGCTAGTTGTACAAGTTGCGTGGCAGCACGAGCATGAAGCCCTAATTTATTAACGATTGTGAGTGTTTTCTCAATAATCATTACTGGTTCAACTCTCTGTGACGGATTTGAACGTCTGGATGAATTTCCAAAAATGTTTTTGATAGCGCTTGGGCGATGTATACCGAGCGGTGCTGTCCGCCAGTACAACCAATTGCCACGGTGACATAACTGCGATTATTGCGCTCTAAATGTGGAAGCCACGTTGTGATCAGGTTCTGTATTTGCCAAATAAATTTTGTTACTACAGGTTGAGACCCTAAAAATACTTCAACAGGCGCGTCTAGCCCAGTCAAGTGCTTTAAATCTGGTTCCCAATGAGGGTTGGGCAAAAACCGTGCATCAAATACATAGTCTGCATCTTTGGGAATGCCGTGCTTAAAGCCGAATGACTCAAAAACAAGCACTAATCGCGAGCTTTTCTTACCAAGAATACGTTCGCGTATTAGCTCAGCGAGTTGATGAATAGTGAGTTTGTCGGTATCCAAATAGAGATCGGCTCGCTCGACAATAGGGGCCAGCAGCGCTGACTCTGCGCGAATGGCTTCAGAGAGAGACTTGTTGAGCTTGGCCAGCGGGTGCAATCTGCGTGTTTCGCTAAAACGCTTAACGAGCACATCATCACTAGCATCAATATACACAATGGTCATCGACCAAGACGAAGGCAGGTAATCAAGTATTTCTACTAAATCGTCTGGATTTTTAGGCAGGTTACGTACGTCTATGCTAACGGCGACTTGGTCGTATTCATCAACCACTGTGTGCGTTAGCGTAGGGAGCAAGTTAACCGGAATATTGTCAACGCAGTAATACCCTAAGTCTTCAAGAGCGCGCAGTGCAATTGATTTTCCTGAGCCCGAACGACCACTGATAATAATCAGCTTCACTTATATTCTCCCTTTACACTGATAAGCGCTTAATGCAGTAATGTTGTATAGCAGCGAGTTACGCTAACGCATTTATAATGTCATCGCTTGTGGTAGCACGCCTTATTGCCTTAATAGTGTCTTTATTACTCAGTTTGCCAGCGACTGTGGCTAGTGTTTGTAGATGGCCTTCGGTTTGTTCTTCAGGTACTAATAGTGCAAAGAAAATATCGACAGGTTTTTCATCTAGCGCATCAAAATCAATAGCTGGTGTGCTGGTAACAACAATGGCAATAACTCTATCAAGGCCAGCTAAGCGACCATGGGGAAGGGCAATGCCGTTTCCGATACCTGTGCTACCCATTCGTTCTCTCGCCAACAAACTATTCAGTACCGTCGACTGGTCGATATGCGCGTTGTTCTTCGCAGCAATATCAGCAATGATCTCTAAAATACGCTTTTTACTATTACATTGAACCGCACATTCAGTGCGGTCCAGACTTACGATGGCTTGTATATCCATACTTAATTAACTACTAGTGCTTTTTAAGTTTTTCCTTATGCTTGATTACCTGCCGGTCGAGTTTATCAACCATGCTGTCAATCGCCGCATACATGTCGGTATTTTCTGAGGATGCGAATACTTCAGCGCCACTTAAGTGAACTGTCGCTTCTGCTTTTTGGTTTAATTTTTCAACGTTCAGGATGACATGCACATTAGAAATGTGATCAAAGTGACGTTCAAGTTTGCTGAACTTCGTATCGACATAATTACGCAAAGAGTCGGTGATTTCGACATGATGACCAGTAAGGTTGATTTGCATATTTCGTCTTCCTTATATTATTAAGCCCGTTAAATAAGGCTCTTGCGTTGGTTCGACGGCGGGATCGATAACGATTCCCGGTACTTTGCTATTGTCCGCCGGGCAACTTTAATGCCTTGCTCGGCCAACAATGAAGCAATCTTGCTATCACTTAGTGGTTTACTGGGTTTTTCAGCTGCCACTAGTTTTTTGATCAATGCACGAATGGCGGTTGATGAACATTCACCACCTGACTCCGTTGCAACATGGCTAGAGAAGAAATACTTCAACTCGAAGATGCCACGAGGGGTATGCATGTATTTTTGTGTTGTCACACGTGAAATAGTCGATTCGTGCATATCTACCATTTCTGCGACATCATTTAATACCATTGGTTTCATCATTTCTGGGCCATGCTCAAAAAAGCCCATTTGTTGCTGCACAATACAATTTGCTACCTTCATCAGTGTGTCGTTACGCGACTCTAGGCTTTTGATAAACCACTTGGCTTCTTGCATGTGTGAGCGGATAAATTGTGAATCGCTACTGTTCTTTGCACGGCGACTCATTGCGGCATATTGTTGATTGACGCTAAGTTTTGGCAGGCTATCAGGGTTCAGCTCAACCACCCAACGGCCATTCTTTTTGGTAACCGATACATCTGGAATAACGTACTCAGGTTCTTTAGTAACTAAAGCACTACCTGGGCGAGGATTCAAGGTTTGCAGCAAACGCATAGCCTCGCGAAGCTGATCTTCTTTCAATCGGCTCTTGCGCATTAAGGTGCGGTAATCTTTGCTGCTCAGCAAATCAGAATAGTCTTCTATTAACTGCTTTGCCTCGGCAAGCCATGGTGTATCATCTGCGAATTGGCGAAGCTGTACCATCAAGCACTCTTGCGGGGTGCGCGAACCAGAACCAATGGGATCGAACATTTGAATGCGCTTTAATACACATTCTACTTCGTCCATTTCAATGAGTTCCTCTTCATCTTCGCCAGAGACTTCTTGCGCGTTAACCGCCTCTAAAATCTCTTCAAGAGTAACGGTTAGATACCCTGACTCATCAATGGAATCAATGATAGCCA
Organism: Alteromonas sp. 009811495; assembly: GCF_028865455.1. Classification (NCBI taxonomy): domain Bacteria; kingdom Pseudomonadati; phylum Pseudomonadota; class Gammaproteobacteria; order Alteromonadales; family Alteromonadaceae; genus Alteromonas; species Alteromonas sp. 009811495. Next base: position 818,891 of record NZ_CP113972.1, read on the forward strand.
TTGCAATGGCGCGGTCAGTGTCAGAAAAAGGGGTGAGGCGCATCTGCCACAATAGATGTTCTTGTATGTCCTCAGTCGTTTCACCTTGGAAAATTTGTTCGTCGTCACTGGCAGGTCCTGGTGCCGGCGCTGACGATGCTGAATAATACTCATCCCATGTGCTATCGATTGGCAATTCGTCCGGAAGATCATTTTTTTCTAGTGCGTCGCCAGCTTCCAAAGTATCACTTGATGCAGTGGCAGAAGCTTCTACCCCACTGTCATCATTATCGATGTTATTTTTTTCAAGCTGAGGCTCGTCGTGGCCTTCTTCAACTTCTAATAGCGGGTTTGAATCCAACGCTTCTTGAATTTCTTGTTGAAGATCGAGCGTAGAAAGCTGCAACAGTTTAATGGCCTGCTGCAACTGAGGTGTCATGGTGAGTTGTTGGCTAAATTTTAGCTGTAAAGATGGTTTCATCTACGTCTTATTTAAATGCTCTAAATTGAATATACCTGAGCGAGATTGAAAAATGACAATCCGGTTACACTAACTATAGCCTGAATTGTTCGCCTAGGTATACATCCCTTACTTTTTGATTACTTAAAACCTGTTCCGCAGTTCCTTGCGCAATAAGCTCGCCATGACTCACAATGTACGCTTTTTCACAAACATCCAATGTTTCTCGTACGTTGTGGTCAGTGATAAGGATACCGATACCCCTATCTCGAAGATGTTGAATAATCTTCTTTATATCATTTACTGATATTGGATCAACACCAGCAAAGGGTTCATCCAATAAAATAAATTGTGGTTTAGCAGCAAGGGCGCGCGCAATTTCCACTCGGCGGCGTTCTCCCCCTGACAAACTCATCCCCGTACTATTACGTATATGGTTAATATTAAATTCATCAAGTAGCGCATCGGCTTCTTCTTCCTGCTGTTGTGAATTTAAATCTTTACGGGTTTGTAAAATTGCCATGATATTTTCATGCACAGTGAGCTTTCTAAATATAGATGCTTCCTGCGGGAGATAGCCAATTCCGCGGCGTGCACGCTCATGCATGGGCTGATGTGTTAACTCGTTGTCGTCAATTTCAATGGCGCCCTTATCAAGGGGAACAAGCCCAACAATCATATAAAATGTTGTGGTCTTACCAGCACCATTTGGGCCTAACAGCCCTACAATTTGACCTGTCGATACACTGAGGCTGACATCTCGGACAACCTGGCGTGATTTATACGCCTTAGCAAGGTTTCTTGCGCTCAAAGTAGCCATTGCTATTGGTTGCCCTCGTTATCTTGTTCGTTGTCCTTAGCATTCGTCTTGCGAATCGCTTCAGGAGTGAAAACAGTTGTCACTCTCCCTTCACCGTTGTCGTCATCGCCACCGGTTGCAAGCAGTTGCTCGGTAATCATATCAAAGGTAATACTGTCACCTTTTACCATACTGGTGTCTTGTTTTAGTTCAGCCTTCCCTGTAAGCGATATCACCCGATTAATCACTTCGTAGCGAATTTCATTCGCCTTAGCGGATACTGGCGTTCCATCTTCAAACTCTTGCGTATAGCTCGCAGGGTTACCGCGTGCGACAAACACTTCTCTACCTTCGCCCGCTGTCGCGATAACTTCAACTTCGTCGGCATTAATCACAAGCGAGCCTTGAGTAATTAGAACATCATCTTTAAACAACGATGTTTTATTTTTTCCATCAACAAATTGTGACTTAGCATCGACTTTAATTGGCTTAGAAAAGTCATCTTCATTAGCGAAAACGGAACCACTAGCCAACGCTAAAATTAAGCTAGTTGCTAGGGGAATAAGTGGTTTGTACATGATCGATAAGCTCATATTCTTGGGTGCGTAAATTCGCATTAAACCCATTGCTTTGAATGACATATTGCGACCCCAGTATCTCTACTGGTTGATCAGATGTCATCTGCTTGTTGTCTAAATTAATCTGAATGTATTGTGTCGTAATGGTTTTGACAAAGTCATCTGTAGTTTGGTTCTCTATTTGTACATTATTTTCAAGCTGAATCAGCTCGTTGTTGTACAATGTTCCTTCCACAGCGGTAACGACCCACGGTGACGTAGCGTTATCAGTATAAAGTGTGTAGCGTGGCGCACGGAACAATACAAAGCCAAGTTGATCGTAGTGTTCCATCGATTCAGCAAACACCTTATGGTTGAGCTGTCCGTCTTGATTATAAAGAGTTGTAGTAAGATTTTTTGCCTTATACGCGGGTTTCAATGCATCAAGTTCGCCGCTATTTCTTACTTCTGGCGGCTCTTCCATCCACGTGGGTAAATACATTAGCAGCGCCAATATAAATAGCGCAGAAATGCTCAGCCCCAGTCGATTGAAGCCAAATTGGCTCATACACTCGCTCCAAAAATACCTTGTTCAACCCCTTTGGCTTGCAGGATTGTGTCAGAAATTTCGCGCACAGCCCCAAATCCACCAGGGAGCGTAGTTTTCCAGTTAGCTTGTTTAGCGACAAAAGGGTGGGCATCTGAAACTGCAATTTTTACACTTGCATGGGCAAACATACCTGTGTCAGGCATGTCGTCGCCTACAGTGGCAACATTATCAGGGCGCAATGACAATTCAGTCATTAGGGCTTGTAGTGCGGCAGACTTATTTTCTTCGCCTTGAATGATATGGGCTACGTTGAGTGCCTTCATGCGGTTTTCCACAATGGTAGAGCGACGCCCAGTAATTACTGCAACGTCAACGCCATGACTCACTAAGGCCTTAACGCCGTAGCCATCTCGGGTGTGAAATGCTTTGAGCTCTTCACCATCATTGCCCAGATAAATGCGCCCATCAGAAAAAACACCATCTACATCACATACCAGCAGTTTAATATCTGCAAGACGCTTAAAGAGCGTGTCATCTAAATCGGTATATAACGTTGTCGCCATTTACAGCACCCCCGCTTTTAATAGCATATGCATGTTGAAGGCGCCGATAGGTTTGCGATCGCTGTCAACCACCATCAATGCACTAATTTTATGGCTTTCCATTAGGTTCAATGCTTCAACCGCTAGCTCTTCTTGAGTGGTTGTTTTTCCGCCTTGTGTCATAACGTCAATAACTTGGGCACTATGTAAATCAACTCGCGCATCTAAAATACGACGCAAGTCTCCGTCTGTAAACACGCCAAGCAAAATTCCGGCACTATCAATAATGCCTGTCATTCCTAATCCTTTTTTAGAAATTTCAAGGAGTGCTTCGGCAACGGTTGCATCTGACTTTGTTAGCGGAATATCGCTACCCGAGAGCATTATGTCGCCTACTTTAAGCAGTAGCTTTCGGCCCAAGCTTCCACCTGGGTGTGACAACGCAAAGTCGTCAGATGTGAATCCTTTCTTGTCTAACAATGCTACTGCGAGTGCATCCCCCATAACTAATGTTGCTGTTGTGCTAGAGGTTGGCGCTAAGCCTAGTGAGCATGCCTCTTGCTCGACACTAATATCGAGTACGATATCAGCGTATTGGCCTAGCGAGCTTTGTGCACTGTTTGTCATGGCGACAACTCTTATTCCTAAGCGTTTCACCACGGGCAGCAAGTTAACAATTTCGCTCGTCTCGCCCGAATTGGAGATAGCGAGCAATACATCGCCCTTACTCAACATGCCTAGATCACCATGGTTTGCTTCGCCAGGGTGCATGAAAAAAGAGGGGGTACCTGTGCTGGCAAGTGTTGCAGCAATCTTATTGCCAATATGACCGGATTTTCCCATTCCTGAAACAACGACCTTACCCGTACAGGAAAACAGAATATCACAGGCTTTCTCAAAATTTTCATTTAAGCGACTGGCAAGATTTTCGATAGCGCTAGCTTCAATATCGATAACGCGTTTTGCAGAGGCAATGTAGGTGTTTTGTAATTCGTTATTCATGATTATCCAAACAGCCAGAATTGATAGCCGATAAAACAGGCAAGCAATAAAAATCCGTTGGGCCTAGAAATAGTGCGTTTGCCAATCAGATCGAAACTAAACAGGAATAGTAGCAAGGTCAAGCCAAGCATGACGTACATGTCGCGATTATAAACATCAGGGTCCAGTAGCCCTGGTGCTATTAGACCTGGCATACCCAACACGGCGAGTAGGTTGAAAATATTTGAGCCGATAATGTTACCCAATGCTAAATCATCCTCACCTTTAAGCACGCCGGCAATGCTGGCTGCAAGTTCGGGTAAGCTTGTTCCAAGTGCGATAATTGTTAATCCAATAACTAAATCAGAAATACCAAGATAACGCGCGATTTCTACAGCGGAATTTACTAAGAAATGGGCACTTAAAGGCAAAATAACAAGACCAACACCAATCCAAATAAGAGCAGACGTGTTCGACACATCTTTAGGGATTTCATCGGCAGTTTCGGCAACGAGAGGGTCTTCTTTATCAACTTGTAGCGAGAGCCACGCCATCATCGCTAAAACAAAAATAAAAAGACCTAGCAAAATAATGCCTTCGTAGGATTTTAATTCGCCATCAAACATAAAGCCTATTGCGATAAGCGAGATGATGAGTAGCGCCGGGAGTTCACGTTTAAGCGTTGTTGAGGAAACGATAAGAGGTTTAACTAACGCGGTGATACCCAACACTAATGCGACGTTGGTGATGTTAGACCCTAATGCGTTACCTACCGCAGTGTTCATATTTCCGTTTGCTGAGGCAATCGCTGATACGACGATTTCAGGGGCTGATGAGCCCATCGCCACAATAGTGAGACCTATCATCATCGGCGATATTCCGATGTTTTTCGCCAGTGCAGATGCACCGTATACAAAGCGATCGGCACTCCAACTTAAAATCACTAGTCCTACGATGAAAATTACGATGTTTAAAAGCACAACAACCTGTAATAAAAAGTATTTCGCTAGATTGTCGCAAAAACAGTGCCATTTGCATATGGGAAGTGCGTTTTATTTTATTGTACCGATAAAGTATCTGTTTTGGGCGTTACCACACTCTATAAACATGTTGCATTGCCTTTAACACACGACAAGCGACCAGATTTTAGCGAAATTTACTGTAAAATCAGGCGTTACGATGAGCTCGTTCAGTTTCAGTTAATAAAAAATACTCTACCATTTTAGTGCCCAGATAAGTGTTATAGGGCTTTTCGAATAAGACAACTAAAACAGCGATTGGGCTGACAGGCTTAATCATTCGTATTCATCGAACATAACTTGTAACTTTTTGACTTTGGCGCCGCCCTTGAAAAAGCGTAGAATGTCACTAGATTACACTGCCCAGTAAACTTTACTGTGAAAGTAATCGAAGGCATAGAACTTGAATGTTCTCGATGTTAAATAAATTTTTATAAAGCCCGCCGATGTAAATACTGGCGGCTTCATTAGGTCAAGGGTCGACATTAAACACGCTATGGATCATTTAGTTGAAATAGACAACCTTACCTTTAAGCGTGCCGATCGTATTATTTACGATGGCATTTCGCTTAAAGTGCCCAAGGGAAAAATTACTGCGGTAATGGGCCCAAGTGGTATTGGTAAAACCACACTGCTGCGCCTTATCGGCGGCCAGTTAACACCTGATGAAGGTGATGTGAAGTTCGACGGGGACTCCATTGTCTCTATGTCGAGGAAGTCGCTATATCAGACCCGACGCAGAATGAGCATGTTATTTCAAAGTGGCGCGCTCTTTACTGACATGAGCGTGTTTGACAACGTGGCCTTCCCGCTGCGTGAGCACACCCAACTTTCAGAAGATGTGATCGCTACTATTGTCGCTTTAAAGCTACAGGCTGTAGGTTTACGCGGGGCAGCGAAGTTAATGCCAAGTGAATTGTCAGGCGGTATGGCGAGACGCGCAGCCTTGGCCAGAGCAATCGCTCTTGACCCTGACTTAATTATGTATGATGAGCCCTTTGCAGGTCAGGACCCTATTTCAATGGGGGTTCTTGTTAAACTCATACGTGAACTGAACGACGCATTAAATCTTACCAGCATAGTGGTAACCCATGATGTCACGGAAGTATTAACCATTGCTGATTACATTTATATTCTTGCTGATAAGCGGGTAATTGGTGAAGGAAGTGCGCAACAAATTAGAGAAAGTGACAGTGAGTTAGTACAGCAGTTTCTGAAAGGAAAAGCTGATGGCCCTGTCCCATTTCATTATCCGGCATCTGATCTGAAAACGAGCTTTCTGGGGGCGGGTAAATGAGTTTCTTACAATCCGTCGGTGCGAACACCATAGGTAAAATTACGGCAATTGGCCGTGCCGCCATTATGCTATTTGGTGCATTAATCGCCGTACCTCGTATTAAAAATATCCCGCTGATTATCAGGCAACTTTACGTGGTTGGTGTTCAATCACTGCTTATCATAATGGTGTCAGGACTTTTTATTGGCATGGTAATGGCGCTTCAAGGCTACACTATCTTGGTGGATTATGGTGCAGAAGGTAGCCTAGGTCCCATGGTAGCGCTCTCGTTATTAAGAGAGCTTGGGCCTGTTGTTACTGCACTACTTTTTGCAGGGCGAGCGGGTTCAGCATTAACTGCCGAAATAGGACTAATGAAAGCGACCGAACAGTTAAGTAGCCTCGAAATGATGGCTGTCGATCCACTACGCCGTATTGTTGCTCCGCGCTTTTGGGCAGGTATGTTAGCTATGCCAATGCTTGCGATCATTTTTAGCGCAATTGGTATACTAGGCGGGCACTTAGTGGGCGTTGACTGGTTAGGCGTTGATGCAGGAAGTTATTGGTCAATTATGCAGTCCACAGTAGATTGGAACCAAGATGTAGTGAACGGTGTAATAAAAAGCCTCGTTTTTGCCTTGGTTGTGACCTGGATTGCCATATTTAAAGGGTACGATTCTATTCCAACATCGGAAGGGATCAGCAAAGCCACTACTGAAACAGTAGTGTATTCATCATTAGCAGTATTAGGGCTGGATTTCGTACTTACCGCCCTTATGTTTGGTATCGAGTAGGGGATCGGAATGAACAAGTATAAAACGGAAGTCATGGTTGGTGTGTTTGTCATGCTGACAATCGGCGCACTGTTGTTGTTGGCGCTAAAAGTGGCTAACCAAACGGTTGCAACAGAAGGCGATTCCTACACGCTATATGCAAAATTTGACAACATTGGTGGATTGAAGCCCCGTTCTGCCGTCAAGGTTGGTGGCGTTACAGTGGGGCGAGTATCTTCGATTACCTTAGATCAGGAAGACTTCACGCCAGTTGTTGAGTTATCGATTCTTAAAGAATACAACGGTTTTCCAGAAACCAGTTCGGTATCCATTTTGACGTCAGGTCTTCTTGGAGAGCAATATGTTGGGTTTCAGCCTGGTTTCTCTTTCGATGGTGTGGCGAATTTACAAGATGGTGATTACCTCCAAGATACTAAGTCAGCATTGGTATTAGAGGATTTGATTGGCCAATTCTTATTTAACCGCGGTAGTGACGAAGACTAATTGCGTAAATAAACGCATAGATATAAAGATTTGATGCGGTTCGTTGAAACTAAACAGTGTATCAACGGGTCTGCATAAGTGAGATTGTTTTAGGAGAGTTACTTTGAAAAAGTTAATGGTAGCAATTGGCATAATGATGATGTCAGTAGTAGGGTCGGTCAGCGCACAGGAAGTGAATGAGCAGAACCCGTATGCACTCGTTCAAGACGTTGCAAATAGAACGTTTGAGCGTATTAAGGCAAACCAAGAAGCAATTAAAGCTGATCCAGAAATGCTGCGTACCATTATGGAAGAAGAGCTTGTACCGCATATTGATTATAAGTTTGCTGCGTTTATGGTTTTGGGCAAGCACTTTAAGTCAGTACCACAGGAAAAGATGGGTGAATACATCAGTGTTTTTCGCCAATACCTAATTACTACCTACGCTATTGCAATGGGATACTACGACAATCAAACTGTTGTATTTGAACCTGAGTCGAGCTTTGATGACAAGAAATCAGTAACAGTGCGCGCCGTAGTACAGGATCCAAATCGTCCAGAAATCAAAATTGCTTTCAAAGTACGCAAAGACAGCAAGACAAATGAATGGAAAGCGTATGACATGGTCGCAGAGGGTATTAGCCTGCTAAATAGCAAGCGTAGTGAATTTGAATCTATCTTACGTCAAGATGGTATCGACTCAGTTATTGCACTTATGCGTGACAAGATTGGCCAGCCGGTAGAGCTTAACCAAGGCGAAGCGGTTGAGATTTCAGGCGAAGCTGAGGGAGAGTCTGAGTGAGCCTTTTTGAGGTAAACGACAAAGGCAATATTGTTGTTCACGGTCACCTTGACCGTGACACGCTGTCCAAAAACTTTTGGGAATGCTTGAGTAGCAAAGAGCGGGAACGATTAATCAATAGTGGTGCGTGTCGAATTGACCTTAGCGATGTAGAGCGCGCGGATAGTGCTGGCCTAGCATGGCTAATTAATGCGGTTAGGGATGCAGGTCAAAACGGTGTTAGCATGACCCTGCACAAAATGCCTGAGAAGCTGCACAAGCTTGCAAAAATTAGCGACGCAGATAGCTTTTTGCCAGTAGAATAGAGCCCACATTAGCGAATATAAGAAGTAAGTTATGGAATTGTCTGAAATCGAAAAAATTTTGAAGGACGCTTTAGACCTTCACGAAGTTCACGTGAAAGGCGAGGGGTCGCATTATAATATTATCGCTGTAAGTGACGTGTTCAACGACATGAGCCGCGTTAAGCGCCAGCAAGCCGTATATGCACCACTTGCAGATAAAATAGCCGATGGCAGCATGCATGCAATTACGATTAAGACGTTTTCAGTTAAAGACTGGGAGCGTGAGCGCCAGTTCAATATCCCTCAATAATAGGCTGTATACGTGGATAAACTAGTTATAAAGAAGAGCCCGGCATTAGAAGGTACGGTGCGAATCTCCGGCGCGAAAAATGCTGCCCTTCCATTGTTGATGACAAGCCTGTTAACAGACTCTCCTTGTCGATACACAAACGTACCGCGTCTGCGCGATATAAATACCACGATGGCTTTGCTAAGAGAGCTGGGCGTGGAGGTTGCTCAACCAGCGCCGAATGACATCTTAATTGACGCAAGTACGCTAGAGAGTGTAACAGCATCTTATGATCTTGTTCGCACAATGAGAGCTTCTATTCTTGTGCTAGGTCCGCTACTAGCAAAACAAGGTAAGGCAAATGTGTCATTACCTGGCGGCTGTGCAATTGGCGCACGACCGGTGAATCTGCATCTTACAGGCCTAGAAAAAATGGGCGCCAAGATTGAAGTTGATGAAGGTTATATTCGCGCTGAAGTTGATGGTAGGTTAAAAGGCGCACGCATATTCATGGATATGGTAAGCGTGGGAGCCACCGAGAATCTACTGATGGCTGCAGCGCTTGCTGATGGTACCACTGTACTAGAGAACGCAGCACGTGAGCCTGAAATTGTAGATTTGGCAAATTGCTTAATTCAAATGGGTGCGAAGATCAGCGGCGCTGGTAGTGATAAAATTACGGTTGAAGGTGTAGAAACACTGTCTGGCTGTGATTATGCTGTGTTACCTGACCGTATTGAGACGGGGACGTTCCTTGTTGCGGCTGCCGCAACGGGCGGTAAAATTCGATGTACCCATGCAGCGCCTGATACTCTTGACGCTGTGCTCGACAAGCTTGAGCAAGCCGGTGCAAAAATTACCACTGGTGATGACTGGATTGAGCTTGATATGCAAGGAAACAAGCCCAAGGCTGTGCGCGTAAAAACAGCGCCACACCCAGCGTTTCCCACTGATATGCAAGCTCAGTTTGTGACCCTTAATTGTGTTGCAGAGGGCACGGGTGTTATCACCGAAACTATTTTCGAAAATCGCTTTATGCATGTGCCTGAGTTGCAACGTATGGGCGCTGAAATTGCGCTAGAGGCAAACTCTGCGGTTTCAAAAGGAAGCTCAAAACTGAAAGGTGCGCCTGTAATGGCAACAGACCTGCGAGCATCTGCTAGTTTGGTTATTGCTGGACTTATTGCAGAAGGTGAAACCCACGTAAATCGAATCTATCACTTAGATAGAGGGTATGAAGCCATTGAAGAAAAGCTTGGTGCGCTAGGGGCTAATATTCAACGCGTAAAAGAATAAAAGCGTTCCAAAACAGCTTAATTTACGTTAATTCTTAGTGAATTAACGAGCAAATAGCCAACAACTAAAAAGCGCCCATCGGGCGCTTTTTTTGTACTTGCTGACGTGCTGCGTACTATTGCCGTTACTGATTTGTTCTTAACTCGGCAACGGTAGCCTTTATTGACAATGAGCGTCCATCGCGACTTATTTCAATGTCTAGTTCTGTTCCCGGCGTGGTTTCTGCAATCATATCAAGGGTTTTCGATGCACTCTCAAGCTGCACACCATCAATCGCAACAATGATATCGCCGGGTTGAAGGCCCGCCACATCGGCCGGACTACCTTTGGCGACAGCCGTCACATCTATACCTGGCCTATTGCGATTCTCACTGCCTATAAAACCAAGTTGACCTCGAATAACACGCCCATTGCTAATAATTTCGTCCATCACTCGCTTAGCGAGTTCGTAAGGTACAGCGAAGTTAATACCATCTACATTTCGAACGCGATTGCGCGAGTCACGTACTTGAAAATTCGCATTAGTGATACCGAGCAAAATACCGTTACTGTCAACCAAGGCGCCGCCTGAATTGCCTTGGTTAAGTACCGCATCTGTCTGAATAAAGTCGACGTAGTTAGACAGCCCATTACGACCTGCACGGCTGACGATACCCTGAGTAATGGTCTGGCCAAGATCAAAAGGGTTGCCTATAGCCATAACCACGTCGCCCACGTGAGTATCTGGCTCCGAAACCTGTGGAATAATATGTAGGTTATCAGCAGTGACTTTTAACACCGCCAAATCGGTGAGTGGGTCGGTACCCACAATTTGAGCTTCAAGCACACGCCCATCTTGAACCGCTACGTATATGCTATCAGCATCTTGAACGACATGGTGGCAAGTCAATATATAACCATTTTCGGTCATAATTACACCGGACCCCAAACTTGTTCGCTCACGAGGCTGATTTCTAAACAAGCCAGTGTCGTTTTCGATACTGACACTGTATATATTCACCACCGCAGGCGCTGAGCGACTTAATGCACCAAAGTAACTTTCTCGATTTGCACTTACAGACGGTGTTGCAAACCAGCTGGTGGCCAGGCCGTTGCCTTGCCGCAAATCTGGTAAAAAGAGCAACAAAAGCACCGCTACAGTGATGCCAAGGAAGATTGATTTTAGTATGAAGTTTAAGGTTGAACGGCCAGTCACAAATACACTTTCTTGTTGTCTGTCACATCTACTCGATTCGTACTTATATGCTAGCAGTACGACACCACAATCGCGAAGTGCAACATTGTTAGTTTTTGTAGAGTATCTCTACACTATTGATAAGAGGATATCACTTTATTTAATAAACTACCGTAATGATGCACAAATTTTGTGGTAAGCATTTGCCGTTTATTGTGTATGAAATGGTAAAAAAAACAGCGCCACATTTGGGCGCTGTTTGTTTTTTATCTTCGCTAACGGTTTCTAGTAGGAAACTATTGACGAATTACCAAGTAGAGTGTGGAATTTCCACGCTTCACGTTAAGTGCAATTACGCCCTTGGCTTCGTCTAACGCATTCCTAAATTCAGCAACACTTGATGTGCGTACTCGGTTAACACCGATGATCACATCGTTCTCTTGTAGACCAATTCGTGCTGCAGGTGCACCGCGTTCTACTTCAGACACAACTACACCAGTATTACCCGCATTATCTTCGCCATTTGTTAAGGTTGCACCTTCTAAGGCAGGATGGATTTGTGCAGCGGTTACCGTTGTATCTGTTGCATCATCAAGGACAACATCAACGGTCATTTTCTTACCCTTGCGCATAACGGTCAGTTCTACTTCAGCGCCTGCGCCCATACTAGCAATTTTAGCGCGTAGTTCTTGGAAGCTATTTAACTGTCTACCGTTGATAGCGGTGATGATATCACCTGCTTGAAGACCACCTTTCTCAGCAGCTGAGTCAGGCTGTACTTCACTCACAAACGCACCAATATTGACCTCGGCATTCATTGCTTCTGCAAGACCAGCATCTATGTCGTTGCCCAAAATACCTAAAAGACCGCGGCGAACTTCACCATATTCTGCGATTTGGTCGGCCAAGCTTTTCATCATGTTAGCAGGAATGGCAAAACCAATTCCCACGTTACCGCCATTAGGACCAAATATAGCGGTGTTTATCCCAACCAATTCACCGCGCAGATTTACCAATGCACCACCAGAGTTTCCTCGGTTAATAGCGGCATCGGTTTGAATAAAGTCTTCGTAACCGCCGATACTCAAACCAGAGCGGCCTAATGCGCTAACAATACCTGAGGTGACAGTTTGTGATAGACCAAAGGGGTTACCAATCGCCACCACAAAATCACCTACGCGTAACTTATCAGAGTCAGCAAGTGGCAATGCTTTTAAGTCATCAGGTTCGATTTTAAGCAAGGCAATGTCGCTTTGTTCGTCAGCGCCAAGCTTTTTGGCCTTGAATTCACGGCCATCAGTAAGCTTAACAGTGATTTCGTCAGCGTTATCTACAACGTGATTATTAGTAACAACATAACCTTTGTCGGCGTCAATAATGACACCTGAGCCTAATCCTCTAAATGGGCGCTCTTGCACTTGCTCTTGAGGCGCACCAAAGAAATAACGGAACATTTCAGGCACACGCTGTCTTGAGGTTTGGGTTCCTTCGACAGCGATACTGACTACAGCAGGCGTCGCTTCTTCTAGCATAGGGGCGAGAGAGGGGACTTCGTCCTTGCTGTCTGAGAAAAACGGTAACGCCGCCTGTGTGCTAGCAGTAAAGCCTAATGAACTAACAACAACGGCAGACGCCAATAGACAATGGCGGAAAGACATTTTCATGTTCGCTTACACTCCTTCATGTTATATGCGACATAGCATGGTTTCACTAAAAGAGTCTGAGGCCTGTGAAAAGTTCCCGATGTTACTGTTTTTCTGCGTTATTCTGCTCAGAACGTCCGACGAATAACCCTGAACCAGAATTTGCAAAGTCTTTCGGTTGCGTATCAGATACGCGTTTCACGCGAGCTTTATCAGACTTCTTAAGATTATTTCGTAAGTAAGTCGTTGCTTGTTCCCCGTAAAAAGGAACCTTGCTATCTTCTTCATCGCTGCCTTGCGCTAGCAACAGTTCATATTCTTCAATTTGTTGTTTAAGCACGTCGCACTGGTTTTCAATGCTTTCCAAGCTTTGACGGGTCTGATGAATATGGTGTTGCGCCTGCTGTGCAAGAATTTCTTTCACCTGCTTCTCAGTTTGTGCGGTGTTACCTGCACCTTGCTTTTGCTGAAAAAAGCGACCTACAAAAAAGCCAATAATTAGGCCAACTACTAATAAAGCAAGAGATACTAACAATTCCATTATATTCTCCGAATCAATCAACATCTGCAGCTGACCTAACTATTACGATCAGAACGCTGCTTTCGACCACACTTTGAATATAGCAAGGTCGAACCCGAAAAGCGCATACATACTGACATTTATTGCAATGATAACAGTGTATGTCTATTTTCAAGGTGCGATTCTACCGTGATTTCCAGTAAAATTAAGGTCATAATTGAGAAATTCAAGCAGGTCGGTGCAGCAAGTACCGCTATTGACTTTTGTACGGAGTGGTTTCGGCGATGACGCCATGGGAAAAATATCAGCTAGATTTACAGTCGTCTGACTTTCATTATGATGCAGCGCAAGAAAACGCGGTTAAAGAGTTGCAGCGCTTGTACGATGAGTTAACCCAGCCAGAAAAGAAAACGACATGGCGGGTGAAGTTAAAAGCGGCGTTCGGAAAGGGCCATGCTAAACCTGGTATTCAGGGTATCTATTTTTACGGCGGCGTGGGTCGCGGAAAAACTTACCTAGTTGATACCTTTTACGATTGTCTGCCGTTTGAAAAGAAAATGCGCGTTCACTTTCACCGTTTTATGTATCGTATTCACGATGAACTTAAGCAGCTGAAAAACGCCCAAGATCCGCTGAAGCTGGTTGCTGCAAAGCTTGCGAAAGAGGCGAGAGTTATCTGTTTCGATGAGTTTTTCGTGTCAGATATTACCGATGCGATGATTTTAGGTACCTTGATGGAAGAGCTCTTCGGTCACGGTATTGTGCTTGTGGCCACGTCAAATATTGTACCAGATGACCTGTATAAGAATGGTTTACAACGCGCACGGTTTTTGCCCGCCATTGACCTGCTCAACCAAAACACGCGTGTTGTGAATGTCGACAGCGGTATTGATTATCGGCTTCGTACCCTCGAACAAGCAGAGATTTATCACTTTCCATTGGATGATAAAGCAACAGAAAACCTGCATTGCTATTTTGCTCAACTGGCACCGGAAGAAGGTACGTCAGGTGAAGAGATAGATGTGAATAACCGGAAGATCAAAACGCTGCGCAATGCCGATGGTGTGCTTATGATTGATTTTAGCGATCTTTGCGGCGGCCCGCGCAGTCAAAGTGATTATATAGAGCTTAGCCGCTGCTATCATTCTGTACTGCTAGCCAATGTAAAAGAGATGGGGCAGCACAACGATGATGTAGCACGGCGCTTTATTGCAATGGTTGATGAGTTTTACGAGCGCAATGTAAAGCTGATTATTTCTGCAGAAGTTGCGTTGGAAAAGTTGTACACAGAAGGACTGTTGAATTTCGAATTTAGACGCTGTTTAAGCCGTTTAAAAGAGATGCAATCGCACGATTACTTAGCAACGGAGCATTTGCCTTAAAAGTGCTATTTGAATTGGTGTATCAGCCTACAAGTGGCGCAATAGAGCAACAAAAGCGAATTGGGGCTGTATTGTTGGGTATAAAATAAGGTAGAATTTCGCCACTTTTTTCTGCGCTATCCCATGCGTTTGCATGACAAACGGGCTGTTCAATGCTTTCGTTCACTTGATAGTTCAGAGTATGAAATAAACTGAAATCAACCCCAACGCAGCATTCTGTATTGCGAGAAAGAGAATTTTAAGATGGGAAGAGCATTCGAAGTACGTAAAAACGCCATGGCAAAAACTGCCGGCCAAAAAACTAAAGTGTATTCTAAGTACGGTAAAGAAATTTACGTATGCGCGAAAAATGGTGGTACCGATCCAGACACTAACCTTTCACTTCGCCGCTTAATGGAAAAGGCGAAGAAAGACCAAGTTCCAAGCCACGTAATTGAAAAAGCGATTGATAAAGCTGCCGGTGGTGCGGGTGAAGATTTCCAGCCTATGCGCTACGAAGGTTTTGGACCGGGTAATTGTATGGTGATTGTTGACTGCTTGTCAGATAACGCTAACCGCACTATCACTGAAGTCCGTAATTGCTTTACAAAAACAAATGCCAAGCTAGGTGCCCAAGGTGCGGTATCGCACATGTTCGATCACCAAGCTGTATTTCAGTTTGAAGGCGACGACGAAGACGCTATTTTAGAAGTTCTAATGGAAGCTGATGTCGATGTTACTGACGTTGAAGTTGAAGATGGCAAAGTGACTGTGTACGCGCCGCACACTGAATTCTATCAAGTGAAAACGGCATTAACTGAGGCTTATCCAGACATTAGCTTTATTGCAGAAGAAATGAGTTGGTTGCCACAAACTGAAACAGAGATCAGTGAAGAAGACATGCCAATGTTCGAAAAGTTTATGGATATGTTGAACGACTGCGATGATGTTCAGGACGTATATCACAACGCTATTACACCTAATTAATTAGGCAATAAGCGATAAAAAAAGCCCTCTTCATCAAGAGGGCTTTTTCGTTGTTAATATTCAATTATTGAACTGTCGGTGCGTAGGTAAAGGTTACTGGTACTGTTATTGTTGTTGTACCAGAAACGGTAACCGTAATCGTTGTACCAACGCACACATCGCCATCAAGTGGGTCGTCGCCTTCACATGAGGGTTGAGGTGTTGGGCCAGGAGGCGTTACAGGGGCATTTGCTGAGTTATTATTGACGATACCTGCAATGACACCAGCAGCCACTAGGCCCGTAGCGATATAGCTACCATTAATAGCGCCACTACCATTGGTATCTGCACCTCCTGTGCCTTCTTGTGCATTTACTCCAGCGACCAAGGTCGCGCTCGCCATCAACGTAAACATAAACTTTTTCATATCAATCCTTTAAAGATGCAAACTTGCAACATCATGCTAGTCTAAAATTTACGCTTTGGCTATATTTTGTTCAGCGTTTTAGTTAAATTTTTTGTGACGCTTTTTCGATGCTTTTTCTTAACCAATGCTACAGATTGATAGTTTGGTATTTGATGGGAGCTAACTTTTCTAAAATCTGATTTTCCTGTTGGTAAGTGAGCCCAACATCTCTCATAGCGCCTTGTACAATTTCAACAAGAATATAGAACTCGCGTTCTTTTATATCTAAGCCCTTATGTGACTCCAACATACTTTTTCCGTCGTATTCACAAGGCCCACCAATGAGTTCGCACGTTTGTGCTACTAATTGCTCACGCAAATGCTGCTTCGGAACGCCTTTGAAATGGTGGCCAATCTCAGGGTGGGTATAAATACGGGTTATCGATACACCAAAAATGGTGTTTAGGGTTTGATGGCCACCAATCTCATCGTACAGACTTTGACGAGACGTTGATGCACACCCTAAGATTGCTACTAGAAGCAAGGCGCTAAGTACATAAGTTCGAAAAGTCATTGTCTTTACCTCCCTATTAAAAGTTGGCATTGAAGGTAAGATAAAAACCACTTGAACTTTGTTGCAGCGGCAAGTTTCCCATATCGACATAAGCAGCGGTTAGTGACATGGATTTATTGGGGAAGTAAGCAACAAAGATATCGCTAATCGTATCTTCTTCCCCGAGCCCACCAAGGCGGTTGGATTGAGTTCGAAATTCAGCGCCTATTGCAGTGGTCGGGCTTATAAGAAGTGCAAGCGAGCCTTCCCATTCCAAAGTTGCGTCGTCATCAGTTTGCGAGCCAAAACCTAATAGGCCGAGTGTATTTGCTTTGGTGTATCGAGCGGTTACATTCGTTAGCAAGTTGTAGCCATTTACTGCACCTAACCAAAGCTTGGTGGCCGTGATATATACGTCCGTACCGCTGTCATCTTTGGCGCCGAGTAATTGAGGTACGCCAATATTAGGTAGCGGTACGCTGCCATCTGGCAGGCTTAGCGAGCTGTCAAAATCGTTATTTTTCTTATACTGTGCACCGGCAGAAACTTGCGGCATCCAAGAGTCTTGAGTAAAGACACCGTCACCAAATAGTTTCACTTTAACGGCTAAAATGTCTTGCTCAATGGTGGCTGAATTAGCGTTGGTAATAGCGCCGTCAGTAAGTAATGCAAATACATTGCTGGTTAACCCTGATGCTATTTCTAATTTCTGTCGCTGAAGACTTACTTCAACGCGATCATAGAAACTAATACTCCCTCCCGCAGTGGTGAGCGAATAGTCGTTTAAACTTAAGTATTGCAAATTTGCATTGTAAGAGATTTCTTCTTTGCTCGCGTACCCGCCGATAAAAGCCCAAGGCGTGATACCACCACCTGCAACGCCCTCTATCGAAGTAATGCCACCTGAAGCAATAAGCCGCGAGCCCGTATCAGCATTCACTGTTAGGGCACTTAGTGCAGCGAGCGCTAAAACGTATTTCTTCATGTTCGCCATTCCTTTTATATTTGTTTTTCTGGTGGGTAGAACGAGTGTCTACTGTACGTTGTTATGTACGCTATGACTACCCGCAATGATTCCCCATTATGACAACCCATTATGATCCCTATAGTCATAAGAGTGATATTTGGCTGTTACTGGTTAGTGTTAGTTGGTTGTGCACACAAGCGATCTAAGCCAGCGCTGTAAGTTTTCAAAACGCTCAGTTTGAGCAAAGTTTGCAGAGCATACTAGCCAGTAACTTGCGTCAATTGAAACCGCTTTTCCAATAGGCTTTAAAAAGCCACGGTTAATATCATCTTCGATGAGCAGTGTGCGGCCTAGCCCTACACCTAAGCCACTAATGACACTTTGTAGCAACAAGTCCGCTCGGTCGAATTCGTAAGAAACACCGAAGTGGTCAATCGATAGCTTCGCTTTTTTAATGTAGGTTTCCCAGTTGTACTGCGTTTTGTCATGCTCTCCTTTTCGGTCTGCAAGGAACACAGTATTGCTGTTTAATAACAGCGTTGAACTTTCTTCCTCCGACTGAAGGATAGAAGAGGCGTAGTGGGGACTTACTACAGGTTGTAAGGCACACTTTGAAATACGCACAGCATAATGACCAGGAAAGGGACCTACACCAAACCGTATTGCGGCATCAATGCCACTTTGCTCAAACTCAACAAGCTCATCATCAACATTAAGTGCAACGCTGATACCGTATTGCTTAGCACTTGGTAGTGTTTTAATAAGCCACTTCATTGCTAGAGAGGAAGAAACAGACAGTTGAATTTGTTCAGTTTTATTTATTCTCTCTAACTGTGCTAAAGCCTGCGTCCACAGATCAACAGACGATGTTGCTGCCTCACATAAAATGCGTCCGGCATCAGTAAGGGCTAATTGCCGAGTTGTGCGACTAAACAAGGCAAAGCCAATCGACGCTTCAATTGATTTTACTCTGTGGCTTACCGCTGACTGGTCAATACCAAGCTTTTCGGCTGCTTTAGTAAAACTTCTCTCGCTATGAATTGCTGCGAGCAAAGGAGCGCTTTGTACCAGTTTGGCCAAATCGACATGAGTTCTATTCATGAGTTTTTCACATGTTTATATGAGTGTTTAGTTAACATAAATAAGCATATTCTCTGTAACGACTTTAATCTATTGTGAAGGGTGAAAATAATGAAAATTTCTCATTTTAAGGCGCAGGGAAATACAATCTCTGCACACATTGTTAGTGGTTTTACTCACAACGGAATAGGAGGAAATCCTGCTGGCGTGGTGCTTGATGCAGACGCGCTAAGCGAAGCGCAAATGCTAAAAGTTGCAGCGCAATTAGGCCTATCTGAAACCGCTTTTGTTTCTAATTCGACAAGTGATGGCTTTAAGTTAGACTTCTTTACCCCCGTGCGTCGGATTGCTCATTGTGGACACGCCACGGTAGCGGCCTTTGCTTACATGGCTGAGAAGGGGATAGTACAAGAGGGCATGACATCGAAAGAGACGGTTGATGGCTCAAGAGCTATTTCAATTAAAGGTACAATGGCGTTTATGGAGCAACTAAGCCCAAGGTATACTGCCCCCTCAGACTGGCTGAAACAAGGGGTTACGCTAGATAGCGTTCTTGACTCAGTTGGACTTTCGACAAAAGACTTGGACGTGACAGTAAGCCCACTACTGGTTAACACCGGTAATAGCTTTATCGTTATTGGTGTAAAAGAAGGAACGAGGTTACAACAACTCGAGCCCAACTTTGATGCAATAGAGACTATCAGTAATAAACTGGATCTTGTTGGTTACTACCTTTTTACCACCAATCCCGGTGCTACAGATAAAGATGCGACAACCAGAATGTTTGCGCCGCGCTATGGCATAAAAGAAGAATCTGCAACGGGCATGGCAGCAGGGCCTTTAGCGTGTGTATTGCATGATATTGTAGGTATAAAGAAGCAAACATTTCAGATAGAGCAGGGCAAATTCATGGCACCG
Organism: Alteromonas sp. 009811495; assembly: GCF_028865455.1. Classification (NCBI taxonomy): domain Bacteria; kingdom Pseudomonadati; phylum Pseudomonadota; class Gammaproteobacteria; order Alteromonadales; family Alteromonadaceae; genus Alteromonas; species Alteromonas sp. 009811495. The sequence goes on from NZ_CP113972.1 coordinate 838,569, forward strand.
CCATCGCCGAGTTTGATTAGTGTGGACCTTACTACCTCAAACGGTAAAATTACGGGGCTAATGGCCGGCGGGAAAGGCAAGGTTCAGCAAGACATTGAGATAGAACTTTGATTTATCATCAGTTGGCATTCTGCTGGTCAAGGGAATGCCAATCGCGCGCAACGTCGGCTAATCGCGCTTGCAGTCTAGGTACCATGAAATCAATAAAACTACGTTGTTTAATAGGCAGTGGATCATGCCTGATAAAGAGTAAGTTAACCGGCAACGCAGGTGGATTATATTCGTTGAGAATGCGCACCAACTCGTTATTCATCAAGTAGGGTAAGGCTTGGTATGAAAGAACGCGCGCAATACCAAGGCTTTCTCGGGCGCTGAGTACCGCAATATCAGTAGAGTTTGCTTTCATTCGTGACATAACTGGCACGTCAATATCTTTGCCATGCTCACTGAATCGCCATCGCGTTGTTGAATCGAGCCCCTCAAAGGTAATTACACTGTGATGACTTAAAGCTTGTGGCGATTCAGGCATACCATTTCGTTCTATATACTCTGGCGAAGCACATAAAATCTTATGTACCTCTCCTATTTTTTTTGCAACAAGATCGCTATTGGGGAGGTTACCAACTCGAATGGCAATATCGACAAGGTCTTCATAAAGATGCATGTTATGATCGGTCAATATCAATCTCACCGATACATCCGGAAACGCGCTCATATACTCAGCTAACAAAGGAAATACATGCATCCTTCCCATTATAATGGGGGCGGTAATCGTTAAATTACCCTTGGGCTCTTTGAATTCCCCTTTCACTTCTTGTTCCATCTCATTTAATGAGTCGAGCAACTTTTTTGCACAGGAGAGATAATTTCGGCCTGCTTCGGTGAGCGAGAGCGTGCGTGTTGTCCTTAAAATCAATTGAACACCCAAGTATTCTTCAAGATCTTTCACTTGGCGACTAATTGTGGTTTGGGGCTTGTTGAGCTTTCTGGCGGCGGCCGAAAAACTGCCGCTCTCAAACACTGCTACAAACACCTGCATTGCCGTTAGCCTGTCCAACGTTATTCTCCATTTACTGATCGGTGTTGCCTTTATTGAGTCTATCCTATCTATAGGTTTAGGGAAGACCGATGAGCAACATTGCGTATTCTCGGACAAGTATTTTGTACGCATTGTTTCATTCTAAAATAAACTTACCGCTATGCTTGTCGCTATTGTGCAATAGACCAAGTGAATGTCTTCGCTTTGGTCTCATTACTTTTTGAGTGCTTAATCCAATGGAAAACATCGCTACAATTCTTCGCAAAATTTCTATCAAAGCCGATGTGTTTTTCAGTGGTAAGTTGTGCGGCATCCAATCTTTCGAAGGAGATAATAACGGGCATCTTCACTTGCTGAAAAGCGGAAAGCTAACCTTAGTGTTAGACAATAACCGAAAGATTACTGTCGACAAACCTTCGGTTATTTTCATGCCTGGCCCCACAACTCACAGGATAATCTCTGACAACGTTGACGCACCACAGTTGGTATGTGCCAACGTTATTATTGAATCGGTTGATAAAAAACTATTGCTCGATGCAGTACCTGATATTTTGGTGCTGCCGCTGTCTCTGCATGACGATATTGGTCGCACTGCTTCTTGGTTATTTGAAGAAGCGTTTAACCAGTCTGTGGCTAGGCTTGCCATGATCGACAAACTTAGTGAAATGTTCTTACTACAAGTGTTGCGCTACGTACTAGACAACCAAATGGTACAAGGTGGTGTACTTGCCGCATTAACACACCCTCAATTATCAAAAGTTATTGCCTCAATTCACGGTGCGCCTGAACAAAGTTGGACCGTTGATTCTTTGGCTGATGTTGCCGCGATGTCTCGTTCAAAATTTGCCACTTTGTTTCGTGAAACGGTAGGCACTACACCTAACGACTATATTACAGATGTGCGAATAGCACTTGCCAAGGAGATGTTAAAAGATAATGTGCCGGTAAGTATTGTGGCCAATAAAGTGGGGTATGAGCATGCCTCTGCACTGGCAAGAATTTTTAGAAAGCGCTTGGGGTTATCGCCTAAAGAATGGTTGAAAAATGCGTGATATTTAAACGAATTGTCACTTTCGAAGTACGCTTGGTTTCATTTTGTTGAAACGAAAAAAGTAATATTTGTTGGTAGCACGCAGTTAGTCAAACACCACGTTTAGGAGATTACTTATGAAGTCACTCACTGCCAATTCATATCAATTGTTCGAGAATCTATCGACGCTTTTATCAACGCCTCAGTCATTAGTTAGTCTGCTAGGAAGGCTGTATGTAGCTTGGGTTTTCTGGGCTTCAGGCCTTACTAAAATTGCTGACTTTGAATCAACATTATTCTTGTTTGAATACGAATACCAAGTGCCTCTACTGCCTTTTACCCTTGCCGCTTATCTGGCGACGTTTGGTGAAATTGTTTTTCCAATTTTGCTGTCACTTGGTGTTGCGAGTCGTTTTAGTGCATTAGCGCTAAGTGTTGTTAACGTAGTTGCGGTGATGAGTTTAGAAGATATGCCGCCAGCAGCACTTAATGAGCACATTATTTGGGGCGTAATTTTGCTGCACATCGTTTTTTGGGGAGCGGGCAAGTTGTCTGTGGATTTTCTTGTTAAGAAAAAAGCCAGTCGTTTTGACTAAGCGCGACTGATTGTTTTTAGGCCGTTCCCTTTTTAAGCGCAGCGAAAGCTGCGCTTTTTTTTATTAATGGAGAAGACAATGCAAATTCGTAGCGTAGTTTGGTTAGGGATACTTCTTTTTGTAACAAGCACCAATGCGTTGGCAGATGGACAAACACGCCTGCTGGGCGAGAAATTCCTTTTTACTTCAGAGTATTTGAAAGGAGAGCGTGTTATTGACATCTACATTCCACAAGACATAGATGCATCACCCATCGCTTTGCCAACGGTTTATGTTCTCGACAGCAACGTATTGTTTGATGTTGTGGTTTCTACGTTGAAACTGCGCTGGGAAAGAGGTTTAGCCCCCAAAGCCGTTATAGTGGGAGTAAGAGCGCGGGATGCTCATGAACGATTCGGTTTTGCAGTGCCGTTAAAACGTTTGTCCGGGGATGCTGTTGTGTTTTCACAAAGCAAACCCGAAGTCTTCGACAACTTTATGCGCAAAGAGCTCATTCCCTATATTGAAAACCTCACTAACGTGAATGACTATCGCGCGATTATTGGTCTTTCACCTACATCGACCAATGTCATTTATGACTATTTGCATGAATCACCGCTTTTTTCTGCACATATTGCTATGGCAGCAGACTTTTTAGCAACGTCCTCATTCAACCATAGTGAGACGTCACTTAAAAAGCTTCTAGTCAGAAAAGCCAAACAAAGCAAAGGACGATTTCTCTATCTAAGCCTGGCTTCTGAAGACCGAGACAATGAGCCGGAAAGAGCCGTCCCTTTCGATGAGCTTCAAAAAGACAAATCGTTACGTCAGTTTGGCCTCCATGCCATTATTCATGATGAAACCGAACACTATGAACACGCGTCTGTTGCAATTATTCAAGCCATGTCTACGCTCTTTCCTATGTCGCTATGGCGGCCAAATTACCCTCTACTGCGCGAGAAACCAGAAATATCGCTAACCTTTTTAACGCAATTTCATCAAGTTCTTGAACAAAAATACAAATTCAACATACGCCCGTTTACTCATGGGTACTGGACCCAAAACAGTGTAACCGGACATATCGAATATCTTGTAAACGCACAGCATTGGCATCAAGCGGTGTCGGTTTCTCAATGGTTAAGTGAGAAAATACCGCAGGTGCCAAAAGCCTATTATCTCGAGGCTTTAGCACTTCAACAGTTAGGTAAGTACAAACAGGCACTGCAAGCGGTAAATACCGGTCTATCGCTGAATGCCACGCTCACAGATGAAGATAGAACAAAGCTAAAGCAGTTGAAAACATCGCTCACCGACGCGGCGCAGCTACCTTAAGGATTGACGCGAGTTTTGCTGCCATATAGAAATACACAAAACGGAACGCAATAACTCAGTACGGCTTTAACCGTGTTAATCGGTGTTACGCCAATTAAGGCTTCGTACTGATTTATGATTAACAAGATTGTACCCACCACCATTGCGGTTTTCGCGGCGCGAAGCAGCAATGGTGAGTTGTCTCTTATGTGTGAAAACACGCTAGTCACCTTCTTTAATACTTCTTAGGTAATCAATAAACCCTACGGGTAATGTATGACCGCGGTATAACAATTCACCTTCGGTTGAGACAATAGCAATAACGGGTGTCCCTATGACTTGATAAGCATTGCTTATCTCGTGTGATTGATCAAAAACGATGGGAAACGCGATGTCATATTCGCTCATATATCGGACTATGTCTGCTTCTTCATCTTCTATCCCCACGTTGACACCAATAACATTGATAGCGTCATAAAACTCAGTGTGAATGGTAACTAATGAAGGTGTCGCTTTTTTACAGTATGGGCACCACGTAGCCCAAAAATAGAGTAAAGTCGGTTTCTCTAGCCACTTGTCCTTAAGCTCGAACTGCTCACCATTGATGGTTGAGACGGTGAAGTTTGGAGCGCGGAATTCAGCCTCTGCATAAGTGCTGAATGGGTATGCGACAGCAATAAGTAAGAAAATTAAAGCAACACTTTTTAAGTTAAACATGTTGGGTTCTCAATACTATGATATTAATGAAACAAGCCAATGTTTTTGAATAGCTTCTTGAAGCCAACTGGGCATGTCGAATGAAGGATACTTGTCGAGCAAATATTCAAGAGAGTGACTTTTTTGAATGTCGTGCAGCCACAAGTAAGTCACCTCTGACGTACGCTCTACTCTCATTAACCCCATTTCATCTTGATAAATAATAAAATAATAGAAACCTTGCGGGGCAAGCAACGTGTCCTGCTGAGGCTCATAGGTTGTGTCAGTTTGCATTCGCCTAAAGCTGTCTAACGCATATGGACTTTGAATGATAGAAACACCGTCTTGCAGCTCGATAAATACGTTGCCTAAATCGTCTTTGGCTAACGCGCTGAAGCTGTCGCGGTCAAATGGCCGCCGTGCTTTTCTAAAGCCAGTATGAAGTTTCCACTCTACATCGATGACATCTGTTAAATAAGGGTGGGCGTCATTAAGCTCGCTATTTGCAACAAGCAAAGAGAGTGAAGAACCCCATTGTGCCCAATCTCCATGGCGTGGCTTTTCCTGCGCGAGTAGTCGTATAGCGAGTGTCAATGTGACTTGCTCACCCACCATCGATTCAAAAATAGGATAGCTTATCGATAACGCTCTATGAGCAGTATGAATGAGGTTACTACGATAAATCCGTTTCGCCTTATCGCTGAGTAACACGGTATCTTCATTTGTAAAAATTGAGTCGATCAGTGCATTTTGGTATTGCAGTGGAGTGAGGTCGCTATTTTTCATCGTCCTTTAACTCGCTCAGTGTTGAATGGAACTTTCGCGCTTTTTTCGCTTCAGCATTGAGTTCCTGCCACGATGGTAAATCGTTGTCCCACTCTATAAGGGTTGAAGCGTTGGTAAATAAAGTGGTTGCGTGTCGGTACAGCATCCAACCTTCTTCATCTACAGGTTGGCTGTGATCATCAACAATAAGCTCGCCTGCTGGTGGTTTACTGCTGCCGGCTAAGTGAATTTCTTCTACTGCATCTGACACAATAGAAGACAACCATCTTGTTGCTGCGGGTATCACGTCTTTTGAAGTACGTGCGAAGTTTCTTTGATTTACCACTATATTGTTAATATCAACCAATAAACCACATTGTGTTCTTGATACGAGTTCAGATAAAAAGTCGCATTCATACATAGGGTCGTAAGCGTGATCTAAGTAGCTGACAATATTCTCAACCAGCAATTTTCTACCGAGTGTTTGTTGGACGTGATCAACATTATTCACCAGTATATCTAAATGGGCCCTATCGAAGGTGAGCGGAAGCAAATCACCGGAATGCACAGGTTGGTTGTTTATCGTGCCCCAACTGAAGCTAGCATGATCTGAAATATGAATCGGATTTACTCGCTCCACGAGTTGCTTAAAAGGTCGTAGATAGGAAACAGGCACACCACTTGCTGAGCCCAAACCCATAGCGGTGCCGTGAATACTCATTGGATATCGCGCGTTTACAGCCTCGAGATAATCAATAAGTTTTCCACCCTCAGCGAAAAAGTTCTCTGCATGTATTTCAATAAAGTCGGTGGAGTCTACTTTGTCATTCAACGCGTCGGAATAATGCTGATGACGCAAGCCAACACCAAAATTGGGTAGAGTATTTGATGTAGTTTGCGCTTCATCTTTGTTTGACATAAGTAGTCTCCACCGCCTTTAAACTTGCGCTTATTGCTCTTTGTTTTGCTGGTAGCGACGTTTCGCTTCCGCTTTGAGCATGCCACCTAATGATTCGCATGTACCTTTTGCAACCAACTTCCATTCGCCTGGATCATTGTCGACAGTTGACTGACCTGCACATGAGTGTGTGCCAGCTAAGTTTCCACAGTCATTTTGGCCCGCTGCTGAAATGCCGTAACATTTTTCTTTTGCAGCAGCTTGCACTGGCGCGGTAATTGACGTTGTAAGCACTACAGCAAGCGCCGCAGCGGCTAGTTTAGTCTTGTTATCCATTGATTTTTCCTCATTTTTTCAAAAGCTGGATGTGTGAATCTAGCCATTGAGTCAAGTCGTTATACGACTGCAGGCCAATTCGTTCATCTAATCGTTTATCGCTGTGCATTAGCACTAATGCGGGAATGGCTCTTAGCCCAAGCTCCCTCATCATTTCAAACTTTTCATCAGCATCAATTTTCACTACGCGAACTTTCGCTTTGTAGGCTTCTGTTAACATTGACATCGATGGACCAAGTTGTTTGCAAGGTGCACACCACTGAGCAGTGAAATAAAGCAGAACCAATTCAGGCTCTGCGATAGTAGTGCCTGCATGTGAATCATCAGGTACTAAATTCATGTTGGCTTAGTCCTCAGCGTTCGCTTCAGCAACAGTAAGGGTTTCGATGCCATCCCATACGCGGTAAGCCGTTTTTAGATTACCTGGAATGTCTTCCATCCATTTCTTCTGTACTTGCTTGTTAAGGTTTAAGTAAAGCTTGTCACCTTTGATTAAAAAGGCGCTTGGATCTACGTCTAGCTTTTTGTTTAGCGCAACACCCATTGCACAGTAGCCACCGAATTGAGGTGCATACTTATCGGTGTTTGATTTGAAAAGGTCACGGTTTTTAGCACTAGAAAAGCGGTAGATAGCGCCGTCGTGCGTTGCAGTGTACTGCGCAGAACCTTCTACTGCTTTGTTGCTAACAAAGTAAGCTACAGGGTCATAACCGTGGATTGCCACGTCGTTCTGTTCAACGTTAACCGCAGAGGCGAAGGTGAAGCTACTGAAGATAAGTGCGCTTGCTGCGCCAATTAACTTAAGCGTTTTAGATACTTTCATTTTCGTTTCCTTAATATACCAGTCAAATTTAGAGAGAAGAGACGACCTCAATCTCTGAAATATATTTAAGCAAATGCAAAACGCGCGAATGAAACCGATCATCTAGAAAGATCGACAAATTGTTCAAAGTTGAAAATAAAAAAATGAGACTGCTGGATAAAAGCGTGTTGTAAATGAGTGCAAGGCGCGGGGTCAGAAGAGAGACTAAAAACAAAGAGTAATAAGACAGAAAGTAGCAACACAGAAAGTAACAAAACAGAAAGTATCATACGCAAAGAAATGATTGAATTGTTGATGTGAATGCTGACGTGAAATTTAAATTGGCGGCTTAAGTGCTTAAGCTATTGATTCGTAAGTTTGCTTTTTGTTCTGGCTAATGTGGTTTCGATATCGCTCACTTCTTGCTTTAAAATGATTGATATCTGGTTTGTGCACAATTCTTGGTAACTAGAAAGGTACAACAAAATAAACTCTTTCTGACTAATTACATGCTTTTGCTTTTTTAGTGTAATTACCACTGTACTGTCGTTATTTTCGGTATATATCTTTTTACAGAGGCTCGCGAATAATGATAGCGATATCTTTTCCATCAATGCGCCATTAAAAATTCGGTTTGCAATTTTGTACCAAAAAATACTTGGCTTGTTTTTTAATATAAAAGCCGTGGCGTCATGTAAATCTTTTAATTCCATCATACGAAATTCTTGTCGAACAATATCATTCACTGTATTAGCAAATGGTTTACTGTGTGTGGCATTTCGTACTAAAAATAAAACTGATCGTCTCAAGGTCGAGCTGCCATTAATAAATGGCTGTCGCAGAAGCGACACTCAGCGCGTTTTTATTTTCAAAAAATGACAGAAACTGATTCCGCTTTTACCCGTCTTATCATTGAAAAACAAACTTATTACCATAGCGCTCAGTTTACAAAACCCTTAAATGACATTGAGAGGAGTTAGCTATGTCTCATCCGATTATCGAAGATCTCAACAAGCGTTATACGGTCAAAAAGTATGACAGCAACAAGCGTATTGATGCCCAAGACCTCAATGTAATCCTTGAGGCAATGAGATTATCTGCGTCTTCTATCAACTCTCAACCGTGGAAGTTCGTGGTTGTTGAGAGTGAGCAGGCGAAGCAGCGCTTGCATGATACCTTTGCTAACAAGCATCAATTCAATCAGCATCATGCAAAAGAAGCATCACATATTATTTTGTTTGCATACGATCCTAAATTCACTAAAGAAAAGTTTGTAAAACGTGTAGATGCTGAAGTGTCATCAGGTCACTTGCCTGAATCTATGCGTGAAAATTTCATGGGAGCTTATGCTTTTGCTGAAATGAATACAGATGACAACGGCAACAATGCACAGTGGACAAAAGCGCAAGTCTATCTGGCTTTGGGTAATGTACTTCACACCGTAGCTCGGTTAGGTATTGCCTCTACACCAATGGAAGGAGTAGACCCTGACCTTATCGGCGAGCTGTTTAAAGACGAACTAGATGGTCACGTTTGTGAAGTAGCCCTCGCCATGGGTTACCCAGATACAGAAGAAGACTGGAATTATGGCTTGCCAAAAGCCCGATTAGCAAAAGAAGATGTGATTGCCGTCGTATAATGAGGCTTTCGCTTTATGGCAATTATATAAAGCCCTAGACAACTAGGGCTTTTTTAGGCGGTAAAGAAAATTGTTATGCTTTACCTTGAGTAATGTCTTTTATTCCCCACATTTAATGCGTAGTATCAATCGCACTCAATAAAAAATTTATAGAGTAGTTGCTCTGAAACCAAATGCTTCACGTCCAATGTTTTATCACTACATGCCGCTTGTTTTGGCATGGGTGTTGTCGTGCCTAGTATTTAGCGCTGGTTTTCAAAGTAAAAGTATTGCCGAAGATGTGGGGTTTACTACTCAATCACCGCTTGCTCAGTTTAACCACTCTGGCAATAACTATTCGTTACGCTTTAATGGCTTAAGGCTTATCGCTACAGCCCAAACGCTTGATAGCACTGATGATGTAGATGCTTTACCTTCCTACATGTTTATCAATGTGCCATCGCGTATTGTTGAAGTGCCTTTCGCGGGAATACCGCATAACAAAGGCAAACAGTCTTATAACTACCCTCGCCCAAGGGGCCCTCCTCACTTTCTAGATTTTCATAACGCGTAAAAGGTACTTCACGGGTACCACCATCGGCGATAGTGCAATTACTCGCAGTGTCGTTGTGCCGTATATTAAATTTAGGAAGACTTTCAATGACACGATCACCTATTCGTGGTGTTGTGTATGTGCTTATTGTCATACTTGGCTTACTTAGCGCATTACCCAACCTATTACCACATTCAATAAACCAACAATTACCTCAGTGGTACACCTCACATACATTATCTTTGGGCTTAGATTTGCAGGGTGGCTCTCATTTGCTGCTTGAGGCTAATGCCGATGCACTTGTCAAAAAGCAGCTCGATAGCTTCTCAAGCGATTTGTTTAGTGCGTTAAGAGACGCCAATATTCGTTATTCAAAGAAGTCTAGCGATCAATCAAACAGTATCAGTTTTACCCTTCGTAATAGTGATGATGCGCGAAAGGTCAAAGAAACTGCATTTCAGGTATCTGCGCAACCATCTGGCTATGGGGCGTTAGACGTTAGCATCGACAATGCTAACGTTCATCTTGCACTAAGTGAGTTGTATACCCAGCAGCTACTTAAAGATGCGCTTAATCGAAGTGTAGAGGTGGTGAGAAAACGATTAAATGAAACAGGACTTACAGAGCCAAGCGTAACGCTACAAGGCAGTGATGCCATACTTGTGCAAATGCCTGGGGTGTCGGATCCCACTCAGGTCAAAAAACTATTGGGTACCACTGCACAAATGACGTTTCACTGGCAAGCAAATAGCCAGTCCACAGCATCAATGACAAAACAAGATGAGTCGGGCAATACTTATCGTCTAGAGCAGCGCGTTGCTCTAGAAGGTGAGCATATCACTGATGCTGCCGGGGTGCTCAGCAGTGAAACAGGCCAACCTGTAGTTACGTTTAAGCTAGATAGTACAGGGGCGAAACAGTTCTCTAGCATGACGCGGGAAAATATAGGTCGAGTGCTTGCTATTGTGCTAGATGACAAGGTGGTAACAGCCCCCGTTATCAATAGTGTGATTCCTGGGGGACGTGGTGAAATTACAGGTAATTTTACGTTACCCGAGGCGCATAATGTTGCCCTTATGCTGAGAACGGGCGCGCTACCTGTACCACTTGATATTGTAGAAGAGCGCACAGTAGGTCCCGATTTGGGCAGTGACGCTATTCAAACTGGCGTAGAAAGTGGTGTGGCCGGTGCTTTATTGGTGCTCGCGTTCATGGTGGCGATTTATGGACGATGGGGAGCTATTGCGAGTTTTGCGTTGTGTATTAACATGGGCTTAGTATTTGGCGCTCTCACCTTATTTGGTGCCACACTGACACTACCTGGTATTGCGGGGATTATTTTAACAATGGGAATGGCAGTGGATGCCAATATCCTCATAAATGAGCGCATCCGCGAAGAGAGCCGAAAAGGGCGCCCTGCAACTAGTGCTATCAATGTCGGTTTTGATAAAGCCTTTGCCACTATTGTGGACTCAAACTTTACTACCCTCATTGCAGTAAGTTTACTTTTTATGTTTGGTAGCGGGCCAATAAAAGGCTTTGCCATCACCATTGCGCTAGGTTTGATTTCTTCCGTATTTACCGCAGTGGCATTAACAAAAATGTTGATGCTCTGGGTTGTGAAGTACCGAAAAGGTAAGCCGGCCACACGAACGCCTTTAACGTTTTCATCACCATTGCTACGAATGAGTGACAGTTTAAAAGGCATTAACTTCTTATCGAAACGCAAAATAGCGCTGACACTCTCTGTTGTGCTAACGATGGCGTCGATAGGCCTTTTTGCGAAACCGGGGCTTCACTATGGCGTTGATTTTACGGGCGGTACCATGATTGAGCTAACGGCCCCTAAGTTGTCAACTGACGAACTGCGCAATGCAATAAGAAGCAGCGGTTTTGAACAGGTGGCAATCCAGGAGTATGGCAGCGAGCATCACTATTTATTGCGCGCACCGCTAGCAGAGGCGCAGAGTAACACGCAAGTTGATGGTAGCAAGGTATCTTATACTGACTCACTTAAAGCCGCGATACAAAACGCTGACAGTCACGTTTCGTTCGATAAGGTAGATGTTGTGGGTCCGAAAGTAAGTGGTGGGTTTGCTGAGCTATCCATTTTGGCACTGCTAATAGCGGGAGCGGGAATGTTGGTCTACTTATGGGCGCGATTTGAGGCGCACTTTGCAACTGCGGCACTGTTAACGGTATTGCTCGACCTTACTAAAACGGTTGGATTTTTCGCGCTTACAGGCATCGAGTTTAATTTAACCGCTGTTGCTGCGCTTTTAGCACTCATTGGTTATTCAATTAATGACAAAGTAGTCGTGCTTGACCGCATACGTGAATTGCTGCGTATAGACCCTACAAAGCCACTGGCAGACACCATCAACGACGCAGTAAACAGTACGCTAAGTCGAACCGTTTTTACATCGGTCACTACGCTACTTGCGCTTTTACCTATGGCACTTTTTGGTGGCGATGCAGTCGAAAGTTTTGCCGTACCCATGGTTTTTGCCGTGGTCATAGGCACCTCTTCAACATTGTTTATCACGTCAACTTTGCTGTACATGTTAGGAGTGCGTCGCGAGCAACAAGGAAAAGCACAGTTAAAACCTACGTCAGAAGAGATTCAAGCGTCACTGGCGCACATACCATAGTTAAGCAAAGGTCCCCAAAATGTTTGCAGTAGATCACATTTTATTACTTAGTGCGGTACTTGCCATCATTGGCGTGCTGGCAAGTAAGCTGTCTCCGCGTTTTGGGGTACCTGTTCTGGTGCTTTTTTTAGGCGTTGGCATGCTTGCTGGAGAAGACGGCATCGGGCGAATATTCTTTGACAATGCTGATGCTGCTCATGCTATCGGTACATTTGCACTAATTCTTATTTTGTTTGACGGTGGATTACAGACGTCCAAAAAGTCGATTGTACAAGCATGGAAGCCCGCTGCATTGTTGGCCACGCTTGGCGTAGTGGGCACTGCGGTAATCACAGGGATTACGGCAATGTACGTGCTTGAATTGCCCCTGTACAAAGGGTTGCTAATTGGCGCCATAGTGGGGTCGACGGACGCCGCTGCGGTATTCTCGGTGTTGCGCAATGCTGGTATTCGCATACCTGAAAAAGTGAAATCTACTTTGGAGCTTGAGAGTGCGTCTAACGATCCAATGGCTATATTTCTTACCATAGGACTTATTTCCCTAATACAAAACACCAGTACAACGCCAAGCGACTTACTGGTGCTTTTTGTAAGTCAAATGGGAGTAGGGGCTGTGGTGGGTTTTGCCATCGGAGGATTGGCAGTATGGCTATTTCGGCGCATTACACTTATGGCAATTGGTCTGTATCCCGTTTTTGTAATGCTATTCGGCGTATTAGCGTTCGGTTTGGCGGCTAACTTAAACGGAAGCGGCTTTTTGGCAACCTTTATAACCGGCGTTATTGTTGGTAATAGTCGATTTGCTTATCAACGCAACACCTTTGTGTTTTTAGATGGGTTGGCATGGCTTGGACAAATAGCGATGTTTGTTATTCTAGGGCTATTAGTTACACCTACAGAGCTTTTTGTTAACTGGAAAGAAGGGCTACTAATAGCGATTGTATTGATTTTTATCGCAAGGCCATTGGTTGTAATGCCGTTACTACTACTTACTCGATTTTCTTTCAAAGCGTCGCTTTTAATTTCATGGGTTGGGCTAAGAGGCTCAGTACCCATTATCCTTTCAATTTTCCCTCTCATCTTCAATATGGATTATGCGGAACTCATCTTTAACGTCGTGTTCTTCATTGTACTAATATCGGCGCTACTGCAAGGTTCTACATTACCCCTTGCAGCCCGAAAACTTGGTTTGGTGTTAGCCCAAAAGGCCGAATCTTCTAAGACACTAGAAATTGTCAAAATTGCGAAGAATAAACGCGAGTTAATTGAAATTGAGCTTGGCGTTCAATCAACGGCATTGGGCAAGTGTATAAGCGAACTAGCGCTACCACCAGATACCGTTGTTGCCATGATCGCTAGAAATGAAAAAACGCTGGTGCCAAAAGGCAAAACCCAATTAAAAGAGGGGGATCATGTGTTTATCATTACTAAATTAACCGATAAAAGTGCAGTCGAATCGTGTTTTTTCACTAGGCAAGAGTAGCGGCCTTGTTAGAGCATGAACACAACGCAGTGTTTTTTGATTGTCGCTATTAATAAGTACTTCATGTAGAATGCGCCGCGGAGTTGGCCAGGCAACCGTCGCTTTCGTAAGAAAGGGGAGGAAAGTCCGGGCTCCATAGGGCAGGGTGCCAGATAACGTCTGGGCGGCGTGAGCCGACGACAAGTGCAGCAGAGAGAAGACCGCCTAAGCATGTTCGCATGCCGGTAAGGCTGAAAGGGTGCGGTAAGAGCGCACCGCACCTCTGGTAACAGAGTGTGGCGAGGTAAACTCCACCCGGAGCAAGACCAAATAGGATCCCTTAACGTGTGGCCCGCATGGGGATCGGGTAGGTTGCTTGAATCAGTGAGTGATTGCTGATCTAGAGGAATGGTTGCCCACGACAGAACCCGGCTTACCGGCCGACTCCATTCTTCCACTAACCGCTTGAGGTACAAGCGGTTTAGTGCGTAGGATTCACAATTTGGCACAGGTGTGCCAAATTGTGTGACAAACGCGCCTTCATGAAATGCCAGTGAAAACCATGAACCATGGTGAACTGACGCACTTATGAATGCTGTAAAAAGAATCAACTATCTATTCCTTCGAAAGCAAACTTACTACTTTAGATTCAATTTTCTGAGCACTAAAATATACTCAGATATCCGAATATCACTTAAAACTAAGAATTTGGTGTATGCTCTCCAATGTTAAAGGCAACTATGTGCCAATTGCAGATAGTCATAATACAAAAACGCTGATTCACTGCGGTCTGAACACCGAGGCTTTGATACCCAAGGAACTATCAATTACATCTAGGCTATAACGCGGGATGCTAAAACACTCTCGTTATTCATACTGCTCGAGCTGGAGTTGTTGCTGCGCATTATCAACTTCAGCCTTCCTCAAGAGACCGAAAAGCTGTATAAAACTCAGATCAAAGGAGCAACTCTCATATGGCTCAGGACGACAAAATGGATATGACGATGGAAAAGTCTAAGAATGATAGGGCTCGTAGCGACCAAACATCTCGAATTGGTGTGTTCAAAGTAGGTCAAATCGTTTTTAGTGAGTTAGGCTGGATTTTTCGCGAACAGTCAACTTCTGACTATGGCATTGATGCGCACTTTGAAGAGGTGGACGAGGGCGAACCTACGGGTCAACTGATTGCTGTGCAGATAAAAACAGGTGATTCTTACTTCACAGAGACTGATGGCACCGGCTATGTTTTCCGTTTCAGCACTTGGCACAAGCAATACTGGCTGGGTCACAGTCTCCCAACAATTGTTACTTTGGTTCACCCTACAAATGAACTCGTATTTTGGCAACATATAAACCAGTCAACAGTTTTGGATACAGGGAAGGGATGGAAGGTTGTTGTCCCATTTACCAACCGACTTACCATAGACTCCCGCAATCAACTTCTGCAAAGAGCAGAGGAAACTGTAGTTAATAATTCCGATAGTGTAATTGTTGGCCACAACTTCCCATCTTGGACAACAGATGTACAAGATGCGTCAGTTCATTCGTATTTGGAGATTGACCAACGAGAACTTTTTTCAAAAGCAAGCTTAGATGAGCCAGAGCTTCTGATCGCACCAATGCTCAACTGCATGCGAAACGCCAAGCATTGCATTCATATATGCGCACCGTTTGTAGATGAAGACTTTATTGAACTACTTTGCTTACTATCACAATTCGTGGCAGTCAAGCTCATCACGAACGACACGTCAAAAGCTGTGATAGAAAGCTATTTCAAATCTCCTAAAGTCAATTCAAAAGATATTGAAATGCGATCAGGCTCGGACATGCACATCAAGAGTATCGTAATAGACAATGTAGTCCTCTTTGAAACGTCAATGACATTTGTAAATATCTTTGCTCGCAGATCCTCTGACTATCACGAATTCACTTACGAAATTAGAGAAAGTGAAGTTTTGAAAAAATACATTGAATCTTTCGATAGGCTCTGGACAGCTTCAAGACGACTGCAACTACAGAGCTGAGGCAATGCACCAGCCCAATCTATGCCTGAGTAATGAGCTTTCTTGATGATGAAAGCCACCTAACATTCTAACATCAGTTTCTGAATAAGCTGTGCGTATGATTAGATCTCTGCTATTGAAGTATTACTAAGGCAATTAGTCGAAAACTCGAAGATCAGTAGTTCGCTTAAAATAGCTACTCGAATATAAGAGGATGAATGGTTAACTATAGATCGAGTCATTTCACTCAAAGTAAAAAGAACTGAAATTTGTTGCTGTTAACAATAGCCACAGCGAATCAGATTTACCAGAGTAAAAAACCAAAGTAGCTCCGTGTTAATACGGATTAACAGTTGCTACCCTTATGAGTTGCACTAAGCATGCTGAATCGACCAGACTTCTCTAGACACTTAATTGCTTTATAATTATGGGTACTATGGAGATTACTAAATCAACTTGAACTTCACTTTCAACCTGTTTTAAGGAAGTTTCTAGAGTATTCAATTGGCACTTCATCGCAAATACTTACGCCTCACTATGAAAGGCCAACTAGATGTCAGGTGATCTTTTGTCTTCTGTAGTTGCCGACTTTCTTGCTGCCCTGCCCATTCCCCCCCAAAAAAGAAGGGGGAGTTTTTTGAGATGCTCTTACCACAAAAGAGTTGTTACCCGAAGTTGGGTTAGGGTTTTAATATCAGCCAATCCAGCATAAACCATTTTTGATTTGCTGCACGTATCTCTAGCGGATAGTCTCCTTCAATCCATGACGCTTTTTGACGGATGTTAGCAAAACCCTCTTGGTTTGAAAGGGAGATACGGGCAACTAGGTGATGACCTTGCCAGATTTCAAAAGTTGCTCCATCCTCGCCTCTTACGCGGACTTCAATCATGCCAGTGCCACTCTTTTTACTAGTAAAGGCAAACTTCAGCCATGCAGGCAAAAACGGAAATTGGCCCGTCACGTAGTGTTTTGGATTGTGCATAAAGCCCACCGCAGATGCATCATCTTTATCTTGTATCCAAGTAAATTTTTCTGCGAAATATTGCTCTGCTTCGATTTTTTGATCCACTAAAAAGACAGGTGCATTACCCAATTGCGCTTGCCTACTAGCTGGGCTTTCACCTTGGTTGTTGATTGCATAAACTTTGTAACTCACAAACCCGTTTCCAGCTAGGTTATCAACATAGAAATTAGTCTTGATTTTGTCTGCAACTTTTTGCCAATCGCGACTATGCTCTCCATTGGGGTCCAGATAACTGCGATAGACACTGTAATGCTCAGCTTCAGGTTGAGTTTCTTGCCACTCAATACGTGTCTGTGTATCAGAGACAATCGTGCCTGTTACGTGCTTAGGTGCATTCGGCAAAGTCATCATTTGTTCGTGTGTTTTTCTTGCTTTTTTTTGGGCAACATCTAGCTCTTGCAAGAATATTTCCGTTTGCTTGCTTATTGGATATCTTTCTGTGCTGTCTAGCACTAGCCGAAAGCCTTCAATACTGCCATAAAAATCAGCCAGTATAGTGTCAGGGACTTTCACACCGCGAGCTTGCCAATGCCAAGCCTCACCCGCAACATCATATTCTAAGCAGTTTTCAGACTGATCATTATCCCACTTTACGCAAGATTCTTGTAACTCTCTGACATTACCCATCATATCAAACAGGCCTAGTGAATTTGGGCGATACATGCCTACCACTGTCTGATATACAGCGCCATCGTTACATTGTGCACTTATATCGTAGCGGTGACCATGATCGCGTAAAATTCCTGCTACTGAAGCAAAGTCTTCTGTATTCTCGTATTTGCATATTTCGGTTTGCGAGTAGTCTTCACCAAAGTCAAAGCGACTATGCTTACCTTTAGAGGCTGCGTACTGCCACTCATGAAGTTGAGGTAGTCGATAGGGTTTTCCGGTGACCTCTGATAACCATCTTGCGTAGGCTTTGGCTCCTTTAACTCCAATACAAGAGACTGGGTTGAAAGAGTTTGCGACAAGTTCAGGATGATCCCAATTGGCAGGTGTTTCAGGATCAGGCCAACTAGATGGGCTGAAAAGCATGCATTTCTTCGGTACTTCATATCCTGTGGAAGCAATGAAGCGTTTGTATTCCTCTACAGTGACTTCATATTTTCCCATCTGAATGTTTATGCCGCTCTCGGCATTCACAATAGGAATCATTACTGGCTCTATGTGCTGTGCGTTTACACCCGCAGTACTCGCTAGGAGCCCCAAAATGGATAGATAAGATCTCACGTTTTCTCCTTTTTACATAGCGGCATCAGCGATATCTGCTAATGCATTTCCTAGATAGTCCAGTCATTAGGACTAATGGCTGGGTTTTTGATTGAAAATTAAAAAATAGATTTCGCAGTGACTGACGACTGTGTTATTTCGCTTGATGCTGCGACGCTTTTCGATACGATAGCCACTTTACTTTTACCACCCAATAAATTGCTGATAGAATGACAAAAATTACAGGAGTAATCAGAAATTCAATTGTTCTGATGGCTTCAGGAAAGTGTTTTGCTTGTCCCAAAAAGAAAGCGGCAGTAGACATGAAAAGTGGAAAAAACATACGCCATAAATGGCGCACCAATTTGTCAGTCCCACATAGCCCACCTACTTGTAAATAGCGAAAATCTGCTATGGCACAGAATGCCAGTACGCAACCAAAAATAAGGTAAGCCCAGATCCCAAAGCCACCTAGTTTCCCGTCAGGACTTAGGGTGCTCTGGTATGCAAACCAGGCAAAACCAGTCACAAGCATTATGGAAAAGCCAAATAATAATCTATCAACCAAATTGGTTTGCTTATCCGATTGCCTTACGACATTAATTGCCGATAGCACAAAATAACAAAGTACCAGTCCATTCATGATTGAAATGGGAACCTCTCTCACGACAGCTATAATCGTCCCACTTATTCCAAGTATTAGCATGAACGACACGTATAGCTTACCTAGTTTTTTGTGTAAGGCGCCTCCCTTCCGAGTCAAGATAACTGCATACCCAGAAAGCAATACAATGGCGCCGGCTAAGATGTGAATGACTACGGCTATAGAAATCATATTCTTCGTCCTTGACTGTTAATGTGTTGACTGGCTATCAGGTGATAGCAGGAATTCATCTGACTTAAATCCATACATCAACAGATAAAAGGGAACGATCAATTGGGTTATGGATAATGGGAGTTGGATAATGTTGGGAATCGCTGCTTGAAAAAAAGTATGGCCTACCGCGATAAGCTGGCCAAAGGCGGCAGCGATAGCAAATACGCATAGAACCGTTGGTATCATTCGACCTCTTAGCAAGAAAATATAAAAAACAAGCAAACTTGTGCTGGAAATAAAAATAGATAAAAAGTGAGCTTCGTTTCGTCCTGCCGCGATTGAGGTTCTAATTAGCTCCAGTGTGGAAGCAGAGGTATCAGGTTGAAGATCGATTACTGTTGTTAAAAATGTTACGTATTTCGAAAGCTGTGCGTATTCATTCGCACACAGAACAATGCCAGCCGTGGCTGATAGCACCAAAACTCGAAAAGTTCGAAATTGACGCTTAATTTGTTGTTTAGGTAAGAATAATCCAAATACTAAATTAAGTGCACTCACTACAAGCGCAAGCAACGTGGCAACGCCCAAGATAGTATTGATTACCTCAATGGGTGTCTCATTGTTATAGGCCAGAATAGGCTTGAGATAATAAAAATTTAATAATAATCCTAAAGCCATTTGCAATAACATTAAGCAGCCGATGGCCTTAGATGAAGTACACTTCTTAAATATATCTTGCTCAAATATGTCAAACATACAACCATTCCTCAATTTCGTTTGAGATGATCATACTTAACTATTTATGCAGGCTGGGTAACACAGTGTAACAATCGCACGTTATTATTTGTTATTGGCACTATGCTAGGTCAGTATTGCTTTGGACAAACAGCTACGTTGAACGCCCATGACTAAACTTTTGATGATTGATGATGACAAAAGTCTCACACAGAGCCTTTCACTTTTTTTTCAAAAGCACCATTATCGTTTGATCTACGCAAATGACCCCCATGATGGATATGAATTAATAAAGGCCGAGGAGCCAAAGCTTTTATTGTTAGATGTCACGATGCCGACGGTTGATGGCTTTACACTGTGTAAACAAATCAGAAAGACTTACAGTATTCCAATTATCATGCTAACGGCCCGAGGACGACTTGAAGATAAAGTGCACGGCTTTGAGATAGGTGTAGACGACTATTTACCCAAACCTTTTGAGCCTCTCGAGCTTCTGGCACGAGTCCAAGCTTTGTTACGCCGCAGTACACTTCGGGAGGAAAGCACTCTTCAACAGAAAGGCGTTATGTTCTATGCAGGTATAACGATTTATCGTGAGCAGCAACTTGTGAAGATTGATGGAGTCGAAATACACTTATCTGGTATGGAGTTTCATCTTTTAGAGGCTCTCGCATTGCAACCTGAGAAAGTGTTTAATCGAGAGCAAATTACAGGGGTCTTAAGAGGCGTTGAAGTCGATTTATATGGGCGTTCAGTTGACATATTATTGAGTCGACTGCGTCAAAAACTAAATGATTCAGCGGCCTCTCCCAGATTTATTAAGACGATTAGAGGTGTTGGATATACCTTTATTGGGACGCCTTTATGAACTTTTCACACCTTAATTTGTATGCCCGTTTTTTCCTGATATTTACCTTTACGACTATTTCGCTGGCGATTTTAATCATTTTAGGAAGTTTTGCGATTTCTGAAGATGAAGCAGTGGAAATCATAAGAGAGAGGGAGGCATCTTTACATCTGATGATGACAAACCTGGTTTCGGGCCCATTGGATATCGAAAAATTGACGGAGGAAGCCAAGAAAAACCGCGTAGAGATTCAAATTAAGCAGAATGGGGCGTATTGGCGTACAGGCTCGGTGTTACCTCCTCCCGAAGAGCTAAGGCAAGGTGCGATAAGGATTGGTAGGTTGTATTTTAAAAAGCAAAATTCAAACTACTTCCTCTCTGCAGACTTGCAAGATTACAGCATCACTGTAACGTCGAAAATAGCAAACCTAATCGTTTTCCCGGGTTGGATAATATATTGGCCTTGGGTTGGGGTAATCTTTGTCTTTGGATTCAGTTACTGGTTATTGGGGAGTCAACTTGCGCCAATTAATCGAGCTATCACCAGCGCATCAGAGATCAGTGAAGGTAATTTTAAATACCGAATTGATAATCATCCCAATAATGATTTAGGCACATTAACCAGAGGGTTAAACACAATGGCTGAAAAAATAGAGCAATTGTTTGCGGCTAAAACTGAATTATTGCTGTCAGTAAGCCATGAATTGCGTTCACCAATGGCAAGGATGAAAGTTTTACTGGCACTACTAGATAATGGAGAAGTGGAAACGAAGCTTAATAGAGAAATTAACCAAATGGATGAGATCGTAGAGCAGTTATTGGAAAGCGAGCGCCTCAAGGATGCGGGAAATTTACTTAACATCGATACCTACTATTTACCTAACGTTATGTCTGAAATATTACGCCAGTTTAATGAAGAACCCAAAGTACGAGTAGACGGTCACGTACCTGAAATAGCATTGCAAATAGATTTAGGTCGCTTTAAGTTTCTGATCAAAAACCTCATTGAAAACGCATTGAATCACAGCGGAGTGGATTCTCCTGTACTAATCAGTTGCTCAGAAAAGAACGACTTGCTCGCAATAGGCATTAGAGATTTTGGTAAAGGGATTGATGAGCGGGAAATTGAGAGGATATTTGAGCCATTTTCTCAGGCTGGAAATATAGTTAATCGTTCAAACAGCGGAGTAGGATTGGGATTGTATTTATGCCGTCAAATAACACTCGCTCACAATGGTGCTATTGAAGTGCAAAGCGCACTGGGAAAAGGTAGTACGTTTACTGTGCGATTACCTGTCAAAGTTAACTGATAGCCCGCTTGTTAACAAATAGAATTCAAATAGCACCACTATCCATACTCCAATTTGGTTACTTGTAATCTCAGGCTAGACTGATCTTTGTATCAGTCACTTCAAGTGGATCGATTTACTTTTTTTGCTACTTTATTAATACAATGTTTAGCTGAATCAGATATAGCGGCGAGCTGAAAAAAACCATGAATTACGCCCAAATAATGGTCTAAACAAACGTCAACACCATGTGACTGCATTAGTTGATATAGTCGTTTACCTTCATCACACAAAGGGTCAAATTCCGCAGTAATTATAGTGGTGGAGGGGAGTCCGCCAAAGTCACATTTTAATAAGTCTAACTCGTGTTCGATAACATCTGAATCCACATTTGAGTATAGCTCAAAACCAGAGAGTAACGTTTTTGCGGTAATGATATAGTCCGTACCGAATTTCTTGTAACTCTGTGAGCGGCCTTTTGGGTCGAGCATAGGATAAATTAAAATCAAATTTCGCGGTAGCCAACTACTAAAGTGCCTTAGTCTAAGAGTCGTGGCTAGAGCTAAATGGCCTCCCGCGCTGTCACCAATGAATGATATTTTTTGTGGGTTACCACCATACTTGTTTCCATGCTGTTTGATACCTATCACCGCTTGATAAACGTCGTCATGTGCAGCTGGATATTTATACTCCGGCGCTAATCTGTATTTGATGCAGACAACAATGGAATTAGAAAGACGGGCAAGCTGTCGCAGCTGTGGTTGATGTGTTTCAATCCCGCCACTTATAAAACAACCGCCATGAAAATAAATAATTATAGGGAGGCAGACTCCGCTGGAAGGTTTATATATCTTAACCTGAACGCCGTTCAGAATATCAGTAAACTCACTTTCTAATTTTGGGCTATCTCCACCTAAATACGAGGATGCGATATAGCCAGCGCGTCGCTGGTAAACTGACTGCTTTGATGCACAAGGCTTCCCATTTGATTGAAATTCATCTACCAACCTTTTAATGCCTGCCTCTAACTTTTCGTTCACTCATTAAATCCTTAATTAAATTGTATTGATCGTAGTCGAAACAAAAGTTTTTGCGGTAAAAATTAAGACTCTCATAACTCTGGCCGATTTCTTCTTAGGCTTCACTAGATACTAGTTGGACTAGATAATGTTTTCAGCCATTGCTGAATTTGCATCGAAATAAATTCAACTTGCTGAGTGCTCTTGATAATCAAATCGCTATCTTGACGAACTTCATCATTTACTTTTATGTAGATTTCCCTAAGGTAATCGTTATATTTATTTAAGTAGTTCGCTAGGGATTCGGTGGAGTAAGAAGGTGAGGAATTAAGATGCCTCGTTATGACTCGCGATAAACACACTTCCATAGGAGGCTCTAAAAGGACTACATTATCAATTAGTGAAGACATGACCTTCCTGCACTTGCCGAATGGCTCTTCTATAAACAAATAATCTCTGTTGGTAGAGTTCTTTAGTTCTTGTAGTTCCTCCGTTAGTGGCGGCGTTTTAATCGCTGAAAAATCGATACCCGTTTCAAGCCATAACTCCATGGCTTTAGGGTATGTATTACCACTGACATAGTCATCAAAAAACAAGCTATCACAGAATAACTCTTTAGATAATTGATTGATTAAAGATGTCTTACCACTTCCAGAAATACCGCTTATAGCAATAACTTTCATTTTACAATCTGTTTCATCTGCTATGTATGTTAAATTACACACAGTGTCTAGAAGATCTATTTAAAGAGAAGATCACGATAGACATGTGAGTATCTTCTTCAACATTTCTCTTGTTAAGAGACTTTACATTAATACTGCTTAATCGCAGTGTAGGCGGACTCGCTAATTACGAACTCCTGTAAACTGCTCTACAAAATCAACATGCTCTCCGATTTTCAGAGGTTGAATAATAAAATCGGGCTGTACATCTTCTACAACTTTTGCCAGCCGTCTCAGGGGTTCGTTTACATGTTCATACCCAAGAGACCAAGTACCGTAACCCCAGGGAATAAATAATTTGCACCCGAGGTCTTGTCCCGCTTTTACTGCGTCTTCTGGGGACATGTGCATATACCTAGCTGGTCCTGGATAGGCAACTATCGGCATCAAGCATATATCAATATTGCCAATGTGTTGGGCTATGTCTTTAAATATGGGGCTATAGCCCGAATCTCCAGCAAAATAAATACGGGTAACACCATCATCAAACAGCCAACTCCCCCACAGGCTTTCATCAATATCGGAAAAACTGCGGTTTGACATATGATTTGCTGGTAAAAAGTGGATTGTCGTAGCATTGTGACTTGTTTTTGTGTACCAATCCATTTCGATAATAGAGCCTTTATTAAAATTTACGTCATCGGCGTTATCCAGCGGCAAATAAAGTCGGGTTCCATCATTAAATCCATCCAAAGATGAGCTATTTAAGTGATCATAGTGATTGTGAGATATCGCCACACCACTTACGAATGCTAACTGTTCAGCTTTTATAGGAGCTGGTCCCAGTCTTTTGAGTGAATCATCTAAAATACTGCCAAGCCACCCGAAACCATCAAATTCTTCAAATACTGGATCTGTTACCAATGCATCTCCATTACCTAACTGAATCAAAAAACTCGCATGGCCTAACCAAGTGACGCGGTTCACTTGGGTTGCATCTATATCAATGTTCGGAAAAAGCATATCGTCAAACCTAAACCCTACGGTTTTATCGAAACCCGAATAAGCAAATCCAACGATAGATTTCTCTACCTTTTTCTTCTCCTCAGGCAACAAAAACTCCATTTCGTCGTATTTATTGTGCGGACCTTTACCTTGGTATTTTGAGACATATATATTTTGATATTTCGAGCCTGACCTCTTGAATTGAGAGTTTTCTAATCTCGTAATGTCGGGCTGACAGCCGAAACAAAAAAATAAAGTGATAATAAGAGCCACAAATTTCCTAGCTATTGCCATTAATTCTTACATCCAGTAATTGTAAAAAAAGGAATGTACACGCCAGAGCTGTGGAGTCTAAAAGCATTACTCACACATAATGTTTAGCGGAAGTATAAAATGAGTCGCAATTCAAACTTTCTACAGAATTACAGCCTCATGACTTCTTCGCCTAGATGATAAGTAGTCGAAAAAGCGGAGAATACTGACAAGCACACAACTAATTGTTTGGCCGCTAACCCTTTAGTAAAAAGCGGCCAGTATAGGAGTAAAGGTTACTCGTTAATTAGGCTGAGAATACGATCTTGTTATTGTCTAAATCCCTTATGTAAGCTGAATACTTCGGCCCTCGATTTCCAGGTTTGCCTTCACAACTCCCGCCTAGTGCCATCGCTTTTTCATAAAGTCTATTTACTTCATCTTCAGTGCCTACGTTCAATCCGAGCATCGTCCCATTTCCATTTGTAGCTGGCTGCTTGTCAAAAGGTATCGCCAATGCGAAGGCAAAATCTTTACTCTCCCAATATGCCATTCTGTCAGTTCTAAGTCCTTGATTTAGAGTTGTTCCTGCAAAAAGAGCACTATAGAATTGGATAGCCTCTTCCATGTTATTGGTCCCGAGTACACAATAATCTAATTTCATTCTTTTTTGCTCCTTAGAGTTTTACTAACCTAAATGGCTAATTCAAAGTTTTTGAGGTGATTTTCCATGTTTTTCTTTTTCATATCTCTCTGATTTTAAGAGAGTATTAACATCAACAGCGTTGTAGCATATCGCCGGAAGAGATTACTGAGATGAGATTCCGAATACAACGGAAGACATTTCATTGTTACGTTATGTTACATGAGGGGGGATTTAGGATTTTTGTGATGATTGTTAGGCCGTCGTGATTTAACTATGTTTAGACTGCCGAAAATACAGCTTCACATATTCGGATTACGAGAGTCTCAGGCTTTGTAGCTGCCAATGTCAGTTGAACGCAATTTGTTGCCTTATAACCTGTATTCACTGGGTGCAGAATACAGAATTTATATGCTCACTTTATCCTGAATGAAATTCTGGTACGTAAATACTCAAAATGAATAGTTAGCGGCCTGTCAATTTTTACCTTGGGAGCGTAGACGTCTTATCACTGAATTTAAAGAAAGCGACTCTGCCCACGGATATAGGCAATGATATTAATTGCTTGTCCATAACCAGGTATCGCATGGCACAGAAGACTCGGATAGGTTTTAGCCGCGAGTATGGACGGACGAAAATAGAAGAGGTGTTCATTAATAAGGAAGCGTTCTAATTTGGCGAACGATGGCTGAATATATCCCCAGCAATAGTAAAAAATAACTTTGGTCTGCAAGCCTATCAAAATTATAATCAGCTCTAGACCTATAGAGTCGATGAAAACAGCTAACATGAAGGTGTCTGGTCGCATAAGCAACAGTAGCACTGTTAAGGTTGTAACATACATTGATAATGTTGTCTTTCATATTCATTTTTAATAACAACGAGATGCAAAATTTCTCACATTAAAAAACTGTCGCTTACGCACTTCACAGAGACTTTTCGTATAATTTTATCTTTGTACTATACCCTATTTTCTTACGACTGGGTCTCCATCTAATTTTTTGGCGAAAGAAAACGCGTGTCAAATGCATCCACGATTCTTATATTCATCTGCCCATTCCTTAAACCGTTTCTCGTCACGTTCCATATTTTGGACATCTACAGCTTGTCTTTTCTTAGATTTAGGCTGAGGCTTTTCTTGATCAAACGTAACACCAGATAATGTATCTGCAAACATTTCGGGTTTAACGTGACTGTAATGCTGCTCAATCATTGCTGCACTCGTTCCACATTGTCGTGCGATAACGTCCATGCTGGTTCCAGCAAGTATCTGCCAAGTGATCTAGGTATGCCTCAGTGAATAAAGTGTCTTAGGGCCTCTGGGCGAATCTTTGAGCCCGGAGCTTTGTAGTGCTTTTTCAAATGCTTTTCCCAGCTGTGGTGTCGACTCACCGTTCGCCAACAACAATAGTTTTTGGTTAAGCGTGCGCAATGGGAAGAGATATGGATGCCTAATTAATATGTCTACAGCGTCCTGATTGTAGACTACTTTTCTATCTCTATAAGGGCCTAATACCTGTATCTATTGCAATCTTACAGTGGTCATAAAGAGCTGTCGAATTCGCATTAATTCAATTAACGTTAACTATCCTGATAAGTTTTGTGACAAAAGGTGTGCCAATGTATATTTGGTTGGATTGTAACTAATTGCTTTTGCTGGTTTTCATTTTTAGCTGTGGTTGACTTATCGGCCAACTCCACTCTTTTCTATAGCCAAAACTCAGGCTGTTTTTTTAATCCTATACGACTCAAAACCGTCTAATCTGCAAATAAAAGCGCCTAGCTACTTCAATACATTATCATGTATATCTGTACTATTTATGTATTCAACTGATATGACGTAGAGATGCAGATATGATTGTTCAAGCGAGTACAAAGGGGGTCTTGGCTGTCGTGGTTGCCAGTTTTCTTTGGGGGACCACCGGGACGGCAGCGCAATACGCACCAACGATAAGCCCGTTTGCCATTGGCGCATTTGCTATGGGGGTTGGTGGTGTACTCTTATGCTTAACTGCATGGAAAACACTGAAGAAAGACAGCGCTGTCTTGCGCGCTAACCCTTTGGTAGTAATTGCAGGAAGCTGCTGTGTTGCCTTATATCCTCTGGCGTTTTACGCCTCAATGCGACTCTCAGGTGTGGCAATTGGCACGGTTGTTTCTATTGCCAGTGCCCCTCTCTTTGCCGCTGTTTTCGAATACCTATTCGGCAAAAAAAAGGTGTCTTTTAAATGGGTGGTCAGCTTCGTTTTAGGCGCGGTGGGAATTGTGTTGCTAAGTACGAGTAAATCGCCAAGTGTAGTGATGCTACCAGAGACAGAATACAAACAACATGCGGGGATAGTACTGGGGCTGGTAGCGGGAGTGACTTATGCAGGGTACTCGTGGGCAGCCAAGCAACTCATTAATGCTGGAGGGCACTCTAAATCTGCTATGGCGAGTCTTTTTGGCTGTGCCGCTTTACTGCTATTGCCCTCTTTGTATTTCACTGGTGAGCGCTTATTTGCCACACCTATCAATACTAGTGTCGCGCTTTACATGGCGGTCGTACCCATGTTTTTTGGGTATGTACTCTTTGGCTTCGGGTTGCGTTTCATCGAAGTCAGTCAAGCTACATTAATTACGCTCATTGAACCTGTTGTTGCAACGTTATTCGCGATTTTTCTTATTGGCGAAACCTTCTCTGTGCTTGGGTGGCTGGGGATGGCAATGGTGTGCCTGTGCCTCGTCATACAAACAATCAGGTTTCCGCAGCGCTTCAGCCTTAGTAGTACAGTTGCAAACTAAAGGCCGCTATATTGAAAAGTCGGCGTATTTATCAAGTATGGCTTGTATTTGGCCTGTTTCCTGTAAATAGTCTATTGCGTTATTAATGCGGCTTAGTTTGTCTTTATGACGGTTATGAACTCTCAACGCTAACGAACCTTGGGTATGTATTGGGCCCAACGCAATCTTAACTTTGTGTTTTGCCGACCAATAGCGAGCCGCCGCTTCTTCCATAATGATTACATCTATACGCTTTTTGCCTAAGGCTTGCATTAATGTGCTTTCAGACTGGAAATCGAGGCGGTCGAAGTGTTTGTCATTGAAATAGACGTAGCCTGATATCGTGCCAACAGGGTTGCCATAAATACGTTCAGTATCCGCATACAGGTTCTGCTTTTCTGGCAAAGTAATAAAGTACTCTGTGACGGTGAGTATAGAATGAGAGAACGTAAAGTCACCTTGTGGCTCTCCTTCAGGCAACCATCCCGGGCTAAAGAAATCGAAATCTAGCTTACCAGTATTAAACGCCACCATAGCGCGTTTTGTCGACAACATCACTTTTTCAGTTTTAATGCCAGCACGTTCCATAATTAGCGGTAAGATTTCAACCAATATGCCTTTTCTTGCAGCGTCTACTGCGTTTTCATAAGGGACGGAACTGCCTGAGGTACCCAAATTATACTTCAGCACAGCTTCTTCACCGGCTGTGCTGAAAGCAACAAGGTATAACGCCAATGCAACTAGAACCGCCTTCAAAATCATAATGCTATGTTACGCCCGTATCTTGAGTTTCTTGACCTGAATCAGGTGCGCTTGCCCAATACTCTACTTTTTCTACAAGATCGCCTGCCTCAAAGGGTTTGCTAAGGTAATCATTCATGCCTGCTGCTTCACAGCGCTCCTTATCCCCTTTCATTGCGTTTGCCGTTAACGCTATTATTGGAACGTGTTTGTAACGCTCTCCCGCTTCACCTTGTCTTATACGTTGGGTGGCTTCGAAACCGTCCATTTCTGGCATTTGGCAGTCCATTAATATAACGTCGAATGTGGGCTTCATTTTTATAAGTGCTTCTAAGGCCTCGCGACCTGATTTTGCGCTTAACGTTGTGTGGTGATTTAGATGTTGCTTAACAATAATCTGGTTAATGTCATTATCTTCCACAATAAGTATTTTGCGCTTTAGGGCTTTGTCATATGTGGCTATAGTCTTAGTGCGCGCCGGTGCAATAGCTTCTTCAGTTGCCTCTTCTAGCACTACGCAAAAACTGAAGGTACTGCCTTTACCTTTCTCGCTATGCACATCAATATTGCCGCCCATGAGTTCACATAACTGCCTGCTAATTGATAGACCAAGGCCTGTACCACCAAATTTTCGTGTGGTAGAGAGATCTTCTTGAGTAAAGACGTCAAAAATAGTTTGTTGTTTTTCTTTTGCAATACCAATACCCGTGTCGCTTACGCTACACAAGAAAGACAGTTTGCCGTCAGGTCGAGACTCTAGGTTAGCCGTCACTGAGATATTGCCGTTTTCAGTGAATTTAACCGCATTACCAATTAAGTTAGTTAATACTTGTCTTAGCCTTACTTCATCGCCTAGGACCACATGATGATTCAGTAGGTTAAATTGAAAATGTAGGTCTAGCCCCTTTTCTTGACACAAAATGGCATACTGGCTGTGAATACTTTCAAGCGACGCCTCTATATCAAAAGGGGAGTGCTCAATCTGAAGTTGACCTGCCTCTATTTTCGAAAAATCCAGTATGTCGTTAACGATATGCAATAAGCTTTGAATACTAAAATTAGCCAGCGACAGGTAATGTTGTTGTTCACTGTTTAGCTCTGATGATTCAAGTAACTGCAGGACCCCGGAAATACCGTGAATTGGTGTTCTGATTTCATGACTCATACTTGCTAGAAAGCTTGATTTTAAACGTACCGATTCTTCTGCTTTTTCTCTTGCTTCTTGCAGATATTGTTCAGTCTGACGCTGCTGCGTTACGTCCTGCTGGAAACCAATATAATGGGTCACTTCTCCATTTATGGTTACTGGCGTCAGGTTGAGCCTATTGTAGAACGCTTCTCCATTTTTCTTATAATTCAACAAAGTAATTTCTATTGGCTCTCTTTTGGCTACTGCTTGACGAACAGCGTCAATATTGAGGGCATCAGTATCTAGCCCCTGCATTGCTCGGCAGTTATTGCCTATGATTTCATCTTTGTTATAGCCCGTTAACTCCTCAAATGCGCTATTGACGTAAATGACGGGTTGGCCGGGCTGACGAATGTCAGAGATGATTATTGAGACCGTTGCTTCATCGATGGCGTGGCTAAGAATTTGAACATTACTTTCAAGAGAGCGTTGCTTGGTTTCGTCTCCACCTACGTAAATTGTCCCCCTGTTTATACCATTAACATCAACTAATGATGTTTTGGTCCATCTCACAAATAGCTGTCCATTACTTTCAGATAAATGTGTTAATTCAATGGCCTGAGAAGAACTTAAGGCGAGATCAATGCGCTCTATGAGCTCGGGCTTAGTTTCCCGCTGGCCGTCACAAAAGCTATCAAAGCGCTTGTTCGATAGCATGATCTGCCCTTCTTGATCGATAACAACAAGCATGTCGCCCATCGATTCGAGTACATTGGAGAATTGTTCATTAGATAATGATACTTCAGAAAGATCCCAGATTAGCTTATCAAAAGCTTCCCGTATGTCTGCAAGCTCCTGTGCCTCTATAGTAGTTTGAGTTTGGGGCGCAATATTGTCGTGCTTCAATCTGCCTTTGATGTCACGATACAGTGCCGACAAGGTGGACTCTGCCAGTGCGGCGGTGACTTTTAGCATATGGATAATGATGAAAACGAAGCCCACGATCATTGAAAGTAACACAACGCTGATGCCAGCAACTTCTTTGTAGACCGTTATCGTAGGTTTTACACTATACAGTGTTAAATTACGCCATTTGGCTTGCTTTAACGAATACCCATTTGAGTCAAATTCGCTAAGCAAAGAGTTAGGCATTATTACAGTGGGCTGGCTACTAAATAACACTCTACCGTCGCTATCGCTGACCAACTGATTAGTCAACCGAGGGTAAGGCGCCAATAACGACTGTAAACTATCGACATACATAACCAGTGCGCCTTCAGCGACACCGCCAAGCAATACCGGCACACTAATCAGTACGCCATATTGGGAAATAGATGAATAAGGTATAGAGGAGCCAAGTGTTTGCTGACGCCAGGCAGTGTCTAGTGTGCTCGGTAACACCGCATCCCAGTTCTTATCAATAATTTTATTGCCAGCAAAATCGTACAACGCAAATTCGACGGTTTTCGCTTGGGTTAGGTTCAGCGAGCGAAAAAACATTGGCAAGTAATTGTCACGCTGCTGTAAATCGACAAATGCGTTGATGATAATGTCGTTGGCAGCCAAATCAGCTAGCTGACGTGTGGTGTCATTGACTATGAAAGTAAGGTCTTGCTCTAGTCCATCGACTGATTCTTGCTGCAATTGCTCTGCTTGAGTAACCACGTAATGGAACGAAATGGCAAACAACACCAAAGAAGCAAATAACACTAGGGCAATCAGCCGTGGGAGCATGCTCGAGAGAAGGAGTGTCCTTAACCTCGGTCGCTGTTGCTGCATGTATTAATCCATTATTTCTAGATGGCCCTGTTCGTTGAATTTCGTCATGAAATAGTCGTCTGACCAAAGCGCATCATGTTTTTCTTGAGTAAATGGCGGGGTGTAAACTTTTACCGCGCCTTCTACGTTTTCAAGAGACTCAAGTGCCTCTCGCAGTTTATCTACTCTTATACTAGCAGCTTTCTCAGCCGCGGCAGCAATTAAATGCGTTAGGTCAAAAGCGTGAGCAAGCCCAGTTGCACCGTTAATAGTCGTCTTATCAACTATGCCGTATTTCTTATAATAGGCATCGAGAAGCTGTTTGGCTTTTTCCGTTTTAGGCTTACTGAAATGAAATGTTTGAAGCACTGAAATATCAAAACTTCCTATAGGTGTATTAAGCTTCTCAGCAAGCTGCCCAGAAGCAATACCCCAATGGGATATTACTGGCATAGAGGCAATGCCTTGCTGCGCCATTTCATCTAGCACTACGACGCCTTCAGGTACATTGGTAACCAATAAAATTGCTTGGGCCTCACTATTCTTTATGGCAGAAATATCTTCGGCAAAGCTTTTTTGTTGCCAGTTAATCCAATGAATTGACGTTATTGTAATGCCTTGCTGTGCAGCAGCTTTCTTAAGCGATGCTAAGTTAGAACGCCCCCAACCCGTTCGCTCTAAAACCAAAGCAACGTGCTTTATACTTTTTTGCTTCGCGTGCTGGATGAGTACTGAGGCCGCCTCAGAATCTCTTACCGATACGCGAAAAATATTGTTAGGGCTATAACCGTTGTCAATAATAGGTGTACCCGCTGCCCATGGAACCAACATCAGCACATTATTTCTGTGTATTGCTTCTACTTCAGCAAGAACCACAGGTGTGTGCACGCCGCCAATAACCGCAAGCAAGTTAGGGTCTTTGCTTACTGTTTCAATATTGTGTAAGCCTCTAGCTGGATTACCTCGATGATCTTTGGTGACAACGGTCAAATGTCTTCCCAATACACCGCCACGGGCGTTTATTTCATCAACCGCTAATTCCACGCCACGCTTAATCGCAATACCACCCTCAACGGCAACGGCAGTAAAATCTGCATCGATAGCAATGACTAACGGCTCTGATTGCGATTTCGCGTGAGGGGAAGTCGCTACAATAAAAAATGTAAGTAAGAAAATGATAAGTGACGTCGAGCGCATAATATTGCTATCCAAAAAACCTTCCCCAAGTGTATAGCATTGGTTTGTGCGTGTTTAATAAGTTACATCATCCTTTAGTATAGACTTAGCCTAAAGTTTTGGATGTTTATTCATACAATTAACGGTTTTTTAAAGAGCTGTTAAAGGTTTTGACGTATTAGGTGTAAAAAGTGGCATGATTCTACCATTCGCTTATATCTTCGTTGTGTGAAGAAGGTCATTCTTTATTACCCATTGTCATGACCATCATGCGATATGAAATGTGCAAGAATAAGCTGTTTACATACACTAAGTATTACGTTCAAAGCTGTTGAGAATAGTGGGTGGCTCACAGCAATGGGTATCACTGGGAGAAGGTGTGGGAAAAAAGAGTCTGCCGTCAATTGTCGATGTTGAAGCAAGCGGTTTTGGCGCAGTGAGTTATCCTATTGAGATTGGCATTGTGCGCTATGATGGTGCAAAGTGGTGTAAGTTAATTCGTCCTTTTGACTCATGGGTTCATTGGGATAAAGAGGCTGAAGCCTTACACGGCATCTCACAGGCGATGTTACTTACCAAAGGCGTAGACCCAGTCAAAGTCTGTCACGAGTTAAATCACTTCTTGGGAAATACGATGGTGTACAGTGACGGCTGGGTAGTAGACAACCCATGGTTGATAAAGCTCTTCTCGGCGGCGCAAGTAGAAATGACGTTCTCGTGCCGCGCACTGGAGTATATACTTAGCCAAACGCAAATGGAAAAGTGGCATGAAGTAAAATCTGAACTTGCACAAAAACTCGACACTAGACGACACAGGGCAAGCGCAGATGCGTTTCTTATCCAGCAGACCTATGCTGAAACACGTGAATATTCAAACGGTTAGCCACAATGCCGTTTTAAAAAAGATAGTGCACGCCAAGTGATAAGGCCATGTTCTCTTCTTCGCCCACTTGTCTGTGTTCTATTTCTACCGCCATATTTAGCCCCTGATTGTGACCCAATAGCCATCCTAATCGCGTAAATGTGCCTACATCATTGGGCAAATAGAGCCATTCCGCATAATGCTGAAAGGCCGTGTTATTGGTTTTGTAAGTGGCATATACCGATTGGGGGAGGTGGGTATCAAAACGCCTGCTTGCGCTAAGGGTACTTTGCGAACCTGTAGGGTAGGTGAAGCTATTGTCATAGTAATGTGCCTCAGTGGTAGAGCGGACCCGATATTGGGTCTGAAGCTGCCACTTGGCTACTTTTTCACTTTTAAAATAAATAGGACTGTAAGACGCATTAGACACGTCTGCGACTGCGTTTGAAGAGTACAGATTCGACAACAATAATGACAAACATGTGAAGCTTATAGCTGCTTTCATGGCATGCGACCCAAGTTGTTTAGTGAGTGCTTGTTTATGTGTCCAGCGTTATTTCTGACCACCCTGTCGGAACCATTTTTGTAATTGATGCTAGAGCCACCGCGCCACAACTTATCGCAATGTACTATCACACTGTATAAGCATAGCTGTAAAAAATAGATCATAAAAATAAACTTGATGAATTTTTCATTCGTGAACTAGTTTTAAAGATACAGGGTTATTTTTATTGTTTTAAATAAGCCCGCCATCATTGAACGGAGGTCTTTTGAAATGCAAACGGAATGGGAATTCGAAAGAAAGTTTATGGTCACTTTTGTACCAGAGGGACTATTGGATACACGAACTCCTGTCGACATACGCCAAGGCTACCTATCATGTGAACCCGATAAACACATATGTTTACGAGATGAAGGTGGTAAATTCAGTATGGCAGTGACGCAGGGTATTGGATTAAAGCACAGGGACACGCGTATTGACCTGTCGGCGTCTCAATTTAATGATTTGTGGCCACTCACTCAAAAAATGCGTGTAGAAAAGCAGCGCTATCGCATAGACTTCTACGGCGCGCAATTGGTGATAGATGTATTCACAGGAACGCTAGCGCCACTTAAGTTGGTTGAAGTCGAGTTTGATAGTGAAATTAGCAGTCGTCAGTTTTTACCTCCTGATTTTGCTGATATAGAAGTTACGCACCGCAAGGAGTTCCAGAACATTGCGCTAGCGCGCTTTGGTCTACCAGACAGAATCATTTCCCCTAGTTTTAATGAAAGCTATCGACTGTCAGTATAAGCCTTTGCAAAATTAAGTGATAAAAGTGTAGCTAAGTGATAAAAGTGTAGCGATAAAACACAGCCATAAAAAAAGCAGCCAGTTGGCTGCTTTTCTCTTTAAACGACAACAAATTATAGTGACGCTTTCAATGCTTCTGCTTTGTCTGTTGCTTCCCACGGGAACTCGTCGCGACCAAAGTGGCCGTACGCTGCAGTAGGACGGTAAATAGGGCGCTCAAGATCAAGCATTTGAATTAGGCCGTAAGGGCGCAGGTCGAAGTGCTCGCGAACTAAAGCAACTAGCGTTTTTTCATCAACCACGCCAGTGCCAAAAGTATCAATGCTGATAGACGTTGGCTCTGCAACGCCAATAGCGTAAGACACCTGAATTTCACAACGCTTAGCAAGACCTGCTGCAACAATATTCTTAGCAACGTAACGGCCTGCGTACGCTGCGCTGCGGTCTACTTTTGATGGATCTTTACCAGAGAACGCACCACCGCCGTGACGAGCCATGCCGCCGTAGGTATCAACGATAATTTTACGACCTGTTAGACCACAGTCGCCCATTGGGCCGCCGATAACAAAGCGACCAGTAGGGTTAATGTGAAAACGCGTATTGGCATCAATCCATTCGCTTGGCAGAACAGGCTTGATGATTTCTTCCATTACCGCTTCACGAACCTGCTCGGTTGTGACTGAGTCGCAGTGTTGGGTTGAAAGCACTACCGCATCAATACCAACAGGTTTGTCGTTTTCATATTTAAATGTAATTTGGCTTTTCGCATCTGGACGCAAAAAGTCGAGTTTGCCAGATTTGCGCACTTCGGCCTGTTTTTGAACAAGACGGTGAGAATATGTGATTGGTGCCGGCATTAATACGTCAGTTTCGTCACTGGCGTAACCGAACATTAGGCCTTGGTCACCTGCACCTTGTTCTTCTAAACTCTCGCGATCAACACCTTGATTGATATCAGGTGACTGTTTACCAATAGCATTCAATACAGCACACGAGTCTGCATCAAAACCCATATCAGAATGCGTGTAACCAATTTCTTTTACTGTGTTACGGGTAAGCTCTTCAATGTCTACCCATGCTGAGGTGGTCACTTCACCACCTACTAAAACCATACCGGTTTTTACATACGTTTCGCAGGCCACCCGAGCGCGCGGATCTTGTTCTAAAATAGCGTCAAGAACGGCATCTGAGATCTGATCAGCAATCTTGTCCGGATGTCCTTCAGACACTGACTCGGATGTGAATAAATGCGTGGCCATAAATGCTCCGTAAGCGTTAAATTATCAAAATAGTCGTATATTGTACTAAAACAAGTTATAAATACCAGTCTTTACTTCTAGACGTCTAAAAGTCTCTTCGTTACGAATTGTTGACATAACCCGATCACTTTTGGGGTTATTTCGATACAGAACAAAGAGATTGTAGTATTTAAGGTAATCGGCAGTGTCCAGCGCTTTATAAGCCAAATAGATGTTTTTGGATTTACTTTCGACAATGGCAATGAAAATCCATTGAACTGAAAGGTGGCATGGGTAAGAATACCCCCACATTCAAAAGTGCCTAGAAGTAAAGCAATAGCAGTTAATTGGTGTGCCTTGGTGCTCAAACCAACTTACTACTGCGGTACTTAAAGATACAAAATAAATCAGGAGACAACATGCCCTCTCGTCGTGAACTCGCCAATGCTATCCGTGCATTAAGCATGGATGCCGTTCAACAAGCTAAATCTGGTCACCCAGGCGCCCCAATGGGGATGGCTGATATTGCGCAGGTACTATGGGGTGATTTCTTATCACATAACCCTGCAAACCCGTCATGGGCAAATCGCGACCGCTTTGTTCTTTCAAACGGCCACGGCTCGATGCTGTTGTACTCTTTGCTTCATTTGTCAGGTTACGAACTGCCAATTGAAGAGTTGAAAAACTTCCGTCAGCTACACTCAAAAACACCAGGTCACCCAGAATACGGTTATGCGCCAGGTGTAGAAACGACCACAGGCCCGTTGGGTCAAGGTATAAGCAACGCAGTAGGTATGGCGCTTGCTGAAAAAGTACTTGCAGCACAATTTAACCGTGACGGTCACGACATTGTTGATCACTACACTTATGCATTTATGGGCGACGGCTGCCTGATGGAAGGTATTTCACACGAAACCTGTTCATTGGCTGGCACACTAGGCCTTGGCAAACTCATCGCGTTTTGGGATGACAACGGCATTTCAATTGACGGTGAAGTAGAAGGCTGGTTCACTGACGATACACCAGCACGCTTTAAGAGCTACGGTTGGGATGTGATTGAAGGTGTTGACGGTCACGATGCTGAGCAAGTTAAAGCGGCTATTGAAAAGGCGCAAGCGAATACTGCTCAGCCTACGCTAATTTGTTGTAAAACCACCATTGGTTTCGGTTCGCCTAACAAAGAAGGTACCGAGTCTTGTCACGGAGCACCACTAGGTGAAGATGAAATTGTTGCTACTCGTGAAAAGCTTGGCTGGAGCCACGGTGCGTTCGAAATCCCAGACGATATCTATGCGGGCTGGGATGGTAAAGACAAAGGTTCAAAAGCAGAAAGCGCATGGAACGATGCCTTCGCTGCCTATGAAGCTGCTTATCCAGAACTTGCTGCAGAATTCAAACGCCGTGTTAATGGCGAACTGCCAGCAGACTTCAGCGATAAAGCTGATGCAATCATTGCTGAACTTCAAGCAAACCCACAAAACATTGCTTCACGTAAAGCATCACAAAATGCACTGAACGCATTTGGCCCATTACTACCAGAACTATTAGGCGGCTCAGCCGACCTTGCAGGTTCTAACCTGACCATTTGGGAAGGTAGCAAGGGTGTTGAAGCAAACGATGCATCAGGTAATTATATTTACTACGGCGTACGCGAATTTGGTATGTCTGCCATGATGAACGGTATTGCTCTTCACGGCGGTTTTAAAGCATACGGTGCAACCTTCCTAATGTTTATGGAATATGCGCGTAACGCGGTACGTATGGCAGCACTAATGAAGCAGCCTGCTATTTTCGTTTACACTCACGACTCAATTGGTTTGGGTGAAGATGGCCCAACGCACCAGCCGGTAGAGCAGGTAGTTGCACTACGAGCTACGCCTAATCTTGATAACTGGCGTCCGTGTGACCAAGTTGAATCGGCGGTGTCGTGGAAGTCAGCAATTGAGCGTACAGACGGCCCAACAACGCTAATCTTTACGCGTCAAGGCCTTGCACAGCAAGAAAGAAATGCTCAACAAGTCGCTGATATTGCGAAAGGCGGCTATGTACTTAAAGATTGTGAAGGTACGCCTGAACTTATTCTTATTGGTACGGGTTCAGAGGTTCAACTTGCAGTAGAAGCTGCAGCTAAACTTACTGAGCAAGGTAAAGCGGTACGCGTAGTGTCTATGCCATCTACTGACGTATTTGATCGTCAGTCTGCTGACTACCGTGAAAGCGTATTGCCATCAAGTGTTGTTAAACGCGTTGCGGTAGAAGCGTTGTCGAAAGACAGCTGGTACAAGTATGTTGGCTTTAATGGCGCGATTATAGGTATGGACACCTTTGGTGAGTCTGCACCTGCAGGTGATTTGTTCAAGCACTTCAACATTACCACTGACGCTGTAGTAGAGGCTGCACTGTCTCTGTAAGAGGTAAACAAATAAGCCTATGGTAAATATTGCCATTAATGGGTTTGGTCGTATTGGTCGCAATGTATTGCGTGCACTTTATGAAAGTGGGCGCAATAACGAATTTAATGTTGTGGCCATTAACGACATTGCCAAGCCAGAAGGCATTGCACATTTACTTAAATACGATACCGCCCACGGGCGGTTCCGTTTTGATGTGGCCTTAGAAAATAACACGCTAAATGTCGCAGGCGACGATATTACACTGCTCGCGATAAGCGATATTAAAGACCTACCCTGGAAAGACTTGGGCGTTGATATTGTGCTTGAGTGTACGGGCAAGTTTGATGACAGAGCATCGGGGCAAGCCCATCTAGATGCAGGTGCCGGCAAAGTGTTGTTCTCCTCTCCGGGCTCCCCCGATTTAGACAATACCGTCATCTTCGGTACAAACGAAGACACATTGACCAGTGAACAAAAATTAGTCTCTAATGGTTCCTGTACCACTAATTGCATTGTGCCCGTCATCCAAGCACTTGATGCAGCCTTTGGCGTTGAGAGTGGTACGATCACTACTATCCATGCCTCTATGCATGACCAGCAAGTCATCGATGCATACCATGAAGATTTACGCCGAACTCGCGCGGCGAGTCAGTCAATTATTCCGGTTGATACACGCCTTGCTGCGGGTATAGAGCGCATTCTGCCTAAGTTTGCCGGTAAATTCGAAGCTATTGCCGTGCGCGTCCCAACCATTAATGTAACGGCTATGGACTTGAGCGTTACATTGAGAAGTAAGGTTACGATTGAAGACGTAAATCGCGCATTAAGGCAAGCAAAAGACGGTCGTTTACACGGTATTTTGGACTACACTGAAGAACCGTTAGTATCAGTAGATTTTAATCATGACCCGCACTCGTGTATCGTAGATGGTACGCAGACAAGGGTCAGTCACAAGCAACTGGTTAAAACACTGGTGTGGTGTGACAACGAATGGGGTTTTGCAAACCGTATGCTCGACACAGCTAAAGTAATGTTCGACGCAAAATAAGCATTGATGCTGCCACGGGTTGGTAGCACCAGCCCGCGCAGCTTTCACAGTTAATTAGAGTGTGTACACCACTAGGGCATGAATAGTCTCATGCACCATAATGGTTCGCACGCTCACCTAAATTTTAAATTAACAAGGAAAGACAATGGCAATTCCAAGCATGAACGATATGGCACTTAACGGTCAACGCGTTCTTATTAGACAAGATCTAAACGTACCAGTAAAAGACGGTAAAGTGACTTCTGATGCGCGTATCAAAGCATCGATTCCTACTATTAAGGCGGCGCTAGAAGCGGGCGCGGCAGTAATGGTGATGTCTCACCTAGGGCGTCCAACTGAAGGCGAACCCGCCGACGAATTCTCTCTTCAACCCGTAGTGGATTACCTGAACGCCGCGTTAGACGTACCTGTAAAGCTTGTGAAAGACTACCTTGATGGCGTACAGCTAAACGATGGCGAGTTAGTTATTCTTGAAAACGTGCGTTTTAACAAAGGTGAAAAGAAAGACGACGAAACCCTAGCGAAGCAGTATGCAGCCCTTTGCGATATCTTCGTTATGGATGCATTCGGTACGGCGCACCGTGCGCAGGCGTCGACTCACGGCGTAGCAAAGTTTGCACCGAAAGCGTGTGCTGGCCCGCTACTTGCTGCAGAATTAGATGCATTAGGTAAAGCGCTAGATAACCCTAAGCGTCCTATGGTAGCAATTGTAGGTGGTTCTAAGGTATCAACTAAGCTAACTGTACTTAAATCACTTGCTGAAAAAGTTGACCAGTTGATTGTAGGTGGTGGTATTGCTAATACCTTCATTGCAGCGCAAGGCCACAATGTCGGTAAATCACTCGTTGAAATGGACTTGGTTGAACAGGCCACGCAATTGATGAGCGAAGCGCAGGCAAACGGCGGCAATATTCCTGTACCGACCGATGTTGTAGTGGGTAAAGCGTTTGATGAAAATACAGAAGCTACGCTTAAAGTAGTGTCTGACGTCGCTGACGACGACATGATTTTCGACATCGGCCCAGACTCATCAAGAGCGCTCGAAGACATCATCAAAAATGCCGGAACCATTGTGTGGAATGGTCCAGTAGGTGTATTTGAATTTGAACAGTTTAGCGCAGGTACTAAGGCGTTATCTGAGGCGATTGCCGCGAGCGATGCTTTCTCTATCGCTGGTGGTGGTGATACACTTGCCGCAGTAGATAAGTACGAAATTGCAGACAAAGTGTCTTATATTTCAACCGGTGGTGGTGCGTTCCTTGAGTTTCTTGAAGGCAAGACGTTACCCGCTGTCGCGGTACTTGAAGAAAAAAATAAATAGATTAAGCGCGAATAATAATAAAAATGGCTTAATTTGGCGGTATAACCATTACTTACATGCATAGCAGGTAAAGTTATCGCCATAAAAACAAAATGAGCTGCGCTTTTAACAGCAATCATAAGCGCAGCCTTTTAGATCGGCAACGATTTTACTGACGATACAGTGACGTACGTCGGCACATAATTATAAACCCTACACCTGCCCATAGTGGCAGATACAATACGAAAGGAGTGTTGCAATGGCATCACAAGCTCAGCAGGCAATGCTGGATAAATTAAAGACGCAAACCGGTTTTATTGCAGCGTTAGATCAAAGCGGTGGCAGTACACCAAAAGCACTACGTCTTTACGGCATCGAAGAATCTGAATACAGCTCAGATGAAGAGATGTTTAACCTTGTTCACGAAATGCGTACTCGCATTATCACCAGCACCCCTTTTAGCGGCGAACGCGTACTTGGCGCTATCTTGTTTGAAAATACCCTCGACAGAGAAATTGAAGGCATGTCTACTGCACATTACTTATGGCAGAAAAAGCGTGTGATTCCGTTTTTGAAAGTGGATAAGGGGTTAGCAGAAGAGAGTAACGGCGTACAGGTTATGAAACCAATGCCTGGCTTAGATGCATTGTTGGCAAAAGCAGTAGCACAGGATGTATTTGGTACTAAAATGCGCAGCGTTGTGAAACTTGCTAACCATCAAGGCATTAAAGACGTTGTTGCACAGCAATTTGAAGTAGGTAAACAAATTCTAGCTGCTGGATTGGTGCCCATTATCGAACCAGAAGTCGATATTCACAGCCCACAAAAAGCAGAAGCAGAAGCACTGCTTAAACTTGAAATCCTTACGCAGCTTAACCTTTTGAACGAAGGCCAAGAGGTTATGTTGAAACTGACGCTGCCAACAGAAGCGAACTTCTACAAAGAGCTTGTAGATCACCCTCGAGTGCTTAAAGTGGTTGCACTTTCTGGCGGATATAGCCGAGAAGAAGCAAACGCTAAATTGTCTGAAAACCAAGGTATGATTGCGAGCTTTTCTCGTGCGCTTACACAAGGTGTTTCAGCACAACAGACACAGGAAGAGTTTGAAGCCACATTAGATGACGCTATTGAAGGTATTTACCAAGCGTCTAAGTCTTAACACTCATAGTTGTCGCTAAAGGGAAGAGAAACACTCTTCTCTTTAGCTTATAGTTAGGCTTTTAGCGGCGCAGTCACTGAGCAGTAAAATCAAATTGTTCAAAAAAGCCGATAGCCTCTTCTTTATCAAAACTAATCTCCCTCTCTTCTATAGCGCAAAGCGCGTCCTTCACATTGTCAAAAAAGGCGAAAGGAACTTCAGCTAGTTCGTAACACATGCTTATTTGCTGCTTAATGGTAAGCATAATATCGGTATCAAGGATCACCACAGCCAAAAACGATAGGCCGCGACGTTTTCTTATGCGAGTTTGTTTTACAAAAATGTCGAAAGTAGATGGTGGCATAATACTTTCACCGTATAAGCAGCTTAGTTGTGCCCAAGGTGTACTTTCATCAATTTGAGATATGTTAGCCGCCATTCGTACTACGCCGTTTCGCATGGTTTCGTCGTTCCATGGACCTCTTCCAGAGAAAAGTAACAGTTGGCGTGTGACACAAGTTTCGAACTCACCATGTTGATTGTTCATTCAGCTTACTTCGCTTTCTGATCATACTAAAACGTTAGCATGTGCAATCAACTGCGCAACTATCCATTGGGCTAATAAACCTTCTATCGTCTTTCTCTGTAAGCTCACCGCTTATTGCTAACCTCATTAATTTATTCATTAATATATGTACTGATACAACAAGTCTTGAACAATAATAACAAATAGGGTTTTTATGAGCTCGATAGTAAATAAACGCACTGAGGCACATCGAAATTTGTCTTCAGTTTTGGCCAACTATATTGCGGGCATCGCACTTAGTACATGCGCATTATCCACAACACTGGCTTTTGCCAGTGATGATGCAATACGTGCAGATGAGAGTAATGTGGTAACAAAGCATTACTTCCAATCTGAAGATATTTTCAATCTTGAGTACGTTAGCGAGGCGCGCGTATCACCTAATGGTGAGCACGTGGTTTATGTCCGTCGTTCTAATGACATAATGACAGACAGCACGCGCTCAAACCTTTGGCTAGCCTCAGTTGACGGAAAATACCATCGTCCGCTTTTGTCCTCTAAAAAAAGCTAC
This sequence comes from Alteromonas sp. 009811495, assembly GCF_028865455.1. Classification (NCBI taxonomy): domain Bacteria; kingdom Pseudomonadati; phylum Pseudomonadota; class Gammaproteobacteria; order Alteromonadales; family Alteromonadaceae; genus Alteromonas; species Alteromonas sp. 009811495. The sequence goes on from NZ_CP113972.1 coordinate 881,748, forward strand.
TACTCGCCGCGGTGGTCACCAGATGGTTCACGCTTGGCCTACTTATCAAATGAAGAAGGGAAACCGCAGCTTTATATTCGCTGGATGGATACCGGGCAAACCGCTTTGGTTACCAATGTTACCTCTTCACTTGGCAATATTACCTGGTCGCCAGACGGTAAACATATTGCGTTTACAATGAGTGTGGATGCTAAGGAAAAGCCGTTAAGCGTTAATATGCCTAAAAAACCCAAAGGGGCAAAGTGGTCTCCGTCGTTTGAGTATATTACCAAAGCGCGCTATCAAGCTGATGGACGGGGTGTATTAGAACCTGCGTATACACATATTTTTGTTGTACCTGCTGACGGAGGTACCGCGCGACAGTTAACTTCTGGAAACTATCATCACAGTGGAAGCTTAAGTTTCTCACCTGACTCAAGCACCATTTACTTTTCTGCTAACCGCAGTGACAACTGGGAATATGAGCCAGTTGAAGCAGACATTTATACGGTGAATATGCGTGGTGATATTACGCAAATAACCAACTTCAAAGGGCTTGAAGCGTCGCCAGTAGTTTCACCTGACGGCAAGCACGTTGCATATGCACGCCGAAGTGATGAAAAGGTGATGTACAAAAATAGTTATCTGTATGTCATGAATGCCGATGGTTCTGAACATAAAAACCTGACTGAACAAATAGATAACACCGTATCTAATTTTCAGTGGAAAGATAACAAGCATATCTATTTTCAGCAGTCGGTAAGAGGTCTAGCACAAGTTGATCTAGTGTCATTGTCTGGCAAGGTGAAAAGTGTTGCCAAAGGGCTAGGTGGCACTACTTTGGGCAGGCCTTATGTGTTTGGTACTTTCCACGCACACGATAATGTTGTTGCGTACACCAAAGGACGCACCGATCGTCCTGCAGATCTGTACATTAAAACCAGCAAAGAAAAGCAGCTTACCGCACTAAATGAAGATGTACTTGGACACAAGACATTAGGCGAAGTCAAAGAGATAACCTATACATCGTCTATCGATGGCGAAACCATTCAAGGCTGGTATATTCTCCCGCCTGATTACGATAGTTCAAAGCAATATCCGCTGATTTTAGAAATTCATGGTGGACCTAACTTAGCTTATGGACCTGTGTTTACCGCTGAACTCCAGCGTATGGCAGCCGAAGGTTATATTGTATTTTATGATAACCACCGCGGCAGTACGGGATATGGCGAACGCTTTGCGTTATTGCTGCAGGGTAAATATAGCTCTAAGTATGATTTTGCGGATCACATGTCTGGTGTGGACGCCTTAATTGAAAAGGGGATAGTTGATCCAAACCGGTTGTTTATTACGGGGGGCTCTGCAGGTGGCATCGCATCAGCTTACGCTATTGGCTTAACGGATAGATTCAAAGCCGCAGTTGTAGCAAAACCGGTCATCAATTGGCTATCTAAAGTACTTACCGCCGACTCGGGTCTGTATCAAATTCCTTTCCAATTTCCGGGCAAGCCATGGGAAAACGTAGAGCATTATTGGCAGCGCTCGCCACTTTCTCTTGTTGGTAATGTTACAACTCCCACTATGCTAATTACGGGTGTCGAAGATAAACGCACGCCAATGTCTGAAACTGAGCAGTTCTACCAAGCTTTAAAACTTCAAAAGGTAGAAACGGTTTTAGTCAAAGTGCCTGAATCATCTCATGGCATCGCAGCAAAACCGTCGCGCATGATTGGAAAGGTGGAAAATATTTTGGCGTGGTTCAAAAAATACGACCCAAGCCAAGCGCCTGATGAGCAAGAAGTCAAAAACTAACTATTTTGGCAAAACAGCATTTAGTGCGTTGATGCAAAGGGGGCGCTACCAACAGGTTGAAGCCCCCATTTTTGCATAATGCGTTGATATTCACCGTTCTCTTTCAGTGTAGCAATCGCGTGCTTAATGGCATTGGCTTCGCTTTCCCCTGTTTTCATGCCAGTAGCAACGTGTAGCTCGGCGCTCAATGGTGCTATAGTCAACGCGCTACTCACATCATTAGGGTTGAAACCCGCGGCCTCAATTTCATAGCTGCCTGTATCTATAGCTGAGACCACAAAATCGATACGTCCGTGAAACAGCAGTTTCCATAAGTGATGTGGCTCACTCACCAAAACAAGATTCTTATTTTCTTCAAAGCCTTGTTGCGCTAAATACGTCGCCGAACCATAGCCTCGAATAGTGCCTACGCGAAACGCTTTTGCTTGGTCAATATCAGACACTACAAGATCTTCACGGCTTTTGAGGCGAATAAGCGATGCGTTGACATGACTTATTGTGCCTAGCCACTCAAATTGTGGCTCACGCTTGGGAGTTTTAAGAAGGGTAAGTAGCACCATATCGGGTTTGGTGAGTGTTTCTTGATAAGCTCGCGCCCAAGGCATGTGTTCTAACGAAGTCGAGAACGGCAACAGTGGAGCAATGGCCTTAGCAAGGTCAACGCTAGCCCCTTTCGTTTGTCCTGAATCATCTATCCAGTAAAAAGGCGGTGTCACTTCGCTTAAAAAGCAAATGTGTTTGGAAGAGGCATTAACCGATGTACTCACACAGGCAAGCAAAAGAAGTGTTAATAGACGCCTTACTATACCGAACTGCAATATAATTACCTGTAGCTCTACAAAACATAACGAATAAGATGAGTGACCTCATCTGCCCTTTATGCTCTCACTATTTAGTCTATTAAACAAACAAATTAAGCGTTAATCTGGCAACTGATGCAGCTGAGCAATATCGGGATAAATATTTAGCTGTAAATCCAATAACTTCCAGTACTGACTTTCTCTAACTAGATCAGCTGAAATAATTGGCTTTTCGTCTAACCATCCATCTGGGAAGGTGATAGTCATACTGCTTTTATCAGATTCAACGGTAAAGTCGGGAAGAAAACCTTCTTGGCGTTTAATATTAAGCAGTACTCCTAACCGCAATAAGGCAATTAAACGTTTTACGGCGAGTTCATCAAATAAGTTAAACGTCGGAAATTCGTTGGTGCGAATCTTCTTTCTATGAAAGCGAACAAGCGTGGCTAGCAACAGTTGCTGCTCTTGCGTAAATCCGGGCATATCGACATTTGCTAAAATGTACGCGCTGTGCTTTTGAATGCCTCGAGAATTAATCTGCATACCGACTTCATGTAGCAGTGCAGCCCAACCTAACATGCTTTTAAAGTCTCGGCCTTTCAACTTCCACGCTTTCTCAACGCTGTTAAACAATGACAGTGTTGTGTTTAGCACCATGGTGGCTTGCGATGTGTCTACGTCGTAGCGGGTGGCTAAACTGCTTGCCGTACGCCCTCGAATATCCGCATGGTGCAATTCGTCTTCCATTTGATAAAGCACACCTTCGCGAAGCGCTGCGGGCGAATACACTAAACCATCAATTTCAAGCGCCTTAAATACCGCAATTAAAATTGCTAGACCACCTGCAATAACAACCCGTCTATCTTCACTTAAATCAGGGTAATTGAGCTTGTCGATGTGACCGGCACTGACAAATTGTTTCATCAGTGTGCGTAGGCTTTTTAGTGTAACCGGAATGTCATGGCCATTGGGACGGTCTTGCTGACATAAGGTGAACAGTGAGCGTATTGTGCCTGAAGTCCCGATACACTGTACCCAGCCTAAGCGACGATACTTGTTATCAATCATCTCAAGTTCTTGCTGTGCAGCAGTTATTGCCCGCTCAAAAGCTTTGTTTTTTAACTCGCCATCGGCAAAAAAGCGTTTAGTGTAACTAACACAGCCCATCTGTAGACTGCGACAAAGTAGTGGGGTAAACCCTTCACCAATAACAAACTCTGTCGAGCCACCGCCAATGTCAATCACCAGCTGTTGACCGTCTGCATGATTAGTATGAGCGACACCAGAATAAATAAGTCGCGCTTCTTCGACACCTGAAATAACTTCGATGGGGTAGGGAAGAATGGTTTTCGCCGAGTTAATAAAGTCACGGGCGTTACGCGCCTTTCTCAGCGTGTGAGTGGCCACAATGCGCACAGAGTCCGGTTCAAAGCCTCTTAGGCTCTCTGCGACCACTTTTAGCATAGAGAGCCCGCGTTCCATGGCCTCGTCTGACAAGACATCGTCGTCGTTCAAGCCCTCTGCCAGTCTCACTTTCTGTTTAACGCGGTGGAGAATTTGAACTGACCCAGCGACAATACGCGCTACCACTAAATGAAAACTGTTCGAGCCGATATCTAAAGCGGCGACTTTATTTACTTCTCGCGTTTCCACGGCATTAAAAACAGATTCGTGCTGGGTCATGTACTTCCTAAAGTTTTTCTTCGAGCTTCTTCAAATAGTCGTAAATCTCTAATTGTGAACGAAGCTTTTTACGGTTACCCCTGCGAACGTACTTGTTGCTCTGATCCTTGTCAATCACACGGGCTTTAAGGGTATCTTTAAATTGTAGCTCCATTATATCAACAATGCGCTGTTGAAGTCCCTTATCGTATACCGGGCAACCAACTTCAATGCGGTTATCCATGTTACGCGTCATCCAGTCAGCGGAAGAGATATACACTTTTCTGTCGCCACCACCTTCAAATATCATCACACGTGGGTGCTCTAAGAATCGGTCAACAATAGATATAATTTCAATGTTGTCACTTATACCTTTAATCCCCGGGTTAAGTGAGCACATACCACGTACAATCCCTCGAATTTTCACACCGGCTTGGCTTGCGCGATATAAATCATCAATAAGCTCATTATCAACAAGGTTATTAATCTTGAACGTAATTTGCGCTTTGTGACCTTGGTTAAGGTGCTGAATTTCCTGACGAATTAACGACTGAATTTTGGTGCGCGCATTCAATGGCGATATTTGTAGGTGCTGAAATTTGTAGCGTCGGTAAGGGTATTGAATAAGGTCAAATACGGCTACGCCCTCGTCAGCCAACTCTTGATTGCGCGTAAATAGACTGTAGTCGGTGTAAATTTTGGCAGTTTTCTCGTTGAAGTTACCTGTACCAAAGTGGGCGTAATTCACCATGCTACCGCGCTCTTCACGGGTTACTATACATAGCTTAGAGTGAATTTTCAGAGTGGGTACGCCAAGTACAACGCGAATTCCTGCGTCGGTCATGCGTTTAGACCATTCAATATTGGCTTCTTCGTCAAAACGCGCACGAAGTTCAACAACTACGGTTACTTTCTTACCATTATCAACAGCGTCAATCAGTGAGTTGATGATGCGCGAGTTACTGGCAACACGGTAGATATTGATGCGAATGGCTTTCACATTAGGGTCAAATGCGGCCTGACGCACGAATTCAGTGAAGTGCAAGAACCTGTGATAAGGGTAATGCAGTAAAATATCATGCGCGGTAATGGCGTCAAATACGGTGTTGTATTTTGAAAATGCATTACTGTCGATAGCCGGGAGTGGCGCATGCTCTAAATATTCTCGACCAACGTTAGGAAAGCCAATAAAGTCTTTAAAGTTGCGGTAGTGACCAGCCGCATGCATGGTATCCAGCTTGGTGATTTTCAAACGTTTACGCAAATCTTGCTGCATATCTTGTGGCATATCATTGTCGTAAATGACACGAACAGGCTCAGCGATAAGTCGCTGCTTCATACTTTCTGACATCTTTTCAACGAAGCTTTCGTCGATTTCTTCGTTAATGGAATATTCTGCGTCTCGTGTCATCTTGAATGAAAAAGCTTCTATTTCGTCAAACTTCACGAAACCGCGAAAAATATCTTCAATACAAAGCTGAATCATGTCATCAAGCATGATAATACTTTTCTTCTTACGGCTTTTCTGAGGAGGAATAAGCATAAAGCGCGACATTTCAGATGTAGGTACCTGAATAACGGCAAACTTTGGATTGCGTTCTACTCGTCTCAGTGCCACATATAAATACACCGAGTTACCGTTTAAGCGGCTCAGTAAGTCAGTTTTTTTGTCAATGAGAATAGGCGCGCGATATGGCGAAGCACTTTGTTTACGAAAAAGTTGCGCACCCACTGCTTTTGATAATCGTCTAAATCGTCTTTGCGCAGAATATGAATATTGTATCGTGCGAGTGCGCGTACAACATCTTTGTGGATCTGGTCGAATTTTTCAGAAAGTTGCACCACTTTTTTCTGAATTTGGGCCATTAGCTCAGTTTGGCGTTGTGCTTCTTCTTCATTACCGTCATTTTGTGCAATGGTAATTTGACGTTTAACGTCGGCGGCACGAACACGATAAAACTCATCGAGATTATTTGAATAGATTCCTAAAAAGCGAATGCGCTCAACAGCAGGGTTATTTTTATCAGCGGCTTCTTGCAATACGCGTTCGTTAAACGCCAGCCAACTCAATTCTTTGGGATAATATAAAACGTCGCTATCCATAATGTCTCAATTTACGTTCATAAAAATGGTCAAAGACTGCCATCAGTCAGTGACACTACTGTGACAGCGCGCACATATTTGGCGCGATGTGCAGCAGTTAACTCACTCTTAGCGCTTAGCGGTTATATCAACTACCAAGTCATTTGCGAGCGCTTCAAGCGCATCTTGTAGCGCGTCGTCATCAAAATCTGCTGGTACGGCTATTTCGGCTTTTGCTTTAAAGATTAAGCTTCCCCAGTTCGGTGCGCTTTCGCAATGAGAGGAAAACGTCACTATGTTCAAATTAAACTGATTGAGTACCGATGTGAGCTCTTGAACGATACCTGTCTTGTCGTTACCCATGACATCAACAGTGAGTTTGGTCGAGTTGGTTTCGCCACTCGTTGCTACTGCAACAGATTGAACAGAAAGATCCTTAATTGAATCTAAAGCGTCGATGAGGTTTTGCTTTTCATCTTCAGATACGTGCACTTCCACAAAGCCAGTAAACATGCCAGCCATGTGAGCAAAGCTGGAGCCTTGCCAGTTGCCCTGATGCTTATAAACACACTTTGCCAGCGAATCTACCAAGCCAGGCTTGTCTTTACCCATAATGCTTATAACTAATGATTGCATGCGGCGCTCCTTAGCGGGTTAAATAAGAAAAACTTTGATCGTCTTCTTGCAGGGTAATACCATAGCGCATCAGAAAGTGCGCATAGGGTATGTGATAAACTTTCACTTGCTATTAGCATAACAAAACTTACACTGCTCACCAGTGCAATTTTCGCCGAATTCTCTTTTAAAAGAAGAATTTCAATAAATAAGAATTATTAATGAGTTTCGACAGCGACAGCATTAACAAAAAGCGCCAACGTAACGACAAATGGTCACGTTATGTTGTTACTGGGTTTGGTGGCCTAGTGCTGCTTACTCTGGTTATTCTTATTACCCATCTTATAAGCCAAGCGTTACCCTTAGCGTACATTCCAAGCCTTACTCCTATTGCTACTCATTCTGTAGACAACGGTCAGCGTATTTTGCGCGCTGGCGATGTGGTTAACGGGCAGCCCATCTTAGTCAGAAAACAGGATTGTCGATTAGGTCTAAGTACGCTTTCAAACAATACGCTTTTAAGCCAACACGACTACATCAGACCCTGTGAGTACGAGCTGGCAACATTAAGCTTAATGGGTGAAAACTTTATTGTAGACGTATCGCCTAACGCACAGGTCAGGATCATGCCTGTTCGCTATTTTAATACGGGAAAAAGTGCGACAGGGCAAAATGATATTGCGGATTTATCGCAGTCTCTGATGACAAATTTTATTGCGTTTGCACTTCCTAAAAAGCGATGGGAGCAGCGAAGCGCATGGCGTATTGCACTGTCTGCCAAGTGGGTTGTGGTTGCTATCGAGCATGCTGACGGACTGTGGGTTAGATGGATAAATCGTCAGCAACCTACCAATGTCATAGACCGCAGCTTTGCAAGCTCCCCCCGCTATCTATTGATGCCTGGTAGCGAAAGCGTATTAATTCAATCAGGTAGCGCATTAATGATAAATCGTTTGCGCGATGAAGGCAGTACACTGAGCAACGCTACCAGAGGTGTTGTTGCGTTTAACAGTGATATGAGGTTATTTGGTTTAGAAAAGCAGAGAACGTTTTTTCTCGCCAATCCCCTTAACCAAACGGTATCGCGTTGGGTAGTAGTGAGAGACGAACTAGGCAGCCGTTTCGAGAAGACTTACGAACTTGTGCTTAACAAAAATGAAAACGTGCTTGATGTAGCTGAGCACGCCAGCATGAACTTGATTGCCATTCTTACCAACAAGCATCGTATTTTGCTTATTAATCGCGTGTCTGGAGAAGTGGTAACGGCACAGAAGATAAAAACGCAGGCCAATGCATTGGCGTGGTATGGCGATAAGCTTTATGGCAATACCGATAACTCACTTACTATCTGGCAGGGAAATGACTTAAGTGGCATTACAACGTGGTCTTCACTATTTAGCCCTCAGCACTACGAGGGGTATCATGACGATGAAACGGTTTGGCAAACTACCAGTGCATCTGACTATCAAGAGGCTAAATTTAGTCTTACGCCGTTATTAATTGGCAGCATTAAAGCGTCGTTATTGGCCTTACTTATCGCCATTCCTGTTGCGATTGGCGCGGCTATTTACACGGCATTTTTCGCTAAGAGCAAGTTGCGCAATGTACTTAAGCCCGCCATCGAACTTTTAGAAGCGATCCCAAGTGTTTTAATCGGTTTTATTGCCGCTATTTGGCTATCGCCTAAAGCTGAGCAATTTTTGTTTTCATTCGGCTTCTTCCTTGTCGTCATACCATTCGTGCTTATCGGTGTAGCGGTAGTTCAACGTCCTGTGGCTGAACTGCTTCCAAAACGCTTTAGACATGGAGCAGAGTTACTCTTTGCGGTGGGCGGCGTGTTTGTTTTAGGTTACATAAGCGTTGAATTAGCACCCTCGTTAATTTTCTCATTGTTAGGCGTTGATGGTTTTACCTTGCTTGCTGCTGAATCAGAAAGTCCAATAGGTAAAACGACAATTGTTGTTGCTCTTGCCCTTGGTGTGGCTATCTCTCCGAGTATTTATTCTCTGGCCGAAGATGCAATTAATGGTGTTCCTAATGACCTTAAATACGCGTCGTTTGCCCTAGGGGCTACCCGATTACAAACCTTGTTGCATGTGGTTATTCATGTAGCGCTACCGGGCATAGTGGCGGCAATCATGTTGGGGTTTGGGCGTGCATTTGGCGAAACAATGATAGTACTTATGGTGACGGGAAACACGCCAATATCTAGCTGGGGATTAATTGAAGGTTTGCGAGCACTTACTGCGAACTTAGCCATTGAGCTTCCTGAGGCGGATGTGTCGTCAGCACACTATCAAATTCTCTTTTTTACGGCTTGTATTTTGTTTGCATTTACCTTTTTGGTAAATACTGCTGCCGAGCTAATGCGTCAACGCATTAAAGGGAGGGTCTTCATTGGCTAATCCTTCTCTTACAGGCTTAAATCCAGTTCAGCGACAATCACTCGTCATCAGTTTAACGGCATTCTTTACGAGTTTGTTGCTGATCGCATTAGTTAGCGTACTGATCCTCATCACTTATCGAGGGACCGCGTATTTTTGGCCAGAGCCTATTTATCGAATCACGATGACCGGCGAAGAAGGACAGTATTCAGTATTGGCCAATGTGTACGACGATGTATCAGACTCTGAAGTTACTCTAAAGTACTCAAATGAGCGTTTCCCATATGGTTCGCAAATGCGAATTGAAAGAAGCGATATGGATGAAATGGTATTGGCATTTAACAGTGCTGAAATCAAACTCAACGATGGCCGAAGAGTGCTTGCGATACCCCAATACATTATTACACCAGAGAACGACCGCGCACCGCTTTCGACACTTGATGCTATTGCAGATGAAGTCGCGCTGATTACCGAACAGATAGAAACGATAAATACACAGCATTTAGCGCCCATTCACGAGGCACTCTCTGAATTTGATATTCGCAATGTTGATGACGATGCGCCAGCCAGAGAAAAATTGGTCGCTACGTTTAAGTATTACCAAACTGAAGTGTTAGGGTATGAGGCAAGGCGCAATGAATATCAGCTTCAGGTTACCTTTGCTGGTGGCAGCAGCTTCTCGCTGCCCATATCCCGCATTCAAGACGTAGATTTTGTAAGCCGACTGAGCACGTTTGAAAAGTGGAAGGTGGTCTTAAGTGAAATTGGGGTTTTTCTAACGGACTCGCCGAAGCAAGCGAATACGTCAGGCGGTGTGTTTCCGGCGTTGTTTGGTACGGTGTTAATGGTGTTTTTGATGACCATTATCGTAACGCCATTTGGCGTGCTCGCGGCAATATATTTAAGCGAGTATGCGCCTCACAATGCGCTCACTACCGTAATACGGGTAAGTGTTAGTAACATGGCTGGCGTACCCTCAATCGTTTATGGCGTATTCGGTCTAGGCTTCTTTGTCTACACCTTAGGTGGCAGTATTGATGAGCTATTGTTTAGCGACAAACTACCTGCACCGACCATGGGGAGTCCCGGTGTGTTTTGGGCGGCGTTAACCATGGCTATTTTGACATTGCCAGTGGTTATTGTGGCGACAGAAGAAGGTTTACGACGGGTGCCCGAAGGGTTAAAAGCGGGAAGTTATGCCTTGGGCGCTACAAAAATGGAAACGATTGTACGAACCATACTGCCTATTGCATCACCGGGGATCATGACTGGCGTAATACTGGCAATCGCACGGGCTGCTGGCGAAGTGGCACCACTTATGTTGGTAGGGGCTGTCAAATTTGCACCAAGTTTACCTATTGATGGCGAGTTTCCCTATTTGCATTTAGATAGGCAGTTTATGCACCTAGGCGTGCTTATTTACGACGGTGCTTTTCACAGTCAAACCGATGGTAAAAGTGCCAGCATGATGTTTGCTGCGTGTCTATTGCTTTTACTGGTTGTTTTTGTACTGAATATACTGGCGGTCATTCTCAGAACCCGCTTACGCAGACGCTATCTCAAAGGATAATCATGCTTAAGTTGTTTGAACACCATACGCTCAACGTCAATGATATAAACGAAGAGCAAACCGCAGTTGAGGTTAAAAATCTCAACTTATGGTTTGGTAACAAGCATGTGCTGGATGATATCAGCATGCGAATACCAAAAAATAAGATCACGGCTTTAATTGGGCAAAGTGGTTGCGGAAAGTCGACGTTGATCAGCTGTTTTAACCGTTTGAATGACTTGTACGACGGCTGTAAATACAGCGGAGAAATCATCATTGATGGTAGAGATATCAACAGTCGAAAAGTAAATGTGTCGCGCCTTCGAACCAAAGTGGGTATGGTATTTCAGCGACCAAACCCGTTCCCTATGAGCATTTACGAAAACGTATGTTATGGATTAAAGCTTCAAGGCATTAAAGTACGACGTCATTTAGATGATGCTGTTGAAGGTGCACTTAAACAGGCGGCCCTTTGGAACGAGGTAAAAGACAGGCTGTTCGAATCTGCCCACGTACTTTCGGGGGGACAGCAGCAACGCCTTGTTATCGCCAGAGCGTTAGCACTTAAACCCGATATTTTGCTTTTAGATGAACCTACATCAGCGTTGGATCCACTCACCACCTTGTTTATTGAAGAATTGATGGATTCATTAAAAAAGCAGTGCACTATTATTATTGTGACGCACAATATGCAACAAGCAGCGCGTGTAAGTGATTACACCGCGTTTTTCCATCAGGGAAGATTAGTGGAATACGCTGATAGCGATACGTTGTTTACGATGCCTGATAAGAAACAAACAGAAGATTATATTACCGGACGCTATGGCTAGTTACTTGGTAAGTCATCTTACAAGTGGTCATGGGAAAAGTGTACTCAACGCAAGCGCGTTGGGTCTAAACAGTCACAAGAGGCAGTGAAATGCGCCAAGTTGCTTTAAATACTCACATCTCTGGTACGTTTAACATAGAACTGGAAAACTTGCGTAATTCAGTACTTACTATGGGTGGCGAAGTAGAGCAGCAGCTCGTAGATACGCTTAAAGCGGTTAAACATAATCACGCAGGCTTAGCAGAAAAAGTTGTACTCAACGATTTAAAAATCAACTCAATGGAAGTGCAAATTGACGAAGAATGCTTGCGTATTATTGCCAAACGCCATCCTACTGCCAGTGACTTACGTCTAATCATGACGATTTCTAAAGCCATTACTGATATAGAAAGAATGGGTGATGAAATTGAACGCATTGCCAAACTGGTTACACGAAACAAACTACCTTCTTCAGACACTATCAGAAGCAGCATGCTACTAATAGGTGAGCGTGTCGCAGCAATGATGCGCGGTACGTTTGATGCGTTTGCACGGCAAGACGAAGACGCCGCATTAGCGGTATACGATCAAGATAACCGAATCGACAGTGAGTACAAGAAGCTATTGACTTACACCACGCACGAGATGGAAAAAAGTACCGAAGACATGCAAGACTGGCTTGATGTGCTTTGGGCATTGCGCTCATTAGAACGTATTGGTGATAGGTGTAAAAACGTGTGCGAGTACGTTATCTACTTAACAAGAGGCACCGATGTTCGTCACACACCACTGGAAAATATTCAGCAAAAGATAGAAGATTTGACGTAATCTTGTCCAATTGGTCAACGCAATTTTGCGTTGAATAGTCTAAATTCAATCTGCAGTGAAATTTATATGTCATAAAACTGCAATATTTGGTTGTTTTATCATCGCATAGTAATAATTCAGTACTCTTTTATCGTTTTTCAGTGATTTTCACTATGGCTTCGAAGACGATTACGTTATCATGCGCCGCAGCCAAGAACAGATCGTGCAAAATTTAATCGAACCTTATGATAAAACACAATTTGTCTTTAACTTTTGTCTCTAGCCTTTGTGGCCCAGAGACCATGCTACGTAATCATGTAGCATCCAGCCTAAATCGCGTTTAGATCGGGAGCGATTATCCGTGGAATTTTTTGAAAGTTACGGCCTAATTCTTATTCTTCTTGCCGCTGGCGTTGGTTTCGTCATGGCTTGGGGTATTGGAGCGAATGACGTTGCTAACGCAATGGGTACGTCAGTAGGTTCTAAAGCTTTAACTATAAAACAAGCAATTATCATCGCGATGATATTCGAGTTTGCTGGTGCCTACCTTGCTGGTGGGGAAGTAACCTCGACAATTCGAAAAGGGATTATCGACTCTACTTATTTCATAGATATACCTGAATATTTAGTGTTGGGTATGATCTCGTCATTGTTTGCAGCCGGTATTTGGCTTGCTGTGGCGTCATGGTTGGGTTGGCCAGTGTCTACTACCCATTCTATTATTGGGGCAATTATCGGGTTTACGGCAACAGGCGTAAGCATGGATGCCGTTTCATGGGATAAAGTGGGCGGTATCGTGGGGAGCTGGGTAGTCACTCCTGCGATATCTGGTGTCATTGCGTATCTTATTTTTATGAGTGCACACAAACTCATTTTCCAGACTCAATCGCCTTTTGAGAATGCAAAGCGATATGTGCCTTTCTATATGGCGTTGGCAGGCTTTGTAATGTCGCTTGTTACCATCAAGAAAGGTCTGAAGCACGTAGGCCTGGAACTAAGCGCAACTAACGGATACTTGCTTGCTATTGGCATTGCTGTATTGCTGGCGTTTCTTGGAAAATGGTTTATTGGCCGTATGAAATTCAGTGGTTCAGAGGATGCTGACTTACAAGCAGCCAATGTGGAAAAAGTGTTTGCACTTCTTATGGTGGTTACCGCGTGCTGTATGGCATTTGCGCATGGCTCAAACGATGTGGCCAACGCTATCGGGCCATTAGCTGCAGTAGTAAGTGTGGTTAGCAGCGGTGGTGAAATAAACTCAAGTGCAACACTTGCTCCTTGGATATTACCGTTAGGCGGTCTGGGCATTGTGGCCGGTCTGGCGCTGTTTGGCCATCGCGTTATCAAAACTATTGGTCAAGGTATTACGCATTTAACGCCAAGTAGAGGTTTTGCCGCAGAGCTTGCTGCTGCATGTACAGTTGTTATCGCATCAGGTACTGGCTTACCTATCTCAACAACACAAACCTTGGTTGGTGCAGTATTGGGTGTAGGTTTAGCGCGAGGCGTTTCGGCACTGAATCTGGGTATTGTGAGAAATATCGTGGTGTCTTGGATAGTTACGCTTCCGGCTGGAGCAATATTGTCGATTATTTTCTTCTTCATTTTGAAAGCCGCGTTTGGCGTAGAATAATCGTAATAAACGCAATCCATCGGATAGCCGATAATACAAAAATGCCGCTAAGGGGAACCTTGGCGGCATTTTTATTTGTGGTGTATTAGCCTTCTCGCATTGCTACTAAACACGAACAAGCATACAACGCGTTTATTTTTTCACTGCAATTGGCGTTTCAAAACCGCGCGGTTTAACGCCTACTACAGCGCATTTTAGCTGATGAATCGTTTCCTCAGCAGTTCCGCCCATAATAAAGCCTGGAACGCCTAAGCGTGCAACGGTCCCCATAACAATAATGTCGGTATCAAGTGACGTTGTAGTGGCGGCTATTTCTCTTCGCGGGTAACCATGCACAATGTGTTTTTGAGGTTTAAGATAATCAAGTACATCGTCATCTAATTCTTCGCCAAGTTCCGTGAGCAGGCTATCGAGTTCTTCTTCACGCTCTGAATGGATTTTAGCAAGGTCGGTTTCCATGCGATCGTTATCTACGGTAATAAAACCATCTCTTGCAATATTTTCTGGCACCGCATCGAACACGTGTACGATGTGAAGTTGTGCAAACTCCAACAGCGCTATTTGGCTTGCATGACGCAAAATATCGCGGTTTAGATCGCGTCGTATCGCCACTTCATGTTCGGGATAGTGGTAGTTTAAATCGAGTGCCGCAACAACATTTTTGTACTGGCTGCGCGGCTGATGGTTGATAATCCATACTGGACATGGACATTTTCTAAATAAGCGCATATCTAAGCTGCCAAACAGCTTGTCCAAAAAACTTTCCTCTGCGCGCTTAATCACTAAATCGATTTTGTGTTCAAGCACATAGCTCACTACATCGATAAGGGGCTGGCCGACGGTCACTTGAGTCGATACATGGTATTGCTTACCCCAACTTTCGGCTTGTTCGCTAAGCCAATGATTTGCCTGCGTCTCCATAGTTTGCTGCGAATCAATATAGGAAAAAGATTCCATTACCATACTGGCATTAGGCGGTAATGCTTCCAGAGAAAGCATAATAGTAAGATTGGCTTGGTGGGCCTTTGCGATATGAATGGCTTGTGCCACGGTATCATCTTGACGATGGGAGTCGGTTAAGACACATAGAATATTCTTATAATGGCCTTTCATGGCGTCCTCTGTGGCAAAAAGATTAAGTAGTAGAACATCAATCCACTACGAGCTTGCTTGAAGCGAGAATACACTGACTGTATTTATCCTAACCCTACTTTTCTGCACTTTCCAGCCACCGCTTGACGAATTCTTAAAACGGTAAAGATTGTTACCGTGTGCATGGGGCGCGAGTTAGAGTTGGGTTGTTTATAATCTTTATGTTAGATTAAACCTTTCTATTTTAATTCATTTTTATTTTACTGTGAGAAGCCTATGAAGTGGCCGAATCTTAAGCACCTACATTACTTAGTTACGCTTCACCAAGAACAGCATTTTCACAGAGCAGCGCAACGCTGTAATGTGAGCCAGTCGACACTAAGCACCGCAATTCAAAACCTAGAAGAGCATTTTGGTAGTCAATTACTAGAGCGTGAGCATAAAACATTCGTATTCACTTCGTTGGGTTTAGACATTGTCGAACGCAGTAAAGTACTGCTTCAAGAAGCCGGTGAATTGGTGGAATATGCGCAAAATGCTGGCAATTGGCAGCGTGGCACACTGAAGTTAGGTGTTATACCTACAATCGCACCATTTTTGTTTGAAGGTATGATGGGCGCGTTCAGTGCGTTCTTGCCTGAAATTAACCTGGAAATGCAAGAAGATACTACCGAGAAGCTATTACAGCAGCTTACCGATGGACGTTTAGACTTACTTATTCTTGCACTTCCAATGGAAACGCCTGGATGTAAGCAAATGATTCTTGGTCATGACCCATTTCACTTAATAGCCCATGAGGAAATGGCTGAAAAGCTGCCAAACCCAGTTGATATTTCAACACTGCCAAAGAAAAGCATATTTTTATTACAGCAAGAGCACTGTATGACAGGACATGCGGTGAGTGCATGTAACCTGCAGCATAGCGATCAAATCAGTAAAGTAGCTGCAAGTAGCCTTTACACGTTAGTGCAGTTAGCCAACAGTAAAATGGGGTATACCTTTTTGCCAGAGCTTGCATTAAACCAATCTATCTTAGAGCACACGGGCCTAAAGAGCTTTCCTGCAGAAGAACAGGGATATAGAGAAATTGGTTTAGTATGGCGTTCGGGTACAACACGTATGCAGCTTTTCCGTCGCATTGGTGAAATCATTTCTCCATTACTCCCCATTCCAACGCTTAAATAGCACACCCTAGCCAATCATTTTTACGGCGTGTTAATGCTGACACGCCATCCACGTCTTTGCCCAATTCGTTCTTTTTTCCAAAAAAAAGCAAAAAAGTACAAACTTTTTTACCCACGCCCTCGACTTAATGATTAAGTTAAAGAGATCAACAACAAAACGGGGAACGCCGTGTTTACGAAACGAGATGAAAAACTCGTGGAACAGGCATTAAAAGGAAACAAAAAAGCGTGGTTTACGCTTATTTCTCGCTACGAATCAGCCATGTATCAATACGGGCTTCGCATGACAGGAAATAGCCACGACGCCGCAGATTTAATGCAAGAGATATTTATCTCTGTGTTTCGCAGTCTCGCTTGCTTTAAGGGCGAGGGTAGCTTTAAGAGTTGGTTGTATCGCATTGCCCATTGTCGCTGTGTTGAGCTATATCGAAAACGCCGTCCACATACCGACATTGACGATGTAGCCACGCCAATAAGCGAAGCGCCGTGCCCTGAAATGCAACTCAACAGTAACAGAGAGAGTCGCGCATTGACGCAAGCAATGCAGCAATTGAGTTTAAGTCAAAAAGCCGTGGTCGAATTAAAGTTTTTTGGGCACTTCACGTTTGAAGAAATAGCCGAGCAAATGGACATCTCTACCAATACGGCGAAATCTAGACTTTACGCTGCATTGGCTAAGTTAAAGTTGGAGTTAGAGCAATGACTTTACAAGAAAAAGAAGTGCTATTCGCTGCGTTTATTGACGGCGAACTAAGCAAAGAGCAACAAGCTGTATTTAATGAGCTTGTTGAAACAGACAGTGAATTTGCTGCCCGAGTTGAAACCAGCGAAATGCTTAACAACTTTGCAGACAATTTTGCTGCCCCACCTGTGCCACAGTGGAATAAAGAGGCAACGTATTTCGGTAGCAATCCTCGTGCTGATAAAAGCCCGTGGTTCTCGCTACCGGGCATTGCAATGGCAATGTCTGCCTGTGCAATGGTAGTGGTGCTAAGTGGAGCGCAATTATCATTTAACGATAGTGGTATTGCGCTTACCTTCTCGCAAAGCGCAAATCAACCTTCACAGGCGCCTATGGGTCAAAATGACATTGATGAACTTGTTGCTAAAAAAGTCGCTGAAGCATTGGGCGAACAGCGAGAATTCTATCAGCAGGCTAATCAGTCTTTGTTTAAAGAGTACGCTCAAGCATTGTCTAGTCAGCAACAGCAAAATAGCGCGGAGTTGACCAAATATCTGCTGGCTTCTAGCCGCGAAGAGCGCAAGCAAGATTTTGCAGAACTATTGAAGTTTATTAACGATCAGCGCATAGACGATCAGCGTTTTTATGCACGACAGTTCAGCAGACTTCAAGATGAAATTGATGATATGGAGATGGGGTACAGTGCTGTGCTTACGCCAAGTGGTGCAAGTGGCGCAGGAGCATCTTCTTATCCAGTAAACAACACGCAGCCTTCGTTAGAAGACTAAACCTAAAGATTAGACAGGTAGGTGGAATTATGAAACGTTTATTAACCGCATTAGTGCTATGCACCACAGGTAGTTTGGCCTTTGCTCAAAACACAGCAAAGTATGATGAGTTAGCTAACGAACTAGAAATTATGTCCGGCGTGCTAAAAACGTCGCTACGTCAAAATGTATCTTCAGATAATTGGCGCGTAAGTAACATAGAAACGAGCTATTTAGCTGGACAGGGGGCGGTATTTACGTTGAATGTTCGCGGTCAAAGCAGCTCTTGGATACGAGATATTGAAACCATGGTTGAAGGACTGGTAGTAATGACGCCACCAGCACCGCCAGAGCCACCAACACCCAACTTAACAGGCTCGCTTGAAAACATTGATGATATTGTGTTTGAAGCCACGCGGGAATGGGAGGCTTATGCTGATGCAACGAGTATGCGTTTTGCCGAGGCCTTCTCTGAAAGCCATGAGCGAGTGAGAGATTTGCGCGCTATGCAACGAGAGATGGCATGGGAATCAAGAGAAGCTGAACGTCAGCTTCGCGACATTACGTTTGAACTTCGTCATGCTGATGAGGAAAGAAAAAAGGAACTATTAGCTGAAAAAGAAATGTCTCAGCAAAAACTTGCAAAAGTTGAGGCTAAAGCGAAGTCAATGAAAGAAGAATTAAAAGCGTTAGAGAAACAACAGGAGAAACAACTTGCTGAGCGCAAAGAAAAGCAGCAGCAAGCCTATAAGCGCTTCTTAGCCGGGTTTGAAGTGGGCATGAGCGATACCCTTTGTCGCTTTGGCTCGGGACTTCGCGGCTTGCCAGACAATGAACACATTAGTATGGTTTTAAAAGACTTTGATACCAGTGAAAATAACCAGCGCAAAGACAGAATTTATGTGTTCACGCGCACGGATATTGTGAAGTGCGTACAAGAAAAAATAGATGCGAATAAATTACTCGCTAATGCCGATGTGTATAGCTTTTAATGCAGTAATCTAAATGCGTGGCGCAGTGTGACCAAGTTCCGCTGCCCACGCTAATTCAGAGCGCAACAAACCGTTAGCGGCATTTGCACCAAAACTATGAAGCGCGCCATAAGCACTGTTAGAAGGTACTCGGCGGTAGTGACAAAGCGCGTAGAAAAGCAGGCTGCAGCGGTGCTGCGAACCATCACAATGTAAATAAATACGCGCACCTTCACTTAACATTTGAGATAGTTCATGAAGGTACTGATGCAGGTGAACATCTTCAGTAGGCGACTTTGCAGAAGGGTGAAGGAACGGCACCCATAGCCATTCAAGACCCGCTGCTAAAGCACCATCTCGTATTCTAGGCGCATCTTCTTCACTGGTTTGTACTGTGGCAAGGTGTGTAACCCCTAAACTTTTTAGACGAGGGTATACATCATCAGTGGGTTTCTTTCCAAGACAGATCTTGCCTGCACCAAGGGAAAACCAAGCAATACTGGGTTGCTTTTCTGATGTATCTTGCGTCGATTCCACGAAGTAATACTCGCCTTTTAAGGTTTACAACAATTGACTTTACTGTGTAGTCATACCACAAAATAGTAGATAGAGAAGTAGTGACAACTACAACCACCAATGACAAACACATGCCATATGGCGTGAGTGTACTTTACTTTTTTGGCAACGTAAAAACATACGCCTACGCTAAAGCACAAACCGCCTGCTACCAATAGCCATAGCCCTGCGCCGGGTAGTGCCATGTAGAGCGGATAAATAAGCCCTAATGCTATCCATCCCATTAATAGATAGGTCATTACCGACACTTTAGGAAAGCGATGCTGTGCCACAAGTTTAAAGGCAACACCCGCAATGGCTAAGCACCAAATAATGGCTGTCATAGTGATTCCCAGCACACCACCTATGGATACAAGTAATAAAGGTGTGTAAGTACCTGCTATCAACAAATAGATTGCACTATGGTCAAAGAGCTTGAGCCAGCTTTTGGCTTTGTGATGTGAAATGGCGTGATACAAGGTAGAGCTTAGAAACATTAATATCAGCGTAGAACCGTATATGGCAGCGGTAGTCAACTCTAGTGTATTGTCGGCTCGATAGAGCATAAAAACCAAACCAACAATGGCCGCAATCAATCCCGCACCGTGGCTGATGCTATTGAGCCATTCTTCCACAACAGAATACGCTTTGGCGGGAATTTGCTTCGCTTTCTCTTTTGCGGCATTGGCAGTTTGCGTAATCGCATTTGAAGTCGTCATGCTGGCTCCACTGATATTGCTAATGACATTACTAATATTGCTAAGTGCTGTATTGCCTTGTCGCGTGCGTTGATACATCTAATCGCAACATAACGTCAGAAAAAACACGCTTTTTAGGCGAACACTTGTTCGCTCAATACGTTGATAATAGCAAACTGAGCGCAAAATGTGATGACAATGCAGTGACATTTTACAGGTTATCGTCAGAGGCTGATTGCGAAAAACATCCACCGAGCTTATCAAGTAAGTCTCTTAGCATGTGGCTTTCCTCTTTCGTCATCCCCTGTAGTTTACATAGCATCTGTGTGGGAACTTCTTCAGCAACCGCTTTTTTCTCTATACCTTCGGTCGTAAGTTTTACCCGTCGCACGCGTTTGTCGTTGTCGTCTTTAATGACGGTTAAAAAGCCCTTTGCTTCAAGCTTCTTTAAGATAAGCGACATGGCACCACCGTCAATATCAGTGACCTCTAATAGGTTCGCGATAGTGATATCGTCGTTTTCCCAAAGCGCCATTAACGTGACGTACTGAGGGTAGGTTATATCAAGGGTTTTCAGCAAGGGCCGGTATGCCCGTGTAAAGGCATTCGACAATGTATAAAACCGATGACATAACTGATTTTCTAATTTTAGGAGTTCAGACATGGTACGGCCTCGTTAAAAAATGATTTTATATTTTGCATGCAAAGTACTTGATCTGCAAGATGGGATAGTGTTAATTTATTTTGCATGCAAAGTATGTGGGTTTGGTAAGGTAAGTTTTAGTATGCCAAGCGCACCAAATTAATGAACGAAAGGAGAGCATTATGCACAAGCTTCAACAAGTGGTTTATACCGGCACAGCAACTGCGACGGGTGGTCGAGAAGGTACGGCAAAATCAAGTGACGGCAAGCTATCACTTCAACTGTCTACACCAAAAGAACTGGGCGGTGCAGGCGGAGAGGGTACTAACCCTGAGCAAATGTTCGCAGCGGGTTACTCTGCGTGTTTTATTGGTGCGCTTAAGCACGTGGCGGCGGCACAGAAAATTAAATTGGCCGACGACATTAATGTAACGGGTGATGTAGCCATTGGTCCTATCGAGCAAGGCTTTGCTATTGCGGTTAAACTTACGGTTGATTTAGGCGACATGGACAAGGCGCAAGCACAGGCACTCGTTGACACTGCGCATCAGGTTTGCCCTTACTCAAACGCTACTCGCGGCAACATTGAAGTAGAGATTTCAGTTAAGTAAATACATCGTACTATTCGTGTAATGGTCGCTTAATATTCGCGTGATTCCTAAAGGCTTGATAACATAAACCGTGTTATCACTACCTTTAGGAAGTCACATGAATAAATATGGATTACTGGCAGCATGTATAAGCATGCCAGTACTTTTTGCTTGCAGCGAAAGTAGCGACGTCGCCTCTCAAGCGCAAGGCGCCAAAGATAGCGCTGTTCAAAATACCACGCGAGATACAACACAGGGTACAGATCAAGCGTTGAACTCACACGCTGAGATTGCCTCTGGTGTTGATTATCACTCCTTTGCTAATCCAGGCGAAGTTCGAGTAAAGCATTTAACTATCGACCTTACAGCAGACTTCGATACCAAACAGCTTATTGGTGAAGTGACCTTAGACGTTGAACGCACTGCTCCTGAAAACAACACGCTTGTGCTTGATACACGTGCACTCGATATCAAGAGTGTAACGGCGCAAGGTAGTGATATCGCATTTGAAATGGGTAAGGTTGATGATGATTTAGGTACACCGCTTTCAATCACACTACCAGAAGGCGTAAACAGTGTAACGGTAGCTTATTCAACGTCGCCAGAAGCGTCGGGCGTACAGTGGTTAACTCCCGCGCAAACAGCCGGTAAACAACACCCTTTCTTGTTTACCCAAGCACAAGCTGTGCATGCGCGTAGTTTCATTCCACTTCAAGACTCGCCTCAAGTGCGCGTTACTTATGATGCCACGATTAAAACACCGAAATCGTTATTGGCTGTAATGAGTGCTTCGAATGATCCAACAACAGAGCGCGACGGTGAGTACGAATTCACTATGCCTCAGCCTATTCCGTCATACCTTATTGCGTTAGCTATTGGCGACCTAGAGTTTAAAGCAATGGGCGAGCGCACGGGCGTATATGCTGAACCTGCATTGTTAGAAAGCGCGGCAAAAGAGTTCGAAGACACGGAAGCCATGCTAGAAGTGACCGAAGAAACATATGGTCCATACCAATGGGATCGCTACGATTTGTTAATTCTTCCTCCTTCTTTCCCTTTTGGCGGTATGGAAAACCCGCGTTTATCGTTCATCACCCCAACGGTTATCGCGGGTGATAAGAGCTTAGTGTCGTTAATTGCGCATGAACTTGCACACAGCTGGTCTGGCAATACCGTAACCAATGCAACGTGGCGCGACCTGTGGTTAAACGAAGGCTTCACCACCTATCTGACCTACCGCATTATGGAAATGATCTACGGTCATGATCGCTTTAAAAAAGAAACGGTGCTGGGATATCAAGACTTACAAAATGATGTTGCTGCGCTAGACGCCAACGATGAGATACTGGCAATCGACCTACGCGGCCGCAATCCAGACGACGTATTTTCAAATATCCCTTACGAAAAAGGCGCGTTGTTTTTACGCGAAATTGAGCACAAGATTGGTCGTGAAAACTTTGATGCATTCTTAATGCAATACTTTAAAGACTTCGCGTTCAAGAGCATTACAACCGACACCTTTATCACTTACTTAGAAGATACATTACTAAAACAGTATCCTGACAAGCTAGATGCCAAGCGTATTAACACTTGGATATTCGAACCGGGTATTCCAGAAGGTGCCCCTAAGCCTGAATCAGATGCTTTTGCAAAAATAGACACTACGCGCAATGCATGGCTAGCCGGTGAAGTGAAAGCGGCTGATATCGATACTGCACAGTGGACAGTGCATGAGTGGTTATACTTCCTTAACAACATGCCAGAGTCGCTAAGTGCAGAGCAGCTTGCAGAGCTTGATGCTGCATTCTCATTAACGTCAACGCAAAACAATGAAATAGCGCACAGCTGGCTAATGATTGCAGTTGAGAACAACTACCAACCTGCCTTTGAACGTTTATATAGCTACTTAGTCACTATTGGTCGTAATAAGCTGGTTAAGCCGCTTTATCGCGAATTGTCTAAAACGCCAGAAGGCAAAGCCTTTGCGAAACGTGCGTTTGAAGAAGCGAAGCCGGGCTATCACCCACTGACGGTGAAAGCTAACGAGGGTTACGTTCAGTAATAATTCTCTCAGTAGTAATTGCGAAAGACAAAAAATAAAAGCAGCCTTAGGGCTGCTTTTTTACTTTCAGAAAGAGCAACATTTCCAAGAGTTAATCCCAACCATAGCTGACAGATCCTGTCGGTATAAAGTTTCATAAATGTTCCGGCAGATGCTTTTAGCTTTTTCGTGTTTGAGCGGCAAGCGTAGCCATTAATGCTTGTTTACAATTTGCATCCACACTTAAGATTGATTTTTACCTATTCGACCAGACACTATACAACTGTTATGTTTCTTAGTGGCAGACGATTAATCAGTGGCAGTTGATTAAAGAAAAGCAACAACAATAAAAACTTTTTGGTCTGCGTCTGCGGCTCTATTAATAAGCACTGAAACGGAGTTGGTATGCGTTTACTCAAAATAGTCCTGATTGCCCTGGTGATAACGATCAGCCCCATGGTGTCCGCCGCCGATGCATCCGACTTAAATAAGCTCGATCAGTATTTAACGACTGCTGAGAACAACGGTTTCAGCGGCGCCGTATTAATTGCTGAAGACGGTAAGCTTCGTTTAAATAAAGGTTACGGAAAAACAGAGCGACAAGGGAGTACGCCTATTACCGCCGATACCTTGTTTGATACCGGTTCTGTAACCAAGCAGTTTACCGCCGCTGCAGTGATGCATCTTGTACAACAGGGCAAACTAAGCACTGCAACGCCAATTAGCCGGTTTTTTAACAGCCTGCCCGAAGATAAACAAGCTATCACTCTACATCAGCTCCTTACCCATTCAGCCGGTATTGCCAATGGCATTGGAGCGAGTGATTTTACACACGTCCCGACCAATGAGTTTTTTAACCGGCTGTTTGCTTTACCGCTTTATTTTGCACCAGGTGAAGGCTATGCCTATTCAAATGCTGGTTACAGTATTCTGGCGCGGATCATTGAGCTGGTAAGCGGGGTGTCTTACGAAGAGTACCTTCAAAAGGCCTTGTTTGAGCCAGCCGGTATGTACCATACCGGTTATCTTAATCCGGTATTGGCGGAACTCCCTGCGGCTGCAGGGTATTTGTTTGGCGAAGTAGAGACGGGTAGTACCCGGGATAAGTACTTTGAGGATGCAGCTATCGCCTGGCCACTGAAAGGAAATGGCGGCATGCTGTCCACCATGAATGATATGTATCTGTGGGCACAAGCGCTACAGAGTGAATCGGTGTTGTCTGCAAAATACCGCGATCAGCTCTTTGAGCCCCATGTAGCAGAAAACGAGGAGGGCACCAGCCACTATGGTTATGGTTGGGCAGTCATGCCAACCCCACGGGAAACCACTTTTATTGGTCACAATGGCTCAAATGGTACCTACTACTTTGACTTTCGATGGTTACCAGATGAAAAAATATTAATCCTGTTTGCCTCAAATGCATTGGTGGAAAGTACCATGGCCTTGCCTTATAACATCGAGCAGTACCTTTTTGAAAAGGAACCGTTACCAGTCTATGAGACCGGCATCACCAGCCAAATTGTAGGACTATCGCTAAACACAACCGGTAGCCCTGAGCACAAAAAGGCAGTGTTACAGAAAAATTTTGCCAGCAAGATTGATAACAAGCGTATTCTGAATCGTGCCGGTTTGCGGTTAGTGGATCATGAACGATATAACGACGCAATAGCCCTGTTGCTGCTGAATGTCGAACTCTACAGCGACGACGGTAATTTATGGGACAGTCTGGGGGAAGCGTATTTTATAAAGGGGCAGTATGCACCGGCTAAGCAGGCTTTTACCCAAGCGATTAAACGTAAGCCTGCAGAAAATTGCTTTTGGTGTGATAACAGCGCTACACGTCTAAAACAAATCAGTGATGCAGACTAAATACGGGCTTTTGGCCGCTGTATTTTAACCGGTATAGTGATAAACATACCGGCTGCACTTACCTGAATCGTGTTGCGCAGCGCTTTCAATCACACTAGTAAACGGCGTAAACAGTACTTAAATATCACGCTGTTTTTCCACACTTTTCGTAGGTGCTACTTCATTGTGTCGATCTATTATGACGAATCAGCGTAGCAATAAATGATACTTCAAAATAAAAGTGAAGCATTCATCGCTTTTGTGAAGGATTTACGAATTATTATTGCTAAGGAACTCGATATGTATACACAGAAATTGCACCCCGCTACTCAATTTCCCGATATTACGGTTAAATCGTCTTCAGATGAGGTTGTCGCACTTGCTGACAAGCAAGAAGGATGTGACTGGAAAATGGTTGTAGTGTTTCGGGGAAAGCACTGTCCAATCTGTACTAAATATCTCAACAAGCTTGAAGAATTCAAAGGTCGGCTACGAGAATTAAACGTCGACTTAGTTGCTGTTAGTGGAGACAGCAAAGCGCAACTTGAAGCGCATCTGAAAGATCTCTCCATCAGTTTTCCTATTGCTTACGGCCTAACTCAGCAAGACATGGAGACACTAGGACTTTACATCTCAACGCCTCGTTCAGAAAAAGAAACGGATCATAATTTTGCTGAACCCGCGTTATTTGTGCTCAACGAGAATAACGAGATTCATATTGCTGAAATAGCCAACGCACCATTTGTACGCCCCGATCTAGAGCAATTGGTTTCAGGGTTAGAGTTTATAAGAAATCCAGACAACAATTACCCCATCCGTGGCACGTATAAGGCATAGCGTGAGTCAGTTTTAACACTCTAGCTAACGCGACGACTTTACACTCATCGCGACAGGTGCCATGTGCGCTTTAAATCCTGCCACTTCGGTGGCAGGTAGCTTTATGTGCATATCTACACAGTGGGAATAATCGCACTGTGCTATATCGCCTGAAGCTTGTTCTACCAAGTGGCGCACAAATTGTTCATGCTTAAAATCGACCTCTACAAACACATCTTCTAAGCTTATTTCTTGGCGTATCTCTAATTCGTCAATTGCTTGCTGTGCAGCCGCTGAATAGGCTCGTACTAATCCGCCAGCACCCAGCTTAATACCACCAAAGTAACGTGTGACAATAATCATGATGTCACCAATGTCTTTGTGTTGTAGCACATTAAGAATAGGTTTCCCCGCAGTGCCGCTCGGTTCACCGTCATCGGCCATCGCTGCACTAGTGGGCATACTAGGGCTGCCAAATACATAGGCCCAACAATGGTGGCGTGCGTCCGGGTATTGTTGCTTAACGCTGTCTAACAGCGCCATGGCACTTTCGCGAGAATTCGCAAAGGCAGCAAAAGCAATAAACTTGCTTTTTTTAATTTCGTACAGGGTTTCAACCTGATTGGCGGGAACGGGATAACTCATTGGCGCAGTATACCAAATCGTGATGCACATAAAATGATGAATATCTATGAAGTGATGACGTTTATACCTTAGATGTAAACTGGGAACTGAAACTTGAGTTCAGTCTAGCTTTGCTGTACCACATTGCTATAACCTCATTTGTTAATGCTCGGGAATAAGAAAAATACAATGACGCGAGAACGCTACATTCCTTTTAGAAAGCAAGACGTTATTACATTGTGCGAAGACCTGATTAATTGGCCAGATACAGAGAATGCCAATCAATTTGACACGTTCGCAAAGCTTTTGGTGAGCCGTATTCATTACGATTATCACAATCGATTAGAACACCTCAAAGATAACTATGCGTTGTTTGATCCTAACCGTGATACACGGGTGATAGGTCAGATAACTCATACTGACTTACAGACAAGCAAACAGGCATTTTCGTCGGGCTTTGCCGAACTGCTCGACGCTGCAAATTTCGAGAAAGTCACTGATGAGGACCTAAGAGAAGCGCTTAATGAAGAGTCGTTATTTAAAGTGCGCTTAGAAGTACAGTTTGACGATTTTGAAGATGTTGTGTTTTACCGTCGTGGAGAGTCAGTTAAAACCGAAACACTTCGTCAGTGGTGGGGGCTAAGAAAAAGAAAAATTGAGTTTACGCACTACGATCGCGTAGCCGTATATATTACGTTTAAAGACGCAGATTACTTTAATCAAAATAACCGAAAATCACTCACTTTTACGCCCGGCTCAACCATAGTGAAGCTTTTTCAGAACGTCCCAAAAGCCGATTTGGAAATGCTGTTTCCCAACAGCGAAGTGCGCATGAGACCACTCGATAAGCTGATTATTGGCGCGTCGGCGGCAGTAGGAGGCACGGTAGTATTGGTTACTAAGCTTGGCGCATCGCTTATTTTAATGGCGTCAGTAGTGGCGTTTTGGCTAGGGTTAAGAGATGAAGAAGTGAAGCTTACCACGCAAAGTTTAATGACCTTTGGTATTGGTATGGGCGTGTTCGGAAGCTTTGTTTTCAAAGAATGGACAAAGTTTAAAAACAGAAAAATTCGCTTTATGAAAGCCTTGTCTGACAATCTCTATTTTAAAAACCTTGATAATTACGCGGGTGTTTTTCATACCCTTATCGATGCTGCAGAAGAAGAGGATTGCAAAGAGGCGCTATTGGCATATTCCTTTTTGCTTAACTTCGGTAGCGCGGGCATTAGCGCAGAGGAACTCGACGAGAAAATTGAGCACTGGTTTATGCAGCAGCACCAATGCGTACTCGATTTCGACGTGGCCGATGCCCTTAACAAACTTGTGCGTATGAACATTATTTCGCAATCAAACGACGTATTTAAAGCAAAACCATTGCATGAGGCTTGCGCAATACTCGACGATTATTGGGATAATATCTATCAAAGTGCGTAGCAAGTTCACGTTCATTGCAAAGGCGAAAAAATCGTAGTGGTCAAAATAGCCAAATGTTAGTCAATAGCGTATTTTGATGGTTTTTGGCACAGAGTGAGGTTGGCTTTGTTTTTGGTGTTTTTTGTTTAAGTTTTTGAAATTATTGAGTAATTAAAAGTTGGCGCGGTCATTGAAATAGACTAGGTAAGTTTAGCAAATTGCACACAAGTGCATTCACTAAACATTACTCAATGTCATCCAATAAGGAAATCGTGCTATGAAAACGCTTGTAAAATCTATCGCTACTGTTGCAATTGCTACTATGTTCACTGGTGCTGCTATGGCCTCTACACAAATTGAGGCAGCAGATGACTCTGTTACTTCAAATCTTTGTGTTGCTGCAGCTACGGGTAATAAATGGAAATTGCATAAAGAGCTTAAACTGTCTGCTGTTGATAAGCAGTATGTTGCCAGCGAAATGACGTGTAACGGCATGTCTGTTGCTGAATTTGTTGACCAATACGGTGCAAACAGTGAAGCAATTAAAAAGTACCTAAATATTGAAAGCCAGGCTATTGCTAACGTTTCTTACAGCAAATAAGTTGGCGTTTCGTAACCTTGCCCATTCACCAGCAGTCATCGTGAATGGGCAATGGCTTGCTCAATATAGCGCACACCGTTCTCAAAAAAGTGTAAATGCCTTTAAGCTCCCAAATTCTAAAACCCAAACTTCAAAGCTCAAACCCTCACCTCAATACCCAAACTCAAACCCAAAACCATACACCTTAATGTCATTAGGTCGTTGTCACACAAATAGAAAATCTCTATAGTTCATACAGACAAGGCATTAACCGTCTTGATGCGCTAATTCTCTACACTACATTCCTGGTTTCTCTGCTACATGAAAATACTGCACACGTCAGATTGGCACCTTGGCCAAAGCTTTTTTACCAAAAGCCGTAAGAACGAACACGCTGCCTTTTTAAAATGGCTTCTTAATGAAGTTGAAATACACAGTGTTGATGCGCTTATTGTAGCAGGCGATGTGTTTGATACGGGTACACCGCCAAGTTATGCCCGCGAGCTATACCATGAATTTATTGGTGCGCTGCAAACAAAGAAATGTACGCTGATTGTACTGGGCGGAAATCACGACTCTGTATCTGTACTGAACGAAAGCAAAGCGTTGCTGAAATACTTAAATAGCCACGTTATCGCCAGTACTTTCGGCGATGCTGACGACCAGGTCATTACATTAGAAGACAGTCAGGGGAATTGCGGTGCCATCTTGTGCGCGGTGCCATTTATTCGTCCTCGTGATGTCATTATAAGTAGCGCAGGGCAAGATGCTGTTGAAAAACGCCAAGCGTTGGGTGATGCCATAAAACAGCATTACGCCACTTTGTTTCAAAAGGCCGTGTCGCTGCGTGAAGCGAGCTTAAGCGCAAGTGATAAGACGCTCCCCATCATAGCCACGGGACATTTGACAGCACTTGGCGTAAGTCAGTCAGAAAGTGTTCGCGATATTTACATTGGCACGTTAGAAGGTTTTGATGCATCGGGCTTTCCGCCGGCAGATTACATTGCTTTGGGTCATATTCATCGACCACAGAAAGTAGCCGGGAAAGCACACATTCGTTACTCTGGCTCGCCTATTCCCCTAAGTTTTGACGAGCTTAATACGCAAAAACAAGTAGTGCTGGTGGATTTTGATGGTGATGAAAATGGCCCTGAGATAACCACAATATCGGTGCCTCGTTTTCAGGCAATGCAAGTTATAAAGGGCGACCTTACCACCATAGAGCAAAAAATTACTACGTCTGACGACATTGCTAATGCCAGTGAAGCGCAGCCAGTATGGCTGTGTATTGAAGTAGAAACTCAAGACTACCTGACGGACTTACAGCAACGCATTCAGCAAATGCTAGACGGTAAACATGCTGAAATTTTGCAGCTTAAGCGGGTGAGAAAACAACAAGTAAAGCGCTTATCTGAAAAGCAGAATGTGCAGCTAAGTGAGCTGTCAGTTACTGAGGTGTTCGAAGCGCGACTTGAGCTTGAGAATTTTGACGACACGCCTGAGCGTATGTCGCGAATATCCAACTTATTTGCCGACGCTGTTGAGTTGGTCAACACCAATCAAGAAGACCTCGATAGTCAGCAAGGTGTTCAAAAGAGTATTCAAGATGGTGGCAAAAAGAGCGTTCAAAGTAGCGAGCTTGGCGAGACGCCAGAAAATACACCGCCAGAAGATACAGTGAGTTTACAGCAAACCTCGCTGTTCTTTGATGAGCCGGAGGATAAAGCATGAGGATCCTCAATTTACGTCTTAAAAACCTAAACGCCCTCAAAGGCGAGTGGAAAATTGATTTCACACAATCGCCTTTTGTAGACAATGGTTTATTTGCTATTACCGGGCCCACTGGCGCGGGAAAAACCACATTACTGGATGCCATCTGTCTGGCCCTTTACCACCAAACGCCGCGCCTAGGGGCGATTTCTGTGTCGAACAACGACATTATGACCCGCGGTACTGCCGAGTGTTTGGCTGAGGTAGAATTTGATATTAAGGGCAAAGCGTACCGCGCGTTTTGGAGTATGCGACGAGCAAGAGGCAAAGCTGATGGCAATTTGCAAAGTGCCGATGTAGAACTTGCCGAAGTTGAATCAGGTAAAGTGCTGGCCACACAAGTGCGACCTAAAAGTGACGAGATTGAGCGCTTAACGGGGCTTAACTTTGCGCGCTTTACAAAATCGATGATGCTGTCTCAAGGAGATTTCGCTGCATTTTTAAATGCTAATGAAGGTGATAGGGCAGAGCTCCTTGAAGAGCTTACTGGTACAGAGATTTATGGCCAAATATCACAAGCGGTGCATCAACAATTTACAGAGGCCAAGCAAACTAAAAAAGAATACTCGCTTAAATTAGAAGGTGTAACCCTACTTAGCGAAGAGCAAGTTTCGGCCCTTGAGCAGCAGCTTAGTGAAGTACAAGTGAATGTGAAGGCGCTGAATACGGATATTGAATATTTACAGCAACAAAAGCACTGGCAGCAAGCGTTACAAGAAAGCAAAAACGCAGTAAATACGGCAAAGCACGACAAAGCCGACGCTGATGCGGCAATAAGCGAAGCTAAAGATGAACTCGATAGCTTAAGGCGCAGTGAACCTGCCGAAGCGCTTAGGGTACCTTACGCGAGTATGCAATCACTCAAACGAGATGTAGAAAGCTATCAAACGCGCCTGAATGAAAAAACAGCGCTGTTGCCAGATGTGCAGCAACAAAAACAACAAGCCGGCCAACGTGTTGAACAGGCCCATGCTGCGCTTAATAATGCCAAGTCGCAAAGTAGCGCACTAGAGCAACGCATTACAAACGATGTTCTACCTATAGACAATGAACTTGGTCACAGTGAAAAAGCACTGCGTCATCACCGTGAATCTATTGAAACGCTTACCCGTGAATTAAGCGCGTTAGAGCAACAAAAAACGCAGCGAGAGCATGATGTGGCAAGTCAAAAGCGTGAGCAAGAAGCGCTGTCTAGCTACCTTAACGCGAACGCAAGCCTAGGCGCTATGGCCGAACACATTAGCGGGTGGCATGAAAGCGCAGGGCATATTGCCAATGAATATCAAACAATTTCAGCGTTGGCTCAAAAGCATGAAGCCGATACCCATAGTTTAGCCGAGCTTAAAGCAAAGCAGCAGCGCATTGAGCAATCTGTTGCAGCGCTTAGCACGCAGTGTGAAAAGGAACAGCAACACCTCGCACAATGCCAGCAAGCGCTTGATGCATTATTAGTTAACGGTGATAAAGCGGTACTGACGCAAGAGCGTGATAGCAAGCTAGCGCAGTGGAACAATTTGCTTCAGCTAGAGCATTTACAGCAACAATATAGCGATGCTGAAGGTCAGCTTAGTGAATTGACGTCGCAACACCATGCGCATCACGAAACCCTTAATCAGCAGCAGGCTGAGCGAAACCGTCTTGTCGAGTTGTACAAGCAAACCAGAACTGAGCTTAAAGATATTGAAGCACTTATCGCACTTGATGCTGAAGTGGCTCAGCTGCGTGCACAGCTTAAAGCCGGTGAACCGTGCCCTGTGTGTGGCGCAAACGAGCACCCTGTATCAAGCGTAGCGATAGACGTACCAGAGACTATTACGCGTCGTGATGCCCTTAAGCAAAAGCTAGAAAGCATTGAGCTAGAAGGTGCCAAAGCCAAAGAGAGTGTTACTAACGCAGAGCTCACACTTGCGCAAATTGAAAAGCAGTGCGACCAACTTACTGCGTCTAAGGAATCGCTTACTGCCAAATGGCGTGGCCTTACCGAGGAACTCATCGCTGCCTTTGCGTCGTTTAATGAGACGCTACCTGCACTTGATGTTACAAACAAAAAGGGCCTGTCAGATTTTGTGGCCCAGTTTAAAGCGCGAGGCGAGGCAATAAAAGCGCAGCTTGAGAGCATAGCTCATGCAGAAGCCGCCTTAAATGGCGCAACGTCTACCGTGACGGACACAAACAATACCTTGTTAAGTAAAACCAATGAAAAGCAGTTGATTGAACAACAGGTCACTTCGCTACAACAAAAAATGACCAATGACAGCGAGGCGTTAGAGAAAAAACAGCGTGATCTCGACAGCCGCACTCAGACGGTATTAACACGTATAGCTGAATTGCTAGAACAGGCGCCAGAACAAGAAAAAGTACAAGCACCCAGCGCACAAAACCTTCAGCAGTGGCTGGCTGATAAGGCTGAGGCTCTTAAAACCTACAAGCAAAATAAACAACAATTCGAAGCATTAACACCGCATATCACTGACTTTAATAATAAAGTTATCGAGCTGAAACGCGATATTGAGAGTGTGTCAAAGCAGTTAAAACAAGCGAACGATGAGAGCGTTAAAGTAGCGGAAACCATAGTAGCGCTAAAACAAAAACGAGACACTCTGTTTCCTGAGAAAGACATTGATGCACAACGAACCCAGGCAAGTAACGCAATAGCCAAAGCAGAATCAACTCTGCAAGACACCACGCAGCAATTGCATGCCGCCGATACGCGTGTGTCTACACTAGAAGCTGAAATTGCGCAGCTACACGAGCAATTAAAAGAGAAAAAAGCGGCATTTGAACAGGCCAATGCACAATTTACCGAAAAGCTGTCAGCAAGCCCGTTTGATGATGAGAAGGCCTTTACCGCCGCATTGCTTAACGATGATGAACGCAAACGGCTTGTCAGTTTAGAAAAAACACTTGTCGAAAAACACAGTCAAGCGCAACTGCGCTTATCCAATGCTGAAGAGGCATTAAACAAGCTGTTATCTCATGAGAATGCAAAATCGTGGCAGGCAAGCCTTGATGAGAAGGGCGCCATGTGGGTGTCAGACGCACTTGCAGAGAAAATGGCGCAAAAAGATACGTTGCTTTCACAGCAAGGGCAGGTAGAGCAGCAGGTTAGGGCAAATAATCAAGCGCGAGAAAAGCAGCAGCAGTTGGTCAGTGAAATGGCGTCGTTTGAAACCTACTACGATGACATTACTTATTTACACTCGTTAATTGGCTCGGCAAGCGGTGACAAATTCAGGCGCTTTGCGCAGGGCTTAACGCTAGACAATCTGGTGCAGCTAGCGAATCAACAGCTCGATAAACTACACGGTCGCTACCAGCTTATTCGCAAGGAAAACGAGGGGCTTGGATTAAGTGTGTTGGATACGTGGCAGGGCGACGTTGTGCGTGATACCAAAACCTTATCAGGCGGCGAAAGCTTTTTGGTGAGCTTAGCGCTTGCATTAGCGCTCTCTGATTTGGTGAGTCACAAGACCAGTATCGACTCACTGTTTTTAGATGAAGGCTTTGGCACATTGGATGCTGAAACGCTGGATGTGGCGCTTGATGCGCTAGATAACTTAAACGCCAGCGGCAAAATGATCGGCGTGATCAGTCATATCGAAGCCATGAAAGAACGCATTCCTACTCAGCTAAAAGTGATCAAGCGCAATGGCGTTGGGTTAAGTGCGTTAGAAAAACAATACGCGGTGGGGTAGACCCCTGCTTATAGGGGAGCTTAGTTACTACTAGCAAGATATTGAATTTGTGTTATTTTATCTGGCCAAACCTAGATATGGATGTCATGCACAGTGAAAAAAATAGCACTTCTTCCCCTTTTCGTTTCCTTCTTTTCTTACGGCAGCGCAGTTGAGTGCGAAAAGGAATTTGAATGGCTGAAAACTACGTTTGAAAACAACGATGCCGGTTTTCATCACGCCATCTCAAATAAAGGGCAGGAAAGCTATACTGCACACAATAATGCGATATTGGCGCGGATAAAAAACACAAATAGCCTAGCCCAGTGCCACGAGGCGCTGCGCGATTGGGTACTGTTTTTTCGCAAAGGCCACGTTGCGGTAACTATTAATAACAACAGCTCAAATGATGCTACAGGCTCATCGACGGTACACAATGTCGATATACCCGCATTCAAGCAATATCTAAAAGACAAACCTATTGAAGATTTAGAAGGTATTTGGCAATTCTCAAGCTATACGGTTGCGCTGAAAAAAGAAGGTAGTGAGTACAAAGGCTATATTACTGAAAGCGCTAACCCTGCTTGGAAAGTAGGGCAAGTGAAATTCATTATTCATGATTTTCAAGATAAAAGCGCAAATAAAGCCACGTTTTTTATGGGCGACCATTCTCCACGAGAAATAGACACTATTACGTTTTTAGGCCAAAACGAGGTGGTACTGGGAAATAACTTTATCGTAATGTCTCGTGAGGCGCCGCGAACAGAGTCGCCTGCTAATATCAAACGCTATCTGCGCATGCTTGATGCTAGCAAACCGTTATTTGAAAGAGTCTCGCAAGATACTGTATTAGTGCGTATACCTTCGTTCGACCATGTGTTCAAAAATGATATCGATGCGGTTGTTGCGCAAAACCTAGATACCATCTTAAAAACTGAAAACCTCATTATCGACATTCGCGGCAACGGCGGCGGCAGCGACGTAAGTTACGCGTCGTTAACACCCATTATGTATACAAACCCAATTCGCACCGTAGGAATGGAGTACTTATCTACCGAGCTTAATAACTCTCGAATGCTTGGTTTTCTTGAACATCCGCATTTTAGTGACGAAGAAAAGCAGTGGGCTAGAGAGGGTTACGAAACCCTTCAGCAGAACTTAGGTGTTTACATCAATATTGATGAAGATGTGACGGTTGAGACATTTGACAAGGTTCACCCACTGCCAAAGCGCATTGGTGTGCTCATAGATTCGAGTAACGGCAGTACCGCTGAACAATTTTTACTTGCCGCTAAACAAAGCCAAAAAGTGAAGCTATTTGGGCATACTACTGCCGGCGTACTTGATATCTCGAACATGCACCAAACTACGTCGCCAAGCGGTGCGTTCACACTACATTACAGCCTTACAAAAAGCCTGAGAATTCCCCACATGGCTATAGACGGCGTGGGTATACAACCTGATTACTACATCGATGATAAAACTCCACTATACGAGTGGATTTCGCATACGCAATCAATATTAGAAACGCAGTCACTTTAGACTGAAATATCAGTTGCTACAGCGTCATTAATAAGACGCTTTTGGACGTAGTGTTTATTACTTGTTTAAGCAAGTGTAGGCTTCCTTGCCTATGTGCTACGTTAGACTAACAGCCAAGTTCACGAGTAAGGCCGCCTAAACGGCCTTCAACGGCACTTTCTTTGTAGCTTGGTAACGATGGCATAATGTTTAGACCAGAGCGCGATTCGACTTCATTAACGGTTACTTCCGTAGCGCAGAAATTATCATTACGCGATGCATTTTGTTCCATAATAAATGCAGACGCTTCTACCCAACCGTTAACATTTGTAATGACTACCTTAAAGTATCCGCTTGGAATAATATGAGATTCGTCTGCCTCTGGAAGCGTCGCAAAATACCATTCGTACAATGGGCCTGATACTACGTAAACATCTTGTCCACTTCGAACAAAGCTTCGTACTGCGTTTTCTAAATCTACCCATGGGCCTTGGTTTAAGTCGGAGTCTTGCGGCGTAATATTAGATAGATAATTCAGTGACTGCCAGTCGCTTGTGTTGCTAAACGATGCCAGCGGAACTTGATGTCCTCTGTCCGTACCAATGGTTGCCCAAGCACTAGTGTAGTCGCCAGGCTCAAGTGTGTTTACTGAACTTATTGAAGGATCTGCTTTCCAGTTGCGGCTTCGAGAAGGTCCATCAATGGTACTTGGTGTAACATGATAAGCTACCCAGTTAGCAAACTTAGTTTGTCCGTTATTGTTGAGAGTATAAATAGATCTTGTGATCGTTTGACCAGAAAGCCCAGTTGGGCATTGATAGACACAGTTATCTGCGAGGGTGTTAAACGTAGTTAGTGCTAACAGCAATGCTAAATATTTTTTCATTATATTTCCTTTTGTTAGTGTGACCTACTTCTATGCAGGCTGTACTAAAGTACAGGTGAAACATGTCAGGAAATAGAAACAATTATTACAACATTCAATGGCTTATTTGTTGTTAGAAGGTGCGCGAGATACGCAATGTGGAAACACTCATAAACGGGCAGCTTACGGTAATTTGCAGGAAACTGAGGCCAAACAGGTTCATTTGCGGCGCGTAATCCTATAAGGTGCGTCGTCAAAATAATAATGGACCAATATTTATGGATTCAACGTCACGCCCGAGCCTGTTTCAGCGCTATATGAACGGCAGTTTGGTACTGCAAATTATCATCGGAATTGTATGCGGCATTGCGATAGCGACTTTGTCGCCCTCGTCAGCACAATCGGCTGGTTTACTAGGAACTCTGTTTGTCAAAGCCTTAAAAGCAATTGCACCACTGCTTGTTTTCGTTCTAGTGATGGCATCAATTGCCAACCATAAACAAAACGAGCAAACCTTTATTAAGCCCGTACTTGTCCTTTATTTAATAGGCACCTTGATTGCTGCATTAACAGCGGTGCTCGCCAGCTTTGCTTTTCCAACAAGCCTGAGCCTTGTGACGTCAGAGGTAAGCCAAGCTGCGCCAAAAGGCGTGTCAGAAGTCCTTACCACCTTGCTTTACAATATGGTAGATAACCCCGTAAACGCACTGGTTAATGGTAACTATATCGGCATTCTAACCTGGGCTGTAGGTCTTGGATTAGGGCTTAGGCATGCCAGCGAAGCAACTAAAGCCTTGCTTCAAAACATGGCAGACAGCGTAACCAGCGTTGTCAGTTTTGTAATAAAGCTTGCGCCATTTGGTATCTTTGGATTAGTGGCAAACACTATTGCCTCTACCGGTTTTAGTGCGCTTGTAGAATACGGGCAACTTATTACTGTGCTGGTTGGCGCTATGCTGTTTATCGCCCTTATCACCAACCCGTTGTTGGTCTTCTTGGCGACGAAAAAGAACCCTTATCCACTGGTATTTAAGTGCCTAAAAGAAAGTGGTATCACGGCGTTCTTTACGCGCAGTTCTGCGGCCAATATTCCGGTGAATATGGCCCTATGTAAACGCTTAAAGCTTGATGAAGATACGTATTCGGTGTCTATCCCGCTGGGTGCGACCATTAACATGGCCGGTGCAGCCATTACCATTACCGTGTTAACACTCGCGGCGGTGAATACCCTAGGTATAGCAGTTGATTTTCCAACGGCAGTTTTGCTTAGCGTTATTGCTGCTGTATCGGCGTGTGGTAGTTCAGGTGTTGCAGGTGGGTCGCTACTGCTTATACCCCTTGCCTGTAGCTTGTTTAATATTCCTAACGAAATTGCAATGCAAGTAGTGGCAGTGGGCTTTATTGTTGGTGTCATTCAAGACTCTGCTGAAACCGCGCTGAATAGCTCTACCGATGTGTTGTTTACTGCAGCCGCTTGTCAACGCGCTGAAAACTAAACCAGCGCGTCAGTCACTTCAAAAATAAGTCGTGCAGCCAGCTTGGCTGTGCGACTGTCTATATCAAACTGCGGGTTCATTTCGGCAATATCGCAAAGTTGCCACTGGTATTGCATGGCCTGTTGTTTTTCTGCCAAGTAACGTAACACGCGAATAACCAAAAGTGGGTCTATACCCAGTGCACTTGGCGCACTCACGCCAGGTGCTGCAGATGCTGGAAACGCATCTAAACACACGGTGACATAAAGCAAGTCAATGTCTTGCAACATGGGCGCTAAGGTGTCGCAAATGGTAGAAAAGTTACACTGAGTATCCAAAACGTAACGCGTATTAGAAGCGTCAGCAAATTCAAAAAGCGCAGAAGTATTCGCCGCTTTCGAAACACCGACACAGGCGTAACGAAAAGGCACATTGTGCAGTTGGCAGTGTTCATACACTTGCCTGAATGGTGTGCCTGAACTGGTGTTCGGGGCAGGTTTACGTAAGTCAAAGTGCGCATCAAAATTGATAATACCTATGCGCTTACCTGAACGTTTACCTGCGACAGTTGCCTGTTCAGCATGGTTAGCATGGGCATTAAAAAGCCCTAAGTAGCTTCCCCAGGCTATCTCATGACCGCCGCCTAAACCAATCACAAGTCGTTGATTGTCGGTAGGCTCCTTGTTAGTCGTACCCTTAGCCTTCGTGTGCAAATCGGCTGCAAGGGCATAACTGATAGCGTTTGCATATTGGTTCTGCGCTTGGGAGAGTGCACATTGTGGTATTGCCTCTTGCGCGGTACGCGACGTGTTATCGATATCTGAATTGCCATGTGAGCTATGTTGCGAATTAGCTGTTCGAATAGGGTCGACGCCCACATCGCCAAAATCAGTC
Source organism: Alteromonas sp. 009811495 (assembly GCF_028865455.1). Classification (NCBI taxonomy): domain Bacteria; kingdom Pseudomonadati; phylum Pseudomonadota; class Gammaproteobacteria; order Alteromonadales; family Alteromonadaceae; genus Alteromonas; species Alteromonas sp. 009811495. Next base: position 920,582 of record NZ_CP113972.1, read on the forward strand.
AACTGAGCGTAAGGCCAGTGCCACGGCAAATTGGCAAGGGCGCCGCGGATTGCGTTAGGCCCAGCAGCGGCGCCAAGCCTGCCTTTGTTATGCTTAACGCCCAAATCGCTTGCAAACCCTACTAGCGCAACATCCGTGGTGACAGCATCACTTGCGAAGTCCTGAGGATCAACGTCATGCTTAACGCGCTGATGCCATCGCAGGCCTTTTTCACCATCTTCACTGTCAGTACGACCTTGCCAGTTAAACATGAACACCTCCTTTATAAATGGCAGTGGGGCGATGTCCATTAATGCAATAAGCAAGTTCAGCAGGGGTATCTATATCCCACAACGTGATATCCGCCACTTTGCCTGCATCAATAACGCCTCTGTCGGTTAAACCTAGTGCCTTTGCGGCATGTGCGGTAATACCTCGCAGCGCCTCTTCAGGCGTTAACTGAAATTGGACGCAGGCCATGTTCATTGCCGTTAAAATAGATGCAAGGGGCGAGCTTCCCGGATTAAAGTCAGTTGCCACTGCCATAGGCACATTATGGCTTCTAAGCGCGTTAATAGGCGGCTTTTGTACTTCGTTCAAGTAATAAAACGCCCCAGGCAACAACACCGCAACGGTTCCGCTTTGGGCAAGCTCAGGGACGTCGCTGTCAGCCAAGTATTCAATATGATCCACCGATAGCGCATTGTAGCGCGCAGCCAGTAAAGCACCTTTGCTGTCGCTAAGTTGCTCTACATGGGCTTTTACGGGTAGTCCAAGTTCAAGGGCTTTGTTAAACACCCGCTCGGTTTGTGCCGTTGAAAACCCTATGGTCTCGCAAAATACATCTACCGCATCGGCAAGGTGCTCTGTTGCCATAAGTGGCATAGCCTGCTCGCATACAAAATCGATATAGGCATCAGCATCATCAGCAAATTCGTGAGGCAGCGCATGTGCCCCTAAATAGGTCGTACAAACTGAAACAGGCAGTAATTGTTCAAGCTGCTTGGCAACTTTTAACATGCGTACTTCAGTGTCGATATCGAGTCCATATCCCGATTTTATTTCAACCGTTGTGACGCCTTCTTCGCATAGCCTTTTTGCTCGTTTAACGGCATTTTTGAGTAACTCTTCATTACTCGCGCTTCGCGTACTGGCGACGGTGCCTTTTATGCCGCCACCTCGCTGAGCAATTTCAAGATAGCTGGCACCGCGAAGACGTTGTTCAAATTCTATGGCGCGATTGCCGCCATACACCAAATGCGTGTGGCAATCGACAAAACCGGGCAATAGCCATTGATTATTGCCGTCAATAAGTTGTTTAGCAGCTTCAGCGTGTTGTTGAAACTCGCGGTTATTTTGCGCGTCGATAAGCGCAACAATGTGACCATCTTTAACGGCCACGGCCGTGTCTAGTAGTTCTCCGTATAGGGCATTGTTATCTTGCATAGAGGCAATGCGCACATTGTGGAATAAGGCGTCGTATTGATAATTCATGGCCAAATGTTGCTTCCTACGTAAAGACAAATTTTGTACTGAGTCTACTTGTACATACTTGTATATACAAGTATGCTGTTATCAAAATGTTAAAGACTAAGAGTAGTACATCCTTGTTATGCAGCCACGTTACGTATTAATCAAAACGGCAATACTAGATGCCATAGAAAAGGGTGACATGAAGCCAGGAGAGCAGGTGCCCTCGGAAAACCAGTTGGCACAGCAGCATAGCGTAAGTCGAATGACAGCAAGGCGTGCACTTAGCGAGATGGTCGATGAAGGTATTTTGATGCGAAGCCAAGGAATTGGAACCTTTGTGTCTGATCATCGCCCCATGAGTTCTATGCTGGAAATAAAGAGTATTCGCGATGAAATTGAGCAACGCGGACATCAATACAGCAACGAAATCTTATTGTTGGAGCGCACTTCGGCAAGCGCTGACATCGCTAGGCGATTAGGGCTAAGCGAAGGAGATGACGTATTCCATAGCATTATCGTGCACTGCGAAAACAAGCTTCCCGTGCAGTATGAAGACCGCTGGGTTTGCCCAAAGTGGATAGCAGATTACCTTGATAAAGACTTTAAAGCGCAAACGGCGAACTACTACTTAAACCAAGTTGCACCTTTGTCACAGGCCGACCATAGCGTGGAAGCCGTGTTGGTAGACAAAGACATTGCTCAATCGCTTCTTATTCAACATAAAGAGCCTTGCTTGAAAGTAACAAGGCGCACCTTTACACGCACAAAGCTGCAAGAAAACACATCAGATAACACAGTGGTAAGTCACGCGGTGCTATATCACCCCGGAAGCCGTTACCGCTTAGGTGGCCACTTAGAATTCTAATAACGGCCTTCACATATTTTTGGAGAAGTTTATGAAACGCCTCGACCCTACACGAGTCATTCGCGCCCCAAAGGGCACTACGCTGAATGCTAAAAGTTGGCAAACTGAAGCGCCACTTCGCATGTTAATGAACAACTTAGATCCTGATGTTGCCGAGCACCCTCAAAATCTTGTGGTATACGGTGGTATTGGCCGTGCGGCCAGAGACTGGGCGTCATTCGATAAAATTGTCGAGGTGTTAAAGCGCCTGAACACCAACGAAACATTACTAGTGCAATCGGGTAAACCGGTTGGCGTGTTTCCTACTCACGAAAACGCACCTCGCGTACTCATTGCAAACTCTAACCTTGTGCCACACTGGGCTAACTGGGAGCACTTTAACAAGCTCGATAAAGAAGGCTTGATGATGTACGGGCAGATGACCGCAGGCTCTTGGATTTATATTGGCTCGCAAGGCATTGTGCAGGGTACATATGAAACATTTGTCAGTGTTGCTAAGACCCATTTCGATGGCCAAGCAAAGGGACGTTGGATCTTAACCGGTGGTCTTGGTGGTATGGGGGGCGCACAGCCTCTAGCGGCAACCATGGCGGGTTTTTCAATGATTGCCGTAGAAGTGGATGAAAGTCGTATCGATTTTAGAATTCGCACTGGTTATGTTGATAAAAAAGCGAGCTCGATTGATGAAGCATTAGATATGTTGGCTCAGGCAGAAAAAGCAGGTACGCCTATTTCAATTGGTTTGCTTGGCAATGCGGCTGAAGTATTTCCAGCGTTACTTGAGCGCGGTGTTATCCCTGATGTGGTTACCGATCAAACCAGTGCACACGACCCGCTAAATGGCTATTTACCAGTAGGTTGGTCGATGGAGCAAGCTGTATCTGAGCGCGCCGCTGATGAAGCGCACGTGGTAAAAGCGGCTAAGCAGTCTATGGCGCTGCAAGTAAAAGCGATGCTAGGGTTCCAACAGGCTGGGGCGGCAACGCTAGACTACGGCAACAACATTCGTCAAATGGCACTAGAAGAAGGAATTGCTAATGCCTTTGACTTCCCAGGTTTTGTGCCAGCCTATATTCGCCCGCTTTTCTGTCAAGGCATAGGGCCCTTTAGATGGGCTGCGTTATCTGGCGACCCTGAAGATATTTACAAAACTGACGCCAAGGTAAAAGAGCTTATTCCTGATAATCCGCATTTGCACAATTGGCTTGATATGGCCAAAGAACGTATTCAATTTCAGGGGCTACCCGCGCGTATCTGCTGGGTTGGGTTAGGTGAAAGACAAAAACTTGGTTTGGCCTTTAACGAAATGGTGCGCAATGGTGAACTAAGTGCGCCAGTGGTCATTGGGCGCGATCATCTTGACTCTGGCTCGGTAGCGTCGCCGAACAGAGAAACAGAATCTATGCTTGATGGCTCTGACGCAGTCTCAGATTGGCCGTTATTGAATGCACTTCTCAATACCGCAGGTGGTGCAACGTGGGTAAGCCTGCATCACGGCGGCGGCGTTGGTATGGGCTTTAGTCAGCATTCTGGTGTGGTTATTGTGTGCGATGGCTCAAAAGAAGCTGACGAACGCATTGCGCGCGTGCTTCACAATGACCCTGCAACAGGGGTTATGCGTCATGCCGATGCTGGATACGATATTGCAAAAACCTGTGCGAAGAAGCACAACTTAGACTTGCCAATGTTAAATACGGCAAAATGCGAGGAATAAGCGAATGAAACCTACATTAACCCTTATTCCCGGTACGCTTACTCTTTCACAACTGCGTGACGTACATCGACAGCATGTGCACTTGGCACTTGATGAAAGTGCTAAACCCGCCATCAATGCCGCAGAGCAGGTGGTGTTAAATGTTATAAAAGAAAACCGCACTGTATATGGCATTAATACAGGTTTTGGTTTGCTGGCCAACACGCGCATTAACGTTGATGAACTTGAACTCTTACAACGCAGTATTGTGCTTTCACATGCCGCCGGTACAGGGGACTTCATGAGCGAAGATACTGTGCGCTTGCTGATGTTGCTTAAAATAAACTCATTGGCTCGTGGGTTCTCTGGCATTCGCCTAAGTGTTATCGAAGCACTCATTAAGCTATACAACGCACAAGTCTACCCCGCCATTCCGGAAAAAGGCTCGGTAGGTGCAAGCGGCGACTTAGCGCCGTTAGCGCACATGAGCGTGGTGCTATTGGGCGAAGGTGAAGCGTTTTATGAAGGCAAGCGAATTACCGCCACTGAAGCGCTACAAATAGCAGGACTTGAACCCATTGCCCTTGCGCCAAAAGAAGGCCTTGCGCTATTAAATGGTACACAAGCGTCTACCGCGTTTGCCTTACAAGGCTTGTTTTACACTGAAAATGCCCTTTGCAGTGCCATCGGTATTGGTGCATTAACCGTTGATGCCGCGCTAGGATCACGCGTGCCGTTTGACCCACGCATTCACCAAGTACGCGGGCACCAAAGCCAGTGCGATGTGGCCGAAGCATTTCGAACCCTGCTAGATACCTCAGAAATCGGACAGTCACACAAGGGGTGTGAAAAAGTACAAGATCCATACTCTTTGCGCTGCCAGCCGCAGGTGATGGGAGCGTGTTTGCAGCAAATGCGCTACGCACAAGAAGTGCTAGTGACAGAAGCTAATGGTGTTAGCGATAACCCGTTAGTATTTGTGAACGATGATGGTGGCGAAAGTGGGCAGGGTGATATTTTATCTGGCGGCAACTTCCACGCAGAAACGGTGGCGATGGCGGCGGACATGTTAGCTATTGCGTTATCTGAGATTGGTGCGTTGTCTGAACGTCGCATGTCATTGATGATTGATACGCATTTAAGTGGCTTACCGCCATTTTTGGTGGAAAACGGCGGTGTTAACTCAGGCTTTATGATTGCTCAGGTTACCTGTGCCGCATTGGCCAGTGAAAACAAAACGCTGGCACATCCGGCGTCAATCGATTCACTTCCCACATCAGCAAACCAAGAAGACCACGTGTCTATGGCAACTTTTGCCGCCCGCAGGCTTCGCGATATATTTGACAATGTCGCCGGCATTTTAGCCATTGAGTGGTTAGCCGCATGCCAAGGCTTAGACTTCAGAAAACCGCTAAAAACCAGCGAGCGTTTATTGCCGCTAATGTCACTGTTACGAGAAAAAGTACCGTTTTACGACAAGGATCGTTACTTTGCTCCTGACATTGAAGCTGCCAAACAACTTATCAAACAGCATCATTTAATGGATACAACGGCATTAAATATGTTGAATGACAAGTAAACACACCCCATGCTAAGTACATTGGCTAATCCCTCGGCCTAAATCATGTGGTTGCGTTTCGCAAAAATGTAATAGGCTGGGGGCAGCTTTAGTATTAGGGAGAAGAAAATGAAGCGATGGTTTAAAACAGTATTGGCTGTTGGTGTGACAAGTTTGACATTGGCAGGGTGTAGCGACAGCGAGGTGGGTGATGTCTCCCTTGGTCTGTTTACAACTAAAGACATTAAGATTGATGCGCTACAAGACCCAGTTGTAACCGGTGTAACTTGTCATATCTCAAGCATTGAAGCCAATTTGGATTTTTCCGACCCGTCTGATAGCTCCATCGCTTGCAGACAAACAGGGCCTATAACGGCCAAGATGCTTTCAGAGATAGATAAATCTGATTCTGGCGAAGTCATATTTAAAAAGTCCAAAAGTGTATTCTTTAAAAATATGAAACTTCGCCGCATTTATGATGAAGAGACTAAAACGCTAATATATTTGTCGTACAGCACAAAAGAAACGTCGGGAAGCTACAAGCATAGTTTATCTACTGTGCCGCTTTGGGAAACCCAAGCGTTTGCGGTGTCACCTCAGCCTTCAACGTAAGTGCGTTGTCAGAACATACGAGTGTAAACAAACATCGCGCTTAGTGCAGTATCATCGTCAGTCAATGGGCTGTCGCTGATACTGTCATCAAAAAAGGTCGCGCCAAATTCAAGGCGAGTCATACCGCCCAAGAACTGTCGTGTTGAAATGGCAAGACGTAGTTCGGTGTTAACCGCGCTTTCTCCTTCATAGAAAGCTCTAAAATTTGTTGCTTCTTCAGGGCGCACACCATAGTAGTAATCCACATAGTTTTCATCTTGGAAAGTTACACCCAGTGATGGCTCAATCATGTAGCCGTCAAATCGAAAGGGTTTACCTAAGCGAAACGACGCTTGATAGCCATCAAATTTTCCAAGAATATCGGCGTTAGTCGATAACGAATACGTCCAGCCTTGCCAGTTATAATTTAGTGCAACTCCCGCAGCATAACTAAAGTCTCTGTCTTCCATACCTTCAAAGATAAAGCTGTCATCTTCTTCGAAACCTGCAAATACAGGCACTAACTGAGCATCAACTGACATCGCCCCTTCTTGAAGTAATTGATAGCTTACAAATGGGCCGTAAATGCGCAGGCGCTCGCCCGCATAACCAATGATAGGAATAGGAACAACGCGATTATCGAAATCAGTATATACATCTTGTGAGGCAGCAACGCCGAATCCCCACATCCAGCCTTGAGGTTGTTGTGGAGCTTGAGCGTAGGTATTGAAGCTACAAGTGAGTAACGAAAGCGCTGCCAATGAACTTAGAGAGTGGTATTTCATGTTGAACATCCTTTTTAATGACAATACTGATAATCGACGAAACTTGATCACAACCGCGAAGTTAATAGTTGTTTTTATTCAAACTGATACCCGAGCAAACTAATATCTTGTGCAAAATGTCGCTCTACCAAGTCGACAAGTGTTGGGGTGTAGTATTTGTGATACGTTGTTCTATCAGCAGCTTTACGTTTATGAGGTAGTGTTATTTCAGGCAATGAGAGTGTTTGACATATAGTGGCAAAGTCTAGCTCCAGTCGTTCATAACGTCCCACAAAGTCAGTTAACATATTACCCTTTAAATCAATTAGGTAGTCTGTTTGTAACTGCAGTGATGTATCAATGTGATATTGATAAGGTCTGTCAGGAGCAAACTTCCACATCATAAAATGCTCAAAGCTATCGTGCCCCTGCATAATATGAGGGCGTTCGCGCTTTATATGGTGATAAGAACTGACTTGTAAGTCCCATGGGTTTCGCACAATGGCAAATTTAAACAGGGTATTGAAGTAATCTTCAGGTAGCATTTCTTTTGCCGCAACTATCCGAGAGTGACGCGGAAATCGACTGCCAATACGATGGTGAGTAAGTTGGCTCATTTTGTCGCACATAAACTGCGCAATTGCGTACCTGTGTCCCCATCGATACGACGACAACGCGTTGCGAACGCTGGTTCCTCCTGTCTTAGCTATATGCACAAACAGGAATTGCTTGCTGTGGGATAAAAGCACTTCTCAACTCTAGAACACCTGCATGCGATCATCGTTTCTTGTTTGGTAGCCCTAACAAAATGAACAAATAAAGCGCACAGCGGTCTGTATACGCGCTGTGGGTGTTTTAAAAATTAACGACAGAGCCCCCAGTATGCAGGTCAAATATGACAGTGATATTGAATTGAAGCAGTGGTAAAGTGGGCGGCTATTGAGTGATATCTGGAAATGAAGTGAGTCAAGAATTTGTAATTGGGATTGATGGCGGCGGCACCTATTGTCGTGCAATGTTACAAGACATCAATGGAAATATATTGGGTACGGGTGAAGCAGGTCCTGCCAATATTATGAGCAATGCCACCCAAGCACTAACCTCGATTATTCAGGCAAGTGAACACGCTATTGAAAAATCTACCGTTAATGTTGCGCTTGGCGACATTGCCGTTGCAGCAGGGTTAGCAGGAGCCAATATTCCACAAGCGAAAAGTGCTTTTCTCTCGCTGCCCATGCCATTTGCTCGTCTTGAAGTAATGAGTGATTTACACGCAGCATGCCTTGGCGCGCACAACGGGCAAGACGGCGCGATGATCATCTGTGGTACTGGTTCGGCCGGTACCGTATATCAAAAAGGGCACTTCGCCGATAAAGGTGGCTATGGCTTGAATGTAGGCGACAACGCCAGCGCAGCTTGGTTAGGCCAATCAGCTATCAGACACACATTACTTGCCTTCGATAACATTGAAAGTCGCGGCATGCTGTTTAAACGTTTAACCTCTCATTTTGATGTCACCGATCCTCAAACCCTTATTCAAGAGGTCTCACAGTTTACCGCAGAGTCTTATGGTCAGCTTGCCCCCGTTGTTGTGGAAAGTTTTTCCCAAGGCTGTGAAAGTGCCAAAAAGCTACTTGAGCAAGGTGGTGACTACCTTTCAAAATTAGGTAAAGCCTTGCACCGTGAAGCAGGGCAGGCGTTACCTATTTGTTTTGTAGGTGGCTTATCAAATGTTTATCGACCATTTTTATCATCAGACGTGTCTAGCGTGCTGTGTGATGCTGCAAAGCCCGCCCAACAAGGTGCTATTGATTTTTTGAAACAGACTAACTCGCTATGATATCAACGCTCACTGTCGAAGCCGTATTATTGCCTAATGGTTGGGCACAAAATCAAACGATTGTTACCAATGATGGTGTTATCACCGACATTCGAGAAGCGAGTAAGGCTGAATGTGAGCATGTGCTTAAAGGGCGCTTGCTGCCAGGTTTTTTTGATACACAGGTTAATGGTGGTGGCGGTATTTTGTTTAATGACAAGCCGTCTGTAGCGCACATTGAAACCATGGCGTTAGCGCATTTGCGTTATGGCACTACGGCAATGTTGCCCACCATCATAACTGATAATGCTGACACTATGGCAGCGGCTGCAGACGCTGTTGCTGAGGTAATGGCATCAGGCGTCGCCAGTGTAAAAGCAATTATTAAAGGCGTACATTTTGAGGGGCCCTTTCTAAGCAAAGCTAAAAAAGGGGTACACGATGAACGCTTCATACGATCTCCTTCTGATGCAGAGATCGCCACAATAACGCGCAAAGATATCGGTCGAGTACTTATCACAGTGGCTCCTGAAACCATCGATGTTGGTTTTATCAAAGAAATGGTGTCCGAAGGGGTTGTAGTATCGTTAGGCCATACCAACGCCACGTTTGATGAGGTTCAACACGCTATCGATGCAGGGGCGACGGGCTTTACCCACCTTTATAACGCAATGTCAGCCTTAACGTCACGCGAACCGGGCGCAGTTGGCGCTGCACTGCTTAATACCCAAACCTATTGTGGTTTTATTATTGATCACTTTCACCTTCATCCAAGAAGCGCTGAGCTAGCGCTCAAGGTGAAAGGAGAAAAGCGCGCTATGCTAGTCACCGATGCCATGGCACATGCTGGCAGCGACCTTACCACAATACCTTTTTTCAATACCGAAATTGTACGTAAGGGAGAAAAGCTCACAACGCCAGATGGCACATTGGCAGGTTCATGTTTAGATATGCATTCTGCACTAGTTAATGCTATTGATGGATGCAATGTAACACTTGAAGAAGCCAGCGTAATGGCCAGTACCACGCCAGCTCACTTTATGGGCGTTGAGAATGAAATTGGCAGTATTGCGTTGGGGAGAAATGCCGATTTTGTGCTGGTAAATCAACGTAACCAATTAAAGCAAGTGTGGAGCAAAATGCGAGTGGTCTTTTAGCGACCAAAAGAGTATTAAAGACATAGTGCAACAAAAGGGACCACTACAAGGACTCACAATGAAGTTATGTTCTCAGATTGGCGTTATGTTTGTGTTATTAATGGTTGTCGGGTGCGTTTCAAAGGATATTCCCACCGTAACTGACCCCGCTGTTAATACTTCTGATGAAGCGGTGAAAGGTGAAGATACGTCTAACGCTCACCCCACTAGTAGCGGCAAACAAGATACTGATACTACCGCCGATTCAGGAATAAGTGACGATCAGCAGCCTTCACACAAAGCGACTGTTGAAAAAATAGCTGTACTCATCAATGTCAGTGAGCATCCCACCCATACACACCTTGGTACCACAACGTTTAATAATTTTACCAAGCAATACCCGTATGACTGGCAAATTAAATCAACTATTTTCAATACGCTAAAGGCCAAAATAGAATCGAGTAGTGGTTATGATGTTGTTGACGTTGCTACGCTAGATACCATTGATAAATCTGTTTTATCGTCAATGAATGAAAAAACGAATTTTGTCGTAAAGGAACAGGACAAATCAGTGTTTTTCAATGGTGCTGATACATTAAGAAATGCGCTAGTTAGCGCCGGGGTGTCAGCTGTGGTTATCGTTAATGAAACCCCCACTATAGCGGCGACAGAATGTGGTACTTATGGGTGTGTGGAGCATACAAGCGAAGGGTATGGTTTATTCACCCGAAGCTTTCTAGGGACCGATAATTACGTTGCTTCGGCAAGCTTTACTGTGAGTGTTGAACGCATTGACACGCCAATTGAGGTATCGTCGTTACCTGGATTTGAAGTACTTACCAACGATAAAGCGAAAAACCTCAAACTGGAAAGCTTTTCCGCGCCGAGTGATTTTGACGAATTAACTCAAGATGAGCTAATTCCCGTTAAACACGCCATTACTGACTATATTAACGACCTGGCTGAGGTGGTTGCGGATTACTTTGCCGCACACTAACTGCATTTAAGGCAGGTGACTGAGATTGCAAGGAAGAGAAGCGTGTGAGGCTTAACAAAGTCGCCTCACACAAGTATTGGTTTTAGGCGTTTTCTTTGTGAGCCAAAAACTCTTCGTAATTGCCATCGAAGTGGTTAAGTTTCTGATCTTTTATTTCAATAACCTGCGTTGCAAGCGAAGACACGAACTCTCTGTCGTGGCTTACAAAAATCACGGTACCATCGAATTTGAAAAGAGCATTATTTAGCGCTTCGATAGACTCCATGTCCATGTGGTTAGTTGGCTCGTCCATTACCAAAACGTTAATGTCTTCAAGCATTAGCTTGCCAAACAACAAACGGTTTTTCTCACCACCTGAACACACTTGAACGCGTTTGTTAAAATCGTCAGATGTAAATAGCAGTCGACCAAGCATCCCTTTAATTTGAAGGTCGTCGTGCTTTGGACTGCGCCACTGGCTCATCCATTCGAACATCGTAAGATCGTCGGCGAAATATTTCGCGTTGTCTTGTGGAATGTAACCAATAGCGGCATTTTCAGCCCATTTATAACTTCCCGACGTAGGTTCAATATCGTTAACTAAACACTTCAGTAGCGTTGTTTTACCCGCGCCATTTTCACCGATAATGGCTAGACGCTGTCCTGCTTCTAAAAGCAAATTTGCGTTGTCAAAAAGCGGTAGGTCTGGGTAGCTGTGACCAAGTTCTTCAAGGGTGATCGCAAGTCGGTGAAGTTTTTTATGTTGCTTAAATACAATGTAAGGCTTGCGGCGGCTAGACGCTTTTACTTCAGCCAGCTCTATTTTTTCAAGGCGTCGTGCGCGCGAGGTTGCTTGCTTTGCCTTTGATGCGTTAGCTGAGAATCGCGCTACGAAACTTTGAAGTTCCTCGATTTCTGCCGACTTCTTCGCATTTTCGGCATGCAATTGCTCTTGCACTAACATAGCAGCTTGAATGTAATCGTCGTAGTTGCCCGGATAAATGCGCAGTTCGCCATAGTCGATATCGGCCATGTGGGTACACACCGAGTTTAAGAAGTGACGGTCGTGCGAAATAATCAGCATTGTCGACTTACGTTTGTTTAATTCGTCAGCAAGCCAGCTAATGGTGTAAATATCCAAGTTGTTGGTCGGTTCGTCGAGTAACAAAATGTCAGGCTCAGCAAACAGAGCTTGAGCAAGAAGCACACGTACTTTTTTACCGGGTGCAACTTCTTTCATTAATCCAAAGTGATAGCTTTCATCAATGCCCGCTGAATTAAGAATATCACCTGCACGGGCTTCTGCGGTGTAACCGTCCATTTCAGCAAATTGGGTCTCAAGGTCCGCAACACGCATACCGTCTTCTTCGCTCATCTCAGCTTTGCTGTATATGGCATCGCGTTCTTGCTTAACTTCCCATAGCTCACGGTCACCCATGATCACCGCATCAACAACACTGAACTCTTCGAATGCAAATTGATCCTGGCTTAAAATACCAAGCTTTGTACCTGGCGCCATCGATACGTTTCCTGATGACGGAGTAAGCTTACCACTTAAAATTTTCATAAAGGTAGACTTACCGCAACCGTTTGCGCCAATAAGGCCATATCGGTTGCCGTTGCCAAATTTAGCAGAAATATTTTCAAATAATGGCTTAGAGCCAAATTGCATGGTGATATTTGCAGTGGTAATCAAAACAGGTTTCCAGAGGATAAAACTAAAGAGGAGATACTGATGGGAATGCCACCAATATGTAAAAGCCGGCGCACTATAAGGAAATAAACTGCATAAGTCGAGGGAAAATTGAACAGTAAGGAGAAAAAGACGTCCCTGTCACTTCTCCTACACACAACACACTAATTACATGCTTAAACCGTGGGATTTGTACCACTTGCCTTTGTATAGTCTTTCGATTACAGCGGGACTTTCCCAGCTAAATACATACAGCCAGTCATTATTAATGAGGTCCTGCAGCATTTGGTGTTTTTGCACTATTTGCAAAATCTTGCTGCTAGGTGCGACAATGTAAACGCTGAGTCGCTGTGGCTGGTGTACCCAACGTTCACCGTTATGCAGCGATTGTTTAGATAGGCCAATGCGCAGGTCACCCGAATTGCCTTCAAATACGCCAATATTGTTAAAAAGCGCGTTGTGAAGCACTTTGTTACCGCTGCCCAGTTTTTGATTGTCGGCAACCGATGCGTTGTATTGGCTGTTTATCCAATTGGTAACAATCATAGGGGCTGTCATTAAGGTTTCTAGCACAGCGCTATCTTCATCTGTTTGCCATGTGTAATCGTGCAGAAAACTCTTACCTTCTAAATCGAGACCACGAGTGCGAATTCTAGGTCCAATAATAAAAGAGGCGTTGCCTGCTAATCCCCATTCAGGCTGTACCTGCGACCAATCACAGGCACGGTGTTGAAAACGTTGGTTACGCTTTTTGTCGGACTCAAAAGGTAGATTCTTACTATAGTGTTTAGCCCGTTCTTTCTGTGCTTGGTGCTTGGCTTCAACAAGCAAGTTTTTAACTTTCTCAGGCACTTGCTTATCGAAACACTCAATATCGTCAGTAGTGGTATTGTGTAGCGCTGGCACGAAGCGAGTATTGCCAGCAATCTTGTAACCCATACTTATGAGCTTTTTGCGCACTTCACCTTCGTTTAAAAGCTGTGCCAATACTCGTACGTTTACTTCGCCAGATTGACCGCCACAGGCGCCGCAATCTAGTCCTGCTGCATGTAAGTTATTGCGTGATTTGCTACCGTGTCCTACCAGCAATACCGTTGGCGAAAATTTTGTCATCCCCATCATTTTGAGGGCACCTGCGGCAAGGGCTACTTTGTCATCTAAACTAAGAAGGCCGCGTTCATTACTGATTTCCCATTCGTTGTGATGACTCAGCGTATTAATTGGGTTCTCTTTACTTGATGGCATCAGGGTATTTTTCAGTAGCTTAAAGGCATACCACCAGCCTGCCGATTCAACCATAGAAAAACTGCCAAGGGGGGACTTACTCCACTTGTGCCAGGTGGCGCGTTGCTGAATTAACTCCGCTCTATGAGAAGTGGCGTCTTTTTCTTTTACTGTAAGCTTTGGAGACAATAGCCCAGGTAATTGAGGGCGTGTTGCATCGGTATTCGCAGGAGCATAAGCGATAGGCATCCCAAAAAAGCCCGCGAAGCCCATCGTTTTAATTGTTGAGCTTTTACGTTCCAAAATACGACGAATTACTTCCGAGCGCACATCAATGCAGAAAATGGCCTGTACGTCGGGCGTAAGCTGCGGGGCTGGCGATGATGTTATGAGTTTTGACTGCAAGCGCTGCTGTTGCTCGTATTCATAGGCATACATCATTACCCACAAGGCGAGTTCCTTGTCTTTATGCTGTGCAATACGTGCTGGAAGCTGTTTAAGCAAGTATTGCCACCTAATGCTAACCTGCTGACCTCTTTCCTGCTGATGTGCTTGGTAATAGCGATGAATGATAAGCTCCCATGCTAAGCGAATAGCGAGCAACCCTTGCATTTCATTACTGTCTTTCAGCCAGGTGCGGTAGGCAACATACGACGCCCAGCCATTAATACTCATAATCAGCGCATAGAAATAATCCTTTGCGCGCACGGGTTCAAAGCCAAGCTCATCTGCAGATTCCCTTAATAGTGCATCGACTGTGTCTGGCAAAGATTTGAAAATGCCTTTAAGGCTTTTGGTGTTCATCAACACGCTAATACCGGTGTCGTGCTTTAAACCATTTAGCCAGCTATTATATAAGGTGTCCGCTGGTGAGTTTCCTTCTATTTGAACAAGAGGCGATTCATGCTGAAAATAAGCTGCACAAAACTGGCTAATCTGAAATGTGCATTCTTCTTCCCATGTCATTTCGCTAGCGCCTCGGTAAGCGTCGAAATGTTTGGTCAATAGCGGTAAAGGTGGCGATTGAGCATCATCAGATAGGGTGGATAGAAATGTCTCTTTATCCAGATTAATGCCGTACAGGTCCATACTGTGTTTTACGGCATCGTCTGAAATGGCCCCTTCTTTATAAAGGTCGAGCCAATGCGACGCAGGCATAATTGCGTTTATTCCAGTAAGTGCGTGTACGCGCGCTGATACATCCTGAAAAGGTGCGTCAATTAGCTTCCAAAATGGATTCACAGCAATCATTTTGTCTAATGGAAAGTTGGGCGCAACACTATCGCACGCCTCGCTAGCAGCGCGATACAGGCGTTTAGTATCTAAATTAGTGGTATTGAGCGATATAACAGCCATTACTTGCCTCCAATGTGAGTAACTGACGCTGAGGTCTGCTTGGTTGTACTGCGTTTGCGAAGTGAAATAGGCGATACTTTCAAGGTGATTTTTGTGAACCATTCATCTAGGTACAGGCCTGCAAAAAGCAATTGTTTAAATTGCTGAACTGCAGGTTTATGTCCGAAGGTTTGCATTGCGATGTGAATAACAAAAAGCGCGGCAATTAGACTGACAACCCAGATATCGATAGTTGACAACATAGAAGCAGGCGCGGGGAAATGCGCAAAAAGGTAGTGGGTTACCATGTCTTTTGCTGTGCTATATACACTAATGAGCACAATAGAAATGCCTACTAGAACGTACAACTGTGTTTGATCTGAATTCGCTGTGCGTGTGGCGATGTAGGCCGTAAAGGCTAGCGTGATAAGCAGCCATGGGCTGAGCGGTCCTTGATATTCGGCAAATGAAAAGCTGGCCAACACAATAAGTGATGTAACAAACAGTGCATTTAACCAATCTGCAAACTGTGGCGTTCGATGGGCACTAATATCATCTTCTAGCGCTTCGAAGACCGCCGAACCAGAATTTAGGAAGGCATACGCTTTGTAGAATGAGTGCGCAACCAAATGAATAAGAGCAAGAGAATACAGGCCAAGGGCGCATTCAACCAACATTAAACCCATTTGCGACGACGTAGACCACGCCAAGCGAACTTTTACCGTTACGCGCGTGGTCATGGCGAGCGCACTAAATAACACACTTAAACCAGCGCCAACGGCTAAGATCCATTGTGCAGAAGCATGATGGGCAATGAGTGGGGCAAAAGCTAATAACAAATACCCGCCTAAATTAATGACACCGGCATGAAGTAGTGCACTAACGGGTGTTGGCGCTTCAACAATATTAATTAGCCATCCATGCGCTGGAAGTTGTGCACATTTTATGAGTGCTGCTATGGCAATACAGCAAGCCGCAAGCTCAGTATACTCTTGCTGTGTACTACTCAGCGCGTCACTATTGATTAACGAGGTTTGCACAAGTGCATTGACAATTTGGTTGATGTAAAGCGTGTCAAAAGCCAAGTAAAGTAACGCAAATGCGCCGGCCATAAACAATTCAGAGGTTCTGGCTAAAATAAATTTCTTATGTGCTGCAACGATGGCGCGGGGACGGTCGGGATATAATAAAAGTAGGTTATGCAACGACAAACTTACTGCCAGCCAGCCAAACCAGAAAACGATGAGGTGATTAGCTAGTATAGTAATAACCACTGACGCAAGAGTAAGTTGCATCCACTTTAAGAAACGCGGGTAGCATGCTTCACCGACAAAGTAATTGCGCGAGAAGCGCATAAGAATTACGCCAATTGCTACTACCGTTAAAATAACGGCTGACTTCAAAGGAGAGAGGGTAACCAGCATGGAACTTACACTTGCAGTGTTGTTCTCGATAAAGCCAACAACAAGTGAAATAGCAAACAGAATAATACTGCCCCATATTGCTATTCTTTCAATATAAAGCTTTGAAAAAAATGTGTTTCTTGGTCCGCTGAACCATGACATTAAAGTCCAAAACAGCGGTAATAAAACAAGCAGAAATGAACTGGTTTGTGACGACATGATGTACTCCTTTTTATTGTGTGGAGTAAAGCATCTCTTTTAAGATAAATTAAATATTTAAATTTTTGTTTTTCGTTCTTATTTATTTAATTGTTAATTAATTGTTTTTATATTATGTGTTTAAATTCAATTGTTTGCTGTTATTTATGGGCTTAAAAGATAATTTAAATAAATGTATGGTTTATAAAATTTGAAATTTATTTATAGTTTGTTTTGGCGGATGATAGCATGAGACATATTTGCTAGGTTCATCATGAATACAGACACACCTACATTAGTCTTTCCTGACGATATCAGTCGAGCTGCAACGCTTATTCAGGCTGGAGAGTGCGTCGCGATTAAAACAGAGACCGTATATGGGTTAGCTGCGGATGCGACCAATGAGCGTGCAATAGCGAAGATATTTGAAGCCAAAGCGCGTCCCGCTTCTAACCCTCTTATCGTACATATTGCAAGTGCCGCTGATATGGCGAAATGGGCTAAAGATATTCCGGATATCGCTTTTGAGCTGGCCAATGCCTTTTGGCCTGGTCCACTGTCAATATTGCTCAAAAAACAATATTGGGTATTAGATGCGGTGACGGGGGGGCAGGACACTGTAGTGCTTAGATGCCCAGCAAGTAAAGACTTCATTTCTTTAATACAGGCATCGGGAACGGGTCTGGCTGCGCCATCGGCCAATCGATATAAATTCATAAGCCCGACTACCGCGGCACATGTTTTAACGTCGCTCAATGGACGCATAGCGGCAGTTGTTGACGGCGGTAGTGCCGAAGTGGGCATTGAATCAACCATTATTGATGTAACTCAGGATGTGCCGACAATTTTGCGTCCTGGCCCCATTGACGACGTAATGCTTGAACGTGCATTAGGGCGCAAAGTGCGTTATGCGGCTAATTTAGGTATTACAGTGCCAGGTAGTGCCAAGCAACATTACCAACCAGATACGCCTGTGTTCTTACTATCAACAGAAGAACTTGAGAGAAGAGGGCTCAGATCCAATGAGGGTGTCATTAGCTATTCACAGCCACGTTTAGCTGGGCATCTAGACGACGATTGTCATATTCAACTTTCTGACAACGCCAGTGAATACAGTGCCCAATTCTACGCTGCACTGCATCAATTAGATAAACTCGCGCTGTCGTGCATTTATCTAGAAAGTACGCCAACCAGCACACCGTGGATAGCGATTAATAATCGTATCGGACGTGTTGTGGCAGGTTAGCTAGACAGTGGCTGCGTAACGAAATGTTCGCTATTTTTGGCATTGTCGATAATGTTTTGCACATGAGGTGGCACTTTTTTCTTTGCTAATGTAACGGCATAAAAGTGTTCGTAGGCATCAGGCAGGCTTTGTTGCACATGTAGCAGCCCATTGGCCACCTCATCACGCACTACAACGGAAGGCATCACCGAAAAAGCGCCACTGTCACGAGCCAGTAGACGTAGCATGGCCATGTCGTTAGTTTCCGCTTTAATCTTTGGTGCGTATTGCACCTTGGCACAGGCAATACTGAACGCCGAACGTATTTCACTGTTTTGAGAAGGTAAAACCCACGAGGCATCTGCATAACTTTGCGGGAATTTTCGCGCGCGTTTGGGCTTAGACGGGCCAATAATTTCAATAGCTTGGCGAGAAACTAATTCACTGTGCCAAATACCGTTTTGTTGGCCTAATTCGACATTGTGATTGGTTAAGATAATGTCGAAGCGAAAGCTTGATAACCCTTCAAGCAACGAGTCTAAGCTACCGGTTTGTAGCGAAAAGGTCGCAAACTTGTCGTTAATCAATGGCAGAGTGAAGCTTTCGACAAAATTTCTCGAAAGGTTTGAAAGTACGCCAATCGAAATATGACTTAACTGTGAAGGTAGCCCCTTATTGATTAGGTTCTCAAGTTCTTCACCCTTTGAGAATATTTCATCGGCATAGGCAAGTACTTGCTTTCCTTGCGGTGTAAGCACCAATGAGCGGCCTTTGCGAGTAAGTAGTGCTACTCCCATGTTCTCTTGAAACTGCTTAAGCTGAGCTGAAATGGCAGATTGAGATAAGTGAATTTCATTCGCAACCTGAGTGAGGTTACCTGTATTTGCTACACGCCAAAAATAGTACAGATGATGGTAGTTCATTCTAGACACGTAGTAGCTCCCGCACAGTGACACCAGTTAATAGTAGGTTTTGCGAATATCACTAAATAATACGCTATTTATCAATGTCATGCAGCTTTTCTAAGATGAATTGGATAGCTTGCGTGCTTTTGAATGAATTGTGTGACGAAGCAACGATAATGGTTTCTTCGGCATCTTCAATAAACGCACTTGAATACGTGACCACAGAGTCGCTAATGGCTGCGCAGCGTTTTTGTGTATCACACTCAAGTGCACTGGTAGACCCTATTATTGAATAACTTTTTCCTTCAACAGGTGTTGTCGCAAGGGCGGTCATTAAGGGGTGATTAGGGCGCAATACCTGCACGCTATCGGGGCCGAAATTTTGTAAAAATGGCAGCATAGCCTGGGTTAACTTATTAACGCCGACCTTTTCAATAAAACCACGAAAGAGTTCTCTGAAGTTAAACGGCAAGCTGATAAGAGATGAGCCAATACTTCCTATAAGGCTATTGGCAACATCCGACCCTCTATGAGGAGTATCTAAAAAGAAAACGGTGTTGTGCTTAAATACCGGAGAAAATAAAAACACATCGCGCACGTCTGTATCGTCTTCGCTCAATAAGCTTTCTGGTGGAGACGTGAAAGTAGCGTCCCACAGTTTATCATGGGGTTGGCTAGTAAGAAGTTTTGCGATAACTCCGCCCATGCTATGCCCAACGATGACTGCATTTTCCAATGAAGATTCAGGGCTAACGCGCACTTTTAGTTGATTAAGTAGCTTGCGTACGCGCATAGCATTGTAAAAGGGAGGCGGGCCAGAAGGGTAATACACATGCCATATTTGAAAACGCTGACTCAATGTTTCGTCGTTCAAAATGGCCATAGTGAGATAGCGCCAAATCAACGGATCTGAGTTTAGCCCATGCAGCATAATAAGTGGCGTTTTTGATGATGACAGCGCACCTATACTAAATACGCCCATACGGCTTTCTGCTTTTTCCGCGTTGGTGAAACCCAACCAACTGAAATTGTGGATATCTGCACTTTGTAGTAAACCTAAAAATGCGGCACCCTCAGAGTAGCGCAGCGCATATTGCTGCTGAGAAAAATCGACATACGTTGTTTTGTTAACGGGAACAGCGTGTAAGGTAACGTGAAGTCGAAGTCCTTCAAGTGTTACTGCACCGGCATAAATGCTGTAGGAGGAAAATATGCCTTCTAGAGGAAAGTTCGGATCGATATTGGTATTTTCACTGGATCTGTTTTTCTGAAAACTCACCGCAGCACTGCCTAGTTGTCCAAACACGGTCGGCTGTAGCCGATCTTCGGTTGGGATCATGTCATCCACTAGGAAAATTTTACTAGGACCGGAATAATTTACTTGAACCAAGTTGCTCTGAATGTCGCGCTGTTGGAATAAAGTCCCCACAGCCCAGTTGTAATGGCGAAGGGCAAACTGGCGATTTTCAGTGCTTACATTTTTTCTGCTCAGTAATTCGTAAGTGCAATGCAAAAGTAACGTAACCCCTAGTGCCGTTGTACGTTCCTGCTGTTCGCATTTGGCTTTTAACGCCTTGTTATTAAGCCCACTTAAATCGGGTAAAACCCCATACCCATAAGCCCTTTCAAGGGGGATGGGCTTGGCTTTTTGGCGAAAAAAGTCATTGGTGCTACAGGCACCCAGTGCACACAACACCACAAGCCAACATACAAAATACCTGTGCAACACTCTCAATAGCTTGCTCTCTTTTTCACTCAATACTTGCCCGCGTTAGTGCACCTTTATTGTTGCATCATTTCTGCGCTTTTAAACGTTGATGCCGTATTGGCGCTTTAATTGCTATCAACAATAACGGCGCTCGCAAATAATTTTCTGCTGAAGCGCCTTGAAAACATAAATGCAAATACAGTGTAGACGTTTATTAATGTTAAACGAAGCCTATTGACGGCTATTACCTTGATGCAAACATAAGAGGGAAACCTAATGAAGTATTTAAAATCTATGGCAATTGGTTGCTTTTCAGCAACAGTACTAATGGCTGGTGGTGCACAGGCAGAAGCTATTAGCTCAGATACCGTTATGCAGACCCAAGCTGCTCAATATAACAAGCAGCAGTTGATAGATATGGTTAGCCGCGCAGATGTGCAAAGCAAGCTTGTAGGTTTGGGTGTGGATAGCGATGATGCCATTGCAAGAATAAATGCAATGACAGATAGTGAGATTTCGCAGCTTAACGCTGAAATTAACCAAGCGCCAGCAGGTGGCGTAGTGGGTGCCGTACTTACCGTTCTTGCTGTTATCGCAATTCTAGACTTAGCTGGCGTAACAGACGTTTATCCATTTATTCGTCCAATCAGCAACTAGTAAGATGGTTGTATCACTAAAGCAAACTGTTTTTGTATTCGGTTTGTTATTACTTGCGGGGTGTCAGTCTACCCCGCAGGCTGACCGTTTACGTCAACAGGGGTTAGCGTCGTTACCTGACTCTCACACAATTAACGCAGTCCCATTTTATCCACAACAGCAATACTATTGTGGCCCCACGACATTATCTGAAGTGTTTGGCTATTACGGTGTTAAAGCGACACCTGAGGAAATAGCGCCCAAGTTATTTATTCCTAACAAGGAAGGTAGCCTGCAGTTAGAAATGGTCAGTGCAACCAGACAATACGGGTTCTTGCCTTACACTGAGCGCGGTACGCTTTCTTCCATAATGGGGCTAGTTAAAGAGGACATCCCTGTTATCGTATTTCAAAACTTATCAATCGCATTGTTGCCTCAATGGCACTATGCCGTGGTTATCGGCTTTGACAGTGATAAAGGGGCTGTCACACTGCACACTGGTGAGACCGCCAATCATGAAATGTCGTTAGAGCTTTTTGAGCGCACATGGGGACGAGGTAATTACTGGTATTTGGCACCTATTCCGCCAGATAAAACATCAAATGAAATGAAGCCATACCACTATACCAGTGCGGCATATGACATGCTAAAAGTAGGCGATAAAGCGCGCGCGCTTGCATTTTTGGAAACCGCATCAACCCATTGGCCCTCGCAGTGGCTAAGTTATTTTTTAATAGCAAACTACCACATGGAGCAAGGCGACAACGCCAAGGCCATAGCATGGTTCGACAAAGGGTTTGAGGCTGGCAAAACGCAACTCGCTTACCTTCACAACTATGCGTTAGTACTGTTAGAACAGGGCGGTAAAAGTAGCAATGTAGGCAATGGTGAAACAAAAAATAAAAAGAACTGGATTTACAAAGGACAGTACGTTTTGCGCACCGCATTAGCGCAATATCCTGATGATGAAAAGCTTATTGCCTTGGCAAAGAAATACAATGTAACGGTGATCACTAAAGCTGAAAAAAGCTAGCAGCACACGGCTTAACATAGCTTAACATTACGGAACGAGATCATCTGGTGTGGCTTTTGCGTATAAACGTTAACAACAAGATCATGAGTGTTCAAATACGGTTTGTTATCTTACGTATGGAGCTTTTAAGTCGTGGAAATATCTAGCTTTTTACAAAATAAGCAGGCTATGGCTATTGTCAGCTTAGTCGCCGTTGTGGTTTTGCTTTTTGTGATAAAGCGCCTTATTTTGGTGCGGCTTAAAGAAAAAGCCCGCTCAGAAACAAGCAGCATGTCGAATATCTATCGCGTGCTGGTGTTGTCGCTAAATGCGCCGTTAAACCTACTTATCTTAGTGATTTTCTTATCACTGGTTAAAAGCGTTGTAGCGGTTTTCCAAGTGGAAGATAAAGCCGTTGTGCAGGCGTTGAGTATTTCGATAGAAGCAGGCCTTATCATTACGCTTTTTCTGCTTCTTGAACGCTTTGTTACCTATTCTCTTAGACGTTATCGCGACCAATCAACGTTAGTTAAAAATACCAGTGCAATCGCCAGTGGGGCAGTGCGTGCTGTCTTCGCCATTATGGCTGTACTTATTATTTTAAGCACGATGGGGATTTCTATTACGCCCGTTGTGGCATCGTTGGGTATCACCTCATTGGCTGTGGCTCTTGCACTTCAGCCCACGCTGGAAAACTTCTTTTCAGGTATACAGTTGGTCATGGACAAGCCTATTAGAATAGGCGATTTCATTGAACTTGATTCCGGGGAACAGGGCTTTGTCGAGAAAATTGGCTGGCGGTCTACATGGGTGAGAATGTTGCCTAATAACATTGTGATCATGCCAAACAGCAAGTTGTCTAATTCAAAGTTGATCAATTACTACTACCCAGAGCGCGAGTTGTCAGTGCCAGTTGAAGTAGGTGTGCACTACAGTTCTGACTTAGAGCAGGTGGAAAAAGTGTGTTTGGCCGTGGCCGAAGACATATTGGCCAAGCATGAATACGGCGTTAAAACCTTTCAGCCGTTTGTGTTGTTTCACACATTTGACAACTCCAGTATAAATTTAACGGTGATGCTCAGAACCCGCGAATACTTCAATCGTTTTTTTATCAAGAGTGCCTTTATCAAAGCCCTTAAAAAGCGCTTCGATGAAGAGGGTATTGTCATTCCATTCCCGATTACAGCTTTGAATATTGATCAGGAGCGTACTGACGCAATTATCTCTCAGTCCATTAAGAAACATTCGTAAGTTATTAATTTATAAGCTTCCTCCTATGTATGCATTGCATACGTATTCAGCCCACTTTTCGCTGTTTCGCGCTAGCAAGGCGTTAGTTGTTTAAATAGTATTCGCCGATGTAAACAATATTTTTACATCTGGAAATTAATATTTAACAACAGGGTGGGCAAATGGATATTAAGGCTTTAGTCGCTTTCGCAGCGCTTTTTTTAAGTGCGCAAGCAAACGCAAACTTCATAACAAATGGTGACTTTCAAACGTGCGACTTCAGCGCTTGGAGTTTAGATTCGGATGGGTTCGGAGCTCCTGCCGATACCAGTGATTTCGCAATTGTTGATAATGCTGGACAATGTTCAGCTCAATTGAGCACTAATAACCTAATTCCGGATGGCATCTCTAATTCGCTATTCACCCAACTTAATTTGTCAGGCGTAGCAAACGGTACAAAATTAGATTTAAGCTTTGATTGGTTGTACAGTGGCTTTGACTTACAAAGCGACGATTTTTCAGATGCGTTCTTTGTGTTGCTAAACAATGGCATTGACGTTGAAACGCTACTTTTCGGATATGAAGATGGCAGCGGTACCTTTAGCACACAAATCGATAACACCTACGACGGTTACTACCTCGAATTTATGTTAGCGCCTGGCTATAACATTGAATCATTTTCATCAACATTCACTTTCGACAATGTGTCGCTGACCGAAAGCGCAGAAGTGCCTGCGCCACAAACTTCGTTACTGCTGGCGTTAGGCTTAGGTGTGCTGGCGCTTCGCCGTAAGCACGTTGCCAAATAAGGAGAGGGGTTATGAAGAGAACATCCATTTTTTGTTTGCCATTTTTGGCAATGGTCAGCGCCCCTTCGCTTGCCGACTGGCAGCAAACCGAATCGGCAGAAACCCAATTCGCCAGTCGACCAGTATTTGACCGCATTAACCGACAGTACGTTTCGACTATTACCATTCAAAATACCGGTGACTCGGCATTAAATGGGCCTATCCGAATTATGTTTGATGCCTCAAGCCACACGCTAGCAAATGCCAGTGGCGAAGAGGAAGGCGTGCCTTATATAACACTTGATACAGAGTCGCTTGGAAGTGGAGAGAGCGCTAACGTTACTGCAAGGTTTGAGGTGAAGCGTGCGCGCTTTTCACTGTCGTTAAGTGTGCATGCTTTTGTGGAAGATGAAGGTGGTACAGGACTTACACTGGATGAAAATCAAATAGCAGTGTTTTACAACCGCGAGGATGGTCAATATGACGGTTGGGGCTTGCACCTTTGGAATGGGCAAGCGTGCGGTAACTACGCGGCGCCTACCACCCAAAGCACGCATTTCAGCAATTGGCCAGACCCGTACCCAGCAGACGGCGTTCACCCAGAGTACGGTGCTTACTATATCTTAACCGTTGAACCGGGAGCCGCATGTTACAACTTTATTGTGCACAAAGGTAACGACAAAGCTCTGGGTGATGCTGATAGTCGCTTTGAGCCAGAGTACGGTAATCAAGCATTCACGTTTAATGGCTTTCCTGAACTTTGGTACACGCCGCTTGACAGTCGTCCGCAATTTCTTGATGGCGCAAGAGCGCATTGGATGGATGATAATACCCTGTTGTGGCTTACCTCGCACAGCGATGCTGCCGATATTGCCCTTTACTATTCTAATGACGCCAGCCTAGATGCCGACAGTGCAGGAGTTTCACTGCTTAACGTTGGGGCCTTAAATTCTGCCACACGTATTCCAATGACATTGGCGCCAGCAGAGCAAAGTCACTACAGCGCGAACCCTCATCTAAACGGGTTTGCAGGCTTTTCGCTAGATGTTAGTGAGGCAGATGTTAAGCAGTTGCTTACAGGTCAGCTAATTGCGGTAGCAAAAGATGCTGAAGGTAATGTACTTGACTCAACACGAGTGCAAATTCCACGAGTATTAGACTACCTGTATACCCGTAACGCTAATGATGCTGACGAAGCTGAGTTAGGCGTAGTTTACAACGGCGATACTATAACCGCGTCGGTGTGGGCTCCAACGGCGCAGTCGGTTAATTTGAAGGTTTATAACAAGGCGAAAGTACTGCAAAGCACTCAACCCATGACGCTTGATGCTACAACAGGGATTTGGCACTACTCGGGTGAGAAATCGACCCTTGATAGACAGTTCTATCGCTACGAGCTAAGTGTTTATCATCCGCTAACCCAAAATATCGAAGTGGTAGAAACGACCGACCCATACTCTATTTCACTGTCGACTAATGGGCGTTATACGCAGTTTGTGAATCTTGACGATGCTGACTTAAAACCTGCAGGGTGGGATAACCATGTAGTGCCGTTGGCAGGTGATCCAGAAGACATCATTATTTACGAAAGTCATATCCGAGACTTCAGTATTCTTGATGAAAGCACCAGTGAAGAGAATCGCGGTAAATACATGGCGTTTACTGAGTCAAACTCAGCGCCAGTTCAACACCTTAAATCACTGCAAAACGCCGGTCTTACGCACTTTCATATGTTACCTGCTAACGATATTGCAACCATACGTGAAGACGATGCAAGTCGTGTGGATATAACCGACACCGTTGGCAAATTGTGTAGCGTAAATGCGCAGGCCCCTGTGTGTGGTATTGAAAATGACAGCGCAACGTTACTTGAGGTATTACAAAGCTATTCACCAAGTACGACAGACGCTCAAGCTCTTGTTGAATCGATGCGTGCATACGATGGATTTAACTGGGGTTATGATCCGCATCACTTTGCGGCTCCAGAAGGAAGTTATGCTACCGACCCAGATGGCGAAACCCGTATTGTAGAAATGCGCGCTATGAACCAAGCGTTACATGAAATGGGACTACGTGTGGTGCTTGATGTGGTTTATAACCATACGGCGTCTTCGGGATTGTATGACAATTCAGTGTTAGACAAAGTAGTACCCGGTTACTACCAGCGCCTTAGCGAAACAACAGGGCGGATTGAAAACTCAACCTGTTGTGAAAACACAGCGACCGAGCACGTAATGATGGCCAAGCTAATGAATGACTCGCTTGTTAGTTTTGCAGAGCATTTTGGTTTTGATTCATTCCGTTTTGACTTAATGGGGCATATTCCAAAACAGGCTATTCTAGACGCGCGCGAAGCAGTGCGCGCCGTAGATCCAGACACCTACTTTTATGGTGAGGGATGGAATTTCGGTGAAGTGGTTAACAATCGTCGCTTTGAACAAGCTGCACAGCTAAATATGGCAGGCTCTGAGATAGGAACCTTCTCTGACAGGCAGCGTGAAGCAGTGCGCAGTGCTGCACTGTTTAATCAAGGTGGCAGCTTGCACGACCAAGATACCATTAGAATTGGTTTAGTAGGCAATGTAGGCAGTTATCAGTTCGTTGCCGCCGATGGCTCATACTTGTCGGCTTATGACTATAACTGGAATGGACAACCTGCCGGTTACAGCATTGATCCTGCCGATACCGTTAACTACATTTCTAAGCACGACAACGAAGCGCTGTGGGATCAACTTCAATATGGCTTGCCTGCTGATATGTCGTTACAAGATCGTGTGCGCGTGCAAAATGTTGCCTTGTCTATTCCGTTATTAAGCCAAGGGATCCCGTTTTTGCACATGGGGTCTGACTTAATTCGTTCTAAATCAATGGATCGCAACACCTACGACGCCGGTGACTGGTTTAACCGTGTTGATTTCACCAAAACCATGAGCAACTGGAATATTGGGTTACCACTAGCGCAAGACAACCAAGCAAGATGGAGTGAAATTAGCCAAGTATCTGCTAACCCTAATTCGCAATTTGGCGCAGAAGATATTCAGCTAACTTCGTCATTATTCAAAGAGTTCTTAAATGTACGTGCTTCCAGCAAGCTATTTAGACTAACCAGTGCGCAGGATATTTCACAGCGCATCCGTTTTCACAATATCGGAGAAGGGCAAGTGCAAGGGCTTATTGTGATGAGTCTTGATGATGGTATTGGCCTGACTGATATTGACGAAAACAACGATGCCATAGTTGTGCTATTTAACGGCACCCAGAGCGCCCAAAGCTTTACCATTGGCGATGCGGTTGGCTTTGAGCTTCACGCTAACCAGCAGGCGTCTGCCGATGAGCGTGTGCAAGGTGCGACATTTAGTAATGGCACCTTTAACGTGCCTGCATTGACTACTGCCATTTTTGTGAAGCCACAAAATGGTGAGCAGGGATATGGGCTATCTGCCTTGCCACCGTATGGCGATAGGACCGTGTACTTGCGAGGTAGTATGAATGGGTGGGATACCTCGTTGCCGCTTGAGTATGTCGGCAATGATACATACCGCATTGAAGTTGGGTTACTGTCGGGTGGTTATGAATTCAAACTGGCAGACGAAAACTTTGATGTTGCTAACATAGGCGGTGGTATAACCGTGGGCGCGGGGCAGTCGGCAACGCTTACCAACGGCGGTAACAACCTTTCGCTTAATATTATTAGTGACGGGGATTATACCTTCGAGCTAGATGCTGCTAACGACGCCAATCCTGTGCTCACCATTACGACGCAAGACCCCAACGCAGTACCAGCCCCCTATGGTGATACAACCCTATACGTGCGCGGTATTATGGGAGATTGGGGGACATCTCGACCCATGACCTACGAAGGTGCCGGTATTTATGCAATAAGCTTCACGGTTACCGCGGGCACCCATGAGTTTAAAGTGGCCGAAGCCAACTGGTCGTCGCCCAACTTAGGCAGTAATGGCGGCGCGATTAATGTAGGTGAGTCGCTAACCTTGTCGCAAGGTGCAGGTAACATTCAGCTAAGGGTAAGCGAATCGCAAACACTGCGTTTTGCCATTGATTCAAGTGATACTGGCGCACCTGTAGTGCTAGTTGAAACCGTGCCCGAATAACGAAAGTTAAGTACTGAGTTCCCGACGTAAAAACGGGCTAGGCTTTTTGAGTCTAGCCCGTTTTTTTATTGGCATTTTAGTGACCAATTCACACGTCTATTGGTCGCTTACCAACAAATCGTATGCGTACTCAGCGAGCAAAGACGCGGCTGTATATTTTGAACGATCTTTAGAAGAGTCGGACTCTATGCCTTAATTAATGCATAACCATAACCATAACCATAACCATAACCATAACCATGCCAATTCCGGCGCTTGCGCCTGTAATCAAAACATATTTCATTACTTTCTCCTTTTATTTGTTTGCGGGAATATGATGGTCAAGATGAGCCTCTAAGCGGACGAAATCCTCTTCAATAGTCGGATTTTTCATTACGTCGTAGCAAACAAATGTTGGGAGAGCCTCCATGGCTAGAAATCGATAATTAACATGCATATGTAACATAAGATCTTCGACGCTTTTACCTTGCATCAAATATTCAGAGGGATTGTCGAATACTTCTTCTGGGGCATTGAATGTCATCGAGAGCATATACTTTCTGCCATTTAGGGTTCCCCCTGTGCCATAATTCTCTTTTGGCTTTTCCGACACTCTTCCGTCAGTATTACAAACAGTACCATCTAGGCCAGCAGTGTAGACATCGTCCATATACTTTTTCATTAGCCATGGCACGCTGAACCAATTTAGTGGGGCCTGAATAATAATCAGGTCTGCCCAGCGATGTTTTTCCAACTCCTTTTCAATATCGTAGTCTTCAGATGTGGCAGTGTGCTCAATTTCGAACCCCTTTGCAGATAGGTTTTTCTCAATTCTTTTAACTAGCTCGGCGTTCAGTTTACCTTCTGAAAATGGATAGGGATGATGTGCGTTAATGATTAATGCATTTTGCATAAAGACTCCTTCGTCGGCTTATGAATTACAAGACGGGAGGGAGCTTACTAAGAGTAAAAATGAAAATATAATTATCAATTGGTATTGCATTGATAACATAATGTTATTGGTCGGGAGGAATTAAAACCGACTCTGCTGTTGTAGGTAGTGCTTCGCTCTTTCGTTAAGATAATCAATAATATAGCGGTTTCGTGGATGAAGTGGCCAGGAGCCCTTATAAATGTAGGCAATTTCGTCAGATGAAATGCTATCGGAATTTACAATTTTAAGCTTTTTAAATTCCGGGCTGAGACGAACCATAAACTCATCCAGTACGGTATAGCCGACTCCTTTCGCAACATGGTGACATATTTTGGGTGCCGAGTTGGTGTAGGCTGAAACGTGCATCCTATCAGAACCAGTAAACTCTTCGGGAAAGATCAGAGGTAGAACTTTTTCTGCCATTTTTTTTCCATCTGGGTGGTCTACAAAGCCTAACTGTTGAAGTTGAGAGAAACTTGTACATTCTATGTTTTCAGGTAAGACCAACCATAACTTTTCGGATAAAAATGGCATTCGCTCTATAGAGCCGTTGTTTATCTCGTGAGTAACAAGCCCAATGTCACAAAGATTGTCAGCAACTAGCTGCTCAACAGTTTTCGTCGGGTTAAATTCAATGTGTATAGTAAGGCTTGGAAATTTAACCTGTAAGTCTAGTAACCAGGGGTAGATTAAGTTGCCAATGCCACCAGGCATGGATATTCGGCATAGACCTGAAAAAGGATCATCATCGCTTATTCTTTCTCGTAACTGCTGTTCGTTCTGGATAAGTTCGCGAGCATACTCCAAGACATCAAAACCCTTTGGTGTCATTTCAAAAGACTTACCGTCTCTAACAATTAGTTTTTGACCCAGAAATTGTTCTAACTTGGCGATGTGCTGACTGACGCCAGGCTGCGTCATGTGTAACATTTCCGCTGCCAGTCTGAAGTTTTTTGTATCAGCAAGAACACTGAAGGTTCTCAACCACGTTGAGTTAATCATTCCACTCATAACATTATCTAATTAGTTTTTTGCAAGCGATTCTATAGTTTTATCATAGTGGTCTGTGCTCACACTAATAAAGCTTTCTTTCGCAAGTATTACAGCGAAAAGTGGAGATGTGTTTCTGTGGTTGGTGAGGCAGTGTTTTCTGCACATGGTTAGCGTTGATGTCATGCGAATGCTAAGAACAGAAAACCTAAAAACAGCCCTTGCGTAATTAATCGAGTTAATTCCAACTTGATCTGAAATCTTAGATAACAGAACCAAATCTGACAGGCCATTGTGTACGTAAAACAGACATTGGGGTATTGTGTGAGCAAACACAGTAATAATCGAACAACAGTTAGTTGTGCTACTTAATTTGGGGCGTTAAACCTACCATTTTTTGATAGGAAATAACGATAGTGATTGTTTTCTATCTGCTGCATTTTCAGTAATTTAAACTAAAGGGAATTATCTTGAAAAAATCGCTGTTATTAATTTTATTGCTAAGCTTGCTGTTGAGTCGGTTTAGTTTCGCGCAAAAAATACTTTCCGACAAAGAGACTTTTGCTCACCGAGATTGTTTTTCAGGTCCCTTTGTTAATTATGATTCTTGGTTAGCCATGATCACCAAGGGTAGCCAGCGAAAAGCGAAAACACCTAAAGAGTTAGAACAGCGTTTAGCCAAATTCAAAGAAGTTTTCTCTAAAGAAAGTTTTGATCGGTATAAAGAATCAATTGAGTGCACGGTTTTCAAATACCCAGTAGGTAACCTTACAGTATCTGGATACGTTATAAAACCTAAAGGTCAAACAGACTTGCCAGTTTTAATATACAACAGAGGTGGCAATGGTCGTTATGGAGCGGTGGTGTTTGGAGCAATGATGGCAAACCTGTTTCCTATGGCCGAACAAGGCTTTGTAATTATAGGTAGCCAATACCGGGGAGCGTTTGATAAAGAAGTGGTTAAAGGGAAATATGACGAATTTGGCGGTTCTGATGTGTTGGACGTAGTCAAACTGGCAAAATACATTCCTTATATTGAAGGTGCAGACTCATCTAAGGTTGGTATGTATGGCTCAAGTAGAGGTGGTATGCAAACCTTTTTAGCTATGCAAAGAATGCCTGAAGTAAAAGCTGTTGCTTCCATAGCGGGCGCATCGGATCTGTTACGAGAATTAGAGTTCAGGCAATCAATGGAAAATGTCTACAAAGTTAGAATACCAAATTACGACGTTAATAAAGAAGCAGAGTTAGGTAAGCGTTCGGTAGTTAAATGGGTAGATAAATTAGATAAAGGTGTGCCAATACTGATACAACATGGTGATAAGGACGACCGTGTTTCTGTAGAAAATGCCAAATGGCTTGCTAATGCTTTAGAAAAATCAGAGCATCCTCATAGACTTAGTATTTATAAGAATGAAGGACATGGTTGGAGCCCTAAAACCAAACCTGCCGCCATGAGAGGGTTAGCCGACTGGTTTCATCAACATCTATAAATTTAATTGCCATGATTTTTGTTGTTAAGAAGCAACCATGAAAATATTGTTTAGGTTAACTATTGTATTTGAATGGCTGATATTGGCATAAAGTTGCGCTCTGATTAAAAATTTGAGCAACAGCTTATTGTCTTCAGCGGACCTTCATTTAAAGGAGATCAAGTAACCGCTTCTTGTGCATAGCTGCTTCTCAGACTTGGGCAATACTGTCCACATATTACAAAGCCTGACTTTTACATTATTCACCAATTATCACGATAAATCCTATACTAATAGGATGTCTGAATTCACTGTCAATTCAATATGATGCTGGATTTTTGGCGGATAATTTATTGCCTAATCGGAAAAGTCAGATGTTGGATTTGGATTGCTAACCTAACCTGTTGATTTTCAAATACCCAGAATTCAGTCCCACACTGGAACCCACAAGTTTGTGGGATCTAGTTTAATCCTTTAAAAATCCAGAGGCTATGAACTGATTTAGAAAAGAGAGCACTGATGGCTGGGGCCGCAATTTGGGTCAAACGTTCCCATAGAAAACGCCACCAAGAGCCTGAACTTATTCACCACCCCGACAAATCCAGCTACCCACCTGAAAACAGCATTCCAGAATTTGAATCTGAACAAAAAGAAATGTCACCCGAAGAGGAAAGGAAGATCATACTTGACCGATTGAGGAGAACCGAAGAGTTGCGCCAAAAGTTCGAGCGGCGAAAAAAGGCTGATGACTAACTGAATGGATGAAACTTAGTTTACAGGCTGTCGCATTCGGTCTTTACGCATTAGTTTCACACAACTCCAGTTATCTTAGGTATTTAGAGAAGTGCAATATCACAGAATTGAAAGTCAGGACTCTTTAGTGCACACTCGATTTACGACCATATAAAGTAGCTTGGGAACATTGGTGAAACGGATTTTCGATATAATAATGTCATTTGTAGCCATAATCATTTTCATCATTCCGGCATTGATAATTTCATGCCTCATCATCTACTTTTTTAAACACCCAGTCCTGTTCACCCAATCTCGAATTGGCGAAAACAAGAAGCCCTTCAAAATACTCAAATTTCAAACGCTGGTTGAAAACAAGCCTACCAAACTCGGTCAAATACTCAGAAAGTCAGGCTTAGACGAGTTGCCCCAGTTTGTAAATGTGCTCAAAGGTGACATGAGTGTCATTGGGCCAAGAGCATTAACTATTGAAGACATAGCGCGTTTAAAGTGGGATAGAGAATTTTATGATTTCAGATGGAACGTGAAGCCAGGTATATCGGGACTTGCACAGATTTATGGAGGGCAACACAAAAAAACATCCATTTTCTGGGACAAGCAATATATTAAAAGCTATGGACTATCGCTGGATTTAAAAATAATACTTGTGTCTTTCACCATGAATATTTTTGGTAAAACAAAAGTAAGAAGAATGATTTTTGCAAATGGAGCGCTTAAGTGAAAGTTAAACTAATACTTCCGGCGCTCGCTGAAGCGGAATCACCTTTTTGGCGTCCCATAAAATATTCTCTTTTTCCACCCTTAGGCTTGGCGACCTTAGCTGCATATTTGTCACCGGATGATGAAATAGATCTGGTTGACCAACATGTAGAAGATCTCTACATAGACGACGATCCAGATTTGGTCATCATTCAGGTCTACATCACCAACGCTTACAGAGCATATAAGCTAGCGGAACACTACAGGGCTAAAGGGAGTTTTGTAGCGCTAGGCGGACTGCACGTAACGTCCCTACCACATGAAGCAATGCCATTCGCGGATTCAATTTTTTTGGGGCCTGGAGAAGAAACCTTCCCGGAATTTCTGAAAGACTTTAAAGCAAAAAAAACTAAAAAAGTCTACGAGTCTCATGTGAGGAGCCTAGTCGGAATCCCTCCAATTCGGCGAGATTTGATAAAACGCAGTCACTATTTAGTGCCGAATTCAATTGTGGTCACGAGAGGCTGCCCACATCTTTGCGATTTTTGTTACAAAGATGCTTTTTTCACCGGAGGCAAGTCATTTTACACCCAGCAGATAGACGATGCGTTGGCCGAGATAGATCGATTACCAGGCAAGCATTTATATTTTTTGGACGATCATTTGCTGGGCAGCCCAAAGTTTGCTTCTGAGTTGTTTGAAGGCATGAAGGGTATGGGCAGAGTGTTTCAGGGAGCCGCTACTGTAGATTCCATAATTAATGGAAACTTGATTGAAAAGGCCGCAGAAGCAGGCTTAAGAAGCCTGTTTGTAGGATTTGAGACATTCTCAAATGATAACTTACGCCTGAGTAACAAGCGCCAGAACTTAAAGCGTAGCTACGAACAAGCTGTTAATCGCTTACATTCACTAGGCATAATGATTAACGGAAGCTTTGTTTTTGGATTGGATTATGATGACAAGGATGTTTTTAGAAGAACCGTAGACTGGGGAGTTGAGAATTCTCTTACAACCTCTACCTATCACATCTTGACCCCTTACCCTGGAACCGGCCTATACAAAAGGATGCAAGAGGAAGGTCGAATAAAAACCGATAATTGGGACCTCTATGACACCAGACATGTGGTCTATGAAACCAAAAACTTATCGGAAGAAGAGTTAAAGGCGGGATATGACTGGGCCTACAAGGAGTTCTATAGCTGGTCAAATATTTTCAAATCCAGCTTTAATCACGATTCACTCAAGCACAGTTTTAAACATTTATTTTATATGGGCGGATGGAAAAAGTTCGAACCCCTGTGGAATTTCATGATTAAAAGCAGAAAGCTAAACTATATGTTACCACTGTTGGAATCGATACTGAGTGAAGTTAAAAGACCACAAAAAATATCAGGTGCAGAAATCGAAATCAAACGCATTGGATAGTCACGCACAATATTAAAAACCACTAACACTGCGTGGAGCAACCCCAGACACTATTGAGGCGCTTGTGGGTCGCTATAATGTGTAGTCAGGATAACTGGGGCTTTGTGCAAAAAGGGAAAAGGTGTCTGAGATGGAGCAGCTAAAGGCTGAGTTTCAGTATACCGTTCGATTATTTGGCCCATATAACAATGCCGGCGACTGGCCTGAGGTATTCGTCAAAAAATTCAAAAACCCTACTTTGAGCTGAATTAGGCTCAAGACCGAATGACTGCCAATTGTCTATTGATGCCTGTCAACGCTTGTAATTATAAGACTATGTGCATGTCGCGAAACTTTCGACAATACTTACTTGAAAGGAAAAATGGTGGCCCCACCCTGACTTGAACAGGGGACCTGCCGATTATGAGGCTCAAACCGAGCCTTTACCGATAGTTACTTTATTTACCTGCTAATTACTTATTGTTTCATATAAATCAGTAGGTTATTGCGGTTTTGTTATCTCTGTTGCTTAATTTTTTAAGCAATTCAGCGCATTAGATTTTGCGCTCAAAGTAGCACAGAGGTAGCACAGCATGTCAGCAACAAAATTCAGATTTACAGAGCAGGCCATTGAAAAACTGTCAGGCTCAGATAAACGGGTTCGATATTACGATGCTCAGATGCCAGGTCTCATCATTGACGTTCTTCCCTCAAATAAAAAAACCTTTCGGGTATACAAGAAGCTTCCTGGCACACAGAAGCCACTGTCGGTAACTATCGGCGCTTTTCCATCCATTTCTCTAGAACAGGCTCGTAAACAGGCTAGGAAGGCTATGGCGGATATTGCTGATGGAATGAACCCCAACGATAGCAAACGTCACTTAAGGGCCGCCTCAGTCACATTGGAGACAGTTTACGAGAGCTATAAACTCTCTAGAAAGCTTAAAGAAACTACGTTACGTGGCTACGAGCAAGTGATGGACTGTTATTTTGACGATTGGGCAAAGAAGCGTATGGCTGACCTTACAGAAAACCGCATCTATCGTCGGCATTGTGAACTGACTAAGTGCAGCCCTGCACAGGCGGATCTTGCCATGCGCACATTGAGGGCGCTCTTTAATTTCGCCAGAGCTGAGTATAAATCCTCAGACGGCAGAACTTTATTCCCTCATAACCCTGTTACTGTTCTGTCTGAAAAACGTTGCTGGAACAACGTAGCCCGCAAACAGACAAGGCTTCGACCTTCACAGTTAAAGCCATTCCTTAAGGTAGTTAATGAGATGCGTGAGGAAGCCATTTCCTATCGTCAAGATTTTACTGCAACAGTATGTGACTTCGTCGAGTTTATGGCGTTTACCGGACTGCGCAAAACAGAGTTGCTTGAGCTGGAATGGAAAAACGTATTTTTGGACGATCAATTATTTTGCTTAGATGATACAAAAAATGGTCATGGGCTGGAGCTGCCAATCACCAAGCCACTAAAGGAAATCTTTATGAGAAGGGCAGAGTACCGCGTTTCGGGTTTTGTTTTTGGTGCAGACAATCAACATGGCAGAGTGGTGGAGCCTAAGAAGATAATCCAACAGATGAACGAACGGGCTGATGTCTCATTCACATTGCATGACCTTCGCCGTACTTTCTGTTCAGTTGCCGAAACTATTGGAGTTGGTACTTACACTTTGAAACGGCTACTGAACCACAAGACCAGTCGTAGCGATGTTACTGCTGGCTATACCGTGCTAACGGCAGAAGAGTTGAGGGAACCAGCAAATAGAATCTGCCTGCGATTGTTTGAATATGCTGGAGGTAAAAGCGGTGGTGGTGAAAATTCCCTCGAACAACTTTCAAAGCAGCTAGCAAATTTGAGCAAAGAGCAGCGGCTAGAGCTCATGTCAGCTTTGATCGTATAGAATAGTCGATGATAGCCGAATATTTTGGTATCTCTTAAAAAGTACTAGCTTTTACTAAATGAGATGTCTTCGGATTCTGAGCAACGCTTAGTCCGTCAGCAACTGATTGATAGTTGTAAAAGCGCATTACAAACACCTTTACCGTTCCAAAACTCTACCAGTCTTATCAACTATTTAAAGGAGGGGGAATCTCAGAGTGGAACTTTGCTTTACATTTTTCAATGTAAACAGTGTCAATCTAGCCACCAACGTACCTAATATTAGCTTTTAGAGTGATTTTTCTCTCGAATTTTAGATTTTATGCTCTTTTGGAAACAGAGTTAGTAATACACTATTTCTGTCAGAAGCGAATCATCCTGATTCGCATGAATATAGTGAATATTATGAATAAAAATAACAGTGCGTTTGGCTTGTTCTTGCTAGTTATAGTCTTTGTTTTAGGGTTTGTTGGCTATCAAACGGGTATCCCATTGGATGCACTTATTGCTTCAATCAAGACCTTTGTAGTATGCCTGGCAATCGCTTTAGCAGCGTTCTACATCCAATGGCTTCCTCTAACGGTAGCTTCTGTTGCTGCCGGATTTTTCTGGTTTATAGAAGGTAAAGGACTAATGCTCGCTAAAGCAAATGCAGTGGGCCGAGGTCAAATCTTTATTACTTCAGACGCAAATGGATTCAACCTGCCCTGGTATACAACGGATCTATTTATCTATTTCGTAGTGATTGCACTATTTGGTAGTGCTTATCTTTTCTACAGAATGGAGCAAACATCCTACTGAAAATTGAAAGCCTCTTATCGAAGAGGCTTTTTTATAACCAATGCTTTCGTCTGTAATGCCCTTATCTCATCAAAATACCGGATAAATATCTTATAGCAATTATATGGAGGGCCACCAGTACTCTGTGTCACCAACTGGCTTGACTAAACGCTCTGTCTCTTCCACGGGAAGAGCATGAAGATTATTATGCCACTGGCCAGAGTAACCCATAACTGCTGAATAAACTGAAGCTACAGCATCCCACTCATGGTCGTTAGATGTATGGACTTGAATTCCTAATAATTTAGTTAATAAGTGATTCATTTTCTGGGCGCTATACCTATAGTCATATTTACAACCTGACAATTCAAAATATAGGACTTTAGGGTGTGTTTCGGTGATTCTAATACTTGGGTCTTGTTTTCTCAGTTCCGCCATGACAGATATACCATTAAGTCCCATAGAGCCGAATAAACTATTTGCTGATGCAATGCTGTGTGTTATTTCTTTGTAATTTTTCTTTAGCCAACGATCTGCAGGTCTCCAACCACTTAAGCCAGTAGACAAGGCAGTTAGTGTATCAATGGCTAAAACATCTAACCGAGGTGCCGCTGAAGCAAGCTTAATCACATCCTCAGCGGTAGCTAAAGTCTGTACTTCTAAATCTTTAACTTTATTACAAATAAGAGTAGCTATAGCCACACCATGAACACCATTTCCGCCGGGGTCGTAGCCTAAAATTTTTCCTGAAAAGTTCATCGTTTCCTTTAATAAAAAAGTGGCAGTTATTAATCAAAAGGGTCCTAAATATCTTGCGCGCTGGTGATAATTTTATCAATGACCATTCCGCGCGCTTTGCTAGTTCAATATTTCTAACCGGCTTTAATATGTGATGTGGTCGTTTCAGAACAAATGTAAAGCAGGCACAACAATTTAGCTCATAAATGCACAAAAAATGATTTATTTGTAGATACGGATGCTACTATCAAACCAATATACTAATACGGCTCAAGATAGATGAGCTTCTAACTCTTGCCAGAGCAGAAGAGCGAAACCCTGAGGAACGCCCTGCTTTAAACTCAAAATGGGCTGGACGGGAAGGTCAGTTGTACACGGTTCAGGGTAAAGGTGGGTTGATACGCCACGTACTAATTCCTAACGACCTGGTCGTGCAGCTCGAACAGCGCAGATTTAATTATCCAGTAACCGTCAAAGACCGGAAAATTAATTACCTACAGCGTTATGATATTGGGGCAGGGAAGAGATGGTCTGACTCTTTC
The DNA here is from genome assembly GCF_028865455.1 of Alteromonas sp. 009811495. NCBI lineage: Bacteria > Pseudomonadati > Pseudomonadota > Gammaproteobacteria > Alteromonadales > Alteromonadaceae > Alteromonas > Alteromonas sp. 009811495. Next base: position 959,084 of record NZ_CP113972.1, read on the forward strand.
AGTAAAGCATCTAAACGCGCTCTGTTTTTCTCTACAGGTGCCCATGGCTTGCGACATAGCTATGCGCGAGAACGGATGAGGGAGCTATTAGCCCTAGGGTATAGGCGTGTTCAAGCTCTGGAAACGGTTTCACAAGAAATGGGGCATTTTAGGCCCGAGATAACTGAAGTTTATCTAGTCTAACTAGAATTTACTGAATGCTGCTTGTCCTAGCATTTACTCAAGAGCGAGCCGAAGACCTTCATCGTTTGAATACTGGGCTCTGCCGCTGGTAAAACCGGTAGCGAAGCCGGAGCCTTTACCAGTCCGACATCAGCAGCTTGTTAGGGCTTTATCTCTATTGAAAAATCAAAACCAATCCGTTTTATTGGTTCAGAATTTATACTGTTAGCAGCCAAATAATCATCGTCCTGAAGTTCTTCATATTTAACGAAATATGAGTGTATTTTGTTTTTTAAAATAATACCGCTTTGCTTTTTAACCCATTTAAGTCTATCAGTTGTAAAGATGACCGACTTACAGATAAACATACGACTAAGAACAGATGGGATATACTCTCGTTTATCGAATACTGTAAAAGGGTCGCCTATGGAAAGAATGGAAAGATGTCCATCCACTTTATTTTTAAGCATTTTCTCAGCAGAATTATATATACCGCTCGGCAAGAAAACCCCAGTTTTCACTCCCTTTTTCATAGCAACTGTAGCCATTCGCTTATCGAATGCAGAGCCACCAAACAAAACGCTATGATTGTTAACCTCGCAATAGTTTATAAGCTCATTTACGACAGACTTTTCTTCCTCGCTAGGCTTTGTTCCAGAGATTATGGCAATATCAAATTCTGTGGTTAAGTTCCCTATAACCCAGAGATCTTTCTCTGTATAGCGTGTCAATCCAATCGGATAATATTTTTCATTCTTCCTTACAAGACTCACACCTAGACTCTTAAGCTCAGATATTTTTTCAGGCGTGATTGACAGATTTTTTCCAGCATTTTTTGACGCTTCAGGCTCAAACACAAGAATATTGTTTGAAGTTTTTTTAAGGTATTTTAGGATAAGTCGCTTAACTTCCCCCCAATCCAAGCCTCCATGTCCGCATCCAAGAGCAGGTAATGTTATCGTCAACCCTTCTTTATTTTTCAAGTAATTAGAAAGCCAGATGAGGCCATCTTCGATATACTCATATTTAGAGGGGTTTCTCCAATGATTTTTTGTAGGAAAATTTATGATTTCAATCCCTTTCGAAAACATATCTCCTTCCTTCCAAACAGTAGGTTTTCCAGGTGCAATTTCTTTTTCTTTGCATTCCCGAGCATACTCCTTGAACATCTCAGGGTATTTTTTCTTGAAAGCTAGTGCTACACCAGCACCCATGACGCCCACGCAGTTGACCGTATTGATTCTAATGTCAGCATCAAAATCGAAGAAATCACCTTTAACAAACTCTAGCATGGACTATTGCACCCTAAAACTTGAAGCATTCTGCTTTTTAGAGTCTCAATCGATTGCCCATGAGACATTACCCAATACATATTGATTGAGTTCATATCTGCCTTACCAAGAGCGATAAGCATATTTAGATCGTTTTCATTTTCAATCACGTCGGCCAATTGCTTCTCATCGCGCCCTCTGGCAACAATATCTCCAATTAGATCATCATAGGTTACCAAAATCACTATTTTCCTTATTGATTCCTCACTAAGCCCTCCAATATCCTCAGTGAGGATTCGCTTTAACATAGGCAAAGACTTCACCGCATGATCGTTATCAGCCCGAGTCATGCCATCTTGTCCCCATCGTGATTTTGGACCCTTCCCTATGTCATGCAAATACGCTGATAAAAGAACAATTTCTTTATCCTCGTCTGATAGCTCATTATATTCACACAACTGATCGAGGCCAGCAGCTACTTTTCTGCTATGTGTGCCAACATCGTCGGCATGCGGCCCGTAGCTGGCTCTTAATCCATCAATATCATCAAGTTCTTTTATCGATGAAAAGTTACGCGCTATAGCCTCTAATGAGGCGCGAATACTTTCATACTTCTTCGGACCATTAGTGTTCTTACATATATCTGAAATTGTCTGATCAACTTCATGTTTTAGAAATCTCGGGCCAGTTATGATTGACTGCCTGCCACCGTCATAAAAATTCATATAATAGTGATCTTCATCAAATTTTAGGCTGGGAGATTGTACCGCTTTGCCCTGGAATATTTTTTCTACTTCTCCCTTTATCCACTCATTCCAGATAATAATGTAAGAGACTTCAGAAATTTGAATGCCGCCAGGCACAAGCAACTCTGCCATTTTCTGATGACGATACTCTTCCGTTGGACACCCCCACTTTTTGTCATCAATGGCGTCCCAATTTAAAGAATCAAGCATATTTACTGACGATAAATTGTAGAAATTTGGTGGAATATCAGTATTTGCTGATGCGTCAGTAAAAACAACGCCAACTTTTTTTTCAATAATTTCTATCGGAACTGCAAAGTATATTAGTAGGGGCTGGTCTACATTCTTCTTATTTATAACACCGAGTTGCATGGATGTTTTTTTTGAAAAATAAAAAGGAACGTAGTCGTGAACAAATTTTCCTCCAGAGCACGGTACAGGCATAGTGCTCCTTCTCCCTTGAATCCCCTTCTCAGCAATGTCTTCGTGAGATACACCCTGTGCATCCTTTAAGTTTGTACACAACAAACCACTATCAATGATCGATTCTAGATTATCGATCAAAGTAAAATGATACGCATATCTTCCTTTTAATCCTTGTGGGATATTCATAATTTGTTCCTCGAAAATCCGATGTTCGATTGGAGCCCTAGCAATTTAATAGTGAGCAAATTGCTCGTTTAGCGTGTGCTCGTTTTTATCCATAGTGCCATCATTGCTAGTTTACTGAAAGTCAAAGAATGCAAAGGTTATTATCAGTCGTGGGAATGTCAAAAATTCGCGCATTGACTCCATCAAGTAATCAATGCGCCAACTGCCGTTATACGTACCAAGCAGCCGTTTTATATTAAAAGTCAATGCCAATTCCTGACACACCACGGCCTCAGAACAACCCTAATTTATCCTTCTCACTGTTCCTCTGGGAAAGCTTCACTTATTTTATGATTATGTCGGCTTATAAACTGTTCCCTTTATTCGCATTTCCGCGAAAGAGAAATGAGCATTTTACGCTATTAGGACGGAGTTGGTTATTTTATAGCAAGTTTGGCTAACACCGTGATGGATCTGCGCCTATCACATTGACTGTGAATGAACCAACAAGCTTCAAAGAAGGTCGCCCAAAACATTATCGACTTCCGAACAACCACGTTAGTATTATCAATACGCTTATCAATCCGATTGTCTATTACAATAAAGATAATGCTTCGTTCGCTAAATCAAAATAGCACCTCGCCGGGCAATGAATTAATCTAACCGAAGATATCAAAAATCCTCTCCGTACCTTTATATTGCTTGAAGATTTCCGGCATCATAAGTTGAAAATTATAGCTTCCGTGCTTTTTAGCAGAAGGTTTTTCGGATACATCAATGCTCCAATTCTCAATTAAATAGTAGATCAGCGCGGCTCTTTCAAAATATGTAAATTCGTCTTTATCATCCAACCCGAAATCTTTCCGTACGACAATTTCTTTTCTGTCCGTAAGACCTGGATGCAGTCTAAGGGTCAATGGGAGCTTGGTGTTCCAATCTCCGTCTGCTTCGATGGTCGCGTGGTGTGGTGCAGGTTCATCCCCCAGTATTTCGGTCGCATCTAGTCTAATAAAATGAAAGTTTTTGAACCCTTCGCTTTCTTTATGGAAAGCTCTAAACATCCATGTTTTGCCGTCGTAAAATATTGCTGTGGGGAAGAGAGTTCTATCGCCAATATTGTCACTGTTGCTTGTAAGATATCTGCACTTGACCCCAACTCTAGCGCTCATTGCCCGTGTGATTGTTGCAACGAGATCTACGTCTAATCGAGTAGGGAATGTTCCCACACGCTGGTAAGGCGCTAGAGGCTCCTCAAATAATAGATTTTTATTGAACCCATTACCTAGCATACCCAGTGCCTTTTCTGCACTGATGTCGAAAACTGGTTTATAGGTATCCAATATAGCGTTGGCTCGGAGCTTATGACTGTATTTGACATTCTCTTCGGCCAGATCCCTATAGTCGGATATTTCCCTAGTGGCCGCTGCATCCATAATTCCAAATTGGTCACTTATGTCGCTACGACTGATCGTCCCTATGAATCTGAGTCTAAAGTCGATAAACAGCATTCTTTCAGCTTTCTGAACACCTTTCTCATTTTCAAATTTTAGGTAATCCATAAAAACCTCATGTTCGGATTTTTCGAACATGATAATCAATCGGGTAATCATATCAAGAAAAATACGTGTGATGACTGCTTAAAATATTTTCTGTAGATCCACTTGATCGAAGTGGCACTATGAAATATGATCTGTGCTAGTGATATTTATAGTAGTGTATAAATTCACAATAAATTTACATTTAACCGGTATAGAGGCGACAGTAATGTCTAGAGGAAAAAATCAACATGTGGTCAAACACCCTGACGGGTGGGCGGTGAGAGGAGCAGGCAACAGCCGGGCGACTCGTGTAACTGAAACGCAACGCGAAGCAATAGATATTGCTCAAGATATCGCACGCAATCAGCAATCTGATACTAAGGTGCACGGACGAGACGGAAGAATTAGGGCTGGCAACAGCTACGGTAACGATCCCCACCCACCAAAGGACAAGAAATAATGCCAAATAGACATGCTCACATGGCGATAGGTGCTGTTAGCTGTACTATCGCTATGGCCGGTGACGAAAGGCCAAATGAATTCACTCATAATCTGGCAGTTGCTCCAATTCTAGGTGCGGTCGCCGCAAGGTTACCAGATATCTTAGAGCCAGCTCACAATCCACATCACCGTCAATTTTTCCATAGTCTGGCAATGTTAGTTGCTGTAGGGGCAGGGGTTAAGAAAGTTTATTCCTGGGAGCCGGATAGCAAACTAAAAGAGGTGCTCCGTGGCGTGCTACTAATCGGTGGTGTAGCCTACATCAGCCATTTAATTGCTGACGGATGCACACCGAAGAGCCTTCCACTGTTAGGCAAGTTATAGGAGTTCCGTTGTATGATTCAATTTAATGCAGCACGCCAGTTAGAAGTACCACAGAAAGCATTTCTAATGGAGGCAATTGATCTTGCGCTGGACCAGCTTGATCTGGGAACTTCTGACTTAGAAAAGATTGAATCTGCATATAACGGGGTAGGCAACTATCTGGCTGGCTGCGAACATCCTTTGCTAGAGGACGCTGAAATTTATCCGCAAGGCTCAATACGTCTGCGAACAACTGTTAAGCCGCGGACAAAAGAAGAGTTCGATGTCGATCTTATTCTTTTTCTTCCCAATGCAGGTAATGCTACACGAGACGAGATCAACGATGTCGTTTGGAAACATCTTAAAGCAAGTAAGGTGTATGGACCGCTTGCTGAACCGCTAGCAAGAGGTTTCAGGATAAACTATTCGGGCAACTACCACCTTGATATCACACCTGCGGTCGAATATACGGCTGAGGAATTAAGGGGGCAGCCCCTATGGGTAGTTGATAAGCGCTTTCAATTTAAGGAATCCAACCCTGAAGGTTTCGCGTTATGTTTTGACGATGCTTGTGGGCTACTTCCAAAAATTATGCGGACGCAGTCTTTTCGTGAAACTTTAAGCGCTGAAATGATTAAGGATTTTCCGGATCAGAATGATAAAAAGTTGTTGAACCGCATCATCCAGGTCATCAAGCGTCATCGAGATGTTTGGGCCGCTCGCGAAGATAATCGCTATGGTGAATACAAGCCTATTTCAGTACTACTCACAACGTTGGCTACTCTGGCCTATCTCCATATTGTGCGCTTAGGCAAAACATTCTCATCAGAACTTGACGTGCTGTTGGATGTTTTAGAACTGATGCCAACTTTCATTCAACAGGCTAACGATGAATACCGGGTTGAGAACCCAAGCATGCATGAGGAAAATTACGCGGAGAAGTGGAATCGCAAAGAAAAAATGGAAGGGCCGAAGTTAAGGCAAGGATTTTTTGAATGGCATAAGGCGGCCATACATGATTTAGAAGAGCTAGCTAGAGCAAGTAATCAAGGTATGAACGTCATGTTTGCATCTCTATCCGAGGCATTGGGAGAGCGTCCAGTTAAAGCGGCCCGGGAAAGCATCGTCGAAACTGTATCTGCTAGCCGTGAGAAAGGTAATTTAGGTGTTGTGTTAGGAACAGGAGCAATTGCAGCTGCTGCACCTAAAACTGTAAAAGCAGTGACAGCCAAAACAAATCCCATTGTTCCTGTTAAGAAGAATAGATTCTATGGCGGTGAGTGAGAGAGCGCTGTTCGAGCTTGCCTATCCTGACATAAGCATAAAAGAGCAATTTCTAGCGCTTAACGCACATTGTAATGGCGATGCACGCATCACTGATCATGACAGGACAGTTGTCTGGGAGGGGATATTGCGACCCACGCCTTGGTCAGCGTTCTACTCGGTGACGGTGAGTTATACGCTGGGTCAGTCACCTAAATGTATAGTAACAAGTCCTTGTCTGGAAGAGTTAGCGGATGGAAGAAAGATACCGCATACGTATGCGAACGATACTCGATTAAAAGGGACGCAATTGTGCCTTTATTTGCCATATATATCGGGTAAAAACAAAGCAAGTGAGTGGAATTCTAAACTGTTGCTTGTAGAGACTATTGTTCCATGGGCGTCGCTCTGGCTTTTCTATTTCGAAGATTGGCTTGCCAGCGGTGAATGGCAAGGCGGTGGTGTAGAACACGCTTCAGAGGGTAGTTGAGTATGAAGAAAGACTTAAGCTATTTTTTTCGAAGTTTTACTGATTTCATATTCAGGAAAAGAACAGCAGCTCTTGTATTTGCCAAAATTGGTGGTTCGTTGGTCGGGTTATCAGCAGTCGCTAGTTTGGTAGTATCGGTCACATATCAGGGGCAGTACGGTTTTTTTGAAATAGAATACCACTCTTCAAGCACTCCAAAGTTGATCATTTTAATAAGTTTTGTGTTGGGCGCTTCGCTAATTTTTATCAGCTTGGCATGGGAGCTTATCCGATATAGAAGCGAATATCAGATCTTAAAAAAGCGAAAAACAATTGTTATCGAACAACGTGGCCTGGTTGATACGAAAGATGAGTCGTTAGCTGAGCATGTCAGGAAAACAAGAAAAATACAGGTGGATTCGATATTAGTAGATATCAGAGAGCGCTTAATAGATAACGTTATAAGTGAACCTGAAATCGCATTAGATAAAGTTTTTAATCTCAAGCATTCGTTAAAAGAGAAAATAAACTCTTTAGATGTATCAGACATCAACGTTATCTACGGTGGGATAATGCCCGTACCGTTTGCTTTTTTGACGGGTTACTTACTAGATGATGAATCGTCAGTAGAGATTATAGATTGGGATCGAGATGCTTCTGCCTGGCGAGAGCTTGATAGTGATGATGATAGTGAGCAATTCAGAGTCGATGTAGAAAATCAAAAGACATGCAATGGCGCAGTGATTGCTGTTTCGTTTTCATATCCGGTAGACAAGGCTGCTATCAATTCTGCATTTCCATCGCTGCCCCATCATTATCTTTCGTTAAATGATGTTAGTCGCAACAATCACTGGTCAAAGCAAAAGCAGTCTAGGTTGGCGGGTGAATTCTTCGAATACTGTAAAAAGCTTGCGGGGCAGGGGGTAGAACACATCCACTTGATTCTGGCTTCTCAGAATAGCGTGGCATTCAGATTTGGTCAGATTTACGACAAGCGAAATTTGCCTTCGATTACAGTGTATCAATATGAACGCAGTCATACTTTAAAGTACCCTTGGGGAGTGAGAATACCTCAGCAGCCAAAGGTCAAGCCATATATAAAGACACTGGAGCTATCTGAGACTGCTATAATTTGAAGACGCCGCTTAGGTGCAAACCTAAATGAGCAATTGTAAACCTCCCCCAATTAGTTACACCCATACTTAGAGGTTTCGACCAGTTTGACTAATTGATTCAGCAATGCCTGCTCTGGCCGAGGTCGTTTATAGGTAAAATATTGAGCTACTAGCAAAGGCACACTTGTCAAGGATTGGTATCTCAGTGTGCAGATGCGGTAGGGTTAAATCTACTGTACTATGAGGTGGTAAAATTCTTTATCGCAAGGTTCTCTAAACGTACACAGCACCCGTCTACATAATTCAGTTTTAACGGCAGCAATCGGCACAAGTAGATTGTCAGCTAGGGACTCTTTCTTGGCGTGGCCTACGACGAAGAACTCTAATAAGGTATCCCACTAATTTAGTGGAGGCTTACACTTAGGCTTAGATATTAAAAAGAAGTGATTCAAAATATTTAGGTATTTGTCTTATTTTGCGTGCTAAGGTAATAAGTAGTACAGAGGTAGCACCAACCTTATCAGGTTAGTAGTAACTATCGTCGAAGAGTAGGAGAAATGGTGGCCCCACCCTGACTTGAACAGGGGACCTGCCGATTATGAGTCGGATGCTCTAACCAACTGAGCTATAGGGCCATTTAGATAAGATGCGTTGAAATTGTTAGCCATAACAATCACAAGCGAGCGCAAGTATAAGCAGTTTTATTTGCCTTGTCACGCCCCACTAAGGGCTTTGTGATGTGTTTGCTTTATTTTTGTTCAAGTTGCTGCGTGAAGCGGTACGTATTGAACATATTCTGCTCTGGGCGTACCGCTTCTTTGCATTGCTCTAAAGTACTTTATGGGGCAGTTATAGGGTTTTGGTCAAACGCCGTCTACGTTGCCATAAAAGCGCGACCAAACCTGTAAGGCTTAGTATTCCCATACTGCCACCGCCGCCACTTGATACAGTGTCGTTGCCCAAATCTACCACTTCGGCAGGGGCTTGAACATCAACCGAAATACTGTCGCTGGTGCTTACACCAAACTCATCAGTAGCCGTTAGGGTAAACGTAAGTGTGGCTTCGTTGTCTGGCGTGGTAAAACTCGCTCGCACCGTTTCTGCGTCATTTATAGTAACTTGCGGCCCTGCGGTTTGCTCCCACAGTACGCCAACTAGCGCACCTTCAGGGTCGGTTGCGCTACCTTGAAGTGTTTGCGAAGTGCGAAGCAGCGCCGCAAAGTCGTTGCCAGCATTAACTACAGGGGCTTGATTGCTTTCATCGTCTTTAACGGTGACTACAGTTTGATTAAAGCTGCCAAGTTGACTTTCGTCGTCAGCACTTAGGGTAATGAAAAACTGCTCTTGAGGTTCTTCAATACTGTCGTTTAATAAGGTTACGGTAATAGACTGAGTTTGCGTTTCATCCTCGCCCCACGTCAACGTGCCCGACTGGGCTTCAAAATCTTCGCCAGCAACAGCGCTGTCACTCTCTATAGTGTAGGTAATGGTTAAATCGCTTTCAGCGCCACCTTGTCGAGTAACGTTAACACTTACTGAAGCATCGGTTTCAAGTACGGTAACTGCATCTACACTCAGTTCGGCAACGCCAGTTTGTTCAGCCCCCTCAATTGTTACCCGTGCGTAGCCTAGGCCCGGAGTAATACCGCCACCCTGCGGGTTATATAAACGTACAAAAAACATTTCATCGCTTTCTGTTGCGCGGTTTGGCGCAATGGTTAGCGCAATATTTTGCGCATCTGTGTCGTCTTGTCCCCACGAAAGTTCGCCGCTTGCAAGCGTCACGTCATCGGCGTTGGCCGAGCCATTAATCACCTCGTAGTTTACCGTAACTGCGCCAGTGCCCATTTTCATGACAGGTAGCGTAAATGTGGTGTCATCAGTGGTTGTGGCAGTAGTGTTACTCAACGCTACTGTCGTGGTATTTTCTAACGTGTCGTCTTTTAAAATAAACAGGCCGCGTTGTATATCACTCACTAATATATTTCCGCTAGGTAAGAACGGATACACGCCCCACGCGCCGTTGAAATTGGTGGTGTCAAACGCAGGGTAGGTATCAAAAAAGCCAACCTGCTCAGGTGCTGCTGGGTTTGAAATATCCAGTATAGTTAGGCCGCGCTCGTAGTTTGACATGTAATAGCGATTGCCCCGCACATAACCATTATGGTCGATGGTGGTATTGTCGCTTGTCCAAGTACCCGCCAGTATTGGCGTGGTAAGCGACGTAATATCAAACACCATAACGCGGGTATTAAGGCTGAAGTTGCGCTCGTCTAATTCATCATGCACAAAAGCGAAACGCTTATCTTCACTAAACCAACCACTGTGGGTATAGGCTACATCGGCATAGCTTATTTTACTCAACTCTTCTACAGACGAGGCATTGGTGTGATCCCACAACCGTAATTCGTTTTCATTAAAGTCGAGCATTACTGTACAGCCGTCGCCCTCAGCGTTATTACATTCACTTTGCGCTCGTTCATCGGTAATCAACATCGATGAAGCGTCATGCGCGTAGTCGTTGCGGTTAAGTGAGCTTGGTTTATAGGTAGCAGATGGTGTTTGCGGTATTTGCAGGGCATACGAACGAAATGCACCGCCATCACTGTCTTGACCCATTAAGTGTAATTGCACACGTGCATTATTTAGCGCTGTGTTAAAGGTGTAGTCTACGTTTGAGATATAAATATTGTGAGCGCGATTGTCGTCGGTATTGCGTCTTAGCAGGCTTACGCTGTTAGGTAAGTCGTTCAAGTCAATAATGGTGAAGCCTTCGGTTACGCTGTCAGCACTTGAATACGCATATGCGCGCCAGCGATTTGCCGTACTGTCGTAATATTGATAAACCTTTACGTCACGCCATGAGGTGCTTTGGCCTTGCACTTCGCCCACCACAACAGGTGAAGTAGGCTCAGTAACATCTACCACCGCAATACTTGCCCGCATGCCTACGATGGCATATTCCCTTTGAGTATTAAGGTCAACGTGCCCCCATATATCGTTAGCACTGCCCGATACTGACGACAGTAAACTTACTGGCACATTGGCAAGCAGTGTAACCTTATCGCAGGGGAAGCGTCCTGCCATGCCATCTACACAGGCTTCGTTGGCAGAAACTTCATTGGAAAGCACCATATCTTCGGCTGTTGCGCGAATGCCTGACGCTGTGCTTTTGCCATCTGTAATACTGTCGAACCCTTTGTTGTACAGGTCTTGGGAAAGATACAAAGGCACGTTAACCAGTGTTGTCTTGTTTACAGTAGGATTTTGCACCTGATAATGGTCGTCGCGAGAAAAACCACCTAGCACCGGCATTAAACTGTCGTTGAGCACTTGTGAGTGAGATGCGCTGTCAAAGTGGTATTCGCCCTCAGCCACTAAAATTTTATCGCCTTTATTTGCTTGACGCGCGGCGTAAAGTAACGTTTTACAGGGTCTAAAACGATTGTCACACTTACCGGCATCAACACCGTCTTGTGCAACAAATCGGGCTTTGTCGTGGTCGGTGTGCGCGTTTGTGTCTTGACTAGTAAATGCCAAAAGCAGCACTATTGGCAGTAAATTTGATGCTTTCATCTTGTCATCCGTGCAATTGATGATATTGAATCTGCATAAAAAAGTACCAGATATTGAAGGGAAGTACATAATCTTATGAAAAGGCTTTTCCAAAAGCGTGTCATGTCATCGTTACTCTTAGCGTTCCTCGTAACATTGACAGGATGCGACGCAATTGATTTTGGCAGTCGTCAGCCGGGCGAGATCCCAGTAAAGATGGTAGGCATTGATAGTGGTGCATGCCCTATGATCATGCACATTGGTCAGCAGGGCTGGAATGTCGACTATTTTGCTTTTTACCTTAGCAAACCTGAAATGAAAATTGATGGTAAATGGCAGCGTGTGAAGTTTAAACAGAACGAATGGCAAACTCCGGATGTGGCCTTACTTAAATTTCACGATTTATGCAGTTCGCCATCAAATGCTAACGACAAAATTATGCTTGATGTGTCAGAGGCGTTTTTAAAATTATCTACTAGCCTTCGCTTTACTATGGGCTTACCTTTTGACGTGAACCATGCAAACCCGCTTTCTCAACCGTCACCACTAAACGACAGTTCAATGTTTTGGAGCTGGCAAAACGGCCATAAATTCTTGCGTTTAGACTTATCCAAGAATGGCGATACGTCACGAAAATGGTCGTATCATTTGGGGAGTGTAGGGTGTGAGTCTGAGTCGGCAGTAAGGCCGCCAGAGAAATCTTGCGCTTATACCAATCGCGTTGAGTTCGTGTTGCCTATGGTGCAACTTGATAGCGACCTTGATTTAGAAGTGTCCTTAGCCGATATCATTACAAAAGTAGATATTAACGAGGCGCCTAATTGTATGTTTGAATCGCCAGACACCGCTCCTTGTAAGCGCCTAATTCAAAACTTAGTTAATCGGCCTTGGATAAAGTGGCAGTCGGTTGTGTTTTAACACGTAGTCATTGCAATGGTGAGTAATTTTCGTGGTATTAAGCCGTTGTTATTGGCAACGTTGCTGCTTGTTTTGTTTGCTTGCAGCAAAGCGCCTACGCCTTACACATGGCCGCTACCCGACTATGTACCTAAGCCCGTGGTACCTAAAGATAACCCCATGACAGAAGAAAGCGTTCTACTTGGTAAAACGCTATTTTTTGATACTGCATTAAGTGGCAACAACACGTTATCTTGTAGCAGTTGTCATGCGCCTGAATACGCCTTTGCAGAACCTAAGGCAGTGTCAATTGGCGCAGCGGGAGACGCATTAAATCGCAATGCATTGGCGCTGGTTAACGTTGCCTACAATGCAACTTTTACGTGGGCGCACAACAATCTAGAAAGTATTGAAAAGCAAATTATGATCCCGCTGTTTAACGAGCATCCTATTGAGATGGGCGTTACAGGCAACGAACAGCAAATTTTAGCACGCTTAAATACCCCCGTTTACCAGCAACTATTTGAACAAGCTTATGGTACAAAAGCCCCTACGATGGACACGGTGGTGAAGGCGCTGGCCAACTACGTTCGAAGTTTGGTGTCGTTTAATAGTGCGTTTGACGATTATGCCTATGCTGGCAACGATGACGCATTAACCGCCCAGCAAATAGAAGGGCTAAACCTGTTTTTTTCCGAACGCACAGAGTGCTTTCATTGTCATGGTGGGGTTAACTTTACCCAGTCTTCCAAACACAGCTTTCAGGCATTTGCTGTACAGCCATTTCATAACACAGGGTTATACAATGAAGATGGAAAGGGCAGTTATCCCGCCTCAGACATGGGGCTTTATAGCGTAAGCCACAATAAAAAAGATATGGGGAAGTTCAGGGCACCAACGTTGCGTAATATTGCCTTAACCGCTCCTTACATGCACGACGGCAGTATTGGTAGTCTTGAAGAGGTTATCGAGTTTTATGCCCGTGGTGGAAATAAAGCTAACGAGCTAAACCCGTATCGCAGTCCTTTTATTAAAGGTTTTTCCCTTTCAGAATCTGAAAAAGCAGCGCTCGTTGCTTTTTTGAACAGCTTGACTGACGAAAAGTTTTTAAAAACCCATAATAGGCACAAAAATTAGTGTTTTTTTACTCAATTGCTACATTTTGTGGTTATACTTTGTACTTACATATCAACCAAATGCTTATGTGCTGTTTGTTAACATCGTGATAAACTCAGTCAATTACAAAAGTTGTTAACATAATAAAAAGCAGGTAAGTGGTCGCGGAGATGAAAATGACTGAAAAACCTTTTATTACTAGTGGTCGAAATACCATCATTCATAAAATAAGAAAATTGGATCTATTGGTAATCAATGGTGACGAGCATCCGCCAGTTCTTGTAACCTACAAGGGCATTAAAGAGTATGAAGGCAAAGTGCCTGAAAATAAGCGCGATGCAAAGATGATGGACATGGAATTGGTTGACGTTACAACCAGCGACGTATTTGGTGACGAGAAAACATTGTTGTTTATTCAAACATTGAACGGCAAAGAGTACAAAATTGATTATTCAAAAATTGGTACTAGCATGTTCATCAAAATTCACCAAGACAGCACGTTTTAATAACGTACGGTGTGTGTTGTACACACCTGTTTTGTTGATGGGGTTAGGCAATCTGGCCCCAGTTGTCTGCAGTTAATGAATTAAACCCTCTAATCATTTTTCCTTTCCCTTTAAACTGCACATAGCGTTTTTTGAAAATATTAAATCTACAAATGTCGACGGGTGTGACTTCCGACGCATTAACACCTGAAATGACGCCTGCCGTTTTTAAGCCCTCAGCGATTAGCTCAGAACAAAACCAGCTATCAAAATCTTCTTGATTGTATGTAATGCCGCCAAACACAGGGTGGTCGTCCAGCGCATCAACAGCCGAACCAAACAATTGCCATAAATCATAAGGCTTACCGTCTTGTTCAACCATAAAGTCAAAAAAGTGTTTTCTGTTTTGCTCAAATACACTGCGCGAGGCGTCTGATAATGGTAACCACCATACGTCACCGTCATAGGAAGAAATGCGCTCGCTCAAACGGTTTGTCATAACACCGCGCTTGCCATTAAACGAGGTGGCTTCCATAACGTGATTAAAGTAGCGGTTTGATTCGTCGCGCATTTTAGTTTTTGTGACAATGGCAACATGCGTCACAACTGAGCGGGTGGTGAGTTTAGTCCAACGTGAGAATAGACTATTGCCGCCAAATGCAATGATATCACCAGGCTGCATGTGTTCTCTAATGTGATGGTATTGCTGTTGCTCTAACATATTCCTTCCCTGGTGTCGTTTTTATAATGGTGAGGATACATCTTTTTGGGCGAATGTTTCAAAGTGTGTGTTAAGCACGACTAATAACAGTTTAGCCCGATTATTAAACCTCGCAAATTGTGCACTTGTCGCAACGTCGCAAATAGCGGGGCTTTAACGAATTTATAGCGTGATGTTCACAAAGTTTCACTAATTTAATGGTGCGGAGGCAAAAAGAGGTAGTCACCGCGTTGCCGAATATTATCAGAGGAACTTGTTATGTTTATGTCACGCCGCGTTACTAAAATGACCCTAATCGGTCTTACTTTTGCTTTTGGTGCTACTGCTACTGCAGCACAAGCAGGTGGTTACCCTAAAGAAATGGAAAACGATTTAATTGCTGTTTGCGAAGCCGTAAAAAGCGATAGCCGTTTAAAACTAGACCGCGCTGTAAAAGCGACGGGTTTGAGCATGCGAGACCTGCACGAAGGTTTGGTATGTAACGGAGAAGATATGATTACGTTTGCGCTAACACATAACGCAACGAAAAACGGTGCGCTTATAGCGCGACGAGTCAGTGCAGAGCCAAGTGTGCTAACTGCTAAGCGATAGGTACTGTGTTTTTAACCCTGGCGATTTGGGCTGCAAAGCCTGCAGCTCCTTTTTCGCCCAGGCTTTATACGCGCTTATCCGCATTAGTGGGTAGCAAATTACATTATTAGCGTATGCAAGGGAAAGCAGATGATCGCACTGGTTTTCTTACAATCACTTTCTCAACAACAAGCACTTGTTGATATTCTGCGTAAGATCAATATTTTCTCGCAGATCTTTGAAGCTGAGTCGACAGGGCATTGTTTAGCGTTGGCCGAGAAACACCCAAACTCAATAGGGTTTTATTCTGTTGCGCAGTCGAGTCGGAATTTAGCGTCTCGATACTGGATTGCTGTTGGCGAAAAAGACCATGAAGCACTGCTGGCTTTTCAGCACAATGCGTCTAGCTTCGTTATTCACCCATTTGACGATGAGCAAGTCGCACAGGCTATTTACCGTGTACAAGACAAATACCACTACTATGAGCGTGGATACCAATTTAACTTATTAGTAGAAGGGTTATGTAAACAGTATGGTGTTACAGAATCTGCTTTACTTGCCACACTTCGACGTCAACTCTCACAACACAAAGAGCCCAGTGTTGTCGGTATTCGTTCTGAAAACGGTTGGTGTTGCCTAGACCCTGCCGAAATTAAGTGGATTGAAGCGGCTGGCGATTATATGTGTGTGCAAACCTTGTCGGAAAACATTGTTGTGCGAACCACACTTTGCGACTTATTAAAACGCTTAGGCGAGCAGCACTTTAAACGCTGTAATCGTTCTGTGGCAGTTAACGCAAAACACGTAGCTCACTTAGAGCAAAAGTACAATCAACAGCGCGTTATCATGCAAGGCGGAGAGGCGTTTAAAATAACCCATAAATACTACTACCAATTCTGGCAAACAAGGTAGTTGTCTGCGCTTTTACCCGCGAAGTATCATTGCCTTAAGACCATGGTCGCGCTGGTAGAGCAAGCACTAAATCGCTACACTCTTTGGTTACGATTAGCGGCCTAAGAGAAATAGGAAAAACGTGCGACAATTCCTTCACTATGTAGTGGGTGGTGCACTTGTTTTTAGTGCTTATTACCTAAGCCTATTCATTGTGCACGTCACTGCTTTACCTATTCCGGCACCACTACTTGGATTATTACTCTTGTTAGGCGTGCTGTTTGCCGCGCCCTCGTTCGAGCGTCATGTCGCTAAATTCGCACTTTTCCCTCTTAAGCACATGTCACTATTATTTGTTCCTGCCGTGTTAGGTGTTTCGCTTTACTGGGCAGATATTGTAGAAAATGCTTTAGGCCTATTTATCGCTATTGTTTTAACTACCGCGGTAAGCCTTGGGGCGACGGCATGGTTTTCTCAGCGCCTGTTTATCAAAAAAGGTGACAATAGCCCTTATGATTGACGCTCTTCAACACGCATTTAGTATTAAGGGAATGGCTTGGCTATTGGTTTCTATCGTCAGCTATATAATTGCGCTAAAGGTACATCAGCGTCTGAATAATCATCCCATATCTCACCCGCTCATTATTACCGCCATTACTGTGGGCTTGTGTTTATTCATTTCACAAACTAGCGTAAGTGACTATCAGTTGCATGCTTCGCTTTTACATTGGCTACTCGGGCCTGTGACAGTGGCTTTGGCTCTGCCTATCTTTCGGCAATGGAAAATACTTAAGCATTACGGATGGCGGTTACTGTTGAGCATTGCTTTTGGTGGCGTAATAGCACCGGTAAGTGCATGGTTTTCACTTTTTTTACTCGATGCACCAGTAGCGATGCAGTTAACTATGCTTGCGAAATCCATCACTACGCCGTTAGCAATGGAAGCATCTGCGCATATTGGCGGCATTCCTGCGTTGGCAGCGGTTTTTGTGATTGTGACTGGCGTGGTAGGCGCTATCTTGTCAGGGACTGTATTTGCGTTTCTTTCAATTGTGAATAAAAAAGCGCAAGGAATAGCGCTGGGTACGGTTGCACATGCCGTAGGCACTGCCAAAGCAATTCATATGGGAGACGATGTTGCTGCTATGGCAACACTTGGGCTGTGCGTTAATGGTGTCTTTACCGCCTTTGTTCTTCCACTATTATTCAATGCTTACTTCGCTTGAAAATGTAAAAGCTGCTGGCAAATTTCTACAAAAGTGCTATTTGTTAGAGTGATGTTTAGTAGCACAATATAAACAACTGCAAATCGTCTCTTCAGTTAAACGAAGTAATGCCGATACAATGCTAACAATTGAAAATTTCGGTGAAAGCTGGTTTCAAAAACTAGGTGGTAAAAGAGCTTAATGTTTTCTGTTCTCGTCTGCGACGACTCGTTAGTTGCACGTAAACAAGTTGCCAAATGCCTTCCTCAAGATTGGGAAGTTGCGGTGCACTTCGCAAAAAATGGCCAAGAGGCGCTCACTGCACTGGGTGAAGGTAAGGGGGATCTCCTTCTTCTTGACCTCAATATGCCAGTTCTTGATGGTTATGGCACACTGGAGGCAATCAAAAAGCAAGGTCTTAGTACCAAGGTAATTGTGGTTTCTGGGGATATTCAGCCGGAAGCACACGAGCGCGTTACTGCTTTGGGGGCACTAGACTTTATTCGAAAGCCGGTGGATCCCAAAACACTTGCCGATGTGCTAGATAAGTTCAATATTCTGCATGCCGAAGAAGAAGTTGAAGAAGAAGCTTCGCCGCTCGACCCGGATATCCGCGATTGTTATCAAGAGATAACCAATATTGCTATGGGGCAAGCAGGGGATCACCTTGCGCGCATCATGAATGTGTTTGTTGAATTGCCCATCCCGAATGTAAATCTTATCGAAGTGTCTGAACTTCACATGATGCTTTCTGACATCGAAAGTCACGAACAGGTTACCGCAGTTTGCCAGGGCTTTTTGGGCCCGGGTGTAAGTGGTGAAGCCTTGTGTATTTTAAGTGACTCAAGTTTTGATGATGTTGCTAAAATTCTTAACGTAGAAGGCGAAGTTGACGACCAGTTACAGTTAGAGCTGTTAATGGACGCTGCCAGTATTTTGATTGGAACCTGTTTAACCGGCCTTGCTAATCAGATGGATATTAACTTCAGCCAAGGTCATCCGATTGTATTAGGTCAACACAGGGCAATCACTGAAATAATTAGCATGAATCAAATTAAGTGGAAGCGAACCCTGGCCATTGAATTGAGCTACGGTTTGGAAGGCTACAATGTGCAGTGTGACCTTATTTTGCTGTTTACTGAAGAGTCGATGAAGATGATGAATTCGAAGCTTGCCCACTTGTTGGAGGACTTTTAATGAGCCAACATTTAGACGAGTTGCAAGAATTCCACTGGATGATGGACATGTTGCAGTCTGTCGACGTGGGTATCGTTGTTCTTGATCGCAACTTTTCTGTGCAAGTGTGGAACGGTTTCATGGAAAGTCACAGTGGCCTTTTGCCCAGTGAAGTTCGCGACAAATCGCTTTTCACCTTGTTCCCCAGCATCAAACAAGATTGGTTTATGAAGAAGGCCAAGCCTGTGTTTGATCTCAAAACCCGAGCATTTATGACATGGGAACAACGCCCTTATCTATTTAAGTTTCCTAACTATCGGCCGATTACAGGAAGTGAGTCTTTCATGTATCAAAACATCACATTGTCGCCGCTGACTTCAGCGACTGGCAAAGTAGATTATATCAGCATGATGATTTACGACATGACAGATGTGGCAGTAGGTAAAAAGCAATTGGAAGCGCTACAGGTAATGATCTCAGAAGCGCAAGAATCTAAACGCTCGCTCTAACCTACCATTGCAGTGGCCATCGTGACATAAAGGGTATAGTTGGCCAGCCATCAACGCCACATTGTTCTAGCTTTAACAAATACATGTTTTTTCGTGTTTAACACGTTAACGTGTGTGGAGAGTTTTTATGCCATTTAGCCATAATACGCATAGCAGCATTGGCGTTATCTTTTTTCGAGCAGTAGCGATTTTTGGGGCAATGTTAATGTTATTTGCCTGTGGTGGTGGCGGTGGCGACAGCAGTTCCGGTGATGGCTCGGGCTCTGGCAATTCCACCCTTGTGGTAAGTGCAGGACCAAATGCCACAGTGACTGAAGGCGTGACGTATACATTGAGTGCTGAAGTTAGCGGCGGCGATGGCACCTATACGTACAATTGGAGCGCTTCACCCTCTCTTACTATTACTCATGAAGATACCAGTTCGCCTGCTGCCAGTTTTGTTGCGCCAGCTGTCAGTAATGCTACGCAATACACGCTTACTGTTTCGGTCAATGATCAAAGCGGTAATACGGCAAGCGACGCAACTGTTATTACTGTTGCTCCCGTTAACATTGCGCCAGAAGCCAGTATCGACGTACCGCAATGGGATGGCCTTTCGGCGAATACGTTCCCTGGCGGTGTCGAAATTGTGTTTGATGGTTCAGGCAGCACAGATCCCGATGCGGCATCATCTGAGTCATCTATTTCTGATTACAGCTGGTCTCAAACAAGCGGAACTAATGTAATAAGCGGAGTAGATACAAACCTTTCTACATTAACTATTGTCACGCCTGTTGCCAACGACTCGCAAACACTTTCTTTTACGTTGATGGTAACCGATTTAGAAGGTGCAACCGATACTGACACAGTAACTATTACGGTACAGTCGCAGCAAGACACAGTGCCCGTTGTAAATGCGGGATATTCGCAAGGCGTGTTCAGCGGCGAAGTGGTTATCTTGGATGGTGAAGCTAGCACTAGCATTAGTGACGCAGAACCACTTGTTTATTCATGGGAAAGAAGCAATAACATAAGTACCGCTGCGCAATCAGCACAGCAAAACCCCGTTTATAGTAATGCCATTGATGATGATACTGCCCTGTCTACATTTGCCATTGCTCCAATGGTATCGGCCGCGACGGTAGTGACTTACACCCTTACGGTAACCGACGCAAACGGCAATAGTGTTGAGGATACTATTAACGTACAAATTCGCCCTATGCCCACACCGCTTATAAACGATACCGGCTTTTTACAGCAGGCCACTAACGATGCGCTAACACAAGCTCAGCAGAACGACTTTCCCGGTCAAGATGGCCAGCGAGGTGCCGACATCATTGAGCAAAATGGTTTTATTGAAAAAGCGGGAAGGGGCAAGGCTGGGTTTGATTTCACCCGCCTTAATGCCAATGGCGATGAACAAGACGGCTCTGCTGATAGCTGGTCATGTGTTCGCGATAACGTGACAGGGCTTGTGTGGGAAGTGAAAGCCGATGATGGTAGTTTTCAAGATGGTGGATTTACTTATTCGTGGTACAGCGAAGAAGTGAACGGCGGCTTTGAAGGCGATGAAACCGGTGCTAACGCAACTTGTTTACTCACAAACTGCAACACCTCAGCTTACGTGGCCGCTGTTAATGCCCAAGGCCTGTGTGGGTTTTATGATTGGCGACTGCCTACCCACCACGAGCTTTTCTCGTTAATGCATTTAGGTATTGCCGACGATGTTGCCATTGATGAAGACTATTTCCCAAATACCGGAAGCGTATCGACAGAGCCTTTATGGTACTGGACGTCAGTGCCAAGCGCAGACGGTGTAAACAGCGATAATGCACAAAATGCGTGGGCATTAGATTTTGACTCTGGTGTGGATAATTTTCTCAATAAATCTACTGCCGCGCGAGTACGGTTAGTAAGAGCAGGGCGATAATTATGAAAAAAAGAAAAGAAGGTAAAACATTTTTATCCGCGTTGTTGGTGGCCGCTAGCATGTTGGTTTCATTCGCTGTGAATGCTCAGGAATGTTTGTCTGATGGGTTAGAGACAACACCTAACGATAACTTTTCTGCGGTAACATCAAGTACCTTGCTAGATACAACAACTGACCTTGTTTGGCGCAGATGCTCTGAAGGGCAAACGTGGAACGGGTCAACGTGCAGTGGTGAAGCGGTCAAATACACATGGCAGCAGGCACTGCAGTTAGCACAACAAGCAAGTAACGAAGATTTACTAGGTTGGCGGTTGCCAAACGTTAAAGAGTTAGCCACGCTAACGGAGCGCGACTGCGTGCGTCCGGCCATAAATACTTCACTTTTTCCTGCAACGCCTCCAGATGACTTTTGGACATCAACACCGTCGGTTGACGACCCTGATAGGGCATGGGTAGTGGCGTTTTTTAACGCAAGTCATTCAATTAAAGAGAAAGATCGATTCATTTACGTTAGATTAGTGCGCACGTACACCGAGTAAAATCGACGCGTCGTACCGCGCTTTTTACAGTCAGTAATCGTTGGTGAAATGACAATGCAGACTTAATACTAGTCTTTGGTATAACATACTTACCTAACACTTTTACTCTGAAAAGCACGCACTATAATGCGTGCTTTCTTTTTAGCTCATGTTCAACCTGATTTTTAGCACGTTAGACTCATGATGGCTTTCATTTTTCCATAAGCTAGCCACAATGTTGTTATGAAAATGATATCGCGCCTAAAGGCTGCACTCTTCACAATTTGTTTGTTCGCTGGACTCTCTACATCGGCGCAGGCTGAGTATACCTGCAACATCGACTTTGCATACGGAATTGCCGTGAACAAAAACCAGCTTAGGGTTATGGATAAAACCCGCACCGTACTTCAAATAAATAATCAGTCTCAACTTTTTATTGGCGGTCGCTGGCAAACATTAGATGATGAACAGCGAAAATGGCTTTATGAGTATTCTTCTGGTTTGCATTATGTAGTGCCAAAAATGATAGTGCTTGCAACAGAAGGTGTCGACTTGGCAATAGATACCATTGAGCATGTGTATTTAGGTTTAGTGGGTAGCGATCACGAAAGCTATGAGCGTTTGAACACGGCCATGAAACGGGTTCAAAATCGCGTTAAAGATAAATTTAGGCACGCCAGTAACCACTATTTCATAGGCCCCGGATCGCTGGAGAGTGTCGATGACTTCGTTGATAGTGAAATTGAAGCGCAATTAGAAGAAGCTATTTCCACGTCTGTTGGTGGTATCTTATCTGCGATTAGTGGCATTAATACGAATAGCGGCGAAGTGAACCAAGAAAAAGTGGCTGAAATAACCCGTCAGCTTAACAATGTTGGTGAACAGTTAGATGTGGGCGATAAAGCCACTACATTGCGAAAGAAAGCTGAATGGTTCTGTGAGAAGTTAAAACGCTTAGATATAGCTGAAGAAAAGCTACGAGAATCAGTGCCAGCGTTTGAGGCTTACAACATTATTACGGTTCAAAAAAGAAAGCCCGATTAAATCGGGCTTTTTTGTATTAATTCGCGGCTTTTAAAAGTATAGGTTTCTTACCTGCAAAGTCTATCCAAGGATTGTCATTAAGCATCTTCGTACCTTGAACACTGGGCTCTTCATATCGCATCACAAAGTGTTCAGGTCCATGTGCGTAGGCAACGACCAATCCGTAATCTGCATCTAGGAAGCCGCCATGTGGAACAAGACCTGGGTAACTAATGCGCCATGCGTGATCATCTATGCCAACGTGAGCCAAGGTTAGTTTACCAACCACATTGTCAGGCAAAACGAAAAACCAAGTCCATGAGCCACCCGACACAATTGTCATAACTTCATCTATACCCACGCCGTTATCAGCACTATTTACATGAAGTTTTCCGAATTTTTCTTGTAAATACTCCTTCACTTCAGTAGTCATTGCCTTCATATCGTATACCTTCGGATATGGCGCAACACCTATTTCAGACGTGGATAAGAACCCGCCTCGGTGTGATTCTGGTTGGCGCCCAGCCTTAGCTATTTCATTCAATAATTGTCCGCGGTGAAGCGAAAAATAAGACAAGAGCTGTTTGCTTTCATCACTGGTGATTGCACGCTTAGATGATGCCACTAGAATGGGCTTTGCTTCTTCGGGTAAAGGTAATGTGCTTACTCTCACGCCCACTTGCAATAGGTGCTGGTTAACTGCCTTGATACCATGCACATCGTTGCGTCCGTCACTGAATGAAAGTGTAAGCCTGTTATTGGAGATTGTTTGTTCTGCGTGGGCTTTGAATATGCCAGCGTTTAAAACTGTAAATATAAATACTAACCCGAGTACTTTTTTCATTGCTATAGCTCCTATCAAATATCACATTGAGGTGACTGGTTTATTAGGAGCACAGTTTATGTGTGCTGTAAGTGTCGAAAAACATGACTTGAGTTAACTTATTGTTCACTATTAGTAAACAATGTTGTTTGGAAAGTCGGTAAAGCGCAATGAGAACAAGAAAAACAGAGAACGCTGCTAGGTGGATAGGTGACTTATAAGAAAGTCGATAAAGACTCTTAATTTAGGGGATTGTTCTTTATGGTAAGGGTACAGTGCGTACAGAGTGTGATTTTCTGATTTCCAATCAGGCATAAGCTCCACAACATGCCCTGCCGCTATAGCGTCGTCCACAATCATCTTAGGCGTTAAGGTAACGCCAAGCCCCGAAACGATAGCCTGCCTTAAGCCTAAGCCATTGTTTACAGCATATGAACTTGGATTCGGGTGAACGGTCTGCGTCTGAGTACCTTTAGTGAAAACCCAACTGCGAGACGATGATAGAGTATAGATAAGACAATTATGAGAAAGAAGATCCTTTGGTTCAGTCAATTTAGGGTTAGCGGCGAGGTATTCGGGAGATGCACATACTACGCGTTCGATATCTAAAAGCTTGCGAGACTTTAAGCTCGAGTCCTTTAGAATTCCACCACCTCTAATAGCGATATCAATGCCCTTTTCCAGTAAGTCCACATAGCTATCATCCATCGTTACTTCTATCGATACGTTGGGATATTGTTTTTGAAAGCGACAAATAATGGGGTTTATTTTAAGAACGCCTAATGTCATAGGGATACTGATTCTTAACGTGCCCCTCAAAACATTCGACGTCTCGAGTATAGAAAGATCGGCATTGGCCAAATCATTGAGAATAGCCGAGACGTGATTGTAGTATGCCTTCCCACTTTCGGTAATGTGAAGCTTCCGTGTTGTGCGGTTAATAAGTGCAGTTTTTAGCGAGTCTTCTAGCTCGTTAATATTCTTGCTAACTGCTGCTTTAGATAAGTTTAAATCTTCAGCAGCTGCACTAAAGCTACCAAGCTCTATCACTCTTCTGAACACTTCAAGCGCTCTTAACTTATCCATAAGCGTTTCCAATTGTTTACTATTAGTGAATTATTATACCACCAGCCGAACACTTATCTACTCATGGGAAACCACTGGCATGTTGGGTTTCTTCAAATCAATCCAGCGAGTGTATTTTCCACTGAATAAGATGTTGGAGAGGGCACATCGGCGCTTGGTCTGGCGCTATACAAAACACGAAAGTAAAGAATTAAGGTATCGTCTGCCTTTATGGGTTACTTGCCAATGGCTGTTATTAGCAGTAAGCAAACCTTGTTGCTGTGCATCATCGAGTGCCCGCTTAACATCCGTTGACAAACTAATGCCTGTGAAGTTGGTAAAGTCCTCAATAGGGCAGGGTTCAACCAATCTAAAGCGGTTCATAAAAAACTCAAAGGGAAGGTCGTCACTAGCAACTTGCGTTTCGCTATCGAGATATGGACGGCTCAATTCCATATAGCCACGAGGGTGTTTAACCTTTACTGTTCTATGTATGGTGCCATTTTTGGCATCTGTTATTTTGCCATGCGCGCCACATCCGATACCAAGATAGTCTCCAAAACGCCAGTAGTTCAAATTGTGACGGCATTGATGGCCCGTTTTTGCATAACCTGATATTTCATATTGATGGTAGCCTGCCGCTTCTAAAAGCGCGTGACCTTTTTCCTGAATGTCCCACAACACATCGTCATCAGGGAGTTCAGGAGGACGAGAATAAAAAGGCGTGTTTGGCTCAATCGTAAGCTGGTACCAAGACAGATGATAAGGGTCTAGCGCAATGCCTTGCTGCAAATCAGCCATTGCATTGTCGACGCTTTGCTCTGGCAGGCCGTGCATAAGATCTAAATTAAATGTGGGCAGGCCCGCGCTGTGTGCTTGCTTTACGGCATTTTCGGCTTGGCTTTCGTTGTGAATGCGACCAAGCACTTTTAGGTGCTTTGGCTGAAAGCTTTGGATACCTACAGATATTCGATTAACGCCAGCTTGATAAAAGCCGGCAAATCTTCCTGCTTCTACCGTGCCTGGGTTGGCTTCCATGGTTATTTCAGCGTCATCACTTAAGTTAACCCGCGCTTTCACACCGTTTAAAATGTCGGCCATGGCGTCTGGGGAAAACAAGCTGGGTGTGCCACCACCAATAAAAATGGTTTCTATTGGGCGATCGCCAATACGCTTGGCGTCAATGGCTAAGTCATCTAATAGGTGAGCAACGTACTCTTTTTCGGGAAGTTCAGACTTAAGCCCGTGAGAGTTGAAATCACAGTAAGGGCACTTCTGCACACACCAGGGTATATGAATGTAAAGGCTTAGCGGAGGATTACGCAAAGTTTACTCTCATGCTATCAAGCAAAATGGCCAATGCCTTACCGCGGTGGCTAATGCGGTTCTTTTCTGCTTTTTCAAGCTCTGCCGCGGTGCAGCCATGACTAGGTACATAAAACACAGGGTCGTAGCCAAAGCCGTCATTGCCTGAGCGCTCGGTGAGTATTTCACCTTCCCATTTTCCTTGGCTAACTAAAGGAACGGGATCATCTGCGTGGCGCATAAACACTAATGTACAGAAGAAATGGGCTTTACGTTTGGCTTCGCCATCAAGCGAAGCTAGCAGTTTGTCGATGTTAGAATCGTCTGTAGCA
This sequence comes from Alteromonas sp. 009811495, assembly GCF_028865455.1. Taxonomy (NCBI): domain Bacteria; kingdom Pseudomonadati; phylum Pseudomonadota; class Gammaproteobacteria; order Alteromonadales; family Alteromonadaceae; genus Alteromonas; species Alteromonas sp. 009811495. The sequence goes on from NZ_CP113972.1 coordinate 985,143, forward strand.
TCAGCGCCAGCATAACGGGCAGAGTAAATACCAGGTGCACCACCAAGAGCATCTACTACTAAGCCAGAGTCATCAGCAATCGCAGGAAGACCTGTCACCTGTGCTGCATGACGCGCTTTAATGATGGCATTCTCAACAAAAGTAGTGCCTGTTTCAGGCACATCAGATACCCCTAATTCTTTTTGCGTAACAACGTCTACACCATAATCAACAAACAGTGACGCAAACTCGCGCACCTTGCCTTGATTACCCGTTGCTAAAACAATTTTCTCAGGAAATTTCATAGTACTCTCTTTTGAATTGGTTGCGAGGCCGCGCGATGAACATCGGCTGCGGGAGGGGCAATGCTTCCACAAACACGCTGTAAACACGTCCGTGTGCGCTCCGCTGCCGCATCCATGCGGCAGAGGGGTTGTTCCAGCATTACCCCTCCCACATCCTTGTACATCACGCGACCCCGTGCGCTTTCTTTGTAGTGCTTAGATTCAGGGGAGTATCAAAAGAAAATATGCTTTCTTTGGCTCGCATACCCTGATTCATGCCTATTTACTTGCGCTTTTTGGGCTTTGCTTTGCTCTTAGCTTTGTCTTTGGCCTTTACTTTTTTCTTTTTCGGGCCAATCTTTGGTGTTTTGTTTTTGGGGCGAAGCTCATCAATAACACGAGCTTTTAAGGGCTCGCCCATGTAACGCGCTACTTTCGCTATCATTTCAAAGTCGTGTGCTTCAACTAGCGATATCGCCGTGCCTTTTGCGCCAGCACGACCTGTTCTACCAATACGGTGAACGTAAACATCGGCTTTGCGCGGCATATCAAAGTTAATTACATGGCTTACGTTTGGTACGTCAATACCGCGTGCCGCAACGTCTGTGGCAAGTAAGATAGGCACTTCACCGCTCTTAAAGCGCGCCAGTGCGGCAATGCGTTTATCTTGTGGCATTTCGCCTTGTAGCCAACATACTGGAATGTCTTTTGATGCCAAAAAGTCTTTTAACATTTGCAGACGGTCGCGGGTTTTAACAAAAACAACCGCTGTAGTGGTCGCTTCTTGCTGAAGAATATTAACCAATAGGGCTTGCTTGTGATTCATGTCATCAGCAAGGTGATACCACTGGTGAATTTTGTTTTTCTCTTTGCGCGAAGGATTTGCTTCGATGACTTCTGGATTGTTCAGAATCTCATGAGCAAAGTTTCTTACACCAGCACCTTCCAAGGTAGCTGAAAACAATAAATTCTGTTTGCGCCAGCGTGCTTCCGCGGCAATTTGATTCACCACGGTTGAGAAGCCCATGTCTAGCATGCGATCGGCTTCATCAAGAATTAGGCACTCGATATCACGGCAGTCCGCGGTTTCTTTTTCGATGTGTTCAAGTAAACGACCAGGCGTTGCAACAAGAATGTCTAAGTTTTTGCTCAAGGTTTCTTTGTCGGTGCCGTAGTTAATACCGCCGGTTATTACACCGCACACAATTTGCGTATGCTTGGTCATAGCTACGGCTTGCTCGTATACCTGAAGCGCTAATTCACGAGTCGGCGTTAAAATTAAAATGCGCGTAGCACCCGGTTGCTTGCGAGGGTAGTCGAGCAAAAACTGGCACGCAGGCAGCAAGAACGCCGCTGTCTTACCTGTACCTGTTGGCGCTGATGCCAAGATATCACGCCCGTCTAACGCATGGGGTATCACTAATTCTTGTATGCTAGTTGGAGTTTCAAACCCCATATCGGCAACTGCGTGGCACAGTGCTTCGTCTAATTCGAGTTCTTCGAAAGTCATAGTATAAAAAACGCTCTAAATGAATGGGGCGTATTGTAGCATTGCTGCACCAAAACATAGAGAAAAACTGCGTTTAAATTCGAACACCATGGGTAAATACACATTCAGGTGCCAACGGGTTAGCACTATTGGCATTGAGCAACTGTAAGTGGATAAGACTGAGTTTACTTACTTGGTCTTCGCTCAGCTCGCGCGATATTTCAAAGTAGTAGTTCGCATAAGGCGAGTTTAGCTCCCGCAATTCAAGGTAGGGGAATTGTCGGTATTTCCAGTGACCTTGTGCGCTAACGGTGGACTCGTCGATTTCAAGAGTAAGTTGATAGGTTCCGTCTTTATTCAAACGTAACCGTTGGCCATCGCCACATTCCTTACTTGCGTAGCTATGTACAAGGTCTTGAGCAAGTAAGGTGCCTTTGGGGCGTTTTCCATCAGGAAATAAGAAAACAGCGAGCGAGTTTTTGGTATACCAATGATTACCCTGTGAAAGTGGTTGAACACTATTTATTGGTAAACCATTAGATTGAGCGGCATCGGTAGCGTAGTCGATGGCTTCTGGCGCTTGCAATAACAGTGAGTACAGCAGTGTATTTGAGGTTATGGTAGTAGGGAATTCAAAGTCATTTACTTCAACGTTCAGCCCTTTTTCACTGAGGCTTTCACTTAACGATTGTACTTGCGAAGGCGCTATGTATTTTCCGTAAATATGTACAGTGGGTTTGCTGGTGCAGCCTGCAATGGCTAATAAGCAAAGCAGTAGTCCGATACCGTTAAATACGGTATTAGTGAGTAAGTGCGTTATGTGTTTCGAATAAAGTGTTTTAGATATTGTCACAATGCATCACCCTTATGCTTTTTGAAATTAGACTGGACTTCATCTTTTTGTCATTTGCTTTTGTTTCATGTTTTACTTTTAGGATTACACTTGTAATCCTATTTGTGTAGCATAGCGATATGGGATATGAAAGCAAAGTGTTTTTTCGAAATTACATAGCGGTTACTTGTTTCTTTGTATTGATAAACAAAAATGTTTTATTGTTTATCAATAAAATTTTGTTGTTTTATAATAAAGTTGCGCTATAGTTGGTGAGTGAATTTTAAACAGGGCTTCGCTATGGACTCGAACACTACAACAACGCCTATATTGGCCTTGCGGTTAAAAAAACTATTTGATGGGGTATTTTATCTGTTTGGTGCACTGATGATTGTTGGGCTAGTGATGATAGTCGTCGTAGGTCTCAATATTCCGTCTGACCAAGAGGCTCGTCATACAGATATTAATTATCCACTGAATTTTAGGGTATTACCTAGTGATGAAGTCGCGAATGCACCAAAGAATGATACAAATAAGATCAGTGAAATCATACAAGGCCAAGCAGAAATAAAGCTCAACAATACACTTGGAAAGTCGGCTTGGTATATTTCTAACTTTATTTATGTTCTCCAAGCCATTGTTGTGATGATTTCGCTTCATTACTTACGTAAGTTGTTCGCCAATTTTGCTCAGCGCCACTACTTTACGCAAGCTAATGCAATGTATATCAGGCGTATCGCATTTATCGTTATAGTGAGTTGCGTTGTATACCCTATCGTTATCTATTCTGGTGGATTAATGATTTTGAACGACATTGGCAGCTTTAATGCTCAAATCGAGCTATCTCCCTCAATATCATTACCTATTACCGGACTGATTATAGGGTTGGCGTTGTTGGTGCTTGCGCAGCTATTAGACGAGGCCGTGGAAATATATAAAGAGCAGACGCTGACAATTTAAAATGAAGAAAACAATAAAAATAAATTTAGATATGGTGATGCTTCAACGAAAAATGTCACTCACTGAGTTGTCAGAAAGAGTGGGTATTACTATGGCCAACCTTTCTACCCTTAAAACAGGAAAAGCGAAAGCAATTCGTTTTAGTACCTTGCTCGCGTTGTGCGAGGCCCTTGACTGCGAGCCGGGTGATTTAATTCAAACGGAGTGACTTATTTATTGGGCTTAAGGTGTAACAATCAACGCTCTGTAATCCCAGCTTTGCAAAACACCGTCAGATGAAAGAGTAACAAGGTCGCCGTCGTTGTTGATTGTTAACGCATGAGTGGTGGCCTCGCTTGAGTAACGTGTTATTTCCCACGATGCTTGCTCTTCGCCGGTGTTGGCATTCCACAGGGTTACTACAGATTTAGGTGACGTGGTTACAAGGTACTCACCATTTTCAAGAAATAATCCCTTTCTAAAAAAGCGAAACCGCTCAAAAAACGAAAGTTCTGAAATTACTGCATTGTGGGCAAGGTCAATAATTTCGTGGCTGTTCAGTGCATCAGATATAAACGCTCGTTGTGATTGTGAATCTATCACCGATGCCGTGATGCGACTGCGATAGTGCCGTTGATGAACTACATCATTTTGCGCTAAATCCCATAAGAACCATCGTTTGTCTATACCACCTGCGAATGCGTAACTTTCGGATGCATACCCCACGTGAAGTACTTTCATGGTATTGTGGCTGAATTGCAATGCAGTTCCTTGTGCAAAGTCTAACTCGAGTACGGTTCCATCAGTCATACCAACCAGCGCGCTTTCGCCCTCGGGAGAAAGCTGCATTGATGAAGCCGTAGCACCAGAGTCTTTCCCGTAAAACTGCCAGCTACCTAAGATCTTACCCGTATGCAGGTTTATTAATGTGGTACTCCAATGCCCTGTAACCGCCAGCCATTTTTTGTTGTTTGAGAGTGTGATGATAGCTAGCGCTTCTTGGCCCAGTTCATCCTGACGCCATATATAGCGTTGTTGCTTGCTATTGGTGTCCCACACTGACACAGAATGATCATTATGGATAAAGGCTGCCAAGCTGGCGTCACTAGATAATGCTGCTTGTTTAACAGGAATTTTGGTTAGTCGAGTTTCTTCAACAGGCAATACAGGCGCGTCTTCTTTACAACCTTGCTGCATGACAAGTAGTAAACTAAAGATACATGCAGTCAGCGTTTTGCGAACAAGTGCGTCATAACTAAGCATTGGGTTCTCTTGGTGTTTATTATTCTTATTCTGTAGCTATTTGTGCAATTGCGGCTAGTCTTGCATCTTCCAATGCAGGCTTTATGGCAGGCCCTTTTATGCCTTGAGCAATGATCTGTTGAACGTCAACCTGTGTCGCGGCATTTAATGCTAAAAGGATTTGCTCTCTGCGTATGTCCCAGTTCATACCGTGGTATTGTGCGTAAGGTGCAACAGCATCAAGTACCATCAAAAAGCGCTCTGCTCGCCGCCACGTGTCACACCCATTAAAAAGGGTAAGCAATGACTGAGCTGTATTGTCTTTCTCTAGCAATAACGCCTTAAATTTACACACTAGCAGCGCGACATCACTCACTTGGTTTTGCACTTTTAGTCGTGTACACAAGCTCTTTACTTCATCTTCAGAGAGGTGTGCGGTTAGTGCCGCAAATCTAACGGTTAGGCTATCTGTGTTACTGCAGGGTTTTATTGTTGCAGACAGAGCCAAGGTTGGTATGGCGTCTTCAATGGTTGGTACAATTTCACAAAACCAGTCTTCAAGCGCGTGTACGTTGCTCAGTACTTGGAAAAATACTTCAGGCGTTTTTTCTTGTAGGCTTCGTTTGGTCTCTTGCCATACTCGTTCCGCCGTGAGGCTTTTAAGCTCCCCACTTTTTGCCATCGTTGTCATTAGCGCTTCTGTTTCTTGCGCAATGGTAAACCCTAAATAGGCATAGCGTGTTGCGAATCGTGCCACACGGAATACGCGAAGAGGGTCTTCGCTAAACGCATCAGACACGTGACGTAATATACGACTTTCAAGATCTACTCGACCGTTATACGGGTCGATAATAGTGCCACTGCTATCTTGCGCCATGGCATTCACAGTAAGGTCGCGCCGCATAAGATCTTCTTCCAGCGTGACTGAGGTTGACGCATCACAAATAAAGCCCGTATATCCTTTTCCTGATTTTCTCTCTGTTCGCGCAAGGGCATATTCGTCAGAGGTTTTTGGGTGCAAAAATACCGGAAAGTCTTTACCTACCTGCGTATAGCCTTGGCGTAACATTTCGTCTGGCGTTGCGCCCACTACTACATAGTCGTGTTCTGTAATATCGCGATTAAGTAAAGCATCGCGCACTGCACCGCCTACTAAATATACCTGCATGCTGCCTCGTATAAACCTAACTGAAAGAAAAAGGTGGTACTGAATAACCACTAAAGAATAAATATGACGCGAAGTATACCAATCTTAAGGATAATTTCGCAGTGTATGGGCTTTCTGCTCCATTCATTATTGTTTCAGTGCTTTCACTAAGGCCTAGCGTCTGGTAGTTTAATCGTCGTTTTTAACTATTTTTAGCAGCGACCATGTATTTGAATTACTTCGGGTTAAGCGATAATCCTTTTTCTATCGCGCCAAACCCCGATTATTTGTATATGAGCCCTAGGCACAAGGAAGCGTTAGCCCATTTAACGTTTGGGCTAAGAGAAAGCGGCGGTTTTGTTATGCTTACAGGTGAAGTAGGTACCGGCAAAACAACGGTGTCGAGAAAGCTACTTCAGCAGCTACCTGATAATACGCAGGTGGCTATGATTTTAAACCCAACGCTTTCTGCGCTTGAGCTTTTGGCGACGGTGTGTGATGAACTTGGGCTTGAGTATCAGCCTCAACAAGCCAGTCTTAAATACTTCACCGACTTAATTCTTAGTAAGTTAGCCGAAAATCATCAAGCGGGTATTAACACGGTATTAATGGTGGACGAGGCGCAACATTTATTACCTGAAGTGCTTGAGCAACTTCGCTTGCTAACCAATTTGGAAACTAACCGTGAAAAGTTACTTAAGGTAGTGCTGATAGGTCAACCAGAACTACAGCAATTACTAAAGCGTAATGAGTTGCGCCAACTCGCGCAGCGTATTACCGCTAGGTACCACCTTCTGCCGCTAACCGCGCCCGAAGTGAGCGCTTACATAGCGCACCGCCTCAGCGTGGCTGATGGTGACATAAGCATTTTCAGTAAGTCGACACTGCGTGCGGTCCATCAAATTACGGGCGGTATACCACGCGTGATTAACTTGTTGTGCGACAGAGCACTGACATTATCGTTTACTAAGCAACACGCGGTAGTACAAAAGCCCATATTCTTAGCGGCTGCAGAGCAAATCTTAGGTGATGACGTAGTGAGTCAGCGCGTACAAAGTCAACGTAAGTGGGTGTTAGTGGCGACCTTTGTAATAGCAATTCTGTGTGGCTATGGGTTAGGGAGCTTGTATGTCTAATGTAGTTTCAATAGATAAGCTCAAGCCTGGCATGGTGATCGTACAAATCACTCAACAAAATGGACCGGTAAAAATAAGAAAGTCTGGGCTTGTGACAAGTGAGGCCATGGTGCAGGGCTTGTCTGAAATGGGCGTTCAAGAACTAGAAATCGACCCTGAACAAACCGTAGAAATAGCCCCCGCGGTAGGACAGCATCGCACGCAAACACAAGCGTTACTTCGTGGTCAGCACGACACGTCTGCTAAATTCGATAAATCGCTTAACGAGCAGTTTAACCGTAGCCTATTCCTGCCAACTGTCGAAAGCTTACCTTCTGCTTGGAAAATATACAGTAAGCAGGTGGCAACGTTTGCCATTGTCATCTTAGGTGGTTTGGCTATTGGGTTTACGGGTGCAACAACCGAGCGCTGGTGGCCTGTTATCACAGGTAAATTGTCAGAAAATTCTGTAGCCCAAAGTGTTCCACCCGCCTCAGATGTTGCGCCTAGTGGGCCTACCAGTGAAAAAGCGGCCTCAAATAATGATAGTGGACAAGTTGCTAAAGGCGATTTGAGTAGAGTAGCAAAAACAGCGCCTGAATCGGGTACAAATTTAGATACTCCCTCAGCGGGTAGCTTGTCAGAACCAGTTGTTCAAAACAGCGCCCTTGAATCTGCGCAAGTACCTTCTGTCAATAATACGCCCGAGGCTCAGCCTCAAACACCAGACAGTGACTATGAGGGAAAAGTACTTAATGACGGGCAAAGTAATTCAGATGTATCGGTGTCGCCTGAATTGATGGCAAAATTCAATGCTGCGGTAAAAGCGCTAGACTCGCAAGCTCGCGACGATACTGAAGAAGCTGAGATTCCCGTAACGACAAGAGATGACATCCCGCGTGTAGATCAACTTCCAGTGCGACTTTTAACGCGTCTACCCACCATGAACTTTAGTGCGCACATGTATGCGTCGCGCCCAGCTGATAGGTGGGTACGTGTGAACGGCCGACAAATGGGAGAAGGCGAGTGGATTGCTGATAAGGTGCAAATTATCAACATTGAAGCCCAGCGTGTTGTGCTGTCTTTTGAAGATGAGCTATTTACTATGGCGGCATTAACCGACTGGTAAACGCTATCTTAATCGAAAAAAAGGCCACATGCGTTTATCGCTGTGGCCTTTTTTAATTTTAATGACGACTAAGTTAGATGAAATCTAAATAGGCATTTGGTTTACAAAGACATCTTTAAAAAACTTTGGAAGGTTTAAATTGAATTCTTCTGGCCTAACACCTGATACGATTTCATCGTCGTGGACGGCTAAGTCTATGCGCTTCACTTCATTAAAATGTTGTGATGTAACACTGTAGAACGTCATTATCTGAGGACTCACAGGAGCTTTCGGATTTGCTCTACTTACAATGCCTAATTTTCCACTTTTAAGTCTTACAAGTGAACCTACTGGGTGAACGCCAATACATTGAATAAACTGTTTTACTAGGTCTTGGTCGAGATGTTCTGAATTGGTCAAGCGTTTGAGTGCCTGCGACGGTGTAATGCTGTCTTTGTGTTGACGGTTAGACGTCATGGCATCGTACGCGTCTACAATAGCTGCAATACGCGCAAATTCACTTATCTCTTCACCAGCAAGGCCTTTCGGATAGCCGCTGCCATCCATACGTTCGTGATGCTGTTCAACAATGTTAAGAGATAAGTCTGATATCTCGCCGCATTGCTCAACAAGGTCTACACCAATTTCCACATGGGTTTTCATGACTTCCCAATCGTCACTAGAGAACTTTCCAGTGTTGTTTCGTATTTCATCTGGAAGCGATGACATACCAATATCCATCAGCAGAATGCCTAAGCTAACTTGTTCTATGGTATCTCTGTCATAACCGAGGTACTCGCAAAATATACCGCCTAAAATGCTGCAATTTATTGAGTGTTCCAATAAGTACTTATCGGTTTCTTTTATCATCGTCAAACAGCTAAGCGCGTCTTTATTGTCAAAAACACTCTCTATTAAGCTTTCAGACAACGACTCCATGGGCGATAAGTCTTTTACTGCACCGTTTTTAAGGCCTTTCAAAAAACTGCTCTGTATTGTGAGCGCATTTTCGTAAAGATCGCTCGCCTCGCTAATGGATTCTCTGCCAACGGGCTTGGCAACTGCTCTAGGGCGGTCTTCTTTGACTTCATCTTGAGGTGCAGGCGGAGGCGTTGGGGTCTTTTTTTCTGGCAATTTTGATTTTGCCATATCAACTTCAAGCAATAAGATCCCTTTCGATTTTAAGGTATCAATAATGGCTTGAGTTTTGACAATGCCCTTCGAGCGCATTTTAAGCGCTCCAGTTTGTTCAAGTACTTGATTGACGTACATCCCTGGTATCAATTCATCAATGGGTACTTGTTCTAGCATTATCTCTCCTGTAAGTCTTGGTACGACGGCTTTATACTAATTACAATAGGTGTGAATGCTACGATAATCCACTGAAAAAGGTGAGTTCTTTCGTCTTTTTTTTAACTCAATTAGACTTAGTATATGCGAAAAAAAACGACATACACAGCGTTTAGCTTTCTGTATATGCCGTTATTGATGTGCTTAGCTGGTTGTAAGGCTAAAACGATAACAACTGCCCGCTATCGCAAATTACAGCCATGCAGGCTGCTTCCTCTCAAAGGCTTCAATAGTGCTCGTAAGCTCTAACGTTTGACCGATAGCATCCAAACCTTTAATAAGGTTGTTTTTATGATGCTCGGCAATATCGAAGCTGAAGCTAGTGTCGTTGAAGTTCACAGTTTGTGCGGGAAGATCAACCGTAATCTTAGTTGCTGGATCTGCCTTCACTGCAGCAAATAAAGCGTCCATTTGCTCGCTTGATAGTGCCACTGGCACTAGCTGATTATTGATGCAGTTACCGTAAAAAATATCGGCAAAGCTGGTGGCAATTACCGTTTTAAAACCAAAATCGGCCAGCGCCCATGGTGCGTGTTCACGGCTTGAACCACAGCCAAAGTTTTCGCGAGCTAGCAATATGCTTGCGCCTGTGTGCTCAGGCTTGTTAAGCGCAAACGCTGGGTTTGGCTCTTTTTCTTCTAGATCCAAATAGCGCCAGTCGTGAAACAAATGTTTGCCGTAGCCAGCACGAGTTACACCAGTTAAAAACTGTTTTGGAATAATTTGGTCGGTGTCGACATTGGCCTGATCAAGTGGCGCAGCAATGCCTGTGTGTTGTGTAAAACCTTGTTCAGACATAACTTACTCCTGATAATCTCGTACGTCAGCAAAGCGACCAGTAATCGCCGCAGCAGCTGCCATTGCAGGGCTTACTAAGTGAGTGCGTGCACCGCGGCCCTGTCGGCCTTCAAAGTTACGGTTGCTGGTAGAAGCACACCTATCGCCTGCTACTAATTTGTCGTCATTCATACCAAGGCACATTGAGCAGCCCGGTAAGCGCCATTCAAAACCCGCATCGATAAAGATTTTATCTAAGCCTTCGGCCTCTGCTTGGCGCTTAACATTACCCGACCCCGGAACCACGATGGCAGTTACTGAGTCGGCTACTTTGCCGCGCTTAGCAATTTGTGCGGCGGCGCGCATATCTTCAATACGTCCGTTGGTACATGAGCCTATAAATACGTGGTTAACGGCAACGTCGGCAAGTTTTTCGCCTGGTTTTAGACCCATGTATTCAAGCGCTTTTACTGCACTTTCTTTTTCAATTGGATCGCTAAAATCTTCTGGCGCAGGTACAGGGGTGTTCACGCCAATAACCTGGCCCGGGTTGGTACCCCACGTAACCTGAGGCGCGATATCAGCCGCTTCAAGCTCAACGACAGTGTCAAAGGTAGCGCCTTCTTCGGTGTAAAGGGTTTTCCAGTAAGCGACTGCGTCTTCCCAGTCTTGGCCTTTAGGTGCGTATTCACGCCCCTCAAGATAAGCAAAGGTTTTTTCATCTGGTGCAACAAGACCAGCTTTAGCACCCGCTTCGATGCTCATATTACACACGGTCATGCGCTCTTCCATGCTTAAACCGCGAATGGCTTCACCCGCATATTCAATAACATGTCCGGTAGCGCCGGCGTGGCCAATTTTACCAATAATGGCAAGAATGATGTCTTTTGCGGTTATACCAACCGGAAGCTTTCCATTTACGTTGATTACCATGCTTTTCGCGCGGCTTTGCTTCAACGTTTGTGTAGCCAGTACGTGCTCTACCTGAGAAGTACCAATACCAAAAGCCAGTGCACCAAACGCACCATGGGTTGCAGTGTGAGAGTCGCCACACACCACGGTCATACCTGGCTGAATTAATCCTAATTCCGGGCCCATGACATGCACAATACCTTGCTTTTGGTGACCTACTGGAAAAAGCTGTATGCCGTGTTCTTCGCAGTTTTTAGCCAGGGTTTGTAGCTGAAGCGCGTTAGCTGGCCCACATGCGTCGATTGCTAGTGAGCGAGTTGAAATACTGTGATCCATAGTGCCAACAGTGCGATCAGGACGTCGTACTTTACGGCCTTTTTCATTAAGGCCAGCGAATGCCTGAGGCGATGTCACTTCGTGAATTAGGTGGCGGTCGATATAAATTAAGCTGTCTTCACCAATTTGGTCGATAATGTGGGCTTGCCACACTTTGTCATATAAGGTCTTGGCCATGAGGTTTTTTTACTCCTGCGCCATTAATTGTTTAACGATTTCATCGCCTACTTGAGACGTGCTTGCTGCTTGGCTGCGTTTGTCAGAAGGGAGTAACTCGCCTGTAAGTACACCTGCTTCTAATGTTGCAACAACGGCTTTTTCAATAGCGTCTGCTGCATCACCTAAGTTCATGCTAAAGCGCAGCATCATGGCAGCTGATAGAATTTGTGCGATAGGGTTTGCAATGCCTTGGCCAGCAATATCAGGCGCTGAACCGCCTGCTGGCTCGTAAAGACCAAAGCCATCTTCGTTCATACTTGCCGATGGTAACAAGCCCATAGATCCTGTCATCATTGCGCATTCATCAGAAACGATATCGCCAAAAAGGTTTGAACACAGCATGACATCGAACTGTGCCGGGTTTTTCATTATTTGCATGGTGGCGTTATCGATATAGATGTGGTCAAGCTCAACATCCGGGTAGGCTTTTGCTACTTCCTCGGCAATTTCACGCCATAAACGACTGGTTACCAACACATTGGCTTTGTCTACCGACGTTACTTTACCGCGACGTTTTTGCGCCGCTTCAAACGCTGCAATGGCAATTCGGCGAATTTCACGTTTGCTATAGCGCATAGTGTCATACGCAAACTCTTCTTCGCCTTCACCTTCACGGCCTTTTGGCTGACCAAAATAAATGCCGCTTGTTAATTCGCGCACTACTAAAACGTCTACGCCAGATTTGGCAATGTCTTCTCGAAGCGGAGACAAGCTTTCAAGGCCCGGATAAATGCGCGCTGGGCGTAAGTTACTGAATAAGTCAAAATGGCTGCGAAGGGTAAGCAGCGCGGCGCGTTCTGGGCGTTGTTCAAGCGGTAGCGTGTCCCACTTAGGGCCGCCAATACTGCCAAATAAAATGGCATCTGCTTGCTCACAACCTAATAGCGTTTTTGAGGGCAAGGCTTCGCCTTCAGTATCAATGGCGTAGCCACCTACCGGGTATGCAGTGCGGTTTAAGGCGACGTTAAACTTCTTTTCAACAGCATCTAAAACCTTGTTGGCTTCCTGCATAACTTCTGGGCCGATACCGTCTCCGGCTAATACGGCAATTGAATACTGGCTCATTTAAACTCCTGCAACGCGTTCTTGTTGGTTTTTCTGCTGATCGATTTTGTCAGCTAAATAGGTGTTGTTTAGTACAAAAATCAGTGCTTTTACACCGGCTTCTACGATGTCTGTGGCAAGGCCAATGCCGTGAAAGCGGCGGCCTTTGTAAGTGGCAATAACGCTCACTTGTGCCAAGGCGTCGGCCCCTTCACCTTTTGAATCTAGTTTAAAGTCGACAACTTCTAAGTCTTCGTGACCTAGTATAGACATAATGGCTTTGTAAGCTGCGTCTACCGGGCCGTTACCAATACTGGATTGGGTGATCTCTTCAGTGCCCACTCTCATTTTTACCGTAGCGCTTGGGATAATTTCACGCCCTGAGTTCGCTTGAAGATAAAGCAACTGGAAGTGTGCTTGGTCGTGCTTTTGTTTGTCAAAGAACAACAAGGCTTCTAGGTCATAGTCGTACACTTGGCCTTTCTTATCGGCTAACTTTAAGAAGGCGTCATAAACTGCTTCTAAGTCGTAATCTTCAGTCTTGTAACCAAGTTCGGTTAAGCGATGTTTGATCACATGGCGACCCGAGCGAGAGGTAAGATTAAGGTTGTTCTTATTTATGCCCACACTTTCTGGGGTCATAATCTCATACGTGTTTTGCGCTTTTAAGACACCGTCTTGGTGAATGCCTGACGAGTGACTAAATGCATTTGCACCCACAATGGCTTTGTTGGCTTGAACCGGCATATTACAAAGCTGGCTGACCAACTTCGATGTGCGTGAAATCTCCGTAGAGTTAATATTGGTGTCAAAACCTAGCATGTTCTTACGGGTTTGTAAGATCATGGCTATTTCTTCAAGTGATGCATTACCGGCACGTTCGCCTATACCGTTTATTGTACATTCGACCTGTCTTGCACCTTGCTCTACTGCAGCCAATGAGTTTGCTACCGCTAACCCCAAATCGTTATGGCAATGTACAGAGATGGTTGCTTTGTCTATGTTAGGGACGCGATTAAACAATTGCTGGATAATGCCGCCAAACTCTGTTGGTGTGGTGTAACCTACGGTATCTGGAATGTTGACGGTTGTCGCACCAGCGTCAATAGCGGCTTCAACCATACGGCATAAGTAGTCTATGTGGGTACGGCCAGCGTCTTCGCACGAAAACTCTACGTCATCGGTATATTGTCTGGCGTGTTTTACCGCTTTTACCGCCATCTCTACAATTTCGTCTTGAGACTTTCGAAGTTTGGCGCCTACGTGAATTTCAGACGTCGCAATAAAGGTGTGAATTCGGAACTGTTCTGCAACGCTCAATGCTTGTCCACATGCGTCAATATCACCTGGCAATGCACGAGATAACCCGCAAACAATGGAGTTTTTAACTTCCTTTGCAATCATTTGTACAGAACGGAAGTCTCCCGGCGACGATACAGGAAATCCTGCTTCAATAATATCAACGCCTAAGCGTTCGAGCGCCAGTGCAATCTGTAACTTCTCTTTGGCACTTAGGCTGGCAGGTAGCGCCTGCTCACCGTCTCGCAATGTGGTATCAAAGATCTTCACTTGATTTGTCATGACGCTCTCTCAGTTGAATAGTTAAAAAAAAACCCGTGCTTGGCACGGGTTTTTTATGTTTAATCGCTGGTCGCAATCTACCCGTGCAGTCTGGCTGCCATAAGGAGTAGAGATAGAAGAATGAAACGATTACGCATGTGCTGTTGTTTCTTTGCTGACCAAGTTGATAGCGACAATGTAACCATGTGAGCGCAACAGGTCAACCATTGTTTACAATAATGAGTATATTTTTCGTGTATAAGAGGCGAGTTTTAATTATTTAGGATGTATATACTAATTTTTTCTCTACGAAAGTTGTTTTTGCATTTTAAACGCCGTTTCATCGGCATCTAAGTGAGTGATTTTTAGTTTTTTAGGACAGATGTACTAAATCTTAAGTTGGTTGGATAGGCTTCGTTTTGGGTTTTTATTCATCAATTGTGATTTTATATTTTTCGCAACGTTATAAGTTTGATCCTCAAACGATAGAGCAGGTTCTGTTTGACTGCACAACGATGAGTTATCTTCCGAAGCTTTAATTATAACTTTGTTGGATTTTGTCTTGAATATATTGCGAAAGTGCTTAATTTTTGTGTAGTTTCTGAGCTGGACTTTTTTTTGAAGTGGTAAGTGGTATAGACTCGTAGTGGCTTGCAAAAAGACTAGAATGTTTTTTCATCACGCTACTTTACTGAAACAGAACAGATGACAGGGCTATTCATGCATTTGATTGGTTATAAAAAAACAGTATGGAAATACATTACGATAATAATTTTTTTGATACTGTCTTCCTCTGCTAGCGCAAATGAAGACAGTACTTGTGTGGAAGTGCTAAGTACGATTCAAGGTTACAGTTTAGGGCACAGTGCGTGTTACAACGCTGATGCATGCTTCCACGCTGGAGTGGTACATTCGGATAGCAAATGTACACTATATGATCCAACAAAAGCTGTCGGTTTCTTACAAAAAGCCGCAGACTTGAATCATGTAGATGCGCAAGTTTACCTAGCCGCTTTACTTTCTTCTAACGAAATTCCTCCAGACTATGAACAAGCAGTAGCACTTTATGAAAAAGCCGCCAATCAAAACCACTTAAGAGCTCAATTTATGTTGGGCGGAATTTATTTAATGGGCGACTGGGTAGAAAAAGATCTAATAAGATCGGCTTACTGGTATCAAGAGGCCGCAGAACAGGGCCATGCTTCAGCCCAATATTATCTTGGTTTTTTCTACATTCAGGGTGTTGGAGTAGCCAAAGATAATGATAAAGGTATGGCATTATTGCAAAAATCAGCTGCTCAAGGGCATCAAGGAGCAGCAGAACTACTGAATAAATTGGGTATGTAGCAATGGCTTCTTTCGTGGTTTATAAGAGGTATGCTTCTCGCAATGAGTGCTGGTTTACATGCGCATTTTTCGTAAAATCTTTAATTTTTCAAAAAAATTAATTGTTACGTCCAATTCCGAAGTATTGGTAGAGGATATACGGGCGACTCTTGCTGAGGTAATGGAACAAAACCAAAATATTGTAGGGCAAAGTTATACGACTTCAGGCTTCAACAATCATGAGTTAGTAAGTGATGCAGTATACTTTGTTTATGATTGCCTCGAAGGTATTAAATTTGAATATTCAGACACTGAACTAGTGGAAGCAGTACTCGCTGAAATTCGAAGTAAAAGGCATGTCTTTGAGAGTAAAATCTACGACCCAGATGGCATCATTTCTGGGACGCTAGTGGATATCGAAAATGTCTTGAAGCAAAAATTTAGCCCTAAAGCGTTAGATTAAAAGTGACTACACCAGTATGTGCATATTGACCTTACAAGAGCAAACAGCTGAAACATTTGTCAATGACATGAAGAGCCTTGGCTTTGAATGCGATTTTTCGTTGCATAGTCTTTTGAACGATATTGATGTGATACTAAGTTCTTCTAGGATTTCATTTGATGATAAGAATCCTTCTGGTTATAGGCATCTAGCGGGCATTCAGGCATATATTGGCGAGACATTGAAAAGACTTTATGGCGGTGAGTGGCAAGGTAAATTTATCATTGATACACCCGAGTCCAATTTTTACACGGCCTATTTGAGTTTTGGCGAATTTAATTTCTATCCGGCGCGTTTTCTTACTTATCGCCTAGGAAATGGAGAGGCTCTCGAAGGAACATTTAAGGCTTATCTCGAGCGAGTTTTACCTAGAATCATAGGGGAAAATAATCCCCAGATTTCTAGCCCACAAATCACAGCGATAAAATTAAAAAGTATTGCGCCTATGGTGCTAGTCGCTCTCTCTTTGTTCGTCGTGTTGACTTTAGCATTTACTGATGTGGGTAAGCAGCAGGCAATTATTAATTGGCCAGAGATTGATGCCTTTAAAGCTGAAATGCGTATTTTGTCAGTGCACCCTGATGAAGGTTATGTATACAACCGCTTCGTTGCTATGTCTGAAAGAATACCTGAAATTTTGAGTTTACAAAGGAAAAGCTCCAATTATGATCCGGATTTTGTAGCTATGCTGAGTACATGGAAAGCGAGTATCGATACTGCAAGAGCGTTTAATTCTCAGGTGCCTAAAGATTGCGAAACATGGGAGGCTGTATTTAGGTTGACTTGGGGGGAAGACGAGGTTTTATGGGATGATGATACCAATAGCCTTTGGGCGTTGGTTTTGCAGTTTTGTGAGGTGTCGTCATCTTTGATAGAAAGATAGCCGCGTTCTAGCTGTTAGCACTACTCGATAGGAAATTCATTATGTCATCGATAACTCTTCATTTTGAATTAACTTACCAAAAGGAAGAGCAGGCCCGATTAGTATTTGAAGCATTCAGTCAATGGCCAACTTTGACAATCAGAAAAAAGAAGCCTGATGCAAGGCGGCTTGCTATCATAAAACGTAGTATGGCATGGATTGGTTATGAGTTTAATGGCATATATCGGGAAGTATTTGAAAAACAAAATGTGATCCTAGAAAGGCCTCCTACGAGGGAGCAAAATACTATCTCACTCTTGTTTTATTGTAGCAAAATAAACGGATATCAATTTTTCCATATATTCTTTGAAGAACTTTCTATGTTACCGGTCACGATAGCTGGACATTTGTATAATGATATGGACGGATACACAGAGTCGAAAATCATAACAGTGCTATAATAATCTTAGGTAAAAAACTTTAGTACAACTCTAATCTCAACCTGACACTCACCGCTATTGCCATCTTGTTGCCGTATCGAAGTCTCTCAGTCTCTCAGTTTCTCAATAAAGTAAACTGTTTCCAGTTTACTTGCGTCGACAAGCGCATTTCTCTTAAAGAGAGCGAACGCGGTGAACGCTTAGATTTAAAACTCCATGTGTGGCCACAGCACCCACTGGTCATTATAGCTTTAGTAGGCCTGAGTAGTATTTTGTTTTCCACCGACAGGGCACGTGAGCTGGCCTCACCCTCATCATGAGTATTTGGAGGGATAAAGTCACCTGAGTTGGAAAACCACCCACTTTTATTGAGGTGAAGCTGACTATTGTTTTGATTGACCATATCGATGGAATCCAGCTCTATGTGTGCTCCTTCCATATTTAAGACTAAAACCGGCACAACAAGTCCGTACTCAGCATGTTTTTTATACCAAGCTTGCCGTTTGTCGACGTCATCTAAATGATTTATGCCAGGACATTTGGAAGGTTGTTTGGCAAACCAGCTGCCATTGTGAGTATCGACGTTGATAGGGGAAGGGTTTATTGATGAGCTATTGTCCACCATATATCTTGCGATGGCTTTAACATGATAGGGAAGTCCACCCATCTTGCGTTTCAACAAAGATAGATTTTTAATTTCACTGTGAGCGAGTGCGATGAGCTCTCTTTCGTACAAGGCAGTACATATTTCATTAAACTGGGGCTGGCTACCGCCGAGTTCTCCCGCTTCACTAAAAAAGCCAGCTTGGGTGTTGAAAGTAGAGTGGGGAAGTTTGTCGCTTGCAGCCATTCAGGTTTACGTATCACTAACTATCGTTCACTAACCCTAGCAAGATTCGACGTTTGATGCCATCACGATGTCGTTTAATGTCTTCATGATAAAAAGACGGCATAAAAAAGCCGCTCATTGGAGCGGCATTTTTATGATACAAGGACGCGAATTACTGACCTTTAATTTCGCTGCGACCTTTATAAACGGCTTTATCGCCAAGCGCTTCTTCAATGCGAAGTAGCTGGTTGTACTTAGCAACACGGTCAGAACGGCATAGTGAACCCGTTTTGATTTGGCCTGCGGCTGTACCTACAGCAAGGTCTGCAATTGTGGCATCTTCAGTTTCACCAGAGCGGTGAGAGATAACCGCAGTAAAGCCTGCGTCTTTTGCCATCTTAATTGCGTTAAGCGTTTCTGTTAGTGAACCGATTTGGTTGAACTTGATAAGGATTGAGTTACCAATGCCGTTATCAATACCGCGCTTAAGAATTTTAGTGTTAGTTACAAACAAGTCGTCACCAACAAGCTGTACTTTGTCACCAATTTTCTTAGTTAGACTTGCCCAGCCGTCCCAGTCGCTTTCATCTAGGCCGTCTTCAATTGACACAATAGGGTACTGTGAAGAAAGGTCAGCAAGATAGTCGCCAAACGCTTCTGAATCGAAGCTCTTGTCTTCGCCAGAAAGTACGTATTTACCTTCTTTGTAGAATTCAGACGCCGCACAGTCTAGAGCAAGCGTGATGTCTTCATTCATTTTATAGCCAGCATTTTCAACTGCTTCTACGATTACTGCTAGTGCTTCAGCGTTAGAGCTAAGGTTAGGCGCAAAACCACCTTCGTCGCCAACTGCCGTGTTAAGGCCTTTAGCAGAAAGTACTTTCTTAAGGGCGTGGAAGATTTCTGCACCCATACGTAGTGCTTCTTTAAAGCTCTTCGCGCCAACTGGCTGTACCATGAACTCTTGAATGTCTACGTTGTTGTCAGCGTGCTCACCACCGTTGATGATGTTCATCATAGGTACTGGCATTGAGTATTGACCAGATGTACCGTTTAGGTCTGCAATGTGCTCGTAAAGGGCTACGCCTTTTTCAGCGGCCGCTGCTTTTGCTACTGCAAGTGACACAGCAAGAATAGCGTTTGCACCCAATGTTTCTTTGTTCTCTGTGCCATCAAGGTCAATCATGATGCCGTCGATGTCAGATTGTGCTAGTGCATCTTTGCCGATAAGTGCTGGCGCGATGGTATCGTTAACTGCTGCAACTGCCTTTGTTACGCCTTTACCTAGGTAACGAGACTTGTCGCCGTCGCGTAGTTCTAGTGCTTCGCGGCTACCAGTAGAGGCACCAGAAGGTGCTGCAGCACGGCCCATAACGCCAGACTCAAGATATACATCTGCTTCTACTGTTGGATTACCACGAGAATCTAAGATCTCGCGTCCGATAATGCGACTAATTTTCGCCATGTTTTTTCCTCAACAATTGATTGGGGCGCAACGGGAGAGAGCGCCCCTTTATTAGAAATTAGTGATTTTCTTTCTGGTATTTGCCAGCCGCAGCTACAAAACCAGTAAATAATGGGTGTCCATCCCGAGGGGTTGAAGTGAACTCAGGGTGGAATTGGCCCGCAATGAACCATGGATGATCAGGGATTTCGACAACTTCTACAAGTCGCTTATCAGTGGACAAACCACTTACTTTTAAACCCGCAGCTTCAATTTGGTCACGCAAATTGTTATTGACTTCGTAACGATGGCGGTGACGTTCGTAAATTTCAGCACAGCCATACATTTCGTGTACTTTGGTGCCTTCAATAAGGTGGCAAAGTTGGCTGCCTAGGCGCATTGTGCCGCCAAGGTCTGACTTTTCTGTACGGGTTTCGGTAGTACCTGCCGCGTCCAGCCATTCTGTAATAAGGCCCACTACTGGGTATGGTGTTTCAGCATCAAACTCAGTACTGTTCGCGTTTTCCATGCCTGCAACGTTACGCGCATACTCAATTAGAGCAACCTGCATACCCAGGCAAATACCAAGGTAGGGTACTTTGTTTTCGCGCGCATAACGTGCAGCGGCAATTTTGCCTTCTATGCCGCGTTCACCAAAGCCACCCGGTACTAGAATGGCATCCAGTTTTTCTAAAATCTGAGTACCTTTGCTTTCTACATCTTGTGAATCTACATAGTGGATGTTCACAGTCAGACGGTTTTTAAGGCCTGCGTGCTTCAGCGCTTCGTTAACTGACTTATAGGCGTCTGGTAACTCAACATATTTACCTACCATACCGATGTTTACTTCGGCTGTTGGGTTAGACTCTGCATACAGCACTTGTTCCCATTCAGATAGGTCTGCTTCTTTACAGTCAAGACCAAAACGGTCTACTACTAGCTGATCCATACCTTGTGCTTTAAGCGCCGCTGGAATACGGTAGATGCTGTCTACGTCTTTCAGTGAGATAACCGCTTTGTCAGCAACATTAGTGAAAAGTGCAATTTTAGAACGCTCGCTGGCGGGCAGCGCGCCCACTGAGCGACATACTAAAATGTCTGGCTGAATACCAATAGAGCGAAGCTCTTTTACAGAGTGCTGAGTAGGCTTAGTTTTTACTTCACCTGATGCAGGCATATAAGGCACTAACGTTAAGTGCATAAACATCGCACGTTCGCGGCCTACTTCAGTACCTAGCTGACGAATAGCTTCTAAGAACGGTTGTGATTCGATATCACCTACCGTACCGCCTACCTCTACAATAGCCACATCATGACCTTCAGCACCTTCAATTACGCGGCGCTTAATTTCATTAGTAATGTGAGGAATAACCTGAATAGTTGCACCAAGGTAATCACCTCGACGTTCACGCTTCAATACTTCTTCATATACGCGACCGGTAGTGAAGTTGTTGCGTTTAGTCATGCGGGTGCGAATAAAACGCTCGTAGTGACCAAGATCAAGGTCGGTCTCAGCGCCGTCATCAGTAACAAATACTTCACCATGCTGAATAGGGCTCATAGTGCCTGGGTCGACGTTGATGTATGGGTCGAGTTTTAACATGGTTACGGTGAGACCGCGAGCTTCAAGAATTGCGGCCAACGATGCTGCAGCAATACCTTTACCTAGCGATGAAACTACACCACCTGTGACGAAAATATAATTTGTCATGCGAAACCTAGAACGTTTGGGTTGTATGGTAAATATAGGCTGAGTTTAGAACAAAACCAGCTACACTTTGGACGGGGCGATAGTATACGCAAAATCATGTGGGCAGACAATCAATTTGCCCACATGATGCACAATTTGTATGCGCTTAGGATTGGCTTAAGCGTTTTAATGTGTAGATAAGATCAAGAGCTTGGCGAGGTGATAGTTCATCCGGCGCTAAGTTCTCTAGGGCTTCTATAACTGGATGGGGCTTATCAGGGAACAGCATTTCGGCTTGACCGACGACAGTGTGACCGACGACAGTAGATCCCTTGGATTTAGCAGAGGTACTCTTACCAGGTTTTTTCGCCTCATCGCTACTCATTATGTGCGACGACTCAAGAATAGCGAGTTTTTGCTGCGCTGCTTTTATTACAGGTTTAGGTACCCCGGCTAATTGTGCAACTTGTAAACCAAAGCTCTTACTGGCCGCGCCTTCTGATACCGTGTGCATAAAGCGAATGGTATCTTCGTGCTCTATGGCATCAAGATGCACGTTTACCACGCCGGGTTGCGAATCTGGTAATTCAGTAAGTTCGAAATAGTGCGTAGCAAATAGCGTGTATGCGTTTAGCTGCTTCGCTAGATAACTGGCACACGCCCACGCCAATGATAAGCCATCGTACGTACTGGTTCCGCGGCCAATCTCATCCATTAATACTAGTGAGTGCTCTGTGGCATTATTTAAGATATTCGCGGTTTCTGTCATTTCCACCATAAAGGTTGAACGTCCAGACGCCAAATCGTCAGAGGCGCCAATGCGGGTGAAAATACGGTCTATCTTTCCAATATGCGCATTTTCAGCGGGCACAAAACTGCCGATACAGGCCAGTAATGCAATGAGCGCCGTTTGACGCATGTACGTTGATTTACCGCCCATATTAGGACCGGTGATAACTAGCATTCGTCGTGTGTGGTTAAGCACAAGCGGGTT
Source organism: Alteromonas sp. 009811495 (assembly GCF_028865455.1). NCBI lineage: Bacteria > Pseudomonadati > Pseudomonadota > Gammaproteobacteria > Alteromonadales > Alteromonadaceae > Alteromonas > Alteromonas sp. 009811495. The sequence goes on from NZ_CP113972.1 coordinate 1,007,563, forward strand.
AGCAATGAACGGGTCCTTCATGACGTTTTCGACAACAGGATGACGACCTGCATCATAAGTTAGCGCGCATTCGTGACTTAACTGCGGACGGTGCCAGTCAAGCGAGAGCGCACGCTCTGCAAAACAACATAGCACATCAAGTTTTGCCAACGCCGATGCAGTTTCAATCAGGTTATTAAGATAAGGTGCGAAGTTATCAAACAACGCCTCGTAAAGCTGCTTTTCAAGTGCAAGCGCTGCGCCTTGGCTGCTAAGTACCTTGTCTTCGTGCTCTTTTAACTCGGGCGTAATGTAGCGCTCGGTATTTTTTAAGGTTTGTCTGCGAATATACTCTGCTGGCGCTAAGGCGCTATTTGCTCGGCTTATTTCAATGAAGAAACCGTGCACTTTGTTGTAGCCCACTTTAAGGGTAGAAATTCCAGTGCGCTCGCGTTCTCGCTGCTCCATAGCATCTAAGTAGTCGGTCGCACCTTGCGAGAGTTTGCGTAACTCATCAAGTTCAGCGTTGTACCCTTCAGCAATGACGCCACCATCGCGGATGACCACAGGTGGGTTGTCGATGATGGCTTCGTTCAATAACGCCTGAAGTTCAGGATAAGTGCCAATGGTTTCGCTGATGCTTTTTACTTGCCCTGTCTCGAAACGGCCAAGGGCATCTTGCAAATCAGGAAGTGCGTTAAACGCGTTTTTCAAACGCGCAAAATCTCGAGGACGAGCTGAGCGAAGCGCCAAACGCGCCATAATGCGTTCTATATCACCAATATGTTTCAGGGCACCGCGAATGTCTTCTGGGTCATCGTTAATAAAGGTCTCTACTGCATCCAAGCGACTATGAAGTTCGTGCTGGTCAGTAAGCGGTGAATGGATTATTCGCTGTAACATACGGCTACCCATGGCCGTAGTGGTGGTATCCATAACGCTAAATAAGGTGTTTTCCTGACCCCCAGATAAATTGTGAGTAAGCTCTAGGTTTCTACGTGTGGCGGCGTCAAGCTGTACTCGGCTGTCTTGCTGCTCGGTTTGAATACGGCGAATGTGCGGTAACGCCGTACGCTGGGTATCTTTTACATATTGTAAAACACAGCCTGCGGCACCTAAGCCTTTAGTGACTCCTTTGATACCAAAACCGTCGAGGGTCTTTGTTTCAAACTGCGCATTTAGCTGCTCGTTAGCCGTGTCTATATCAAATTCCCACTCTGGGCGACGGCGAAGCCCTTTGCGGTTTTCAATAAGCGCTAGGCTCTCAAACCCTTCAGGATAGAGCAACTCGGCGGGATTTACTCGCTGGATTTCGGCAAGAAGTCCTTCATCGCTGTCACTTTCGAAAATCACAAAGCGTCCGCTGGTAACATCAAGGGTAGCAAGGCCGTAGTGCATGCTGTGGCCGCACACCGCCGCTAGAATATTATCGCGACGTTCTTCTAATAGTGCTTCATCGGTGACTGTGCCAGGCGTGACAATACGTTGAACGGCGCGCTCAACAGGGCCCTTACTGGTTGCTGGGTCGCCTACTTGCTCACAAATAGCAACAGATTCGCCCATTTTAACAAGTCGAGATAAGTAACTTTCAACCGCGTGATAGGGCACACCCGCCATAGGAATAGGCTCACCGCCTGACTTACCTCGAGCGGTTAAAGAAATATCCAACAGCTCGGCAGCTTTTTTGGCATCGTCATAAAACAACTCGTAAAAGTCACCCATGCGATAAAACAATAAAATATTCGGATGCTGCGCCTTAATAGTAAGGTATTGGCGCATCATGGGAGTATGTGATTCCAAAAAAAGCCTCTGTAATTTTGTTGCTGGGTTTAATGCCTGTTGAAGGGAATAAATGATAAACTCACGGCCATTAAGATCAAGCACGGATCTTATAAAGCACATGCTTATAAAGAACAACCTTGCAAAGCGCAAACTTATAAAAGCACAACAGGTGTAATCAGGTATAACGTTATGAATTCGACATTTTCAACTGAATCTAATGCAAACGCTAGCCCTTTACAGCTTGATAGCGCATTAACTGCACAAGTATTGGCGCTAGGCGACGTGTTAAGGGAAAAAAAGTGGACGGTCTCTACAGCAGAGTCGTGCACAGGGGGCGGGGTTGCCTTTGCGTTTACAAGCGTTGCTGGCAGTTCAGATTGGTTTAATCAGTCGTGGGTGACCTATTCTAATGAAGCAAAGCAGCGCGAGCTTGGCGTCACTTTGCAAACACTTGAGCAATATGGTGCGGTATCAGAGCAAACCGTAAAAGAAATGGCGCTAGGCGTGTGTGGTAAAAGTGGTGCACAGCTAGCGGTAACGGTTAGCGGAATAGCCGGGCCGGGGGGCGGTAGTGATGAAAAGCCGGTAGGCACCGTTTGGTTTGGCTTTGTTTGCGGTGATAGCACAGCACAGATAAAGCAGGTGTTTAGTGGCGATCGTGACCAGGTGCGAAGTGCGGCAATTTCCTTTGCCATAACCCATTTGATAAAAATGTTGAGTGAAAAATAAAAACACTGGTTGAAACTGTATGCTTGTACAGTATAGAATGCACATATCATTTGGTAGTGTTATTGATAACAACGCTACTTAATACAGAATTTAACCGCTAATCCTAGAGGATAATGACGTGGACGATAATAAATCAAAAGCTTTAACCGCCGCAGTTGGCCAAATTGAAAAGCAATTTGGTAAAGGTGCAATCATGCGCTTGGGCGACAACCAAGCCATGGATATTGAAGCTATTTCAACGGGCTCACTTACCATCGATATTGCGTTGGGTATAGGCGGTTTGCCATGTGGTCGTGTTGTAGAAATTTATGGTCCAGAGTCATCAGGTAAAACAACGCTAACGCTTCAGGTTATCGCTGAAGCACAGAAGAAAGGCAAAACTTGTGCGTTCGTTGATGCCGAGCATGCGCTTGACCCTGTGTATGCCGAAAAACTTGGCGTAAACATTGATGAGCTGCTTGTATCTCAGCCTGATACGGGTGAGCAAGCGCTAGAAATTTGCGACATGCTAGTACGCTCAGGCGCGGTAGATGTGGTTATTGTTGACTCGGTAGCGGCACTTACACCGAAAGCAGAAATTGAAGGCGACATGGGTGATTCTCACGTTGGTCTTCAGGCACGTCTTATGTCGCAAGCACTGCGTAAGCTAACGGCAAACATTAAACGTTCAAACACACTATGTATCTTCATCAACCAAATTCGTATGAAGATTGGTGTTATGTTTGGTAACCCAGAAACCACCACTGGTGGTAACGCGCTTAAATTCTACTCGTCTGTTCGTCTAGATATCCGCCGTATTGGTGCGGTTAAAGAAGGCGACGAGGTAGTGGGTAACGAAACTCGCGTTAAGGTTGTGAAGAACAAAGTCGCGCCTCCGTTTAAACAAGCAGAATTTATGATCCGTTACGGCGAAGGTATCAGTAAAGAAGCTGAACTTATCGACCTAGGCGTTAAGCAAAAGTTAGTTGATAAAGCGGGCGCATGGTATAGCTACAAGGGCGATCGCATTGGTCAGGGTAAAGCGAACGTAATGAAGTTCCTTAAAGAGAACCCTGAAATTGCCAACGAAATTGAAACTAAGATTCGTCAGGAATTATTACTTTCTAAGACGATGAAAGCAGAAGAAGCAATTCCTCAGCAAGAAGATGATGTGTTGCCAGAATAACAAGTAGCGCTCATATAATTATAATTAAGAAGCCCACCGTTTAGGTGGGTTTTTTTATGTGTACGATTTTGTGGAAATCAATCGCGAGCACAACATATTTGTTAACACTTCTTTTTCTTTAGAAGCTTGTGCAATCAACAAAAAGTAGGGATGCTGTAATAAAAATAAAATTGCAAAGACTACCTAAGCAATGTTTAAGCAAAGTTCTCACTGACTTAGTGGGCATATTGCTTGTTCTATCAATAAATAACGAAAAAGCTAAAAATTAGGTTTAAAAGAGGGAAGGGAAATGATTGAAATATCAGGTCTCGCAAAGCGTTTTGAGGTAGAAAACCCCAAAAAGCTAAGTGAGCAAGAGAAGAAGGATCCGCGATTAAAGGGGCGCTATTTTCAGTCTGTAAGAGACGTTTCTTTTACATGTGAAAAAGGCCAAGTGCTTGGGCTTTTAGGGCCAAATGGGGCTGGTAAAACAACAACGCTTCGCATGCTATCGACCGCGCTTAAGCCAGACAGCGGTAAAGTGTTAATTGGCGGTGAAGACGTGTTAGCTAACCCTAATATTGCTCGCAAGAAAATTGGTTTCTTGTCAAGCTCTACCGGTTTGTACGGGCGCTTGAGTGGCCGTGAAAATATTAGCTACTTTGGCGAACTGCACGGTATCTCAAAAGACGTGATAAACGCGCGTATTGAAGAGATGGCAGACTTACTTGATATGCAAAGCTTCTTAGATAGACGTGCGGAAAACTTCTCGTCTGGTATGAAGCAAAAAGTGTCTATTGCTCGCGCTGTCATCCACGAGCCTGCGCTGGTAGTACTTGATGAGCCTACTACGGGTTTGGATATCATGGCAACGAGCACGGTGATGGAATTTATTCAGCGTCTCAAAGACAAAGGCACCCCAGTTATTTTTTCTACTCACCACCTTGACGAAGTACAAACTCTTTGTGACAAAGTCACTGTTATTAACCAAGGTGAAACGGTATTTAACGACACTTTATCAGCCTTTAGTGACTTGTCTGGTGGACAGATGCACAAGAGCTTCTTAAAAACACTATCTATGGATACTGAGGAGATGAGCAATGTGGTTAATCTTTAAGAAGGAATTTAAAGAGCTCCTGCGCGATAAAAAAACCATTATCTTTATGATTGGTCTTCCGCTCTTGTTGTTTCCAGCAATTTTTGGTGTGGCGTTCTTCTTTATGAGCTCAGCCGCCGATAAAGCTGAGAACAAAGTGCTGAAATACGCCATTGTTGGTGAAGCTTATGCCCCTGCTATTGTACAGTCGTTTAATGATGCTTCAGACAAGTTTGAATCAGTATCCATTGGCAATGAAACAGACTATGCGAAGCTTATCAAAAACGAGACGTTAGACTTTGTGTTAGTGATTCCAGAGACGTTTAACAGTGACGTTCTTCAATCAGGACAGCATAAAATACAGCTGTATTTGAATGATGCTGGGCTCAATAAGGTGATGGGACGTGTATCAGACATTGTTGATGAATTCTCTGATGCTTACCAACAAACAGCATTTTCTCAGTTGGGTCTTAACGAAACGCAACAAACAGCCTTGCTGAAGCCCATTGAAATTGAAAAGCAAAATGTGGCTGACGACCGAGAGGTATGGGGTGAGCGCTTAGGCGGCATGTTACCTTACTTTATCTTTATCTTATGCTTGCAAGGGGCAATGGCGCCAGCAGCAGATTTAGGTGCAGGTGAAAAGGAGCGAGGCACGCTTGAAACACTGCTTATATCTCCTATGGATCGTCATAAACTGGTATTGGGTAAGTTTATTACCATTGCCACGGCAGGGATTATTACGGCGCTTATCACAGTGTCATCCATGGCCTTGTGGGGGCTGGTGCTGTCCCAAGGTATGGCCGTAGAGTTTGTCGTAAAAATCATGTCGATGATTGGTCTTGTGGATTTCTTACTTATTTTCTTGATGCTGGTACCTGTTGTGGCTGTGTTTGCTGCGGTTTTATTGTCGCTGTCAATCTATGCGCGCTCGTTTAAAGAAGCACAAAGCTACATGGGCTCATTAATTATGGTGGTAATTTTTCCAGTAATTATTGCCATGATGCCCGGCGTAGAGCTGAAAGGCGGATGGGTTTGGGTGCCATTAACCAACGTTGCATTAGCAATGAAGGAATTGTTTAAAGGTACAATGGACTACTTTGCGTTGTTTGGTATTTTTACCTCAACAGCGGTGATTGCGGCGGGTCTAATAATGTTCTGTATTCACTGGTTCAACAAAGAGAAAGTACTATTTAGATAATGTTTATTGTTTGACTATGACGTTGAACACATTAATGCGATAAATAAAAAACCGTTTGGTACTTGTACTAAACGGTTTTTTTAATAGTACTATTTTGGATAAGTTAGGATAAAACTCGCACCACCTAAATCGCTAGGAACTACGCTTGCCGTGCCTTTGTGCCAACTTTGGATCCGCTGCACAATCGCCAGGCCCAATCCTGCACCACCCGAGTAGCGAACGCGACTATTGTCGGGTCGATAAAAGGGTTCAAATATGCGCTCTGCTAAGTCTTCAGAGACACCGTCTCCGTCATCACACACTGAAATGCTAATAGTATTTGTATTTGTCCGAATTCGTATAGACACCTTACTATGTGCATGTCGAATGGCGTTAGTAAGTAAGTTAGACACCGCCCGCTCGACAAAGTGGCCATCGCCACGCATTACAACGTTTTCTCCCTGTACAGCCAATGACTTACCCGTTGTCAAAGCAAGACGTTCAACTAGGTTTTCGCATAACTCTTTGATGGGAATATCAGAGATGCTGAGTTCAGGTGTGATGGCATCGTACTGTGTATAGTCGAGCATCTCTTGCACGAGGCCTTCTAGTTCGTCGATATCGGCAAGGATCCCGTCGAATGCTTCACTATTTGGATGAGGATTCATCTCCAGTGCAAATTTTAGTCTTGCAATCGGTGTTCTAAATTCATGTGCGACGGCACCGGTTAGTTCTCGTTGATCGCGAAGCAAACTGTGTACGCGATCGCTTAGTAAATTTAGCCGATTAGCAATGGGCTGCATGATAGAACGTTTTTTAAGTGAAATAGAAAAGCGCTCTGTTTCTTGACCTAAATGGCTTACTTCACGAGTTATATGAGAGAGATCTCGCCATAAAGGCCAAAGCCATACCGCCATTGCTAAGCCAAGCAAAACGAGGAAAACAAACAGATAAACAATGAGATAGGGAGTGGATACTTTTTCGTAGGGCAGTGTAAGCGCAATGAATTCCTCGTTCCCAATTGGCGCATAGATATATTTGGCCTTTTCATCGAATAAAGTAATGACGTGTTTTTCGGAAAATGCATCACGTTCGTTAGACGACCAGCCAATAGAATCTATCGGCTTTATTTCATAGTCCACACCAATGCTATCAAGTCGTTCAATAAGTGATGTTCTGTCTGAAACAACAAGTGGTAGTACAGACTCTAAAATATGGGTTTCTCTCGTTTTTTCATGGTTTTCGTTGGGTAATACGATCTCTAATGTACTACTTATAAGTACAAGTGCGATGGCGACAAAAAGATAAAAGCTTACAAATAGACGGGTCATTACTCGTTCCAAGCATCACTGACAAAAAAGAAACCCTTACCCCAAATTGTCTTAATGCGATAAGGGTTTTGAGGGTCGTCAGATAGCTTTTTTCTTAGGCGTGATACGCGCACATCAGCGGACCTATCAAGTCCATCATATTCTCGACCAATAAGTTCTCTATACAGAGTCGTTCGGTCTACGACCTGCGAGGCATTGTTAGCAAGGAGGCAAAGTAAATCGAATTCGTGACTGGTTAGCGTAACGACGTTACCGGCAAGTGTTACTCGACGCGATGTTTTATCAATAGAAAGCGAACCAAAATTTAAGACATCGCTTTTGCTATCTTGTGGAAGTGTAGACATTGTCCGTCGAAGCAATGCATTGAGCCGCGCTAAAAGCACGCGGGGTTCTACGGGTTTGACGACATAATCATCTGCACCTAGTTCAAGACCTATCACCTGATCAAAGTCTTCGTTTTTGGCGGTCATAAAGAGTAACGGGCCCGTATAGAATTGTCGTAGTTGGTTGCACAAGGCGAAGCCATCTTCACCGGGTAACATAACGTCAAGTATGACAATGTCTGGCCTTACCGACTTAACCAATTCCACAAGGCCTTCACCGCAGGCCAGTCGCGAAACGCTAAAGCCATTGCGCTGGAGATACTCAACAACTAATGAGGCTAAACGCTCGTCATCTTCAACCAAAACTAACTTTTTCATTAGAATATACTCCACGGATTTCTAACACGCCGTCGATGTGTAGAGGCTTGTCGGTACTTTACTTTAAGTAATACAGAGGGAGTTTTTTTGTTGTCTTCATTAACAAGAGTGAGTGTAGAGTCCGCGTCTAACTCTACGTTAAGCTCTGTGGGGAGCTGGTTGGGTAACCAGCACCCTAAAACCTGTTCATTCATGTGCAAGCAGTGCTCGTGTGAACTTAGTTCAGGGTAGGTCAATGTGATAGGCAAAACGCAAATATCACCTTTTTGAGTTGCTATGCATTCATTTGGGAATACGGAAAATGAGGTAGGATTTTGCTCTGTAGCGAAAACTGGCAACCACAGTAGTGAGAAAGTGACAAACAGTGAAATACGCATTACGCCACCCTAAAACCGATAGCCAACGCCGAAAAACATATTGGTAACGAAGCGTTTTGATACCAATGGGCTATCAGTCATTCCACTGCCTAACGTGGTGAATTGAATTCTACCAAGCCAATGCCATTGCTGATTTAGTGGTTTGTTAAAAAGCAGACCGCCAGTAAATTGAAAAGTACTATCGGCGCTATACCATAGCGTTTCATCATTCGTATCTCGTTCGCTGATACCGTAGTAGTAATCTATAAGCGCGCTGCTTTTGTAGGTGACCGAGATGTGGGTAGAGAAAGTCCAATCTTGCCACTTGGTATCGTGCTGATACCGGCCTGTGGCGCTAAATCCATTGTGTACATTAAGCGCATCATGAATGAAAGTCAGTGACCATCTGTCTTGGTCATTAAACCAATTAGTGCGAACACCTGCGTCCAACGACCACTTGCGGCTAGCAATATCATTAACTGAAATATAGCGCGGCGGCGTTTCCTCTGGTTCATTAGGGTTTGGCGTGTCCACGCCATCAGTCACACTTGTTGTGGGTAATAGGATGTTACTAGGTTGCCAAAAAGCAAAATACGCGCGTTCTGAATTGGCACGAAAGAATACTTCGGTTGTCATATCTTGGTGAGGTTGCCACTGATAGCCAAACTCACCATTGTCGAAATAGGCATGCTCACCATACCACGCAACATCGGGCAAAATGATAAGTGGAATTGCGTCACCATCAACTAATGGGTTTGTGCGCGCGCCGACGCCAAAGGCGACGCCAACAGACCAGTTGTCTTCTTCAATACAGACTAGCGAGTTTTCACAGCCCCATGCAGATGCATGATAAATACTTGTGAATAACACACAAAGAGCGAAACGCAGCAGCACACAAATTCCCTTTAACAACATTGAGGTGCTAAGACTACCAAACTGTAAAGCGTGAAACAGTACTCGATTACAAATTGTCACATTTATATTCAGTTTGGATCTGATTGATATGCAATGCGATTCTATTATGGATTTCAGGGTTTCACTCAAACAAGGATATGGAACATGAAATCGAAACACGGGATAGACGGCATTTCAAAATGCATGGCAGTACTTATTTTCTCTACTTGCGTGATAACCGCGTGTAGCAGTGGAGATGGCGGCGATGAAGAACAAGCGCCACAGCTTACGTTAACCACCTCTACTGATTCACCATTGGGACAAAGTCCACATATATCGGCGAGCCAGTATGTCAAAAATGGTCTGTATTTAGTAAATGTGCAACAACGCGAAAGTTCCAGTGATGGAAGTGGTGATGTAGCCGCAGAAGCCCCTGAGTTTTCAACGACCACAACGCAGATTGATGGCGTAGACGAGGCCGACCGTATTGAATATGACGGCGAGTATTTTTATGTCGCCAATTTACCTACCTGGGACTCACAATCAGGCATAGAAAATCGCGTGAGAATATTGAAACGACAAAATGATTTTTCTCTTGACGTTATTGCTGATATACCGCTTGAGTCTGAGCAAGAAATGGCTGGCATGTATCTTCATGACAAGCGCCTTGGTGTGATTACCCGTAAGTTTGGCTACTACCCATTAGAAGACGCTGTTGCCACCTCAAGCCCATGGCACAGCCCAGACAACGACACTCAGATAGAATTCATTGACGTTACCTTACCTAATGCGCCAACAACACCTCATAAAGTCAAGATTGATGGGCGTCTCATTAGCTCTAGGCGAATAGGGAATGATTTATATCTTGCGATGCAGTATGTGCCTTTTGCTGACAACCTGCCAGCCGTTGATGACACTACAAGCAGCCGCATTAAGTATTACCAACATTTACTCGCATTGGATAATGCGTCGTTAGTGCCACACATTACAATCAATGATCAGTCTTCACCGCTTTATGACTTAGATAGCTGTCTCGTGCCCGAAAATGCGAGCAATAAGAATGGCCACGTGCAAATGCTTAGTGTGGTAAAAATTGATATGTCATCGCCTTCAACATATTCGGCTCTATGTACCATTGTAGAAGCACATGGCTTATTCATGACACATAACAATATGTACTTACATGCAACCCAAGGCAATGATACTGTTTTTCATAAGGTATCATTGGACAACGGCATTGAATATCAAGCTACGGGGAAGGTGCAAGGCATATTTGGCTGGAGTAGTTCTGCCCAACTCAAGATGTCTGAGCGTGATGATTACTTTATGGCGCTCACAACGCAAGGCCTTTTAGCGGATGACCCTGAACACTATCTACATGTTCTTAAGCAGCAAGGTCGCCAGTTAGTTGAAGTGACCAGACTTCCTAATGACAACGAGCCCTCGCCAATAGGAAAGCCCGGAGAAGATGTTTATGCAGTACGCTTCTTTGACGATAAGGCATATGTGGTTACTTTTGAGCAAATCGACCCGCTTTACGTTATTGATCTTTCTGATGTAGAAGCACCATTTATACGCGGAGAACTTACAATTCCTGGATTTTCAAGCTATCTACATCCAATGGAAAATGGCTTACTGTTAGGAATAGGGCAACAAGTTATTGGGGCGAATATTCCCAGCGCTGGCGAGCAACCCATGACAACGCCGGTGGAAGATGGGATGAAGGTAAGTTTGTTTGATGTCGTAGACCCTGAAAACCCTATATTACTTAACGAGTACGTGTGGCCTGATACGTATACTGGGGCTGAATACGATTATAGAGCGTTATCGGTGTTAAAAACGCCAACGGGGTATCGCTTTGCATTGCCATCTGAATCATGGATAAGCGATGAAGGTATATTTTCAATACACTATGCTTTGCAAATGTTAGCGGTTGATAGCGAAGAAAGAACATTATCCCTCGTGGGAAGCATCACTCAGCCTCAAGATAATGACAATTATTATGGCAGCTACGAAGATAGAAGTGTGTTGCATAGTGATCATGTGTATTACCTAAGAGGCAACAACATCTATCACTCTTTGTGGCAGCAAGAGCCTGTCATAGACGGTCCTTACTAACGCGTATTAAGCGTTTACGGTATACGCTGCTTCTGCGCACGTTATACCTCAAAGTCTATACGTTTAATTATTCCCTCCCAGCCGGGAGGGATTTTTCCTTGAAGTACATAGGAATACGCTAGCAACTCAGCTATTACGTAGTACAAAGATTCTGGAATATCTTGTCCAACATCTAAAGTAGCGAGTACTTCACTTAGGTAGGGATCTTCGTGTATGAGGATCCCGGTTTCCTGCGCCATCGCAATAATTGCCTCAGCGAGATCGCCGTAGCCTTTTGCAACTACTTTTGGGGTGTTTTTCTTATCACCCCCTTCGTATTTAAGCCCTATAGCCCGTTTTGCTTTTTGTGTGTCACTCATACGCGCGTCTCAAATATTTGATGAGGACGTGTATTTAACGACTCGGGAATGTGGCCTCGCTGAAAGGTAGTTTGCTCAACGGTTAAGCCTAGTTCGGTAAGGCGTTTTTTGAGGTAGGGAAGGGTATCTGCCAGTCGCTTGAGTATCACATCGTTAGACGCATACAAGTCGAGGGTAATAGTGTCATTGTCTATTTTGGATTTTGCCAACACTGCTCCGGTACTTCCGATATCTAACTTCATTGTTACGTTCCATAACTTGCGTTCGCCTTTTTCTTGCCGTGCTTGATTAGGCTTTTCTTGCTCGCGCTGAACAAGCAGTTCGGTGGGCGAATGCTGTTGAGATAGCGAGGGAAATACGTAGTAAAGACTATCTTGCCCTTGAATTCTGCTTTCTGCACTGGCTAATTTTGCTTGCTGATGGGAGGCCAATAAGGTTTTCAATTGGGATAACAGTTGATGGCGACTATCTAATTGATTTATCTCCTGGCTTACTTTGCTTGGCTGCCCGGGCACGCCCATGTTTGTGAGTGTTTTCGAAATGATTGAGTCTGGGGCGTCAGCAAGTGATTTTAGCGATGGTTGGCGCTGTATTGCGCGACCAGCTAGAGCAAGCTGAACTAAAGCGACCAACCCTTGAACAAAGCTTGATGACGCTACCGGAGAGGTCAGCGTCAATGGTGTAGCAAGCAGTGCATTGGCGGTAAATACCTGTTGAATTCGTTGTGATAAACCTTGCTCTGCCAACTCCATGGTTGGTTTGGACGACGCTATTTGTTCACCAGAAACGCTGCCCTGTGCAGGTGACTGCAATTTTTGCTCTACGTCTGCCATGGCAGACGAGTTTACATTAGTCTTGGTGCCAGTGCCGGTGAGTTGTTGTAGCGCACTTGAAAGTAAACTGTTTGAAGCCGCCTTTGCTTGATTACCCAGTAGTTTTGCAAGTGCTGCAAGGTCATGTTTCGCGGTAGTTTCTGTTTTTTGCTGCTCGGCTTGATGCGCGCTATCTCGTTGCAGGCTGTTAGTCGCCACAGTTGAAGTATCGGTGTTTTGCGTTTTGCTGCTCATATTCAACGCCTGTCGGGTTGAAGGTTTTGCGTTTAGCACATCAAGGGATTTTAATTGCTGTAAAAGCTTTTCTATTGCCAGTTTTTCAGTAGGGCTAGCCGTGGCGTTTGGGGGAGGATTGACCGCACTATTACTTGTACCCTCTACAATAGAAAGTAGTTGAGACAAGGCGTGTTGAGTATTCCCCGTTTGACTGAGCAATACGCGCGATAAGGTCATAATAGCGCGGTGTACATCACTGTCTTTTAGCGAAGCATGTGAAACCGCAGTGGATGCGTGTTTATTGACCCCATCTTGTTGCTGGAGAGACGGAGTCTCCAAAGGCGTTTTACCGTCGATAAGCGTTACTTTTGGCAGCAGTGCTTGATCGATTTGCGCTACTTGTTTGTTGTCTAATACGGGCAGTGCTTGCGCCTGAGTTTGAGAAAGTGCGATAGAAACTAAGGCTCTATGGTGTGCCGACTGAATGGTAATAACCCCATCGCGAGTTTTGCCTGCATTGTCACTTAATCCAATTAATGCTGCGCTTTTTAAAACGTTAGGCGTTTGCGTGATGTCGCTTGGTAAAAAAGACTTTAAAGAAGTGCTATTAAGACTTTTAGACTCAAGTGCTACTGTCCCCTGCTTTAACGCAGCTTCAACAACTTGGGTGTGAGTAGCGCCAGTCATATTACTGAGCCTGAGGGGCTGTGTGCGACTTTGTGCATCCAATGTATTTGCGGTCGAAGGCGAGAGCGTTGCTTGTAGCGTGCTAGCACCTGAATTTGTGGCATTCGCTAGAGTCAGAGTGACGTGAGAACCCAGCCATTTTTGCAGAAGCGCTTTTTGCTCTGCGCTGCTGATGGAAAGCGCTATTGCACCTTGTGTTTGTGCCGAAACTGTCGCCGAAGATACATTGGAAGATGAATTTGGTAAGCGCTTATTGTTCGTATCAAGGGCAAACTGACCATTAGCTAGGGTAACTAATTTTCCATTGATAGAAGCCGCTGAGTTGCCGCTTTCCAGTGCCTGCATTAGAGCTTTAAACAATGCACCACGCTGCGCATGGGGTAACTCGATTTGATACGTGGTGTTCGTCGTGGCACTTAGAATAGCTGAAACGTTTTTGTCACCAATATTGTTATTGGGGAGCGCTGCAAGTTGCGGGTTTTGGAGCGCTTGCTGTGTTATCTCAACGGGTACTTTAATGTTGAGCGACTGTGATGTTGATGACGGTGTCCTTATCGCAAGAATATGCTCTGGCAATCGCGCCACGGTTACCCTCGCAGCATTAGCCAATGCGACAGCTTGAGAGAGGGCCACTTGATTTCCCGTTGCTTGATTGGCAAACGTTGATTGCCCTGCAACGTTTGCCACAGAGCCCGATTCTTGGCGAACTGCGTTGGCAATGAGTGAGGTAAGGTGTGATGTCATAGAAAGCGTATCGGCAACAAGCAGGCAAACATTATTTAATTCATTTAAGCATAATACACAGCAGCCAGCACACAAACTCGTGCTTTGTCATTGAAGTAAATCATATTTAATTGGAATTCACGACTGCGAAAAAGCCGTCATGTGGTAAACTATCGCGGTTTTTTCAGATTGACGATTTTTTGGGGTTTATAGGCTGTGTTAGAAGCATGCAGTTTAACGTGCATTAAAAGAGATAGAAGCCTGTTTGAAGGGCTTTCGCTGGTAGTTAACTCTGGTGAACTCTTATACTTGCGCGGTCCCAACGGCGCTGGAAAAACCAGCTTACTGCGTATTCTAACAGGGTTATGCGACGCTGACGCTGGACAAGTTAAATACGACGGGAGCAATATCAAGGAGATAAAAGCGCAATACTACGATGCCCTTTTTTATCTCGGCCACAAAACAGGTAATAGCAATAGTCTTTCCGCGCTCGATAACTTGTCATTCTGGCTCTCGCAGCATGGCGTTAGTGTTACGCAAGACAAATTGTATGAGGCTCTTGCTCGCGTTGGTTTGGTTGGTCTTGAGGATGTTCCGGTTCGCTACTTATCCGCAGGGCAACAGCGACGTGTGGCGCTCGCGCGCCTCTGGCTTAAGCCAGCAAAAGTCTGGATTTTAGATGAGCCCTTTACGGCGCTTGATGTAAAAGGTATTGCATTACTTGAACAAACAATGAAGTCTCACGTCGATAAAGGGGGGATTGTGCTGACAACTTCGCATCAACCTTTATCAGATTTGGCGGGTGCGCATCGCGTATTTGACTTGGAGTATCGTTTTTAATGTCACTGTATCACGGGATTTTCAAGCGTGATTTACACATCGCGTTTAAGCAAAAAGCTGAATTGGTGCAGCCCCTCATGTTTTTGCTTATGGTGGTAACGCTTTTTCCCCTTGGCGTAAGCCCGTCACCTGATACGTTGCAACGTATCGGTCCAGGCGTTATTTGGATAGCGGCGATATTATCGTCATTGATGGCAATGGAGCGACTGTTCCGAGATGACTTCAATGATGGTTCGTTAGAGCAGTACGTTTTGTCGGGTATGGCACTCCCAGCCATCAGCGCGGTGAAAGTTGCAACACATTGGTTAGTGAGTTTCGTACCTTTACTTTTATTGTCGCCCTTATTGGCGATGTTTTTGAATTTATCATTTAATATGTACTTGGCGTTGTTGCTTACGTTGTTACTAGGCACACCGTTATTGTCGCTAATTGGTGCCATTGCAGTAGGTCTGACTGTGGGATTACAGAAAGGGGGCGTACTTTTAGCCCTGTTGCTCATTCCTGTTTTCATTCCGTTACTGATATTTGCCACATCTGCTGTGGATTCTGCCGCACTGCAATTACCTTATCATTCACAACTTGCTATCATCGCCGCTATGCTTTTGCTGGCAGCGGCCTTAGCTCCGTTCGCCATAGCGTATTCGTTAAAAGTGAGTCAAAACTAATGTGGAAGTGGTTACACCCCTACGCTAAAACTGAGCGTGCCTACCAACTTTGTTTAACATTACAACCTTGGTTTTGGGTTGGTGCAGCATTGTGCTTGAGTGTTGGAACCGTTTGGGGTTTGGCATTTGCACCGCAAGATTATCAACAAGGCGATTCTTTTCGCATTATTTATATCCATGTACCCAGCGCTATTTTGTCCATGGGGACCTACGTTGCAATGGCAGTGGCTGCATTAGTTGGTATGGTATGGCAGTGGCGTACTGCCTATATGTCCATGATTGCCATGGCGCCGGTGGGTGCAGTGATGACCTTTATTGCGTTATTTACCGGCGCAGCATGGGGTAAACCAATGTGGGGAGCGTGGTGGGTATGGGATGCTCGGTTAACTTCTGAGCTAATTCTATTGTTTTTGTATATGGGAGTTATTGCGCTATACGGTGCATTTGAAGATAAACAGCAGGCTGGCAAAGCGGCAGGTGTTATGGCACTTGTGGGCGTGGTAAATATCCCCATTATTCATTACTCAGTAGAGTGGTGGAATACGCTTCATCAAGGAGCAACAATCAGTAAATTTGATAACCCGTCAATTGCGCCGGAAATGTTATGGCCATTGCTGATTAACTTATTAGGGTTTGCGTTTTTTATTGGTGCAGTCACAACCGTAAGATTGCGCAATGAAATTGTTCTAAGAGAAATGCATCGCCCCTGGGTGCAACAATTAGCGAAACATGCACTAGAGGCAGGTAAGTAATATGCAGTTTAATTCCGTTACCGACTTTCTCAATATGGGCGGATATGCTTTTTATGTGTGGCTATCTTTCGGTATTACTTTTGGTGCAATGGCGCTGGTAGTAATTCAAAGCTATATCAAGCAAAAGTCTTTGCTTAAAGCAGTGATAACCGAGCAAGCGCGCAAAGCACGCATTAAGAAAGCACGTTTACAGGAAGCGCAGGACGATAAGTCTTAGTGCATTCATTGTGCATACACGTACGGCGTAGCATGCGTGTTCAAGTGGAATAAAGTTCAAGAAGGCACATCACCGAGGTGCCATTTTTTTAGTATTAGAAATTCGAAGTGAGATAGTTGCATGAACCCGAGACGAAAGCAGCGATTAGCCGTAGTTGGAATTATCGGTTTTTTGGTTGTAAGTGCAATTGGATTAATGCTTTATGCATTAAACGACAGTATTGACCTGTTTTATACGCCAAGCGAAATTATTGAAGGTAAAAACGGGCAGAAGCCACAAATCGGACAGCGTTTACGCATAGGCGGTATGGTCGTACCTGGCAGTGTTAAACGTGACAGCGAGAGCCTGGCGGTGGGCTTCGACTTAATCGACACGGGCCCTACAGTAACGGTAACTTATACAGGTATTTTGCCCGATTTATTTCGCGAGGGACAAGGCATAGTTGCGACAGGTGTTTTAACTCAAACCGGACACATAAAAGCGCAAGAAGTACTGGCAAAGCATGATGAAGAATATATGCCTCCAGAATTAGCTGAAAAAATGAAAGGCATAAAACACGTTAAGCCTGACAATATGCCCAAGAGCGCGAATTCTGAAAGCAGTGATGCAAGTCAATCGACACAAGGATACTAAGGCATGGTTCCCGAGATTGGAAATATTGCACTAACACTCGCATTAGTATTATCTATCCTCCTCGCCGTTTATCCACTGTGGGGGGCACATCGCCAACATGAAGCGCTAATGGCGACGGCAAAACCTTTGGCGATAGGGGTATTCATCTTCACGCTTATTGCCTATGTATGTCTTACCTACGCCTTTGTGACAGATGATTTTAGCGTGGCTTACGTAGCGCAGCATTCTAATAGTCGATTGCCTATTTACTACAAAATAACGGCAGTGTGGGGCGGACACGAAGGTTCTTTCTTGTTGTGGGTTTTGATGCTGTCAGTATGGACAGTGGCGGTCGCTATTTTCAGTAAGGGAATTCCGCTTGCGATGGTCGCACGTGTGCTTGCCGTGCTAGGAATGGTAGGCATCGGCTTTTATCTGTTTATGTTATTAACCTCTAATCCATTTAATAGCATGTTGCCGTTTTTCCCTGTCGATGGAAGGGATTTAAACCCGTTACTTCAAGATTTTGGCATGATAATCCATCCGCCCATGTTGTACATGGGCTACGTTGGTTTTTCTGTTGCTTTTGCTTTTGCTATTTCAGCGCTAATCTCTGGTCAATTAGATTCAACATGGGCCCGTTGGTCACGTCCATGGGTGATTGCTGCTTGGGCGTTTCTTACGGTAGGTATTGCGCTTGGTAGCTGGTGGGCATATTACGAACTCGGCTGGGGTGGCTGGTGGTTCTGGGATCCGGTTGAAAACGCATCCTTTATGCCGTGGTTGGTAGGTACTGCGCTAATGCACTCTCTTGCGGTAACTGAAAAGCGAAAAGCCTTTAAATCGTGGACAGTGTTATTAGCCATAGCGGCATTCAGCCTCAGTTTGTTGGGAACGTTTTTAGTTCGCTCAGGTGTTATTGTTTCCGTTCATTCTTTTGCCAGTGATCCTACGCGGGGACTGTTCATCCTTGGTATTCTAATTGTATTAAGCGGGTTAGGGTTATTGCTTTATGCCCTCCGTGCAGCGTCACTGAAAAGCCCTGGTCGTTATCAAGCATTTTCACGTGAAGTATTGCTAATGGGCAATAATGTGTTTCTTTGTGCAGCGACATTAGTTGTGCTATTAGGAACGCTTTTACCGTTAATTCACAAGGAGCTGGGGCTAGGAAGTATCTCTGTTGGCGCGCCGTTCTTTAATCAAATGTTTACCCTTTTGATAGTGCCTTTTGTACTGATACTTGGCCTTGGACCACTAACACGTTGGAAACAACAAAAAGCCAGTGAGCTTCAAAAGCAGTTACTTGTTGCCGGTGGCATCGCATTAAGTGCTGGCGTGCTGGTGAATTTTGCTTACGATGCACCAACCTATATGGGTGTATTGGGGATGGTGCTGGTATTTTGGATCCTCGTCACAACCGTGCAAGAAGTGGTTCAGCGTATTAGTGCCATGCCCGAAAAAGGCGCTGACAAAAATAGCTTGATGACCAAACTTCGCAAATTAACGCCAAGTCACTGGGGAATGGTGTTAGGTCATGTTGGTTTCGCCATTGTCATTATTGGTATCACGTTGGTATCTAATTATGAGTTGGAAAGAGATGTGCGAATGGATGTAGGCGATACAGTAAGTTTGGGTGGCTATGACTTTACCTTTAAAGATGTAAGGAAAGTTCAGGGGCCCAATTATCAAGCTGATGCAGGCATTTTCGATGTTTATAAAGACGGAGAGAAAGTGGCTCATCTCATGCCTGAAAAACGCCTATACATCGTGCAGCGAATGCCAATGACGGAAGCGGCTATCCACTCAAATGTGGCCAGGGATTTGTTTATTGCAATGGGTGAGCCATTAGACAACGGGGCTTGGGCGATTCGTATTTACATTAAGCCATTTGTTATATGGCTATGGGCTGGTGCCGTTGTAATGGCTATTGGTGGGATTTTCTCAATTTGTGACAAGCGCTATCGTATGGCGAAGGTTAAGAAAGTGAGCGCAGTGTTGAATAAAATGACTGCAGGTAAGCGCGGTGTCTCGAACAAAAGCAACGTCAGTGTTGATAACGTTGCACAAAACTCTGCGACAAAAGGAGAGGCATAATGAAAAAAACATCGTTAGTGGCCATTCCTTTGGTGCTTTTCATATTGCTGGTAGTTTTCTTGTTTAAAGGGCTCTTTTCGGACCCGCGAGAGTTGGACTCGCAAGTGCAAGACAAAACGCTGCCAGCGTTTTCTCTACCTGATTTAATGAATCCAGAGAAAATGTACACGCCAAGCGATCTTAAAGGCAAGGTGACCATTCTGAACGTGTGGGGTGTTTGGTGCGTGACATGTGCTGTGGAAATGCCCTACTTAACACAGCTTAAAAATGAGCAAGGTGTTCATATTGTGGGTTTGTACTTTGACCAAGACTTAGATCCTGATTTTGGTACTAAGACGCTAAGTCGTGTTCAGCAAGAAGTGACAGAGATGCTCAGTCGTTATGGCAACCCTTATGCGTTCAACATTTTTGATGTCTACCGTGATACTTCACTCGATTTAGGGGTGACTGGCGCACCAGAGCACTTTGTTATAGATGCCGAAGGAATTATCCGTATGCATCATATTGGCGATATCAACGAAAGGGTATGGAACAATAAAATAAGTCCTCTATATAACAAATTGGTGGCTCAAGCTGAAATGACTTCAAGCAATACTTACGAGGTAGACACGCAGGGAGAGAGTGAATGATTCGATCCTGTAAGTTTATGCTACTCATACTGCTGAGTGTATTAAGCCTGTCATCTGCGCAGGCGGTTGAAGAGAGCTTTAGTTTTGACTCTGCCGAACAGCGCGCCAGTTTCTTGCGATTAACCGCCGAGTTGCGCTGCCCTATGTGTCAAAATCAGAACATTGCGGATAGCGATGCAATGATAGCGCATGACATGCGGCGTAAGGTTTATAGCCTGCTTAAACAAGGTAAAACTGAGCAGGAGGTTATCGACTTCATGAAAGCGCGCTATGGTGATTTTGTACATTATCAGCCACCAGTAACTGCAGCAACACTCTGGCTTTGGGCGGGGCCAGTGCTGTTTATATTTATTGCACTTGTTGTGATTGTTAGACGTAAATCTGTAACGCCGCCAGAAGATATGGCGGCTAAGCTCGCAAAAGCCGACGCTATGCTGGAGCAAGAAAAAGAATGAGTTGGTCTGAATTTTATCTCGTAGTTTCCGGACTTATCACGTTAGTGTTGCTGATTATTGCCTTTCCGTGGCTAAAGAGAAAGAACCACGCGAAGCAAGACAGCTTAAGTAACACACAAATCGTCAAACAGCGTTTGGCTGAGTTAGAACGCGAAGTGGATGAAGGACTCATCAGTGAGCACGACAAACGTCAAGCGGTTGATGAGTTAAAACTCGCCCTTGTTGATGAAAGCGCGTTTCAAGCACACAAAAAAGGCAACGCAAAGCTGCCTTTGGTCATAGGCGGTGCGTTGGCATTAGGTGCTGGTATTGTGGTTTATTCACAAGTAAACCAAATGTCTCGTGTAGTACAAGCAAGCGAAGCGATAGCCGCATTGCCAGAGCTCAGTCAGCAATTAACCAGTGGTAATGCGAATGATCTTACTCAGCAAGATATCGCAAACCTTGCATTAGCAATTAGACAGCGATTGCGTAATGAGCCTGAAGACGATACGGGTTGGATGTATTTTGGCAGGCTTATGCTCAGCATTGGGCAAGAGGTGCAGGCAATTGAGGCAATTGATAAGGCTGTGAGTCTCGACCCGACTAATTCAAGCAGTCGAATTACCCTAGCCCAAGCGTTAATGACAACAGGTGACGTAAACAACCTAGAACGTGCACAACAATTGCTTTTAGGATTGCTCGAAGAGAATCCAAAAAACGACAATTTAGCATTAATGATGGCCGTGGTATCGGCGCAACTCGGTGATTTGGATAATACGAAGCGTTTCTTCAACCAAGTAAAAGATAAACTACCAAAAGACAGTGACATGTCAAAGCGTTTAACTGCACGCTTGAATGAACTTGAGGGACAGTCTATCGCATTAGGCTCGTTACCTTCTCAAGGCGAGATAGAGCGAGATGAGCAAGACAGCCAGACAGGTTTTACTGTTTCAATAGAATTATCGCAAAGCGCGAAAGAAAAAGCGCCTACATCGGGTCACCTCATTGTATTTGCACAGGACCTTAATTCGGGCAATAGAATGCCCGCTGCGGTGGTTAAGTTACCTATCGGTGAATTCCCTTTGTCTGTTAGGTTAACCGCTGACAGTGCTATGATGCCCCAGTATACGCTTTTATCATTATCAGACGTGCGTATAACTGCTAGGCTTTCACTCGATGAAAATGTGGCTGTGGCACAAGGAGAGTGGCAAGGTAGTATAGAGAGCCCTGTCAAGCAAGGCCAGATTACACCAATCAATATCACGATTAATAAGGAATTGTAGTTATGAATTTTTCAAAGTCGCTCGTTGCAGGACTGCTAATTGCCAGCAGTTTTTTGGGTGGGTGTGCGAGTAATAACGCACAAGAGCAGGCTGCAACTAACAATTCTAGTACGACCGTGGATACTTCTGATCCTCGCGACCCCTTTGAGTCGGTAAACCGTGAAGTATGGGATTTTAACTGGGAAGTATTAGACGCCTATATCCTTCGACCTGTAACCATCACCTACGTGACTGTTATGCCTCAGTTTGCTCGCACTGGTTTGGTTAACGCTGCCGAAAACTTAAGAGAACCTGCAAACTTCACCAACAATCTATTACAAGGAAAGATTGATGATAGCTTAGATAGCTTGGCACGTTTTCTAATAAACACGACAGTTGGTTTGGTAGGAACAATTGATGTTGCGTCTAAAATTGGACTGGAACGTAAAGAAGAGCAATTCGGTGAAACGCTGGCCGTGTGGGGTGTTGAAACAGGCCCTTATCTTATGTTGCCCTTTTTAGGCCCAAGTGACCCAAGAAGTTTCACCGGCGATTATGTAGATGGGTTTGCATTTCCGATGACGCTTATTGACGGCACACTCAATCTTGCGCGTATTGGTATATCGTTATTAGAAACACGCGCGCAGCTAATTGATCAAGAAGCTCAACTAGAGCAAGCAGTTGATGATTATGCCTTTATCAAAAATGCTTATTTTGAGCGTTTAGAATTTAGAGTTACCGATGGAAAAAGTGCTGATAAAGCACTAGGTGAAGAACAGCTTGATGACTTTGCCGATTTCGAAGCCATGCTTGAAGACAATGATTTTGATTCTTATGATCTTCCGGAAGAAGACAAGAAAGAAGATAAAGAAAAAGACGATATAGACAATAAGTAGATGTGTTCTAGTTATTATCGCCGCTGATACACACTTAAAGTTGATTAACTTCCAGTGTGTAATCGGCGGTGTATGCCCCTGACAACGACAAATCATTTTGTAAGGTCAGGGTGCCAAAAACGGTTATCGTGAAATCGGCACCGTTTCCTTTTACGGTAACGTTAACCGGCTGATTATCGTATAACAAAACGGTTCCGCCTTTTGCTCCTGTAAGTTCTGCGATGGGCGCGTATTGTAGCGCTGTGTTCGTGCTTCCCGTAATCATTACTTCAACGTTGCCGTTTCTAGGCAAGTTAGTTACCAGTACCTCTCCAAGGGTAATATCAATATCCGTTGTGTCACACGCACCAGAAATAACGCCGAACTGGGACATTGTGCATGTTAATCCAGATTGAGCAGAGACCGAACCAAAATGTACAGGTGCAATTTCACTTATGGTAATTGCGCCAAGGCTGGACGAAATTGAAAGCAAAAAGAGAGAATAAACAAGGTGTTTCACAGGGCAACCAAAATTTTTTTATTTATAGTAGCCAAGAAAAAAGATAGAAGAAATTAGTCAAAAGTCGAGCACTTAGGTAATGAAGTGCTCGACAGGTGGATTACTTAATCTTTAGGGTAGCCCATGGGGTTTTGAGACTGCCAGTTCCATGTGTCGGCGCACATTTCGTCCAGTCCTTTTTGTGCATGCCAGTTAAGCTCTGTTGCGGCTTTTGTAGGGTCTGCATAACAGGCTGCGACATCGCCACTTCTGCGTGGTGCAATCTTATAAGGCACCGCTTTACCCGAGCCTTTTTCAAATGCCTTAACCATTTCTAGTACCGAATAGCCTTGACCTGTACCTAAGTTGTACTTGTCTAATCCCATATTGAGCACTAAACGGTCTAGTGCTTTCAAGTGCCCGTTTGCCAAGTCAACCACGTGAATATAATCACGCACGCCAGTGCCATCTACCGTGTCGTAGTCATCACCAAACACGCTTAGCTGTTGGAGTTTTCCTGTAGCAACTTGGGAAATATAAGGCATGAGGTTATTGGGAATACCATTAGGATCTTCGCCAATTTGACCAGAGTGGTGTGCGCCTACTGGGTTGAAATAGCGAAGTAGTACAATATTCCACTCGTTATCCGACATATAGAGATCGCTTAGCATATGTTCAACCATTAGCTTGGACATGCCGTAAGGGTTAGTAGGTTGACCAGTAGCCATATCTTCACGAAGTGGAAGTGAAGCAGGGTCGCCATACACAGTAGCTGACGAGCTAAATACAATATTCTTCACATTGTGTTTTTGCATTGCCTTACACAAAGTTAGCGTGCCGTACACATTGTTTTCGTAGTAGGAAAGTGGCTTTTCAACAGACTCTCCGACAGCTTTTAGGCCCGCGAAATGGATGACAGCAAAGATACTGTGCTCACTGAAAATATCGTCTAGTACGGCAGTGTCGCGAATATCACCTTGAACAAAGGTGACAGACTTTCCGGTAAGTGATTCTACGCGGCGCAAAGATTCTGCACTGGCATTTGATAAATTATCTAAAACCACAACGCCATAGTCTTGCTCAAGTAACTGTAATACCGTGTGGCTACCAATATAGCCAGCACCACCAGTAACTAAGATAGTTTTCATGCATTCTCCTTGCTTGATGAAGACGCTATATATTTAGCGCACATTGAATATTGAATGGGTTTGATAAATAGCGGATAACATAAA
The DNA here is from genome assembly GCF_028865455.1 of Alteromonas sp. 009811495. Lineage (NCBI taxonomy): Bacteria > Pseudomonadati > Pseudomonadota > Gammaproteobacteria > Alteromonadales > Alteromonadaceae > Alteromonas > Alteromonas sp. 009811495. The sequence continues at coordinate 1,031,805 of NZ_CP113972.1, forward strand.
AATACCACAAAAGCCCACAGTAACGAGGTCCAATTTGCTGCTGTCTGCAAAATAAGTGCAAACACTGGCACTATCACAAGTAACTTCAACACATTGAGCATGGTTTTCTCAGGAACAGATAGACGTTTTGATGCTTTATCTAACAGCTTCATTCGCTCTGTGAGAGGGAGCCCTTTTAGAGCGGGGATGTCACGAGTGGAAAAATAAAACTTCATACATTGCTCTTAAAATAAAAAACCGCCGAAACTAGACGTTGCGGCGGTCATTGTATGGCAATCTACTTGTTATTTAAACAAGGTAAGTTATGCCTTCTGTTCCATACCTGCTTTTTCCCAGAATCGAGACTTTATGCTAAACAAGCCAATCACGATTGCGATAGAAATGCTAAACAGGGCTATTTGTAAGTATAGGTTTGGCATCTCTTGCACGTTTTCAGGATCGAAGTTTCCTGAAAGTAAACCAGCGATTATGTTACCGATAGAGTAGGTCAGTACGAACACACCCATCATTTGGCCGGCAAAGCGTTTTGGTGACAATTTACTTACTGCACTTAGTGCAACTGGACTTAAGCAAAGCTCACCAACTGTGTGTAGGAAGTATGTAGTAACCAACCACATAGGTGCTACCTTTAAGCCCTGTGCCGCATACTGCGATGCCATAAACATTACAAGGAAACCCGACGCCATAATGATGATACCGACTGCACATTTAATCGTATACGACGGATCAATCATGCGCTTGGCTAAGTTAATCCAAAGTGCAGCAAAGAAAGGCGAAAGAATGATGATAAATAGTGAATTAGAAAGTTGGAACCACACGGTAGGAATTGCGTCCATTCCGAACCATGAAGTAAGCAAAGAGTCGCTTTCTAGCACTCGATCAGTATAATTTTGTGCAAAAAGGTTAAGTGATGAGCCCGCTTGCTCAAAACCAGACCAGAAGCACGCCGAGGCAACACACACCAAAAATAGCGCCCACATGCGCTTTTTCTCGTTGTCGCTTAGCTTACCTTTGAAATAAATGAACCCGAAGTATAAAAAGAAGATCACAGTAAACGCGATGGCGACTTGCTGAGCAAGTACAACAGGCTCGATAACAATGGTGCCCATATGAGCTAAAATAATAACCACAACAGCGGCTGCTATAACACCAAACACACCCATCCATGCGCGCTGCTTTGCAGCACCTTCATAAGGGTTTGCTGGCGCAACAGACTCAGCTGATAACGAACGATTGCTAAAGTAGTATTGAACTAGACCGATAGCCATGCCCACTGCTGCTGCACCAAAGGCATAGTGCCAGCCCCAGTTTTCCTGAAGGTAGCCAGTTACAAGGTAAGCAATAAGAGAACCAATGTTAATGCCCATGTAGTAAAGCGCATAGCCACTGTCGCGGCGACCATCGTCGTCGCCATATTGCTGTCCCACCATTGCTGAGATATTTGGCTTAAGTAAACCAGTACCTGTAGCAACAAGGATAAGGCCAACAAAGAATAAGTTCTGTAAGTCTATCGCCAGCACAACGTGACCAGTAAAAATTATAAGACCACCGTACCAAACGGCTTTTTTACCACCAATTAAGCGGTCTGCTAGCCAACCGCCGGGCAAACCTAGAAAATATACCGCACCGGTATATAGGCCATAGATAGCGCCAGCTGTTGCCACAGTGAAGCCCAACCCTTGGGTTTGTAGGCTTGCTGTCATGAAAAGTACAAGAAGCGCGCGCATGCCGTAATAACTCATGCGTTCCCACATCTCTGTAAAAAATAGCGTTCTTAGGCCCCCTGGATGGCCGAAAAAGCTAGTATCGTTAGATGATTTCATAATTATATTTCTATTCCATATTGCTTATGGTTGTTATTGTAGAGCACTTATTTGCACAGGCTCTTTGATATAGGTCCTTAGGCGGATAGCTTCTTATACTAGAGCTTGCATAAAGACACAAGATTTCGACGATAAACTTCATCAAAGGTTTGTCAACCGACTAAGGATTAATCACTTAGTCGGTTGTTGTTCTTACTAGAAAGATAAAAAAATTACAGTTCGCGGATAGTGGCAACAACAATGCGAACAATACCATAGATAAGTAGCAGTGCTACGCCAAACAGTACCAAGTTGTAAATAACGGTGGGGTAGGCGTTATCATCGGGTAAGGTGGGTGACTCAACCGTGACAAGGTGCTGAAGTTTTTGGTAGGTTTCTACCCGGGCATTTTCAAGTGTGATTAGCGATGAGGAGTATGCCTGAATAGCCAACTGAAGTTGCACTTGCAGGTTGCTGTACTGTGCCATAAGTTCGGTTACAGAAAGTGCCTCACTTTCATCTTCGGCAGTGCTCAAGCGCTCTTTTTGTTTTTCCACTTCTTTTTGTAGGGCGGCTATTTCGCGTTTAACGTTAATTATCTCAGGCGCAGCGTCAGACATCATAGTAGACATGGTGCTCAATTGCGCTTTTTTCTGTGCCAGCGTGGCTTCTAGTGAAAATGCTATCTGCTGAAATGCAGCGCCTTCGGCTGTCGGGTCTAATACGTTGTATTTTGACTGGAAGGCCAAAATGTCAGTTTTAGCCTGCTGAAGTTTCTGTTCAACAATTTCATGTTCACCTTTCGCAAATGCCAGCTTTGATTTGGCTAGGTTGTTATTGATGTTGTTGATGAATTGTTCTGCTTTATCGACGATAGCCTGGTTGATTACTTGTGCAAACTCAGCGTTAAATGCTCGGGTTTTTAAGGTGATTACGGAAGATGCAGAATCAACGCTGACGTCGATGTGTGATAAGTAGAATTCATAAAAGCTCTCTCGAGTATGAGTGGTTGCCAGGCCGCTAAAAAAATCGGCTTCATCAGAGATATAGTGCTCTCGAAGACCTATAGTTTCGTCTAAATAGTTAATCATATCGGCAGATTGTATATAAGCCTCAATTAATTGGCTTTCACCTGCTGAAGCTGCGCCGGGGACACCAGCAGCCATTAATAGCGACGAGGGATCAAAGCTACTGCCACCATCAGTTGATTTGACAATAAGTTGGCTTTGACTTTCATATTGGGGCGCAGCCCAAAGAATGAGATAAAATGCGTACAATGCCCAAGGCAAAACAAGAATAAGCGTTTTGTTTTTCTTGAGAAGAGCATTGAGCTGAGTAAGAGATTTTTCCACTGTTATTTAAACCTATTTTAGTGTTTTCTTATTGTCTGCATCCTGCGTATAAACGTCGATGCCTTCTTCGAGATCGTTATAATATGTAAGCTTTCCATCATCGATAATGACAGCTGAAGTGCAAAACTCGCGAATTTGGTCTAGCTCGTGGCTTACCATGATAACGCCCGCCGTTTCACTTTTTTCTTTAAGAGATTCGCGGGCTTTCTTTCTAAAAAGCGGATCGCCAACAGATGTTGCTTCATCGATAAGGTAAATATCGAAATCAATATTCATACAGCACGCAAAAACAAGTTTCGCACGCATCCCTGAAGAGTAATTTTTGACGGGTAAGTCGAAGCGTTTATCCAATTCAGCAAAAGCTTGTACTCTTGCTTCATAGTCTGGAAGTGACGTTACATTATTGATTCGCCCAATAAAGCGAGTGTTTTCTCGCCCCGTCATTTGAGGGTGAATCCCGGTCTGTAAGGCGACTGGCCACGACATGGATTTATTGGTTAACACGCGCCCTCTGTCAGGGTATTCGCTTTTAGCGAGCATCCTAAACAAGGTAGATTTACCTGCACCATTTTTACCTAAGATGGCCACATTATTTTCAGTTGGAAAATCAAAATTTAGATTTCTGAAAATATATTGTGGCCCCATCTTACTTGGATAACTCTTAGTGAGGTTCTCTATTCTTATCATCGAGATAGCACCTTTTTCCAAGTAATGTGGTACATCGACAAACTCAAAAAGAGTGATGCGATAGTAACTTCAATGAGAAAGCTGAGCGATACGCCTTTTTGTCCGTAGGATTCAAAACAGGCATAGCGTGCTAGTTCATTAAAATGCACGAGAGGATTCCAGGTTAAATAGGGCCAAAATTCATCAGGTAAATCTTGCAGGCTAAAAAATACACATGAGATAAACATAAGCGGCCGGGTAAGCATAGACTTTATTTTATCCACTTCAGGTACAAAAGCTGCTGCAATGGCAAACATAAGACCAATCGAAATTGAAAATACCCAGAGCAATAAAAAGAGGCCTATTAATAGTAGCGGGTCGTGAATAGATACTTCGGTGTCCATGAGATACATCGCTAATATTAATAATGCAACTACAATTACCTTTATTGAGAACTCCAAGAAGCCCGCGGTGATCACTGCAGATATTGGTTGTACTTGCCTAAACGCATAGAGAGGCTTATTGCGCCTTACAGATGTTGAAACAGATTGCAGACACACGGTTAGCGACTGAAGGCCAACCATTCCAATCATCATAAAGATAAAAATTGGAATAGTGTGGATATCTCCGCCGCTAACTAACCCTCTCAAATAGGAGAGTGCGAAAATAAATGCAAACGGTTCAAGAAATGCCCATCCCAGTCCAAATTTATCATTAAATTTACTTTGCAACTCACGCAGAAAAAGCGCGAATATCACGCTTCTCCATGCGTAGAGTTGTTCTTTAAATGTAATCATACTGTCTATCTGTCGATAGCGTTTGCTGCAACGGCGATCTGAAAGATAATTTGCGAGACATCTTTAACCGCTTGCATGATTTTGGTGTCGATTGCAGGAAGCACGATAATCTGGTCGCCAGGCTGAAGCATAGTGTGCTCGTCAGATAAAAATGTACCGCTGACACTTGCAAAAGACACATTGCCGTTCTTATGTATAATAAGAATTCGCTCATCTTCAGCGCGCTCTGTAAAGCCTCCAGCCCATGCAACATAATCCTCTGTCGTCGCATCTGGGTTAAATACAACAGATTGCGGTAGCAGTACTTCCCCGCCTACATGAATGAGATCCGTGATCTCAGGTATAACAATGGTGTCATTTGGTTCAAGCAAAATATTAGCAACGTCACCGTTTTCAGACACAACTACGCGGCCTTGAGGCTCAACCTGTCGCGCTCGCGCGATAAAATCGGCAACAAGCTGTGCTTCTTGTGCTCGAATTGTACCTTCTCCCGTTGAACTTATTGGGGCGGTATACATACTTCTTTCTAAGCGTTGTAACCCTTCTTCAATAATTTCTTTTTGCTTTATCGCAACGCTTTCACGCAAAAGGTAGATATTCTGAGTGTCTGATAGTTTAGTATCAACTTCAATGTGATCGAGTACGTCTATTAATCGTGCGCCCTTATCTACCATTACCTGTGAAGCGCCAGAGAAGGCACCGGCTACGTTTATACGATAAATTTGCGGTTCGTGATCGGCTACATACTCAACAGTGTCGCCTGCTTTTAACGGCAAAGCCGCAAAGTCTTGAATACTCAGGTAGCGAGCAAATTGTTTATTATTACGCACACCTGCAACAGATGCATGTGAGGCGAATTCACCTGGGCGCGCAAAGTAATTTACCACGCTACCATTTAGCTCTTCATTAAGAAATTCAAAGGTAAAGCTGTTGCGCGCACCAGTTTCAACAACGATGGTATTGCCAATCGGATGCACTAAAATGGTGTCGCCATCTTTAAATGACAATTCTGGTAACTTTCCGTTTCTAAAAAACGCGTAAAGGTCGGCCGTTGCTACCACCTCGCCGTTTCTGACAACATCAATTTGACGAAAACTTCCGCGCTGGAAATCAACGCCACCAGCGCGTTTAAGGTAATAAAGTACGCTATCAGACGCCAAGCCAGCGTATTGACCAGGGCGCAAAACGGGGCCAGAAACAAATACTGAAACAGGGGTTGAGGTAAGCAGATTGACATAAATATTTACGTCATTGGTGTAGACTTGTTTGATTCTGCTTGTCACCGTTTGATTTACACTACCTGCTGGTGTATTTGCTACGCTTATTGGCCCGATATTGGGAATAAAAATATTCCCTTGATTGTCTACGGTGACTACATTTGAAAAATTGACCGCACCCCACAAATAAATAGCGATTTTATCACCCGGCGCAACAAGGTAGTTATCGTTTAAGCCAGAGGTTCTCTCAGACTCAAAACCACCGATGAATAGATTAGCCGCAAACGGAGGGTTTTCCATTGGGGCTTGAGCGGGAAATACCGTATCAATAGTAGGCTCGCCAGGCAGACGCATGCCGTTTCTAGGCTGCGTAGAAAATTGGCCCATGGTGCTCTCAACGCCAGTCGCGCCAGGAAGTGTGCGCTGGCTAGAAATATCTAATGGCGATATTGGTCTTGCAGCATTCGATGTTGTGTCGTTTTGCTGTGCACGCTGACGCAACTCTTGCAATTGTTCAATAGACTGCGCGTTTGTTACAAGAGACGTTGTCATGGAAAAAGCGCAAAAAGATAGCAGTAGCGGCGTAATTATTTTTTTCATTGTTAAACTCTCCACGGATTACTTCGCAGCCAAGGGTGATGACTCCACTAATGGTGCAATGACCTTCCATTGACCATTTCGTTGACACGTGGTTAATCGATTTTCAATTTCTGTTTTTTGTATCTCACTGTCCCGTAACATAAAGCGAATACATTTATTACCAGTAGCCGAGATATAGTATTTATAAGCATTGTATTGCTGACCATTAAAAAGTATCTCGAATGATTCTTGGTTATTGAATAATAGATTGGCTTTGGGAATATTAATTGCATGTTCTGAGTCTGGCGTTAATGAGTAAGCCAGAGATGAATGCACCAGTGGAATATCGGCATGCGTCGTTTTGGGGGCGCTTGTACACCCGCTTACGCTGATAGTAAGCACGACTGGAAGAATATAGCGCGTAATTTGTTTTAACATTAGCTTTGATATCCATATAGCAATTTGGCGCTAGGATACCACAAGTTTATGAAAAAGCATGTTTGTAGAAATGTCTGTAAGCGTTTTTGGAGTGACTGTAATACAGTTGCTAGGCTCTTTTTGCGAGTATGAAATGACCACAATGGCTCTAAAAAACAAATTTGTGTTGCGTTGAAGCAGTTATTTTTACATGAGAGGGTGGTGAGCAGCGTAAATGTCTTATATCATAGTACAGTTTTCTATCCACAAACTCATAATAACGAAACCCTCATGATGTTGGATGAAATGGAAGTTGTAAATAAATGGAATCGATAGCATTTTTAAAATCTAAATTATTTAGCTTGCTGCAAACGTTCTGGAATGGAATTAGCGGAGGCTCGAGGTTGTACGTTTTATGTTAGCATATTTGCAGTTTGTACCTCTTTTTACTGCATTTTTTGTGGCTCTCATACTATTAGTTGTGATGACGCCGCTAGCACATCAATTTGGTTTGGTTGATCAGCCCTCTGCGCGAAAACGCCATTCAGGTATAGTCCCGTTGACGGGAGGCGTAGCCATTTTTATGGCAGTGTTGGTGGCAAGTGTTGCCACTGATGTCTGGATGAAAAATGATCCACTCTTTTTTACTGCGTCTGCATTTGTTGTTTTGCTGGGTATGTTAGATGATCGCTTTGACTTAAGTGCAAAGGGACGTCTTATGTGTCAGTTCGGCGTTGCCGCTATAATGGCGTGGAGTGCGCAAAACTATATTACATCATTAGGAAATATCTTTGGCACTGGTGATGTAGTGCTTGGTATCGGCGGGTATTTTTTCACTATCATCTGTGTAGTAGGCGTTATTAACGCGTTCAATATGATTGATGGAATTGATGGTCTAGCCGGCGGAATGAGTTTGGTTATTTTGTTGACGGTTGCTGGCTTTTTGATAGCTACAGGCAATGGCGCGTCGATCATGGAACCACTTATTATAGTCGCCGCTATTGTACCTTTTCTTGCATTTAACTTAAGCTGGAAGGGGTTCAAAGGCAATAAGATATTTATGGGCGATGCGGGCAGTATGTTCGTTGGTCTCACCATTGTTTGGTTGTTGGTTGATCATACACAGAATGAAGCAGCAGCGTTTAGGCCAATTACAGCGGTGTGGCTAGTAGGCCTTCCCTTGATGGATATGGCCGCGATTATGTATCGCAGGGCGAGAAAAGGGCAGTCTATGCTTAAGCCCGATCGTCAGCATTTGCATAATATTTTTATGCGTGCAGGACTCAGCAGCAGAAAGTCACTAGTTGCCATTCTAATGCTGGGGGCGTGCTATTGCCTCATTGGTATTTTAGGTGAGGTATATCAAGTGCCAGAACCCGTAATGTTTTGGGGCTTTATTGGTATGCTCATCGTATATAGCTTAGTTATCCAACACATTTGGAGTGTGTTGCGTTTCGTTAAACGGTTTACCGCATAGCTTCAGCAAAGTCATGGAATCCTCTGTATTTTCTCTGTAACATGCTGTTTTTAAAAAGCGCAGTGTTCTGCGCTTATTGTGTTTTTCCTTAGCATTGTTACTACTTCTAGCCTTGGTGTCTTTATTTGAAAAATCAATTTGCCATTCTCAATAACAATTTTAAATATGAGAAAGTAGAGACCATAGTGGCTATGTCTGTCTATGAGGCAGATAATGCAGAGTGGTTAAATGAGGCCATCGAAAGTATTGAGCACCAAACTTACCGTGATTTCTTGTTTATCATCGTGCTCGATGGCCCAGTTCCTGATTCAATACTGGAGTCAGTGACCGCGGCATCTGCACGCGATGAAAGAATTGTTCTCGTCTCTAGTGAAGAGAATAAGGGCTTGGCTACGGCAATGAATTTTGCCATTGATTTTGGCCTAAAATATCAGCCTTCCTATTTTGCTCGAATGGATGCGGACGATGTCTCTGAAGTAAATCGCCTTTCTCGGCAAGTACACTATTTAAAGCGCCACAATAATATTTCGGTACTCGGTTCAGCATTAACAGAAATTAACGAGCGAGGTAAAAAGGTTGGCGCACGGGTTATGCCTGCATCGCATCGCCAGATTGTCAGAATTCTACCTAGACGTTGTTCACTTAACCACCCAACCGTTGTTGTTCGATATAATGTGTTCACTGATGGGCATCGATATGATGGGCAGCTACGTAACACGCAAGACTACTTCTTATGGATTCGACTGGCTTCTAAAGGTTATGTTTTCAGGAATCTAAAAGACAGATTGCTGAAATTTAGACGAGTCAATAATTTCTATAAACGTCGAGGTCTGAGTAAATCTCTCAATGAATTTAAGGCTCGACTTTACGCCATAAAAGCGCTGAGACAGTACTCCTTTTACAACCTATTCTATGCGTGCGGTGTGTTATCGTTGCGCATAATGCCGGGAAAAGTTGTAAAATTAGCATATAAGGTTGATAGACATTTCTTAGAAAGGTTTGGAAAGCATTGAACGCGGGTATTGTAGTCATTTTGTATCATCCAGATATTGCGCATATCAATCACTTTGTTGGTATGTTCGATACAGCGTTATGGCCAATATTGTTTGTCGACAATTCTCCCACATCTTGTGAAGCGCAAATCAAGGGCAATATAACTTATATACATTGCCCCAACAATGTGGGCATTGCTGAGGCACAGAATATTGGGTTAAGAGCGTTGTTTTCGGCGTCATGCAATTATGCTTTTTTACTCGACCAAGATAGCCTTTTTACGCCTGACGTTGCTTTGACACTTTTTGAACAATTCAAAGACCTAGAAAAAAAAGAGTCTATTGCTGCGCTTGGCCCCTCTATATTCTGTCAGTTTTCAGAGTGTGTTGACCAAGGCGTTCTCCAGAAGGGTAAGGCGTATTCGGCATGTTTGAAAGAAGTAAAACAGATCATCGCCTCTGGAATGTTAATATCTAAGCATGCGTTTAAATGCGTAGGGGAAAAAGAAACAGAACTGTTTATTGATGGTGTTGATCACGAGTGGTGTTGGCGCGCGCGAAGCAAGGGGTTTAAGGTTTTTCAGTCTCAAACTGCGTGTATGCCCCATCGCCAAGGTGATGCACGCGTTAGAGTGATGGGAGTGACCTTTAAGCAAGGCTCGCCAATTCGCCTCTATTATCAGTTTCGCAACGTCCTTACACTGGCAAAAAGAAATTATGTACCGCTTTATTGGAAATGTCGTCATCTTTTAGCAATACCTCTGCGTTACCTTGTTAATAGGTACTGTTTTGAGCAAGGCGATTTACGTGGCACTTACATGCGTAAAGGTCTCCTAGATGGCGTGAAAAAACGCTCAGGCCCAATTGGCTAAGTTGCAATACTAAATGTGGTAAATGAGAGACACTTTACGAAATTTTTACTAGAATCACTTTCACCATTTTAGTGCATTCGCTAGTATTGAGCGCAAAAAAAGTGCTTGTTATGGTAAAAAATTAGCCAAATGCCCTGTTTTAATACAATGGCGTACCAAAATGGTAATTGGAACACCCATTGCATTACCTAAACGAGTAATGATAGATAATTCGAACACGATCTAGAAAATTGGCCACGAAATGTGTCATTGGCGTGTGACTAGGATTTTAAAAAAGGATATTAACTTATGAGTCAGGTTAAAAAAGCGGTCATCCCTGTTGCAGGTTTGGGTACACGAATGCTTCCAGCCACCAAGGCAATTCCAAAAGAGATGCTTCCGGTTGTTGATAAACCATTAATTCAGTATGTCGTTAGTGAATGTGTTGCAGCGGGCGTCAAAGAAATAATTCTGGTTACTCATGCAAGTAAAAACAGTATCGAAAACCACTTTGATACATCATTCGAGTTAGAAGCTACCCTTGAAAAGCGTGTAAAACGTCAGTTGCTAGAAGAAGTGCAATCAATCTGCCCGAAAGGCGTAACGATTATGCAAGTTCGTCAAGGTGTTGCCAACGGTCTTGGCCACGCTATATTGTGTGCTCGTCCAGTTATTGGCGACGCTCCCTTTGCCGTAGTACTTCCAGACGTCATCATTGATGATGCTGCAAGCGATCCTAAAAAGGATAATTTAGCGGATATGGTCGCTAAGTTTAATACGAGCCGCGTAAGTCAGGTAATGGTTGAACAGGTACCACAAGAAGATATTTCAAAGTTTGGTATTGCCGACCTTGACGGCGCATCTATAGCACCTGGTGAATCAGCTAAAATCCATAAAATGGTAGAAAAGCCGCCATTGGATGAGGCTCCGTCTGACTTAGCCGTAGTGGGGCGTTATGTGCTTTCTGAAAAGATTTGGGACTTACTTGAATTCACACCGCCAGGCGCGGGGGGAGAAATTCAGCTAACAGATGCTATTGATGCGCTGATGAAACTTGAACAAGTTGATGCCTATTACATGAAAGGTAAGAGCCATGATTGTGGTAGTAAGCTAGGTTATATGAAAGCAAACGTAGAGTACGCACTTCGTCATCCAGCACTTGCAGATGAATTTAAAGAATACCTTGCTTCTGTTGTTGGCTAGCGCCACTTTAGTTTACAACTCCTATTGAAAATGCGCCTACTTAGGCGCATTTTTTATTTCTACGGTTTTACTTCTACATACTGTTGTATTTTCGACAACATTTTCTCGCCAATTCCTTTTACTTGCGTAAGTTGCGCAACTTCCAGAAAGGGGCCAATCTCTTCTCGATATTTAACAATCGCTTGTGCTTTAGCGCTACCTACGCCAGGCAGAGAGGTTAGCTGCTCAATAGAAGCATTGTTGAGGTCAATTCGCTTGCTCGTCACCTCACTGTATGCAGAAGGGCTGTCATCATCATTGAATACTGCCGCTGTTGCTACAGGTGATTGTATTGTTATTGCTACTAATGCAGCTAAACCAATTAGTCTTTTCTTCATTGTCATTCCTTGTCATGCATTTGTAATGCTGTTGTTCCGTGAAGGGCACGCATTACATCGTAGTAGATTTGCGTACAAAATGTGTACAAGTGAGATGGTACGAAGTTTGAGAGAAAAAGGTAGACCAGTTTTAGTACAGTTTTATCGAGGGTAAAAAAATAGCGAGCACACGCTCGCTATTTTAAATATGAATATCACATGGTTACTGTTAGTTGCAGTAACCAATGATCTTTATAGACGCTCTAGAAGCGCTTCTGTGAATTCTGTAGTACCAGCTTCACCACCAAGATCGCGAGTAGTACGATCACCCGTTTCAATCACATCTTTAAGTGCTGCGCGAATCTTCTCAGCTTTGTCACCCATGTTAAGGTATTCAAGCATTTGCGCAGCAGCAAGTATTACTGATGTAGGGTTTGCAAGGTTCTTACCTGCGATATCTGGTGCAGAGCCGTGTACGGCTTCAAAAATTGCACAATCTTCGCCGATGTTCGCACCAGGTGCCATACCAAGACCACCTACAAGACCTGCACAAAGATCTGAAAGGATATCACCAAATAGGTTGGTAGTTACGATTACGTCGAACTGATGAGGGTTCATAACAAGCTGCATACAGCAGTTATCTACGATCATCTCTGCAGATTCAATATCTGGGTAACGCTCACCAACTTCACGGGCTACTTTTAGGAACAAACCTGAAGTTGATTTAAGGATATTTGCTTTGTGAACAGCGGTTACTTTCTTGCGACCTTCACGGCGAGCAAGCTCATAAGCAAAAGTAACGATCTTTTCTGCGCCGTCACGAGTGATTTTACTCATTGCTTCAGCTTCATTACCGTCTTCAGAAACAACCTGACCAAGACCTGAGTACATGCCTTGCGTGTTTTCGCGAACCGTAATGATATCGATGTCTTCATAACGGGCTTTGGTGCCTTTGAATGACATTACAGGGCGAAGGTTCGCATACAGTTTGAACTGCTTGCGAAGGCTTACGTTGATTGAGGTGAAGCCTTCACCTACTGGCGTAGTTAGAGGACCTTTTAGTGCAACTTTGTTTTTTGCAATAAGGTCTAGCGTTTCTTGTGGTAGAAGCTCACCGTGCTCTTCTAATGCCACTAAACCTGCATCGGCATAATCATAGGCAAAGTCACAGCCAACCTTATCTAGAATTTTTGTGGTTGCATCGATAATGTCCGGGCCAATGCCGTCGCCACGAATGACTGTAATGCGTTGCTGAGTCATGTTGAGGGATCCTCTGATAATTCTGTTGTCAAAATCGTTAGGTTTAAATTGTAGTCTGGCGAGCGAAATGCGCCAAAGTCTGCCTGCTAGCTTATTATAATTGATTTTGTAGGGATGTTGCGTAAAGCAGCGCAAAAGTTGCCGTATTTTATACGATAGTCGGCGCAAGTTATAGCCACTTATCGAGATTTATTCGCATAAACCGTATTTACAAAAATGATGAACAATAAAGGTCGATGTACTTTTTTAAGCGAGCGGGCAGAAAAGTAGCGCCGATTGGGATGTGATTATTGATTGTATGTCTTTTTGACTAAGCGAAAGTTGATTTAAAAGTGTTTTAAACGTGATGTCTTGGCCTAAAGTAAAAATGTTGCCATGAAACAGACTGATTTTTCCAAGTGCAAACGCCAGTTGCATGAGTGCGTGTTCTTTTCTTAATGACGATGGAATCTCTTCATTTTGCTTGTTGCAGTGATGAATAACGGCACGCCATGTGGCACTTTGATGCCAGTTCCCGGCAAGCTCACCTGCACTTGTTATCCAAGGTATCTCACTCTTAACGTGAAAAGCGTGATTAAACGAAAAGGGTTTTTCTGGGTTTACTGGAAGCTTACGCGCTATTTTCAAACCAGGTAGGGTAAAAAGCGGAGAGCACAAAAATGTCATTGTTAGCGCTGCAGATTGAGGGCTGAATTTGGTATTAGTCATACTGGCAAGGGAGCTGGCTATTGCGCAGCAAAGCAATGTGAATTGCTTGCACGTTGACATAAGTGGAAATTGTTTTTGCGTGAGCCTTTCCATTAAAGCAAACTGAATGAGCATGTCGCCAACACGTTCAATGCCATAAGTCATCACGGCCTGTTTTATATTTTTAACCTGTAACTGTAGCCGGTTGTCCTGACTCGCGGTGTGCATTAGAAACAGATTAAAGGATTCAACGTTTTCTATTTTTTCGCACAGTGAGGGAATTTCGCAATCCCGCTTTTGTAACTCATCTATGATAGCGGTAAGTGAAGTAGGCGGAGCTTGAATTGCATATGTGGCTGGTAGAAACCCGTTTCCTCCCTTGTACTGCCTGTTGTCAGAGGTTTGGGAATATAGGGCTACCAAGTGTTCGTAGGGTATAAATAGCGGTTTTGGAAACAACACACGAGTGAAAGGTTGCCATGTGCCATCTATATCATTATCACTTAATGCAATAACAAAAGCGTGATCTTTCTGGATATCAACAACCACGCCAGCCTTGCCGCCAACGAACACTTTCGCTCCAGGAACGGCGCGTGTAAAAAGCGTAGCGAGATTCGATACGAGTATTCGTTGTAATGGAGCAATATTACGGACGACAATTTCAAATGTCGTACTGGCACTGGAATTGGAACTCCTTGTTGCGCACAATCGTGAAATTACACTCAAACGTTGCGCTTGCGTTAACCGCAAGTCAGCCAAGATACGACGTAAACTAGCACTATTAGCAAATGCTTTCCGCAATCGAATGATATCGCGCCAGACAAACAATTGGCGCTTGGTTAAAAAGCTAATAAGTGCTTTGCGTTCCTCGTGCACGTTATTCGTAGTGATCCAGTGCGTTGCAAGTAGTGCGGCAATAATGTGTTGAAGGTAGTGCTCGTTAAACTGATTTAATTTTCCAAATAACGCAAGCAATAACACATGCCGTGAAATTTCACTCATCGGTGTTTCAATATGAATGATAGGTACAACAATAGCGGGATCACTATTAACGATTGTTAAAATCCGTTTCGCATTCTTGAGCCAGTGATTAACACACTGGTCTATTGGCGTTGAATGTTTGGGAGGGTGTACAAGACGCGAAAGGGCGGAAATGATATTGTTCACTTCCATTTAAACTCAACTATTTTGATAGCTTGAGTAGGCCCCTTCACCCCACGCTATGAGCTTATCATTCTCAAATAAAAGCGGTGTGCATTCGTCTTGGGTGGTTAATCCGTCTGCTCTAACGTGTTGGGTTCTAAAGAACATAACTTGAATAACGGTCGCGCCTTGTTGTTTCGCTTCCGTAATATCTGGCGTACCAAGCAGAGCGAGCACCTCTTCACGGGTGCTACCGAGTTTTAGCTTAGTAATTTGAACACGGTTGTATTCTTCACGGTCTTTCCAGTCCATATTTTCTGGTTTGTCTGGATAAAATGCGATGACCATAAAAACAAACACCGCATACAATGCAATGCCAGCCAAAATTAAACGAATAACTTTGCTATTCATAACCGTTACTTCTCGTGTTCTTAACGCTATGTAGAGGCGCGTTTTTAGCCCATATAGTCGTTAAAACCCTATGAGCGTATAAAAATATAAGATAACAAATACAGGCAGATCGTTACTGTAGGCACACTGCATTGCAAATTCGGTAACAATCTAACAGTTAGTGTAACCTAAATTTGTCTGTAAACATAAGTGCCAAACGTAAGCAAATGCGTCGTGTTATGCTAAAAATGTAAAAAATTGCTTATGCTTCTTTAACCACGTAGCAGGGTTTGTAAGCAGAGCCTGGTAATTTCATTCGGTGTTGAGCGACAAACGATTCAAGCAAAGTATCTACTTTCTGCATTAACATTGCATCACCCGTAATCTCAAAAGGCCCGCGTTCTTTAATCTGTTTTATACCCTCTGCTTTAACGTTACCCGCGACTATACCCGAAAACACTTTTCGTAAATTTGCTGCTAAATCACTTTTACTTTGATCGTGGTTAAGTTGAAGTGCAGCCATACTTTCGTGTGTTGGCACAAAGGGCTGTTGAAAATCGGTTTCAATTTTGAGTGACCAGTTGAAACTGAAAGCATCGCCCATAGCCCCCCTAAATTTTTTCACTTTTTCTAAACCTGTGCACAGTATTCTTGCTACTTCTTCAGGATCATCCACAACAATTTGATACTTATCTTGGGCTTCGCTACCTAGTGTTTCACCGATAAAAGTATCGATTGCCTCGAAGTAGCCTTCACTGCCAGCGGGTCCCGTCAGTACTACTGGAAAGGGCTGTTGTGCGTTGCGCTCATTCATTAAAATTCCCAAAAGGTACAGTAGTTCCTCTGCCGTACCTACACCACCAGGAAATACGATAATACCGTGTCCCAAGCGAACAAATGCTTCAAGACGTTTTTCAATATCCGGCATGATGATAAGTTCGTTTACAATAGCATTAGGTGGCTCAGCTGCAATAATACTTGGTTCTGATATGCCAATATAGCGACCTGATTTATGTCTTTGTTTGGCATGACCTATAGTGGCACCTTTCATTGGCCCTTTCATGGCACCAGGGCCGCATCCGGTACAAATATGCATGTCGCGCAAGCCCAGTTGGTAGCCCACTTCTTTTGTGTACTTATATTCAACCTGATTGATTGAGTGGCCGCCCCAACATACGATGGTATTTACTCCATCGTTGCCTTCAAGTGCCTGTGCGTGGCGTAACATGTCAAATACCATATCGGTAATTTCAGAACTGTCGGCTGGGTGAGCTTGATGCAGAAACGCATATTTGTTGCCCATATAAAGCAAGTCACGAAGAACCGCAAACAAGTGTTCATGTACACCTCTGACCAACTTATCGTCAACGAAAGCAACTTCTGGCGGGTTCACAAGTTCAATCTTAACGCCTCGCTCTCTTCGAATCAGTCTGATATCGAAATTTTCATATGGTGCAAACAGGGTTTCGTAATTGTCTTCATCAACACCACTGTTGAGTACCGCTAAACTACAATTCCTGAACATAGAGAAAAGTTCACTATTGGTCGTGTCTTGCAATTTAGCGACTTCAACTTGAGAGAGCTGGCTCATTGAGCCAACAGGGTTAAGCTGCACTTTTTTCATACATCTGCGTCCTATTGCGCAGTACTTAAGTCCGTCACTACGCGATTACGGCCATCTCGTTTGGCTTGATAGAGATACTCGTCTGCGCGCTCAAAAACGGATTCAGTACTGTCATTTGTATTGAAACACGTAGCGCCGAAAGAGGCGGTTATCTTGACTTTTTCCTGCTTAAACTTGAAAGGCATTGAAGCGAGTTTATTGCGTAACGCGTTGAGTTTATCTTCTACCATTTCAATGGTGGTATCTGGGAAGAGCATAACAAACTCTTCTCCGCCCCAGCGTGCAATAAACTCTGGGCGTTTTAAATGCTGTTTTAAAAATTTACTCACTACTTGAAGTGTTTTGTCACCAGCAGCATGACCAAATCTATCGTTAACTGACTTAAAGTGATCAATATCGACAACCGCAACCGCCAGGGGTTTACCGGATTCTTTATATTGCGCAAAGGCCTCATCTAACTTCTCATTGTACGCTTGTCTATTTGGTAAACGTGTAAGTGAATCGGTGCGACTTTGCATTACTTGTTCAGCAAGTTTTTTCTTGTATACACTTGTTTGCTGTTGCAGCGTATTTATCTTTTCCTGCATAGAAGAAAGCAACGCCATCAAAGCCTCTTGGCCTTGTTCATCGTTGTTTTGTTGTTCACTAAGTGTGTTAACAAGGTTCTGCACACAAAATTGAGTTTGTTCTTTAAGCGTCTCTAACGAATCGCTTACTGAGACGGCTTCTTCAATACTATCTATATGAGACTTTAGTTGCTCATTACCCGCTTTGCGCTGTTCGAACTGGCTTTGGCTGCCCTTTATACTCTCACCAACTTCATTATTAATCTGACCCAGTGAGTTATGTAGGCTCTGAATCACTTTTCCGGTGAAACTGGCCTCTGACATAGCGTCCTGCACAATCATACGTAAAATAACAACGCAACTTTTCAGTAACTGATCTTCGTCCATGCCTTGTTCTAGTCGCTGCTTGATATCCATAAGTTGTTTATCATTAGGCTTTTTTTGTGCATACGACGCTATCAATTGATTCAGTTCAACCAATATAGAGCGGTAGTGTGGGTTTTCATTTTGTGTAGAACTACTCGTTCCCGGGTCTGGCGTTATTTCTTTTTCAGAATGTTTTAGGCCGACAATTTTCTTGTTTAGTGCAATGCGGTGAAGTGCTATAGCCTTTGCGAAAAGTTTATAAATTCCAAAAATATCGTTATGTGGTTGATTTAACTTAATAAGCTCATTGGTGGTAAGGGTCTTTAGCTCTTCATCTTCAAAAACAATCTTCTGCAATTGCTTCATTGCGTCTTCAAGTGAAGAGAGCGTTTCGACACTGTATTTTCTAAGCGTTACTTCTTGATGTTGAAGCGCTTTATTTAGCTTATCAATACTAACTGCAGCAAGGCTGAAGTTAGGGGTGCCAGAAAGGTGGCCGCGCAACGTCCGTAGTTCGTCATCAAGTTTGTCGGAGAAACCTTCATAAAACGCTGAGAGCCTCACAATAAATTGGCAAAGAAGCGCGTTATTTTGTTTTAGAGCCTGTAGTTGTTTTGCTTCCATTATTTTCGTCTTTATAATTTAGCTTAGCCTGAAACGAGTAACTAGTGCTGCAAGTTAACAACTCACAAGCTACTGGCGTGCTTGACGGTAATTCCCATAAGGCGCTTCAAAATTAGAACGGAAAGGATTGATATCCAAACCGCCTCTTCGTGTATAACGTGCGCACACTGTTAACTTTTCTGGGGCACAGTGTTGCATAATGTCATTATATATACGCTCAACACATTGTTCGTGGAACTCATTATGTTGGCGAAAACTAATCAAGTATTTCAGTAAACCTTCTCGATTAATTTTATTGCCTTCATATCTTATTTGAATACTAGCCCAATCTGGCTGACTTGTGATCAAACAATTTGATTTAAGTAGATGAGATACAAGCGTTTCACTAACAATCTCAGTTGAAGGTGATAACGATAAATACTGTGTATTGGGCGAATAGTCAGTAATTTCTATATCCAAATCATCCAACAGTTCTCCTGCAAACTCCCTAAACTCCAGTTGCCCAAATGCACTAGGCAAAGTAAGCGTTACTTCCACGGGTTCGCCGGCGCAAGCAGAAAGGTCTTTGGTTAACGTCGCTTTTACGTCATCTGCAGAGTTAAATTTAGTTTGATTGAAACTGTTTAAGTACAGTTTAAATGATTTAGACTCTATGAGGTTTTCAGACGAAATCGGAACATTACACTCAAGGATAGCAACATGAGGCTTACCCTTCGCGTTTAGCCAAGAAAGCTCATAGCCAGTCCAAGTGTCAACACCAGTGAAAGGTAGCGATTCACCAAGGCTTAATGTATCGCGACTTAAGCTTCTTGGTACGCCTTGTAGCAAGCCGGGGTTGTACTCGTATTCGTACTCAACTTGTTTTCCTAACGAAAGATCATCAGGTGCTTGAATTGAAATTTTCTCGAATGTGTTATCCGTTGACATACTAACCTTTATAAACATCATTGGTATGGGCTTCACGTTTTGCAAAACCAAAGTTACCAAAACGAAACTGATATTGAAGAACGTACTACGTACTATAGGTATAGTGTACCCCAAAATAGCATGAGCGTGTTGACCTTTGCGGTACACGGTTCGCATATTTCATGCGAGTTTCAGGCAATAAACAAGGTACGTGGTTTGGTTATTCCAAATAAGCGCCGAGTGAAGTAGTATGACGCTCGCTTGGGTAAACCTTGCAAGCAGCTGCAAAAACGTAGCGCAAAGGTCAGCGCGTTCTATGGTAACTTCACAATGACACTAACTATAACTGAACAATTAGATAATTTTGTATCATCTTATGTCGAGCTCGGTGAGCCGGACAAACTTGTTATACCTTACGATGAAGAGTGGCCTTCAGAATGTTACGTTGAAAATGAGCCTGGTATGGCGAGTAATCAAGGCAATAGCAAAGAAATAGGCATGGTTGCATGGAGGCCAGTGCGTCAAACTGAGACACTTTCTTTTAGCAATGTTGAAGACGCAATGTCGCTTACTCTCGACCCGCAATACTGTGTGTTTTTCACTCGCTACTTTAGTGACAGTTTAAAAGCAACCGCTCCACAAGGTGAATGCGAACTTCTTCAAGTGTGGAATAAAGATGATTTTGAGCGACTGCAGCAAAACCTCATCGGTCATTTATTGATGAAGCAACGTCTTAATCAAGCGCCAACTTTGTTTTTCGGATTAACAGACGAAGAAGATTTCATTTTGACAGTTGTTAATGAGACGGGGGAAGTTGCTCTTGAACAGGTTGGTAAACCTGCACAAAAGATTCTTGCGCCGTCACTTGCTCATTTTATCGCTGACTTGAGCCCGAGGCTCTAAACAGCAGAAATTATTTTGGTTTGTTAAGCAATGCTGAAAGGGATTGCTTCAACGCTGCCACTTCTTGTTCCAGAATTATCACGCGCCTTTCTAACGCCGACTCGTGCGTTTCTTTATTCTTAGTCGGGACGTGCTGTGAACCTAGTTCACTTTTCTTCGACGCATTAAAGCGTTTAATCGCCTCAATAGCATCTGTAACAGAAGCCTTAAAGGGGGCTTTCGAGCGAAGCATTCCTACTGAAGGCGTTTTACCCTCACTATGCATTTTTTGGCAGATGATAATAAGCTGTTGAATGTTGTCCATAAAATTCGCAATGAGAAGTACGTAATGACTAGTGTAAACGGGTATTGCGGTCAATTTAACTAAAATTTTGTCATATTCACCAATTTTCTTGACGAAATATGTGTTGCTTATTTGAATAATTTAATTAAATCAATGTGTTATATTTTGGCGCCATTCTTGATTGTATCTGGTTACGAATCTAACTCAAAAGAACGCATCAAAAGCTCGATAATCAGTAGTATTCAGTTACCGTTCATTCGAGCTTCAGTAAATTTAAAAAAGTAAAATGTTTCAACAAGGAAAACACATGAAAACGCTTCTTATTTCAGCTGCTTTGGCTTCTTCAGTACTTCTTTCTGGTTGTGTGGTATCTGTCGGTGGTGGTTCAGACAGCCACTATGGTGCAGATTGGGAAGATAGAGAGTTCAATAACCGCAAACATATTGCTAATTTGGAGACCGGCACAGCATATGAAAGTGTTTTGCGCAAAATGGGTGTAGCTGACTTTAACGAATTATTTGAAAAGCAAGATGGTACATACCGCGTGCTTTATTATCGTACACAAAAAACAATGGGCGATGGCATCACAACCAAAGATGAGTGCACACCGCTGGTATTCAAAAATGGTAGTCTGATTGGTTGGGGAGATAGTGCATACAGTCTCATGCACTAATACCGATTAATGATATTGACCTTTGAGAGAGTGCCCTATTGCTTGTTCTAGGGCCTTTAGCGCGAAGGTCAATATCTTATTCTAGTTTTATTTCTTCCTTTCTTTTTCTTTCCTTTCTAGCTTTGGTTCTTCGTATTTACCCTTGATGTTAACAAAAAGTTAACATTTTTTGTTTTTTAGCGTAGGCTAAAGTTTAATCAAGGGCGCTGTTTGCTTGTGTGAACTATACTCATCGCCTATTAAGTAAGTAAAAATGGTGTGTCGTATCATTTTGCTCAACCTGTAATGCTTGCCGGACAGTGAGGAACTCTTCATGACAACAAACGCTTCTACAAATGCAATAGCACCTATTCATGAGAGCGTTAAAGCGGTCTATCTGTGTGTGGATGATCTGAAAGTCGCGGCATCGATTTTGTATAATGCCTATGTTGACGACCCACTTTTTGTTGAGATCTTTCAAGCAGAAAAAGAAGGGTACGAAAGTCGACTTCGCTCAGCTATTCGCGAAGAATTAAATGCCTTTTGGGTAGCAGAACAACCCATGATTGGATTATTTGATGATGACCGTTTAATAGCCTTGGCGTGCCTTACCTCACCCGATGCTGCTTTTGGCTCTGGCCGTTACTGGCATTGGCGACTAAGAATGCTATTAACTGCCGGTTTGTTTGGTACTAAGCAAATGCTTCAAAAAGAAGAAAAAGTACGCGCATTGGTACCAGCAGACAACTTTCACATGCTGAGCTTTATTGCGGTCCACCCAGATTATCAAGATCATGGTTTAGGTCATATTTTGCTTGGCGCAATCGACAGCGTTGTTGACGAAGATAATAAGAGTGAGGGGGTGGCGGTATTTGTCACAGTACCTAAGCATCGCTCTTTCTTTGGTGACGATAATTACAGCGTAGTGGGAAATCTGACGCTTTCTCATGTTAATGGTGAAGTCATGTTTAGAGCGCAAAGAAAGTCATCTCATTAACAGAATTTTCGTTCGCTTTTTGTACTTTCGGTCTCAGAAAAGTATGTTGGTGAGCGACCAACACTTTTCTGTATTCATCCCTTTCTCCCTAACGTCCCATTCGTTTGTAAGACATTTCCTACAAAATATGTGAGTGATCTTACCTTTTTTTTGAAGTTTAAAATTATACTAAAGTATAAAGTAGTTGATTTTTATCGTTTTTTTATTCATTAGCCGAAAGTAGAAGAAAATAGTTCATTAAAATCGTGTAATTCCATATGGCGGTAATAATTAGAAGGGATACTATGAACATGTCACAGGGAATCACGACGAGTCAGGAAGATTTAACAGGGACGACCTAGGACAACTTAAGGATGAGAATCTCACAAGGCGGTGAGTACAGGAAAAGGAAACACAGCGAGGATGCTGTATCTACACGGATTTATGGACTGTAAGGGACTTAACGGATTAATTGAGTGACGGGATGTCACGACAGGATGTAGCAGGAAGCCAGAGTTCAGGACGAATTTGCACGGACGAGCTAACCAAGGAAGACATGAGGACACGCCAAGGATTGGTAAGACTGTAGCAGGAAGTACAGTGAAACATGGAGCAACGGAAAGGACTGTCAGCGGAGTCTGACATAGGACAGCCCTAGGATGGGGAACGCTGTATAAAGGATGTACAGTAAGTCATGGAGAAATGGAAAGGGACCTACGCAAGGACGGGTAGCTCGCACAGGATGTCGCGAGATTAGAAGGAAAGGGGCGTATACGGATTTTAATCGGGAAGATTTTAGTTGCAAGGGATCGCAGAGAGGGAAACTCAAAATTCCAAGAAAAAGGGGAACCGTTTGGTTCCCCTTTTTTTACCTATTAGTGGGCGAGTAATACGTACAACCTGCGCACAATGATCTCATAGTACGTCACGCATTCTGTTTAAACACGATGCGGTGGGACTTCAGTGCGCACAATGCGTAATCCAACCAACTCTACCTGTCCACTGTATCTATCCTCTCCATTACTGGAAAATTCGAAATTAAATGAACTATGCCAATCAGGTTTTCCATATTTAAACGAAAAGCGGGTTTTAGCGCGCGCGACGCTTAACAACTGAAGCTGATGTGTTTTGCAATAGTGTGTTAAGTATTTATACGTGGCCTCTGAAATTGCGCGAATTCGCCAAAATTGATAAGCCGCAAATGCAATAACCAGCCAAACTACAAGTTCTAATAGTGTCATGTCACTTTCTCGCTTGAGCAAAGAGTTGATCGAATGCTTTCGTCAGACTTTGAGAATGAGTAGAAGAATGAAGCAAAGTCAACACTTGGCGACGTAACTTGGGGATTTGAACTAAGTCAGAAAAAAAGCCTGAAAATAGCGCGCCATTGTGCCCTTCTTTTTCGTCCACTTTCGCCGCCTGTTCTAAAAATACTTCTAGCAGCACTTCATCCATTTGTTCGAAATGCCGTGCGGCTATTACACTTAAAATATCTAGACGTGAAGATACTTCTTGTCTTAAAAGTGCAACTAATTGCGTATTAATGCGCTTAGAAAAAACATCACTGGAAAGTGCACGCAGAGCGCTAAGTGAAACATCACCGCTGTTTTGTAGACGTTCGATTGCAAATGTTTCTATCTGCTCTGGCAATGAGATGTTTTCACTCATCTCTAAGAAGGTATTGAGAAAAACGTCCGAATAAAGCGCCTTGTTAGTGCAAAACGCGCTAACGATGGCGTCATAGTGTTCGTGGCTTTTGAGACCGTGAACAAAGTCAGCGACACTTTGCATTGATATTTGTTGCCAATCGACTAATTGAGGCGCCTTTATATACGCTTCTACTTTTTGAGCATCTTCACTAAGTGGTTGTTTAAGCGTGTTTTTCACGAATGCGTTAAACTGAGCGAGTAGAGACTGACCAGGGACGAAGGAATACGGATTATCTGGTAGCGTTTGCGCTTTTTCAGAGTCGTCGGCGACAGATTGACCCAAAGCATCAACGATGATTTCTAAAAAATGATTTCGTGTGGCGGATACAACCAACCCTTGCTCATCAAGCGGTAACTTAATAAACCAAATGTAATGCTGATTAGAAGCGCGTTTATTCCAAAAAACAATACCAAACCACGCATGCTGCTGACGAGGATAGGGGGCGTAGGCGCTGCCATTTTCAATATCTAAGAACTGTTGGCTATCAAGTGGGGTTAGTCTGCGACCCATGTCAAATACTTGATATTCTGTACCAGCGTGTAATAAAAACTCGCTGATTGAATTTATGCTATTGGCGCTCATCGTGTATTCCGAAATTACTGCTAATGTTTTTGCTTTAAGGCGCAAGTTTATCACAGCTGTTGTTTTTTCTGACACGCCCAGCGAACTTTGTTTCCTATGCTATACTGCGCCGCAATTTTAGTCTTTGAAAAAATTTGAAGTAAGCCGTTAAACGAGGTGACGTCAACAGTGTCTTATATTGCTTTAAGCGCAGCGCTTGATGTATTGGCAATTACAATGCAAAAGGCAAACTTGTGGCCTGAACAGGTGCCTACAAAAGAAGCATTGCAAAGTAGTGAACCTTTCGCAATCGACACCATGCCATTTGAAAGCTGGTTGGCATTTATATTTATTCCCAAAATGCGCATGATTGTGGATGAGAAGATGCCTATTCCACCGATGAATATCGCACCTGCCGCCGAGGTCTATCTTCACTTAACCAATGAAGACTCTGCGGGTAAAGGCGTTGTGGAACAATTGCAGCGAATAGATACTATAGCGAAGCAATATCAGGTTAGCTTTAAAAATAGCGATGGGAAGTACAGCTAGTGGAAGCGTTAAGTCTCAGTAGTGAAAAACTAAATGTGCTTTTTCAAGATGAGCATGTAGTGGCAATTGATAAACCGCCTGGCTTATTGGTGCATCGCAGTCCCATTGATAAACATGAAACAGTTTTTGCAGTGCAGACTCTTCGCGACCAACTTGGCAAACATGTTTACCCCGCTCACCGGTTGGATAGACCTACATCTGGCGTTTTGCTATTTAGTTTTAATTCAGAAATTGCTGCCCAGCTTGGCAAGCAAATGATGGAAAAACAAGTGACAAAGACGTATCACGCTGTTGTTCGCGGCTTTGTACATAATACTGGTCTCATCGACTATGCACTAAAATATCGCTACGATAAAATTGCAGATAAACACAAACGCCCCCAACAGCCACCTCAGCAAGCAACTACTGTGTATGAGTCAATCGCACACTTTGAGGTGCCTGAACCAGTAGGCAAGTATCAAAGTGCTCGATATTCGTTAGTAAAGCTTCATCCTAGCACGGGGCGCAAACATCAGTTAAGACGTCACATGGTGCATATTCGTCATCCCATCATTGGTGATACAACGCATGGCGACGGCAAACAAAACAAATTCGCAAAGGTATACTTTAATTTTGCTAACTTGGCCTTAAGTTGTACTCATATGGGCTTTACGCATCCTGTTACTGGCCAGTGGGTGGATGTGAATACGGGCATGCATCAAGAGATGCAAAGGCTAGTAGATACATTACAGCCATTTAAAATAACGAAGTAACATGCACGCTTAAGTATGGTGTTCGCTTGTTGCGAAAGTAATAAATTTATTATGAATTAAAAGAGGTAAAAATGGCGACATTAACGATTATCGCGGGCACGGTTTACGGTAATGCTCAGCATGTTGCGGAGCAAGTTGAAGAAAACTTAGCACAGCAGGGGATAGACTGCGTTCTAGAAAGTGATCCTTCAGTTACTGACTTTACAGACGCCGACGCTCTACTTGTTATTACGTCAACCACGGGGCAGGGCGATGTGCCACCTAATCTGGAATTTGTTTTTTCTGACTTGAAGGATGAGTCGCCGATGTTAACAGGAAAGCCATTTGCAGTGGCTGCATTAGGTGATAGCAGCTACGGGGAAAGCTTTTGTGGCGCAGGTAAGCAATTTCAAGCACTACTTAATGAACTTCAAGCGACTGCCGTTGCAGATTTATTAGAAGTTGATGCAATGGAGACATTGGAGCCAGAGAAAGACGTGGTTGAGTGGGTGAATAGCATTAAAGATAAGTTAATCGCGTAAAGACAAAAAAATGGCGCGTTAAGCGCCATTTTTCGGATAAATCGCTACCTTCAAAAGGCTATTCAACCAAAAGGCTATTCAACACCGCGAAGTAAAGCGTTAATACCTACTTTAGCGCGAGTCTTTGCATCAACTTTCTTAACAATGATTGCAGCGTACAAGCTGTACTTCCCATCTGCACTTGGCAAGTTGCCTGCAACAACCACAGAACCCGCTGGTACACGACCATAATGGATTTCACCGGTTTCTCGATCATAAATACGCGTGCTTTGACCGATATAAACACCCATAGAGATCACTGAGCCTTCCTCGACGATTACGCCTTCTACAATTTCAGAACGCGCGCCAATAAAGCAGTTATCTTCAATAATTGTCGGGTTAGCTTGAAGCGGCTCTAGAACGCCACCAATCCCCACACCACCAGAAAGGTGAACATTTTTACCAATTTGAGCACATGAACCAACAGTTGCCCATGTATCTACCATAGTACCTTCATCTACAAACGCACCAATATTGACATAAGAAGGCATGACTACTGCGTTCTTACCCACGAAAGTACCCGTACGAACGGCCGCTGGCGGAACGATACGTGCGCCATCTGCAGCAAATTGCTCAGCAGTATAGTTGGTATATTTCAGTGGTACCTTATCGTAAAATTTGCTTTCAGCACCTTCAATTACATCGTTATTGTGTAAGCGGAAGAAAAGCAGTACAGCTTTCTTTAGCCACTGGTGTACTACCCACTCGCCAGCTATTTTTTCAGCAACACGCGCTTTACCAGTGTTAAGTAGCTCAATAGCTTGTGCTACTGCGTTTTTAACATCTTCAGGTGCCGACGTTGGGCTAATGCTGTCGCGATTTTCGAAGGCGTCTTCAATAATGGCTTTCAATTCATTCATGGTATCGTGATATCTTCAAGTTGATCGAGTTTAAACAGTATACGCTTTTTAAGGCTTACCTGTTGTTCTTGGGTTAATGCTTTGCCAGATTCATTGCTGACAATAAAAATGTCTTCCGCGCGTTCGCCAATGGTGGCGATTTTTGCAAGCTTAAGTGTGGTGTTGGTATCGACGAAAGCGTGTCCAATTTTAGCTAAAATGCCCGGTGCGTCCAGCGCTTCTAACTCAACAAGTGTCGCTTCGTCGTTAAGCGTGAAAAACCGTACTTTAGTTGGCACATCTAATTGCTTCATTTGTCGCGGTAGTTTGCGCTTATTCTCATGGGAACGGCCCGGCTTTTCTAATTGCGCCGATATGGCGTTCTCGATAGAGGCGATGCGCGAGTCTGATGTTAATCGCGTTCCGTCGTTTTCTAAAATTAGCATGCTATCGAACACATAGCCGTCGCGAGTCACCGTAACATGTGCATCATGAATTGAGCAATTACGACTATCTAATACCGAAGCGACTTGGGCAAATAACGCTTTTCTGTCTTTTCCATAAATCAGAAGCTCAGTTCCGCCCTTTGCACTATTATCATTTGCTTTGACTAACAGGCCGTTGTGTTCAGGTGTAAGCCAATCGTATTGCGCCTTTAAAATTTCGTCAGTGTGCCACGCAATTTGAGTTGGTTTAAAGCGCACAAAATAATCATCATCCAAACGTGCCCACAGTGCATCAATTGCTATTGGGTCGATAGCGCGCTCCTGTAATATTTGACGCGCTTGGTGTTTGTGAGTGGTTACTCTCTCGTTAAGCGTAACTTGGCATTGCAAGCCATTGTCTAATGCTTTTTGAGTCATTAAATATAGTTCGCGTAAAAGCGACGCTTTCCAGTCATTCCACAAGTTATCATTAGTTGCACGTATATCAGCAAGCGTGAGGGTGTATAGCAGATTTAAGTGGTTATGGCTTCTTACTGCGCCAGCGAATTCACTGATAACGTCAGGGTCATAAATATCGCGACGCTGTGCTACTACACTCATAAGTAGATGATTTTCGACCAACCAAGCAATCATTTCAGCGTCGTCACTTGGAATATCATGCAGCTTGCAAAACTTCGCAACATCTTGTGCGCCAAGTGTCGAATGGTCACCATTACGGCCTTTGGCGATATCATGAAAGATGGCGGCGATGTAGAGGACTTCTGGTTTATCTAAATTTCGACAAATTCGACCACAGCGCGGAAAGTCTTTATTTTCCTTCGAAAAGAAATAGTTCACATGCTTTACAAGCCGATGTGTGTGTTCGTCAACCGTATAAGCATGAAACAAATCAAATTGCATCATACCCACAATGGTGTCCCATTCAGGTAGGTAGGCTTGCAAAATACCGTATTGGTGCATTATGTCCCAACCAAAATTAAAGAATTCTGGTTGGCGCATTAATACCATAAACTTTTCACGACATTGGGGGCGTTCAACAAAGTACTCGGTTTCAAATGCGCGATGGGCATTGCGAAGTTGTCGAATACAAATCGTACTTAACCCTTGTACCTCTGGGGTATTAGTGATGAGATTTAGAAAATCTAAAATTGCCTCAGGAGAGGTAAAAACATGCTCATGACGCGGTGAAATCATGTTGTCGAGAAGTTCAAAGTCTTCATTAATGATTGAAGTACGCTGCACAGTTTGGTTTAGCATGTCGTACTTAAAGCGTTGCAGCAACATTTGATTTAATTCAGAAACCCGTGCGACGGTCCGAAAAAAGTCACGCATCATTTTTTCAACCGAGGGTTTGCCTTCTTCACCGTACCCCAACATCTTTGCGACATCGGGTTGGTAGTCAAACAATAATCTGTTTTCACTTCTCCCTGCGACTAGGTGCAGTGCACAGCGCATTTTCCAGAGATGCATTCTACAGGCAATTAATTCACTGTGTTCTTGCTCAGTAAAATAACCGTGCCCAACAAGATTCCAGCCGTCGTACTCTTTAAAGTGTTTTTTCGCAACCCAGCCAATAGATTGAATATCGCGAAGGCATCCTGGGTTTTCCTTTATGTTTGGTTCAAGGTTATAGGCTGTACCGTTAAATTTTGCATGACGTTTTAATTGTTCATCATATTTGGCTGAGAAGAACGCTTTGCTACTCCATGAGTTTCGCCCGTTGGCTTCTTCCCAAAGTTTTTCAAACGTAGTTTCACTGCCACAAAGTAAGCGGCTTTCTACTAGGTTGGTTGCGATGGTTATATCGTCTTTTGCAAGCTTAACCGTTTCTTTAATGGTTCGCACTGACTGCCCAACATCAAGTTTGATGTCCCACAGCAATGTAATAAATTGGCCAATCTTTTCTTGTACTTCCGGTTTAAGCTTCTTCTTACTCACTATGAGCAGGTCAATGTCAGAATGAGGCTGCAGATGCCCGCGGCCGTATCCTCCCACGGCACAAAGCGATAATTCACTCACGGTGTCCAAACCATACAATTGCCACAGGTGGCACAACAGTGCATCGATGAATTGCGCTCTACCCGTTACCAATTGATTAACTGGCGTTGAGTCAAAAGATGCCGATATCCACACATAACTTGCTTCAACACAAGATTTGATTGCAGGTATATCGTCAACAGAACTAATAGTGTCGATGTTTTTAATCAGTGATTGCAGGCTCAAAATGTACCTTTCCAAAAGACTTCTTTTTAGACGTTACGAACAATAACACGAATCTATTTATTTTCGCAGTATCCAAACGGTGCATAATGTGGGGTGAAATGTGAATATTTATGATAAATTGTTGCAAATATGTTTCTGGCTGTCTGGCGGCTTTTATCGTAAGTTTCTCACCCCTTGTTTTGTGCGGGATAGCGGTAAGCTTGAAAATAAAAAAAGTCACAAAATAGTGATAAGTTATGGAAAATGGACATAAAAAAAGCAGTTGAACCTTTATTCAACTGCTTCGAAATTAAGCAATACAGCAATTTCTCGCTTTATCAACTATGAGATATTACACGAGGTAACGTTTCATCCTCACGCAGGGTTAGCACTTCAACACCGTCCTCAGTTACCA
Source organism: Alteromonas sp. 009811495 (assembly GCF_028865455.1). NCBI lineage: Bacteria > Pseudomonadati > Pseudomonadota > Gammaproteobacteria > Alteromonadales > Alteromonadaceae > Alteromonas > Alteromonas sp. 009811495. The sequence goes on from NZ_CP113972.1 coordinate 1,061,928, forward strand.
ACAGCGTGTGTTCCCATTGGGCACTTAAACTTCTGTCTTTGGTTACAACAGTCCATTGATCTGGAAGGACTTTAGAATAACGTTTTCCAGCATTGACCATAGGTTCGATAGTGAAGCACATACCAGGCTCTAAAACATCACCTGTACCTGCCTTCCCGTAATGCACAATTTGTGGCTCTTCGTGGAAGCTAGCGCCAATACCGTGACCACAATATTCGCGGACAATTGAATAGTTATGCGCTTCTGCATGGGTTTGGCAAATATGACCGATATCACCTAGACGCATACCCGGCTTAACCTGCTCAATGGCTTTGTAAAGGCATTCTTGAGTAACGCGAATGAGTCGCTCGGCAAGAATTGAAGGTTTACCGACGATAAACATTTTTGAGGTATCGCCATGATAACCATCTTTAATCACAGTAACGTCAATGTTGATGATATCGCCATCTTTGAGCTTTTTATCCGATGGGATACCGTGACATATACAATGGTTTACTGACGTACAAATAGACTTTGGAAAAGGTGGGTGCCCGTAGTTAAGTGGAGCAGGAATCGCCTTTTGTTCATTGACGATGTAATCGTGACAGATAGTATTAAGCTCATCTGTCGTTATACCCTTTTTCACATGCGGGGTAATCATTTCCAATACTTCGGCAGCCAGTTTTCCGGCTACGCGCATTTTTTCGATTTCTTCTGGGGTTTTGATGATTGCTGTCACAGCGCCTCTCAAATCATTTAAGCTAAAATCAATAAGTATAAATATGATACGAAGTATAACATTAAACAGGCCACTATTGGTAAGTTGTTGTATGTTAGGGTTTTTGTTGTGGATGCGCCAAAAGAGTCAACAGAGCAAGCCAGCGGAAAGACACCAAGCGCTGACTGACTAAAATAGATGTGTTTTAAGGTTGAAAACTTGAGACTGGTGGCGACTTGTGATATAAAGCGCGCGCCCTGACGGAAAGCTCCATTTGCCTTGTGCAAAAAGCGCCGTTTTAGAGGGTAAATTTATTTTATTAAAACACACATATACCGTCACTTCGTATCGGGGTGTTCAGCGCTGCTTAAATGCAGTTTTGAATCGATACAAGGGGTATATGGAGGCCTAACCCCAAGAGGAAAATAAAATGGCTAATGTTTCTATGCGTGACATGCTGAAAGCCGGTGTGCATTTCGGTCACCAAACTCGTTACTGGAACCCAAAGATGAAGCCTTTCATCTTCGGCGCACGTAACAAAGTTCACATCATCAACCTTGAAAAAACGGTTCCACTTTTCAACAACGCACTTAACTACCTTTCAGGTGTTGCGTCTAAGAAAGGTAAAATCCTTTTCGTTGGTACTAAGCGCGCAGCTGGTGAAGCGGTTAAAGAAGCTGCTCTTAAGTGCGACCAGTACTACGTAAACAAGCGTTGGTTAGGTGGTATGTTGACTAACTGGAAAACAGTACGTCAGTCAATCAAGCGTCTTAAAGATCTTGAGCAACAAAGCCAAGACGGTACGTTTGAAAAGCTAACTAAGAAAGAAGCACTTATGCTTCAGCGCGAAATGGACAAGCTTGAAAACAGCCTTGGCGGTATCAAGGATATGGGCGGTCTTCCAGACGCAATCTTTGTTATCGACGCAGATCACGAGCACATTGCTATCACTGAAGCGCGTAACCTAGGTATCCCTGTTGTTGGTGTTGTTGATACTAACTCTAACCCAGACGGTGTTGATTACATCATCCCTGGTAACGACGATGCTATCCGTGCTATCCAACTTTACTTGGATGCAGCTGCAAACGCTATCAACTCAGGTCGCGAAAGCAACCTTGAAGTACAAGCTGAGCAAGACGACTTCGTAGAAGCAGCAGAGTAATTCTGATTGCTAACTGTCATATCAAGATAATATGACAGAGCTATAATACGAGACGTATTGAGAGGGGCGGTATCGCCCCTTTTACCTAACGAATTTAAAATTTAATGCTGAGGAATTGAAAAATGGCAGTGACTGCAGCACTAGTTAAAGAACTGCGCGAACGTACTGGCGCAGGTATGCTGGATTGTAAAAAAGCCCTGGTTGAGACGGATGGTGACATCGAGTTAGCCATTGAAAACATGCGTAAATCAGGTCAAGCGAAAGCGGCTAAGAAAGCTGGTCGTATCGCAGCTGAAGGTGTAATCCTTACTAAAGTTGAAGCAGGTCGCGCGACTATGCTTGAACTAAACTGTGAAACTGACTTCGTTGCACGTGACGAAGGTTTCCTTAAGTTCGGTAACGAGCTTCTAGAAGTAGCAGCAGCTAACAACATCAACGACATCGAAGCGCTTAACGACGCAGACATGAACGGCGTTAAAGTTAGCGAAGCGCGTGATGCGCTAGTTGCTAAAATCGGTGAGAACATTTCTCCTCGCCGTGTTATCAACGTTGAAGGTGATACACTAGGTGCTTACATTCACGGTGGCCGAATTGGTGTTATCTCTATCCTTACTGGTGGTGACGAAGAGCTAGCGAAAGACGTTGCAATGCACGTAGCAGCGGCAAGCCCGCAGTTCGTTAAGCCTGAAAACGTTCCAGCAGAAGTTGTTGAGAAAGAGAAAGAAATCCAAATCGAAATCGCTATCCAGTCTGGTAAGCCAGCTGATATCGCTGAGAAAATGGTTGCAGGCCGCATGAAGAAGTTCACAGGCGAAGTGAGCTTGACTGGTCAGCCTTTCGTTAAAGATCCTTCAATCTCTGTTGCTGAGCTTCTTAAGAACAACAACGCAGACGTAATCAACTTCGTACGTTTTGAAGTTGGTGAAGGTATCGAGAAGAAGACTGAAGACTTCGCTGCTGAAGTAGCTGCTCAAATGGAAGCTGCTAAGAAATAATTGAGCGTTTATCTTTTGCATTACGCAATAGTTAGATAAACTACAAAGCACCTCATTTGAGGTGCTTTTTTATAGCTGCACTTCATTGTTGTTGCCATTATCGCTCAACGATGTGAAGCTAAGCAGTTAAGCATGCTAAAACGCTTTGTCCTATGCTTTTTGCCTTTAGACAGTAAGAAAGCTATACGACAAAACGGGTTTACGAGGACATTTCAAACTATGAGTATCACACCAAAATCAGCATACCGTCGCATTCTGTTAAAGCTAAGTGGTGAAGCCCTAATGGGTGAAGAAGGCTTTGGTATTGACCCAAAAGTGCTAGATAGAATGGCACAAGAAATTAAAGAGCTGGTTGAGCTAGGTGTTCAAGTTGGCCTTGTTATTGGTGGTGGTAACTTGTTTCGCGGCGAAGGCCTAGCAAAAGCAGGTATGAATCGCGTAGTGGGCGATCACATGGGAATGTTAGCAACGGTGATGAACGGATTAGCCATGCGTGATGCACTACACCGTGCCTTCGTTAATGCGCGCATGATGTCTGCAATCCCACTTAATGGCGTGTGTGATGCTTACAACTGGGCAGAAGCGATTAGCTTACTAAAATCAGGCCGTGTTGTTATCTTCTCTGCCGGGACAGGTAACCCATTTTTTACCACAGATTCTGCAGCATGTTTGCGCGGAATTGAAATTGAAGCTGACGCTGTTCTTAAAGCAACAAAAGTTGACGGCGTTTACAGTGATGACCCAGTTAAAAACCCAGAAGCAACGCTTTACGATGAGTTAACTTATCAAGAAGTGTTAGAAAAAGAACTTAAAGTGATGGACTTGTCAGCATTCACTTTGGCTCGTGATCACAGCTTACCAATTCGCGTGTTCAATATGAACAAGCCAGGCTGCCTAAAGCGCGTAGTGATGGGCGAAAAAGAAGGTACTGTGATCCGCCACGCTGACAACGATTAATTAAGAACAATAGGATACAAATCGTGATTGATGAAATTGAATTAGATGCGCAAGAGCGCATGGAAAAAAGCCTTGTAGCACTTAAGGGCCAATTCAGTAAAATTCGCACAGGTCGTGCACATCCAAGCCTTCTTGACGGTATTATGGTCCCTTATTACGGTGTTGATACACCGCTAAAGCAAGTTGCTAACGTAGTCGCTGAAGATAGCCGCACACTTGCGCTAACTGTTTTTGATAAAAGCGCCATTCAAGCGGTAGAAAAAGCAATTATGCAATCTGACTTGGGCCTTAACCCAATGAGTGCGGGTGGTTCAATCCGTATTCCTCTTCCTCCGCTTACTGAAGAGCGTCGTAAAGACTTAATTCGTGTGGTGCGCAACGAAGCAGAAGGTGGCCGTGTGGCTATTCGTAACATTCGTCGCGACGCGAATGGCGATGTAAAAGATCTGCTGAAAGAAAAAGAAATCAGCGAAGATGAGAGCCGTGCAGCAGAAGAGAACATCCAGTCAATTACTAACGAGTTCATTAAGAAAGTTGACAGCATGCTTGCTGACAAAGAAAAAGAATTAATGGAAGTTTAAGTCAGTATTATGATTGGAAAGCGGTTAAGCGCAGCTAAATCGACAAAAGTAGTGGAGCCGGTTTCATCTGCCGGCCCCAAGCACGTTGCCATCATCATGGATGGCAACGGTCGTTGGGCGCAGAAGAAAGGGAAAATTCGTACCTTTGGTCACAAAGCCGGGGTGGAATCAGTGCGCGCTGTAGTGCGCTTTGCTAGACAAAACGCGATTGAATCACTGACATTATTCGCGTTTTCCAGTGAAAACTGGAAGCGACCAGAAGAAGAAGTCAGTGTATTGATGGACTTGTTCAATCTTGTGTTGAACAGCGAAGCTAAGCGTCTGCATAAAAACGGCGTGCGATTACAGGTAATTGGTGACGTTTCTGCGTTTGACGCCAAGCTTGTAGAAAAGATTCGCAAAGCCGAAGAGATGACGAAGGACAACAAAGACTTGGTCCTTAATATTGCCGCCAATTACGGTGGTCGCTGGGATATCGTCAACGCTGCCAAGCAGCTGGCCCAGCAAGTTAAATGTGGTGACATTGATGTTGATAGCATAAATGAAGACACGTTTAATACTCATATCTCTACAGCAAACCTTCCAGAGCTAGACTTACTGATTCGCACAGGTGGCGAACACCGTATAAGTAACTTTTTACTCTGGCAATGTGCTTATGCTGAATTGTATTTTACCGACGTTCTATGGCCCGACTTCAACGAAGACGTGTTTCAATTAGCCGTAGACGATTTCAATGTTCGCCAGCGCCGATTTGGACTTACTGGTGAGCAGGTTGTCACTGCCGATGGTTAAGACCATGCAGGCGATTATCAGGCGCGCCCTGGTAACAGGAGCCAAGGGCAAACTATGCTAAAACAACGAATAATAACTGCATTAATTCTTGCGCCTCTGGCGCTTTATGCCATTCTTTTCCTTCCTATTTTTTGGTTTGAAATTGCCATTGCGGGTGTCGTTGGTATCGGCGCTTACGAGTGGGCAAATATGTCTGGTGTGTGCGAGCGCCCCAAAAAGCTTATGTACTTAGTAGGCGCATTCAGTATTTGTATACTACTTTCGCTTATTGTGGATGCAGATAGCATTTGGCACCAAGGCCAACTTCATGGATTGTATAGAGGTATTTTAACAATTTCGGTCTTTTGGTGGATTGCGTCATTGTTTATGGTGCTAGCCTATCCAAAACATACGGGGTTTTGGCGTGAGAGTAAAGGCGTTAGAACGTTATTTGGTGCGTTAACTCTTATTCCTACGTGGGTTGCTGTAATTGCGCTCAAGACAAGTTTGTACGATGTTGACCACCATTACGGTACCTCTTTAATATTCTACGTACTGGGTATTGTATGGGCTGCTGACATTGGTGCTTTCTTCGTGGGTGTTAAATTTGGTCGTCACAAGCTTCGTCCAAATGTATCACCAGGAAAAAGCTTAGAAGGGTTGTTAGGTGGTATTGCCGCTTCATTTGCGATTATCGCCTTTGCGGCATTGCACTATCAGGTTGAACCTTCGCGAATTTGGCTTCACTTTGTTGTTGGGTGTATTACGGTAGCAGTATCTGCTTTAGGCGACCTTAACGAGAGTATGTTAAAGCGTTGTGCGGGTATTAAGGATAGTGGCAAGATACTACCTGGACATGGCGGTGTGCTTGATCGCATTGATAGTCTTACCGCAGCGTTTCCGGTATTTGCGTTCTGCTATGTAACTTGGATGGCGTAATGCAGACGGTAACAATACTAGGGGCAACAGGCTCCATTGGTTGTAATACGCTTGATGTTATTAGCCGCCACCCTGAACAATACCGTGTATTTGCTATTACGGGTAATTCACAGCTAGACCTTCTCATGGAACAAGCGCTTAAATGCGCCCCTCGTTATGTTGTTGTCGCTGATGATAGTCTGTACGACAAGGCTTGTGAGTTAGCTAAGCAATACCGCGTAGATGCTGAAATTTTATGCGGGGCGCAAGCGCTTGAAGATGTATCAAGTGCACCTGAAGTCGATTCAGTTATGGCCGCCATTGTTGGTGCTGCAGGCTTACTGCCTACACTTGCTGCTGTTAAAGCAGGTAAGCGTGTCATGCTAGCAAACAAAGAAGCGTTAGTGATGTCTGGCGCGCTATTTATTGAAGCCGCGAATCAAAGTGGCGCAACAATCTTACCGATTGATAGCGAGCATAATGCTATCTTTCAATGCCTACCTCATGACTTCCAATATGGAAATTTTGAGGCATCGGGCATTCGCAAAATTCTTCTTACGGGCTCGGGTGGACCTTTTAGAGAGCGTGCGCTAGATACCTTTTCGTCTATCAGTATTGATGAGGCAAGTACCCATCCTAATTGGTCGATGGGCAGAAAAATTACGATAGATTCTGCCACTATGATGAATAAAGGGCTCGAATTTATTGAGGCGTGTTGGTTATTCGGCGCGGGTGCTGAAGATATTGATGTGGTTATCCATCCTCAAAGTATTATCCACTCTATGGTGCAGTACATTGATGGCTCTGTCATTGCTCAAATGGGTAATCCAGATATGCGTACGCCTATTGCGTATGGTCTTGCATTTCCTGAACGGATTGAAGCCGGTGTAACTCCTCTAGACTTCGCTGATATTAGCAGTTTCAGTTTTCAAACACCGTGTTTTAAGCGCTACCCCAATTTGAAGCTTGCCATCGATGCATGTAAAGAAGGGCAGTGTGCAACTACGCGTTTAAATGCGGCTAACGAAGTAGCGGTAGAGCGTTTTCTTTTAGGGCAAATTCAATTTTGTGACATTGCCAAGGTCAACGAAGCCACTCTTGAGTCCATGCCAATGGTAAAAGTATCGTCTATTCAACAAATTCTTGAACAAGATGCTTTAGCAAGAGACAAAGCGAGCGACATTATAAGAGGTAAGTTCCTGTGTTAGCGTTTTTGTGGAGCCTTGGGGCTTTTATTATCGCCTTGGGCATTTTGGTCGCTGTTCACGAGTGGGGCCATTTTTATGTTGCACGCAAGTGCGGCGTTCAAGTTGAACGTTTTTCGATAGGCTTCGGTAAGCCAATTTGGCGCAAGCTGAGCAAATCAGGCACCGAATACGTGATTGCGATGATTCCACTTGGTGGTTACGTTCGCATGTTAGATGGGCGTATTGACGACGTACCACCACATCTAGCTGACAAAGCATTCAATAATAAACCCGTATTACAGCGAATGGCGGTAATTGCCGCCGGACCAGGGGTGAACTTTATTTTCGCTTTTTTTGCGTTGTGGCTAATGTACTTGGTTGGCCTTCAGACAGTTAAACCCGTAGTTAAAAGTGTTGAGCCCGACAGCATCGCTGCGATGGCAGGTATGCAAAATGGTGACGAAATTATAAAGATTGGTTCTCGCGCTACGCCAGATTGGGAAGCAGTAAATTTTGAGCTTGTGTCGAACATAGGTGATGAAAAAGCGCAAATTACGGTTAAAAATGCAGCAGGTATTGAAAAAGAACTGACATTTACACTGACTTCTTGGAACTTTGACCCAGATAGTGAGTCTCCATTAAGCAGTTTGGGACTAACCCCATTTCGACCTGATCCTACTTTGGAGGTGGGTTTTGTTGGAGAGGGAAGTGCAGCGCAGCAAGCGGGCCTGAAAATTGGCGATACGCTTCTTGCGATGAACGGAAACAAGTTGTCATCGTGGAATGGTTTGGTGGACGTGGTGGTCGATAGCCCTGGAGAGCGTGTTGCGCTTGAAATAGAAAGGGATGGACAAACACAGATACTGCATGCCACGATAGCGCGCCGTGATACACCACAAGGGCAAAGTGGGTATTTAGGTGTAAGCCCAACGTTTGAGCCTTGGCCTGAGGGGTATGTGTTTACCCATCAATATGGCATTATAGAGGCTATTGGGAGGGCGCTAGATAAAACGTGGCGTCTTATGACACTCAGTGTCGACATGATAGGTAAGCTCATCACAGGCGATGTGTCTGTGAAAAATTTAAATGGGCCTATCTCAATTGCTCAAGGTGCGGGGACAAGTGCAGAGTATGGACTTGCGTACTTTTTGAGTTTTCTTGCCTTAATAAGCGTAAATTTAGGCATTATTAATTTATTACCCTTGCCCATGCTTGACGGTGGTCACCTCATGTTTTTTACCGTGGAGTGGATCACAGGCAAACCTGTGCCTGAAGCGGTGCAGGAGTGGGGTTACAGAATAGGTGGCGTGCTTCTGTTTATGATTATGGGTATCGCTATATTTAACGATATTGCTCGCATAACCTGATACAAATCAGGAAGTACAAAACAGCTAATATAAAAACGCGGCCAGGAAAAGAAAAATAGATGAAGTTAAAACAGTTAGTAGCAGCCGGAGCCATCCTTTCCAGTGCTAGCTTTGCCAACGCTGCGGCGCAAGACAGTGAGTTCGTTGTTGAAGATATTCGTGTAGAAGGCTTACAACGTGTTGCACTAGGTGCGGCGCTTACATACTTGCCGGTGCAGGTTGGTGATGAGCTAAATACGTTCCGAGTGACACAGCTCATTCGTTCGCTTTACTCTTCAACTCACTTTGAGAATGTAGAAATACTGCGCGATGGCAACACACTTGTTGTTCGCGTCGCTGAGCGTCCAACCATTAGTAATATCATTTTTGAAGGCAATGACGACATCAAAGATGAGCAGCTTCAAGAAAGCTTAGATGGTAATGGCGTAAGAGTTGGTGAGCCGCTTGATAAGACAGTACTGACATCTATTGAAAATGGCCTCAAAGATTTCTTCTACAGTATTGGTAAATATAATGCTGATGTAACGGCAATCATCACGCCACTTCCGCGCAATCGCGTAGATTTAAAGCTGCTTTTTGAAGAGGGCGATGCCGCTGAGATTGCGCAGATAAACATTGTGGGTAACGAGCTTTTCTCTGACGAAGAGTTAATGGAAGCGTTTGAGCTCCAATACGATACACCGTGGTGGGATTTCCTTTCAGAAACCCGTTACCAGCAGCAAACGCTACAAGGTGATATGGAAACGTTGCGCAACCATTACCTTGACCGCGGTTACTTGCGTTTTAATGTAGACTCGACTCAAGTGTCAATGACACCCGAGAAGTCAGGTATTTATATTGCGATGAACGTAAGTGAAGGAGAACAATATACTATCTCTGAAGTAGAGCTGGTCGGTGACGTACTCGGGCACGAAGAATATATTGAAGCAGTATTGCCACTTACGCCAGGTGAGCTATACAACCAAGCTGAAGTCACTTATACCGAAGAATTCATCAGCAAATATTTAGGACGCTTTGGCTACGCTTATCCGACTGTAACTACAGTACCTGATATTAATGATGAAGATAAAACCGTTAAATTGACTTTATCTGTAGACCCAGGAAAACGTATTTACGTTAACCGTATAAAGTTTAATGGTAACGTAGTCACCGCTGATAATGTACTTCGTCAAAACGTTAGTCAGATGGAAGGTACGTGGCTATCAAATAACCTACTTGAGTCATCAAAGAACCAACTTTCTCGTTTGACTTACATGGAAGAGGTTGAGTTTGAAACAATCCGTATTCCAGGCTCTGAAGATAAAGTAGATGTAAACTTTAACGTTAAAGAGCAGCCGTCAGGTTCTTTTAATGCTGGTATCGGCTATGGTGACCGTACCAAATTGAGTTTGCAGGCTGGCATTCAGCAGGATAACTTCTTGGGCACAGGTAAACGCGTAGGTATTAACCTAAGTACAGTGTCTTATCAGCGCTCAGCACAAATCACTTATAACGACCCTTACTTCACTATTGATGGCATTAGCTTGGGTGGAAGTATTGGTTATAGCGAATTTGATGGTTCTGACTTCAACGTTATCCAGTACAACTCAAAGCGTTGGTCTATTGGGGCCAACATTGGTTACCCCATCAACGAATTCAACCGTATAAACTTCGGTTTGACTTACTCTAACGTAGAGCTATTTAACCGTGGTTATTACGAGCAAACCGAACAATTCTATAACCAATTCACCAATGGTGAAGATCCAGATGCAGCGATTAAATACGATAGCTATTTGGCGAGCGTGAGCTGGAGTAGAAGTACATTGAACCGCGGTCTATTCCCGACGGCGGGTTCATCGCAACGTGCTTCTTTTAGTATCACTACACCAAACTCAGACGTTAACTACTTCAAAAGCGTGTTCGATGGAAAGTGGTACTTCCCACTTTCTCGTAATCAACGCTGGTCGTTCCTTGCTCGTATGCGTCTAGGTTACGGTAATGGCTATGGTGATATCGACGGTAATGAGCAAATTCTTCCATTCACCGAGAACTTTACGGCGGGTGGTGCAGATTCATTGCGCGGGTTTGAAAACAACACAGTGGGTCCTCGCGGTATCTTCCTTGGCAACGCAGGCAGTATTGTTGGTCCAGATGGCGTACCATTCCCTGGCGATCCTGCCAATGCCCAAATTTCTTGGTCGCAGCGAAGCCTAGGTGGTAACGCAATGGCGCTCGGTGGTATCGAGCTAATTGTTCCAACACCATTTGTTGAAGAAGACATGGACAACTCAGTTCGCACAAGTTTGTTTGTGGATGTGGGTAACGTGTGGGATACTGAATTCGACTATGACAGATATAGCCAGTTTGAAGTAAGTCCAAACCAGCGCGGTGAACAAGTGCTATTGGACTATTCTGATTGGAGCCTGTATCGTAGCTCGGCAGGTGTATCGGTTCAGTGGATTTCTCCAATGGGACCAATGGTATTCAGCTTCTCGAAAGCTATACAACAGCGCGAAGGTGATGATGCAAGATTCTTCACCTTCAATATCGGTCAAACTTTCTAAATATTAAAAGTGGCGCGAGATTACCGCGCCCTATAAAAAGATGAAAAAAGGAGTTCCTTTTGAAACAGTTGGTTAAACATATCGTTGCTGGTGCAATGTTGGGTAGCGCTTTAGTAAGTACGTCTGTAATGGCGGAACAAAAAGTAGCAGTTGTTGATGTTCAAGGTATTTTCCAAGCTATGCCTCAGGCTGCTGAAATTCAAAATGCAATTCAAGCAGAGTTTAAAGACCAAATTGAAGAAGTAAACCAACTTCAACGTGACGGTCAGTTTTACGCAGAGCGTCTACAACGCGATGCAGCTACAATGAGCGATGCAGAGAAGAAAGAATTAGAACAAAAAATCTTGTCAGTACGAGAAGCGCTAGCCACAAAAGGTCAACCGCTACAGCAAAATATTCAGCGTCGTAGCAACGAAGAGCGCAACAAGCTTCTTGGTCTTATCAAGCAAGCGATTGACTCTGTTGCGGCGAAGCAAGGCTATGATCTTATTCTTAACTCAGGTGCAGTTGCATTTGCAAAAGAAGAGCATGACCTTTCTGAGCAAGTTCTAGAGCAAGTTAGCAAAGTTAACTAATTGCTTTTGCTGCCAAGGTAGGCAGTTAACAGGCTATAATATCTTCAGACCAATACTCAAAAGGTGTTGGTCTGATTTGTTTTTTACGCTTAACAGCGTATGGTTGCCGCCGTTTTGTTTTTTACGGCGAGCTTGACCATTATACCCGCGACAATGCATTGAGGGTAAACACCACTAAAGGTCATGCTTGTATACAGGAGAAAGTTTTTGACCAATTCACTCAATACCATCGAAATTCAGGAAATCCTGGAATTACTTCCGCATAGATATCCATTCCTATTGGTCGATCGCGTAACAGACTATGTGCTGGGTGAGTCGATTAAGGCCTATAAGAATGTTACCATTAATGAGCCTTGTTTTACGGGACACTTTCCCGAACAGCCGATTTTTCCAGGCGTGCTCATTCTTGAAGCGATGGCGCAGGCTGCCGGTGTGCTTGGTTTTAAGACCATGGGCAATAATGACAAGTTATATTTGTATGCAGGGATAGACAACGCGCGCTTTAAGCGTCCGGTTGTACCAGGTGACCGATTAGAATTCGATGTTGCCTTAGTAAAAGAGCGCAGAGGGATCTGGAAGTTTAAAGGTACTGCGAGTGTCGATGGCGACCTAGCTTGTAGTGCAGAATTTATGTGTGCGATGAGAGAGATAGCATAACGTGATCCATCCTACTGCGGTAATTTCTGATAGTGCAACCATTGGTGAAAACGTCACCATAGGCCCCTTTTGCGTGGTCGATGACAATGTAACAATTGGCGATGGTTGTATACTGAAATCACATGTGGTGGTACGCGGCCCTACGCGTATCGGTAAAAACAACAAGTTTTATCAGTTTTCTTCTATTGGTGAAGACTGCCAAGATAAAAAGTACGCGGGCGAGCCTACCGAACTGGTTATCGGTGATGATAACGAGTTTCGTGAAGGGGTTACCGTTCACCGCGGCACTATTCAAGATAAAGGCATTACCATTATAGGCTCTCGTGGCCTATTTATGGCTAATGCGCATATTGCTCACGATTGTGTTCTAGGCGACGATATTATCATTGCTAACAATGTTGCAGTGGCAGGTCACGTTCACATGGACGACTTTGTCATCGTAGGTGGTGCAGTAGGTATCCACCAATTTTGTAAGATTGGTGCACATGCCTTTTTGGGCGCTGGCGGCATTATTCTGCGCGATGTGCCACCTTTTGTGATGGTCAGTGGCCAAAAGAATATCCCACAGGGAATTAACTCTGAGGGGTTGAAGCGTCGTGGCTTCGAGAAAGATGAAGTGATGGCGATTAAGCGCGCCTACAAGGCTATTTACCGTGAGGGCAATACAGTGGAAGAAGCAATTACCAAGCTCGCCGAGCCTGCTGCTTCATTTCCTGGTGTGGCCAGAATGGTCGACTTCCTTAAAAATGCACAGCGAGGCATTATTCGCTAATTATGACAAGGCCATTACGAATCGGCATGGTTGCCGGAGAGCCCTCTGGTGATGTACTTGCCGCTGGAATGGTGGCTGAACTAAAGCGCCAATACCCCAATGCTGTTATCGAGGGTATTGGTGGCCCCAATATGATGATGAACGGCTTTCACAGTCTTTTTGACATGGAAACCTTATCGGTTATGGGGCTAGTTGAAGTGCTTTCTCATCTTCCGGCTATATTAAAAGTTAAAAAGCAGCTGCTTACTCATTTTGAGAAAAACCCACCTGATATTTTTGTTGGTATCGACGCCCCCGATTTTAATCTACGTGTAGAGAAAACGTTAAAAGCACGTGGCATAAAAACCATGCATTACGTAAGCCCGACGGTGTGGGCATGGCGTGAAAAACGCATTCATAAAATCGCAAAAGCATGTAACAGAGTGTTGGGTTTATTCCCATTTGAACAACAGGTATATGATAAATACCAAGTACCTTATACGTTTGTAGGTCACACAATGGCAGATGCTATTGCCATAGAGCCCGATCAAAAAGCGGCACGGCAATCTCTTGGACTTGATAGTGATCAACGCGTACTTGCAGTACTTCCTGGCTCAAGGCGCGGCGAAGTTGAGACACTACTGCCTGTCTTTTTAGAGACCATTGAAGCGATTCATTCTAAGCAAAGCGATATCACGTTTGTGATCCCTGCGGCAAATGAGCACCGCCTTGCTCAAATTAATGACATCCTTTCTAATAGCGATAATGCGCAAGCGCGCTTACCCATTAAAATTTCACAAGGCACCGCACGCGAGGCAATGATTGCCAGTGATGTAATTTTGCTTGCCTCTGGTACGGCGACATTGGAAGCGATGTTGTGTAAAAGGCCTATGGTAGCGGCGTACAAACTTGCACCGCTGACTTACCGCATTATGCAGCGGTTGTACAAAGCACCGTTTTTCACCTTACCTAATTTACTTGCAAATGAAGCAATTATTCCTGAATTGCTTCAAGATGACGTTAATGCAGAGAATATGAGCAAACAGTTGCTCAACTTCTTCGAAAGTGACAATTCTGTTCTTATTTCCCGTTTCACCGACCTCCACCATACGCTAAAATGCAATGCTGATAAAACAGCAGCAAAAGCTGTCGTGGAGGAATTGTTTGCATAAGTTAATTGCCGGAGTAGACGAAGTAGGGCGCGGACCACTGGTGGGTGATGTGGTCACCGCCGCAGTTATTTTAGACCCTAATAATCCCATTGAAGGGCTCACTGACTCTAAGAAGTTAAGCGAAAAAAAACGTGTTGCTTTAGCACAGGCAATTCGTGAAAAAGCACTCTATTGGAGTATCGGACGCGCCAGTCCTGAGGAAATCGATAAACTCAACATATTACACGCCACCATGCTCGCCATGACTCGTGCAGTTGACGGGCTTGCAGTAAAGCCTGACTTTGTGCGCGTAGATGGCAATCGCGTGCCTGCCTGGAATTACGACGCAGAGGCCGTAGTGAAAGGTGATAGTCTTCATGCAGAAATATCGGCAGCGTCAATTATTGCCAAAGTGGAGCGTGACAATGATATGCTCACCTTACACGACGCCTATCCCCAATATAATTTTGCTGGGCATAAGGGCTATCCGACTAAAGCGCATTTTGAAGCCATTGCCGAATTTGGCGTTTTAGACTGCTATCGCAAAAGTTTCAAACCAGTAAAAGCGTTACTTGAAGAGAAATAACATCATGTCATCGCCATTTATTCATTTACGTGTCCACAGCGATTTTTCGATGATGGATGGGCTTAACAAGGTAAAGCCTATCTTAGGAAAGGTAGCAGCTTTGGGCATGCCTGCCGTTGCCATTACTGATCAAATGAATATGTGCGGCTTGGTAAAGTTTTACTCTGAAGCACATAATTTAGGTATCAAACCTATTATCGGCACTGATTTTTGGGTGACAAATGAAATATTTGGTGATGAACCATTCAGGCTGACGTTGCTCGCAATGAACAACGAAGGTTACAAAAATATAACTATTCTTATTTCAAAAGCGTACCTTCGCGGGCATTTATCTCATCGTGCGGTTATCGACCAAGAATGGTTAGCAGAGCACAGTGAAGGCGTTATTGTGTTATCAGGTGCTCAGCATGGGGATATTGGCGTTGGACTAATGAAGAACAACGCCAAAATACTAGATAGCGCATTATCATTCTATGAAACTCACTTTCCCGACCGCTTCTATTTAGAACTTATACGCACAGGTCGTCAGGGCGAAGAAGATTACTTACATTTGGCGGTAGAGCTTGCCGAAAAGCAAGGGTTGCCAGTAGTAGCCACTAACGAAGTGTGTTTTATCGAGCAAGAAGGGTTTGAAGCTCACGAGATCCGCGTGTGTATTCACGATGGATACACCCTTGATGACAATCGTCGTCCCAAGCGCTATAGCGACCAGCAATATCTGCGAACTGCCGATGAAATGATTGAGTTGTTTAGCGACATTCCAGAAGCAATTGAAAACACCGTTGAAATTGCAAAACGCTGTAACGTAACTGTGCGGCTAAACGAATACTTTCTACCGCAATTTCCAACGGGCGGCATGACCACGGAAGACTTCTTGGTTAAAGTATCGGAAGAAGGTCTGGAAGAGCGCCTCGAATTCTTATTCCCCGATGAAAATGAGCGCAAAGAAAAGCGACCAGAATACGATGATCGCTTGCGCGTAGAGTTAGAAGTAATCAACCAAATGGGGTTCCCCGGTTACTTCCTTATCGTTATGGAGTTCATTCAGTGGAGTAAGGACAACGGTATTCCGGTAGGTCCAGGGCGGGGTTCAGGTGCCGGCTCACTTGTTGCGTACGCGCTTAAAATTACTGACCTTGACCCGCTTGAATTCGATTTGCTATTCGAACGTTTCTTGAACCCAGAACGTGTATCCATGCCCGACTTTGACGTCGACTTCTGTATGGATAGACGAGACGAAGTAATCGACCATGTTGCTGAGCTTTACGGGCGTCAGGCGGTATCACAAATTATCACTTTCGGTACCATGGCGGCAAAAGCGGTAGTTCGCGATGTAGGTCGCGTATTAGGCCACCCCTATGGTTTTGTAGACCGCATTTCTAAGCTTATTCCACCAGACCCAGGCATGACACTTGAAAAAGCGTTTAAGGCCGAGCCTCAATTGCCTGAAGTGTACGAAAGTGATGAGGAAGTCAAAGACCTCATCGATATGGCACGTATTCTTGAAGGGGTTACGCGAAACGCAGGTAAGCACGCCGGTGGTGTTGTTATTGCGCCAACCACTATTACTGATTTTTCGCCATTGTATTGTGATGACGAAGGTAAAAACCCGGTTACCCAGTTCGATAAGAATGACGTTGAAACTGCCGGCCTTGTAAAATTTGACTTCTTAGGACTTCGTACACTGACTATCATTCAGTGGGCGATTGATATGATTAAGGAAGGCAAAAACGTTGAAGTAGATATCAGCGCGATTCCACTCGAAGACCCTAAGAGTTTTAGAACGCTTCAAAACGCCGAGACTACCGCGGTATTCCAGCTGGAATCCCGTGGTATGAAAGAACTGATTAAGCGCCTTAAACCTGACTGCTTTGAAGATATTATCGCACTGGTTGCGCTATTTCGCCCCGGTCCACTGCAATCGGGCATGGTAGATAACTTTATTGACCGTAAGCACGGACGTGAAGAAATTTCCTACCCCGATGCTGAATATCAGCACGAGTGCTTGCAAGAAATTCTAGAGCCTACTTATGGCATTATCTTGTATCAGGAACAGGTAATGCAGATTGCTCAGGAAATGGCAGGCTATTCACTGGGCGGCGCTGACTTGCTGCGTCGTGCAATGGGTAAGAAAAAGCCAGAAGAGATGGCCAAGCAGCGTGGTACGTTTGCTGAAGGTGCCAAAGGCAATAACATCGACCCAGACCTGGCGATGAAAATCTTCGACTTGGTAGAAAAGTTTGCGGGATATGGTTTTAACAAATCACACTCGGCAGCTTATGCACTGGTTTCTTACCAAACACTGTGGTTAAAAGTACACTATCCCGCGGAATTTATGGCTGCAGTAATGTCTGCTGATATGGATAACACAGATAAAATCGTAACCCTTGTCGATGAATGTGAGCGCATGGGTATTGAGATACTGCCACCAGATTTGAATGCAGGTAAATACAAATTTACCGTCGATAGCGAAGGGCGTATTGTCTACGGGATTGGCGCAATTAAAGGGGTAGGGGAAGGCCCAATTGAGGCGATTATTGAAGCTCGTGAAACCCAAGGTGCGTTTAAAGACCTCTTTGATTTCTGCGCCAAAATCGACATCAAGCGCGTTAATAAGCGCGTGCTCGAGAAGTTGGTCTTAGCAGGTGCAATGGACAATTTAGGTCCACATCGCGCAACGCTAATGGCAAGCTTGCCAGAGGCACTTGCAGCTGCGGGTCAGCACGCAAAAGCTGAGTCGTTTGGCCAGTCTGATATGTTTGGTCTACTGACTACCGAACCAGAAGATGTTAAGCAGGCGTTTGCCGACGTGCCAGAATGGCCAGAAAAAGTCTGGCTGGAGGGCGAAAAAGACACATTGGGCTTGTATCTTACGGGTCACCCCATAAATCAATATGCCGATGAACTGCGTTATTACACTGATGGACGCTTGGTTGATTTAAAACCCACGGGCAAAGATCAAATGGCTAATGCAGTTGGTCTTGTGCTTGGTGTGCGTGTAATGACTAATAAGCGCGGGCGCCGTTGGGCTATTGTGACTCTGGATGACAAGAGTGCGAGAATAGACGTACGTTTCTTCCCCGATATGTATGAACAGTTCGAAAGTGTCCTTGAAACCGATAGAATTTTACTCATAAAGGGACAGGTCAGCTTTGATGATTTCTCTGGGGGCAATACAATCACCGCCCGTGATGTAATGGACATTGTTCAGGCACGAGAGAAAAACGCGAGAGCACTGGCACTAAATATAGATACCCAGATGCTTGAACCAAAGAAAATGAGTCAGATGCAATCTATCTTGCAGGCATTTAACGGTGGAAGCTGTCCCGTTCAATTGGTCGTGACACATCCCGATGCAGAGGTTACTCTAGCATGCGGAGCTAAATGGTATGTCACACCAGAGGATCAACTTTTACACGACCTCAAACAGTGTTTGGGAGAAAAAGCCGTTTCAATACTCTACCATTAAGGGTAAGAGTTCGATAGATTGGACATCTCGCGTTTGCATAGACGAGCGTAGTACGAATAGGACACGAAATGAGTATACAGTTTTTGGACTTTGAGCAACCAATAGCCGAACTAGAAGCAAAAATTGAAGAGCTTAGGTTGGTAAATCAAGGTGGTGAGTTTGATGTAGGTATCGAAGAAGAGATTAATAAACTTCGTGGCAAGAGTGCGGAGCTTACTAAGAAAATCTTTTCTGACCTAGGCGCGTGGCAGGTGTCGCAACTAGCACGTCATCCAATGCGTCCTTATACACTAGATTATATTCCTCGCATTTTCACTGAGTTTGATGAGCTTGCAGGGGATCGTGCTTTTGCTGACGATAAAGCCATTGTTGGTGGCCCAGCGATGCTGGATGACCAACCTGTGATGGTTATTGGTCATCAAAAAGGGCGTGATACCAATGAAAAAATCAAACGTAATTTCGGTATGCCGAAGCCAGAGGGATACCGCAAAGCACTGCGTCTAATGAAGATGGCGGAACGCTTTAATCTACCTATCATTACCTTCATCGATACACCTGGAGCATATCCTGGTGTAGGTGCTGAAGAGCGTGGTCAAAGTGAAGCTATTGCTAAGAACCTGTTTGAAATGGCTGAATTAACAGTGCCAATCGTGTGTACTGTTATCGGTGAAGGTGGTTCGGGTGGTGCACTGGCTATTGGTGTTGGTGACCGCGTAAACATGCTTCAGTATTCAACCTACTCGGTTATCTCACCTGAGGGCTGTGCATCAATTTTGTGGAAGAGTGCTGAAAAAGCGCCATTAGCGGCAGAAGCAATGGGCGTAAGTGCACCGCAAATTAAAGAATTAGGCCTAATCAATAGTATCGTTGAAGAGCCGTTAGGTGGTGCACATCGTGATCACAATGGCATGGCTGCAAACCTAAAAGCGGTAATTAAACAGCAGCTTAATCAGCTTAAAGAGCTAGATAAAACAAAACTGATGGAAGAGCGTTATGCACGCTTGATGTCATTTGGTTATTGTTAAGCGCTAAACATCGCTGAAATAAAAAAGGCATTGTAGGTAAGTGACACGTCAATCATTCTCAGTGAGTGAGCATATTGTTAACCGCATCACTCACGCACTTGCCGATGCTGCATATTCGCAAAAGACACCGCTCGTTGTTGCTTACAGCGGCGGTGTTGATTCCTCCGTTCTGTTACAAGCTGTAGTTGATTATCGCGACCAGTTTGATTGTCCTATCCATGCAGTACATGTTCATCATGGGCTTAGTATTAACGCAGATCATTGGGCACAGCACTGTGAGCTGCAGTGCCGATTGAATGACATTACCTTTCACCTTCATCATGTTGATGTGGCAAAAGGTGCAAGGCAAAGCCTTGAAGCAGAAGCGCGTAAGGCGAGATACAAGGAATTATTGCAAGTATGTCGTAGCGTTAACGGCGTGCTTCTATTAGGCCAACATGCACAAGATCAGCTCGAAACTGTGCTACTTCAATTAAAGCGCGGAGCAGGGCCGCAAGGTCTCTCGGGGATGGGAGAAGCGCAATTGCGCGAAGGCGTACTGGTTGTGCGTCCGATGCTTGCCTTAGAAAAGAAAGATATCATTCAGTACGCTGAAGATGAAAGTCTCAAGTGGATAGAAGATGAGTCAAACACCCAAAATAGCTTTGACCGAAATTTCTTGCGCAATGAAATTATCCCTCAGCTCATGTCACGCTGGCCAAAGCTTACTAAAACGGTAGGGCGTAGTGCCATGTTGTGTGCACAGCAAACCGAACTCGTTAATGAAACCGCGCTGGCTCACCTTGATACGGTCAAACACAATGGTAAACGTCTTAATGGTGAACGGCTTGCGACACTCAATGTACCATGGCAATCAGCCGTTGTAAGAGCGTGGTTCACATCGCATAAGGTACTTGTTCCCTCTAAAGCGCAACTCGACGAAATCTTGGCGATGTTGCATGCTAAACCCGATGCAACACCAGAAGTGTTGTTTAATTGGGGGAAAGTGGCACGATTTAACGGCGACCTTTTCTGGGTTGAGCATGCCAAACACCCTGCAGAAAGTGAAATAACACTGACTGCCAATGAACCATGTTACCTACCTTGGTTGCAGGGAAACATACGCGTTGAAGTTTCAGGCAAGAATGACAGCGGTGAGATTGTACTTAAAACAAATCAACGCGGACTTAAAGTAAAGCCAAGTTCGTCAAGCGTCTCTAAAACCTTGAAGGATTGGTTTAAAGTGTGGCGTGTGCCCTTGTGGGAACGAAGTCAGGTGCCTGTGATTTTCATAAACGGCGTGCCAGTAGGACTTATAGTAGATAACGCTTGTGTCTACCTAACAACATGCAATAGCGACATTAAGATAACGTTTTCACGGGACTTGTAGAGCGAAACCTTCAGCACATAGCACAACAAGAGAGCGGCAGTTTTTTGCCGCAGCTTTTACCGCTCTAACAACGCGCTTAAGCCGCGTAGTAGCTGTTTTTACCTGAATTTTTAACGCGGTATAGTGCATTGTCTGCTCTGTCAAATAGTGCTTCGGTGGTGTCAGCATCACGATATACCGCACCGCCTAAACTGCAAGAGATACCAAGCCGAGAAAGGTATTGAGAGCGATTGATACTGGTTTGAATACGCTGTGCGGCGCATGCTAGTTGCTGTTGTGTTTGGCAATCGAGTACACAGCAAAACTCATCGCCACCAAAGCGGAAAGCTTCATCCTCGTCACGTAAAACCTTGGTGAGATGCGACGCAATATGAACGAGCACCTTATCTCCTTCGCTGTGCCCATAGTTGTCATTAACGTATTTGAAGTTATCTAGATCAATGATGAGAAGCGCGAAGGGCTCGTTATGGCGCTGCGCCCAACCTAATTGACGTAACATAGCTTGTTCAAAGCCTGCTCTATTACCCACTCCCGTTAAACTGTCCTTTGTTGCCATTTGCTGTAAACGAAGCAGTGACAATGCATGTTTCACTTGTTTTCCAAATAAATCATGCAGTTGGAAAAGGGTTTCGCGTTGCGACAACGACAGTGGTGAGCTAATGTAATAGTAGGCATGGGCTTGTTCGCCACTTAATGAATGCGCCCCGTGAAGTGGTAAATCAATCAACGTCGAGGAAACCTTAGCGTTGCCATATACCCAGCGAGAATCAAAATCAGATAAGCTAAAGCCAACCATTGGAAGGAGCATATTCAACTGCTGAAAATACAGTGCACCTAACTCCTGTAATTCGAGCGTAGAGAGTAGTTGCGTGACAAACCCGGTTAACTCACTAACAGAAAGTGATGTGCCTGTACTTTGTGCAGGGTAAAAGTTGTCATGTTGTGTGCTATCGTAAATGGGTGATGAAAAATCCACAGTGATACCTCTATGCAAATGTGCTTCGGTATGCAAAAAATAGCGTCAATGCCCTGACGATTCTGTAATTGCTAAACGCCAATAGTATGGTTGGCTTAATGTTTTACAGCGGCAAAACTTGCCGGATTTGCATCTATATATGTGATTTAGCAAAGTAGATGCCAATTCTTATTTTGACGCCTCTTCACGCGACACGTGGCAGCTGCAAAACACTATTAATTGCAGCGCTTTATGGGAAGGCTAGTCTAGCGATATTGGTTGAAATGTTTGATTAGTAAGTGGTTATACAAGATGGAGTTGATGTGGGAACTAGCTTTTTAAATATTGTGGTACTGATGTTTATTTCTGTGTGTGCCGTCGCGTTATTTAAGCGCGCACACTTGCCACCCATTCTCGCGTATCTCTTTGCCGGTATTTTGGCAGGTCCACAAGTATTAACGGTTTTTGCCCACCCAGAGGAAATGCACCTATTAGCTGAAGTGGGTATTGTGTTTTTACTTTTCTCATTAGGCTTAGAGTTTTCGCTCCCAAAACTGCTCGCAATGCGTTCATTGGTATTTGGTGTAGGGCTTGGCCAGATGCTGCTCACCACAGCAGTGTTTACTTGTGTACCGTATTTTCTTGGGATCAATTTAAGTGCGTCGATAATCATTGGCGGGACGTTAGCACTGAGTTCTACTGCTATTGTTATAAAGCAGGCCACGGAAATGGGGATCCTCAACAATCGAAGAACACAGCTTGCAGTCAGTATTTTATTGTTTCAAGACCTCGCGGTAGTGCCTTTTTTAATTGCGATTCCATTACTGGCGCAAACTGGTGAAGTCAGTATTGCGTTGGCGCTAGGCGAAGCACTATTAAAAGGTGTATTTGTGATAGCACTACTGATGTCGATAGGTAAGTGGTTGCTGCCATGGGTATTTAGAGAAGTCGCGAGAACAAGAACGGATGAATTGTTTGTACTGACTACCATCTTAATTGCACTACTTGCTGGTGGTCTTACCTATTACTTCGGTCTATCCATGGCGTTGGGGGCGTTTTTAGCTGGCATGATGTTGGGAGAAAGCCAATATAAATATCAACTAGAAGCAGATATTCGACCCTTTAGAGATATATTGATGGGTCTCTTTTTTGTCACGGTGGGAATGCAACTCGAACTGACGGTACTATGGGACAGCTTATTTGAGATTGTATTTGGTGTATTCGCGTTAATGATTGTTAAAGTGGTACTGGTTCGTGCAGCGTCAATGCTCGTTAAAACAGATGCTATTGATGGTTGGTCTGCTGGCGTAAAACTATGCCAAATAGGAGAATTTAGTTTTGTTATAGCAGCGTTGGCCACTACTCACGGCGTGCTTACCTCACAACAGTCATCGCTTATTGTGTGTATGGGCGTTATAAGTATGGCCCTTACGCCATGGCTAATGGCTAACAGCGTTATTATTGCAAAGCGTATAGTAAACAACGAGTTGCCGAGCGATGACGATACGGCATCGGTGTTGAGCGGTTCGTTAAGCAACCATGTTGTCATATGTGGTTTTGGTCGTGTAGGGCAGTCTGTTGCGCGAATGCTTAAAATGGAAGGTATTCATTTTGTTGCTATTGATATGGACCCGGTACGAGTGCATGAAAGCCGAAATGCGGGGGAACCAGTGATTTTCGGTGATGCAAGCCAAAAGGATATTTTGATAAGTGCAAATGTAGAAAGCGCCAAGCTTGTGTTAGTCACCTTCGACCAAGTAGATAAAGCCAAGCAAGTGATTACACAGACTCGCTCACTTGCAGAGCACGTGGATGTAATGGCTCGTACTAAACGAGATTATCAGCTCGACAGTCTCTACAATGCAGGTGCTAATCAGGTGGTTCCAGAGCTTCAAGAAGGAAGCTTAATGTTGGTCTCTCAGGTGCTGCACTATGCGGGAGTGCCCATGTCACGTATTTTAAAACGCGTGCGTGCAGAGCGAAAAGGCCGGTATGATCATATGCACGGCTTTTATCCTGGTGAGACAACCGAGATAACGTATGGTACTGAGGATAAGCTGGAATTTATTCATGCTGTCGTACTTTCTGAGCATGCATCCTGTATCGGTAAACCCATCAAAGACATAGACTTTGCTCGAATGCGCGTGACAGTTAAAGGGCTAAGGCGCAATGGCAACGAAGTGAAAGATCCAGACCAAGATGCCATATTACAAGCGCATGACGTGTTGGTGATTGCGGGTAAACCTAGACGAGTGGAGCGTGCTGAACGTAAACTGCTTGAAGGTAGCTAGCGCAAAGTGCAATTGCACTGCGTTATCAATAAGTGGGATACATGTAAGAGCATCAAGGCCAATTAATACTGGCCTTGCTGCATAGAAATCTAGGTTAGGCTACGCGATCTTTTTCTAAATCAGCAAATTGCTTTTTCAAATCATAGCGCTCATCGGTAACGATTTTTTCAAGGACCGAAACACGCTCTTTTAGTTCGGCTATTTCTGCTTTGTAAGCGTCAGTCTCTTTGCTATTTAGCTTTTTTTTACTTTTGTCTTTGGCACTATCGATAATACTTACAAGCGCCCAAGCACAAATGGCAACAATGGCAACAGCGGTCATATTCACGGCGGTATCCCTCTCAGATGGCGTTAAAAGAGTGTAGATGAAAACTCGGCAATTTACCTGTTTCGTCTATTTTTCTACTTACTGCTATATCCCTTTTGTTACTATAGCCCTAAATGGCATAGCGTTTCAGCATTAAATGTAACGAGTTACGAATAGCAAGTATGGTTATATTGAAATATTGCAAATACATTGCCAAGTGACAAAAGTCACTATTTTATAATGAGTTAACGCGACCTAGTACATTTATGGCTACAGCCTTTTGAGTAATTTCACCATCCAAGTTAGTTAAATTGACGAATGAGTAACGAAAATAATCAATTATTGGGCTCCGAGATGGTCCAACAACAAGCGGATAGTATTGACGCTATTTCAATGGTTTCTGAACAAGACATTAAGTTTATGAAGCACGCGCTATCTCTTGCTGATAAGGCCGAGTTGATTGGCGAGGTGCCTGTAGGCGCTTGTATTGTTGTTGACGGTGAGATAGTGGGTGAGGGGTATAATGAGCCTATCACCACACATGATCCTTCGGCACACGCTGAACTTCGTGCGGTACAACAGGCTGCAAGGCAAGTACAAAACTACCGATTGGTCGACGCAACCTTATATGTCACTCTTGAGCCGTGCTCAATGTGTGCGGGTATGTTGGTGCATGCTAGGGTTAAGCGTGTGGTATTTGGCGCATGGGATGCAAAGACAGGGGCCGCTGGCTCAGTAATGAACTTATTGCAACATCCTGCGCTTAATCACCAAGCCGAAATCGTCTCTGGGGTGCTTGCTGATGAATGTGCCGACAAATTGTCATGTTTTTTTCAAAAGCGCAGGAAGGAAATAAAAGCTGCCAAAAAGGCGAAAAAGCAGAGCGCTGAAGGCTAGTTTGTTCGAGTTAATTGGGTAAACATATCGCTTGTGACAAATAATTTACGGCGCTGCAGTACTTTTTGATGGCAACGTTTTAACATCATTCTACGTCTATTGTTATTCTTCAATTTTGTTCCTTTTCTCATAAAACGGTTTTTTTTCATTAATCCTCCTTGCAATTGCTTGCGTAACGTGAGGTAAGACAACCATTCAGTCATTCAGTTCAGCGTGTTGCGAGCTTAAATTAAACACGCTTTTGTTCAGTTTATGACACTCGCACGATAGTGCGGTGAAATAGGTATATCTCACTCTACTTCCTATAAATGACATCGATATGACAATTATCAATAGGCGTAGGATAAATGGCAGGTTAATCGCGCCTATATACGTCCTTGTTCATCAAGCCAGACCAAACTGTCGTAATAGCGGCGAATATTCTCCACGTATTGCAACGCCTCATCGCCTCGTGCATAACCGTATTTGGTGGTGCGGTAGTATTTCTTTTGTCTAAGTTGTGGAAGACGGCGTTTTACATCAACCCACAAGTCAGGATTACCGCCTTGTCGTTGTGTTAAGACTCGTGCATCTTCTAAGTGTCCCATTCCAACGTTATACGCAGCCATTGCCATCCACGTTCTGTCAGGTTCACTAATACGAGCGGGAATGCGACTTAACAGGCTGGCAAAGTAGCGAGAACCTCCTCGAATGCTTTGCTCTGGATCGGTTCTGTCATCAACGTTCCAGTCACTTGCCGTATCCATGGTTAACATCATCAACCCCCTTACGCCGGTTCGCGATACAGCCTCGGGTTCCCAATGACTCTCTTGATAACTCATTGCTGCAATTAGTCGCCAGTCCAACTCGCCAGAGTACTTTTGAAATAACGGTTTATATTCATTGAGTACGGTCTCTGCAGATGCGTTAAACGCTCGCGAGTCAACGTAGTCAAATTGCCTAATGTGGCCAAAATATTTGTCTTCTAAAACAGTAAACCAACCAGATTGATGTACGGTTCCAAAGTACTCGATAAGTGCGGCCTTTACAGAGTCGTCTTGATTGAGCGGTAGCGCCCACGCCATTGGCATGTTTTCTTGAAGTGTTAATGCGACAGCAAGATTCGGATGGCGCCTGCGCTGCAGCGCAAGGCGGTTGCTATCTGCCACGGTATAAGCAATGGAGCCATCAGCCACTTGCTGCAGTAATTCTTCAGAGTCAGAGTCATCAGTAGTGACTAATCGTTGGGACGGTTGAAGTTGGGGGGCGAGGTTAAGCCTTTCTTCTAGTAGTTGTGTCTGGCTGCTGCCAGAAACGGTAACAATAGGCTTATCTAGTTGTTCTAGGTCTCGTGGGCGAGTGGTTCCAGCTTGATAAATTAATAATTGTTCTACGTGCTGGTAAGCCGGTCCGTAGTCGAATCGTTTGGCTAGCAGAGGAGTTATGGCATCGCCTGTGGCTACGATATCAAGGTTACCTTCTTCTAACTGCTCAAGCATGACGTCATAGCTATAGAATGGATATAAATCGAGAGTGACGCCAAGAAAATCGGCAAAACCTGCTAACAACTCGTACTCAAAGCCTTGTGGCCCTTCAGCACCGTTGTAAAAGGTTGCAGCACCGTAGACAGTGCCTACGCGCAACGATTCGCGCTCTAACAATGTCGATAAAGCAGTATGCACCGATGGCACACCACAGCTTACAGCCAACATGGATAAAGTGATTACAAGTAAAAGTTTTAATCGTTTTTTGTATTCAAGTAGCGGCATAGACCTTGTCTTATTGTGATTAAACCGTCTAAGTTTAAAAAAAACGTCATGTTAGCGCGTTATGAGGTTATCAAGCGATCATATTTACTCTATAATCCGCGCCGAAATACTCATCAATCCAAGAGGCAACGTGTCGCATTGGTGGTCGTTGTTTCTAACAAACCAGGTAAATCAATATGTTGGTCCTTCGAGGCGCTCCTGCACTGTCAGAGTTTAACCAAACTAAACTGATTGCAAAGCTGGGTCAATCCGGCGTTAAGGTCAAAAACCTTTATAGCGAATATGTTCACCTAGTCGATTCCCAGGGTGATTTGTCTAAGCAGCACATAGAAATATTGGAAAAGCTGCTCACTTACGGCCCCGCGAGGCAAGCACAAACCCCCACTGGAACCCTCTTCCTCATAACTCCTCGCCCCGGCACTATCTCTCCCTGGTCTTCCAAAGCCACCGACATCGCTCATAACTGTAGTCTAAAAAGCATTAATCGTATTGAACGAGGCTGTGCGTTTTATATTGAGACAGAGAGTGAACTGACTGAAGATGATTTTGCTCTGATTGCAAGTTTTCTTCACGACCGTATGACTGAGTCTGTATTTTCGAACACAGACGATGCTGCTGTACTATTTGCTCATACTGAAGCAAATACATTCACCAGTGTAGATGTACTAGGTGAAGGCAAAGATGCATTGATAAATGCCAATGTCTCATTAGGCCTAGCTCTGGCGGATGATGAGATCGACTACCTATTTGATAGTTTTACAAAGCTAGGAAGAAACCCTACCGATGTAGAGCTTTATATGTTTGCTCAAGCAAACTCTGAACATTGCCGCCACAAGATTTTCAATGCGAGTTGGACAATTGACGGCGAAGACCAAGAAAAATCGTTGTTTAAAATGATCAAAAACACTTACGAGTTGTTACCTGATCATGTGTATTCCGCTTACAAAGACAACGCGGCAGTCATGGAAGGATGGCAAGCAGGGCGCTTTTTCCCAAATCCGCAGTCACACCAATACGAATACCATCATGAAAATATCGATATTTTGATGAAGGTAGAAACGCATAACCATCCAACTGCTATTTCGCCTTTCCCAGGTGCAGCAACCGGCTCAGGTGGTGAAATTCGTGATGAAGGTGCAACTGGTCGAGGTTCAAAACCTAAAGCGGGCTTGGTTGGTTTTACCGTATCTAACTTACGTATTCCCGGGGCTGAGCAACCGTGGGAGATACAGTATGGTAAGCCTCAGCGCATTGTAAGCGCGCTTGATATCATGCTTGAAGGACCTCTTGGTGGTGCGGCGTTTAACAATGAGTTTGGTCGTCCTGCGTTACTGGGTTATTTCCGTACGTTTGAGCAAGAAGTTAATAGCTTCAACGGCGTTGAAGTTCGTGGTTACCACAAGCCTATTATGCTGGCTGGTGGCTTAGGTAACATTCGTCGTGAACACATCGAGAAAGGCGAGATTACAGTTGGCGCAAAGCTAATCGTGTTGGGTGGCCCAGCGATGAATATCGGCCTTGGTGGCGGTGCTGCATCGTCAATGGCGTCTGGCCAATCGAACGAAGATTTAGATTTTGCCTCTGTACAGCGTGACAACCCAGAAATGGAGCGTCGCTGTCAGGAAGTCATTGATGCGTGTTGGCAATTAGGCGAAAACAATCCAATTCAGTTTATACACGATGTTGGCGCGGGCGGTCTTTCAAACGCATTACCTGAACTTGTCAATGACGGCGGCCGTGGCGGTAATTTTGAACTAAGAAAAGTACTGTCAGATGAACCTGGTATGACGCCACTTGAATTGTGGTGTAATGAGTCACAAGAGCGTTATGTACTCTCTGTAGCACCTGAAAATATGCCAGTGTTCGAAGCAATTTGTGCCCGCGAACGTGCGCCGTTTGCCGTGGTTGGTGAGGCAACGGCAGAACAACACCTAAACCTTAACGATAGCCAGTTTGATAATAAACCTATTGATATGCCGCTTGATGTACTTTTAGGTAAGCCACCTAAAATGCATCGCGACGTAAGTTCTACAAAAGTCAGCTCGCCTGCACTCGATGATACAGGTATTACATTAGCTGATGCTGCGAATCGCATTTTATCTTTGCCAACGGTTGCTGAGAAAACGTTCCTAATTACTATTGGCGATCGCTCTGTAACGGGTCTTGTAAGCCGCGATCAAATGGTAGGTCCATGGCAGGTGCCTGTTGCTGATGTGGCGGTAACGGCCACTGCATTTGATACGTATCACGGTGAAGCGATGTCGATGGGCGAACGTACGCCAGTGGCTTTGCTATCGCACGGCGCGTCTGCGCGCCTTGCTGTTGGTGAAGCGCTAACGAACATTGCTGCGGCAAACATAGGCGATATCAAGCGCATTAAACTTTCGGCAAACTGGATGGCGGCAGCAGGACACCCGGGTGAAGATGCTGGCCTTTACGAAGCGGTAAAAGCCGTAGGTGAAGAGCTTTGCCCAGAGCTTGGCCTAACGATACCTGTTGGTAAAGACTCAATGTCTATGAAAACGGCATGGAATGAGAACGGTGAAGATAAAGCGGTTACTTCACCGTTGTCACTGGTTATTTCAGCGTTTGGTGCTGTTAAAGATATCCGTAAAACGGTTACACCTCAGCTTCGCACTGACAAAGGTGCAAGCCGCTTGTTACTGCTTGATCTTGGCGAAGGTAAAAATCGCTTGGGTGCGAGTTGTTTAGCTCAAGTGTATACACAGCTTGGTGATAGCCCTGCGGATGTTGTCAGTGCACAGCGCCTTAAAGGCTTCTTTGACGCCATGCAGGCACTCATTGAAAAAGGGTTAGTTCAAGCTTATCACGACCGTTCTGATGGTGGCCTGTTTACTACAGTTGCTGAAATGGCGTTTGCCGGTAAGACAGGCGTGAGCGTTACACTTGATACCCTTAAAGGCAATGAGGTTGCTGTATTGTTCAATGAAGAACTAGGTGGCGTTATTCAAGTGCTCGAAAGCGATATAGACGCGGTTAATGCTGTGTTGGCCGAGTTTGACCTCACTGACCTTACCCACGATATCGGCACGCTTAACACGACAGACATGATTGAGTTCAGCCGCGATGGCGTTGCTGTACTTACCGACAGTCGCGTTGCTATGCGCACTACATGGGCGCAAACTACGTTTGAAATGCAGAAGCTGCGTGATAACCCAGAGTGCGCTGAACAAGAGCACGCTGCTAAGCAAGACGCTGAAGACCCAGGTTTGCATGTTGCTTTGTCTTATGATGTTAATGAAGACATTGCTGCGCCTTATATTGCTAAGGGCGTCAAGCCAAAAGTCGCCATTCTAAGAGAGCAGGGCGTCAATTCGCATCTTGAAATGGCAGCGGCATTTACTCGCGCAGGCTTCGACGCTATCGACGTTCATATGAGTGATGTGTTGGCCGGTCGTATAACGCTTGAACAGTTTGCTGGCCTTGCTGCTTGTGGTGGCTTCTCTTACGGTGACGTACTCGGTGCGGGCGAAGGCTGGGCTAAGTCTATTTTGTTTAATAGTATGGCGCGCGACCAATTTGAAGGCTTCTTTAAACGCAACGACACCTTTAGCTTAGGTGTATGTAACGGCTGTCAGATGCTATCAAACCTTAAATCATTGATTCCTGGTACTGAACACTGGCCACACTTTGTCACTAACCAGTCGGCGCGATTTGAAGCTCGTGTTGCTATGGTTGAGGTAATGGAGTCTAAGTCGGTGTTACTTGACGGCATGGCGGGTTCTCGTATGCCAATTGCCGTGTCACACGGTGAAGGTCAGGCTGAATTTGCCAACGATAATGCCCTGGCACAAGTGAGTGCGCAAGTGGCGATGCGTTATGTAGACAACTACGGCAAGCCAACGATGCAATACCCGGCAAACCCAAATGGTTCACCACAAGGGATCACAGGTTTAACGTCATCAGATGGGCGCAGTACAATTATGATGCCGCACCCAGAACGTGTATTTAGAGCGGTAGCGAACTCGTGGCGTCCGGATGATTGGCAAGAAGATGGCGCGTGGATGCGTATCTTTAGAAATGCACGCAAATTTGTTGGCTAATAACTGACGGATCTCAGTAATAAGTAAAACGGCTATTTTGAAAGATTCATCATCAATGGGTGTTGAATTTAAACAAAAATAGCCGTTTTCTTACCAAAGTAGCAGACCTTTTGTGTCAAACCTTTGGCAAAGCGTCAAAAATCTGCTTTTTACTCTTGTCAATAGCGGATCTCTGATCTATTGTAGTGCAAGCAAGGAATGCGCTTAGGTTACAGGAGTTTAGTTGGGGTTGTACCAGTGGTAAGCAACGTGGTTGCGAAGTCATACGCTGGCTTTAATAATAAGAGACGACTAATGAATCGTTCTTCAAAAGGGTTTGGCTTAACCGGAGTAGCTGTTGCTGTAGTTCTGATGTTCGTTACTGCTGTGTTTAGCACTTCAGCGAAATCAGCCGATGCTCCATCGACGCTTAGTGTGCAGTCTTCAGTTAAGTAGTCTGAAAGAAAAATTCTAACGCCCGTAGCAGGTTTCCTGTTACGGGCGTTACTCATTTAGGGGGCTAAAAAACGCCAAATAATGCGCGTTAGCGCTTTCTATTATTTTCCCTATTGATCATCTTCTGAGCGGGATGTTTTTTAAGTAAAACATAAGTAGCCCCAAAACCGCCATGCAATGGTTGGGCTGTGTGAAACGCAATGACCTCTTCAAGCTCACGCAGCCAATGGTTCACATAACTTTTCTTTAAAGCTGGAAACGGTTTACTGTCAAGGCCTTGTCCGTGTTGAATAAGCAGTGCGCGAACGCCCCGTTCATGACTTTGTTTAATGGTTTGATAAACGCGATCACAACTTTCTTTTAATGAAATTCCTTTTAGCGAAATTTTATTCTCTAAAGGGTATTTGCCCAAACGAAGTTTTTTAAACACCCCATCTTGGATCCCTGGTTGCTGAAAGGCAATAAAATCATCAGGCGGTACCGGTTTTACGCCTTCCATACTCAGAGGATTTAATAACTTATCTCGAATACTATCTTGGGAGGATGCGCGTTTTCGTTTTTGCTTTAGCGCACTTTCTGGGTCGTGAAGTTGAGCCACATTATCGCTTTTGATACGTCTAACGTCTTTCATTTCATCAAAGAACGAACTTAAATCATCATTATCTTCATACATCATGGTCAGCTCCCGTTAACTACTCGCTTCTTTGATTCGCTTACTTTAATGTGGGGCGCAATATTGTTTTTACAATATATCCGTTCGCATACGACTAGGTATTCTGATCTTATACTTTTGTCTATTTATACTTTGGTATATATAGAAGGTGATTTTTCGTCGCTGGATATTAAGCACAAGGTTAAGAATAGGCTATAATACTCAGTATCATCTGATGAGTGTTCTAATTATGTTTTTACGTCTAACGCTATTGTGTTGCCTATTGATTACTGTGCCGGTTACTGCCGCGTCCACAGTATTCCAGGCTGCAGTTACGGCATTCGACGAACCGAGTATCAGTGAGGCGAGCCCACTGCATTTTGGAAGCATACTCAACACTTCAGGCTCAACCTGTTCGCTTGACAACTCTGGTACGGTATCTGGCGCCTGCGCGAGCGCTAACGCCAATATCTCTGTTGGGCTAATCGATATATCTGGGTTGCTTGCTAACCAAGAATATCAAATTGAAGTCGTCGGTTCTGATAACGGCATATTGCGTTTTCAGCCTGCCATAACGGTCGACAGTATAGTGAGTACGGATAGCGACGGCGATCAAAGTGTTTCCGTTACTACTATTCAGCCAACTGACACCATGACTATCAGTGTGCATGGAAACTTAGAAGTGTTGTCTGAATTGCAAAGCAGTGACACCTATCAAGCCAGTTATACCGTTAACGTAAACTTTCAATAACCCTTTTAATTAAACGCGCTCTAGTGAAGAACGTTCGCAGCGCGGGTCATGAAAGGTGTGTCTCGATATTGATGATCAAGGTAGTCATCAACACACTTACCATTTTCGTTAACCGGTGCTAACAATCGATAAAATGTTGCGTCTGCAGGTGAGTTTGGTACAAGCAATAATTCTGGGTGTAATATAAGTATTTGTGGGTTTACGGATGTCTTGGAGTAGTATGCAGACAACTGACATATTTGTTTGGGTAGGCTCTTTGTAAGTGCACGTTGTGACGCTTTAATTTTCTCATCAAACTCATAAACAACCGTTTCTCTTGTCCAATCTTCGCCTTCATAGCGCGTAACAGGACTAATAAATGCGTTACTAAACGCAACGTGACTTTGAATTGCTTCTAAAAATAGCGATGCATCAGTAATACTTGTAAACCCGCCAACCGTTACATAGGTCATGGCTAATCTATGATTGCGATAATACTGCATTGAGCTCGGTGTAGTAGGGAGGTGTCTAACGACTTCACTTATCGAACGAGCATGTCTAAAAATACCAATTTGTATTTCGTATTTAACATCGGCATCAATAATCGAACTTTCGGTAAATTGACTATCATCGTCTAATTGGAGACCTTGTGACGATTCGATTGACTTGATAAGTTTGATGTCGTCTAAGTAGATGGAATCACCTTCAGTAGGTGCAATAAATGACAATGAATTGCTACTTACGCTTAGCGCATTTCGTTGTAAGTAGCCTTCGTCTATTTCAAGTTCGTACTCACCGGGTGGAAGTTGCGTAACGTAAAAATAACCATCACTCTCGGTATAAGTTGTGGCCACATTATTGCCAGTTTCATCAACAATATTTAGCTGAACCCTCGGTGCGCCGCGACTTTGTTGTTCGCTAACAAGGAAAAGTGTGCCTTCTACATCGCTTATGGTGTGTACCGGTAAATTCACTTGGTTTACACCACCGCTGTGCGTCAGTACTTCAACATTATTGTCTGCGGCTATCATATAGAGATCGGGCAGTGAGGCGCTATCAATCGATAAAGTTTGGAAGTTATGATTGGTAATAATGCGCGCTTTACCTTCTTCATTGGTGTAATCATTGCGCCATTGCGAATTACCTTTGAAGTTCACACCCTCGAGAGGTTGTTCATTGCTGTCAAATTGATTGTTTCTGTTTGCATCAAGGAATGCAAAAGCATCTATTCTACCAGCTGCTGTAGTAGCCGCTCTGTCAAAATTAAATGCGCGACTGTACGGGTTATAATTGATATTGCCTGTAAATGTGAGATTTATTGACCAGTCGCCGTCTTCACCAAGCGTTCCACCCAATCCCACGTTAACAAAGTCGAAGGTCCAGTTGTGCTGATGTTGCAATTCAAGGTTGTTCGTACCGCTTGCTCTGTACTGTAAACGTGTTTCTCGATGCTGAGATAGTAAATAAGGCCAGCGCAATGCAACATAAAAAGTGTCGGTATTAAAGCCATCTGATGGAACAAAGTCCCAAGCACTGGCAACTTGCCAGCCTTCAATTTGTTTAGAGTAATACAATCGGCCTGTTACAGGTTCTGCAGTATTTTTGCCTAGCACTACACCACCAGAAAACGTACCGCCTAATAAATTGTTATTTATGTTTAGCCCGAGGCTAGCATTGTCAACTGTTCGCTTAAACGTACGATACGATAGGTTGGCGTTCCAGCCTAGCCGCCCAAACAATTCAGTTTGCCCATTAATTCGAGCAGTGGTTTCGTTTTCAATAAGCGAGTTTTCACCATAGCGCTGACTAACAAAGTTACTAAGATGTCGATTTGAAAAGTTGAATACAACATCCTGATTTATCCTTCCATTCCATCCAACAAACGTCGCATAACCACCTTGTTCTTGCTGTGTAAGGGATACATGCAACGCAGAACCTTTAAATTGCGTGTCTATTGCGCTGGTGTAATAATCGAGTGGTGTATCGTTAAGCCATAAACGCTGGTAAGTACCCGATATACTTGTATCATCAGTTAAGCCCACGCCTACCTTCGCTAATACAGATTTACCTAAACCACTTTCAGAAACTTTGCCATCTAACAGGCGATAATTATTGTCATTCACCCCAAAACTAAAATCGATGTCACCTTTTTGTGTTTGCTCTTGCC
The DNA here is from genome assembly GCF_028865455.1 of Alteromonas sp. 009811495. Classification (NCBI taxonomy): domain Bacteria; kingdom Pseudomonadati; phylum Pseudomonadota; class Gammaproteobacteria; order Alteromonadales; family Alteromonadaceae; genus Alteromonas; species Alteromonas sp. 009811495. The sequence continues at coordinate 1,096,935 of NZ_CP113972.1, forward strand.
CAACGCTAACGGTTTGATTTCGGGTTTCCTGTTGTCCTTCAGGACCGTAAAGTTTAAGTTCGAAGAAGTTGTTTCCGTAAAACGTATCAATATCTTCAAACAGTACTTTGTTTTGATCGTCACTGAATTTTTCATCGATAAACTGCCCATTTCTAAACAGCTGCACACGCCAACCCGGAAGTACAAACTCTTCAATAGTGGTTTTGGAAAAGTTCCGTCGCCCCTTGTCATCGCCGTTGTGAACGAGGAAACCCAGCGATTGGCTGGGGGAGGTGACAACATTGTCTCCGACTAATTGAATATCACCTAATTCATAAGTTAAGCCTCGTTCGCTAAGTAACGTCGCGGTATCTTCTAACGTTCTCGTCAGTCGTAAGAAGTGTTGGCTAGTATCCCTTACTCGACTCATTCGAAAGTTGGTTTCGTGCTTAAGTAAATCGAAACCAGCATTGATATTGACACTTAATCGTTCTGATTGCGCGTTCCTGTCTTGCGCTACAACGCGATAACTAAACAATGGGGAGGTATAAAAGTGGTACGTATCGTCAATAACACGGTCGATACTCTCGGTATCTTTTTTATAAAACGTTGGGACAATCAACTGAGGCTCTGTGGTATCTATAAATTCTATATCATTGCTGGTAAGACTTAATACCAAAAGTGAATCATCGAACTCATAACTTACGGGCAGCAAAGCTGGCAGCGCATTTACATCAATGTAAAGGTCAAAATCGTCTTTACTCCAATAAAGGAAGTCGCGAGAGTTTGTACTGGTAGATGAAAATTGAATATCAAAATCGCAGTGGCTTTCAGCGCCTTGCGAAGCAATATTATTCGTAGGAATGTCTATGTTCCAATTCAGGCCCATTGCATCTACAAGAAGTGAAACAGGAACAAGCAAATGATCATCGACGCTGTAAACATCTAATCCGTCCCACACCGGGCGCCCGTTTAAGCGTAAAACGGCAATATAAAAGTTGTCTTCATCGAGTGTTACGCGCTTAAAAGGCTCGCTGATATTACAATTTGCTGCGAACGCACTATTTGTTAACGCAAGCAGCAAAAGCAGAACGAGCCTGAACATAAAGATCTAAAAGTGGGTTAGTTAATAGTATGGGGGATAGAGAGTGCTAGACTACCACCAAATTTTTCGTTTTCTGTATAGCGGATTACCACGTCGCCCTTTGACGCATTAGTTAACGGTATTAATACTTTTCTGCGTTCCAGGGGACGATAAACGGCTACGTTGTTTAGCACACCTAAGGTTTCACCATTTGTCGTTTCCACCACATAATTGCCGAACAAAGAACGATTCCCCGTTCTTGTTTGCCATACCTGTATATGGGGCTGGCCGTTATGCATCACAGTAGAGGGTGAGGCAAGACTTGATTCAGCAAACACCTCACCGTGACGAACTATAATGGGTACATTGTATGCCAGCTTACTTGCAAGGTTAACGTTGCCGCCTTCAGTAGGAGCTAGTTCAGTTACGATACGCAATACCGCACGATATTCGCCATCGGCAAGTCCTGACGGTTTTCTTAAAGCAAAGCGAAGTGCCTGTCTTTCACCTGGCTTAATAGTGCCTCGCTTTGGCGAAAAGCGAATAAACTTATCGGCAGCCAATGGGTCGCTATTAACGCTATAAATAGCACCCTCTTCGGTCATTTCGTTAAGCGTTAATTCAGCAGTGTACTTAAACTCTTTAGCACCCGTATTTCTTAATTGCAGTGAAGCGGTTCGGGTTTTACCGTCGAAATAGACTCTAAATTTAGATAGCGCGACATTGGCTGAAACCTGCGTTGAAAGTATTAGCCCAAAAAGTAAAAATGTATAAAAAAAGAAACGAGAAAAGAATGGTGTACTGCGCATAAAGTGAAGGTCCCAACTGCATGATTTGAGAGTGAAAGGGTGCTTGAATTAGCACCCTACTTTAGCAGTTTTACTGGAAAGATACATCTACGATGTAGTTTGCTGTATAGCTGTCACCAGGTGTTAGTGCAGTAGTAACAGTCATCTGACCGTATACGTCAAGCGTTAAGTTATCACCCGTACCATTAGTCGTTACAGCAATAGCGGTGTTGTCAGCGTTATTTTCATGTGTACCAACAGCGCCGTTGATATCAAACTCAGATACAAATGAAACATTAGTACCAGCTTGACCTGTAACGGTTACGTTTAGTGGTACGTTAGCGGTCAGCCCACTTACTGTGATTAGACCAATAGCAATGTTTGCGTTGGTTGCATCACAGCTTCCTGCAACTGCACCTGTGTTGTCCATTGTACAAACGGCACCTGAAGTTGGTTGCATCGCACCAAAATGAAGTGCAGTAGTTTGTGCAATTGCCGCATCAGAGATGGCGTTTACAGTAGCTTGAAATGTACTATTTGCAGCAATTGTTGAAGCAGATAGCGTTGAAAGTAGCGCAAGAGACACTAAGCGTTTTTTCATGTGTATATCCCAAATTATCCCTAAAAGTGTCACCTAACTTCCAGTGACACGAAAATGTTATGAATTTTATAGTGGTGATGTACGCTGTTTTAGACTGCTAGCATACTTCGATGGTTATTCAACCACATGACTTGACAAAAGATAAAGTATCAACACACATAACTAATTAAGCAGTGCCCTGACTACAGATGAGAATTGGAATTGTTAACTTCGTTAGCTTTTGTTTTAAATGGGATTTTTGTGATTTTGGAGTGTTTTTTTTGGACTCGAAAAACAGCTTAATACTTTCGTATAAATTTTCAATTAGCCCAAAAATGCTATTTTTTTTAATACTTTAGGCGAGTTTTTTTCATGAAAAATCGACTTTTTCCACGAAATGCACAAATTGCAAGATAAAAGATCTCAGCAATTTACGTTAAAGGTATGTGAAAATATCACGAAAATGGCGTCCCCACCGCGACTCGAACGCAGATCTAAAACTTAGGAGGTTCTTGTTTTATCCAGTTAAACTATGGGGACAGCATCTTGATTATACGTAAAAAATTAGTCCTGTTAACCCATAGAATTGAATCACACTATTTCTTCACAACAAAATCGTTCTCCTGAATATTAGCCACAATACCTGTATTCTTACTCACTACTGACGAGGAGTTGCTATACGCGTTACGCACAACAAAAGTACCAGGGTAAAGGTGATATTGAAGGTATTTACGACCATAGTTGTCTATGACTTCTTTTGATTGATAAACGTATAGTTCATCATTATTACTGACGCCGTTATCTCGCCCTAAAGATACCGAAATAACATCGCCTGCAACGTGGATAACTCGCCCTGTGACTGGCTGGCATGCTGTCGCTTCTTTTATATCTTGCACGGCGTCTTCAACGAGCTCTTGCACTGCTAGCCCGTAACGGGACTGCCAAAATGCGGTTGAGTATTCGTCAACATTCTCGAACTTGTCAAAACTCCACTGCGCACGTGTCTTGTAGTTGTGCGTGAACAGAAGACCACCATTGATACCATCGTATACGCGCAGGGTAAGCGAAAAATGTCTATGCTGTTTGTCGTCTTTCCAAGGTGTGAAAATTGATGATGGAGATGTTTCAATACTGAGGTCGTCTATACTGCCGAGAATAACGTACTGCGTGTTGCTTTGCTGAGAAAGATTGCGCACATTTTGTTCGGTAAATTGGGTTTTAAATTGGGCAGTGTGGGGCGCTATGTGCGTAAGTTTTAGGTTGTCAGTGGTATTGCGCATTATAAAACCAAAGCGCTCAGTAAATGCCTGGTCAAAGTTTACAATGTTACCATGAGTGAGTTGCTGACGGCTTTTAACTAAAAAGCGCGTTGTTGAAAAGTGTTTCTCATCAAATTGTGCGTCACATGATTGTGCTTTTGGAAAGATATCGGCTCTGATACCGACGGTAATAACGTTGCCATTGTATATTTCATCGACTAATTCTAATTGAGCAACTTCGCCTGAGGCGCTGATTGTCATTTCTTCGTTTTCAAGCAGCCCATTGGTAAGTGTGTGTACACTGTGGATAGACGCACCAGCGAATAACATTGCTTGTTTTAGTGCTTCTTGCGTAGCTTTCTTTCTTGCGTCTTCTTTATCGCCATCAATAATAACGGCTTGTCCTTTAGCTTCATACCATGCGGCATTTGCTTGCCCCATAAAAAGTGCAATTAGGCAAATGACCACCACAACAATGTTAAATAGGGCTGTTGCTGTCACTCTATTTAAATGTCGCACAATACACCTCTGTAAAATGTCACTAATACCTTGACGCAACGCGCGTCAGGCGTCTATTGATAAGGGCGTTTGGTTGTGTTGTTGTGCGCGGCTTTTACCGCGCTGTTTGTACCTTGTTTATTAAGGCAAGAAGCAAACGCATATGGGATATGCTAAAAAGATGCCAATAATCTTTGCCAAAAATCCGTCTATTGATTGCGTAACATTTCAGGCAATTTACGGCCCGTAATCAAACCTACAATGGATTCAGATTTACGAGAGTAATTCAAATGGGCGCACAAATTGCTTTATGAATTACTGTTACATTAATTCAAAGCCAATAGACGCTTAACAGCGTCAAAATGTTGTCTGAGTTGTTTTTGTCAGGAAATACGGTTATGCCATGTAAAGTGTCTAAGAAACTTAAGAATATCGGTCAATCTTCGTTGCTTGCTATTTCGCTAGGGGCTGCACTTTCTTTGGGTGGCTGTGGCATTATCGACAAGCATGTGGAATGGGAAACGGTGGAGCCCGAGAGCTATCCTATACTTAAAGCGGTTGGTTATGCGCCTATTGACTCTCAGCGCGGTGACAGCGAGAGCGCTAAGCTAATAATGGCAATGAGAGCTTCAAAACTTGATGCCTATCGCGAGTTAGCTGAACAAGTATACGGGCAGCGTTTAGAAGGTAACCAATCTGTCTCGAGTCTTGTGGTTGAAAGTGAAACACTCAAAGCATCAGTAGAAGGTGTTATCCGTGGCGCTGAGGTTGTGAAGGCGTATCCTGTTGGAGATGACACTTATGTTACCGAACTCTCATTAGATATGAAGCAGGTCTACGACCTTTACCTAACGACAGCAAAGCCTAGAAGGGTGAAAAACGTTAAATACTATTAAGGTAGTGCCGAGTTAAATTGCGTTACGCACTTACGCCAGAACCCAAAGTGCCACCTTTCGGTTTACCTTTCTTATCGTAAGTCAACGATTCTTTGGCGCGTAACTCCATCATCAAATTGCGTAGGTGTGTGAGGCGTAGCTGTCCTTGCTCAACGGCTTTTTGATTGATTTGAGTTCGATACTTACAATCGTCTAAAAGCGACTTTGCTTTCTCTAGTAACGCTTCTTCTTTTTCAGTCATTTCTTGAACAGCATTTATCAACTGCTCCACCTGACCGTCAAGAGTTTGAATAGCTTCCAGTAAGACAGACTTCTCGTCGAGCAAACGCATCAGTGATTCTGCTTCGCGGGAACTGATCAATTGCAATTCTTTTTCAAGCAATAAAGCGAGTGTAGAAAGTTGTTCTACCTGTTTGCTTAGTGCCTGTTCCAAATTGCTCATCTGTTCTGTCACTTCGATACCTGTATTACATTGCTTATTAAGCTACTTACTAAATTACTTTAAAGATTAGTGGACTCTACATGCCAACGGGCATGCGTTTTACTTTGAGCTGAAGATTTCTGACTCAAGTTTTGCAATTTTGTTAGCCAGTACTTCTGGATTAACGCGGTACTCACCACTTTGAATTGCTTTTTTAAGACGGTCCACTTTTTCCTGATTCACAGGCGCTTCAGACCCTTTCTTTTGAACTTGATTTAACTGCTGCGCCGACTGTGTCAACGAAACAGAATCTTGACGTGGCGCAGGCGCTGTCGATGCAGTCTGAGCCGATGCCTGTTGTTGGGCTTGCTGCGTTTGATTTTGCTGCGCAACCTTGCCATTATCAACGGGAGTTTTAGGTAACCCATTGTTTATATTATTAATTGCCATAATTAATCCTCACTACCTTTTTGCCTCTGTTATCTGTATCGGCCTAGCGCGTATTTTCTTTAGCCTTTTTACTAACAAAAGCGGTAGATTTTCACTGCCTCAATCACAAGTGTATCACGACTTCTTCTGAACTGGCGACTCTTGCAATAACAGGCTTTTGGCTGGTGGCGTTAATCACTTTAATGTTATCACCTACAACACCGTCTTGTTGGGCAATTCCAGCTGTTTTTACTTCCATACCAGCCACCTGTGCGGTTATGGTAATCCTATCACCTTTACATACAAAGCATAGCATATTGCTTTGCAGTGCCTGACCATCAGTTACCCGCCGTTTTACGCGAGCGCCAACAAGCGCATCAATATCGGTGAAAGCGGTGAATCTAAGTTTTCGAATATCCACTTTGGCAAGTGATAGGTTTGAAGCGGTCAAAACCGTTCCTGGACTTACCGCGCCTTGAGTTACCACAATTTCCGTAGTGCGCGTAACTTGACCACTTGTGAATAAATACCAATCATTATCGCCACAACTCACACGAACAGATATGTACGACTGGGCGAGCGCTTCATCAGAAGCATGATATTGGAAGCCAGTCGGGCAATTGGGAATGTTTATTCTATCGTCTATCTTCACAATTGACACATCAGTGCTAGTATCTTGAGAGTTATCAGCAAGTTGTGACAATAAATATTGTTTCGCGCCTTCTTCGACTTTTTCGTGCATACTTTGCGAAGCATCACTCGAAATGGGGATAAGTCCCATCGCAACAAGTGTGACGAACGAATAAATGGTTCTGCTTAGGCTAGCGTACGTATTTTTCATCATGACTTTTCGTGTTCAGTTGTTGAGTTATTGACTATGCTTAAGTAACTCAATGCAGATAACAAAGTTGCAGTAACGTGCATTTTGGTCGATAACCAGAAGCAAGCGTCATTTTTCTGTCGTTTGACCTGCAAAAATTTAGTGATATTGTCTATCTTAAACATAGTAGGCAATGATCATGCCCAGTATTACTTAGAGGTGACCTATGTCGGGGATTTTAGATTCAGTTAACCAGCGCACCCAGCTCGTTGGACAGAATCGTTTAGAGCTGTTGCTGTTTAGACTGAACGGACGTCAGCGTTTTGGGATTAACGTGTTTAAAGTGCGTGAAGTACTTCAATGTCCACCTCTAACCGCAATGCCGAAGTTGAACCCGCTAGTACGCGGCGTTGCACATATCCGTGGGCAAACTATTTCAGTAATAGACCTGAGCATGGCTACCGGTGGTAAGCGTATTGAGGATTTGAAAAATTCCTTTATTGTTATCGCTGAATACAACCGCTCCGTTCAGGGATTTTTGGTGGGTGCTGTAGAGCGCATTATCAATACAAACTGGGATGCTATTATGCCGCCGCCTCAAGGTACAGGGCGCGCCAGCTACTTGACCGCGGTTACAGAAGTAGAAAATGAACTAATCGAAATCCTCGATGTTGAAAAGATTTTAAATGAAATTTCACCGCTCAATGCTGAAGTTAGCACTGAGGTTGCAGAGGGCTTAACCACCCAAGGCCAAGAGAACAAGATCATCTTTATTGCAGATGATTCTGCCGTGGCGCGCAATCAGGTCAAAAAGGCGCTAACAAGCCTCGGGCTTGAAATAGAGCTTGCCAAAAACGGGTTAGAAGCGCTCAATCGTCTAAAGGCTATTGCCGAAGAATATGGTGATGTAACAAATCGAGTAGGTGTATTGGTATCGGATATTGAAATGCCGGAAATGGACGGCTACACCCTTACTGCCGAAATCAAAAATACACCAGAGCTTCAGAAGCTTCATGTCGTTTTACATACCTCATTAAGTGGTGTGTTCAACCAAGCCATGGTGCAGAAAGTTGGGGCTGATGACTTTATCGCTAAATTCCACCCAGATGAGTTGGCTACAGCGGTCCAAAAATGGTTAATGACTGAATGCGAGTAACGGAGCAACACTGCATTGGCTAATAAAGATGTTTCGCCAGAAAGTTACCTTAAATTTAGAGACTTTCTCGAAAAGCAGTGCGGTATTGTATTAGGTGACAATAAACAGTACTTAGTACGAAGCCGCCTTGCCTCTTTGCTTTACAAGCATAAGTACGAATCTGCGGATGAACTCATCGATGTTGTTGTGCGCGGATTTGATCGCACACTTCTGCAAGGTGTGATCGATGCAATGACCACAAACGAAACGTTGTGGTTTCGAGATAATTACCCGTTCGATCTTCTCATCAAGGATTTATTGCCAAAACTCGCATCTAAGAATCAGAAGATCAGGATCTGGAGTGCGGCATGCTCTTCCGGCCAAGAGCCATATTCTATTGCCATGTCAGTACTTGAGTTCCAGCGTCAGCGGCCGGGCGCTCTGCGTGCTGGCGTTGAAATAGTGGCGACTGATCTTTCTTCTGAAATGCTTAAGAAGTGCGAGCAAGGTATCTATGACGAACTTTCACTTGCTCGTGGTCTTTCTGCGCAGCGCCGTGACACTTTTTTTGAGCAACACGAAACAGGCCTGATGCAAGTGAAGCCTGAAGTTCGGCGAATGGTTTCGTTTCGAAGTCTTAATTTGTTGTCAAGTTATGCAGGTCTTGGCCGCTTCGACATCGTTTTTTGCCGCAACGTCCTTATTTATTTTTCACCTCAAGTTAAACAGCGAATACTGCAACAAATTGCCGGACAGCTGCAAAGTGATGGCGTACTGTTCCTTGGCGCTTCTGAATCTATAAGCGCAGCGAGTGATATCTATAGCATGGTTAAGTGTCACCCTGGGCTCTACTATCAAAAAAAATAAATATTAATATGGGTTTGATTAATAAGTGTTTTTCTTCTAATCAAACCCGTTTTCTTACTTATCTTTCCCCGTCAAAAACACATTTTGGCATCTGCTTTGCTAAATAATCTTCAAGAAAGCCTAACCGCAATCAAAAATAAGTATCGATGACGTGTGTTGAACTTCCACATACATCACATGCTTAGAAGAGACTTTTTCATATCTCATCTTGTGGGCAAATAAACGCCAAGCCAAAAGATGAACACAGAGAAAGCAATACGAGTAAGTCAGAGGTCGATTTATGGCAATTAATTTAGACAAATTAGTAGGGTTTCACGAATCCGCGCTCAAGATACGCACAGAGCGTATGGAAGTGATTGCGGGCAACCTTGCCAACGCCAATACACCTGGCTACAAAGCCAGAGATATCGATTTTAACAAAGCTATGCAGTCTGCAATGAAAGAAAGTTCGGGCGGCGTCTCTTCTCACTCTTCAGGTGGTCTCGTTAGGACAAATTCTCGCCACATAGGCGGCAATTCAACGTCAGTAGCGGCAAATTTTGACATGAAATACCGAATCCCGACTCAACCTGATACGGGAGACGGGAACTCTGTTGAAGTACAAGCCGAAAGAAATCGATTTTTAGATAATGGGTTGCGCTATCAAGCAAGTCTTGAATTTTTGAATGGAAAAATTAAAGGCATGAAGAAAGCGTTAAGCTCTGGAGGTCAATAGTCATGAGTCTTTTTAATGTAATGACAATATCGAGCACAGGTATGGAAGCGGAAAATGTGCGCTTAAATACCACTGCAAGTAATATCGCCAATGCGAATTCGGTGAGCAGTAGTTACAACGAGACCTACCGAGCAAGACACCCTGTGTTTGCAACAGCGCTTCAAGATGCCATGCGTGATCAGTCAAAAGGTACTGGCGTGCAGGTAAGAGGCATTGTAGAGAGCGATGCGCCACTGCAAGTGGAATATGCACCAAATAACCCAATGGCAGACGAGAATGGCTACATCTATAAGCCGAACGTCAACATTGTGGAAGAAATGGCGAATATGATGTCGGCGTCAAAAGCTTACGAGACAAATGTGCAAGTTGCCGATACAACCAAAAGAATTTTCCGCCGCGTGCTTCAACTCGGTCAAGGGCAATAATCTGCCGCTTGGTTAATGTGAGGATAAACCAGTGAATACCATAAACAATACCGGCTTAAATACAGATTTGTATTGGCAAGAAGAGACGGTGAAGATTGCCGACGGGACTGAGCAGCAGCTATCGCAAGAAGATTTCTTCGCGATGTTGACTGAACAGCTTGCCAATCAGGATCCGACCGCACCGGTTGATAATGACCAAATGGTTGCTCAGATGACATCTTTTACTATGGCTGATGGCATTTCACAGCTAAATGAAAAGTTTGAGTCGTTCGCTGCTTCCATGACATCAAACCAAGCGCTTCAAGCCTCTAGTCTTATTGGTCAAAACGTATTGGTGCAAGGCAACGTGGGCTATATGGCAAATCAAGGTGACGGTATTTCAGGGGTAGTTGTGAACGAGAAGACAGTTCAGAACATGAAAATTACCATTGAAAACCAATACGGCGAAGTAATTAAAACAATTGATGCTGGCACTCAAACTGCTGGCAATATCGAATTTGAATGGGATGGCAAAGACAAGCATGGCAATGATGTCACCCCGGGCGAGTATGTAATCAATGCTACCGGTGAGTTGAACGGTGAAGGTGTTCAGTTGAACACAGCCGTAAACCGCCATGTGGGAAGTGTCAGTTTGGCCGGTAGTGGTCAAGGCGTAATTTTGAATTTGGATGGTGATGTCAGTATCAATCTTGATGACGTCATTCAAATCGGCAGTTAGTAGGAGAATCAATAATGTCTTTTAATATTGCACTGAGTGGCGTATCTGCCGCACAAAAAGATTTGGATGTAACCGCCAACAACATCGCAAACGTAAATACAGTTGGCTTTAAGGAATCTCGTGCAGAGTTCGGTGACGTTTATGCGGCATCACTGTTGGCTGGCGGTAAAACCAAAGTGGGTGATGGTGTTTTAACACAAGAGGTTGCACAGCAGTTTTCACAAGGTAGTTTGCAATTTACCAATACTTCACTGGATTTGGCGATTACCGGCAATGGCTTTTTTGCCACTGTACCTGAAATAACCTCTCGCGATTTTTCTTTCACTCGCGCAGGTCAGTTCAAACTAGATAGTGATAACTTTGTCGTTAACAGTAATGGTGACAACCTGCTAGGTTTTCCAGTGAATGCTGATGGCACGAGTGCATCGGTTGCATTAAGTACCACCGAGCCCGTGCGAATTCCTGATTCTTCGGGTTCGCCGCAACAAACTTCTGAAGTCGACATTAGAATGAACCTACCGGCGGGTGATTCAGCACTTGATCCGGCAGATTTTAACCCAGAAGACCCCTTAACCTACAACGCGGCCACGTCAGTGACAGTGTACGATTCATTAGGTGATAGCCACGTAATGACATACTACTTTATTAAAGACGGCACCGCGGGTGTAGATAACGAATGGTATGTTGCAACGGCCGTTGACGATACCTTGGTTGACATGACCGACTCTGCTGGCGCTGATACTGACCCTGCTACAGCAGTGAATGTTGTGGGATCAAATACGGGTAATGCAGTGACTGCTTCAAAGCTCATCTTCTCGCAAGGTGGTGACTTTGTTGGGATGGAAACGCCAGATGGTACTGCAACACTAGACTTTAAGATGCAAACAGAGGCACTTGGTGCCACTATTTTGGCAAACGGTTCAGATCCATCGCAACAAATTAGCATTGATTTTAACCTTGATGTTAATGGTGCAACACCGAATGAACCTACTCAGTTCGCGTCTGCATTCGAAGTAACGTCACTTGAGCAAGATGGTTTGCCAGTGGGCCGTTTGACGGGTATTGATATTGGTCCAGATGGCCTTGTGCGAGCAACTTTCTCAAACGGTACGTCTGAACCTATCGTGCGTGTAGCCTTAGTACGCTTCTCTAACGAGCAGGGCCTTACTCAGGAAAGTAGCACGCAGTGGAAAGAAAGTATTTTGTCTGGAGAGGCACTAGCAGGTGAAGCTACCACGGGTACCTTTGGTGAAATTAATTCATCAGCGCTAGAGCAAGCGAACGTAAACTTGACCACTGAGCTAATCGACATGATCATCGCTCAGCGTAACTTCCAGGCAAACTCTCGAGCGCTTGAAGTAAACAATTCGCTTAACCAGACTATCCTGAATATTCGATAGGCGGATAGGGCGGCAGAAAAGCGGCAATAACTAAGCGCTTTTTCGTCGGCAAAGTTCATATTAATTCACGAGGTCGCCTCTGCGCGGCCTCTTTATTTTTCTATATATTTCATACCTCTACAACTTCATGTGAGCCTGTTGGCTACAAACTCTACACATTGGCATTGCCTTTGCAAAATCAAGGGTAAGGTTTAATCAGAGTCAAAAGTCAGTCATGGACAAACTACTCTACATCGCAGCAAGTGGCGCTTCTCAAGATCTTTTAGGTACTGGTGTACGCGCGAACAATTTGGCCAATGCGCAGACTACAGGTTTTCGTGCTCAGTTAGAGCAGGCAAGGTCAATGCCCGCGTACGGTGAAGGTTTGCCAACCCGAGTATTTTCAATGACAGAGAGCCCTTCAAATAATTACGAGTCGGGCCCGATGATTAAGACTGAACGTGACCTTGATGTTGCTATTCAAGGGGACGGGTGGTTTGCCGTTCAAGACCAAAACGGACAAGAAGCATACTCGCGAAATGGTAACTTCAAGTTAGGTGACGACGGAATTTTGACAGATGTTCAAGGACGCCCTGTATTAGGCGACAACGGTCCAATTTTTCTTCCAGTGCCGTTGGACAACTTGAATATTGCGTCTGATGGCACACTGTCTATGCGACAACTCGGCGCACCCGCTAACGTTATTGAAGAGGTGGGTAGACTGAAACTTGTCAGCCCTAATTACGCTGATATGGAACGTGGTCGAGACGGTCTTTTTCGAATGGAAGACGGTTCAATTGCAGATCCCAATGCTAACGTGAAAGTGATGTCGGGCATGCTAGAAGGGTCGAACGTGAATGCCGTAGAAGAGATGGTCGACATGATCAGTCTTCAGCGCCATTACGAGCTTCAAGTAAAAGTAATGAAGCAAGCGGAAGAATTAGATACTCGCGGCAACATGCTGCTACGAATTCTGTAAACGTATTTTTAGATTTGTTGCTTGAAAGGCAACGTCGGAGGTTAACATGCATCCAGCACTGTGGATTAGTAAAACCGGACTTGATGCCGCACAAACTGATGTTGCTGTGGTATCTAACAACTTGGCAAACGCATCAACGGTTGGCTTTAAAAAAGACCGTGCAGTGTTTGAAGACTTGTTATATCAAAATATCAATCAGCCAGGTGGCCGTTCGTCAGCAGATACTGAGCTGCCTTCGGGACTAATGCTAGGTTCAGGTTCGAAAGTGGTTTCTACGCAAAAAGCACATACGCAAGGAAACCTACTAACAACCGAAAATGCGTTAGATTTATCTATACAAGGCCGTGGCTATTTCGAAATACTTCAGCCAGATGGCACATTAGCGTACAGCCGTAATGGGCAATTTAGCCTAAACGACCAAGGACAAATTGTTACCTCTGGTGCAGGTTACTTGTTACAACCTCAGGTCACGATCCCTCCTGATGCGCAGCAAATCACGATTTCACAAGACGGCCAGATCAGCGTAAGTATTCGAGGACAGGCAGAGCCTCAGCTACTTGGACAGTTGAATGTAACCGACTTCGTCAATCCAACTGGTTTGCAACCCACTGGGCAAAATCTATATGTAGAAACGGCATCAAGTGGTGCGCCTATACAAGGTATCCCAGGTTTGCAGGGGCTTGGCATGATCTCTCAAGGTACGCTGGAAACGTCGAATGTAAACGTGACAGAAGAATTGGTAAACCTTATTGAAAGCCAACGTCTTTATGAGATGAACTCGAAAGTTATTTCCTCTGTTGATCAGATGCTTGGTCAAGTTATTCAACAGCTGTAGGAGTAGATTGAGATGCGTTGCGCCATTTTCATTATGCTTTGCTCACTGCTTAGCGCCTGTCAGAGTACTACTGATGAGCGCGTTCAGGCGAATGACCCGTTTTATGCGCCTGTGGTGCCGAATTATCCGGAAGAAACCGTTATTGAAGACGGCTCCTTGTTTAGACCTCATCTGGCTAACAGCTTGTATTCAGATGTTACCGCACGTCAAGTAGGTGACATTATTACCGTGGTACTAAGCGAGAATACGGCGGCAACGAAATCTGCGAACACGACCACATCGCGTGAAACAACAGCAGACTTGCAACCGATTACGGGTTTAGCGGGCAACGCCATTAACATAGGTAATCAGTCTATCCAGTTTGGTCTTGATTCGTCGAATGACTTTTCGGGGGACGCTGCGGCCAATCAGACCAACAGCCTTCAAGGCGCTATATCGGTGACAGTTGTCGATGTACTCCCCAACAAAAACTTAGTTGTGCGCGGTGAGAAATGGATGACCCTTAACCACGGAGACGAATATATTCGTCTTACAGGTGTGATTCGTCCGTTAGATATCAACCCTGACAATCAAATAGAGTCTACCAAAATTGCCAATGCGCGCATTCAATACAGCGGCACTGGTACCTTTGCAAGAGCACAAGAAAAGGGCTGGTTGGCAAAGTTCTTCGATTCATCTTGGTGGCCACTTTAACGTGGAGAGTGTAGTTATGCGTTATTTTTCGTTTTTCGCGATAGCACTGTGCATGTGTGTAGGCTGCATTCATAGCGCTTATGCACAGCGTATTAAAGACGTAGCATCCATTCAGGGTGTTCGTTCAAATCAGTTAATTGGTTACGGTTTGGTTGTCGGCTTGCCAGGCACTGGCGAACAGAACCCTTTTACTGAGCAAAGTTTTAGAACCATGTTGGCTAATTTTGGTATACGGATGGATGCCAACACGCGACCTAATACGCGAAATGTTGCCGCGGTGGCGGTACATGCCAATTTGCCCGCTTTCAGCAAACCCGGTCAAACCATTGATGTAACTGTATCCTCAGTTGGTGAAGCGAAAAGCCTGCAAGGTGGCTCGTTGTTACAAACTTTCCTGCGCGGTGTTGATGGCAAAGTGTATGCCGTGGCACAGGGTAGTTTGGTGGTAAGCGGTTTCGGTGCAGAAGGCGGTGATGGTTCTCGAATCGTTGTAAATACGCCGACTGTAGGGCGCATTCCTAATGGTGCCATGGTAGAGCAAAGCGTGCCAAGCGGCTTTGCCAATGGGGATTATTTGACGCTTAATCTTCACTACCCTGATTTTTCCACTGCTAAAGCGCTAGCTGACACCATCAATGAAAGACTGGGGGCGCAGCCTGAGAATGGTTATGTTATTGCAAAGCCCATTGATGCCGCTTCAGTAAGAGTAACTGCACCTAGAGACGCAGGCCAACGCGTTGGTTTTTTAGCAACCCTTGAGAACTTTGACTTCACGCCAGCAGATGCGCCTGCGCGTGTGGTTATCAATAGTCGAACTGGCACTATTGTCATTGGAAGCGACGTTCGTCTGTTGCCTGCTGCCATTACGCACGGTGGGCTTACCGTTACAATTTCCGAAAATCAGCAGGTTTCGCAGCCCAATGCCTTCGGTGAAGGACAAACTGCGATTACTACACAGTCGATTGTAGATGTTGATTTGGCTGACAGTCGCATGTTCAAGTTCGAACCGGGCGTTACATTGGATCAGCTTGTTCGCGCCGTCAATGAAGTCGGAGCGGCACCTGGTGATTTGATGGCAATTCTTGAAGCTTTGCGTCAGGCCGGTGCCCTACGCGGCGAACTGGTCATTATTTAGGAAGCTGCATGATGGAAGCGCTCAGTACTAAAAATCAATTGGACATGGCTCGCAATGTTCACGATTTAGGTAGCATTAACAAAATGCGTGAAGCAATAGCGTCTGGCGATGAGAAAGTATTGCAAGAAGCCGCTGAGCAATTCGAAGCTATATTTGTGCAGATGATGTTGAAGTCTATGCGTAAAGCACAAGACGCACTCGCTGATGAAAATAGTCCGTTTAATTCTCAACAAGTAAAATTCTATCGCGACATGCATGACCAGCAGCTTGCTGCTGACTTGACGGCTAATGGTGGGTTAGGGCTTGCTGACGTGATTGTTAAGCAGTTAGGGCAAACCGAAGATAGTTATACGCCATCGAGCGTTATTCGTAGCGATGGTAATTTGTCATCGCTAAATCGCGAACGTGCACAGTACATTGAGCAAGCGCAAGATCTCGCCCTAAATTCGCGCTCTATTCGCACTCAGTCTGCGCGTAAAGATGCGATGTTTGAAAGTCCAGAGCAGTTTGTTGAAAGCTTAATGCCAGTGGCGCAGAAAGTGGCTGATAAGTATGGAATGGATCCCAAAGCAATTATTTCGCAGGCTGCTGTTGAAACAGGGTGGGGAAAATTTGTTATCCATACCGCTGACGGGAAAAGTTCTCACAACTTGTTTGGCATAAAAGCAAACGCCCAATGGCAAGGTGAGCAAGCGGTTGTAGATACCCTTGAGTTTAATAACGGCATCGCTCAAAAACAAAAAGCGGCATTTCGTTCTTACGGCTCTGTAGAAGAGGCGATGGAAGATTATGGGCGCTTCATTACATCGCAGCCTCGTTATAATCGAGCGGTAGAGCAGGCCTCTGATGCGCGCCAGTACACGCAAGCACTACAAGATGCGGGTTACGCTACCGATCCAGAATACGCGAACAAGATAATGGCCGTTTATCACAGCGACCGACTCAGTGCGCTAATGCCATAGGGATGGAGAGATCAAAATGAATTCGGTTGATTTATTTTCTATAGCGACAAGTGGTGTTAATGCCAGTAGCAAGCTGCTTCAGACCACCAGTAATAACATTGCCAATGTGAATACGCCGGGGTATGTTCGCGAGCGCACAGAGATTAAAAACAGCGGTGTGTTTGGTGTAGAAATTGGTAATACTGAACGTATCATCAATGTCTTTGCCCAAAATCAGCTGCGAAGAGACATTACGTCTGTGGGAGAGTTGGAATCTTTTTCTCAAAAGACAACCGCCATAGACAACTTGCTTGCCAGTGAGGCCAATTCTATATCAAAAGGGCTGACTGAATACTTTTCGGCGTTACAAACTGCAGCTGACGACCCTACCAATCTCGCCTCCAGAGAGCAGGTGCTGGGTAAGTCTGAGTCGCTGTACAACCGAATGAAGACGCTTTCTGATTACATGATAGAGAAGGAAGAAGAACTCAACTTAGAATTTACTTCTTTGATCAATCGTGCCAATACCTTGATTGGAAATATCGGTGATCTTAACCGAAACATTGTCATCGCAAATGGTAACAACACTAGCGATCAGCCTAGTGCACTGCTTAATGAACGAGACAAAGCCATTGATGAACTCGCCTCAATCATGGGGATTTCAGTAAAAGAAAGTCAAAGCCAAAATGGTGCCGTAACCATTAACCTGACATCAGGAGAGTCACTTGTACTCGAAAACGGCGCGTTTAATTTGTTCGAGCTAAATAGCAACGCTGACCTAAACTTTAAGCAGTTAAAGCTAGAAACTGATTTTGGTTCAAATACCAAAGCCGATGCGTCGGTGCGCATCGTGGAAAGTGACTTGGGCGGAAGTATGGGCGGATTGTTCCGCTACCGTGACGAAGTGCTAGGCCCAGCAATGCGTGATGTGGGGCAGTTGTCAGTAGCCTTTGCTGATGCAATGAATACCCAAAATAAGCTTGGGATGGACCTAGATGGCCAGTTAGGTGGAGACATTTTCACTATTCCTACATTCCCAGGTTTAGCATACGAGGGCACTACAGGTGACTATGTTGTAACGGCGCAAATTACAGAAGGTCAAGGCGCTGAACTGACTGACGCAGACTATCGCATAGAGGTGACAAACGTTGCAGCAGGTGTGCCGAGTGAAATTGAAATTACCTTACTTAATTCAGACGGAACGCCAAAAAAAGATGCATCGGGCAATGATATTGTTTATTCAAATTTTGCGGTAACCACAGGGTTCAATGAACTGCCAGGTGGCATTGAAGTCGACTTTTCAGGGACGTCGACGTATGCCATAGGCAATGAATTTTTGGTTCAGCCGACTAAGACGGTTGCATCAAGCATAACGCTTGCCACGAACCGCCCTGAAGATCTAGCCTTTGCAAACCCAGTTCGCGCTGGCGCCGACGATACGAACCTAGGCAGTGCAAACGTAATTGATGTTACCGTGACAAATACCACTGTGGGTGCGGGCACCGACCGTTCTGCGTTTGATGGTGCGGGTGGCATCGACACTGCGGCACCTGCGCAAATCGTGTTTACCGCTGCGAATACCTATGATGTACTCGATGGTACAGGGGCGACGATTGCGACGGTAACAGGGGCCACTGATCTGAATAACTTGATTGAGCAAGCGAAAAATAGTGGTACTTGGCCAGCGGGTTTTGCCGGTCTGACTGATTACCCTGGGTATGATCTAAGCCTCGATGGCTTGCCGCGTGCTGGGGATAGTTTTTCTATTGGCTATAATACCGACGGTTTTAACGACAACAGTAATGCATTAAGTTTAGCTGCACTGCAAAATGCCAACAACGTACAAGTAAGTAGCGAGTCAACAAATACGCCTCGTACCTTTCAAGATGCCTATGCGTCTATGGTGGGCCGTGTCGGTGAAGATACAGCGATGGCGAATGTATCACTGGCGTCAGCTGAGGCAATGAAAGTTCAGTCTCAAAACTGGTTTGAGTCAGTATCGGGCGTGAGTCTAGATGAAGAAGCTGCGAATCTTATAAAGTATCAGCAAAGTTATGCTGCCGCCGCTCGTATTTTGTCTACGGCACAAGATTTATTTAATACCATTTTGCAATCTGCAAGGTAGGTGAGTAATGCGTATTTCAACAAACCAACTTTATGATCAGAACATGCGTTCTATTATGAATAACCAAGGCGATCTTGCTAAAACGCAAGAGCAGCTCGCCACGGGAAAGCGCATTATTACCCCAAGTGATGATCCTGTTGGCGCAGCGAAAGTTCTTCGCCTCACTGAAGAAATCGATGAATTGAGCCAATTTCAACGAAACAACGATTTGGTTACTGGCTCGTTAGAACAGCAAGAAGCGGTATTAACAAATATTACTGACTCAATTAACCGGGCAAGAACCCTTGTCG
This sequence comes from Alteromonas sp. 009811495, assembly GCF_028865455.1. Taxonomy (NCBI): domain Bacteria; kingdom Pseudomonadati; phylum Pseudomonadota; class Gammaproteobacteria; order Alteromonadales; family Alteromonadaceae; genus Alteromonas; species Alteromonas sp. 009811495. The sequence continues at coordinate 1,115,926 of NZ_CP113972.1, forward strand.
TACAGGCGGGTAATGGCATTCTTTCAGACCCTGACAAACGTGCCATTGGTGCTGAACTTGAACAAATTAAGTTAGAAGTGTTCAATTTGATGAATACGCAAGATGCAGATGGTAACTATTTGTACGCAGGCTATCAGTCTGGAAATCAGGCGTTTGATTACAACCCAGCTGCTTCCGGTAATGCGATTACTTTTGCAGGCGACCCCGGGGTAAGCTTCATTCAATTGTCGAACAGCTCAAAAATTCAATCGACCAGCAATGGCTATGAAGTGTTTGAAAATGTACTCTCGCGGTTTAAATTTTCGGTAACTGGCAGCACTGTGGCTGATTTAGAAAGCGCAACAGTAAAACAGCAAGGTACGTTTGATACGTTTTTCGACAAAAACTATGATCCGGTTACCGCAGCTAACAACGACTATCAAATTACGTTTTTAGCGTCAGGGCAGGCACAACTGGTAAATCAAGGCACTGGTGCAGTAATTGACACTGTTGACTACCAGTCTGGATCACCATTTAGTATCAAAGGTATGGAGTTTTCTGCATCGGCGACTACTGGCGATACCATAGACTTTTCTCTCAATGCGCCAGAAAAGAAAAGTGTGGCGCAATCACTTCATGAGATCCAAGTTATTTTAATGGACTCAACTATTAACAATAGCGCGCTGCAAGAGTCTATCGCCGATGCGCTTGTGGGCCTTGATAATGGGCTTGAGAAGATCTCACTAGAACGGGCATCTATCGGTAGTCGGCTTAATATTGCCGAAAGTACTTACGAAAGTAATTTAGATATGGAAATCGCAGCCAAAGCTGCACGTTCTTCGATTCAGGATATTGACTACGCCGAGGCTTCTACGGAATTTGCGAAGCAAGAAACGGCATTGAGTGCTGCATTGGCCACTTTTCCCCAAGTGACCAATTTGTCTCTATTCAATTACATATAAACCTACGAATACAGCGTGTTTACGCCAGTTATTTTAATCATGTAAACACGTGCTTCCTTGTCGATATGGCAAGAGTAGTAAGAGCAATACAAGGTATCGCCTTCAAGCACAAGTCCAGGGTAACTAGTGTCACCCGCACTGGGTAAGGTCAAAAGTTCACAAAGCGTTTTGGTATCAGCGTTAAAATGCCAAAGGCGAGTGGAAAACTTGCGAGCCTGCCAGTCAATATGTCGCCCGGCAACTAAAAAGTTTCCATCCTTAAGTGCCACAGCGGCCGGGCCACCAATATAGATCCCTAAATCATACCACTGCCAATTCACATAAGGTGCCACCGCTGTGCCAAATTGTGCACTAAATGTGTCTGCATCGCGCCTCAAAAAAACCGACGCAGTACCAGCGTCGTCAATGAGAAAAGCACTTTCGTTAGGGTATCCTTTTCCCTGTTTTTTCTTACCAAATAAATTGGGTCTATAGGCTTGCATTGAGCGTGTTGGATCGCCTTTAAAAAGAGAAATAAATTCAGAAGGGCGATTGTAAGCGAAGCCATAGGCTTCGTCTTTGTACCAAGTGTGATTCCACAACCACCATCGACTCTCACCAAACTCATTTCTACTCGACCACGACTCTCCCGTGGTACTGAAAAAGCTCACCATTTTGGTAAACATGGTTCCATCTTCTAAAAATGTTTTGGCATAGGCAGTAAGAATTAACCTTCGCCCGTCAAATGAAAACTTCGGGTCACGCAAATCATACTTTGGCAGCGATAACCTAGTGTGTCGAATAACGTTGAACGTCGTTTTATCAAGAGTAAGTATTCGGATCCTTCCGTCAGGGCTGACATGATCTTGCGCTTCTCGATAACAGCAAAATAACGTTTTATGAGAATCGTCAAAAGGATTGTCGTGCAAATCGGTAAATGCTGCGTGTTTTGCTGGCTTAGAAATGCGTACAGGTTTTTCGAACTGAATTTTGTCAAACATCGAAATCTCCTTTAAAAATCTGACCCTTAACCAAGAAATATCTATTTCCTTACGGCAATACCTTACCGCTTTTCGGCAATTTTCGTAATTTTTTCTAAAGGGAAGTTAAATCTTGTCGATATAGATTCTGAGAGAGCCAGTTCATCAATTACCCCTCAGGTGTTGGTGACTACTAAAACAAAACGTCGGTATGTCCGACTGCCAGCACCAGCTGGACTGAGAGTGTAGGAGAGACTTTATGTCTATGTTCGTCAATACCAATGTATCCTCATTGAACGCCCAGCGTCAGCTTTTTGATGTGAGCAATTCTTTGAGCACGTCTTTCGAACGTCTATCTTCAGGCTTCCGTATCAACAGCGCTGCTGATGATGCTGCAGGTCTACAGATTACCGATCGTATGACTTCACAAGTGCAAGGCCTTAACCAAGCGGTTCGTAACGCAAACGATGCGATCTCACTGTCGCAAACTGCAGAAGGTGCACTACAAGAAACTACAACAGCACTGCAGCGTATCCGTACGTTGGCTATCCAGTCGCAAAACGGTATCAACAGCTCTGCTGACCGTGTAGCGCTTCAAAAAGAAGTGTCTGCGTTGCGTACTGAAATTTCACGTATCTCTACAACTACCCAGTTTGCTGGTGTAAATGTATTGTCGGGTGACTTTTCAGCTAAATTCCTAGTGGGTGCCAATGCGGGTCAAACTATTTCTGTTAACTTGTCTTCTGGTACGCTTACGCGCGCTGGTGTAAGTGGCTTCAGTGCAACAGGCTTAGGTGTGACAAGTGCAGACGTTCTAAGCGAAAGCAATGCATCAAGCATGCTGACCGCGGTTGACAGTGCTATTTCTGCTATCGGTGGTCTACGTGCAGACCTTGGTGCACTTCAGAATCGCTTCCAGTCAACTATTCGTAACTTGAGCAACATATCAGAAAACGTATCTGCAGCCCGCTCTCAGATCAAAGATACTGATTTTGCAACAGAAACGGCTAACTTGACGCGTAATCAGATTATCCAGCAGGCAAGTACAACTGTATTGTCTCAGGCTAATCAGCGTCCACAGGCTGCGTTACAGCTTCTTGGATAAGCGCGTTAGCGAGGGTGGAGCCAGGAGGTAGTGCTCTGATCCACGAGATAACTTAAAAGCTGACACTGATGAAGTGTCAGCTTTTTTTTGACTTTTTTCTAACAACCACACCGGTTTCTGCCATTCAACTCTTCCTCAGTGCCTTGTAACTATATGAAATTTAATTACTTTATTCTTACTTCGAAAGGCGCGTCAAAAAACATAAAAAAACGCTAAAGGAAATTCCCTGATGTGACGATAACTATTACAAAGGGGAGGTAAAGATGTTTTTTATCTTCTGGTGCAAACAATAATAATTCTAATGCACGTAAAGTAACAAAACTTTGCACCTTAATTTGAATTTAGGTGTTTATTAAAGTTAGGAAAAACAGTGCTTTAAAGGTGTAAAAATTAATTTCAAATATTATTAAAGGAAATTCGTTTTTATGTCGATAAATAAGAAGGTTTGCTGAAGTTGGGTGGAGCTGCTGACCGGCGAGAATGAAGCCAGGAGGTAGTGAGAGGTTTGAGGTTCTGGAACAACAAACCCACCAGCCAGCAAAGAGAAGTAAATTCTCTTTTTAGCAAGTTTCATCGGTAGTGTGCCGATAAAACGTCAGATTTACTCTGACACTGGTAAGTAAAGCACAGGCTATGCCAAATATTTAAAACCAATGCGCAAATAATAAAAATAATAGCGCACACTTAAAACTGTTAGGAGAGACCCATGAGTCTATTTGTAAATACCAACGTGTCTTCATTGAATGCACAACGTCAATTATTCACTACTGGCAACAATCTAAGCACTGCGTTTGAGCGCCTTTCATCAGGCTTCAGAATTAACAGTGCAGCGGACGATGCTGCTGGTCTACAAATTACCGACCGTATGACATCTCAGGTTCAGGGGTTGAACCAAGCTGTGCGTAACGCGAACGACGGCATTTCACTAGCGCAAACCGCGGAAGGTGCAATGCAAGAAACGACGACAGCACTTCAACGTATTCGTACGTTGGCCATCCAGTCTCAAAACGGTATTAACAGCTCTGCTGACCGTGTCGCACTGCAAAAAGAAGTTTCTGCACTGCGTACTGAGATTTCACGAATTTCAACGACCACACAGTTCGCAGGTGTAAACGTACTGTCTGGTGATTTTTCAGCAAGATTCCTTGTTGGTGCGAACGCAGGTCAAACCATCTCTGTTAATTTGTCTACCAATGCATTGACGCGTGCAGGTGTAAACGGATTTAGTGCTACAGGTTTGGGCATTACCACCGACAACGTGTTAACCGAAGGTTCTGCGTCAAGCCTATTGACTGCAGTTGATTCAGCGATATCGGCTATTGGTGGCTTGCGAGCTGACCTTGGTGCATTACAAAACCGTTTTCAGTCAACAATTCGTAACCTGAGCAATATCTCTGAGAATGTATCTGCGGCAAGATCACGAATTAAAGATGCAGACTTTGCCACTGAAACGGCAGAATTAAGCCGTAACCAGATTCTTCAGCAAGCAAGTACAACTATTCTTGCCCAGGCGAATCAGCGTCCTCAGGCAGCATTGTCACTACTAGGTTAATTACGTAGGCGTTAATTTGGGAAGGAGTTGAGAGGCCATCCCCCACAAAGGTTGCGGCCATAGGGCCGCCCCTTTGAAGAAAGCGCCGACTAACAGGACTGAGAGTGTAGAAGTGTTGGTTGAGAGGCCAGTTTATCCTACTTAAACCCTGCCAGCCGACAGAAACTGAATTTGCTCAATCTCCTAACGTGAGCAAATTGGCCGAGATAAATTGTCTCGGCCTTTTTTTATTCTTACCGAAACATCCCGTCAATTTCAAACACAAGCTGAGCAACACTGTGTGTTCAAATATTACTTAGCATGTTTAGTGCCAACTTTGATATCTTTGAAAGTTATCTCTGAGCGCGCGGGATACAAGAACATTGCGATTCATTCATCAACTCGTCGACCTTCTTCACGTAGCATTCTAATTCTCGTTTTCAACGCCTAAACGGGACACATCTGATAATAGTCTGTTTTACGCAAAAGCGTTTTGGGCGTTGGGTTTTTCGCATGCTTTTTTTCAAACTTGTTGCACAAACTCCATTATCTCATCAAAAAAATTAAAATAATTAATTGCTTTAAATCAATTGTTTATGTTGTTTTTGTGATTATTTTTCAAAAAAATAGAAAAAAAAGCTAAAGAACCTAAAGGGTTGGCCGATACCTATTGTTGAGGGGTAATTTACTTTACTTTTACGAGAGGAGTTAGCAGGGAGTAGTGACCCAGCTAATTTGAACTGGAAGGGTTTGATGATACCACAACGGCCATCGAATCCCTAGGAGGTAATCTAATGTCTTTATTTGTAAATACTAATGTGTCTTCGATTAATGCACAGCGTCAGCTTTTTGACGTTAATGATCGTCTAAACACATCTTTTGAAAGACTTTCATCGGGATTCCGTATTAACAGTGCTGCAGATGATGCCGCTGGTCTTCAAATCTCAGATCGTCTTACATCACAGGTGCAAGGTCTTAATCAAGCTGTGCGTAACGCCAATGACGCTATTTCATTAGCACAAACGGCTGAAGGTGCACTAAGCGAAGTAACAACTAGCTTACAGCGTATCCGTACTCTAGCTGTTCAATCACAAAATGGTATCAACAGCTCTGCAGACCGTCTGGCGCTTCAAAAAGAAGTGTCTGCGCTTCGTACTGAAATTTCGCGTATCGCAACGGATACGCAGTTTGGTAACGTTAACTTACTTGATGGTAACTTCTCTGCGAAGTTCCTAGTTGGTGCGAACGAAGGTCAAACAATCTCTGTTAATTTGTCGTCTACAAACTTAGGCTCAATTAGCGGATTTAGCGCAACTGGTCTTGGTATTACAAGCAACGATGTTTCAACTGCAACTGGCGCTTCGTCATTGCTTTCTGATATCGACGGTGCAATCTCGGGTATTGGTGCGGTTCGTGCTGATTTGGGTGCGCTTCAAAACCGTTTCCAATCAACTATTCGTAATCTAAGTAATATTAGTGAGAATTTGTCTTCAGCGCGTTCACAAATCAGAGATACTGACTTTGCAACAGAAACCGCTGAACTGACTAGAAACCAGATTATTCAGCAGGCATCTGTTTCAGTTCTCAGCCAGGCAAACCAGCGTCCGCAAACTGCGTTGTCGTTGCTTGGATAAGCTATACTATATTAGTTACCTTAATTGAGATGTAACGGGTGTTTGCTTTTCGAGCAAGTACCCGTTTTGTCGTTTCAGTAAGGAGGTATTAGGTGGAAATTCAAAATACCCAAAATGGCCAAGCTTTTGCATCGGTTACATCAGTAGCGCCAAATAACGCTGTTGCGCCGGTTCGCGTTGAGACAGAAGGATCACCAGAGGTAGACTCTTCACGCGAACAATCACTGTCTCAACAAAAGCAAAGTGCAAATGTAGCAGTTGAGCGGAACACAGCTAATTCGGCGGTCGACAGTAAAAATTTATCTCAAGCTTCTAATCGACAAGCCGATATAGAAGATAGTGAGAGAAATGGCGCCCAGCTTGAGGAAGCTGTCGCTAAAGTTGAATCATTCTTGAAAGTTCAGAATCGTGATTTAGCGTTTACCATAGATGAAAATACAAATCGCTCTGTGGTAACGGTAAAAGATTCATCATCTGGTGATGTGATACGGCAAATTCCTTCCGAGGAAGTACTAAAACTTGCCGAGCGTATCCAAGAATTACAACAGGATGTTGGGAACAGCGTGGGAGTGTTTATCAACAATCAGGTTTAATGAGGTAATGTATGACAATTCAGTCTCTAGGTGTAGGATCGGGCTTGGCCCTTGATGATCTTGTGCAGCAGCTTTTGAATGCAGAAAGGCAGCCTAAAGAGGCGCGTCTTAATGCAAAAGAAGAGCGAAACGAGGCTGAAATTTCTGGCCTCGGTCAAATTAAATCTAAATTGTCTGACTTCAAAGATGCTGTTGACGAGTTAAGAAGTGACAACGGCATTAATGGTCGTGAACCGACTATTACCAATCCTTCCGAAGACAACGATGTATTATCTGCAGAGGCATCTAACTCCGCTTTAAGGGGGAGTTACGAGATAGTCGTCGAGCAATTGGCGTCTGGTAGCCGTATAACAACAGATGACGGTGCATTTACTTCAAGCAGCGATTCGGTGCTTTCATCCGGCACGGGCTCACTCAGCTTTGATGTGGGCGGTAGTGAGAGCTTTACTATTAATGTGTCGGCTGGCATGACGCTAACCCAGCTTCGAGAAGCGATTAATAACGCTGATGATAACTTTGGTGTTACTGCCAATATTATTGATACCGGAACTGCTGCGGGACCTCGCTTAGTGTTTTCTTCAAGTGAAACTGGCGACGGCAACGATCTTGTTATTACCAATGACACAGGAGCTGCAGAGTTAGATAGATTATCTACCACTGGCGGTACGGCAAACATCAGTGCAGCGAATATCGAAGGAGCCAAAAATGCTATCGCGTATGTCGATGGTATAGAGGTGCAAAGTAGCTCAAATGAATTTGAGAACACCATTCAAAACGTGTCATTTGAAGTCAGTGAAGTGTCACCGAAAGATTCTGTGGGCGACTTTCTCGCTACGAAACTCAATATTGGTTACGACAAAGACGGTTTAGATAAAAAGATTCGTGATTTTGTCGATAACTACAATTCATTAATAGACGAAATACAGACGTTAACGCGTTACGGTGAATCAGAGCTTGAAGAAGATGGTGCGCTAGCGGGTGACTCTTTATTACGAGGTATCCAAACCGGCTTAGCATCAATCATTGGTGACAATGTTAGCGCGTCCGCGCTAGGGGGCTTATTTCAAGTTGGTATTGAATTTGATAGTGACGGTAAACTTGAGATCGGAACAACTGACTTTGGTTTGGGCTCGGGTGAAGACCGTTTAGAAGACGCGCTAGAAGATAACTTCGATGAAATCGCCAAGTTATTTACTGATGATGACGAAGGTATCGCCACAAGATTATACGAATTTTCGAAAGAGTACACGTCGTACAGTGGTTTGATTAGTCTTCGAGAGCGCTCTGCAAAAGATACTCGCGATGAGATCTTTGACGAACGTGAAACATTGGAATTACGCATGTTAAGTTACGAAGATATTCTTCGTGACAAGTATTTGAATCTTGACCAAACCGTTGCTCAGTTAAACCAAACTGGCTCTGCGTTATTAGCGTCGCTGTAGATAGAAAAGAGTTGGAGATATTATGTCACTTAAGGGTATTAACGCGTATCGCAAAGGAAATCTTAAACAAGATGTTGCCAATGCTGATCCGCATAAACTGACATTAATGTTGTTGCAAGGTGGGCTTGATCGTATCGCGTACGCGAAAGGCGCAATGGAACGTAAAGACTTTGTCGAGAAAGCTAACTACATTTCTAAAGCAAGCGCCATTATTATGCACTTGAGAGATACGCTTGATCTTGAAGCGGGTGGTGAGGTTGCAGAAAACATGTTTGCGTTATACAACTACATGGTAGAACGATTGAGCGAAGCGCACATAAACAACAACTTGAATATTTTAGATGAAGTGTCTAGCCTGTTAACACCCATTCGAGACGCGTGGGTACAAATTCCTGAAGAAGCAAAGCAGGAAGCGTACGAAGCCCAGCGTCAAAAACGACAAGCTGTTTGAAAAACTCAATTTTAAACCACGAATACACACCACTTTTCCTTCAAGCAGTCAACGCAGAGTTGTCTGCTTGTCTGTCCTCCGATATTGAAGCGTTTTCTACGGAACGTTTCAGATACTTATCCCAAATTCGTCATAAAGTTGTCGTTCGCGCGCTATCGCGTCTTGAGGGAGACGCAAAAAAAGCTTTTTCTAGAAATGAAATTGCGATAAATCAAAAGCTTGAGGAGCTGGCGCAAGGCTTGCTAGAAAATGCAAAAGATGAAGCGGTCAAGTTTTCTAGAGGCCGCGCAGCCGTAAAGAAATATAAATAGCTATGTTACAGCAAATTCAGTTTCATGTTCATGAAGATGAACAAACGCAGCAAGATATAGAACGAGCACTTGCACAGCAGATTAGTGATAATTATCGGTTAAGCTTTGGTGCGTTTGAGCGCTTTATACCAACACTTGCTGACATGGTAAAAAAACGAGAGGCGTCAGTATCTACGTTATTATGTAATAAACATAAAGAGCTTAATATTGTAAACTTCAATAGTGGGCAAGTACTCTATGGTGCTCACCCAAAGCAAGAAGTTCTGTCTCATCTTGATAGTTATCTTTCGTGCTTTTCACCGGTTGAGTTGTCAGCCACCACTTTCGAAAAGCCCAAGATCATGGAAGCAATTGCTTGTTTGGGTTTAGGCTTAGGACACCACATAGAGCATTTAGTCGAAGCAACAAACTATAAACATATTGTGGTGTATGAACCTAACGTAGACTATTTCATATGTTCATTGTCTTGTATTCCCTGGCAGTCTATTTTTCAAAAAGCGAAGGAAGAGGGTGTTGCGCTTTACTTGCAAATAGGCGCTGATGCAACGAATTTTGTTAGTGATATAAACGAGCTTGTTGCCCATGTAGGTGTTAATAAAATTCAACTATACAAGCACTTCAACCTCCCAGTTTTTAATAGTTTGGAGGAGAAGCTCTACGCTAGCAATTGGTCAGAGTTGCAAGGATGGATACCTAAGAACGCAACGGCGTCATTGAATGAAAGTTATCTTCCTATTTGGGCGCCACTTAATAGTCAGTATGGTTTTGAAGAGCGGTTTTTAGACGAAAAGTGCAAGCTCGCAAACTTAAACGCGTTGAAAAAGTACTTTCCAGATCTTTACGACGAGTTTTCCTCATATACGCCACAGCGTTGGCGCCCCGTCGCAAGTAGTGATGGTACAGTTAATGTTGTACATAAAAACACACATAGCCTTTTTTCCATATCGCCTAAAAGTGAGGCCACTACTAGTTTTGAGTTGTTTTCGAGAAAACCAAATAAGGACGGGTTGTTACTGAGCTACAAGGGGAAAAAGCTCAAGGGGTATCTTCATTATCAGCTAGTAGAAGCGTGTGAATCGATTATTAAGGGAGTAAACGAAGAGCAGGGAGAACTGCCTGAGCATGTTAAATCACTGATCATGTTTGGTATCGGAAGTGGTTACTCAGTAGAAGCATTAATGAGCAATCATGATACTGGTATGCTTTTCATTTGTGAACCAAACAAAGATTTCTTCTATGCCTCTTTATACGCTATCGACTGGGCTAAAATTATTGAAACTTTCGATGAAGGCAAAAAGCGCTTATATCTGAATATAGGCGACGATGGCTCTAATTTAACAAACGATCTCCTTGTACAATTTCAAACTGTTGGACCTTATATGCTGGCCAACACGTTTTTTTATCAAACTTACGTAAATGATAAATTGACAGATGCTGTGGCTCAATTGAGAGAGCAATTATTAGTCATAATTGCCATGGGAGATTATTTTGACAATGCCAATTTTGGCATAGCTCACACGCACACAGCACTAGAGAAGAATATTCCCTTTTTATTGGCTAATACGCGCAAGAAGCTTCCCCAAGAAGTACTCGAAGTGCCAGTGTTTGTCGTGGGAAATGGTCCTTCGTTGGATGGTTTGATTGATACGTTGAAACTGGAGAATGACAAGGCTATCGTCATTTCATGTGGTACAGCGCTTCAATCGCTCTACAATAATGGAATAACGCCTGATTTTCACGCAGAGATAGAAACCAACCGTTCCACATTTGACTGGCTCTCTCGCATTGAAGATAGTGAATATTTGAGGAATATCACGCTATTGAGTTGCAATGGCATTCACCCCGATACAACCTCTTTGTTCAAGCGTACCTTACTTGCTTTCAAACAAGGCGAAGCGTCTACAGTATCGCTTACAGAGCTCGATAAAAAACATCCTTTTGCATTACTCGAACATGCATATCCTACAGTAACAAATTTCGTATCTGATTTAGTAACAACAATTGGATTTAAGCAGATTTATTTGTTTGGGACCGATATGGGGTTTGTCAGTGACACTTATCATCACTCACGTTCTTCGGGATATTACGACGGCGAGGGTAAGGAACTTTATCGCTATGCAGATAATCATTCTATGTCACTTGTCATTCCAGGAAATTTTAAGCCGTGGGTAAAGACAAAATACGAATTTAAGGTATCAAAGAGCGTTCTAGAGCTTACGTTTACGAAAGCAAAAGTAGATGTCTACAATTTGAATGATGGAGCCAGAATTACTGGAGCGCAACCATTAGACAAGGCGCTAATGTTAGTCAGTGCAACTTCAGAACAAAAAGCGTTTGCAATCAATACACTTGTTAGCGATGCATTTTCTTCAAAACTTAACCTTCAGTTTGTCCAAAATTTTGATGAAAAGTACAGTACACACAGTTTGCTGGAAGAGTTGTCCGCGCTGACTCGCTTACTAGATGGATCCTTTGAGACGGTTGAAGATGTCGCGCAGATGATTTCTGATCAAAGAGAGTTTATTGTTGCTTCTTATCGACGAGGAAAATCACTCGCGTTCTATTATCTTAATGGAACACTAAACTACGTTAATAGTATGTTTAGTAAGTTGTTGAATATAAATGATAATGACGTTGTAGTGTCGACTGCAAATGCTGTGCTTACCAGTTGGCGTCGAACTGTATCGGATATTCATCAAACGATAGAAAACTACCAATATGGTTTCGACAATATATCTCCTTTTTCAGGTATTCGCCGTACAAATAAGCTTAAGGAAATGTGGCAACTTACGCCGTTTTCCATCGAGCACAGCAATAAGCCAGAGCCAATCTCAACAGTATTGACCCAACTAGCTACTCTTGAAAGAGAGAATGTACGCCAAAACCTAACACTGAACTGGGTAGATGAACACAACCCGAGACGTGTTGTTGGAAAAAACACGTGTAATATTATAAGGGATATTGAGCAGAACAACTTCATGGTGCCTATCGAGGGCTTACATGTTATTGCTTCAGGTAACTTTTTAGATGTTACTGCGCCTCTTCAATATAACGAGGTAGCGATAACCAATATGGCAATAATAGCGCTGATGAGCGGTCTTAATAACGCGATCTTTCTGCAAAAAGTCAGTTTTCATCCCTCATTGTCACCTACGTTTTTTGAAGAAATAATTGCTTTATGTAAGCCTTTCCATTCTTATGCGGGACCTGATTACCTAATTCTGACAAATGAACTCTTGGATCCAACGTGTCTAATACTGCCTACAGGAGATAGGCTAACTTATATTCCTTCTTTGCGAAAAGAAAGCTTTAGGTATGAAGAGCTTTCGAGCGAAAAGTACACTAATAAAAAAGATGCTATTCGAATTCTCAACGGAATCAACTGAAGGGGTACATTCCAGGATGTACTTAACAAATAATGAAATCAGTGCTCATAATTGGTAACGTCAACTCAACCTTTGTTGTTGGACTAATTAACAATCTAAAAGCGTACGACCCTGCTTTGCGGGTAGATTGTCTTAGTATTCTGCCGATAGAGCGTGACGACGTGCTGGCAGACAATATTTATGTCAACTCAATTTGCGAGTGGTGGAAAAATAAGTTTGGTAAGAAAGTGCGTTATGGCTGGTTTTTAGGCGTACTGCGATGGGTATTGTTTCGGAAAAACCGTGTTCGTTACGACAACATTCAAATTCATTTTGTCGATATTTTACATCAGTTTGCAGTGCCTCTATACAAGTTATGTACACGTAAACTAACCGCTGTAATTTGGGGTTCTGACCTAATGCGGTGTAGCAACCCAGCAATGTTGGCTCAAATTTTAAATAAATGTGATTCAATCAATTGTCATACACCTAAAATGAAAGCGTCGCTTCAAAATTTATTGTCTGAGAAGAGGAAACCTTCTATACAGTTTTCTCATTGTCACTTTGGGCTACTTCCATTTGAAAAGATAAAAAGCTTAAGAGCAAACATAGCTGATAAGCAGACATATAGAACAAAATTAGGTTTACCGGTCGATAAGACTATTGTACTTGTAGGTTACAATGCTGACCCTGGGCATCAGCACATAAAAGTTGTTGAACAGCTTGCTAAAATCCAAGATCAGTTAACGAATGTTCACTTCGTTCTGCCTATTACCTATGGAAATTACCCTAGCTACATTGAACAGCTAAAACGAACATTAGCTTCAACAAAGTTGAGTTATCAAACACTAGAGAGCTATTTGTCCGATGATGATGTAGCGATGCTGAGACTTTCAGTAGATATCAATATCATTGTGCCTATTACTGATGCCGCATCCGGCACAGTAATAGAGTCGTTGTTTGCAGGGAGTCAATTGATAACAGGCCGCTGGTTGGACTATTCTAAATTGGTGAATGCAGGCGTCACTTACACCACAATAGATAAATTGACTGATATAAATCAAACGTTGCTATCGCTTATATCATCCCCCAAGGATACAAGTAAAAATGCAGAACGCGTCGCTAGTTTTGGTGATTGGCAGGTGCTGATAAAGGGTTGGTATGAATTGGTTGTTGACTAGGCCTTCACAGACTTCAATATAAAGAGAATAAACATGAAAAAGGTACTTGTTACCGGCGGTGCCGGTTATATAGGAAGTGTTTTAGTACGGATCCTGCTCGAAAATAACTATCACGTCACTGTACTAGATACATTGAGCTTCGGTGGTGAAAGCATTGTAGAGCTATTAAATAATCCGAACTTTGTTTTTGTCAAAGGTGACATCCGTGACGAATCACTACTAAATGAGGTTATGCAAGGCATTGATTTTGTCGCTCACTTAGCGGCAATTGTTGGCGATCCTGCTTGTGCTAAAGAGCCTGAACTCACTAAGTCAATTAATTTAGATGGGGCAAAGTTAGTTTACAATGTTGCAAACAAGCATGGGGTAGAGCGTTTCGTATTCGCATCAACCTGCAGTAACTACGGGAAGATGGAAGACAGTGATGGATTTGTAACGGAAACGTCTCCACTCGCGCCAGTCTCGTTGTACGCAGAAACCAAAGTCGAATTTGAACAATTTTTGTTGTCTAAAAGAGAAGAGGGAAGTCAGTGCGAACCTACTTGTCTTCGTTTCTCAACTGTTTACGGATTATCTCCAAGACTGCGATTTGATTTAACCGTAAATGAATTTACAAAGGAATTGGCGCTTGGAAGAGAGTTGGTCATATTTGGTGAGCAATTCTGGCGTCCATATTGTCATGTAGTCGATCTTTCACGATCAGTGCTCGAAGTGTTTAAAGCGTCGAGCGAAAAAGTGGCTTTTGAAGTGTTCAACGTTGGAGACTCCTCAGAAAATTATCAGAAAAAAATGATAGTTGAAGAGATTATTAAGTTTCTACCAGACGCTAATATTCGCTACGTTGAAAAACAAGAAGACCCTCGAGATTACCGCGTAAACTTCGATAAAATTAGTCGTGTACTCGATTTTAAAATTACGAAAACTGTACCTGATGGCATAGAACAAATATTACAAGTCGTCAGAGATGGCTTTATTACTGATCCTGACAGTAAAGTGTACAGTAATATATAGCTCTGCTAATCGTGTGGCTGCTGGTGACGTATAATGCGTGCTGGCAGTCCATAAGCGGTTACATTAGCTGGTAAGTCTTTATTCACCATTGCGCTTGCACCAACAATTGTATTTGTCCCTATTGATAGTCCTTGCAGTACAACAGCGCCCATTCCTACAGTCGCCATCTCGCCAATATCACAATTTCCTCCCGTGGATGCACGCGGTGCAAGGCTCGCAAAATTTCCCAAGCAAGAATCGTGTTCTAAAAGCGACATAGAGTTCACAATACAGAAACTACCTACTTTTGCGTCTGAATTAATTACGGCTCCGGCCATAACAACTGTTCCTGGGCCTATCGTGACTTGAGTTCCGATGGTCGCTCTTGGGTGTATAGCAGTTACAAAGCTAAGGTGTGGGACACTATGACTCACTTTTCTGACAATGCGCTGGCGCAGAGAATTGTCACCTATTGCAACTATGGCTCCGTAAATTTGAAAGTTCTCTACAATCCTTGGAAGGTCATCGTCATGGCCTATTACAGGGTACCCCATAAACATCGACTTTCTGGGCAACAATGGATCGACAATACCAGCGATTCGGAATCTATTGTCCTTCTCAATAATATCTATCACCACTTTTGCATGGCCAGAAGCCCCAAGCACAACAATATTTTTCATCGTTATCTTAACTCAATACTAAACCACTGAAATTATCGTCATCAGATAATGTTTTGACAGTGTTAATGTATTCTGGCCACTCTCCAATATCCATCCACGATTTGTCGCTAATAGGAAAAACGCCCACTCTATCTCCGGCATTTTTAACTAATGTAATTAAGTCAGTAATGTCTTTATATTCGTTCTGTTGTAGATGATCTAATACATCAGGCTCCAGCACGTAAACGCCTGTATTTATCTTAAACGTAAACTCGGGTTTTTCTTCGAGCTCAAGTAAAACGCCGTCGTCCCCAGTTTTAAGTGTACCGTAAGACAGTTTATGGTGTTTCAAGGCCGCCACTAAAGTGATTTTGTTATTATTTTTTTTATGATACTCAAGGACTTCATCTAAATTTTGATTAATCAGAATGTCACAGTTCGTGACAAAGAACGTACGGTCTATTTTGTTTTTGAGTAACGAAAGAGAGCCAGCAGTTCCCAGTGGCGCGCTTTCACAAATATAATTGACTTCATAGTCGTCGTCTTTAAAGCCATTCACAAAGTATTCTATTAGCTCTTTCTTATAATTAACGGAAAGATAGTATTCGTCGCAACCGACAGATTTAAATTGGCTGATGATCTCTTCTAATATGGTTCGCTCACCTACTGGAGTCAAAGGTTTAGGTAGCACATTTGATATCGGCTTCAGGCGCGTCCCTTTACCTCCGGCCATTATAACGACTGGCACACCTTTACAACCCTGGCTTTTATATCTGTTAACGCCACCAAAAACGTCGTTCCAGTGATATATTCCCGTAATGGTATTAGATTCGTCTATGACTGGCATGAAGTCACAGCGAATCTTCGCCATCGTACGCTTTATGTGGCTATAAGAGTCAGTGTCTTTACATACCCATTTGGGATCAATCTTAAGTGTTGAAATCGGTGCGCTAAGGGGAACATTATTGATTATTGAGCGCTGTAAATCGCCTACAGAAATCAGGTTTATGTAGGTATCATTGTGCGAAACAAGAATAAGCAGCTTCTTAGCAATACGGTCCATTTGTTTTAGCGCATCAAGGATAGTGTCGGTTTCTGATATAAAAAAAACTGAGAAGTCACTGTTGTTCATTTGATGATAACTCCTTGAATGTTCCGCTAGGGATACACACACAACGCTCGAAAAGCCACTGTGAATTGTCTAGGTTAGCGCACAGGGATGCTTGGTACATCGGAAGCGTATTTAAAAGCTGCCACAGAGGGCGTGTCATGACCCCCTGTCGGTTAGTATCTTCCAACATCGCAGTCTTAGCGTCAGCGTTTTTGCACACCACCGCGTTTAACCAATAATTGGAACTCGCATAAGAAGGCTCCTTAACAAAACTATATTCAGTATCTTCAAAAAAACTAGCGTACTGTTGCGCTAACTCACGTTTTTGTTCTCGAATATTTAGGAATGATGTAAATTGCGCATAGCCAAGAGCAGCGTTTAAGTTAGGCATTCTATAATTGAATCCAAACTCATCATGATAGTATTCGAAGGGGTGAGCTACTTTAGCTGTTGTCGTTAAATGCTTGATACGAAGAGCATCTTCTTTACTACGCGTCAAAATCATCCCACCTCCGCCAGTGGTAACAATTTTGTTTCCGTTAAAACTTATTGCACCATACTTCCCTAACGTTCCAGTATGCTTGTTTTTGTAGAAGCTTCCCAAGCTTTCAGCCGCGTCTTCAATCAAAGGAATATGCCAGTTGTTGGCAACTTGTATAAGCTCATCCAAAAGCGCTGGGTGCCCAAAAGTGTGTACAACAACAATTCCCTTGATTGGCTTTCGGGTTGATAAGTGAATACATCTGCCTTTGTCATCAAGAACGGTATTATCAGAGAGAAACTGAGCGAGCTTTTCTGGGCAAAGACTTAAGCTCTCTCGTGATATATCAACAAATACTGGCTCAGCTCCAGTCATCTTAATGGCATTTGCAGTAGCAACAAATGACACGGCTTGAGTTATCACCAAATCGCCGTACGAAATATCCAACGCATGAAGTACACCATGTAGTGCTGCAGTGCCATTAACTACAGCTACAGCGCCTTGAGCGTCGGTATAGGACTTGATTTGGTCTTCAAATTTATCAACATATTTTCCAACAGTGGACACAAAAGTGGAATCGACAACATCGCGCAGAACGTGATGTTCCAACTGAGAAAAACGCGGCTCGTGCAGTGGTATGAATGCATCTGTATCATAAATAGAACGAACAAATTTAACTAAACTTTTCATATCACTGTGCCGTTTTACTGTAGGTCATTATCTTTAATACTATGCGTTAGGAATCTAAACTTTTTCATCTTCATGCAGCAAGTAATAGTTTGCTTTTTCTTCTTGCAGTTGTGGTAAGTCATCTATTGCACAAAGGAAATCAAATATATTTCCACTGGGCAGGTTGGTGAGAACATCATGGGGTAGGTTCCACCATTGACTCTTCGCCAGTTTTTCCCTGACAGACTCAGGAAATCGATATTTAATTATATGGGCAGGGGTTCCTCCAACTACCGCATAGTCAGGTACATTTTTTGTCACCACAGCATTGGCGCCGATAACTGCGCCGTTACCAATTTCAACGCCAGGCATGACAATGGCC
Source organism: Alteromonas sp. 009811495 (assembly GCF_028865455.1). Lineage (NCBI taxonomy): Bacteria > Pseudomonadati > Pseudomonadota > Gammaproteobacteria > Alteromonadales > Alteromonadaceae > Alteromonas > Alteromonas sp. 009811495. Next base: position 1,133,731 of record NZ_CP113972.1, read on the forward strand.
CCATCACCAATCCAAACATCATTGAGAATTCTGGTTTTCTTTACTGTCGGCGCTGAATTTTCGATACCAAGTTCGGATAACTGATGAGTATTATATTTCATGGGTTTGCGTAGCGAGGGGTGTGTACTTACGCCATGCATGGGATGAATTCCTGCGCTAATGGTTACCCTTCTTCCAATTGAACAGTATCGACCTATAAAGGTGTTGTCACGAACATAGCCAAGGTCATTCATGTAGGAGTATGCGCCAAGAAACACTGTAAACTCGGGATTTATAATACCTGAGTGAAAATGTGCACCCTGTTCAAATACAGTGTTGCGAAGTCCTTTGGAAAAGCGCATGTCATGGCGTTCTAGCTCTTCACGAGTTAGTGCATTTCTTTTTAATTCTTGGCCTGATAAAAATGTCGCTAATTTACGCTCAATCATAATAATACACGTGTTTGTTAAGGAAAGAACTGTGAAAAATCAGCTCTCAAGACTATATTCAGCTCCAAAGTGATTGAAGATGGTTTTACATTTTTCTTGTAATGCGATTGGCCATTCTTCAAATCTCTTTATTTTCTTCTTTGCACTGTTTTTAGGTGAATGAAGATGAGTGTTTATCTCTTCTTCACTTAACGCTTTTAAAGAGGGGATATCTAAAAAAGTCAGTATTTCTGCCATTGACGCGTATGGTTTATTCTTGAACAAATCGACAAAATTGAGACGCAGATAATGCGCGTCGCCAGATAGTTCGCTTCTAATTACTTCATTGTATTTTCCCCAGAACCACGCAATTTTCTCAGCTTGTTCAAATTGTGCCCATTTTGTTGCAAAGCTATCATCACTGAAATCAGTTGCTGTTGGACGATTTCTGGGATCATCAACGCTGTACATCGAATAGCTATTCGCTTGTATATTGCCAAGGACTGAACAAACATAGTCCTCTGGAGGACGAACAATATGTACGATTTTATAGTTTGGAAATAAGAGCTTGATAATCGGAAGCAGCAGTGAAAGATTATTATTCGATTCAACGAAATAATGACAACGTTCATTTTCCATTTGAGAAAATAGGCCGCTTCGAATTCGGATGTATTCTTTAGCAGCTTCTTGAGTGTTTCGCTTACCTCTGATGTAGCTCATGGCAAGGTTGAATGCGTCAGGAATTGGTTCATGTACACTGATGCCCTCTTTAAGCACCGAGTTAAAGAAGGACGCAAAAAACTCGGTACCAATTCTGCCCGTACCCACAAAGGCGATGAATGTCCTATCTTGCCACTGCTCCCTAAACAAGGTTAACCAATCATCTTGCATCAAACAGCTCTCTCTTAAATTTTTCCTGCATCTACCGATAGTATCGGCGATTTCAATATTTTCATGAATTTTGGTTTTCTATCGTCAGTGGTGTCGTGTAAAAATCGTAGCCTAGCTGTGCAGCCAACTTTCGACCCTCTTTTATGGCCGAGTGAACTCTTTCTCCACCGATAATTATGTTTGTCTGTCCTATGCTGGTGTAATTGAATGTATCGTCTTTCCCAGTATCTACAAATATTTCATAGTTGCCGGAATGCTGGCTTTTAATCGCGTTAACATTAGCAATCAGCTCTTCTTCGCTACATGTGACGTGCAAATAAGAACGAGTTATTGGAATGATATAGTGAGGAATTCGTCGTAACCGTCCTTTTGATAGCACTTCAATGCTTCTAGTGCCTGGACCAGTCACTCTGAATCCAATTCTTATTGATATCGCAGTAGGTTGTACCTTTAGCTTGCATGGTTGAGATGTGGAAAACAAATCTCTTTGAACACAAGCACCAGATTCATTGTATTGCCATATATCTAGTTCGGTACGTTCATCATCTGTTAGGTAGACAAACTCTTCGAACTCCGCAAATTCAGAAACATGAAAATGAGATGTCAGATTAATATAAGAATGCTCAGCTTCTGATAGCGTTGAAGTTATTGTTACTTTGTCGTTTGTAGTACTTACCTTCAAGGCAGAGGTGTTAACTTCAAAATGGCCAGATTCTAATAAGTTAGATACTGGAGAACGGGTATAACAAATAGCGTCTTGATAATTAAAGTGTTCACTCATTTGTTCCACAAGACGTAGGCGGCAACTCCCGTTAGTACCTCCCTTTTTAGGTATGCCCCCCTTGCCTTGCAACAACGCAATCTTTTGCGCAACTCGATGCTGGAAATAATGCTCATCAAGATTGTTTTTAATAAAGGTAGACCGATCGGATGTATCGCATGATGTATGGTGAATTTTGTCATCATATAAAGATACGGTATCAACCAATTCTCCAAACAAGACTCTCATTGCTCTTGTGTAATTCGATACAACAGCGGTACCTGATGCTAAGAGCTCTACTGCTCGTCTCGCAAACATGGTCTGTCCATTTTTTACAATGTTTAGAGAAATACCGGTTTCATAACCGCTATAAGCTTTGTCAATCTCTGAATAGGGGAGGTTACCTACAATACTTGGTTGGAATTCAGCTGGGAATGTTCTTCCTTCGATATTTTTCTGATGGTTTCGATCAAAAATACTTACTGACGCGCCACTGTTTTTTATCAAGCCATATAAGTGAAGAAAATCGTTATTGCGTTCATGGTACTTCTCATACCAGGAACCAGCAAAGCAATAGCCAGACTGACGTTTCAAATCCTTAGGGTAAAATGTTTGTGTATTCGCAAAAAAGGGTAAAAAATAGACCCTCTCATGTGCAAGTAAGGCTTTGTAGCGAGCAATACAATCGACTTCTGTGGTAAACACAATATCAAAAAGTGCTGTCAGTTTTGCTCTGATAGAAAAGTCTACAAAATGCACAGGGTCTTCTTTATTCCAAAACACAGTCGGGATGTTGTTCTGATTACAGAACTCTGTTAAAGACCGAATGAGAGGAAGTTGAGACGTAATGCGGTTTTCATTACTCCAACTTCCATCCGCACCATTCCATGTAGATTCTATAAATAATAGGTCTGGACAGAAGGCTTTCAGTTGCTCAATTGCATTGAGTCTATTGAGAGAACAAACATCCCAAATTGATGCAACCGATAGTAATGTAAATTCATCCGCTATAACTGCAGCTTTAGTTTTAACATTCATTGAATAAGTTACGCTATAACCAAGAAGTCATCCCATTCACGCCAGCCAGCGTAACTTAACGACTTTCTTACTTTTTCTCGAACGGGTTGAGCGGCAATAATAACACCACCATATTGAGTAGGTGAGTGCTCAAATACGCATAGAGTTGTGTCCTCGATGGTTTCACGGCCAGCAGTTTTATCAATAAAACCATTTATTGGGTACCCTCGCGCTGCAAAACACTTTGCTAGCGCTTTAGATAGTTGACCACGTCCATAAAGATAAAGCGCCCCATGCTTATCTACAATCTTTTCTATCTCCGCTAATTTCAACTCTACTAACATATTTGCAAATGCATCGGTCGAGCTGTTCAAGGTTGTTGTCGAAGAGTCACTTAATCGCACTTTTAGTAGACACTTTGGAACACAACCGATGTCAAAGCCTGCTTTAATGGCCCTGTAAAAGAGATCGTAATCCTCCCCCATTCTTCGCTCGGCATATCCTAGCTGTTTGATGACGTCACTTCGGGCAAAATAAGTACTATGTGTTACACAGCACCATCTTAGTAACTCTTCCCTAATTTTTTCAATCGTATTTATGCTGTTTAGGAGAGGGGCCTTTTCTTCTTGAAACTGTCGGAATCGATCACTTCTTTCAACCTGTGGATCTGTTGTGAAGTATTCGATGTAACACTTTGCTATTGCAACATTTGGATGGCTTTGAAGGTAAGATAGTTGTTCTACAAATCTAGTAGGGAGACTTAAATCATCGCCATCTACTTTTACAATATAAGGCGTTTGAATTAAGTCTAATGCTTCATTAAGTCGGTACCCAACACCTTTGTTTTCGTCGTGCGTAATAAGAGTGATACGCGGATCATTATATTGTCTAATAAGCTTACATGTATCGTCTGATGAGCCATCATCAATAATCAGAAAATCAAAATCTGAAAAAGTTTGCGAGAGGATGCTGTCAATAGTGGCGTTTATAAAGCGCTCACAATTGTAGGTGGTAAGCAGTGCTGTTATTGTTCGCGTGGACATAATTGAGATTCTCTTTTGACTTACCAGAATGTTGTTTACTTCTTTGCTCCCTATCTTCTTTATCGACTACAGAGATTTTAAATAGAGTTTTTTTGAGAATATTTATCGCGGTTGTACGAGAATCTATCGCAGATTCTATCGTAAATTATCTACATGTTTGATGAGCGTAGACACAATTGACGCAACATCATTTTCGCTTAGGTCAGGAAACATAGGCAGCGTAATGGCTTGCTGATAATAACGCTCCGCGTTTGGGTAGTCGCCTTTCTTAAACCCCAAGTTTTGATAGTAAGGTTGTAAATGAATAGGGATGTAGTGAACGTGGGCAAAAATACCGCTCTCTCTCAATTGTGTCACAAGCGTTGTATGCGTCGTACTGTCTAGTGATTTCACTCTGACAACGTATAGATGATAACTTGAGTAAGTATCATTGTGTTGTATAAGCGGAGCAATATTTGCCTGGTCGCAAAGTGACTTGTCATAGTAGGCAGCTAGTGCGTTTCGCTTTTCAACAAATGTATCGAGTTTATCCAGCTGACTTAAGCCAAGCGCCGCTTCTACATCAGTCATACGGTAATTAAAGCCCAACGTAATCTGTTGATAATACCAAGGACCATGACTATCCTCAGTCATCATCGCTGGATCATTGGTAATGCCGTGACTACGAAGCATGCGCATTTTATCTGCCAGTTCCATACTGTTGGTTAGCGCCATACCGCCTTCCATGGTCGTGATTATTTTCACAGGGTGGAAACTAAATACACAAATATCAGAAAATTCGCAGCTTCCAACAGATTTGTCTTGGTATCTTGCACCAACAGCATGAGAGGCATCCTCAATTACGAAGAAACCATAACGTTTGGAAAGTGCGCGTATCTGTGCCATGTCGCAAGGTTGCCCTGCAAAATGCACGGGAATGACTACTTTTGGTAAACAGTTGTTCGCTTCAGCGTTTTCTAACTTGTACTTTAAGGCGTCGACACACATGTTGCCGGTTTGCAAATCAATGTCGACAAAGTCTATACCAGCGCCACAGTAGAGCGCGCAGTTTGATGAGGCAACAAATGAGTTAGGCGAGGTCCACACGCAATCGCCCGGACCTACGCCAAGAGCAAGGCATGCGATATGAAGGGCTGATGTCGCGCTATTAACCGCAACAGCATAGCTTGCACTACAATAGTCTGCGAATGCACTTTCAAACTTAGGGATCGCTGGCCCCTGAGTTAACCAGTCAGATTTTAGTGTGTCTAAGACTGCTTTTATATCACTCTCATCAAGGTGCTGGCGCCCGTAGGGAATCACTTTCGTGCTTCCTCATTAAACTGCTTTATTTCTTCAATGCTGAGGAAGTGCGCATTTGTATCAGATACATATTCAAAACCAGAATCCACAGGTTTACCCACTTCATCTAGTGCATTTGACGTGAAATTATTGCTTCTATGGAAAAACTTAATAGCGGGAGCGATAACAAAGTGATCGGCAAATTCAAACGTGTGCAACGACATATCACCAGGACACATCATCTCATGCAGCTTTTCACCAGGTCGAATTCCAACATATTTTATGGGGGTATTAGGCGCCATTGCCTCAGCTAAATCGACGATTCGAATTGAGGGAATCTTTGGAACGAATATTTCACCGCCTAGCATACGCTCAAAGTTCTTTAACACAAAGTCGACGCCTTGCTGCAAGGTTATCCAAAATCGTGTCATGTCTTTGTGCGTGACTGGAATGTGGTCGCTGCCCTCTGCGATTAGCTTATTAAAGAAAGGCACCACCGAGCCACGAGAACCTACTACGTTGCCATAACGAACCACTGAAAAACGCGATGCGCCCGCACCAACGATATTGTTGGCTGCCACAAACAGTTTGTCAGATGCGAGCTTAGTCGCACCATACAAGTTAACAGGGTTTGCCGCTTTGTCCGTTGACAGTGCAATCACTTTTTTCACGTTATTGTCTATTGCAGCATTGATTACGTTTTCCGCGCCATCGATATTAGTACGTATGCATTCTGTAGGATTGTACTCAGCAGCTGGGACTTGTTTCATAGCCGCGGCGTGAATAACGAAATCAACACCTTGCATAGCACGATGCATACGCTCTTTATCGCGCACATCACCAATAAAATATCGCATACAAGGCGCGTTGAATTTTTGCTGCATTTCAAACTGTTTTAGCTCGTCACGCGAGTAAATGATTAAGCGCTTTGGTTTGTGTCTCGCTAACAAGGTTTCGACATATTTATGGCCAAATGACCCTGTACCACCTGTTATGAGAATCGATTTTCCGTCGAACATGGTTTGCTCGCTGTTTTTATGGTTATAAACACAATATATCATGTGTCGGCATATTTGCCATAAAGCATTAGAATCTATGCGTTTAGGTGTTTATCAGTGCACAAATACTTCTGCTAAAAGAAGCTATGTTAAAGGGACTTTCTATAGCTTGATCGACGTTAATTCGTTTAAGTGGTTAATTGTATGAGCAGCGTCATATCCCGGCTTAGCGACAACGTGTTTGTGCACGCCAGTAAGGACTCTTATCGTGGGCATTCCCACTTTGTTTAAGTTAACAAAGTCTTTGGACGGGTTATCGCCGATATATACCATATCGCGCCATTCACATTTTTCCGCCTTTTTTATTTTTTCAAAGCAGTAAAGAGATGGCTTTGCATGCTTCACACCAAATCGGTGTGTGATAAATACGCGTCTAAACAGTGGCGCAATATTTAGCGCGTCAACCTTATTACTTTGCACTATTTTGTTGCCGTCAGTGACTAAATACAAAGGGGAAGGTAAAGCATTCAACAGCGAAAGGTGTGCTGATGGCATAGTAAGAGAGGGTTTGTGTAATCGGTATGCAGAAACACATGCCTTCACATTGCTTTTTGTGTCTGCAATGTTGTGCATGGCAAGATAATCATTGAAAATACGACCTCGACCGTTCTTATCCAGTAAAGTGGTCAATTCCTTGGTGCCGACTTCTTTGTTTACGCCCCAGGTACTCTCGACATAGGAAGCAACAGCCCTTAGGCCAGATTCAACATAGTGGCGCTCATTATAGAGCGTGTCATCAAGGTCAAAAATGTAAATCATAGGTAGTAATCTGTGGCAGCGCGTATTTGCGTGAGTTTCTCTTTTGAAAGTATGGCTGGTATCTGGTCAATATTATGGCCCAGCGATTCGCATAAGCTCCAGTATAAGCTGTCGACGCCTGCTTTGATGCCTAGCGTTGATGCTCCGCCAAATCTCGAGTTACATTCGATAATGTGTAAATGCTGACCGCTTACTATGGCTTGTAGTACGACAGGACCGGAGAGTTTAAGCGCCGATAATACGTCATTTATAATGGGTAGCAAGGGAAACTGGGGAAGGGTGTACGTAACTTGAGACTCGCCATTTATTACAAGTTCACGTACGCGACACACCGCCGCTTTTACAACGTTCTCGCGAGTTAACCATGCATCAACGCTTATTTCTTGGCCTGATATAAAGGGTTGGTAGATGGGCGATGAAAGTGTCTTGCCGTGAGCCGCTGCGTCGTCAATATTGAGGTTAACCCCGATAGATTTGCTACCTGCACCAAAACGTTCTTTCACCACATAGCGTTTTGTCTTGGATTGTTTTAATTCGCCATTTAGCTCGCAGAACGTTGGAATAATGGACGGTACATCAAGCTGAGCGAAGGCTAGCTTATCTAAACAGCGCTCAATGGCGTCGTGCTCTGACACAATGACGAAAATGTTTGCGTCGCTCAATCTTTCTTTTAGTGCGGCCCAGAAAAGTAGTTCGCCATCTCTGGTGGGAAATATATGAGTGATTTTTCGTTGTTTAAGCTCAGCGATAATGTGATCGATATTTGCCTCGACTGTTGGCGGCATACACCAAAACTCATCACAAAAGTAACGCGTCAATACTCTTTCGTTGATATCACCTGCAGTCACTACACCACTGGGCGAAATCCGCTTAACCGCATCTTTTAAAGCCAACAGTAAGGGGACTTTGTTACTCGCACTGGAAAGAAGAACGTTCACGTTTGTCTTAAATGCCTTTTGCTGTGATTGTACGTTTCTGTATTTTTATACCACCTTTTGGAGAAGGCATCGATGCCCGACGGTTTTCATATTCGGTGATTTGAGTTGTTTTTTTAGGCGTTTCCCATGCCCCGTACATAAAAGTCAAAAAGCCTTCTTTATCAAAGGGGGCCAAAAACGTTTCGTCTAGAAAAGTAATTGGCTCATAGTTGTCGAAGTGCTTTGCTGGCGCGAAAAATAATCCACCAGAGGATAATAGTTCTGAATAACCTTCGAGCGATTCTCTGCATTGAATGCTGACATCAAATTGTACGTATGCACTGGTACTTGAATTCGCAAACTCTAAATTGATACATGAATCAATGCCGTTTACATTGATAATCACAATGTTCCAATCTACATCAAATTGTTCAGTTAACATTTTACTAAGCTCGGGTAGCGCAGATTGCAGCTTAGCAAAATTTGTTTTGTCGACAGCAAGGTCAATATCGTCGTCCCATGCAATAAGCCCTTTGTCTCTTACCGCGCCTAATAGTGTGCCTGAGTCTAAACAAAATACGATATCTCGCGTTTGGCAAAAGCGATTTAACGTTCGCAATAAAGTTTGAGCGAAAGAAAGCGTCCCTTTGTCTTCAAAAGGCAGTGCGGCTTTCACAGCTTGTTTGCTCGGAACAATCACTTTAGCTTTGGGAATACATAAGTCATTAGTGAGTTGACCGTGTATTTGGTCAATCCACTGACTGGTAATAATTATGTTGTCGATGTCGTAACTTGAAATGTCTGCCGGAGCAATAACAGGGTAACCCATAAAACTAGAACCGTGCTTGGCACTATCGTTATCGGCAAACGCCAATACTTCAATATTGGGATGATTGGAAATATAGTTCTCACCCGCTTTACTTGCACCGAACAGAATTACTTTCATGTTACAGTAGCTCCCAACTCATAGGGGTCCCTTTAGGAGCATCACATTTTATTTGTTTTCCAAGTAAGAGCGGCAAGTATTTAGGCGGTAAACCAAGTCCCGGACGAACTGAGCGTAAATTTTCCGCCGTAAGTGTGTCACCTGCTTTCATGTCATGGGCGATATATAAAGAACGTCGATGCACTAAAGAGGCCTTTTCACGCTCTGTTGCGCCATAACTTACTTTGCCGATAGCCACTGCGGCACGGGCTGTCTCTTCGACCAATAACTTAATTTCATGTGGTTCAAGCGAGAACTCTGCGTCGACTTCACCACCCTTTCTATCAAGCACAAAATGCTTTTCAATTACGGTCGCGCCAAGCGCAACTGCAGCGACAGCTACACCCACGCCAGGTGTATGATCGGAAAGCCCAACCTGACAGTCGAAGAGTTCACTTAAATGTGGAATCGTTTTTAGGTTGGCGTCTACTGGGTTCGCCGGATAATTACTGGTGCATTTGAGTAACACAAGGTCTTTGCAACCATTGGCGCGAAGTACCTCTACAGATTCAGCTATTTCAGATTGACTGGCCATGCCGGTGGACACAATCACAGGTTTTCCTGTTTTTGCCACCGCAGCCAAAATAGCGTGGTCGGTGTTTTCAAAAGAAGCAACTTTATAACAGGGAGGATTTAGTGTTTCCAAAAAATCGACTGCGGTTAAATCAAAAGGCGTACTGAAAGCCAACAGCCCTTTTTCTTTTGCATAGTCGAAAAGCTCTTTGTGCCATTCCCATGGCGTCATCGCTTCTTTATACAAGTTGTAAAGAGAATTTCCCTTCCAAAGGCTATTGGGATCTTCGATAAAAAACTCGCCCTCATGGCAATCTAATGTAATGGTGTCTGGTGTATAGGTTTGCAATTTTATTGCATGTGCTCCCGCCTCTGCGGCAGCATCAATTAAGCGGTATGCTTTATCTAATGATTGGCCATGATTACCAGACATCTCTGCGATGATAAAGGGCGCACGCCCAGGACCAATTTGAATATCACCGATTGTGATTGGATTCATGACTACCTCTTAATACTGTTCAATATAGTATCCACTACAAAAGATGGATTTTTATTGCTGTTTAGTAGCGACGCCGCATTATCGGCGAGTTTACGCATTTTTTCGGGCGAACTTATCGCAAAATTGATCGCTTCGCTAATGTCTTCTTGAGTAACGTCATCGCTTTTGCCTATCCACAAACAACATTGTTGCTTATGTAAGCAGCGCGTCGTTTCAATTTGGTTGTCGGCTAGCGTAATAATCATACCCGCTACGCCTGACGCCGCACGTTCCCAGTGCATCGAACCACCTGCTCCTATCATAGTAGAGGCTGTTTTCATCAACTGAGCAATGTAGGAACATGCCACATGAAGCGTAACATTTGCCAGTGAACTCACTTTTGTTTTCAATGAATCAGTGTGCGTATATCCAGCGCCTACCACGATATCGGCCGAAATGGTCAGGGACTTTAACGAAAGTAAAGTATCTACTACTCGCTCCGTGAGGTTTGAAGGGTCGCTACCACCGAAGCAAATGAGAAAATGATTGTCTTTTCTTGGTATGACAGAAGACGAGTAGAATTCATCACGTAAAATAGCGAATTTAGGTCCAAGTAGCTTGAGGCAATGGCTAGGCACTAGCTGCTCGTAGCGTACTTCATAATTGTCATAGAGGTTTTGATCTAACAGTACGTCGCAATCGTGTTGTCGATTGGCCAAATCATCGATAACAACGATATGTTTGCTACACCTACGCATTGTTTTGCTAAATGCAGATGACAGTTGGTAATGGTCTATTATTAAAATATCGATGCTGTCGTTATGCGCTCGTGAAAGCACATCAATACATTGGTTTGCGTGCTTGTATTGGGCTTGCTCGTCTAGCTTACAATCTGAACGAGTACTTTGTTCACTGCTATTTAATGGTGGCGCAGTTAACAAAGTAATTCCGGCTTGCTCCACTTGTTGATGTAACGCAAAAGGGAGAGGGCATGATAAGAAGGTGACACGAGCGAAGGGAAGGAATTGGTTTGCAAGTGTTAAGCAACGCATAACGTGGCCTAACCCTATCTGCGCAGTACCGTCTACCCGAACCACAACCTTCACGTAAGACTCTCAGTCTGCATTAACTTAAAGAGTAATTCGGCTCTTACCCAATCCTCAGGGGTATCAATATCTTGTACCAAATGATCAGGCATCACGACCATTTTTGAATTGGCGCCGAAAATACGCTTGCTGGTGTCGAGCCAAGTTTTATAGTGGCCCCAATAGAGTTGACCTGCGTCGTGAAAAGCAGGAGGTAAATCTTGTGAGCGTTGAGTAATACCAAACTCGTCGAAGGGTTTAACACCGCCATTTTCGGTTTGTAATATCGCTCTTTGAATCGGAAATGAAAACCGCGCAGCTGTAAATACATAGTCTACATCTAAAGCACCATCTAGCATCTCAAAACACGTATTGATTAATGAGGTGGTAAGGAGGGGAGATGTTGCATAGACACAAGCGCAATAATTGATATCCCAGCCTTTTTCTAGAAGTTCATTAAGCGCATGGCGAACAACAGGACTGGTTCCCGTGTAATCGTCTGCCAGCTCAGCAGGCCTTATAAACGGTATATCGGCACCATATTCAGCGGCTACATTGGCGATTGTTTCATCGTCTGTAGAAACAACAACTTTATCAATATAGGGGCTTGCCAACGCATTTTCTATTGCGTGAGCGACCATAGGTTTGCCACAAAACGGTTTAATATTCTTTTTAGGAATTCGCTTACTTCCCCCTCGCGCAGGGATAATCGCTACGTTCATATTTTTCTGCTCTATTTCTCTACTTTTAATGGCGTGGTTGAATCTAGAGTTTTGTTCATCAAAGTCGCTTGACTAAAGCATTTAAATGCTCAGTGAGGCTTTGTAGCTGGCGAATTTTTTCGTTTTGGATTTCACTAATGACAGTTTTTAACTCTGTGGTTGAAACGTCTTGAGTGCGTGGTAAATAGACAACCTTGACGATATCCTGCAAATCATCAAATTTACCAATCCAGTCATCACCCATGGCGAAAATATCGGCTCCTTCTCTTTGTAAATCTTCGCGCTTTTGTTCCCAACAGTTTTCTTGAAACACGCTGTCTACGTAACGACAAGAAAGTAGGATTTCCTTTCTATCCTCATAAGGAATAACAACCTTTTTACCCTTAACGGTATTGAATTCATCAGAGGATAGTCCGACTACAAGCTTGTCACCTAAGCTATGCAGGCGCTTTAAAAGCCTCACATGACCAATATGAAATAAATCAAATGTGCCATAGGTAACTACAGTCGTCATAGCGCTACTCTCTGAAAATTAACAAATTGTACACCAATAGCTTATCGGCAAGTCAATCAAATCCATGAGGTTATGCTTTTGCATCTAAAGGTATTCATTGTTATACGATTCGTTGGCTACATTTTGTCCAGCTTTCTGCTACACTCTTAATGTTAATTGATATAGGAAAGCGCCATGCAAATTGACAGCTCAACATCCTCCATTCTCGGCCAAGTGCGGGAGAAGCAAGAATCTCTAATGGAGAAGCTTGCTAGTGGTAAAAAGGTTAACAATGCGCTTGACGATGCATCGGCACAGCAAATTATTGACCGTCTTACTTCTGAAGTTGAAGGCAATCGCCAAGCAATCAACAATGTTTACGATGGCATTTCCGTAGCTCAAGTGGCTGAAGGTGGCTTGGGGAGCATTAACGACGATGTAAATCGTATTCGTGAATTAACACTGCAATCTGGCAGTGGTGTGCTGAGTGACGGCGATCGCCGCGCAATTCAATCTGAAATTACACAGCTTCAAGAAAACATCAGTCAAACCATTGAGCAAACTAACTTTGCTGGTAAACCATTACTTTCTGATAATGGCGAACTGTCATTTCAAACTGGCGCAAATGGTGGTCAGTCGATTAGCATTAATACTCAAGATATCGCGTCGCAACTAAGCGGTGTACTGTCAATCGACATAACCTCAGGTACAAGTGTTGAAGATGCGCTTAGTGCAGCCGACGATGCTATTGAAGTGGTTGGCGGTGCGCGTGGCGATCTCGGCGCAGTGCAAAACCGATTTGAAAGCACTGCTCGTAACCTCACACAAGCGAATGTTAATACAGCAGAAGCAAGAAGTCGGCTACAAGACCTAGACTATGCACAAGCCGCCTCAGATCGAGCGGCTAATGACGTGCGTGGTCAAGCAGCAATATCTGTTCAAGCGCAAGCAAATCAGCAAGAAGGTCAGGTTCTTGCACTGCTAAATTAACGCATTATTTTTCAATATTATTCGAAAGAAGCAGGGCAACCTGCTTTTTTTATTGGTAAATTTCCTCATTCAGCTGTTGCGCTGCGATCTTTTGCCGTTACAATTTGTAAATGCGCTAAACTGTAAATAATAACAAAGCGTTCTCGGGGAATTGATGAAGAACATTTTGCTGGTTAGTGACAATCAGGAACTTATTCAAAACTTGGAAACTATCGTTACCTTCATGGGTGAGTCATGCCAGGCTCGCAGTTTTAATGAGGGTGAGCGGTATTTGCAAGATAGTGGGGCTGATGCGGTGCTTATTGAGCACACATCGAGCCAAGTGGTGAAAGGGTTTGTTGAAAAATTCCCTCATATCCCTTTTGTGGCTTTGGTAGAAAGTAATAGCCAAGCATCTGCATATCGCAATTTAGTGAGTGTTATAGCAACACCTCTTACCTACCCAGTTTTGACACAGGCAATACACCGTTGCCAAGAGTACACAAGGCGTAAGCCTGGCCTTTCACGTTCTTCAGGGGCGAAAACGCGCTTGTTTAGAAGTTTGGTGGGTAAAAGTGAGCAAATTCAAATTGTACGCCGTTTAGTTGAGCAAGTTGCGCCAACCGATGCAACCGTACTTATTCTCGGTGAATCGGGCACAGGTAAAGAGGTTGTTGCCCGTAACGTACATTTTTTATCTGAGCGTAAAGATGGCCCGTTTATACCTGTTAACTGCGGTGCTATTCCCGGAGAGCTGCTGGAAAGTGAATTGTTTGGGCATGAAAAGGGCGCTTTCACTGGTGCGATAAGTGCTAGGAAAGGGCGTTTCGAGCTAGCTGAGGGCGGTACGCTATTTCTCGATGAAATTGGCGATATGCCAATGCAGATGCAGGTCAAGCTACTGCGAGTATTGCAGGAGCGCACTTATGAGCGAGTAGGTGGGAATAAACCTCTACAGTGTAACGTGCGTATTATCGCCGCTACCCACCGCAATCTAGAAAACATGATTAGCGAAGATAAGTTTCGCGAAGATTTGTATTACCGCTTAAATGTTTTCCCAATTGACTCTCCTGCTCTTCGTCAGCGAAAAGATGATATTCCGTTATTATTACAAGAGCTTAATAGTCGCATTCAAGGTGATGGTGTAGAAGGCGTTCGGTTTACTGAACATGCAATAGCGTCACTTATGGAGCATGAATGGGCAGGTAACGTACGTGAACTGTCTAATTTAGTTGAGCGCCTGACTATTTTGTATCCTGGGCAAATTGTCGATATTGCTGATTTACCCGAAAAATACCAATACGGCGATGTGCAAGCTTACGAACCTGATTATCCAGAAGAGATCCTTGAGCGCGAAGCGTTCAATGCTTTGTTCGCCGAAGCCGCTGCACAAGAACCTGAAGAAGAGCCAGATAGCAGCAATGAAGATGTTGCGCCTAACAGCACGATATCATCAGCACTTCCAGAAGAAGGTGTTAATCTTAAAGAGTACTTGTCAGAGCTTGAAGTTAACCTTATTCGCCAAGCCTTGGATAACCAGGATTGGGTGGTGGCTCGTGCGGCCGACAAACTTGGCATGAGACGCACTACACTTGTTGAGAAAATGCGCAAGTACGATATCCAACGCACTGAAGATGCGTAACGTCAGGGTTTTGACGTTACGCTTTATTCCCTAATTTCTTTCTTATCTTGTTGAAATTATTGTGTAAATAATTTTGGCACATCTTCTGCTTTATCCAGTCATATCTCAATAGCGTCTGCAATTTGACGAGGGTAATATGGCTTTTGAAGGCACACACAATACAACCGACTATTCAGCAAATCGTTTTTTGCACGATGAAATTGACAGTGCGATTGCGCAAAGCGGTAAGTGTAGCTCGAAATCTAATGATATTGCGTCGTTACGACTGCAAGCATCTCGTTTAGAGCATTTGTTGCAAGTAATGCCTGCAGGCGTCATCGTTATTGACGGTAAAGGTATTGTCCGTCAAGCCAACGAGCAAGCTAAAGCCTTGTTAGGTGAACCCCTTGAAGAAGAGGTTTGGCGTAGCATCATCACCCGTTCCTTTAAGCCGCGTGCTGACGATGGCCATGAAGTATCACTGGTTGACGGACGACGGGTAAAGCTTTCAATAACACCCCTTGAAAATGAACCGGGCCAGCTAATAGTTATTACCGATTTGACTGAAACACGGCAGTTACAAGCGCGTGTTAGTCACATGCAGCGCTTGTCTTCATTAGGAAAAATGGTGGCATCACTGGCTCACCAAATAAGAACACCACTTTCTGCTGCCATGTTGTATGCCTCAAACCTCACGCGAAAAGGTCTAGCGGCAGAGGCACAAACTCAGTTTGCAAATAAGTTGTCAGACCGCTTAAAAGAGCTCGAGAGTCAGGTGAACGACATGCTGCTATTTGCTAAATCTGGTGAAGAGCAAGTGGTCGCGCAGATAAGGCTCGCTGAGCTTTTCGCCGCTATTGAGGGGAGTGCCAATACTATGGCAGCTCAACACGCTCAAACGTTATCTTTTTCAGGTTTTGATCAAGACATATCAATAACAGGTAATTTGACGGCATTACAGGGCGCTGTTTTGAATTTGATTCACAATGCCAGCCAAGTAACGCCCAAAAACGAAATGATCAGTATTGAGGCCTGTCACAGCAATGGTCAGTTAACCGTTTCTGTCACTGACCGCGGAGAAGGTGTGCCTCGCTCACTACAAAGAAAAATATTCGAACCTTTCTTTACTACCAAAACGCATGGAACTGGTCTTGGTTTGGCGGTAGTGAAATCTGTTGTTACTGCACATAACGGAAGCTTGAGTGTGAGCAACGTAAAAAATGGCGGCGCTTGCTTTTCGTTAACGCTTCCGTGCAATCCACCCATAGATACACGTCATACCATGACGCAAGTAGCATAAGTATCAGGAGATAATGATGTCTAAAACAACCATTTTGATTGTAGAAGATGACGCAGGCCTCAGAGAGGCACTATTTGATACGCTTTTGTTGGGGAATTATGACGTTGTAGATGCAGACAGTGCAGAAGCCGCGCTGATGGTGCTGTCTTCACGCCACGTTGACCTTGTGGTCAGTGATATCCAAATGGGTGAAATGAGCGGTTTAACGTTGCTCAAAAGCATAAAAGCAAAGTTTCCCAACATGCCTGTCTTATTGATGACGGCTTATGCGACGATTGACGATGCAGTGCAAGCAATGCGCGATGGTGCCACAGATTATTTATCAAAACCTTTTGCTCCTGAGGTGTTACTTAACCTAGTTGGACGTTACGCGCCAGCACAAAAGATAGAATCGCGCACGCCAATTGTTGCTGACCCAACAAGTCTCAAATTACTCGAACTATCACGCAAAGTGGCTAAATCTGATGCAACTGTAATGGTTATGGGGCCTAGTGGTTCGGGTAAGGAAGTGTTGTCACGTTACATTCACGACCAATCACCCCGTTGCGAGGCACCGTTTGTTGCTATCAATTGTGCCGCAATTCCGGAAAATATGTTGGAAGCAACCCTTTTTGGTTACGAAAAAGGGGCGTTTACCGGCGCTATTCAGGCATGTCCTGGTAAGTTTGAACAAGCGCAAGACGGCACGTTGTTATTAGATGAAATCACCGAAATGGACTTAGCGCTACAGGCAAAGCTATTACGAGTATTACAAGAGCGCGAGGTTGAGCGACTTGGTGGGCGTAAGACCGTAAAATTGAATGTGCGAGTTATCGCCACGAGCAACCGAGATTTAAGAAAAGCGGTAGACGCAGGTGAGTTCAGAGAAGACTTATATTACCGATTAAATGTATTTCCAATCGAGTGGCGTCCACTCGCTCAGCGCCCCGGTGACATAGTACCGCTGGCTGAGCATCTAGTGAATAGACACGCCTCATCACAAGGTTTGGGTACAATAAGATTAAGTGCGGCAGCCCGAAACAAGCTTAGTCAGTATAGTTGGCCGGGCAATGTTCGCGAACTAGAGAACGTAGTTCAGCGTGCCCTCATCTTATGTGAGAACGGCGAAATTGATGCCAGCGATCTCATGATTGATGAGGATATTCAGGTAACTATTGATGCGACTCCAGAGCAGGTTGAAGACAACAAGTTAGGTTCAGAGCTTCGCTATCAAGAACATCAAATTATCCTCGATACCTTGGTCTCTTGTAATGGCAAGCGAAAAGATGTCGCAGAAAAGCTAGGTATTAGTCCAAGAACTCTGCGTTACAAGCTTGCGCGCATGAGAGAGGACGGCATCGAAGTGCCTGCTTAGTGTAATACCCCACTCACAATGGCTATAGCCATTGTGTTGCACCTTTTTACTGGTTTCATAGCCGGCCGTCGCCTTTGCAGTTTACTGGGCGGCGGTTTTTTGTTGTTTCTTCCATTCTCGTGTCATAAATTTGGCATTCTTCAGTTTTTCTGTGTTAACTTGTTGATTTTTATCGCTAAATAAAGTTGGCAAGGTGATTGCTAAATCTCTCCTATCTATAAAGAATTCGCCAAATCAGCGGCGTGTTGTGTAAGAACTCTAGGAGTGGTTATGGACGTTAAAGCCAACAGTTTGTATCAAGAAATGCAAAACATGATTGGGCAAACTCGTCTTCAAGTTAATGAGCCTCAGCAGCTTAATGAAATTAACTCATCGGCTAGCGACTTTGCCACCATGCTCAAGCATGCGGTAGACGGCGTCAATAACATGCAGCTGAATTCAAAAGACATGCAACAGCGTTTCGAAATGGGTGATCCGAGCCTAAGTTTGGCAGAAGTCATGCTTGCTAAAGAGAAGTCTGGCATCGCCTTTGAAGCGACTGTACAAGTGCGTAACAAAGTACTTGATGCCTACAAACAAATAATGAATATGCCGGTATAAATGGGGTAGGTTATGGCTGAAGCAACAGGTACAAACTTAACTATTCCAGATCAACATCAATCTGCAGACAACGAGCCAGAAAATAAGTCTGGTTTTATGGACACCTTGGGCAGTACAGACATGATGCGCCAAGTGGCGCTTGTGGTAGTGCTGGTTATCTGCGTTGCCATCGCAATCTTTGTTTTCATATGGTCTCAAGAACCCGACTATCGTCCACTCGCTAAAATGGAGACACAAGAGCTAATAGAAACCCTCGATTACATGGACGCCAATCAGATTGACTACAAGCTTGAGGGTAACACGGTCTATGTGCGTAGTGATGAGTTTCAGAACATCCGCCTAGGTATGACGCGTCAAGGGCTTACTAAAGCGGGTGATTCGGGTACCGACATTATAATGCAAGACATGGGCTTTGGAGTAAGCCAACGTGTAGAAATGGAACGCCTCAAACATGCTCGAGAGCAGCAGATTGCCTCAACTATTGAAGACATCGCGAGTATCCAGAAGGCGCGAGTATTGTTGGCCATGCCAAAAGAGAATGTGTTTGCCCGTCGTGAGAAAAAGGCCTCGGCTACCGTTGTACTCACCGCAAAGCGCGGTTCAGTGATTGCCGGTGAAGAAGTAGATGCAGTGGTTGATATTGTTGCATCAGCAGTCCAAAACATGGAGCCGTCAAAAGTAACGGTTACCGATAGCAATGGTCGTCTGTTAAACTCTGGATCACAAGACTCGATGAGTGCGCGAGCGCGTAAAGAGTACGAAATTGAACGTCAGCGCGAACAAGAATATCTTGAGAAAATCGATGCCATTCTTATTCCTGTACTAGGCATTGGCAATTATACTGCGCAAGCTGATGTCACCATGGACTTTACCGCCATGGAACAAACGCAACGTAGCTATAACCCTGATTTACCTGCAGTGCGCAGTGAAATGATCATGGAAGAAAATAGTGTGGGTGGTGGTGTTGGCGGCATTCCTGGCGCACTATCAAACCAACCGCCATTAGACTCAACAATTCCTGAAAACCCTGGCTCAGCCAGTCAGCAGACCATGCCAGGGCGAACAGCCAAAGAATCGACTCGTAACTACGAGCTCGACACCACAATTAGCCATACTAAAAAACAAACGGGTGTTATTCGTAGACTTAGCGTATCTGTGGCGGTTGATTACACGCAAGTTGCAGGTGAAGACGGCGCGATAACACCAACACCACGTAAGCAGGAAGAAATACTTAATATTCGCAGATTATTACAAGGCGGTATTGGCTTCGATGTAACGCGAGGGGACTCGCTAGAAGTGGTAAGCGTACCCTTTACTCGTATGGATGCAGGCGAGATAGAAGATGTACCTTTGTGGGAGCAGCCAGGTTTTCTACCAATTCTTAAGCTAGTTATTGGTGGGTTAGTTATAATAGTACTTATCATTTTTGTGATTCGTCCAATGCTACGCCGTTTAATTAACCCTGATGAGTCGAATGACGCAGAAGAGTTTGATGCGGATGAAGGTTTAGATCTTGGTGATGATACAATAAGCATGCTGACCTCAGAATTCGATGAAGGTCAAGTCGGCTTTGCACCGGATGGCTCGTTAATGTTGCCAGACCTACACAAAGATGAAGATGTGCTTAAAGCAGTAAGAGCACTTGTAGCGAATGAACCAGAACTCTCAGCCCAAGTAGTGAAGGGCTGGTTGATGCAAGACGAGTAGTGAGAGAGTAATTATGGCTGAAGAACTCGCCAAGGTTGAAGAACCATCATACGACGTCAGTAAATTAGAAGGCGTCGAAAAAGCTGCAATCTTACTATTGAGTTTGTCTGAAGAAGATGCAGCACAAATTTTAAAACACTTAGAGCCAAAGCAAGTACAGAAACTGGGTACTGAAATGGCCAAAGTGGATGATATGACGCAGACAAAAATAACTGCGGTACACAAACACTTTATCGAAGAAATTCAGAACTACAGCACCATTGGTTTCCAAAGCCAAGACTTTGTTAAACGGGCACTAACCGCGGCACTTGGTGAAGATAAAGCGGCTAACCTAATTGATCAAATATTGATGGGAAGCGGTGCCAAAGGTCTCGATTCACTTAAATGGATGGATTCGAAGCAGGTTGCCAGCATCATTAGAAATGAGCACCCGCAGATCCAAACCATTGTATTGTCTTACCTTGAGCCAGAGCAAAGTGCAGAAATTTTGGCGCAGTTCCCAGAGAAAGTGCGCTTAGATCTCCTCATGCGAATTGCTAACCTTGAAGAAGTTCAACCGGCGGCACTACAAGAACTGAACGAAATTATGGAGAAACAGTTTGCGGGTCAAGCGGGTACACAAGCAGCCAAAATGGGCGGCTTGAAGTCGGCGGCAAACATCATGAACTACCTAGATACTGCAATCGAAGGGCAGTTAATGGATGCTATCCGCGAGCAAGATGAAGAAATGAGCCAGCAAATCCAAGACCTTATGTTTGTCTTTGACAACTTGGTGGATGTCGATGATAAAGGCATTCAAGCCATATTGCGTGAAGTACAACAAGATGCGCTACTTAAAGCCATTAAAGGTGCGGACGAAGAGCTTAAAGATAAGATCATGCGCAACATGTCTAAACGTGCTGCTGAGATGCTTAACGATGACCTTGAAGCACTCGGTCCTGTACGTATTAGTGAAGTGGAAACCGCTCAAAAAGAAATCTTGTCTGTGGCTCGCCGCCTGTCTGACTCTGGTGAAATTATGCTTGGCGGCGGTGGCGGCGAAGAATTCCTGTAAGCGAATAGATGTGGTTGGTCACTAGCCAAACTGGGCGAGTGCCACGGCGTAAAAGTCAGGTAAAAGAATGACGGCAAAGAAAAGTTTTTCAGAAAGCGAAGCAAGTGAAGCTAAAAAGTGGGATTTACCTTTTGTGGACGACCCTCATGCGCCACGAGATAACGAACCCACTAACGCGCTAAATCGCCGTTCTGATTGGAAATACGAGCCCCCCGAAGAAGAGGAAGAGATCTTACCGCCCACGGCACAAGAAATAGAAGCTATTCGACAAGCAGCTTTCGACGAAGGACACCTAGAGGGTAAGACAACAGGCTTTGATGAAGGTAAAGCCGAAGGATTAGAAAAAGGGTACGCCGAAGGGTTAGAGAAAGGACAGGCAGAAGGACTATCGCAAGGGTTGGAAGAGGGAAGGCAGCAAGTTGCTACTCAAGCTGAGGTGTGGCAACTATTGGCGGAGAAACTTCATGATCCCTTATCGCAAGTTAACGATGAAACCCGTGATCAGCTTGTAAAACTCGCAGTTACATTGGCTAAAGCGGTGATTAAAACAGAAGTTACCACTAACACGCAGGTTATCCAGCAAGCATTAAGTGAAGGGATTAAAGCGCTTCCTATCAACCAAACTGAATATCAAATACACATGCACCCTGAAGATATCGCCGTTGTGCAAGCGCATTTTGGTGAAGAAGAGATTGCAAAAAAAGGCTGGAACTTTATCGAATCTGCGGCAATGGAACGAGGAGGTTGTGACATCGCGACAGCTCATAATGCGGTTGACGTCTCGATTGAACGGCGCTGTCGCGACGTTATCGAACAATTCCTTTTAAACCAAGGTCTATCAAATGACTAGCCCTTGGCACAATCATTTTGAGTCATTGACCAAACAGGTTACCTCTCCTCCCGTGGTCGCTGCTGGCAAATTAGTGCGAGGCATAGGACTAACGCTAGAAGCGGTTGGCTGCCAATTACCGGTTGGAAGTCAATGCTTGGTTCAGACCATCGAAGGCGAAATTGAAGCTGAAGTTGTTGGCTTTGGCGATGACATCACCTATCTAATGCCCACAGAAGCCGTGCGCGGTATTGTGCCAGGTAGCCGCGTTATGCCGCTTAATCGACAAAGCGGATTACCTGTTGGCATGGGGTTACTCGGCCGAGTAGTGGATGGAAATGGCCAACCCCTTGATGGTTTAGGTGCAATTGAGGCAGAAGCTCGCGCGCCGACGACACGCCCACCTATGAACCCGCTTATTCGCCGCCCCATTAATACACCAATGGATGTTGGCGTACGGGCAATCAACGCCCTTAATACCGTGGGTGTTGGGCAACGTATGGGGCTATTTGCTGGTAGTGGTGTTGGTAAAAGTGTTTTGCTTGGCATGATGACGCGAGGCTGCGAAGCCGATGTTGTCGTTGTTGGGCTTGTTGGCGAACGGGGTCGAGAAGTAAAAGAGTTCATCCATGAAATTTTAACCGAAGAAGAACGACAACGGGCAGTGGTTGTTGCAGCGCCGGCCGATACCTCCCCACTGATGCGACTAAAGGGCTGTGAAACAGCAGTGACTATCGCCGAGTATTTTCGCGACAAAGGCATGAAGGTACTCTTATTAATTGATTCACTGACGCGATACGCCATGGCGCAACGTGAAATAGCGCTTGCAGTGGGTGAGCCGCCTGCAACGAAAGGCTATCCGCCATCAGTGTTTGCACGCTTACCTGCGCTGGTGGAGCGTGCAGGGAATGGGAGTGAGCGACAAGGTTCAATAACGGCGTTTTACACCGTACTGACAGAAGGTGATGACCTCCAAGATCCTATTGCTGATGCCGCGCGCGCCATTTTAGATGGTCACGTTGTTTTGTCACGAACCTTAGCGGACAGTGGTCACTATCCTGCGATAGATATCGAAGCATCTATCAGCCGCGTAATGCCTATGGTGGTAAGTGAAGAGCATCAGTTGATGGCGCGAAGAATTAGGCAGGTATACTCGAACTACAAGCAAAACCAAGATCTCATCTCAATTGGCGCCTATGCGAAGGGCTCTGATCCTCGCATCGACTTAGCAATCCGTGCAGAGCCGGCGATTAATGCGTTTTTGCAGCAGGGTATGAAGCAAGTACTGCCTTATGACGAAAGTTTAGAAGGTATGGCCGCTCTTGCCAAAGGCCTTGGGCAAGGTTAAGGGTAAGTTGTGACTCGCTATGTCTAAACAACTAGAACGTCTTGCAGAGTTTGAAAAAGAAAAAGAAGAACGTGAGGCGCGTTTCTATCAACAAGCTCAGCAAAATGTAAATCAACAAAAGCAAAAACTGTCTAGTCTCGAACAATACCGCATCGACTATATAAAAGGCATTCAACAAACAGGTCAAGGTGGTGTAACGGCTACTTACTACCAGCAACATCTGTCATTTGTGGGCAAATTAGACAAAGCGTGTGAACAACAGATGCAAGTTATTGCACGAGCGAAAATGGCGGCAGATCAGCGCAAGCAGATGTGGCTTAAGCAGCAGCAAAAGGTAAAGGCCGTTAATTTACTGCTGGATAAAAAGAAAGTGGCAGCACAACGCAAAGCGGCAAAGGAAGAGCAAGCAATGATGGACGAGTTTGCCACCCAGCGATTTTATCGCGCCAAGAATTCGCCTTTCTAAAATTTTTACTATTTTACTGATTTATAACACTATTTGTACCTATGTTGATGTGATTTTGATGGCGCTCTCCCATTTAAATACCAGTTGGCGCGCCCTTTGCAGTGCCTCTTTAAAGACGATTATTGAAACCATTACGAAGAACAAACGGATGAGTCTTTGCGGTATGGCCGCAAAGCGCCAAGTCGGGCGCAGTACCTTATTGTAAGCGCCTGTATATATTGTACAAATGCCTTTCAAACGCTGTTACCACACGTTTATAAAAGTGCTATCTAAGTAGGACGGTAGAAGATTATGCAACAAGTTGCCGCACAGAAAACAGACATTGCCGCTTTGCCTTTTGCTGCAAGCAGCACAGCTCAAGCTGTTGAAGCTGGAATTGACGGAAAAGCCGAAAGCCAAAAAGGCAATGGGTTTGATAGTCTTTACCAAGTTGCAAAAACTCAGGTAAACCAGGCAGAGCCAAAGCGAACTTCACCGTCCTCAAATACACCTGCAAATACAACTCATTCTGTAGTTCGCGAAGGGAAGGACAAGGATGCTGGGCATACCAATTTACCAAGTGACGAGAAGGTCTCAGACGCACCAACACCAACTCACGAAACAGAAGTAAAGGCAAAGCCCGCGAGTGGTGTGCTTGGAGAAGACAACTCAGAATCGCCTGAGCTAGCGCAGCACA
The DNA here is from genome assembly GCF_028865455.1 of Alteromonas sp. 009811495. Lineage (NCBI taxonomy): Bacteria > Pseudomonadati > Pseudomonadota > Gammaproteobacteria > Alteromonadales > Alteromonadaceae > Alteromonas > Alteromonas sp. 009811495. The sequence goes on from NZ_CP113972.1 coordinate 1,158,064, forward strand.
ATGAAAGCGAAGATGTCGTTCAGCCACAGGATACGCTTGAAGTGGAGGGGGATGTCGTCGTTAGTCACCGTACCGAGACAACGTATATTCTGGGTGAGGGCGGGAAAAAAGATCCTGATGCTGGCGTCATCACTACGCCCGGTACACCCGACGGTAAGCCAGATAAAGAAGAGTCGGGAGAGCCTGACTGGATAGCTTATGTGGAAACCATTGCTAATCGTCAAAAAGACAGCGCCGCCGACGGGTCATCACAAAACAATGTAACCAGCGCAACTGATTTGGATGGCGTTATAAAAGTTAAGGAGAGTGGCAGACTTTGGAAGCTACCTGAAGACGTAGATAGCGAGTCGGTTGACTCTGTCTTAGCGCATTTATTGTCACAATTGCAAACCGCTAAGGAGCAAGGCGCGAGCGACAGTGAGTCATTAAATGCTGTGGGGGATGAACTGTTAAATACACTACGTACGTTAGGTGATTTATTGCGAGGTAGTAACCGCAAAGACGGTGAGCCTGAACACAATGAGCAGCAAGCGGTTCAAAGTGAGCTCACTACCATCACAGATACTAACGTAAAAAACGAAGACGACTTAGCTTCGCTAATTGCGCAGTTACTCAACACAGAGCAGACGGAGTCTAGCCAAGCAACGAGTACCGCTGAAACAAGAATGATTGAAGGTGACTCCTCTGAGTCGTTGAGCCTTACCGCTGAAGAAGAGTTTATTCTTAGCCTTATTCAACAGGCTGCTAATGTCGACGGTAGTGAAACGAGTGAAGGGGCTGAGGGGAGTGATAGTGCTAGCCGTTTGGAAGCGCTGTTAGCGCAAGCAACTGAACAAGCCAAAGCAACAGACGGTAAACAGAGCGGTGGTAGCGAAATTAAAGCAGGTAATGAAAACAATGCAAATGACGTGTCGATAGGGGCTGATGATGCAGCGGGTTCATTACTCAATGCAATTGCTAAGCTTCCTACAGAAACTGCGCAAAAGGCTACTGAAGCGTTAGCCGACCGAATAGTGGCGACTATGCCAAACGGTGCTCAACAGCAAAGTGTTAAGGCTAATATTATTGCGGGCATCAACGAATTCCAGCAGCAAGTTCAGCAAGGCAGAGAGCCTGGAATTGACCTGTCTGCCATTGTTGCGGATGCTGCTAAAGAAGCCGCGGTATCATCTGATGTGGCGGCAAGCTTAACAGCGCGTGTAGATAGTCAGGCTTCTCAGTTTTTACAGTTGATGAATACAACACAGCAAAGTGTTCATCAGGTAATGCAGGGGCAATTGGCACAAGTTGATACCGTTATGAACGAAAACAATCAGCTGCGCGCCGAGGCGTCAAAATCACAGCAGCAGTTCGAAGGTTTCGACAAGGCTGTCAATATTCATAAGCCTGAAGGGCAGCAACAGCTCAATGAGAAGATTCGTTGGATGGTAAACGCGCGCAATACCATGGCCGAAATTCGACTTGACCCACCTGAACTTGGCAGCATGCAGGTTCGCGTAAATGTGGCAGGTGATGCCGCAAGTGTAAGTTTTATTGTTCAATCGCAACAGGCCAAAGAGGCCCTAGCTGATGCAATGCCTAAGCTAAGGGATATGTTGCAAGAACAGGGCATCGAGTTAGGTGATGCGCAGGTAAGAAAAGACAATTCATCAAGCGGTGAAAATGGCCAGCAACTTGCAAATAACAATGACGGAAGTTCATCGGGTCGAGGAAACCGTGGAAATAATGACGGTATGGACGACGAAATGGGTGGAACCAGCGTGATTGAGCAGTCAGTTACGCGAGAGTTAAAAGGCGGTATCGATTTTTATGCATAAAATTTGTCCGCTTGATATGCGTTAGCAATTGGTAGCATGGTTATACTGCGCGCAAACTGCTATTTTTGAGGTGTTGCTTACAGAGTATTTGATGGGTAAAACATTGCCATTTTTGGCCGAAACCCGATAATACGGTTTTTCGCGTTTTAATTGATGAGTTGCACATGGCTGAAGAAGAATTACAAGTAGAGGAAGGTGGTAAAGGCAAAAGCAAGATGATGTTAATCATCATTATTGCGGTGGTTTTAGTGGGTGGTGGTGCCGCGGCGTACTTTTTGCTGTTTGCCGGTGGTGATGAGCCAGCAGCCGAACAACTTGCTGAAGCCGATGCCGCTGCAGCACCCGCGAGCGCGACAGCTGGTGGTAAAGCAGAAATGGGTACCGCGCTTTATGTTGCCATGCCTAGGCCGTTTGTTTTCAATGTGCCGGGAAGTGGCCGAGACAGACTTGTGCAAATTAAAGTTCAGCTTTTGGTACGAGGCTCCGATAACGAAGAATTGGCAAAGACACATATTCCGCTTATCGAAGGGACCTTGCTTCAGGCATTTAGTATGTCAAATGCAGACGATCTTATTACCGAAGCTGGCAAAATTGAATTGCGCGAGCAAGCGGTGAGTGAAGTGCAAAAAGCACTCCAAGAAATTGAAGGCAAAGATGTTGTCGAACGTGTGCTTTTCACTGGCTTTGTCATGCAGTAACGCTGTGACAATTCTCAAGTGGCTAATCACACATTTAAATAGGTAAATACTGTGAGTGATTTATTATCTCAAGACGAAATCGATGCCCTGTTACACGGGGTAGATGATGTCGAGGAAGATGAAGTTGGCGGTGGAGGCGACTCCGATGCGTCTACACTAGAATACGACTTCTCCTCACAGGATAGAATTGTGCGTGGGCGCATGCCTACGCTGGAAATCGTGAATGAACGTTTTGCTCGTCACATGCGAGTGAGCTTGTTCAATATGATGCGCCGGTCTGCTGAAGTATCGATAAACGGTATTCAAATGATCAAGTTTGGCGAATATATTCATACGCTATTTGTGCCTACCAGTCTTAACATGGTTCGTTTTCGTCCCTTAAAAGGCACGGGACTTATCACCATGGAAGCCCGTTTGGTGTTTATCTTGGTAGATAACTTTTTTGGTGGTGACGGACGTTATCACGCAAAAATTGAAGGCCGTGAATTCACACCAACAGAGCGCCGCATTATTCAGATGCTGCTTAAAATCATCTTCGAAGATTATAAAGAAGCATGGGCACCGGTTATGGACGTATCTTTTGAATATCTTGATTCAGAAGTAAACCCAGCCATGGCAAACATTGTTAGTCCTACCGAAGTGGTTGTAATCAGCTCATTCCATATTGAGCTAGATGGTGGCGGTGGCGATTTCCACGTGTCACTACCATACTCAATGCTAGAGCCTATTCGAGAATTACTCGACGCCGGTGTGCAAAGTGATAAAGAAGACACGGATCTGCGCTGGAGCAAGGCGCTGCGTGATGAAATTATGGATGTGAAAGTGGCGCTGACCACGCACATGCTTGATGTGAATGTACCACTAAGAGAAGTCATGGAATTTAAACCCGGTGATATTATCCCGGTTGAGATGCCCGAGACGATTACGGTACTCATTGAAGATTTACCTACGTTCAGAGCGAAGTTAGGTCGTTCGCGCGATAACCTAGCACTGAAAATAGTGGAAAAAATTGCAAGACCGACTTCTGTGAAGTCTGAGCTACAGTTATTAACCCGTGGCGGGCGCATTATTGATAATGATGCCGAGCTACAAGTACTCGAAGAAGACCTGTAAGGTAAAGGGGAGTTCCCATGAGTGAAGACGGTATGGACGATTGGGCAGCGGCAATGGCCGAACAAGCCGAGTCAGAAGCTGAACAAGATGGCGACAACGGCGACGTTCAGGTTGCTGAACTAGACGAGTTGACCGATGATGCTCCTATTACTCAGGAAGAGAAAAAGAAGCTGGATACTATTTTAGATATTCCGGTGACTATTTCGATGGAAGTAGGTCGTAGTCAAATTAGTATTCGAAATCTGCTACAGTTGAACCAGGGTTCTGTGGTGGAGCTGGATCGTGTTGCCGGTGAGCCATTAGATGTTTTAGTAAATGGCACGTTGATTGCTCATGGTGAAGTAGTAGTGGTCAACGACAAATTCGGTATTCGATTAACGGATGTTATTAGTCAAATTGAGAGAATCAAGAAGCTCAGATAAAACTTCTTATTTACTAAGGGGTTGCGCAATGCTGCCCCTGTTATTTAGCCAAGTTGCTGGCGCCCAATCTACCCAATCCATTACCAATCCCACATCGGTACTGTCAATTTTTCTATCGCTTTTACTGGTCGTCGCTATTATTTTTGCGCTTGCTTATATAATGCGTCGGTTTAATGTCACCGCCATGGGCAGTGGGCAAATGAAAGTGGTAGCAAGCATGGTGGCTGGTGCCAAAGAAAAAATCATGGTCATTCAAGTTGGGGATGAACAGCACCTTATCGGCGTTACCAGTCACAATATCTCCCATTTAAGCAAGTTGGAGAAAAACCTGGACGTACCTTCAAAAGGGATGGGGACAACTGCAGCAGGGGGCGGTGACGCCTTTAAACAAAAGTTGGTCGCTGCGATGGCAGGCAAATTGAACCCTGATATCAATAAGAAAAATCAAAAGGACGAATCTTCCGATGCGTAAGTTTGCGTTGTTAACTTTTGCCGTATTTGCTCTTTTTTTCATGGTAGAGCCAGTATACGCACAACAAGGTATCTCTGCCGTTACCGTTACCACCAATGCTGATGGGACCCAAGACTACAGCATGACATTACAAGCGTTGTTTATCATGACAGCGCTAAGTCTAATACCTGCATTTATCATGATGATGACCTCGTTTACGCGCATTATCGTGGTGTTGTCCATTTTACGTCAGGCTATCGGGTTACAACAGTCACCCTCAAATCAGATCCTCATTGGCGTAAGCTTGTTTCTTTCTATGTTCATTATGGCGCCGGTGTTTGAAGAGGTGAACGAAAGAGCATTACAACCCTACCTTAATGAGGCTATGACCAGTAAAGAGGCATTTGAACAGGCCAAAGGGCCTATGCGTGCGTTTATGCTATCGCAAACTCGCGTAAAAGACTTGGAGACCTTTGTACGCATTGCTGGTGATGAAGGCAAATATGCCGATACTGAAGAGGTCCCCTTAACTATTTTAATCCCAGCTTTTGTAACCAGTGAATTAAAGACTGCCTTTCAAATTGGGTTTATGTTGTTCATTCCATTTCTGATCATAGACTTAGTTGTAGCGTCAATTCTAATGGCAATGGGTATGATGATGTTGTCACCCATGATTGTATCGCTGCCGTTTAAACTTATGTTGTTTGTGTTAGTTGATGGGTGGAATCTTATTTTCGGTACCCTTGCCACCAGTTTCGGTATGGGCGTCTAGGAGGGCTTATGTCACCAGAAGTCTTTGTCGAAATACTCCGTGAGGCAATGTACATGGTAATTGTACTCGTGTCGGCGGTAATTGTACCGAGCCTTATTGTTGGTCTTGTTGTAGCGGTATTTCAAGCCGCAACCAGTATTAACGAACAGACAATGAGCTTTCTGCCTCGTCTATTAGTGACCTTGTTGGCTCTCAGTTGGGGCGGCAACTGGCTGGTACAGCAGCTCATGGACTTTACGTTTCGCATGGTTGATTTAATTCCACAAGTTGTGGGTTAAGGCTTTTCTTACGTGGACGTTGAACTATCCGTTATTAACCAATTTTTAGCCGACATGCTGCTTCCGTTTATGCGTATTAGTGGCTTATTCGTTGCTATGATTGGGTTAAGTGCTAAGTCGATTCCACCACAGGTACGTGCACTGTTGGGTATTATGCTGACGCTAATCATCATGCCCGTTGTTCCACCGTCTCCGATTAATAATTTGGTCGATGTGGGTACGTTTGTGGTGGTTATTCAGCAGCTTGTCATTGGTGTTGCTATTGGTTTTATTTCTATGATGGTTCTCAACACCTTTGTACTAGCCGGTCAAGTTATTGCTATGCAAACCGGTTTGGGCTTTGCCTCGATTGTCGACCCAGTTAATGGTATTAACGTACCAGCGGTAGGTCAGTTTTATCTTATTTTAGCGACGCTGTTGTTTTGGACGCTTGACGGCCACTTATCCATGATCCATATGATTGTGATGAGCTTCGAGGCGTTTCCTATTGGTGAAGCATGGTGGACAGGTGAGCAATTCAGAGACATTGCACATTGGGCTGGCTGGATGTTCGTATCGGCATTGACCTTATCCCTCGCGCCTATTGTGTCGTTGCTTATTGTAAATTTGGCGTTTGGCGTTATGACCAAAGCGGCGCCACAGCTCAACATTTTTAGTATTGGTTTCTCGATTGCTCAGGTAATGGGGTTAATTATTATTTGGATAACACTCGATAATTTTACCGCTCACTTTGAAACCCAATGGTTTCGCGCTGAACAGTTTATGTGTGAGCTATTAAATATTTGTCCTTAAATAAGACAAGTCGCGGTAGAAATTGTTCGCGGAAAATGACAGGTTTGCGAGCAAGCTAAATGAAAAACTAGTCGAGAGGAGCGGGGCGACTTGCAAGCCTTCCACCGCATGGATGCGGTGGCAGAGCGCCCAAGGATGGGTTTACAGCGTGCTTGTAAGTTGCTCTGCTCCTATCGCAACAAAGGCAAATAGAGCAAACAAATGGCAGATTCAAGCGAAAAAACAGAAGACCCCACGGGGAAAAAACTCGATGATGCCCGGAAAAAAGGGCAGATTGCGCGATCCCGTGAACTCTCAACCACCCTAGTATTAGTGGTGAGTGCTTTCATGTTCCTGTTTCTCGGCGGCTGGATAGCCGAGTCGGTGTTTAAACTGACACAGCGCATGTTTATTCTTTCTCGCGATGAAACCTATGACACTACCCATATGTTCGGTGCATGGGGCGAAGCCTTTTCTACTATAAGTGCGCCTGTTCTGCTGTATATGGTCGTGGCCATGATAGCGGGAATTTATGGGTCAATAGCCCTTGGTGGTTATAACTTTACGTGGGAAGGAGCGAAACCCAAAGGGTCCAAAATGAGCCCAATCCAAGGGTTTAAGCGCATGTTTGGCATGAATGGCTTGGTTGAGTTACTCAAGTCCATCGCCAAAGTTGTGCTTATTATTGGCATGGCCATTGGGGCGCTATTGTACTTTCAAGATGAAGCACTCCACCTTGATATGGAGTTGTATCCCGGCAATATCTTTCACGCCCTTGATATGCTTAAGTGGGCATTTCTTATTCTTGCTTGCGGTATGATCCCCATTGCCATTATTGATGTGCCATATCAGATGTATAAGCACAACAAAGAAATGAAAATGACCAAGCAAGAGGTTAAAGACGAGCGCAAAAATGCCGAGGGCGACCCTATGGTTAAAGGCCGTATTCGTCGTTTGCAGTATCAAGCTGCCACTAAACGCATGATGCAGGAAGTCCCAAAAGCCGACGTGGTAGTAACTAACCCAACGCACTTCTCGGTTGCTATAAAATATGATGAAAGCGGCAACCGCGCCCCTGTTGTCGTGGCGAAAGGGGCTGATGAACTTGCCATGCATATAAGAAAAATTGCTACCGCAAACGATGTCCCTCTTATCCCTTCGCCTATGCTTGCTCGTGCTATCTTTTACTCTACCGAAGTCGATGAAGAAGTACCTAATGCGCTGTTTATGGCAGTGGCGCAAGTGCTTGCCCATGTTTATCAGCTTAAAGCGCACCGCGCTGGTAAGGGGAAACGACCCAGACCACTCAAACGGGATTTGCCTATACCACCTGAATACAGGCGGTAATTTCTAGGGGGGATTCCCGTCGTTTTATTTATCCAACGCGACTGTGGTAGCTATTCATCAAAGCTGGCACGTTAGTTGAAATGTTCCTATCAGAATAGTGAAAAGCGTCAATTTTCTGATAGTGAGACAGTAAGCGATGCAGTTATCCGGTTATCTTCAGCGTTTCGACAAAAATCAGCTGCAAAATTTTACCAGTGGTTTAGGTGCGCCAATCGTACTTTTGGCAATTATGGGCATGGTAATTCTACCTATGCCGCCGTTCTTGTTAGACGTACTCTTCAGTTTTAATATTGCACTTTCCCTTGTCATCATATTGGTCGCGGTGCTTACACAGCGTCCTGTCGACTTTGGTATTTTCCCTTTAGTACTCCTTATTGCGACCGTTTTGCGACTGGCGCTTAACGTGGCATCTACCCGTGTAGTACTCCTATATGGACACGAAGGCGGCGACGCTGCCGGTAAGGTAATTGAAGCATTTGGCGCGGTGGTTATTGGCGGTAACTATGCGGTGGGTATCGTGGTGTTTGCTATCTTGCTCATTATCAACTTTAAAGTGGTAACCGCAGGTGCAGGTCGTATTTCAGAAGTAAGTGCTCGCTTTACTCTTGATGCTATGCCAGGTAAGCAAATGGCAATTGATGCTGACTTGAACGCTGGGTATATCGACCAAGATCAAGCGCGCCAACGTCGTGAAGAAATTACCGCAGAAGCCGACTTTTACGGTTCGATGGACGGTGCGTCAAAATTTGTAAAAGGCGATGCGGTAGCGGGCCTTTTCATTATGCTCATCAATATAGTTGGTGGGTTATTCATTGGTATGATTCAGCATGATCTTACATTTGGAAACGCCATTGAAATTTACACTATCCTGACTATCGGTGACGGTCTTGTCGCGCAAATTCCATCGCTACTTTTGTCAGTCGCAACCGCGATTATCGTTACTCGTGAAAACGAAACTCAGGAGATGGGCAAAGAGATACGTGGTCAACTTGGTAATAATCAAGCCTTGTATATTGCCGCTGGTGTACTTTTTGTTATGGGTATTATTCCTGGCATGCCCCACGTTGCGTTTCTTGGTTTCTCTTTTTTGATTGCAGGCTTTGCTTATTGGCAATCACTACAAGAGAAGAAAAAAGCTGCCGAGCCTAAAGTCCCTGACGTGGTTAAGGATGAAACCGTTGCGCCAGAAGTCAAAGAGCTGGGTTGGGATGATGTACAGCAAGTCGATACCATTGGGTTAGAAGTTGGCTATCGCCTTATCCCGCTTGTCGATAAGTCACAAGGTGGCGAGTTATTAACACGCATTAAAGGCGTGCGTAAAAAATTGTCGCAAGAACTCGGGTTTCTTATTCCTCCTGTACATATTCGCGATAACCTCGATTTAGAACCAAATACTTACACTATTGCCATGCTCGGCGTGACCATTGGCGACTCACTCATTAGTCACGACGAGGAGCTTGCGATTAATCCAGGGCAGGTGTTCGGCAAGCTTGAAGGACGCGCAACGAAAGATCCCGCTTTTGGGCTCGATGCTGTATGGATAAAACCGAATAAGCGCGAGCATGCTCAAACACTCGGTTATACTGTGGTCGATGCCGCAACGGTTGTGGCAACCCATTTGAGTCAGCTTCTGACTAATAATGCCTATCAACTATTAGGTCATGAAGAAGCTCAGCAACTTCTTGATATGTTGGCAAAACAGCATCCTAAACTTGTTGAAGGACTGGTGCCGGATATTTTACCGCTTAGTACCGTAGTTAAAGTATTGCAAACGTTGCTATTCGAAGGCGTACCAATTCGTGATATGCGTACTATTGTTCAAACTTTAAGTGAGTATGGTACGCGTAGCCAAGACCCTGATGTACTGGTATCTGCAGTACGTATTTCGTTGAAACGACTGATTGTTCAAGAGATTACACAAGGCGCCAAAGAGATACCTGTCATAACCTTGGCGCCAGAGTTGGAACAGATGTTGCACCAGTCTCTTCAAGCGGGCGGTGAAGATGGTGCTGGCATAGAGCCAGGACTAGCAGACAAGTTGCAAAAATCATTGCAACAAGCCAGTCAGCAGCAGGAGCTCGAAGGCGAACCTGCGGTATTGCTGACGTCAGGCATGCTAAGACCTGTGCTGTCACGCTTCTTAAAGTATTCAGTTGTTGGGCTCCACGTACTTTCGTACCAAGAAGTGCCTGATGATAAGCAGATAAAAATAGTCAGTTCGGTCGGTCAATAATCTGACACTGAGCGATTGGAGAGGTTGCAATGAAAATAAGACGTTTCTTCGGCAAAGATATGCGTGAGGCGTTAAGCCAAGTAAAAGCTGAGTTGGGTAGCGATGCGGTTATCATGTCAAACCGCAAAGTGGCTGACGGTATTGAGCTTGTTGCAGCTTACGATAAAGAGCCAGAGGCTAAGTTGTCAGTGCCAAAACCCGCCTCTAAAGCGCCCGGTCAGAAAGCTGTTCCTAGCTTAAGTGAAATCATCGGTGATGACGGCCCAGACAGTTTAAAAGCGCTACTTGAAAAGCAACATGGTTCAAGCGCTCAGCCGCAAAGCCAAAAAGATACCTCTGCCAATGCGCAGCATGCTAATGAAATTGCATCGCACCTTAACTTTTCTGATGACTTTATTGATGAAGTTGAAGCTGCTCAGCCTCAACCTCAATCCCGTGCGAGCCGCTATGAGCAAGCAGATGCGTTTCCTTCACATCAAGCATCAAGCATAGATGAAACTGCGCCTAATCAATCAGACGAACTTGCTCAAATCAAAGAAGAACTCGCCTCGCTAAGAAACGTCTTGCAATATCAGGTGGCTGATTTGATGGAAGCGAAGAATAAGCGTCAAAAACCCGTTCATCAATATTTGATAACGCGTTTAACCGATATGGGTTTAAGTCATGCGCTTGCGACTCAGCTAATAAATTACACGCCTGCTCACTACAATGAGCGCGAAGCGTGGGTTTACCTTCTTAACCTATTGGCTAATCGCATAAATGTAACAGGTAACGATATACTTACCGCACAAGGCGCTGTTGCATTGGTGGGTCCTACTGGAACGGGAAAGACAACCACGGTAGCAAAATTGGCTGCGCGATATGCCCAAAAGTACGGCCCAGAATCAGTGGCAATGATCACCATTGATACGTACAGAATAGCTGCGTTTGAACAACTGGCTACTTACGGAAAGATAATTGGCTGTACAGTAAGAAAAGCACAAACCAGCGAAGAGTTAGCAGATTTACTTTTCCAACTGCGTCACAAGCGTCTAGTATTGATTGATACAGCAGGGTTTAGTCAGCGAGATAGCCGTTTGATTAAACAAATTAAGCAATTTGACAATGGTCAAATGCCACAAGTGAAAAAATATTTGGTAGCGCAGGCAAATACACAATATCCTGCACTGCAAAGAATAATTAAAGCGTATGATGAAATTGAACTAAGTGGCTGTATTTTCACAAAGTTAGATGAGTGCTACTCTTTAGGAGAGGTGCTTAGTGCTGCAGTTGAGTACCAGTTACCGGTTAGTTATGTCACCGATGGGCAAAAAGTACCAGAAGACATTAAGATTGCAGAAGCAAAATCTTTGGTTTCTGCTGCTGCAAAGCTTTATAAAAAGTACGGTTTGAATCATACTAGTAGTAACAACGCCATTAAAACAGCATAAGCAGTATGATTGACGACCAAGCGAGTAGCTTAAGAAAAATGAAGCAATCAAGGTTAATCAAAGTTATTGCCGTCACCGGAGGTAAAGGTGGCGTCGGTAAAACAAATATTACACTAAACACCGCCATTGCTATGGCTAAGCAGGGTAAGCGTGTAATGGTTCTCGATGCAGACCTAGGTCTGGCTAATGTCGATGTGATGTTAGGTCTTCGCGTCGAGAAAAATCTTTCTCACGTATTATCGGGTGAATGCACGCTTGATGAGGTACTCGTCACTGGTCCGCATGGAATCAAGATTGCGCCAGCGACATCGGGTACACAGTCAATGGCAGAGTTATCACCTACTCAGCATGCGGGTTTAATACGCGCCTTTAGTGAATTACGTTCACAAATTGATGTTCTCATCGTCGATACCGCAGCGGGTATCTCAGACATGGTATTAAGCTTTTCTAAAGCGTCGCAGGATATTATGGTTGTAGTGTGCGACGAGCCTACATCATTAACTGACGCTTACGCGCTGATCAAAATTTTGAATCGCGAACACGGTGTGTTTCGATTTAAAGTGGTCGCCAATATGGTGCGCGACGTGCGGGAAGGGCAAGAGCTGTTTAGTAAATTAAGTAAAGTAACAGGTCGATTTTTGGATGTTGCACTAGAATTAGTGGCAACTGTCCCGTTTGATGAAAATATTCGTAAAGCGGTACGCAAACAAACCGCTATCGTCGATGCCTACCCAGGTTCGCCTGCTGCCGTTGCAATTACTCAACTGGCTAACAAGGCATTGTCATGGCCAATCCCGGCTCAGCCAGGTGGTCATTTAGAGTTTTTTATTGAACAGTTGGTTGCAGAGAAAGCAGTAGGAAATCAGCGTTGAATAGCAAGGCAGCAGCTTATCAACAACAAACCGATAAGTCGCAGTTAGTCGAACGACATGCGCCTTTGGTTAAACGTATCGCTCATCACTTGATGGCGCGTTTGCCCGCTAGTGTACTTGTTGACGATTTAATTCAATCAGGCATGATTGGTTTATTAGAAGCTGCTCGCAATTTTGACGGCTCGAAAGGTGCGAGCTTTGAAACCTTTGCGGGTATTCGTATCCGCGGTGCTATGCTGGACGAGATTCGAAAAGGCGATTGGACGCCGCGGTCAGTGCATCGCAACGGTCGCGCGATAACAGAAGCCATTTCGCAAGTAGAAGGCGAGACTGGACGCGATGCCAGAGATTCTGATATTGCTGCTAAACTCAATGTGAGTTTGCAGGACTATCATCAAATGTTGAATGAAGTAAATGCTGGTAAGTTGGTTGGCATTGAAGATTTAGGTGTGTCTGAGGACGTTATTTCGACTGAACAAAATCGGGGTAGCGACGCACCACTTGAAGACTTGATGCAAGGTGCTTTCCAAAAGGCGTTAGCCCATGCGATTACAACATTACCTGAACGAGAAGCTATCGTGCTTTCTTTATACTATGATGAAGAGCTAAACCTACGAGAAATAGGTGAAGTACTTGATGTTAGTGAATCGAGAGTAAGCCAAATTCACAGTCAGGCCATGTTAAAACTCAAATCACGAATGAAGTCGTGGCAAGCTGACGAAGAATAGATATTAATAACAATTAACCCCTCACTGGAGGCTATTTTGGATAAAAGTATGAAAATTCTCGTGGTTGACGATTTTTCTACCATGAGACGTATCATCAAAAACCTACTTAAAGACTTGGGTTTCTCCAACATCCAGGAAGCGGATGACGGAAGTACGGCGTTGCCAATGCTACAGCAAGGCGACTTTGACTTTGTCGTTACCGATTGGAATATGCCGGGCATGCAAGGAATTGACTTGCTACGTGCTATTCGTGCCGATGACAAACTGAAGCATTTGCCTGTGCTAATGGTTACTGCTGAAGCCAAGAAAGAACAAATTGTTGCGGCAGCGCAAGCCGGCGTAAATGGCTATGTAGTTAAGCCTTTCACAGCTGCAACATTAAAAGAAAAATTGGATAAAATTTTCGAACGTTTAGGTTGATCCAGACGCTCACCAGAGAAACGAGGTTTACTGGATGTCACCAAATGTAAACGTTCCGATTACATTGGACGAAGCTAAACAACTTGTTGCCTATCTTGAAGAGGGTGACAACGCTTCTGCCAATGCGCTACTTGAAGCAGCCTCAATGAAGGAGAATGTTGAGCTGTTTGCAGAAGTAGGAAAACTGACGCGTCAACTTCATGATGCGCTCAATAATTTTCAGATTGACGATCGCATTAAGAATCTTGCGACCGAAGATATGCCTGATGCACAGTCTCGTCTGACATACGTCATTGAAGAAACTGAAAAAGCTGCTAATACTACTATGGATGCAGTAGAAGCGAGCATGCCAATTGCAGAAACGCTCGCTGAGCGCATCGAGAAAGTGATGCCTGAGTGGAAAAAGCTAATGAGCCGCCAAATAGAATTAGGCGAGTTCAAAGCGCTTTGTGCAGATTTAGATAACTTACTTGAAGAAAGCGCAGAGCAATCAACTAAGCTCACACAGTTACTGACAGAAGTATTGATGGCACAGGGTTATCAAGATTTAACTGGTCAGGTAATTCGCCGCGTTATCGACTTGGTAAAAGAAGTCGAGGACAGCCTAGTAAACATGTTAACCATGTTTGGCGAGCGCGACGGTTCAGAACATTCTAAACCTTCTAGCGTTAAGGCCGATAAAAATGATGGTGTACAAGCGGAAGGCCCAATTATCGACGCGGAAAATCGCGATGATGTTGTTTCTGGCCAAGATGATGTAGATGATCTTTTGTCTAGCTTAGGTTTTTAGGGGAGCGGGCGCATGTCGTTTGATGTTGACGAGGATATATTACAGGACTTTCTAGTAGAAGCTGGAGAGATACTTGAACAATTACAAGAACAGCTCGTTGATCTTGAGAACAATCCAGAAGACGCGGATTTGCTGAATGCAATTTTCCGCGGCTACCATACTGTTAAAGGCGGAGCAGGGTTTCTATCCCTGACTGAGTTGGTTGAAATATGCCACGGGGCCGAAAACGTTTTCGATGTTATGCGAAACGGGCAACGTACACTCACGCCGGAGTTAATGGATATTATTTTGCAGGCCACCGATGTGGTGGTAGAGATGTTTGAACGTGTTAAAGCGCGTGATCCTCTAGAACCTGCAGATGCACATCTTGTCGACTTATTACACAAACTAAGTCGCCCAGAATCTCCTGACGAAAATATCTTTGGCGATACTGCACCCAGTGCAACTCAGCCTGCAGAGGTTGAGGATGAGCCTGAACTTGTTATTGAAGAGTCAGAGCCTACATCGTCGTCAAGTGACGGTGGTGGCATTGATGAAATCACTGAAGATGAATTCGAAGCCTTGCTAGATGAACTTCATGGTTCAAGTGCTCCCGGTCAGTCTGCACCAAAAGCGGCAGCGCCAGCGAAAGCCGCTGAACCTGCACCAAGCGCAGGCGGTGATAGCGATGACATCACCGATGAAGAATTCGAAGCGCTTCTTGACGATTTACACGGTAAAGGTCAATTTGGCGGTAGCGAAGATGCAGCACCTGCATCAGCACCTGCGCCAGCGGCACCGGTATCTGCATCAAGCGATGAAGAAATTACTGACGACGAGTTTGAAGCGCTACTTGATCAATTGCATGGTTCGGGGCAAGGTCCTACCAAACAATCGTCAACGCCCGCTGAGCCAGTGGTAGATAAAGCGGCTACCGACGCGATTAACAAAGCGAAAAGCGAAGCGCCAGCAGCACCTAAGGCTAGTCCAGCGCCGCAAAAGGCTGCAGCAGCCGCTCCTGCTCCAGCGCCTGCTGGGGCAGCGAAGAAAGAAGCACCCAAAAAAGACGATAAAAAAGCCGCACCAGCAGCACCTCCGGCTGAGACTACAGTGCGTGTTGACACCAAACGCTTAGATCAGATTATGAATATGGTCGGCGAGTTGGTATTGGTTCGAAATCGCCTTATTAGTTTGGGTATTAATAGCAATGACGAAAGTATGTCGAAAGCTATTGCTAACCTTGATGTTGTAACAGGCGACTTGCAAGGCGCGGTAATGAAAACCCGCATGCAGCCAATCAAAAAGGTATTTGGTCGATTCCCCCGCGTTGTACGCGACCTCGCTCGAAGCCTCAAGAAAGAAATTACCCTTGAGTTGGTTGGTGAAGAAACCGATCTAGATAAGAACTTGGTTGAAGCATTGGCCGATCCGTTGGTTCACTTGGTGAGAAACTCAGTGGACCATGGTATTGAAATGCCTGATGACCGCGCAGCGGCCGGTAAACCGCGCATGGGGACGGTTCAGCTGTCTGCATCACAAGAAGGCGATCACATCCTTCTTACTATCGAAGACGATGGTAAAGGTATGGATCCCGAAAAGCTTAAAGAAATTGCGATAAGCCGCGGTGTGCTTGATGCAGATGCTGCAGCTCGTATGTCAGACGTGGAAGCTTTTAATCTTATCTTTGCCCCTGGGTTCTCAACCAAAACTGAAATTAGTGATATTTCGGGCCGTGGTGTGGGTATGGATGTGGTTAAAACCAAGATTAACCAACTAAACGGTACCGTTAATATCGACTCGCAGCTTGGTAAAGGTACGCGATTAGACATCAAAGTACCGCTTACTCTAGCCATACTTCCAACCTTAATGATTGTGGTAGGCAAACAAACCTTTGCGTTACCGCTTGGTGCAGTTAATGAAATTATTAACATGGACATCAAGAAAACCAATACGGTTGATGGTCAGCTGACGATGATTGTCCGCTCCAAAGCTATTCCGCTGTTCTTCCTTGGGGAATGGCTGATTCGTGGTCCTAAGAACATCGATAAAGAAAAAGGACACGTTGTTGTGGTACAGATTGGAACGCAGCAAGTCGGCTTTGTGGTTGATGCATTAATTGGTCAAGAAGAAGTGGTTATTAAGCCGTTAGATGCGCTCTTACAGGGCACGCCGGGTATGGCTGGTGCGACAATAACATCTGATGGTGGTATTGCACTTATATTGGATATACCGAGTCTACTGAAGCGTTACGCCCGTAAGCCCATAAAGTAGGGCTGTAATAATAGGAAAAGTAATCCATGGTCTTTAAAGTCCTGGTCGTGGACGACTCTACTTTCTATCGACGTCGAGTGAAAGAAATTCTCGATGCCGATAGAGAGTTGGAAGTAGTAGGCGAAGCGAGAAATGGGCGAGATGCGCTCGAGAAGTTAGAAACCCTCACTCCAGACGTAATAACAATGGACGTGGAAATGCCGATCATGGATGGAATTTCTGCGGTAAAAGCCATTATGGAGAAGCGTCCAACTCCTATACTGATGTTTTCCTCGCTAACCCATCATGGCGCGCAAGCCACACTTGATGCGTTAGAAGCGGGGGCACTCGATTTTCTGCCAAAGAAATTTGAAGACATCGCGCAAGATAGAAAAGATGCGACACGTTTATTGTGTACAAAAGTTCGTCTTATTGCGCGACGCGGTGTTGGTCTTAAACGCCCTGTTATGCGCTCTGTAGAAACAAGACGCCTTCCAGAAAATGCGCCTAAACCGGCTTTTTTTAGAAGTTCAGGTTTGTTGTCTGGCCGTAAAGACGCGGCAACACAGCCAACGGTGTCTTCGGTAAGGCCAAGCGGCAAGCACTATAAGTGCTTAGCAATAGGTGCATCAACTGGAGGGCCTGTCGCGTTACAGAAGGTATTGTCGCCGCTACCTGCAGACTTCCCTTATCCAATTGTCCTTGTTCAGCATATGCCGGGTACATTCACGTCTGCGTTTGCTCAGCGTTTAGATTCCAATTGCAAAATAAGTGTAAAAGAAGCCGAAACTGGCGATGTACTTAAACCGGGACACGCGTACTTAGCGCCGGGTGGCAAGCAAATGATCATTGAATCTGCCGGTGTAAACAAAACGATTACCATTGTCGAAGCCAGTGCTGCCGATAAAGTAAGTTACAAACCCAGTGTTGACTTAACGTTTAGCTCAATTGCTCGCGCTTATGGCGGTGATGTACTTGGCGTAATATTAACAGGCATGGGCGCAGACGGAAGAGAAGGCTGTCGCACGCTTAAAGGTTTAGGGGCGACCATTTGGGCGCAGGATCAAGATTCTTGTGTCGTATATGGCATGCCTCAAGCTGTGGCGGTAGAAAATATATCGTCTAAGAGTATCAATATCGACGATATAAGTAGCTGTATACAATCTGAAATGCGCTAGACAAGCGTGTAATGGAATAATAGACATGAAAGTGTGGACGGTAGCAAATCAAAAAGGCGGCGTAGGTAAAACAACCACTACGGTAAGCCTTGGAGGGTTGCTTGCGCAAAAAGGCAAGCGGGTATTGATGATCGATACCGACCCTCATGCTTCCTTAAGCTATTACTTTGGTATCGACGCTGAAGCTTCAAGTCATTCTGTTTACGATATTTTTATTAAATCTAATAACATAACCGCCGATAACGTAATGGACTGTTTAAGTCCTACGAAAATCGACAATCTTTATGTCTTACCTGCAACCATGGCCCTAGCTACGCTTGATAGAACCATGGGGAGCGAGCAGGGAATGGGGCTAGTGTTGAAAAAAGCACTCGCTAAAATAGAGAACGAATTTGACGTAGCCATTATAGATTGCCCTCCCGTGTTAGGGGTCTTGATGGTGAATGCGTTGGCGGCTTGTCATAAGGTAATAGTGCCAACGCAGACCGAGTACCTTGCATTAAAGGGGCTCGATAGAATGATACGCACGATGGAAATAATGGGGCGTTCACTAGATAAAACGTTTGATACCATTATCATTCCAACGATGTTTGATAAGCGCACCAACGCGGCTTTGGCATCAAGAAAACGGTTGATGAATGATTATGGCGAGCGGGTTTGGCATGGTGTTATTCCTGTTGATACCCATTTCAGAGATGCAAGCTTAGTTCAGTTGCCAATTTCGGCGGCGTATCCCAAGACGCGCGGTGTATCGGCTTATGCAAAATTATTAAAAGTGCTGGAGAAGTAACAAAGAATGACCAAGCAATCGCCTTTTGCCCGTGAAGACGTCATGGAGGCATATCTTGATAGCCTACTAAAAGAGCCAGAAACACCGGAAGATGTTACTGCGCGTACGGCTAGATTGCTTGAGCAAGCATCCCAAAAAATGGCCGAAGAGGCATTAAGCGCTACCACGCGCTTTCATACAGTGGATGACGAGCAAGAGAAAATTGTACAAGACGTTACCTCATTTTTAGCGGAACCAGTACAAGAAAGTAGCCATAGTGATGAGCAAGTTCCCGTCACTGAAACGCGTTCTCAAGAAGACGAAAAGGCGGGCGAATATGTAGCGCCTGCAAAAATACCACTAAAGGATAGTCTCGGTTCTCATTTCCAAGCGTTATTCTTTGAGGTTGCAGGTTTAACATTAGCAGTACCTTTGACTACACTTGGAGGTATTCATCAGATTGAAAAAATTGGCCCATTATTCGGCAAGCCTGATTGGTTTATGGGTGTAATGTTGTACAGAGAGTCTAAACTGAATGTAGTTGACTCAGCAAAATGGGTAATGCCAGAAAAATATGACGAAAACCTCGCACAATCGCTAAACTACCGATATCTTATAATGTTAGGTGAGAGTGCGTGGGGATTAGCGAGTGAAAAGCTCGTTAATACGGTCAGTTTAACAAGTGATGACGTTAAATGGCGCGAGTCCACAGGTAAGCGTCCTTGGTTAGCCGGGATGGTTAAAGAAAAAATGTGCGCGTTAATTGACGTTGAAGAATTAATATCTATGCTTAACAAAGGCTTAGGCAGTAACGACCAGACGCCATAGTATTGGGAGCCAGGTTCATGAGCGACAAAAGTACAAATAACAATGCCACTGACAGCAACGACGAAGTCCTTCAATGGGTAACGTATCGCTTAGGTGAAGAAACTTACGGTATTAATGTAATGCAAGTTCAAGAAGTATTGCGTTATACCGAAATAGCCCCTGTACCCGGTGCACCTGATTATGTGCTAGGTATTATTAACCTGCGCGGTAATGTGGTTACTGTCATTGACACACGCGCCCGCTTTGGGTTGCCACCCACTGAAATTACCGACAACACACGTATTGTCATTATCGAATCTGACGAGCAAGTGGTCGGTATTTTGGTAGATAGTGTTGCTGAGGTGGTTTACCTGAAATCTTCTGAAATCGACAGTGCACCAAATGTTGGCACTGAAGAAAGCGCTAAATTTATTCAGGGAGTGAGCAACCGCGATGGCGAACTGCTTATCCTTGTTGACCTGAATAAGCTGCTTAGCGATGAAGAATGGGATGAGCTAAGTAACATTTAGTAATTTAAGGCACTAACTTACACTGTTAGTGCCTTTTTTCATTTCTTCAAAGGTTTTATGCCCATGGATTGGCAGCTTGTAGCGCCTACCGCAATTGACTTAATTCTGATAGTGATCATTGGCATACTTGTGTTGATGGTTGGGTTTTTGACAGTGAAGCACAACCGTCTTCGCGCCGATTTAGATAACCTGACTACATCTCATGGCGCTGAATTCTCGCGTATTGAAGCCCTCGCTAATAGTGCAAATAATCAGCAATCGGAAGCGCAGGCGCGAAGTTTAGTGATTACCCGCCACCTTCAATCGTTAGATGAAAAACAAACGGAGTTAGAAAATCAACTTCGTGAACAGAAACTGCAAGACCCCTCCTTAAGGCTTTATCAGCGAGCAGCCGAACTCGTTAAACAAGGGGCAAGCATTGATGAAATCATTGAAGCTTGTGATATCCCTCGTGCCGAAGCCGAAATGTTGATGATGGTTCATCGACAAACGCCATAAAGCACCATACTACTTCAAAAGGGCGTTTAGACGTCTAGACGTAAAGATGTTGACATCTTCTTGGTAATAGTCACAATACAGTCATAGTGTTTTATGACTGGAGCCTGTTATGCCAATACGTATTCCTGAACAATTGCCCGCACAAAATGTGTTGTTAGGTGAAAATATATTCACTATGGATATGGATAGAGCGGCAAATCAGGATATTCGACCTCTTGAAGTGGGCATACTTAACTTAATGCCAAATAAGATTGAAACCGAAGTACAGTTGCTTCGTTTGCTATCTAATACGCCACTTCAGATAAATGTCGATTTAATTCGTATAGACAATCAAGCGCCCAAGAATACACCACAATCTCATATGGACGCCTTCTATCATGACTTTTCAAGTGTTGCGAATAAGAAATACGACGGCTTGATTGTAACCGGGGCTCCGTTAGCACTACTTGATTATGAAGAAGTAAAGTACTGGGATACCATGACCACCATACTCGAATGGGCACAGCGTCATGTGAATTCTACGCTATATTTATGTTGGGCTGCCCATGCTGCCATGTATCACTTCTATGGTATTACGCGACAGCTTCGTAAAGAAAAGTTCTCAGGCGTCTATCAGCATCAGGTTAATGACCCTCATAATGAACTATTACGTGGTTTTGACCCCTCGTTTTACGCGCCACATTCTCGCTACGGTCATATTGACACTTGGCAGTACAACAGTGTCGACGGTTTGAGTGTAGTGGCAGAGTCGGATGAGGTGGGTGCCTATGTTGTGGCATCAGATGATAAGCGCATGGTTTTTGTAACGGGACATCCTGAATACGACCCTGAAACGCTTAAAGACGAATATTTTAGAGATATCGCCGCGGGCCAGACGCCCGCGATTCCCAAGAACTACTTTGAAGGTGATGACCCGTCGAAATCGCCTATTGTCCAATGGCGTTCTCATGGTAGTTTGTTGTTTACTAACTGGCTAAACTATTACGTTTACCAGACCACCCCGTATGATCTTAATCAGCTTGCTGAAAAATCACAGCCAAAGAGGTAGCACGTGAGTCACAAGATAGTTTCTAGCGCTAGAGCAACGCTCAGCGAGGCTGCTAAAAAACGCATTCTTATTTTGGATGGCGCAATGGGAACCATGATCCAGCGTCACAAACTGGAAGAAGCCGACTATAGAGGTAAGCAATTTGCTGACTGGCATTGCGATGTTAAAGGCAACAACGACTTACTCGTCATTACTCAGCCTGACATTATTTATCAAATACATTGCGACTACTTCGAAGCGGGTGCCGATATCATTGAAACCAACACGTTCAATGCCACAACGATTGCAATGGCAGACTACGACATGCAGGCCCACTCTCGCGATATTAATTTAGCGGCTGCACGCTTAGCGCGAAAGGCGGCAGATGAATATACTGCGAAAACACCTGATAAACCGCGATATGTTGCGGGGGTGCTTGGTCCAACAAATCGAACTGCGTCTATATCGCCGGACGTTAACGACCCCGGTAAACGCAATGTCACCTTCGACGAACTAGTAGAAGCGTACAGCGAATCAACCGAAGCGCTTATTGAAGGCGGTGTTGACCTTATCATGCTGGAAACTATTTTCGATACGCTTAATGCAAAGGCCGCCGCCTACGCAGTTGAAACGGTTTTCGATAAGTTGGGTATATCATTGCCAGTGATGGTGTCAGGCACCATCACCGATGCGTCTGGTCGTACGTTATCAGGACAAACTGCTGAGGCGTTTTACTATTCAATGCGCCACATTAACCCGTTCTCATTTGGTCTCAACTGCGCACTTGGCCCTGATTTACTAAGACAGTATGTTGATGAAGTAGCGGCCATCAGTGAATGCCTAATTTCAGCACACCCTAACGCTGGCCTACCGAATGAGTTTGGTGAGTACGACATGGAAGGCCCTGAAATGGCCGAACACCTAAAAGAGTGGGCACAGTCGGGCTTGGTGAATATTGTGGGCGGATGTTGCGGTAGTACACCTGATCATATTCGAAAAATTGCGCAAGCAGTAGAAGGCGTGGAACCGCGCCGTATTCCTGAATTTGAACCCAAAATGCGTCTGTCGGGCCTAGAGCCGTTTGTACATTAGGAGGCCATGTGAGCGCAGAATTTTCTACCTTTATTAATATCGGCGAGCGTACCAACGTCACAGGCTCGGCGCGATTTAAACGTCTTATTTTAGAAGGCGACTATGAAGCAGCACTTGATGTTGCTAGGCAGCAAGTTGAAAACGGTGCACAGATCATCGATATCAACATGGATGAGGCGATGCTTGATTCTAAGCAGGCCATGATCACCTTCTTGAACCTTATTGCTTCTGAGCCTGACATCAGTCGCGTTCCTATTATGATTGATTCATCGAAATGGGAGGTTATTGAAGCAGGCCTTAAGTGTGTTCAAGGTAAAGCTATCGTTAATTCTATTTCGCTTAAAGAGGGCGAAGAGCAGTTTTTAAGTCAAGCTAAGCAGATTAAGCGTTTTGGTGCAGCGACGGTTGTTATGGCATTTGATGAGACCGGTCAAGCTGATACGCAAGCGCGTAAAATCGAAATTTGTCAGCGCAGCTATAAGTTGTTAACTGAAGAAATTGGTTTTCCACCTGAAGATATTATTTTCGACCCCAATATTTTTGCGGTAGCAACCGGTATTGAAGAGCACGATAACTATGCTGTAGATTTTATCGAAGCCACTCGTGTTATTAGACAAACATGTCCGTATTCACATATCTCAGGCGGCTTGTCGAATATTTCTTTTTCATTCCGCGGTAATAATCCGGTTCGCGAAGCAATGCATTCGGTGTTTTTGTACCATGCGATACGCGCAGGAATGGATATGGCGATTGTTAACGCTGGTCAACTCGAGGTGTATGATGAAATACCTGCTGAACTGCGCGATGCGGTTGAAGATGTCATTCTAAACCGACGCAGTGATGCGACAGAGCGCCTGCTGGATATTGCACCAAACTATCAAGGTGATGGCAAAGCGGCGGCAAAAGAAGATTTGAGCTGGCGCGAGCAGAACGTCAATAAACGTTTAGAGCATGCGCTGGTAAAGGGCATTACCGACTACATCGTCGAAGATACTGAAGAAGCGCGCCAACAGGCCGAACGCCCGTTACATGTTATTGAAGGTCCACTAATGGACGGCATGAATGTGGTTGGTGACCTGTTTGGTGAGGGGAAAATGTTTTTGCCACAGGTCGTTAAATCGGCCCGTGTAATGAAAAAAGCGGTGGCGCATCTACAGCCCTTTATCGAAGCTGAAAAGTCAGATGATGCGAAGAGTAACGGTAAGATTTTGCTAGCGACGGTGAAAGGTGATGTTCACGACATAGGGAAAAACATCGTTGGTGTAGTACTTCAATGTAATAATTTCGAAGTCATCGACTTAGGCGTTATGGTGCCAGCGGCAACGATTTTACAAGTCGCAAAAGACGAAAATGTAGACATGATAGGTTTGTCTGGTCTTATTACGCCATCGCTCGACGAAATGGTACATGTGGCCAAAGAAATGGAAAGACAAGGCTTTGAAATACCGCTGCTTATCGGCGGTGCCACGACATCGAAAGCGCATACTGCGGTAAAAATAGAGCAGAATTATCATGCGCCAGTGGTATATGTGCCTAATGCAAGTCGCGCTGTTGGGGTATGTCAGCGCTTACTTAATAAGACGTCTAGAGATGTCTATGCAGCCGAATTAGCCAAAGAGTATGACACTGTTCGCGAACAACATGCGCGTAAAAAGCCAAGAAGCAAACCTGTTACTTTGGCGCAGGCCCGAGATAACGCTTTCAAGCCTGATTTTTCGACGCCACCAGTTAAGCCAAATGCGCTAGGTGTAACCCCGGTAACGGCGGATTTATCTGTACTTCGACAGTATATCGACTGGACGCCATTTTTCCTCACATGGTCATTGGCGGGTAAATATCCTCGTATTCTTCAAGATGAAGTGGTTGGTGAACAAGCCACGTCATTGTTTGCCGATGCCAACGCTATGTTAGATAGAGTAATAGCGTCAGGCTCGCTTAAAGCGAAAGGTGTGATTGGTCTTTTTCCTGCTAATCGCGTGGGTGATGATATAGAAATCTACGCTGATGAAACACGCAGCACGCTTCAAGGTGTTGCTCATCATCTTCGTCAGCAAACACTAAAAGATAAGTTTGCAAACTACTGCCTAGCAGATTTTGTTGCTGACAAAGCAAGTGGCGTTGAAGACTTTGTGGGCGCGTTTGCTGTCACAGGTGGTATTGGTGAAGATGAATTGGCTCAGCAGTATATTGATGCCGGCGATGACTATAACGGTATCATGGTGAAAGCGGTAGCCGACAGGCTGGCAGAAGCATTTGCAGAATACCTTCATGAACAAGTGCGCAAGCACTATTGGGGGTATGCTGCTGATGAAGATCTCAGTAACGAAGAGCTGATACGTGAAAAATACTGCGGCATAAGACCGGCGCCCGGTTATGCGGCCTGCCCTGAGCATACTGAAAAGCAGCTGATATGGGATTTGCTATCGGTAGAAGCCCATACAGGTATGAAACTTACAGAAAGCTTTGCTATGTGGCCAGGAGCTTCAGTATCTGGTTGGTATTTCGCTCATCCTGAGGCCAAATATTTTGCGGTAGCAAAAATTCAATCTGATCAGGTTGAAGATTATGCAAAGCGCAAAGGGTGGACGCTGGAAGAAGCCGAAAAATGGCTTGGCCCCAATTTAAGTGACTAGCGGAATTTGATAATACAGCTATGTTTGAGAAACCCTTTAGTCAAGCCTGTGAAAACAACAAGCGCCCCATTCTAGCAGTACTGGAAAGGGCGTTTGCAAATTCAAAGGTTGTGCTTGAAATAGGCAGTGGAACAGGTCAGCACGCCACTTTTTTTGCACAACACTTAGGGCACCTTGTATGGCACACCAGTGACCAAGTCCAATATCATCAAGGGATAAATGCCTACATAGATGAGCTGTCACTAACCAACATAATAAGGCCAAGGCCACTTAAAGTCGGAGAAGATAGTTTTCCTGATATTGGAGCCGATGCATTTTTCTCTGCCAATACTGCACATATTATGCAAAAGCAGGAAGTGATGTTGTTAATGCACTCGATAAGTGAGCAGTTGCCACCGGGTGGTGTATTTTGTCAGTACGGTCCATTTACCCAAAATGGTAAGTTTAATGCTAAAAGCAATGAAGAGTTTCACCACTCGCTGCTTGAACGCGGGTATGGAGGGTATCGCGATATTGACGAACTGCGTGAGTGGGCAGGGCTACTGTCGTTGGCTGAAGTGATAGACATGCCCGCAAACAACCACATGCTCATTTGGAAAAAATAATATTGAACGTGGTAAGTTGGGCGCTTGATTACGGCATATTAATGATGTGGAGAGTTGCTTTTTTCAGCTGATTCTCGTAATTTGAAACATCAAAATTTAACAAGAGCGTTAGCAAATAACGTCAATCAAGGAAGACGAGAGGTATCCTATGGATGATAGCAACACAACTTTCCCTAACTATGAAACCTATTCTACCGATGAGCTTATTCAAGCTTTATCGTCAATTGACGCAGAGGCATTTCCAGAACGTGCTGCTAAGATCACCGCACTTATTGCAGAGCGTAAAGCACAAGCCAACAGTGATTTATCACATCAAGAAAATGATGTAGTGATCCGTACTGAGCAAGTAAAATTTCACGGTAATACCAAAGAGTTTTTTGCTATTTGGATAGTGAATTTGCTGCTAAGCATAGTGACATTAGGTATCTACTCCGCGTGGGCCAAAGTGCGCACAAATCGTTACTTTTATAGTAATACCGAATTGGATGGCCACCGTTTTGCGTACCTTGCCGAACCATTGCAAATTTTGAAAGGGCGCATAATTGCGGCGTGTTTGTTTGGTGCCTACTTTTTGTTATCCGCGGTTAGCCCAGCGGCGGCATTCGCACTGATTGTTGTTATGATGTTTCTCTCACCTATGCTCGTTATCCTGAGCATGCGCTTTAGAATGAGAATGACCGCATATAGAAATGTGCGTTTCAGCTTTAAAGGGCGTTATGGTGAAGCATTCATGTTGTTTGTATTGCTTCCAATAGCTAGCGTATTTACTCTTTATTTGCTTATGCCTTGGGTACTTAAAAAGATTGATGCATTTCTAGTCGACGAGTCTGGCTTTGGTGATAAGGTATTTAGCAGTAAGCTTTCCACAGGTGAATACTACGGTGTAGTGTTTGCTGCGGCTTTGATTTCAATTGTGCTATTTCTTTGTGTAGGCTTTGTTGTGGGCCTATTAACAGGGTCGTCAACGATAACCGCTGAAGACGGCTTTAGTGTATTCACAGTTGCCATGTTTGGTATGTACCTGTTTGTCTACGCAATTGTTTCTGGCTTCTATAATGCTCGCATCCGAAACCATATTTATCAGAATAGCCGTTTAGAAAACGTTGCATTGTTCAACTCTACGGTGACAGCAACAGACCTTATTACATTGCGTCTGACCAACATACTCGCCACCGTATTCTCTTTAGGCTTCGCTATTCCTTGGGTAAAAATAAGAACCGCAGCGTTTTTTGCTGACGCAACGCAAGTCAAAGTATTAGAGGGCATTAATGAAGTCTCTGCCGGTGAGCAAGGCTCGGCAAGCGCAGTATCTGAAGAGGCTGCCACACTGTTTGATGTCGATGTGGCATTGGGTTAACAGCGATGTACCAGGCTCAGTATTATCACAGTGGCAGTGTGGCGTCCTCTGATGCTATCTGTGAAATTACAGACGATGTGCTAATTGTTAAAGTAGGGCATGACGATGAACACTTAACATTGGCACGAAGCGATGTGAAAGTGAAATCTAAGCTTGGTGACTTACCCAGAGAGATAGTGTTGCCTAATGGCGATATGTTGATGTGCCCATCGACTGGCCCGCTAGACAATTGGCTTGATGGGCCGTCAGGCGCGACTATTTTTCGCATTGAAAGCAAAACGTCTTGGCTTATTGGCAGCGTTATTCTAGTCCCGCTATTACTTTATGTAGTGTTTGCACATGTCATCCCACAAGTTGCTATATCATTGGCAGCGTATGTTCCATATAGCGTTAAACAAATTGCATCCGACCAAACGCTGAGTGCCCTTGATTACTCCGTGCTTGATGTCTCAACGCTCTCAGAGCAAGAAATACAGTCAATGCAGAATAGCTTTAACGAGTTGCTTGAACAGATATCGACGAAGAATCCGCGCTACCGAGTAATGTTTAGGGCATCAGAGTCCTTTGGGCCAAATGCATTTGCTTTGCCTGACGGCACAATCGTCTTTACCGACGAGCTGGTAAACCTTGTTGATAAAGAACAAGCACTTCTTGACGCCATCTTTTTACATGAGGTTGGCCATGTAGAGAATAACCACTCAATGCAGCTTGTTGCGGAATCGCTTTTTGCTACCTTGGCAATTAGTTACTTCTTTGGCGATTTAAGTGGTGCGTTAGAGTCATTTTTAGGTGTAGGTTCGAGTGTAGTGCACAATCAGTTTTCTCAAGCGCATGAGTGGGAATCAGATAACTATGCTATCGCGCAGCTTCGAGTGTTAAATCGAGACCCCAAAGATTTCGCCAATGCTATGCGCGTGCTTCAGTCGCTAGTTGGTAATGAGCATGAAGCAAATAGTTGGTTCCAATCTCACCCTATGATTCAAAAACGCATAGATAACGCCAGTCGAGCAAGTGAAGAAAGCCGTAATCCATAGCTGTGTGGTAATACTTAAAGCTTCAAAGTACTGCGCATTTAACCGATACTTAAAGGTGTCTTAAAAAATTTCAGGGTTGTAAAACGCCACGATCTATTCCAAAGTAAGGGATGTGTTTTGGCGTTCTCTTTTCTCTTTGTATAACACCTCTTTAGGTGTTGTTTTCTGCCAAATCGCAATACACAAAATTCAAACTATAAAGCATACGCAGTGTTCCGCTCAATTTTTCCTCAGCAGCATTGTGTAGTGCCACTAATAACAATGAGAAGTACCAATGAAGTCCATATCATTACAGAAAAAATTTATGCTAATCGTCGGTGGCAGCATTGCACTTATGCTGCTTATCACCGCATTTTTCCTCGTTAATACTGTTGCAGACAACACGAGAAGCCGGGTTGAAAAAGAAGTCACCGCATTAGTGGCAAGAGAAGCTAATGATGTTGAGGGTTTTTTTGCCACCTATGGTGGCGTAGCGCGAGCTTTTCTGAGTAGTCCGTTTTTTCAAGATTTTTTTGAGCAACATACTCAGCGAGGCGCATCAGAATCGCAACTTAGCGATGCAAAAACGATTTATACGTTGTTTGACAATATAAGTAGTGCTGATCCTGTCATTAAGTCTGCTTTTTTTGGTTCTGCTATTACAGGTGAGTATTTCTACGAAGAAGGCCGAGTAGGCGTGGATACTTCTGGTCCGGATGCAGGAAACCCTGATGCTGGGTATTTTGCAACTAAACGCCCTTGGTTCACAACTGCGGTTGAGAAAGGCAAGTTGTATGTTACGCCGCCTGCGGTTGACTCTCAGGATGGCAGTATTTCAGCCGTTGTACAAACGCCCATCTTTCGCAATGGAAAGCTATTAGGTGTTGGCGGCGTTGATATTCTCATTAGTACCGTAGGAAAAGTCATCGACTCTATTCGCTACGAAGGGCAGGGAACGGCGTTTTTATTGGATGATAACCAAAACATCGTGTATTTCCCTAAGCAATCCTCTGACTTGCCGTTGAGTTCCCCCATCAGTGATTTTGATAAGGTATTTAGCGAGTCGGAAGGCTTTAGAGCATTGGCGGCTGACATTGCACAAAAGCCGTCAGGTATAGTGCCAGTTACTTGGAAAGGCGAAGCCTATTTCGTTGTATTTGAACACGCCAAAATCAATTCGCCAGAAATGAATTGGTCACTTGGGATTTTAGTTCCAGCCAGTGTGATCAACAGCCCTATTAATACCGCAATGACAATGGCTACAGTAGTAGCGTTAGTCATCATTGGGGTTATTGTGCTGATTACTTATATTGCCAGCGCAAAGGTAACTCAGCCTTTGGTAAAAATGCGTAATGCAATGTCAGAGATTGCCAATGGTGATGGCGATATTACCAAGCGATTAGAAGTTAGCAGCAACGATGAGATTGGTGCTTTAGCAGTGGAGTTCAATAGGTTTACTGACAAGTTAAGGGTTATTCTGCGCGAGACAGCAGCTAATACTCGAATGGTGGCTGAAGCGGCAGTACACTTGCGCGACGTTAGCCAATCAACAAGTAAAGAAATTAATCAGGAACGCAGCCAAGTAGATAATGTATCTACCGCGGTAACTGAAATGGCTGCGACCGTTGTCGAGATATCAAAAAACGCTGCACAATCGAGTGAGGCAGCAACAAAAGCCGACACATTAGTGCAAAGTGGAAGCGCACAAGTACAAGAAGCAGTCGTTGAAATAAGAGCGCTTGCCGCTGCCATTGATGAAGGTGTTGAAGTAGTAAGTGGTTTAAGTAAAGAGTCTGACAATATAGGTGCCGTTATTGATGTCATCAATAGCATCGCCGAACAGACCAACTTGTTAGCGCTTAACGCCGCTATAGAAGCAGCACGCGCCGGCGAGCAAGGGCGTGGTTTTGCTGTGGTTGCCGATGAGGTTCGTTCACTGGCAAGCCGCACTCAAGAGTCTACAACAGACATAAGAAGAATGGTTGAGCGACTGCAGCACATGGCAGAGCAAACTGACGGCGTTATGCAACAAGGAAAAATGCGCTCAGAAACAGGCTTAGAGAAAACAGAGAAAGTGGTATTAACCCTTCAGGATATCACTCAGTCTATCGGGCTTGTGCAGGAGCAAAGTACACATATTGCGCTAGCAACTGAACAGCAAACGGAAGTGGCACACGATATCAATAAGTCGCTTGTAGCTATAACGGGGCTTAGTGATCGCACTAGCCAACACGCTGAGGAGTTAGCGGTTGAAGCAACCCAGTTGAGCAGTGTCTCAAGTGAATTGAAGGAAATCGTTAGTCAATTTAAGATTTAATTCACGCCTAAACCGCGGTGTTACTGAGGGTGGTGACACCGCGACATATCTATAAACTCATCGACAAACCCTAACGCGTCTTCAGCTTTCCTATGACCGAGATAAAGTGTTTTTGCTATACCTTTTTCCCCAAGTGATCGATAGCAAACGTCAGTATCATCATGTTCGTCAATAAGCCATTTCGGCAGGGCAGTAACGCCTCTGTTAGCGGCCACCATTTGCAATATAATCTCGGTAGTTTCAATGGTTTTATGTTGCTTAACTGTGCAGTTAGCAGGCGTTAAAAACTGGGTGAAGATATCAAGGCGACTTAGCTCAACAGGATAAGTAATTAGGGTTTCTTGTGATAAATCTTGCGGCTTGATATAGGCCTGTGCAGCTAGAGGGTGAGTATTGTGCATTACTAACACTTGTTCGTAATCGAATATGGGAGTGTACGTTATTGTATCGAGCTGCAACGGGTCGGGCGTGAGTAGAATGTCGATATCATAGCCATGAAGCGCTTGTAGGCCGCCAAACGAAAATGCGCGCATGACGTCCACATCCACATCGGGAAATGCCTTTAAGAATGGCGCAACAACTTTTAATAACCACTCAAAACAAGGGTGACACTCCATACCTATACGCAATATCCCCTGTTTTCCTTGAGCGAAGCGCGCAAGTTGTGCTTCCGCGTGCTCAAATTGAGGGAGCACGCGTTGGGCGAGCCCGAGTACACTCTGTCCGGCTTGCGTGAGTCGTAGCCGTCGCCCATCCTTCTCCCACAATGTGACTTGGTAGGTTTGTTCCAGTTTTTTCATAGCGTGACTGAGCGCAGATTGTGTTAAATGCAGCGAGGTCGCAGCTTGAGTCACCGTGCCATGTGTTTCAATGGCTTTTACGATTCGCAAGTGTTGTCTGTCAATCATTGCGGTTCCCTTTCCATTTATTTGTCGATGATTGCGACCGCATTGGAAAGTCGCGTTTCAATAATATTCTTAACAATGACGGCGATTTCTCTAAATGTTTGTCTTCCCGGAGCGGTATTTCGCCAGGCTAGAGAATGTTGTCTTTCAATTGGCATATCAGCGATTTCACAAACATGGAGCGCTTCTGGCTTGTGCAACTCAGAGTGAATGTATAACCCTGGTAAAAACGCAACGCCCATTCCCATTACTACCATTTGGCGCAATGTATCTAAGCTGGTGCCCTCGTAATCTCGTTGGAGATCGGCACCAATTTCGTCACAAATACGCTGAACTTGGTGGTGGAAGTGGTGACGGTCTTCTAATGTCAGTACTTTTTCACCACTAATTTCTTCAGGACGTACGTACGCTTTCCCAGCTAAATGATGATCTGATGGAATAACAAATTTCAAAGGTTCGTTAAATAAAGGCTGAGTAATAAGCTGCGAGTTTTCCCCTGACATGGGAGATAAAATTAAATCGTACTCGCCCCGCAATAAGCCGTGCTGAAGTGCGCTTGGAGCACCTTCGCGCACATAAAATCGCAAGCCCGGTTTGCGTTTATGTAAATCGGGAAGTACAAATGGCAGCAAATAAGGCCCTAGCGTCGGTGGTATCCCCAAGCGATAGGTCACTACATTTCCCTCTGACAAGTCTCGGGCTATTTCACCAAAGCGCTGTGAAGACTGTAATACCTCTTCAGCAACAGATAATAACGCCTTACCTTGTGGCGAAAGCAGGGTACCAGTTCGAGAACGCTCAAATAAATTAAGACCCAATGTCGTTTCTAACGCATTAATCTGACTGGTCAGAGTAGGTTGGCTAATACCCAAAATCCCTGCTGCCTGCCGGAAGCTTAAATATTTCGCAACCGCAACAAAGTACCTGATTTGGTTGATTGACGGGGTTTTGCCGTTGAGTTGCATAGTGTTAATTCCGTTCTTTTACTAAGCTTGTACTAGTGATTATTTACGTGCTGATAGTAAATGGCTATCGCGAACTGGTATATTAAACTATTAATCTATCAAGTGACACTGAGGTATTAACATAATCATTATAAATATTAAATTATTGGGAGTAAGTTATGGATCATGTATTTTCAGGGGTAGCGAAATTCCAGAAAGAAGTGTACCCGAACAAAAAGGCTAAGTTTCAGAAACTTGCCACTGGCCAAAATCCAGAAGTCCTTTTCATCACATGTTCAGATTCTCGCATCGACCCTAACTTGGTTACACAAACAGATCCAGGTGAACTGTTTATCTGCCGTAACGCGGGTAACATTGTGCCTCCTCACAGCAATCAAACTGGTGGTATGACAGCATCGATTGAGTTCGCTGTAGCAGCCCTTGGTGTATCTCATATTGTTATCTGTGGTCATACAGACTGCGGTGCGATGAAAGGTGCAATTAATCCAGAGGGTCTTGATTCGCTTCCACACGTTAAAGAATGGTTAGGACACTGCCGTGCAGCAACAGACGTAGTAAAAGAACGTTGCGGTCACGACAAATTATCACTAGAAGACTTAGAAGCAGTAACCAAAGAAAATGTTGTTCAGCAAATACAGCATCTTCGTACCCATCCTGCTGTTGCTGCGAAAATTGCAACAGGCCAAGTGATGCTTCACGGTTGGGTTTATAACATCGGATCGGGTGAAGTCTTGTGCTACAACGGTGAAAACGGTGAATTTGTAGCTATGGACCAAGCCGCTGCTGAAGAGCAACTGGCTCGCGCAGAGTAAGGTCGGTCGCTATGGTTAAAATTAATCTTTCGAATTTACGTGGCGATTTTACCGGTGGTTTGACCGCCGGTATCGTTGCCTTACCACTGGCACTTGCACTTGGCGTAGCGTCGGGCCTAGGCCCTATGGCTGGTCTTTACGGTGCTATTGCAGTGGGTTTCTTTGCCGCATTATTTGGCGGTACGCCAGCGCAAATTTCTGGTCCTACAGGGCCTATGGTAGTTGTACTTGCGGGTTTGTTCGCAAGCTTATCGGGCGACGCTAGCCTTATTTTTACTGCCGTTATTCTTGCTGGTATTTTCCAAATAATATTTGGTGTTTTAGGGGTAGGCCAATATATTCGCCTTGTTCCTTATCCGGTTATATCAGGCTTTATGTCGGGGATCGGTGCCATCATTATTATTTTGCAGATAGGGCGCTTGCTTGGCCACGAACCGCCAGGTGGAACTATTGGCGCGCTAACTTACTTACCTACGGCACTTGCAGATATTGATTTTGCTACCCTTGCGCTTGGTCTTGGCACCTTAGTGATTGCGTACAAGTGGCCTGCTGCACTGGGCAAATACGTACCAGGTGCGCTGGCAGCACTTATTATTGGCACCTTGGTGAGTTTAGCACTGACCGTTCCTGTGTTGGGCGATATTCCTACCGGTTTGCCAAGCTTACACTTGCCAGTTTTTGACCAAAGCAAAGCATTACTTATTCTAGAAGCTGCATTTATCCTAGCTGTGCTAGGGGCAATTGATAGTCTATTAACCTCGTTAGTGGCTGATAACATGACGCGCACACGTCACGATAGCAACAAAGAGCTTATTGGACAGGGCATTGGTAATACTTTCGCTGGTTTAATTGGTGGTATTGCAGGTGCGGGCGCGACAATGCGTACGGTTGTAAATATCCGAAGTGGTGGTAAATACAACATCTCTGGCATGGTTCACGCGCTAGTGCTTTTGGCTATTGTTTTAGGCCTTAGCCCACTTGCAGCGCAAATTCCTCACGCAGTTTTAGCGGGTATTCTTGTTAAAGTAGGCTTGGATATTATTGACTGGAGTTACCTGAAACGAGCTCATAAAGGACCGCGTTGGGACTTCGGCCTAATGCTTATGGTTCTTGCGCTTACTGTATTTGTTGACCTTATCACCGCTGTTGGCGTGGGTGTGGTATTCGCAGCATTAGCGTATGTTAAGCAAATTGCACAGCTGCAAATTGAAGAGCTTAAGAAAATACCTGAGTCATTAAATGACCCACAAGAGAATGAGTTATTAGAATCACTAAAAGATAAGGTGTCGATCTTTAGCTTTGGTGGTCCACTAAGCTTTGGGGCGGCGGCCGACCTTGGTCACCATGTGCGCGAGCGCGTAAAACCAGGCTCTAAAGTGACTATATTAGACTTTTCTCGTGTGCCGTTAATGGATGTGTCAGCTGCAATGGCCGTCGATACAGTAACATCTGATGCCCTTGCTGCTGGGCGACAACTGGTAATTTGCGGTGCCAATGCAGAAGTGAATAAAGTGTTGGAAGGTGTGAATGAAGCACACCCAGGTATTCCTAATTTTGACACCTTGCACGAGGCATTGCTTTTTGCAAAAAAGCAAGTAGCCGGGACTGGAAGCGAGCATCATAGTTTCCAAGCCGCAGCGCAATCGTAAACAAACTGATACCTTTCCCTTTACTTTGCCCTCCCTTTGGAGGGCTTTTTTTTGCTTATCACTTATCATTTTTCGAACAGCCTTATTTTTATTAATTGATTGTTCAATTAAACTTAACGTAACTGTAACAAAGCTCCTTTAGTGTGTGGTCCAAACATTACACAACAAAGACTGGAACACACAATGGGAACACATCACAAAGTATCGTTGGCAGTACTCGCTGCCTTATCGTCAATGTCACTTGCAACAGCTGAAGAAGCTGTGGCTGACAGTGAAGAACGAATAGAAGAGATTACGGTTGTAGGGCGTAGCGTCTCTTATGCAAACAATGCGACTAGTGAAGATATGTTTAAGCAGCAGGCTAATTTGAGTAGCGTGCTGGCCGCGGTAGACAACTTGCCGGGCGTCTTAATTAACGAGGGTGATACATTTGGTGCAGATGACTGGTCGACGTCTATTGTTATTCGTGGCTTCCAAGTTAACTTGAACGAGCAGCAAATCGGTATGACCGTAGACGGTATAGCCAATGGCAATTCAAACTATGGTGGCGGTGCGAAAGCTAACCGTTATATCGACACTGAAAATGTAAAAGGTGTAGAAGTATCGCAAGGTACTGCTGATATCGCATCGCGCTCGCATGAAGCGTTAGGCGGCACACTAAACTTCACCACGATAGACCCTGCAATGGAACAAGGCTTGGTGACCAGCGTAACTGCTGGTGAATTTGATGCATCGAAATATTATCTACGCTACGAAACCGGCGAAATTTTCAAAGATACTTTTGCGTGGATAAGTCTTTCGAGCCAAGAAAGTTCTGACTTCATGCAGCAGGCTGCCGAAAATACCCGCGATCACGTTGCGATGAAAATCATATCAACGGTTAACGACGTGGCGCTAACGGGCTATGTATCATATGACGA
The DNA here is from genome assembly GCF_028865455.1 of Alteromonas sp. 009811495. NCBI lineage: Bacteria > Pseudomonadati > Pseudomonadota > Gammaproteobacteria > Alteromonadales > Alteromonadaceae > Alteromonas > Alteromonas sp. 009811495. Next base: position 1,193,512 of record NZ_CP113972.1, read on the forward strand.
TACCCATGAAGACAACTACCAGCGAATTTATGGCTTGGCACAATATGAACAAAATCCGCATTGGGATCAGTTAACGGATGAATGGACAGGTGTTCCATATCAAGATCAAGCCTACCGCCGCGGTTGGTCAACACTTCGTGAAAACCTATTTGCTTACTTACAAGCTGATTTCTCAGTTGGTGCAGTGGATGTCACCACAAATGCTTACTACCACGATAATGAAGGGCGCGGAGACTGGGTGCCACCTTACTTAGTTGACGTGGCTAATGATGGTGATGCGGGTCACTCTGAACTTATTAATGGCAATACTGTATTTGGCGGCGCAGCGCTCGGGCAGTTCTATTTCGTTGATAGGGCAGGCAATCAATTAAGTCCAATTGAAGGTTGCGTAAGTGCGTTAACGTTCCCGTATGGTGGCGCTGGTGCTGAGTATGACCCTGGTTGCCACGAGCAAGGTGCAATTCCAGTTGGTTCGTATCGCCATACGCACTACAACAAACAACGTATTGGCTTTAACGCCGATGCTATTTGGTACACCAAGATTGGTGAGTTTGATAACACCATGCGTTTTGGTATCTGGTGGGAAGACTATGAGCGCGACGAGTCTCGTGACTGGCATAAGATAACAAACTCTGCGATCAGCTACGACTTCAACCAGACACCATATTGGGTGCAGTATGACAGAAGCTTCCCTGTTGATACCTTAATGTACTACATCGAAGATGAACTCGATCTGGAATTTGCGCGAGTGCGACTTGGTGCGAAAAAATTCAATGTTGATATTGCCAAGAACGATAATTTTGATGCAAGTAATGATCTAGATGTGAATACTGACTCAGATACGCTACTTTCAGCAGGTATTGTGGCACCACTACCTATAGAAGGTCTGGAAGTATTCGCAGGTTATGGCGAAAACTTCGCGGCCATTAAAGATGCACAATTGGAACGCGACGACACGGATTTGCGTTTCATAAAGCCTGAAACTGCGGACAATATCGATGTGGGTTTCAGATACGCATCACCGGGGTTCAATGCAAGTGTGACTTACTACAATATTGAGTTTAACGACCGTATTCAGTTTACCAGTAACGAAACTTCAGCAGGTATCGATTTCCTTGAAGCTGCTGCCGGTGGTTATCGAAATGTGGGTGGTATCGAGTCTAGTGGTATTGAAATCTCTGCTGACGTAATGCTAACCGACACACTTTCATTGTTCACCTCTGTTACTGTCAGTGAGTCTGAGTACATTGCCACTATCGGAGGAACGGGCACACAGTATGACACCTTAGCAGATGCTCAAACCGCCATTGCTGATGAAAACAACCCTGAAAGTTCATTGGTAGCGGTTGAGGGTAACACCGTTATTGGTACGCCAGATACCATGGCTGTAGTGAGCTTAGATTGGGCAAAAGATAATTACTTTGCGGGTATTTCTACAAAGTATGTCGATAGCCGCTTCCTTGATATTTATAACAGTGCTGAGGTAGAAGATTACATTGTGAGTGACTTGTACATTGGTGGGTTTGTAGAAAACCTAGGCCAAGGCATTGATGAATTGGAAGTACGTCTTACCGTAAATAACCTATTTGATGAGGATTATGCCTCTACCATTGCCCCAGGGGCATTCTGGATTGGCGCCCCGCGCGCCGTTGCAGTAAACGCACGCTTAACCTTTTAATCGTGTTACTATACCTGCGAAGGCTAGTCTTTCGCAGGTATAGTTAATTTTTGAGCGAATTTTTTGAGACTCTGCATAAAAAAGAGTGATAATAAAGACGCTAATTTAGAAGGTTTGGAGTTGTAGCATGCCCAAGGTGGGAATGGAACCAGTTCGCAAAAAGCAGCTGATTGAAGCCACGTTAGACGTTATGGCAGAGGTGGGATACCACAGTACAACAATTAGCTTAATCGCCAAAAAGGCGGGATTATCGTCAGGGATCATCAGCCATTACTTTGGCGATAAGCAGGGGTTGATTGAAGCAACTATGCGTCACCTTCTCGATGCATTGAAAATAACTCAACCAATTTCCGATCCGCTACAAAGAATCGACTTCATCATCGAAAACAACTTTTCGCAAACCCAAGGTGCGAGCTCAGCAACTAACACTTGGTTTAATTTTTGGGCGCTGTCATTGCACGATGAAACACTCCATCGCTTGCAAAGCGTAAACCACAAACGACTTGAAAGTAACTTAGCGTCAAGCTATCGCAAACTGCTCAAAAAAGAGCATGTGAAAAACGCAGCCTCGTCTACTGCGGCATTAATTGATGGATATTGGTTGCGATACGCGATGGGAAGTGTGGGAAGTGGGGATTTTTCACCTGCTGTTGAGCGAGTAAAGCAGTACGTGAGGGACCTTGTCAGTCAATACGGGAAGTAAATTCAACATAACGAATTGCACTTTTCAAATAATTCACACATAAAAAAGGTAGGCGTTTAAAGCCTACCTTTTTTGTAACTTACTTACTAAGTTATTACCAAATGCGAACGCGCTCTTCAGGTGGAAGGTAGAGTGCATCGCCAGGTTTAACATCAAAAGCTTCATACCATGCGTCATGGTTACGCGGTGCTTGAGCACGGAAACGGCCCGGGGCATGCGTGCCTGCGCGCAGTTGGTTAAGCATACTTTGTTCAGTACGTTTCTCTTTCCATACTTGTGCCCAAGCAAGGAAGAAACGCTGATCGCCGGTCAGACCATCGATGATTGGCGCTTCTTTACCGTTCAGGCTTAACTTGTATGCGTGGTATGCCATTGAAAGGCCGCCTACGTCACCAATGTTTTCACCTAAGCTATTGCGACCATTTACGAAGTTACCCTCGATTGGCTCGTACTGACTGTATTGCTCTGCCAACATATCAGCTTTCGCTTCAAAAGCGGCACGGTCAGAATCAGTCCACCAGTTGCGTTGAATACCGTTAGCGTCTGACTTTGAACCTTGGTCATCAAAACCATGACCCATTTCGTGTCCAATAACCGCACCAATGGCACCGTAGTTTACCGCTGGATCAGCATTAGGATCGAAAAATGGCGGTTGAAGAATTGCTGCAGGGAATACAATTTCATTGAATGAACTGTTGTAGTAAGCATTTACACGCTGTGGGGTCATGCCCCAACGGTTGCGGTCTGTTTTTTGAAGCTCACGCTCGACAGATTGTTCGTGGAAGAACTTGCGCAGGCCCTGAACATTACCAATAAGGTCTTTGTCGCTAATGGTTAGTCCTTCAAACGATTGCCACTCATCTGGATAGCCAATTTTAGGATTAAACGCCATTAGTTTTTCTTTGGCGTTAACTTTTGTTTCTTCACCCATCCAGTCAAGGTTGTCGATACGCTCACCCAGCGCAGTGCGAAGGTTTTCAACGAGTTCGGCCATTTGTGTTTTTGAGCTTTCTGGGAAGTACTCGTTTACGTAAATTTTGCCAATCGCAAAGCCCAGTGATTCTGTGCCAGACATTTGGCTTACCGCACGTTTCCAGCGAGGGCGAGGCTCTTGCTGACCATTAAGTGTGCGTCCAAAGAAGTCAAAGTTCGCAAGGTAAATCTCTTCTGAAAGAAGGTCTGCATTGTTCGAAATAGTGTGATATTTAAGGTATGACTTCCAGTCGCCTAAATCATTTTCGTTGATGACTTTGATGACTTCCTTAACTGGCTCAGGTTGTGTGATATTAAGTTCAGGTACCTTGTAACCTGTCTGCGCGAAATAGGTATCCCAATCAAAGCCCGGGTACTCGTCTGACAGTTTACTGCGCTCAATTTGATTGAGGGTAAGGTCGCGGTCACGGCGCTTTTCACGAGGCCATTGTACTTCTGCAATTTGGGTTTCTAGTGCAAGAATATTAGCCGCCTTTTCAGCCGCGTTTTCTTCGCCAGCAAAACCAAGCATTTGTTCGATGTGTGCAACATAGGCTTCGCGAATTTTCACAAAACGCTCTGCATCGCTTAGGTAGTAGTCACGGTCTGGTAAACCCAGGCCGCCAACGCCAACGCTTAGTTGGTATTCATTGGGGTCTAAACGGTTGTACCACATACCTCCGCCAATAGGCGACGTTGAACCCACAAGCCAGCTATTACCAAATGCGGCAGTTAAGTCTTTTGTATTTTGAATACTATCAATAGAAGTCAACACGTCTTCAATGGGAGTAATACCTTTTTCATTGATAGTATCAGTGTCCATGTAGGCCACGAAGAAGTCATGAACGAGCTTTTCTTCTGCGTTGAGTGACTCTTTTTCCATTAAGCCATCGATAATATTTTTAACTTGCTCTTCGCTGCGTTCGGCCAATGCCGTGAATGCGCCAAAGCGCGTTTTATCAGCCGGGAGCTCGTAATTGTCATACCAAGTACCACTTGCGTACATAAAGAAATCATCGCCTGGTTTAATGGCTTCATTACGGGCTGATAAATCTACACCAAAAGAGCCTAATTCAGCTTCACCTTTTGGCATTTCGGTTTTGGCAGCGGTTGTTTGTTCTTTTACTTGTTCTGACTGACCACAGCCCGCAAGTCCAAGTGAGGCCGCTATCGCTACGGCAAGAAGTTTATGTTTCATAGTTTTTCTCGTTGTGATGATGAGTGTCGTCGTTAGGGTTAATGACACTTGTTGTTTTTAAAGTAGGCACAAATTCCTTGTTAAACGGTAAAGCATTCCGTGCCTGATTAAAATAGGCAGCAAGATGTTGTGTTTCTTGCTGTAAAAACTGCGCAACAGCTTGATGAAACGCAGGCTCAAAAAGACGATGGTACGAACGGCAACAAATAGGTTCAAATCCGCGCAGTATTTTATGCTCACCTTGTGTGCCGGGGTTGAATAAAGGCAGTTTCTTCGCAATTGCGAATTCAATTCCCTCGAAATAGCAGCACGCAAAATGTAACCCGCTAATGTCTTTCAATGAACCCCAGTATCGACCATAAAGCCCAGTTTCATCGAAGAAAAACAATGCAGACGCCACAGGTTTTTCGTGCTCAAATGCTGTAACAATATGCATGTTTTGGGACATAGTTTTTACTAAGCGCTCAAAAAATGTCTCATTCAGGTAGCCCTCATGACCACTTCGTTTCAGATAGGTGGCTTTGTAACATTGGACAAAAAACATTAACGTCTCTGGGGTAATGTCGCTCCCCGAAGCATGCTTAAAGTGAATGCCATTTTCTGCATGTACCCGCCGTTGTTTTTTTATCTCTTTGCGCTTTCGAGAAGTCAGTGTGCGAAGAAAGTCATCAAAGCTGTCGTAACCATAGTTATGCCATTGAAACTGAACACTATAGCGAGATAAATAATCTGAATGGCTAGAAAGATAGGGGGACCGTTGATCGTCGAATAGCCAGTGAAGCGAAGACAAATTCACGCCGTAAACGTTCTCACAATATTGTCTTAACGTTGTTTCAATTTCAGTAAGTAAATGGCGAGATAGCGTTATGCCCTTAGCAACCAATAAACGCTTCCCTGTAACTGGTGTAAATGGGATCGCACTTATCCATTTGGGGTAGTAGTCTAAACCATGTTGATGATAGGCATTAGCCCATGCGTGATCGAAAACATACTCTCCATAGCTGTGTGTCTTTAGATAGCCGGGAATTGCCGTTACAATGCGTTCATTATCTAAAAGGACAATATGGCATGGCTGCCAGCCGGTTTCATTAGTACAGCATTGGCTTTGTTCTAGTGCACGCAAAAATGCGTGTTGTAAGAATGGCCCGGCATCACGTGCGAGCGAATTCCATTGTGCCTCGTTAATTTGCGCAAAATTGTCGATTATTTTTATGGTGTAATTCATTGCCAACACGCACGTTTAACTCATTTTTACCGAACCTATGAACCGCGAAGTTCAATGAGGTCAGTTGCGCCGAATTTCGGCTCTTAATACGTAAACAATTAAAGAGTAAGTTCACAAAATGTCAGAGTTTGATCGAAAAATCATTACCGACGCGATTACTCGCATGCTGGCACGACGAGAGCATAGCTATAGCGAGATTGCTCGAAAACTCTCCCTAAAAGGGATAGAAAGCGAAGCATTTAGTCCCATATTAGAGGAATTCCGTGACGCTGACATTCAAAGTGATGAACGCTTTGCCGAAAGCAGAGCACGGGCACTGTATATGAAAGGTAAAGGGCCACGTGCAATCAAGCTGGACTTGCAGCAATACGGTGTTAGTGAGCATTGTGTTAGTCGCGCTTTTGATGAAATAGAACCAGACTGGTTTGAAAGTGCCAAAGCCGTAAAAATTAAAAAATTTGGTGACTTTTTTGAATCAGATTTTGGGCTTCGTCAAAAACAAAAGCAATTTCTTCAGTACAGAGGCTTTTACCAAGAACACATCGAATATGCAGTAAGTGGCGATTGATTCAGTGAATGATGGCCATTTTTGACGCATTTATGGGCATTTTTGTGTGGTAGAGTGCGTGCTTTGACTTAACAAAAACGCGCTATCCGTGATATCGTTGCGCAAATCTGTGCGCGTTTTACGATACGTGTTTATCACGCAGTGCAGCATGCTGCATTAATTCGCGAAGCCATCGTAAATTTATGGCGTTACACATCATATTAATCGAATAAAGGAAGTTAGGTTTTCAATGACATTATCAACTGCTGACTTGCGTAACAAGTTTATCGAATATTTCAAAAGTCATGGTCACCAAGCAGTGGCCAGTTCGTCACTGGTCCCAGCAGATGATCCCACGCTTCTTTTCACCAATGCGGGTATGAATCAGTTTAAAGATACCTTTTTGGGTGCGGAAAAACGCAGTTACACACGCGCTGTATCTTCTCAGCGCTGTGTGCGTGCTGGTGGTAAACACAACGATCTAGAAAACGTGGGCTATACAGCTCGCCACCATACGTTCTTTGAAATGTTGGGTAACTTCAGCTTTGGCGATTACTTCAAAAAAGAAGCCATTGAATTTGCGTGGACATTTTTGACGCAAGAAGTTGGCCTTCCGAAAGAAAAGTTACTCGTTACCGTGTACTCAGAAGATGATGAGGCATTTGATATTTGGGAAAACCAAATTGGTGTGCCAAAAGAGAAAATCATCCGCATCAGCACCTCTGACAACTTCTGGTCAATGGGTGACACGGGGCCGTGTGGACCATGTTCAGAAATTTTCTACGATCACGGTGAGCATATTTGGGGTGGTCCTCCAGGAACACCTGAAGAGGATGGCGACCGCTTTATTGAGATTTGGAACCTGGTATTCATGCAGTTTAACAAACAAGCTGATGGCACCATGGAACCATTGCCAAAACCGTCAATAGATACAGGCATGGGGCTTGAGCGTATCTCTGCTATTTTGCAAAACGTACACAGCAACTATGAGATTGATTTGTTCCAAAATCTGATCAAGTCAGCGGCGTCAATTGTAGGCTCTGATGATTTAGAAAATAAGTCGCTACGTGTAATCGCTGATCACATTCGCTCATGTAGTTTTCTTATTTGTGATGGCGTTATGCCATCGAATGAGGGCCGCGGCTATGTATTGCGTCGTATTATTCGTCGAGCAGTACGTCATGGTTACAAGTTGGGCGCGAATGACATTTTCTTCTATAAGCTTGTGGCATCACTGGCCAAAGAAATGGGCGAGGCTTACCCAGAGCTTGTTGACCAATTACCTGTTGTAGAAAAAGTACTTCGTGTTGAAGAAGAGCAGTTTAGCAAAACATTGGCTCGTGGCATGGCGATGCTTAATGAAACGTTAGAAGGTCTTGAGGGCGATACTATCCCAGGTGATGTGGTATTTAAACTTTATGATACATACGGCTTTCCTACAGACTTAACAAACGACGTAGCCCGTGAACACGACCTGAAAATTGATGAAGAAGGTTTCGAAGCTGCTATGCAAGCGCAACGGGCTCGTGCTCAACAAGCGAGCAACTTTGGCGCAGATTACAACACTAAACTGGCTATAGAACACGAAACAGCGTTTACTGGTTATACCGATGTTGAAGGTAGTGCAAATGTTGTTGAACTTATTGCCGACAATGCGTTTGTTGATGAACTAAACGACGGGCAAGAAGGTGTTGTGGTGCTAGACAGCACACCGTTTTATGCCGAAAGCGGCGGTCAAGCGGGCGACAAGGGCGTACTTCGTGTTGCTAACGGCGAGTTTGTGGTAACTGATACGCAAAAAATGGGGAATGCGTTTGCGCACAAGGGTATAGCGAAAGGTAAAGTGACTAAAGGCGATACCGCAACGGCGGCCATTGATGCAGCTAATCGCGAAGCCATTAAAAAGAATCACAGTGCAACTCACTTACTTCATGCGGCATTACGTGAAATTCTGGGTGAACATGTTACTCAGAAAGGCTCATTGGTAGAAGCGCCGCGTCTTCGTTTTGACTTTTCTCACTTTGAGGCAGTGACAGCAGAGCAGCTTTCACATATCGAGCGCCGCGTAAATGAAGAGATTCGTGCAAACCACGCGCTTGCAACTGAGTTGATGGAGCTTGAAGAAGCAAAAGCATCAGGTGCAATGGCATTATTTGGTGAGAAGTACGACGAAAAAGTACGTGTTGTTACAATGGGGCCGTTCTCAGTAGAGCTTTGTGGTGGCACACACGTTACTCGCACAGGTGATATCGGCCTGTTTAAAATTACCAGTGAAGCCGGTATTGCTTCTGGGGTTCGCCGTATTGAGGCAGTGACCGGAGAGCAAGCAATTGCCTTAGTACAATCTCAGCAAGCTGCGCTTTCATCGCTTTCTGCAATGTTAAAAACTGATACGCAAAATGTGCTTGAGCGCGTTACAGCGTTGCAAAATCAGACTAAAGAACTAGAAAAAGCGCTCAATTCTGCAAAACAAAAACTGGCGAGTCAGCAAGGTGCTGATATGCTTAGTAATGCAGTAGAAATAAATGGCGTTAAAGTACTGGTTGCAAATTTGGAAGGTGTAGAGGCCAAGTCATTGCGTGCAATGATGGACGACATTAAAAACCGAATTGGCGAAGGTATCGTAGTATTAGGTGTAGCTAACGAAGCAAAAGTGAATCTTATTGCTGGTGTAACTAAAAACCTAACTGGCAAAGTTAAGGCGGGCGAACTTGTAAACTTCGTCGCATCACAAGTTGGTGGCAAAGGGGGCGGTCGCCCAGATATGGCACAGGCGGGTGGTGATAAGCCGGAAAACCTTGCTGGTGCGTTAGAATCAGTTAACGCATGGTTACAGGATAAGCTATAATTATTTCTGTATATAACAGTGGGTTTTTGAAGTGACACAGAAACAGGGAATCACTGTCGCTATCACTGGGTCGTGCCAGTGGCAGCAAACTTAAATGGATATGTTCAGTATTAAGGAACAGGAGCAAGCGAATGCTTATTTTGACTCGTCGAGTTGGTGAAACGCTTATGGTTGGTGACGATGTGACTGTTACCGTTTTAGGTGTAAAAGGGAATCAGGTACGTATCGGTGTTAACGCACCAAAAGAAGTTTCTGTGCACCGTGAAGAGATTTATATGCGTATTCAAGCGGAAAAAGGCGGTCAGCCAGGATCTGCAGAATAAAGGCATCAAAGTCTTCATAGTGAAAAGGTCAGCTATAGCTGGCCTTTTTTGTAGGTAAAATAAACAGCGTTAGTTAGCTTTGAAAATAGTGACTGCATTATTCGCTTAATATTTTCAAAAAAAATCCAAAAAATTTTAAAAATGAGCTAAATTTTTAAGAAGTGTTCATTAGCTTTACATGTTTTTTTCGCTTTTAATATTCAGGTTAGCGTTGAAATATCAAAGAAAACTGTATGCAAGGTAAACAAAATACCTTTTTTTTGAACGAATCGGTTAAAATGCCAGCGAGCGAACAATTTCTTTATAAAAAAGGTTTGACTCGCGCCCGTGAATCCGTAAAATGCACCGCACTTCCGGAGAGGTGGGTGAGTGGCTGAAACCAGTTCCCTGCTAAGGAACCATACGCATATACGCGTATCGAGGGTTCGAATCCCTCCCTCTCCGCCATTATTCGTTGATAGTGGCAGTCAACAAAAAGTTTTGCGCGTGTGTAGCTCAGCTGGATAGAGTACCTGGCTACGAACCAGGCGGTCGGAGGTTCGAATCCTTCCACACGCGCCACTTATTTAAAAGCGTCACCTTTTGAAGTAAAATTCAAAAGTATACAAGTTAACGCGTGTGTAGCTCAGCTGGATAGAGTACCTGGCTACGAACCAGGCGGTCGGAGGTTCGAATCCTTCCACACGCGCCATATAAGAAAACCCACCTCATCGAGGTGGGTTTTTTTATGTTTGTTTGGAAAGATTTGAACCGACAAGAGGTTCGACAAATTCGTCGGGAACGAATTTGAACGCGCTTCAGCGCGGCCCCGAAGGGGCGAGGGCAGGATTGCCCGAGTAATCCCACACGCGCCATATAAGAAAACCCACCTCATTGAGGTGGGTTTTTTTATGTTTATCTTCTTTCTTTTTCCTTGTTTATTTCTCTCATACTTGTGCATACTAAATAGACTATGCAAGTCAGTCGTAAGTTTTCTTTTTGCAAGATTATGTATTTTAAGCATCAAAAAATGATTTAAAATGCGTTTTTATGACAAAATAGTGGTTTTTTATTCTATTTCGTTGTTTTTTTAGTATTGCCATGATACTTATATCAGCGCATTTATGAGCGTGAATTGCGTCCAGCTTACGCAATCACACTACTTGTGCGCATTGATATTACACTACAACAAGGTTGAACATGAATTCACAATCCGTTGCAAGTTTGCTTTTGGAAGCCGGCTCGTTAATGCTAATAGGGATGCTATTTGTATTTTCTTTTTTAGGCTTGCTTATCATTGGTATACATCTTATCGCACGCTTCTGTGAAGCATTCCCTGGGGACGTTTCAGAGGCCACAATTACGACTAAACGGCCCAATCAAGCTATCCAACCCGGTATTGATGGCAATGTTATTGCCGCTATCTCTGCTGCTATTCACACACATCGTCAGAATTCACAAAAATAATTAATTTGGGAGATACCATGTCTAAGCCACTGGCCTTAACCGAGCTAGTTTTACGTGATGCTCACCAGTCTCTACTTGCCACTCGCATGCGCATAGAAGACATGCTTCCGATTGCAGAAAAGCTGGATAAAGCTGGTTTTTGGTCGGTTGAATCATGGGGAGGCGCCACATTTGATGCCTGTATTCGTTATTTAGGAGAAGATCCTTGGGAGCGCATACGTAAACTCAAAGCGGCGATGCCTAACACAAAACAGCAAATGCTACTTCGCGGGCAAAACTTACTGGGCTACCGTCACTATGCAGATGACGTGGTAACGCGTTTTGTAGAGCGAGCACACGAAAACGGTGTTGACGTATTTCGCATTTTCGATGCAATGAATGACATTCGTAACCTTAAGACCGCCATTAAAGCAACTATCGATTGCGGTGCTCACGCTCAAGGTACTATTTCATACACGGTCAGCCCTGTACACAACTTGCAGTTGTGGCTCGATATGGCAAAGCAGCTAGAAGATCTTGGGGTTCACTCTATTTGTATTAAAGATATGGCTGGACTACTTAAGCCTTATGAGTGTGAAGCGTTGATTAAAGGTTTAAAAGAGTCGGTCAGCGTACCTATTGCAATGCAGTGTCACGCGACAACTGGCCTTAGCACAGCAACGTACCAAAAGGCTATTGATGCGGGTATTGATATGCTGGATACGGCCATATCGTCTATGAGCATGACTTATGGCCACTCTGCTACCGAAACTATGGTGTCTATCGTTGAAGGTACTGAACGCGACACGGGCATTTCCCTCCCTCACCTTGAAGAAATCGCAAGCTATTTTCGAGACGTGCGAAAAAAATACAGTAAGTTTGAAGGCAGTTTAAAAGGCGTTGATGCACGTATTTTACTTGCTCAAGTACCTGGTGGAATGTTGACGAATATGGAAAGTCAACTTAAGGAACAAGGGGCCGAAGACAAATTTGAAGAGGTGTTGAAAGAGATCCCTCGTGTCCGTGAAGATTTGGGATTTATACCGCTGGTAACCCCAACATCACAGATAGTGGGTACACAATCTGTGTTGAACGTTCTAACGGGTGAACGCTATAAAAGTATTACCAAGGAAACTGCCGGCGTACTCAAAGGTGAATACGGAGCAACCGCAGCGCCGGTGAATAAGGCGTTGCAGCAAAGAGTATTAGACGGTGCTGAACCAATTACCTGCCGACCTGCTGATAATATTGCGCCTGAGATGGATGCATTAAGTGAAGAACTCGACGCGTTGGCAGAGAAAAAAGGCATTAGCCTGTGCGAAGCGAAGGTTGACGATGTATTGACTTATGCACTGTTTCCTCAAATCGGGCTTAAATTCCTCGAAAATAGAGGTAATCCTGATGCGTTTGAGCCTGCTCCGACGACCAGTGAAAAGGAAGAATCTGGACCTAACCGAGCGACATCAAGTACAGCAGTATCGTCTGAAGCACAATCACAGCAAAAAGCAGAGACTTACGATGTCAATGTGGATGGTAAAGTCTACCGTGTTCAAGTTGCACCTAGCGGCGCGCTAAGCCATGTATCTGAAGTTGCAACAACGCAAGCCGCGCCTACCACTGAAAAAACGCCAGCTAGTGCACAAACAATAGATGCGCCTCTAGCAGGTAATGTGTTTAAAGTACTTGTTTCAAATGGCGATGTGGTAGAGGAGGGGGACGTTGTCATGATCCTTGAAGCCATGAAAATGGAAACTGAAATCAGAAGCGCGTTCAGTGGCACGGTTACCCAAATAATGACCGCAGAGGGTGACAGCGTAAGTAGCGGGCAAGCGCTGATTGCATTGGGGTAGTTCATGGACAAGTTAATGGTGCTTTGGGATAGCACAGCGCTTGCGCACTTTGAGGCGGGCCAACTAGTGATGATGGCGGTGGGCTTTGGCTTATTGTACTTAGCCATCGTAAAGAAATTTGAGCCGCTTCTATTATTGCCAATAGGTTTTGGTGCGTTACTTACTAATATTCCTCTAGCAGGCTTCTCTGAGGCTGGAGGACTGTTGTATTACATATACAAAATAGGCATAGACACGGGTGTGTTTCCCTTGCTTATTTTTATGGGTGTTGGCGCGATGACTGACTTTAGTGCACTTATCGCAAACCCTAAAATGTTATTGTTAGGTGCTGCTGCACAGTTCGGCATATTCGCTACATTGTTTGGGGCCATTGCCCTTAATTGGGTACCCGGTTTCGAGTTTACGCTAAAAGACGCTAGCGCTATTGCCATTATTGGCGGCGCAGATGGGCCTACAGCTATCTTTTTAGCGTCACGTTTGGCTCCCGATTTGCTCGGCGCTATTGCGGTTGCCGCCTATTCATACATGGCGTTAGTGCCTATTATTCAGCCGCCAATAATGAAAGCGTTAACCACTAAAGAAGAGCGCGAGATAAAAATGGGCCAGTTGCGTCCGGTATCGCAAAGAGAAAAAATAATTTTTCCGCTTGCCGTATTGTTTTTAACAATCTTGTTCCTACCGGCGGCCACGCCACTAGTTGGCATGTTTTGTTTTGGCAATTTAATGAAAGAATGTGGTGTGGTCGACAGGCTAAGTAAGACGGCTCAGAACGAGCTTATCAATACAGTAACAATCTTCTTAGGGCTTGCCGTGGGCTCAAAACTCTCAGCAGATAAGTTTTTGACTGTCGAGACGCTTGGAATTTTAGGGCTAGGCGCCATCGCGTTTGCAATTGGTACTGCAGCAGGCGTACTGATGGCCAAACTCATGAGTAGATTGTCAGGCGGAGCCATTAACCCACTAATTGGTGCTGCAGGGGTTTCTGCCGTTCCTATGGCCGCGCGTGTGGTTAACAAAGTTGGACTTGAAGCTAATCCACACAATTTCTTGTTAATGCATGCGATGGGGCCAAATGTGGCGGGTGTGTTAGGTAGCGCGGTAGCGGCGGGGATATTGCTCGCGTTGGTAGGCTAGCCAAGTTGCAGTTTAAAAGGTTAAAAACGACATAATGAAAAGGGCGGCTGCGAAGCTGCCCTTTTTATTACTTGCCCTTTTCTTTACTCAATAGCCCACGTAAACGCCATGTAAACGCAATAACGGCTATCGAATAGTATGTTGGGGCACTAAAGATTGGTAAGCGGTGACTAACTTCTTTGTTCTCACGTGCTGTGGCCACCTGAAAATGGTTTCAGTTTTGCCTTCTTCCACAATTTCACCGTTCTCCATCACGATTATCCTATCGGCAATATGACGAACAATACCCAAATTGTGGCTAATAAAAATAAAGGCGAGCCCTAATTCTTGTTGCAACTCCAATATCAAATTGACAGTTTGAGAGCGAATCGAGGGGTCTAGGGCCGCGAAAGGCTCGTCTGCGACAAGTACTTTAGGTTTGAGTACAATAGCTCTAGCGAGCGCCACGCGTTGTTGCTGACCGTCTGACAGCATATGTCGGTAAAAATAATAATGCTCGCGAAGTAGGCCGACTTTAACCAGCATATCTTCCACTATGGGTTTTCTTTGAGCTTCGGTTAAATCCGTATTTAAGCGAAGAGGCTCATCGAGAATTTTACCTACTGGCACAGCCGGGTTCATCGACTCACTACTGTGTTGTAAAATCATGCGGATGTCGTGCGTACGCTTTTGTTGGCTTTCCTTAGATTGATACTTCGCCAAATATTTATGCGTATTTATTTCTATCTCGCCAGCATCAGCAGGAATGGCACCAACTAAAAGCTTAGCAAGCAGCGATTTTCCAGAACGATTCTCACCAATAATTGCAATGGTTTCTCCTCGTTTCACACTTAAATCCACAGGGCCTAACTGAAAGATTTCTGGTCGCTTAAGCCAGCGTTTTTTCTCGTTGTGAATAAAAGTCAGTTGTTTAACCTGCATGATGTCCATTACAGCTTCTCCATATGCAACGGGTAATGGCAACTATAGCTATGGTCATGAATACGGCGTACTGCAGGTGTTTGCACGCAGGCACGTTGCGCTCTTGGGCATCGAGGCCCTAACCGGCATCCAATGGGTAAATGCTGAAGAGTTGGAATAGAACCACCAAGTGTCGGTAAATGCGATTTTGGTGGTAAATCTTTTCGAAAACTCGGTGCACTATCAAGTAGTGCTTTGGTGTACGGATGCAATGGCCGCTTTTTAATATGCTTCATCTTGCCAGATTCAACAGTTTGCCCTGCATAAAGCACTGTCATTGAATGAGACATGCTAGCAATCGCAAGTAAGTCATGACTTACAAACAAAATCGACAATGAGCGAGTTTGATTTAACCGCGTAAAAAGCTTAAGAATTTGCGTTTTGGTAGTGGGCTCCATTCCGCGCGTAGGGTCGTCGGCAATAAGTAACTTTGGTTGTGATACCAACGCCATGGCAATCATAAATTTCTGGCCGATGTCGGCGGGAATTTGGTGAGGGAAGGCGCTTAGATAATGCTTGTGGTGCTTGATCCCTACTTTATGTACCGTGCTTATCGCAATCTTTTTACGGTGTTGTGCTCTTTGCCAGAACCATGTGCCTTCGACAAATTCATCGGGAATACTCTCTTCCAACTGTTCGCCTAATGTGGCCGACGGGTCGAGGCTGGCTTGCGGGTTTTGAAATACCACAGCAATTTCTCTGCGCATGACTTCTCTGCGCTGTTGCACCGACATGCCTAATAAGTTTTCACCGTTCCAACTCATTCGATCTGCAGTAAGGTTCCACTGATTAGGCAGCGCGCCACAAATTGCCGATACAATTAAGCTTTTTCCTGACCCCGATTCACCTACAAGCGCTCTGATTTCACCACTGCTCACTGATAAATTGACTTTATCTAATGCCTTAATTGTTCCATCACTACTTTGCATTTCAAGGGTGAGGTTTTTGATATCAAGCATTGGCATTTTAGTGACTCACTCTTTTTCTTAGTGCTGAGCGTAAACCGTCGCCAACAATATTAATCGACAGTACAAGAAAGAAAATTGCCATACCAGGCACAGCTACATTCCATGGTGCCAGATAGGCCACGTCCAAACCGTCCGCTAAAATAACACCAAGCTCTGGAAGTGGCGACTGCGCACCTAAACTCAAAAAGCCCAGCGCTGAAATGTCGATAACAGCAATAGAAAGTGCCAATGTACCTTGGACCACAAGCATCTCTGTCATATTGGGCAAAATAGAATGCACGAAAAGTTGCCACCTACTGGCACCGTCAAGTTTCGATGCAATAATGTACTCTTTCTTCATTTCTTGGCGGACAAAGCTTCGGGTGTGGTGAACGAACTGTGGAATAAGCGCCAATGTTATGGCCCACATACTGTTAACCAATCCCGTTCCTAGAATTGCGACAATGATGATAGCAATAAGTAGTGTAGGTATTGCCATAAGTGCATCAAGCAAGTGATTCACAATACTTGAGCGTACACCGCGCAGCATGCCTGCAAACGTTCCTAAACTTACGCCAACAAGCATAGCTAAAACAACCGTTATAAACGCCGTTCCCAACGTGATACGACACCCATAAATAATACGTGTAAAAAGGTCTCTACCCAGTGCGTCAGTACCAAAAAAATGTGAAATGGCACCATTAGCCATCCAGCTTGGGGGGACCAGCAAGCCATCGATGTTTTGTTCTATTGCATCATATGGGGTGATAACAGGCGCAAAAAGTGCACAAAAGACAAATAAGCCCAGCATAAACAAGCCAACCATAGCGATGTGACTCGCTTTAAAGGCAGCCCATGTCCGCTGCCACGGCGACGGATGGAACTCTTCGTCGTATAAACTAAACTGTGGCACGTTCGTATTTCTCTCTGCTTGGGTCTATCAATCGATTAAATAAGTCGACGAGTATAGTCAATGTAATAACTAGGGTTGATACCGCCATCATGCCTATGCGAAGCGCCGGATAATCTCGCTGGTAAATAGCCTGTATTAACCAATTACCGATGCCAGGCCACGAAAATAGGGTCTCTACAATCATGGCATTGGTAATTAGCGTTGTGATTTGTATTGCCATCAATGGCAATATAGGAAGCAGAGCATTTCGCAACACGTGACGAAAGAAAATTTGCCAACTTGAAAGTCCGCGAGAAACAGCGGCTGCAATGTAAGGACGATGCTTTACATCGATAACAGAGCGCCTTGTTATCCGTATCATCGAGGCGGTGGTAATTGCACCAATGGCGAATGTGGGCAGCGCTAAGTGTGACAGCGCATCTTTAAATGCTAACGACTTATTCTCGACATTGCTTACTAGTATGTCTATCAAAATAAAACCAGTTACCGGTTCAATGTCATAAAGCAGGCTTATTCGCCCTGACAAGGGCGCAGCATCTAACTGCAAGCTGAAGATTAATATGAGTAACAGCGCAAACCAAAACACTGGAAAAGAATACGTGGTGATACTTGCACTGTTTATTAAATGATCTGACGTTGAATAGCAGCGAATGCCTGCGTAATATCCTAATGGAATGCCAACAAATAATGCCATCAACATTGCATAGGTGGCTAACTCTATAGTGGCAGGCATGGCAACGCCAACCTCGTCGCGAAGCGGTAGTCCTGAGGTGAAACTATAGCCCCACTCGCCGGTGAGTAGGTTTCCCAGATAATTAACGAATTGAACCACATAACCGCTATCTAGCTTAAACTGTCGCTCTAATGCCTGACGCTGTATCTCATTTTGCGGTACTAAACCTGTGAGATTTTCCAATGTGTCGCCGGGGAATAAATAGGCTAACGAAAACGACATCACAGCTAACACCAAAAGGGTGAGTACAAGTAATGTGCAATATCTAACGAGGATTTGGATCACAGCGTTTTCTCAACTCCACCAAAGCGAACACCACCGAAGGGGTTAATTGTCATATGCTCAAGTTCTTGTCGATACGCTTGGTAGCGATAGGCATGAGCAATGGGTACAAGAGGCAAGCGCTCATACAGTAAGCGGTTTACCTGCTGATAAATAGCACTGCGCTCATCGATATCGTCAGTCTGTAGTGCCTCATTGAGCAATCTATCATAATCTTCATTGCACCACATGGCTCTGTTTGTGCCGGAGGGTATGGCGTCGCAACTTAATAATGGTCGATAAAAGTTGTCGGGATCGCCATTGTCCGCCGACCAGCCAATAAGCACTGAGTCATGGAGACCTTCCAAAAGGTGGCGCCTGAAGGTTGCCCAATCATAACTTACAATAGTGGCTTCAACCCCCACATCACGCAGGTAACGTTGAATAAGTTCAGCCATTTTATTGGCGTTTGGATTATATGCTCGCTCTACGGGCATCGCCCATATGGTCATTGTGAAGCCCTGCTCAATACCGGCATCAGCCAGTAGTTTTCTCGCAAGAACAGGGTTATAAGCGGTATCGTCTGCATCGTTTTGAAAGGCCCAGCTAGCCGCTGGTAATAAAGTTTTCGCGCGGGTTGCGCTATCAAAATAAACCGCTTCAAGCAGCGTGTTTTTATCGATAGCCGCGGCTAAGGCTCTTCTTACAATGGGGTTATCAAACGGTGGTCGCTGTGTATTAAACGCCCAAAAACCAATATTAAGTCCAGGTTTTTCTGCCAAAATTAGGTCGTCTCTTGTGCGGATGACTTCAAGCTCTGTCTGCGCGGGAAAGGCAGTAGCATCACACTCGCCAGTCATAAGCTTAGCCAAACGCAAGGAACTCTTTGGCGTAATATCAAAGATAAGCTGTTCAACATGTTGCGGCTTTGCCTCTTGAGGTTGTTGCTCTTCAAGTTGCTCGTCGAATTCCGGTGAATCAACCGACACAAGCTGTTGAGACTTTTGCAGTTCAGCTAACCGCCAATAGTCATAGTGGCGGAGGTATTTGATAAAGTGGTCTTTACGGTAGCTGTCGAACTTAAATGGACCAGTGCCAATGGGGAGTTGGTCAATTTTACTCGGTGTACCTTGTTCTGCCAGATGTGTGGCATATTCTTCAGATAAAATGACGGCAAAGTCAGTGGCAAGGTTTGCTAGAAAAGAACTGTCTCTGCGCTTGAGTGTTATCTCGACACGGTAGCCGTTGACACGCTCAACGGCCGCAATATTCTGCGCAAGCCCAAGACTTTCAAAATAGGGGTAGCGACCACCTGATACATAATGATACGAATGTGAGTTCAATCGCCATCGATCAATACTAAAAATAACATCGTCAGCGTTGAAGTTACGCGTTGGCGTAAAATAGTCAGTGGTGTGAAAGGCTACATCTTTGCGTAATTGAAACGCATAGGTTAAGCCATCGTTTGTCACCAACCAACTACTCGCTAAGCTCGGTACAATGCGTCCTGAGTCTGGATCAAAGTCTAACAAGCGGTCATAAAGTTGATGAGACGTCGCGTCAGAAGTCGTACTTGATGTGTCTAGCTGAGGGTTAAATGTAACAGGGTTACTTTCTGAGCAGTAAATAACACCAGTGTTGTAAAACGCTTGTTTATTTTGCTTGCCGCAGGAGACGACAAGCAGTGCGCTACATAGGCACAGGGCCAAACGCTTTACAAAACCATTTAACATGCTTTACGCCTCGACGTTCTCAGCGGAAGAATCTAGTAAATTGTACTTTTTAAGGTAACCACGAAGCTGATGATACGTCAGACTTAGCTTATCGGCTGTTTTCTTTTGATTAAACTGACTGTCAGCAAGTGCCTGTTTTATCATATCTATCTCATATTGTTGAGAGCGTTCTTTCAAATCAATAGGATAATCGATATTTTCGGGTATGTCGGCGGCTTTTGGTGCGACTGACTCAATAGAATGGCTTGGTTCACTAGCCTGGGGTGCTGCAGGTGTGGCAATACTCTCAGTACTTACTCGATCGTTTGTTTTCACTCGGCTTGTAGGGCGGAAAACTGATTCAAACGGATCTAATACAATTTCATGCACAGGAAGGTGAGGGTTATTGGTGCGGTAAACTGCTCGCTCAACCACGTTTTTTAGCTCACGTATGTTACCTGGCCAATCGTAATCAAGTAGTGTGCGCTTAGCTTTCTCGGTAAAGCCACTAAATAACTCCATTTCCATCTCGCGCGCCATGTTAATTGCGAAGTTTTCAGCAAGCATCATTATATCTTCTCGGCGCTCGCGAAGCGGAGGGATTGTGATTACATCAAAGGCCAGTCTGTCGAGTAGGTCGGCTCTAAATTCTCCAGCCTCTGCCAATGTGGGCAAGTCTTCGTTGGTAGCGGCAATTAAACGTACGTCAGTTTTAACTGACTTACTGCCACCGACACGTTCAAATTCGCCGTATTCAACAACGCGTAGTAGTTTCTCTTGAATAAGCCCTGAAGTGTTAGCAAGTTCATCTAAAAATAGCGTGCCATTATGTGCAACTTCGAAGCGTCCTTCTCTTCGTTTTGAAGCTCCCGTAAATGCACCAGCTTCATAACCAAAGAGTTCACTTTCTAACAAACTCTCGCTTAGCGCAGCACAATTTAGTTTTACGTAGTTTTGGTCCCAGCGTTTCGATAAGAAATGCAAACGCGCTGCAATAAGCTCTTTACCCGTACCACGTTCTCCTATAACTAATACGGGTTTATCTAACGGTGCTATTTGTGAAATCTGCTCTAAAATCTCTAAGAAACTATTTGCTTGGCCTAGCAAATTGTCCTGTTGGCGATACCTACTCATTAAATCCCTCAAAAGTTAGTCATTTCGACCAATTAATAGTGTAGAACAAAATATATGGATAAACGAGCATTATTTGAAATGAATAAAAGCTTATTTTAATCAGAGGTTTACAAGTTTTTGCAGGTTGGCAAGCATATTGTATATATTAATGGCAAGAGTAACCGTGTTTATCAAATGAGTTGTTTCGACAACCAGATATTTAGCAAGAGGTAATTATTATGGGTATCTTCTCGCGTTTCACAGATATTGTGAATTCAAACATAAATGCGCTTTTAGATAAGGCGGAAGATCCTGAAAAAATGGTTAGATTAATCATTCAGGAAATGGAAGACACGCTAGTAGAAGTGCGTTCAGCTTCAGCGAAAACACTAGCGAACAAAAAAGATATCGTTAATCAAATTGCGAAATACGAAAGTGACGCAAGTGATTGGCAAGCCAAAGCGGAATTGGCACTAAGCAAAGACCGTGAAGACCTGGCTCGTGCGGCACTTCAAGAGAAGAAGAAATCAGCAGAGGCGGCTGAGTCGTTGAGCAAAGAGTTAACGATTGTTGAAGAGCAAATTAGCAAGCTTCAAGATGAAATCAGTCAGCTTCAAGAAAAGCTAGCAGACGCTAAGACACGCCAGAAAGCGATCATCATGCGCCAAAAAACCGCAAGTTCGCGATTAGAGGTGAAAAAGACGCTTGATAGCAGTAAAGTAGATAACGCAATGGGCCGCTTCGAACAGTATGAGCGTAAAATTGATGACCTTGAGTCTCAAGTTGAAGCATACGATCTAGGCAAGAAAACGTTACAAGACGAGTTCGCTGAATTAGAAGCTAGCGACAAAGTTGAAGACGAATTAGCGGCATTAAAAGCTAAAGTTAAAGGTGCGAATAAAAGCACTGAAAAGTCAGAATAATAAGAATAGGGTGCTGCCTCACCAGTTAGGATAAGAGTGAGGCAGACTGATCGGGGTTTGTTGGAGATTACGAGATGGAAGAAGGTATCATTGCATTATTGGTAACGCCGTTAATTGTATTCACAATTTTTGTTGCGCCAATTTGGTTAATCTTGCATTACCGCAGCAAGAAACAAGTTAGCCAAGGGTTAAGTGCCGAAGAGTACGCCACACTCCAAGTGCTTGCAGAGCAAGCTGAAAAAATGAGTGAACGTATCGAGACCCTTGAAGCCATTCTAGATAGCGAGGCACCTGAGTGGAGGAATAGAGCATGAGAAACGGTAAACAGCTCTATCGCAACCCAGACAATGCAAGAATTGCCGGTGTATGTTCAGGCGTAGCAGAATACTTCGGTCTAGAAACATGGTTGGTAAGAATTTTAGTGGTAACCGGATTTTTCCTTTTAGCTGGACCATTTATGTTAGTCGCTTATGTCGCAGCATGGTTCATCTTAGATAAAAAGCCTAGCGGATTGGAAACTGAGCAGCCACAGCCTGTATTTTCGAAAGGTAAAGGTTGGAGAAATCCTAACGCAGGCCAGGTGAAAAGCCCTAAAGTGGAAGTGAAAACAAAAGTGTGGCAAGCAGGTGAGCCGCCAAAGCAAGCCTTTCACGACATTCGCAACCGTTTCGAAAAAGCAGAAAGTCGACTACGTAAAATGGAGACGTATGTTACGTCTAGAGAGTATCAGCTCAATAAAGAAATTAGTCGCCTATAACAGCCTCGTAATAACTCACAAAGCCGCTTTCTAAGAGCGGCTTTTTTGTTTTCGAAATCAGCGCGTTAAATCTTTGATGTAAAATTCTTGTTACAGCAAAAAGCAATGCTCCAAACGCATCGCTACTTTTCCAAAGTCTGTTTTTCATTAGACTAATGTGCATACTTTTTACGGAAAATTGGTTAATTGAAGTTATGCCAAAATCGACCCAGTACCAATCAAGAGAATCTGATGAAAACGGCTTTATCGCATGGTCCGATGAAGAAAATCAGATTTGGTCTGAATTGTACGCTAGACAAATTCCTTTAGTGGAAGAACGTGCATGTCAGGAGTATCTCGATGGTCTTGAGCTGTTAAATCTCAGCCAAAATAAAATTCCACAGCTACCTGACATCAACCGCGTGTTAATGGAAAAAACGGGGTGGCAAACAGCTGAAGTGCCCGCACTCATTAACTTTGGAGAGTTTTTTCGCCTATTGGCCAATAAACAGTTTCCAGTAGCCACCTTCATCCGCACACGTGAAGAGTTTGATTATTTGCAAGAGCCAGACATCTTCCACGAAGTGTTTGGGCATTGCCCGCTTTTAACTAACCCAGCCTTTGCGCATTTCACGCATACCTACGGCAAGTTGGGGCTAGAGGCGAGCAAGGAAGACCGGGTATACCTTGCGCGTTTGTACTGGTTTACGGTTGAATTTGGTTTAGTGCGCGCAAAAGGTGACCTTAAAATCTATGGCGGCGGGATCCTCTCATCTCCAGGTGAAACCATTTATGCGCTTGATAGTGATAAACCACTTCGCAACCCATTAACCGCAATAGATGCGTTAAGAACACCTTATCGCATAGATATAATGCAACCTTTGTATTATATCTTGCCTGAGTTTGATCACTTGTTTGAGTTGGCAGAAATGGACATCATGGCTTTGGTAAAAGAGGCAAAGTCTTTAGGTTTGTTTTCCCCACTTTTCCCTCCTAAAGAGAAGAAAGCAAGCTAGTGCGTTAAACAGTGCTTGTTAAATAATTGTACTTTTTATAGGATGCCGCTCGAAGACGCGGCATTCTTTGTATCTGAAAGCCTTCCAGATTATTTGTGCGTCATTCATCGCATTTTTCAACTTCTGTAACAATTATATTGTTATCTTTTTGTAAAAGTATGGTATCTTGTACATATAAGTTTACAAACCTTACTATAACACCCTATGCGCTTAGAAATCAGTTGTCAGGATCGTCTTGGAATTACACAAGACGTTTTAGATATTCTAGTTACCAAAGAAATCGACCTGCGAGGTATCGAAATTGATCCGGCAGGTAAAATTTTCCTTAATTTTCCCAATATCGAGTTTGCCGATTTTCAGCATTTGATGCCTCAGATTCGTCGCATCGACGGAATCGATGATGTAAAGACTACGCTGTTTATGCCTGGTGAGCGTGAAAAAAACCAGCTTTCTGCGATTCTACGCACGTTGCCCGATCCCGTTTTCTCAATTGATGCTAAAGGCAATATTTTATTGTGTAACGAAGCTGTCTGTGCTGGTTTAGAGATAGCCAGCAGTGAGATTGAAGGCACTGATATTAGTGAAGTGGTGAAAGGTTTCAATTTCATCAAATGGATGGATGGTAAATCCCCCGGCCCTCAAACGTCGAAAGTGAAGTTTATTCAGCAAGACTACCTTGCTGATATGTTGCCCATTACTGTACCCGATGGTGATCAAAACAAAATTATGGCAGGGGCGGTGGTTATTCTTAAATCAGAAATGCGTTTAGGACAGCAATTTACCGCGTTTCACCAATCACCCACAGACAGTTTTGACCGCTTTGTTACGCACTCTCCTTTTATGAAACGCGTAGTGCATGAGGCCAAGCGTGTCGCAGACCTCGACGCGCCAATTCTAATTTTTGGCGAAACGGGCACGGGTAAAGAAATGATCGCAAGAGCATGCCATCAATCGAGTCGTCGCAGTGAAGGTGCGTTTCTAGCGCTTAATTGTGCGTCTCTACCTGATAGCGTGGCAGAAACTGAATTGTTTGGTTATGCAGCAGGTGCTTTTAATCAGCCAAATGCAAAGGTTGGGTTACTTGAGCAGGCTAAAGGCGGAACACTGTTGCTTGACGAAATTGCTGATATGTCTTCACAACTGCAGGCTAAATTACTACGCGTATTGGAAGACGGCGAGTTTAGGCGTGTAGGTGATGCAGAGCCAGTTAAAGTTGACGTACGCTTTATTTGTACCACGTGTCGCGATTTAGGACAGCTTGTTGAAGAAGGCCGATTTAGAAAAGAGCTATATTATCGACTTAACGTATTGAGTTTAGTGATGCCGTCTTTGAAAGACAGACGCCAAGATATTGTGCCTCTGGCAGAGTCGTTTATAGTTCAACACAGTACGAAATTGGGCCGACGTCCAGCGAAACTGAGTAAATCATGCGTTGACTTTCTGCAACAATACCCGTGGCCGGGTAATGTCAGACAATTACAGAATGCTTTATATCGTGCATTGTCTTTACTTGATGGAAAAGAAATTACCAAAGAAGACATTCAACTGCCTAGTTGTGCGCCTAGTGTTACTTACATTGATGAGAACTTCGATGGCACGTTAGATGAAGAAGTGAAAAAGTTTGAAAAGGATCTGCTAAAACGTCTTTACCCTTTCTACCCAAGTACTCGTCAGTTGGCGAAAAAGTTAGGGTTAAGCCATACGGCAATTGCTAATAAACTGCGGGAATATGGTATTAATAAGGCCACTGTTAAACTGTAGCAATCCCGCTTCTAAATAGTGGTTCTGTTCACAACTTAGTGAAAAATCAGTCTCTCAACGCGTGTTACGTTTTATTTACAACACGCGTTTCCCTCAATAAATAAGGGGTTAGAGGAATCCGTCACACTTTTTGCGTACAGGGTTTCTTACAGCGCCCAAAAACTTCGCATGTTTGTTGCTTCTCAATACCCCGTCTTTAGTGGCATAACTATAGTTATAGAAAAGACAATGTAGATTCGAGGAATGACAAATGAAATTGGCTACTTATAAGAATGAAACTCGCGATGGCTGCTTAATGGTGGTGTCGCGCGATCTTTCTCGAGCGTGTAGCGCACAAGATATTGCAAAAACAATGCAAGATGCATTGGATAACTGGCAAGACATCGCTCCTCAATTACAAATGCGTTATCAGCAGCTTAACGACAATAGTTGCGAAAGTGTGGCATTTGACCCCACGCGCTGCGAATCTCCGCTTCCGCGTGCCTACCAGTGGGCTGATGGCAGTGCCTACGTTAACCACGTAGAGTTAGTGCGCAAAGCTCGCGGCGCTGAAATGCCAGAAACGTTTTGGACAGACCCTCTAATGTATCAAGGTGGTTCTGATGATTTCATCGGACCTAACGATGATATTATTCTGCCAAGTGACGATTGGGGAATAGATTTTGAAGGCGAAGTTGCTGTGGTCACTGACGATGTGCCAATGGCGTGTTCGCCAGAGCAGGCTGCAGAGCGTATTCGCTTAGTGATGTTGGTGAATGATGTATCGCTTCGCGGCCTCATCCCTGGTGAGTTGGCGAAAGGGTTTGGTTTCTTCCAATCGAAACCTGCGTCGAGCTTCTCACCCGTTGCAGTGACGCCAGATGAGTTAGGTGATGCGTGGAGTGATAGCAAAGTACACCTTCCACTTCGTTCTACCTACAACGGTGAATTGTTTGGTAAGCCCGAAGCCGGTCAAGATATGACATTCAACTTCGGTCAATTGGTTGCGCACGCCGCGAAGAGTCGCAACTTAGGTGCCGGTGCTATCATTGGTTCAGGTACGGTGTCGAACAAACAAGGCACCGAACATGGCTCTGCGATTTCTGAAGGTGGGCTAGGGTACTCGTGTATTGCTGAAGTGCGTATGATCGAGACGATTCGAGATGGTAAGCCATCTACACCATTTATGCAGTTTGGCGACCGTATTCGTATTGAAATGCTCGATAACGACGGTAACAGTGTGTTTGGTGCCATTGAACAGCAAGTAAAGCCACTTAGCTAATCGCACAGTGTGGTGCAAGGCAAAAATGTGAAATTGCAGCTACGTGAGTAAGGCTGCAATTCCACAACCATTTTAACTGAAACTCTAGGTGGTTTTATGAGCATCAAATTGTATGGTTACTGGCGTTCAACAGCATCGTATCGAGTGCGTATTGCGCTTAATCTAAAAGGTGTGGAATACGAATACGTGCCGGTTCACTTAGTGAATAATGGTGGTGAGCAGCACGGGGAAAATTATACACGCCTAAATCCTTCACATTTGGTTCCTACCTTGGTCGATGAGGATGAAGACATCATCCTTAACCAGTCAATGTCTATTATCGAGTATTTGGATGAACGATATGACGGGGAACATCGCCTTATTCCAGAGCATCGCACTGAACGAGCTCGGGTTAGAGCATTGGCGCAGGATATTGCCTGTGATATTCAGCCCTTGGGTAACCTTAGAGTGCTTAATGCGTTAAAGGGAAATTTCGATGCACAACAAGACGATGTGGCACGCTGGGCCTCGCATTGGATTAAGGTTGGGTTTGATGGCATAGAAAAGCGTTTGCAGACGCAAGCAGGGAAATATTGCTTTGATTTCGATATCACCATGGCTGACGTATGCCTTGTGCCTCAAGTGTACAACGCTTTACGCTTTAATGTTGATATGTCTCAGTATCCATTGATAAGCAAAATAGCCGATAATTGCAATGCATTAGATGCATTCATCAAGGCAAAGCCTGAGAATCAAGTCGACGCAAACTAAGGTTTCGCATTTTTTATCCAAAACAAAAAAGGCCGCATTTGGAGTGACTCTAAAACGTTAGAGTCAAACCACAATGCGGCCTTTTCGTGCTAATCAACTACTGTCTTTTAATAGGTAGCTCGGTGGTATTTTTAACTTGCTTCAACGCAA
The DNA here is from genome assembly GCF_028865455.1 of Alteromonas sp. 009811495. NCBI lineage: Bacteria > Pseudomonadati > Pseudomonadota > Gammaproteobacteria > Alteromonadales > Alteromonadaceae > Alteromonas > Alteromonas sp. 009811495. The sequence continues at coordinate 1,220,651 of NZ_CP113972.1, forward strand.
ACGTAGAGCTTAGGTGATCAACAAGAGGTAGATGTGTAAGTTTGGTTTTGAGTAGAAACTCGTACTCTTCAATGCTTTCCACAATAACCTTCAATAGATAATCTTTCTCACCACTTGTAGTATGACATTCTACGATTTCATCAATATTTTGAACGGCATTTTCAAAATCCGTCAACGAATCGCCATCGTGGTTTTTTAGCGTAACGTAAATAAAAACAGACACACCTAGATTGAGTTTTTTGCTGTTTAGCAAGGTTACTTTGCCTAAAATGATGCCATCTGCTTCCATACGCTTCACCCTGCGCCAGCAAGGTGTATGAGAAAGTCCCACGCGCTGGCTTAGGTCAGCCATAGATACTGTGGCGTCTTGCTGCAATACCCGCAATATCTCACGATCAAATTTATCCAATTTCATGAACACTGTTTCCGTCGTTTTTATGATGTTTATTATATATAAAAAAAAATCCTAGGATAGTTGTCCTAGAAAAATAGTATTCAATTCCATTCTGTTTCAGTTTGTAAATTTCATTAACAAACTTTGCAAGGCCTGTCCTCAAAATAATCAGCTAACATTGCTGAAATGATAGGGATCCTGCTACGACAACTACTGTTGTAATAAAGCGGTCTCGTTGAGTTAATTTCACCACAGTTATAATAGGGAATGTATGTCAGTTTTTGATCACCCAGAGTTCGATAAACACGAACATGTAGCGTTTTACCACGACGAAGAAGCGGGCTTGAGTGCCATTATTGCTGTACACAATACAAACCTAGGCCCAGCGCTCGGCGGTTGCCGTATGTGGCCATATGTAAATAGTGGTGAAGCACTCACTGATGTGTTGCGTCTTTCGCGTGGTATGACATACAAGGCGGCCATGGCCAATCTTGAGTTGGGCGGTGGCAAGTCGGTTATTATCGGCGATCCAAGAAAGGCCAAAACGCCAGAAATGATGAAGGCGATGGGCAAGTTTGTGGAATCGTTAGGTGGCAAATATTTCACCGCTGAAGATTCAGGCATTGCAGTAACCGACTTGCAAACCATGGCAACAGAATCAGATTACATCGCTGGTGTGCATGCAAAATATCACTACGCGGGTGAAGTGCCAGATGGAAATCCTGCACCTTCGACAGCCTACGGTGTTTTTGTGGGGTTAAAAGCATCGGTTGAATATGGCCTTAAACGCAGTTTAGATGGCGTTTCTGTTGCTATCCAAGGAATGGGACATGTGGGCTATCGACTCGCAAAACACCTTCACGAGCATGGTGCTACTTTGTACGTTGCTGATATTTATCCTGAAGGTGTTGAAAAAGCCGTTGCTGAATTGGGTGCTACGGCAGTTGCACCTGAAGAAATCCTAAGCCTAGATGTCGATGTGTTAGCCCCTTGTGCGTTAGGCGCAGCTATAAATGACCAAACGCTTCCAGATATCAAAGCCAAGGTTATCGCTGGTGCTGCCAATAACCAATTGGCGCGAGAAGATATTGGCGAGTTACTAACCCAGCGCGGCATTTTATATGCACCAGATTACGTAATTAATGCCGGTGGCGTGATTGATATCTTCCATCAAAGAATGCCATCAAGCTCAAACGAAGCAATGCGCGCACATATTGAGCAAATCGGTGACACGCTAAAAGAAATTTATGTACGTGCTGAGCAAGAGGGAGCCGCGACAAACCGTGTTGCTAACCTTATTGCTGAAGAGAGATTTAATTTAAAGGGTTGAAAACTCTTAATCAAATAGTCATAATGCGCCCCGCACTGACGCAGGGCGTTATCATTTAGATAATCAACACTGCATTAGTCGCTTTTTCTATGGTGGGCTTTTGGTCCTCCCGCAATGATACTCTGTGAACCCGGTCAGGCCTGGAAGGGAGCAGCCGCAGCAGACGACTCATGTGCCGGGATGTGGCTGGAGGCCCGCCACCCAAACCTCCATCAATTCCCTATGCGGATTCTTCTTTCTTTGTTTTTTCTGATTCATCTAAGTATTTAAGTGCTTTACTAATGGCATGCTCTACGTTCATTTCCATTTGCTTGCGTTCACTTTGTGGCAGATAAAATGCCATATCAACTTCATAGCGAATGTAGCGGGGCGGCACTTGATTTAATGCTAAACAACACAAGTCAGCTAAATAATCAGCCGTCTTAGTTTTATCTAGTCCCATTTTGCTAATTCTTTCCAAAACAAGATGTTCGTAATAATTATGAATATCATCATCGAGTTTCATGCAACCTACCTTTTCCTTCTAGCGCGTTGGGCAGTAAATAGCGCATTGCTTACAGTCATTTGTGCCCAATGGACATATTTTTATACAACACAGTATAAACTACTGAACAATGTGAAGCCTGTCACTATAAAGGTATAGCTTGTATTCTGTGGTTGTCGAGTAAGGGGTGTTAGAATTACACCGTCAAAATAAAAACCAGCAGTCAAAACGACATTCAGACATGCAAAACGCGAGAACGACATGAAAAAGAATATTGAGCCATGCTATTACGGCGACTACCTGCAACTGGACAAAATCTTAGGGGCCCAAGCGCTACAGAGTGAAAAGTATGGTGAGGCAGCACATGAAGAAACCTTGTTTATTATTGTGCATCAAGTATACGAGCTGTGGTTTAAACAAGTCCTTCACGAACTTAATGCGGTTATTGATACCTTCAACCAAGACACAGTAAAAGACCAGCAACTTCCTCAGGTGGTATTGCGCTTACAGCGGGTTATTTCAATTCAGCGTTTAATGAACGACCAAATCGCCATTATGGAGACGATGACACCACAACAATTTCTATCATTTAGAGACTACCTAGTACCTGCTTCGGGTTTTCAAAGCATTCAGTTTAAGCGATTAGAAATATCACTGGGGCTAAAGCGCGAATTCAGAATCGATTTTGATCAGCAAAGTTTTTATAACCGTTTGAACGACAAAGATCGTGCTTTGCTTGAAGGCTTAGAAAAGAAACCGAGTTTATTTGAGCTTGTTGATAAATGGCTTTCGCGTATGCCGCTGCTTAAAATGGACGACTTCGATTTTTGGGAGTACTACAAAAACGCAGCCGACCAAATGCTGCAGGACGACTACGACACTATCGCGAGTAACGAGATGTTGTCTGACATTGAGATGCGTCAAGAACTCAAAGACTGGCAAGCGACCAAGGATAACTTTGACGCATTGTTTGATCACGACCAATTTGAAGCGTTAAGAGATGAAGGTAAGTTCAGGCTGAGCCATAACGCGCTGTTATCGGCGCTCTTTATTAAACAATACTCGGAAGAGCCTGTTTTCAACCTGCCGTTTCAACTCATAACTGCCCTTACTGAAATAGACGAGCAGCTAACGATTTGGCGATACCGACATGCCATGATGGTACAGCGCATGTTAGGTACAAAGATAGGCACTGGCGGCTCTTCGGGTCATCACTATTTGAAAAAAACAACAGAATCAAACCGTATTTATCTCGATTTCTTTAATATGGCCACGTTTCTTCTTCCCAAAAATGCACTTCCTGAGCTGCCTGAGTCAGTGAAAAGAAAGTTAGGTTTCTAACGAAAGCGCAGAGTTTCTGGGGATAGGGAACAATAGAGCGTGTTGACCTTTGCTGCAAAAACGTACGGCAAAGCTCAACACGCTCTAGTAAAACTCAGTAAGCAAGTTGTAATTTTGTGTTAGGTGGACAAAAAATGTTCATGTGCTAACTTAAAGTGGAATGCACTAGCCATAGTGGCTGGTGCAAGACAAGGAGTCATATATGCAACGTTTAGTTCACAAGCCACGTTACTCTGCGTTTTTTGCAACAATTCTCACTGTTTTTACCGCTACTACGGTTAATGCCACGCCGTCGTCAAGCACCCAATTCGCTCAATATACCTCTAGCAGTAATGTTGAAATACAGTATCCTGATGTCGATGCGGTCCTCGACATTTCTGTAATAGAAATGGGCGCATCTAATCGGGAACTTGCTGAGCGCCCGCTGGGCAGTACAGGAACCCGTCTTAAAAAACGAATAAACAGGTTAACAGCATTAGAAAGTAATCGTGTTTATTTTGAAAACTTTAACAAACAGAATTATCGAAAACATCTCGATGATGTAACCGCAAGCTTGGCTGAATTGGCTGATAAAGCACCTCTTAAATTGTTCAACAAAAATGAGCAACTGGCGTATTGGCTCAATTTGTACAATATGACGCTATTAAGAGAGATGGCGTACAACCAGTCTGATGAAAACATCAAATACGAATTTGCCAATGAAAGGAACTCTGACTTTTTCAATCGAGATGTGCTTACCATTGAGGGGCAAGCGCTGAGTCTTAACGACATTAAGTACGATATCGTTCTTAATAATTTCAAAGGTAATGAGAACGTTATTTATGGCTTCTTTACCGGCGTTATCGGCGGACCCAGCTTGCAGTCTAGGGCATTTACTGGCAAGAACGTGCTAAGCCAACTTAAGTCCATAGGCCGAGAGTTTGTTAATTCAAACAGAGGCACATATTACAATGGCAGAGTGTCAGCGCTTTACGCACGCTATGCCGACTTTTTTAATGGCGAAAATAAACCGGCATTAATTCAAGCTCACATTCTCAAGTTTATTGAGGACGATATGCGTGAAAGCATTGAGCAAGCTGCTCCCTCTGAACTAAGCATGGATATTGTTGACTTTTCAAAAGCAGCAATCATTGACGACAGGGTTTACGCTGCGGGCTTATCCTATAATAGAGCTGCACTAATGGCGACACATCCAGTACTAACAACAGGGTTCGACAACCTTCGATTCTCGTTAGATGATATCCAGGTATTGAGGGAAATTAATCGCAAATATAATACTGCCAGAAGTGCAGTTACAGTTAATGACCTATCAGAAAGTGAAGCAACGTCTGCAGAAAAATAATGGGGCAAGGAAAAGGCAGAAGCGGTCTCGTTTCTGTCTTTCTTATTTTCAACTTTTATCTTCAACAACGCGTTACATAAAATGTTAGCCTGCCTTTTGCTGTACTAAAAAAATTCTCGTTGAAAGTTTGATTGAATTTCCGACAACTGGTAAAAAGGTATGGTAACTATACTAAAGTGTAATGCTTACCTGACCTATTTTCCATGCGAAGTATGCTCGTGTTACGTGCAAAGCATAAGTTACCAATAAACGATTAATAGCGCTTCAGGTTGGGCAATACATAAACAAAAAATAAGCAAAACAACAGAAGTTGATGGGAAATAGGGAATTAATTATGTCGAAACTGACCACGTTGACCTTTGTCGCGGCAATGACAGTGTTGCCAATGACTAAAACACTTGCCGCTGAATCACTAAGCGAGACCTTTGCAGCTTCAACGCAAAGTAGCGAACTTGAAATTGGCTATACCGACCTTGACGACTTTTTAGCACTTACTGTGTTAGATGTTGGTCGCTCGAACAGAGAGAAAGCGCCGCGCCCTTCGGGTAATACAGGTACCCGAATGAAAAAACGCATAAATAGACTGACGGCATTAGAAGGTAACCGTGTTTATTTCGACAATTTTGATAACGCAAAATATGTAGAAGCCTTATATGCCATTCAAGAGAGCCTTGAGGCATTGCCGCAAGAAGTTTCGCTTAGCCAATTTAACAGTAATGAACAACTGGCCTATTGGTTGAACCTTTACAACTTCACTTTGCTTAAAGAGATAGCACAAGACTACCCGAAAGTTGATATTGGTAAAGAGTTCTCAAAAGAGAAAAAGTCTGACTTCTTTAATGACGACGTTCTCAACATCGAAGGTAAATCACTTAGTTTGAACGATATCAAATACGACATTGTGTTGAACAAATACAAAGGTCGTGAAGAAGTGATTTACGGGTTCTTTGGCGGGGTTATTGGCGCACCGAGTATACAAACGCATGCATTTAGAGGCAAAGATATTTGGCGCCAGTTAGAAAAAGCCGCCGCAGACTTTGTTAATTCTAACAGAGGTACCTACTATGATGGACGCATATCGGTACTTTACGATAGATACAGTGACTTCTTTGACGGTAATCAGGAAGCGGTTAAAGACCATTTATTGTCTTATCTTGATGACGAGGTCTACTCTGATATCGCCAATACACCCGCTGAAGATTTAGAAATGGATATTAAAGACTTTTCTGCGGCCACTATCGGTGATGATAGAGTGTACGCTGCAGGTGTTTCTTTTAATAATGCCGCACTTATTGATTCTGCGAGAGTAGAGCAAAGGGGAGGGGATATTGCAGGTCCAATTGCTACACAAAATTTCGTGGCTGAAGGTATGATCTCTAAAGCGAAACTGAATGTGAGATTCACTGCTGATGAACTTGAACTGCTACAGGGTATTAATAAGCAATATCAAGTGACAAATGGTCAAGTGACAATAAAAGATCTTAAAGAGAAAGAAGCTACTGGAAAAGAGTCAAAAGACGAGAATTAAGAGAAGTAAAGCTAAGTTAGTAGTCTTTCCATTTTCACTAAAAGGGGCGTGTATCGCCTCTTTTTTTGTCTGCTTTTTGAGCAGTCTTTTCTTTTTTCACTCGATTCAGTATTAGTCCACTAAATTCTCTAGAATCACTCATTACGCCCACTGCGCTGTATGATTTTTGTGCGCTTTATCGCTAAATTTCCATGTTTTTATCTGTTTTGTAACTTTCTTGTTACATATTGCGGAAATTAAATGAAAAAAAATTGAACTTTTACAGAACTGTGTGACTGATCGCAGTTGACCCCCCCTCAGTGATATGGTTATTATCGTTAATGAGGATTAGTCCTTACTTATAACAAGTCGTAATAAAACGAACGATTAAAAACACACTAAGAGTTATTAGTGGTCCAGGGAGACAATACATGTTTACAAACTCTAGATTGGCTAAGTCAGTTAAGCTGGCTTGTGCCTTCGGCGCACTTTCTGCGTCTATGACTGCGACTTCAGTTGTTGCTCAAGAAGACGAGCAGGTAGCTGATGAAGCAGTAGAGAAAATCTCTGTTACAGGTTCACGTATTAAACGTGCTTCTTTAGAATCAAACAGCCCTGTTGTAACAATCGATGCTTCAGTAATCGAGTCAACTGGTTTCTCTCGTATCGAAGACGTGATGAACACGTTGCCACAAATCGAAGCAGCGCAAACCGCTTTCCAAGCTAACGGTGCTTCTGGTGTGGCTAACCTTGACCTTCGTGGTCTTGGTCCAAACCGTACACTTGTGCTAGTAAACGGTCGTCGTCTTCAGCCAGGTGGTGTATACAGCCAAGCGTCTGACGTTAACCAAATTCCAGCAGCACTTGTTAAGCGTGTAGACGTTCTAACTGGTGGTGCATCTACTACATACGGTGCTGACGCGGTAGCGGGTGTTGTTAACTTCATCATGGATACTGATTTCACTGGTTTTGAAATCACTGCTACAGCTGCAGGTTACCAACACGACAACGATAACGAATTCATCCAAGGTCTTATGGATGATCGTGGTTTCGATTACCCAGAAGGTTCTAACGGTATTGGCGGTGAGTCTTATGATATCTCTGTTACTGCTGGTGGCGACTTCGCAGGTGATAAAGGTCACGCGACAGTTTACGGTACATGGCGTCGTAACAACGAAATGCTTCAAGGCGAGCGTGATTACTCATCATGTGCATTGAACGCAGCAGGTACATCATGTGGTGGTTCATCTACTGCAGTACTACCTAACTCATTCTTCTACCCAATTGTAGACGGTGCGCCTGACTACGGTAATGAGTTGTTCTGGAGCTTGAACGAAGACGGTAGTTTCTCTCCGTACGATGGTACAAACCTTTACAACTACGCGCCAATTAACCACTTCATGCGTCCAAACGAGCGTTTCACTATTGGTGCATTTGTTGATTACTACATCAACGACGACACGCGCGTATACATGGAAACTAACTTCATGAACGACAGAACAGCAGGTCAAATTGCTGAGTCTGGTACGTTCTATGGTGCTGAGTACCTATTCGATTACAACAACCCAATTCTTTCTGACGCGCAAAAAGCGCAGCTTCAGGCAGCATTTGGTCACACTGACGCAGACCAATTCGTAGCTTACATCGGTAAGCGTAACGTTGAAGGTGGTCCTCGTGCCGATAACCTAGAGCACAACTCGTTCCGTATGGTTACTGGTGTTGAAGGTGTGATTAACGATATGTGGTCTTACGACGTAAGCTACATGTACTCACAAACTAGCTCGTCTTCTGCATACATCAACGATTTGTTCCTACCTTCAATTTCTCCTCGTGTAGGTGAAGTAGGTACAGAATGTACTGACGATTGCTTGTTGTACCAAGTATACACGCCATACGGTGTAACACCTGAAATGGCTGGCCAGCTTTCTGGTACTGCTGTTCTTACTGGTAACACGTCACTAATCATCTATAACGGTTTCGTTACTGGTGAATTCGACTTCTCTCTACCAGGTGCCGATACACCAGTTGCGGCAGTATTTGGTCTAGAGCGTCGTGAAACTGACTTCGAGCGTGTTTCTGATACGGTATACCAAGAAGGTTCACTAGTAGGTCAAGGTGGTCCAACTGAAAGCCTAGTAGGTTCATTCGACGTAAACGAAGTATTTACAGAAATTAGCCTACCAGTGATTGAAGATGCGCCAGGTGTTGAAAACCTAACAGTTGACCTAGCACTACGTATTTCTGATTACACAACGTCTGGTAATGCAACTACTTATAAAGTAGCGGCTGACTGGGCTATCACTGAAGATTACAAATTCCGTGCAAGCTTCAACCGCGCTATCCGTGCGCCAAACATCAACGAACTATTCGCTGGTCAGAGCATCGGCCTATGGGGTGGTGTAGATGGTTGTGCTAACGGTTCTGGTGAAGACGGTGGCGTACTTTACTCAGAAGCACAGTGTGCTGCTACTGGTGTAACTGCTGCTCAGTACGGTTCAATCACAGCTAACCCTGCTAACCAGTACAACCAGTTCTCTGGTGGTAATCCGAACCTAGACCCAGAAGAAGCTGATACGTTTACAGTCGGTTTTGTTGCATCTCCGTTTGAAGACTTCGACTTCGCGATCGACTACTGGAAGATCGACATGGAAGAAGTTATCGGTACTGTTGGTGCGCAAACAATTCTTCAATTGTGTGCAACTCGTGGCGAATTCTGTGACAACGTAAACCGTAGTGCAGCTGGTAGCTTGTGGATTAGCCAAGACGCGTTCATCACTAACCTTTCTGACAACGTAGGTGGTCGTAAGTGGGCTGGTGTTGACCTTGATATGGCTTACAGCATGGACCTAGCAGGCGGTACACTTCGTACAAACCTAATTGGTTCATACAACCTAGATAAGACGTATCAGCCACTACTATCTGATCCTTCTCTAGACTATGACTGTTCTGGTATTGTAAGCGTTCAGTGTTTCGCACAGCCTAAGTGGCGTCACACGTTGACTGCTAACTACTCAATGGACGATTGGTCAGCAATCGCACGTTGGAGATACTACGGTGACGTAGACTTCGAAGGTGAAGGTGGTCTATCTTCATACTCGTTCTTCGACCTTACTGGTAGCTACCAAATCAACGACTACCTAGCAGTATCTGCTGGTGTGAACAACGTTCTTGATAAAGAGCCGCCAATGGTTGGTGGTTCACTAAGCACTAACGCTAACACTGTAGCAGGCTTCTACGACACACTAGGTCGTTACCTGTTCACTAACGTTACGCTTTCTTTCTAATTTTTTAAAAATTAGTTAAAGCATCTAAAAAGCCAGCTGAAAAGCTGGCTTTTTTTATGCCTGTCGTTTCCTTTTACGCATTAGCGTAAATATAAATGTGAAAGATAAACCCGGTTTTTTGAACCTAGCCGCGCTTGATCGCGTTTGATGAAGAGCAAGGAATTAGCGATTAGCGCTTATTATTCATTGCGAATATTGCTAATGTATCAGTGAGGAACAACGCTAAAGCATCTTAGAAATAATAAAAAATAATGAATGACCTAAATCAAATAGGCCAGCTTCTTAAGGCGGGTCAATATCACGATGTACTCAAACTTTTAAACAAAGCCTTTCCCACGCATCTTCCCTCGAGCGAGTTAGTAAAAATAGCCAGCTTCTGCGAAGTGAATACTACCCAATTTGAAAAAGCCATTTCTCGACTTTCGCAGGCGCTTATTCGTTTTAAAGATGATGTTGGATTACTCATTAGTTTGAGTTTCGCGTACGCTAAAAGTGGCGATGTTGAAAATGCGAGTAAAACAGTTTCGCGATTTACACCACAAACTTTATTCAACGCTTCACATGTTCATGAACTGCTTTTTTTATTGCGAGAATTTACATTGCGACGCTATGCGGTAAAAAGTGTAGTAAGTGCTATTTATAGCAATAGTCAACAGAGTTACGGTAATGACGAAAAGGTGCTCAGTCAGTTACTGCATAGTGCAAAACAAGCTCAGTTGTGGGAAATAACGTTAACCATTTCAAATAAGCTCTATCAACGCTTAAAAAAAGATACTTTCATTATTGAACAAGCAATTGCACTTCGCTTTTTAAATCGTCCCTCAGATGCTATAGCGTTACTTGAGAAATTGACTTCATCAATAAACCATTTTGCCGTGTTTCATAACCTGGCCAATGTGTATTCAGATAATGGCGAACTGCAAAAGGCACTCGTGTACTACGAAAAGGCCATACGACTCAATCCAGACTATGTAGAATCATTAGTTAATCATGCAAAGGTGTCGTTTGAGTTAGGTAATACAACAACGTGGCTGAATTTGTTTGAGCAAATAATAAAACAAAAGGCGAACTCTGTTGCACACTGTATTGCCTATATTAATTTATTAATTGAAGGAAAGGACTATTCAAAAGCCATCACCATCATTGAGCAGTTGGCAGATGAAAATAACCAACCTATTTATGCGTTATTAAAGGCAAAGGCGCTACGATTAGACAATAAACCAGATGACGCCTTGGCGGTGCTTGAACCGTTTTCACAGCGCAATATTGCAGAAATTAATCTAGAACTTTCTGAAATTGCATTAACGCTTAAGAACACAGCGTTAGCAGCGCAGCAGTTGGAAGCTGTTAAGAAAAGCGCTCCACTTAATTTTGCAATGCAGCAAATCGTAAAGTCGAACGCCTACATTGTAGACAGACTACTTGAATTACCAATAGCGCCAGCGCTACAACAAGCAGTGTGGCAAAAAACTGTGAGTGAGACTGAAGTACCATTGTCGGCTATTCGAGAACATTTGGAAACATTACACGGTGATTTGTCATCACCAGTTAATCAGTCGGTTCAAAGAGGTACGCAAACGAGAGGAAACTTATTCCCCACGAAAAATAGCAACCTCAACGCGCTTGAGGCGTTTATAAAACACCAGATTGTCGATTTTATCAGTGAAAACGCGTCATATCTCAGCGTTGAAAATAACAACACGTTAACTGCAGAAATGATTGAGTTCAGCGGTTCGTGGTCCGTATTAAATAAGTTTGATGGATATCACGTACCGCATTACCACTCAAATGGTCTGGTGAGTGGTGTTTTCTACGTGGACGTTCCGAAAGACTTGAGCGAACACGATGTAAGTGGGCACCTGCATTTAGGAAGAGTAGATAAAACACCATTCTACCAAATTGACCATTTCACAACGGTTAAGCCAGAAAATGGCAAACTGGTCCTATTTCCCTCACATGCGTGGCATGGTACTTTCCCTACCGAACGAGAAGGAAACCGTTTAACTATTGCGTTTGATGCTATTATTAGTTGAAAGCGCACCCACAGGGTTCACAGTTACAAGTGCCACAACTGTTAAATGTTGCGCTTTTGTTGAGGAATTGAATTAATCGATTAAGTATCAAACTGGAGTGACGTAATTAATTAACAATCTTATTTGTTGGTATATTAATCAATTGATTTAAAAACCACATGGTGTAAACAGCCTGTTACTTGACTCGTTATACCAATCCGTGTGAGTATACTACGTTCGTAGTACTGACGATTGACGTTAGTACTGCATTCCTGAAACAAAATTGTGAAAGTTTTATACGCCCCTTGCCCGAATATTTTCCTATCGGCGAGGATTCAAATAAGAAATTTGGTTGGGAACTATGTCCAAAATGAGCAAGAGAACTCTTATTGCTTCTACTGTTATGGGTGCATTCGCACTAACAGGTAGCGCAGTCTCTGCAGATACGCTAGAAGATCTTCATAAAGAAGAAGCGAAAATCCACGCGGCTGCAGCGAAATCTCAAGAAAAAATCAACACGTTGTTTGAGCAATCTCAGGAACTACTTGTTGAGTATCGTCAAACAGTAGATGAGACAGAAAACCTTAAGATCTACAACGATTACATCGCTAGCCTTGTTGCAGACCAACAACGCGGTATCGATTCACTTCAGCGTCAAATCGACAGCATCGAAGAAACTAAGCAGGGCATCGTTCCTCTTATGTTCCGCATGATCGATAGCCTAGAGCAGTTCATCAAGCTTGACCGTCCAATTCACTTGGAAGAGCGTCTTGCGCGTGTAGAGCGTCTTCGTGACATCATGGCTAACTCAAACGTTACTGTTTCTGAACAGTTCCGTCAGGTACTAGAAGCATACCTAGTTGAAGTTGAGTACGGTACGAAGATTAACTCTTACCAAGGTACAATCAACGACGCAGGTACAGAAGTAACTGTTGACTTCTTTAACCTAGGTCGTACAGCTCTTACTGCACTTTCACTAGATCAAACTCACGCATGGGTTTGGAATAATGAAACTCGCTCTTGGGAAAAACTAGGCGATGAGTACCTGTCTTCAGTAATCGAAGCAGTTAAAATGGCTAACGGTTCAATCCCAGCGGACCTAATTAAAATTCCAGTTAGCGCAGCGGAGTAATAGTTAATGAAACCAGTATTCAAAACTCTTTTAGCCGCGGTAGCAGTTGCGGTTACAGCAACCGGAGTACAAGCTCAGGAAGCAAAGAGCCTTAAAGATCTTCTTGATCAAGTACAGCAAAACCGTGTTTCTGAAGCACGTCTAGACAAGCAACGCGAAGCTGAATTCCAATCAGCACGCGCTGACAAACAAGCACTTCTTCGCAAAGCGCAAGCTGACCTTAAAGCTGAACAAGCGCGTGGCGATCGTCTACAGAAGCAATTCTCTGACAACGAAGTTACATTGAACGAAAAAGCAGCTGAGCTAGATCAAGCGACAGGTACGCTTGGTGAAATGTTCGGTGTTGTACGTCAAGCGTCTTCTGAAGCGTTTGGTCGTATCTCAACTTCAATCGTAAGTGCACAATTCCCTGGCCGTGGTGAATTCCTAGCTGCAATGTCTGAAGACTCTAAAGGTCTTCCAAACATTAAAGAACTAGAAGACCTATGGTTCGCACTTCAAAAAGAAATGACTGAAGGTGGTGAAGTAGTTAAGTTCACTACAGAAGTTGTAAATCTTGACGGTGGTTCATCACAACAAGAAGTACTACGTGTTGGTACATTTAACCTTGTTGGTGAAGCAGGTTACCTAGCGTACGACGCTGAAGGTGAAATTGTTCAGCCTCTAGGTCGTCAACCAGATGGTCACTTCGTTGCGTCTACTCAAGACCTAATGGAAGCGACTTCAGGTTTCACTCCTTTCTTCGCTGACCCTTCTCAAGGTGCGATCCTTGGTCTATTGAAGCAGAAAGCGACAATGTCTGAGCGTTATCACGCAGGTGGCCCAGTAGGTTACACAATCACGCTAATGCTAGCGGTTGGTCTACTAATCGGTCTTTACAAAATGATTACGCTAACTATCGTTGGCGGCAAAATGCGTTCACAGCTTAAGAACGTAAGTAACCCTTCTGAAGGCAACCCACTAGGTCGCATTCTTAAGGTTTACCAAGAGAACAAAAATGCTGACGCTGAAAACCTTGAGCTTAAGCTTGATGAAGCTATCCTACGTGAACTTCCACGTATCGAAAGCGGTATCAACGTAATCAAGATCTTCGCAGCGATTGCTCCTCTACTAGGTCTACTTGGTACAGTACTTGGTATGATCGAGACATTCCAAACTATCACACTATTCGGTACTGGTGACCCACGTATGATGGCAGGAAGTATCTCAATGGCGCTTGTAACTACTGCTCAAGGTATTATCGCGGCTCTGCCTCTAATCCTTACTCACAGCATCGTAGCGTCTCGTAGCAAGTCAATCATCCACATTCTTGATGAGCAAACTGCGGGTATCGTAGCTGCTCACACAGAGTCGGAGAAGGCGTAATATGAATTACCTGATTGGATTATTTGAATCGGTCAGGGACTTTATCGCTACCGGCGGTGACGTACTTTACTTCGTTGCTGCCGCGCTCTTTCTCATGTGGGTATTAATGATTGAGCGTTACTGGTATTTAACCTCGGTCTTTCCAAAGGTGAAGAAAAACATCATCGCCAATTGGGATGCCCGAGCTGATACCACTTCATGGTATGCGCATAGAATCCGTGACGCGTGGATTTCTCAAGCGTCAGACGACCTAAACGCTAGAATGCTGATTATTAGAACCATTATTGCAATGTGTCCACTAATCGGGCTACTGGGAACAGTAACCGGTATGATCGGTGTTTTCGAGACTATGGCAACACAGGGCACCAGCAACGCTCGTCTTATGGCCGCTGGTATCTCTATGGCAACAATCCCGACGATGGCGGGAATGGTTGCTGCGCTATCTGGACTGTTCATCAGTTCACGTCTTGAAGCGAAAGTGAAGCTGGCAAGAGAAGGGCTAGTTGATAGCCTGCCACATCATTAGAGAGAGAGATTATGGCTCGAAAAGTCAGAACCGAGGAAGAAGATGCACAGATCGACATGACGCCCATGTTGGACATCGTGTTTATCATGCTTATCTTCTTTATCGTTACCACTGTTTTCGTTAAAGAAGCAGGGATTGAAGTTAACAAGCCAGATGCGAGCCAGGCGATTCTTCACAAAAATGCAAACATCTTTATCGCCGTAACGGAAGATGGAAATGTTTGGTTAGATAAACGTGAAGTAGCGCCGGACAGCGTAAGAGCGAATATTGAAAGACTGCTTACCGAGCAGCCTACTGACTACGTAATCATTCAAGCTGATGTTAAAGCGAAGCATGGTTTAGTAGTTGAGATTATGGATCAGGTTAAAGCCGCTGGCGTTAACCGAGTCTCGGTAGCGGCAAGGGGATAAGATGTTACGTATAATTGTATCTATATTTTTAGGTGCTGGTGTTGCATTCGCCCTGTTCGTTCTAATGGCAAAGTTGATTGAGAACTCATCTAGACCAGCAGACGAAGTTCCGCCTGCACCGGTGATCGATATTGTAATGCAGGAACCAGACGACCAGACGCAAACGCGTACTCGTGTTCCGCCTCCGCCTCCGCCGCCACCGCCTCAGCCTCCAAAAATGGAGCAAGTTGAGCCGGAAGCAGCAGAACCTGATGCAGATGGTTTTAGCCTAGCTATTCCTGCTGTAGATACAGGTGGTGTTGGTGTAAACATTGGTGGTGTTGGTGCAATGCAGCGCGATGGTGATGCTACACCTATCGTTCGTATCGACCCGAAATATCCGCCTGATGCAGCCCGTGACGGCCGTGAAGGTTGGGTAAGACTGTCATTCACTATCAACGAAGTTGGTGGTGTAGACGATATCGAAGTTATTGATGCTGAACCTAAGCGTATTTTCGACCGTGAAGCACGTCGTGCTTTGCGTAAATGGAAATATAAGCCTAAGATCGTAGATGGCAAGCCGGTTAAACAACCTGGCATGTTCGTACAGCTAGACTTTAAACTGGAGCAATAGATCATGATGAAACGTTCATTCAAAATGACAGCCGTTGCTTTAGTGCTTGGTGCAGGCGCGGTGCTTTCAGCACCCGTTGCACTGGCGCAGTCTTCGCCTGTTGTTTGTCCTGGATATCAAAAGGGTAAAACAACGCTTGTAGGCGAGCGTACCGGTAAAAAGGTTCAAAAAGCATTTGAGTTCTACAACGAAGACCAAGTTACCGAAGCACTAAACGTATTATATGAAATCGATCCGTCGGACGATTTCGATAAAGCTTACGTTAAACGCTTTATTGGTAACCTTTTGGCTTCTCAAGAAGGCCAAGGCTTAAAAGCGTATGGCTACCTTGAAGACTCAGTTCAGCCTAAAGTTCTTAACGACTTAGAACATTCTCAAACACTTAAGTTACTTGGTGACTTAAGCATGCAAGAGAATAAGTACACTGACGCGATTAAGTGGTATAACGAGTGGATGACATTCACTTGTAAAGAAGACGCTGATGTATATACGCGTTTGGCACAGGCTTACTATGAATCTAAGCAATTAGCGAAGATTGTAGAGCCAGCGGATAAAGCAATTGCTTTGTACGAAGAGCCAAACAAAAACCCGTATGTACTAAAGCTTACTTCGTACTACGAGCGTAAGATGTTCCCTGAGACGGTTGCAGTAGCAGAAGAACTTGTACGTAAATTTCCTGAAACACCTAACTGGTGGACTCAACTTGGTTTCTTCTACCTACTTGTAGAAGATTACAAGAAAGGTCTTTCAACGTTTGAACTTGCTTATATGCAAGATTACTTGAAAAAAGACAGTGAAATTAAAACGCTTGCACAGCTTTATCAAACTAACGGTATGCCTTATAAAGCAGCTAAACTGCTTGAAAAGCATATGAAAGAAGGTTTGCTTAAAGATGATGCAGATATGCTAGCGAATATTGCAAACGCATATCACCAGGCGAAGAACTACAAAACAGCTGCGAACATGTACGCACGTGCAGCAGCGAAAAGTTCTGACCCAGAGCATTACCGCAAGCAAGGTACACTATTGTTAGTGGCTGAAGACTACAAAGGCGCAATCAAAGCACTTGAAAATGCTCTTGAGCGCGGCGCTGAAGACCCAGAGAAGATTCACTTCACACTTATGGAAGCGAATTTCTATGCGGGTAACTTCAAGTCTGCTTACAGACATGTACAGGAAGCTAAGAAAGACCGCTCACTACGCCGCAATGCTGCTGCGTGGGAACCTTACATCAAGGAAAAAGCGAAGAACCGTGGTATTAGCATTTAATTCCGCGCATTAGCGAAAGAAAAGCCTCCTTTAGGAGGCTTTTTTATTGCTTTCAATTCAGTGAAAAATACGGTGAGAACAGCATTTTACCCACCGTAAAGCGTGTTGGTACAACGCAGTGCAAGCCATTACCATTCAGTCGTCTAGGCTACATAAATAACAGCTTTATTTCTTCGCGCAGTATACGTGTAATGTCTTTGATGCCATTGGCGTTAAGTTGTCTCTTAAGTTGCGCTATGTTGATTTCATGACTACTCATTGCAGTGAGCACATCATTGTTATTTAAATAGCGTAAAGACCCTTTTTTCTTCTGGTTAATGGCATGACCAAAAAATGCGTTTTCGTTGTCTTTGAGTGCAGCAAAGAGAAGTGTGAGTATTAGCCATACATCATCAAGAGGGCGGCTCCCAGCAACAAAATGCTGTAGTTTTTTCATTAATATAGCCTGAATCTCCTCGGGTACTGTTGCTATATCAATTCTATCTTTTTGCCATTTAAATAAACTCATCAAGAGCTTTAGTGATTGGTTGGCCGCTTCAGTCATGGCACAAAAGGCTAACGCACTCGTTTCTCCGCTTGCTTTGTTCGGTTTTCTCCCTTTATCGACAATGCTAAAGCCATTATTAGTCCAAAAACTGTCTAGGGCAGTGGTGGTTCCGTACGATGTTGTCAGTGCATCAATAGCGTGTTGATTTGCGCAGCTTTTTATTTCGCTTAGTAAAAAAGAGCCATACCCCTTGCTTTGCAAGGCGGGGGACACGGCGATACGGTTTATACGCCAGTATTTTAATGTAGCTAAGGAAGCATCTGCGGCCAACAAGGCCAGTCTTTGGGCGCTCAAGTGCCCTTTAGGTCTGCGCTCACCAGTAGCAATTTGCTGAGCGAGTGAAGCAAATGGTTTTCCACCTTCTACGTTAATAATAGCCGCAGCAATAACGCTATTTGAGTAAGTTAACGTGGCAAGTTGAATGTCAGGGCTATCGACAAGACGCATCAAGTCATCTGGTGTGGTTTGATAGTGGGCTAATGTAAGCAATTGCATTACTTGGCATAGCATATCGTCGTTTAGTGACTTAACTTCGCTCAATGTAAAGGTGGTATCGCTGATATTAACGCTGATTCGTTCACTGTATTCTTGTTGAACGTGATTGCTCCCTGATTTTTCAAACAAACATGTGTCTAATATAAATTGTTCAATTGGATCTTCATCGTACCATCGCAGTGGTGTTGTCAGTTTAATATGCTTAGGCAAGGGGGCGTTGCCTTCCGTATCTGGGCCTTTTCCTTCTGAGTCTTTTCCTTCAGAGTCTTCTGCTTTAGAGGAAAGCAGCGTAGGCAATAGTTTTTGTACAAACCCGTTACCACTGCCTTCATAGCCTTGCAATGTAGTGCTTAAAATCCAATTTTGATGAGAGCCGATTATAGTTTTGAGTAAGGGGAGGGGAAAAGAAGCGGCTTCATCAACAATGATGAAGTCAGTATGCTGTGACAATTGAGCCGTCAGTTGTTCGTTATCAGGAGCGACCCATTTAAGTTCACCTTGGTTACAGTGAATGTGATGATTGCCAATATACGCCACGCCAAGTTGCTTGTTCGCGAATTTAAATATTTGGGCGACGTTATCAGATAAGCTACTGGTAAGTAAAATACGCTTTCCTTGGCGCACCAATTCACTGGCAACAATCCCAAGTAGCGATGATTTTCCCCTACCGCGTGGTGCTGTAACAAGAGCTCGACAAGGTTTTGATTGGTCAAATGTGGTCAATTCATTAAATCCACGCGCTTGCTCGTCAGATGCAAAAATCTGCTTATCATAGTGACAGTTATCTAGCGCGGGTATGAGAGGCTGGCGCAGTGTCGGAAGATGTAACTGTGAATCGCTGTAAATTGCTACATCAGCATTACTCTTAAGTTTTTCCACCATGCGCGCTATATAGCTACTGTAGGTTAGCGTATAGCCGTGGGATAAAGAGGACGTTTTAACTTTGCTAGCCCATTGCTTTAGGTCGGGGCAAATCAGAACAAGGCAACCACCGTGTTTAATGGTGCCCGCTACTGCCATCATATCTCCAGCGGAAAACGATTTTTGGCAATCAAAAAATGCAATATCACACTCAGTGCCAAGTACATGCTTTCGGGTCTTGCTATCGCCAAATTGCGCAATGGTTATTGATTGTGGGGCTAATGCAATTAATGCATAGCAAGACGAATCGCAAAATGACTCTGTACCGCTTATCACGAGTATACGTCTGTGATAACGAGGCGTAGTGCCGTGAGCGTATTCGAGAAAAGGAGTAAATAACCAATCGGCTAATTGTTGTAACGCCATGAAAGTGTTTTTTCGGTATAATTAAGTGACTATAGTAGCGATTTATTAAGAGGAATTCGAATGCGCTTTCTTTCTCGGCGTTTAGTTATGCCAAATGATCTCAATTATGCCAACTCCTTATTTGGTGGCCGCGCGTTGGAATGGATTGACGAAGAAGCCGCAATTTGGGCAATTTGCCAGCTTGAAACCAACTGTTTGGTGACCAAGCATATAGGTGAAATAAGTTTTGAGTCTCCGGCATTGCAGGGGGATATTGTTGAGTTTGGGCTTGAGACAAAAGCGGTTGGTCGCACGTCTATTACCGTAAGCTGTTTGGTGCGTAATAAGGCAACGAAGAAAACAATCTGTTTTGCTGATGATATTGTGTTTGTAAAAGTAGACCCAGAAACCCGTCAGCCCACCGCGCACGGCAAAACGCTGGAAGGACTTAAAGCACAAACCGATGACGAGGTTAGAAAACTCAACCTGAATATTGAAGAAAGTTAAGTTTGAATAACATAGATATTTATTAAATAGTACTTAACGTTATCTTCGCTTGACGGCGTTTACCCAACTGGTAGACTCCGCCTAGTTGGTAAGCCATACGCTTAAGTATGTACTTACATATGCCAAGGGGTGTCCGTATTTCGGTCTGAGATCCACATTGTGTGGGAACCCTTAAACCTGATCCGGATAATACCGGCGTAGGGATGGTTCACAATATAGCCTTATCACCTGCCGTTAAAGCCGGATCTTTTTTCTTAAAACAAGAACAAGAGATCCCATGTACAAATCATTTTTCACTCTTTCTTTACTCGCCAGTTCAGTGGCTGCTTATGCTCAAAATACCAATGAAGTTAGCGAGCAAGCACAAGATATCGAACGCGTTGTGGTAACGGGTGACTTTCGTCAGACTACACTTGACCAATTGAGCGCAAGCGCAACTATTTTAGGCGAAGCGCGTTTACGCAGTAGACAGCCTTCCCACATCGATAGCGTACTTAATACAGTTCCCAATGTTAACTTTGCCGCAGGTGCGTCTCGCGGTCGCTTCGTTCAAATTCGTGGTATTGGTGAGCGCAGTCAGTTTGCTGAGCCCATCAATCCGTCGGTTAGTTTTATTGTCGATGAATTTGATTTTTCTGGTCTGGCGGCAGCAGGCATTATTTTTGACACCAAACAGTTAGAAGTCTATCGCGGCCCGCAAGCTACTTTATACGGTACTGGTGCGCTAGCAGGGGCTGTAAAACTAACTAGTAATGAAGTAGGCAGTAACGCGCCAAGCTATGTTGAGGCGCGCGCTGGAAACAAAGGTAGTTACCGTATTGAAGGTGCAACGGGTAACGATATTAATCAAGATTGGGGTTATCGCGTTGCGCTAGTACACAATCGCAGTGACGGATTTGTTGAAAATACCTTTTTAAATCGCGATGACACCAATAATATTGATGAAACTGCTCTGCGCTTTGCATTGGAAGGTGAATTAGACGATACCACCACATTGGCGGTAACTTATCGTTGGTACGACATCGATAATGGGTACGATGCATTTTCTTTAGATAATGACAACAAAACCCGTTCTGATGAGCCAGGTTTTGACGAACATCAGACACATGCGATAAGCGCCCGCAGTACAACACGCACTGCCAAAGGCGATCTTATTCTGATTGCTACGCATGCTTCCCATAATATTGCATATGGCTATGACGAAGATTGGACGTTCACAGGTTTTCACCCGTGGGGCTATACATCATTTGACGCCTACTATCGCGATGTAGACACCCAAACAGGAGAAATACGATTTGTATCCTCACCTGAAGCGGCACTATTTGATGGGAAAACTGACTGGACAGTAGGGGCGTTCTACAAAAACTCACAAGAGCAATTATTGCGTCAGTACACGTACCTTAGTAACGACTATGCTAGTGAATACACGCCAACAACAACGGCTTTGTATCTTCAAACCGAAACACAGCTACAAGATAATCTTACCTTGGTTGCGGGAATTCGCGCAGAAAACTACGATTTTGAATTTGCCGACAATAACGGGCTAACACGTGATTTTGATACCACAATGTTAGGCGGTAAGGTGGCTCTCCAATACACAATGGGTGACCATTTTTACTATGCTAGTGTGTCGCGTGGCTTCAAAGGGGCTGGATTTAACCCTGATAATCGTGTGAACGACGACCAGCGTTTCTTCGACGAAGAGTACAACTGGAACTACGAGTTAGGTGTGAAGGGGCCACTCTTAACATCAAACCTTACTGCACGCGCCGCAGTATTCTTCATGGATAGAACCGACACACAAGTTAGCGACTTTGATGTTATTACTCGTGATGATGGTACTGCTGGATTTGTTGATATTATTGATAACGCAGACTTAGGTACAAATAAAGGTGCAGAACTAGAGCTTAATTGGTTAGCCAATGATGCGTGGCAGGTCAGTGTCAGCGTGGGGTATTTAAGTGCTACATTTGAAGGGTATACCCTAGCAGATGGCACAGAAATACGAGAGCAGCGACAAGCGCAAGCGCCTAAGTGGACTGCTAATGTATTCAGTGAGTATGCCTTCACCGATACTTTATTGTGGCGTGTTGATATGGACTTTAAGAGTGAGTATCGATTCTCTGACGGACATGATGTAACTGCACCGAGTACAGCACTGTTTAATTCAGAAGTTGTGATGCTATCAGGGAATTGGCAAACGTCTTTGTGGGTGCAAAATGCGTTTGACCGTGAATATTACACCAGAGGCTTTGGTGGGTTTAGCAACGATCCACGCGACGAATACGCATTTAACGAGCCGTACTACCAAATTGGCAATGGACGACAGTTTGGCGTAACAGTGAAATACGCTTTTTAATAAGAGGATTTTGGTATGCAAGTTATGGTCGAGTTGTCGTTATACCCTTTGGTAAATGAATACATTCCGCCAATTCAATCGTTCATCGATAGATTGAACAGTTACGCTGAGCTATCTGTGTCAACGAGTTCAACGAGCACACAAGTTACCGGAGAGTATGCTGATGTAATGGGTATACTAGGTACTGAAATGCAGAGAACGCATGAAGAAGTTGGTCAGGCTATATTTGTTGCCAAATTCCTTAACTTCGACGCCATGCAGGCAAGAAAGTCATCATAATGGGTGACTTTCTTTCAATATTTGTTGAGCAAATTACCACCACGTCACCTTTGGAATGGTGCGCGGTGGTATTGGCCATGGCCTATGTGTTTTTGGCAGCCAAGCAAAGTAGTTGGTGTTGGCTGTGTGCATTTATTAGCACAGCGATTTACACGTGGTTATTTTGGCAAGTTACTTTACCGTTTCAGGCCGCGTTAAACTTTTTCTATATGGTGATGGCGGGGTATGGCTATTATCAATGGTCAAAAGGTGGTCAAAATGGCGAGGCAAAACCGATTCGCTTTTGGCCATGGTGGGTGCACGCTATCATCGTCCCTACTATGCTCTGTGCGGCTTGGGTAATGTCTGAAGTCGCCACGTCTCAGTTTAACAGTGAACATCTTCTTTTAGATGCAAGTATTAATTTACTGAGTGTGATTACCACGTTTATGGTGGCACACAAAATACTGCAAAATTGGGTATACTGGTTCTTCATTAACATTGCGTCTGCTTATTTGTATTTACAGGTAGGTTATGCACTTTCTGCTTGCTTGTTTTTGGGCTATGTTGGGTTTTCCGTATTCGGCTATGTCCAATGGCGAGTAGAGTATAAGGAACAACGTGGACACATCGACTATTCTGGCGCAGCTTCACAACGCATTTAACTTAAGCAGCGACGTGGTTCTCTCGCGTCATCCATCTGGTGCGGTAAACCATGTTTATCGGCTGCAAGACAATGCGCAGCACATTGACTACGCAGTAAAGTGGTTAGGTGATGACAATTTTAGTGGAGTTAACCGCACGCATCAGTTTGTGTTACAACAACAGCTGTGCCAGGTAGATATTGCGCCAAAGCCTATTTGGTTGAGCGACGATGAGCGTATTTGGGTAGAGTATTGGCATCCAAATACGCGATTGGCTCAGCGCAACCCTGAAACTCTGGCAAATGTGTTGGCGCGTATTCATCAGCTACCTGTTACCGCACGTCCGTTAAACCTTGCCGCCAGATGGCAGCACTACTTACACGTTGCAAGTTTGTCTGAGGGCGATGCGTTGTATGACCGAGCAGCGGCACTTAGAAGCGCAGTTTTGCGTAGTGAGCAGGTCTATGAAGACCTGGTGTTGTGTCACAACGATTTGTTATACAGTCACGTATTGTGTCGAGAAGGCAATACGCCGGTGGTTATCGATTGGGAATATTCAGCAATGGGTAACCGTTATTTTGATTTGGCTAGCTGTTGTTTGATTAACGAGCTCGACGACGCAACAAGTAATAAGCTTGTCGTTTGCTATGCGGATATCCTTTCTATTTCACACGGTGAAGCAAAGGAAAAGTTTAGTCTTCACAAAGACATTGTTAGCACAACCAATGCGCTTTGGTTCGAGGCGCTTTCTGAATCGACACCGAATGAGCTGCTAGCCGAAATCTAATGACATGTTTATGCCATTTATTTTCCAATTGGCGTGAATTAGTCTGAAAAAACATCGCATTGCATGTTAATTGAGCATGTGATGCGTTAGGGCGACAAAAAGGCTTTACCTTTTAGATGTCATCCGTATAATGCACAGCGCGCTAGGGGTGTAGTTCGAATTGGTAGAACAGCGGTCTCCAAAACCGATGGTTGGGGGTTCGAGTCCCTCCACCCCTGCCACTTTTCCTTATTGTCGTCTCTAGGCAAACATCTATCAAAAGCATATTTAGTATCTTCACTGTCTTTTTAACCAAATAACAGTTATGGCATGACATCGTCGGATGTCTGCAGCGTCGACAATAAAAAACAGTAGGCTTGTCATTCGGGCAAAAGCTATTTAATGTCAGCAAAACATCACGTAAACTTACAGGTCTTAACTTACTAGCGTGAAATCTATGTCACTGTCTCCTTATCAACAAGCTATTTTACAAGAGATGGGCATTCCAGTTTGGGTGCCGAAAGCTGTGTATGAAGCAAAGCTTGAAGAAACAGGAGTCCGTGCAGCTGATAGCTTTACCAATGCTCATCACGCTGCAATGCCTGCAGAAAGCAAACCGATAACACAAGAGCAAAAACAGTCAAGGCTGGCTCAGTTACGCGCGCAAATGGGATCTGAATCGAGCAAAGCAGATGATAAAAGCATTGCAAAACCAGCACACGCTATTCAACAAGAAAAGCATATCGCGACGAGCACACCTCAAGCTGCGCCTTTCTCGTTACCTGACTCGCCTGAAGGACTGCCGTTAAGTGCTGTGCAGACCAAGCAGTGCGCTAAGTGGCTCGATGATTTACGGTTAGCTTGCGTGCAACTGGGCTTACCTTCTGGGTTAGCAAGTAAAGTGATGATAAGCAAAACCCTAGCGGTCGATGAACAAGCAATTATTTTGCCTGCTGAACCGCTGTCGTTAACCCCCTCACAAAAACGCGCCCTGTGGCTAGCGCTAACTACCTTGGCAAAAACACAGAGTTAACAGCCTTGAATATTCAACTTGTTACTGCAGACACACCAGCTGCATTGATTGAACGTGGTCATGCCATTCACGTACAAGCTCAGTTTTCGCCGTGGAAACTCAGTACATTCGCTGACTGTTTTACCCCACCTTATTATGGTTTATTTGCCCTTGATGAAAACGAGCTTGTTGGGTATGCCATTGTGCTTGAGGTACTTGATGAAGCCACATTAATGGATATTGCCGTAGTACAGCATTGCCGAGGAAGGGGCGTGGGAAAGGCATTGCTTCAGCGCGTACTTGATAAGGCAAAAGCGCGCAGTATGCGTGAGGTGTGGTTAGAGGTAAGAGAGAGTAACTTTGCTGCAATTCATTTGTATGAAACACACGGTTTTGAACACATAGAATTGCGTAAAAACTACTATCCTACTGAAAATGGGAAAGAAAATGCTGCGATCATGAAGTGGCCAAATGTTGCTATGGCGTAGTTGTGTTAGTGTAAATTCTGTAAGATTTGGTATTGTCGCCAGTAGTGTAATCTTTTCTTTCCATTTTGGTTGTGAAAACTTGACCAGTTGGTCAATAAATCGCAACGAATTATGTCTCCAGTGGTTTCAATCCTGCCTTATTTCACTTATATTTGCGCCCTTTAAAAGTCTTGCCATGCATGCAGTGTGGCAACAAGACTTATGTTTTTCTCCAACGCAGTGGCGTGTCTCAAGGCGACAAATAAATGTCTACAACATCATTGATAGAAAAAGAGCAATCAAAAGGCATTAAAATGCTTTTAGTTGCGGTATTGTGCCTAGGACTCAATTGGCCCGGTATGAAAGTGGGCTTGGAAATTGTAGGCCCGGTTTGGATGGTGTGTTTACGCTTTTTGTTGAGCCTACCTGTGCTTGCGTTATTTGTACTTATAACGAAGAAACGCTTACCTCGCCTAAATAGAAAAGACCGTTCCGTGGTTTTTGTCGTTGCGTTTTTCCAGTTTATCTTGTCTATGGGTTTGATTACCGTGTCGTTGCAATTTATTCCAGCGGGGACCGCGAGTATCCTTATCTATACAACACCGCTTTGGATGTTGTTAATTGATACTTTGTGGTATCGACAAAAGCCGCCCTCAAAACGACTTATCCTCACTGGCATATCAACCATTGGATGCGCAATGATCTTGTTTGCGTCGGGTGAGCCAGGCGCGTGGCTGCCGCTTTTTGGCATGTTGTTGGCGTCTGCGTTATGGGCTGTGGCTATTCGCAGAGTGTCTTTTCACAAGTGGCAGGGCAGCGTAATTGAAGCGGTTTTTTGGCAGTTTTCTATCGCTGGCATGGCGATGCTTGGTTTGGCACTTATTTTCGAACCTACGCCTGACTTTATAAACTACAAGTGGCAAGATTGGTTATTGTTGACCTATATAGGACCTGTAGCAACGGGGTTGGGATTCGGCTTAATGGTAGCAGCAGGCCCTAAACTAGCGCCAGACAAGATTGTGCTTATTAGCACGCTTACACCTATTGTTGGCTACGTTAGTTCGGTTGTTATATTGAGCGAGAATTTACTGCCTATGGTGGTGGCGGGTGCTGTTTTGATGATAGCGGCACTCATTGTGAATGGCTTACCGCACACCACCCTGAAGAGGATTTTAGGTAAAGGCCGAGGCTAAACGTTCTTAAAGTATAAGTCTCGGTTGAATGAAGTCGAGAAATGCTGATATTCGAGAGGATACCGCGCTGTTTCTGTAGTACACCGCCTGTACTGATTCGCGTCGATTCGGCGACACTAGGTCATTTTCAAAAATAGGTACAAGTGACCCAGCTTCAATATCGCGGTACACCATAAAATGAGACAACAACGCAATGCCCTGTCCCGCAAGGCATAAGTGTCGAATGGTTTCGCCACTTGATGCATGTAAGTGATAGCGCAACTCTACATCTTGCTTTAACGGCCAACGATTAAGCTTTGGCGAGTCGCTAAAACCAATTAGCTTATGTTGAGCTAAATTACTGACATCCCCAACCGCCGGGCGCGCTTTTAAGTAGTCAGGGCTAGCCACAATATGCAACTTACTTTTTCCCAGTTTGCGGGCATGTAAGTTTGAATCACTCAAATCGCCTATACGTATAGCGATATCCGTTTTGTGTTCCAATAAATCAATAATACTGTCGTGGCTGGTAATATCGAGTGCGATATCGGGGTAGGTTTCGCTAAATGCCTTTACCAGTGGGGCTAGCTGGTGAAGCACAAAAGGGCTTGCGGCATCGACACGTAGTTTTCCTGACGGTGCACGCTTAAGCAGTCGTAGCGCTTCTTCGCCTTTTTCCAACTTGTTGAGGCCGTCTCGCGCATAGCGTAAAAACATTTCTCCTTCTTCTGTCAGTTCTAGCCTGCGTGTGGTTCGATTTAACAGTGTTGCTTCTAAAGTACTTTCTAAACGTGTAACTGCGCGGCTCACTTTGGCAACCTGTTGATTCAACAAGTTTGCTGCGCTCGAAAAGCTCCCGGTATCGACAACGGTAAGAAAGGCTTCTAAGTCTTCGGTTTTTGCTTTTACAGGCATAGCGTTCTCTAATATTTTCAAAAATCACAAAAGTATTTTGTCATTAGTGCTGTTTTTTGCAAATAAAAATAACCTCACACTGTATGCACTTGTTAAATACCCTAGGAACGTATGCTTCTATTTTCACTACAGCGTACGTTCACTTTAACTTTTGTGAGGATAAACAATGCCTATTGCATTATTTGCATTAACGTTAAGTGCGTTTGCTATTGGTACCACTGAGTTTGTCATAGTGGGGTTAGTACCCACTATAGCGACAGACCTTGGCGTTACATTACCCAGTGCGGGTTTACTTGTAAGCTTGTACGCTGTTGGTGTCGCCGTTGGTGCACCAGTGCTTACTGCACTTACTGGAAAGTGGAACAGAAAACACGTTTTACTCAGCCTGATGGCGCTGTTCGTGGCAGGCAACATGTTGGCGTGGCAAGCACCAAGCTATGAAAGCCTTATTGTGGCTAGGATACTAACAGGGCTCGCCCACGGCGTATTCTTTTCTATCGGCTCAACCATTGCCACCGGTCTGGTTGCAAAAGAAAAAGAAGCCAGTGCTATTGCTATCATGTTTACAGGTTTAACAGTTGCACTAGTTACGGGTGTGCCGCTTGGCACCTGGATTGGTCAAAGCTTTGGCTGGAGAGCCACATTTTTAGTGGTTTCAGCGTTGGGCACAATTGCACTTATTGGCAGTGCGCTATTGGTGCCAAACAATTTAAAACAAAGTAAGCCTGCAAGCTTAAGTGAGCAAATGAAAGTGCTGATTCAGCCTCGTCTTGTGCTGGTCTATCTCATGACGATTTTAGGCTACGGCGGCACATTTACCGCGTTTACGTATTTAGCGCCTATTTTGCAAGAAGAAGCTGGCTTTGCTCCGTCGGCAATAAGTTTAATCATGCTCGTGTACGGCGTGTCTGTTGCAGTCGGTAACATTTATGGTGGCAAATTGGCTGACAAAAAAGGCCCAATTCGCGCACTAACCATCATTTTCTCTGCACTTGCCGTTATCTTATTCGCGTTAACGTTTACCATGGGAAGCAAAATAGCCGCTGTGATCACAGTATTGGTATGGGGCGCTTTTGCATTTGGTAATGTGCCAGGCCTTCAAGTTTACGTAGTGCAGCTGGCTGAGAAGTTTACACCTAATGCAGTGGACGTTGCCTCAGGTCTAAACATTGCGGCGTTTAATATTGGTATTGCTGTGGGGTCTATATTAGGCGGCGCCATTGTAGATGGCATGACACTGTCTGACACCGCGTGGATAGGTGCGCTTATATCCGTTGCTGCACTGGTCGTAACACGCTATAGCGGCCACTTAGATAAGCGCGCGCTAGCGAACGTTAAAAACGCTACAAACGCCTAAGGAGCTATGATGAGTACAACCTTTGACAAACTGTCACAGCACGCATTTTCCATTGGCGTTGAGTTGCCATTAGACAATGATTGGGCGCATTTTGATGCGACAAAAGGTACGCCATTTGGCGTACCGGATATAAGTAAGCATCACGAGCGTATTCAGCTAGCTGATAAGCTGGGTTTTAAAGCCGCATGGGTGCGTGATGTACCCATTTATGACCCAAATTTCGGTGATGCTGCACAAGTATTCGAAACCTTTAGCTATCTTGGGTATTTGGCCGGCATAACAAAAAATATTTTGTTGGGAACCGCGGCGGTTGTGCTACCGCTTCGCCAACCATGGTTGGTAAAAAAAGCTGCTGCGACGGTACAACATCTAAGTAATGACCGCCTAATACTTGGTGTGGCAAGTGGCGATAGGCCTTCAGAATATCCGCTGTTCGGTGTCGATTTCGATAGAAGAGGAGAGCAGTTTAGGCAGGCGCTCGACATTGTAAAAAGTGGTAATGATCGGTTGAGTAACGGCATGGCGCTTCTACCAGAAGTCGCGCCGCCTCCATTATATGTGGCAGGTCTTGCCCAGCAAAATCCGCAGTGGGTTGGTGAAAATACGGATGGCTGGTTGGCATATCCGGGTACCCCAAATGATCACGTTAAACGCGTTGCGATGTGGCGCAGTGTTGCAGGTAATAAGCCCTATGTCAGTTTTATTCACTTAAACTTGTTGGAAAACGACGAAGCGCCGATAAAACGCCATCGATTTGGGATTGAAACCGGCGTAAATGGGCTTATCAAAGAACTACACGCGATGAAGGACGCGGGCGTTAACCACATAGGCTTACATTTTAGGCGTAATACACATTCTGTCGACGCTGCCATGCAGCGCATTGCGCAGCACGTATTTCCCCATTTTCACGACAAATAATTTTCAAAAGGAGGCTTCATGCCAACAGTAACTCAATCATCAGCTATTCCCTCGCTAGGTGTAGGCACCTTTCGCCTCAAAGATGATGAAGCGTACAACTCGGTGACAATGGCGCTAGATGTAGGCTTCAGGCATATCGATACGGCGCAAATTTACGGCAATGAAGAGGCCGTAGGGCGTGCCATAAAGGACAGTGGCGTGCCTCGTGAAGATATTTATGTTACGACAAAAGTATGGAACGACAAGCTCAACAAGGCAGGTTTTATAGACAGTGTGAAGGAAAGTTTAGCTAAGCTTCAACTGTCTTACGTCGACTTGCTTCTTATTCATTGGCCATCGCCGGAAAACGGAGAATCGATGGAAGAATATCTTGGTGAATTACGACGTGCCAAAGAGCTAGGGTTAACAAAAGCTATTGGCATATCTAATTTTACAGTAGCCCAAACTGAACAGGCTGTGCGTATTTTGGGCGATGGTGAAATTGCTACAAACCAAGTCGAGGTTCACCCATATTTAACCAACGAGAAAGTACGTCAGGCGTGTGAGAAATTGGGTATTACTGTAACTGGATATATGCCATTTGCAGTAGGAAAAGTGCTAAAAGATGACACCATTATTGCAATTGCTGACAAGCATGGTGTAACCGCTGCCGAAGTGGTTGTGGCATGGGAGCTCGCGCATGGTTTAGTTACTATCCCATCTTCTACAAAGCGCAAAAACTTGGAAATCAACTTCAATGCCTTATCACTGACCTTAGATGCTGAAGATATTGCAAAGATTGATGCATTGGACTGTGGCGATCGCCAAGCTGCTCCCGATTTCTCACCTCAATGGGACTAAGGGAAAGCGGGGTTTTGCTATCGACATTTAAAGCAAACGAATTGCAATATTCTGCGAGGAAAAGTTATGCAAGCTAACATTTGGCAGTTTGACAAAGCAGGAATGCCACTTGTCAAATCTACACAAACATTACCATCGCCGAGTGCAGGGCGCATTATTGTGCGCAATTATGCAATTGGCGTTAACCCTGTGGACTGGAAATTTATAGACGATAACCCTCGCAATTGGCAACAGGGTCATGTGCCTGGCGTAGACGGTGCGGGTATCGTTGTTGCTGTAGGTGAAGGCGTTGATGAAGGATTATTAGGAAAGCGCGTAGCCTATCATCATAGTCTTGGTGAAGACGGAAGCTTTGCCGACCATACGTCTTTATACGCTAACCGCGTTATGGACATTCCTGAGAGTGTTGATTTTGCACTTGCAGCAGCAATGCCGTGTCCAATGCTTACCGCGTGGCAAGCCTTTAGCAAAGTCCCTGTGAGAGAGGGCGCTGATGTGTTGGTCACGGGGATGGGAGCAGTTAACAAGCTACTTGTTCAGCTATTATCGACCGCCGGCTTTAATGTGCATGTTATTTCGGGAAGCTTTACTCAAACACAAGCAGAAGCAATGGGTGTGAAAAGTGTGTTTCGCAATGCGCCTAAAGACCAAACATTCTATGCACTGTTCGATGCAAACGGCCCTGAATATGCTTCAACGCTTGTGCCATTACTTGAAGCCAATGGACACGTGGTAAGCATTTTGGGCAGAATAGAAGATCCGGTTGATGCGCCTTTTACACGCACTATCTCGTACCATGAAATTGCGCTTGGCGCGCTACACGACTATGGCGATGCTGCACAATGGCAACGTCTTATGCGAGATGGCGAAGCCTTACTGAAGAGCGTCGCTGAACAGTCGATAATTGTTGAGATCCCTACCATCTTTGAATTTGAAAAGCTCAATGACGCGCTTCAGTTTTCAAAGCAGGAAAAACGCAAAGCGGTGGTTACGGTTTAGCGCTTCAACAGTCATATTGGCTCAGACTAACCACTTTTTAAGCACCAATAATCAGATTGCGTCCTTTGTCTTTTGCACGATAAAGGGCGCTGTCTGCACGCCTAAAGGTATCCACAATATTTTCTGCATTACTGCAGTGTGCCCAGCCAATACTTACGCCTACATGTTTACCTTCAACGTCATTTATCACAAGGGAATTAATTGTTTTGTGGACTTTCTGAAGCTGAGATAAGAAGTGCTCATGCTCTTGGGTAGCACTTTCAGAAGTTTGCGAAACCGGTGCTTTTCCTTGTGATGGGTGTTTAGGCTCAGCCGTAGGCTTATCAATACGCTTATCAATACGTTGCACTATGGCAAATTCTTCGCCGCCATATCGGCCAGCAATTTGATTGTCATTGTTCAAAGGGGCTAATGTTTTAGCAACGGCCTTCAGCACGATGTCGCCAGTCTCGTGACCATAGGTATCGTTAATATTTTTAAAGTGATCTAGGTCGAGTAGGGCAATGAATAACTCCGTGGCGTTTTCGTTGTCTGAAGCAAAGCTTTCATCGACGAAAAAGTCGATACTTCTTCGGTTAGGTAGGCCGGTCAGCGCATCGTAAGAGGCAAGTTTAGCCAATACGTCATTTGTTTTTTCTAACTCGAGTGTTCGCTGTTTGACTAACTGTTCTAGTTTTGCCGCTTGTTGCGCTTTGGTTTGAGCTGCCACTTTTTGCGCGTCTCTTTCTCTTTGTACAACGTTAACCATATAGCGCGTGGTAAGGGCGACAATGAACAAACACGTTAGCACAACCCCAGACATAAAGGTGGCTACAGGGTCTAACTGTATGTCCACATCAAATAAAGCCACAATGATAAGGAAAAAGGTGCTGAGTGTTACCGGAAACATAGCGCATGCCAGCCATTTTGCGCGATCAGAGCCTAGGCGATGCTCGACAACGATAACGACCACAGCGACAACGATAAACAAAAAGAAAAGTAAAACGGGAAGTCTTAGTGCAAAGTCGAGTCCGACGCTTTGCCATACGACAATGCCAATTATGGGTAGCGAAAAGCAGAATCGCTTTACCCACGTTGAACCGAAAACGTGATGTCCTTCTTTCGCTAAGCTGGCAAATACTACCCAAAATGAAGAAAGCAAAACGGCATAAATACTTATCGCGTAACTAATATCATTCAAACCTGGATATTGCGGCCATAACAATTCAAAGGCGTATCCAAATACGCGAAAAAACCAAAACGTCGTTGCAAAAATAAAGGTCGCAAAGCTCAAAAAAACAACATTTCGGCTAGCAACAAACCCTAACAGGCACAGCACGGTAAGTAATGCCATAGCACCAAAAAATGCCATATCCCGCTGAATAGTATTCACATACATATTGGTAAAATATTCAGGCGTGCCTACCACAAAAGAATAGCGTAGGATTTCTCCTGCCATATACCCTTGTATCTTAGCGGTTTCCATCTCGTTGAGTAAGATTGGAAAGTGATAGTTTGAAACGTGAATTTCTCTGGATGTAAAAGGGTAAGCGTCACCTGTCTTCCATACCTTCTCACCACTTTGTACTACCAATGTTTTCATTGCTGGAAAACCAATACTGAACCATACGGGAATGGCGTCTTTTGTGGTGTTTTTGATGTTGACGCGAAAATGCAGGTATTGATGTGCTTGTCTATCAAGCGATGAGGCATCTTTTACCCAATGAAGATCGTCTGAAGAGGGAGAGTCGCTCAGTGCAAACTCCATATGGTCATCTATTGGAAGGGAAGTATTAACTGGATTGAAATTGACTGCGGCTGCCGCGCTTTTGCAAAAGAGCAATAGCGTAATAAGCAAAAACCAACTTCTTGTCATGCAACGTCCTTGTTTGAACCTTTAGTCACTACAGTGATTTTTAACCACAACATCATTGGCTCACTATATCACAACACAAGTGCCAAGCTAGAGGCGCTTGTCAACTGAAAACGTGAAAGCGTATTTGTTGAAATGGTTGAGTGGATTAAATAACGTATTTTGCTCAATAAAGATGACAAAGTTTCTTGCCAATTCGCTCTACTGTTACGCGTTGTAAAATGCTAAAATCCGCGCCAATAAATTCCATGCCGTATCAAGCGTTTTATCGCAACTGTAGATTTGCGCGGAAAAGCCATGCTTATCCGTTACAAAACGCGCCTGCAAATACGTTGTTTGCAGAGATAATAGATAACGAAGATAAGTATTGATGTCAGATAAAAAGCTGTTAGAAGAGATTAAAAAGCGACGTACGTTCGCGATTATATCGCACCCCGATGCGGGTAAAACCACCATTACTGAAAAGGTATTGTTGTTCGGACGCGCGTTACAAACTGCCGGCACCGTGAAGGGTAAAAAGTCTGGTCAACATGCCAAGTCAGACTGGATGGAAATGGAGAAAGAACGTGGTATCTCTGTAACTACCTCTGTCATGCAGTTTCCATACAGCGATCACCTCGTCAATCTACTGGATACTCCGGGGCACGAAGACTTCTCTGAAGATACCTATCGTACACTTACTGCAGTTGACTCTTGCCTAATGGTTATCGATGCCGCAAAAGGGGTTGAGGATAGAACGCGCAAGTTGATGGAAGTAACGCGTCTTCGTGATACGCCGATCGTTACCTTTATGAACAAGCTCGACCGAGATATCCGCGACCCTATGGAGCTACTTGACGAAGTAGAAACCGAGCTGGATATTTTGTGTGCGCCAATTACCTGGCCTATTGGCTGTGGAAAAAGCTTTAAAGGCGTTTACCACTTACATCGTGACGAAACTATTTTGTACCAAAGCGGCCAAGGTCACACTATTCAAGATGTACGTATCATTAAAGGGTTGGATAACCCAGAGCTTGATACGGCAGTAGGCAGCGATCTGGCTGAAACGCTTCGTGATGAACTTGAACTTGTGCGCGGTGCGTCAAATGAATTTGAGCAAGAATTGTTCTTGGAAGGTCAGTTAACACCAGTATTCTTTGGAACGGCATTGGGTAACTTTGGTGTAGACCATATGCTAGACGGTTTAGTGGAGTGGGCTCCTGCACCATTAGGCCGCGACACTGAAGAAGGCACGATTGAAAGTACTGACGGCAAGTTCAGTGGTTTTGTATTTAAAATTCAAGCCAACATGGACCCTAAACACCGTGAC
This sequence comes from Alteromonas sp. 009811495, assembly GCF_028865455.1. NCBI lineage: Bacteria > Pseudomonadati > Pseudomonadota > Gammaproteobacteria > Alteromonadales > Alteromonadaceae > Alteromonas > Alteromonas sp. 009811495. Next base: position 1,255,343 of record NZ_CP113972.1, read on the forward strand.
CGTATTGCATTCTGTCGAATTGTATCGGGTAAGTACGAAAAAGGCATGAAAATGCGCAATAGTCGTTTAGGTAAAGACGTGCGTATTTCTGACGCTTTAACCTTTTTGGCAGGTGATCGCGCCTTGTTGGAAGAAGCGTATGCCGGCGATATTATCGGTTTGCACAATCACGGTACTATTCGTATAGGTGACACCTTTACTTCGGGCGATAACTATCGCTTTACGGGGATTCCTAACTTTGCACCTGAGCTGTTTAAACGTATCCGCCTAAAAGATCCGCTTAAGCAAAAGCAATTATTAAAAGGCCTTATCCAGTTGTCTGAAGAAGGTGCGGTACAGGTTTTCCGTCCGCTGGCGAATAACGATTTGATTGTTGGTGCGGTTGGTGTGCTGCAGTTTGATGTCGTTGTTGCTCGCCTTAAGGCAGAATACAACGTTGATGCACTTTACGAACATGTAAACGTCGCTACTGCGCGTTGGGTATACAGTGGCGATGAGAAAAAGCTGGATGAATTTAGACGCAAGGGTGAGCAAAACCTTGCCCTAGATGGTGGTGACAACCTGACGTACATTGCGCCCACTATGGTGAATTTGCAGCTAGCGCAAGAGCGTTATCCAGATATCCAGTTTACAAGCACGCGCGAAAATTAAACTTATAGAAGTCAAAGCTTGCTAAGAGTAAAGCGAGCAAAGAGCAAAAAAGACAAAATATATTATGAACATACATGCACTATTAGTTAACCGTTTCACTGATGCACTACAAGAAATGGGCGTAGACAATGCACCCGTGCCAGTGTCGCGCAGCGCTCGACCAGAGTTTGGTGAATACCAATTCAACGGTGCCATGGCGCTGGCTAAGCAGCTAAAACAGAAGCCTCGTGATATCGCCGAAAAGATCGTTGAAACAGTAAAGCTTGACGACATTGCCAGCAAACTTGAAGTCGCCGGCCCAGGTTTTATCAACGTACACCTCAGCGATGCTTGGCTTGCAAACCAGTGTGAATTGTCGTTAAACGATTCGCGTCTTGGCATTGCAAAGTCACAAGAACAAAACATCGTAGTAGATTACTCATCGCCTAACTTGGCCAAAGAGATGCACGTGGGTCACTTACGTACCACGATCATTGGCGATGCAGTGGTAAAAGTTCTTGAATTTTTAGGGCATAACGTAATTCGTCAGAACCACATGGGCGACTGGGGTACGCAGTTTGGTATGCTACTCGCGCACCTTTCTGACAAACTTCAAGACGAGGTGGCTGAGACAGCCCTGTCTGACCTTGAAGACTTTTATCGTGAAGCCAAAGTGCGCTTTGACGAAGAAGAAGGTTTTGCCGATCGTGCGCGTGAATACGTGGTTAAGCTGCAAGGTGGCGACGCCCAGTGCTTAGCGCTATGGGAAAAATTCATCGATGTATCAATTGCACACTCAGAAGAGGTGTACGATAAGCTAAATGTCAGCCTAACGCGCAAAGACATTATGGGTGAATCGGCTTACAACGACGATCTCGCCAATGTTATTAGCGACCTAAAAGCACAAGGTATTGCGGTAGAAGACCAAGGTGCGCAGGTGGTGTTTATCCCAGAACTTGCCGACAAAGAAGGCAACCCTGCGGTGTACATTGTACAAAAATCAGGTGGCGGCTATTTGTACGCAACCACTGACCTTGCAGCAATGCGCTATCGTAGCGGCAAACTTAATGCTGATCGTACCCTTATTCTTACTGATGCTCGTCAGGCACTGCACTTCAAGCAAACAGAAATTGTGGGTCGTAAAGCGGGCTTTATGAAAGAAGAACAGACTTACGAGCATTGCCCATTCGGTATGATGTTAGGCAGTGACGGTAAACCATTTAAAACCCGTACTGGCGGTACGGTTAAGTTGGTAGAATTGCTGGATGAAGCCGTTGAACGAGCGGGTAAATTAATTGCCGAGCGCGATAATGACCTAACGGAAGCGGAGCTTAAAGAAGTGGCGCGTAAAGTGGGTATTGGCGCGGTTAAATACGCAGACCTATCTAAAAACCGCACCACAGACTACATGTTCAACTGGGACTCGATGCTAAGCTTCGAAGGTAATACCGCACCTTACCTTCAATATGCGTATACTCGTGTGAAGAGTTTGTTCAGAAAAGCGGGTGTGGATATGGCAAGCATGCCAGTGGACATCACTGTTGCTGAAAAGCAAGAGCATGCCCTTGCAGTATTATTACTTCAATTTGAAGAAGTGATTGGTATGGTCTCTCGTGAAGCAACACCGCATGTGTTGTGTACATACCTTTATGATGTGGCTTCTGCGTTTATGACCTTCTATGAAGCATGCCCTATGTTAAAAGACGGGATTGAGCCTCAGGTTCGTGATAGCCGTCTGGCCCTGTCAGCGTTGGTTGCCAAAACACTCGAGCAAGGATTAACGCTACTTGGTATAGAAACACTAGAAAAAATGTAGTGTTCGCGGTACAACACGTGCAGTGATATCGAAAAAGGCTGACAATTATTGTCAGCCTTTTTTTATGCTTAGCTATTAATAGTGTCTGTGGCGTAAATATATGCTATCTCACAGAACCATTAGTACTATTGTTACCTATAAAGAAAAACATTTAAAATAACGACAGGAATCCCACATGACCAAGATCCTTGCATTTGCAGGCAGTACCCGAAAAGGTTCATTTAACCAAGCTATCATGAAAGTCGCTGCAGAAGGTGCGCGCGAAGCTGGCGCTGAAGTCACTGTCATCGATTTAGCCGATTACCAAATGCCACTATTCAACGAAGATGAAGAAGCTGAATTTGGCACCCCTGAAAAAGCGCAGGCCTTCAAAGAGCTGCTAATGAGCCATGATGGCTTTCTTATCGCTTCTCCTGAATACAATTCAAGCTATCCCGCTCTTCTTAAAAATGCTATCGACTGGGCATCGCGTATGAGTGAAGGTGAAAAGCCGCTACAAGCTTATCGCGGCAAAGTAGCTGGTATTATGGCTGCATCTGCTGGTGGATTAGGCGGCATGCGCGTTCTAGTCGTGCTAAGAATGCTGTTGGAAAACTTAGGCACCATGGTTATTCCTAATCAAAAAGCTATCGCCAAAGTGAATACGTTAATGAATGATGATGGCGAAATATCTGACGAAAAAACCATTAAACAACTGAAAAATTTAGGTAAAGAAACCGCTGAAATGGCGGCTAAACTTAGCTAACACTGGTAATTACGCAAAAAACGCGTAGGGTAGAAATCTACCTTGCGCGTTATATGCGGAGTTACCAAAGCCATGGAAGAAAACAATAACGTAAAGCAAAACATGCTTTTAGCGCTTAACGCGCGTATCCACCAAACCTTTGACGACGGCCGTCAACATCATATCGAAAAGCGAAAACGTAAAGGTTTTAACAGCGCTAGAGAAAACCTAGCTTTGCTTTGTGACACGCAAACATTTCAAGAGTACGGGCAATTCGCCGTTGCTGCACAAAGGCAACGCAAAGACTATGAAAAGCTAAAGTCTGATACCGCCGCCGACGGCGTTATTACGGGCATCGGTCATGTAAATGCAGGGGCTTTTCCCACCGGACAAACCGCAACGGCATTGGTGATAAACGATTACAGCGTGCTTGCGGGTACGCAGGGGTATTTTCACCACTTAAAATTAGACAGAATGATAGACGTTGCCAAACAACGAAACCTACCTGTTATCATGTTTACCGAAGGTGGGGGAGGAAGGCCTGGCGATACTGATATTACTACCGTTAATTCGGGACTTCAGTGCCAGTCGTTCTCAAATTGGGCATCGCTATCGGGTGTTGTGCCTAGAATAGCGGTAAATAACGGTTATTGCTTTGCAGGCAACGCAGCGCTTTTTGGCTCTGCAGATATCACTATTGCCACTTCATCGTCGAGTATTGGTATGGCTGGTCCCGCCATGATTGAAGGCGGTGGACTCGGTGTGTTTTCAGCAGAACAAATTGGCCCTATTGAAACCCAAGCCAAAAACGGTGTTGTCGATATTGTCGCTAATGACGAAAACCATGCCATTGATATTGCCAAGTTTTGTTTATCCTTCTTTCAGGGTGATATTGAGCAATGGCAAGCTTCATCGCAAGAGAACATTTTTTCGTTGTTACCGGATGATCGCCGTTTTGCATATGACGTTCGACAGATCATTAACACATTGGTGGACACCAACAGTTTTATTGAACTAAAAGCACAATACGGTGGCGCAATTATTACTGGTTTTTGTCGCTTTGAAGGTAAAGCGGTGGGCATGATTGCGAGTAATTGCAAAGTGTTAGGCGGGGCAATAGATGTAGATGCTGCCGAGAAGTGCGCTGACTTTCTTACGCTTTGCCAGCATTTTTCGCTGCCCGTTGTCAGTTTGTGTGACACGCCTGGATTTATGGTAGGGCCTGAGCACGAAAAGCTGGGGGCAGTGCGACGCCTGAATCGTATGTTCTCAGTTGGGGCTAGTCTGAATGTGCCTTTTATCGCCGTTGTTTTAAGGAAGTGCTACGGGCTTGGAGCGCAAGCCATGTTAGGAGGCAGTACATCAAAGCCTGATTATACGGTGTCTTGGCCAAGCGGTGAATTCGGAGCAATGGGTCTTGAAGGCGCAGTAAAGCTTGGGTTTAAGACTGAACTAGAACAAATATCTGACGATGAAGAACGACATGCACGTTTTGACACCTTATTGAAACAGGCTTATGCAAAAGGGCAGGCGAGTGAGGTTGCGTCAGTATTAGAAATAGATGCCGTTATCGACCCAGTCAAAACACGAGACATTATTGCTGACTTTTTCGCATCGCAAACTGTTAAGTAAAATGATTCCAAAATAGGTTCTCCACTTTTTTGCTATCGATCGCATTCAGCCAAACAAAATACATGCTTTTTAATTGGCTGAAATACTGTTATGTGACTAATCTAAAATAAAAAACTTTAGACTTTAAACTTTCGTAGTACCTGATTCGATAGAACGGAGGCTTTGATGTTCGACAGACTATTTGACGGTAGTCTAATGCCACATGGTCATTGTTTACTTTGGCGGTGGGATTTGTTGTTTCTGCATCTCGGTGGCGATTTGATGACAGTTGTCGCATATTCAGTAATCCCCCTTGGTATTTTCTATTTCCTGTATAAACGAAAAGACATCAAATTTGATGGTTTGGCAGCCTTATTCGCTTGCTTTATCGCATTTTGTGGCTTGTCGCATTTAGCTGGTATCGTCAATATCTGGAATGGCTACTATTTTATAGAAGGAGCAATTAAGTTCGCTACGGGTTTGATATCAATAGTAACGGCCTACTATTTGTGGAAACTGATGCCTGTTTTTATCAACATACCAAGCATTACTATGTTGGAAGAACGTAATAAAGCGTTAGAAGAGCTTAGAGCACAGCTAGAAGAAGCTAACCACTCTCTTGAAAAAAAGGTAAAAGAGAGAACATTAGAATTGGAACAGCAAGCTAACACTGACGCAGTGACCGGTGTAGCAAGTCGCTTTTGTATTATGGAAACGCTTAATCACAACTGTGGGCTTTTCGAACGGTACGGCCGTCCTTTTTCAATTCTGATGATAGACGTAGACCACTTTAAGGATGTAAACGATACCCATGGCCACCAAGCAGGTGATGAGGTGCTATCGCTAATGGCAGAATGTATTTCAAATAATATCCGCTCAGTTGACGCTATTGGCCGTTATGGCGGTGAAGAGTTTCTCGTTATATTGCCAGAAACGCCACAGAGCATCGCTATCGATCTTGCTGAGCGCATACGAATAGGTGTTGAAAAACTGTCTTTGCCCTTTGAAATAGAAGTCACCTGTAGTGTTGGCGTGTCGACTATGACACAAGGTTTGTCAGATGATGGTTTAGTAAGCCAAGCAGACCATGCTTTATACACAGCTAAACGTTCAGGCCGAAATCAGGTTGTTGTATTCAAGGAAGGTATGTCTGAAGGCCTACAAAACAGCAGTGCAACGTAAATGTGAATTAGCGCACTTCAAGCAAGCTCTCTAACCATTCAATAAACTTTACATTGTGCCTTGAAGTGAGCGCTTCTTTGTTTGCGATATAGTAGCAAAGCGACGAGTTTACAGCAGTGGTGTGCGCCTCGCGAAGTACGCCTGATGCGAGATAGTTCTGGGCGAGCGTTTGTGAACAAAAAACGTAGGCATTTTCTAGTAGTGCTTGTTGAATCCCGAAAAGTTCTTGGTCGAAGTACTTGATGCTTAATTGTTGATGGTCAAGGTTATTGGCGAGGATCCACTCTTGTAAAGGGACTTTAGGCAGCGCGCTGTTTTTCCATTCTGTTGTATAGATAGGTAAATAGCGTCTGTGGCTGAAGTCTAGCTCTGCGTTAGGGCCGCAAAACAGATTAAATCGTTCACGCTTAAGCATGTCCGAAGGTATCTGTTTATCAATATCACCTAGCCTTATTGGCAACGTAAATTTACTGGCTTCAATATTTTCGCCACTGGTTATGTTTACCTTGATTTCAGGGTGTTCAGTGTAGAACTGCTGTAGTGCAGGAATAAGAACGAGTGCCGCAAATGAAGAGGTAGTAGCAACATTAATGTCTTTTTCGCTGGCAACAACCGTTTCAAGTGCAATAGCAATAGTAGCAAACCCTTGAGTAGCCGCTGATGACAGCACTTTGCCGTTGTCGGTTAATGTTATCTGTCTAGCACGCCTAACAAATAACGTTGTGCCTAATCGTTGTTCAAGATTAGTTATGTGGTGAGATACTGCCGTAGGGGTTAGCGATAACTCTTCAGCAGCACGCTTAAAACTGCCGAGCCTAGCAGCGGCTTCGAAGGCTTTAAGGGCAGGTAAGGACACTTGCATAGGTTTTCTCTACTCGTGCTACATGAATGCTAAAAGATAGGTGATTTTTATTCATCTGTAAATGCGTATTAGTCGTTTGTCAGCTAGTGGCGTAAGCGCAAAAATAAAACACATATTTAATAGCTGAGGACTTCTAAAATGAGTGTTTTATTACATGTTGATTCAAGCGTCAGAAATATCTCTAACGCCAATACCGATCATAATTCTATTTCCAAAAATCTAGCTAAGCAGTTAGTTTCAGCACTTCAAGAACATAATGCTATAGATGAGTATATTTATCGTGATGTTGGTGTGAACCCTCCGGGTTTTATTACCCAAGAATGGATTGGTGCCGTATTTACACCAGAGCTACAGCAAACGCCACAGCAGCGCGAATTGTTGCTTCAATCGAATACCTTAATAGACGAAGTGGAAAGGGCCGATATCATCGTCATCTCTTCACCCATGTACAATTACGGTATGCCTGCTCAGCTAAAGGCATGGTTTGATCAAATTATTCGTATCAATAAAACGTTTGATTTCGATCTATCTCGTGGCGATAAGCCTTTGGCTCCTCTCTTTTCTGGTAAAACCCTCGTGATAGTAACGTCAAGCGGAGAGTTCGGGTTTGAGAAAGGAGGAGTTAACGAAGAGGCCAGTCACTTGGTTCCTCATCTTCGCACACTAAGCCGTTATTTGGGCGTAGAAAATATTTATGAAGTTGCCTCGGAATATCAAGAGTTTGGTGATGCACGACATCAAGCGTCTTTGAATAATGCCAGAATTAAAGTGGGCGACATCGCGTTGCGGTTAGCTAAACAGGTTGGTTTGTAACTGAAATAATCGTCGCCATGGAAAAGGTCGTAAAATGGGGTGAGAAGTGAAACTACTCGTTATGTGAATTTACTTCTCGCTCGGTTCGTTTTCTGACGCAAAAGAACTTAATTCGCCGTAGGTTGCGACATGCGCTTCTTCGTACTTCCGTTTGGCGGCGTTTAAGTTAACCAAAGCCTCCTTGAATACACTGTTTTTTTGCGCAAGTTCATAGACTAACGTTGCTTTTAACTTTTCAAGTTCTCCAATTTCAGCAGTTCCCATTTCCGCTGAAGCTTGAGCAAGTGATGCTCTTTCCATAAACGAGTTTGAGCGATTAGACACCATTTTTTGCTTGAAAAGCGTATTTCTAATTCTAATTTCAAAGGCATCTTGGCAGACAGTATACGTTAAACGTGAATTCGGACGCTTCTTTTTCTCACAGACATAATGTAAATCAGAGTCGCCAACTAACGTGTTAAACGTGTCAAATACAGCAAATGTTGCGGCTTCGTATTGTTCACGCAGAAGTGTAAGTGGTTTTGACGTTGTTACTTCTATCACTTCAACCTGAGTGTCAGGCCTAGTAGGTAGGTTATTTGCTAGTGCCGAAAATGAACCTAATACACTGATGAGTATTGTGCCCGTTGTCTTGATCATCATCCTGATACCTTATTTCCATTGACCTCATCAGTGTAGCAATCAGCTCAACCGTTTTCCAAGCCATACTCTTAAAAGACGCTAAACAAAAAATTGACAAGGTGGGTTATCTAATAGACATTAGCGAGTAGAGGCAATAGCGATTTTTGTGTTGCTGTGCCTGAATTGTCTAATACTTATAAGAAAAACAGGGATGTCCTATGAAAAAGTCCTTAATTGCATCTGGGCTTGGCTCAATGCTCTTTTTATCAACCGCACTATATGGGCAAGCATTAGAACCTGAAACGCCGAATGACGTTGTAGAGCCTGTCGCCGCACTATCCGAAGATGAAATTAAACAGCAAGAATACCTGAAGTGGGCAGAAGAGTTTGAAGCGTCGCTCACTTATCAAACTGGGAAAATTACACTGCCAGGCGGTAAGGCAACACTTAACGTACCCGAAGATTACTATTATCTGTCACCACAAGATACAAAGCGTGTACTAGAAGAAGCATGGGGTAATCCTGAAGGGGAGCCTATGCTTGGAATGTTATTTCCGCAGGAATACCGTGTACTCGATAATGCATCATGGGGCGTCACCATAGAATATGCAGAAGATGGTTATGTTTCTGACGAAGATGCAGAAGATATAGATTATGATGATCTTCTAAAAGAAATGAAAAGTGATACTGCTGAAGAGTCTGAATGGCGCTTAGAGCAGGGCTACCCTAGCATTGAGTTAGTTGGGTGGGCTGAGCAGCCTTACTACGATGCAAATACACATAAGTTGTATTGGGCTAAAGAGCTTATTTTTGGCGGTAATGAAGCGCATACCTTGAATTACAATGTTCGAGCTCTGGGTAGACAAGGTTATTTGGTAATGAATTTTATTGCCAATATGGGTCAACTCGAAGAAGTTAACGCTGCCCGAGACGAAGTGCTCGCAATGGTCAGCTTTAACGATGGCCATAAATACAGTGAGTTCGATCCTGACATCGACAAGGTTGCTGCTTATGGCATAGGTGGACTTATAGCGGGTAAAGTACTTGCCAAAACTGGCTTTTTAGCACTGGCTCTGGTGTTTCTGAAAAAGTTCTGGTTTGTGATATTGCTGCCGTTGTATTGGTTGAGAAATAAGATATTTGGTAAAAAAGAAGCGGCCGAGTAAGTCGGGTGTTGCTTTCAAATATTGTGGAATAAAGGTGGCGCTACGCCACCTTTATTTTTTGTAAGTGCTCATCATACTCTTCGGTTGGACCTATTTCGCTACTAACCCAATCGGCATTGTAATAGGTATTTGAATAGCGCTCTCCACTGTCACACATGAGCGTAACGATAGATCCAGACTCCCCTTTTTCTATCATCGAGGCGGCAACCTGTAATGCGCCCCACAAATTAGTTCCCGTCGAAGGGCCAGCTTTAATCCCCATCGTGTTGTTGAGCCAGTGCATCGTAGCGATACTGGCTGCATCCGGCACTCGCATCATAGAATCAATAACGTCATGCTGGAATGAAGCCTCTACCTTTGGGCGTCCTATGCCTTCAATTCGGCTGCCTCTACTGGCGGTAAGCGTTGAATCTCTTTGCCGATAGCTATCAAAAAAGACACTGTGTTCTGGGTCAACAACCATAAGCTTAGAGGGTAAGCCCTTATAACGAATATAACGACCTATAGTCGCAGACGTACCACCAGTACCTGCACTCATCACGACTGTGTGAGGAATAGGGTGAGGTTCTGCTTTCATTTGTTCAAATATTGACTCTGCAATATTGTTATTTCCTCGCCAATCTGTCGCGCGCTCTGCGTACAAAAATTGGTCCATGAAGTACCCGTTTAGCTGCTGTGCAATACGCTGAGCTTCACAGTGCATTTGCGTTGGACACTCGACAAAGTGGCATGTACCACCATACTTTTCAATAAGCGCAATTTTACTTTGCGCCGTCGAACGGGGCATAACGGCGACAAACGGAACACCAATCATTTTGGCAAAGTACGCTTCTGATACGGCGGTACTGCCCGATGACGCCTCTATTACCGTGGTATTTTGATTAATTTTTCCGTTACACAAGGCATACAGAAAAAGCGAGCGAGCTAAACGATGCTTTAAGCTGCCGGTAGGGTGGGTGCTTTCATCTTTCAAATAGATGTCTATACCCTTTAGCGTAAGTTGTTCTAGCTTGATTAAATGCGTGTCCGCAGAGCGTTGGTAATCTGCATTTATGGTTTTTATGGCTTTCGTTACCCAGTCTGACATTGTTTCTCCCCTGCGTTTTTGTCTAAGGCCTGTTGGTCTTTACTGTGCAACAAACATCAACAGGTCCTAGTTACAATATCAATGTTGGATGAGTAAAAACGCCTAAAAAATTATGGTTTGAAGGTTTTTTTGAGGTAAAAATTTCTTCGTATGGTTAAAAGTGTAGTAATTTTTTTTGGTGTGTGTTTTTTGTTCATTGTCTTTTCTGAAAATAAACCCATTACATATATCACACAAAGCTGCAGGTGCTGGGAGCAACATGAGTTTAGAAACGTATGCAATTTTGGTGAGTTTATTGGTATGTCTGGGCACACTTCTTAGTCTTGGCTTTTTTGCACTGATGTACAAATGGGCAAAAAAGCAAAAAGGAGCGGCAATGGCCTTTGGCATGTTAGTTCAAATGTTTTTACCCGATCCTAAAGTAGAGCAAACCATAGAGATGGTGGTTGAGTCGAAAAAAGAAGTGAGTGGTGAGCGAGAAGCTGATAACACCTCAAATGAAGGGGACACAGAGGAGTGGAAATCTTAAACTAGAACAGATTTGACGACCCTGATATCTTAAATGTTCCTTCACTGCACGGGTCATCTTATGAAAATAAAAGCATTTTTTGCGCTCTTCTTAATAATGCCGTTTATGCTTTTTGCGCAAACGCTCAAGGTAGCTACCTTCAACGTAAGTATGGAGTCGACTAATTACAAGTCATTGGGCATGGCGCCAAGCGATAAAGTACTGGCGCACATACTAAGCAATGGCGAACACCCCCAAGTTAGAAATATTGCTGAAATTATTCAACGCGTTCGGCCTGACATTATTTTACTCAATGAATTTGATTACATTAAGGACAAGAATAAGGGCATTAATGCGTTTGTGAAGAACTACTTGAATGTGTCTCAGGCGCAGCAGCAACCCATTGACTATCCGTATACGTACATAGCGCCTGTCAACACGGGCGCACCGACACCCTTTGACCTCGACAATAATGGTAAAGTCGAGCGGTTTGGCGGCGATGCCTTTGGCTACGGCTTGTACGAAGGGCAATATGGAATGGCACTGCTGTCGAAATACCCAATAGATGAAACTCACGTGCGCACCTTTCAATTTTTCAAATGGCACCATATGCCGCACCCGCAAAAGCCATTTTTACCTAGCGCAAGCGGCGAGACGGAAGAGAGCGAGTCGTGGTATGACGATGAAGAATGGGCAGCTTTTCGACTTAGTTCAAAGTCTCATTGGGATGTGCCCATTAACGTAGGCGATCAGGTTGTACATATATTGGCGATGCACCCAACCCCACCTACCTTCGATGGTGAAGAAGATAGAAACGGCAAGCGCAATGCCGATGAAATAAGGTTGATGGCCGATTATCTAACGCCCGATAAAGGAATGTATATTTACGATGACAATAGCAACAAAGTCACTCTAGAAGCGGACTCGCGTTTTGTTCTTGTTGGCGATTTTAATGCTGCAGATATTGGCGATAAATACCGTGAAGGTGTGATTGAGCAGTTAACTAATAGCCCATACGTCAACAATAGCGTGATCCCGAAAAGTGCCGGCGGTGCTGAATCATCTGCAGAAACCTACAGTGAACGTTACACTGCCTATTGGGGGGCTAGAGCGGATTATGTGCTACCTTCTTCATACGGTTTTGAAGTTGTTGACGCCGGTGTGTTTTGGCCCGCGAAAACAAGTGATCTACATAGGCTAGTTAAAGATAGGCAAGCAAGTTCAGATCACCGATTAGTTTGGACAACACTTTCGCTGTCACAATAGACTGTTACAACACACGAAAGGGCGAGCGGCGGTTTAGCGCCTTTCGCCCGCAGAAAGCGTGGTTGTTAGTTGCGACTTTTAGTCGCGCTGGTCCAAAGCGTGTAATACCCCACTACAACTAAATTTGCTATAAACCAAAGATCTTTAATCACAAATTGTCCTAGGCGATTAAAAATCGTCTCGCTGCTAAGCGTATCTGGAACCGTAAATATAAAGGTTTGCGTCATTAAGAAAACTGACAGGGCAGCAAGTCCACTTACTTTGATGATAGTTTTCTGATTGAGCAATAAACCAATACCTAATGCGAGGGCAAAAAAGACATCGAATACACCAATAACATTTGACGCACCTTGAACACTAAATAGTGTATACAACCATGACATGAAGGGTGATGTTTCGATAAGTCCCACTATGCCGTTTGCTTCAAATTCATAAAATTTCATGCCACCAATCCACAAAAGCACCATAGCCACGGGGACATAATTTGCCCACGCGAGTTGCTTATCGGTAAACTTATGTCGATAAAAAAGAAAGAAAAATAACGGGAAAACAGCAACGTATTTGATAATGCCTTGACCGCTGCCAATAATAGGGAACCCTCCAAGGTCTGCCATCCATCTACTCGGTGAAAGTAAGGTTAATAGTGGTATGCTTACGATGATAAATGTAAATAAGGTAGCGAGTTTTATTGAGACGAGCTTGAGCCTAGCGGCTACCGCTAAAAGAGCGATCATCAAAAACGCTACACCTGCAATAACACCCATTGTGGCGTCTGAAAACGCACTTGATAGTCCGTAAAAATGGAGTGTCGCTTTTATTGAGCCAGGGCTGGCGCCAAGCAAAAATGTCAGCCCTAATAAGCCTAGGCTAAACACCAGTAAGAAAGTGACGAGATTTTCTGTCTGTTTAAGTGTCATCATTATTCCGCGTAGTACATCAGGCAAATATAGACCTTGCTCAATGCATTCATATTTCAATTATTTGCTCAAAAGCATCGTAAAAAGCCATTTGCTTTGCGTTATTATTCATGTGATACAAGAACTTGTTCAGATTATGTGGTCATACTCTCATACCCCCTAAATCACTAAAGGATATTGTTGTGCGACAATTATATTTATTGGGCCTGCTTTTATTAGGAGGATGTGGGGCACAAGCACCTGTCGATATACCCAGCCCTCTAGAAATCGAAAAGCTTGAGTTTGAAGTGGACACATCGCTGCCGCTAGTTCAACAAGCTTACTCAATAGAAAGTGAGGAAGTCTGTGAAAAGCATGATGGACGATGGCAAAGAGTAGGCAGGCAACAGCAGTATGCGTGCATTCTCGACACACGTGATGGCGGCAAAGCCTGTTCAAGTAATAAAGAGTGTGAGGTTGGCTGTGTTGTGGCTAATAGTGAGGCCGTTGCCGGTGAGCACACAACAGGGATATGCCTTGAAAATACAGACCTATTTGGTTGTCGCGCGTATGTATCTAACGGCGTGGTAGAACCTACTCTGTGCGTCGATTGACGATATTAGATGAAGCCGTTGCGATAAAATACCGCAAGATTTAATCTAAAAGCGGCATCTTTCAATAAGGTAGTCGACGAGAGCTCGCGTTCTACTCGGTACGTGTTTACGTGAAGGATAAACTAGCGTGAATAGTAAATTATCACTACTTATGCGTGGGCATATTCGAACCAAGTCACCACGTGCTACTTCTTGCTTCACAGTGGAAGGCAGTAATGTTGATATCCCAAGTCCAGTTTTTACCATTTCTTGTACCAAGTATGGTGAATTACAAAGTTCGTATTGCTGAGGGACAATTTCTATCGGGGAGTCGTCTAGCATCAAATATTGCATAGTGCGATTGTTTAGTTGGGAGAGTAAAATCCAACGGTGTTGCTGCAAAGACGCGATGTCATCTGGGGTACCATATCTTAAGAGGTAATCAGGGCTTGCATATAATGCAAATCGCTCTTGGTATAATACTCGTCCAACCAAAGAGTCGTCTTTGGGTAGCCCGATGCGTAAACCGATATCAATATTTTCTGCAATCAAATCTAGCTTTTCATCACTGCTAATAATATGAAGTTCAATGTCTGGGTATCGCTGCTTGAATTCTGGAAGTAGCGGGAGCAAGAATTTGTGTGCAATATCGTTTGTAACGGTTATCGATACTCGACCTTTCGGTAACGATTGATTCAGGCTTTCATCAACATCATGCAGAATTTCATGGCACTTTTTTGCATGCTCATATATTGCCTTTCCCTCTTCGGTAAGGGCGAGTTGTCGCGTAGTGCGTTGTAGTAGGCGCACATTGAGTACCGCTTCAAGGTTAGCAACCTGCTCACTCACCCTTGAACGACTTGTATTAAGTCGTCTCGCGGCTTCTGCAAAGCTATTGCTGTCGACAACGGTCGCGAATATCGCAAGTCCCTTGAGTTGTGAAAATTCAATTGTACTCATTTTTATTACAATCCATTCTGAATTGGTCTACTTATCATAACAGTTTAAGGCGCACATAATGAAGTTGTGTTTGAAACAATGATTTGTAATGAAGAGGATATGAATATGATTGCTGTAACAGGAGCAAACGGCCAGTTAGGTCAAATGGTTATCGATGCGCTTTTAGTATCGCAAGCCCCACACAATATCGTTGCATTGGTGCGAAACCCAGACAACGCAAGCTCGCTTAAAGAAAAGGGGGTTGTAGTAAGAAAGGCAAATTACAACTTACCAGAAACGCTGACGGATGCATTGGACGGCGTGAGTAAACTACTATTGATATCAGGTACTGAATTTGGCAAGCGCGTCGAGCAACACAAAGCTGTTATTGATGCCGCTATTCGCCAAAATGTTTCACTTATTGCCTATACCAGTTTGATAAAAGCGAGCACGTCTCCACTATTGTTAGCACAAGAACACAAAGATACGGAAGCTTATTTGAAGGACGTAAACGCGCCTTTTGTCATATTGCGTAATGGTTGGTATACCGAAAACTATACTGAAAATGTGGCAAGTGTTTTGGCAATGGGGGCGGTTGCTGGTGCGGCTAAACAAGGCGTGATTTCTACAGCAAGTCGTCAAGATTACGCTGAAGCGGCAGCCGCTGTGTTGGTGACAAAGCAAGATTATATAGGTAAAACTCTAGAGCTTGCGGGTGATAGCGGCTTTACACTAAGTGAATACGCACAGGCAATATCAGAGGCGACTGGCAAGCACATCGATTTTATTGACATGGACGAGCAAGCATATCGGCAAGCACTTATTGACGCCGGTTTGCCTGAAGCGATGGCCGTTGCGATAGCTGATTCTGAGCATTACGCCGCAACAGGATGGCTTCACGATGACAGTCACACCTTGTCTGCTTTGATAGGAAGGCCGACTACGTCATTGCAGTCCTCCTTAGACAGTGCCCTAAACAAATAACTGACCCTCTATTGTAATTTTAGATAGGACTATTGTTGTAAATAGTCCTATCGTGACACACTAACGTTTTCCACTTATTAAGGTTGCAACAGGGAGATGTTAGATGTTGTCCAAAATTATGCTTTATGCGAAGAGTATTTTTGCGTCGTTATTGGCGATTTTCGTTTGTTTTGCTGTGCTTGATTTCCTGTGGCTTGGCGTTATTGCTGACAGTTGGTACCAAGCTGAAATGGCACCATTGCTTCGCAGTGAGTTTATTACCTGGCCTTGGTTAGTCTTTTATCTGATGTATGGTTTTGTCGTATTTGTCTTAGCTGTGGTTGCCAATAGAGATAAGTCACTGCTTTATGCGGGCATAGATGGGGCTTTGTTAGGACTGGCGAGTTATGGCGCATACAACCTTACTGCCTATAGCATAATAGACGGGTTTACACTCTTTATCATGGCGATAGATTGGGGGTGGGGTACCTTTCTAACCAGTGCGAGTGCAATGGCGGGATGGCTTGGATTCCAACTGCTTCGCCACGATGCCCGCCCATCGTAGTTTGCTCAAGTAACTTTTCTCAAGTGACTTTGCTAAAACATTGGCATGCTTATTAAAAATGCCTAAGGAAAAGAATAGCGTATTATTCTTTTCACTACACTGGCGTACTGGCGCATAAAGCTGCCAGTATTGTAATGCATGCCATGTTGCTTAAAAATTGCCCGTACCTTTGGTGCCATTTCTCTATAGCGTTTAGCAGGAATATCTGGAAAGAGGTGGTGCTCGATCTGAAAGCTCAAATGACCCGTTAGCACGTGAAATAGGTTACCACCTTTAATGTTTGACGACCCCAGTGCTTGTCGATAATACCATTGACCCTGCGTTTCATTTTTACAATCTGCCTCGCTAAAGGTTTCCACATCGCCCGTGAAATGGCCACAGAATATGATGGTTGATGTCCATAGATTACGAAGTAGATTTGCTACGAGATTACCCGTTAGTACCCATAAGAATAAAGGGCCAGCTAGAAGTGGGAAGAGCACATAATCTTTGGCTAGTTGGCGAGCGCCTTTACTAAAAAAACGCCTCTTTAATTCTTTGTGCGTCAGCGTGTTTTTTCGATTCTCCTTTTTCTTACCAAAAAATACGCGCTCAGCGGCCATTTCGTGATAAGACACGCCCCACTGAAACATTATGCTTAACACGGCGTAAGTCGCCAGTTGCCATAGGTTTTTTACTCGCCAGCGAAAATCATTGGAAAGGCGTAATAGGCCGTAGCCAAAATCACGGTCTTTCCCAATAATATTGGTGTACGTGTGGTGCTCATAATTGTGGACTCTGTTCCAACTTGAACCATCGCAGGCAATATCCCACTCATAGGATTTTGAGTTGATATGCTTGTCATTCATCCAGTCATATTGACCATGCATAACATTGTGACCAATTTCCATGTTGTCGAGTATTTTTGCAGCGGCTAGGGACAATACGCCAATGACCCATAAAGCAGGCTGTAAAAAACCGAGCATTAATAGAATACGTCCCGTCCATTCACACAGCCTCTGAATGCGAATGATTCGACGGATATAGTTGGCATCTTCTTGGCCAAGTTTGCGCTTTACGTCAGCTTTCAACTCATCAAGCTGTACGGCGAGTAGATCAAAATTGGGCTGAGTTGACATTTTCTTTTCACAAATTGTTGTTGAAGTAGAAGCCACCGTGTGGTCCGTTTGTGGTTGTTCTCGAAGAACGGTCGTGCTCATGCTTGTAACTCCAAATCGGTAGCAGCTTGCGATACACAAAGTTGAATAAGCTGCTCTGCGCTATCTGATAATTCACCTGTGCGAACGTCGCGCACAACACCGCTTTTCTTAATACACTGACATTGGTGACAAATACCCATGCCACAGCCATAACTAACAGGGACATCTGCTTTTTGTAGCTGTGTTAGCAGTGTTTCCTTATTACTCACAGTCAGTGTGGTCTTGTTGTGTTTAACGATAAGCTGTTGTTTCGGCGAATTAGTGTTGTCAGTTAGATGCGGGAATGCGACAAAGTGCTCACTATCAACCGGCAAGTTAATTAACTTGGCGGTCTGTGCCACTTGTTGATACAGCTCGAAAGGACCACATACCATCCAGTGCGAAGTGCCATGTTGGGCAAGATAAGGTTCTATATCGCCGTCATGCATCCGGCTTAGCAATTGAAAGCTGAAAGATTCATTGTTGTTTGCAAATTCGGTTAACTCTTCAACCAAAAGGTGCTCATGTGTTTTGGCATAGTAAATAAGATGAATGGGCTGTTTATCCTCTAGGCTACCTTTTTTATTGGCTTGATAGTCCTCTAGCATCGCGATAAATGGGGTTATGCCAGACCCGCCAGCAATCATCAGTACTGATTCACTATGTGGAAGTAAAAACGAACCCATCGGGAGCGAAATGTTTACCCAATTGCCCTTGCCAAAATTGCTCAGAAAAGGCGTGAGTGCTCCATCATCTTTTACTTTAATAATAAGACGAATAACGCCTTGATTCTTTCGTGTCGTTGTACCGCATGCGATGGTAAAAATGCGTGTGATTAGTTTCCCATCAACCTCAACGGTCAACGCTATGTGCTGCCCAGCCTTATGTATTGGCCATTTTTTTTCTGGCGACAGCGTTAACTGAACGACATCTGCTCTTTGACTTTTAATCGCTACTACTTTTGCCCGGTAATAGCTATCGCGCCACGCTGGAAGGAATAATTGAATGATGGGCTCCCAATACCCCTTCCACGTGGTGTGATGAAAAAGCTGATGAGTAATTTTGTTGAAAATAGTATTCACGGCGTCTGTCACACCTAAAAAGACGAAAATTAAATTTGAGCGCACACTTGTACGCTGATTGAGCGAACAAGTGTAAGCTTAAATGAAAAAAGATCAAGTGAATTGTTTTGTGTAGATAGTGTGCAAACGAATGAGAGAGTGTTGCATCGCTTTTTAAATGTCTTTAGTCTTCATACCCCCTTTGAAAAAGTGGTACAAAAAATTGACAAATAAACTAGCCCCAGAGGTTCAAACCGCCTATAAAAAAGCCCTAATCGCGAGGGACAATTCATATTCTCCCTATTCGCATTTTAAGGTAGGTGCTGCGGTTAAA
This sequence comes from Alteromonas sp. 009811495, assembly GCF_028865455.1. Taxonomy (NCBI): domain Bacteria; kingdom Pseudomonadati; phylum Pseudomonadota; class Gammaproteobacteria; order Alteromonadales; family Alteromonadaceae; genus Alteromonas; species Alteromonas sp. 009811495. Next base: position 1,274,158 of record NZ_CP113972.1, read on the forward strand.
TTTAAAGATTGTGACGATGTTTTTGTTGGCTGTAATGTGGAAAACGCGAGTTACGGCGCCACTATTTGTGCAGAACGTAATGCGATTTGGAGCGGCGTAGCGGCGGTGGGTAAGCGCGATATGGAATATCTCATTGTGGTTGCCGACCAAGACGAGCCAGTTCCGCCGTGTGCATTGTGCTTGCAGGTAATTTCTGAGTTTTACGATCCCAAAATGCCTATCTACTTAGGCAACTTAAATGGCATTCAAAAGAGTTATCTACTAGAAGAGATATTGCCTGTGCCATTTAATAGTTTTGTGGCGTGATTTGGTGGCGTATCGCGCAAATAGGTGGGTAAAAATACTATCTACTTCTGTTGCGATAAAGCCAGCTTGCAATGCCAATACCCGCCACTAAAACGGATAGAGTAGGCCATACTGATGACACTGGCACACCATCGGGACATTGCAAAGTCATTGCAGAGCCTGCGAGATTATCGCACTCCACCATTGGACCGATTGCCAATAGCAGCAGCCCAATAAGCACACCAATAATGGCTGAAGATAAATTATTTAGAGACATTGGTGTAAAAACTGAAACAGTCCGTTTTTTCTGAGTATGTTAAAGATATAGGCATAAACGGCTGGTATACAACCCTTAACGGCCGCAATTCATCGGTAAGATTTTACCGTTGAACGACTTTGATCAACGCATCGATAAGTTCATATCTCGCTGCCTTTTGCGCCTCACGTCAACGTGAAGGCACTAGGCCTAAATTATCACATAACAAATGTACCTTATTTGCGTTAACCACTATCAAAATTAACGTAAATTCGGTACTATCCGCGGTCTTAAATTTTTAATGAAATAAGCGGACTATGTTTGAAATAAACCCCGTTACTAATGCGATAAAAGATATCCGCGAGCGCACTGAAGCGCTTAGGGGGTATCTTTGACTTTGATGCAAAGTCAGAGCGTTTAGAAGAAGTTAGCCGAGAGTTAGAAAGCCCTGATGTTTGGAACGAGCCAGACAGAGCGCAGGCACTTGGCAAAGAAAAAGTGGCTTTAGAGCAAATAGTAGAAACTATTCACAAACTTGACCAAGGTACGGAAGACGTAGAAGGTTTGGTTGAGCTTGCGGTTGAAGCTGAAGACGAAGATACCTTCGTTGAGGCCCAAAGTGAGCTCGAAGGTTTAATTGAGCAACTAGAAGTGCTCGAATTTCGCCGCATGTTTTCTGGCCCAAATGACGAGAACGACTGCTATATTGACATTCAGTCGGGGTCAGGCGGTACAGAAGCGCAGGATTGGGCAAACATGCTATTGCGTATGTACTTGCGCTGGGGTGAAGCTCATGGTTTTAAAACCGAACTGATAGAAGTATCGGAAGGCGAAGTAGCAGGTATTAAAAGTGCCACACTTCGCGTTCAGGGCGAATATGCGTTTGGTTGGCTACGCACAGAAACAGGCGTACACCGCTTAGTACGTAAATCGCCGTTTGACTCGGGCAACCGCCGTCATACGTCGTTTTCATCTGCGTTTGTATACCCTGAAATTGATGACGACATCGATATTGAGATTAATCCGTCTGACTTACGTATAGACACCTATCGCGCGTCAGGTGCGGGTGGTCAGCACGTAAATAGAACAGACTCTGCGGTGCGAATTACTCACGAACCGACAGGCATTGTGGTGCAGTGTCAGAACGACCGCTCGCAGCACAAAAACAAAGATCAGGCGATGAAGCAGTTAAAAGCCAAACTTTATGAGTTTGAACTGCAAAAACAAAACGCCGAAAAACAAGCGATGGAAGACAGCAAGTCAGATATTGGCTGGGGTAGTCAGATACGTTCTTACGTACTAGACGACTCTCGCATTAAAGATTTGCGAACAGGCGTGGAAACACGTAATACTCAAGCCGTTCTAGATGGCGACTTGGACAAATTCATTCAAGCCAGCCTGAAATCTGGGCTGTAAACCGAACAACGAAGTGACAAGGTTATGACTGACCAACAAACTGACGATAACAAATTGATTGCAGAGCGCCGCTCAAAGTTAAGCGCTATTCGCGAACAGTGCCGTGCAAATGGCTTCCCAAACAGCTTCCGTCGTGAAAACTATGCTGATGAACTTCAAGCAAAGTTCGGTGAATTCGACAAAGAAACTCTGCAAGAGCAGGGTAACAAGGTAAGCATTGCTGGTCGTATTATGGCTAAACGTGGCCCATTCTTGCTATTACAAGATATGACTGGTCGCATTCAGGCATACGCCGACAAAGACACACAAAAAGACCTTAAGGCCAAATATGGTGCGCTAGATATTGGTGACATCATTGGTGTTGCCGGTGACCTACACAAGTCAGGTAAGGGCGATTTGTATGTGAATATGGAGCAATACGAATTGCTGACTAAAGCACTTCGCCCATTGCCTGAAAAATTCCATGGCTTGAGTGACCAAGAAACTAAGTACCGTCAGCGTTATGTAGATTTGATCACTAGTGAGCAAACGCGCAAAACCTTTATGATCCGCAGTAAAATAGTAAATGGTATTCGCAAGTACCTTACAGAGCGTGATTACCTAGAAGTTGAAACGCCAATGCTGCAAGTTATTCCGGGTGGCGCAACGGCGAAGCCTTTCGTTACACATCACAATGCGCTAGACATTGATATGTACTTGCGTATTGCCCCAGAGCTTTACCTTAAGCGTCTTGTAGTGGGTGGTTTTGAGCGCGTGTTCGAAATTAACCGTAACTTCCGTAACGAAGGTTTATCAACTCGTCACAACCCAGAGTTTACTATGCTTGAGTTCTATCAAGCCTATGCAGACTACAACGACTTGATGAACCTTACTGAAGATATGCTTCGCACGTTAGCGGAAGATATTCTTGGTACGACTATTATTACCAATACCACAAAAGATGCTGAAGGCAATGTGACTAGCGAAGTAGAATACGACTTCGGTAAGCCATTTGACCGTTTAAGCATGGGCGAAGCTATCCTTAAATACTGGCCTGAGGCCAATGAAGCTGCAATTCGCGACCCTGAGGCGAATCTAGACGCCCTTAAAGCAATGGCAAAACAGCTTCACATTAAAGAGCCTGAAGTTGATGGTATTTGGGGCGCAGGTAAATACCTTTGCGAAATCTTTGAAGCGACAGCGGAAGAGAAGCTTATTCAGCCTACGTTTATTACCGAATATCCGTGGGAAGTATCGCCGCTTGCGCGTCGCAATGACAATAACCCGTTCATTACTGACCGTTTCGAATTCTTTGTAGGTGGACGCGAGCTAGCGAACGGCTTTAGCGAGCTAAACGACCCAGAAGATCAGGCAGAGCGCTTCGCTAAGCAGGTTGAAGAGAAAGATGCAGGCGACGATGAAGCCATGCATTTTGACGACGACTACATTCGCGCGCTTGAGTACGGCTTGCCGCCAACGGCGGGTGAAGGTATCGGGATTGACCGTTTAGCGATGCTATTTACTGATAGCTCAACAATTAAAGACGTTATCTTATTCCCTCACATGAAACCGCAAGTGTCTAAAGACGCTCAAGACGCAGAGGAATAAAGTAAGGATAAGCGTGCAGGTTAAAGCGCGTTTACCTTTTCTACCAAAAGGGCATTGACGGGAACGTCGATGCCCTTTTTTGTACCCTTGTCTACAATGTAGCCATTGATCGCTGATATTTCTGTTTTTCTCCCCAACTTCACATCTTGATGCATACTTGAAAAGTTATTTCCTGTTGCCTTTGCCACCTTGATGACATTCTGATGAATATCTTGTGCGCAAAACTTGAAGCCGTATGCGCTGGCAACATCGACAAATTCCTGGCAAACCGCGTGACGTAGATAGCTAAACTGGTCGTGAACAATGCACTTATTTTGAATATTGTTAAGGGCGGTAAGAGGGTTGATAACTGCATTCACACTTAGCTTGTGCCACAACGCCCGCAATATATTTGGTGTGTAGGTAACATCAGGTAAAGCATTATTAAGTAAGGCTATTGCCTTACGCAGTTTAGGTGTGAGTTCATCCATCTCTTTTGTATGATCTAGTTCAGCAGATGAATCAGGGACGCCAATTTGTGTTGTACCTGCACCACTGTATACCACCACATTGTGATTGTTTTCATCTTGTCGCTTAAACGCCCCATGGCTAGTGGTGGCAAGTAATAAGGGATAGTTGAAGGGCAATACCTGCTGTGCAACTTCAAGTCCACCCATGCCATTGTGCAGTAACACAACCGTGGGCTTATTCTTAAGGAAAGGAAGCCATTCAGTGAGCGCCTCGCTAAGCTGATAGACTTTTAACGGTAAAAGTAACACGTCATCCTCGTCTAACACTTCAAGAGAAGATTGTGCTGGAGGCAGTGGAAACTGAGTTCCATCCAACCACCTTGCAATGCTTGGCGCGTTATCAAGCGTTCGAGGATAACGCGCGCAAACCATGTTAGCTCTATGCGCGCCTGCGGCAACCAAGCTGCCTATGGCTCCTGCACCTACGATATGAAGCTTACTCATAATCGCTAATCCCTGTTTTCGTTTAGTTCACTACTATCGCGTATTGAAACGCTTTGTTGTTGATAGCGAGCAGGTACGTTTGGCCATGGAAATGCTTCAGGTTTATTCAGTGATGCAAACCACGTTTGGACATCCTCGTGTAGAAACATCTCGCCACTTTGCATGTGAGCGGTTACTGATACAGTATCGTGCGATAGAGGAAGTACCAGTTTCCAGGCATGAAGATGCAGTCTGTCAGCATCTTGACCACCATATAATGTATCCCCCAATATTGGTGCGCCAATACTTTTGAGCGCTACACGAATTTGATGAGTCTTGCCCGAATAAGGTTTAACGATAAAGCCTCTAATACCGGGGCTAGCTGATTGACTAAAAAATTGGGTAATCGCTGGATTCTGTGTACTTTTAAGCAAGATACGCTGGCCACCCCGACGGTTTTTCATATCGCCAATAACAATCCCTTGTTTTTTCTTTGGCTTTTGTGCACTTAGCGCAAGATAATATTTGTTGACCTGTCGCGAAGCGAATAATTCGCCAATTTCCCGCGCCATGTTGTCAGTTTTGGCAAGACACAAACAACCAGAAGTCCCCGTATCTAATCGATGGCATAGGTGTAGTTGGGCGATACCCAGTTGCGCTTTTAATAAAGAAACTACGCCTGCACCTAAATCGGCGCTGTTGTTTGACTGCTGAGGGCTTGTGTTATTGTTGGCGTCATCATGCATGCTGACGCCTGAAGGCTTGTTAACAATCAACAGATTGTCATCTTCGTAAAGTATGGGAATGTCGCGCAATGCTTGAACCTAGTTACTTTCCAGTTTCTCAATGGCTTGTTCGTAGTCCAACTCATCAACCGCATCTACAATAGCGGTGCGCTTGGCGTTGTCAAAACCTATCGTGTCGAGCCAAGTGTCGAGTCTATCTTTTGAAATAAATTCACTGGCTTTAAGCGCAGCTAATAGTTGCTTTTTGGCTTGCTGCGCTGCAGCGCTTTCATTTTCAGTATTGCTCTCTGTGCTAGCTTGCTCAGAGGGGGCCGCTGTAAGCGCCTTTACCGCAGTAATAGTTTCATGAAGACAGTTGGCAAATTGGGCAAAATCGTCAGGTATGCGCTTATCATTTCTTATACTACTTTCAACAGGCTTGCTGGCATTGTGAAGTGCAAAAAGTCCCAAGTTACCCGTTACGCCCTTAAGGGTATGAACGAGTGAATAGGCTTCATCAAATTCGCCTTTTTCTACCAACGCCTGAAGTTCCGTATCCGTAGACTGATACTCATCAGTAAATTTACCTAATAAGGTGAACAGTAGCTTTTCATTACCACTTAGCTGAGACATTCCAAAATCGATATCAATTACTGTCGTTGACTGTTCCATGCAACCATCCTTTTAACTGCAGTGCCTCTATTTATCACGATGAGACGTTTCGCCAGCTGTTTTCGATTACTCAGCGCATCGCGCTTGGGTATTCGAGTGAATCTGTAGACTATAAGCGTAAGTGTATTTCAGAAATACACAAATTAATACAATCATAGCAAAGTCAGAGCAGGTAAAGCGCTAAAAAGTCTGGTAATCTTTCGAAGATCAGACAAAGGGTGGTCCTTTGATAAATGTTGTAACTAAAAAGGAATAAGCATGTCAGGAAAACTGACTTTTCGTACCTTAGTTGTTTTAATGACGATTATTTCGGTTTCGGCGTGTCAGCGCACGCAAATTGAACCAGCTTTAGATGATACTTCGGTATCTATCCCTTACGAGAAATACACGTTACCCAACGGTCTTACCGTAATTCTTCACGAAGACCATTCCGACCCGTTAGTGCATGTCGATGTAACTTATCATGTAGGCTCTGCGCGTGAAGAAGTGGGTAAATCTGGCTTTGCACACTTTTTTGAACACATGATGTTTCAAGGCTCAAAGCATGTGGCTGACGAGCAGCATTTTAAGGTGATTACCGAAGCAGGTGGCAACCTCAACGGTACCACGAATACTGATAGAACTAACTACTTCCAAACGGTACCCGCCAACCAACTTGAAAAAGTCTTGTGGCTTGAGTCAGATAGAATGGGCTATTTACTTGAGGCTGTTGATCAGGAGAAATTTGAAAACCAGCGAGAAACCGTTAAAAACGAACGTGCACAACGGGTTGATAATCAGCCTTACGGATTGCGATTTGAGTTAAACGGTGAAGCGTTATTTCCTGAAGGACACCCGTATTCTTGGTTAACCATTGGCTATGTAGAAGATTTAGACCGTGTTAACGTCAATGACTTAAAAGCATTTTTTAAGCGCTGGTATGGCCCAAACAATGCTGTGCTAACAATTGGCGGCGACATTGATGTAGCCAAAACCAAGGCGTGGATTAAAAAATACTTTGGTGAAATTCCAAGGGGGCCAGAGGTTGCGCAGCCTGTTCCTTCGCTAGTTACCCTTGATGAAACGCGCTACATGACGCTTGAAGATAAAGTGCATCTTCCACTGCTACAAATTACTTATCCAACGGTGTATGCGCGACACGAAGATGAAGCGCCACTTGATGTACTTTCCGATATCTTGGGCGGCGGAAAGACGTCACTGTTTTACAAAAATTTGGTGAAGCAAGGTATGGCAGTACAGGCCGTAGTGTCTCACCCGTGCAGAGAACTCGCATGTGAGTTCCAGCTTCTTGCATTGGCGAACCCTGCAAAAGTTACGTCTTTAGCCGCGCTTCAAGAGGTATTAGATGCGACGCTGAAAGAGTTTGAAACTCGTGGGGTTACTGAAGATGATCTGGCTCGCACTAAAGGCGAAATTGAAGCGAGAACAGTTTTTGGACTACAGAGTGTGTCTGGAAAAGTATCAGCGCTAGCGGCAAATGAAACCTTCCATCAAACCCCAGATTTAATTGCTGAAGATATTGCGCGCTATAATGCAGTCACCGGCGAAGACGTGATGCGCGTATATAACAAGTACATTAAAGGTGCTAATCGTATTGTACTGAGTGTTGTGCCCAAAGGGCAGCCTGAACTTGCGGCGGCAGAACAAACCTTTGAGCGTCCGCGTCGCACCATCCCTGACTATGGGAGTGACAATACCGACGTTAACGATGAACACTTCGAAAGCGCGCCAACCAGTTTTGATCGCAGCATAATGCCTCAAGCGGGTAAAGCGCCAGTGGTAGAGGTGCCAGCATACTGGGAAGCACACTTATCAAATGGTATTAAAGTGCTAGGCGTTACTAGCAGTGAAACGCCAACGGTCACTCTGACGCTAGGTATGGACGGTGGCGTACTACTTGAGAGCAAAGAAAAAGCAGGAACAGCCTATCTCACCGCACTGTTGATGAACGAAACAACAAAGAACTACACCAATGAAGCGTTAGCGAGCGAACTTGCCAAGTTGGGGAGTAGTATTCGTTTCAGTGCAGCGGGACGTTATTCACAAGTTTATGTGTCTACGTTGACGAAGAACCTTGATCAAACACTGGCGCTACTACAAGAAAAATTGTTTAACCCTGCGTTTAACGAAGATGATTTTAATAGAATGAAGGAGCGAGTGCTTCAAGGACTGCAGCAGCAAGCTAAAACGCCGTCTAGCTTGGCGCGCCGCGCACGAGATTTGGTGTTGTTTGGCGCTGAAAACCGTGTAAGCCTGCCAGATGAAGGTACGTTGGCAACCGTTCAAAACATAACGCTTGACGATGTAAAAGCGTTTTATGAACGATATTACTCACCGTCAAAGGCCAGCATTGTAGTTGTTGGTAATCTTCCCAAGGCACAAATGCTTAATACCATCGACTTTATCGGTAAGTGGCAAGGCGAAGACTATGCGATTGGTGATTACCATGCATTTCCTTCTTATAACGAAAACACCATTTATTTAGTCGATAGCCCTGAAGCAGTGCAATCGGTTGTTTATATTGTGGATAGAAGTCTTCCTTTTGATGCAACGGGTGAACACTTTAAAACGCGTTTAATGAACTTCCCATTAGGTGGCGCATTTAACAGCCGAATAAATCTTAATCTAAGAGAAGATAAAGGGTACACCTACGGCGCAAACAGTGGCTTCGTAGGCGGAAAGACACTGGGGTGGTTTGAGGCAAGCGCCGACCTTAATATGGTGAACACTGCGCAGGGCATTCAAGAAATTTTTAGCGAAATAAAACGCTATCGCAAAGAAGGGGTAACCCAGCAAGAAATAGACTTTATGCGCAATGCATTTACACTAAGCGATGCGCTAGAGTTTGAAACGCCAACCAGCAAAGCGCGATTCTTAAGGCAGTTGCTTAGTTATGATTTAACTCAAGGGTATCGCAAAGCGCAACTTGAGATAATCAATAACATCGACAAAGCCACCCTCGACATGCTCGCGAAGCAATATTTGAATATAGATAAAATGCAAATTATTGTAGTAGGCGATAAAACGAAGGTTCTGCCTCAATTGAACGCGTTATCAATGCCAATTGTCGAGTTATCAGTAGAGAGTAACACCAGAGAAACGTTAAACTGATAGATTGATCATTGTTGAATTTACCTTATTGCCCCCCATAACAAGGGGCAATAATGACATAACGGACCATCATTTTGACTGCAAACTCAAACCGTTTCGACGCGCGAATTGAAGCGCTTAAGTCTCCCGAGTTTTTAACGACGCTAAAAGATATAAAGCGTGGCGTAGAACGCGAAGCTCTTCGCATTAACCCTAATGGTACTTTGTCTCAGGCACCGCATCCTTTGCCATTGGGTTCTGCCTTAACACATGAATCAATCACCACTGATTTTTCAGAATCGTTGCTTGAATTCATTACGCCACCTGAGAACAGTGCAGCGAAAACGGTTGCCCAGTTAAAGGATATTCACAAGTTTGTTATCGATAACATTGGCGATGAATATATTTGGCCGTTAAGTATGCCGTGTTTCATTGATGATGAAACTCACATACCTATTGCTTATTTTGGCGAGTCAAATGTGGGCAAAATGAAGCGCGTTTATCGCATTGGGCTTAAAAATCGTTATGGCAGCATGATGCAAGCAATAGCGGGTGTGCATTTCAATTTTTCTCTGCCCGAGAGTTTCTGGAAATTGTGGGCTGAACTTAATGGCAACACGCACTCACAAGATCAAACATCAGCAGACTATTTTGGACTTATTCGAAACTATCGACGTTTTTGTTGGTTGATTCCCTATTTATATGGCGCATCTCCAGCGTTGTGTGGTTCATTCCTAAAAGGCAAAGAACATGCGTTGCCATTCAAAAAAGTAGGTAAAGGTACGGTTTATATGCCTTATGCCACGTCGTTGCGCATGAGCGATTTAGGGTATACCAGCGCCGAGCAGTCTTCACTTAAGATTTGTTATAACCAACTTGATAACTATGTCCGCTTGTTACGAAGCGCAATGACAACACCGTCTGCACGATTTAGTCAGTTTGCTGCGGGCGAAGAGGGCAATTATCAGCAATTAAGTCGCAACATTATTCAAATTGAGAACGAGCTTTATTCACCCATACGACCCAAGCAGCCAACACAGTCAATGGAGAAACCTACAGATGCACTTGTGCGTCGAGGTATTAACTACATTGAGGTGAGAGCATTGGATGTGAATCCGTTCTCAGCGCTGGGAATAACGCAGACCCAATTCGACTTCTTAGATGTCTTTTTGCTTGCCTGTCTGTTGATACCCAGTGGCGAGTTAGACGAGGCTCAGCTTAATGAAGCCAAAGAGAATATGAACAAGGTCGTGCTTCAAGGACGTGATCCTGAGTTAATGTTAAGCAATAACGGTAAAGCCGTGTCATTGCGAGCGTGGAGTGAGTCTTTATTTGGCTACTTCAAGCAAGCCGCTGATTTACTTGATAAAGCAAATGAAACCGAACGCTATTCTCAGGCCGTGGCCAGCGAATTTGAGAAAGTAGGAAACCCTGACCTTACGCCTTCAGGTATGTTGCTAAACACGTTGTTAGAGAATGATAAAGATAACGGTGTGTTTGGCCTTGAACTCGCGAAAATGTACCAAGGTGAGATGAAAGCGTTTAACTATCAGTATACCGACGCCGCTAGTTTTATGGCGCAGGCGGAAGTGTCTTTGCAGGCGCAAAAAGAGGTTGAAGAGGCTGATACCAAAGACTTTGACAGCTTCATACGCGATTATTTTTCAGAACCGCCAGCAAAAAAAAATGCCTGACAAGGGTCAGGCATTAAAGGGTTCCAGGGAAACACACATTTTACTAGAACATTAATTAAGACAAGTTATGAACCAAAAGTTCAAAAAATTGGTTATTTTTTTATCAACTTTCATCGTTCTTTTTCCGCTGTTTATCGCGGGGTGTGCAACTACGCCTCCTAAAGACATTAGTAATTTATGCGAAATATTCTACGAAAAGGACGATTGGTATGATGCAGCTGCTGATGCGAGAGATAAATGGGGTGTTCCCATTCACGTGCCAATGGCAATGATGTATCAAGAAAGCTCGTTTAGGCACGATGCCCTCCCTCCGAGAGATTACGTGTTTTTCGGGTTGATCCCATGGGGACGTGTAAGTTCTGCATACGGCTATTCTCAGGCTAAAACGCCAACGTGGTCAGACTATATTCGCGAAACCGGCAATAGCGGCGCAGATAGGGATGATTTTGATGATGCCATCGATTTCATGGGGTGGTTTATTTATAAATCACAAAAAGTAAATGGCGTGTCTAAGTGGGATGCTTATGCACAGTACCTGAACTACCACGAAGGGTGGGGAGGGTATAAGCGCAGAAGTTATGACCGCAAACCTTGGCTGAAGAAAGTGGCCTCTAAAGTGAAAGCGCGATCATTGCGTTATGCCACGCAATTAAAAACCTGTGAAGAAGACCTTCAAAAAGGTTGGTTCATGAAGTTATTTAGCTAGCGCTTGTTCATCTACCAATAACAATAATAAGGGATGTGAAAATGAAAAAAGCAATTGGGATAGCTGTTTTAGCGTTGTTAGTGTTGGTGTCTCTACTGGTTGTCCGCGCGCTCACCGTGTTTAGCGATAATCAAGTTTCCCCCAATGCGTCATTTTCACCACTTATTATTGACGAGTCACTAGTGGTAGAGCGTTTTGCCAAGGCTATTCGATTTCCAACAATTTCGCATGAAGACGCTACTAAGTTCGACCACCAAGCGTTTTCAGGATTGCATGCATTCATAGAATCTTCCTATCCCCTCGTTCACAACAAAATGAGCAAAACTGTCATCAGTGAATACAGTTTGGTCTATAAACTAGCAGGCTCCGACTCGACGCTAAAGCCAGCCTTGTTTATGGGGCATATGGATGTAGTGCCTGTAGATTCTGCGACTGAATCACAATGGCTTCACGCTCCTTTTAGTGGGGATATAAGTGACGGGGCGATATGGGGGCGAGGCACTCTCGATGACAAAGTGACAGTGTTTGCATTACTAGAAGCAATGGAACATTTGTTAGCCAAAGGACTGACTCCTAAACGCACTATTTACTTTGCGTTTGGGCACGATGAAGAAATTGGCGGTGAGCAAGGCGCCGCAAAAGTTGCAGAGTGGTTTGCAGCGCAGAATATTGAATTTGAATTTGTGCTTGATGAAGGCGGTGCGATTACACGTGGCCTGATGGTGGGAACAGAGCGCACAGTTGCAGTGGTCGGTATTGCAGAAAAAGGCTATGCAAATATTCGTTTAACAGTGAATGATGATGGCGGGCACTCATCGCAACCTCCTGAACATACCGCAGTTGGTGTTCTCAGTCAGGCCATTGTAAAGCTTGAAAATAACCAATTGCCTACAGATTTCCAGTTCATCAACAAAACGTTCGAAAAAATGGGTTACTACACCGACTTTCCAACCCGCATGGCTATGGCTAATTTGTGGTTGCTTTCCCCGCTTATCGAAGGCGCGATGTTGAGCAAGCCAAGCTCTGCCGCCAGCATTCGCACCACGACCGCCGCAACTATGGTTGAAGGAAGTTCAAAGTCTAATATATTGCCAACTCAGGCAGTTGGCGTAATCAATTACCGGCTTATGCCAGGCATGACTATCGATGACTTGGTGGCGCATGTAAACAGAACTATTGATGATCCTCGTGTGGGTGTTGAAGCCTACATGGCAAATGAAGCCAGTAATGTGTCTACCATGGATAGTATGGGGTATCGCTTAATTGAGAGCACTATCAGGACTATGCAAAATGAGACGCTGGTCGCGCCATACTTAGTTCAAGGCGGCACAGATGCAAAACACTTCACCGCACTGTCAGACAGTATTTATCGATTTATGATGGTAGAGCTTAACCCCGAAACCCTTAAACAGTTTCATGGGGTAAATGAGCAAATTCCTATTACAGATTATATTAGTGCAATTCAATTTTATGGTGAGCTCATCAAGCAAAGTGCACAAGGCTCAGTGCATAACCAATAGGCCTTATTTTTACTTTTAACTATGTGTTCATGTAGAGCCTTGCACAAATACTGCTATAGTTTGATGTAGTTGTAATGGTAGGGGCAACGTGGAAGTATGAGTGAGCGATTACGCGCGTTAGAACAAGAAGTAGAAGCGCTAAAACTAGCACTAAAACGTGCTGAGACCGAAAACACAAAATATAAAACACTTTTTGATGTCTCTGGTGACGCGCTTTCAATAATTGATCTAGCGTCGGGCAAGTTCATTGAATGTAATCAAGCTGCCATTGACCTTCACGGCGTTGGCAGTGCTCAATATTTTTTAAACCTTTCACCTTCCGATTTGTCACCTGAGTACCAGCCATGCGGTCGGCGTTCAGATGAACTAGCAAAAAAATATATTGAAGATACCCTTGTTCATGGCCCTCAACTTTTTCAATGGGTGCACAGTCGCCTTGATGGCTCAACCTTTCAGTGTTTAGTGTCTCTTACTTCGCTTCCTCTTAAAGACAAGCAGCTTGTACTTGCAATTGGGAGGGATATTTCCGAACTACTGGCAACAAAGGGCAAGTTGAATGATGTGGTGTCTGATTTTGAAAGTGTTAAAACGGCTTATTTGAAAGAAAAGGAAAAGTTTGAACTATTCGTAAACCTCGCACCAGTAGGCATTGCCATAAATAAAATGAGTAGTGGGGAATTTGACTATGTGAATAAAGAGTTTAGCCGTTTTAGCGGGTACGATGTTGATGAATTAAATCAGATGGATTATTGGCAGCTGACACCCAAAAAATATGATAAGCAAGAACAAGAGCAGTTAACTTCACTTACTAAAACAGGCCGTTATGGCCCTTATGTCAAAGAGTACATTCACAAAGATGGGCACGTTTATCCCGTTCAATTGTCAGGTGTACAAATTCAAAGCGCAACAGATGAAGAGTTTATCTGCTCTGTTGTACAAGATATCTCGGAACAAAAAGCGATTGAATCGCAGTTACAGTCGGCCAAAGAGCACGCCGAAAGTAATGCACTGCGTCTAAAGCTGGCTAACGATTCTGCTGAAATTGGTGTATGGGAGTGGGATGTCGAAACAGACGAGCTCATCTGGGATAAATGGATGTACAACCTTTATGGAATAACTGAAAGCTGTTTCTCTGGCGCTTATGAGGCATGGCAAAACAGTGTACACCCTGACGATATTGCTTACTGTCATAATTTGCTTGCCGAAGCGATAAAAGGAGGTGTGCGATTTGAACCCGAGTTTCGTGTAGTCCACCCTAACGGTAATATTAGAACCATTAAAGCGAGTGCCGAAATTATTCGCAATAAGAAAGGAAAAGCGTTGCGGGTTATCGGTGTTAATTATGATGTTACCGAAAAGAATGAAGCGATAAATGCGCTAGAGTGGGCAAGAAACGAAGCTGAGAAGGCGAGTAAAACTAAGAGTGAATTTTTGGCCAATATGAGTCACGAAATTCGAACGCCAATGAATGCCATTTTGGGTGGATTGCAAATGGTTGACCAGCGCAGCTTAGATAAGCGGTCACAAATCATGTTGGAAAATGCAACGTCTTCTGCACAATCTTTATTAACTATCATCAACGATATTCTTGACTACTCAAAGATAGAAGATAACAAACTCGACCTTGAGCAGGCTCCATTTTTGATGACCGAAGTGCTTAAGTCGGTGCGCTTCGAAGTGGACGGTATTTTGAGTCAGAAAGGTATTGAACTTATTACGAATATTGATGAGGCCTTTTCTGATGGCTGGCTTGGCGATATGGTCAGAGTAAAGCAGATTTGCCTAAATTTGGTATCAAATGCAGTTAAGTTTACTGAGCATGGCAATGTAACGGTTAACCTTTACCCTACCATGTTAGAAAGCCGGGCAGCGATAGGTCTAACGGTAATTGATACTGGCATTGGCATGAGCGAAGAAGCTTTGAAGCGCGTATTTGAGCGGTTCTCGCAAGCGGACAGTTCGACCACACGCAGGTTTGGAGGAACCGGGCTTGGCATGTCTATCACGCTGAGCTTGGTGAAAATGATGGGGGGAACTATCGATGTTCAAAGTCAAACAGGCGTCGGAACCACATTTACGGTGCATTTGCCATTACCTAAAGCGACACAGGTAATTAAACCGTTGCCGGATAACATCTTTAACACACCACAGTTAAGTGGCAAGCGCATTTTGATAGCAGAAGACAATGAAATCAATCGTATGATTGTGCGCTCAATGCTGGAAAAAACGAGCGCAAAAATGCTCACCGTGACAAATGGAAAACTAGCGGTAGAGGCCGCGACACAAAAACATTTCGACATTATTTTAATGGATATTCAAATGCCAGAGATGGATGGTGTAGAGGCAATGCTTAAGATTAAGGCAGTAAACCCCACAATCCCTATTGTGGCGCTTACAGCTAATGCAATGGTCAGTGATGTAAAGCATTACTTGCAAGAAGGGTTCGACGAACACCTCAGTAAGCCAATAGATATGAATAAACTCTTCAGACTGCTCAATACGCTCATAAGCTAGATCTCTTCTATTTCAGTTTTATTTCTTGTATTTATGCGAGTAGTCATTTATTTCCAATGTGTCTGTCCGCGGTTAACTGCCGGACAGTCAAAAGTGTCCGCCGCGGACACTTTTTTTATGCCTGCCTTTTAAATTTCTATTAAATTCAAATGTTTAACTTTTGGCATGCTATTGGTATTAGCTTCAGTATCAAAATCAATTACAACGCATACCGCGACTAAATCGGTATATGCCACTAAGGAATCAAGGCCATTATGATGTTACTTCATTATATTTCTGCACCCTTGTTGGTCTGTGTATTCAGCATAGTGCTGGCCAACATAGAAACGCTATTCGGTAGGGAAACTCGATGATTAAAGATACAAGCAACCAAGATAGCGTTGTACAGCGCAAAACACATAAAAAGAATTGGATTCTGTCATTGGGTGGGGTCGTTGCAGCGGGTGTATTGGGGTACATGCTACTGTCTGCGCCGACGGCTGATGTTTCATTAGCTAAAGAGTCGTTAAAAGTGCACACCGTTTCTAAAGGTGATTTGGTGCGCGATATCATTACCACGGGCAAAATCATCGCCGCAAATGCCCCTCAAGTTTATAGCCCAGAGCAAGGCTATGTCATGCTCAATGTTATGCCAGGTGATTTTATCAAGGCAGGTGACACCATAGCAGTTGTGGACTCTCCGGAGTTGCAAAGTACATTGAAGCAAGAACAGTTGGTACTCGCCAGTTTACAAAGTGATCTAGCTCGTCAGGAGCTTGATGTCAGACGTCAAACACTTCTGCTAAATAAGCAAGCTGATTTGGCCAAAGTCGAACTTGATGCCGCTATACGCGAAGACAAGCGTGCGGCGTTATCAATTGAGAATCATCTCATCAGCCAAATTGATTTTGAAAAAGCGCAAGACGATTTAGCACGCGCCCGGGTTACACACAAACACGCCATGGGTGAAATAGCGCTAGCGGCGGATACCTTAGCCTTTGAGCTTAAAACCAGTGAAGACAAAGTTGCAAGGCAAGCTCTCATTGTAAAAGAGCTTGAGCGTCAATTGGCTAACTTACGCATAAGAGCAAGCGTTTCTGGCATTGTGGGTAATGTGCTTATTCAGCCAAATGCGCTGGTGGCCAAAAATGAACTGCTGATGACGCTAGTTGACTTGTCTGCCTATGAAGCACAACTCAATGTAGCAGAAAGTTATGCTGGCGAACTCGGTATTGGAATGGATGTAGAGCTAACCATGGGCGGAGAAACTGTACTGGGCAAGCTAGTGTCTATATCGCCTGAAGTCGTCGAGCGCCAAGTTACTGCCCGTGTTCGTTTTCCTGAAAACAGTGTGCAATCTATCCGTCAGAATCAACAAGTGTCAGCGCGTATTTTATTAGAAAACAAAAGTGATGTGCTGAAAGTGGCACGAGGTAGCTTTCTTCAATCTGGTGGGCATACCGCTTATATCGTACGCGGAGATATCGCAGAAAAAGTGGCTATTCAAATAGGTGCTACCAGTATGCGTGAAGTGGAGATTCTTGAAGGCCTTCAAGAAGGCGATCAAATCATTACATCAAACTACGACAAATTTAAACAGGCGCCTTCGGTGCTACTTCGATAAGACAAGGAATAATAAAATGTTAAAAATGCACAACATTAGCAAGGTGTATCAAACGGACAGTGTTCAAACCCATGCATTAAGAGATTTTTCGCTTGAAGTAAACGAAGGTGAATTTATTGCAGTTACTGGCCCGTCCGGTTCAGGTAAAACTACGTTCCTCAACATGGCAGGTTTATTAGAGCCCTTCACCTCAGGGCAATATACCCTTGATGGCATTGATGTGGGAGGATTGTCTGACAATCAACGAGCTGATTTGCGTAATCAAAAAATTGGTTTTATCTTCCAAGGCTTTAACCTAATTCCCGACCTCAATATCTTTGAAAACGTCGAAGTACCCTTACGTTATCGTGGTGTGTCGTCGAAAGAGAGAAAACGCAGAATTGATGAATGCTTGGAGCAAGTTGGACTCGCGAGCCGAGCTAAACACCTTCCACAGCAGCTTTCAGGTGGCCAACAACAGCGCGTTGCCATTGCTAGAGCACTTGCAGGTAATCCTCGCTTTTTGCTTGCCGATGAACCTACCGGTAATCTAGATACCTTGATGGCTCGTCAGGTTATGGAGTTACTCGAAGAGATTAACCGCAATGGCGCAACTATCGTTATGGTGACGCACGACCCAGAACTAGCGCGTAGAGCACCTCGTAACATTCAAGTGGTTGATGGGCAGCTGGCGGATTTTACGCTATATCAAGGCAACCCTGATTCTGCATCGGTTGGTGATATTGAACGCTTGAAAGCGGCTGGGGTGTAATATGCTACTTCACTATATTGATTTAAGCTGGCGGAGCATTAAGAGTACGCCCATCATTAGTTTCTTGATGGTATTTGCAATCGCCATTGGAATTGGCATTACCATGACGAGTCTGTCAGTGTTCCACATGATGTCAATGGATCCAATTCCTCACAAGAGTAGCAAAATTCATTACCCACAATTGCAGTTAATGGATGAGGGCAATGAATGGAATTCTTCTGACAACTTGCCTCGCCAGCTGACTTACCAAGATGCCACAAACCTTTATAACGCGGACATTGATGTACTGAGCAGCCCTAGCTTTCGCAGCGGGTTTTCAGTGCACCTTAATACGCCAGATGTTAAGCCTCGCATGGAACCGGCGCGACTCGTCAATAGAGAGTTTTTTGACATTTTTGATAGGCCTTTCATCTATGGTCAAGCTTGGTCGCGTGACGCGCAAGAGAACAAACCTTATGTTGCCGTTATCACTAAGGAGATTAACGACCGTTTTTTCAATGGAGAGAACTCTGTCGGCAAGGAAATATTCCTAGATAACAAGAGCTATCGGATTGTGGGGGTAACTGAAAATTGGGACCACCATGTAAAGTACTATGATGTAAACAACGGTGCTTTTAACTCATCAGAGTCGATTTACATTCCATTCACCATAGCGCCACTAGAAGAAGTTGGCACGTGGGGCAACATGAACGGCTGGAAACAAGAAGCGATGAGAGGGTATCAAGATTTGCTGGCCTCTGAAAAGCTCTGGACACAATTTTGGGTATTGTTGGAGAACGAACAACAAAAAGAGGCTTATGGCCAGTTTTTAATGGCTTACATGGAAGACCAGAAAGCCCGGGGGCGCTTTCAACGTGACAATTTAGAATACAAGCTACGCAACGTTAATGAGTGGATGGAATATACCGAAGTGGTATCTGAAGATAATCGTATTCTCGTCGCACTTAGTTTTATGTTCTTAATGGTTTGTGTAGCAAATATTCTTGGGCTTCTGTTAGCGAAGTTTTTGAAAAGAGCACCTGAAGTGGGGGTAAGGCGTGCACTCGGCGCGAGCAAGCGTCAGATATTTTTGCAGCACATTGTCGAAGTCTCTGTCATTGGTGTTGCAGGTGGTCTGTTAGGTATTGCTGTTGCGCAGTTAGGTTTGTGGGGAGTACGCACGACAAACAACTATTACAATGCCCTTGCGACGATGGATTGGTCGATGCTACTTGCTGCACCGACCATCTCACTACTCGCGAGTTTTATAGCAGGCTTATACCCTGCGTGGTTGGTGTGTAAGACTCAGCCAGCTATTTACCTTAAGAGCCAATAGGAGGGCGTATCATGCTTGATATAAAACCAATATTTAGCGCGCTGCTGCGCTCCAAAGTAGGTGCTGTTTTACTGTTTTTACAAATTGCTCTGACAACCGCAATTGTCAGTAATGCGGCCTTTATGATTAACGATAATTTATCTTACTTGCGCGAAGACACTGGCTATCCTCAGCAAGAGATCTTTAGCTTTACTGTGATGACCTTCGGAAAGGACATTGATTTAAGACAGCAGACTGAATTAGACGAGGCCATGTTGCGCCAAATTCCGGGTGTTATTAACGCCACACTTACCCAGGCCGTGCCGCTATCAGGCGGTGGCTCGTCTACCTCAATTAGGTTAAAACCCCTTCCAGAGCAATCGAGAGAAGGCCGCTTGATGTACTTCTACGGCGATGAACATGCACTTGACACCTTTGGTGTAGAACTCATCGAAGGCAGAAATTTCAGGCCTGAGGAAATCATGATTAGTGATAGCTATCACGACAATGGCCCTACTACTATTATCGTTTCGCAGGCACTCGCTAAGAGCATGTTTGATGATGAGTCTGCACTGGGTAAATCGATTTACGTTGATGGCAGAGCCCTTGAAATAATCGGTGTTGTCGCCTTAATGGAAAGTGCATGGCCTCGTGCAGAAGATAGTAATACCACGGGTATTATTCCCTATATTAATGCGCAAAGTTATCAGCATTTTCTTGTAAGAACCGATGCGAGTGAGCGTGCTAATATCATGAAGATCATAGAAGACAAGATGTTATCAGCCTATGACAAGCGCGTGATCATCAATGTGGACGGCCTTGATGAGAGTAAAGAAGCCTATGATGCTACTGACGTACTCATGATGCGTATGTTAATTGTGCTGGTGGTTATACTGGTTTTGGTTACCGCACTGGGCATTTTTGGGTTGACCCAATTCAATATCAGCAAACGCACTAAACAAATTGGAACGCGTCGAGCTTTAGGTGCACGAAAATCTGCTATTGTGCGTTATTTCTTGGTTGAAAATGCCATGATATGTACAGTAGGCCTAGTGATAGGTAGCATCGCCGCTATTTTCTTAGGTCGAGGACTAATGCAAGCCTACTCCATTGAAGCGCTGGAGTTAGAGTATGTGCTGGTTACTGCTTTGTGTATTCTGATAATGAGTTTATTGGCAGTAGTTTTGCCCGCTATGCGTGCCGCAAACATTTCACCTAGCATAGCAACAAGAAGTATTTAATATGCGCTAATATTGCTGCTTACCTATTGTGGGTAAGCAGCGCTTATGACAATAAAAACAAACAGTAGAATGGATACGTATTTCAATGACGAAGATTTTAATAGTAGATGACAACACTGCAGTGCTAGAAGCGTTGTCGCTACTACTAGAGATCCACGGATATCAAATAGTCACTGCCACCTCGCCTAAAGAGGCACTTCAAATAGTTAACTACCAATCTATAGCGTTAGTGATCCAAGATATGAATTTTAGTGCGGATACTACGTCAGGCGAAGAGGGCAGAGTGCTGTTTAGTGACCTACGTAGCTTAAATCCATTGCTTCCGATTATCTTGATAACCGCATGGACTGAGCTTGAGCAGGCCGTCGAACTTGTAAAAGCGGGGGCGGCAGATTACATCCCAAAACCTTGGGACGATACAAAATTGGTGACGACAGTAAACAATCTAATCGCGTTAGGGCAAGCCAATACAAAGAACAAGGCGCTACAACAGCACGCCAACGTATTTGATACCGCCAAGCAAGCGGCGCAAAGTGTAGGCCTGGTTTACGATAGTGCCGCAATGCAGCGCGTTGTTGATATGGCACTTCAAGTGGCAAAGTCTGACGTACCAGTTTTGATCACTGGCCCTAATGGTAGCGGAAAAGAGAAAATTGCAGAGCTCATTCAGCGACAGTCACCGTTAAATCAGGCGCCTTTCGTTAAAGTGAACGCAGGTGCACTACCTCAAGAGCTCATAGAAGCAGAATTGTTCGGTGCAGAGGCGGGGGCGTTTACAAGCGCCAATAAAAGCCGAATTGGCAGATTTGAAGCAGCTAATGGTGGAACTTTATTTCTAGATGAAATTGGAAACTTACCACTATCTGGTCAGGTGAAATTACTTCGCGTCTTACAAACCGGTGAATTTGAAAAGTTGGGTTCGGTGAAAACTCAGCGCACTACCGTGAGGATTATCTCCGCAACCAACGCTGATCTTGTGGCAGATATTGCGAAAGGCACATTTCGAGAAGATTTATTTTATCGGCTCAACGTTATCGAGATAAATGTTCCTCCTCTGTGCGAGCGTGGGGATGATGCGTTAGCGTTGGTAAAACATTTTCTACCCGGTCGGGAACTGAGTCTTACCGCCCAACAAGCTATCACGCAGCACATGTGGCCAGGCAATGTAAGAGAGTTAGAAAACGCCTGTCGTAGAGTTGACATTCTGTACCCTGAAGGCGTGTTAGGTGCAGACGCATTCGGGTTGGCAAGCGAGACAAAAAACACAGCGCCTAGAGCAAATACAACAGAGCCAACACAAGCAGAAATAGAGGCAGCTTTGGTGACTTACAATGGCGTAATCGCTAAGGTCGCTAAACATTTTGGTCTGTCTCGTCAGGCACTTTATCGTCGTTTAGACAAGTACGCGATAGATTACAAATCGTGAATACCATTAGAAATAAACTGATTGCTGCGGCAATGGCATCTACCGCCCTTGGTATTGCGCCTTTGCTGTATTTCGTTTCTTTGCCAGTTGAAACCAAAATTCTGATTACAAGTGGTGTACTTGCGTTGAGCGGATTTTGTTTTTACACACTTACAAAGCCCATTGATAAGAACTTGCAAGCGCTTAATGTAGGGCTACTTAATTTTAAAGACGGTGAGTATTCATCAACGTTGGCGTGTACCTCTTCTGATGAGTTTGGCGAGCTTTGCGCCTTATTCAACGCAACTGCAGAAACGCTAAGAAAAGAAAAGCAGTGGCTTCATCAGCGGGAACTTATGTTAGACAAAGTACTACAAACGTCTCCTGATGTGTTGTTACTTATAAATAGTGATAATCGAATAGTGTTTAGTAATTACCAAGCGAGACACTTTTTTAACGCGGCCCATCGCTTAGAAGGTGAGTCGATTGATACGCTTTTGACACAAAAGCCAAGCGCACTTGGCGATATGATGAACAACCGTCAGGAAGGGCTATTTACACTACCGCTTGAAGACAAAGGTGTTGAAACGTGGCATATCGCAAAGGGCGCATTCTTACTGAATAACCAATCACATAAGCTCTTTATCTTGAAACAAATGACACGGGAGTTGAATCGACAAGAGGTATCGGTTTGGAAGAAGGTTATTCGCGTAATAAGCCATGAGCTCAATAACTCACTCGGTCCAATCTCTAGTCTGCTACACAGTGGGAAGATAGTGAGTAACCAAAATAGTGATCCGCGTTTGGTGCGGGTGTTTGACACTATTGAAGAGCGTATTGCCCACCTAAACCAATTTGTGCAGGGATACGGCAAATTCGCCAAACTTCCGGTACCAGTATTTGACACCATTAGCTGGGATGATGTCTTAGCGCAATTAGCGCAGCAGTATCCATTTAAGTTGTCTATGCCAGAACCCGTTGATTTAAAAGCCGACGCCATCCAATTAGAGCAGTTGCTCATTAACTTGCTAAAAAATGCCCATGAATCGGGGAGTGCACCTGACGATGTGGAATTAGTGATTACACAGAATACATCGCAAGTCGTGATCGAAGTGTTGGATAAGGGCAAAGGTATGTCTGAGAGCGTAATGGCGAATGCGCTAGTGCCATTTTATTCGACTAAAGCGACAGGAAGTGGATTAGGATTAGCATTATGCCGCGAGATTACTGATGCGCATCGTGGACATTTGGTGATACAAAATAGACAAAATGACGGGTTATGTGTTCGCGTCGTGTTTGAAAAAAATAAGGGATAGACGGGCGTCTATCCCTTAGCGACGCTAAGCCAAGACCGTTTTTTACCCAACGTCGAACAGGCATTTACAAGATAATCTAAATGATAATTATTTTCAATAACTATTTTGGGATTATTTAAAGTTATCTTGGGGCGGGCTGGGCCTAAGCCATAAAAACCTTTCTAGCCCTCTTACACGAGGGCTAGTTAAGCCTGCTACTTTATTTTTAGTACTATCGCTTGCCAAGGCTGAAGGCGAATGCCTCCTTCAACTTTCTCAATGGTGTTAGCATTGTTGATAAGAACTTGTCCATGTTGCAGTTCGTTTGGCAAATACGCAGTTTGAGCAGAACTTGCATAGTTCAGCAATACTAAAATAACATCACTATCCAGTGTTCTTGTGTAAGCGTAAATACACTCATGATCTGCAAGTAGCAGTTCGTACGCACCATATACTAAGCAAAGGTGGTCTTTTCGAAGTTTGGTAAGCGCGCGGAAGTAGTTAAGCGGAGAGTTATCTCTCGTTTCTTGCTCAGCGGCGTTAATCTCTGGGTAGTTTTCGGTTACTTTCAACCACGGTGTTGCGCTTGAAAAACCCGCGTTGGTTGAGTCATCCCATTGAAATGGCGTTCGCGCATTGTCCCGACCACTTAGTTTGTGTGACTCAAGTAGCTTTTGTGCATCACCACCTTCGGCCAATGTGAGGTTGTACCAATTAATTGTCATCAAATCATTGTACTCATCGATACTTTCAAACTTAGCGTTTGTCATGGCTAATTCGTCTCCCATGTAATAATAAGGAGTACCACGCATAGTGAGTAGAAAAGTACTAAGCAGCTTTGAGGATTGTTCTCGGTGTTCAGGTGTATCGTCGCCGAACCATGAGACTTGACGAGGAAAATCGTGATTTGTATGCCATTGGGTACCCCAGCCTTTTTCGTCAAAAGCTGTTGCCCAGTCACTCATAATTTTCTTAAACTTGACAAGATTTTTGTGGTCGCTATTCACGATTTTTCGGGCGTCTAGACCGAGTTCAACATGCTCAAAATGGTAATTCATATTGAGTTCTTGTCGGTCCTCATCAACAAGATCGTGAATATTCGACAAATTAGTGCCCGGTCCTTCTGCGACCGTCATTATGTCGTAGTGTTGCAGTACTTCCCGGTTCATTTCGTGCAAAAATTCATGAAGACGAGGACCACTGGCATATACGTCAATCATTTTATCTCCATGCACACCTTCAAATATCGGGTAACCGTCGTGCTTAGAGATAAACGTAATAACATCCATCCTGAACCCATCAATGCCTTTTTTAAACCAAAAGTGCATCATGTCGAAAATTTCTCTGCGTACAGTTGGGTTTTCCCAGTTCAAGTCCGGCTGCGTTTTATCAAAGTAGTGCAAATAGTACGCATTAGTTTGCTCGTCGAACGCCCACGCGCTGCCTTCTTCATCAAAATACGACCAACGCTCCGGTGGAGTTCCTTTTTCAGCTGGCCACCAGTGATAATAATCGCGGTAAGGATTGTCTCGTGAAGCCCGTGAGGCTTTAAACCATTCGTGCTCGCTGCTTGAGTGATTTACCACAAGATCCATAACCACCTTGATACCTCGTTGATGGAATCCTTCCAGCATTTCTTCGAAGTCGCGCATGGTGCCAAAGTCATCCATTATGTTGCGATAATCTGATATGTCGTAGCCATTATCGTAATTAGGTGACTGATAAATAGGGTTGAGCCAGACGATGTCTATGCCTAAGGATGCGATATAGTCGAGTCGCTGAATGATGCCTCTAAGATCACCAATTCCATCGCCGTTTGAGTCTTGAAAGCTGCGAGGATATATCTGATACACCACACCTTCTTTCCACCATTGACGGCTGATAGTGCTAAGTTTCATCCTACTTTCTCCTGATTGGCTATATGGTCTGGCTTGGAATTAATGCGAAGTGCTAAGCCAGCACCTATGATGAATAGTACGCCTGATAACGCTAGTGCGTTTCGAGGGTCACTGGCTAGTAGAGAATCGTACACATAGCCGATAGTGACCATTTCAAGAATTTGAGGAAGGCAAATCATGGCGTTCAGTAAACCCATGTAAACACCCACTCTTGCTGCCGGGGTAACATCAGCAGTAATAATAAAGGGCACCGTCATTACAGCCGACCAGCCAACGCCTATCAACGCCATACAAACGAAAGTCATATTGAGGT
Organism: Alteromonas sp. 009811495; assembly: GCF_028865455.1. Lineage (NCBI taxonomy): Bacteria > Pseudomonadati > Pseudomonadota > Gammaproteobacteria > Alteromonadales > Alteromonadaceae > Alteromonas > Alteromonas sp. 009811495. The sequence goes on from NZ_CP113972.1 coordinate 1,299,355, forward strand.
CGGTAGTTAACTGCATCGACAAAAAACCAGCGCCGCCAATTAGAAGAAAAAGCGCGTAGGTGTTGGCATCACCAATAAGTTTCACGCAGCGAACAATCACAAAGGCCATCACAATAGTGGCGATATTCATGATAGTAAATGCCATGCCTACCTGTGCCGTTCCCTCTACAAAACCGGGGCTATCTGGTGTGGGAGCGTTATAAACGTGGCGAGCAATTGACAATGAGAGGTATTGCCACATTAATGGCAGTGCAAACCATGTGGCGAGTTTTACCCACCAAATTGCTTTTAATGATTTGGGCATTTCTAGCATTGCATTTAATAGCTCTGAGAAAACGTGACCGACCGATTTATGCTGCTGGTTCTTGCGAAAGGCGGCTATATCTTCTGGTGGTATCTCCTTGGTAGTAAAAAAAGACCATGTCGAAGAAATCAGTATGACCACTACACCGGCGATAAAAGAGTATTTAACAACTTCGGGAATTTCTTTGCCGTCAGTTTCAATTGAAACACCAAATGCAATCATGATCAGCGGCATAAGTCCCGCAAGCATTTGCCCTGCTGCCACCATGAAAGTCTGTAACGCGTAGGCTAGTGGTCTTTGCTGGTGATTTACTTTATCACCAACAAGGGCGCGGTAAGGTTCCATCGCGGTATTCATGGCAGCATCAAGCATCCAAAATAGCCCAACAACCATCCACAGTTCAGGTACGTAGGGCATGAACATAACAGCAATAGAACCTACCAATGCGCCCATCATGAAAAATGGCTTACGACGCCCAAAGCGAGTCCAAGTACCATCGCTGATCACGCCAATAAGAGGCTGTATAAGTAATCCAGTAACTGGTCCTGCTAGCCACAAAATGGGAAGCTCATGTTCTGCCGCACCGTGATAACGAAAGATCGGACTTAAGTTGGCCTGTTGCAGACCAAATCCGTATTGGATGCCAAAGAACCCGAAGCACATGTTCCATATTTGCCAGAAGCTCATTGTTGGCTTGAGTGAATCTTTCATATTGAAAACTCGTTATTAATAATTTGGTAACATTTCGTTATCAAAACTTAATCGTTTAAGTTTTATCTGTCAAATGTATTTACCAGAAATTTGCTAAGCCGAAGGTAATTGCTGAAAAGTGAAAAGAGGATTAGTACACCAATACAAAAATAGCATTGCGGTTACTTTGTTAGGAACAGAACTGAAACACGACTTTCACCTATCATTTGATGTAGATCAACAATGCCCAACAGTGAAGTGTTTGGCGCTTGGCACATTGATCTAGATCAGGTTTAGGCTGCTGTTCTTTCTCTATGATTAATGCAGTTAAAGAGGAGAACGATTATGTTGTGGACAATGATTAAAGACCCAGTAGTGTGGGGCTCACTTTTAGGTATAGGTATTATTGTTGGCATGATGATGTATTACACATACCTGTTTATGCACAATAGTGCTGACGAGGAAAAATAAACGTTTATCACCTGCTACATTGAATTTTCTAACGTTTATTATTTTGCAACGGGATATCAATTAATACCAACAGCGCCGCTTGTCCGCCGTATTCCAGTGGTGCTTGGTGAAATGCTCTTACGTGAGGGTGCTGTACAAGGTAATGTGGCAGGGCGGCTTTAAGAACGCCTTGCCCGAAACCATGCATAATGCTTACACAGTCAATTGACGATTTTCTAGCAGAGTGAATAAGTGCTGCCAGTTCCGCTTTTGCCATTTCTCTTGTTAAACCATGCAAATCTAGCATCATCTCAGGTGAGTAATCACCGCGTCTTAGTTGCTTAACAATGTGGGAAGACTCGCCGTCTCTGCAATAACGCATTGGTCCTTCTTGCGGCAAAGCAGCCTGATACATGTCTGAAAAACTAAATGAGGCAGCAAGTTGTTTGCTATGAGTGAGGTGTGCTGTTGAAGCCTGTTGGCGTTTGTTAAATAGCGCGACTTGTTTATCAGGTTCAATTTTGTCCTGCTGAAGGGGTTTTACGCCTTGCATTGCATCGGCAAATGAAAAGGTCTCTTCTTCAACACGGTCGATACTACCCGCATTGTTCAGTTTAGAAGCTAAAGTTTGTTTCTTTAAGGCTTTTAGTTCTTTTTTAAACGCTTTCATTATGAATCAATATGCAAATTAACATGGGCGAACACACTAAATGTTAGTATGATACCAGCTTTGTAATTGTTGATGTACCCAAACACCATGACCGATAAGTTTTACCTAGAAGAAGCCATTGAAGATCTGCATACTTTGTTAGATATGACACGATGGGCAACCAGTCGATTTAATGATGCGGCGTTGTATTTTGGTCATGGTACCGACAATGCATGGGACGAAGCGACAAGCTTGGTTATGCAGGCGCTGCATTTGCCACACCCTATTTTAGAGCAAGTCGGTGAAAGTGTACTGACATCTCGGTTAACCAAAAGTGAACGCGAGAAAATTGCAGAGCTTGTACTTAAGCGCGTACAAACCCGTATGCCGCTGCCTTATATCACCAATGAGGCGTGGTTTTGTGGCATGCCATTTTATGTTGATGAGCGTGTACTTATTCCGCGTTCGCCTTTTGCTGAGCTGATTCAAAATGAATTTGCGCCGTTTGTGGAAACCGCACCTTCGAGTATCCTCGATATGTGCACGGGCGGGGGCTGTATCGCCATTGCGTTGGCGCACGCCTATCCTGAAGCGCAAGTTGATGCAGTGGACATCAGTACCGACGCGTTAGAAGTGGCGGATATCAATATTCAGGAGCACGGATTAAGTCACCGTGTTTACCCCATTCAATCAGACTTGTTTTCAAGTTTAGAAGGTCAACGATACGACCTTATTGTGTCTAACCCACCTTATGTCGACGCCGAAGATATGGCGGATTTACCTGAGGAATATCACCATGAGCCTGAGCTTGCGCTCGCGGCAGGTGAAGATGGCCTTGAACTCGTTGATATAATGTTGAAGCAAGCGCCCACGTACCTCAATGATGGTGGGTGGTTATTTGTGGAAGTGGGAAATAGTGAAGTGCACATGAATACGCGGTTTCCTGGCCTAGAAGTTATCTGGCTTGAATTTGAAAACGGCGGCTCTGGCATTTTTGCTGTGCGAAAAGAGACACTGGTAGAACACTTTGGTAGTAAGGATTAATAGTTAATTATGTCAGGTAACAGCTTCGGAAAACTCTTCACTGTAACCACATTTGGCGAAAGCCATGGTATAGCAATTGGCGGCGTAGTAGATGGTTGCCCCCCAGGTTTAAGGATTACTGAAGACGACCTTCAGGTTGACCTTGATAGACGTAAACCAGGCACATCTCGTTACACCACAGCGCGACGTGAAGATGATGAAGTACAAATTTTATCTGGCGTATTTGAAGGTAAAACCACCGGTACCAGTATTGGCCTTTTAATTAAAAATAAAGACCAGCGCAGCCAAGACTACGGTAATATTAAAGACCGCTTCCGTCCAGGTCATGCAGACTACACTTACGACCAAAAGTATGGAAGTCGCGATTATCGCGGCGGTGGTCGCTCCTCTGCACGTGAGACGGCAATTCGGGTTGCCGCTGGTGGTATTGCTAAGAAATACCTTAAAGAAATGCATGGTATTGAGGTATTGGGTTACTTATCTCAGCTTGGCCCTATCTCCGTTGAAACGGTTGACCATAACGTCACAAATACAAACCCATTTTTCTGCCCGGATGAATCAAAACTTGAAGCGCTTGATGAATACATGCGCGACCTCAAAAAGTCGGGCGACAGCATTGGTGCTAAAGTGTCAGTTGTAGCTAAAAACGTGCCTGTTGGATTAGGGGAACCGGTTTTTGATCGCTTAGATGCTGAAATTGCTCATGCCATGATGGGAATAAACGCGGTTAAAGGCGTAGAAATTGGTGATGGGTTTGACGTGATTAATCAAAAAGGTAGTGAGCATCGCGACACACTAACGCCTGATGGTTTTACATCAAATCACTCTGGCGGTGTGCTAGGGGGCATTTCTACCGGACAAGACATTGAAGTTCATATGGCGCTTAAGCCAACATCAAGCATTTCAGTACCCGGTAAGACAATCAATAAAGATAACGAAGAAATAGATATTGTGACGAAAGGCCGTCACGACCCGTGCGTGGGCATTCGTGCAGTACCTATTGCAGAGGCGATGTTAGCCCTTGTTTTGATGGATCACTTGCTTCGCCACCGCGCACAGAATCAGGGTATTGCTTCAACCACTGCACCTATCGCAGGTAAAGCGTAGCGATTATTTTCAGTCGGTTACCTTTGAGTAAACGCGCTTAAAGGTAACCGGCATGTGCTAGGTGCATCGCCATTAACTTTTTAGCTAGTTTTAACGCTTGTCTAAGCGCGATGCTAAAACGTTGATGGCGTTTTTGTATATGGAGATTTCTATTGGCATTTCGTGCTAATTCATCACTTATTATTTTAGCTATTACATATTGGCTTTACTTTGGCCAGCTAGGCGTTCTTGTTCCGTATTTAGGGATCTTTCTAGATGGGCGCGGTTTTTCTTCGGCTGACATCGGTGAGTTGTTTGCGGTCATTACCCTTGCACGTATTTTGGGCCCTGGTTTATGGGCTGGTGTCGCAGATAAAACTGGCAATGCCATTGGTGTAATGCGGCTGGGTTGTTTGCTAACCGTGCTAACCTTCAGTTCAGTGCTGTATTTTGACAGCTTTTGGGGGCTGACCTTGTCATTTGGCCTAATGATGATGTTCTGGACGGCGGTACTTCCCCAACTTGAAGTGATCACCATGAATAGCGTCGCCAATACTAAGGCCACTTACGGTCAGGTAAGACTATGGGGAAGTGTTGGTTTTATTTGTTTGACGGTAATGGTGGGTAAGGCCTTAGATAGTTTTTCAACAGAAACGCCTGTTCATGTCAGCATTGGGGTACTCGCACTTTTGTTTGTTAGTACGCTGTTTATTCGCGCGCCGGCTCAAACGGTTTCCCATGAGAGCGCCGTTGGTTCTATCTGGGCTTTTGTTAAACAAAAACCGTTTGCTGTCTTTATTTTTGCATCTGCGTGTTTGCAAATAAGCTTTGGCGCTTACTATGGCTTTTTTGCCTTGTACATGCGTGACTTAGGCTACAGCGGTCAACAAACGGGCTTTTTTATTGCGCTAGGCGTGCTTGCAGAGGTCGGAATATTTATACTCGCACGGCGACTCATCAGTCACTTTGGTGTATGGAACTTATTGTTCGCCAGTCTCGCACTTACTGCGCTTAGGTGGTATGCCATGGCGGCATTTGCTGACTATTGGGCAGTGATTATGTTAAGCCAGCTTATCCACGCTTTAAGTTTTGGGTTAACCCACGCGGTGTCTGTTCATTTTATCCACTTATATTTGCCGAAGGCGTACCAGAGTCGAGGGCAAGCGGTATACATCAGTATTGCATTTGGTCTTGGCGGTGCTTTTGGTAATTACATGGCCGGACAGCAATGGTCACAAGGTACCAATGCCTACGCTACGTTTGTGACGGCAGCGGTATTTGCCGCTTTAGGTGCAATGTCACTATTGCTTTGCGCCAAAAAGCGTTTTGATACTGCGCCAGAACATTAATGTTTGGCGATATACATGTTTCATCGTTCACCGCGAGGCTTATTCAGCCTGCGGTGTTCGTCTGCATTCTGCTATTAATTCAATACCGTCGTCGCCATTGTCTTGCTCTAATCGCACATCAAACTTCCACAGACGATGGAGATGACGCATTACCTCGTCTTTTGAGTCTCCCAACGGGATTTTTCGCTGAGGAATATAGCGTAACGTAAGCGAGCGATCGCCTCGTACATCCACGTTATGCACCTGGATATTCGGCTCTAGATTACTTAAGTTGTATTGTGCCGAAAGTTTTTCTTTTATCGTCTGGTAACCAAGCTCATCGTGAATAGCACTTACGCTTATAAACGGCTTTTCTGTGTCGTCTTCCAATGCAAACAACTTAAAATCGCGAATGACTTTAGGCGATAAAAACTGGCTAATAAAGCTTTCATCTTTAAAATTCTGCATTGCAAAATGTACCGTTTCAAGCCAGTCTTTACCGGCTATGCTAGGTAAGTATTTATAATCTTCTTCGGTGGGCGACTGACACACTCGCTTGATATCCATAAACATAGAAAAGCCCAGTGCGTAGGGGTTAATACCCGAGTAATAGGGGCTGTTGTATTCCGGTTGCATAACCACACTGGAATGACTGTGCAAAAACTCCATCATAAACCTGTCGCTTACTAAACCTTCGTCATACATTTGGTTCAGTATGTGATAATGCCAAAAGCACGCCCAGCCTTCGTTCATCACTTGGGTTTGTTTTTGGGGGTAAAAATATTGAGAAATCTTCCGCACAATGCGCACTATCTCGCGTTGCCACGGCTCAAGCAGAGGGGCATTTTTTTCAATGAAGTAGAGTAAGTTCTCTTGTGGCTCACGAGGGAATCGAATTTGCTCCTTGTTTTTATGAGCACTGCTTTCTGGCAAAGTACGCCAAAGTTCATTAACTTGCGATTGCAGATAAGCTTCTCGTTCTTCTTGACGGTTTTTCTCTTCTTGCAGTGAGATTTTCTGAGGACGTTTGTATCTGTCGACACCGTAATTCATCAGAGCGTGGCAGGAGTCCAGCATATTCTCAACTTCATCAAAGCCAAACTTTTGTTCGCATTTGGCAATATAATTCTTGGCAAATACTAAGTAATCGATAATCGAACTCGCATCAGTCCAGGTTTTAAATAAATAGTTACCTTTGAAAAATGAATTATGACCATAGCATGCGTGTGCCATAACAAGCGCCTGCATAGTAATGGTGTTCTCTTCCATCAAATAGGCAATACATGGGTCCGAATTAATGACTATTTCATAGGCTAATCCCATTTGACCACGGCGGTATTGTTGCTCAGTTTGAATGAATTTTTTACCAAAAGACCAATGGCTATAATTCAGTGGCATACCAATGCTGGCATAGGCATCCATCATTTGTTCAGCAGTGATCACTTCTATTTGGTTAGGGTAGGTATCAAGTTTGAATTTTCTCGCAATGCGATCAATATGATGTTCATATTCCTCAATAAGTGGAAAGGTCCAATCGGGACCATCACTTAACAAATGGCGAGGTGTATTTGACGATGTTTTGACTTCACTAGCAGTAGTATCTGTCGTCATAAATAGCCCTTATCCTTGTATTACGCGTTAGCATCTTGCTCTGAACGTTTGAAAAGCTCCCTAAATACGGGATAGATGTCCGCTTGAGACTGAATATGCTTACACACAAAGTTGTCGTGGGTTTCTGCTACCTTCTCGTACTCGCGCCATAAACTTTGATGTTGCCTCTCGGTAATTTCGATGTACGCATAGTAACGGGTAGCAGGTAGTAATTTTTGAACTAAAAGGTCGCGGCATTGCGGTGAATCATCTGCCCAGTTATCGCCATCAGAAGCTTGTGCCGCGTATATATTCCAATTGCCATCGCGGTATCGCTCTGTGACAACTTCGTCCATTAACTTTAAGGCGCTCGACACAATGGTGCCACCGGTCTCTTGGCTATAAAAAAATTCTTGTTCGTCTACTTCTTTAGCCTGAGTGTGATGACGAATATAGACGACTTCAACGTTTTCGTAGGTGCGGGTAAGAAAAAGATACAACAGAATATAGAAGCGTTTTGCCATATCCTTGGTGGCTTGGTCCATAGAGCCTGACACGTCCATTAAGCAGAACATTACCGCTTTGCTCGAAGGAAGCGGACGCTTATCGTAATTCTTAAAGCGTAGATCGAACGTATCAATAAAAGGTACGCGGGCTATTTTAGCCTTTAGCGCTTTGATTTCCTCTTCAAGCGCGAGCACTTCTAACGTGTTGTCATGTTTATCGTTAAGCAACGCTTCTAGCTTTTCTTCACACTCACGAAGCTTTCGTTTATCAGTTGCGCTCAGTGCAATGCGTCTGGCAACGGACCCTTTTAGAGAACGCACAACATCTAAATTACTCGGCACACCGTCAGTTTGATATCCGGCTCGGTATGTTTCGTATTGGGTGACTTTATCAAATTGATTTTTTTTGAGGTTCGGTAAGGCCAGATCATCAAACAATAAGTCTAAGTACTCGTCCTTTGAAATTGAGAAAACAAACTCGTCTTGGCCTTCTCCTTCGTTACTTGCATCGCCGCTGCCTGCACCGCGGCCGCCGCCTCCAGGAGGCCGCTCAATTTTGTCTCCTGCAGTAAATTGGTCATTGCCAGGGTGAACAATATCTCGACTGCCACCACGCCCAGTATGGAAAATGGGTTCAGAAATATCTCTAGTAGGAATACTGATTTTTTCGCCAGAGTCCAGATCGGTTACCGAACGTTTTCCCACCGCGTCTGAAACGGCGCGCTTTATTTGTTGTTTATAGCGTTTGATAAAACGCTGTCGGTTAACAGTGCTTTTTCCTTTGCTATTCAGCCTTCGGTCAATAAAATGGGCCATATTCACCTGCTTGTTAGGTTTTACATAACACCTACAAGTGCAAAGAGCGCAGATGCACTCTCAACACTTGTCCCGTTCGCATTTTTAGCAATTGCGCTAAGACGCCTTGCGAACACGCAGATACCACTCACACAGCAGTCGAACTTGTTTCTGTGTATAGCCTTTCTCTGTCATGCGATTGACAAAGTCATCGTGCTTTTTCTGTTCTTCTGCAGAACCTTTAGTATTAAATGAAATAACAGGTAGCAAATCCTCTGTATTCGAGAACATCTTTTTCTCGATAACAGTGCGTAGCTTTTCATAGCTTGTCCATGCAGGGTTTTTGCCTGCATTGTTGGCGCGTGCTCGAAGTACAAAGTTAACAATTTCATTGCGGAAATCTTTAGGATTACTGATGCCCGCTGGCTTCTCTGTTTTTTCGAGCTCAGCGTTAAGCGAGGCCCGGTCAAATAACTGACCGGTTTCAGGGTCTCGATATTCTTGATCCTGTATCCAGAAGTCAGCATAGGTGACGTAGCGGTCAAACAAATTCTGTCCATACTCAGAGTATGATTCGAGATATGCGGTTTGAATTTCTTTGCCAATAAACTCTACATAACGCGGAATAAGGTAGCCTTTCAAAAACTCTAAATATCTGTCTGCGGTGTCTTGTGGAAATTGCTCCCGTTCAATTTGTCTCTCTAACACATAGAACAAATGTACGGGGTTTGCGGCAACCTCTTGATGATCAAAATTAAATACACGAGACAAAATCTTGAATGCAAAGCGTGTGGATAGCCCTTCCATGCCTTCATCAACGCCAGCATAGTCGCGATACTCTTGATACGATTTCGCTTTAGGATCGGTATCCTTTAAGCTCTCGCCGTCATATACTCGCATCTTAGAAAACAGGCTTGAATTCTCAGGTTCTTTAAGTCGAGAAAGTACGCTGAACTGCGCTAAACACTCTAGCGTGTCTGGTGCGCAAGGTGCACCGTTTAACTCACTGCTATCAAGTAGCTTTTTGTAGATGCGAATTTCTTCACTAACCCGCAAACAGTAGGGGACTTTCACAATATACACGCGGTCGAGAAATGCCTCGTTGTTTTTGTTGTTTCTAAACGATTGCCACTCCGACTCATTGGAGTGCGCTAAGATGAGGCCGTCGAAGGGCAGAGCAGAAAAACCTTCAGTCGGATTGTAATTTCCCTCTTGTGTCGCAGTAAGCAAAGGGTGCAGCACCTTTATTGGTGCTTTAAACATCTCAACAAACTCCATTAACCCTTGATTGGCTTTACACAGCGAACCTGAATAGCTGTATGCGTCAGGATCGTTTTGTGCAAACTGCTCAAGGCGTCTAATATCTACTTTACCTACTAACGAAGAAATATCTTGGTTGTTCTCATCGCCCGGTTCGGTTTTAGCGATACCAACCTGATCAAGTACAGAAGGATACACTCTCACTACTTTGAACTGCGTAATATCACCATTGAATTCGTGAAGGCGCTTACGCGCCCAAGGTGACATGATGGTTTTTAGGTAGCGCTTTGGAATACCGTATTCTTTTTCTAAAATTTCACCGTCTTCTTTGGCGTCGAACAAACAAAAAGGGTGATCGTTAACAGGTGAGCCCTTTAACATGTAAATTGGCACGTTTTGCATTAACTCTTTAAGCCGCTCTGCCAAGGATGATTTGCCTCCACCGACTGGCCCTAAGAGATAGAGGATTTGTTTCTTCTCCTCCAGACCTTGGGCAGCATGCTTGAGATAAGAAACGATTTGTTCAATAGCTTCTTCCATGCCGTAGAATTCTGAGAATGCAGGATAACGAGAAATAACGCGGTTTGAAAAAATACGGCTTAATGCCGGGTCGTTTGCTGTGTCGATAAGTTGTGGCTCACCAATAGCTTTTAGCAAACGTTCAGCCGCGTTTGCATAAGCGAGTTGATCCTCTTTACATATATCAAGGAACTCCCCAATGGTGAACTCTTCCTGTTTTCGCTCTTCGTAGCGATTCTGATAGTGTTCAAAAATACCCATGAATACCCCTTAAATACGGAACCCCGTATTTTCAGCTTAGTAGGAATTCACAAAAACGTTAGTAATTATTAGTAGACTTTCGCATAGGCTTATCCGATTTCGTCTAACGAAAAAGGCAACTTTTTGAAGAATTTAATGTCTCAGCTAGGGTATTTGGTAGGGTGTGCGTGGCTACATAAATATTGAACCTTGACATACGAACGTTAAAAATAAAAAAGCCTCGCAGTTGCGAGGCTTTCAAATCGTTAAGTAACTAACGCTCTAGATTATGCGAAGTTGCTGTTCGCAAATTCCCAGTTTACTAGTGCCCAGAAGTTTTCTAGGTACTTAGGACGCGCATTGCGGTAGTCGATGTAGTAAGCGTGTTCCCAAAGGTCAACCGTTAGGATTGGCGTTAGCTCGTCGCCAGAGATTGGCGTTTCCGCGTTGCTAGTGTTTACGATGTCTAAGCTGCCATCAGCAGTCTTAACAAGCCACGTCCAGCTTGAACCAAAGTTGTTCACTGCTTTGTCGTTAAATGCAGCTTGGAAGTCTGCGAAAGAACCCCACTTTGCATTGATTGCATCAGCAAGTGCGCCAGTTGGCTCACCGCCACCATTTGGGCTTAGGCTGTGCCAGTAGAAGGTGTGGTTCCAGATTTGTGCTGCATTGTTGAAAACACCGCCTTCAGAAGATTTGATGATTTCTTCTAGGCTTTTGTTTTCCATGTCAGTACCTTCAACTAGGCCGTTAAGCTTAGTGACATAAGTAGCGTGGTGCTTGCCATAGTGGTACTCAAGCGTTTCAGCAGAAATATGCGGTTCTAGTGCATTTTGTTCGTATGGTAATGCTGGTAATTCAAAAGCCATGACGGTCTCCATGTTGGTTTAGTATTCTTAATTACTCACGCATGTGCGATGCCTGTTCGTCCCATGCGTTTAGGGGGTAAGCCCGAATTAATACGTTATTAGCATAACGCAGATGTGGGGATAAAGTCCTATAACTCAATGACAAAAATGTGAATTTTTTCGTTCTTAGATATACATTACTCAAATTCACGCAATTAGATCACTCGTACCTTGTGAGCGAATGACTCACCAGTTAACGAAAGTTAAACGTGTGCATAGCAAAATTATGGTATTGTGCACTTGATAAATTGTTTTAGCATTCCCACTTCTAGGGAACACACTTTTTCCGCTGAGAGGATCCGATGGATAATACTGAAAGCCAATCAACGTTAGATAGAATTAAGCAGCAAATTGAAGAAAATCCGATTCTTCTTTATATGAAAGGCTCTCCTAAGCTGCCAAGTTGTGGCTTCTCATCACAAGCGTCACAGGCACTAATGTCATGTGGTGAACCATTCGCCTATGTGGATATTCTGCAAAACCCAGATATCCGCGCTGAACTACCAAAATATGCTAATTGGCCTACGTTTCCACAGTTGTGGGTAGAAGGTGAGCTTGTTGGTGGTTGCGATATTATTATCGAAATGTTCCAGCAAAATGAACTTCAACCTCTTATTAAAGAAACCGCTGCAAAGTACAAAGAAGCAGAATAAATGAAGTTCTAATTACTTGATTGAAAAGCCGGCTTTTAGTCGGCTTTTTTGGTTAAAACGCCCCGAAAATACCGCACACAAATTCCCGTAAAAACTATATAGACAGGTCACAAAAACAAATCCTCCATGCAATGAAAAAATATTTTTATTTTATCAAAAAAGGTTTGTTTTTTAGCACCTTGCGTTCTATAAAAAGTTAACTGACGACGTATCAGTCAGTGTTGAAGGTACAAAATAACAACCACTCTCAACCTATGTTTGGCACACAAAAAAACAAGCAAGGTAGAAGAGAAAATTCGGGAAACCACCATGAATACATCCTTGTCTTTATTGACCAAAAACGTGCGCGGCGTACTAGCTGCATCAGCTGCGTTTTCAGTAATGGCTACGGCACCAGTCTACGCGCAAGAAGCAGAAGACAGTGCTAAAGCTGAAGATTATGAGCAAATAGCGGTAGTTGGCTCTCGTGCAGCGCCTCGCTCAGTTGCTGATTCAGCAGTACCAATTGACATTATTTCAGACGAAGAGTTTAAGCAGCAGGGTGCCACTGATATGGTATCTATGATGCAAACCGTTGTTCCTTCGTTCAACGTTAACGATCAGCCAATCAACGATGCATCAACGCTAGTTCGTCCAGCTAACCTTCGCGGTATGGCGTCGGACCACACGTTGGTATTGGTAAATGGTAAACGTCGCCACCGTTCTGCGGTAATTACATTCTTGGGTGGTGGTTTGTCTGATGGTGCTCAAGGCCCTGATATTTCAGTTATTCCAGCAGCAGCATTAAAGCAAGTGGAAGTACTACGTGACGGTGCAGCGGCTCAGTACGGTTCTGATGCTATCGCTGGTGTAATCAACTTCGTGCTAAATGATGCGTCTGAAGGCGGTTCATTTGAAGCTCGCTATGGCTCATATTACGAGGGCGACGGCGACATGATTCAGATGGCGGGTAACATTGGCCTACCACTATCTGACAAAGGTTTTGTTAATTTATCTGCGGAATACCGTACAGCAGACGATACGTCGCGTAGTGTTCAGCGTGCAGATGCTGCTGGTCTGATTGACGCGGGCAACACGTTTGTTGCTGACCCTGCGCAAATCTGGGGTTCTCCTGAAATTAAACACGACATCAAGTTATTCGCCAATCTAGGGTTAGAGCTATCTAACACTGCGGAAGCATACATGTTTGGTAACTTTGCTGAGCGTGAAGTTGAAGGTGGTTTCTATTTTCGTAACCCTCACAACCGTGGCGGTGTGAACGACGGTGGTACAAACGAAGCAGGCGAACAACTATTACTTGTTGGCGACTTAACAGGCGATATGTCGGGTAACTGTCCAACAGATATCGTAGTAGGGGACAACGTTTTAGAAAACCCGCGTTACATTAACGAAGTTCAGAATAATCCTGACTGTTTCGCATTTAACGAAATTCTACCTGGCGGTTTCACACCACGTTTTGGTGGTACAGTAACTGACATGTCGTTGGTATTTGGTACACGAGGCGAGCTAGATAACGATATCACCTATGACGTGAGCTTAAACTTAGGCCAAAACGAAGTTGATTTTGCTATTAGCAACACTATCAACCCGTCGTTAGGTCCAGATACACCGTTTGAGTTCAGCCCTGGTCGATACACGCAATCTGAACAAACGCTTGATATTGATTTTACAAAGCCGTTCGATATTGGTTTGTACGAACCGCTATTCGTTGCAACAGGTTTCCAGTATAGAAACGAAAGTTACGAAAGCTTTGCAGGCGATACTGCATCTTATGAAATAGGTCCGTTGGCGACACAAGGTTTTGGCATTGGCTCAAATGGTTTCCCTGGCTTAGCGGCCAATAGTCAAGGCCGTGTGTCGCGCAACAACATTGCGCTATACATCGATGCAGAAGCCTATATCACTGAAAACTTCATGCTTGCTGGTGCATTGCGTTATGAAGATTTCTCTGACTTTGGTGACACCACAAAAGGTAAAATTGCATTCCGCTGGCAGGCCCTTGAAAACATCGCGTTCCGTGGTGCGTTCTCTACAGGCTTTAAAGCACCAACACTTGGTCAAAGCAACGTACGTAACGTTACTACGGCATTCGGTACTGGCGGCCAGTTGATTGACCGTGCAACGCTTCCTCCAACGGATCCAGTGTCTCAACTTAAAGGTGGTGAGCAATTAACACCTGAAGAGTCTGAGAGCATCACATTCGGTGTTGTTGCTGACTTCGATAATGGCCTGTTCATTACCGCTGACTACTACAACATTGAGCTAACTGACCGTATTAGTACAGCGTCGGGTATTGCACTGACTGAAGAAGATATTGCAACGCTACTTGCTCAAGGTATCAGCGATGCATCTAGCTTCTCTGAAATCAGCTTCTTTACCAACGATTTTGACACTACAACTGAAGGTGTTGATGTTGTAGCAAACTATTCGATGGATATGATGGGCGGTGAAACCAAGTTCTCACTTGCATATAACTGGACATCGACAGAAGTTGACCGCGCGTCGGATAATATCTCTGACTTCCGTATTCGTATGCTAGAAGATAACCTTCCAGCAGTACGCTACAGTGCAACGGCCAACCACACTAATGGCGACTGGCGTTTCCTTGCGCGAATGAACTACTACGGTAGCATCTTCGAAGATCACCTAGACTCTGCATTGCCAATTGACAAAGTAGGTTCTGAAATTACGTTCGACTTTGAAGTGGCATATAACTTTACTGAAGAGTTCACAGTAACTGTAGGTGCGAAGAACGCGTTTGATGAATACCCTGACGAAAACAATACTGATGCAGGTGGTATCACCTATGCACAGATTGCAGGCTCAGCGTATCCGACAACATCACCTATCGGTATTAACGGTGGGTTCTATTACCTAAGAGGTGTTTACACTTTCTAAGTAATAACAAGGGGGCTTAAGGCCCCCTTATATATTTTCGGCCTATGTTTGCGTAATAGCCGCCGATAAAAACGTGAAAAAAAACCAAAACATGGCATTATGAATGCCGTTGTAAGCAAATCGAAACACAAACATTTTAAAATTATGACGAGAAAGTCGACAGTAGCTGAAACCTTTTTAAAATACCGCTCGAAATTAATGCGTGCGGTAGGTTCTATTGTTGGCGCCGACGACATTGAAGATATCGTTCAAGAAGCTTTCATAAAAAGCTACGAGGCCGAATTAAAACAAGAAATACAGTACGAGCGTACTTACATGCTCAAAACAGCGCGCAATTTGGCGCTGAATCATATTGCTAAAGCGGAAAATAAAAACAAGCAACCGTTAGATGATATGGATAATTTGCCATACGAATTAGTAGGGCACAGTTTAGAAAAAAATGTAGAAAGCAAAGAGCGCTTTATTCACTTTTGCCGAGCCACAGATACGTTGTCTGCGGATGTAAAACGCGTCTTTCTTCTTAAAAAAGTGTATGGCATGCGACAGAAAGAGATTGCTGAACTTGTGGGGCTAAGTGAAAGCACAGTCGAAAAGCATGTCGCCAAAGGTTTAATGATGTGCTCAAGGTATCTTGCCGAGCTGTCAAAAGACAGTGAAATCCCCCGTGTCACTGCCAATGCGACTCAGGACATAAGCCGTAGTTAACATGAACAATATTCGCCAGTTTTCCAGCAAAGAAGATATCCAAGAGCAGGCATGCTTGTGGGTGAGTCGTCTCGACCGCGGTTTGCACGACGAAGAGAAAAGTCAGTTAGACGAGTGGTTAACCGAGAGCAACTCGCACCGTCAAGCGCTGCTAGATGCCGCAAGCCTGTGGGATGATATGTCGGTGTTGAACGAATTGAGTGGTTTGTTCCCACAATCTCATACGCGCGGAGCAAAACAGCACAAAGGTATGGCTAAGCAAATGATGTGGGGAATGGCCGCTACATTCTTTGTTATGGCTGTGGCGCTAAGTGTTATTGTTCAGCGCACTTGGTTTGAATCTGCGCCACAGTTCGCCAATATCAGCGAGAAAGTACAGACCGGAGTAGGGGAGCAGAAAAATGTTGTTTTGGCTGATGGGTCCAAACTTCATTTAAACACCAATTCTATTGTCACCGTCGATTTTAGCTCAGATGCACGTAACATAGTGTTGTTGCGGGGTGAGGCGCATTTTGAGGTTGCCCATGATAAGCAGCGCCCCTTCTCTGTAACGGCTGGTAGCAATACGGTGACTGCGGTAGGCACAGCGTTCAACATGCAATATGTAGATGATAATGCATTCGAACTTGTTGTAACTGAGGGTAAAGTATTAGTGAAAGATCGCTTCAGTACCTCGTCCAATGACCTGCTTTTTGGCAAGAAGTCGATTACTGAAGAAGGCCTCTTAATGTTCGCTGGAGAGAAAGCGACGGTTCAAGGCAAAGTCGAGGCCCGTGAGAATCTGTCTCAAAACGATATTGATGATGATTTGGCGTGGCAGCAGGGCATGATTGTATTCAAAGGCGAGCCTCTAGAAGCTGTTTTAGCCGAAATAGGCCGTTATACGCCAATGAGGTTTAGTATTTCAGATGAAAGCTTACGCAAGCGCCGTGTTGCAGGTTACTTCAAAGTAGGTGACATTGACGGTCTATTGTCTGCACTTAAAAGCAGTTTTAGTATTGAGCATGAGAGAATCACTGAAAATAGTATCCAGCTTAAAGCTGTAAAAGGTTAAAGGCGCCTGAAAACAAGGCGTTTTTTGGCCATTCTTGGTTGGCATTCTTAGTTGCCATAGTGTCGACTAATGTGACAATATAATTAAAATAATAAGCACACCGATTTTACTCTTGCGACACAGCAATATTGCAAAATACAAGCAATTAATAGCGCATACTGTCAGCCCGATTTCAGAAAGAAATGGGGCTAGCGTGTGCTCGTCGCGTAATATTCCGCTCACCACCGCAAAATACAGTCAGAAGCAGAGTAGGAAAACACATCGCATTTTGCCTTTGTTGGCTTCTCTTGTTTGTCTAAGCTCGGCTCATAGTGCGTTTTCACAGCAAATACAGGGCACAGATTCACCTTCGACTCAGAGCAACGCTTTTTCTTTCTCTATACCCGCGCAAGACGCTAATGAAGCGCTCACAGAATTGGCGAAACAAGCGAATACCACGTTGTTGTTCCCGTTTGATTTGGCTAAACGTGTAAAAACTAATGCACTTGAGGGCACTTTTACACTTAATGAAGCACTCGTTCAGCTTTTAGAAGGTACTGAACTTGCTGTTGTAACTGATGAGTCTGGGGCACTTAGTATACGATCTCGCGCGTCATTGGTTGCAGAGGCTCCCCAAAAAAAGGAAGAAGAGTCAGCGCCTGAAGACACGGGTAACGCACTAGAGAAAATTGCCGTGGTAGGAACAAGAAGCGCTCCTAGAAGTGTCGTCGACTCACCTGTCCCACTCGATATCATCGGATCGCAAGCGCTGAGTTCTCAGGGCAATGCGGATGTGCTTGCGATGTTAAGTGTTATGGTGCCATCGCTCAACGTTAACGACCAGCCTATCAACGATGCAAGTAGTTTGGTTAGGCCGGCTAATTTAAGAGGCATGTCGTCTGATCACACCTTATTGTTGCTAAATGGAAAGCGGCGTCATCGCTCTGCGGTTATCACGTTTCTTGGCGGTGGCCTATCGGATGGTGCACAGGGACCAGACATATCGGTCATTCCAGCTTATGCGTTACAGCAAGTGGAAGTATTAAGAGATGGCGCGTCAGCTCAATACGGTTCTGACGCCATCGCTGGTGTAATCAACTTTGTATTAAAAGATGATAATCACGGCGGCAGCATTGCACTTCGTAGCGGACTTTATAGCGAAGGCGACGGCGAACTGGTTCAATTCCAAGGCAACAAAGGTTTTGCTCTAGGTGATAATGGCTTTATTAACGCTACGGTTGAATACCGACAACAAAAAGGCACATCTCGCTCAGTTCAACGGGATGATGCTGCTGAACTCATTGCCGAGGGCAACAATTTTATCTCAAGTCCTTCCCAAATATGGGGGGCGCTTGATGTTAATGAAGATATTAAGTTTGCCGTCAACTCAGGTATAACACTCGCGTCTGGAAGCGAACTGTACAGTTTTGCCACAGGAGCTCAGCGCGATATTGAGGGAGGCTTTTACTTTAGAAACCCACAAACGCGAGAAGGGGTATTTAGCCGAACCGATAGCACCACGGGCGAAAGACGTCTCATTGTGGCTGATTTAGATGGGCTTGATAATGGTATTACCTGCCCATCAATAACGTTAGGCAATGCCAATGTGTTGAGCGACCCTAACTATTTACTTATTGCCGACAATTCAACAGCACTTGGCGCCAATTGTTTCGCCTTTAACGAATGGTTTCCTGGTGGGTTTACCCCGCGCTTTGGCGGTACGATAACTGACGGCGCAATTGTGGTTGGTATGCGCAAAGAACTGTCCCAAGGCTGGGCAATGGACGCAAGTGCGACACTGGGTTACAGCGATATAGAATATACAATTGCAAATACCGTAAATCCGTCACTGGGCCCTCAGTCTCCTACTGAGTTTTCTCCTGGCAGTGTGTCGCAAGTGGAGCGAACGGTAAACCTAGATTTTGCCAAGCTTATTCAAACTATTTTTGAGGATCCTGTCAGTATCGCGGTGGGCTTAGAGTGGCGCAAAGAAACGTATTTTCAAAAAGCTGGTGATGAAGCTAGTTATATTGCTGGGCCCTTCGCGCTAGAGCCACCACTTGGTCTTGTTCAAGGATTTTCTATTGGCTCCAATGGCTTCCCAGGATACCAACCACAATCAGCAGGGCATTGGAGTCGAAATAATTGGGCCCTATATGCGGATATGGAGTTCTATTTAACAGAAGCATGGCAGTTCGCTGTGGCAACCCGTGTCGAACACTTTAGTGATTTTGGGTCAACGTTTGATGGCAAGCTTAGTACGCGCTACAAAATCGACGATAGGTTTGCACTACGTGGGTCAATAAACACTGGTTTCAAAGCGCCTACCGTGGGACAAAGTAATGTAATTAATGTAACTACCGCTTATGGATTAAATGGCTTAGAGGACCAAGCTACTCTTCCACCAACCGATCTGATATCTATTCAGCTTGGTGCGACACCATTAACGCCTGAGGAGTCAGTTAACTTTAGTTTAGGTGGTGTAATGCAATTTAATGAGCAATTCTTTGCCACTATCGACTACTTTAATATTCGCTTGACCGATCGCATCAGTACAACATCGGCGATCCCTCTGACAGAGCAGGACATCAACGCCCTGATTGCTCAAGGTCGTCCTGATGCTGTGAAATACAATGCCGCAAAATATTTCACTAACGATTTTGACACGCGCACCCAAGGTATTGACGTTGTAGTGAACTACGGATTTGCACTAAATGATTGGCAAAATACACTACTTTTAGCCTACAACTGGACTGACACTCAGGTAGAGCGCGTTACGCTGTACCCCGCGCTAATCGACGGGGTTATTTCAATGCAGCCCAACCTTACCGACGCGCGTATTCGCATGTTAGAAGATAACTTACCCGCGCATCGAGGTAACATTACGCTTGAACAGATTAGAGGCAAATGGGCCTTTACGTGGCGTCTCAATTATTATGGCGAGTTTTACGAAGACCACCTGGATGCATCGGCGGGTATGGATATCGTAGGTGGCGCACTTACTACCTTCGATGCTCAAGTCGCTTGGCAGCTTAGTGAAAGCGTACGTGCAACATTAGGGGCACAGAACTTATTTGATTCGCTTCCAGATGTAAATCCGTTTAGCGGTGAAGTTGGTGCTTTGTATCCACCTACGTCGCCAAGTGGCATCAATGGTGCGTTTTACTATTTAGGGTTGGAGTATAACTTTAAGTAGTTAAAAATAGTGGCAAACGCTAGCAGTGACACCAGAAATTTGGCATTTTTATAGAAATGAAAGCGTTTGAAAAAATAGCGCGGAATAAGGTATTAATTAACCCACATCTTTGAAAAGAGATTCATCGATGATTGTCTGGTCGATAATCTGTTGTGCCATTTGAATGCACTTTCCACATTGTGAACCAAGCTCTAAGTGCTGACGTAACTCACGCATATTTCCCACGCCATTCTCTTCAACAGCTGCGCGAATGCTTTTATCAGTTACCCCGTAACACATACAAACAAACATTAAAACGTACTCCAAATGAATCTGTAAATGATAATAATTGTTATTCATCTGTTTGGCAAGTAAAGTTTGCGGGGCGAGATAAATTTAATTTTTGAGTGAGAAGTGTACAGTCATTCTGGTACATAACGCTTATTTGATTGAAATTGGTACGATCAGTAAAAAAAGATACGTTTTCATGTTGTTATTTTAGGTTTTGGACCTATAACCCAATCATCAAAATTTTATTTCAAAAAGTGGCCATGCTATTTGGCCGCTTCTTATTATTACAATCCAATTTAAATGGAGAGACTCATGAGTGTACTAGTAGGCCGTCAAGCGCCAGATTTTACTGCTGCAGCAGTGTTGGGAAGTGGTGAAATCGTTGACTCATTCACGCTAAGTGAAGCTATCAAAGGTAAAAAAGCGGTTGTTTTCTTTTACCCACTAGATTTTACGTTTGTATGCCCCTCTGAACTTATTGCTTTCGATAAGCGTTTTGACGAATTCAAAAAGCGCGGTGTTGAAGTGATTGGTGTATCAATCGATTCTCAGTTCTCTCACAACGCGTGGAGAAATACACCAGTAAATCAAGGTGGTATTGGTCCAGTTAAATACACATTGGTTGCTGATGTTAAGCACGAAATCTGTCAAGCATATGACGTAGAGCACCCAGAAGATGGCGTAGCATTCCGCGGCTCTTTCCTAATTGACGAAGATGGTCTTGTACGTCATCAAGTTGTGAACGATCTTCCACTTGGCCGTAACGTTGACGAAATGCTACGCATGGTTGACGCATTAGCGTTCCACCAAGAGCACGGTGAAGTATGTCCAGCGGGTTGGACTGAAGGTAAAGCGGGTATGGATGCATCACCTGAAGGTGTAGCTAAGTACTTGTCTGAAGAAGCTGATAAACTATAAGACAGCTTTTGCAAAGATAAAAAAACAGCGCCTACGGGCGCTGTTTTTATTTGCGTTGTACTTTCTATATTAGCGCGTATTTACTCGCTTTCTGCTAATGGCCATCCACCGAGCGCTTTATACCTATTCACCATAAAGCAAAACAATTCAGTGGTTTTTTGCGCATCATATAGCGCACTATGCGCTTCGTTTTGGTCAAAGGCTATTCCTGCTGCACGACACGCTTTCACTAACACCGTTTGACCTAAGGCCAAACCAGCCAGACTGGTGGTATCGAAAGATACGAAGGGGTGAAAAGGTGTACGCTTGATATTAGAACGCTCAATCGCCGCATTCACAAAACTCTGATCGAACGTTGCGTTGTGCGCGACAATCACAGAACGTTGGCAATCGGCATTTTTCTGCGCTTTTCTAATGCCTTTGCACAAGGCTTTCATTGCATCGCTTTCGGCGATGGCACCGCGCAGTGCACAGTGAGGATCAATTCCATTAAACTCCAACGCGGCAGGCTCTAGATTGGCTCCTTCGAAGGGATCTATATGATAGTGAAACGTTTCGTCAGGATGCAAAATACCATTTTCATCCATTTTTACCGTCACCGCCGCGAGCTCAAGTAATGCATCTGTACCGGCATTGAACCCAGCAGTTTCAACGTCGATAACTACGGGAAAGTAACCTCTAAAGCGATGAGATAGTAAGGGCGGGTTTGAAGACATAAACACTCTTGAGAACAATATCGGATGAATGGGACGGAGAAGGCCACAATCGGGCTTTTCACCAGTCAGCTAAAGCCAAATTATCGCAAGGATAATTGCCAGTTGCCAGTTTGAATTTTCAGTAGCGCTTTTTTGTGCTGCTACATGCCATTTTGAAGGGCATATAAAAGTGTAAAAAATTGACCTGATGTAGATTTAATCACTAAACTTTTCTACACTTCGGACGATAGAATAAATAAGCTCATTGCGTCTATGTGTTGAGTTTGTCTTCTTGGTTTTCAGTTTGGGTTTTCGTTATGGTGTCGAAATTAAAATATATTGTCTTTGTCGGGCTTTTAGGTTCGCTATCAGCTAGCGCGGCTATGCGACAGTATTCTGCCACCGTTGAAACTTCTAATTGGAAAGTAGATAACCCATCTCGTTTGCAATGTACCTTGAATCACGAATTACCTGGATACGGGGAAGCCTTATTTACCAGTTATGCATCTAAGCAGCTTAATATGGAATTTGAGCTGGATATGTATTTACTGCCAAGTAAGTTTGAAGTGGCATCGGTGTATTCCGTGCCACCTAAATGGATGCCTGGCGTCGCGCCTAAGCCAATAGCGGATATGTCTATTCGCAAGCAATACAATGGCGACCTTCCGCGGGATGCTGCTTGGACGATGCTCTCTGAACTTGAAAAAGGTTTTTGGCCGACTATCTACTACCAAGATTGGTATAATAAATACGACCAAGTGGCGGTAGCATTAAACGCCAGTAATTTTACAGGTGTATACCGCGAGTTCGCTAAATGTGTGTCTAACCTGCTGCCATTTAGTTTCGACGATATTTCCTATACCGTTTTGTCGTACAAAAACAACAGTACCGAATTAACTAAATACTCTCGCAAGCGCTTGAATATGATTGGAGAGTATTTAAAAGAAGATACCGAATTGGAACTCGTGCTACTTGACGGTTACACCGATAGTTACGGTGGCCGTTGGAATAACGAACAGCTATCAATTCGCCGCGCTAACGAAGTGAAGAGCTACCTTACAACACTAGGCGTTCCGGAAGATAGGATCCAGTTAACTGGCCACGGTGAAAAACGCCATATTGCCTCAAATGATACGCGAGAAAATCGCGCACAAAACCGTAGGGTCGTTGTACGCCTATCTAAATCCTAAAAGCAGGGCTTAGTAAAGATTAACTCACTTTCCCATACTCTCAATTTGGTGTCGCCAGTCGTGAACAGGTGGAACGTGGTCAGTAAATACACCGTTAGCTTTTATAACATCGCGCAATATTTGTAATAGCTGTGGACCTGTCATTCCCTCGGGTAATGCATCTTGTCTGTAGGTGTATGGGTGAACAGCGAGTTGGTTCGCATGGGCGTTATCAAGCCACGACGCCGATTTTATTTCACCCTTTTTAAGCGCTGCGGGGTCTAATAAATGACCCAACCATGGACCGATACCATCAGCATACTGAGCAACGGCTTCCATCCCTTCTTTCGTACGCAACCAATCGTAATCAGTCGAGCTTTCTGCCCAGCTGTTTTCACCTATTAGCATTACGACTTTGCCACTGTATTTCAATTCTTCGCGAATGCGCTTTACTTCTTCAAAGTCAAAACACTGTAAGAAACTATTACCGTTTTCGCCGCCAAAATTATAAGACAGCAAAGCTTCTATCACTATCTTGCTTGCATCTACGCCTTCGTTTAAGTGAAAAGCGGGGGACTTTACCTCGGGGTAAACACCCACGCGTTTATTAAATTCGCGGTTTAGTTCACTGATAAGTTCAAAGTGTTCATAAAGCGTTGCAATAGTGAAGTTTGCTTTTGCGCCGGAATACCGTTTTCTAAATACTTGTTTACCTTCACCGTCAGCGCGTTCGTGTAAGCGTAAAGTACGCAGCTCGGCGAGTGTGAAATCTCGTACATAGTAGCGATTGTCTTCGCGGTGTCGTTGTGGAAATACCTGCTCAACATTTGACACTGTTTCAAGGTGAATGTCGTGTAAAACAACCGGAATATCGTCTTTGGTTATCACCACATCTTGTTCAATAAAGTCGGGCTCTTGTGCAAACGCCAACGTGGTCGACTCTAATGAATGCTCTGGCAAGTATCCAGAGGCACCGCGATGTGCCACGATTGTAAATTGCGCTTCAGCTGACTCTAAAGCTTCACCGTTGGCAAAAACACCTGTGCTGACGACAGTCGATAAGCTGAGAAGCGCGGCTGAACAGAGTCGTTTTATGTCTAACGTATATCGGCGAATGTTTATGGGTGATAAAAGTGATAGCACAGGCTCAAACTCCCTTTTGATTTATTGTCGTGAGCAAAAAGCATTACAAAGCGCTTAACGCGCTTTGTTTTGAATTAACTCAATGGCGTAGCCGTCTGGGTCTCGAACAAACGCGATAACCGTGGTTCCACCTTTTACTGGACCGGGCTTACGGTATACTTCAGCACCATTAGCTTCTAATGACTGACAAAATGCGTATATGTCGTCAACCTCAATAGCGATGTGCCCGTATGCATTACCTTTGTCATAGCTGTTCTCCCCCCAATTGTAGGTGAGTTCAAGGACTGTGTTATTGGCTTCATCGCCATAGCCCACAAAGGCCAGTGTATATTCATACTCTTTGTTTTCAGACTGGCGAAGTAGGCGCATACCCATTAATTGGGTGTAAAAGTGAAGTGACGCTTCTAAGTTTTTAACTCGAAGCATGGTATGTAACATTCTCATTTTATTCTCTCAATGATGTTTTCAAACAATACCCATTAATACCTATCAATACGCGCTAACCGCCTTAACACTGGCAATGCTCAACAAAGGCATAACGCATAATGATAAAAGAGAAATGTTAACGCTTTAAGACACTACTGACTATACAAGAGGCTTTACTAAAAGCCCCACAGCCCAATATTGTCAATTTTCAAGCGACGTGGTTGTGATAGTAAGTAAACAACCATTTCACCTAAGTCTTCGTTTTGAATTAACCCTTGGTCGATGTCGTCGCTGTCAGATTTCTGCGACTGTATAAGTGCGGGATTTAGGGAGTGTACATGAATACCAAACTCGCGGACTTCTTCTTGAAGTGCCTTTCCCAAACCAACCATAGCGAATTTAGATGCGCAGTATACGCCTGCGTTAGCATAGCCATTCAACGCGGCTTGCGAGGCTATATTAAGTATATATCCTTCTTTATTTTCTATCATGTTTACAACAACTGCCTTGCACATTAAGAAAGTGCCTTTGATGTTGGTGTTCATCACTTCATCCCAGTCTGATTCACTGGTTTCCCAAATACGCGTTTCTTTGCCAAACCCGCTATTATTTATCAGTACGTGAACGTCACCAAATTCGGCGTGGACGGCTTTTACGAAGCGCGAGACTGCTCCACTGTTGGCAACGTCACAGACATCGCCAAAGATTCTCCCAGGATATTGACTATCAAAATGCGCAACGGTTTCGGTAATCGTTTTCTCTGTTCGCCCGCAAATAGCAACTTTCATTCCTTGTGCTAATAAATGCGCAACAATAGTCTTTCCCAATCCTTTGCCACCACCGGTAACAATGGCCGTTTTATTTTTCAATTCATAACGATCTGACATTACATTACTCCACAAAAAAATCAGTGACTTAAAATTAGCGTACTTAGCTTGAAATCCCCACAAACATACGTATTCAGTGAAGTACGGCGAAAACTGTTCAAGATAGGTGAATAAAAAATAAACGACAAACCGTTGGACTTTGCTTAAAGAAGGCTGTATTCTCCTCGCCGCTTTAGATATGTTTTATGCTTTTCCTATTACTGCGCTGTACCTCTCGTTATTCCTTCAAATTGAAGTTTAATTTACAGAAATACATCACTTTATTAGTTTGGTTATGTCTATGGCCTTACGGTGAGATTTCACCACAACATCAATTTTAAAAGGTTTTTATTATGTCTAATTCTGTAAACGGTACAGTTAAGTGGTTCAACGAAGAAAAAGGCTACGGCTTCCTAACACAAGATAATGGCGGAAAAGATGTTTTCGTACATTTCCGTTCAATTGCTTCTGAAGGTTTCAAGACACTTGCTGAAGGTCAGTCAGTTAGCTTTGAAGTAGAACAAGGCCAAAAAGGCCCACAAGCAGCAAACGTAGTAGTACGCTAAGTAACTGCTTTCATGAGCAAGTCTTTTCAAAGGGCTTGCTTATGACGTTATGATTTTTAAGTCAAAAAAAGGACGAAAGAATATTTATAAAAATAATAAAAGGAGTATTTCTTATACTATCTTCAATAACACCTCCCCAACTTTGTAATACCATCTCTGATATTTCCGTACATAAAAATAGTATTGCTTATCGCGAAGTCGGTAACATGAAGCGCGTTGAGTTTAGCAACAAAAGCGATAGACGAGCGTTTTTGGACAAATTGCTGCAACGCTCGCTATCCTAAAGAGTATTATCCAGTAACCCGTTAATCTCGCTTTAATTCAACGTCTGTGTCTGCTAACAAATAAATGCTAGCTGCATAAGCCGCAATATTTTGTGCCAGCTCATTAGGGTTTATTTTGTCTAATGTGTCATCTGGTGTGTGGTGCAGGTCAAAGTAATCATGGCCATTTTGATTCAATCTGATTGTAGGCACACCTTTTGCGGCAAGCGGGATAATATCCGGGCCACCGCCAGCGATATCTGACCCTCCACGTACGATACCCAGTGGCGATAGAATTTTAGCTATTTCATCTACAAGTGCAGTAGCTTCTGGGTTTACGTTAGAGACGATTTGCCAAATTGTTTGTGCTCCAAAATCAGACTCGGTAGCTAATACATGGTTAGCTAAGTTGTTTTCGTGCTGCTTGGCATAGGCAAACGCACCTAAAAGCCCCACTTCTTCTGCACCAAACATTACCACGCGAATGGTACGTTTAGGACGCTCTGGTAATGATGCAATTAATGCTGCCGCGGCAGTTGTAATAGCAATACCTGCGCCATCATCAACAGCACCGGTTCCTAAGTCCCAACTGTCTAGATGCCCCCCAATGAGAATGATTTCCTCTGGCTTCTCACTGCCTATGAGATCAAGTACTACATTGCCACTGCTCACATCACCTTTCCATTTTGATTCAGAGTGTAGTGAAAGTGACAGCGGTTTCCCAAGGTTGTGGAGTCTGCGAAGATGATCGGCATCAGGGTTTGAAATAGCAATAACGGGAATGTCAGCCCATTTATCGTTGTCAGAGCTCATCATGCCAGAATGAGGAAAGCGATGGGAGTCAGAGCCTACAGAGCGCACTACCAACGCTTGCGCACCACCACGCTGAGCATGCTGCCAACCTATACGACGACGTTGATTGGCTTGGGAATAGCCTGCACCGGTTTGACTTTTCACCATGGCGTCGCCGTCAACAAAGGCGATCTTACCTTTAAGTGCACCCGCTTTTACATCGGTTAATGCATGAATATCGCGAAAGTACACGACATCGGCATTAATTTCTTCGTCAGAAGGCGCCGCGCCACCCAGCGCTGTGCCATAAAGCGGCTGTGCATAAGGTGAAGTTAGCGATATGTGTAGGTGACCTCTATCCCAGAACGGCATAGTGAATTCTTCAATGCTCACGTTATCAAACCCAAGACGCTTACCAACAACCACGCCCCAGTCTCTTGCGCGTTTTTCTGCTTCAGAGCCGCCTAAGCGAGGACCTATTTCAGTCGTGAGAGACTCTACAATCTTATAGCCTAAGTCACTTTCTAAGGCCTTCTGAATTAGCATTTCTGCATTCTTCTTTTGTTTATCGGTAATGGGTGAGCTATCAGCAAATACGCCGAAACTACAAGCGCTTACCAATGCACCAAACGCTAAATTTTTAGCGACAGAATTCAATCGAGACATGTGTTCTCCGAGGTGGGTATTTTTATTTTATTTGCCATAGGCAAGCCTATGCGTTTCATCATAGCGAATTCGTTGAAGGCTTTCGAGGTAATCGAAGATGCTAAGTTGTTCATTTATCGCAAAGTTCATCTATCCATCTGAGGAGATTGGTGGTAACGTTCGAATAAAGGAAGATTGACTACAAGGAAATGTAAAATGAAGAAAAGTCTCAATTCTCTATTTAAAAAAGCGACGTTGAATAGCAATGTGCTTTTTAGGTCTACAATTATTGCTTCAGTTACGCTAAGTACTTTATTTTTAAGTGCGTGTAGCGATAGTAATGACAACAATGACATCGAAGATACTAACTCGGTGATTGGCGTTTGGTTTGGGCAAGCTACAACCTTTGAAGATGAGCAAGAAAGCGTTGTGATCGCCGTTTCGCCTGATGGCACGGCCATATTATATGCATCTGGGTCGGGTAACATGTTCATCACCAATGGTACATTGAGTACAGACGGTGTTACTTCCGATGATGTGATGTACTATCCTAAAGATGGTATGACGCGAAATGGGCCGTTACAAGCAAGTGCCAAAGGTGATACGCTAGAAGGAGTTGGATTTAATGACACGATTGAATTTTCCGCTTCAAGAATAGCGTCACAGGATGAAGTTACCCTTGAAGATATTGCAGGTAATTATTCGCAATCATTTTCAGATAGTTCATATATGCGCTCTTTTGCCATCGACAGCGACGGTCTTCTTAGTGGCTCTAACACTGTAGGCTGTGTATATTCTGGCCATGTCGAGCCCATAGCAAACGTTAATGGGCTGTTTGATATAACCATTCAGGTAGATTCTTGTTTTGAGAACTTTGAATACAATGGGCTTCTCGCCTATGGCGTATTCCCGTTTGAATATGAAGGTGGCGTCAATGAAAGTAATGGAATTGTGATAGCAACAGAGCATTCCTCAAGGGCATATGAGTTCAAACTCTTTAGTCCACAGAATTGACAATTAGCAAAATGCAAAAAGGAGCCGTTCGGCTCCTTTTTAGTTTATGGTATTACTTGCGCTTTTTCTTAAGTGCTATTTTTTGCTTTTTCTCTTGTTCTTTTAGCACTTCGTTAATAAAGCTCTTTCTACCGAATTCTCGTGTGATGATGCATTTGTTTAAGTCGAATCCGCGGGCAGGGCAGTACTCTCTTCCATAAAGGATAATTTGAAGATGAAGGTCGTTCCATCTCTCTTTAGGGAATAAGCGTTTGGCATCGCGTTCGGTCTGCTCGACACTTTTACCATTTGACAGCCCCCATCGATACATTAATCGATGTATATGCGTATCCACCGGAAATGCTGGAATACCAAAGCCCTGTGACATAACCACTGCCGCAGTTTTATGGCCAACTGCTGGCATGGCCTCTAGCGCTTCAAAATCTGCCGGAACAACGCCATTGTGCAGTTTAATTATCATGTCTGATAAGTGCCAGATGCCTTTAGACTTCATTGGCGATAAGCCACACGGACGAATAATGTCTTGAATTTCTTCGATACTCAGCATCACCATATCAAATGGGTTATCTGCACGAGCAAAAAGTTTTGGCGTAATCTGGTTAACCCTTTCGTCGGTGCACTGCGCTGATAGAAGAACCGCGATAAGCAACGTATAGGGGTCTTTATGATCTAAAAAAATGGGAGTTTCTGGATAGAGTTCATCCAGAATACGCATTATTTCTTTTACTTTTTCTTGTTTTGAAATTGGCTTTGTTGGCGTAACTACTTCAGTCATTTCTATCTACTTTTTCTTGAGTAAAAGAGGCGCTAGCTCTCAGCTGTAACACGCACGCGTTCGGCCTTAACCATTGGTGCTTTATGTTGTGCTGCTAGTTTTGCGTCTATGCTATTTTTTATTGCAATCAGTAGTCCCATTCCCAAAAAAGCACCAGGGGGCAAAACCGCAAGTAAGAATGGATTCTCGGTTTCAAAAAGTGTAATCGTCCAGTTTCGGGCAATTGGGCCAAACAGGCGATCTGCACCAACGAGCAATGTGCCTGCACCTAAAACTTCTCGCATGCCGCCTAACACAACCAGCACGGCGGTAAAACCCAGTCCCATCATAAGACCGTCATACGCCGAGGCTAGAGGACCATTTTTAGACGCAAAGGCTTCCGCACGACCTATAATGGCGCAGTTAGTCACTATGAGCGGGATAAAGATACCCAGCGCCAAATAGAGATCGTACGTGTAGGCGTTCATAAGCAGCTGAACAATGGTGACGAATGCAGCAATGATCATCACAAAAACGGGGATGCGGATCTCGTTTCGTACTACATTTCGAACCAAGGATACAGTTACGTTGCTACCGATGAGTACTAACATGGTAGCAATGCCAAGGCCCAACCCATTAATAAAAGTGGCTGTCACCGCTAATAGTGGGCAAAGGCCAAGCAATTGCACTAATGCCGGGTTGTTTTTCCAAAGTCCTTGTAGAGAAAGATCACGAAAATCAGTCATATTATAGCGCCTCCACATGTTGAGATTGGACGTCGTTCACGTCAGCCATCTTTTTTGCCTCAACAGTACCTACGCCTTTACATAGGTTTGGTGCTGCAAAAAGTGCGTTCTTATTCGCTTCCACATAAAGTAGTGTTTCGCGCACAGCACCCACCACTGCTCTTGGTGTTATGGTTGCGCCAGTAAACTGATCAAATTCACCGCCATCTTTTTTTACCTTCCAAATTGAAAGGTTGTCGCTAGAGAAGGGCTTTAAGCTAAATGACATTATCCAATCGCTAACCGCAAGTTCGATTTTATCACCTAGACCTGGCGTTTCCTTATGCTCGATAACGCGAACCCCCAATACAGTAAGCTCATTGCTGTTTATTTGTGTTGCGCTACGCTCATCTAGGCTAGTGTCACCTAAAGAAACACCCACCAAAATATCGATATCGCCACTATAGCCATCGGGGGCTGTGGCTTCCAACACTAGCGCGCTTGGCTGGTTATTAAGTAAGGCGCGATACACTTTATGGGTCTTCTTACCACCTAGTTCATCTGCATTCACTTCGGTGCAGTTTGCGTAAAGAGCATTGTCATGAAACTCACGGGGTACGACTTCGTTTAATACGCTGAGTAATTTCTGTTGCTTTTGCTGATCAATCTTTTCTTGCGTGCCAAAAAAAGTAAGTGCAATCAACGCCGTGGTAACAACAGCGAAAGCACCTAACATAAGCCCATTCTTGGCTAAGCTCTCTTTCATCATGACTGCTTACCTCGACGTTGTCCGACATTTTTGCCGTATACGCGGGGGCGAGTGTAGTAGTCGATTAATGGTACGGCCATGTTCATGATAATGACGGCAAAGGCAACAGCGTCAGGATAGCCGCCAAATGTGCGGATAATAACAACCCAAAAACCAATAGCGGCACCAAAGATAATACGTCCCTTTGGCGTGGTAGAGGCTGACACGGGATCGGTAGCGATGAAAAACGCTCCCACCATGACGGCGCCATTGAACAAATGAAAAATTGGTGAAGCGTAATAATCGGCATCTAAAAGGTGTAGTAGCGAGGCACAAATCAACACGCTAATTAGCATGCCGCCAGGGATGTGCCAATTGATCACTTTCGTTTTCCACAAGAAGAGACCACCTAAAAGGTAAGCCGCACTTACTACGCCCCAGCCGGCACCTGCTGCTTCAAAAATGCCACCGTCGAATATGGGGTTCGACAACGATTCGCTATAGGTAACACCTTGAGTAAGGTTGGTTTTCAATGTATCAAGCGGCGTTGCCATAGTTACGCCATCAGCAATTGTTTTTAACTGAGTTACATCGTATCCGCTGGTGGTAAATCCAGAAAAAATCAGCGAAAAGGAATCAAGAAATGTTGGCGTAATTGCCGCGTGAGTAGTGGGGGGTAGCCACAAACTCATCGCACCAGGGAATGATATTAACAACACCACATAAGCCACCATAGCTGGGTTGAAAATATTAAACCCCAAACCGCCGTATAATTGTTTAGCTACCGCGATAGCAAAAAATACGCCTATTACCGTCATCCACCATGGCAACGTTGGGGGGATACTTATCGCAATAAGCAATGCAGTTAATACTGCACTGTAATCCGTTAATGTGCGCTCAATAGGACGCTTTCTAACAAAAAGAATTATTCCTTCGATGACCAGAGCACTTGCTACCGCAAGTATTGCTTGAATTAGCACGCCCCAGCCAAAATAATATGCTTGCGCGACTATGCCTGGGATCATCGCATAAACAACCATGCGCATTACTTGTCCTGTATCGCGCTTAACCCTTTGGTGCGGTGAGCTTGATAGACTTAACTTCATCAGGATTCATTCTCTCTTTCTGCAGCCGCTTTTTTTGCCTTCGCTTTTGCAACAGCCGCCGCAATGCGAGCCTTTTTCTCATCAGCAGGTGCGCTAGGTGATGTGGAGGCGCTACTGGATATTGACGTTTGAGCATCAGCGTCGAGTTGCTCAGATGAGTCTGAAGCCTGAACTGCTGATTCACTCCCCATTTGCTGAGCGGCTTTCTTTGCTTTTGCCTTTGCTACTGCTGCTGCTATTCGTGCTTTCTTCTCGTCAACTTCGCTGTCTGCGCCATTAGCATCAGGGGCATCGTGACGAGCATTAGTTTGTTCTTGTGCCGCCTTTTTCGCTTTGGCTTTCGCCACCGCGGCAGCAATTCTTGCTTTTTTCTCATCTTGCGCTGATGCGCTATCTGTTGCATCACTTGTTGCTGTGTTATCGGTCAGCACGTTTTCAGATACAGCAGGTTGTTCAGCGCTTGCTTGTGATGCTTTTTTGGCTTTAGCTCTAGCGATAGCCGCAGCGATTTTGGCTTTCTTATCATCTTGTTCAGTGCTTTGTACTTCCATAGTACTTGAGCTGTTATCATCAGAATCATGAGTCGGCACATTGGCATCGCTAGCTTTAGCTGCTTTCTTTGCTTTTGCTCTGGCGATAGCAGCGGCAACTTGAGCCTTTTTGTCATCTTGAGCTGCGTCTGCCGGCGCTGTCTGAGAATCGTTTGTTTGCGCTTGCAGTGCGGCTTTCTTTGCTTTCGCTCTTGCTAGCGCCGCAGCGACCTTGTCTTTTGCTTCGTTGGTGGAAGATTCTGATGGCGCTTCGCCAGTTACACGTTGCTCTTTGGCTTTGTTAGCGGCTAATCGTGCCTCTTTAGCCTTTCTGTGTTTTTCTTCTCGCTCGCGTTTTTCGCGCTCTAAACGTTCTTTGCGCGCTTCAAAACGTTGTTTCGCTTTCTCTGCTTTGTTTTTCTCATCTCGCTGCAAGCGAATTTCGGCTTTAGCTTGGCGATAGTAGTGCACAAGAGGAATTTCACTGGGGCACACGTATGCACAAGCCCCACATTCGATACAATCAAATAAGTCGTATTCTTCAGCTTTGTCGTACTCTTTAGCTTTCGCATGCCAAAACATTTGTTGCGGTAGCAAAGAAGCCGGGCACGCGTCGGCGCACGCGCTGCATCGAATACATGGGCGCTCTGCATTGTCATCAACAAGCTCTTTTTTACTTGGGACCAGCAAACAGTTCGTCGTTTTTACCACTGGAATGGTGGCATCTGACAGGGTAAAGCCCATCATAGGACCGCCCATAATAACCTTGGGAGCTGTCTGTTTTTTCGGGTTATATTGCGCTTCGTTTAGTAGGTGAGAGACCGGTGTACCTAATAGTGCTTTAAAATTACACGGCGACTCAACAGCTTCACCGGTAACAGTAACTACGCGTTCAATCAGTGGCTTACCATTTAAAATTGCGTCTGCAATGGCGAAGCAAGTGCCCACATTAAACATCATCACCCCAACATCTGCGGGTAACCCGTTTCTCGGTACTTCTCGCCCGGTTAATACCTGAATTAACTGTTTTTCACCGCCAGCAGGATATTTGGTTTCTACGCTGACTACGCGGTATTCCTTTTTGTCCTCACAGGCAATATTCAGTGCTTCAAATGCTTCTGGTTTATTGTCTTCAATGGCAACTACGACGGCTTTAGGACCTATGAGGTGCGTAAGAATATCGAGTCCTTGTCTTATCTGCCATGCAAATTCGCGCATCAGCCGATCGTCAGAGGTGATGTATGGCTCGCACTCAATGCCATTTAGAATAAGGAACTCAACAGGCTTCGACGTCGACGTTTTGATGTGCGTAGGAAAGCCTGCGCCGCCCATTCCGGAAATACCCGCTTGGCAAATCATTTCAATAATTTTGCCTTTCTCTACTTCTGTATAATTTGAAAGAGGAGAAAGGTCGCACCATGTATCTCTGCCATCGGGTTTAATGCTGACACACATCTCGGTCAAGCCGCTGGGGTGAGCTACGACATGAGGCGCAATAGCCACTACTTCTCCAGAGGTGGGCGCATGCACGGGAACAGAAAATGGCGATGAACTCTGTGACAATACTTGCCCTTTTAGTACGTGGTCGCCAACTTCTACGCAACAAATTCCGTCTGAGCCGATGTGCTGACGAAGTGGTATCACCAACAAGGCCGGTAGAGAAGGCTGCTTTATTGGTGTTGTATTGGAAAGTGCCTTCTTGTCATCCGGGTGTACACCGCCAGGAAACGTGTACATTTTCCCAGAGTTCAGGTTTTCTATAATTGAATCAAAACTTGGATACATCACAATTACGATACCATTTTCACTGGGATATCACCTTTGGGAGATGACGAAAAATCCCATTTCCACGTAGACGTGGTTTGAACGATAGGAACCATATCAATACAGTCAACAGGGCAGGGGTCTACGCACAGATCGCAACCAGTACATTCATCGGTAATGACCGTGTGCATGTGTTTAGCTGCCCCTAAAATAGCGTCAACAGGACAAGCTTGAATACATTTAGTGCACCCAATGCATTCATCCTCGCGAATAAAC
The DNA here is from genome assembly GCF_028865455.1 of Alteromonas sp. 009811495. NCBI lineage: Bacteria > Pseudomonadati > Pseudomonadota > Gammaproteobacteria > Alteromonadales > Alteromonadaceae > Alteromonas > Alteromonas sp. 009811495. The sequence continues at coordinate 1,333,879 of NZ_CP113972.1, forward strand.
GCGACTTTTTTTACATCTTCTTCGCCATGCGCTGCATCAAGAGGTTTAGGCTCTACGCCCATTAAATCAGCTAACTTTTTAATTGTAGCCTCGCCACCTGGGGGGCATTTATTGATATCGTCGCCATTAGCGATAGCTTCCGCATAAGGTTTACATCCGGGGTAACCACACTGACCACACTGAGTTTGGGGAAGAACAGCGTCAATTTGTTCAACGAGAGGGTCTCCCTCAACTTTAAAGCGAATGCTGGCGTATCCTAAAACTAGACCAAAGCCGAGCGCTAAAACACCGATTGCAATTACGGCAAAAATGATTGCTGTAGATACTGTCATTAGAATTTCACCAACCCACTGAATCCCATAAACGCCAATGACATTAATCCTGCTGTTATCATTGCTATTGAAGCTCCTTTAAATGGGGTAGGAACATCAGCGGCTGCTAACCTTTCTCGCATTGCCGCAAAAAGTATGAGTACTAATGAAAAACCAACCGCGGCGCCAAACCCGTAAATGAGGCTCTCTATAAAATTGTGCTGCTCAGTTAAGTTTAGAAGCGCTACACCCAATACGGCACAGTTAGTGGTAATAAGTGGCAGGAAAATACCGAGTAGTCGGTAAAGCGTAGGACTGGTTTTATGCACGACCATCTCTGTAAACTGCACGACAACGGCAATCACCAGAATAAAAGCAAGCGTACGTAAGTAGCCTATGCCCAAAGGGGCGAGTAAATAAGTTTCCACAAGGTAACTGGATGCAGAGGCGAGGGTAAGCACAAATGTGGTTGCCATAGACATACCCATAGCCGTTTCGAGCTTACTAGAGACTCCCATGAAAGGGCACAAACCAAGAAACTTCACCAAAACGAAGTTATTTACCAGTACTGTACCAATCAATAATAGTAAAAATTCAGTCATGAATTACGCAATTCCCTCAAGGAATTTAACGGGGAAACACTACTGTTTTTATATGTAGGCAAAATCCCGCGAATTAAAAAAAAGAAATATGCCGCTATTATCCCTTTTTAGTACGGGATTAACAACTTGATTGAATTAGGGATATTTAATTAAAAACGATAAATATAAGGGGAGATAGAGATATGTAGCTATGAGAAAGCGTAGAGCCAACTAAGTGGCTCCCCCTCCCCGACTCGAACGGGGGACCTGCGGATTAACAGTCCGTCGCTCTAACCAACTGAGCTAAGGGGGAATCGACACCTAAGTTGTTGCTGAAGTTGGCTCCCCCTCCCCGACTCGAACGGGGGACCTGCGGATTAACAGTCCGTCGCTCTAACCAACTGAGCTAAGGGGGACCTGTGCTTCAACGGAGGCGAATATTAAAGAGGTAGTTAGTTGCTGTCAACAACATAAATGAAATAATTGTGCTGACTGCGCAAAAAATAGCTTTTTAGCGCTTTTGTGCTCAATTTGTCATCAAAAAGACAAAAGTGATGGTTAATATGTACGCAACTCACTCACTTTCGCTTGTAAAAGGATAATGTGACCAATAGTGAATACCATTTAAGTGCCTACTCTTTTTATATCTCGCATGATGTTTCTACTATAACAAAATAGAATAAAAAAAAGCTTTGATACTGGTATTATGTACAGTCTTTAATAAATCTGTAACCTGTACCTACGTAGTAAAAGGTTAGTCACCACTTACGTCTTTTTTTTTAAACGAGTCACAACATCGCGCCAAATATGGTCTAGCGTTAGTTATCCACTAAATCTGTGGATAACTATGTTGATAGCTTGCCAAGTTGGGAATGTTGTACGCGATCACTATAGGTATGATCATCATCACATTGTTACCGATGTTGGTATTTATCTAATTTAAACAGGTGGTTAGGTGTTGTTTTGTGATCGGAAGTGTTGATCGAAATTGATCGGTTGAACAAAAAGTAGCTTGTGTGTTAATTCAACGAATGATCAAAAGCTACGCAAAAGAATCCGTGTTATTTCTCAGTGTGTTACATTGTATTAACAATTTTGGCGGTGAATTGCTCAACGGTTGTGAATAGCGAAATAACCTTAAGTAGCTACTTTGAGATTAGTAAAACTGAAACAGATTAGAAATTTAACTGTAATGTGAACAGTCACCACTGTTCAGTGCAATAGCAGCGTAAAAACATCGCTTTATGCAGTGTTCATAGTAAAGCAGGCTTATTCTTGGTTTTTGTAGAAAACTCTTTGTCGCATAAGCGATAATGCTAACCAGTGCCCTCATCCATTGTTTAGTTTATCGAATACACATAGCCAATTGAGGTGCACTCTTTTACACTTTGCTATTCTCCATTTTTCATGCCGCATACAACGCTGAGGCTTAAGTGAATAAAAGTACTACACAAAAACACGCTTCTGATTTACTTCAAGGAGATATTGGCGCAACGCTTAAACGAATGACAATACCCATGATTTTAGGCATGGTTATGATGATGAGCTTTGGCCTTATTGATACTTTCTTTGTTAGTTTATTGGGCACTGACCCTCTCGCGGCGATAAGTTTTACGTTTCCAGTGACCTTTACGGTTATTAGCTTAAATATAGGTTTGGGCATTGGAACATCAGCAATTATTGGGAAATTACAAGGAAGTAAAGCACTCGAAAAGTCGCAGCTGTATGCATCCGGTTCACTCATGCTTTCGGTACTATTGGTGGGCACGCTTGCTATAATTGGTTTCGTTTCAATCGAGCCTGTATTTAAGCTTCTCAACGCCTCTGAACGATTGATGCCTTATATCTCTGACTATATGGGGCTGTGGTATTTGTCGAGTATATTCCTTGCAATGCCAATGGTAGGTAATAGCGTACTTAGAGCGTGCGGTGACACACGCACGCCAAGTATAGTGATGGCTGCAGGTGGTGGACTAAACGCATTACTCGACCCCATCTTTATTTTTGGTTTAGGTCCTATTCCCGCAATGGGAATAAAAGGCGCAGCATTAGCTACCTTTATTGCTTGGGTGGTAGGTGCGATGTGGATTCTCTATATCCTCGCGGTGCGCAGAAAGCTTATGTTGCCACGACTACTCACCATTGGTGAATTAAGGGAAAGTAGTAGAGAAATTTTAAAAATTGGTCTTCCTGCAGCAGGCGCTAACATGCTCACGCCAGTGGCTGGTGGTGTAATGACAGCAGTAGTTGCCGGCTATGGTGCAGAAGCTGTCGCGGCATGGGGCGTGGGAAATCGAATGGAATCTATTGCCAGTATTGTTGTGTTGGCCTTGTCCATGACATTGCCTCCTTTTATCAGTCAGAATGTTGGCGCGATGCAAGTTGAACGCGTGAAAAAGGCGTACTCTTTAACCCTTAAGTTTGTGCTTGTTTGGCAGTTAATTATCTTTCTTGTTATGTGGTCCATGTCGAGCTGGATAGCCGTGGCATTTGCTAATGAAGCAGAAGTCAGTGTACTTATTCAGCTTTTCTTAATGATTGTACCCCTAGGTTATGGCATGCAAGGCATCATCATTCTAACGAATTCATCATTAAACGCGATGCACCGTCCCATGACAGCGTTGGTACTTAGTGTCATCCGACTTTTTGTTTTTTTCGTACCCATCAGCATTGTGGGTAGCATGCTTTTCGGTTTAAAAGGCCTTTTTGCAGGTAATATTATCGCCAATATCGTTATGGCAAGTATTTCGTTTGTTGTATTTAAACGCGCGATTGCGCAGTTTGAGTCCGATAATGCGGTTTTAAATAAGGTTGTTTAGATGAGTAGAGGATTCGAACTACATTCGAAGTATAAACCTGCTGGTGATCAGCCCGCAGCTATAGAGGCCCTTGTAGATGGGTTAGATAGCGGTTTGGCCGGGCAGACGTTGCTGGGTGTTACGGGGTCAGGTAAAACTTTTACCATGGCCAACGTTATCAATGAAGTTCAGCGTCCAACCCTTATTTTGGCGCACAATAAAACCCTAGCCGCGCAGTTGTATGGTGAAATGAAAGAGTTCTTTCCCAACAATGCGGTCGAATATTTTGTGTCGTACTACGACTATTACCAGCCTGAAGCCTATGTTCCAAGCACTGATACGTTTATTGAAAAAGATGCATCGATAAACGATCACATCGAGCAAATGCGTCTTTCTGCGACAAAAGCACTAATGGAAAGGCGCGACGTTGTTATTGTCGCCAGTGTCTCAGCCATTTATGGCTTGGGCGACCCAGAATCGTACATGAAAATGCTTCTTCATCTTCGCCAAGGCGACACGATGGATCAGCGTGATATTCTCAGGCGTCTTGCTGAATTACAGTATAAGCGTAACGATTTGGCCTTTGAGCGAGGTACGTTCCGTGTGCGTGGCGATGTAATAGATATATTCCCTGCGGATTCTGAAAAGCAGGCGGTAAGGGTTGAATTATTCGATGATGAAATCGATAAAATAAGCCTATTCGATCCGCTTACAGGGGCTGTAGATAAATCAGTTATTCGCGCAACGGTATTCCCTAAAACCCATTACGTGACACCACGTGAGAAGATCCTAAATGCTATTGAGCATATTAAAGATGAGCTTGGTGAGCGTAAAAAGCAGTTACAAGAAGCCAATAAGCTCATAGAAGAACAGCGTATTTCTCAACGCACGCAGTTTGATATCGAAATGATGATGGAGCTGGGATACTGTTCCGGAATCGAAAATTATTCACGCTATTTGTCAGGCCGTGCGCCTGGTGAACCACCACCAACGCTTCTTGATTATTTTCCTGCAGATGGCTTGATGTTCATTGATGAGTCTCATGTGACCGTATCGCAAATAGGCGCCATGTATCGCGGAGACCGGTCACGCAAAGAAACACTGGTGGAGTTTGGCTTCAGATTGCCTTCAGCGCTGGATAATCGACCGCTAAAATTTGAAGAGTTTGAGCAGATTTGTCCCCAAACCATTTATGTATCTGCAACCCCTGGTGACTATGAGCTGAAAAAGACTGATGGAGAAATTGTGGAACAGGTGGTACGTCCTACCGGACTACTTGATCCCATTATCGAAGTTAGACCTGTTGCTACACAGGTTGATGATGTGCTTTCAGAAATCCAAAAACGCGTTGAACTAGATGAAAGGGTACTGATAACTACGTTGACCAAACGTATGGCTGAAGATTTAAGTGAATACTTAAATGAGCACGGCGTCAAAGTGCGATACTTACATTCGGATATCGATACTGTAGAACGAATCGAAATCATTAGAGATTTGAGGCTTGGTAAATTTGATGTGTTAGTAGGTATTAACTTACTTCGAGAAGGTTTAGATATGCCAGAGGTGTCCCTCGTGGCAATTTTAGATGCTGACAAAGAAGGTTTTTTGCGTGCTGAGCGCTCACTTATACAGACAATAGGCCGTGCTGCTCGACATGTGAACGGAAAGGCGATTTTGTATGCTGATTCTATTACAAAGTCGATGAAAAAAGCCATGGACGAAACTGACCGACGCAGAGAAAAACAAATTGCGCACAATAAGGCAAACAATATAACGCCGATGCGCCTTAACAAGCCCATCACTGATATTATGGACTTAGGCGATAGTGCACACCCGGCTTCTGGCAAGGTGAAATTGCGTAAAGTTGAAGAGAAGAAGAAACAGCAAAAAGCGGCAAGTGCCACCGAAATTATGGATCAGATAGCTGAGCTAGAAAAACAAATGTTCGAATATGCGAGGGAGCTTGAGTTCGAGAAAGCGGCGTCGTTAAGAGATGATATTGAAACACTGCGTAAGCAAGTGGTGACGCTTTCATAGCGATGTTATTTATTTGCTATTGCATTTGAAAATACGAAAGCCTCCGGTGACTCACAGGAGGCTTTCGTTTATTTACAACTTTAGTATATGGCGCGATAACACAAAATTTGACCAATGCGTGAGTAAGTCTACAATTTTGAGATAAAAAGCAGTAATTTGTCGTTGTAATAGCACGGCTAGTTTCATATAGTGCTAGTTTGAGTATCGATAACTATACCTATAAACAGGTGCTAAATATGCTTAATCGTCTTCAGGAATCAGATATAAAGCTATTGCGTGTTTTCTACGCTGTAGCGAGCTGCAACGGATTTACTGCGGCAGAGCCAGTGTTGCGTATGCAACGCCCAAATATTAGTGCAGCAATCAAAAAATTAGAAGAACGTTTAGATTTGGTCCTGTGCCACCGAGGTCGTGGTGGATTTCAAATGACTAAAGAAGGCGAAGTGGTTTTCCAAGAAACCAAACGCATATTTAACGCTTTCGACAATTTTGTTTTCAATCTTAAATCGCTACACGACGACTATTCAGGCCATATTACGTTAGTACTTATGGCAGGCCTTCCGCTTTCTATGCATTTAGCAGTGAGTAAAGCGGTCAAAAGTACCATGAAGAAGTTTGATGATATTCACGTGAATATTCAAACTCGGTTATACAATGAGGTTGAGCATGTTGCCTTGTCGGGTGAATGTCACTTGGTCGTATCTACTTACGATATGGTCAAGCCAGAGTCAGTAACCTTCCATCCTATTGGCTTGAAAACACCTGGCCGCTTGTACTGTGCACCAACGCATCCGTTAGCGAAATACCGTGACACAGACCTGCCTGATAACGTAAAAATAGAAGATTACCCTGCTATTGGCATTTCAGGTTTGTCTTCGGCAAATTACATTGAAGACGAATCTCGTTTGTCTATTCAAACGTTTTCCGATTCATATGATGCTGCGATGTCAGCCATTATGACTGGTGAATATGTTGGGTTGTTACCAGACTATATGGCAAAAGAGCAAGGTGCTGCGCTAGGACTTGTTCCCATTGCAAAGGGAAGTTTGTTTAATTTTAGCCATGAATTATTTGTGATGAATGGCAAAAATACGCGCCTTAACCCAGTACTGCGCCATTGTATAAAAGAGTTGAGCTACTTTATTTCTGAAAGCCAGAAATAAAACCTTATCGATAAGCTCTGCTATTGGTATGCACACTACAGCCTTGCAACTTGCGAGGCTTTTTTGTTTGAGGGATACGACGTGAAAACCCTTGGGTTGTTTTACATTAGTAAACTTATAACGTTTTATGCTGGTTTCTACGGTTGTTTCATACTTCATCACGCGTTTGCTGTGCCTGTTGTAGTCAGTGCCGCAACTGTTGGGCTATTGGGCAGCTTTATTCCTTATACCTCACGCTTTAAGCGCCATCCGCAAGCCGCTGTTTATGCTGGTGCGTTTGCGGGAATGTGCTCACAGGATATTATTCAAACACAAAGTGAAATCATCACTGTAAGCCTAGTTGGTGCTCTTATTTACACCTTGCTGCGCAACGTGTTTGTGGGCATTGGGGGGAAACTTGGGGCCATAGCATTTACCGCTGTGGCAAGCGTTGTGTTAGTAAAAGGGCTGATACTTTAAATGTTGACCACAATAGCTATCGCCGTTGCGGGAGGGCTAAGTACGTTTGCATTATCGTTAGTGCCATTTATTGGTGCTATTCGAGCGAGTACCTTGGCAACATTAGTCACCTATACCGTGTTTTGGGTCGTTTTCGACAGTAGTACAGCCAATGCGTTTGGTGCGCTGTTTTTCGGTGGAAGCTTTGTTGGTATGAGTTCAAGTGCCAAATTATCGTGGTTGGGAGTGACATTGGCTGCATCAGTTTTTGGTGTACTGAGTGCTGTAATACTCCCGCTATTAAATGGCATGGGGGGAGCGTTGGGGGTCTGCGCGTTTCTATCTGTTGTTATTGTATATTTAAGCGGCAGGCTCTATCGCAAGTATAACCCACGAATTATAAACTCGAATTAATTGTAGGTTCGCGTTACACAAATTTAGGAATTAAGTAGCCAACGTTGTGGCTACTTATTATTCAATTTCGCTATTTTTACAGGATTTATTCGTACTCTAGTGGGTCTGTTGCATTGTTTTCGCTAAACGCTTCTAAGCGTTCCTCACACGCGCCGCATTTGCCACACGCTTTTTCACGACCGTTGTAGCAGGTCCAGGTTTGCGAGTAATCTAGCCCCATTTTTAAGCCATCGGTCAAAATTGCTGTTTTGCTGTCATCGATGTAAGGCGTCATAATTTTTACAGGTGTGTAGTTGGCTATGCCACATACATCATTCATTCTATGAACGAATTCAGGACGACAGTCAGGGTAAATCGCGTGATCGCCTGAGTGTGCGCCGTAGTAAACTTCGTTTGCATCAAGACTTACTGCGTAGCCAACAGCCAATGACAACAGGATCATGTTGCGATTAGGCACGACGGTTTGCTTCATGCTGGGTTCTTCATAGTGCCCTTCGGGAACGTCTATGTCAGATGTCAGCGCAGAACCACCAATCAAGGTATTGATGGCGCTGATATCGACAATTTTATGCGGAACGTCAAGCGAGCGACAAACTGCGGCGGCGTAGTCGAGTTCTTTCTTGTGACGCTGTCCGTAGTTAAAACTTAAAGCGTGTACTTTTTTGCCCGCGCGCAGCGCTTTGTGCAAAACCGTGTAGGAGTCCATGCCTCCTGAATAAATAACAACAACGTTTTCAGACATAGTTTTTGATTAATTGATAAATTATCACCGAATTTTATGTGATCCTTGGTAAAATCCCAACATACAATCGTTAAAGGGTGTCAAATTGTCTGTATTGTCCACATTAAACATCAATGAGATGTTCGAAACTATCCAAGGTGAAGGTGCATATACGGGAATACCATCTATCTTTGTCCGCTTACAAGGATGTCCGGTAGGGTGTCCATGGTGTGATACTAAGCACACGTGGGAGATAAAAGCTGACTTGAGTGTTTCACCAGAAGATGTCATTGCCAAAAGTAGCGAATCTGAAACGTATTTTGTATCTAACGAAGCAAGTTTGATGACATTGTTTGAGCAACAGGGATACGTTGCAAAGCATGTAGTCATTACTGGGGGCGAGCCATGTATGTATGACTTACGTCCGCTAACCAACATATTGCATCAGAACGGATACACCACGCAAATTGAGACCAGTGGCACGTTTGAGGTGTTATGTGATGAGCGCACTTATGTCACAGTTTCACCCAAAATAAATATGAAAGGGGGCTTTGATGTGCTCACCAGTGCACTAGAGCGTGCCAATGAGATTAAGCATCCTATCGCTATGCAAAAACACATTGATGAGCTTGATGCATTGCTTACAAAAGTATCAAGCCTTGAAGGAAAACAGGTTTGCTTACAACCCATTAGCCAACAAAAACGCGCGACGGAGCTAGCCGTGCGCACTTGTATTGCGCGTAACTGGCGGCTATCTTTACAAACACATAAGTACATTGGCATTGAGTAGTTACTGTCTTAGTTTACGATTTCTACCAAGCACATTGTGAGCTCAATGAGAAAGGATTTGAGAATGATTAGGGTGGTTTTGGCGTGTATTACGTTGTTGCTAAGCAGTACGCAGGCAAGTGGCGCATTGTGGACCATTACATACCCTCGACCACTTGATGATTCGGACGAACGCTCGCAGTATCCCATCGCGTTACTAAAGTTGGCGCTTGATAAAACGGGCGTTAATTATGAATTGCGCCCGTCAGATAGAATTCTCTTAACCGGGAAAGCGATGCGTCAACTGCGAGAAAATCGCGAGGTTAATGTGGTTTGGAGCATGACGGATAGTCAGCGTGAAAAAGACCTTACCGCTATTCGTATTCCAATTGCTAAAGGGCTAATAGGTTTACGCGTTTTCGTGGTAAACCAAGACAAAGCTTCTAAGTTTGAGGATGTTATGTCTTTAACTGACATTCGCAAGCTCGTTCCTGTACAAGGTGAAGAATGGCCTGACACTAAAATATTGCAAGCCAATGGTTTCAATGTTTTCACTGTGCCAGAATTTCGAGAAGCATACGATATGATCAAGCAAGGTAAAGGCGATTTTTTCCCGCGTTCGGTCATAGAAGTAGATGCGGAATTGGCAGAAGAGGGTAGGCGTAATAATCTTTTTTTAGAGCCTAAAATGGCGCTCTATTATCCAACAGCGATGTACTACTTTGTAAGCTCAAGTAATAAAACCTTAGCAAGACTTATTGAAACTGGGCTCAATCGCGCGATTGATGACGGCTCATTTGAATCACTTTTTCAAACGACTTATTCGCCTATTTTAGAGGGACTCAACATGCAAGAACGCAATGTGTTTACCCTTGAAAATCCACTTTTGCCTGTTGAGACGCCGCTAAATGATAATAGGTTGTGGTACAAAAATACTGTTCAACCTGACGAGCTAACACCCACAGACGTCGAATAAGCCGTGGCCAAAGATTGTTAGTGGTGTAATAAAAAAACGCGGCTTGTAGCCGCGTTTTTTGATGTAAGTGCTAGGTTATGATTCTCCAGCGTGTACATCTTTCATCGAACGACCTGAAGGGTCTGCATTGTTCTTAAAGCTCTCATCCCATTCAAGGGCTTCAACAGTACTACACGCAATCGACTTGCCGCCAGGTACACATCGCGCAGCACTTTCTTGAGGGAAGTAGCTCTCGAAGATAGTGCGATAGTAATAACCTTCTTTAGTGTCAGGCGTGTTAACAGGGAAGCGGAATTCCGCTGTCGCAAGTTGTTGGTCAGTGACTTCGTTGTCTACAAAGTCGCGAATTGAATCAATCCACGAGTAACCTACACCGTCACCAAACTGTTCTTTTTGACGCCATAGTACTTCCGCTGGAAGTGTTTCACCGTTATCAAAGGCTTTACGGAGGATCCATTTTTCCATTTTTCCATCAAGACACATTTTGTCTTGCGGATTTAGGCGCATAGCAACATCTATGAAGTTTTTATCAAGGAAAGGTACGCGAGCTTCAACACCCCATGCTGACGTTGCTTTGTTAGCGCGCGCACAATCAAACATGTGCAAGCGGTCTAATTTGCGAACTGTTTCTTCATGGAACTCTTTGGCGTTAGGAGCTTTGTGGAAATACAAATAGCCACCGAAGATTTCATCAGAGCCTTCACCTGACAGTACCATTTTGATACCCATAGCTTTAATCTTACGGGTCATAAGGTACATTGGCGTAGCGGCGCGAATTGTCGTAGTGTCATAGGTTTCAAGGTGGTAGATAACATCGCGGATGGCATCTAATCCCTCTTGAATAGTGAAGTGGATTTCATGGTGAACGGTGCCAATCATGTCTGCCACTTTTTTCGCCGCTTTTAAATCTGGCGCGCCTTCTAGACCGACGGCAAAACTATGTAAACGCGGCCACCACGCATCGGTTTTATCTTCGTCTTCTACTCGTTTGGCGACATACTGTGCCGCTACAGCAGACACAAGTGACGAGTCAAGACCGCCTGAAAGCAACACGGCGTACGGAACGTCAGACATCATGTGTGACTTCACCGCCTTTTCAAAGGCCACACGAAGTTCTTCTAAGTCACTTGTGTTGTCTTTGACGTTATCGTATTCCATCCAGTCACGCTTGTAATACTTAGTGATCTTACCTTCTTTACTCCATAGATAATGACCAGGAGGGAACTCACTAATGGTTTTACACACGCTCGCTAGCGCTTTCATTTCCGATGAAACATAGAAGTTACCGTGCTCATCGTAACCAGTGTAAAGCGGAATAATACCAATATGATCACGCGCGATCAGATAAGCATCTTGTTCTTCATCATAAAGAATAAACGCGAACATTCCTTCAAGATCATCAATAAAGTCGATGCCTTTTTGCTGAAAGAGAGGAAGAATAACTTCACAATCTGAGCGCGTCTTAAACGGGTAAGGCGAATCTAGGTTCGCAGCCAGTTGCTTGTGGTTATAAATTTCGCCATTAACGGCAAGTATTTGTTTGTCGTTTTGACTGATAAGAGGCTGTGCACCTGTATCAACATCAACAATAGCCAGTCTTTCGTGACAAAGAATGGTATTGTCATTATTCCAGATACCCGACCAGTCAGGGCCACGGTGGCGCAAAAGTTTAGATAAATCGAGGGCTTGGGTTCTGAGTTCAGACACATCGGTCTTGATATCAAGGATACCGAAAATACCACACATAAAACGGATTCTCTCTGTTCACTTGTTGAAAAAATAATGAGGCTTTTTCTGTCGGGTACTCGCGTACGAGTGAGCGAAGATTTGTTGTTATTGTTTATTCGCGTGCCTTGAATGTGCCAGTCTGACAGGAAATTGCAAGCACATTATGATGAGAAAATGGAAATAGTTATTCCAAACTGAGAATTTATTGTTATGCCTGTCCTACTTTGACTAAATTTTATCGTCGTAACCATTACTTTTTTAACGCATGAATTTGCTATCGCAGTGTGAAAATTAAGCGCATAATCGCGCCGATTTTTAGTCTCATTGGTAATGGGTATGCAATTTTCTAACGACCGTGTGTCGGCTTTTATTATTCCTGATTTCACTATTTCACAAGATTTGATGGCAAGCTTGGGGTCTCGTTATCGCGATGCGGTGCAAATTGATGTCTTTGGTGGAGAAGCGTGGCTTTTTGAATACGGTGTTATTGTTTTTTGGGGCGTAGACGAAGACGAAAAGATGGCTCTACTGAATCGTCTTCAAGTGCATGAAGAAGTATTGACGGGGCAGCATCAGGAGCATTTGCGGTTCGTAATCGATGGTGACACGCTTAAACTTCAGCGCGATCTTATTGCACTGCCAAGCGCCGACGAACTTCTTCGTCTTTCCATTAGTCATGGCTTAGCACAATCCATTAAACTAAATGAGTACGAAGAAAAAGCGCAAGACACCATCACCCAGTATGGCTACCTGCCTAATGCATTGGCTGAAACTGGAAAAATAAAGCTTGGACGCAGAGCGCTCGCAAAGATTCGTGGTCATTTATTTAGCACGAAAAGTGATATCTTTTTGCATTACGGGTTATTAGATACGCCTGAGTTTTTCTGGGAATACCCAGAATATGAATACGCTTATACATTGACTTCGCGCTATTTGGATATTCGACCAAGAGTAGAAGTGCTATCGAATAAGCTGGATGTTATTCACGAGTTATTTGAAATGTTGGCGGATGACTTAAATCACAAGCATTCGTCATTTCTTGAATGGATAATTATCATATTAATCGCATTTGAAATAGCGACTTTTGGTGCTGAAGAGCTTAAAGCAATTTTGATGTAACGGACAAAAAGACAAAGGCCCTTAATGGGCCTTTGCTGTTTTTACTTAGTGCTTACGCTGGAATTCACTCGCCGGGTTCCATGTGGGCCACGCTTGCGCGTTGGACACATTAACGCCTACATCGAATAACATCTGTGTATCTTGAACAATACCGCTTAAGTCCCAGTCGTCACGATATTCGTCACAAACTTGGTGGTAACACCCTGTCACAATGACATTCATGCGTTTGCGATACTTAGCGGTTTCTTCATCGGCAGGTTCATTGCCGCCTTCAGCATATAGCGCTGGTACACCTTGTTTGGCAAAGCTGAAGTGATCAGAGCGGTAGTAATAACCGGCTTCTGGTCTATCTTCTTGGGTTAATGTGCGACCCTGTTTAGTTGCCGCTGCTTTCAGATAATCTTCCATCTCTGATTTACCCATTCCCACTACAGCGACATTTTTGGTTTTACCCAAAACATTCATGGCATCCATGTTGATATTCGCCACTGTTTTTTCGATTGGTATAACAGGGTTGCTGGCATAATACTTACTACCAAGAAGACCTTGTTCTTCAGCAGTAACCACCAAGAACGATATTGAACGCTTAGGTACTGGTGTGAGCTGTCCATAGGCCTTGGCCATAGCAAGAATTGCCGCGGTACCCGTTGCATTATCATGTGCGCCGTTATAAATCTGGTCACCTTCTTTGCTGTCATCTTTGCCAAGGTGGTCCCAGTGAGCAGTGTAGATAACGTGTTCGTCTGGGAACTCACTACCTGGTAACGTGGCAATAACATTGTTACTTTCAGACTTTTTGAACGTGTTTTTAACCGTCACAGAAGCCTCAATTGCCATTGCTTTGTTATACGGCCCTTGCATTGCCTTTGCTTTTTCTTCTTCGAAGTTTAATCCGGCATCGTTAAAGACTTTTTTGGCAGCGTCAAGGGTTAACCAACCTTCTACCGCGACACGGCTTGCGCCTTTATCCTTACTTACCAAGCCATATTGTGGTCCACTCCAGCTGTTTGCCACTACTGACCAGCCATAAGACGCAGGCGCAGTCTCATGAATAATGATTGCACCTGCGGCACCTTGACGGCTAGCTTCTTCATATTTGTAGCTCCAGCGACCGTAGTACGTCATTGTGGTACCTTGAAACTTACCGCTTTCTGGATTTTCAAAGCCAGGATCATTAACCAAGATGACCGCAGTTTTACCCGTTAAGTCCAGACCTTCATAATCATTCCAGTCATACTCTGGTGCATTGACACCATAGCCAACAAAAACAAGTTCGGAATTCTGAAGGGTAACCTCTTCAACTTCTCGTTTTGATGATGCGACCATGTCTTCTTTGTAAACAAATGCGTTGTCACCAATTGTCATGGTCATATCCGGGTCTGCGGTAATCTCCATTAGTTCTACTTTCTGTAAGAAGCTATCTCCATTGCCGGGCTTAAGGCCAGCTTGGGTAAACTCATTGACAAGATAGTCTATTGTTTTCTTTTCACCCTCAGTTGTGGGCAAACGACCTTCAAACTCGTCAGAAGCCAATACTTTTAGCGGTTCGCGAATATCGTTATCAGAAATAGCGTTATAAACAGTCGTGAAGTTTGATTCCGCTGATGGCATTTCTTTTTTATCGTCAACGCTAGTGTCGTTAGAAGGGGAGCATGCACTTACGCCTAGTAGGGTAGGTACAAGCAATGGCAAAAACATTTTTTTCATTGTTAGTCTCTGTTTGCTCTACAATACGTCCTCAGTATAGAGAAAAGGTTTATGCGAACCAATAGTTGTTATGCAATCTGAATTAATCCCCTTTAGTAAATCATATTTACTTAGCCATGCAAGTAGGCCCGTTACCGCTTTGCTTGATGAAGTCGGTCTATTAGATAGCGCTGGCTTTCCCACCGCGGGGCAACTCAACGATATCGTTTTAAGTGTACATGATTCGTGGCGTGGCCCAGTGTTTAAAGGGCAAAGTACCTTTGATAATAACGATACGCGATATTACGAAACGATTATAAGTGAAGACAACGTTGTACCAACGCGTGAAAATAGCTGGCATGACTTATTTAATGCGTTGATCTGGTTGCAGTTTCCAGAGTCGAAAAAGCGGCTCAATGCGTTGCACATCAACGACATTGAACGCTACGGAGTGAACCCTCGTACAGCGCGCAGAAACCGTATTACACATTTCGATGAATGTGGCGTTGTATTAGCGGTAGAACAACCTGAAGCTACTGATAACATTGAAGCTAACCGCATTGAACAGTGGCTCACCGATCTTGCTCATCATCGTTGGCAAACCGTTTTTATCGATAATGTGGATGTATTTCGCCGGAATATCACCCCTGTCGTTTTTGGGCATGCGAATTTAGAAATGATGCTAAACCCATTCATCGGGTTAACAGGAAAATGGTTAGCGGTTTCAGTTCCTGCGGGGTTTAGCAAAATGCCCCCGTGGCAGCAACGTAAAACTGTTGACAGTTCGCTGGTAGCACGCATTACAGCGCTTAATGATTTTGAGCTAGCCCCTTTGTTGAAACCTGTCCCGCTGCTAGGCGTACCCGGGTGGCATCACTCTCAAGATAGCGTGTTTTATCAAAATACGGCCTATTTTCGGCCTCTTCGTCAACATGCTAAACCGACTGTACAGCTTCCATTATGGGTATAAAAAAAGCCCTTAAAAGGGCTTTTTATCAATTTGACTGCTTAAAAGAGCATTAGTGATGCAATCCAAATACCGTAAATAATAACGTAAGGGGCACAAGCAACTACAGCCGCTTTTTGACGACTAAACGACGTCCACTGTGAAATTCCAACCATGGCAAGATAAATACCCCAGAATAGCTCTAAACGGATAGCCTGAGTAAACGCAAACCACGGCGAGTCCATAGGTACACTTAATAAAAAGCTCAGTGATGTTGGCGCCATGATGGCTGGGGATACTTGATGATCGCCTGAGAACATAAGTAATGCAACACCAATTAAACCAGTTAAAACATACGGCATAGACAACCACCAAGAAAAGCCGTACCAGTCAGTAAAACCAAATACGTGGCTATCGTCTGAGCGGGTCGCAAGGTTCAAATAAACCGCATACACCGCGTTAATAATAATGAGAACTAGAAAGGCTCCGATAAGTTGAGACCAAAGCAACGTACCGCGATCAAAAAATGCGCGCATCTGCTCTTCTTCGGCCGGACTCATGTCACCTTGTGCCGCAATATTTAGGTTAGCAAACCACTCAATATCGACAAAACTCACGTACAGATACTGCGACGCAAGCGTAATCCCCATTACTAAAATAAAGGGCATCCAGCTCCAATTGTTATTTTCGCCAACAGCTTTAAATACGCCATTGGGTTTAAAAAAGATATCGTTACACGCCTGAAAAGGGTTTGATACGGTGTGCATCCACTGCTCCTTAAAAGTTGTTATTTTGTCATTGGTTTAACCGATGAGCGTAAAAACCAATGCTTTGCTTTTGAGCATAAGGGTACTTAGCTGAAAAATTTATGTACAGCACTACTTCATCAATCATGACTTAATTTGTAATAATCTGTTTCAGCGCATGCACGTGTTGGCTGCCTATGGTTTACCCCCTCTCTTTCTTATCAACAAAAAGGGAAGCCTATGCTTCCCTTGTATGCAATCTTCTTACTCACTTCATAAATAGGTCATATTTAACAATGTCAGTACAATGGCACTGTACAAAACAGAAATGGGTAACCCCATTTTTATAAAGTGCGCATATCTATAGTTGGCCGCGTTATAAACGAGTAAGTTAGTTTGGTAACCAAAAGGTGATATAAAACTGGCACTTGCTGCAAAGGCCACTGCAAGAGCAAAAGGCATAAGGGGAGCCCCAAGTATTTGCACCATCCCATAGGCAAAAGGAAACATGAGTGCAGCGGCAGCATTATTTGTCACAAACTCGGTGAGAACGAGCGTAAGTAAATAAATAACCGCAAGGGCAACAAACCAGTCTGTCCCTGAAAGTAACGGCATCAGCATTTGTGTAGACGCGTGAATAACGCCAGAGTTTTCAAGCGCAGTTGCTAAACTCAATGCTCCCACAATGACTACAATAAGGTTAAGCGGCAAGTTGCGTTTCATTTCGCCATTAGAGGTAACGCGAACACCTACCAATACTGCGGCTAAAAAAAGCAAACCAATGGCAAGGGAAATAACATTTGCTGCCGCCAATACCACAGTAGTAAGGAAGCCGCCAAGTGTTATCCACTCTTGCTTGTTTGTAAGCGGTCGCGCTATTTTTTGCTCTGACAAAATGAAGAAGTTCTTCCCCAAGTTTTGTCGTGTCGCAAAGTCTGGCCCTGTCGCGAGTAATAAAAAATCACCTGCTTGCAGTTTAATCTCTCCTAACTTACCAGAGAGCTGTTCACCATCGCGGCGGATGGCCACAACGGCGGCATCAAAGAGTGCTCTGAACCCGAGGTTTTTAATGGTTTGGCCAATAACTTGAGCGCGATTCGCTACAACGACTTCGGTAAGGCTTTCACGTAATACGCCATCGGTCTCAGCAAACATACTTAAGCCTTTAATGTGACTCAAGTTATCTATCTTTTGAACATTACCTGAAAAAATGAGTTTGTCATTTTCAAGAATAACCACATCAGGTCCAACCGGCGATATCAAGTTGCCCCTTCTCACAATTTCAACCAAGAACAGTTCGGGAAGGTTTCGCAGGTGGTTTTGCTCTACGGTTTTGCCTATAAGCTCTGAACCTGGTTCAACTTCAGCTTCTACCATATACTCTCGGTAGTCATTGTTCTTATTACCAATTTGAGGAAGTAGCGGAAGCATTAAGAACATCAATAGTCCACAGCTAAGGCCTGCAACAGTACCGTATAATGTGAAGTCAAAAAAGTTGAAGCCAGGATGGCCATGCTCTTGTAAAAAACTATCAACGATAAGGTTGGTTGACGTACCTATAAGCGTTACCGTACCACCTAAAATAGCCGCATAAGAAAGCGGTATAAGCAGGCGCGATGCCGGGTGATATTGGTTTTGCTTAATTGGGCCAATAAGACTGGCGACAATAGCGGTATTGTTTAGCAAAGCTGAAGATAAAAATGTGAGTGAAAATAACCGCCAGTATGATTGGGTAAAGTTGGCGCTAACCAATTTTCTACCTAGTCGTTTTATCAACGCGGTTTTATCAATAGCACTGCTGACTAAAAGTAATAAAACAAGGGTGATAAGCCCCTTGTTCTGCAAATTCAACAATACATCGTCTAATGATAGTTGCTGTGTTACCAGTAAGCCAAGCACTGCGCCTGAGAACACAGTGGAAGGGCGCTGATTAGAAAAAATCAGCGCGCCAATCGTACTGGCAAAAATAGCCAGTACGATGAACTGGGATACGTCCATATAGAACCAGTCCTACTTATAATTTACTGATATCTACTGAATTCCAGTGCGGGAAGTGTTTACGTACTAACGCATTGAACTCAAGTTCGAACTCAGAAAAATTAGGTGATGTATGCTGTGCGTCACCGGCAATTTCGTCGATGATCATGCCTGCACCTACAGTACCATTGGTCAATCTATCTATAACGATAAAAGAACCGGTAGGGCGGTTGCGCTTGTAAGGGTCACATGCAACGGGTTGCGTGAACTTAACATCAACTACACCAATTTCATTTAGATTAAGGTGCATCGCATCAGTTTCTTCTAATGTATTCACGTCAATTTGGTTGTCGATGTGAGCAACAACACCCGGCGTCGATTTAGTCGCGAACTTGAACAAGTACTGCTTGTTGGGCATTAGCGGCTCTTCAGACATCCATACTAGGTGTGTTTTAAATTGCGTATTGAGCAAAGGCAAGTTATCTGACTTTACAATCATATCGCCACGAGAGATATCGATTTCGTCTTCTAACGTTAACGTAACCGCTTGTGGTACGTACGCTCGCTCTTGGTCACCTTCAAAGGTAACTACCTGTTTCACCTTTGATTTCTTGCCAGAAGGAAGTGCAGTTATTTCATCACCTGGCGCTACCTGCCCAGAAACTACTGTACCTGCAAAACCACGGAAGTCTAAGTTAGGACGGTTAACGTATTGTACTGGGAAGCGGAAATCTTCATGGTTGTCGTCTTCACCAATTTCAATGTTTTCTAACATTTCCATGAGCGGTATGCCGTCAAACCAAGGTGTTTTGTCGCTCTTACCTACTACGTTGTCGCCTTCAAGAGCAGAAATCGGCACAAACTGAATGTCAGGAATATCAAGCTGCTCAGCAAACTTTAGATAGTCTTGTTGAATTTGGTTGTACACTTCTTGTGAATAGTCCATTAAGTCCATTTTGTTAATAGCAACAATAACGTGCTTAATGCCCAAAAGAGAAACGAGGAACGAGTGACGTTTCGTTTGTACTTTAACGCCGCCACGTGCATCAACAAGAATAATAGCAAGATCGCACGTTGACGCGCCTGTTACCATGTTACGGGTGTACTGCTCGTGCCCAGGGGTATCAGCGATAATGAATTTTCGCTTGTCGGTTGAGAAGTAACGGTATGCGACGTCGATGGTGATACCTTGCTCACGCTCAGACTGAAGACCGTCCACAAGAAGGGCAAGGTCAACTTTTTCGCCAGTAGTACCTACTTTTTTGCTGTCCTTAGTGATGGCAGCGAGTTGGTCTTCGTAAATCATCTTCGAATCGTGAAGTAAGCGACCGATAAGGGTACTTTTACCGTCGTCTACGCTACCGCAAGTAAGGAAACGTAGCATATCTTTCTTTTCGTGCTGCTCTAGGTAAGACAGAATGTCCTGTCTTAATAATTCGTTTTCGTTGTTCATGTTATGCGCTCACAAGGAAAAAGGGGTTTAACACAGACTCTTTTTGGTTGTACGTAAGAGCGTCAGCGTTGTCATCTAATGGATTTTCAGGGTCTAGTACCGTTACGTTTGCACCGGCCGCTAATGCAACGGCATGTGCAGCACCAGTATCCCACTCAGATGTTGGGCCTAAACGAGGGTAAAGGTGTGCTTCGCCTTCAGCCACTAAGCAAAGCTTTAGTGAACTACCCATTGCCACAAGCTCGGTTTCACCTTCAAGCTGTGCCAATAAATTCTGAATTTCAGGGCTCTGGTGCGAGCGGCTGCCTACTACTTTCCACACTTCAGCGCCGTCGTGTTTGCGTGCTGTGATAGCCGTAAATTCGCCATCTACTTCGGTCCACGCACCTTCACCTACAATACCTACATAGCTTTTGTTTAATGCAGGCGCATAAACCACACCCATAGTCGGTTTGCCATTTTCGATAAGTGCAATGTTGACCGTAAACTCACCGTTTTTCTTAATAAACTCTTTGGTGCCATCTAGCGGATCAACCAACCAATATGACGACCAGGTTTTGCGCTCATCCCACGCGATATCGGCTGATTCCTCAGAAAGAATCGGCAAGTCAGACTCAGCTTCAAGCGCGTTAACGATGACGTTGTGCGCAGCAAGGTCAGCTTCGGTTAACGGGCTAGTATCCTGCTTTTCATAAATGGCAAAATCTTTCTCGTAAATTGCCATTATTTTGTCGCCTGCTTCTTTGGCGATAGTAAGCACTTTTTGTGTAAGTGCATTCAAAGGCTGTGTCATTACACCAATCCCTTTTCTTGAAGCAAAGCATACAAGCGTTCTGCTGTTTGCTCTGCGGGTTCATTCTGATAGGTTAAGTGAATCTCAGGCGACTCTGGTGCTTCATACGCAGAGTCAATACCCGTGAAGTCTTTGATCTCACCACTGCGAGCCTTTTTATAAAGCCCTTTAGGGTCACGCTTTTCACAAACCTCTAGCGGGGTATCGACGAACACTTCGACAAACTCACCATCGGCAAGCAAATTGCGACAGAAATCACGATCTGCTTTAAATGGCGAGATAAATGCGGTTAACACTAAAGTACCCGAATCGACAAAAAGCTTGGCTACTTCGCTGATGCGACGAATATTTTCTACGCGATCCTTATCGCTGAAGCCTAAATCGCCACACAAACCGTGGCGCACATTGTCGCCATCAAGCAAATAGGTATGCTTATTTTGTTCGTGCAGTTTCTTCTCAAGTAAATTTGCTAGTGTTGATTTACCCGAACCACTTAAGCCCGTCAGCCAAAACACGCGGGGTGTTTGACCTAACTGTTCAGAACGGGTGGTTTTATTAACTTCGTGTTTATGCCAAACAACGTTGTCAGTGGCCATTAGAAGTACCCTTCCATTTTCTTCTTCTCCATCGAGCCCGCACTATCATGGTCGATAACGCGTCCTTGACGCTCTGAAGTTTTAGTAAGCAGCATCTCTTGAATAACTTCCGGAAGTGTTGCTGCTTCTGACTCTACAGCACCCGTTAGTGGGTAACATCCAAGGGTACGGAAACGCACTGAACGCATTTCTGGTACTTCGCCTTCCTCAAGTGGCATGCGGTCGTCATCAACCATAATCAAAATACCGTCACGCTCAACAACTGGGCGAGGCTTAGACAAGTAAAGTTGAGGAATATCAATGTTTTCTAGATAGATATACTGCCAGATATCAAGCTCAGTCCAGTTAGACATTGGGAACACACGAATGCTTTCGCCTTTGTTTACTTGAGAATTATAGATATTCCATAATTCTGGACGTTGGTTTTTGGGATCCCAGCGGTGGTTGCTATCACGGAATGAATACACACGCTCTTTGGCGCGTGACTTTTCTTCGTCACGTCTTGCACCACCAAATGCAGCGTCAAACTTATACTTGTTCAATGCTTGCTTAAGTGCTTGTGTTTTCATGATATCAGTGTGCTTTGCTGAGCCATGAGAAAAAGGTCCAACACCCGCTTCAACGCCTTCTTCGTTGATGTGAACAAGTAGGTCGAAACCATGCTTCTTAGCCTGCTCGTCACGAAACTTAATCATTTCACCAAATTTCCACGTTGTATCTACGTGAAGCAATGGGAAAGGAATTTTGCCTGGCGCAAAAGCTTTGCGCGCCAAATGAAGTAAAACCGAAGAGTCTTTTCCTACTGAGTACAGCATTACTGGGTTTTCAAACTCAGCAGCAACCTCACGGAAAATTTGAATGCTCTCGGCTTCGAGTTGTTTCAAATGCGTTATAGACGGGATACTAGCAGTCATTTTGAAGTCCGAATTTATGTTATATATAAAAAAGTTATATGCGGGTTATTTTTCTGCATAGAACGATAGCATATTTAGTTTCAAATGTAGTATGCGATTTAGCTATTTAAAATAGCTATCTTATTCCAAGAAATATAAATGTAATACAGTGAAAGCATAAGCATTGCATTTAAAGGCCTAGAAACAACAAAACCCCGCTCAGTAAACTGTGCGGGGTTTTGTTTTTGCTACCTTAGGCGCTACTATCGTTCATTCAATTTTGCTTGAAATGAATCGAAGGTATCGATTACGCCATCTCTAGGTGTTCCTGATTTACTTAATATGATTATCGTCAAGCTTGATAGGATGAATCCAGGCACAATTTCGTACATCCATTCACCTAATTTTTGTCCGCCAATTTCAACAGGAAGGTAAATCCAAAGCAGTACGGTTACTGCACCGACTATCATCCCGCCAAGTGCTGCACGGCGTGTCATTTCTCGTTTAAACAAACTAAATAACACCAAAGGTCCGAAAGCTGCACCAAACCCCGCCCATGCATTACTGACAAGGGTTAAAATAGTGCTATCTCTATCATACGCAAGATATATAGCGACAAGTGCTACAACAACAACGCTTACCCGGCCAGCGATGACGAGCTCTTTGTCTGACGCATTCTTATGCAAAAACGCTTGATAAAAGTCGCTGGTTAGCGAGCTTGACGTAACCAAAAGTTGCGAAGAGATTGTGCTCATGATTGCAGCTAGAATTGCAGCAAGAAGAAAACCGCCAATTAATGGGTGGAAGAGGATTTGTGACAAATAGATAAAGACCGTTTCTGGATCTATTTCGTTGCCGTTCCCTGTAACATAAGCGAGTCCGAAAAGCCCAGTCATAAGGGCTCCGATGATCGACACTATCATCCAACTCATTCCAATATTACGCGCAGTGGGAATGTCACTTACTGATCGAATTGCCATAAAGCGCACAATTATATGCGGCTGACCAAAATAGCCTAGGCCCCATGACATCAATGATACTATGCCAATGAATGTGAGTGTTTCATTGGTTGATGCATCCATGAAGGCATTAAAAAGTGCAGGGTTAATATTGTCTAGTGCATCTATGGACGCACCAATTCCGCCGAGTTCGCTTATGACCACAATGGGCACCATAACAAGCGAAACAAACATAATACAGCCTTGCACAAAATCGGTCATACTGACGGCCATAAAGCCACCTACTAACGTATAGGCAACGACAACGCCAGCAGTAACATACAGTCCCATTTCATAGGAAAGGCCAAACGAGGTTTCAAACAGTTTACCGCCTGCGACAACACCTGATGAGGTATAGAGGGTAAAAAAGATAACTATCACCACAGAAGCGATAACGCGCAGCAAGCGTGAATTATCTGCAAAACGATTTTCGAAATAATCAGGTAGCGTAATGGAGTTATTGGCAACTTCGGTGTATACGCGCAAGCGTGGTGCAACGAGCATGTAGTTAGCAAGCGCCCCTAACGTTAAGCCTACTGCTATCCATCCCGCTGAAAGGCCTGACACATACATAGCGCCGGGCAAGCCCATAAGCATCCAACCACTCATATCCGAAGCGCCGGCAGACAGAGCTGTTACTGCTGGACCTAACTGCCGGCCACCAAGCATGTACCCTTCTACGTTAGTGTCAGTTTGACGGTAAGCGAAAAGACCAATACCCAACATTACAACGAAATACAAACCTAACGAGATTATCGTGCCTGTAGCCATATAAATTCCCTATGTTTTTTCTTTCATGCTAACACCTCTGTCATAGACTCTCTACGTCAGTGAGTGACCTTGCACGATTTCTATACGGCTGAATGTAAAAAAAGTTTGGCGGTTAGGCGCTTTAGTGTCACTTATTTCAGCTTAGCAAACTGATAGGGCGTACGTTTCTACTTGGGAATGGCCTTTTTGCTTTGCAGTTTGAAGAAGCTTGTCACAACATTGGATAACCGTATCTAAGTTGGCGTCACCATTTACTTTAAGCACACCCGATGAAAACGAAACAGCGAAGCGTTCATTGGTATGCTTCCATAAAGTAAGTTTGGATAAGGATTGGTTTAGTTCGTCCAACACGCGTTTGACGTGGCTTTCATTCGAATCTGTAAAGTAAATTAAAAACTCTTCGTTGCCATAGCGGCATAATTTATCTGACTTTCTAATTCGGCCTCTAATGGTTTGGCTAAATGTTGCGAGGACTTCATCGCCCACTTCGTGACCAAATTTCTCGTTAATCCGCTTAAAGTTATCGATATCAAGCAGAGCCACGCAAGAGGAACTGTCTCTCTTAAGCGCCTTTTTTAAGCTATTCAGCATCGCTCTTCGAGTTAGCGCGCCAGTCAGAGAATCGAACTGACTTGATGATGCATTTTGTTTTTTGGTTAGCCATAACCACATTGCCAATATGCCGAATATGGTAACAACTAGAGCAAAGATGGTGAGTTGCAACTGTTCCAGGTTGTTTGTAAGCCCTGCTTTTTCATCTAAAAGCGCCTTCAGTTCCCTCTGCTTGTACTGTGCTAATTCAATGTCTTCTGACAACGAACTCGTTTCTAATCTGTCTGATAGATTAAATTGTTCAGTGTTGTAAGCAATGAGTACTTCTTTGTATTTTTTCTCGTAGAGAAATGCCTTTTGCATATCGCCTTTAAGGTAATAAATGTCGCGAAGGGCAGGGTACTTTTTCAACCCGATTTGTCGAGAAAAAGTAATGGTAGACTCTTGCTCTTGCATTACTTTCTTATACTCATCAATAGCTAAATTGAAATTTTTAGTATCTGATGAAAACGCAAGACTAACGGCTTTTGCATACGGTTTGATATCTGCAAAATGGACTGGAACTGAATCAACGTGATAGTTTGAGAGCTCATTGGCCAATCCAATAATTAGATCCGAATTCTCTCCATCGTATTGCTTTATCAAGACCGCGAGTTCAAGCGCACGTGCTATGAAACCTTGTAAAGGTGTATCGTTTAACGACATTGACTTTGCTTCTTCAGCGAGAGTCATCGCATTTGAATATTGGTTGAGGCTGAGCAGGGCTATAACTGCGTAACTGTAGTCCCAAGCCTTTAATGTGCCCTTTTTCCCTTTAATTTCGATAAGCTGAGCTACATATTCATAAGATTTGCTTGGTATATTAAGCTCCATATACTTCGATGACAGCCATGATAATGCTGTAGTGATGCCAAGTTCGCTTTCTAATGCATTTTTGGCCGAACCATCGGGCAAGTGTGGTAATGCGTACTCTATTTCGCTTATCGCTCGAAGTGGGGCTGACTCAGAGTACTCCATTGCTAACCACATACTAGCTATGGCAACTGCTTCTTTATCACCTATTCGAAGAAGCTTTTCTTTGAGTCCAATTAATTCAGGGATGGTAGAATCTACTCGTCTACTAGAACCTTTGTAATCATTCGCTGCCTGTACGTAGATATAATAGCCATGTGTATAGGCGTAGGTCTTAGGTGCTGTTTTTTCTAATACTTCCCAATGCTTATTTAAAAGTGGTTGTTTGACATAAACGGGAACGCGAGCGTGCTCTCCTGTTTCAGCGGTACTTAAAGCCATTAGATGTCGAAAAATGACCCCTATACTAGACTCGTCTTGCTGAACACCACTTTTAATAATTTGCTGCTCAATAGCCTCGTTCGACAAAGCGGAAGGATAATTCCAATCGTAAATTACTTTGTGTAAAAGGTCGGCATACTCGTTAATTTTCTGTGGTGTCGCTGTCGTTAACTCGTCGCTACGAGCGCCATGCGACACAAACGCCAAAAATAAAAGAGCGATTATGCTAATTAACCGAAAGCACTTAAACCAAATAGGCATGATGGACGCAACCTCTATACTGCAGACAAGCGCGAATTAAATTTAAACGTATGTTTTAAATTAAGTATGCGAGTATAAATTTAAAGTACGAGATATTCACGTTAATTCTGAGGTGAAAAAAATCGGCCTTATAGGCCGATTGAAGGGGAAGTGCATTAGCACACTTTTACAAACATACCGTAGGTTAGGTGGCAGCGGCTGCCACCGTGTAATTAGCAATTTAGGCTGAAAACTGGATGCGCTTAGCCACCGCTTTTTTCATCTCACTTAAGTCAGCACCTTTGTCACCAACAATCATAATATTCGCGCGCTCTAACTTTATGCTTTCACCGTGATATTGCTTATCAGCGAATTCGTTGGGCACACTCACATCGCCGCGCTCTGGCACAACAAACACTGACATTTTTCCTTGCGGAGTATCAACAATAAGATGAAGGCTTCTAACCGTGCTCAAGTGGCAGTAATTGGCCACTTCAACGCCATCCAGCATTTCGTTAAAACTCGCTCCGAAGCTTGCTAGTTTCGCGTTAACCATATTGAGATCTACTGGTAAAAGCGAATGCGCATGCTCCATTTCAGCGTACTGCATGTGCGCTAGCGCCTGACCACCAATGCTAAGAGGCTGGTGATACCACATGGTTAAGCCGATACCCACAGAAAATGCCACTGAGGCTGCCATGGCTAAATACCAGCGGCTTCTGCGCTTGTATCGTGTAAATTCATCGGCTGACTGTTGCCAAATTAACTTACTCGCTAAATCTTCAGGAACATCAACTTTCAATGCTTGTTTAAGCTGTTTGTCTAACTGCTTTTGTTCATTCCAGAAACTGCGCTTACTTTCGTCTGCCTTCGCCGCTTCTACAACATCACTGTCAGTCGTTTCTGGATCGGCGTAAATTCTTCGCCTAAATTCTAACTCATCCATTTATACGACCTCTCTGTTCATTCTGCTTCTCTAACGCCTCTTTAAGCTGGTTTCTCGCCCTAAATAGACGAGTCATAACGGTGTTTTTGTTAAGTCCAAGTTGGTTCGCAATTTCTTCACCACTGAAGCCGAAAATAAGCTGCAAAATTAGTGGTTCACGGTATTCAACGCTAAGTCCGCCCAGCAACCGCTGAAGCTCTCGGTCTTTAATATCACCGTCTGCTTGTTGCGTATCGTCGTGAATGCTCACATCATCAATATCCACCGTGTCGAATTGCTTGCGCTCAAAGCGGCGGGCATTCTCACGACGTAATATTGTGATTAACCAAGATTTTGCCGCTTTCTCGTCATTTAGAGCGTCAAGTGAGCGCCATGCTCGCAAAAAGGTTTCCTGCACAATATCTTCCGCCACACTTTGGTCTTTCACTAACCAATACGCATAGCGATAAATATCGGCATGAAATGCCTTTACCAGTGCTTCATATCTTTGATGTTTTGCTTTCATACCCGATAAGACCTGCGCATTATCGGTTTTATTTCGCGCAAACATAAAAAAATCCAAAATTTCCGCTTTTTTCCACTATGACATAAAAAACGCGCCTTTTCGTTATCCGAAAGGCGCGTTTTTAAAACTAACTTCACAGGTAGGAGGACTAGCTATCCATTTTTTGTGAGTCAATCCAAGTGTTTATATTTTCTTCAAGAATAGAAAGGGGCACTGGACCGTATTTCAAAATCTCATCATGAAAACCTTTCCAGTCAAAACTATCACCCAATTCGGTCATGGCTTTGTCGCGTAGTTCCATAATTTTTAGCTTACCAATCATATAAGCAGTGGCTTGTCCTGGCATCGCAATGTAGCGTTCAATTGCCTTCTGCGCATCGTATTGTGGGTTTGGGGTATTCTCCACTAAGTAGTTTACCGCTTTTTCTCTAGACCACTGCTTAGCATGAATGCCCGTGTCTACCACTAGTCGACATGCGCGCCAAAGCTCCATTGCCAAACGGCCAAAATCGGAGTACGGGTCTTGATAAAAGCCCATATCTTTCGCAAGCTCTTCTGTATAAAGACCCCAACCCTCGGTGTAAGCTGTGAAGCTAAGGAACTTCTGAAACTGCGGTACGCCCTCAAGTTCTTGCGCGATGGTACGCTGCATGTGATGTCCAGGGATCCCTTCGTGATAGGCTAACGCTTCAAGTTGATAGGTTGGCATTGCCTTCATATCGTAAAGGTTTGCGTAGTATATACCAGGACGGCTTCCGTCTTGGGCCGGACTTTGATAGAAGGCTTTACCTGCCGATTGCTCTCTGAACGCTTCTACGCGTTTAACAACCATTGGTGCTTCAGGCAGAATGCCGAAATAATCAGGAATAGCTTCTCGCATTTCGTCGATGGCTTTTTTGGCATCATCAAGGTACTGCTGACGGCCAGTATCAGTCGATGGTAGATAAAATTGGTCATCTTCTCGCATGAACACGAAAAACTCTTGAAGGGTGCCTTCAAATCCCACTTTCTCCATGATTGAGCGCATTGCACTGTGAATTCGCTCAACATTATCTAGACCAATTTGGTGAATTTCGTCTGCTGTGAGGTCGGTTGTAGTAAACCAATTTAAGCGGTTTTGGTACCATTTATCGCCATCAGGTAAGCGCCATACACCGTCGCCTTCAGGTGTTACTTCTCTTTGGTGAGCCAGTTCGTTAATAAATTTTTCATAAGCTGGCTTTACCGACGTTACTAGTGCGGCTTTTGCTTCTCCTAAAAGCGTCTCTTTTTCGGCGTCGTCAATATTGAGTTTTTCGACTTTGTTTTGAAAGTCTTCCCAAATGGTGGATGGTGAATCGCTGTTATCAAAAGGAGCGCCGCTAATGACGTTCTTTGATGCATCTATCATTTGATCGTAGGCCCACGCAGGCGGGAATACGCCCAGCTTTTCGCGCGTCTTCATCTGATCGATGACTTGATCAAAATAAGTACGTACATTGTCCAATCTTCCGATGTACGCCATAGCATCGTCTTTATTTGTTACTCGGTGGATATTAATTAAGAAGCTTGGTACCTGAGTATGAGCTGCGCGAAATTGATGAACAATGTACCTATGATGACGAAATTTGTCGTTGGCGAGGTCGCGTTCGATACCGAGTTTATATAACCGCAAGCTTAGTTTTTCTTGCTCGCTTAACTTAGAGGTATCAAAACCATTCAGCGTCTCCAATCGGTTCTTTGCAATAGCGATACTAGCATCAGCTTCTTCATCGCTAATATCATCCCACTTATCGTAATCCCACTTTTTTCCTAAGTAACTTTGAAATAGTGGCGAACGTTTTAAGTCCTCTTCAAACGTTCGCTCGAAAAAAGCATTTAGTCTTTGTGATTCAGATTGACCAGCGGTTTGCTGAGTTTCTTGTGATGGCGTTTCAACTTTCGCCGTCTCGCTCGCTGGACTGCAAGCTGACAGCGTTGCGATTGCTAAGGCAATTGGCGTTAACGTTGTGATTATTTTTTTCATGTAATTTCCCTGTGCGTTTCGCTGCGTTCTTTATTTGGCTTTGTCATTAAGCAAAGCCAAAGGCGCGCAACTTATTTATGACGTTTCTGTTATAACGAGGCGTCAATTCCCTGTGCAATAGAATTGCGGTTTATGACGCCGGATATAAGTTAGATAACGTGTTCGTCGCTTTTTTAGTTCTCTTTAGCCAAGCTGTCCTCGTATCTTTAATGTCTTGTACTAGCGATTTCAGGTTTTCAGACAACTCTTTGTGTTCATTGTTATTGTTTTTAGCAGATGAAGAAAAGCGCAATTTGTGAATTCGTTCCATATGCGACTTTAGAGGCGCTGACTCAGCAATATCACCAGGCATCGCTCGTTGGCTTTTGCCATCATTAAGCGTTGCTAGCCATTGCTGCAATGCATTGTCGAGTTCTCTCACTTTTCCCTGTTTAGCGACAGATATTAGGTGGTTATAGGCACTTTTCTCATCGCCATGCTGAAACGTATTCGTGCTATAGCTTGCGGCGCTAATTGGAGCCACACTCGCGAGCTTTAATTTCTTATAAGTTATCATCCAGGCGATTAGTGTAAGGGCCCAAAGTACGGCAATTACCAGCATTAAGTAAAAATAAACGGAATTATTTTGGCCGCTTTCCTCAATGTGCGCAGTTTGATTGTTTAGCTTTTCTTCACCTGTTACAGGAGCACTCGTATCGGTTTGCAACGTTGGGTTGTCGGTGGCGTTTTTGTTGCTTGAAGTATCAGGTACTTGCGGCAGTGCAGTGCTATTTGTGTTGGCGGCTGCAACGGTAATAGTTCGCGCTGGAATAGTGGCGTATTCGGTTTGCTCGGTTAGCGTGTTAAACCACGGAATAGTGATTTCTGGCAATACAAACGAGCCAGCTTCAGTTGGAATAATAGCTAATGATGTTTGACGCTGAGATATAAGGTTTTGGTCGCGCTCGACGGTAGTCGTATTCGACTGTTCTGGATACAACTTAAAGTTAGGCGGGTAGAATTCAGGAATGTCTGGTAGTTGCTCTTCTACTACACCTAACGCGGTAAGCGTCACAATGCGCGTGACAGGTTCACCAGCAACGAAAACGTCACCTTGGGGCCATTCTTCATCTACTCTCACCATCTCAGAAGGCAACCATGGATAATCAATGTCTGACGGTATCGGTTTTATATTTACCGTAATGTCTGGACCAACGCGATTAATCTGCTGGGTTCGATTAAAGAAACCAAAGCGCTGATTTGTATTTGCTGCCATGACTTCACCTGTGAAGATTGGGCCGCGAAGAATAAACTCTCCGGATGCCTGAGGCACGACAGCAAATTGACGCTCAATGATTTGATAACGCCTACCATTGACAATATCTGTGTATTGCTTATCTTCACCGAGCTGAGTGATTTCAGCATTTTGCATTTCGGGGGCTTGCAAACTACCGCGCTCGATATTGCTCGATAGATAGAGCTTTACCGTGTAGAGCAGTTGTTGATTCAAATACGCTTCAGTTAAATCGATATCGGTTGTAACGAAGTAGTCTCTAGCTACACCACTTTGTTCTTGGACGGGAATAACTTGTACTTCAATAGGTTTTGTACGTTTACCCTCAATCGTTAGCGCGGGTATGGTAAATACGCCTTCCTTTCGAGGGAAAAGGGTTGTAGTCCAGACTGTTGTGCGCTTTGTATCAAAATTCACTATTGACGTTTGACTGCTTACAGAGGTTCGACCTACAACAAAATCTTTTAACAAAGGAGAGCTATCAAACGCGTCTCGTTCAACGCTTCCATCGGCCGTGATGGTAAGTCGAATTGCTTCATCCAACATCACAGGGTTTCTATCGATAGTGGCCTCAACTGCGTTAACATCCGCGTATGATGAGTTACCGAATACGGCAAAAAATAAAATCAAATAAGTAGATAGTGAGAGTACTCTCATTTACCAATCACTCCGGTTTGAAGGCATGCGCTGTCGTTGACGTTTTTGTGCTTCTAATTGCATCTTGCGTTTAAGTAAAAAGGCAGGGTCGTCTGGCACGCGTCGCATTAAACTTTCCATTCGTTGTAGTTCTTCTTTTTCGGCATCCGTTAGTTCGCCTTGCTGTGCTTGCATTGCCTCAGCATTCGCGTTTTGGTCTTGCTGAGACTCACGATTTTCTGCTTGTTGTTGCGAGGCATCTTTATCATCCTGATCCTGCTGTTCACTCTCTTGCGATTGTGATTGCTCTTTTTGTTGATTCTGGTCTTGACCATTATCTTGTTGAGCATCGTCATTATTATCTTGTTGATTTTGCCCATCACTATTTTGGTTCTGTTGTTGCTCGCTCCCATCCTTAGATTGGTCATTTTCACCATTTTGCTCACTTGACTGACTGTCATCGCTATCTTGTTGTTGATCATCAGATTGCTGATTGTCTTGATTCTGCTGTTCTTGCTGCTTTAAAAGCTCTTCAAGAAGCGCCTTGTTCGATGCTGCATCTTGCATATCTGGTGCAAGAGACAATGCTTCACTGTATTTCTTAATTGCCTCTCCAAAGCGCCCTAATTTAGCCAACGCGTTGCCCTGGTTATACAAGCTGTCTGCGCCCTCAATAGCGTCATACGCATCAAGCGCTTTTTCGTACTCGCCAGACTTGTATAGTGCAGAGGCTTTCCAAGAAGGATCGTTAAATTGGCTCGAAGCATCCTCAAAGCGTTCATTTTCATAATAAGAATGCGCTTCTTGGTCGTCGTTCAAAAAAGGTTTTTGCCACCAAGAAAGCGAGGTCTCTGCTTTGCGATCCGGAAGGGAGTTTTCAACGTTCGTATTTTGCTGCGCATGCGCGGGCACTGGTAATGTTGGACTAAGTATTCCCACTAGCAGAACAAACAGTAGCCCTTTTCTAAACGCCAACGCTGCAAACGGAAGCATCGCGAGTACCAAATAGGCGCCCACTTCTTTCCATTGATCTCCTTGGTTATTGTCTTCTTGCTTTTCTTCATCTGACGCTTTTCTCTGCGATAGAGAAAGTGAGGCTAGGGCGTTTATATCATTGTCGTTGGACGTGAATGTTTCAAATGAACCGCCGCTTGCCTTAACAACGCCACTTACCGCACTATTGTTGAGTTTAGGAATGACAATACTGCCCGAGGCGTCTTTTAGTAGCTCACCACTTAATTGACGTATTGGAGCACCTTGTGAGGTTCCCACTGTAAGTGCATTTACAGTGAAGGGAATAGACGAGACATACTCTTGTAACTCTTTTTGTTGCTGAAAGTCGATACCGTCTGTAATCCAGTAAATCATTCCTGAGTTATAGCCTGCGTTAGTTAGCAGTTGTGCTGCGCTTTCAATGCCTAATAAAGGATCACTGCCCGGTACTGGCATGATCTCTGGCGATAGACTAGGCAATAGTGCTGTTATGTTATTCGCATCTTCAGTTAGGGGTGAAATAACGAAGGCATCACCCGCGTAAGCAACAAGCCCCATTTCTCCCTCGCCAAGCGCATTGACGAGATCTATGGCTTTGTACTTTGCACGCGTGAGTCTGTCGGGTGTCATGTCAGTGGCGCGCATCGATAGTGACATATCTAGCACTATCACATGCCCCATTTTTAATTGATAAACAGGCTGTGGAAGTCGTTCCCACGTAGGGCCTGCCAATGCAACTACGCTTATAAACCACACCAAGGCGAGCATCCAAAGCGGGGGGCGCTGTCCTTTCTCTGTTTTGCCAATAATCATATGTTGGTACAAATGGGGGGGGATGACCGCTTGCCAACCCGACTGCGTAGCAACATTACGCTTTAACCAGATAAGCAATAATAACAAAGGTATCAATGCGAGAAACCAGACCGGTCGTAAAAAGTGAAAGTCACCTAATTGTAAAAACGAAGGTAAAACCGAAAAATCCATTATCTTGTCACCTCACTGTCCATGGACTTATCGTTACGCAATCCACGCTTTTGGTTTATAGAGTGAAAAGTGCTTGCTGCTATTGCGCCAAAAACCCAGCATAAAGACAGGAAAAGTGCTAACGCTAATGGGTAGTAAAAGAGTGCTGTTAGCGGGCGCATTTTTCTCGCTTCACCCTCTATCGGTTCTAATTCATCGAGCTGTTGATAAATAGCCTGCAGTTCTTGTGCGTTGCGAGCTCTGAAGTATTGACCACCTGTTGATGTTGCAATATCGGTTAGCATGTCTTCGTCAAGCTCTTGAGACGGGTTGATTTGTCTGCTGCCAAAAAAACTTTGTATCAGCATTTTATCTGCCCCTACACCAATGGTGTACACTTTCACGCCTTTGTTGATTGCCAGTTCTTTGGCCTGTTCAGGCGTGATATTACCAGCGGTATTTTGACCATCGGTCAGTAATATCAGTACATTATTTGACTCTTCTCGTTCGTCAAAACGCTTCACTGCTAGACCAATTGCATCACCAATAGCGGTTTGCTCACCGACCAGGCCTATTACGGCCTCACTCAATAGGGTTGATACCGTGTCTCTGTCGTATGTCAAAGGCGCTTGAACGTACGCCGTGTCTGCGAAGAGTATTAGACCAATACGGTCGCCAACACGTCGTTGAATAAAGTCATAAACAACTGACTTCGTCATAGTTAGTCGATTAACCTGACGGCCGTTGAGTTGCATGTCATCTATTTTCATACTCCCTGATAAATCGACTGCCAGCATCATTTCACGGCCTTCATTGGGAATACTAATGGGTTCACCTAACCACTGTGGCCGAGCGGCAGCAGTAACTAACAAGAGCCAAATTAGCGCGCTTAACACCATCGGGAGTGTGCGTTTGGCGATGACATTATCAGATACCGCTTCATGTGGGCGAAGCGCAGGAACTCTTAGCGCTGCTAGCTGAGTATCTGCTGTTTTTGGCACAATCAATCGAACAATAAAAGGGAGGGGGAGCGCAAAAAATACCCACCACCAAGAAAACTCAAGCATTGGTAGCCTCCATAGTGTCGCTACTTGAACTTGCTTTTTCGGCTTCTTTACCAGCTTTTTCAAAGCGAGCATTTAGCAGCCACAGTTTTACTGCTTGAGAACAGCGCTCGAAATCACTTTCAAAAGAGCTCTTCTGGTATGCGTTTTTTGCAAGTAAGTCAAAGCCTTGTGCAATATCATCGTGGGCTTTTGAACTTTTTTCCAGCAAAAAGGCATACCACGCGTTACCGTGAAGTGCACAAACGCGTTGTGGGTCGTAATACGTCAGGGCAGTACGTTTTAACAAGCCATTAAGCGCAAGCGGCCAATCATCATCAGTAGGTTTTATTTCTTTTAGTAATGCGAGCGCTTGCTTACGAGGTTTATTAAACCGAATGTAGTTTAGTACCCATCGAGTTAGGCAGTATAAAATGCCAATTATTATTGCACCTAGTGCCCACCACCCCCAATCAAGAGGCCAGGCGTTTACGTCACTTGGAACGTGAATATCTTTTAGCTGTGCTAAAGGATCGTCCACTGGCGCGATATTAGTCGGTAAGCTATTTGGCATAGTTGCCTGGGGAGATATGTTAGCGTTTGGTATTTGCTGCGACTGCATCACAATTGCTCCCTTTGCATACTTTGAAGTTGGTCATCAAGGGGAATACCAGATGAAACGGTAAAACGGGAGATATTATTTTTTTTCAGGATGTCGTTGATAAACGTATTTTGCTCATTTCGCCATTGCTTGTATTGTTCATGCTCGGTTGCATCACCAAGCAACCATCGCTGCTGGGTGTTCCCATCAGAAACACTCACAGCTTGCGTACTTGTAAGAGAAGGTAGGCTGTATTCTATAGGATCATTGATCACAACCGCACGCACTTCACAATGTCGCGTAAGATGATTTAAGTGGCCAATAGCTTGTGTACTTAGATGTTGAAAATCAGACACTAAATAGACCAAACTGCCAGGGCGGGCGAGACGACGTGCTCTGGCACAGGCTTGCGCGAACGCATCATCATCATTTTTCTTGTTTGGCTTATTTTGTTGGCTTTGCTGGTGTAGCTCAAGAAGTTCATGACATACACGAAGCACTGCTTTTTTTCGGGTTAGTGGCTTAATTTCCTTATGCTGTGTGGCATTGAAAATAAGCGCGCCTACTTTGTCTCCGCGTGCAGCAGCTGACCAACTTATCAGTGAGCACACGTGTGAAGCTTGTACGGCTTTAGTCAGCAGTTGCGTACCAAACGTCATCGAAGGCAGGTAATCGCAAAACAAGAAAACCGGACGTTCCCGCTCTTCGCGATAAACCTTAGTGTGCGTTTTTCCTGTTCGCGCAGTCACGCGCCAGTCAATTGCACGAATATCATCGCCGCTCTGGTAGTGACGAGCTTCATCAAACTCCATACCACGGCCTTTGTGCTTCGTTAAATAGCTACCAGCAAGTCGAGCTTGAGGGGCTCGTTTAGGCGCAAGACTGAACAGTTTAGCGAGCTGTTGATATCGCAACAATTCACCAGTAGATAAATTCACCCCATCGCTCAGCAACTTCTGAAGCTGTGCTTGAACATTTATCATAATTTACGGTACTGCTACAGTGGTGACAATTTTGTCCAAAACATCATTTACCGTTACGCCTTCAGCCTCTGCTTGATACGACAGAATAATTCTGTGGCGCAACACATTGTGAACCACCGCTTGAATATCATCTGGACCTACAAAGTCTCTCCCACTTAGCCATGCATGGGCGCGGGCACAGCGGTCAAGGCTTATCGTTGCTCGAGGGCTTGTACCCATTGCAATCCATTGTGCCAAGTTAGCGTCAAACTTTTCAGGTTGTCTTGTGGCAACAATGAGCTGAACGAGGTATTGCTCTAACTCAGGTGCCATGTATAGCGAAAGGGCTTCTTTTCGCGACGTAAAAATGTCGTCTTGAGTCAGGGTAGGCGGTGTCACTGGCGGCTCTGATAGTGCCTCTCCGCGCGTTAAGCGTAAAATTTCAAGTTCAGTTTCCGCTCCTGGATAATCAATATCGACATGCATCAAGAAGCGATCTAATTGTGCTTCTGGAAGGGGGTAAGTACCTTCTTGCTCCAGTGGGTTTTGCGTAGCCATTACTAGAAACAAGGGAGGTAACGGGTACGTTTTACTACCCACCGTTATTTGTCTTTCTGCCATCGCTTCAAGTAACGCTGATTGAACCTTTGCTGGCGCGCGGTTTATTTCATCCGCTAATACCAGATTGTGAAAAAGTGGGCCTTTTTGAAATACGAATTCGCCCGTTTCAGGACGGTAAATATCCGTACCCGTCAAATCAGCGGGTAACAAATCTGGTGTGAATTGGACACGGTGAAAGTCGCCATCGACACCGTTTGCAAGTGCATTAATTGCGCGTGTTTTAGCAAGTCCCGGAGGCCCTTCAACAAGTAGATGCCCATCGGCGAGAAGTGCGATAAGAAGACTTTTAGTCAGCGCGTGTTGGCCAATGATTTGTTGATTTAAATAAGCATGTAACTGTTGAAACTGCTCTGCTGCCATTTTGCAAAATTCCGTTTGAGTTATCTTTATTAAGGAAGTGTCAGTCGATGGGTTTATGTTCTAAAGAAAACGTTTAAAACACCATTCACAATGACACAAAACAGACTATGTTTTCCATATAAGGTTCATTCTATCTTTCTTCAAGTCGTTTAATCGCAATAAATCTGCGACGTATTACGCTGATCAACAATGAACAGAAAGCACGTATACCCATCTAACAAATGTTACATTTATCATGACACCTTAACGGCATAATTTGCTATTTTGTTCATTGTTTGTAAAAATCGGGTGTATTACAGGTCTGACCACTTAATGTGAGTGCTATCGCTCAACTCAATTAGGTCATTAATTTAGGTGCATTATGGCAACAAAACAATCAGTTACTACCCGAGAGGGTGATCGCATCGCCATTGTCGCGGGGTTACGTACTCC
The DNA here is from genome assembly GCF_028865455.1 of Alteromonas sp. 009811495. Lineage (NCBI taxonomy): Bacteria > Pseudomonadati > Pseudomonadota > Gammaproteobacteria > Alteromonadales > Alteromonadaceae > Alteromonas > Alteromonas sp. 009811495. Next base: position 1,371,217 of record NZ_CP113972.1, read on the forward strand.
GTTTGCAAAAATGGCGACATATTTCCACGGCGTACCCGCTGTTGATTTAGGTAAAATGGTCGTAAACGAACTACTCGTTCGCCATGGTGTTCAAAAAGAGTGGGTTGACCAAGTTGTTTATGGTCAAGTTGTTCAAATGCCTGAAGCTCCAAATATTGCGCGTGAAATCGTGCTTGGTACCGGCATGAACGTACATACCGATGCGTATAGTGTTTCTCGCGCGTGTGCGACCAGCTTTCAATCTGCAGTGAATATCGCTGAAAGTATGATGGCAGGTACAGTACAAGTCGGTATCGCAGGTGGTGCAGATTCAACATCGGTATCGCCGATTGGTGTTTCAAAAAACTTAGCTCGCGCACTAGTTGATCTTCAAAAGACCAAAACGTTGGGTCAGAAGCTCAATATTTTTAAGCGTCTTAAGTTAAAAGACTTGGCGCCAGTGCCTCCGGCAGTAGCAGAATATTCAACAGGCCTTTCAATGGGCCAAACTGCAGAGCAAATGGCTAAAACCCATCAAATTTCTCGTGAAGATCAAGACAAACTAGCACACCGCTCTCATAGTCTTGCGGCCGAAAGTTGGGAAGCTGGAAAGCTGTCTAGTGAAGTAATGACGGCTTATGCAGAACCATATAAAGGTGCACTTGAGCGCGACAATAACGTGCGTTTCGATTCTAAGCTAGAAGGGTATGCGAAGCTTCGTCCTGTATTTGATAAAAAGTACGGCTCGGTAACTGCGGCTAACGCTACACCACTTACCGACGGCGCATCAGCGGTGCTGATGATGACAGAAAGTCGCGCTAAAGAACTGGGTTACACGCCATTGGGCTACATCAAGAGCTATGCGTTTTCTGCTATCGATGTATGGGAAGATATGCTGATGGGGCCGTCTTATGCTACGCCAATCGCATTAGACCGTGCGGGTATGACCCTTAACGACTTAACGCTTATCGAAATGCACGAAGCTTTCGCTGCGCAAACACTGGCTAACGTAAAAATGTTCGCGAGTGACAAATTTGCTCAAGAGAAACTGGGCAGAAGTAAAGCAACTGGCGAGATTGATATGGATAAATTCAACGTAATGGGAAGCTCAATTGCCTATGGCCACCCATTTGCCGCAACCGGTACGCGTATGATCACGCAGATGTTGAATGAATTAAACCGTCGTGGCGGTGGTACAGGTCTACTGACTGCATGTGCGGCAGGTGGTCTTGGTGCCGCAATGATTGTGGAGACAGAATAAGATGAGTCAGGAACAAGACATGACAAATGAAGCACAACCCGCTTCAGGCGCTTTTACTCTTACTAAGCAAGACAATGGTGTTGCTATTCTTAGCATGGATGTGCCTGGCGAAAGCATGAACACGTTAAAGGCTGAGTTCGGTGACGAAATATCAGCCATGCTAGATGACATCGAGAGCGACAGCAGCATTAAAGGTGTTGTATTGACCAGTGGCAAGCCTAGTTCATTTGTTGCAGGTGCTGATATTACTATGCTGGCGGCGTGTAAGACCGCTGAAGATGCCACAACTATCGCAGCAGGCGGCCAAGCCATATTCGATAGAATTGAAAGCATGAAAGCAACATTTGTTGCGGCCATTCATGGTCCAGCGCTTGGTGGTGGCTTAGAGTTAGCTCTTGCTTGTCACTATCGTGTTTGTACCGATTCACCAAGCACGCAATTAGGTTTGCCAGAAGTACAGCTAGGGCTTTTACCTGGCAGTGGTGGTACTCAGCGACTGCCGCGTCTTATTGGTATTCAGCAAGCTATGAAAATGATGCTTACTGGTGCGCCAGCACGAGCAAAGCAAGCGAAGAAGTACGGTATTGTTGATGATGTGGTTCCACACAGCGTGCTATTAAAAGTTGCTGAGCAATTTGCGCTTAAGCGCAAACCTGAACGCGAAGCGCCTCAAAAAGGCGTTATGAATAAAATGCTGGAAAATACAGGTCCAGGCCGAGGCATGTTATTCAAGAAGGCACGCGAAGCTACATTTGCAAAAACTAAAGGCAACTATCCTGCGCCAGGTTACATCATTGATGTAATTGAAACGGGCATGAATGATGGTATGAAAGCGGGCCTGAAAGCTGAAGCAGAAGCTTTTGGTAAGCTAGTAATGACGCCAGAGTCATTCCAACTTCGTCAAATTTTCTTTGCAACTACAGAAATGAAGAAAGAAAACGGCGTTGAGGGCGTAAAACCAGAAAAAATGAAGAAAGTTGGTGTTCTTGGTGGCGGCTTAATGGGCGGTGGGATTGCCTATGTAACCTCGACTAAAGCGGGTGTGCCAGTACGTATAAAAGACGTACGTGCCGAAGGCATAGCTAATGCTATGAAGTACAGCTACGACATTCTTAATAAGAAAGTTAAAAAGCGCTTCATGCGCAATAGCGAGATGCAAAAGCAGCTAGCCTTATTAACAGGTACGCTTGATTACAGTGGATATCAAGATGCTGATATCGTGGTTGAAGCGGTGTTTGAAGATCTAGATCTTAAGCAAAAGATGGTTGATGATATCGAAACTAACTGCAAAGAAAGTACGATTTTCGCATCAAACACCTCGTCTATTCCCATTACGCAAATTGCGGCGAAAGCAGCGCGACCTGAAAATGTGATTGGTCTTCACTATTTCTCGCCAGTTGATAAGATGCCTTTGGCTGAAGTTATTGCTCATGACAAAACCTCAGACCAAGTTATTTCTTCAACTGTTGAATTTGCTAAGAAACAGGGCAAAACCCCTGTGGTTGTTAAGGACGGTGCCGGTTTTTATGTTAACCGCATACTTGCCCCATACATGAACGAGGCCGCAAACCTTATTCTAGACGGTGAGCCAATTGAACATATTGACAAGTCTTTGGTTAAGTTCGGTTTCCCAGTGGGCCCAGTAAAACTGCTTGATGAAGTAGGTATTGACGTAGGCACTAAGATTATTCCTTTCTTGGTTGAAGCGTTTGGCGACCGTTTTACTGCACCTAGTGCGTTTGACAAGGTGTTAGCTGATGGCCGCAAGGGTAAGAAAAACCAAAAAGGTTTTTATTCTTACGAGGGTAAAAAGCCGGGCAAAGAAGTTGATGAAAGCATTTATTCGCTTCTTGGGTTGTCGCCTTCTGCTAAATTAAGCGAAAAAGAAGTTGCAGAGCGCTGCGTGCTTATGATGCTAAATGAAGCAGCTCGTTGCCTTGATGAAGGCGTGATTCGCAATGCGCGAGACGGAGACATAGGTGCCATTTTCGGTATTGGCTTCCCGCCATTCTTAGGTGGTCCTTTCCGTTACATGGATACCCTTGGCATTAAGCATGTGGTCGCAAGATTAAATCATTACGCAACTGCAGTAGGCGGTAAATTTGCGCCTGCGGACATTTTAGTGAAGATGGCTGAATCTGATCAATCTTTTTACTAAATAGTAAAGATAGTGTTAAAAACCGGGCTTTGCCCGGTTTTTTTGTATGTAATGCTCGTTTTCGCTGGTTTATTGTTCATTTTTGGGTAAAATTCGCGCTGTTTAAATTTTGAGTAGTCAAATTGTTGGCACCTTAATCAGGCACCTATCAATTAAATTGATAAGTTTGGGTGTATTTGAAGTTTCAGGAGACGCTGTGATATCACTTGTTGTACTTAGCGCAATATGCTCTGTCTATTTCTACGTGGAAGCGTTCAAGTGGGGAATGCATGCTAAAAAGTGGGCTTTAGGTGGCCTTATACTAGGGCCTATATTACTCCCTATGTTCTCTATATCGCGACATATTCATTGGCGCAATGCAGTAGGCTTTAATAACCTTTATATCGCCGCCTAGGCTTTTGTAGCCTCTTATCAAAGTCCGTTAAATTGCAGACGAAAAAAAAGAGAGCTTTGCTCTCTTTTTTAGAATTCGGAATGGGTAGACTTACCAGCCAACACCAACGCCACCGCCTGACTTTGGCTTAATATTTTGTGGCTGAGTAATAGTCTCTTTTTGAGAGTCGCTTACAGGTTTAGCACCTTCTTGCTTATCTGCTGCTACTGGCGTGGTGGTAGAAAGTACTAGTGCAACCGCGTACTCTTTCAACATAATAAATTCCTCTAATTTTTTTGAACGAACAAACAAAACCGATATATTGTTTTTATACTCGGTATTTCTATTAAAGCTATTATTGTGCCAGTTTCAAAAAGTGTTTTTAAATCAATTGCTTGTATTGTATTGCTGTTGATTTGTCACAGTTTTGACGGTGTCTAGAGAAATGGTAGGGTTACGCTAGGCAATGAGGTGCCAAATATTTGAATAGCAGGGGAAAAACTGTGCCTAGTCATCTAAAGTTCAAAGGGAAAGGGCAGTGGTGTTATCAACTGCCCGCATAACTAAAAGTTAGAAATTTGATTGGCCTAACAGTGTGTGAAGTTTCTGGTTTTCTGAGAGCAGCTTTTCGAAACGCTCCGCGTTTAACGGGCGGCTGTACAAAAAGCCCTGCAGCATTTCACAATCGTAGCGACGAAGAATATTAAGCTGTGCTTCCTCTTCTACACCTTCAGCTACCACTTTAAGGCCGAGATTGTGTGCAATATTAATGATGGCTGCTGCCATATGCCTATCTACATTGCTCTTTGCAATGTCGTCGATAAAGGCCTTATCAATTTTAAGCGTATTAAGTGGGAAGCGTTTTAAGTACGCCAACGATGAGTAGCCTGTACCAAAATCATCAAGAGCAAGATGGATGCCTCGTTCGCGTAGACGGTTCATCATTCTAAGCCCATTTTCGGGGCTTTCCATCAAGGTGCCTTCGGTAATTTCGCACTCTAAGTGCAGCGGCGACAAACCTACTTCGTTTAATATCTTATTAATGCGCTCGTCTAAATCTGGCAATTCAAATTGTTTAGCCGAGATATTGACAGCAACACGGCCACTAAACATACCTTGGTTAACCCAACGTTTTGTATCAGCACAGGCCTTGCGCAATACTTGTTCGCCAATTTCTATAATTTGCCCAGTTTGTTCAGCTAGGGGGATAAATTGGCCGGGGCTGACAATACCTTTTTGAGGGTGCTCGAAACGCACTAGGGCTTCCATACTGACTAGTTTGCCCGATGCTATATCTACCTTAGGTTGGTAGTAGACAGTGAAAAGGTCGTCTTTTATGCCCTGTCGAATAAGGTTCTCAATTTGCAATTGTCGCACTGCGTTTTGATTCATCTCACCACTAAAGAACTGATAGCTATTACCACCATTATTTTTGGCAAAATACATAGCAGTATCAGCGTTCTTTAGCATTTCTTGTGGTGAGGTGCCATCGTCAGGGAAAAATGCAATCCCTATGCTTGCCCCTAAGACAAACTCTTGCTTATTAATAATGAATGGTCTAGATAGCGTGTCTAGCAAGTTTTGTGCGTAATGGGTAACAGTATGAATATCGGCATTATCTTCCATTAAAATACTGAATTCATCACCACCTAGGCGATAACATGTAGCGCTCTTGCCAGTTATACGTTGAAGACGCTTGGCAATTTGTTTAATGAGGATATCACCCGTTTGATGGCCTAACGAATCATTAATCTTCTTGAAGTTATCCATGTCTAAGCAAAGTAGGGTATGCTGTGTTCCCTTACGTACTAAGTTTTGGTGGCTTGCTTGGAAAAATGAGCGGTTTGGTAACTCGGTAAGCGGATCGGTGTTCGCAAGCTTAAGTAGCTCTTTTTCGGTACTTTTGCGCGATGTAATATCACTAAATACGCCAACAAAATGGCTGATTTTGCCATCTTCATCGTGTACTGCATCGATATTTAGTTCCATTTCATAGCGTTCGCCATTTACACGAACGCTTTCAACTTCACCCGACCAGTTGCCTTTTGATTTCAAGGTCTTTTTAATTTCTTCGGTAAATGCATCAGGATACAAATGAAAGTGCATATAGCTGGCAAGCGCTTGATCTCGTGTTTCACCTGTGTAAGTGCAATAAGCGTAGTTTACGCTGATGAATTTAAACTGTGTATTGGTAATAAATACACCTTCTGAAATATTCTCTATAGAGCGCTTAAAGAGGTTTAGTTGCTCTTCTGCTTCTTTAAGATGATGAATATTTTTAAGCGTACCTGTCATTCGAACCGGTTGTGAATTGTGGTCGCGCTCTACTACTTTTCCGCGGTCCAGAATCCACACCCATTGGTTTTTAAATGTTTTCGCTCGGTATGCAAGCTCGTAGAATTCGCTTTTACCCTCTAGATGCTCGCGCAATGCGTCTTGAACGCGATTGATATCATTCGGGTGAATGTTTGCATCATATGCGCCCGTGGTTCGTATATCGTCTTGCGGAAAATCGAGTGTTCCCCATGTGTTAGCACGGTAAACTTGTCCTCGATACACGTCCCAATCCCACAGTTCATCGCCAGAACTCCACAGCGTTAGCTTAAGACGCTCCTCTGACTCCTTAATGGCTTGTTGGTTTGCTTTGCGCAATTGATATTGACGGATAATGAAACCAAAAACCGCCATCGCGATTATGCAGTAGAATACAAGAGCAACAGAGTGTAGCCAGGGTGGACGAGCTAACTTCACTCTTAAAGAACGACTTTCCGACCACAATTTACCAGGCTCCTTTGCCTGTACTTCGAATTGGTAATCACCGAATGAAATATTATTGAATTGAGCTGTACGTTCATTGCCAATGTAAACCCATTCATTATCGATGTTAGATAGCTTGTAGCGATAGTTGACTTGGTCTGGATAAACTGGGTTCACAAGTTCAAAAGTGATACTGAATCGAGATTCAAAATAATCTAGTTCTACAAGATCTTGATACGAAATATTGGAAATAGGGGGCTTAAAACCGAGTGCGTTTTCACTTGAAATTTCAGAAAGACCAAACGTCTTCTGAGGATTTGAGCCAAATATACTGAACCGATATAATTGTGGACTTAGTGTTCTAGGTTGTTTACTTACCGCGCCTTGACGCGTTGTCGCAATTTTATTTATACCCTTGTTACCACCAAAATAAATAATATCGTTGGACGTTGCAATGACAGAACCTTCACCGAGCGAATTATACTCTAATTGGTCATTCGATATACTATCTGATTGAGTAAGCGAGGGGAGTGACACTTTGTGAATACCCGCAGTATCCGAATACCAAATGCTATTCCCGACTGCTGTTGTAGAGGTGATAAATCCATTATTGTTATTTCTGTCCTGCTTTTTTACTACCTCAAGCGTAGTTTTGTCTAACTTTAGGACACCATCAGAACGAGTTGTGAGCCAGATACCGTCATCTGTTTCATGAACGCCGTATACCATAGATTTCACGCCGGCTTTAGCGTCCAAGACTTTTTCAATTTCGTTAGTGTCAATAGAATACACGATTAACTTTTCGCTGCTTCGAAACCAGACTCTTTGTTTATCATCTGAATAAATCGCGTAGATTCTTCCGAAATCACCCTCTAAGTTAACTTCAAAGTTGTCATCAGGGATATTCGTGTAGCTCTCATACCCTAAATTAACTGAATAAACTTTTCTTTCACCAAGCTGAAGCCAAATTGCCGATTTGCTCTTAAAAATGTGGTCGATAAAAGCGCCTTCAAAGAAAGTTCTTACATTCCTTAGATCGTTGCCAGATTTTTCCAGCAACATTAGACCATTAGAAGTTGCTACCCAAAACCGACCATATTCATCTATTTCTAAATCCCAAAACGAAAGCGAATCGCCATATGAACTGAAGATATTATAGAATTCAACATCTCCATTCTCGTTTGAAATTTTCCCCACACCGCGTTGTTGAGAGATTAGGTAGACTTCCCCTTCTTTTGACTCAGCAAATCCCCACACCGTTGAGTAGTTGTCATCATCTCGTCTATTGGAATTGTAAACCGGTTGAAAATTGACACTGGCATATTCGGGGTGATATCTAAATGCACCTTGCTTAAATGTTGCTGCCCACACTACACCTGTTCTGTCTTTCATAACTTTCATTAGAATTGCAGAAGGAAGTCCAGTAACGTCATAGTTTTCAGAGTTTAAGTGAACAAAATCGAGAGATGTAGAGCGCTGAATATCAATTTTTGCAGCTTCTGGAAACACAAATAGACCTTTGAAAGTCCCCAGCCAAATATCGCCATCAACCAACGTCATTGAAAACGAATTTAACTCGCCTTCAATACCTAAGTCTTCACCCAAAAGTTCTTTGACCATTAAGCCGTTGGATGCGTAGATTTTTATACCTTCGTTTGTCGCCAGCCAATAATTTCCATTTATAACCTGCAGATCATGGAGAGCTCTTACATCTAATGAGATAGCCCATGGGTTAACTTTTCTTAGGCTGAAAACCTCGTTGCTTGACGAGTCTATGATTCTCGCACCAAATTTATTTGAGCCTACCCATATCCTATTAGCTTCCTCAAATATTACTTTTATGAAGCTATCTTCTTCAAAAACTCTAGTTACAACGCTGATTTTGGAAGTGTCTTTCGAAAATCGATAGAGGAACTTTGTGTCGCTGAATAGAATGTCGCCGTTTTTCGCCTCAGAAATGGCACTTATAAAATCGTTTTTTATAACGGAATTGGTTTTATCAAAAACTTCGAAATCATCGCTTTCGGCGCGGTACAACGCCAGGCCTGATTGAGTACCTATCCACAGTTTTCCGTCGGAGTCGACGAAAAGAGTCTGTATGTAGCCCGAAGGTATTGAATGGGTGTCAATGTCTGAGGGATGGTACTGCTTTACATTGTAGCCAGAGTATCGATTCAATCCATTGGATGTAGCGAGCCAAATATATCCGAGTTTATCTTCGACAATATCTAATACAGCGGTATTGGATAAACCGTGCTTTTTATTTACTTCGGTAAAATGAAGATCAGAAACCTCAGTCGCTTTTGCGGGATGAACATACAGTCCCGACAAAACCAACCAAATTAGCGAAAATGAAAAAATTAGGGTTGAGCGCACCTACACACCTTTGGCAAACGCCATTTATTATTTTTTGTTTTTAACTGGCGGCTTCCCTAACAGCCAGAATAATAAATATGCCGAATTAACCGCATCGCTACAAGGATTTTTTAAGTTTAAGGGAATGATGGTTTACTTCTTAATCAAAGATCCTTTTCTCTCGATTCATTCTATCGGCCAAAAGTTGTAAATATTGAGAAAAGTATGCGTTCACGACGAGTAGGTCGGGTTTGCTGCTTTATCTGTACTTAAGTGGATTAAACAACCCGCGCGTCTCGTTCATTGCCAGAAACACGCTTGGAATGAACGAAAAGCATAGCGGAAAAGTGAACACGCTTTAATAGTACGGTATCTTTTGCTTGAACTCGGAAATACTGTTGATTGTACGTTTTTCTAGATTGGGAATATCTTCATATTTGCCGCGAGAATAAAGAACCAATTCACCGCAATACTCGCGATTTGCTAATTTTTCTGCAAAGGCCTGAATTTCTTCAAAACTCAACGCTTTAACACGCTCCGCTAGTTTCACATTTCTGTTAAAACCGAAATCCTGAGTTCCCAAGCTCACCCATAGTCGTTGTGATTTCATGGATAAGGTAAGATCGCGTTCTTCCAATTGTTTTATAAGATTTTGCTGAATGTTGGGCCAATAAAAACGATAAAATTCAATTTCTTGCAATTGTTGATACAAAAATTCTGTTGTGGCGTCTAACAAGTGCTTTGGACTGCACTGAGGACTTTGAATATAAAAAGCCATGCCAGGGTGCTGATTGTGCGGCACATAGCCGGTACCCACGATATAACCTAACTGTTGCTCTGTTCTAAGTGCGTTAAAGAAAGGCGCTGCTAGCATTTGCTCTAATACCATGCACAAGGCTGTGTCCGTTAAGCTTGACGACGGCGCTTGCAAGTAAAGTACAATCGCAGAGTCGTCATGGTCGCAGCAAACTTCATGATACAGGCCTTTACCAACTGGCAGTTTAGAGACCGCGCGCGATAGGGGGCTACCATTTGCTCTGTCATTGAGTTCGCGCACATTGTTGGCAAACCGCTTCGCTTCGTCACTAGCCCAATTGCCATGCATAAAGGTTTCAACAAAATAATGACTAAAGGCCTGCTCTCTGCACTGGAGCATTTGCTCATAGCTAATATTTCCTACTACATCCAGTAACTCAACCGGCGCTTGTGTATTTCTTTGAATCAAAACACTTAAACGTGAAAATAATCTGTTAGTAGGCTTGTTGAGCAATGAATTCTGTAAGCTCTGGGTTTGAAGCGCTTTGTGGTGATTAAAAGCACGTTCATCGGGAATATAGGTTTTTACTGCATTTAACAACTGATTGGCTAACAGCGTTTGTTGGTTCGTAAAACCACGAGTATGAAGCGTAAAACCCGCTTGATGGCCGTAAATTCGGTAATGTAACCCTGCTATTTCTGCGCGATAGTATTTTGCTTGAAGATAGTCATTAAGTGCACCTAGCCAAATTCGTTTCGCAGCAACCGACTCAAGGGTGTTAGAAAAACTGTCGGCATCATATGAAACATAAATGTCGCCCTTAGGGCTGTGAAATTGCTGATCTTGTGCAAACCAAAAGCGATAGCCTGAATCATCAATTAGCTTATTTGGCACGTTATAGCCTTGCTCGGGGAGTATTAACTGATATTCATCGCCAAGATAAGGGTTTGGGGGGGGAAGTCTTAAAGCCTCAATTAACGGCGGTGTCGCAAGACTATCCAATACGGCGGGGTCTATTTTTTCAACGTGATATTCTGCCATGTAAAATGCGCAGACTTTGGTTGTTTTCTCACTTTTTGAAATAACTTTTATTCGAACATTTTGACCAGTAAAATATGACAGAGCGTGCACCAATACGCTTTTGTCATAACTGCCTATTGTTGAGCGTAAAATGTTAACTTCATCGGCACTGAAAACGAATAAATGTTGAGCGTATTCTGCAACTAAGCCCAGCGGTTTGACATTTTCCTCATATTCCAACGCAAGTGCATTTAGCTTGGCTTTTTCGTCGTAACGCCATGCTTCATCCACTGCTTTTTTTATAAGCTCAATATAGCAAAATAGCGCACGTAGTATTTCAGTCTTGTTTTCTAGTCCTTTTTGAGTGAGTTGAAAGCTAACATTAAAGTCTTTGAAGTGATCGCCTTCTATGCCGGAACCCGCAATTAAGTTAAGTGCCCAGTCTTGCTCTTTCAAATAAGCCAGTAAGCTACCTTCTCCTTCATCACCAATTAGATGACTAATGTAATTTAATGGTTTACTTCTAAAGTCATTTTGCAGCGCTGGTAACGCAAAGGTGACGATCATTCGCTTGGCATCCTGCAAAGGATGGATGTTTATTTGAATGCCAAGTTCATTTTCTGTGTAAAGGGCGGGCCAGTCATCATTCGCCAACGCTCCTGACTCTAAAGAACCAAAACACTGGTTTACTAATGATGATAGTTGGTCAAACGGCATGGGACTGGCAATACACAGGCACATATTGTTAGCACAATAATATGTTGAATGGAGTGCTTTTAGACGTTGCTTAAGTTCAGTTGCAGAGTGTTTTGAAAAGGTGTCGCTATTGCCCACTGAAAACTTAGAAAATGGGTGGGCAGGGTTACACGTTTCTTTATGAATTTGATAAAGCCTGCGTAGATCATCTTTTTTCTTAAACTCAAATTCAGCGTGAATGTTGTTAATTTCTTTGCTTAGCGAGTCTTCCTCAAACAAAGGTTGCCGAAGCATGTCGGCAAATGCTGGCAACGTTTGCGCAAGGGCATCGCCAGTGCAGCTGTAATGGTAGTTTGTATACTCCGTGCCTGTCCAGGCGTTTATTGTGCCACCGTGCTGCTCAATAAAACCGTTAATTGCGTTAGGTTTAGGTAAGTGTCGGCTGCCCATAAACAACATATGTTCAAGCAGGTGTGCAAGCCCCTGACAGTCTTGGGGGTCATAAAAATGGCCTGCTCTAACCGCCATGGAAACGTAGGACTCAGTGGCGGATGGGGTGTGACATAACATTGCACGCATACCGTTAGGCAAGGTAATGTGGTGCGCATTTTCAAAGTTTATAGTGTTACTCACGTTTTCTCGATAGTAGTCGTAAACGCCTTACTGCCGTGGCGAAGGTTGAGTTAGTGTTCGCGAAACGACTGATAATGTATAAAAATTCTCACTATTCGGCGTTTAACGCTATGCGTGGTTACTGCTCTCTGTTATCGTTACCATACTTTCATTAATACTATGCGCAATGTTATGTCAGGTCAAAGTAGCAACGACGACATTTATTTGTTTATTATGCGTCACGGCGAGGCTGAATCGCCTCGATTGGATGACAGAAGTAGGCAATTAACGGCAGTTGGTCGAGAACAATCCAAAGCTGCAGCGGCATGGTTAAAACATCACTATTGTGAGAGTGGACGAGTGGACTTAGCGCTAGTAAGCCCATACCGTCGCGCCAAACAAACTCACGACATGGTGTCTTTAGACATTATTGCTGACAAACTAGAAAGCAGCGAAGATATCATCCCTGAAGGCTCTCCCAAACTGGTGAGCGACTACATTGATGCGCGAGTTCACGCCGCAATAAATGCAAAAAAGCCCATTCGTTCAATGCTCCTGGTAAGCCATATGCCATTTGTTAGTTATTTGGTCGATGAACTTTGTCAATCTTATACAACAAGTTTGTTTTCAACGGCTTCTATTGCGGTAGTTAAGTATTCTCTTAGAGAGCACAAAGGTACGTTAGTTACGCATTATCAAGGGCTGTAATGCAACCTAAAACTATTCCCGCTTTTTTACAAAAAAACGTTAAGTTAATTTTTGTATGGTCGATAGATTGACTGAGAGTGTCAGAAATTATTCTATTGAAGGGTTGGGAAATGGACAGCAAATCTATTCCTGAGCTCCTAAAGCGTTCATTGCAATCACATATGGCAGAAGCAGATTTACGCGAAGACGAGGAGACTCAGGATATCATTGCAAAACTATCAGTTTTGTCAGACAAGGTGGCAGCCGCCAAAGCAAAGGCACTGGCAAATAGAGCGCAGCGCCTTGTCGATGATAATTAATTCGGCCTTTCTGTACCGTTATCCCGCGGAGCGACGTAGTACTCGGGCATAATTCGAACGGTTTTAATCATGTTCTCGGTAATATCGACTATCTCTAATGGATAACCCGCCAAGCGCACGCTTATTTTGTTTTCAGGAATATCTTCAAGGTATTCAAGCAACAAACCATTTAACGTTTTCGGACCTTCTGTTGGTAGATTCCAGTTCATCTCTTTGTTAAGTTCACGAACGTTGGCACTGCCATCTACTAGTACAGACCCATCCTGTTGTACATGTGCTTCTTTACTGTGATCAGGCACCATGCTCGTCGTGAAGTCACCGATGATTTCTTCCAAGATATCTTCTAATGTAACCAAGCCCATAATGTCACCGTACTCATCCACAACCAACGCAATGCGTTCTTTTTCGGCTTGGAATTTATACATTAGCGTGTGAAGTGGGGTGGATTCTGGAGTGTAGTAAATCTCGCGAACCGCACGTAGTAGACTCGACTTTGTGAATTGATCTTTAGATAACAGTCTCAATGCATCACGAACGTGTACAAAACCCACCGCATCATCAATACTGTCACGGTACAAGAGTACTCGCGTGTGCTGTGCATGGGTAAGTGACTTCTGAATCTTTTTCCAATCATCGTTGATATCGATAGCGAAAATTTCAGCGCGCGGAACCATTATGTCTTCCGCGGTTACACTCTCTAAATCGAGAATACTAACCAACATATCTTGGTGCTTTTTGGGGATCATGGTGCCAGCTTCAAACACAACTGTTCGCAGCTCTTCACGGCTTAATGAATCGTCGCTACCGTTTGCTGGACTTATTCTTAAAAGAGCCAAAATACCATTTGTAATGCCGTTTATTGCCGCTACAAAAGGGTAGAGCAGGGTGAGCAAGGGGAGCAAAATGATTGAGCTTGGAAACGCAACTTTTTCAGGGTAGAGCGCAGCAAGTGTCTTTGGCGTCACTTCTGCGAATATCAGTAGTACCAAAGTAAGACCAAAAGTAGCAGCAAATAACCCCCAGTAATCACCAAATAACCGGATACACAAGATCGTTGCTAATGACGATGCAGCAATATTGACAAGATTATTACCGATAAGGATGAGACCTATAAGGCGGTCAGGTCTGTCGAGTAGCTTAGCAACGCGGATAGCTGAGCGGTTACCTTCGCCTTGAAGGTGCTTAAGTCGATAGCGGTTTATCGACATCATTCCAGTTTCAGAACTAGAAAAATACGCAGATAGAAGTATGAGTACGCCGAGCGCGATAAACAGCGTACTCGTAGATATGTCGTCCAATTAGGGGGTCCTGTCTTTAACTAGCCTTCAAATGTAGTAATTTGATGGCATTGTTTCAAGCGAAAAATGCAGAAAACACGCTAATTGCTTAGAAAATACTGTTATCTAATTTGCTAATTAGAGAATGAGTTCTTTAACTAACTTGCTTCCAAAGTAAGCCAGTGACAATAAGATGACGCCTAACACTGTCATAACGATAACCTGTCGGCCGCGCCATCCTCTAAGTTTTTGTCCCACAAGCAGAATGAGAAAAACCACTAGAGCCGCGATAGAGAGTACCGTTTTGTGTGCATAGGTTTTATTGAACATATCGTCGAGAAACACAAAGCCACTGATAAGCGATACGGTAAGTAGCGAAGTACCTGCCAAAAGTAACTTAAAAAGAATGCCCTCTACTAACATTAAAGGTGGAAGCGAAGAGTGCAGCAGTGAAGCCCCTTTCTGTTTTAGGCGATAGGTAATGTAAGACATCTGCAGTGCGTATAAAAATGCAATCACTAATGTGCAGTAAGCAAAAAGCGACAAGCTTATGTGAACGACTAAACCAGGCTGCAACTCGATATGCATTATGTAAGATACGGGGATGAATTTAGAGGCCAATACTGAGAAACTGGCAAACCCAAACACCACCGGTAACAAAATAAGGTTCGGGATAGCGCGGGCAAAAATCAACATGGCGACCGTAATGATCCACGACACCAAGGAAAGTACATTGGTCACACTCATATCTTGGCCTGGTGCAATCATTATCGCGTTAATCAAAAAGGCAATATGCGCAATAACCCCAACGCTTGCTAGCGATAAACCAAGACGCTTGTTAGGTCCTTCGTGATGGACAAACTTGCCAATTAACACCGCAGCGGCTGAAGCGTATAAAAAAGCAGCGGATATGGCGAAAAGGGTGTTCATGTTGCTTCCTGTGATGAGGTGGTGTCGGTCACCAATTGAGTCGGTATTGATACTTCAACTTGGAAGTAAATTCAACCATCTACTTGATTTTGTTTATCTCGTGCCCACTTTTACACCAGTCTACAATTTTTCAGAATTGAAAATTTAAAATAAATTGCGGTACGTTACGCCCGCCTTTTACGTTACAATGTGGGCATTACGTCTGAAATAAAAAGAAGTTTCATACTATGTTTGAAAATTTATCCGAACGCTTAGGCCAAACATTAAGAAATGTTAGCGGCAAGGGGCGTCTTACTGAAGATAATATTAAAGAAACGCTGCGCGAAGTGCGCATGGCGCTTCTTGAAGCTGATGTTGCCTTACCTGTTGTAAAGGCGTTTGTTGCGCAAGTCAAAGAGCGAGCAGTCGGCACAGAAGTGACTAAGAGCCTTAAACCTGGCCAAGTGTTCATCAAAATTGTGCAGTCTGAACTTGAATCGGTTATGGGGGAAGCGAACGAAAAGCTAAACCTTGCTGCGCAACCGCCTGCTGTTGTATTGATGGCGGGTCTTCAAGGTGCGGGTAAAACAACCTCTGTGGGTAAGTTAGCGAAGTACCTCACTGAGCGCGAAAAGAAAAAGGTGATGGTAGTAAGTGCCGACGTATACCGTCCGGCGGCAATTAAACAGCTCGAAACCTTGGCAGGCGAGGTTAACGTTGCGTTCCATCCTTCTACTATTTTGCAAAAGCCCGTTGACATTGTTAACGATGCCATTGCCGAAGCGAAAAAGCACTTCTTTGATGTACTGTTAGTTGATACCGCAGGTCGTCTTCATGTTGATAGCGACATGATGGATGAAATTAAAGAGCTTCACGCGGCAGTTAAACCAATAGAAACCTTGTTCGTGGTAGATGCCATGACAGGTCAAGATGCCGCGAATACAGCGAAAGCGTTTAATGATGCACTCCCACTTACTGGTGTCATTCTTACTAAAGCCGATGGTGATGCAAGAGGCGGTGCTGCTTTATCTGTACGTCATATCACTGGTAAGCCAATTAAATTCATTGGTATGGGCGAAAAGGTTGATGCACTAGAGCCTTTCCATCCAGAGCGTATAGCATCTCGTATTCTAGGAATGGGTGATGTACTTAGCCTAATTGAAGAGGTTGAGCGCAAAGTTGATAAGTCGAAAGCAGAAAAACTGGCCAAGAAAGTCCAGAAAGGTAAAGGCTTCGACCTACAAGACTTCAAAGATCAACTTGAGCAAATGAAGAATATGGGCGGCATGATGGGCATGCTTGATAAGCTGCCTGGCATGGGCGGTATGTCTGATAAAATTAAAGATCAGGCAAACGACAAGCAGTTCAATCAAATGGAAGCCATCATTAACTCAATGACACCGGCTGAACGCGCTCGTCCAGATATGATTAAAGGTTCGCGTAAACGTCGTATTGCAGCAGGCTCAGGTACGCAAATTCAAGACGTAAACCGTTTGCTTAAACAGTTTACGCAAATGCAGAAAATGATGAAGAAGATGTCTGGCGGCGGCATGAAGAAAATGATGCGTCAGATGAAGGGCATGATGCCTCCGGGTGGTGGTTTTGGAGGCCCTGGTGGTCCAGGCGGCCCGGGTGGATTCGGCGGGTTTGGCGGTGGCGGCGGTTTCCCTCCGCGCTAAATAAATCTGATATATTTTATCGCTAACAAAAGCCTCTTTGTTGTAAAGAGGCTTTTTTGTAACGCTAGCAATATTCCTAATTTGCTATCGCGCTTTTCTAAAAACGGCAATTTCGCTCGCTTTATGTTCAACAAGCGCCTCTATATCTGTGCAAAGTCTATAAATCGTAATACACTGCCCTGCTAGTTTGAACGCTATCTACTGCTGATCACATATCAAAGACGAGTTATATAACACAGGAACACTATGGCAGGCTTAAAACGTATTATTCTTATCGACACCCACTTGCCAGGCGTGGTCGAACTAAAGCTTGATGGACATACCAATATTTGTGGTACAAACGCATCGGGTAAAACAACACTTCAGCGTCTTATTCCCGTATTCTATGGCGAATATCCTTCTCGTGTGGTGCCTGCTACGCGCGATAGTTTTGAGCGTTGGTATCTCCCCCGTTTGTCTAGCTTTATCATCTATGAATATACGCGCGCTGAAGGTGACCTGTGTCAAGCAGTGCTGAGCTCAAACGGAACGGGTGTCAATTATCGTCTGGTGGGTAAACCGTTTGATATTAACGATTACTTGATTGAACAAAAAAATGGTAAACACGCCAGTGTAAGCAGTGCAGAGCTAGCACGCGCTATGAAGCGTAACAACATCATGGTAACAAGCCTGCTCAATACCAAAGATTTTCGCGCCATTATTCAAAATGATCATGGCGTATTAAATCAAAGCAACAATGCAAGAGAGCTCTTAGGTTACGCAAAAATCTTCAGCTTGTGTGAACCGTCAAAGCACATGCGCCACATAGAAAAGCTGGCCAAGGCGGTGCATTCTAAAGAAGGCAAGATGGAAACCATCAAAGCGATGATTGCCGCTATTTTGGAAGAAGATGGCGTAACACCACCTACGTCGGGCCTAAGCCGCAATCGTGTAGATGACTGGATCAAAGAATGCCACCTTATAAAGCAGTTCGATAAAATTCGCCCAGAGTTTTCGAAATTAGAACAAGCTGATATGGCGCTGACCAGCACAGAGCAGGTACTCGCTAACCTAAAGCATAGTTTTGAACTTGATAAAACCTATCTGGCCGCTCGTGTTGAAACCACCAAAAATGAGCTGGATGAAAACAGCTTTCAGCGCAAGCAAACAGACAGCGAGTGGGGCGACACGCGAGACCACTTAAATCAGGTAATTTCATCAGCCCGTGCAGATGTAGAAAAGTTCACTAGTGAGCTTGATACTGTCGAGCGCGAATTTGATAAGTGGCAAGACGAAAACATTGAGCAGCTTAAAGAAGACGTAGCCAATCTATCACAATGGCAAAATGAAAAGTCATTAGCTGATAGCCGCTACATATTACTTACTGAGAAGCACCAAGATATTGAGTCTGCATATAATAAGCGTTTGGCTGAGTTAGGTGAAAGACTCTCGATCACACTGGAAGAGATGTCTGCTGCACGTCAAGAAGCAGCAGAAAACAAAGCTGAGCAACAACAAAATGAACGCGAAGCGCTGAGTCGAATTCGCGATGACTACAGTGGCCAGTTAAATGCGCTACAAAATGACTTTCAACAAAATACCAATGCGCTAAAGGTTTCTGAGGCCGAACTGAAAGCGTCATTATCAAACGCCGGTTACAACGAGTTTGAACAGTCACAGTTGGATATTCTCGATGCCGCAATTAAAGAGGCGTCTATAAACGAAGATGCAACCAGATCTGAACTTCGTCACGCACAGCAATTGCAAAATAAAGCCATTGAATTTCGAAGAGAGTGTTCTAACGCGTTAGACAAAGCGCGAAACGCTTTTCTACAAGAAGAAAAAGCCGTTAATAAAATTAATGCGTTGCTTTATCCAGGAGAAGGTGCGCTGCTCGAATTCTTGCGCGCTAATGTTGAAGATTGGGAACTGTCACTAGGCAAAGTCATTCGCCCAGAGTTACTTGAACGCACTGATTTAGCTCCGAGTATGGAAGGTGCAAGCGATACCTTCATGGGCGTAAAGCTTGCGTTGTCCGAACTTGATACACCTGAATACGCGCAAACCGAACAAGCGCTAAAGCAACAATTACAAGAAGCAGAAATTCGTCAAGCTGCCGCTTTAGCTGCGCAGAATGAGTGTGAGCAGCGACTCGCCAAGGCTAACGAAGATGTTCGAAACGCTGAACTCGTTGTTACGCAAAAAGACAACGCAGTAAAAAGCGCTGAAGCTAGTCGAAAGCGAGCACAGCAAGATAGAGATACGGTACTTAGTGAATATCAACAGGCACTATCGGCACGCAAGCAAAAAGCAAAAACTAAGCTTGAAGCCAATCAACAAGCACAAAAGCAAGCGAAAGCGCAATATGAGCTAAGTCGCGACGAAATTAAAGACCAGCAGCGCGAAGCAGAGACTGAGCACAAGTTTCACTGGCAGCAGCTTATCGCAGACAGTGAAGCGCGTATATCCCAACTCGATAGTGATATGCGCAAAGCAAAAGACAATGCGGCGCAAGACCGAAAAGACATGCAAGATTGGCTGGAAAGTGAACTCAGTAATCGCGGTGTAGATGTTGATGAAATAGGCCAACTTAAGAAGCAAATTAATAAGTTAAAAGAAGATATCGCGCGTACTGAAACCCATCGCCACAAAGTTGCGGATTACGAGCGTTGGTACACAAATGTATTCACTAAGCAAAAAGTGGTTTGGCAAGAAGGTCTGTCAAAATCTCGTAAGCTTCTCGGCGAATCAGAACGTAACCTAGCAAACAAACAAAGTGCCTACAAAGCCACTCGTGAGCAGCTGCAAGAACAACATACTCAGCTTGAACTCACACTTAAAACAGCCAGCGAGCACCTTGAGCAAGTGAAAACACTTAGCAAGTCGTTGGCGAAGCTTACCTTGCATGCAGGTGATGAAACGGCGGATATTAAGCACGATGATGTCAGCATAGGCCAGCGTATCTCTGAAGTACAAAGCCAACTTCAGGAACGTGAAAACTTACTCAGCGATATTCGTGCTTATGTAGAGCGGTTCGATCAACTTATCGCTGCACAAGCGGGCACGGGGCTTTCTGACACTTGGGAGCGGGCACGAGAAGAGTGCGCTACATTAAATGCTCATGGCGTCAAAAGCTTTGATCACCGCCGCATGGTATCGCACCTTGCGCAGCTCCTTAACGTGATTGTGCCGCAAAAGCTTCAAGGCTTACGTGAGCAAGGCCGTATATTTGGTGCAGACCTATCGCAATACTATTTTGTACTTGCTGATATCGACAAACGCATTGTGTCCCAAAGCCGCCGTATTACTCAGGAAGTTGACGGTGAGCTATTCCTTGATGGTGTATCTGACTCTGCTGTGAAAATTCGCTCTCGCATAAGCGAACTAGAATTCTGGCCTGAGCTTGAACAGTTCAGAAAGCTCTACGAGCATTGGATGGAAGAGGGCGCCAACGAGTTGCCAGAAGAGGAATACGGACAGAGCATGCGTCGTGTTCTTGATATTCTTGGTCGCGCAGCATTAACAGGTGGTATTAGCAAACTATTGGATATCGAGTTGCACCTTCGAGAAGGAAAAAGTGACCTTGTTATTCGTACCGACCGCCAGCTTAACGAATCATCAAGCCACGGTATGGCATACCTGATCTTGTGTAAGTTTCTACTCGCGTTCACGCGTTTATTACGCGGTGATGCCGACGCCACAGTGCATTGGCCTATTGATGAATTGGGTACACTTCACCAGAACAACGTGAAGAAAATCTTTGAAGCGTGTCAAAACAATAACATTAGCGTAGTTGGCGCATTCCCTAATCCAGAATCAGAAGTACTGACGCTATTTGAAAACCGCTATTTAATAGATAAGGTGACCCGTCAACTTCAGGTGGTACAGCCAAAAGCGAGCGCTATTGCCGCACGAATCAAGGCTCGAAAGAATGAAGTTGCAGGTGAGGAGACATCAGCATGATGACAGAACAAGGCCGTGTACTTAGTGCACTTTTACAAGGCGCATTTATTTGTCAGGTGACCGATGAAGAAGCGTGGCGTTTTCTAAAAAGTCGTGACAATGCCGCACAACTTGAGCCACATCTTACGCTGCTTAATCGCACGCTATCTACCACTGCAGAAGGTGATGTATTCTTTGCAAGCTACCTAACCATTGGTGAAAGTGAGCGCAAAGTGCTGACGCAGCAGTTTCAAGATACCGCGTCAAACCTCGTTCCGCTGGTGGAGTGGTTGTTGTTGGTACAACAAGCTAATGAATCTGACATGCCTATCACAATGGGCAGTGCCATTCGCTTAAACGAACTGCAAACAACCATTGAAGATACACCTGCTTATGCGGAGCAGTTAGAAAAAATCTCGCGTTATCGCATGTTCGGCTCGACCAGTGTGAATTTAGATGGTCAGCTTAAGCAAGTGTTTAAGCGGCTGACGGAGATGGGGTATTTGATTAAGCCTAATCCAGACAAACAAATTTATTTGGGAACAGGAAAAATCGAGCACCTTTACGAAATGTTGCGATTTATTGATGAAACCGAAGCCCTTAGCTTGTCAGAGCAAGCGGAGGCCGCCATTTCGCAAGGTAGCTTGATATGAGTCAGGTGCTAATACAAGCCGGCACTAAATTGCTTAACGCCTTGGGGCGTCATAGTGATTTAATTATGCAGGCTTATATCAATGGCTCAGTGAAAGAGCGCGACCATAGCCCAAAAGTGCTTGAACAATTGGTGCAGCTAGGCGTGCTTTGGCGCCCTGAAGCGCAAAGCGAGTTGCGCCTTAAAAGTGCGGTAAGAAGTTTGTTGGAGGGAAGCCTTCAAGACGAGCGAAATCGTACTATTAACGCCAATATTGGTGCTTCGCTGGCAAGCCTTAAAACGTTGACAGAACACTATAAAGAGGCGCTTCATTACAACAAATACAATGAAGCCGCTGCCCATATGGGAGATTTAACCGAACATGTGTATCAACTGTCTGAGTCACTCAGTAACAGTGTTCGCGTCATGTTTGGGCGCATCAATAATGAATTTGGTTATGTTTCATCTGTAGAAGCGAAGATTCGTGAAAACGAACTTGCACAAGGGCAGGTGACAGACTTGCTCTCACAACTTGAGTGTTTTCGTTTTGATGAGCTCAGTGAGCTCGCTGGATCTAATCGCGAACTACGTCACTTATTAGTGGTTTCGCTACAGCAACGCTTTGCAAAAGCAGCGCAAGAACTGTCAGTGGTGCAAGCGCGCTTACTCGATTTGCTAGGACGATTCAGAGAGTTCCAAGGCCGCACACGTTTGTTAAAGGGTTTCTTGTTGCATATGGAGCAACAACCAGACTTTACGCCGGGTAACTATGCAAACTTGACTAACGTTCCTGTTCTGTTTAATCAGTCTGCAAACACCATCGTTAATGCAAGCCCTGACGTGAACAATGTTGAGCACGAAGCTGACTATCAATACATTGTTGCGTCGTTAACCCATGTGCATAAACGTCAAAACAAACATCAAGATAGCAAGCCTGTCGATATTGATGTGACTGAGCAATCAACCGTTTCGCTGGAAAAAGACCCACTGCAAAAAGCCGTTGAGGATTATTTCTGCGATGTGATTGATTCAGGCCAACCTAAGACGGCGTTGGATTACTTTGAAGAGAAATCCCTAGAATTTGACCCTGAGGTGTGGATTTATCAGGTAATTGGGGGGTATCAAGCGCTCGATGATCAAGATAAACAATTTTTTGCTTTAGAGCCCCACGGCGATAATGACAAAGTCTATACTGGTAATTTTTACATCAACGATATTACGCTGGGCTTAAGGTAACGAATTAACTCACCTTGTTTGTTCAGTTAAATAAAAGGCGCGGGATAATGTAATGACATTCTTCCACGCCTTTTTGAATTCTACCTCACAGTTTTACCTACTCTTCGGTTTTATCTTGCCAATAGCACACTTGGAATACGCAAAAAAAGACCTATAATATAAAGGTTGTTTACATAAAATTAACAATGTGAACTTTAATGTTCATCACTGCGTAGTATTGCTGTCATTCGCACACGCTATGCTATGTGACGTGCGGTGAACAGAGGCAAATCTTTCTTTTTTAGAAGGACTTGCCATTCGTTTCTGCAGGATGCAGAAAATGTTGTGGTACTGCCGCGTACAGTACGAAGAGGAAGAATGTTATGCAATTATCAGAACAACAAAGCTTTAACCAAGCCCTAATCAAGCTCTCAGTGTTACTTTATCAGGTCGATGGTATGGTCACCTTGTCAGAACAAGACTATTTGAATGCCATGGTTGACTCTTTAGACTGGCAAAGCCCAATCTGCCCAGAAGCGTTTCTAAACGACACCATTTATCAAACCCGCAAAGCAATTGATACGGGCGACGCTGTCACTTACCTGCGTAGTTTAAAAAACGATTTAGTTTTCGATGCTGCAAAAACGCTAGAAGTAGCGATGGCGATTACCGGCGTAGACGGCGAGCGAAGTGAAGAAGAAACTGAGTTGTTATCTTTGCTTACACATAAATTGCTGGCAAAGGCACTGATTTCTGGTAAAGATACACTTCAGTAGAAACGGTTAGTTACGCCAGAGTATCAGTTGAATTTTATTATATCCGTTAAAAGAGCGGCGTTATCTTTCGTCGCTGCAACAACCTTATTATCACTTTCTGGGTGTCACTCTTCTCATAGCGCACAGTTTAGCGCTAGCGACACCGCGTTCCCTGTTAAAGTGGCACCTTACGACGTCTATTTAGATAAGGTTGAGGAATATATCCAAAAGAACCGTACTTTCATTGGCAGCGAGCAGGAAAAAACAAAAGAACTTGCAATGAATATGCCCTTTGAGTGCGGAGCACAGTACGATGAAGTAGGCATTTTATTGGTTCACGGGTTGGGTGATTCACCTTTCTTCTTTCGCGATGTAGCGAACGCGTTGTGTGCCGATGGTATTCATGTACGTACAATTTTACTGCCAGGTCATGGTACAAAGCCTGGTGATATGTTGTCTGTGAGTTATGAGCAGTGGCAAACTGAGACCAATTTTCACATCGAACTTTTTTCAGGTGAAGTCAAAAAGCTATATATTGGTGGCTTTTCTACTGGTGCCAATCTCACGACTATCGCAAGCTTTTTTCGCACCGATATCGAAGGGCTAATACATTTTTCGCCTGCGTTTAAGTCGCGCTTTTTTGTGTCTCGATTGGCACCGTATATCGATTCATTGTTTCCATGGCCAAATGTTGAAGACGAAGATAATCCCTCGCGCTACAACTCTACTGCAATGCCAGGGTTTGCGGCATATCAAGAAAGCGTTAATCAATTGCAGACACTTTTTAATCGTGATGATAAACCTAATACACTGCATATTCCGGTATTGATGACGGTTGCAGAAAAAGACAGCGTAGTTGATACCGAAAAAGTGGCTACGCAATTTGGCGACAACTTTACGCATCCGCGAAAATGTTTGCTGTGGCAAGGAGAATCTATGCCTGAACTCCCCCCACAACATGTACTGATGCAAAGCATGCAGTTACCCGAGTTACGTATAAGTGCGGCGTCACACATGAGTAATTTATTCGCATCGAGTAACAGCTTGTACGGTACGCAAAGTGAATTTCGTATTTGCGACAATGGGCAGGGTAGCAACAAGGAAGCCCGATGTAAGGATGGCGAAACCGTCTGGTACGGACCGTGGGGCTACAAAGAAAACGATAAGGTGCATGCTCGTCTTACCTACAACCCTTACTTCACGAATATGGTAGACAATATTTTAGGTTTTGTAGGTAAAGCAAAAGTAAAAGGGTTTTGTAGAGCAATGTAACGAAGATGAGATAAGTTACTGTATGTACATAATACAAATAAAAAACGCCACGTTAATAGTGGCGTTTTTTTTGATGGATAGCAATGCTTGTTAGTGGTGAGCCTGCGCTTCTTCCATTTCGCGTTCAAGCCTTGCACTTTCGTCTGCCCGTGGCTTAGTAAAGCGTGCTAACGCAAGGTAGAGCACTGGCGTTAGGTAAAGTGTAAATACCACTGCAATGCCTAAGCCGCCAAATACCACCCAGCCAATGGCATTACGTGCTTCCGCACCAGCACCAGTTGATAAGATAAGCGGTAATCCACCTAATATCGTAGACACCAGTGTCATCATAATGGGGCGAAGGCGCACTTTACCCGCCTCAACAATTGCGTCGTAAATCTCATAGCCCTTATCGCGAAGTTGATCTGCAAATTCAATAAGTAGAATAGCGTTTTTCGCAAGTAGTCCAATAAGCATAACTAGACCAATCTGAGAGTATATGTTGATGCTTGTACCGGTAAGGAAAAGGGCGTAGACCGCTGCTGCGATACCAAAAGGTACCGTTAACATGACGACCACTGCACTATTAACACTTTCAAACTGTGCCGCAAGTACCAGTAGTACAATGACAAAGGCGAGAATGTAGGTAAGAGCAACTTGCTTTGACGTTTCTTCAAAGGTTTGTGCCTCGCCAAGGAATACGAGACCTATACCGTCAGGTAACGTGTCTTGCGCCAGTGTGCGTACCTTATCAACGATGTCTGCTAGCGGAACATCTTCTGGTAACTCCATTTCTATTTGAATAGCACGACGCTGTGCTTGACGCTCTAACTCAGCCGCCACACCTTCCTCTGTGATGAAAGCAACACTAGATAGCGGTACCAGATTCCCGTTGTTACTTTTCACATATAAGCTAGTGAGATCAGAAGGGTTTATTGTACTGCGGTTATTGGTTTGCAGCATAATTGGAATGGATTGGTCACCCACGTTTAAATCTGCAATATCGTCACCGTTTACTGCTGCCCGCAACGTGCTAGCAATGTCGTTGAGTGGAACACCCAACTCTTCAGCGCGACGTCTATCAATGTTCACGCGCATTTGGGGCTGAGTAGGGTCGTAGCTTATACGAGGGCGTCCCAGTTCAGGCATTGCATCTTCAAGTTGTCTTGCGAATGCTTGAGACGCGGCAAAAATGTTTTCGTATGTATCGCCAGTTAACGCAATTTCAAGGCCGCCACCTTGGCCGCGTAAGTTAAGGCTATTGCCACCAAACGCATTGCCTGGCGCACCAGGAATTTGCTGCAACTTAGGACGTATTTCATTTACCACATCTTGAAGCGATTTATCACGCTCGTCCCAGTGCTTAAGAGGTGCAGTAATGAACACGATATTTGGATCCCATGACCCTACAACGGTGTAAATCGAATCGATAGTACCGTTATCTACATAGGGTAACAGCAGTTCTTCCATTTTCTCTGCTTGCCTGTCCATAAAGTTCAGGCCTGCACCGTCAGGACCGCGAGCAAAAATACGAATAGTGCCTCTATCTTCACTGGGTAATAATTCATTGTCGATATTCTGAGAAAGGATATATGCTCCGCCGCCAGCTGCAAGGCTCAAAATGCCTACAACCCAGCCATACTTAAGCGCCTTCAACAGTGACGATTGATAAAGGCCTAGACACGCATTGCCAAAGCGTCCAAACGTTTTGCTGAAAAGCCCGCTTGTTTTCGCTTCTTTGACTTTAAGTCGTGCAGTAAGCGCAGGTACTAATGACAGCGCAACGAAAGACGAGATAACCACAGCCCCGGCCAGCACACCACCAAACTCTCTAAATAGTCTTCCTGCAGTTGAAGGTAAAAATGCGATAGGGATAAATACTGATGCCAGCACTGCAGTAGTGGCTACCACTGCGAAAAATACTTCTCTTGTACCAACCACTGCGGCAGCTCTGGCACCTAATCCCATGCCTCTGCGTCGTTGAATGTTTTCAGATACCACAATGGCGTCATCAACGATCATTCCAGTAGCTAATACTAAGGCAAGCAAAGTAAGAATGTTCACTGAAAAGCCCATTGCCCAGATAATGGCAAGCGCACCGGCAAGCGATACTGGAATAGAAAGCGCTGGAACAATGGTGGCTCGCCACGAGCCAATGAATACCAATAAGGTAACAACCACCAATGCGATAGTAAGGCTCAGTGAAACTACAACCTCCTTAACAGAGTCACGAATAAACTCTGCATCGTCAGAGGTAACGACGATATTCATATCGGTGAAGCGTTTGTCTAAATCTTCAACCATTGCCAAAACTTCATCTGAAATTTCGATGGTATTAGAACTGGCCTGGCGAATAACGCCAACGCCAATTACGGGTGTGCCGTCCAAACGCACCATACTTGACGTGTCGGCAGGACCAAAGTACACGCTGGCTACATCGTTTATACGAATGTCGCCTGAAACCACAATGTCACCAACGTCTTCTGCCGTTACTGAAGTTGCATCTGCGCGCACAATGAGAGCCTGTTCGGCCGACTGAATGCTGCCAGCAGGGACATCAAAAGGGGCAAGTGATAGGGCGTTGGCAACATCGGTCATTGATAGGCCAAAGCTAGTCAAACGCAATGGATCAACCGATACCCGTAATACACGTTCTCTATCACCATTTAACGTGACATCGGCAACGCCTGGAATACTTAAAAATAGCGGGGCTACGTCGGTATCTACTCGTTCTGTCAGCGTCTCCATATCAAGTGTGTCACTTGAAATTGCTAAGCTAACCACAGCTTGTGCATCGCTGTCGGCACGAATGATAGCAACTTGCTCTACATCCTCTGGTAATTGTCGCTGTACACGGCTTACAGACTCTCGTACTTCATTTGCTGCGTCTTCTAAATTTACGCCAGGTCGAAATTCAACGCGTACACGCGCTGAGTTTTCTTCGCTTTGGGCATAAATGTTCTTTACGCCGCTTACTCGCGCAACTGCACCTTCAAGTCTGCCAGTGACTTCAGCGTCTACCGTTTCAGGTGAAGCGCCGGGGAAGTTGGCGGTAACGGTAACGCGCGGAGTATCGACATCAGGTAGTTCTCGAACTTCAAGACCGCTCAGAGCTGCAAGTCCTGCAATGGCGATCAATAGGTTTAATACAACAATAAGAACGGGACGTCTTATTGATAATGATGGCAAATCGTTTGTTGAAGAGGAAAGTTGTGGATCACTCACCTTGTGGCCCTCCCGCCAACTCGGTGGTAATTGCTTGGCCAGTTCTTAAGCGTTGTACACCCTCTGCGATAAGCGTATCGCCTTCACGTATCTCGCCTGACACAAGTATTGTGCCTCTTAAACGTTGGTGAACACTTACATCTACCCGTTGTGCCTTGCCATCTTTTGCAAGCCATACGTAAGCACCTGTAGCACCCCACAATAGTGCCGCTTCGGGTACGGCAGCAAAGCGCTCACCTTCAATGCTCAGATTTACCCGAAAACTCATGCCCGGGCGAAAAATGTCAGCAGAATTGTCTAAAATTGCACGAGCGCGCAAGGTGCGGTCAGCTTCATTAATTCGGGAGTCAATTTGTGCAATTTCCGCTTGTACTGTTTTCTCTTTGTCACTCCAAGGTACAAGAGTAACCATGGGAGCATTCATTAACACCGGTAATGATGCCTCTGGCGCCTTAAAGTTAATAAATAGCTTGCTGCGGTTATCCAAGGTAGTGATAAGGGTTTGTTCGGTTATACGGTCGCCAACCTCTACGTCAGTGATACCCACAACGCCATCAAAAGGTGCAACGATATGACGGTCTTCTAAATCGGCTTTTGCTTCTTCTAGCGCCACCTCTGCAAGGTCACGCTGCACTCGTGCAAGGTCCAGCTCGCTTACTGGCACTGCGCCATTTTTATAGCTTGATGCTAAACGCTCGACTGTTCGCTGTGCATCGGCCAAGGTTAATTCTGCGCGTTTCAGTGCCGTTTGTTGTCTTCTGTCATCAAGTCGAACCAATACTTTGCCTTTCTCAACGGCTTGGCCAGGTACGAAGTTTATCTCGGTGACTTCATCTGAAACGGCAGGGTACAAGGCAATTGAGCGCACAGCTTCAGCACTGCCTACCGCCTCTACATTGCGCGTTTCGTTCATAAACTCGATTGGCTTTGTAACGACAAGTTTCGCCTGCCTATCGCCCATAAATTGTGCGTTGGCAATTGGTATCATTAGTAACAAGGCGCAAAGACTTGTCCATGTCTTTGCTGCATTAAAAACAGACTTCTTCATTTATTAACCCGTAGCGATATTCTATTTATATATTGTTGTTTGAACGTGCTGTTTGAAAAATAACCAATCCAGCAATGTTCATTTGTACCTAATAGCATCGCATGCGGTTCAACTTAGCAGTTGCAGTTCAGCGTATTCCCTATACAAGGTATCGCTTTTCATGAGTGAGGCGTGGGTACCCACGCCCACAACTTGGCCCTTATCCATGACTAAAATGCGATCGGCGTGCTGAACTGTGGCCAATCGATGCGCAATCACAATACTCGTTTTCCCTTGCATTAATTTATCAATGGCTTGTTGCACCATACGTTCACTCATTGCATCAAGGGCACTGGTGGCTTCGTCGAGCAATAAGATAGGACGATTGGCTAGAATTGCGCGGGCGATGGCAATGCGCTGCTTTTGCCCACCCGAAAGCTTTACACCGCGTTCACCAAGTTGTGTATTGTAGCGTTCATCTAAGTTGTCGATAAACTCATGTGCAAAGGCTTGTTTGGCGGCGTCGACCACGTCATCGTCGCTGGCACTAGGGCGGCCATAGCGAATGTTTTCCACTACTGAGCTGGCAAATACCACAGGTTCTTGTGTGACAACGGCAATGTGTTGGCGTAACGCTTCTACCGGCATTGTATGAATGGCCTTGCTGTCAAAGCATATTTGCCCAGTTTGTGGGTCGTAAAATCTCAACAATAGCTGAAAGAGCGTTGTTTTGCCTGCGCCGCTTGGACCAACGAGCGCGAGCTTTTCGCCTGCTTTGATTGTTACATTTAAATCGCTGAACAAAGGCTTGCTGTTAGGGTAAGCGAAGTGCACATTATTTATGGTGATTTGTGGCGCTGTGGCACAAATCTCACCTTTGGCGCTATTGTAATTATCTACTGACGATGCAATATCCGGTTGCGTGTTAAATAATTCATAAAGCCGTTCACTTGCTCCGACACCGCGCTGCACTTCACCGATGACTTCGCTGATAGTGGCAATACTGCCGCCAGCCATAACGGCATAAAATAGAAACGCTGATAATTCGCCCACGGTCATTGCGCCATTCAATACTTGTCGAGCACCTACCCATGCGATAAAAATAATCGCAATCATGCTGATACACATAATGCAGCCAATAAGTAGTGAACGGTAATGAATACGCTTTTTGGCAACGTCCATAGCAGCTTCTACTTGCTTTGAAAAAAGCATTCGCTCATTTTCTTCAGCGGTATAGGCTTGTACCGTCATGATTTCATGTAGGCTTTCATCAATACGCGCACCAAGGTCAGCCACTTTGTCCTGACTTTCTTTAGCAAAACGGCGTACTTGTGGCGCGAGCACTTTAATAGGCACTAAAACAGCAGGTACCGCCACAATGACACAAAAGGTAAGTAGCGGGCTTGAAAAGCCCATCAAACTGATTGCGCCAATGAAAGTAACCACCGAACGCAGTGTCATTGAAAGACTCATTCCCACAACCGTTTGAATGATGGTTGTGTCACTAGTGAAGCGAGAAATGACTTCGCCAGTACGCAGCTCTGCGAAAAACGACGGGGGAAGCGACAGTAAATGTGAATATACTTGCTTGCGTATGTCAGCGCTCACACGCTCTCCTAACCACGTCATCAAATAAAAGCGGGCATAGGTGGCAATACATGCGATAACGGTAACAACAAGGACCAATACTGTAGCTTGATTTAATGTATCTGATGCGCTTTCTACAAATCCACTGTCAATGGCGTACTTTATACCTTGCCCCAATGCTAACCATGCAATGGCGGCAGTAAACAGAGCAACAATGGCACCAACCACACGCGTGCGGTAATTCATTAAATGCCCACCAATCCATTTAAACACCACTTTGGTAGACACGCTTTCAAGCCCTTTAGACAAAATAACTCCACAATAAATTTAACGGTTTCTTGCTTCACTATACGTGACTTACAACACAAGTGGTTTGAATAATCGATAGCTTTGCCAATGTAAGTGATAAGCGCACGAAGACCATATAAATAGATGCCCCTCATTGCTAATGTACCGCTTTGGAAAATTATCTTAATTTAAAAGCCCTTAATGCGGATAAAAACTTGCAATCAGACCCCATATCCGTATAATTCGGCGGCCTTCTAATTGGCGTCTATTTTTTAGTCGTCAAACGAAGGCTTAAGTTAACGGTAACGCTACAACGAGTTTGAGGCATTTATGGTTACTATTCGTTTACAGCGTGGTGGCGCGAAAAAGCGTCCATTTTATCAACTAGTGGTGGCTGATAGCCGTCGTGCAAGAAACGGTCGTTTCATCGAAAACATCGGTTTCTTCAACCCAACTGCACAAGGTCAAGCGGAACGTCTTCGCATCGACCTAGAGCGTGTTGAATACTGGGTTGGCGTAGGCGCGAGCTTATCAGATCGCGTTTCTAGCTTGGTAAAAGAAGCGAAAAAATCTGCAGCGTAAGCTGTTATTAACTGGTGGTATAGATGAGTCTAGCGTCTGACAAAGTGATTGTTGGCAAAATTGGCGCACCGTACGGTGTTAAAGGTTGGGTCAAAATCAACAGCTATACAGAAACACCAGAAGGTATTTTTGAGTACACGCCATGGTTTCTTGGCGATGAAAAAGAATACCAAATTGACCAGTGGCGACCGCACGGTAAGAGCCTCGTTGCAAAAATTGTGGGCGTTGAGAACCGAGATGATGCAGAGCGCATCAAAAACTTGGATATCAACATAAATGCTTCACAGCTGCCTGATTTAGGTGACGAAGGGGTTTATTGGCGCGAGCTCACCGGCATGAAAGTGGTAACAACGCAAGGTTACGACTTAGGTGTGGTGAAAGAAGTATTCAATACAGGTGCAAACGACGTTATTCACGTTAAAGCGAATGTAGGCGATGCTTTTGGTCAAAAAGAGAGACTTATACCTTTTGTGTTCGACGATGTCGTACAAGAGGTAGATAAAGAAGCGAAGGTCATTAAAGTTGACTGGGACCCGGGGTTTTAAGTGACACCGGAAAAGTGGTTTGGAGTTGTTAGCCTGTTTCCAGACATGTTTGCCCCATTTACCCAACAGGGTGTGATAGGTCGAGCAGTTAAATCTGGAACATTATCGGTTGATACCTTTAACCCCCGTGACTTTACACATGACCGCCATCGTACAGTTGACGATCGCCCCTATGGAGGCGGCCCCGGTATGCTGATGATGGTAAAACCGCTAACTGACGCAATACAAGCCGCCAAGAAAGTGGGTGGCGAAAACAGTAAGGTGATCTACTTATCACCCCAAGGGAAACCCCTTGACCAAGCAGGCGTTCAGCGCCTTGCTAATATCGACCGCACAATTTTAATTTGTGGTCGATACGAAGGCATCGACGAGCGGGTAATCGAAAGCCATGTTGACGAAGAAGTCTCTATTGGTGATTACGTGTTAAGCGGCGGTGAACTACCAGCAATGGTCCTTATGGACGCGGTTGCTCGACTAGTTCCTGGTGTGCTGGGGCATAAAGCTTCAGCGGTTGAAGATTCTTTCACTGACGGTCTTTTGGATTGTCCGCACTATACGCGGCCCGAAATACTTGATGGTCAAAAGGTTCCTGAGGTGTTGTTAAGTGGGGACCATGAAAAAATTAGGCAGTGGCGATTGATGCAGTCATTAGGTAGAACCTGGCAGCGTCGCCCTGAATTGTTAAATCACCTAGCTCTGACTGAGGAGCAGCAGCGTTTGCTTGAATTATTCCAAGCGCAACTGCAGCAAGATGACAGTTAACTAGGACGAGAGGATATGATGAGCAAAGTCAGTCAAGATATCATCAAAAAAATCGAAGAAGCACAGCTAAAGACTGATGTTCCTGCGTTTGGTCCAGGTGACACAGTAGTTGTTAAAGTTCGCGTTACCGAAGGTGACAAAGAGCGTCTTCAGGCTTATGAAGGTGTTGTTATCGCTAAACGTAACCGTGGTCTGCACTCGTCTTTTACCGTGCGTAAAATTTCTAGCGGCGAAGGCGTTGAGCGTGTGTTCCAAACACACAGCCCGGCAGTTTCTTCAATTGAAGTTAAACGTCGCGGTGCGGTTCGTCGTGCTAAGCTTTACTATCTACGTGAGCGTTCAGGTAAATCTGCACGTATCAAAGAGAAGCTTAACTAAGATTACTAATCCTTGCGTTATTGTTAACTTCGAAAAAGCCCGCGTTAAGCGGGCTTTTTTGTGCCTGAAATTCGATCTTTTTCCCGCCGCAAACCTTAAAAATAGTTAATGCCACTTGTCAGTGCTAATCAACGCATTGTGTCTTACAGACATCACAGTGGAACGACTGAACAGTTATACGTGTTTCGATTAAACACGATGGGTTACTAATTAGATATGAGCTCGGACTACTTTTTATTTCTCAATATTGTTGGTGTAGCATTCTTCGCTGTATCAGGTGCGTTAATGGGACATCAAAAACAAATTAATGGCTTTGGCATTGTTGTAGTAGGTGCGATCACTGCAATTGGTGGAGGGACTATCCGCGACCTTATGTTAGGCAAACCGATTTTTTGGGTTGAGGTCTCAGACTATATTTTTGCAACTTACACCGCGATTTTAGTCACTATTTTATTTGTGCGTTATATGCCTTCCCCCGCAAACTTCTTTTTCATTGTAATGGATGCAATTGGCCTGGCTATTTTCAATATTGTAGGAATTGAAAAGGCGCTTATTGAAGGTACAGGCATGCTTGTAGCACTCACAATGGGAGTAGTTACAGGTATTTTTGGTGGACTCATGCGTGATGTTATATGTCGAGAGGTCCCGTTGGTTATGAAAAGTGATTTGTATGCAAGTACTTGCTTGGCTGGTGGGTTAACGTATGCCGCGCTGTTTGCGATGGATATTGCTTACTTTTGGTGTATCTTAGGCGCACTTATCGTAACCGTCTTTTTACGATTAGGTTCGGTTTATTGGAACTGGAATATAGACCTC
Organism: Alteromonas sp. 009811495; assembly: GCF_028865455.1. Classification (NCBI taxonomy): domain Bacteria; kingdom Pseudomonadati; phylum Pseudomonadota; class Gammaproteobacteria; order Alteromonadales; family Alteromonadaceae; genus Alteromonas; species Alteromonas sp. 009811495. Next base: position 1,405,040 of record NZ_CP113972.1, read on the forward strand.
TTTCATAAACGCACACACAAAAAACGCGCTTTTCGTTTACCTTAAATCACGGTCGAATTACAGCTTTAGAAAAGAGGTCATACTAGTTAAATTTTTGTTATATGGTTTAATCTAATATAACCCGCTCCCTTAAGGCGATGAAAAGATTGGCTAAATTGTCCTTTGTTGGTAATTGCACTACTCACACAGACGCTGTTATATCCTCACGCTTAACATTGGTGTTAAGAACGGCGATAGTCATACTGCTCTTCTTCGCAAGCGCTTCGCTTTTTGCCAATGAAAGAGAACGGAGCCCGAGTGTTGTAACCGTCTATTCATATCACCTCAAACCCCCTTTTATCATCGATGAAGCCGTCAATTCTGGACTCTATTACGATATGTTATCTTTGCTAAGCGATGAAACGGTTGAATACCAATTGGCCTATATGCCAAGAAAAAGAATTAATAAATTGCTAGAGAATAATGATCTTCAAGGCGTCGTAATTGGCGTAAGCCCACATTGGTTTTCCGATGGTGATAAAACGAAATACTTATGGTCAATTCCCTTTATTGAAGATAAGGACGAAATTGTTTCGAATGCCGATACGCCATTCGAATTCCAAGTTGATGAATTGTCTGACAAGGCAATGGCCGGTGTTCGAGGGCTTTTTTACGTCGGTCTTAACAACGCTATTGAAGATGGTCAGTTAAAGCGATTTGACACTGAGTCAGAAGAACAAATCATTGATATGATTGAACACCAGAGGGTCAACTTCGGTGTTGTTAGCAAAAGCACGCTGGCCTATCTGTACGATAAAAATGACTACATAAAAAGTATTCACATTTCCAAAGTACCTCATGAGGAATATTTTAGGCACATGTTAGTGCCTCGTCATTTAAGTCGCACAGAATCTCATCTTAATCAGCGATTACAGAGTGAGCTTAATACACCAGAATGGCGCACTATGTTACGTCGATATGGCGTTGATTTTATCGAAATAGATGAGGGCAACCCGGAAATACAGTGAGAAGAACTTCTACTTCTCACTGTAAATGACAATGTGCTAAGTTGTTGTCGACGCTTATTGGATTACGAGCGAAAGTGCTTCAATAAGCGGCTTATTTTCTCTCTCGATAGTCTCGATGATGTGTTTGTGTAACCGCCTTTTATGTTCCCCGAATATGCCACGTTTCTTGTCAAAGGTTTTTGCATAATTCAACGCACCTTCCATCAGCATAGCGTGTGTATCGTAGGCTTTCTCAACCACATGATCTTGTTCAAGCTCTCTTCCAGATACACGTCTTCCTGATAATTTCATCTCGTTGAACCGATGGTAGGGCAACGCTTTTTTCACGAATTCAATCATTCCGGGCAAAAACGGTATAGATAAATCGACTTCAGGAAAACAGAAAAAGCCTTTGTCTGAGCGCATAAACCTAAAATCACATGCACACGCTAAAATAGCGCCGTTACCAAAAGCATGGCCGTTTATTGCTGCTATAACAGGCAAGGGGAATAATAGCAGTGTCTTAAAAACCTCATCCATGTTGTACATGAACTGCTTGATATCACTAAATTGTTGAGCCTTCATTGCTGGCATCAACCACTCTGTGTCGATCCCCAAACTAAAACACTTTTCGTCATTTGAGGTTAACACCAACGCTTTGCAGTCCGGGTTTTCTAAAACGCTACTAAGCGCGGCAAGCATTGCTTCAGCAAAGTTTGGGTTGTGACGGTTTTCACCATTTTCCATGGTAAGTAGGGCGACATCACCGTGATAGGTTATATTGACTAAATCCATAATAATGCTCTTATTTTCTTATTTGCCCTTATTTTCCTACATATTAGCGATTTATAGAAATTAACTGTGGTTATTATCATTAATCGCATTTTTCATACGCAGTAAGTTAGCGTACATTCGCATTATTATTTCACTACTGATTAAAAAGCGACCTGGTGATTGTTTGGTTGACAAATAATCACGTTGATTCCCTAAGATTCTAGACTAGATTAAAGTATTATTCGGTAATGCTTGCGTTGTCATTCGTGAGTTGTTAAAAAGTCAATGACGTTAAAGAAATATAGAAAAAGCTGGTTGTACAATAAAGTTTACATGCAGGTTGCATACTCTTTTAACGTTTTATTTTTTAGGTTTCAAAGTTAAGAGAGCTCCCATGATTAAGGACACAGTCAACAATGTTCACGTAAGTACAGAAGACGTACTTATTACTCCAGAAGCGTTAAGCGCCGAACTACCGGTATCAGATAAAGCCCTAGAAGCAATTTCTGCCTCACGCAAAATCGTGTCAGACATTATTCACCGTCGAGATCACAGAATGCTTGTAGTGTGTGGGCCTTGTTCTATCCACGATGTTGAAGCAGCGAAAGAGTATGCGCTAAAACTGAAAGAGCTGCATGAGTCATGCAAAGATACCTTATTTATTGTAATGCGAGTGTATTTTGAAAAACCGCGCACGACAACGGGTTGGAAAGGGCTGATTAACGATCCGCATATTGACGGTAGTTTTGATATCGAAACGGGTCTACGCAAAGCGCGTGAACTACTTATTTGGTTAGCTGAGTTAGAGCTTCCTGTAGCCACTGAAGCGCTGGATCCCATAAGTCCTCAGTACCTTGCTGAACTATTTAGTTGGGCAGCTATTGGTGCTCGTACCTCTGAGTCACAAACGCACCGTGAAATGGCCAGTGGACTTTCAATGCCTGTTGGTTTCAAAAACGGGACTGACGGTAGTTTAGATATAGCCATAAATGCACTTAAGTCTGCTGCATCAGGGCATCGTTTTATGGGCATTAACAAACAGGGGCAAGTGAGCATCATAGGTACAAGCGGTAACCCTGATGGACACATCATTTTACGTGGTGGAAAGCAGCCAAATTATGATTCTGTGTGTGTCTCTGAATGCGAGTTGGAATTAGAAGGCGCAGGCCTTACTGCTGGACTAGTCGTTGACTGCAGTCACGCAAATTCGGCAAAAGATTATCGCCGCCAGCCATTGGTTGCTCAGAATGTAGTAAATCAAATACTCGAAGGTAATCAATCTATTATTGGCATCATGCTAGAGAGTCACTTAAAACCTGGTAATCAGAATGCCGATGGGAAAAAGCCTGAAGAACTTGAATACGGGGTTTCCATAACAGACGGTTGTATTGACTGGGAAAGCACAGAAAACTTGATTGCTCAAACCAGAGATAAATTAATAACTGTGTTACCCTTACGTCAAAATAAGCGCACGGTGGCTTAAGCCGACGTATCCGTGCCATTTGATTCAAGGAATACGCAATATGGCCGATTTTTCGCAGCAACTTTCTGCGCTGCGTGAAGGTATTGACGAGCTGGATACACAGCTCGTCGAGCTACTTGCAAAACGCAATAAAATTACCACCCAAGTAGGGCAGATTAAGGCACAGGCAGGTATGCCTGTTTATGTTCCTGAACGTGAAAAAGCCCTTATTGCTTCTCGGCGAGCGCAGGCCGAAGCGCTTGGTGTCTCTCCTGACCTAACCGAAGATCTACTGCGCCGTGTAATGCGTGAATCCTACCACACCCAAAACAACAACTACCGCTGTGTAAAGCCAGATCTTGATAATGTAGTTGTCATTGGTGGCGCAGGCGCATTAGGGCGTGTATTCGTTAGCTTGTTTGAGCGAAGTAATTATACGGTTTCGGTGGTTGAAAAAGATGACTGGGATAGCGGCCGTGCTCACTCGGTATTAAGCTCAGCATCTTTGGTCGTAGTTGCAGTTCCTATCAATTTAACCGAATCGGTAATTGGCAAGCTTACCATGCTACCCAAAACGTGTGTGCTTGCCGACATCACGAGTATAAAAGCTAAACCGCTTGACGCGATGTTGGCCGTACACTCAGGTCCGGTTGTTGGTCTCCACCCGATGTTTGGGCCTGATGCCCCTGGGATGATAAAGCAGGTTGTCGTAGTCTGCGACGGTCGGGACAGTGATAAATATGCATGGCTTATTGAGCAAATGCGAATTTGGGGGGCAACTATTCACGACTCTAGTGCCAATGAGCATGATCAAGCCATGGCCTATATTCAGGTAATGCGACATTTCAACACCTTTGTGTACGGACAACACTTAAAAGGGGAAAACCCTAACCTTGAGTCGCTTACCATGTTTAGTTCACCCATTTATCGCCTTGAACTCGCTATGGTAGGGCGTCTCTTTGCGCAGTCTCCCCAACTGTATGCAGACATTATTTTCAATAACCCAGACAACTTTGCGCTACTACGTCGTTTTTACGAACGATTTGGGTTGGCGCTTACATTACTGGAAAAGGGCGATAAAAAAGGGTTTGTAGAGCAGTTTATGCGAGTAGGGGCGTGGTTTGGCGACTATGCTAAAAAGTGTCTTGTCGACAGCAAGCAAATGCTTTTGAAAGCTGACGATGGTCAGCTTCTTCGCGATAAGTAAGCTAGCAAGACTGCGCGTTTAAAGCGCGCGTCTTCAACTAGTTTGTAAACTGCTTTAATCCTTTCTGAGTGGCAAGTGCAAGAGTTTGTGCTTGCTGGGCTTCACGGTTTGTAACGACCATTTGGGCCTGAATATTGTCACTTAACTGTGTTATATGTTCTACGTTGTCTGTGGCTTGCTCATGTTGTTGTTGCAGTGTGCTCACTGATGACAATATGACTTTGAACGCGTCAATATTTTGCTCAAAGTCTTTCATCATTTTGTCAAACAGCGTAATGGTAGTGTCAATGTTAACTTTCATCGAATCAGATGCGCTGATAAGCATTGTTGATTCTTCTTGGGTTTCTCCCACTAACGTTTCCATATCGTTTAGGAAGTGACTAATCTTCTGGGTGGCATCAGCTACTTTAGCTGAAAGTGTACGTACTTCATCCGCGACCACAGCAAACCCTCTTCCGGCGTCACCGGCCCTTGCTGCCTCTATCGCGGCGTTAAGTGCAAGCAAGTTTGTTTGGTCGGCAAACTCTTCCACCATTTTGAGAATATTCCGCACATTATCTGCGTTGTCTTGAAGCCCCGAGACCGTCGTTGAAAACTGTTGCAGCAGGGTCGTTATTTTTTCAATTTGTTGATGCGACAATAACAGGTTGTTATTCGCATCTTTGGCGCTAGTAAGGTTAATAGTGTTAGTCGTACTCACCTGATCTGCAGCGCTTACAATATCGTCGATGCTTTCACTGACCGTATGTGTCGATGTACTAATAACATGACTGAGCGACTTTTGTGTGCAGGCTTGCTGACTCACTTCTTCAATGGCAGTGACCATAACCGCGTTAGCCGTGGATGCTTTTTCGGCATCTTGATTAATGGATTTGATCAATTGGCTGAGATTATCAGCGAATAAATTATAAGCTTGAGAGACATCTCTAAATTCATCCCTTGTAAAAGCAGGTAAACGCGTTGCTAAATTACCCTGAGTATGATTTATGTCGTTTAGCGTATTAAGTAGCGCGTTTACTGGTCGTACGATGAGGTAATGCAAATAAAAAATAGTAAAAGCAAAGCTAAAGGCCCCAAGCACGGATAATGTGATCATGGCAGAAAAAAGGGAGGAACGTTCATCGGAGGGGGCTGAAGCAACTTGATAGAATAGATAGAAATTAGCAACTTGAAAAAGAAACAAAAACGTTATGTTACCCACTATTTTTCGTGTGAGTGTGTAGAAGAACGTTCGTTCTATAACATCGTATAACTGCCAAAATGCCTGCATAACAACTTACACCCTACTTATCGATAAAACACTTTCCGACTGTAGTTTACTACGATGACAACTGGCAAAACTTTGCGCTAGGTCATAGTTTGTGGTGTAAATGTATTTCTGAACAGCCCAAGTATTGACTATAGGGCTGTTCAGCAGCGATAACACTCAGAGGCACTTAGTTATTGCGTAAGCGCACTTGCCGCAGCAACTTTTGTTGGACTAATTTCTTCGCTTGGGTAGCAGCCTAATACCTTGATATAGCGAGTAATACTACGCAATGCGTCGAGCGCTTTTTGTACTGGACCATCTTCTACATTACCTTCAACATCAATATAGAACATTTCTTCCCATGGGTTGCCTGGAATCGGGCGAGACTCTAGCTTGGTCATATTGATACTGTTGTCTTTAAGTACCATAAGGGCTTCTACTAATGCGCCGGGCTTCTGAACCGTGGACATAACAAGCGTTGTCTTTGCTGGAACTTGTAGCGGCACTACTACTGGATTTCTTGCAACAACGATAAACCTACTATGGTTCTCTTTTTGATTAGCGAGGTTACTCTTTATTGCCATAAGGCCATAAAGATTACCACCGGCTTCACTACCTATAGCGGCTACATCGTCTCGTTGAAGCTCGCTTACTGTAAGCATTGCTGAGGACGTGCTATCCATCGTTTTCACTTCCACATTACCAAGTTCAGCTAGGAAGTGACTGCACTGGGTAAACACCTGTGGGTGGGCGTAAAGCGTTTTAATTTTATCGATGCTAGTGTTTGTCCCGACTAGCAGTGTATGTCTGATAGGGTGGGTGAGTTCGCCAATTATACTTAACTGCGTATGCTGTAATTGGTCGTAAACCTCATTAATGCTGCCAGAGGTAGTGTTCTCAATGGGTAAAACTGCGTAATCAGCTTCGGTATTTTCTACCTTATGGATAATTTCGGCAAAGCTCTGGCAACCAATTTCAAGTAATTCTCCGGGGCGACGCGAAAAGTACTTTTGTGTTGCAAGGTACGAATATGAACCCTTATCACCAAGAAACGCTACACGATTTAATGGCAGTGTACTTCCAGGGTTGGCGCGTTCTGCTAGCATGGCCTGTTGATTTAATACAGAATCTTCAATGATGACATGAAAAATTTGCGTCACGTAGTGTGGGTCAAGGCCAATGCTTTGCCCTTCTTTAATTAAGCGAACTAGCAATTGCTCTTCGCGTTTTTGGTCTCTAACAGGAATGTGGTGTTTTATTTTTGTTTCAGCCACTTCATTAGTGAGCTTTCGGCGCTCGGAAAGTAGCGTAAGTAATTCACTGTCGAGCGCGGTAATGCGTTCTCTTACAGTATCTAATGCGTTATCTGACATGTTATTCCCGTAGTGTTTTAAGCTAAAAAAAAACCTCCCGGTTGGGAGGTTTTTTAGCATGCAACTGCGCCTCCCTAGTGAAAGGATGTAAACGCAAAAAAGAAAATAGCTGCATACTGTGTATTTTGTTTCATGGCTACGAATGTATGTTGAACAGCTGATAGTGTCAACCCATTTTTACAAATCGAGAGAGTCTTTTTTTATCAGCACTTGATAGTGCTGTAAATTTGATGTAGCCAAAAAAGGCAGCCTAAAAGCTGCCTTTTCTATAGCACGTCACGCCGTGCTAACTAACCCGCTATTCCTTTAGTTGCCTAGCAAGGCTGACAGCATCTGTCTAACCTCAGTAGGTTCAAACGGTTTATCACACAATGCGTTAACGCCCGTTTGTTGAATATTGGCCATGTGTGCACTTTCTGCCGACTCAGACGTTACCATAATGATAGGAATATGGGTGGTTTCAGGGTTAAATCTGATGAACTCTGAAAGCTCACGGCCATCCATTTCAGGCATGTTGTAGTCAGTCACTACTAAGTCAAAAGGCTCATCCTTAATAAAGGTTAATGCCATTGCGCCGTTTTCAGCTTCTCTAATCTTTTTAAGACCCATTCCTTCAAGTACACGTCTGATGTGGTTACGCGCCAATTTGCTGTCATCAACAAGGAGTACCCTTACTTCTTGCACATCGAACAATTCTAAATCGAGCTCATCGTGATTGATAAGGTCAAGGCTGGCATTCAGCGCTCTAGACAAATGTAAAGGTTCAAACGGCTTAGGTAGTATTGCTGCTACACCGGCTTGTTTAAACTCTTCAAGTTTACTCAGGCGGTTTTCACTTGAAACCAACATGAAAGGAATAGTCTTAAATTCATCATCTTCTTTAATGAATTTAAGTAATTCAATAGCAGTGCCATCTTCATAGTACATGGCGCTGACAATCAAATCAGCACCATGTGCCTTCACTGCAGAGCGCGCTTCAGCAAGGGTACTGACGGGGTCAATTTCCTTAACGTTCTCTTTAAGTAGTAGGGTAGTTATGATCTTCCTTTGGGTATCAGAAGGTTCAACTAAAATAATATGTAAATCAGAAATTGACAGCTTTTCCATTTCAGACTCTTTTTGTATTTGTTTATGAAAATGTCAGAGGTTATAAATATTAACCTCCAGCAAGCTTTACCTTGTAGCCTTTGTCAGTAAGCAGCGAACGAAGTTTTTCTCTATCGTCAGTCTGTACTTCAATCACTCCATCTTTTACAGCGCCACCACATCCACACTTCTTTTTTAGCTCAGAGCCCAGTTTTTTTAACGCTTCTGGAGCTAAGTCTAGTCCTTTTATTAGCGAAACGCCTTTGCCTTTACGGCCTTTTGTTTCACGATGAATTCGCACAATACCATCTGACGATACAGAGCGCGCGGCTTCTTTGGCTTCGGGCTTAATTTTTCCGCCATCTGTACTATATACCAAAAGGGCTTCTTGCCAATCTTGCATGGATACCTCAAATTATTGCTTTGCCTTATCGATACTGCTTTTCAATAATTAACACTAAGTAAAGAATAAACTTTTATCGATGGCGTTGTAAAAAAGTTCGGCTACTATAAAGAATAGCAAAACAGAAAGCATGAGACGATGTATTGTGCTCATAATTTTACAGGAGACAAAATGGATATTACGGCGAATTACAAGAACCAAGGGAAAGAGTTAACGATAGATGTCGGCGCTAAATTCGATTTCAGCAGAGTAGAGGATTTTCGCAATGCATATGCGGGTCTTGATACAAGTGTTGAACATATTTCAATAGATCTGTCGCGCACTGAGTATATGGATAGCTCTGCGTTGGGGATGCTGCTAAACATGCAAAAGGCGCTTTCTGAGCGCAAACTTACTTACAGTATCGATAATGCCCGCCCTCAAGTGGAGAAAATTCTTAAAATATCCCGGTTTGATAAAAAGTTTGAAATTCGGTAGTCCAATTCAAGAATAAGAAGAGCGCGCATGAAGATCTTGATTGTCGATGATGAAACCATCAACCGAGCACTTCTCGCCAATATGTTGCATAACGCTGGTTATACAGATTGCGTAGTGGCTGAAAGCGGCGAGGAAGCGTTGCGTTTGTTCGAACAAGAGACACCTGACTTAGTCTTGTTGGATGTAGTCATGCCGGGGATGTCTGGTTTTGATGTAGCTCCCCTCATTCGCAGCAAGGCTGACGGTAGTTACCTACCCATCTTGTTCATCACTGCGCTAGAAGACAAAGAAAGTTTGGTGCGTTGTCTCGAAGTGGGCGGTAACGATTTCGCTACTAAGCCGTTTGATAGGCATATTCTGGTTGCTAAAATTCGTGCTCATTTAAAGATCCGCGCATTAAGCCTACACATTGAACAACAAAATCAAACCCTGAGAATGTACCAGCAGCGTGTTGCACGAGAACACGCAATCGTGGAGCACATTTTTAGCCATGCTATTATCAATAACCCTGAAGTTCTTTCCCATTTTGATTGTTATTTGCAGCCAGCGGAAACATTCAATGGCGACTTGTTTCTATGTGAAGCAAGTCCAAGTGGGGGGATTTATTTTCTCGTTGCTGATTTTACGGGACATGGTCTCGCGTCAGCCATTGGTGCATTACCCGTCACTCGCGCATTTCATGAATACAGTCAAAAAGGTGTGTCGATAGCAGAAACAGTTTCTGAGCTTAATAAAATCCTCTTGCAAATATTACCTGGTGATATGTTTATGGCAGCGGTTGTCGGTGAGATAAACGCTGCAGGTGACAAAGTAAGCTTATGGCAAGGTGGTATGCCTGCCGCTATTGTTCCTTCAAGCTCTAATTTTGCCTTCCGTTCGTTTGGGTCCCGTCATATGGCTTTAGGAATTTTGGAAGAGCATGAACTCAATACTGATTATGACATTGTTCAACTTGGCGTAGGAGAGCAACTTATTATTTACAGTGACGGCTTAATTGAGAATGCTAACGAAAACGATGAGATGTTGATGGAAGAAGGTCTCATTGAACTAATTAGAGATGAAACCAAGAACAACGGAAAGGTATTAGCAAAATCATTGTACAAGCGCGTACAACAGCATGCAGCAGCGCCTGTTTTTGACGATGACGTCACGCTTGTCGTGTTTACATCAAAACCTATTAATATCTCATCTAATGCCGGAGATGTTGGTTTACCTTCGGTACACGAAGTAGTACTTAAGCCAGAGCATCTAAAACAGCCAGATATTTTGCAGCGCGTATTACAGCTAGCGAGCAGTGGTGAAGGTGTACAACGGGTACGCTCAATATTGTATACGGTGTTATCAGAGCTGTTTAATAATGCACTTGAGCACGGGATCTTGTGTCTTGACTCGAAACTAAAGTCCGGCGTCAATGGCTTTCAAACCTACTATGAAAACCGAGAAGTAGCGTTAGAGGCGCTCGAAGAAGGAACAATAACAATACGAATCGAATCTCAACCCACTGCCAATCATATTATTATCTCAGTTGAAGACAGTGGCGAGGGGTTTAAGTGGGAAGGCGCGCAACAATTTAATCACGATGAATTTCATGGTCGTGGGTTAGCACTACTTCATACCTTATGTGAAAAACTATGGTTCGAGAACAACGGTAGCAAAGTTAACTGCATATTAGACACTACAAACTCAAATCTACTTTAACCTGCAATTTGCGCGATTAAACGATTAATCCGATATCTACGTAATTATTAATGCTACATACAGAAATTTAAATTGTGGGGATTTATGCTAAAAGCTTTTTTACAACTCTTTGAGGATACGCAAGCGAAAAAAGCGTCGTCGGTCACTGTTGAGTTAGCCACAGCTGCGTTACTTTCTGAGATAGTTAATGCTGACAACAAAGTGACACAAAGTGAACAAGAAGAATATAAGAAACAAATGCGCCGTCATGTGAATATTGACGAGCAAGCAATGGCGCTTTTACTTGAAAAAGGGGAAGAAACGGCTGAAGAAGCCATTGACCTTGTTAAGTTTACCAAAGTGCTGAATGCACACTGTGACGCTGAAGAGAAAAGAGATGTGATACGAAGCCTATGGGCAATTGCGTATGCAGATGATTCACTGGCGCCGCTAGAAGAGAGTACGATCCGTCAGGTGGCCGACTTACTTTACGTCCCGCACAGCCAATTCATTAAAACAAAACTAGAAGTCTCTGAGGGGCGCGACTGACACCTTTTAAAAAAGGATTTTATTTTTAACTCCTCTCCCTTACTATGGGTGTCGCTAAAATTGGCTGCAAGTTGGTGAACTGTAGTATTGCGGTAAGGAAGAGGAAGTGTTTAAAACGTTGAAAGTGCCTATTGGCCTGGCAATAATGTTATTTATGTCGGTATTGGTCATATGTATCGTTGTTGTTACCAGAGCAGAGCAAAATGCATCTGTGAAAGCCGTTATGCAGGAAAACACCATTGCCTTAAGCAACAATTTAGCGCAGCAACTTGCCGTGGTGATGGAACGCAGCCCAGGTGACAAAGCATTGTATTCTCAACTATTTAATCCGCTAAGAGAATACCAATATATTATTTCAGCGACCCTTTACGATAACAATTACAATGTTATTGCCCGCGTTAGCACCGATGCGGTTATGGCGTTCGAAGATGGTTCAATTCCCACAACACCAGAAGATGTGCCTTTTGGTGTCACCAGTCACGATAATATTGTGGTATCACACCAGTTAATCGGTAGTAGTTTATACCCCCTTGGACATATCGTTATATATGCAGACTCTACTAAGCTATTAACGAGCAGTGTGTATGGCAGCTTTCTGGGGCAGTTACCTGTCATTCTTGGGCTTTGGCTTCTTTGTGTATGTATGTGTACCTACATCCTTTACCACTTAATTGCGCCACTTACTTCGCTTAAGCGGTTCACGCAGGAAGTATTTGAATCCAAAGATTATGCGTTGCGATGCTCTCACGACTCCAATGATGAAATCGGCCGACTCGCAAAAAATATCAATAGCCTTCTCGACACGATTGAAGTGGAGCTATTGATTAATTTTGAACAAAAACAAACATTGGTTGACCAGCAAGAGACCATGTCTCAGTTAGCAAACTTCGATAGTTTGACGGGGCTACCCAATCGTCAATTTGTACTTGATAATCTGCGTCTTGAATTAGCACGGGCTAAGCGCAACGATGAAGATCTTATGCTGCTGTTTTTCGACTTAGACGGCTTTAAAGGGATAAACGATTCATTGGGCCATGAAACCGGTGATCTTATTTTAATTGAGGTTGCAGATCGCGTTCAGCGTCTATTACGCGATGGCGATTTATTTGCCCGACTTGGTGGTGATGAGTTCTTGGTATTGCCAGATAGAGACGTGTCACCTGAAGCAGCTCAAAGCTTAGCGTCGCGTCTGATCACCTCTTTCGATGAACCCTTCGAGCTACGGGGCCTTTCCTTAACCGTGGGGTTAAGTGTTGGAATAGCAACCGCATCTGATGCGAGCTACGATTTAAGCGAATTGATGAGCAATGCTGATCTTGCTATGTATCGCTCTAAAGCGCGAGGGCGTGGAAGCTATACACTATTTACCCCAGATATGGTCGAATCACACAAGCGTAAACTGCACTTAGCTAACGGTATTGAACAAGGTTTAGCTAATGATGAATTCATCGTTTACTACCAAGTTAAGGTAAACAACCAAGGGCGAGTAATTGGTGCTGAAGCTCTAATTCGCTGGGTACACCCTGAGTTTGGTCTTGTAATGCCCAATGAGTTTATTCCTATTGCAGAACAAGGTGGGAAAATCACTGCAATTACGCAGTGGGTTATCAAGCGCGTTTGTATCGATATGCCAGACATCAGGCAATGGGCGTCTAATCCGTTCAGAGTATCTGTCAATTTATCTGGACATGATTTGCGCAATGCCCAGTTGTTTGACTACATCTACAATACATTTAACCTTTACGACATTAACCCTGAGAATTTTGAGTTTGAAGTAACAGAAAGTGCCTATTTGGAAAATTTTGCGCTTTCCAATAAGTTCTTCAGGCGCATTGGTAATATGGGCTGTGCCATTGCACTGGATGATTTTGGCACGGGTTATTCATCATTAAGTTATCTCACACAAATCAATATCGACACACTGAAAGTTGATAGGCAGTTTGTTACTGAAATTCAGACCTCAGAGCGCAGTCGCTTAGTAACAGGAGCTATCATCGATTTAGCTAAACGACTGTCACTTGCTGTATGCGCAGAAGGTATCGAGAACCAAGAGCAATGGGATTATCTTAAGCTACACGGATGCGACAGCGTACAAGGCTTTATGTTTAGTAAACCTGTTCCTCTTGCTGACCTTATTGCGTCGCCCTCCCATTATACAGCTGCAAAAGCAAGTTAACTGCACGCGACAGTTAACATCGTTTCTTTCTTAGCGTAATGTAACCGCTGTTGCAAAAAAGTGTTTCTTTTTTGCAACATGCTTCTGTTGGTTGAAAGTAACTCTGCATAGTTAAATTTCAAATGTTATTGAAAATAATGGGTTTTTCACATGTGGTCCAAATTTGGCATAGTCAGAATTAAAGGCATAGCCATCGGATATAGTCTGAAATGCAATGGAAAGGGTATAGCAAAAGGATTTGAGGGCATGTGAGGAGGATTCATGATGAAACGTCTCGAAAAAGTTTTTTTAGCACTGTGCGCGGTAGCGGCAGTACAAGCAATATCAGTTGCTGATGCGCACGCATCGGCTGCGACCAATTTGATGCAGAAATTAGATACCAATAAGGATGGACTAATTTCGCTGAAAGAAGCGGTGCGACACACTGAGTTGTTGCGTAATTTTGGTCTTATTGATGACAATGAGGACGGCAAACTCTCAGAGTCTGAAATGGCTAAAAGCGAACTCACTCCTGGAAATGCTAGCGTGGCGTCAAACAATTAGAGGATAAGGTTCTGATACATAAGTTTTCATTTGGCGAGCGTCTTGTTCAGCTGGGATCGCTACGGCAATTAACACTAGGTAGCTTTGTCTTGGCGTTAATACCGTTAATTGCGCTGTTGTGGCAAAGTCAGAGTGACCTTGCCAAAGTGGGTCAAATGACCACATTAGAAACACGTTTTGTTGTAGACGTTGTCGGTGATATGCAACGTCTTGATAATGCTGTTGTTGACGTAGAGCGCAGTATCAGACAATTTGCTGTGCTGCGAAACGAGCAGGTGGCGACCTTATCTGATAGTGCGATAGAGCAATTTACGCTCGCGGCTGATAACTTGTGTCAGGCGCTGGCTGCGCCGCCAAGCTGTCGTCGGCTTTCAGAGCAAATTAGTCAATTGGCTGAGTACCGGACAATTGAAGACCAATTACTTCTAAACGCTTATTTGGCGTCTGTAGCAAGTAGCGTTGACCAGTTGAGAGCTGATGTCGAGTCAGCGATAAGTAAACGTGTTCAGCTTCAACAAGACGACTTAAATGCTATGCAAGCAAAGCAAGCGTGGTCTACTGCAATGTTAGTCAGTGTGTCTTTGCTCCTCATTTTGCTAGGCAGTCAGCTTATTGTAAATCCGGTCAATAATCTTAAGAAAATTATTCGTATTGTGGCTCACAGCGATGGGCAACTACCGCCGTTGTCTCGACAAGCGCCAAAGGAGTTAATTGACGTAGAAAAGGACTTGCACTGGCTTTACGAAAGACTGCAACAACTAGAGCATATTCGAACGGCGCTGTTGCGACACGCTGCACATGAGCTTAAAACGCCCCTAGCGAGTATTAAAGAGGGGTGTAGTTTGCTGTCTGAAAATGTTGTGGGTGAGTTAAATAATAGTCAGCGAGAGGTGCTGTCGTTGCTAACTGCTAGTACACAACGACTAAATACCTTGGTTGAAAAGCTACTCGATTACAATCTACTTCTTCAGCAAGCGCAACCTAAGATGGTAAAAAGCAACCCCAAAGTCTTAGCTGACGCTTGTTTAGAAGATTACGCACTCGCGATTCAAGATAGAGAGGTCGATCTTAACGTTGAACCAGCAGAGATAACCATTGATGAGGAATTATTCCGTCGCATATTAGATAATCTCGTGTCTAATGCAGTTGCGCATGGCGCGGTGGGACGGCCAATTAACATTCATATTTACAATGCAAATGATAATGTGATCCTTGATGTGGCAAACCGCGGTAAGCGAATTGCACCTGAGTCAGTAAAAACATTATTTGAGCCTTTCATCCGAGGCACCGAACCAAGAAATGATAACGTCATTGGCACAGGGCTAGGGCTGTCTATAGTGGCAGATTGTGCCCGTTTAATGCACGGTGAAGTGCAAGTGGTCGATGTAGACTACGCTGACGTTTGCTTTAGAGTGACAATCCCTCAACAGGAAATATAACAATGAGAACAGTAGGCTTAGTAGCCGCCCTGATGGTATTGACAGGATGTCAAATGCTCAAGGGCAATAAAGAAGATGCTGCGCCTTTAGCGTCAGTTAACGCGAAACCTAAAATTACCCAAGATTTTTGTTTTTATGCTCAAGCACCAGAATCATTTGAGCACAATTGCGACCCCTCGTATTGGTTAAATTTGTGGTTAGAGGCGGGAAGTACCAATTGGAGTGAACGAAAGGCGGCGGTTAAAGCGCTAGGTACAACCGAATTTGATGTACTAACTGCATATATCTACACCTTGCCAAACGATACGCCATATCAAGATCGTCTAAGAGCTCAACTGGCTTTGAATGAAGTGGCTGGGGAGTTTACGCCACTGGCTCAAAAGGTTGTATCCACCGTTGCAGGTGCGCAGAACAATCAACAAATGGAACTTGAGTCAGCACTTGTTGTATTGGAAAAAGAAAATACCTCTCGTGCACAGCAACTTGAAGCGCTTAAAAGCGAAACGGACACGCTAAGAAAAAAACTAGAAGAACTGTTGCAAATTGAAGCAACACTGATGGACAAAAATAGGAGTACACAACAATGAGCGAGCAAGCCGGCACTAACCCAAACTTATTGTTGGTAGATGACGACAAGAGCCTATTGAGACTATTGACTATACGCTTGGAAGGCGAAGGTTATACTGTGACGGCAGTAGAAGATGGTCAGTCAGCATTGAGAAAACTGCAAAACGACAATTACGATGTTGTACTAAGCGATTTGCGCATGCCAGGTTTAGACGGCCTAAGTCTATTTGAAGAAATCATGGGTATTCGCAAAGATATTCCTGTCATCCTTATGACTGCTCACGGCACAATTGCAGATGCTGTAGCGGCAACCCAGCGCGGTGTATTTGGTTTTCTTCCTAAGCCTGTCGATCATGATGAGCTTAGAGCATTGTTGCAAAAAGCGCTGAGTCAGTCACAAGCGGCACAACCAGGAGACTGGGCAAAAGATATTATTACTCGTTCCCCCGAAATGCTGAACGTATTAGATCAGGCCTACCGTATTGCCCAGCGCGAAGTGTCGGTACTAATCAGCGGTGCAAGCGGAACAGGTAAAGAACTTCTAGCTAACGCCATTCACAAAGCAAGTAACAGAAGTGATAAACCTTTTGTTGCGATCAACTGTGGCGCCTTGCCCGAGAACTTACTTGAATCTGAGTTATTTGGTCACGCGAAAGGCGCGTTTACGGGCGCGGTTGCTGCGCATCCTGGATTGTTCAGAGAGGCCGACGGCGGCACGCTATTTTTAGATGAAATTGGCGATATGCCAATGACACTTCAAGTTAAGTTGCTTCGTGCGCTTCAGGAACGCCAAATTCGCCCTGTCGGAAGCAGTAAGCATGTGGACATCGATGTTCGTATCATTTCGGCAACCCATAAAGATTTGCACAAAGAAATGGAAGAGGGAACGTTTCGTGAAGATCTCTACTACCGTCTCAATGTGGTAAACCTCAAACTACCATCGTTGAAGTCGAGAAGTGAAGATATTCCACTATTAGCCCGCTCACTATTACAGCAAAGTGCGCAGCGCCATGGTGTGAACGTAAGCCAGTTTTCTGACGACGCTATGCAGCAACTCGTTACCTCTTCATGGCCGGGTAATGTACGTCAGTTAGTTAACGTGGTAGAGCAATGCGTAGCGTTAACACAAACGCCGGTAATTCCGCTTCACCTTGTTGAGCAAGCGCTGTCTGCAACCAAGCAAAGTTGGCCAACACTCACAGAAGCACGCGATGCTTTTGAGCAGCAGTACCTGCATAAACTGTTAAAAATGACAGATGGGAATGTTACGCGTGCTGCAGAGCTTGCAGGTAGAAACCGCACCGATATGCATAAGCTGATGAAAAAACACGAACTTGATGCCGCTGACTTCAGATAGAAATAGGCAAGTCAAAAAAGTAAGAAAAACGCATCACTTTTTGTGATGCGTTTTTCTTTGTTCCTTAAATGCTTAGCTAGAACAACGCATCCTGCTCAGGTTGATGCTTAATCGCAAGATTATTAAGTAGGTGAATTGTTTCGTCTTCGTTGTATAAATCAATAAACTGCTGAGCTAACCAAGGGGCGTCTTTATTGTCTGGTCGATGGCAAAAGAAATACACGTCTTTACCTTCATTTTGCCATTGTTTCACTTTTTTCACCCATGGCAGTAAGCAGCGCCTGTTGTCGTCATCCACGTCATTGCCCACAAAGCGTACAATAGGTGTATCACCTGTAGCGATAACATTTACAGGTACACGGGGCTTTTTCTCTCTGACATCTTCTAGCATTGCACGTCTACTTGTTCCTCCTGCATCCACAGGCCCAGTAAAGAGCGCTCGGGTGTCCATAATGACTCTATTTGCACTGCGGCTGATCAAAAGCTGATTAAGCGCCTTTTCCTCGTCACCCTTAGCGAAAAAGGCTAAATGCCGTACTTCCACTGCGACGTTTAATTCTTGGGGCAGTGCTGCTAAAAACGTATCTAAATCGGGCAGCTTTTCTGGCCCAAATGAAGCGGGCAGTTGAAGCATCATTACCCCTAGCTTTTCTTTCAAAGGGCTTAACAAGGAAAGCTGTTGAGCAACCTCTTCGTCACAGTGTTTTAACTGATGTACATGGGTAATATTCTGGTGGAATTTAAAAGCAAACCGAAAGTGTTCGGGCACTGAATCACGCCATCTCGTTACAGCGTCTTGGTGAGGAAGAGAATAAAACGTAGTATTACCCTCAACCGTATTACATTCCTTAGCATACACAGACAAACCATTATCTGACTTGGGATAATTAGCAAACCACGTCTTTGGCCAATAGCTATGTTGCCACATGGGTAATCCAATATAGATATTTCCGCGAGATAAGGCCGATTTATGCATATTTGTCATTGGGCTTTAGGAAGCATTTGTTTATACTATGCGGCCTTTAAATCATTACATTATGCATGTAGTGGGCAGGCCAGTTAATTGGTCAGCAAGTTTACGCGAATTTAGTCAATCTAATAAGCCCTAAACAATGCTCAAATAAGCGCCACTTACACTCCATGCGAAGCAAGAAAATATATCAGGGGTCAAGGACCATGCGCACAGATTACTGTGGGAATATCGATTCATCATACATTGGACAAGAAGTCACCCTTTGCGGGTGGGTTAACAAGCGTCGCGACTTAGGCGGTGTAATTTTCATCGACTTACGCGACCGCGAAGGTATCGTGCAAGTGGTATTCGACCCAGACCTGCCAGAGGTGTTATCTGTTGCTAACACGTTGCGTAGCGAATTCTGCGTGAAGCTAACAGGTAAAGTGCGTGCACGTCCTGAAGGTCAGGTAAACAAAGATATGCGTACCGGTGAAATCGAAATTCTTGGTACTGGTCTTGAAGTGATCAATAAATCTGACGTACTTCCACTTGATTGGAACCAAGAAAACTCAGAAGAGCAACGCCTGCGTTATCGCTACCTTGACCTTCGCCGTCCAGTCATGAGCCAGCGTCTGCAGTTCCGTGCAAAAGTGACTGGTGCAGTACGTCGCTTTTTAGAAGATGAAGGTTTCCTTGATATCGAAACGCCTATTCTTACCAAGGCAACGCCTGAAGGTGCACGTGACTACTTAGTGCCAAGCCGTACCCATAAAGGTGAGTTTTTCGCATTACCGCAATCGCCACAGCTGTTCAAACAGCTTCTGATGATGTCGGGTATGGACCGCTATTATCAAATCGTAAAATGTTTCCGCGACGAAGACTTACGTGCAGACCGTCAGCCTGAATTTACTCAAATCGATATTGAAACTACGTTCCTTGATGCCGATGGCGTAATGTCAATTACTGAGCGTATGATCCGCGACTTGTTCAACAAAATGCTAGACGTTGAACTTGGCGATTTCCCTCGTATGACTTACAAAGAAGCGATGACTCGCTTTGGTAGCGACAAGCCAGACTTGCGTAACCTATTAGAGCTTACCGATGTCGCTGACCTTTTAGCGAACGTTGACTTTAAAGTATTCAGTGGCCCAGCGAACGATCCGAAAGGCCGTGTAGCTGCTATCCGCGTACCAGGTGGTGCGTCACTCTCGCGTAAGCAAATTGATGAATATACCAAGTTTGTTGGTATTTACGGCGCCAAGGGTCTAGCGTGGATCAAAGTGAACGATGCGCAAGCAGGGCTTGAAGGTCTACAGTCGCCAATTCTTAAATTCCTAACAGAAGATATCACTAATGCGATGCTTGAGCGCACGGGCGCACAAACAGGCGATATTCTATTGTTCGGTGCAGACAGCTACACGGTAGTTACTGAAGCAATGGGCGCACTCCGTCTTAAGTTAGGCGAAGATTTCGAACTGCTAGAAGGTGACTGGAAGCCTCTTTGGGTTGTTGATTTCCCAATGTTCGAAGAGTTTGATGGCCAGCTTCACGCTATTCACCACCCATTCACTGCACCTCGCGGATTAACGCCAGATGAGCTTAAAGCGAATCCTGCTGAAGCATTGTCTGACGCTTACGATATGGTTCTAAACGGTGTTGAATTAGGTGGTGGTTCTGTTCGTATTCACAATGAAGATATGCAGTCTACGGTATTCAACATTCTTGGTATCGACGATGAGGAAGCGAAGAACAAGTTTGGCTTCTTGCTAGATGCACTGCGTTTTGGTGCGCCTCCGCATGCAGGTCTTGCGTTTGGTCTAGACCGTCTAGTTATGCTTATGACAGGCGCAACGTCAATTCGCGATGTTATGGCATTCCCGAAAACGACGACTGCAGCTTGCCCATTAACGTCTGCGCCTAGCCCTGCTAACCCTCAACAGCTTGAAGAGTTAGCCATTGCGACGGTGAAGAAACAGTCGTAATTTATGGCGTATAAGAAGCCTGAATCTGCACTGGTGGTGTTGTATGACCAACACCACCAAGTGTTGCTACTGCAACGGCAAGATGATCCCACTTTTTGGCAGTCGGTAACTGGCGCGTTAGAAGAGGGGGAGTTGCCAATTGAGACCGCATACCGTGAGGTAGCAGAGGAAATTGGCATCGACGCTAAAGCGCATGGCTTTGTGGTCAATGACCATAAAAAGCAGAATCAATACGAAATCCGTAGTCGCTGGCTACATCGTTACCCCCCCGGCACGATTTACAATACCGAGCATGTATTTTCCCTTCAAATAGATAGTGAAATTCCGTTGACGCTAACTGAGCATTTACAGTACCAATGGGTGTCTAAAGACGAAGCGCTAGATAGGCTTTGGTCGCCGTCAAACAAAGAAGCAGTATCTTTGTTTGTACCGAGTATGCGTTAATGGTTATACTGGGTATAGATCCAGGTTCTAGGATCACAGGCTACGGTTTAATTGCTCGTAAGCAAGGTAAATTAGTTTACGTTGCAAGTGGTTGTATTCGCGTTGGCACAGCCGAGTTACCGGCACGACTAGCCAATATTTACACTGGAATTGGCGATATTATTCGTCAATACAACCCATCACAATTTGCTATTGAGCAGGTTTTTATGGCGAAAAACCCTGACTCAGCGCTAAAACTCGGGCAAGCAAGAGGGGCAGCTATTGTTGCGGCAACGCAGGCAGCGCTTCCGGTGGCTGAGTACAGCGCCAGACAAATTAAACAAGCCGTGGTGGGCAAAGGCAGTGCCGATAAATTGCAAGTTCAGCACATGGTTAAGCATTTACTGAATTTAAGCGGTACTCCACAAGCTGATGCTGCCGATGCACTCGCCGTTGCGCTGTGTCATGCGCATACCGAGCAAAGCTTAATAAATATGGCTGGGCAAGCGCGCAAAACAGTGCGCGGACGCTTGCGTTAATCTTATTTTCCTAGAACCCGTCTTCACAATACTGGGGTGTAACTACGCGTAGTGTCGCTCGACCGATAGTACGTAAAGCACCGAAAAATGAGTTTATAAAGAGACAGCACATGATTGGACGAATTCGCGGTACGTTGGCTGAAAAACAGCCTCCAGAAATTCTTGTAGATGTGGCTGGCGTTGGTTATGAAATTCATATGCCGATGACAAGCTTCTATCAATTGCCAGCAGTGGGAGAAGAAGTCATTGTTTACACACACTTTGTCGTGCGAGAAGACGCCCAATTGTTATTTGGCTTTGCTGATAAGATGGAACGAGGCCTGTTTAGAGAGTTAATTAAGGCCAATGGCGTTGGACCAAAGCTGGGTTTGGCAATTCTGTCGGGTATGTCTGCATCACAATTTTTAGCGAGTGTACAAAACGAAGATGTTTCGGCACTGGTTAGTTTACCAGGTATAGGTAAGAAAACGGCAGAACGATTAGTGGTTGAACTGAAAGACAGGCTGGCCAAATTTGGCAAAGCGCAGAGTATTGCCGTGCCTCCCCCCAGTGGTGATTTATTGTCTGCGAATACCATCGTTGCAGTCAATGATGCTAGAGAAGAAGCACAAAGTGCATTAATTGCATTAGGCTATAAGCCTGCACAGGCAAGTAAATTGGTGGATAGTGTGTACAATGATGGTATGGAAAGCGAAGCGCTTATTCGCGAGGCGCTCAAAGCAGCCCTTTAACGCATAGTACAAAAGTGTGCTAGCTGGTGATATGCAGTTGCACAAAGTATTGTTTTAAGTAGATATATTATGATTGAAGCAGACAGACTGATTACGCCAGATGCAAATACGGAAGACGAGGTAATCGACCGCGCTATTCGCCCCAAAATGTTAGCGGATTACACTGGGCAGCCTCACGTGTGCGAGCAAATGGAAATTTTTATTCAGGCTGCCCGTAATCGCGATGATGCGCTAGACCACTTGCTTATCTTTGGCCCTCCTGGTCTGGGTAAGACAACACTCGCTAATATTGTTGCCAATGAAATGGGCGTTAATATTAAAACCACATCAGGCCCGGTATTGGAAAAAGCGGGTGACTTGGCAGCATTGCTGACCAACCTTGAGCGCAACGATGTGTTGTTTATTGATGAAATTCATCGTTTAAGCCCTGTCGTGGAAGAAATTCTCTACCCTGCTATGGAAGACTATCAGCTTGATATCATGATTGGTGAGGGGCCTGCTGCTCGTTCTATTAAGCTTGATCTCCCTCCTTTCACTTTGGTGGGTGCTACAACGCGCGCAGGCTCACTGACATCTCCATTGCGAGACCGATTTGGTATCGTTCAGCGCCTTGAGTTTTATTCGGTTAAAGATCTCACAAGCATTGTGGCTCGCAGTGCCAGCTTTCTGAATCTTGATATGAGTGAAGACGGCGCACAAGAGGTAGCGCGTCGCTCTAGAGGTACGCCTCGTATTGCTAATAGACTTTTGCGTCGTGTACGTGATTACGCTGAAATAAAAGCTGACGGAACGGTAGGCGCTGACATTGCAGCGAAAGCATTGGATATGCTTGATGTAGATAAAGAGGGCTTCGACTACATGGACCGTAAGTTGCTTACTGCTATTATCGAGAAATTTGATGGTGGTCCAGTGGGGCTTGATAATCTAGCGGCAGCAATTGGCGAGGAAAAAGAAACGATAGAAGATGTGATCGAGCCGTTTCTTATTCAGCAAGGCTTCTTACAACGCACTCCGCGCGGACGTATCGTGTCTAACCGCGCCTACCTACACTTTGGCTTTACGCCATCAAAATAAATAACGCAATGCTAGGCGAGTATGATGTTGCGCCTAGCGAGAAACAGGCAAAAAAAAGCCCGCTCAGAGAGCGGGCTAAAACAACAAGTGTTGAAGGAAATAAATCCAGGGAACTCATGTCTAACAGGAGAATGTCTCTTGCATGACCGTGCTTCGCACCATCACGCTCTGTATGACTGATGCTGTGCATTATAGAGTGACCTGAAAAAACCACAATTGAGTAAAATTGTTCTTTCGCATTAAAAAAACTAATGTGTTAAAAGTATGTTTACCAATGGTATAATTTTGATTAAAAGTCCGCTTTCATGGGCTTTGAGGGCTAAAGCGGTACTGCATTTTATCGTATTATCTAGGCCGTTTAACGGTAACTTGGATTAATAATTTTCTTGGTAAGGGAATAGTTATGCATCTACATCAGGTAAGAGTGTATTACGAAGACACCGACGCAGGTGGAATTGTGTACTACGCCAATTACCTAAAATTCATGGAGCGTGCGCGAACAGAGTGGTTACGCGGGCTTGGATTCGAACAAGACACATTAATGGAACAATCTGTCGCTTTTGTCGTCAAACGCGTTGAGATGCATAACTATGCGCCAGCGCGATTTAACCAACTGTTGAGTATTGAGTCTCACGTTGTAGAATTGAAAGGCGCTAGTATGACGTTTCAACAAATCATAAAAAATGAACAGGGCAGTAAATTGGTATCTGGAGATATTCAAGTAGCCTGTGTCGATTTGGCGACCATGAAGCCAAAACGACTACCACGTACTTTGTTAGGGGAAATTTCGCGTGTCATCTGATCTTACATTTATTGGCTTGTTTCTACAGGCAAGTTTTATTGTTCAACTGGTAATGTTGTTACTACTGAGCGTGTCTGTTGCATCATGGACATTTATCTTTCAGCGCAGCAAAGCGCTGTCGGCAGCGCGCACAGAGATGCGCCAGTTTGAAGATAAGTTCTGGTCGGGTGCCGATCTCAATCGTCTTTATCAAGAGTTATCTGCTCGAACTAACCTAACTGGAATGGCGAGTATATTCTGTGCAGGTTTTAAAGAGTTCGTTCGCTTGCGTAAATCTAATACCGCGACCAATGGTATTGTGGATGGCACATACCGCGCTATGCGTGTGTCTATGTCACGTCAAGTTGAAGAGCTTGAAAGCCGCTTACCCTTCCTTGCGACTGCAGGCTCAATTAGCCCTTACATCGGACTATTTGGAACCGTGTGGGGCATTATGAATGCTTTTATTGCGCTAGGCGAAGTACAGCAAGCAACGCTAGCAATGGTTGCACCGGGTATTGCCGAAGCGCTTATTGCCACTGCAATCGGTCTATTTGCGGCTATCCCTGCGGTTATAGCGTACAACCGTTTTAGTCACCAAGTAGAGAAGCTTGAAAATAGCTATGGAAACTTTATGGAAGAATTCTCAGCCATTCTTCATCGCCAAGCGGTTGCTGCGCAAGCACAACAACAAGCCTAAGCGTCTACATCACGAAGCGGAGGACTTGTTATGTACGTAAGAAAACGTCGCCGACCAGTATCTGAAATTAATGTTGTGCCATACATCGACGTGATGCTGGTGCTGCTTATTATCTTTATGGTAACGGCTCCCCTTATCTCTCAAGGGGTTAAAGTAGACTTGCCGAAGGCGAGTGCTAATCCTATTGAGCAAGAAGATAACCCACCTATTATTGCGTCAGTAGACGTGAAGGGGCGCTATTTCTTGAATGTCGGTAATGATCAAGAGTCACCAATTAGTAAAGATGAGTTGGGTGCAATTGTAAAAGCGCAGTTAACCAAAGAGCCAAATACGCCTGTGGTTGTTAAAGGCGATGGCCAAGTGGCTTACAATGAAGTCATTCAGCTCATGGTACTCTTGCAGCAAGCCGGTGTGCCCTCAGTAGGCCTAATGACTGATCCAGTCGAGTAACCAGGAAATGGCGAAGCCTGAAATGTCGACGACGACAGTTAAAAAAACCTCGAGCAAGATAAGCCCAGAACAACTTGGCTTGTACAAGTCATTGGGCTTGCATGCTGTTATGGCTGCACTGTTGCTAATTAGCGTCAGTTTTTCGCCTGATCCGTTACCCAGCCTCCCAAATAATGCGCCGGTTATTGAAGCTACGTTTATTGATGCTCAAGCCATTGCGGATCAAAAGCGTGCGCAAGCACAGGCAGAGGCGCAAGCTCGCGCCGAAGAGCAAGAGCGCCAAAGAAAAGCACAAGCAGCGGCTGAGAAAAAACGCCAGCAAGCCCTTGCAGCTAAGCGTGCAAGAGAGAAACGAGAAGCTGAAGCCGCAGAAGCAAAACGCCAGAAAGAACTCGAACGACTTGCTGCACAGAAAGAGCAAGAGCGTAAAGAGCGTGAGGCGCAAGCAAAGGCGGAGGCTGAACGAAAGAAAAAAGAAGCCGCTGAGCGCGCAGAAATGGAAAGGATAATGCAAGAGCAATTAGCACAGGAGCGTGCTGCGCAGCAAGAGAGGCGCAGAAAGCAGGTGCTAACTGAAGTAGAGGAGTATACAGCGCGAATCCAACAGACTATTAAACGCAATTTATATTCTGATGATAGTTTTGAAGGCAAAACATGCCGATTGAATATCCGGCTAGCGACAACAGGATTTGTGACGAGCATTCGGGTACTAGGTGGTAATGAGGCCTTGTGTCGAGCCGCTGAAACAGCGGTACGACGTGCAGAGAAATTGCCAGTGTCAGAAGCGCCGGATGTGTACGAACAACTTAAAGACATTACGTTAAAAGTGGAATTATAGTGGTATGAAAAAATTAGGATTATGGATAGCGCTTATTACCGTGGCTTTCAGTGCCAAAGTATTTGCTTCCTTAGAAATTGTGATTACCGAAGGTGTCGACAGTGCACGCCCTATCGGTGTTGTACCATTTAAATGGAAAGGGCAGGGCGCCATGCCTGGTGACATCTCGAAAGTGATTATGGCTGACCTGATGCGCAGTGGTAAATTTAACCCTGTAGCGGTTGATAAAATGCCACAGTACCCTGAAACCGCTGATGAGGTAAGCTACACCGCGTGGGCAACGCTGGGTGTCGATACTGTGTTAGTGGGGAGTATTGAAGAGCAGGGTGCAAATCGATATTTGGTAACCTATCAATTAATAGACATATTGAAAGGCCAGCTTGATGGCGGCCAGTCAAAAGTACTTAAAGATGGTGTATTGGTTACCAGCAATGACCATGTAATTGTGGCGCGCCAAGCTGCGATTAACGGCAATGACTTTCGTCAGTACGCACACCGCATTAGCGATATTGTTTATGAAAAACTAACAGGCGTGCGCGGAGCGTTTCTTACCAAAATCGCCTATGTGATCGTGCGCGACAGAGACACAGTAGAAAAACCATATCAGTTGGTGATTGCCGATTATGACGGCGAGAACGAAACTCGATTGCTATCGTCGCCTGAGCCGTTGATGTCGCCTGTATGGTCTCCTGACGGTGAAAGGCTTGCATACGTTAGCTTTGAAAATCGCCGTCCACAGATATACATTCAAAACATCTATACCAGTGAGCGTGAGCGTATTACGGACTTCCCTGGAATAAACAGTAGTCCAGTGTTTTCACCAGATGGCAAGCAACTTGCAATGGTTCTGTCGAAAGATGGTAATCCAGAGCTGTATGTGATGGATCTGGCGACCAAAAACTTGCGCCGTATCACCCGTAATAGAGCGATTGATACAGAGCCTTCATGGCTTCCAGACGGCAGTGGTTTAATATTTAGCTCTGAACGGGGTGGTAAACCCCAGATATATAGCGTAAATTTAAATTCTGGGAAAGTAAGGCGAGTTACCTTTGTAGGTGAACAGAACCTTGGCGGTACAATTTCTCCAGACGGCAAGCAGATGATTATGGTTAACCAGACAAATGGTAACTATCATATTGCTAAGCAGTCTTTAGATGGCGGTTCACCACAAGTACTGACACGGACGTACTTAGATGAGTCACCAAGTGTAGCGCCGAATGGAAGCATGATAATATATAGCACCCTGCATGAAGGCACCCAAGTGTTGTCACTGGTATCTCTTGATGGGCGCTTTAAAGCTAGGTTACCAGCAGCCAATGGGCAAGTTAAATCGCCGAGTTGGTCACCATTTTTGTTCTAACAATTTAACGACTAAACAATAAAATTTAAGGATTAGTAGGATGCAAATGAATAAAGTGATGAAAAGCTTCATTATCGCCTTGCCAGTAGTGACAATGATGGCATGTTCGTCAGGCCCTAGCGATGAAGAGTTAGCAGCAGAACGCAACCGTCTTGCACAAGAGCAAGCTGCAGCCGAAGCAGAAGCACGTGAAGCAGAAGCACAGCGCGTTGAAGCTGAAGCCGCTCAGCGCATGAAGCGTCAAGAAGAGATGGTTCAACAAGAAATGGAAGCGCTGAAAAACGAACAGACCGTTTACTTTGACTTCGACCGTTCAAGCATTAAGCCTGAATTCCAACGTATTCTTGACAAGCACGCTGCATTCTTGGTGAAAAACCCAAGCATGAAAGTAACTATCGAAGGTCACACTGACAGCCGTGGTACACCTGAGTACAACATTGCACTAGGTGAGCGTCGTGCTCAATCTGTTGAAACTTATCTGCTTAACGCAGGCGTAAGCAGCAGCCAAGTATCTGTTGTATCTTACGGTGAAGAAAAGCCAGCTGTGATGGGTTCTACTGAGTATGCATTTGCTCAAAACCGTCGCGGAGTGGTTGTATACCGCTAATGATTATTCTAGCGAATAAAACATTAAAACTGGGCGTCACGTTAAGTGCCGCCCTTGCTGTTTCTACTGCATTTGCACAGGCCCCTGTGGTTAACGCTAATGGCGGCGGTGAACTAGAACAGCGTATAGCAGTACTGGAACGCATAGTAAAAAGTCGTACTGAAATGCAACATCGCTTGCAAACTCAGTTAGACAACATGCAGATGGAAGTTGACCAGCTGCGTGGTGCTGTTGAAGTGAATACCAATGAACTTCAAAAAGTGTTGGAACGTCAGCGTGAACTGTATCTAGAAATAGACAAGCGTGTAGAGGCGTTAAAGCAGGGTGGAGCGCTACAAGGTAATGCAATGCCAAGCGCGGGTGTAGAAACCCCAATTTCAAGCACACCTGCTGTAACCACACCACAAGCGCCACAAGCAGGTGAGG
The DNA here is from genome assembly GCF_028865455.1 of Alteromonas sp. 009811495. NCBI lineage: Bacteria > Pseudomonadati > Pseudomonadota > Gammaproteobacteria > Alteromonadales > Alteromonadaceae > Alteromonas > Alteromonas sp. 009811495. The sequence continues at coordinate 1,433,231 of NZ_CP113972.1, forward strand.
ATGAAGCGTACGAAAATGCGGTGAATCTTATTCTGAAGTCGCGTGAGTACGACAAAGCCATTCCTGCATTTCAGTCGTTTATTCAGCGCTTTCCTAATAGCAGTTACGCACCAAATGCGCACTACTGGCTAGGGCAGTTGTTGTTTAATCAACAAAATTGGAGTGAAGCGAGTGAACAATTTAATATTGTTGCTAATCGTTTCTCAGATTCTGCAAAACGACCCGATGCATTGCTTAAGCTTGGTGTGATTGCAGAACGTACAGGAGACGCTTCTTCGGCTCGCCAATTACTGCAACAAGTTATCAATGAATATCCAAATTCCTCGGCAAAACGCCTAGCAGAATCTCGATTAAATAACTTGTAGTGAACAAAGCCTCTTTTAAAGAGGCTTTTTTGTGTCTTTCTGAAAATAAATATTTATAAAATGAGAGACAGACTGCACAATTCTTCTGCACTTATTTTTGTGTGCTCACGTACAAAATCTACTAAACTCAATATCCATTGGTATAAATACCCAGCGAATTGTTTTCATTTTGACCGTTTAGTCGTAATTTGACAGAAAAATGAAAATAAAAGGACGTTATGGGTTGCGTCAGAAAAAAATCTGAGTATTATATGCCGCCGTTGCCAAGACACAGGCAACAACAGGAAAGAAAGGGTCGTTAGCTCAGTTGGTAGAGCAGTTGACTTTTAATCAATTGGTCGCTGGTTCGAATCCAGCACGACCCACCACTTTCTCTCCTAGCATCAAATGATGGGTCGTTAGCTCAGTTGGTAGAGCAGTTGACTTTTAATCAATTGGTCGCTGGTTCGAATCCAGCACGACCCACCATCATTTGAAATGCGCAGCACATCATAGTGTCACTTGATGGGTCGTTAGCTCAGTTGGTAGAGCAGTTGACTTTTAATCAATTGGTCGCTGGTTCGAATCCAGCACGACCCACCATCAAGCCAAGAACCAAATACTCCCCAATACGCAAAATTTCCTTCGATGTGAAATTAGGATTTGAACCAGCGAAGCTGGTCGGCAAAACTCTCGCAGCGATTTTGAACGTGCTTTCACGTTTGCCCTTTGATCTTCTCTTCTTGTCCCCATGTACTTTATTTCAAGCACTTAGCAAAAGCGTTGAATAGTAAGCATGACTACGACTATTTTATTACGCTATTGTTGTCTATGGAGTGTGTAATTTTTATGACAGTTGGGTATAATCCGCACCCTTGTCGCAACAGAGATGTAGGTTAATGTCAGTAGCATTTCGAGTGGAGCAGGTAGAGTACCCGTTCCCTGCAAAACCACAGCCATTATCAGAAGCACGTAAAGCTGAGTTGAAGGCTGAAATTAAAGCCTTGTTAAAAGCCCGCAATGCGGTGCTAGTAGCACACTATTACACCGACCATGAAATTCAAGCGCTAGCTGAAGAGACAGGTGGTTGTGTTGCAGACTCGCTAGAAATGGCGCGCTTTGGTCGCGATGCGCAAGAACAAACATTAATTGTTGCTGGCGTGCGTTTCATGGGCGAAACAGCAAAAATACTTAGCCCCGAAAAAACCGTGCTTATGCCAACACTGGAAGCAACATGTTCGTTAGACATTGGCTGTCCGGTAAAAGAATTCAGCGAATTCTGTGACCAGCATCCAGATCATACTGTTGTTGTTTATGCGAACACATCAGCTGCCGTTAAAGCGCGTGCAGATTGGGTGGTTACCTCTAGCATTGCATTAGAGATTGTTGAGCACCTAGATAGCCAAGGCAAAAAAATTATTTGGGGGCCAGATCGTCACTTAGGCTCTTATATCGCCAAGCAAACCGGCGCAGACATGTTGATGTGGCAAGGTGAATGTATTGTGCACGACGAGTTCTCTGCACAAAAACTGGCTGACATGAAAGCATTGTACCCTAACGCTGCAGTATTGGTTCACCCAGAGTCACCTGCAAGTGTAGTTGATATGGCTGATGCGGTTGGCTCTACGAGCCAGCTTATCAAAGCGTCTCAAACTATGGACAACGACACCTTTATCGTCGCTACTGATAAAGGCATCTTTTACAAGATGCAACAACTTACTCCTGAGAAGACCTTTATTGAGGCTCCAACGGGCGGTAACGGCGCTACGTGTAAAAGCTGTGCTCACTGTCCTTGGATGGCAATGAACGGCTTAGAGGCGATTAAGGCGTCTTTGACGGGCGAAAGTGAAGGGCATGAAATCTTTGTGGACGATGAGCTTCGAAAAGGTGCACTTATACCCCTTGATCGCATGTTAGATTTTTCTGCCGAGCTAAAAGCAAAAGGCGGCTTGTAAAACAGCGCGTTTTATAAGCACTTGCTCACTAATTTTTAGCAAGTTCTTGATTAAGCGCGCGGCATTACCTACTATACGCGCGCTCAAGGGAAACCTTGATACCAAATTTGGAGAGATGGCTGAGTGGCTGAAGGCGCACGCCTGGAAAGTGTGTATACGTTTATAGCGTATCGAGGGTTCGAATCCCTCTCTCTCCGCCAGATTACCTCAAGGCCTCGCGGTTCGCGGGGCTTTGTCGTATAAGGCTTACAGAGAATTTGATGTAACCACTAACTTGTACAAAGTGGTGGTATAAATGAGTAGAATGGCTACACCTGAAAAGCACCCAAAATCAGGGGTGTATTACTTCAGAATGGCGGTCCCTAAAGACCTCATTCCTATCATAGGCAAAACTGCCTTTAAGACTTCCCTTAAGACTAAAAGTCTCGCTGAAGCTAAGAGACTGTTCCCCAGTTACCTCGAAGAAGCTCACAGAGAGATTGAACTCGCACGTCTTAAACTCAGTGATGAGCCCTCAGTTAACTTAACGGTCAAAGATTGCGTCATACTCGCTGAGCGTTGGTATATCCGCATTAGAGACCGTATGGAAGCCAGTGGCGACTTCACAGAGATACTTGTAAGGGACGCTGAGTGGTGTGATGGGAAATACCGTTACCATGAGTTTGGATTGTCTGACTCGCTTCCTATATCAGGTTCAGAGATAGTTCGTGCTACTGAAGCTCAGTTGAAAGAGTTGGCTGAAGACTTGCGAGACCACATTGAAAGTCAACTCGACATTGAAGGGATTGCTGTGCCATTTGGTTGCCCTAGCTTCATTCAGTTAGCACGCTCCTTTTACCCTTACATTCCAAGGCTTGAGTCGCTCTGTAGAGCTCGCTACAAGGACGATTGGACGTATCAGCCAATAAGGTGTGAACTTGCTGGTAATGCACTGTCAGTTGCAATAGAAGAAAGTCAGGCACCGCTGAAATCTGTGAATAACACCAGTCGCCAAGTTAAGAAAACCAATACTATTACATCAGTACTGGACGCGTACATTGAGTTAGAGAAATCGAGAGTGTCAGCAAAAGGTGGGCGACTCAAGACACTCGATGAGACTGACTCTAAGGTAAGGTCTTTAGTCAAAATTATAGGGGATCTTGATGTTACAACGGTTCAACGTAGTGATATTGTGAAACTAAGGGACACTCTGGGATTGATGCCTAGCTCCGGTGGTAAAAGTGTTAAGAATAAATCTCCAGAAGAGCAGATTCGAATAGCTGAACAGCGAGATCTCAAACGCTATGCACCTAATTCAGTTAAGAAAGCCTTAAAGTTATTGTCGACAGTGTTTACGCATGCAATGGATATGGGGCTGATACCTCATAATCCCGTTAACGGTGTAAAGGTGAAGGAGATTGTTGATAAATCTGAGACAAAAGAGGATAGAGGATACTCTCAAGCTGATATTGAACTAGCATTTCAAGACGAAATATTTCATTCAACAAAGGTTACAACTTCCTATGGAATGGCGTCTTACTGGGTCCCTATACTATGTCGATATACTGGTGCGAGGATTAATGAGATAGCACAGCTGAGGAAAGAGGATGTCATCATAACAGGCAAGGACTTAGTCCATTTGTATCTTAGAGAAGGCGAGGAACAAAGCCTTAAGTCACCAAGCTCAGTACGAGAAGTGCCGGTTCCTAAGCACATTGTAGAACTAGGGTTTGTTGATTATGCGAATAGGCAAAGTGACTGGTTGTTCCCAAAGCTACGCCCAAACAAGTACGGGAATAGAGGTGTTAAAGTGGGGCAATGGTGGACTGACACAGTAAGAGGCAAGGGAATCAAAATCAGTCAGCCTTCTCATGGCTTTCGCCACGCCTTTAAGACTTTGATGAGAAGTCTCTCAGTAGAAGACAGTGTTAGTGATGCTATTACAGGCCACGCAGCGGTTAATGAAGGTGGTCGTTATGGCACTGTGACTATAGACACTAAGAGATCTGCCATAGATAAACTACCAAGGTTAAACCTTAAGCGTATCTGGTAGGTGTCTAGGGGGGGAGGGGGCGAGGTAATGACCCTTAGTAACGATTGCATCGTTCCATGACTTTACAAAAAAACGTTATTATCGTTTGCTCATTTTTTCAGTACATCCTGTTAACAAGCAATAATACTGTTAAAGGTTAATATGGGTCGATGGTATTTCGTTTTTCAGGGGACAGTTAACTAAGCCTCTTTCTAGGGTTTGCAAAAGGGCTACTGTAACGTCATGTCGTGCGCACTATGGCCTTGAAAAAACCTCTGTATCCCTCGTTATACATGGGTCTCACGGGGGAGCGTGAAGTGTTTTTCGTGGTAACGGTGTAGCCCTTGAATTAGACTAAAAGTCTTCCTCTTTAAGCTCTTTGGGTCCATCATAAGACTCATCGAGCTCACCACTACCAAGACCAATTCCATAGACAAGAGCCGATGTGAACGAGTCATTAGGACTGCTGATGGTACGTCTCCACGGATCAGTGCTGCCTCCCTTAAACCTTCTCAGTTGACGTTCCAGCATTGTCTGTGGCGGCACTCCTTCTGGTAAGAAGTCAGAGTTTACATCACCAGTGCTGATTTTCTTAGGTGCGTACTTCTTGAGCTCTAACTCCCTCACAAGCCCTGTTAGGTCATATTGCCCTCCACACCACTCCCTTACCTTTGCTGCTGTTCCAAAGGGCTTCTTACTAGTGTAGACCCTAAACCCATGATCTATTGACTCATTGTTATAGGCCATCTTGTTAGCTTTAGCGGTAGCTATGATTAGGTTCGCAGCAGTAAAACGGCCTTGAAAGCCTTCTCCCTTCGCTGGGTCTCTGTGACTAATGTGGTAATCATAGACTGGCTTCAGTTGACCGTTAGCTTTGGTAAAACCTGTGGCTTTCTTACGCTCAGCCCAGAGAGCATAAATTCCCTTAATATCACTCTCATCAGTGGGCATACTTACTTGTGACTGCCTTTTAGCAGCTTCAGCAAACCAGCGACCAAATTCTGAGAGCCAGAACTGTCCTCCAAAACACTCTTTACACTTGGTACTCAATCGCCCATTAGACCGCTTAGCTGGTATTCGACGCTTACCACACTCACTACACTTTCTTGGTGTTACTACTTTACTCATTGATGATTACTTAAGGCTTCTCTGAGGCTGCTAGAGCTCGTTGTACTGTTGATAATGACACTCCTACTATAAAGGCTATCTTACGAAGTGATATGCCTGTAGAGCGCAGTGTATGGATGCGCTGGTGGTTAGATTGATTGACTGGACGCCCACGATACTTACCAGCTTGCTTGGCTTTCTCTATGCCTTCCTGACGCCTCTCTTGAATCATGGATAGCTCAAACTGAGCAACAGCTCCTAACATGCTTAGCATCAATTCTGACATAGCATCAGACCCACCAGCATTGAAACACAGAGCTTCTTTATGAAACTTTACGTTGATACCATCTGAGTTCCATTGGGTTACAAGTGTCTTTAGGTCTACGAGGTTTCTAGCGAGCCTGTCAATGCTATGAACATGGATAGTATCTCCTTCTCTGACATATTCCTTAAGACCTTCCAATGCTGGACGTTTAGTAGTACCACCACTACAACGGTCTATGAACTGCTTCTTGAAAGAAATCCCTGAGTCTGACAACTGACGGTCTGTGTTTTGGTCCGCAGTAGAGACCCTAATGTATGCTAGATCAGCCACTTCCTGTACCTGTTTGATTCTAAGAGGTGGCTAACGGTAAAGTACCCATAAATAAAAATCAAGTCATATAGGTACGTTTAGGGGCAGTTTTGACTATGCTCGTGTGGGTATACCTAATGAATATAGATTGCTATTGTTTAGACAAAGGAAATTAATAGTTGAGTGGCGTTATGCGATGGTTTGCAGATGACTCTGATTTAAGTATGTTGAGTACCCATAATACACCTGATGTTGTGCTATTTGGTGGATTCACTATTGGGTTTAAAGACGAGCTTTGCCTAAAGAATGACATTGAGGCAATTAAAGCGAAATATGCAGATAGAAGAGCTCCTATAAAGTGGAATTTCAAGGACCTTGAGAAAGACTATATCAGCGCGAATAGTCATCAGTACTACAAAATGATGAAAGATAATATGGCTGATATAAGAAAAGAGATATTCGAAGCAGCTGCTCGCTACGACATTTCAATTATCGTGTCATTAGTTAAGTCATATAGTAGTGACAAAGATAAGCTGAAGAAGCAAAAAGATAATTTAGGCCGTTACGTTTTCACTAATGGTCTTATGAGGTTTGCATATCAAGCAAAGGACGATCAGCCGGCGAGAGCTGAATTAGTTATGGATTGGCCAACTAAGTCCGTATCTAAGCCTTATGATGAAGAATACGCATCAGCGTACAACAAAGGGGTGTGTGTAGCTAACAACACTTATGATGCAGGTAGACTTTGCTCTTTGAACTTTTCTGATTCGATACTTTACACGCGAATGAAGCACAGCACTATGTTGCAATTAGCGGACATGATTGTAGGGGCGACCCGTGAATTTATACAGATGGCAGTCAAAGATGAAAAAGATAGGCATGGTCCAAAGCTGCTAGAGCTTCTGGCACCAAAGTTTAGAGGTTATCCAGATAAAGTTGTTGGAAGGGGATTAGTGATAGGCTCAGGCAACAGCGAGATTAAGAGCTTGGTGGGGTCAAAGTTCAAAGAAGTTTATTTAGACTGTATTCCTCCATGGGTACTGTACGACTAAGATAAACAAAAAAGTTGTACAATATGAACTAACCGGATAATCTTAACGTGTTGATACGCATGTGTTTTTTATGAATTGGTTACATTCGAGGGTTCGAATCCCTCTCTCTCCGCCAAATACAAAAGAACCGGCTTTCGCCGGTTTTTTTATATTTACTGGGATATGACGGATGAGAACCCGAGTACAGGGTTCGACAAGTTGCGACTGAGCAACTTGAAACGAGCGGCTTGTCCGCCAAGCCCAAAGGGTTGAAAACGCATGAGCGTTTTGAATTAATCCCTCTCTCTCCGCCAAATATAAAGAAACCGGCTTTCGCCGGTTTTTTTGTATTTGCTGGGATGTGACGGATGAGAATCCAAGTACAGGGGTCGACAAGTTGCGACTTGTCCGCGAGGCCCTAAAGCATTTTTCACATGCTATTTGCAAAGCGCTTTAATTCTCTCAATGAGCGTATCACGAACACATTTTTTTCGTCTTTTCGGCTCTCAATAGAGTGCAAAAACTTATCATTCCAAAACAAAGGGCAGAGCCGCAACGTCTTAAAAGACTTCACAGTACCATTAAGAACCGAACTGTTTTTTGGCCAACCCTCAGGCTTCTTATATATACTTTTCAACAAGCGTTTTATAACAAGCCAGTAAGTTACAGGGTAAGATAAATCTATATATACAAGCGTGTCGGCAGCAGCGATACGTTGGTAAAACGAATCTAATGAATTGAGCGGTCCGAAACCTTCAATTATCCATTCAGGAGACGAAATAATTTCAGAATGCATTGTCTCATAAGAGCTTCGCTCAATTTCCTTTCCAGAGCTTTCATACAGTATTGAGTCTATAGAATATTTCTTAATTCCAGTAGCCAAGGATAGGCGATGGCTCAATGTAGATTTACCGTTTGCAGGCTTTCCAAATACCGCTATTTTCTTCATTGTTTGCTGCCAGTGTGGTGTTAGTTAGTTTTCAATAAAGCAATAGTCTCGAGAGCATTTCGTATAGCGTGAGCTGGTTTCGTAAGCCCTCGACTCTGTATGCTTCTCATCCACTCAGTAACTTTCTGGGGTCGAACTGTTTCGACCTTTTGTCTTTTCAAGGCATAGAAAATAAGCCCAGCCAATTAAAATGAGCTGAAGTGGAGTTCGAATCAACAAATAGATTGCACCCCATTGGTGTCCACCAAGACCTGTTGCATTTAGCGCTGCGTAAATATTTGCGGGGAAGAAAATGATAAAGATAGCAATAGCGGACTTAGCAGCAATGTTCTGCAGTTTAGGAACAAAAAGCGCTAAACCCACGGCTAACTCCAAAGCACCCGTGAGGTAGATTAGTAACAGTCGAAAAGGTACCCATGGAGGGAGCATCTCAACCATCCCTTCTGTTTTAACAATGTGCCCTATTGAGAAAAAGATAAAAGCAATACCTAATCCCCAAAGGGCATATTTCCTCTTATCAAGTGACGACCCATTCAACTTAGAAGCCAAAAAGGCCAACGTTAATGGGAGAGTTAGTAAAGCAAGTATAATGATTGGCGTTGTCATATCAAAAGTCCGTCATGTTACCCAGTAAATTGTGTTTCGTTAACTTGTCCAGAGCTAGGACAAGAAGTTGCATCTAGAGATCAAAGGATCTTCTTTAAACCAAAAAGATAGAGCTCTTCTAATTCGGACCTGTCAGCGCCAGCGCGCGCGCGTAAGCTGAGCGTTTGCATCAAGCCTTGCAGTAGTTGGGCGTTGAGCGTGTTTTGCTCGTCTTCACCGCAAACATCTAACCTAGCTTTTAACAGCGCATCAATCTTACTCATGATGCCCTTGTAAAAATGATGAACATTACCGTTCTCGGCGCTCTCAGCGGGCATAGTACTTGTCGCCATACAGCCAAGATTGTCACTGCAATAGAAATCCAACAGACAAGCAAAAAAGCGTTTAAAGGCATCCTCTACTTGCTCATGCTCAAGTGCTTGCGCAAGTGGCGCTGATATTTTGTCGAAGTAGTGCTCAACAGACTGAATAAAGATTGCCTCTTTGTTGCCAAACGCGTTGTACATGCTTGGTCTGTTGATACCCATAGCTTTTGCGAGGTCGTCAAGAGAAGTAGCTGAATACCCCTTCAGCATAAATAGACTTACAGCTCCGTCTAGCGCCTTATTCTTATCAAATTTTCTTGGGCGCCCTCGCGCTTTTGATTTTTCTGCTTGCATAAATGTTCTTGCAATATTTTGTCTTAAACTTATTATATGCGAAACGGTACAAAAATAAAGTGTTTTTGTGAAACTCCAATAAAGCATGAGAGGTTAGTACTTCCATGTTTTTGTTATATAAAGGCTTAATAGGTATTTAACGATGCATCTGACGCCAAAAGGTGCCCACGATTTATAGATAGGAAATGTGAAATGTTGAAAAAAAATCAAAATACAGTGGAGCAACAAATAGAGATTGCAGACAGAGCTATCATGGAAAAAGACTATGACATGTTAATGTCAATCTATACTGATGATGCTGTACTGGTCGTAGAGCCAGGCAGAAATGCACGAGGAAAAGATAAGATCAGAAATGCCTTTGTAAAAATAAGCGAGTTTTTCGATAACGGCTTGCGCGTAGAGCAAAACGGGTTGGAGGTTTTAGAATCAGACGACACTGCATTAGTTTTGGCAAACACGGTTGTTTCTGGTCCAGACTTTCCCGCAGTGACGCGCAAAGCTACTTACGTGTTCAAGAAGTCAGAAGATGGAGTTTGGTTATGTACCATCGATAACTCATATGGGCATGAAATTATTGGTAAGGCAATTGCCTAAAGCGCACTTCGCAATTGAATTATTAAAATGGTGTGAACAGGCTAGCGTTAATAACGACTTTAGGGAAAATTCGATGAGCTATGCCTTTGTTTCGCCTGCTTACAGTAACAAAACGCTAGCTTGATAGCGTTGATGATATGCGTAAAACAATCTCTTTGTCTCAGTATGTAAAAAAAGAAATGGCGTTTCTCTTGGCGCAAAGCGCTCGATGAGAAATATGCTGTATCGCTCTTTCGGTGCGAAGTCTTTTTCTGAGTTTTGGTATTATTGGAACCCGATCTGGAGTTTTTACCTTGCCAAGTTCGTCTATCAGTGGTTTGTGAGAGCACTAGCAAACAGTATTTTCATTATTTTTAGTTTTAGTATTGCGCGGTTGCTCTCGTTTTAACATTCACACAAAGACGCAGAACCATTTCGGAATAAGGTTAGAGTTAGGTGGTAAGCGACGTTGAGTTTCTTCTACTCCTCTTGTAGGTCACATTCATTCTCATGAATAATTGATGTCATTGCTTACTGGGTAGACACATTTAAGTTCGAACCCACCCAGAAGGCTTTTTATTGTTTCTCTGCGGTAACCTTAAGCACCCAGTCGCCGATGATTTCTAGTACTTTCGGTGACATGGTCTCTTCAATCTTGGCATATTCCGTCATAAAGCCGGTATTGGCTTGTTGAAATAGATGGTTTACTCCAGCTATTTCTTCAACCCGATGAAGAGGGTGTTCATGTAAAGCGTCGCTAATCTTTTTTAGATTCTGTTTCGCATCCATTTGAGTATCTTTGGTTCCGTGAATTGCCAATACTGGTATCTGCAATTTGCCAAGATACACCTCAGGTTTGTGTGCTAGAAAGAACTTTGTCCAATTTGAAGTCAACTCCTTAATTCGTGCTTGTGATAGCTTGCCTCCACCAATTGTTTTGATCTCTGATTTTATATTTTCAGGTAGTGCTTGCCAGTTTCTTTCGTAAGTACTTATTAGTTCGGAGGTTAGCGTTGTACTGTCTGAGTTTATCATCACCACTTCATTCAGCGCTCTGGTCATAGTACTCCCAGCATTCGCTGCTTCATCACTCAACCCAGTCGCCTTAAGGATTGTTTTCACTTGCCATACAGCAATCTCGTTACCGTTCTGTCCAGGTCCAGCAAGTAAAGCAATAAAACTCACATTGGGTGAAGTGTTAGCAGCGATTGGCGCAACAAGTCCTCCCTCACTATGGCCAATTAATCCGATATTGTCTTTCGCAACATTAGCGTGAGAAGAGAGGTAATTCACTGCTGCGCTAACATCGCTAGCAAAATCAGCGCTGGTGGCAGCTGCAAAATTACCCGTTGAATCACCCACTCCTCTATCGTCAAATCGCAAAACGGCTATCCCTTTCTTTGTCAGGAAGTCGGCTAATACTAAGAACGTTTTGTGACCCATAAACGTTTGGTCTCTATCTTGCGGGCCGGAACCGCTAATCAATACGACAGCAGGGTACTTGCCTGTTGAAGAGGGCAAAGTTAATGTGCCAGCAAGCTCTACATTTTGTTCTTGGTTTTTAAACTTTACTTCTTTGACTACATATTCATAGGGAGGCAATGGATGTTGCGGTCTTTTGACTACGGAGCTTATTTCCTTGCCCGCCTTTTTTAAGCTTAAGGGCAGTTTATTGAGACCTTGTAGCCAATGACCCTTTATTTCATTGTTTGCAAGGGTTAAACGGCCTATAAAAGAAGCACCGGCTGCGGCAACATTAATATTAACTTCTAACCCATCAACGGTTACCGACTCAATGGGTATGTTAGTAGCGCCTTGTGCTGGGCTGTCCATTGTTGCGGTCAAATCTGAATTAATATTAAACACGAGCGGTATACTCTGACCTTGCACTGAAAGTGAACCTTCCCAACTTCCTGTAATATCTTTGTTTTTTTGTTGTTCTGCCAATGCATTTTTATTGCTGCAAAGCATGATAAACAAGACTAGCGTCAAAAGTGCTTTTACTGATTTCATGCTAGTGCTCCCCATTTTCGTCGAACTTTGCATTGACGGAACAAGAATGCCTTGTGTGACAACCCATTGAATTCGGTCTAAATAAATAGTGATAAGTAATGTACCAACCGCCTATTGTAAAAATAAACGCAGTAGAGGCGAAGTCTTTGTCTTTTGATAAATAAGCGATAAGTAGAATTAGCCCTGCCCAAACAATACTAAAGCCAATGGATTTTCTATTTTCTTTAAAACACTTCATGACGCTGATCCTTATAATAGAGTTTGTTGTACTATTGGTTCGTGTAGTACAAGTAATACATTACGTTTAATTGTACTACTAAGTCAAGTGGTACATGTTTGAAAGTTATTGTATGATGCAGGAATGAAGCAAGTGTGGGGATGAAATGAGGTATTGAGTGCGATGAATATAGTCATTGATGTAGAGAGCGATACGCCGATATTTACTCAATTGGTAGAGCAGGTAAAGCAAGGAGTAGCGACTAAAGCGCTCAAGCCAGGCGCGCCTTTGCCTTCAATTCGCAAACTTGCAAATGACCTAGGCATAAACCCTAATACAGTGTCTAAAGCTTACAAACTATTAGAAAGAGACAGCGTTATAGCTGGCAAAGGATACCGAGGGACCTTTATTCATGAAAACGCGTTAGAGTTTTGCGAGACAGATCTCAACGCGACAGCACTAAGTTTAATGGTAGAAAATGTAAGACAATTACGAGAGCTTGGATTGACTGATTCTGAAATACGAAATGCTTTTGCGTCAGCCATGAAATAGTTGGAGAGAAGACATTGAATTTCATTAATGAGTTATCTGAAACAATCATCAACTTTGTATTTCTATTTCAGCTCTTTTTTATTTCCATTTATGTATCAAGAGCTTGGCGCGAGAGTAGGCGAGTGCTACTAACAAAGTACCCACAGTCTGTATTTCCAAATTTATACGCGAGGGATGAGTTAACCGAGAATAAACGGCTGATAGTAAGGAAATGGCTAGACTATGCGATATTTGTAATAGGGTTAGCGGTTTTGCTTTATTTACAAACTACGGCAAAAAGTCCAAATAATGTTGCTGATTACATGCTATTGGTCGCACTGCTTCAGCTCAGCCCAATGTTTGTTTCTGCCTATTGGTGTAATCAAAATAGCCGATTGATATCAAATCGTTACCCCAAAAAGAGGCGCACAGCTCAATTAACAAATTACACATTGTTTGATTTCATATCATTGCGCACATTGATTTTTACGTTAGCAGTTTACTTGATTTCAGTTGGGCTGGTTGTTTACATGTATTTTTTTGCAAAGCCTGGGGAGCTTAAGTCTGTCTATTTGATAGGTCTTAGTACTGCGGTTACCTTATACATCTTTCGCTTAGTCTGCGTTCTTATATTCGGCAAGAAAAAAGACCACTTTATTGAGCAACAAGAAAGAATGCTCAAATTATCAGATAAGATAAGCGCTTTGATGGCATCTCTCGGTGCGTACACTTGCTTCGTAGTAACTGTTCTTCTATTTGACTTGATGAATCTAAACCAAAGCACTGCCAGCATTGTCGCGAGTATCTTTGCGCAAGCAATTGTGTTTACCACACGCAATCAATATTACCCAATTAACCCCAGCGTATATAAAGAATAAGGTTAGGCATTACGGTTGTAAAAGTAAACGAAACGAGTAGGAAAGTAGACAGATTGGAATCAGCGACTAAGTCGCTGCGCTAAAAAGTCATATACAAAACGTATGCGTTTGTTGTGGCGGAGCTCTGAGTGACAGACCAACCAAGTATCGTATTCGTAGATTGAGTAATCCTGAGTGAACGCAAATTCTAGCTCGTCAATTTCTGAACCGAGATATGCGGGCAGTAGCACTAGCCCAAGTCCTTGTTTAGCCAACTCAATTTGACTAAGTTGACAGTCACTTAAACAAACGTAGTCAAGGCTTTCTTCAGCGATACCACTGTTGTGCAATAGTTGAGTTGTGTAGTCAGTTTCAAGAAAGCCTATAATCGGAATCAGCTTTTCATCATCGTTTGAGTTTCTAAGAGCACTACAAAGACTGGCAGTGCCAAACAGATCAACGTGCATTTCACCAAGTTTACGAATGATGAGTGTTTCTTCATCAGGTCTATAGTGTCGAATTGCGATATCAGCATCGCGGTGTATAAGATCGGTGCGGCGGTTCGATACTTTTAGTTTTATCTGCAAAGATGGTTCTATCGTTCTGAGTTCAGCAATTAGCGATGGCAAGTTAAACACGGCGTCGATTTGGCTTACAGCAATAGTCACTATGCCAGAATGAGACTCTGTCGCCCCTTGCGCAATAAGAATGGTGTCATTCGCTAATTTCTCCATGCCTTGTAAGGCCTCGACAACGCGCTCTCCCTGAGGAGTTAGAATTAAGCCATTCTTGTAACGCTCGAATAGCACAATTCCAAGACTTTTCTCCAACGCTGCTATACGGCGTCCAACGGTAGGTTGACTGGCATGAAGTTGTTTGGCAGCTGCAGTTAAAGAGCCTGTTTCTGCGGTTCTAAGAAAGGCTTTGGCGTCATTCCAATCGAAATCCATTACGCTTCTCTATGTTTTGCAAAAAACTAGTATACATGTTTGGACAGCCATTCCACACCAACTCTCTCATTGAGCCACTTTTAGTTGCGTACCTTGTTTGATAAACCACACGGCAAGTGAAAACTCGCCAACGACTGTTGGAATTGCAACGAAAAGAAGTAAAGAGAAAGCATAATCAGAGTAAGCAGAAAATGTCAGATGTAATATGGTATCAATTAAATACGCTGATCCACCAAAGAACAGAAAGCTTCTAATGCTGGTGGGGGCGGGTACAATCATCGAAAGTAATATCAAGTGAATACCGAAAAATGCGAGGCCTAACATCCAGATAGAGTTGAAGCGATTTATACCGTCTAAGATAAGCCCCTCAGAATGGAAAGAAAGACTGTTAACGAGTGAAACAGTAGCGACAGCAAGAAAAAGGGCGTGTATTAAGCGAAACAGTGTACTGGCGATGGTAAGTGAATTGCGCTTGAACAATGTATATAGCGTACATGCAATGATAACGTCAAAAAGGATGGTAAGCATTAGGGCTGCTATACCGCGCTCGACGATATTTGATTGACTAAATACTACTTCTAAAGGGGCGTTCTTTATCGCTTCAATAACAAAAAAGTTTGCGTAGATGGCTAAAAAGAAAATAAAGAAATAGCCCACACCAGAGGTTAGAAACATGCGCTTTTCGTTTTGTTTTTTAATCATATGCCCTAAACCGTTAAATAAATTTGAGTGACTGCCTACAAGAGCGCAAACAGCACTAACATCATTACAATTTGCATCATCAAAAAAACTATTACTGCTAAGCCGCTCAAATTTCGAATTGCTTGCTTGATTTCCTTTTTGCTTATCATTGTTATCCTTAGTGAGTCATTGATAGGCCTCTTATCGTTCTGTATGTTGAAGGTTAATAAGTCTTTTGCCCATTCCATAAAACTGAATGCACTTTATTCAGTAATGAATATTGCTGACGCGCTTCTTACCACCTAATTACTTATTAAGCGTTTCTTCTGCCAAGTGATACCAGTGATCTTGTATAAAAACGATTTTACTGTCTTTGAATTTAAAAATAGCCAAGCGAGATGGACTCGAAGTTACTTCAGTATCTTCTTGATTTCGGTACTGACTCACGAATTCTACCGCTGCTGTTTGATACCCATGAATCACTGATTTTAATACAGTGTTAGCTTCAACAGTGTTGGCATAGCCACCTCTTTCCATTTGACGAAGAAAGGCTTTTCTCCAAATATTCTTATCAAACTTAGCTTCATACTCTTCGTGTAAATAGACAACATCTTCGTGTAGCGAACCCAAAAATACTTCAACATTCTCGGTGGTCGAATGTTGAACAACAGAGAGGTTTATTTTTTGATAGTAGTCTTTGATTAGGGTTAATTGACACTGATTATCACAGTGGGTGTCCGCGTTTACTTGCATCGCAAGCACGAGAAATAGCATTGCTGTAAAACGTTTCATCCGTTGCTCCTGATTTATTAAATAGTTATGGCTGAGTTTTCATAGTGACTCAATTCAATGATTTCATATCATTGCAATTGCCGCCTATCCATTGCGAGAAAGCAGAATTTTCGTAGCCAAGCTCTATTCTATCTTCGACGCTAATAAAGTATGTTGTAATCAACCCGCTTGCATTTACGTCAACCTCAAAAACAGGAATCGATTGCTTATTAAATACGATGTCGTTTTTTCGCACGCCGACAATTTCTAATTGAGACAGTCCATTTTGATAGTGATATGTAGGAATTGAGAATGTAGTATTATGTTGCAGTGGCAGCGCGGTAAATAAAGTACCCCACAAATTTCCTTCCCAGAGTTTTCCGTCGAACATTAGGCTGAAACCATCTTTATTTGTCTGCTGGCCCAATAAAAACACAGAAGTGCTATCGCCATCAAAGTCATAGTCGATGCTCAGAGACTTCCCTCCCATCCGCGAGTGATAAAAGTGGGTAGGAGTCATATCTCTATTTAATACAAATTCATCTTTCATATTAAAATTACGTGACGGCATAATTTGATGAATAGCAATAAATGTTTTGTCGCCTTTCTTTACTATTTTTTTCGAGACCTTTGCGACAACTTTCTTTTGATTTTCACCATCTGGAACAGATGATAGGTAACAATAATTACCAACGGCTAAATAATCAGAACTAGGCAATTCGTTGCCTGATTCATTGCCAATGACGAATAAGGGGACCAAAAGAGTAATGGTAAATAGAGCGACGCGAGATGAAACCATAAAAGTCCTTAATACTTATCGTACAAATAAATCTCCTCATCAGTTCTTCCTTGTATATCAAGTCGTCACAGGTGGGCAGATATTTAGGGTTATATTTTGAAGGTATATTGAGATGATGCCCATTCCATAAAACTGAATGTTAGTTATTCAAAAATGAATAGTTGGGGAGTATTGGGCTAAGAGGGAAGTGAAGAAGTTAAGCGAAATTAGTTGGTACTCCTAAACCCGTCTTTTGAAGTTTGATTGCAAAAGGTGACTGAACTCTTAGCACACCAATCCATCACACTAATTCGTCACTATTCAAATTTTAAATATATTTGAGAGTAATGGCTTATTTGCACTACAGACCGCGTTTCGCAAGCAAAAGCGTCTATACAGTAAATTCAGAATTCTCACTATAAATAACAAAAATTAAACATTTTGTTTACATGCCTTTTCTTACTTGGTTATTGTAGATATCCCACACTTAATGAGCCGTTCGCTACGTTGTTGATGTGGACTATCGCTCAAAAATAATAAAAACACATAAAAACAAGTAAGAGAATAATAATGAGTAAACGCTTACCCTTAACCTTTAAACGCAAACAAGTCGCAACGCTCATCGCACTTAGTTTAAGCCTTACCAGTCAATCGGTGTTATCGCAGGAAACCACAGAGCCTGCAGAAGATGAATTGGTAGAACAAATTCTTATCACGGCTTCAAAAAGAAGCACAGGTTTGCAAGAAACACCTATCGCCGTTTCAGTTACTAGCGGTGAAGCCATTGAACAAACCCAAGTGTTAGATATTCAAGATATGCAGGCACTTGTACCTACGTTGCGCGTAACACCGCTTCAGCGCTCTACCAACACCAACTTCTCAATTCGCGGTTTCGGTAACGGAACTAACAATACGGGCATAGAGCCGTCCGTCGGCGTGTTTATCGACGGTGTATATCGTTCACGCGCTGCTGCGCAAATTGGTGATCTACCGCGGGTACAACAAGTCGAAGTATTAAGCGGCCCGCAAAGTACATTATTTGGTAAGAACGCGTCGGCTGGGGTAATCAGCATTAGAACCGATGCACCATCGTTTACGCAAGAAGGTAAGGTTACGCTTGGTATCGGCAACTATAACCAGCGACTATTAAAGGGATACTATACCAACGGTATTACTGATGAATTTGCTTTTAGTGTATCTGGTGGTATCAATAAGCGCGACGGCTACACTGATAGTGTTGTGGAGGGTGTTGACGAGCTTAATAACCGCGATCGCTGGAATATTCGTGGACAAGCCCTTTACGAACCAAACTCAGATGTTCGACTTCGCTTTATTGCCGATTACAGCGAAATTGATGAGCGTTGCTGTACGGTAGCAGACTTTATTAATGGCCCAACAACAGGTGTGGTAAGAGCGCTAGGGGGAACGGTATTAGATACTGAAGACCCTTATGCTTACGAGTCTGCACTAAACTTCAATCCAAACAATAGTGTGGAAGACGGTGGTGTGTCATTGCAGCTGGATGTGGACTTCGAAACATTCTCATTTACGTCAATCAGTGCGTATCGAAACAACAAATCAGACTACTTTGTTGATGTAGATTATACCTCGCTAGATATCTTAGCCGAGGAGGGGCATACCGATATTGATACTTTCACTCAGGAATTTCGCTTAACTTCAACGGGCGAAAATAAGCTAGATTGGATGGTGGGTATGTTCTACTTCTCTGAAGAAGTAGATACTGGAGATACGTTGTTTTACGGTTCAGCGGTGCGCCCTTTCTTTGACGTTTTACTTAACGCTGGCGTAGCGCAAGCTATTGCTCCACTGCCATTTGAAGCCGTTTTTCCTGATGGTTTCTTAGGCACATTTGAGCCGCTATACGGGCAAGCTCCTGGAACATTTTTTGGGCCAGATCAGTTCGTGAATAGCGAGTTCTTACAAGACAATGACGCGCTTTCGGTATTCCTTAGTTTGGACTATCACTTCTCAGACCGTTTGACGGGGACATTCGGCGTAAGCTACACAGAAGATGAAAAAGATGTGTCTATTGAGCAAGTAAATACCGAAGTATTGTCTTCGATAGACTTTGCTACTACACCTACGGTGTTTGGTGTGCCGCTTTCCACCGCTGTGCCAGCACTTACTCCGTTTATCCCAACGTTGCAAAGTGTACAGTTTTTACCACCTCAGCTGACTTATCCAAACGCAGTTGAAAGTGGTAATACCAACGATGACAAAGTCACCTGGAGTGCGCGTATTGCCTATGAAGTAAACAAAAACATCAATGTGTTTGCTACGGCTGCAACAGGTTTTAAGGCGTCTTCATGGAACTTGTCCCGCGACACGCGCCCGTTCGCAGCGGACCAAAGCGCACTTGAAGCGGCCAATCTAACTCAGCCCAATCAAAGTTACGGTACGCGTTATGCGGGACCTGAAGAGTCAACGGTATACGAGCTAGGGATGAAGGCCCGATTTAAAGACGGTGCTTTTAACATCACATTGTTTGATCAAACTATTGAAGGTTTCCAATCAAGCATATTTGTTGGAACAGGCTTTGTGTTAGCTAATGCAGGTAAGCAGTCTACAAAAGGTGTTGAATTTGATTCAACCTATAATGTGACTGACAACTTAGTGTTTAACTTTGCAGGTACCATTTTAGACCCAGTTTACGACTCGTTCGAAGGCGCTAATGGACTAAATGGACCAACGGATTTATCGGGCACTATGCCTGCTGGTATCCATGAACGAAGCTTTGTTGCGGGCTTAACGTATCACCTTGATTTCGAAAATGGCATGACAGGTTATGTGCGAAGCGATTACCTGTATGAAAGTGAAGTTCACATTGTAGAGAACGTACCACCTGAAATGACTCGAGAAGTCAGTACACTAAATGCAAGTGCTGGTCTTGAGTTTGAAAATGGCGTTAGCGTACAGGTATGGGTTCGTAACCTCACCAATGACGAGTATTTCTTATCGGCATTCCCACCGCCTATTCAAGCGGGGAGCTTCAACGGATATCCGAATCAACCTCGTACTTTTGGTGCAACAATTTCATATTTGTTTGAATAAAACACGCTTGTACGTGAATTTAAAAAGGCCAGTTTGAATCTGGCCTTTTTTGTACAAGAGATAAACTAGTTACTGCCAGGTACTGCAGGCACACCGTTACCATTCTTTCCGTTAGTAATATACATGCTAACTTCGTAATTTCCTGTTCTGAACGTACCGTTACCTGTACCGTCAAGAGAGATTATTCCCACGCCGGGCAACAGCAACTCATCAGGTGACGAAACTTGCAGTATGTAATCGCCGTCTTGGTTAAGCGGAGCATCAACCATATACGCATCAAAACCCTCGAAGTTTTGGAAGTTGCGTTGCACGAGTGTTAGCGAGCCATCACGCTCTACGTAATAAAGCGCGACAGCACCAATGACGAAATCAGCTAGGGCATTATGCTCTGCTGACGGTGTATCAAAGCCGAAGAACTCAGCACTTAAAAACTGACCTGACTTCGCTGTAAACCGGTAGCTATCTACTTCTCCTGCAACGTCAATACGTCCAGCTACACGCGCTTCTAATAACTCGAGTTTACCACCAGCATTATCGCCAGTTTCCAATGTATTTGGTGCAAGTACTTTTCGTAGTTTTACCTTTTTATTACCGCCAGTGACACTCTCTTCTTGCAGTAACCTCGCTCGCTGATTTGCAGCGAGTTTCAACGCTGAACGTTCAGAGAAAAAACGCAAGTCTACAGTGCTATCGGCAAAGCCTGTACCTACACTAGCACCAGATGCCATTGTATGATCAAATGACTCAAGGGCAGCAAGTGGGCCGTCAAATACAGGGAAAAAGTCACCCGTACCCGGTGTTACACCATCACCTGGTGCGCCGAAACTATCGTGGTGACGCAACCCTAAATTATGGCCTAATTCGTGAGCCCCAGTGTTCGATGCCTGATTAACAATTGCTGTCGACAATGCAGCATCCACATCGCCATCAACGATAGGAATACCTGAAATACGCGAGAAGAAATCGCCAGAAGGATCGAGTGCTACGAGTACCTGCCAAAGACTTGCATCAACAAATGCACTGTCGTCGCGTATATCATTTCTAATATCAATAGACTGGGCGCGGCCAAAAAGAATACCGTTGTTAAAGTCGATACATACACCGTCTTCGTCGCGACATTCAAAAATAAGAGTAGAGTAATCTCCTTCGGTAGGTCTTGTTTGCGTGAAGCTAATGTCAAAACCTTCATAGCGACTCTCAATATTCGCTTGAATTTGATCGCGCTCACTTTGGGAGTACTGATAGCTGGTAAACGTTTGTCGTACATTTGGTACAAACGTAATCGCTTCGAAAGTAGGCGATGATTGTTCAAAGTCAAGGAAGACTACTTGGGTATCGGTGTTCTGCTGACCAACGGCAACACCTTGGCCTTTTTTACTATTTTTGCTTTGTTTACCACTGTTTACTTGTGCGTTAATGGCGGATTCTTTGTCAGATGCGTCTGATAGTAGCGCCAGAGTTTGTTCAACCGATAGCGCTCTTCTGTCAAGGCAAGAGGTTTGACCGCAGTCATCCATGATGACAGGAAGTGATGTGGTAGTATTAATATCTTGGGCACTAGCGCCTTGCCAAACACAAAGCATACTGCATGCTAGTAGACTTAAGCGTACTGTCTTTTTGCTTTTTTTCATTTTACTAAGTCCTTTCAGCTGCTTGAAAGTTGCAACACCTTAAATACAAACTCGCGCAGTTGATTAATTTTTGTAGTAGAGGTTTTCTAACGTTTGGGTTAGAAAATCCAATGTAGCAAAGCGCAAGACATTGTTAAATTAATAAACGTTCATAAAATAATCAGAGTAATTTGACAGATGTTCACTTCCCTTTACGTAACCTTATTTTACTGATCCGCTTAGGAGTCTTCCGGCTCATAGTGAGTACGCTCTACTACGGTTTTGTGCTCATTGAGAGGGGAGTGGCAACAAAAACCAGTTTGCACTGGGACACACAAAGTTTAATGTCATAAATTTGTGGTTAAATTTTGATCAATGTGTAACACTGATAAATGCTGACTTGGTCGTTACATTTTTTAAACAGCCAAATTACGGACATCATATTCATTGCCTAAATTCGCTTGGAGAGAAGAAGTGTAGTGAAGCGGTCAGCACGTACAATCAATGACTGCGGTAAATGTCACTTCATTCTAGATTATCACTATGGAGGTGTATCATGTCTGGAACTTCTGAAGCAGTTACTCAGGCCACAAGACTAAACGAAATTGGATTCCCTGAATTTACGACTAAACTCATAACCGATGTATTTGACGCATTAATTTCTAGCAATATCCGCCAAACCGAAGCCTATATCGAGCTGCTTCAACAAACTAGCAAGTCGCTTTCTTCTTTTATCAATGACACCAAAGACGATATCAGCGGTGACATGATTTTAGACTTTTTAGCTCGCGCGTTACCTGCTGATGTCGACGATCAAGAGAAGGTTACTGCGGTTGAAAATAACGGTGGCAACGCCACACTCAATCAAGATCAAGCCAATACGCTAAATGCAGCGCTTGAAACGCCAGCAGAAGCCGGTGTCACTGACAATAACCAAGTTGCCGTAGATGGCCAAAACTCGTATGACGCTATTTTAGATGCCGTAGCAAGGCGAATATCAGTAAATAAATACGACATGCTCAAAGAAATGGTAAAACAAGGAATTTTGCGACTGGTTATCGAAAACGGCGATATAGAAACGCGTTTAACTTTTACCACCTATGGTTCGTCGTTTAGCCGAGAAACACAGAACAAATACAACCGCAAAGCGTTTTCTGCAAAGGCTCGCGCTAAAACCGGTTCTATCTTATCGCCGTGGGTCAAAGCATCGGCGTCAACCAAATATTCTAATGTGACGGTGACGACAACAAGCAAAGTTGATCAGGATAGGTCAGGCTCAAGAGTAAATATTTTTGGTGGTGTGAAAATTAACTTCCGCACCGACTATTTACCGTTAGATCAGTAAGGATACACGCCATGTCAAACTCAGCTCTTAATGAGCTGGGTTTTGCCGAGTTTGTGGCAAAACTCATCTCAGATACCTTTGGTGCGGTTCTCGCATCGCAAATCGAACAGCAAGATAAAATAACAGAACTCACGAATTTACTGTCACTTTCGGACGACGAGTTTGTTGCAATGTGCATGCAAGACGACGATCTTGTGTTTCAGTTAGAAGAGAATCTCAAGCAGCGCTACCCTTTTGATAGTGATACAGCACATGCGGTCTTCAAGGGCGCGCCGTACCAGCCACCAACGCAACAAAAGGAAGAGCAGCCACCATTTTTTAATGATCTAGGAATTTCGCTGGAAGAAAAACTGCACTTCTCAGGTAAAAAGTTAACCGAAGAAGGTGCAAAGAAAATAAAAAATGCCGTCATGTTTAACATTGCGCAGAAACAGCGCCAACTGCTTTCTGATGTATTGATAAATGGTATTCCCAAGTTGTCTGTCGATCACGGCAAGATCAACGCAAAGCTAACATTCAGCATGAAGGATGAGGGCTCGCAGGAAGAGGAAGATGAGAGTAACTCTGCGCCGAGCAACAATGCAGTAATAACCAACAATTTCGCTGTGAACAATTTGTCAGTGGCCAATCGATTTGCCGGTGTTATTGATACGTCAAAACTGATAAAAACAAGGCTTAACATTACGCCAGCGAGTAACCGAGCGCCGCAGGACGCACAAAGCAGCGCAAACATTTACAGCGAAGTTGAAATTCACTTCAAGTCCATTTTATGACTACTTCCACAGACGTGCAGAGCTTAATTTGGCTGGTTCATGCTGAAATGGCAACGGTGATGAACACCCTAGCCAATCAGCAGTCAGGCTTTGGTGTAGAGAGTATCCGAGTAAGAATGGGGCAGCTAACTGATAACGGAGATAACGGTGAAACGGCTCCCCAGCTTGATGTCCAGCGCTACCCGCTAGCCCAACAAGGGTGGTTACTAGACATTAACTACAACGTTCATGCTTTTGATACACAACCGGTACCTGCGAAATGGAAAGGCTTAAAAGGCGATATTGAGGTTATTCACCTTCAAGGCGTAGGTCCACAGCTTACCAAGCGTCTGCATAAGTTACAGATCTTTACCATTGATGACCTAAGACTTATGAATGCTGAATTGGTCAGGGACCATGACTTAAGACAGCACCAAACGATGGCTGCGCTTGCATTAGCGTTGCCGCCTATCGCTCTAACCACTGATATCCTAGAAAAGTCGCCGCTATGGTTGATAGACAACGAATCGTGGTTGAATACCCATGTGTCTTCAGACAATCACCTTCGTGCACTCTCTACATGGCTACGGCAACTTGAGGTTTGTTTGGATAATAAGTGGTTGTCTCGTGTGTCATTACGCGAAATTGTAGACTAATTCCGCGCACAGTCTAAAAAATAACTTGCTTTCATGTAACCTTTGGGTATCATTGATACCTAAGGGTTACATATGGTTGGTTTAGGTATCATAGAACCGACGGTTTCCCACTATGCCATGGCTCGATATAACGTTTTACTTTTTTAGTTTGTCGCATTTACCGTGCGAACTACGCAAAGGATTTAATTTATGACACACACTTCACCTTCTGAAGTAACAGCAGCAATGGAAGAGGACTATCTGTCTTTGATAGGGCAATCGAGTATTGCTGTGGCTTTTATTTTGTTTTTTACCGCATTGTCAAATGCCAACATCGGTCAGGATACGGCTTGGGAGTGGGTACTTGGTGGTGGAACATTGGTTGCGCTAACTGCGGTGATCACACTGTGCATTAGGTCGTTTAAATACACAAGAAACCTCAATAGAGTCGGGTTTTGGACGCTAAAATTCAATGACGAATACGTTGACTTTGTAAGTGGTATAAGTTTGCGAATTACCTGTCACATTATGATGTACGGCGGCATTATCATTGGCTTTTTTGGTAGTGATATGTGGTTTAAAGCGCTTGTTTCGCCACTGCCGCTTAACACTGTTGTTCAACTGTTAGTGAGCGTCGCATTTTTAGTGCACGGTGGCATTATTGTGGCGAAACTGCGAGAGGAAGACCTAAATGAATGAGGAGTTAGACAACCACATCCACAAGTTTAGGTTGCAGCATAAAATCTCTCAGCAAGAACTGGCTGATGCAATAGGGGTTTCTCGCAAAACAATTAGCACGGTAGAAACAGGGCGCTTCACGCCATCCGTGGTCATTGCGCTTAAAATAGCGAAATACTTTGATGTACCTGTTGAGCACATGTTCGAGTTGCGTTGAGCAGCCTGTGACTTACATTAAGCGTACGACAATGTCGTACGCTTTGGTTGATTTTGCCCACCTGTAACACCATTTGATGCTAACAACGAACGAACCTTGTTTGTTGTGAAATCGCTAGATACCTCGGGTTGTGATTGCAAGAAGTGTTCTCCTGCCTTGAGACCCAGTTTATAGTCGTGCTTAAGTTCTGCATCACTACTGCCCAGCAACTTACTCTGTAACTTCTGTTCAGCGAATATTTGTACTATTTCGACGTCTTCAGGCGGATTTTCAATAAATGCTAGCGCTTTTTGATAGGCGCGTTCATGCTGCAGCAAATAATCGATTGTTTTTGGGCATTGTCCTGTCGCGCACATAACGGTACTTAGCCGCTGTAACCAAACTGATTGGGCTTGAAAACTGCTATCCACTGTACGAATAACAACAATCTTACGCGCGCCACGCTCATAGGCTTCTATTACAGGAAGCGGTGCAGCTAATCCGCCGTCTAAGTAAAAGTCAGTATTTGCGGCATTAACATCGTACTCGTGTAAGGTGGTAAGCGGCACGCCCTGTTTGTATAACATAGGCAATGCGCTCGATGCCTTAATTAAATCCACCCATGCGTTTTGGCTTGTGAGTGGGTTAAGGTAGTACGCTTTTCTGTCACGTACGTTAGTGGCAGTAAATAATATTTCTCTACCGTGTACATTTTCTAATGCGGTGTCGAAGTCAAGCAAACGCTTGGCCTCTCTGGTTTTATCAAAGTACCAATCTAAGTCGACAATGTGCTTACCTGTTAGCGCACGACCTAGTTGAAAAAAGCGTTTGTGGCGAGTAAGGCCACGGATAAGACGCTTTGCGTACCCTTTTTGGCGCGCAACATAACTCGTAAGGTTTTGAGAGCCAGCAGAAGTGCCAATTAGAATATCAAATGGGTCGTAATTGTTTTCAAGCCATGTATCTAATACACCTGCAGTGAAAATACCACGTTGTCCACCACCTTCGGCAACCAAGGCTACCTTAGTTGCCTGACTACCACTAAGTGTTACCACGTTGGATGATGAATGACCTGACATTAGAAAACCTCGCGCAACCCGCTAATTTATTAACTACCTTGCGCTATATTAAAGCGTGAGAAAAAACGGCGAAAATTGAAAGTTTGAATCAGCGTGATTGAAAAACCTGTACTACCAGTCATTTATTTGTAAATGTAGTGTTAAGGTATTAAATTAGCGCACGAACATAAAGGCGCTTAGCAGTACATGCGAGAAGCAATGAGTAAAGGTAACAACGCAAGCAATATTGTGATCTTAGGGGCGGGAAGCATAGGTTGCTATCTCGGAGGATGCTTACTTGCTGGTAACCCCGAGTTGTCTAGCTCATTGACCTTCATAGGTCGAGAACGACTTCAAAATGACATTTCAAAAAATGGCCTAACGCTTACAGATTGGCAAGGTAGGGATGTCTTCGTCGATTCAGCCGGTGTGAATTTTTCGGTAACAAATGATGCTCTCGCATCGGCCGACTTCATTTTACTGTGTGTTAAAAGCCAAGATACACAAGAGGCTGCAACGCTTATTCAAGCGCATGCTAACCCCAGTGCAGTGATTGTGAGTTTTCAAAATGGCGTTACTAACGGCGATGTTCTCGCAAAGACCTTGTCGCAGAAAGTCATCAAAGGAATGGTGCCATTCAATGTCTTCTACGAAGGAAAAGGACATTTTCATTGTGGCACAGAAGGTAATTTAGCCATTGAAGATAAAGAGGGAATATGCGGTAGTTTGCTTGAGAAGTTTAACAAAGCCTTGCTACACGTCACCGTGTATGACGATATAACTGCAGTTCAGTACGGAAAACTGATCATGAACTTGAACAATGCAGTAAATGCGCTTTCTGGGATCCCCCTAAAGCAGCAGCTTGGGAATAGAGCTTATCGTTTGGTAATGGCCAAAGTACTCAAAGAAGCCCTTCACGTGTTTAAGGCACATGGCATCACTGTGGCAAGAACGGGGAAGGTTATCCCGAAACTAATGCCAACTATCATGGTTCTTCCTAATGCTCTGTTCCAAGTTGTTGCGGCTTCAACGCTTAAAATTGACCCACAAGCGCGTTCGTCAATGTATGAAGACTTATCGCTGGGTAGACGAACCGAAATTGATTTTTTGAACGGTGAAATAGAGCGGCTCGGTCGACTAAGCGGTATCAGTACGCCGGTAAACAGTAAAATTGTAGCGTTAGTGAAAGACGCCGAGCGCAAGAAAAAAGGTAGTCCAATGTTGTTACCTGCTCAGCTCATGTGACACACGGCTGATAAAGCAAGAAAACAAGGTACATGCCGCCTCTGCCTTATACAGTGTTATAATGACGCGTTTTCAATTTCAAATAGCGGTATTTTTATGGGGTTTTCAACCTTAGGTTTGCAGGCAAATCTACTATCTACTCTTGATGCATTAGGTTATGAAGACCCAACGCCTATCCAGCAAGCAGCAATTCCACAGGTTCTTGCAGGTCATGACGTGATGGCTGGTGCGCAAACGGGAACTGGGAAAACTGCCGCCTTTGCGCTGCCGCTAATTCAACGTATTACTGCCCAAAAGGAAGCAAATAGTGACATTCGCGTGTTGGTGTTAACGCCTACGAGAGAGCTTGCTCAGCAAGTGCACCAAAGCTTCGTGCGCTATAGCGAAGGCCTAAATTTGAATACCGTTGCAGCCTATGGCGGTGCCAGTATAAATCCACAACTTGCCGCATTGAGTGAAGGCTGTGATGTGCTTGTCGCAACGCCAGGACGTTTACTCGAACTTGTTATAAAAGAGCTCATTGACCTTAATAACCTAACAACACTGGTGCTAGATGAGGCCGACCGTATGCTAGATATGGGCTTTATCACTGATATTACGCGTATTCTTAAGCGCTTGCCTGAGGGCATTCAGACACTATTTTTCTCGGCAACGTTTAATGATGATGTGTTCGCTTTAAGCAAAACAATGCTAAACCAGCCAAAGCTTATTGAAGTAGCACAGCGAAACGCGACGGCTACACAAATTGAACAGCGCTTTTACGAAGTGGACAGTCAACGTAAAGCTGCGCTAACGGCCTTTTTAATTGGCGCGAATAATTGGCATCAGGTACTTATATTTACGCGCACCAAACAAGCTGTAGATGACCTTGCCAAAGAGCTAAAAAAAGATGGGATCAGCACGGCACCCATTCATGGTGACAAGTCTCAAGGGGCCCGTGACCGCGGTTTGGAAGACTTCAAAACAGGTAAAGTGAGAGTGCTTGTCGCAACCGACGTTGCGGCTAGAGGTCTAGACATTGACCAGTTGCAGTATGTAATCAACTTTGAACTTCCTTACAATGCTGAAGACTATATTCATCGAATTGGGCGAACCGGCCGCGCCGGTAATGCAGGGTTGGCAGTGTCGCTCGTATCGCATAAAGAGAAATACCTCTTGGCTGACATTGAAAAGCTTACTTCAGCGCATTTTTTATTACAGTGGCAAGAAGGGTTTGAACCTAATCCCGATGCACAAGAGACATCGAATAACGCTAAACGCAAGTCTTCAAAGAAAAACCTGCGCGCCCAAGCACTTGGCCTAAAGACAAACAACAAGGCTAAAAAGGGGCGCCCTCGCCGTCGCTAGCATAAGAAAAATCACCGTTTTTGGTGCTTGGTAATTTGCTTCAGATACGCTATTTTTGAAACGTGGATTGAATCAATCAAAGGATGTGTCATGGAAGAAAACGTAAAGCTTAACTACGTCGAATTTGCATCGCTAAACTTATCCGCGTCAAAACAGTTTTTTAGTGATGTTTTTAACTGGGAGTTTATAGATTACGGCAGTGAATACAGTGCGTTTTCAAATGCGGGCCTCGACGGCGGGATATTTTCAAGTGACAGGGTTACACAAGCGCAAAACGGTGCACCGCTTTTGGTATTTTACTCTGCAAATATCAGCAACACTCAAGCTATCGTGGAGCAGGCTGGTGGCATTATCTGTAAGCCGATTTTCTCATTTCCAGGCGGTTGTCGTTTTCATTTTATCGAGCCAGGCGGTAATGAACTTGCGGTGTGGTCAGAGTCTGATAACTAGCATAAAAACGCCCCATGTCTGGGGCGTTTTGCTGTGTATTAAGCTTGTTCTAGAACAATTCTGAGCATTCTGCGAAGCGGTTCAGCGGCACCCCAAAGTAGTTGGTCGCCCACTGTAAACGCCGAAATATATTCAGGCCCCATGGTCAGTTTGCGAATTCTACCTACAGGAATAGACAAGGTCCCAGTTACTTTCGCTGGAGTAAGCTCTTGCATAGTGGCGTCGCGGTCATTGGGCACGACTTTCACCCAATCATTATGCTGGGCTAGGATTTGCTCTATTTCCGTTACACTTAAGTCTTTTTTCAGCTTTAAGGTAATGGCTTGGCTGTGACAACGCATAGCACCTACACGTACACAAATACCATCAATAGGTACTTCACCGCCTGAGGTGCCTAAAATCTTGTTAGCTTCTGCCTGTGCTTTCCACTCTTCGCGGCTTTGACCAGAAGGAAGCTGCGAATCGATGTAAGGAATAAGACTACCTGCTAGAGGCACGCCAAACTGGTCACTTGGATATTCGTTACTGCGAATAAATTCGGCAACTTGTTGGTCAATGTCTAAAATGGCAGTAGCCGGATCATCAATTTTATCTTTCACGTTGCTGTGGATAGCACCCATTTGGCTGATCAGCTCGCGCATGTGTTTTGCACCAGAGCCCGACGCTGCTTGATAGGTCATAGGTGATGCCCACTCGACAAGATCTTTCTCAAACAAGCCGCCAAGCGCCAGTAGCATAAGTGAAACAGTGCAGTTACCGCCGACATACGTGCGTATGCCGTTTGCCATGCCGTTATCAATTTCTTTTCGATTTACTGGGTCGAGTATAATAACGGCGTCGTCTTTCATACGCAGGGCTGATGCTGCATCTATCCAGTAGCCTTTCCAGCCCGTCGCGCGCAAATCGGCGTAAACCGCTTTGGTGTAGTCTCCACCTTGGCAGGTAATAATAATATCTTGTTTTGATAGTGCGTCGATATCGAACGCATCTTCAAGTACACCAGCATCTTTGCCTGCAAAATCTGGTGCTGCACTACCTTTTTGAGAGGTAGTGAAAAAGGTGGGCTCAATGTGCGCAAAATCCTGCTCTTCTTGCATGCGCTGCATTAATACTGAGCCAACCATACCGCGCCAGCCCACTAGACCTACTTTTTGTTGTGACATTAAACTGAGAACCCTTGTTTCTAAAATGATAAGCAAGCAAGTAATTTAGCTAATTACCTGCACAATACCTGTCGTTTTTATATTTATCTTCGCAGTCTAAGCCTAATTCTGTGCAGTGGCTAGGTGGTTTTTATAAATATTCCTTTCTCGATATAAGTAAATTTTTGAATCGGTTTCAGTTTATAGATTCCGTTGATACTGATTCAAAAATTATGAACATTATCTGTTTGGCAACACCTTGTTACCATGCTCTATATTCACTTGGTTCTATGCGGCTCATTAAAAGCAGCAAAACACAGCTTAGGTATTGTTATGAAAACCGTTTTAATTACTGGCGCAACAGATGGAATTGGCTTTGAAACCGCGAAAATGTTCTTACAGCGGGGCCTTGAGGTTATTATACATGGGCGCAGCAAAGTAAAGTTAGCAAGTGTAAAAAAGTCACTATTAAGTACTTATCCAAAAGCAAACGTCGATACGCTTTGTGCAGACTTGTCGAGTTTCGACGAGGTAAGGGCACTTGTTGATACAGTGAATAACCGTTACGAGCGTATCGATGTAGTAATAAATAACGCGGGTGTATTTAATATTACAAACTCGCTAACGCAATCAGGGTTAGACGCGCGGTTCATGGTAAATACCATCGCCCCTTATATGCTCACTCTAGGTGTATTGAAGCGCATTCCCCCGTCTGGCCGTGTGGTAAATGTATCTTCTGCTGCTCAAGCGGCCGTGAATTTTGACGCGCTACGAGGAGAGGTACTTTTATCCGATGCGCAGGCTTATGCACAAAGTAAATTGGCTATTACCATGTGGACAATGTCTCTTGGTGAACGCCACGCACAAAGTGGGCCGCGTTTTGTCTCGGTTAACCCCAAGTCGCTTCTTGGCAGTAAAATGGTGAAAGAAGCATACGGAATAGCCGGCGGCGATTTAAAACTGGGGGCAAGCATATTTGTTGATGCAGCTCTCTCTTCACAATTTGAGAATGTCTGTGGAGAGTACTTCGACAACGATCATGGCGTTTTTGCAACACCACATCAATTTGCGATGAGCGCAGATAACCGCCAGCAGCTTATTAATACCATTGAAGCGATAATCGCGAAAAACTAGCGCGTGATTATTGAATCATACCGATAAGCTTTTTATCCCAATAAGGTGTGCCGCTAAAACGCTCTGCAAGAAAATCAATGAATGCGCGCACCTTTGGA
The DNA here is from genome assembly GCF_028865455.1 of Alteromonas sp. 009811495. NCBI lineage: Bacteria > Pseudomonadati > Pseudomonadota > Gammaproteobacteria > Alteromonadales > Alteromonadaceae > Alteromonas > Alteromonas sp. 009811495. Next base: position 1,464,600 of record NZ_CP113972.1, read on the forward strand.
GCGAGCAGCCTATTACTGGGATATACGGCCCAAAGGGCACAGTCTGTTGCGACGGGATAGTCTTTTAATACCTGCACCAGTTCACCACGAGCTATATTTTCATAGCTACACCATGTCGCAGTAAGTGTAAGACCGCAGCCTGCCACGCAGGCATCTCGCACGGCTTCACCGTTGTCCATGCGCACCCGGCTTTTAGTCTTTATAGAGGTAACGCTGTTGCCTGTTTTGAATTCCCAAACGTCAAGCGCTGGCAAGTTGACCGCCATATGCTCTTTCAGGTCATTTGGCGTTTTAGGTTCTCCGTGTTTCTTTAGGTACTCTGGCGAGGCAACAATAATGCGCTTATCGTCAGTCAGTTTTTTCGCATGCAGGTTGGAGTCTTTAAGTTCTGCATCTCGAATGGCCACGTCAAAACCACCATCTACGACGTCTAAAATGCTGTCACTAAAACGAAAATCGATATTCAGTTTTGGGTACTTAGCCAAAAACTCATGTATAGCTGGTACAAGGTGCATGCGCCCAAACGACGCTGGAGCGGTGACTCTTAGTGTACCCTGAGGCGTTCGCGCGCCAGTACCAACGGCTGCTTGGGCCGTTTCTATACTGTCTAGCACTTCTTGAGCATGGGGTAAAAATAACTGCCCTTCATCGGTTAACGACACTTTGCGTGTTGTACGATGCACAAGCCTTACACCCAATGTATCTTCAAGCTTACCAATATGTGCGCTAGCCACCGCAGGAGATATGTTAAGCTCTCGCCCTGCAAGACTAATATTTGAAGTGCTCGCAATGCGCACAAAGAGCTTTAGGTGCTCAATATTCATAAATCTTTTCAACATGCTCTACATAATTCCTTACGTTATAACCCAATTTTCATTGATAAAACACCTAATATTCTGGCTGTGATGCAAACGACTCACTTTCATGAAGCCTCCATTAAAGTGCTTATAAAAGCGATGTACTTGCGTTTTGAGTTTCACATTTCTATGCTCATCAAAAAGGCTTTTTCTCGTAAGCAATGACCAAATAATGGCAAACTATAAGAGTGGGGTAGGTGATGGGTGTTGCTAACATCATGTCTAAACGCGTAGTCAGTGTGCATATGGATGACAGCTTGCAGTCGCTCAGAGAACTATTTGCCGCGACTGGGTTTCATCATCTCGTCGTAGTGCATGATAACGAGCTCAAAGGTATTATTTCAGATCGTGATTTGATGAAAGCAGTCAGTCCTTTTGTAGATACCATTAGTGAGCGAATGTTGGACCGGGCGACCTTGGACAAGAAAGCGCATCAAATAATGACACGAGAGGTCATTACACTTGAGCCTCACGATACTATTGTGACTGCAATCGAGCTGTTTAACAGTAACAAAATTTCATGTATTCCAATTGTAGACGATAAAAATCGACCTGTAGGCATGGTGTCTTGGCGTGATGTAATGCAGTTTATGCAGCAGCGAGTGCAATCGAAACGTTAGAGAATGACTGATAACAAATAGAAAGCGTGACCTTTACAGAAACAGCTTCAGTAAAGGTCACTCTCTTTTAGCTTGCCAAAAGCGTGGTTAATTGTTGCGAAAACTGGCTTTAAACATCAAGCTATAGAGGATCGGTACTGCAATTAGGGTTAGCACTGTCGCAAAGGCAAGTCCGCCCATAATGGTCACCGCCATGTCGGCAAAGAACGCATCAAACAGCAGCGGCGCCATGCCAAGTATGGTAGTAACAGCCGCTAACGCCACAGGACGAACACGACTTAACGTAGCTTCTACAATGGCCTTATGAATAACCAGCCCTTCTTCAATTTGCAGGTCGATTTCTTCAATAAGTACGATGGCATTTTTAATGAGCATGCCAAACAGGCTCAAGAAACCTAGTAAAGACATAAAACCAAACGGCATGTCGGTTGACAATAATCCGGTCACCACACCCACAATTGCCATGGGTACCACAAGCCAGATGATAAGGGGTTGACGTGCATGACCAAAAAGCAAAACAGAGATAATGAACATTACTAGGAAGCCTGCTGGCAGGCCTGCTCCTAGCGCCTGTTGCGCTTCACTAGAGCTCTCAAATTCACCACCCCATTCAAGTGAATAGCCCGGCGGTAAAGTAATACCTTCGATAACAGGTCGAATACGCGCAAGGGCTTTTGCCGCCGTTTCATTTTCGCCCGGTTCAGCTTCAACGGTTATGGTGCGCACGCGATCTTTTCTGTGAATGCGCATTTCTTCAGTCATGAGCTCCAGGCCTTGTGATACCTGCGTAAATGGGATGTATTGTCGCTGTTGTGTAGACCAGACCTGCGATTCGCGAATAGACTGAAGCTCGCTATCATCGCTATTACCCATTTTTGCAATAATGCTATACGCATAATCGCCGTCCTGAACCGTGCCTAAACGTACGCCACTACTTGCGTATTGTACGGTTTGGCTAAAGTCAGAATGCGAAACCCCTGCGATACCTGCATTGTAGTTATCGTACTGCGTATTAATAGCAAAGCCTTTTTCACGCCAGTTGTGACGTATATCAATGACTTGTCCGTCCTCAAACAGTAGCGTTTTTGCTTGTTCGGCGAGGGTGCGCAGTACCTCGGTATCTGGGCCAGAAAAACGCGCTTCTAACTTAGCGCCTGCACCTGGACCAAACTGCATACGCTCCATGTAAAAATTAGCGTCTAGATCTAGACTATTGAGTCTGCCAGACAACGCTTGTTGTATTGCTGGAATGTTCTCAAGCGCGTTAGCTCGTACCATAAAAAACGCATAGTTTTCATTCGCACTTTTCGGCGCGTAGGTAAGGGTAAAACGGTCTGCTCCCTGACCGATAAATGTTGTCACAGCCGTTACATTGTCTAACTCGAGAATACGTTGTTCCGCTTCTTTGGCGATAGCTTCCGTTGCGCGAATATCCCGGTCTTGCGGCCCCCAATAATGCACAAAAAACAACGGCGCGTTTGAAGGAGGGAAGAACCCTTGCTTCACCATGCCAAAGCTGCCATAAGCCACTACAGTAATAAGCATCAACACACCAATAGTAACCCAGCGAAGCTTCAATGCTCCAACGAGCGCATTTTTGAACCAGCGTTGCATCAATGAAGGTAAAGCGTCAGAGGCTTGGCTCATGCCTTTTTTATAGAATTGCGCACCTAACACGGGGACTAGTGTCACGGCCAATACCCAGCTAATCATGAGTGACACCAACACCACGGCGAATAATGAGTAGAGAAATTCGCCAGTTGCATCGTTAGACAAACCAATGCCTGAGAAGGCAGCAATACCGATTACCGTGGCGCCAAGTAGCGGCCACTGCGTGCGCTTTACAATAAAGCTGGCTGCTTCTTTGGCCGTAGCACCTGTAGCCATTCTTAGCATCATACCTTCGGCAACAACAATAGCGTTGTCAACCAACATACCCATGGCAATGACCATGGCACCTAATGAAATGCGCTGTAGTTGAATATCCATTAGCCACATTATTAAAATGGTGCCTAATACCGTCACAAGCAATACACTGCCAACGACAATACCTGAGCGCCACCCCATGAATAAACACAGAGTGAGAGTTACGACTGCTACCGACATTACGAGGTTATTGATAAAGCCATCAACCGACTCATCAACCACTGCGGCTTGATCGTAAATAGGTGTCAGAGTTATCCCAATAGGGAGCTGTTTTAATAGCGCATCGACTTTGGCATTAACACGGTTACCAACATCTACAATGTTCACATCGGTTAGGGCAGAAACACTTAGCGTTAATGCTTCCTCACCATTGTAGCGGACTAAAATAGGTTGAATATCCGCGGGTTCAAGTTTTAATGTCGCAACATCCGCAACGCGAATGGAACGGTTGGTACCTGGAACCACCAATGACAGATTTGATATTTCTTCTAGTCTGTCAGGCGCGCGTTCAACGACAATACGCACATTTTTTTCATCAACTTTTACCCGACCACCATTAAACGGACGAAGATTGTCTTGAAACAATGAGGCGAGGTCGGGAAATGAAATTCCCAAGCCAGCAAGTTGATAGGGGTTAATGTAGGCAACAATTTGTTCTTTTTGAACACCGGTAACATTGACTTTAGCGACACCTTCCGTAGTCAGTAGATCACGGCGAATAATGCGGGCAAATTCGCGAAGTTCTCTCGTGTCGAAATCAGGAGCGCTCAGCGCATAATACAAACCATAAACATCGCCAAAATCGTCAAATACCACAGGCTCTTGTGCTCCTGCTGGTAACGACGGTGTAGTATCGCGAAGGCGTTTTCTTAACTCGTCCCAAATTTGAGGCAGTAAATGGCTATCGTAGGTACTTTTTACCTCGACAGTAATTTCAGAACGACCCGGCGAAGAAATAGACGTGACTTCTTTTAATTGTGGCATTTGTTGAATAGCAATTTCCAATCGCTCAGTGACTTCCCGCTCAACTTTTTCAGCACTTGCACCAGGGTAGGATGTGTACACTTTTACCTGCTTAATAGTAAAGGCTGGGTCTTCAAGTCGGCCAATTTTAGTCATTGCCAGCATGCCACCAAGTAGCAGTATAACGACCATTAGCCATACGTTGACGGGTTTATCTATGGAATAACGTGCAATATCCATAAACTACTTCTCTCCCTTGTAAGGAAGCACTTTCATACCGTTTCGCATTTGCGCAGCGCCTGCAGCCACTACTTGCTGACCCAACTGCACATTACCTTCAATAATGGCAAGATTGTTTTCGATATGTTTCACACTAATTGATTGCTTAGAAACCTGTTGGGTTTTGTCGTTGTAAAGCCAAACCGCGAAACCGTTGTTCTCATCGCCAACTAGCGCTTTTACAGGTACAACCACGCCATCTGGATATAGCGTCCCTTGCAAGCTCACTTTAACCACGGCGCGCGCACCTGGGGTTAGCGGTAATTCATCTCTTGGTGCCATCGCAAACACGACTTCATAAGTTTGCGATACAGGGTCAGGTTGCGTTGAGTGCTCAACGTATTGAACGGGGTACCACTGACGTCTATTAGTGGCGAGTGTGGCACTGGCTTCTTTTATACCTCTGCCAATATTGGCAGTAAGCAAACGCTCGGGCACATTAATATTGAAATAAATTTTTGATACATCTTGCAAGCGCGCAATTGCAGTACCTGATTTTACAAAACTGTTATTTTCTACCAGTCGCTGAGATACCTTGGCGTCAAAGGGAGCGTATAACTCTGTGTAGCTAAGATCTTGTTCAGCGTTTTTTAAATCGATTACCGCTAACTCGTATGATGTCATGGCTGAATCAAGCGCACTTTGTGCCACCAGCTTTTGGGCAAACATTTTTTCAATGCGATCAAGTTCTCTTTTGGCTTGCTCTAAGCGCGTTTTTGACTGTTCCACTCGTCTCTCAAAAGGTTTTCTATCAATTGAGGCTAGTAGCGTGCCTTTGGTGATATCACTGCCTGTCACCAAGTCAGTTTGTGTTAAGCGGCCCGACACTTCAAAACTAAGGTCAACAGTTTTTACCGCAGATACCACAGCGGGAAAGGTAAACTCATCAAAGTTAGGGATGGTTTCAATCGCGGCTAACTTGACGTATCGAGGTGTATTTTCCGTCTGTTCAACGGTTTTTTCAGACGTACAAGCAGTAAGTGTAATTGCACTGAAGACGCTCAACATGAGCACAAGAGGAAATCGTTTCATGGACATGGGCGTATGTAATCCATTAGTAAAGTGAAAATAGTATTGATAGTAAACGCATTAGGCATTTGATAACGGCGACGTCATAAATGTCTAAAGTAAACTGGTGAGTGCATTTTAATGTGCGCGCTTTGAAAAGTAAACTGTTCGGTGTAAAATGGCGGACAAGATAAATACGAGTACCTTTTATGACGAGCAATACGCGAACGCGCAGTGACTTGAAACGAGAAGCTATTATTCAGGCTGCTACGCAGGCTTTTCAGGAATATGGCGTGAATGGCACGAGTATGGATAAACTGGCAGAACTGGCCAATGTATCAAAGCGTACTGTGTATAATCACTTTTCGACAAAAGATGAGTTGGTCATGTACTTGGTCACACAGCAGTGGCAAAGTGCTATTTTAAACGTCACCACGCGTTATGACAGTGCGATAGCACTAGATGAACAATTACGTGATCTTATCTTGCAAGACATAGAGTTTATGGCCAGCGAAACCCATCTTGAACTCGCGCGCGTAGCTATAGGCCACTTCTTTTACGAGCCAGAAAAGCTTAAAGATGAAGTTGCTCAACTCAAGGCACAAGAAACCGCAATGCATCGTTGGTTAAAAGATGCCAAAGCAGATGGCAAAATGCGCTTCGACGAATTAGACAGAGTAGTTGAAGAAATTGACAGCTTAGTAAAGGGCCAGTGTTTTTGGCCGCAGTTGTTCAAAATTGAAGATGCCCTAAGCGACAAGGACAAACAGCGTGTCGCAGACAATACCGCAGCACTCATCCTGTGCCGCTATGCAATTACCTAATGTGTTTGACCTTCGCTATTAAAACGTAAAGCAAAGGTCGACACGCTCAACTCACATCTCTATATCTAAACTCACTCATAGCGCTTAAGAGCGCAATATAAAGGCTTTTTACACGCTTATTTATTGCGCAATAAAGTAAAAATAAAAACAACATTCAAAAAAACTTACTTTGCCTCTCGTCAACAGCGTCATTTTTCTATATCATCTCAACCGAAAATGACAACGATTCTTATTAGCACTTAACTTGTTGGGTAAAACGCCAGCTTTTCAGAGCACTAGTTCTCTATGCTATTTGCCACTTTGCCGTTTACCCAAAATATAAGACCTGTTTGAACACACGGAGATAGACATTGAAATTTAAACTTACGAGTATCGCTACGGCAGTATTGTTAAGCCCAGTTGCGCTGGCAGTTGATGTAGAAGATATCGAAAGAGTAACGATTAATGGTCAGTACCTTTCTGTAAACCAATCAAACTCAATCAAGAGCCCCACGCCAATTATTGATGTACCACAAAGTTTATCAATTATGACGTCTGAAGAGATTACAGCTCGCGGTATTACCAGCATTGGTCAGATCATTGATTACACACCAGGTGTAAACACGTCACAGGGTGAAGGTCACCGTGACTCTGTTGTGTTTCGTGGTGTGCGTTCAACAGCAGATTTCTATCTAGATGGTAACCGAGACGACGTTCAATACTACCGTGCACTCTACAATGTAGAGCAGGTGGAAATTTTGCGTGGTCCAAACGCGTTGCTTTTCGGCCGTGGTGGTACAGGAGGTATTTTAAATCGCGTATCTAAGAAAGCGAAAACCGGCGAGCAGTTTGTAAATTACAATGTATCTGCCAATACCTTTGGCGCTTACAACCTGCAATTAGACACCAATATCGATACGGGTGATGAATCAGCAGTTCGTATCAACGCTATGTACGAAAGCTTAGATAACCACCGTGATTTTTACGATGGCGACCGTTATGGCTTCAACCCTACAGCACGCTTAGAACTTAGCGATAATACTATTGTTGATTTGTCTTACGAGTATATTGATCACGAGCGTTTTATTGACCGTGGTATTCCAACAGGTGCCAATGGCGAGCCAGTTGAAGCGTTTGAAGATATTGTGTTTGGCGATCCGGAAAATAACTATCAAACACTTGATGCTGACGTATTTCGCGCAAACCTTCAGCACAGATTTTCAGACAACCTGAAAGGTAACTTCAACGCATTTTACGGCGATTACGACAAAGTTTACGCAAACTTTTACGCTGCCGATTTCGATGCACAAACCAATGTTGCTACGCTAGATGGTTACATTGATACTACACAGCGTGAAAACCTGATTTTATCGGCTAATTTGGTAGGTGAGTTTGAAACGGGTAGTTTTGAGCATACCGTTATCTTTGGTGGTGAAGTTATCAACACTAAGTCTAACCAAGATCGTTTCAATCCAGTATTTGATTCGACTGGCAACGATAAAGAGCGTTTTGCGGTAGAGCGCCCATTAAGCTTTAGAGGCCTTACAGGTATTAATGCGGACGGTGAGACAGTAACAACCTCATTCTCAGCGCTTAACGATGACACCCATGTAGACTTGGACGTTTACTCTTTCTACGTGCAAGACGAAATTGCTCTATCAGATAACTTTGATGTTGTTATCGGCGCGCGTTTCGATAGCTTCGATATTGAAGTGTTCGATGCACGTCCGGCGGTGTTAGAAACACGTAATCGCAAAGATGAAGAAGTATCACCACGTGCTGGTCTTGTATACAAACCACAAGAAAATATCTCAATTTATGCAAGCTACAGCGAGTCGTTCTTACCGCGAAGTGGTGAGCAATACGCAAATATCAATGGCGATGCTAACCAACTAGACCCAGATACGTTCACTAACCAAGAAATTGGTGTGAAATGGGATTTTGCGCAAGGCTTAAGCTTCACTGCAGCAATTTTTGAAAATGAGCAAAAATCACTAGATAACGATCCAAACGATCCAGAAGGTTTTGTGGAAGTAGACTCTGACGTATCGGGTTTTGAACTTCAATTCCAAGGCAACCTGACTGACAAATGGTACATTACTGCTAACTACAGCAACCTAGACGGCGAAAATGCTGATGGTGTTGAACTGCGTGAACTACCAGAAAATACATTGTCGGTATGGACAACGTATCAGGTTAATGATCTATTCGGTTTCGGTTTAGGTGCAACGTATCAAGACGAAAGCTATATTCTAACGGCAGAAAACTCGCCAGTATTGCCTAGCTACACTCGTGTAGACGCATCGGCATACTATGACTTAAGCGACAAAATGCGTTTGCAGCTTAACATTGAAAACCTAACTGATACGCTGTACTTCCCGAACGCACACTCTCGACATCAAGCTACAGTAGGTGCGCCTATTAATGCACGACTGTCGCTGGTAGGTTCGTTCTAATATCTGCAATGTAGATAGTTTATAGACGTAAAAAAGCCATTCGCTTGCGAATGGCTTTTTTGTTGGTCATGGCTATGAGCCTTTGCTGAAATTACCCGTTGTTGGCAAAATCAATCAAGGTCTGTCCATCCATTCTATAACCCAGCCATTCACTTTTGGGTTTAGCGCCAAGCGAATCGTAAAAATCTATTGCTGGCTTGTTCCAATCTAATACGCTCCATTCAAAGCGTCCGCAGTTGTTATCTACTGCAATTTTAGCAAGGTGTTGTAGCAGTGCCTTACCAGCACCTCGACCTCGTGACGAGGGGGATACATACAAGTCTTCTAAGTAAAGGCCATTTCTACCTTGCCACGTAGAATAATTGAAAAAGTAAACCGCAAATCCAATTGCCTGGCCGCTATTTTCGCAAATAACACAATGCGCTGTTGCGCTTTCGCCAAATAGCGTGTTGTGCAAATCAGCTTCTGTCGCTTCAACCTCATGCTCTGCTTTTTCATAAATAGCTAACTCTAAAATGAACTGGCGAATTTGGGCTACATCGTCGCTGGTGGCTTTTCTAATCGTTAACGTGTCAGTCATAAAAGGTCCAATAGTTGTTTTTCGAAAGGGTAGGGGTTTTAACTTTAGAAGTCTAATGAAAGAAGGTTCAAACCATTTTCGTTCTTGCAAAAAAAATCGGCCGTGTAATAAGGCCGATTTTCAAAAGGTAATACGAACAGGTTTTGTTAATCTATGCCTGACTGGGTTTGTGGCTCACCCAATGGATCGCTTGCACTACCGCTGTAAGGCGCTTTTTTACGTGACGTTAGCTTGCTTTTGACAAACGAAAACGGTCCCGTTAAATCAAGCAAAATAACGTACAAGCACGGTACTAGTAGCAAGGTTACCAAGGTAGCATAAAGTACTGCAAAACCAAGTGCAGCCGCCATTGGTATAACAAACGCGGCTTGTAGACTTGTCTCAAACAAGATGGGTAATACACCCGCAAACGTTGTAATAGACGTTAGGGTAATGGCCCTAAAGCGTGCTGTGCCTGCTTCAACCACTGCCTCTCTAACGCTATAGCCTTGTGCACGGCGCTGGTTCACAAAGTCCGTCATTACCAGTGAGTCGTTAATCACAACACCAGCCGCGGCTATAAGCCCGAATGTCGACATCATTGACAAGTCTAATCCTAGGAAGTAGTGCCCCCAGATAGCTCCCGTTAGGCTAAATGGAATAACCGACATGATAATCAACGGCTGTCCATAGCTTTTTAGTGGCACAGCTAGAAGGATGTATACCATTATCATTGCAGCAACGAAAAACAGTAATTGCTCGTTTTGTTGCGCTTGCTGCTCTTCAATATCGCCACCGAGTTCTGTCATGACAGAAGGGAACGACTCCTTAAGCTGAGGTAATAGCTTTTCTCTAATTTCAGTTACGACTTCGTTTGGCTCAACCTTTTCTTCGTCAATGTTGCCCCAAATGTAAACGCTGCGATAACCACCTTCTCGGCGGATATAGCTTATACCTGGCTTTTCTTCAAGCGCCACGACATCACCCAGCATGACTTCTTCGCCTTGCGGCGTTTTAATCAGTGTGTATTTAAGGTCTGCAAAACGTTCACGGGTAAGTTCAGGGTAGCGTACCATTACGCGCACTTCTTCACCGTTTCGGATGACGCGCTGCGCTTCACCACCATAGAAACCCGCACCCACTTGTGACGCAATATTTGAAAGCGTAAGGCCCAAGTCATACGCCACTGGAAGCAAAGTCATTTGCACTTCTTTGCTTGGTGGGTCAATGGTTGAACTTACGTCAAATAATCCGTCTTGCTGCTGCAGCATTTCAATAAATTTAAGGCCTGCTGCGTTAAGCGTATCAATATCTGGACCAAACAACAGGTAACCAAATTCACCGTCATCGCCATTGCCGTTTACATCATCAATAACCGTAAACGATTTCATCCCTGAAATTTCAGGAATAGCTTCACGCCAACGACGAGCGAGTTCGAAGGTGTCGATAGGACGGTCTTCTTCATTCACTAGCGGCGCTAAAATACGGCCTTCAGTGCGCTCATCGTTAAATGCAAGTCGATCGCGGATCATGCCTGTACCAAATTCGTCGACAATATCTTGCTCTACTTTCAAGATAGTCTGCTCAACAATTTTAAGCGCAGTAATGGTTGCTTCATCTGACACGTTTTCGTTCATTTCAATACGAACACTTGGGAAATCGTGTGGCACTTTAGGGTTGGGCACCATACGCACATAGTTAGCACTGATAAGACCATAACTTAGCATAAGCAGTGCAATAAACATCATTAGTACTGCCCAACGCCATTCAATTGCGCGCTCAACGGTACGCTTGTACGGGCCGTTTACAAACTTAAAAAAGTTCTTGTTAAAACGCGAACGCCAACTGGTCGGTTTAACTGGTGAAAAGCGCGTGTGCGCCAAATGCGCAGGCAAAATGAGCTTCGACTCAATCAAACTGAACGCCAAGCACAAAATAACAACCACAGAAATGTTGTAGAAGAAGGCACCTTCAGGGCCGCTGCTCAAAGTAAATGGCGCAAATACTGCGATAGTGGTCAATACGCCAAACGTTGCAGGTGTAGCAACCCGTTTCGCTCCGCGAATAACATTATCAATACCGCCGCCCTTACTCTCAATTTCAGTGTAGGCGCTTTCCCCTATAACAATGGCATCATCTACCACAATACCTAATACCATGATAAAGGCGAACAGCGACAGAATGTTAATACTCACACCAAATAACGGCATCATCATCATTGCGCCTAAAAAGCACACGGGTAAGCCTATCATTACCCACAACGCGAGCCTAAAGCGTAAGAAAAGCGTTAGCATGAAGGCAACGAGCACAGAACCCTGCATAAGGTTAGACAGCATCATGTCTAAACGCGCATTGAGGTAATAGGTCATATCAACCAATACTTCTAAGCTAATACCTTGTGGTAGCTTTTCATTTTTCTGCTCGATGTAGGCTTTTACTGTTTCCGCTACCGGAATGGTGTCTTGCGATTTTGTCGCTTTTACCGCGATGTAAATCGCGTTCATGCCGTTGTATTTGAAATACCGCTCGCCTTCTACAAAACCATCATTAATGTACGCAACATCACCAAGGGTAACTTTAGCGCCAGCATTGCCTATTTTGATAGGGATTTGCCTGAACTCGTCACCGTTGTAATATTGGTTTTCAACTCGAACAGAAACAATACCTGAATTAGTGCGTAGCTGGCCGGCAGAGATATTCGCAGAATAGCTGTTAATCGCTTGGGTAATATCAGAAATATTGATGCCGTATTTACGCAACGTATCGGGTTTAATTTCTATCGCTATTTCATCGCTTGGTGCCGACACTTGTACCAGTGAGATAGAGCCAAGTTGTAGCAGTTCATCCTCAACTTCTTTTGCCAATAATTTGAGTTCAGAAAGGGGAAGGTCGCCCACCAATGGCATTTCAATCACTTGTTGCTGAAACTCAACTTGGGAAACGTTAACTGGCTCCATACCCGCTGGGAAGGTTGCGATACTGTCAACGCGAAGTTTTACCTTATCCAACACGTCAGTAAGTTCAGCTTTGGTGTCAATTTCAAGTGTAACCGCACCGCCGCCACGCCTAGCGCGCGATACTGTACGTTTTATCTCAGTAACGTCTTTCAGTGCTTCTTCTACCTTAATGAAGATACTTTCTTCAATTTCTTGAGGCGAAGCGCCTGGGTAAGTCGCTTCAACGTTAATATAGTTGATTTCGATGTTGGGAAACATCTGACGTTGAATGGTGAGGTAGCTTACAATGCCCATAATGATGATAAAAATCATCATTAAGTTTGCGGCAACCGAGTTGCGCGCAAACCAAGAGATAATGCCGTGTTGAGTGTCGTTGTGGTTTTCCATGACAGCGCCCTTAGTTTGTTTGTGCTGTCACAAGGTCAGACGAATTCTCAATAACTTTTACCGCCATACCGTTTTGTGGGTATTCAGGCAGCGTCATCACCACCTTACTAGCGTTAAACTCACCTTGAATTAAAAAATCACCGTTTTCTTCACGAATTACTTTAACCTTGTGGGAGGTCAATTTGTTGTCCTCATCGAGGGTCCATAGTTTGCGATTGGTCACAAGCTCTTGAGGCACGCGATAAACGTCACTTAGCGTTTTACCTTCAAATGAAATCGTGCTGTATGAACCAAACTTAACGATTGGTTTGGTTGTGTTGATAGCGTAAGGGTCTTCAATACGCGCTACAAAATAGCTCATGCGAGTATTGTTATCGATAACACCCGTATCACGATGAATAGTACCTTTAACCGTTGCGCCTTGTACGTCATCGACTTCAATAGCGATATCGCTACCTATTGTATTGTCGGCAAGAAACAGTCTGTCAAATCCGGCAACAGGGAAGGTAATTTCGGCGTACTCAATGTTGTTGATCACTGCAACAGGGCTGCCTTGGGTTACATAGTCACCCGTACTGATATTACGCGACACTATCAGTGCGTCGTAAGGCGCTTTAACTTTACAGTTATCAAGATCTCGCTTGGCAATTTTTAGTTGCGCTTCAGCCGATTTAACACCCGCTTGCGCACTCATTACTTGCGGTTTACGTAAGTACAGGTCGGTTACACGAGCATCAGGCATGGTTTTCGCCTCTCTCGCTGCCACATCAGCCTGCGCTTCTTCTTGAATGAGTTGTGCTTTGGCACTAGCCAAATTAGCTTCTGCTAATAGCAAAGCCGCCTCGTAGGCATCTTGCTCGATTGAGAAAAGAGTTTCACCGCGGCGCACCAAGCCGCCTGATACAAATTTAGGGTTCCAGCTTTCAACTTCGCCCGATACTTGGGCAGCCAAATTAGTGGTTTCTAGGGGCGTAATTTCACCATATGACGTTAACCTTACGCGCACATCCTCAGGAGAAAGCGATTCAATGGTAACGGTTGGGCGAGTGTCTACTTCCTCTTTAATTGCAGAGTCTGACGCAGAGGCCTCTATACCTTTCATCCCCAGGTAACCAGCAATAAAGACACCGACTGGCAGTGCAATTCTCATCCATTTCATAACCAATTCTACTTTAGTATCAAAATCAGGCTACAGTGTAGCGCTAAACTGTTTCAAAGATATAGTGCAAATGTAACGAAACATGAGTCAATTTTGTGTAAAGAGTGATAAAGGAAAAGGTAAAACTAAGACTGATTTTCCAGTGAAGAGAAAGCGCTTACTTTGTTTCTGCCCGTTTCCTTAGCGTGATAAAGGGCTTTATCCGCTTGTTTGATGGCGAAGGCGACGGTATTTGTAAGATTAACCTCACACACACCAAAGCTACTACTTACGTGCATTTCAACGTCATTGATTCGCAGTGGTGTAGTGTTTAATTTCTTTCTAATAAGCTCAAGCGCCTTGAGTGCCTCAGCTTCATTGGTCTCGGGAAAAATAAACATAAATTCTTCACCGCCCCAGCGTGCCAGTATGTCTTGCCCGCGAATGCGAGAAGTAAATAAGTTTGAAATTTGTTTCAATACTTCGTCGCCCTGTTCATGACCTAACGTATCATTAATGCTTTTAAAACGGTCAATATCAGCGATAGCAATAGAGAAAGACGTTTTATTGCGCTGCAGCCGGGCGTACTCCCTTTCAAGACACTGCTGGGCGCCGCGTCTATTGAGTAGCTTTGTGAGATGATCGTGATTCGCCTGGCGCTCGAATTGTTCTTTCAAATGAAGCGCCGTGTCGTAGCTTTTTTGTCGACTGTATTCATAAAAGGCAGAAAGAAACGAAACCGTTAAAAATGAATAGAGCAGTCGTGACTTAAATGCATAGGTATAACTGGTTAGTAGTAAAACATCGCCCAAAGCGAAAAGTATTATGGCGCTTATTACCGTATAGGCCAGTAGCGCTAACAACCCTCTTTTGAAACCTGCAAAAAACATCGTAACAGGTGGCACCAGGTATATCCACAACGGCCCTGTATTGTCTTTTCCGCCTGTAATAAGGAGCAAAAGAGTTAGTACCATCAAGCACGAAATTAACAGTGTGATAGAAGCTGTTCGTGCTTTGGCCGACTCAAAACGAACTTGTAATTGTTGCGAAACGGCAAAAATCGTACTGGCGATAAGTAACGTAATTGCCAATGACAGTTCTTGAGCAAACAGGGCACGCACACCTAATAAAAAGGTAATAGACATGCCAACTGCAGCGAATAAGTTTACAACGACTATTCGCCGGTTAGTTTCATCTCTATAACGGTGACTTACACCACTGTAAACGTATTGCTTGATGCGACTTAGCATAACCTAGTCAATTTTACCCACTTCGATTGCGATTGTTTCAGCCAACTTATCAATGGCATGTCTCATGGCATCAATACTTGCTGAAAAGCCATCATTTTCTAAATCAGTGCGTAGATCAAACGTGAAATGCGTTAATTCATCCAGTGACGACGTAATAACATAGTCGCCAGTGAAAATGACTTCACCCTTATGAGTGCTAACAAAATCGGTTACATGCAGCGAAACGTGTATGGCAGCCTTACCGTCGTAGTGGTCGGCGCGTAGAAGTTTAACATTGCGGGTTGCTAGGGCTTGTTTTAGCGACTTAGTCAAACCTTCTTCAACGGGCTCTGCCCATAAATGTTTGGTTGAGATATGTAAATTGGTGTCACTGGTTTGATAAACCAAACCACGGTGCTTCAAATATTCAGGCAATGTGATTCTGTCAATGATCACTAATTTGGCAGTCGTTGGGTACGTTTCACTCATTGCGCCTGAAGACGGTGAGTGTAATAGATAGTAGGTTAATGAACTGGGCGTGCCGCTACACGCCATCAAACTGAAAATAGTGATGCACAACAGGCCCCATTTATTAAATTTAGCGCCCTTAAAGCGGGGTACTGTAATTCGCTTGAGTATCATGTTCGTTATTCCTTTTCTCAAATCATGTGCAATACAGCTCAAATTAGCCTGCATGTTATTCTTCTCGCTTGGCTTTTGGCTGAATATCAGCGCCATCATCTTGAGAGAAAATCAAACTATTCGGAGATTCATTCAACTTCAGCAACAAGGGTTGAATGTTGCGCATGGTTTCTTGCAAAGCGTCGACGGTTTCTTTAATTTCAGACTGGTTAAAGCCGCCTTCGCTGTAATTCTTCAGTAAACCGTCCAAACTAACTAGCACTTGGTTTAGGTTGGCATTTAGTGCTTTCGCATCAATATCTGCAATAAGTAGATCAAAGTCGTTACTTGCAGTCTCGACAGATTCTGCTGCCAATTTCATGTCTTCTACTGCCAACTGCACATTTTCAACCATTTCTTTTAGAGGAAGTTGATTGATTTTGTCTAAAATCGCATCCGCTTTTTGGGTTAACTGTGTGAATTCGTTACTCACAGTAGGGATCACTTCATAACCATTTATAACGTCAATTTTTGTGTTCCCGGTATGTTCAGGAAAGTGCTGTAAGTCCACATAAAGGCCCCCAGTAAGTATATTGCCCATACGCAAAGAGGCCCGCAAATCGCGTTCTAGCCAGTTGCGTATTGTTTGTTTGATTGCCTTTAAGCCTTCTTCAGTGTCAGGTTGTCGCGCTTTACCCGGGTAAATGTTAATCAGCACAGGAATAGGGTAGTCCTGTTGAAGTATGTTCCCTTCAACAGCGGGAAATGAGTTAATCGCGGTTACATAACCAATTTCGATGCCGCGATATTCGACTGGTGCGCCAACCGTAAGACCTCGTACACTTTCATCGATAAGCAATAAATACTCTGCAGCTACTTTAAAACGCGCATCTGAAGCGGCGCTCTGATCTTCATAAATAGTAAAAAATGCATTTTCTAGTACTTGCTGGCCTTTACTGACGCCTTCTGGAATGCCAAAAGTAATACCATTTGCCAGCAAGGTTTCCAAACTTCCTGTTTGCACACTTACACCACTAGACTCTAAAAGGAGCTTAACGCCACTTACATCCCAAAAGCGTGTGTTTTCGGTAATGAGCTTGTGATAGGGCGCTTCAATAAAGGCATCGTAATAAACAACGCGTTCTTCAATATTAAAGGTAGCATCTTCAAATTCGCCCACTTTAAACCCTTTGTAAATGATAGGGTCGCCGGGTTTGTATGCGAACTCATCGTCACTTTTGAGCATGACATGTAGCCCCGGCGTGCCTGGAGGGGTAACGGGAGGGCGCTCAAGCGCTACAAAATGTAACTTTTCGCTCCCTTTATCGTTTGCTGACATCGCGATGTAGCTACCTGATAGTAGCGTGTTAAGACCTGATACCTCAGAGAAGCTAATGCGCGGAGCCACTACCCAGAAATTGGCGTTTTCGTTAAGAAGATGAGCTGCACTTGCATCAATTCTCGCAGTGACCAACACGCCATTTAAATCTGGTTTTAACGTAATTTTTTTGACCTGACCAATATCCAGATCGCGCACCTTTATAGGGGTTTTATTGACTTCTATACCCGTTGCAGACTTTAACTCGATGGTGATGAGGGGGCCTTGGTTTTTCCATTGGTAATACACCATCCAACCGCCGATAATGATCACCAAAAGCGGGATGATCCAAATGCGAGATACGGAGCTGGTCGGTTTCACGGTTGCGTCGCTAACCTGTGCGTTATCGGTCATGGTAATTGCTTCCACTGCTGCCAAATTAGCCGCGAATCAAATGTCATTGCAGCTATCATTGTTACAAATACTACAGCACAAAAGGCTAATGCCGCTTGGCCTGGATAAATTGACAATGTGTTACCCATTTGAATGAGTGCTACTAACACTGCCACCACAAATACATCAATCATTGACCAACGACCAATAGCTTCCGTTATACGGTAGTAGCGAATGCGCAGTTGCTTTGAACTGGTTTTTTGTCGTTGGACTGAAAAATTAAGCCACGCCAATATGACTATCTTGGCTACGGGTACCACAACACTGGCAATTAAAATCACAATGGCGACGGGATAAGATCCTGACTCCCAGAGTGAAATTACGCCGCCTATAATGGTATTTGGCGTTTCTTGCCCGAAAAGTTCAGTATACATAATTGGCAATACATTGGCAGGTATATACAAAATACATGCCGTTATAAGTAAAGCCCATGTACGTTGAATACTTTCGCTCGCTTGTGTTTCGCTGAGTGGTTTCGGCGAGGGTGGCACACCTTGACTAAGCCACATTTGGTATCGCGTTACGTCAAATTGACTTATGCACAATGCCGTCAATGCAGAAAAACCAATAAAAGCATAAAAAGACATGCCGATGGCAACATCGGCGAGTTCGGTTATTTTGATTAGGCTCACCAAGGTTCCAACCAAAAATATCTCTGCCATGCTCCAAGGTAACAGTGCTTTTACTAACCGAAATAACCGGTTTAAGTAAAAAGGGCGTTGTTGTTTGATTTGCGCTAATGACAACAAAAATATACCCACAATCACAATGCCTGGAAGCAACACCGTTGCAAGACTTGTAATGATAGCCAGCGACAAATAATCTTGTTCTATCAGTACGGTGATTCCAGTAGGTAGATCGATACTGTGTTTTTGCCCGCTTGCTTTGAAGGTTAAAAAGTTAAATGGCAACGACAGCAGTAGAAATATAAACGCGCTAAATGAATACGCGAGCATTTTTTCACTGGCTTGATTTCTAAATGACACCAGTGTGTGATTGCACACGGGGCAAACCGCCCGCTGACGATGAGAAAGCGATGGAATTTTCACAGAAGTATGGCATTGCTCGCAAACCAGCGTTAGGTTATCTGTGTGTTCCATAAAAATTAGTATGCCGCGGCGCCAATGTGTATTATCAAAATTAGGGATAACTTATTGATTTACAGATTTCACAGCATAGCGCATTGCGAGGGTATCGGGAAGTGATGCAGTTTTTAAACCACGAAAAACAAGAAGAAATTAAAAATATGTTTACGGACAAACGAAGTGGCATTCAACGTCTGTACTCAACGGGTAAACGACGCGGTAGACGCTTTGTGTCTAAGCGCAGTATTAGTGGCGTGCGCTTTTGGCGCAGCCTAACATTTGCTCAACGGTGCTACCTTGTTGCAACGGGAATGGGGCTACTAGGGATGTATTTCAACGTCCAAAGCGCCGCTTTTGATGTTGTAATGTATGCCTTTGCGCTGGCAGGGATCGTAAACGAAATATGGCCCCGTTTTATGATTGTGTGGCACAGCCTGCCGGGCAAGGCGGTCATCCTATTTGTATACGCCATTATTGCTAATTTTGCATTAGCCTCGGCAAGTGGCATGGTTAACGATATCGCGGGGGTATCGGCCAGCGCATTGCCCTATAGTCATAACTTCGCGCTTATACTTACTATGCCAACGTGGTTCTTTATCACGTCAATCATGGCGCTTCTTCTTTTAATACTCTTAACGCCACTGTATATGATGGTACTGCTGGTACTTAAGCCCTTTGGTGTTAAGCGTATTTGGCACCCGCCTGAGTATCGATTTGTGCTAACGACCACGTTCATTCGTTTCATTTGGACTGTTTTATTGTTGGTTGAGTTTTCACTGCTTTCTGCACAAGCAGGATTGATGTGGGAGGATGAAGAGCAAGTAGCAAGCGAAATGGCATCGGTTCAATTTGCCGGTGATGCACTTGTTAAGAAAATTGCTGAGCAACAAAAAGCGCAAAAAGCCGATGGCGATGTGTTGTCTGATGAGGGGGCTGAGTTGCCCGGCTTAACAGTTAAACTAGGTGACGAGACAGGTGATGAAGCAAGTAATGCAGAAAATAATGTCGCGTTAGATGACGCAACCAAAACGATTAATGACATCAACAACGCAAATGCAGACATTGAAGAAGAGTTTGAACAGGCATGGAAAGATGCAAAGGTGAGAAGTAAAGCATTCAAAAAGATGCAGCAACGCGCTTTAGCTGACTTCATTTATGTGTTTGAAGCAGACTCTCGTTCACGCTGTGCGCATTCACAAGATAGTCGTGTAATAGAGTTAAATGACTACGAGTTCCTTGAAATTACTCGCGATAAAAGCGAAGAAAACGAAATTGGCTACCTTTACCAAGTGAAGGCGTGCAAATCGGCGGCAATTGGGTTGTAGTTAAATTTTACTTTTTAAACAAGTGAAACAAAAAAGCCCGCGGTAGTTAGCTACCGCGGGCTTTCTTTTATTAGGAACGCTTAGAAGCTAGCGTTGCCCGGTGTGCGAGGGAATGGAATAACGTCACGTACGTTTTGCATACCTGTAACATAGGCAACAAGACGCTCGAAACCAAGACCGAAACCTGAGTGAGGAACAGTGCCGTAACGGCGAAGGTCGCGATACCATGCGTAATCTTCTTTCGATAGGCCCATTTCATCAAGACGTGCATCGAAAACATCTAGGCGCTCTTCACGTTGTGAGCCACCAATAATCTCACCAATACCCGGCGCAAGCACGTCCATTGCAGCAACCGTTTTACCGTCATCGTTAATGCGCATATAGAACGCTTTAATATCTTTCGGGTAGTTCTGCATGATAATTGGCGCGCCAACGTGCTCTTCTGCTAGGTAACGCTCGTGCTCAGACGAAAGGTCGATTCCCCATTCAACAGGGAATTCAAAGTCTTTGCCGCAGTTTTGCAAGATTTCGATAGCATCGGTGTAATCCATGCGTACGAAATCTGAGTTAACTAGCTTTTCTAGACGTTCAATTGCATCTTTCTTGATACGCTGCGCGAAGAAAGCCATGTCATCTGGCAGTTCTTCTAGTACTGCTTTACAAACGTACTTCAGCATATCTTCTGCAAGTTGTGCCACATCTTTAAGTTCAGCAAAGGCCACTTCTGGCTCAATCATCCAGAACTCTGCAAGGTGGCGAGAAGTGTTAGAGTTTTCTGCGCGGAACGTAGGACCAAACGTATATACTTTCGACATTGCAGTGCAGTAAGTCTCAACGTTAAGCTGCCCTGATACCGTTAAGTAGGTTTCTTTTCCGAAGAAGTCTTCTGAATAATCAACGTTACCTTTGTCGTCACGCGGAATGTTCATCATATCAAGCGTTGATACGCGGAACATCTCACCAGCACCTTCGGTGTCACTCGCGGTAAGAATTGGCGTAGAGATCCAAAAGTAACCTTTTTCGTGGAAGAAGCGGTGAATTGCTTGAGACAAGCAGTTTCGCACACGTGTTACAGCGCCAATAACGTTGGTACGCGGGCGAAGGTGTGCGTATTCACGTAAATACTCAATGCTGTGGCGTTTTGCTGCCATTGGATAAGTGTCTGGGTTTTCCACCCAGCCCAAAATCTCTATGTCTGTTGCATCGATTTCAACTGACTGACCTTGGCCTTGAGACTCTTTAACCGTGCCTGTTACAGACAGAGAGCAGCCTGCCGTCAAACGCTGAACGTCGGCGTAATTTGACAGAGAATTTAGCGCAATAACCTGTACAGGATCGAAGCAGCTACCATCGTGTAGTGCAATAAATGATAAACCTGCTTTTGAGTCTCGGCGTGTTCTTACCCAACCTTTTACGGTTACCGATTCGCCAACGGCGTACTTACCCTTAAGTACGTCAACTACGGGCGCATGCGTCATGTTAATTTCTCCGTCTTACTAATTTTATGTTGTTGCTCTCTACTAAGTGATATTCAACAACACAGTGCAAAATGCACGAAAACTTGTTTTATGGTCAATGTTCTGGATTGCTGTGCCGATAAAAAACACAAACCTAGCTAGGCATTTTTACGTATTCATACCTAGAAGCATGCTATGGTGGTGTAAAAATAGACAAAAAGGCACAATCCACTAGCACGCTAGTATACTCAACCTTAAGCGGGATGCCAGAGAACAGAGTGACAAATGGGAAATAAAAACAGTTCATCATCACCAAATTCACCGTTGACTTCGCCAACGGGTGACAACTTGTCATCTCGTAAAGACGAAAAGCCTGATATTGTCACCTACGAAATGCTAGCCGAAAGGCGCTCGACACCTCGCTCGCAAACAACATTTTATAAAGTGATGCTGGGTCTAAATATCTTAGGCTGGGTAGGGCTGGTTGTTGTGTTAATTCTATTTCACTATGCGCGACCAGACTTTATTAGCGGGGTGCAAGAATATTGGGGCATAGAAGGGGATACATCCTGGTCTCAAACTCACGTTAACGCTATGACAGTGATGCTTTTGGTGTGTTTAGCGTTAAGTTTGGTGAGTATTGTAATGAGAGCAAAGCGAACTCGACGAGAAAACGATAATTTTGGTGTGAACTTGATTGTGCTCATAGCGATAGTAGCTATCAGTTTAGTCACTGTAGCTACTACGCTAGGCTTTTAGCATAACTTGTTAAATGAACGCAGCCTGTATCAACCAGTAAGTATAAGCGGCATACGCGACAACGAATGCGCCGCCTTCTAGCCTATTTAGGCGGCCCTGACGCTTAATGCCAATACAGAAGATAAATAGTGCGACAGTTGATGCCAGCATAACCACCACATCGCGATACAAAAAGTCTGCACTGACTGCCATTGGCTGAATGGTGCCAGCAATACCGACTACCGCAAGCGTGTTAAACATATTTGACCCGATAACATTCCCGATGGCGAGGTCGTGCTCACCCTTGCGTACTGCCATCAATGAAGATGCAAGCTCTGGCAGTGATGTGCCGATGGCAATAACAGTAAGGCCAATAATCGTATCGCTAACACCAAAAAAGGTGGCTACTTCAACCGCGCCCCACACCAGCATTCGCGAGCTTGCTACCAGTAACAATAAACCGGCAATTAACCACATTACATGGGTTTTTACCGTACCTTCGGTTGCATTAATTTCGTCGCTGTATTCACCCGCCAGCGCATCGCTATCACCTTTCATACCGTGATATATGCTCCATGAAATAAGCAACACAAAAAGACCAAGTAATGAAAAGGCGTCGTCTTTTGATACTTGTTGGTCAAGTACCTGCCATGCAGCAAAAAAGGTGATGCCAAGCAATACAGGCAATTCTTTTTTGATAATTTCTGATTTGACGGCAATAGGGCTTATTACGGCGGTAATACCAAGAATAAGCATGACATTGGCAATGTTCGAGCCATATGCATTACCTAATGCAATACCAGAATTACCCTGAATGGCGGCAAAAATAGACACGATAATTTCGGGAGCAGACGTGCCGAAACCAATGATGAGCATACCAATAAGCAATGGCGACACACCAAAGTGATTAGCAACAGAAGCCGCGCCACCTACAAATTTGCCTGCACTCCATAACAATACAGGTAACCCGATTGCAATAGCCAAACTGGCCAATAACATACCTACTCCTTAAATCTATATGTTTTGCTTCGCGACGGTTAACGATAACACGAACGCTTATAAAAACAGGTCAACACGATGATGAGTATCCTTCCAAATGAGTAAACATTTTTGTTCATCGTTGCATCAGTTTTCGTTGTCTTAACGATGAAAAAAAGCCGTGCTGATAATGCTATGCAAAGTTCAAGTTAAGCGTAAACTCAGCGCTGTTTTAAATGCGATTGCAATTTGCGCAATAGCAACTTTAATTGTAACCGACAACACACTTTTTAGAAGCGAATTACATGCACAATACACTGATTGTTACTGATGATGTTACTCCTTTTTGTAACACAGCTTTAACCGTGCTTACTTTTCAAGACTACCTTGCAGAGTTCCCAAAACTGAACGAACCCAAAACACGCGTAATAAACTTATGCGATACCTCGCGTTATTTAAGCGAAGGGTATTACTGTTCACTATTGGCGCAAGCAAGAAGTCACTCTGTTTTGCCATCGGTAAATACCATTAATGATCTGCGCATGGCAGAAGAGAAAAGTATTGATCGTATCGTGTTCTCGGTATCAGCAACACAAGACAACGCCGAGCTTAGTGAAGAACCTTTATTAGTACTGTTCGGTGAAGTGAAAGATCAGCGTTTTAAGCGCCTTGCAAGACAGGCGTTTGAAAAGTACCCGTGCCCAGTATTGTTGTTAACGCCCACTATTACGCAAACAAAAACGTTAGCGAAAGGGGCGGGCAAAGTTCAAATTGAAGGGGTGGCAAGCGTACAGGCTAAAGCGTTCAATGAGTTATCCGACAAGCAACAGGTTCGTTTTATTGAACAGCTAGTTGCATACACAAAAATCCAGTGGCGGGCGAGTAAGGCCAGCAAGAAAGCGCGTTGGGATATGGCTATTTTAGTAAACCCTGAAGAAAGCACACCGCCAAGCGATGAAAAAGCGATAAAGCACTTTGTCAAAGCAGCAGAGAAGGTGGGCTTTCGCGCTGACGTAGTAAGTCGATTAAAGCCTGAAGATTTGGGGCATTATGATGCGTTGTTTATTCGTGAAACGACCGCCATTGATCATCATACTTACCGTTTAGCCCGTGCGGCAGAGCGCGAAGGTATCGTGGTGATGGATGATACTCAGTCTATTTTGCGCTGTTGTAATAAGGTGTTTTTACAAGACGCATTTGCGTATCAAAAAGTCCCTGCGCCTAAAGCAACCTTTGTATCAAGTGCAAGCGATGAAGTGTGCGAAAAACTGATTAATGACTTTGGGTTGCCTTTGGTACTTAAACTGCCAGAGAGTTCGTTCTCGCGAGGCGTGCACAAAGCAGAGACCAAAGAGGCACTAAAACTGAGACTGGAACAAATGTTGTCGGAATCTGCGTTAGTGCTGGTGCAAGAATACATCTTCACTGAGTTCGACTGGCGAATTGGTGTGCTTGGCGGCAAGCCTATTTACGCGTGCCAATACTTTATGGTTCGAAACCATTGGCAGATATACAACCATCAAGGGGACAGATTTTCTTCGGGTGGTTTTGCCACCATGCCAACCTTTGAAGTACCGAAACCGGTGCTACAAGCGGCAGTGAAAGCAGCAAAGGTAGTCGGTGATGGTTTATATGGTGTGGATATAAAACAGGCAGGGAACGCTGTGTACGTAATTGAAGTGAACGATAACCCAAGTATCGATTCAGGTGTAGAAGACAAATATTTAGGCAAAGAACTGTATGAATTAATCATGCAAGAATTTGCTAACAGGTTGGAGCAAAGAGGGCGATGATTCCATCGGCTGAAGTACAATTTATTGGTGATAGCGCTGCAAAGTCGCAAAACTCGACTGATGTGACACAAGGTATGGCAGCAGCATCGCAGTCTAACAAGGTGCTAGATAGTCAGCCTGGGCAACTCGCTTTGCGGATTGCCACAACCAGTGATTTGGCTGCACTTCAGCATATCGAGAAAACCTGTTTCACCACAGATAGACTCACTAAGTCGCGCTTTAAATTTTACATTGAAGCGCCGCATGCTGAACTTGTGGTTGTGGAATTTACACCGAGTGAAAGTGGCGCCCACCCTAATGCTCAAGCGATGACATTCACCGAACCCACAGTAGTTGGCTACGGCCTTCTGCTTTTGCGTAGAGGTACGCAATTAACACGACTTTACTCTATTGCCGTGTTACCAAGTGCTAGAGGTTTGGGCATTGCTGAAAAGCTTATAAACAGCTTGGGGGAGCGGGCGCTTTCGCGGGGAAAGCGGTTTATGCGCCTGGAAGTTGCAGTTGGTAACACAGGTGCAATCGCGCTATACAAAAAGCTAGGATTTAGTCAGTTTGGTATGTATACCGATTATTACGATGACCACACCGATGCATTGCGTATGCAAAAGGTATTGGTGCCAAGTCGTTCGGCCAAATCTGAAGTGTATCCGTGGTATCAACAAACGACTGATTTTACGTGTGGTCCTTCCGCGCTAATGATGGCGATGTGCGCCTTAGACAGTAAATATGAAATGTCTCAACAAAACGAATTGGCGTTGTGGCGAAAGGCGACAACCATTTTCATGATGTCAGGACATGGTGGTTGTCATCCTGTAGGGTTAGCGCTAGCAGCCCATTCAGAGGGGTTTTCAGCACGAGTAATCATTAATCAAAACGTACCTTTATTTGTAGATGGTGTACGAAACACTGAGAAAAAAGCCATTGTAGAAAGCGTAGAGATGCAGTTTATGCAAGACGCCAAGGATAAGCAGATACAGGTTGAAATTACTGATTGGCACACAGACATTATTGATGACGCTCTGCGTGCAGGTAGCACGGTATTGTGCTTGATCAGCACTTACGCCTTCGACAAGAAAAAAATACCACATTGGGTGGCTATTACCAGTTGTGACTCGCATTGCTATTATCTTCACGACCCTGATGCCAGTGAAGGGCAACCTGTGGAATATCAACACATTCCAGTTGCGCGTGAAGATTTTTTGCGCCTAGCAAGTTATGGTACACGTAAAGTCAGAACGCTGGTTTTACTCAACCCGCCGCACTAGCTACGAGCTGGTGGTCAACTCAAATTAGGGAAGCCTACATTACAGGCTTTCCCTAATGATGGGCTTGAGAAACGCTAACTTTGTTGTTCAGTGTTTTAAGCTGACTTACTAATTGAGATAGCTCTTTAACTGATCCTGAGTACTCAATGTGCTTGTTCATTTGTTGGCCTTTTACCGCACTGTTATACAAAGCGGTACTTTCAAAGCAAGCAGTTTGCTTGTCTAATTGTTTCCATTCACCCTGTAAATCTCGGGGAATGCAATGACGTTTTGCACTAAGTTTGTCTTTAATTTGCAACACTTTTCCGATTAATAATTGTGCATCAGTTGGCATAATTATATCTCCTATACTGCTATCATTAGGTAACTTTTTGTTTTACTTAGCTTTTGCATTTAATGCGAGGGCTAAACAAACCATTTTCAAGTTACACTTTCCTTCGTTCACTTATTGATAGTGCATCATCAGTGCCAAAGTAGATAAGAAATAAGCTAACACAATGAATTGGCGTGTTAATTATTGAAAAAGCTCAATAGGTATTAGAAATGAGTTGTATAAAAAGTGGACGCATTTTGCAATTAACTCGCATGTGCGTCGCACAATGCGAGTAAAGTTACTCTGCAAGCTGTCTAAAGTCTGCGAGTAATGAAAGTGCGCTGTCACCAAGCATCGAGTAAGGGTCAAACGCGTCTTTGGTGCTAAATTGAAGTACTGAGCGCTTAGTAATAGCCTGCTCAGACACATACCCCATTTCCCAAGAGCTAAAAGCCCTATGAGCAATTTCAGTATAAGACAGAAGCATTATTGATTTGTGTCTGGTATCTGTTTGAATTTTTGAGAAGCAGTCATTGACCGCTGAGCGCGAACCCTCTAAACACTGAAGGAAGTAACGCGAGTTAAAACACAGCATACCTGTAATACCCTGCTGCTTATTATTCTTTCGAGCACTGTACAGGATTGATTCTATATCACTTGGTTTGAAGGATTCGCCAACCGTACTTGCGTAAATTAGTCTTACAAGAAACATAATAAGCCCTTTCTTTGACGTTAACCGCGTTTATCACTGCTTCGTAGATAAACTCAAAAAATTTCTAAAACTCAAACGATACGACTGAATCCCGCATCACAGCGTTTTGATTTTCACGCAACCGCGCTGAAATCAGTGGCTCAGATGATTTAACCTTATTCTTCTGCATTACAATATAGTCGTCTTTTGCAGAAGCATAAGCGTTTTACAGTCTTGAATTTCCACCGTGTTGACGTAAGTATTCAAAAACGGCTGCAGGAATGGCGTCTAGGTCGCATACTTTATTTGCTGCATCCAGTTTAATAGCTTCCCGAGGCATGCCGAAAATAACACAAGACGCTTCATCTTGTGCCAGCGTAAATGCACCTGCTTGTTTTAATTTAAGCAACCCGTGGGCGCCATCTTTTCCCATTCCCGTCATGATGATGCCTATCGCATTTTTCCCCGCCGCTTTACTTACACTATCAAAAAGTACATCTACAGAGGGCTTATGCCCACTTACACGCTCGGAATCTATTAACACGGTGCGGTAATCTGCGCCGCTGCGCTCTATGCCCATGTGAATATCGCCCGGCGCTATGTAGACGTAGCCTGGTAGTAGCCTTTCACCGCCACGTGCCTCGGCGACATTAACACTGCAAGAAGCATTCAGTCGCTGTGCGAAGGTTTTGGTAAACCCAGGAGGCATATGTTGCGTTATCACTATTGCGGGAGCATTGGCCGGCATGGTTTCTAAAAAGCGCTTAATCGCAATGGTTCCGCCGGTTGATGCGCCAATAGCAATAATTTTCTCTGTACCTGAAATGATAGATTCTTGTTTTGCAGTAGGTGTTGAAGAGAGCTTTTTAACTTTTGATTTTGACGCAAGTCGAATTTTCTCAATAATAAGCGAACTATACTTTTCAATACCCTCGGTAACACCAATCTTAGGCTTAGGGATATAGTCGACAGCACCAAGCTCCAAGCTTCTTAATGTTGCTTCAGCACCTTTTTCGGTGAGCGTAGAGATCATGACCACAGGCGTCGGTCTGGCTTTCATTAACTTAGACAAAAACGTTATGCCGTCAACTTTTGGCATTTCAATATCTAGCGTTATCACATCAGGACTGTGTTGGTTAACCATATCCCGAGCGATGTAAGCATTAGGTGCTGCACCGACAACCACCATGTCGGGCGTAGCAGATACGATTTCAGACAACAGGCTTCGAATTAGCGCGGAGTCATCGACTATCAGTACTTTTATCATCGCTCCTCCTAAAATAAGTCCACTGAGCTATCAATAGAGGCATTTTTAAGTCTAATTCGATATTCGCTTTCCCTATCAAGAATAGTGGTGTTGTGAAGCGCTTTTATTTTTTTCACTCTCACTAGGCCACCTTCTTCAAAAAAATAGACCTTTCTTGGGAAATCAGAGAGCACATCGCTGGCTATTATCGGTATTGACTCATTTTTGAGATATTCAAACGCAAAATCGACATTTTTCTGGCCAATATTGTTGTGAATAAGCCCCTTCATTACGTTGCCTCCGCCAAACACTTTCGCCACAATTTGGTTCTTTTTAGCCCCTAACTTAAGCATCTCGTTAATAAGCAATTCCATTGCGTATGTGCCGTAGCGCGCAGACTCACAAAGTAAGGCCGATTTTTCCATATCATCTCTGGGCAACAAAAAATGATTCATGCCGCGCACGTTATTGATAGGATCGAACAGACAAGTGGCTATACATGAACCCAATACGGTAACGATAAGGTGATTATTCGACGTCGCATAAAACTCTCCGGGTAGTATTTTGACAGCGTTGCAGTTGAAATACCGGTCGAAGTAGAGGTTGGCTTCTGGCGAGGCATTAAAGTTACTCTGCATCAGGGCGTCCCACTTCGCTTTTGATATACGGTTCGTCCAACCGATATCAGGCTCGAATTCAAATTGGCTACCGTTTCTGAATGCCCAGCAAAATACAATCCGCCGTTTTTAAGTTTTTGGGCAAACCGGTGTAACAATTGTGCTTGCGTTGTTTTATCGAAATAAATCATCACATTTCTACAGAAGATGACATCTAAGTTGCTCGGTATGCACGACCATTGATTATTAATAAGGTTTAGCTGCTTGAAAGACACTAATTTTCTTAGCTCCGGAATAACACGCACAAAGCCTTTGTTGTTACCCGTTCCCTTATGAAAAAAACGCTTTTTGTCGTCATAGGTAAGCGATGACGCGGTGTCATCAGTATAGATCCCTTGGTTTGCCTTAAGTAAAACATTGCTGTCTATATCTGTTGCAATAATCTCAACCGGAGGCTCGAAGGAACCATAAGCTTTCACCACCGTCATGGCGATGGAGTAGACTTCTTCCCCCGTGCTACTGGCAGCGCACCAAATGCGCTTTGGCTCTCGAGTTAATGACAAATATGTATTTAACGTGTCAAAGTGATGCGACTCTCTGAAAAAAGAGGTGAGGTTTGTAGTTAACCCATTAATGAAATTTTCCATTTCACCATGGTTACCTTCCAGATACGCGAGGTAATCAGAAAAACGAGATAGATTAAGTGCGCGTAGCCGGCGTGAAAGCCGACTATACACCATTGAGTCTTTACTCTGGCCTAGGCAAATACCTGCATTTTGGTGCAGTATCGCACGCACTTTATCAAAATCGTTGGCCGTAAATTCAAACTCTCTATGCTCCATATACAGCAGCCGCGATTTCTATTCTTAAAACGACTCCCATTCATCTTCTTCGGGAGATACCATTTTGACTAAGCGCTCTTTCACCTTGGGAGCTGCAATTTTTTCAACCGTTGAAAGGGTGCTCTTTTGTGCGCGGTTTTGATCTTCACTTAACTTAAAGGCTGAAATTTGCTTGTTCATGTTTTGTGCTTGAGCTTGCAAGCTTTCTGCGGCCGCCGCAGCTTCCTCAACAAGCGCAGCATTTTGTTGGGTAACTTCATCCATTTGAGAAACAGCTTTGCTCACTTCGTCAATGCCTGAGGCCTGTTCAGAAGACGCGGCAGCTATTTCACCCATAATGTCGTTAACACGCTTGATAGAAAGCACAATTTCTTCCATCGTCTTGCCCGACTTATTCACCAACTCGTTACCATTTTCAATCTTGTTAACCGAGTCTGAAATGAGATTCTTAATGTCTTTCGCAGCTTCAGCAGAACGCTGTGCAAGTGAACGCACTTCAGATGCAACTACCGCAAAGCCTCTGCCTTGCTCGCCGGCTCTTGCTGCTTCAACGGCAGCGTTAAGCGCAAGTATGTTGGTTTGAAATGCAATACCGTCAATGACACCAATAATATCTGAGATTTTTTGCGCCGATTCATTGATTGAACCCATGGTATCGACCACTTGCCCAATGAGTTTGCCGCCATCAATAGCAATGGTTGAAGCTTGCGAGGCAAGGCCGTTGGCCTGATCTGCATTTTCTGAGTTAAGCTTAACTGTGCCCGTTAGCTCTTCCATACTTGACGCAGTTTGTTCTAAGCTGGACGCTTGTTCTTCGGTTCGACTTGATAAGTCGCTATTCCCTTGGGCTATTTCAGTCGCTGCGGTGTTAATTAAGTCTGACGCAGAACGAATTTCTGAAATCATGTTCACGAGATTTTCAATAAACGAACGCATCGCTTGACTGATTTGAATAAACTCACCCTCAAAATCGACTTCTAAGCGTGTGGTTAGGTCACCTTCAGATAAGCGCATCAACACACGTTTTATCTCATTCACAGCAATTTTTGTGGCTGTTATGTCAGTCGCATATTTAACGACTTTGAACGGTTTGCCATTAACATCAAATATCGGATTGTAAGTGGCTTGGATCCAAACCTCTCTTCCGCCTTTTGCAATGCGTTTAAATTCGCCGCTAGCGTGAGTACCCTCACCAAGCTGTGCCCAGAAATCTTGGTATTCCTGGCTTCTGCGGTGTTCTGCATCTACAAACAAACTGTGGTGCTTACCCTTAATTTCAGAAAGAGAGTAACCGACAGTATTAAGGAAATTATCATTAGCAGTAATAATTGTGCCGTCCATCTGAAACTCGATAACGGCTTGCGACTTGCCAATGGCGTCTATCTGTCCGGCATAGTCGGCGTTGCGCATTTTTTCTGCGGTAATATCTGTGGCATATTGCACCACACCGGTCACTTTGCCTGAACTATTCATAATGGGGTTGTACGAGGCCTGAAGCCACACTTCTTCACCGTCTTTACGAATATATCGATATTCGCCGGTTTGGAAGTTGCCTTCTTTCATTTGCGACCAAAGCTCTCGGTTGGCTGCCAAGGTTTTATCATCGCTTGACGTTAATACCTTATGGCTCTTACCCCGAATCTCTTCAATGTCGTACCCGGTTATCTTGAGAAAGTTTTCATTCGCATTTAAGACATTACCCTCTGCGCTAAACTCAACCACCGCTTGCGAGCGGTCGAGCGCATCTAACATACCGCTTTTTAATAAAAGTTCGCTTATGTCGAGCCATTCTACAGCAGTGCCAATGCTGGCGCCGTTTTCGTCTTTAAGCGGCATTAGCGTTAGGCGAAAGTTTAACGAACCTACCGTGATTGACGACACCATTACGTCTCGTAAATTTGCGAGAATGCTGCTTTGATGAGCGGGGTTCTTATGAAATTGGTCGATACTTTGGCCGATAAGGTTATCTGCTGAAAATTGAGGCAACACTTTGCGCAGCTCTTCTTCACTTTTCTTAAGTAAAGAAACCACCGCTTTGTTTGCATAAATAATAATTCTATCAGCATTTGCAATCATAAAACTTGTAGAGCTCTGCTCTAACGTTTGAATGCGATGCTCGGTATACCTTGAATCGGTTTTTGATTTTAAAAGGTTCGCCAACTTCATAGATCACTCCTGATCAACAATTTCACAGTATCTGAAAATGCACCTAGGTACCTGTATGCCGTTGAAACAGACAAATACAATGCGGTGCTTGGCGCTTGAAACGCGTTATCTCAAGTTACGCCCTAGATTGTGCAAAACCTAAGCAGTTGCTTTGTAACGCTCATTGCGCAATCTTTAAATTGGAAGCCAAGATATACTGTTGCTTATTATTTCGTCATGCTTGAAGTTGAGGCTTTGCTCAATCTGCTCCAAGTACAAGAATTAGCAAAAGTAATTATTAAAAATCGTTAATAATCTCAGCTAACGAGAAAAGTGTAGACAAGGATTTAAAATAATGTGCAATTTATTCGACTTTAGTTGAATAAATTGTCTATCAATCAGTAGTGAAGGTGTCTAATCGATGGTTTTGTGAACTCACTTTTAAGTATTACTTATAAGAGAAACGCTTTGGTTTTGAACGAGCTTTTTTTACTTGGCAATAGCAAAAATGTGGTGTCCAAATAAGCAAATTCAATAAAATAGCCGTGACCAAGCTAAATACAATTGATGAGGGGGTCAGAGGAACCGAAGGGCTGAAGTTGTCTAATACCCTATCTAACGTGTCATATTGAGACGGTGTGGCCATAAATACGAGCTTTTCGAAGTAGTGGCCGTGTTCCAATTTACGCATACCTTGCTCAATGGCATTAATTTGTGCAAAGCGTTCTGCTTTTAATGTGGCATTTTCTCGCACAACAGCTTCATTGTTTTGTTGCAAGCTTTCCAGCATGGCTTCCACTGATGAAAAACCATGCTGCTTCGCCAACTCAGTTGAACTTGTTACTTCATCGCGAAGTGCATCGTAATAACCACTTAAGTACTGACGATAATGGTCGGCCAAAATAGGCACTTGTAGTGTAATGATAAACAAAACGGCAAATAACACCTTATCAAGTACTCTAACAATCATTTTTTAACTCACTCCATCATCGTACATACTGGCTAGCCACTTCCGTTGAGCAATCAATAACTTCACTGTTAGTTGTAGAATGTCACCTTATTACTACTTCAAACTAGTATAGATGGCATGCGTTAACATACTGAGCTGCTCTGGGCTTATGATATAGGGAGGCATAATGTATACCAGCTTTCCAAAAGGCCGTATCCATACGCCATGCTTCACAAAATGGCGCTGAATTTCAGCGACATTAACCGGTTTTACGGTTTCCACAACACCTATGGCGCCCAGCACGCGTACATCCGCAACACGCGGAAGCTC
The DNA here is from genome assembly GCF_028865455.1 of Alteromonas sp. 009811495. Lineage (NCBI taxonomy): Bacteria > Pseudomonadati > Pseudomonadota > Gammaproteobacteria > Alteromonadales > Alteromonadaceae > Alteromonas > Alteromonas sp. 009811495. Next base: position 1,497,948 of record NZ_CP113972.1, read on the forward strand.
TGCACATTTTGCAAGCTCGGCCTGTAATTGTTTCTCAATAGCAGGAATTTGCTGTTGCCAGTGATTTTGATTAATCAACGACAAACTTGCATTAGCGACGGCGCAGGCCAGTGGATTTCCCATGTACGTAGGCCCATGCATGAATACACCAGGTTCGCCTTGGCATACACCAAGCGCCACATCCTCGGTGCACAAAGTGGCCGCTAATGTCATGTAACCGCCGGTAATCGCTTTACCTAAGCACATGATATCTGGCGAAATACCTGCGTGTTCGCACGCAAACAATTTACCAGTGCGCCCAAATCCCGTGGCAATTTCATCGCAAATCAACAATACATCATAGTTGTCGCACAGCTGGCGACAGCGCTTCAAATATTCCGGGTGATAAATGCGCATGCCGCCCGCACCTTGCACAACAGGCTCCAAAATAAGGGCGGCCATTTCGTGGTGATGCTTTTCAAATAATTCTTCTAGTGGAAGAATGTCATCTTCGCTGAAGGTTTGACCAAAACGGGTTTGTGGGGCAGGGGCGAATATCTGTTTGCTAAGCACGCCTTCAAACAAGCTGTGCATGCCGTTTACCGGGTCGCATACACTCATGGCGGCGAAAGTATCACCATGATAGCCGTTGCGAGGCGCAACAATACGCGACTTTTCAGCGCGCCCTTGGCATGCCCAATACTGAATAGCCATTTTTATGGCAACTTCTACCGATACCGAGCCAGAGTCGGCCAAAAACACGCGCTCTAATCCTGCGGGCACCATATCGAGCAAGGTTTTACAGACATCTATTGCAGGCTGGTGGGTAATACCGCCAAACATGACGTGAGAAAACGCCTCTATTTGATCATGAGCGGCTTTATTAAGTACGGGGTGGTTGTAACCATGAATGGCAGCCCACCAACTCGACATGCCATCAACCAGTACTTCGCCAGTGGCTAGAGTAAGCTCAGCGCCTTTGGCGCCGGTTACTTCGTAACAAGGAAGCGGGTTAACCGCAGACGTATAAGGGTGCCAAATGTGTTGTTTATCGAATTCTATATTGTTCAAAATTTAACCGTTAGTAAAGCTTTTGAAATGGTCAGAGTTGACAACTTTGCAATGACGCATAGACTAAGCCACCATTCTTAATTAGTAAAGGACAGTCAATGACACTGGCTTCAGCGCAACAGGCGCAAACGACAACTATTCGTAACGATTGGACTAAAGCCGAAGTAGAGGCATTATTCGCTATGCCGTTCAACGACCTGCTATTTGAAGCGCAGGTGGTGCACAGACAACACTTCAACCCAAACGAAGTGCAGGTTAGTACGCTATTGTCGATTAAAACAGGTGCATGCCCTGAAGACTGTAAATACTGCCCGCAGAGCGCGCGCTATGACACTGGCCTTGAAAAAGAGCGCTTGCTTGAAATTGAAAAAGTGATCCAGCGAGCGAAAGAAGCCAAACAGGTTGGCTCAACGCGTTTTTGTATGGGCGCGGCGTGGCGAAACCCGCGCGACCGAGACATGCCTTACATTGTCAAAATGGTTGAAGAGGTGAAAAGTCTAGGTCTTGAAACCTGTATGACTCTTGGCATGCTAACTCGCGACCAAGCGGTAGCCTTAAAGCAAGCAGGCCTTGATTATTACAATCACAACCTTGATACATCGCCAGAATTTTATGGCGACATTATTACCACACGTACGTATCAAGACCGTTTAAACACGCTAGAAAACGTGCGTGCAGCGGGCATGAACGTATGCTCTGGCGGTATTGTGGGCATGGGCGAGACAGTAAGCGATCGCGCAAGCATGCTTGTGCAGCTAGCGAACTTACCTGAGCAGCCGCAAAGTGTGCCAATTAACATGTTGGTTAAGGTAAAAGGTACGCCGCTTGATAATGTGGAAGACCTCGATTATTTCGAATTTATTCGCACTATCGCCGTGGCGCGTATAATGATGCCTAAATCTCACGTGCGTTTATCGGCAGGCCGCGAGGCAATGAACGAGCAAATGCAGGCGCTGTGCTTTATGGCTGGCGCAAACTCTATCTTCTATGGTTGCAAGCTGTTAACCACATCAAACCCAGACACCCACGAAGATGTAATGTTGTTTAAAAAACTTGGTATCAATACCGAGCGTACGCGCGATTTTTCTGATGAAGCTCACCAACAAGTGTTAGAAGAAGAAATTGCGCAGCAGCAAGAACAAACAGACAGTGGCGACTTGTTTTATGACGCCAGTAAGCCAAAAGCAAAAAGCGATAAAACGCCCAGCACGATGGATGCCTAATGGCTTTTAATTGGTTAGAAGCAAAACTGACGGAGCGCGCCCAGCAAGGCCTGCTTCGTCAGCGCCATTGCCAGCAATATGAAAAAGACAACATCGTTTGTATTAATGGCGAGCACTACCTTAACTTTTCGAGCAACGATTACCTTGGTATGCGTCAGCATGAAGGGGTATTGCAGTCGTGGGTAGAAGGGTTGGCGCAATTTGGCGCTGGCAGCGGCGCATCTCCGCTAGTGACAGGGCATACGCAGGCGCACTTAGCCCTTGAAGCGTATATTGCCGATGGTCTCAATCGCGAGGCGGCATTATTGTTCAATTCAGGCTTTGCAGCTAATCAAGCTTTGTGTATGGCGTTGTTTTCACGTCATGCGGGTAAGCCTGCTTCATCAAGCTCTGCGTCTAGTTCAAAACCGCAAAGCCATATATTGGCCGACAAACTGATGCATGCGTCATTTTTGGAAGGTGCTATGTGCGTGGGAGAGCAAGCTCAGCTGCGCCGCTTTAGGCACAATGATTTAACGCATTTAGAAAGCCTTTTACAAAAGCGCGGCAATGCAGAAGGCAATCAAGATACGCTGATTGTCAGTGAAGGCGTATTTAGTATGGACGGTGACTATGCACCAAGTATCGAAATAGCGGCGTTAGCCAAACAGTACGGTGCATGGTTTATGCTAGATGACGCCCACGGCATGGGCGTACTCGGTGAAACCGGTTTTGGCACAGTTGAAGCGCTGGGGCTAACACAAGAGCAGGTGCCTATCGTCATGGGCACTTTTGGCAAAGCCATTGGTACCGCAGGCGCGTTTATTGCCGGAAGTCAGGTACTGATTGATTTTTTAGTTAATTTTGCCAAACACTATGTGTATTCAACGGCCATGCCCCCGGCGCAGGCGGTGGCAACACTTTATTCACTTACCCATATTGCCAGTGACAGGCCGCGCCGCGATGCCTTGACGCAAAATATTATGCATTTCAGAGATGCTTTTAACGCTAAATTTAGTGGTACAACAGCACTTACGCTTGCCGATTCAAACAGTGCTATTCAGCCTATTATTGTTGGTTGTCCTAAACGCGCGGTGGCATTAAGTGAAGGGCTAAAACGCCGCGGCATTTGGGTAACGGCCATTCGTTATCCTACGGTGCCTAAAAACGAAGATAGGCTGCGCGTTACCTTGTCAGCCAATCATACTCAGCAAGATATTGATGTGCTGCTTGATGCCATTGCGCTTGCCGCTGAGGAGTGTAGCGAGTGAACGCCGAGCAAAATGATATTGCATTAGATGAAAACGCAAATGCAAACACAAACGTAATGAGCGAGCGCGCAGTTGCCTCGCGTTTTTCAAAAGCGGCGACACGCTATGACAGTATTGCCTGTATTCAAAAAGTGATTGCTCATGAAGCGCTGAATAACTTACCGCAAAAGCTTTCAGGTAACGCGCTTGATATCGGCTGCGGCACCGGTGTGCATACACAAGCGCTGTGCGAGCGGGGTGCAAATACTACAGGTGTAGATATTGCCGAAGGAATGCTTAGCGTAGCAAGAGAAACCTATCCAGACCCACATTTTGTAAATGCTAGCGCCTTGTCACTGCCTTTTGAATTGGGTCAATTTACTACCGTGTTTTCATCCATGGCACTGCAATGGGCAAGCTCACCGGCTATTGTGGCACAGCAGATCAGTAAAGTGCTCAGCCAGGGCGGTGTTGCCGAATTGGCCATTATGGTTGATGGCTCATTCAGTGAGCTTAAAAAAGCACGCAAAATTGCGCAGCTTGTTGAAGCAACTACGCCAATGCCGTCAACGACCACGTGGGTTAATGCATTTCAACAATCTTCCCTCGTACTTACGCGCGTGATCACCAAAGATTATGTGGACAGTCACTCATCAATTATGTCGCTGCTTCACTCTGTGAAAGGGGTAGGCGCGGGTGAAACCGGAAAGAAGCAGCCGCCATTATCGCGACGAGATATCAAGAAGCTCGCCATGGCCTATCAGAACATTAGCGCCGTGGGCAGTGAGTTACCGCTTACCTACCGAGTGAGCCATTTCAGATTGGAACAACGATGAAGCAGTATTTTGTAACCGGGACAGACACCGAAGTGGGTAAAACCTACGTAACCTGTCACCTTCTTCGCGCAGCAACTCAAGCAAAACTTACCTCGATAGGTTACAAACCTATTGCGGCAGGCTGCGACTTAGTGGATGGCGAATGGGTAAACGAGGATGCCGCTAACATTCAAAAGGCAAGCGGCTTGTCTTTACCCATTAGCGAAATAAACCCGATTGCACTAAAGCCGCCTATTGCGCCGCACATAGCGGCAAGCGAAGCGGGTGTCGAGCTTACGCAAGATGCCATAGAAAAAGGGCTAAGCCACTTACAAAGCTACAATGTAGACTTCCTTTTAATGGAAGGTGCGGGTGGTTGGCGACTGCCGTTGTCTTTGGGCAATGACGACGCGCCGACACGCTATTTATCTGACGTGGTTAAGTCGCTAAATATGCCGGTTATTTTAGTGGTAGGAATGCGTTTGGGCTGCTTGAATCACGCAATGCTTACCGCCGAAGCTATTCTTGCCGATGGCCTAACCATTGCTGGTTGGGTAGCAAACGATGTCACTGGCAACATGACGCGATACGATGAAAACCTCGCATCGCTAAAAGCCATGATGCCAGCGCCATTGCTGGCGGAAATACCGTTTAAAGCCCAACCCTCTGACGCGGTTTTACAGCAGGCTATCGAGCAGTTGGTTTAAGCTATCGCCGGCATTAATTGGCGTTTTCTCTTTGCCCAAAAAGATAAAACCATCGTGCTCATTGTCGGCCTTGTTTTCGCGACCATCTTCAAACGCAAGTGTGGCCTCGCTTAATTTAAGGGCCGTCCCTTCGCGAATGGCAACAACCGGGGTAGTTGGGTTAAGGGCAGTAAATTCTGCAAGGCGCTGATCGCGCGTTTCACCATTGTGGCCCGGCGGCTGGTAATCAGTGTAATGTGGGTTAATTTGAAAGGGCACAATATCGAGTGCCTCAAAGCTCGGTGGCTCAATAATAGGCATATCATTGGTGGTGCGAATTGATTGCCCACAAATATTAGAACCCGCGCTCCAACCAATATAAGGCGTGCCATCGGCGATGGCGTGTTTCATAGGTACAATTAACGCGTTGGCGTAAAGAGTCGACAATAGGTGAAAGGTATTTCCTCCACCTACCACAATAGCTTGGCCGTTTTGTTTTGCGTTGTTTATGGCGGCTACTGGGTCGTCAACACTGTGTAAGCCCGTTACCTTGCATTCTGGTAGCGCGTTAGCCACGGCATCAACATATGCATCATAACTTTGTGTTACGGCGGCATAAGGAACAAATAGAAGGTCGCGAATATCACCTAAGTGTGCAAAAATAAGCGCTCTGGCGTGTTCGAGGTAAGGCTCACTACCTTGACGTGAACTGCTCAGCATAAGTACATGTGCGGTCATACAAACTCCACAATTTTTCTGACGGCGTATCATACGTGAAACTGAACATAAAGTTTAGTCACGCTCCGTTATAGCATGGTGAAAGGAAGTTAAATGGAACAGTCAATATCGGTGTTATTCGTGTGTTTGGGTAACATTTGTCGCTCTCCAACAGCAGAAGCGGTGTTTAAACAAAAAGCGGCAGAGGCTGGATTGTCGTTGAATATTGACTCGGCAGGCACCCATGGTTATCACATTGGTAGCCCACCAGATAAGCGTTCTCAGGCAGCAGGTGTTGAACGCGGTTACAGTTTTAAAGGACTGAAATGCCGCCGTGTTGATGAAAGTGACTTTGAAAAGTTTGACTATATTTTGGCTATGGATAACAGCAATTTGTCTAACCTGCACGGCATGTCGCCAGCGCAATATCACGACAAAATTAAGCTGTTTTTAGACTATGCAGACGAAGAAGACAAAGAAGTGCCAGACCCTTACTACGGCGGAAAACGCGGCTTTGAGTTGGTACTAGACTTAATAGAAGCTGCGTCAGACGGATTAATTGCGCATATTAAGGCAAACAGTGCTAACGCCCAACACGACTAAACCTTATAAAGCATCCGCGGTGATCACCGCGCTGCTGTCTGTTTTATTCATTGTTACTGTGGCGGCAATACTTGCGGTTGTCATGTTATCTGACTCGCCAGACACGCTAAAACAGCACATTACGCTACAAATTCAAATGCCGTTGGTGTTTACCGCTGTATTAGTGGGGGCGGCACTATCAACAAGTGGCGCAACACTTCAGGTGGTGTTAAGAAATCCGCTGGCCGACCCAGGTATTGTGGGTATAACCAGTGGTGCCAGCCTGGTAGCGGCTATCTTACTGCTGCTTACGCCTGACTGGGCAAACGCGTACATGCATTATGTATTGCCTGTCGGATGCTTTTTAGGGGCGCTAGCCTCTACCTTCATTATTTATCGGCTTGCGCGGAAATTGCTTGGCTCTGCTACTGCGGTTATTTTGTCGGGCATTGCAATTTCTACCCTAAGCGGCGCTATTATTGCGTGGCTTTACATGCTAAGCGATGCGAACGCGCTTAGAAATCTCACATTTTGGCTGATGGGCAGTTTGTATCAAACCAACTGGCCTATTTTAGCGTTAGGTGCTCCTTTTGTGGTGGTGGCCGTTGGTTATCAGCTTTACGTTGCCAAGCATCTTAACAAGCTCTATGCCGGCGATATTGCCGCGAAAAGTAGTGGTGTTAATGTTGAACAGCTAATAGAACGCGCACTGGTTGCCAGCGCTGTCGCGGTGGGGGCTGCGGTGTCTATGGCGGGCTCGATTGCCTTTGTCGGTTTGCTGGTACCACATATTCTACGCCGTGTTGTGGGGCACAATAATGCACTGCTGTTACCGCTTAGTGCGCTCGCGGGCGCGTGCATGCTGTTATTGGTGGCACTGTGTTCAGAGCTTACGCGCGCCATTACATTGCCGGTATCAATGATTACCGCAACCTTTGGTGGCCCATTATTGATTTGGGCATTGTCAAAAGGGCAAGTTAAGGGGTAACCCTTAATGCATGGCGTGAACAGCATGAATAAACACACACACAGTGCTAACCCATCTTTGAGTAACACCAACAAAGCGGCGGATGAACACGGGCAAGCGGTGAGTGCAGATGTTTTGTCAAACAGCACGTCAAACAGCGCGTCACAAAGCTCGTCAAACGTTTCATCGCAAGTCGCGTTAGAAGTCGCATCGCTACATGACGTGTCGGTATCTAACCGCCTTCAAAGCGCGTCATTAACTGTGACCAAAGGCCAGTGTGTACACATTCTCGGGCCAAACGGCGCGGGTAAATCTACGCTGCTACTGGTATTAGCTGGGTTATTAGAAGCAGATGCGGGTAGCGTTATACTGTTTAACAAATCCGTATCGTCGTGGTCGCTGGCGAGCTTAGCGTCAATGCGCACGTTACTTGCCCAGCAAACCGAATGTAGCTTTCATTTAACCGTGCACGAGTACCTGCAGTTTTATGCAGACATACAGGCTTCTTCGGGTATACCTTCGCTACTTGAAAAAGCTTTAGAAGTTAACAACTTTCTACCCAAAATACTGACCCAATTGTCTGGCGGCGAGCGCCAACGGGTAGAGATATGTAGAGCACTGCTTCAACTTTGGCCCGCCATAGAGCAGGGCGAGGCCTTAGTGCTTTTAGATGAGCCCTTACAAGGATTAGATATCCGTCATCAATATGCAGTAGCGCAGCTGGCAAAGGCGCTAAGCGAAAAAGGCAATACGGTTATAATGAGCTCACATGATATTGCACTTAGTGCAAATTACGCGACCACCTTATGGCTAATGCAAAAAGGCAGAATAGTAGCAGAGGGGAATCCGGCTGATGTTGCCACTCAGGCCAACCTTGAGCGGGTGTTTGAATGCCATTTTGCTATAAGCAAGCACGATAACTTTCTAGAAATTCAAGTTTGCGCACCTATTACCTTGGAATAAATGTGGTAAAGTGCCTTCAGTGCCCAAAAACAATAATAGCATTCAATTTTTCAAATTAGACTGATTGTAAAAAAGCGCTACGCTTGAGTCAGCATTTTCAGTAAAACATTTGCCCTACGTACATATTTTTCAGGAGAACACCGTTGAGTAATTGGCAAGTAGACAGTTGGAGAAATAAACCTATTCTTCAACAACCCGAGTACGACGATAAAGTAAGACTAAACGAAGTAGAGCAAACACTTAGTACGTATCCGCCACTTGTTTTTGCGGCTGAAGCACGCGAGCTTCGACGTCAGCTAGGTGAAGTAAGCTTGGGCAAAGGCTTTTTACTACAAGGCGGTGACTGCGCAGAATCGTTTGACGAGTTTAACGCACCAAAAATTCGCGACACCTTCAAAGTGTTGCTGCAAATGGCGATTGTTTTAACCTTTGCTGGTCGTTGCCCGGTAACAAAAGTGGCGCGCATGGCGGGGCAATACGCAAAACCTCGTTCATCTGATTTTGAAACCCGCGACGGTGTGACTTTGCCAAGCTATCGCGGCGATATCATTAATAACTTTGAATTTACCGAAGCTGCACGCCGACCTGATCCCGACCGTTTACTAGAAGCCTATCACCGCAGCGCATCAACGCTTAACTTGCTGCGCGCGTTTGCACAAGGTGGTTTGGCCGACCTACACGAAGTCAACCGCTGGAACATGGCGTTTGTAGAGAATAACCCGCTTAAAGAGCGTTATTCTGATATGGCCATGCGTATTCAAGACACCCTCGAGTTTATGGACGTTATTGGTATTAATGCACAAACTAGCTCGACCTTACATGAAACGTCGTTGTTTACGTCGCACGAAGCGCTTCTACTTAACTATGAGCAGGCGCTTACTCGTGTAGACACCTTAACAGGCAAGCCTTACGATTGTTCAGCTCACATGGTATGGATAGGTGAGCGTACGCGTCAGCTTGATCATGCGCACGTAGAGTTCTTCCGCGGTATACACAACCCAATTGGTGTGAAAGTAGGACCAAGCATGCAAGAAGACGAGCTTATTCGTTTGATTGACGCATTGAACCCGCTTAACGACCCCGGTCGCTTAACCTTGATCACGCGTATGGGCGCAGACAACTTGGCAGATAATCTGCCGCGCTTACTGCGCCGCGTTAAAGAAGAAGGGCGTCATGTGGTGTGGAGCTCTGATCCAATGCACGGCAACACCTTCTCGGCATCAAGCGGCTATAAAACCCGTAACTTCGACGCTATTTTGCGTGAAATTAAGCAGTTCTTCCAAGCGCATGACGCAGAAGGCACTCATGCTGGTGGTATTCACCTTGAAATGACAGGGCAGCACGTAACCGAGTGTACAGGTGGTGCATATCAAATTAGCGATGAAGACCTAGCACAAGCGTACAAAACCCAGTGTGACCCACGCTTAAATGCTGACCAAGTATTGGAGATGGCGTTCTTGGTGGCTGACCACCTTAGAAATGCATAACGCGCTTAATTTAAAAAAGCGTATTTAGCAAAGTAAACAAAAGCCCCAGCTGTTGCTGGGGCTTTTTTATGAAATAAGTGTTAGCTAATAGCAGTCACATCAAAAATGAATGTGCCATGCATCCACGCTAAGCGTGTACCAATGTTTGCGTACTTTGCTGTGTAGTGGGGTGATAAAGATATACGCGATTTCTACCCGCATGCTTACTTTGATAAAGGGCTTCATCAGCACAGCCATATAACTTATCAAAATTGTATCCGCACTGGGTAGAGTCTGCTACGCCAAAGCTTGCGGTGACATTAAACGCTGCACCAGAGGGTGAACAATCCATAGCTTCTATGGCTTGACGACAATCCTCGGCAACGGCCATGGCCTGTTGTGCATCGCACCCCGCAAGCATAATGGCAAACTCTTCACCGCCCATACGGCCAAACTTATCCGTGGCGCGCAATAGAGGCTTAACGGCTTGTACGGCGTTAGTTAGCACCCAATCGCCCACAATATGGCCATGGTTATCGTTAACCTGCTTAAAGAAATCTAAGTCGAAAATAATAAATGCCACTGGTGTTTTAACCAACTTACGCTGTTTTAATAGCTGCTCTGACTCAGCGCTAAAATGGCTACGGTTTGCAATTTTAGTGAGTTGGTCAGTCTGCGCTTTGTGACGCAAAATAAGGTGCATACGACGATTTTTGTATGCCCACATAAGTGTTGCAAGGGCAAGTAACGCCAGCATACCAGCAGTTAACTGAGCATTAAGCTGCTCTTCTTTACCCGCACGGGCTTCAGCTTTTAATACCGCGTTTTCCTTGTCAAGTAGGGCGATTTGGTTAGTTTTCTCGATAGACTCAATTTTAGCTTGTTGAATGGCAAGCTGCTTGGCCTTGGTCTCGTCAAGAAAGGCCTTTTCGGCTTCTGCGTAGAGTTTATATAGAGTCAACGCCTGAGCAAAATCCCCGGATTCTTCACTTAATTTGGCTAATGTTTCAAGGGCAAGAAGTTTAGGTTCAACATCTGCCATATTTATAGAAACTTCTAGGGCCTTTTCAGAATAAGAAAGGGAACCTACGCGATCATTCAATGAAAAAAGCGCTGCACCTAGAGTTGAATAAAAGTCTGCTTGCAAGTATGGGTACGCGGTCGCCTCGATTATGGACATATTATTACTTAGTAGCTCATAAGCTGAGCCGGGCGAGCCGTTGTTAATTTCGTATTTTGCCTTAAACAACAAATTGAGTCCGTACGGAACATTTTCCTCAGCTTTTGAGCAGATATCTAATGAATCATTGACTGCGCTATCAAACGAAGAGTGTTTTGTTTTATATAGTGCTTCCACCAGAATACTTTTTCCAAAACATTGTGTTCTCATGTCAGCATTAGAGAGTTCGACGCTTCTTATCTCTTCTATCGCTTGCTCAAATTCGCCTGCCTTATTGTAGAAAATTGCTAGACCAACTCTCGCGTGGTCAACCGTTGTTTGAGATGCTCTAGGCAATAACGAGTGCAATTCGGTAGCAGCCAAATACCCTTTCTCGAATTGACGCTGCATCGCGTGGATATTTAATATCGAACGAAGTGACAAAATTTTGAGTTCTATAGAGTTCGAGCCGTTAAAGGCTTTATTGTAAAGCGTTAGGGCTTCGCTCGGTTTGCCTGAATATACAGTCGCATATCCCTTAAGGTAAGTGAAAAGCCAGTATTGCTCATCGGTTAGTTGGCTTTCATTGTTTTGGAGGGTAGACAAAATAGCGTTGAATTTTGAAACGTCGCTACTTTTGTATTTTTCTGCCTGTTGCAGGAGTTCGTCATAGTTAACTGTAACGCCAGCCGATGGTTGGCTGGCGAACAACGCTAAACCAAATGCAATAGTGAGAATTAGCGATTTCATTTTATATTAGTGAAGTGAGATATTTGAATCAGTCTCTTGTTCCTCTTCTTTCTCTCCTTCCTCTGGCTTATCGTCTTCTGCAGGGAAGAGTAAACACCACATCTGTTCATTTTCGTTGTTCAGCTCGTCCAAGATTGCGCTAGAAAGCTTCTTGTCTTTTTGAAGTTCTGCACTTGCCCCTAGTTTTTCTAAAAGTTGTACTGCGCTCATTGTTTTTCCTTTTTTGATTAAGAACGAAAAAGTTCTCTGACACTATATCAACATTTATTAATCATTTGTGTGATTAATTAGGTATTAGATTCAATAAGAAGTAATAAATCAATTGTTAGTCTGCATTCGCTTTTTTGTTCGCCGATTGCTACGTAGCTAGATGACGATTGCTTTTACTTTACTATCCCAACGAGCACGTTCAATTGTACACAGAGAATGAGAGTTTCTATCATCGTCATGAATAGAGAACCCAAGACTTTTAACGAATCTGGCTACAGGAATGTTTGAGGTGTCAAAATGAGCAAAAATACCGGTGAGTGCGAACTTTTCAAACCCAACATCCACTAATGCCCCCATACCTTCAAAAGCATATTGTTTACCATTGGCTTTAGGCAGTAGCATTATCCCAATTTCAGCTTCGCCATTTTTATCTTTAGCCCATTTGAGCATTTGTATACCGACGGCTTTCTCGTTTTCTCGTTCGCTAATTAGCCAAATTCTTAGGTTTGGTGGAGAATGTTGATTTGCTTTGACAGCATTTATCATTGCTTTTTCAGCTTTCTCCCTCGTGTAGACAGGCCCAATTTTCCGCATCACTTTTGGGTCTTGGTAAAGCGAGGCGGCAAACGCTACATCTTGCTCTTCTAGCAGTCGATGGCTTAAACGCTCGGTGTAAAAGGCGGTCATTGACCGTTCTGCTCGTCTAATTCTGCCAAGCGAGCCAGCACTTTGTGGTTTCGCTGCATTTTTGTGGCAGGTGGAATGGCCATAGTGGTGTGTTGATTAACCACAACCTTATCGAAGTCGCTTAACGCAATCCAATCCATACGAGTTTCGTCAATGGGTAAAGTTTTGGCTTCGTACAGCGCAACTTTATGGTCGCTTGGGTATATTTCTAAAAGCAGCTCTTTAAGTACAGTTCTGTATACGTTTGTAGTTTCAAAGCGGGCGGCGCTTCTGTCGCCAGCAATGCCTACTTGCCATAAAATGAGGTAGGCCGCAGGGTCGATATTTCGTTCGTAAAACATAAATTGCGACGCTTCAAAGTGTTGGCAACCAGTTTTACCTGGGTCTATGCCCAAATCGGCATAAAGGCAGTCTTCTGCCGATACGCCGGCTTCCATATGGGCGTCAAACCCTTCGCTACGCGCAACCTCTATTACCTTATGCGGTGCCCATGCAAACACGCCGGGGTGGCCGTAAAAAGCGCCAACCACTTTTTTACCAGCGCGTACTTCAACCATCATGGCTTCTACCATTTCTTTATACGTATCGCGACGGTCTTTGCCTTCGGCATACAAGGTTTGCAGGCTACGCACGTCGCTGTTCATCTCTTTTACCCATAGTTCGGTAAAGTGGTTAGACATGCTGCAAAACACCACATCGGCTTGTTCAATATAACTGCGACTAAGCGGGCAAATATGTGACCCCAAGGTCATGCCCACGCCAACGCATACAATGCTGCCTTGCTGTGACGTTGATTTTGCTTGCGATGCGCTCATGTTATTCCTTGGTATTGTTTAATTCGGTGTGGGCGTGAAAAAGCCGACAGCTTTCTAAATGCAGGGCGTCGCTTAATGTGGCCTTTGTGGCAAATTGAACCACGCCTTTGTCGCCATTTTCCCTATCAAAAATGGTGTAGTAGTTATTAAGTAGGGGCAACCCCAGAATACTTTGATTTGGCCAATTAGGCGTGCTTAGTATTTTAAATGACGCAAGCTCGGGCTTTGGTGCGTGTATTTGCCAGTAGTATTCAGGGGAAATGCAAAGGCAAATGTCTGAGTCTTCACCTTCAAGGTACAAATAAATGTTCGGCCAGTCGTTCAGGTTTACCTTTTCCGCATCAATGCCTTTTTCAGTACCATCAAAGGTCATGAAGGGGGTGAGTATCTCGGTAAACTGAGCGTTATGGCTGGCAAAATCGTCCATTAGCTGTTTGTACAGCGAGGGGGGAAACATCACCATCGACGCGCCACTATCTACAATGCCATTAGTACAATAGCCTTTCACTTCATTTTCTTTTAACGCAGGCGCGCTGCGTTTGGGTTGGCCGTCTATTTGCACCGCTTTTACGTTTACATTGTAGTATTTGTCGTGAAGCACTTTCGCCGTGTGAATAGGCGGCTTATACAAATCGGCGTGAATGTGCGGTTTGCCAAGTACCAATAAGCCATGGTTGGCTTTGCTGGCCTGTAACTTTCGAACAGGGCAGTGGCTGTTGGTTTGGAAAATACTAGAACGGTGTGTGAGTAGCGCAAACTGATTAGCGACAACACCTTGCGCTTCTAGTTGGGTAAAATAAGGCACCAGTGCTTTTCTGGGGTACTGGTGCAACCATTTACGATAATCTCGCACACTGTCATCGGTTTGACTCATGGTATACGGGTACGTCACTTCTGGGCTGACATCACGGGTTTGCAAAAATGACGTTAAGTCATACGCTGTATTCAGCCCGTCATAGGCAAGACCTAAAATACCGTCTGCCTGCGCAAAGCTCTGGCTTTCTTCTTTTGCCGTTACGGCAACGTGCACATCGTCTAAGTGAATACTTAGCCCTAACCCGTGAAAAGACACGCGGGTATTAACCACTGGCCCATACCATCCGCCCATGCCGTAGCAGACATCTTGTTCATAAGATGTTGGCGTTAAAGCGGTGTCTTTCTCAGGCTGATAGCTACCGTTGTGTACCACTAGCGTGCTACTGCCGGTATCTAGCACTAAATTAACGGGGTGCTGATGCTTTCCTAACTTTACATGGGCGCAATAGCCGCCTTTAGCGTAAACATTGGTTAGCGGGATTCGAAGTGAGCGAGTCAAACTAGACTTCCTAACTAGTTCATTAACATAGAAAACCGTATCAAGTAGAAGAGCTTGAAGCAAGATTTTTATGGTCTGAGTACTGATGCGTACGCTTGCAATTTTGGGCGGGCAGGCGGGTTTTACCAAAATTTTACGCGTTTCGAAAACATCAGCTTGGTATGCTGTAGAGGTTGAATCAAATTTTAGTGAAGCAATGAATCAAATAAAGCTGGCGGCATACACAATTTTAATTATGACTGTCGCAATTTGCATTTGTGTCGCGTTAAGTAAGTGGTTTTTGCCGCTGGGTGGCATATTACTTATATTGCAATTGGGCTGTGCAATAGCAGCATTAACCACGTCTCGCGCGGGCGGTGTAGCAGCTGGCGTAATTGGGGCGCTAAGCTTTAACTATTTGTTTACCGCACCGTTATTTACGTTTCAGATAGACAAAGTAGAAGACACCATTAATTTTGTCGTGTTCATGCTTGTTGCGTTACTTACTAGCGAGTTGGCCGTGTATGTCAGAAAGCAGCAGCGTGCGCTTGAAGTTGCCAATACACAAACCACTATACTACGCTCGGTATCACATGATCTTCGCACTCCTTTGTCTGCCATAATTGGCTCTGTCGAAACCCTTCTTACTTATCAAAATAAACTTAATGACAGCGAGAGACAGGCGCTACAGCAGGGCGTTCACAGCGAAGCAAAGAGACTTTACGTTTACATAGAGAACCTGCTTCAAGCGACCAAAATTGAGCACAACGCGCTTACCATCAATCTGTCAAAAACATCATTGGTTACTTTTTTACAAAAGCTGGAAGCCAGAGTGAATAGTTCTCGCTTGGTGATAAAAAATTTGTCTTCACATCAAAATGTTACTTTGTCTGAATCTCTTTTTGAACAAGCACTGTATAACGTAATTGATAACGCACTTAAGTTTAGCGAGCGCACAGTGACGCTGAGAGTAAGCAATATTGGCGACAACATTCAATTTCAAGTATTTGACGAAGGCGTTGGATTTAGTGACGCAAAACTGGACGCGCCGTTTGCACTTTTTAAATCTACGCGTCAGCGAGACAGCGGCAAAGGTGGCATTGGGTTAGGGCTAAGCGTTTGCAAGGGTATTGTTGATGCGCACAACGGCACCATCACGGTTAGCAACGAGAAAGTGGGTTGCTGCGTCACCTTAGTTATCCCTAATCAATCAGTGGCTGTATGACAAATAGTATTTTAGTAATTGAAGACGAGGCAAACATTCGCCAAATGCTAAGTATTGCCTTGAGGGCCGAAGGGTACGACTGCCTTGAAGCGCCTACCGTGGCAAAGGGCATTAGCATTTTCACTAAACAGGCCCCCGATTTGGTCATTCTTGATTTGGGCTTGCCTGATGGTGAAGGGGCTGACGTGTTATCCCGCATACGTCAAACCAGTAGAGTTCCCGTGCTGGTGCTTTCCGCGAGAGATCAAGAAGTAGACAAAGTTCAGCTACTTTCACAAGGTGCCAATGATTATGTAAGCAAGCCATTTGGAATAAAAGAGCTGGTGGTAAGGGCTAAAGTGTTACTGAGAGACTTTAACCCAGTTATTGCACCTGCTTCACCACAACGCGTATTTGGCGCGGTCACACTGTCTGTTGATGATCGAATGCTAACGATAGAGGGCAATAACATTGCCCTAGCACCAAAAGAAGTGCAGCTTCTTGACGAGTTGACCAAGCAGCCTGGCGAATATATTAGCCAGCAAGAGCTTATACGTAGAATTTGGGGGCATCATCATAGCGAAGACAGCCATTATATCAGGGTACTGGTGCGTCAGTTACGTAAGAAACTTGACGATTACGGCTGCAGTTCATCATTTATTGAAAATATGCCCAAGAAAGGGTACCGGTTTTCTCATTTGTAATAGAGGTTGGTAAATGTCGCATTTCACTGTATTGGGCTTAGGCAAGTTTGGTTTAACTGCAAGCTTAGAACTTATTCATATGGGGCACACAGTAACTGGCATTGATAAAAATGAGCGCTTAGTTGAGCACTGTGCAGGTGATTTAACCCAGGCGCTAATTTGTGATGCTAGCGACGAACGAGCGCTCTCGGAGCTTAATTTATGCGAGAGCGAAGCGGTATTGGTCGCCATTGGCGAAGATATGCAGGCCAGCTTGCTGTGTACATTAGCGCTTAAACACCTTGGGGTGAAAAATATTTGGGTAAAAGCAAATAGCAGCGCTCATCACACCATATTGTCGAAGTTGGGTGTGTCAAAAATCATCCACCCAGAAGAAGAAATGGGCGCACGGGTTGCCCAAGCCCTAAATTACCCAATGGTGAATGACTATATTGGTATTGGGCACGGGCATTATATTGTCGACCTTATTTTAGATAGTGACTTCGCCCGCCAGCCAATAAGCAGCGTTTTGTCTGGTTTTGAGAAAGACATCAGCTGCCTTCTAGTAAAACGTGGACAGACACTTAATCAATCACCTGCTGGCGAATTTGAAATACAGGCGCACGACACCGTCATCCTTTGCGGGCCACGTGATTCACTGGTAAAAATTGCGCCTAGGTTTGTGAAATGAACAAATGGAGTCCGGCTTACAAGCCGTTAGAACGCAAACCTCAAGGGGCTGCAAAAGTACATGCTGCACCGCCGCTTATTTTAAGCCTGAGTTTTCTAGCCGTAATTATTGTAGGCACGTTACTGCTTAAACTTCCTGTGATGACGGTTGAACCTATTACGTGGGTTGAAAGTTTATTCACGGCAACGTCTGCGGTTACTGTGACGGGCCTGGTTATGGTCGATACGGGAACGGCGTTTACCATGGCGGGGCAAACCGTTATCGCCATACTAATTCAATTGGGTGGCCTTGGCCTTATGACATTTGCTGTAGTCACGCTTATTGCACTGGGCAATAAAATGAGCTTTCTACAACAGTCGGCCGTGAAAGAGGCATTTAACCAAACCGATATGTCTACATTGGTGTCTACCGCCAAAGCTGTATTGGCCTTTGCATTTGTGGTTGAGATGATGGGATTTATTATCTTAAACGCATTTTGGTGGCCCCAAATGCCCGCATCAGATGCCATGTTTAACGCGTTTTTTTACACGATATCGGCGTTTAATAATGCAGGCTTTGCCTTAAGCAGTGACAGTTTGTCTGCCTATGTCGGCAGCCCCGTAATCAATATCACAATTACGGCGTTGTTTATTGTTGGCGGACTTGGCTTTTCTGTGTGGTTAGAATTACTTAAAAAAAGAAAGTGGCAGCTTATTTCTGTTTATGCCAAAACCATGATCTTGGGCACATTGGCGCTTAATGTGCTGGCGTTTATCTCAATATTGATGATCGAAATAGATAACCCGGCCACCTTGGGTAAATTAGACACAGTATCGGCAGTATGGGCATCATGGTTTCAGGCCGTTACACCTCGTACCGCGGGGTTTAACACCATTGATATAGCGTCGCTTGAAGATGCCACGACGGCTATTATGTTACTGCTTATGTTTATTGGTGGCGGTTCAATGAGTACCGCAAGCGGCATTAAGTTGATGACGTTTGTAGTGCTGCTACTAGCTGCATATAACTATATTAGCCGTGGTGCCGCACCTACACTTTACGGTAAGGCAATAAGTACTGAAACAGTAAGCAAGGCGCTGGCGTTAACGCTTATTTCGATTGGCATCACCTGGATAGCCATTTTCTTACTTCTGATTACTGAAGATGCCCCTTTTTTGGACATTGTGTTTGAAGCGGTTTCTGCACTAGGCACGGTAGGGCTATCGAGAGGATTAACGGGAGGTCTGTCAGATAGCGGAGAATTTATCATTATTCTCTTAATGTACATTGGTCGACTTGGCCCGTTAACACTCGCTTACTTTATCGCCAGCCCTCGTATGAGCAGAATTAAACACCCAGACGCAAAACTGGCAATAGGGTAATACAATAGGCTAATCGTCGTTTAATAAAGGTTCGACAACAGACTCTAGCCCGTTAAGTTTAATTTCGTACATCAATGCAAGTTGTTCCCCCAGTTTGTTTTGGGGGAAGCCTTGTTTGTGAAACCACACAAGATACGGTTCAGGCAAATGAAATAATCGCCTTCCAGCGTATTTGCCAAATGGCATCACTTGGTTAATGGCATCTTTTATTAGTGTCGGATCCATCTATCTTATTGCTCATTGTCAGCGTACTTTTCACGTTGCTGTGCGTGCCACAAAGTCGCGTACTCAGCATTGGCGGCTAAAAGCGCAGAATGCGTGCCTGCTTCTACGATATTACCGTTTTTAAGCACCAAAATTTTGTCAGCATCAACAATAGTTGATAAGCGGTGGGCAATGACCAAGCTAGTGTGCCCTTTAGCGGCATCGCGAAGGGCAGAAAGAATGGCCCGCTCTGACGTACTGTCTAACGAACTTGTGGCCTCATCAAAAATCATGATAGGCGCACCTTTAAGTAGCGCTCTTGCAATGGCAACGCGCTGCTTTTCGCCACCAGACAGTTTCAAGCCTCGCTCGCCCACTGTGGTTTCAAGCTTATCGGGAAGTTTGGCAATAAAGTCTTCTAGGTGCGCCAGCTTAATGACATTTTCAACGTCTTCAATTGAAGCATCTGGATTACCGTAGCGAATATTTTCAAGCAGTGTGGTGTTAAACAGCACGGTGTCTTGCGGGACAATCCCTATGTGGCTGCGCAAGCTCTGTTGAGTAATACTGCGAATGTCTGTCCCATCAATGTTAATGCTACCGCTGCTTGGCTCATAGAAGCGAAACAGTAGTTTCATAAGCGTTGATTTTCCTGCGCCGCTTTCACCCACCACAGCTACCTTAGCACCTGCGGGTACTTCAAAACTGATGCCCTTTAAAATTTCGCGCTTTTCGTTATACGCAAACGCCACGTTATCAAAAGTGATGACGGGGTTGGTTGTGACCAGTGTAGACGCATTATCGGCATCTTTAATGGCTGGCGCCTGAGAGAGTAAGTCGAATAGCTTATCGATGTTAGCAAGGCTGCCGCGAATTTCGCGATACACAAAGCCCAAAAAGTTAAGCGGCATAAAAATTTGCATGGTAAAGGCGTTTATCAGTACAAAATCACCAATGGTCATTTCGCCGTTAATAACCCCAAACGCGGCATTAGCCATCATTGAAGTCATTGCAATAGCAATAATGCTGGCCTGCCCACCGTTTAATGCAAAAAGGGACAGTCGGTTTTTACGGCGCGCTTTTTCCCATGCTGCAAGGTCGGTATCGTAGCGATTGGCCTCGAACGCCTCGTTGTTAAAGTATTTTACCGTTTCGAAGTTGAGTAAGCTGTCTACGGCTCGCGAGTTGGTGGTAGAGTCGGCCTCATTCATTTGAGTAACAAAGCGTGTGCGCCAGTCTGTGGCTTTCATAGAAAAGCCAATATAGGCCACCACGCTGCATATGATGATCATGGCGAAAGATACGCCAAACTGTACCAAGAGCAGGCCCACAACAAGCGCAATTTCTAGCAGGGTAGGCACTATGTTAAACACCATAAAGCGCATTAAAAAGCTAATGCCGTTGGTGCCGCGCTCAATATCTCGCGACAAGCCGCCCGTTCTGCGGTTTAAATGAAACCCTAAGTCGAGGTTATGCAAATGTTTGAACACTTTTAGCCCAAGTCTTCGCATGGCTCGCTCTGTTACTCGGCCAAATAGCGTGTCACGCACTTCGCCAAGCAAAACGTTTATAAGCCGCAAAGCGCCATAAGCAATGATAAGGCTAATAGGCACCGCTAGGGCTAATGTGGTTAAGTCGCCGTTTAAACTGTCGACCGTGTACTTAAGCACGTAGGGCAGACCAATACTGGCGAGTTTAGCGGCTATCAAACACAAAAGTGCCAGCGCTACACGGCGCTTGAATTCAAGTAAATAAGGCCAAAGTTGCGAAAGAACGTGCCATTTAACAGGTTCATCGACATTGGTGGGAAATCGGTTTCTTCTCATTTTATAGTGTGAAATGTAGTAAAGATAAAAGAACGGGCGGTATAACCGTGTAGTAGAGTACACGACTTTTCGCTATTGCGCTGTTTGAAATACGTTTTGAAAGATCTAAGAGATTAATTTGGTCTTAATTATATTCATGAAGGTATTTAAATCTGTTTTCTCGCGTCGTACACTACGAGTGGTTTAGTTTAGTAACTACTAAATGTGTAGCGTTAGAAAAGCGCAAAGTAAAAAAGATATGCAATGCCAACAGGCAACGCAACGAGGAGTGAGTTTGTTAGAAGATAGTTTCGGTAGACAGTTTCATTATTTACGTTTGTCAGTGACCGAAGCGTGCAACTTCCGTTGTCAGTATTGTTTGCCCGATGGATACGACGGCCCTTCTAGCGACCAGTTCATGTCGCTTGCTGAAATAGATACCTTGCTAAAAGCCTTTGCGCAATTGGGAACGTCTAAAGTACGGCTAACGGGCGGGGAGCCAACACTTCGCCGCGACTTTCTGGATATTCTTCGTTTAACCGCTAATACGCCTGGGATAAACCGTGTGGCTATGACTACGCATGGTGGTCGCATGGAAAAATTTGCTGCCCAGTGGAAAGAGGCAGGCCTTCATCAGGTTAATGTGAGCATTGATAGTTTAGACCCTCGTCAGTTTGCAGCCATTACCGGGCAAGATAAGCTTAAAACCGTGTTGCGCGGCCTAGACGCAGCTATCGACTGCGGCTTGGATGTAAAAGTGAACTCGGTGCTGCTTAACGATTTTTCAGATAGCCGCTTGAACCGTTTTCTTGCATGGCTAAAAGATATGCCCGTGACCTTGCGTTTTATCGAACTTATGGAAACTGGCGACCTTCATCAATTTTTCAATAAACAACATCAAAGTGGCACTCCATTAAAAGATACGCTGGTCGAGATGGGATGGCAGCCCTTGCTACGTCGTAAAGACGCAGGCCCTGCTCAAGAATTTTATCACCCAGATTACGCGGGCAAAATTGGCCTAATAATGCCGTATAGCAAAGATTTTTGTAAAACCTGCAACCGACTTCGCGTGTCTGCGCCGGGCAAATTGCATTTATGCTTGTTTAGTGAAAACGGCATTGATATGCGCGAGCTTTTGGCAGGTGGTGATGTAAATGAAGTAGTGCAGTTTCTTCAAAATGTGCTTGGCCAAAAGCACGAAACGCACTATTTGCACGAAGGCAAAACCGGCGCGACTAAACACTTAGCCATGTTAGGTGGTTAAGGTAAGTGAGTAAAAAACATTAGGCGAAATTGGTCGTATTTTGTTTGGTTTGTTGCAAAAATGAGCTATATTCATCGATTGAAACATAATTAAAAATAATAATGAAAAAGGAAGTATATGCATATCATGGACAGTGCGCGTCTTTCCTACCACTACATCACAGAAGCTGATGCCGACTTCTTATGGGAACTCGATCAAGACGAACTAGTAATGAAGTTTATCAATGGCGGGAAAAAATCTTCTAAGGAAGATATTCGCGACATTTTTGTACCTCGCTTTCTTGCATACTCCAACCCAGCATTAGGGTGGGGGCTATGGCGTGTTGAAACGCTGGCTGAAAAAGAGAGTATTGGATGGATACTAGTTCGCCCCTTTGGCTTTTTTACTCAAAATCCCGAAAGCGATAACATGGAACTAGGTTGGCGTTTTAAACGCAGCACGTGGGGTAAAGGCTATGCAACCGAAGCTGCTATGGCAGTAAAGGATGCTTTATTCGATATCGGCGTTGAGAAATTCTCAGCTATTGCTAATCCAGACAATGCTGCATCTATCAATATCATGAAAAAGCTTGGTATGACCTTCAGCCACGAACTTGAATACAAAGATAAACTATTTCATGAAACTGTTGTGGTTTACACCAATTAGCTGACTGCCTAACGGTTGAGAATATGCATCACTGATTCGTAGCGTGAACGTTGCTCCTCAGACAATGAGGCCGTTTCTAATGTTTCTCTACATTTCTTGATAGCGTCTACCGTGTTAGGGGGCAGTGGGGTGTTACTTCTTCGGGCTCTAATTATTGCTTGTAGATAGTTAAGTGCAATAGAAGGGTTTTTGGGCATTACTCTAAATGCTTGAGAAAACGTGGTATACGACTGTTCCAGGTGGCCTTTTTTGTATTGGGCCACTGCAGTATTGTTGAGTGTTTTGGGGCTCAACGTAATGGCTTTTCTTTCTGCTCGTTCTTGTTTCAAGTAGGTGGCAAGTAGGTTTACTTCCCCTTTTTTTGACGGCTCTCTTTCGGCAATGGCATCTAATATTTCAAGTGATTTAGCACGCATACCTATTTCATGAAGTGCCTTGGCTCTATCGAGCAGCGCTTCGGTAGAATGATATTGATCACCGTCTACATTAAAATCTGACAATAATTGTTGCGCTTTTACAACGTCGTCTTTCAAATAATGAAGGCGTGCATCGATGACTGCAAGTTCATCATTGACTACCGCCTTAGGGTGCGCGCGCTTTAATTGGCGAAGGTATTCACCGGTCTGCTTTACAATATTATTCACGTGCTCTGGATCTGATGTCATCGCAAAATCCACACCTGCACGAGCGGCAGTTAGGTAAATCTCAGGACTGTCGTGGATAGAGCCCTTGGCGTAACGCACCATTTTTTTTGCGCTATTAAACTGGCTTTCATAGTCGTGTGTAATACGCGCCAGATCTATTGCTTGCTGATGCCGTGGAATGTTTCTAGGCGAAATGTCGCAGGCAAGAGAGGTACTTTCTAATGCATCGTCAAAAGCAGATTGCTTGATTTGGAGCTTCGCAAGTAAGTCATAGGCATTTAACGCGGCGTCGGGACGAAGCGCCAGTTGTATAATTTCCCTTTCTGCGTCGTCAAACTCGTTTAAGGCCATTAATGAGGTGGCAATGCCGAGTTTCGCCCAGCTAAAATCTTGAATATTGATGATGGATTCGTAAAACGAAATGGCTTCGTGATAGCGCTGCGTTTGCACCAGCATCTCGCCTTTAATTTTTAGGGCAAGTGGGAAGTGCTCTGAATGTTCAGGCTGAAGCAAAAAATTTTCAACTTCAGCTAATGCCTTTTCGTAATCTTTTTTGTCCATTTGCAGGTAGACATTTCGAAGCGCATGCTTGCGCGACAAAACGCGAGATAGGCGCTTATCAAGTTCGTTAACTGAAAAGGGCTTTGCAATAAACTCATCAGGCTGTAGTTCAATGATGGCATGAACAACTTCAGAAGAAGTATCGGCACTTGTAAAAATAAAGGCACTGGTTAAGGGAAGGGTTTGTTCTGCATTAAGTTGCTCAAGTAGAAAATAGCCACCTTGTTCAGAACGAAGGCTATATGAACAAATGATACCGTCATAATCGCGCTCTTGCATTGCAACGAGTGCGTGTGAGGGCCTATCGACATAGTCCATGTTTTTGAAACCCAACTGCTCGAGGGCATAGTGCATATGGCTTTTGGCCAGCACTTGATCCTCTGCAATCAGCAACTTAGTGTTTTTAGCTAAGTTAAGTTTCATCCACATAAAACCGATAATAGGTACAATACCCAACCATATCACGAAAGTGAGATAAGGTAAGTATAGTTGTTATAACAAATAGTTGCGTTAATTCGCGTATAACATGCTTATCGGATATTTAGCGATAAAACTTTAGTGCAATGTTGAAGATATCAGGGAAAAAGAAGTGGTGGACGCTACTGGGCTTGAACCAGTGACCCTCGCCTTGTAAGGGCGATGCTCTCCCAACTGAGCTAAGCGTCCAATTGATTTTTTGAGGAATTACACATAGAAGATGGTGGACGCTACTGGGCTTGAACCAGTGACCCTCGCCTTGTAAGGGCGATGCTCTCCCAACTGAGCTAAGCGTCCGATATGTAATTCGAGAAACTAAATCTTTCAGAAAGATGGTGGACGCTACTGGGCTTGAACCAGTGACCCTCGCCTTGTAAGGGCGATGCTCTCCCAACTGAGCTAAGCGTCCATTTAGTTTCAAAACAAAGAAGGTGGTGGACGCTACTGGGCTTGAACCAGTGACCCTCGCCTTGTAAGGGCGATGCTCTCCCAACTGAGCTAAGCGTCCATCTCTTTGTTTGCTTGCCTAAGCAAGTGGGGCGGTATTATAGAGTCGGTTCCGTTAGTGTCAACTATAAAATTAAAGAAAAGTGATCGTATGGCGGAAATTTAAACATTCTGTTCGTATCTTGATTAAATTGATGAAAAGCGCCGCATTTTTCACCCAATTTACGCGCAAAAGACAAATCTAACTTAAATCGGACACACACTTATTTAGCTACCCCAGAAACTTCACGTATATAAATTGGACACACACTTTTTTATTTGATGTATATAAAAAGAGGACAGACACTTTTTTCTCTTATTACTTCTAAAAAGTGACTGTCCAATACTGCTTGTCTAGAACTTATCTAGAACTTAAATCGGACACCCACTCTTTTATTAGATGTATATAAAAAGCGGACAGACACTTTTTTCTCTAATTACTTCTAAAAAAGTGACTGTCCAATACTGCTTGCAATATTGCCTGTCCTATATAGAAGAAGCTGAGCACCGAGAAAGTGTCTGTCCTTTTTTATCTTCAACTCGCTTAAGAAGATATAAATAGCCTTGAAAGTGCTTACCGTCTTTTGTCATCACGCTGACACTGGTAGAATGCGCGCAACTTTAGAAATTTTTTAACACATAGAGAGTGACCATGTCGGTTGTTACACGATTTGCACCTAGCCCAACAGGCTACCTTCACGTTGGTGGCGCACGTACAGCGCTTTATTCTTGGCTCTTAGCAAAAAATAATGGTGGCGAGTTTGTACTTCGTATTGAAGATACAGATATCGAGCGTTCAACAGAAGAAGCAAAGCAGGCCATCTTAGACGGAATGTTGTGGCTTGGATTAACGTGGGATACAGGTCCTATTTACCAGACTGATCGCTTCGATCGTTATAAAGAGCTAATTCAACAATTGCTTGATGAAGGTAAGGCATATAAATGCTTTATGAGCTCAGAAGAACTTGATGCCATTCGCGAAGCGCAAAAAGAGCGTGGCGAAAAACCTCGTTACCCTGGTACTTGGCGAGACAGAACTGACCACCCTGAAGGCCAACCTTTTGTTATCCGGTTTAAGAACCCACTTGAAGGCAAAGTAGTAATTACCGACCATGTTCGAGGCAAAATTGAAATTAGTAATACAGAACTTGATGATTTAATTATTCAGCGTTCTGATGGCACACCAACGTATAACTTTTGCGTAGTTGTTGACGATTGGGATATGGGGATTACTCACGTAGTTCGTGGTGAAGACCATATAAACAATACGCCACGCCAAATTAATATTCTTGAAGCGCTTGGTGCACCAGTACCAGAGTACGCACACGTTTCTATGATTTTAGGTGACGACGGTAAGAAGTTGTCAAAGCGTCACGGTGCAGTGAGCGTAATGCAATATCGCGACGATGGTTTCTTACCACAAGCGGTGCTCAACTATTTAGTTAGACTTGGTTGGTCTCATGGTGACCAAGAAATTTTCTCATTAGACGAAATGATAGAGAAATTTAGTCTTGATGCGATAGGGCAGTCTGCTTCTGCATTCAATACAGAAAAATTGATTTGGTTGAACCAGCATTATATTAAATCACTACCAGCGAGCGAAGTAGCGTCTCACGCTAAATGGCATTTTGACGCTTTAGGCGTGGACTTAACAGCAGGACCTGCGCTTGAGTCAATAATTGCAATTCAAGCTGACCGTGTTAAGACGTTGAAAGAGCTTGCAGAGATATCGACGTATTTTTATCAAGATTACGACGATTTTGACGCCAACGCTGCGAAAAAGCATCTTCGACCAGTAGCGAAAGGCCCCCTTGAGCACGTGAAAGCTAAATTAATGGCAATTGAAGAGTGGAACCCTGAAAATATTCAAGCCGCTATTAATGGTACGGCGGAAGAATTGGAAGTTGGTATGGGTAAAGTAGGCATGCCGTTGCGTGTAGCTGTTACCGGTGGTGGTAACTCGCCATCGTTAGATATCACCTTGAATCTGCTTTCAAAAGAGAAAATTGGCGAGAGAATCGACAAAGCGCTCACTTTTATAGCAAACAGAGAAAATTCATAAAAAAACCGTTGACATGACAGGGGGGGATGCCTAGAATGCGCCCCGCTGTCACGGAACAGTCACACAAAAAGTGATTGGGACTATGACGGGGCCATAGCTCAGCTGGGAGAGCGCCTGCATGGCATGCAGGAGGTCGGCGGTTCGATCCCGCCTGGCTCCACCAAGCTACAGAGTATGTGGTTTGATTTAGGCTGGAGTTTTTAACTTCGGACGGAAATTTCAGTAAGGATAAGGTCGCTCGATTCGCAGAGCTCATCTCGCCTTACAGAAATTTAGTGAAGCTTTGCTTCACTAGCAAAATTTCTGTCCCCTTCGTCTAGAGGCCTAGGACACCGCCCTTTCACGGCGGTAACAGGGGTTCGAATCCCCTAGGGGACGCCATATTTTATCGCGTCACAGTCGATTAATACTGTGAAATAGGCTGGAGTTGATGATTCAACTTCTGACTGAAAAATCAGTAAGGAAAGGTCGCTCAGTTCGCTGGCTCACTTCGCCTTACTGAAAATCTCGAAAGCGAAGCTTTCGAAAGAAGATTTTCAGTCCCCTTCGTCTAGAGGCCTAGGACACCGCCCTTTCACGGCGGTAACAGGGGTTCGAATCCCCTAGGGGACGCCATTTTATCGCGTCACAGTCGATCAAAACTGTGAAATAGGCTGGAGTTTTTAACTTTGGACGGAAATTTCAGTAAGGAAAAGGTCGCTCGATTCGTAGAGCTCATCTCGCCTTACAGAAATTTAGTGAAGCTTTGCTTCACTAGCAAAATTTCTGTCCCCTTCGTCTAGAGGCCTAGGACACCGCCCTTTCACGGCGGTAACAGGGGTTCGAATCCCCTAGGGGACGCCATTTTATCGCGTCACAGTCGATTAAAACTGTGAAATATGCTGGAGTGTTTAGCTCCGGACGGAAATTTCAGTAAGGATAATGTCGCTCGATTCGCAGAGTTCATCTCGCCTTACAGAAATTTAGTGAAGCTTTGCCTCACTAGCAAAATTTCTGTCCCCTTCGTCTAGAGGCCTAGGACACCGCCCTTTCACGGCGGTAACAGGGGTTCGAATCCCCTAGGGGACGCCATATCGAAAAAACCAGCCATCCGGCTGGTTTTTTTGTTTTTACCTCTCTCAAATTGCGTTTCTTCAAGTCACCAAGCCAAAGCGTTTTAAAAGTATGATGAAAGTGGACAGTCACTTTTTATTTGAATCAAAAGTGGACACACACTTATTCTCTGTCGCAGGTTAAGTTCATCGCAAACTCTAAAGCAACGAGGTTAGACGAATGCGCAAAGTGGACAGTCACTTTCTAAGTCGAGTCAGTTGAACAAATCTTTGCGTGTTTCAAAACCACTCGTCGCCTTTATGGTGTAATTGCACCTATACACCTACGGCGTTGAAAAAAACGAGTTTAGAGTTATCAGCACATACTATGGATTAAATGACTGTTATTATTACCTTCCAAACTACGAGGTGTTATATGCAGAATTATCCAATAGGAACCCCGGGTAAACCGTGGGGAGACGAAGAAAAAGCACAATGGAAAGCACAGCAACGTATTCAGCGAAGCTACAAAGAAGAAGTGCTTGATAAGCTAAATAAAATTATTCCTGACGGATTTTCACTTAAGCAATATGGTGCACTACCGTACGATGAAGCGCGCTACCCGCTGTTTGCTGTACTCCCTACAAGTTTTGATCCAAATAAGCCTTCAGCATTAGTAACAGGCGGTGTTCATGGTTACGAAACCAGTGGCGTCCAGGGAGCGCTTCAATTTATTGAAACTAAACTTTCTAAGTATTCAAAAGATTGCAATATTGTGGTGGTGCCATGTGTAAGCCCTTGGGGATATGAGACAATAAATCGCTGGAATCCTCTTGCGCTAGATCCGAATCGTTCATTTTTTGAAAACTCGCCAGCGCCTGAAGCGGCGCAACTGATGACGTTAATAGATGAATTAAACATACCGCTTTCACTACACATTGACCTGCACGAAACCACTGATACAGACAACTCTGAGTTTAGGCCCGCCCTTGCTGCAAGAGACGGCACTACGCATGATAATTGGAATATCCCAGATGGATTTTACACTGTAGCAAATACGCCGAACCCACAAATAGCCTTTCAAAAGTCGGTGATTAAAGCGGTCAAGCAAGTTACTCATATCGCACCACCTGATGAGAATGGGAAAATTATTGGCGCAGATGTAGTGAGCGCTGGGGTTATTTGTTACGACAAGAAAGCACTGTTTCTATGTGGTGGAATGACTGACGCTGAATTTGTTACTACTACAGAGGTTTACCCCGATAGTGCCAACGCTACACCACAGAACTGTAACGACGCACAAGTGGCAGCAATTTGCGCAGCATTAGAATTTATTAAATAGACGCTTGAACGTTTAGACGTCTAGATGTATATTTGAGCCTTCAATGAAGGGGGCTCAATTGTGTTTATCTATTCGGCAGTAATTTACGACGGCAACAAACAAAATCTTATTCGTCACGAATGCAGGACAGACACTGAGTTTTCCGCATTCTTGGAAGATAAGTTTGGTTGCTTTGTTTGCCTGTGGTCGAATAAAGAGTTATCAGAGAGCACACTTAACGCCATTGCGGCTTCTCGTGTTTCTCACCAATCGCAAGAAGAAATAGGTAACATTTCACTATGAATCTAGCTTCACCGTGCGTGGCATTATGTAAGCTTGACGAACAAGATATTTGTATTGGCTGTCAGCGCACAATCGATGAAATTACGCACTGGCAACATTACACTGAGTCGCAAAAACAAGCTGTGTTCGAGCGGCTCTATAAAAAATCGGACACACACTCAAATTCGATTAATAGTATCAAGCTCTAAACTCATAATGGACAGACACTTTATTTAAATAAGTGTCTGTCCATTTGAGCCCTCATATTTCACTCATCAAGTGTCTGTCCATTTCTATACTTTTTTTGCAAAGTTAATTCTTTAGCAATCCATGTTTATTCCATAGCGACCTCTAGTGCTTTTTGATAAAATCTCGCGCCGTTTTTTAATGTAGCTTGAAAGAGACTTTACCTGATGAAAGTAATGCTAGCCCCGATGGAAGGGGTTGTTGACCACTTAATGAGAGACATGTTGACTCGTGTAGGCGGTTTCGACCAATGCGTTACAGAATTCGTAAGGGTAGTCGACCAAAAGCTGCCGAAAAAAACCTTCTATCGTCTCTGCCCTGAACTTCACAATGGTGGCAAAACTCCAGCTGGCGTTCCCGTGCGTGTCCAATTGCTTGGTCAACATCCTCAATGGCTAGCTGAGAATGCAGAAACCGCTATTGAGCTAGGATCGCCAGGTGTAGATCTCAACTTTGGATGCCCAGCAAAAACGGTAAACAAAAGCAAAGGCGGTGCTGTGTTGCTTAAAGAAACACAAACGCTATACGATATCGTAAAAGCAGTCAGAGAGGCTGTTCCAAGTCACATTCCTGTTTCTGCGAAAATTCGACTGGGTTTTGAAGATAAGTCTTTAGCAATCGATAACGCTATAGCTATTACCGAAGCAGGCGCCTCAGAGCTTGTGGTGCACGCAAGAACTAAAACGGAAGGGTACAAGCCACCTGCTTACTGGGATTGGATTGCAAAAATTAAACAGCATACACAAATTCCTTTGGTCGCTAATGGCGAGATTTGGAGTAGTGAGGATGCTAAGCGCTGCCAACAGCAATCTGATTGTGAAAATCTAATGATAGGGCGAGGAGCGTTAGCCCTTCCAAACTTAGCGCTGTGTATCAAAAATGGTGAGGACCCCATGCCATGGCCTGAACTAGCATCGCTTTTGATACAGTACTCAGGTTATGAAATATTCGGGGATAAGGGCAAATACTATCCGAACAGAATAAAGCAGTGGTGTGGGTATTTAAAAAGACAGTATCCAGAAGCTGAAATTTTATTCAATGATATTAGGCGCTTGACCAATTCTCAAGATATCGTTGATGTGCTAGCTCGCCAGTCCTCGCATTAATATAACGCTTTACCCCAGTGCAACTTGGCAAGTGCACATTCCTTAGCTAGGCTGTTTTGTACTGGGGAAACTGAATCAATAACCCCCAGTATCCACAAATAATAAGAATAGCTCTGGGGAACACATGAAAATTATACCTTCGAAGCTGGCACTATCGATGGCTTGCATCGCATCATTTTGTTTGATGGGATGTGGCCAAGATGCCACCGTTGATAGCACACAAGCACCTAAAGTATCGATAAATTCTGACCCTTATCCAAGTACGTACAAACCAATCCAAGGTGAACCTACCCTCATTACCAACGTAACCATTTTTGATGGCATTGGCGGCAAAATTGAAAATGGTAGTGTTTATTTCGCTGAAGGAAAGATTCAAGCTGTTGCCAAAAGTGGACAGTCACTCGATACCGCGAGCAACACAACAATAATCGACGGCACTGGTAAGTGGGTAACACCAGGTATTATCGATAACCATAGTCACTTAGGCGTGTATCCGTCACCGTCTACTCGTTCCCATTCTGATGGCAATGAAATGACCAATCCAGTTACTGCACAGGTTTGGGCCGAGCACTCTGTTTGGCCGCAAGACCCTGGTTTTGGGCGTGCTTTAGCCGGCGGGGTGACAACGCTACAAATTTTACCAGGCTCGGCTAATTTATTTGGTGGCCGTTCGGTGGTACTTAAAAATGTGCCAAGTCGTACTATGCAGGATATGAAGTTTCCACAAGCTCCTTATGGCATGAAAATGGCTTGTGGTGAGAACCCGAAACGCGTCTACGGTGAAAAAGGTGGGCCAATGACAAGGATGGGTAACGTAGCGGGATATCGACAAGCATGGTCAGATGCTCAAGATTACCTTCGAAAATGGGAAGCCTACGAACGTGATTATGAAGCCGGTAAAGATGCGTCACCACCTAAAAGAGATTTGAAGCTAGAGACGCTTGCAGGCGTTTTGAAAGGTGATATTCGCGTTCATATGCATTGTTATCGAGCGGATGAAATGACCGTAATGATGGATGTGATGAAAGAGTTTGACTATCAAATTGGCACTTTTCATCACGCGGTTGAAGCATACAAAATTGCTGACAAGCTGAAAGAAAACAATGTGTGTTCAGCGATGTGGGCAGATTGGTGGGGCTTCAAGATGGAAGCTTACGATGGCATTCGTGAAAACATTCCCGCGGTTCATGCTGCCGGTGCTTGTGCGATAGTACATTCTGATAGCGACCTTGGGATACAGCGCTTAAATCAAGAAGCGGCCAAAGCGTGGTCGGATGGTAAGCGTGCTGGTATTGATATTCCTATGGAAGACGCTTGGATTTGGCTCTCGGCTAATCCAGCGAAGTCACTCGGTATTTTTGATAAAACGGGGTCTCTCGAGGCCGGTAAACAAGCTGACATCGTAGTATGGAATGGAAATCCATTTTCAACTTACACGAAAGCAGAGCAGGTATATATTGATGGCGGTTTAGCCTACTCCTTAACGGATACGTCGTCATGGCCAGTGAGCGATTTCGAGCTAGGCCAAGTGGGTGAAGGAGATTCTAAATGAGAAAATTAGCGGTATTACTGGCTACAATGTCGATAGTGACATCCACATTTGCCGATAACTACGCCATTGTCGGTGGAAAGATACACACCATGGGCTCACAGGGCATTATTGATCAAGGAACCATTCTTGTTAGAGATGGCCGAATTGAGGCGGTACAGAGTGGTGAAAGCGTACCTGAAGGTTACGAACGTATAGATGCTAGTGGAAAGGTAGTTACGCCAGGCTTTATCGGTGCACTCACTTCTTTAGGTTTAGTTGAAGTGTCATCGTCATCAGGCGTGGTAGATTCAAGTATTGAAATGACGCCAATTTCAAACACAGGTGCAGCGTTAGATGTTCAGTACGCTGTTAACCCTGACAGCTCACTGCTTGCAATTACGCGCCTAGAGGGCATGACATCCGCGGCTACAGCCATTAATGGCAGTAAATACTTATTTGGTGGGCTTGGCGCAATCATCCAGTTAAGTGGACAGTCACCCGTTCTAAAATCAGCCGCTTTTATGACAATAGACGTGGGTAGCGAAGGTGCTGAGCATACTGGTGGTTCACGAGCTGCACTTTGGGTAATGCTGGATAAAGTATTTGAGGAAGCTTCGAATGCGTCGGGCGACTTGTCAGCAGAGAAGCCATGGTATGGGCTGAACACTCGCTCTGATGTAAAAGCACTAAAGCGCGTTATACAAGGTGAAGTGCCGTTATTGATGCGAGCTGATCGCGCTGCGGATATTCGCCAAGTTATCGCCTTCAAGGACAGACACCCTTCTGTGAAAGTGGTTTTGGTTCATGGCGCAGAAGCTTGGCGCGTTGCAAGTGAGCTTGCGCAATCAAATATTCCTGTGATTATCGATCCAGAGTACAACTTGCCAGGTGGATTTGACCAAATGGGCGCTACCCTAAGCAACGCCGCACGTCTTCATCAAGCAGGCGTTAGCGTAGCTATTGGAATGGACACACACAACATTCGACTAGCTGCACAACATGCCGGTAATGCCGTAGCAAATGGTTTACCACATGAGGTTGGCTTAGAAAGTTTAACGCGTGTACCAGCGTCAATATTTGGGCTTGATACCGAAGTGGGTAGCCTTGAGGTTGGCCTTCAAGCAGATATTGTCATTTGGTCGGGCGATCCGTTGGAAGTAACCGAAGCTGCTGAGTCAGTGTTCATCAATGGACTGCCAATTAAAATGGAGTCTCGACAAACAAAACTTCGAGATAGGTATTTATCACTCGGCACTGGAAATAGCAAAAAGCCCTCGCAGTATCAGCGAAGTGAATAGAGAGATTTAATTGCTGAAGGCTTTCATTAGAAAGCCTTTTTTATGAGAGATATTTTGTGGCGTTTGTCACATTAGGCCGGCAGCTTCTGCCACAAAACTTCGCAAAATCTGTCATCGCGTCCGGACAGCCAACCGGACCTGAGAATAATGTTTCAAAATTATTTGTTACTAGTTGCCAGTTTTGCGATGTCATACCAAGGCGTTTGAGTAAACTATTCTTCAGCTTTGGAAAGGGGGATGCAACTTTCTTTGTCTGTCGCGCCAACGTATTTTTCAATAGTACAACATAGTCATCTAACTTGAACGGAATATGAGATTTTTTGCCTTGTTGAATACAATCTTCAAATGGCATCAAAAATTTGGGTGTTTTATTCACTCGTTGTGCATTTAACCGGTACTGAATACTCGTGTAGTTTGATGTAGTGAGAGAGTCTGCAATTTTGGCTCGAATTGGATTTAAGTCGACGTATGCCATAACCGCAGCCAGTGCTTTTTCATCTAATATCGCTTGAGACCGAAAACGTCTTTCCCAAAAATAGCCTTTACAATCATCCTCTTTATTCGCTTTTCTAGCGATGTATTCGTTGAGCATCCGCATGAACCAGCTAATTGATTGAAGCCGGCTTCGGTAAAGTGATGAAAGCCTTTGTAACTCAGCGCACTCTTCGGGGGATAATTCACTCTCTGACTCTCCTTCTAAGTAACGTTGCACAAGCGGTGGACATTTATAGAACATTCGCCAGCGAAGAAGGACCTCATCCATTGACCAACCCTCTGCTCTTCCTTTAGCGACATGGAGCACAACATGAATATGATTGTGCATAACAGCATAAGCACAAAGATCAATAGCGAAAGCTTGTGAGAGCTTATGCAGCCTGTCTTGGATCCACTTTCTGCGATGTTCATAGTTTATCCCTGTATTATTATCCCTACCACAAAGGTACGACTGACGTACGCATCGTGAAATACAATGATAATAGGGGGTGACATCCGTATTGATTTGTTTGTAGCGAGGTAAAGGCATTTCCATATCCCTAATGTTTTTACGCATTATGAGAAATTCACACTTCTTTTTAAGTGTCTATGAGGCCAGTTTTGGTACAGTTTTTTGAGATGAATGGTTTGGAACTAGATTGAACAGTGAATTAAAGTGGACAGTCACTTAAGTGCTCTAATGGACTGCCCGTAGTGAATGGCTTAGTAAGTGGAAACAAGTGGGTGTCCACTTTGGCTAGCTTTATGCGGCGAATTTGTAAAGACATCGTGTGGGTGTCCAGTCTATCAAACAAAGCCTTATACAAACACATCCACGCGTGAGCCTACTCGACCGTCTGAATTGCTCGATGCCTGCTGTGTAGGCTGAGTCTGATTGGCTTGTTTTTCTTGCTCGTTGCGTTGCTCCACTTGCTGCTGAGGCGCGCGCTGAGGTGTTTCAAGTACGGTTGATACTGGGCCTGAATTAACTGATGAAACATCCATACTAGACTCCGAATTATGTGAATCACTCTATTATAAAATAGCACATTTATTCATCATTAAGGATTAACTTTCTTAAGTGTCTGTCCATTAATTCTGCAATCATTGGTTGCGCCGTCGCATTAGGGTGAATCCCGTCACTTTGCATAAGCTCACTTTTCAATGCTATTTCCTCCAGAAAAAAAGGAATTTTTGTCACGCTCTGTGCGTCAGCCACTTGCGAAAAGCTCTTGGTAAACATTTGCGTATATCGCTTTCCATAATTTGAAGGAATTTGCATTTCTTGAAGAAAAACCTGCGCTTCGCTGCTTTTCGCTGTTTCAACTAATGACGTTAAATTGTCTCTAATTTTTCTAATGTTGTGGCCTTGTAAGCCGTCATTACCACCCAGTTCAATTAAAACATGCGTAGGATTGTGTTGCTCTAGAAGACGAGGGAACCTTGCTAGACCGCCATCGGTCGTTTCTCCGCTCACCGCAGCATTTACAATTTCAATCGGAATATTGTCGTCTTGCCACATTTTTTGTAACAAACTAACCCAACCCTCGCGTTGCTGTAATCCGTAAGCTGCGGATAGACTGTCACCTAATATAAGTAGGACAGCATTTTCGCTCTTCTCCTGGTTATCAGCTTGATCTGATAGCGCGTGAGAGGGTATTAAAAGAATGACTAAAAATACGAACAAATTACGAAATCTAACAAACACGAATAGATGACCCCTTATGATAAAAGCAAACTCTGTAACCAAAGTAGTTGATACGAGTGAAGGTTCACTGCAGATCCTTCGTCCAATTTCCTTCGAAGTCAAGTCTGGTGAGTCCGTTGCCATTATTGGTGCGTCCGGCTCAGGTAAATCAACATTGTTAGGCTTGTTGGCGGGCTTGGACCAAGTTACAGAAGGTGAGATTTTTTTGGATGGTGAAGGGCTGCACAATATGGATGAGGAGCAGCGAGCTGTTCTACGCGGTAATAAAGTGGGTTTTATATTTCAAAGCTTCATGTTGGTTCAAAGCCTAACTGCACTTGAAAATGTCATGTTACCTGCTGAAATAGTTGGGTTAGATAATCCCAAAGCGCTGGCCAATGAAATCTTAGAACAAGTTGGTTTGCAACACAGAGCGCACCACTTTCCCAACCAGTTATCTGGTGGTGAGCAACAACGTGTAGCGATTGCGAGAGCGTTTATTACATCGCCTAAAATTTTGTTTGCTGACGAGCCAACAGGCAACCTTGATGCTAAGAACAGTGAAAAAATAGAGTCACTTTTGTTCAAAATGAATAGAGAAAAAGGCACTACTTTAGTACTTGTTACACACGATAATACGTTGGCAGAGCATTGCGACAGGCAGCTAACAATGAGTGCGGGCGAACTCGTTGAAACTACCGCTGCTAAAGAGCAAAACGACGCGAAAGAGGCGGTATAAATGTCAACTTCGTTTAATTTAGCGTGGCGATTGTTTCGCCATGAAGCCAGACGCGGCGAGCTCACAATTATACTACTTGCTATTGTATTGTCTGTAGCGGCAGTTCTCTCGTTATCGTTGTTTAGCGAACGACTTCAAGGAGCCCTGAAATCGCGCTCAGCCGCCTTTATTGCCGCTGATGCACAGTTGCGCTCGGATGATCCTATAGACGAATCTTGGTTGCTACAAGCGCAAGAGGAGGGGTTAACAACAGCTAAACAAGTGACTACGCGTTCGATGGTATTTAGCGGTGACGAAATGTCACTTGTCGATCTTCGAGCCGTGAATGACGGCTATCCTCTAAAAGGGGCGGTAAGCGTTACCGATAAGCCTTTTGGTAAAAAGCAGGAAACCAATGCTTTACCCCAGCCTGGTGAAGCTTGGGTGCAATCGAGATTGTTTCAAACGCTAGGAATCACGGTGGGTGATGAGATAGAGATTGGCGAAGGTGTCTTCACGGTGACGCGCGTTTTGGTAGATATTCCAGATGCTGGGTTTAGCATTTTTAACACAGACCCTATTGTGTTAATGAATCTAAGTGACCTCGACAAAACGGCTGTTACAGGCCCTGGCAGTAGGGTTCGTTATGTGGGGTACTTTGCTGGCGAGCCGAGTCAATTGGAGAGCTTCAGCGACTGGCTATTGCCCAATCTTAATGACGACTTGCATTCTTGGCGAACTGTTGCAGATGATGAGTCTGCAATTGGACGCTCTGTGGCAAGCGCTGAACGTTATTTCCTGCTCGCAAGTCTATTAGCAATTGTACTTGCAGCAGTATCGATAGCTGTCGCGGCACAGCGTTATGCACAACGACATTTCGATCCAGTGGCCATTATGAAAACCTTGGGCGCTACCAGCGGAACGATTCGTAAAATTTACCTCATTCAAATTTTGTTAATCACAGCACTGGGGATTTTTATTGGTCTTATTGTCGGATTTATTGGCCAACAAGTAGTGGTGACGTTTGTTGCTGATAAAGTAGATGTATCTCTTAATGTTTGGCATTGGCGCCCGGTGATTATCTCCGTTGCTACTGGGGCGACGTGCGCGCTGCTGTTTTCTCTGTATCCATTACTTCAGTTATTCTCGGTACCCCCGCTTCGGGTACTTAGAAAAGACATTAGTGCCAATCTGCGTTCTCGTAGCATTCAGTTTATTGCCTCTGGCGGAGCGATTTTCTCGTTAATGTGGATGTACAGTCAGGACCTTAAGATAAGTGCGATTTTGTTCTTATCGGGCACAGTGCTTGTTGCAAGCTTATTGCTGGCTACTTATGGGTTAATTGCTATTGGCCGACGTTTAGGTAGTGGCAGAATGGGGCCTTGGCAGCTAGCGTGGGCGCGGATCAAGCGAAGAGCAATGGACAATAGTGTACAACTCATTAGCTTCTCGATAACAATCATGCTGTTGTTGGTAGTGCTCGTTATGCGCAATGATATGGTGTCGCAGTGGCGTTCACAGTTGCCCGAAGGGACACCCAACTACTTTCTTATCAACATAACACCAGATATTCAACCTGAATTGGACAGACACTTTGAAGAGAATGGCATTCAAATAGAAGAGTTCTACCCTGTTATTAGAGGTCGGTTTGTAGCTGTTAACGAGGAAGGCGTAAACACAGAGGTATCAAAGGAAGATGAATCTAACAGGGAAGGGCGTCGCGGGCTAGGCAGAGAAGCGAATTTAACGTGGAGTAACACGTTACAAAAAGAAAATAAGGTAGTGGAAGGCACTTGGCATGGTGATGGGGTTTCGAGTATCGATGATGGCGTTTATCCTGTATCAGTTGAGCAAGAAGTGGCGATGCGTTTAGACATCAAAGTGGGTGATAAGTTAACTTTTAATGTGGGAAGTGAAATAGTCGAAACCCAAGTGACCAGTATCAGGGAAGTAAATTGGCAGACGATGCAACCTAACTTTTTCTTTGTCATCCATCTTGATGCAATGGCTTCGTTCCGACCTACTTATATTACTAGTTTTTATCTACCCATCGAGAGAAAATCACAACTCACTGAGCTATTAAAGCCCTTTGCTTCAATAACGATGTTTGATGTGGATGCTCGCATAAATCAGCTGCGCGAGATAGTAGATCAAGTATCAGTAGCGGTTGAATTTATACTGGTGCTAGTACTGATGGCTGGGAGCTTAGTATTGATAGCCCAAGTGCAAGCCAGTATGGATGAGCGTAGGCAGGAAATTGCAATATTAAGGACATTGGGCGCGAAAGGCGGCCTTATCCGTAAAAGTGTAATTTTTGAATTCGTAATTATAGGGACAGTCGCTGGATTCATGGCGGCATTGGCTAATGAGTTAAGTCTTTACTTGCTTCAAACATCAGTTTTTCAAATGGATGGCAGTCTGCATTTCGAATATTGGGCTGTAGCGCCTACAGTAGGTGCTGTTGTAGTTGGCATTCTTGGGGCCTTTGGTTGCTGGCGCTTGCTAACGCTAAATACGAGCCAAATGTTGAGAAAAATGGTGTGATTTAGAGCAAAAGAAAGTGGACAGTCACTCATATAAAAAGTGTCTGTCCATTAACGGCATTAACGGCATTAACGGCATTAAAGGATTAACGAATGCATTAGAACTTTGCAGCTAACGAAATCTAATCAGCTCATCGATTAATGTCGTTAAGTGCCATTTCTAAAGTAGGGTATTCAAAGGTAAACCCAGCGTTAGTTAAATTTTGAGGTATAACGCGTTGACCTTCCAAAATCATTGTTGATGATTCTCCCATCGCGATTTTCATAATGAAGGCAGGGACAGTGAATAAGCATGGGCGATTAAGCGATGCTGCGAGTTGCTTAGAGAATGTAATATTTGAAACTGGCTCTGGTGCAGTTACGTTAAAAGGGCCGCTACAATTCTTGTTTTCAAGCAAGAATGCGATGGCTCTTATCATGTCTTGAAGGTGGATCCATGACAGATATTGATCCCCTGAGCCCAGTTTTCCGCCCACACCCAATTTGAAAGGTAGCGCCATTTTACTTAACGCCCCACCGTTTCTAGAGAGTACAACACCGGTGCGCAATAAAACGACGCGAGTTGATTCACTTATCGCGCCCTGAGCAATTGACTCCCATTTATTGCATAGTTGATGGGTGAATTCATCGTGAGGGCTGGTGTCTTCAGTCACTACTTTATCATTTTGATTCCCATAAAAACCAATCGCTGACCCCGAAATAAAGATTTTTGGAGGCTGCTTAGCATCGTTGATTTTAGCGACGAGTTGTGAAGTGATTGACCATCGACTTTCGCAAATCACTTTCTTTTGAGTGTCTGTCCATCGTTTGTCGGCTATTGGTTCACCCGCCAAATTAATAACCGCATCAAACGCCGAAATATCCTCAATTTTTGAAACAGCGTTTATTACAGCAATGTCTTCTCCCAACTTTGCCTTTGCTTTACTTGTGTCTCGCGATACAACTGTAAACGTATGCTGGTTTCGATATTGGCTGATGAATTCACTGCCTATAAGGCCTGTTCCACCGGTAATGAGAATATTCATGGAGCTCTCCGCTACGCTGACTTGTTACACGAAAGCGTCAATGATACCGAGTCAGAGAATCTGAGCGCGTGGGGTTTGTCTACTTCTACTTCTGCATAGCGCACCGACGAATGCTCTGCGGCAATGCTAAGTACATCGGCTGTGAGTTTTTCTAACAAAGAGAACCGATTATCCTCGACTAATTTTATAATCGCCTTGGTGATCGTTTTGTAGTTTAGTGCATCGCTCATATCGTCAGTATTAGTCGCTTTCTCAGCGTCGTAGTCGATTTTTACGTTTACCACTACATCTTGCTTGTTTTTGATTTCATCTTCGTTAATGCCGATATACGTTCGAAGTCTGAGGTTTTTAATTTTTATTGTGGCGAGGTTGAAGTTCATTACAGTCTCTTGTTTGTAGTTAGTTATAAGTCGTTGTAAAGTATTGTCGTTTCAGTCAGGAATGTAGCACAAAATGTCAGTGGAACTACGATCACCAACCGCAAAAATTCTTATTGTACTTGCTTGCCTCGTGGTTGTAATGGCAGGCATTAAGGCAGCCAGCACCATTATGGTGCCTTTCTTTCTATCTATATTTATCGCTATAGCGTGCAGTCCAATTATTCACTGGACTTCTAGATTTGGCGTGCCCAAATGGTTATCTATCACCTTTGTTATACTGATAATTGTTGTGTTCGGATTTCTTTTGGCGGGTCTCGTTGGACAGTCAATGACAGAGTTTAGAGAAAATCTGCCTGAATATAGAAGTAAATTGGATTCTGAGTTTGCATGGGTTGTGTCTAAACTGGCTGAATACAATATTCATATAAACCGCGAGTTGATCGCTTCTCACCTAGATCCTGCTACGGCAATGTCGGTTGCTACCAATTTCATAAGCGGTATGGGCGGTGTTTTGTCTAATCTATTCTTGATTCTTCTAACTGTTATCTTCATGCTTTTTGAAGCGGATAGTATTCCTCGCAGATTGCATATTGCGTTGGCTGACCCTGGTATGAAGCTAAAACACATCGACCGATTCATCCGCTCCGTTAACAGTTATCTCGCAATAAAAACAGTGGTGAGTCTAGGTACTGGACTTATTATCGGCCTGTGGCTTTACATAATGGGTGTGGACCATTTTATGCTGTGGGCTGTACTTGCTTTTATGCTTAATTTTATTCCGAATATTGGTTCTATTATTGCCGCAGTACCTGCCGTGCTAATCGCCTTTGTTCAGCTTGGTCCAGCACAGGCAGGGTTTGCAGCTTTGGGCTTTGTATTAGTGAACACCATTATGGGTAATATGGTTGAACCTCGGTTGATGGGTAAAGGAATGGGACTATCTACGCTTGTCGTATTTTTATCTTTAATCTTTTGGGGATGGCTGCTGGGTACTGTTGGAATGTTACTTTCTGTCCCTTTAACTATGGTTGTAAAAATAGCTTTAGAATCGAGAGAAGAGAGTAAATGGCTTGCAGTGTTGCTATCAAGTGAAGGTGATAAGAAGGCGGCATAACTCGTTTTTTATGGGTGCTTGTGAAAACGGATACACACTTAATGCTACCTATAGCAAAACACCTTTTTGAGAAAATAATAATGGACAGTCACAAAAAATCACGAAAAAGTGTCTGTCCACTTTATTAGAAGTCGAGAACTAGTTCTCGACTTCGTGATAGGGAAAGCTGACAGTAATGCTTGCGCCACCTAAGTGACTGTCCTCTATCTTCATTCGGCCTTCATAAATCGATACCAAATCTGCTACTAAAGCCATACCTATGCCATGACCTTCGGTGTATGTATCAAGCCGCATCCCTCGCTCTAACAGCACCGATTTTTTATCATCTGGGATACCGGGGCCATCATCATCGAATTTTACCGTTAACCAATTATCGTTAATCTGCGCATAAACCGTAATTTGGGTGTTGGCTGCTTTACAGGCGTTATCAAGAATGTTGCCAAACAGCTCCATTAAATCTGTTTCGTCGCCCTTAAACTGCGCCTTTTCGTCGACATCAAATTCGATAGTCAGTGCTTTATCTTGATAAACTTTATCCATTGCATCTGCGAGTTTATGCAGAACAGGTTCTATTCGAATTGCATTCTGCCACCCTGTTTTTCCAGCACTCGCTCTTTTTAATTGCCGTTGAATTATCCTATCGATTTGAGACAGCGATTCTTTAACCTCAGCAGGAAGGCTCTTGTGCCCTGAAGCAACTGCAAGCGGTGTTTTTAGACTATGCGCCAAATCACCCAAACTGTTTTTATAGCGTGTTCTTTGTTTAGCTTCAGTGTGTAACAAGTCGTTGATGGAGCGTTTTAGCGAGTCAAATTCCACGGGGTATCGTTCATCAAGTTTCGGTTTTTTGCCACTTGAAGTCAGTGAAATTTCGTCGATGAGTTTTCTTACAGGCGAGAGTACTAAGCTAATGCCCACCACAATAAACACAAGCAAAACAAAGCACAACGTGAATATCCACTGCCATGTAGTCGTTAAAAAAGTGTCTCGTTCCTGCTCAAACAATACTTTGTCATTAAAAATGTAAAAGCGTACGGGCTCAAAATCTCTACTAGAGGCAAATTCCGCGGTGAATGCATAGACGAAATAAGTGGACTCGCTAGCAAATTTAGGATTGTGATTGTCGATAAAGAGCTCGTTTCCAACCGCAACATCAATATCAGGAGGGGTAAAAGTATATTCTAAAGCAGATGCTGATTGCCAAATGACTTCGTCTCGAAAAACAATAATGCCCAAATATCCAGAGCCAGGTAGGTTGA
The DNA here is from genome assembly GCF_028865455.1 of Alteromonas sp. 009811495. Taxonomy (NCBI): domain Bacteria; kingdom Pseudomonadati; phylum Pseudomonadota; class Gammaproteobacteria; order Alteromonadales; family Alteromonadaceae; genus Alteromonas; species Alteromonas sp. 009811495. Next base: position 1,540,663 of record NZ_CP113972.1, read on the forward strand.
GTTGCTCTTCATACAAAATTTCTGGCATATAGGGTAAATCGCCATCTAACTCAAACGCGGAAAGCAAGCCTAAGTTCATCAGGCGCAACTCACTCATTTTTGCTTGAGTTAAACTTTCGGTATAAGCGTCGTCTAGAATAATGACGGTAAAAGGCGCAAATAGGGCTAATAGCCCTATTGCTAATAAGATACTTCTTAGTCGAAGCGACAGTTGCCTCATAGGTTGCGATTTATCCGGTAACCCCTTCCACGCAGGGTTTCTATCGGTTTTAACTCGCCTGTCGGATCAAGCTTTTTGCGTAATCTACCAACGAAGACCTCAATGACATTGCTGTCTAAATCGAAATCTTGATCATAGATATGTTCAGTTAGCTCAGTCTTTGAAATTACTTTTTGTGGATTCAACATCAAGTATTCCATCACTTTGTACTCGTAAGCAGTTAAGTCGAGCGCTTCTCCGTTGAGTGAAAGTTCTTCACTGACAGTATCAAGTGCTATTGGACCGAACTGAATTGTTGGGTTAGCTTGACCTGAAGCCCGACGAATCAATGCTTTCGTTCTAGCGAGTAACTCTTCGTTGTGGAATGGTTTGGTAAGGTAATCGTCGGCTCCTGCATCAAGGCCTTCTACCTTTTCTTGCCATCTGTCGCGCGCTGTCAGTATTAATATAGGGCAGGAAATGTCAGCTTGTCGCGCTTTTCGGATAACTTCAAAGCCATCTAGTTTTGGCATGCCGATGTCGATAATTGCCAAATCATAACTGTATTCTTTTATGAGAAATAATGCATGCTCGCCATTGTCAGCTAAATCAACACTGTATCCATTTTGTTGAAGTAGCGTGTCTAATTGGGTTAGCAGCCTGCTGTCGTCCTCGGCTATTAGGATACGCATATCAATCCTTATCTTTGGATGTTTTCACTTTGCCTGAGCGTTTATCTACATCCACCGTTACTACTCGTCCTGATTTTTTCAGTACTTTTACACGATATTTTTTGGAAGTTTGCTCAACTTTTAACACGCGACCATTTTCTGCATTTCTCGCGCGTTCAGCAGCTTCACTTTTGGAAATACTGGCGTTAGCGCTTTGCTGAGCAATAGCCGGACTTGTGCAAGACAAAGCTAACACAACACATACTATTGCAACTCGAAGCGATAACGTCATACAACCTCACCATAAAAATCTCGCCCAGACCAAACTAACGCCAAGTATACGTTAGCAATCTGAACAAATACTGAATTGAAATAAGTCTACCCTGCTTATGGAAAAGTGTACATAAGCCGTAAGTGGCTATTCCTATCTTAGTAACCAAATAAGGGACAAACCAAATAAGGGACAGACACTTCATGTAGACATCGCTTAACTTTTATAGAAGAAGGCAAATCAGGGGGAAGTTCCTTTTTAAGAGTGTCTGTCCTATTTAAACTGCTTTGTTTATAAGAGTGTGTGTTCATTGGTTGCACCCAAAGAAAAAGTGTCTGTCCGCTTTTAAATGCGTTGCAAAAGTGAGTGTCTGTCCTTTATTTCTCGTAGAAACAAAAAAGCCTAGCGGATGCTAGGCTTTTGGGTGGGTGTCCATTCTTTTACGGCAAAACTTTTTTGTACGGTTTTACTATTACGCTCTCGTAGACGCCTGCTTCGATGTATGGGTCGGCATCGGCCCATGCTTGCGCATCTTCTAGCGAGTCGAATTCAGCCACCACTAATGAACCGGTGAAACCCGCAGGGCCAGGGTCGGGGCTATCAACAGCAGGGAAGGGGCCTGCCATTATTAGCCGACCTTCTGCTTTTAACACATTCAAGCGTTCTAAGTGTGCAGGGCGTGCTGCAAGGCGCTTGTCTAAGCTATTTGCAACGTCTGTTGCACAAATCATATATAGCATGGCTTTTTACCCTTTGTTAGTTGCAGCTTTCATGCCTTCAACAAAGCTACCAAGCTCACTTAGCATCTTGTCGTTGTCATCAAGGTTCGCAGCTATAATATTCACTGTGGCAGAACCAGATATTGCGCCAGCGGCACCAGCATCAATTGCTGACTTAACTTGCTCTGGCGTCGAAATACCAAAGCCTAAAAGGGCTGGCGCAGCATTATGTTTATTCAATCGTGCTATCAAATCTGCTGCAGGCACATTGGCGGCTGTTTCTGCGCCAGTAACGCCTGCGCGCCCAAGCAGATACGTATACCCCTTCGAATACTCGCCAATTTTTTCCATTGTTTCGTCAGTTGCATTAGGCGGCGCAATAAGGATCTGCGAGATACCCGTTGCATCTGCGGCTTTTCGAAAAGGTGCAGCTTCTCTAATTGGCACATCGGCTACCAATATTGAGTCAACGCCAGCTTCCTGCGCCTTGTTGTAGAAGGTTTCAATGCCCTGCGCCATCACTAAGTTACTGTATAGCAGCAAGCCAATTGGCACGTTAGGATATTTTGCGCGAACGCGAGAAATGACACCCATGCAATCAGCAACGGTAACTTTGTTGTTCAAAGCGCGAATAGCTGATGCTTGAATTGTTGGGCCATCTGCAATTGGGTCTGAATAAGGAATACCTAACTCAAGTGCATCAGCGCCGCTTTCAATGAGCTGGCAAATAATCGCTTCAGATTGCGCAAGGTCAGGGTCGCCAACCATAACAAAAGGGACAAATGCGCCTTGGTTCTTTTCATCCAATTGCGCAAACATTTGTGAATATCGTTCCATTATAAATCATCCCCTAAAATGTTAATTACGTGCGCAAGATCTTTATCGCCGCGACCCGACAAATTCACAACAATGATTGTTTCTTCTTCGGCTTCATCGGCCATGTTAAGTGCATGTGCCAAGGCATGTGAAGATTCTAGTGCGGGTATAATACCTTCTTTGCGTGCCAGTAGTTGAAAGGCATTCAAGGCTTCTTCATCTGTTGCTGCAACATATTCAGCGCGGCCAATATCGTGCAGATACGCGTGCTGAGGGCCTACTGCTGGGTAATCTAGCCCCGCTGAAACTGAATAGCTTTCTTCAATTTGGCCTTCTTTGTCTTGCATGATAAAGGTATAAGCACCATGCAAAATACCCTTAGTACCAGTAACGATAGTGGCGCCGTGCTCTTTAGTGTGAACCCCTTTACCAGCAGGCTCTACACCCACTAAGCGCACTGATGGTTCATCGATAAAGTCTGCAAACATACCGATGGCGTTTGAACCTCCACCCACGCATGCCACAACGGCATCAGGTAGACGACCTTCTTTTTCCATAATTTGTGCGCGAGTTTCTTCGCCAATCATGCGATGATATTCACGCACGATAGTAGGGAATGGGTGAGGACCTGCTGCTGTACCCAATAGGTAGTGGGCTGTCTCATAGTTGGCAGACCAGTCGCGCATCGCTTCGTTAACCGCATCTTTGAGCGTACCAGAACCCGCATTTACTGGTATAACTTCAGCGCCCATCAGCTTCATACGGAACACGTTAGGTGCTTGGCGCTCTACGTCTTTTGCACCCATATAAATACGCGCTTTAAGGCCCAGAAGCGCGCAAGCTAATGCTGTTGCAACACCGTGCTGACCAGCGCCTGTTTCTGCGATAACCTCAGTTTTACCCATGCGTTTAGTAAGCAGTGCCTGTCCCAATACTTGATTGGTTTTGTGTGCACCGCCGTGCAATAGGTCTTCACGTTTAAGGTACAACTTTACTTTCGGGTTGCTAACTAAGTTACGGGTTAGCGTCATCGACGTTGGACGACCCGCGTAGTCTTTTAGCAGCGAAAGAAACTCTTCGTTAAACGTGGGATCGTCTTTGGCATCCAAAAACGCTTTTTCCAGCTGATCAAGGGCGGGAATAAGCAATTCGGGCACGTACATGCCACCAAATTCGCCAAATTTTGTATCTAGTTGGTTCATTACGTTGTCCTGTTTCTTGAATTAGTATTGGCGGCACACTGCAAACAGTGCGCTCAACTTGTCAGCCGATTTGATGCCAGGCGCATCTTCTACCCCTGAATTCACATCAATGATGCCGCAACCTGCGGCGATAGCGCCTTCTACGTTCTGCGGGTTTATGCCGCCCGCAAGAACGAGCTTATGCTTTTGCTCGGCGCCGTCTAACAATTGCCAGTTGAATGATTCCCCCGTGCCACCTTTGGCATCGCCTACTTGGCAATCCAGAAGCACGCGGCTAATTAATGGGTTATTTAAGTGTCTGTCCACTATTTCAGGCAGCGAGTTTGTTGTATCTGCTTTCACGCCTTGTGCAACCCAAATCTCGCAACCCTCAGGCAGCTTTTCTGAAAGTGTGGCCACATAATGTTCATCTTCACTACCGTGTAATTGCACGGCAAATAAACTAAGCGATGCCGCCAGTGACGCAACTTGGTCTACGTCACTATTCACAAATACACCGACAAAAGCGCCGTTAACTTGTTGAGTAATAGTTTGCGCCATATCGTGAGTAACGTAGCGAGGCGATTTCTCAGCAAAGATCAGACCGCCAAAACTGGCGCCTTGATCAAATGCCATCTGCGCTTGCTCTGGGGTGGTTAACCCACATACTTTTACTGCACCATTGACCAAAGTTTTAACCGCACGAGGCAGATCGTCTTGTGCCATTAGTGCACTGCCTACCAAGAACCCATCCGATACGGCAGCTAGTCTCAACACGTCGTCATGGGTATAAATGCCGGATTCGGAAATGACCACAAAGTCGTGGGTCGCAACCTCTAGCATGGGCACTAGGCGTTCTGTGGTAGCAAGGTCGGTAGATAAGTCGCGCAGGTTACGGTTGTTGATACCGATAATGCTTGCTTCTAATGCTATAGCGCGCTGCATTTCTTCTTCGTTACTTACTTCAGTAAGAATGTCTAAGTGCAGGCTGTCAGCAACGGCGGCTAACTCGCGATACTCGTCGTCGCTTAATACGCTAAGCATAAGCAATACGGCATCGGCGTTATAATGGCGTGCCAGATACACTTGATAGGTTTCAACAAAGAAGTCTTTGTTTAGCACAGGCTGCGCAACGCGCTCGGTCACATAGGCAAGGTATTCGAACTTGCCTTGAAAGTACTTTTCGTCAGTCAGTACAGAAATACCGGCAGCATAGGGGGTATATGCTGCCAAAATTTCGTCTAAATCAAAATTGTCGCGAATAAGGCCTTTTGACGGCGACGCTTTTTTGCATTCAAAAATGAAGCCTGCGTTAGGCTCGCTAAGTGCCGCAAACAAACTTTTTTGAGACGGCACTAGAGCGTCTTTAAAGCTGTCTAATGGCAGAGCCGTTTTTCTAGCCGCAATTTCTTCGCGCTTGTCTGCAACAATTTTCTCAAGCACATTAGCCATTCGTGCTTACCTCCTGAGTAATTTTGGCTACCTTTGAAAGTAACTGCATGGGTAACCCCTTAGACATGGCGTCCATCGCCATTTCGGCGCCGTCTTTGAAACTATCAGCTTTGCCCGTCACTTTTAACAATGCGCCACAGTTCATCGCAATGGCAGCACGGTGCGCTTCTTTGCCTTCACCGTTAAGGGCAGCTTCAACAAACTGTCGGTTTTCTTCCGGTTCACCGCCTTCGATAGCCGATAACGGATAGCGCGGTAAACCGAAATCATCTGATGTCACGGTTAGCTTGCGAATATCGCCGTGTTCTAAGTCGTAAATCATCGACTCACCGTGCAGCGCCAGCTCATCAAGGCCATCGCCGTGCACTATCATGGCGCGATGTTGACCAAGCAGCATAAGGGTTTTTGCATACGGTTCAAGCAGTTCGGGGGAGTATACGCCGAATACACCATGAGTTGGACCCGCTGGGTTTGCCAGTGGACCCAAGATGTTAAACAAGGTTCTGGTCTTCATCGCAGCGCGCACGGGGGCTGCGTGGCGCATACCGGCGTGATAAACGGGAGCAAAAAGAAATGTGAAATTTGCTTCATCTAAGCATTTTCGCGATAACTCAGGGCTAATTTCTAAATTCAACCCGAATTGACGAAACAAATCGGCCGAACCTGATTTGCTCGACACACTACGATTACCGTGCTTAGCGACTTTTACGCCGCATGCAGCCGCTACCACACCCGCTGCACTTGAGATATTAATCGTGTTGTGGCCGTCACCACCTGTCCCCACAATGTCGGCAAACTCGTAGTTCGGCGTTGGGAAGGGAAGGGCATTGGCAACCATTGCACTGGCTGCACCTGCAATTTCGCTTGGCGATTCTTTCTTTATTTTAAGCGCGGTAAGCACCGCTGCTATCATTACCTCGCTTTGCTCACCGTGCATAATGCTGTTAAACAAGCTGTAGGCTTCGGTTTGCGAGAGTGACTCACGCAACATTAATTGTTCAAGAAGTGGGCCTGCGTTAAGCATGATTGGCTCCCTGTAACGTTAAATAGTCAATACTTTGCTTAAGTAGCAAACTGCCTTGGGCGGTTAAGATAGATTCTGGGTGAAACTGAAAGCCCAACATACGATCGTCTTCGCTATATACTGCCATCACTGCTTCGCTGCCATCGTCATTCACTGTCGATGCGCATACCGTCAGTGCATCGGGTAATTCATGTGCAACCAAGGAATGATAACGCGCTACGTGTAAGGGTTGTTGCAACCCTTCAAACATTGCCTTTTCAGTGTGAGTAATTGCCGATGATTTACCGTGCATGACTTGGCTTGCGCGTCCAACTGTACCACCGTAGTGTTCTACAATGGCTTGGTGGCCTAAGCAAATACCAATTACCGGGAATACGCCTCGCACTTTGTTCAGTAGTGCTGGCATACAACCTGCTTCACTGGGTGCGCCAGGCCCTGGCGATAGCATTAATAATACTGGGCCTTTTGTTGCTTGTTCTTGCATGCGTTCAAACAACATGTCGGCGGAAACGGTATTTCGGTAAACCTTAATATCTAAGTCTAGCGTGCGCAGTTCATCAACCAAGTTGTAGGTGAATGAGTCTACATTATCTAGCAAAAAGAGGGTGGTCACTTGTTGGTTCATGCGTTGCCCTCCGTGCTTGGTACATATTCTTCTTTAAGTGCCGCTTTAACAGCGCCAATAACCGCTTGCGCTTTGGCGCGCGTTTCATCGGCTTCGGCTTGTGGGATTGAATCATGAACGACGCCAGCACCCGCTTGGATGTACGCGGTGTTGTTTTTGACAAATGCCGAGCGAATAACAATGCAGGTGTCCATGTCACCCTGCCCGTTAAGATAACCAACCGCGCCGCCGTAGCTGCCGCGACGTTTTTGTTCTACTTCACGAATAAGCGTGGCAGCACTTACTTTCGGCGCACCTACCAATGTGCCCATGTTCATACACGCTTGATAGGCATGCAGCGCATCTAAATCGTCTCGAAGCTGACCTACCACGCGCGATACAAGATGCATTACATGAGAGTAGCGGTCTACTTTTAGTAGGTCTTTCACGTAGCGGGTGCCTGGGCGGCTTACTTTAGCAACGTCATTTCGTGCAAGGTCAACAAGCATAATGTGCTCTGACTTTTCCTTAGTGTCTTCGCGTAGGTTTAATTCAATGCGACTGTCCAAATCTCTATCAATCGAGCCGTCGGCGCGTTTTCCGCGTGGTCGAGTGCCGGCAATGGGGTATATTTCAACCTGGTTGCTTTCGCTATCGTATTTAAGAGCAGATTCAGGCGACGCACCGAAAATACTGAATGCTTCATCCTGCATGTAAAACATATACGGACTTGGGTTCGATTCTTTTAGCTTTGCATAAGCGAGCAGTGGCGATGGGCAGGGGAGAGAAAATGTGCGTGATGGCACAACCTGAAATATATCGCCAGCCAAAATATGCTGCTTTAAGTCAAGTACGTGGTTGCAAAATTGCTCGTCGGTGATGTCCACAGAAGCATCGTGGTTATCTGTTAAAGTGAGTGACTGTCCACTTTTTTCGAGTGACTGTCCACTTTGCCCTTTTAGGACAGGCTCTGCTGGCATGTCGTGCAGCTGTTGGTGGATAGCTTCAAGGCGCTGGGCAATGGTGAAGTATTGCTGAGCGACATCTTGCCCGCTAAATACACTACCAATGATATGCGTTTCGCGCGTTTGATGGTCTACGGTAATGAGCGTTTCGGCAAGGTAAAATACAAAGTCTGAACAGTCATTTTCGCCTTCTGCAACCTCGGGGAGTTTTTCGAAACCAGCCAGCATGTCATAGGCAAATACACCGCCTAGAAATACAGCGTGTGGATGCTGACGTATGGGGGTAACCTTATTGACAACAATACGCAGTGCATCCATAACACTTGCGGCTTTTAAACGACTGTCTTCGTCTAAATCTGCATCGGCGTCATCACACTCTAAGGTAACCGTTGTTGCTGAACTGTCTACTACATTTAGGCCTTCAGGGCTTTGCGTAGTGAAAAGTGGAAGCACAGAGGCGCCATTGCCAGTAAGTGCGGTAATTTCAACGCGATTACCTCTGCATTCCATACGCAGTGCAGCGTCAACCATCAGCAAGCTTTGTAAGTCATCTTTCGAGTCAATCTCTGCTGACTCTAGCAATAACGCGTTGCTTGTATTTCCACACAAGTGAGCAAAAGCCGCGAGTGGGTCGTCAATGTAATGACCTACTTGTTCTATTGTCTCAACCTTGCCTGGGGAAGTGCCCAGTTCCGCTAAACTCATTTTTGCTTCTCTCCAACTGCAAAAAGATAAAAAAAAGGCCCGTGTAAACGGGCCTTTATGTGTTTTCATTCACGCACTACAGTGCACACCGCCCGTTAAGTTAGGGAGTGCCACCACCAAGTTGCAACTGTCATTGCTGTAGAAATTTTTTGCGTGTGCATGAATTACTCGTTGTTTGTTTAAACTTCAATAGGATTTGAAGCCGTTAGTACGTATACTTTGTGTATATAGAAGAAAACAAATTGCCTTTTGTGTCAACCATAAATTTGCATAAGACATTGAAAATAGATCTACATAGTCATACAAAATTCTCTGACGGGCATTTAACCCCTGAAGAACTTGTCCTTCGCGCGCACACCATGCAGGTGGATGTGCTGGCGATTACTGATCACGATACCGTGGCTGGATTAGACGAAGCGCACAGCGTTCAAGCAAAGCAAAAGCGGTCGCTTACGTTGATTGACGGGGTGGAAATTTCCACGTTGTGGCATGGCTTCGATATCCACGTTGTGGGGTTAAATGTTAACCGCCAGTGCCCAGAATTTTTAGCGCGCTTAGACGGGCAAGCACAAGTGCGCGAAGCGCGTGCAGAGAAAATTGCTGAAAAATTAGAAAAGTGCGGCTTTGAAGGCGTGCTACCCAGAGCCAAGACACTTGCCGGAGTTGGTCAAGTAACTCGAGCACACTTTGCAAGAGTGTTGGTGAATAGTTACGGCGTACCTACTATGGAAGCGGCGTTTAAGAAATACCTTGGCAAAGGCAAGCGGGCGGCGGTTAAAGCTGAATGGCCCAGTATTGAAACGGCGATAACCTGGATTCAAGATGCTGGCGGTCAAGCTGTGCTTGCACATCCAGCCCACTACGATATGACCACAAAATGGCTACGCCGTCTTGTGGCGCTTTTTGAGCAAGCCGGTGGTGATGCCATCGAGACCGCATTTCCGGGCATTAATAAAACCAAGCAAGAATTGATTAATGAACTTGCGCAAACCCATAGTTTACTGGCGTCAGCAGGGTCAGATTTTCATTTCCCTTCACGATGGACAGAGCTAGGCAAAAACTTGGGTATTAGCAGCAAACTTACTCCAGTTTGGCACAATTGGACGCAGTTTGACGCACTAGGGGCAAATAGCTAAGCGTGTGCAAATACAAAGCGTGTGTAAATAGCTAGGCATGCCCAAACCAACAAGACCAAGGCCAGCGTGCTAGAGCAAGCAAGTTGAGATAAGAGAGGCGTTATGAGTCAGTTTTTTTATGTACACCCAGACAATCCGCAGAAGCGTTTAATAACGCAAGCGTGTGAATTGATTCGAGAAGGTGCAGTTGTGGTTTACCCCACAGATTCTGGGTATGCCATTGGTTGTCAGATGGAAGACAAAAGGGCGCTTGAACAGCTCTGCCGTATTCGACAGATAGATAAAGAGCATAACTTTACCCTTATGTGCCGTGATATGTCGGAGTTGTCGATTTATGCGAAGGTCGATAATACGGCTTTTCGTCAAATCAAAAACAACACGCCAGGGCATTACACCTTTGTGTTAAAAGCAACGCGAGAAGTACCTAAGCGGCTGCAAAACCCCAAGCGGAAAACCATTGGTATTCGCGTGCCTGACAATGCCATTGCGCTTGCTCTGCTTGAAGAGTTAGGTGAGCCATTGATGTCTACATCGTTGATTTTGCCGGGAAATACAATGGCGGAATCTGACCCTGATGTTATTCGCGATAATCTTGAAAAACAGGTTGGGCTTATTATTCACGGCGGGTATATTGGTGAGCAGCCTACAACGGTTGTGGATCTTTCCGAAGATACGCCGGTTATTGTGCGTCATGGTACGGGCGACCCATCACCATTTGAATAAAGTACCGTTTGAATAAGACGCCGTGCTAGCCATATTGCGTGCGGGCGCCATGCGCAAATGCGTTGGAAACACTCTGCGCACTGCATAACATAAACGACAAATAACAATAAGCGTGTAAAACGCATAACAAGAACGAAGAATTGTGCCGGAATCAAAAGAAAACAGCATTCAGAGCGACGCTGTTGTGACTGCGCCAGATAACGAAGTAGCACTGCAAAATACCGCGGCAACGCCGGTACAGCAGCCATTGCCGCTTGCGTTTATTAATGGCGAGGCCGTCATAGAAAAGCCTGAAGATCTTTTTATTCCGCCTGATGCGCTAGAGGTTATTTTAGAGACCTTTGAAGGCCCCCTCGATTTACTGCTGTATTTAATTAGAAAGCAAAAGTTCGATATCACTACGTTGCCTATTGCCGATGTGACCAAGCAATACATGGAATATGTTGATGCAATGATGTCACTAAAGCTTGAACTGGCCGCTGAATACCTGTTGATGGCCGCTATTCTTGCCGAAATAAAATCAAGGTTATTGTTGCCAAAACGCAGCGATGAGTCGGACGAAGAAGAAGATCCACGCGCCGAGCTTATTCGCAGGTTAAAAGAATATGAGCTGGTGAAGCAGGCCGCAGAAGACTTAGATTTGCAGCCTCGCCTAGAGCGTGACATTTACAACGTGCATGTAGAGACAAGCGATAACGTAGCACCTATTCGCATTGAGCCTGATGTTACCCTTGCTGAAATTGTGCTTGCCTTTAGCGCAGCAATGAAACGGGCTGAGGCCTTCGAGCATCACACCATTGAACGGGAGGCGCTTAGCACCAGAGAGCGCATGTCGTTGATATTATCTGTGCTAAATAATACCGAATATACGCCTCTTGAGCGCCTTTTTACGGTAGAAGAAGGTAAGGCCGGCGTTGTGGTTTGTTTCCTCGCCATTTTAGAATTAGTAAAAGAACAGCTTATTTTGTGCATTCAGGCAGGTCCTTATGCCAAAATTCATGTAAAATTAGGTGCTCATGAAGAAAATTAACACGGCGCAGCTTAAGCAGTTGGTAGAGGCAGCTATATTTGTTGCTGATAAACCTATTTCAAGACAACAGCTTAAAGAGACTGTACTGAATGAATTTAGCGTGGCGGATAGAACCTTGAGTAAGGTGCTAAACGAGCTAAAGTTAGATTACCAACCTCGCGGTATTCAGTTAGTAGAAGTTGCAAGCGGCTTTCGATTTCAGTCGTTAGATGCGCTTAGCCCGTGGTTAAGTAAATTATGGCAAGAAAATGTGCCCAAATATTCACGAGCGATGCTCGAAACATTGGCGCTTATTGCCTACCGTCAGCCCATCACGCGCGGAGAAATTGAACAAGTGCGTGGTGTTGCGGTAAGCAGCAATATTATAAAGACACTCACAGAACGAGATTGGATAAAGGTAGTGGGTCACAAAGAGGTGCCGGGGCGACCGGCATTGTACGCTACCACAAAAGGCTTTTTGGATTATTTTTCGATGACGTCGTTAGGTGATTTACCTAACGCTGAAGCGTTTGAAAATATGGCTGAAAGCATTGCGTCTGACTCGCCGCTTAAGGTGTTAAATGAGGCACCGTCTGAATAGACCGTGCGACCGTAAACAAGCAATTAAAGAGTGAAACCATGACTGAAAAGTTGCAAAAAGTGCTGGCTAACCAAGGGCTAGGCTCGCGACGAGAAATGGAGCGTTGGATAGAAGAGGGACGTGTATCTGTAAATGGTGCCGTTGCTACTCTCGGCGATAGAGTTGATCACACCGCGCAAATTCGTGTAGACGGGCATTTATTGTCTCGTCAAACCGAGCAACCGATATGCCGTGTATTGATGTACAACAAACCCGAAGGCGAGTTGTGTAGCCGTCACGACCCTGAAGGCCGAGATACCGTGTTCGATAGATTACCTGCCATTCGCTTAGGTAGGTGGATCACTGTTGGTCGCCTTGATATGAACACCAGCGGTTTATTACTGTTTACTAACGACGGTGAATTAGCGAATCGTTTGATGCACCCTAAGTGCGAAGTTGAACGCGAGTATGCGGTACGTGTATTTGGTGAGGTAACGGGCAAAACCCTCAACACCTTGCAAAAAGGTGTTGAACTGGAAGACGGCGAAGCGAAATTCCTGACAATTTCAGGTACGCCAACGCCACAGCACGCTGAAGAAGAAAGCATGAACCGCTGGTTTAACGTAACCTTGAAAGAAGGGCGTAATCGTGAGGTTCGTCGTTTGTGGGAGTCGCAAGGCGTACAAGTGAGCCGACTTATCCGCGTTAAATACGGGCCAATTGAGCTGCAAAAACGTTTACCACAAGGCGCTTGGGTAGAGCTAGGGCTTGAAGATGTCAATGCGCTTCGAAGCCATGTTCAACTGCCAGATGAAACGCAAACTATGGTGAACTTGCGACAAGGCAAGCTTGATCATGCCAGACTTAGCCGTATGCGCCGGTCTGTGAAAAAGCACAAGGTGCGTAAGCAGCAGGGGTTAAACAAGCGAGCAGGGCGTCCAAGTAAACGCAAGTAGCACTGTCCAACACCCAAAATTATGATGCAGAGAAGCCGCTAAATAGCGGCTTTTTTTGTGCTTAAATAATTGTTACGTTCAATGAAACTCTTTGGGCTGAATCAATTTGAACGGAAACGATCGCATTGGGGCGCTATGGCGATGCCATTGTCATTTGCCCAGGTTTCAATTCTTTCTTTGTTGTCAGTAACGAAGCTATTGAAGCTATCAATTACTTCGGTGTGATGTTTTGTTGAAATTTGGTACTTCACTGGATCGGCATTTACGCGACTAGAAACCGACACAAGAGCAGGAGATTTGCCTAAATGCTTGAGCTCATTTTGGATGATAGCAATGTTTACATCAATGCCATCAATCATTTCATTAACCAACATTTGTGCGAGTACCCTTAAGGAGGTATCTCTTACTATCTCTAATTTGCCCGTCTCAATTGCATCTTTCCATTTGCTTGATGGCGTAAACCCTATTGGCAAGCCTAATCGCATGAAGGCATCTGGTGGCATGTCTCTATTTTTATCGAGTACTACAGTAGTATCACACACGGTGATCATCGGCGCACTGTAACGAATGTTATTCGTTGAGCTCAGCTTCCAACGCGCGTTATCAGGCAGTCGGATATCAATGGCATTTTCATCGAACCAGAAAGGAAAGCGATTCAATGGTAGAGGAATAAATGATAGCTCAATGTCATTTTGTAAGGCGAATTCATGAAGAATTTGATACAGGAGGCCGTCGTGCTTACCTTCAGTAAAATTCATTACTGGCGCATAGTTGATATCTTCTACACCAATTCGCAAGGTTTTCGGCAGCGTTTGATTTTCTGTGGCAAGTGAATATGGGCTCACAAAACATATTGTAGCAGCGAGCGCGCATACAAGGTGTTCAAACACGTTTATCTTCAACACTATATCAAAAGCCTGTCTAGATACTTTGCCATAATTCACATCAACAGCAGATTAGCACAAGAAAAAACGCAACGGGAGCAATACATTACATTTGCTACTTAAGTATAAAGGCGATCTTCCTCAGCATGTTAGCCGTAGGTATTGGTATTCATTAATGTTGACAAGGAGATGCTATGAAAGACATGCCGCAGTTAGGAATAGGCACATTTCGACTCGAAGGTGACGTGGCGCGAGATGCTGTCACCAATGCGTTAGATGTGGGTTTTAGACATATTGATACAGCACAAATATATGGAAATGAGGCGCAAGTTGGCGATGCAATTCAAACTAGCGGTATCGCGCGCTCAGATTTATTTGTCACCACAAAAGTATGGTATGAGTCGCTTGGTGACGATCATTTTATCCCTAGCGTTCACGAGAGTTTGGCAAAGCTGAAGCTTGAATATGTCGATTTGCTGCTTGTTCATTGGCCTTACCCTGGGACAGACATTGCGCTTGAAGCTTACTTAACTCAGCTCGCTGAAGCGAAAAAGCTAGGTCTGGCAAGGCACATAGGTGTGTCTAACTTCACAATAGATCTGATGAACAAAGCAGAGGCAATTCTAGGTAACGGTGAGTTGTATACCAATCAGATTGAACTGCATCCGTTTATGCAAAATCATCAGGTGGTGAAAGCGTGTCGCGATAAGGGGATCCGAGTTACCGCTTATATGCCGTTTGCGGTTGGCGATGTCATGGAAGACGAAACGTTAAAGCAAATCGCAAATGCACATGATGCCACCCCTGCTCAGGTCGTTCTCTCTTGGATGGAAAAGCGCCATTATTACGCCATACCTTCTTCAACAAGTAGACAGCACCTTTCAGAAAACCTTGCCTATGGTGGTGTCCAATTGTCAGATGAAGAATTACAGCGAATAGACGGTTTAGATAACGGCAAGCGAATTGTTGACCCTGATTTCGCGCCGCAGTGGGACTGATTAGCCGATAAATTAAGTTAGTAGGTATACCGCACAAAAACGGTGAGGCGAGCAATAGCACGCCTCACCGTTTTTTTGTGTCTGTCCTTTTTTTTAAAAAATGTTTGCATAAATAACGAACGATGTATACTGTATTAATACAGATGGTACAGTTGAGTGTAATATGCAAAATATACAAAAAGTGAAACCGTTAAGTATTCAGGTCTCCACTGGAGATGCTCGCCCTATTTTCAAGCAAATTGTCGATCAGGTCCGTATGCTGGTGGCGCGCAATGAACTAGAGGTCGGGGCCAAACTTCCAAGCGTACGAGGGCTTGCTACGCAACTGCTGGTTAATGCCAATACAGTGGCAAAAGCCTACAACGAGCTTACCTCACAAGGTGTGCTTGAATCGCATCAAGGCAAAGGACTATTTGTGGCGCAGCAGCGCCAAATGTTGAGTCAGGAAGCACAGCAGCAGAAATTAGACAGTGCTGTTGAAGTCTTTGTCAATGAAGTAGCCTATCTAGATTACAGCCAAGAGACGTTGCTTAGTACAGTAGCTAATGCACTGGAAAGCGTTCGCCCTCGTAAAGCGTCAAACGGTGAATAACATGTCTGAAGTGTGTATCGAAACGGATTTGTTAACCCGTCAATTTGGTAATAAAAAGGCGCTAGATGGTTTCACGCTGAGAGTGCCGCGCAGCGGTATTCATACCATTGTAGGCAGTAATGGAGCAGGTAAATCTACGCTATTTAGGCTGTTGCTTGGCATTGATACGCCAACTTCAGGAAGCTGTCATGTTTTAGGAAGACCTTCCCAACACCTAACGTCTAAAGACCGCGCTCAAATAGGCTATGTAAACGAAGAGCATACATTGCCTGAGTGGATGTCTGTGTCCAGTGTAATGAAATTGCAGCGTAGCTTTTACCCACAATGGGAACAAGATGTATTTAACCGAACTATTAGCTACTTCGATATCGATCCAAAACAGAAGGTGTCGGGGCTATCAAGAGGGGAAAGGGCAGGTTTTAGCTTGTCTTTAGCACTGGCGCAGCAGCCTAAACTGTTGATTCTAGATGAGCCTACGCTTGGGTTAGACGTGGTGGCTAAGCAAAGCTTTTTAGAGTCATTGATGCTGATAGGCACTGAACAAGATGCGGCAATTATTTACTGTTCACACCAAATGGAAGAGATAGAGCGCTTGGCAGACAACCTCATTCTTATGGAAAAGGGAAGGCTTATCAATAATTGTTCGCCCGATGAGTTTCTCTCTAAAGTCACTGCGTGGACGGTAGATTTCGACGGCAGGGCTTTTGAGCCAGAAAATATTCCGGGCTTTTTGACCTACAAAATTATCGAAGGGCTGCATCACATTGTGGTGGCCGACCAAGTAAGCGATACAAACTTTGCATCCCTGCTAAAGCTTATGGGGGCCAAATTTGTGCAGTCTATGCCAGTGAACCTTGAAAACGCGGTTAACGCTTACCTCACCAGAAACCATAACAAGCCTGTGGAGCTGTCGTAATGTTTGCACTTTATAAAAGCGAATTTCAACGCTTTGCGTTGCTCGCCTCAACGGCGTTAGCCTTACTTCTTGCGGCATACTTAATGCTGCCCAAAATGGGCTTGTGGGATATTTTGCATCGCAATATGGGTTTTTTACTTACGGTGGGAAGCATTATTGTCTCGCTCGTTTTTGGTATTGTGCACGCTCTGTTATGGAAGAAGAAAAACTTCTGGGTTTTTCTTATCCACCGGCCCTTAGACAGCAGCAAAATTTACCTAAGCCTTATGCTGGCAGGCATTACCGTTCTTATGAGTACGATTTCCTTGTCGTTACTTATCACTACGCTGGGGTACGATAACTTTACCAATAAAGTTGTCGATTGGCGTCATTACCAGTTTATTGGCTATCTTACTTTACTTAATGCGTCTTGCTACATGGTGGGAACGCTCTCAGTATTGCATCGTTCTCGGTTTGCTATTTTGGTGTTTTACACATTATTTATTGCTTTTTTCCCAGAGCCAAAAAACACCGTAGCGCAATACGTACCTCTGGTGTTTATGCTTTGCGCCTTGTTCTATTTAAACATTAAAAGCTTTAAGCCAGATTTGAATAAACCACTGGATACTCCCTTGGGCACAGGCTTGTTGGCAACCGGCGTGAGTTATAGTGTGGTCATAGTGCTCATACTTGCTACCACCGTATTTTATCACTTGCCGATGATGGCGATAGGTAAACACCCTGATATGAACCCGGTTGATGGCACACGAAAGCTGATCTGGGAAAATAACTTTGAAAATGCGGTAGGCTACATACTAGAGGGCAGTGGTCATGCGCAAGCCGCGCACTATGCAAATCAAGCCAAGCTTGCGGACGTTATGTCGCTACCAGTGACTCGATGGCAGTCGGCGCGAAAAAATCAGCTGCACCGATTTGATAATCAAGACGCTATTGTCGACCCCGATACGCGCAATGTGTGGAAGTTTTCACATGATGAAATGCTGCTTGTAGGCGTTGATGGTTACTCTGGGAAGTCGTTAGGTGCGATTGGGCGCGATGGCTTTCTGGCGTCGGTTAATGATGCGAAAAACAATGACCGTTTTAAGTTTGTGCCTCATTTAAGCCAAGGCAAGTTCTTATCGACGCCAGATGGCCTATACAGCATCGATTTTGAAACAAAGTCCTTGCTTGTCAAACACCGTCCTAATGCTGGTGAGCGCTATACCAGTGCGTTATGGTTGTCAGAGCAGGTAGGCAGAATTTCCACCTCTACACAGCTTTTGATGTTTAATCGCAATACGCTATATGATGATTTTGCCGAGTTTGTGGTGGATTATCAGTTTGTTTATCCAGCAAGTGTTGGTGGAGCTGACACCGCATATGGGTTAAAAGTGGCCGATGGATATTTACTTATCTTTACTGGCGAACACTATTTCGGGTTTGATCGCCCAGGCGCAGAAGTATTTATTACTCGCCTTGATGGCAGTAGCGAAAAACTGGGGGAGCGTGAGTTCTATTTACACAGTTTACCTGGTTGGGTACGACACTATAACTTTATTGTAGCGCCGTTTATCTTTGTGTCGGAAGAGCTGCTTGCCCATTTCATTGACCCATTTGAAAGCCGCTACATGAGCCTTGAAGACATAAAAAATCAACACTATCCGCTTTACATTTGGGTGGTTGCCGCACTGCTTCAATTCGCCTCGGTGTTAGTGTTGTGGCGCCTTACCAGAGCCCTTGTCGACAAAGCGAGTCTTCGCCTTACCTGGCGTGTATTAGGCATGATGTTGGGGCTTCCCGCGTTACTCAGTTTTGTGTTGCTTCAGCCGCTAAGGCGAAGTTAATACGTCGAAATACTTACCAAAGAGTTAACTACCAAACGGCAATCATGTAAGGCACAAAACGTGGTTGCCGCTAGCAAACACTCGGCTAAGGTGGTGTTTGCAACCTCAATCCGTTTTTAAATTTTAGAGGAATGCTATGAATACCAGATGGCAGGTATCAGTGTATCTATGGTTATGTGTGTCCTGGGTGGGTATTGCAATGAAAGCATCCTACGCCGCGCAGGAAAACAATGAATATGTACCCATTGAGCGAGCAAAGCAGGAGGCGCTTTCTAAACCGAAGTCTGCGTTAATCAGTAGGGCTGTGTTTAATAAAGAGCAGCCTGTCGAAAGCGTATTGCTATCGCCCGATGGCCTTAAAATGAGCTACGTCATTAAGGAAAATAAGCGCAAGCAACTTTGGGTTTATAACGTTGCGTCGGATAACCATGTAAAGCTTATCACTGCGCACAACTTTGAAAACCTAAGTTGGACAGCCGACAGCAATCGCCTTGTTTATGTGGACGCAAAACGGATTGTATTTGTTGGGCTATCTACACAACAGCTTGCGCAAACGCGCTATCGCCTAAGCGATGCCAATACCTTGTTTGTTAAAACAGACAGCCATAACCCCGACGCATTTTGGCTGCTTAAATACGATGTTAGCCAAAGCATGTACTCGCTAATAAAAGTGGACAGTCACTCAAATCTAAAAAAGGACAGTCACTTCAAACGCAATTCGGGTGAGCAATCGGACAGTCACTCAAAACCGGACAGTCACACAAACGAATCTATTCAGTACCGCTCGCCACTTCCAATAATGAATTTTTGGGCAGATGAAGAGGCGGTAAGGTTTGTCTCACTAATGGGTAACGATTATCAAAGCATTGTTCAGCTGCTTGCTGATAAAGAACGAGAAATCATAAAGTGCGAGGTGTTCGATACGTGTAAAATACATCACTGGTCTGCGCAAACACACACATTGCTGCTCTCTGGTCAAATTGACAATGACACCGCGACGCTTCACGCCATAAACACGAAGACTGGAATCAAGGAAGCCATTACAACCGAAAATAGTCCACCGTTTGATGCTTCACAGTTTTTTGTATCACCGGAGGGCAAACCGTTTCTTTTGGGTTATGAAACTCAGTATGTTCACTACGAAGCGTTAACGCCAAATGCCGAGGCGTTGCTCAATAGGCTGACGAGCAGAATAAGTGATAATATTTATCGTTTTACCCCTGATAAGTCGTTAACACACTGGCTGGTTGCCGAAGAAGATCAGCAAAGTGGAAACGTGCATTTTAGGCTTTATTTGGCCGAGTCTGACACCTGGATAAGCCCTTTATCGCACATCGAACCCTCGCAAACAGACGCAACATGGTCAGCGCTTAGAGTGCCAATTCAGTACAAAGCCACTGATGGTATGCAGTTGTTTGGTTACCTGACATTACCTAATGGTTATAAGGCCAGCGAGGTTCCCTTGGTTGTTTTTCCTCATGGAGGACCGTGGAATAGAAGTCATGGCTCCTACAATCGTATTAGCCAGTTTATGGCGAACCGGGGTTATGCGGTGTTCGAGCCCAATTTTCGGGGTTCAACGGGTATGGGACAGGCATACATGACAAGCGCTCAGCGCGATTTTGGTAACGGACGTGTTCAGCAGGATATTATCGACGGTGTTGATTACTTGCTTGAAAATGGTGTGGGCCGTGCAGATCGTTTAGCTATTGTTGGGCATTCGTTTGGTGGTTTTAGCGCAATTAATGCATTGGCGTTTACACCCGATAAATTTAGCGTTGCTTTTGCCGCCGCCGCTCCCAACAATATGTCTAATACCATCAGGCACTACAAATCAGCTATACCCGCAGTTTTCTTGCCAATGCGTTTGCCTCGCTTTTCCGCTTTGATGGTTGATATTACCAATCGCCAAGACGTGACACACCTTTATGAAAAGTCGCCTGATAAGCATTGGCAGAAGATTGATAAGCCTCTGTATATGTGGGCTGGTGCGCAAGATGATAGGGTAGCGATTGAAGATGTGCGAGAATTTGCGTTAAGGCTACAGGCCGATGGCAAGGCCATTAGTTTAGTGAGTGATGCCCGAGAAGGGCACAGCCCAAACAGTACACTTGCCAAAGACGGTTACCTTTACTTGCTTGAGCGTGCGCTGTTTACACACCTTCATGGGAGAATGGAGGAAAAAATGACACCATCGCTCACACGCTATTTCGATAAATTTATGGCTATCGACACCAATAGCGTGGGTAACTAAAGCGTTTACGGGTTAACTAGCGGGTTTTCGCCTGGCTCTATGTGTTTTATCACTTTGGCGGGATTACCTGCTAGTACCACATTGTCGCCAAACGACTTTGTCACCACAGCACCAGAGGCAACAACAACGTTATTGCCAAGCGTTACGCCTGGGTTTATCACCGCCATACCGCCAATCCAACAGTTATCGCCAAGTGTTATAGGCTTGGCGAACTCAATGCCGGTGGCTCTTTGTAGCGGGTCAATGGGGTGAGTAGCTGTATATAGCCCTACCTGAGGGGCGAGCATACAATTGTCGCCTATCGTTACACGAGCAGCATCTAAAATAACGCAGTTGAAATTAGCGTAAAAGTTTTCGCCAACATGAATATTCTCGCCATAGTCGCACTTAAATGTCGATTCGATATAAAGCCGCTTACCGGTGCTTCCAAACAAGGTTTTTAAGAGTTGGGTGCGCTTCTTATGCTCGGTTTGGCAGGTGGCATTTAAGAGGTCGAGCTGTTGACGGCACTGCTTTCGCAGCGTGGTGAGTAATTTGTCAGACGGGTAGTACAACTCGCCTGACAACATCTTTTCCTGTTCGGTCATAGGTAGGTGCTAGCACTTGAAAAAGCGCTACGTTACTGCGCTCCGCCGTAACTGACAACCACTTTTTTATCAAATGCGTCATTGTCGAATGCTAAATTAACAGGGCGCTCTAAGATAATAGTACCATCAATCACAACGTCGCTCTCGATAGTCAGTGTCGGTTTGTTGTCCGAGCGTTCGCCCCATGAGCTTTCGCTATCGCGATAAATGATGTTACCGACAATATGCGTATTGCCTTTAAGTGTAATGTCACCGTTAAGTGTTTCAACATCATCTTCTATTACGGTATCAGTGGCAGTGATATCCCCATTTACCGTTTCTACATGACCGCCTATGGTGCTTTGTTTCGGTAGAGTAATATTACCATTTACTGATTCAACATTACCTAAGACACTAAGGTGTGATGTTGCTGAAATATCGCCATTAACGATGTCGATACTGCGAACCGTAACATGGCTTTCCATTTCTAAATTACCATTCACAATGCTGACATCGTCTGCACCAGCATGGTCGCTAATTTCAACATTACCATTAACAGATGAAATATCACCCGCGTGTTTACCTTCAGCGATATCAATGTTGCCCAATATCGAACTAAAATCGCTACCGTCCATTGCGCTGGCGTTGCCTACATGGATAACACAGCCAGACAACATTGAAGCAGAAGCAAGTAATACAGCACCAGCAATCATAGACTTTTTCATTTTCTTATTTCCTTTTTGAACAGCAGATGAGCGAGGGGATTGTCGCTCAATGTAACGCAAAACGTTGTTATTAAATGTAAATAATCGTAACTAGCAATAACCAGTTTTACGTTATTGGTAATCATATTATGTGCCACTATTATTTATCTATTAATAACAGTGAGTTACATGTTTTTAGGGTGAAAAGTAGAAAGCCAGAAAGTTTGACTGACTTAAAGTTGGCGTAACTCACTATTTTATAGGGAATTTGAACATTGTTTTGTGAGCGAGAATTCTACAAATTGGCGTTGGGTAAAAAACAAATGTCAAAACTGGACACCCACTTGTTTAGCGTGAAAAAAGTGACTGTCCTAAATATTGCTAAAAAGTGTCTGTCCTAAATAGTGGAAAGTGTTAAAAAGATGGCTGTCTAAATCAATGCAAGCTTAGATACTGTAAAGTGGTTTAGCATGAAAGTGGAAGGGTTGATTTGTCCTTAAGGGCTAACGTTGCTTAACAAAGGCCTATTGCTTGCATGTGCTTGCATAATATCACGGTGTGGTAAGAGAACATTTTAAACGCTATTTCGCCAGCGTACCCTTTGCTGGTGATGGTATACGGCAAGATTGAAGATTGTAAATGGAGATTTCATGCAGGATAAATACACGCAGTTAGCGCAGGCCAAGCGACTGGCATTGGGGTGTTTAATCTTCGCCGCTAGTGTTTTTATGATAACCACAGCAGCACCTAAATTTATACCTGAGTTAGCCAGCGCTTGGTGGCTTGGTCTTATTAAAATGGCCAGTGAAGCTGCTTTAGTTGGAGGGCTAGCGGACTGGTTCGCGGTGACTGCGCTGTTTAAACCTATACCAGCAAAATATCCCATACCTCATACCAACATAGTTGCGAATAACAAAAGTGTTATTGCGAATAACCTTTCACTATTTGTGAAAGAGAAATTTTTTCACCCAGAAGCGATAGAGAATTTAATCAGCAGCAGCGATCCTGCCAAGGGCGCGGGGCGATGGCTAGTTGTCGATGCTAATGCTACTCGGTTAAGTCGCTTTATTTGCGATGCCCTTGCAGGCGTGCTGCGAGTGCTGGACGACGAACCTGTTAAGGCGTTTATTGCCCGTACTGCTGAAAAAGGCATTAAACAACTCGACTTGCGCCAGCTTATGGCGACATCGCTTAACGCTGTCACGCGGGAGCGGCAACATCAGGTTGTGCTTGATCGCGTGTTAGGCAAATTGACAAATTTAATGGCGCAGCCAGATACACAAATTTATATCGCAGATACGCTAGTGGTGTGGCTTAAAACTGAATACAGCCGATTAGAGAAAATTTTGCCGTCAAGCTGGTTAAGTGAACAGGGGGCGCTAATCGCGGTTAAAGCGGTGTCGAGCATACTGGAAGATATCTATCACGATGAAGAGCATCCAATTCGCCATGCTTTTGATGAGCAAGTTCATGAATTTTTGTACGAATTACAGCATAGCCCGTTAATGGAAAAGAAAGTGAATGGCTATCGAGAGAAGATTGTGAATGATCCTGCGCTCAAAAATTACGTGCATCAGTCGTGGGGGCGCTTTCATACTTGGTTGCTAGCAACGCTTGATGAGAAAGAGGGGAAAGCTGAAACTAAGGTAGCGTCTTTGCTTAAAGATATTGGTACAAACCTCACAAGTGATAGTGAGTTGTCACGAGCTTTCAATAAGCACATAGGCGAAGCCGCGAAATATATGGCACCGGAACTTGCTGAATTCTTAACTCGACATATCAGAGATACCATTAACAGTTGGGACGAGCGTGAAATGGCGCAACAGGTAGAGCTTAATATCGGACGTGATCTGCAAAAAGTGCGTATAAACGGCACAATAGTTGGCGGGCTTATTGGTGCAATCCTGTTTGGCATTGAAACACTCGTTGGTCTGTGAAAACGGCTTCAGTACATCGCTACGACATAGAGAGAATAAACGAACAACCATAGTATTTGAAAGCCATAACTAAGCCTTTGATATAGGCCGGGAACGGTTCGTTGCTCAAGTGCTTTTGCCAGTTTGAAAGAATAGTAAAAGCAGCCCGTGATACACAACACTGATATAAGCCGAAGCGATGTTGGATAGACACTAGAAAAAGCCACAATGGCGGGTGCAATGATAAATGAAATCAGCATTATTAGGCCTGACCACGTGTGAATTTTAGAGCTCTTCGAAGGTGTTGTTGTATATGGATCAGCATCCATAGGATAGATGCCACATATCCAAGTTCCGATTCCATGAACAATGATCATCAAGCCAATAAATAGGGTGGGCACGTGTATATGAAAACGATAGCTTACGTAAGCTCCGTAAAGCACGAACAAAATGCCCAATGGATAATTATTGATAGCGGGTGATAACGTTTGAGTGGGGCTGCCAAAAGCGCCAAGTTCACTACAGAATTGCCTTGAATGACTATAATTTGGATAAAATCGCGATGCGATATAAATACCCAGCACAATCCAAATTGATGCGAGGATGCCTGCAAAAGATAAAAAGGTGTCCACTCTCAATCGCCCCGTAAATATTGGAAAATAAAATCAGTTCTTTGGGTTAAATGCGTATATTCTTCGCGTTCAGAAGCTATCAGTTTGTACTATTTTAGCTCAGCGTCTTCCAGTGATACTTCATTACTTAACGTTGCTTTCCACTGTGGCTCGGTTTTGATTGAGTAACTCGACTCTGTGAGCACGCCATCTGCACTTATTTTAATGGTGTAAGGAATTGAGCCTGCATAGTTTCCAAACATTTTTTTAATCAGAACATCGCTGTCAGCTTCAGATTTCCACACTGTGCCAGTGTATCCCGTTTTCTCAAGCATTGTATTTAGCTCGTCCCAGTCATCATCAACCGAAATAGCAACGACATTAACCGATTGTGGATGTTCGCTTTGAACTGCTTGTAAGTTTTTCAATGAGCTGTAACAAGGAGCACACCATGATGCAAAGAAGTAGGCAACAGTAGGTTTACCTTCTAAAGAGGGGAAGGACACTTCATTACCCGATGAAGTTAAAAACGTAGGTGTCTGAACCTGTTGTCCAACTAACGCTTTTGACAGCGCAACTTTTTCTTCGTACGTGCTTGCGTTACAAACCGCACTGTAACAACTAAAAAGAAATAATAGGTGTATTGTTTTCAACATGACCTCCGACTTGTCATATATCAGTCCTTTAGAACGATTTCACGGTCTTTATACTAGCTTAACAACGTGTTTTATTGCCAATTCAATATGAATGATGTAGCTAAGCTTGATACGCGCTAAGCTAAAACCACAATTCGTATAAATAGAATAAGAAATTAAACGCAACTGGAATGCAGGTTGCCACTATAACGCCCAAACAAAAAGCCTTGTTGACTCGACCCTTAATGTATTTTTCAGTTCGCGTTTGTTCAATTGACTTTATGATGTCATCTAACGATTCTGAGTTTTCAGCTTGCCTGTTAATCTTGAATTTATAGTTGTCGATAGAAGCGCAGTATTGCTTGTGCTGCTTTAAGAATGCTCGAAGATAGTCTTGGCTAATGCCAGTTTCAAGCGAGAGTGAAATCAACCCACAACCATTTTCACCATGAGAGGCGAGGGTAGTTACTATTGTCCGAGTTTTAGTTTCCATCCAATTCCTTCCATGTAATTCCCTTCACCACTGATTGTGTTCAATTCACTAACCAAGCTTCAAAATAGTCGCTTTGCAAATTAGCAGTCAACTGCATAAAGGCTGTTTATTTTGACGTGTACTTTATTTCTGTTTCGCAACTAAGTGAAAAACCAAATTGTCTGCGTCGACTTTGCCTTTTAGGCCTCCAATTAATTCAGAGCGCTCTAAGCGAGTAACATGGTATTTATCAGCATAAAGTGTATCGACCATACGTTCATTAACACTAAACGGTGGGCCTGCCATTATACTTTGATCATATTCAAACGAGATAATTAGTTGCGTGGCATTATTTGTGATTTGGGCTAAATGAGAGGCATATTGCGCTCTTAGGGTATCAGGAAGGGCTACTAGGGCGGCTCTATCGTATATGGCAGATACATCGCCGATGTCTTGTGAATTGAGTTTAAAAATGTCACCAACGAATACAGTTAGGGTATCTTTCGAATAAATCTTACCCTTGGGCGTAGTAGTGATATTCGGTGACACACCCAGTTCTTCAAAAAGCTGTTCAATCGCTAATTCACTCAATTCGGCGCCGACTACCTCAGCCCCTTGAGACAACAGCCAACTGATATCCCTAGTTTTGCCACATAACGGTACAAATATTCGCGGTATTTTTGAAGTGTCCGGCTCTAGTAACTTTTCTGCATATTTAACGAGTAGCGCATTGCCTTTGGGCTCGTGAAATCCAATTTCATTTTTTTGCCATTTGCTGTGCCAAAAACTATGTTCCATATGTGCCCCTTAGAAAGTAGGTTTTAATGCAGAATATAAAGTCTTTTAAAGTGAGAGCAAAAGAAAAAGGTAGCAAAAACAATCCGCTACCTTTGAGATTTTTCTTAGTTATCGAGTGGGGTATTAAAGTCTTCAGACAGTTCAAAATCACCTTCTACCGTGGTGACTTTGTTATCAACAAAGTTGATGATCATCTGCTTTTGAAAATCTTCGCCGCGCTTTTTCATGCCGCGCTTCATATCGTAAACGTAATACCATGTATCGTCGTCAAACGAGTCTTGAACAACCGGGTTGCCTAAAACGTAAATAACCTGTTCTTTTGTCATGCCAACGCGTAGTTTCTCTACATCCCTTTGGTCAAGGAAGTTACCCTGAGGTACGTCAATTCGATAAATCCAGTTAGAGCAAGCGGTTGTGGTAAGAGTGATGCTAAGAATTACTAATAGGTGTTGCAACTTCATGCGTTATTGTGTCCAGTATTGCCTTTGTTCGTGCCTGTCCTTAATAAAGTTAAAAACAGGCTGTTTTATTGCAAGCGCGAAAGCATGCTACATTGACAACTATGACCAATCAACTGCATTTTAGTTCGATGCAGCGCTTTTAAGTAGTTCTTTTGCATTAGCAAGTGCAGATTTGGTTATTTTATCACCTGCTAGTAAGCGTGCTAACTCATCAATTCTGTCTTGTTTGGTAAGTGCAAGCATTTGTGTTTCAGTACTTTCCCCATCGGTGAGTTTGGTGACAAAAAGCTGATTATGCGCCTGCGCTGCAACTTGAGGTAAATGAGTAACACACATAACTTGAGATTGCTTACCTAATTTGCGCAGTAGGCCACCAACAATTGATGCCGTCGGCCCACTAATACCCGTATCTACTTCATCGAATATCATAGTTGGAGTGGCATCATTATCGCTAGCAATAACCTGGATAGCTAAGCCGATACGAGATAACTCTCCACCTGACACCACTTTCTCAAGCTTATCAGCGTCTTGGCCTGGGTTTGTCGACACTTTAAATTCAACGGTATCTAAACCTGTGCTGATTGGCTTTCTAAGTTCATCATAATTAACGTCTATGCATACCCTAGCGTGAGGCATGTTCATTTGCTGTATTTGATCTTCAATGTCACTAGATAGCTTAGCTGCGGCAACAATTCGACTTTCTGATAGATGTTTAGTCGTTGTTAAATATGTTTTTCTTGCATCTTCCACCTCAGACTCTAACGTGCCAAGCAGTGACTCTTGCTCACCAAGTAAACGGAATTCGCCCGCTAACTCTTGATGGTGTCTATATAAGTCTTCAGGCATTACTGAATGCTTTCTGGCAAGTTCCATCGCTTTTGCATAACGGGCTTCAACGTGTTGTAAACGCAATGGATCAATCTCTAATTGGTCACAATAGCTGCGAAGTTCACCCGCTGCTTCTTCTACTTGAATGGCAGCATCGTTTAGCATCGCGATAATAGGGGTTAACGTTGCATCATGTGCTTCGAGTTCGCCCAAACGCTCAATGCTGTTTTGAATCACCGATAGCGCGTTGCCTTCATCACTTTCATACAAGTTGTAAACACTCGTTTGTGCTTGCTCCAGCAAGCTCTGTCCATTACTTAGGCGTTTATGCTCTACTTCTAATTCTTCAAACTCACCGTCTTCTATTGCGAATTCGTCAAGCTCTTGAACTTGATACGTGAGTAGTTGAAGGCGATCCTCACGTTGCTGCGCTTGGGCCTGTAAGTCACTCAGTGTTTTCTGTTTATCACGCCATAAATTATAGGCACGTTTTACGGCTTCAAGTAGAGTAGGGTGCCTAGCGTAGCTATCAATTAAATGGCGCTGGTGATCTTCTTTTAGTAGCTGCAGGTGCGTATTTTGTCCGTGAATGGCTAACAAGTACTGTCCCAACCCCTTCAGTTGTTGTAGCGAAGCAGGCACGCCATTGATAAAGGCTTTGGAACGCCCTTCTTTTGAAATTACACGTCGAATAAAGCATGCGTTGTCGTCTTCATCAGACGTGAGTTCATGTTCATCTAAAAATGCTTTCGCTTTTACATTATCATCTAGTGAAAAGTGCGCGATGATCTCTGCTTTTGCCGTACCTTTTCTTACCGCATTGGCATCAGCACGCTCGCCTAAACACAGGCTCAGTGCATCAATTGCAATAGACTTACCCGCACCTGTTTCACCAGTAATAGCGGTAAGTCCATTTTCTAACTGAACCGATAATTGTTTAACAACTGCAAAATTTGAAATAGAAAGATGCGCTAACATAACCACACTCGAAAAAGTTGAACATGATGATTTATACAGTACTTGTAAATATATACAGTATTTTTTCTGTGTAAAGAGAAGAGTGTGTATGAAGACGTTAGTGAAGGGCTAACCTTATGATTATAAAGTGTTTATTTTTCTCATGGTGATGTAAGTACGTTGACTCAAATCACTGTATATCAAACGTAAAAAAAGAGAGGCAAAGCCTCTCTTTATTACCATAAATTGTAATAATTACTGCAGCTCGCCGCTGCCAGATTCAATGTGCGCGCGCACGAACCACTGAAATTGCTCAAGGTCAGCTAATTGACCTGTGATCATATCTTCTGATACTGCATCGAGGTCACCGAGAGTTTCAATCGCACTGCGGTGGTCGCCATTAACGCCAGCATAAACCGCATCGAGTGCTTTTAGGTGATCCATTACTAAGCCTTTACCAATGTTGTAGTCGTCCCAAGTACGACCTTCAACAATGGCCTTAGGGGTTCCCTTAGGTACTCCACCTAGGGTTGCGATACGCTCTGCAATGGTATCTGTCATGTCACGTACGGCGTCAACCTGAGGGTCTAACATCTCGTGTACGCCAATAAAGTTTGGACCAACGACATTCCAGTGAATATGTTTTAGTGTTAGTTGTAGGTCGAGTAAGGCCACTAAACGCTTCTCCAATACCTCAATGGTTTTTGCAGCGGCGTCGTTATCCATTCCGGGTGCCGTAAATTTGATATTGGTCGTGCTCATGATATCTCCTGATTATCTAGTGCAAAAAAATAGATGCTTTCTAGCGCTTCTTGAAAAACGTAATAAGAGTGGTGCAACGGCCATGCCGAACTCAGGAGAAACGGTAAGCGCTAGATTTATATGAGAAAAAATGAAATTATTAAAAAATCTTTATTTTTCAAAAGGCTAACATTAAGAAAAACCTACACACACGTGTAATAAGTGCAGGAATTATTGAACGAGGTAATCAGGTAACGAGGCACGCTTAGTAAAGCTTACTGCCCCAACCTAACTTTTTACGTAATACGTTAAAATAGCTGTAGCCTTTTGGATGGACCAAATGTAGCTTGTCAGCGCTTTTGTTTATTCGAATTTCATCACCGGGTAGTACGGGTAAAACGATATGACTATCGCAGCTTACCTGAAGTGAATCGCTGTTAACCTTAGAGACTTTCATCGACACTTGGCTATCGGCATCCACCACAATAGGGCGGCTACTTAGCGTGTGAGGAAACATGGGTACTAATGTTAATGCGTCTAGTTTGGGCATAATGATAGGCCCCCCGGCAGACAGGGAATAGGCAGTCGACCCGGTAGGCGTGGCAACGATAAGTCCATCGCTTCGCTGGCTGAATACAAACTGGTCATCAATGTATATCTCAAACTCCATCATGTGCGCTACTTTGCCATGGTGAAGGACGACTTCGTTTACTGCCGAATTATTGCTTTTGAGCTTTTCGTGACGGTAGACCTCTACCTCAAGTAAAAAGCGCTCCTCGACCACGCACTCGCCGGTAAATAGTAATTCGAGTTGCTGTGTGATTTCATCAGGATGAATATCTGTTAAAAAACCAAGGTTACCGCGATTTACCCCCACAACGTGAATATCAAATCGCGCTAATACACGCGCTGCGCCAAGCATACTGCCATCACCGCCAACAACGACCGCTAAATCAGCTTCTTTGCCGATGGTAACAAGATTGCAGCTTCGAAAATTATCGGTTTCTAACTCTTCAGCAATACTTTCTTCAACTAGCAATTCACAGCCTTTGGCCAGTAAATAGTCAGCAAGAATATTCAAGCTATCGTGAGTAGCAGCGTGTTGAGGTTTTCCAATTAAAGCAACGGTTTGATAGGGCATGGAACGCTAATGTCCTTTCATTTCCAATGAGTTGGACATTAGCACAGGTATTTTGCAAAAGGAAAGCGTTAAAGTGTTATTGGGTCACCTAAAGTAACCTGTTTAACGATCTTCTAAGCGGTTGTAATCTAACAAGCCACCCTCTATGGGGTAGTGGCGTTCTGACCACTGCAAAAGTGTATCGCTAAATGCCCAGAAATTTGGATTAGTGCGACGCATGCCCACTTTATCTAGCAATGCTTCGTAGTCTTCCTCGCTTTCCATTTGACGTAGTAGTGTGAGTGTTTGCTCAACCTCAGAGGCATTCAGTTGCCAAAATGCATCTGGATAGCTTCCCAAAAAACCATGCACTAATGTTAAGGAGTCGTTTGCTACATCTCGGTTTTCCTCTTCTTCAAACAAACTATTGACGTTAAAGTGGGCGCTGTTTCGCAAAATAGTATACACGTCAATATTGTCCGGTTTTTCGTCGTCTCTTATCATCAAAATAGTGGTTTCAGGCAATATCGTGGCCTGCTTGGCAGGCAAGTCGTTAATTGATGAAAGAATATTGTGTTTTTGTTGGTTCAACACGGCAGGTGCTAAGCGCTCTGGTTGCGGCTGTACGTGTGCTAAATGTTCTGCGAGCATAGTGTAGAGTTCTTTTTGCGGTGTTGATGAAGAGTAAGTAATACCGCTTTGTTGGTCAAAGCTATTAATGTCACCTTCGAGGTAGTCTGTAAGCTCTTTGCTCGAATTTTGATACCACTTGGCCAACAGCGTCTTACGAGTATCTGGGGGGAGTAAGTTCAAGAAATTTGACTCGCCTTCCATACGAAGAAAATCCATATAAAGCCGTGTCATTAGTTGATGACCGTAGTTGCCGTAAACATCAAAGCCTGCTACCAGCAAATAGTGAATTCGTTCAAGAAGTGCGTAGTCAATCACCCAAGCCGTTTTCGGCGCAGTGCCAACCATGCCTTTTACAACAGTAGCATTGTCAAAATGCCTAAATACCGTAAGCGTCGCATTCGTGTTATCACCATCGCCTGCCCAAATACTGTCGATATTTAAGTGCTCACCTTGCTTAAATGTATTGCTAAGAAATTTATTTCGCGCCCGCATGTAATCGCCTTGGCGCTCTGCGTATTTTACCCAATTGACCGCCAATGCAGTGCTGTCTTTTTCTGCCGGTAGATGCAGGTTGTGTTGTTGCGAAGAGTAAAACGCATTGACGTCATCGGCGGCAGCTACATCTGGCTCGACAAAAAACACCCAAAATCGGTCATTGATTACGTTTAATGCGACTTGTCCTCGGCACACTGGCCCTTTGATGTAACCCATAATGGTATTTTGAGCGCGCTCAAGCATAAAGCGGTAGCGGCTTTTAACGGGTAAATCAGTAAAAGCGGTAAGCGGGTTCGCTGCTACCTCCGGCTTATAAGAAGGAAGCGCAGGCACATCGAAGTCGGCATCTACAAACCACGTGTTCCATTTCGCCATAAGGTCATCGTTTATGGCGTAGGGTTGGTGCGTTTTACTAACGATAGTGGAGTGTACGCTTTGTAAACGGTAATACACACGTTCAGCGCCAGGTTCGTCAAATGGGCGTCTTGTTGCAATTACGTCAATAGCACTGCCTGGCGGTGTCCGCGAACGCACCAAATTAAAAAACTGTGGTGTTTCGCTTGATTGGTTATCTGAAGCATTTTCAAAGTAAAGATGTGAAGTAAACAAATGTTCATAAATATAACGAGCAGAAAGTTGCGCTTTGTTGCCCTCTGCATTTATCCATTGTTCAAATTCGGCCACAGATTTGCGCTGCGCCTCGTTTAGGTTTGGTTGTTTCGGCATTGGTGCGCCATGATGCAACCACTGTAATAAGGTTGTATGTTCCTTATCATTTAGCCCAGGTAATGCGTAAGGCATACCACCCATAGGCTGCTTGGCAATATAGCTGTCCATTTCATCTATAGTAGGGCATTGTTGAGCGCGATTGAGGCTAATATCAAATCCTTCGCCCAAATGCGTTGAAGTGGGTTGTGGATGCTGGCGCTTAAGTAACAACATTTGCGCTAGTACCGACGTTTGTGTGGGGGCGGAAGTATCATCATTTGTTGGTAAAACATCAAAAAAGTCGCGCTCACGCCACTCATCGATAGTGTGCGCGTCTAAAAAGAGTCGATTGGGCGTTGCCGCAGTCAGCCGAGTGCCTTCATAAACTTTTTCTTTATTGGCTCCCCGTGACACGCCTTCCGGTGAGGTCATTTTTAGCTGACAGGGCGCGTCATAACATGCATGGCAAACCACACAGCGTTTGGTAAGTACAGGGTTTACTTGTTGGGTAAAAAAGTGTTCGGGAAGTGGCTGTGAAAATGACGTATTTTGCGCCGGGCTGAGCAGTTGGGCATCGGGCTTAATCCATTGCCAAATCAAAACCGCCACTGCCAGTACCGCGAGTACAACTACGGTTTTTACCAAATTACTCATCAGACGTATCCTTACTTAAATCTTACTTCACACTATCACTATCTTTTAGTGATAGCGTAAATAAATTGTTGTTATTGTACTTGTTACGGTAGCCAGTCGGTTTTCGATTTGTATTAGCGTATGCATTATTACGCTTTGTATGGGCTACACTAAATGACCTAATAGGCACAAGGAGCAATCATGTCATATCAAATTATCTTGCCAAGGTTTATGCACATAGGGAAGGGCGCCAGCGAGCGTATTGTAGATACACTTACAAGCCTTCAATGCAGCAAACCATTACTGGTTACTGACCACGTCATGGTTGAATTGGGGTACGCTGCCAAGATGGCCGCTTATCTGGCAGAACGCGATATTCACATGGATATTTTTTCAGACACGGTGCCAGAGCCTACGGTTTCTTCTATTCGCGCCGGCGTGGATATTGTGCGCGAGGGGGATTACGATTGTATTGTCGCGCTTGGTGGTGGCAGCCCCATTGATAGTGCTAAAGCCATTGCTATATTGGGTAAATTCGGCGGACAAATGCGCGATTACAAGTTTCCCAAGGTTACTGATGATGCTGGGTTACCGATTATTGCCGTGCCTACCACAGCTGGTACCGGCTCTGAAGTCACCCGCTTTACCATAATTACTGATGATGAGACCAGTGAGAAAATGTTATGCGTAGGGCGCGGCTTTATGCCGACAGCGGCCTTGGTGGATTATTCCTTAACCCTAAGCTTGCCCCGGCGCGTGACCGCCGATACTGGCATTGATGCGTTAACCCATGCCATTGAGGCTTATGTCAGTCGAAAGGCAAATTTATACAGCGATGCGCAAGCATTGTCAGCAATGGCGTTAATCGCACCTAATTTGCGTATGGTGTTTGCCGACCCTAGCAATGAGCGTGCACGAGAATCGATGATGTTAGGGTCAACCTTGGCGGGTATCGCATTTTCTAACGCGTCGGTTGCTTTAGTGCACGGTATGAGCCGTCCAATTGGCGCCGCATTTCATGTGCCTCACGGTCTATCCAATGCCATGTTACTGCCCTCTGTCACGGCTTTTTCTATTCCTAGTGCAAAAGTGCGATACGCACAATGTGCTCGCGCCATGGGGGTAGCAACGCAATCTGACAGTGATGAATTGGCTAATGACAAGCTGCTTAATGAATTGCGGGCCTTGAATCTTGATCTGCAGGTGCCTACACCTGCTGATTTTGGGATTGATAAAGCCACGTTTATGGCGATGACTACCACCATGGCAGAACAAGCATTGGCTTCAGGCTCGCCGGGTAATAACCCGAGAATTCCAACTATCGATGAGATGGTAGAGCTTTATGGTGCACTGTGGGAGTAAGTACACCATAAAACCTAGAATTAACTATCGTGCAGTCCAGCCGCCATCTAATATCATGGTTTGACCCGTTATATTACGCGCACTGTTTGACATTAAAAATAATGCGGTATCGGCCAATTCCTCAAGGCTAATAAACTGCTTCTTAGGCATTGGTTCCAGCATTATTTTATTGATAACTTCGTCTTTCGTTAGGTTATTTTCTTTGGCTTGCGCAGCAATTTGTTGCTCAACCAAAGGTGTTTTGACATAGGCAGGGCACAGTGTGTTTATGGTGACATCACAATCGCCAGTTTCAAGCGCAACGGTTTTAGCAAAACCTAGCAAACCGTGCTTCGCTGCGACGTAAGCCGATTTATAGGGCGAAGCAACAACCGAATGGATAGAGCCGACATTAATGATGCGACCGAAGTTTTGAGCTCGCATGCTAGGCAAGAACGCCTGTGTGAGTAATGCGGGGCCAACCAACATGATATTGATAAGTTGTTGCCATTTGTCGGCAGGGAAATCTTCAAGTCGAGACACATGCTGAATGCCGGCGTTGTTAACAAGCACATCTACTGAAAGCTTTCCAAGTACTTCCGGTAATGCTGAGACCTGTTGCGCATTACACACGTCCACCGCCACTGCACTTGCAGAGCCGCCATGATGACCTGAATCGTGGGCAAGTTTTGCCGCGGCTTCTTGGGCTGCCTGTTCATTGATGTCTGCGATGATGACGTGATGCCCTTGTTGCACCATAGCGTTTGCCATACCAAAACCGATGCCGCTAGCTCCACCAGTGATAAATACCGTACGCTTAGTCATTGGCTACTCCATCTGTATTAGTTTGATTTACAGAGGCTGAAAGTGATTGCAGCATTTGCGTTACCGCTATTATTTGTGCCCCTTCTTTGTTGGCATAATCGGAAGAAGAGTAACCCCACCAGTCCCAGCAACCTTGCGGGTTTAACGGCATAAAGAGTGATTTTTTAGTTTGCGGATAAAGCACAACAATATTGTTGCCATCCGCCCATTCGTTGATGCCTGTTTGTGTTGTGTATGCGTCGCCTACCGCATCGGCATACTGGTTGCAGCCGTGAAAGCTGATGTGCGCGCGGCATGCTTGTCCCTTTGCGCAGCTTTCTGGAACATAGACAAAGCCTTCGCTTGCTAGTGTCTTAGCGTTGCTGCCAGCAATTTTTTGCTGATCAATAGTGTGCAATTTACCGCTAAGCGCCTTATCTGGTGCGTTAAGTCCGTCTATTAAGTGATTAAGCATGTCGCCAGCGGCATCGTAATCGCAATTACCAATAAAAGGGCTTTCTGCTTTCATACAGTTAACGCCTGTTGATACGGTAGGAAATACGTGAGCCATAGGCTTATCGTTAATGTATTTGATATTTGAAGTGTCTGTCCACGATGTGTATTGCTGATGCAGTAAGTTGCTGACCTCTGCGATCACTCTGGTGTCTTGCGTACCATGAAACAGCCAAACTTTGGCGTTTTTGAGATGACTCAGTGAATCAATTTTGCCTGCCGCTTCATATTGCAAAGCAGTCTCGTCTAGCGCACTTAAATCAATATTGCCTTCAACCTTATTGACGCATTGTGCGAGGGCTGTAGTTATATCGCCTTTTGCACAGAAGTAAGGGCCTGCGGCAAGGACCCCCACACCTTTTACCCAACTGCTATGAGCCAAATGAAATTGTGTCGCCATATAGCCCCCTGATGAGAGCCCTGACACTGTGACATTGCTCACGTCCAGCGATAAAGCAGGTACAGGATCTGTGCTTTTTATTTCTTGTGCCCACGTACAGGTGGAAACAAATAGCCCAAGCGCACTGACGCTAGCAGTTAGCATTTTGAACCTTGTTGTCATGGTTATTCCTTTTCTAAAAATGATTTTATTGCGTCGGCCTGTGCTTCGATGTTTGCTACACCTTCCAGGTGTCCTAAATTTCCACCTAACGTGCGATAGGTACTGCTGTGTTCCATTTGTGTTAATTGCTGATACGCGTTGTCAGCTAAATATGGCATTAGGAGCAAATCAGACGTTGATGGAATAAATAGTGTTTTCGCTTTTATTGTTTTTAAGCCTTCCTGAAGCGATTGTTGATGACCTGCTACAAACAGCTGGCAGGCTCTTACTAAATATAAAAGGTGATTCGCGTCCATGTTTTTACTTCTATCGTAAGCACGTTCTCGAAGCCACTTGACGATAGAATGGTCGTCGGTAATGTCGTTCAGCGGGTTTTGTTCAATATTGTGAAAATCTATTGCATTGCCTTGTTGATTAAAAAAGTCTGGTGTCAGCGCGTTTTGCGTAATGAGCATCAACGATGCAGCAAGGCCATCGCGAGGCGGGGTATTACCGTAATAGTTGCCGTTGTTAAAGTGTCTGTCCAACTTTATCGGGGTAGCCCAATGTTCAAGAAATGCAGTTGTCCAAGCATCACTCTCGCCCGCGCCAATGACCGAAATCATTCTATCAACCCAATCAGGATAGGCACTTGCCCAGTCGATGGCTTGCATTGAGCCCATAGAAGGTCCAACGACAGCGTGAAGCTTGCTCACGCCAAGGCTCTCGAGCAATGCCTTTTGAATGTTTACAAAATCTCTGATAGTCACTACCGGAAACGAAAGGCCATAGGGTTTACCTGTCTCTGGATTAATACTCGCAGGGCCAGTAGTAACCACATTGCTGTCAAACGCATTCAAATTAGCAAGGGTATCAACACTCACCACATAGAACTTGTTGGTATCAATTGCTTTGCCCGGCCCTATAATAGAGTCCCAGTAGCCCGGTGCGCTATCATGTGGGCTGTATTTACCCGCAGCGTGTGAGCTCCCTGAGAAATAATGGGTAATCAGAACCACATTATCTTTGTTTTTCGATAATTTCCCATACGCTTCCCAGCCTACTTTTACTTGCTTGATTTCCTTTTTACCGAAGGTCGTGAAGCTATCTAGTGTGAAAACCTGCTTTTCAACCAGCATATGGCCATTACGGCTTGCTACTGTTGAGTTGTCCGCAGTCGTTGCATGCGCGAACTGAACACAAAAGCCAAACATTACGAACACACAGAAAGCGTTTACTGAAAACCGTAATTCTGATGTGTTGCAAAAACGCATTATCATGTCGATGTTCATCCTTTAAAGAAAGCTAAACAGGCCAATCGCCATCGCAAGACCAATAAGTGGCACTACAACAGTAAGTGCGCCAACTGCCCAGTAAGCTGCTTGATGGGTTTCGTGACAAATTGCTCGTATGGTTGTCACTACGTAGCCATTGTGTGGCAGGGAATCTAATGCACCTGATGAAATTGATACAATACGGTGTAACTGGTCTGGTTCAACGCCTTGGTCCAAATAGTGCGGAGCAACAAGTGGTAAGGCAATGGCCTGCCCACCAGATGCACTGCCAGTAAGACCGGCAATTACGCTTACCGCAATTGCAGCACCGATTAACTCGTTACCGGGAATAGCCGTCATTAACTCAACGGTATTTTGAAAGGCATCGGTGTTTTTGGCGATAGAGCCAAAACCTACCACTGCAGCAGTATTACCGATTGCAATTAGCGCACCTGTCGTACCTGCATTTATGGCAGAGGACAAACTATGAAAGTGCGAATAATTAATGGCGAGCAAACACAATACGCCGCCTCCCAAAGCCAAAATAAGCGCCAGTTGTGCTAAAGACTCATGAAACAAAAATGAAATCACTAACACGACAATAAGCGGAATTATGCCTGTAAGCGGATGAGGTAGAGCACGCGTGCGTACTTCTGGATCGCTTTCACGGGCTTCAAAAACTTCACCGTCATTTACCGCTTTTCTGATCATTTTGGCTAACCACCAATACCCAAATACGGCCATAAACAATGCTACCACCAGGCTTACTTCCCACGCGGCAAAGGGCGACGTGCCCAAGTATTTTATGGGGATCCAGTTTTGGATTTCAGGCGAACCTGCCGATGTCATGGTAAATGTCACTGAGCCAAACGCCATTGCAGCAGGAATGAATCGTCGCGGCAAGTTGGCATCTTTAAACAGGCTCACGGCCATTGGATACACCGAGAATGCGACGACAAAAACACTTACGCCACCATAGGTTAAAATAGCGCATGCCAACACGACGGCCAACACCGCGCGTTTGTAGCCTATTTTAGTGATAATCCATCGAGATACTGCGTCGGCAGCGCCCGTATCTTCCATAAACTTACCGAACAACGCACCAAGTAAGAACATGAAAAACCACGACGCAATAAACCCTGAAAATCCGCTCATGTAGGTTTCAACAAAGTTTACGTCGCCGGTAAACACGGCAATGTTGTTGGTTAGTGCAACGACTAACGCACATAAAGGGGCTGCAATAAACAGATTCATTCCGCGTATTGTTAATACAATAAGCAGCAACAATCCGCCTACTAAGCCAATCATACTTAACATAGTTATTTCCTTTAAAAATCTGTGACCGCAGATGATCCGGAACAGTTAAGTCGATACGAGTTTTGTATAGCGCGACGTCGTTCAAAATAGAAAGACACCGTATAAATGCGATACAAATCAATTAAAAGCATAAAATTCAGTTTCAAAGTTTGACGTTACTTTTGTGAAAATCCCATAGTACGATGGTACTACATACTGTTAACAAATAATTAACTAAAGTGAGTTGGACCGTAGGCAATACATCCGGCAGTGAACAAAACTTAAAAGAAAAAAGGACTCACTATGTCACCATCTACACACACAACATCTGTCGCTTCTACACGTACAAGCGATGACACAAACTCACCACGGATGCGTCGTAGCATCTGCGCTGTTGCTGTGGCGGCAGGGCTATTATCATTGCCTGCGTTGGCGCAAGACGTAGAAAATGCAGCGGCGGAAAATGAGAAAGGAAAGTTAGAACGTATTGAAGTGACAGCGCGTAAAACCGTAGAGTCATTGCAAGAAACCCCTGTTGCCATTACGTCAGTTGGAGCAGCTGAATTGGGTGAAAAGGGGATTAGTGTCCTAACCGAGATACAACAGTTTTCGCCTAATACAACATTACAAACCAGTCGTGGTACCAACTCTACATTAACCGCTTTTATTCGCGGTTTAGGTCAGCAGGACCCACTATGGGGTTACGAGCCGGGTGTCGGTATTTACGTTGATGATGTTTATATTGCACGTCCTCAAGGTGCGGTGCTTGATTTACTGGATGTGCAGCGCATTGAAGTACTACGTGGTCCACAAGGCACACTCTATGGTAAGAATACTATTGGTGGCGCGGTTAAATACGTGACCAAAGAAATGTCTGGTGAAACGCAAATGAACGTTGAGGCGACAGTAGGTAGCTACAGCCAACGAGATGTGCGTGTTACTGGGCAATTTCCATTAGTTGAAGATACCGTTTACTTAGGTGTTGGCTATGCGAATCTCAATCGAGATGGTTTTGGCGAATATTTACTTAGCGCCTTGCCTAATCAAGATAAAGAGAACTACAACAAAGATTTATGGGCAGCACGAGTCACCTTAGAAATTCATCCAAGTGACGACCTATTTTTTAGAATCGGATGGGACAAAACGGAAGATACATCAAATGCCAAAGGCGGCTATCGTCTGTTACCCAGTATTTTAACCGATGCACCTGTACCTGACTCAGTATATGACTCTTATACCAGCCTACCTACATGGAACAAGGTTGAGTTAGAAGGTTACAGCTGGTTGGCGCGCTACAATGTCAGTGAAAATTTAGAGCTTAAATATATCGGTTCGCATCGCGAGAGCTACTCGCCAACCAATATCGATTTTGACAATACGCCGCTTCCTATCTTTGATGTGCCTGCAGAATATGATGACAGTAATGATACCCATGAGCTGCAAGCAAATTATGCAGGCACAAACTTTAGCTTAGTGTCTGGCTTGTATTTTTACGACGGTGAAAGCTGCGGTAATTTCGATGCAATACTAGGGGTACTTGGTGTGGCGCTTGGCGCACCTGGGTTGACCCGAGAAGTCACAGGCTGTAACAACTCTGAGAGTTGGGCTGCGTACGCACAACTTAACTATGACATTAGTGACAAAGTTTCATTGTCATTAGGTGCGCGTTATACAGATGAAGAAAAGTCGGCAGTGGTGAACAACGGTCTTATTTTTGCCAACGTTTATCCGTATACCGATTGGATCGATGGCTATGTCCGTCCTGATGGCCAGTTAGTGCCGCAGGTTCTGGGGTCTGATAGCGATGGTGACGGTGTACTTGATGCACCAGCCGTGCAAAGTTGGTCTCGCTTTACGCCAAGAGTCGGCATTGAGTATCAAATGAACCGCGATACCATGTTTTTCGCGAGCTATTCACAAGGCTTCAAGTCAGGCACGTTTAACCCTCGTGCCCAAGTTAACGAGCCAGGTGTAGAACCTGAAGTTGTAGATAGCTTTGAATTAGGTGTGAAGAGCGATTTAACTGACGCGCTTCGTATGAATGTTACCTTGTTTTCCTATGACCACAAAGATAGACAATACATCGGTGTAGAAGGCGACCTTTCCGATCCGACTGCACTTGATCAGCGTCTAAGAAATGCGGCTGAAACTGCGGCCAAGGGTGCTGAAGTTGAAATGACATGGGTTGCTACTGATAACCTACAATTCGATGTAGCCTATGGGTACATTGATTTTGAAATTAAGAAAAACAATGCAACGCCACCGCTTATTGGCCTAGCGAGTACGCCTGAAAATACGTTCAACTTTAACGCGAACTATTTATTTGAAACTGATTTCGGTGATATCTCGTTTAACGCCAATTACTACTACCGCGACGATTATTTGATTTTTGAAACCAGTGATCTTATTCAGCAAGATGCTTATGGCATGGTAAATCTGAGTGCGCGTTGGGAGAGTGTTGAAGGCGATTGGTACGCAGGATTACATGTTAAAAACTTAACGGACGAAGAATACCTCGTAGGCGGTTACGACTTTGTAACCCGTGATGAGCAAGGCAACTTTGGCCCTGGGCTAGGCGGTGATACAACGCTTATTGGTTACTATGGCGATCCTCGTACAGTACACCTCACC
Organism: Alteromonas sp. 009811495; assembly: GCF_028865455.1. NCBI lineage: Bacteria > Pseudomonadati > Pseudomonadota > Gammaproteobacteria > Alteromonadales > Alteromonadaceae > Alteromonas > Alteromonas sp. 009811495. The sequence continues at coordinate 1,581,819 of NZ_CP113972.1, forward strand.
GTGGGCTACCGCTTTTAAGTCTATGCATTTTAATTAGCAACGAAGTTGCGTAATGCTATGTCACGCGTCGGGTCAAAATGGGTGTTCGAACACTACTTATTTTGGCTCGGCGTGATAGTATATAAATTAACAAAGTTGTTACACGTTGATTGCCTCATGCCTGTTAAAATATTGATTGCTGATGACCATCCCTTATTTCGCGCAGCGATGTGCCATGCACTCAGTACCATGGCTGATACGGCGCTAGTTGAAGCGTCAACGTTTCCTGAAACCCTCTCTTGCCTTGAAGAAGATGATGCCATTGAGCTTGTTTTCCTTGACTTAACTATGCCAGGCAATGAAGGCCTACATGGCTTATCAAGTATTCAAGCCCAATTCCCAGATGTTCTGGTTGTTATTGTCACCGCTCAAGAGTCAGCTTCATTAGTGCAAAAAGCTTTGGCACTTGGCGCCAGTGGGTTTATTCCAAAATCTGCGTCAATTGAGACTATTGTTGAAGCTGTAGAGCAAGTTCTCGATGGTGAAACATGGGCGCCATCTAATTTACAGCAAGAACAGTTTGTTGATGAAATTGATGACTTTCCCAGCAAGTTGCGTCAATTAACTCCGCATCAACTCAAAGTACTTCGCATGGTATCAGACGGCTTGCTTAACAAGCAGATTGCGTATGAGCTTGCCATCTCTGAATCTACGGTTAAACAGCATGTGTCGGCTGTGTTGAAGAAACTTGGCGTGATAAATAGGACCAAAGCGGGAATTGCGTTTAAAAATGCCATGCAGGTGTAGAAAATGGCAATAGATAACGGCATTCCCTTCATACTTTAGGGTAACAATACATACATTTGCCACTATCTCTACTACGCTTCTAAAAACACGTGTGAATATAGGGATTAAAAATTGGACAACAACGAGGTTATGCTCGAGGAAAAAGGAGAACCACGAGCGCTGTTAACGCAGTTGTTAAAGCCAATGGCTGCTGCTTTTTTTATTCTTTATGCAATGCTGTCGTTAAGTCATTGGTTGTTACTTACTGATGACTTCAAATGGATCTTGGTTGTTACTGCTATCACAACCACCGTGTATAGCTTGGTGTTAATGCTTATTGCGACACGAATAGGCGCGACAAAACAGCGTCTAGGTATTCTATCGCTTCTTGTATTCGGTACAGTTAACAGTTTTCTTCACTTCTGGTTATCACAATCTCCTGAGCAAGCGACCAATATTGTTATAGTTATCCTTGCTTCAGGTATCGTTTTGTCTAATAGGCGCGACTGGGTAACAGTAATAGCGCTCAACTGGATTGGCTGGCTTTTTGTAAACCTGTCTGTCGACATGCCCATGATGATGCATTTTCTTTTTGCGTTAATCATGGCAACCTTTTTAAGCTGGTTTGCTCACCTTGCAAGACAAAAGTTGATCATCAAGCAGGTTGAATTAGGACAAGAGAGAGATAACGCAATAGCGCATGAATTAAAAGCAAAAGCGGCGAGCGAAGCTAAAAGTACGTTTCTAGCAAATATGAGTCACGAAATCAGGACACCCATGAATGGCGTAATCGGTGTGATAGATGTCATTAGTCGAAGCAATTTAGCGGATACACAGGCACAGTTAATAGAGACGGCAAAACGTAGCGCCAATTCACTAATGGTCATCATCAACGACATTCTGGATATATCAAAAATAGAAGCAGGTGAGTTGAGTCTTGAAAATATTGAGTTTGATATTCTTAAGCTGACAACTGATCTGCAACAAGAGCATAAAGTTCAGGCAGAAAACAAAGCGTTGTGGCTAAGATTTGAACCTCAATCCATTGAGAATAACAACGTTATTGGCGACCCATACCGGCTGAAACAAATCTTCAATAACCTTATTTCAAACGCCATAAAATTTACAGAAAAAGGCGGCGTTACCATTCGGTATAAAACGATAAGTTGCGAAGATGCAGTGAAATTACAAGTAGAAGTTGTTGATACAGGGATAGGTATAAGCGAGAACGCCATTGATCATCTTTTTAATCCATTTTCACAAGCAGATAGTTCAACGACAAGAAAGTTCGGTGGTTCGGGATTAGGACTTGCAATAACCAAGCAATTGTGTGAGTTGATGGACGGCGAGATAACAGTAACTAGTACACCGAAAAAAGGCTCTGTATTCTCATTTTTTGTAACCCTATTGCCTGGAAGAAATGATATCAGCAGTATTACTGAACATTCACAATTTTTGCCATCGAACATCGATATCGCTTTGTTATTGGTAGAAGATAATGAAATAAACTTGCAAGTTATGTTAGCGATTTTAGATAACTTGGGTTGTAAAGTTGACGTCGCTCGAGATGGTGAAGAAGCGATAGACATATTGTTGAAGACAAATACGAATGTATACGACCTCATTTTAATGGACTGTCAAATGCCCAATATAGACGGCTATGAAGCCACTCGTATGATACGTGCGGGAAAGGCGGGTGATAACGTCAAAAACCTACCTATCGTTGCGCTAACCGCAGATGCTATGGAAAGTCAAAAAAAGAAGTGTTTTGACGCAGGAATGAATGACTACCTTACTAAACCCGTCAATGTTGATTTATTAAAAAACGTTTTGGCATCGTACTCAAAAATAAGATGCAGTATTTAATTCATCCATCAACGACTAAACCGAGTACAAAACACAATACCCCAATTTTTGCTGCGCAAAATTTAATCTTCTGATAACGTTACAACCAATTCCAGCTTCGCTTCTATTATTATGAAACAGCAACCTGCTCCTATTCCTCCCAGCAAAATGCTCAAAATTATTGAGGCTCAAACTGAGATATCAAAAATCGGATTGGATCTTGGTATGGTTATGTCGCTAACTACTGAAAAAGCGATGGAGTTACTTGATGCTGATGGGGCTGTCATTGAACTTGCCGAACAAGGCGACATGGTTTATCGCGCCGCGTCCGGTCTCCTAGCGCCTTTTTTGGGATTGAGGTTAGCGCAAAATTCGAGTTTGTCTGGCTTATGCGTCGCACAAGAAAAAATTCTTTATAGCGACGATGTTATGCAAGACGATAGAGTTGATAAAACAGCCTGTAAACGCGTTGGGATAAACTCGATGCTTGTAGTGCCGCTTAAATATCACGATAGTTGTGTAGGGGTGTTAAAAGTCGCATCTAAAACCACTCAGTTCTTCGGACATTCTGAAACCTATATACTGTCGTTAATCTCAGATATGGTCGCAGCAATCATCTTTCATGCTATCGAGTTTTCCAAGGACGAATTGTACTACAAGGCAACACATGACTCGCTTACTGGTATTGGTAATCGTGCAAAGCACTACGACGACCTGCGCCAAAGAATAGAACTGGCAAAAAAGAACAACAGTAAGTTTTCGCTAGTGCTGTTTGATATGGATGGGTTAAAAAGCATCAATGACACCTATGGGCATAGTGCAGGAGATGAAGCCATTAAGACCTTTGCCAATCTGTTGTCTCAAACTTATAAATCGCAGGGTTTAGTTGCAAGATTAGGAGGGGACGAGTTTGCCGCTATTTTTCCTTCAGTTGTGTCGAAAGAGCAAGTACAAAACATGGTTAGCGTATTGTTTCGTCAGTTGGCACAGTCATGGAACTGGCAGGGCCAAACTCTGCAACTACAATCAAGTGCGGGGTACTCAATCTTCCCTGATGATGGTCAAACCGTGAGCACGTTGATGGAAGTGGCGGATCAAAACATGTATCGCCAAAAAAAAGAAAAACATAAATCAGTGGGGTAGCGCTTCTAACCCAAACCTTGTTTCAAAAGACGTTTGAGCGCGGCTGGCTTAACAGGTTTTGGTAAATACGCCATTCCTAACGATGCGGCTTCTTCTCTAATTTCGTTGCTGCGGTTAGCGGTGATCAGTAAGGTGACATCAAAAGACACACCTTGTTGTTGAAGCGCATTTACGCATGCTGTACCTGTTTCTCCCGCGTTGAGATGGTAGTCAGCAAGCAAAACATCAAAGTGCAATTTTTCGGGCTGCTTATCTTTTACCCCTTTTATCCATGTCACGCTGGCTCCCCAATCACCTAAAAGTGATTGCATTGCACTGGCAACCTGCTCGTCGTTTTCGATCAGCAATATTGTTCGGTTGGTTAAAAATGCATGGTGGCTTGAAAGCGAACTTGCTGCATCTTCGTCACGCTGCTTCACACTTTGTTTAGATAAATGTGTCTGGCTGCTAGCCGAATTTTGATTAGCCAGTGGAACGTGCACAGAGAAACTGCTCCCTTTATCCAGCTCGGATTTAAGCGTGATACGATGCGCTAACAGGCGACATATTCTATCTACAATAGTGAGCCCTAAACCAATACCTTCACTGCTATTATGATTTTCTAACTGATGAAACTCGCTAAAGATATCTTGCTGCTGATGCGCGGCAATACCGCTACCAGTATCATACACCACCACTTTTATATCTTCAGCATCCAGTATTCTTCTGACACCCACTAATACTTTACCTGTATGCGTATAACGAACCGCATTTGAAAGCAGGTTTTGTAATACTCTTCTAAGTAGGTTCTTATCACTGTAAACGAATACTTTTGTGGGCACATAGCGAAGCGCTATGCCTTTTTGATGTGCGATTATGGTGAACTCTTGAACCAACGAAGAAAGCATTTCATCTAATGAGAATATGGATTTTTGGGCCTTTAATACGCCCGCATCTAGCTTCGTCATATCAAGAAGCATGGTCAGCAGGCTTTGCGCGTTATTCAATGAGTTGACCACGCCTTCAGATAAGCTAGACAGTTCACCGCCCGCTGTTTTTTTGCTTAACATAGATGCAAATAAGGTCGCGGCATTGAACGGCTGCATAAGATCGTGCCCCGCAGCAGCAAGAAACTTTGTTTTACTGTCATTGGCTTGCACCGCTTGGCGTTTGGCTTCTTCGAGTTCTGCGGTGCGCTTTACAACGCGAGCTTCTAACTCTGATTTCGCTGTTTCTAACGCCTTTTGAATCGCAATATATTCGGTTATGTCACTGTAAGTAGTCACGTAGCCGCCACCTGGAAGTGGAGCACCGTTTAGCTCTATCACTCTGCCATCAGGTTGCTTTCGAATAAATTTATGACGGCTTCCATTAAGCATAAAGTCGACGCGCTTATTTATTTCGTCTTGAATTGCTTGTGAGGGCGTTTGGCTTTGCAATGAGGCACTAAAAAGGCCGCGCTGAGCATTGTAATTAAGAATATCGGTAATGGGCATGCCGGCTTTTAAAAAGCCCTTCGGGTAGTTGAAAAGCTCGATATATCTATCGTTCCAGGCCAGAAGTTGAAGTTTCTCATCAAGCACACTGATCCCTTGCTCGATATTTTGCACTGAGGACTGCAGTACTTCGTGGTTAAACTGAAATGATTGAGAAGCTTCTTCAACCCAATCCACTAACTCAGGTAGTGCGTCACTGCCGGTGTCAGCAACGGCCCCAAGTAAAATACGGGCACTCGGCGCACCTACTTGTGCGGCAAGCAATTTATCAACGCGTTCTATAAGTGCGTGACTGGCGTAACCTCCGGCAAAGGCGCGATCCACATCTACCGATAATTGTTGCGTTAGTTTTTGCTGTGCATCAACATCAAGCACCCGTTCGGTAAGCGACATCAAATCTTTCACTTTTACCATAAACCTCGGTGCAGTAGCATGCTGAGCGTTACCTTCGTCAGGCAAGGACGCCTTAGCGTGTGTTGCCAGCGCAACAACAATAAAGGTAGCGCAATTGGCCAACAACGAATAGCCAAACCCAAGGCCTAAGGCTTCGTCAGTAGGAGGCGGGTTAAAGTAATAACTGGATAATAAACTTGGGTAGAGTAGAAAAGTACACCAACAAATAAAGCCTGCGAGTAGCGCAAGTAAAGCGGCAGCGCGGGTACTTTTTTTCCAATACAGGCCAAACATAAGAACAGGCAGGCATTGGCCTAACAGCGCGATGGCCAGCACGCCGCTTTTAACAAGCGGAGCGGCTTGACTGATGTTAAGGTGATACCACAGCGCGATACTTAATACCACCAACACGGTTAGCCGCCGTATGGTCAATATCTGGTTTGGCTGCATAGAGTGACCAGAGGCTGTTTTTAACCGAGCCTTTAACCACAGCGGCGTAACGACGTTGTTTGAAATCATAATTCCCATGGCCAATGTGGCTACGATGACCATGCTGGTGGTTGCCGATAGTCCACCGATAAATGCAAATGAAGAGACGGCGATGTTGTCCGCTTGGAGAGGCAAGGCCAATACGTAAGCGTCAGAATTGATACTTGCTGGCAGCAGCATTTTGCCCGCCAATGCAATTGGAATGAGAAATAGCGTCATACCCAATAAATAAAGCGGGAACAGCCATCTTGCAGTACGTAGTTCACCCTCACCATTGTGCTCGACAAAATTCATATGAAATTGGCGGGGCAGCACAAACATAGAGCAAATACCCAATAAAACGTGTGACAAATACACCCAGGGTGCACTATCTGCGTAAATGACTTCTCTGGCTGCGTCGTTAGACGAGGCCTTTGCCACGAGATCAAGCACGCCGTCAAAAAGAGAGAAACACACGAAAATACCAACTGCCCACAGGGCGAGTAACTTAATCAAAGATTCGAAGGCAATAGTCAGCAATAGCCCGGGGTGCTTGTCGGTAAGGTTCAAAGAGCGGGTACCAAATATGATGGCAAAAAGCGCCATTAGGCCTGCCACATAAATACTTACTTGAGGGTTACTTGATTGTTGATCGCCTGTAATAAGGCTAATGGACTTTGTGATAGCATCAAGCTGAAGCGCAATGTAAGGGATAACCCCAACAAAACATAACAACGTAACGAAGGCCGCAATTAAGTGAGAGTGCCGGTATTTCAGCGAGATAAGATCGGCCAGCGAACTAATATTATGTTGTTGGCATAAGCGGCTAATATGCAAAACAACCGGAAACGCAAATGCCATGGTTAAGATGATCCCCATGTAGGTGGGAATAATTGCCCAACCGTATTGCGCCGCTTGTGACGTTGTGCCGAAAAAAGCCCAAGAAGTGCAGTGTACACCAAGACCTAGACTGTAAAGGATGGGATGTTGCTGATTATCGCGCAGGCGCTTATCGCCCCAAAACGCGACGGCAAAAAGCGCAAACAAGTACACGCCAACAAGGGTGCCTACTGTCCAAATACTTAACATAAGAAATCCGTGAAAAAACAACAGCTCAGTTAATCTCGAGCACGGTGTTTACATTAACACGCTTTTTACAAGTCGTCGTTTAATTGTGTATGGTTTTATACCGTACTCTAGTGCTGTTGGGCGGCAGTTGAGCTTTAAAAGAGGCACCGTTTTCTTAGTGCTATATCACTATCCACAGAAACGTCGCGACGACTCCTGCCAAAACCGCATAGACCAACATAGGCAAGACCGTTTTTCGCAGGATCTGGCCTTCCGCATTGTGTAACCCTAGTACACTTGCTACAGCAACAATGTTGTTGATACATACCATGTTACCCAATGCTGCGCCGACGGATTGAAGTGCAAGGACAAGTGTGAGGTGAAAGTCCGTACGGCTGGCTACTTCGGTCTGTATAGCGCCAAACGTTAAATTTGAAATTGTTGCAGAGCCAGAAAAAAAGGAACCCAACGCTCCCAAAAAAGGCGCGAAGAAAAGCCACGCGCCACCAAACGTATTAGCGAGATTATTACCTATCAGGTACACCGGTGCGCTTTTTTCACCCATCATCATCAAGGTCACAAATATAAGTGCCCCAGTGAGTGCAAAAAGCGGCTTTTTCATTTGCGAGACGGTGTTACTCACCACCTGAGATACCTCTGAAATGCTGCTTTTACAGATAGCGAGCATCGCAAAGGACACAAGCCAAAATGGCAAAATCGCCGGAATGTAGAGGAGTGATAAGCTCCACTCTGTTTGCGTGTTTAAGATAGCTTCCCAGCTTATTACACCTGAATGGCCTATAGTAAATCGCCCTATATTTTCAATTGAAAAGCTGACCATTGGGTGGGGAGAGGATAGCCATGATTTAAAGGGCAGAAATGGTAGACGAGTGACAATTAATACCAAAATAGTTCCCCAAATCGGAAAACTGGCTTTTGCAAGCCTCATCAAAGGAATATTGGAGGCGTTAGCAGAATCAGCAGAAGATGTTGCCGCCTTTTCCAACCCTACACCTCTTTTGGCAAACATAATTGATGCCGCAAGCCCAATAAGACCGCCGATAAGCGAAGGGAACTCATAACTAAAAAAAGAAACGGCAACGAAAGGAAGCATGGTGGCGGTGATACACAACAATACATACAAAGCATTTGCTTTTATCTGTTGCCAGCTAAGCACACATTTAAGCGCGATAAAAGGGATAACAAAACTACATACTAAATGAATAAGCGCTGATAGCTTGCCAACGGTGAGCTGCACATCTTCAGATAGCGCTAAAGGTGCAAAGCCAAACCATGTTGGTGTGCCAACGGCACCAAATGAGACAGGTACTGAGTTCATGACCAAAACGAGTACAGCAACACGAAGCGGAGCGTAGCCAATACCCACAAGAATAGGGGCGGCAAGGGCCGCGGGGGTGCCAAAACCACTTGCACCTTCAATTAAGAAGGGAAACGCCCACCCAACGATAACAAGTTGTGCCACGGGGTTAGTCGAAACGTTGTTGAGGTGCGACTTTATTACTTCCATTGCGCCAGTACTATCGAGCACCTTAAAAAGAAAAATAGCGCTACCAATAATTAGTACAGGTGTCAGTGAGAGTAAGCCTCCTAATATTACATTGGCGTGTACCTGTAGCGAAGTGAAAGGAAAAACAAATAGACAAAGCAGATAGACAGTGGCGGCTGATAGAGGAAGTGCCACGCTTGCCGGTAAACTTTTTTTCTTTACCATCAGGTAGATAAGGAATGCTACAGGGAAGTAGGCACACAGTAGAAGCAACGAAGAAGGCATTGTTATTCCTTAACAAAATTGCATGAAATAATAATAGGGCGAGGTTTTTTAAAATTCATCCACAAAAATAATGTGGATACCCTTGATCGCCCCAAAACTAGCCCCATTAATAAGCGCAACAGAATAATTTCCAGAAACTCATCGTAGTTTTTGGTCAATGCCTAATTAGAAAAACGTTTGGAGGTAGGCATGAGCGATAATCGCGACGTGCAGGCAGAACAAGAAAATACAGTAGATGAAACTGTGCAAGCGGCGGATGCGCAGGTTGACGCAGATGCGGTTGAGGGTGCTGACGCACCGCTTGATGAAAACGCACAGCGTATTTACGAGCTAGAAACTGCATTGTCTGAGGCGCAAGCCACAGTAAAAGAGCAGCAAGACAGTGTACTTCGTGCCAGAGCCGACGCTGAAAATGCCCGTCGTCGTGCGGAAGGCGAAGTAGAAAAAGCGCGTAAGTTTGCGCTAGAACGCTTTGCTGGCGAACTCCTTCCGGTTATCGATAACCTAGAGCGTGCTATCGAAATGACCGATGCTGAGAACGAAGCTGTGAAGCCTTTGTTGGAAGGTGTGGAAATGACCCACAAAACTTTCCTTAGCACTATTGAGAAATTCGGATTAAGCCTTATTGATCCGCAGGGCGAAACCTTCAACCCTGATTTGCATCAGGCAATGTCGATGCAAGAAAGTGCAGACCACGAGCCAAATACGGTGATGGCGGTTATGCAAAAAGGTTATCAAATTAACGGCCGCTTGTTACGCCCTGCCATGGTTATGGTATCGCGTGCGCCAAGTGGTGGTGTGGACACGCAAGCGTAAGTCACGCTTTTTGCGATAAACACACAAAAATGTCAGTTTTTTTACTGACAACTATTGAAAAGATTGGGGAATAACCCCACTAAAAGTACAGAATTAAGAAACTTTTTCGGAGACACGAAATGGGTAGAATCATTGGTATCGACTTAGGTACAACGAATTCATGTGTCGCAGTTCTAGACGGCGACAAACCTCGCGTAATTGAAAACGCGGAAGGCGACCGTACAACTCCTTCAATCATCGCTTACACAAACGATGGTGAAACACTTGTAGGTCAATCAGCGAAGCGTCAGGCGGTAACAAACCCTGAAAACACTTTATTCGCTATCAAGCGTCTAATTGGTCGTCGCTTCCAAGACAAAGAAGTACAACGTGACATCGACATCATGCCTTTTAAAATTGTAGGCGCTGATAACGGTGATGCATGGGTAGAAGCGAAAGGCGAGAAAATGGCGCCACCGCAGATTTCTGCCGAAGTACTTAAGAAAATGAAGAAGACCGCTGAAGATTATCTTGGCGAGCCAGTAACAGGCGCAGTTATCACTGTTCCTGCATACTTCAACGACTCTCAGCGTCAAGCGACAAAAGATGCGGGTCGTATCGCAGGTCTTGAAGTTAAGCGTATTATCAACGAGCCAACTGCTGCTGCTCTTGCATACGGCATGGACAAGAAGCAAGGCGACAACGTTGTTGCGGTATACGACTTAGGTGGTGGTACATTTGATATCTCTATCATCGAAATTGATGAAGTAGATGGCGAGCACACGTTTGAAGTACTAGCGACTAACGGTGACACACACCTTGGTGGTGAAGACTTCGATAACCGTGTTATCAACTACCTAGTTGAAGAGTTCAAGAAAGATCAAGGCATCGACCTTCGTAAAGATCCGCTAGCTATGCAGCGTCTTAAAGAAGCGGGCGAGAAAGCCAAAATCGAACTTTCTTCTTCACAACAGACAGAAGTTAACCTGCCTTACATCACTGCTGATGCAACAGGTCCTAAGCACTTAGCGATTAAGCTTACTCGTGCAAAACTTGAGTCTTTGGTTGAAGACCTAGTTAAGAATTCACTTGAGCCGCTTAAGCAGGCACTAGCTGATTCGGATCTTTCTGTTGGCGACATCAACGACATCATCCTAGTTGGTGGTCAAACACGTATGCCACTTGTGCAGAAGTATGTGACTGAGTTCTTTGGTAAAGAGCCACGTAAAGACGTTAACCCTGATGAAGCAGTAGCAGTAGGTGCGGCAATTCAAGGTGGTGTACTTTCTGGTGACGTTAAAGACGTACTACTTCTAGACGTTACGCCTCTGTCTCTAGGTATCGAGACAATGGGTGGTGTGATGACTGCGCTTATTGAGAAGAACACGACTATCCCTACTAAGAAGTCGCAAACGTTCTCGACAGCGGAAGATAACCAGTCTGCGGTAACAGTACACGTACTACAAGGTGAGCGTAAGCAGTCAAGCGGCAACAAGTCTCTTGGTCAGTTCAACCTTGAAGGCATTCGTCCAGCAGCGCGCGGTGTGCCGCAAATCGAAGTAACATTCGACCTTGATGCTGATGGTATCTTACACGTGTCTGCGAAAGACAAAGACACAGGTAAAGAGCAGAAGATCACTATCAAAGCTTCTTCAGGCCTAAGTGATGAAGAAGTAGAAAAAATGGTAGCAGACGCAGAAGCGAACAAAGAAGCTGATGCGAAGTTTGAAGAGCTAATTCAAGCGCGTAACCAAGCAGATGGCATGATCCACGCTACGCGTAAGCAGCTTGAAGAAGTGGGCGATGCACTAAGTGCTGAAGACAAAGCGCCAATCGAAGAAGCGCTTACTGCTCTTGAAACAGCGTCTAAAGGCGAAGACAAAGCGGAAATCGAAGCGAAAACGCAAGAACTTATTCAAGCGTCTAGCAAGCTGATGGAAGCAGCGCAAGCACAACAAGCGGCCGCTGGCGGCGCTGAAGGTGCAGAGCAACAAGCGTCTGGTAAAGCAGATGACGACGTTGTTGACGCTGAGTTCGAAGAAGTGAAAGACGACGATAAAAAATAAGCTGTTGCGAAAGGCCCACGGTATAGTGAGTGGGCTGTTTTTAGCAGTTCAGGCGCAGCAGGAAATTCTTGTTGCGCCTTTGTTGTGTAAATGACTTGGAACATTTAGTTAAAAGGTCAGGTTATTTTCACAACAGTCAGATGTAGATTCGATGGGCGTTAAACGCTTATCGACAAAAAAGTAGGATAAGTGAACGATATGTCGAAACGTGACTACTACGAAGTACTCGGGGTAGATAAGAGCGCAGGCGAACGCGAAATCAAAAAAGCGTATAAAAAGCTGGCGATGAAGTATCACCCTGATCGTACGCAAGGCGATAAAGCACTGGAAGATAAGTTTAAAGAAATCCAGGAAGCCTACGAAATTCTGTCAGATTCGCAAAAACGTGCCGCTTATGACCAGTATGGTCACGCAGGCGTTGATCCAAATCGTGGTGGCGGCGGCTTCGGCGGCGGTGCTGACTTTGGTGATATTTTCGGTGATGTATTTGGTGATATCTTCGGTGGTGGCGGTCGTGGTGGCCGTCAGTCTCGTGCCCGTCAAGGCTCAGATCTTCGCTACAACTTGGAGTTGTCGCTAGAGGAAGCTGTGCGTGGCAAGAGCGTAGATATACGCGTACCAACCCTTGTCGAATGTGATGTATGTGATGGCTCTGGTGCGAAGAAAGGTTCATCGCCAAAAACCTGTCCAACCTGTCATGGTAACGGGCAAGTGCAAATGCGTCAGGGCTTCTTTGCAGTGCAACAGACATGTCCAACATGTTCTGGTAAAGGTAAGATCATTGAAGACCCGTGTGACAGCTGTCACGGTCACGGTCGCAAAGAGAAAACCAAAACCCTTAATGTTAAGATTCCAGCGGGCGTTGACACAGGCGATCGTATCCGTCTTTCAGGCGAAGGTGAAGCCGGCGAAAACGGTGCACCAGCAGGAGACCTTTACGTTCAAGTGCACGTGCGCGACCACGATATTTTCCAGCGCGATGGAAACAACCTGTACTGTGAAGTACCGCTAAGCTTTACGACCGCTGCACTGGGTGGTGAGCTAGAAGTGCCAACACTTGATGGCAAAGTTAAGCTTAAAATTAGCCCAGAAACGCAAACCGGCCGTATGTTCCGCTTGCGCGGTAAAGGCGTTAAGTCAGTACGCAGTGGTGCAATGGGCGACTTGATGTGTAAGGTTGTGGTGGAAACACCAGTAAATCTATCTGCACGCCAAAAAGAATTGCTACAAGAGCTTGAAGACTCGGTTGGCAAGGCATCTGGTAAGCACAGCCCGAAAGCGCAAGGCTTCTTTGACGGTGTGAAGAAGTTCTTTGACGACTTAACTAACTAAGTCTCACCAGCTTACTCTTCGGCCAGCGTAATGCGTTTCCATTTCGCTGGCCAACGCTTTCTCTTGAAACATTCCATCCATTGCGCTATTCCTAGCGCGTTTAAAGTAAAATCTTTTTTTGATACTGTAATACGGTAATTACGGATAATTCATACCCGAGAAGGATTTTGCAGTGGCGAAGTTACTATTTTATATCGGCATCTTTTTACTACTTGTAGTGGTTGGTGGTGCAATCTTTTTTTCACACTACAGCGCAAGATTTGGCAAGGTGGGCGATAGATGTGTCGACAACTTTGAAACTAGCCAAATGCAATACTGCGTTAAATACGAATTTGAGTACCTTACACTAACCACCAGCTTCAAACAGCCAAATGGCGACGACGTCTCATTTAATACCGATATCATTGTGCACCGTGGCGATGAAATTAAATTCGAACACTACAATATAGTGGTGAAATCCAGTACGGCTATTTCGAGTGCGAAGGCCTTTATAGATAGCATTAAGGTGGGTATGGAATCAGCGGCCAACAGCGGCGGCTTCTCCTCGCGCTATGTTAAAATTAACGGCATGAGTGTCACCGAGCCAGTAACGAACGACGCAGGACAGCGCTGGTCATCGGTGATTGAAAATGGACAGTCAGAAACCAGTATTGCAAAAGTAGCGTCGGATATGTGGGAAAGGTTTAATTCCGAAAACAATAGGGATGGTTTTATTTTAGTTACCAAACCTTCTGGTGAACCCTCATATTTAATTTATGCCGCCGATGGTACCCAGAGCGTGAGTGCTGATTTTGCAGCAAAAGGAAATAAAAGTGATCATAGTGGTTCTGAGTTAACGTTTAAAGCGAGTTTTCCAACCAGAGTACTGAACGGCTTCATGGATGCAGTGAGAACGTTTTTCGAATCAATGGATTCGAGTATGAGACCACAATGCAGAGTAGCCTTTAACGGCGATGAGGCAATGATGCAGGCTGAAGTCTCTTGTTCGTAATATCGGCTTGGTTTGGCTGTGGGCTGAATTGACTAATGTTTAACACCCATTGTCCTGATTTACCCGTGCTTTCATCTCAGCATTGCACATTAGCGCTTGTGCTAAACAAAAAACTTAGTCACGATGAAAGAATATTATTAACGAGTTTCGTTTTTTAAAGCGAACCGTAACCAAGTGAAAAATAAACCTAAAGGGAACAGGCATGAGACGTTTTTCAAAACTAATGGTAGCCGCTGCTTCTGCGGCAACACTAATTTCAAGTACCGTAGTTGCAAGTGGAGTAACCGAAGCTTCTTCGGCAAAACACGCGAAGGCAGCTACGCAATATCGTCAAGCGATGTTTCAGCTGGTTAGAAGTAACATGGGGCCGCTTGGCGGCATGGCCAAAGGGGCCTTGCCGTTCGATGAAAGCGTAATGCAGACCAATGCGGTGCGCCTAGAGCAATTGGCTGACATGATGGGAGATTACCTCGCTGTTGATACAAGAAAATTTGATGTGGAAACAGGCGCGAAAGACGAAATTTGGGAAAGTTTTTCGGATGTGGAAACGAAGATAATGGCATTGAAAACAGCCTCACAAGGTCTACAAGCAGCCGTAAAAGCGGGCGATGAGAGTGCTTATCGTGGTGCCATCGGAAAAATAGGTGCAAGCTGCAAATCGTGCCACGACGATTATAAAAAAGACTAACTCTCTGTATAAAAGGCGACTTACGAAAAATAACTAAGGCGCCTTTTTTGCTCATTAGCCTTACTCACTTTACTCAAATTCCTATTTTAGTCTAATAGCGTTCGTACAATGCTGTAGTGATTATTGCGTCTCTCAACGTTCGCACGTTTACTCTTTTATTTATTAAGTGAAATGAATATTGTTTTCATTATTGCTGGAATATCGAACAGTTTTTCAGTAATGTTTTAATGTATTCGATGGCGTTTCTTTTCCTATTCGCTTGTAGCCTATAGCCCGCAAGTGTTTTTTTTCCGGATGCTGTACTACGCCGAATGTTTTGCTACAACATAAGCAAGTATTCGAAAGGTTGGCATAGATGGATTTACGCAGTAAACGCATGTTGATGAACATTCAATGTTCACAACAACAGTTCAACAAGCTTCTTGATAATACTAAGCAGCGAGCCGACGCTCGTTGTGTATTGTTTGCGTCTATCAACCCACATAACGGAAATGCAACTATCATTGAAACAGACAGCGAATATGCTTTTTTAGAAGGCGATGTTATTAAATGTCCAATGCATGTCAGTTTAATGGTATCAATGACCACACTCAGTGCGCCAATCTCCGCATGCGATTTTGCACTACCGTCGGCGTTACAGCAATTCTCAGATGGCTTTATCGTCATCGCATCAATTAGCAACCTTCAAAATGAAGTTGTGGGTGTGTTACTTTCTTTCTTCAAAACGCCATTTCTTACCGCACAACAGCAAGATTACGTCGATATTGCTCGACAAAAAGTTGAAATAGGCCTTCATTATCAATTGTCGCAACATCCTTACTCTGAGCGTTTAGAAACCCAGATTAATTTATTAGAAGAAGTTAGTACACTGTCTAAAGTGGGGGCGTGGGAGGTAGACCGACTCTCTGGCGTGTTAACGGCCACTTCAGTGACTAAGGAGTTGTTAGGACTAGAGCATTTGTCGAAAATTAACATAAGACGTGCATTCGACTTTTTTGATAGTGATACGCGTCAGCAGTTGCGCAAACTATTACACAAAGCGATTAGGCGAGATAAATCGTTTGTGCATTACTTCGATTTTGTTAATGCAAAAGGTCAGCGCAAAAGTGTTAAGCTTACTACGCATTTGCAGTACTCAACTGAAAGAGCACAACGAGGAAGAGTTTCACGTCTGTATGGCGCAATTCAAGACGACTCTGATGTTCAGAGGTTGTCTGAATCTCAGCAGAACTTTACAGAATATATGGCTACGCTTTTAAATAGTGCTCAGGTCGTAGTGATGAGTTTTGATAAATCGGGCACAATTTTGTCTGTAAACAATCGCGTAGATACCATGCTCGGGTTCAAGCCTGAGGATTTGATTGGGCAAGATGTGAGGTTGCTGATCACTTATCGCAAAGATGCACAACAACGCTCAATACTTCTTGCGAATGCCACAGACGAGCAACAATGTTTGCCAAACTGCGGTTCAATTGAGGCAATACGTCATAAAAGTGGTCGGCGAATAGCCTGTGAGATACGAGTGGTCCAAAACACTATTCATAACCAGAATATTTCAATAGCAACCATTAGCGACGCTACGACTCACATTCACCAATTGGAGCATTTAAAAGAGTTAGCGTTTAGAGAAAGTGTAACGGGTTTACAAAACACCCATTTACTTACTCACTATATTAATGAATTAAACCCTTCATCTGAGCAACTTAAGTCTCATTGTGCCTGCTTACGGGTGTCAGTGAAAAATACCGAAGAATATGAGCGCGCATACGGACAGCCAACCGTGGGATACATACTGCGGGTATTTGCACAGCGTCTCCATCGCGTTTTTGAAAATAATCCGAGTCAAGATTATCTGTTATGTAAGGCCGAAGGCAGCACATTTTATCTGTTTATAAAGGCATTTTTTCATTCGGAAGAAGAGGCAGCAAAAGCAATTGATACAGCCTATATGCTCTTGCAGGAACATGTTTTGCTGCCAGTCAATATGCACAATGACCTATTGAAAGTGCATGCCCAATTATCAAGTTGCATTTTATTATACCGACATTTATCCAGTAGGAAGTTGTTTGACTTGTTATGCGACAGACCAGATAGACGCTACCTTCCCCTCAAGGACTGTGTTATTTCAGCTGAATATTGTCGTGTTAATAACCTTGACGTTGAGCGCCACAACTACATAAAGCATTCCTTTAACCGCGCACTGGCACAAGGCGAGTTTTTTATTGAACTTCAACCGCAATACAATGACGATCGAAAGCTTACTAAGTCAGAAGTATTGGTGAGGTGGAAACATCCACAATTAGGCGTGATGTTTCCACAAGACTTCATTACTGTTGCCGAAGAGTGCGACTACATCGCCGACCTCGATTTATGGGTGTGTAATGCGGCGTGTGAACTACTCAGTGAGTGTATTGAGAATGGCGCGCCTACACTACTATCGCTCAATTTAAGCGCGCGACATCTGGCGCGGGGTGACTTCATTTGTAAGTTCATTGCAATCGTTGATAAATGGAAATTGCCTCGTAATTTACTCTCTTTAGAGCTAAGAGAAAGTGCTTTAGTTGACAGCGTTAACACCATACAAGCCAGAGTATATGAATTAGTCAATTTAGGCTTTCTTGTTTCCATCGACAATTTTGGTACCGCAAATACTAACTTCAATATACTGCAGACGTTGCCGCTAACAGAAATTAAAGTACACAAAAAGTTTATAGCTAATTTGGCAAGCTCTACATCTGATCGGTTGGCAGTAAAGCACTTTTGTTATCTCGCACGATCTTTGCGCCTAAACGTAGTGGCGTCAGGTGTAGAGAATGAAGAACAACTTAGCCATGCAAAACAATGTGGCTGCATCGCGTTTCAAGGCTACTTTCTTGATAAGCCCATGGGCGTTTCACAGTGGAAAGATAAGTTTCAGTTCTCAACACCACAATGACCCTTTCATTGCGCGGCTAGTGTGAATCACGTTTTCTTAAGACAAATGAAGTGAAGTATTAGCGAAGTGTTTTTAACGACTGTTTTCGTAAAAGTAATCAATTAATTTTCATTTTTTTCAATGGTTTGTCGACTATAAGCCTGAAGTCTTATAAGCAGTATTGAACGATCCGTTGTAGTGTTTCAGTAAACCCTACAATGGATATGGTTATGAACTATAAAAATGAATACCTTGCCTCTACCAATTCATCTGATGACTTCTGGTTAGAAAAGTCTGGTGCGCTAGCGTGGTTCAGCAAACCACAAAAAGGCTGCACATCGTCTTCAAATGGCTATTTTGATTGGTTTAAGGGCGGCAAGCTTAATACCAGCTATCTGGCACTCGATCATCACGTTAAGGAAGGGCGCGGTGACAAGACCGCACTTATCTACGACTCGCCAGTGACAAACACAGTTGCACATTATACCTACGAAGCGCTCTTAAATGAGGTGGCAACATTTGCGGGGGCCTTAACAAGGCTTAATGTGGGCAAAGGTGATAGAGTTATTATTTATATGCCTATGATCCCACAAGCAGCAATTGCAATGCTGGCTTGTGCCCGAATAGGGGCCATTCATTCAGTTGTATTTGGTGGATTCGCATCAAATGAACTGGCTGTTCGAATTGATGATGCTACGCCAAAACTCATTGTTACGGCTTCTTGTGGTATTGAAGGCAAGAAATTACTGCCTTACAAACCACTTGTTGATGAAGCAATTCAGTTAGCGACACATAAGCCAAATGGATGCATTCTTTTTCAGCGCCCTCAGCACAAAGCTAAACTCGATACGGGATACGACCACGATTGGGATTATCTTATGTCTACAAGCGAGGCCGTAGCGGCTACTGAACTTGATTCAACTGATCCGCTTTACGTACTCTACACTTCAGGTACAACCGGAAAGCCCAAAGGGGTAGTACGCGACAATGGTGGGCACGCGGTAGCCCTAAACTATTCTATGGAGGCCATTTACGGCATTAACCAAAATGACGTGTTCTGGGCTGCATCTGATGTGGGTTGGGTTGTGGGCCATTCTTATATTGTTTATGGGCCACTAATCAAAGGTGCGACCACGGTTATGTATGAAGGCAAGCCAGTGGGTACACCCGATGCTGGGGCATTTTGGCGGATGGTGGAAGCCCACCGTATCAATGTCTTATTTGCAGCCCCTACCGCTTTTCGCGCAATTCGAAAAGAAGATCCCGAAGCTTCTTTCATTGAACAATACAACATTTCAAGTTTACGTACGCTGTTCATGGCTGGTGAACGGCTCGATCCTCCTACTTATTATTGGGCCCATGAGAAAGTGGGCGTTCCTGTTATTGATCACTGGTGGCAAACCGAAACAGGCTGGCCAATTTGCTCAAATCCCATGGGAATTGAAGCCATGCAAACTAAACCGGGCTCGTCGAGTGTTCCCACTCCTGGTTTTAATGTAAAAGTACTGCAAAGTGCTACCCAAGAGCAGGAGAGGGGAGAAAAAGGTGCTATCGCAATTCAATTACCACTACCGCCTGGCTGCATGATGACAATTTGGCAGGATCATGAGAGGTTTGTTGATGGTTACCTGCGAGAATTTGAGGGCTACTACAGTACAGGTGACAACGGCTATATTGATGAAGACGGTTTTGTCTTTATCATGGGACGTACCGACGATGTCATAAACGTGGCAGGCCATCGCCTATCAACAGGAGAAATGGAAGAAGTCCTTGCAGCGCACCCTGCCGTAGCAGAATGCAGTGTTATTGGGATCCACGATGCACTTAAAGGACAAATGCCGGTGGGACTCGTATTGCTCAAAGATGGTGTCAATATTGATGAAGCGGAGCTGGAAAAAGAACTGATTACTCGTGTAAGAGAGACCATTGGACCCGTTGCTAGTTTCAAAAGAGCCATTGTAGTCAATCGATTACCCAAAACGCGCTCAGGTAAAATTTTGCGCAAACTACTTAGACAAATAGCCGCCAATGAGTCGGTAACTGTACCGTCTACCATTGACGACCCTGCCAGCGTTAGCGAAATAACCTCGCTTATGAAAGAGAAAGGTTTGGTATTAAACGCCGAATAAATAGTTAGTAATAATAGTACTCACCTGCACCTGGTGTTGGTGGGTACACCTCTATAGCAACATAGACGATTGCTGCGGCGACTATGGCAACAGCCAGTGCCAAACGCATACGGGAATGAAAAATGCCGAGGTCTCGTGTTTCTTTGGCACCATCTATCATGGGCGGTACAAGTTTTTGCTTTTTGTAGATTGTGTAAAACACAACGGCTGCGATGTGCAGACCAATAACGTAAAGCAATGCATCAAAGGCTACGTGATGTATTGTGCTCATTATTGCTAACGTCTCTTCATCAGCTAACTGGCGGTAGGGACCGTCGAGAAATACATCGTCGGTCATATACAACCCTGAAATGGCTTGAACCGCCACTAGCAGCAACATAACAATAACAAACAAGCCACCAAGCGGGTTATGACCGAGAGATTCTGGTGAGTCTTTATCAAAAAGTGTTTTTGCGTAGCCCCAAACCGCGCGAGGCCCTTTCACGAAACTGGCAAACCTGGCGTGCTCAGTTCCAATTATTCCCCACATCACCCTAAACGTAATAAGAAATAGCGTGAAATAACCAATATAAAAATGCCACTGAATGGCATTATCGAGCCATTCGGCCGTCACATACTGCGCAATAAGACTTACTACTAACAACCAGTGAAATGCACGTGTGGGCAAATCCCAAATAAGCACTTTTTCCATATAAAGTTCTTCGATCCCAATAAATAAACCACCATATTACCTAAAATACGGGGCTATTAAACTGGTTTAAAGGGTAGCTTTTTGTTTTATGGTTGGCTTGCGGGCAAACAAACCAACCCGTACCATCGGCATTAATATATCTAATACCATAATCACATTGCATTAGGCTCGGTATTTGGCACAATGCCAGCAAGTTTGAAGGTAATGAATAAGTGTAAGCATAATGATGAAAGTAGGATTATTTGGCGCCAATGGGCGTATGGGACGCGTGCTGATAGAGGCACTTGACTTAAGTGAAAACGCAGAACTTAGTGTCGCTACGGTAAGAGATGACTCGCCTTGGGTTGGCATGAATGTGGGTGAGCTAGCAGGAATTGGTAAAAAAGAGGTAGATTGCACTGCGGTTTCATTGCTGTCAGGAGATGACGCCGATGTAATGATTGATTTCACGCTTCCATCGATTATCGAAAATAATCTAGCGTGGTGCGTGAAACATAAGATGCCTGTAGTGATAGGCACAACTGGCCTTAACGACGAGCAGTTAGCCGCTTTAAACGACGCTGCTAAGCACATCCCAATTGTTTTTGCAGCTAATTACAGTGTTGGCGTCAATCTTATGTTGTCATTGGTTCGCCAAGCCGCAAGTGTACTAGGTAATACCGCCGACATTGAGATTACAGAAGCCCATCACAGATTTAAGCAAGACGCACCTTCGGGTACGGCAATGGCAATTGGTGAAGCTATTGCAGATGAGTTAGGAAGAGACTTAAAGACGTGTGCGGTATACGGTAGAGAAGGAAAAGAGCCAGAGCGCGATCAAGGGACAATCGGCTTTGCAACTGTCAGGGCAGGGGACATTGTAGGTGAGCATACTGCGCTTTTTGCCGACATTGGTGAGCGATTAGAAATAACGCACAAGGCTTCAAGTCGATTAACTTTTGCGAAAGGTGCTGTTCATGCTGCGCAATGGTTGTATGGCAAGGAACCTGGTCTATACTCCATGGTGGATGTACTTAATTTAAAGGTGTAACTCCTCTAGCTGATAACGCTTGCAATGAGTAGTTGTCGAATAAGTTAACCTAAAGTTGCACTATTAATGAGCAATAAGCCGTACTTTCGATGGTTCTGAGCAAAAAAGGTGATAAAAGCGTTATTTTGATAAATTATTACAAATAAATTTGCCATTTTCGATGAGTGATGTATACTCGCCGGAATTTGCCAGAATTTCGTATTCTGAAGCTGTGAAAATGGCTGAAGAGTGCGGTTTTATTAGCTGCAAAGATCGTAAAACGGGATGTATTGTTATCAATAACTCCCGTTTTTTGTGGGGTTTGTGCAAAAAACTGCACAAACACATAGTTATCCTTAATCTGGAGGTTGACTTGGCTAATTCTGCCCTTTTGGTGTTAGAGGATGGTTCTGTTTTTAAAGGTACGGCGATAGGCGCTACAGGCTCCGCCGTCGGGGAAGTCGTTTTTAATACTTCCATGACTGGCTATCAAGAAATTCTCACCGACCCATCCTACGCTGAACAAATCATCACCCTTACTTATCCACACATTGGCAACACCGGCACTAACGACGAAGACGTTGAAGCAGATAAAATCTGGTCAAAAGGTCTTATCATTCGTGACCTACCTCTTGTTGCTAGTAACTTTCGTCAACAGCAAACATTGTCTGAATACCTAAAAGCGAAAGGCGTTGTGGGTATTGCTGATATAGATACACGCCGTTTAACGCGTATTTTGCGAGACAAAGGTGCACAAAATGGCTGCATCATTTGTACTGATGAATTAGACGAGTCTAGCGCATTAGCGCAAGCAAAAGCTTTCCCTGGCCTTAAAGGCATGGATTTGGCAAAAGTAGTAAGCATTACTGAGCCAAAAACATGGACTGAAGGTAGCTGGGAACTTGGTAAAGGTTATGTCACGCCAAGTGAAACAAAATACCACGTTGTAGCTTACGATTTTGGTGTTAAAAACAACATTCTTCGCATGCTTGCTGACCGTGGTTGCAAAGTCACCTTGGTACCCGCACAAACGCCTGCTGAAGATGTGTTAGCCATGAATCCAGATGGCGTATTCTTGTCAAACGGCCCGGGCGACCCTGAGCCTTGTGATTACGCGATTACGGCTATCAAAACCATTGTTGAGACTGGCATTCCTGTTTTCGGGATCTGTCTTGGTCACCAGCTACTTGCGCTAGCAAGTGGTGCAACAACAGTGAAAATGAAATTCGGTCACCATGGTGCAAACCACCCGGTTAAAGACCTCAAGCGTAATGTAGTTATGATCACCAGCCAAAACCACGGTTTCGCTGTTGATGAGTCTAGCTTGCCAGATAACCTAGAAGTAACTCACATTTCGTTGTTCGACAAGTCGTTGCAAGGTATTCACCGCACCGACAAGCCTGCGTTTAGCTTCCAAGGCCACCCTGAAGCCAGCCCAGGTCCACATGAAGCGGCACCGTTATTTGACCACTTCATTGAACTCATTGAACAACACAAGCAGTAGGAATTAGCCCGCTATGCCAAAACGTACCGACATAAAAAGTATTCTTATCATTGGTGCTGGCCCTATTGTTATCGGCCAGGCTTGTGAATTTGACTATTCAGGCGCGCAAGCGTGTAAAGCCCTTCGCGAAGAAGGCTACCGTGTTATTTTGGTGAACTCTAACCCAGCCACCATAATGACCGACCCAGAAATGGCAGATGCAACGTACATCGAGCCAATTCACTGGGAAGTAGTGCGCAAGATTATTGAAAAAGAACGTCCAGACGCGATCCTTCCAACTATGGGTGGTCAAACGGCACTTAACTGTGCGTTAGATTTAGACAAACATGGTGTTTTGGAAGAATTCGGTTGTGAGCTTATCGGTGCGACGGCAGATGCTATCGATAAAGCGGAAAACCGCGAGCGTTTTGACCAAGCGATGAAAAACATCGGCCTTGAATGTCCACGTGCAGAAATTGCGCACAGCATGGACGAAGCCCATGATGTTCTTAGCCGCATTGGTTTCCCTTGTATTATTCGCCCGTCTTTCACTATGGGCGGAACCGGTGGCGGTATTGCTTACAATATTGATGAATTTAATGAAATTTGTCACCGCGGCCTTGACCTTTCACCTACTAGCGAACTGCTTATTGATGAGTCGTTACTAGGCTGGAAAGAGTACGAAATGGAAGTAGTACGCGATAAAGCAGACAACTGCATTATTGTTTGTACCATTGAAAACTTCGACCCTATGGGCGTTCACACGGGTGACTCTATCACTGTGGCACCAGCACAGACGCTAACCGACAAAGAATTCCAAATCATGCGTAATGCTGCCATGGCTGTACTACGCGAAATTGGTGTTGAAACCGGTGGTTCAAACGTACAGTTTGGT
This sequence comes from Alteromonas sp. 009811495, assembly GCF_028865455.1. NCBI lineage: Bacteria > Pseudomonadati > Pseudomonadota > Gammaproteobacteria > Alteromonadales > Alteromonadaceae > Alteromonas > Alteromonas sp. 009811495. Next base: position 1,605,761 of record NZ_CP113972.1, read on the forward strand.
GTAGACCCTAAAACAGGTCGCATGGTTATCATCGAGATGAACCCGCGCGTATCGCGTTCATCAGCACTTGCGTCTAAAGCGACGGGTTTCCCAATTGCAAAAGTGGCAGCAAAACTAGCAATTGGTTACACACTAGATGAACTCGCGAACGATATCACTGGTGGCCTTACACCTGCGTCGTTCGAGCCTTCAATTGACTACGTTGTCACTAAGATCCCACGCTTTAACTTTGAGAAGTTCGCTGGTGCAAACGACCGTCTAACGACTCAAATGAAGTCGGTAGGTGAGGTTATGGCAATTGGTCGTAACCAGCAAGAGTCACTGCAAAAAGCCCTTCGCGGCCTAGAAGTAGGAGCAACTGGCTTAAACCCTATGGTAGACCTTGACGACCCAGAGTCGCGCAATAAGGTTATTTACGAACTACGCCAGCCTGGCGCAGAGCGTATTTGGTACATTGGCGATGCCTTCCGCATGGGTATGACGGTTGAAGAAGTATTCAACCTTACCAACATCGACCGTTGGTACTTAGTGCAGCTTGAAGACCTTATTCTTCTTGAAGCTAAAGTGGCTGAGCTTGGTTTACCTTGCATTGATGCAGACTTTATGCGTTCGCTTAAGCGTAAAGGCTTCTCTGATGCGCGTCTTGCTGAACTTACCAAAGTAGCAGAAAGCGATGTACGTGAAACGCGCCGTGGCTTTGGCATTTCACCAGTATATAAGCGTGTAGATACCTGTGCGGCAGAGTTTTCTACCAGTACGGCTTACATGTACTCAACGTACGACGAAGAGTGTGAGGCGGCGCCAACAGATAATGACAAGATCATGGTATTGGGCGGTGGTCCAAACCGTATCGGTCAGGGTATCGAGTTCGATTATTGCTGTGTTCACGCTGCGCTATCTATGCGTGAAGACGGCTACGAGACTATCATGGTTAACTGTAACCCTGAGACGGTTTCAACCGACTACGACACGTCAGATCGCCTATACTTCGAACCCGTAACCCTTGAAGACGTGCTTGAGATTGTTGCTAAAGAAAACCCGAAAGGCGTTATCGTGCAGTACGGTGGTCAAACACCGCTTAAACTAGCACGCGCACTTGAAGCGGCTGGCGTACCAATTATTGGTACTTCACCGGAAGCTATTGACCGCGCTGAAGACCGTGAGCGTTTCCAGCAGATGGTGAACAAGCTTAACCTTAAGCAGCCAGCAAATGCGACGGTAACTAACGTTGAGCAAGCCCTAGCGATGGCTGAAGAAATTGGCTTCCCGCTAGTTGTTCGCCCAAGTTACGTACTAGGTGGTCGCGCGATGGAAATCGTATACGACATTAAAGACCTGAAGCGCTACTTAAACGAAGCGGTAAAAGTGTCTAACGACGCCCCTGTATTGCTTGACCGTTTCCTAGACGATGCCATTGAAGTTGATATCGACGCGATTTGCGACGGTAAAGAAGTGGTTATCGGCGGAATTATGGAGCACATCGAACAAGCGGGTGTTCACTCTGGTGACTCTGCATGTTCACTGCCTCCGCATTCACTGTCTAAAGAAATTCAGGACGTAATGCGTGAGCAAGTGAAAGCTATGGCGCTTGAACTTGGCGTAGTGGGCCTGATGAATACACAGTTCGCCATTAAAGACGGTGAAGTGTACCTAATCGAGGTAAACCCACGCGCAGCGCGTACCGTTCCGTTTGTGTCTAAAGCCACAGGTATTCCACTTGCGAAAGTGGCTGCACGTGCAATGGCAGGTGTTAGCTTGGCAGAGCAGGGCGTAACGGAAGAAGTCATTCCTCCTTTCTACTCAGTGAAAGAGGTGGTACTTCCGTTTGCTAAGTTCCAAGGTGTTGACCCACTACTAGGCCCAGAAATGCGCTCTACGGGTGAGGTAATGGGTGTAGGCGATACGTTTGAAGAAGCTTACGCTAAAGCAAACCTAGGCGCCGGTGCTCCGCTTCCGAAAGAGGGTAAAGCACTTATCTCGGTTCGTGATAACGACAAACCTCGTATGATTGAACTGGCAAAAGCACTTGTAGATGCTGGCTTCAAAATTGAAGCGACACGCGGTACTGCAACTACGCTGTATGATGCAGGCATCATGAGCACAGTTGTGAACAAAATGTCTGAAGGTCGTCCAAACATTGTTGATGCAATCAAAAACGGTGAATACGCCTATTTGATTAACACAACTGAAGGTCGCCAAGCCATCACTGACTCGGTGTACATTCGTCGTGAAGCGTTACTGAACAAAGTAACCTATACAACGACCATGAATGCCGCATTTGCGACTATTCGTGCGAAGTCGGCTGATGACCGCAATAAAGTAGCTTCGGTTCAAGAACTACACGCTAGAATTAAACACTAATGACATACGCTAGGATACGAGGTATCCTAGTTGTATTACATTTGTGTGAATGAATAAAAAGTGCGCCTATGCGGCGCACTTTTCTGTTTTAAATTACTAGTTAGGCGAGACTGTATTCATGAGTCAGTATCCAATGACAGCGCGTGGCGCTCAAATGCTGCGTGACGAATTAAACGAACTTAAAACTAAAACCCGTCCGCGTATTATCGAATCGATTGCTGAAGCGCGCGAGCACGGCGATCTTAAAGAGAATGCCGAGTATCACGCTGCTCGTGAACAGCAAAGCTTCTGTGAAGGCCGTATTCAGGATATTGAAGGCAAGCTTTCTAATGCTCAGATAATCGACGTTACAAAGATGGAGAACACAGGCAAGGTCATTTTCGGCACTACTGTTACGATTTTGAACGTCGATACTGATGAAGAAACGACATACCGTATAGTTGGAGATGATGAAGCTGATATTAAAAACAACCTGATATCGGTTAATTCACCAATAGCCCGTGGTCTTATCGGTAAAGAACTTGATGACACGGTAACTATTCAAACGCCAGCAGGTGCAGTAGAAGTTGAAATCATCGAAGTAGAATACATTTAGTTATACTCTGCTTGTCCTAAACAAAAAACGTCATTAATACGCATTAGTGGCGTTTTTTTTCATCTATACCTAAATAAAATAATAATTTAGCTAATTCATCTCTCACTTTTTAAATTACCACCTATACTTTTTTTGTGTACAAAGGGTGGAGAAACAACATATTTGTACGTTTTCTGGTTTTTACGTTGCAAAGAGATTATTTAATTAAATAGAACGAAAAGAATCCGCCAGAAACACGTAAGATCCAAGCTCTCACCCTTGATAGTCTAAACTGTCTAATTCTACGCGCGCTCAACACTGTTTAGTCGAACAAAAGGAGGAGTATATCTTGGTACTCATTAATCGACTTTCCGTCGTCCAATTAACGCTTATAGGTACAGGCACACTGTTTTTGTCTATTGCATTTTTAGCGTTTAAAGACATTAATCAATCCCGCACTGAAATGGTAAACGCCGATTTGGATACGGACCTTGTCACCTTGGTATCGGCAGTTGAACGTGTAGCTCATCACCATGCAGTAGAGCGCGGCCTAACCGCAGGCTTTTTAGGTAACCCAACTGAAGAAGCGCGCGCTAAAGTAAGAGCACAGAGAGAAAAAGCCGATAACGCGCTAGATAACCTTCGCACTGTCGCCAACGGTGATTGGCCTGAAACGCTTCAAGTGAACAATATTTTGAATCCACTGTACACTTGGGAGAACAATAAAGGTTCCGTACGTTCAAATGTGGACAACCTTCAAGGAAAAGAGGCATTTAAATATTATAGTGGCCTAAATTCAAGAGCACTTAATGCGGCAAATTCGTTTACGCTTCTGGTTTCAGACAGCAGTGCAAAGCAATTGCTAACCCAAGGGCTTTTACTAGCCCAAATGAAAGAAAAACTAGGCCAGCGACGGGGTAAACTGAACGCGGTCATGGCAAAGCGTTCGATCAGTGAAACCGTAAGAGATGAAGTAGAAGCTTACAATCGAGAGATTACTTACTTAACAGACAAGCTTGTACTGAACCTTAGTGATGAGTTTCTTAGTCAATTTAAAGCATTGTCTTCAAGTTCAGTATCTGAGCGTATTGATGACATTTCTGCGCGAGCCATTCAAGATTCACCAGATTTCACCACATTGCCTAGCAGCAGTGAGTGGTTCGGTATGGCGACTGAACAAATCGGTCAAGTAGCCAAAATATTAGGCACGGTGTTCGAGCAAGTTAAGCAAAACGCCGATGATAAAGCGAGTAGTGCTTATTCTGCTCTTATCATTACCATACTTATGGTTGTGCTAGTTATCGTATTTATCGCAATTATTTATCAGGCTCTAATAAGTATCATTACCAAGCAGTTAAAGGTACTCGTTGCTAATTTGGATAAAATCGCCGCACAAGGTGATTTAACCGTTGATGTGAGTATGAGTACCAGCAATGAATTAGGTGAGATATCTCGTTCAGTAAATACCACCATACTAGCACTGCGTGATCTAGTGAAAGGCTTAGGGACATCAATAGCGACAAGCAGTCGGTTATCAGCACAGCTTGAGAAAGCCAGCAGTGAAATGCTTAAAGATGCAGGGAATACTCAACAACTGACCGCAAATATAGCCTCTGCAGTGGAGCAGGTTGCAGTCACAAGCAGGGAAATTGCGCAGTCCTCACTTGATACACTTAGTGCCAGTAAGCAATTAGATGAGTTGGCGAATCAATCTTTAAAAGCTAACCAAAATATTAGAAACAGTATGGAAATGCTTGCCGATGATATTAAAGGCGTGCAAAAAAATGCCGGCGAGATGGAGATGAAAGTTGGCGAAATCTCTACCATTTTAGAAACTATTAACACATTATCAGATCAAACCAACTTACTAGCACTTAATGCTGCGATAGAGGCTGCGCGTGCAGGCGAACATGGGCGCGGATTTGCTGTTGTCGCAGATGAAGTACGAAAACTGGCGCAAAGTAGCCGAGAGTCGTCTGATAAAATTTCGACGCTTCTGTCTAGTCTAAGAGAAGCAAGCGTCGTCGTTGTTAACGATATTAATAAGAACGTTGAATCGATATCTAACTCTATGGAAACTACCACAGAAGGGCGCAAAACAGCCGAGCAAGTAAAAGAGGCCGCTGGTAATGTAGAGGATATGGCGAACAATATGTCATCCGCCGCTGAACAGCAGTCTGTCACGACAGAAGAGATTGCCAAAGAACTGGTGACAGTGGAAGAAGCCGCAAGACATGAGCTTGAAATTGCACAGAATCTTTCAAATCTATCAGGTGAAATGCAAGCCAACAATCAGCTATTACAGCATACCATCGATGGATTTAAAGCCGATTAGTCGTTATTGTAGATAAACTTGATTTCGCAATACCGCGCTAATTTATTGTCTAAAAGAAGAATACGAAAAACGATGGCTGATATAGAAACACTAGATTCAAAAGTGGTGTATCAAAACAAATGGCTTACGGTGCGGGAAGACAAAATTCGCCGCAAAAGCGGAAATGAAGGTATCTATGGTGTAGTAGAAAAGCCTGATTTTGCGATTATCTTGCCAATAGAAAATGATGTTGTGTATATGGTTGAACAGTATCGTTATACCATTGGTGAGCGTCAACTTGAATTCCCCCAAGGCGCATGGGAGGCAAATCCTGATGCCGACCCCGCAGAGCTTGCTGCTGGGGAACTTAAGGAAGAAACCGGCCTTTCGGCGACACGAATGATTTACGTGGGTTTCCAGTATCTGGCCTATGGTTTTTGCAATCAGGGATATCATATCTATGTTGCTAAAGGACTGAGTCAGGGCGAGCAGAAGCTTGACGTCGAGGAAGAAGATTTGCGTATCGTCCCGCTGGCACTAAATGAGTTACGAGAAAGAATCCTCACTGGCGAAATCAAAGATGCCAGCACGTGTAATGCCTTCGGACTTGCCACGCTTAAAGGACTTATCTGAACAGCCTGTTACAATTTCCGCACTTTGATTTTTTTGCGAAGCAGGTTAGCATGGCAAAAAATTCAGGATTTAAGTAATGGAATGTAAAGGACAATTCTTAATCACGCGTTGGGAAGAAGAGACACTTTCAGAAAAATGTGAAGGGGTTAAAACTTCACATGCTTCCATTAGTCAGGCCTACTCTGGTGATATGGCAGGCGAGGCAGACATTGAATTTCTTATGAGTTATCAGTCTCCAGCAGAAGCTAGGTTTACTGGCTTCGAATCGTTTGTTGGTGTGATAAATGGTTTACGTGGAACGGTGACTTTAGTGCACAGTGGTAAATTTATAGGTGGCGTTGCAAGCAGCGAATTTAACGCAATAGCTGCCTCGGCTACCGGAGAGTTAGCGGGGAAGGAGATTCACGGGCACTTTCAATCGTCTGAAGCGGGTAAAGCCAATTACACGATTTTTATAGACTAAGGCGTATTAACCTTTGCGTTTTACGCTAATGCTTAACAAGAAACTTACCTAGAAACTTTCTAAGAAAAGAATCCCCAAATAAAAAAACGGCGCCATGCGGCGCCGCTAAAAAGTTGGGAAACAAACCAAGAATTTTTACGTATTAGTTCTCAAGTAAGCGAGAGCCAATTTCGATTTGACGAGGTTTCTTGGCTTCAGGTATGACTCGCTCCATATCGATATGTAAAAGGCCATTTTCCATATCTGCTGCAAGCACTTTTACGTGATCGCCCAGTTGGAATTTGCGTTCAAAATTACGCTCAGAAATACCTTTGTGTAAGAACTTACGCTCTTTATTTTCTTTCTCTTCCGCTTTTTTGGTACCAGTAATAGTAAGCGTGTTTTCTTCAACTTGAATTGAAACGTCATCTTTACTAAAGCCGGCGATTGCCATGGTCACCCGATACTTGTCATCGCCTAACAGTTCGATGTTGTACGGCGGATAAGTGCTTTGTTTCTCAGCGCGAGATGCTGCATCAATAAGTGACGCTAGGTGGTCTGAACCAATAAAAGAACGGTAAAGTGGAGATAGATCGATAGTACGCATAGTCATATCCTCAAAATTAAGCAATATGTTTAAATTAATGTGCCCCGACTTCGCGGCGGCGGTGTTGTCGACCTGACCTTTCAGCGCCGACAAATTATATATAGGATTGGTTGATTTCTTTTCAATGCTAAAAAAGCGAAAAAAATCTAAATTTTTTTAAGGTGTTGAATTTTATTGTATTTTTACTTCAACTTTATTTCGGCCACTTTCTTTTGCAGCATAAAGTGCTTTGTCAGCATTGTTAACTATGTGCTCAAATGAAAGTGCATTGTCTAGAGTAGCAACACCAAAACTGGCAGTAATTCGAAGTCGCTCACCGTTGGTAACAAAAGGCGTTTCACACAGTGATAAGCGCAGTTTCTCTGCGAACTGTGACGCATTTTCAAGGTCAGACTTAGGCAAAATAACGACAAACTCTTCACCGCCTAAGCGAGCAAGTATGTCGTGCGTTTTAAGTTGAGCACTTAACGTTCTTACAATAAACTTCAATACCTTATCGCCAACATCGTGACCGTATCGGTCGTTTATATGTTTAAAATAGTCGACATCTAATACGACAACCGACATTGAGGAATTGTTGAGTTTGGCCTCTTTAAAGCGCTTTTCGCCTTGTTCGAATGCCCAGCGACGGTTAAAGCATTTAGTAAGAAAGTCTGTATTCGCTGCTTTTCTATAATAATTTCTGCCTCGTAAAAGAAAATAAGCAGCAATGGATAGCGCTAGCGTAATGCAAATGAAGACATAAACGACCAGCGTATTGTAGCGTTCACGTGCTAACTGATTTTCTAGTTCGAGCTGAGTAACGGCTAACTGTTGCTGCAGTATTTGAGTTTCCATTCTATTGATGGTGGCATTATGGGTATAGGCCGTTAAAATGACCTGACCTTCAATGAGCTCATTTATGCTTTGTGCGTGAAAATGGTCTAATGCTAACGCTTTATCAACCACTTCAATGACATCGGGCGATTGCGCAAGCCCTGTTTGAAGTACATCAACTACAAATTTATAACGCGGTAAATTATCGAGGCTGTTGGCGACGTTATTAATGTACTGCTTCGCCAGTTCGAATTTCTTTAATTTAAAAGCGCTAATGCTAAGTTTGAAATACAACAGGTTGATGTAACCTGCCTCTACGGTGGTATCTTTTAGCGCAAGTGCCTTTTGAAATTGCTGATAAGCTTGTTCGATATAACCTTGTTTTTCATAAACGTTGCCTTGGCTTATATGGCTGAAGAACAAAAAGTCTTGATTGGCATTGGCTGCGTTGGCCATAGAAAACATGTTATTCACGTGTTGTTGTGCTTCGCCGAATTTTTCAAGCTGCAGTGCAAGGTCTGTGAGTGTAAAGCGCATATTGAAAGTACTTTCTGTGCTATTGATGCTCTCCCATGCAGCTAATGCTTTACCAATGTAGTGGTACGCGTCTTGATATAGTCCGTTGAGTTTGTAGATATTGCCTGTTGCGTTATAGATAAGCGCTTCTTGTGAAGGTGGAAACTGGTAAGTATCGTGTAGTGAAATGGCTTCCTGTAACAGTCCCATGCCTCTCGCAAAATCACGGGTGTCACTGGCGCAAAACGCCGCTGAAGTGAGAGCCTGTACTAGTTGTTCAGGGTCATTCACCACACGGGCAATCTCGAGTGCGCGGTATCTGTCAGGGCAGTACACCGCGGTATCGTTGGTAGCAACATATTGAAAATAAGACCGCTCTAATAGACTGTGAACCAAGTGTTTACTTTCAGGCTGCGACGTTAAAATGTCGATAGAAGCGGTTAGATGTACTTGCGCCTCTTCCAGCATTGCCATCTCGCCATAGGTCGTCCCTAAAAGTTGCTGAAAGACACCTTGATGCAGAGACGTCCACTGCTTACTTATCGTTTCATGTTGTTTTAGAAACTGTAGTTTCTGTTCATAGGGAATATCGCTTTCAAAATAGTCAGAAACATCTTCAAAAGTGGTTTCTTGAGCAAGACTGTTGGTGCTTATAGCTATGAAAAAGAAAACGATGAGGACAACTCGCATTGCTGATTTTACCTTTTTTACTCGCCATTAGCGTCTTAACCATGAAAGCAACGGCGAAGTCATTATTCATAAATAAAGTCAAAGACCTTAGCAAAAACAAGTGTATGCGATAATTTTTATAGAATATTTAGCATAACGTTAACCAACGCTGCTGATTATAAATGCTACAATTTGATCTGACTCGATATCTCAACAATTTTACTTAAAAAGCCAAATGAAAAAAGAAGTTATTGTATTGAATTGCGGCAGCTCATCGGTGAAGTTTGCCATTTTAGATGCTGATACTGGCGTAGCAGGGTTATCTGGCATTGCAGAAAGTCTAGGTAACAGTGACGCTAGTTTGTCATATAAGCTTAATGGTGAAAAATCTAAACAGCGCTTAGGTGAAAATGCAGGCCACACAGAAGCACTTAATGCCATTCAAGGGGTCATTGCAAAAACCGGTGTGCAGCCTATTGCAATTGGACATCGCGTGGTTCACGGTGGTGAAAAATTCAAACAAGCCGCCTTGGTGAATGAAGACGTTCTTTCGGCCATTGAAGCCTATGCCAGCATGGCGCCACTGCACAATATGGCCAATCTTAAAGGCATAGTCACAGCCCAAATGGCTTATCCAGACTTACCGCATGTTGCAGTATTTGATACTTCTTTCTTTCAAAGTATGCCGCAAAAGGCTTTTATTTACGCACTGCCCATTGAATTGTATAAAGAACATGGCATCAGACGTTATGGATTCCACGGCACCAGTCACAAATTTATTCTAGATAGCACTGCTGGTTTGCTCAATAAGCCTGTGTCACAAACCAGTATTATCAGCGCTCACTTGGGCAACGGATGCAGTGTATCTGCTATTGAGCAGGGTGAAGCGGTTGATACTAGCCTAGGTTTTACGCCACTTGAAGGGCTAGTTATGGGAACACGTTGTGGTGACCTCGACCCTTCATTACCGGGTACGTTACAGAAAAAGCTTGGCAAAACGGCTGACGAAATTAATGACCTACTCAACAAGCAGTCTGGATTGCTTGGCATATCAGCGCTTAGCAATGATTGCAGAACGTTGGAAGATGAAGCGCTTAAAGGCCATGAAGGTGCGCAGCTTGCAATTGAGATTTTTTGTTATCGCCTTGCTAAATATATCTCTGGTTACATGGTCAGTGTTCCAAGTTTAGACGCCATTGTGTTTACGGGTGGCATCGGTGAAAACTCATCACTTATTCGCGAAACCACTATGGGCTATTTTAAACATTTTGGTATCACAGTTGATGAACAAAAGAACCTTGAGGCTCGATTTGGAAAAGGGGGAGAAATCTCCACGTCTTCATCTACTACATCAGTTTTTGTAGTGCCCACTAACGAAGAGTGGGTTATTGCCGCCGAAGCGGCTAAGTTCGCTTAATTTTTATCAAGAGAAACTGCCGTTATATACTAACGGCACGTACAGGAGTCGCTATGTCTCGCCGAATTATGTTGATCCCAGTAGGAACCAGTGTCGGTCTTACTACTGTCAGCATGGGTCTTGTTCGTGCTATCGAAGAGCAAGGTATTAAACTAAACTTTTTTAAACCTGTTGCGCAGCCGAGGAAAGGCGACAACGGGGAAGAGCGTTCCACTGCTATTATCGCGCACCACGCTAGCGTATCGCCGATTACTCCCTTCTCGCTAGACTATGTAGAGCGCATGATCAGTAACGATAATACTGACGAACTACTTGAAGAAATTATTGAACGCTTTGAAGATAACTCTGAGCAAGAAGCTGTCACTGTAATAGAAGGGTTGGTTACTACACGACATCACCCCTATGCTGAGCGCCTGAATTTGGAAATAAGTCGCGCGCTTGATGCCGATATTGTCTTTGTTGCAGTGCCGGGTAACGACTCGGTAACCGATCTTAATCATCGTCTTGAAATTGTAGTCGACACCTATGGCGGCCACAAAAGCCAAAAAGTGGTGGGATGTATTTTCAACAAGGTTAATGCGCCGTTCGATGAACATGGGCGACTTAGAGCCGACATTGGTGCTATAGAGGCACCTGAGCATGATGAAGCACGCACACAGGCACTTCGCGAACTTCCCATTTTTAAGAAAGGGTTGAGTTTACTAGGCACGATTGACTGGAGTGCTGATCTTGTTTCGCCTCGTGCAACTGATGTTGCAAAGCACTTAAATGCCACACTGTTAAATGAAGGTGACTTGGCTATTCGTCGCTTGAGTAGTGTAACCTTTTGTGCCCGTGAAATTCACAATATGACACATACTCTAAAGCCTGGCGCATTACTTGTGATGTCTGGTGATCGCGGCGATGTGTTTGTTTCGTGTTGTTTAGCGGCCTTAAATGGCACTAAGCTAGGTGCACTGCTTTTAACCGGCGGCTACGAGCCTGATGAAAACATTATGGCACTATGCAGCCAGGCGATGGAAACCGGCTTGCCGGTAATGCTGGTGAACACTAATACCTGGCAAACCGCACAAAATCTTCATGCGTTTAATCAAGAAGTCCCTGTTGATGATAGTCAGCGCATTGAAAAAGTGATGGTACATACGGCTGAAAGTTTAGATGCAAAATGGGTTACCTCACTGACGCAAAAAATATCGCGTCAGAAGAAACTATCGCCCTCAGCGTTCCGCTTTTATCTTACTAATCGTGCAAGACAGGTTAATAAGCGTATTGTGCTGCCAGAAGGAAATGAGCCACGCACCGTAGTTGCTGCGTCAATTTGTGCTAAACGTGGTTTGGCTCGTCCTGTCCTACTAGGTGATGAAACAGAAATTAGGCGCGTTGCAGAGCAACAAGGTGTAGTGTTGGGCGATGGTGTTGAAATTCTGTCACCCAGTGAGATTAAACAAGACTATATCTCTGGCTTGGTTGCGCTTCGCGGTCACAAAGGAGTTACGGAAGTCGTTGCCAAAGAGTTATTAGACGATAACGTAACGCTAGGCACAATGATGTTGCAGCAAAATCATGTGGATGGCTTGGTCTCTGGCGCTGTGAACACCACTGCAAATACCATAAGGCCTGCACTGCAGCTTATTAAAACCGCGGAAAACGCATCGTTAGTGTCATCGGTTTTCTTTATGTTATTGCCTGATCAGGTACTCGTTTACGGTGACTGTGCTATTAACCCTGATCCAGACGCTAAGCAGTTAGCAGATATTGCGATTCAGTCTGCGACTTCTGCTCAAATGTTTGGTATCGAGCCTCGTGTTGCAATGATTAGCTATAGTACGGGAACATCAGGTGCTGGTAGCGATGTAGAAAAAGTGCGTGAAGCGACAAGAATAGCGCAAGAATTACGTCCTGATTTGCTTATTGACGGCCCACTTCAGTACGATGCCGCTGCAATTGAAAGTGTTGGCAAGAGCAAAGCGCCTAATAGCCCGGTAGCTGGCAAGGCAAATGTGTTTGTATTTCCTGACCTTAACACCGGCAATACCACTTATAAGGCAGTACAGCGTAGTTTTGATTTGGTATGTATTGGGCCAATGCTTCAAGGGATGAGAAAGCCAGTAAACGACTTGAGTCGTGGCGCACTGGTGGACGATATCGTATTTACTATTGCTCTGACGGCAATCCAAGCGGCAGGCAGCCAATAGGCAGTAAAGGCTCAAGTAAAAAATGGCGCTCATGTAATATCAGAGCGCCATTTTTCCAATGTCTTTTTAAATGGCAATGCCTTATTAAGTAGTTACATCGCGTACTGTTTTACTATGCGCCCATCTTTCATAACGAACCCTACGTTCTCCATAAGGCTCATGTCTTTCATCGGGTTGCCCGGGACAGCAACAATATCTGCAAGCTTCCCTTCATCTAAACTGCCAAGTGTTGCGTCTTGTTTTAATAAACGCGCTGGATTGATGGTAGCGGCTTGAATGGCTTGCATTGGTGTCATGCCAAATTGCACCATGCGTGCAAACTGTTTTGGGTTATCGCCATGAGGATAAACGCCAGCATCAGAGCCAAATACCATGTTTACGCCTGCCTTAACAGCTTTCTCGAAGTTTTGGCGCTGGGTTTTGCCTACAACTCGCTCTTTGTCCAAGCTCTCTTGTAAAATTCCTGCTTTTTCGCCTTCGCCTAAGATGTACTCAGTAACGTAAATATCCATCGAAAAATACGTACCATGCTCTTTCGCCAAACTAATTGCTTCATCGTCTAGTAAACTCACATGCTCTACTGAGTCGACGCCTGCTTTAATTGCGGCTTTGATACCACTTGTTCCATGGGCATGTGTCGCCACAGTTAAACCGCGTAAATGGGCTTCATCCACTAACGCTTTCATTTCTTCAAAGGTATATTGTTGTGCGCCTACTTTTGTCCCTTTCGACAATACACCACCAGTGGCACAAAATTTAATAACAGTTGCGCCATATTTGATATTGCGACGCACCATTTTTCTGACTTCCCACGGGCCATCAGCGACGCCTTCACTGTAATTGTTATATTCGTAGGGAAGAAGGTTGCTATCACAGTGACCACCGGTGACGCCTAGGCTAGGGCCTGCCACAAACATACGTGGGCCTTCGACATCGCCTGCATTAATGGCATCGCGTAGTGCAACGTCGGCAAAACCTGGTGCTCCGACATTTCGAACGGTGGTGAACCCCGCTTCGATAGTTGCTTTGGCGTGTTTTACACCCGTAATCGCAGCGCGAGGAAGAGACACTTCTAAACGTTTATAGCCATGACGTGTTGCATCGCTTGTTAAATGAACATGCATATCCATCAGGCCCGGCATTAATGTAGCATCGCCTAAGTCGATGCGCTTGGCATCGCTTGGTAGGGTGAGTGAATCGAGTTGTCCTGATGCACTAATTACATTGTCAGTAACAACAATTGCTGCGCGCTCAACAATGCGGCCTTTTGTAACATCAACCATGCGATCAGCCGTTATGACGAGCGTTTGCGCTAACGCTGCAGAAGTAGAAGCTATTGCGGCAAACGCTGCAGCGAATGATAATTTAGTAAAACGGGTAGCCCAAGTCACGACATATTCCTTCAATAACAGTAGTTGATAGAGCGTGTTAGGGCGTACGTTAATTTTTAGAATCGTTTCGTTTGATATAAACCGCCCCAACTAAAAGCGTTAAAACTATAAACCAAACACCTAAATCTTGCAGGTGGTAATACGGTGTAAAGCCGGTTGTTGCGATAACTGGTGCCGTAATACTTGCCGTTTCAAATTGAGGAAGTACCGAAGTTACTTGCCCCTTATAGTTTATAAAGGCAGTAATGCCATTATTGGTGGCTCTTAACACAGGACGGCCTAGTTCAAGTGCACGCATTCGGGCTATTTGTAAATGCTGAGCTGGGCCGTGTGAGCGACCAAACCATGCATCATTGCTTACGGTGATTATCATATCGGTATCAGCGTGGATATTGGCTAACACTTGCCGTGGAAATGCAATTTCAAAACAAATTGCGGGCGCTAGCTTAATGCCGTTTGCTTCTAAGTTCGGTTGCTCAAATTCGCCGCGTGAAAACGACGACATGGGTAAGTCGAATAACGGCGCAAGGGGGCGAAGAAAGTCTTCAAGAGGAACAAACTCGCCAACAGGTAAAAGGTGGTGTTTGGAAAAGCGGTTATTATGAAAATAGTGATAGTCTGGACTTGCAGAATCGGCAGTGCGTTTACCCAAGACAATCAGGTTGTTCCACGCTTCATCAGTTTCCCAATTATAGTTTACAATCCCGGTGATAAGGGCTGTCCCTTCATTAAACGCCCGTTCATTGACTTTAGCAAGATATGGCTGCGCGAGTGGTTCTAACTTGGGCACGGCTGCCTCTGGCCAGATGATTAAGTCGTTGTCCCACAAACCTTGCGTTAACTCCCAATAAGTTTGCATGGTAGGGGCGTCCTGTTCTGGCACCCAGCGCAAACTTTGTGCAATATTTCCTTGTACCATCCCTACGCGGTAAGTGTGTTTAGGTTGCACCCAAGCGTGTTGGCTAAGCACATAACCACTTACAAATAAGCATGAAATAACGATGGTGGCGTTAGCAAGTGAGCGCCTGTTTTTTACCAATGCAAGCATGGCTGCACTCAATACCAAAAGCGCAGAGATACCTGTCTCACCAATAATGGGTGCAAAGCCGCTAAGTGGACTGTCGAGTTGGCTATAGCCAAGTGAAAGCCAAGGAAAGCCAGAGAGCATCCAACTTCTTAACCACTCAGCCAGTACCCAGAAAAAGGGCAGTGCCATAGGCCATAGCGTTGGCGAAAAGTACTTTGCTGTCAGTTTTGTAGCAAGGGCAGGGTATAGGGCCAAATATCCGCACAATAATGCCATTAAGCCCACTGAGGCAATAAGTGGCAAGCCACCAAAATCCGCAATACTAACGTGCACCCAGCTTACCCCTGCACCGAACCAACCAGCGCCAAACAACCAGCCAGCCAAAAACGGTTTGTGTTTTAATTTAATGACTTGGCGAAGTGCTAAGGCCAATGCTGGAATGGTGATCAACCATAAATTAAATGGGGCAAAAGCGAGTGTTAAGCTTGCGCCGCTAAGGACAAGTAGGAAATGGGGAATATAGGGCTTTAACATGATAGTAAAAAAGCAACCGTGTTTATTGTTGTTAATGGCGTATACTGTTTACACAAAAAAGTGCCTGTAAAGACACTAAGCCAAAAAAAACAGGTGCCATTAAACACCTGCTTTCTTCATTTGAATACCGTCAACTTATTCTAGTGATGGCACTGACACTTTTAGCTGTATTAGTCGGCGTTTGTCAGAGTTTGTCACCTTAAACTGAATATCATTTATGGTGATTTCGTCATTCGTTTCTGGCATATGCCCGAATGCTTTCAACACAATGCCGCCAATGGTATCAGCTTCTTCTTCACTGAATTTGGTCTCAAAAAACTCATTGAAATCATCAACAGGCGTTAAGGCCTTAACGGAATAGGTAGATTTATTTAATGGGCGAATGTCATCTGTACCGTCTTCTTCGGTATCGTATTCGTCTTCAATCTCGCCTACGATGATTTCAAGGATATCTTCGATGGTGACCAAACCAGATACGCCACCGTATTCATCAACAACAATGGCCATGTGATAGCGCTGCTGACGAAACTCTTTAAGTAATACATCAACACGTTTACTTTCAGGTACGATAACCGCTGGGCGAAGAATATCGCGAAGGTTAAATTCTTTTTCGGCGTTAAAAGCAAATGCGAGTAAGTCTTTCGCTAATAGTATGCCTTCGATATGGTCTTTGTCTTCACTGATAACAGGGAAGCGAGAGTGGGCAGACTCAAGCATAACAGGTAAAAATTCTTCTACCTTTTGCTCAACATCTATAGTGGTCATTTGAGCGCGCGGGATCATGATGTCCCTAACTCGCATTTCATTTACCCCAATTACCCCTTCGATCATCTCGCGGGTTTGAGGGTCGATGATTTCGTTTTGTTCAGCATCAGTAATGACTGATACTAACTCTTCTTTACTTCTCGGCTCGCCAGAAATTGAATTTTTTAGTTTATCTAACCAACTCTTGCCTGATGAGCCGTTGGTAGAGTGAGGATTATCGTCGCTCATAATGTCCGTTTACTAGTTAGTTCAACGCCAACGTTAAAATGCTTCGTGCTGGTCGTCAATGATTTATTGTTATTAAGTATAAATGGTTAAGCTTTACAAGGGCTTATATGAAGCGTTTGCGCTTAAACCTCGTAGGGGTTTTCAATACCCAAACCGGCAAGGATTGCAATTTCTTTGCTTTCCATTTCTTCGGCTTCGATATCGTCTATATGGTCATAACCCATTAAATGCAAGATGCCATGCACAGTCATGTGTGCGTAGTGGTGGATAACGTGCTTTTCTTGCTCTACCGCTTCGCGGCTAATAACAGGGGCGCAAATTACAAGGTCGCCTAGCAGGTCCATTTCGACGCCAGGCGGCGCTTCAAAGGGAAAAGACAACACATTCGTTGGCTTGTCTTTTCCGCGATATTCATAATTCAAGCTTTGGCTTTCATCTTCGTCTGTAAAGCGGACTGTTATTTCTTGCTCAGTTAGCCCTTCGAAAGCGAGTACGGCATTAGCCCAAATTGTAAGCTGTTCTGGTGAAGGAATAGCGTTTAGCACGCTTTCTTCACCTTCGTACGCTTGTTGATAATCGATAATAGCGGTCACGATTGGCTATCGTCTTTTTTTGTGGTGCTCGCATTTGAGGCCGGCGTCGAAGCAGGTGTCTCTGGCTTAGCTTCACTTGCCGCCTGCTCACGCTGCAATCTTAACGCTTCTTCTTTACGCTCTTTGCGCAAGCGCTCTTGCTCTGCATCATGAATTTCATAAGCGCGTACTATGCGAGCGACCACGGGGTGTCGAACAACGTCTTCGGCGTTAAAGAAGTTAAATGAAATATCATCTACTTCGCTAAGCACTTCAATGGCGTGGCGAAGCCCTGATTTTGCGCCGCGTGGTAAGTCCACCTGTGTGATATCACCCGTAATTACGGCTTTTGAATTAAAACCAATACGCGTTAAGAACATCTTCATCTGTTCTACCGTGGTATTTTGGCTTTCGTCCAAAATAATAAAAGCGTCGTTAAGTGTACGACCGCGCATGTAGGCTAACGGAGCAACCTCAATGACGTTGCGTTCCATAAGTTTTTCCACTTTTTCGAAGCCCAGCATTTCAAACAGGGCATCGTAGAGTGGACGCAAATAAGGATCGACTTTTTGTGAAAGGTCACCAGGTAAGAAACCTAGCTTCTCACCTGCTTCAACTGCAGGGCGAGTTAGCAAAATACGACGAATTTCCTGACGTTCCAGTGCATCAACGGCAGCGGCTACTGCTAGATAGGTTTTACCTGTTCCAGCAGGGCCGATACCAAATGTTATGTCGTGGTTAACAATGTTTGCCACGTACTGCGCTTGGTTTGGATTGCGCGGCTTAATAACACCGCGCTTAGTCTTGATGTTCACCTCTTTGCCGTAACCGCCAGTCGCGTCTTTCTCAATGACGCGGGCTTCTTGAATGGCTAGGTGAACCTGTTCAGCTTCCAAATCAGGAACGCGACCTTTGACAGGTTGCGTTTCAATATAAAGTAGCTTTAGAAGTTCGCTGGCGCTTTTTATTTGCTGTGGTTCTCCTAACACTTTAAACGCGTTATTGCGGTAGGTAATTTCTACGCCTAACCTACGTTCAATCTGTTTGATATTATCATCAAAGGGACCACATAAACTGGACAAACGTTTTGTATCTGCCGGTTCTAAATCAAATTCATTACTTACCAATGTACTCAAGCTACTTTATTCCTCGCTTTACTCAATATTGTGTTGTTAGGCAGGGTTAAATTGGCCCACACCTAACTCATCTGGCAGGTCTGCCTGATGCTTTGCCATAATAGATTGGGGCGAAACTGCAACACGCAAGCCCATTTCGCTCTCTCTGCGCACAACTTCACCACGTAGTGAGTTTGTGAACACATCGGTGATGTTCACATCGACGAATTCACCAATCATGTCTGGTGTACCTTCGAAGTTCACAACACGGTTGTTTTCTGTACGTCCAGAAAGCTCCATTGGGTTCTTCTTAGAAGGGCCTTCTACTAAAATACGCTGCTCGGTACCTACCATATGGCGCGCAATACGCAATGCTTGTTGCGTGATGCGCTGTTGAAGAAGGTGCAGACGCTGCTTTTTGGTTTCTTCACTTACATCATCAACCGCATCAGCTGCTGGTGTTCCAGGGCGAGCGCTGTAGATAAAGCTGAAGCTCAGGTCGTAATCAACGGCCTGAATTAAATCCATCGTTGCTTCAAAGTCAGCGTCAGTTTCACCCGGAAAGCCGATGATGAAGTCGCTAGATAAGCTGATGTTTGGACGAATCTTTTTCAATTTACGCATCTTAGATTTGTATTCCAGCGCTGTGTGTCCACGCTTCATCAAATTCAAAATACGATCTGAACCGCTTTGAACCGGCAAATGCAGGTGGTCAACCAACTCGGGAATAGACGCATACGCTTCGATAATATCGTCTGTAAACTCTACGGGGTGAGACGTGGTGTAACGAATGCGGTCGATACCGTCAATCGCGGCCACAAGTTCAAGTAGTTCAGAGAAGCGACAAATAGTGCCATCGAAGTGCTCGCCGCGATAGGCATTTACATTTTGACCCAACAAGTTCACTTCGCGTACGCCTTGGCCGGCAAGTTGCGCTATTTCAAGTAACACGTCGTCCACAGGGCGACTGACTTCTTCGCCACGCGTATATGGTACTACACAGAACGTACAGTATTTTGAGCAACCTTCCATAATTGAAACAAACGCCGTAGGGCCCTCAGCACGAGGCTCGGGTAAACGGTCGAATTTTTCAATCTCAGGGAAGCTCACATCAATAACTGACTTTGCGCCACCTTGTAATTGATTGATCATTTCAGGTAGTCGGTGCAGTGTTTGCGGTCCAAATACCAAATCAACAAAAGGTGCACGCTGGCGAATAGTATCGCCTTCTTGTGAGGCTACACAGCCGCCCACACCAATAATTAGTTCTGGCTTATCTTGTTTTAGCGTTTTCCAACGGCCTAGCTGGTGAAACACCTTCTCCTGCGCTTTCTCACGAATAGAGCAGGTATTAAGCAAGATTACATCGGCTTCTTCAGCACTTTCTGCAGCACTGTAGCCATGCGTTGAGTCGAGTAAGTCTGCCATTTTTTCCGAGTCGTACTCGTTCATTTGGCAGCCCCAGGTTTTGATATACAGCTTTTTAGTCATAACAACTATTCGTTAACCTGATAGAGTTCCAAACAAGTGGTCGTGCTTTATTGGCAAGTTAACACTTGCTTCGCACAGCCCCAGTTGCTGGAAGATGTTCAAAATAGCCGCATATTTTACCTGTTATGCACGCATATTCCCAGTGTAATGCGATGATTCATTGAGATTTGATCTAAGGCAAACCAATTCTACGTTTTACTTCACACAGCGAAGTGTTTTACGACATAATGCAAGTGCGTGATTTAAGGAGTGTAAATGGTCGATTTTTGTATCAACGGCGGTGGTATGGTGGGTGCTGCACTAGCGCTTGGTCTTGCTCAGCAACAATACAAGGTGGTGGTAATTGAGCCTTACTTGCCAAGTGCTTTTAACGAAAGTGACGGTCCAGATCTTCGCGTTTCGGCCATTAGTGAATCGTCTGTCACACTTCTTAAAGCACTAGGCGCGTGGGATTACATTAAGGCTAAGCGTGTAAAGCCCTATATCGGTTTAAGTGTATGGGATGACCCACAACATCGTACTGACTTCACCGCAGACAGTATTGATGTTGAGCAACTTGGCTATTTTGTCGAAAATAGGTTGTTGCAGTTAGGCTGTCTAGAAGCCCTTGAGCATTACGACAATGTCACCGTGATTAGCGGCACTAAAGTACAATCACTCTCGCTCGGCGACACCGCTAATGTCACTTTAGATAATGGCAATAGTATTGAAGCTCAGTGGCTTATAGGAGCAGATGGCGCTAATTCTCAAGTGAGACAAGCGGCAGGCATCGGCAGCACAGGGTGGCAATACGCACAGCAAGCGATGGGGATTACCATAAAGTTAGACAAGCCCGTTGACGCAATAACATGGCAGCAATTTACCCCCAGCGGGCCGAAAGCCTTTTTGCCCATGTTCGATAATTATGCGTCTCTTGTGTGGTATGACAGTGCTGATGAGCTTAAACGTCTTAAAAGTTTGAACAATACGCAGCTTTCACAAGAAGTCATCAATGCATTTCCTCACGAATTAACCCAAAACGACAATCGATTCACTATTGTCGATAAAGCTATCTTTCCACTAACGCGTTCTCATGCAAATAGTTATGTAAAAGGCTGTTGCGTGCTACTAGGCGATGCGGCACATACTATTAACCCTTTGGCCGGGCAGGGGGTAAACTTGGGCTTTAAAGATGTAGAAACTTTCTTGTCGGTTACCGCAAATCATGCACCATTAGATTCTTTGGAGTTTGCAAAGGCGCTCTCGCGAGATTTCGAATCACCAAGGCGGCGCGATAACCTTGTGATGATGACTGCAATGGATGGCTTTTATACCTTGTTTAGTAATGATATAGCCCCCATTAAATGGATAAGAAATCAGCTTCTTTCAGTAGCGCAAAACATTGAGCCTGCAAAGAAGCAAGTACTTAAGTACGCGATAGGAATACGATAATGGAAGTATTAATTTTGTTGGCAGTGCTTTTTGGTGCATTGGCCATAGTAATACCTTTGATTGAGCGCTCTAAAATGCGCGTGAGTAACGAGGACGCAGCGAAGTGGGCAAAGTGGATTTGGCCGCTAATGGGGATTTTACTCATTGCCCAGTTATTAAGGCTTATTTTCTCTTGATAAAGTGATCATGCCTTCGTTCTCCAGTGCAGTTAAATCAGCTACTGATGAAGGTAATGGCAATGCTGTGCATTCAACAATATCAGTCACTCCTACCCATGTCGCTTTACCTGAAGTTTTCGCTGCGTATAGGCTCTGATCGGCAGCGTGAAAAATGGTATCTAGTGGGCTTACAAGCTGGCGCTTTCGCTCACTTTCACAAGCAAAGGGAAAGCAGGCAAACCCAACACTACAGGTGACTGACTTAGTTTGTCCCTCATCGAGTACAAATGGTATTTGTTTGATGTCGCTGACTACGCGCTCTGCTAATAAAGTGGCGTTTTGCCGGTCGATAAACCGTGCTACTGCAACAAATTCTTCACCGCCCCAGCGAATAAGATAATCTGACCCTCGAAATATCGCTTTAAGTCGTTTTGCCGTTTGTTGTAATACCTTGTCGCCAGCGATATGACCATAGGTATCGTTGATCTGTTTAAAATTGTCCAAATCGATGACAAAAAAGCATAAATCGGCTTCTTGCGGTCGTACATTGTTGCTATGTTGATATTTGCGCAATGCAGTAGTGATGTCGGCATCTATGTGGCTTTCAAGAAAGCGTCGGTTATGTAAAGAAGTTAACTTATCAGTAAGGCTCATTGCTGCAAGCTCTTCATTCGCTTTTTTGAGCTCTGCAGTTCGTGCACTTACTTCTTGTTTTAATTGTTTAGTGTATTTCGACTGAGCTCGACGAGAGTAAATCAAAAATGCTAAAAGCCCTAACAGAAGCACAATTAGAAAGAGAGTTTGTCGGCTTTCTCTTTCGCTTTGAGCCTGAACCTGCTGGGTAGCTTGCTGTTGTTTTAACAGCTCAATTTCGTTCGCACGACGAATGAACTCGGTTTGGGCTTGAGTAGAAGCAAGCGCATCAAGTCTTTTTTGATTGAACAGCGATTCGTCTAATTGCTTTTGCTGTTTTAATGCCTGGTAGGCTTTATTGACCTCTTCTAACGTTTCTAGCGTGGTAACTTTTAGCGCCAATAGTTGTGACACTTGGTGCAGTTCGCCCATTTCTTCAGCAAGGGGAATCGCCTGTTCGATAAGGGCTAACGCGTTGTTATAGCGTTCTTGCTGAGTATAAATTTCAATAAGCGTTTGATATCCGTCTAGCAGTAAACTTTTGTATTGCCCTTGTTCAGCGCGCTCAATGACTCCCTTTACCATGACTTCAGCGTCAAGTAAGTTGCCTTGTTTAACTGCCAAGTCACTTAAGCCAGAAAGCGCCCAGTCGATGTCTCGTTTAGCACCTATTTCGACAAAGAGGGAGTGAGCACGCTGCATGTAGTGTGAAGCAATGTCGTAATTGCCTATTTGCATATTCACATAGCCAATTTTGTAACTGCTGTAGGCAATGTCTTTTTTGTTGCCACTGGCTTCATCGATGGTAAGCGCTTGTTCAAAATAGCTAAGTGCTTGTTCGTAATCGCCCATAACACGCCGAATATCACCAAGGTTATATACCGCAGATGCAATGCCTTGTTGATTGCCAGATGCATAATTCGACTCAAGTGCTTTTTGATGATAATCAACAGCCTCGTTAAATTGCCCCATTTTCTCAAGAACAACCCCAAGACTATTATTGATGCTGGCCATATCCTGTTCTGAGCCGTTTGATTGGAAAACCGCTAATGCCATATAAAGATATTCAAGTGCAACAGTGTAATTAGATTGGTAGCGGTAGGTTAGCCCTATTTGGCGATAGGTTTTCGCGGCAGCTAGCTCATTATTGGTATCTTGGTACAGGGCAAGAGCGCGGTTGAGCCATTGTTGTGCGTCTTTGTAGTCGTTGCGTTCCATAGCAATTTTGCCGAGTTGGAATAACGTGTCGGCCTCAAGTTGCGTGTCGCTTTGTTGCTCGGCTCGTTGAAGCAATGCTATGGCTTGTTGCTGCGCCTCGTCTAGCTTGCCCGCTTCGCGTAATTGCACAATATCGTCGGTGGGCAACGCGAAAGCCGGTAGTGTTCCCAGCAATAGAAAGGTAAGTGTAATAGCAACGCGTAAAAGCAACTTCATGACACCGCGAATACAAGAACGAATTCGTAAGTATAATCTGAAATAAACGTGAGCACTACTTTATGTCTGGTACCTGCGGCGCGATGAACTTCTAGATACTCATCGGCAGAGCAAGTAACCGCGATGTTGAACCGGTGAGGACAGCAGATTTAAAACAAAGTGCTCAGCGAATGCTGAGCACTTGAAATGGAGTGTTAGGCTGCCTGTTGTAGTTGCGGCTCGGCAATATGAGGAGCTTGCTGGTGATTAGTAGCCAGCTTTTCATAAAGTAGCGGTAACACGATTAGTGTAAAGAACGTACCAATCAGCATGCCCGCAACAAGTATGATACCGATGCTGTTTCGTGCCTCGGCCCCCGCACCTGTTACCAATACCAACGGGAAGTGACCTAATACAGTGGCGCCCGTTGTCATTAAAATGGGACGGAGTCGAGTAGCTGCAGCGTCTTTAACAGCATCAAGTTTACTTTTGCCCGTTAGCTGTAATTGATTGGCAAACTCAACAATTAAGATACCGTTTTTGGCTATAAGACCAATTAGCGTGACCAGACCAATTTGGCTGTAAATATTAATGGTTGTAAGTGACAAAAATGGCAGCATTAATGCGCCAGCAAGTGCTAGTGGTGCGCAACCAAGCAGAACAACAAGGGGATCTCTGAAGCTGTTAAACTGAATGGTTAGTAAGAAGTAAACAATGATCAATGCAACGCCCAACACCCCTAACATGGTGTTACCTTCCTTGCGTAACTGCCTAGATTCTCCGGCGTAGTCTATTGAATAAGAGGGGGGGAGAATATCTGCGGCGATAGATTCTATGGTGCTAAGCCCTTGCTCTTTGGTGATATGAGGCAATACACCTGCCAGTATTCTGAATGAGCTTTGCTGGTTAAAGGAGCCCAGAACGCGCGGGCTGGTAAAGGTGTCCAGAGAAGCAAATGACGAAACCGGTACGAGTGCACCTGAGTCAGTACGTACTTTCATATCAAGTACCAATTCAGGATTATAGCGACTGTCATCATTAACAATGGGAATTACTCGATATGCCTTTCCTTCCTTGTTGAAGTAATTAACAAAGTTGGTCGACATCAATACGCTAAGTTGGTCATTGACCTCTTGAACCGATAGGCCCAAATCGGCTAGTAGGGCTTTGTTAATTTTGAGTTCGGCCTGAGGTAAATCGATTTTTAAGTCGGTATTAACAAACAGGTAGTTACCCGAAGCGTTTGCTTGGCTGATAATTTTATCTGCATACTCTTTCATTGTGACAGGGTCGTCAGTAGTGCGAAATACCACTTCAACATCAAATTGCCCGGCGGTCGGCAGTGAGGCGGGTAATATGGGAAACAAGGTAAGCCCAGTTACGCTTCTTAATCGACCGTAAAGGTCGTAAATCATATCGTGAACGGAGTGCTCTCTTTCCTCAAATGGAGCGAGTTCAACACCACCAAACCCTGCTGATGCAGTGAGTATTTGCCACGTAAATTTTGCGCCCTCAGATGCGTTTAATACTTCAACGGTGTCATTCATTCTCTGTGAAGTATATTGCTGAGAAGATTCTGGTGGGGCCTCTACCACTACATTGATGGCGCTTTGATCTTCTGTGGGCGCGAGTTCCTTTTGTGACAGCATATAAAAGGGGACGCTCAACAACGAAAATACAATAGCAATTAAGGTAATTTGAGCACGCCAATTAAAGCAGTGAGCGAGTACGCGTTGATAGCCACGTTGTAAACTGTCGAAATAGCTATTGACCTTTCTGGTAAACGGGCCTTCTTTGCCGCCTTCAGGGTTTACGTATGCACTCATAATAGGTGACAAGGTTACTGCAACAACACCGGAAATTAACACGGCAATGGCTAAGGTGAAAGCAAACTCTCTAAATAAGAAACCGGTAAGGCCCGTTAAAAATCCAATAGGCGCATAGACTGCGGCTAGGGTTAGTGTCATTGCGATCACGGGGATTAATAACTGTCGTGAACTAATCAGCGCTGCTTGAATTCGAGGTTTTCCCTCGCGCATGTGACGTGCGACGTTCTCAACCACAACAATAGCGTCATCAACAACAAGGCCAACCGATAGAACAATTGCAAGGATGGTCAACAGGTTTAGTGAAAAACCAATTGCTGAGATGACAGCAATTGCGCCTAAAACAGAAATAGGAATAGTGACCAATGGTACCAATGCTGTTCGAAATGAGCCCATCATTAACAGAATTACAATTCCCACTAGCAGTACTGTCTCAATAAGGGTTGTAAATATCTCTTTGATGGAATCTCGCATGTAAAGCGTACCATCGTAGCCCGTAGTGATGTGCATTCCTTCAGGTAGTGTGGCGTTAACGGCATCAAGCTTTTTGTACAAGGCGTCACCAATATCTATTTCATTAGCGCCTGGCAGTGCCCAAACAGCAAGAAATACCGTTGTTCTGTCGTCTAAACGCGCGGTGACTATACCCTCGGCTTCACCTAGCGTGACATCTGCGACATCGCTAAGCGTTAACTGGCTACCCGCATCGTCTCGTATGATCAATCTTTCAAAGTCTTCAACAGACGCAAGGTTAGTATTAGCCATTAAATCAATGCGTTGCTGATTATTTTCGCTGTAGCCCAAGGTAGCTATCGTATTATTGGATTGCAGAGCACTGAAAACTTCATTTGCACTCAACCCGTACACAGCTAATTTGTTGGGGTCTAGCAACACTCGCATTGCCGGATTACGACCACCTTCAAGTGTTACCTTTTGTACGCCATTGATATCGTTAAGTACCGGTACAACATTGCGGATTAGATAGTCACTGACTTCACTGCGAGTTTCATTGGTTGCTTCCACATCGAGATAAAACACGGCATAAGGACTGTCTGCTCGAACAATATCGATAGCAGGGTCCTCTGCACCAGTGGGAAGCTCGAATTTAATCTGATTAAGTTTCGTTGTCAGATCTGACAGTGCATCTGTAGTGTCATGATTAAGCTCTAGCCACGCGGTAACTTTGCTTAATCCTGCGGTTGTCACAGAATCAACGTAGTCAACACCCGGTACGGTTGAGGTAACACGTTCGATGGGCTCGGTTACATAGCCTTTAACCACTTCTGCAGACGCGCCGGTATAGACCGTATTGATAACCAGTGATGCACTTTTTATCTTGGGATATTGTTGTACTGAAATTGTATTCGCGGCATTAAGCCCCGCTAATAAAATCAATATCGAAAGGACAATGGCAAGCACTGGTCGCGTTACAAAGGCGTCCATTATTGAGGGCTTATTATCGTTAGGCATACTCATGGTTATTCTCCACTTTCGCTCTCGGCTTTGGTCGCTTGCGTGTAAACCAATAGGCCTTCTGAAAGTTTGAATGCGCCCTCTGTTGCAATAAATTCATTACCGGTAAGGCCGCTTAATATGACCTGACTGTCTTTTATTCTTTGACCAAGTTGCACTTTAATAGGGTGGGCACGCCAATCATTGTTGCTATCACGCTTTAACGCATAAACATAGTTGCCTGTGTGGTCGCGATAAATGGATGTGGTAGGCACAATAACATGCTTGCTCGGCGCGCCGTTCACTGTAACGCTAACCATTTGATTGGGGCTTAGCGCATTATTGCTATTATCCAGAAGTGCTCGGTACACAATTTGTCGCGATGTACTGTTAACTGTCGGGGTTCTCGCAATAATTCTGGCAGTCAATGCAGTACTTGATTGGCCTATGGTCGACACGGTTATCATATCGCCAATGCTTGGCTGCAGCGCGGTTTGGGGCAAAGCAAAATCTATCCATATCTTATCGCTAGTGCCTACAATCTCGGTTATTTGCGTGTTAGCATCAAGCATCTGGCCAACCTGATAGTCTTCAAGCCCTACCATTCCGTCAAAAGGCGCTACAAGGGTTTTCTTTTGAATAACAGAAGAAAGATTTTCCACTTCCGCTTCTGCGATAGACTTATCGGCTTGTGCCATATCAACGTCATTTTGACTTGTGCGATTTTGGGCAAGTAGTGTGGCCTGCCGTTTAAACTGCGCTTCTGCTAACGCTAATCTTGCTTTCGCTGCCTTTAAGTTAGCGCGTTCAATCTGGCTATCTTGACGCAGCAGTATTTGTCCTTGTGTTACCTTATCGCCTGGCGCAAAACCAACGTAAATAATAGGGCCTGCATATTCTGTGGTTATCCGCAGCGATTTAGGCGCTTTTGCTTCACCGATGACCTCGTAGCTATTTTCAATTTCCATAATTTTTGCAAAGGCACTTTGTACACTTCCCGATGGTTCGGGGAACGATTCTCCAAAAGCAATGGCTGCCTGAATTTGTTGAAACTTCAAAAACCCCAAAGAGGCAATCACAACAAAGATAAGCGCGATACTGATAAGCCAGCGTTTAATATTCATAATAGTGGTCTCAATTAGCGAAAATGTAATTCTGTAAGCAGA
Source organism: Alteromonas sp. 009811495 (assembly GCF_028865455.1). Classification (NCBI taxonomy): domain Bacteria; kingdom Pseudomonadati; phylum Pseudomonadota; class Gammaproteobacteria; order Alteromonadales; family Alteromonadaceae; genus Alteromonas; species Alteromonas sp. 009811495. Next base: position 1,633,507 of record NZ_CP113972.1, read on the forward strand.
TTCACGACGCGAGTTACAGCGTCTTGTGTGAGCGGGTGACGCCATGGGTAACTATTTATGAGGCGTATCATACTGCGAATAAGTGGGTCTGAAGGAGAAAGGGGCGCCATAATTGATGCTGTGCCCTCGACAATCTGTCGCGACTGTTGAACGCGTAATACTTGCTCGTAACCAACGTTCATTGCCCACCCACTAACGGTTATTTCTTCTATAAACTCTTCAACATTGACCGCATCTTTAAACTCATCAGCCGTAATGCCGTCTGACAAACGCGCTTTAAACGTCTGCTCGCATCGCGCACCTGCATCTATCATTTTTTGAGTCCATTGCGCTGAAGCTTTTTGGATGACCGCATCATTGGTAGCAAAAGACTCGAGTTCATTAGCAAATGGGAAGCACTGCATTTTTTCTGGAGAGAGCAAGCAAATAGCAATGACTTTCTCAGGAGTAGTAAGAGCGAGATCAAAAACGCGTTGAAAGACGGTAGAAATATGTGAAAAAGATTGGTGGGCAAGTGCCATGACAATATCTTCTTTACACTGAAAGTGTTTGTAGACAGAACCCATGGATAATTCTGCTTTTGAGGCAACGTTTGCCATTGTAAAGCTGGTAACAGACGACGTCAGAATACATTCTATAGCAGCGTTTACTATTTTTACTTGTTGTTCTTCAACGCTAAATTTGGGGGCTGGTGCCATGACTAAATCACTTTTTGAACTAAATAATGATAAGCATAGTCTTGTGACTTATGCCTTGAGATACACTTGAGTACCATTCGAATAATGTTCGAATGAAGTTCAAGTATAGTCCAAAAGTGTGTTTTGTCACCTAGTTTGTGGTGCTGGATGTATCGGTTTAGGTTTGCTTAATGGCTAGATTCAATACTAGAGGGCCATTGACCTTTAAGATCGAGCAGCACTTTGTCGATCATTGATTGGATCTTGTCAGTGTCTTCTTGCATCAGTGCAAATGCTCGTAGGCCGACAAACTGATTTTGTAACCAGTCTGCAGCGAGCTTAACTGGCGTATGTGCAGGCAGTTCCTCTTTATCTATCGCTGAGGCCACTACGTTCTCGAAACAGACCTTTGCATTCTCCATGCCCTCCAGTACGGCCTTTTTGGCCATCTCACCAATTAAGTCGAGTTCAGCGATAGATTTCACCAAAAGACATTGGCGCATATAGCGCTGCTCATTTGGATGAACAAGTGAATCTTCAAAAAAAGAGCGAAGCGCTTGAAGCGGCGAAGATGATTCAGCGACAGCATTAAGCTTTTGCTGACTTACTTGCGCATACTTATCGACGACCAATTTGAAAAGGCCTTCTTTGCTTTGAAAACGCGCGTATATGCTGCCTGGTCTCATGTCCAAAGCTTGCTGAATATCACGCATTCCGGCTGCTTGGAAACCTCGTTTCCAAAAAAGAGCAGTAGCCTTTTCGATAATATCGTCTTGGTCATATTTCATTGGCGCATACCTTATTCACGAAAGTTTTGAACATGTGTTCAATTATTGCTTGAACGATCGTTCAAGTAAACCTATTATTGTCATCAGTACAGTATAGAAGAGTGGTGGTACATACCGGCATCTCGATTTTTTGTTCACATCGATAGGAGAGTGACATGAGCGATTTTACGTTACATACAAAAGAAACAGCCCCTGAAGCAGCAAAGCCGCTACTTGATAATTCGCAGAAAGCGTTTGGCATGATTCCTAATTTGCATGCGGTAATGGCAGAGGCCCCAACGTTGCTAGAAGGCTATCAAGTACTTCATAAGCTTGCACAAGAAACGTCGTTTAACGCAGAAGAACTAACCGTTGTTTGGCAGGTGGTAAATGTAGAGCATGCTTGTCATTATTGCGTGCCTGCCCATACTGGCATTGCAAAAAGCATGAAGGTACGCGATGACCTTATTGAAGAGCTTCGCAATGACGAAACCTTGTCTGATACAAAACTTAATACGCTAAAAGAAACTGTTCTTGCTGTAACGCGAGGGAGAGGACATATAGAACAAGCTCAATTGAGCGCATTTTATGATGCGGGCTATTCTCATCAACAGTTGCTAGAAATTATCCTTATTCTTGCACAGAAGGTAATGAGTAATTACACGAATCACCTGGCCGATACGCCAGTGGATGAGCCGTTTAAAAAGTTCGATTGGTCACCGAAGTAAGAAGTTTACTAAGTGAAAACGGAAGCCTAGCTTCCGTTTTTAGTAATTAGCTTTTTACCGCCAGTGTCTTCGATTTGTTTTTGTACCCAGCTTCTCGCCTGTGTTACATCTTCAAAGAATGCCAAGTTGTCACCGGCGTCTTGGTATATGCTGCCTAAATGATTTTTGGCAAAGTTTGGAGAGTCACACTCTCCAACAACCAATGCCGTGGCCACTCGACCGTTTTCGATATCTTGTTTGACTAATTCTACTAGACGATTTTTTGCATCTGGAACATGAATAGGCTCACCGTAAATTACGATTACCACCCCCCAAGGTCCATCCGACAAATCTTGCAGAATAGTTTGTGCAGCCTGCTCGGAGCGTTTCACTGCTTCTAAATTCCAAGGCCCGCGGCCTTCTACCGTCATAATTCTTCCGTCACGGGTTACAGCGACTTCACCGTGAGGTATAAACTGCGTCACACGATAGCTCCTTAGCTTACTGTGTCACCCAAGTTAGCTGTGAGCGTAATTCATTGACTGTATCTACAGTAACAATGTCCTCATAACCTTTTTCTTGAAGCTGTTGCACTAGGTCTTCACAACTTGTGCATGTTGTGTGCTTTGCAATAGCGATTGCTTCAATGAAACAAGAAAGGTGAGAGGAAGATTCGGTATTAATCATAAAGCGCTTCTTTTACTACTTATTGGGTTTTCACTTTGTCGAATCAAAAAGACAATCTCATTACATGAGTGTTACTTTTTTATGAATAGCGAAAACACAATACAAAATCAATACTTGAAATGTATATACACTGCATATATTTTTTATATACCGAATGAATGGTGTATAGCGCGTGGAGTGGTCAGTGCCTGATAAAAACAACAAAAAGAAGAAAAAGAATAGCCAGATGATTATTCGCATCAATGATCAAGAACGCGCTGAGTTTATTTCGTTATGCGAAGATCTCGATACGTCAGCTGCGCGTGAAGTACGCCGCTTTATTCGCGAGTTCATTGCCAAACACAATGAACAAAACACGCTGTAAGTCAGCAAAACACTGAAAATAAGGATAGAACAATGGCTAAAGTTAAAAAGCTTAAGAAAGAGATTAAAGTGACAAAAGCGAAAATTTCAAAGCAAGAAGGGAAGCTTAAGAAATTGAAAAAGAAACTAAAAAAAGCGAAATAGGCAGTCAATTTTTTTCGGCTACACCTTTATTGCCGAAACGACTTGAACTTATTAGTTTTGAAGAGCGCGATAGGCGCTCTTTTTATTATCGACCTGTCATTTAAGTAAAAGCGCGAGGCGATTGTGCCACGTGTGTTGTGTAAGCACGGTTTCTTGTCCTTTTTTTACTGCTTCTAAATAAGCGTTATCTGTTGCCTTGGGTAAGGTGTGTTCAAAACCAAAAACGCCCTTGCTTGCAAATATAGACTCAGCAAATTGCGCGTGATACGACAATACGCCCGTGCCAGAGGCTAGTGCATAAAGCACTCTTTCATGCAAACCTCTTTCAAAACCTGGTGATTGATGCACAACAAAATCAGATTGTGCTATTAAAGACAGGAGTTCAGAAAACGACACACTATCTTTGTATTGATGAAAGTCACATACTTCACTGTAGCGTGTAACATCTCTCCCAATTACCGTTAGTCTTCGATTCTGATTTGCACAGTCAATAAGGCAGGCCTCTCGCTGTTTGGCGCGCAGGTATTTATCTACCGTTGCCGAAATCCGCAAAATCATTTCATTTAGCTGCGTTCGGGCTGGACCCTGTGGTGAGGGCATAACACCAATAAATTGAAGAAAGTCAGTGACAGTATGGCTGGCTTCAATGACCTGCCCAAGTTTACCCCATACAGGTGCTAATTCCTTCTTAAACGCCTTTTTGTCTATAAAGGACACTGGGAAAAGAAGAGGTATAGCACAAGTATCAGAAGCAGGCTGACTAGATGGAACTGAAAAATTGGATGGTACTGCATGAGGAAAGTAATATGCCTCGACACCACATGCGCGTAGGAAAGCTTCGTGCTCCTGCGCCACGCACAGCACCTTTACCGGTTGACCAAAAAATCTCAACATTAAATGAATTGGGTTGTCGACACAGAATACGTAGAGGGGCTTTTCTTTTGCGTAGTCTAATGTGTTGTAGTTTTCAGAAACTTCCCCAAGTCCAACACCATTGAAGCTGAAGATCATGTCATAGTCATTCAAGGGTAATATGTGAACTAGACCGTCTTTGATTGTCGACTCGCTTTGCACATTGAGAAAATCAACATCATAGCCAAGTAACGTTAAATCGTGGGCGATACCGTCTAAAAAGTAAGAAACGACCTGATATTGATTTTGCCCTGTTAGCACGAGTGCTTTCATAATTGATTGATGCTGCCACTTTTCCAAGTTGATTGATTTTACTGATGTAGTGTTTATTTTAAGCCGATCTCAAAATGCATGAAGATGCTGAAAAATAGACAATAACTCCCACATTTTTACAATATTACCGTGCGGTGTGTGTCAGTGTAAGCAGAAGTTAAGAATTTATTACAACTTTAGTCTTGTATGTGTAATTTGATTTATGATTTACTCACGCTAATGCTAGTGACTCCTCACTTCTAACAATAATAAGTCTGTTCAGACGCGCCTAGCATTTAACAGTACTCCAACGACAGAAAAAAGAAATCAGCTTTGACCACTTTGTAGTGGCTACTTTAACAAGTAGCCGAAAGGGAAAGTTGATCATGTGCAAGCGTGAAAACACACTGCGCTTTGAATAAAATTCACAACATTCAGGAACATCACAATGCAACAGGCAAAATTTAACGCTTCGGTTTTCAAGTTTTCCTTAATTGCTGGTGCAATGGCAGGCATGCCGTTTTCTTCTAGTGCGTTCGCACAGGAGCAAACCTCCATTGATGAACAAGACGTCGAACAAATACAAATTGTCGGTTCACGTCGCGTAGGTCGTACGGTTAACGACTCACCAGTTCCAATTGATATCATCGATTCGTCTTCTATTGAAGCAACAGGTCTCACAGAGACCAACATGATCCTCAATACATTACTGCCAAGTTTTAACTTTCCTCAACCCTCAATTACTGATGGTACCGACCACGTGCGTCCTGCTCAGCTTAGAGGTTTGGCGCCTGATCACACACTCGTGTTGGTGAATGGAAAACGACGCCATACATCAGCATTACTAAATCTAAATGGTTCAGTGGGGCGTGGCTCGTCTGCGGTTGATTTAAACGCCATTCCAGCTAACGCGATTAAGCGCATTGAAGTATTGCGTGATGGTGCAGCCGCACAATACGGTTCAGACGCCATTGCAGGTGTTATTAATATTGTATTGAAAGACGCCAGCGAAGGCGGTGACGTATCTGCGACCTACGGCGCGAATGTTACCTCTATGGATGGGGTTGCGAATTTAGAGAGTGTCAGTGTTGACACAGAGGGGAATTTAGCATTTAACACCGGTTCAGACCGTGACCTCACTGATGGCCAAACGTTTACGCTGCGTGGCAATATGGGGTTTGAATGGGGTGATGACGGCTTTGTTAATATTTCGGCGGAGTACCGCGACCGAGGCCAATCAAACCGCGCAGACTTTGACCCTAGGGAAAACTACGCCCGCGATGAAAACGGCGCGCTGGATGAACGAGAGCTTACAGTAAATCGCTATAACCATGTGTATGGCAATGGTGAAGTTGAAGACTACGCGCTATTTGTTAATGCAGGTAAAGCCGTGTCTAACAATGCTGAATTCTATGCCACAGCGGGGGTGAGTACTCGCGATTCTATCGGTGGCGGTTTTTATCGTCGTGCCCAAGATAGCCGAAATGTACTCGATATCTATCCAAACGGTTTCTTGCCATCCATTCAAACTGATATTACAGACATGTCAGTGCTTGCCGGCATTAAGGGTTATGGCAATGTATGGAATTATGATTTGTCGCTTACTCATGGCGGCAATGAGCTTGAGTACAGTGTGGTCAACAGCTTAAACACCTCATTAGGCCCAAGTAGCCAAACCCGTTTCGACGCAGGGGCTTTAGAATATACCACTACCATTGTTAATGCTGATGCATCTCGCTTGCTTGATACCGGATATTTCTACAGCGAGATGAACTTTGCAATGGGCGCTGAATATCGTCGAGAAAGCTACGAAATTACAGCTGGCGAAGAAAGCTCATACATTCGTGGTACGTTTGGCCCAGGCGGGGCGGTAACTGACCCTGTAAATGGCCCTTTTGGTGCCGCTGGTTCTCAGGTATTCCCAGGGTTCACACCAGCGTCTGCGGGTGACAATAGTCGTCATAATTACAGTTTTTACGTGGACCTAGAAGCCGATGTTGTTGAAAATTGGAATGTCGCAGTGGCTGGGCGCTACGAAGATTATTCTGACTTTGGCAGTACGTTTAATTGGAAAATGTCTCACCGTGTAACGTTAACCGATGCATTTGCACTGCGCGCATCTGTCTCGACAGGGTTTAGAGCACCATCACTGCAGCAGCAATACTTCACTTCAATTGCTACGGTATTTGTTGATGGCGTACCCACTGAAACCGGTACATTTGCACCGTCAAGCGATGTTGCGCAAGCGTTAGGTAGCCCGGGCTTGGATGCGGAAGAGTCAGATAACTTCAGTGCCGGTTTTACTTACTCTCCGACACCAGACTTTAACTTAACGGTTGATTTTTATCGTATTGATATTGACGATAGAATTGTACTGTCTAATAACCTATCAGGTGATGCTATTGAAGCATTGTTGGCGGGTACTGGCGCTAACCGTGCGCGTTTCTTCCTAAATGCGATTAATTCACGTACCGAAGGTGTTGATATTGTGTCGACCTATACGTTGAATACATCAAATCTAGGTGCGTTTAATTTTAACGCAGGTATTAACTTCAATGATAATGAAGTAACTGACATTCTTGATGCACCAGAAGTATTGCAAGGTGCAGGTTTCGACCAAAGCAACTTGTTCAATGATGTTGAGCTTCGTCGCTTTGAAACCGCGTCACCGGAGAGTAAGGTAAACCTTGGGGTAACATGGTCATATGACCGTTATAACGCTACCTTGCGCACCACGCGCTATGGTGAGGTTGAAGATCCTAGCTCAATTGAAGCGCGCAACGAGATTATTCCATCAGAATGGATCACTGATCTTGATGTTCGCGTTGCAATCACCGACGGTTTGAGCATTTCAGTAGGGGCGAATAACCTATTTGATGTATATCCAGAAGCGACAAGAAATCTCGTTGACGATGTGACTACATTCTCAAACATCTTCCCGTATTCAGGTTTTTCACCTTATGGGTTCACAGGTCGTTTTGTTTACACAAAAGTGAACTACGCTTTCTAAACAACACGTGCAGCACGCTAAAGGCCGATACCTTGTATCGGCCTTTTTTCATTGCGGCTTTTACTGGTTAAGGTTAATTAAGCAGCGGTGTGTCGCTAATAGAGCAACATCATCGTCAGGGATAAAAGCGTCGTAGTCTTGCTGAAGACGAGCTTGTGATTCTTTTCGCATCTTACTTCTACGTATCGCTGTCACAAAGTGGCGAATCTCCTGTTGCGTAGAAAGTTCAAGTTCTGGCACCGTCACAGGTTCGCCAGTGTCGTTTTTAGCCACCATGGTAAAAAAGCTATTATTAGTATGTTTAACTTCATTACTTTTAATGCTTTCTGTGGTTACTTTTATACCAACCACTAACGAGGTGTTACCCACGTAGTGTACGGTTGCATCTAAGTGCAAAAGGTCGCCGACTTCCACAGGTTGCAAGAACTCGACGCCATCAACGGTAACCGTTACACAGTAGGCTCCCGCATGTTTGCTAGCGCATGCATAGGCAACTTTATCCATTAGCGAAAGAATAACGCCGCCATGTACTTTGCCACCAAAATTAGCGAAAGAGGGGACCATGAGCTCGGTAAGACGAGTTCGTGAAAATGCGACGGTTCTTGCGTTCATTGATCACCTTGAATTTAAGTGAATTAGCGTACATATAAGTTCAGTATAGTATTACAGTAAGCACGACATGCGATATGTTTGCAACTAACGTAAGCTTGCGACGTGACTTCCTATTTTTCGGTGCATTTATCAATAAGGAGTTTTCTTGGCTAATTTTCACTTTTATGAACCGCAGCATGGACATGGCTTAGCCCATGATCCATTTAACGCCATTATTGCGCCGCGTCCCATTGGCTGGATTTCAACACAGTCCAAAGCAGGCGTGCTTAACCTGGCGCCCTACAGTTTTTTTAATGCCCTTAACTACACGCCTCCCATTATTGGCTTTTCCTGTGTAGGCGGAAAAAAAGACTCTTTAGTCAATGTGCAAGAAACCGGAGAATTTTGTTGGAACTTAGTGTCTAGACCTCTGGCAAGCGCAATGAATCAGACAAGTAAGTCCTTACCCCCTGAAGAAAGTGAATTTGCAATTTCAGGGCTTAAAACTGTCAACAGTAAAGTCGTATCCGTACCCCGCGTAAAAGAGAGCCTTGTGAGCATGGAATGTAAGTTGACTGACATTGTTCAACTAAAAGATGCGCGAGGTGAGGCTGTAAATAGCTGGTTTATTATGGGTGAAGTAGTGGGCGTGCATATCGATAAATCGCTAATTGAAAACGGTGTGTATAAGACACTAAAAGGCGAGCCTGTTATGCGAGGTGGTGGTGCTGGTGACTACTATAGCATCAGTGAAGCAGATTATTTTGAAATGCTGAGGCCACAATAATAGCGTTACAATAGGCAAAGACGCCTAATTTTCGGCGGTACTCGTGAGGTCTTCTTGTAAGGCCTCAATCTGTTCTAGTACTGATAAAAAGCGTTCACCAAAAGGCGTAACTTCATATTCCACTCTTGGCGGTAATTCGTGGTAGACCTGTTTTTTAAGAATGCCAAAATCTACATTGCGCTTTAAACACTGATTTAGCACTTTTGTACTCAACCCTTCAACCGAGCGTACCATTTCCCCTGGTCGATTGACGCCATTAGCTAACAATTGATACACCGTAAGCGACCATTTGCAGCCGTAAATGGTTTCGACCATGCGCGCGCTGTCTTGAGGCGGCAACTTTCTTTCAATTTGTTTTTCTTTAGTATTCATAAAGATGTACCAAAAAGTACCTACCGTACCAAATTATACTTACTATTCATTGGCTTATCTGAAGCGTAAGGTTACCACGAATTTTCAAATTGAAGGACAGTTATTATGACGTTTTCATTTAGTGGTAAAGCTTTAATTGTAGGTGGTTCAAGTGGTATCGGTTTAGCAACAGCTGTTAGCTTAGTTAGCAGTGGCGTAAGTGTGACCATTGTGGGTAAAAATACCGAGAAGCTTGAACGTGCCGTCGCAACGCTTAAAAACGCAGTTCAAGATAGTCGAGTGAATGTAGACTCATTGAGTGTCGATTTATATAAAGATAGCGATGTGGAAGCGTTAATTGCACACGTAAAAGCGCAAGCCACACCATATCAGTATTTGGTTAATGCGGCTGGCTATTTTAATCCGACAGCCTTTACGCAACACACGCCGAGTGACTATGATCAATACCATACGCTTAATAAAAGCGTGTTTTTTATTACCCAAGCAGTGGCTATTGCAATGCAAAGTGCGGGGGGCGGCAATATCGTTAATGTCGGCTCTATGTGGGCAAAGCAAGCGGTTAAGGCTACGCCATCGTCTGCGTACTCAATGGCAAAAGCAGGTTTACATGCGATGACGCAACACCTTGCTATGGAGCTCGCCGAGCACAATATTCGAGTTAACGCTGTTTCGCCAGCGGTGGTAAAAACACCCATTTACAATGCCTTTATTCCAGAGAATGAAACGGATGAAGTACTCGCTTCTTTTGACGCTTTTCATCCAATTGGACGTATAGGTACACCAGACGATGTCGCCAGCAGTATTGCTTTTCTATTGTCTGACCAAGCAAGTTGGACGACTGGCGCCATTATCGATGTAGATGGCGGCGTGATGGCAGGTAGAAATTAAGTATTAACAAGTTAAACGAGAAGGTAGCTTATGCTAAACATGAATTTTGACATACGACTCGCTATTGAAACGCAAAGTGAGCCATGGCAGGCGTCGCCGTCAAGCACGGTTTGGCGTAAGCCCCTTGAGCGCGAAGCGAGAGAGTCGGGCCACACAACCAGCATAGTGAAGTACGAAGCAGGAGCCAGTTTTAAACAACACAGCCATCCGTTAGGGGAAGAAATCTTTGTACTTGAAGGCGTGTTTTCTGACGAACATGGCGACTATCCCGCAGGGACTTATATTCGCAACCCGCCTGGGAGCAAGCACAGCCCTTTTAGTAAAGAAGGGTGCGTAATTTTGGTGAAGCTAAACCAGTTTGATAAGCGCGACCTTGATGAGGTGAGAGTCAATACGAACACGACACCATGGCTTCAGGGGCAGGGTGGTTTACAGGTGATGCCTTTGCATCAGTTTGAGCATGAAAGTGTAGCGTTGGTAAAATGGCCAGCGAATGAAGTGTTTAAACCTCACCGACATTTTGGTGGCGAAGAAATCTTTGTGCTGTCTGGCACGTTTAAAGATGAACATGGTAGCTATCCTCAAGGTACTTGGCTTCGAAGCCCTCATATGAGTCAACACCACCCCTTCGTTGAGGAAGAAACAGTGATTTGGGTTAAGACTGGACACTTGCCAGTCGCGTTGTGAAATTCCGCCTTGTCTATTACGGCAAGTACCTAAAACAAAAAAAGGAGGCCTTCGCCTCCTTTTCTAGTCGTTAACTAGAGCGCGTTAGTCCCACACCCCGTCTTCAGACTTACCTTGAATGTCGCAATCGCCCGCTTTGTATTCCACTTTCTCGCCACTGTCTTTTTTCTTGAAGTAGTCTTTACTGATAGAAACAATAGTCGGCGTCATCCACACAATAGCGATAATATTAATTACCGTCATTAAGCCTAACGCCATATCTGCCATTGCCCACACTTGTGGAAGCGCTGCCTGCGCACCCCAGTAAATCATTCCCAAATAACCAATGGTATACGCAGCGCGTCCAGCGCGGTTATCTAGCTTAAACATGTGCAGGTTACTTTCGCCATAGGCGTAGTTTGCTACCACAGAAGTAAAGGCAAATAAGCTAATGGCAGCGGCAACAAAGTCTGTTCCGCCTTCACCCAAATGACTGCTCATGGCGTCTTGCGTTAGGCGAATACCTTCCATTTGCTCTGAGCTTGAACCGCCGGCAAGTAAAATAATAAATGCCGTGGCGGTACACAGCACCATGGTGTCCAAAAACACGCCTAGCATTTGTATATAACCCTGTGAAACGGGATGATTAGGGTTAGGCACTGCACTTGCTGCAGCATGAGGTACAGAGCCGCTTCCGGCTTCGTTAGAGTACAAACCGCGCTGAATACCGTTTTTAATCGCCGCGCCAAGTGCACCAGCACCGGCTTCTTGTAAACCAAATGCTGATTTAACGATATCGAGAAGCATAGCTGGCAGTTCTGAAATATTGATAAACGTGATTGCAAGTGCCACTAATACGTAGCCTATACCCATGAAAGGCACAACGTACTCAGCAAAGCGTGCGATACCGCGTAAACCACCTACAACGATAAGTGCTGCCAAGGCAATAATAGCAACACCTACGTATTCACTTGGAAATGCATAGGCGTTGTTAAGTGCATCTGTAATGGTATTGGCCTGTACGGCGCTAAATACAAACCCATAGCCGAAGAAAAGGCACAAAGAAAATGCTACTGCAAGCCAGGTTTTATTTAAGCCTTGTTTGATGTAATAAGCAGGACCGCCACGAAATTCACCGTTTTCATCGCGCACTTTATAAAGCTGGCCTAGCACACTTTCGGCAAAGCCCGTTGCCATACCCAAAAGTGCAATCATCCACATCCAGAATATAGCGCCAGAGCCACCTAAAGATATGGCAACGGCAACACCCGCTAAGTTACCGGTTCCAACCCGAGCTGATAGGCTTGTACAAAGCGCTTGAAATGAGCTTATGCCGTCTTTTGTTGCTGTATTACTGCCTTTTAGCAGGGAAAACATATGGCCAAAGTGTCGCAGCTGCACGCCGCCAAGCTTTACCGTAAACCAAATACCACACGCCAGAAGCATGATAATGAGTACTTGGCCATCTCCCCACAACACGTTGTTTACAATAGAAACGAGTTCGTTGATCACGCACTTTCCTTTGTTATTGTTATTAGGACTCAGACAACACATCGCAGCAAATTAACACTACCGTACCCGCATAGCAGTTTCGCGTGGTTAAATTGCCGATCTGGTATAGAAAAGAGTAGGTCCATCAGTCATAAAAGCTCAATACTAGCATGACATTATCAAAAATGGGGGAAGAAAAAAGCGGGTGACTATGAAGTTTTGAACTTGGATATAGCAAATAATAAAAAACCGCTCAAAAGAGCGGCTTTTCAAGAATATGGCTGGGGTAACAGGACTCGAACCTATGAATGGCGGGATCAAAACCCGCTGCCTTACCAACTTGGCTATACCCCAATATTGGTGCGGAAGGAGAGACTTGAACTCTCACGCCGTGAAGCACTGGAACCTAAATCCAGCGTGTCTACCAATTCCACCACTTCCGCATGTGTAGACTTTCCAATTAAGGAAATATAAAAGTTGGTGGCTACGGCGAGATTCGAACTTGCGACCCCATCATTATGAGTGATGTGCTCTAACCAACTGAGCTACGTAGCCTTACACTTTTATTTTCAATAAAAAACCGCTCTGTGAGCGGTTTCTCAAGAATTTGGCTGGGGTAACAGGACTCGAACCTATGAATGGCGGGATCAAAACCCGCTGCCTTACCAACTTGGCTATACCCCAATTGGTGCGGAAGGAGAGACTTGAACTCTCACGCCGTGAAGCACTGGAACCTAAATCCAGCGTGTCTACCAATTCCACCACTTCCGCATAGACATTAACTGCAATATTCTTAAAAAAGAATGGCTGGGGTAACAGGACTCGAACCTATGAATGGCGGGATCAAAACCCGCTGCCTTACCAACTTGGCTATACCCCAGTCGTGGTGCGGAAGGAGAGACTTGAACTCTCACGCCGTGAAGCACTGGAACCTAAATCCAGCGTGTCTACCAATTCCACCACTTCCGCGCAGCTAATTTTCCTAAGATTATCGAGAAATATGGTGGCTACGGCGAGATTCGAACTTGCGACCCCATCATTATGAGTGATGTGCTCTAACCAACTGAGCTACGTAGCCTCTTTATTTCTCTTCCCTCTCAGGAAGTGGCGCGTATTATGCGTATATGACTGGCAACCGTCAACCCCTTTTTTACTAACTTTTTCTAAATGCTTATTAAGTGTTCGCTGGGGTACGAATAACACTCAAAAAGTGGCGAATTTGAACAACTTGAGAGATTCTTGCCGCATAGAATTATAGTTTGTCATTTGCCAAAAGTGCAGTGATAGGCAGTATCAATAAAGCATATTGGACAAGTTTTATACAATGCTTTAGTGCTAAACCGCGATTAACAAATACGGCCTCGTACCATTGAAGCCGTATTTTAATTCCATGCTAACCAAAATAATTGAGTTTATGGTGTCGTCGTCGCTTTGGTTTGGTGATAGCACACATCGATTGGGCGAGGGCCATAACTGTTATCGTGAAAAAACGGGTTATCGAGCGTTCTACCTATGTGAATGCGCTGTTTAAACTCTTCATTGTTTGTAGTCTGTATAAAGTACGGGGTATCTTGGGGCTTATGTACTTTGGCGCTAAGAATAGTGCTGTTTTCCACCAATGTATCGAGTACACCGCCATTTGCGAGATTACCTCTTGGCAGTTTTTGTAAAACATCCATGCCTTTAACAACGCGGCCGACCACAGACATATTTCGGTCTAAATGTCGCGGCGCTTGACCAATCACAATATAAAACTCAGTACTCGCGGTATCTTTTTCGCTGTTACGAGCAAAAGCAACAACACCTGGACAATGTAACCCCCACATTTGTTGTTTATCTTTGTCGATGCCAACAGCAAACCCGTCTAAAAAACCGGTCTTAGGGGCAAACATATCTTTGTCTTCAATCGATACGACATTCCCAGAAAGGGGCTGCGTAAACTCAGCGTCAATATCGGACAAAAGTGCAGGCTCGAATTTAGTCGCATCATGGCTGTCATTACTTCCTGCTTGTGCGACAAAGCCATCAACAACCCGGTAAAAATGTTGATTGTCGTAAAACTTAGCGTTAATCAGCGCTTTAAACCGAGCGACATGTTTAGGTGCAAGGGCAGGGTGTAGCGCGATAACCACATCACCTAATGGTGTAGTAAACGTGACAGTTTGTTGTTGAGCGACTTCAAACCATTTACCGGTGTTACTGTTCACAGTGGATTGACTTGTGTTTGCCAACTTCTCGCTAGGTTCAGAAGCAAGCGCTGGTAGCGTTGCTATTGGCACGCCCAACGACATCAGAATAAGTGTTTTTAGCGTAAAACGCTTAATGATGGCTGCTTTTTTGTCAGATACGGTGTTTCTACTCATTTCGCTTCCGTTGATGAGACGTGAAAACACTTTTATATCAGGGTGTTTAGGTTTGCTCAAACTTAAAACAAAAAAGCCACCTGAACAGGTGGCTTTAACAAAAGTTTGTCATTGATGCTTACACATCAAGGTAACGCTTTTATACATTAAAACGGAAGTGGATAACGTCGCCGTCTTTTACAATGTAGTCTTTACCTTCTAAACGCCATTTACCCGCGTCCTTCGCACCTTGTTCGCCATTAAACTCTACATAATGGTCGTAGCTTACGATTTCCGCACGAATAAAGCCTTTTTCGAAATCGGTGTGAATTTTACCTGCTGCCTGCGGTGCAGTTGAGCCTTCAGGGAAGGTCCATGCGCGCACTTCTTTTACACCAGCAGTAAAGTAGGTTTGCAGCGTAAGTAGGCTGTAGCCTGCGCGAATAACGCGGTTAAGGCCTGGCTCTTCTAAACCCATGTCTTGCATGAATTCTTCACGCTCGTCATCTTCAAGTTCAGCAATGTCTGCTTCAATAGCAGCACACACTGCCACTACAGTCGCATTTTCACCTGCTGCAATTTCGCGAACTTGATCAAGATATGGGTTGTTTTCAAAACCGTCTTCGTTAACGTTCGCTACATACATGGTAGGCTTAAGCGTAAGCATGTTCATGTAGCTAATAGCTGCCAGTTCTTCTTTTGAAAGCTCAAGTGAACGAAGCAATAAGCCTTCGTCAAGATGCGGCTTAATCTTCTCAAGTACTTTCATTTCGTACTTGGCGTCTGCGTCACCACCTTTAGCACGTTTTGCTACACGGTGAAGCGCTTTTTCAGTTGTTTCAAGGTCAGCAAGTGCTAACTCGGTATTGATAACGTCAATGTCGTCCTTCGGACTAACGCGACCAGCAACGTGCACGATGTTTTCATCGTCAAAGCAGCGAACTACATGGCCAATTGCGTCAGTTTCACGAATGTTAGCCAAGAACTTGTTACCAAGACCTTCACCTTTAGACGCGCCTTCAACTAACCCTGCAATATCTACGAATTCCATCGTGGTAGGAATAACGCGCTGAGGATTTACAATTTCAGCTAGCTTGTCCAAACGAAGGTCTGGCACAGGTACTACACCAGTGTTCGGTTCGATGGTACAGAAGGGAAAGTTAGCCGCTTCAATACCCGCTTTAGTTAATGCATTGAAAAGTGTTGATTTACCTACGTTCGGTAGGCCAACAATACCGCATTTAAAACCCATGGTATGGATCCTTGTCTGGAAAAGTAATCACTGTTAATCGGTTACGCTTTATGCGAGTGTAACCTGTTCTGCGCTTGCTTTAGGTCTTCTTTAAGCAGAATTTCGGTGCAGCGAACCGCTTCATCAATCGCGCTGTCAATTGCTGCTTTTTCATCTGCAGGTGGCTTACCTAGCACGTGACCGGTTACACGGCTTTTGTGTCCAGGATGCCCAATGCCTATACGCAAACGTAAAAAATTCTTGTTGTTACCCATTTTAGCCACAATGTCACGCACGCCGTTCTGACTGGAGCTGCCACCCACTTTGTACTTTGCTACACCAGGGGGTAAATCGAGCTCGTCAAACGCAACTAATATTTGTTCTGGTTCTATTCGGTAGAAGTTAGCAAGTGCTGCAACCGCTTGACCACTCTTATTCATAAAGGTGGTGGGGTAGAGCAATCGAATGTCTTTGCCTGCAATGGTAATGCGAGCCGTTTTACCGAAGAATTTTGTTTCTGGTTTTAGCGGGGCGTTATAGGTGTCGGCAAGTTGGTTTAGAAACCATTCGCCGGCATTGTGTCGGGTATTGTCATATTCGGGGCCTGGATTACCCAGACCCACGATAAGGCGAATATCAGCCAAGAGGATTATTCCTCAGTAGCTTCTTCTTCGCTGTCTTCAGCTGCTGCGCCTTTAGCAGGCTTAACAGTTACAACCGCTAGGTCGTGTGCTTCGTCGTTCTTAGCAAGTTCAACAGAAGCTACACCAGCTGGAAGTGTTAGGTCAGACAAGTGTAGTGTTTGACCCATTTCAACGCCTGCCATGTCTACTTCGATGAACTCTGGTAGATCTTTAGGCTGACAAGTCACTTCGATTTCTGTTAGGTGATGCTCAGCAACACCGCCAGCTTTAACCGCTGCAGATTTCTCTTCGTTGATGAAGTGAACAGGAACGTTAGTGTGTACAGCTTGACCAGCGATTACACGTTGGAAATCGATGTGCATGATCTTTGGCTTGTACGGGTGACGTTGCATATCTTTAACAAGAACTTCAGTTGCTTTACCGTCTACATTCAAAGTAAGAACGTGTGAGTAAAACGCTTCAAATTCAGAAGCTTGAAATACTTTGTTGTGTGCAAGCGTGATAGAAACTGGCGCTTCTTCACCACCGTAAATGATACCTGGAAGCTTATCTTCGCGACGTAGGCGGCGGCTCGCACCTTTCCCTAGGTCTGAACGAACAGATGCGTCTAGGTTAAAAATTGCTTCAGACATTGTCTGTCTCCAATTATAAAGTCTAATGGTGTAGGTTTTTGCGACCAAAACCTACTGTTAAATTGTGTTTATCCGTACTCAAAAAGCACGTCATTACACCACCTCGAATTTCAAGGGCGGCGAATTCTAACACCACAACTACAAACATACAATTACTAGCAAACAAAAAGCGCCCACTAAGGCGCTTGTAATCACACTATTTATGCGGATGCAACTTATATAGTGTGTTTATTGTGTTTGAATGTTATCAATCACCTTACTGGTATCAAGTACCTTGATAGTGTTTACTTGCAATACGGTACCGAATTGAGTGAATGTCATTACATCGGGTTTTGTAACACCATTAACTTCGACAATTAACCCATTCTTTTGATAGGTTTCGTCTAGCCCATGTAGGGTATAGCGGTCGCCATTTTCGGCAATAAAGGCATAAAAACCGCCTTCCAGCTCTTTATATATAATAGAGCCTGTGAGTGTGACAGATTGCGTTTTTGACGATTCTATTGCCGCACTTTGCTTGACGGGTTCTGCTTCTAGCGCTTTAGGTTTGGCGCTTTCGGCATTACTCTGCATCTCTTTTTTATCAGCCACAGTAGCGTCTCCATTCTCTTCTTTATTATTGCAACCAGACAGTAGCAGAGTTGATGTCGCTACAGTAATTAGACATAGCGAGGATATTTTCATTTCTCTTCCTTTTGTAAATAGAATTACGGCTGTACACATTAACAACCGAGCTGGTAGGTGTTTACCTACTATTTGGCTATAGTGTTAGCAGAAAGTGAAGGTGGAGGCAAAATATGTTTAGCGCGATAAGCATTGAGTAAAACGCCATTCCTTCTTTTTCAGCTTGAGTAATTTCTACATTGATTAACACCATATTATACACTTGTGACCATAACCATTTCTTAACAGCCGGTTTAAATCACTTCAAATCACACCTGTATTATTTTGTCACTAACCTCTATTTACCTGATGCATGTCACAAAATAAAGTCTGCATTATTGTGTCTTTTGTAACGTTGATGTCGTCGCTATCTAATTGAAGGGGAAGGAATTAAACGCAATTTAATCAGTAGGTTAGCGTTGTCGTGCATACGAGTAATACATAGAAAAAGTATTCTTTTTTATCACTTTTTTGAATGCAAATTTTTTAGCAGGCGAGATTCGTTTGAATCTCATAAGAATTGAGACGTAATTCACTTTGGTATAATGACTGCAACAATCGTTTTGTCAAAGAAAGGTAGGGTGTCTTTAAGGTCGCACGAGCGTGTTAAACCCAAAATATGTTTTTGGGTTCAAGGGCTATTTAGCACAATACCTTATTTTCTGTGCATGGATGTATAAGCGCAGCGAAACAATACGTTAAGGAGAAAATGATGAAACATTTAGGTAAAATTCTAGCAATCTCAAGTTTTGCGCTTACTCTGGGCGCGTGCGATGTAAATAAAACGAAAGATGGTGAGATGCCAGATGTTGACGTTGATGCAGGCGAAATTCCTGAGTATGAAGTCGTTAAAACAGAGGACGGAGAAATGCCAACAGTCGACGTCGACGGTGGTGAACTTCCAGAGTACGAAGTAGAAACAGCTGATGTTGAAGTGCGTACTGTCACTAAAGAAGTCGAAGTTCCGGTAGTTGATGTTGAAATGCCCGAAGAAGATGACGATACCGACGATAACTAATGGGCTGCATTCGCGAATGTAATTAAAAAAGGCGAGCCATGCTCGCCTTTTTGCTGTTTGCTTACATCAAGTGCAATTAGTACTCAAACATCGCAGAAATAGATTCTTCGTTGCTAATACGTCGAATGGTTTCTGCAAGCATCTCAGACAACGTAAGTTGCTTAACTTTACCCATTTTCTGCATTTCTGCACTTAGTGGGATAGAGTCAGTCACAATAATTTCATCGATCACAGACTCTTTAAGATTGTTTACAGCATTTCCAGAGAAGATAGCGTGAGTAGCATAAGCATATACTTTTCGAGCACCATGCGCTTTCAACGCTTCCGCTGCTTTTGCCAGCGTACCGCCTGTGTCAATCATGTCGTCGACAATAATACAGTCGCGGTCTTTCACATCACCAATGATGTTCATTACCTGAGCGACGTTCGCTTTAGGGCGACGCTTATCAATAATGGCAAGATCCGTATCGTTAAGTAGCTTAGCCGTTGCACGAGCGCGTACAACACCACCAATATCAGGTGATACAACAACCGGGTCTACAAAATCTCTTCTTACCATATCAGCAAGAAGGATAGGCGTACCGAACGCATTATCTACAGGAACGTCAAAGAACCCTTGAATCTGCTCGGCGTGGAGGTCGATAGTAAGAACGCGGTCAACACCAACATTAGACAGGAAGTCAGCCACTACTTTCGCAGTGATTGGTACCCTAGCTGAACGAACACGACGGTCTTGGCGTGCATAACCAAAATAAGGGATCACTGCCGTGATACGACCAGCTGATGCGCGACGCAATGCGTCGATCATCACGATCAATTCCATTAGGTTATCGTTAGTAGGTGCACAGGTAGACTGAATAATAAAAACGTCCGAGCCACGGACGTTTTCATGAATTTCTACGCTGATTTCACCGTCACTGAAACGGCCAACTTTGGCATTTCCAAGTTTGGTATAGAGGCGATCGGCAACTTTCTGGGCAAGTTCTGGTACGGCATTACCTGCAAAGAGCTTCATATCTGGCACAAGTGGTTCCTCAGTGCGTTGATAAAAGAGGTTTGGCTGGGGTAGCAGGACTCGAACCTACGAATGGCGGGATCAAAACCCGCTGCCTTACCAACTTGGCTATACCCCAATTTTTAAGTTCTTGTCCGATGTGGCGTACACGCTATTTTTGTTGTTCTAATTTATCTAATAGTGGTGAGCGGTTCACACCTTTTGCGACAAAGCTCTGCCAATTATCAGGCATTTCTGCTTGAACTTGCTCGGCTAAAGCGCGGTCAGAAAAAGTGGCAAACACGCAGGCACCTGTGCCCGTCATTCGCGACGGTGCGTAGTGTACCAACCACTGTAATAATTTTGCAACTTCAGGATAGCGATTCTCGACTAATTGCTGACAATCATTGTGAGTTTTTTCAAATTTATAATCTTGCCATTGTATTGCAGGGGTATTTCTTGGCAATTCAGGTGCTGTGAACACTTGTGCAGTGCTCACATGCACATTAGGGTTGGCAACCAAATAGTACATCTCAGGTTGTGGTGCAGGGGTAATTTCCTCTCCAACACCGCCAGCAAATGCCGTTAGCCCTCTTACAAAAATAGGTACATCGGCACCAAGTGATAATCCCAGAGCTGCCAGCTCATCTTCACTTAAACCCGTGTTCCACAAGTGGTTGAGTGCAACTAAGGTGGTTGCTGCATTTGATGAACCACCTCCAATGCCACCGCCCATTGGGAGACATTTATCAAGTGTTATTGTTGCGCCCAGCTTGCATTGTGTTCTTTCTGCCAATAAACGCGCTGCTTTTATAATAAGGTTGTCGTCATCGGCAACGCCTTGTAACGGCATGGACATTTTTATGGTTGAATTTTGAGCGATAGTAAAGGCCAGCTTGTCACCGTAGTCGAGCATTTGAAATAAGCTCTGTAGCTGATGATAGCCATTTTCGTAGCGACCAAGAATATGAAGAAAAAGATTGAGCTTGGCAGGTGAAGGCCACCAGTCTTTTGTGTTTACTTGTGTTTTCAATTGAGCGTCCACTCGTAAATTTTTATTTTAAGTTGTGTTTTCGGTGTATTTTCCGTTTGTTCTTGTGTAAGTGTAATACTATGTGGAAGCCAAACGTTGTCACTGGCTGCTGTTTCAACGCTTCCATAGTTGCCATAACTTACTTTCCAGTTACGGCATAAGGTGCACGTACTTTCTAAAGTATTAACTAAGCCTTTTTCAGTAAGCGTGTAAGAATCGTTTTCAAGAGGAAGGCCTTTGACCCAAGAGAGCAGAGATTCTACAGGAATGATCATGCCAGTAATATTATATATAAGCGGTTCTGGTTGAGCGTCTATATAAGTTTCACCATCGGCCTCTAAAACGGATTTATTATCGGTAACATTAAGGTCTACCATGGTGACGCCAAGAAAGTTGGCTAATCGAAATTCGAAATTACCAGAATCGTTTTTCCAAACTAGATTTAAACTCGCCGCTTCTTTACCCTGACGAAAGGCAATTTTGCCACGCACTTGCCATTTGTTAACTTCGGCAACTTTTTGTAGTTGTGCAGTAAGGTTTACCGTGTGCTGTGGCCCTTTTGGTGCAGTGGTACACGCACTTAGCATAATAAACGTGCTGATACATAAAAATAGAATGCGAATCATTTCAGTAAATGCGCCTGATTAATATTAATACAAATAGTAGTAACAATATGGGAACACAGTTTCACCAACACTTTCAATCATTTTGGCTTTTTCGTACAATGCCGCTCCGACGTTGCCAGCACAGATTTTAATGACTTTACTCGCCCTCGGTATTAACCACAAAACAGCCCCAGTCGCATTACGTGAAAAAGTGGCCTTTACACCTGACTCATTGGTGGAAGCACTTGCGAGCCTAAAAAAGCTTGAAGGAGTAGACGAGTCAGTGATTGTGTCTACGTGTAATCGCACAGAACTGTATGTGAATACCCAAGATGAAAGTGGCCAGAAACTGCTGCAATGGCTCAGTGATTTTCATCATTTAGATGTACAGGAAATTTCAAACAACAGTTATGTGTTAGCGCAGGATGAAGCGGTAAAGCATATCATGCGTGTGGCAAGCGGGTTAGATTCACTAATACTGGGTGAGCCGCAAATTCTTGGACAAGTAAAACAAGCTTTCGGTGACGCAAAACACTCAGGAATGATCAACAGCGAGTTTGATAAGTTATTTCAACATACATTCTCTGTTGCAAAACGCGTGAGAAGCGAAACCGATATTGGTGCTAACGCAGTAAGCGTTGCCTATGCAGCTGTTCAGCTGGCCAAGCATATATTCGCCGAGTTACCCAAGCGCTCAGTGCTGCTGGTAGGGGCCGGCGAGACGATTGAATTGGTCGCGCAGCATTTAAAAGAGCAGGGTGTAAGCAAGATAGCGGTTGCGAATAGAACCGTAGCGCGCGCCGAAGCATTGGCTGAAACCCTCGGAGCAAGTGTTTATACACTTTCCCAGGTGCCAGAACACCTAAAAGATTTCGATATAGTGATCAGTTCTACGGCCAGTCAACTACCTTTAATAGGTAAAGGCATGGTCGAAAAAGCTTTAAAGCAGCGAAAGAACATGCCCATGTTTCTTGTAGACCTCGCAGTTCCAAGAGATATAGAGTCAGAAGTCAATGACTTAGGTGATGCTTACCTTTATACCGTTGACGATTTACAGCATATTGTTCAAAAGAATTTAGAAAACCGAGAACAGGCAGCAATCGAAGCTGAAAAGCTTATAGATAAGCAAGCTGGCGACTACATGACATGGAAACAGTCGCAGCAATCAATCGATTTAGTGAGACAGTATCGCCAAAAAGGCATGGCGCAGCGTGACGATATTGTTGAAAAAGCCAAAGCACAATTGGCAGAAGGAAAAGAAGCTGAAGCGGTATTAGAAGAAATGGCGTATAAGTTAACCAATGCGCTATTGCATCCTACCACATTGGCGTTACGCGAAGCCGCCATGCACGATGATCCAGCGTTAAGTCGTTGGCTAGGGCAAGCATTAGCATTGTCTGACTATATGTCAGAAGAGAATAAATAAGGTAATAAGAAGCATATGAAAGAGTCGGTAGTTAGGAAGCTCGAGCATCTTGTTGAGCGTTTCGAAGAAGTTCAGGCCCTGTTAGGTGACCCTGATGTTATCGGCGATCAAGAGAAGTTTCGCAATCTATCCAAAGAGTTTAGCCAGCTTGAAGACGTTGTTGCTGGCTTTAATGCCTATCAGCAAGCCCAAGAAAATCTTGCGTCTGCGTTAGAAATGCTAAACGAAGATGATGCAGAAATGCGTGAAATGGCACAAGAAGAGATGAAAGAAGCGAAAGCGGACATTGAACGCTTAGAAACAGAGCTTCAAGTGCTGTTACTGCCTAAAGATCCTAACGACGACAATAACTGTTTCTTAGAGATTCGAGCAGGCGCTGGTGGTGATGAAGCTGCCATTTTCGCTGGCGACTTATTCCGTATGTACAGTCGTTATGCAGAGAGCAGAGGCTGGCGTGTTGAATTGGTCAATGCCAATGAAGGCGAACATGGTGGTTATAAAGAAGTTATTGCTAATATTAGCGGTGACGGGGTTTATGGCGTTATGAAATTCGAGTCAGGCGGTCACCGCGTTCAGCGAGTGCCTGAAACGGAATCGCAAGGACGTATCCACACTTCTGCATGTACTGTTGCGGTATTACCGGAAATTCCTGAGTCAGAAGCCATTGAGATTAATCCAGCTGAACTTCGAATTGATACGTTCCGCGCATCAGGTGCGGGTGGTCAGCACGTAAACAAAACTGATTCTGCTATTCGTATTACTCACTTGCCGTCAGGCTTAGTGGTTGAATGTCAGGACGAGCGCTCACAGCATAAAAACAGAGCGAAAGCGATGTCTGTATTGCAAGCGCGTTTGAATCAGATTGAAGAAGAAAAACGTGCCGCTGAAGAGGCCTCAACCCGCAAAAGCTTGGTGGGTAGTGGCGATCGCTCAGAGCGCATTCGCACATACAACTTCCCGCAAGGTCGCGTTACAGATCACCGTATCAACCTGACAATCTATCGACTTGATGAAGTTGTAGAGGGTGATTTAAAGCAGCTAATTGACCCTATATTACAAGAGCACCAAGCTGACTTATTGGCGTCGCTTTCTGACGAATAACGATGCGAATTGACACCGCCCTCAATTGGGCAATAAAACAACTCGAGGGCGGTGAATCGCCCTCGGTTGATGCCAAAGTATTATTGGCTCATGTGTTAAATAAAACACAAACCCACTTATTCACTTGGCCGGATAAAACAATAAGTCCGATTGAGCAATCGCAGTACGAGGTTGCAGTGAAAAGAAGGCAATCAGGTGAGCCTGTCGCTTACATTATTGGGCAGCGAGACTTTTGGACGCTTTCGCTTAAAACGTCACCGCACACGTTAATACCTCGCCCTGATACCGAAATACTGGTAGAGCAAGTACTGCATTGGGCTCATCAACGCCTAAAGACCGCGCACGACATTCCACTTGATATTTGTGACCTTGGCACGGGGACCGGCGCAATTGCGTTGGCTGTCGCTTCAGAGCTCAAAGATAGCAAAGTTTTTGGTGTCGACTTTCTTTTAGAAGCGGTGACTTTGGCCACGTCGAATGCCAAGTTAAATGCCATTTCAAATGCGACCTTCAAACAAAGCGACTGGTTTAGCGACCTTGGCGATCTGAGGTTTGACGTTATTGTGTCAAACCCACCCTATATCGAAGATACAAGCCCTTATTTAGCTCAAGGTGATGTGCGTTTTGAACCTAAGTCAGCCCTTATTGCAGGTCAAGACGGTTTAGACGATATCAAGCATATCATCAAACATGCACCTCATTACTTAAAGGCACAGGGACTATTGGCCTTTGAACACGGGTTTGATCAAGCTTCTCGTATACAAGCATTGCTGCTTGAAGCTGGATTTAGCGATGTTAAATCGGTTAAAGATTACGGAGGAAACGACAGAGTGACATTTGGTGTAATTAGTGGTTGAAAAACGTGCAAGTTTGCTTATATTCTGTTTTGCATTAGTATCTTTGTGACGCACTATAAAAATAAAAAGTGTAAAGCATAACAATCTTTTACCTTACAGGATGTACCAGATGAATGACGACTTTCTATTCGCAGAAGACGATGACGAAAATGAATATGACGATCTGGGTAGTTGGAAAGTACTTATTGTTGACGATGAACCTGAAGTACATGCCGTTACCAAACTTGCACTGAACGACTTTAGCTTAAATGGTAAAACGCTTGAATTTGTCAGTGCTTACAGCGGTGAGGAAGCCAAAAATTGCTTTAGAGACCACGATGATATTGCAGTAGTTTTACTTGATGTCGTAATGGAAACGGATGACGCTGGGTTAAAAGTGGCCGAGTATATTCGCAACGAACTCGATAACCACTTCACTCGTATAATTCTGCGCACAGGGCAACCCGGTCAAGCCCCAGAGAAAGACGTTATTATCAATTACGATATAAACGACTATAAATCAAAAACTGAATTAACGGCTCAAAAACTGTTTACCGTTATCATCGCTGCGCTACGCTCCTACAGAGACATTATCGTTATCGAAGAAAACCGACGCGGTTTAGAAAAGATAATTGACGCCTCGGTCGACTTGTTTTCGTCTCGTTCCCTTGAAAAATTTATGCAGGGTATCATCCAGCAGTTAGCCTCAATATTAGGGTGCTCTAAAGATGCGGCCTACATTACGACAGCGGTAGCGACAACGTCACGAACGTTAAACACGGTTAATTCACCAAGCAATGTCAAATCCTCAATGGGTAAAGACGAGCTCTATGTTTTTGCTGGCAACGGCGAGTATGCAAGTAAGGAAGGTGTAGCGCTAAAAGAGGCAATCAGCCCCCAAGAATACGCTTTGTGCGCCAAAGCTATGCGCGAAAAACAAATAGTTTACGCTGAAGACCATGTCGTGGCTTATTGTAATAGCAAGTCGCATAAAGGGGCGTTGTTATATCTTTCTGGTTTACCTAGAAGAATTGGCGAAAGCGATAGACACCTTGTAAAGCGCTTTTCTGATAGTGTGCAACTCGCGTTTGATAATGTACTTAAAACGGTAGATGTCGAAGCAACTCAGCGTGAAATTATTGAGCGACTTGGTAAGGTGCTTGAGCACGAAAACGAGTCATCAAATCATATTAAACGCATGATTGAGATGTCAGTACTGCTTGCGCAAAAAGCAGGGCTAAAAGAAAAAGATGTTAACGCGCTTAAACTCGCCATTCCTCTTCATGATATCGGTACCTCTTTTGTGCCAAAATCGATTTTGCACAAATCTACGCCTCTCACTGAAGATGAGATTTTTGAAATTCGCAAACACGCCGAGTTCGGTTACCAAATACTGAAGAATTCAAGTCGACCCACTATTCAGTTAGCTGCAACATTGGCCAAAGAGCATCATGAGCGCTGGGATGGGCGTGGTTACCCTGATGGTAAAGCGCAAGATGGCATTCAAATCGAAAGCCGCATAGCAACGCTTGTCGACGTGTTTGATGCATTGATTAACGAACGTCCGTATAAGCCAGCATGGACTATCGATAAAGTGGAAGCGGTGATCCGCGAAGAAAGTGGGAAGCATTTCGACCCTGAGTTAGTGTCTTTGCTTTTAAGCGACTTACCTGCATTTTTAGCGATACAGGCGCAATACCCTGACGACACAAAATAATTCAGCGAAGCTGTCGTGATTGATATTTGGGCATTTAGTTTGAATATCACATAAAAGCGTAACACTTTTCGAATTAAATCAACGATAATTACAGGTGCTTTTGCACCTGTATTTTTTTACAACCATAACAACAATAAGCGAGACATTGACCATGTACATGATGGCAAAACATCTTCATTTGACGGCTGTTGCACTAAGTATCCTTTTTTTCGTTTTTAGATTTATTTGGTCACAGTTTGATGCAAGCGCGCTCACCAAAAAATGGGTAAAAATTCTGCCCCACATTATCGATACAGTATTACTTGCAAGTGCAATTTGGCTTTGTGTTATTCTATCTCAATACCCCTTGGTTAATGCATGGCTAACATTCAAAGTCATAGGCGTTGTGCTTTATATTGTGTTCGGCCTATTTGCGCTAAAGAAAGCCAAGACCTCTGTCGCACGTTGGGGCTTTTTTGTTGCTGCGTTAGCTGTGCTTATGGCGACAGCGATGGTGGCAGTCACCAAGCAACCCCTCTTTTAGTTAATATTGGATATAAACATGTCTGAATCTCAACAGATTATTCGCGTTGGTGACGTTGAAGTCGCTAACCATCTTCCTTTTGTATTGTTTGGCGGAATGAACGTTTTAGAGTCGAGAGACTTAGCAATGCGTATTGCAGAACATTATGTTGAAGTTACGCAAAAGCTGAATATTCCGTATGTATTTAAAGCGTCTTTCGACAAAGCGAATCGTTCTTCGGTAACGTCTTATCGCGGACCAGGAATGGAAGAAGGCTTGCGCATTTTCGAAGAAATTAAGTCGACGTTTAACGTCCCGTTAATTACTGACGTTCATGAGCCCCATCAAGCAGCCCCAGTGGCAGAAGTGGTAGACGTTATTCAGCTTCCGGCTTTCTTAGCACGTCAAACAGACTTGGTGGTTGCTATGGCGAAAACCGGTAATGTAATTAATGTTAAGAAGCCTCAGTTTTTAGCCCCTCATGAGATGCGACATATAATGGGCAAGCTAAGCGAGGCGGGTAACGACAATGTTATTTTATGCGAGCGCGGCAGTTGCTTTGGATATAACAACCTTGTGGTAGACATGCTGGGTATGGACGCGATGAAGGAATATGCGCCAGTTATATTTGATGCAACTCACGCATTACAAATGCCTGGTGGGCGTGCAACATCAGCTGACGGCCGTCGAGCACAGGCTGCGCAATTAGCTAGAAGTGGCATGGCACTTGGCCTTGCAGGTTTGTTCATTGAAGCACATCCTAATCCAGACGAGGCAAAATGCGATGGACCGTGTGCATTGCCGTTGGCTAAGCTAGAGCCTTATTTACAGCAAATGAAAGCGTTGGATGAACTTGTAAAAGGCTTTGATGCGTTAGATACCAGTAATACCTAAGCGATACGTGACGTTAGTTATCTTGTAAGGTTGATGGCGTATGCCGGTGCGTGCACCGGCATGCGTATCAGGTGTGAGAGTGGCTTATTCGCTTTCTGCGACGGTCACGCGCTCTTCACGTTTGCTCATAGCAATTAGATTTTCATGCAGTTTTATCTGCACGGCTTCAGCCAAAATTGCTTTTGACTGCTTTCTTACAAGAATGTGTGCGTCATTTTCAGGCAGTACATCTGCCATTTTAACGCTGGTCATTGCAGTGTTAATTAATGATTGAAGATTGATCTTTTCTGGTTGTGCGTTAGCATTTGCAGCGGCACTTGCGAATGCCATTACAGACACGCTAGCTAGTAGTAGTTTTTTCATTTTCACACCTAATAAAAATAATTAAAAATATGTTGCTTTTTGTTAAAATGATTAACAAGTAAGCTGTATAAAACGCTGAAATTCAAAGTTCTTTTTAAATTTCGGGTAAATAGTAGTCAGTATTGGGTTAAAAATAAAACGAGTTAAAGTATGGGTGGTCATTAGAAAAACTAATGCTTTTGTCATGCTTTGGTCACACTGGGTTGAAAAGTTTATATGCATCGACGTTTACCCCCCTTAAATGCGCTCAAAGCCTTTGAGGCAGCTGCGAGACACTTGAGTTTTACAAAAGCCGCCGATGAGCTTTTTGTGACTCAAGCTGCGGTGAGTCACCAGATAAAAGCGTTAGAAGATTTTTTATCGATGAAGTTGTTTCTTCGTCGAAATCGAACTTTGCTGCTGACTGAAGAAGGACAGGCGTATTTTTTGGAGCTTAAAGATATATTTAAGCATCTCCAAGAAGCGACAGAGCGGTTATTAGCAAAGGGGAGCAAAGGCGCAATTACCGTGGCGATGCCACCGAGTTTTGCAAGCCAATGGCTGGTACCCCGTATTCATAAATTTAGTCTTGCGCACCCAGATATCGATGTTCGAATCAAAGCGGTGGATTTTGACGAAGGCTTTTTAGAAGACGACGTGGACGTTGCCATTTATTACGGAAAAGGGCGATGGGCGGGGTTACAAGCCGACCAATTACATCGAGAGTTTCTTACGCCTTTGTGCTCGCCATTGTTGTTCCAAGGACCTAAACCGCTAAATGATTTATCTGATTTGCGTCATCATGTATTGCTTCACGATCTCAGTCGGGCAGCGTGGAAAAACTGGCTTAAAACGGTTGGTGTTGTGGGCGTGAATGTAAATCAGGGGCCGGTATTTAGTCACTCAATGTTAGTGCTTCAAGCTGCTGCACTGGGGCAGGGTATTGCCTTGGGCAATACTGTGCTTGCGCGTCCTGAGATTGAAGCAGGGCGACTCGTGATGCCATTTGAGGAGCGTGTAGAAAGTAGAGATGCTTTCTATTTAGTGTGCGAGGAATCACAAGCAGAGTTAGGCAAAATTGCTGCCTTTAGAGATTGGATTTTAGCGTTAGTCGAGGAAGAGCAAGACGATGTTTGATATTGAAGTGCACAAAGGCGCCAACCCAGCGGCTAGGCTTATACTGGCTCATGGTGCAGGTGCGGGCAAAGAGCATGAGTTTATGCAGGCAGTGGCACAAGCGCTAAATGCACATCGTATCGAGGTTGTTTTGTTTAACTTCCCCTATATGCAAGTTATTAAAGAGACAGGAAAGCGCCGCCCGCCGGATAAAGCTGAAAAGCTGCTAGCGCATTTTTCAGACGTTGTTGATCACGTTTCTCAAACGCGTCAATCACTGCCTACTTTTATCGGTGGGAAGTCAATGGGTGGGCGAATGGCCACAATGTTGGTAGACGACATTGAAAGCGTAAAAGGTGCGGCAATTCTTGGTTACCCTTTCCATCCGCCAGGAAAGCCTGGAAAGACTAGAACAGAGCACCTCGAAACAATCACCAAACCCATACTGATTGTGCAAGGAGAGCGCGACACGTTTGGTACACAAAATGAAGTAGAAACGTATACACTTTCATCATCGATTCATTGTGAGTTTCTTCTTGACGGTGATCACAGCTTAAAACCACGAAAGGCTAGTGGAAAAACACATCAAGAACACATTGAGCATGCTTCAACGCTGATAGCAGCCTTTATCAAAAATACGATTTAACATTAACGCTGTAATCGCCTTACAACATTATTCGCTACCGAGTAAACGTTAGCAAACAGTGCTAAAAGAGTGTCAAATGAGTTCAACAAATTACAATACATCGTCCATGGCTCCCATGCTGCTTGCAGCTGGTGCTATATTTGCCGGAACAAGTGTTATGCTTGGCGCATTTGGGGCTCACGGACTAAAAAGCCTTTTATCTGCTCAGATGCTAAATACTTTTGAGATTGGCGTTCGTTACCAAATGTATCATGGCCTTGCTATCCTAGTACTGCCAGTTTTATCCACTTATGCAGAAGTTAAATGGCTTAACCGCGCAGCGATGTGTTTCGTGGTGGGCGGCGTTTTGTTTTCGGGAAGTTTATATGCGTTGGCACTCACTGGCATAAAATGGTTTGGGCCGGTAACACCTTTGGGCGGCCTATTCTTCATTATGGGGTGGGCAGTGCTTGCTTTCACTCTAGTACGTGGCCAGCGCGCCATTAAGGTAAGTAATGACAACTAGTATTTTAGCGTATTGTAGGCCGGGTTATGAGAATGACACCGCCAACGAATTAACAACGCGTTATGGTGAAGCAGGGTGCTATGGTTACCCAGTATCGAAGAAAAATAATGGCTTTGTTCACTATCATTTATACGATGCTGCTCAGCTAGAGGACACAGTGAGTCAGTTCGCGGTTAGCGAGAGCATTTTCCCCCGACAACTAGTTGCGGTGTTTGCCAGTATGGCAGACATTGAAAAAGAAGACCGTGTAGGGCAGGTATTAGAGACGCTAAACAATATAGAAAAACCGTTTCCACTGTTTGGCGCAGTCGATGTTGAATATCCTGATACCGAAGAAGGGAAGACCCTAGCAAAGTTTTGTAGAAAGTTTACCGTTCCTTTGCGACAAGCGCTTCGAAAAGCCAATTGGCTTACTACAAAGGAAAACGCAGGAAAACCCAAACTACATATTTTCTTTGAATCATTTGAAATTTGCCATATTGGCTATACATTGCCCAATTACGCAAGTGCGGATCATTTGGGGATTTGTCGTCTAAAATTCCCAAGCGATGCGCCAAGTCGTTCGACGCTAAAACTCGAAGACGCATTAGTGAATATGCTGAGCGCAAAACAGCAGGAACAAGTGCTTCGAACGGGCGGACGAGCAGTTGATTTGGGGGCGTGCCCAGGTGGTTGGACATATCAACTGGTTAAGCGTGGAATGTATGTAGAGGCCATTGATAATGGCCTTGTAGCAGACAGTTTAATGAGTACAGGGTTAGTTGAGCATCATGCCGCAGACGGATTTACGTATCGACCACAATTTGGTCGTGTAGATTTGCTTGTATGTGATATGATAGAGCAACCCGATAGGGTAGCAAAGTTGATGGGTGACTGGCTGGTTAAACACTGGGCAACGCACGCGATTTTCAACTTGAAGCTACCTATGAAACAACGTTATGAAACTGTAGTTGAAGCCATGACGTTGCTAAAAAGCCGTTTAAATGCGTTAGAAGATGCATTTGCGGTAAAGGTGAGGCATCTCTACCACGACAGAGATGAAGTTACAGTAACAATTGTTCGCACTTCAAAAGATGAGGTGTGATTTTGTTATTTTTCAAAAAAGTGTCATAACATGTTAAGTTGTTGATACTTATAGAAAAGAATTGATGGTGGTGCGGATTTTAGCAAACGAATTTGAGGTTTATGCTAAAAAAGGTGTAAATCTGGTACAAAAATCCTTTATAATCCGGCCGTTTTTTTACTCTGAACCAATGAAAGTGAACTAATGTCAGACTTATCTTTATACAGAAACATTGGTATTTTCGCCCACGTAGACGCGGGTAAAACTACCACAACAGAACGTATCTTGAAGCTTACTGGTAAAATCCATAAAACTGGTGAGGTTCACGATGGTGAATCAACTACTGACTTCATGGAGCAGGAAGCTGAGCGTGGTATTACTATCCAGTCAGCGGCTACTACCTGTTTCTGGAAAGATCATCGCATGAACATCATCGATACTCCGGGACACGTTGACTTTACAGTTGAAGTATATCGTTCACTTAAAGTACTAGACGGCGGTATCGGTGTATTCTGTGGTTCTGGTGGTGTTGAGCCTCAGTCAGAAACTAACTGGCGTTATGCTAACGAATCTGGCGTTGCTCGCTGTATTTTCGTTAACAAGCTAGACCGTATGGGTGCAGACTTCTACCGTGTTGTTGGCCAAGTTAAGAAAGTACTTGCTGCTAATCCACTAGTAATGACGCTTCCAATCGGTATCGAAGACGACTTCAAAGGTGTTGTTAACCTTCTAGACATGAAAGCGTACATCTGGGACGATTCAGGTCTTCCTGAGAACTACGAAGTTGTAGATATTCCAGCAGACATGGTTGAAAAAGCGAACGAATACCGTGAGCAACTAATCGAAACTGCTGTTGAGCAAGACGACGACCTAATGATGGCTTACATGGATGGCGAAGAGCCGTCTCTAGAAGACATCAAGCGTTGTATCCGTAAGGGTACTCGTGATCTAGCGTTCTTCCCAACTTACTGTGGTTCTGCATTTAAGAACAAAGGTATTCAGCTAGTTCTTGACGCAGTTGTAGACTTCCTACCTTCTCCAACAGAAGTAGATCCTCAGCCACTAACTGACGAAGAAACTGGTGAGCCTACTGGCGAAGTTGCAACAGTATCTGTTGACGAGCCGTTCCGTGCGCTTGCGTTCAAAATCATGGACGACCGTTTCGGTGCCCTTACGTTTATCCGTATCTACTCTGGTAAACTAAACAAAGGCGACACTATTCTTAACAGTGCAACTGGTAAGACTGAGCGTATCGGCCGTATGGTTGAGATGCACGCTGACGAACGTACTGAACTTACTTCAGCACAAGCTGGTGATATCCTAGCTGTTGTTGGTATGAAGAACGTTCAAACAGGTCACACACTATGTGATCCGAAGAACCCTTGTACACTAGAGCCAATGATCTTCCCTGAGCCAGTAATCTCAATTGCTGTTAAGCCAAAAGACAAAGGCGCTAACGAAAAGATGTCTATCGCTATCGGTAAACTAGTAGCAGAAGATCCATCTTTCCAAGTTGAAACTGACGAAGATTCAGGCGAAACCATCCTTAAAGGTATGGGTGAGCTTCACCTAGACATCAAAGTTGATATCTTGAAGCGTACTTACGGCGTTGAGCTAGAAGTTGGTCAGCCTCAGGTTGCATACCGTGAAACTATCACGCAAGCAGTTGAAGACAGCTACACGCACAAGAAGCAGTCTGGTGGTTCTGGTCAGTTCGGTAAGATTGATTACCGCATCCGCCCGGGCGAAACTAACTCTGGCTTCACGTTCGCTTCTACTGTTGTGGGCGGTAACGTACCTAAAGAATTCTTCCCTGCGATTGAAAAAGGCTTCAAGAGCATGATGGAAGTAGGTCCTCTAGCGGGTTACCCAGTACTAGACGTTGAAGTTGAGCTATTCGACGGTGGTTTCCACGCAGTTGACTCATCAGCAATCGCGTTCGAAATTGCAGCGAAAGGTGCATTCCGTCAGTCAATGCCAAAAGCGGGTCCTCAAATTCTTGAGCCTGTAATGAAAGTTGACGTGTTCAGCCCAGAAGACAACGTTGGTGACGTAATCGGTGACCTTAACCGTCGTCGTGGTATGATCAAAGACCAAGAAGCTGGCGCTACTGGCGTTCGCATCAAGGCTGACGTACCTCTATCTGAGATGTTTGGTTACATCGGTCACCTACGTACTATTACATCTGGTCGTGGTCAGTTCTCTATGGAATTCAGCCACTACTCAGCATGTCCTCAGAACGTAGCTGACAAAGTAATTGAAGAAGCAAAAGCTCGTAAAGACGCTAAGTAATTAGCGCTAACGTGACTGTTAGTTAACTAACAGCTTCGAAATTTAAAAACCGGTCTTAATGGCCGGTTTTTTTGTGTTTGTCAAAACAATACGCTGTGCCACTGAGAGTAAATACTCAGGTGTTTATCGTTTTAGTCTACAATGAAAGAGTATCGACAGAGGAAAAGCAGAGGGAATATATCGATGTCTAAAAAGGTTTTATTAATCGGACTGCGGTCAGACAACGTAAACTATGAAAAATGGCCTCAGTTATCGAAGGAAAAACTCGATGCGGCTTTCGAACAAGTGGTGAGCGAACTAAACAACAATGGCTATGACTCATTGTGGTGCTTAACCGATCAAGGGGAGACCGCTGCGCAGCAGGTGGAAGAGGCGTTAGCAAAGGAAAAGCCTGATATCGTTTTAATCGGCGCAGGTGTAAGAACGGACCCAGACCATTTCCTCTTGTTTGAACAGGTAATAAATATTGTTCATGCCAATGCACCTAAAGCAAAAATTGCATTTAATTCATTACCTTATGATTCGCTGGATGCAATTAAGCGTTGGAGTTAAAGCGCCACTTTGTGCAGTTAGTACACAAAGCGGCGAAAGTGTAAACACTACTTAGTTTAGTAGATAAGCAGCGGCAGTCTCGATACCTAAATCAACACCCTGTTCGCGTTGTTCACGCGTAAAAAATGGCACTTCAATATCGACAGGAATGCCCGTTCCTTCGTACCATTCGCCGTCAGGTGTAAGGTAAAACTCATTTGACATACCGATATTGAAACCGTTGGGAAGCGTCCACTCCAATACGTTTGAAAATGCACCATGTGTCGCTTCACCAATAAGTGTAACGTTTGGCATTTCGTCCATAATCATCGTAAACGTTTCTGCTGCCGATACCGTACTAGCACTGGTTAAAACAACAATAGGTCCAAGGTAATTAATCTCTGAGCGGGGCGCTATATTGATGTCTAATAGTTCAGTCCTATTATTGCCATCACGAGCTTGTTTGCTAAATGCGTGAAACTCTTCTTGAGCAAAACGACTGGCGATAGCCATGCTAACATAATCGAAT
This sequence comes from Alteromonas sp. 009811495, assembly GCF_028865455.1. NCBI lineage: Bacteria > Pseudomonadati > Pseudomonadota > Gammaproteobacteria > Alteromonadales > Alteromonadaceae > Alteromonas > Alteromonas sp. 009811495. The sequence continues at coordinate 1,668,483 of NZ_CP113972.1, forward strand.
CCACCGTCATTGGTTCTCACATCAATGATTAGACCTTCAACATCTTTGAGATCGGTTAGGGCTTCATCTAACGCCGCATCTACGGCTGCAAGTGTATTGCGATTAAAGGTCAGCTCGTCATCGGTACTTTCAGCAAACCCCTGCATAGAGCCAATAAAAAGATATCCTAATCCTTCGTTTTGAAACCATCGGATGGCATCGTTTTCAGTAGACTTAACATCACTTGAGTCTTGTGCGTAGTTAGCCACAATTTGCCACTGCAGTGTTAAATTATTCAAAATGTAGCTTTCAAGCTGTTCCAATAGTGCCGTGGTCACGTCATCGCCAGAAATGGGATAGCTTAAGCTATTGTCATTGGCGAACTCTTCAACAAGACGTTCAAGCAGAGTTTGCTTGGTGGTAACTTTGTACTCTAACCCTTGTGGCGAAATCACATAGTTATGACCGTCGGCTAGTGGTTCAAGGGCGTAAGCCATTGCCGCGAACAGCGCTTCACTATTTGAATTTGTTGTTAACTCAGCACCTGTCGTTTGAACAACATCGGACCAATTAACACCCATACGTTCGAAATCTACGTAATATTCTTCAAAGATCTGGGTGTACATAGCAAATAGCTCTACGCTATCGAAACTACTTTCGTAATTCTCATCAATGGTGATTGGGCCTGTTTCACATGCTTGCGGCAATGCGTCGGCTTTATTAAACCGATAGCCAGGAGGGCCAAAAGTATCCGTACCTGTACCGGAGTACCATTCAAGTGTATTTACACTGTCCGTTTTTCTTAAAAGTCGCTCAAGAGACAGAGTGTCAACTTCAGTTTCTATGCCCATAACAAAACAGTAGTCGCTGGTATATTGATAAATTGCTGCTGAATCGTTACCTATTGCAATGCTAAGACCATAGCCAGGTGCAATCCAATTCCCTTGATATTCCTCAGAAATGGGATCTTCGAGCGATGCTGTAGGATTAATGTTAATTGGATCGTTGCTTGAACCACAACCTGCAATGACTGATGCAGCTAATAGTGACAACCCAAGTCGCGATAATATTGTCTTGTTCATATATCCCTCTCTTACGTAATGTTAAAAAACGAATTGTGTATGCGAGAAAGGGTAAAGTGGGTAAGGTGAATGGAAGGTGAAGGTTTATCATTAGTGGTCGGTAAGCCATTCACCGACCATCTCAAATACCATTAATACATTTTGTAGGGCAAAAACTTACCTGACATAACAACGCTAACTCTGTCGCCTTTAGGGTCGTTTTCACGTTGTAAGTCCATAGAAAAGTCGATGGCGCTCATAATGCCATCACCAAATTCCTCATGTATGAGTTCTTTTAGTGTTGTACCGTACACACTTACCAACTCATACCAACGGTAAATAAGCGGATCGGTTGGTACTTCAGTCGGGAGTGAGCCTTTGTAGGGTACAATTTGCAACCATGCAATGGCTTCATCACTGAGTTCGAGCAGTGAACCGACGTTTTCAGCTTGTTGCTTGGTCATGGCCATTTGGCCTAAACACGCTGCGGTACTCCATTCTTTAGATTGGCCAATTACTTCAGCGATTTGTCGCCATGAGATACCTTTTAAAATTTTTGACGACTGGATCATGTCTGTAACTTGAGTGCGAGATGTAATCATGTTGATTCCTCTGTTAAGTTGAATAAATAAGAACAAGCGTAATTAAATTGCTTATTACAAGTGCAAGTGAAAGGGCCTGATAAAACGCTAATGGGCTGCGTCTTACTAATGGTACAGGTTGAGACTGTTGATTAACGGTGGGGTAGCGAAGGGCATGAACAAATTCTGATAGTGCAGCAAAGCGTTTCGTAGGGTTGATGTGCAACGCGCGGCGAAGTGTCATATCGACCCAATTAGGAATAGGGCGCTGTGCGTCTAGCACACTTTGGTACTTCAATTTGTATTGGGCTGCATATGTATTGCCATGGGCAACTTTGTTATTGTACGGATAGCGGCCACAAAGCATTACGTAGCAAAGCACCGCGAGTGAATATTGATCAGACTGTACTGAGCCCGCTTCACCCAAAAAATACTCGGGAGCAGCATAGAGTGCTGTGCCAGGAATGCCTTGCCTATGATAAAGAGACGGCGCTTGTAATAGGCAGGCTGCACCGAGGTCGATAAGTGTGCAATGGCCTTCTGGGTTGATAATAATATTCTCTGGTCGAATATCACGGTGCACAATGCCTTGTCGATGCATGGACTGAAGGCCTGTAGCAACTTGCTCGATTATACTTCTCACCTGTTCAAGGCTTGGCGTATCATTATCCATCATCCATTGCGCAAGCGTTTGGCCTTCTACGTACTGACTTAAGCAATATTGCTTAGATGGAGGGTTAGAAAAGCCCAGTTCAACATGCAGCGGATGCTTAATGATATGAGGGCAATCTATCCGTCTGGCAAACCAACTTTCGATATTAGGAAGTAGTGTACAGTCTAACGTTGTGGGTTTGTCAGTAGTAATGAAGTCTGTCGCAAGTGTTTTTAGCACGAGTTGGTGGCGGCCAGAGGTTTCATTTTCCTTGTTACCTGACGCTGATGTCGCCAGATAAACGTGGCTGCGAGCCGATGTATAAAGCTGCCTTTTTACTATAAGCCCGTCAACGCTATCGCCAACAGTGAGGTGTAAGGCTTGGTCACTTTGAGGCACGAATAAAGTGTCCGGCGTGGATACAAAATTGGGAGTGATGGTAATTACCAATAAAGTTGCATTGTCATCACTACCACTATCAAGCGCGCGATTTACATGTTGCTTGGCGAATTCGTCGGGCAATGATTGAAAGGTTTGCGCCTCTCTTAACGCATCTGAAATACTTGTAAATTCAAAGACACCATCACTACTTAGTGCAATGCTACTGCGTTCCGATAACGTCAACGTACTATAGTCAATCGCAATCTGCGAAGAAATGCCCAGGGCGTTTGCTAGATAACTATGGTCAGGCGACTCTGTGCTTGGCTGTCGATGCCCTCGAGTAAGGGTTTTGCAAACTAACGATGTAGCGATTTGCACTTCACAATCACCAACGTGAAAAATGTGAAGCGTATTGTCAACAATGACTACAGCAGAAAAAGTGCACACATAACCTTTTTCAGGGGTGTAACAAAACGCACTTTGTTGGTTTCTCGCCCAGAGCAATGCGTTTATTTCGATAATGAGTGCTTTTGCTGTTTGTTCAATGTCCCAAACTTCAGGGGCAAGATTGAACATTTTGGTGAAATGTGAAGTGGCGAAGTCACTGGCAACTTGACTCACTGTACTACTGCTTATGCCATCGGCAATGAGAAAAAAACTGGCTCGCTCATGACGAAAATTAGATGAATGGCTATGCGGTTTTGCTATGCAGTAACTGAATGCATCTTGATTAACGCGCTTTATTCCTTTGGTAGATTATGCGCTTAGCTCAATGTGCGTCGATGCTCTTGAATGACTAGGTTGATTCAATGGTGCATTCATATCGCTAAGCTCTCATAGTAAAACAATAACCCCAATTGATTTAAGCTGCGCGACTTCTGTTGAATTAAATCATTCATAAAAGCCGCGCATGCGCATTGTTAAATGGGCAGTGTTTCAGATGCAGCTGCGCTATTTACAGGAATTTTGCGTTTGGGCAAAGTTTTTACGTGAGTGGTATACAGTGTTAGACCCGTGAAGGCTAAACCACCTACTAGGTTACCTAGCGCCGTTGGGATTTCGTTCCAGATGAAATAATCCATAATAGAGAAATCACCACCCATAATGAGGCCAAAGGGGAATAAGAACATATTAACCACAGAGTGTTCGAACCCCATGAAAAAGAACAGCATGATTGGCATCCACATTGCCAACACTTTGCCACTTACGTGGGTTGAAATCATCGCGCCGACCACGCCAAGAGACACCATCCAATTACACAGCATGCCGCGGATGAAAATGGTGATCCAACCTGCGGCGCCGTGTTCTGCGTAACCGAGAGTTCTCGCTTCACCAATGCTCGCTACCTTTGTTGCAATAGCACCGCCATCAACGTTGTATCCCATAGTAAAGATAAACGACATCATAAAGGCAACGGTAAGCGCACCACCAAAATTACCTAAAAATACTAATCCCCAGTTACGCAAGATCTGCTTTGGCGTAACGCCTGGTCTGTTAGCCAGCCATGCTAAAGGTGTCAGCACAAAAACACCGGTTAACAGGTCAAAACCCATTAGGTATAGCATGCAAAAGCCAACAGGGAAGAGTACGGCGCCTAGCAGGAAAACTCCAGTTTGCACTGCGATAGTGACTGCAAAGACCGCCGCCAACGCCAATATAGCACCTGCCATATAGGCACGAATTAATGTGTCACGAGTGGACATATATATTTTTGCTTCGCCGGCATCTACCATCTTGGTAGCAAATTCAGCAGGTAATAGATAAGCCATGGGTTCACCTTTTGTTTAAGTAATTAAATTAAGAGGCCAAAGGGTTTAAATGATCAAAAAAAGGCGTCCGCAATTCTCTTTCGCAAAAGAATTGGGGACGCCTTTGTCCAAATCATTTAAATTGTTATGGCACGTTCGATAGCATCTTAGAGCTTAAAAAGTACCGCGCTATCACTGTCTAACTGTAAATCTAATCCGCTCGATAACGTTATCGCAAGAAGTGTAAAGCGAGAAGAGTGCCAGTCTGAAATGACTTTCCGTATCGCTTTGAATATTCGAAAGTATTTCTGTTTTCATGTTACTTCTGAATGCGCAGAGATGAGAAATAGTTTGGTTCAAATGCACCAAAATTGGATAGTACCGCACTATTTATGTGAGAACTTTGTCTATGTGAAAACCTTAGTTGAGTGAGCGCTTTAGTCGTTTGTATCCTTGCTTCATTTTAATACTGGTCGCTTTTTCATCGGCCTGCTCTTGATAGCACAGTTGGGTATACAACCTATGTAAGTCATTAATAATACTGTTTGCGGTTGTATTAAGCTGAGCGGCTACTTTTTGTGTGTAGTGGCTTGGACTATCGTTGCCTCGTTTGGTGTTGGTGTGCTTTTCAATTAATGCTAATGACTTAACGTAATAGCGCTGGTATGGCGCAAGTGAGGGCACAAGGGTAACAGGGAAAAAATACACCAGTAAAATGACGCCAATTATGCCAATCAGGCTTAAAAATACTATGGTCATTTTCTTTGTACTAAGCTCCCCGAGCAGCCTTTCTAACATATCGCTTTGTGAATTGGCATCAAAGCCCAAAATCCATTTGCTCCACGTGTAGTCTAACTGCCGCAACCACCCTTGAATCTGGGTAAACAATTCAGCCTGCCCCAAATTACCTAGCAGCCCTTTCTCACGCTGCTCACCAAAATCGAGTAAAGCTTGTTCTAACCCATAAGCTAAACGAGAAGGTGCCACCATACTGGTAGGATCGAAGCGAACCCATTGTTCGCCTAACAAAGCTTCAACCCACGCATGGGCGTCATATTGGCGAACTTGGAGTACGTTGTCATTAAGTGCCTCGCCGCCGTGGTAACCTGTAACCATGCGTGCTGGAATGTGGGCTGCGCGGAGGGCGTAGGTCATTGCACCTGCATAGTGAGCGCAAAAACCCGATTTTTCGTCAAACAAAAAAGTGTCAATGGGGTCATCTGGCATAGCACTAGGTTCAAGGGTGTAACGAAACGATTGGTTGGCGAAGTGCTGCATAATGGCTTGCGCAACTTCTTGCGGCGTTTCAAACTTCGCTACAAGGTTTTTTGCCCATGCTTGAGTACGTGGGTTATTCGTCGTTTCAAGTACGAGGTTAAGGTTTCGCTCAAAGCCAGCGATGCTATTTATCACTGGTTGATCTGGCAAATAACGTAAATGAAATACTTTTTTGCTCGCCACGGGGACAGTTGCTCTTAAGGTATGGTCAAACAGTTCGCGTACTTCAACTGCGTTAAGTGCATTGTTGGGCACTGATACTTCTAAACCAAAAAGCCACGTTTGGTGAGTAGGCTCAACAATCATTTCATACGAAATATTATTTTCGCCGTTTTGCGTCTGCATAAGGGTTAACGGCGAAGGTTTATTCATTAAATAGAGTTGTCTTTCCGCCAAGCGCCGTTTATTGCTGATAGACCAGGTTTTCCCATCAAAGTCTTCCATTACCATGGCGCGCCAGTAACGAGTAGCCATTAAAGGGACATCTGACGCCGATTCGAAGGTTGCTGTAAATGCAAGATCGGATGATTTTGCTAAAGAGGCGATATCACCAGGCGTTACTGATTCAGACAGGCCTGTTTGTGATGACTTTGACGTAGGCATTTGCCACAAAGGAGGCAACTGAGGTAAAACCAAGAACAGTAAAAATGCAATTGGCAAGCCCTGCAAAACTAACGTTATGATAAATTTAGTGCTGTGTTTTACCGAAACATTTGGGCCGTGGTATAGGGCGGTTGCTAAAAGCAATAGTATTAGAATGCCCAAATACCCTAACCACGCTAATATACTTAGCGCAGAAATAAAACCGCAGCCAATAAGAAATAAACATGTACAAATAAGTAGATGAAAGTCTCTTTTTTTCTCGACCAACATAAGCTTGAGTGCACAAGCAATGACCAATAAATTGATCATGCTATCAAGTAGTCCTATTGATAGACCAAACCAGGCTAGCGCAAAAACAGCAAGAACCGCCAGCAAATTTACGGTTCGTACTTTGGGTAAGCTATGTGGCTGCTTAAGTGCAACAATACGTACTATACAGGCGCATACACCCAGCACTAAAACCCACAGCATCAACGCACTTTTTAGGGTGAAAAGTAGTACGCCAGACGCTACACACAACAGTATCATGGGGTTATGAGTAGGTGAGAACGAAAAGGCGTTTAGCACTTTTTTCATGATGCGGCCTTTTTAGCGTGTTTTACTTTTTGGGGTACTGTAGGCGCGGTGTCGGTTATCTTATTTACCGTTGTATCACTTTTAAATGTCAGTTTGTTATCTACAACAGCAAGTGCTTCTAAACATTTTATAAGATGAGATTGACCTGCATCGGGTGCGATCTCTATGCCGCGATAAGATAGTCCATAAACGGCTTGTTGTTTATGCAATGCCAGAACGTGCCACGTTAAAATGGAAACCGCTTCTTCCGTATTAAAACTTGGCGGTATCGTTATTACCTGAATCTGACTGTCCGATGTACTAAATTGCTTCACGACCCAATTGCCGTTCTTGGCAACTTGTTTCCACGCTACCCGATTAAGAGGTTGTCCTAGCTCGTAATCTGTCAACGCGTAGAAGTCATCAGCACTTGTGTTTGAGCGAGTTGTAGCGTTGTATTCATTACTGTCGTTTAAGCCTAATAAGTTGACGCGCCCCTCTATTGGTTTTGGGTAAACCATGCACCACTTGTTGAGGTCTATGTGCGTCCAACATTTATAGAGCCCCAAAGGAAAGTCACAGGCAATAGTCAAGCGTGGTAGCTTATGTCTTCCTCTGCTGCGAATTGAAATAGGGACGCGCAAGGTATCAATGACCTGAGAAGGGTTTTCATATTCATTATCTAGCGCATATTCGATTAACTTCGTGTCAGAGGCGAATTGTTTTTGTTGCCCCTTTCTTACTGGGCTCAACCACGATAGCTTTACAACCCCACTGGCACGTTTGTTTTTATGCGTTGGATGAGTGACTACGTGCAGCACAACTTCGCCTGTTTCATTACAATGAAATCCGTCAATACGCTTCGCTTTGAACGCAAGCCTTGCGAAGTTTTGGTGACTGTAGAAGAGTGTTAACAGCATGATGGCCAACATTAAATAACACAGGATTAACATGAGGTTATTTTGATAATTGGTGCCAAGTAAAAATAGGCAACATGCCATTATGATAAATGACCAACCAAAACCAGTAGGTAGGACGAATATGGTGTCCAATGTCATATGCACAGTGTCATTGGCTGGTATCCGAGTGTCCAACCACCGCAGCCAACGTTCTCTATAACGCTGTGTTAACCAATGTAAAATAGTGCTTTTTAACACAAGACGTTCTCTATCAATGAAATGGTATTGTTTGTCGGTCCTTAAGCTGCAAGGGGGTCAACGCTGTCTAGTAATTGTTGGCTCAACGCTTCACCCGAGGCATGTTGGTTTTGCATTGTACTGGCGCTTTGATGAGGATCTGAAGCAGTCAATCGATGTGCAGTGATGGCGATGAATACCGCTTGGACGTCTTCAGGTGTAACAAAATCTCTTGCGTTAATAAATGCCCAAGCGCGCGCACCCTGTAAAAGAGCGCGACTGGCTCGTGGCGAGAGAGGGTTGGGGTAAGTTCCACTGTTTCTACTCTCGCTGACCAAACTCAAAATATAGTGAATTACAGCTTCACTTGCGTGTACTTTACTAACAGCGTTTTGCATATCCAGCAAAGCATGCTCAGATATGATTTGAGGAAGCTGTGCATTCATGTCCTTTTGCAGCAGCATGGCCTTTTCAGCTTCCCACGCAGGATAGCCAAGCGAAATACGCATAAAAAAGCGGTCAAGCTGTGATTCAGGAAGTGGATAGGTACCAGACTGGTAGCTGGGGTTTTGTGTGGCAATGACAAAAAAGGGGGAGGGTAAAGCATGGGTTACCCCATCGATACTGACTTGTCGCTCTTCCATGGCCTCAAGTAGTGCACTTTGAGTTTTAGGGCTCGCTCTGTTTAATTCGTCAGCTAACACTACTTGACTAAATATAGGGCCATGACGAAAGCTGAATTGTTTATCGTTGTCGCTTTCGTGGCTATGGAAAATGTTGACGCCTAGCATGTCCGAAGGGAGTAGGTCAGAGGTAAATTGTATACGAGAATAGTGAAGGCCAAACACTTGTGAGAGTGCGTGAGACAAAGTCGTTTTACCCATGCCAGGTAAATCTTCAATTAATAAATGACCATTAGCAAGCAGGCATGCAACGGCAAGTTGCAATTGGTGCGGTTTGCCAATGATTTTTTCGCCAAGTGCACTTTGTATCTTTAAAATGTCAGGCCGCATAACTGTTCACTATGTTTTTGTTTCTCGGTTCGATTACTACACATACATATAGCGCATAACGTGTCGAATGCGAGCTATCTCAAAAGGTTCATATCACTTGATACTAGCAAGTCGTGTAAATGGCTTTCTTTTTTGCATCTATACAAAGGTATGTCTGACACTACCTTCGATTTTATGCGCTTTTGGTTGAAAGGGAGATCAGGCGTGCGTAATGCCATCATTTAGCATTAAAAAACACCAAAACAACAGAGATTAAGTGCTGCGTAGTCTATCGGTGTTGTCTATAATGGTGGCTCTTAAAAAGGAAGTAGTTATGAAAAGCATTGAGATAGATGACGATTTATATGCCTTCATCGCCAGCCAGACTAAGCATATTGGTGAAAGTGCATCACAAATTTTAAGACGCCTTCTGTTACCTGAAGATGGTGCAGCGTCTAATGTAAATACGGCCGAGTCAGCAACAACAATTCAAACGAAAAGCACAGCTGCTGAAACAGTAAGCGCGGCGCCAGAAAGTGGCCTAGCGCAAGAAAGTAACAAAGCCGTAGAGAGTGCTTCTTTAAATGAGACTGCTGCTAAACAGCCAATCGGGACGAACAGTAGCGCCGCCACTGAGGTAAAGGCGACTAAACCTGCGCTCAAGTCGACAGCAAAAACAACGGCTAAGAAACCGATTGCAAAGAAACCATCAACGGCCCGTGCAACGGCTACTAACAAGAAGGTAGCTACGACAACAAATGATGTTCAGACAACCGAGCAGCATGACAAGCGCGACATCCTCGATACCGTCTCAAAAGATGCGTTGGGAACATTCACCAAGCGTGTTGATCAATTTCTGTTCGTTTTAAGTGCAGCGCACAAGCTTAATGCAGACTCTTTCTCGAAAGTGGAGAGTATAAAAGGCAAAAACCGTACGTATTTTGCGACAACTAAAGCCGCGCTATTGGAAAATGGTAGCAGCACTAACCCGAAGGCTATTCCAGATAGCCCATACTGGGTTGTGACTAACAACAATACGGCAAAGAAAACGAATATGCTGGAACAGGTTTTGCGTAACTTAGGTTATCGACCTGATGTAGTAGAAACAGTAGTAGCGCGTTTTTCTTCTGAAGGTAAATAAATCAGACTTCTAAAATAAGGATTTTTTCATGGCATTACATCCGCAAGCGGGTAAGAGCGCGGCGAAAGAGCAACTGATTAACGTAGCGCAATTAGTCAGTCAGTATTACAGTTTTAAACCTGACATCAGTGATCCGGGACAAGCCGTATCTTTTGGTACATCGGGTCACAGAGGTACTGCGTCAAATTATACGTTTACTGATATGCACATTAGTGCGATTTGCCAAGCGCTCGTAGAGTATCGCCAACAGGAAGGGATTACAGGCCCGCTGTTTGTTGGAAAGGATACGCATGCCTTGTCTGAACCTGCCATGATAACTGCCATAGAAGTACTTTGTGCAAATGGTGTAGATGTTGTCATTCAGCGCAGTGACAATGAAAGTATGGGTTATACGCCAACGCCTGTTATTTCGCGTACTATTATTCGTCATAATCGCAACAACGATATTAAAGCAGATGGTGTTGTCATCACACCATCACATAACCCACCATCAGACGGCGGCTTCAAATACAATCCTCCGCATGGTGGTCCAGCTGATAGCGATGTTACCAAGCAAATCCAAGACCGTGCGAATGCGCTAATTGCAGAAGGTAATGTAGCGGTCAAACGCGTAGACATTCGTCAAGCAACAGAACGAGGTTTAGTGCGTGAAGAAGACTTCATGGTGCCCTACATCGACGACTTAGCGAACGTTATCGATATGGATGCCATTGCAAAGGCGAACTTGACGTTAGGCACAGATCCTCTTGGTGGTGCTGGGGTAGGCTACTGGTCAGTCATTGCCAAAAAATACGGCTTAAATATTACTGTAGTTAATGATGCAGTAGACCCTCAGTTTGGTTTTATGCGTCGCGACAAAGACGGTAAATTGCGCATGGATTGTTCATCGGCCTATGCGATGGCAGGCCTAATTGAGCTAAAGGACAATTTTGACTTAGCGTGGGGTAACGACCCAGACTTTGACCGTCACGGTATTGTGTGCAAAAGCGCGGGTTTGATGAACCCTAACCATTATCTTGCGGTAGCAATTAACTACTTATATACGCATCGTCCACAGTGGCCTACGAACTTAAAGATAGGTAAAACGCTTGTATCGAGCAGTATGATAGACCGAGTAGCCAAAAGCTTAGATAAACCACTTGCGGAAATGCCTGTAGGTTTTAAGTGGTTTGTAGAAGGTTTGTCAACCAGCACAATTGGTTTTGCTGGTGAAGAAAGTGCAGGTGGTATATTCCTTGAACGCGACGGCAGTACATGGGCTACCGATAAAGATGGTTTTATCTTGTGTTTATTGGCTGCTGAGATTCTTGCAGTAACGGGGAAAGATCCCGGTGAGCATTATCAAGCGCTAACAGAACAGTTTGACGCGCCAGTATACAACCGTGTGGATGTTGCAGCTACGCTTGAGCAAAAGCAAAAACTTTCAGCAATGGACGCGTCGGTAGTGACCAGTGATACGTTAGCGGGTGAATCTATTACAGCAGTTCAAACTCATGCGCCGGGCAATAATGCGGCTATCGGTGGAGTAAAAGTATCTACTGACAATGGGTGGTTTGCGGCACGTCCTTCAGGTACTGAACAAATTTATAAAATCTACGCTGAGAGCTTTAAAGGTGAAAGTCACTTACAAGAGCTTATTAGTGAAGCTGAATTGCTTGTAGGAAAAATTATCAAATAAGCACAAAAAACAATCTGCTTTAAAATTCATTTGTAAATATAATGTTAAAATCCGCATGAATGCATACGAATTCATGCGGATTTTTGTTATTTTAACAAAATGTTTACAACATAATCGTTTAAGTACTGCTATATTGCTGTCATATTCTTAAGATGTTCTGTAATTAAATTACGTTTTTCCGGTGGAAAGACACCCATTAATTAAGAGTGAGACGCAAAATGAACGCAAAAGCGACCAAGACGCAACCCTCTCCAGCTATCGACAAAGCAGCATTTAAAGCTGCTGTTATCAAGCATCTGCACTGCACACTAGGCACCGACGAAAATAAAGCAAACAATCACGCTTGGTGGAAAGCTACCTGTGCCGCCATTCAAGAACAAGTACTAGAAGGCCTTCGTAAGACACAGAAGAGTCATTATTTAAACGACACTCGTGCCGTGCATTATTTTTCTGCTGAGTTCTTGATGGGGCGTTTACTTTCAAACAACCTTCAAAATTTCGGTTTATTTGATGTCGCAAGTGGCGCATTGAAAGAACTAGGTGTGGAAATTTCAGATATTCTAGAAGAAGAGCCTGATATGGCGCTAGGTAATGGTGGCCTTGGGCGCCTTGCTGCTTGCTTTATCGACTCACTTGCTACTATGGAATTGCCCGCCATTGGGTATGGTATTCATTACGAACATGGCTTGTTCCGTCAGGAAATAAAGAGTGGTGCTCAAATCGAGCGTCCAGACAGCTGGCGTGATTATGGTAACCCATGGGAAATTTGCCGCCCTGAATCAATCCAAGAAGTATCGCTTTACGGCTACGTTGAAACTAAGTACGGCGAGAATGGCCGAGTGCTTAAAGAGTGGCACCCAGGTTCTATTGTAAAAGGCGTACCGTGGGATATTCCAGTAGTAGGTTACGAAGGTAAAACCGTAAACGTATTGCGTTTGTGGCAGTCAGAAGCGTCTGACTACTTTAACTGGGATGTATTTAATGCGGGTGGTTATGTTGACGCTCAACGTGAAAACGTATCGGCAGAAACAATTTCTAAAGTCCTTTATCCGAACGATGAAACCGAAGCGGGTAAAGAATTGCGTCTTATTCAGCAATACTTCTTCTGCTCTTGTTCACTTAAAGACATCATTCGTCGTTATAAGCGTGCACACGGAGATGATTGGAGCCGTTTTGCTGATCAGGTAGTCATTCAGTTAAACGATACTCACCCTGCCATTGCGGTTCCAGAGCTAATGCGTATTCTTGTTGACCGTGCAGAGCTAGGTTGGGATGAAGCATGGGCTATCAGCACTAAAGTGTTTGCTTATACCAACCATACATTATTGCCAGAAGCACTAGAAAAATGGCCTGCACGAATGATTGAGAAAATCTTACCTCGTCATTTGGAGATCATCTACGAAATCAATCATCGCTTTATGGCTGAAGTTGATAAGAAATGGCCTGGTGACAATGCGATGAAAGCGAAGCTTTCTATCATTGAAGAAGGCAACGAGAAGATGGTTCGCATGGGCCACTTATCGGTAATTGGTTCTTTTGCCGTAAACGGTGTTGCAGAAATGCATTCTCGCTTGGTGAAGTCGTCACTATTCCCTGAGTTTGACGAGCTATACCCAGGCAAACTAACAAACGTGACAAACGGTATTACGCCACGTCGCTGGTTGAAGGCATGTAACCCTGCGCTGTCTAAGCTCATCGATAAGAAAATTGGTGATGACTGGCCTAAAGATCTTGATAAGCTGCAAGGTCTTGCAAAGTTTGCTAATAACAAAACGTTCCAGAAGCAATTCATGAAAGTGAAGCTAGAGAACAAAGAATTGTTAGCGGAAGAAATTCGCAAGTCGCTTGGTTTAGAGGTGGACGTTAACGCCATATTTGATGTTCAAATTAAGCGTCTTCACGAGTACAAGCGTCAGCATCTTGCTCTTTTACACATTATGGCGCTGTATCGTCGTATTCTTGAAAACCCAGACTATGACATGCACCCTCGTGTATTCGTATTTGGCGCGAAAGCGGCACCGGGCTATAAACTAGCCAAAGATATTATCTACGCGATTAATAAAGTAGCAGATAAGATCAATAACGACCCGCGTGTGAACAACAAGATTAAAGTTGCGTTCCTGCCGAACTACCGCGTTTCTCTTGCTGAGAAGATGATTCCTGCGGCGGATGTGTCTGAGCAAATCAGTACTGCGGGTAAAGAAGCATCGGGCACCGGTAACATGAAGCTAGCGCTTAACGGTGCGGTGACAATCGGTACACTAGATGGTGCTAACGTTGAAATTGCTGAAGAAGTAGGCGACGACAACATCTTTATTTTTGGTCTAACAGTAGAAGAAGTCAACGAACTTAAGGCAAACGGCTACAACCCTTATGACTACTACTACAAAGATGCAGAAATTAAAGCGGTTCTCGACTGGCTAGAAACTGACTACTTTACACCAGGTAAGCCAGGCGCATTAGTGTCTATTAAGCAAAGTCTTCTGGATAATGGTGACCCGTACATGGTGCTTGCGGATTTCCGCGCATACTCTGACGCACAAATTGCAGTAGATGCCGCATATCGTGATAAAGAGCGTTGGGCTGAAATGGCCATCATCAACACGGCGAAAATGGGCAAGTTCACCTCTGACCGTTCAATTCGAGACTACGTAGAACGCGTATGGAAGCTTTCACCTTGTAAGATTGAAAGCTAGAGAAATACGATAAAAACTAAAAGCCCAGCGATGTAAGTATCTCTGGGCTTTTTTTGTTTGCCCTGTGCAAAAAAGGCTTAATCGTTCAATCTAGCTTAAAGTTGAATGTATTTTTCCTCATTAATGAGAGTATAGTTACCCAATCATCTTTTTATGTCAGTGTGCGCTGCTCAAAAAGGTGTTGATAAGAATAATAGGGTATGCAAAATCATACTTTGCCGTCGTTGCACCTCTCTATGCACCATGGTTTTATATAAGAAGTTGTTTATTCGTACCTAGCAGCGATAACGCTGAAGGAAAACATAATGAGCCAAGTACATACATCGCTGGCAACTATTCCCAACCGATATGCATTTATCGATAGCATTTCACGAGAGGCTTCTCAAAGTCACTCGTTATCATTAATGCTCGTGGATGTGGTTCGTTTTTCAGATGTGACAACAAGTCTTGGCATTCACATTGGCGATCGTTTTCTGCTTGAAATCGCAAACAGAATTCAGGGCTTGTTTGGTTCCCAAGTTGCACTAGGCCGCATAAGCGGTGACATTTTTGGCATCGTATTCCCTAACGAAAATAATGAAATAGTAATGCGCGAAATGTTCGAACGCTTAGTCGAACATTTCAAGTCACCCATGCATTATGAAGACACAGCCTTTATTGCCGACTTCAATGTGGGTGTGGTCTGCACAAGTAAGCACAGTCCTAAACAGTTTGATATCACTACCTTTGTGTCTAGAGCTGAAACCGCGCTGAAGCAAGCCAAAGAAAACAAATACGAAAACTACTTTGCACTGTCTACATTTGATAAAACAGACACAGGAAGAAGCCTAGCTTTAAAAGCCGATCTTAAGCGGGCCATTGCGAATAATGAACTAGAACTCTACTTTCAACCAAAAGTGGATTTAAACACCTTAACTATAGTAGGTGGAGAATGTCTTTTACGGTGGAATCATCCGCTTGATGGCGTGTTGTTCCCCGGACCGCTTATTGAGGCAGCTGAGTCGTATAATATGATGAATGAGCTTGGCTACTGGACGCTCGAACAAGCTTTTAGAGCGCTCAATGAATTTGACGCACTAAAGCTTCCTTTGTCATTGTCAGTGAATATTTCGCCAACACAGCTCTATGATAGTCAATTAATTCCGACCCTTGTAACGTTAAGTGAAACCTATTCGATGCCCCTTAACCGTATTGAACTGGAATTGACAGAAGACGTTGCTCTATCAAATTCATTAATGGTTAAAAAGCAACTTGATCAACTGCGAAGTTTGGGTATCGCTATTTCTGTCGACGATTTCGGAAAAGGCTATTCGAATTTAGCTTATATTCGTGATTTGGATTTAGACGCTATTAAAATAGATAAATCGTTTGTGATGGAGTTAGAAGCGCATCCGGTAAACCGCGCGATTATTGAGGCTGCAAAGGTTATTGGGAAAGCAAAAGAGTGCGCTGTGGTCGCTGAAGGTGTAGAAACCTTAGAGCAGTTACATATCTTACGCGAAGTAGGCGTTACAGAAGGGCAGGGGTACTTGTTCTCTCGCGCTGTACCTCTTAAGCACTTCATTGCGCTGACTCAACGAGAAATCATTGTTGGGGTTTCTCCCCGTCGGGCTTTGGCTTAGTAAGGTCATTTACACTTCACCCACAATATTAATGTCCATCAGATGATTTTGTGCGGCGCTATCGTTACACTATAGCCATTCATGATTAGACTGGTTAAGACATGCAACAACTTATTGATAGCGGCGACTTTTTATCATTATCGCGTCGCTCCCCAGAACGCTTTGACGATCCTATACATTTCACACTTAATAACGGTACACAAGTAAGCGTAAGCGCGCCCGGTATCATTAGCTTTTTCCCTCAGTCTATTGCCACACCAAAAAAACAAATTGTTTTATCTTGCGGCGTGCACGGTAACGAAACCGCTCCTATTGAGATCTGCGATGAATTAGTAATGCGAATTCTCAAAAGTGAACTAACACTTTCGCACAACGTGCTGTTCCTGTTTGGTAATTTACCAGCAATGGATATTGCACAGCGATTTGTTGAAGAGAACATGAACCGTTTATTTAGTGGTGCTCATTCAGAAGGCGAAGGATTGGTTAATCAGGAACGCGTTAGAGCTAAAGCCCTCGAAGACGCTATTGCAACATTTTTTGAAAAGAACGAAGGGCCGCGTTATCACTACGATTTACACACGGCCATACGTGCATCTAAGAATGAAAAATTTGCAGTTTACCCTTATTTGCACGAGCGAAAACACAGTAAAGGGCAACTTGCATTTTTGGCAGCGTGCGGTGTTAAGACTATCTTGCTTTCTGAAAGCGCAACGACGACGTTTAGTTATTTTTCATCATACCAATTCAACGCCCATGCATTTACGGTTGAATTAGGCAAAGTGCGACCATTTGGTGAGAATGATATGACCCGTTTTGAGGATGCGAAACAGGCCATTACGTCGCTCATTACCCAAGATGATTTTGCACCTGATGTGGACGTGGCCGAATTAGATATCTATCGAGTGAATCAAGTCATCAACAAACATTACGACGACTTTACCCTTCATTTTGATGATGATACGCCTAACTTTATGGATTATGCCAAAGGGACAGTGTTGGCTAGCGAGAAGGGGAAAGACTATATTGCAGAGCATGAAGGCGAAGCGATCGTGTTTCCTAATGCCAACGTAGCAATTGGACAGCGCGCGCTGCTAACGGTAGTACCAACAACTCTGGAAGACCTCGATGTTTGAGTTAGATAGCCGTTTACACAATGATACATTTTTTGTCTGTGATCTTACGTTGTGTCGTGTACTGTTGATGAACGATAGTCAGTTTCCCTGGCTTATTCTTGTGCCTAGAAAAAATGACATAGCGGAAATTATCGATTTAACTGAGCACGAGCAAATATTGCTACTTCAAGAGTCGGCGACGGTTTCAAAGGTTTTACAAGCGGTTTTCACGCCCTTTAAGTTAAATATAGCAGCATTAGGGAATGTGGTTAGGCAACTACATGTTCACCATGTTGCGCGATTTGAAGGTGATGTGGCATGGCCAAAGCCAGTGTGGGGTAACCAAGCTGCGGTGCCTTATAAAGAAGAAAGTGCGAAATTGCTAATTGCGCAAATAAAACAGCATCTTGAAAGAGAAAATGCAAAGTAAGGTTGTGGCTGATTGCGACAACATTAATTAAAAAAGGAGTGACACATGATTGTTTCTACAACCCCGACATTAGAGGGACATAAGATTGAGGCATACTATGGCATCGTGGTTGGCGAAGCGGTGATGGGAGCCAATGTTTTTAAGGACCTTTTTGCCTCAATAAGAGATATCGTAGGTGGGCGTTCTGGATCTTATGAAGAGGAACTAACCACAGCGCGTAAATTAGCATTTACTGAACTGGAGCACGAAGCGCGGAGCATGGGCGCAAATGCTGTAGTAGGTATCGATTTAGACTATCAAGTTATCGGCGACAAAGGCAGCATGCTGATGGTAAGCATAAGTGGAACGGCTGTTAAAACGACGCCGCTTTAAGCAAAGTTCCTTTCCTAGGGCATAGCAAGACTATGCCTTTTTTATTTTGTGTACCTTTTAGAGTAGGTAAACGCCTATGCGCTTTTGTACTAATAGGCCCAATAAAAAAGGTGTTGAAATATTCACCTCTATTTTTGGGCTTATGGTCTACTTTTTCGACGGAAATGTAGACAGTGGTTTATACTCAAGCGAAGGGAGGCGACACTATGGATAAAAATAAATTCGATGCTCATGGAGAGGTTAAGGCTAGGTTTAACAGTAGCCAACATATTCTCTATATCGACTTGATAGGGCCTTTTAATTTAGAGTTTATGCACAAATACGAAGTGGTTGTTGGTGCGCAAAGAGCAAAGATTGATGTGCCTTGTTGGGGGAGTGTGGTTAACGTAAATGGTTTAGCATTAGCTCCCATGGCAGCAACGAATAGCGGTCAGCTTATTGTTGATAAGGCGGTTGCTCAGGGCCTCGTTGCGACAGCCATAGTTTTTCACGAAGCAGAAGGGGCTGAGTTACAAAGAAAATTTTGGTCTCGCGTTTATGAGACATCGTCATTGCCCTTTGCGTTTTTTCCTACTACAAAAGAAGCCACTGACTGGTTGTCTGAAAAAATTCTTAGCTGTTTGCAAACAAAGAGACTCGATCATTCGATGAGAGTAAATTAATGAATTTAGCCTTGCCCCAAAGTAAACGTTATTCATTGTAAAGTGTATGTAATTTCCGTATAACTAATTGAATATAAAAACTAAGGGATTAAAAGGAATAAGCATGCTAAAGACAATGTTCAAAAGGAAAGCACAAGCAACTAAGTTCAGAGGTGTATTACTGGCTACCGTAGCAACAGCTGCTGTAGTGACGGCGTCCAGTGCTTTGGTGCTGACAAGTAACCCTGCTAGCGCGGCTGATAGTGTGAATGCAGCTGAAGCTAATACGGCATCAGTAATAAAGCGTGCGCTACCTAAGTACCCTAAATATGCGGTTAAAAATGGCATCGAGGGTTCAGTGTTAGTTAACTTCAGTATTGAAAGCGACGGCAACGTTTCTGACATCGAAGTTGTTGCTTCAGATCATGATGGGCTGTTTGATGCGACCGCAATTTTGGGCGTTCAAAAATGGCTCTACACAAAACCTGCTCATAAAATTCGCAATAACTATGTCGCCATTGAGTTCGCACTTACCGACAATCCAAAAACATCACAATTTAGCAATGTAGAAAAAATTCAGGTTCGAGCAGACTAAAAAGGTAAGGGGGCTCACTTACCATTCATCTTCATCGTCAAAACCATTTTTCTTCTTATCTTGGCTGCGGTGTGCTGAACTGTCAGCCTCTTCATTATCAGAGTCAAATGGTTTTGAAGGTGTTGGGAACTTAAATTTGGCGCTGTATTTAAGCAGTGTGATGTTACCCACCACTACACCTAGTACCAACACAATAATCACTAATAGCCAGGTTAAATCCATTGTGTTTACCCTTTTTGTTTTAAACTGCAATAGTGCAGTTTACACGGCACTTCTATTGCCCTTGTTTAACACATAACGATTATACAGCGAAGGAAGCATGGCAAGAATTGTTGCTTTGCCTTCTATTTCACTTTCACTTAATGCGTTTTCTAGTGCCTGAATATTTCTCGCTTTTTCAAAACGTTTAGAAACAGAGCTATGACTTAAGTGCCAAGGTTCCCTTGCGACGCCACCGGTACTTTCACTGAATGGACGGAAAAAACCAAATCTGGCCATGTGCTGCTCTAGCCAACACGCAAGCAAATAGCATGGTCCGCCGCGTTCATACTCACTTTCAACAAGATCAAAACGTCCATTGAGTTTCTCGACAGACGTTTTGTCGTAAACATCGAAATCTGTTCCCCAATGGTGACGGCTGCCACCGGGTAGCGCTGACCACATTAAAATGGCGTGAAGTTTCTCTTCATCGCTTAGTGTTTCTGGTCGTAAGGGGTGACTATTTTTGTCGAGGATGGCGGTCTCGCCCCGCCATTTTCGATTAAAAATAGCAGTTTGGCGAGCAAAGTCTCGGTAACTGCTAACAAGTTGTAAGTCGAGCCCATCTTGCGCTGCTGCCTGTTGCATTGCCGTAAAGTCATCAACAATGTCACGGTGAAGTCTATGGTTAGTGCCAACATCAACCAAATAGTTGTTGTGTAGGCCTAACCATTGATTATCAGAAACAGGAAACATTAGTGAGCAAGTAGCCGTTCTAAAATGCCAAAGTACATATCTGCGAGTTGTTCGAGATCTGCCATCTTAACGCACTCGTCAATCTTGTGAATCGTTGCATTGACCGGCCCAAGTTCGATAACTTGCGCCCCCGTTGGCGCAATAAAACGTCCATCAGATGTACCGCCCGCTGTAGACAGGACTGTAGGCTTTCCCTTAACTGCTTCAATAGCGCCTTGCGTGGCGTCTAGTAACGCGCCTGTATCGGTCAAGAAAGGTTGGCCATTGAACGTCCACTTAATGTCGTAATCAAGCTCATGTTTGTCCAAAATAGTGGTCACACGTTCAATAAGAAGCTGGTCAGTCACTTGCGTTGAAAAGCGAAAGTTAAAACAAACGTGAAGTTCACCAGGAATAACGTTGCCTGCGCCCGTACCAGCGTGAATATTAGATATTTGAAAACTAGTCGGTGGGAAAAACTCATTGCCATCATCCCAGTGCGATTTTGCGAGTTCATCTAGCGCAGCGGCAGCAAGATGCACTGGGTTTTTGGCTAGGTGAGGATAAGCAACATGTCCTTGAACACCTTTTACTACTAAATCGCCTGTAAGCGAGCCTCTTCGCCCATTTTTAACGATATCTCCCACTTCATCAGTTGACGAGGGTTCACCCACTACACACCATGTTATTTTTTCATTGCGAGCTTCTAGTGTGTCTATGACACGGGTTGTGCCGTTAATAAAAGGGCCTTCTTCATCACTGGTAATAAGATAAGCAATACTGCCTTTATGGTCGGGATACTTGTTAACGAATTCTCTTGTTGCAACCAGCATAGCAGCTAAGCTGCCTTTCATGTCAGCTGCACCTCTGCCATGTAGATATCCATCTACTTCTGTGGCTACGAATGGGGGTGTCTTCCATGCGTCTTCGGGACCACTAGGCACGACATCTGTGTGGCCGGCAAAACAAAATACAGGGCCTTCTTTGCCTCTCCGCGACCAAAGGTTCGTGGTGTCGTCAAATACCATAGTTTCATTTGTAAACCCCAGCGCCCCTAAAAAGTCTTTCATTGCTTCCTGGCAACCCGCATCCTCAGGCGTTACTGAACGCCGATTTATTAGATTTTTAGCAATTTCAATAACGGAATCGTTTAACAAAATATGCCCTCGTATTGTGCAGGTTTAAAGCCAATATAAAAGCTGTTGTTATGCAACAGGATAGGGCGCTTAACCATAGCTGGATGAAGCTCAAGTAGCGCCAATGCTTTGTCTTTATCAATCGACGCTTTTTCAGTCTCGTCTAACTGTCGATAGGTTGTACCGCGTTTATTTAGCATGGCTTCCCAGCCTAGCGCGGCTTCTGCTCGTTGCAGAAAGTCTGCATCTATTCCGTCTTTGCGATAGTCGTGAAAAGTAAATTCGACATTGTTGTCAGTAAGCCATTTTTTAGCTTTTTTAATGGTGTCACAGTTGGGAATACCGTAAAGCACTGTACTCATAAAAAATTCCATACTACTTGTTGTTGTTTCGTTAAATATACTTGCGCACTTTTAGTCATTACACATAAAGGCATTCGACAGCTGGCCGATTTAAATATAGAGCGATAAAAGCGTATCTTCGTTGGCCTCTACGTATCTGTGGTTAGTGGCCAGAACACCCAATAAGGCGTGAGCATTTAATACTGTCATTATACAAATATTTGCAACACCTTGTTGTTTTAGCCACACTGAATTCACCGTAAAAAGCGGTGTTTTTATAGAAAAACGGTCGCCTTTTTTTAAGCCGCAATTGAACTGAGCACCGTGTAAGTGATGTGCGTCAAAGCCGTACTTAATTCGGCATTTTAAACCCACTGACGACTTTACCTCAATGGCATAGTCGATAGGTTCAACTTTGAGTACCGTGCCGCTAAAGGGGGCGTATACAGTATTCGCTGTTGAGCTTATCGCCGCACCGGGTCCATAAAAACCTTTTTTAAACAGTGTGTCTTCTAAATCGGTTAGCGGTAAAAGCTGCCCAGAAAAAGGGCTTGGAATATCGACACGCTTTGCAAAAACTTCAGGAGGATAACTGAGTAATTTCCCTTCCACGGTTAACCTTCCTCATGAACGGTATAACCTGCCTTTTTCAATGCGGTAACAGCGTCATTTAGTTTATTGTCTTTTACTAAAAAGAAATCAGTATCAAATGTTGAAACAACGAAGATTGATACTTTTGCCGCTGCGAGAACCTGTCCAATTTGAGCCATTATGCCGATTAGTGAAAGGTGAAGTGGCCCAAGTAACTCGAGCGCTCGCCAGCCTTCATCACAATCTAACGATGAGATTTTTACCGTGTTAGGTACAACAATCGACAGCTCTTCTTCTGTTTTTCCAAGAAAAAAGAGGGGGCTCTGTAGAACAGCGGCCGGTATGTCGCTATCTGGATCCAAACTGTGAATTGTAAATAAAGACTCACGAACTAAGAGTGTTTGTTTTGGCATGAGAAACCGAAAAAATGAAAACTTCGAAGATACTCACATTAAACCACTAACTGTGGTTAAGTGCTACGTGTTATCCACTTAATCTGTGGATAAGTTTGTTGAGTAGTTTGGGGTCTTGTTGTAAGTTCATGATAATAAAGAAATAAATAAACTGTACAAACAATGTGCAGTGGATAACATTCTCGATTTTGCAAGCATTTTCCACAGGCGATGTCTACAGTGAAAATAAAAAATGTTTAGATTTTTTGCAATTTCTTGGCTTGACTTTAATGTAGGTTTTTAGCGGTTGGTCACAAAAGTGTGTCGCCAAAGCGCTACATAAAAAAGCGTTAAAAGTATCCTTGTGTCATCAATTGATCTACATTTGTTAACGCGAATGCCTATTTTTGCCTAAAGATTAAATAAGGAACCTAGCCATGTCAGAAGCTTCTTGGTGTGACATAACAACTGAAGATGCCGAATCGCTCGTTGCGTTTTATGAATTGGTCATGGGATGGAAAAAGGAGCCTGTTGATATGGGCGGCTATAACGATTACGTAATGATGAGAAACGATGGCACACCCGTAGGTGGCATATGTCACAAAAAAGGCGTAAATGTATCGTTGCCAGGCGGCTGGATAAACTACTTCACCGTTGAGAGTTTAAGCGAGGCGTTAGCAAATGCGATCAAAATGGGCGGGGAGAAAGTGGGTGATATTAGACATCACGGAAGTGACAGTTTTTGTATCATTATCGATCCGTCAGGTTCACCTTTTGCTTTATATGAAAAAGGCAGCGATTAAGCTGCCTTTCACCAGATACGAAGCGTTGTTATTTGTTGATTACGCCGCGATTCACTTGGTCGCGTTCAATCGACTCAAACAGCGCCTTAAAGTTACCTTCACCGAACCCTTCATCTTGTTTTCGTTGAATAAACTCAAAAAACACTGGGCCAAATACCGTTTCTGAGAAGATTTGCAGTAATAGGCGTGGCTCACCATTTTCTGTAGTACCATCAAGCAGAATGCCGCGCTTTTGTAATTCGTCTACGTTTTCGCCATGGCCAGGTAAACGCTCTTCTAGCATTTCATAGTAAGTATTTGGAGGTGGGGTCATGAACTTCATGCCGCGCGCCTTTAATTGATCAAGACAGGCAACTAAATCGTCACACGCAAATGCAATGTGTTGAATACCTTCACCGTTATACTTCATCAAGAATTCTTCGATTTGGCCGCCGCCGCCCACCGCTTCTTCATTTAACGGAATTCGAATTTTACCATCAGGCGCTGTCATTGCTTTAGACAGTAGACCTGTGTATTCACCTTTAATGTCGAAGTAACGAATTTCGCGGAAATTAAATAGCTTCTCGTAGAAATTTGCCCAAAAATCCATTCGACCGCGATATACGTTGTGAGTTAGGTGGTCGAGTGTATGGAAGCCACAGCCTTTCGGATTGCGGTCAACACCTTCAATCCAATTAAAGTCGATGTCGTAAATAGTGTTGTCGCCTTGATAGCGGTCGATCAAGTAAAGCATTGCTCCACCGATACCTTTAATGGCAGGCAGTTTTAGCTCCATTGGACCTGTGTGCGTGTCCATTGGTTGTGCACCACGTGCAAGCACTTCTTTGTAGGCCTTCTGCGAGTCTTTTACACGAAAAGCCATTCCGCAAGCCGATGGACCATGCTCTTCGGCATAGTACGAGGCATGACAATTTTTCTCGTAGTTACTTAATAAGTTAATGTCACCTTGGCGCCAGAGTTCTACATCTTTCGACTTGTGACGTGCTACTCGGGTAAAACCCATAGCTTCAAATATCGGCTCTAACATGCCTTTTTCAGGCGCTGTGAATTCTAAGAATTCAAAACCATCTAAGCCAATTGGATTTTCAAATAAATCTGCCATGGAGATACTTCCTCAACGTAATACTGATTTTGTAATTGTGAGTGGATTGTAAGCGCGAGGTAAAAATGCAGGCAATAGCATACCGATATACAAGTACAGTGGCTTGGAAAGCCTAGGTGTAACGATTTGTTTTCGCTTTACCTATGTGAGTTTATTTAAAGTACGCCTATTTCTAATAAGTTATTGTTTTTGAATGTTTATATTGTTTTTGTCTACTGTTTCTATGTGTTCATAAAAACGTACAGCGCAATTAGGCAGTGCACAAGCATGTACACACCGGATGACCGAGCATTGCGTACATGCTTGTTGCACACTTATGTAGATGGCTACACGACGTGTGCACTTCCTTGTCTAAATGCTAAACACTTTGCTGCAAAAACGTACGGCAAAGGTCAACACGCTCTAATTACTTTTTACCGTCGTAGTACTTTTTCAATCCATCCCAGCATGATAAATAGTTACGCTGGCGTATCTCTGAGTTTAAGGCAAACTCAGTAGGAGCGATGGCGTAACGTGACTCAAACATAAAGGCCAGTGTATTTTCGTAGCGCTGCGGCTTGAGTTCAGCGTTAGACGCCTTTTCAAACACTTCTGCTTCCGGTCCGTGAGGCGTCATGCAATTGTGTAAACTCATTCCACCAGGCACAAATCCATGCTCTTTTGCGTCATATGTACCTTCAATAAGCCCCATGAACTCACTCATAATATTGCGATGGTAATAGGGAGGACGAAAGGTATTGTCTGCGACCATCCAACGTGGTGGGAATATGACAAAATCGACGTTTGCAGTGCCTTCTAGATCAGATGGCGATGTTAAAACGGTAAATATGGAAGGGTCGGGATGGTCAAAACTGACCGTGTTCATCACATTGAACAAAGATAAATCGTACTTGTACGGTGCAGAATTACCTACCCACGCGACAACATCAAAAGGAGAGTGCTCAAGTGTTGCTTCAAACAGGTTGCCGCAAAACTTATTAACCATGACGTGTGGTGTTTCATTATCCTCAAACCACGCTGTTGGGTATTGAAAATCGCGCTGGTTTGCATAGCCGTTTGCGCCAACCGGGCCGCGCTCTGGCAGCACAAAAGGATGGCCATAGTTTTCACAAATATATCCGCGAATAGCGCTACTTGTAGGGGTAATAGCAAAGCGTACACCTCTAGGAATAACAAGAATTTCCCCAGGCGATACTGACAACTTACCAAACTCTGTGGTCACGAGCATGTCCCCGTGTTGGGGAACAAATAGCATTTCACCGTCTGATGAGTAAAAAACTTTATTTTCCATTGGCGCATTAGCAACGTAACAATGTATCCCCATGCCAGTTTGCGCTTGCGCATCGCCATTGGTTGCGACCGTTACAAGGCCTTCTACGAAATCAGTTTTTTTATCTGGAAGTGGTACAGGATCCCAACGCAAAACGTTAGGAGGGCAGGGAATACCGGTTTGCGGTGCAGTGCGAATAAGGCCGTTACTCACTGGAGTAAAGTCACCCATGGCAATGGAAGGTCGCAAGCGGTATGTCCAGCTTCGGCGGTTGTGCGCGCGTGGTGCTGTAAATGCAGTACTGCTGAATTGTTCTGCATAGAGTTTATAGTTAACCTTTTGTGGACTAAATTGCCCTTTGGGTAAAGCGCCCGGCAACGCTTCTGTTTCGTGCTCGTTATTAAACCCAGACAAATATGTGACGTTTTCCATAAACCCATTCCAATAATAAAAAGGTAAAACAGTGAATATCGAACTAGTTGCAAATGAAACTAGTTTGAGTAGGCTAGTGCTAATCAACGTGTAAATCAATTGTGAACAGCATGAGTGCTTCATAGGCGAGTGCAAGAAATGTTTTATTAAGTTTACACTCATAATTTACAGGTTAGAGCATTTGCGACGGCAGGGGTGTGGTCAACACGCTCTAGCTAATCAAGTTAACTGGTTTTAGTAGGAGAATGTGGTGACACTCGATGAAATGCTGGCTTACAGGGTGGCGATGCTCTCTGGAAATCTAAGTGAGTCCTTATATTCGGTGTATGCACCTTATGACCTTACTATGCCGCAATGGCGCATTATGGCAACGCTGGGAACTTTGCAAAATAAAGAACGCAATAAAGGCAGCATCGTTAGTATGACAGCTAAGCAACTTGTAAAAGCCACTCGCCTTGACAAAGTGACAGTAACTCGTGCCCTGCAGCAAATGGAGCGTCACCGTTTGATTGATAAGCGTCAAGATACATCTGATGGTCGTGCGGTTAACGTGAGTTTGTCGACAACAGGGCAGAACGTGTATTTAAAGATATTGCCCAATGTAATTAGGTGGCAAGAAGAAAAGCTAGCTAGCATCACTGATTCTGAGTATCAAATATTCCTAAAAGTGATAGATAAGCTGACGTCATAAAATATGGGCCTGTGCCTTTAATTACGTGGTCTGACAAGCTTGGTGATAGATTGCGTAAGGGTTACTTTTGCGTGTTTAACTGTTAAATTGCCACGAAATCGTTAATCAAGGATATTGAGTGGCTCCTCTTGAAGTGTATGCAGGGCAAACTGCACGTGAAACTATTATCAAAAATGGTTTTACTCCCGAACTTTTTAGTTATTTTCTAGGGGCATCGGGTGGCCCAAAATGGTTCTCTTTAGCAGGCCTTGACCGCGTTCTATTTCCAGAATGGTTTGCCAATGTATCGCACCAAATCCACGTTATCGGGTCGTCCGCAGGGGCATTTAGAACTATTTGCGCCGTGCAAGATGACCCGCTTGCAGCAATCAATCGATTGGCAGAATCTTATTCTACGACAACCTATAGCAGCGATAAGCCTACACCCAAGGAAATAACCGAAAAAGCGCTCGATTTACTAAAAGTAATGGTAGACGAAGAGGGGAAGCAACAAGTACTGTCGAATGAGCGTTTTAAAGCACACCTTATCGTAGCAAAATGCTTAGGCGCAACCCGCTTTGAAAGCAAGTTTAGGCAACTTTCTGGTTTGGCAATGAGTGCGGCAGCAAATACAGTTAGCCGCAAGAACTTGTCCCGTCTGTATACGCGCTATGTTTTTTCTACGCCAGGTAGTGACTTTACTATTCACGACCCCTACCACTTACCTACGCAATATCACGAGCTGACTCAAGGTAATATTCACGATGCATTACTGGCATCTGGCTCTATTCCTGTAGTTATTGAAGGCGTAACAAATATAGAAGGGGCACCGCAAGGTATGTATCGCGATGGCGGTATTATTGATTACCATTTTGATCTGTCGTTTGGGCCTGACAAAGGGCTAGTGTTATATCCACATTTTTACAATAAGCCCATTCCCGGATGGTTCGACAAAGGGCTGAAAGGTCGTGTGCCTCATCGTTCTAGCTATGACAATGTAGTGATGCTTGTGCCCTCAAGTACGTTTGTCGCGAATTTGCCGTATAGTAAAATTCCCGACAGAAAGGATTTTGAAGTACTCGATGCCAATACACGCATTAAGTACTGGCAGACTGTGTTGAAAGAAACGGATAGGCTAGGGGAGTATTTTATGAACTCAGTGGCTGACGGTTCGTTAGTCAATAATATTAAGCCATTGCCTTTTAAACAGGTGTAAAGGTGGGCAGGCCTTTTGTTAACTCGACTAAATTTTGAGTCTATATTTCAAACATTGCCGACTTATTAGTCACTTAACCTGTCGAAGGTTAACTTTTTCTTGCAGGCAAGCCGAAGCCTAAGTATTATACGCGCCGTTGTTAAGACATTCTTCTACACTTAGCAACGTCGATTATGCGTCTATAGCTCAGTTGGTTAGAGCGCTACCTTGACATGGTAGAGGTCCCCTGTTCGAATCAGGGTAGACGCACCATATATTCCTTTTCAAAATCTTCATAAATCGTCGCCTTAGCACTAGTCCAGTTTCATAACGAGTTGACCAAGAAAATAGCTTCGTAAACAGCAATTCGCTCTGCATTGTGTTGAACAGCAAAGACGCTCATGACAAGAAATAGTTTAGTTTTTGAAATAACTACATCTTAACCTTGCATACGGTTGACAATCCTATGCGTCATTTTTTGCCGTATAGTTGTTTCATGCTTACCAAATATAAACTTTCAAAAGTAAGCGCATGCAAAACATTCAAACTGAACAAATTAAAATTCACGTTATTGGTGTAGGCGGTTGTGGCGGTAATGCAGTTAACAACATGGCCAGCCTTTGTGCGCATGACAATATTAGGTTTAGCGCTGTTAACACCGATATCGCTGCGTTGCATCGATGCTCAAATCATGAAGTGTTATTGATTGGGGAGGACACAACTAAAGGGTATGGAGCTGGGGCTAACCCAGATGTCGCAAGCGACGCCGCCATTCAGAGCAAAGATGCCTTGGTGACG
Source organism: Alteromonas sp. 009811495 (assembly GCF_028865455.1). NCBI lineage: Bacteria > Pseudomonadati > Pseudomonadota > Gammaproteobacteria > Alteromonadales > Alteromonadaceae > Alteromonas > Alteromonas sp. 009811495. Next base: position 1,697,399 of record NZ_CP113972.1, read on the forward strand.
TTAATTAAAGATGCTGACCTTATTATCATTATCGCAGGCCTGGGAGGCGGCACGGGAAGCGGTGCAACGCCAATTCTTATTGAATTAGCCAAAGAGAGCGACATCGATGTGATGTGTTTTGTTACGCTTCCTTTCAAAGCCGAGGGAGGCAAGCGAAGCGACATTGCTAGAAACGCGCTTGAGACAATACGAAGCAAAGCAAATGCTACGCTAGTTATGTCTAATGATTCATTACTTTCTGCACTAGATGAAACCGTTGGGCTTCTTTCTGCATTTCGTCATTGTGACATTCAAATGCATAAAATTGTCGAAGCCATTATCGTAATGCTTACAAACACGGGTTATATCAACGTCGATATCAATGACTTCAGTCATATTCTCTCTCTTGAGGGAGATACTGCGCTAGGCGTGGGTATTGCTGAAGATGACAGTTCATTAAGCGCAGCATTAAAGCACGCCTTAGAAAACCCATTAGTCGACAAACAGAATATAATAGGGGCGCAAGGCGTTATTGCGCAGCTAACGTGCAAAGAAGAGCCCAGTTTAGCCATGTATGAAGAAATGCTAGCTACCCTCCAATCTTTAGTCGATGGCCCTCAAACTCTGATCATTACTGGCGTAACGTTATCGCCAGAACTACCACATTTTGGTGAAGTCTTAGTTATCGCCACGGGTGTGCCTTCAAGTGAACAAAGCTTTGAAGAAGAGAAAAATGTGATACCTATGAAGCAAGCATCCACATCATTGAGAAAGGACGCGGCATACTTGGAAATACCTGCTTTTGTGAGGTTGCAGGGTAGGGATTTAAATTAATCAGAAAACAACGATTTATTTTGCGCTGCTTCTTCCTGATAAGCGAAGTACAACCTTTCAGACAGTTTAACAAAATACTGCCGCAGTTTTTGAGGGCCTAGGATCTCGATGTTATCGCCCAAGCCTCTCAAAAAGGCGCGCAGTTTGTTGGTGTCTTTCACCGTCGCGGTCAATACGGATTTATCTGATTGAAGAGATGGGGTTATTACTTGATCATCACTGAGTTTATAGCCGTGAAGCAAAAATAACGCGTTATTTTTAACCAATAACTTAAGCTCAATGTCTTCTTTTTTGTTAGCCGACAAAGTTTGAACACTTTCTAGCTCACCAAATTCTTGTTGGCAGTCTTCATCGGTAACGGTAACGTTTCTAACAAATTGTAACGGCAACGCGTAGCGTCTTTTGTGCAGCGAACCAAAAGTACACACAAAAAGTTGTCGACCATCTTGTTTCACCAGTCCCATAGGGTTAACTCTGTCGTAGTGCTTCCAAACCATTTCGTTTCCGCCGCTAAAAATACGCTTAATATCGGCAGAGATTTGTTTTCTAAAAAAGATTGCACTTTTTAACCGTTCAAACGAAGCCGCATCTATCTCTGGAGGGATGAGTGGTTGGGAAACTTGCGAATCTGCCACCGATCTAAGCCAGTTTGTAAGTAACGAGTCACTATCTTGCTCTAAGACCTGGCTCGCTTTTGCAAAGTAAGGCTGCATTTCTTTAAGCGTAGAATTTGGTAGTGTGGCACCTGATTGTTCAAGTACCTTAAACGCAAGCGCAGTATTGCCGTCCATTAAGCTTAAATTGAGTTTCTTAAAATTCGCGTTTATAAACCAGCCGTAGGGTTTCGAACGCTTATCAACTTCTAAACCAAATAGCCCAATGTTTTCTAGGCTGACTAAGTCCCGCTGCACCGTGCGCATATCAATATTGTGATGACCGCAGTTTTGTAGATTTTCAAAAATTTGGCGGCTTGAAACTTTTCTGGGCGCAGAAGGCACAAATTGAAGGATGTCGAGCTTGCGTTGAAATGCACTCATTGTGGAAAATTTGCTTTAGCGATTGTGAACTCACCATAGCATAGAGACCGCATGCGACAAAAATTGTCGCATGCTAAATTGTTACAGTGAATAACGCCGCAAACGTCGTGTTTTATCGCACTTACACCTGTGTTTGTGGTGCATTAATGTTTGATAATTCGCATAGAACGTCGATAAACGCTTTAACAGACGCATGCGGAGCAGTCTCTTGCATGGTGTGATATCCAGAACTTGGTACTTGCAACGTGGTGCCATCTACCAGCCCCTGTGATGCGGCGACGATTCGACCTAATTCGGTTGAGCCTAGTGAATGTTCACTTTCACCGTTGGCAATGCGCTCTTTATTTAATTCTCGAACGTAGTCGTCCTTGTATAAATAGCGATAACCCAACGTTTCACACGTTGTAGCAAGCTTGGCTGTTAGCGCTTCATTGAATTTTGCGTTTGCGTCTTCGTGGCGTAGCACCAAATGATGTGCAGAAGCTGCTGCAAAATCTGGCATAGGGCTGGTGTCTAGTACAAATAACTGATTGGTTGAGCCACCAAATCGTCGAAACCATTCAAGCAGGTAGCGCCAGCTTTTTCCGGCCTCTTCTTGAGCTGTAAAAAACGCGGTGCCCGTAAAGCCGAGTTCAAATAAATAGATCATTACTGCCGCCGATAGGACATTATCGAGCTGGCCCACAAGCGCGTCTTCGGTCACTTTGAGCTTGTCTACCATGGCTATGGGGGTGCCTGCTACCACATGTTCAAGGCCTTCAAGTTCAAAAATAAGATTGTTGCGAAATTCGCAGATCTCAGAGCCCTTGATATGCCCTCGGCCGCGGTATGCGCCTGTCCAAGGCTCATAGGCAAACACGGGAGCATTGACAAATCGCCCTTCAATTTTTTTCATTAGCTGTTCACTAACAGAATTTCCGAGTAAGTCCGAGCGCGCTCCGGCAACAAATGCCGCATATTGAAATTCGTTAGGACCTGTACAAATAAGTCCGTGGCGGTCGATATGGGCTGAAAGCATGATACTGTGAGGGTCGCTTCCTTGAGCAACCAGCAGGCCTTCATACCATGTTACCTTTGCTCCGCGTTCTTCCAACTCTCGTTGCAATACTCGAAAGAAGGTGTGCTCTGCACCAACTACACTGGGTTCGCGCATCAGCAAAGAGAGTAATTCGACAAACGATGATGGCAATAGACTATTCATTAGGGTACCAATAAAAGAATAAAAAAACGTAATAGCTTGTTATCTATAAAAGGTCAAAGACTATTTGCGTTAGTAATTTACTGACTACTCACTTCTTCAACTATCACGCCAGCGTGCTCGGCAAGCCGCTTGATTAAGTTGTCGTTTAGCAGTGATGCAGGCGTCCAAAATCCGCCCTGTGTGTCTACACTATCATTTGCAAGGCAAAGTCCTGCTTGTGTAATCATTTTGGCCGTAGAGCCATACCCCGGATCTCTATCGCCCAAGACTTTAACTTCAATCTTTTCACCGTTGGCAAGGGTGCCATAAAAGCGCATATCATACATTCCATTAAGCTGCTCTTCTTTACTTGGTCCTTCTCCCGGTTTGGGTAGCACAAATTTTTCGAGAAGTATTCTTAATGGCGATATATTCGCCGCCACCATAAATGCACCTAGGCCAAGTGTCGTCTTTTTGGCGATACTCTTGTTTTTGGCAGACATGGCCTCGTCGTATCTGAAGTTTTCACCGTACATATTCCCTAATAGAGCATTGCTGCGGTGAACAACACGTTCGTTGATAGATGCCATCACAAATGGCATGGTCCACATATTTAACTCATCGTCATACTCGGCACTTTTGTGATTTTTCTGCCGCACTGAATACGGATGCCCCTCAGGACACAGTACATAAGGGTTTACTAAAGCTTTACGTAAGCCCGGATCTTTTTTTGCTTCTTTTAAAACGTTGAGCAAGCTTGCAACTGTTCCGCCTGATGCTCCACCACGTATTCGGTGCACACGCATTTTAATTTGTGTGGCTGGTTTGCCTGTTTTCTCGATGGCCAACCTTTGTAGGTGATAGACGCCTAAATCAGAGGGAATAGAATCAAAGCCTGTACAGTTAACCAGCCGGGCGCCACTTTTTTGCGCCGCACTGTGGTACTTGTCCACCATGCGTTTTATCCACTGAGGTTCGCCAGTTAAGTCGCAATAAGCAGTGCCTGTGTTTACGCACGCTTTTACAACGCTCTCGCCATAGAGCGCATAAGGACCCACTGTCGTGAGCACTACCTTGGTTTGTTCGCACATCGCGTGTAAACCATCTTCATCGTCAGCGTTAACGACAACATGGGGCACGTCTATACCAACTCTTTGCTTCACTTCAATAAGTTTTTGTTCACTGCGACCTGCCATCGCCCACGTTACTTGTTCATCCTTATAAGCGGCAAGGTACTCACAAATAATTTGCCCAACAAAAGAGGTTGCGCCATACAACACAAGATCATAAACGTTTTTTTCGTTTGCCATAACGGCTCCAAATTGTTCTTTTTTAACAGGTTGCATGTTTAAATGAAATTGCGCAATGCATAGGGTATTTTATTTTTAAATAAGAACGTATAAGCCGTTTGAAGGGATGAGTTCAGTTTTCTGAACAGTGCCGTTGTGGGCTTTCCTTACTCATGTAGTGCGATTAAGAGTATTAAAAACAGCAATGCGATTTCTTCCATCTGATTTTGCTTTGTACAGCGCTTCATCTGCGTAGGTAAACAGCGTCTCAAAACTGTCGGGCTTAAGTTTAGTGCAGATACCAATAGATGCTGTAACGCTAATGCTATTGCCGTCTACCTCGGTCACACTTTGTGCCAGTGAACTGCGAATGCGCTCAGCAACTTCATAGGCCACGTTAAGATCCGCCTCAGACATAAACACCGCAAATTCTTCCCCGCCCAATCTACCCACAATATCGTACTGACGGGTAGATTGACGCAAAATGGCAGCAGTGTGCTTTAGCACATGATCGCCTGCTAAGTGGCCATAAGTATCGTTAATGCGTTTAAAGTGGTCTAAGTCTATGACTAACATTGTGGCCGACGCTTGGTTTCGCTGAACGCGTGCTAGCTCAGTTTCAACGGCATCTACGAAAGAGCGGCGGTTGGCTAATTGGGTGAGTTCATCGGTAAGCGCAAGTTTCTTAAGCTGAACTAAGGAGCGTTGCAGTGTACTTTCAGTCACTTTCTGTTTTGAAATGTCTTTCGCTTGTAACAGCAACTCGCCTGAGTCGAGAAGTTGTTCTGAAAAAAGCATCCAGCGTCCATTGACTAAGTCGACCTCAAACATCCGGTGTGGGCGTTTTCGTCTCACACTTCTTACATATTCAAGCCAGCTCTCTATGTGGTCGGTTTCAATGTTTATACCGCGTTTTTGGTCATATGCATGGCGGACAAGTTGCTCAAAGCTCCAGTATTCAACTTTGCAGTTTGTTGCACAGAATATGTCTAAGAATACATAGTTGGCATATAGGAGTTTATCGTCAGGACAAAAAATGGCGTAGCCGTCCTTACTCGATTCTATAAATGTTTGTATGAGTTGATTAAAATTACAACCAGGCGCAATCACAACCACTTGCCTTACGGATTACTGTTTACTTAAAAGTAGTTTATTTTTTAAAAAATGTCCCTGATTACAAGGGAATTTGTTTGCAAACTAACACTGCTTTTTCGTACCGCTGACAGTTTGTGCAGTCGATTACTTGAGCAGTTTAGAAAACTGAATCTATACTTGGTATAGAGTGGTTGCCAGAAACGCTTGTGATGTGATTACAAGTGCGAAGGAGTGCTATGAATTTTGAACCAGGAAGTGATAATCAATTCATTACTTTGTACGATGAAGGGGAGCAGCGTTTCCTAGATCTCATCGATGCGCTGCCCAAAATATCAGTACAGGGCTATGACAAGGAAAGGCGGGTAATTTATTGGAATCATTCGAGTGAGGAAATTTACGGTTATTCAAAACAAGACGCTATAGGTAGAAAACTAGAAGACCTCATTATTCCTACTGAAATGAAGGAAGCCGTCATAGCGTTACATCAACAATGGCTGCAAGAAGGTGTAGCTATCCCCTCAGAACGACTTCAATTAAAACGAAAAGATGGTTCGTTAGTTCATGTCTTTTCTTCTCATGTGATGCTGAAGGAAGGAACCGACAACCCAGAAATGTTCTGCATTGATGTGGACTTGTCTAAAGAAAATACCGCACTACAAGAACTAGAGAGAATGGCGTCTACCGATTTACTCACTGGGCTGCCAAATAGACGTTTCCTTTACAGTGAATTACAGTCAAGAATTGCCGAGGCCAAAAGTAATAACAGCCAATTTGCAGTCCTTTTCATAGACCTTGATATGTTTAAAGAGGTCAATGATACCTTGGGCCATACATGGGGCGATGAGTTATTGCGAAGCGTTGCTAAGCGCCTTGAAAAATGTTTAAGCAATGATGGAAAGTTAACGCGGTTTGGCGGCGATGAATTTGTGATAGTGCTTAATAGCGATCTTTCACAAGATGAGGTATCGCGCATTGCTTCAAAACTTACTGACTGTTTTGGCTGTACATTCGAACTGGGTACGGAAAATGCGCACATGACGGTGAGTACGGGCGTGAGTAACTTTCCCCAAGACGGGAGCAAGCCTGACGATCTATTAAAAAAAGCTGATGTCGCCATGTACCAAGCAAAGGCTGAAGGGCGCAATCAATTTCAATTCTTTAGTGCTGAGCTTTTTGAAAAAGTTAATCGGCAACGGACTATTACGGCACAGCTTCACGAGTCGTTAAAGAAAGACGAATTTATGTTGGTATATCAACCGCAGTTTGATTTGCGTGATCAGCACGTTGCAGCATGTGAAGCACTACTGCGTTGGTGTCCTGCCGACGCGAGTCGAAGTGCTCCTCCAAATATTTTCATAGGCATCGCCGAACGTACTGATCTTATCGTTAAAATTGGACAGTGGGTTTTAGAGCAAGCGTGCAAGCAGGTCAAGGCTTGGAAAGAAAAGGGGATTATGCTGCGGGTAGATATCAATATTTCGGGAAAGGAGTTAATTCAACCGAATTTCTTTTCAAATTTTGAGTCTACGATACGCAGGTTCGGGCTTTTACCCAGCGATTTGGGAATAGAGTTGACCGAAAATTTACTCATTCAATCAGATGATAGTGTGCTTGAGGGGTTAAGAGCGCTGAGAGCCAAGGGAGTAGAAATTGCCATTGATGATTTTGGAGTGGGTTATTCTTCACTCAGTTATCTTAGGCAATTCCCGATTAGCCATCTAAAAATTGATCGCTCTTTTTTGAAGCATGCCCCTGAAGACCCTTATGATGGTGCTTTGTTAGAAGCAATCATAAATATGGGCCACAAACTTGAACTCAATATTGTTGCAGAAGGCATTGAGACTCAGGAGCAATCTAATTATTGTAAGCACTTAAACGTTGAATATGCACAAGGGTTTCTGTTTTCAAAACCCTTGGCTCCAAATGAAATCGAAAAACTTCTTACAAAGAAGTAGGGGAAGAGACCTACTTTTATTCTTCCCACCATACTTTGTTAGGTGCTTCTGCCGCATTTGCGATTGGAATAATCTCACCAAAAATTGGCGTACTCACAGGCACTCGTTGCTTTTCAGCAAGGGCAGTTATTTTAACCAGAGGTTCATTCCAATTGTGCAAGGCCAAGTCAAACGTACTGTTATGTACCGGCATCATTACGTTGGCTTGCACATCGATATGGGCTTTAAGGCTCTGATGCGGAAGCATATGAATATCTGACCACAGCTCGTTGTATGCTCCGGTTTCAATGAGCGATAAATCAAATGGCCCATACTTATCACCAATGTCTTTAAAGCCATCGAAATAACCAGAATCTCCGCTATAAAACACGTTCGTGGTGGTACTACGGATTACCCAACTAGCCCAGAGTGTTTCATCCCTATCAAACAATCCGCGTCCAGAGAAGTGCTGAGAAGGCGTTGCAACTATCTCGACGCCACTCAATATTGTTTTTTGCCACCAGTCCAACTCGGTTATTTTACTGTTCTTTACACCCCAGTCACGCAAGTGATTTCCAACTTTAAGTGGCATGACAAACTGTCTCGTTTTGTGTTTAAGGATTTCTATGCTGCCCTTATCTAAGTGGTCGTAGTGATCATGACTAATAATAACCGCCGCCAACTCGGGCAGGGCCTCTATATTAATGGGCGATGCATGAAATCGCTTTGGTCCCATCCACTGCACAGGCGAGGCGCGTTCACTGAAAACAGGATCAATAAGAATGTACTCGCCGTTAACTTTGAGCAGTGTGGTTGAGTGTCCAAGTTTCACAATGCTGTCTTCTTCAACCGCATCAAGCATGTCGATATCAAGCGGAACAACCGGAATTTCAAATGTAGGCGTTGCTGCCTTTCTGTCGTCGCGCCAATAGGCTTTCAACATCTTCCACATATCACCTAGTGATGTTTGGTAAGTGATGTGGGTATTGCTGAATTTTTCAGGTAGTGGGGCATTCTCTGCAATAGCTTTTGAGCAACCGCAAAACGACGTCATAAATAAAACTCCAATAACAAAGCAAGTGCGACGATAAGCAAGCATTATCTCACCTTAATAAAAGTATACTGCACGGTGTAGTTTATTTATAATACTTGTTTTTGCTCAAAAGTAAACTACTTAGTGTAATTTTGGTTGTTTTTGAATCGGCATAGCCATTTATCAACGTTTTCAAGGCAGCCGTGGAGATAAGCTAATCTCTATTGGGAATAAGGGTGGTGTATGTGTTACAGCGCTCGTTGGTTACGTATTTGCCTGTCAACACATAGCCGATGGTGTTGAACTTATTATCGAGTAGCCTTGCACTAACGCCGTCACTATCTTGTTCTTCTACTACCCATCGATTGTGGCCAGCAGTCGTATGAATGGGGAGTACCATGTTGATAGGGTGGCAGCTGGTTTTCACAACGATTGGCATTATGGGGTAAGACAAATGCGCGGGTTTTTTCCCATGTATTATCTCGTTGGCCATGTTTAAGGCTAGTAACTTAACTTGGTTTAACAGTGGCGCGACATAGGGCAGAACTGCACCAATCTGGTCGGTATTATCTTTAATGGGGCTTGCATCATCACTAGCAGCAACGCGTTGCGTTGAAACTTGGGCACAGTCTCCTATGGCAAATACATCTTGAACCGATGTTGCTAGATGACTGTTAGCTAAAATACCACGCTGGCACGAAATACCAGAACGCAACGCTAATTCTATGTTGGGTTGTACGCCAATTGCCGATAGTACAAGATCGCTATTAAAGCGCCGTCCGTTAGCCAGTATCACCTTAGTGCCCAGCTCGCGATTTTCAATACGCGACACCGTCGTACCAAAATGGAAATCGGCACCTGCTTCTGTTAGAGACTGAGTTAGTGAAAGTGACGCTTCATGGGGCAGAAGCGAATAGAGCGCACTGGGGTTCGGGTCAACAATGCTAACGCCGAGTCCTGCGCGAAGCAGGTTATCTGCAAACTCACAGCCAATTAGGCCTGCACCCATAATAGTAACGTGGCGCACGTGCGCGGCTTCAGTGACAAACTGCCCGTAATCACTTAAGTTGTTTACAGCGCGAATCTTGTGGTTTGCGTTACCTTCAATAGAGGGCGTGATAGCCGATGAACCTGTGGCTAGAACCAACTTATCGTAAGGTTGCGCTCCGCCTCCTTGAAGTAACACACACTTTGCCTGTGTATCTACACGTTCTGCCAACGTATGAGTAAAAAGCCTAACGTTATATTGGCGCGAAAACTCTATGGCTGAACTTTGGGTAAGCGCGGCAATACTTTTTTGCTGCGCATAGGCATTAGACAGCTGAGGTTTGCTGTAAATCGCGCCATCATCTGCACAAATTACAACAATAGGCGTATGTTTATCGTGTCGACGATACGACTTTACAAAGTTAACGCCCGCCATGCCCGAACCTATAACCACGATGGGAGCGCCGCTTGCGTCGTTGTTCTGAGTTCGTTTGCTGGCTAACGGTTTTATTCCTGCAGGGCTTTCACTGTGAAAGAGTGGGAGCGATCCGTATTGAGTGTTCATTTGCTCAACTTCGCTCGTTTCAGCCACCTGTTTCATTTGAAAATCACGCTTACTAATGCCGCATTCAGGGCAGCACCAATCGTCAGGAATATCTTCCCATTTAGTACCGGGGCGCAAACCTTCTTCCGGGCAGCCTTTTTCTTCATCATAAAGCCAACCACACGCCTGACATTCCCAAATTCTATACTGCGACATAGCTTCTACCTCACCGAGCCTTTTGTTTCATAGCCACTAAAGACAATTTTTTATGCAAAACAGTCGTTACACTGAAAGAAGTGCATCAAGCTCTTCATTGAAGGAGTGTAAAGCCCACTCGTTCTTACCGTATTGAATGTAGGGCAGGGCGCCGCTTTCTAACGACGATTGAATAGACTCGCCCAATGCCCAGTCTTCGTTAAGTGTGGTATTTGTGATGTCGTGATTTTTCTGCCAATGGCGAAGCTGATTAATATCGCTGAGATCGACGTTTTTGGGAATTAAAGTCGTAATCGTTATCTCGGTTTCACCCGCACTTAGCGGACGAAAGCTTATAAATTCCACATGTTCTTTTTGTATAAGCAGCGCTGTATTCGGAAGCAGCATAAATAGTGTATGGCTGTAGTCGTGCAGCGATAAATCATCTGTTGCTTGTGCCGCTTCAGACGACAGGTTTTTTGTGGGCATGACTACCCTGTAATGCATATCAACCTTATCTATTACTGCCACATTGTTGTAGAAAAACGGCGCTATGGTTTCTTTGTGTGCAAATGCAAAGTGATAAGTCTCAAGCCCGCCCTCAGAAAAGAGTTTCCAATTACCCTTCCATACCTTGGTAAAGCGTTTGAAGTGCGTCAACTCATCTGCTTTTAGCCACTCAAGGTGTGCATTCATGCCAGCCAAGTGACTCGTTAAATGGGCTTTGATATCTTCATTTTCAGCAACGCTTGGGCATGCCCAAATGAAACCATACATTTCGATGCTGGGGACTACTATCAAGCCATTGTCTGACTTATGAGTATTAGGAAAGCAGTGCTGGTGGCCAGGAATGTTGTTTAGGGTACCATCTGTAGTATATGACCATGCGTGGTAGGGGCACACAAACTGCTTGGTGCACCCTGAACCTTCTACCAATTTCGCACCTCTATGCCGGCAAGCGTTTCTAAACACATGCACGTGATTGTTGGAGTCTCGGCTAACAATTAAGGACCCCATGGTCGTCTTAATTTCTTTATAGCTATCAAGCTCTCTCACTTCAGAGACGTGAGCCACAATGGTTGGCAACGTATTGAATACCTTTTTTACTTCATCGTTAAATCGAGATTGACTGGTATATCTGTTGGTGTCTGAACGCACCTCAATATCACCTAGTGAGGTAGTTTTATTCGCTACATTTTGTTTCGCGCTCTTTATCAACAACTTTTCGATATCGGTATTCATGATGTCACTCCTAAAACGGGAAGCGTACGTTTTGGTTATTCAAACGCTTTATACATTCCTCAAGTTAACTTACCACTTGGTAGGTTTTTACAAAATACCTACCAAGTGGTAAGCTGTCAACATTGTATTAACACTTTTAGCGTTGGAACGACGAAGTGAAGTTAAAAACGAAAGACAAGTTATTGAATACCGCCACTATTCTTTTTTCGAAAAATGGTTTCTATGGCACTAGTATTAATGACGTTGCCGCGGAGGTGAGTGTAAGTAAGCAGGGTTTGCTTCATCATTTTCCATCAAAAGAAAAGCTTTACGCTGCTGTGTTAGCACAGGCGGCTAATCATCTTATCGACCTGATAACGGAAATCAAAACTGAATCTGACGATGCGCAAACACAGCTATTTGCACTATTTGAAAAGATGATACGCGCTGATGAAGAACGACTAAGAGTGATCATTTTGCTCATGCGAGAGTTACTCGATAATCGCGAACGCGCTGAACAAGCAAATAAGTGGTTTTTGCGCCCTTTTCTTGATGAGATTGTTGCCATTGTAGATAGCGGGCAGCAAAAGGGGGATTTTGTAGAGCACTCACCGCTTGCTTTTGTGTACCACTTGTTGGGCGCAACGCAATACTACGTCGTTTCCCGCCCTACGCTCGATAAGCTTTATACGCGCGAAGAACGGAAGCTACACGAACAGCAACACATGGCGATGTTAAGAGGGATCATCTTTGATACATAGCCATTCAGCATTAGGCGTTGATTATTAACTATTGGCTGCATCGCGAATGATACCGCGTATCCACTGAGTTAAGGGGTCGCTGGACAAGCGCTGGTGCCAGATACTAATTACATCAAATTGAGGAGGGAGGGAAGCGATCTCTATCATTTGAAGGCGAGAGTCGGGAAGCAGGGCGCTTGGAATAAATCCGCACAGGTCTGTACTGTGGATAGCTGCTATTGCAGCAGAAAAAGTAGGAAAGGTCATCATAACATTGCGAGGGTGGCCTTGTGATTCAAACCAGTGCTGTATTGCCCCACTAAAATCACCTCTTGAGGGGGACACGACCACCTGTGGAATGTTGGCAATACTTTCAATGCTCATTGACGATGAAACCTGATTATTTTTTGATGAAGCTACACAGGTATAGTGTTCATTATAAAGTGTTTCGCATGGATAGTGGCTCGGCGCAAATGCGGGGTTGGTGAGAGCAACATCTACATCACCGTTTTTTAAATCTGCAGCTAGTGTGTCTAGCTCTAGTTTTTTCACTGCAATCTTTAAAAAGGGCGCTTCTTTTCTAATAACACTGAGTACTTTGGGAAGCAGCGAAACTTGCTCGAAGTCGGTACAGCTTAGTGTGAAAGTCGCTTTGGTCGATGCGGGTATAAATGTGTCGGGTGTAAGCAGACCGTCTACCGCTTCAATGGCCGCAATCAATTTTGGCTGAAGCGCAACAGTAAACGCAGTGGGTTCTACACCACTGCCACTTCTAATAAATAACCTATCGTTGAATGCTGAACGCAATTTTCTTAAGTGTTCACTCACTGCTTGCTGAGACATCCCTAATTGCTCGGCCACTTTCGATAAATTCTTTTCCTTAATTAGGGCAAGCAATATCTTCAGCTGTTTGATTTCTATAGGTTTGCTTGGTTTCACTTGTATCAGTTACATGGGTTACTTGATTTTATTGTATCATCTCGGGCTTTATCATTCACTCATCAAAGCGATATTGAGGAATGAATCATGTTTTCTGTAAATTATGTATTACCCCAAGGTACATTGGAATACGACCAAACCTATCAAGGGCCTGGCGCTTCGGAATTGACCACATCAATTGATAAGCGAAATATCGATATCACTGATATGCGTGAAAGCAAGCGCGAGTTTTCAATTGATACAAACGGTTTTGAAGTCGTGAGATTTGCACCGGTTTTCAATCACTTTGAGAATGACGAAGCAGTGATAGCGCAGCTATACCCCTCTGTAATTACATTTTTGCAGCGCAAGTTTGATACCAAACATGTTCAAATTTTCGATCATACTTACCGCTCTACCACGCGCACTGAGAAAACCACCCATAACAGAGCCCCAGTAAAAACGGTACACAACGACTATACAAATACGTCAGCTGAGCATCGTATGCTTGCAGAAACAAAAGATAAGCCACAGCTTCGAACACGCAACTATAAGCTGGTCAATTTGTGGTTACCTGTACACCGCGTGGTTAAATCATTGCCTCTTGCAATAGTTGATTTGGCAACAGTGCAGCAAAGTGATTTTCACCGTTTAAAACTTATTTACCCCGACAGAGTTGGTGAATTAGCGGCGATTAGTTACAGCCCAAAACACCGCTGGTATTACCAATCTGATATGGCTCCTGGTGAAGGCTTGTTATTTAAGGTGTTCGACTCGACGCTTCCAGAAGGCATGTTTGGTGTTCCTCATTCTGCCGTCGAAGTTATAAACAATCAGCAAGGAGAGTTATTACCACCGCGCACAAGCATAGAGATTAGAGCAATTGTATTTTCAGGAGATAAGAATGAGTAATCCACTGGTATCGACTAATCCGCTTGATGGTAAGGAAATTGGGCGCGTAGAAATTGCGAGTAGAAGTGCGGTCGAGGACACGGTAGGCAAAGCGCGCATAGCACAACAGGCTTGGCGTAAGTACACCGCTCAGCAAAGGGCAAGCATAGTCAAAGAAGCCTTCAGCGCCCTTGAAAGTGTAGCTGAAAAGCTAATCTTTTTGATTTCACAGGAAATGGGAAAAGATAAACGCAGAGCAACTTATGAAGTAATGGGGGTAATGCAAAGCGCAGCTTACTTCAGCCAAGAAGTGGTTCAAGCGGGAAGCCCGATTAGAAAGCCAAGTGGAACACAAATCCATTATCGTCCGCTTGGCGTTGTTGGCATTATTTCGCCGTGGAACTATCCCTTAGCCATGGCGAATAACTTGCTTGTACCAGCATTGGTTGCTGGTAACACGGTAGTGCTGAAACCCTCTGAAAATACGCCTTTGGTTGCGGATCTGTTTGTGAGCACGCTGAATCGCGTTTTACCCGAAGGGGTACTGAATATTGTTCATGGTGACGGTGAAGTCGGTAAGGCTTTGGTGCAAAGCAACATAAATATGGTCGCTTTCACAGGTTCCGTTGAAGCGGGAAAACACATCATGAAAACAGCCGCACCCAAACTTCATCGCTTGGTTATGGAGTTAGGAGGTAATGACGCCATGATTGTGCTTAACGATGCGGACATCAATGCCGCGGCGCGTTTCGCCGTAGCCAGCTCGTTTGAAAACTCCGGGCAAATGTGTACGTCTACCGAGCGTATCTACGTAGACGAAGCTATTTATGATGAATTCTGTGAGCGGGTGGTCAATATTGCCGCTCAGTACTCAGTCGGACCTTGGGACTTAGCGGGTGTCAATATTGGGCCCTTGGTTAATGAAAAACAGCATCAACACGTGATAAGACACCTGGTTGATGCTAAGCAACAGGGCGCTGAGTTTTTGTTGGGAAGTGATGATTATCATCCACCGTTCATTCAGCCAACCGTTGTTGCTGGGTTAACACAAAGTATGTTGATGTCGAACGAAGAAACCTTTGGCCCAGTGATCGCCATTGCCTCATTTAAGGACGTTGATGAGGCAATTACACATGCTAACAATTCTAACCTAGGTTTAGGCGCGGTTGTATTTGGTCGTCAAAACGCCAGTTACGTGGCTGAAAACATGGAAGCCGGTATGGTGGGTATTAACGCTGGTGTAGGAGCGGGAGATGCACCCTGGGTAGGAGCGAAAGAAAGTGGCTATGGGTATCACGGCTCTCTAGATGGGCATAGACAGTTTACCCAAGTGCAAGTAATAAGCGCATAGGAGACTAGAGATGAAAGAGAACTTTTTCGTTATTGCACGTGAGCCCGGAGCTCAAAACCCTGCTATTCCTACATGGGCCGCGAAACGCGACAACGCCTTTTTACTTGATTCAGTAGACGCTGGAAAAAGCGTAAATTTTGACGCGGATTCAAGCGAGGCTAATGCAAAAGCAGACCAAGGCCTCTTGGCAACACGCAATGATATCGCTGAAGTGCCAGGTGCATACCAATTGATCAATGTTTTCAGTGAGGCCGAGTGCCGCCGCTTTATCGAAACATCTGAAGCGTTGGGCTATCTGAAAGATGCCGCGGTCTCGCTTCCTCGCGAGATTCGTCATAACGACAATGTAACTATTGTGGTTGACGATGCGACAGAGCGACGTATATGGCAACGCGTATCTGCGCTGGCAGAGCAACACTTGTCGATATTTGATGGTAAAAAACCGCTAGGTATTAATACTCGGTTTCGTTTTTATCGCTATCAAGAAGGTGATTATTTTAAATTTCATATTGATGGAGATTGGCCAGGATCAAAAGTTGTTGGCAATAATTTGGTCACCAATGCTTACTCAGACAGATACAGCAAAATGACATTTCTTATTTTGCTCAACGATGATTTCGAGGGAGGTGAAACACAATTTCTTGTTAATGCAGATAAGCCGGGTGAGCCTGCTCGACGCGGCGACAAGCAAGCTCATGTAAATGTTAGAACACCTACTGGAGGAGTACTTTTATTTCCTCACGGGCGACATCCTTTACACTGTTTACACAGCTCAACGCCAATAACCAAAGGCGTAAAATACATTATACGTACCGATATGCTATTCGAACTTTAAGGGAGGCTCAGGGTAGTTACAAAAATGCTACTCATTGTATTAGTGCTAAGACTCCCTAATATCATACACAGGCGCGATGTTTGGCAACATCAGCCATAAAATGCCTCAGCTATTAATCGATTTGGAGAAAACAAATGTCAGTTAAATTAAATGCAGGTGATGCATTTCCGTCTATTGAAGTAACAGACAGCGAAGGTAATCAAGTTACCTTAGGTCAACCACGTGATGGCTTTACGTGGCAAGCGGTTTTTGTATACCGCGGTCGTCACTGCCCGTTGTGTACTCGTTATCTAAACCAGCTTGCAGAATACAAAGAGCATTTTGCGCAAGCTGGTGTTGATATTATTGCCGTGTCGGCTGATTCTGAAGCGCAAATGCGTCGGCAGTTAACCCAAGTATCGGTAAATTTCCCTGTCGCCTACGGCTTAACAGAAGCGCAAATGAAGGCGCTTGGTGTCTACATCTCAATACCGCGCTCTGAGCAAGAAACCGATCATAATTTTGCCGAGCCAGGCTTGTTTGTTGTAAACGAAGAGGGCAACTTGCATGTGGTGGACCTTTCAAACAACCCATTTGTGCGCCCAGAGTTAGGTGCGTTAGC
Organism: Alteromonas sp. 009811495; assembly: GCF_028865455.1. Taxonomy (NCBI): domain Bacteria; kingdom Pseudomonadati; phylum Pseudomonadota; class Gammaproteobacteria; order Alteromonadales; family Alteromonadaceae; genus Alteromonas; species Alteromonas sp. 009811495. Next base: position 1,714,063 of record NZ_CP113972.1, read on the forward strand.
AAACGGTTTAAATTGGATACGCGACCCAAATAATAACTATCCAATTAGAGGTACATTTGCTTATTAAAAACTGTGCCGTAAACGTCAACGTTTAGAACGTTTAGAACGCATAGTCGGCGTTGAGCCAAAGCGAGCGATAGGCATAGCCTGAAGTTCGCTTTGGTCTGCTATTTATTGCAGTGACGATAACACATCCTTTATCTCTACACGTACTTCGTCAATGGCTGCGACGACGGTTGTCGCTGACGATTCTGTAGTTGGAAGCATTTCCCAGTTTTGTCCCCATTGGGTTTTCAATACATTTGCCTTGCTTTCAACCTTGGGGTCGATAAGAACGCTCAGGTCGGAAATTAACCCCACTTGCACCCAGCCCTCTCTTGGGTTTCCTTTTATAGAGTCTTGGTCGTAGTGTGCGGCAAATACATTGCGTTCTAGTTCCGCTAGCGCTTTAAGTACTTCAAATGACGCAGTACGCACATTGTTATTACTCTCAGACACTTCCATGCGCCATGCGTTGTAAGTAAAGCCAATAACAGCAAACAGTAGGCTAACGACCGCTGTAAAATAATAGCCTTTTAGTTTGGCGAGTTCTCTCATAACTTTTTCCGTTACCACTGGGTAGTTATCAAACAAAATCAAATAGTAAAAAGCCAGCTTACGCTGGCTTTATTGGCTTATAGTATGGCACTTTGCTTTTCGAGGCTAGTGCTCCTTCTTGCACACATATACTTGAAGTCGGCGCTTATTTTTCTGCCTTAATACCATGAAAGGTGCAGTGCAACACTGGCAAAATAAGCAGTGTGAGTACCGTTGCAACCGTTAAGCCAAACACTATTACTACCGCCATAGATGCAAAGAACGCATCGGAAAACAGCGGGATCATCCCCAAGATGGTGGTAATTGCTGCCATAGATACCGGTCGTACACGTGATACTGAAGCGTTGATAACAGCAGTAAATGCATCACCATCACCCCTTGATTGCACGTTTATTTCTTCCATCAGTACAATACCATTTTTAAGCACCATGCCAATTAGGCTTAAACTGCCTAACAGAGCCATGAAGGTAAATGGCGCACCCACAAGCACTAAGCCGCCAATAATACCGATGGTGGTAAGAGGGATTACCCCCCAAATGGCCAATGCTTGTCGCAACTTACCAAACAGTAATACGGTAATGATAAACATACCGATAATGCCAATTGGCATACTAGCAAAAAGCGCCTTTTGTGCATCGCGAGACGTTTCATATTCGCCGCCCCATTCAATGCTATAACCGTCTGGTAGCGTTAGTTCATCTACCAATGGGCGTACTTTGGCTTGCACGCTAGCGGCCGTTTCACCGGATAAAGGCAGAGGTTCGGCATAGACCGCTAACATCCTTACTCTATTTCTGCGTTTAATAATCGGGTTGTCCAGGCTTACGTCAACATTACTGATTACATCGGCCATGCTGATATATTTACCTTGTTCTTGGCTCCACACATTAAGCGACGCAAGGTTGTCTATGTCGTAGCGCTGGTTAGGGTCGTTACGCATGACAATGGGTATTAAGTCGCTACCTTCGCGATATAGGCCGACGCTCTGTCCCTCGTTGTTGAGTAAGAATGCCGTGTGTACCGCATCTCTGGTAACGCCAATTCGGCGAGCTTGCTCTTCAAGAAAAACAGGCTCCACAAAAGGCACCTTGTTGCTCCAAGATAGCCTTACGCTGTCCATAGTTTGCTCAGCATTAAAAATGGCTTCGATATCGCTGCTTATTTCTCGCAGCACTTCTGGTTCTGGGCCGTAAATACGCGCTTCTATTGCCGCTTTGGCAGAAGGTCCAACTTGTAATGCTTTTACTTTGTATTGCACGTTAGGGAAATCTTCTCTAACGAGTTCAATAATTTCACGCATGCGCGCATCACGTGATTCAACTGTATTGGTTTCAACAATTAGCTGGCCGTAACTGGCGTATCTGTCTTCCGGGGCATAGGTAAGGGTTAGTCGCTGTGCTCCACCTCCAATTACGCTGGTAACATTAGCAATCTCTTCCATCTGCATAACGCGGTTTTCTAAACGGCGTATAGACTGCTCAGTGGTGAGAACATCGCTACCCTCAGGTAGCCACAAATCAACAAAGAAAAGCGGGGTTGAGGAGTCGGGGAAGAAGGCATTTTTAACGAATTTGCTAGAGGCAACACCTCCCACCAATGCTAGAAGTACAATGACAATAGTGACGTACCTAAAATTAATGGCCGCCGTCAAAAAGCGCTTGTAAACGGTAAATATAATCCCCTTGTAAGGGTCGTCATCTTCACTGCTTCCTTGTTCTTTCTCAGTTTTGAATAGCAAATCGAAAAAGAAAGGCGTAATAGTGAGTGCTGTTATCCAGCTTAAAAATAGTGAGAAGCAAAGCACCCAGAATAGCGATCCGACAAATTCACCAGTGGCGTCAGGTGAAAGTCCTATAGGCGCAAAAGCGGTAATAGCTATAACGGTTGCTCCTAAGAGCGGTAGTCCGTTTTGCGATACAACATCTTTCGCTGCTTGCAGCTTGGTTTGCCCCTTGCGAACGCCAATAAGCATGCCTTCTGTAACCACAATTGCATTATCAACTAGCATGCCCAACGCAATAATAAGGGCACCAAGGGAGATTTTTTGAAGCTCAATGCCTTTTATGGACATCAGGATAAAGGTACCTAGGATGGTGAGTACCAAAATGAGCCCCATCAATACGCCGCTTCGCCAGCCCATAAACAAGAGCAATACGAAGATAACAATGGCGACAGCTTCTACTAGATTGATGAGAAACCCTGTTACAGAGTCATCGACTACAGTGGGTTGGTTGTAAACCGTCGTTAATTCCATGCCAAGAGGCATGCGCGCTTCTAGTTCAGCAATTTTTGCCTCAAGGCGTTTACCAACATCTACTACGTTGACCGCTGACGCAAAAGATACACCAATGGAAAGGGCAGGTGCGCCGCTACTGTGATACAAAATAGAGGGGGTATCATTCAGCGTGCGCTCAATGGTGGCAATATCAGTGAGCCTAATCAATCCGCTTGCTGGCGAGCCAATAACCACTTGGCCAAGGGCTTCTAAGTTATCGAACTCGCCGGTGGGCTGAATAGAAAGTCGTTTGCCTTGAACTTTAATAGAGCCCGCATTTCCCACGATATTTTGTGCTGTCAAAAGCCCTGCGATAGCTTCAGTTGATACATTTAAGGCTTTCATCTTGTCGTGGTCGAGTGAAACAATAATTTGCTCGTTCACCGTGCCGGCAATAGAAATCTTTTTCACCCCTTCTACAAGCTGAATTTCTCGCTGCATTAAATCAGCAAAGTCTTCCATTTGCTTCAGCGTATAGTCTTCGCTTCTAAGGGTCATCAGTAGACCAAATACATCACCAAAATCGTCGTTTACGATAGACGTGCTGGTGCCTGGGGGAAGGGATGCCTGGGCATCACTTATTTTTCGTCGTAGGTTATCCCAATATTGTTCTAAATCTTTTTCTTGAACACTGCTCTTCAGTTCAACGGTAATTTGAGACGAGCCGACCATGTTGACCGAACTTACCCGTTTAACGTTGGGTATGCGCTGAATGGCTTTCTCTAATTGAAGGGTAACTTCTTCTTCAACTTGCTCCGGTGTTGCCCCGGGGTATTGCGTGATAACCAACGCGTTTCTAATGGTGAATTCAGGGAACTCTAACTGCCCCAATCCAAGGAAAGTGACAATGCCACCTAGTCCAAGGATGATAGCCACCATCCAGCTAATAACTTTTTGGCGAAAGAAATACTCGACCATGGCTACAGGCCTCCTTCTTTCGTCCACTCCGTAACTTGCTGTCCGTCTTTCACAAGATGGGCACCGGCTGCGACAATTCTGTCATCATCGTTTAACGGCCCCTCAACTAATAAGCCGTTAGAGATACCTCGCGTGATCATGACTTCAACTGGCTCCACAGTGCCTTTTTGGCCGTTATCACCCTCTGATTTGAAGCGCCATACAATGGCTTTGTCAGGTTCAGCATTGTCGGTAACCACCGCGCCAAAAGGCACTAACCACAATTTCGCGTCTGACTCGATGAGCTTTGACATATCAAGTAGGACGGTAGCACTCATACCCGCCAGAACATTGATATCTTCAGGTTCCGGTAGCGTAAGGGTAACTTCATAGCTCAGTTCGCCTTGGCGAGTGGTACTTTCATGGTCTTTATACATTGCACCATAGCGCTTTTCTGGCATACCAGAGAACGTCACCCAGGCAATTTCAGAACTACGGTTTGCTTTTGCTCTTGAGCGGTCAATCATACGCATTTTTTGTTCAGGTAGTTGAAATGTCACGTCAATTGCCCCTGGCATATGAAGTTCAGCAATGGTTTGCTGCGGCACAACCACTTGGTAGTTTTCAACGGGGACAGATGCAATAAGCCCTGCGAACGGAGCACGAAGTTCGGTATAACTAAGCTGATCTTCTGCGTTGGTTAGACTGGCTTTGGCGGACAAGAAATTGGCTTTTGCTTCATCGAAGGTAGAGCGACTTACAGCACCTTTTTCCACCGAAGCTTCCATGCGTTTAAACATGGCAGATGTCACATCGAATTGAGATTGAGCAGTTGCCAGTTGTGCTTTTGCATCGCGGTCGTCTAAGCGCGCAATAAGTTGGTTTTCGGTGACTTCTTCACCCGCTTTGACCAGTAGCTCTTGCAGCTTTCCACCAACTCGAAAAGATAAGTTTGAGTATTCTGCCGCTTCAACCTGACCGGGAAACTTAGCAATAGTTTCATCTGAATGCTGCACCTTGTACAAAGTAACCGGTGTTGAAGATACGGCCTTAGGTGGAGCAGGTGCATCTTCACAAGCACTTAAGCCACAAAGAACAACAATGGCAAGACCTATGGATGATGCGGTATTTTGGAAACTACCCTTAAAAAGCGGCATGATAACTCTCCGTATTGGTGATGTGTGTAATTGCTGCAAAGCAACACGCAAAAGCATAGTGTAATTACAGTTATAGCGTTTAGCGGTGGTTTCGATCAGCTTTTTATATGCAAACTTCAAAATATGTGCGGTACCTTATTTATTGTCAGGCATTTCATCGTGCTCAAGTTTTTCAGCGTAGCCTTTCGGCGGTGGCGTCCAGCCCCGCATTTTTGAGTGTTTGTCATGCAAATCTGCTTTCAATGCACTTTCAATTAACGACTCGAGTTCAATAAATAGTTTTAGGTAGTTATTGTCAACGCGTTCACCACTGGCATCGTCAATCCACGCGTGATACAGCACATCGTTTTGTTGGTCTTCAATATTCTTATAGGCCATTTTTTGGCGTTCAACATGGAAGGGGTGAATATTCAGTGAACGCAGTGCTTCTGCGCCCATTTCCAGTGCGGAATGATATGTTTCTGACACAACATAATCAGCACCCAGCTGGCGCAATCGATATCCGTGACCGCGGTCGAATGCGCGAGCAAGTACCTTAACATTGGGGTAGGCATGCTTGGCGTACTTTACCATTTCGGCAGCTGTGTCCTTATCATCGATGGCGATAACTAACAAAGAGGCGTCGTGAGCACCTGCTGTGTGCAAAATATCCGGCTTAGATGCATCACCAAAATAGGCTTTTGTACCAACACGCCTAATCAGATCAATTTGTTCTGAGCGAATATCAAGGACCACGGTTTTTACATCATTGGCCACCAGTAAGCGGTTAATAATTTGACCAAAGCGCCCTATACCCGCAATTACAACCGAGCCTTGTTCTTCTATGGTGTCTTGTTCACGTTCTGTTTTACTGCCTTTATAGCGAGGCATAATGGCCTTGTCGAACAAGATGAAAAGCCCAGGGGTCAAGAACATAGAAATGGCGACAACCAAAGACAGAACAGAAATAATATCACTGGGTAGTACATAGTTTTGCGATGCAAAACTTAATAATACAAAGCCAAATTCACCCGCCTGTGCCAAACTAAGCGTAAACAGCCATTTATTGCTATCGCGCAACTTAAATACGACGGCAATCACATAAAGTACTATGGCTTTTACCAGCATTACCGCAATAGTAAGGCCAGCTATCAATGCTGCGTTGTCCGACAGTACCCCAAAATTAATGCCTGCACCGACTGTGATAAAAAAGAGCCCAAGCAGCAGCCCTTTGAAAGGCTCAATGTTTGCCTCCAACTCGTGCCTAAACTCGCTATTGGCAAGCACAACGCCCGCTAAGAACGCGCCCAGTGCAGGGGAGAGGCCTACTAAACCCATCAGTGCGGCAATACCGATAATCAACATCAGTGCCGTTGCCGTGAAAATTTCACGTAAATTTGATGAAGCGACAAATTTGAATAAGGGGCGGCTTAGGTAGTGACCGCCCACGGTGACAAAGGCGACAGAGCCAATGATGACTAAGCCGTAGCCCCACGGCGGAAGCCCCTCAACTAGGCTCAAGCTATCGTGGCTTTCGCCGCTTGCTCCGTGCTCTGCTGCACTGGATGCCAGCTCTGGAATAGCAAGCAACGGGATTAACGCTAACATAGGGATGACGGCAATATCTTGAAACAAGAGTACCGAAAACGCGCTTTTGCCTCCCTCTGTTTGCTGTAACCCTTTTTCTTGAAAGGTTTGCAGTACAATAGCGGTAGAGGATAGAGCAAAAATGAGCCCTATTGTCAGAGATATCCCAAAGGGCTGACCCAGTGCAATTGCGGCGGCGGTTATTAGCGCCGCAGTCAGTCCAAGCTGCAACCCACCTAGGCCTAGAAGCTTTGACTTCATGGCCCACAAAGAGCGGGGTTCAAGTTCTAAACCTACTAAAAATAGCATCATCACCACACCAAATTCGGCGAAGTGTTGAATGGTTGTAGTTTCGTCACCTACAAGTCCGAATACAGGGCCAATTATTAGACCTGCAATTAAATAGCCTAGAACAGAGCCAAGCCCTAGTCGCTTAGCGATAGGAACGGCAATAACAGCAGCCACTAGATAAATAAATGCATAAAGAAAATAGCCTGTCATCTTACTCTCCTGACTGCGTGCACAAATCGGCTAGGTTTTCGATGTTCATTGCTTTTTCCATATTCAGTTCGCCTTTGACGAGTTTATTGAGCAGTGTCGTCCATTTTCGACGGTGATCGCTAATACGATGTTCTTCCTGTGCGGTGCGAGAACCAAATAATGCAAAAGGCGCAAGGTAGGTCATATGGGTAATACTTGCCATTTGTTCAAGTGGTTGGAGAAGTTGACGGATAGTGAAGTGATTAAAACCGTCAGTTTGGTACGCTTCTTCTTTGCCGCCAGCGCTTATTGCACATAAAAACTGTTTACCTTTAAGTGCCGTACCTTCGTGTCCATAGGCAAAGCCATATTCAAGCACGAGATCTTGCCATTCTTTTAAAATTGACGGCGTTGAGTACCAATATAGTGGATACAGAAAAATAATGATGTCGTGATCGACAAGCCGCTGTTGTTCGCGTTCTATATCAATATTGAAATCGGGATATTCGGCATACAAGTCTACCGCGGTGACATGCTTGTTAGCTTGTGCATCTGAAAAAAGTGGTACGTTAACTTCAGAGCGTGTCTGCGCAGGGTGAGCAAAAAGCACTAAAACCTTTTTACTGTTCTTATTTTCATCAATGTCGCTATTTTTATCGCTATTCATACACGTTTTCCAAGCGAGCTTAGTGCTGCTTTTGTTTTTATTTCAGAAGTTTAGTTGATGTTAAATCAATTTCGAATTTCTATTTCTTCAAAGTTATAAAGTTACCAAAGTTTATTAGGTTGAAAAAAGTTACTTGATTACCATTATTCACCCACGGACGAAAATAATGGATTTGACGGAACGTTACTTCAACACTTTGCTAAGAACAGTATAACCATGAAAACACACCTTAAAACACTTGCAGTTGCACTATCAGCAGTTTCTTCTTTAATGACATTCTCCGCGTCTGCACTTCCACAAGGCAGCGAACTTAAAGTTGGCGGTGCAGTATGGAACGTATTTGACGAAGCAGATCGTTACGCCGTGCATACTGCTTATATCCATAAACCATTACAAAATTACTACGGTTTGCGTCCTACCGTCTTACTTGTTACCGCAGACGAAGGTCAGCACTACTTCGCTGCTGGTGTTGCTAAAGATGTTTACCAGCAGGGCGACTTCACAGTGCGTGTTGCATTTCACGCCGGCATAGTAGATGAATCAGAAGACTTAGGTGACACTATTGAATTTTACTCTTCACTGTCTGGCCTCTATCGATTGAACGAACGCATTTCACTTGAAGCTGAAATTGGCCATATTTCAAACGGTGGCCTTGGCGACATTAATCCGGGTTCTGAATCATTTGTCTTAAGTGCACACTATCATTTTTAATCATCATTACGCTTCGGCATTGTTTAAAAAACCGCGCGAATGCGCGGTTTTTTATTGGTCCATAGTTTAATTACGATTGACTGGGGCAGGGGGCTCCTGCGTCAATCCAAACTGTCATAGCATTGCCAAAGTCTTCGTGGGTGCCCGGTGCTGGCGTGCGCCCTGGACCTGGCGCCCAAGCCCATCTAACGAGAGGGTCGTCTTTAACGTGATGTTCAAACTCTTTTTTGAAGGTTTTCATATCATTACGTCCACCCCGCTGTGCCAAAAATGAATTAAGCTGCGGATTTAACCAGTTATTACAAAGCTGCACAGGCGTTACGTCTCGCGCAATAATCATGGTGGGTGGCGGCATATGCCACACGAAACCAGGCATCAGGTCGTTTGCCGCGCCGGGTGGACGACCTGGTTCATCCGCATTCTCATCTTGGTGACAACCACGACAATTAACAGGGTTAGTTTCACCTACCTGAACAAATTTTCCATCTTGGACAGCCATCTTAAGGTTATTAATGGAAGTGATGTTCATTGGGTGATGCGTACGGTTGTCACCAACCGTTGGGCGATGTGCGCCGTTTTCAACCACACCATGACAGTTTACACACCGTGGGCTGGTGGCCACATCAAACAGGTATGCAAATGCTGTCTCGGCATTCGGTTGTGATTTGTAAGCCGTATAGGCCGTGGTTACTGTTGCTACATCCTTTGGCAGCGGTTCGCTACTAGCGTTTGTCACGCTAGTGTTATTTGTGCATCCTGTTACTGACAGTGCTAATAGTGCCACAACGCTCGTTAGGTTTATCATTAGCCCAGACTTAAATGCTATTTTCATAGTGAACACTCCTTATGCTTTTAGCGCATCGGTAACATGCGAGGCCAGCATTGGCAGGTGACGAAGTCGTACGCCAACGGCATCAAATACAGCGTTGCCTACAGCGGGCGCAACACCAATAACGCCAGGTTCACCAAGCCCAACCGGAAACTCGTCACTCTCAACAAACTCAATATCCATTTCTGGAACGTCGTTCATACGAAGTGGTAAGTAGGTATGCAGGTTTTTCTTGGCAACATAGCCGTCCTTTATTTCGTTGTGCTCAAACAGTGCAAGGCTGGTGCCCCAAAGCAGCGAACCTTCCATTTGTGCCATTGCACCATCGGGGTGAACGACAATACCTGCATCGGCCACTACCCACAGTTTTTTCAATGTAATTTTGCCAGAGCGTTTATCAACGTGAACGTGAGCTGCTGTCGCTAGCCATGCCGGCATGGTTCGTTCCTGTCCTGCCGTCACGCTGTAGCCAATACCTTCATTGTCGCCAAGCGTCACACCCGCGGTTTTTTTCTTGAGTATTTCAAGAGTATTGGCAAGTCGCGTAGCGCCGCCCACACTTTCTGGTGCTTTACCTGCTTGTTTACCCTTGCCGTCCAACATGGCAAGACGGAAGTCCACAGGGTTCTGTTTTGCTTTATGAGCAATTTCGTCGATAAAGCTCTCTAAGCCCCAAACTATCCAACCTTGACCGACAGAGCGCAACCAGCCAGGAGTGAAGGTGTCTTGCGCGACTTTGTTGTTGATAACGCGAGCTCGGTGATGCTCCATGGTGTACCAGTGATCGGCACCGGATGCTGAAAACGGGTCAACCTTGCCTTTGCCATCAACACCGTCAGGCATAAAGCCTGGCGCCATTGCCAAGGTCGGCCAACCAGCCGCTAGCGCATGTTCCATACCAGTAAATTTGCCCGACTCATCAAATGAGGCATTAAATAGTGATGTAGATGCTGAGCGAGGCTGATCAAACATGGTATCGTCAGGACGCATAAACAACATTTTCACCGGCTGGCCCGCAGCCTTAGCGGTCAATAGTGCCGGAATTATCCAGTCACCAAATAAACGACGTCCAAAACCACCACCCAAGTAGTACTGATGGATCACTACATCGGCATCTTGCACTTCAGCGGCTTTTGCTACAGTTGGAAGGGTAAGACCTTGCCACTGATTGCCCGTATGAATGTGCCACTTGCCTTCTTTAAATTCAGCAATGGCATTTAGTGGTTCTAATTGAAAGTGGCTCGCTGTAGCCGTGGTATACATAGCTTCAATACTGCTAGCAGCATTTTTCTGTGCTTGTGTAATATTGCCTTCATCAACAAAAAGCGTCCCTTCACTACGGTCGCGACAAATGCGCTCGCCTTCTTTTTGAATATCGGCTTCGCTAATATTAACTGTCTTACCTGCGTTGTAACTTACTTTAACTTTATCAACCGCTTTTATGGCAGTTGGATAGTCGTTGGCAAGAACGGCAACCCATCCTTCGACAGTACCTGAAGGGTCGGTCAATATTTTAAAACCTTTATAACCAGGAAGTGATTTGGCTTGGCTGTCGTCAACATTAGTGACTGTGCTTCCATAACGTGTTGGGGGCAAGATAGGGCGTGCGTACAGCATGTTTTCTACTTCAACATCAATGCCGTATACGGCGCTACCGTTAGTTTTAGGCGGTATGTCTAACGCTTTATAATCGTTGCCTATACCGATGAGGTGACGTTTGTTCCCAGGTTTAATAGCGAGTGCACCTAATTCATCGGCGGAATAGGTTTTATCCACATTTCCTTTTGCAACAATATCTCCGTAACTAATTTTCTGGTTACCAGAAACAATGAAGCCTTGTTGTGCTTTACAGCTTGATGGGTCGACGCCAAGCAGTGTTGCGCCAGCGTTAATAAGCACTTGTCGACCAGCGGCGCCTGCCTGAGACATGGGCTTATAGGTTTGGAAAATGGACCATGATCCCCCTGTTACCATGTAGCCCCATTTGGGGTCGGTATCTACATGCACTATAGACACTTTGTCCCAGTCACATTCCAGTTCGTCTGCCAGAATACGAGCAATAGCCGTACCCACATGTTGCCCCATTTCGGCTTTGGCAATGTTCACCACTACATTTCCTGCAGTGTCCATTTCAAACCACACATTGGGCGAGAACGTCTTGCTTGATAACGCCTCTTTGGCTGACAAAACTGAAGGAATAGCTGACGCGCCAAAAGCCATCAGCAGTGTTGTGTTTACCGTACCCACCATAAACGAACGACGAGAAAGGTTTATATTGTCTTTTTTCGCTTGGCTTAAAGATTTTATGCTCATACGTTTTCTCCCTCAGACGTAGTGCGTGGGTCAAAGATTTCTACCGTATTGGTAGAAGCGCGCTTTATCGCCTTTTTAATGCGTACATATGCCATGCAGCGACAGTAGTTAGTGCTCATGTGATTCACGATATCTTGGTCACTTGGACTAGGGTTTCTATCAAGAAGCGTCGCTGCCTGCATGATTTGCCCTGACTGACAGTAGCCACATTGCGGCACTTGTTCTTCTACCCATGCTTTTTGAAGAGGGTGCTCATTGTTAAAGCTTTCAATGGTATTTACGACTTTTCCTTTAACCAAAGAAACAGGATAGGAGCATGAGCGCACGGCATTGCCTTCAACATGAACCGTACAGGCACCACACATAGCAACACCACAGCCAAATTTCGTACCTTTTAAACCAAATTCGTCTCTTATCACCCATACGAGAGGGGTATCTTGTGCGGCATCGGTGCGCACTGTTTTTCCGTTTAACGTAAATTCAATCATGGTTTTATTCACCGTGTGATTAAGTGGTTAGTGATGCTCTCGCCAAGGAAATACTTGGAGTGAACGGTCTGTTTTGCCTGCGTGAATATTGTTATTATTAAGGTCAAAAATAGTCTTGATACTGCTGTTTTCATTGTGTAGATCGAAAGTGATGAACACCAAGATGTGGGTTTCGCCAATTGCGTAGTGTAAGGAAACCCTAGACAGGCCATAAGGCAGTGTTTAAGAAACAGAAAATCACCATTGTTGTGATTTCTTTGAAGTGTCTTTCTGGTGCGCGGTATTGGTCCAAAACTGATCAAGTAATGTGTGTTGTTGAACGCTAATTTACACATTGATTGACTCCGAGGTGTTCGGTGGAACCTTGACCACTAAGTGTAGACTAATTAGTAAGTGCTCAAAGTTACAGCTCGAGAAAGACTTGTGGTATAGTTTAGTTACCTTGTTCAGCAAAGCAATTAGTATACTTTTAGTTACTACCGCTTTTTCTAGAGGAAAATAATGAAAAGTGAAATAAAAACAGACGCTAAGGGTAGAAAAACAGTTTTAAATACTTGTGATGAACCATGCGCCATTGAGCGTGGAATGCGTTTAATTGGTGGGAAATGGACAGGGTCCATTATTTATCATTTGAAAGATGAGCCGGTACGCTTTAACGACCTTTGTCGGATGTTAGGTGGTGCCAGTAGAAAGATGGTCGATCAGCGGCTTAAAGAGCTAGAAAACAATGGTATGGTTTTGCGTAATGTCATTGAAACGCGGCCAATTGCGGTGGCCTATAGCCTCACTGATTTTGGGCGTTCGGCCCTTGATATCCTTGAACAGTTACGCATATGGTCAGAAAGCCACAGCGAGGATAATGCAGCATAGCGCTTACAAGAAAAGGCACAGTAGGGGCTCTAAATAAAAGAAGCATAAAAATGCCCCTTTTATCTTAAATGACGAAGTCGTTATGCAGTTTTTGGTAGTCGTACGACGCTGTCAATTAAGCCTTCTGAGGCACGTTGAAAAGAAGTAAAATGTGGCGTTGCTTCATGAGCATCAAGCACTTCTTGGTTTTGCCACTTTTCTGTGATCACAAAAAGTCCTGCCCCAGAGGCATGTAAGTCATACATTACCGCCCCTTCTTCTCGCTGGCTAGCTTCGACCAGTGGTTGCAAAATATTTGCAAGTGCCTCTGTTTGACCTTCTTTTGCCGACAATAGCACTGAAAATTCGACCATATAACTCGTTTCCAATTGTAAGGTTTAATATGTTTCGTTAGAAAGCAATGCTAGGTTATTCGCGAAGACTGCGTAACCAAAAACCGCTGGCTACGCAAATCTTTGCGTTAAAAGGCATGCGCTAGAAGGTGTTTTTGATATGTGCTTCAAAGCGTTTAAAGTCGTTTTCCACGTCAGCATTTTTCATTACGTCAAAAGCGGCGAATGTAGGAAGGGCCTCCATGCCGAAGAACCTAAAGTTCGCATGCATGGGGAACAAGAGGTCGTCTACGCTCTTACCTTGAAACAAATATTCACTGTCATCATTAAATGATTCTTCAGGTGCGTTAAAGGTGACTGACATCATGTACTTTTTACCTTTTAGCGTGCCACCTGTGCCATAGCCTTTTTTAGGCTCATCAGCAGAGCGACCGTCACCGTTACAGAGTGCTCCTCCCATTCCCGCTGTGTAGACTTCATCCATATATTTCTTAAAAGACCAAGGTACTCCCATCCAATTTATGGGTGATTGCAAAAGAATGATGTCTGCCCATTGGTGCAGTTCTAGCTGCTGCTGAACATCTACCTCATCAAGCATATTCACATGGCGAGTATCGTAGCCCTTTTGAGTCAAAAGTGAGGTTGCTTGATCAACTAAGCTACTGTTAAGACGACCTTCAGAAAAAGGGTAATATTGATGCGCATTAATAATTAAAACGTTTTTCATAAAAACTCCACATTGGTATTTATTGTGGTTTATTTTAGTGACTTAGTTAATATAATCAATTAGTGTATTTTTAGTAACTACTGTGTTTTTATTTAAACGCGCATTAAAAGGTAAATGATCGACGCTCTAATCCTTTTTCCTATTTTTACGCCTTATTGCAGGTTTATGCTTACGCTGTACTAATATATAGACTAGAGTGTAAATGCTACCTCTGCGGGATTCTTATCTTTCCCTAATTCGCACGCTGAGCGTGTGATTCAATAAACAACATATGAGGCGACGGAATGCAGTTGTTACGCTGGGCGGTGTCCCATGTTTGAAAAGACTTTTCATTATTGTGCTGTCGGCTTAGCGCATGTCGGCTTAGATGGCGCGTTTATTCGTGTAAACAAAAAGCTATGCGAGTTTCTTGGGTATCCAAAAGAAAAGCTTACTCAATTAACGTTTCAAGAGTTAACCGCTCCCCAATACTTGCAGGAAGATTTGGTTTATCTTGAACGCTTGCTAAAGGGAGAAATTGAAAACTACGCCATAGAGAAACAATATGTCCGCAGTGACGGTCAACTGGTGTGGGGTAAACTTACTGTCTCACTTGTACGCGATTTACAAGACAACCCAGAATATTTTATTTCTGTAGTGGAAGATATTGATGATAAAAAGCGAATTGAAACTGAATTATTCAAGGTAGATGCGCTTTTCAGCAAAATTGTCAGTGCGTTTTCTGAGCGTACTTTTATTTGGGTTGCTACGCCTGATTTAGATAAATTGCACTACGTCAACGATGGCTATAACAATATTTATGGAAGAAATGAGTACGAATTGTACTGCAGCCCAGTTTCATTTATTGATCACATTCACGAGGATGATCGAGCACGCGTAGCGAAGGTATTTAGTAAACGACCATTGCAAAACTGGGATCTTCAATATCGCATTATCGATGCTTCTGGAAATGTTAAGCATTTGCACGATAGAGGCAGTCTCATCTATGACGCCAGCGAACAGCAAACTTTGATTTTAGGCACGGCTGACGATATAACCAAAGAAAAAGCACAGCAGCATGCACTGATGAGTGCAGTGGCGAAGCTTGAAATGCTGTCTAAAACAGACTCTTTGACAGGGTTGGCAAATCGCCGTGAAATTTTCAGCCAGTTATCGAAAGAGATAAGCCGCATGGAGCGCGGGCAAAAGATTTCAACATTGGTCTTTGTTGACCTCAATAACTTTAAAACCATCAACGACGACTATGGTCACAAAGTGGGTGACATGGCATTGTCGCACTTTTCAAAAACGATGGAGTCACTGTTACGTGATAGTGATAGGTTTGGGCGAATTGGTGGAGATGAGTTTGTCATTTTACTCTACGGTACCGATGAAGCTGAAACGCAAGCATTCTTTGAAAGACTGGAGCACAGCGAGTTCACACTCAGCCTAGGCGATGGAATATCTTTACCTATTGCTTTTAGTTTGGGCTGGGTTGAATGGAACTCTTCAATATCCTCCGTGCAGGAATGGCTGGACCTTGCTGACGAGGCAATGTATCAACAAAAAAGGGAGCACGGCTGCTCAGGAGAAATGGAGAGTGCTGGATAAATATTAAAGATTAGTATCGCGTCGCACGCACATGTGAACGCGACGCGATACTTTTGCACTAATTTTGTCTTGCCGCAAACCAATCTGCTAGCAACTGTCTTTCATCCTCTGTCATGCCTGTCTTATTTAAAAAAGGCATGTCTTTTGTCACTGAGGCCCGACGCACTATCTGTGGCGCAAAACGCTCAATATCTTCCCAAGAATCTAGCACTACCCCTACAGGAGCAACGCTAAAAATATCGTCAGTTGGGGTGCGTGAGTGGCAGCTTACACAATGGGTTTCAATTACGTTTGCTACTTGAGCATCAGTGATGGGCATCGATTCTTTACTACCAACGGAGTGTGAATCTTTAACGCTCACGCCTGCCGTTTCTTCGTTTGGTTGTATATCATTCACTGTGTTTTGTGGCATCGAAACCCAAAAGGTAATCGCTAGCATAGCAATAGCCCCAGTGACTAAAATGCTCGGCTTTGTTTTACCAACATGCTTTAAATTAAAGAAATGTCGTATCCACGCAGCAGCTGCCATAATGGCAATTAACACTAGCCAGCTATGAGGATGCTGATAAGTCATAGGGTAGTGGTTTGAAATCATGATAAACAATAACGGCAGCGTAAAGTAGTTATTGTGCACAGAGCGCAACTTAGCACTCGCCCCCCATTTAGGGTCGATATCTTGCTTATTGGCGACAGCGGCTACCATTTTGCGTTGATTGGGCATGATATTGAAAAATACGTTACCTGCCATGATGGTCCCGATAAGAGCACCCACGTGAATGTATGCGCCTCTTCCACTAAACCATTGCGTCGAAAGGTAGCTCGCTATGCAAACTAGTGCTATCAGGCACACCCCAAACGCAATAGGGTAGTTCGCCAATTTACTACGACAAGCAATCTCGTACAGCGTAAGGCCGCCAAAAATTACGCCTAGTCCCAGTGAAATAGCCATTGATGGTGATATTGGGTTTACTGAAGGGTCAATGAGGTATGCCGAGGCACCGAAGTAGTAAACTATGATTAACAGAGCGAAACCTGACAGCCATGTTGTATACGCTTCCCACTTGAACCAATGCAGCGTTTGAGGCATCTGTTCAGGGCCGTATGCATATTTAGCTACTTCGTAAAAACCGCCACCATGTATGGCCCACAGGTCACCCTTGATGCCTTTGTCCTGCTTCCATTTGGGCGGTGTGCGCAGGTTGTTATCCAGCCAGATAAAATAGAAAGAAGCGCCAATCCATGCAACGCCTGCAACCACATGAAACCAACGAACAAAAAGACTTAACCAATCGAGCCACGGCATTATTATTCTCCTTTTTTACTGCAGCATTTTGTTGTCATAGCAACAGCGACCACTTACCCATGTTTGGGCAATTGCGCGGTCGTCGCCTAGAATACTTAAGGCAAAAAATACATCGTCGAACTCAGCATTATCTTGAATTCGAAGCATTGTTAATTCGTCAAACCTCGGCTCGACAATAATGAAATCAGCCGCTGAACCCGCATTAAGGTTTCCAATCTCATGATCAAGGTTGTGAGCGATTGCTGCCCCTTGAGTCATTAAATAAAACCCTTCTAGTGGACTGATTGGCGCGTTCCGTAATTGGCTTACTTTATAGGCGTCACCATAGGTCTTAAACATATTAAACGTGGTGCCCGCGCCTACGTCTGTGGCTAGAGCAACATGCACATTATTAGCTCGCGCTGCACTCATATCAAAAAGCCCGCTACCTAAAAACAAATTGGAAGTAGGACAAAACGCGATACTTGCATTGGCTTCACCTAAACGCGCCCATTCATTAGGCGTCAGGTGTATACCATGACCAAAAACAGCTCTTTCGCGTACAAGATTAAACTTATCATATACGTCAAGATAACCTTCGGCCTTAGGAAACAAACTTTTAACCCACGCAATTTCATCAAGGTTCTCAGACAAGTGCGTTTGAATAAAAACATCGTCAAACTGTTGAGCTAGCTCACCTAATGCTGCAAGTTGTGCTTCAGTGCTCGTGGGCGCAAATCGCGGTGTGAGTGCATATCGATTACGGCCGTTGTTGTGCCATTTTTCAATCAGCGCGGCACATTCTTTTTGCGCTAAAACGGCCGTATCCTGTAGTGGAGCAGGACAGTTTCTGTCCATACACACTTTACCTGCGATCATTGCCATGTCGATACGACTGGCCTCATTGAATAAGGCATCACAGCTATCCTTGTGTACAGTGCTAAATACAAGGCCTGTCGTGGTACCATTTTTAAGCAGCTGGTTAATAAATACTTTTGCAATAGCGCTAGAATGAGCATTATCAGCAAACTGCATTTCTGTTGGAAAAGTATAGTTTTCTAGCCAACTCAATAGCTGTTCACCGTAATGGGCAATGCTTTGGGTTTGTGGATAGTGTAAATGGCTGTCGATAAGCCCTGGTAATATCCACTTTCCAGAGCAATCAACAACACTTGCGCCGGGGTAACGCTTATTGATGGCATCAAAATAGCCCACGTCAACAATGTGTTTTCCGTCTATCAATAAGCCACCGTCGTGATAAACAGCGATGTCATTTGTAAATTCTGAAGTGTGCTTAGGAAAGTGCGCAATGCTTGCACGAAATAGCTGCATGTGTGTTAGCTGCCTCTGTAGCTGCTGTAACCAAAGGGAGAAATCAACAAGGGTACATGGTAGTGCCCACCGTTATTCTCAAGTTCAAATGTAATATCAATATACGGATAAAAACTCTTACCGTGATGTGTTTCCAAATAGTCCTTACAATGAAAACGTAACGTGTAAATACCTGCTACAAAACCTTCTTTACTGTTCATGGCCCATTGATTAAATCGACCATCGCTGTCGGTTATGCCCTCAAATGATTTGCCGTTTGGTGTGGTTAACGTAAGCACAATTCCCTGTGCAGGTTTGCCTAAGGTTGTATCTAATACATGGCTAGAGAGTGTGTTCATCATCTCGTCCTTACTTATTCACGCGAGCGCTTTGTTAATTCGTAAAAGCGTTATTTTTATTTGTTCAGCTGCCGCATTTGTTATTTCTTGCGCAGTAGAGTTGGGAAGTCGCTTTTGTAGCTCGCTTAACATTACATCGGCTGAAAGACCCGTAGCGCAAATAATGAAAATAAAGCCGTGTTTATCCAAATACGCTTGGTTGGCTTCTTTAAGCTCATTGAGCGTAGCCTCAGATGCGACAGCAGTACCTGACTGCTCGTTGGCTGCTATTGCTTTTGTGTTGGCAAATTTTTCGCGCAGCGTATTCATGTCACCAATCATAGGATGGGCTTTAAATGCTTCTAAATAATCTTGTTCTGCACATTTCGCCCATGCTGTTCTTGCTGCTCCCTCAATATCCATTAAATCGGAAAAAGGGCGCGCATTGGTCATACTGTAAATCCAAGTTCTCGACGCACAGCATTGTTCAAACCATTTGCTAGCCTGCTGGTTATCTAAATTGTTGAGTTCATTCAACGTCATAGAAATGTTCCTTCTCTTCACATTCGTGGTGCGGCAATGGCGCCAAATCCGAGTGGTTTTTTTGGTGTAGTCGCGCGATTATTTGAGCAGATATGGAAACGGCCACTTCAATGGGTAACTTACCAGGTATGTCGGTATTGCCGATAGGCGTATGAAGTCTCGATAGCGCTGCTTTATCGAATCCGCGGTTTGTTAGCTTTGTAATAAAGCGTTTTGCTTTTGTTTGAGAGCCAATTAACCCAACAAATGGCAGGGAAGGGGACGCAAGTGCTTTCTCGGCAATCCGATAATCGAGCTGGTGGTCATGTGTTAATACAATTAACCAGCTGTTATCTGGCAGGCTAGTAACTTCTGATTCAGGCTCATCTTCAACGACTTGTGTCACGTTAGCTGGCAAGTTATCTGGGAACTGTGCATTTCTACTATCTATCCACGAAATTCTCACAGGAAGCTGCGCTAAGATAGGGATTAATGCTTTTGCTACGTGACCAGCACCAAATACAGCAATGTGTTGCTGGTGAACATTACAAACATCAAACAATACTTTCACCGCGCCACCACAGCATTGCCCTAGCGAACTACTTAAAGGGTAACTGTGAAGCTGTGTGCAAGGCTTTCCTTCCGCAAGGAAGTTTCTTGCGCGCTTAATTGCGTCGAACTCTAAATGCCCACCGCCAATCGTATCAATTGACGTACTTGCGGTTACCACCATTTTACTGCCATGCTCGCGTGGGGTTGACCCCGCCGCGGTGACAACGGTCACCAGTACATACGATTCGTTTTGCTGTTGGCAACGAGCAACGCCCTCGTACCATGTTTGAGGTCGATAGGAGTTACTACTCATCGCGCTTTTCTCACCCCTTCGTTACGTTGCAAACTTTGCACCTTGCCAAGAGCGTCGAGTATCCGCTCTGGTGTGGCTGGCGTATCAAGCTGCGGGTCTTTTGTGTATCCCGACAAACTTGATATGGCATCTTTTAACGCGCACCATACAGAAATTGCTAACATAAATGGCGGCTCACCCACGGCCTTCGAGTGATAAATACTATCTTCCTCATTTTTTCGCCCAAAAAGAGACACATTAAAATGCGGTGGTGTATCGCCAATGGCAGGGATCTTATAGGTCGCCATGTTTTCACTAATTAATTTGCCGTCTTTGTTCCACTTCAGGTCCTCGGTGGTTAACCATCCCATGCCTTGAATAAACGCGCCTTCAATTTGGCCAATATCAATGGCAGGGTTTAGACTTTTTCCAACGTCATGAATAATGTCGACTTTATCGACGGTGTATTCTCCTGTTAGGGTATCAATTGAGACTTCGCTCATTGAAACACCGTAAGCGAAATAAAAGAAAGGACGCCCTTCGCCAGTATCGCGGTTATATTGAAGTTTTGGCGTTTTATAGAAACCACTTGCAGAAAGCGATACGCGTTCAAAATAGGCAGTCTGTACTAAATCTGAAAATGCGATACAGTGCTCTCCTAGTACTAATTGTCCATCGACAAATACTACGCTATGGGCATTTTCAGGCTGGCCAACTGATTGAGCGAAGCATGATGCAAGACGCTCTTTTAGTATCAAACACGCATTTTGTACCGCTTTACCATTAAGATCCGTACCACTTGATGCCGCTGTGGGTGACGTATTGGGTACTTTATCAGTACGGGTGGATGTCACTTCAATCATATCAAGGCCCACACCAAACTCGTTCGCCGCAATTTGGCCAATTTTGGTATGTAGTCCCTGACCCATTTCAGTACCACCGTGGTTTACCTGAATACTGCCATCAGTATAAATATGAACAAGTGCACCTGCTTGGTTTAGGTGTTTTGCCGTGAACGAAATTCCAAATTTAACAGGCGTTAACGCCAATCCTTTCTTAATGATGGGGCTCGTACGATTGAACTGAGTAATTGCCTCACGGCGCTGCCAGTACTGCGCGTTAGTTTCGAGTTCGTCGATCATTTCAGGCAGTAAGTTGTGCTCTACTTCCATGCCATAAGGTGTCGTGGTACCTGTGCTTGGTCCGTACAGGTTGCGCTTTCTCACTGATAGGGGGTCAACACCTAACGCACGTGCTACTTTATCCATCATGGCTTCTGCCATTATCATGCCCTGTGGGCCGCCAAAGCCTCGATAGGCGGTGTGCGATACCATATTGGTCTGTAGCCGGTGACCAACAATGTCGCTAACACCTAAAAAATAACCGTTATCGGCATGAAACATCGCTCTATCGACAATGGCATCAGAAAGATCAGGCGAGTGACCACAAATACCGTTAATCTCCATGCGTGTCGCTTCAATTTTGCCTGTACTATCGAACGCAACTTCAAAGTGGTTTTCAAAAGGGTGCCGTTTACCCGTAACATGCATGTCGGTAAAGCGAGGAAGACGCAGTTTCACGGCACATTTGTTTCGTGATGCAAGGAGTGCCGCAATACAAGCCCATTGTGCTGCTTGGGTTTCTTTGCCGCCAAAACCCCCGCCCATTCGTCGCATATCAACCATAACGCGATGCAGTTTCACGTTGAGTACTTCAGCCACCAGTTTTTGAACCTCACTGGGGTGCTGGCTAGAAGTGTATATTTTCATACGATCTTCTTCATCAGGAATGGCAAGGCTGACCTGACCTTCCAGGTACATATGTTCTTGGCCACCAATACGAAGGGAGCCTTCTTCAGAATTAGTCGAATTGTCTAGTGTTGGTTGTACCTGCGTACTGTTTTGACCAAAACGGTGAGTAGGGCGCACAAACGTTTGCTGCTTGTGAGCGGCATTGGCATTAAGAATAGGCGAGCTTTCCACCACATTTATTTGACCCTTCTTAGCGGCTTGTCGCGCTAACTGAACCGATGTGGCAAGTACAGCAAAAACGGGCTGGCCAAAAAATTTGATTTCTTTATTGGCAAGTAAAGGATCGCCCTCAAACACAGGGCCAATATCCTTGTGACCCGGCACGTCATCGATAGTTACAACATCTACTACACCTTCACTGGCGCGAACATCGTCCAAATTTAGTGATGATATCAGCCCTTTCGCACAGCTACTTAATCCCACTGCCGCGTAAAGCGTACCTTGGGGTTCAACGATATCGTCAACATAGTTTGCGCTGCCTTGTACTTGTCGAACAGCACTTTCATGTTTTGATGATACATGTACAACCGCGTTATCTTCAGTTGTTGTATTTGCAGTGTCGATTAACTTACGCATGCTGCACCACCCGAGTCTCAATGTTGTTTTGCGTTTGATTTTCTAGCCAGAAGCGATGCCAAAGGTTCGCCAAAACCGTTTTACGATACTGTGCGCTGGCCCGTACGTCGTCGATAGGAGTGAAAGCATCAAAAAGAATTTGCTTACCTATGCTCATGGTTTCATGACTTGAAAACTGTTTGCCCGCTAACGCATTTTGTAATTCATTACATTGAACAGGCGTTGCGGCAACACCACCGAATCCACTCGTTACTGTGACAATCTTGCCTTCTTCAAGTGTGAGCTTGAATACTGCGCAAACTGCAGAAATATCATCTTCAAAGCGCTTAGATATTTTATATGCTGCGACTTGTTGCCTATCTTCCAACAGTGGTATTTCAATAGCTGAAATCCATTCGCCATAAGCAAGTTTTGTTTTTCTGTAGCCTTCAAAGAAGGTGTTAATTGGCACTGTGCGAATGTTCTCGCCATTATCAATATGTAATAATGCCTGTAATGCGAGTAGCAGAGGCGGCATGTCACCTATTGGCGATGCGTTTGCCACATTCCCACCTATAGTGGCTTGATTCCGAATGGGCAAAGAAGCAAAGCGTGTGATCAACTCAGCAGCTTGTGGAAAATGTCGCAATAGCAAAGGTGCCACATCATTGATAGGCAAGGCTGCACCAATTAGAAGAGAGCGCTCTGTTGTGGTGCATTGTTTTAGGGATTCAATGTGTGACAAGCTAATTAAGGTACTAATGTTTTTTAACTGTTGAGTAAATTGCAAACTTAAATCAGTACTGCCTGCGACGAGTTGTGCACTAGGGTTTTGAGATATAGCGCTTTTTAGCGATTCGCGCGTGGTGGGCATGATGATATTAGTCGTGCCTAGATTGTCCGCTTTTAAAGCGGTCAGGCGAGTTAGTGTCTCAGCCTCGCGCTGACTAAATTGGTCATTCGCCTGTTGTTCACACACCTTAAGCGTGGCGTCAATAATGGGGCGGTAGCCTGTGCAGCGACAAAGGTTACCAGAAAGCGCGTTTAAGACGTCGTCTCGGTTAGGTTTACTGTTGGTGTGATAAAGGGCAAACATAGACATTATAAAGCCCGGCGTACAGAAACCACACTGTGAACCATGATGATCAACCAATGCTTGTTGAACGGGATGCAAGGTGTCGCCTGAACTTAAGTGTTCTACTAATAATAGCTGTTTACCATGGACCGCGCTCATTAGCGTGATACAGCTATTTACCGTACGATAGTGCAAAGACGTTGACGCGTCATTTGATGGCTCAACCAACACTACAGTGCACGCTCCGCAATCGCCAGCAGCGCACCCTTCTTTAGTACCAGTGTTTTTTCTATACTCGCGAATGTATTGCAGAAGAGTGAGATCGGCCCTCGCTTCATCTATTTCAACGATATCTTGATTAATAAGAAAGCGAATCATACTCACACCTTCCAGTTATTGTCTTTATTGTATTCATTAATATAGCTGTATTTATATCAAAAAAGTAGACCACATGGTCAATTTATTGCTTATAAAAAATGGCCTAAGCGATTAAGGCCATCATTTTCATGAATAAAAGTAAGCAAATTACGTGCGCGTTTTGACGAGGCACGAAAATTAAAATGAGTAATAGGCGAGTCCTCTTATGCTTGGTGGCAATTGGCAAAAATTTGGCAAAATTCATGCTAACGTAGCAATAGGAGTGGCGGCGCTAGCGTTGTATACTTTTGTAATGCGCGAGTTCTTGATATAAAGAAGCATCACGCTTCAATGCGCTTGCAAAACAAAATTGCAAAGGAATTTGAATAATAATGATAAAGGTAAAAAGCGCCGATGCTGGTGTGGGCGCTATGAATAGAAGAAAAATACTTCAGGCCGCGGAAAAGTGTTTTGCGCAGTTTGGCTTCAAGGGTACTGCGGTACAAAAAATAGCAGATGAAGCTGGCTTGCCAAAAACCAATGTTTTGTATTACTTCAAAACTAAGCAAGAGCTTTATGTGGCAGTACTCGAAGAAACCCTTTCACTGTGGAACTCTCACTTCGATAAAGCAACAGTAAAAGACGATCCCGCAACGGTGCTTGCGACCTACATTGCCGAGAAAATGGAAGTCTCCAGAACGCATCCATTAGCATCAAAAATCTTCGCAATGGAGATTATAAACGGCGCTCAGAATTTAAGTGGTTACTTTGATGAAGAGCACGCGCTCTGGATGAAAGGGCGTCTTGAACTGATTGAGGCGTGGGTTGAAGCGGGCAAGTTGCCTCCAGTGGAAGGTGAATATTTACTTTATACTATTTGGGCAAGTACGCAGCACTATGCAGACTTTTCAGCGCAAATTACTCGACTACGTGGTAAGAAGATGACTAAAGCTGATTACGAGCAAGCGACTAAGCAAGTGGTAAAGCTTGTGCTTGGCGGGTGCGGTTTATCAGTGCCTGAAGAGTATAGGGACTAATATGTCACAGGCTAGCTATCCAAGAGATCTAATAGGTTATGGTCAACATATACCGCATGCTAAATGGCCTAACGATGCAAAAATTGCGGTGCAATTTGTTTTAAACTACGAAGAGGGTGGTGAGAACTGTGTGTTGCATGGTGATGAAGCCTCTGAGGTGTTTCTTTCTGAAATCATCAATGCACAAGCATACAAAGATAGGCACTTAAGCATGGAGTCTATCTATGAATATGGCAGCAGAGCTGGATTTTGGCGTTTACATAAACTGCTTAACAAATTCGACATTCCCGTTACCGTTTTTGGCGTGACCATGGCAATGCAACGTCACCCTGAAGCGGTAAAAGCAATGATTGATTCAGGCTGGGAAATTGCCAGTCACGCCATGCGTTGGGTGCACTACCAAGACATGGATGAAGCACAAGAGCGCAAACAAATTGATGAAGCGATTATACTGCACGAACAACTCACTGGCAGTAAGCCTGTAGGGTGGTATACGGGGAGAACCAGCCCGAATACGTTAAAGTTAATTGCTGAGCGTGACGACATACTTTATTGCGCTGATTCTTATGCAGATGACTTGCCTTACTACGATTGCCACTACAGCAAGCCGCTACTGATGGTACCTTACACTCTAGATACTAACGATATGCGTTTTGCGACGCCACAAGGGTTCAACAGTGGTGAGCAATTCTTTACTTATTTGAAAGATGCGTTTGATGTGCTGTATGAGGAAGGGGACACTTCACCTAAAATGTTGTCGATAGGTCTACATAATCGAATTATTGGTCGACCTGCTAGAATAGCGGCATTGAAGCGTTTTATTGAGTATGTAAAGTCTCACGATAAAGTATGGCTTGCAACACGAGAAGATATTGCCCGCCACTGGCTGAGTACTCACCCTAAAGACGATAGTGACAATATGTCGGTTTAGGATGTAGTCTAAGAAAAAACAAAGGACACCATTATGAAAACTAAAATTATTGCCATTATGTTTGGCGCACTTGCACTTACTGCTTGCTCTAAGTTGACCAAAGAAAACTACGACAAGCTTGAAATGGGTATGACTCAAGAAGAAGTGGAAGCCGTATTAGGTACTGCCGATAACTGTGGCAAAACGATGGGAACGTTGGCGTGTACATGGGGCGATGAAGAAGCCAAGCACATCAAGATAGTGTTTATGGGCGATAAAGCCGTAACATTTAATTATGATGGCCTAGAGTAGCAATCAATAATCAATAAAAAAGGTGGCCATGGCCACCTTTTTTCGTCTAACTAACGGTTTTTTATTTTAAATCGAGTATGTAGCGAAGTAAGAACACTAGCGCCAAGGCGTATGTTAAAGGTGTAACTTCTTTAAATTTTCCTGTGCCAACTTTTATGCCTACATAAGTGATAAAGCCCAGTGCTATTCCTTCACTAATACTAAACGTTAATGGCATTGCAATTAGTGCAACAGATGCCGTCGCAAGCGCGCCTAAGTCGTCAAAATCAACTTGGCGAATGGATTCCATCATTAAAATACCCACCATTAGTAGAGCGGGCGTTGTCGCCATTAGGGGAATAACCTTCATCAGCGGCGTAAGAAATAACGACAGTAAAAAGCAAACCGAAACAACAATTGCCGTAAGGCCCGTGCGACCGCCAGCGGATACACCCGTTGCAGACTCTACATAGCTTGTTACTGGCGATGTTCCCACAGCTGCACCCACCACGCTGGCAGCGGCATCAGCTGTCATTGCAGGGCCTATTTTAGGAAGTTTCCCTTCTTCGTTAAGTAGGTTAGCTTTGCGGGAAACACCAATAAGCGTGCCGATAGTATCGAACATGTTCACAAACATTAGAGCAAAGATGAGGTCCCACGTTTCGGCCAAATGATCAATTGGATACCAAAAATCCATTGCCATAAAGGTTGATGAAACTGACTCGGGCATACCTACAATAGCATTGGGGGTAGCAGTAAGCGTCCCATTTTCAGTAGGGATAAAAGCCCCGATAATCGTAAGCGTAACAATAGAAATCAAAATGGCACCAGTCACACGCTTTACCATTAATACAATGGTAAAGATAATGCCTAATAGCGCGAGCAACACCGCAGGTTCCGATAGATCGCCAAGTTGAACGAAGGTGGCAGGGTTATCAACAATTAGTCCTGCATTCTTAAGGCCTATAAATGCAATAAATAACCCTATCCCACATTGCACACCTACTTTTAGTGAGGGGGGAATAGATTCAGCTATCTTGGTTCGCACGCCAGTTAATGACAAAATGAGAAAAAGAATACCATTCCAAAACACAATGCCTAACGCCGCTTCCCAAGGAATTTCTCGTCCAAGGCAAATGGTAAAGGCAAAAAAGGCATTGAGACCCATTCCAGGGGCAAGTGCGATAGGGTAATTTGTCATAAGCGCCATTAGCAATGTACCTAAACACGCAGCAAGTGCAGTGACGGTAATTAGCCCTTCAACGGGCATGCCGCTTAACCCTAATATTCCTGGATTAACGACGAGAATATAAGACATGGCCGCGAATGTAGTAAGGCCGGCAATCACTTCGGTCTTAATCGTTGTACCATGGCTTTGTAGTTTGAAGAGCCGTTCAATAAGGTTGTTGGACATCAATTTATCTCTTGGTGTTTTTGAGTTTATGTGCTGAGTAGGAACCAGTTAAAGCAATAAGCTGACCAAATAGTCAACTTGTTGGTGCGTTTTGTGCTACCTTTTAGAAGCTAGACAACACAAAGTCAGCAAAACGGTGAATTAACAACAAAAATAGATGCTAAAAAACCGCCAGTTAAACCTCAATGAGCGTTTAATACTCGTTAACAGATAGCATTAGAGATAAACTATAGCGCACCAATTAAATGCGTTGCATCAACGTGGTGCGAAATAAGTGAGGGGCCATGTCGTTATCTTCCATTATAAAAAATACTCCAAAGGCCGAGCTACATCTGCATATAGAAGGTAGCTTAACGCCAAAACTTATGTGGCGCCTAGCAGAAAAGCACAGTATAACACTTCCGTATGCAAGCGTGGAAGAGATAGAAGCGGCATATAATTTCAAAGACTTACAAAGCTTCTTAGATATTTATTACGCTGGTGCAGGTGTACTTATCGATGAAGATGATTTCTTTGACCTAATGTGGGAGTACCTTACTCGGTGTCACGAAGAAAACATTGTGCATACCGAAATTATGTTTGATCCCCAAACCCATACTGAGCGAGATATCGGTTTTGATGTCTTTATGCCGGGCTTTCTGCGCGCCATGCAAAAGGCACAAGAAGAGTATGGTATCAGCAGCTTTTTAATCATGTCTTTCCTGAGGCATTTACCAGAAAGTTCGGCGTTCGAAACACTAGAAGCAGCCAAACCGTATTATCGAAACATTAAGGCCGTTGGGCTAGACAGTTCAGAGTTGGGGCATCCACCCTCAAAATTTGAGCGAGTTTTTAAAAAGGCGAAAGACCTCGGGTTCAAAATAGTCGCTCATGCTGGGGAAGAGGGGCCAGCAGCCTATATTTGGGAGGCAATAAAGCTTCTTGACGTAGATAGAATTGACCACGGTGTAAGGTGTCAAGAAGACGAGTTGCTCATGGCCTACCTTAAAGAAAAGCAGATCCCGCTTACTGTCTGCCCTTTGAGCAATTTAAAACTCTGTGTTATTGACGACATGAAGCAGCATAATATTTTGGCATTACTTGATGCAGGCTTATTGGTTACCGTTAATTCGGATGACCCTACCTACTTCGGGGGATTCTTAAATGCGAACTTCGAGGCCCTAGCAAATTCACTTGACGTGAACGAGGAAACCATTAAATCACTGGCAATTAATAGTTTTAAAGCGAGCTTTTTGAGCGAAGAGGACAAAGCGAAGTATATACAGCAGGTTAAAAACGTTTAATTGAGTAGAAACCAACGAAGCGAGATAAAAAATCAATTTACTCGCTTCAGTTTCTTATTTTTTTTCCATCAACATTGTTGTTGCGCGAATTAGCACAGAAAGTTGCAACATGTGCTCGGGCATATCTTCCAATACGCCTAGCTTAGCTAATTGCTCCATTTCCGCTGACTTCTGTCTTACAGCATCTGCACCAACATCGCCAGAGACGCCCTTAATCGAGTGGCTCTCAAACCTTATTGCTTCTGCATCTTCGGCGTCTATAGCCGATTGAAGCTGACTTTGCTTTTGCTCAATTTGCGCAACATACATATCGGCTATTCGATTTAATAAGGTTTCATTACCTGCTAGTCGCCCTAGTGCAGCGCTGCGATTCCATAACTCGCTGTTGGTGTATTGACTGGCTAGCGTATCTGGGTTCACGAAAATACCTTTTTGGATGTGAATAGTTAGTTTTGGTTTAACTATGTGTTTAAATTAAAAAGCTTTTTTACCACAACTATAACGTAAATACAGCTGATTTATTTATACTAAAGGTTAATGTTCTTTTTCTATCTAAGCACGATACTAGAGCTTGTGTCCAAGATTATTTATGGCTTTCTCATGGAACAAGAGAACCAGACAGTTGTTATAATAGACGACGAGCCCAGTACGCTTTTGCTACTTGAGCATGCAGTCTCAGCCATCGCCAATACGATTACCTGCTTAAACAGTTCGCAGGCCTTTGACTTAATAGTAACGCAACAGCCTGACTTAATTATACTTGATATCAACATGCCTGAGTTGTCGGGCTTCGAACTGTGCGAGAGAGTTAAAGCGCGCCATGCTACTGCACACATACCGGTAATATTTGTAACCTCAAACAGTGATGCCAGTAATGAACGAAGGGCGCTGACTTTGGGCGCTATAGACTTTATTTCAAAACCAATTGATATAGAGTTGTGTCGTTTGAGAGTAAATAACCACCTATTGATGTCGCGCCAAAAGCGCATGCTAGCTCATGTCAATCAAGCGCTCGAAACCGAAAAACAGCAACTTGCGGTTACGCTTCGTTCTATAGCCGATGGCGTGATTTCAACCGATGAAAATGGTCTTATAACCTTTATCAATCCAGTGGCAGAGCGATTAACAGGCTATCTGGAGAAAGAAGCGTTAGGAAAACCCATCAACAACGTAATGAATTTACGCGATGTCCAAACCTCTGAGGCAATGCTTAATCCTGCGCTATATGCACTTGAGGTAAAGCGTCCCGTGGCGATGGCGTACAATACAACGTTAATGAGCCGACATGGTGATGTATTTCGAGTAGAAGATACTGCATCTCCAATTATTGATGACAAGGGCAAATTGCTTGGGGCTGTTATTGTTTTCCAAGATGTATCTGAAGCGGTAGAGATGGCAGTAAGGATGACGCACATCACCAATCACGACCAGCTAACCGGCCTACCAAACCGCGTATTACTGCACGATAGAATTGTACAAGCCATATCTCGAAGCAAGGTGTTACAACACAGTATTGCATTACTTATTATCGATATCGACAACTTTAAATACCTTAATGATAGTCTTGGTCATAAAGTTGGGGATACAGTAATTCAGTCTATAGCAGAGCGCTTAGCATCCATTGTTGGCAATAACGCCACATTGGCGAGAGTTGGCGGTGATGAATTTGCCTGTCTGCTATCTGATATTGGCTCCGGATTCAGCGCTGATAGTATCGCAATGGCCTGTCTGCAGGCCGGCAGAGTACCGATAGACCTTAATGGCAAATTGCATCAACTGAGCTTGAGTATAGGCATTAGTTTGTTCCCACAAGATGCATCAAATGCTGAAGAAATGATGCGTCATGCCGATACAGCCATGTATCGGTCGAAAACCAAAGGGAAAGATGCGTTTAGCTTCTTTTCAAAGGATTTACAACTCGCCATGCATAGACGGGTAGAGCTAGAAATACTCTTGCGCAACGCCATTGAAAAGAATCAACTGGCAATATTTTTGCAACCCAAATACAGTTTTGCTGATAGAAGCGTGGTTGGTGCAGAGAGTTTAGTTCGGCTTTACGATGAAAATGGCAAGGTAATAGGCCCTGATGAATTTATACCGCTTGCTGAAGAAACGGGACTTATTCACCAGCTAGGGTATCAGGTGCTTCAAAAAAGCTGTGTTTTGGTTGCCGAGTGCCATAAACGTGGCCAGGCACTTAAACTTGCAGTTAACGTGGCAGCGAAGCAGCTGGCAAACCCAAGTTTCGCTAAAGAGGTTGAGCAAATCATAACGGCGACAGGGATAGATGCCAGCATGATTGAACTGGAAGTGACAGAGTCGGCTTTAATGCATGATTTTGAGCAAACGAAAGATATGCTAAACGCATTAGCGAACCTTGGGGTTAGCATTGCATTGGACGATTTTGGGACAGGTTACTCAAGTTTATCCTATTTGCGACAGTTTCCTCTTGATGTGCTCAAAATTGACCGTTCCTTTGTCATCGACATGGACCAAGAACAGCAGGCGTTCGATATTGTAAGTGCTATTGTTCAATTAGCGCTAAGTCTGGATTTAAAGATAGTTGCTGAAGGTATAGAAAACGAAGCTCAGTTTGAAGCATTAGAAAAGCTGGGCTGTCATCTTGGGCAAGGGTACTTATTGTGTAAGCCGGTTGCGGTGGATGAGTTCCTTGTTTATTTTGCTAATACACAGCCCATGGAAAAAGCCTTATATTAATCAAAAGATTGCAAAATTTGCAGGTCAACCCACAGTAAGATATTGAATTACAAGAATGCGTATAAATATTATTGCTAATTATACGTATATTTCTTTATTGAGGGTTGCTAGACTCGTATAACGTAGTCACGTGAGGTGCCTCTTGGCTGCATATTTTGACATTATGCATGCAAGTCGCTACCAAACGCTGTAAAAAAGTAAATATATCGAGATTACGCTCGGCCTAAAGTTATTGAGAATTAGTAATTAATGAATCGAAAAGAGTTAAAACCGTTTTCTGAATGTCGAGTACTAATTGTCGATGATGAACCGATGAGCCGTATGTTACTTGAGTCGATTCTAATGCCTGTTTTTCAATGTGACACAGCACAATCAGGCAAAGAAGCTATCTTGTATTGCGCAGACAAATTACCAGATCTTGTGTTACTAGACATGAATATGCCCGATACTGACGGGCTTGATGTTTGTCGAGCTTTAAAAGCGAAAAGTGCAACAGCAGATATTCCAGTCATCTTTGTTACATCTACCCTCGATATTGAAAGTGAGAATGCGTGTTGGGAAGTTGGGGCATCTGACTTTGTTATGAAACCGGTTAATGCCTCTACGCTTACCCATAGAATTAAGACACACGTGCTTAATAAGCTAAGAACAGAATTCTTAGAAACAATGACCTATCACGACCAACTAACAGGTCAGTACAACCGGATGTACTTAACCAAGGAAATCCCCCTACTTATCAAACAGGTTGCTAGAGACAATGGCAGTGTTGGCGCAATTATGATTGATATTGATTTCTTCAAATTGTTCAACGACACCTATGGGCATTTAGAAGGTGATCAGTGTTTGAGTCGTGTCGCTCAGTTAATTTCAAGTGTCATGAAACGTCCTAAAGACGCGGTTATCCGCTTCGGCGGCGAAGAGTTTTTAATCATACTGCCATATATCGACAGCGCGGGCGTTAGTTTGTTAGCTCAGGAACTTGTCGAAATAGTACGAAAAGCGGAAATACCTCACTCTCATGGTATTGGGAATAAGGTTTCTATTAGTGTGGGATATACAGTTTGGCAAGCAAATAAAGTCGCTGAAGAAGGCGTAGAAGCGCTAATTGAAGAGGCCGATGTCAAATTGTTTGAAGCGAAAGAGCAGGGAAGAAATCAGGTAAGGGGCTAAAACGCCTAATAGTTAGCCAATGGTTTAATTTTCTCTCTACCAATCTGCGTCTACACTATGCGTGACTTAAATAATTACAACGCGTAAGTGTTCAAACCCTTTCTCACTTATAACGCGCTGTTAGGGCAAACTATGGCTTTTTTTGACGAACAGTCTAGCTTAACTGTAAAACTTGATAATCAACTTCACGAATCACTTGATACTATTGTTAAACGTGGGGCTGAATCGCTCAATATATTTCAGTGTGTCTTGCTACACCTCGACGCTGAAAATATCAATGTGCTGGCTAAAGCGTCTAATGCTTATGCGCCGAGTTTTACATCTATTCCGTCGTTAGACCATAGTCACGGTGCAGAGCATGGTTTTCCGCAATCTAGCGATGAATGTTCGCTTACCTTCAAGCAGTGGTTTTCTACTTACTTTCAAGCTGAAAAATTTATACGGGGGCGTTTTCACCAAATAGATGGGAAAATGGTGTGTTTAGTTTATGTCACTGCTTGCCCTAATGAGCCTTCAGTTGCAAATAATGTAGCGCTTATTGACGAATGGTTAGCAGTAACAATTCAAAAGCACTCACTTGAGAAAACGGGTGGTAAGCAGCAGACATTGTTTGAGAAACTGCAAAGTGTTGCGAATATCGGCACATGGGAAGTTGATCTTCTCAACAATACGCTTCTTTGGTCATCCCAGACTAAACGCATCCACGAAGTTGCCGACGATTATGTGCCTAATCTTGAAACTGCGATCAATTTTTATAAAGCAGGGCGAGATCGTGAGGAAATCAAGAGTATAGTGGAACACGCCTTAAAAACTGGCGCGCCTTGGACAGCAACGCTTCAAATTGTTACCGCAAAAGGCACAGAAGTGTGGATTGAAACCCACGGAATGGTTGAGATGCACAATGGACAGTGTGTACGCTTGTTTGGAACGTTTCAAAATGTGGATCGCGCCGTGCGTACACGGCTCGAAATTGAAGAAAAGCGGAAAGAAGCCGAACGGGCATCAAAAGAAAGTTCCATGTTGCTATCGCGTATAAGCCATGAATTAAAGACACCGCTAAACGGCATTACTGGCATGTTGCAAGCGATTAAATTTGAAACGAAGGACAATGTAAGAGTACGCAAAGCGGATATTGCTTTACACAGTGCGGATAGGCTGCGATCGCTTATCAATGATGTATTGGATTATTCTGCGATAGTGAACGGTGAACTTACGCTTCAATTAAATGATTTTTGTATCCGTTCGTTAATTGAAGACATTGTCGACGAATTTAAAACCAAATGCGCGGCAAAAGGGCTAAGGCTGTTCGCAGTGCTTTCTTTTAATGAGAACACGAATGTACATGGCGACAGTGCCCGCGTTAGCCAGATATTGCACAACCTTTTATCCAATGCGGTAAAATTTACTGACTCGGGCTATGTCTCCATTCAAGTCACCTTAAAGCATCACGGTAATATTCCAGTATTACTCGCATCATTAGAAGACACCGGCGTGGGGATGAATGAACAAATTCTTTCGCGCATTTTCAGGCCATTTCAGAACGACACTCAACACGCTAATGAAGAGCTAAATGGCAATGGTTTAGGTCTTTCTATTGTTAGTCAACTAGTTGCAAAAATGAATGGCGAGTTAGAAGTGCGCTCAAAAGTAGGCCAAGGGAGCAGTTTCGATATTGTACTTCCTATTGAAATGGCATCTGAAGAAAAAATAGCGCGCGAAGACGTTGAGATTTCTTCTGAATTATTGAGCCAGCCTTTAAATGTATTAGTGGTTGATGACAATGACATTAACCGCTTTGTTCTTGCCTCTATGCTTGAAAAGTTTAACTTCACACCAGATGAAGCAGAGAACGGCGAAGTTGCGGTCAACAAAGCGAGGGCAAAAAAGTACGATATTATTTTTATGGATTGTGCGATGCCTGTGCTTGACGGAACGAGTGCGACTCGCATCATTGTGGCTGAAAAACTGTTAGCGCCAAATGGCATTGTTGTAGCGGTAACGGCGAATACCACTCCTGAAGATAAAGCCTCGTGCAGCGAGGCGGGTATGGCGGACTTTTTGTCAAAGCCTGTTGTTCACAATGATGTGGCTGTGCAACTAAAAAAAGTGCTATCCGCGAAACGCGCAAAGGTATAACCTTTAGCGCGTTACCTCGCAATTTAGTATTACCACCAAACTGTGCATTAATGCGCTGAAGGCGGTTTATTCTTTACTACTTCCCAATGCTCAATAAGGTAAGAAACTACTTGTGATCCTACTTTATAAGCTGCTTCAATAGATGCATTCATTGCAGCGTAGCCTTGTGAACGCTCTAGTCGTAGGTTGTCTGCGGCATTGAGTGAGTGCGGTTGCATAGTGAAGTTGCTTGCAGTCCTTAAAATCAAAACCCTATCTTTATTTACACGGCCTGCGTTCGCAAGATAAGTCAAACTCTGTAGGGTTGCCGAGTCTTCCATTCCAGAGGTGACAAAATTGCCTTGGCTATTGGTCCAGTGATCAACCCATTCATTAGCCCATTGATTTAACAACTTTCCATGCCAAAATGTTGAGGCTGATAGGTGCGCGCCTTTCACTACAGACGGTTTGGCACGTGCGTTAGGAAAGTGTTTGTACTTTGCTCTTAAGTTATCCATTGCCGGGGTATTGAAAAGCTCAGTATCCTTTGTGTGCTCATAAGCCCACTGCGTGAGCGAATGATTTAACACATAAACCTCGCCATTCGGGCTTTGAGATATATCTGTCAATGGTGGGGGATTATTGGGGCTATCGGTAAATAGTGGAAAGTAACCCGTATTCCAATCTTCGGGAATTTCTCTTGCATCAATGTGATGGGCAAGATCGCCATCGACTACATAATCAGTCCAAACTGCACTGCCTATGGTGCTATCATTGGGGTCAATTCCTGCAATACCTGCAACAAGCCAATAAGCATCAGTTAAGTCAAAACGTTCATCTAACCCGAACGCCATTATCGCTGCAGACGCACGAGCAATGCCCATTCCTGTTACTATGCCCACTACACCAGTTTCGGTATTGGCATAGATATCGTGAAAAGCGTGAGGCTGGGCGTAACGAGTGGTTAAGTGCTGTCTTGTTTTCCAAAGCTGAAATTCACCGGGAGTATCACCCTCGTCCTCGCCAATCTCAAACATACTGACAATCACAACTTTTACTTTAAGCGGAGTTTCGTCGGCGTAAGATGGCAATGACAGGCCTAGGCACATTAAAAGCGGCAATAAGGCGCTTTGGTACAACCGTTGTATTTGCATAATCTGTCCTTATAAAAAAAGGGTAAACCCGTATTCGAATTTACCCTTTCTTAATTTTACATACTAACTATTAGAACTTGTATGTGAACTTAGCATTCCAGTGACGTGGTAATTCAGGTAACACGATTTGGCTACCGAATAGGTCAGGGAAGTTAGAGCGGAAATAGCGCTCGTCTGTTAGGTTTTTAACGGTAAGGTTAAACGACCAGTCTTCTGCTTCGTATGACATTCCCGCGTTTACCAGCGTATAAGAAGGCAAGGTTACTGATGCAGAGAAACCTGATGCCACTTCATCAACATCAACAACACTAACGTTAGCCGCATAGCCGTTCTGGAAGTCGTATGTTGCAGTTAGCGTATAGATGTTTTCAGGAATACCTGCTTTACGACCGTCTGTGTTGTTGAAGCCTTCACCAATAAGATTTAAACCAATTACGTTACCACCAAATACGAGTGATGGGTCGGTAAGGTTAACAAGATCTTCAGCACCTAAGAAACCAAACTGATTGCCATTCTCAAGGGCAGTCAAGTTGATTACTTTAATGTTAGTGTAGCCAGCCGATACAACTAGGTTTTCATTCACTACCCAACGTAGTTCAAACTCTGTGCCTTTGTTGTTGGTCGTGTTGTTAGTCACTACGTTTTGCGTGTTGAAGTCAGTACGTTCTTGCTCAAATGCAGAAAGTGCAAAGTAAAGAGTATCGTCTAGTAATGACCCTTTAACACCGTATTCAATAAGCTCAGAGGTATCAAACGCACCACTTGAACCTGGTTGATTTAGCTGACCAACACCAATTTCAGCACCTTGACCCGCAACCAAAGTGGCTTGTTCAGCAGCGGTGATATAAGGAATAAGTCCAAACTCAAACTCATACGAGATACTGGCATTCCACGACCAACCGTCTACGGTTTCATCAGCAGAAATTGGGGTTTCATCGCCAGTCGCGCCTAGCAGTAGATCAGTGCGAGAAGTACTTTCAATATCGATAGTATCGTAGCGCACGCCCAATACTAAGTTTAAACCCCAATCCCACGTTAAGTCGGTCATGGCAGCAATACCTAAATCTAGGTAATTACCTACATCATAGTTATCGTAGTTTTTGCCTGAACGAGTAGACAGCAAGCGGCGGTCGAGTGCTGATGAAGGCATGGTCAAGTCACGACGGTTGAAATATTCAAATGTGAAATCGTCACCATGTTCAAAGTCAGTGTAGCGAATTGAAGGAGAAAACTGGAATTGTGCAAGTAAACTATCTTGTTCAATTTCAGTTGCAAAGATAACTTTATCTTCAATTACCCAGCTGTCGTGAAATTGAGAGAATCCATACGCGTTTTCATTGATGTTCTCATAGGCATCATAGAAAAACTGATTGCGAATTTCCCAGTTGTCTGAGTAATAAATAGTATCAAAGTAAAGCGTAATCGCTTCGTTACCTAACTGATCGTCAGGCGCAACAAGTACTTGGTTGGCATTAAGGGTTGTAGTGCCTACATTCTGCAACTGCATCAATTCGGTTGCTTCGTCATCAGTAAATGCGCTTGCAGGTACATAGAAGAAACTATTACCTGCAATATTAACGGCACCGTATTCTTCATGACTGATTTGACCGTCACCATCTGTATCAAGTGGAAGTGCAGTACCTGTGATGTAAGTACCGTTGTCAACTAAGTCTTGAGTAAGTCGGTTCCAACCCGCAACTTGGTTACCATCGTAATCGTGGTACATACCACCAAACTCAAAGCGCAGGCTGTCTGTAACATCGATATTAAACGACGCTTGCAAGATAGTTTGATCGGTTTGGGTATTGTCGTAGAAGCTATCAGAATTTTCTAACTCGCCATATAAGTAGTAACCCATTTCTTTTCCGCCAATGGTAGATGGACCACCAACTTCAGCAGTAAGAATACTCTTATCCCAAGAGCCTGTTGTATAGGAAAGTGCACCTGTAGGTGCTTCTAAATACTGTCCTGATGAGGCACGAGCTGATTTAGGGTTAAAGTTTAGATAGCCACCAATTTTCGATGGACCGTAAATTGGAGATGCTGGGCCGCGAACAATATCAATTCGGCTTGAAGCGCCAATAGGGGTTGGGTAGTTACCTGGGTTATCAAGGCGTTTTACACCGCGGAAGTATGTTTCACCAGGCGTACCGCGTACATCCAGTGAGCCTGCAACACCGAAGAAAGACTGCGTAAAGGTACCTGGGGCAAACGCAACAAGTTCATCAATGTCTGATACGTTAAAACGCTCCATCTGCTCTTGTGAGATGGTTGATGCTGAACGTGGAGTTTCAAGAATGGACTTGCCAAAACCGAACACGGACTCAACGTCTTGACCAGGCAAGCTGCCCAGTGAACCCGTAACTTCAATTTTTTCAACATCAGCGTCTTTAACGTCGGTCTCTTCTTGAGCGATAGCGTGAGTTGATAATGCCACTGCTGTGCTAATGGCGAGTGCTTTCGCTAGAGGAGATAGTTTGAATGTAGTGTTTTTCATGGTTTCCTCGGTGTTTTTAGTTGCCCTTTTTTAGGGCTTTATGTACGCAAATTTTGCCTTGCGCCTTGCTTATAGCAGGATAGATGCCAACGTCTTGTCCAGTTGGTCAACTTTTAACCTGCTCTTAAGTTGCTGAATTATAGGCATTAAAAAATATTTTGCTGTTCGATTTTTGTTATTTTTGTGTTAATGCTTAAGTTTGTTTCAAACGCTGCACTATTTAAGTGATTTTTAAGGGCTTTTTGCACCAATAACGTTTGATGAAGTTAAAGGCGTTTTACTTCTTTGCTTTGTTTTGGTCTCAAATTCGGTTTCCGACAATTGTTTGGGCAGCGTTAAGTCAAGAAAAACAGCAGTGATACCTGCTGATGTTACCGGCGACAGAAGAATGTTCTCTAACCAACTTGGTAATTGTGAAAGTGCTTCAGGCACCATCATTACGCCAATTGCCATGCCTAGCGAGCAAGCAGTAACAAGGCTGCTTCGTCTGTCTAGCGCATAATGAGCTAACAGTTTTAAACCGCCCACAGCAACCATGGCAAACATCACAAGGGTAGCGCCGCCAAGCACAGGCTTTGGAATGGTTTGCAGCATACCGCCAACGCTAGGAAATAGGCCTATAAAGAAGAATAATGCCGCAACAACCAGTCCCACTTTTCGACTTGCTATACCTGTTAATTGGATCACGCCGTTGTTTTGGCCAAAAGTGGTGTTGGGAAATGTGTTTAACGCTCCTGCAATAAACGAATTTACTCCATCACCTAAAATACCGCCTTGTACGCGCCTAAAATACACAGGCCCAGATACAGGCTCCTTGCAAAAAAGACTATTTGCTGTGAGATCGCCAGCGGTTTCTATCGCACTGAATAGATAGATAAGTGCAATCGGTAAGAACAAACTGATATCAAAGTCGAGCCCAAACCTAAAAGGGGTGGGAAGCGCAAATACGGGTAAATCCGACAGGTGGCTGAAGTCTAAGCCTGAGGTCAAAAAGACATAAAGCGTACCGCAGGCCATGCCGATAAAAATTGCACTTAACCGAAGCCAGTGATTAGTACTGGCGTTGAGAAATACAATCACCAACAAAACACTAAGTCCAACAAGTAAATTATCGGTATTAGCAAAGTCTTTGGCATGAAAGCCGCCGGCAAGATCAGTCATCCCCACGTTGATAAGTGAAAGGCCTATTGCAGTAATTACAATTCCTGTTGTCAATGGCGTAATGATGCGCTTTAGTCTGTTGATGAATAGGCTAAAAACTACTTCAATCATGGCACCAGCCATAGTCAACCCGAAAAGCAGCGCTAAAATATCCTCTGCCGACCCTCCTTCTGCCTTCACTTTGCTACCTGCTAAAATGAGAGCACTGATGAACGCAAAGCTCGTTCCTTGAATAGCTACCAGCCCGCTGCCAACAGGGCCAATACGTTTTGTTTGAATCGCGGTACCAACACCACTTGCAAACAATGCCATGCTAATTAGAAATGGTGTGTATTGTTCAAGTTCAAGTGTAGATGCGATAACCAAAGTGGGCGTAATAATGCCAACAAAGCTTGCGAGAAGGTGCTGAATTGCAGCTGTCATAGTCGGCAATGCAGAAGGGCTGTCGTTGAGTCCGTAGAGTAAGTCACTACTTTGCATAACGGTGTTTACCAGTATTTTAATGCGGCGGGCGCAAGTAGAATGATAGTGACGTTAATGCAAAAAGCTGACCGGGTGGTCATGCTGATTTTTTGATTTTATCTATCTGAAAAATATGGCGAAAATTTTTTTTGAATTCGGTTGGTTATAGGGTTTGAAATGACTTGCACCTTCAGTGGGCGTCGTGTCTTCCTTTAGTGCGTTGTCAGGACGTGATAAACCATTAAAAACGTTAACTAACAGGGGGGAAAACAAAATGAGCGCAATAGCCGTGATGCTATCGATGTGGTGCGCTCGTTTGGTCATGAAAAAGTAGCGACTATTCGCAATTATAGCTGTGTATCGCTATCGAGCGTTACGAAAATAGAGTGCCTAACTTCGTTGTACATGGCCTTGGAACAGTGACCTTCACCTTCAGTATCTTCAAGTAGCAGCACATCGCCTGCACCGAAAACATGTCGTTCACCGTTAGACACAGTAAACTCTGCGCGCCCTTTGATAATGAAAAGCAGCTGGCGTGCAGGGGCAGGGTGCCACTTAAAATCGTAATCAGCGGGAGTTTCTCTAAAAATGATTTTATCAGCGCCAAATTTCTCTGAAAGCATACCAATCGGGCCGCCATCTTTTAACGCTATTTCAACTTCGCCAAAGTGACTTTTTCCTTCGGCATCGTTGTAAATCCTTGTTATTTTCATCCGGTTATCTAATCCTCTAATTGTGTTTTAAACCGCTGATGGTTTTGTGTAATACGCTAAGGCTTGCTGCAACATCTTCCAAGGTAATCGACTCTAAAGGGTGATGGCTAATGCCGCCTTTACAGCGTGTGAATAACATGGCTACAGGACAAATTTCTGCCATCGCCATCGCGTCATGTCCTGCGCCTGAAGCGAGTACACGAGGTGAAATACCGCTGGCTTGAACACCGTCAACTAGCGCTTGTTTGAGATTTTGATCGCAGTGTACCGCGGGAGCGCTATGTGTTTGCTCGACAGCTAACCCTACCTTTCTCTTATGCGCAATATGATCAAAACTCTGCAAGATTTCAGCCAGTACAGTGTCACGCAAGCTGTCATCTTCACTTCTAATATCGAGTGAAAAGGTTGTTCTGCCTGAAATAACGTTAACACCGTTGGGGCCGTTAACTATCTTGCCTACTGTCGCCACCACTCCTGGGCGATGTTGACTAATGTGCTCAACAGATAGAATCATTTCCGCAGCTGCACTTAGTGCATCAACACGCATCGACATAGGCACTGTACCTGCGTGGCCGGCCATGCCTTCAACACTTAGGTTGAAACGCTTTGCACCAGCAATAGCGCTCACAACGCCTACCGGCAGGTTCTCCTGCTCAAGTACCGGGCCTTGTTCTATGTGTAGCTCTAAGTAACCGAGAATATCGGTGCGCGAGATAGCGGCGCTTGCTATCGCGTCGAAGTTCAAACCGAAGTTTGTCATAGCTTGTTCAAGGCTTATACCATCAACATCTTTTAAGTGACGCCAGCTGTCTTGCCATTGGCCAGTGAGCGCTCGGCTGCCTAACAACGTAGTACCAAAACGGGTACCTTCTTCATCGCAAAACCCTACAATGTCAATATGGAAAGGGAATCGCGATTGGGTGCCATCAAACATGGCGACAAGTGAGATAGCAGCAACAACGCCCAACATACCGTCATACTTGCCGCCGTTTGGCACAGTATCAAGGTGACTTCCAATAATCAGGCGTGGTGCGTTGGGCACACTTGATGTATAGCGTCCCCAAATGTTGCCGACGGCATCTTGCCAGGTAGTCATGCCAGCTTCTATCATCCAACCAGACGCTAACTGGTTGGCAAGTTTGTGCTCATCCGTTAGGTATCGTCTATCGAGACATTGTGGGTCTTGACTCAGGTCTCCTAGCGTTTCACAGCGTGCCATAACCTGCGTTGCAAGTTCAGTGAACTCACCCATTCATGGCTCCTGCTGCATTAGCGTCTTCAAAAACTTTAAGCGCAGCATCAACGCCACTACCGGCAGGCAAGGCAAAGCCTTGCATTCTTAGTACTGTTTCTAACGACTGAAGCGTATGTAATACAGCATCTTCTCTTGCGTTATAACCCATAGTACCAATGCGCCAAATTTTGCCCTTAAGCGGGCCAAAACTAGTGCCTATTTCGATATTGAAACGAAGTAGAAGTGTTTCCCTGACTTGTTCGCCTTCAACGCCCTCTGGAATATAAACACCCACCACGTTGTACATTTTATGTTTAAGGTCGCCAAAAGGTTGCAAACCCATTGCTTGAACACCTGCTAACATGGCATCGCCAGCTACTTTGTGTCTTGCAATAACCTTATCTTGTCCCTCTTCTAGGTGGACCCGTGCACACTCTCTGGCACAAAACAACATGCTGGCCGCTTCTGTGTGGTGGTTTAAACGCTCTTCACCCCAGTAATCCATGATCATGGGTAAATCGAAATAGTTAGAACGTATTTTGGGGCCACGAGCGGCCTCGTGATGGGCATCGCGAATACCTGCTTCTACGTGATGGCGGGTACGCACTTGGTTTACAAATTTTTCGCTTAGCGTAACAGGGGCAGAGCCTGATGGACCACCCAAACACTTTTGCAAGCCAACGGAAACCGCATCGAGTTTCCATGCATCGACCTCTAGGGGGTTACCGCCAATTGATGCCGTTGCATCACAATAGAAGAGCACGTCGTGCTTTTCACAAATACTACCAATATCCGCCAGTGGCTGAAGCATGGTGGTTGATGTATCGCCTTGTACAATGGCAAGCAATTTAGGCTGTACGTCTTTTATCGCCGCTTCAATTTGCTCAGGCGTAAAGACCTCTCCCCATGGCACTTCGATAGTATGCACTTCAGCGTCAGCGCGTTCCGCAATTTCTGCCAATAAATGACCGAAACGACCAAAAATAGGAACAAGTACTTTGTCACCAGGCTCAATAGCAGAGACCAACACGGCTTCAATACCGGCGCGAGATGTGCCATCGACCAAAAAGGTCTGCTGATTGTTGGTGTTAAATACATCGCGATAGAGCGCCATCGTTTCATTCATATACCCTGTCATAACCGGATCATATTGCCCGACTAGCTGCGTTGCCATGGCGGATAGCACCCGTGGATAGCAGTTAATGGGGCCCGGGCCCATAAGTAAACGAGGTGGTGGAGACAACGGTGAAAAATGTTGCATGAATGAACTCCTAGATAAGAACCTGCGCAAGCATGCGCACGCCTGTGATGATGAGGACAACAGCGAAGATCTTCTTTAGAAGTCCCGCGTCTAGTTTATTGGCAATACCTGCACCGACGGGCGCGAATAGGACCGTTAGCGGCACAATACACACAAACCCTAGTAGATTTACGTAGCCGAAGGTGGCAAATGGTGCATCGCT
Source organism: Alteromonas sp. 009811495 (assembly GCF_028865455.1). Lineage (NCBI taxonomy): Bacteria > Pseudomonadati > Pseudomonadota > Gammaproteobacteria > Alteromonadales > Alteromonadaceae > Alteromonas > Alteromonas sp. 009811495. The sequence goes on from NZ_CP113972.1 coordinate 1,757,279, forward strand.
TGGCGTTGCACCAACGAATAACAGTGTTAAAGCAGCGGGTAGGGAAATAATGAGTCCGACCGCGGCCGCCGTGCCCACAGCTTTGTGAGCGGGATAGTTGCAAAAGGTGAGGGTAGGTACGGTTAATGTGCCGCCACCAATGCCAACCATAGAACTAAACAAGCCAATACAGCTGGCCATAACAGATTGGCCTACTCGCCCTGGAAGGCTGTTAAATAGCGCATCTTTTTTGCCGATTAGCATATTAAGTGCTGACAAGGTCGCGATAGTACCGAATAACAGTGTTAAAAAGGTTGGGTTAACCACTGTGACTAAATAACTACCTATTAGAACACCCGCAAGAATAAATACTGCCCAGGCTTTTAGCAGAGCAAAATCAACGTTACCTTTTGCGTGGTGGGCACGAATTGAACTTACCGACGTGGGCACGATTGTCGCCAACGACGTTGCAGTGGCAATGACCATGGCACTTTCTGGTGATACGCCCAGTGCTTGAAACAAGAAAAATAACACTGGCACGATAACAATACCGCCACCTACACCTAACATACCTGCTAGTAGTCCGGCAAAAACGCCCGTGCCAATTAACGATAAAATGACCGTTAGGTTATCTAGTAAAAACTGCATCTACGATTCTTCTCTTTTATTTATGTGTATGAGTAGTGAATGCTGACATTCCGCTTTCAAATAGGCTTATTTCTTACGGCCCGTATAAGCTTTACCGTCGCTACGAGGGTCGCTCGCACCACTTACTGCACCATCGGTTTCACGTATAATCGCACCCGCATGGCCCATGAGTTCATTGCAAGGGTCTACGGTAACCATGTCGTGTCCTCGCGCTACCAAGCTTTCGCCTACATATTCCACAAGGTCGCGCTCAGCCTTTAAGTTGTGGCTTTCATCACCCCACGTGCGACCCAGTAGCCACCTTCCAAGTGAGATAGCCTTATCAATAGGCTGGTTGTGATAAACGTGGCGTGCAAAAAGAGCGGCTTGAGTTTGCGGTTGACCTTCGCCTCCCATCGTGCCGTAACTCATGCGGCGTCCGTCGGCAAGTTCAACAAACGCTGGGTTTAGGGTATGAAAGGGCTTCATGCCTGGTGACAAATATTGATTGCTGTTAGGGTCAAGCGAAAATGACGTGCCCCTGTTGTTCCAAACAATACCGGTTTGGGGGCTGACCACGCCAGAGCCAAACTCCCAATAGAGCGATTGAATGTAGCTCACCATGCGCCCTTCACTGTCACAGCATCCCATCCAAATGGTATCGCCAGGCTTCGCAACATGCGGCCATGGCTGTGCAGTGTCAAGTTTGATGTGTTTAGTCATATCATCAAGCACGTCGTCACTTAGCAAACTTTGCAAATCGACTGGCGTGCGAGAAGGGTCGGTCACATAGGCGTTACGCGCAATAAAGGCTTGTTTAGTGCACTCAATAAGCAAATGCACCATATCGGCATCGCTAGTACCAAGGTGCGCAACGCGGTCATAGAGTGCAAGAATAATTAGCGACGCTACACCTTGAGTAGGCGCAGGCAGGTTATAGATTTTTCCTTTGCTCGTGTCTACCGAGAGAGGCGTTACTATTTTGGCCTCGTAATTGTGGAAATCTTCAAGGCGAATAGGAGAACCGGCAGCTTCTAAATCGTGTGATAGTTTTTGGGCTAGTTCACCGTGGTAAAAATCGTTTAACCCCACTTCGGCAAGATGGGCAAGTGTTTTTGATAACATAGTTAACTTAACGATCTTCCCTTTTTTCAGCGCCTGACCCTTTATCAGAAACTGCGAAAAGTGCTCATCACTTGCTAGATCATTAAAGGTTTTGTTACTGGCATCGGTAAGACTTTGCGTAACTTCAATGCCCCAATTAGCTTGGCTTATGGCCGTATCAAGTAATGTGCGAAGTGGCAGTGGCGCTTGCCATTCTTTACTGATTTCAAGTGCTGCTTGCCAGCCTGCAACTGCACCAGCCATTGTGAGTGCGGCTTTACCTCCACGACTCGGAATAGCCGTTTCACCCGCGTAAAAATCAGGTGTTGCTCCTTTTGCAGCAACCCCTGATGCATCAATACCTACTGGTGCTTTACCGGGTTCGCTAATAAGCCAAAAGCCATCGCCACCCAGGCCATTCATATGGGGATACTCTACCGCTATTGATGCTGCTGCCGCGACCATAGCTTCTATGGCAGTACCGCCTTTCTCTAAAATATCTAAACCAACTTGAGAGGCGGCAAAGTGGGGCGCAGTAAACGCGATATTGTGTTTTTCACTCATCAATCTTTCCTTCGGTTTATAGGTAGCTAAAGCGTTAGTTTTTCTTAATTGCGCTTGTTGTAACGCTATTTCTTGTGCTTTGCTGTCGTTGCTTGAATCGCTTTCGCTAGCGAAAGTAAAGCAAGATCACTACCTTTTTTGCCCACCAGCGATAGTCCGCATGGGGCATTGTGTAGGGTAAACAATGGCATATGTAATTGAGGCAAGCCTGCAAGTCCTGCTATTGCAGTAAGTGCTAGCAGTGCGTTTCTATCATTTGCCAATGTTTCGTCGTCGGCATCACAACGAGGTGCTATGCCGGGTGTTGTGGGTATCACCAATACGTCGATGTCTAAAAACAAACGTTCGAGATGGTCAATAACCACTTGCTGTTGCGTTTGTGCTAGGTGAACGTCTTGTTGTGTAATAGTTTTACACCAGTTCAAACGCAACATGATGTCATCAGCAATATCAGGCTGATGTGTCGTGATCCATTCTCCATGTTGCTGCCAAATTTCACAGCCCTGTAAGGTTCTAAACGTTGCTGCAGTTTGCAATTCAGCCAAGTCTAGCTCACGGTTTGATAGCGCTTTACAAGGACTGACTTTTTCTAGTTCTTCCAACCACGCCAAGCAACTTTTGCTGTGCGCTACGCTTGAAAATAGCGCCGTTGCGATGCCAAAGTGAGTATCATCAAGCGACTTACTTTGAAAGGTCTGCTTTTTGTGAACAATGACCTCGTTGCTAACTGCAATCAGTGTATCTAAGTCTCGGGTCATCCAGCCAATTGTGTCAAACGATGGTGCAAGAGGCACCATGTTGTCGCAAGGTACCAAGCCATGAGTTGTTCTTAATCCCCATAACCCTTGATAGCTGGCTGGTACCCTGATAGACCCACCCGTGTCGGTACCAAGCCCGATATCAGCAAGGTGTGCACTGACAGCTACTGCGGAACCTGATGAAGAGCCACCAGGAATATGTGCGGGTGCAGCTGGGTTAATTAAAACGTCATAATGTTTATTCTGACCATGAAGACTGAAGGCCAACTCATCAGTGATTGTTTTGCCTTTAAATTCTGCCCCAGCATCGAGCAATACCCTTACGGTGCTATTGGTTTCATCGGGCAATGCGTGTGTTGCAAGCCAATCTGGATTACCTGCTGCTGTGGGTAATCCTTTCATATGAAATAAATCCTTTACCGCTAACTTCAAGTTGTGCAAAGGTTTTTGCTGATGTTCACTCGATAAAGAAGAGACTGATTTTTCGGTAGCCTTCGATGGCGTTAAAACAAAAGGTGTGCTCACAGCGTTTGTAATTGTTGTTGTTCTTGTCTTTAATGAAACATCTGTTTCATTGTAATGTCAAGAGAAACGTTTGTTGCTTGGTGGCATTTCATCGATTGCCTAGCAGTATTCAATATATGAGCAACAGCCTTTTGGTTCTTTTCGTAAAATGCTGGGCAAAAGGTCTTTGCGTAAAGTGTTAAAAGCCGTTTGGGTGGGTTTTTAGAAAAGAGAGTTCCTCGAAGGTAGACTCTCGCCCCAGCACGATATTTCTATGTGGATATCGCCCGAAGGTTTCAATGACCTCTTGATGGCGTTTGGCAAACGTGAACTGTTGTTCAAGGCCTTCTTGAGAGAATAATTCTAGCGCGATGTCATGAATAGATAATGATTCGCTGTGCATGAAGGGCATATAAAGAAAAGCGCGTTGTTGAGGAGTTAACATTTTATCAGCTTCAACACTCACTGCTTCTTGAGCGAGCACGAGTGCGATGCCGTCTGCACTAAATGCATGGGCGCTTTCTCGAAATATATTGCGAGAAAACTGGTCTAGCACAATGATTTCAGCCAGTCTTCCGGTCGCTGTTGCTCGCCAAGGCCAAAGTTCGCCCCTAACTGCAGCACTTCGCAGTTTTGAAAACCGTGATGTAATTGTCTGGTCTACGTGGTCATCTTGAGCAAACCAGTGCTCAGATGACAACTCACTAAACCAAAATTCCAATACAGCATTCGCCTCTTCCATGACAAATTGCGTCTTATCCATGCCTACTCCATTGTTGTGTGAACATTTCACACGCTTCTTTACCGCTTACTCTTTTACTCTGAAAACAACAGAATAGTTTTATTGTTGTTTTTAATACCATCATTCTACATACAGTCTCACTAAATTATCGGCCAGCATTGCACAAACTTTAGACGATGGACGCTGGTTATCGCTTGGGACTTTCTAATTCGTCCATTTGAATATAGATATCGGTAATAGCTTCGACGCGATCTGCGGCAATGCTGCCTAACTCTTCATAAGTCAGGTTACACAGCGATGCCACTAAGCTCATAGGAGCCGCATAACTATCAAAGGGGGATTCGCTGCCAATATGCGCCACAAGAAGGTGATCAACATCTTGTCGGTATTGTTGTCCCGAAGGGTCAGTGATAAGTACCGTAGTACAGTGTTTTATGTTCTGTAACACATATTTAAATTGACGTGTGCGACGCCTGAAGCCAAACAACACAACCACGTCTTTTTCACTAAGGTCGATGATGTCTTCACTGAGTGTTTGTCCAGGCTGAGGCAATACGCGAACAGAACCGCGTATTTGTTTTAATTGTTGCCTGAAATGCAGTGCAATTGGGTAGGCATTTCGAAAGCCTATGAGGGTTACCTGCTGTGCTTGTGCGAGCAGTTGTGCTACTGCTTTAAGCGCGTCTAATGTTACACCTTCAAAAGTCAACGATAGGTTTTTAACTTCACTTTCATGCTGTTGCACGTTGCTCAGTGAATTGACAACGGGCACACCTTGTTCTCTGAGTTGAGCGAGTGCGTCTTTTGCCTGTTGATGGGAGTCGAAACCAAGTTGACGAAAAAAGCGGCTGACCGTTGCTTTAGACGTTCCTGTCTTTTCGGCAATTAGCGATGTAGATTGGCTTAATACAGCTATTGGGTTTTGTTGCAGATAATGCGCTATTGCTTTTCCTGATGGAGAGAGAGCCATATAGTGCTTCTCAATTTGTTCTAAAACGTCATTAGGGCTATTGTTGGCCATGTGTACCGCCTTGTACCCATTCACTAAATGCATCGCGAATTGGATTTATTCATATAGCGCAATTATTTCATGACTTTTGTGAAATATACAAACACAACCGAATCGCGACCACAATACACGCTGAGTTATGCCCGCAAACAAGTGCAAAATAAACCAAATGTTGAGCGATAAATCACTTTTAATTCATTTGAAAATCAACACTTTTTAATCAGTGGTATCTCAGTTTCGGCTAAAGTAGTAGGCATGACGCCTCTCGCTTTTTTCAAATTGGCACTACACTTTCATAAAAGTGTCATCACTAAGTAAAAAAGAGGTGGGTCGTGGTTAAGTTGTGGTCGGAATTGATCATGCTTTTTGTTGTACTTCCTTTTGCGGTTTTGTATTGGATAAAACACTTCGCAGACTACTTAATGCCTATCCTCGGGCTTATTGGTTTGTTTTGTTTAGCAGTGCTTCTAGCAGATAAACAGTTTAAACGTATCAAGCTATGGCATTGGGAAGACTATAGAACGCATTTCGCAAGTACATTAAAGCTTTTTATTCCTTGGGCGTGTTTACTTGCCTTGGTGGTATATTTTCTCAAGCCTGAGTTGTTTTTGCATTGGCCGATGAATGAACCTTGGATGTGGGTAGCCACATTGCTTGTTTATCCCATTGTGTCTGTCATTCCTCAGGAAATAATCTTTAGAACGTATTTTTTTCATCGCTATAAAAAAATATTGCCCTCGAAATATGCGCGGTGGGCATTGAGTACTTTTGTGTTTGGTCTCGCTCATTTGGTATATGGCAATTGGATTGCTGTGGTGATTTCTTGGTTCGGGGGGGCGATATTCGGATATCGATATATGCAAACAAATTCAACGCCAGTTGTGGTGATTGAACATGCTATTTGGGGAAGTTTCTTGTTTACTATCGGACTGGGATCTTATTTGGTTATTGCTCAGTAGTTACTAGAGCGTTCTCGTGTAATGATGTATTACACACAGACAAACTTCTTATTAAACACAGGCAGTGCAATTGTTAACAAGCACAATCACCAAGGAATGAGGTTATGCAAGAACAATTATTTCCCCGTTCGATGCTAGGCAATGCTGAAGAGATGGTCAACGCTATCACTTCGCTTCCGTTTGATATTGTTATTCAAGCAAACGAAATCGACGTAAATCAAAACAGTTTGTCAAACGCACAGTCGCTACTTGCTGAGTTATGGAGCAATTTCATTTATCGACTACCTGGATTGGCTGTGGGAGTTTTGGTGATGGTAATATTTATTACTCTAGCCACACCATTGTCGCGACTGTTAGTGAAACCGTTGACGCGAGCAACGACTTCTCCGTTACTCCGCTCTGTTATTCAGCGCAGTATCAGTACTGTGGTGGTCTTATTAGGCATTTATTTGTTTCTGTTTCTCGCTGGTTTAACGGGCTTTGCCATTGCGGTGGTCAGTGGCACAGGTGTCGTTGGCCTGATCTTGGGTTTCGCATTTAGAGACATTGCGGAAAACTTCATCTCTAGCTTGCTACTTACTGTTCAACGTCCCTTTCGTATTGGTGATATCGTTCAGATAAATGAATTTACTGGCATTATTCAAAAGGTCACTGCAAGGGCAACAACCTTGGTGGATTTCGACGGTAACCATATACAAATACCTAACGCCACAATATATAAAGGCGTTATCAAGAATCTAACGGCAAACCCCCTGATGCGTGGCAATTTTATTGTTGGGGTTGGATACGATGCTAATGTGCAGCAAGCACAGCAAATCGCACAGTCTGTCATTGCGTCGCAAAGTAACGTGCTAATTGACCCTGAGCCCCAAGTACTTATCGATAACTTAGGGTCGTCTACATACAACATAAAAGTATATTTTTGGGTGGATGTTGAGAAAACAAGCGTTCTTAAAATGGCGTCGTTATTGATGAGAAATATTGTGGCAGCGTATACCGACGCGGGAATTAGTATGCCTGACGACGCAAGAGAGCGAATATTCCCAGAAGGGCTTCAGGTAATAAATGGGCCAAAACAAGGCAACGCGCCCACTGTCGAGAAACAGACTGCATCTACCCAAAAGAATGTTGAAGTAAACGCTAGCGATGACGACGTTGCCACCGAAGCGCATGATATTCGAGAGCAAGCACGGCGCTCGAGAGATCCTGAAGCTGGCGAAAATATTCTTTAGCGAGAGGCTGGTGCCACTGGTGAAAGATTACAGCGCTTCAGAAACCCTTGCCACAACACAACATGTGCTTGCATCGCTTTTTCGTATGCCGAAAAGTTGTTGTTACCTTGTGTGGCAATGTAATGTTTAAAAGCAGGGTGTAAGATTTCGTCCTCTTCCCACGACTGCCACAATGGCAACAATTTATAGTGGTATTGATTAATCATACTCCCAACGGGCTGAATTTCTTCTATAAAAAAAAGGTAGAAGACATTTCGCAGTATTTTTGCTTTGTCGCTTGCTCGGCCATTTGGGCACGAAATTGTCTCAAGCGCTGGCGTTAACGCTCGAGTTAAAATATTTAGGTTGTGACTCAGTGCTTGTTGTGTGCGCCACAATGACGCAGGCAGCCTTGCAGAGCGAACAATTTGAAGCTGGGTTTCAATTTCTGCACTGTCTATAGGCGCTATTTCGTCTTCGAATATGCGATTTTTCAAGCTATCAAGAAAGAAAAGGCTATTAACGCTAGCAAAAGCGTCTTTATTGTTATCAATACCTAGTAGTCGCTCTGGCGTGTTCAGTGCAAGTCGCATCTCTTGACTCGTTTGTATGAGATTCGCCCAATGCTTTGCAAAGTCACTACGTTTTCGTTCTTGCCATTGGTTTAAGCTGTCAGCCAGTGCTGTATTTTTTGATCTAATGGCTGTCTCGCAATTATTAAGTGCAGACAATAATTCACTTTCATAGACAATTCGCTGCGAAGGTAACTGGCTTTTCCCTAAACTCGTGTTTCGCTCAGCCACAACCCGGCCAACTTCGCAGTCTTGAAGCGCAAAAAATTCCCTCAAGTTAATGTTAAGGCCTTCGATGTTGTAGTTAAGGGTTGATGAGTCGGTTAATCGAGAAAGTGGTGGCGTTTCTAATTCGGGCAAAGGTACATCGAGCACATAAGACAAACGATCGCTATAGTCTTCTAGGCTGTCTTGAACCGAGCGAGCGCTAAAGCAGCCGGTTACGAATACACTAATACAGAACAGCAAAAGCGTAGCCCGTAGCATGCTAAAGAACTGATGTAGGGGCACACGTCGGGCGTAATCGGCTAGGGGGCGGCAATACATATCGTTATGTCACGCACAAGCACTGCTATAAAGGCTACGACCGCCGTCTACATACAAGATTTGACCCGTAATGTATGGCGCATTTACTAAAAACCAGAGCGTATCTGAAATATCTTGCTCACGACCAAGGGCACCGAGTGGAATGGTATCAATTAAGGCTTGTTTCTCTTCATCACTCAGTGCTCGATCTGGCCATAGTATGGCGCCCGGGCCTATCCCGTTAACGCGTACATGTGGTGCTAGTTCTGTTGCAAGTGAGCGAGTTAACGAGGCCAGCCCACTTTTAGCCAAGAGATACACACTGTGTTTTGGCAGCGGGCGGTCTATATGCATATCAATCATATTGATGATGGCGCCTTTTCGCTGAATTAGCGTTTGCGCCAATGCTTGAGACAAGAATAGTGGCCCTTTAAGATTACTTCCTACTAAAGAAGTCCAATCGTCCTCGTTTATTTCACCTACTGGAGTAGGGTAGAAACTTGATGCGTTATTAACAAGTACATCGATGTAACCCCATACATTCTGTGCTTTATCGGCTAACTGTTGTACTTCACTAACGCGACAAAGGTCAGCGCTAAGGCTCTCAGCTGAATCAGGTCGTATGGTATTTAAGCTTTCGACTAGTGCTTCGGCTTCTAATCGCGATTGACCATAGTGAATAATGACATTGAATCCCTGTGCGTGAAGTTTTGTCGCTATTGCCGCACCAATGCGCTTGGCTGCACCTGTAATAAGCGCAACGGGAGCAGTCGTTCCCATAATAATTCTCTTAATGTGCTAATTTTGATTTATATGTCTAGCACTACATCTGTCTTTGAATCTCGCTAATTGTTTGTTTAGCTTGAGCAATGTAATGCGCGCCGAATAATAACCCGTGATTTAAAATATGGTAAAGCTGGTAAATCGGTTTTCTTTGCTCATAATTTTTTTCGATAGATGAAGTGGTCTTATAACCATCGAAGAATGCACTAGGAAATCCTCCGAACAGTTCAGCCATCGCTAGGTCAGTCTCGCTATCACCTACATAAACGGCTGGATCAAAGAGTACAGGGCCTTTTTTGCTAAAGCCGGCGTTGCCTGCCCATAAGTCGCCGTGCAGCAATGCAGGATGTGGTTGATGTAAACTCAGCAAGTTACGCGTTAAGCTAACAATATTATCAATATCTCCATCATTTTTGTGCCATGCGCCAGTGGAAGCTAACCGCTCTAACATGCTTCCTATGCGCTTTTCTGCGTAAAAGTCGGCCCAAGACGCTATTCGTCCATTCGTTTGAACGTTCGCGCCAATATAGTTGTCATGCGGCCAACCATAACTGGTATATGCATTCACCTGATGTAAAGAAGCTAATTGTTGACCTAATAGAAAATAGTCATCTTGCGTTGGCTCGACAAAGCGTACGTGAGAGAGCACAAGATATTCCATGTTGGGCGAGCTGTCTTTAGTAATCCCATGGCAGATTACTTTCGGTGTGATCACTGTTTGGGTATCGGAAATAGCTTGTAAACCTTCTGCTTCATGAGAAAGTTGCTGGGTGTCGTCATAAATACGCGTTTTGACAAAATAGCGTCGCGTTGAGTCTTTAATAATATAACTGGCATGCGTGTCACCCCCGCTGACTGGGTCTGCACGCTGACAACTGAAAAATGTGTCTGTCTGTTCTGATATGTGTTCGCTAATAAAATGCCACATATTTATCGCTCCGTTTTTTGACTATGCCTTAACGAAACAGTGCAGCGGTTAAAATGAATAACTCGTCCTTACATTTGCACAATTGTTGATACACCTATTACTTCTTGTAATCACGTCTCTGTGATGCTCAACAGGCTCTGGTTAGAGTATGGAGTAAATTTAAGCAATTGCACAATTTGGGAGGGTAAAATTAATGCCTTAATTGGCTATTTAAAGTGACTAATTGTAGATAATGCGCGTTTGATTATTGAAGTTGCACATACACTCGTTATAATCGCCCATTCGCTGTTAGAGATAGTCAATTTTCTTTGCTTTTTCGCGCTCTAACATGTAACTCGATTATGGCGTGATTGTTCTCACGCTTATACTTATTTAAAGATGCAAGTGGCGCAGAGTAGGCGTCACCACTGTAAAGGAATTAAAATGCCTGTAATTACCCTTCCTGATGGAAGCCAGCGCGCTTTCGATAATCCAGTTTCTGTACTTGACGTTGCAAACGACATTGGCCCTGGTTTAGCCAAAGCAACCATCGCAGGAAAAATCAACGGTGAATTAGTTGATGCCGTAGATATGATTGAAGCTGACGCGCAACTTCAAATTATTACTGCAAAAGACGAAGAGGGTTTAGAAATTCTCCGCCACAGTTGTGCGCACTTGTTAGGGCACGCAATCAAACAGCTTTGGCCGAATACCAAAATGGCTATTGGCCCTGTTATCGACAACGGCTTCTACTATGATGTCGATATGGAAGAGAGTCTTACTCAGGAAGATTTAGCAAAGCTTGAAAAACGTATGCTTGAGCTGGCTAAAACGAATTACGAAGTAGTTAAAAATAAAGTTAGCTGGCAAGAAGCGCGTGATGCTTTTGAAGCGCGTGGCGAAAGCTACAAAATGGAAATCCTTGACGAAAACATCAGCAAGGACGACCGCCCTGCGTTGTATCATCACGAAGAATACACTGACATGTGTCGCGGTCCTCACGTACCTAACATGAAGTTCTGTCACCATTTCAAACTGATGAAAGTGGCGGGTGCATATTGGCGCGGTGATAGCGACAATAAAATGCTTCAACGTATTTACGGCACGGCGTGGGCAGATAAGAAACAATTAAAGTCTTATCTACAACGTTTAGAAGAAGCGGAAAAGCGTGATCACCGTAAAATCGGTAAAGCCCTTAATTTATGGCATTGGCAAGAAGAAGCGCCGGGCATGGTGTTTTGGCATAACGATGGTTGGTCAATTTATACCGAGCTAGAGAGTTTCGTACGCAAGAAGCTTCGCGACTATGGCTACGACGAAGTAAAAGGCCCATTAATGATGGACCGTACGTTGTGGGAAAAATCAGGTCACTGGGACAAATATGCCGAAAACATGTTCACGACAGAGTCTGAAAAGCGTGAATATGCGGTTAAGCCGATGAACTGCCCAGGCCACGTACAAATTTTTAACCAAGGATTGAAGTCGTACCGCGACCTTCCTCTGCGTATGGCTGAATTTGGCTGCTGTCACCGTAACGAACCATCGGGTGCACTACACGGCCTAATGCGAGTTCGTGGTTTTACTCAAGATGACGCGCACATTTTCTGTACAGAAGAACAGATCCTAGAAGAAGTAAGCGGCTGTATTAAGATGGTGTACGAAACGTATGCTGCTTTCGGCTTCGATAAAATAGCAGTTAAGCTTTCAACTCGACCTGAGAAACGCGTTGGTGCAGATGAAATCTGGGACAAGTCAGAAGCCGCTTTGGCTGACGCGCTAAAAGCCAACGATATCGAGTTTGAGTATCAGCCGGGTGAAGGTGCATTCTACGGTCCTAAAATTGAGTTCACGTTACACGATTGCCTAGATCGCGCTTGGCAGTGCGGTACAGTACAGTTGGACTTCTCAATGCCAGGTCGCTTAGGGTCAACCTATGTTGCCGAAGACGGTGAGCGTAAAGTGCCGGTAATGATTCACCGTGCAATCTTGGGTTCACTGGAGCGTTTCATCGGTATATTGACCGAAGAATTCGCAGGATTTTATCCACTTTGGTTAGCGCCTCAGCAAGTTGTGGTAATGAACATTACCGATAAACAAGCTGATTACGCCACAAATTGTGTAAAAAAACTGCAAGAATTAGGATTTAGAGCAAAGTCTGACTTGCGAAATGAGAAGATCGGCTTTAAAATCCGCGAGCACACTTTGAAGCGTATTCCATATATGCTTGTGGTGGGCGATAAAGAAATGGAAGCCGGCGAAGTAGCTGTACGTTCTCGCCGCGGCGACGACCTAGGCAAAATGCGCCTGGAAGACTTTATTGCCATGGCTCAACAAGAAGTTAGTGAAAAGACGATTAAGTAGTTGAGCAAATTGTGTATAATGCACAACAAGGTGTCTGCTTTTGGTTTTACTTTTAGGTTTTTAAACCTCCCAAAAGCAGACAAAAGAATTAAATGTTTGGAGGAATAGCACATTAAAGGCGCTAACAACAAGGCTCAGGGCGACAAAGCCCGCATTAACGATGAGATTAAAGCCAGAGAAGTAAGATTAATTGGCAAAGACGGTGAACAGGTTGGTGTAGTTTCGCTTGCGGAAGCTACTCGTAACGCAGAAGAAGCGGGCCTAGATCTAGTAGAAATCAGTCCGAATGCCGAGCCGCCAGTCTGTAAAGTTATGGACTATGGCAAATTCCTCTTCGAAAAAAGTAAAGCTCAAAAAGAGCAGAAGAAAAAACAGAAGCAAATTCAGGTCAAGGAGATTAAATTTCGCCCTGGCACTGATGAAGGCGATTACCAGGTCAAACTGCGCAACCTGCGTCGCTTTCTTGAAGGTGGTGATAAAGCCAAAGTTACGATCCGCTTCCGCGGTCGTGAAATGGCGCACCAAGACATCGGTATCGATCTACTAAATCGCGTTAAAACCGATTTAGAAGATATCGCTACCTGCGAGTCTTTCCCACGTCGTGTGGAAGGCCGTCAGATGATCATGGTGCTAGCCCCAAATAAGAAGTAGTAACGGTCTAAAGTTTTAAGGAATCTGCACCCTTAAACACCTTGCTGCTAAACATTAACCGGTATGAAGTGACTGCAACACGAAAAATACCGATATTAAACAATGCGGAGTTTTAGCAATGCCTAAAATGAAAACTGTAAGCGGTGCCGCCAAACGTTTTAAGAAAACGGGTTCTGGCCGCTTTAAAAGCAAACAGTCTCACTTACGTCACATTCTGACTAAGAAGAGCTCTAAGCGTAAACGTCACCTTCGTGGCAAGAAACTGGTTCATGACTCTGATACCAAATTGGTTCAGCGCATGTTGCCTTACGTATAAGACTTAGGAGACTGATTAATGGCTAGAGTAAAACGCGGCACTATCGCACGTGCTCGTCACAAAAAAGTCCTCAAGCAGGCAAAAGGTTATTACGGCGCACGTTCACGTGTTTATCGCGTAGCGGTACAAGCTGTAACTAAAGCTGGTCAATATGCTTACCGTGACCGTCGTCAGCGCAAGCGTCAATTCCGTCAACTATGGATTGCACGTATCAATGCTGCTGCACGTCAAAATGGTATGTCATACAGCCGTTTCATCAACGGTCTGAAGAAAGCGTCTGTTGAAATCGATCGTAAGATCCTTGCCGACATCGCAGTACATGACAAAGCAGCTTTCAGCGCACTAGTCGAAGCGGCTAAAGGCGCATTAGCTTAATTATTAACTAATTAAGTTTAAGTTCTTTCGGGAAAAGGCGAGCAGGATGCTCGCCTTTTTTCGTTTTAAGACTTAGTTCAATGCCATTTTAACGCCCATAGCGGTCAGTGAATCGAACGATATCATCTTCACTTAAGTACCCACCAGACTGAATTTCAATAATCTCCAATGGGATCTTTCCCGGGTTTTCAAGCGAATGTATGGTTCCAATAGGAATATATACAGACTCATTTTCAGTAAGGAGTCGTGTTTCGCTGTTGATGTTTACTTTGGCGCAACCCGAAACGACTACCCAGTGTTCAGCACGATGATGGTGCATTTGCACAGAAAGCATCTCACCAGGTTTGACCGTTAAGCGTTTAACTTGGAATCGAGCTCCTTTATCAATCGAGTCGTAACTGCCCCATGGGCGATATACTTCTCTGTGAAACTCGAATTCTGGCCGTTTATCACGCTCTAACTTATCTACTACACGCCTGATACTTTGTGTATCGTCTTTATGAGCAACTAAAACAGCATCTTTCGTTTCTACAATAATGACGTCATGTAAACCAACTGCTGTCACTAGGCGTTGTTCGGCATTGATATAGCAATTGCTGGTGTTCTCTAACAGTGTGTCGCCAATACGCACATTACCATCGTTATCTTTATCCGCATTTTCCCATAGAGAAGTCCAACTACCCACGTCGCTCCACTTTGCATTTAAAGGTACCATCACTGCACAGTCGGTTTTCTCCATGACCGCGTAATCTATCGAATCGCTGGGGCACGAAGCAAAAATATCCGTATCGACCCGTATGAAATCTAAATCTGGTTTTTCCGTCTCGATAGCGCGTTGACATACCGCTAGCATAGCAGGTGCATGTTTACCGAGTTCTTCTAAGTACCTGCTAGCTCTAAACATAAACATGCCGCTGTTCCAGAAATAGCCCCCTGATTCTATAAATTGCTGAGCAGTTTCAAGAGTAGGTTTTTCAATGAATGAAGCAACATTAAAACCGTTGTCTAGTTTATCGCCAGCTTTAATATATCCGTATCCCGTGTGAGGGTGTTGGGGAACGACGCCGAAGGTTACCAGCAAATCTTGCTTAGCGAGCACTTGCGCGTTTTCAATCGCTTGTTGAAATAGTTCTTCATCTTCGATTACGTGGTCCGCTGGTAATACAAAAAGAATAGGATCATCGCCTTCTTTTGTTGCATGGAGGGCGGCAAGTGCAATTGCTGGTGCTGTATTACGACCCACTGGCTCAAGCAGAATTCCGTCGTGTTCGATATGTTTTTGGCGCAATTGCTCAGCGACTATAAAGCGATGAGCGTCGTTACATACAACAATAGGGGATTGCAAGTTGCTATTACTTAAACGTGCGATTGTATCTTGAAGTAGTGAACTGTCTGATGTCAGCGATAGAAATTGTTTGGGGTACGCGGCGCGAGATTTAGGCCACAGGCGACTACCAGTGCCGCCTGCCAATACTACGGGTTTCATTTTTATCTATTTAGCTCTTTGGTTTTAATAGGCGTTTTTATTCACAAAGCCGTTAAAGACAGTCATAAAGACAATCTTAATATCGAACCAAATTGACCAGCGATGAATGTAATCTAAGTCATATTCAACGCGTTGTACCATCTTATTGGTCGTTTCAGTTTCTCCGCGAAGGCCATTCACTTGTGCCCAGCCTGTAATACCAGGCTTTACTTTATGGCGAAGCATATACCCAGTGATGATCTTTCGATACTCCTCGTTATGCGCAACAGCGTGAGGGCGCGGCCCAACGATAGACATTCGACCTTGTAATACATTAATAAACTGAGGTAGTTCGTCAAGTGAAGTACGCCTTAAAAAGCCGCCTATTTTTGTAAGACGTGCATCGTTCTTCGTTGCTTGCTTTACCACAGAGCCGTTGTCTTGTGTTGTCATCGAGCGAAACTTATAAACGGTTATTTGTTTACCGTCTAATCCGTAGCGCTTTTGTTTAAAAATCACTGGGCCTTTTGAAGTAAATTTAACTGCAGCTGCAATACATAACATTGGAACAGAGATTAGCGTGAGTATCAGGATACTCAGTACGACATCTTCCAATCGTTTTAAGACATCGCTAGCACCTTGGAAAGGTGTGTCATATACACTCAATGCTTGTACATTACCTACGGTTTGCCAACGTGCATTGAGTAGGTTGTACATAAAAAAGTTAGGAATAACATACACACTAGCAGTTGTATCACTGCACTGCTCTAAGATTGCGCGTATACGATTCTCCGCACTCATCGGCAACGCAATATAAATATAATCAACTTCATTGCGCTTGGCCATTTCTATTGCTGCCTCTATGTTGCCAAGCACTGCGCCTTGTAATTCGTGAGGAAGCCTCTCTGCTTCCCTGTCATCATAAATACCATTGAAGCGAATACCTAAATGCTCGTTCTGCTGTATCTGAAGTGCGACATTTGCGCCAAGATGAGTGGCACCAATAATAATAGAACGTCGTGAATTTAAACCACTTTTTCTAATCTTAAAAAGAAACTTCCGCATCACATAGCGCCACACAATAAGTATGACAAACGAAGAGGCAAACCACAGCAAAATAGCAGGAGGAGGTGTTTTGATATCTTGTACAAAGAAGTACCCAAAGGTCATTGTGCCCAGAATACTTAATCCCCAAGTAATGGCTGCCGCGCGCAAGACTTCAGGGGTACGGTGTCCGCGCCATGAACGGTATAATTCAACCCCTTCAGCGGAAATTTGAAAACATATGACATTGATAAATAAAAGAATAAGGCTAGTTGCATCAATCTGAGTACCGTAATACGCCGCAGATGCATAATACAGCATTGTAACGAGAGACAAGTCGATAAGGCGATATATCGTCGAAAAGCCACTTTGATTTCTAACCGCCAAGCCACTGTTGGTGCTGGATTCGACGGGGCGTGCTTTGATCGCTTTGTTAGATTCTACTCTGTTGTCCATTGAAGTATCTCTAAAAAATATGAAGTCCGAAGCTAAAGCGATTGTTCACTAGGAAGCGCCAAGCTTGTGAGTAAAGAAGAGTTGCTCAAAAAGAATAGGCAAAAACCATGCCCCAACGAAAAAGAAAAACAGAAAGCCTGTCACAACAGCGTACACCTCGTATGAAAACTGCCAACGCTATCACTTAACATAGGTTAGTATATCCATGTTGTAATTTTATTACAAAGTGATGCAAAAAGGTTTTCCAACAAGGTATCTATTATTCAAAAAATATGTGCTCAAGCCGTTTTATTATACCTATTAAATGGGATACCATGTAAAAAAAGCGACCAAAGACATACAGTTGAAATAATACCTCGTTAAGCTTTTGCAATCTTGTCAGGGTGTGGTGTATCGCCAGATACGGTGCCAATTACTTCAAGAAAAACTACTCAAATGTACAATGATTAGCGCTCCGTCTTTTGAAGAAGGCGTTACTGTCGCTATTAATTCGAAACAATTGGGAAAAGTGGGCACGCGTATTGCTCTCTTTTTAAATGATGAAATAATTACACAACGAGCATAGGAGAAATGTAGCGTTGTGAGTCAATATGCGTTGTCGTTATGCAACTTGGTTAAAAGTTGCACTGTTTTTACGCATTGAGGGCCAGAATTAAAGGAGCATATATGTCTAGAAGGACACTCAGTATATTAGCGTTGTCGGTCATTTGCGCCACACCAACGCTCTATGCGCAGGAAGCCGGACGCATTCAAGCAGGGCAGTTCGATATCATTCCCTCATTTGAGTCATCAATGGCGTATGTTGGCAACGTAGCCTACGCACGGGACAACGACCCTAAAATTTACAGTTGGCGAGCAATCTTTTCGCCTGAATTGATTGCTGCAACTCAAGTCGACGGCAATCCAGTTCAGTTTGGTTATCGTCTTGAACGTGGTGTTTATTTCTCTAGTACACCTGATGATTATACTGACCACTTTTTAGAAGCGTCAGGTGAGTTTGAACTCAATAGTCGTCATAGAGTAAATGCACTAGCCCAATACGAAGATGGGCACGAAGACCGTGGTACTGGTTTTTCATTGGGCTTAGGCACTAATATCGCAACACCAGATAGATACAAAAGTTCCTTTATAGGCACTGAGTATATGTATGGCGCGGTAACGTCAGATGGAATGCTTACGTTCAAAGCTAACCGACAAACCCTTGATTACGATAGAGATGAACAAGCCTATCTTATTCGTGACCGTGTTAAAAATAGAGTAGGCGCCGAATTTGGGTATCGCATTGGCTCAGCTACAACGGCAGTTTTGGATGTTACCCAAACCTACGTACGCTATGACAATCAAGAAGGTATTGAAACTCGCGATAGTGACGAAACCCGCGTTCTTCTTGGTCTTAAGTGGGAAACTACGGCTGCGACTACTGGATTTGCAAAAGTAGGCTATAAAGAAAAGGATTTTAAAGCAGACTCTCGCAGTACGTTTTACGGCACTGATTGGGAGGTGGGCGTTGAGTGGCAACCTCTGACCTACAGTACTTTTCGATTTTCCACCAATGCAGACACGCGCGAAACAAACGGTGAAGGTAACTTCATTCGCGGCAGAGACTATACAGCATCTTGGAAGCACGAATGGCTTCAGCGCCTGAGTTCGTCGTTAAGAGTGTCTAGAGAAACCAACGAATACTTCATTGATAATGACGCGATTGATAATCGTGATGACACCTTGATGCGCTATGTAGCATCACTTAACTATGAAGCACGTCGTTATTTAACCTTTACATTTTTCTATGAACTTGCTGACCGAGATAGTAACCGCGAATTAATCGGTTATGATAGAAATGTTGTTGGTATTTCTGCAGAGGTCACCCTGTGAAACGTAAAGTCGTAAGTTTTATTGCATGTTTTATCCTGTCGCTGTGTTGTTTTGGTGCATTAGCACAGCAGGGCAATTTGAGTATGAGCCAGTATCAGCTTGGCTCGGGCGATAGAATTAGTATCAGTGTGTTTGGGCAAGACGACTTATCGATGGAAGTGCGCCTACCTGATGTTGGCACCATAAACTATCCGTTTTTGGGCGAGATAAAGCTTGTAGGGCTTACCGCAGATGAAGTTGAGCGCCTGATTTACGATGGGTTACTTGGTGATTACCTTGTTAATCCTTCCGTATCGGTATCCATTATAGAATATCGACCTTTCTTTATTGACGGCGAAGTGAAACGGCCGGGAGGCTACCCGTACCAACCGGGATTATCAGTGAATAAAGCTGCGGCGCTTGCTGGTGGATACACTGAGCGTGCGGCGCGCGATAAAATAACTATTGTAAGAGAAAAAGACGGAAGAACATTTGAATTCACTGTTACCGTCAGTGATATGATCCAACCTGGTGATATCATTACCATTAATCAACGCTTCTTCTAATACAGTAACGTTTGGGAATAAAAATGGCAGTAAATAGCAGGGAAGAGTTTCACAATGGTATGTTTGAGAATGAAACCATTGATGTTGCTCACTATTTAGGAATTATTAAGCGTTACGCATTTCGCATAGTGTCGTTGGCGATCGCGTTCACCATTCTCGTTACGCTTCTTGTAATGCGAATGACACCGCTATACACCTCTACTGCTACGATCCTTGTGGAGGCTGAAAAGGTAAATGTAGTCTCTATTGAAGAAGTTTATGGGCTTGATACTAAGCGCAAAGATTACATGCAAACACAGTTTGAGATTTTGCGCTCACGGCAAATAGCACAGCGCACAGTAGAGAGTATGTCATTGTATAATAACGATGATTTCATGCCCGCTGAAGACGAGTCTAGTATAGTTGATGATATCAAGGCTCAACTGACAGAGTGGTTGCCTTTCTTACCGCAAGAAGAGATTAAGACGCTAACACCCGAAGAAATCCTTGCTGCCAAAAAACGCAAAGCGACCTCTTTGCTTATGAAAGCACTCAATATTGAGATGGTCGACAACACTCAAGTGATGCGTATTACGGTAACCACTGAGTCGCCCAACCTATCTGCAGAGCTCGCTAACGCAGTTGCCGATGTTTATATTGAGAACTACTTACAAGCTAAGCTTGATATGACAGCGAAAGCAACCTCGTTTTTGACCGATAGTATTGAAGGACTTAAAGATAAACTGGATGTAGCAGAGCGTAATCTTGCAAAGTTCTATGAGCAAAATCAGGTGGTGAATATCGACGGCGTGGTTGGGCTCGCATCGGATGAACTAGAGCAGCTCAACAAGCAACTGCTTGATGCGCAAACTGCGCTTAAGTTAAACGCTGTAATTTATAGACAAACGCGTAATGATGTTTCGCTAAATGATATTGCTCGGTTACCTGAGGTACTTAATCATCCAACTATTCGCGATGTACGCCGCGATGAAGCGAAAGCAATGACCCGAGTTAGTGAGTTGAGCAAAGTATATGGACCTAAGCATCCAAGAATGATTGCTGCCAATGCGGAATTAAGTTCAATAAGAGATACCTTGAGTAGTCAAATTCGTGACCTTATCACCAGTATCACGACGCAATATGAAGTTTCAGAAGACCGCGTCGCACAGCTTGAAAGAGAAGTAGAAGAAGCTAAAGCAGAGTTTCGTTCATTGTCTGCGCTTGATAATCAACGCAAAGCGCTGCAGCGCGAAGTCGATATTAACCAGCAGCTTTACAATTCATTTTTTACTCGATTGAAAGAAACCGATGAGCTTGGTGGCTTTGAATCGGCAAATGCGCGCATACTCGACGAAGCTATGCCCAAATATATACCGTCAGAGCCAAACAAGAAGCTCCTGATTGGCGCAGCATTTGTTTTTAGTATTGGATTTGGTGTGTTTCTCGCCATCGCAATGGAAACACTCAACAGCGGTATTCGTTCAGTTGAAGATGTCGAGCGCAAGCTGGGACAGCGTATGTTGGGGCTTATTCCTTGGCTTCCGCATAAAAAGAAAACCAATTTGCCTGTACGCTCTTTCTTTGATGGTAAAAAGCACCAATTTGCTGAATCTGTAAGGACGTTAAGAACAAGTTTGTCGTTGCTTAACATCGACAAAGAAGAGCAGGCGATAATGATAACGTCCAGTGTTCCCAAAGAAGGGAAGACCACGGTATCTATTAACTTAGCGTTTGCACTAGGGCAGTTAGACAAAACTATTCTAATTGACGCTGATTTACGTCGTCCAAGCGTAGGTAAGCAATTTAATATTCCTAATTATCAACCTGGCGTGGCTAACCTCATATTGAAGTCTCACACTTTTGAAGAATGTTTGGTGCAAGATGAAGAATCACGTATTGATATATTGTCGGCTGGTACTATTCCTTCAAACCCACAAGAGTTACTCGCAGATAAAGGTTTTGATGAACTAATTAAATTCCTCAAAACGCAGTATAAATATGTGGTGGTAGATACTGCTCCTACGCAAGCGGTCAGTGATTCAATGGTCATTGCGAATTCGTGCGACTCTGTCATTTATGTGGTGCGCGCCGACAGTACGAGTGAGAAACTCATCAACAACGGATTATCACGTTTTCTACAAGTAGGCCATCGTCTTGATGGTGTGGTATTAAATCAAGTAGACTTACGCAAATCAGATGTTGCACAAAGGTATGCTGGATTTTATGACCAATATGGATACACAAGTCATAAGAACAGTTAATAGAGTTTATTGATCGATTTACACAGTCACATTTTACCTGGCATTGACGATGGTGCCAGGTCCATGGATATTGCTATTGAAATGGCAAGACAGGCCGTAAGTTGTGGTGTGACGCATATGGTTTGTACTCCGCATATTCATAAAGGGTACTTTGACAATACGCCACAGTCTATTGAGGCGTCGTATCATTCGCTTGTTAAAGCAGTCAACGACGCCGACATTCCGCTGACACTTTCTTATGCCGCTGAAGTGAGAGTAAACGAACTTATTCCCGTGTGGTTAAGAAAAGGTGAGTTGCCTTTTATTGGAACGTGGAATGGTAAGAACGTACTCTTATTAGAAATGCCTCACAGTCACGTACCACAAGGTTTAGACAGTTTGGTAAAGTGGTTGCTTCGCAATAATGTACAACCTCTTATCGCTCATCCCGAACGCAACAGAGAGTTGTTGGCCGAACAGCACAAGTTTGCATGGTTACAGCGCCTCGGTTGCTTATTTCAAGTGACAGCAGGTGCGTTAACCGGTCGATTTGGTGATAATGTCGAGCAGTTTGCTCATGCTTTGATGTCTGAAAAGTCTTTTCATATTGTGGCGTCTGATACCCATGATTTGGCACGACGTCCTAATGACATGAAAGCGGCATTTGAGAGGGTTTCGTTGTTTGACAAAACCTTTGCAGAATTGGTGTTTATTAATAACCCAGCAAAAATAATCGGCCAAGAACACCTGTGATGATAAAGCTTAAGAGCGTGTTTTCAGATAGTCGAGCTACCTCACTTATTAGTGGGCTTATTGCGCTGCTTGCGCTATGGGCACTCGTTTTAAGTGCTCAGCAGTTCATGGCTGGAAATGCATATTACAGTGTGAAAAACAGTATTGAAAAATGGCAAAGAACACCTGACCAACTCAGTGAGGAAGGTGTCGACAATGCGCTTTCTCAAATAAACAAGGCGGTGTCTGCCTTTCCCAATAATGCATTCTATTATCAAATGCGTGGGCAGGTGTTCGAGTGGTATGCCCAAACACAGTATGTCAGCGGCCAGCTTCCAACAAATAAACAGTTAGATTATTTAAATGAAGCGTTTGTTAACTATGAAAAAAGCATACAGTTAAGACCAAACTGGAGCGGCAGTTGGGTAGGGCTTGCATCCATAAAATGGAAAAAGAATGAGCTAGATGAAGTCTTTTACCAGTATTTGAACATGGCAATAGAGAGTGGGCCTCAAGACGCTATCTTACATAAATTTATCGTTGAATTTGGACTAACAATGTTTAACGCAAGATCTGTCCACTATGTTAACGTGCGCGACTTGCTGAAAAGACATTTAGCGTTAGGTCTTGCCAACCCGTTGAGTCGTGACTTTGTGCTTGCCGTTATTGCAAGGCAGCGGTCACAGAAAGTGGTATGCCGATGGCTAAATCAAGCACAGTACTCGATAAGAAAGCACATACCGGGTTGTGTAGTGTTTAACTAGCGTTCGCTTTGATCCAGTCCCACAAGCCAAGAGAAAAGCCTTCAAACAAATTGATGCCCAACCAACTCTTCAATATATAAAGCAATGTTAAACCAAATAGCATCGATACGCAGACAAACACAGCAATAGCGGTGGCTATAGCCATTTTGCCAATACGGCTTTCAATACGAGATAGGTCTCGTTTATCTCGCCCAGCAAGAAATACAAAATAGTACCTACTTCTCAGTACACTTACGGTTCCTCTAAGATCGACTTTGTGGGAACCCCATTGTCGTCCTGCTAAAGCCATATTCAGGTAAGAGAGTTGCTCATCAGAAAAAGAGTCGGCTGCTTTTTTCGGCATACGCTCTAGAACATGCTGTATATTCGGCTCTTCTCTAACTGGGTGCTTAACTTTAAAGACCACTGTGTTTCCTTCAATGAAAGTATAGTGAGAAAAAATCTACTCTTGCTGAGAGCGAGAGGGTCTAGCAATTTTAAGGGTTCTACTGATTGAACCTAACGCTAGAATAACAATAAAAAATACACTATTGGCAGGGGCCTGCAATGGGAAATCAACCGAGCAATGCAGTGCCATTCCCATTGCAGCCATTATACAGGCGAATGCTGTGCCTCTGGGGAGTGGGTGTCTTCGGTTTCGCATTGCTGAGAAACTGTGTTTTAAGCAAATTAAAACAACACCGCCAATGAGCAAACTGCCAATAACGCCAAACTCTAGCGCAAATTGTAGATACTCATTGTGGGCGTGATCATAGAAATGCTGAATACGTTCATTTTGTACTTGAGGGTAAAGCGTATAAAATGTTCCTCCACCAGAGCCTAAGAAGCCGAATTGCTTCAAAAGAGGCAGAGTATCAGTAATCACTTCATCACGACTTTCTTGGGCTAAGTTAGTTTGTTCTAAACGCTCTTGAACTTGCTTTAGCCCAAAAAGGCTGCTGACGATAAGCACATCTATTACTAGCATACTGATGAACAGCGCTATAAAGCTTTTTTGCCGCGGTTTAAAGAATACAAGACCCAATGTTGCGGTAACTGTCATACTGATGAAAAACGCACTGTTACCCATTCTGGAACGTGACATAACCAGAGCAATCACCATAATAATGATGCCAATTCTAAATAGCACTTTGTTGCTTAACCAAAACTGGAGGAAACGCCTTAGTCTTTCCCGTGTTGTTGCGCCACTACCAATATGTAGGCTAGCAATCAAATAGCCGATTGCAGCACTTAGGCAAAGTAGTAAGAAATTGGCATAGTGATTCTTATAAACAAAACTCCCAGTGGCGATATGAGAAACAGGTAATCGAAAAACTAAACTGTACTGAAGACCAGAGAGAATCTCTAATGCACCGTAAATTGCTTGGAAAATGCCTACTGCACTTATGGTGACTAAAGTGAATTTAAGTCGCTTAGAAGAGTTGACCAGCGATAGAGTGATAAAAAATAAAAAGCAATAGGCGAGGGACTTTACGAATACTATGTGACTTTGCCCCACATCAAAACTCAATGAAGCCCAGGCTGATGTATGCGCACTTATGCCTGCCTCTAAATAGTCAAGTCGTTGTGGCCGAATAAAGTCGATAAAAGCAGCGGGTAGGGGAATAATATTGAGCAGTTGCCATGCTAGAAAGGCCAACCAAAGCATCGCAAATGTTCTATATTTGCTCCAGAGGCGGTTGACCACTTTAGTGTCGATTAGCACCAGTAACCCACCCAGTGCAAAGATAGACATTTGCATGAGCGCCCATGCCCACGGTCGGTTAGCGCCTAGAGGTAAAGGAAGCCATATTAGGATAAATAAGAGAAAACCGAAAAGAAACTTTTCGGTTTTCTGAAACTGCTCTGAAACCACGTTTTTATATATTTGCTCGAGGAATGGGTAACTAGTTGGTTGATACTGTAGTGTCACCACCACCTGCGCCTGCCGCGCCCGTGCCAACGCCTAGCGGTGATACAGGTGTGCCAACGCCACCCGCCGCAGTAGCAGTAAGCGTACTTGGATCGATCCCCGCACTGATTGCCGCCAACAAAGCATCCTGCTCGTTCAACATTTGCATTTGTAATGCGATGTTATAAATCTCATTGGCATCTTCTGGGAAAAAGATAATAGCAATAGTTACAACCTGTTGCGCAACATCCGGCATCACGCCAAAACCTGCTATTGCTAACTCAAACCCAGTAGCATTTTCATTTAGCAAACCTACCATAGTTTTGTAAGAAGGTTGGTTGTCTTGCAGATAAGCCATACCCGTTGCATCAAAAAATAGGCCTTCGTCCAAAACGGTTTGGCTTACTTCAGAGGCGGCGACATCAGGTGAATCACCCTCATCAATCTGAGCAAGCACTAAGTTTCGCACTTGCGTACCGGGCGCAATAGAACTGTCTTGTGCAATAGCGGAAGAAGTGAGCATTAGAAGCACACTGAAAAGAATTGAAACAATAAGATTGCTACGCATAACTTTTCCTTAAACTAAAACATCGGGTTAGCTTCATGCTAACGCCATCTTTCGTAATTGTATAACAATCGAACGACAAGCGTCTCGCATTTGTTACGTGTTATGTGAAATTATTCGCGAAAATCACACTTGCCACAGTGTAGGTTTTGCAAAATGGTAACCTTGCTGATATCCAACGTTCAGTTCTGCCAAGGCTGTTGACTCCGCTTCGCTTTCTACCAACTCTGCAATTACCTGAATATTCAAGCTTCTGGCGATACTCAATAAACTGCTTATGAATAGTTGGTTGTCTGCTTCGCTTTGAATGTCTTTGGTCAATTTACCTGAAATTTTAACAAACTGAGGCTGTATTGCTCTCAACCCTGAAAGCGATGCAAGATTGTCTCCAAAATGCTCAATTGTTACTCTGCACCGCATGTTTAGAAGCGATTGGCAAAAGGCTATTGCGATATCTTTATGATAAGTGAGCGCCGCATCTTCTATTTCAAACACCAACTTTGTGCAAAGCGCAGTGTTTTGGTTCAATAACTGCAAAAGCCAAACTCTAAATTCATCATTAGCAATAGATGCGCTTGCTATGTTGATGGCAATATCAGTTTTAGCTTCATTAAGTTTCTTCATCACAAGACTGATAACAAGTTTGTCGACTTCAGGGATGAGGTTGAGCCGCTCTGAAGCAGGTATGAGCTGTGACATCGGAATAACAGTGCCTGTCTCTTTATCTTTAAAACGGGCAAACGCTTCGAAGTAAGCTGGCGAGCCTTTATTTGTATCTATTATTGGCTGAATAAGAATATCTGCACTTTGCTTTAAAAGAATGTCATTTAACCTTTCGCGCCAAGCAGTGTTGCTATGAATGTGCGTGAGTTCTGAGGCAAATTGCCAACCTTCAGATCGTTTAGTTGATGCCATCAATGCACTGTCAGCATTTTCTAGTACTTCAGTTAGCGTCATACTATCTGTGAATTTGGACGCCCCCATACATACTGTTTTATCCCCATTCTTTAATGGATTGTCTGTGGCTAATAACGTGTAAAGAAACTCTACTTTTTCTACACATTCGCGTTTTTCTATATCTTCGATTATTAACGCAAAGTCACCGCCAGAGAGTCTAAATAAATAGTTTTTCTCGGACGTAGTAGAAAGCTGCTGTTTTAATTTATTGGCAATAGACTTCACGTAGTCATCGCCTTGCTGACCGCCAAGTTTAGCATTAATGAGTTGCAGCTGAGCCAATCGAATAATAATGATATAGCCTTCTGACCTAACTGGGCTATTACTTAAAAGCGCGTTCATATGACGTGTAAAGGCACTTCTGTTTGACACGCCAGTTAAACTGTCTTCATAGGCTTGGGCTTTAAACAGTTCTGCTTTGTCAGACAGTTCTTTGAACATGCCTTCAACCGCTAACGATAGTTTATTGACCGCGCGAGTAATAAAGGTTAATTCTTTGGTAAATGGCGCATAGTTAATCTGTGAAAACTTCTGATTTTGAATGTCATTGATTTTGGCAACAACGATACCCAGAGGTTTGGTGATGGCTCGCACGATAAAGATAAGTGCAATAAAGGCGAAAACAAATGCCACTGAAAACATCAGTGCACTTTGTTTTACACTTTGCCATAACGTTTCATTGGCAAGTCCAGGATGACTTTGTACCGTAAGTTGACCCGCTAAGTTCCAGCCATTATTTAATTCAGTTTGCTCAACTGGCGGGGTAACTTCGATTATTTTTGTAAACCAAGCTGGGACCGTTTCGACATTCGTTGGGTTTCTGCGCTCGATAAGCATGTTACCGTCCATGTCGGTGACAGTAATATACTGATAAAAGCCGCGGTCAAAAATCGCATTAACCATGGTTTGTGCAACTACAATATCGCTTTCTTCTGCCAAATAAGGCGTAATTGATAATCCTAACGATGTAGCCGTGTCTTGTGCGTGTGTAGCCAATTGTTCGTTTACGTATTCTCTTGTGAGCTTCACATTAATCACAAATGAGCTGACAAAAACGACTGCCAGTAAAACAAACAAACTGGTGCTCAGTTGGGTAGATAATTTCATTATTCTTCTCTATCTCCGTGTATCACGCTATCTAGCCTTGATATCATGTCGTCCCACATTTTCATTGGGCCGCCGCCTCTTAATTTTCTTCCTGTTCCCATTGATTTTGCAGCCCATAGTCCGTTTCCGTTGAAGCTGTATATAGGAGACAAATCTCTACGTTTATTGGCCGGCAGTATGCGCCGATTAATATTATCCAAAACCAACGGAATAGAAGAAGGGGTTTCGTAGTAAGCTAACACCATATGAGGTTGTCTCAATTCAAGGGCCGTTACATACATTAACCGCAACTTTTCTTCTGGTATACCCAGTTCAAGCAATGAGAAATACTTGGCAATGGTATAATCTTCACAGTCGCCAGCACCGGTGGCAATGAATTCTATCGGCGTTGCCCAGTAGTCTTTCTGTTTCCAATGCACCAAATCATCAACAAAATCGAAGCGGTTGAAGAAACGGTTTACACCGTAAAGCTTTTCATCAATATCTTCGCGTTGCAGTTTGTCGATTAAATGTCGCCAATCAGCAACATCTTCTGAAGCATTTTCTCCGTAAAGCGTTTTCACTCGCGCATACACTTCGGGAGTGAAGAGGTTACTTTGTTGCGCAAACAAGGAAGAAAGCGAAAGAAGACAAATGCCTACCACTAAGCCCGCACGAATATTCAGTATACTGCGCGTAAGGGTATAGAGCTTTATTCTGCTGCTTAGGCGATTGTTTTGGTGCAATAGGGTTTAACTTGTGCAATCAGTAGGGCAAGTGTAAAAATTCTTTCACTTCAGCGGTGTAGGATCACTTACCATCGGTTTTGCTAATGATGGCAAACTTGATGAAAACTTGAAAGGTTTTTACGTAATTCATCTAAACAAATAAACCACAACAAGGTTGGCACGCTTTGTGTTTGTTTTATGGTTTAATAATAAAGTACGCTTAGCCACTAGTGTTCATCATTAACATTAGTCACGTTCTTCGAGTTTTATGCGATGTGAGCCAACCGTGGTCGCAAACTCATTCGAATAGGCACTTTTACACTCATTTGTGGTGTTTTTACATAAAAAGGATCTTGCATGGACAATTCAGCACGCCCAGCGGTGTTTATCATCAATTCATTAGAAGGGGGTGGAGCTGAACGTGTAATGGTAAAATTGTTAGCCATTATGGAAAGCTATTACTATCAGCTGAATATTCCAGTCCATTTGGTTCTGCTTGACGACTTACCTGAGTCACAAGTGTGCCCAAATTATGTGAACAAAACGGTGCTGAATTCTAATGGTAGCTTGTTGGAGGGCTACAAACTGTTAAAGCCTTTGTTAAAAGCACTTCAGCCTACTTATTGTTTTAGTTTTCTAACACGAAGCAATTTTTTAAATATAGCGCTGGCTCGCAAACTCGGTTTTGAAGCGATAATTAGTGAGCGGGTGAATACATCTAGCCATTTTTCGGGTGGCCTGAAAGACACTGTTAGTCGATTGCTGGTAAAATTGTCTTACAAACGTGCAGCACGTGTAGTCGCTGTATCAGAAGGTGTTAAAGCAGACCTAGTAGAAAACTATGCAGTGCCTGATAGCAACATTTCAGTTTTGTATAACCCATACGATATCGAGTTACTCAAAACATCTGCAAAAGAAGATGTCAGCGATTTACCGACAAAGCCATATATCATTGGCGTTGGTAGATTGGTTAAGAACAAAAACTTTTCGCTGTTAATAGATGCTTATGCCGATGCTGGTATAGATGAATCGCTGGTGATCTTGGGTGTCGGTGATGAGAGAGAATCACTCGAGGCTTTGGTGAAACAGCGAGGCTTAGAGGATAAAGTCTGCTTTTTGGGCTTTAAAAAGAACCCTTATCCCTATGTTGCCCACGCAAAGTACTTTGTAAGCACTTCAAACGCAGAAGGGTTTCCCAATGCGATTGTTGAAGCAATGTGTCTAGGAAAGGCTGTAATCGCAACGAATTGTGAGTCAGGTCCAGCGGAAATTATTGCAGAAAAATATCCATACCAGGTTAACGGCGCAAGCCAAGAAAAAAACGGTATCCTATGTCAATTGAACAACAAGCAGGGCATTGTAGATGCCATGCACCAGCTCGCAGAACCGAAACTGCTTAATGCTTATGAAGTGAAAAGTTCAGCGTGCGCTGAAACGTTTTCGTACCCGGCTTTTCGAGAAAAAGTTATTGCCATTATTGATCAGGTAACACAATAGATATGTTTGAAGGAATGAAAGTAATAGTTGGGTTGGTAAGCCTTATCTTGGTTTACCGAACTATTACCGGTAACTGCAATAAATATTTGGCCTTTGCGATTTGTGCAATATGGTTGCGCTTCTTTTTATCTGCATTTCATACCATCACGTACCCTTCACTCATCGCCGGCTTTTCTATTAATGCGCTCTCTAGTATATCAGTAGCGGGCCTCGGTTTATTACTGATTCCCACCAAAGTGTTTACGCTTCGCAAGTTGCTACCTTTTTATTTTCTATTTTTAGCAATCGCAATAAGTGGGTTTGTTAACCTTAAAATACCGGGCACAATCAATGTGTTGGTGAAGTGGTGTTATTTTCTGGTTCTCGCGGGCGCAATCTTTCTTTCGGTGCGCGCTCAGGGACAATCCGAAACTTTCAAGAAATTGCTAGTTGCCTTCTTCATGCCAGTGACACTTCAAATATTGTCCATTCTTTTAGGTGAAGTGAAAGCTACCGAAAATGATGGGTCGGCAAGTTACATCGGCGGCTACAATCACGAAGCGGCTTTTTCCATGATTATTGTGAGCTTCGTGTTCTTAGTTGGTCTTACTCAAAGAAATGCCATTAAGTTTCGCACATCACTATTTACACTTTCTGTCGTATTGCTTGTGTTAGTAAATTATCGAACAGCCATACTTACTATTTTACCTATAGCAGCAATATTCTATTACTCGCTGGTTGAACAACGTCTAAAACCATCACAGAAAGCGCCAGTTTTAACAATAGTTACAATGGTATTAGTACTGGTGTTTGTCGCTCTGTCAGTGTCAATGCAAGAGCGGTTTGCTGATGTGGGTACACTGGCTTCTAATCTAGATCTCATTTTTAAATCTCCCATGTATTTCAGTGAAGCTGAAAAGGACATAATGTCCGCACGCGTTTATATCTGGAGTCAGTATATCGATGCACTCATTAATTCAGATATGGTGAGACAGTTGGTTGGCTTTGGGCCAGAGTCATGGCGAGGTGTTTTTGATGTGTATGCGCACAATACGTACGTTTCATACCTTTATGAATATGGTTATCTTGGGTTAGTCACCTTCGCTTATTTGTGTATATTTTCGCTGCTAATCACACTCACTGTTTCGGACAAACGGTTAGCCAAGATTTTACCTTTATCACTCATAGGATTTTTAACAATGAACCTAGCAACTATGCCGCTATGGAACATTGAAGGCTTAATATTTTTCGCAATTTTAATCGGCGTGACATTGGCGCTTTCTACTAATGTGCCGTCTCGAGTTCACTCAGTTAAATTATCAGTATCCACTCCCACGGAATAGGTTTATGAAGATTTGTGCAATTGGTTTGCGAGGTATCCCTGATGTAATGGGAGGCATAGAGTCTCACTGTCAACAGTTATATCCAAAGATGGTAAAAAATGGTGCTGATGTGACAGTCATTGCACGGTCCCCTTATGTTGAGGGTAAAAAGTACGAATACCAGGGCGTTAAGGTAATTAGTTTGTGGGCGATTCAGCACACGTTATTAGAAACGTTTGTCCACACATTTTTTGCAATCCTCTATGCAAGGATTTTTGTAAGGCCAGACATTGTGCATCTGCATGCAATAGGACCTGCGTTATTCTCACCCCTTGCACGACTATTGGGCATGAAAGTGATGGTGACTCACCATGGTGCTGATTATAACCGTCAGAAATGGAGCCCATTCGCTAAGAAGGTTTTGAAATTCGGCGAAAAAATGGCTGTAACATTTGCCAATAGAGTATTGGTAGTAGGTCGCACGCTAACTAGTGCCTTAAGAGAGGAATATCCATCGTACGCCGAGAAAATAAGCTTTGTGCCAAATGGTATGTTGCCGCGTTTTACAGGTGAAATTTCAAGTAATCACCTTCCGAGTGAACTAGAGCTTACGCCGCAGCACTATATTCTTACGGTTGGAAGACTGGTGCCAGAAAAGGGCTTTCATGACTTAGTCGATGCATTTGTTCAATCAAACAGTGAATTAAAGCTGGTGATAGTGGGTGATACTGACCACCATAGTACTTATTCCAACAAGTTGAGGGAAGCTGCAACCGACAATGTGATTTTTGCTAACCGTCGGGGTGGAGATGAATTAAAAGCCCTTTATCAGCATGCAAAGGTTTTTGTGTTGCCTTCTTATCACGAGGGCTTGCCTATCGTAGCGCTTGAGGCAATCAGCGCTGGGTGCCCTGTTTTGCTAAGTGATATTTCACCTAATATCGATATTGAAGCGCCAAAAGATTGCTACTTCCCCGTAGGCAATGTTTACGAGTTGTCAAAAAAGCTCTCTGGTCTTAATGAGCTCAACCTCACACTAAATCGCAGCGATTATTTAGAAAAGTACGACTGGGAAAGTATTTCAAATGTCACATTCGGCTATGTAGATGGCTTGAAAGCGTAGCATTTTTAAACGCCGCCCCAAGGTGTGAATAAACGCCTTAACTTAAGACTTATGCGACTTGGATGACAGCAGCTATATCGAATTTGAATGTCTGTCGTTTATGTTAATCAAGTTATCTATGTGGCGAACTAAACCAATTCAAGAGAATTAAAACATTCTCAAAGTAAGATCCGACAAGGATATTAGGATATTTTGTGAGTAGACTTATTAAGGCGACATCGTGGACTTCCATTTCTACGATAGTAAATCTATCTTTAACCATGCTGCAATTAGCAATATTGGTTAGAATTCTTGCGCCAAGTGTTTTTGGTCAGTTTGCAGTAGTAAACTTAATTCTTGAAATATTTGTCGCTTTTGCCCTCGGTGGAATTTCAAACTTTCTAATCTATAAAAGTGATGTGGACGAAAAAACGTCTAACGCAATTTATTTTCTTGCCCTCGCTATAGGGGCTATCTTTAGCGGGTTGTTATATATCTTAGCGCCATTTATTGCGACGCAATTTGGCTATGACGCTATTGTCCAAGAACTCCGACTAGCCACCATTTTACTTGTTATTTCTTCACTATCTTCTCAATACCAAGCTGTAGGGATGAAGCACTTTGAACACCAAACCATCGCTCAAATTGATATTGCTGCAAAGATTGGATCCTTTATTTTTGCAATAACCAACGCAGAGTTAGAGCTATTATGCTTAGTGGGAGCGGTGGTCGTTTATCAGGTTTTACGTTTAATTGGGTTTATCATATTTCTCGGAAAGCATGTAAAGCTCTCACATCACGTCGATACTAGCGTTTACAGAGAAGCCTTTAGTTACGGTATCTTTGATTTTGGCTCTCAGTCACTCAATATTGTCCGAAAACAACTCGACGTAATGATTTTAGCCATCACCTTACCCGCTGCCCAAATGGGGGTTTATCATGTGGTAAAACAACTAGCGAGCCGCCCAGCCCAGGCACTACAGCCTGTTGTAGGCAAGGTGGCGTTGCCAGCATTTGCCGAAGTAAAGCAGGTAAAACAAACCCTACAGCGTGTTTATCAAGATTTCTATATTCTGCAGCTCTTTATTTTAGCGATGATCTACGTACCGATTATTATCTTTTCTGACTTAGTGTTGGTTCTCGTGTTTGGTGAATCTTACGAGGAATACTCGTGGGTTTTGTCATGCCTGGCAGCGTTTTGGTTTGTTCGCGTGGCAAGTTCAAACCTTGTTGGCCCACTTGTACAGGCCACTGGAATGACGAAGCGTAACTTTATGTGGAACATCGCGCTTTTGATACCAAATACAATAGTCATTTATACATCATCACAATTTGGCGTTTTATCATTGGTGGCGTCGATGGCAGTGTTTCAGTTGATTTTATTTCCTTTTGTTAGCTACTATTTTATTGCTCATATTGCTAAGGTTCCTTTTATCTACTCTGCGAAAAATATGGCCTGGATTGTCGTTCTTTTTGCGCTGCCTCTTATTATTTTTAAATATTTTGCAATACCGATGATTCCCGAAATCTTTCTTGTGCAAGAGGCCGCTGTCGCTTGCGTGTCGGGTATTGTTGCTTTCGCTGTCTTCCTTTATACCAAAGGACCCAAGCAATCTTTAATCAGAGTAAAAGGATTTTAAATGTCTCCTTCCAACAAAGTGTATTTTTTTGTAAGGACGTTTCCTGTTTTGTCACAGACTTTTGTACTTAATCAGGTTCGAGATCTTAAGATGGCAGGCTTGGACGTGCATGTCTTAGCTGTAAACCCAGTCGATTATGACAATGAAGCGGTCAAGTCGTTATTTGGCGACGAATCTCGCCATGAGGTGACGTCTATTTTCCCTCGAACTCACTCGAAGCGTTCTTATTTGTTCATGTTACTTGGAGCACTCTATTGCGCCATCTCACGCAAACGACATAATTTAATCAAACTTGCCTACGGCTTTTTGTCTAAAAAGAATTTCTTTTTGGCAAAAGATCTGTTCTGTCTCGCTTGGTTCCTTAAAAGCCAAAAAATTAATATGGATGTCTGCATCGCTCACTTTGGAAATAATGGAGTAGTAATTGACCATTTAAGACGGGCAGGTCTTTTAGAATGCAAGAAATTGCTCACTATTTTTCACGGCTATGAAATAAGTCGCTATGACCAATTATCCATTTGGGGTGAGGAGTACGGTCGTTTAACTGGCACGCTTTTGCCAATCAGTGAACATTGGAAGGCATCACTAGTTTCCCTTGGTGCAAAAGAAAAATGTATTGATGTCGTTCACATGGGAGTCAATATAAACACGTTCTCATTTCAAAACAGAAACCTCGATATGCCTCTTCAAATACTTTCGGTCGCGCGAGCAACAGAGAAAAAAGGGTTGGAGTTCGCAATTAAAGCGGTACTTAGTTGTGATATCGACTGTCGCTATTCAATTATCGGAGACGGTCAGCTACTACCAAGTCTTAAGGCCATTGTATGCGGGCACCCAAATGCGCATAGAGTGAATTTTAAAGGTGCGTGTCCTCCTGAGGCCGTTGCTGCAGAACTTAAATCAACGGATCTTTTTCTATTACCCTCTGTAGAAGACAGTAAAGGTGATAAAGAGGGAATACCCGTTTCTTTGATGGAGGCAATGGCTAGCGGCGTTATCGTTTTGTCAACAATTCACAGTGGTATTCCAGAGTTAATTGAAGATGGCTATTCGGGCTTTTTAGTTCCAGAACGTAACGTAGAAGCAATAGCAGCAAAAATTAAAGAAATATCAGTAAATAACAATCTTGACGTCATTAGAAAAAACGCAAGGGAAAAGGTCGAGCAGGACTTTAATGCTAGCTTGCTCACAGACCAATTAGTCTCACATGTACTCAAGTAAAACGGATATACAAATATGAAAATTTTAATTATTGGAAATCACACATGTGGCAATAGGGGCGATGGTGCAATTTTGAGAGGGCTTATTCAAGAGCTAGAAAGCCAGATACCCAACGTTGATCTGACACTGGTCTCTCGATTTCCTACCAGTTCTGAGTTTTTGTTATCTCGTCCATTTGTTAAAGACTGGCTTTACAAATACCAAAAATATTCAGGTGGCATAGTTGCCAAAGTCAAAAATAAGCTTCATAAGCCAGCGTTATTAGAAAGGTTAATTTCGTCAGCTAAAAATACAGAAGTGCACGACAGGTTACCCCCTGAGTTCAAAGCATATATAGAAGAAATAAAGCAATACGATTGTGTCGTACAAGTTGGTGGTTCGTTTTTTGTTGATTTATATGGAACAGGGCAGTTTCATCACTCGTTATGTGTACTAGCAGCGAACAAGCCACTTTATTTTATGGGACACTCGGTTGGCCCTTTTGAAGACCAAAAGTTCTGTGAAGTTGCAGAATTAGTATTTAGCAGAACAAAAGTGTTAGGTCTTAGAGAGTCCGTGAGCAAAAAACTATTGGAAGATAAGTTTTCTTTGCCTGCCTCTTACGTGGAGGGTGCTGATACTGCGTGGTTGGTAAGGCCAAGCAAAGTCGCTATTGAGAACAGCGCAATAAAAACATTTCTTTCAAATGGTAATACCGTCGCAATTACATTGCGTGAGCTTAAGCCATTTGATAAAAGGCTCGGAATAAAGCAAGAGAACTATGAAAAGGCGTTCGCTGATCTATGTAACACTCTCATTACAAAGGGGTTTCAAGTTTTAGCCTGCTCCACGTGTACGGGTATAGACGGGTATCAGAAAGATGATCGTATGGTTGCTTACAGGGTACTAAAGCAGATAGAAGATGGAAGCAAATTTAAAGTAGTAATGGATGAGTTTAATGATATAGAGCTGGGAACGGTCCTTAGTGAATGTTTAATCACTATAGGTACTCGTCTTCACAGTGCCATTATCTCTATGAATTTCGGCACACCCGCGTTTGCGCTCAATTATGAGCATAAATCTGAAGGGATTATGAACCAACTCGGTTTATCTGAATTTGGCATACCATTGGAGCAGCTAATTAATGGTGAACTTGCAGACAAAGTGTTAGACTCTTTAGCAAAGCAGGAAGCCGTTAAGGGTGCTGTTTCAGAAGCAGTGAAAAACGAGAAAGACAGAGCGGCATCAATGATTGCACAGCTTCATAGCTCCAACAGATAGCGTCAAATTATTTTACATGGCCACTTTGTCATATTTCTAGTTATTTGAATGTAAAGGGATTTATTTATTTGGCATTATATTTGCTGAATTCGTTGTAGTAGAAGTATTTGACCTTAAGTATTAGTCAAAGGAAGTAGTAATGAAGTTTATCAAGCAAGCTCTGATCACAGCGGCACTATGTTTTAGCAGTGTTGCAAATGCGTCCTTCGTTAATTTTGATGATTACACATTTTCAAGCTGGGGTAACCAAACCAAGACCGGTACACAAATTGTTAGCGACAACGGTAGTACAGTTACAATTAGCGGTAACAGATGGGTTGATATTCTTCATGGAGTGACGTTAACAAGCTCATCGATTCTAAAATTTACAATAGAAGCGACAGGACTTAATGCAGAGCTTTATGGTATTGGTTTTGAAACAGATGATACCTACACGTATGGCAGCATTGATAACTTCGTATTTGTTGGTGGGACACAGATAGCGAAGATTACTCGTGAGAATCCACTGACAGCTTTTGGCAGCTATGCTAGTGGTGACGGCGCGGTTGATTTTACGATTGATGTAGGCAGTTACATCACTGGATTATTTGACAGAATGGTATTTGTTTTAGATAACGACAAAAACCAGTCAGGTTCTTTTGTTTCGTTTTCAAACGTTCAAGTTTGTGATAATGCACTTGTATGCCAGACATTGGATTTTGGTAGCACACCAGTTTCCGAGCCAACTCATTTAGGTTTACTTGCTATGGCGTTAATGGTCATTTATTCATCTCGTCGAAAAAAGATGATTTAATTTTTAAAAAAGGAGGCATTAGCCTCCTTTTTTAATGAGTTCGTCCCCAAGATATAATTGAGTAATAGACGTCGTCTATTCGTTTTTAAGCGTTATATTGCTAAACGTTACAGCGTTATCGTTGTCAGAAGGTTGTGCCTTATCATTATCGAGCACAAGGATAATGTATTGAATGTTACCTGTGACGAAGCGCCCAATAGGGAACGATATATTCTGACTTGTTTCATCAAATGTTGATGTCCCATCGATTCCCCAAACTTGCGACCCAGAAAACCTGACGACACTAGCGCTGTCCACATCAAGGTCTGTTTCAAAGCCAATCCCCACAATTTCGGGTTCGCCCTCTAGTGAGAGTTCAAGTTCAAGTATTGTCGTAGGACTAATGGTTTGATTTACTGGAATAGCCTGCCAGTTATTGCCGGTAAGCGTGATTGTGCGCTGGCCGTCCATCAATACTGAGCCGTATTCATATTGCGTTGGCAGAGCAGAAATGTTGTCTAAAGTGGTCTCTAAACGCCATTCTGTTGGAGAAGGTGACGTTGATGGTGAAGTATGTTGCCCATCGCTAATGTTGGGTATTTTAAACGACTCATCGATGACGAAAGACTCAAAACCAGCCTGACGAATAAACTCGCTGTATGCACTATCAGTTGACATGGGGTGCGCAATAATACGGTCGAAGTTAAATTCGTATCTAATATCCATGGTTGTATTATTGAAGCACAGGTCATTGGTACTTGAGCTTAAGTAATATTTTTCTTGATCGAAAATGCAGTAGCCAACCGAATACCCAGTATTTTCAGTCAAATAAACATTATTTTGCGAAGTTATCCAAAATGTCGTGTCATCATTTACTTTGGAGCCAGCAATTCCATTTCTAACGCCGCTAATGAAGTTCTCAAATATTAAGGTTTGTCCTGCAGGCTTCGATATCAGACCGCCAGCTTTTATCGCTGTCCATTGCTTGCCCCGTTCATCACCGAGATTGCGAATAGTATTGTGAAAGATGAAACTAGGTCCAAGCATGTTGGGCGCAATGCTAATACCTGCATAGCCTTGCTCCATCTCATTGTCATATACCAATACGTTCTGTTGACCACCATCTATCTCGATTAAATCGTCGTTGGCATAGGCAAAATAGTTGCCGTAAATAGCAGAGTCTCTTACGAAGCCCCCACGTCTTTCGAAATTCAATCTTCCTTCTACAACGTCATTAAATCGGTGCTCATGTGTACCGTAGAAACGATTGTTTCTGACAATCATTTGCCCCCGTAGAGATTCATCATCGTGATATGCCCAAACTTGAAGCGCATTTGCACCTTTCGGGTGACCGTCGCCCCAGTGATTTGAGCCTAGGTTGGGGCTGTGTATGTCACACTCTTCTATAACTGCAATACCACTGCGTTCTAAGTAAATACCTGAGTCGTAATTTATGGGAGAGTTTGCAGTAGGACTACTATAGGCAATATTGTCTCTAATATCGCCTGCAACGCGTCCAAATTCTGCAACATCACAGCCACTTATCCAAATATGGTGTGCTTTTTTTGCATGAATACCATAGCGAAGCCCGCCTCTAACGGTTAGGTTTTCAAGAACCACATAAGACTGTGAGCCTAGATGAACCGCCGATGTAAACTCATTACCAGCATCAATTACGGGGCCGTCACCAATAATTTTGGCATAACCAATAGGGCTGCCTTGTATATTGAGCGCCGCTAAATCAAGTTGGCCACCATCGTAAATGT
The DNA here is from genome assembly GCF_028865455.1 of Alteromonas sp. 009811495. Classification (NCBI taxonomy): domain Bacteria; kingdom Pseudomonadati; phylum Pseudomonadota; class Gammaproteobacteria; order Alteromonadales; family Alteromonadaceae; genus Alteromonas; species Alteromonas sp. 009811495. The sequence continues at coordinate 1,796,109 of NZ_CP113972.1, forward strand.
CAGAAAGATAATATATTTTGTTGGGATCTATCGGTGGAGTGTTTGGTTGAGTGGCTTCTTGAAAGCGATATACTTGCACTTGGTTGTCGCTATTATGAACAGTAACTTCAATGTCGTATAGCGTGTTTGGTTCCAGGTACACGATGCTCCCTGCAAAGCTGCCGAATACAGGTTCCCAAGACAATGGAAGCGCATCAATCCAAGTGGATTGTGAAGCGCTCTTAAAGCGCACGGTGTTTGTGCTGGTTTCATCTTGACCGTATATCACAATCCCCAGAGAGTGTATAAGCGGTGTAACAGTGTTCGGCATGCCTGAAGCTGTTGCAGTAAACACCCTAGACGGGTCGAGACCAGCTGTTATTGCTGACTCAGCAATTTCGTGCTTAGTCAGCTGTGAGTGAGCTGCAAGAAGTTTAATCCATTTCGCGGAATCTATAGGATAAAGCGCAAAAATGGCGGTTGCTTCCTCAGGTGTAAGCGAAGAAAGCGCCGCGCTTTTTGCAGACTTAGCGTCTCTTAATCCATATTGTAAAACTCCCGAACTGTAGAGTGAGGCGATGTGAGCCTGATATTGTTTCACAAGCAGTTCAACTTGCTCGGGCCCTTTGTAGCGCTTGAGCGCACTAATGATTGACGTTGTTTCTGTGCTAGCATGCTCGGCTAGATAAATCTGCAACAGTTCACCTGATTGGCGGCCCTTAACTTCAGGTGTGCTAACAGTGTTAATAGAGGTACATGAGATTAAACATGTAAGCACTAATGCGATAAACGCAACTTGGCTATAAGTGGGTTTGGTAAGAAAGCGGCTCATGAGAATTCCTTGCTTGCAAAGCACGTTGTAGAGCGAGAAGACGTATAGCTCTTAAAGGGTAGTTATTTTGGTAACGTGCTGCAAGCCATCTTGGTTCAGTAATTGGTCATCTGACATGTTATTTAAGGGCTTGTAAGGACTATGGCATTGTTATTGCTGCTCTTATTGTTTGCGAATCGTTTTGCAAACAATCACGAAGACAGATGATAACAAGTAAGATGAGCATGGTGTGTCACTTCATATTGCTGTCATCAAGAAAGGGTAGGCTCAAAAAGAGTGATAAATGGATATTTTATGAAGAAAAAAATTGCAGTTATTCATCCCGAAGCGGGTTTTTCGTCAAGTGGGGGATCACAGCTCAGTGCATACGAAATGGCACAACACCTGGCTGCATTTTTTGATGTGAAGTTATTGAGCGCCTCTAAATGCAGTGAACATAGCGTTGTTATCCCTTGTATTCCTCGCGGTAAAGTAAAGAAAGTTCAACGTAATAAGGTAGCAGACTGGTTTCTTACACGCTTTGTCTCAAATCCGTCGCTATTGATTGAATCCATGACAAGCTTTTTGACTTATACACCCTATCTAATGTTCAAAAGAGCCGATGTAATTTACCCGAATAACGATTATGGTGGTTTAGCCGTAGCCTATGTTATCAGGAAATTATTTAATACCCCCATTTTGTACACCGAGCGAGCGGGCATGGTGTCAGGCGGGAAGGTGCTGAGACGAAATCTAAAATTTAAACCTGATTGTTTGGTTGTATTCAACGAAGAAACGAAGCGTTATGTTCATTCTATTGCACCACAGCAGCGAGTAGAAATTATTCCTAATGGTGTCGATTTGTCACTATTTAGCACACAAGGGGAGTCGTTTGAGCATGGTTTGCCAGGCACTGTGGTGCTTGCTGTTGGCGCACTGAACCGTCAAAATCATAAGCGCTTCGACTTAGCAATAAAGGCGGTTAGCCAACTTAACGATGTCTCTTTATTAATTTGTGGTGACGGCCCTGATTTACGTTACTTTACTTCACAGTGTGAAGCGGCACTCGGTGCTAATAGGTTCAAAATAGTCAAAGTTGACTTCGCCGATATACCCAAAGTGTATCGATCTGCAGACATATTTACTTTACCGTCTGAGGATGAACCGTTTGGACGAGTATATCTTGAAGCTATGGCAAGTGGTCTACCCGTTGTGGCAACAGATGATGCAATGAGAAGAACGCTTATCGGCGACGCAGGCATTGTTTGTGACGTTACAAATGTGGCGGAATATGCCAAAGCTCTGTCAACTGCTATAGCCAACGACTGGGGCAGCAAGCCAGTCGAACAAGCAGCTGATTTTAGTTGGCAGCGTGTAGCTAAGCAGTATGCAGAGGTTATTAATACACTTTAGTCATGATGGTCTAGGTGGGGAAAATAAAAAGCACTGGTTTTTTAACTCAAACACCAGTGCTGATTTGTGAAATAATCACTTGGTTTGACAATTAGACTAGCGCGCGAACTTTCTTTTTATTCTGTCTTTTCCCAAAATAACTTTGCCGGTGGCAATAAGTCCAGCTTCTTGCACTGAGAGAGCTATCCAGCGTAACTTATTATTCTTTTTACCAATTTGGCTTAAAATTTGGTTAGCAACTCTATCGTTGTATGCTTCTTTTCCTAATAATGCTTTGTGTTTCTTAAATGCCTTTAATCGTGGAAATACTTTTTCTACTGGCATATTTGCTACTTCTGTTGAAATACTTACATGCCCCCGGCGATAAAAGTAGATATCCTTAGGAATATTGTGAAAAGCTGCATTTTCTAATGTTATTCGAACAAAGAAGTCCCAGTCCTGGCTATTTTTGAGCTCTTCATCAAACTGCAGGCGTTTTGCCAACTCGGTTTTACAGGTAACACCGCTCATTCCGCAGAATTTGTTTCCCCGCTTGATAACATCGGTAGTAATTACCTCAATAGGGTTAATGTGAATTTTGTCTGGAGTTTCTAGAAAACGGTACCCACACGTTACCGCATCTGCGTGTTCATGCGCTTCTAAATGTGTTTCTAAGTAGTTGGCATCCCACACATCATCATCATCCAAAAACGCAATTATGTCGGCTGTAGATTTCGAAATGCCAAGGTTTCTAGCGGCATTTGCTCCTGACGCTACTGGAACTTTGACATAGGTAAATCGTTCGCTCGGAAACTGAGAAAGAACCTCTTCATAGCTAACTGACGAACCGTCGTCTATTACAAACACCTCTTTAGGAGTGATTGACTGCTTTAGCACTGCAGCTAAAGACTCTTGCAAATAGTCAGGGCGATTGTGGGTCGTAATTACGACTGAAAAGGTTTTCTGCATTATTTAGTCCGTGTTGTAAATGAAAGCGCTGCAGTCCATTCGATAATGATTGAAGATGCCAATCCGTTATGACAAAAACATACTCGCATTACTTAATTTCTTGTATTGAATTAAGAATGCTCTTCACGATTTGCGAGGCGCCAAAAAGCGAAGGGTGGTCATCGTCGAAATATAAAGACCGTCCATTCTTTACTGAGAAGCAATAATCATTCCCACAAAACTGCTTCGCAGGTTCAATAAAGACGACATTTGACGGGTAACTTGCGTTTTCAAAGTGCTTGATGATGATTTCGTTGCGTTTAGTGTACCAGTCGTATTCAGTTCCAGCTATGTGTTCAAAATTATTATTAGCCTCCAGCTCTTTGTCGATTAGTCTTGTAATGTTTTGTGGTAATTCAGGAATAGGGTAAATGATAAATACATTTTGTTTTGTAGCAGCTAGCTTGGCTATTGCCCTATCAATATTGTGTAAAAGCAAATCAGTTCTGTCAGTGCGATTACTCTTAGGTTGATTTGGGTAGGCTTTGTTTGAACCACCTACAATTTGGCTTGAATACCTGTGAACAAAAACGACATTCTCAATTTCTGCATTTGTAGCAATGTAGTCTATCGACTCGTTATACCATTTTGCACACTTTGAGAAGCTATGAGGCATGCCATAGGCTGGCGCACAATCAGAAAAACTAAAATGCATTATTCCTTCGTTTAATTGCTTCAGCTCAGTACCTAGTGCGAAGGCAAGCTCTACTGAATGACTATCGCCGAATGTAGCCCACTTTGCATTGTCTTCATGAAAGTATGTGCAAGCGTTCTCGGGAGGCTGATGTGATTCTATGTGACAACGACTTCTTAAAGGACTGGGTTGAACGTCAGATATAAGAGTTTGATATTGAGCTGGGGCGAGCTGAATAAAGCCGGTTGATACAAAGATAGTTAAGCCAAGCAAGGCTACTGTTATCGATGACAATACGGATTTGTTTGTCAGTCTTTCTTTTAACGAGATACCCTTATTACTGAATGAAACACTCTCAATAAATTTAAAGCTTAAAAAGCCCATCAATATCGATAAGGCAAAGCATAAAACGGAATATTCAATTCCAAGCTTGTAAGTGTAAATCGCTACGACAAACGGCCAGTGCCATAAATAGATCGAGTATGACCAACTTCCTATTAATTGCATTGCACTATTGTTCAAAACGAGATTATTTTGATGGTTAGCACAAATAATTAGTGCAGCACCAACAACAGGTAATAATGCTGCATAACCTGGCCAAAGCGTATTTTCCGAAAAAATGAAGCATGACAGAGCAATTGCAAAAATGCCAAGTAGTGTAACGACCAGTTTGAGCCTACTGTTCATTTTCATTGGAAAAAGGAATACAACGCCGCCAGCTAACATTTCCCACGCGCGGGTTGGTAGCACAAAATACGCCAGGCTTGGGTTCTTAGGTGTAAGCCAAATGCTCAACGAAAGACTTATAAGTGCCATAACTGGCACAAGAGATCTCAGTGCTTTAAGACCTACAAAGCGGTGAATAATAAAAACGGCCAAAGGATATAAAATATAAAACTGCCACTCAACAGATAATGACCAAGTGTGTAGAAGCCAATTCTCCATAGAGTTAGAAGAAAAATAACCAGACTGTGTGTAATAGAGAATATTTGATGTAAAGGTCACTGAAGACACTACTTGTTTGCCAAGCTCAGAATACTCATACGGCGAAAGAAAAAGCCAGCCCAATATTATCAACACAGAACAAAGAGTGACCAATGCAGGAATTATTCGGTTAGCTCTGGAATAAAAAAATTCCCATAAATTGAAAGCGTCTTTTTCAAGTTTATTGCATATAATGGCAGTCATCAAAAAGCCAGATATGACAAAAAAGACATCAACTCCCACGAAACCACCTGGCAATGCACTTTCAAAAAAGTGAAAAATTACCACTGATAAAACTGCAATCGCTCTTAGTCCGTTTATATCGTTTCTAAAGGTCAAGTTTATTGTCCGGCTATATGGGTTGTTTGTTTTCTAAGCAGAATGCATGCCTTAATGAGATTAGTTCAGCCGAAGCACTCCCAGCGCTGAGGCATTTGAGTTATTAGTTTCAGTGCTTTCTGTTACATATAAAAGAAATCGCCCCAATGTTGGTCGCGTTTGCTAAAAAAATTGTGCAACCTAAACTCACATTCTCTTTTATCAACCAAAAATCTGCCATTATCAGCCATATAGGGTAGCGGTAACGTCTTGCTGTCGTGTAAACTACTGCCTTTATTTCAGGCAAGCCTTAGCGCACAGAATTAATCTCACAATGCTTTGGCCATGCAGTCATCATGTATATTGAGGAAAACATGGAGCTTGACGCTATTATCAATCAGGCACAGAGCCAGATTGACGCTGCAGAAGATGCAGCCACACTTGACCAAGTTAGGGTCGAATTCATGGGTAAGAAAGGTAAGCTTACCGACTTACTTAAAGGGCTTGGAAAGTTATCAAACGAAGAACGTCCTGCCGCGGGCCAAAAAATTAACCAAGCTAAGCAGGTTATTCAGCAAGCTATTTCAGCAAAAGGCGAGTTACTGCGCACGGCTGAACTTAACAAGAAGCTTGCTGAAGAAGCCGTTGATGTAACGCTTCCTGGTCGCACAGAAAAGCCGGGTAATTTGCATCCGGTTAGCCGCACTATTGCGCGCATTGAATCTTTCTTTGGCGAACTTGGCTTTTCGGTTAAAACGGGTCCTGAAATTGAAGACGGTTTTCACAACTTTGATGCGCTGAATATACCTGCGAATCACCCAGCACGTGCAGACCACGACACCTTCTATTTTAATCCTGACATGATGCTACGCACACAGACTTCTGGCGTGCAAATTCGCACAATGGAAGCAGAAAAGCCGCCACTGCGTATAATCTCGCCTGGCCGTGTATATCGTAATGATTACGACCAAACTCACACGCCGATGTTCCACCAAGTGGAAGGCTTGATGGTTGACAAAAACGTGAGCTTTACTGACCTTAAAGGCATTCTTCACGATTTTCTTCATCACTTCTTTGAAGAGTCGCTAGAAATTCGCTTCCGTCCGTCTTACTTCCCGTTTACTGAACCTTCAGCTGAAGTAGACGTTATGGGTAAAAACGGTCAGTGGCTAGAAGTATTGGGCTGCGGCATGGTTCACCCAAATGTACTTAAAGCAGTGGGTATCGACCCAGAAGAGTATACGGGCTTTGCCTTTGGTATGGGCGTAGAACGTTTAACCATGCTTCGTTACGGTGTTAACGACTTACGTTCGTTCTTTGAAAACGATCTTCGTTTCCTTAAGCAGTTCAACTAAGGCAGAGAGTAAACATGAAATTCAGTGAAAAATGGTTAAGAGAGTGGGTTAACCCATCGCTGTCGGCACATGAGCTGTCTGAACAGTTGAGCATGGCTGGCCTGGAAGTAGACGGTGTAGAGCCAGTAGCAGGTGATTTTAAAGGCGTGCTAGTCGGTGAAGTCGTAGAGTGCGGTCAGCACCCGAACGCCGATAAACTGCGCGTTACTAAAATTAACGTTGGTGGCGATGAGCTACTTGATATCGTTTGTGGTGCGCCTAACTGTCGTCAGGGCATAAAAGTAGCAGTTGCTGTTGTTGGTGCCGTATTGCCAGGCGATTTTAAAATTAAGAAAGCAAAGCTTCGCGGCGAGCCGTCATTCGGCATGCTATGTAGTTTCTCTGAGCTGGGTATTAGCGAAGACCACGACGGTATTATTGAGCTTCCAGCGGATGCACCTATTGGTACAGACATTCGCGACTACCTTGCTCTAGACGATAACGCCATTGAAGTAGACCTAACACCAAACCGCGCAGACTGTTTAGGTATTCGTGGTATTGCCCGTGAAGTTGGCGTACTTAACAACCTTGACGTATGCGAGCCTGAAGTCGTTGCAGTAGACGCAACGATTGACGATAAACTGTCAATTACGCTAAGCGCAGATGATGCCTGCCCTCGTTATTTGGGCCGTGTAGTTAAAGGCGTTAACGTTAAAGCTGCATCGCCATTGTGGCTAGTTGAAAAGTTACGTCGTTGTGGAATTCGCAGCATCGACCCTATCGTTGACGTGACTAACTTCGTACTACTAGAACTTGGTCAGCCAATGCACGCGTTCAACCTTGCTAGCATTGAAGGCAACATCAATGTGCGTATGGCTAATGAAGCCGAAACGCTGACATTATTAGATGAAACCGAGGCTAAGTTGCAAAGCAATACTTTGGTAATTGCTGATGATAACAAAGCGCTAGCGATGGCAGGTATTTTCGGTGGTTTACATTCAGGTGTAACGGCTGAAACACAAGATATTTTGTTAGAAAGTGCATTCTTTGCGCGTGATGCCATTATGGGTCGAGCACGCCAATACGGCTTGCATACCGATGCCTCGCACCGCTATGAGCGTGGTGTAGACCCTCAGCTTCAACGAAAAGCCATGGAGCGCGCTACTGCACTGGTAATTGAAATTTGCGGTGGTGAAGCAGGCCCTGTTGTTGAAGCCGTGTCTGAAGACAAATTGCCTAAGCAAGCAACAGTAACGCTTCGTCGCGAACGTTTGGCTCGTGTGCTTGGTATTAGCATTGACGATGCAAAAGTAACGGAAATGCTCAACCGCCTTGGTTTAGACGTAACGCAAACTGAAGCTGGCTGGGAAGCGGTTGCACCTAGCTATCGTTTCGATATTTCAATTGAAGAAGATTTGATTGAAGAGATTGCGCGCGTATACGGTTATAACAACATTCCAAACGTGGCACCAAAAGCCACGTTAGCAATGCTGCCTTCACAAGAAGCTAAGTTGCCGTTAAATACAATGAAGTCGTTGCTACTTAGCCGTGGTTATAATGAAGCGATTACTTATTCGTTTGTTGACCCGAAAATTCAAAATGCATTATTCCCAGATGTGAAGGGCATGGTTTTACCACACCCAATATCCTCAGATATGTCAATAATGCGCGTGAGTTTGTGGCCCGGTTTACTAGGTGCAACTGCGTACAATCAGAAGCGTCAACAACAGCGAATTCGTTTGTTTGAAACAGGATTACGCTTTATTCCTCAACAAGATGCGCCAAATGGTGTATTGCAACAGCAAGTAATTGGTGGTGTAGTAGCAGGGCGTCGTAACGAAGAACATTGGGATTTGGGCGATAGCCCAGTTGATTTCTTCGATGCCAAGGCTGATGTCGAGGCGTTGCTTGCGTTAACCGGAAGAGCGGGCGAGTTCCAGTTCGTCACGGGCGAGCATAGTGCGTTGCATCCTGGTATGACTGCAAAAATTTTGCTTAATGATGAAGAAGTTGGCTATATTGGTGCTATACACCCGCAGTTTACAAAATTGCTTGGTGTTAACGGCCGCGTATTTGTGTTCGAGTTAGTGGTAGATGCCATTACAGACCGCAAACTACCGTCTGCTGTACCAGTATCGCGCTTCCCATCGAACCGCCGTGATATTGCTATTACGGTTAAAGATGAAGTGCGTGTAGGAAATGTACTTTCTTACATAGAAAAAATTGGCGTAAATCAACTAGTTGCTCTAAACTTGTTCGATGAGTACAAAGGCAAGGGAATTGAACCTGGTTACAAGAGCCTTGCTTTGTCTCTTCATTTACAAGATCCGGATAAAACCTTAGAAGAAGCTGAGATTCAGCAAGCGGTGGATACTGTGGTTAAAGGTCTGGAATCTGAGTTTGGGGCCGCGTTAAGAGAGTAAACTATGGCATTGACCAAAGCCGAGATGGCTGAACACCTATTCGAGAAATTAGGCATCAATAAACGCGATGCAAAAGATCTGGTAGAGCTTTTCTTTGAAGAAATTAAAAGCGCTCTAGAATCTGGTGAGCAAGTAAAACTGTCAGGTTTTGGTAATTTTGACCTGCGTGATAAAAACGAACGTCCTGGCCGTAATCCAAAAACGGGCGAAGACATTCCTATCAAAGCACGCCGAGTGGTAACGTTCCGCCCGGGTCAAAAACTGAAAAGCCGAGTTGAAAACTCAGCACCTATCGACCAGTAATCACTAGGTCGTTACAATATATAAAAGAGCGAGCTTTCTCGCTCTTTTTGTATTGCTTCTTATAAAGCAGCGCATTCGCGCTGGTTTCCTTATGCAGTATTTATGGAGGTAAGTGTGAAAAAAGCGCTTGTTATTGTTGTTGCTATTGTGGTTGCGGCGCTTTCGTGGTTTGCCTATTTGTCTTCAGATGCCGATAAGCGGGATCAACAAGCGGCAGAAGTGCCTTTAATTACCGTAATGGAAATTTTGCATGCGAGCGATTTGCAAGCCGGTGTGAAAACTGCGGTAAAAGAGAAAAATACTCAAGCCATTGAACAGTGGCTAGAGCAGGCGGTAAATGTAGGTGAGGCCGCTAACCTTTCTAAGCAAGATTTGGACTATCTCAAATCAGAAACGGCAAAAGACTATGTAGTCTTTAATGCAAAGCGACAGCTATATAACGAAGCCTTTGAGGCCCGCTACTACTCTCTAGAAGAAGTTGAAAGCCTTAAACAACAATACCCTGAAGCAAAAGACTTGTTCCCACGAACCGATGCCTTAATTGAAAAACGAGATGCCATTATCGAGCAAATGGCTAAAACGCTTTCAGGCTCAAACACGGTAGACGACCTCTCGCTAAATAAAGCCAAGCAGCAATGGCGTGAACAAGCTGAAAATTTAGAGCAATAGCCTAAGCCATATTGCTCTAATTAACTCAGTTTTAGATATTCCATTTTTGTCGCAAAGTGCTTCGCAAAAAGCAAAAAACAATATGGGGAGTAGCTCGAAATAGTACTGTTTTCGGAATAAATTCAATGTAAACAATGCTTTGATGTTTTGGCATGGCTATAGCTATCTAAGGTAAACATTCTGTGTTTAATAGCCTTGGAGCTAAAGATGAAAACCGTAGTTGCTTTGTTTACGTTAAGTTTATGCCTTTTCTCATCCCCTCTTTTTGCAGGGCTCATTTTCACGCTGTCTGACCCTGATATTGCAGTAGGCCCTGCTGGCGTGTCGAACGTTGAGACTTTTGATAGGCAGTCAAGGGGAAGAGTATCAGATAGTATCATTACTAACTTTGGTGTATACCGTGTGCTTCAAGGCGGCGTTCGTATAAACGGCGCGAATAAATGGGGTGGGGCAGATGGAAACGGAAATTATTTGTTTATTCCTGCTGGCGGAGCGATAGAGCTTACTTTTAACAACCCTGTCGGCTATTTCGGGTTCTGGTGGAGTGCTGGCGATGCAGGTAACAAACTTACAGTAAATACAGTGTCTGAACCATTAGAATTTACCACTTCTGATATTTTGAATTCTCCTGCGCTCACGTCAGAGCACTTTGGCAATCCATTTTGGGGAAACCCTAATTCAAGAGATGATTATCATGCATCGTGGGAGCCTTTTGCTTTTGTGAACCTTTTCGCAGAAACAGGCACAGATGCTTTAACGTCAATACGCTTCTATGGCAGTAACTTTGAAAGTGATAATCACACTGTGTTAACTACTATACTACCCAGTTCAGGGGCGTTTATATCAAGAGTGGGAATACAATCAGTACCAGAGCCTAGTGCGTTAGCGCTATTCTCATTCGCGCTATTATTGATGTACCGAAAGGCTCAAAAGCGTTATGCAGTAGCGCCAAAGCTCGGCACACGCTAAGCGGTAATATCAGCAAAGGTTGCCTGCGTTAGCATAGCCAGTGTGGTGGGAGAAAGAGAAAGTTCCAATCCTCTTTTTCCTGCACTAACATAAATGTCTGACAGTGCTTCTGCACTGTCGTGTATAACAGTAGTAAGTCTTTTCTTTTGTCCTAGTGGACTTACCCCACCAAGCACATACCCTGTTGAGGTCATGACGTCTTCACTTTTTGCCATCACCACTTTTTTTGTACCGAGGGCTTTTGCCATCTTCTTTTCACTGAGTTTGTTGTTTACAGGCACGATGGCTACCGCAAGCGTGCCTTTATCAGTGCTCACCACTAAGGTTTTAAATACGGTGCTTGCATTCAGTTCAAGTTTCTCAACCGCTTCTAGCCCATAAGAGGAAGCGTTGGTGTCATGTTCATACTTGAGTACGTGGTGTTTAACACCTTTTTTCTGCAATAGCGTTATAGCGGGCGTCATTCGTTTTCTTTTTTGTAAAATAAGCGAGTGTGTTCAATATCACTTGGCAACAGTGGGGTAGCAGCGTGTGTTGCATAATCACTGAAACCCGACGTGTAATAAGGTGAAAGCGGATGCCCTGATTGGCCCCCAGGCAAGGTTAAAATGGCATCTTCTAGATGGCCGGGGCTTACAAACAATCGTTGCGATGCGCCAAAATTTGGCGATTGCACAGCAGGCATATAAGTATCACCGAAGCCCTCAACGGTTTGCATATTCAGGTATTGTCCAATGTACGGAATTTGAGATGCAAAAGGGTGAGAAACACGCAGCTTATTTACGTTACCCCAGATTAGCGTTTCCATATCTGCTTCGACGGGGGAATAGGTATCAAGAAGTTTGTGTTTAGCCCTTCGATAGGCGTCGACCAAAAGTTCATCGAAGCTGTCCGTGCCTTTTGGTAGCCAACTGCTGGGTTGTTCATGGATGAGTTGCCACGTAGCCGGTTCAATACCTCGAAGTAGCGTTCTGCTATTAACCCCTTTTCGGTCTATTGACTGCAAAATACGTCCGAAAAGCGTTTGAATAACTTCACTACGAAAGTGTTTAACTAATGTATAACCCACAGAATCTTCACAAGCACATGCGTTCCAGGTATTCAAATAAGCAAGGTCTGGCTTAAACTCAACATCTTGTACCCGCAGCAACCCTGATAAAAGGTTATGCCATGGCATGAGGAATTGGGCATGATTATCCAGTTGAATTGCGTAGAAATCGTTTTCAGTGAAACTATCTTTTTCAAATAAGCGATCGCGAATTTGTCTACCACGAGCACCAAGCGCATAGCCACCATCGCCTAGTCTTGGTAAATCATGTGTAGAAATCACGCGCGCATTTGCCGTCCATATTCTACCGTGTTCAGGGTTCACGACCGACGGCAAATTCGTCGCTCTTTTGGGGCTTTCAGCTTTTAGTGATTGTTCTGAAATGGCGACATAACTTGCGCTCTCACGATCCATTACAGCGCCACCAGGCATCCAGCCCGCATTGCCGAGTTCGTCAACAATAACGAGGTTTTGTGTAGGAATGGCAATGGTTTTACCCACCGACATGGCCTCAGTGAGGTTTTTAGCTGCCCCCAGATTGATAATACCCAAGTTTACCGCAAACGGCTGGTGCGCTACCCAATTAAGCGCGTATCGCTTTTGGTTTACCACACGTACAGGCCCAAATTGGCTTACTTCTATAGTGTAAGTATGTTCGCCATCCGGTAACGGAATACGTCGAGTGTAAGATTGTGTTTGCGTATCATCATCTAACGCTATCCAATCAACATTATCGACATTGGCATTGGTGAAGCCCCATGCGATATGATTATTGGTACCCACGACAATGCCAGGCAACCCGGGTAACGACACGCCGGTTACCTGAACTTGCTCACCCGCTTCTTCATAGTTTAGCTGTGCCTTATACCATATAATGGGTACTCGAAGGCCAAGGTGCATATCATTGGCCAGCATGCCTGAACCCGTGGTGGTGAGCTTTCCCGTCACAGCCCAGTTATTACTTCCAATATCCGGTAGCTCGGTACCAGTGTATGCGACGCTTGCGTTCTTATCGTCGTTGGCATCTGCTGCATTATCAGGAAAAGTGGGAATGGCTTGGTCAAACAGCGGTGTTTCGCTTCCATCTAGCGCAGCTTGGTAGTGACTTGGCTGAGTAATGAAATTATATATTTCATCACCGTACAGTGTTTTAAGCATGGTACGGGCCATGTCTAAGCTAATTTGGCTACCTTGTAGGTCGAGGTACATGCTGTACACCACCAAAATACTATCGGTTGGATGCCATTGCTCTAGTTGTACTCCAGCAGCTAAGTATTCAAAAGGTGGAACTGTCATTTCCGCTAATGCATCATTAACACCATGAGCATAACGCACTAATAATTCTTGCTGTCGAGCGGGAAGGTTTTCATAGACAACGCGGGCGCGCTGTGCAAATTGATGGAAGCGAATGTTTTTGTCTCGTTCCAGCGCTACTTTTCCAACCCATCGAGATAAATTGCCTGAGGCGGCTCTTCGTTGAAGATCCATTTGGAAAAAGCGATCTTGAGCATGAGCAAAACCAAGAGCGTAAGCGACATCAAAAATATCGTCAGCTTTTATAACGGCATACCCGGTTGCATCACGGCTGAGTTCTGTCACAGCGTTCACGTGATAGGTATTACTGTTACCATCTAGTGAGGGCAAACTTAGGCTAAGAGAAGCGTACAAGGAAACGACGGCAAGGGCGAGTATGGACAATAAACCAATTACAAGCCATTTGATCCAATTTAACACGTGTAATACTCCCTTTTTTTCTCTATCCTAACCAGAGATTTACAAAATTTGAAGTGATGTTTTATGACAGCTTACAAGGGGGGCTCGTGGGCCCTTTAATGCTCGACTGCCATGCTGAAGAATTGCAGAGCGAAGAGAAAGAAAAATTAGCACACCCCGTGGTAGGCGGTTTAATTTTATTCGCTCGAAACTATCATGATAAAAAGCAGCTCGCTGCACTCATTCAAGATATTCGCCGTTATGCCAAACGCCCTATATTGATAGGCGTTGATCATGAGGGAGGACGAGTACAGCGTTTTCGCGATGGTTTTACTGCACTACCCGCAATGGGCGATATTATGCGGCAGTCTGAACATCAAGACGAAAGCGAAAAGTACGCAAAAGCTTGCGGGCTGGCGCTTGCTTACGAACTTAAAACGCTTGATATCGATTTTAGCTTTGCCCCCGTGCTTGATGTTAACGGCGTGTCGCAAGTTATTGGTGATAGGGCGTTTGCCGATAATGCAGATGACGTTATTCGCTTAGCTACTGCACTTATTCAAGGATTGAAATCAGCAAATATGCCTGCAATAGGCAAGCATTTCCCTGGGCACGGTAGTGTCGCTCCTGATTCACACATTGCTTTGCCAGTGGATGAGCGAGAGTACAACGAAATACGGCAAACAGATATGGTTGTATTTGAGCGGCTCATTGAACGCAATTTGCTTGATGGCGTTATGCCTGCCCACGTTATTTACTCTCAGGTTTGTGATAAACCAGCGGGGTTTTCACCTTATTGGTTGCAGCAGATACTCAGAGAGAACCTAGGTTTTCAGAAAGCGATATTTTCTGATGACTTATCGATGCATGGCGCTAGTGTTGCTGGCGGCTATCTAGAGCGCGCAGAAGCAGCCCTTGATGCGGGGTGCGATATGGTTTTAGCCTGCAACAACCCCAAAGGCGCTGAACAGATTCTGGATGGTTTAGTTGCAAGGGTGTCGTCTCAATTGCCCAAAGATATTCAAAAAAGTGAGCGAGTTTTGTCACTTTACGGGCGAACCCTTAAACTGGGTATAAGACAAGATTATGACGATGCAATACATTTAATTAATCGCCTAAATGAACGATAGTTCAGCAACTCATATTATAGCAATCTGTACGTAACATTTGCTTATTTATTAATCGGTTGCGGCGTGTATTCAGCTTCCATTCAGAAAAGAACGTCCATACTCTAGCTTTCGAATTTTCTAACACGTTTGCTACAAGGACGTTCTATGTTTTTACGGGTTTTTTCTACCTCTTTATTAGCGTTATCACTTACACCATGTGCGTTTGCACAGTCGGTGCCCATTAATCACGAAGTGAGTGTTGGCTTTGCTGACGTCAGAGATGCTGATGACAACTTTGTTGGTGTTAGCTACCGCTACTATCTTGAGTCAGTCGATATTGACGAGCAACCTTGGACCATCAGCCCTTATCTACAGCGTACCAATAACGTTTCGGTTGATTACTTTGGTATTGATAACCTCGATGCAATTAACGTGAATGGTGAATGGTTCTATTCAAACTCATTGGTGCTAAGAGGGCGCTACGGAAGCGTCGCAAACGATTCACGTAACTATGAAGAAACGTTGCACCGATTTGGTCTAGACGTATCGACGTTCGCTAATGATCATTGGGAATATGGTGCGGGCTTCGATTTTTACGATTATGAAGAAAGCTTCTTCCGCTCAGGTGATAAAATTACAAGAAGTGACGATGAACTTAGCGTAAGTGTGTTCGCACGATATACCAGCTTTGGCACACAAATGCGCAGTTTTACACCGGGTTGGGATGTGCAAGCCCGAGGTACTTACTTTGACGATGATCTATCAATTGAAATCGATGCCAACTATTACGTTAAGGCAGACTGGAGCGTTGGCGTGAGCGCAATTTTCGAAAACAACGACAGCTTTGGGTCTGATAACGTTATTGAGCTGGGTACTGACTATTGGTTTAACCCACATGCCTCAATTCGCTTTGGCTTGGGTTACGACACCGATGATGGCAACCTAGGCTCTGCAACACTACTAGGTACATTTAGATTCTAATTTTGCCTTTCATACACTTGTATAACGCACTTTGCTAAGTACAAAGTACGTTATACAGGCACCTCTTCTACGCCTGCCTCAATATTTAAAAAGCGTGCAAACGTAAACAAAAAGTCACTAAGGCGATTGAGATAAGCATGCACGACTTCAGGAACGTCGTAATGTTTGGCTAGACTAATTACCGCTCTTTCTGCACGTCTACAAACTGCTCTGCAAACGTGAGCTTGGGCTGCTGCTCTGCTACCACCGGGCAACACGAAAGAAGTATTAGGGGGCATTTTCGCTGTTAATGTGTCGATAAGTGTTTCAAGCGCATCTATGTTTTTATCCGTTAGCGTTGAGCTAGCTGAAATGGCGAATCCAGCCTGAAAAAGATTGCGCTGTATATCATGAAGCATGGGTTTGTGTTGTACCGAGACCGTTGCGGCCAATAAGCCAATATGGCTGTTTAGCTCATCAATGTCGCCGTAGCTTTTTACAACTAAGTCATCTTTTTCCACACGTACTGCCTTATCGGCATAAATTTGTGTACTACCCTTATCACCTGTGCGTGTATAAATTTTCATGAAATATATTTGCCTTTCGATTATTGCGCATTACTGTCATCTTCAGGGCGCTTGTAACGGCGGATCTGAACAACAAAACCAAACAAAGGGTGGTCGAAGTAATGCAACTGTGTGCTAATGACGCGACGCTGTTCAGCCAAAGGTACTGAGGCAAGTCTATAGGTTACGTTATGAGCTGTTGTTGACTCATCAAGGGATAGTTCGTTTTCATCGCCGCCTAAGTAAGTTTCTGGTACGGGTTGTCGATAAAACATGTCACTATCAATATGCAAATAGGGCACGCGGTTAATGTACTTGAGAAACACCTTCATGGTGCCGTCAATTTCCCAAATAGGTGTACGTAGAGCATTTCGCGATGCATCATCTTCGCTTGCATCAGACATTACCGTTTCATCTAACGCCTTAAACTCGCCGTAATCGATAGGAGTAGGGTTCGCCAAGCGCTTTTCTAAGTCGTCGAATATATCTTGCAGTGCACTAACTGTCGGCTCGTCACTATTTTCCATCGGCTGTGTTTGTGAAGACAATCCATTGTTAAACAGCTCATCGATAGAGCCATGAGTGGCGCTAATTTCTGCCGTATTCTCATCAATGGTAGTGACATCCTTACGCTGCTCACCGCTTAACTCAAACTCACTTGAATAATTCTTTCCACCGTAAAGGCGCACATCAAACGCATTGTCTTTGCCAAACAAAACAGGCTGGCGCCAGGTCAAATGAAATAGCCGCTCAAGTTCTCGATTGCTGCGAATTTGTCGCGATATTGATGACAAAGATTGTTGGTTACTCGTAAGCAAGTGGGCTTTTGATGCTAATGGCCAGTCGTGACCTTCGATAATAATGGGTAAACTACTGGGCGCGGGTAAGCGGTTGTTCGGGTTGTCCACTTTCCACGTAACAGAATCATAGTGTGATTCCACATTAAGCCAAGGCTTTTGCACGTTACAGTATGTGAATTTTGGTACTGTGATAGAAGATGCATTTTCGTTTTCATTACTAAAAACGTCGCCTTTTTTCACACCGAAAAAAGACAACCAATATTTTGCTATTGCAAAGGCATCTGGGCCGATTGAGTTCTCTTGGTCTAGATCTAACGCGCCGTCATAGGCTAGTGTGCTTTCATACTCAAGTGCGCTTTCATATTCAAGTGCATCAGACCCTTGATTCTGTGCATCGTTGAAGCTAGCAACTTGTTCAGAATCTGTATCACCGCTACTCACCTCAGGCGTTGCCGTGGCCGAAGGAGTGGCGCTGAGCGCGCTATCGTCAGTTTCATTGCCGCTTAAAACATGCGGTGGCAAAGACAAGAAGTCCACATCGCTACGTGGAATATCAAGCGAGGGGAACGCGGGCCATGAGGGTTGAGTATCAACGTCACAAACGGCCAACCCTTGTTTGAGCCAGCTAATATCAGGCGAAATAACATCGCCAATAAGGTCGGCGTCAGCGCGAGGTGCATGTAACGTATCGGCAAAGGTGAATTGCTCTTCAAGTTCACTTAACGCCACGTTTCTTTTAAACGCGATAACTTCTACGTCGAACCACCATGGTTCATCTGCACGAGCGGAGCTGGCTAAAAGTGCACTAAATGATGCAATCAACGAACACCAGCGAATTAACTTCATGTTACCGCGACTCCTTTACAAAATCGGCAATGATATCGCTAATAAACGCAATTCGCGCTTTAGCGGTATCGGTCTGTTTTACTAAGCGAAGTTTTTGGCTTCCTTCAAACTTGAATGTATTTGGCTTAGTTTGAACCAGCTTAATGATATAACCTGGATCGACCTTTGTTGTTTCTTTGAATTCTATGGTACCGCCTTGGGCAGACAAGTCTACTTTAAGAATACCAATTTCTTGCGCTTTTATTTTAATTTCAGCCACTTCAATGAGGTTTTTAGCCGGTTCAGGGAGCAAACCAAAGCGATCAATACATTCAACCTGAAATTCATCGATATCGTCTTGCGACTGACAACTTGCTAAACGCTTATAAAGTGATAAACGCGTATTAACGTCAGCGATATAATCTTCCGGTAGTAACGCGGGTATTCGCAACTCAACTTCAGTGTGTCCGGCCATGGCGTCATCTAATGATGGCTCTCGCCCCTCTTTAAGGGCATTGACCGCTTTATCCAACATGTCCATGTACAGGCTAAAACCAATACTGGCAATCTGGCCTGATTGGTCGTCACCCAATAATTCACCCGCACCACGTATTTCAAGGTCGTGAGTGGCAAGGGCAAACCCAGCGCCTAGATCTTCTAGCTGCGAGATGGCATCTAAACGTTTCACCGCATCTTTTGTCATGCGTTTAGGGTGTGGCGTAAGCAAATAAGCATAGGCTTGATGATGCGAACGACCCACGCGGCCTCGTAATTGGTGAAGCTGAGCTAAGCCTAAATGATCCGCTCGGTCCATTATAATGGTATTTGCACTGGGGACATCGATACCCGTTTCTATGATCGTGGTACATACCAGTACATTGTACCGCTGGTGGTAAAAATCACTCATAACGCCTTCTAATTCACGCTCGCGCATTTGGCCGTGGCCCACGGCAATACGGGCTTCAGGTACAATTTCGGCAATTTCTTCAGCAGTACGCGCAATACTATCTACTTCATTGTGAAGGAAATATACCTGACCACCACGTAAAATTTCCCGCATAATCGCTTCGCGAATAACGGCTTTATTGCGCTGCTGCACAAAGGTTTTAATTGATAGGCGTCGTGCAGGTGCTGTGGCAATGATGGAAAGATCACGCATGCCAGACAAGGCCATATTGAGCGTACGAGGAATAGGCGTTGCGGTAAGCGTTAGAATATCTACATCGGCTCTTAACGACTTCAGTTTTTCCTTTTGACGAACACCAAATCTGTGCTCTTCATCGATAATCACTAGACCTAAGTCTTTGTACTTGATGTCACTCGATAGCAGCTTGTGTGTGCCGACAACAATGTCGACTTTACCTTCACCAATGCGCTCTATTACCGATTTTTGTGCTTTACCGCTTACAAATCGGCTCATCACTTCAATCTCAAAAGGCCAAGCTGCAAAGCGGTCTTTAAAGTTTTCGTAGTGTTGTTGTGCAAGCAGCGTAGTGGGGACCAAAATAGCAACTTGCTTACCGGCATTGGCGGCAAGGAATGCAGCGCGCATTGCAACTTCCGTTTTGCCAAAGCCCACGTCACCACATACAAGGCGGTCCATCGCTGATGGGCTGCCCATATCATGCATAACGGCAGCAATGGCCTGCGCTTGGTCAGGGGTTTCTTCAAACGGGAAGCTATCAGCGAACGACTGGTAGTCGTCCCAGTTTATTTTGTAGGCGAATCCGGGCTTCGCCGCGCGGCGGGCATAAACGTCGAGCAGCTCGGCGGCAACATCGCGCACTTTTTCTGCTGCTTTTTGTTTCGCTTTGCTCCAAGCATCCGACCCCAGCGCATTAACCGGCGCACTGTCTGCATCACCGCCTGTGTAGCGTGAAATCAAATGCAGTGAAGCAACCGGAACATAAAGCTTTGACTGTTTGGCGTATTCAATACACAAATACTCGGTGGCAACGCCGCCTGCATCAAGAGTCTGTAGCCCCAAATAGCGGCCAACACCGTGGTCTAAATGCACTACAGGCTGACCAATAGATAACTCCGCTAGATTGCGAATAATGGCACTTTCATCGGTGGCCGTTCTTTTATCGCGTAAACGTCTTTGGCTTACCTTGTGACCTAGTAACTCGGTCTCGGTGATAAAGAATAGTTCACCTTCTTTGCTTTGCCATCTGAAGCTATGCTCTACCATACCAACGGTGATACCAATGGTATCGTGACTACCGATAAATGTATTAAAGTCATCCACGAGCGTAGGTTTAATACCCGCTTTCGCTAACACCGTAAGTAGACCTTCCCGACGGCCTTGGGTTTCAGCGCAAAATAGCACTTTAGCGCCACTTGCGGTGGCGCTTTGTACGGTTGCCATTAAGCGTTCCGCAGGTATTTTTTTCTGCGCGTTGATGGCGATATCGTCAAGCAATTCACACTGAAGGTTAGTGGTGCCGGCTTTTTCATCTAATACTCTGCTAAAAAGCGATGCCCGAGGCCATTGCTTAATGGCACCAAATAACTCATTTATTGGTAAAAATAGCTCGTCAGGGGCGAGCAGGGGACGTGCTAAATTATAGCGATATTGCTCGTAACGCTCTTGCACATCGGCCCAAAAAAACTCGCTGGCATCTTGCACGTCACCATGTAGCAACAACAAACTTTTAGGATGCAAGTAGTCAAATAAGGTGGCGGTTTTCTCAAAAAAGAGTGGGAGGTAATATTCAATGCCACTTGGCATAGTGCCTTTACTAACTTGAGCAAACACGCTTTCAGACGCGTTGTTAGCATCAAACTTCGCCAGAAAATTTTGTCGAAATAACGTAATAGCGTCTTTGTCTGTGGGGAACTCTCTAGCCGGCAACAAGCGAATTTCATTAACCGCTTCACCTGAACGTTGTGTCTCGGTATCAAAATAGCGAATTGAGTCAATTTCGTCGTCAAATAAATCTATGCGAAACGGTTGGTCGCTCCCCATTGGGAACAAATCAATAATACTGCCACGAACAGAGAATTCGCTATGACTCATTACCTGGCTAACGTGCAAATAACCAGCTTGCTCTAAGTTGCGCCTAAATTGATCCCTATCTAGCGTATCTCCTTTATTTAGCATTAGCAGATATTTGGCAAGGTAATCGGTAGGCGCCAAACGCTGCATCAGCGTATTAACAGGCACAATGAAAATACCGTCTACCTGTTGGGTAAATCGAAATAGGGTTTCAAGACGCTGCGAAACAATATCTTGGTGTGGTGAGAATGAATCGTAGGGCAGTGTTTCCCAATCAGGAAACAACGTAATCGGTGTATTAGCCAGTCGCTTGTTATCGCCTACGCCACCTTTAAGGAAAAATGCTATCTCCTTTTCCAGTTTCATGGCAGAAGGCGTATCTGCAGTAATAAGCACAATAGGACCACTATACTGATTTAGCGCCTGGCTAATACACAGCGCGGCGCTACTACCTTGTAGTTGACCCCACTGTTTATGATCTTGTGATGATGCGTCTTTTTTCGGCGCTGGTAAAGGCAGCGATAATAAGCTAGCTGTCATGACTTCCTATTTTTAAAATTCACGTAATACCAATTAATACGGCGATATATACTGCTAAAAGTATCGTTTAGGATCCCGAACGTTTTTCTTGTGCCCGTTTTCTAAGCTGCAATGTTTGAATGTGCAAACTTGCACGTACAAGTAATTCCTGATCGGGTTCGCGAATAGTCGTAAATATAAACGCAGTATGATAACCCGTGTCAGTTTGCTCGCAACTAATGACTTCGCCATAACAAAAAATTGCGGCAGCTTCGGCATCAAGAAATAATTTAAGTTCAGCGTGCTGTCCTACGTTTAGTGGCGATTGCATGTCAACAATAACGCCACCGCCACCAAACTTGACCGATTTAAAGCGATATTCAGGTTCGTCCTGTTGGTGAAGCACAAACGACATCATAAGGTCGATTTTTCGCGATTGATGATTGAGGTAATCGGCTAAGGTTTCTGCGTGTTCGCTCAAATTCCGCAAAGGGCGCAGCGCTTGAGCTTCAATTGCCGCCATTTCGCTGGCAATGCGAAACGCATAGGGCATTGCTTCCTCTATTCCCTCTTCATCGGGTACGGGTTCGCCTTTTTCAAGCGCACGTACATTGACATTAATACCATGCGTGATTGAAAAATATTCGTCGAATTGGGCTTGTTTTTGTTCTAGGCTTTGCTCGCTCACTTCATTCCTCTGCCACTAATTCTTGTGCAGCCAGTAGCTTACACGTAGTATAACCACTTTACTATTTCGGGTTTACTGCTTTGCAACATAAACCCACTCTCGCCAGCTTTTTACGTCATGGTTAATAGCATAGTGAATGGCGAGGCATATTACCGTATTACTTTCAAAACAAGGCGCTATGTTTTCTTCTTTCTATCCGCTTTCTGCATTTATTGCTTATCGCTACGCTAAATCGAATAAAGCTAGCCAGAACAGCTTTGTCTCATTCATTAACCGTTTCTCAGTAGCAGGCATTGCGCTTGGTCTTATGGCGTTAATCATTGTCGTGTCAGTGATGAATGGGCTCGAAGGCCAATTGAAGCAACGTATTTTGGGCATTGTTCCCCATATTGAGTTAGCCACGCCGTTAAACACGCAGTCCCAAGTAGTGGGTGTAACCGCTTCAATGGCATTTCGCGAAGCAGAAGCTGTGGTGCAAAGCCGTACGGATTTGCGTGGCGTACAGATACACGGTGTTGAACCAAACGCAATGCTGATGCATACCATGGTAGCGAACAAACTGGAGCAAGGAAGATTCGAAGATATTACACCCAACAGTTTTCATGTTGTTATTGGACGAGCACTTGCGGTCAAACTTGATGCGCGGGTAGGAGATCGCATACGCGTAATGGTAGCAGGTGCCAGCGTATATACACCTTTTGGTCGAATGCCAAGCCAGCGCCTTGTCACGGTGGCGGGTATTTTTGATATGGGGTCTAAAATGGACGATAAAGTCATTTATATGCATCTTGATGATGTAAATAGGTTGCTTCGTGACCCTAAAGGAGAAGGTATTTCACAGCGTCTGTTTTTAGGTGATGCATTTAACTACCTCGCTGTTGTTGAACAGCTAACCGAATCATTTCACATAGACGCCGCGCAAATTAAAACGTGGCGAGAGCGTCAAGGGCCATTATTTGATGCCGTGAAAATGGAAAAGAATATGATGATGCTGATGTTGCTGCTAATTATCGCAGTGGCTGCATTTAATATAGTGTCAGCATTGGTAATGGTTGTAACCGAAAAGCAAGGTGACATAGCGGTTTTGCAAACACAGGGCATGCTACCAAGCACCATAATGTGGATTTTCGTGTTAAATGGATTATTTAACGGCGTAAAAGGTGCTGCGATAGGGCTGTTGTTAGGTGTGGTGGTAACTCTTCAACTAAACAATTTTTTGGCACTTATTGGTTCGCCTCTGGCGTTATCGGCAGATGGCAGTGGTTTGCCAATTGAGATGAATATGGTCCAGATAGTCAGCATAACTGGGCTGTCACTATTACTTTGCGTCAGCGCCAGTATCTATCCCGCAAGAAAAGCGATGAAAATTCAGCCGTCTCAGGCACTACAAAACGAATAATTCATTGAATTTGCCGTGCAAAATTGGTTGAAATTCACTATACTCGCGGTCTTTTAAATTTTGCCCAGTGAGACGTCATGAACAAGAATTTTATCACCTCGCAATCGCTTTTACAGGATTCCTTTCGCTTAGCGTCAAAGGTGTATGAAGATGGCTTCCGTCCAGACTTTATTATTGGTATCTGGCGTGGTGGTGCTCCAATTGGTATCGCGGTTCAGGAGTTCTTCGAGTTCAAGAACACGTCAACAGACCACATCGCGGTGCGCACATCGTCGTACTATGGTATCAATAAGCAGTCTAAAGAGATCCGTGTTCACGGTTTGCACTATCTGGTAGAGAACGCAAACGCAGATGATAAGTTGCTTATTGTTGATGATGTATTCGACTCAGGTCGCAGTGTAGAAGCACTTATTAAGCAAATTAATAAACTTATGCGTCTAAACATGCCAAAAGACATCCGTATTGCGTGTCCTTGGTATAAGCCGCAAAACAATACCACTGACTTAGTACCAGACTACTACGTAAACGAAAGTGACGAATGGTTAGTGTTTCCACATGAAATTGCAGGCCTTTCTGAAGAAGAAATTCGCGAAGGTAAAGGCGAACTTGCTGACGTAATGGATATCCTGTTTCAAAAGTAAGCTGTACGCACTTTACCTATAAAATCAAAGCCCCAGACATTCGTCTGGGGCTTTTTTATATCTAACAAGTTAGTGTGGTCTGCGGGCTGTTTATGCTGTCACCGTCACGGTCAATGTACGGCGCTGTTACATTAAGTCAGGTGTTGGAAAGGTGAGGGTGAACGTAGTGCCAACGTTAACTTCGCTGTCCACCGAAATTGTGCCGCCCATGGCTTCGACGATGGAGAAAGAGATATATAGCCCCAACCCCGTCCCTTTGCCTGTTGGTTTTGTGGTGTAAAAGGGCTCAAATAGCTTCTGTAACGCATGTTTTTCTATTCCACATCCAGTATCTGTGACTTGCAAAACCGTTGTATTATTTTGTTTGTCGTGCCAAGAACGAATAGTAAGTGTGCCACCGTCTTCCATTGCTTGTGCTGCGTTTACAAATAGGTTTACCAATATTTGATTTAACTTGCCGGTTTTACCCTTAATCGCTGGTGGTTCATTAAGGTACTGACATATCTCAATTCTGTGTTTCAGTTCGCTGTTCACCAAGCGCAGTGCGTGTGCTACACAGTCATCGACATTAACTGTTTCATCATCTGCAATATCAGCGTCGTGAGAAAATGATCGCAAACTGGTTATAATTTCGGTTACGCGCATTAGGCCTTCTTCAGACTCTTCACAAATATCTGCAATTTCGTCACTTAACGAGTCGAGCTTATTTTGTTGCGCCCAAGTTGTAGCGCGGTCAGCTAGTTGTGCTCGCTCTTGATCTGATGAACTTTTGGCTAGCGATACAACAATATCTTGCATCGTCGATAAGCTAGGTAAAGTGTCTTTTAAAAAATGTATATTGCTATTAATAAACGCGATAGGGTTATTTATTTCATGCGCAACACCCGCCGCGAGCAACCCCAGTGACGCCATCTTTTCAGAATCAATAAGGCTTTTTTCAACTTGCGCTTTCTCTTCTTTTAAACGAACCGTTTCAAGCGCCATGAGTTTGGCTTGAACACTCATGGCCATTTGTTCAGTGAACGTACGATAGCGATTAGCCATATCTACATATTCCTGTGTGTAATAGCCCAAGGTATTGTGACAAAACACAATAACCGCATGTTGGGAGTGCACTTTAAAAGGGCAGTACAACACCGAGGTTACAGGGATATCGAATGTATCAAGGTGCGCCTGCCACGTTGGCTGCATTTTGATATTGAACAGGGCGACGGGGGTGCTCTTTATGGCTTTTGATAATGTTTCATCGATGTCCCACAGTGAGTCTAACAACGGCGAAAAAGTACTGTTAGTGCATCGCATTTTTCCCTTACTATCGTTTTCAAGCACAAAACATACTTCGTAGTTGTAGAGGCTTTTAAAAATTCCAAACATCTTCTTATAAAGCTCTTGTTCGCTGGTGGCGGTCAGCAAAGCTCGCGTACCCGCTAACAAGGCATCACTTTCTTTCTTATGGGCTTCAGCTTGCTCTTTTAGTCGATAAACGAGGGCAAGATCTTCTAAAACGTTTTCGTAATCTTTATTCATTTTGAAAACACAACAGCTGAAATCATCAAATTGCCATGCCTGTTTTTGCCATCAAGGAATCGTCCTTGTTCGCCAAAAGTGAATGGGCCGCATATGGGCAAACCGTCAAACTTTAATTGCAGGTTTTCAATCATAGGTACAATGGCATCTCCCACCATAAGCCTACAACCTGCGCAGTAAATCATAAGCACACCCACAGGTGTTTTATTTTGCGGAAGAAGCATAATTGCGTTAGTAATCACCCGTTCTGCCCGAGATGTGAGGCTATCAATATTGCCTTCCATGAGGGTTAATACGTCACCTTCGTGTACTTCTGAAAAAACGTTAAGACTGCCATCAAGGCAAACTTCATCAGGATGGCAAAGCAAATAATTAAACGCGCCGTTTTCCAGCTCGACGGGTTTACCCAAAGGTGCTGATGACGTGAGCCCTAAAATTTGCCCGCCACTGAGCTCGTTTTCAATGAGGTTGTTGGTAGCACTGTTATAAATCTGACTTGCGGATTGGCCGTTTAATGCTACTAAATTTCTTCCACGAGCTGATGTTACCGTAAACACAGTTCCAGTAGGTTTGTAACCAGAACTGTAACTTAAACCCAGTGGAGTAGAGGGGTACAACACACAGACCGCTATTGTATTAGCCCCACAAGTATCTGCAGTTGCAGTGCACCAATTACCCTCTACGGTATTGTCTGCAGTTGAACCACCAAAAATGGGCACTTGTTCTCCTACGACGCTGGCAAAACCTTCCAGAATACGCTCCTCTTCGCCAGGCGGTAACGCACACCATATCAATGCTGGACTTTCATAGGGCCTAGCGGCATTCGCAAGGGCTTGTTCAAGTGCCCGAGCGCCTGCGTTGAAAGGCTCACTTTGATTAGTCATTTCGTTGTACAAAGCGGCACTACCCACGCCGTAAGCACCTTGGCTGTCATCAATACAAAATAAAGAGATGTCAGCATTCGCTTTTGTCGTTTCAGCATTACAATGCAGAGCGCCAAGGCATGAGGTGGCCAGCATAAAGGAAGTGGTATGAGCACAGAAAACTTGCTGTATTTGCTCTGAATTATGTATGCAGTTACTATAGGCGATAACTACAGAGTAATTGTGAGTGCTCAACAGCTGGTTTAATTCCACATTGAGCGCTTCTGTTGAATGATGTTTTAAAGAGTGGGTGATTATCTGCATACAGACCTACCAGTATTCCAATGCCCCTAAAAGCATAGGGAATTCCTATCAAAATCTTATTAAACATTAGTTCAAATTTGCTGTAGTTGCGTTGAAAGATGCAGTTGTCTATTAAAAGATAGACATTACTTGTCTAAATAGAATTTATCGTGAAAAGTGTATACCCATGTTGGCTGATAAATGACGAGTAATGTAATCGCCATTCCATTTAAAAGCGCCTCTGGGAATACCAATAGAGGAATGAGCAAAACGTAGTTGTCGAAAATGACGTCCCATGGGTAAGTGCCTTCGGTATAGTAGAATAAACCCAGGGTAAGTGTTTTAAGCGCTATGGAAAGTGCCGCAGGGAAAAACGCACATAAAAAAATATACACGAACAATTGTCTGGTAATACGATGAAACGACAACATGTAAAACAGGTAAGTAATACCTATTGGGAGGATAGTGCCGACTAAGCCGTTTACACCAATATTTTCCCAAGCGTTAAACCCAACAACTGTTGAACCCAGTAATGTAATAAAAGCAGTAATTATAGCGAGGCGAAACCCTAGCATAAGGGTTACAATAGACAGACCTAGAAAATGAACATCTAAGCCGTCGTAAATGCCAGCTTTGAAAAGCCACAGAACAAACAAACTTGCAGCACTGCCAAATACTAAGTGCTGCTGATGTTTATTTTTAAGGAAGTGAGCCACATCAAGGTGTTTTAGTGCACCAACTAAAAAGCCGCTGTATACCAAAAGGGCAATGGTTTGAAGTGTGCTCACTACAATTCCTGTTAAATTTAAACGTTAACTAGTCGCTGTACACTGCCCAAATTGGCGCGTGGTCTGAAGGCTTTTCAATGCCTCGGAGTACGTAATCGATACCCGCATCGGTTAACTTAGCGTGCAATGACTTTGTTGCCAAAATAAGGTCAATACGTAGACCTCTATTGTCATTGAACCCCTTTGAACGGTAATCAAACCATGAAAACTTATCATCTGTTTTCGGATTCAAGGCACGAAAACTGTCTTCAAAGCCCCAATCGATAACGGTATTTAGCCACTCGCGCTCTTCAGGCAAAAAGCTACACTTACCTGTACGCAACCAGCGTTTACGGTTTTCTTCGCCAATACCAATGTCTAAGTCAGTGTGTGAGATATTAACATCACCCATTACAATGACTTGATCATCAGGCGTGTGATTACCATTGAGGTAAGCCATCAAATCTTGATAGAACTTGCGCTTAGCAGGGTACTTAGTTTCGTGCTTTTCATTTTCACCCTGCGGGAAATAGCCATTTAAGATGGTAACTGGCTTGCCGCTGTCATCTGTTGTCTTCAACATGATCATACGGCGTTGTGCATCTTCATCGTCACTCGGAAAGCCCATGGTTACTGACTCTGGTTCTTTTTTAGCGAGAAAGGCCACGCCGTAATGACTTTTTTGGCCGTGAAAATATACGTGATAACCCATAGCCTCTACGTCTTTCACAGGAAACTGTTCGTTATGCACTTTAATTTCTTGCAAGCCAATAATATCTGGCTGGTGGGCATCAATTAACGCTTGAAGCTGATGTAAGCGAGCGCGGATACCATTAATGTTAAATGAGATTACTTTCATGCGTTCTTTTGTATTAATAAGTTTGGCGCAAGTTTACCAGAAACAACGCAATTACCAATTCGCTATTCATGCAATTGCGTAAGTTTAAAGCAATTTTAGGGAGTCGAAGATTAAGTATATTTATGCTTTTTGAGCTTGCACAGGCAGAGAAGTTGATTGTTTAGCCTCACCCAATGCAATTAGATAGGCGAACCAGCTGTTTGCATCTTCAACAATATGCCGGGCTAATTGAGGGGTTCCTGTCGAAAGTGAAGGAATGAGGGTTTCAACGTGTTGTTTGAAGGTAACCCATGCACGACCACACTGACTCATTGCTGCATAATAATGAGTTGGTGGAGCAGGAGATATTGTCGCTAATCGCCTAACAATAATATTTGCGCCCATGGATGATCCTAACCATACATAAAGGGCAGAAATAGTACGACTGCTATCACTATAAAATGAGGGTAAGTCTACAAGACTTGGACTCTCATCTTTTGACGTACTTAACGTACTTAACGTAACGTCGTTTGATACACTGTTGGCTCTGAGCTGCGCTAAATCGCTGTTAAGGGCATCAAGCACACTATCAATATTAATGTGTGTTAGCAGTGGTAAAAGATCGCTATTTCGCTTTGCGCTCTCCTGCAGTGCACCTGCAACCGCGCTATGAAACCAATACATTACCGAAAGTACCTCTTCATAAACAGTCACATCAAATGAAGATGTTTGGTGGTATAACGAAAAGGGATGCGTATTTTCTAATATCGTGTGATTGGCTTGCGTGCCTTGCTTTAGCGCGGAGAAAATGTTGTGCATGATAATTATTCTTGTACGTTTTCTATGGCTGATTATTTAAATAACAAGCCGTAATGCTATCAGGTTTTAATACGTTATACGCATTTTATCGCGAAGTAGATTGCGCCACTCGATAGTGCGGGTATACTTGCCGCAAAATCAAATACAGGTATGAATTGTGTTTCCAGAAACAATATCAGAAAAGTTGAGCGATACCGTTGTAGAGCAAGCAATGAAGCTTTCGGCCGAAGACCGACAAGAGCTAGTGGTAACTTATGTACTAAAAGCAAAAGAAATTTGGATGGTGCAAGGCGCTGAAGGCTTTGTCATGTTTGAAGACGGTGAAAGTGTACAACTACCCGTTTTCCCACATCGCGATTTAGCCAATGCATTTGTACTTACCAATGGAGTAGATGGTCAGTGCGCGAATGTATCACTTGATGAATTTAACCAGACTTGGCTACCGGGCCTAGAGAAAAACGGTGTAGAGTTGGTGATGTTCCCCACAACCAGTGATGTTGAGAACCTTGTAATGACCGCACAAGATTTAAGTGCAGCGCTAAGTGAATAAGGCCTGCCTTATCCATGATAAGTAATCGATACATTAATAAATGACAGAAAGTAATAACTTTCCCCCCATAGCAAATGAACTTGCAAAAGCGAAAGGGTGGGATGAATTTACCCGTACGCTAATGCTAGCGGGGAAAAAACTTACGCCGCTTGATGAGTCTCTGCGTGATGAGCACTCAGCTGTACCAGGCTGTGAAAGCCCTGTTTGGCTGTTTAATAAAGATGGCCATTTCGAAGGTTATTCTCCAAGTAAGATAATACGCGGTGTGTTGGCTGTACTGTTGGAGAAAGCGAATAGCCTTGTTCCACAGGAGAGAATACAGTTTGATTTCGAGCAGTATTTGCAAGCTTGTCAACTCGACCGTTACCTAAGCCAATCTAGGGGTAACGGTATAAAAGCAGTGATCAAACGTCTACAAACCGACGACTAACGGTAGGTTAAGAGTATTGCCTTCGTTTTTAGGTCTGGGTTAGCAGACCATATTGGCGCTGTATATCAGTTGCTGCTAGAAACAACCTTTGTATCTACACGGTCTTTTTTTAGCGCCATCACCATAATAAATACGGCGCCAAATGGTGGAACTATGCCACAAAGAAAGCCAGTTATTGCAAGCAGTATAGGGTGATTAGTTTTTCGTTTTCCTAAAAAATAACCAACAAGTGCACACACAATTGCAAACGCAAAGGCAAGTTGGCCAACGAAAGTGGCGTTCATATTCATTATTCTATCCTCAATAATGGGCAAAGCCCCGAAAGCGCGATATTGTATTTTTACTGTTTTCTCTCGGTAGCGCCGATCTATACGATACCAAGTTTACTGTGAACGAGCCAACAACATCGATAGATTTCTATTTACTAAAATGCCAAATTGCGAGGGTAATCATAGCGACCCAAATAAAAAGTGCGCCAACATTGCTGGTTGACTGAGACGGTGATTCACTTTGAGTACTCGTTCTAAGTTCTATTTGTAATTTCTCGAAATCTACGTGCTGTACCTCAAGCGGCTTGCCAACATAAAGTGTAATAGCGCTAGCCCCAGCGCCTAATGCTAGCTCTGTAAATGCACGTTCCTCAATTGCTGTAAGGCCTCCTTCTACTTTTTCCATTGGGTGAATGATCACCTTTGGACGTGGGCGAAGCCAACTTGTATTTAAAATCGTTTTAAACGCGTGTTGCAGCAATTTTTCACCGACATAAAAATCACAAAGAAGTGCTCTAGGATGTGAAAACGGATTTACGACAACTTCATTTTTTTGTACCGTGCTTGCGGCATTTTTACCAATGCCTGAAATTACTTTGTGGCCTTTTTCTGTGGTTCGTATTACAACGGTAGGAGAGTCATCAAATACTGTGTGATTGGTCACGTTGGTCACTTTTAATCGACTTTCCCAGATTTGCACATAAAGCGTTGCAGAAAACCGTTCAATAAACTTTGTAAACACGTAATGCTCTTTAAAAAAATTCTAACAAGGTTCCGGTGGTGTTACGTTGTCTCTTATAGAGTTCAGAGAATCCACAATCAGGACAGCTAATTGTCACGAATTTTCCAGTTTTTGTGGCTTTAATCGAGAGTAAGCTACATAAAAGAAGACTGCAGTAAGACCAATTGCTGGCACTGGGCTTCTGCCTTCAGTTGCCGGTAGCGCTTCAATAAAGAGGTTGTATCCTATCCAGCTACCTAAAATTAAGCCCATAACCAAACAGATAATACCAAATATTTTTCCTAACATAGTAAGTCCATTAACGCTTTGTACATATAACTGTGGCAACGGCTTGAATTGTATTAGAGCTATTTCCATGCCAACTTCCATTTGTTGGTTGCTCTGTAATTCCAGAAAAGATGATGTCCTCTCCAAGCCCAGTCGCTTGTAGCTTAAATCCAGTATGTTTGCACAATTCAGATGCTTTTTTCAGAATTACTTTTTCTAGAACTGCTTTTCCATCATCGGCTGGACCAGAAGCAGTAATTTTAAATTCATTAGTTGCAACTTCTTCATAAGAGGAATGCGTGTTTGCGCAACCAGTAATTGCCAAAACGACTAGGTAAAAAACGCTATTTTTCATTTTAAATCCTTTTTAACTACTTGCTAAAATGCGCACTGCCAGTGTGCTAGTGACTAATTCTACCTGCATACGATAGAGCGTTTAGCTTGCTATTGGCTTTGGTTTTTTATTTTTTGCTTCAATCCATTGGCTCATGTACTTACTCGCCGTCAATGTTTGGTGCCACAATAAACTTTGCAAAAACAATCCTTGTCGGTGCTGCGCTATACTTCCAATTACGTTAGTTAAGTAAGGCTCAAGGGGAAGGGCATCTTTTTGTTGAGAAAATAGCGCTACGCATTCAACCGCCTTTTGGCTCGCTGCTGCCCAAATTTCTTCGTTGTTGTAAAGCGCAACAGCGTGTTTAGCGAATTCGTCAATCGTTTTAGCCTGATCTATGTCAGCGCCACAAACGGCTCCAGGCCAGCTGTTATCATCAGCTATACCTTCTGCGCCAATCCATGTGGTAATACTAGGTGTGGCGAAACGCATTGCATCTAAGAACTTACCCTTTACGCCTGCACCAAAGCGCAACGGCGCCAGTAGCACACGTGCATTTTGCATTACGTCGTCAACACTTTTCGCCCAGCCCTTAACGATAAATCCTTGTTTTTCATTATGTAGTTGTGTGGCTTTTTTGGGCGGATAGGCACCATAAATATGAAGCTGAGCGTCTGGCAACGCTTGTCGAATTGCAGGCCAAATGAACTGCTTCAGCTGAAGTACTGCATCCCAATTTGGTGCATGTCGAAAATTGCCGATATGAACAAAGTGTGCGCGGTCAGTAAATGATGGCGATTCAGGCACTGATTTGTCTGTAGGTAGTGGATAGTAGAAGAGCTGGCTGCGTGGAACTTGATAATGCTCGGTAAGTAATTGCATTTCATGCTTTGAAATAACCAAAGTGATATCGCTACGAAGTATTGCCGCTATTTCTCGCTGGGCAAGCTCGGTGTTGAGGTCAGCCAGTTTAGCATCACCGTGCATTTTCACAGCGTTGTGTCTTGCTTGACGCAAGCTATGGAGGTCTTCGGTATTAAGTACGCGCAGCGCATTGGGACAGCACGCTTTAACTCGCCACGAAAACTGCTCTTCGGTCATGTAGCGGTCAAAAACAACAATATCAGGCGCGAGGTCTTCAATGAGGCTGTCAAAACTACTGCAGTTAAGTGTAATCTCTCGACTATCAACGCCTAAGCTTTCTAAGTCGGTTTTGTGTTCACTGTCAGTAGCGGCAGTTAAAAACGTTACTTTGTGACCGGCAGAGCACATACTCTTAATGATAGAAAGCATGTTTTGGCCAGCAGCGGAGGAATTGGGCTCAGGCCACACGTAGCCAATAATAACAGCGCTAAGGTTCATAATAGATAAGGGTAAAAATAATAAAAAAGTATTACAAAGCGCAATATTAACATAGAAGCAATGAGAGTTATGATGCGCTTTTTTTAAGAAGCTATCTTAATTGTTAAGTTAGCTTGGTATAATAGTGCGATGTGCTTCAATGGAATGGTTATTTACAAGCGATAAAACACGGATGAAATACTTTTCGTAGTTATGCTTAAGTATATGAATAGTAAGAAAATCATACTTTTTTACTACACATATTTTATTGACCTAATCATTTTTTACGCCTATACATAAAAAGATGCGGGCTAAAGGACGTGCCTTTGTTCTATGTTAATGAAGGTTGCATTGGAGATCGTGCAAGAATGAATTTAGACGAACTTGTTTCAAAAGCAGAAGACCTTTTTGTTTTACCAGACTCTGTTACGCGATTGAAAGCCTGTATGGACGACGAAGCTTCAAGTATTGAAGACATCGGCGACATTATAGCCTTCGACCCGTCATTGGCTGCACAGCTTCTGCGTGTGGCCAACTCTGCACTTTATCGTTTTCCCAATAAAATAGACACTATCACGCGTGCTATCCAAGTTGTTGGGACTCGTTCTACTTACGATTTGGCGCTGGCTTATGGCGTCAGTCAAGCATTTAGCGAAGTAGATGGGCAAATTATTGACCTTGATAAGTTCTGGGAGCAGAGCGTGTCATGTGGTCTACTTGCCAAATACTTTACAGACATGCGAAATATTCGCGAACCTGAACGCGCGTTCGTATCGGGCCTGTTGCATAATATTGGTGAATTGGTTGTTGTTTCATTAATGCCAGAAGCTGCTAAGCGTTGTCAGGCGTTCAATGCGCGTGTCAGTCCATCAGAATTGCAATTTGGTGTGCTTGGATTTACCTACAATACATTGTCGGCAAAACTCATTGAAAAGTGGGGTATTCCTGAAACTATCTATAAACCTATAGAGCGTATTCATGACGACGAAGGTGAATTTCCCGAAGACAGAATACTTCAGCTTTCTTATGTATTGGCGTTAGATAACGTAAATCCTGAGGTTTACCCCAGCTATCATAATTTAAAGCCCGAAATGCATGATGCGTTATCGTTAAATCGCGAAGATTTAGAAGATGCGTTGGATATTACTAATTTACAGTGCATATCGGTAATATCACTGTTTAATCCAAACGCCTTTATGCTTTACTAGTCTTTACGTGAAATACCATTGAGAAAAAACCTGTTTGTTAAAAAACAAACAGGTTTTTTTATTCCTTAGTCAAATATCGCAACGGTTTGACGGCTAATTGCAATCACTTCGTTGTCTTTATCCCAAATAGTGGCCTCAGTGTGCCCATAACCGTCAGCTGCTTGGCGTGTATGCGCCTGGTAAGCAAACCAGTCTGTTGGAGACACAGGTTTGTGCGGGTGGATAAACTCTAAATTCCAGCTCACCGTGCTTGCTGGTGCAGGCAGTTTCATCATTTGCAGTAGCGTAGGCGGCCATGCGTCAATCATGGTTATGATATGCGCATCAGTAATCTCAGCTGGAGGCTGCTTAAAACGCATAAATCCATGATAATGGCTTGTTTTCTTGCGAGTAAACGGCACACCGCCTTCATCAATAGATAGGTCAAAGTATCGCAGAAATTTAGGCGTTACTTTGGGGATTTGAGGTATGAACTTCGCTTTATTTGGCGTGGCCATAGAATGCGTTTCTGTATTCTCAACGCGAATTGCCGACGCTCTTCCTACACCAAAGCACGCTTGTGAAAATACGCAGCTTTTTCCATCTTGTATTGCGTGTGCTGTATATTGAGACACGTTCTTACCTGTGCGCAGCAGGGTTACTTCAATTGAGAAAGGCGCTTCTAAAGATAGTGGGCCTACAAAGTTAGTTGTAAAAGAGCGTAGCACTCTGTCGTCATGTACCTGCTGTTTAACGGCGCTATAAAGCATTCCTGCTGAAATGCCTCCAAAGGCGGTACGCCCTTGTCCCCAGGTTTTAGGAATAACAAGTCCATCGACTTTCCATGTATTGTCAGAAGTCTGCGTTAATGCGGGAATAGTTAACAGTTCGTCTACCGTCATAATTGCCTGTCTGGTCTGATGAGTTGATGAGCACACATCGTACCTCAAGCGCTAGGGAACAGAAAGACTCTCTTAGAAATTTTCGTTATGTTAACAAATAAGTAACAATTAGTTGTGCATTTTTTTGCCTAGTGCGTAGACTGGGAAATCGTTATCGAAAAGGATAGTTATGGCTCAGACTCACGTTGAAGGTATTCCTGCAAGCGAAGCTGGAACATCTAGAAGTTACCGCAACTATGTGTTGTTCGTTCTCACCTTAGTGTATGCCTTCAATTTTATAGACAGGCAGATCATCGGCATTCTTTCTCCCTTTATCAAAGCGGACTTGGGTTTAGATGATGCGCAGCTAGGCTGGCTAAAAGGCATTTACTTTGCGCTACTTTATACGGTAATGGGGATCCCCATTGCATGGCTTGCAGACCGCTACAGCCGCGTTAATATTATTGCCATATCACTGACTCTTTGGAGTGGCTTTACTGCTGCGTCTGGATTGGCTGCTAATTATATGCAATTGGCCATTGCTAGAATTGGCGTAGGGATTGGTGAAGCGGGCGGCAGTCCACCATCGCACAGTATAATTTCCGACTTATTCCCCAAGGAAAAGCGTGCAGGTGCTTTAGCGGTTTATTCGTTAGGCATTCCATTTGGAGTTATGTTGGCTTTTTTTGCATCAGCTTTTTTTCTTCAAGGCGGCTCAGCGGATTGGCGCACAGTAATGTACAGTGTGGGGATTCCCGGTATTTTACTAGCGCTGTTATTGAAGTTTACTGTTAAGGAACCCAAGCGCACTGTCACGGTACTGAGTGAAGCAGAGCAAGCCAATAAGCCAAGTGTAAAAGCTTCATTGAAAACATTGCTAAAAGTGCCCACGTGGTGGGGAATGGCGTTGGGTATTTCGTTCGGTTCGTTCGGAAACTATGCTATTTCTACTTGGATCATAGATTATTATGTTCGTGCTTTTGCTGGCCTTGATATTACACAGCTGCTGATTGTGTTCGGCATCATCAATGGTACTGCCTATGCGCTAGGGGTGTGGTTAGGCGGTTATATTGCGGATAGGTGGGGAAAACATAATAAGAAAGCCTATGCTTTGTTGCCTGCGATAGCCCTTATTATAGGTGTACCTGCGTTTTATGTATCGCTCCAAGTACAAGATCTATGGCTCTCCGTTGGGCTAATGGCACTTTTACTATTTACCAGTGGATCGTACTTAGGGCCTAGCTTTGCTATGGCACAAACGCTTGCGCCGGTGAATGTACGGGCAATGTCGACTGCGTTATTTTTCTTTGTACTCAATATTATCGCTTTGGGTGGTGGCCCAACACTTACCGGTATTATCAGTCAAGCGCTAGTGCCTTCTCTTGGTGAAACCGAAGCACTGAGACAGTCACTTATCTACCTTGTAATACCTTACGCATTGTCTATTGCGGTTTTTCTATGGACAAGCACAAAAATCGTAAAAGATTGG
Source organism: Alteromonas sp. 009811495 (assembly GCF_028865455.1). NCBI lineage: Bacteria > Pseudomonadati > Pseudomonadota > Gammaproteobacteria > Alteromonadales > Alteromonadaceae > Alteromonas > Alteromonas sp. 009811495. The sequence continues at coordinate 1,832,806 of NZ_CP113972.1, forward strand.
GAAATGGCAGAGGCGAGAGGCTTATAGTACTATGTCGGCAAGATTGGAATAAGGGGCCATCGCCCCTTTTCTTTTTTATATTCCGAGGTTTACGTGTCATCTTCAGATTTGAGTTTTCATTTCGCCCATGCCAATGGGTTTCCTGCTGGTTGTTACAATGCCATGTTTTCGGCCATGCCAAGCGAATTTAACCGTCTTCATGTAGAACGCTTTGGGCATGATCCGCAACTACCAGTTAACGGCAATTGGCGTAATCAAGTTAAAGAACTAATTCACCATATCGAAAAAGAAAACAAGGATCCGCGAGGCGTGTTTGGCATTGGTCACTCGTTCGGTGCCGTAATTACCTACATGGCAGCCTGCGAGGCCCCTGAGCTTTTTCGGGGTTTAATATTATTCGACCCACCATTAGTAGTTGGCCCATTAAGTCACTTTTTTAAGTTTGCTAAACATACGCCTTTAATTAATAAGCTAACCCCAGCGAAATTGGCGCAAACACGTAATACTAGTTGGCCGCTTCATACCGATATGGAAGCCTATTTTCACGGAAAAGCACTGTTTAGAGATATGGATAAGCGCTGCGTACGCGATTACGTAAAATCGGTTACCGCACAAAAGGGAGACGCTATATCACTAACATTTCGCGCCGATGTGGAGGCAGAGTTGTTTCGCAATGTTCCGCATAATTTGGGTAAGTACAAAGGCAAACTACAGTGTCCTGCGGTGTTAGTGACCGGCGATAAAAGCAACGTATGTAAGCCGCAAATGTATGCTCGTTTAATGCAACATAATGAGATTGAGCACAAGGTGATGCGAGGAGGACATATGTTTCCGCTGGAGCATCCTGAAGAGGTAGCAGCATTTGTAACTGCTACCTTGAACAAGTGGAATAGTAAAAGTTAAAAACTGATCGCTATTCAGCTACGGTAGACTTTTTCAGACCACCCACTGGCTGGCCCAACATTTCGCGCGTGACTAGCACCACACCTTTTTCAGATACACGGAAACCACGAGCTCTATCTTGTTCGTGGTCATAGCCAATAGTGGTGCCTTCGGGCACAACGCAGCCACGGTCTATGATAACGCGCTTTAATTTGCAGTGACGCTTAATTTCAACGTCAGGCAGAATAACTGCGTCTTCTATGAGGCCGTACGAATGTACCCGTACATTGGAAAAGCAAATAGAGGAACGCAGCGTTGATCCCGATATAATACAACCGCCAGATACCACCGAGTTAATGGCTTCACCACGTCTGTCATGGTCTTCCCATACAAATTTGGCGGGAGGAAGCTGCTCTTGATAAGTCCAAATAGGCCACTTTCTGTCATACAGGTTTAACTGTGGTACCGGTGCAACCATTTCCATATTGGCTTCCCAAAATGAATCAATGGTACCTACATCACGCCAATACGCATTGTCGCTGCCACTTTGTTCAAATGGATAGGCGTACACTGGGTGATCTTTAATAATTGAAGGAATAATATCTTTGCCGAAATCTCGCTGAGAGCCCATGTTTTCAGCATCTTTGCGCAATTGCTCGAACAAAAATTCAGTATCAAATACGTAATTTCCCATTGATGCCAAACATTTGCTGCTGTCATTGGGTAGTGGCGTAGGGGAGGCTGGTTTTTCTTCAAAACCGTTTATTCTATAGCTTTCATCTACCGACATAACACCGAACGCGCCAGCGGCCTCTTCAATAGGTACCGACATACACGACACCGTCATTTTCGCCCCCGACTCTTTGTGCTTGGCTAGCATATCACCATAGTCCATGCGATAAATATGATCACCAGATAAAATCATTACGTACTTTGGCAGCTCGTCGCGGATAATATCAATATTCTGGAAAACCGCATCTGCGGTACCTTCATACCAGCTATCTGAAAATCGCTGAGAAGCAGGCAGGATTTCAACTGACTCACCCAATTCTTTCTTAAAGTGCCCCCAGCCTCTGACGAGGTGGCGTATCAGTGAATGCGACTTATATTGGGTAACTACACCAATGCGGCGAATACCTGAATTAACACAATTAGACAGGGGGAAATCAATGATTCTAAATTTTCCACCAAAATAGAGTGCTGGCTTGGCGCGCCAGTTAGTGAGTTCGTGTAATCTGGAACCTTTTCCACCTGCGAGTATTAGCGCATAGGTATCGCGTGTAAGGTTACTGATGTAACGAGAACTTTGATCTGCCATTTCCTAAAAACTCCTGTAATAAAGCGACAACGGTGTATCGTTAGAAATATTGAAAGAAAACGAAGGTAAGCGATTAACAGCGCTACACGTGGTGTGTCCTTTGACAGTGATTTGCGAATATTCAGTGCGATAACTATGCAATACAAACATCAACAGTCCCAAGGACTTCGTGATAACCTAACTTCATATTACACAAGAATATTTAGAATGACAGTTTCATTTTTGTGCGATGTTATTTTTTGGTAAATTTTTTTAAAGGATTGTTTCATTATGTCAGCAAAACAGGCAGTAGTATTTGACCATGACGGTGGTATAGATGACTTACTTTCGCTGCTTTTATTACTTCGTTTGCCGAATATCGACGTTATTGGCGTAAGTATTACGCCTGCAGATTGTTACCCAGATGACGCTGTATTGAGCACAAAAAAAATTCTCAGCCTAACGGGTAATACTCATATCCCCATTTGTGTGGGAAATATATCTGGGCCTAACCCATTTCCTCCAGAGTGGCGTGCACAGCCTAAGGTATGTCACGCTATGCCCGTGATGTTGCGTACTAATAGCGATAGCGTAAACGTAAGTAATGCACCTGCTCACGAATGGATGCAAGAAACCATTTCAAAGCATCCGTCAAAAGTGACAGTGCTAATGACGGGTCCAGCCACTAATTTAGCTGCCGCGATAACTGACGAGCAAAATGGTACTCATGTGAAAAGTAATATTGAGCGTGTTGTATGGATGGGTGGTGCAATTGACGTAAAAGGTAATGTGGCCATGCACGACCACAACGGCACCGCAGAGTGGAATGCATATTGGCACCCAAAAGCAACAAAAGATCTCATTGATAGTGGCGTCAATGTTTTACTCGTGCCCCTTGATGCTACGAACTCGCTTCCCGTCAGTTGGTCGTTTTTGGAAAAGCTTGCAGCGTCTCAAACCCCCGTATCCGATTTGGCCGGGCAGTTTTGGGCTGCAACCGTTACTGCTATTCCGTCCTACGAGTTTACGTATTTTCTTTGGGATATTTTATCAACGTGCATGTTGGCTTTACCGAGTAAGCATTATCGGGTCGAGAGTGGCAATATTGAGGTAGGAATAGCTACACCCAATGCAGGGCAGACCCGTCGTAGTGACACATCGAAAGGCGAGGTGTCTTGGGTTGCAGAGGTAGACGCTGATGTTGTTAGAAATATGGTCATTCATTATTTGAGTGGTGAATTTAGTCAAGCGCCCAGTGACTTTTGTTAATAAAATGTTATATTTTAAGCTATAATTCATTTTGGAGGATCAGATGGGTGTATTGAAAAAGTTGTTGGGTATTGTTGGCGTGGTTATCGTCTTATTTGTGGCAACAAGCTTTTTTATCCCAAAGGAATATAGCGTTGAGCGCAGGATCACCATTGATGCGCAGCCTGCTGAAGTATATCCGTATATCGTGGATTTAAGGGAATGGCAAAAGTGGGGCGTGTGGTTTAAGCGTGACCCGCAAATGGAGCTCGACTATTCGGGCCCAGACCGGGCTATTGGTATGCGCTCAGAGTGGAAAAGCGATACTGAAGGCGACGGTGAGATGGAAATTACCCAATTAGAGCACAATAAACGCGTACTTTATCGGTTGTATTTTCCAGAGTTTGATATGGGGTCAACAGGCACAGTCGAAATGAAGGAAGTCGCTGAAGGTACGCAAGTGACTTGGCGTGACGAGGGCGAAGTCGACAATAATCCAGTGAACCGCTTTTTCGTTTTGTTTATCGACGACCTTATTGGACCCGATTTTGAAATGGGCTTGGAGAACTTAAAGACCATCGTTGAGAATAAAGGTTAAAAGTGGGGGATTCAATACTTGCCTAACGCCCAGTGTATGTGATCTTTAGCACCTAATTGTGCGTTTAAAAAGAAAATCAAAACGCACTGGGCATCCACTGTCTTGCTAACTAATAAAAAACATCGACTTATTGCGGGTCTGTCATTAAACAAGCTCGCTGATTTACTAATTTCGGCCAAAACCACACTTCCGGCTCTTCTAATATCAATGGGTGCTCCTTCTTGGATGATCGGGTGGCTAGTGCCCATACGAGAATCCGGGGCATTATTGCCTCAAGCGCTACTCACTTTTTATCTTCGCAATCATAGTGAGCGACATAGTGTGTGGCGCGCGGGTATGGCTGTGCAGGCGTTCTCTGTAGCGCTCATTTTAAGCGCCCTTGTCCTGGCGAGTAATAGTGCTATGAGTGGGTGGACGGCAGGAATGGTTGTACTTGGTGCGCTTACATTGCTTAGTTTGGGGCGCTCTGCGTGCTCGCTTACCGTTAAAGATATGGAAGCCGATGTTGCTAAAAAAGGAGAGCGCGGAAACTTAATTGGCACCGCTTCAACGATTTCCGGAGTTGCGACGCTAGCGATTGCACTGCCGTTGTTTGTATTCAGCGATACATTGGACGCTTATATGCTCATGGGTATATTAGGTTTTAGTGCTAGTGTATTTGCATTAACGCTAGTGTGTATGTGGCCCATAAAAACCAATGTTGATGTTGAAAATGTTGAGAACGGCGAAAACAGCAACACAAAAAATAACCACACTAATGACAATAAAAATTCACTTTTTAGTGTTAAATTCGACAGCACTGTTTACAAGTTTATATTCGTGAGGGGGCTCTTTGTTCACTCTGCGCTTGTTGCGCCATATTTTATGTTGCAGAAGGAACAAAACGCAGCCGATCTATTACCTATTTATATAGGCGCAGAAGCGTTAGCGACGCTCTTATCGTCGCTGGTGTGGGGAAAGGTTGCTGATAAAAGCGCAAGGCTTACCCTTCAAATAGCAGGGGCAATGGCGCTTGTTGCGTGTATTGGATTACTCGTTAGCAATTCAGAATCGCTCGTACTGTCAGCCGCGCTGTTCTTTGTGTTGTCTATTGCCCACGCAGGCGTCAGAACGGGGCGAAAGACCTACAGTTTGGATGTTAAGGAAGGGCAGGAGCGTACAGAGCTGGTGGGTTTCTCAAATACCTCTATTGGGCTCATTTTGTTAGCATTTGGTAGCTTGTATGCCGCCCTAACGCCCGTATTGTCGTTTTCTGTGGTGTACGTGATGGCAGCTATGATTGCCTTGGCAATTGTGACCACCTTGATTTTGCCTAAAGAAAAATAAAGCGCAGTAGGTAAAAACCATACTGCGCTTTAATATTGGTATCCGCACTTATTTGCTTGCCTATTTGGCAAGCAGTGCCGTTGCTACCTTCGATACTGGCGACCTGCCCAGCACGCTTTGCACAAAGCGAGATGTATCCAGCAGTTTATCCATGTTTACGTTAGAGGTAATACCCATACCATTTAGCATGTACACCACATCTTCAGTTGCCACATTGCCACTGGCGCCTTTGGCGTAAGGACAGCCGCCCAGGCCAGACACGGCTGAATCTATCACTGCTACGCCGTATTCCATTGCGGTATACAGGTTAACCAGTGCTTGTCCGTAGGTGTCGTGAAAATGTGCCGCAATCTTAGAGACTGGAATGGCGTTTAACACTTCATCCATCAAGGCTTTCGTTGCTCCGGGTGTGCCAGTGCCTATGGTGTCGCCCAGCGATATCTCATAGCAGCCCATATCAAGCAGGGTCTTAGACACATCGGCTACGGCTTTGGGCGCTATTTTGCCCTCGTAAGGGCAGCCCATTACACATGACACATAGCCGCGCACAGGAATATTGAGAGCTTTGGCCTTTTCAATAACCGGCTCAAAGCGGCTAAGGCTTTCGCTAATTGAACAGTTGATATTCTTTTGCGAAAAAGATTCCGAGGCCGCACCAAACACGGCGACTTCTTCAACACCCGCTTCAAGGGCAGCGTCTAAGCCTTTCATGTTAGGGGTGAGGGCAGAGTACTGCACACCTTGCTTGCGGGTTAATTGTTTGAAAATATCACCCGAATCGGCCATTTGTGGCACCCATTTGGGCGACACAAAACTACCTGCCTCGATACGCGTTAATCCCGCGTCTCCTAACATGTTAATTAGCGTTAGCTTATCTGCAGTGGTTACCAGTTGCTTCTCGTTTTGTAGGCCATCGCGAGGGCCTACTTCAACAATACTTACTTGTGATGGGAATGCCATGGCATTTACTCCTCTTCGCCATCGGCGGTAAAGGCCAGTAGCGTTGCGCCACCATCAACCAGTTCACCAGCGTTGAAGTAAAAGCTGTCAACCACGCCATCTTTAGGGGCAACAATACTGTGCTCCATTTTCATGGCTTCCATAATCAGGATAGGCTGGCCTTTTTCTACTTTCGTGCCTGGCTCTACTAACAGGGCAACAATAGTGCCGTTCATTGGCGCATCAAAGTTGGCGTCGTGACCTGCATCGCTGTCATCACCCAGTGAAGGTAGAACAACATCAAAGCTAGCGTGAGTATCGTTGTTAAACAGCGTGAAGTGTCCGTCTTTTTCGCACACGCTATACACTGTCTTGTAACCGTCGATAACGCCGTGAAGTTGAGCGCTGTTGGCATCTAGTGCAGTTAATTCACCTGAAACCACATGCTTAGTACCGTTAATGGTTAGGTTCCATACCAATTCACCTAGGGTAGTAGTATGGTTTACGCTAATATCAAGCGTGTCGCCGTTTACCTGTAACTGCATTACTTCATTGTGAGTAAGGTTTGCACGCCACGCTCCTGCTGAACCCCAAACAGAAAGCTGTTTGTTATTGGCATTGTTGCGCTTGGTTTGCATCGCTTGGCGGTGTGTTAAGGCAAGTAGCGCCATAGCAGGTAACGTTACGCGATTAAATTGGGCGTTTTCTGGTGCAGGGGCAAATAAGTCGTCATTGTGTTTTTCAACAAACGTTGTGGTTAGCTCTGCGTCGATAAACGCTTGATTGCTAGCAACGCGTTTTAGAAAATCGATGTTCGTTGATACGCCTTCAATATGATAGTTGCCAAGCGCGTGGAGTAGGCGTTTAAGCGCTACTTCGCGTGACTCGCCCCATACCACCAATTTGGCAATCATAGGGTCGTAATACACGCTAACTTCATCGCCTTGTTCTACACCGGTATCTACGCGCACTACGTCACTTTCTGTAGGCGGTTGTAGAAGGTGTAACGTACCTGTTGAAGGTAAAAACTCATTGTTTGGATCTTCGGCATAGATACGTGCTTCAAACGCATGGCCGGTAAGCGTAAGCTCTTCTTGCTGCTTAGGAATGGGCTTACCTTCAGCAATTGAAAGCTGCCACTGAACAAGGTCTTCATTTGTGATCATTTCTGTCACAGGGTGCTCTACCTGCAAACGAGTGTTCATTTCCATGAAATAGAATGAGCCGTCTTCATCTAGCAAGAACTCAACCGTACCTGCGCCAACATAGTTAATCGCTTTCGCGGCAAGAATAGCTGCTTCACCCATTTTCTCGCGAATATCTTGCGACATATTTGGGGCAGGGGCTTCTTCAATGATTTTCTGGTGGCGACGCTGTACAGAACAGTCGCGCTCAAACAAGTAAACGCCATTACCTAAGGTGTCACAGAACACTTGAATTTCTACGTGACGCGGTCGTGTAAGGTATTTTTCAACCAACATGTGGTCGTCACCAAAGCTTGCCATCGACTCGCGCTTAGCGGCGCTAAGGGCTTGTGAAAACTCCTTTTCACTCCATACCTGTCGCATACCTTTACCGCCACCACCCGCGGCTGCTTTAAGCAGCACCGGGTAGCCCATCTCATCAGCGGCCGCTTTTAATACGGCTTCATCTTGATCATCACCGTGATAACCCGGCACAAGCGGTACGCCGGCTTTTTCAATAATATGCTTTGCCGCAGATTTAGAGCCCATGGCTTCGATGGCAGAAGCAGGAGGGCCAACAAAAATGATGTTGTTGCTCGCGCAAAGATTAGCAAAATCGGCATTTTCTGATAAAAAACCGTAGCCAGGGTGAATGGCATCTACCCCTAGCTGCTTTGCTTTTTCAATAATCAGTTCGCCGCGTAAGTAGCTTTCCTTTGATGGTGAAGCACCCAAATACACGGCTTCGTCGGCCATTTTTACATGGCGTGCTTGGGTGTCTGCATCTGAATAAACCGCTACTGTTTTTACGCCTAACAGTTTGGCTGTTTTAATAACGCGGCAGGCAATTTCGCCACGGTTAGCAATGAGTAATTTATTAATCATCTTTATTTCTCCAACCCCGCGTTATCTTGTGCGGCTGGCTTTATCCAAGCAGCGCTACGCTTTTCTAAAAAGGCACCTAAACCTTCTTGGCCTTCTTCAGATGTACGTATTTGAGCAATCAGTTTACTGGTTTCGCCCAGCAGCGCATCGTTAATAGGCTGAGACGCCACCCACTGCACTAACGCTTTTGACTGCGCGACAGCGTGTGGTCCATTTTTAACGATACCGCTGATAATGCCGTCAATCGTGCTATCCAACTCGTCTTCGGTTACCGATTCACTTAGCAGGCCTAAGCGTCTTGCACGACGCGCAGAAAATACTTCGGCAGTTTGGAAATAACGGCGACATACGCGAGCGCCCATTGCTTCAACAACATAAGGGCTAATAGTGGCTGGAATAAGTCCAATTTTTACTTCGCTTAAGCAAAACTTGCTTAGCTTGCTGCCAATGGCAATGTCACAGCAGGCAATGAGGCCTACCGCCCCACCAAACGCAGCGCCTTGCACACGTGCAATAGTGGGTTTGGGCAATGCGTACAGTGTTTGCAGCATGGTAGCTAGGCCCATCGCATCGCTTTCGTTTTGCGCTTGGGTGTAGCTTGCCATTTTTTTCATCCAGTTAAGGTCAGCGCCTGCACTAAAGCTTTTACCCTTGGCTTGCAGTACAAGGGCACGCACTCTGGTATCTTCACCCGCTTGCTTAAACAAGCGGGTTAATTCGGCAATCATTTCATCGTCAAAAGCATTGTGCTTTTCTGGGCGATTCAACGTTACGATGGCGACATCACGCTCATCAACAACGTAGGTTACAGCTTGTTCCATATTCATCGCTCCTACATTCTGAAGATGCCGAATTGAGTGTCTTCAATTGGCTTGTTAAGTGCGGCAGATAAAGACAGACCCAATACAAGGCGTGTATCGGCAGGGTCAATAACCCCGTCATCCCACAAGCGCGCTGATGCGTAGTACGGGTGACCTTGCTTTTCGTAAGTATCGATTACCGGTTGCTTAAACGCTTTTTCTTCTTCGTCGCTCCAGCTTTCGCCTGCGCGCTCTTTTTGGTCGCGTTTTACTTGTGCCAGTACACCTGCGGCCTGTTCGCCACCCATTACCGAGATACGTGCATTTGGCCACATAAACAGGAAGCGTGGATCGTAAGCACGGCCACACATGCCGTAGTTGCCGGCGCCAAAGCTACCGCCAATTAATACGGTAAGTTTTGGTACATTGGCACAGGCTACTGCTGTCACCATTTTTGCACCGTGCTTTGCAATACCGCCATGTTCGTACTGTTTACCCACCATAAAGCCGGTAATATTTTGTAAAAACACAAGGGGGATTTTGCGCATGGCACATAGCTCAACAAAGTGAGCGCCTTTCAATGCACTTTCGCCAAACAAAATACCGTTATTGGCAACAATGCCCACCGGGTAGCCGAAGATGCGTGCAAAGCCACACACCAGCGTTGTACCGTAAAGCGGTTTGAATTCGTCGAAATCAGAGTCATCAACGATACGAGCAATGATTTCACGAACGTCAAAGGTCTGCTTACTATCAGCAGGTACAATGCCGTAAATCTCTTTGCTGTCGTAACGTGGTGGCTTGATGTCGGTCACGTCTACCGTTTCAGGTTTCTTGCGATTCAATCTACCAATGGCATTGCGCGCTAGCGACAGCGCGTGATGGTCGTTATTGGCTAAGTGATCAGCCACACCTGAAATACGCGTGTGTACATCGCCTCCACCAAGCTCTTCTGCAGTAACCACTTCACCTGTAGCGGCTTTTACCAAAGGTGGACCACCAAGGAAAATAGTGGCTTGCTCTTTAACAATAATGCTTTCATCGGCCATGGCTGGCACGTAGGCACCACCTGCGGTGCACGACCCCATAACGACCGCTATTTGCGGAATGTTTTTGGCTGACATATTGGCTTGATTAAAGAAAATGCGGCCAAAGTGCTCACGGTCAGGAAATACATCGTCTTGGCGAGGCAGGTTAGCACCGCCTGAATCTACCAAGTAAATACAAGGTAGATTGTTTTGTTCGGCAATGGTTTGCGCGCGAAGGTGCTTTTTAACGGTAAGAGGGTAGTAGGTACCACCTTTAACTGTTGCATCGTTCGCAACAATCATACACTCAACGCCATTGACCACACCAATACCGGCTACCACGCCCGCGCAGGGTACATAGTCTTCGTACACTTCCCACGCCGCAAGTTGGCCAATTTCAAGAAATGGCGTGTCTTCATCTATCAGCGCATTAATACGATCGCGAGGTAATAGCTTGCCACGAGAAACATGGCGCTCGGCGGCTTTTTCACCACCACCTTGTGTAATTTGATTTATTTTTTCGAGAAGATCGTCCACTTGCGCCTGCATAGCCTCGCTATTGGCAACAAAGGTTTCAGATTTCACATTAATCGTAGAGCGAAGAACGGGCATGACCCCTCCTTGTGTGACAGCCTCTTAAATTAAGAGGCTGTGTTGTCGTTTGGTACTAAAAGTGAGATTAACGGCTTTATTATTTTGATTCGTTAAACAGCTCTCGGCCGATAAGCATTCTGCGAATTTCAGATGTACCTGCACCAATTTCGTAAAGCTTAGCATCACGTAATAGGCGACCAGTAGAGTATTCGTTGATGTAGCCGTTACCGCCCAGTAGCTGAATAGCGTCTAATGCCATTTTGGTTGCTAGCTCGGCAGAGTAAAGGATAGCGCCTGCGGCGTCTTTTCGCGTAGTTTCGCCGCGATCACATGATTTCGCTACCGCATAAACATAAGCGCGGGCCGCATTCATTTGGGTGTACATGTCTGCAACTTTGCCCTGAACCAGCTGGAATTGGCCAATTGACTGGCCAAATTGTTCACGGTCATGAATGTACGGTACAACAACATCCATACAGGCCTGCATAATGCCTAGCGGGCCACCAGAAAGTACAAGACGCTCGTAGTCTAGGCCGCTCATTAATACGCGTACACCTTCGCCTTCGTTGCCGATGACGTTTTCAGCCGGTACTTCACAATCTTCAAATACCAGTTCGCAAGTGTTCGACGAGCGCATACCTAGCTTGTCGAGCTTTTGCGCGCGAGTGAAGCCAGGGAAATCACGTTCTACGATAAACGCAGTAATGCCGCGTGGGCCTGCGTTTACGTCAGTTTTCGCATAAATAACAAAGGTATGTGCATCTGGACCATTTGTGATCCACATTTTGTTGCCGTTTAAAATATACTTATCGCCGCGCTTTTCCGCTCTTAGTTTCATGCTAACAACGTCAGAACCTGCGTTTGGCTCACTCATTGCCAACGCACCGATATGCTCACCCGATACCAGTTTAGGCAAATACTTTTCGCGCTGGGCATCGTTACCGTTTTTGAAAATTTGGTTTACACAAAGGTTAGAATGCGCGCCGTAGCTCAAACCGATGCCCGCTGAAGCACGACTGACTTCTTCCATCGCAACGGTATGTGCAAGATAGCCCATGTCTGAACCACCATATTGCTCAGAAACTGTGACGCCAAGCAAACCCATGTCGCCCAGCTTGGTCCATAGCTCGTTTGGAAACTGGTTGTCGGCATCTGCTTTTTCGGCCAATGGTGCAATTTCGTTTTGCGCAAACTGATACACCTGATCGCGCAACATGTCGATGTCTTCGCCAAGGCCAAAGTTTAGAGTAGGGTAAGCGGTATTCATGCAATTTTTCCTCGTTTGAGTTCTGCGAGTTCTTCGCGGCAACGTGCTTCTACATCATCAAGTTCCGTCATCAGCATTTGAATATCTTCAAGCTGTTGACGCAGCACGGCACGTTTTTGTTCAGTCATTTCCAACATGGCTTCTAACTGAACAGCCGAATTAGGGTTGCTGTCGTACATGTCGAACAAGGTTTTGACTTCAGCCAACGAAAAACCAAGGCGTTTGCCGCGAAGAATAAGCTTGAGTCGCACTCGATCTTTATTCAAATAAACGCGGTTTTGTCCGGTTCTCGATGGAGACATTAAGCCTTGCTCTTCGTAAAAACGGATAGAGCGAGGTGTTATGTCGAATTCGCGAGCAAGCTCGCCAATGGCGTAAGTCGTTTCGTCGTCGTACTTGTTCATTACATGTACCTTATTTTTAAGCGCTTTCTTGCTACCTCACTTTTCTTTTAAAAAGTGGGTTATGTAACTACGTTTATAGCACTAACGTGCTATTCAATTGTGATGCACTAATACGTAGTGTTTTGTTGACACTGTCATAGTACAGGTTTACGTTAACGTTAATTACAATTTACGTTAAGGTAAAGTAACATTTTACTAACGTCAATTTTTCATGGTGTTGACGGTAAGTTGTCACACTTAAGGGTGTTTACTTTTTTATACAAGCGAACATCTTTAGCTAGTTAAGTAATTAATTTTATTGAAATTTAAGGGCATGGTTATGAGTAACGAATCAGTAGTGATAGTCGCGGCTAAACGCACACCTATGGGTGGTTTTAACGGCAGCTTGTCAGGCGTGTCAGCCACACACCTTGGCGAAGTGGCGATTAAATCAGCGGTTGAAAACCTAGATGTGTCAGCAATTGACGAAGTGATCATGGGCTGTGTGTTACCTGCAGGTCTTGGACAGTCACCTGCACGTCAAGCGTCATTAGGCGCGGGATTACCACTGAGCGCGGGCGTAACCACTATCAATAAAGTGTGTGGTTCAGGCCTTAAAGCTGTCATGCTGGCGCACGACTTAATTAAAGCAGGCAGTGCAGAAACCATTGTCGCTGGTGGTATGGAGAGCATGAGTAATGCGCCGTATATGTTGCCAAAAGCTCGCACCGGCTACCGTATGGGGCACGGACAAGTGCTAGACCATATGATGCTTGATGGCTTGGAAAATGCCTACGATGGCAAGGCTATGGGGTGTTTTGCACAAGACACTGCAGATGAAGAAAGCATTACCCGCGGCGAAATGGACGAGTTTGCACTTAGCTCACTGTCTAAAGCACACGAAGCGATTAATAGCGGAACGTTTAACGATGAAATCGTGCCTGTCACTCTGTCTACACGAAAAGGTGATGTGGTAGTTGATACTGATGAGGGCCCAGGCTCAGCGCGCCCAGAAAAAATCCCAACGCTGCGACCTGCCTTTAAGAAAGACGGCACAGTAACTGCGGCTAACTCAAGCTCAATTTCTGATGGTGCAGCAGCACTGGTGGTGATGAGTGAGAGTAAAGCAAATGCGCTTGGCCTAGTACCACTAGCCCGTGTTGTTGCTCATGCCACACACTCTATCGAGCCAGAGAACTTTACTGTTGCTCCTGTTGGCGCGATGGAAAAAGTGCTCGATAAAGCGGGTTGGCAAAAAGAAGATGTAGACCTTTTTGAAATTAACGAAGCGTTTGCCATGGTGACCATGTTGGCCATAAAGAAATTGGGTCTAGACGCTGAAAAAGTTAACGTAAAAGGCGGCGCATGTGCACTTGGTCACCCAATTGGTGCATCAGGCGCGCGTATTCTTGTGACCTTGCTACACGCACTGAAACAGCGTGGCGGTAAAAAAGGTATTGCGTCACTGTGTATTGGCGGTGGTGAAGGTGTAGCACTTGCAGTAGAAATGCTTTAGTGTAAACCTAAAGAAGTTTTAATGTTTTCGGTGGCACCAATGAAGGTGCCACTTGTGTTTTAATGACGTTAAAAATAAAAATTAATAAAACAAAAAAAGCACATTTAACATGGATAAAACGAAGGTTTCATTGCGCTTACTGCTAGCACTATTCATCTTCACGAGTACTTCGTTGCCCGCCAGCGAGGGCGAGTCAGCTGTATCAGTCAGTGACCAGAATCAAGACCCAAATCAAGTCCAAACTCAAACGCCTGCACCAATGCGCACACAGGTTGGGTATGGTGAGCTACTTTCACTGGAAACTCGCCCTTCAGATAGCACAATCACCTACGGCGAAGATCCGTTGCAGCGCGTCGAAGTATGGCGCGCAACCGCACCAGCTAATGCTGCATTAGTATTTATTCACGGTGGCTGTTGGCTCAACACCTACGACTTAAATCACGCCAAAGGGTTTTACCACGCACTTGCTGAGAAAGGTATCACCACGTATGCAGTGGAATACCGTCGAACTGGCGATGAAGGTGGTGGTTGGCCAGGCAGCTTGCACGACGTATCGGCGGGCATTACTGCTTCATTAGATGATGTGGCGCGCAATAATAGTAAACAAACTGTTGTACTAGCGGGTCACTCAGCAGGGGGACATCTTGCTTTGTTAGCGGCACAATCGCTAGGTGCTGATTTTCCAGGTACTATGTCGCCAGGTGCTATCAAAAGTGGCCACGTGAATAACACCAACGTTCAGATTCAAAGTGTACTTGGCCTAGCTGCAATTACCGATGTAGCAAAATATGCGATGGGCACAAATAGCTGCCAGTCAGCTACAACGGCATTTATGGGGGGCGAACCTAGTACGGCAGAGTCTGCGTACACTGCAGCCACGCCAGATTCGTCAAAAAGTGATATTCCCTTTCATTTGCTTCACGGTAGTAGCGATAGCATTGTGCCAGTGCACCATGCATCACTGACAGGGGCTGCATCAACCATTGTTCCGTCTGGTGGACACTTTGATTGGTTACATCCTGAATCGACATCATTTCACGCATTATTAGAGGTTATTAGTCAGCATGGTTACTAAGGTTTTTTCTGCTGAGCAGTTAGATGATAAAGACCCATTGCGCTTAAAACGTGACGAGTTTGCTCTTCCCCAAGACACTATCTACTTAGACGGTAACTCGCTAGGACCTCTGCCAAAAGCGGCCGAAGTGCGTGCACATGATGTTGTAAAGCGACAGTGGGGTGATGGGTTAATTACTAGTTGGAACCAGCATCAATGGATTTCGATGCCATCACGAGTGGGAGATCGTATTGGTCAACTCATTGGTGCTGCGTCTGGCCAAGTAGTCTGCTGTGATTCTATTTCTATCAACCTGTTTAAAGTGTTGAGCGCTGCGTTGAAAATGAATCCGTCACGTAAAGTAATTGCTACTACCCGTGATAATTTCCCCACTGATATTTACATGGTTCAGGGGTTGTTAGACCTACTTGGCGATGAATACAGTCTTCGCTACATAGATGAAGGCAACATCTGCAATGAACTTGATGAAGACGTCGCTGTAGTTATGCTTACCCAAGTGAATTTTCGCACGGGCAAAAAGCTCGATATGCAAAGGGTGACAGCATTTGCTCAGAGCAAAGGTATTTTGACATTGTGGGATCTTGCGCATAGTGCAGGGGCATTTCCTGTAGACCTTGATGCCTGTAATGTGGACTTTGCTGTGGGGTGTACCTACAAATATCTTAACGGTGGTCCAGGCGCGCCGGCCTTTGTGTATGTTGCCCAGCGTCATCAAAAAGATTACCAACAACCGCTCTCAGGTTGGATGGGACATAGTGCCCCCTTTGAGTTTTCACCTGACTACACGCCCGACCCAAGTATTAAGCAAAATCTTAGCGGGACACCTAGCGTGATAGGTATGAGCATACTTGAAGCGTCGCTTACCGTATTTGACGGCGTATCGCTAAAAGCTATCGATGAGAAATCAAAAAAGCTTCAAGCATTTTTCATTGCAGAGGCTAAAAGTACAGGTGTGTTGGATGAGTTTACGTTGGTAAGTCCCAATGTTGATAATCGTGGTAGCCAGATTGCGCTTGCACATAGCGATGCCTACGCCATTTGTCAGGCGTGGATTGCAAAGGGAGTTATTGCAGACTTTAGGGCCCCCAACATACTGCGAATTGGTTTTGCGCCGCTATATTTGTGTTTTAAAGATATTCAAATCGCTGTGCAGAAGCTTTCCGAAATTATCAAGAAGCAAGAATACAAGCATGATGTTTTCCGCCAAAAACAAGCCGTTACCTAATGTAAGGAAAAACAAAGTACAAACCTTAAGTTTAAGCAAATATCTGATTTATAGTGTGAAAATATTGCTTTTTACGTATTAAGCGTTAATACTTCGCGGTTGATGTCAATAATAGTTGGGTCGTAGAGGTACTGTTGAGCAGGGTGTTTAAGTGTTATTTTTTTCAGGCGTTTTTTTGGGTAACGTTAGTGGTAGCTACTCCAAGCTTCGCATACCTGCAAAACACGAACAGTAACGATAATTCAGCGCCTGAAGAGGTTACATACTGTATTGATCCCAATTGGGCACCCTATGAAGCAATCCGTAATGGTTCTCATATCGGTATCTCTGCGCAGTACCTAGATATTGTTTCTGAACTTTCCGATCTTAAATTTACCCTAGTGCCAACACAAACGTGGCAGCAAAGCCTTGAATACGTTCAACAAGGGAAGTGCCGCGTTATTCCCATGTTAAACACGTCTGATTATCGAAGGCAGTTTCTGGATTTTAGCTTGCCATACTTTGAGGCGCCAAATGTACTGGTTGCCAAGTCAGGTACACCTATGCTGCAAGGGTATGGCGGCGTGGGCAACCGTTCTGTAGGCGTTGTACAAGGTTATCGCCAAGTTGAATATATTTCTCGCCACTATCCGAGTTTGCGGCTAAAGCTTATTGCATCTGAGCAAGAAGGCTTGAAACAATTAGCAAATGGCGAATTTGACGTTATGGTGGGGTCCTTGATGAGTGTGAATATGCACATCAACAATCTCAAACTTAAAGATTTAATCATAGTAGGCTACGCAGAGCCGTTCGATTCGTTAGCATTCGGTGTTAACAAATCTTATGGTTACTTGGTAGATAAGATTAACTACGCCATTGAACGTATTCCTGAGAATCGCAAAGTAGAAATATATAAGCAATGGAATAACGTACAAGTTCGCTACAGTCGCGATTACCTTAAACTGTTCTTGTCAGTTGCTGTAGTGCTTATGGTGTTGCTTCTTATCATCGCGAGAAAGCGTTACCGTGGGCACTTTACACGCATCATTCAACAGAAAAATGAAGAAATAGGCACCTTGCAGGCGGCATTACTAGAGAAGAACAGAACACTCGCGTTTTTGTCTTCACACGACAATGTCACAGGCTTGTATAACCGAAATCATATGATTCAGCGGGCTGAAGAAGAGATCTCGCGTTTTCAACGCTTTCACACGACGGCGTCACTTATCGTTGTTGAGCTAACGAGTATTAACGATGAGCAGTTTAATTTCGATACGAACACCAAAGAAGATGCGCTTAAAGTTGTTGCAGCGAGTTGCTTAAGTACAGTACGCGAAGTCGATGTAGTATCGCGCTTTAGTGATGAGCAGTTTATTGTGCTGTGTCCACAAACGTCAGTGGAGCATGCAAAAAAACTCGCCGACAGGCTTTTAAATTGTATGTTAGGTCATCAACTACTTAACGACACGTTTAAGATTGCTGTAGGCATGACACAACTTCATGAAGATGAAGAGTTCAACGAGTGGTTTGAACGTACAATAAAGGCGCTATATCAATCTAAGCGCCTTGGATATGGTAATGTCTCTGTGGCTGATTAAACGATAGGCTCGTAGTGCCATTGATGCGCGTCATAGCGAATTTGAGCCCGGTCGTACTCTCTTTCTGAACGCCAATTTCGGTTATTTAGCTTAACTGAAACACCAGGGTATAAACGTTTATTAGCAACCAGTTTGATATCTTGCTGGTATTGCTCTTTGGCCTGTTTAACATCATTGGCCTTATTTTCAATCCACTCTAATAACGCACTTTCGTTGTTAAACAGTTCTAGAGCTTCAGTGACTTTGCGTTGTAACTCTTTTGGCACTTTCTTACTTTGTAGTAACTCTATTTTTTCTTTGTGCTTTAAGTTGTTCTCGCGAATTTGCTTTAAAAGTTCGTCTAACGATTCCTTTCGTTCCAGCAACAGATTAAAACCCGGACTAAAGTCGATTTTAAGGGTACTCCCAGATACCGCACCTAATGTTCCCGCCTCAATTTTATTTTGACTGACAATGTCGCAGGCAAAAAGATTACCCATTGGGTTGTCAATCTGACCTACGGTTACTGAGCCACCACAGCGTAGTTTGCTATATGCTAATTGCCTGCCTATGGTAATGTTGCCGCCGCACTGCACCTCAATGCCTTGGCCGTGCTGAACATGCACGCTACCTGCTGCCACAAGCTTACAATGAAATTCGCTGTCGCCATCATTCACTTTACCCATTGCACCTTCGGTAACGATAATATCGCCACCAGACTCAATGTATGCTGACTCAACAAAGCCGTTAATCGTAACATCGCCAGCGGCTTTAATTTCCATCTTCTCAGTAACATCGCCGTTAACTAATACAGCACCTTCGTAGTTCACATGACCAGAGCCGACATTGACACCGGTACAAATAAAGGTGTCGTCAACCTGCATGGTTTGGTCGCGATACTTTGGCATCCCTGAAATAGACGACATTAGCAGGTTGGCGTCATGATCTGACACTACAGTTCCGCCGCCCATTTTAAACTCTACCCACTCACCTGCCACTGCTTCAATCTTGTTGCCTTTAATGTCAAAGCCTGTCCGGCCTTGTGTTGGCTGTGTTCTGCGTAGCACGGGTGTATTTACTTTGACGCAAATTACTTCACCCAAGTTGCGCATATCAACGCGTTCGCCCTTGCCGGTTTGCGGTTTTAAAACGCGCTCTAACGCATTAGGCACAAGGGGAATGAACTTCGAATTCTTGCCGTTTCGCGCCGGTAGACCTTTGGCAACGGTTTTTTCAATAACGGTTCCGGGCTCGACGTGTTTTGCTTCTTCAAGCACCGATGCGATTGCCTTAATCCCCAAGCCCCGAACAATTTTGTTTTTCTGTGCTAGCAATTTGATGGCATTGAGTGAAGGCATTTTGCCGCCGTATGGCGTGGTAAGTACAAGGTTCGCTTGCATGGCATCTTCTGGGACTCGAAATTCAACCTCTGCGTTTTTGCGCTCACCAATGCGTTCGTTTACTTCGGTGTCATCACCGGTTTTAAAGTAATGATTGGCGGTATCGCAGGCTGATTTAAGTGATTTCTCTGAGATATAAAGGCGTTTAGTTTCTCCTGATGATAATTCATCGATTATGTCACTCATGCTTACCTCTGAGGCGAACTCAGCAGGCTTTAGTGTTAACTCAATATAGGTTCTTGATTCATCGAAACTAATAACTACGCCATTCATCACTTCTATTTTCCTTGCGCACTTGTAATTTTGTTATCGGCGGCATTAAAAAAATACTTAGTATCCTTTAATTTATGCTCATCCCACACATCCGTCAAAGGTTTTCCGCGTATTGAAAGAGTGCTCTTAATATTGCCTGTTTTTCTGGGTTATCGTGATGTTCATGTGCCAGTTGCTCTAATCGCATCATGTATTGCTCGATTGTTATCGAACCATGAGAGTTAGGATCGGTAAGGCGCGCTTGTCGGTGATGCTGCCATCGCGTTACTTCATCAGCAGTAAGCGTGTTTGGGTAATTGCGAGCACGATACCTAAATAGTAGCTTTTTGAGTCCTTCGTGCTGTGTTTTTTCTGCTAACGTCGCTAGATTTTCCGGTGAAGATGATACAACTTGCTCGCACCAACGCTTATCCTCGTCATTTAAAAACCCTCCACTATACAAGGCATGGTCGATATCGTGTTCGTCTGCACGCTCGTCAATGGTGAAAACCTGAGCGAGCTTTTCTGCTAACTCTGGATGCGCCGCAAGTTTACGGTAGTTATCCAAACACTTTTCTCTGTCTAGCCCCAAACGCGCTGCATTTTCTTCCGTCATCGCTTTGGCTGTTGTAATAAAAGGTGAGCGGTTTGCATGAATCAGTTTTAAGCCTGGTCGCTCTAACGGTGAGTCATACTCATCCGCTGAAGCATACAGTGCATTTCTTATCTCCTCGGCTGAATCAGAGATAAGTGACTCCACATCGTGAGCCAAATCCACAGTAATAAACGCATTGTTGTTGGTGGGATGTTTAGCCACTGGCATAACCCACGTACAACAACCTTGTTTGGCAGGTAATTTCGAAGATATGTGAAGTAATACCGACGGTTTCGATAAATCGATTTGCTGCATTACGGTGTGCTTACTTCTAAGTGAGAATGCGTAATCGAAAAGTCTTGGCTGTTTATTTTTAATCAGTTTTGCCAGCGCAATCGTTGCATACACGTCACTTAATGCATCATGGGCATTTTGATGTCCGATATCATTTGCTGCGGTAAGCGCTTCTAACTTAAAGCTCGGTGCACCATCGTCTCGTGTTGGCCAATTGATGCCCTCGGGGCGCAGTGCATAGCAAGCCCTCGCAAGGTCAATAATGTCCCAGCGACTGTTGCCGTTTCGCCACTCTCTCGAATAAGGGTCGTAAAAGTTACGGTAAAACAGGAAGCGCGACACTTCATCATCAAAGCGTATGCTATTAAATCCAACGCTACAGGTATTCGGTGTCGACATCTCTTGAAAGATGCGAGCAGCGAAATCGGCTTCGTTTGAACCGTCGCGCAGCGTTTGCTGCGGCGTAATTCCAGTGACCAAACACGCCTCAGGGTGTGGCAAATAGTCGTTGGCGATTGCGCTCATTATGTTAATTGGCTTACCAATGATATTGAGCGAGAGGTCTGTTCTTACCGCGGCAAATTGGCAGGGCAGATCTTTTTGTGCACTGGTGCCAAAAGTTTCAAAATCGTGCCAAAGAAAAGTAGGTGTGTGCATAATCACCAAAGTGAATTTTATATGTATTTTGAAGGCAGTTTACACTGCGTAATTTTGAATACCAAATGCTGCCCAATATTTAGGCTTTGTAGGGAGGCTTGCAGGCAGTTCACGCTGCTTATGTGTCGTTCATTTACTTGCGTAAATGGCGTTTACTGACTAGTTTTTATGTAGTCAGAGCTAATTTGGATAGTCTTCTTTTGTCCGCAAACCTCCATCACTTATCATTGCTAAAAGCAAAGCGCACTTTGCTGTGGGCTTTGGCACTTTCAATTTTCCTTATCGTTGTTACAGTTGTCTTTTTTGAAAACCGCATTCGCCAAAGTGCCGAACAACAGACTTTTGAAGCACTAACAGAAAGCGCTCAGGAAGTTGTGGACGTAGTGGATGCGAATTTACGAACCTATATGGATACATTGCGGTTTTTGCATAGTTCACCTGCTGTGCAAGGGGTTGTTGACGCAAGTTTGAATGACAAAGTAGATACCCAAGAGGGAATGTCAACGGAGCAGTGGAAGCGCCAAGTTGAAAGCATGTTTGCAGTGTTTATGGAGAATAATAGGGAAATTGACCAACTGCGAATCATACTTGCCGATGAAAAGGGAAGCGAATTTATTCGGGTCGAGCAAGTCGGCAAAAGTATAGAAATTGTTGCTCAACCTGAGTTACAAGAAAAAGGTAATCGCGATTACTATGTTGAAAGTGTTAGCAAAAATAGAAATGAATTTTACATTTCCAACATTAATCTAAATCGAGAATACGGAGAAATAGAGTTTCCTTATAAGAGTGTGTTGCGTTTGTCGCTGCCCTTATTCAGTGAAAATGGCGAGCGTTTTGGCTTCATAATCGCAAATATTAACGCGCAGATCCTTCTGACTAAAATGCAAGACATGCTCTTCGGTGCTCAACAACTCATCGTGACGGATGCCGATGGCTTTTTCATTGTACATCCAGACCCCAATAAAGTGTTTTCAAAAGACCTTAACAAGGAAGTGAAGTGGTCGAGTGAATACCGTTCTCCTTTATCTCCTGGTTTCGCTACTATTCAGCCTCTGCGAAATTCTGATGAAGCGTTTTATGCGGTAACGCAATCCTTTAACTTATCGCCTACAAGTTCACTCAAGCCGCTTAATTTGCATGTGTTAACGTATCAACATAGCGTTAATGGCATAATCAGTGACAAGCGCATAGCTGTTTATAGCTTTGTCCTGATAATTCTATCGGTTTTGGCATGTATCTTATGGTTTGTCTACCGAAGTAGTAAAAGCAGTTTAGCGCTAGCTAAGCTCAGACGAGAGTCAGCCGCTATTGTCGCAAGTTCAAAGGATGCCATTTTTAGCGTTGACAGCAAAGGCAAGGTAAAGAGCTGGAATATGGCAGCCGAAACAATGTTTTGTGTACCAAGCCAGTTAGTAATAGGTCATCATTATTCTTCATGTAAACCCCTTGCGTCGTTGGGCTTGGAAATGGCGTTTTCCGAAGCTGAGACACAAACTACCTTTTCAGCACATTTCTCTGATAATTCATGTGATGAAAAATACCTGCAAATTACCGCGTCGAAAATTCTCAATGATGAGGATAATTTAACAGGTATAGCGGTAGTGATAAGAGATGTTACTGACGAACGCCACGCCAAAGCCGCGGTAGAGAAAATTAATTTGGAGCTTGAAGAGAAAGTGCAGCGCCGAACGATTGACCTAGTTACGGCAACTAAAGAGGCCAAGAAGGCCAGTGAAATAAAAAGTGCATTTATCTCTAATATCAGTCACGAGATGCGTACGCCACTTAACGGAATTGTTGGATCACTGTCGTTACTAAAACGTCATTCGCTTAACGAGAAGTCGATGCAGTTGTTGTCGATGATGGAAGTAAGCTGCAATAGTTTAAGTACACTTATCAATGACGTACTCGATTTGTCAAAAATTGAAGCGGGTAAATTGGATATTAATAACCAGAATTTTAATCCGATATCGCTTATAGAATCACTGGCAAGAGTATTTGTAGTGAAAGCCGCAGACAAAGGGCTGCATTTACTCGTCGACACAACTGCATTATCAGACGTTACAGTTTACTCTGACCCTCATAGAATAAGTCAAATTCTCAACAACCTGTTAAACAACGCGATAAAATTTACAGAAAGCGGTCATATCCTGTTGAGTGCGGCAATCTGTAGCGGGCAGGGTGAAGAACAAGAGCTTCATTTTAGCGTTATTGATACTGGAATGGGGATAGCAAAGGAGAATCAGTCGAAACTCTTCACGCCGTTTACTCAAGCTGATTCTCACGTCGCCGTGAAATACGGTGGAACTGGGCTAGGGCTTTCTATTTGTAAACAATTATCTCAATTGATGGGGGGCGATATTTCCTTTAGGTCAACGCAAGATGCTGGAAGTGCGTTTTCGTTTTTTGTTACTTATCCCATTTCACACGTAAATCAAGACGCTCACAACAATGTTAAGTATAAAACAAATAGTGAATGCCCGCATAAAAAGTGGGCAGTAAGTGCGCCATACAAACCACTGGAAGAAAACCTTTATTCACTGTTGCTTGATGCCGGCGCAATGGTAGACATTATTGATGATAAAGCGGGAATGGACATAACATTGACGTGCTATGACGCCATATTGCTAGACGAATCAAGTGCTTTATTGTATTCACTAGACGAAATATGGAAGCAGGCTGCACTAAACAGTCAAAAGGACAGCATGCCTGAGGTATATATACTTCAACGCATTGACGCGGCTCAGCATAAGTATACAGAAGTCGTGCCCCAATATTTGCACAAGCCTTTATTCAGTACAACGCTCACAACGCTTTCTAAAACGCACCACGGCGCAACATTGACGCCCATAAGTTCAGATATTCACTTGGATGACTTAGGACAACACTCTAATGTAAAGACCTTACAAGGCACTGATTATTCCGCTTCAAAAGAGCCCCGGGCTGTTGATAATGCCAACGTTATTGTTGTCGATGATAATCTGATAAATCGTGAAGTTGCAAAAGGGGTTTTAGAGGGGTTACCAATAAATGTCTTTACCTGTAACGATGGTGAAGAGGTCATTTCGTTTTTACAGAAATGTGAAGAAAAGCAACAACAGATCCATGCCATTTTGATGGATTGTCAAATGCCTAATATGGATGGCTATGAAGCAACTCGCGCAATAAGGGATGGTGAAGCTGGAAAAACATTCATAGACGTCCCCATTATAGCCATGACGGCGAGCGCGATGTTAGGCGAGCGAGAAAAGTGTCTTGAAGTGGGCATGGATGACTTCACAACAAAGCCAGTGATGGCCGAAGTACTTATTCCTAAAGTGAAGCGCTGGTTAGCTGAGCGGATGAAAAGGTCGGGTTATCATACCGATAACGTTTCGCCGTTGGTCGACAAACTGATTAATAATATCAATGACGAAGTGCAGGGGTTGTCCAGTGCAGTACCTAAGAGTCGCTATTGGGATAAAGATAATGCGATAGCTAGAATAAAAGGCGATAAAGCACTGTTCTCTCGTGTTTGTAATATGTTTGCTAACAGTGCGCCTGATAAAGTGAAGCTGCTAGAAAAAGCCATAGCACATAAAGACGCTGAACAGGTGAAATTACTTACGTTGAAGTTAAAAGGCATGTCTGCTGATATTGGCGCGGTGCAATTGCAAAGCGACTTTGAGTCGCTTTGGGCACTCGCTAAGGCTGAGCGATGGTATGACGCGCTTGAGCAAGTACCTGCGGTGGAAGCGGATTTATCCTTGTTTTTAAAAATAATGGACGTGGCATAGTCATGTTGTTAAAAAGCACGCTTTAGGTAGATTGCGCCTCAATCAACAGCACATAGAAAACTCGTGAATTTCCATCTAGTATGGTTGCTTGATAAATGCTTCACCTGTACAACAGAAGAATAACAAATGACCAAGGAGAGCGCTTTGCCACTAACCATTTCCACCTCAACAATCCGCGATGCAATTATTCTAATAGCCGCGTATTCAAGACGCGCTTCTATTCTTCTAACATCTGTGTTCGTGATGCTATTTGCAAGCCTATCAGCGAGCGCAAATGGTGAAAAGCCAACAACGCCGAATGTTGCCATAGCCATTCACGGTGGTGCTGGCACAATTTTGAAGTCTTCAATGACACCTGAAAAAGAAGCAGCGTATAAGGCAAAACTTAAAGAAGCTGTGGAGCACGGCTATTCACTACTTAAGCAAGGTGTGAAAGGCGAAAAAGCGGTTGTTGAAACCATTAAGATATTGGAGCTTTCCCCACTATTTAATGCAGGTGTTGGAGCGGTATACACGTTTGACGGTGAGCATGAACTAGACGCGTCTATTATGCACGGCGGAACCAAAAACGCAGGCGCAGTTGCAGGCGTTAAAACCATAAAAAGCCCCATTGAGGCGGCATTATTGGTAATGAATGAGTCTCCTCATGTCATGCTTTCGGGCAAGGGCGCTGAAGCTTACGCTGCTGAAAATGGCTTAGAGCAGGTGGATAACAAAATATTTGATACTGAATTTCGCAAGCAAGCATTAGATAAAGCCAAAGCGCGTATGGCCCAAGCATCAACAGGTTATGGAAGCCAGCAAGGCAACGAACGGTTTGGCACCGTAGGGGCGGTTGTACTAGACAGCGAAGGCAACTTAGTGGCTGGCACGTCGACCGGAGGCATGACTGCTAAACGCTATGGCCGAATTGGCGACTCGCCCGTTATTGGCGCCGGCACTTACGCAGATAATGAAAGTTGTGCAGTATCGGCAACAGGGCATGGCGAATACTTTATTCGCTACCATGTGGCAGCAGATATTTGCGCTCGTATGAAATACCAAAACGTGAGTTTAGACGAAGCCGCAAACACAGTTATCAACGATGTGTTGGTTGAAGCAAAGGGTGACGGTGGTGTAATTGCTATAGACAAGCTGGGTAATATAGCCATGCCATTTAATTCCAAAGGAATGTACCGCGCCAGTATTAGTACTGAAGGTGTGGTAACTGTTGCCATATATAAAGGCTAATCAGGTTCGATGGTGTCTTTTACCGTCTTAGTGGACACCATCAACGAAGAAGCACATGTTTATTGTAACTTTAATGTTAAAAAGTTGGCTTGCAGAGCTTTCAACGTCTAGTCTTTAGTATGTGGGGGAAAGCTTTCACATGTGTCTAGAATAATTGATGTGCCGTAACGCCAAATAAATGCAGTATCGGTCACCGTAGGCGCCGCGGCTGGAGAAAAGAAAATGGAATCGTTGCAAGTCAGTGATTATATGAATACCCATCCGGTTAAGCTGAATGTTGACATGCCTGTGGCGCAGGCGGTTGAGGCATTACTTTCGAGCGGACAAAGTGGTGGGCCTGTACTTGACATTAAAGGGCGGGTGGTAGGTTTTTTATCAGAACAAGACTGTATAGCGCAAATGATTGCCTCTAGTTATTACCGTGAACAAATTTGCCGCGTCGGCGAAATTATGAAAACACCAGTGATAACAATAAAGCCTTATATGTCGGTCATAGAGTTGGCGCAGTTGCTCTTAAAAGACAAACCGAGAGTGTACCCAGTAGTGGATGATGACGGCGTACTGTTAGGGTGTATAAACCGTACACAAGTATTGCGGGCTATTGATGTTCAACTTAATGATGGTTATCAGCGCGCGGGCTAGGTAGCCAGTTTTGCCAATATTACGATAGGGAACTGAGTCAGCGTGGTAATACCAATGATGATGTTCCCAAACTCCCTTTTTCTATCTACTCACTCCATTTATCATCGCTAATTCCCTTTGCAATACAAGCAAAACCTTTTATTCTTCACTGTCTTATTTTTCTATTGCATCAACACAATGTTGCTTTAGCTAAGTTAACGCAAAATTTCATCAGAGAGTTTTAAGTGCATCAAAATAGTTCAGTAGCGCCAAACCCACTAGGTCTTACTCCCATATTGCTGTTTGTAGTCCTTGTCGTTGTAACCGGTATTACTACCAATGACATAACAGCTATGCCTATTCTTGTGGCGTTTTTTATCAGTGCAGGTTACGGACTATGCCTTAATCCTAAAGGAGAAAAGGTTAGCTTTTCACAGAAAGTACAAACCTTTTGCAAAGGCGGTGGTGATAAGAACATTATTTTACTGGTGCTAATTTTTCTATTGGCAGGTGCGTTTTATGCAGTAACCATTGATATTGGTGCGCGTGACGCCACCGTGAATATGGCACTTCAATTTGTACCTTCGGCGCTAATTTTGCCTGGTTTATTCCTTATTTGTTGCTTTATATCATTCGCGATGGGCACGTCGATGGGGACGATAACGGCGCTATCTCCTATTGGTGCAGGCCTTGCGGCAAACCTTGGGCTTCCGGTAGAAATGGCACTCGGCATTGTAGTTGGTGGCGCCATGTTTGGCGATAATCTATCGTTTGTTTCAGATACGACCATTGCTGCAACACGTACGCAAGGTGTGCAGCTTAAAGACAAATTTCGAGCGAACCTGATGGTAGCAGTTCCTGCTTGTATTGTGACTATGGCGCTTCTACTGATGATTGACGTTGACACGTCGGGAATTGTGGAAGGTAAAGACTACGACTTTTGGCGAATTGTTCCTTACCTTTGTATTATCGCCTTCGCACTTACCGGCTTTAACGTTATAAGTGTACTCGCTGTAGGCATAGCCAGCGCATGCGTTGTGGGGGTGGTTCAAGGCAGTTTTACACCGCTCTCAATGATGCAAAGTATTCAAAAGGGTATGGGGTGGATGCAGGACTTAGCGATGATAGCGATCACCATTGGTGGTATTGTCGCACTCATGCACGCCAACGGCGGTATAACGTGGCTAATTGAGCGTTTAACGCGTAAAGTAACCTCGAAAAAAGGGGCAGAATTTAGTATCGCAAGCCTTGTAAGTTTTTTAGATATTACGACTGCAAATAACACTATAGCTATTGTTACAGCCGGTCCGATAGCGAAAGACTTGAACGAAAAATATGGCGTTGACCCTCGTCGCACAGCGTCATTACTCGATATATTTTCGTGTAGCTTTCAGGGGCTTGTACCCTATGGAGCGCAATTACTTAGTGCTGCCGCAGTTGTGGGTATTTCGCCATTAGCGATAACGCCATACTGCTGGTATCCCATGCTCATTTTTGTTTTTGGTGTCGCTGCCATTTGGTTTGGGTTTCCACGTTTTAAAGAAGTGCAAGACGACGAATTAACCCAAAGTGCTTGAAAATACGTAGTATCAACTGCTTGATGTACGGTGCTGTGTGGTGTTTCGCAGCCTTGTACTGGCTTTTTATGGCGGTATCTTCTAGGATCACCGCCCATTATCATTCAGGTCCAACGACAAATGTAAAACAATAGGCTCAGAATAACTATCTGAAGCCTGGCGCACGCTGTTCAGTGATGGCGACGCTAGCTTGAATCGAGCCGATAAAATGGTGCGAGAGCGGACCTAACGACTGTTGTTTTTAGAAATTCTGTAGGATGCAATTTTGTCTTCACCCATTGCCATAAAACCTTTGTACCTCAAACTCGACGAATGCTTAAGTGCTGATAAGTTTCGACTGAAACGTCGTATCACGCAGCTTTCACAGAAACTCAATGATAGAGAAAACAAAGATCTAAGCAAAAATAGCGCTAGCAATAGTCAAGGCGACAAGACACCTACTAATGAAGGCAACGTGCAAGCGCAGTACGACAAGCTTGTAAAAGACATTGATGCGTCAATTGCCAAGCGAACGTGGCGTCAAGATAATTTACCTAATGTTGAATATCCACCTCTACCCGTTAGTGACAAGAAAGAAGATATAAAGGCAGCTATTGCTAATCATCAGGTAGTGATTGTTGCGGGTGAAACAGGCTCGGGTAAAACGACGCAGCTCCCCAAGATATGTTTAGAGTTGGGGCGTGGCGTTAACGGTATGATTGCCCATACACAGCCTCGACGTCTTGCAGCACGTAGTGTGGCAACGCGTATAGCAGAGGAATTGAATACGCCCTTAGGTGAGAAGGTCGGTTTCAAAATTCGCTTTAGCGATCAGGTGAGCGAGCGCAGCTACGTTAAACTGATGACTGACGGTATGTTGCTTGCTGAAATGCAGCAAGATAGGTTTTTAAATCAGTACGACACCATTATTATCGATGAAGCCCATGAGCGCAGTCTGAACATCGATTTCTTGTTGGGCTATTTGCGTCAGTTGCTCGATAAGCGCCCAGATTTAAAACTTATCATTACTTCGGCTACTATCGATCCTGAGCGTTTCTCTAAGCATTTTAATGATGCGCCCATTATTGAAGTGAGCGGCAGAACGTACCCTGTAGAAATTCGCTATCACGCACCTGAAGATGCGGGTGATGATATTGACCAAAGCGACGCTATTGTGAATGCTGTAGATGAACTTATGCGTGAAGCGCCGGGTGACATTCTGGTGTTCCTAAGTGGTGAGCGTGAAATACGTGACACTCAAGATGCGCTAAGCAAGCAACATTATCGCAATACAGAGATTGTGCCTTTGTATGCAAGGTTGTCAGCCGCTGAACAGAATCGCATTTTTCAATCGCATAGTGGCAGGCGTATCGTGCTTGCGACCAACGTGGCCGAAACGTCGCTTACCGTACCTGGTATCAAATATGTTATCGACCCCGGTTTTGCGCGTATTTCTCGCTATAGTGCGCGCAGCAAAGTACAACGTTTACCCATCGAGCCAATCTCACAAGCCTCTGCTAATCAGCGTTCTGGGCGATGCGGGCGAGTTTCTGACGGTATTTGTATTCGATTATACAGTGAAGAGGATTATTTGGGGCGCCCAGAGTTCACTGACCCAGAAATACTTCGTACCAACTTAGCTTCTGTAATTTTGCAAATGCTGGCGTTGGGGCTTGGCGATATTGCAGCATTTCCATTTGTTCAGCCACCAGATAATCGCAACATTAATGACGGTTTTAGGCTGCTTGAGGAAATTCAAGCCATTGTAAAGCGAAAAGGCAAGATGCAGCTGACACCACTCGGTCGACAAGTGGCGAAGTTACCCATTGACCCCCGCTACGCTCGGATGGTGATTGAGGCTGAAAAAACCAATGCTGTGAATGAAGTCATGGTTATTGCTGCGGGTTTATCTATTCAAGACCCACGAGAGCGGCCGCAAGAAAAGCGACAACAAGCGGATGAAAAGCACAGTGAATATCACGATAAAGATTCTGACTTTATAAGCCTATACAACCTATGGACAGCGTTTAGAACTCAGCAAAATGCACTAAGCCAAAATCAACTTCGCAAATGGTGTAAGCAGAATTTCATCAATTATTTACGAATGCGAGAATGGCAAGATATCGTAAGTCAGCTCAAGAAGTCGATAGCAGAGTTAGGCTTGGGCATTACAAAGCACGACGCTGACTATCAGGCCATTCATCAGGCGATTGCAAGCGGCTTGTTATCCCACTTGGGTTTTAAAGATAAAGAACGTGAATACATGGGCTCACGCAACACACGGTTTATGATTTTTCCCGGCTCCGGCTTGGCCAAATCTCAGCCCAAATGGGTAATGGCCGCCGAGTTAGTTGAAACATCTAAGTTGTTTGCCCGCATGGTTGCCAAAATTGATCCTGCCTGGATTGAACCACTTGCTGAGCATGTGGTTCAGCGTAGTTATTCTGAGCCACATTGGTCGAAAAAGCGTGGCGCAGTCATCGCTTATGAAAAAGTAACGCTTTTCGGGCTGCCGATTGTGATGAAGCGGGCGAAAGTCTATAGCCTTATAGACCCACCAATTTGTCATGAACTCTTTATTCGTGAAGCATTGGTGGAAGGTAACACCAAGCTAAACTTCAGCTTCTTACAAGAAAATCAGGCATTACTAGAACAAGCTGATGAGTTTGAACAGAAAACGAGACGTCGCGATCTTATCGTTGATGATGAAGAGTTGGTGAACTTTTATGCTAAACGCATACCGGTAGAAGCTAATAACGATGCCGCGTTTAAAAAGTGGTTCAAACAACATGGCAGCAACGACGCGCTTACATTCAAAGAAGAAGACGTATATCGCCAGCAGCCGGGTCAGTCGGTTGCCAACGCGTTTCCTGACGTATGGCGTCAAGGCAACATAACCTTACCGCTTAGATACAATTTTGAACCAAACGCTGAAGATGATGGTGTAACCGTAGTGATACCTTTGCCTGTGTTAAATCAAGTTGAAAACGTAGGATTTGATTGGTTAGTGCCAGGCTTACGTCACGATTTGATTGTAGGCATGATAAAGACATTGCCAAAGCGACTACGTCGGAACTTTGTACCAGCGCCAAACTTTGCACAAGCGTGTTTGGCAGATATTAGCGAAACAGACAAAAACAACCGCCCGGTGCCTATTGTTGAGGCTATAAGCGATAAGCTACGCAAAATGACGGGGGTTGTGATTGACGGTGAGGATTGGAACTTTGAGCAGCTTGATAAGCATTTAAAAATGCACTTTGCCGTGGTAAGTGACAGCGGTGATAATATTGCCAAGGGAGATGATTTACATGCGCTCAAGCAACAGTGTGCAGGGCAGGTGAAGCAAACCTTTGAAAAAGCCGCCACACCAGAGCTAGAAAGAAGTGATATCTCGCAATGGGACTTTGAAAGCCTCCCCGAAACTTTTGTGCAAAAAGTGGGAGGGTTTGAAGTACAGGCATTTCCTGCACTTGTACAAAAAGGCGATACAGTGGATATCGCACTTATCGATGAAGCACAAAAAGCGCAGGCCATGCACAAGCAAGGCGTGAATGTACTTATCAAAAATGCGATGCCTTCTCCACTCAATTACCTGCAAAATAAGCTACCGAATAAAGCGAAACTGGGTCTGTATTTCAATCCCTTTGGTCAAGTAAAGGCGCTTATTGATGATTGTATTTTTGCCGGTATAGACGCCATTGTAAGCGATTATTGTCAGTCCAATAACACTGATATTCGAAATAAAGCCGATTTTGAGGCGTGCCTAGAAATAGCGCGCGCAGATATAAATGACCGTGTGTTAGAAATTGCTAAACAGGTTGAGCAGGGGCTAACACTTGCGCATCAGTGTCAGAAACAAATGAAAGGCAACGTGCCTTTAACAATGATAAATGCACTTGGTGACTGCAAAGCACACCTTGCATCGCTGGTGTTCCCGGGTTTTGTTTCACAGATAGGCGAAGCGCGTCTTGATGATTGGAACCGTTACATTAAGGGGCTTGCTCGTCGCCTTGAAAAACTGCCAATTGACCCGAACAAGGACAGAATGCATCAGGCAACCGTCGAAAAGTCGATAAAGGAATGGGAGAAAGTGTGTGCTAAATACCCTAAGGGTAAAGTGCCACAAGACCTTAAAGACGCGAAGTGGATGATTGAGGAATTGCGCGTTTCACTGTTTGCTCAGCAGCTTGGTACGGCCTATCCCATTTCCGCAAAACGCATCACGCTTTATTTGAATGAATTCTAGCGTGCAAAGTGACATGATTTCATTTAAAGACTATAGTTAAATTCGACACTGGTGGCAGTGACGTAATAAATACGCTGGGTCTGTGTGAATATTTGAATAATAATTAAACAGTCTGATTGACAACTGATCATCAGCACCCTATAACAACAAATGAAGTCGTAAGCGTTACGCTAATTTTCGGGAGAAGTAGACATGTTGGGATACGACGATAAGCGAAATTTTTTCAGGATGATGGTAAATTCGCCTTGTCAGTTGCAGATCACTGACGATGAGTCGAGCCGCACCATGCAGGCAATGTGTAAAGATATCAGCGCAACAGGTATGTCGCTTGAAGTAGATGAGCCATCTATAGAAGTGGGTACCCAAGTAAGCGTAGCGATTGAGTCATCGAGCTCGCAAATACCGTCTTTGGCAGCACTTGCCACGGTAGTACGTTGTGAGCCTGAGTCTGAATCGAGCTGCGTAATCGGCGTTGAAATCTCTCAAATGAAATAAGCACCGAAACGGCAGTCTAGCCGTTTCACCTTCAAGACGAGTTGTGTTGCTCGTCTTATGTGCCAATCTAAAAACTTGAACATTCTGTTCGAGTAAATCCATTTTCTTCTTTTTTCGTATTTAATAATAATTCTCATTAACGATTTGGTCCGTTATGGTGGACAAGAGGGTTATTTTGATGAAAAAGACAGTAACATTCGCAATTCTGCACTTCAGTGTCGCATTCACAGTGGCGTATTTGCTCACGGGCAGCGCAGTAGTGGGGGGCGCGGTTGCGCTGATTGAGCCGGCAATTAACACTATAGCCTTTTATTTTCACGAGTTGGTTTGGAAAAAGCTTGAGCAGCGAGGGCACGTGCATCAAAAAAGCAAACGAGCCTCTATTCGACCTCGCACTCAGTTCACACTATAGAAAGCTAACGCTGTAAAACAGTGGCTAGCCCACTACCTAAAGCGTTACCGTGAGGAGAACTAATTGTCGGTGACTTCGCAAACCAAGCCTTTAAGGTAGTATCCTTCAGGGTAGCTTCCAATAATTGGGTGGTCAGACGCTTGATTGAGTCGCGCAATAATTTTTATTGTGCGCCCTGCATCAAGTGCGGCGTCTGCGACCACTTTTTGGAAGAGATCTTGGGGCATTAGCCCTGAACAGCTAAAGGTTAATAGCAAGCCGCCTGATTTTACTGCATGGATGCCATAAAGGTTGATGTCTTTATACCCTCGCGCAGCGCGATTGAGTGACGCTTTGCTATCAACAAATTTGGGCGGATCTAAAATCACCATATCGAATTGTGTGTTGCTGTCATGATATTCACGAAGTGCCTTAAATACATCTTGATTCACATAACTGGCTTTGTTTTCATCAAATCCGTTAATTGCTACATGGTGTTTGGCAAGGTCAAGTGCGGGCTGTGATACATCAACATTAGTTACTGACTTCGCGCCACCGGCTAGGGCGTAACATGAGAAAGTACCTGTATAGCTAAAACAGTTTAAGACATCCGCATCTTGAGCGTAATGCGCGGCGGCAGCACGACTGTCTCTTTGGTCGAGGTAAAAGCCTGTCTTATGGCCGTTCTCTATATCAACCACAATATTGATACCGTTTTCTTTTACCGTCACCTGCATAGGTGGTTCGCCGTGAAGAACGCCGGTGACTGGCTCAAGTCCTTCTTTTTTACGTACGTCAACATCGCTTCTTTCATACACATGAACGTCGGGCATCAGTTTCGTAATGGCCCAGACAATTTTGTCTCTGTGTTTTTCAGCACCAGCACTTAACAGTTGTACTACCGCTACATTGTCGTATACGTCGATAGTAATGCCGGGCAGACCGTCACTTTCAGACGCTATCCAACGAAATGCATTCGTCTTTGCAGGGTCAAAAAGACGTCTGCGCAGTTGTAATGCCGTTTCTAAGCGGCGTAGAAAAAAGCCATTATCAATGCTTTCTTCTTTCTTGAATGTCCACATGCGCACACGAATTTTAGAGTTTGGAGAGAATGCGC
Organism: Alteromonas sp. 009811495; assembly: GCF_028865455.1. Lineage (NCBI taxonomy): Bacteria > Pseudomonadati > Pseudomonadota > Gammaproteobacteria > Alteromonadales > Alteromonadaceae > Alteromonas > Alteromonas sp. 009811495. The sequence continues at coordinate 1,867,239 of NZ_CP113972.1, forward strand.
CGCGTCCTAACCAGTCACCTTCAGCATCAAATACGTCGACGGTGTCGCCCATACGCGCGCGTCCTTTTACTTCGGCAACGGCACTTTCAAAAACCCATGGATGCTTGCGACGAAGTGATTTGTCTCGGGATGGCTGCAAAATGACGTGTGCTGACATGTAGTTTCTCGTGTGTAATCGTGTTTCTGTTGTGAGGGCGCGATTATACGCAAATCCCAAAAGACTTAAATCGTTAAATGGTTGTTGGTGGATGCCAATTAACATTGCATTGTTATGAGTCAACGCGCACAGTATTGTGAGAGTATAGACACAGATGTCGAGGGTGTTACGAAAAAACGAAACGGAGATTGTAATGCAGTTTGTCGATTATGAAAAAGGGTGTGGACCTGACAAGTTAACCGTTAAATCACAAAAAGGGTTAACAACACCTTTGGACAAAGTGAAAGTTGAGGTTCGCGCGTTTGGTATTAATCGCGCCGACACGCTACAGCGTCAGGGGCATTATCCTGCGCCACCTGGAGAAAGTACCATTCTGGGACTTGAGGTTGCTGGTGTTATCAGTGAAGTTGGCGATAACGTCAGCAAATTTAACGTGGGTGAGGCCGTTTTTGGGCTTGTCGCTGGAGGAGGCTATGCCAGTGAAGTCATTGTAAACCCAGCGCACTTAATGCGTATCCCGAAAGCGATGGCTTTTTATGAAGCCGCAGGTTTGGCTGAAGTATTTCTAACTGCGTTCCAATGTCTGCGAACTATTGCACATATTAAACCGGCCGAATATGCGCTTATTCATGGTGGAGCCAGCGGCGTTGGTCTAGCGGCCACGCAACTATGTCAGTACTGGGGTGTGCATTGCGCAGTAACGGCGTCTAGCAGCGATAAACTTGCATTGTGCGGTCAAAATGGTGCTGAGCAGCTTATTAATTATAAAACGCAGGCGTTTGATGAGGTATTAAGAGAAGCATGGCCGCAAGGCGTCAATATGGTGCTTGATATGGTTGGGGGCGACTACCTCAATCGAAACCTAAAAGTACTCAAGCAAGACGGTTTGGTGGTGTATCTTGCAATGCTGGCAGGTCGCTATGCTGACAATCTTGATATGGCGTTGCTATTAGGTAAAAGAGCTTCCATTATCGGCACGACATTGCGCAATCGAAATGATGAGTATAAAGCAGATTTAATTCACGATTTTTCAAGTGTGTGCTTAGACGCTTTTAGTACCGGTGAATTGCAGGTAAACATTGATACTCATTATGAGATAAAAGACATTGATAAACCTCACGTACGGTTAGAGAACAACGATACGCAAGGCAAAATTGTGGTGTCGTGGTAGAGGTTAAAAGCCGTTACTTAATTAGCCAGTGAAGCCTGCATCTACTTGGGTAGGCTTAGCTTCTGCCGCATTGCGGGCCAGTTCATCACATCGCTCGTTTTCTGGATGTCCAGAATGGCCTTTCACCCAATGCCAGTTAACATTGTGTTTTTTTACTGCTTCGTCAAGGCGCTGCCACAAGTCAGCATTTTTGACCGGCTTTTTATCTGCAGTACGCCAACCGTTCTTGCGCCAATTGTGGATCCATTGATTAATACCGTTTTTAACGTACTGGCTGTCAGTGGTCATCTCTACATTACACGGCTCAGTTAAACTGTTTAGTGCTTCAATAGGCGCTAACAATTCCATACGGTTATTCGTGGTATGAGCAAACCCGTCACTTAGCTCTTTGCGGTGTTGCTTATAGATAAGTACAGCACCATACCCGCCGGGACCAGGGTTGCCCAAACAAGAGCCGTCAGTATAGATGTGTAAGGTTTTTTGCGTCATTAGGTTCCTTTTTACCGCTGTAATAACTATTACAGACAGTGCTACTTTTTTATCTGTCTTGATATAATCGGTGCATTTCCCTTAGCGTCTTGCAAAGGGGTTGATATACTATCAAAAAATGAAAGCGTAATAATAGTAGAGGTTCCATGCGCCAAATTGTTTTAGATACTGAGACCACAGGTATTGAGCCAAAAGAAGGCCACCGTATCATCGAGATTGGGTGTGTTGAAGTTGTGAACCGTCGTCTTACGGGCAACCACTTTCATGTTTATATCAATCCAGGTCGCCATATTGAACAAGAGGCCATCGAAGTTCACGGTATTACTAATGAATTTCTAGCGGATAAGCCCACATTTTCTCAAGTTGCTCAAGAATTCGTGAGCTTCATTAAAGGTGCCCAACTCGTTATTCACAACGCGCCGTTTGACGTTGGCTTTATGGATCATGAGTTTAATATGGAGCCTGCCACGAAAGGGCTTATTACTAGCAATATCTGCGACGTACTCGATACCCTGGTATTGGCGCGTCAAATGCACCCTGGTCAGAAAAATAATCTAGATGCGTTGTGTAAGCGATACGGGATAGATAATAGTCACCGAACGTTGCACGGCGCTTTGCTCGATGCTGAAATTTTGGCAGACGTATATCTGTTAATGACCGGTGGGCAAACCAAGCTTAAACTAGCCTCAACGGGAAGCAGCGATGCAGATTCAACTGCTATTCGACGTATTCAACGCAACGCAAATAAATTAAAGGTTATTAAAGCTAGCGCCGATGAATTAACACAGCATGAGGCACGTTTAGACATTGTGCAAAATGCAGGGGGCAAATGCTTGTGGCGTCCCGAGCCTGAAGGCGTGTCTTAAATTCGCCAGTAGGGCAGTGTTACCTATCAACAATTCAAAAAAATGAATGCAGGAGCAGCTAAGCGTGAAAGTGTGGTTTTATAGTGTACTTTTTTTATTAACCTTTATGCACACACACGTCGCTGCGCAATCACAAGCTGCACAGCAAGATGAGGCGCGCCAACGGCTCGACGGTGCTGTGCAAGCTACACCAGCGCAAAGCCCTTCTTCACAAAACTCACAGAACCAAAATACAAACTCACAAGAAGAGCAAACTAATTTATCACCGTTGAGTGATTTAGGTGATGAATACACTAACTCTATTGAGCTGTTACGCAATCGTTTCAGGGTGGACTACAACGTAGAAGAAGTCACCATGGTGTTTTTTAGAGAGTATGGTTCAGCACCTGTGGTACTAGTGCGACCTGATGGCTCTAAGTTGTTTCAAAGCCGAGTAGATGAAGAGAAAGTAGAGTGGTACGACGCCGATACTTTCGACATGATCAAAATAAAGAACCCAGTCCCTGGCCCATGGCAAGCTGTTGGTCAAGTGTTGAAGGGCAGTAAAGTGATGGTTCTATCCGATGTGCAATTGCATGCTGATCCATTACCTACGCTCTTATTCGCTGGCGAAATATTAAAGTCTACTGCCTATTTAACTAACGGCGGCAAGCTTATCGAGAACAAGCAGTTTAGGAATGTTGTCGATTTAGATATCGAGTTCATAAGTACAAACAATCCCAATTACGATAATTTTGGCGCTGACGATCAAAACATAGCAACCTTTCAAGACAATGGTCGGGGCATGGATGAGCGTCCGGGTGATGGCATTTTTACAGGGCAGTTCAACTTAAAAGTGGCTCCAGGTGAATGGAAACCTATTTTTCGGGTGAAAACACCGATGTACACCAGAGAGCAAGAAGGCCCAATGGTTATCTTGCACAGAAACCCAGTTTCAATTGACGTTGTGCTTGATGGAGGCGGTGCGGGTTATCACAAGATTATTATCGACGTGAACCGAGAGTTGGTTGATATCGAGTCGCTGTTAGTTGACGGCAAAATACGTTTTCCAAATTCAGATATGCAAAATTTCTCGCTTACCGAAGGCGGTAGCGAGCCCAGAGAACATCTTATCGTTGCTTATGAAGAAGGTATCTTTCGCGTAAAGTTAACGGCCTACGGTACGACGACGGATGGAAGGGATTTTATATTAGATGTACCGGAGTACACCTTCTTAGCTGAAGGCCCAGCAGAACCCGAAGTCGAAGACCCCCTTATTGATGGTAACGATCCTATCGTCGATGGGAGCGAACCGCTTGTTGCTGACATGCAAAACGCTGACAGTGAAAAGATGCCAGAAAAAGATGAAATGGATCCAACTACGTTAACGTTGCTGCTTGTGGCAGTAAACGGCTCCATTTTATTACTAGGTATTGTGGTTGCTGTGGTTATTGTCCTGAAGCGTAAAAAAGGCAATAAAGCTAAAGCAGCACCCGTGAACAAGGAGAAAAGTCCCACCACTGATGCTGATCTTACTATGGAAGGCCAACCTAAAGGACTAATGAAGCTTTTTGGCATATTTAAGAAAAAGCCAAAAGAGAGTGCGAAATAGGAATAGGTTGGTTCTGCTAACTATTGTTTAGAATTTGGTGGCGTTAATTTATTCACTTTGAATTATATTTCGTCACAATGTCTAAATTACAGGCAAACAAACCGCAGATGACAATTTTATTAATAAAAAGCGTTGACTCCACATGGGGGAATACGTATTATCTGCGCCGCAGTCAGGGGACAGGGCAACAACAGCCAAGTCAAATGACTGATAACATTGAAGATGTGGAGCGGTAGTTCAGTTGGTTAGAATACCGGCCTGTCACGCCGGGGGTCGCGGGTTCGAGTCCCGTCCGCTCCGCCACTCTTTCAATGGTATAACTAAAAGGTCTTCGGAGCGGTAGTTCAGTTGGTTAGAATACCGGCCTGTCACGCCGGGGGTCGCGGGTTCGAGTCCCGTCCGCTCCGCCATTTAGTTATACAGCGCATTCTCGATTATGTGGAGCGGTAGTTCAGTTGGTTAGAATACCGGCCTGTCACGCCGGGGGTCGCGGGTTCGAGTCCCGTCCGCTCCGCCATTAATCGAAATAAGCGCGCTTCCCATTATGCGGAGCGGTAGTTCAGTTGGTTAGAATACCGGCCTGTCACGCCGGGGGTCGCGGGTTCGAGTCCCGTCCGCTCCGCCATTTATCTTTAGGTTTCATTCATCATGTAGTTAAAGATAAATGGCAATTTCCCCTTTCAAAATAATTCCTTTTAGACATCTCGTACAAGTACGTCTTTTTCAGATATAAATCGTTTATCCCTATTTTTAGTCTGTCTTTTGCGCAATCACACCAAAATGCTATGCATGCTTTTATTTTTCCATTGGTGTTGATAGGGTTTAGCGATACCATTTACTTTTGAAAAGAACGAGAAGATTTACCCCATGCAGGATGTGCTACTTTGCCGCAATATACATAAGACTTATAACGAAGGAAGTACTGCTACACCAGTGCTTCACGATGTATCGTTATCTATTAAAGCCGGTGAGCACGTAGCCATACTGGGCAGCTCTGGGTCGGGTAAAAGTACACTATTGCATATACTTGGCGGCCTTGATAAGCCCACCCGTGGTGAAGTAGAGTTTAAAGGGCATAAACTGCATACCTTGTCGCCTAATGCATTGGCTAAGCTACGCAATGATGAAATGGGGTTTATTTATCAATTTCATCACTTACTTGGTGAATTTAGCGCACTAGAAAATGTAGCAATGCCTCTTCGGATCCGCGGGCTTTCTGCTAAAGCAGCGCAAGAGAAAGCACAAGTATTGTTAAACGAAGTCGGGTTATCTCACCGTCAAGCACGTTTACCATCGGCAATGTCTGGCGGAGAACGCCAGCGTGTAGCCATTGCTAGAGCACTGGTTACTGAACCTTCTGTTGTATTGGCCGATGAACCAACCGGCAACCTAGACGACTCAACAGGCGAACAAATCTATCAGCTACTTACCTCACTAAGTGAAAAAAAGAAAACCGCATTTGTCGTAGTAACACATGACATAGCGCTGGCAAGTAAAATGGATCGCGTATTAAAAATAAAAGATGGTCAACTTGTGAGTAACCAACCCGCTCAGGAGCCAGTGTAATGCTGGCATTGGAATTGGCCAACCGCTTTAGAAAAACGCGTGCACAACAACGATTTATTTCCTTTATCTCAATGTCATCAACCGTTGGTATTGCTCTTGGGTGCTTTGTACTTATTGTGCTGCTAAGTGTCATGAATGGCTTTGAAAAAGAGCTTACTAACCGAATTTTGAAAGTCATACCTCACGGCGAATTGTTTAGTGTAGATAGCCGAGGAATTGAACATTTAGATGCTCAACTCTATCGTTTTCAGCAAGACTCTCAGATTGCAAAAGTGACGCCTTACACAACACTCACTGGCATGTTGCAATACAAGGGCGAGTTAAAGGCGATTGGCATAACGGGTGTGCCAATCACTAAAGGTGAAAACCCCTATGAAGACCAAGTTTCTAAGGCGCATTGGCAGCAATTTGTCGACACACCTTCTGGTTTGTTGTTAGGGCAGGGGATTGCAAGTACGTTGGGCGTAAAGCCAGGAGATTCGTTGCAGGTTCTAATTCCACAGGCCACATCAGATTTAACGTTTAAAGCGCCAAAAAGTGTCAAATTAGTGGTGAGTGGCGTGTTATCTATTGGTGGGGAACTCGATAATCAAATAGGACTGATGCATCTTCAAGCTGCGTCTGAAGCAGCGGGTATTGTCGCTGAAGCGCAAGGCATTCGATTTACTTTTAATGACCCTTTTATCGCATACCAAAAAATGCGTGATATAGGCTATAGCTTCCCACAAGCGGTATACATGTCTGACTGGACACGAACACAAGGACACCTTTACAACGATATCCAATTAGTTAAGGTTGTCGTTTATATAGCACTAACGCTCGTTATTGCTGTGGCCTGCTTTAACATTGTGTCGTCGCTGGTAATGGCCGTACGAGAAAAACAATCTGCAATTGCGATTTTGAAAACCATGGGAGCGACAGATGGTTTGATCCGCAATGCGTTTATATATCAAGGGCTGATTAATGGCGCGATTGGTATAACAGCTGGTGTATTGTCAGCGTTATTAGTTGCACCAAATTTGTCCAGTATTGTTAAATCTATTGAAAATGCCTTGGGCGTAGAAGTGCTGTCTGGCGACATTTACTTCATTGACTTTCTGCCGTCGAGTTTGCATTGGCAAGATGTGGTTATTACAGCCGTTGTGGCGATGCTACTTAGCGTGGTTGCAACACTGTACCCAGCGCACAAAGCAGCCAAAGTAAACCCATCTTCTGCATTGCATTGATACGAAACCGCGTAGAAACCGCATGGTAGCTTACTTACTCTGAGCGGATAGGCTTTCGGCGGGTACCATAACCAATATCAGACACGCACAAAAAAGGCAGCGTTAACGCTGCCTTTTTGCCTGTGTACATGTCTAGGTGTTTTTCTCGAAGTGTTCAAAATCAACATCTTCTTCTTTAAGCCCTGCTTTCGGGTCGTTAAACACCTTTTCGTCAAGATCACCTTCACTTTTTGCAACAATACACGACACCATACAATCGCCGGTAATGTTAACTGCCGTGCGCGTCATGTCTAGCAAGCGGTCTACACCAATGATTAAGGCAATGCCTTCCACCGGCAAGTTCACTTGTTGGAGTACCATGGCAAGCATAATCAAGCCCACTCCTGGTACACCGGCTGTGCCGATAGACGCAAGCGTTGCGGTAAGGATAACCATTAGGTAGTCACTCATGGTGAGGTCGACGGCATAAACCTGTGCAATAAATACCGTAGCAACCCCTTGCATTATGGCTGTACCATCCATGTTGATAGTCGCACCCAACGGCAAGGTGAAAGACGATACAGAGTTACCGACACCTAACTTGTTTTTGGCGGTCTCCATGGTCACCGGTAAGGTAGCGCTACTACTTGAAGTACTAAACGCAAACAGCGCGGCGTCACGCATTTTTCTAAATAGCATAATTGGGCTTAAGCCTGATAGTAGCTTAAGCAAAATGGAGTAGGTTGCGAGTCCGTGAATAATTAACACTATAAATACGAGCCCGAAATATTTAACTAAATCATAAATGGTCTCGGCACTTACGGTTGCAAACAACTTAGCCATTAACACAAATACACCGTATGGCGCCAGGTTCATAATAATGGTTACCAAGCGCATAATTACCGTGTTGATATCTTCGAAAACTGCCGTAAGACGCTTTCCGGCATCGCCAGTCATGGCCATTGCAATACCAAATAACACAGCAAATACAATAATTTGCAGCATGTTGCCTTGTGCCATTGAATTGATTGGGTTACTAGGGAACATATTCACAATAACATCAGACAAACTCGGGGCTTCTTTAGCCTGATACACGACGTCAGTGCTCAGATTTCCACTTTCACCTGGAGGGAATAGCAATGCCATACTCATAGCCAGTGTTATCGCAATGGCCGTTGTGACAATATACAAACCGACAGATTTTACCCCCAGACGACCCAGTTTACTGGGGTCTGACAGTGTACTAGTACCGCATATTAGAGAGACGAACACCAAAGGGACAACCAGCATTTTCAAACTGGCGATAAATATTTGCCCTAAGGTAGAAAATATACCTTCGACAAGAATGTTATACGTTGAGAACTCGAAACCGAATACCGAAAACGCAAAATCTCCGCTATCATCAAACAGTAATTGAAGTAAGACACCAATCAAGATACCGGCAAACATGCCGATAAAGATGCGAGCGGTTAAACTGTATTTGTGTGCAGATGAAGACATTAATGTTTCCTGTGCATTTTTTATATTTTTAATCACCCGTAGTGTGCCAGATTCAGTTGATTTTTAAACATAAAAAACGACGCAATTGTCAATAAAAGAGGTTCAGGAACGAATTATGTCGACATTCGCGAAGACGCTAAGCGTATTTAGCGCAATATTTATGCTAACAGCATGTGGTGGAGGCGGTTCGTCAGTCTCTCGAGATGATACCGACACGGGTAACGGTGGCGGCGGTGGTACGACCACACCTACTTATACAATTTCTCTTGCTCTGGAAAATGCGTCCGGCGATAGCGACAATAATTTATCTGAAGACAATAGCTTAACCGTTGTTGCAACGGTAAGAGATCAAGACGGAAATGCGCACTCAGATGCACTATTAAGTTTTTCATTGAGCAATGCCGCGCTAGCTGAGTTCGCCAACGACACGGGTACGGCTCGTACCAACGATAATGGCGTGGCGCGCATTGGGCTAAATGCCAGCACCGCGTCAGGTGATGGTGAGATAACGGCGAGTTTGAGCACGGGGGAAACCGGAAGTACAACGTTCTCGGCTACCGCAATATCGACTACACCAACCGAACTTACTGTAACCCTTACATTGCAGAATGCCGCAGGTGAAGAAGACAACAATTTAACGTCAAACAACGAGTTGGTAGCCGTTGCCACAGTGACCGATGCCTCGGGTGCGCCACAAAACGATTTGCTGTTAACCTTTTCACTTAGCAACGACGACTTAGCCGAGTTTTCCAATGACACCGCGACCGCACTTACCAGTGATGAAGGGGTTGCCACTATAGGTATGTCAGTTGGCACAGCGTCTGGTGATGGGCAAGTCACGGTTACAACGGCATCTGGCGAGACAGCTTCTACTACATTTAGCTCGACAGGTAGCACAGTGGTTAGTGAAGAGCCGGCTACACTAGAACTTTACGCAAACAGTATTCAATTGGCGTCTAGCGGCAGCGACGAAGTCGAGTTAATTGCGCTAGTCAAAAATGATCAAAGTGTATTGATGGAAGGTGTTGATGTGAGTTTCTCTGCTCAGTCAGGTGCAGGCGTAGAGTTGCAATTGACTCAACCTCAGACCGAAGCTGATGGTACTGCACGCGCTATTTTAACCTCACAAAACGATGCGTCCAATCGCACCATCACTATTACTGCTTCAGCAGGTTCACTAACACAAACCGTTGATATCACCATTACCGGCACTGAAGTAACAATTAACGGTGCATCATCGGTAATTCTAAACGACAGTGTTGACTATACTATTCGCGTACAGGATTCAGACGGAACATCTATTTTGAACCAAGATGTGGTGTTAACTGCAACGAATGGCTCACTTAGCGCTACCACCGTGAATACTGGTGCAAATGGTCAAGCAACTGTGACATACACGGCATCTACGTCGGGTGAAGATACGATAACTGCGAGCGCACTAAATGCAGATGCAACCTTTACCGTTCAAGTACAACAAGACGAGTTTAACTTTATAAACTTGCCTACAGAGGAAGTGCCTGTAGGACAATCGCAAACGATTACGGTCCAGTGGCGACAAAACAATACACCTGTAGTTGGTGAAAACATTACCTTTAGTGCATCGCGCGGTGTAATCTCAGGTGGCCCTACTGTCGTTACCGATTCCAACGGTCAGGCGACTATTGATATTAGCTCAACAAATGCCGGAATCTCTTCAATTACGGCAACAGCTAATGACGGAAGTGGAAACGTGTTGGTTTCTGCGCTAACCCAAATTGAGTTTATTGCGACCACACCACACACAATTCTTGCAGACGCGTCATTAGATATACTTGGTCCTGATGGGCAGACAAGTACTATTAGCGCAGTGGTGCGAGACGAAGCAGGCAATTTGGTCAAAAATAGCGTGGTTAACTTTACTGTTTCAGATGTGTCGACAGGCTTTGTGTCTCCATCCCAAGCTACAACCGACAGTAAAGGGATTGCAACAACTGTATTCACCTCTGGTTCTGTTTCATCTCAAGAAGCTGTGGTAATTACTGCTTTTGTTGCAGATGACCCAGCTATTGAAGATGACGTTGTGCTTACCGTTGGTGCACGAGCGTTTGATATCTCTATTGGTATCAGTAATGAAATAGAAAAGCCAAACTCAACATCTTACACGAAACGCTTCGGTGTATTTGTATCAGATTCAGTAGGTCGTCCAGTGAGTGGAGTGAACCTTACTGCATCAGTAAGTCCAGTTAAATTTGTGAACGACGGCGAATATCGCACAGGAAGCTGGTTCTTTAATGAAGATGATTCTATCTGGGTTGCAGTCACTAACCAGAACTGTAGATCAGAAGATATCAATGATAATGGTATTTTAGACACAACGCCTAGTAATGAAGACACTAACGGCGATATGCAATTGACCCCAGGTTTGGTAGGTACAATTTCGTTTGCAGGTGATGCAGTTACTGACGAAAACGGTTATGCAGAGCTTGAGTATATTTATCCGAGAAGCTATGCAGTATGGTACGACGCTACCATTACGGTATTTGGTCAGTCGACGGGCAGTGAAGCTAGAGCAACGATGCAATATACGTTAGGCATTTCTGGCGATGATGTTACCGACGAAGGTGCTCCGCCACCGCCTAATCCATTTGGTGTCGAAGATCAATGTACCGAAGTAACGCCATAGGGTCTTTAAGGCATATGCGGTAAATTAGAAAATAAAAAGCCGGCTTTGAAGCCGGCTTTTACGTTTGGTTTATCTTTTCCCTTATTTTACCCTTGCTGGAATGGGTAAACAGAGCCGAGTTTCAATAGCTGTGTTAGCTCATCAAGTGCAGTACGTGACTCAATAAGTAACTGCGGATCACGCAAGTCATCTTCACTCAGCTGATCGCGATAGTGTTTATCTACCCACGCATTTAATCGTGCAAATTGTGCGTCGTTAATTAATGTATTTTGGTTAACCGCTGCCAACTCTTGGTCATTCATCGCAACGCGCAAGCGCAAACAAGCAGGACCACCACCATTACGCATACTTTGTTTAACATCGAAATAATTTACCGACGTAATTGGTGTGCCTAGTGTGACAAGCTTGTCTAAATAACGCTTAACCGCGTCATTTTCTTCACACTCTGTCGGCGCAATAATAGTCATTTCGCCACTTGGTAGCGTAATTATTTGTGTGTTAAATAAATACGTCTTCACGGCGTCTAATACCGACACTTCATCGGTGGGGACTTCAATGAAATGCAGTGGCTCATCACCAAATTTCGCCTGTAGCTCTTTTAGGCCCGCTTCTTTTTGATAGAACGCTTGTTCGTGGAAAAACAATACGTTTTGGTTACCCACCGCAATAACGTCATTGTGGAAAACACCTTGGTCGATAACATCAGGGTTTTGCTGCATGTAAACAACGCCATCATCATCTAGACCATGCAAGCGCGCAACGGCTTGGCAAGCTTCAAGTGTTTGACGGGCTGGGAATTTTTTAGGTGCAGGCTTGCTGGTGTCAAATGCGTGACGGCCATATACAAATAGCTCAACACCGGCTTGGCCGTAGTTGCTGCATAAACGCGTATGGTTAGCGGCACCTTCATCACCGAAATGTTCATTGTCAGGTAAGTGCTGGTGATGTGCAAAATGCTTTTCGTTCGCAAAGGTCCCGCGCAGAATATTACCCGTGACTTGTGGCTCTAATGAACGGTGAAACTTGTTTGTTAAGTTTGCAGGGGTAAAGTGCACCCGTCCATCGGAAGTATCGGCGCTAGGAGACACCGTAGCAGCATTTGCAGTCCACATACTACTAGCAGAGCAACATGCTAAGAAAATCTCGCGAGATTGCTTTGCAGCGCTTTCAAGCACTCGTGCATCAGAGCCTGTAAAGCCTAATCTGCGCAATGCGGCAATATCTGGGCGTTCTTGCGGCGCTAAAACCCCTTGAACCATTCCCATATCTGCTAGCGCTTTTGCTTTAGCAAGTCCTTGCTTGGCGGCTTGCTTTGGGCTACTTACAGCATTTGCATTGTTCAAAGAAGCAACATTACCAAATGATAAGCCAGCGTAGTTATGGGTAGGGCCAACAAGGCCATCAAAATTGACTTCAAACTGCTTCATACATTCCCTCATTTTTGGTGTTTTCTCATTTGGCTTCTATGCTGCTAAGGCGATAGGAAAGACAAATGATGCACTTTTATTGCCCAGTAGGCTTAGGTTAGATGTGTCAAACTTCAATGCAAAAGCGCACGGTTGCGTTGACGCATGCTAGGTTGTAATGGCTGGCATTATACGGCTTTTAAAGGCAATGCCAATCAAGGTGGTTAAAATTTGAACGGTTTTTGTGCGCGTTTAAAGCAGTAGAAAGAATAAGTATGAAGAAGATCTTGTTTTCCATTCACTTTGTAGATATATGTTAAAAAAGAGCGAGTACCCTATATATAGTGCAAGGTTGCTCCAATTTTCAGTATTTGACGTAATAAGTCATTTAAAATCAATAGGTTTAGTTCAATTATATGGCAAAATCACTGGTCATAGTCGAGTCACCAGCCAAAGCGAAAACGATAAATAAATATCTTGGCAAAAATTTTATCGTAAAAAGTTCGGTTGGCCACGTGCGAGATCTTCCAACGAAGGCTTTAGGCAAAGTAGAGCCTAAAAAACCAGCAAAAGAACTCAAAACTTTAAGCGAAGACGAGAGACAAGAATACCTTCGCCGACACGAATATTTAAAACTTGTAGACAGAATGGGTGTCGATCCAGAGAAAGACTGGAAAGCACACTATCAGGTGCTACAAGGCAAAGAAAAAGTCGTTAATGAGCTTAAAAAGCTGGCTAAAGATGCTGACACTATCTATCTCGCAACCGATTTGGATCGCGAGGGAGAGGCGATTGCATGGCACTTGCAAGAGTTGCTAGGCAAAAAAGATAAGACCTATCAGCGTGTGGTATTCAACGAAATCACTAAGAATGCCATTCAAGATGCGTTTTCAGACCCAGGTGAGCTCAACATTTCTCGGGTTAACGCCCAACAAGCTCGTCGATTCTTAGACCGCGTTGTCGGCTTTATGGTGTCTCCGCTGCTGTGGAAAAAAATTGCGCGCGGCCTTTCCGCTGGACGCGTTCAGTCGGTTGCAGTTCGCTTGGTTGTTGAGCGCGAGCGCGAGATTAAAGCCTTTGTTCCTGAAGAGTTCTGGGATGTACATGCCGACTTAACAAGTAAGGAAAAAGCGGCCCTTCGCATGCTGGTTGCCAAGCATCAAGGGAATGCGTTTAAGCCTAAAAATAAGGCCGAAACTGATAAGGCACTGGCCGCCTTAGAGGGGGCGAACTATACCGTTGAAAGCCGTGAGTCGAAGCCTACACAAAGCCGTCCTTCTGCACCGTTTATTACCTCGACATTGCAACAAGCCGCAAGTACGCGTTTAGGCTTTGGTGTTAAGAAAACCATGATGATGGCGCAGCGACTTTATGAAGCTGGCTACATCACGTATATGCGTACCGATTCGACTAATTTGAGCCAAGAAGCACTGGATAGTGCACGTGCTTATATCTCAGATAATTTTGGCAACAAATATTTGCCTGACTCACCCATTCGCTACGGCAGCAAAGAGGGGGCTCAGGAAGCGCACGAAGCTATTCGTCCATCGAATGTAAGTATTAGCGCTGCAAGCTTAGGTGACATGGAACGCGATGCACAGCGTTTATATGAATTGATTTGGCGTCAATTTGTGGCGTGTCAAATGACACCAGCTAAGTATGATGCAACAACCATTAAGGTTGCTGCAGGTGACTATGAATTAACTGCAAAAGGCCGTGTGCTTAAGTTTGATGGTTGGACACGTGTACAGCCACAGCTTCGCAAGAAGGGCGATGAAGAATTAATGTTGCCTGATGTGCAAAAAGGCGACGTGCTTAACTTGAAAGCGCTTGATCCTAAACAGCATTTTACCAAGCCAGTTGCACGCTTTAACGAAGCGTCGTTGGTTAAAGAGTTGGAAAAGCGTGGTATCGGGCGTCCTTCTACTTACGCTAGCATTATTTCAACTATTCAAGATCGCGGTTACGTTCGTTTAGAAAATAAACGTTTCTACGCAGAGAAAATGGGTGAAATCGTTAACGATCGTCTAATGGAAAACTTCGACGATTTGATGAGCTACGACTTTACTGCAAACATGGAGCAACAGCTTGATGATATTGCAGAAGGCAATAAAGATTGGAAAGACGTACTGAACGACTTCTACAGCGGTTTTTATGGCAAGTTGCTAAACGCTGAAAAAGACCCTGAAGAAGGCGGTATGCGCTTAAATCAAGCTGTACCTGCGGGCATAGAGTGTGACAAGTGTGGCCGAGAAATGAATGTGCGAACAGCTTCAACAGGGGTATTCTTGGGCTGTTCTGGCTACAATCTGCCGCCGAAGGAGCGTTGTACTAATACCATGAACCTTACACCAGGTGATGAAGTGGTGAAGGTTGATGATGAAGAAGAGCTGGAAACAGAAGCACTTCGTTCTAAAAAGCGTTGCCCTAAGTGTGGAACCGCAATGGACAGCTACCTTGTTGATGAAACGCGTAAGCTTCATGTCTGTGGTAACACGCCTACGTGTGATGGCACATTAGTTGAAACCGGCACCTTTAAAATTAAAGGGTATGACGGGCCCATTATCGAGTGTGATAAATGCGGCAGCGATATGGAGCTTAAAAACGGTCGATTCGGTAAGTATTTCGGGTGTACTAACGAAGAATGTAAGAACACGCGTAAATTGCTGCGCAACGGCGAAGCCGCGCCACCTAAAGAAGATCCTGTTGATTTACCGGAATTGCCGTGCGAAAAGTCAGACGCGCACTTTATGTTGCGAGACGGCGCTTCAGGTATTTTCCTAGCTGCACATAACTTCCCTAAATCGCGTGAGACACGCGCGCCAAAAGTGGAAGAGTTAGCACGCTTTAGAGATAGAATTTCACCGAAGTTCTACTATCTGGCAGATGCGCCAAAAACCGACCCTGACGGCAATGCTGCTATCGTGCGTTATAGCAGAAAAACCAAACAACAGTATGTTATGTCTGAAAACGAAAATGGCAAAGCAACAGGTTGGTCGGCGTGGTACGACGATGGTAAGTGGCAGGAGCAAGCGGCCAAGAAGCCAGCTGCAAAACCCAAAGCAAAGAAAAAATAAGCATTTAGCTTGTTAACACGCTCTTACAAAGCCCGAGTTTTTCTCGGGCTTTTTGCGAGTAACCAAAACGTTGTACAATACTAAAAACGTTTACGTAGTAGAGAAAAAGCATGGCCTCATTACAAGACCAATTGCTTAAAGCTGGTTTAGCAGATAAAGCGACAGCAAAGCAAGCACGCGCAGACAAACGCAAAAAGCAGAAGCAAAAGAACAAACAAAAGCAGCCCGTGGTAGATGAAGCCACTATCGCGGCCCAACAAGCAGCTGAAGAAAAGAAAGCGCGTTCGCGCGAATTAAACCAGCTTCAGCAGCAAGAGCGTGAAAAACGCTCTATAGCGGCACAAGTTCGTCAATTAATTACCGTTAATAAGCAAGACCGTAAAGGCGACACTGTGTTGAACTTCACTCATGACAACGTGGTAAAGCGTATGTACGTGAGTGAAGAAATGCATAAACAAGTGACAAAAGGGCGTTTAACCGTAGTGTTACTTGATGATGCCTATGAACTTGTTCCTACGCCGGTGGCTGACAAAATTGCCCAGCGCGATGCAAGTTCTGTGATTTACCGCGCTGACCTTGATAAGAGTGGTAACGATGGTAAAGATGAAGACGAGGACGATTGGTACGCAGACTATGAAATTCCTGACGATCTTACGTGGTAATTGATTGAGTCGATGAGCGTGTCTGAATTCTTAAAACAGTCGTGTATTGATGGCGTGACGTATCAATTGGTTACGCCGTCTGCGCGCTTTGAATCTAGCTATCGTGAATACATTGCTGAGTTAGGCGATGAAGAGCGCTATCCGTTTGTGTTAGATCTCGATGCGTCAGACTTTAACCATTATCTTGACCGTTTAGAAGCCTTTCGATTAGGTGTTGATCTCCCTAAAGGGTATGTAGACAGTGCTACATTCTGGTTAGTGCGTGGCAACACCTTGCTAGGTGTGTCTAACCTTAGACAGCGTCTGAATGCCGAAATAGCCCATGTGGGCGGTCATATCGGCTTAGGAATCAGGCCAAGTGCCCGTGGCAAAGGCTTGAGCACACTGCTGCTAAGATGGACATGTGAAATAGCAAAATCACGCCATATTGGCCACGCCAATAACAGTCAATTACATGTTCATTGTTACTTTGATAATCACGCATCGCAAAACATGATCAAATCAGTGGGTGGTGTGCTTGATTCAACCATAGAGGTAGGCGATATCAAAGTGGCGCGATTCATCATCGAGATATAACGTTAATCATTTTCGACTTTAGTTCGAATCTAACTACGTGTAGTTTCGCAATCCAACAATCTTGTCTATAACTAGATAAGCAATTCACCGTGAATTTCCTGAGGCTGGCCAGTATGCGCTTTTGTATGTCGAGTATTCGCTCTTTCCTTTTTGCCATGCTGTTTGTAAGCACGCAGAGCATGGCGGGTTTCTTTAACATTACAGTGAACAATGTGGGAGGTTTATCGTCCTCTCAAGCCGATATTTTCGATGATGCTGTAAACTTTTGGGAATTCGTACTGCCAGGTGTGCAAAGCGCGTTTAACCTTAATTTGGTTATTTCTGCCAGTGGTGAAAACATCGATGGCGTTGGAAATGTGCTGGGCTCAGCGGGGCCAAGCTCAATCGCACAGGCGCTTGACGTAGGGATCATTTACACCACGCGCGGTACTATGCGCTTCGATACAGCCGACCTTGATGCACTTGAGCGGGCAAATCTATTATTTGATGTTGTTGTACATGAAATGGCGCATGTCATTGGCTTTGGTACATTGTGGGATGCGGGACGGTATTTTCCTGGCACGCAGAATGTCTACGTACAGGGCTCAGGTCGTTACACTGGCGAATATGCCCTTGATATCTATCGGCAAGAATTTGACTCAGGTGCAGATTTTGTGCCTGTGGAATTAGATGGTGGACCCGGTACCGCAAACGGCCATTGGGATGAAGGTTGGCCTGGTGGCGCGTCTGATCTCATGACAGGCTATTTAGGGCCGGTTCCTACCACGATAAGTAACACAACAATCGCTTCATTTGCTGACATTGGCTACCTTACGATCGTGACTCATGCGGTGAGTTCGCCATCAACCCTTGGGCTTTTTGCACTTGCACTTTGCTTTTGTTTAGCCAATCGAAAAAAAACATCACGCTAAGCTGATAAGCAATATGATAACTACGCCTCACCACACGCCAGTGCTATCAACGGCAGGTGAGCGTGTGATGACCTCGTGTCGGAAAGGGTAGAGGTTATCTATGCTTATTGCGTTTTCAACAGTGATGTGAATAAAGCGTTCAGCGCCGTCAAAGTCAGGCAGCGTGTCCGTTTCCCAAATGACAGTGGCATTACCTTGTATAAAGTGAAGCGTCCCCGTCGTGTTTTCAAAAAAGCATAACCCCACACGTCCATCTAGTACAATATTGCCTATGGTGTTGAAAAACTTGTTTCCGCTAAAATCAGGTGTTAGCAATGAATTAGCCTCAACGTTAATAAAACCCGGCTTTCCACCGCGGTGAGACACGTCTATACCTTCATTTGAATTATGCCCGAGTGTAGCGTGACGCGATGCAATATAAAAGGTTTCAGCCGTTGACACCACCTGTTGCAGATGAGTAGTGAGGCCGTTGTACCGTTGAACATTTTTGTGAGTTACTTTCTGCAAAGCGCCTGAGTTACTGACTTTTTGCGTGTCTCTGGTATGAATATACTGTGGGCAGTTACCAAAACTCTGCTCAACAGATACATGAATATCACTCCCCTTTAGGTGGCTTATTACGCCATTGAGCCTATTACGTCTTCGGGTCGCAAGCTCTAATCCAAGTATGCCTATTTTACTGCCAGTGTTAACATCAAGACCCAGTAGCGTATCGATTAACGCAAAGGCGCTCTGAGACAAGCCAAGTTGCAAGCGCGTTTCAGAAGGTGAGCGAACGAACCCCTCATCTCCCCAGACAGGTAACGCGACAGGGTGACCAGATTGGTCGAGTAGTCCTACCATCATTAATGGCCCGGATTCAAAAAATGCTCTGTGCTGGGCTGGCATAAAGGGGCGAATAAAGCCTTGTGTTCGTTGCGCTATCGTTTTGGAGATCCCTAACGTATCTTGCGCAAACACTTCGCCCTCGTGAAACACGGGTACTAAACTGTCTGAAGAATGAGGCGTTTTCATAATTTATACTCGAGCTTCTGCAATTTCTGAACTCGGCATAGCAACAAAGCCAGGTAACGCTTGAATGTTGCCAATCCACGCATTGATATTGGGGTAGTTAACTAATGAAACGCCACCTTCTGGAGCGTGAGCAATATAACTGTACATCGCGATATCTGCTGCAGTTAATCGATTACTTACCAGGTACTTTTCGTTTTGCTCTGCCAAATGGCGCTCCATAGTCGTCAACAATGAAACCGAAGTGGCGAGTACACGTTCAACATCAATAGTTGCACCAAATACATACTCTAGTCGTGCTGCGGCTGGTCCGCGTGCGAGTTCACCTGCAGAAACTGAAAACCAACGCTGAATGGCCGCGATTTCTTGTGGTGTTTCCCCTAACCACGTTGAAGGCGCTGAAGTATATGCGCTCGCTAAGTAACTAAGAATGGCGTTGGAGTCTGATAGCGTAATGCCACCATCTTGAATAACAGGGACCTGACCAAATGGATTCATTGCTAAAAATGCATCACCTTTGTGTTCGCCTCTGCCCATATTGGGCTCTACGGTAGTAAAAGGCACATCGATGAGATGCATAAATAAGGACACCTTATGGCAGTGTCCAGATTTGATATTTTGATAAAGGGTGATAGGTGAAACTGTATTAGTAGACATAAGTTCGTCCTCGTTTACGGGTTAAAGTTCAAGTTCAGATAGGCTTACAAAGTCATCTGGGCGCGTAGCACCTTGCCAGATTAGACGGCGGGTACTACTAGGTTCATGTGATAAGGATATTGCTAATTCATTGGAAAATAATTGTGTATTTTTGAAAGTTATTATTTCATTATCTGTAATAGTTGGTTTGTGAGTGACGAAAAGTGACGGGAGAGAACGATGGACAAGCTATTTGCAATGAGAGTGTTTGTTACTGTCGAAGCACACAATAGTTTTGTGTTAGCGGCCGAAGCCCTGACTATTTCTGCGCCAGCGGTAACTCGAGCAGTGTCTTGGCTTGAACAATCGCTGAATACGAAGCTGTTTCATCGAACGACACGGCGAATTCGTTTAACCGAAGCGGGAGGGCAGTATCTCACTCACGCAAAGCGGATCCTTGAAGACATCGATCATATAGAAGCACAAGTGGCGGGTATTCAAATAAAACCCAGTGGCGTACTGAACGTTACTGCGCCTATTTTATTTGGCGAGCGCTATGTAACGCCCATAATTGCCTCGTTTTTACAGGATTTTCCCGATGTGTCGGTTAATGGATTTATGTATGACAATATCGTGGATTTGATAGAGCATAATATCGATGTGGCCATTCGCATCGGTAAGCCTAAAGATTCGTCATTATTTGCAACAACAGTGGGTTTTGTTGGCCGAGTGACCTGCGCTTCGCCTCACTATTTGCAAGAGAATAGCCCTATAATTACGCCTGAAGATTTGAAACAGCATACTATTGTGTATCCCACCCGTTTTAATGAGCCCGCCGTGTGGACTTACCACACGAACGAAAAACCGATAACCGTAAAGCTAAAACCGCGGTATCAGTGTAATCAGAATAGAAGCGCAATTAACGCGGTTAAGCGCGGATTTGGCGTAACGCGATGCATGTCTTATCAAGTGGCAGAGGAACTCGCAAGTGGGGAGTTGGTAAAAGTACTGGATACCTATGAAGACACGGTATTGCCTATTCAAGCCGTTAGTCTTGAGGGGCGCCACAATCAAGAAAAAGTAAAACTTTTTATTACCTATATAAAAAATGCACTGGCAGAAAACACTTACCTAAACGCAAAAAACTAGTTGTGCGACTATTTTATTGATCTCCATCAAATCCGCCTTATCTAGCGATTGCTGAATGTGCTAGCGCTCAATAGAATCCGCCGCTTTTACTTAAAGCGTCTAGTAGCGGTTTACCTATGTCAATTGAAACACCTAATGTTAATTCACCTTCATCAGCACTTTCACCTGTAGCTGTTCCCGAATTGTTGGCCCCAGCAGGCAGCTTGCGCAATATGCGTTATGCGTTTGCCTATGGTGCAGATGCTGTCTATGCAGGTCAGCCTCGCTATTCGTTGCGTGTAAGGAACAACGAATTCAGCTTAGAAAATTTGGCAGTTGGTATAAAAGAGGCCCACTCGAAGGGCAAAAAGTTTTACGTGGTCAGTAATATTGCGCCTCATAACAGTAAAATTAACACCTACCTTAAAGATATTGCCCCTGTAATCGCAATGAAACCAGATGCGTTAATTATGTCGGACCCTGGGCTTATTATGTTGGTGCGTGAAGCATATCCTGAAATGCCCATACACTTAAGCGTTCAAGCAAATGCCGTGAACTATGCAACGGTAAAATTTTGGCAAACACAAGGTATCGAGCGCGTGATCTTGTCGCGCGAATTGTCGCTTGAAGAAATTGAGGTAATTCGAGAGCAAGTCCCTGACATGGAGCTTGAAGTCTTTGTGCATGGCGCGCTTTGTATGGCTTACTCTGGTCGCTGTCTTCTGTCGGGATACATGAATAAAAGGGATCCCAATCAGGGGACTTGCACCAATGCGTGCAGATGGTCGTACGACGTAAAAGGTGCACAAGAGAATGAAACGGGAGAGATTGTTCAAGCAGGGGTTACTCAAGTAGATCCAAACGCTGTCATTCCTACGCTTGGTGACGGCGAGCCGAGCTCTAACGTGTTCATGCTTGAGGAAAAAGAAAAGCCTGGTGAACTCATGCCTGCATTTGAAGATGAGCATGGCACCTACATCATGAATTCAAAAGACCTGCGCGCAGTTCAGCATGTTGAGCGACTTACTCAAATGGGAGTACACAGTTTAAAAATAGAAGGTCGAACTAAATCACATTATTACTGCGCTAGAACGGCACAGGTGTATCGCAAGGCCATTGACGATGCGGTGGCGGGAAAGCCGTTTGATATAAACTTAATGGCCAGTTTAGAGACCCTCGCGCATCGTGGATACACCGAAGGATTTCTTCGCCGTCATGCTCATCACGCGTACCAGAATTACGAATATGGCCATTCGGTAAGTGACAAGCAGCAGTTTGTGGGCGAAGTGGTATCGCGATGCGAAACCACCGGCTTTGCCATTGTTGACGTAAAAAATAAGTTTTGTGTGGGGCATTCACTTGAGTTGATGACACCACAAGGTAATTTGCATTTCATACTGGACAGCATGCTAGACAAAAATGGCCATGCCATTGACGATGCCAAAGGCTCAGGTCATCAAGTAAAAATACCCGTGCCATCTGAAGTCGACCTGTCATACGCATTATTGTTAAGGAACTTAAGCGAAGGCGTTGATACACGCAATCCGTTTAAACAAGACAAGCAGTATGCAAAGGGGTAACAGGTGGCGCTTAAAATTTTAGAGACTTGTATAAATTGTGATATGTGCGAGCCGGAATGTCCGAATAAAGCCATTAGTATGGGGGAAAAAGTGTTTGAAATTGACCCTGTTCGCTGTACCGAGTGTGTAGGTCATTATGATGCGCCAACCTGTGTGGCAGTCTGCCCAATAGACGTCGTAAAACCTGATCCATTATACAAAGAAACCCTCGATGATTTAGCTGATAAGTTTATTGCGCTTAATAGTGAGCTTTAAGTGCTAAAACAGACGCATTACGTTGCAAAATAGACTTAGCGCATTTGCTTTTCACTTATGGAAAATGTGTCTTGAATATTTAAGTGGGTAAGGCATCATCAAGCTATAAAAAATTACTAAAATACGCGTGAGGTCATACGGTTATGAGGACAGTAGATCCTGGGGTAAAAGCTACGGAGACAAAAGCTACGGGTAAGACAGTTACATGGAAAGCACTTACTTTTGACGAACTGGGCAATAATCAATTGTTCGAGTTATTCAAGTTGCGCGTAGACGTGTTTGTTGTGGAGCAAAATTGCCCTTATCCGGAACTAGATGAAAAAGACCGCCACAGCGAAACTCACCACTTAATGGGCTTTAAAGACGAAGAGTTAGTGGCATGTGCACGACTTTTACCAGCCGGCTTAAGTTACCCGTCTATAAGCATTGGGCGTGTGGCTACGCGTCAATCATTTAGAGGGAAGGGCGCAGGTAAACTGCTAATGCAAAGTGCTATAGCGCATTGTGAGAACTTATGGCCAGGTCAAGATATTGAAATAGGTGCACAAGAATACTTAAAAGGCTTTTACGAGAGCTTTGGTTTTGTGGCGACGTCTGACATGTACCTCGAGGATGATATACCGCATATCGACATGATAAGGTCAGCTCACAACGGGTAAACCATAGTAAGCTGACCTTCAGTGTTGTGTTATATCGCTAAACTACATGCTTTGAGATGGGCAATGCGCACCAGATTTCACCCAGGCCTTTGCTAATGCGCCAGCTTCTTCCTGCGTTCCTGGCGCTTTTTCTCGACCTTTACCGGGATGAAAACCCCAGCCCACTAAGCCATCTTCGGCTATGTGCTTAACCACGGCATCAAGCGACTTTCCGCCATTGCGTTCAGGATCTTTCAATTGTGCACAAATCTCGCTAAGCGATTTGCCCAGCCATTTTTGCTTGATGGGTGCGGCTTTCCAAGGTGCGTGACCGGGCATTGACCAGTCTTCTTTCACATCCACATTATCAGCGCCATGACATGTACTGCACATCATACCGGGTACGCCAATATCCGCTACGCCCCGCTCGACAGGTGGCATGTGTGGTTTTTGGTCGTCACCTTGCAATAGTACATCTTCAACATGGCAGTTAATACATCTTGGATGCTGAATAACTTTGCCCAGTTCTTTGAATACGGCTTTGGAATAAGCTTCCTCTGAAGATAAATGCTTAAAATCCTCAGGTGCTTTTAATGAACTGGCATCATCTGCACTATGGTTGTGAGCGTGTACTCGGTCAAGCAAAGTCGCACCCAACAGCGTAATTGTGATAAATAGCAGCGTTACTTTAATAGGGTTCATGATGCCTCCTGGGCGCGTCGGATCGCTTTGTTCATCGGGAGGTTGGTGATCATTTGACCCGTTAGCGAACGCCATGCGTTGGCCACAGCAGGACCAATCGGTGGTACGCCTGGTTCTCCGACACCTGTGGGAGATTCTCCTGATGGAACGATAACCACCTCGACTTCTGGCATAGATGGCATGCGCAATGGGTGATAGGAGTCATAGTTACTTTGCTCAACCATACCACCTTTGCCTAGCGTAATTTCTTCTTCGAGAATAGCGCCTAAACCAAACCCTATGCCACCTTCCATTTGTGCGCGCACAATGTCGGGGTTTACTGCCAGTCCACAATCTACCGCACACCAAACGCGCGTTACTTTCACCAAGCCGTCATCAGTTTTGGTAACTTCAGCAATTTGTGCAACATAAGTGCCAAACGATTTATGCACGGCAATGCCGCGGGCATGGCCCACAGGTGTTTTTCCGGCACTATCAGCAAGTTTAACCACCGCATTTAATACGCCCAAATCTCGCGGCGAATCTTTCAGCAGTGCACGGCGCCCTTCAATAGGATCGGTTTCTGTTCTAGAAAGGGCGTGGTCAAGGGCTGTTTCGACCACGTATGCCGTGTGAGTATGCCCCACCGAACGCCACCACAGTACAGGGATAGGGTTACTCATGGTATGCAATGAAACATCACGGTTTGCGATGGTGTAGGGGAAATCACTTGCACCTTCCACTGATGTTGGGTCAATACCATCCTTAATCATTTGCTCAAACGGCGAGCCCGCTACAATAGACTGAGTGGCAATAACATGCTGCCATGCGTTGATATTGCCTTTGTTGTCGGTTCCCGTAACCACGCGATGAACGGTGAGTGGTCTATAGCGCCCCCCTTGCACGTCATTTTCTCTGGTCCACATTAGTTTCACTGGGGTACCTTTAGGTTGCGTTTTAGCTATTTCAGCAGCTTCTTTTGCAAAACCACTGGTAGGTTGGGCGCGTCGACCAAATGTACCACCCCCTAATTGCGTGTTTATTGAAACATATTCAGGCTTCACGCCAAATACAGATGCTACCGTTCCTTGGTCAACAGTTTGCATTTGGCTACCCATCCAAACCTCAACCGTTCCATCTTTATTCGCTCTTACTACCGCATCCAGCGTTTCCATAGGGGTATGGGCAAGGTAGGGAAAGGTGTAAACGGCTTCAAACGTGCTTTGTGCGTTTTTGAGTGCAGTCGTTGTATCTCCGTGACTTGCCGCTTTTATTCCTGTGGTTGTGGTTTTATCCACATACTCTTGCGTTATATCATCAGTAGAACGCGTTTCCGCTTTCGTTGTATCCCAGGTGAGTTTAAGCGCGTCTCTACCTTTTAGTGCCGCATAAGTTGAAGTAGCGACTACCGCAACACCGCTACTGATTTTATGCACGCCTAGAACACCGGCAACCTTCTTAGCTTTCGAGTCATCGACCTCTTTGATCGTTGCGCCAAAATGACTAGGGTGAGCAACAGCCGCATAGCGCATATCAGGTAGTTGAACATCCTGTGTAAATTGCGCTGTGCCGTTGGTTTTAACGGTAGTGTCAATTTTTGGCACTGGCTTACCAATGTAAATAAATGATTCAGGAGACTTTAGAGCGGGATTTTGGTTGGGTTCAATTTTTGATGCGGCCTCTGCTAACTCTCCAAAAACAGCACTTTTGCCCGAGGCTTTGTGATGTATAACGCCTTTTGTTACCTCAATACTGTCAGGGCTCACATTCCATTTATCTGCAGTGGCTCTTACCAGACTATCGCGCATCATGGCACCCGCTTTGCGCATCTGCATGTAACTGTTTGCAAGCCCTGTTGAACCACCAACACCTTGTATGCCAAATGCCAAGTTTTTATACAATTCAGCATTCGCGGGTGCATGTTGAGCTTTCATTTGTGACCAATCTGCATCCATTTCATCAGCAATTAAGGTAGCCATGCCGGTAAATGCACCTTGCCCAATTTCTATGTGTTTTACCAAAACCGTAATGGTGTTGTCGGGTTTCAGGTGAATATATGCATTGGGTTGCATGGGCGTATCTTGACTGGCAACGGCTCGGTTACGAAGAGGTAGGTACAAGCCTACTATCAGACCTGTGGCAATACCGACACTTGCCTTTAAGAACTGGCGGCGGTCAAAAACGGTTTTTTCCTGTGGCATATGCATTCTTAAGCCTCCAATTCAGCTGCAGCATTTTTAATGGCTTGACGTATGCGCACATAAGTGGCGCACCTGCAAAGGTTGCCTGCCATACCCGCGTCAATATCTTCATCTGTTGGATTTGGCTTTTTCGTTAGTAAGTCTACAGCGCTCATTACTTGCCCAGATTGACAAAAACCGCATTGCGGCACATCCAAAGATTCCCATGCTTTCATTACGGCAGCAGCTGTTTTGTTATCTATACCTTCAATAGTAGTGACAGAACTGTTGTTAACGGCACTGATTGGCGTGACACAAGAGCGAACAGCATTACCATTTAGATGAACAGTACAGGCTCCGCATTGCGCTTTTCCACAACCATATTTTGTGCCTGTCATGTTAAGTTCATCGCGCAAAACCCAAAGCAGCGGCGTTTGTCCGTCTACTTCAAGCTCGCGCTCATTATTATTTACGCGCATCGAAATCTTCATAATATCTCCGGGCTTTTTTGTCAGACTGCGACAAACATTGCTTTGTTTGTGATTAGTGGGCGGCTACTAATCGAGGTAGTAAAAAAGCACACAATAAAAAACAGTGCGCTTTAGATGGCATTTACGTAATGCAAAGTATAGTTAATAGAATGTTTACGTGTGCAAAACATTTAGGTTCAATACAATGTGACATTGCAGTGGTGACATTAGCGGGAATTGTGCGACACAGAATCGGTTAATGCGCTATTAATCTTCTATTAATGTTGCGCCAATGATAACGAAAGGAGGCTGCAGTACTATAAAGATGTGGATGCGAAAGTATTCATCAGTGTGTTCTCCTTGACCTCAAACATGTGGTCACCTAGCGCCCTTAACAGGTACTCCCAAGCCTTCAGGGTAGCACTTAGCCCAGTAGTGTGTACTGGGCTATTTTTTATTTTGATGCGCTTATAACTAAGGTCTCAGATATTTTATCCTGAATAGCTTGTCGATTAGGGTCCCAATATATTTGCATAAAGCCTAGTAAGCCAGTTGCTAAACCAGCACCATAGCCGCCGTAGCGTCCGAAGCTTTCCCATAATGAGAGCCCGCTACCATCAAGCTTAAGCACACGAATGTTCATAATGTGTTTGCCGGGCGTTTTTCCATTAAACCATGCAGTAAACACGCTGTAATACAGAGCTGCCCAGCCGAAACCCAGTCCGAGGTCTGATATAAACCCCTTTATCCATTCAATGATACTGTAGGTTGAAGTCGCAGAGGGTGTACTTTCAACAATGGCCTCCTCATTTTCAATTTCCATTGAATCTGCAGTGTTATCGTCGTAGCTTGAATACTCATTGTCTACTTGATAAGCAGGCTCCTCAAATGCGAAATCAAGTGCAAGTAGCACTGTCCATAACAATATAATAGCGCCACCAACTCTTAGTAACGCTCGCGTGGTTGCGCGTTTTGGATTATGCGCCAAATTATTACTCGCCTTATAAAATGTGGCTGTAGCGATAACCGCTAGAAAAAATGCATTAAGAGAGCTCAGTACCACAACTAAAAACAAGTCGATACCTTGTGCTACACCACGTTGAAAAGGGGTAGCTAATCGAGTACCAAGTAGTGAATCAGACACGCCAAAGGCATATGGCGTAACAATATCTTTTGTTTCTACATGTTGCTTTGGTTCACTTTCTAAGGTGTCGTCAGTAGCCGAGGATGGTGTACTTAGTTGGTGAAGGCGTTCTGGCATAATACATCCGTGTTGATCTTCGAAACCTCCACTTTACACACAAGTGTGCCGCTTTTTAACTACTTTGTTAGTACAAAAAGGTAGGCTATTGTTTTTGCGATAGTCGGTATCCGTTGCCTCTTAATGTTTCAATGTGAAGGGACTCACATTGGGCAAGCTTTTGGCGTAGGCGACTTATGTAGACATCTACAACGTTGGTAAGCGGGTCGCTATGGCTTCGCCACACGCGGCTTAAAATACGTTCTCTGGAAAGGACCTTGCCGGCATTTTCAACAAAGTAATAGAGCGTGTCGTATTCTAACTTAGTAAGGGATAATTCTTTACCCTCTAACGTGGCAATTCTGGACTCTTCATCAATAATGAGCGGGCCGACCCCGCGACGTTCTCTGTCCTGCGGGGCTGACGCTCTGCGGCTAAGTGCAGTTATTCTGGCTAACAGCTCATCAAAATCAAACGGTTTACATAGATAGTCGTCTGCACCAAGTTTTAGCCCATTTACCCGCTCTTTAACGTCATCAACGGCTGTGAGCAGTAACACCATAGGTGCATTGGGCATCGCTTTAATGGTACTGAGTAACTCCACGCTGTCTTCGTCGCCAAACATTCTGTCTAAAACAGCGATAGCAGGCGATTCTTGTCGAATGCGAGTAACAAGATTGTGTAACGTGCTTTCCTCTACACATTCGTATCCCTCGGCCGTTAAGCCGCGAGATAAAAAACGTAACAACGGCGCTTCATCATCCGCAATTAAAATTTTCATTTCACATTACTCTCTCGTTCGTCCCAATTCCTTGTTGCTAAATACAATGCTCACGCATCTCCACTGTAATCGGCCGGTAACATTAAAGTAAACGTCGAGCCTTCACCCAATGTTGATTTGGCTTCTAGCTTCCCGCCATGTGCTTCAGCAATTGCTTTTGCAATAGAAAGTCCTAAGCCCATACCGTCACCTTTTCTCTTTAGGCGAACAAAGCGCTCAAAAATATGGTCTAGATCGCTTGACGATATTCCGTCGCCAATATCGACAACATGGATACAAACCATGCTTTCACAAGCGCTGACGTTTATCGCAATAGGTTCTTGTTCACGAGAATATTTATGGGCGTTTTCAACCAATATGGTGAGAGCTTGAATTATTCGTCCCTCGTCAATAAAGACATCAACGGGCTGAGGCAGTGTCCAGTTTAAGATGAATTCACGGGACTTGGTGACTTTCTGCCAAAGTCTAACTTGTTGTGCAAGTAATGCGTGCAAATCGTGTTTCGAAAAGTCGAGTGTAAACTCATGCATTTCAGCACGGGCAAGTAGCAAGAGATCATCTACAAGTTTACTTAAGTTAACCGCTTGCTCTAGTATGGTTTGCAGAGTTTCCTTGTAAACATCATTGTCAGCACTGTGCTGGCGCAGAGTGACTTGTGCTTCGCCTCGAATAATCGTAAGTGGTGTTCGTAGTTCGTGGCTTACATCGGCCATAAACTGACGACGTTTAGCATCGATTTGTGTAAGTTTACTATTCGCTTCTTTCAAGGCTCGGGTGCGAGTTTCTACTTCAAACTCCAATTGCTTGCGATACGCTGCGGCTTTATCTTCATGTTCCGATAATCTGGCAATCATAGAGTTTAATGCTTTCACTAAATCGGTAAACTCATCGTCGAGAGTTTCTGGTAGTCGATACTGGTAATTTCCCGACGCGATAGCGTCGGTGCCCGTGCGTATGATAGTGAGCGGTTGGTATAGCGCGTTGAAGAGCCAATAGCACCCCAGCAGTATGAAAGGGCAGGTAATAAGCCCCAAACTAATAGTGAACCATACAATGCTTGAATTAAGCGTTTCAATGCGTGCATTTATGTCTGAAACTACACGTGTTTGACGTATTACCGCAGAGTTAATCGCCTCGCGAAATTGATTATCAATGGTTATCTCGAGCAGGTTTTGCAAACGTTGCTGTTGATATAATGGTGCACTGTCATTACTTAGTGAAATTGCCCTAAATTCATCGACAATGCTTTGAATGAGTTGCTCCAGCGCATCTGTGTCTTCAACGCTGCCTTGGGTAATAGCTTCGCCTAGTGCTTCACGTTGCTCTAGTTCCAGCTGCTTTATGCGTAGTATTGACTGATTAATGAGTTGTTGTTTATTGCGAACTTTGGCTTGGTTGGCATCTTTACCAAAAATAAGCTCATCAGTAAGTTGCTTAAACAATCGGTAAGAGATGCTTGAAAGTTGCTGATGTTCAGACAATAACGACTGAGCGAGCTGACTTTGAGCCAAGTTTGTACGCGTTAGATGTGCTGAAACAGCGGCACTTGCTAGCGCAATAAGAAGAATGAAGGTAGATAGCAGCCCAAATAAATATAGCTTGCGTTTGTACATGGTAACGACTTGTCATTATTGTTAATGTGACTTCATCGTTTGATACGTTTACAAGCTCAAGATGGAACACGTTCCGCTACAATAAAACGTCAACAGGTCTTAAACATGTGCAACGCTTTTTCCGTCTGAGAGGCTAATTCATCATCTATCTTCCAATGACTTGGGCTCCACCCTGCAAGAAAGCGATGAAAATCGGCGCACGCGACGCAATATAAAGCGCGCCACTGTTCAATCACGTCGTCAATATCGATAGCGTGTGATAATGGTAACAGGCAAGTCTCTGTTGATTTCATGTTACAACGGTTAATATAAGCATTTCTTAATGCATCAAAATAAACATCAAGGCAACGGGTGTGGGACTGGTGCTGATCACGCGTTGAGAGCGCACTACCCAGAAAATAAGCCACATCTTTCACTCCCACACCGAAACCGGTGTACTGAAAATCTACTGCTGCGCACTTATCAAATTGTTTGGTAAAGCAAAAGTTTGCTACTTTGGCGTCACCGTGAATAAGTGTTTGGTAGGATGCATTTGAAAGTGCATCTGCGATAGCATGGGCATGGGTTTTCAGTGGTCCCGCTGCCATTGCATCGTATTCATCTTTTCGTGTGCCAAGATGCCAATAGCTACCTTCATCCCAAACCAAAATTCCTTTGTTTTTGATGGTGTCTCGTACACCGAGGAATTGAGCGTGAAAAGCGCCTAGCCAAGACAAAACTGTTTCTGCTTGGGATACGCTTAGGGTATCTGCGGTTTCAGTGAACCCCAAAGCGCGTAAATCTTCCATAACCAGAAATGTACGGTTACCTGTCTGGTTAGTTGCAATGCACGACGGAACCTTACATTGTGCGTTGGTATAGGGTTGAAGGTGTTGATAGAAGCTATTTTCCACAGCAAACGACGCCAACTTCCTATCGTGGCTAGGTTTACCATTCCATCCTCTAGGATGGTTTAACGTAGCGGGTGGCGCTGTACACTTGGCAACAACGGGAACCGTTTTGTTTTGACTATCCGTGTAGGCATGACGATAGTGAAGATTAGCGCGAAAACAAGCGCCATAACCGCTCCACAGCGACTGGATAAGCTTTACGTCGCTTAAGCGAGCATTGCAGGTAGATTCGATAAACTGTATGAACGCGTTGTCTATTGATGCTGTCATAAGGTCGAGTGAAGTTTGCCGCTAAAATTACGAGTACATAGCTTACATTAAGAACAAAAAAGCCGCTAAGAAGCGGCTTTTTCAACTGCGGAGTCAATCGCACAAGATATTAAACGCCTTGTGCCTGACTATCATCGACTGCATCAGCTTCACTTTCAACAACGGCAGAGGCCGGTGCAGCGTCATCAACGCTCTGTGGGAGTGTTGTAGGCGCAGACGCTCTTGCTGAAACATGTGTCATTGCTGCTGCTTTGCCCGAAACGGCAAGGGCAGGGCGTGAGTCGTCTGCTTTTGCTGTTAATGCAACGTCAGTAAATACGTCGTTAACTGCAGTTGGCAGCGCCATAGGATGCGAAGCACCGCGCTTGCCTTTACCGCTTGCGGCTAAACTGTTGTTAACCGCTCTAGCTGGCGCTGTTTCGGCGACTGGCGCTTGCTCAGTACTCACTTCAGAAGTCGACGCTTCGGCAAGGTTAATCTCAACTTGCTTAGGCGTTTGTGCTTCTTCAATCACTGGTGCAGTGGCAGCCGTGTCTTTTGCAGGCGCTTCCTCTGCGTTGTCAGTAGCTGTGTCAGACGCGTGCGTATCTTCGTTGTCTGAAGATGGCTGTTCAGGCGCTGAAGGCTCTACGTCTGCTGAAGGCTCTACATCCGCTGAAGGCTCTGTACCCGCTGAAGGCTGTTCGCTCGCTGACGGCTCTGTAACTAATGGCTCATCGGCTAAAGGCGCTTCAAATTGAAGTTCGTCTTGAACAGCTTCAATCTTTGTTTTGGCCTCTTCGCGTTTCGCGTCTTCAGTGACAGGTTGTGCATCTGCAGGTTCAAGCTTACCAGGCTCTTGTGCTTGAGTTTCTTCAACTGTCACCGTTTGAGCTTCCTTCTGCTCGTCAGCTACGCTCGTTGGTTCAACAGGGGCAGGTGCTTGCGATTCAAGCTTTCCAGGCTGCTTTGCTTGCGTTTCAGCTTCATCAACCGAAGGCGTGTTATCAACTGAACCTTCGTCAGTCTGCTGCGCTTCTTTTTTGCGGCGTTGGCCAGCTGCACGAACATGACGAGGAGAGCGTCTTGAACGTCCACGTCCTTCACGCTTTTGCGCTGTGTCTTCACCCGCTACGTCTTTCGACTCGGCATTATCTACAGCTTGCTTTTCTTCAACAGTGTCAACTGGTGCATTAGCAACATCAGCTTTTTGTGCTGCTTCAACCGGTTTTTCAGTAACGTCTTCGTTACTTTGCTGGTTATTTTGCTGACTGTGCGTATCTGCAGGCTTTTCAGCTTTAGCTGGTCTGTCTTGCTTTGGCTTAGACTGCTTTGGTTTGCTTTCAGCTGGTGCAACTTGTTGTGTCGATTCTTCTGCTACTGCTTGTTGCGTGGCTAGATTTTCGTTGGCAGTTTGGCCATTCTCATCTTTTTTCACACGAACGCTGCGGCGTTTGTCACGACGCTTTCTTCGCTCGGCCACCTCACGCTTCTTCTGCGCTTGGTTTTCTTGCTGCTCACCGTCTGGCTTGTCCTGTTTAGGCTTCTGCTGGTCGTCTCTTTGTTGCTGAGGTTTACGCTGCTGCTTACGGCCTTTGTTGTTGCGCTTGTCGTCTTGCTCTGAACGCTGTTCATTGCGCGACTTGCGATTGTCTTGTTGCTCACCATCTTTACTTTGTTGAGATTGGTTGTTGCGACGATTGTTCTTATTGCGCGGTTTACGGCGGCGGTCGTCATTGTTGCGGTTTCGCGATTGCTTACCTTTGTTTCCAGACTGTTGCTTTTTATCTTTGTTCGATTCTTGCTCTTCTTCGCTGCCAAACAGATCGCTGATCCATTTGCCAATGCGTGCTAATAGTGATGGCACGTCGTCTGACTTAGCGGCAACAGGAGTTTCTTTAGGTGCAACTACTGGCGCTGCTGTTGGCGCAACCAAACCTTTAAGTGCTGGTTCTTCGCGTTTTACAGGTGCCGATGTCGTGGTTTCTGTTTCTGCTTCAACTGCAGGCATTAATTCCACTTCATAGCTGGCATCAGATACAACGTCATCTGGGCGACGGCGCAACACTTGATAATGTGGGGTCTCTAGGTTTGCATTAGGGATAAGCAGTAGATTAACACCGTGGCGTTTTTCTAGTAGCTGTATCGATTTACGCTTTTCATTAAGTAGGTAAGTCGCAACAGGTACAGGCAACTGTGCTTCAATCTGTCCTGTATTTTCTTTAATGCTTTCTTCTTCAAGAATACGCAATATTGACAGTGCCAATGACTCTGTACCGCGAATAGTGCCGTGGCCAGAACAGCGTGGACATACGTGATGTGCTGATTCACCAAGCGACGGACGCAAACGCTGACGTGACATTTCAAGAAGACCAAAGCGAGAAATTCGACCTAATTGCACTCGTGCTCGGTCACTGCGCACAGCATCTTTCATGCGATTTTCTACTTCGCGCTGGTGGCGAACAGGGGTCATGTCGATGAAATCAATAACGACGAGGCCGCCTAAGTCGCGTAAACGCAATTGACGCGCAATTTCGTCTGCTGCTTCTAAGTTGGTATTAAGCGCCGTTTCTTCAATATCGCCGCCTTTTGTTGCTCGTGCGGAGTTGATATCGATAGACGTTAATGCTTCTGTCGGGTCGATAACAATTGAGCCGCCTGAAGGCAAGCGAACTTCCCGTTGGAACGCTGACTCAATTTGGCTTTCAATTTGATAATGACTGAACAGAGGTACTTCGCCACGGTACAATTTTACGCGGTTGGCAAAATCAGGGCGTACTAATTGAATGTGCTGAAGAGCCTGTTCGTAAATGCTCGTTTTATCAATAAGGATCTCGCCGATATCGCGACGCAGATAATCACGGATAGCACGAACAATAACATTACTTTCTTGGTGAATTAGAAACGGCGCTTCGCGTTCTTGGGCAACTTCTGAGATGGCTTCCCAGTGCTTTAATAGTACTTTTAAATCCCACTCTAATTCTTCGTAAGACTTACCTACACCCGCAGTTCGAACAATGAGTCCCATCCCGTCAGGCAGGTCAAGTTTGCTTAGTGATTCCTTAAGTTCAGTACGCTCATCACCTTCAATTCGACGTGAAATACCGCCAGCACGAGGATTGTTTGGCATCAATACAAGGTAGCTGCCTGCTAGCGACAGAAACGTTGTTAGCGCTGCGCCTTTTTGACCGCGCTCTTCTTTGTCGATCTGAATGATAACTTCCTGGCCTTCTTTAATCACATCTTTGATGTTTGGGCGGCCTTCGAATTTGTAACCTTTAGGGAAGTAAGTGCGGGCAATTTCTTTAAGGGGTAGGAAACCGTGACGCTCAGCGCCGTAGTCAACGAAAGCAGCTTCTAGGCTAGGCTCTACGCGGGTAATTTTACCTTTATAGATGTTTGCTTTCTTTTGTTCGTGTCCTGGACTTTCAATATCTAAATCGTACAACCGCTGCCCATCTACGAGGGCAACACGCAACTCTTCTTGCTGAGTTGCATTGATCAACATTCTTTTCATTGTATCTAACTCTGTTTTTAGTACAGCCGTTAAGACACAAAATTAAAGTGACATGTGCAAACCCTCACCGCGCAACCTCACGGCTGGACGGGGACCTTGTTGTAACGTCGCATTATCCCTGGTGGGTGACTTAACGTTGTCTAATAACGCTTTTTCAAAACCTTCGCAAAGAGGTGCAAGCCTAATGCATGCACGTAACCGAGGTGTAGTCACACTGCTTTAAGGATGTCGGGAGCGACTGGCCCTTATTACTCAATTCTTTGTTACAAGCGAAGTTAATGCATTCGCTTGTTTGTCATTTAATTCTGTTAGCTAAACGGCAAACTTATTTTATGTTCGCAAGCAATGGCTCCGCTTTATCCACGGCAGTGTAGTCGTTGCCTCTCTAGCTGGGTCGGTATGAAAATTATTTTTCATTGCTGATGCCACCGACACGCAAACCATGCTTTTTCGTTTACAAGTTAAAACAACACACAGTATTTTCGAGTGTTGTTGCTTCGGTCTTGTTAGTGTTTTTTAACGTAGGGTTTCACACAGTGGGCTATTTGGTTTTGTACCTTTTCTCAGCCGTTGTCAATATGCGAAGTTATCCATGTAAAAAACGTCGATGATTATCGCACCAAAATGCCGTTTTTAGCAAGGATAGCATGTGAATAAATCAAGGTTATTTGGTTTTATCATACAACAAAATACATCGCTTGCTTAAAAAAGAGGCGATAAGAACAAATTTAAGCAAAATCAAACTTTCCAGTATGTCGACGGTTGCGCATTGGGGTATAATGTCGCCATGAAAGATGAAGCACCTCAAAAAGTTCGTTTTGTAACGATAGAAGCCGACCTCGCTGGTCAACGTATTGACAACTTCTTGCGCACGCAGCTAAAAGGCGTCCCAAAGAGCATGATTTACAGAATCTTGCGAAAGGGAGAAGTGCGCGTGAATAAAGGGCGAGTAAAGCCAGAGTATAAGTTGCAGGCTGACGATGTAATCAGAATTCCGCCTGTTAGGGTATCGGAAGGTGCGCCCGCACCGTCTCCAAAGCTAGATAAAATAGCCTCCCTAGAGTCGCACATATTATTTGAAGATGACCGTATTTTGGTTATCAATAAGCCTTCTGGTATGGCCGTTCATGGTGGCAGTGGATTAAGCTTTGGTCTAATTGAAGGATTGCGTGCACTGCGTCCAGATGCCAAATTCATGGAGTTAGTCCATCGACTTGACCGCGATACATCAGGTTGCATTTTAATTGCTAAAAAGCGTTCTGCACTTCGTCATATGCACGAGCAATTGCGCACAGGTAAAATGGATAAACGCTACAACGCTTTAGTTGCAGGTCAGTGGCCTACCAATCGGTTTAAAGTTAAAGCACCGCTTCGCAAAAATATATTACAGTCGGGCGAACGTATGGTTAGCGTGAGTGACGATGGTAAACCGTCTGAAACCCGCTATCGCATATTGGAAGAATATGCTGGAGCAACGCTTGTTGAAGCGTCGCCTATTACCGGGCGAACTCACCAAATACGCGTCCACTGTTTACACGCCGGACATCCTATTGCGTGTGATCCAAAATACGGTGATAACGAGTTCGATGCGGCTATGCGACAAAAAGGGCTCAACAGACTTTTCCTACACGCACGCAGTATTTCACTACTTCATCCTGCAACTGAGGAGCGAGTAACGTTTTCTGCACCCCTTGATGACGTCCTTAGCGCTACATTAAAAACGCTAGAAGCATGAAGACAGACAAAGTAAATAAAACAAGTGCCGAGCAACGCATCCCGCGGTATAAGTTGGTTATCTTTGATTGGGATGGCACCTTGATGGACTCGGCAGATAAAATTGTCAACTGTATGCAGTTTGCCGCTAAGCAGTGTGACATGCCCATTCCAACGTATGAAGAGGTAGGGCATATCATCGGAATTAGTTTAAAACCTGCAATTATGCAGCTTTTTGCTATTAGTGACGAAGCCTTAGCCGAGCGATTGGTTCAGGCGTACAAAGATGCGTTTGTTGCACAAGACACTACTCCTTGCCCTTTGTTTGAAGGTGTAGTTCCCATGCTTGAGCGCCTTAAAGCTGCAGGCTGCACGCTTGCTGTTGCGACAGGTAAAGCAAGACGAGGGCTTGATAGGGCATGGGCTCAAACTGAAACCGGAGTATTTTTTAGCGGCTCTCGCACTGCAGATGATGCCACATCTAAGCCATCCCCCGATATGCTGTTACAGTTATTGGATGAGTTAGGTTTTTCTTCTGATGAAGCGGTGATGATTGGAGACACTACCTACGACATGCAAATGGCTAAAGCCATTGGTATGGACAGAATAGGGGTGTCTTACGGCGTTCACGCGCAAGTTCACTTAGAAGCCCTTGCGCCGGTTGCGTTGGTGCATTCGATAAAAGAGTTGGAACACGCACTGCTTGGTTAACGCGCTGCCATTGCCAATAGGTCTACGTCAAAATGAGTCGCTAATAAATCATTAAGCAACATGACGGGTAGACCTATAAGGCTGTTGGGATCACGGCTTTCAATCCGCTCAAAGAGTAAAACGCCCATACCTTCGCTTTTAAAGCTTCCGGCACAATCCAGCGGTCTTTCTTTTTCAACATAGGCTCGCAGCGCATCTTCAGTGTTGTGTCTGAACACAACTTTTGTTTTTTCAACCTCGGTAACGGTTGTATTGGTCGCTGCACGGTGTAAACAAATAGCGGTGTGAAAAATTACGGTTTTACCTCTGCAAAGAAGAAGCTGGTCTACAGCGTTTTCGATAGAGAGGGGTTTACCAAGTAACCTTGGGCCCGAGGGTGACTCAACTAGGGCAACTTGGTCACTACCGATAATAATGTGCTCATCAAATGTGCCACTATGCTGTTGCGCCACTTTTTCGGCTTTCTGTTGTGCTAAACGTAAGCTCAGTGCCGTGGCTGTCTCGTTCGGAAGCGGTGATTCATCGATTTCAGGAGAACAGGTGTCTACCTGTATACCGATATTGGCGAGTAGCATTTTGCGATACTGTGACGATGAAGCGAGAACAAGGTTAGTCACTGAATTTCCTTTATGTGGTAACATCTTGATGTAGCGGAATCTTGTACATGGTTTACGAAGTTGTAATGTTACTTTATAACGGTAGTTGATTTATAGTGGTTTA
Source organism: Alteromonas sp. 009811495 (assembly GCF_028865455.1). Classification (NCBI taxonomy): domain Bacteria; kingdom Pseudomonadati; phylum Pseudomonadota; class Gammaproteobacteria; order Alteromonadales; family Alteromonadaceae; genus Alteromonas; species Alteromonas sp. 009811495. Next base: position 1,905,091 of record NZ_CP113972.1, read on the forward strand.
TTCCTCGTTAATTCACAATTTTGCTTTGACACAAAGGGGTTGACCCTATATCATGCGCGCCCTATGCAGAAAGTGAAACTCCCTCATTCGGTTGAACCGATTAAAAGTGCAATGAAACGTTCCGATTATCGGGGCGTGATTGCGTCTAAAGATATGGAACGATTGAGCGAGGCAGTTGTCCGATGCAATGACTATGTGGACGCAGAAGTACAGTTCGAAAAAGACGCGCAGGGTCTTACTGTCTTTCACGGTCACTTAGCCACGCAGGTAACACTTATCTGTCAAAGGTGTAATGGTGAACTCGATTATCCCGTGGAAGCGGAATTCTGTTTTACTCCAGTGCAGGGAGACGAGCAGGAAGACGATGACATCATTCCCGAGGCTTACGAGCCGGTAGAGGTCAACGACCATGGAGAAGTTAATCTGCTTCAAATTTTTGAAGACGAGCTACTATTATCATTGCCAATTGTGCCCCTTCATGCAGAGTCGGAGTGTACAGTGAAGCAAGACGATATGTCGTTTGGAAAGATTGAACCGGAACAAGAGCGACAAAACCCTTTCGCGGTTTTGAAAGAACTTAAGCGAGACCAGGAGTAAGTTATGGCAGTACAACAAAATCGTAAAACGCGTTCTAAGCGCGGTATGCGTCGCTCACACGATGCATTGACAGGCGCGACTTTGTCTGTCGATTCAACGTCGGGCGAAACTCACCGTCGTCACCACGTGACCGCTGACGGTTATTACAAAGGCAAGAAAGTAATCGGCGCGTAATACGGCGACTACATTTTGTCTACACTAACCATCGCGTTAGATATCATGGGGGGCGATCATGGTCCCCCTGTTATCCTTCCTGCAGCCGTAAAGGCTATCCAACTTCATCCCAACGTGAATTTTACGTTATGTGGCGATGAAAACATTATTCATGCTGGCATTCAAAGTTTAACCGACGCTGAGCGTAGTCGCGTTACCGTCAAGCATTGTTCTCAAGTTGTTGAAATGGGCGAGGCGCCAACCTCAGCATTAAGACACAAAAAAGATTCCTCCATGCGTCGTGTTATCGAGCTTGTCGAAAGCGGCGAAGCTGATGCATGTGTAAGCGCAGGAAATACAGGTGCGTTATTAACCCTATCCTTTTATTTGCTCAAGACCTTATCGGGTATCGATAGGCCAGCGCTTATAAATATGATGCCAACGACTGGGCACCATAATGTTTTTTTACTCGACCTTGGTGCCAACGTTAACTGTACACCCGAAATTTTGTTTCAGTATGGCGTTATGGGTTCTGTGTTGGCGCAAGAAGTGGCTGGAATAGCATCTCCCCGCGTAGCATTACTCAACGTCGGCGAAGAGGATATAAAAGGTAACGCACAAGTAAAATCCGCCGACCAACTATTTAAAGATGCCCCAGGAATTAACTACATTGGTTATGTTGAAGGTGACGACATTTTCACCGATCACGCTGATGTAGTGGTGACTGATGGCTTCACGGGCAACGTAGCGCTTAAGTCGAGTGAAGGCTTAGCTAAGCTTGTGATAAATGAAGTAAAACGCCAATCACAGAAGAATTTCTATACGCGTTTGCTTGCAAAAATTGCTTTCCCATTACTGAAATCTATCTATAACAGTGTGAACCCCGACCAGTATAACGGTGCGAGTCTGATAGGATTGCGCGGCATTGTTATCAAGAGTCATGGAAATGCACAAAAAGACGCCTTTTATTATGCCATTGTACAAGCAATGAAAGAGGCCAAGATGCATTTACCTGAAAAGATAAAAACAAAGATAGAAACGGTATTGTTGGAGCAGCTTTGAGCAAATATTCACGCTTTATAGGAACAGGTAGCTATTATCCCAGCGAAGTGCGTACAAACGCAGATTTAGAATTAATGGTAGACACCAGTGACGAATGGATCACTGATCGCACGGGCATAAAAGAGCGACGTATTATTGGAGCAGATGAAACCGCTGCTACCATGGGAGCAGAGGCCAGTAAAAAAGCCATTGAAATGGCTGGCATCGACCCTAAATCTATCGACATGATTGTGTGCGCGACCACTAGCGGTCGATATGCGCTTCCCAGCACAGCATGTGAGATTCAACGAATTCTCGATATAGACGGCATTCCCGCTTTCGACGTAGCAGCTGCGTGTGCGGGGTATTGCTATGCATTAAGCGTTGCCGATCAGTATATTAAATCGGGAATGGCTAAACGCATTCTTGTAGTGGGCACTGATTGCTTGAGTCGCCTTATAAATCCTGAAGACAGAACCATGGTTATTTTATTTGGTGACGCGGCAGGGGCGACCATTATTGAAGCCAGTGACGAGCCAGGTATCTTATCCACCCACATTAACGCATCAGGATCTCATGGTGATTTGCTGTATGTGGGTAATCCAACGCGTGGTGATGAGCAATCTGTGCACGAAAACTGGGGAGTTATGCGTGGCAATGAAGTATTCAAAGTTGCCGTGACTAAGCTTTCAGAAGTGGTGGAACAGACACTGGCCGCGAACGGTATGGAAAAATCTGATCTTGACTGGTTAGTACCACACCAAGCAAACTTTAGAATTATTAAAGCTACAGCGAAAAAGCTGAATATGTCGCTTGACCAAGTAGTGCTTACCTTAGAGCAATACGGTAATACGTCAGCGGCCACCGTGCCTACTGCATTAGATACGGCTATTCGCGATGGACGCATCCAGCGCGGGCAGCATTTATTACTAGAAGCATTTGGTGGTGGTTTTGCATGGGCTTCAGCGCTTGTTCGCTATTAAGTCCTGCTAATATCGCACTTTTTTAGTGTTTTCTCGTTTCTAGTAAAAAAATAATAAGGAATCGATATGACAAAAACAGCCTGTGTTTTTCCCGGGCAGGGCTCGCAAAGTGTGGGCATGCTAAAAGAATTGGCAGAAACCTCACCAATTGTAGAAGCGACGTTCAAAGAAGCGTCAGACGCATTGGGCTATGACCTGTGGGATTTAGTTCAAAACGACGCAGATGGCAAGTTAAATGAAACGCACGTTACACAACCGGCATTGTTAACTGCCAGTGTTGCGATTTGGCGTGTTATACGCGAACAAGGCTTGGCTGTAGATTATCTTGCTGGACATAGTTTGGGCGAGTACTCAGCATTAGTTTGTGGCGGCGCGATGGATTTTGCTGACGCTGTTAAACTAGTAGAGGCGCGCGGTAAGTATATGCAGGAAGCGGTGCCAGCAGGCGCGGGAGCGATGTACGCCATCATTGGCCTTGAAGACGCAGCAATTGCCGATATTTGTCAGCAAACGGCTATCGCAACAGGCGACGTTGTTGCGCCAGTGAATTTTAACTCTCCTGGCCAAGTGGTTATAGCAGGTGAGAAAAACGCGGCAGAGCAAGCGGCCAACGCATGTAAAGAAGCCGGTGCGAAGCGCGCATTGCCACTAGCGGTGAGTGTACCTTCGCATTGTGAACTTATGCGCCCTGCTGCCGATAAGTTAGAAGATGCGCTATCTTCTTTAAACGTTCACGAACCTGCAATCAACATCGTGAATAATGTTGATGTAACGATTGAGACGCAAGGCGAAGCAATTAAAAATGCACTTGTTCGTCAATTGTACTGCCCAGTTCAATGGACACGCACAGTCGAATATCTAGCTGCAGCAGGGGTAGAGCGCATTATTGAAGTCGGTCCGGGTAAAGTACTTACAGGCCTCAATAAACGCATCAATAAGAGCCTTGATTCTCTTTCAGTTAATACACCTGAGGGTGTGGAAGCATTAAAACAATAAGGAATTGCAATGAGTCAATTAGACGGAAAAATTGCTCTTGTCACAGGTGCTAGCCGTGGTATCGGTAAAGCGATTGCGACGCAACTTGCGCAGCAAGGTGCAACGGTGATTGGAACGGCAACTAGCGACAGTGGTGCTGACGCTATTTCTGGCTACCTTGGTGAATTCGGCGGTAAGGGGCTTGCACTCAACGTGACTGATAAAGACAGTGTTGATGCGGCTATCAAAACGATAAATGAAGCTCACGGTGGTATCGACATTTTAGTTAATAATGCCGGTATCACGCGCGATAATCTGTTAATGCGCATGAAAGACGCAGAATGGCAAGACATTATTGATACCAATTTGACCTCAATATTTACCCTGTCAAAAGCAGTGCTTCGCGGTATGATGAAAAAACGCTTTGGGCGAATTGTTAATATCGGTTCGGTAGTAGGTAGTGCAGGTAATGCGGGTCAAGCTAACTATGCTGCAGCGAAAGCTGGCGTTATTGGTTTTTCAAAATCTATGGCGCGTGAGGTGGCTTCTCGTGGTATTACTATCAATGTAGTAGCACCTGGCTTTATCGACACAGACATGACAAAAGCATTGAGTGACGACCAAAAAGAAGCCATTTTTAAAGATATTCCGGCGAACCGTTTAGGTGAACCTGATGAAATTGCCGCCACTGTTGCTTTTTTAGTGAGCGACGGTGCTGCCTATATTACAGGCGAAACTATCCATGTAAATGGTGGAATGTATATGGGGTAAATTCGCAAAAATTGCGAATTTTCCTTAGTTTGGGGTGGTATTTACCCGAACTTGGATGTAAAAATAGTATTTTACGAATTTGGAATGTCGCTGGTTTGACCAGAAAATTAGTTTAATCTGGTGCTTGCAAGGGCTGACCTTGCAAAATAAACTAGCGGCAACTTTATTATCTAGTGACGTTTAAGGGAAACCTAGAATTATGAGTAACATTGAAGAACGCGTTAAGAAAATCATCGTTGAACAACTTGGCGTGAAAGAAGAAGAAGTAAAAGCAGAAGCTTCATTCGTTGACGATTTAGGCGCTGATTCACTTGACACAGTTGAACTGGTAATGGCTTTAGAAGAAGAATTCGATACAGAAATTCCTGATGAAGAAGCTGAGAAAATCACTACCGTTCAATCAGCTATTGATTACATCAACGCGAACAAAGACGCTTAAGTCTTAAGTAGCGAAAAAGCGGCTCTACTCTAGAGCCGTTTTTGTATCTCCTACCTTTTTTAGTTCCAAAGCGAGGACTTTTTGTGACAAAACGTCGCGTAGTGGTTACTGGTCTTGGAATGCTTTCACCATTAGGTCTGAATAGCGAAGACACATGGCGCAAATTGCTAGCAGGCGAGAGCGGCATCGGTGAAATCACCCATTTTGATTGCAGTAATTATTCAACCCGTTTTGCAGGTCAGATCAACGATTTTGACCCGCAGGAATATATTGAAAAGAAAGAAACGAAAAAGATGGACCGTTTTATCCAGCTTGGCATTGCCGCGGGTAAACAGGCTCTTGTCGATTCTGGCTTATCTATTTCAGCAGACAATGCGCATCGCGTAGGTGTGGCGATCGGTTCAGGAATCGGTGGTTTAGAACAAATCGAACAAAACCACATCAAGTTGCTAAATAGCGGCCCTAAGCGTGTTTCTCCTTTCTTTGTACCTTCAACTATCACGAACATGATTTCAGGGTTCTTGTCTATCATGGAAGGATTGAAAGGACCGAATATAAACGTTGTGACTGCCTGTACAACAGGTGTTCATAATATTGGTATTGCCGCAAGAACAATTGCTTACGGCGATGCAGACGCCATGCTGGCAGGCGGTGCAGAAGCGTCAATTACGCCGCTTGGTATGGCTGGCTTTGCCGCAGCACGCGCATTGTCGTCACGTAATGACAACCCGCAGGCAGCAAGCCGTCCATGGGACAAAGACCGTGACGGTTTTGTGATGGGCGAGGGCGCTGGTGTCGTTATGCTTGAAGAGTACGAATCAGCGAAAGCGCGTGGTGCTACCATTTACGCTGAACTTGTTGGTTTCGGTATGAGTGGTGATGCATACCACATGACGTCTCCGCCAGAAGATGGTGAAGGCGCGGCGGCTTCCATGCAAAACGCGATTAACGATGCTAACGTAAACGCCAATGAAATTGGTTACGTTAATGCCCATGGTACTTCAACACCTGCCGGTGATATTGCTGAAGTAGCAGCGGTGAAGCGCGTGTTTAACGACCACGCCTATAATCTGTTAGTCAGCTCTACTAAATCGATGACAGGTCACTTGCTTGGTGCTGCAGGTTCAGTTGAAGCTATTTTCACTATTTTGGCACTGCGTGACAAAATGGCACCGCCGACCATCAATTTAGATGAGCCGGGTGAAGGTTGTGACTTAGACTTTGTTGCCAATAAGGCAAAAGCGTTTACGTCGGACTACGCGCTGTGTAATTCATTTGGATTTGGCGGGACAAACGGCTCACTGATATTCAAGCGAATTTAACTAACAAACATGTGATTTAGTTAAAAATCGATTAGAAAGGCAGCAATATAGCTGCCTTTCTTGTTTGACTACAACAACTTGGTATACTCACCATATATTATATGCCCATGAGTCATACTGAGTACGCAGTGCAAATTATCACCGACGATACACCCATACAGCCTAGCGACAGGGCTTTTAATTATGGCGATGGGGTATTTACTACCTTATGTATTGAAAACAGCCAGCCGCAGTTACTCTCTTTTCATATCAATCGGCTTATCTACGATGCGAGTGCTATTGGTATAACACTCGATGAAACAGCGCTTGAACAGGCGATAGTTGATTTTGCAACAAAGCAAGTCCCCAACAATGTATCGACACAATCTGAGTGCACCAAGCAAGTGCTCAAAGTGCATGTTTCAGCCGGTATCGGTGGGCGAGGCTACGCGAGAGATGATGAGAGTGTGCCGCAGGTGCGCTTTTCTTTCCATCCATACCCTGTCCATTATACAGCGTTAGCCGAACAAGGAATGGCTCTTATTTGTGCAGAGACCGCGCTAGCCATACAACCCATATTGGCCGGTGTGAAGCATATGAATAGACTAGAACAAGTCTTAATAAAGCGAGAAATTAAAGCATCGGGTGCCGATGATGCCATTGTGTGTGATACACAAGATCACGTTGTTGAAAGCAGTATCGGTAACGTTTTCTTTTACGCGAACAGTACTTGGTATACGCCATCGCTCAAAGGAAGTGGTGTAAATGGTGTAGTAAGGCAGTGCTTAATTCAGGCATTACTCAACGACAATCAAGCGTTAAATGTGGGTGAATATGCGCTGAGCGATCTAGCGAAAGCCGAGTGTGTCGTAGTGACAAACGCATTAATGGGGGTTATGCCCGTTAATGCTATTACCTTTCCCGACGCGAGCATTGTGCGGTATCAGGTTGATAGCCAGCCTCAACAGGAGCTTGCTCGACACCTACGTAAACATTTATAGGTGAAACCCGTGTCAGCACTTTTACTATCTAACACTAGGAATGTTAAAGCATGAAGCGAGTGGTAATTATCTGTCTTACAATAGCCTTGTTGGCCGCTGTTTGCTTGTCTGCAAGCGTGCTTTATATTTCGGGTAAGGTAAATGCGCCACTGACAATTGGTCAAGATACGTTGTTCACCCTTGAAAAGGGGAGCAATGCCTATCGCACTTTGAAGCAACTTAGAAATCAGGGTGCAACAGACGTAACGCCACTGGTAGGTAAAGTGTGGCTTAAATTTTTTGCTAACGACACGTCGGTAAAGTCTGGAACCTATATGATAAGTCCAGGGCAGTCTTTAGTTGATGTATTCAATATTTTCACGCGGGGTGATGAATTCCTGTTTGCAGTAAGCCTAGTAGAAGGACTCACGCTGTCTCAATGGGCAGAAACATTAAGTGGGCACGCAGAATTAATTTTCGATATTGATGACACCACCCTGGCAGCTACAGTAAACCAAACCAAGACCCAATGGTGTTGTAATGACGTTGAACATAACGAAGGGTTGTATCTTGCAGATACTTATTTTTTTACACAAGGCACAAAAGCGAGTGAAATTCTTAGCCGAGCACATCGCGCCCTTATTGATTATATCGATAAGGCCTGGCAAACGAGAGCCCTAGATTTACCGTTGGAAGATCCTTATCAAGCGCTTATTTTGGCCAGTATTATTGAAAAGGAAACCGCAGTGCCCGAAGAGCGTGATCTTATAGCAGGCGTTTTTGTTAATCGGCTTAATAGCAATATGCGTTTACAAACTGATCCGACGGTTATCTACGGAATCGGTCCTAATTTCGATGGCAACATTACACGCAAACATTTGCGCACACCAACACCTTATAACACTTACGTAATCAAAGGCCTACCACCAACTCCTATAGCAATGGCAGGTAAAGCGGCGATACACGCAGCACTTCAGCCTAAACCGACTGATGCGCTATATTTTGTCGCAAAAGGCGATGGCAGCCATCAATTTTCGACAACACTGGAAGCACATAACGCTGCTGTGCGAAAATACCAGCTTAAACGCTAATAGGTGATGCCCTTTTAAGCAATTCGGGCAATAGCATGTAGGGCAATAGCCACTTCATGTCCCGTAACAAGAGATAAAGAAAGACGATATGCGCGGAAAATTTATAGTAGTAGAAGGCCTTGAAGGTGCGGGTAAAAGTTCGGTTATTGGCCTTATAGTAAACGCGCTTAACGCTCATGGTGTAGTTGTTGAGCAAACCAGAGAGCCTGGTGGAACGCCAATGGCTGAAGCCATTAGAGAGTGTGTAAAGCATGATTGGGAAGAAAATGTTGCCGAAGAAACTGAACTACTATTAATGTATGCGGCACGTGTACAACTATTAACGAATAAAATTTTACCTGCTTTAGAGAAAGGCAGTTGGGTAGTGGGCGATCGCCACGACTTATCTTCTCAAGCTTATCAAGGCGGAGGTAGGGGCGTAAGTGAGAATACGATGAGTGCGATAAGTGCTATTGCACTGAACGGATTCAAACCCGACTTGACCATTTATCTGGATGTAGAACCTAGTGAAGGTTTAGCTCGAGCTCGTGGACGCGGCGAACTAGATCGTATCGAGCAGGCTGGCCTTGCATTTTTCGAGCGCACCCGTGAACGCTATCTAGCATTGGCAGAACAAGATAATGCAATACATGTCGTTAGCGCTATGCAGCCTATGAATGACGTTCATAGAGATGTTTTAGATGTGGTTGAGCACTATATCCAAGAGCAATCTCACAGTAAATCTTCAACGCCGTGTAACAACTAATGCTCAACTGGTTTTCTGATTTATACACATCCCTTATCTCGCGTTATCATGCGAGAAAGCTCCATCATGGATTACTGTTTACTGGTGCAAAAGGTATTGGAAAATACCACTTGGCCGAACAATTGAGTTTTACACTGTTATGTAAGCAGCCCTCAATATCTGGCCCTTGTGGAACATGTCAAAGCTGTCACTTGCGCTCAGCCGGCAATCACCCTGATTTCCATATTCTTGAGAGCGAAAAACAGCTTGGTGTTGATAAGATAAGAGAAGGGATCGCAAAGTTATCGGGAACGGCGCAGATGGGCGGGAATAAAGTACTCCTTATACCGCAAGCCGATACCATGACTGAAGCAGCGGCTAATGCATTGTTGAAAACGCTCGAAGAGCCCACAAATAACACATACTTGGTGCTGATAACGCACAGTGTGAATAAGCTTATGCCTACGATTTTAAGTCGTTGTGAAAAGCACGTATTGCCATTGCCTACGGTGCAGCAAAGTTTGAACTACTTAAACGAGCAGGGCGTACAAAATGTGGATGAAGCGCTGCTTGCGGCATACGGAAATGCACCTTTGCGTCTAGAAGCGGCTTTGGGCACAGAGGATGATTTTAATTATCGCGTATACACCGATGGCATGCAGGCATTGTTAGCTGGCGACCCTAAGATGCAGCCACAAATACTTGCCAATAAATGGCAAGATCATGCAATTCAGGTTGCACACTGGTGTCAATTGCAGGCGCATCAGTCATACGTGAAACATCAGCATCCCCAAAACTATGCGCGCTATAGCGCGTGTGTAGAAGCGGTAAAAACGCTTCAGCATCCAGGGGTGAACAAGTCGATGGTGTTATTTGGTTTATTAAAACAATTTCAACGGTAATGCTCATACTTTGCGTGTGCAAAAATTATGTAGTGTTACTTAATAATTTATAAAGGTGTAGTTTGTTTGTAGATTCTCACTGTCACTTAGACAGATTGAAGCAAGGTCCAGAAGCGTTAGCTGAAACCCTCAACTTTGCACGAACCAGAGGTGTGGAGCACTTTTTATGCGTTTGTGTATCGGTTAATGATTATGAAACCATGCTTGATACCGTAAAAGCGTTTGACGATGTATCGGTGTCTTGTGGCGTTCACCCACTGCATCAAGATGATGCCTGTAGTTACGAAGTTCTACTTGAAAAGGCGCAGCGCGATGAGGTGGTAGCGATAGGCGAGACGGGTTTAGACTATTTTTATAGCCCCGAAAGCAAATCGGTCCAGCTTACGTCTTTTGTCGATCATATCAAAGTGGCGAATGAAACGAATAAGCCGCTGATTATCCATACCCGAGATGCGCGAGAAGACACGATTAATTTGCTTCGCGAACATAAAGCACCGCACACCAAAGGGGTTTTGCATTGCTTTACTGAATCACTAGAAATGGCACAAGCTGCAATGGAGCTTGGGTTTTATATTTCGATATCAGGCATTGTGACGTTTAATTCTGCTGATGAATTACGTGACGTTGTAAAGGCTATTCCACTTGATCGCTTACTGATTGAAACTGATTCACCTTGGCTTGCACCGGTACCTCATAGAGGTAAGCAAAATCAACCAGGTTATGTGGTTGAAGTTGCAGAATTTATTGCTGATCTCAAAGGAATAACGGTCAAAGAGTTAGCAACGATTACGACGCAAAATTTTTATGAATTGTTCTCTTTGGCACGTAAGCAATCAGCTTAACGTTTGAAGGTAAGGAGAGAAGCGTATGCCACGATGGCGACAGGGACTGACAAAGAGTCTACATCAATCGCGCAGCATGCCTGAAAGTCGTTATTTTCAGCTTGCTTCTGTAGATGAAGCGGGAATGCCATTTTGCCGCACAGTTGTGTATCGTGGATTAACTGATAACAACCAATTGATGGTAATTTCGGATACCCGCTCAGAAAAATATCAGCAACTCAGTGATAACCCTAAAGCACAAGTGTGCTGGTATTTTTCTAAGACACGTGAGCAATACAGGTTCTCAACGCTATCAACAGTGATTACGCTTGAGGATGACACAACGCTTGTCACTGCGCAGTGGCATAAACTGTCTGATGCAGGAAAGAAACAATTCCTATGGGGCGAGCCGGGTAGTGTTCGCAATGATGAGCGTGCACTTACGATAAACGGTCACTTTGAAGATGTACCAACGCACTTTTGCGTAATTTTACTGGCTATTTACGAGGTGGACTATTTAAATTTAAGGGGCAACCCTCAGTATCGTGAACGACATCACCTTGATAAAAACGATAATTGGTCTAGCCAGTCGCTTATCCCTTAAAAAAGCCCCTATATTGGGGCTTTCGTAATTCTAATTGCAAGATTTTGATTACAAGCAACAATCCATCACTCTAGTACTTGTGCAATCGGCGTATCGCCTTTAAATAGGTGTGTGATAAGATTTTCGTTGCTCGCACGAGAAACACTTTCAACAATAGCTGTCGCTACGTCTTCTCTTGCTATTACCGCTTCACTTTTATTCGTTGGCATGTCTGTGCGAACTAAGTGTGTACCCGGTTCATTGAGCAAGGTTCCCGGACGCAGAATAACATGCGACAAACCACTATTGATAAGATGTTCATCAGCCATATGCTTAGCCACGAGATAGGGCTTAATAGCAGAATCAACAGCATCGGGATCACCTGCACCAATGGAGCTCACCATGACAAATTTCGATACGTTAGCTGCTTTGGCATAGTTTACTGCATTACGAGCAGCCCATAGGTCAATCATTAAGGTTTTGTCAGCGCCAGTGTTTCCACCAGAGCCTGCTGTAAATACAACAACGTCGACGCCCTCAAAATGCGCTGAAAAGTCTTTCTCTAAATCTTGTTCAACAACGGTTAAGCTATCGCTTTGAATGTCCGATAGTTTGTCAGGACTGCGCACTGGCGCAATAACGCGATGTCCTGCTTCAAGCAACTTTCCGGTTGCTTGTTTACCAATTTGGCCTGATGCGCCAATCACGAGAACGGTAGCCATAAAATAAACCTCCTTGCATGTCGCGTTTTATAAACTCAATGATTTATAGTCAGCTCAGAGATATGCGATCACTTGTTGCGCTGAAATACATAGTGGGTCGTTAGAAAGCAATTTACGAAAATAGTGTAAAGACAGCGCCAATAAAAAAGCCTCGCAGGTGCGAGGCTTTGACATAAGTTATCAACAATTTAGCAAATAACGCTTACCAACCACATTGGCGCGTAGCGTTTTGCTCATCTAGCCATGTTTTCAATGGGGCGAAGTATGCTGCAATAGTGCTCGCATCCATCTCTGGCGAGCCCGTCAGCGTCTCTAGGGCATTCTGCCAAGGCTGACTCATACCCATTTCAAGCATCTTATTCAACGCTTGCCCTGCTTCTTCGCTACCGTAAATTGAACAGCGGTTAAGCGGGCCTTCATCGCCAGCAATATCACATAACGCTTTGTGGAATTGGAACTGTAGAATGTGCGCTAAGAAATAACGTGTATAGGGGACGTTCGCCGGAACGTGATACTTTGCACCAGGATCGAAAGCATCTTCGCCGCGTGCGACTGGGGCCATTACACCCTGGTACTTTTCACGAAGTTCCCACCACAAGTCATTGTATTGTTCAGGCGCTACTTCGCCTGACATTACTTTCCAACGCCACTGATCTACCATTAGACCAAATGGAATGAAGGCAATCTTGTCTAACGCAACTTGCATCAACATGCCGATATCATTAGATGCATCAGGAATTTCATCAATTAAGCCAATTTGCTTTAGATACTTCGGCGTGATTGAAAGGGCAATGGTGTCACCAATCGCTTCATGGAAGCCGTCATTTGCTGAACCGCGATATAAAAGCGGCTGGTTTTTATAGGCACGTTGATAATAGTTGTGACCCAATTCGTGGTGAATGACGTTAAACTCTTCGCCTGTTTTTTGAATGCACATTTTGATACGCAGATCATCTTTGTCATCCAAATCCCATGCAGAAGCGTGACATTGAACGTCTCTACCTTCTGGCTTTTGGAACATTGAGCGTTCCCAGAAGGTTTCTGGCAACTCTTCAAAGCCTAACGACGAGAAAAACGACTCTGCTTGCTTGACCATGCTAAGCTCATCGTAACCTTGTGCATTTAGTGCCGCAGTGACGTCTGGTACCGTCATTTCCTGCTGCGGTTTAACGATATCGTATACGTTACCCCATGTTTGCGCCCACATGTTGCCGAGTAAGTGCGCAGGTATAGGTTTATCTTGAGGTACAACGTCTTCACCATAATGCTCGCCAAGTTTTGCACGAACGTGACAGTGAAGCGACTCGTAGAATGGTTCAACCTGAGACCAAAGGCGATCAAGTTCCTTTGGAAAATCATCCGCTGGCATGTCGTATTTGCCACGCCACAGTTCACTGACATTAGCAAACCCCAGTTCAGCAGCCCCTTCGTTGGCAATTTTAACTTGCTCTGCATAAAGCGGCGCCATGGGCTTAGACACATCGCGCCAGCCTTTCCAATACTCTAACAGCAGATCTGCATCGCGAACGCTTGCCATTTCACCGCTCATTTCTACGAGACTTTTGCAAACACCTTCTTCGTTGCAATATTCGCCAGAGCCATACATGGCGCTAAGCTCTGAACCAATTTTCGCCAAGCGCTCAGCCTTTTGTGGATCTGAAGGCGGTGGCATGGTTAGACCATTTTTTAGCAGGTCCAACTGACGGCGGGTGTCAGCATCAACGTCGACGTCATTAAACTTGGCGGCTTCTTTAGCTAATGTTGCCACTTTTGTTGAAAGAACTTCGTTGAAATAGGCGCTAACAGCAGCGGTATCATAGTTAATGTTGGTCGCATAACTCCACTCTGCGTGTGCAGCGGGAACCTGCATTTTTTCGATATCGCTTTGTGCTTGAGCTAGAAATGCTTTTGCGTCTGCGGCGCTTAAGCTTGGCGTTGTGGTTGTTTGTGTTGTGCTTTCGCCACAACCAAACAATGACACGCTAACTAAAGCGGCCAGCAACGTGCGTTTGTGCTTGATCATTGTCTGTCCTTAATTATTGTGATTTTGCTGTGATTTACAAAGACATGCGAAACCATTGTGAAACGCCACCGATGATTTGTAAAACAAAATTAGCATACGCACCGTGTATTTGGTGTATTGCTGTACAAAAACTTACAAAATTAAGCGGTATCAGTGCCTTGGTTTTAGACCTAAACGCCATAGTTGTGACTATAATAACGTTGTTTAACGCGCTATAGGTTTGCGCGTGATGATAAATAAGGAAGTCGTATGAAAGCGCTTGGTCGTCTTGCACTTATATTGGTTTTGTTGTTTGCTGCATTATTCTTCTACAGCATGGGGATGAAGTCGGGTGCGTTTCTGTTCATTTTGCTTGGTTTCTTGTGCGAAGCTGGGTTTTGGTTGGGAATATTTCCACTTAAGCGAAACAAAACGAGTTCATAGCAAAGTACCTTTCCCAATTTCACAATGTGGGGTGATATATGACAGTGAATGAGTATATTCAGGGCCTTGTGGAAGGCCGTCGTCAAAAGGTTCAGTTGCTGTCTGACCTTATTCTCTCGCTCTATCCCAATGCAGAAGTTTCAATGAAGTATAAAATGCCTACGTTCTCTATAGACGCTGGCTGGGTGGCGATTGCCAATCAAAAAAATTACGTATCGCTCTATACTTGCTCTGCGCAGCACCTAGAACAATTTAAGCAATGTTACCCTATGATCAAAACAGGTACAGGTTGCATCAACTTCAAAGATAAGGATGATTTGCCGATTGACGCGTTAAAGCAGGTCATAACAAGTGCAATGGATTTCGACCACTAACGGTGCATGTTTATCAACTTAAACGCGCTACAGATCTTTGAGGTGATGATAAGACAAATATAAATATCGATATGGTGATTAGTTCCGAAGTCGATTAAAGTATAAATAATACGCACAAAACAAGATCATGTAGATGCGTCAGGTTTATAAAATTCATAAAAAAGGAAGCGATATCAATGGAAGAAAAAATGTATTGGGGAATGACGAGTCGTACTTACTGCACGGTAATTCACCTTAGCCAGCTAACGAGCTTTATTATTCCAGGGCTTGGGCTCATCTTACCTATTGTCCTGTGGATTGCGAATAAAGATCAGGATGAGGCAATAAATCAACACGGCAGAGTTACCGCAAATTGGCTTTTGAGTTTACTTGTTTACTCTGTGGTTTGTATGGTACTTGCTTTTATTCTTATCGGCTTTATCGGCTTTGCTATTTTAGGTTTGCTCAACCTTGTTTTTGCTATTGTTGCAGCGATGAAAGCGAACAACGGTGAATTGTGGCCATACCCTTTAAGCATTCAGTTTTTCAAGGGCTGATAGAAATAACAACAGTAAGATGCCTGAGGTGTTAAATCAGGCATCGGTCTATGTACTTGGAAACGGTTTGGGGATAACGTGAATATCGGTATTTTTATCTATGATAAGGCTGAAGTGCTAGATATTGGTGGACCGTTTGAAGTATTCAGCGTTGCTAAGCGGTTGGTTGAAGAAACGTGGAATATCTTTACCATATCTGATGCTAAACATACGATTTATGCGCGTGGAAACCTGCCGATAGTGCCACATTATTCTATATCCAATCACCCACCACTCGACATCTTGTGCGTAGTGGGAGGTGAACATTTTGCGATGTTAGATAATGAACGTGTTCTGAGGTGGCTTAGGCATTGCAACGATACAACCTCAATCACCTGCAGTGTCTGTACCGGCGCGTTTATACTCGCCGCTGCCGATGTTTATAAAGCTATGCCGGTCACCACACATTGGGAAGATCAAGAGTCGTTACAGACAATGTTCCCACAGCTTGATGTTGTAAGAGACAAGCGCTGGGTACATCACGGTAAATATATTTCTTCAGGTGGCATTTCGGCAGGGATAGATATGAGTCTTTATGTGGTCTCAACGTTGAGTGGTCTTGATGCTGCTAGGGCCGTGGCTCGACAAATGGAATATGATTGGCATTACTTAGGTGAGTAACGTGTATTATTGATATGCCGTTTAAGAGATTCCTCGTACAAGTCCTGCGCTAAAAACTCCCTTATGTAGTTATTGAGCACATTTCTCGCTTCAACCTGAGACGGATGCATTATTAATCTTGCCGCCACAACACTTGTTGGAGTCTCAGAGCGGTGAAACGGTAGCCCTTTAAACATATCTTGTTGCTGCAATGCCCGCATATTTTTCACATTTAGCTCGGCAGCGTCACATCTTCCAAGTAACACCATTTTAAGCATGGTCTCATGGTTAGACGAATCGATTCGAACAAGGTTTCCTTCATCAAACCAAGGTTGAAGGCCGGGGTAGTGAAACCCTCGTCTTGTGCATATTCGAGCGTGGGTGTGAGCGTTTGCCCCAAAACCTGTTGGCAAAGGTTTGTGGGAATAAAGGTAGCTTTTATGTAAAAAAATGGGATCAGTCGCAATAAAACGCTCGGGTTCATCTAACCATTCAAGGCTTGAATAAAACATATCTAGCTGACCTTCAGCAACAAACGTTTCACTTCTGCTTCTATGAGAGTCAACATAAGTCACTTCTATCGCATTGTCATTTTCTGCGGTGGTCAAAATGTCGGGAATAACACCTACGTAGTGCTTTTGGGCAGCGTCGAAGTACAAATGTGGGGGAGTACCTGGCGAATTAATGGCAAGTGTAAGTTTGATGGGGGTAGCGTATGCTTTAACGCTCGCTAAATAAACTGCGATGATTAACAAGAAGCGAATCATACTTAAAACCTCTACTAGCAGTACTTCACCTTATTTTAAAGAGCGACAAAGCCACTACCTCAAATGGCGAAGAAATGAGCCAGAGTACAACACATTTATCATATCTCCTGATATTAGCTCAACAGTGTACTTTAAAATGACTTAGCTGGCATGGCTTGCGTTATTAGCAATTAGGATGAATTTGAATTTAGTAATAACGCAATACAATGTCATCAAAATATTGCTTATCGAGCTTTAGATGCACAACACTGCTTAAATTTTTTGTTGCTGCCGCATGGGCAAGGTAAGTTTCGCCCCAACTTTACTTTGCCACAGTCATCATGCAATAGGCCATCATGATAGCGCCACAGTCCGTCTTCTTTGACAAAGTTGGATGTTTCATGCAGCTGATATACATGTTTATTCTCAAAATAATAGGCAGTGAATTCCACTGTGTCTTGCGTCAGCGTCAAACGTTCAGACTCTAACTGTAATTGTGATGATTTATTGATTACAAGGGCAAACCATGTAGCACCCGTTGCGCTATCCGCCAGTTCATTAACGCTAAGGTTGTTTCGTTTTTCTTCGGTGTAGGTATTTAATACATAGTCGAACTTATTAAGCGCGTAAGCGGTGAAACGTGAGCGCATTAGTTGTTCTGCAAAAGCAGGCGTTACAGAGCCTGATAAAAAAGGTTCGCAACAATTCTTAAAAGAATTAGAAGAGCAGCAAAAGCAGCGCATAGGAAAGGCCGTTAAAATCTTAAATTAGCGAGCCATTATATATCCGATACGTAGCCGTTTCAGTAATTTTCCTTAGCAACAAGATTAAATAGGCACAAAAGCACCACCATATCTACAATGAACGAGTTGCTTAGTAAATGATGAGACTACCAAGGTCCTACGGCCAGGTTTTGTTGCTCGTTAGAACTGTCTACACGCACGTTAACCAAACTCACAGAGTAAAGCTCACACAGTTTCCTAATCATTTCACTGTCGGTGGGTTGTAAATCAAGATCGATGTTTTCTACATACAGTGTTTTACATTGGCCACCTGTTATTAGCTTGCTTATCCATTCAGGCATTTTTTCTCTATCTGGTTTTTGAATGCGAATTGCATGATCAACATCCTTTGAAAATGAGACTGAACTAGCAAGCAAATAATTCCAGCCCTTTGGATTGTTACTTCTGCCTTCTCCAGGAAAACCTTCGAAGGGAAGAGGAAGTTGTACAACATTTGAAACAGAAGTACGCAACATGTTGAAACGAGAAACTGATGAAATATTCATAACTCTTCCTAATAAAATCTAGTTAACTGTTTTTCTATACAGCGTGTATGTGTATACAGTAGTTTTAATTAGTATGGTTTGCAAGTGTTAAGTTGTATTTTTTTTGCTCAAACCGAACGTTTGATCATAAGTGTTTATAATTTATGGATATTTACTGTGACTAGAAACGGTATGTTTGGTATAACTCGCACAATAATGTTAGTGCTAGGTACTGGGGAGGACTGGTGGCTGGTTTATCAAGCTTAGGGTATGTGGGACTATTTTTGTCAGCGTTTTTAGCGGCAACAATATTACCGTTAAGCTCAGAAGTGGTACTTGGTACGCTTTATTCTTCCGGGCTATCGGCGCTTAATTTACTTATAGTTGCGTCGCTGGGTAATGTGCTTGGCTCTTTGGTTAATTATGTGTTGGGGCTAAAATACGGAAAGGTAATAGCCATTAAATGGTTACGGATAAAAGAAAGTACTTTTGAGCGCGCGAGCGATATCTATATGAAGTGGGGGAAATGGAGCCTGTTATTAGCGTGGGTCCCAGTTATCGGAGACCCAATCACTTTGGTTGCAGGCACACTACGCACGCATTTTGTATTTTTTCTTTTTTGCGTTGCCTTTTGTAAGACCGCGCGTTATGCCGTACTGCTATATATTTTAAGCTAACGTTGTTCGCTTTTTCCTAACTTGCTTCTGCTTGTACTGATTAATCCATTTCTTAAAACGCGGCGTTAACACGCCAATACCTATTAGCCAATACCAAACTGGCTCTTGCCAAAAGGTCTTTTGAGACCAACTAAAGTGAAGTAGTGTCAGCGGCAAAATGAGATAAACCGTGTTATGAAGCTTCTGCCAGCGCTTTCCCATTTTGCGTTGAACGCGTTTAAAAGACGTTGCGGTTAGGGCCAAAAGTAAAAGTAATGCAGTCATACCAACGACGATGTAAGGTCTGCTCACTATTTCACTTGCGACTAACGCCAAATCTAATTGGATTTCAAAAAACACATAGGTAAACAGGTGAGCAAATGCATAAACGAAGCTGTAAACACCGATCATACGCCTAAATTGCAATGGTTCAGGGCTCGGTAGCCACCGCGCTAACGGGCTTAATAGCAAGGTTGTTAAGAGCAAATGTATAGCCCAAATACCCGTTTCGTTAATAAGTGTATTAACGGGATCTGGGCCTAAATTATCATTTACTCCTGCATAAAAAAGCCAAAACAAATAACCAAGTAACGTTATATGCAATGACGCTTTTATCAAACGGCGCTGAAGTAGGCTGAGGCGTAGTGGCTTTTTTTTCAATGGCATAATATCCAGCAACGCCTAGTAATAACGAGATAGGTTCATATCTTTGTACATAGGTGCTACCTCTGTATAACCGTTGAATAGTTGGGTATCTATTCGGTTTCTTGTCAGTAGACCGCCTGTTGTAATGCGTCTTTCGCTGGCCTGGCTCCAACGCGGGTGAGCCACATTAGGATTTACGTTTGCATAGAATCCGTACTCATTTGAAGCAAGCTTGTTCCAGGTTGTTGGTGGCTCTTTATCAGTTAATCGGATCCGAACGATAGATTTAATACTTTTAAAACCGTATTTCCATGGCACTACGAGTCGTATTGGCGCACCATTTTGCGGTGGCAGCGTTTTTCCGTACAAACCAACCGCCATCACGGTGAGAGGGTGCATGGCCTCGTCTAGACGTAGGCCTTCAACATACGGATAGTCGATACCGCCCCCCATAAAACGACTACGTTGCCCGGGCATTTGGTCTGGGTCATAAAGTGTTTCGAATGCCACATATTTTGCTGACATTAATGGGTCAGCCTGTTTTATAAGTGCGGCTAACTCAAAGCCAACCCAAGGTATGACCATCGACCAAGCTTCTACACAGCGCAAGCGATATATCCGCTCTTCAAGCGGAAATCGAGTAGTTAACGCACTGTAGTCTAACGTAATCGGTTTCTTTACCAGTCCGTCAATTGTCAGTGTCCAAGGGTTTGTTTGAAACTCGGATGCATTTTTCGCAGGCGCGTCTTTTGCTGTACCAAACTCATAAAAATTGTTGTATGAAATGACCTTATTTTCAGGCGTTCTGGTTTCTGATATCTGAAATTTAGGTGGTTGGCTAAACTCTAAGGGTTCTGCTTTAAAAGGGACTTTTTCTTCATCATCTTCCCAAAACCACCCAGCAGCACTTGCTGACTTTGCCAACAGTGTTGATGCACCAATGAACCCCATGGATTTAAGTAATGAACGTCGATTCATATAAACGTTTTCATCGGTAACGTCATAGTCTTTAAGTTGTACTGATGGTTTAAATGGTTTGGGCATTACTTCACCTTTAATTTGTTAACAGATTCGTTTTCTTACAAACCTGACTGCCTAAATACCGCTTTTACTAATGGAATAGTTGGTTTTTTAATTATCCATTAGTACGAGAACGATACCATTTGGTTTCAAACACACGTTAACTAAGACCCAAGTCATACCCGTTTTATTTCAAAAATTAATTAACACTTTTGACTTAGTAGACGCAGAGCAGTAGTGTAAATGTACGTTTCATAGGATGTGTCGCGCGTTTTAAGGAAGAAATACGCTGTGAGAATATTTATTTTGCTTTGCTTAGCCTTGACTCTTGAAGTGTCAGTGGCCCGCGGTGACGATATAACAAGTCGCTATGCATTTGTGTTTATTGACCGCGCTTCTGCTACAAGTTTTTCTTTGTATCATTCTTTAATTTCGGGTAGCGCCAACGATGATGAAGACGCAACACTAGCCACTATCGAAGACGTTTTATCCGCACCCCAGATACAATTAGCCGATATGGTAGTTGCAACTCTGGCCTTACAATATTTGACTGAAAACTCACACCGCCGTACATCTGGTAAGACGCTAGATGCAATAACAAAACTTTACGATAAAACTAAAAATCGCTACTCCCAAGACAAAATAAAGCGACGTGAATTTTTAAGTTGTACGTTATTCGGTAAGCAAAAACTTGAGGTGACATTAAAAGCCATTGATTCCTTAATAGGTGCTGAAAACAACTTTTTTAAGCAAATCCATGAAACGCGGTTTAGCAAAACGGATAAGGCTACATTGAATCTCTCTGCCAAAATGTATGGCCTTGTGTCACGAGAAACAGTGTTGATGACGCAGATATATCGCTCGATTGCCGACTTTCATAAGCGTTCACCAGAGGGCGTACTGGATGAGCGAATCGATATCGCGTTACTTCTTCGCAACCTAGCCGTGGCGTATAATCAGACGAGTGCTTATACACGTGAACGAGCTACGAAAAAAGTAATGAAACAGTTAGAGAAAGACTGCATTATTCCAGCGGCATCACTTAAAGACCGGGTGTATAGCTACATTGAAGTAGAATACATTCCTTGGCTAGAAAGTGCTCTTGAGGGAGCCTGAGCTAGTCATTACATATGAAAGCTGTCTTGAATACCGCCTTGCTTGGGAGAAAATATACTGCCATAAAGGCGCGAAGCAAATTCATCTGTCATGCCAGAAATATAATCTGAAAGTACGCGCATGCCATTGCCTGCTTCTTGCTCTTTGCGCCAGCGAACTTGCGTGTTCTCTGGGAGAAGGCGCGTGGGATCAGACGCAAATGCTTCAAAGAGCTCCATAACGACCAATTGCCCCTTGTACTCGAGCAGTTGTACATCTGGGCGACGTATTACTTTTCTAAACACAAAGCGCTTAAACAGTTCTAGCGCCTCGGCAAAAACGTGAGGCATAGTGGCGTTAAACGCCAATAGGGGATGCGTGAAGCCCTCAATACCTTGTATTTCAATTGCAGTAATGAAACTGTTAACCAAGGCACCAATGGCATTCTTTCTTTCGTGGTGCTGTGCACTAAAAAGCTTGTGGGTTAGTGTCTCAATGTTGTTAGAAAGCCAAGGTACGTCTAAGGCTATTAAGGGAAGGGTTACATCCTCAATAAAGTGGTGCTTGTGCACCATATCCATCACAATGGCATCTTCAAGGTCATGAATGCCATAAGCAATATCATCGGATAATTCCATTATCGAGCAGTCAAATGACTTAAATTGCGTTTTGCTGTGACCGTTTTCTCTTGTTGAAAACTGCATCAAATGGTCTTTGTCAGTTTGGCTAAAAGGGTCTAACAGCCAATCAAATAAAGGTTCATCACAGCGAAATAGTCCTTTAGGTGGATGCCAGTCTTCAGCTTTAACTCTGCGCAACGATGTGGGACGTTCAGGCAAGGTACTTTGACTGTGAAGCGTGTCAATAAAATTGGGGTATTTCACTAATCCTAAAACGCTTCGGCGGCATAAATTCATACCGTGCTCAGCGGTATAAGGTTCGAGTTTGGAGATAATACGAAATGTCTGGCCATTTCCTTCAAAGCCGCCGTGCTCGTGCATCATGTAATTAAGCGCTATTTCGCCACCGTGTCCAAAGGGCGGGTGGCCAATGTCGTGCGCTAAACACAAGGTTTCAATAAGCGTTGCATCAAGAGCGAGCGTGTCAGCGATATCGGGAAATTTTCCACATAGTTGCGCTGTTATACCGGTTCCAATTTGTGCCGCTTCAAGTGAATGGGTAAGACGAGTGCGATAAAAGTCACTTAAGCCAACTCCAAGCACTTGGGTTTTGGCTTGCAAACGCCTAAATGCTGCACTGTGAAGCACACGGGCTTTGTCGCGTTGATACGGATTGCGATGATCGCCATCGCGACTCACACTTCTGGGTAGGCGTCGTTCGTGTAATGCTTGCTCCCAATTTACTCCTGTCACAACACTGTCCCTCGGTAGCTACATTTCGTCTTGCGTGATCTCATCTAAACTCAATGAGAAGCTTGGTACATATCGCGTTAAAAAGTAGTCCACTTCTTCAGAGTGATACTCTTTGAGTATCTTATCTAATCGCTTCTTGGCGAGTTTAAACTCTTGGTTGCCCGCAGCAAGTTCTTCCAGCGTTTTGAGGTAGGCGCACAACACATCGGCTGCTTTTACGATAAAGGCTTCTTCTTCACTGTGATGGTGGTGATCGATAAGTGCAGCATAATCTTCACGAAACGCTTCGGGGGCCATTTCGATTAGCTTATTTTCAGCAATTTTTTCTATCTTTTTATACTCTTCTTTAATTGCTGGATTAAAGTACTTTACCGGCGTGGGTAAATCGCCGGTTAATACCTCGGAAACATCATGAAACATTGCAACAGTGGCAATGCGGTCAGGATTTAGGGTGCCACCAAAGAACTTGTTTTTTATGAGGGCTAGCGCGTGCGCCACCATAGCGACTTGCAAACTATGCTCTTGAACATTTTCTGTTCGCACATTGTGCATTAACGGCCAGCGATTAATCAGCTTTAAACGCGCCAGATGAGCAAAAAAGTGGCTTTTATCAGACACATCAGGCCCCTTGTTTGTAAGTTCTAAAGAAGTTGCCAATACGATGCAGTGCTGGCACCAGAACATCGCTATGCGGTAAAAACACGAGTCTGAAATACACGCCTTCATTTAGATTGAAAGCACGGCCGTGTACTAAAAGTATTTTTTCTGAACTCAATAAGTCCAGTACCATTTGTTCGTCGTTTTTGATGTTGAATTTCTTTTCATCAACGCGAGCAAAACAGTACATGGCGCCTTTAGGTTTAACGCAATGAATGCCGTCAATGCCATTTAGCATGTCTGTAGTTACATCTCGTTGAATACGTAAACGGCCATTCTCTTTTACTAAATCATCAATGCTCTGGTATCCACCTAGCGCCGTTTGTATCGCACTTTGACAGGGCACATTGGCACACATTCGCATAGACGACAAAATATTGAGCCCCTCAATATAGTCAGTCGCAAGACGTTTGTTTCCGCTCACCACTAGCCATCCCGAACGAAAGCCAGCCACGCGATAGTTCTTACTTAGCCCGCCAAAAGTTACAAAGAACACATCATCAGCAAGCGAGGCGATGCTGGTATGCTTTGCGTCGTCATAAAGAATTTTGTCATAAATTTCGTCGCTGAAAACGACAAGTCCATGCTGTCTTGCAATTTCAACTACTTCTTGCAGAAGTGCTTCATCATAAACTGCGCCAGTGGGGTTATTAGGGTTGATTAGCACGATAGCGCGAGTTTTGCTTGTGATCTTGCTTTTAATATCATCTAAGTCTGGAAACCAACCTGCTTGCTCGTCACAACGATAATGCACAGGTGAGCCAGACGATAAGCTTACCGCAGCGGTCCACAATGGATAGTCGGGACTTGGAATAAGTACTTCATCGCCATGGTTAAGCAATGCTTGCATTGCCATCATAATTAGCTCGGACACACCATTTCCGATATAAACATCATCAACACGAATGTCTTTGATATTGCGCTGTTGGTAGTACTGCATTACGGCCACGCGGGCAGCATAAATTCCTGTTGAGTCTGAATATCCTTGAGACGTAGGCAGGTTGTGGATCACGTCTTTTACGATATCGTCAGGGGCTTCGAAACCAAATGGGGCAGGGTTGCCGATATTAAGTTTAAGAATGCGGTGGCCTTCATCTTCCATTTTTCTTGCTTGTGCAGCAATAGGGCCTCTGATGTCGTAACAAACGTTATCTAATTTATGTGAGCGAGATACAGTTTTCATGGTCTATCTGGTTGATTTACATACCCCGAGATTATCGCAAACTTACCAACTATGCGACGGTATTCTCACCTATAGTTACTATAAATAGAGTGTTTATTGATTGAAAGGCTATTTATTGCACAGACAGTAGGATAAATATCTCGGTTGTAATTTATTAATAAATTTATTGTTAATAGCTTGTGAACTTTTTAATCTGAGCCTATCGTAGTAATAAGGCGTGTAAAAATACGCCAGTACTAGGTTCACAACTAGAGGTGATAAATATATGTCGCATCATTTTAAAGAGACTCCAGAGAACGCCATTACACAAAGTGGTATTGCTCGCGTTATTCCTTGTAAGGAATTAGACGTTGGCGATCCAATTAAGTGGTTATCTCTTGGATTGCGGGATGCCATGCGCGCGCCAGGACTAACCTTTTTCTATGGCGTACTTTTCGCCATAATTCCATGGAGTATTATGTACCTTGTGCAGATGACAGGGTGGCATTTAGTTATTCTGCCCGCCATTGTATGTTTTATGCTGATTGGACCATTCTTAGCTGCAGGCCTCTATGATGTGAGTTGGGAGATGGAGAAAGGGCATAAACCTACACTTCGTCATTCACTTCGCGCTATGCGTCGAAACGCTTTCAACGAATGGGGATTTGCCATTTTACTTATGGTAATGATGATCTTTTGGTTGCGCGTTGCATCGCTTATTCATGCACTTTATCCACCATACATTGAGAATGACCTCGAGAGTTTGTTGCCGTTTCTAATGTTGGGCACAATTGTGGGTGCGGTCTTTACGCTTGCAATGCTATTTATAACCGCGTTCACTCAGCCAATTTTGATGGAGCGAAAAGTGGATTTAGGCACAGCAGTGTTAACCAGTGTCAATGCGGTATGGTTAAATAAAGTACCAATGCTAATATGGGGGGCCATTATATTCAGCGCCGTTGCTATTGGATTCGTAACCGGCTTTGTTGGGTTTATTATCTTAATGCCACTGATTGGTTATGCATCTTGGCACGCATACATTGATGCAATTGAAACCAAACGCGAGCGAAAATACGAGTAATAAAGTAATTTAATTACAGGATTTGTATAGTGATTCTGGTGTCTATTAACAAATATCCTTAATAATTTTGTTAAAATTACAAAAAAAGGTCTCACAAGAGGCCTTTTTTTTTGGTTTCGTTATATTAGTTTCGAATTACCCCTATCAGTGAAATAGCAAATAAATATATAAGTTGGAATTATAGTTATTTATTTCAATGGGTTATGTTTTTAAAGTGTTTGTAACATACTGTTTTACTGAATTTTTACTGTCCTGCCACATTCTTTCAACAGCAAAATTCGAGTTATTGGTGCATAAAGTAAGTGTGCTTAGCGCGTAGCTATTCACGATTACGGTATTAACTTGATATTCAGCCTCGATATTCAGCTTTATTAATGAAATAGGACAGCACTATGAAACACAAATTCGAAAAACGAGCGAAAACACTCATAACCCTTTCGGCGTTATTAGTTAGTTCAGCAATTACATTCAGTGTCAGCGCAGCAGCACCACAAAAAGATGTACGTTTTGTGGGTGAGACACAATTTGCAGGGTTCTGCAAAGCAATCGTTAATGACGATATTAAAGTACTTCGCTCTAGTTTATCACGCAATGTAGGTCGCATTGGTGCAAGTCAACGCGAGGTGCTGCGAATGGTAACATCAGAAGAAGGATTAACCTGTAATGGCAGCAGTCTAATTGAGTTTTCAGTTGAACGCGATGCCAATGCGGTTTATGAATATCTAACGTCGCGCAGTTAAGCGGGTGGTAGTGTTAAACCCCACCAGCCATAAAAAAGCGGGTTAGCAGAACAAACACCTAGTGTGTATGTCATGCCAACCCGCTTCTATTAGTAAGCTCTATTGATTCACACCTTTACCAAGCGTTCAACGCGCGCTTTGCTAGCGTTAAAGAGTCGCTGTGTTTTAAAGCGCAGTTTTAGCAGCAGAACATAAGCCAATGGAACTAAGAATAAACTCGTTACTGTGGAAAATACTAAGCCACCAATAATAGCGATAGCCATTGGGGAATAGGGTGGGCCATCACCACCAATGCGCGTGCTACCCATTGCCAGTGGAATGAGTCCAAGAACCGTAGTGGCAACTGTCATCAAGATAGGTCGAATACGTGTCATACAACCTTCTAGTACTGCGTCATAGAGCGACAAGCCCTCATTGACCAGTTGATTAATACGATCTACAAGCACGATACCATTGTTGACGACTATGCCCATTAGTATCAGCATACCAATTAGTCCCATTACGGACATGGGAGTACCGGTTACCATAAACGCCCAAAATACGCCCGTAAATGAGAACAGTAACGATGTAATCACTGATGTGGGTAATACTAGCGATTCAAACAACGCGGCCATTACCACGTATATCATGCAAAGTGCCAACAACATGTTCATTTGCATTACTGCAAACGCTTCGTCTTGACGCGAGAAGCTGCCATCTAGGGTCCACTTATAACCTGTTGGCAATTCGATGTTAGACAGTACTTGTTCAATACGTGCACGGGCCTGTTCAGTGGTGGTTTCACCTTCTAAATTTGCCCCAATAGCCAACGCGGTCTGGCGGTAATTACGGTTTATTTGCGATAACTGAGGTTTAACCGTAAAGTCAGCAATCATATTTAGGTTGATAGATTGTCCCTGAGCAAAGCCAATATTGATGTTTTTAAGTTCGCTGAGGGACGCTTGAACATCGCTACCAAACTTTAATTGCACATCCACCTCACCGGCATCACCGTAGCGAAATGTTCTAAGGTTATTGCCGCGTAGGGCGGTAGCAACCAAATTCGCGACAGTGTCGACCTGAATACCAAAACGATTGGCTTTTTCTCTATCAACGCGAATTTGCACTTCATCGCGGGTAGAACCCGTATCTGCTTTCACATCTTCCAACCCATCAATATTGGCAAGGATAGGAATAATTTGCTCTGATATTGATAGTAGGGTTTCTGAAGATTCACCAAGTAATGTTACGCGAACGCCTCCGCCATTACCGCTGTCCCACTGAAAAGAGGGGCGAGCGCGTACAAATGACGGCATATTTTCGCGTATATCTTCTTTTATTTTACTCACTGGTACAGGCAATTCGTCGTTCAGTGTAATACCACTTACCGCGTGTCCCGCTGTAAAATAGGTGTAGACCTGTTTGATGTGAAAGCGCTCTTGGTTTTCATATAAATAGGCTTCCATCTTATCAACGGTTTTTTCCACTTCATCCAAGGTGAAATTCTGCGTTATATGGTAGTTAAGCCAAACACGCTCTTGGTTATTATTACCTTCATCGTCACCTGTTACTGCACCCATAGGAATTACTGTAGAGCCTAGAATAAGTAAGGCGATAAGACAGGTTTTCCCCTGATTTTTTAACATCCAACT
Organism: Alteromonas sp. 009811495; assembly: GCF_028865455.1. Lineage (NCBI taxonomy): Bacteria > Pseudomonadati > Pseudomonadota > Gammaproteobacteria > Alteromonadales > Alteromonadaceae > Alteromonas > Alteromonas sp. 009811495. Next base: position 1,933,242 of record NZ_CP113972.1, read on the forward strand.
TAACGCTTTACCATAACCACTGATGTATTTTGGCGTTGTAGGTGTTTTCACCACAGGAATAGCAACTTTAGTGGTGAGCAGAGGTATTAGCGTTTTAGCAATAAATAGCGATGCAAAAAGTGAAAGGCAAATAGCAACGGCAACGTGCTCAAGAAATATGGTGACATCAATTTTGACACCAATAATGTTGGGCAAAAACACAATAGCCGTGGTGGCGGTGCCTGCAATAACCGCAAGGCTGACTTTATTCACGCCAATCTGCGTGGCACGGGCAATATTGTTATCTTGTTGACGCTCTTGAAATACGCTTTCGGTAATTACCACTGCGTTATCGACCAGCATCCCTACGGCCAGCATGAGTCCCATTAACGACAATATGTTTAGGGTATAACCTAACAAAAACATTACACCTAACGTGATGCAGATAGAGAAAGGTACCGAAAGCACAACAATTAGCGTGGTGGTAAGCTGTCGCAAGAATAAGTAAAGCACAATCACTGAAAGCAAAGCGCCAAGTAGTCCCGCGTTAAGCAAGTCGCTAAGTGAAGACGTAACACTTTTGGCAGTGTCATCCATTACAAACAAGCTAATACCGTTGAATTCAGGATCTTCTTTAGCCGCTTCGATAACTTTCATCACTGCGTCAGAGACCTCAACTAAATTGCTGCCCGACTCACGAAATACGTTAAAGCCTACAGCAAACGTACGATCAAGGTGTCGACCTTCGTTGCGTTCTGGTAACTCGTAAGTCACAGTCGCTATATCCGATAAGCGCACATTGCGTGTAACCCACATGTTTTTAAAATCGTTCACGTCGGTAAATTCACCGGTTGGATTAACCAGAATTTTTTCACCGTTGTTATACATATAGCCTGCAGTTAATGAGAAGTTTGCGCCCTGTAAAAGTTGCTGCAAACGCGCACTATCAATCTGATAGGTCGTCATTTTCTTTGGATCGAGGCGAATAGTAATTTGTCGCTTCATAGTGCCGTATAATTCTACTTTCGACACGCCAGGAACACGTTCTAATGGGCGCTTTAAGTTGCGATCGAGTAAGTCGTACGCGTTTGATAGGTCTCTGTCACTTGATACGCGCAACTGGAAGATGGGCATATCATTAGTGTTGAACTTGTACACCATAATGCGCTCAATATCGTCGGGCAACTCATGGCGAATAGCGTCGACCTTTTCTCGCGCTTCAATACTTTTTGCTTTTAAGTTTTCATCCCAATCAAATTCAACAATAACTTCGGCCATATTGTCATATGAGCGCGCTCGAAGCCGCTTTATCCCTGACATTGTGGCTATTGCTTCCTCGACGGGGCGTGTGATCATAGTTTCAATTTCTACCGGTGTTGCATCAGGGTAGGGAATTTGAACGACCATTTCTGGAATATCGATACCGGGAAACTTCTCTAACGGCAACAGTCGACCCGATACCAAACCAAACAACAACATCGACAAGAACAACATGCCAATAGTAACGGGCTTATTCAGTGCAAACCGTGCTAATGCTGCACCAATTCCCGCTATTTTGCCTAGCGGTGGCGTGTTAGCGTCACGCTGGTTTTGAGATGGTGTGCTCATAACACACCTCCTTTTTGTACAGCATCGTGTTGTGCGCTAGGTTCGTTGCTGCTCACCGGAGCCAGCACCTTTTTGGTATCGAACAAGCTGTATAGCACCGGTAGAAGGATTAAGGTTAGCAAACTGGCAAACAACAGGCCGTAAATGACGGTGATGGCCATTGGCGTGCGAATTTCAGCGCCTTCGCCCAATCCAAAGGCCATGGGCAGTAAACCTAAAATGGTGGTCAGCGTGGTCATTACGATAGGGCGCAAACGTGTTTTAGCAGCATCGATAATAGCCGATTGCTTTTCCATACCTTGACGGCGTAGTTGGTTAATGCGATCGACAAGAACAATAGCGTTATTCACCACAATACCGCACAACATGATAAGTCCTATAAACACAACAACGTTAAGCGGCGTACCCGTTAGCCACAGTCCATATACTGAACCGGCGCCCGCCAGTGGTACAGCAAACAATATCAGCAAAGGGTGTAACAGCGACTCGAATTGTGATGCCATCACCAGATATACCATAAATACTGCCAGCGCTAGCGCGAATTGCAGCGAACGGAAGCTGTTTTGCATATCTTCACTTTGACCCGTAACCTGTGCACTTAGTGATAAAGGCAGTTGTGTTTCATCTAACACCTTATTGGCAATTGCTACCGCTTTATCTAACTTACCTTGCGCAAGGTTTGCAGACACAAGCGCAACACGTTGTTGACCTACACGAGTGATTTCACTGGGTCCCACACTCATGAATACGTCAGCGACGGCACTGAGTGGAATAGGCTGGGATGCGCCAGGATTTACTACAATAGCGCGCACACTAGCGATGTCATTACGTTGGTTTTCAAACGTACGTACTAGCACATCTACTTTTCTGTCTTCAACACTGTATTGTGTGGCAACACGACCGCCCACTTTCGCTGCAATTAGCTCGGAAACAGTTGCAGCATCAAGTTCCAAACGTGCAAGTTTAGCGTGGTGAAATGCAATTTTTAGTTCAGGGTTGCCATCGCGGATACTGGTGGTTACATCAGCAAAATTTGGATAGCTGGCTAACTTTGTCGCAATTGCATCGCCGTACTGTTGAAGTTGGTTTAAATCATAACCGGCAACTTCAATTTGGATAGGCGAGGCAAAGCTAAAGAGTTCAGGCTCAGAAAACGTGGCTTGGACCTGAGGCATAAGTCCAAGGTGGTCGCGAAGTTGTTGTTTAACAGCAAGCATGTCTTGCTCTGTCGCGTTAGGTTTCATCACAATGTTAAGACGACCCCAATGATCACCGCCTTGGTTTGGCGCCGCACTTATCAAGCTACCTGTACCTGACATGGCATAAGTGCGCAGCACCATGCTCTGGTCAGAAGATGCACCCGAAACAGGTTGAACAGCCACTTGAGCCAACTCGTTCATTACTTCGTCGGTACGAGTAAGTGGTGAACCCGCGGGTAGCGTTACTTCAACCGAAAATTCACCTTGGGAAAGCGTAGGGATAAGCTCCATGCCTAGTTTCGGCACTAAGGTAACCGCGCCTGCAGCAAGTGCGAAGGCAGTGAAAAGGACAAATACTCTTGCACGCAAACTAATCTTCAGTAGTTTTTCGTAACCTGAGGCAAGGACATCGAAGCTTTTGTTGAAAATAAAGATAAGCGGCGTAAACGCAAAACCAAGCAGCTTGCTAATGATTTGCCAAGTGCCTATCGCGACTGTAACTATTGCCGCAAGCAGCAATGAAACTAGCTTTAATACTAAGCGCACAGGAAGCGTAATGTAGTACCCTATTTTCCCAAGTAGCGATGTGGGGAAGGGGGCTGGCGCACTTGTAAAGGTGTCTTCGTGATCTAGCTGTTGCTTTTTCTTCTTATGCGCCATTGCAGGAATAAGCGTAAGGGCAACAACAAGTGAAGCAGCAAGTGCAAACGATACGGTTAATGCTTGGTCTCTAAACAATTGACCAGCAATACCTTCAACAAAAATGAGTGGCACAAACACTGCCATGGTGGTTAACGTTGAAGCCACAATGGCGCCAGATACTTCTTTTGTACCTTCACTGGCGGCGAGCGCTTCAGCGTTATTATCGCCCAACGCATTTTTGTGCTTTTTGTGACGATCGATATTTTCAAGTACCACGATACTGTTATCAACAAGTAAGCCAACAGCCAAGGCGATACCACCAAGACTCATCATATTTAAGCTTATGTCGTTGGCGTACATCAGGTTAAACGTGGCAATTACGGATACTGGAATTGACACAGAGATAATTACTGTAGCCCAAAAGTCTTTAAGGAACAGATAAAGGACCAACATAGCCAGCACGCCACCAATAACGGCTGCCGACTTTACGTTGTCTATCGCTTGTTTGATGAACACGCTTTGGTCGTATATTTGCGCCAATGTATAGTCTGTGGGAAGGTTTTGGTTAACCTCATTTAAACGATTTGCAACTTTTTGAGCCACATTAACTGCATTCGCATCACCTTCTTTGTAGATGGCAATCTCAACACCTTCGCTCCCGTTAAAGCGAGTAACAACGTCGCGGTCTTTGTAGGCACTTTCGACAGTAGCTACATCTTTTAACTGAATATTTTTGCCTTCAAAACGGCCAATATAGAGATTCTTAATATCATCTAGGTTTTCGAATTGATTGAGGGTACGCACTAAGAATGCCTGCGCTGCATTATCGATGCGACCGCCCGCAGCATTAATGTTTTCAGTGCTTACGCGGTCAATAATAGTCGTGATAGGAATCGACAGCTGACTGGCTTTTTGTTGATCGATAAGAATGTGGATCTCATTCTCTAAGCCACCACCTACACGCACGGCAGCAACGCCTTCTACTGATTCTAGTGAGCGTTTTACTTGTTGCTCTGCGTATAAGCGAAGCCGCTTCATTTGCTCAACTGTTAAATTGACATTGTCTGTTTGAGCGGTTAGCCCCAATTTAATAACCGGGTCAAGGCTTGGGTTAAAACGCAGTAGGCGAGGCTTTTCAATGTCCAAAGGCAACTGCAGTACATCAAGCTTCTCTCGTACTTCAAGGCTGGCAAAGTCCATGTCTGTACCCCAAGCAAAAGAAAGTACGACATCAGATTGTCCTGCGCGGGAGGTAGAGGTGACTTTTCTTACACCTTTAACCACACCGATTGCTTCTTCAATAGGTTTTGAAACTAGCTGTTCTACTTCGCCTGGTGCGGCACCGTCGTAGTCGGTGCGTATAGTAAGGGTTGGGTATGACAAATCTGGAAGTAAGTTAACCGACAATCTGCCTAGCGAGACCATTCCAAATAGCAGTACAGCAAAAGTAAACATACTGACTGCTACGGGACGTTTTACGGCGATATCAACAATACGCATGATAGTAACTCCTCGATTCGCCAGTTTAGCTGTTAACTACTTCAACAGGAGCACTGTCTTTCAAGTTCTGGTGACCGGCTGTTACCACTTCTTCGTTGCCTTCTAGGCCACTGATAACTTCAACCACTTCGTTATTTTCAAAACCAGTCGAAACGTTCACTTTTTTTACTTTGCCGTTATCAACAACAAATACACTATGGCTGTTATCTATAGTGACAAGTGCTCGGCGTGGCAGCAAAGTGGCATTTGCGTGTGTTGCATACTCAAGCGATACGTCAGTAAACATACCTGCTTTTAAGCGATTGTCTTCATTTGGTACTTTAAGTGTTACCTTAAATGTGCCAGTTGCCGCGTCGATAACTGGGCTAATGCGTTCAATGTTTGCGTGAATCGCGTGATTACCCAATGCCGCTACAGTAAGCGTGGCACCTTGTCCTACCGTGACATTTGGTAGTTCGTTCTCAGGTAGGTAAACCACGCCTTGTAAGTTGCGCAGTTGCACGATATGAAACATGCGTTCACGTTGGAACGATTCGGTTAGGTTGCCTACTTTGGCATTGCGCGAAGCAACATAACCACTGATAGGCGCAGTTATCGTCGTTTCTTTTAAATCAAGTTCTGCTAAGCGAACAGAGGCTTTTGCCGATTCGTACTGAGCTTTAAGCTTGTCGTAAGTATCGTCACTGATAAGCTTTTTAGAGTAAACTTTGTTTACTTTATCGAGTTCGCTTTCAATGCCCGTCAAGTCAGCGTTTGCTTTGGCCAAGTTTAACTCATAACGACGTTTATCAAGTTGTGCTAACACTTGACCTTTTTCTACATAGTCGCCTTCTTCCACGAATATGTCTTCGATGATCCCAGAAGCTCTTGCAACCACAAAAGCTTCTTCACGCGCTTCTAAAATCGCCGTCGTGTCATAGGTCGACGTAATATCGCCAGTGCGAATGCTTTGTGTTTCAACAGGAATGGCAAAAACGGTTTCTTCTACCACCTCGGGAGTCGCGCTACTGTCTACTGCATCAGCGTCTGAACACGCTGTCATCGACAGTGACAGGGCAGCTAAAGTTGTGCCTAAAACAAGAGTGCGGAAAGTGTGAGTAGCGAAAACAGGTGTTGTACGTTGTGTAGTATCCATGGTCAAAAGCCCTAACGTTGTAGTCGTTATATAATAATGACCGTTTACAGCAGCTAACATGCCAAAGATGTTAACTAATGTTAAAAGGCTTAATAATCAATGGGATACATGTGTAACAAAGGGTTTCAATAAAAAAGCCAACCCTAAAGGTTGGCTTTTTTCACTAAGCGATAGCGAGATTGACTATGTTTAAGTTCATTACACTAAAGTATAGCTGGTGGTTATATCCACGTTACCGGTTAGCATTAGCATTACAGAACAATATTTTTCCGCTGAAAGCTGCACTGCGCGTGCAAGGGCTTTTTCGCTTATGCCTTCACCCGAAACGGTGTAATGCGCATGAATTTTTGTAAATACACGCGGTGGCTCGTCAGCGCGAACAGCCTCTAATTCACACTCGCATGAGGTAATATCAAAACGTCCTTTTTTGATTATATCTACCACGTCAACGCTTGAACATGCACCTACAGCAACCAATACCGACTCCATAGGGGAAATCGCCTTGCCGCTGCCATCCATAACTGTTTTATAACCACTGTCAGTGGTGCCAGTGAAAGTAAGGTCTTTATCCCAAGAAACATGCGCTTTCATTGTATGTCCTAATCGTTTGTATTGTTTAATCGAATAGCATCAGGGCTAAGAGTAATTTTTTTCTGCTTATATAACGCACCAAGCGCTTTTTTATAGGCCGCTTTGCTTACATTAAAATGAGAGTAAATAGCTTCAGGGGCACTTTTATCCGTTAGGGTTGAAATACCACCATGAGCCTCTAAGTCCTCTAGAATCGCTTGCTGAAGTGCGTCACGGCCACTTTTGTCTACGCGCTGTAAGGCAACGTCCACTTTTCCATCTTCACGAATAGTTTTAATAACACCCTCGGTTGCTTGTCCAACCTTTAGTGGTTTAAATGCATCGCTATGGAAAATTAGTCCAAGGCTTTGTTCGTTAATAACAACTTTAAAGCCTAATTCCGTTTTGGCGTAGACCAAGCAAGATACGACGTCGCCCTCATTCAGGTACGCACTGTTTTCTTTTAAGAAGTAGTGCAGCTTAGTTGCACCCAAAATACGTTGGGTTTTATCATCAAAAAAGGTGTGTACGACGTAATACATGCCCGCACTTATTGGTTGCGCTTGATAATCGTTGGGCACGAGAAGGTCGTTATCAAGCCCCCAGTCGAAAAACGCACCGAAGTTGGTGGCAGAAACCGCTTTTAATATTTTTGTTTCGCCTACCTGAATTTTAGGTGTTTTAAGCGTTGCATACAGTTCGCCACGTTGATCGGTTGCCACGAACACCGATAATTCATGACCCTCTGCTAGTTCCCCTTCAACTTCATCAAGACTGAGCGTCACCGTTTGCTGCTCGTCTTGCTCAGCATTATAAACGTTGTCTTGTGCACCAACGTTGGTGACAATAGGTGCTAAAGCGTAGCCAAAAGGGTATTGGCCCACGACCTGCAATGTATTAATTTTTCCAATATTTATCATTAGAACTGACTTTTTAAAAAGAACAGGTAACATGATACTGGATTGAGGGTAAGAGCTAAACCATTATGAAGTTAAATTGCGATTTAGGTGAAAGTTTCGGTGCATGGTCAATGCCTGTTGAAAGCGACATTATGGCGCTTATCGACCAAGCAAACATTGCGTGTGGCTTTCATGCAGGCGACCCACAAGTGATGAAATCATCGTTAAGCTTGGCTGCATCGCATAATGTAACTGTTGGTGCACATCCATCATACCCAGATTTGCAAGGCTTTGGTCGACGGAGCATGATAATTCCAAGCGACGAATTAATTGCCATGATTCAATACCAAGTAAGCGCGCTAAGCGGCATGGCTGCACTTTGCGGCACCAGTGTGGCTTACGTCAAACCCCACGGTGCGCTTTACAACGATATGATGAAAGATACCACTATTCGCCATGCAGTAATGAAGAGTGTGGCTGAAATGGGTAAAGGCGAATTAGCGCTAATGGTTCAAGCTACTCGTCACAATGATGTGCTTCGTCATGAAGCCAGTGCTTTTGATTTGCCGTTATTGTTCGAGGCGTTTTCGGATAGGCGATATACCGATGAGGGGCTACTGACACCACGGACTATGGACGGGGCGGTGTTAAAAGAGCAAGACGCACTGGCCCAGGCAGAGCAAATGATAAAACACAATACCGTGACTACCGTATCAGGAAAAACCTTGGACATTGAAGCCGATAGCCTTTGTGTGCACGGTGATACCGCCGGGGCGGTAGAAATAGCGCGCCAAATTAAAGCAATTGGCTAAAATAACTCTACAATTCAATATCATTGCCTCATTAAGAACACATTTATCAAGGAAAGTACATGCAATTGTTTGGCGACATAAAGCGGCTAACGCCGGTGGGTGTTGACGCCGTCATACTCTACTTTAAAGGCGATACATTAGATAAAGCGAATGCCGCATGTCAAAGGTGGCTGGCAATGATTGATAGCGCTGTTCAAAGCTCAATCAACTCACCACTTTGGTTAAAAGAATGTGTGCCATCTTACGACAGCCTGTTGCTTGTTTTTAATATTGAAGACATCGACACCCATGGTGTTTATGCATGGTTGAGGGCGCTTTCAACTCGTCAGGCAGCAAATGAAGGCGTGGAAAATCAAAATGTTTCAGCGTTACCACACAGTGCCACTAAAACCATACCTGTGTGGTATGGCGCTCCGAGTGCTAGTGATTTAAGTGTGGTGAGTAAGAAAACGTCATTAAGTATTGATGAGATTATCGCGCTGCACACAGGCTGCACATTTACTGTTTACGCCGTTGGTTTTGCACCAGGTTTCGCATACATGGGAGAATTGCCCGAGGTTATGGCATGTTCGCGTTTAAGTACGCCAAGAAAACGCGTGCCAAAAGGTGCAGTTGCAATCGCAGATAGACAAACAGCGGTGTATCCCAGTGACTCACCAGGTGGTTGGAACCTATTGGGACTGACGCCACTAAGTATGGTGAACCATAGCGAAAATGAAAGTACGGCGTTGCTTAAAGCTGGCGATACAGTGAAATTTACTGCCATATCAGAAGAAGAGTTTTACGCATATCATGAAGGTTGAAATTGTCGATAAAGGGTTATTTAGCCTCATTGTTGATAACGGTCGCGTAGGGCGACAAAGGGATGGATTTAGTCAATCTGGTCCAATGGATGAAGACGCATTTTCATGGGCCAATTTTCTTGCGTTTAATTTAGACAATACACCTTGTATTGAGGCCATGGGTACATTAACCGCGCGCTTTAGTAGTCATTGCATAATTGCCGTAACAGGAAGGGCAGTTAAGGTGACAATAAACGGTCACGAACAGCCAAGTTATGAGAGTTTATATGTTACTGCTGGCGATGAAGTTACCTTTGGCAGTGAATATATGGGAAGTAAAGCATATTTAGCAATTTGTGGTAGTTGGGACACGCCACTCTTTGCCAATAGTGCATGTACGGTATCACGAGAATTATTGGGGGGACTGCACGGCAACGGCAGTGCGCTCGCCAATGGCGATAGCTTTAATGTGAATGAAAATACGCTTTCAAAAGTTAAGAGTGCATCAGTACGTACTTTGGCATTTGAAAAACGTTTCAATTATAGCTTAGAGGCGCCAATTAGACTGATACCAGGATATCAGTTTGAACAGTTTAGTGGTGTCGCACAGCGTATCTTTGTAACGAGTGACTATACGGTTACGTCGTCTATTGATCGTATGGGCTACCGACTGCAAGGCCCTGACGTAGCCTGTAGCCATAATAAACTTCGCTCTGAGGCAGTCCACATTGGCGCTGTACAGGTACCTCCTGACGGGCAACCCATCGTTATGATGAGAGATAGACAAACCTTGGGGGGCTACCCCAAGTTGGGGTGTGTGAATCCATTAGATATAAACAGATTAGCCCAGGCCGTGCCGGGAGAGAAGGTTAGTTTTACCTATCAGAATCATGAGGCGGCGAGGGCAGACAACTTATTGTCACTGTGTCGTCGACGCCAATTACAAGGAGAATTACTGTGACTATTGCATTTTTAAATGGCGAGTTTTTACCGCTTTCTGAAGCTAAGATATCTCCTATGGATAGAGGGTTTTTATTCGGTGATGGGATTTATGAAGTCATACCTACCTATGCGGGTAAAGCGGTGGGGTTCAACGGTCATATGGCACGTATGGCAAATGGGCTGAGTGCTATAGACATTGCTAATCCCTATTCAACTGACAAATGGGGCAACATTCTTTCGCAATTAGTTGATGAAAACCAACACATTTTCACAAGCGGCAATATTGGGGTGTACTTTCATATTAGTAGGGGAGCTGACGTAAAGCGTTTTCATGCCTACCCTAAAGATATTGCGCCTACAGTATTTGGTTTTGCGTTTGAGATAGCCCCGCCTCAACCAACCGAAAAAGCGCTAGCAAAGCCGTTTAAGGTGGCGCTAGAGCAAGACAAACGTTGGCAACGATGTCACATAAAATCTACGTCGCTGTTAGGAAACGTTATGCACTTTCAATCAGGCGTTGAAGCTGGCGTCAACGAAACCATCTTGTATAACCGCGACAAAATGGTTACAGAGGCAAGCTCATGTAATGTATTTATCGTAAAAGATGGCGTAATTACTACACCGCCACTAAATAATGAGTTGTTGCCCGGTATAACGCGTGCTATTGCAATAGAAGCGTTCAACCGAGCAGGTCTAAATGTAGCTGAAGCATGGTTCAGCAAAGAGCAATTACTAAACGCTGATGAAGTATGGTTAACGTCATCGAGTAAGGAGGTTGCGCCAGTGACTGAAGTTGATGGCAAGCCCATTGGTAATGGGCAGGTAGGTGATATTTGGGAACGGGCCATTAACGCTTATCACGCCTATAAATTCGATGCATAAAAAAAGCCTGCGCAAGCAGGCTTTTTTGTTGATTAGCTTTTTATTGATTAAGTGGGCTTAATCAGGCGCGTTATCGCAATTGCCATCGGTGCATTCACCGTAAAGGTAAAGGCTGTGGTGCGTAAGCTTCATATTGTGTTGCTTAGCAATCATTTCTTGACGCTCTTCAATGATGTCGTCTTCAAACTCGATGACCTTGCCACACTTTAAGCACACAAGATGGTCGTGATGATCTTTATGGCTTATTTCGAACACTGACTTACCGCCTTCAAAGTGATGGCGATTTAAGATACCGGCATCGTCGAATTGGTTGAGCACGCGATATACCGTTGCCAAGCCAATTTCTTCACCCTGTTCAATGAGGATCTTATAGACGTCTTCAGCACTGATATGCTGGTTTTCTGGCTCTTGCAGAATTTGTAAAATTTTAAGGCGAGGCAGAGTGACTTTAAGCCCTGCTTTTTTCAATTCTTTATTTTGATCCATTACAACCTACTAAGAACGAGTGAATATCTATTTTGGGGTTATTATAGGTAACTTGAAGCATTTTAAAAGAAAAACCGTGGAAAGTTTCAAAGTGTGAATAATTTTCGTCCGCTGCCTAAAAGATGTGAAAAAAATTAATTCGCTACAGACCGCGTAACTTCTGGCCTGACCAGCCAGTAAGTGCAAGATAACCCTAACAAATATGCAAAATAAATTAAACTTTTGATGAATTGAATTAACATCCTGTTAAACTAAACTTAAATCAGGGAATTTTGCCTTGGATATTTAGCATGTTTTTTCGTTGGAAGTACCCATGCAGTTAACAATAATAAATAAAATTACACTCGGCTTTGGCCTATTTGGCTGTCTTTTATTACTTACTAGTATTCTTTCTTATTTCGGTCTTAGCAGTATTAAAGACTCTGCGCTAGATGTTGTTGAGCAAAAAATGCCGGTGCAAACTAGCATGGTAAAAGTAAAGACGGAAATACTGTCTTTATCGGTCATTACAGCAAACGGTTATCATGTAGAGACAGACGCTGAATTACGTGAAAATAAAGCAACCTTCGACGATTTGTCAGACGCATTCTCCCAAGACTTATCAACCTTGAAAGCACTCATGCCGGGCAATTCGATGGCGAGTAATGCAGTAGAAGTGAGTGCTGATTATGTAAGTAACAGCAACGCAATGTACACTGCAATTGCCAAGCGGATGCAAATTGAAACTGCGCTGAAAAGCCAGTTAGAGAGTGTGTTAATGGTGGCCGATGAAGCCAGTGCGCTTATGCTCGACTTATCCTATTTAGAGGGCAATGACCCCAGCATAGAAACCCTTATTGGTGCTGGTACTGCTATTGATAACAAACTACTTACGATGAACGACTCATTTGTTGAATTGGCTGAGTCAGTTAGTGCTGAACAAAGTGCAAATATTATTGAAGATTTGAAGTATCAGCTAAGCAATTTACAAGTCGATAAAGATTACGTGAATAGATTAGCCACAACTGTTGATGATGGCGGTACAGTGGCAGCATTTAATGAGCAATACGAGCTGTTACTTAACGCGGTAAATGGAAGCGATGGTTTGATTGCCCTTCAGCAAGAAAAGCTCGCTCAAATTGAAAATGCAGCGCAAGCGCAGAAGCGTGCAAATGACTCGTTAAATACCGCGTTGGCTGACATCAATGCCTTGTTCGAATCAGTGCAAACACAGTCGCTCAACGGGCAAAATGCAATTTTAGAGTCGGTTCAGGCCAACTTAGTCCGCAATATTATTGTCGCTATTGTAGGCATGATTGCCGCCATTGGTCTTGCTGTGATCGTAACGCGCAGCATTTCGAAACCCCTAGGGCGCATAAATCGTGGGCTCTCTCAACTAAGCCGAGGAAACTTAAGTACCAAATTGCCTGAAGAGGGCAACGATGAGTTCTCTGCGCTTTCAGCGAAAGTGAATAGCTTAACGGAGAGCTTACGAGAATTGGTTGGCAACATTTTAGCGCAAGAAAAACGCTTGATTGAGATAACAAAAGAAAGCGTTGAGCTTGGCGATAAAAGCTTGGCTGAAGTTGATAAACAGCGCGAGCAGGTAACAGTTACATCAGCTAATACAAAAGACGTTCAAGACAAGAGCCGAAGCAATTTAGCGCAAATAAACGACGCCATGCACGCATTGAAGGATATCACACAGCAAAGTACCGATATCGGCCATCTGGTGGAGCGCAATCGTCAGCAGGTTGAAAGTCAGGCTAAGCAGGCAGATAATTCAGCGCAGATAATCGGTCGTCTAGACGAAAATTCACGCAGCATTGGTAGTATTCTCGATGTAATCAAAACCATTGCGGAACAAACCAATTTGCTTGCGCTAAACGCTGCTATCGAGGCTGCGCGTGCCGGTGAGCAGGGAAGGGGATTTGCTGTTGTTGCCGATGAAGTGAGAACGCTGGCTAATCGCACGCATGACTCTACTGAAGAGATTGAGCAAATGATTGGCAACTTACAAAAAGATGCTGCCGAAGCTGTTAAGGCGATTAAATCTGGGCGTGAACAAGCACAAGAAGGGGTTCAAATTACCCAACAAGTATCAGAGCAAGTTGAAAGTGTGCGCGCCATCATTAAGCGTTTGAGTAATATCAATGAACATATTGTATCCGATACACAGCAACAAGACGTGTTGTTAGGTGATGTCGCAGAGAGCTTAAATAAAATTGTTGCCCTTGCTGATGCAAGCGCACAAAGTACGCGCCAGTCCAATGAGTCTACCATGATGCTTGATGCACAGACTGAAAGCTTGCGAAAAGCAGTTGAGCGCTTCCAGCTCTAACAGTGGCGCAGCTCTTACAAAGAGATGTCCAGCAATAAAAAAACCGCTCAAAAGAGCGGTTTTTTTATAAAAGTCGGTAGTACTTACGCTAATTCAGCAAGACACAATTCATCGTGAATTTGCTTACACCATGCTTTAACACGAGAGTCAGTTAATTCAGGCTGACGGTCTTCATCAATGCCTAGGCCAACAAAATGATTGTCATCTGCCATGCCTTTCGACGCTTCAAAATCGTAACCTTCGGTTGACCACTGACCAACGAGGATAGCACCTTTCGCTTCAACGATATCGCGCACCATTCCCATCGCATCAAGGAAGTACTCTGCGTAATCTTCTTGGTCACCGCAGCCAAAGATGGCCACTAACTTATCTGTGAAATCAATTTGCTCAAGCTCAGGGAAGAAATCGTCCCAGTCACATTGCGCTTCACCATAATACCATGTTGGGATACCGAAAATGAGTAGATCAAATTCAGCGATGTCTTCTTTACTGCTCTTGGCAATGTCTTTAACATCAATTAGCTGTTTACCCAATTCCTTTTGGATCATTTTCGCAACATGTTCGGTATTACCCGTGTCACTTCCGAAAAATAGGCCAACACTTGCCATATATAACCTCTATTAACCGTTACAAATTAAACGCCTGAGCTAAGCCAGAACCATTCAATGATACCTTTCGCAAGAAAGCCTAGTGCACCTAAACCTAGTACACCGTAAGTTACCACTCGTCCAATAAGTGGCACGTCATTCTTACGTAATACATCGTGAACTGCGAAACCCATCAATAAAAATAAGATGAATAACCCGCCGTACAACATGATGGACTCAATGAGTTCGTAGTTTTCTGCAAGCATAGTTTTGATACTAAAAAAAATCTGGCGCAACTATATCACACCTTGAACGCGTGTCAGAGAACAAAACGTTCAAAATTATGTAATAGTTGTCGTTCTCATCTAAAGAAAGGCAGTCGGTTCACACGACTTAGACAATTATTATACCCACCCTCTATTATTTCGATAAAGTACGCTCTACTACCGTATTGAAAGCCGCAGGCTTCTCGGCATGCAACCAGTGGCCAGTGCCTTCGATAATGTGCGCTTTCGCATTGGGGAAATAACGCGCAATCGCATCGCGATGTGCAGCGGTGATATAGTCTGATTCCGCGCCTTTGATAAACAAGGTTATCCCATTGAATTGCTGATTGGTTTGTTCCCAATCAATAATGTGTTGATAACTGTCATAAAGGCCTCTTACATTGAATCGCCATGCCCAATCGCCATTTTCTTTTTGGTACAAACTCTTAAGTAAAAACTGACGGACACCAGGCTCTTTAACATGTTGTGCCATGGCACTTTCAGCATCTTTTCGGCTAGTGATGCTCTCAAGCGGAACCGCGTTCAGACCGTCAAAAACCGCTTGGTGGCTATGTTGATAAGACACTGGGGCTATATCCGCTACTATAAGGTGCGAAACACTGTCTGGGTGGTTAAGGGCAAGTCGCATCGCTACTTTTCCACCTAAGGAATGCCCTAAGACAGCAGTGGTGGTGATAGACAGAGATTGGAGTATTTCGTAAATGCTCTTTGCAGCGTCTGAAATATCAAATCCCGCAGTCCATGGTGACTCACCATGATCAGGTAAATCCACACTTATTACATTAAAATGTGATTCAAAATGGCGCTTAATACCTGCTAAATTATCGGCATTACCAAACAAGCCATGAATTAACACTAGCCAGGGTGAAGTGTCGTCATTTTTTGAAAGCTTATAGTTTAAATTCACAATAGACCTGTTACTTAGCTAACTAAAAATAAAATAAGGCCTGTAAAAACAGACCTTATTCTTTTATTACTTAAATACAAGGATGTTAGTTTACAGAAAATGTGTCTAGTGACTTACCACTATCCAATGCATCTTTGTATACACGCGGCATGCGTCCTATTCCTGTCCATAGATGCTCGTTGCCTTGTTCATCAACTAATTTGTATTTAACAGGGCGCTTTTTCCCGGTTTTCTTATTCGGTTGTAACGAAAGCGCTTTTAAATCTTCAACATTTAAACCTGCTTCTTCCATTTGTTTTTTTATGGCAGCGAGTTTTTCTCTTTTTTCTTGTTCGGCTTTTTCTAAAGCCTGCGCTTTTTCTTTGCGCTTCTCAATTATGCTGCCAAGTTTTTCTTGAATTGCTTCAAGTTCATTAATGCTTAATTCCTTAACAGCACCTTGCAAACGTCTTCCATGGGTTAAAATATCTAGAAACTCGCTCATTAATTAACCTTAATTACGTTTAACTTATTAATTATGTTGGATAGTAAATAAATTTAGCACAAAAAAAAAGCGAGCAATGCTCGCTTTTAAAAATAACACGCTCTAGTGGCTATCGAATTACATATTTGGGTAATTTGGACCGCCGGCGCCCTCTGGCACAACCCAGCGAATATTTTGACTTGGATCTTTAATATCGCAGGTTTTGCAGTGAACACAGTTCTGTGCGTTAATTTGAAAACGCTTTTCGCCTTCTTCTTCGATGACTTCATACACGCCGGCAGGGCAGTAGCGCTGCGCAGGCTCAGCATATTTGGGCAAGTTCACTTGAAGTGGAATACTTGGATCTTTTAGTTGAAGGTGACACGGCTGGTCTTCTTCGTGGTTAGTATTCGACAGAAATACAGAAGATAGCTTGTCAAAACTTAGCACTCCGTCTGGCTTAGGATACGCGATATCTTTGGCATCTTTAGCTTCTTTTAGTTGCGCGTAATCCTTGTGCTCATCTTTCATGGTAAAAAACAGATTGCCATTAAAGAAGTTCTGTTCAAGGGTATTAAACGCACCGCCCCAGAAGTTACCCAATTTATGAATAGCAGGGCCAAAATTACGTGAGCGGAATAATTCATCGTATAACCAAGACGATTTAAATTTCTCTGTAAAGCTGGTTAGTTCTTTAACTGGCGCCTCTGCATTTTCGCTAATTGCTTCAAAAATACTTTCCGCTGCCAACATACCCGATTTCATGGCAGTGTGATTGCCTTTAATTTTGGCAAAATTTAGTGTGCCCGCGTCGCAACCTACTAAAAGGCCGCCTGGAAATGTCATTTTAGGCAACGAGTTAAACCCGCCTTTTGCGATAGCTCTAGCACCATAAGAAACGCGCTTTCCGCCCTCTAGATATTGCTTAAATACAGGGTGATGTTTAAGGCGTTGGAATTCGTCAAATGGGCTCAAATAAGGATTGTCATAGTTCAAGTCGACGATTAAGCCAACAAATACTTGGTTGTCTTCTGCGTGATATAAGTAGCTACCACCCGTTGCATCATCAAGCGGCCAGCCTGCACTGTGAACAACGAGTCCTGGTTGATGTTTTGCTGGGTCGATATCCCAAATCTCTTTAAAACCAATAGCATAATGCTGAGGTGAGCTTTCTTTATCAAGCTCGAAGTGTGAAATCAGTTCTTTACCAAGGTGTCCTCGACAACCTTCTGCAAACACGGTGTATTTCGCGCGAAGTTCCATACCCGGCATATACCCGTCTTTAGGCTCGCCATTTTCGCCTACACCCATGTCGCCAGTAATCACGCCACCAACGCTACCATCGTCGTTGTAGATAACTTCAGAGGCGGCAAAGCCCGGAAATACTTCTACGCCAAGTTGCTCAGCTTGTTCAGCTAACCAGCGCGTAACATTACCCATAGACACAATATAGTTGCCGTCGTTGTGCATAGTTTTTGGGGTGATACCGTTTGGTAGCTTTTTCGCACTGGTTTCATCTTTAAGTAAATAGATGTGGTCTTCAGTAACAGGGGTATTAAGAGGCGCGCCTTTCTCTTTCCAATCAGGAAACAGTTCGTTAAGCGCACGGGGCTCAAATACAGCACCTGATAGAATATGTGCACCTACTTCGGAGCCTTTTTCGACCACACAAACCATGAGTTCTTGGTCTTTTTCATTGGCAAGCTGCATAAGTTTGCAAGCAGTTGATAATCCAGCTGGGCCGGCACCGACGATGACTACGTCAAACTCCATCGATTCTCGTTCCACGGGAGGCTCCTTATGTTCGTATTTTTATAGTGCACTATTGATGAAACAAATAATGCGATGTGTCAAAAACATGTAAATTAAATGTCGCTCTGAAAGGTAATGCAGGTTGACGTTTACGTCAACAGTAAGTACATTGCAGAGCAGTTTACGTTAACGTTAACTGGCGACACATTATATATGTTCGCGAACGTGGTGTTAATGGCGTTTTAAAGCTAGCCTATATAAAACGTACGTTCCACGGTTTCTTTTTTAACGTAGAGTACATTGTTAAAGTTTCAAAACGCGTGGTGATGTAATACGTTTTTAATTTTTAATAGTTAATTATTAGTAAAACGTAATAGACACCGACGAACTCAACAATTGAGGTAAATATGAAGATACTCGTACCGGTCAAACGCGCGATCGACTACAACGTGAAGGTAAGAGTGAAGGCAGACGAATCTGGCGTAGACCTTACTAACGCGAAAATGGCCATTAACCCTTTTTGTGAAATTGCGGTTGAAGAAGCCGTTCGATTAAAAGAGAAAGGCGTAGCCACTGAAATCGTTGTTGTTTCAATTGGTGATAAAAGCTGCCAAGAACAAATTCGTACAGCACTTGCCCTAGGTGCTGATCGTGGTATCCAAATCGATACCGACCAAAACCTTGATTCACTTCAAGTGGCAAAGCTTTTAGCAAAAATTGTTGAAGAAGAGCAACCTCAGCTTGTAATTCTAGGTAAGCAGAGTATCGACTCTGATAATAACCAAACGGGTCAAATGCTTGCGGCACTTACTGGCATGCCGCAAGGTACTTTCGCGTCAGAAGTGGTTGTCGATGGCGAAAAAGTTAATGTAACGCGTGAAATCGACGGCGGCCTTCAGACTGTGGCATTGTCACTACCTGCTGTTGTGACCACAGACCTTCGCTTAAACGAGCCGCGTTATGCGTCTCTTCCTAATATTATGAAGGCGAAGCGCAAGCCACTTGATGTTAAAGCGGCTGCTGATTTTGGCGTAGCGCTTGAGTCAAACGTTAAAGTACTAAAAGTAACGCCTCCACCACAGCGTGAGGGTGGTATTAAAGTAGCAGACGTTGCTGAGCTAGTAGACAAGTTAAAGAATGAAGCAAAGGTGATCTCATGAGCGTACTCGTATATGCAGAACACGATAATGCAAGCTTAAAAACGGAAACGCACAAGCTTGTAAACGCAGCACAAAAAATGGGTGGTGACATCCATGTACTTGTTGCTGGTGAAGGTTGCCAAGCAGTTGCTGAAGCCGCGGCGCAAATCGAAGGCGTAGCAAAAGTTATCGTTGCAGATAACGCTGCTTATAAGCACCAGTTAGCTGAAAATACTGCTGACCTAGTGGTAGAGCTTGCTAGCGATTACAGCCATGTTGTTGCAGCGGCAACAACAACAGGTAAAAACTTCATGCCTCGCGTAGCGGCGTTATTAGATGTTGCACAAATTTCTGACATTATCGGTGTAGAAAGCGAAGACACGTTTGTTCGCCCTATCTACGCAGGTAATGCTATTGCAACAGTTCAATCGTCTGATGCGAAGAAAGTTATCACCGTTCGCGCAGCGTCATTTGACGCCGCTGCTACAGGTGGTAGTGCAGAGGTGACTGCTATTGATGTTGTTAAGGGCAGTGAAAAGTCTGACTTTGTATCAGCAGAGCTTACAGAGTCAGAGCGTCCTGAACTTACTGCAGCAGAAGTGGTAATTTCTGGTGGTCGCGGCATGCAAAACGGCGACAACTTCAAACTACTTGAAGGTATTGCCGACAAGTTAGGCGCTGCTATTGGTGCATCGCGTGCGGCGGTTGACGCTGGTTTCGTACCTAACGATATGCAAGTAGGTCAAACAGGTAAAATTGTTGCGCCTCAGCTTTATATCGCAGTAGGTATCTCAGGCGCTATTCAGCATCTTGCGGGTATGAAAGACTCTAAAGTCATTGTAGCTATTAACAAAGACGAAGAAGCCCCAATCTTCCAAGTTGCTGATTATGGTTTGGTGGGTGACTTGTTTGACGTTCTGCCTGAGCTGGAAGGTTCACTGTAAAACCAAAAGCAGTGACATAAAAAGCCAAAAAGACGAAAGGCTGCCTTCATCAAGATGGCAGCCTTTTTTGTAGGGAATGGATTTATTATTTAAAAGTCAGTTAAACGCGAACAACCGAGTTATCTTCTACACTCACTGGGGAGGGAATGTAGGCATCGGCGTCCCAATCGTTTTCCCACTTTTCACCGTCAAGCAAATAGCGGAACTGATACTCGTGATCTGTCTCGAGGTTGACAGTAAGTGTAAAATCGCCACTTTTTAACTTCTTCATGGTAAGCGGCTGTGCTTTCCAATCTGTAAAGTCTCCACAAAGTTCTGCCTCTTTGGCATCCCGTGCGGCTTCGGCGTCAAGTCGAAACGTCACTTTGCACAGAGGTTTAGATTTAAGATATTGTTTCTTAAGACTCATAATGTGTTTTCCCTTCAACGTAGCGAAATTTCAAATTCCGAAACTGCAACGCTACAAAACGTTAAGTGAAACAGTTTTCGGTTAACTCATAGACTATGAGTGGTTAAATAATCATCGAAAAATGCGTATTTATCAATCTTCGATTGTAATCTTTTGGCATTTTTTTATATTAGCCACAGCCAATTGAGCAAGGTATACAACCTATTAACAATGTGTATAAAAAACACTCACTCAATAGCGAAGTTTACGTCACAATCAATACACAAAATTTAACAAACTTAATTGAGCATATGGCTCGTAAAATCAGTAAACTATTAACGACACAATAATAATTTAATTTTACTTGGCGTGGTGTAGCGACTCTTTAGCCTTTCAATCAGCGTCCTAAGATGCTGATTTTCCATGCAAGTGTTCCTAGGGATAGTAAATGAAAAACTCTGTTTTAATGAAAAGTGGCATTCCACTTGGCATTATCATCCTGGCATTTATTGCTGCAGCCATCATGATTAGTTCTCGAAAACCGCCCGAGCAAGTGCCGGTCGAGGTGCCTGCATTTCTTGTCGATGCAAAGACCACTACTTCTGAACCTGTAAACTTTATCGTGAAATCGCAGGGCAATGTTGTACCGCGCAATAAGACTTCATTAAGTGCGCAAGTTAGTGGGCAAGTGATTAGCCTTTCTGACAACTTTATTGCTGGCGGCACCTTTAAGAAAGGCGATGTGTTAGCCACATTAGAGCAAGACGATTACAAAACAGATTTAAAGCTAGCAGAAGCTGAACTTGCGCAGGCCCAAGCTGCGCTTCAAGAAGAAATCGCACGTGGGAAAGTTGCAGAGCAAGAGTGGCGCTCGGTCAATAGTGTTGCACCACCTGAGCTTGGCTTACGTAAACCACAATTGGCGAAAGAACAAGCCAATGTGAAGGCTGCTGAAGCTAAACTTGAACGCGCGAAGCGCAACTTGCAAAGAACAAAAATTACTGCACCTTATAATGGCATTGTGGTTGAGCGCAGTATCGATTTAGGCCAGTTTGTCGCAACGGGCTCACCAATTGGCACAGTGTATTCAACTGATACCGCTGAAGTCAGATTGCCTATTACCGACAGTGATTTAATGTTTGTAAACATTGCGGGTCAGTCAAGCGACGGAGCGCCCGTGTCTCTCACTGCATCTGTAGGTGGTACTAAACAATCGTGGCAGGGCAAATTAGTGCGTTCAGAAGGCGTGCTTGATACAGGAAGTCGTGTTGTTTATGCCATTGTTGAGGTGCAAGACCCTTACAATGTAAACGCGTCACATAAAGCGCCATTGCGATTCGGTCAATTTGTTGAAGCAGAGATAACCTCGCGCCAAAACGAAAACCTTATGGTGTTACCTCGCAGTATTTTGCGTTTAGACAACACAATTCTGACGGTTAATGACAATAGAGAAATTGAAATTAAACACGTTGATGTAGCGCGAACTACGGCAAAAGAAGTGTTCATTCGCGATGGCATTGCAGAAGGTACTTTAGTGGTAACCTCAGCGGTTCCAAACCCTTATAACGGTATGAAAGTACGTTTGCCAGGTGATGAGCCAGTCTTGTCAGACGAAGCTGAATCTGACAAGGGAAGTGATGATACCGCTATTGAAACCACAACCGCTGGCGGAGGCCAATAATGAGTCGCATCGATACGCAAAGCGGCCTTATCGCATGGTTTGCACGCAACAATGTGGCGGCAAACTTGCTGATGTGGCTTTTAATTGTTGGCGGTTTGTTTGGCGCGGCAAATATTCAAAAACAGGTTTTTCCAAACTTCGAAATTAACGTTATCAATGTACGTGTACCTTACCTTGGTGCTGCTCCTCAAGAGGTAGAAGAGGGCGTTCTGCTAAAAATTGAGGAAGCGGTTAAGGACTTAGAAGGTATTAAACAGCTCAATTCCACTGCGGTAGAAGGCATGGGAACGGTGAGTATTCAAGTGGAAGAGGACTACGATGTGCAGTCGCTTCTTGATGAAGTGAAAGTACAAGTAGACGCTATTCCTCGTTTTCCTGCTGACACGGAAAAGCCGGTTATTTATCGCCAGAAAATTCAACAGGACGTAATTTGGTTGTCGGTTTACGGTGATGCGTCTGAGCGTGAATTAAAAGAATTTGCAAAAGATTTGCGAGATGATATCGCTAATTTGCCCGGTATCTCGAGTGTGCAAGTTGTAGGTGCCCGCGACTATGAAATCTCTGTCGAGCTCTCTGAGGTTGATTTACAGAAGTACAACTTAACGTTTGCTGATGTGGTAGCTCGTTTAAGTCAAACAAGTATCGACTTACCTGGTGGTTCGATTCGCACCGAAAATGGCGATATATTACTTAGAACCAAAGGGCAGGCGTACACCGGTTGGGATTTCTCTCAAATAGTGTTGGTGACCAATGCCAATGGTACTCGCGTTACGTTAGGTGACGTTGCCTACATCAATGACGGTTTTATCGAGAACAACCAATACGCAATGTTTGACGATAAGCCTGCTGTTAGCCTTCGAGTAAGAGCAGTTGGTGACCAAAACGCATTGGAAATATCTGAGCAGGTTAACAATTACGTCGACACTAAAAAAGCAGAATTCCCTGCACACATTACCGCAGACACGTGGGGCGATAGCTCATTTTATCTGGCAGACCGCTTAAACATGATGCTTGAAAACATGTTCTTTGGTGCGCTATTGGTATTCCTCGTATTGTCATTATTTTTGAAAATTAAACTGGCGTTTTGGGTAATTGTAGGTCTACCGGTTTGTTTCTTAGGCACTTTGCTAGTAATGCCATTGGATATGGTTGGCGTTTCTATCAATATGCTGAGCCTGTTTGCATTTATCCTTGTATTAGGGATTGTGGTTGATGACGCCATCATTATGGGAGAGTCAGCCTATTCTGAAATAGACAAAAAAGGGCATAGCACTGATAACGTTATTGCAGGCGTAAAAAAGGTTGCAATGCCGGCCACCTTCGGCGTATTGACTACCATTGCTGCTTTCTCGCCCATGTTAATGGTATCTGGCCCATTTGGTATCATTTGGAAAACCATTGGCATGGTGGTTATTGTGTGCCTTATATTCTCGCTTATTGAGTCTAAACTTATTTTGCCGGCTCACTTAGTGCACATGAAACTTAAGCCTTATGATCCCGAAAAAGCTAATGCATTTCAGCGCTTCAGAGACTTCTTTAGTGAAGGGATCAAAACTTTTATACATAACAAATATGCCCCATTTTTAGCGAAAGCCGTTCGTAATCGCTACACCACAGTGTCGGTGTTCATGGCAACGCTAATTCTTACCGTTGGCATGTTTGGCGGCGGTATAGTGCGCTTTGTATTTTTCCCCAGTATCCCTAGTGACTTTATGATAGCGAGCTTTGAGCTTGAACCTGGTTCATCTTTGGAACAACGAGACGACGTATTGAATACGCTTAGAGCGGCGATGCATCGAATGGACGATAAAGTTGCTAAAGATACGGGTGAAAATGTTATTAAACACGCCGTTGCTTACGATAATGGCAACTTAGGTGGCGAAATTTTTGCCGAATTAACGAAGGGCGAAACCCGCACACTTACTGACTTTGAAATTCAAGAGATGTGGCGTGAAGAGTTACCTGAAATTCCTGGCGTAAAAGTACTTAATATCAGTTCGCCGGGTGGCCCTGGTGGTGGTGCAGACTTGAGTTTTGAATTTAGCTCAAGCGATATCAAAGCGCTGCGGGCAATCAGTGATGAATTGAAAGACAAGCTAAATGCTTATGAAGGCGTCACAGATATAAACGATACTTTTTCTGGGGGCAGTGAAGAGATTCTATTGGCGCTTAAACCTCAGGCCGATGCGTTGGGTATAACGCTGCAGCAGTTAGGACAACAAGTGCGTTTTGGTTTCTACGGGGCTGAAGTTCAGCGTATTCAGCGTGATGACGAAGAAATCAAAGTGATGGTGCGTTATCCAAAGAATGAACGTAGCTCAATTGAACATTTAGAAAATATGCGTATCCGTGCGCCAGGTGGTCAAGAGATACCGTTTGAACAGGTTGCTACCTTCACCGTGGGTCAGGGTTTTGACTCAATCATTCGTGTTGATGGAAAGCGCTCTGTTACGGTAACCGGTGTAGTAGACAAAGCATTGATGGATCCTTCAGAAATCACTAATGATGTTATCGAAAATGTGATGCCAGATTTGCTAGATCGTTACCCGCGTGTAGAATTTCAGCTACAAGGAAATTCCAAAGAGCAAGCCGATGCGATGTTTAGTTTGATGCAGGGCTTGTTGTTTGCACTATTTGCCATCTACACATTGCTCGCGATTCCGCTTAAATCATACAGCCAACCTTTCATTATAATGTCGGTGATCCCATTTGGTATTGTGGGCGCAATTATTGGTCACTTAGTGCTGGGAATGGCGGTCAGTGTATTGTCGATTTGCGGTATCATCGCGTTGTCAGGTGTTGTTGTAAACGACAGTTTGATCATGGTTGATTTCGTTAACAGAGCCAGAAAAGAAGGCCTTTCGTTAATGGATGCAGCAATCAGTGCTGGTACTCAGCGTTTTAGAGCAATTATTTTAACGTCATTAACAACCTTTATGGGTTTGATGCCAATTGTATTTGAGCGAAGCTTACAAGCACAGATAGTAATACCGATGGCGATTTCATTGGCGTTCGGTATTCTGTTTGCCACTATCATTACACTACTACTTGTACCTGCGCTTTATCTCATTTTGAATGACATCAAAAATGTGTTTAAAGGCAGAAAACATACGCAACTAGCGAATGATACTCAGGTAAACAGCCCAAGCTAATTAACACTACGGTGCCGTAATTTAAAAGCCGCTCTATTGAGCGGCTTTTTTTGTTTGCAATTTGTACAAATGGTCATATACTGTATAAATATCAGTATGGTTTATTTTGAGTCTAATTGATTTTGGAGCAGGCATTATGCAAACAGGAATAAAAGCGGTAGATCAGCTTATATCCAAGCACGGTATTATGGCTGACCTTGGCTACGACACGTTTCAAAGACGAGCGCGACTTACAGGCGGTGACGAACGTGCCAATACGTTACCTTTTTGTATGTACCAAAAAGTAGTGAGTGCGCCACTTTCGCGCAATTTTACCGTTCACCATTTTTATATGCCGGGCAACAAGGGCAAATTAGCAAGTTTTTTGTTTGACGAGAAAGGTGCGCTTATCGAGCAAGTGTATTACCAAAAAGTAAGCCGCTGGGTAAAGGTATGCCGAAAGCTTCAGCAACTTGTACAAAAACATGCAGAGCATATTCAATTAGCCGCATAAAAAAAGCGGTAGTGTTTAAAAACACCACCGCTTTCTATGCAAGCCAATGTAGCCAACAGCTACATTGAATTGTGATTACTTTTTAGAAGTAAGTGTATTTGAACTCTACACCCCAAACACGAGGCTCGTTAACGATGCCGGTTAGGTTGTTAAAGTCGATAGCACCTTTAACGTTGTCTTCGTCTGTAATGTTACGACCGAATAGAGCAACAGTGTAGTTGTGTGCAAAGTTTTCATAACCAATGCGTAAACCACCTTCGAAGTTATCATCGGTAGTAAACTCAACAGCTTCATATAGGAAGATGTTAGTTTCGCCCTGGAATGCCCAGTCGGTGAATACGAAGAACTCGCCATCATCACCCATTGGAATTGCATAACGCGCGGTGAAATTAAAGATTGACTCAGGCGCTTGTGGGAAAGGGTTGCCATCAATTGATGCAACAAAACCATCTGGGCGCGGATCAGTTACAGTACAGTTACCTGTAAAGCCTGAACCAGCGTTAGTTCCACAAGGTGATACTGTCAATGAATCATCTTTGATTTCTGTGTGGTTGTAGCTGTAACCTGCTGTGAAAGTTAACTCATCAGTTGCTAGCCACTGAGCGTCAACTTCAAAACCATACGCTTCGCCTTTATCAGCATTTACTAACGCAGTGAAGTTATTGCCGCCACCAATTGCTGAGAATTGCATGTCGTCTACAGTGTAGAAGAATGCAGCAGCGTTTAAGCGTAAAGTGTCATCAAGTAAATCAGACTTAATACCCACTTCAAACGAGTTGATTGTTTCAGCATCAGCAACAGAAGGAGCACCTTCAAATGCTACGTCACGACCTTGGATCGTTTGAGCGCGGAAACCATTTGCATAGCGTGCAAATACTGACATATCGTCTGTTACACGGTAGTTTGCGCTAAGTTCGAAGCTAGTTTGACCGTCGTCAACGTCGATATCGTCGTAGTCTTGAACGCTTGCAGCACCAATAACCAATGCAAAGCCGTTTACGTTCTGATCACCAACTACAAGACTCTTAGAGTCGTGTGTATAGCGGATACCACCAGTTACGTTTAGCTTGTCATTTACTTGGTATGAGCTTTGACCAAACACGGCCCACGTTTGGTTATCGTGGAATACCGTAGTTGCGCCGAAGAAGCCATCGATACTGGTTACGTTGAATGATGCGTCATAATAGAACGCGCCCACTTGCCAGTTCATTGCATCACGGGTGTTGCTTGCAAGACGGAATTCTTGAGTATATTGCTCAAGGTCGTTAAGACGATCTTGTGTTACCGCTGAAAAAGGAATAAAGCCTGGGCCAGATGTTCCATCTGCACGGTTGAAACCGCCATCTATATCACCAAGGCTAGAGCCTTCTGCGGTTTCAAGCGCAGAGATTGACGTGAACGTCACTGTGTCCATATCGTATTCAAGTTTTAGTGATGTACCAAAACCGTCGTACTCTTGCGGGTTGTTGTCGATGCCGTCACCCGTTAGGTCGCCATCGTAATATACGGTCTCACGATCGTAGTTAGCGTTAAGGTCGTTGCTACCTTTATCGAAAACGTTAGCACGGAAAATAGATGCTGTACCTTCTAGATCACGTCCGTGAACATTTAGAAGGGCAGAGAAGTCCGCTGAAGGTTCCCAAAGTAGTTGAAGACGGTAGGCTTTTTCATCGTAGCCACCAATTGCATCGTTTTCACCTGTGAAAGCGTTGTCGATGTAATCATCGCGCTCTTGTGAAAGTACAGAAAGACGCGCTGACAAATTGTCTGTTAAACCGCCGCTGATTGCGCCTTCAATGTTCATTGTGCCGAATGAACCGAAACCAACTTTTCCGTAACCTTCTACATCTTGAGTAGGCTTAACGGTATCAAACTTGATAATACCCGCTGTTGTGTTACGACCGAAAAGCGTGCCTTGAGGACCGCGAAGTACTTCTACTTGCTGAACGTCAAAAAGTGGGAAGCTTTTGAGTACCACGTTTTCCATTACCACTTCATCCATGATAATAGAAACCGGCTGAGATGCCGCTAGGTCAAAGTCAGTGTTGCCTAGACCACGGATATAAAAACGTGGTGCGACACGACCGTTTGATGACTCAGCGTATAGGCCCGGTACACGAACGGCTAGGGCAAGAATGTCTTCACCGCCTGAGAAAAGGCTTTCGAATTTTTCACCGCTAAGTGTTGCAACAGAAATAGGTACTTCTTGAATTGATTGCGTACGCTTTTGTGCAGTTACGGTAATTTGTTCAAGTGAGGCTTCTTTTTTTTGTGTCGTTTCGGCCTCTTGTGCAAGAACTGATGAGCTGAACGCAGCACTAACAGCCAGTGCTAGCGTGGCGATTTTATGTGTTCTCATGTTTCCACCAAGATGTTTTGTAACATTATACTTTTGTAGTGTTTTAGGCATAAAAAATATTACTTCATGCTTGGCGTTGCATTTTACACAAACTTTCCTATAAAAACCCCATTTTTGTGCAAAATGTGCGTCGATCGTTTGAACGCTTTATTTTTTGCGGGCTAGAGGTTGCCCATAAACTGACCAATTGAACCACTTTGAGCGTTTTTAGTGCAAGATATCTATCACAAGCGTTTGAATTTTGCTCGGTATTGTGACGGTGATAAGCCAGTAATTTTTTTGAAAAGCCGAGTAAATGAACTCATATCCTCATATCCAACGGCATTAACTATTTTTTCAAGTTGCATATTGGTGGTTTCTAAGAGTTTTCGCGCATGTTCAATGCGCAAGCTTTGAAGATATTGCCATGGCGTTGTATCACATGCATTTTTGAAACGGCGAAGTAGGGTGCGCTCGGTCATGTTGTGTTTGTTGGCAACATCTTCAAGCGATAACTTAACGTGTAAATGACCTTCTAAGAACGACTGAACCGCACTGATATCCTTGTCTGAGTGAAAGTGACGTTGGCGGCTACTGGCATATATGGTTTGACTCGTCCTCGAAACATCAAGTACATGAGATTTGGCCGTATCGGTTGCAACTTGATGTCCACAATATCGTTCAATAAGCAAAATGGATAAATCAATCCACGCCATCCCACCACCAGCGCAATAAATATTGTCGTGTTCAGTCACCATTTTGTCGGGCCGCAATAGTACGTCTGGATAGTGTTGTTTGAACTTGTCAGCATAGCCCCAGTGAGTAGTGGCTACCTTCCCCTGCAATAATCCCGTTTCCGCTAGTATAAATGTGCCTGTGCAATTAGCCGCAATATCTGCTCCCATTTTTTGTAAGCGCTTAATGTGCACAAGCTGCGGTTGAATATCACGCAATGCAGTGTCTATGTCGCCTCCAATTGTGGGTATAAGCAAAATATCCGTTTGAGACACATCTTCTATAGCAATGTTGGGATTTAGCGTAATTTGATTGGAGCATTGGAACGGTTGTCCATGGGCACTGGCCAATTGCACGTGAAATTTCGGTGTAGTAGGTAACTGATGTATACGCTGCCAACTGACTCCAGCAAAAGCGAACACATCTAGTGCGCCAGTAATGGCAGAGGCTAGTGCGTGGTTAAATCCTAAGACGGTGACAGTGTGGGGCGTTTTATTCATAAAAATAATTTATTTTATTGCAAATAATAAGGTGTAGTGATAGTTGGCGTTAATCACCATAATTGTGTCATTAATGACAATGATGGCATGGTAACGAATGTGACACAATGTGTTAACAAGTTTTCGTGGAGGACACCATGGCAGATCAACTTATTCCCCGTCGTGAAATGCAGTTTCAATTGTACGAAGTACTCAATACGGCTTCGCTTTGTGACAAATCACGTTTCGAAGAACACAACGTAGAAACCTTCAATGCCGTTATCGATATGGCTGAGAAAATGGCAGAAGAGTTATTTTTGCCACATAACGCAGTGGCCGATAAGGACGAGCCTACGTTTGATGGTCATAAGGTTTCTATGATTGATGACGTTAAAATAGCGTTTGATACGTATCGAGAATCAGGTTTCATTGCTGGCCATTTCGATTTCGAAGACGGTGGTATGCAATTGCCAGTGACCGTGATGAATGCCTGTGCGGGATATTTTCTTGCTGCAAACCCTTCTACAACAGCTTATCCATTTTTAACCGCTGCTGCGGCTAACGTTATTAAGCACTTCGCTTCAAGTGACATAAAAGAAGCATTTCTTGCAAAAATGTTAGCTGGTGAATTTACCGGTACTATGGCATTAACAGAGCCTCATGCAGGGTCGTCGCTAGCCGACATTCGTACTTCTGCTAAACCCCAAGACGATGGTACTTACCGTATAAAAGGTAGCAAAATTTATATATCAGGTGGTGAGCATGAGTTGTCAGATAACATCGTGCATCTGGTGCTAGCCAAAATACCTGGTGGCCCGGCTGGCGTTAAGGGCATTTCGCTGTTTGCTGTACCGAAATTTAGATTAGACAGCGACGGCAATCCACAGACGCGCAACGATGTAACCCTAGCGGGTCTTATTCACAAGATGGGCTATCG
The DNA here is from genome assembly GCF_028865455.1 of Alteromonas sp. 009811495. Taxonomy (NCBI): domain Bacteria; kingdom Pseudomonadati; phylum Pseudomonadota; class Gammaproteobacteria; order Alteromonadales; family Alteromonadaceae; genus Alteromonas; species Alteromonas sp. 009811495. Next base: position 1,963,280 of record NZ_CP113972.1, read on the forward strand.
AGGCACCACGTCTACGGCGCTAACCTTTGGTGAGAATGGAGACTGTCACGGTTATCTTATTGGTGAGCCCCATCAAGGCTTACGCTATATGTTCATGATGATGAATGAAGCGCGGATAGGTGTGGGCTATGGTGCGGCAATGATAGGCTATCGCGGTTATCGCTATTCATTGGAATATGCAAAAGATAGAACACAAGGTCGAGCAGCTCCGAATCTGGCGCCAGAGGATGATCCTACGCCAATTATTAATCATGGTGATGTACGTCGCATGTTACTTGCGCAAAAAGCCTATTGTGAAGGCGGTATGTCATTATGCCTTTATGGCAGCATGCTTATTGATGAGCTTGAAACAGAGACTGATTCAGACAAGCGCACGGAGCTATCACAATTACTTGATTTACTTACCCCGGTATTTAAAGCGTGGCCGTCAGAATTTGGGCCAAAGGCAAATGATTTGGCGATTCAGATCCTCGGTGGAGCAGGGTATACCCGTGAATACCCAGTAGAACAGTGTTGGCGTGACAATCGTTTAAATCCAATTCACGAAGGTACCAATGGCATACAGGCGCTCGATTTACTGGGCAGAAAGCTATGGCAGCACGAGGGGAAAGGATTACAAGTATTGTTATCTCGGGTAACGTCAGACATGAAACGCGCTGAGACACCTCGAGCACAAGCGCTATCTGCAAAGTTAAAACCTTATCTAGATAAACTGGGTGCATTAATCCAACAAGCCGCGGGTGATTTGCGCTCAGACAAACAGTCGGTACTGCTCACCAATGCAAGCTGTTTCCTAAACGTATTTTCGGCTTGTGTCGTGAGCTGGATTTGGCTTCGCCAAGCAAATGTTGCAGAACAGTCTCTTGTTAAAGGCGCCGGTGAACAAGATGTCGATTTTTATGAAGGAAAACTCGCCGCGGCGGAATATTTTGTGAATTGGGAACTACCGCTGGTGTCTCGTGATATCGAAGTATTGTCGTCAAGTGACGCGACCTGTAACAACGTAAAAGCCAGTTACTTTTAGACTAGGCAGCTGAGCGAAAGGTGGGTACAGCTAACGTCGCGGTGCGGTTAATACGCACTGCGGTCACAACTCACAAGACAACAATAACTAATAAATAAGGTTTGTAAGGTGGATTACGCCAAACAAGCACCAGAAGCGGAGCAAACTATATGAACGTTGCAGCAAACGTTGAAGGCAAGCATATTCTTATTACAGGTGGTGGCTCAGGAATTGGCGCAGCCTCTGCAAAAGTACTTGCCGCAAGAGGCGCCTTGGTGGGTGTTGCCGATCTCAATGAAGACAACGCAATATCGTTGGTGTCATCGATTAAAGCATCGGGCGGCAATGCGTACTCGGTCGCGGTCGATGTTACTGACCCTGAGCAAGTGAAAGCAATGTTTAACGCAGCGCTTTCACAGGCTGAAAAACTCGACGTTATCATTAATAACGCAGGTATCGACCATTTCCCCGCGCCCTTAACCGAAGTTGATGATGCTATGTTTATGAAAAACATACAGGTTAACTTAACAGGTGTATGGTATTGCATGAAAAATGCACTTAACCACATGACGGCAAAGGGTGGTGGACACATTATAAATATTGCCTCTGTAGCAGGTTTACGATCTGCGCCTATGATTAGCGCGTACAGCGCATCAAAACACGGCGTTATCGGCCTAACTAAATCTGCCGCAGTCGAATACGCACGCGCCAATATTCGCGTTAATGCTGTTTGTCCAAGTTTTGTCGATACGCCTATGGTTCAAGGCGTTCTTGCCAAACTCGACGAGCGTGGACAAAAAGGTTTAGTCGGCGCTAACCCAATGAAACGGTTAGGTAAGCCAGAGGAAATCGCTAACGCCATCGCCTGGCTTTGCAGCGATGAATCATCGTTTATGACTGGTCAATCGGTAGTGTTAGATGGCGGCATGCTCGCCTAACAGACGTGCGACAATGTTGGTCAAACTAACTACCTTAAATACAAAGATTACAAGGACTCTATAATGAAAGATCTCTTCGATTTAACAGGAAAAGTGGCGTTGGTTACTGGGGCAAGCCGTGGGATCGGCGAATCAATTGCGCGCTTATTAGCACAATATGGTGCGCACGTGATCGTATCCAGTCGTAAAATAGACGGTTGCGAGGCTGTAGCGTCATCTATTCGTGATGCGGGTGGTAAAGCTACAGCTCTTGCTTGCCATGTAGGTGAAATGGAGCAAATTACAGACACATTCGATACAATTAAACGTGATTTCGGCAAGCTCGATATTCTAGTGAATAATGCCGCAGCAAATCCCTTTTTTGGTCACATCCTTGATACCGACCTTGGCGCGTATAATAAGACCGTTGATGTAAATATTCGTGGTTACTTCTTTATGTCCATTGAAGCCGGCAAAATGATGAAAGAGCAGGGCGGTGGCGTCATTCTTAATACGGCGTCTGTAAATGGTGTAACCCCTGGCGACATGCAGGGCATCTACTCGATCACGAAAGCAGCCGTTATTAGCATGACAAAATCATTTGCTAAGGAATGCGGTAAACTAAACATTCGCGTTAACGCATTGCTGCCAGGTTTAACCGACACTAAGTTTGCTTCTGCGCTAACTACTAATGAACAGATCCTTAAGCATGCACTTAAAGTCATTCCGCTTGGCCGTGTTGCTGACCCCGATGAAATGGCGGGTACTGTATTATATTTAGTAAGCGATGCATCTAGCTACACCACAGGCACGACAGTGGTTGTTGATGGTGGTATGCTAGCGTAATTGTTCGCTAAAGAGATACTACTATGCATATATGGGTAGACGCTGACGCGTGCCCTGCAGTTATCAAAGAGATCCTATTTAAGGCAGCCCGACGTACCGGTCTGCCTTTGTCTTTGGTGGCTAATCACGCTATGTCTGTCCCACCAGACAAGCATATTACTTTAACGTTGGTGCCCTCAGGCTTTGATGCAGCTGACGATTTCATTGTAGAAAAATGTCAAGCTGGAGATTTAGTGATTACCTCCGATATTCCACTTGCAGCAGACGTCCTCTCAAAAAGCGCAATGGCGCTTAATACACGCGGTGATGAATACGATAAGTCTTCGATACGCGCAGCGCTGACTATGCGAGATTTTATGGATACTATGCGATCAAGTGGTGAACACACAGGGGGGCCTAAAGCCTTTTCTCAGCGCGATAAACAAAACTTCGCTAATGCATTAGATAGGTTACTCACGCAAGGTTTAAGAGCGCAAACTAAGTAGCGAACCAGGTGTGTGAGTAATAGGCTTATCGCATGTCACTAGCGAAAAGTAGTGTATTCACCTAACCTATTGAATAGTTCCAATATTGTGTTTATTCTGAAATATGTAGGACTTTAGTCTAATTTGGGCGGTTCACGTGCTGCGCTAATCGTGAAACTATACGCCGTAGACTGGCAATAATAATAACGAGTGACGAAAACGATCACTGAATCATAAGTGTGAATATAGATGCTGATTGATAGCAAATCAAAAAATAACAAGCCGTCGTGGGCGGAGGACAAACTGTCTCAAATTCCCACTATGGTGAGTGATATTTCACGCAAAATATCAGAGTATCGACAAAGTTATCGCGAGCTCGTGAGGGATGCAGAAGTCTTTTTTGAAGAGTACCCTCAGGATTATCGGCGACTCACCGTACTCAAGCACAAGGTAAATACTTACCAAGATCAAATTGAGTACATAGAAAACTATCGCAAGGAAAAAGGGAAGTACCCGTCGATAAAAGGTCAACCTTCGGCGCAGCGTTATATGGCGCGTTTGGTTGCACAGCAAACAAATAGCGATAATGAACTGCGCGCGTTAGAAGACAAACTACGCGTGCAAAGTAACAAGCGTTATGAACACCTTGATCACCTTACTGATTACATGCTTAACCTACTTAATGGTGAAAGAACATTTAGCCAATTTTTAGGTACCATTGCACTTTCAACGCCGTCGCCGAAAGAAAAAGTACGCCATATCAGAAATGAACGTTACAAGCCGATTTATATTACGGCGTTAACCATAGCGTTGTTTGAAGAGTTGCGCCTTAAATCCAAATTTGAAACGCCGTTTTTAAAAGAAGAACTCAACAAACTATTTCCACAAGGTGAGCGTTTTAGTTTGATGGTAGATAAAGGGATAAGTGATGATGTAAGTAATCATACATTTAAGCCAATGCCTGCCGACATCAAAATGGCCTATCGCGAAAACGTATTAAAGCCCATCGCAAAAGCAGCATTACTGCAATCGATAGGTATGCATAGCCCAGAAGCTAACCAGGTGTTAGGTGATGATCGCTATCGTAAGCTCAGTCAAAGTGAACGAACTAAGTTATTGGCTATCATTGAGAAGAAAACGGCGGACTACCTCAAGTTAGGTGTGGGTATCCCAACTATAAAATATACCAGTAAAGAACATAAAGACACGTTCGTAACCCATGAACGTAGGCAACTTGCTTTTATGCTCAAAATGCTGGAGTCGCTGAAAGCAGAGCGTCACGAATTAGGTGATTTACTGCGTATTCCTATGACTTACGCGTCGTTTTTGTTGTCGACAAAAGAAGATTTTGATTATCAGCAAATTTATCGCGCGTACGATATTTTGGATCAGGGGCGAGTCGACAAACAGTACCGCGCAGAGCATGTAAATGCGTTTTTAAAGATGGTCGGCCGTTTTCCGCTAGGCTCTGGATTGTATGTTATCCAACAAGAATCAGGGCAAATAGAAAAAGCGATTGTGTCGTCTTTATATCCCGTTGATGTTGATGAACCAATATGCAAAATCATCACGCGCAGACAAATTCAGTTTTTAAGCCAAGCTGAATTTATAATTTCTAAAAAATCCAATCTTTTCTTTAAAGAGTGCAGAAACGAAAGCCATTACGACTTAGAGTTCTTCCACTTGCGATACAAGAATGAATATACGTGGAATGCAACTGATGTGTGGGAAAGCCAAGTCCCAGCTATAGAGTTTTGGAAGCGAGATGACAAGCGTCGTTACAACGGTGTATTTAATCCAGATTCCTATTAAATTGCTCTTCTAGCAGGCTTCACACTTAAGTGAAGCCATTAGTATTACTCACGTGGCTTTATGTGTTAGCTTGTCTTCAACTTATTCAGTTGCTCTATTAATTTATGTGACGACTCGTAGATATTTTCGGCGCTAGCCTCTGACATTTGCGAGAGCGACGCAATTTCTTTAGTAGAGTCACCGATCACAACCATATTTTTATTCAATTCTTCCGATACTTGACTTTGCTCTTCAGCCGCTGCTGCAATTTGGATTATTCGATGATTAATTTCTTCAATTTGCTTCACGGTTTCTTTCATTTTTTCAAATGCCGCATTAGCTCGAGAAGCGGCGTCTTCGGCTTTTTGCGTACCTCGCTCAATAATGTCTACGGTATGTGACACTTCATTTTGAAGGGCGGTGATCACCTGAGAAATCTCACCTACCGATTCTGCGGTTTTTGACGCGAGGGCGCGTACTTCATCGGCGACGACACTAAAGCCTCTCCCGTGATCACCAGCTCGTGCTGCTTCAATGGCCGCATTAAGCGCTAACAAGTTTGTTTGTTCTGCTATTGAGCCAATGACATCAAGTATTTTTCTAATGTTTTCACTTCGTTGAGATACCGCTTTTACCGCATCTGACGCTCCGCTAATTTCACTGGATAATTGTGAAGCTTGCTGTGACGCAATTGATACTTCTGCCTCTGTATCTTTCACTGATTGCGTTGCTGCGTTTGTATTATCAGCAGCAGAAGATGCTGTATTGGCGACTTCTTGGGCGGTAGAGGACATCTCTGTAATCGCCGTTACAATAGTTTCAACTTCAGCTTGTTGAATAGAAATTTGCTGGTGTGCTTTTTGGGCATTCTCTTTACTGATTTCGCTTTGGTCAATAACTTGTATGCCTGCCTTTTTAGCAGCGTCTAATAACTCTCTAACGGTCTCCCTGAACTGATTAAATCCATTGCTTAAGTTGATTAGCTCGGCGTGAGAGTGGACGTTAATAGACTGCGTTAAATCTCCACCTTGACCGGCAAGTTCTGTCATGCGATCCGACACCATTTCCACAGGACGAATAATGCTTCGTGTAAAAAGCTGAATCAGCACAAGGGCTGCAATGGTAAGTACAACAGCAATGATAAAGGTGTTAGATAAAATGCTGGTGATTTCATCTGAAATCATCTCTGATACATTCGTCACGGGCTGCATAGCGGTATCAACGTTAATGCCTACCACTAACTCCCAACTAACACCGGCGCTTTCTATAATAATGGGTTGTACGACATACAAAAAGTTGCCTATGTTCGTAGTGACATCTTTCCCTGATGTATCTAACAACGCTTTGCTTTTATCAAACACACTACTAAATGGCTTAGCTAAACTATCTTCATGGTCCGTTGCCGCCGCTAAGAAGCCTTTATGGCTAACGATGTATACTTTAGCGTTGCCACCATATAACGATGCCTTAAGGTTACTGGCAAGTTGCTGAAGTATCGGTAGGTTTAAATCTGCGCCCACCACGCCTCTAAACCTTCCTTGTGCCACAACAGGCACGGCTAAACTTGTCATCAATTCGCTATAGCCGGGTCGTATTTCATAGTTATAAGGGTTAGAGGCGCAGGGTTTTAACGAATCTGCTGAACAGAGGTACCATTCAGCTGCTCTGAAGCCATATTCGTCTAGCGTAGTGTCATGTTTTTCTTCGGCATCCTCAATAGGCTCCTGTGAAATGGCACCACTGTCTTCTTTCACAAAGTACACCTCAAATGTGCCTCGTCCATCCACCGAATGAGAATAACCACTGGTAAATTGACTGTCGCGACCATCAAATTGATTGTCTTCAAACTGTGCATATAGCGACGATACATCGGCCGCTGCAAGTGCATTTCCAACCATCGATTCTACCTGTTCACGTGTAAGTGGTGCTTGAATATCGCCTTCAATATTACTTTTTATCTGTGTAGCAATTCCCTTCGGAACCGAAAATGACTTTTCAAACAGATTTCCTATTTGTGCGGCAATAGTATTTGCTCTAGAGCGAACAGTATCTTCAATTTGAGCAGAGACTTCGTCACTGACTTCATTAACAATTACCGATTCAGTTTTATTGAGTGAATAAATGCTCACGGCAATGTAGCAGGTAGACATAATGACAAAGAGTGCGCCGACAACTAGAAGCAATTTTAGCGATAAACTTTTCCCTTCAAAAAACATGGGCTACCCCGTACTAACGTATAGATGTGAATGTGGTGTTGATTTAAAACGTAAACGTATATCCAACTGTAGCGAGTAGTTTGACATCGTCATCATAATCTAAGTCGGTTTTTTCTAAGCCTAAACTGCAGGCCAAACCGAATAACTCAAAAGCCGCTTCGGCCTTTATGTGAATATAGTCGTCATCATTAGTGTCCCAACTGTATATGTCGGGATCCAAGCTTGTGGAGCGATCTATCTGAAACGTTAAATAAACACTATCGTTGATTTGATAGCCTTGAGAAAGCGCGACAATGTAATGCCGAGCACCAACACCAAAATAGTCATCGGTGTACCAAACTTGAACGCGAGTTTCATTATAATTGAGAGCAGCATAGAACTCGGTATAGTTAAATTCACTGCTCTCATCACCACCTAAGTATAGATAGCGGGCAACGCCTACATCGTACACCAAGCTTTCATTTACGTTTCCTGTATGACCGGCATAAAAATCAACTTCGTAATCGGTACCTTGACCATAATCAACACCCGATGCAAAACTTCCCGCATACCAACCCGAATCATTCCACCAATCTAAAGAGCCTTGTAACGTGGCTTCGTCGTTAGTTTGAGACAAACCATTAAATAAATAGTCTGATACCAGCGTGGTGGTGATAGACACATCAGCATAACAAAATGGAGTGAAAGCGCAGCACAAGAGTGCTTGGACGGGCAAAGCAGTAAGTTTGCGCATAGGCTTACGTATATAAGATTTTTACGAATCTAATAAGCGTAGTTAACTAAACGGCTTTATGACAAGTTGAAGCAAAAGAAATTAAGAAATAGACAGGTAAGCACATTGGCCTTGGTGGTCCAATTAAAAAGCCATCACGCGTCAAAGGTGATGGCTTTTAGCATAAACCGGAAGCGTTATAGTACTGAAACAAGTGCCTTTGCTAAGGTTTCAACGTTTTCTTGGTTAATACCTGCAATATTTACGCGGCTTGAGTCAACAAAATAAACACTGTGTTTTTCACGAACTTCACGAACTTGTTCAGGGGTAATACACAAGAATGAGAACATACCCTTTTGATCATTCACAAAACTGAAGTCCTTTGGTGAGCCGTTATCATGAAGGTTTTGCACAAGCATTGCGCGTAGAGACTTCATACGGTCGCGCATTTCATTTACTTCTGAAACCCACTCATTATTAAGTGCTTCATCTGATAGGATAATGTCAACGAGTGCGCCGCCGTAGCTAGGTGGCATTGAGTAAATGCCGCGGGCAATTGACTGAATTTGTCCTTGCGCGATTTTACGGGTTGCGGTATCGGCAGTGATAATTGCCGCTAGGCCAACTCGTTCACGGTAAAGACCAAAGTTTTTAGAGCATGATGCTGCCACAATAACTTCTGGCAGGTTTTCTACCAATAAACGCATGCCATAAGCATCTTCGTCCAAACCTTCACCAAAGCCTAGATAAGCAACGTCAATGAATGGCAGGAACTCACGTTCTTTAGCAACCGCCAACACTTCATCCCACTGCGCATTAGTCAAATCTGCACCCGTTGGGTTGTGGCAACAACCGTGAAGCAATACGATGTCGCCTTTTTCAACATTGCGAAGGGTGTCCATCATGGCATCAAAGCGAATGCTGGCCGACGCTTTGTCGAAGTACGGATAGGTCTCAATCTGAAGACCGGCCGAACCGATAAGCGGGATGTGGTTAGCCCAAGTCGGGTCGCTTACCCATACCTTTGCGTTTTCATTACAGCGCGCAAGTAGTTCAGACAAAATACGCAGTGCGCCACAACCACCTGGCGCTTGAACCGCTGCTACGCGATCAGATAATAAAGCAGGGCTGCCTTTACCTAACAACAAAGACAACATGCCGTCGATAAAACCTTGGTTGCCTTGTGGCGTAATGTAGGTTTTGCTTTTCTCTGTGTCTAGAAGCACCTTCTGTGCTTTCGCAACACTTGAAAGAATAGGGGTATTACCTTGCTCATCTTTATATACGCCAACACCTAAATCGATTTTATTTGGGTTGGTATCTTCGCGATAAGCAGCTGACAGGCCAAGAATTGGATCTGGGGCGAGATGGGGTAATACTTCAAACACGATATGTCCTCACGTTGGTATGCAAATAATAGCAGGCAGGCATTATGCCACCGATGGTAGAAAAAACGACCCCTATTGGTTGAAAATATTTCAATTTAGCTAGGTGTAAAGCTGTAAACGAACAATTTATTTCAACTGTGGGCCATTAAAGTGTATTGACTTGTTCGCATCAATTATCGGTTATAACACGCGCTAATTGATTTAGTCTCTAAGTGTACAGAGGAGTAAGCCTTGATAACTTACAATGTGAAAGCACGTGTTTCCTGTGCTTTACCGTGTTCGTCGAAGCGTCTCTCCACCCAGGTTATTTGATTGTTCAAATCGACTAACAGTAAAGTGGATGTGCGCGTACCGTAGTTGGGCGTGTGAATAAAAATCGACGATAGTGCTTTTTCCCATTCGTAACCAATACCGGTATCGGGCAATGCGTCGTCTTCAGCTTTGTTATCTTGCGCTAACAATTCAAACAATGATTCATGGTCTATAAGTCTTGCATTGTTCACGTAGTGGTTAAGTGCTGTTACACCTTGAGTTACTTTTGGCCAGGGGGTGGCGATATCTGCATTTGAAAGCCCATACACGCCTTTTTCAATAGTGTGCGTGGTGTCGTTCACATTATTGTAAACACGCAATTTATTAATATTTCCAAACAGCAAATTGTAGCCGTTGTAGTGGTGCCTGTTTTCACGTATCCGGCTAAGGTAATGCTGGCTATCGTTTTCCACTTTATTTTTTGATGTACTTGCGTTCAATGAAAGCCAGTTAGCAACGAGCTCTCCTCTAGATATCGCATTTTGCTTGAGGTTGTGCGGCTCTCGTACATTCGTTAATGCAGAAATTATCCCGTTACGCGTAACGCCCATCCATGTTCCTCCTGCTTCCAAATCTCGACCAGCGAGCACCGTGGGATGTGAATTCCAAAATTCAGAGGGGGCAGTAGGTCGAGCGTAAAACTCATCGCGATTTGCCGCGATGATAAGTGGGAAGTCCCGTCGCATTTTATTAGCGATAAACAAGATACACATAAAGGTCTCACTACTGAAAATACGCATACAAGCGCTAAAATGTTAACTAAATGTTTACAATGAAGAAACATCAATTATGATCGAGGATAAACACGTCATCTTGTGCCGCATCATTCGCCGCACCTTTCTCCGCATAATCGAAAAATATTGGTACATCGATTATGCAGGGCAGCAGTAAGAGAATAACAATAATGAATACGGGTTCACAAACACAGTCACATCGTCGCCCTTTATCACAGGTTAATATTGGTGAATTAGTGTCTCGCAAATGGCCGCGATGGCTATCGCGATTTGCAACATGGCTACTTACTAAGCGGGGATGGGTTGTAGAAGGTGAGTTTATCAATGAACGAAAAGCTATTATTGCCGTGGCACCACATACGTCTAATTGGGACTTTTTCATTGGCTTATTTGTGGTTTTTTCATTTAGGTTAAACTTAAACTTTTTTGGTAAGCACACAATTTTCAAGCCGCCACTTGGAGCTGTCGTTCGCCGATTGGGGGGAATTCCCATCGAGCGCAGTAAGGCTCATGGTGTGGTTAGTGTTATCGCAACTCAAATTAAGCAAGCTGATGATCTTATTCTTGCGTTGGCACCAGAGGGTACACGTAGTCCGATATTTCCTTGGAAAACGGGGTTTATGCATATTGCGCGTGAGGCTGAAATCCCCATTCAAGTTATTGGTATCGACTATGCTAAAAAGGCCATTGTACTGGGACCGATTATTCAGAAAGTGACTAACATAGATGAACAAATGCAAACTATTTATGCGTTTTATGATACTGTTTGCGCAAAATATCCAAAAAATTGCATAACACGGTCGTAGGCCAATGCTATCGCAGAGATAATTGGCGCTAGTAAAGTCGTGATAATCCAAGTCGCTTTCATCATATTCGGAGCTTAACACGTGACAAAACAGGGATTTACAACCCGTCAGGTTCATGCTGATCGCATGTTAAACGCACCAGAGCACGGTGGTGTTCATACCAGTACTTCAAACTCAGTGTTGTTTGAATTTAAAGACGCACAGGGCATTATCGATGCGTTTCAAGGCAAACGTGCCGCACACGTATATTCCCGTTCATCTTCGCCTTCTGTCGCGGCACTACAAAATATGCTCAACGACCTTGAAGGTGGAGTAGGGGCGCTGTGTTTTGCAACGGGGATGGCCGCTATTAGCAGTGCGCTTTTTGCACTGGTAAAGTCAGGCGATCACTTAATTGTCAGTCAATACTTGTTCGGTAATACCCGTAGCTTCTTTGAAACGATTCAGGACTTTGGTGTACAGGTTACGTTTACTGATGTTACTGATATTGAATACGTAAAAGCGGCTTATCAGCCCAATACTAAAGGCGTTTACACCGAAACAGTTGCTAACCCAGTCACCCAAGTTGCGGATTTACGTGGTATTGGTCAGTTCTGTGAAGAGAAAGGTATTCTGTTTATGGTGGATAACACCATGACACCACCGCCGCTGTTTTATGCAAAAGAGGTTAAAGCATCGCTGATTTTTTGCTCGTTAACCAAATATATCGCAGGCCACGGTAATGTGTTAGGCGGTGCCGTTATTGATACTGGCGTGTTTGATTGGCAACAATTTAGCAATATAAAGCCGGCTTATCAGGTTGACGATGTCTCTCAATGGGGGCTGACGCAGATTAAGAAAAAAGGGCTTCGTGACCTTGGGGCAACGCTTGCGCCGCAATCGGCCAGCGCGATAGCACTGGGAATGGAAACCCTCGAACTGCGTATGGCGCGTAGTCAGTACAATGCAATGCAGTTAGCAACATTCTTAGACAACCACGCAAAAGTCGCTAAAGTGTTTTATCCTGGCTTAGCCGATCATCCACAGCACTTTACTGCCCGAGAGCACTTGAACAATGGGTATGGCGCTATTCTAAGTTTTGACTTAGTGGAAGGAGCCGACCCCGTTGCATTTCTTAATCAGATGGAGCTTGTAATTTGTGCAACCCACTTAGGGGATAATCGCACTCTGGCATTGCCGGTAGCACCAACGATCTATTTTGAGAACACGGCACAGGAACGTCAAAAAATGGGGATTTCTGATTCAATGCTGCGACTTTCTGTGGGCATTGAAGATACCGCTGATTTAATTGCCGACTTTGATAAAGCGTTAGCCACATTGTAAAAAACAAAAAAAAGGGGCGTATGCCCCTTTTTGTTGCTTTGTGACTAATTTGAGAGCAAGTTACTCGAAACCTAGTGTCACTTGGCCGCGGATCTCTCCGCTTGTGAACGCTGCTGAATGAAAGTTAGTGTAATAGCCACCGGCTTCCATTGTTGTCATTTGTGCTTCAGTAAGTGTTGTGTCGGCAGGTACAGACCACATGCCATCCATTCCCTCAGTGAGTGCGATTACAACACCGCCGTTTACGCCAGCTTCACCTTCGTGAATATGCGCCATGGTGGCAGTCATTCCTGCAATTGTTACTGAGCCTGAAAGTGCGCCTGTCGTGGTATTTAGTGTAAACGCACCGCTACCAGTTGCATCAGTTGTCACTGCTGGAACTTCTTGAGCCCCAGTCGCGGTAATGCCATACACCTGAATATTATCTGGCGTTATTTGACCGCGGATCTCACCACTAGGGTTGGCTTCTGTATGCACGTTAACATAGTGACCGCCCGACAATAATTGCGTAGCAGTTGCCATATCTAAACTGACACTGCCGTCAGTCATCCATACACCTGCTGTTTCATCACTTTCAACAAGGGTCACTACTACGCCACCAGTTTCGCCTGCGAATCCACTGTGGATGTGAGCCATGGTTGCATTTTCTAGCGTTGTTACCGCAACCAGTGACACTGAATTATCGGTCGTATCAAACAAGGCATAACCGGATCCCGACGCCATTGTATCTACCGCGGGTACAGACTGATTGCCACTTAATGGGAAGGTAACAACCGCGGTTGTGTCAGCAACAATTTGACTTCTCACTTCGCCACTAGGGTTAGCGTCTGTATGCACGTTTAAATACCACTCGCCGTTGGTTAACGCAGCCAGATTGCTCGGTGAAATTGTCGTTTCAGCCAATACGTACGTACCATCACCGGCGTCTGTTAATGGAAATGCTACTGGACCATTCATTCCAATGCCGCCATCGTGAACATGTACGCCTGTCACGTCAGTTAAACCTGATACATCAACACTTACGCTAAACGCTGGCAGGTCTTCATCAATCTCAACCACAGCCGAGGCCGACGACATTGTAGTAACCGCTGGTACTTCTTGAGAACCACTTAGCGATACATTATATGTCATATCGGCGTTAAACGGCGGAGGGGGTGGTGCTAGGTCGTCTAGCAATGCTAGTTGAGGTAAATCACCGTCCATTGCACCGTCTAGTGCAATTGCGGTATACACACCACCGTTCTCTAGCGAAAGCACGCCAGTTTCAATTGCCGCTGTTTTAGTGCCTGTAGGCGTCACAGTAACGACATAGTCACCTTCGGCTAGGCTAACATAACCTGTCTCCGCTAAATCGTCTGTCGAGTAGGGAATATCGCTAAACGCTGGATCGACAGCATCTATTTCACCGTCTGCGGTAACATAAATATCCACGTTGCCTGCACTTGGCGAAGCGTGAACAATACGCACTTTCGCTTCAGTCGCAATGGCGCGAGGCATATCTACAAGCACGTCAAGTTCTGGCATTGCTAATGTGTTATTCGCAATAGCGGTATATCTCATGCCAATCTCAAGTGACAACGGCGCATCATCAATGGCCACAATACTATTGTCAGCGTCTGCGACTACGTCGATAACATAGTCGCCAGGCGCGACAGAAACATAGTCAGTCGTGCGAGGAAACTGTATGCCGTCTACGAGTAGAACTTCGTTATTTGCGATAACATCAACTGCTGGTGCATCACTTATACCGTGTACTACCCGCACATCTGAGGTGGCGCTTGAGTCCCAAATTTTGAAACTTTCTGTTCCATCGGCGGCAAGCAGAGTCACTGGGGAATCGCCTGTACCTACGTTATTGGTTGCAGCGATGAGTAAATCGGCACCATCAGCAAGATTAACCGTGCCAGAGTCATAAACTACAGTTGTTTCACCTGCCGGTGTTATACGAACCTGATAGTCGCCTGCTGGAACTTGCAGTAGGTCAGTGAAATCAGTAAACGATGCGGTAACAAGTGGTTGTTCTGCACTTAAATCAGTGCCAGGAGCAGTAACATAAATGTCGACGGTGGGAGCCATTGATGCAGCGTGAACAATTTGTACTTGTGCATTACCTGCTTCTACCGGTGTTTCAGCACTTGTTACCGTTAAAAAGGCCAGTGTCTCGTCGCTGACGTTTCCAACAGCAAAAATGTCATAATTGATATCTTCTTCTAGCGTAACATCAGCTTGGAGCACCTCAGCGTCATCACCGGGTAAAACGGCGGTAACGCCTATATCGTATGTACCCGTAGCAACCTCAAAGCGTGATGAAGCCACTTGATAGTCAACATTCTCTAACCCGTTCAAAATGGCATCGTTGGCAGTAATATTGACCAATGGAGCATCTGATGCACTGTGGATCACTCTTACATTAGCAAACGTTGGATCGGGCATGGGTTGGGGGGCTGGGGCGTCATCATCATCGTCATCTAGCCAACAGCCTGTGAGTGTGAGCGGCACAACGAGCAATGCGGCTTTGAGTTTCAGATTCATATCTTATTTCCTTTTTATTAACAATTGCTGCACAACCATTACGCCGCCAATTAGCCAAAAGTTTAAGCAAATAACTAACATTAAGCTTGTTTAATAAGTGAACTAAAACCGAAAGGTCATTATTGTTAAAAAGGAATAAACGTGGGTAACCTGCGACATTACTGTTCTAAAAAATAGAATGAGTTGGTTCATTTATACTAATTTTACTGTTTGCAAGTCTGCACTAAAGTAAACGTACTCACTACAGGAGATCAGTCATGAAAACAGTATTAGCAATTTATTCAAGTCTAAACGGCGAACAAGGTAATTCATCAAAGCTTGCAAATGAGTATTTAGCAAAGCTAGAAGCCAAAGGTGACGTGTCTATTAAGCGCGTTGATTTATCGACTATGGAGCTTCCTCATCTATCTAGCGAGGAAATGCAGGCGTGGATGACTGCACCTGCAGAACGAAGCGAAGCGCAACATGTACTAGCAAATCGTTCAGACTCAATCGTGGAATCTGTAAAGCAAGCCGATGAAATTGTATTGGCGGTACCAATGTACAACTTTGGCATTCCATCAAGTCTAAAGGCGTACTTTGATCGTGTTGCGCGTGCTGGAATTACCTTTAAATACACTGAGAATGGCCCAGTAGGATTGCTAGAGAACAAGAGTGCAACTGTATTTGCTGCGCGCGGTGGTATTTATGCAGGTACTGACTTTGATACACAAACTCCATATCTTCAACACTTCTTGGGTTTTGTGGGTATTAGCAATGTAAACTTTGTTTATGCAGAAGGGCTTGCAATGGGCGAGGAGCAAGCGAAAAATGCATTTTCAGCAGCCAGTGAAAAAATTATTGAACTATCTGAATAACTCGCAGACTAACTATATGCAGTTAGCAAAAACGTTGGAAGTTGTTTGAGCTAATAGTGTGTTCCAAGTTGAGTGTGCTTGTTGCCCCGCGAATGTCGCGGGGCTTTTTTTGCCTGAAGAAAAGGTCTATTCGTTTAGCAATGCTTCAACATCGGCGATAAAAGACGCGTCAGTAGGTTTTGTTGAGCTAGGGTAGTGAGTAATTTTTTTGCCAGAGGCATCGATAAGATACTTGTTGAAATTCCACGATGGCGCTTTACCTGTTGCGGCTTTAAGCATGCGATACATTGGGTCGGCGTCTTCACCTGTAACAGAGGTTGGCTCAAACATCGGAAATTTAACGCCGTAGGTTAGCTCACAAAGCTCAGCCGTTTTACCTTCATCATTATCCTCTTGATTAAAATCGTGCGAGGGAAAGCCCAGTACCACAAAGTCCTTGTCTTTATAATCACTGTAAAGGGTTTCAAGGCCTTCAAACTGTGGCGTATATCCGCAATAACTAGCAGTGTTAACAACCAACAGTGTTTTACCGCCATACTCATCACATAAATTCACGGTTTCCTGTGAGTTAAGTTTACGTTTCATAAATTTCAACACACTAGGGCACTCACTAGCGGCAGCGGGGACACTCGACATCGCTAGTACTGCTGCTAATGTTGCAACCACTTTTGTTACTTTCATCTATTACACCCTCTGATCGTTGTTTCTCTATTATCTTCATTGAATAAATAATGACGTAAATCTAATAGCAAAACGGAATATGAATACGTTTGGTTCACAAACCATAACGATGAACGTTGACTATATAAGGTTGGCTCTGCGTATAATATTGTCGAGTTTCACCTATAACGACTTAAAATAATGAAAAAATATTCTACTTTATTTCTCGCTGCCAGCGTTACTTTCGCGTTGGCTGGTTGTGCTAGTACAACGGGCAATACCTCCACTACGGCGACAGCGTCTCCTGTGCCTTCGGTCCAACAAGCCGTTACACCTGAGGTTGAAATGCCGATGGCAGTGCAAAATGGCAAAATCACGCTTAAACAAGTAATGGCAGATCCTCAGTGGATTGGTGCACTACCAACAGATATGGGCTGGTCAGTTGATGGTAGTAAAATTGTTTTTGAAAGAGAAAAACAAGACAGTGCATTGTCGGACGTTTATATCGCCGATATCAACACGCCCAACGAGGCTGTAAAGGCGCCATTATCTGACTTGCACAAATACCGCTTTGACGAGCGCGTGGTGCGAAACGACGGTGTCATCGCTTTTGCTTTTGAAGATAGCGTGTTTATTCAGTTTACTAATGGTAAAACGGTACAGCTAACACGCGGTGGCAACTCGCTATCCAATCTTTCATTTATGACTGATGGGCGTTTGATGGCACTAAGCGGTAATCGTTTTGTTGCTATTAACTTAGAAACGGGTACACGAGAAGAGCTATTAAGCTGGGAATTCGCTGATGAACCCAAGGCCGTTGAGCCAGCAGAGGATTATATTGCACAAGAGCAACATACACTCATTCAGTATATCGCTCTTCAGCGTAAGAACCGACTAGAGAAAGAAGACGCCGAGCAAGTGTTGGCGCAAAGTAACGTTAGCGTAGCACCTGCACCGTTCTATTTCGATAAGTCTCATAGACTAGCTGGTATTAGTGTATCGCCTGCTGGGAACTACGCAGTTGTGGCGACAACGGAAAGCAAACCGAACCGCGACGATAGCGATATAATGCCGCACTACATACAAGAAGATAGCCGTATTGCAGCTAAATCAGTGAGGCAACGTGTGGCGGATGCAGAGCCAGTAAACCACGAATTATGGCTGCTGAACTTAAAAACTGGTGAAAAGAGTGCGCTAAATTACTTTAGTCTGCCGGGCTATAACGATGACGTACTTGCCAGCGTAAAAACGGAAAATGCAAAAGCAAATGGCGAAAGCTATGAAGTGAATCGCTTGCCGCGCCCCATTACACTGTTACAAAGCTGGTATTGGACTAAGCCCTCTATACGTTGGCACAAAAATGGTGAAGCCGTTGCTGTGATGCTTGAAGCGTGGGATAACAAAGACCGTTGGATAGCCACGGTAAACTTAGAGAATAAGTCGCTAGAAAACCAACATCGCCTGCATGATGACGCATGGGTAAATTATCGATTCAATGCATTTGATTGGTTAAACAATAGTGAAACACTTTACTTCCAGTCAGAACATAGTGGTTATGCACATTTGTACCTACAAACGCCCGGCGAAAAGCCTGTAGCATTGACCAGCGGTCAGTATATCGTTGATGACATTACGTTGTCGCCGGATGATAACTATCTGTATTTCAAGGCTAATATTGAACATCCAGGGCTTTACGAAATCTACCGCGCGGACTTGTCTGACAAAAGCATAGAGACGATGACCGACTTAAACGGTATGACGGATTATGTGCTGAGTCCCGATGGTTCGCAGTTGGTGTTGAGCCACAGTAAAGTGAATAAACCTGCCGAATTGTACGTTAAACCAGCGCAGGAAGCTGTTGCTGCTGCGCAGATTACACAAAGTACCAGCGACACCTTTAATGCATTACCTTGGGCTGTGCCTAAAGTAGTAGCAATTCCATCGTCGCACACTGATGCACCCATTTATGCGCGTGTTTACTTGCCTGAAAATTACGACAGTAAAACGTCCAACAAAGCGGTAGTGTTTAATCACGGTGCGGGTTACCTTCAGAACGCACACCTTGGTTGGTCGGGTTATTTTAGAGAGTACATGTTCCACAGCATGCTTGTTCAACAAGGTTACGTTGTACTTGATATGGATTACCGCGCAAGTGCTGGTTACGGTAGAGATTGGCGTACCGCCATTTACCGTCAAATGGGAACGCCTGAAGTACAAGATTTACGCGATGGTGTGAATTGGCTGGTGGACAATGCGAATGTGGATCGTGCGCGCATTGGTACCTACGGTGGTTCGTATGGTGGCTTCTTAACATTTATGTCGATGTTTACAGCACCAGATTTGTTTGCTGCTGGCGCGGCGCTTAGACCTGTTACTGATTGGGCGCACTATAATACGCCATATACTGCGAATATTTTAAATACCCCTGATATCGATCCAATCGCATATGAGCGCAGTTCACCAATCTATTTCGCCGAAGGTTTACAGAAGCCTCTGTTAATCAATGCGCCTATGGTTGATGATAATGTGTTTTTCCATGACACAGTTCGATTAGTTCAGCGTTTGATTGAGCTTGAAAAAGAAAACTTTGAAACTGCAATTTATCCGGTGGAGCCTCACGGGTTTGTGCAACCCAGCTCGTGGTTAGATGAATACCGCCGTATTTATAAGTTGTTTGAAGAGAACTTATAGTTCCTTGAATTAGCAATTAATAAGGCTAAGTGTTGTGCGGTAGGCTTCTAAAGCGTACCGCACTTTTTTTTTATGGGATTCTCTAAATTAAGATAAAAGAAATGGCTAGCGTCTTCTTGCGGTCAAAAGCATGAGCGCGAAGATGATAAGACCTCCACATGCCCCAAATAAGTGAGCATCAACAGCAACTTTGGCGTCGATAAGCGCAGCAACTTGTGCGCTACTGCCATCAAATTGTTCATAACCCACCTTGATGGCAAGCCCTAACAATAGTAACCAACCAGAACGCACTTTCTCTTTAATATCCATGCATGCTCCCCATGCAAATAGTCCGTGAAGTGCCCCAGAAAGCCCGGCATACCAGATAAGATCAGGCGAATAGAAGTAAAGACCGGCGCTTGTTCCAATACAACACCAAACAAACACCTTTAAAAATAAGCCAATGCGATAGTGCTCTTTGTGAAGCGCCCATAACAATGCGAGTCCTGCCAAATTCAGTAATAAATGAAAACCGTTCGTATGCACAAGGTTGCCGGTTACTAGTCTCCACGTTTCAAGGCCTTGAATAGCATAACGGTCATAGGCTAAATAATTACCTGATGTAGGCTCAAAGAAAAATGCAATTGTGGCACAAACTGCGACAAATAGGGGGCCAGCACTATACTTAAAGGAAAACGGCAGTGACATCATTAGTGTTAGTTATTTTTTATAATAGAAATTGCTGGCTATGATACAGAAGTTGCCCGAGAGGTTAAAACCGAACCTCGTTAATTGTTCGAAAATTCAAGAGTAAAGGAACGCTTATGTCTCATATTATTACTGAAGTGAATAATCATTGTTTATCTATTGTCATTAATAGAGTTGAAAAGAAAAACGCGCTTACTCGAGAAATGTATCAAGTCATGGCTGATGCAATATTCGACATAAAAGAAGATAAAACCATTAAAGCAATTATTATTAAAGGTGCTGGTGATTGTTTTACCGCTGGCAATGATATTAGCGATTTTGCAGAGCAACAAGACAATGCTCATGTACCCGAAACGGCATCGTTTATGCGGGCGCTCGCTGAATGTAAAGTGCCAGTAATTGCCCAAGTACATGGTGTTGCGGTAGGCATTGGTACCACGTTACTTCTTCACTGCGATTTTGTTTATGCCACACCAGATAGCCGATTTGTTCTACCATTCATCAATTTAGGGCTTGTTCCCGAATATGCATCAAGTTATCTTCTACCCAAAGTAGCAGGGCATATAAAAGCTGCAGAATGGTTGATGTTGGGTGAACCGTTTAGTGCCGAAGAGGCCTATCAATTTGGATTACTCACTAAAATTGTAGAGGCAAATTCGATTTCGCAGGTTGTTAATGATACCGCCCAAAAGCTCGTTGAAAAGCCAATGTTCTCTCTTATGCAAACTAAATCGCTGTTAAAAGGTGATGGTGAGCGCATTACGCTTCATATGAACGAAGAGTTTGATATATTTCTCGAAGCACTAGGTACGACAGCTGCACAAGAAGCCTTTGATGCCTTTTTGAAAAAACGCCCCATAAACCCTGAAAAATTCAGATAAGAGGAATCCGTATTTTGAGACGCAATGTTTTTCTAAAAGCCTCCGTTATTACCCTGGCGTTATTTACCAGTTTTGTTTTTGGTGTTGATGCTAAACAAACTCGCGAAGTAGGGGAGCCAGAAGCCGCAACAGGTTATATTGAGAAAAAGGCCTTTGAAGCACAAGAGTACATGGTTGTTGCAGCTAATCCTTATGCGTCTTGGGCGGGAAAAAACATTCTTGAAAAGGGCGGGAGCGCGATAGATGCCGCGGTTGCTGTACAGGCTATGCTGTCGCTTGTTGAGCCTCAGTCTTCAGGCATTGGTGGCGGCGCGTTTATTCTTTATTGGGATAACAAGAATAAGGTACTACACACATTTGACGGTCGCGAGACAGCACCTACCTCAGTGAATTCTCATTGGTTCATGAAAGGCAATAGCCCTATGCGATGGATTGATGCGGTTGTGGGCGGCAAATCAGTTGGCGTACCAGGGGCAGTTAAAGCGCTTGAAATGGCTCAAAGCGAGTTTGGTAAGTTGCCTTGGAATACCCTGTTTGACGACACAATAACCACAGCCGAAGAGGGGTTCAAGGTATCCCCACGCTTAGCAAAATTAGTTGCACTAGATTACCACCCGGGACTGAAAACGTTCCCTGCTAGTTCAGTGTATTTTTTCCCTGCTGGTAATCCTTTGCAAGAAGGCGTGATCAAGAAAAACCGAAAGCTTGCCAAAACATTAAGGGGCATTGCAGACAAAGGCAGTGATTACCTTTTAAAAGGAGAAGTTGCGCAGAAAATTGTTGATGCCGTGAATAGCGCTGAAATTAATCCAGGGCAAATGACACTTGAAGATTTAGCGAGTTATGAACCAGTAAAACGCGAGCCTGTTTGTGGTTTATACCACGAGAAGCGTATTTGCGGCATGGCCCCACCAAGCTCTGGCGGTGTTAATGTTTATCAAATTCTTAAAATGCTAGAAGGGTTTGATTTAAGTAAATACTCACCTGACTCGGTCGAGTTTGCGAATTTGTATACTCAGGCGAGCGCTATGTCTTACGCTGATCGAGAAAAATTCATAGCAGACAGCGATTTCACCAATTTGCCGTTTGCAGCCATGATCAACACAGCTTACCTAGAACGCCGTGCACAGAATATCGATGTAGACAAAAAGTGGCGTCGAGCTCGTGCAGGCAACCCGTATGCAGAGGCAAACGTTGCATTAGGTACGTCAATGGAGCTGCCTAATACATCACATGTGTCTATTGTTGATAAAGAAGGCAATGCGGTATCGATGACCACTAGCATCGAGTTTATGTTTGGCTCAGGCATAATGGTTGAAGGCTTTCTGTTGAACAATCAACTAACCGACTTCTCATTTTCACCAACAAAAGATAGATTCCCAGTGCCCAACCGTGTTGAGCCAGGAAAGCGTCCAAGAAGTGCCATGAGTCCCACTATGGTGTTCGATAAAGAAGGCAACTTAGAAGTGGTAGTAGGGTCGCCTGGCGGCTCTCGAATCGTAAGCTATGTGGCGCAAACGCTTATCGGGGTTATCGATTTTGACCTTGATATACAGCAAGCGATTAATATGCCCAAAATTACAAACCGCAACGATTATACTGCACTTGAAAAGGGGACACCTATCGCCAACTTAGAAGGCGTGTTGACGGAACTTGGCCACAACGTGAAGGTGGTAGATTTAAACAGCGGTCTGCACGGAATACAGTTCAAATCGGGTAAGCTAATTGGTGGTGCTGACCCGCGCAGAGAAGGTATTGCTGTAGGTAAGTAGCTCTAAAGCGGTGCCATTAGACTGTAAGGAATGGGAAGTTGCTTTTAAAAAGACTTCCCGTTTTTACCTAATAATAATTTCACCTGATAAGTATTGTACGGTCTGCCCCGAAACTAAAATTCTATCACCCGCTATCACGCACTTTAGTACACCTCCGCGTTTAGATGCTTGGTAGGCGTCCAGTTCTTTTTTGCCAAGTTGTTGAGACCAGTAGGGGGCTAGTCCTGTATGAATAGAGCCCGTTACGGGGTCTTCGTCACCACCATTGGCAGGCCAAAAATAACGCGAAACAAAGTCAAAATGCTTACTCGGCGCGGTAACTACCACATCGTAAGGGGCAAGCTTTTTGATCTGTGAAGTATCTTGTTCAACTAGCATTACATCATCTTCGTTATCATAAATCGCAAAATATGCCTGATCGTTTTGCAATATTGCACTAGGGGCGATAGATAAGCCGTCAAGTAATGCTGAGGGGATATAATCAGGTTTTTGAGGAGCACGCGAGGGGAAATTCATTTGTATAAAACCGTCGGCTTTCTTTTCCACTCGCATTACGCCAACTGCATCGGCAACAAATTCTATCTCGTGACTATCGGGAAAAAGACCAAAAACAACATGTGCTGAGGCCAATGTAGCATGACCGCAAAAGTCTATTTCTGTTACTGGCGAAAACCAGCGAATATGATAAACCAAGGTGTCTTCAGTTACGTTTTCTTCCTTTAGTAAGAATGCGGTTTCTGACAAATTGTTTTCAATTGCAATAGACTGCATGAGCGCATCTGGCAACCATCTATCAAGTACGATAACAGCGGCGGAGTTTCCTCTGAATTGCTTATCTGTAAATGCATCTATAACTTTTATTGCTAGCTTCATTCGTGTTTCCACATAATCTCTAGGGTGATTACCTATAGCAATCGGTTTGCTTCCATAATGCCCCGATTATATGCGAAGTTCTTAGAAATAGTGAATAATTTGCCTGATCATGTCTTGGCTAAGCAGTTGTCATTTGTTGCTAAAAAAGTAATAAACGCTACCAAGAAACGGTAAGCAAGAAAATCAAATAGGAATGCTGAAAAGCAGGGAAGCGAAAGTTTTCGCACAGGCCTACTTACATAAACCTGTGCAATAGCAGTTTAATCTTAGATTACTTAGCCATGAGGCTGTGAAGAACGCTTAGATCCTTCTTGCACACACGCTTTAAAGTTACCCATTGCGATTTCTTTTGCATGTAACTCTATACCGCCCGCATTTTTGTATGTGGTGTAGTCTTTATTTGGCATTTCTGTAGAAACGTACCAAAAATTCCCATCAACATTTTCACTACATGTACCAGGATAAGTTACTGTCCAAGTATTACGTAGATAACAGTTTTTAGCTGTTTGAATATAGGTATCTTCAGTCTTAACCGTGTCGCCTTTTGTTCCCCAGATCCGCGTAATGGTAACTTCAGTAGCTATACCGTCCATGCCATTAGCGTGTTTATTAATGTAATAGTTCCAGTTGCCCTGCAATCGACTATTCTCAAGAATAAAGCTATCGCATTTGGTAATGCCATAGTCGTGAAACGACTTGAGCAGTGTTGCGTCATCATCAGCAAACGCAGCCCCACAATGTAGTAGTGCACCAAATAATCCAAGCTTGATTAGTCTTGATTCCATCATAACTCCATTTTTTTATTGTTGTTGCTAAGTGTGTTTTTTTAAGAACATGAAATGGCTCTCAACTTCCTAAGTTCAGAGCCATTGCATAGAAAACGTGTTTCTTTTACAGATAAGTATCGGGGTGAATTTTGTTAACCTTCCACTCACCATCTTCTTTCACCAGATCGATGCTGCGTAGGTCTTCAATCTTGTCATCACCATACATTCCACTTAAGAATACGGTGATAGTAGATGTTTCTGAGAACTCAGAGCGGCCAACGCCACCTGAATTTTGAGGGGTAATAATTACGGTGTCGTAGCGCAAGTTAAGTAGGTGGCGCTGTACGTTTCTATTTGAGTGGTAGCGAGTGAGAATACGAGACATTTTTTCACTCGACAGCGCGATAGCACGGTCGAGGTTATCGTCTTCATATACACTTCTTAGAAACGTTACAGTTGTGTATTCCGGCGTACTCTCGTCCAACATTCCATATCGACCAAGGCCGTCATCTTGTTTTTTATCACATGCAGCTAAAAACAATAATGTAAAAAGCCCGAATAGGGCGTACCACTTACCTGTTTTCATTGTGAGACCTTTTTGCTGAATTCCATTTCTAATTTTTAGTAGTCGATAGATGCATAATCAACGATTTTACACTGTATTTCAACTAACTTTGTGGCAAAAAATGGATATTCACTTCGAAAAAAAGCTAAATAATCTATTAGCTTACAGTCGAGTTGTGCTCTTCAACTTTTCGTCAAACAAAAAGTTGAGGGTATCTATTATGTCGGTAATTGCATCAAGCCCTTCGAAAGCTAAATCTTGGTCTATTGAAATGTGCGTACCCAAATTTTTGCTAAATGAGTCTAACACTTCAGCAATTTCGCCCTCATTGAACATACCTATAAACGTTCGGCACGCCGTTGATGATGTTTTGCCCGATTCACTACACTTATTCGCAAGCAAACCGAGCTTTTTATATTCATTTACTTGTTGCTCAAGCTGCTCTTTATCGCTTACCGCATTACAGGTAAAAGAAAACATCAATAATGGTACAGCAACGACATAGGGTAAAAGTTTCATATTGTTCTTCCTTATTTAGCTCTATTGTATTCCCAACTCACGAGCGCAGCACATGCACCTGATATTGCAAAGGTAACAAGCGATGCTGCAACTATGACAGCCCCGCCCAACGCCATACCAAAGCCGTTACTTTGCATTAAGGTTTTAGTACCCGCTACTTCAACTTCAGCGGGAGGCATAACACTTATAATCAAATTCACCAGAATAAGAAGACAGCCAAGCCCAAACAACACGGCTGCAAGGTAAGCAATTGCCCTTGCGGTAACTAGAAGTAAAGTCAGATTCTGTGTCTTGACAGTTGAAAAGGGTATAAATGTCATAAAAATCCTTTTAGCTAATTTATGTGCTTCCGTTGGTGCTTAGACAGCAATGCTGCCATGATTTTGCTCGAATTAATCGACCTCTAAATCGAATACCACATGTACAGTGGCGCTAAACACAATGTTTTCTTGTAAATAGCGACCTGGCTCGAATTCTTCGGCTTCAATTCTTGAACCTGTAACTTGTATTGTCTCAATGGCATCATTAAAACCATATCTATCATAATGGTTTTGTGTCGCTGAGTTGATGCTATAAACATTACCTAATTTTGCGCCAAACGCACTAGCCATTGTACGGCCCTGATGCTTGGCATCCTTTACAGCATTAGCAACCGCCTCTTGCCTGAGCGCTTCTTGTCGAGAGGATTGGAATTCAATATTTTTTATTTCACTGACGCCTATTTCAAGTGCAAAATTCATAAGGTCGTTCAGCATACTAATTTCTTTGAGTGTTACTTTTACAGTGCGACTCGCAATATAACCGTCTAGCACTTTTTTATCATCGTCGGTGTAAATGTAATTTGCGTATGTAGTTATGCTGGACGCAGTAACATTCTTGTCGTCGACACTAAATCTCTCTAGTCCTGCTAAAAGGTTATTAATCCTTTTATCGACAACTTGCTTTGCATGCAGGCTAGTGACATTTTGCGATTCTGTTTCAAACGTGACAATGACCATATCAGGAGCAGCGGTAATTTTTGACTGACCTTCAACAACGATATGTCTGTCATTTGGTACACTGGCAATAAGACTTAATGGGTATATAGCTAAAAGAATTGTGGCGAGAAACTTCATAAAACCTCCTTGTACCGGAAATTAACTAACGGTGTTCGTGTTGAACTCTATGCTGAGCAGTTTAACTATGAACCCAAACATCATCATCTGCATTCAGTTTGTGCTTCATATTTATTTCCGTTTCCTGTTAATCTTCATTGCCTACGTCGATGTCGGCGTTGTCGATAAGTGTAAAGTAACCATCTTCCTCATCAAGTTGCAGCAAAATTGAGAGCGTTACTAACTGGCCTTCGGTAGGCTCTTCATTGAAGCCTGCTGCAATTGAAAAAGACGTTTCCCCCTTGAACTGGTCTGAAATTAGATTCTGTGTCTCTTTAAAATTCTTAACTGCAAGTTCGGAAAGTTTGAAAGTGTATTCTGTTCTCGCTGGTGTTGACGTGAAAAAGCCATCTTGTGCGGCAATAGTCTTTTGCATGTCAAGATCAAGAGGGTAGGTGAAATTCCTCACACCTTTGTCATTGTCTAACGTTAGACTCAGTTTGATTTTTTCTAAACCAAGAGTGAAGGGTTGTGACACGATTATTTTCGAGCGTATTTCAGAGCCATTCAACGCGACGAAACTTTGCTCGTTAAAGCTGCGAAACTTTATCATTGTTGATATTGGAATGCTTGAGCAGCTGGATAACAGCAATACAAGAATGAACAAGTAAACATTTTTCATGATCTCTCCATGATCGACAGCTTTAATTGCACTATGCCAAAATAGCAACGAAGTCGCGCAGAATGAAACAAAAAACTGTAACTGTTTTTGTATCCCAATAATTAGGCTGCGCGTAATTATTTAATGATTGCTTAATATCATTTATTTACTGCTTACTCGAATGCCTAGTGGCATCGTGGTATTGCCACAGAACATTGATGATTTTCCAGTCATCATTTTCGTTCTTGTATAAATGCATGTAGTCAATCCACTCATCAACAGTTAGCTTCACAGATGCAACTCGGTTATCGATATCTAAAATCTTTATGTCAACCATCGGAGAAGAAGGAAATTTATCACCTTCTTTGTTGTAGTTCTCGGCCACCCAAACCATGGTGTCGAAGTCAGTTTCCATAATGTATTCTGATCCCTCTTTAGATTCCCAATATGTTCGCTTTGCTAATTTTTTGTCTAGCCCTCTTTCCATTAATTCGGGTTTCGATTGATGTTGCGACTCGATGTAATCGAGAACTGCTCGTTCGATGTTTTTGTGTTCATTTATTGCTTCAGCTAATACCGAATGCGATAAAAGACCTGACAGTACAAGTGCAAAAAAACGACGCATGGGGCTTCCTTATAGTACGATAGGGCATAGGTGTTTGGGATATAATGGCAAAGCGTTTTATTCACGTTAAGTATGAAATCGGGCTAGGTAGCTTAACAAGGGCGCTATTGCCGTAACGAATGTCACTACTATGCCAAGCTTGTTGGCTTTAAGTAAAAAGCTTTTTTCTGGCTTTTTGGGGTTGTAGAAAACAGTTACTTCGTTTTGAGAGGTTACGTGAACGCCTGATGTTTGTTTTGCAAGTAGCGCTCTTGCATTGTAATTAGTCACAATCACCCAAGGCGAAATGCGCTTTCCCTGATAGTTTTTTCCGTCAACAGTATACGAATAAAGCGCTTTGCCCTGATACTGTTGTTCGGATAGTTCGTTTGTATTTCCGAAAGTTTCAATGCCAAGCTTGTGTAATTTCCCCTGAGTTGAAGCCCAAAACCGCGTTCTAATTTGAAAGTAGGTGGAGAACGAACAAACCACAAGCATGTATAATGACGCCCAAAACCATATACCCTGAAGCTCTCCTTCAGATGCCAAACCAATCATTTTCTGTAAGTAGTTCAAAGCGTCCATAGTGCATCTGTTTCGTGATTGAGCAAATACTACTTAGCTACAGTAGCGAAGCCACCCAAAGTGTACGGTATGAATAATCAAGTGAGTTGACCTGTTTGTGAATTACTATGCCCAATACAGAAGCCCCACTGCAATAATCCATATTCCGGAGATGAAAAGTAGATTAACAAGGGAGGGCGACTTGAATTTTGATTGAACGCCATCATAGCAAGCAACAATAAACGGAATGATGGCCAAGATTCCACCATAAACCAAACCTTTAAAAAAACCTGCGATCAGCCCCCATTCTTCAAATGCTATTGAGTAAAGCCAAGTAACAACCCAAACAACTAAGCATAAACCGAATAATAGTTTGGCAATCTTTTCCCTGTTTTCAAAAATCTGATGCATATTTAGTCCTTTAAATGTCCACTTTTTATATTACATTACACTAAGCCTACGCCATGCTAGCACAATTAATATAGGTATTCGTTTTAGTTTCCGTCATCACCTTTTTAAAGGTTTTATGCTAGCTGACACACTCACTAATTTCCACTGGCCGCTGTGTTTAGACCATACTTGTGTTCCACCGCCTGAGACAGTGTGCGTTGTGTCATTTTTGAGTAAAACAGTTTGCGTAAACTCATTTACCAAAATGACAGTCTTGTCATCAATAACTGAAATCTTCACATTGGGGAACTCAAGCGATGTAACTTTCTGTATCGAGTTAAACCCTGCATCTACAACTGGAGTAAGTTCATTTAGATCGTTCCAGTTTGTACCGTCACTGTTTAAACCCACAAATTTATCGGAATCAAAATGTTCAAAATACGCGTTAGCATCTAGCTTTTTTGAAGCCTCTACAAGGCTCTTAAAAGAATCCAGTACTTCTTTTTTAATGTCTTCTTGGTCAATATTGGCCTGCGCAACATGTGACAGTGATAACGTGAAGATCGCTATAATCAATTGTTTGTTCAACACTAATAATTCCTTGGCTCGACTGACTGATTCATTGAACGTGGCAGTAATTTGAATAGAGCACTGTAAATTAGGTACGAAGCTAACACTATTTACAGGCCATGGTGTCGTCTTATGTGCTTAATTTTTCCATGTTCGTTGAATTCCAGCGACATAATGTTAATCGCAGTGTATTCAATAGGTTTATTCATATGGCTGGGATGCCCTTTGGCATGCTCTTTAAACTTAACAAACGTAACATTGCGACCTACCATAATGTCTAAAATGTTTAAGTTGCTAAAATATATTTTGTCTTCTAGCTTTGCGATCATTGCAGAACGCAACTCGTCTTTACTCGTAACAGTCACATTAAATTTTACGTGCTCATCCTTGAAGTCATCTGCAAGGAATGACAAAAAGTAATCAACGTCCTTTTCATCCGAATTAGGTTGCTGGCGTAGGTTTTTTGCTTCTATAAATTGCTTCGTTAACTCCCTTAGCTTCGACTCGTCAAGCGGTTCTGCTGATAGGGCAGTCATAGATACAAAGTAAAACATTAAAATTGAAAGTGCCGTTTTCACTGAATTTTCCTTAATTTTTGGTCTTCATTTACGATACCGTTCTCGACTCTGGGTATTGTTTAGTAGCCAATTAAAACTAAAAAATTACTAATAAAGTGAGATATTTCATTGTATTCCTTATTATGTGCGACGCTATTCTTTAAGAAGGGTGAGGACTTCATTGTTGTCTGAGTCGAAAATTGAAACAGTTCGGTCACTTAATATGATAGTTACGGGTACGTATTGGTCTTTGTAACCATCGAACATGTCTCCAAACCACTTAGCATTTGATGATTGCGATTTAACAATGTTTTTGATGACTGTTAAGCCAGTTTTTTCTTTGTGTGTCAGGTGCTCTTTAACACTAGCGATACCCGAATCTAAATTGAATTCAATATAGGCCGGTTTGCTAGCGTGTTTCCATACACCTTCTAGTGTATTTATATCACTGGCCATCGCGAAGCCCGCAATTAGGACAATGCAAACAGAGATAGAGCGCAGAGTGGTTGTTTTTATCATTGTTATCTTCCTAGATTGAGCAGTACTGCGAACGAGGTGAGTGTGCTGATTAAGTTGTTATGTACTTTACTGAAACTGCCTTTCGCATGGTATCCCGTCATTGTCTCCATCCATTTTAGTATTTGGGCAGTTTTCTAAGAAAAATTTTGCTTCCTCATACGACGTCATTTGGCTGCAGTGTTGCCTACCATCGCAACGAAATGAAAAACGATCTGCTTGAATCACACTTTCTTGATTAGATACAGTAGGTTGTGGAATTACTTCCACGTTTTGATTGTTTTTAGAATAAATAAATACTCCAACTAAAATGAGTAAGAGTAATAATAATTTCTTTGGCATTTATAGTTCTTCCCTGTGTACATAACTTTTAAATAAGGGACGCTGATACGTGGGCAAAAATGCGAAGCAGCCCACGTGTATGCGTAACAGCGAGATTGCGAGCGATTTAATGCGTTTTATGTATTCAACCCATGCTTTGCAATGCGCATTCGCATGCGTATACTTGGTGGTGATATTAGTTGGAGCAATAAAAATGCAAGATTTATATGACATCCATGCCCCAAAGAAAGCGACAAATTTAAGCTTGAACAGCGATTTACTGCAAAAAGCTCGAGATTTAAAAGTTAACCTGTCTGCAACCTTAGAGCAAGCACTTAAAGACAAGCTAAAAAATGTTGAAGCAGAGAAGTGGAAAAAAGAAAACAAAGCTGCCATTGCTGCATACAATGAATTTGTTGCTGAGAACGGTTGTATAGGTGATGAGTACCGGAACTTCTAATGGCGCAGTTTGATGTTTACAGAAACCCAAGTAAGAAAACGAATAAAGCTTACCCTTTTCTTGTTGATGTTCAAAACTCTGTAATTGATCAGTTGGCAACAAGACTGGTTGTACCGTTAACAAATAGCAATACTAGAAACAGTCTTTACATGAAAAAATTGACTCCTTCGATAGAATTCGAAGGCGCAACATACTTATTTTTAGCCCAACAACTAAGTTCCATACCCGAAGACGTGCTCAATGATCGCGTTGGTACATTGGCGCAATCCAGAGAACTGCTGATAGATGCAATAGACTTCGCTATTACAGGAATATAGCGTCCTAGCGAGCAGCGCGAGTGCCTTTAGTTTTAGTTGCCTTAGTTAAAAATATTAATATATGACACATGTAGGCCAAACGCGATATAGCCTAGAGATAAAATGGCATTGAGAAACCAAATCAAGAGCCAAAACACACCTGTAAAGTTAAAAATCTTTCGTATTCTAGGGCTTAATAGCGCAATTGTCGAAGTGATAGAGCCCAAAGCAGAGCAACAAAATAGTGGAAGCACTGTAAACATTAATAAAAGGCCAGCAGCCCCCGCAGATGCCCCACTTGAGTCAGGTTCTATTGGAATTAATATCAAATACGATAAACAGACCGATACTAATAAAAATAATAAGCTAAGTAATTGAAGACTTCTCATATAGCCCTAGTAGCTAACTTTTAAATAAGGGACGCAGACGCGTGGGCAGTAATACGAAGCAGTTCACATGTATGCGTATTAGCCCGCGCTAGCAGGCGACTTAATTTTTTTGTTATACGAACCACTTAAAACAACCGCGAATTTTAATTCTCTTTGTTTTTAGGTTTTGCTTTAGGTCGCCAAAACACAGGTCTTGGTACTACTGCTGGCCTCTCTAGCTTGATTGCAGAGAGTAAAAGCTGCTTGAACCATAGCAATAACCATACAATTAGCTCTGCTAGTAGAACAAAAACAAGTAGAAAAAAATCGAATACGCCAATAGTGGAGCCTACTGCTACAAAAGCACCCGAGACTAGTTCAATAATAAATGTGCAGACAGCTATAGCAACTTCAACAATCATTATCACTAAAGAAAAAAGAACTTCTATCACTAAACATTCCTGTTCATATAAATTCCGCTTAAGAGGCTCAAACGTATGGAATATAATGCAATGCAGCCCATGTGTTAGCGTCCCAGCAAGTGCCAGCGAACGGCTACGGTTGTTTGTTAGGAGACATTCTTTAATATCTCCTTGTTTTTGAATCCTACTTTTGTTGCTACGAATACAACCACACACGAAATAAATGTATCAAAAGCGAATGTGGTTGAAAGATATAGTTCGCCCATAACGAGTGTAGATAAAACAGTCGAGATTAAACAACTGCAAATAAGAAGGATAATGGCGTGCTGGTATGGTTTTGAATTTAATCCGCTAGCAAACCACCAAAAAACTACAAAAGTTAAAATACTACTCACAAGGTACGATGTTGTAATAAACATAACATCTGGCACAGGTACTTTAAACATTTCAAATACTAAAACCAATAATGCAACGCCTACAACAGGGAAAAGGATTGATAGAGGGATAAACAAAAATATCCTTTTTAACTGCAACATTCATTTGCGTCCTTTCTTGATGAACTTATTAGGCGTACTAGGCGCCTTGGTATGACATCACCGCAACTAAGTTACTAGGTTTGGCACTATTTACTGTTATTACCCATTGTTCTAGAAAACTACTACCTTGATACAATGTATATGAAGTTGTAGTTAGACTACCAGATTGCGAAACCAACTCTTTTTTATAAGTAAACCCGCTGCCTTTGCGAGGTAACCAAGCTTCCAAACTTGCTTGAATTGTATTTGGCTCACCTTGGTGTATGTATACAGAACAAAGTCCATTTTCTAGTAATGCAAGTCCGAAATTACCCTCATCATTCTTCAAGTACCAAGCTTTGCCTGCGTTACCTTTTAGGTAATTTTGAGAAATTTGCTCAGGTGCAATTACGAATCCTTTTCTTTTGGCTGATTGCTCTAAAGCCGCAGGGCTTTGACGACCGACTACACACGTTCCCATGAACAACTGGATTGGCGTTGATTTTCGTAGAGCAAGACCTTCATCTTCTTTTGCTAGAGTTGATTTACACCCAATGGTTGAAAGAAGAAGGGTTGCAATAATGTAAGATTTAACTCGATTCATATTCCGTATGCCTAACTTTCCAATAACGGGATGAGACATGTGGGGCATAATGGCGAAGCCGTCCCGCGTGTATGCATCCCAGCGAACGTAGTGAGCGGCTATATTTGTTTGTTAGTTGCCAGTTGCATCAATGAGGCCCACCGTACTGAAGTACCAAATAAAAATACACTAAATAGCTAACCATCGTAAATATTTGAAACAATAGTAAGGTCCATTTTTGACGTGAAGTGAATTGCAGATTGCCTAAAGAGATTAGCGCAAAGACCAAAACACCGATAAGGGCGACCGGCAATAAACGCCCCAAACGCCTGTAGTATTTGTTAGGTGCGTTTTAGTTTAAAAAGCCCTTCTTTTCTCGATAAATAACAAAGTGCCAAAGTCTGAGCGGCACAGATACATAAAACCAATGCGATCGCGATTTCATAAGAATATCCGATGCCAACAAGGCAAATTATTGGCTCAGGGTGCATCCCGCCTATAAAAATGAGATGCGGCATTCCGAAAAAGACAGGAAACACTGTATAGCAAAGTATGTCGTAGAACAAAAATGTGCCACACGCTGCAAGTACTCTATAAACGCCCTTTGGCTTTATGAAGTAGAGGTACAGTGTACAAAAAAGAGAAACTAGATAAGTGGTACCACTTCCCATGAGACCGACAATTGGCAGCAAGTCACCGTCTTGGGAGGTTTTCTTTGTAACTACTTTAAGCTCAGGCTTGAGTTTTAATGATTGGACGGACTCAGGAAATTCAATTACAAACCTAGGTGTTTCTGGAATAAAGCTGACATAAGCAACCGAACTCCCAGGCCAGGCTGTAGTTGAAACGGTTGCGCCAATACTCGGGAACAGTTCAATACCGGGCCAGATATTGATAATTGGTGTTCCAAGCCCGAAAACTACTCCCGAAAAAGCATGGCCAGCTTCATGAATCAGAACAGACGCAAGAAAATAAAAAAACAAAAGACCAGCGAACAACAAAATCCTTTTAAACATAAGTAGCTCAATCCTTCTAGCACCTAACTCTAAAAAGGGCGCGCAGGCACGTGGTCTATAATGCGAAGCAGCCTGCATGTATGCAACTCAGCGAGCGAATTAATTTTTTTGTTATGCTCGTGCATGAAAGGACCTAAATATTTTACTTATAACAACCAAAACCATGCATCCGATAATAGTGAAAAAAGATGCCCAGATTGGAATCCAAAGTATAGCCAAAGCAGATGTTGAGGAAGTATGTGCATCAGTGAATAACGAGTGCTGCATTCCCCAATAGCCGTGCAGAATAAATGAAGTGTTGAGTAGCATTATAATCCAAATGCCAATTCGGCCAAATGTAGTAGAACTCAAATTTGATTTAGCAGCAAAAAGACCTAAAACGATGAATGGAATAGCTCTAAAGCCAGCAGAAAATAGATAACTATTAATAGTTGAATATTGAAACGTTCGCTCAACAGCGGAATCAAACTCTAGGTGCCCTACAAAAACAGCAAGTAAAAATTTAGAGAGATATTCGTTTGCTAGTAAAAAAAGCAAAACTAAAGTAAACCAAAAAATCCTTTTCATAAATTTCCTATAAAGTGCAAAACTTTTTAATAAGGGCGCAGGCGCGCAAGCAATATTGCGAAGCAGCTTCCGTGTATGCGTACCAGCCCGCGCCAGCAGGCAACTTAACCTTTTTGTTAGGGTAGTTTGCCGAAAGATGTATCAATGATAAGGGTATAAATATACCCATTGTTGGTAAATTCAAATGATTCTTGTTGTCCAATTGTGAAGTCTCTAGCATCAGCACCAACGTTGTATGGCTTGCCTGTAGACGTATCCTTGAGAGAAAAATATATATTGACCTTACCATCTTCTATGACTCTATTGGTCATTGCAATCTGATACAGATCTGAGATTTTTAGGGTGTTAGAGGAATTGAAGTCCGCAAGTACGCCGGTGTTATAACTTTGCAGCAAGTTCGAGCCAATTTCCTGTTTTTCGAATACAAGCCGAGTGAATAAGCCGTCTTCTGCATTGACCGCAAAGCTACAAAGAAAAAATAAAACTAAAAACCTCATCTGAAAATTCCTTTTTCCGGTTACCCTAACTTTTAAATATGGGGCGCATACGCGTGGGCTATACTGCGTAGCAGCCTAAGTGTATGCGTTCCAGCGAACGAAGTGAGTGACTTGTTATACGTCACCATGCCAGGCTCTCCATTTTAATTTTATTGCCCACCTGCCTAACAACTCTAATCTTTGAATTCTTAACGTCTATATGCCAATTGCTTGTTGAGTGAATTTTCCCAATTTCCTTAGGGTTACCTGTGATTTTATTTGCAGTGAAAAATGTATCAGTCTGTTTTTTACTGTCTCTTGTTACAACTAACATTGTCGGTTTTGGCTGTCTGTCAATGATGCCGGTATTATTTTTGACCGGAGATGAATAACTGTTATTAAACTCGACTACTCCGTCTTTCAGAGCTGTTTCAAAAGATAAAGCAACTATTTGTTTTTCGTGATTTTCGGGAAACAAATAATAGCCGGAGTCTTTGGAGGGGTCATATATAAAAATATTCACAATAGCTTCGTCACTGCTGCTTAAGAAGCTTGATTCTTTTTCTAGTTTTACACTCTTAAAGTATAAGCCAGTCACCGGATCATATTGATCAATACTCGGGCTGTAATATCCACCGCCAACTGCGAAAAAAGAAAATAAAACTAGAGTTGTTGTGATTAAGTGTTTCATGTGTCCTCCTGACGTTTAACACCCGGCTAAGGGGCAAAATACATGGGCTATAAAAACGATCGAAGCGATGACAGCCCACGTGATTTTTATCCCAGCAACCCGCGCAGCGGGTTGCGACTTGAGCGTTATGTTTCTTTTGCATTGATTGTCTTAGCGAAAAGTTTCGCGAAATCAGTTTTAAACATTCTATCGATTGCTGTGATTTTAGATAGTAAAGCTTCTATATCAAATTGTTCCGGTTTGTTTTCTATGATGGCAAGAGCTTCATTGTGGAGTGAAAATGCAAGGTGCGCAGATATTTTTTCACTGGTCACTTCGTTAGTTGTACTGCCTAGATGATTACCCAATAGTCCTTTGAGCTCGTAAATGGCAAGTGCCAAGATTCGAAGTTGGGTCTCCTGATTATTCATTTCGACTTCCTTAATATGAAACATGACTTTTCAATAACGGGCGCAGGCACGTAGGGCATAATGGCGAAGCCGCCCCGCGTGTATGTGTCCCAGCGAACGCAGTGAATGTGTTGATTGGGTTGTTAGCTGCTAAATGCCACGTACTCCCACAGAGTTGGAATCAACCAGCCAACAAAAAATAATAAAAGAGCCAACCCAAGCGAAAACAAAATAAGCCATTTAGGGTGTATTTCTTCACCATCCGGATTGTCGTAACCACTTGGCAATTCTTCTGGCATATGTACTAATTGAGTCACAGCAATAACAACACAAATACACTCAACGGCAAAGAGTAAACTTGATTGTGTGAAATACGAAATCGCTAATGCCACACAAGAAATTGTTAATATTGAACTTCTTATACCTGACAGATACTTATTCATTTCTCTTGGCTGCTAACTTTGCAATAAGAGGCGATGACGCGTGGGGCGTTATAGCGAAGCGGCCCTGCGTGTTTGCGTCTCAGTGGGCACTAGCCCACGATTTTATTTTTTGTTAGCCATCATGTTAATCAAAGTCAATGTAGCCGCCAAGTTTACCGCAATGAATACATTTAAATATGTAAGCAGTTGGTGACCCATCAGCATCGAGTGACTGAAAGAAGCCTTCCCATTCTCCGTCTTTTAGACCGTACGTCGCGGTTGCCTCGGATTTTAAACTGACTTCTAAATCCTGACCGTATTCATTTATCTCCCTGAATCCGGCACAACCAAGAAAATCTGCACCGTCATTACAATGCGTCCACCACTTTTCCTGTTGCCAACCAGTAAAACCAGGAGTTAAATAGGTTATTTCTTCCTTGACTGATGAAGCCACGTCGTCCCAATCACCATATCCACCTATACCGTCAAAATCTGTGAACTCCGCATCAAATTTCTTGTGGGCAGTACCATCTTCGATACACCAAGGACATATTGAGTCTTCTAATTCGACTTCAGAATAGGGCAGCCCACCATAGATAAATCCGGTGGCTTTACCACAGCACAGGCAAACTGCATCTGACTCAATGATTGAACCTGACTTTAACGGATCAGAATGATATTTAAACTTAGGAAGTTCCATGTTCCTCCTTAATGGCTAACTTCTAAATAAGTGGCGCATACCCATGGGCTATAATGAGAAGCAGTCCATGTGTATGCGTCCCAGCGAACGAAGTGATTGCCTCAATTTTTTTGTTATACGCGCCACGTTGATAATTCCTTGAACGCTTTTTCATTTTCTTTGTTTAATTTAGCGTAATTTGAGTGTTTGAAAAACTTAGGTCCAATATATCCGTCCTCGTGGGTGAATGCGATTGACCACGCTAAATTTTTAGGAAAAACATGGAAGTCTTTAAGTCTTGCGTTTCCAGCAGGCTTTTGAGTTGAGACATAAATTTCTTTCTCATTTTCACCAAAGTTATCCAACATGAGATAATAGCTAGTTGCAAAGTGCTTTTCGAATTCTGCTGTTGCATCCGCATTATGGTTGTCGCTATGAATTTCATCCCATAGATAAGATTTACCACCTCTGATCCCTTTGAAAGAGGTCCGGTGGATACAAAAGACTTTGAGCCAATTTTGAGCGACTTTTAACGCAGCTTCATCCTTGAGGATCTTGTAATCAGAAAGTCCTATTTCATCTGCCAAATTCATAATGTTACTCGCGCGTATAACGCCCCGAGAAGGGGCAATTGCCTGCATGCGAGGAATTGTCCCAGCGAACGGAGCGAGTGAGCTTGATCGGTTTGGTAGGACCCATTACCACGATAGTTTACCTTTAAATAAGTCGTCTGCTTCTTTTAGAGTTTCTAGTGCCGAAGTTATTGAACTTGTTAAGTCTAAAGCCCTGGCCTTCAAACCTTCATTGCTATCCCAAAAATCACTCTTAATTCGTGCTACAGAGCATAACAAGTCACCATCATACATGTCGCCCGAAGCCAGTAAATCTTTCTCAAGGATATCGAGAGCAATCGGTACCAAGTAGTTGAGCCCGATTTCCTGCCCGATAAGTAAACGAAGGTTTTCGGGCGAAAGGTCTTTGAGTGGTATTTTTCTTAGTTGATGGCACGCGACGACAAGACTAGATTTAAAGTCAGGATCTATCCAAAAATCATTTTCCAATACTTCCAGTGTTTTAGACTTGTCCATGTGATTTCCTAGATGTGCCCTAACTTTTCTATAACGGTCGCAGGCGCGCAGGGCATAATAGCGAAGCGGCCCTGCATATTAGCGTCCAAGTGGGCTTTAGCCCACGACTTAATTTTTTTGTTATGTGGCGTCTATAAACTGCCTATAAGTTGGCTCTTTTTTACTATTCATAAGGTTTGCGGCGTTCACTAAGTGTTGCCAAAACTCTTTAGACGGAGAAGGATTGCCCACTATAACTCCATCTAGTTCTTCCATCGCCAACCCAAGCTCGTTATGACTGAGATACTCTAAGAAATCTTCTTCTCTATAGCCAAAATCAGATTGTTTGATATCCTTTGGAAGGAGTTGATGCGCTTGACGAAGTTCATTTTCAATTAGTTTCCATTTCATCAACTTATCCATAAAGTTCCTGTGACACTTAACACCCACATAAGGGGCAATAGTGCATGGGCTAAAATCCGAGCGAAGCGACAGAGCCCACGTGTTAATGTCCCAGCGAGTCTACGAGCGGCTTAACGTGATTGTTAGGTACGTTCTACTGACTAAAATAGGTATCTCCTCGCTCTACGGAGGTATTAGACTTCTCGTCACTTATTAGGACTTTTGGGTCAGCGGTTGCAAGAACAAACACCGTCTGATCTTCTGTCCAGATATAATACCCCAAAATTTCATCAGGCCCAGTTTGATCAACAATACTGTCTGACTGCACATACTTTTGATATTCGAGGCCATTGCACTTTCTTACAGGGCCGAATTCATGGGTAATATCTAATTTTTCTGTAGGTGAAGAGTAAGACTCATCAATTATATGGAACGAAACCACTTCGTTAAAGATGACTCGTAGACTTCGACTCGTTTCCAACACCTTAACAGGGAAATAAGGCCCGATCGGAGTATCAGTATCAGACAACACCATTTCTCGCTCATTTGACTTAACACCCTCAACCAGTTTGATGCTAAGCACACTAGGGTGATGGAACTCTGCCTTTTCGAAAAACCATGTGTCTACCTTCGGAATATTCATAAGTACCTAACTTTTAAATAAGGGGCGCAGGCACGTGGGCTAAAATGCGAAGCAGCCCACGTGTATGCGTCCCAGTCTGTGCCAGCGGGCGACTTGATTTTTTTGTTAGGTGTGCGCCGAAATAGCAACTGGCTAACCACGCAACAGCTTTACAAACTTAACTGATTGCTTTGCAGCCTCATATGTAAAGAATGCTACAACAGAAACGTTAATCGCAAATTGAATGCTAGCCGGAAGTAAATTCATAAACCTTAAACCTCGTGAAGTAAATTCGATTGGTTCATTGCTTTGCCATGCGTAATAGAAATGAGAAGCAACCCAGCTAATTAGAGATACTAACAACCAGAGACTTAATGCTCCGATAAATGCAAGCTCAGTATCTCCACCATCTTTATTTGTCATCCTTGGAACACCTAACTTTTAAATAAGGGGCGCAGGCACGTAGGGTAAAATGGCGAAGCCGCCCTGCGTGTATGCGTCCCAGCGGTTGCCGCAAGTGACTGCGATTTCAGCGCCTTGTTAGGCACGTTCTTTGCCAAACCAGTGTTCATATGTAAGCACAATAAGGAAAACTAAAAGATAAAGGAAAAAGCCGTAAAAGAGAAAAAACAAAATCGGATTTTCTTCTAAAGTTACTCCGTCGCCGAACCGACTTGGAATATGCCCAGAAATTAATACGTAAATACAATAACCGGCCCAAAGTAACAAAAAGCCAAGGCTGGATTTACGATTTTTCTTTTGTTCTTTTTTCCTTTCGTGCAGAGGAGTTTTACTTATTCGCTCCTGTTCTTTCTCATAAAAGTGATTAAGTCTATTTTGTATTTCAGCAACTCGTTCTGGATATCTTTGATGATCGATTGCATCAAGGCAGTCCTTTAACTCTTGCTTTGAATATTTTGAAAAATCTGGTTGCATCAATATCTTCCTTGGAGTGCATAACTTCCAAATATGGGGCGCAAATACGCAGGCTATAATACGGAGCGAAGCGAAGGGAGCCTGCGTGTTTGTGTCCCAACGAGATAATTGGACTCCCCAACCTAATAGGTTGGTCTAACATTTACGTTGTCACACACAAAGGTTAGGTAGGAGTCCATGCATGTATAATATGCTCACTGGTGTAGATTTAGCAAAAAAAGAGATTCAAGTTTGCGTTGCTAAATCGAATAAAATAATTCGCAATATGGCGATGACGCCCACCGCTTTTTCTAATTGGCTAGCCACTCAAAAGCCAATGACAGTTGTTTTCGAAGCGTGTGCTACGTCAAATTATTGGTATCAATGTGCGCGCGAATACGGGCATGATGCCCGTTTAATATCAGCTAAGCTTGTATCGAATATTCGTCAAAACCAAAAGACTGATAAGAATGATGCCGAGGCGGTTTTACAGGCATCACAACTTAGTAACGTGAATTTTATTAGCGGGAAGTCTAAGGAGCAGCAAGAGCTTCAATCACTTGTTCGTATGCATCAACTGTCAGTAAAGCATAAAGTTGCTTACGGGAATCAACTTTGTTCGTTACTTTTAGAGTTCAACATTAAGTTATCACCAACAGATACGGGGTTGAACAGTGCTATACAGTCGATATTAGAAGATGCAGAAAATGGATTTAGCGCGATATTCAGAGATGCCTTACACACGGCATGGCATCAATACCTTAAGAGTATAGAACTCGTGAAGCACTACGAACAGAGTGTAGCTAGAGCCAGCAGAGCATCAGAAGCTTGCAAAAATCTCATGAAGATAGAAGGTGTTGGCCCGACAAATGCGGTTAACCTTTACATAGCGCTAGGTTGCTGTGAGTTGGGTGTTTTCAAAAAAGCGCGAGACGCTGCTGCGTGTATTGGTTTGACGCCAATACAACATTCTTCGGGTGGTAAAGTGCGCTTGGGTTCTATAGGTAAAAATATCCGGAATTCGTCATTGCGCGCTAACTTGGTTGCAGGTGCGATGTCAGCAGTAAACCAGGCAGTTAAACGTGATTCACGAACTAAGAAAGATGAATGGATTAAAGGGTTAGTAGAACGGCGAGGTAAACGGTGCGCTGCTGTGGCGCTGGCCAACAAAACAGTTAGAACGGCATTTTCGTTGCTACGCAACGGAACTGAATATAAAGCAGAGTTATTAGCTGCTTAGTTTTAAGTTAACGACTAAATGCGCCATACGAGATAAAAATCAGCTTGGTAAGCCAGTGCTGCGCTCAGGGCATAAAAGCCCGCCAGCGAGATGTGGCATCAAGTTCGCGTAAATATCATAGAGCCGGGATAGCTTCCTATTATGAGCTCGTACATAAGCACGCATTACATCTTGAATGGCAAAAATAGTTGTTGACTATGGGGAGTCCACATAAGCGACAGCGAGTGCCATAATTTGTTTGTTATGTGCGATTACAAAACTGCCTTGTTCCAACGGCCTTTACCCCTTAAAGCGAGTTAGAAATATAGAATAAAAAGTTGATGCTAATAGTACGATTAGAGCAAGCAAACCTAACCATAGAGATGATAGGTAATAAAAGACGGTTGCTGTGCCAGATGAAACAGAAAATAGCCCACAATCATAGCCGCATGTTTCCACTCTATATGCCGCAAACGCGAACATAGCTATTAAACATATAAGAGCGATTAGACTAATAACCTTTATATTTCTAAGCACTAAAAACTCCATTTTCACAGATAAGCACATAACACTAAGCTAAGGGGCAAAAGCGCAATGCGAAAATCGCGAAGCCGCATTGTGTTTTTGTCCCAGCGACCCGCGTAGCGGGTTGCGACTTAAGCGTTTTGTTATAAGCCATTCTTAATACATCACTGTTTTTGAAATTAATCTCCACTGTTACCACCCGAATCTGAACCCTCGTTGCCTGAATACAAATTGCCACTACCAGAATGGTCTTTTACGGGGTTGCCATTATTAGATTTTGGGTTTATTAAACGAAGAATTAGTAAAGTGGCAAGTGGCCCAATTATCGGTACAAGCCAATTAGCGAGTAAAGTTACAACTTGAGAGCTTTTCTTAATAAAGAGCGTGTTGTTAACGGCTAATGTATTTAAAAATGCCCAAGCCAAATGAATGCAACAAATCCCTGCCAATAAATAAACCAAATCCATCAATTTTCCTGTGGCTTATAACGCCCCACTAAGGGGCGATAATACATGGGCTAAAATTAGGAACGAAGTGACGCAGCCCATGTATTAGCGTCCCAGCGAGCAGCGCGAGCGCCTTTAGTGTTTTGTTAGGTTTCAGTTGCCAACAAGTCCATTGCAACAGCTAACTTTATTTGTTGGATTTTACTTAATTTATGGCTGTATTCGAGAAGAGTAAAAGTATCCATGCCTGTACATTCCGGATTATCTAGTTCGACTTCCACTCTTCCAACCATCCGACAGTCTATGAGTAGCCAATAATAAATAACCCTATCATCTGGAAATGAACTCAAAACAATTACTTTGGAGAAATCCATGTCATTATCTAAAAAGAAGGTTTTTACGTGAGACTCAGAAGATTCTGAAAATACGGATGAAGTGCTCTTTATAAGCTCCAATCTTATTTCTCGTTCAGTTTTAGAGCCAACCAATTTCACAACACTCACCTTGAAACCTAACGCCCCGCTTAGGGGCACAAATACGTGGGCTAAAATCCGAGCGAAGCGACACAGCCCTCGTGTTTGTGTCCCAGCGAGCCCGCGAGCGACTACAGCGGATTGTTAGGCGCCATTGCGCCTACGAGAAAACGGAACATGCTTTTTGCCTCTTGATAGCTCTACTTGTAATTGCTCGATTTTTAGAGCCATCATCTTATCGATTTGCGGTTGGACTTTGTAGTGCCACCTTATGAAGCCGCTAATCATGACTACAAGCCCAAAACCAAGAGATGCGCTGATTATAGTCATATAAAAATCTTTATTTGAATTACCAATTTCAATCTGTTTTTCGAGTATTTTCTTTTGTGCTTCCTCGAATTCTGTCAATTTTGCTAAGGTGTCGAGCTTAGCCAACTGCATAGAAAGTTCAGTTGTGCTTTCAAAATGTGAGTTATACGCGAGGACAAACATTGTTAACGCAGCCACACAGAATGCTAAACCGAAGAGAGCGTAAAATTTATATATATTGTCAGTTGGTATGCTGATTCGAGAGTCCATTCTTAAACCTTCTTTTTTGGTGCCTAACGCCCAACTTAGGGGCAATAATACGCAGGCTAAAATGGGAGCGGAGCGACTGAGCCTGCGTGTTATTGTCCCAGTGAGCGCCAGCGAACGGCTACAGTTGTTTGTTATGTGCGTGGTTCGCCAATACTTATAAGCTTATCATCTTTAAAGTAAAAGCTTATATTTTGGTAGCTGATAACATCTTCGCCGTCCACGATAAAGGCGTCTGGATTTGCTTGACGTAAAAGGAAAATCACATCCTTTTTCGACTTGGACTCTATTCCAGTGACAATGAGTTTTCCTAACTCAGTTACAGCTTTCTCCTGAGAGTAGAGTTCCATTGATGTATATTTGTTAGTTATTGCTTGGTCAACTACAGCAAAGAACCAATACCAATTTGAAAAAAGTAAAAGAACAAAGCAAAACCAAAATCCTGTTTTCCAGTTTTTAAAACTCATAGTGTGAGAGTCCCTTTAGCACATAACTTCTAAATAAGGGGCGCATGCGCGTGGGCTAAAATGCGAAGCAGCCCACGTGTATGCGTCCCAGCGAACGAAGTGAGTGACTTTATTTTTTTGTTATGTAGCTTACTCAAAATAGAACTCCTTTGCTTCCAGCAAAAGGTTGGCAATGTTTATGGCATGTGGTTTGTTTCCCCGCAACCCCATAAATGAATCTTCGATGTAGCATAAGTAAGCTGCAATTTCATGATCTTTAGCATCCGAAACCAGTAGTTTAAATACTTTTGGTAGATACGATTGATATTCGTCTCGCGCAGCAGGAACGTCTTTAACTCCTATTGGATCCCATAGGTAAAAAAG
The DNA here is from genome assembly GCF_028865455.1 of Alteromonas sp. 009811495. Classification (NCBI taxonomy): domain Bacteria; kingdom Pseudomonadati; phylum Pseudomonadota; class Gammaproteobacteria; order Alteromonadales; family Alteromonadaceae; genus Alteromonas; species Alteromonas sp. 009811495. Next base: position 2,007,832 of record NZ_CP113972.1, read on the forward strand.
AACTTCATCAGTAGCTCGGTAAAGACGTTTTTCAGATTCCTTCATTTTGAATTCCCTGTGCTACATAACACTAAGCTAAGGGGCAAAAGCGCAATGCGATAATAGCGAAGCCGCATTGTGTTTTTGTCCCAGCGACCCGCGTAGCGGGTTGCGACTTGAGCGTTTTGTTATATGAACTACTTTCCATGAAAAAAGGACCAAAAAATTGACCTAGCCTGACGATATTTGTGCCAGCTTTTAGGTTTGATATTACAAAGAGTAAAGCCAACGCCAATTAAAATGATGGGCATAAACAAAAATGTGCCTTTAGCTTCCCTGTCATTTCTTTCAATACCATTAACGATAACTGTAGCTTCTGGGTCAAAAAGTAACTCTGCCGCAGAATAGCCAAATATTAGTCCGACAAAGATAAAGCACAAACCCACTAAACGAGTTAAAAATAAAAATGTTGAAAATGGGAGTTGCACTCAATTTTTCCTGTTCATATAACAATTTAGTGTACGGAAAAAATCCTTTTTACAATGCGGACCTTATCCATCTATCACTCAAATAATTCGTTAACTTTCTCACGTAAATAAATCCACATCAACGTCTTACAACAATTAGTGCAAATGGCGAAGGTGAAAGGCGGAAAATATCTTTTTTATTTTTTCGCTTTTCTAAATTGCGGGAAACTGTATTTATATCCAGCATTTAATTTTTGTTTCCACAAACAAAAAAACGAGGCCTGAGCCTCGTTTTTCAATGTAATCAGAATAGGTGCTTATTGCACTTCTTCTTGCTCGTCGAACGCGCCAGCGAACAGTGGGCTACTTAGGTAACGCTCTGTACCACTCGCTAGAAGTACTACAACAATTTTGTCTTTGTTCTCTGGGCGCTCAGCAAAACGCTTAGCGGCAACTACCGCTGCACCAGATGAAATACCTGCAAGAATACCTTCGTCGGTCATTAGCTTGCGTGCCATGTCCATACATTCTTCGTTGGTCACTTGCTCAACTTCGTCAATAAGGTCTAGGTCTAGATTGCCAGGAATAAAGCCTGCGCCAATACCTTGAATTTTGTGCGGACCAGGGGTTAGTTCTTCACCCGCAAGCGCCTGCGTAATTACTGGCGAATCAGTAGGCTCAACCGCAACTGAAGTAATTGCCTTACCTTTGGTGTTTTTAAGGTAACGGCTAACACCAGTAATTGTGCCGCCCGTACCTACACCTGCTACAAACGCATCCACTTTACCATCTGTGTCTTCCCAAATTTCTGGGCCAGTGGTTTTTTCGTGAATAGCTGGGTTTGCTGGGTTATCAAACTGCTGAAGCAGCACATATTTGTCTGGGTCAGAGTTCACAATTTCTTGTGCTGCCGCTACTGCACCTTTCATACCTTTTGGTGCTTCAGTAAGTACTAGGTTTGCACCTAGCGCTTTAAGTAGTTTACGGCGCTCAAGGCTCATGCTGCTAGGCATGGTAAGCGTTAGCTTGTATCCACGTGATGCAGCAACAAACGCAAGGGCAATACCTGTGTTACCACTGGTAGGCTCTACAATTTCTTTACCTTCAGTAAGGACACCGCGTTTTTCCGCGTCCCAAATCATGTTGGCACCAATACGGCACTTAACGCTGAAGCTTGGGTTGCGCGACTCAATTTTCGCGTACACATTACCTGATGTTACGCGATTAAGTTTGACGAGTGGCGTGCGGCCAATCGATAGGGAATTATCTTCAAATACGTTCATTTTCAATCCTTACCTCGTTCCTTAATTTCTAGGAAACCCCGTTCTGTCGTGATCTGTACGACCTTTTTAATAGTTAATAATTCATAGCGTGAATTAGGGGATTTCGTCATACCCCTATATCATTGGTCCCAAACGCAAAAATGCAAAGTGTTTTTTAGCTATATGTTATTGTTAAAATACATGAAGACGAAGAATTATACGGAGTACAACATCCATGGCTTTTAGTGGCACGTCTAATTACATCGCAACCAAAGACTTACAATTAGCGGTTAATGCCGCCATTACGCTAGAGCGCCCGCTATTAATTAAGGGCGAGCCAGGCACAGGTAAAACAATGTTAGCCGAGGAACTGGCTGAAAGTTTAGGCACCGAGCTTATTCAATGGCACATTAAGTCAACCACCAAAGCGCAGCAGGGTTTGTATGAATATGACGCCGTATCGCGTTTGCGCGACTCGCAGCTAGGTGATGATCGCGTGCACGACATTGGCAATTATATTGTTAAAGGTAAACTGTGGGAGGCGTTTAGTGCCGAAAAGCGCCCGGTACTATTGATAGATGAAATAGACAAAGCTGATATCGAGTTTCCAAACGATTTGTTACTAGAGCTCGATAAAATGGAGTTCTTTGTGTATGAAACACAAGAGCGCGTTGTGGCAAAGCAGCGTCCTATTGTTATTATTACGTCGAACAATGAAAAAGAACTGCCTGATGCATTTTTGCGCCGCTGTTTCTTCCATTATATTCAGTTCCCGAACCCTGACGAAATGCAGGAAATTGTGAACGTGCATTTCCCTGATTTAAAGAAAAAGCTGCTTGATGAAGCATTAAAAGCGTTTTTTGAAATTCGTGACGTGCCTGGGCTGAAGAAAAAGCCATCTACCTCTGAGCTTATCGACTGGCTGAAGCTGTTAGTTGCAGAAGACATTCCACCTGAGGCACTTCACTCGAAAGACGGCAAAGCAGCCATTCCACCGCTTTACGGTGCACTGCTTAAAAATGAGCAAGACATTCACTTGTTTGAAAAACTGGTCTTTATGGCGCGCCGCTAATGCTTATTCAGTTCTTTTTCACGCTACGAAAGTATCAGGTTAAAACCACGCTTCGCGAGTTACTTGATTTACTCAGAGCTCTGGAAAAGCATGTGGTGTATGCCGATATTGAGTCGTTCTATAGCCTAGCGCGTACCATCATGGTGAAAGATGAAACCCAGTACGATAAGTTCGATAGGGCGTTCGCCGAGTACTTTGAAGGGGTAGAGTCGGTTGATTTGTTTGGTAAAGACATTCCAGAAGAATGGCTTCGCAAAGAAATAGAGAAAAACCTAAGCCCTGAAGAGCGCGAGGCGCTTCGTAAAGCAGGCGGCCTTGAAGAGTTAATGGAAACCTTGAAAAAACGCTTGGAAGAACAAGAAAAGCGCCACCAAGGTGGAAATAAATGGGTTGGTACGGGCGGTACATCGCCGTTTGGCGCCTATGGTGATAACCCAGAAGGCGTGCGTATTGGGCAAAAAGGCAATAGAAAGTTCTCTGCGGTCAAAGTGTGGGATAAGCGCGAGTTTAAAAACTTAAGTTCTGACGTGGAACTGGGTACGCGTAACATTAAAATAGCCCTGCGTAAGCTTAGAAAGTTTGCACGTACTGGAGCCAGCGAACAGCTTGATGTGCCAACCACCATTGGTGAAACGGCGAAAAAGGGCGGTTTGCTAGATATTCATATGGCGCCAGAACGCCATAACGCGGTAAAGGTGTTGATGTTTTTTGATGTGGGCGGCTCTATGGACCCTCACGTAAAAAGCACCCAAGAATTGTTTTCTGCCGTACAGTCAGAGTTTAAATACTTAGAGTATTTTTATTTTCACAACTGTGTGTATGAAGAGGTATGGAAAGACAACCTGCGCCGCAACAAAGAGCGCATTCCTATTTGGGATATCATTCATCGCTACGGTAAAGACTACAAAGTGATTTTTGTTGGCGATGCCACCATGGGGCCGTATGAAATTACCTACCCAGGCGGCAGTGTAGAGCACTGGAATGAAGAGCCGGGCAGCGTATGGTTACAGCGTTTGCTTAATCACTTCAATAACGCGGTATGGCTAAACCCGCAGGCTGAAAACTATTGGCCGTATTATTCGTCTATTAAGATCATTCGTGAAATCATGGAAGACAGGATGTACGGTTTAACCTTAGAAGGGTTAACCGACGCAATTAAAGGCTTAAGTCGCAGCCGATGAGCTATCGATTAGGCTGTATTTTACTGGCAGGCGGGCAAAGTGCCCGCTTTGGCGGTAACAAGCTAGTGTCGGTTCACCCAGTATCTAACAAACCGTTAGTGGCGCATAGTGCCCAGCAGCTGCTGGAACTGCCCAGTGTGACAAATTCCCACGCTACCCTCGCAATCCATTACTTGCCACAACCTGTTGTGGTCACGGGTAAATGGGATCTTAGCGTGCGTGACGCATTAGCGCATGAACCCGTTAGCCTTGTCACTAATAGCCTATGGCAAGAAGGCATTGCGTCAAGTATTCGCGAGGGCGTTAAGTTCCTTTTAGGCAGCGCATCACCATGTCTTGAAGCTAGTCAGGCAAACCCCAGCCATATACTCATTACCCTTGCAGATTTACCCCGATTAACGGCGCACGATTTAGCCAATTTGGTCGCGGCGTCTTGTGCTAATCCGGCGCATATTGTGTGTAGTAAATGGAGTGATGATGGAAGTGACAATAGTCCTTTTGAAACAAAGCCAAAGCATACGGTTCCGGCAATATTCCCTGCGACAGCGTTTAAAGCGTTATTGGCCTTAACGGGCGATGTGGGAGCAAAGCCTGTTATCAAAGGCTATGAAAAAGAAGGGAAGGTAACTGCGGTGTCTATACCTAATGCGCAGTTTGATATAGACACCCCTCAAGACTGGACGCCGCTGGCAGATTAATCTGCGTGTAGCGGCGCTTTTAGGTTATTTTAGTGCTGTGCATGTGCGTTGTGGTAATACCGATAATGTGGCAATACCAATACTAAGCGCGCAACGTCGCACCGGGGCGCTGAATATAAAGCAAACGTGCGCCCAACATCACAGCGGCTGCACTTAGCCCTACAATAAACCCAATCCAGAAGCCGGCTGCTGCCATGGGCTCAGCAGTCACCCAGTTGGTTCTGCCTAAGATCACGCCTGTGGGTAAGCCAATTAGCCAGTACGACACAAACGTAATGATAAACATCGCTGTCGTGTCTTTGTAACCACGAAGCGCATTGGCTGAAATAACCTGCACAGCGTCAGACAGCTGAAACAGTGCGGCGTAAATCAGTAGCGCATTAGCTAGGGTATATACGGCTTCGTCGCTAGTATAAAGGCCAATAATAAAGCCCTTTGCTAATAAGGTGAACGTAGCGGTGCACGCTGCAGTGCAAAAGCCAATTAAAATAGCCGTACGTGCTGCTATTTTGGCTTGTCGCCCGTTGTTTTGACCTATGCGATAACCAATACGAATTGCTGCTGCCATACCTATGCTCATCGGGAACATAAACATTAACGCCGAGAAGTTAAGTGCTACCTGGTGCGCGGCTACTGTATTGGCACCAAATGGAGCCAGCAGCAGTGCTACTAATGAAAATAGCGTTACCTCAAACAAAATGGTCATGGCAATGGGTAAGCCCATCTTAAACGTACGGTTTATGGTAGTGAAATTAGGTTTATATACCTTGCCAAATAGGTTGTATTTTTTAAGGGCAGGGGCAAAACGCACGTACACAAATGTTGCAATAAGCATGGTGTAAATAACGATGGCGGTAGCCACTCCACAACCTGCGCCACCCATTGCGGGTATTGGCCCTGCACCGTAAATAAACATGTAGTTACCTACAACGTTAGCCAACAATCCAATAACAGTAATCGTCATGGTGGGTTTAGTTTTACCTAAACCTTCGCAATAGTTACGTAGCCATTGATATAGCGCAAAGCCAGGCATGGCCAGGAGCACATAGGTAACGTAGTCTACGGTAATAGTGAAAAGCTCTGGTGCCATGGGAAATAGCGATACTATGCTTTCGGTAAACGGTAATAGCGCGGTAACCACTACACCTACAAAAAATACCAAGTAGCCAGCCTGCTGCGACGCATCGGCAATGCCTTCTATGTTCTTGTTACCTTGCAAGCGCGAAATAATAGGCGGCAAAGCCAGCGCTATACCTTGAATAAAGCACAAAAGCGGTACAGTAATGCTAAAACCAAGGGCAACAGCAGCCATGTCGGTTGCGCTGTAACGCCCCGCCATAATGGTATCGCTTACGCCCATTAGCATTTGTGTAATTTGCGCAACCAATAAAGGCCACGCCAGTTTTAATATATCTCTACCTTCCAGTAGGAAGCGTTTCTTGTTCACGAGTGTGTTGTCTCAAGTAGTCATCGTGTGCGCACAATGTGCTGCAACACGCTTTATGTTTGTATGCTGCCACGCGCTTTTAAACGCAGTCACTGCGGCTAATTCGTTTTTAAAGGTGAAAGGGCATCACCGGTACACTGTCGCCTTTGTTCAGGGTGGCAATATCTTCGTGGATCACCATTAAACAGTTGGCCGAGGTAATTGACGTCATTACACCAGAGCTCTGCGATTTAAACGGTGTTACTTCCCATTCGCCTTTTGCGTTTTTCACCATGGTTGCACGTTGAAAATCTCGTCGTCCCGCGCGGCGTTTTACATCTCGGGTAATGTTAGCGTTGATATAAAGTGGTTCGTAGTTACCGTCTTGCCCTTGCAGCTTTTTAATTACGGGCACTACTAGCAGCTTTGCCGTAACAAATGACGACACAGGGTTGCCAGGCAAACCGCAAAATAAGGTGTTGCCTATCTTCCCAAGGGCAAATGGCTTACCGGGTTTAACCGCAATCTTCCAAAAATCAATGTTGCCTAGTTCGCTTATAATGTCTTTTACATAGTCAGCATCGCCAACCGATACGCCGCCACTGCTTACCATTACATCTACTTTGGTACTAGCTTCAGTGAAAAGCGCGCGTAGTGAGGCTTCGTCATCTTCAACAATACCAAAATCGATAATATCCACGTTTTCGTTGCGCAAAATACTGCTTACGCCCACGCGGTTCGACTCGTAAATTTGTGTGCTGGCGCGTTCGCTTCCCGGGTGCGCCAATTCAGACCCGGTAGCTACCACGCCAACGCGAAGTTTACGGTACACGGTAACGTCGCTTTTGCCTTGCGAAGACAATAACATAAGGTGCTCTGCGCACAGCTGCGTACCTTGTTTTACTAGCACATCGCCAACGGCAATATCATTGGCTTTTTTACGAATATTCTCACCAGACGAGGGCGCTTTCGTAATGCAAACTTTGTCTTTGCCACCGTCGGTGTTTTCAATCATTACCACGGCGTCGGCCTTCGGTGGCATAGGGGCGCCTGTCATTATCTTAAACGCATGGCCCGCTTGTAGTGGAGTGCTTGCCTCCATGCCCGCGGTAATTACACCTTGCACGTTAAGAGGCATTTCGCCGTCAAGCGACGCGGTATTAACGGCGTATCCGTCCATAGCGGAATTGTCCCAAGGCGGTACGTCTACAGTGGCCACAACATCATCGGCCAGTATGCGGTTGGTGGCATCAAAAATACTCACTTGTTCAGTCTCGCTAATAGGCGCAGCGGCATCGAGTGCTTTAGACAGCGCTTCTTCTAACGAAAGCCATTTAGATGACATACCAACCACCTTATAAACTGTTGTTCTGTATATTAATGAACAGCGGATGTTACAGAAAAACCAACGTTATACCAAAGATTAATGTTGGTTTTAACCGGGGTTTTGTGAAACCGCGTGAAAGGATGGAAAGTTGATTACCCATTAAGAACGTCACTTTGTTCTGTTGGAAGGGGCATCACGGGGTATTTTAGTTTTTTACAACGTCAATAACTGGGTAAAGCAATCAAACACCCAGTCGGGTTCATGAATGGCAATATCTTCGCCGTAGTTGTAACCGTAAGTTAACCCGACACACCTCATATTAGCGGCCTTGGCCGCCTGTATATCATTTTTTGAATCGCCCACCATTATGCACGTCTCTGACATCACGTTAAGGGTATCGCTAACGTGTAACAAGGGCAGGGGAGAAGGCTTTTTCTCAGGTAAAGAGTCGCCGCCAAGCGTTACCAAAAACATGTCATTTAATGAATACGCGTTAAGAATTGGTGGAATAAATTCCTCGGGTTTATTCGTTACCAACGCCAGGTTGTACTGCTTGCGTTTTAGCGTTGCTAGTGTATCGAATACCCCTTTGTACAAATTGGAGTACTGGCATACCAATACGCGGTAATGCGCTAAAAATTTATCAAGCGCCGCGTCTACTTGTGCATTACTTTGGCCATGGGAAATGCTTGTACTTCCACTTAGCCCCCGTTCAACCAGCATTCGCGCACCATTACCAACCCAATGCCTTATTGTGGTTTCAGGGTATGTCGGTAAGCCCATGTCATGTAGCGTAGCGTTTAGTGCGTGGGCGAGGTCGGGTACTGAGTCGACTAAGGTGCCGTCTAGGTCAAAGATAAATGTGGAAATAGGTTGCATTACTACCCTGTGTATTGATGGAACTTCGAAAAGTATAATACCGCAGCTTCCCTTCCGCGGTCAGTGTTTGTTTATGCGCCGGCTTTTCGTTTACTAGCGCAAGTACTATTTACTCAAAGTCTTGGTTACTAATCCAAAGCGTTTGGTAAGGCTTCATCTGCAAACTGCCACTTGCTAACGCAATTTCATCTCGAGAGATAAGATCAATCCAGTTATCGGTGCCAATTAAGTTAATATCTGACAACAATACGGTTTGGCCTTCATCGCTAATGTTACTTATGCAGAATACGCTTTGTTTTCTGTCTAGACTTTGTCGCCAGTAACCAAATAGCTGTGTACCTAACTGCAGCGTAAACTGTGTAGCATTAGGGTGAAACGCCGGTTGTGCTTTTCTTATGCGAATAAGCTGCGACAAACGGGTTAGTACTTTGTGATGCTGCGAGAAAGGCGAATCAAGTAATGCTTCTAGTTCTTTTAAGTCCCAGCGACGTCGGTTTATAGAACGGTTTTGGCCCGTATTGGCGACTTTTTCGTAGTCGTTTGAGGTACCCAACAAACTGTGAATGTATAGCCCTGGGATCCCTTCCATACCTAGCATGATGGCATGAGCGCAAATAAAGCGGTCTACTTGATGTTTATCTGGGCCCTTGGTGGTGCCTTGAAGTGCATCAAACAAGGTAATGTTTATTTCATAAGGCTTTTGCTGACCGTGATCAGACGCACGCCATGAAATTTTACCCCCAAAGTGCTGCATGGTATGCACCAACTCCGATATTTCTTCTTCACTTAGCAAACCTTCAGCTGGCCTAAGCCCAATACCGTCATGCGAAGCAATAAAGTTGAAATACGCAGTACCATTTTGTGCAGGAGGCATGCTCATCATCCAACTTTTCAAATAGGTGCAGTCACCTGTTACCAAGGTATTTACCAATAGTGGCGGTAATGAAAAATTATAGATGGCGTGCGCTTCATTGGCGTTACCAAAATAGGTTAGATTTTCGCGGTTAGGAATATTGGTTTCAGTAATAATAATAATTGAAGGGTCGACATGTTCAATCAAAGTGCGCAATAAGCGAATAACTTCGTGCGTTTGCGGCAAGTTAATGCAATTCGTGCCCACAATTTTCCATAGAAATGCGACGGCATCTAGTCGAAACAACTTCGAGCCTTTGTCGATGTATAGGCGAATAATATCAACAAAAGCCAGTAGGACCTTGGGGTTTCTGAAGTCAAAATCTACCTGATCGTGACTAAACGTACACCACACGTGCTTGGTGCCGTTAGCCGTTTCAGTTTCACGCAACAATGGCGAAACCCGTGGTCGGGTTACCATCGACAAATCATCAGTCGGATCCGCTGTAAAAAAGTAGTCAGAACCCGGCCCTTCACCTTTAATGAAATTATCAAACCACACGCTTCTTGCTGAACAGTGATTTATCACAAGGTCAGCCATTAACCCGTAATCTTTGGCAATATCTTCAACATCGTCCCACGAGCCAAGCGCTTCGTTAACTGTCGAGTAATCAATGACAGAAAAGCCATCGTCAGAGCTATACGGAAAGAACGGCAGTATATGCACGTTATTTATCGTATTTTTGCAGTAGCGGTGAAGAAAGCGGTTAAGCGTCACAAGCGGGCGCTCGTCATCATCTATCACGCTGTCACCATAGGTGATCATTACAATGTCTTCCTCATCCCAATAATTGTGATGAGATTGAGGCGAGGCAATATCGGCATCTGACTTGATGCCGATAGTATTCATTAAATCAGTCGCTAATGTCTCGTACGAGACATCAAGCGCTACATCGGCATAAATACTTTCAAGATGGTGTTTTACTTTGTCATGGAGAAGGTCCCATGCCATATTACTTACTCCATAAATTCTGCAGTATCAGCTTCAACCGCCTCTAAAAGACGCTCTAAAATATCGGGTACAGCACTGGTCACGCGGTTCCAGCTTGGTATAAACGGTGTTTCCATGGGGTTTTCTAAAAAGTTTTGACCCGCTTTCATAATGTTGCTGGCAAACATTTCTACTGCTTTTTCTTCGCTGTGAATGTCAAGGCTAAGCCCGTTCATGACGGCGTCGTTGTGATAGGTTTCAATAAAGTCTAGCGCAATGCGGAAATAGGTTGCTTTAATCGAGCGAAACATTTCATTACTGAAAGTATAGCCTTGTGTGGCCAACTTTCTGAAAATGGCTTTGGTAATGTCGATAGACATTTTCGACAAGCCGCCTTGGTCGTTGTTAAGCGATAAATCTTGATGCTTGTGGTCGTAAATGTCACAAATATCTGCCTGGCACAGTCTGTTGTGAGAATAGTTGCGGTGCATTTCAGACAGTACGCCAATTTCCAAACCCCAGTCGCTTGGAATGCGAATATCATTAAGCACGTCGCGTCTAAACGAGAATTCTCCCGCTAGTGGATAGCGAAAGCTGTCCATAAACTCAAGATACTCGTTGTCGCCCATTATGCGTTTAAGTGCGCGCAAGAGGGGCGTTACGAGCAAACGAGAAACACGGCCGTTAATTTTTCCATTAGCGACACGCGCGTAATAGCCTTTACAGAATTCATAGTTAAACTGCGGGTTAGCCACCGGGTAGATGAGGCGGGCAAGTAAATCTTTCTCGTAAGTCACGATATCACAATCATGCAGTGCTACCGATTCAGCTCGGTTCGACGCCAGTACATAGCCCATGCAGTACCATACGTTTCGCCCTTTACCCAACTCTTTAGGCGCAAGGCCTTGGGCTTGAAGCTCTTCATCTAACGCTTTAAGCCTAGGGCCATCGTTCCATAATATGCGGTGGTGCTGTGGTAGTTTTCCAAAGAATTTAAGCGCGTGTTTGTATTGTTCTTGATTGGCTCTATCTAAACCGATAACAACTTCAGACAAGTATGGAACTTCGGTGAGTTCATTAACGATATGCGGAAGCGCGTCGCCTTCTAGTTCTGAAAATAATGAGGGCAAAATCAGCGCCATAGGGCGTTTTTGCGAGAATTGAAGAAGCTCTGCTTCGAGTTCTTCGGTAGGACGTCGAGCCAAATTATGTAACGTTGTCACCACACCATTTTGATAAAAATCAGCCATGTGTCCTCCTGATCAAAGGGATAATAATTGAGTAAGCATTTCGTTCCAGCCTTCAGGGCCAGTTAGGGTGCTGGTATATACCTCTTCTTTTTGTACTTCGGGTGGAGGATTTACCGGTGATAATATTCTTATAGGGGTATGCGCTGCCTCTAGCATCGCCACGTCGTTTTTACCGTCACCAAGGGCTACTGTGTTCACTTTGGTCACGTGCTGTTTTTGGTATTCACTGGCAAGCCACTTAAGCGCTTGACCTTTGTCACAGTTGCCTGAGACGTGAATGAATCGGCCTCCTTCTAGTGGGAAGGCGCCTCTGTCTTTCACCGCTTTTAAAAAGCGCTGCTTTTCATCATCGCTTCCTAGCCACAAAATGGGTTCACCAAATTGCCGTTTAGCTGCAAGCGATGCGGAGTGTTCGTCAAGGTCAGTACATTCTTGAATTTCATCTAGCGACATTTTTGAAAATTGTTTGTACTTACCATCAAAGTCGCTACCCATCTTCTCAAGTAACTTAATCCAGTAGTTCTTATTTGAGATAAAGGCTTTACACCAATAGCCATCTACCCACACGGTGCCACTAGGCTTTTGCTTAAAAAAGCCATGAGGAATAAAAATCGCAGCACCATTTTCGATAATAAAGGGGCCATCCAATCCTATCCGCTCTCGCAATGGCTCCAATTCAGCAAAGGTTTTGCTGGTAGTGGGTATTACGGGAATATCTTTTTGTTTTAATGCCGCTAAAGCCGGTTTCGCCGCCTCAAAAGAGTAGGTATGGTGGTCTAACAGCGTGCCGTCCATATCGGTGAAAACAAGCGTTTTCGTCATTGTTTTACATCCTGTTCTGTTATCTTTCTTGTTGAATCTAATATAAAAACCGTGTCGCATCTGTTGGGCAAACAATTAAGTGCGTGCTCTGTAATGCGTTGATAGTGTTGCACAAAGTTTGCCACTTCTTCGTCACTCATAATGCCAGCGCCTTTGCCCTGTACAGAAGCGGCTAGTTTGTGTTCTTGCTCTAGACGCCATTGGTAAACACAATCAAACGAGGGCGCTTTCAGCATTACGCTATAGTCGATCTTGTTAAACAGCGCTTGGTATTCACCTGCTAATTCAGTATTGACAAAAGATCGCCAAATACCAAGTGGATCGTCTACTTCTTCAAGATGATTAATCGGTCGCTTAACATCATCAGCAGATTGTGCAGGCACACCAACACACCAGCCTTCAAGGATAACGAAGTCTGGTGATTCGCTTACCACAGGCCACTGCGCTTTGGGCTGCGGATTGTCAGTTGCTTTATTAAACCGGGGGAGGGCAGTGGGCTGACCACTTTCAAGTTGTCGAAGTGTAGTGAGCGCCAAAGTTGTGTCGTGTGTGCCAGGTACTCCGCGAGTCTTCAGCAATGGATGTACCTTTATAGCCAGCGCGTTACGCTGTGATTGGTCAAGATAGAAGTCATCGATAGACAAGGACACAACGCGTTTGCTATGTACTGACGTTAAAAAGGCTTCAATAAAGCTGGTTAATGTGGATTTTCCAGAACCTTGGCATCCATTGATGCCCACAACGAAAGGTTTTGATGCACCTTCTTGGTGCTTGAGTAGCCGTTCACATAGTGGAGTGAACCATTTTTGTGCAATCTCTGCATAGCTACTTGGCAATTGATGTGTTGCTAGAAAGCCATGTATGTCCATGTTGTCACCCTAATCAATGCAGATTACTTACACTTTAGCAGATTAGGGTTACAACATTTATGCCAACACAGAGTCGTTGGTTTAGGAAAGGTAATTACTTCTTGTTGGCTACAATAACGGCTCGTTGTGGTGCAGGGTAGCCTTCAATGGTGCGGGTAATATCTTCTGGATCGAGAAAATCTTTCAAAGATTGCGTGTCCATCCAAGGCGTTGAGCGTTGCTCGTCTAATGTCGTGTGATTCACATCCACCACGCGAATATTTTCAAAGCCTAGGCGTGATAGCCAAACGGTAAGTGCCGCAGTGCTAGGTAAAAACCAGACATTACGCATTTGAGCGTAACGCTCGCCCGCCATTAGTACGGTATTTTCATCGCCGTCCACCACTAGCGTTTCAAGCACCAACTCGCCGCCTTTGCGAAGTTGGTCTTTAAGCTGTGTTAAAAACGCCATAGGGTCTTTTCTGTGATACAGCACGCCCATGGAGAATACGGTATCGAAAGCCTTCAGCGGTTGCATGTCTTCAATGCCCATAGGAAGAAAATGGATATTGTTTGTGGCAACATTTTCGTTTTGCATGAAGTGCTTTATGGCGTGAAACTGAATGAAGAATAGCTGCGTTGGGTCGACGCCAATAACGCGAGAGGCACCTTCGCCGAGCATGCGCCACATGTGATATCCACTTCCGCAGCCCACGTCTAATACGTGCCGGTTTTCTAGTGACGCTATGTGAGGTACAACACGGTCCCACTTCCAGTCCGAGCGCCATTCCGTGTCTATGTGAATGCCGTGGACATGATATGGACCTTTTCTCCACGGCATAAATTGTTTTAATAAGCCTTCAATTTGTTTTTGCGTATAGGTATCAACGTCTTTTTCACTTCCTATAGTCACAGTATTTTTCAAATCGATGGTGCTGCAGGCGGGTTTGGGCAATTTATTGAGTAACCTACACCACTTATCAAATTCACCGTGTTTTCCGTTGCGCTGCCATACGTCCATTAATGCAGGAAGTGTTTGTAGCCAGTGGGCAAGTGGGCTGTCTAATAACGATTTATAGCAGTCGTTAAACCAAATGTTTTCTAGTTTACTCATGTTGTTCCTAGTATGTCGGCTTAAGCTTTAACCGCAATCAAAGACGTGAAGTTGTAGCATTTGTACCACATTACTACATCGCTGAAGCCTGCATTTTTTAAGCGAGTTTCATGTTCTTCGAATGTGTCGGTTAGCATCACTTTTTCCAACGCTGCGCGTTTTTGACTCACTTCTAACTCGCTATAACCGTTGTCGCGTTTGAACTGGTGATGTAAGTCGATAAGCAGTTCGTTTCCTCTTAGGGTAGGGTGTCGAATTTTCTCTGACAGCACTAAAATGCCACCAGGGTTCAACCCTTCGTATATCTTAGATAATAGCGCAGCGCGATCGGCTGGAGGTATAAACTGTAGAGTGAAATTCATCACTACCATTGATGCATTTGTAATCTCGACCTCTTGAGCATAGGCTTGCTCAATGGTGATAGGGTTTTTCAGTGTAAATGCTTGCACAACACGTTTACAACGCTCAACCATTGCCTCACTACTATCGACGCCTATGATGTTAAACGTTTTGTCTTGAGTTGCTCTCGCTATAGACAAACTTGCAGCCCCTAAAGAGCACCCTAAGTCGTATACATTAGAATTATCGCTTACCGCGCTTTTGGCCAGTTCACCGATAGTGTGAATAATCGTTTCGTATCCCGGTACGGAACGTTGGATCATATCGGGAAACACATCTACCACAGACTCGTCAAATTTAAAGTCGGCTACTTTACTGAGCGGGTTTGCATAAATGTTGTCGTGTTTCTTCACAATAGGCCTTCATTTCGTGATTTGGGCCGCAATTTTAACGTTTGAATTGAAAATGCCAATCTAAAACACCAATTTTCTTGAAATTTAGTCTATTTTTAAGGTTTAGGGCTTTTCGTTACTAAACGAAAGTATTAATCTATCAACAAATACAATAAGGAAGCAGTAACGCTAATGACGAGAATTCTAGTAGCAGACGATCACCCATTGTTTCGCGAAGCTTTAAGCGGCGCGTTAGAACCCTACTTTGAAAATTCGCAAATCATCGAGGCAGGAAGTCTTGAATCAGCACTTGAAAAATTAAATGAATTCGATGGCGTCGAACTGGTTCTTCTTGATTTAAATATGCCTGGTGGAGAGTACTTCAACGGCCTAATTACACTTCGTGAGCAATACCCTGATATTCCCGTTGGCGTAATTTCAGGTAGTGATAGCGTTGAAGTTGTTGCTCAGGTTATGAGTCTTGGCGCACAGGGTTTCATACCTAAAGTATCTGCAACGCGCGAAATAGCGCAAGCGATTGTAGATATAATAGCAGGTAAAAAATGGCTACCAGAGGGAATGGAAGAAGAACTCGATAAAGTTGATGACGAACTGAAGGTTCTACTTCAGCGATTCCGCGAGTTAACCCCTAAGCAAATTCAAGTATTGTCGTATTTACGTGCAGGTCTGATGAATAAACAAATTGCACATGAGATGAATGTTACCGAAGCAACCATTAAGGCACATATCAGCGCCATACTGCGTAAACTAGAAATTAATACCCGAACTCAGGCAGTTCTATTAATGGACAAACTTCAGCTTAGCTAGTATTTGTAAATTGATTAAAAAAACCGGAGTTTATTCCGGTTTTTTTATGTCAGATTAACAGACTAACCAAATAAGAAAGGCCGCTATTAAGCGGCCTTATAGTTAGGAACGTGTAATGGTCAACGCGCTTACGCTGCCTTGCCACCACGCTTTTTAGTCGATGCACTAGACGAGTTTATCTTTGCTACCAATTCTTCGTGGTCGAAATCGTCAACGTTGATGGTACGCAAACGACCCGCTTCAGTTTTACGCAGCAGATTCGCTTCGTCTTCGTTGATAACGCCTTCTGCAAGCGCTTCATCAGCAAGCTTCTCAAGTTGCGTAAATGGCAACTTAGCTTTCTTATGCTTACAAATACGCTCGAAAATGGGCTCGCTTGCCAAAACGTCATCAAGCGTCTGCTCTAGGTCACCCATTAAGCTGCCTTCTTCGCGAGTTAAGTACTGGCCATAGCCTAAACGGCTACGTGCAGAGCAAGGCGTTTGTAGCATTTGCGCAATGGCATGCTCTGTTTTATCAGATGGCTTGCCAACACGACGGCCAAATGGAATAACCATAGCGCGCATAACGACTGCAATGGCTTTATTCGGGAAGTTCGCCAAGAAGTCATCAATAGCGGTTTCAATGTCGTGTAAGATAGTTTGCATTGCCCAATGAAGAAGCGGTAAGTCTTCTTTAAGGCGACCTTCTTCGTCAAAACGCTTAAGTGTTGTACTGCCTAAGTAAAGGCCACTTAGAATATCGCCTAAACGCGCAGATAAGCGTTCACGACGTTTTAAATCACCGCCAAGTACACCCATTGATACGTCAGTAAGCAATGCTAAGTTTGCACTATAACCCTGTAGAAGCTTGTAGTAGCGAGCTGTTTCATCAGTAAATGGTGCACTGCTAAACGCGCCGTTAGTTAACGAGAACCAGATGCTGCGTACAGTGTTCGCTACGGCAAAACCAATATGACCAAATACCGCTTTATCAAATGCTTTTAGCGCTTCTTTTCTGTCTTCAATTGAAGCTGCTTCAATTTCCTTAAGAACAAACGGGTGGCAGCGCATTGCACCTTGACCAAAAATCATCATGTTTCGCGTAAGGATATTTGCACCTTCAACGGTAATAGAAACAGGCACACCTTGATAACCACGACCAAGGTAGTTATTTGGCCCAAGCATTACGCCCTTACCACCGTGAACATCCATTGCATCGTTGATAACTTGACGCATTTTTTCAGTCAGGTGGTATTTACAGATTGCCGAAATTACCGAAGGTTTTTCGCCAAGGTCAACACCAACGGTTGAGAAGCGCGTCACACCATCCATCAAGTAAGCGTTACCGCCGATGCGAGCCAGCATCTCTTCAACCCCTTCCATATGACCTACAGGCATACGGAATTGACGACGAATGCGTGCATACGCACCAGTTGCCAGTGATACCGACTTAGCGCCACCTGCTGCTGATGAAGGAAGGGTAATACAACGACCCACTGACAAACACTCTACAAGCATACGCCAGCCGCGACCTGCCATTTTCGGGCCACCGATGATATAGTCGATAGGCACAAAGATATCTTCACCCTTAATTGGACCATTTTGGAATGGCGTATTAAGCGGGAAGTGACGACGACCGATTTCAAGGCCTTTGGTGTCGCGAGGAATGAGGGCACACGTGATGCCTGGCTCTTTATTGTCGCTAAGAAGGCCATCTGGATCTTGAAGTTTAAATGCGAGTCCTATAACCGTCGCAACCGGCGCAAGCGTGATGTAGCGTTTGTTGAAGGTAAGGCGCATACCCAATACTTCTTCACCGTTGAATTCGCCTTTGCAAACCACACCCACGTCAGGGATCGCACCTGCATCTGAACCTGCTTCAGGGCCGGTAAGCGCGAAACAAGGAATTTCTTCACCAGCTGCAAGACGCGGTAGATAGTGGTCTTGTTGCTCTTTGGTACCGTAGTGCTGAAGTAGTTCACCTGGGCCTAATGAGTTAGGAACCCCAACAGTGCTCGATAATACAGCGCTGACACCGGCCAACTTTTGTAGTACACGAGATTGCGCATAGGCAGAAAACTCTAAACCACCGTATTGCTTCTTAATGATCATAGCGAAGAACTTATGATCTTTTAGATACTGCCAAATCTCAGGAGGTAGATCGGCATCTTTGTGATTGATTTGCCACTCGTCTACCATAGAGCATACCGTGTCACACGGACCGTCTAGAAACGCTTGCTCTTCAGCAGTCAAACGCCCTTTAGGGATGCGGTGTAACTTATCCCAGTCTGGCTTACCGCTGAAAATATCACCGTCCCACCATACAGTACCAGCATCAATAGCTTCTTGTTCTGTGCTCGACATTTCAGGCATAACTTTGCGATAGAACGCAAGTAGTTTAGTTGAAATGTATTGCTGTCTGATGTTCGATAGCGTGAAAGGAAGTGTTAATGCCAGGTATACCACCCAGCCTAAAAGGCCGATATCGCCAAAGAGGGTGCCTAAAATCATGACACCTGCGCCCATGGCAACTGCCGTTACCAAGCTGGTGCGTTTATAGCTAGCAACAGCTAGTGTCAAAACCACCAGTAAAAACCATATAAAATCTGCCATACTTCACTCCTGAAAGGCGTTGAACATTATACAGGTCGCTGCTCAATTGGGGTGAGCACTTCACAATGCACCAGTGCAAATTGAGGTCAGACCAGCATGCTGTAAACCTATTATTTAATAGGGCAAAGATCAAGATTTTTACATGAATATTGTATTAATAACTGCATAAATAATAGGGTGCACCTATTAGTATAGCTGTTGCTTATAGATCGCTATTCAACATGCAGATAACTAGCGGTATTTGACAGGAATTTAATATTTGTGGATGGCAACATTAATGCACAACATAAACGCACTATTGTCATGCTAAAAACAAACTGCCGAGTTTAACAAGATGTTAAACTCGGCAGATTAATACGATGACAAAAGACGATACCAAAATCGACTACAGCTCAGTGAATGACTTAAGCTTTATGTCACCTTGTTCATCGCCTTCTTTAAACTGTTGTAAACGCACAAGTGCATAGTTTAAAGAAGGAGCAAACCATGCAAACGTCTCACGTTTTTTTGAGTCTCGAATAAGCTTCACCTTCACTGCCTCAATCTTGCCATAGGGCAGGGACAGAGTTTCATTATCTACAACTTCAACGCCGTAATGACGCAACTCTCCACGGTAGTTTACGAAGTCATAAGAGAGTGAAGTTTTTCCTTCTGCCAGCTGCTTAGCAAGGTCTAGACGGTATATTTGATTATCAAACTCACCGTTCCAATCAAAAGTATCGCCATTTTCGACATTAATTTTACCGTTACCTTGATGACTAAACGTGACTTTTAATGCTTTATCTGGCCCAGTACCAGAACGGTCATAAAAGTACTGTGATGGCACAAGAGTGTTATCACTTACAGTAAAAATCGAGTGTTCACTGCGCTTATCAGACAGGAAAAACTTAGATACCTTTGACGTATATAGCAGCGAATACTGATTGTTACCTAATTTAGATAACTCTATGCTGGCTTCGCCAACATCATCGTCCCATTTATACGCGGTATACGTTGCCTTGTAAGGCGTAAGCGACAGTGCGTCGCTCTGGGAGTCTTGTGCCATTGCTGACATAGACAGTGTCAGCAATGTGCAACTTACAAGCCCTTTACT
This sequence comes from Alteromonas sp. 009811495, assembly GCF_028865455.1. NCBI lineage: Bacteria > Pseudomonadati > Pseudomonadota > Gammaproteobacteria > Alteromonadales > Alteromonadaceae > Alteromonas > Alteromonas sp. 009811495. The sequence goes on from NZ_CP113972.1 coordinate 2,027,246, forward strand.
CGCTCGCATAACCAGATTCTGGAAGTTCTTGATCATCTAAAACAGCCTTATTGTTTCGCATCTTAAGTCGACCCGCGCTGTACCAAGATAGCACAAGTGGATAAATGCGGCGCTCCTGCTCTTGAACACGCTCGGCTAAATCGCTTGCTGTATCATCTTCAAACACCGGTACTCGGCTTTGAATAATGACAGGACCACCATCTAACTCGGGTGTTACAAAATGAACGCTAACACCGTGTTCAGTGTCTGAGTTATCAATAGCGCGCTGATGCGTATTCAACCCTTTGTACTTTGGCAACAAAGATGGATGAATGTTCACTAATTTTCCAGAAAAATAGTTTACAAACTCAGGTGTTAGAATACGCATGAAGCCTGCAAGCACAACACAATCGGCACCAAATGCGTCGATTTGTGCTTTCAAGGCGTTATCGTAATCGATGCGGTCTTCATATTGCGTATGATCAATACATACTGCTTCAATGCCCGCTTCTTTTGCACGCTCTAAACCGTAGGCATTTGGACGATTACTGATCACACCACTAATTTGTGCATTCAAACGGTGTGCTTTTATTTCATCAATAATAGCTTGTAAATTACTACCATTACCCGAAATTAATACACATAACTTAGTCACAGCTTCACTCACGCGTTAATCTCTACTTGCTCTTCGCCGTCTTTGGTTTCAATGTCACCAATTACCCACGCGTTTTCGCCGTGCTGTTTAAGGATAGACAACGCGTTGTCTACATCTGCTTCGTCAATAACAATAACAAGGCCAACACCGCAGTTAAAAGTACGGTACATTTCGTGGCGCGTCACGTTACCGTTCTCTTGCAACCAAGAGAAAATGGCAGGCCATTCCCATGTAGATTCGTCAATAACGACTTTGGCATCTTCAGGTAGTACGCGAGGGATATTTTCCCAGAAGCCACCGCCAGTGATGTGAGAGATTGCGCTAACTTCTACTTCTTCTAATAGGGCTAACACCGACTTGACGTAAATACGCGTTGGTTCAAGCAACTGGTCAATAATTGGCTTGTCGTTAAGGTTCTCATTAACGTTAGCACCGCTTACCTCAATGATTTTACGAACCAATGAATAACCATTTGAATGCGGACCAGATGAACCTAATGCGATGAGCTTTTGGCCAGGTTTAACGTTTGTGCCATCGATAACCTTGTCAGCTTCAACAACACCCACACAGAAGCCGGCTATGTCATAGTCGCCGTCATGGTACATTCCAGGCATTTCAGCTGTTTCACCACCAATCAAGGCACAGCCTGCTTGTTCACAACCTGCGCCAATACCAGTTACCACTGATGCTGCAACATCAACGTCAAGCTTGCCCGTGGCGTAATAATCAAGGAAGAACAAAGGTTCGGCGCCTTGAACAATCAGGTCGTTTACGCACATTGCAACAAGGTCGATTCCCACACCATCATGACGGTTGGCGTCCATTGCAACTCTTAGTTTTGTACCAACACCATCGGTGCCAGATACAAGAAGCGGCTTTTTATATTTAGTAGGGAGCTCGCATAACGCACCAAAGCCTCCTAAATTACCTTTCACCTCGGGGCGGTGTGTTTTTTTGGTAACAGATTTAATACGTTCAACAAGTTGATTTCCTGCGTCGATATCTACGCCTGCATCTTTGTAACTTAAAGAGGTTTTATTTTCGCTCACGTTTGGGCCCTGGAACTAAGAGGTAGAAAAACGCGGATTCTACCAGTAAGTAGACACAAGTCCAATTTGTCACAGGGTTTTTATGGTCTTTTTTTTGCAGAAGTTTTTCTAGGTTTTGCCTATTTAAAACAGATGTTGACCAAAAGGTTAGTGCTAAATTGCTGGTATCGAAAAACAATGTGTCACAATCTTTTTCATTTTAAGGATGAAATTAGCCCCAATATAAAAGAGAATAGAAATTTGAAGCGTATTAGCCTTGTGTAACGTAATGATGAAGTTAAATTCATAAGGTGTTAAAGGTAACGGTTTGGTTTTAAAAACGAATGGAGATTGGATGTTAACAATGGTTAAGCGCAACGCTAGTCATTATGTTAGTCGCGTATTTAAGGGCGCAAGGATCGCAGGTGTGTGTGCATTGTTGACGTTAAACGCTGTGCCCAGTGTTTTCGCTGCACAACGTGTCATTGTCAATGAAGCGCACATTGAAGTAAGCGATCAAAGCCAACGCACACAACAAGCCGCATTAAAGGAAGCGCTTAAACAGGTGTTCGTAAAAATGTCTGGAAGCACAGCGGTTCTCGACAATGCAGGCGTAAAAGCGGCACTGCGTACACCCCAAGCGATGTTACGTTCTTATCGTTTCGACTTTGACGGCAATCGCACATATTACGTTGCCGAATTTGATAACACTAAGCTAACAGAGCTGCTTCAGCGTGAAATGTTACCGCTGTGGGGAGACCGTCGCCCAGAAACTATTGTCTGGATAGCGCAGGATGTATCTGATGAAGATAAACGCGTTATTCTTGAAGAATCTTCACAATCAGAACTTACTCTCACGTTGAAGCAGACAGCTAAAGAACGCGGCATTCCACTTAGCTTGCCGTTAATGGATCTCACCGACAATGTGAATATCACTACATATGACGTGTGGGGACGATTTGTTGAACCTTTGCAAACGGCCTCAGTGCGCTATGGCATTGATAACATCATCGGTGCACGGGTGTATAAGAACGATCCTACCGTAATACCCGAGTTACCAGAAACTGTTGTTGCTTCTGGCACGGTAGACTCGTTAGAGGACGTGCTCGACAGTGAACCTGCGCGTATGTCTGATCAAAACATTGAACGTGATACGCCAGAGGGTATTACCAACAGCAATAGCGATATCAGTGCCGACAGCGACGTCACGAAGGAAACTGAAATAGGCGACAATTCAGCTTTGGGTATGGCTGAAACGAATGCTAATACACAAGCGCAACCGCTGGCCCCGTTTACGATGGACGAATTTACTCACTATGCGAAACGTGCAGACGAGGGTGATTTTGCATTGGATTGGGTGTTTATAGGTGGTGGCAAAGTGAGTTATGGCAGTATCTATGGCGACACACCTGAATTACTTGCCAGTGAACTTGTCGATGCGTATTCAAATTATCTATCCTCTTTGTATGCTGTTGTGGGTATAGATGCCTCGGAGCGCGAAGTGCTAACCGTGTCTATCGCAAATGTAGGAACCATTGGCAGCTATGCGAGTGTTAAAGCCTATCTAAACAGTTTGAGTGTTATCGAAAGCGCGACATTAATTGAGCAATCAGGCACGGTAGCGACTTTTGCGCTCACATTAGTAGGTACGGTTGACGACTTATTAAATAGTGTTCGACTTGAGACGAAATTGCGGCCAGTCACTGATGCACATGGCGAATCAGTGGAAGGGCACAGCTTTTACTGGAGTAATTAGAAAAGCATGCAATTACCTTTGCCAGTGACACTGCCCATCGACGAAAACTTTGATAGTTTCGTCAATGTAGGCAATGAAGAAGTGGTGGCGCTACTTGAGAACATCGTTATAGCGCTCCCTGACTGGCGTCATGCACAAGGGCTAGGGCATTTGTCTACGCTCAAACTCCCCCTCGTTACTTTGCTTGGTGCGTCGGCTATCGGTAAAAGTCATTTGTTGTTTGCTATGTGCCATCAACTCGCTGAAAAATCAGTTAATCACTTGTATCTTAATATGAATGATTTTCAGGCTTGGTCTTACGATATTTTCGAAGGGCTCGAGAATTTATCAGTACTTGCCCTTGATAATATCCATGCCATTGCGGGTGATGAAAGATGGGAAGAAGCACTCTTTGACCTGCTAAATCGCGTGAGTGAAACACAGCATACGCTGGTAATATGTACCAGTCATTTAGGACCATCAAACCCTGCATTTACACTGCCAGATCTGCGTTCTAGGCTGGCGTGGGGTGTTATTTACCACGTTAATCACCTTGATGATGCAGGGCGTGAAGAAGCCGTGCGACTAAGAGCGGCCGAAAGAGGGCTTAAACTGTCAAATCAAGCGCTACAATTTTTGCTGAATCACAGTGAGCGTGACTTAAAGAGCCTAATGGCCTTATTGGCAAGACTAGATACGCGCTCGTTGCAGGAACAAAAACGTTTGTCAGTGGCAATGGTTAAACGTGAACTAGGCCTTATTTAACCCTTTATTACAATTGCTTACTGATATTTGCCGTTATCAATGCGTTTTATCATTTCTAATTCATCACTTACCGTAAGTGAGTTCGATCCGTCTTGTTGATTGTGAGATGCGTTACTTTCAACAACATCAGTCTTGTTATTTGATGACACACCAAACGACACGGTCTCACGCCATGATCTATCAGTTGGAAGCATAATGGGTGAGGGTAGGCTCGCTTGAATGTCAGGTACATTGAGATTGGGCAGTATGCGGCTCACTGCGTAGTCTACTCTTGGTTTTACGTTATCGTCACTTACCCGGTTACGCTGCCCCCATGTAATGGTAAAGCTACCATCATCAATACGCTCTTGAGCAAATAATCCAAGGTCGGCGCTGACACCCAACCGATACAACATCATGAACCGCTCAAAGAGGGTGGCGATGTCTTCGCGCTCAGTATAGTAAGAATAAAACGATACTGCGCCGTCAGTTTCGAACCAATTAGCTATCTGTAATGCGGTGTAATTACGCTGCGCTGCTGTTGCTGTTTGGCCTCCATAGCGAACTTGGGCAACAGCATGCAGTTGCGATGAGGTGAGTGGCAACGCATTAGATAGCGATGTAGAAATCGGTGCGGCATCATTGTAAGCGGAAAGTGGGCTCTCGCTAGGGGCAAGGTTGTCCCATTCTGTGTAATCAAAGAAGTCATTGGCGTGTCCAAGTTCGTGATATAACAGCCATGTCAGTGCAGCTTCAACTTCACTATTACTTCGTGAGAGTCTATCAGCAGCGTTAAAGCTTGTTAGAATGGGAAAGTAATACTCTCCCTCTTTTATATAACGCCAACTACTCGTAAAATCTAAGTCGCTACCAAATCCGCTGCGATAATCTGGGCGTGTGTTGATGGTGTCGCGCTCTTGCGGTGTGCGCCAAAAGTTGTTTGCGTCTAAATAAATTGCCCCAGTAGCAACCCAATAGTAAGAAGGTCTAATATCGTAAGATATAACTACTGCCGTTGTTGCTCTAAGCAGTTTAAGCATGTCGTCCTTGCTTTGCGATGTTTCTAAAAAACGTTTAAACGCATCACCCATCCAAGGATGCGACACATAAGTTCTATCTAAGATATCATCAATAGAAGGAGACTCTGTTTCTTGACCAATAAGCGGGAGAGTTGAGAAACGACAGCTACTTTTTACTTGGTTATTGTAAACGCATTGGCTAAGTGCTGATGCATAAGGGCTATCAGGCCTGTACGGTTGCATATGGCTGCTTACCGTTTCATTTGTGTCGCTATCGACAAAGAAACCGTCAAGGTCAACATCAACGTTTTTGACTACCACAGAGGCACTATCACTGAGTTGCGTCCCGTTTGATAATGTTAGGGTAGCGTTTATGGTAATAATACTGTCTGCACTAACACGCGGTGCTTGAAAATAAATGTTATGGCTTATATCACCGTCATCGAATGAAAACCCGTTAACTTGTGGTCCGCGGGTTTGTGTCCAATCAATGGCGGTAACGGTAAGACCGTTAAGTTTTTGGGTATTTACTGATAAAGAAACACGGCCGCTTTCAGTGGCTTCATGACCTAGGCGTAACACCGCCATTGGTTCATTCGAATTGGTTACTGATAATGTAAGTACATCATCTAACCGGCGTCCATCGTCTAAGGTTAATTCAACACTTACTACGTAGTCGCCTGCACGTTGTGCGTCAAAACCCACTGCTTGTGTATGTGCACCGAGCGGCGGTGAATCTAGGTTTGTTACTTGCCAGGCAATAGCAGTAATCTGTCGCCCTGATGGGGCTACTACAGCAAAATCGACACTATCACCGACGCGAGCATCAGTTGGGCCATCTATAGTAATGCCTGTCGGTGAGTCTGTTACAGGTGGAGAAGCTGGCGAATCTGAACCCGAGCCACCACATGCGGCGATAAAAACAAGTCCAAACCCCGCAGCAAGGTAAAAACGCCAGCTTTTCATAACTCTACCTCTATTGTTGGCCCTCAAAGTAGGCTTTCTCTTCTTTCATTTCTTCTTTGAGTTTCTTGAGTCCTAAACCAAGTTCTCTGCCGCGCTTACGTGCAAAAGCGCTACAGCCCACAAACATACCAGTGCACAAAACAATCTCTATGGTCGCATACCAAAATTCGGCGGGAACAGCGTAGGCAACAGTGCACCCGTGAATAAGATAAAACAAAACGACAAAGTTTGCCCATGCGTGTGTGTAGGGCTTACCTTTAAGCACGCCCCAGTATGGAAGCAGTAGCGGTAGGATGTAAAACAGAGCAATAAAAATAGGTGAGTAAGTGTGCTCCTTGGTAAAGGTAAATTGCCACAATGTTATCCAAACGATAAGTAATGTGTGACTAACTAATGCGAGATAGCGAAAGAAACGCGTATCGGGTGCCATATTATTTCTCCGAGGGTGCTTGTTGGCTAAGTACTTTTGCAAAGCGCCCTAGCCGTTTGCCTTGAGCCATACACAACGCTTTTTCGTCGTCGCTCAATTGTTGCGGGTTGGCAAAATCATGGTGTGCCACATGACTAACGCCGTAAGGGCTGCCACCTGTCGTTGTACTGTGTAGTTCGGGTTCACTATAAGGTAAACCACACACTACCATGCCATGGTGAATAAGCGGTAGCATCATAGATAACAGCGTAGATTCTTGACCACCGTGCATCGATGATGATGACGTAAATACACATGCTGGCTTATCAATAAGTGCGCCTTTAAGCCACAAACTGCTTGTTGAGTCGAGAAAGTGCTTCATTGGTGCGGCCATATTACCAAACCGAGTTGGACTCCCCAATGCTAATGCGCTGCATTGTTCCAGCTCCTGTAATGTCACTGTTGCAACGGGTGAGCGATCATCGTCTTCGCTTGGGTTTAAGCTTGGCACAGTACGCACTATAACAGGCACATCGAGCGCGCTCACGCCTTGTGCTATGGCGTCGGCAAGGCGCTTTGTACTGCCATTTCGACTGTAGTAAAGCACGAGAACAGGTGACATTATAAAATATCCAGTACTGATTCTGGTGGGCGGCCGATTCTGGCGGCATCGCCATTAATTACAATAGGTCGTTCAATGAGCTTTGGTGTTGTCGCCATCGCCGCAAACAGCTGCTGGTCAGTCACGTTACTATCACCTAAATTGGCCGCTTTGTACTCGTCTTCTTTGGTACGCATCATCTGGCGAACTGATTCAAGATTAAGTTTTTTAAATATGTCCTTAATTTCCGACTCCGATAAGGGGGCTTTGAGGTACTCAACGATAACGGGCGTGACGCCTTTTTCTTCTAGTAGCGCAAGGGTTTGTCTGCTTTTAGAGCATCGCGGGTTATGAATAATAGAAACATCTGTCATGGTTATTCTCATCGTTAGTCTTGTTTAACACGTTGATTTGTTAAGTTGTTGATTTAGTCAACCTTGATGCCACATAGTATACCTATATTTAAATAGTTGTTTTTGACTAAATGCATCTGGCAATATGAATGAAATGAGTGAAGCGATGTGTCGTCATCACGAAATGAATACAAGGGTGTATGAGTGAATAAATTGGTTAGAAATCTCGGTATGTTGGCGCTTTTATTTTGTGCTGGCGTTGCTGGGGTAGCGAGCTATCAGCTCTTAATCGCGCCGCAACAAAATAAAATACAGCATGACTTTCGTATTCTAAGTGGTCAAAAATACACATGGGGCGATTTAACCGAACACTGGGTCGTTATTAATTACTTTGCTCCTTGGTGCGCACCATGTTTACGAGAAATGCCGGAATTAAACGCGTTTAATAGACAATTGCCAGAGAATACGCTTTTGTTCGCAATTAATTACGATAGAAAGAGTGAGAGCGACCTTAGCGAGATGGCAGAGAAGTTCAATATTCATATCCCCATTATCGTTGCAGAGGATAGTACCGTTTTACCTATGCAAAAGCCTTCTTACCTGCCAGCAACATTTATTATTGGGCCTGATGGAAAAGTAGCAGACACGATAATGGGAGAGGTAACATCCAAGGAAATAAAGCGCCGCCTTACAGAAATGCAGAGCGGCGTTGTCACCATAAGAAAGTAACGCGCATATTACAGACGTTGTAAGCGTTCTTCTTGATCCCTAAATTGCTTTATGCGCGCTCGAATGCGTTGTTTTTGTAGGTGGTCATCACCGGCAAAGTTATAGGCATACTGCAATTCGTCTACCGCACGATTATAGGCACCGTAAAGGGCGTAGACCTCCGCTTTGCTTTGATGCATCTGAGAAAAGCGTTTGGCTTTTTGATACGCTTCACTCATTAATTGATGGGCAATTTGATAGTCTTTTTTCACTAATAGAAAATCTTTAAGTAACTCTATTGCGGCATCATATTTCTGAGCGCTAATAAGTGCATTAGCCTGATTTAACGCCAGTACTTGATTTCGAGGGTTATGCGTAACATGGGGCTCAAGCATTTGCACGGCTTTAAGCGGCTCGCCGAGTGAGATATAGATATCAGTCATCGCGTCTAGATAAAACAAATTACTTGAATCATTGGCGAGTAGTTTCACCATAATGTCTTGCGCTTTTTCGGTTTCTTCAGCACGCAGGTAGGCAAGCGCCAGGCCATACAAACTGGCTTCTTTGCTGCGCTGAACCTTTTGTTCAACTGATGCTTGAAAATATTCAACGGCGTAATCGGCATCAAATGAATAGCGTGCTTTGATACGTGCTTTCGCTAGTTCAAACTGCTTATTGATCGGTAAGTTGCGGCGCGGATAATCGTCAGCACGATTTCTTGCATCAGCAATACGCGTTTCGGTTAATGGGTGAGTGAGCAGGCGTGCAGGTGGTCTTGACACCATGCGGTACTCTTCCGCCATTGTCGAGAAAAAGCTTGCTGCGGCTCTTGGATCAAATCCCGCCCGTGCCAGCATGGTAATTCCAATTCTGTCGGCCTCTTGCTCATTGGTGCGCGTATAGTCAATCTGCAGTTGAGCAGACGCCGCTGAGCCAGCTTGCATTGCGGCAATACCCGCTTCTGGATTTGCCATTGCTATCAAGATACCGCCAATCATAGACGCAATTGCCAAAGGTGATGAGCGTTGTTGCGCTTGCATTCGTCGCGCAATATGGCGCTGGGTTACGTGTGAAATTTCGTGAGCAAGTACAGATGCTAGCTCGCTTTCGTTTTCCGCTCGACGCATTAAACCCGTGTGTACGCCAATGTGACCACCAAAAAATGCAAACGCATTAATAGCATCATTGTTTACCCAGAAAAACTCAAAGGGAAATTTAGCATTCTCGGCATGCACTACAAGGCGGTTGCCCAAGTCTTGCAAATACTCATCAAGTACAGGGTCTGAAATAAGGGGGCTTTGACCGCGCATTTGACGCATTACCGCATCTCCAACGATCATTTCCTTATCAAGCGATATAGCATCAGATGCTACAACACCTATTTCTGGGAGTGCATTTTTATTGCTGTAATTGGCGTCTTGCGCTATGGCCGTTAGGCTTGCAGTAAGCGCAAAAGAAAGGGCAACCAGAGATGTTGAAATCTTTTTTATCATGAACCTACAAATTCTGAACACGTTATTTTGCTAACTACTTAGAGCGCTAAGTTGTTAAACAGTTTCAATTTTTATCGTTTCTTTTGTACATTTACTCGTGATTAACACAGTTATACCACTATCAGACCTATTTAGTAACACGCTCATCGACAATTTACGTGAGATTTACCGCGTTAAAACAGACTTTGAATAACATCATACCAGTTTGATTTTCAAAGATTCTTACACTCTTCGTATTGCTATCAACTAGCGCAATAAACTATGATGCCTGTCCTATTCTTTGGTTTATCTAGGCGACATTATGATTAGCGTTTTTGGTCGATGGTACCGACGCAAATTTTCCGATCCTGATGCAGCAATGCTGCTAATACTGATCCTTTTCACCACTGCAATTTTATTGCTGTGGGGCGAACTAATCATGCCAGTACTGGTAGCGGCAGTCATTGCCTATCTGCTCGACTGGCCGGTGACACGACTGGTCAATATAGGTGTAAGCCGCACTTTATCTTGTGCCGTTGTATTGATGGGCTTTATCACCCTAACGATATTCACCCTCATAGGTCTAGTGCCGATTATTTCAAAGCAAAGCGTAAATCTTATTCAGGAAACACCATTAATATGGCAAAAAGCGCAGGAATGGATCTTAACCTTACCTGATAAATATCCTGACTATGTGCAGGTTTATCAAATTCATCAAATGATGGAAGGTCTGAATGATAAATTGGTAGAGGTGGGAGAGACATTGATCTCTGCGTCTTTTAGCAATATCGCAAATTTGGCTGCGCTATTGGTATACGTGATTTTAGTGCCTCTCATGGTTTTCTTTATGCTGAAGGATAAACTGTTTTTCCTCGACAGTATTTCACGCCTTCTACCCAAAGAACGTCGCCTTATTACGCAAGTTGGCCATGAGATGAATTCTCAGATTGCCAATTATATCCGTGGAAAGGTTATTGAAATCATTATTGTAGGCGTGGTGAGTTGCGTCACCTTTGTCTTGATGGACTTACGATACGCCATATTGCTGGGTGTGCTAGTAGGGTTTTCGGTATTAATTCCCTATATCGGCGCCGCGGTTGTTACCATTCCTGTAGCGGTAGTGGCTATGTTTCAGTGGGGGATAACCCCTGAGTTTTGGTACTTGATGATAGCCTACGGCATTATTCAGGCCCTTGATGGTAATTTATTGGTACCATTATTATTTTCAGAAGCGGTAAGCTTACACCCGCTTTATATCATCATCGCCGTTTTAGTATTCGGTGGGTTGTGGGGGTTCTGGGGTGTATTTTTTGCCATTCCACTGGCAACGCTTGTTAAAGCCGTGGTCACTGCTTGGTCGAGTAACCCTGTTGTGGTCACTGAACCAGTAGAATCATAACTGCAACGGAATAACAAAAGGGGCGATAAGCCCCTTTTTTAGTGGTACTAAGCGTTTGCCCATATATCCCGCTTAGCTAAGAAAAAGTCAATGAATGCTTTCACTTTTGGCTGATGGTGCCTTACGTTGTGATAATAAATAAAGACTTTCGCTTCTTGCCACCAATAATCCTCTAGTACCGGGATCAGTTGTTTTGCCTTAACGGCATCGTCGATTTGTTTAACATCGTCACCGGCATTAACTAAACCAAGCCCTGCAATGGCTAACTCTACCATTCCAGTTACGCTGGCAACGCGTTGGCTCAGCGTACGGTAAATAGGGCGTCCACGCTCTTGTAGCACTAATACGTTTGATGGCTGATTGTGAAGGTAACCCACAATGTCGTGTGAGTCTAAATCATCAGGGTGAGACGGTAGGCCACGTTTTGCAATGTAGTGTGGTGAGGCATAAACGCCATAGCGTGAAGTCCACAAATCTCTGCGTTTTAGGTTAGGGCATTGCTCGCCTAAATACTCGCTTATACCCCAAAAAATATCATAATCGTCTTCTGCAATATCAATAAGCGATTCTTTGACATCAAGCTCGACATTTATATTGGGGTACGTATCGAGGAATTGTGGTAACCAAGGAATAATTGTCTCGTCACACAACATCGGTGATTGAAACAATACCCGAAGTGTTCCACTTACAGTGCCTGATACTTCGTCAAGCCAGTTAAGCAATGATGCTTGGCTTTGCGCTAATTTCTCTGCTTCATTTTTAAACTTGTTGCCAAACTCTGTTAGCGCTATACGTCGTCCGGTGCGGATAAACAAAGGATGCCCGACGCGTTCTTCTAACAATCGCATTTGTTTACTTAGGGCCATTGCGGATAAGGATTTTTTGTCCGCGGCCTTTGATATTCCACCCAGTTTAGCTACCAGCAAAAAAGAATCGATGAGCTCAATCTTTATCATAGTAAACTTTTAGTTTAGTTATCCTAAAATAGAATATTATTTATTTAATATGATTGGTCAATATCATAGGCAACGATTACCCATTTAGGCGAACTACACTATGATGTTTATCGAAGTACTCTTGTTAATGTGTTTTGCATTACTACCAGCCATTGAACTTATTGATTCAGGGAGCACGAAGCAAAGAATAACAACCGGCAAAATAACCAAGGTGCGGGCTTATCAAGAAACGATACTACTATTGCTTGTGCCCACCTCGTTGCTTTTCACTTTAATGGCTCTCGGTGACGTATCGGCGCATGAGTTGGGATTGGTTATAGATTTTAACGTATCGCAATGCATTGCGTTTTTTGGGGTAGTAGTGATCGTTGGTTATCTGTTAATAAGTTTTCGTAGCGTGGTTGATAATGAGAGGGAACTAGCCAAAATTGCGAAACAACTCAACGGGTTCCACTATTTACTTCCAAGTAATGTAAATGAAGCAAGATGGTTTATCTGTGGTGTCTCTGTGTGTGCAGGTGTTTGTGAGGAACTACTTTTTAGAGGCTATCTATTGCACGCGTTGGATGAATATATTGGTTTACCTTTATCAGTCGTAGTATCGAGTGCTTTATTTGGCTTGTGCCATGTCTATCAAGGTTGGAACAATGTATTACGGACAGCGCTTGTCGGCGCGGTATTGTCGATAATTTACCTTTTAAGTGGCTCTCTTTTTGTGGTTATTGTCCTGCATTTCTTACAAGATGCGTACGTAGGACTCTTATATTTCATTACGCAAAGAAAACACGCTGATAATTACAGTTCGAGTTATTCTAGCCGGTAAAAAAACGGTAAAATAGAACGCCTAAATCACTGTGCGTCGCACTATCTACATGTTTCGTTGATGATGCGCTTTTGTGTTGCCATGTCTTCCTTATTGTCTTGCGATTGCGCTACAACAAGGTCGACTTTTGCGTTATTACATTTCTCAGATAATGTTTTGCTCATCAGATAGTTTTGGTCGCGTTGTTGCTGCACAACACCGCGCAGGCCGTTATATTCAGTTCTATTCTCCGGCGCTCTGTCTTCTTGGTAAGCGGGAGCCTGAGCACTAGTGCAGCCAGTAATAGCAAGAACTAAAAAATAGAGATAATGGGGTTTGAACATAGCTTTTAAATGCAACAATTGTTGTTTCAAAAATTGAATAGCAATGTTAATCAAGTTGTTTTGATTAAATAAACCGATAGTACAAAAGGTGAAACGAAAACGTGAGCTTTGGAGCGTAGGTAAAAAAAAGCCCCTTCAAACGAGGGGCTTTTAATACACAGTGCTTAGAATTATTTAGTTATTCAAGTAGTCCAAAACAACAATGTGGTGTTCTTTCGTTTTAAATTTATTAAACACATGTTCAATGTCACCGTTCTCGTCAATCAAAAACGTTAAACGGTGAATCCCGTCATATTCCTTACCCATGAACTTTTTAGGGCCCCATACGCCAAACGCATCTGCAACAGCATGGTCTTCATCGGAAAGCAGCGTAAAGTTTAAGCTCTCTTTTTCGATAAATTTAGGCAGTCGTTTTACGGCATCAGGGCTTATCCCTAAAACCACGACATTTTTCGAAGTCAACTCATTGTTGATATCGCGTAAGCCCTGCGCTTGGACTGTGCATCCTGGTGTCATTGCTTTTGGATAAAAATAAACAAGTACTTTTTTTCCAGCAAAATCTGCTAGCGAGACCGTTTCGTCATTTTGGTTTTGCAATGAGAATTGTGGTGCTTTATCACCAGCCTGTAACGTTTTCATTAGGATCCTTTTTCTGTTTATCGACAACTTTACCTGTGACATTTAACGTAGCAAACAGGGCCATTAGATCAGATTCTAAGGCATCTAAGTTATCCGATGCGGGTAAAGACACCACAAATTTGCATCGCATGTTGTCTTTGCCGGTCAATTTATCTTTAAATGTGCGCTGTCTAAACGCGCTAATCATGGCATGGCGCTCGGCAAAAAAGCCCGTAACAGACTTAATCAAGCCTGCTGCATCTTCGCCGCTAAACTCTACATTAAATAAGTGTTCTAAATTTTGTTTTTCGTGGTGGCTCGTGCGCTTCATCATCGACAATAGATCAAGGCGCTGAAACAACGCTGGCAGTATACACTCTGCCTTTGTAATTGCACTTTGTGTTCCCTCGATTATCATCGTAAGCGAGAACTCGCGTCCGTAAATTGCCTGTCGGCTATCGAGAATATTACATTGCGCCTCAGAAACCGTGCTGGCTATTTCGCTGAGAATGCCACTCTTGTCTGTTCCCAGAATAGTGACAATAAGTTGGTGTTTTGACATCTAGTATTCTTCAAGCTCAAAGGCACAATGGCCGCTGCTGTTTTAAAAGCGTGTAAATTGTCAGATATCCACCTAACATCGGCGACTGGCATAGTCTGTGTTTTTATTTAAAAGCACGGTTTAGCGCCAATCGTTTTTTGACAAATTGCACACGTAAAATTTTATACGTTGGTTGGTTTAACCAGCTGCCGATAGCAAATTCGCTATAAAATCACCATGACTTGTTATACCTGCCAAATGGGCTGCAGTTAACAAGGGGATGAATTTTAAACAACATCAGTTAAATTCCCTAACTAGCAAGATGTTAGCACAGAGTTTTTTTATAAGTCAGTGCCTTTTTCGACGCTTTGAATAAGATATTGTCAAATACTTGTCATTTTACGCACGCTATCACTTGTGTTTAAGCACTGACGTATTTAACATGTGCGCTCACATTTTGCGGAGAGATTATGTTTACTGGTAGTTACGTAGCACTCGTCACGCCGATGTTTCAAAACGGCGATATTGATTACAAGTCTCTAGAGAAACTTGTAAAGTTTCATGTTGAGCAGGGTACCCACGGCATTGTATCTGTTGGGACAACTGGCGAATCTGCGACACTTCCTTTTGATGAACACGTAAATGTGGTTAAAGAAACGGTGGCGATGGCCTCTGGTGCAATTCCGGTAATTGCAGGAAGTGGTGCTAATTCTACCGCTGAAGCGATTTTTCTTACTGAACAGTTAGGTTCGGTAGGTATTGATGGCTTTCTAAGTGTAGTGCCATATTACAACAAGCCACAACAAGCTGGAATGATAGCGCACTTTAACGCTATTGCAGATGCAAGCGATCTTCCCGTTCTTCTATATAACGTCCCAGGCAGAACCGTTGCCGATATGCTGCCAGAAACTGTTGCAGAACTGGCAAACCACAAAAATATAGTGGGCCTTAAAGACGCAACAGGCAGTATTGCTCGCCTTAAAGAAACACAACCTCTTGTTCCCGATGATTTCGTGCTACTAAGTGGCGACGATGGCACAAGCGCAGAATTTATGTGTGAAGGTGGACATGGGGTCATTTCCGTTACGGCTAATATAGTGCCGAAGGCGATTGCACAAATGTGTGAAGCTGCACTTAATAAAGATTTTGATAAATGCCGCGATATTGACAGCACGATTTCGTTGCTTCATAGCGAGCTATTTATCGAGCCAAATCCAGTAATGCCCAAATGGGCATTATATAAAATGGGCATGATGGAAAGCGCAGTTATGCGATTACCTATGGTTTTACCGGAACTATCAAGCCAAAAACGTATCGAAGAACTACTAAAAAAATACGCATTGATTTCTGGTTAATAAGGAACACAGATGAATAGAACGCTGGCTATAGCAAGTTCAGTGGCGATGGTTGCACTTGCAGGTTGTTCAAGCCAAACAGATAGAAAGACCGCGTCGGGTAGCTATGAATATTTAAAAACTCAAGAACAAAAAGTTTTACAGGTACCTGCCGATTTAGATTCTCCTAATTTTTCTGATGAATTCGCTTTACCACCATTAGGTAAAAAAGCTGATGCCACGCTTGTTGGTAAAACACTAGCAGTACAGTCTCCTGCTTTGGTGTTGCCGTTAGTGACAGGCTCTCATGTCGAAGAAGGTAAAAACTCTGCAACAATTTGGTTCGACCAAGTTGATGACAGCCAGCCGCTAAGTCAGGCTATTTGGAATTCACTTTTAAGTTTTCTCGATGAAGAGGGCATTGGTGTTGACAGCTTCAGCCCAGAAGAAAAAGTACTGATCACAGACTGGATGATCATTACCAAAGAAATAGATGGTCCTTGGTATAGTTTTATTGACGAAGAAAGTGAAATTGGACGTCGTTTCGAGTTTAGTCTAGACGTTAAACCACATGGGCGCAGTGCTGCACTTACGGTAAAGCTTAAAGACTATATGCAAACACTAGGCAACGACGTAGTTGCAGATGTGTCTTCAATGCAAGAGCGTCGTGAAGAAGTTGAAGTACTAAACCAAGTTATCGGTCATTACGAGTATCAAATCCAGTTGGCCGAAACTCGCCGTATTGCAAGAATTCGTCAGGGTATCAACACCGAAATGGGCTTTAACGCCGATGGTGATGCAGCGTATGTCGTTGACGCCAAATACGATGTTGTATGGCCTAGAATGCTGTTGGTGCTAAGAAAGCTCGGTTTTGACGTTAAAGATTTAGATAAATCGAACGGCCTGTTGTTTGTGACCTATAATGGTGATCAAGGCAGCTGGTGGGACGGTTTGTTTTCAGGCGATAAAAAGCTACTTAAGAAAGGCGATTATCGTTTGAAAGTTGCTCAAGCAGGTGCAGAGCGCACTTCAGTAACTTTCATGAACAATGAAAGTGTACCGTTTGAAGCAAATCAGGTTTCCGACCTTTACAGTGCATTTGCTGAGGTCATGTCAGAAGATAACCTTGATATATAACTGAGACTGAGAATGGAAAAACGCGATGAGCTTTACCGCGGTAAAGCAAAAACTGTTTATTACACTGATGATAGCGACAAGCTAATTCTACACTTTCGCAACGATACGTCGGCGTTTGATGGTGAGAAGATTGAGCAGCTTGAGCGTAAGGGTGAAGTAAACAACAAGTTTAATCACTTTATTATGACTAAGCTTGAAGAGGCTGGCATTGCAACGCAAGTTGAAGCGCTTGTTTCTGATACTGAGTCTTTGGTTAAGAAGCTCGACATGATCCCAGTTGAGTGTGTGGTGAGAAACTTGTCTGCTGGTTCACTTGTCCGCAGACTTGGTGTGGAAGAAGGCAAAGAGCTTAACCCACCTATTTTCGAGTTTTTCCTCAAAAACGATGCACTTCATGACCCTATGGTCAATGACTATCATATTTTGTCATTTGGTTGGGCAACTGAAGCACAAATAGCTGAAATGAAGGCATTAACCTTTAAAGTAAACAGTGTACTTAAGCAGTTGTTTGATGATGCAGGTATGCTTCTTGTTGACTATAAACTTGAGTTTGGCGTTGATAAAGATGGCAATATTGTACTCGGCGATGAATTCACGCCAGACGGCTGTCGTTTGTGGGACAAAGAAACCCGTAAGAAAATGGATAAAGACCGTTTCAGACAGGGTTTAGGTTCGGTCGTTGAAACGTACATTGAAGTGGCAGAACGCTTAGGGCTTTCGCTTTAACGGGTGCACAAAAAATCGAATTGAAAAGAGGACCATAGCGGTCCTCTTTTTGTTTCTACAATTATTTCTATTTAATCATGTGCGACATCAAAATGTGTGATATCAAATCGTGATTTAAGGCTTAAATTTGTATAAGACATTGTGGTTGGTTTCGTTAGCGATGTTGGCCTTTGCGGCTAACTCACTTTTGTGCAGAATGGCATTGAGTAATACGACTATTGATCCAACCTTATTCACTGTGATCAGGCTAACCAGTGGCGCAATATCGCTTCTACTATTATCACTGCTAACGCTAACTGGCGACCCTAGTAAAAATAAAATCAGCACGCTTTTTAGTACACTTAAAGAAAACGCCAGTTATCGAGGCGGTATCGCGCTATTTTTATATGCAGTCTGTTTTTCTTTTGCCTATATCGGTATGTCTACAGGTAGTGGTGCTTTGTTACTTTTCGGTTCTGTACAAATTACCATGATAGGTTTCGGATTTATTAATGGAGAGCGGTTTTCCTTTGTTCAGTGGGGAGGGTTTTTACTGGCTTTCTCGGGGTTGATAGTATTGATGTTGCCCTCGTCAGTGGCGCCTTCCATATTTTCTGGTGCGCTAATGATTATCTCCGGCATAGCCTGGGGGATGTATTCGATTATAGGTAAACGAAGCCAATCAGCACTCTTAAGCACCAGTGGAAATTTTGTATATGCCAGCATTCTTTGCCTACCATTTTCACTGAGCGTTGTCGTTTCTTATCCGAATAGTTTTACATGGGATGAGACAGGCGTTGTGTTGGCTATAATGTCTGGTGTTATTGCATCAGCATGTGGTTACGCTATTTGGTATAGCGCATTGCCACTGCTCAAAGCGACCACGGCTGCAACAGTACAATTGAGTGTGCCGATCATAGCCACAGCGATGGGCTGGTTATTCCTCGCAGAGTTATTAACCATTCAAATTGTGATCGCTTCTACCATGACATTGTTAGGCATTTATCTGGTGATAAAGCGTCAGAATCGCCATTGATACTGCGTTTCAGGTTAGTTAAATATTGAACTTTTTTTGTAATATGGCGTAAAGTTTATATAGTTACACAGTGTGTTTTAAAAGCGGTACGCGTTGTACTCGTTGAGACAGCTTGAGGTACAACCTTGATCATTCCCCCTAAACTTGCCAATGAGTTGGAAAGGCTAGAAGCGCTGAATCGTCTTAACGTGCTTGATACTGAGCGTGAAGAGCGATTTGATAGAATAACACGCCTTACGACACAATTATTTCAGTGCAAGTTTTCAACTATATCCTTAATAGATGCGGATCGTCAGTGGTTTAAGTCGACGGTAAACGTCGACATGGAAGAAACGCCTAGAGATCAGGCGTTTTGTGCGCACACAATTGCAGAATCACACTATCTCGTAGTATCAGATACATTAAAAGATAAACGTTTTGCTGATAACCCCTTTGTAACTGACGAGCCAAAAGTTCGTTTCTACGCAGGGGTGAATATCATGATTGAAGGTTTGCCTGTCGGAACCCTATGTGTTTTTGATAGTACGCCTAAGACTTTTAATAAAGACCAAATCAAACAACTTGCTGATTTAGGCAAAATAGTAGAAACCGAATTACTGCGAGAAAATCAGCAAAAGCTCTTAAAGCAAGTAAAGCAATATCAAGCCACCGCCGAGGAGTCTCAAAAGCTTGCTAGGGTAAGAAGTACCATATTAGAAAAGGTCGTTACCTCTAAATCACTTGAATCTGTCTTAGCGGAAATTGTGGCTGCAATCGAAAAAGAATACAAAGGCCAGATGTGCAGTATTCTTCTTCTCGAAGGTAATCGTTTAGTGATGGGGGCTGCACCTTCGTTACCCGATTTCTACAACGACGCCATTGATGGGGTTGAGATAGGGCCAGGGGTTGGTTCGTGTGGCAATACGGCATTTACTAATGCACTGACCGTTGTTGAAGATATTGCGACACATCCTTACTGGTCGGCATGGTCAGAACTGGCTAAACAGGCAAATCTCGGGTCCTGTTGGTCTCAGCCAATTCGAGGGGCCGACAACAGTGTTTTAGGCACGTTTGCGATATACCATCGTTCATCATCCAAACCAAGTGCTGATGCACTTGTTCTTATTGAACAATTTGCACATATAGCCAGTATTGCAATTGAAAGAGAAAGAGCTAACCAATTAATTTGGCGCCAAGCCAACTTTGATGTGCTTACATCTCTGCCAAATCGCAATTTGATGGAAGAACAATTAAAGCAACTGCTCTCACAAGCTAAACGAGACAAAACGAAAGTTGCGGTACTTTTCCTAGATTTAGACAATTTCAAGGACGTAAATGACACCCTCGGCCACGATGTGGGCGATATGTTACTGATTGAGTGTGCTGCACGTATTCAAAAGTGCATACGACAAGAGGATACAGCCTCGAGGTTAGGCGGCGACGAATTTGTAATCTTACTCGGTGGCATAACCCGTTCGCGTGATTTAGATAACATTATCCAAAAACTGCTTAAAGAAATATCCGAACCTTATGTTCTGCAACAACGGCATATTCATACTAGTGTGAGTATTGGTGTTACTTTGTATCCAGATGATGGTGACGATGTGACAGCGTTACTCAAAAACGCTGATCAAGCCATGTATGGCGCTAAGGCTCAGGGAAAAAACAGTCATCAATTTTACTCAAAGGAAATGCAAGAGTCGGCATTGAAACGGTTGTCGTATAAAAATGATTTACGCAATGCACTAAACAACTGTGAGTTTTATATTGAGTACCAACCTATTATCGATATTCAATCAAATCGACTGTCTAAAGCAGAGGCATTATTAAGATGGCAGCACCCAGATAGAGGTTTGATAAGACCTGATGAATTTATACCAGTAGCAGAAGAGTCAGGCACTATTATTGAAATTAGCAATTGGGTATTTGATCAAGTTTGCCAAGATGCCATTAAGTGGCGGGAATCGCTGTGCCCCGATTTACAGTTAAGTATTAATACCTCACCAAATCACTATTTTCATCGTGACCCCAATATTATGGATTGGTTACTGAAGCTTTTGGACAATGAGTTATCACCCAATGCTGTCTCGCTTGAAATCACCGAAAACTTGCTCATGGATGCTAATTCTCAGGTCACCAAAAAATTGTTCCAATTCCGACAAGCAGGCGTCAGCATTGCGCTAGACGACTTCGGAACTGGCTTTTCTTCAATATCGTACCTTAAAAAATTTCCAACTGATTATATAAAGATTGATCGAAGCTTTGTGCATTCTATGACAGAGGTAAGTAACGACAAAGTGTTGTGTGAAGCTATCATCGTTATGGCGAAAAAACTGGGGATACAGGTAGTCGCTGAAGGCATAGAAACGCAAGAGCAACTAGAGATCTTAAAATCGATGGGTTGTGACTATGGTCAAGGATACTTTTTCGCAAAGCCATTATCTAAGTCCGATTTTGAAGCGCTGTTAATCAGGCGCCACGAAAAAGGCTAAGAGAAAAAAGCGCTCAGAATAAAGCGGGGTCAATGGATAACTTCCATAAGCCCCGCTTAACGTTTTTTATCAAAATAACCGTATGGTAATAAGGCAGTTCATACGAACTTACACTAGGATAGTGACGCTAAGGCCTTTCCAGAATATTGCTCTAGTTCATCCATACGATTTTCTTTTATTTTGTTGGCCCAGTTAGGATCTTGAAGCAACGCTCTGCCGACCGCGACTAAATCAAACTCACCAGCGCCAAGTCGTTCCAGTAAGTCATCAACAGAGCGCGTGCTGGAATCTTGGCCCTTAAATGCACCGAAGAAGTCATCATTAAGACCAACCGAACCGACGGTTATTGTCGGTTTACCTGTGAGTTTTTTAGTCCAGCCCGCAAGGTTTAACTCACTGCCTTCAAATTCGTTTTCCCAATATCGGCGCTGCGAGCAATGGAAAATGTCCACGCCTGCGTCGCTTAGTGGAAGCAAGAATTGCTCAAGTTCTTGTGGCGTGTGGGCAAGACGTGCGGTGTAGTCTTGTTGCTTCCACTGTGAATAGCGAAGAATAATTGGGAAGTCGGGAGACGTAGTTGCACGAATGGCTTTAATGATTTCAACGGCAAAACGACTACGGTTTTCCATGTTACCGCCCCAACTATCAGTGCGCTGATTAGTGCCTTCCCAAAAAAACTGGTCAATCAGGTAACCATGCGCGCCGTGTATTTCAACGCCATCCATTCCTATAGCTTGAGCATCAGAGGCCGCTTGTGCAAACGCCTCTATGACCGCTTCAATATGCGCTACAGTCATCGGTTCTGCACCTTGCTTTCCGGGCTTAAATAGTCCCGAAGGTCCTGCACTAGGTAGTTCAGGAAAAGGCGCCTTTTCTGCTACTCGTGCCATTCCCACATGCCATAGTTGAGGCATGATCTTCCCATTTTCACTGTGTACCTTTTCAACCACACGTTTCCAACCAGCGAGAGCTTGTTCACCGTGAAATTGTGGAATGTTAGCGTCCATTGTCGCGACGTTGTCATTTACCGTAGTACCTTCGGTAATAATTAGTCCGGTACCACCTTGTGCGCGTCTTTGATAGTAATCAGCAACGTCGTTAGTTGGAATACCATTAGGTGAAAATTGGCGGGTCATCGGCGCCATTACAATGCGATTACTTAAGGTTAATTTTTCGCTTGTATAGGGTGTAAAAAGGGGAGTGGTCATTACTATTCCTTAAACCAGTCAGTTGCTTAGTTGCAAGAAATAGTAATCTCACCCAATAGTAAGTCAATTTCGTATTAGTGATAGTGCCTTATAAGCGAATGGTTTAGTCGAGTATTTCAACTATTTCACGGGTCGCCTGAATAAGCCTGACAACACGATCTTCTACTTGAACGGTTATCACGCCTTTTCTATCAACAGGCACGACGACGCGAGAATGTTTATAAACTCTGGTTTCCATTACATTACCGACAGCGAGCTTCTTTTGCCATCCAGGGGGTAATTCACCGGTACGTTGAAGCTTTTTCTCCAAACCCGGTGGAAGTGATTTATCCTTGTCGCCATTTTTGGCAAAAACTGAAGGAGAAATCACAAGTACACTGCTCACTGTTACAGAGGCAATTAAATTTCGGTATTTCATAGAGTACTTCCTCGTTTTTTGTCTCTATAACCTTATGCCATATCCAGGCCAACACTATTTCATGACCTTCTGTATTGAAATCATTTAAATTGCTTAGCAATAATTTCTTTCTCTCTATCACTTGCAAAGTGTTCATCCCAATGGGCCAATTTCTTTTCCATTATTCGAAACCAAAGCGGAGGAATAAGTGCGAGCACCATAGTTGATATGTACCCGCTTACCATTTGGGGAGAGTCTTGCAGGGCTTTTAGTTTCTCAAATGGCACTGCGCCTTGCGCATGATGATGACTGTGTCTCGGCAGATTAAACATAGTCCAACAACTGATGCGTCGATTTGAATTCCATGAGTGCCTTGGTCTAACAGGCTGGCGCGGGCAACGGACGAGTCCGTAATGTTCCATATAATTTACAATTTCAAGTGTAAATTTTGTACTAATACCAAGGGCAACAAACATTGCGATGCCATTAATACCTGCGATGCTAAATGCCACCAAGGCGAGAAAGGCGCTCATTAACCAACCCCTTATACATTTATTATGTAGACTGATTTTGGGCAACTTATTTCGCTCTAGCCGTTTACATTCGATGTGCCAGCCAGCTTGTTGGGTACCCATAAAGGCAATGACAAAATGGGTATAAACATCACGCCCACGAGGTGCAGTAGCAGGATCATCTTGCGTTGCAACTTTTACATGGTGGTTATAGACATGCTCAATTGAAAAGTTAGCGTCGAAACTAAAAGCAAGCAACCATCGTCCAATGCACACCGCCACAGGGTT
Organism: Alteromonas sp. 009811495; assembly: GCF_028865455.1. Classification (NCBI taxonomy): domain Bacteria; kingdom Pseudomonadati; phylum Pseudomonadota; class Gammaproteobacteria; order Alteromonadales; family Alteromonadaceae; genus Alteromonas; species Alteromonas sp. 009811495. The sequence goes on from NZ_CP113972.1 coordinate 2,050,663, forward strand.
ACCAACACGGTGAACTAACTCATGGGCGACAACCGTTGCTACACCACCTAGCATAAGTGCTAAAAAAGGAATTGCTACGATAGTTTGCATTGTGGTTGCCTGCGGTGTGAAAGCGTTGATGTCGATATTGAACTGCGCATATAGCAAATGGGGAAGTGGGGCGCTAGGCGTTGATACAAGCGCTAGTGCTGTAGCTAAAATGCAACAAGATAGAGGAAGGGCACTATAAAGCATGACTTTCAGTAACCCCGCATTAAGCAATGGGGGCTCAGATAAGTCATCGCCCAATAACGCATCACCTAATACATAAAATGCTAAATATAAGGCAAAGCCTAAGTAAATAGCGTTGCCACCAAACCAGATAGAAATCAGGCCAAATAGCACTGCGATGTAAAAGTTAAAGAATTTAAAATAATGCAGCATGACAACCATCCATACAGAAACAGAGTAGAGGAGTTTGCCTTAAATTAGTTGTGACAAAGAGTGCGTAAATTGACAAGGGGGAATCATTTATTGCCAAGGTGCTTACAGTAATTTAACATTTTTGCGTGATCCACTGTGACGACAACGTGTAAGCATGAGCAGCAACCTAGAAATTACAGATAATGATGTAAGCAGTGTGCCTACATTTTATATTATGCAACTTGAAAAGGTACTTGCACGTAATGGCGTGGCACTGGCATCTTGTTTAGATAAGCAGGGACTTCACTATGAACAGTTCAAGCAAGCCGGTGCAAAGATGGCTGCTGAACACTTTATCATACTGGTTAATAATCTCGTTGAAGGCCACGGCATAAAAAGACCAGGTGTACTATTAGGAGAAGCGTTACAGTTAATCCATCACGGCCCCTTTGGGCTTGCCATAATGAATAGCCCAACTGTAATCGATATTATTTCGCTGTTTGAACGCTTTATTGCAATGCGAGTGCCCGGACTGGAACTACACATTATTGAGAAGCATAACGATATAGTTGTAACCGTGCACGACCTATATTGGCGAGAACATGTACATCAATTTTTTATAGATGCACTTACCTCAGCATTGCTCAATTTACATAGTAGCCTTGTTAGCGAAGGAAACAGCCCAGTAATATCGCGTGTAATTTTTGATTATTCAACGGAAAAGTGTGGTTGTAACAGCCATCGTCAACATCTTCACTCAGAGTGTAGTGCACCAGACATTGAAAGGCTTTATGACCAACCGTATTGTGCGATTGTATTGGACAAATCAAAGGCCCATCAACCACTCGTTAATAGTGACAAAGTAAGTTTTGATTATGCTGTAAAGCTTTGTGAAATGGAGTACGAAGCGCTGGTAGTAAACAATGCTACTGAAAAACTTAGGCATTTCTTACGGCAGCATAATGCAACGATACCTTCACTTGAGAGCGCTGCCAACGCGCTGTGTATAAGCAAGAGAACCTTGCATAGGCAATTGGAAAAAGAGAATACAAGCTTTCGAAAAGAACGCGAAAAAACGCTGATGCGCAAAGCTTTGGACTTGTTGTTTGTAAAGCGGCTAAGTGTAAAACAAACTGCGTATCAATTGGGCTATACCGAGCCTACAAATTTCCGTCGCGCATTTGTCAATTACTACGGGCGACCGCCATCTGCTTTTTGAATGTAAGGGCCTAAAATAGTATGCGAGATAAGCGTTTCTGGCCTTCAAACGACATGATCTTATAAACCAATATTGAAGACCAGAAAACGGGCATCGCTATCCTATACGTTCATCCATCCACCGTCGACTACGAGATCTGCAGCCGTCATATAAGAAGACTCATCACTTGCTAAGAAACGTGCGGCATTCGCAATTTCTTGCATAGTGCCTGGTCTTTGTAACGGCGCTTGTGAAGCCACCATACCTACAAAGCCCTCAAAATCGTCAGACGCGATGTTAGTATTTTCTGCAAAGTTTGTTCTAACGATACCTGGACTTAACGTGTTAACACGAATTCCTTTTGGCGCTAGTTCGGACGCAAGTGTACGGCTAAGCGAACGCACTGCCGCTTTTGTTGCGAAGTATAAGCTGCCCGTTGCTACACCTTTCTCATGCACGGCTGACCCGGTAAGTATGACACTGCTGCCATTTTTTAATAGCGGTAGCAATTTTTGCACGGTAAAAAATGCGCCTTTTACATTTATATCAAACTGTTTGTCGTAGCTAGCTTCGTCAATATTTTCGATAGGTGAAAAAACACCAAGCCCTGCGTTTGCAAAAAGAATGTCTATTTGCCCAAAACGCATCGATGTTTCATCCTTAAGGGTTTCAAGGTCGTCTAAATTCGTGACGTCACCTTGAACGCCAACAGCGCGAGGGCCAAGTTTTGACACTGCTTCATCTAACGTAGTTTGATTTCTTCCAAACAAGACCACACGTGCGCCTTGCTCAATAAAAAGTGTTGCTGCGGCTAGCCCAATACCACTATTACCACCCGTAATTACTGCTACTTTGTCGTTTAGTGTTGTCATTTCAAATCTCCAATTGATGTTAAATACCTAAGCGGTATTGATATCCTAGTAACACCCGGTTAATGTTTGAAATGAATTAACGGTATAAGTGTTATGCACAATATGAATTTAAATGTATTTGACCTAAACTTGCTACGTGTCTTTGACGCAGTGATGCGTTACAGAAACGTCTCGAAAGCAGCTGATGCACTGTACCTTTCCCAACCTGCAGCAAGTCATGCGCTAAGCAGGTTAAGGCATGCATTGAATGACGAACTGTTCGTGAAAAGCCCAAATGGTATGAAACCAACGTCTAGAGCGTTGGACATCGCACCTGCGGTCAGCAAAGCGTTAGCTGAGCTCTCGCAAGCATTAGCGCCTGCGACATTCGATCCAAGTACATCTGAGGTTACGATTCGTTTAGCAACGCACGATTATTTTGTTGCACTTGCAATGCCTAAGCTTGCCCATTACCTCAGTTTACATGCGCCCAATATGTCTATAACAACAAGACCTATGGAAGGAAGAGCGATAGAACTGCTTGATGATCAGCAAATTGATATAGCCATTAGTGCATTTGGTGATTTGCCTGAGCGAATTGAAAAAGTTACCTTAATAGAAGACGATTATGTGTGTGTAATGAGGGGAGGCCACCCACTTTCACACTATGATGAGTTAACGCTACAGCGTTACGTGGAAGGTCGTCATTTGTTAATCAGTCCAAAAGGAGACGTACGTGGCTTTGTGGACGATATGTTAATGTCACTGGGACTTAAAAGGCACGTAGCATTAATTATTAACCAGTTTTCGCCTGCACCAGATATTATTTCTACATCTGATTTACTCGTTACTTTACCTCGGCATATTGCAAACAAGTATAAGAGCAAGTACGACTTGGCCATCGTTGAGCTTCCTTTTGAATCAAATGTGGATTACACAAAAACTCACGCGATTTTTAATAGAAAGCTTGGCCAATCTGCGTCCATGAAGTGGTTTGTTGATACGCTAAGAAAACTATGTGAAGGGCTATTTCTCGACAATGGTTAGCACGAATGCACTAATACAAAAACGCAGTTGAACCCAAGTCGATAACATAAATGGTTAAATTTTAAAGGAAAGAATATGAGCGACATTACATTTAGTAGCGAAGAAAAATCTGCGTTAATTGATAAATTACAGCGATACTTTGATAATGAACTGGGGGTTGAGCTTGGTCAATTTGACGGTGAATTTCTTCTTGAATTTATAGCAAAAGAAATGGGCGGCGTGTTTTACAACAGTGGGTTGCGCGATGCCAGAGCGGTGTTTGAAGCGCGTCTCGAATCGATAGATGAAGATTTGTATGCCATAGAAAAAGAGGTGTAGTTGCTTACAAAGGCACTTTTATTTTAAGGGGCGATTTGGCTATGCAACAGCAGGGAAGTATTTCGTCGTCATCAATAAACGCAAGCGGGTCTGTAGTATATTCTACTTCTCCCTCCAAAAGCTTTGTTCTACAAGCACCACAAAAGCCCTCACGGCAATGGTAGTGAATATGAACATCACTTGCTTCTAAAGCACTTAAAATTGTTTTATCGACAGGGGCGTCAATAGGCCCCACATCGACTACATCGATGCGAAGCCTCGTTTTTTCACTACTCATTAAGCTGTAAGATTACAGCTCAAAATCAGCGAAATCGTCTTCGCTTACCGCAGAGTCTATTTGACCAACTAAGTAGGAACTAATCTCAGACTCTTGAGGAGCAACTTGCACATTGTCTGAGTTCAGATAGTTATTCATCCACGGTAGTGGGTTACTGCTAATGTCAAACGGTGCATCAAGGCCAATTGCTGTCATGCGCTGGTTGGCAATGTATTCTACGTACTGACACAGAATTTCTTTGTTTAACCCTATCATTGAGCCGTTTTGGAACAAATAATCAGCCCATTGCTTTTCTTGTTCTACCGCGTTCATAAAGATTGCGCGCGCTTCGTCTTTACACTCTTCGGCGATTTGTGCCATTTCTGGATCATCTTTACCTTTCGCCCATAAATTAAGAATGTGCTGGGTAGATGAAAGGTGAAGGTTCTCGTCTCGTGCAATCAAACGAATGATCTTTGAGTTGCCTTCCATTAGCTTACGTTCCGCAAATGCAAAGGTACAGGCAAACGAAACATAGAAACGAATGGCTTCTAGTGCGTTTACTGAGTTCATGCATAAATAAAGCTTTTTCTTTAATTCGTACATATTAACGGTGTAAGCAGTGCCGTTTACAGTGTGAACACCTTCGCCTTGTGTTTGCCAAAGCTGCGTAGCAAAAATAAGGTCGTCGTAGTATTTCGAAATATCAGCCGCGCGGCGTTTAATTTCTTCGTTAACAACGATATCTTCAAAAATCTCACTAGGATCAGAGAACAGGTTGCGCAGAATGTGTGTGTACGAACGAGAGTGAATTGTCTCGAAGAACGACCATGTTTCTACCCATGTCTCTAATTCTGGTAACGAGATGATAGGTAGAAAAGCAATATTAGGACTGCGACCTTGTACAGAATCTAGCAGCGTTTGGTATTTCAAATTTGAAATGAAGATATGCTTCTCTGGGTCGGTTAACTTTTGAAAGTCAACGCGATCGCGCGAAACGTCTACTTCTTCTGGACGCCAAAAGAAGCTTATTTGTTTCTCAATAAGTTTCTCGAAAATGGCATGCTTTTGCTGGTCGTAGCGCGCAACGTTTACGGGGTTACCGAAAAACATTGGCTCAACCAATGGATTTGTACTTTGCTGATTAAACGTAGTGTATTTCATGATGGCCTAACTAAAAACTTAATGATTAACGCGTATTATTATTTGTGTTCTTGCTGCGAAACTATAGATGGCAAGTTGGCATTATTGCCGCGCTTGCCATCTAACAGGTGGTGCATTGTTATTTATATTTTACACGCACCGCCTGCACAATCATCGTCTTCCTCTACGACCACTTCTTCTTGACGTGGCATAGGTACATTGGCTTTAGCATCAAGTGCTGAAGTGTCTGACGCACCGTCACGAGTGTTATGGTAGTAAAGCGTTTTAACACCCAGTTTATACGTTGTAAGAAGGTCTTTAAGAAGGAGCTTCATTGGCACCTTGTTACCTTCATAACGGCTTGGGTCGTAGTTTGTATTAGCAGAGATAGTTTGGTCGATAAACTTCTGCATAATACCTACAAGCTGTAGGTAACCATCGTTCGATGGAATGTCCCAAAGCAGTTCGTACTGATCCTTAAGCGTTTCGTACTCAGGTACAACTTGCTTAAGTACACCGTCTTTACTTGACTTAATGCTGATGAAACCACGTGGTGGCTCAATACCGTTTGTTGCATTAGAAATTTGAGACGATGTTTCAGACGGCATAAGCGCAGACAACGTAGAGTTACGTAAGCCATGTGTCTTAACGTCTTCACGAAGCGCGTCCCAATCGTAATGAAGTGGCTCATTACACACGCTATCAAGGTCTTTCTTGTAGCTGTCGATTGGCATAATGCCTTGCGAGTACGTTGTTTCATTAAACTTAGGACACGCACCTTTTTCTTTCGCAAGATTGTTTGATGCTTTGAGTAGGTAATACTGCATTGCTTCAAACGTGCGGTGAACCAGACCATTAGCACTGTGATCAGAGTATTTAACACCGTTTTTAGCTAGGTAGTACGCGAAGTTAATTACACCTACGCCTAATGTACGTCTACCCATTGTTGCATTGTAAGCCGCTGGAACAGGATAGTCTTGGTAATCTAATAAGTTATCAAGTGCACGTACCGCCAGGTCTGCTAGTTCTTCGAATTCGTCTAACGATTCGATAGCACCTAAGTTAAATGCTGATAGCGTACACAGTGCAATTTCACCGTTTTCATCGTTAACATGCTGAAGCGGTTTAGTAGGTAGTGCAATTTCAAGACAAAGGTTACTTTGACGAACAGGGGCAACTTCTGGGTTGAACGGGCTGTGTGTATTACAGTGGTCAACGTTTTGAAGATAAATGCGACCTGTGCTAGCACGCTCTTGCATGAACAAGCTAAACAGTTCCATTGCTTTAATTTGCTTTTTACGAATGCTGTCGTCGTTTTCGTATTTAACGTAAAGCTCTTCGAACTTGTCTTGGTCAGCGAAGAACGCATCGTACAGGCCTGGTACGTCTGATGGGCTAAACAATGAAATGTAGCCGTCTTTCATCATGCGCTGATACATGAGTTTGTTGAACTGAACACCATAATCTAGGTGACGCACACGGTTTTCTTCAACACCGCGGTTGTTCTTAAGTACCAATAGTGATTCAACTTCCATATGCCAAATAGGGTAGAACAAGGTAGCAGCGCCACCACGAACACCGCCTTGAGAGCAGCTTTTAACCGCTGTTTGGAAGTACTTATAAAAAGGAATACAGCCAGTATGGAAGGCTTCACCACCACGGATAGGGCTACCTAGCGCACGAATGCGACCTGCGTTAACACCGATACCTGCGCGCTGGCTCACGTATTTAACAATAGCACTTGCTGTTGCATTAATTGAGTCAAGGCTGTCACCTGTCTCAATCAATACGCATGAGCTGAACTGACGAGTAGGGGTACGAACACCCGCCATAATAGGCGTTGGTAGTGACAATTTGAATGTTGATGCGGCATCGTAAAAACGGCGAATGTAGTCCATACGTACGTTTTTATCATAATTTGCAAACAAACATGCCGCTACAAGAATGTACAGGAACTGAGCACTCTCATAGATCTCGCCAGTAACGCGGTTTTGAACAAGGTATTTACCTTCCAGCTGTTTTACGGCTGCATAGCTGAAGTTCATATCACGCCAATGATCGATATACGTATCCATCTCAGCAAACTCTTCAGCAGTGTAATCTTCTAACAAGTGTTTGTCGTATTTGCCGGCATCAACCATTTTGGCAACATGATCGAAAAGCGCTGGTGGCTCGAACTGTCCATAAGCTTTTTTACGTAGATGGAAAATCGCTAGGCGAGCCGCTAAATATTGGTAATCAGGCGCATCAGTAGAGATAAGATCTGCGGCAGACTTAATTAGCGTTTCGTGGATTTCACTGGTGTTGATACCGTCAAAGAACTGAATTTGTGCTTTTATTTCAACTTGTGAAACAGAAACATTATTTAGTCCTTTTGCCGCCCATGTGACGACTTTGTGGATTTTCTCTAAGTCGATGGACTCTTTTTCACCATTTCGTTTGGTGACAAATAAGTTGTTGTTCATGTTACTGGCCGTATGTCTGTTAGCGCTTGATGCGTGGGCTATGCTGCCCATTATCATTTATAATTAATTTTTTAATGCGCATGCTGTTGGTCTGGTTTTTACAGATCTAACAAAAGCACACACAAAAGCGGCCTAGACTAATACCGAATAAAGATATGAAGTAGAGACTGCTTATATATTTCTTGTATTGCTTGTTTATTTCAGCGGAGTCGAATGGCGCATCTCTGCGCGATCTGTTTTGATTCCGTTAATTGATCTTGGGATCACGTGCTGAATTAAACACAAGATAGTGAGGTTTTGCCTCGATTGCAACCCAATATCTGGTGGTATTTCAAGCACTCAAACTGGCATGAAATTTACGTTAGTAACAACTAACTTTTTAGCGTTCTACAAGCGTAAAATATCGGGATTGCAAGCGTTTTTGCTAAACTGATTTCGAAAAAAATTAATTTATTCTTAGAAACTCGTTTTTATAAAAACACGATATATGGTGTTTAAAATATCACCATGACCCAATATGTTGTGTTAATTTATTTTGAATACACTGTATATAGTAGGTGCACAACAATGTGCATCTACTATTATCTGTACCCTTGGATACGTCTAATCTTGTGCAACGGTATACAGTAAGTAGTTTACGTCTACATTGTTGGCAGAAAGATAAAAACCTTGAGAGATCGGATCCATATGAAGCCCTGTCATATCGCGAGGCAAAAGACCTGCCTGATCTGTCATCGCCATAAGCTCTGATGGTTTAATAAATTTGCTGTGTTCGTGGGTGCCTTTAGGGACGAGTTTAAGAATATATTCTGCACCAAGGATGCCCATTAAATAAGACTTCAGGTTTCTATTGAGTGTAGAAAAGAACACATGGCCACCTGGCTTAACTAACTTTGCGCATGCCATAACAACTGAAGCGGGGTCGGGTACGTGTTCTAGCATTTCCATACAAGTGACAACATCAAATTTACCAGCATTATCTTGCGCGAACTGTTCAGCGGTTGAACAAACGTAAGCTACTTTTATTCCCGATTCTAAACCATGAAGTTTAGCGACTTCTAATGACGCCTCAGCCATATCAAGACCTGTTACGGTAGCACCCGCTTTAGCCATTGATTCGGCAAGGATACCGCCACCACATCCAATATCGATAACCTGTTTACCAAACAAACCCTCACTGTGCTGATTGATGAAATCAAGTCGAAGCGGGTTAATTAAATGAAGCGGTTTAAATTCGCCTTCGGGATCCCACCAGCGTGAGGCGAGCTCAGAAAATTTATTAATTTCTTGTTGGTCGACGTTTGTCATAGGTAAAACAATCCTTAACTTCTCTCTTATTAACATATCGCAATTTGGCGGCGTGTTTTACTGTTTTTAGTTATAAAACTGCTTTTTCTGTATCTGTCTGAACGAAAAATAATCGCTTGCCTTTTTGTTGATTAATAAGCGTAATTAAGCGCTACATAATTCTGTCATCAAGTGGTACACTCGAAGCAACATTATGACCCACATAATAATAACCATGCGCGCCCAAGAGCCGCTTTCACAATTGCTGTAAAGTGGCTGCAATGGATAACGCAGAACAAACTAAGATAAAGGGATTAAGCAGTTTATGTCTGATAACGCTAAAGAAATCCTCCCCGTTAATATTGAGGAAGAGTTAAAAAACTCGTACCTCGATTACGCGATGAGCGTTATTGTCGGGCGAGCATTGCCTGATGTAAGAGATGGCTTGAAGCCAGTGCACCGTCGTGTGCTGTTCGCTATGAACGAACTGAAAAACGACTTTAACAAGCCGTATAAAAAATCTGCCCGTGTGGTAGGTGATGTTATCGGTAAATACCACCCTCATGGTGATTCTGCTGTATACGACACTATTGTTCGTATGGCGCAGCCTTTCTCACTGCGTTACATGCTTGTAGACGGACAGGGTAACTTTGGTTCAGTTGATGGTGACTCGGCAGCTGCAATGCGTTACACCGAAGTACGCATGGCAAAAATCGCTCATGAACTGCTAGCCGATCTCGACAAAGAAACTGTTGATTTTGTGCCAAACTATGACGGCACAGAACATATCCCAGAAGTATTGCCTACTAAGGTGCCAAACCTGTTAGTAAATGGTTCATCTGGTATTGCGGTTGGTATGGCGACAAATATTCCGCCTCACAACCTGACTGAAGTTATCAATGGCTGTGTTGCGCTTATCCAAGACCCATCAATTACCATTGATGATTTGATGACGTATATTCCAGGTCCAGATTTCCCAACAGCTGCAATGATTAGCGGCCGTAAAGGTATTGAAGATGCATACCGCACCGGTCGTGGTAAAATCTATCTACGTGCTAAAGCAGAAATTGAGACTGACAATAATGGCAAAGAAACCATTGTTGTAAACGAAATTCCTTACCAGGTTAACAAAGCGCGTCTTATTGAGAAAATTGCTGAACTGGTAAAAGAAAAGCGTATCGAAGGCGTTTCTGCACTGCGCGACGAGTCTGATAAAGACGGTATGCGCATTGTTATTGAAGTCAAACGCAACGAATCTGCTGAAGTACTGCTTAACCATTTATATGCCAATACACAGTTGCAAACAGTATTCGGCATCAACATGGTTGCGCTAGATAACGGTCAGCCCAAGGTATTTAACCTTAAAGAAACACTTGAAGCGTTTATCCTTCACCGTCGTGAAGTGGTTACTCGCCGTACTGTGTTTGAATTGCGTAAAGCCCGTGACCGTGCACACATCTTAGAAGGTCTTGCAATTGCTCTTGCGAACATCGACCCAATTATCGAGTTGATTAAAGCATCGCAAAGCCCAGCAGACGCGAAGAAATCGCTTGTTGCACAGGGTTGGGATTTAGGTGACGTAGCGCAAATGCTAGAGCGTGCTGGCGATGATGCAGCGCGTCCTGATTGGCTAATGCCTGAATTTGGTATTCGCGACGGCAAGTACTATCTTACTGAGCAACAAGCACAAGCTATTCTTGATCTACGTCTACATAAACTGACGGGTCTAGAACATGAAAAGATTTTAGAAGAATATAAGCAACTTCTAGAAATCATCGCTGAACTACTTCATATCCTAAACAGCCCTGAGCGTTTGATGGAAGTAATTCAAGAAGAACTTGAAAAAGTACGTGATGAATTTGGCGACGAACGCCGTACAGAAATTACTGCAGCAAGCCACGATATCGACATTGAAGATCTTATCGAACAAGAAGATGTAGTGGTTACACTGTCTCGCGAAGGCTATGTTAAGTATCAGAAATTAACTGATTACGAAGCGCAGCGTCGCGGTGGTCGTGGTAAGTCGGCGACGAAGATGAAAGATGAAGATTTCATCGAGCGATTACTTGTTGCAAATACGCACGACCACATTTTGTGTTTCTCTACACGCGGTCGTTTGTATTGGTTAAAAGTGTATCAGTTGCCGTTTGCAAGCAGAAATGCGCGCGGACGCCCAATCGTGAACATTCTTCCACTTGAAGAAAACGAACGTATTACTGCTATTCTTCCAATCAAAGAGTTTGAAGAAGGTAAGTTTGTACTGATGGCTACGGCTAACGGTACCGTGAAGAAAACAGATCTAAGCCTATATTCTCGCCCACGTTCAAGCGGTATCATTGCAGTTAACCTTAATGAAGGCGATGAGCTAATTGGTGTAGACATCACCCACGGTGACGACGACATTATGTTGTTCTCTGACGCGGGTAAAGTGGTTCGCTTCAACGAAAAGCTTCGCGACAGCGAAACTGGCGAAGTGAAGCGCGATCCTGAAACAGGCGAAGAACTCCAAGCGCTTCGTCCAATGGGCAGAACGGCAACGGGTGTGCGTGGTATTAAGCTTCAAGACGGTCAGAAAGTAGTTTCTCTTATCGTACCGAAAGGCGATGGTCCAATCTTAACGGCCACTGAAAATGGTTTCGGTAAGCGTACGCCGCTAGAAGACTACCCAGCGAAGAGTCGTGCGACACAAGGTGTAGTATCGATTAAAGTCTCTGAGCGTAATGGTAAAGTTGTTGGCGCTGTGCAAGTGGACGAAAGCAACGAAATTATGCTTATCAGTGACCAGGGTACACTAGTGCGTACCCGCGTAAGCGAAGTATCGGTTGTAGGCCGTAATACACAAGGTGTTCGTTTGATACGTACCGTTGAAGGTGAACATGTAGTTGGTCTACAGCGCATCGAAGAAGTTGAAGAGTTACAAGAGTTTGATGAAGACGGTAACCTGATAATTTCTGAAGATGCATCTGAACAAGCAGAAACTGCAGTTCAAGAGCAAGAAAACGCCGCACAAGACGGCGATAGCTCAACGACAGAAGAGTAGGGGTAGCGCGCGACATTAACGTACGCGCATTATCAGTGTTCTTTCAAACAAGCGGCTTAAGCCGCTTGTTATTTTTACAGGTGTTGAAAAACGCAATGAAAGAGGTTTTTAACTTTTGCGCAGGCCCTGCAATGCTTCCAAAGGAAGTGATGCAAAAAGCCCAAGCTGAATTCACAAACTGGCGCGACTTAGGCTGCTCAGTAATGGAAGTAAGCCACCGTGGCAAAGACTTCATTGAAATAGCGGCAAAGGCGGAGCAAGATCTTCGTGACCTATTGTCAGTGCCATCTAATTATCACGTACTGTTCACGCATGGTGGCGGTCGTGGTCAATTTGCTGCTGTGCCGCTAAACCTTTCCAGTTCAAGCGACACTAGCTTACATTTAGTAAGTGGCTCTTGGTCAAAAGGCGCAGTTGAAGAAGCTGAGAAGTACAACAACGCAGTGGTGGTAGGTAATGTTACCGACAAAGATGGCCTACAGTACGTTGCTAATCCCTCACTAAGTGATATTGACCAAACCGCAGCCTATTATCATTTTTGCCCTAATGAAACTGTAGACGGTATTGCCTTTGATTGGCTACCTGAAGCAGGCGATGTACCGTTAGTGTCTGATATGTCATCTACCATACTATCGCAACCTATTGATGTGGCGAAACACGGTGTCATATACGCAGGTGCACAAAAGAACATTGGTCCTAGTGGTTTATCAGTGGTTATTGTTCGCGACGATCTGGTAGGAAAAGCACGTAAGGAAACACCGTCTATTTTCGACTATGCGCTAGCGGCAAAATCTGACTCAATGTATAACACACCACCAACATTTTCGTGGTATTTGGCAGGCCTTGTATTTGAATGGTTAAAAGACATGGGCGGTGTAGACGCAATGGCCAAACGCAACAGCGAAAAAGCGGCGTTGCTGTATTCAGCCATTGATAGCTCTGACTTTTATTCAAGTAAAGTTCACCCAGACAATCGTTCGAAAATGAATGTGCCTTTCCATTTGGCAGATCCTGAGCTCGACAAGCTATTTTTAGCGCAATCTCAAGACGCTGGGCTGCTCGCGCTAAAAGGGCATCGTTCGGTAGGGGGCATGCGTGCCAGTATTTATAATGCAATGCCGGTTGAAGGCATTGTGGCGCTAGTTGAATTTATGCGCGAATTTGAAAGAGTGAATGGATAAAATGGAGCAGTTAACATTAGACCCGATTGCAAAGGTATCGGGAGAGGTCAATGTACCTGGCTCAAAAAGCTTGTCTAATCGTGCATTGTTACTTGCGGCACTGGCAGAAGGCCAGACAGAACTAACGAACCTGTTAGACAGTGATGACATTTCACATATGCTGAATGCCCTGACCAAGCTTGGTGTCAGCTATGAGCTGAATGAAGACAAAACACGTTGTGTCGTACAAGGTAACAATGGGGCTTTTGACGTTGCAGAACCCCTTGAGTTATTTTTGGGCAATGCGGGTACAGCAATGCGCCCCCTATGTGCGGCACTTGCGGCAAGTAATGTTGATACTGTGCTTACTGGTGAGCCTCGCATGGAAGAACGCCCGATTGGTGATTTGGTTGATGCACTACGCGAGGCCAATGCCGATATTACTTATTTGAAAAATGATGGTTTTCCACCACTTCAAATAAAAGGTAAAACGCTAAGCGGCGGCGAAATGTCAGTTGACGGAAGTGTTTCAAGCCAGTTTTTGACAGCCCTGTTGATGGCTGCGCCACTTTTCACTGGTGACGTGGTTATTCGTATCAAAGGTGAACTTGTCTCTAAGCCTTATATTGATATCACATTAGATACGATGGCCAAATTCGGAGTATCGGTAGATAACGATAATTACCAGACATTTACCATATCGGGCGATGCAAAGTACGTTGCGCCCGGTAAATTTATGGTTGAAGGTGATGCATCATCAGCGTCTTATTTTCTAGCCGCTGGCGCAATTAAAGGTGGCACGGTACGCGTAACTGGTATAGGCCAAAATAGCATACAAGGTGACATTCGTTTCGCTGATGTGCTTGAAGCGATGGGCGCAAAGGTAGTGTGGCACGATGAATACGTTGAAGTGACGGGCGCACCACTTAAAGGGGTTAATATGGACATGAACCATATTCCAGATGCGGCCATGACCATTGCTACAACAGCTTTGTTTGCAGAAGGTCCAACGACCATGACAAACATCTACAACTGGCGCGTTAAAGAAACAGACCGACTAAATGCCATGGCGACAGAACTTCAAAAGTTAGGTGCCAAGGTTGAAGAAGGGCACGATTACATAACAGTATGGCCAACTGACCAACTTAAGCATGCAGAAATCGATACGTATAATGACCATCGCATTGCAATGTGCTTCTCGTTAGTGGCACTAAGTGATACGCCGGTGACTATTAACGACCCAGCCTGCACGCGCAAGACGTTCCCTGACTACTTCACACGATTTAAGACGCTTTACAGTGCGTAACGTCGCTACTAGGGCACCCGAATAGCGCTAATATAAGCGCATTTCAGTGTGACTCTGTATCAAAATTAGTCAAATGTACAATGCCACCTTGTTCAGGTGGCATTGCTTATCTTGAAGTAAAGCGTATAATTGCGCGCGATTTTTGTAATTAGATGATGGAGCAGGTATGCATTCCACACCCGTAGTCACGGTTGACGGTCCTAGTGGTGCTGGTAAGGGTACGTTAAGTAGCTTATTAGCAAAGAAATTAGGGTGGCACTTTTTAGATAGCGGAGCAATATACCGCGTACTAGCAGTTGCCGCACTACACCACGACCTTCCGTGTGATGATGAAGAATGTGTTGTTCCTCTTGCAACCGGTCTCGACGTAAGTTTTGAGACGAATGAAGAAGCAACGCGCATCATTTTAGAAGGCGAAGATGTCACTGACGATATTCGCACTGAAGATGTAGGCGCAGTGGCTTCAAAAGTAGCAGCACTACCAAGAGTGCGTGAAGCACTGCTTCGTAGGCAGCGTGCATTCCAACAAGACCCTGGTTTGGTGGCAGATGGTCGCGACATGGGTACGGTGGTTTTCCCAGATGCGCCGGTTAAGATTTTTCTTACCGCAAGCGCTGAAGCCCGTGCTGAGCGTCGCTATAGCCAGTTGAAAGCTAAGGGCATGGATGTTAATATTGCGCGCCTTTTAACCGATATCAAGGCAAGAGACGAGCGTGATACACAACGCGCGGTTGCCCCTTTGGTACCGGCACAAGATGCTGTAATTATTGATTCAACGGACTTGGATATTGACCAAGTCTTTGAAAAAGCGATGGATATTATTTCCTCACGCCTTTAACAGACGAGAGCTGATCGCATCCAAAGCAGTGTTGCTACAGGAAGTGGCGACTAATTTTAATAACCCCACGTTATCCGGATTAGAAGCGTGGATATCAACTTAAAAGTTTATTTGAGACTTATGACTGAAAATTTTGCACAACTTTTTGAAGAAAGCTTACAAGAACTAGAAACACGCCCTGGTTCAATTGTAAAAGGTACTGTTGTTTCTATCGACAAAGACATCGTTCTTGTTGACGCGGGCTTGAAATCAGAAAGTGCTATCCCAGCAGACCAATTTAAGAACGCTGAAGGCGAACTAGAAATCGCTATCGGTGACGAAGTAGACGTAGCACTAGATGCAGTTGAAGATGGTTTCGGTGAAACTATCCTATCTCGCGAAAAAGCGAAGCGTCACGAAGCGTGGGTTGAGCTGGAAAAAGCTTACGAAGATAAAGTTACTATCAAGGGCGTTATCAACGGTAAAGTTAAAGGCGGTTTCA
Source organism: Alteromonas sp. 009811495 (assembly GCF_028865455.1). Lineage (NCBI taxonomy): Bacteria > Pseudomonadati > Pseudomonadota > Gammaproteobacteria > Alteromonadales > Alteromonadaceae > Alteromonas > Alteromonas sp. 009811495. The sequence goes on from NZ_CP113972.1 coordinate 2,066,455, forward strand.
CTGTTGAAGTTAACAGTGTACGCGCGTTCCTTCCTGGTTCACTAGTAGACGTACGCCCTGTACGTGACACTACTCACCTAGAAGGCAAAGAGCTTGAATTTAAAGTTATCAAGCTTGACGCTAAGCGTAACAACGTTGTTGTTTCTCGTCGTGCAGTTATCGAAGCTGAAAGCAGCCAAGAGCGTGAATCACTTCTTGCTAACCTTGAAGAAGGTCACGAAATCAAGGGTATCGTTAAGAACCTTACTGACTACGGTGCGTTCGTTGACCTTGGTGGCGTAGACGGTCTACTACACATCACTGATATGGCTTGGAAGCGCGTTAAGCACCCAAGTGAAATCGTGAATGTTGGTGACGAAATCAACGTTAAAGTACTTAAGTTCGACAAAGAGAAGCAACGTGTTTCTCTTGGTATGAAGCAAATGGGCAACGATCCATGGCAAGAAATTGCTTCTCGTTACCCAGAAGGTACTAAGATCAACGGTCAGGTTACTAACCTTACTGATTACGGCTGCTTCGTTGAAATCGAAGACGGCGTTGAAGGTCTTGTACACGTTTCTGAAATGGATTGGACTAACAAGAACATCCACCCATCTAAAGTTGTTAACCTAGGTGACACTGTAGATGTAATGGTTCTTGAAATCGACGAAGAGCGTCGTCGTATTTCTCTAGGTCTTAAGCAGTGCATTGCTAACCCTTGGGAAACTTTTGCTGAGTCACACGAAAAAGGTGACAAAGTGTCTGGTAAGATCAAGTCAATCACTGACTTCGGTATCTTCATCGGCCTTGACGGCGGCATCGACGGTCTAGTTCACCTTTCTGACATCAGCTGGAACAAGTCTGGTGAAGACGCGGTTCGCGACTACAAGAAAGGCGACGAAATCTCTGCAGTTGTACTACAAGTCGACCCAGAGCGTGAGCGTATCTCTCTTGGCGTTAAGCAAATCGAAGAAGATCCTTTCAACAAGTATCTGACAGATAACAAGAAAGGTGCTATCGTTACTGGTACAGTAACAGCAGTTGATGCGAAAGGCGTTACTGTAAACCTAGCTGAAGAAGTTGACGGCTACATCCGCGTTGCAGATCTTGCTGTAGAGCGTGTTGAAGACGCAACAGAAGTAGCAAGCGTTGGTGATAGCATTGAAGCGAAGTTCATGGGCGTTGACCGTAAGAACCGCACTGTTAACCTATCTGTTAAAGCGAAAGATCAGGCTGACGAGAAAGAAGCTATCGATAAAGTTAACCAACAAGAAGATGTTGGTTTCGCTAACGCGATGGCAGAAGCATTTAAAGCTGCTAAAGGCGAATAATGCTTTTGTGGGTGTGCAAATGCACACCCAATTCGCGATAGCTGTTTAAACAATAATATTGACAATGAGGTTAAGCATGACCAAGTCTGAATTAATTGAACGGCTCGCGGATCAAGCGCGTCATATTCCTGCGAAGGAACTTGAACTGGCCATTAAAGAGCTTCTAGAGCAGATGGCGCAAACTTTACAAAAAGGTGAGCGTATCGAGATTAGAGGTTTTGGCAGCTTTTCTCTTCACTACCGTGCGCCACGCGTAGGTAGAAACCCGAAAACGGGTGAAACAGTAAAGCTTGACGGTAAATATGTACCGCACTTTAAGCCAGGGAAAGAGCTTCGTGAAAGAGTAGATGCGTCAATTGCATAAAAATTTTAAAAGCCGCTGAAAAGCGGCTTTTTTAATACATCCAAGTCCAATCTAACATCCAATAGCAGCGTGAAAATAACGCGGCTTTACTATTTTATTAACATTAATTTTCCATCAAAACATCATCTTGGTTGCTTTTTATACTTTTGTTTAGTTGACTTTGTCTATTGACGGGTAGATTAATACGGTTATATATTATCCAGATAATAATAAAACGGTATTAGTAGAAGTAATGTCAGCCGGCGACGAACAATCAATTATTAAGCAATATCAGCCGCTCATACGTGCTTTAATCCCCTATGAACAGCAAAACAGACTGTTAGAGGGGATAAACAAATTCTCAAAAAGACTCCCAAGTAGCGTAAGGAAAGTTGTCAAAGAGGAAGTGGTACGGTTAACGTCACTTACTGATGCGCCTGCTGATAACTCTGCCTTTGCACAATTCCCTGTAATGAAGTTTAAGCACTTTGGTGTTCAGATGCGCTTAGACAAAGTAGGGGCTCAAATACTTAAAAACGAAACATCACTTTATCAAGACAGATACACCGTGGGTGTTTTTGAATCGGTGATGAATTCTGACTTTTACCAGTCGCAGATAAAGAAAGAGCAATTCAAAAAGATTGTCGATGCATTTAATGTTGAAAGCCAATCATTCACCGATATTGATTTTGGTGATGATATCGCGATTCGGCCGAATTTCACGCTTGCGTCGGCTCAATTCGAAAAGGGCAGGCACTGTGCAATAAGCTCGCTGTCATACAAAGGGTTCTCCCTAGAGACCAAGCGCCCACCTAATGCAAGCACTGGCGATAAGCTTACCTTTACCTTGCCCGAAATAGCTGGACTTACAAAAGAACCAACAGACGTAACGCTAGAGTTAGAGTCGGTTAAATACAACAAGCATTTAGGTAAGTATGAGTCGAGTTTTGTTTTTCCTGATGACCTTGACCCTGCGCTAGTTACCGCGTTAAAGCGCTACGTCAGTATTACGGCTTACAAGCAACCATTGCAGCGTGATTTAGAAATTGAGCGCGCCATGCAAGAACTAGAGCGCGATCGCATTTTAGAAAATAGCCCATGGCTTCCGGTTTTTCTAGCACCGAACAAAACATCGCTAAAGCCAGTTATTGCGCTTTATACTAAAGCTAACGTGGAACACAATAACTCGACCAAAGCGCTGGCAAGTCTGCAAGATAAGCCCATTTTTGCGACCTTGGTTGAAGAACTGAGAAAATACAACGAAGCGTATGTATTTCACGGTAATATCAAGACAAAAAGTGGCAATATTCAAATCACCGCCACGCATCGTCAACTACTCGCGCTCGGTCAATTAAATGCGCTCGTGTATTTGTTGGCAAAAAGCGAGGATTTTATTTGTACTCATTGTCGCTTAGATGAAGTGAGTAAACAGGATAAAATCAAAGCTTTCGCCATTCACGACATCGCAAGCAGGGACTTCGAGCATTTAGCACAAATTACTCACGTGCTTTATTGTAAAGATGTCACAAACTATCTCAGTAATTTATCGTTGCTTGCTAAATGTGATTTTAAGCCTTTGTCCAAGACGTTAAAAGCCAGTGGAAAGAACTGGCAAATTGATTATGTTATGGAGGAAGACTTAGATAGGCGCTGCGAAACGCGATATTTAATGGATAAGGCTGCGTCAATTAAAACAGGGTTGTTGTCATCAATCGATGCCCGTGTCTCTGACTTAAGTGCAAGTGGCATGAAGTTAAAAGTAGCGCCTAACAGCGATGTGCAGCAAGAAATTCGCGTTACAATACCAGACCTTAAAATTAAAGGTGAAAAGTATAAGGTAGTGCACTATGACGCTGATAATGGCGTTGTTCGTTTGTGCTTAACGGAAGACGCGCGCAAAGCCAAAGTGAGTTCCAGTGTTGATTCTATGGTCGAAGAGAACTCTGCCTATTTCAAGCTAAACGATATTGCGCGTACACAGCGCCTCACCCACCGTTTTATCTGGGAGCTGGCCGTTAGGCATATGCCTTCGCTATCGGTATTGTGCGTAATGAACCGGTTTACTCTAGATAGATTAAAAACGGTTTACCAAAGCGACGCTTCAGACGATTTATATCCGTTCTCTCGCACGCAAAACATTATCCCGCTTCATGGTTTTTTCGCAGACAAAGGGCAAGCCAAACCAAAATCTCAAATATTAGAGGCGATGTTTAAAGAAACCTCTGAGCAAGCACTTGTTGTTCACTGCGTTAGAAAAAGTGATAGCAGACTAGTTTATATCAAAGAACGTGACTTCCTTTATTCAAAGCTGCGGACACAAATCAAAAATCAACTTGATGAGAGTAAAATCCAACTCAGTGCTACGGATGTGACCGCAGTGCGCTGCCATGGCGCTACAACGCCATTGACGAAAAAGCGACTGGCACAACTTTCTAAACTCGATAAAGCCATGTACGACAAACTTGAGACAATGCAAGCAGGTTATACCCATTGCATCTTTATCACTAATATGTCGGCATTACATCACGATTTGGTTGTTGATAACCTAATAGCAAAAGCGGAAAGACCAGACACCGAGAGAGAAGGGGCGGCATAACTCGTGCTGGCTTGTTACGTATCTAGTGTAATGAGATGAACCTTCACCCTCGCTTTTTCCTATTATCTCTTTGAGCAATTTGCTATTCTTATCAATAAATCAATAAAAAGGGTTTAGTGTTGAAAGGGATCCTGACATTCATACTCATTTTAGTGCTATTAACGTTTGCATTTGTTATTGGCGCACTAAATGAATCTCAAGTAACCGTAAATTACCTTATCGCTCAAGCGAATTTACGTATGTCTACGTTAATTGCTATCACCCTAGCGATTGGGGTGGCAATTGGTGTTCTGGTTATGCTGGTAGGTTGGCTGCGTTTGCGTGTACAACTTATGGCAGCACAAAATAAAATTCAGCGATTGGAACAACAACACTAATGCTTGAACTGCTGTTTCTACTTTTGCCTGTTGCGGCTGGATACGGTTGGATAATGGGCCGAAATAGTGTCCGCCAAGCGCAAAGAAAACAGTCAAGTATTCTCTCTAAACACTATTATAAAGGGCTGAATTTTCTTTTATCTGACCAGCCCGATAAAGCTGTTGATACACTCATTAAAATGATCAACGTCAATAGCGACACGGTCGAAACGCATATTGCGATGGGCAGCTTCTTTCGTCATCGAGGGGAAATTGACCGCGCAATTAAAGTGCATCAAAACCTAGTTAGCCGCGATGAGCTTCAACCTGCACAACGTGAAAATGCGTTAAGAGAGTTGGGGCACGATTACACGCAAGCCGGATTTCTCGAGCGCGCTGAAAATGCATTTCTGCAATTACTTAATAGTGAAAAGCATTACCTAGTCGCACAGCAGCAACTATTCAGTATTTACCAAACCACCAAAGAATGGGAGCGCGCAATAGAGCTAGCTGAGCGTATGGTTCAATGTCATGGCGACAATGATGAGGTTTGTGAGCGTTTAGCCCATTTTTATTGTGAGCAGGCTGCGGTTGAGCTTAAAAATGAAAGCCAAGGCGCCGCATTGACCTTACTGCAAAAAGCCGTGAATGCAGACGAACATGCCGTAAGGCCTTGGCTTATGCTGGGCGAAATCTCACTTAACCAGAAACGCTATACCGATGCCAACGCGTATTTCACACAAGTGGCAGAAAGGGATATTAATTGGTTCAGCGAAGCAGTACCTAGTCTCGAAAAAATCGCTGAAGAAACTGGAGACTGGGAAGCGTTTCAACAAAACTTGGAAGCACACTGGCAAGAGTGCGCCACATCCTATTTGGCAATGGTTGATGTATTACTTAAACGTGGCGACACGGCACAAGCGGCAGAATATTTACTTGAACAGTTGCGCAAGCGTCCTACCATGCGCGGTTTCAAAACGCTAATGGGCTTATACATCGACCAACTGTCAGATCAAACGACGGCCGACAGCTTGCGGTTGTTAAAAGAACTGGTTGAAAAACAAATGTTACAACGCCCCAAGTATCGTTGTAACAGCTGTGGCTTTTCTGGTCGTAAACTATACTGGCTATGCCCCAGCTGCAAAAAATGGGGCGTAGTGAAACCAATTAAAGGGCTAGACGGAGAATAATTAAACATGCACGACCCACGCGTTATTGTTGCTTTAGACTATGACAACAAAGACTCTGCATTTGCTTTTGTAGATAAGCTAGATCCTAGCTTATGCAAATTGAAAGTGGGCAAGGAAATGTTCACATTATTCGGTCCTGAATTTGTTAAAGCACTTATTGCTAAGGGCTTTGATGTTTTTCTCGATCTTAAATTTCACGACATCCCCAACACAGTGGCAAAAGCGTGTAAGGCCGCCGCAGAGTTGGGTGTTTGGATGGTGAATGTTCATGCATCTGGCGGTATTCCTATGATGCAAGCCGCTAAAGAAGCAATTGCTAATAGTAGTCACCCATCAACTAAGCTTATCGCTGTGACCGTACTTACTAGTATGGACGAGTCGCAATTAGCTGATGTAATAAGCAATGTGACACCAGAAGAGCAAGTACTGCGGTTAGCAAACTTAACTGCGCAAGCGGGCCTGGATGGTATTGTTTGTTCAGCGCAAGAAGCACAGGCATTGCGTACAAAACACAGCGACGACTTTCTGCTTGTTACGCCAGGTATTCGCCCACTTGGTGCTGATGTGGGCGATCAAAAAAGAGTAATGACGCCGCCTGACGCAATAAAAGCAGGCGTGAATTATCTAGTAATGGGAAGACCCATTACTAAAGCTGAAGATCCCATTGCCGTGTTAAAAGCAGTAAATGCCTCTATAAGCGCATAGCAAATCTTTTAACCACATAAAAAAGCTCGGAATGTGAAAACATATCCGAGCTTTTTTTTTAGTTGAGTAACGTCTAGTTATGTTACATCACGTTAAGCAGGCGTTATTCGCCTTTAAGTGCTGCTTCAGCTGGCGTATACGTAAGACCTAGTTCAGCGCCTAGTGCATCTACAACGGCTTTGTACGTCACTTTACCTTCGTGAACATTCAGACCGTTAAGTAAATGCTTGTCTTCAAGCATTGCTTTAACTGGTCCTTTATTCGCAAGGGCTAGACCAAAGGGTAAGGTTGCATTGTTAAGCGCCATTGTTGATGTGCGTGCAACGCCACCTGGCATATTAGCAACACAGTAATGTACAACATCATCAACCATGTAAACTGGATCTTGGTGTGTAGTTGCTTTTGATGTTTCAAAGCAGCCACCTTGATCAATAGCAACGTCGACCAATACAGAACCAGGCTTCATAGCTGCAATGTGTTCGCGCGTTAATAGTTTTGGTGCTGCTGCACCAGGGATCAGTACCGCACCAACGACTAGGTCAGCTTTTGAAGAATAGTGCTCAATGGCGTCTACCGTTGAGTAAACTGTTTTAACCTGACCATTGAAAATATCGTCTAGTTGACGAAGTCTTGGTAGTGAACGGTCAAGTAGAGTTACATCAGCGCCTAGGCCAAGAGCCATTTTCGCTGCGTTAATACCTACAACACCACCACCAATAACCAATACTTTACCCGGAGCTACGCCCGGTACGCCGCCTAATAGTGTTCCGCTACCACCGTGTGCTTTTTCTAGGTAATGAGCTCCGGCTTGAACAGACATACGACCTGCTACTTCACTCATTGGAGCAAGTAGTGGAAGACCACCGCGATCGTCGGTTACCGTTTCATAAGCAATACACGTTGCACCTGATTCAACAAGCAACTTTGTTTGTGTTGGGTCTGGTGCTAAATGTAGATAGGTATAAAGAGTTTGGCCTTTACGCAACATTTTACATTCGTTTGGCTGAGGCTCTTTCACTTTTACAATCATTTCAGCTTCAGCAAATACTTGCTCAGCAGTAGATGCAATTGCAGCGCCTGCTTCAACATACATTTCGTCAGTGAAACCAATTGCATCACCTGCCTTAGTTTCTACAAGTACATTGTGGCCGTGGCTAACAAATTCTTTTACGGCTGCAGGCGTTAAGCCAACACGATACTCGTGATTTTTAATCTCTTTTGGTACACCAACTAACATGCGTAATCCTCTTTTATTGCGTGAGCTTCTTAATGGCTCGTATTGATTAAATGTCATGTAAAGGCTAGTTGAGCTCTGGCCTTTAATCTATAAAGGACAAGAAACAACCGCATTAATAACAAGGGCGTTATGTCGGCGAGTATACGACAATAAAAAACGAACTATCTGCTGAAGAATGTCACTTATTGGAATATAATTTGGTGTAAGTGCTATTTTAGGAAATTTAATATGTTGGTGAAAACGCCAAAACACCTTGACCGAATAGACAGAAATATCTTGGTTCAACTACAAAAAAACGGCCGCATTTCAAACGTAGAACTGGCAAAAGAAGTAGGATTGAGTGCTAGTCCTTGTCTTGAAAGGGTTAAGCGATTGGAAAGCCAAGGCTATATTAAGGGCTATCATGCTGTGGTTGACCCGGAAAAGCTTGGTGCTGCAATGCTGGTTTTTGTTGAAATTACGCTGACGAAAACATCTGTCGATATCTTTGCAGAATTTTCTGCTGCGGTTAAGTTACACGACGACATCCAAGAATGTCATCTTGTGTCTGGCGATTTCGACTTTTTATTGAAAGCACGTGTTGCTGACATGGGTAGCTATCGCAAGTTGCTAGGTGACACCTTGTTGCGCTTACCGGGAGTGAGCGAATCTAGAACCTATGTTGTAATGGAAGAAGTTAAGAGTACGTCGTCTTTGCGTATTAACTTGAAGTAACGAAAGCATGGCTGAACTATTACGTTTTGTGGTAGGCTGTGCAAAAATACAGTGTTTGTATTTCTCCTAAGGATAAGGCTGGATACAAGACACATTAAAGCTTAATAAAAGAGCAATACGATAATAATAAGTAAGGAACACAGAAGGTTCGCTAAGCCTTTTGTCACTGTGTTTAGGTTACTTGTCTGGTTACCAAATTGACAAGTACCCCGTTAATTGAAGGTTTTTAGGGTTATGGCGCGATTAACAGGAGTTCAGCGAGTGTGGGAAGCAGGCATGATAATAGCCTGTGTTTTCGCTTTTTTCTTATTGCTGGCACTTGCATCTTTTCATCCAGGCGATCCAGGCTGGAGTCAGGCAGGATTACAACTCGATGTCCACAATTGGGTTGGTGCAACGGGAGCTTGGATAGCTGATTTACTATTGTTCACATTTGGCTATCTTGCGTATTTATTGCCATTCGGCGCAGCCTTTCTAGGCTGGTTCTTGTTTCAACACATCAAAGAGTTGGACGAATTTGATTATTTAACTATTGGCCTTCGTATTGTCGGCGGCTTGTTGATGGCGCTAGGCACAACAGGTATCGCGAGCATTAATTTTAACGATGTATTTAATTTTTCAGCAGGCGGTTTTGTTGGTGACGTAATTAGCTCTGCATTGGTCCCGTATTTCAACACGGCCGGCACTATTTTGCTCCTTCTGTGTTTCTTTTGCACTGGGTTTACGCTGTTAACCGGGGTCAGTTGGTTAACAATAGTAGACAAGGTAGGAGAAGGAACACTTTGGTTATTGAAGAAACTCATTAGCGCCCCACAGAGCTTACTTGCGCTTGAGATGCCAAAGTTAGCATTGGCGAACAAGAATGAAGAGCAACATTCGCCTAGCGAACTTGATATAACGTCAATGCGCGCCGAGCCGCCAGTAGAAGATGTGAGCGAAGCGCAGCAGCAACCTAAAAAGACAGAACGCAACGCTGTTCGAAGTGAGCCTACATTTTCAGTTGAAAGCGCTATTGAAGAACCACCGTTCTATGCATTTGATGATGAAACAAATGCGTCTTCATCGACAAGTAATGAGGCTGATGATCTCAACGAAGGTGATGCACCAAAGAAAGCGAGCTTTTCGTTTGCGAGTATGCGTGAAGCGGTAACAGGCGGCATCAAAGACAAGGTCGGTCTTGGTAAAACTCATGAGCCAGTCCAAGCGAATGAGGCGGAAAAAGATGTAAACGCGCAGCAAAGCCCTCATATCAATTTTGACGACTTGGCAGAATTTGATGAAGATATGCCGTATGAAACTGGCACAAAACCCGAAGTTTCAACGCAACCTGCCCAGCATCATGACGATGCTAATTATGTGGAAAAAGACATTAAGCCCACCGAGCAGCACGTTGCGCCAACCACGCCTGTCGAACAGAATTTTGCGCCCGCGGCGCTCGGTGCAAAACCGGTTAAAGCGAGGGCAGGGGAGATCGATCCTGATTTACCGCCAATGCCTTCATTTGACCTTCTAGAGCGCGCTGATAAACACGAAAACCCGTTAACGCCTGAAGAAATTGAAGGTATCTCACGACTAGTAGAAGAAAAGCTCGCTGATTTTAACATTGAAGCTACCGTTGTGGGCGTATTCCCAGGTCCAGTGATTACACGTTTTGAGCTTGACCTAGCACCGGGTGTTAAAGTGAGCAAAATAACAGGGCTGTCGAAGGATTTGGCGCGCGCCATGTCGGCGATATCCGTTCGCGTTGTAGAGGTCATTCCCGGTAAGTCGGTCATTGGGCTTGAACTTCCAAACAAGAAACGAGAAATGGTGCGCTTAAGCGAAGTCATTAGCTGTGACACATTCCAATCTAATAAGTCACCACTAACGATGGTCCTAGGCGCTGATATCTCCGGTAAACCAGTAGTAGTTGATTTAGCGAAAATGCCACACCTGTTAGTTGCAGGTACTACGGGGTCTGGTAAATCAGTGGGCGTGAACGTGATGATCCTGAGTTTGCTTTATAAGAGCACGCCAGAAGACGTTCGCATGATCATGATTGACCCTAAAATGCTTGAGCTTTCTGTATATGAAGGTATTCCGCATTTGTTGGCCGAAGTTGTGACGGATATGAAAGAAGCGGCTAATGCGCTTCGTTGGTGTGTCGGAGAAATGGAACGACGCTACCGTTTGATGAGTGCGCTTGGCGTGCGAAATCTGAAAGGCTACAACGCCAAAGTGACCGAAGCCATTGCCAACGGCACGCCAATAAAAGATCCGCTATGGAAGAGTGAAGAAAGTATGGACGCAGAAGCGCCCGACTTAGAGAAACTTCCAGCGATTGTCGTTGTGGTTGATGAGTTTGCCGACATGATGATGATTGTGGGTAAAAAAGTAGAAGAACTTATTGCGCGTATCGCTCAAAAAGCGCGTGCAGCTGGGATTCACTTAATTCTTGCAACACAAAGACCGTCTGTTGACGTCATCACGGGCTTAATTAAAGCAAACATTCCAACTCGTATCGCGTTTCAGGTTTCAAGTAAAATAGACTCTCGAACTATATTAGATCAGCAAGGCGCAGAGACCCTACTAGGAATGGGAGATATGCTTTATCTACCACCTGGAAGCCCAGTACCTACGCGTGTACATGGCGCGTTTGTTGACGATCATGAAGTACATGCCGTAGTAGCCGATTGGCAAAAGCGTGGAGAGCCAGAGTACATCGATGAGATTCTAAACGGCGAAGCCTCTGCAGAGGTGCTATTGCCGGGTGAGCAACCTGAAGGTGAAGATCAAGAGTTCGATGCGTTTTATGATGAAGCCGTGGCTTTTGTGACTGAAACAAGACGCGCTAGCGTCAGTAGCGTACAGCGTAAATTTAGAATTGGTTACAACAGAGCAGCGCGCTTAGTGGAACAAATGGAGATGAGTGGGGTCGTAAGTGCACAGGGACATAACGGTAATCGCGAGGTACTCGCGCCACCAGTCCACAAAGAGTAGACACGGAGTAGAACGATGAAACAAGCCGTATCAGTGTATTTTGTAAGTGCTTTGGCATTAGCGTGCTCGAATACCGCGTATAGCGCTTACGAGATTAGCGATGAACATTCAATTACTCCTTCAAGCGATGTTGAAGAACAGGTTAGTGCGGTAGCTACAAGTAGCAGTCCAGACGGTGACAGCTTGCAAGTACTATTACGGGACATGAAACAATTCCGCGCAGGTTTTGAACAAACCGTTGTTGATGCTGAGCAGAACATTGTTCATGAGGCGCAAGGCGTGCTGACTATGACTCGCCCTAATAAACTGCGTTGGGAAACCACATTTCCTGACGAAACTCTATTGATAGCTGATGGCAGTGCAGTATGGAATGTCGATTCATTTGTCGAGCAAGTTACGGTTATTTCACAAGATCAAGCAGTTAAAGATAATCCTATCGTGCTCTTAACAGCCAGTGATGCTGAAACGTGGAATAAGTTTACAATTCACAAAGTTGATACATCTAGTGTTGAGGGCGAAGCGGCTGCCCAGATGCTAAGTAGCTATCAAATAACGCCTAAAGAAGTAGGCGGGCAGATTGAAACACTGACGCTTACTTTTAACCAAGACAACAAACTGGCTGCGCTTAATATGTTGGACGCCCAACAGCAAATTAGTACGTTAGTTTTCAATAATATTGAAACGCGTTTTCCACTAGCTGCAGACACGTTCTCAGTAGACATACCCGACAGTTATATTGTGGATGATCAACGGTAGTTCTCTTCGCTAATGAATCAAGCTAATCAGGCATTTGCGCCGCTTGCAGCGCGAATGCGACCTACCTCAATCGAAGAATACAGCGGCCAAGCTCACCTTTTGGGCAACGACAAGCCTTTGCGGAAGATGCTTGAAGCGGGTCATTGTCACTCAATGATTTTATGGGGGCCTCCGGGTACCGGTAAAACTACGCTTGCTGAACTGATTGCACAATACACAAACGCATCAGTCTTGCGTATTTCGGCAGTGACCTCAGGTGTGAAAGACATTCGAGCGGCGATGGACACTGCTGAAGAAAATGCGAGGTACAATCAACGCACACTATTGTTCGTTGACGAAGTACACAGGTTCAATAAGAGCCAGCAAGATGCGTTTTTGCCGTTTGTGGAGTCGGGGGTAGTGACTTTCATTGGTGCTACTACTGAAAACCCGTCTTTTGAACTTAATAACGCATTGTTATCGCGTGTGAGGGTGTATGTGCTCAAGCCCCTTGAACAAGAAGCTCTGGACACATTAGTAGAACGGGCTTTAAAAGATGAAAACAAAGGGCTAGGACAGCGAGGCCTGAGCATTGAAGAGAATGCAAAAGCAGCGCTAATTGAGCTAAGTGGTGGTGACGCAAGGCGCTTATTGACCTATTTGGAGCTTTCTGCTGATTTTACTAATGGCGCAAGTATATCAATCGGTGATATTGAGCAGGCCGTTGGTCAAAAGGTGGCAAGCTACGATAATAAGGGCGACACCTTCTACGATTTGATCTCAGCTTTTCATAAGTCAGTGCGCGGTTCTGACCCTGATGCAGCGCTTTACTGGTACGCTAGGATCCTCGACGGTGGCGGTGATGCGTTATATGTTGGAAGGCGACTTCTTGCTATTGCGTCAGAAGACATTGGTAATGCTGACCCTCGCGCTATGCAACTGTGCATCAATGCCTGGGACACGTTTCACCGCGTTGGACCTGCTGAGGGGGAGCGAGCTATTGCACAGGCTGCGGTATACTGTGCACTTGCAGCAAAAAGCAACGCCGTTTACATGGCGTTTAATGATGCTAAAGCACTGGCGAGAAAAACGTCAGATGCCCCAGTTCCTATGCATTTAAGAAATGCGCCTACGAAATTGATGAAAGAGCTAGGCCATGGCGATGGTTATCGCTATGCACACAATGAGCCGAATGCGTTTGCTGCAGGTGAAACCTACTTTCCTGAATCTATCGGTCCACAGCGCTTTTACACCCCCAACGAGCGCGGTTTAGAAAAAGCACTAAAAGCAAAACGTGACTATCTTGATTCACTTAATGCACAAAGTAGGAATAAGCGGTAAAGTGTTGTCAAAAGGCATTGCACGCTCGTGCACTTTAGTGCCTAATAAATAAACAAAATTTGAGAAGATTGGGAGTGACATCGTGCCTCAAGGGATAGCGTTGTACTGTTTTATTGCCGCAGGCGGCGCAACAGGCGCTTGTTTGCGGTATTTTGTTACAACTACGGTAGATTCCTTATTTGGAAAACACCTGCCGTTTGGTACACTAACCGTGAATGTTGTAGGGTCGTTCGCTTTGGCGATTTTGTACGGCTTTATAGAGCGTCATGATTTGGCCGATTCGCCTTATAGAGCGTTAATTGGTGTTGGATTACTTGGCGCGTTTACCACATTCTCAACGTTCTCTGTAGAAACGTTAACTTTACTAGAAAATGGGCTATGGCAAAGAGCGATAGCAAATGTATTTCTTAACGTTGGCGCCTGCTTGTTAGCAGGGTGGCTAGCAATTGAATTAATGAAAGGATAATTAGAAACACATGTTAGATCCAAAGTGTTTGCGAAGCGATATAGAACAAACAGCCAAGCGATTGGCTGCCCGTGGTTTTGACCTCGATGTAGCAGCTTTCAGTTCGCTTGAAGAAAAAAGAAAAACACTTCAGTCCAGAACACAGGATCTGCAAAACGAACGCAATGTACGAAGTAAATCCATTGGTAAAGCAAAAGCGCAAGGTGAAGATATTGCGCCTCTACTTGCTGAGGTGGGTAAGCTTGGCGATGAGTTGGATGCGGCAAAGACAGAGCTTAACGCGTTACTAGAAGAAATTAACACGTTTACGCAAGGCATTCCGAACTTGCCCGACGAGTCTGTACCAGAAGGTAAGGACGAGGACGACAATGTTGAAATTTCGCGTTGGGGTGAGCCTCGTACATTCGATTTTGAAGTTAAAGACCATGTTGATATAGCGGAAGGCCTTAACAATGGTTTGGATTTTGCCACTGCTAGCAAGTTAACGGGTAGTCGCTTTGTGGTTATGCGTGGCGATATCGCGCGTTTAAACCGCGCTATTGCGCAGTTTATGTTAGACACGCACACCCAAGAGCACGGTTATCAAGAAATGTATGTGCCTTACTTGGTTAATGCCGATAGCCTTTACGGTACAGGCCAGTTGCCAAAATTTGGTGAAGATCTGTTTCACACAAAACCCGCAACAGAAGAAGGTCAAGGCCTAAGCCTTATCCCGACCGCTGAAGTGCCACTTACAAATATCGCGCGTGACGAAATTCTTGATGCCAAATCATTGCCTGTGAAAATGACGGCGCACACACCGTGCTTCCGTTCTGAAGCAGGTTCATATGGTCGAGATACTCGTGGACTTATTCGTCAACACCAGTTTGACAAGGTTGAATTGGTACAGTTGGTTAAGCCTGAAGACAGTTTTGATGCCCTTGAAGCACTAACAGGCCATGCAGAAGTTATTCTTCAGAAACTTGAATTGCCTTACCGCAAAGTGTTGTTATGTACTGGTGATATGGGATTTGGCGCGTGTAAAACATACGACTTAGAAGTGTGGTTGCCTGCCCAAGATACCTATCGTGAAATTTCATCATGTTCAAACATGTTGGATTTCCAGGCTCGTCGTATGCAAGCGCGTTTCCGTAACCCAGAGACAAACAAACCAGAATTGCTGCATACACTTAACGGCTCTGGTCTTGCGGTTGGTCGTACATTAGTTGCGATACTGGAAAACAACCAACAAGCAGACGGCAGTGTGACTGTACCTAAAACGCTTGTGCCATACATGAATGGCCAAGAGGTTATCAAAGCGCAGTAACTTTGTTACTGTTGCGTCAAGTTGCAATTTGATGCTAGATGTTAAAGGCTCAGCGGCTACCACCGCTGGGCCTTTTTTTGTTTACATCGTTATATGCGTTACGCGCGTTAGAATTTTGTTTGTTGATTAGTCGCTTCTATAGTGCAATGCTGGTTTTATTGCGCGGTAAAATAGATTGAATAGTTACCTTAGAAGGGATTAAAAATGTTCGAGAATTTCAAACGAAAACGGAAGATCAAAAAATTTGCTAGAAAGCTACCGAAAACGCTTGTGGCATTGTTTGGTAAAAACGAGTGCTACACAAAAGGACAAGTAGATCGTGCGCTTAAGGACAGGTTTAGTAAATATCGCAACTCATCAATGTCGTCCAATGAATTTCTTTATGCTTATGCAATGTTTTGCAGCCCCTTAGCATTTTCTGACATTCAAAACGAATTAAATACGTCGTGTGATTACGCGTCGCTACGCGAAGAAATTGCGCTTGTGTGTTTTAACAACACAAACGATTTTAGCTTTACATCACTTGAATCTATGGCTGCAAATGACAGTGGTGGGTTTTCAATGGGCAGTAGTGATGGCGGTAGTTTTTCTGATGGCGGCGGTGGTGGTGGAGAATAAATCTCATATTTTCGGTATCGTCACGTTACTGTCGTGTTAATGTCATGACAATGGCATGGGCGTGTCGAGTTAATGTCAGGGGGCTGCTCGAAGTATTAGTTAAAATTACCTCACTTTTTACAATAAGTGGGTTTATAAAATGAGTAACGAAGTGAAACTTAACACGAAAAAAATTTTAACGTTGAGAACGAGTAATTGCTGGAGTCAGGAGGAGCTGGCATCAGCTAGTGGCCTGAGCGTTAGAACTATACAGCGAGTTGAAAAAAGTGGGGTCGCCTCACTTGAAACGACAAAAGCACTATCTTCTGTGTTTGGCGTTACGCCCCTTGAATTACAAACCGTTAGTACATTTGAAAACATGAGTTTAGGCTTTATTATCAAATACGCTTGGTTGGTTGCTTTTGCGCTATCCAGTGTGTTTTTTGGACTATGGATTGTTGATATTCTTATCCCCACATTAAAAGGGGCTAACTTTGACCAACAGTATGAATTACACGGAAACTTTCGCTATTTATACTTTGGCGGGTTGAGCTTTTTTGCTGGCTTTTTGTTGTTAGTATTCAATGTATCATGGGAGCACACGAGCAAAAAAAAACTAATCGGTGCCTCGCGTTCGCAAGCATAGCTGTGTTGTGTAACAACAGTTCAGGCGCTACGGGCTTGTAATTAGCGTAGCGTCTATAGGAAACAACTTGTAAAGGATTTTCATGACATCACAAATAGGAAATTTAATTAGTGTAGTATTGGTATGGGCACTGGTCGCGTATATTTTCGTATTCGGGTTTGCTCAAATGAAATGGAGCGGTTGGGAAGGAGCCTTACCATGGTTGTGTGGAGTAGTGGCGCTCTTTACCAGCGCGGGCTTTACGACAAAATGGTTGATGGCGAAGCCTGTGCTTTGACACCCAAATATTGAAGCGTTAAAGTCTGTGTGCAGTTAAACAAGGAATGTTATTTATGAAAAAAGCACGATACCTCGCACTAATAGGCATCTTTTATCTTCCCTTTACCCTAGCATCTGATAGTTATCCCAAAATTGGTGATTCATTTATAGAATTAAGAGATAAAATTGGTATGCCCAATAGTGTGTCTTTTTTAACAAGGCCCAAAGGAAAGAAGTGGGAAGTTGCTATTTATGATAGTCAAAACTATGCATACGTGTTTGACGGTACTAAAGGCAGCACTATGGATCTGAAACCAAAATCAACTTTTACCATTTGCCGCATTGTGAAAAAGACTGAACTCGAGTCTTACCGTTGCGACTAGTATTTATAAACACGACCATAAGGATAGCGAAGTAACCCGAGTGCGATACTTCGCTTACCCGTCGGTTTCACTTTTGACGTCGGGTTGTAAATTCTCAGTACGTCATACTTCTGACATATAATTCTTATTATGTCTTTATGCAAAGTGTGTTTTAATCAGTCCATACAAAGTCCGAACAATCAATTTAGGTGCACACAGGTTTATGCGCAACGTGTTGAATACAGAAGATGTTCTATCAAAAGTATCTCTTCTGGCAAATACTGGTGTCGATGTAAGCGCTTTTCACACTATTGAATACGATATGCATTTTGATGATGAGCATACGCTTTCTGCATTGACGTCCGACCTTTTGAAATCAGCGCCAAGCACGTATACAAAAATAAAACAAACAGATGGTCAAGAAACGCGTTCTTGTAGGCTTAGAGTAGGCAGTTATCTTTCTGAAAAAAATATGGATATCACCACTTTCTGGATCAACGATTTAGCGTCAAGACATCACGCATTCATTAATAACTGGCGAGTGGTACTAAAGGCTTAGCTTTGAACGTATGGGGGCAATATGTGTGGGTTTATTCAGCGTGTTACAGACTCTCCGGCCGTTATTGCGTTACTGGAAGAAGTAGGGTTACAGCAAACTATTCCGTTTTTTGAGAATGAAAAGACAGACGGCAACGTCATCAACTTCTATCCGGCCTTTGGGAAAATCGCAAGCAAACGTATTACCAACCTTATTGTAAGCCCATCAAAGACCATAGACGCTACATGGTGGTTTGACGCAAAGCCTCAAGGGCAGGAATTAGAATTAGGTGAACGGACTACGTTTAACGCTAGGAATATCGATAGCCCATTTTGGAAAAAGGCAATAACGCATCGTAGAGGCGTTGTGGTAGCGACCGCTATTGGTGAATCTAACCCTAGTTCTACGGGAAAAGGTAAATCCCACTATTTGATAGAACCTAAAAACGGCGCGTTTTTGCTTGGCGCAGTATATCGTATTTTCAGTAATGGTTTGTATTCATGTGCCGTAATCACGCGCCCGCCTGTAGAAGGGTTTAGCCAGTTTCACGAGAAGTCTATTCCGTGCTTTCTACCACACAATAAAAGCGTAATAGAAGCATGGCTTCATGGGGATGCAAACTATGAGGTAGAGCAGCTTCTTGTAACCCCGAAAATTTATACTGACCTTAAAGTGACAAGCGTTAAAACCTTTAAAGGCGCTGAGCCATTAGGTGAGTCTATTCCATTAAGTGCGTCATAAGCATTCTAGATGCGAACAAAGGTTATTCGTAACCAAATGGTTATGCGTAACTTGCTCTTATGTTTACTAACAAAATTTTCCTTAGTGAAAATATTGTTTAGCTACAAACACTTAGCTGGCTTCGGAAGTCCAGCAAGCTTAGTGGCTTGTTTGGCAGGACCGCGTTTGAACAGTCTTTGTAAATAGCGGCTGTTACCTTTTTCAGGACCAAATTTGTTAGCCATTGCTTTAACTAATGCCCGAATAGCTGGGCTCGTTTCATACTCTTCGTAAAACGCACGTACAAACCGTACAACTTCCCAATGGGCTTCAGTAAGCTCAATACTCTCTTCTTGGGCTAATACTTCAACCATTCCTTCGTCCCACTGTTTGTAGTCCAATAGGTAACCCGCTTTGTCAGTTGCGATATCTTTGCCATTGTAAGAAAAGCTAAAAGTTTCTTGCGTCATTACAGTGTTACCCATTGTTGATGTGCTGACGAAAGTACAGCGAAATCTTGATTTGAAATTGGTTTTATACCTTGAACTAAATTAGCGCCACGCGTTGCCATGTCATCTTTGAGCGCACACAATTCAATATTGCCAGTGGTAGAGGTCAATAGCGCTTCAAAAAGAGCATGGTTTAACATGGGGGCGTAAACACCGTCGCCAGTACACACTACAGCCACAAACGTAGACTGTTTAATTGTGGCGCTCAAAAGTGACTTGTCTGCTAAAGAAAGGTGAGGATGAGTAATCAAAATAAGCATTAAAACGTCACCACATGGTCAACACTGTTGATTAGCGCTAGCTTGGCATCGGCTGAAATCCACTGACAGTCGAGTTCTTCAAACAATGCGACATTATTTAGCGTGTGATCAATATTAAGTGCAGTAGCACTGTCCTTACACACATAACAATCTTCAATATCAAAAAAAGGCATAGACGCTAAGCGCTTGCTATGATTTTTTAACCCTTTTATTGAATCGGCTTTAGTTAACTGAAGTACAGCGTTATTTTCAAAAAGCACCTTTAAGTCATGGCCATAGTTAGTTGCGGCTAGCGCGAAGTCTAATCCATCTTGGCTTGTTGTGCTGCCGTAGGGGCTTTGTGTGAAGCGTATAAGTAACGTAGCCATTAAAACTGTACCAGTCGGTTACATTCGTGAAGGGCGGTAAAAAACTCGCCAAGACCGGCCTGTTCAAACGGCGCGTGTAAATTGGCAAAGCCAATGCCATTTTCTTGTGCTTCTTGTTGGCTGACGATGCCTCGTTTAACTGCGGCCGTTATGCAAACCAGTAATTGAATATCATGGGTGGTGGCGAGCTGTTTCCAATCGCCATGTGCGAAATGTGAGTCGCCAGTTTGTAACATAAGGTTATTGGTGTGATACACACCATCGCCATAAAAGAAAATGTTGTTAATGGTATCACCATTGGCAATTGCACCTTCTATGAAGGCGAGGGCGCGCATAGCGCTATCGCCATGAAACGGTGATGTAGTAATAAGTACTGAGTATTCTGCCATACAAACAAAAACACCCCGATTAAGGGGTGTTTATTATTAAACCTTAAACGTGCAATTAATCGTCGCCACCAAAAGCACCTAGTAGGTGAAGGATTGACGTGAACAAGTTGTAGATATTTAAGTATAACCCAACTGTCGCACGAATATAGTTAGTTTCACCACCGTGGATGATACGGCTGGTGTCAAATAGAATGAATCCAGACATAATAAACACGATAGCAGCGCTAATCGCTAGACTAACAGCCGGCACTGCAAAGAAGATGTTTGCAATTGCTGCTACCAATACGACAACTAGTCCAACAACCAAGAAGCCGCCCATAAACGAAAAGTCTTTCTTAGTGGTTAATGCATAGCCTGATAATGCAAAGAATACCAACGCTGTTGCACCTAGGGCTTCCATAATTAGTCCTGGACCAGCGAAAGCAAGATAATATTGCAGTGTATAGCCAAGAGAAGCGCCCATTAAGCCAGTAAAGGCGAATACCCAGTAAATACCAGATGCAGAATCTGCTTTCTTCTGCACTACGAAAAGCGTAATGAATGCGCCAATAGTCATAACAAGGGACATCATAGGAGAAATGCCTACCGCCATTGCTATACCAGCACAAACCGCACTAAACGCTAGTGTCATCGCAAGCAGCATATAGGTATTGCGTAGAACCTTGTTCGTTTGCAATACCGATGGTTGAGATGCACTTGAATACATCGAACGTTGATCCATTGTTTCCTCCAATAGGACTTATATGACCGAAATGGTACACAATTATTTAGTGTATGTTGTATGGCTTTTAGTTCCCATTTTCAAGTGGTTTCATATGAAATTGATGTTAGATGACGATAAAACCAGCTTAAATGTGTAAGTTTTGATGTATTTGATTGAAATGTCAGCACTTAAACAACTTTTTTCATTTTTCACTTTACAGTCATAAAAATATCATTAAGATACGCAGCACTTCAGGAGAGTTGGCAGAGCCCGGTTTAATGCACCTGACTTGAAATCAGACGTGGGGTCAAACCCACCGGGGGTTCGAATCCCTCACTCTCCGCCATATTAATCAAAAACGCCTCACAGCAATGTGGGGCGTTTTTGTTTTGTTTGAAGGAAAATGCGGACTTGATAAGAATCCCATGGGTTCGACCAATCGTCGGGAACGATTGGTGCCGCCGAAGGCGCCCGAAGGGGCGGGTACAGGATGTACCCGAGCACATCCCTCCGCCATATCCTAAAAACCCGCACACTGTTGCGGTTTTTTTGCTTTTTAGTATTTGAACTTTAAAGACTTTTATAATACGGTTTCGTTTGCGTTAGGTTCAAGGAAGACACAATGCAAGACGACACGAATATTGTAAATAGCGCCAATTCAACTCAACGCGCCTTTGGTTTCTGGGTGCCTTTAGACACATCAGTGAGTCAAAACGATAAAGCCCTTCTGGCGTGCACATATCCCTTAAACACCCCCATCACGCATAGACAGTTAGCGGCGTGTATTCATGAAAAGATTATGACAGAAATCATGTCATCAAAGGTGACTCAAGAAGTACCTTCCTTTAGTAATCAAATAAAACAACTAGGCGTTGCCCAATTTGCACATACTTTAACGACATTGGTTATGCAGATTGCGCTAAAGCTTGATATCGCGCACGAAAACAATTGCTGGCTAGCCGGCATTACGCCCGTTTCTAAAAGCCATGTGAAAAAGTCGCTTGAAACGTTTACTACTATTGCTCGTCTTCATGATAGGGCGGGTAGTTGATGAATCGGACGAGTCAAACCTTTTTACTCTCAGTCGTTCGTGTTGGAGCATTGGCTATAGCTCTCGCTGCACTTAGCGGTTGCGCGTCGTATATTGCCCATCGAATTGCAAACCCTGAAGCGAATGAAATTGAAGCTGACTTGAGTCAAATTGTTGAGACGAACCTAGCATGTAGTGAACCGCACAATTGTATTGAGCTATATGCCTTACGCCATTCTAAAAACCACGCTAATGACGAAGGGTTTAGCATAGACTTGACGCTTATTGGTGGAAATTCAACCACTAAATGGACATATGCAGGCACTAAAGAGCCAATTGCGACGCAAGTTTTACAAAATGAGCTTATCATCATTTTTCCAGGATATATGATGGAGCCACAGTTCGTTGTTTTACTGCAACGCTGGTTAGCACACATCACCGGCGCATCAGTTGTTGTAGCACCCAAACCCGAGCATGGAGAAAATTTCACATTCGGTTTAGGGAGCGTTGAACCGATAGAGCATTTCATACATCAGCACCCTGCCACAAAGGTACACTTAGTTGGTTATTCAATGGGGGCTGTTGCAGCAAGTACACTTGCCAAAAAACTGGATAACGTAAACCTTTATCTAATTGCACCAATGGTCAGCTTTACTGACTCAGCGTTAGCAATGTTTAATAAACATAAAGATGGCAACGCCTTTTCTTGGCTGATAGACAGCGAAGATATAATCAGTGCCACAGACATTCTATTTGAAAGCGCAAATATAGTGCCTTTTGACGTTAACGTTTCCCAAAATCTGGCGCTTACAAGAGCACACAAAACACGGATTTACATGTCATTAAAAGATGAGATTGTAGGCAGTAACATAGAGCTACCGGAATTGCTCAAGAAAAAAAGCGATATTGTTGTAAGGCAGTACTCGTCGCTGAGCCATATTCAGATGATGGCTATGATTAACGAAGCATTATTGACAGATTTTATAAGTGATATGACAAATACAAAAGTTGATCTGGACGATACCGAGATAGTTGGCTCAATTTCCATCGAAGGGCAGCAAAACTGTGAGATCGATTGATGGTGTTATACTAAAGTATACGACCAGAGTCGCATTGTGACCTGTAGCCGACACCTTTAGGCTTTGCGTTTTTTTCGCGCAGTACGAAGGTGTTAAGTGTCAAACGAACAACCCAGCTATCAATCTCTTCACAAAGGCAGTTCAAACTTCAAAAATCGAGAAGACTACCTCAATCATGAACTGCAAGTATTATCACCGAAGCGGTGGCGTCCTAACTTACCCTTTATAGACTACGGTATTGAGTGGGAAGATCTCGTACCGGGTGTTGCCGCTACCATTGGTAAAATTGTTATGGTTGCCGCTGTAGTAGGGGCCTTTGCTGCGCCACTAGGCTTGTCCGCTGATTTTGTAATTGAAAATGTAAGATTTGAACTGCTTATTGCTGCGGTGCTTTTTGTAATCTTTGTCTCTGGTTTCCTCAATCCCTCTGCCAATTTGGCTGGTACACATGGTCCTCTACTACCGCTTATACCAATCATCGTAGCTTCTGGCGGTCACCCAATGGCGCTTGGCCTTCTAATTGGTGTTTTTGGTTTATTGTTGGGCATTACAAAAGGTGGAAGTGCGCTTGCTAAGCTAACCAGTAATGGTGTGTGCGGCGGTCTACTGCTGTATTTGGGGTTTATTGGAATAACCGGCCAGGTTAAGAAGTTATTTGCATGGGCCGAATCTTACGATTTGGCATATCTTGCTTTTGTTGTGCTTATTGCCACCATATTGATGTATGCATGGTTAGAGCACATTCAAAAACGATGGCTAGCCATTCCTTTAGGTGCAGCCATGGCCGCAGTGCTAGCGCTTGCATTAGGCGCACCTTTTGAATTCACTACAGCGCCAGGCATGCCACATTTAAACCCTTCGTATTGGTGGGGTGAGTCAAGTGGATGGCAACTTGGGCTTCCTAGTCTTTCACACTTTATCGCTGTGCTTCCTTTTGCAGTATTAGCCGTTGCTATGTGGTCACCCGATTTCCTAGGACACCAAGTCTTTCAAAAACTCAGTTATCCTAAAAAGAGTGAAAGAGCGTTGATGGACATTGATGACACCATGATCGCAGCGTCTGGTAGACAGGCGGTAGGAAGTTTACTCGGGGGGGGAAACATTGCTTCGTCTTGGGGGACGTACATAATTCCTGCATCCATTGCTCGTCGACCAATTCCGGGTGGTGCTTTGGTTACAGGTATACTATGCATCATTGCCGCATTGTGGGGATATCCAATGGATTTAGCGATTTGGCCACCTGTGCTGTGTGTGGCTTTAATTGTAGGGGTTTTTCTCCCCCTTATGGAAGCTGGCATGCAGATGACACGTGAGGGCAAAACTACCCAGTCTGCGGCATTGGTAGTTATTTCGTCGGTACTTGTTAACCCTGTATTTGGTTGGTCATTTACCATGTTATTAGATAATTTAGGTTTGGTTGGATGTAAAGACCGAGCCGAAGAACTAGGTAAACGAGGTCGGTGGCTAATACCCGGTGTTACCTTTGCTGTACTTTGTATGGTGATGGCCCTTATTGGCATGTTTCCAGGGGTTCCAGCCATTATGGAAACATTTAGAACGTAGTGGCTACTTGATTTAACACTATTAACAGTGTGTTGTGGACAGTGATTTTCAACGCAGTGCTATTGAATAATCACTCGTCCCAATACGGCGTGTCTGCAAAATACGCTTTTAAAAAGTCGATAAAAACACGCAGTTTATTGGAAACCAACTTTCTATGGGGGTAAACGGCATAAAGCGCAATAGATTGTGGAACGAAGTCTTCTAATATTGGCACAAGCTCCCCATTTTTTATGGCGTTGTATGCAATAAAGGTTGGTTGTAAAACGTAACCGAGCCCATGTTTTGCAACGTCGGTAAGTACCTCTCCATTATTTGCTGTTAGGCGTGGAGTACGTTTTTGCGCATTAGCTTTGAGCGCTTGTATTAATTCAGAGTCGTCGTTGTCGTAATTAACATAAGCGTATTCAAGGTAGTGATCTGGGTGAAGCTCAGATGGATGAGAAGGTGTACCGTACTGTTTCAAATAAGCCGGTGACGCGCAGAGAGTTAACTTTATTGTCGTTATTTTTATCGCCACCAGCGACGAGCTAGCTAGTTGTCCGGCTCTAAGCGCAACGTCAAAGCCTTCATCTACTACATCGACCTTTCTATCGTTTAATTGCAGGTTTACCGATACCTGCGGATGTGCCTGTTGGAACGCCCCTAAACAAGATGACAAATGAAGTGTGGAAAATGACACAGGTGCACTAACGTGCAAAATGCCTTTTGCTTGGGTGTTGAGTAAGCCCAACTGACCCTGCATGTCATCCATACTTTCAACTATGTGCCTAGCGTGTTGTAAGCACTGTTGCCCTGCTTCAGTGAGGTGAATTTTTCGTGTGGTTCGGTTAAATAGCCTTACATCTAATTGTTTCTCCAATTGGGCAATGTATTTGCTGACTAACTGATTAGAGGTATTAAGTTTTATTGAAGCTCTCGTAAAACTACCTTCAGTCGCCACAACGAGAAATGTTTTTAAAAGATCAATTCTGTCCATTGTATTTCACCCAATTGCAAACGCTTTGTTGGTAATCATTCAATATTTGACGTCTTTATTCAAATCATATTGGAAACTATTCTATATCCATACCGTTAGCCATCCCCGCTAACACGTGAAATGAAATCGAAATATTGAGGAAACGATCATGAACAAGCAACTACTAAATAAACTATTTACAACTAACGACAGCCTAGCGAATCTTGTACTACGTGTACCTACGGGTATTATTTTAGCTGCGCACGGCGCGCAAAAATTATTCGCTTGGTTTGGTGGTTACGGTTTAGAAGGTACTGGTCAATGGATGGAAAGCATTGGTCTGGCGCCAGGCTTCTTGATGGCTTTGCTGGCGGGCAGTGCGGAATTCTTCGGAGGTATAGCGCTGATTTTAGGTTTACTCACTCGACCAGCCGCTATCGTTAGTGCTTTTACTATGGTAATCGCTATTTTCAGTGTTCACTTTAGCAATGGTTTATTCATGAGTAACAACGGTTATGAGTTCGCGTTGTCGTTGCTTGCCATTACCGTTGCCCTTGCTATACAAGGCGGCGGAAAGTTCTCTGTCGATAAAGCTATAGCAAGTAAATTTGAATAAACAGATCAGTGTGTTAAGCGGTAGGACGATTGTCTCTACCGCTTTTTTTGTATCTACGTTTGTAACAATAAGCGATAGTGGAGGGTGTGTTATGACAAAATTAACAACCGCTTATATTTCTCATGGAGGGGGGCCATTGCCACTGCTAGGTGACAGCAGTCACACGGAAATGGTGACTACATTACAGCAGCTTGTTAGCGATATGGATAAGCCTGATTTGATTATTGTTGTTAGTGCGCATTGGGAAGCACCGTTTGTTTCTGTACAGTCAAATGCAACCCCCGAGTTGTATTACGATTATTATGGTTTCCCTGATAAGGCATATAAAATTGCCTATCCTGCGAAGGGTAATACACATGTTGCTGAACACATTTGTGAGACGATTAGTCAAAATGGTATTGCAGCGCAGCTAGATGAGGAGCGGGGTTACGATCATGGAATGTTTGTTCCCCTAAAAATAATGTTTCCAAACGCTGACATCCCGTGTATTCAAGTGTCACTTAAACAAACCCTTGAGCCTAATTTTCATCTCACATTGGGTAATGTTATACGCGAAGCCATACTAAAAAGCGGTATCGATAATGTTCTTTTATTGGGTTCAGGTTCATCGTTTCACAATATGAGTGCTTTCTTTAAACGCGAGCAATCATTGTATGAGCGCGCAGCGCAATTTGATTTGTGGCTGCAAGAAACCATGACAACTAAGTTTTTAGAGAATGAACATAGACTTGATGCATTAATTCATTGGCAAGATGCACCTGAGGCTACATTTGCCCATCCCAGAGAAGAGCATTTGTTACCACTTCATGTGTGCTATGGGGCAAATCAACGCGCAGCAGACAAATTTTATCGGCTAACGTTATTGGACAAGCCTGCAAGCATGTTTTTGTGGCAACATAGCTAGCGTATATTACGAATTTTAAGTGTTTTAAAGCCAAATTTTGAGCATATTGTTTATCAAATCAGCACTTGATTAGATTTACAGTAATTAGCGCTTTACACACTTATTTTTTTCATTATTATACGCAGCACTTCAGGAGAGTTGGCAGAGCCCGGTTTAATGCACCTGACTTGAAATCAGACGTGGGGTCAAACCCACCGGGGGTTCGAATCCCTCACTCTCCGCCACATTCGAAAAACCCGCACATTGTTGCGGGTTTTTTTATGCTAAATTTTTAACCACTTGATTGATTTTATTGAATTTGTGCTTTACAGAGTGAATAAATTCATTATTATACACACCACTTCAGGAGAGTTGGCAGAGCCCGGTTTAATGCACCTGACTTGAAATCAGACGTGGGGTCAAACCCACCGGGGGTTCGAATCCCTCACTCTCCGCCATTTTCGAGAAACCCGCACATTGTTGCGGGTTTTTTTATACGTTAAGAAAAGTATGAATGAGTGAGGGTGAGAAGCCCATTATTAGCCCACCAGACCTAAGGTTTTCGCTTTCATATGAAATAAAATCTGATCTCATCCTGTCTCTATTTTGTAACTAAACTGCATTTCATCATAAAGTCTATGTATATATAGTGTTTTATTCACTGAAGCCTGATAAAAATAAATAGATTTGCTACTAGTTAAACCGTACTGCTGAGACTAATTCTTCCTATCCGCTGTTAATCTTTGGTTTTCGGCGTGATCAGCAGTAAGAAAATCAGAGAACCCGAGAGGATAGTATGCAAGCAATGCCCACGCTCAACCTAAGGAAGGGAACCGTAGATCAAAAGCGCGCTGAAATTAAAGCGTATTTTCTTGATTCATTCGATACCTACGAATCACTTTTTTCATGTTTGGCCAATGACGATGCCTTTTACGAACGGCCAGAAAAGCTAAGGCACCCACTTATTTTCTACTTTGGACATACCGCTACATTTTTCATAAATAAATTAGTTTTGGCTAAAGCGATAAACGAGCGGATTAATCCTAAATTCGAATCATTGTTCGCCATAGGCGTCGATGAAATGAGTTGGGATGACTTGAACGATGACAATTATGATTGGCCAAGTGTTGAAGCGGTACGTACATACCGAAATCAAGTGAGAACACTGGTTTGCGACCTCATCGACACATTATCATTCAGTATGCCCATTAACTGGGAAAGCCCCATGTGGCCAGTAATTATGGGTATTGAACATGAGCGTATTCACCTTGAAACCTCGTCGGTATTAATTAGACAACTTCCTGTTAGCTCGGTAAAGCAAAATGAAAATTGGCCTAGGTGTACAACCTTTACAACCAATAGCACACCCGAAAATGGCTTGATAAACGTGCCAGCGACAACAGTCACAAGTTCAAAGTCGTGGGACGGCGAATACTATGGTTGGGACAACGAATACGGTAATCAACAAGAAAAAGTAAAAGCGTTTAGTGCGGCAAAGTACCTTGTAAGCAATGGCGAGTTTCTCGCATTCGTCGAGGACGGTGGTTATACCAACGCTGATTATTGGGAAGATGAGGGCAATAAATGGCGTGAGTACACGCAGGCCACTCATCCCGTTTTTTGGGTGAAAACAGCGTCAGGATACCGCTATCGCAGTATGCTAGAGGAAC
Source organism: Alteromonas sp. 009811495 (assembly GCF_028865455.1). NCBI lineage: Bacteria > Pseudomonadati > Pseudomonadota > Gammaproteobacteria > Alteromonadales > Alteromonadaceae > Alteromonas > Alteromonas sp. 009811495. Next base: position 2,094,879 of record NZ_CP113972.1, read on the forward strand.
ACGATCTGCCATTGGACTGGCCCGTAGACGTTAACTATCACGAAGCGAAAGCATTTTGTAATTACAAAAGTAAACAACTGGGTAAGACTATTCGTTTACCTACAGAAAATGAGTGGTTTGCTTTACGCGACTATGCTGGCGTTACCCAGTCGATATATGATAACGGATTTAATATTGCACTTCAGAAATACGCGTCCAGTGAACCGGTTAACGTTAATCAATCAGGGGATTTTTTTGATGTCGTAGGTAACGTTTGGCAGTGGACAGAAACCCCCATTTATCCTTTCGATGGCTTTAAAGTACATCCTTTATACGATGATTTCACTACACCGACTTATGACAATAAACATAATTTGTTTAAAGGGGGCAGTTGGATCTCAACGGGTAATGAGGCAATGAAAGACAGCCGTTATGCGTTTAGACGTCATTTTTTCCAACACGCAGGTTTTAGATATGTTCAAAGTGAGAGCGTAATTAACGTGAACGATTTTGACTATGAAAGCGATACTCAGGTTTCTCAATATAGCGAATTTCATTACGGAGACCAGTACTATGGTATCCCGAACTTTGCTAAGGCAAGTGCTGAGTTTTGTATCGCAAAAATGGTTGAAGTGGGCAAGGGCGGCAATGGTAAAGCGCTTGATCTTGGCTGTGCTGTTGGTCGTTCTACATTTGAACTGGCTACTTTCTTCGACCATGTAGACGGCGTCGATTTTTCTGCGCGTTTTATCAAAACGGCTTTTGATATGCAGGAACGTCAAGAAATTCGCTACCACCTTATCGAAGAGGGCGAGTTAACGTCCTTCCACTCACGCAAGTTATCATCTCTTGGACTGAGTGATGTAACGTCTAAAGTGGCCTTTGCGCAAGGCGATGCTTGTAACTTAAAACCCCAGTTCACTGGGTATGACCTTATTTTCCTTGGAAACTTAATTGATAGGGTGTACAGCCCACGCAAAGTACTTAGCGAAATGCAAAAGCGTTTAAATGCGGGTGGAATGCTTATAGTTGCAAGTCCGTTTACTTGGTTAGAGGAATACACAGAACGCAAAGAGTGGTTGGGTGGATATAAAGACGAGAACGGTGAAACGTTAAGTTCCACACAGGCACTTGAACAAAGTTTAGGTTCTGCTTTTGTTCGCATTGGCGAGCCGGAGTCAATTCCTTTTGTTATTAGGGAAACCAAGCGCAAATTCCAGCACACGCTGTCTGAGTTTAATGTGTTTCAAAAAGTGAAGTGACCCAAGGTACATGGAAGTTAATACAACCCTTGTTTTCAACAGCCTAGCGTCAGCGTTTTTGCCATACCAACATGTGTGGCAAAAACAACCTGCAGATAAGCACGTCTCAACGCGCTTAAAATTTGCTGGCGTATCAGCGCGTTTCCCAAGTGCGCCTGACGACTATATTGCGATGTGGATTGCCGATATGGACGCAGAACCACCGCAATGTGTTATTGACGCCCTTGTGTCGCAGATTAGTGAGCAGTATGGATATCAGTCATTGCCATTTGCAAATGCAGTTGCTGATTGGCACAACCGGGTAGGGGACTCGTTGGGTGTTGACTGTGATGTCAAAGCGCACCATGTAATTGAAGTGCCAAGTGTGATCAGTGCTGTTGATAGCGCATTAAGAGCGTTTTGCGATGTAGGCGATGAAGTGATGGTGTTATCGCCTACCTACGGACCTTTAACAGACGTTATTACTCTTAATAATATGCAGCCCAGTCCTGTTTACGTGTCAGATAGCCAAATACATGTAAATTCACTCAATGAAAACGCGAAAGCATTTGTACTATGTCACCCCAATAACCCTGATGGCACTGTACTGACGCACGTAAATCAGGTCGATATTATTCGTTTTTGCGAACAACATAATATTGTTTTGATCATCGATGCGGTGCACGCAGAACTAGGATTTGTTGAACAAGATAGCCCTAATGCTATTCCATTGTTTGGGGGCTCTGCGGGGTTAGCGCAGTCTCAAAACATAGTGCATGTGAATAGCGTCAATAAAGCATTCAACTTATCAAGTATGCCGGGGGCGTCCTATGCCATCATTGCACATGAACAAAAGAGAGCTGCGCTTAAGCGCTCACTGAGTCAACGTCACTTAGAGGCTGGGCCAGTTGCTAAAGCGGCATTAATCAGTGCCTATCACTATGGGTCAGGTTGGCTTCAAACAATGCGCGCCGCCATTGGGTTTAATCGCAAGTTGGTCAACACTTATTTTGCTCATTACGGTATTGATGCAGACTACACAATGGGTCAAGCAACGTATTTTTTGTGGTTAAATTTACGCAAGATCACATTAACAAAACCAGTATCTAACCACGTTTTTAAGCCAGCTGAAGACATCAACCAATGCATAACCCTCGGTGTTATTGTTAACGACGGCGCACAATTTGGTGCCAATGGCTTCATTAGAATGAACCTTGCCTGTCACCCTATACATATTGAACAAGCCCTAAACCGTCTGTTTTTCTCAGCCAATTAATCATCCTAAATTCTGTTATGTAGAATGATAAGGGCAATTATATGAAATTTTATCCTATCATTTAGGTCGTATAATGATCTCCATTGTGAAGTTACCCGCATACTTTATTTTCAGCATGTGGTTGTCGTTCAGGACACTACTGCATTCAAACTGCGGGTAACCATTATCTTGAGGAGAAGGTTTATGGTTTATCTAAGAAAAGCACATACCCGTGGCAAAGTAGATTTCGGTTGGTTGCAAAGTCAGCATAGTTTTTCGTTCGGTCACTACTACGATCCAAAGCATATGGGGTTTTCTGCACTTCGTGTAATTAACGATGATGTTGTTCAGGCTGGTAGAGGATTTGAAACCCACGGCCACAGGGACATGGAAATCATTTCCTACGTTGTCGATGGTGCGTTGAAGCACAAAGACAGTACAGGCAATGAATATGTGGTCCCGGCGGGCGATGTGCAAGTGATGAGTGCGGGCAAAGGCATAATGCATTCGGAGTTTAATCCATCGAGTGATGAACCGGTTAATTTCTTACAAATCTGGATTGTACCTAGTGAGAAAGGTGGCGAGCCGGGTTATGCGCAAAAAACCTTTGGTAGCGACGCTCAACTAGAATTACTCGTAAGCAGTGACGGTAAAGATGACTCACTTAAGATAAAGCAAGATGCATCAATTAGCCGACTACAATTAAACGCAAGCGAGCAACTTTCACTTGAAACCGGTAAACGCAAGGGCTACTTGCATATTGTAAGTGGTAACGCGCAAGTGAAAGTGGGTAGCGAAGAAGAAATACTCCTTCTTAGCCACGGTGATGCAGTGGGTGTTTTTGAAAGCGACACTATTGATATTATTGCGAGCAATGACCTGGTTGCACTTTGGTTTGACTTGCCAAGTTAACATTGCAAAATTGCTTTATATCAATAATTTATTTACAAAATGTGTATCTGCACTTCACGTAAGCGTAACTCATGGTATGATGACGGACGAGTGATTTTGGGGCGGTTTGTTTGTATTGGTAAAGTACAGCGAACAGCCCTTATTTCAGTAGTTACCTTAAACTGAAGTCAGTGAGATACTAGAGTGATAAAAATAGTCCTAGCAGATGACCATGATTTGGTCAGAACAGGGATACGCCGAATTCTGGAAGACGTAGACGATTTCACAATTCTTGGTGAAGCAAGAAACGGTGAAGACGCGGTACAATTGTGCCGAAAAGACGCTCCAGATGTGGTACTCATGGACGTGAACATGCCTGGTATAGGTGGCTTAGAAGCTACCCGAAAAATTGTCCGCATGTCTGAAAATACGCGTGTAATATGCTTGTCGATGCACAAAGAAAGTCCCATTCCAATGCAAGTTATGGAAGCGGGTGCATACGGTTTTCTCACTAAAGACGCCGAGCCGAGTGAAGTAATATTAGCAATTCACAAAGTTGTGGGTGGTCAAAAGTATGTTGATAGCGAAGTAGCCAATAGCATTGCAATAGGAAAACTTTCGCCTAATTCAGATAATCCATTTAACGATTTATCGAGTAGAGAACTTAACATTGCGCTACGGTTAACAAAAGGCCAACGCGTAACAGATATCGCGAGTGAACTGAGTATTAACGCAAAAACAGTTAATACCTATCGCTACCGTATGTTTGATAAGTTGGGCGTGACATCGGACGTTGAGCTAACACATCTCGCTCTGCGCCATAAGCTTATCGACCCCAATTTACTATAGGCGTTAACCTGCGCATTATGTCAAAGCGACAACCTTCAGATTTCGACTCAGCGGCATTCCTAAAAAACTTAACCTCTCAACCTGGCGTGTACAGAATGTACAACAGTCAGGATGAGGTTATTTATGTTGGTAAAGCGAAGAATCTTAAAAAGCGCGTTTCCAGTTATTTTCGTGCGAATCTAGACAACGCCAAAACACGTGCTCTGGTCAGTCAAATAGCCAAAATGGACGTCACTGTGGTTAACAGTGAAACGGAAGCATTTCTACTTGAAAATAACTTCATCAAGAAATACAAGCCGCGTTATAACGTGGTTATGCGTGATGATAAGTCGTATCCGTTTATATTTTTATCTGATCATCAGCATCCTCGTTTATCTTTCCACCGCGGCCCTCAGAAGAAAAAGGGTGAATATTTTGGCCCTTATCCCAGTGCGTGGTCGGTACGTGAAAGCTTGCGCTCAATGCAACGCATTTTTCCCGTAAGACAATGTGAAGACAGTTACTATCGTGCTCGAAGTAGGCCTTGTCTGCAGTATCAAATGCAACGTTGCAGCGCACCCTGCGTTGAAGGCTACGTCACTGATCAAGAATATAAAGAGCAGGTCAATTTTGCGCGTCTTTTTCTAAAGGGGAAAAATCAGCAAGTGATTGGCAGCCTTGTAGAGAAAATGGAAAAAGCCAGTGAAAGCCTAAATTTTGAAGCCGCTGCTCGATATCGCGATCAAATAAATGCGTTAAGAAAGGTACAGGAGCGGCAGTGGGTAGCAGGTACTCAAGACGAAATGGATGTTTTTGGCTTTGCGTTTAAAGGCAACATGGCTTGTATCCAAGTCATGTTTATTCGCGATGGTCAATTGCTCGGGAGCAAAGCATTTTTTCCAAAGGTTCCCAATACAGCCGACGAGCAAGAGGTATTTGAATCTTTCTTTCTTCAATTTTATTTAGCGGGCAATAAAGTCATTCCAAAGCAAATTGTGTTAGCTCAAACACTAAGTGATCAAGACGCCATTGCTGAGGTGCTTGCCAGCGAAGCAGGGCATAAAGTTACTTTTTTCAAAGGGGCTAGGGAAGAAAAACGCAAATATTTAGCACTAGCACAAGCCAATGCGCAAACTGCACTTGAAGCGCAGTACAGTCAACAGAAGTCTGTTTTTGCCCGTTACCTGGATTTGGAAGATGCCCTTGATATCGATGTGCCGCTTCAGCGCATGGAGTGCTTTGATATTAGTCATACATCAGGCCAGCAGACGGTAGCGTCGTGTGTAGTGTTCAACCGTGAAGGGCCACTAAAAAGTGACTACCGTCGATATAACATCGAAGGTATCACGCCTGGCGATGATTATGCCGCTATGGCGCAAGCGCTTAAACGCCGTTATAAGTCGGTTAAAGAAGTGCAAAAGATCCCCGATTTACTGTTGATTGATGGTGGTAAAGGGCAACTTGCACAAGCTGAAGCGTTTTTCGAAGATTGGCCGCATGATAAAAAACCAATGTTACTGGGCGTAGCCAAAGGTGTAACGCGTAAGCCCGGCCTTGAAACGCTGATACTTGCAGGTAGTCATGATGTGGTGTCGATGGAAAGCCATTCTCCGGGGCTGCACTTGGTTCAGCACATCCGTGATGAATCTCACCGCTTCGCTATCACAGGGCATAGAAACCGACGCCAAAAAGTGAAAACCACATCAAGTCTTGAAAGTATTCCTGGAATTGGGGCAAAACGTAGACAACAACTGCTTAAATTTATGGGAGGGCTACAAGGGCTTAAGAAAGCCAGTAGAGATGAAATTGCAAGTGTACCTGGCATAAGTCAAGAATTGGCGGAGACTATTTACGATCACCTTCACCAATAAAACGCATGCACACAAGCATTACACGCGATTTTAGGGTAATGTGTTACAAAAATGAAAGCGATAAAGCTGCGCTAAACGCCCATAGAGGCACAAAACTGAGACGTATTTTTTATGTGGACTGTTCCAAACTGTATTACTTTATTTAGAGTAATTCTTATTCCTGTATTCGTGGTTGTTTATTTTCTTGATTGGCGTTGGGCGCATGAAGCAGGCGCTTTTATATTTTGGCTTGCTGCGATTACTGATTGGTTTGATGGTTACCTTGCACGAAAATTACAACAATCTACACCCTTCGGCGCATTTCTCGACCCCGTAGCAGATAAGTTAATTGTAGGGGCAGCACTATTAATGATCACACATAGTTACGCCACCTTATGGATTACATTACCTGCAATTGCCTTGTTGGTAAGAGAAATCTATGTGTCGGCATTAAGAGAATGGATGGGCTCAAATGGTGTTCGTGAAGCGGTAAAAGTATCATTTATAGGAAAAGCTAAAACAACAGCACAAATGTTAGCATTAATTGGATTACTTTCTGGTCTAGAAACATTTATGGGCTTTCCAATTTATTGGGTGACACTGGGTTATATTCTTCTTTATATTGCTGCAGTGCTGTCAATTTGGTCAATGATTGTCTATACAAAAGCTGCGTGGCCTCACCTTAAAGGTGGCGCATTGAAAGGAAATTGATCGTACATTAATCAAAGTGAATAAAAAAATAGCAAACGATCATAAAAATACGCATTTATCTCAATTTAAACGTTTTTTCGTATTGACAGTTCTGAATGGGTAGGTAGAATGCACCCCACATTTCGAGAGGACATCACCGAAACGAAATGTACGATTAAGGTATGCGGGAATAGCTCAGTTGGTAGAGCACGACCTTGCCAAGGTCGGGGTCGCGAGTTCGAATCTCGTTTCCCGCTCCAATCTCTTAATGAGATAACTTAATCAGCGCCAGTCGCACTGGCGGAATGGCAGAATGGCTATGCAGCGGATTGCAAATCCGTCTATCTCGGTTCGACTCCGGGTTCCGCCTCCACAAAGCTGCATCGCAGCATCAGGTTCTACGCCTGACACCTTGCTGAAAAGCAACCCGATGCCCGGGTGGTGAAATTGGTAGACACAAGGGATTTAAAATCCCTCGCTGGTAACAGCGTGCCGGTTCAAGTCCGGCCCCGGGCACCATTTATCTACCATTTTCATTGAATTACCTATTTAAGTACTGCTGTAATGTTGCTTAGGTTTTCTCGTTGATACGAAACTTCAATATCTTTAATTTCAACTTTCGTACGTTGCGGTGAATAGCGCTTGAACATGGCATAAGTATCATCAGCACCATAAACTCTGGCAAACTCTGTCACTTGCATTCCGTTACACACTAAACCTTGAGAAAGGGTTCTTAATGAATTCGACATGTGTTTTGTGTTGGGAAAAATACTATAAGCTGATTTTCTCACGCCATGTTTGTCGTTAAGTGCTGCGCTTTTGCATACCGAAATTAAGTCATCTTCGATTGCTTTATCATAACCACTATCACCAATGGCATTAAATGTTATTAGAAGCGGTGCACTCATTACCAAAGTGACTAGTTTTTTATTAAATACATTCATTACAAAATCCCTCGAATAATTTGTTTGTATTGACCCAACTACTTCATAAGGTGCTTTAAATGCTAGGTCTCGAGGAGGTGCTTTACGATGAATTTTGCCGACAAATTTTATGAAAAAATTTTATACGGTAATTCATCGTTTTGTCGCATTTAAGCTGCGCTTTGTCATGTTTATGAACGCGGGTTTCATGATAATGTACTAGACTAAAGGCTATTATTTTGTTGTTGCGTGCGATTATTCAGCATGGACAAATCAACGATAACCCTTACATTCGATAGCTCATCTCATCTGTTGCGAACAAGTGACGGAAGAGAAACATTGTTGTCACCGCAATGCTCATCACTTCTCTCTTTACTAAAACAAAATGCAAATAAAGTGGTAAGTCGTGAGGCCATAAAACAAAGCGTATGGCGTGGAAGGCATGTGTGCGATGACAATATAAATCACACAGTATCGCGGTTGCGCGCACAAATAAAAAAAATAGATAAAAAGCGGATGTGGCGGATAGAAACGATACCTAGTGTAGGATATCGTTTCGTAGAATTAAGCTGCAATGAAGATTTGGCTACTTCGATAAAAAATTGGTTGTCACATCATTACCACCGCTTTCACAATATGTTGCAACGCTTGCTATCTCAACATTGAACTGTCGTTTTAGGCCCCTCGGCGTCGGCTAAACATGCGCAGCCTTGTCGAGTGGTTTAAGTGACGATTCGACTTTTTGAGCATCTTCTTCGGTCAGTTTAGGCTTCATCGGTTGTGGTTTTCCGTAAAAGTATCCTTGAAGGTAGTCTGCGTCGGCCATAGTTAACCACAGAGCTTCTTCTTCGCACTCAATTCCTTCGGCAATAACTTCAATGTGATTTGTTTTAGCAATCTTAATGAGGTTCGTGACTATATTCTGTTTGTATTCATCAATGTGGACATTTCGAACCAATTCCATATCAATTTTCACATAATCAGGCCTTAATGATTGAAGTAAGTTTAATCCGGACCATCCTGAACCAATGTCATCCAAGGCAACCTGAAACCCTGCATTACGATAAAATGCCAGAATACCCTTTAATTGATTTAAGTCGTTCGCACGGTGCGTTTCAGTCACTTCAAATACAACATCTTCAGGCTTCATACCAATTTCATTAATTGAAGCGGCAGTTGCTCTTAGGCAATAGGATGGGTCGTAAATGCTGGAAGGGTTAAAATTAATGAACAGCTTTCCATTGAGCTTTGCTTTTGCGGCACACTCAACCGCAGATCTTCTAGCTACAAGGTCAAGCGAAAATAACAAGTCTGACTGTTCCGCTAATTTAAATGCTAAGCTAGGTGGCACGATTGCATCGTGATCATCGCGAATACGAAACAACCCCTCATTGGCAAACAGGCTTTTATCGCGCGCATTAACGATTGGTTGATACCAGGTTTCATATCGCTCTTTTTCAACACTTTCAATCAGCCACTTCGCCTGAAAGCGATAGATTAAGATGGCTAAGGTTGTCATTCTACCCATCTCATCAATACCGGGAACGTCTTGAGTCTGTGACGTAGTAACCTTGGTGTTTTCAAGTTCTTTAACTTCAAGGGCACCATTTAGTGAGGTAATGAAACCTGAAATTGCAGAGTATTCCACTTCACAAGATATGCAATGTGAGGATTCTTGCTTTGCGGGTAATTGCATCGAACCACAAAGACTCGCGACTTTTCCAAAGGTTTCTACAGTGGGGACAAAAATCCAAAAGGTTGTCCTTTGAAAAAAGTAATCATCTACAGTCTCACAGTCAGCACAGTACATATTTACGCTCTCCGAATTGTGACGTAATCATTACGATGTAGAAGTCCACTTGGTTCGGTTACAACTCTCATGAAGGTGAATTGTTATAGCGCGCTAGCTTTTTGTGTTAAATTACCAACATACGTTACCGATGAATACATACTACTTTGAACTCTATTATGTCTTTGCGTGCTGCAGAATTAGAAAGCGCAGTACGCCCGTTTCACGCCCGTGGTAGTAAAGTAATACGTTGCGAGGTGTGTCTATTACCAAAATTGAATTGCATTTGCGCACATAAGCCTACACCCGGCACTGATATCGCGGTTTTGTTTTTGATGTATAAAGGAGAGTACTACAAGCCTACCAATACAGGCCGACTAATTGCAGATGTAGTAGAAGATAACCATGCATTCTTATGGAAGCGGACAGAGCCGGATTCAGCGTTGCTTAATTTGATTAACGACCCGCGCTATTTTCCCATTGTTGTGTTTCCACATGAATATGCTGAGCCATCCCGTTGTATTACAACGCCGCCAACGCCCTGTAACAAAAAACTTCTGTTTATTTTCTTGGACGGTACATGGCGCGAGGCAAAAAAAATGTTTGTTAAAAGCCCTTACTTACACCAGCTTCCTGTATTAGGGTTAAGTACTGAACGCGATTCGGATTATTTACTTAGAGAATCAACACATGCCTTTCAACACTGTACTGCTGAGGTCGGTATAAGCGTACTCGAATTAGCAGGGCAACAAGAGGGTGCCAATACACTATCACATTATTTTAGTATTTTTAGGCGAGAGTATTTAAAGGGCAAGCCCCATTTGCAGCACAAGTTGGCGTTTGCGTCTTCGCAAGTAAAAGAGCAGGTAGTAAAAAAGTAACTTTTGTTTGCGATATTGTTGTTTGGCTACCACTATATCAACGTAACTTAAAGGAAAAGAATATGGCTTCAATTACATTTCAAGGCAATGAAGTATTAACCGTTGGTGAATTACCAAGCGTTGGAAGCAATGCACCGGACTTTACCTTGGTCAAAGCTGATCTCAGTGAAATATCACTATCATCACTTGCTGGGAAAAACGTAGTTTTAAATATCTTCCCGTCAATTGATACGGGGACGTGTGCAATGTCAGTACGTAAGTTCAACGAGCAAGCAGCTGGGTTGGATAATACTACGGTTATTTGTGTTTCAGCGGATTTGCCGTTTGCTGCTGGTCGTTTTTGTGGAGCAGAAGGGATCGACAATGTCATTACGGGCTCTACGTTCCGTTCAAGCTTTGGAGATGATTATGGTGTCACATTTACATCAGCTCCTCTGGCTGGTCTACTGTCTCGCTGTGTGGTGGTAATAAACGGTGAAGGCAAAGTGGTGTATACCGAACAAGTTGCTGAAACCACTGAAGAACCAAATTATGAAGCGGCAATAGCAGCGCTGTAGTACATTGTTTTTTAAGCAGGAATTTACCAAGCAGGAGAGCGAGTAATGTCAGTGTTATTGCAAGTTGGAGAACTTGCTTCGTTAATGCAAGAAAAACCAATGACACTCGTTAGAGCTGTTATGGATGACCCTGTAACGCAGACACCTGATGCACGTGAAGCTATGGTGCTCCCTGCTTCTGTAGATTTTGATCTCGATGGTGAGGGTAGCGATCATGCCACGGGTTTTCCTCATAGTATGCCATCTACAGAACAGCTCAGCATTTATTTAGGAAATCTCGGTATTACAAACAATACGCCATTAGTTGTTTACGATACCAGAGGGACGTACAGCGCACCGAGAGTGTGGTGGATGTTAAAAGCTATCGGCCATCAAGATGTAAGATTATTAGACGGAGGACAGCCTGCCTGGAAACACGCGGGCCTGCCTCTATCGGAACAGCGACAATACGGTAACTTTTCCTATGAAGGCCATGCACGACCTGGTTGGTTCGTAGGTTCTGACGCAGTATTAGAAGCCCTTGATACGGATGTTCAACTTGTAGACGCCAGAAGCGAACCTAGGTTTTATGGTGATGTGTTAGAGCCTCGAAAGGGGCTTCGCTCTGGCCACATGCCAGGGGCTTTCAATTTGCCCTTTACCTGTTTATTGAAAAATGGCCATTTTGCGCCGGTTGACGAGTTAAAAGCCATATTTGCTTCAACAGGCGTCGATTTGACTAAACCCATTATTTGTACCTGTGGTTCAGGTATAACCGCCTGTATCATTGGTACTGCTGCGTTACTATGTGGTGCGACTCAAGTTTCAGTTTATGATGGCTCGTGGTCAGAGTGGGGGGCTAATGCCCAGTACCCTGTAACATGCGAAAGATAGCAAGAAATAGTATTAGCTACCCAATACAGTATCCAGTGAACACAAAAATGACAAAGCCCAACATAGTCGTGTTAACAGGCGCCGGTATTTCCGCAGAGTCTGGAATTAAAACGTTTAGAGATAATGATGGTTTATGGGAAAACCACCGGATAGAAGAGGTAGCTACCCCTGAAGCTTTTCATGCTAACCCCGATTTAGTCTATCGTTTTTACAATGCACGTCGTACACAACTTCAACAAGCTAGTGTTAAACCAAATGCCGGTCATAAGGCATTATCAAAACTAGAAGCGCACATTGGGAAAAATTTGTTATTAGTTACTCAGAATGTAGATGACCTACACGAGCGCGGCGGTTCTCAAAACGTAGTACACATGCACGGCGAGTTAAAGTCGGCACGGTGTGGTGATTCTGGTAAGCGTTTTGAATGGCTTGATGATTTTGATGGTACAACGGCTTGTCCCTGCTGTGGTAGAAATACGCTTAGACCTGATATTGTGTGGTTTGGCGAAATGCCGATGCACATGGATAGTATCTATGATGCTTTAGCGATGGCTGATATTTTTATATCAATAGGGACGTCAGGAAATGTCTATCCCGCGGCGGGCTTCGTACAAGTCGCAAAAGAGGCGGGGGCTTTTACCATAGAAGCTAATTTAGCTTTTGGCGCTACCAATGCACTTTTTGATGAGTCGCGACAGGGGCTGGCTACCGAAGTAGTACCAAAGCTCGTTGACGATCTCATTGCACAATTTAATTAATTCGCGCTGTAGGAGGCGCATTACATGCAGTACATGAACGAGTTTTTAACTATCGCCTTAGTTCACCTAGTTGCGGTGGCAAGCCCAGGGCCTGATTTTGCGATTGTTGTTAGAAACAGCGTGGCGTATGGACGTCGAATTGCCATGTATACCAGTGTAGGTATTGGCGCTGCCATTTTATTGCACGTGGCGTACTCACTAGTTGGCCTTAGTGTAGTGATAGCCACCACACCGTGGTTGTTTACAACGTTTAGTTATCTTGCCGCGGCCTATTTGTTGTATCTTGCAATTGGCGCGCTTAGAAGTGGCCCTCCCAAAGATGATGAGATTACCGTTGAAGTGAAGGGGAAAACGCAAATTTCTGCCAAAAAGGCGTTATGGATGGGCTTTTTAACAAATGGACTGAATCCAAAAGCGACACTGTTTTTCTTATCATTGTTCACTGCAATAATTAGTATCGATACACCATTTGGCGTAAAACTTGGTTATGGCATCTATTTGTCTATTGCGACAGGTTTATGGTTTTGCTTCCTTTCTTACATGTTAAGTACAAGTAAAGTGGCAGAGCTAATCGGTAAAAAAGGGTATTGGCTAGACCGTGCCATGGGCGTACTCCTTGTTGGATTGGCCGCTAAGTTAATCATTGGTTGATAAAAGGCAGACGGGCAATTACCACCGTAAGTTGATATAATCCAACGGTTTTAACAAGTTCGCTAAAGAGAGTTGTGTGAAAGAAGTACATCCAGACCGTCTTAGTCAAACGTTAGCAAAAGCCTATGAGTTCGACATTAAAGCACTTTTGTCAAAAGCTGCACGCTTGACGAAAAGCAATTTTGGAACCTTACTGCAGGGCAGTGTAGTGCTGTTTCTAACCTTTGTTGTACTTGGTGTTTTTGCACAGCAATACATTACTGTCCATGATGATGGAACGTACACCTTCGAGCACCAATCTATTATTGAAATTGCCGCTATATGTATCGTTGCGCCACTACTGACGGGTCTATACATGATAGGTGTTACCCAAGCGCGTGGTCTTAAAACCTCGGTTTTTACTATTTTTCAGTATTTCCCTTTATTGTTTTTGTTAGCGTTGACGCAACTTGTAAACAGTATTCTGGTACAACTTGGTTTGGTGTTACTTCTGCTACCTGGGATCTATTTCTATATCGCATCATCGTTTGCGCTTATGTTGGTTGCCGATAGAAAAATGACGCCCATAAGCGCAATTATTTTGTCGTGCCGCGTATTTAATGCCTATTGGTCTCAGATTGCTGCTGTTTTTGCTGTGTTTACACTACTATTCATAACGGCACCACTTACGTTGGGATTCTCGCTTATATGGGTTTTGCCTTTTTATTTTAGTATGATGGGCTTGCTCTATCAGGAACTGATTGGGGAGCAGGGCCAACGCACGGACGCATCAGAAAATGATGTGAATGAGTCTAGCTTCGATGCATAAACGTGAAACATTAAAAATTGTACTTATCACTCTCGGTGTTCTTGCCGTTATTGTGATAAACGCCATAATTTTTACTGAAGATGAGCCTGATATTCTCGACCTGCCCCAATCTGTAGAGGCAAAAAAGCCGGTACCAGATTTCTCTCAATACACCGATGTTAAGGAAAAAAAGGCGGCTTTTTTTTCTTATTTACGACCAGAAGTCGAAAAGCAAAATGCCTACTTGTTAACGTTAAGGCACTACGTTCAAACACTTTATCGCAAAGCGCTCGCCAATGAGCCTTTAAGCGATGATGATGAAGCGCGTATAGTATGGTTAGAAGAAGAATACCGCGTTAAATCTAACCAACCGCTAAAGACGAAACTGTTAGCCCTTTTACAAAAAATAGATGTGTTACCTGTTGAACTTGTTCTCGTACAAGCGGCTAACGAGTCAGCTTGGGGAACGAGTCGCTTTGCTCGCAAGGGGTATAATTTTTACGGACTGTGGTGTTTTTCGAAAGGCTGTGGCTTTGTGCCTAGTCAACGAAACGATGGTGCATCTCATGAAGTTGCCAAATTCGACAGTCTTTCTCGCGCTACGTATACCTACATGCGTAATTTGAACCGTCATGATGCCTATGAAGATTTACGCGAAATTAGAAGCCGATTACGAGCTAACCAAATTCCTATTACTGGTGTTGCGTTAGCCGAAGGGTTGATGAATTACTCAGAGCGTGGAGCCGCTTACGTCGAAGAGCTTCAAACTATGATCCGATTTAACGAGGAGTTTTTAACCGAATGATACGCGCCGCACTATTACTGGCTTCATCACTTGTATCAGGCTTTACTTTCAGCGAAACCATTGATGTTGAATATAGCCGTTTTTACAGCCATGTTAAGAAATTAGATAACGAGGATACCCAAGCGTTACAGTTCGCTTTTGGTTTTATCCGAGTTGGTGAAGGTCGCTTATGCGGAATTGAGCAAGCTGAGATTGTCACCGACAAGAAAAAAATGCCGCTGGATGTGAGCGAAGAAGGCCGCTTTACTGTGCCAGCTGAAAAAGCACTAAAGTTGGCTAATGCGCTGGTTAGAATTTCACTAGAAGAACGGGCTAATGTGTGCGATATGTCAGTGCAGTTGGAAACTAAGCCTGAATATTTGAAACAGTATTACACCAAAGATGAGCTCGACTTCCTCTATGAACAGTATGCTGCTTTTTTTAACGAAATGGGAAGTTTCCTGTCGTTTATGATGCCCTCAGTTAAAGGGTTAATGGTGCAATTTAACGATAAACACCTAGATTTCGTTACTCCACAAGGTGTTAAGGTCAACAATGGTATTATGCAGTTAGATGAGGAATGGTTAAAAGACGCCAAAGACCTTACGCTGCCTGAAGCGCCGTTAAGAATTACCGCTATGGCATCAAGTTAGAAGCTGATACCTAATTTGTTCTGCAATTCGGGCGATAGTTTCTTCGCCCTTTGTGCATAACTCCTGTGCACGATGAAACTCCATGATCCCCACATCGGTAAGTTGAGGCTCAATAAGAATATCGGGTGGATCGCCAGCTAAACGCGAACGTGTAACGCGTGCTTGAAGGATATCAAGTGAGCTACTCATCACACTCATGATACCTGGTGGGTTACTTTTCTTTGCTTTTGCGGGCACTTCAGTCACTTCTTCTTCAATTTTTTCGATAACTTCTGAAGCAATTGATTCATCGGTGACAACAGTTGGCTCTTTTTCTTCTTGCTTACTATCCGGGGAAAACCATTGCTTCAACACATTTTGACTTTTAGTAAAAAAGTCTTCAGTTTTACGTTGATTTTCTTCATGATCATGACGTAACTTTTCAATCATTAACGGACGAAAATCTGCATTGAGGTTTACCGCAATAACAAAATCCGCACCTAACTGTCGGCACAGATTGACAGGAACTGGATTCACAACAGCGCCGTCAACAAGCCAGCGATCGCCATGCGCAACGGGCGCAAACAGGGCGGGAATTGCACATGAAGCCTGAATTGTGTCGCCAATGGGACCAGAGTTAAACACGACTTCGCGGCCCGAATACAAATCGGTTGCGACCGCGGCGAAAGGTTTTAGCATATCTTCGTAGTTCTCAACACAAAACTCGTTAGACAGCTTATCAAACACCTTTTGACCGCTGGCAATTCCACCACGTCGAAGGCCTACACCCATTAGCGCCAACACCTGCCAGTCACTTAACGAGCACGCCCATTCTTGTAACTCATCCAATTTTCCACTTGCGTAGGCAGCACCGACGTATGCGCCAATAGAGCAACCTGCAACGACATCTATCTTAACACCGAGTTTTTCCAGTGCTTTTATAATACCGATATGGGTCCAGCCTCTTGCTGCACCAGCACCTAACGCAAGTCCTATTTTCATTTATCGCGGTTCCATTATATTGACTACTTCGATAGTGTTGTCATTATCTAGTGCGCTCTCATCTGCACTTGTATTAAAAGAGGGTTGATCAAAACCGATATCGCCACCTTCTACCGGGCCATCTTGTGTGGTAATTGATTTAAAATCGTATAAATTGCTGTCTACCAAGTGTGAAGGTGCCACGTTTTGCAGCGCCCGGAACATAGATTCGATACGACCTGGAAAGCGACGATTCCAATCTTGCAACATGGCTTTAATATTCTGGCGCTGTAGGTTCTCTTGTGAACCGCATAGGTTACACGGAATGATAGGAAACTCTGCTGCCTGAGAATATTTTTCGATATCTTTTTCAGTGCAATAGGCTAGTGGGCGAATAACAATGTGTTCACCGTTGTCGCTAACAAGCTTTGGTGGCATCGATTTTAGTTTACCGCCATGAAACATATTTAAAAAGAAGGTTTCTAGCATGTCATCACGGTGATGGCCTAGTGCAATTTTAGTTGCTCCTAATTCTTTCGCAGTGCGATACAAAATACCGCGACGCAAACGGGAGCAAAGAGAGCAGGTTGTTTTACCTTCAGGAATTTTATCTTTAACAATTGAATAGGTGTCTTCTTCGACGATTTTGTAATCGACACCAATGCTATCTAGATACTCAGGTAAAATATGCTCCGGAAAACCGGGCTGTTTCTGGTCTAGGTTTACGGCAACAATGTCAAAGTGAATAGGCGCAATTTTCTTTAAAAATAAAAGAATGTCGAGCATGGTGTAACTGTCTTTACCGCCTGATAAGCACACCATTACCTTGTCATTATTTTCAATCATTCCAAAATCGCCAATGGCTTTACCCACATTTCGGCGAAGGCGTTTTTGAAGTTTGTTGAAGTTGTACTTTTGCTTACTTTGCGTCGCATTTAAAGGCGCCGCATCAGCACCATTTGTGCCTAGACTCATAATTAACTAGCTTGGTTTGTAATAAAAGGCACATTATACAATAAAGCACCTTTTCGAAACCATGCCTGCGCGCGTTAATTTATTCGCTATTGTTTACTCAGAGCACTTGTTCGTTCAGAGCTCTTGTTCGGTTAGCATATTGACATCCTACTTTGCACAGTACTTAGTTTGCCAACGGTGATATAAAACCGTCGGGCTTGAGTGCCAACACATCGCAGTTCAGTTCATCGATAACATGTTCTGCAGTATTACCAATCAAAGCGGCTGAAATGCCAACTCTGCCAACTGTGCCGATGATAACGAGTTCTGCGTCAATGTCTTTTGCAACCATGGGGATAACCTTTTCTGGTAATCCTTCTTTAACTACGCATTTATTATCAGGTACACCATATTTAAGTGCGTGGGCGCGCATTTCTTTCTGGTGGTGCTGCTTAACCGCATCATGATAAGTGTCAGGGTCGAACTCAGGGACTTCAATAGCAATATTTAGCGGTGTTGAAGGGTAGCTGTTAACAAGATTGACATTCCCTTTTAAAAGCGACGCATAGTCGTTGGCAATAACGGTAATTTTATCATTGAGCGCGGCATGTTCGTCGTCTTCAGTACCTACGTTTACAGCAGCAATAATTTCGCCACCTTCTGGCCAATCGTGCTCTTTTACCAATAATACTGGACGAGGGCATTTACGCATCAGGTGCCAGTCTGTGGGCGTAAATATAACGGATGCCAAGTCATCATGTTTCTTAGTTGCTTTAACCACTAAATCGATTTGATTGTCCAAGGCATAATGAATAATTGATTCATAGGCGCGATTATTCCATTCAACAACAATATCAGTTTCTCCATAGCCTTGCTTGTGAAGCTCTCCTGATAGCCATTTGGCGTGTTCGTTAGTGACAGCGTCGCGCATTGACTCTCTTTCATCAGGGCTAAGCATAGTGGTCATGTCATAAGAGAGATCGTATACCACCATCATGGCTGTTACTGAAGCGCCCAATTTTGACGCTAATTCGTAGGCCCTGCTTAAGGCAGGTTGTGTGTCTCGCTCGGCATCAACAACAGCAAGGATGCGTTTGTACTCAATCATAACTACCCCTTATAAACAAAAGCTTAGTATTTAGTTTTATAAATACGTTGGACGCTTAAGGTAAGTGTAAACGACAATACTAAAAACGTTAGTTGTTTTAGATCAATAAATAAAAAAGGCGCAAACAAAGCGCCAATCTTAATCTTGTTACCAGTTGCTGATTAGGGTTCCTAACCGTTACACACAACGCTGGGACCGTTAAGTGCTTCTAGTTTTGTACTAAGCCTATCAAAATCTAAAATAGTAATAAGCTTGCCATCTACCTTGATAATACCGTCTTTTTGGAAGCGACTTAACAGGCGACTTATCGTTTCGATGGTCAAACCTAAATAGTTACCTATTTCGTTACGAGTCATCGTTAAGTGAAACTCTCTGTGTGAAAAACCACGTTCCTCAAAACGTTGAGACAAATGCGAGATGAAATATAAGAGACGCTCTTCGGCTGTGCGTTTGTTTAACAGCATAATCATATCGTGATCTTGCTTAATTTCCGCACTCATGAAGCTCATAATCTGGTGACGAAGTTTTGGAAATTGTACTGACATTTCATCTAACGTTTCGTAGGGGAGTTCGCACACCATTGCAGTTTCAAGAGCCTGCGTGTAGCTTTGATGCTGATTTTCACGTAGTGCATCAAAGCCTATGATATCGCCGGGAAAGTGAAAACCTGTTATCTGCTCTTCACCTTCTTTGTTTGTAACAAAAGACTTGAAAGAGCCTGTGCGAACAGCAAAGAGTGAACGAAAGGTATCGCCAGTTTGGATAAGCGTATCGCCCTTGTGGAGTGGCTTTTTACGCTCAATGATGTCATCAAGAGACTCAATTTCTGTCTTATTCAATGCCACTGGTAGACATAAATGACTGAAACTGCAGTTTTGACAATGTATAGAGAATTGGCTTCCTTTGCTCATAAATGCTAACTCACAAATTACAGGGTTTACTTTGTTATGATACCGCAAGATTTAGGCGATTGCGCGATAAATCAGATAAACAGCATATATAGCCATTATGCTCGCGATCCCTTGTCTAACCAATGTGTTTTTAAATCCAGAGATCAACCATTGACTCCCCAAGCTTGTCGCAATCAGTGTAGGCAAGGTGCCTAATCCAAAGAAGAACATAATTGCGCTACCTTGCAAGGCACTGCCAGAAGCCAATGACCATGTTAAAGTTGAATAGACTAACCCGCACGGTAACCATCCCCAAATGAAGCCGTAGGGAAAGGCGCTCAGCGGCGTTCTAAATGGTAAAAAACGTTTAGAGTAAGGCTGTATTTTTTTAAATATCCCGTTGCCCAACCGTTCTAGTTTGGTTAAGCCTGTATACCACTGCCCGAGATAGCATGCCAACAGCAGCAGCATGATGCCGCTAATCAGTGAAAGTGCATAATTTGCGAGAGGAATATAATCTGCGGCAATTTTTCCAAAAAAACCAGTTATACCGCCTGCGATGGTATAACTGACAATGCGCCCAATATTATAAGTCAGGGTATAGGGGAAGGGTGAAACGCCTTTTGGGGTAACCATTCGTAGTGCGGTGACAATACCCCCACACATTCCTACACAGTGAACGCCGCCTGCGAGCCCAATGAGAAAGGCAGAGAAGTAATTAATGCCTTCCATGAGTCTCGTTTTCAGGTTGATTGACTGATGTTTTCGCTGTGTTCGTGTGTTTAGATAAGTGAGTTAATTCTTCTTTTTCTTGCAGTTTCTTACGTTGTTCTGCAAGTTGTTTTTCCTCTGGCGACAGATCATCATCAAACAAAATACTGTAGCCTTGACGATCGAGGTCTTCAAACTGATTGGACTTTACAGCCCAAAAGAAAATAACGATAGCGACGGCCACGATAATGATGGCGATGGGTATAAGGACGTAAATAATGCTCATGCTACTTACTCAATAGTCGGGTTGAGTTTGTCACCACAATAATAGAACTTAGTGACATGCCTACCACAGCCATCCAAGGTGAAAGCAAACCAGATACAGCAAATGGTAGAATCAGAATGTTGTAACCTACAGACCAGCCAATATTTTGCCTAATTTTTTGTTTTACTTGCTTGGCGGTGGTAATTAACTCTGGAACAGAAAGTAATTGATCGCCAAGTAAGATAACATCGGCGGCGGTTTTTGCTACATCCGTTGCATTACCCACCGCTATAGCAACATCGGCGCTTGCTAATACTGGTGCATCATTAATACCATCTCCCATCATCATCACTTTTTTTCCGCTGGCTTGCATTGCCTGTACTTCGTGAAACTTATCTTCAGGAGTAAGACCACCTTTTGCAAGCTGTATGGGAAGGTGCTGTGATAGGGTATCTACATTGTGTTGGGTATCACCGCTAAGCACAATAAGTGAGTTATGCTTCCCAAGGGCATTAAGGGTGGTTTTGGTGTCTTTTCGTAACGTATCACTGACCTCAAATGCCCCTAAAAGCTTCCCGTTAACAGTGAGATACACGTTTGCGTTTATTGGAACAAGCGCAGTGTCGACTGCTACAAATGATGCACTTCCCATCATAAATTGTGCGTTATTTATTACACCGGTGATACCACCCCCTGGTGTAACAGTAAATTGTTCAACTTGATGAGGCGGTTGGCTGCCTGATTCGCTCGTGGTAATAAATGCTTTGGCTATCGGGTGCTCCGAACGCATTTCTAGTGCCATTGCAATGTTCATAACGCTGTTTTCATCAACACCATCAGCAAACCAGCGTTGGGTGAGTGTAAATTTACCTTCTGTAAGTGTACCTGTTTTATCAAGGGCTATGGTGTCGATTGTGGTGATTTGTTCAAGTGCATCGGCGCGTTTTAACAATATACCTTGGCGGTTTAGTTTCGCCATTGCGCAGGTAAGCGCTGACGGTGTCGCAAGCCCTAATGCGCAAGGGCAGGTTGCTACTAGTACAGATATTGTTATCCAAAATGCATCTTCGCTACCTTGCAAAGTCCAGTAGCCGTAAGTTAAACCTGCAATAACCAATACAGCGCTAACAAAATAGCGCGAGAAATTATCGGCTAATTGCGCAGCTTTGGGTTTGCTTGCCATCGCACTCGCTTGAAGGCGAACAATTTGATTCACCAATGCATTTTTGAGTGTTTGAGAAACGGTAACCGTGAGAGTGCCATCTTGGCAAACGGTACCTCCATACACGGTGCTTTTTTCACTTTTTGAGACAGGATTAAACTCGCCGGTAAGCATAGATTCATCTACCGATGCCATACCGTCGACTACGGTACCGTCAATAGGCACTGTTTCACCGGGTTTTACTAGTACAACATCGCCTACAGCAAGTTGCTTGGCGAGACATTCACTTATTGAACCGTCTGAATTTACTTTGGTAGCCGACACAGGCACATACTGCATCATATTCGCGGATATTTGCGCAGCACGGTGACGGCTTCTATGTTCTAAAAATCGGCTAAGTAATAGCAGAAAAATAAACATACAGATAGATTCAAAATACACTTCACCTTGTTCTTGCAAAGTAGAACGTATACCTGCGAAATAAGTACCAAAAACAGCTAGGGTGACAGGCACATCCATGTTTACCGTTTTTGCACTAAGCGCTTTAACTGCGCCTATGTAAAATGTGCTACCCGAATAAAGCACAACGGGGGTGGTTAGTGTCAGTGCTACCCAATAGAAATACTGCCTGGTTTCCAATTCTATTGCGCCAAACCAGTCGAAATAAAGGCCAGTCATAAGCATCATAACTTGCATGGTCATAATACCTGCAAGACCAAGCTTTTTTAGAAAGGTCTTTTGCTCTCGCTTGTAACTGGCCTCGTGGTCATCAGGGTGAAAAGGAGACCCGACATAACCAATGCGTTTCAATGTAGTTAAAATTTGACTGAGCTTAATTTCCAGTGGTGACCAGGTGATCAACGCTCGGCGCTCTTGCACGTTAACCGCAACCTGTTTAATGCCTTCTACTTTTGAAAGCTGCTTTTCAATTAGCCAGCCGCATGCTGCACAAGTAATCCCCTCTAGCGTTAACTGAATTTGTTTATGTTGCCCTTCGTCATAGACAAACTCCTCCTGAAGTGAAGGATCGTCATATACGTTTAACTTATCAAGGGTATCGAGGATGCTATTGTCAGATTTCTTTGCCGGCTCGGTTCTAAATTGGTAATAGTCTTCTAAGCCATTGTTTACAATAGCTTCTGACACCGCCAGACATCCGGGACAACACATATCGCGTGTTTGCCCCAATATAACAGTATTAAACTGGCCTTGATCGGAACTTGCTATAGGCAAGCCGCAGTGATAACAGTCGTGCTGTGACATTATGGATTAAACTTTATAGTGCCAGAATAGGGTAGGTTAAGCGTATTTTGAATTTTCCAGCTCTCATCAAAAGGTGTAAGTGAAACGCGCCACTTACCATCCATGTTTTGCTCAATAAAACCGCGGTAAATACCACTAGCATCTCGACTTAGTAATACACTTATGTCTCTTTCTTCCAACGTTACGTGATAAAAACTGAGCTTTAACGCATTGCCTTCTTGCGGTATACCAGAATGAAACTTAAGGGCGATACTTCCGTTATCAATAGTTAAGTCTGTAGTGATATTACGCTTTCTAGCTAACGCTTCTTTATCTAGCGTTGCGTTAATGGCTTTACCTTCTTTGTAGTAATCGTCAACAACCAAACTATCTTCTGTTGAGATAGCAAGTTTTAGAAGTACACCTCCCATAATAAGAGTGACGATAGGCACGGCGATAAGAAACCACGGCCAGAATTCTTTATACCAAGGTCTGTTCATTGATAAAGGTTCTCGTATTTACTGCTAAACAACATATTCATTGGCATTTTCAATTGAACAAAAAACAACGGGAAACACCTGTGAATATGCTTTTTATATCTCTGTATTTTCTCATAAAAAAAGCCTCGTGGTAACGAGGCTTTTTGCGATATTTAATGATTTAAATCATTAATCGTTCGATAGGCTGTAAACGTATGCCGCAACTACGTGAATTTTGTCATCACCCAAGGTTTTCTTGAACGAAGGCATTACACCATTACGACCGTAAGTTAGTGTCTCTGTAACCGCTCTGTGGCTTCCGCCATAAAGCCAGATATTATCCGTTAAGTTAGGAGCACCAAGCATTTGGTTGCCTTTACCGTCCATACCGTGACACGCTGCACAGGCCGCAAAGCGGGCCTTACCTGCGTCAGCAAGTTGCTGATCTACTTCACGACCACTTAGGCTAAGTACGTAGTTTACGACTTCTTCGATACCGTCTTCACCCATTGCATCAAGCCATGCTGGCATTGCTGCTTTACGACCAAGCGTAAGAGTTTCAACAATTTTCGCACCCGAACCACCGTACAACCAGTCATTGTCAGTGAGGTTAGGGAAGCCGCCGTTTTGACCGCGGGCATCAGAACCGTGACACTGAGAGCAATTTTGTAGGAATAAACGCTGACCTACTTTGTTTGCTTCAGGATCTTTAGCCAGTTCTTCAACCGGAACTTTCGCATAGGCTTCGAAGATCGGGTCGAACTTCTCAGCAGCAAAATCTAACTCGCGGTCGTACTCAACCAGTTTACCTTGCTCTTTCGCTTCAATACGCGCTTGTACCGATTCTTCAATCGACTGCACGTTTTGGTTAGAGCTTCTCCAGCCCAGTACGCCTTCCCACGCACCCAAACCAGGGTAAAGTAATAGGTATAGGAAACCCCAAACGATGGTCATGTAGAACATAATTGTCCACCAACGAGGAAGTTGGTTGTTCAACTCCTCGATACCATCAAATTCGTGCCCCATTGACTCACCTTCTGGCACGCCTGTCTGATTCGATAAGCACCAGCGCAGAAGGAAGTAGCAACCAATGATTAACCCTAGGGTTATCACTGAAATCCAAATTGTCCAAAACATACTCATGAGTTCAAGACTCCTGCTAATCTTCTTTTGATTTTTCTTTTTCTTCGTCTGCAAACACTAGGTTTGCGGCTTCATCGAACTTTTTCTTGTTGTGGCTGCTGAACGCCCACCACACAATGCCGATGAAGCAAACAAAGACGATGACAGTAAAAATGCTGCCTACAATTCCCTGATCCATACTATTTCAAGTGTGTGCCAAGAGATTGTAGATAAGCAATAAGGGCTTCCATTTCCGTTTTACCCTGTACTGCCGCTTTTGCTCCCGCAATATCTTCGTCGGTATACGGAACGCCGAACCCACGGAATACTTCCATTTTGTCAGCTGTTAACTCGCCATCAAGCGTGTTTTCCGCTAGCCAAGGGAAACCTGGCATATTCGACTCTGGTACTACGTTACGCGGGTTTAGCAGGTGAACACGATGCCACTCATCACTGTAACGACCGCCTACACGTGCAAGGTCAGGACCAGTACGCTTAGAACCCCATAGGAAAGGGTGTTCCCATACTGATTCACCAGCAACACTGTAGTGACCATAACGTTCTGTCTCAGCACGGAACGGACGAATCATCTGGCTGTGACAACCAACACATCCTTCACGGATATAGATGTCGCGACCTTCAAGTTCCAGTGCAGTGTATGGACGTAAGCCTTGTACCGGTTCCATTGTTTGTTGTTGAAACATCAACGGCGTAATTTGAACCATGGCACCAAAGCTGATTGCAATAAGAATCAAAACAGTTAATAGGCCAACGTTCTTTTCAATTAACTCATGTGGATTTTTCATTATTCGTCTCCTTAATTACGCTGGCTGAGTCGCTGGATCTGCAGCGATACTGCCTTTAGGGGCACGAACGGTTTTCCAAGTGTTGTAGGCCATAACAAGCATACCCGCAACAACGAAACAACCACCAATGAAGCGAACCACGTAGAACGGCTTAGAGGCTTCTAATGACTCAACAAAACTGTACGTTAGCGTACCGTCTGCGTTAACTGCACGCCACATTAGACCTTGAAGTACACCAGACATCCACATTGCTACGATGTAAAGTACTACACCGATTGTTGCCAACCAGAAATGTACGTTTACCAAACGGGTGCTGTACATTGCAGGCTGACCGAATAGCACTGGAATTAAGTGGTAGATAGAACCAATTGATACCATTGCAACCCAACCCAATGCACCAGAGTGTACGTGGCCGATAGTCCAGTCTGTATAGTGAGACAGAGCGTTAACGGTTTTGATTGCCATCATTGGACCTTCAAAGGTAGACATACCGTAGAAAGACAATGAAACAATAAGGAAACGCAATACAGGGTCAGTACGCAGTTTATGCCATGCACCTGAAAGCGTCATAATACCGTTAATCATACCACCCCAAGACGGAACGAATAGAATAACTGACATCACCATACCGAGAGACTGTGTCCAATCAGGTAGAGCAGTGTAGTGAAGGTGGTGAGGACCTGCCCAGATATACAGAGAAATCAACGCCCAGAAGTGAACGATTGAAAGTCTGTATGAATAAACCGGGCGACCTGCTTGCTTAGGAACAAAGTAGTACATCATCCCTAGGAAGCCAGCAGTCAGGAAGAAACCTACCGCGTTGTGGCCGTACCACCACTGCATCATGGCGTCTACAGCACCAGCATACAATGAATACGATTTAGTGAAAGAAACCGGAATAGCCATGCTATTACCAATGTGCAGAACTGCAACGGTAAGCATAAAGGCACCTAGGAACCAGTTCGCAACGTAAATGTGCGAAACTTTACGGATTACTAGGGTTCCGAAAAAGTTGATGATATAAGCGATCCAGACCAGTGCCAAAAGAATATCGATTGGCCATTCTAGTTCAGCGTATTCTTTTGAGCTGGTTAAACCAAATGGAAGGGTTACAACAGCTAAAACGATAACGGCTTGCCAACCCCAGAAGGTAAATGCGGCAAGTTTGTCACTGAACAGTCTTACCTGGCAGGTACGCTGAACGATGTAGTACGACGTTGCAAATAGCGCACAGCCGCCGAAGGCAAAAATAACGGCGTTAGTGTGCAACGGACGCAAACGTGAGAATGTTAGCCATGGTGTGTCAAAGTTAAGCATAGGTGCAAATAATTGCGCAGCAATAAATACCCCTAGGCCCATACCAATGATACCCCAGACTATTGTCATGATGGTAAATTGCCTAACTACTTTATAATTGTAGTCAGGTTGTGCTTGGCTTATTTCACTCATTTTAATGAATCTTCCACTTCAAATGAACTATGGTTTCCAACTGCCAAAATAGTGCGGTATGACGCCTATTAAAATAGGATTAGCGCTTCACACCGAGCTTGGAAAGAGTAATAATTATTGTCTCCAAGCCAGTTGGTACGCGGATGATAAGGTTTTTAATTACAAAAAGATACCATAAACTAACTAAGCTTGATCTCAGTCAATGAAGAAATACATAAAATTTAAGAAATGCTAAATAACGATAACAAGAAACGATCAAATTTTTTACATTTGCAACTGCCACTTCTCACGATATTAGTCGTGGCAGGATGTGTGTATTTAGCACATAAGTTTCAATCAACCGCGTATACAGATACTAATGTAGTCAATGGAATCAGAAATAGCTGTAATTTCGTTAATGAAACGTGCGAATTTAATATTGATGACCGTATTGCTATAGCCCATTTTTCTGTCAAGCCTGTTCCAGAAGAGTCGATTACGCTTTCTTTGACCGTTCCATCGGGTGTTGAAATTGAAAGTGCCTGGATTGAAGGCGTGAACATGTATATGGGTAAAATACCCGTCCTTTTAGATTCTGACAGTGATACCAAATGGTCCGGTTGGTTTATGTTGGGTAGTTGTAGCGAACCCGTAATGCGTTGGCAACTAAGGTTAAATGTAAAAGGGCAAAACAAACCTAACTATCTTTATTTTGTTACGCAGCAGTAGTTATAACGTGTTAAAAAAACGGCTAGCCTATGCTAACCGTTTTTCATTTATTCTGCGCTCACCAATTTACATTTGAGATTGTAAGTAGTTTGCAAGACCAATGCGCTTAATTAATCCCAATTGCTGTTCTAGCCAGTGTGCATGGTCCATCTCTGTGTCGTCTAGCAACACAATAAGCATATCACGCGTTACGTAGTCTTTTTCGGTTTCACATAATGCGATAACTTCACGCAATTTTGCATCAACTTCGTACTCAACGCGTAGGTCACTTTCGAGCATCTCTGGCACGTCTTTACCGACCTTAAAGCCAGTGCGTTTGGTCATGTCTGGCGTGCCTTCAAGAAACAGCATGCGTTCAATCAACTTTGTTGCATGACCGCGCTCATCATCAAATTCATGATCAATTCGCTCGTACAACTTATTGAGACCCCAATCTAAGTACATTTGCGAATGAATAAAATATTGATCCATTGCAGCAAGCTCATAAGAGAGTAGCTCGTTTAAGCCGTTAATGATTGCTTGGTTACCTTTCATTAGTCATCTCCCATTACTTGCGCTTGTAGGTAGTTTTCAATACCCATTGCATCAATTTGATATTCTTGCGTTTCTATCCAGTCTAAATGCTCTTCTTCATATTCAAGAATGTCTTCTAGCAGATCGCGAGATACATAATCTTGCTTTTCTTCACATAACGCGATTGCGTCTCTAAGAAGAGGCAACTGTTCTTTTTGGAATCGCGCATCGCATGACAACATCTCTGGCGTATCTTCACCAATGTACAGCTTTCCTAATGCCTGCAAATTAGGCAGCCCTTCAAGAAACAAAATTCGTTCGATAAGGTCATCCGCTTGCTTCATGTCCTTAATCGACTTTTTATAGTTTTTCTCGTTTAATTCTGAAAAACCCCAGTTCTTGAACATGCGCGCGTGCAGAAAGTACTGATTTATAGAGGTAAGTTCACTTGTCAGTACTTCGTTTAATTTCGCTACAACTTGTTTATCACCTTGCATTGTGTAAACCCTTAGTCATTATTTGCGTTAAGTCTAGTGCTTAAAATGCCGAATGTCAAAAAAACCATATAAAACATATATTTACAAACGATAACGTTTCTCAATTCATCCATTGTTCGCATTTAGAACTGCATTACCGTTGCGAATGAGCATAGGCCAAACTTTCCTCTGCAAAGCCGAGACCTGCTTCAGTGAAGAAGTTAAAGACCTTATCCACTCCATTTTCTAACAAAGAGGATACTTCGTCTTCGTAGCGTGCAATTGCTGCTACTTTTCCAGTGTAGCCTGCGTTTTTCAATTGCCGTGTAATATTGATAGAGTCTTGAATTGATGGCAAGGCAAGTAACACAAGTTGAACATCCTTAATATCTAAATTATCCCAAAGATCGATATCTTCGCCGTCACCACAAATGACATTGAGACCTTCGTCTGCAAGTTCTTTAATTTTTACTCTATCAGCATCCATGCCCCATACGTTTACATCAGTCAGTTTAGATAAAGCATTGAACGCGCCGCGTCCAACACGTCCCATGCCCAGTACCAAAAACTCAGCATTATGTAATGTAGGGTAAATGTCTTCTTTTAAACGTCTGTTTTTCTCAAACCGTTTAATTTTTTCTTTGTAACGATGGTATTGAGAGTGTGAGGTGCGATATAAAATACTGGTAATAACAAATGAAATTGATACAGAAAGCGCTATAACAACTAGCCATGTATTGCCCAAAAGCCCAAGTGACACAGCGAGCGCGCCAACAATAAGGCCAAACTCACTATAATTAGAAAGCACTAGACTACTGAGATACGAGGTGCGTCCTCTTAAGCGCAAAGAGGTAAATAGGCCGAAGAACAGCAATGCTTTAATTGGAATAAGCAAGCAAAACACCAGTGCCATCAACATCATCGTAATGTCGGGCAGTGCTGTCAGACCAATAGTTAGGAAAAAGCCGATTAGAAATAGATCTTTGAAACTTAATAGTGACTTAGCGAGTTCCGAGGCTTTTTCATGTTGTGCCAGCATTATTCCGAAAATTAGCGCGCCCAAATCACCTTTAATGTTTACCAGTTCAAATAAATGATAACCACCTAACGCCAAGATAAACCCCGTGAGTGGCAGTAATTCTCCGTGCCCCGATTTATTAATCATTTTCTTGATAAGCGGCATGGCAGGAAAGAGTGCAAGTAGCGCTAGGGCCCATACGGTAGGCAACTTGCCTGTAGCAACAACAAGGAAAACAACTGCAAAAACATCCTGCATGACTAAAATACCAATTGCCAGTCGGCCATGCCTTGTCTTACTTTCTCCGCTTTCCTCAAGTACTTTTACAACGCACACCGTACTGCTAAAGCTCAAAGCAAATGCTACTAGTGCTGCGCTTTGCCATGTTAAGCCATCTATGTAACTTGCCGCTAGCGCGCTAACGCCATAAACCACGCAGGTAATGACACCTACCCACAACACCGTGTGTGACACGCTTCCCGCCCACACTTCACGTCGACTAAGGTCGCGAATGTTTAGCTTGAGGCCGATAGTGAAAAGCATGATGGTGATACCCAAATTTGCAATTTGGGTGAGTTCATCAGTCAGACCATAACCCGCAAAGTTTAGCAAAAAACCAGCAAGCAAATACCCTACAAGTGGCGGAATACCAATTAGTTTAACTGTTAGCCCACAAACGAAGGCAAAAAGAAGAAATGCATACTCCATGAAAACTCTTTCACTCGCTATCTATATAACATTCATTAACGCACAAGCACTGCAACGTAGCACAAGTACATCATAATTGAGGAATTACCGTTTAATTAGACTAGCATGTAATGCCAACGTGAGGCATCTGTTAGTCAGTTTTGAATGGCTAAATTTGGCGCCTCATGGTTATGCGTAACCAGAAAGAGCAGGAAGTGGTGCAAGAATATGGACGTTTCGTTGTATAAACAAACTAAAACGTGGCAATTTATGTAAGTATAAGTTACTGCACTTTAATAAGGATATCTTATGCGGACCACCATTTTATCTGTATTGGTCTTACTCGTTATAGTTAACGTTGTTATTGGTTTCTTGTGGAGTCCAATATGGTGGTTTTTGCTCTTGTCGGCAACGCTTCTGTGCTTTGCAATATATGATGTCTTCCAAACTAAGCATGCTATTTTAAGAAACTTTCCGCTTATCGGCCGGGTAAGATGGACTGTTGAATCGCTTAGACCTTACATCCAGCAATATATTATTGAAACAGACACTGGTGGTGCCCCAATCTCGCGCATGTTTCGGTCAATTGTTTATCAACGTGCTAAGAATAGCCGCGAGACCATTCCATTCGGTACTCAGCTAGACACCTACAAAGACGGATACGAATGGATAGGTCACTCATTATCAGCCCGTGATATACAAGATATGGAAGCGAACCCCAAAGTCACAGTGGGTGGGCCGTTATGTAAAAAGCCCTACAAAGCGAGTGTGTTGAACATTAGTGCAATGAGTTTTGGCAGTTTATCGAAAAACGCTATACAGGCGCTTAATAAAGGTGCTGCAAAAGGTGGCTTTTATCACAACACCGGAGAGGGCGGTTTAACACCATACCATCTTGAAAATGGTGGCGATATTGTGTGGCAAATCGGTACCGGTTACTTTGGTTGCCGCAACAAAGACGGTGGTTTTGATAGTGAGCTCTTTAAAGAAAAAGCCGCTTTAGACAACGTTAAAATGATTGAGATAAAGCTGAGCCAAGGTGCAAAACCAGGTCACGGTGGTATTCTTCCCGCACACAAAAACACGCCAGAGATTGCGAAAATCAGAGGCGTTGAACCAGGTACGCAAGTCGACTCTCCACCTAGACACAAAGCATTTTCCACACCTATTGAAATGATTGATTTTATCACACAACTAAGAGAGCTCAGTGGATACAAGCCCATAGGTATAAAACTCGCTTTAGGACGCAAAAGTGAATTCATTGCGATGTGTAAGGCAATGGTTGAAAAAGGTGTTACACCAGACTTTATTACCGTTGATGGAGGCGAGGGTGGTACTGGAGCGGCACCACTTGAGTATACTAATTCTATAGGTTTTCCCCTTCGTGAAGCGCTGGCGTTCGTTGATGATTGTCTGACTGGCTTCGCAATAAGAGATCAAATAAAAATCATCGCATCAGGTAAGATAATTACAGCTTTTCAATTAGCAAAGAACCTGAGCTTAGGTGCTGATATATGTAATAGTGCTAGGGGGATGATGTTGGCCTTAGGGTGCGTTCAGTCTTTATCGTGCAACACTAACAAATGCCCAACAGGCGTTGCTACGCAAGATCCAAAACTTGCAGCCGGTTTGAATGTACAAGACAAATATGAGCGTGTTTATCGCTTCCATAAAAAAACCGTTCACGCGCTAATGGATATATTATCTTCTACTGGTCATATAAAAACGAGCGAGTTAAATCGTACACACATATTTCGTCGGGTAGACCAGAGTTGCATTGCGCGTTATGACGAAATATTTCCATTGGTAAAAACGGGAAGCTTCTTAACTGACGACATACCAGAACGCTTTAAACTGCATTTTAATGAGGCGAACTCTAATAGTTTTATGCCATGTAGCCAACTTGCGCAAATTGAAGAAGAAACAAAAGCGGTGTCCTAAGACACCGCTAGTTTTCAAGCTTTATGTACTATTCTGCTTTGTCTGGTATACGGAGTTGGTAAAGGCGGTAGTCACTGGTACGGTATGGCGTTACTTTGTATTTAGGTTGCAAATACGCGACTAAATCAATAAGTTCTGTCACCGTTAATTCGTCATTTACAATCCTCATGAATGACACTCCGTCTTCACTCGTAAAACTTGCAGGCTGGCGAGGAGTAAGCTTATGCGAAGGGTTAATAATACTTGTTACTAATTCAGCATAGGTTTTAATTCTTCCACTACTGCCACCTAATGGTATAGGCTTAACTAACAAGTATGTCGCATCATCCCGCTCTTTTTCACCTGCTATTCTATGGCAATCTTGGCATTGGTATTTTTTAAATACCTCAAAGCCTTTTTCCATATCCCCTTCAGGTAAACTGAAACCTCGGGGCGAATTCGCGCCTTGTTCACAGGCAGCCAAAAGCATAGTGATGCATAGGATTGTTATCATTTTATACATGTTATCCCTCATTACGTGCTGTTTAAATGTATCTTAATTATGGCGCAAAAAACCGTTGAGATATTGACCTAGCGCAATAATATCCTCTGAATCCTTAACTATAGTGTTTATGTACAAATTGAACCTAAAAAGGGGAATGTGATGCAAGGATATGAAACTATCTTAGTTCCGATTGATGTTTATTCAGACTACGACCTTGTTGTTCAAAAGGCAGTTGCAATAGCGGGCAATAGTCACAAAATACATTTACTGTACGTCGCTTATCCGCAAAGTACCATGGAACCCTATGGCCTTTTTTTGGAACGTGATTTCTCAGAAGAGGTCAGAGAGCAGGCCTTGCGCGAGCTAAAAGATATCGCACAGCGACACGACATTCCCTATACCCACGTAAATGTAGAAATAGGTAATCCGTCAGATGAAATTCATCATATGGCAGAAAAAATTGGTGCAGACCTTATCGTTGTGGGAACTCACGGTCAAAGCGGTTTACGCTTGTTGCTTGGTTCGACGGCAAACGCAGTATTACATGGTGTTAAAACGGACGTGTTGGCTGTAAAGGTATAATAACGTTAATGGTTTAAAGCGCTCTGCTTAGTTTTTATAAATATATGAAAGCTATCGTTGTTTTAGATTTTTGGTAACGTGATTGTCATCTTAATAAGATAGCGTGAACAGTTATTCTATAAATGTAATTCTAGAGATGGAACTAGGAATACAATGATAACGAAACGCACTGGTTTTTCACGTTTGCTTTTTGCAACGTATTATTCGATGAAAGGTTTAAAAGCTGCATTTAAAAGTGAAGCTGCTGTTAGACAAGAACTTGTAGCAATGGTGATTTTAGTACCAGTCGCATTCTATTTAGATGTTACTCATGTAGAGCGCATACTCCTTGTTATGTCGTTATTTATAGTGCTTATCACAGAGTTGCTTAATACCGCGGTAGAAAAGTTATGTGACCACGTGAGTACAGATATTCACGTATTAATAGGCCGAGCCAAAGATATTGGCTCGGCTGCAGTATTCGTAAGTCTGACACTGGCAATCTTTACGTGGTGTTTAATACTACTGCCTCGATTTAGCTAGAGTGCTACTATCTTTTTATCGCAGCAACTCTCTACCAGGGTACGCAGCGAACTATCGAGGTTTTTTAGGTGAGAAAAATGCAACGCGGTCTCACCACCGTTATTTATATCATTTATGGTAAAAACGACGTCGTCTTCTCGTGAAGTTACCGTTATACGCGCTCCGTTATTTCTATCTCCGCTGATATCATCTTGAACGTAAGGCACGTGAATATACAATGGTTCATTATGACTGTTTAAATAGGTTATCGCTGCTTCCTTGCTTGTGAATGGATCTTGTTTTTCAGGTTGTAATTGCCAATGTGACGAGGGAACAATCATCTCTGCCAATAACTTGCCGTGTTTAGGTTCAATTCCACTACTCATTAAAAACTCCTGTAATCTCTTTTTGCTTAACTGTGATATATACGGGGCATCTTCGTTTTAAGTTCGACTCAGTACAGCGAACAAAAACTAAATTTAAAGAGAACTCATGAATAGAGCAGGGGACATGACCATTTTGAAGATAGTTATTAACCCAAATCATGCTCAAAAAAAACTTTTATAAGTTACGCGTAACGCATCTGAAATGGGTTATGGAATTGATTATATTACCTTTTTCTTTTTTTAGATAACTTTGCCATACCGCCACGTTTAACATTAGCTTGTCGCGTATAATGACCTGGCATTTCAGGAGAGTTCCAGCCTCCAGCAAGCTGTAGTTCGGGAAGTGACGCTCCATCTTCGGCTAACGAAACAGCACCTCCGACGCGGCCACTGTGTGGTGTAATGTTTTCAGAGATGTTGGCGCGTACAGCAATTCGTTTCCAAATTCGATAGACACTAGAATAATTCAGCACATTTGCTCGATGAGAAGGTACGTGCTCATCAAAAGGAAGTAATGCGGTCTTATGATTATTTACACGTCTAAACAAGATACCTTTTCTTAAGCTCCTTGTATCACTACTATGACGTGGAAGCTTGCTACTAGTGTCTG
Source organism: Alteromonas sp. 009811495 (assembly GCF_028865455.1). Lineage (NCBI taxonomy): Bacteria > Pseudomonadati > Pseudomonadota > Gammaproteobacteria > Alteromonadales > Alteromonadaceae > Alteromonas > Alteromonas sp. 009811495. The sequence continues at coordinate 2,129,323 of NZ_CP113972.1, forward strand.
TGTTTGCTTCAGTAATATACTCATTGACCATTGTTAACGTACTAGACGATATAAAACGATATTGACCTTGACCACTTTGATCACTCTTAGACGTAATTATCAACACTGTATTATTACGCGCAGAAATATCCTCGAGTCGAACTCTTACCAACTCATCGGCCCGTAACAACGCGTCAAACATCATGTTAATGATTGCCAGGTCTCGGAGTTCAAGTAAAGAGTCCGGAATAACCACATTATTGATGTGTTCTACCATATCAATTGTTAGCGGGACGGCCTGTTGATTTGACATCCTATACTTTTGGTTTTCAATGAGTGAGAGCCTTATGAAGTCTCTAAGGTAAACCGAACGTATGATGGGATTAGGTAAGTTGGCTATTCCCATAAATTTACTGAGGGCAGAAAGTCTTCGTTTTATCGTTCGATAGGCTAGTGGTGATTCACACAGCGTGCTTACATAACTCTTAATACAATACTCATTGCTATTAAAGTCATTCGTTAAACCTGGTAAGCCTTGTTGTGAGCAGTAAAGTGAAAACTCATTGTAGTCGCTGATGTAAGCTCTTTGTGTGTTAAAAGGAAGCTTTGAAAAGATATCTCTATAATAGTCACTCACTTTAGCGTTTTGATTGCTAACTGCTTGCGAATTTAATGCACCTTGAACGTGGTTGGCTAATAGATTATAAATCGGTTTCTCTGACATTGGTGGAAATGCAGCTATCTTATTGTTTTTAAAGCATATTCACGCATGATAACTGTAATTATCATGCGTGAACGGTCAAAAGACTGGTACTTAACGTCTAAAAGATTTCAGGTATTAACCTGATTACACATACTAGCACAAAAGCTGTTTATATATACAGTGCTGACGTGTTATGGCAACGAAAACCAATGGAATGTATACCTTTCCACTATATAAATCGTGATAATTGAACGAATATTTATAAGTAATGCTACGTAAAATCTGCAGGATACAGCTGCTCAATTCTATTCAGATTTCACGTAGCGTCGCCTAATAATTGACCATCAAAAACATCAACAAATATTAAAATTTTCACAACCTAGCTCCACGTGTTTAAGCTCGTATCTTTGTTCAAAGAGTTAGTAGATAGGCACAACGTGATAAATGGAGTTAGATGAGCTTGCTGGGGGTGTAAGTAGCTGGGTTATGCTAGATAAAAATAGCTAGAAAATCGCTAAGGTGTTAAATGATTTAAAATTACTAAGTTAAATAAACTAAGCTAACAATACTTTAGTTTTCGAATTGTTGTTAGACAAAATATCTAAAAACTATCATTTTAGTGAGAACCACATCAGTTAATTAGTTTAAGTAAGCCTTTTGTGTAAAGCTGAATTTATTAACTCCAATCCTTATTAATTGCGGTAAAGCATTAAACTGCTTTGATTAAATAGCGCTTGAAATAAATAATTTAAATATAAGTGCACGTCGAATTAGCATCTAATTTTTATCCGGTTAATCCAACATCAATCAACATATCTGGAAAATAACATTCTAATTTTCATTTCTGAATAGCATCCTTAATAAAGACACTTATTAAAAAACTAATTGAGCAAAAGGGACGTTAATTTAAAGAGCAAGAATGCACTCTCTATCCAGTTACTTTGATATCTTATTTAACATAATATACATTATGCGTAATTGTATATATGGAAGATTAGGGAGCTGATGTCTTTCTATTCGGTTCGTTTGTTGGCTGTGATTGCTTACAGACTTTTTGGCATGACAGCGTTGTTGGTATACAGGCCTGTGTGTGAACTTTATGCTTAAAGCTGTGTTTTTAATTTAAAGTGGCTCAGATGATTTGATTTAGGCGTATTAAATTTAATCGTGCGCTACGTAAAATCTGAAATAAGTTTAGAGGTATATGTCGTCAGATTTTACGTAGAGCACGATAAGGAATTCGACGTAATTTAAATTTTGAAATGCATATGAAGGCGTTTTACAACGTAGATTACGTGACCTAGATAGGAGTTTTAGAAATAATTCATGAGGTGTCGAATTCTTTGCAATGTTTCTAGTCAGAGAGTTTTATAACTTCAACATTCAAACGATTCGCTATTTTTACTTACTACGACTAAATACTTCTTCAAGGCGTTTTATATCTTCTTCAAAAGACAATGTTTCTTTAGCTCTTTGGAAACTTATCGATAAATATTTGTTTGCAGCGTTCTCAAAGTTTTTATCTTTTGAACGATATGTTGTGTGCACAGTAATGAGTGACTTTAATATGCGGATTGCTACTTCAATTTTATCAGCTCCATCTCTTGCAATACTGGTATAGGCGTCGTCGAAGATATCCTCAACAACCAGTTCAGGCACAGATACACGGTCGTACTTTACTGGTTTATTTTTAAGAACTTCACTTCTTTCTTCAGGGGTACATTCGTTATCGTACTCCCAAGTCAACAACAATCGGGTAATGCTGCTCAGTATGGTTATAGCGGTTCCGTGATCGTTAACGGAGGGTGAAAGTGCGCGAGATGCAATTTCTGCTAGCACAATAAATCCAAATCTGGGGTCAGCTTCAAATGAACGTGTTTCACTAATTGAAAATGCACATTCAATGTCATTGTCTTTTACTGGTTGTGTTGTATAAGCAATAGGCTTCTCGGGCGTAACAAATTCACCGGGAAGCATGGCGACATTAATAAACACATCGTTTTGTTTTGCATAATATTGAAGCTTAGCGATATCGATAAGCTGTATGTACCCTACTCGCTTACTATATATGGTATGGGTCCCCTGCACTGCTGCTTGGCTCGCCGGTACTGCACCTAAACATGGACGTGAAATTCTATTTTTTATCGCGCGTTTTGTAGCAGCTTCTACTTTAAGCACGGTCGAGCCTACACGGCCTAGTCGAGCAACGCTATCTACCCATCGAATAAACGTTAAAATAACCATGACAAACGCAAAGCAAGTTAACGCAAATAAAATAAATGTGCCTGATTTACCGAAAAACGCATTGTTCATAACGGTAAGCGCTACTGCGCTATAGATAAATGCTCCAATAAAAACAGACAAAGCGTTTTGAGACACGTCGTCTGAGATTATTAAGCTTAAACTTCTTGGCGTTGAAGACTGACTTGCTGACGCGTAGGCGTTAACCATAGTGCCTGCAGAGAACGTTGCTATCACCATCATGCTTGACGCCATAATGGAAAGTAGCGTCTCTACGGATTCAGGTTTTATTTCAGGGATATGTTCATGCAATGACGTACCGTCGGCAACTTTAGCAACAAATACAGACATAAAAGACAATAGGCAGAAGGCTAAAGGCTTTACCCATAGTTTTTCTTTAAAGTGGTAGACTAAAAATCGCAATCTATCTACCGTAATTGGCGCTTCCATTCGTCCCTCAATACTTAACTAATATACGTTTGTACGCATTGAAGGACGAAATTGTTTAACCTATACAATATTAAATACCAAGCTCCCGCCTAACTAGTTGAGTACCCCGTGTTAGCGCATCAAGCTTTGCATCGCTGATTGCTTGAGTAAGCGGCGCCATTCCGCAGTTAGTGCAAGGGATGAGGTTATTTTTGTCGACATATTTGAGCGCTTGAAACAGCGTGTTAGCCACTTCCTCTGGCGTTTCAATAACATTACTAGCTACGTCTATAGCACCTACCATAACTTTTTTGCGGTTAATTAGCTCAAGTAACTCGATTGGGACTTTTGAGTTATGGCATTCAAGTGAAATTATATCGATGGATGACTGCTGCAACTTCGGAAATGTATGTTCATATTGTCGCCATTGTTCACCTAACGTTTTTTTCCACTCAGTGTTTGCTTTGATACCATATCCATAGCATATGTGAACGGCCGTTTCACAAGAAAGTCCCTCAGTAGCTTTTTCTAAGGCGGCAATTCCCCACTCGTTTACGTCATCAAAAAACACATTAAACGCAGGCTCATCAAACTGAATAATATCAACGCCAGCCGCTTCTAGCGCTTTCGCTTCTTGATTTAGTATTTTTGCAAACTCCCATGCAAGTGACTCCCGGGAACCGTAGTAGTCATCATAAAGCGTATCAATCATTGTCATAGGACCAGGTAGTGCCCACTTGATTGGCTTAGCCGTATGCTGTCGTAGGAACTTGGCATCTTGTGCAAATACTGGTTCTTGTAAAGCAACAGGCCCTTTGATAACCGGTACGTTTGCGTCATATCGATTGCGTATTCGAACGGTTTTCTTCTGTTCAAAGTCAACACCCTGCAAGTTTTCAATAAAGGTTGTGACGAAATGCTGTCTAGATTGCTCTCCATCACTGACAATATCGATGCCGGCATGATGTTGTGCATGAAGAGCGAGTAGAAGCGCATCTCGCTTACCTTCTTGAAGGTGGCTTTCTTCTAGTTTCCATGGAGACCATAGTGTTTTAGGTTGTGCTAGCCATGCAGGCTTAGGCAGACTGCCAGCAATCGAGGTCGGTAATTTGTTTTGTATCATGTTGGGCTTCTTTATGTCTAAAGTGAAGTTTGTGTACTAAGCGCGTTCAATACTGTCTGGTATGGCTTGATAAATTCCTTTTCCACAAACTCCCCTTGTGCAATAGCAAGTTCAGTCCGTTCCTGTCTGTCATAAACAATAGTGGTATAGGAATGATCTTGATGCGACAGTTTGGGTTGGAAAATTCGTCCAGCTGCTGTATTGGCATTATATATTTCTGGGCGGTATATCTTTTGAAAGGTTTCCATTGTTGCTATAGCGCTAACCAACTCCAAATTGGTATACCCATTGAGGAGATCTCCACAAAAGTAAAAGGCTAACGGCGCAGCGCTGTTAGCAGGCATAAAATAACGTACATTTAGCCCCATCTTTTTGAAGTATGCTTCAGTTAGAGAAGTTGAGTCTGGCACATATTCTGTACCAAGCACTGGGTGAAGATTGTCAGTTTTAGTGTAGGTTTTGTTTTCAGATACGCTCAAGCAAATAACAGGAAGTTTTGAAAACTCGTTCTTGTAGGTTTCAGAATTAATAAATAACTGAAATAGCTTTCCGTGTAAGTCACCAAACCCTTCAGGAACCGTAAATTGCTTCTTGCCTTTATTGTGCTTGGACAGCAACACGCTGAAATCATAATCTCTAATGTAAGAGGAGAAATTATTGCCAACCACACCTTCAATCTTTGTGCTCGTAAAAGTATCGACTATGGACGACTGCAATATTTCAATATTAGGAAAATAGTCAGTTGCCCCTTTAAAGGCGATGTCTACCGATATGATTTCCAACGAAACACAATAGCGATTTGCATTTCCGTTGTCCCAGTGTGCAAGTGCATTGAAACGATTGTTAATCATCCTCAACGTATTACTGAGATTTTCTTTTCGCTTCGGGCCGCGCGCTAAATTGGCAAAATTAGTCGTTAGCCTGGTAGTTTCTGCGGGTGAGTAATTTTCGTCGAACTGTGTTCGTTTTATCTTAAATGAGAAAATATTGTCCATGAAAGCCCCGTCAATCGCCTATATTTTTCTTAAGCGTCATTGAGTAACATTTATGACGCATCACAATATGGCAATGTTATACCGAGTCTTTTGTATGAAAAAAAATGGTATTAATTCATTTAAGTATTAATAACATTCATGAGTTGACCGGGCGTCCCGCTTCATGAGATTTTACTTTATTTGAAGCACAACGCTTAGAGCAGTACTTTACGTTTTCCCAATCTCGTTCCCATTTTTTTCGCCAAGTAAAAGGACGGTCACAAACAGGGCAGATTTTGGAGGGTAAGTTAGACTTCTTCATTCTTAGTTAGCTTGGTCAAAAATATCGTAGCATCATCTTTCATCGCATCAATATTCTCTTCTTTCATGCGTGAATACGTTTTATAGATCATTGCCATACGATTGTTGTTACTTAGCTTTTCTTTGTGTTTATCAATAAAGTGCCAATAGAGGTAGTTAAAAGGACAGGCTTTAGGCCCTGTTTTTTTGGATACTTGATAGCCACAATTCTTACAGTAATTGGACATTTTATTGATGTAGCTACCACTTGCCACGTAAGGCTTGCTGGCCAAATTGCCGCCATCACTGTATAGAATCATGCCCGCAACGTTAGGCAGTTCAACCCACTCATAGGCGTCTGCATAGACTAACAAGTACCAAGCCTGTACTTCTTCCGGGCTAAGTTCAGTCAGCAGGCTAAAGTTCCCAATTACCATAAGACGTTGAATATGGTGCGCATACGCATTTTGCTCAGTTTCTTTTATGCACTGGCGCATACAGTTCATATTGGTTTGGGCATCCCAAAAGAAAGATGGCAATGAGCGCGTGTTTCCAAAATAGTTGTCCGTTTTGAGGCCAGGCATAAAGTGCCAATAGAACCCTCTGACATACTCTCTCCAACCCAGAATTTGACGAATAAACCCTTCGGCAGAATTGAGTGGAACCTGACCGGCGTGATAAGCCCGTTCAGCGGCGTCAATGGCTTCTTTGGGAGTAAGCAAACCGCAGTTTAAATAAAAGGCAATATGTGAGTGATACATCCATGGCTTGCCTTCAACCATGGCATCTTGATATTGACCAAAGTTATGTAGTCGCTCTTCAATAAATGTATCAAGAACTTTGAGCGCATCTTTGCGCGTTACAGCAAAAAAGAAATTATCTAGCTCACCAAAATGATGTTCAAACTCTCTTTCGACGAGCTCAATAACATCCTGCGTAATGTCGTCAATATCAAACGTGGTGTGCTTGGGAACCTTGTGTGTCTCGGGCATTGATTCACGATTTTGTGAATCGTAGTTCCATTTTCCACCTATGGGGTTTTTACCGTCCATCAGCACGTGGTGTTTCCGTCTCATTTCTCGGTAAAAAAACTCCATCCGAAGCTGTTTTTTACCGTGAGCCCATTCACTAAATTCTTGAGGGGTCGACAGAAAGCGGTTGTCTTCGCAGATTTCAACCGGAACACCTAACTCGTTCTCCCACTGCTGCATACTTTTAAGCAGCCTGTGTTCACCAGGCGTTGTGCATACCACGCGTTCAAAGTTGCCATTATCTAACGCATACCTAACTTGACCAAGTAAACTACCTTGATTGTTGTCATCAAGATAGGACACATAGTCCACACGATAATTATCATCTTTCAGCGCCTTCGCAAAATGACGCATGGCGCTGAACAAAAACGCGATTTTTTTCTTATGATGCTTAACATAAGTGGCTTCCTCGCGAACTTCAGCCATCAGTATTGTGTCTTTGGTTTTACGCGCATTCGCAATAGCTGGAAGCGTTTCGGTTAGCTGATCGCCAAGCACTAATATGAGTGAAGACATACCCTACTCTTTTATCTCTTGAAATGCGTCGAGCGCTCGTTGGCGTGACGCTTTTAAATCTACAATTGGCTTAGGGTAGTCCTTTCCTAGTTCAATACCTGCGTCCTTCGCAATGATTCCTGGGGCTTCCCATGGTTTGTGGATGTACTTGTCTGGCAAGTTTTTAAGCTCAGGGCAATATCGACGCACATAGTTGCCTTTTTTATCGAATTTTTCTCCCTGTAAAATAGGGTTAAAGATTCTAAAGTACGGTGCTGCGTCTGCACCTGAGCCCGCGACCCATTGCCAACTGGCACTGTTGCTCGCAAGGTCAGCATCGAGCAAGGTATCCCAAAACCATCGCTCGCCTTCATGCCAGCTCAGCAACAAGTTCTTCACTAAAAACGACCCCACAATCATTCGTACTCGGTTGTGCATATAACCGGTTTGCCATAGTTCGCGCATGCCAGCGTCAACGATAGGAATGCCAGTGTTGCCCGTTTGCCACGCTTTGAGCGCTTTAGCATCAGTTCGCCATGGGAACTTATCGAACTTTTCGTTGAAGTTTTTATTCGGCAATGTGGGAAAGTGATACAGCAAGTAATAGCTAAATTCGCGCCAGCCTAATTCACTTAAGTAGGTATCAATACTTTTATCCTCGCTATTTCCAAATTTATCTTTTATGGCGTACCACACTTGATTAGGAGAGACTTCACCAAAATGGAGATGTGGCGATAGCCGCGATGTTCCCTTTACAGAAGGAATGTCTCTGTCTTCTTTATAATTTCGTGCCGCGTTTTCGATGAAACTCGATAGGTTGTCAGCTGCGCCCTCTTCGCCTGGCTTCCAACTAGACTTAATGGTTTCATCCCACGGTATTGTTGGAAGCAAATCTAATGCTTCGAGCCCATCGCCAATATCCTTTACATCGGCGTAAGTGATCCTCGCAGGCGGTGCTTTAGGGTATCTGGGTTCATCTATTTGCAAACAGCCTTTTCGATAATAAGGCGTAAACACTCTGTACGGCGTACCATCCTTCTTGAGTACCTTCATAGGCTCCCAGAGCAAACTTCCGTTATAGCTCTGTGCGTCGAATCCGTCGTTTACAAGGGCTTTTTTTATATCCGTGTCACGATTTTTTTGCCATGGCTCATAGCAGCGATTCCAAAATATAGATTTGGCGCTGAATTCTTTTAACAATTTAGGAATAAGTTGCTTTGGATCGCCCTTAAAGATTTGAAGGTGTCCATTGAGGCGTTCTTTTAATGAAGCTAAAGAGTGGTGTAGCCACCATTGACTCGCCCCACCAGGGATCCTTCCATCAGGTGTTGCCTCGTCATAAATATAAATGGGTACAATTTTTCCCATATCACAGGCAGCGTTAAGCGCAGGATTGTCTTTAACGCGTAAGTCTTGTCTGAACCACATGATGCTAACAGGAACGGTCACTATTTTTCCTTTTTTCGTTGTTCTATTTTTTAGTCGGTTACGTATTTCACTTACTACGATGTTCCTTCGGTTCAGGATCCGTTAGAAAATTAAAAAACTAATAGTGAAAATATATGGTAAATCAACCAATTAATCAGTGTGATAAAAAACAAACAAAACGAGGGCTTTATTGGTTTAAGAACGACCTAAGGCTACACGACAACCAAGCATTGAAAGTGATGTGTGAAAGTGTCGATGAGGCCACATTTATCTATATATTTGATGAGAAACTACTTAATACAGATAAAATGGGTCTGTCACGGATTGGCGTTCATCGTTTACGTTTTTTAAAACAGTCGCTGTGGGATTTATCCAATAATTTGCTCAAACTGGGTCACAAACTTCACATTTACTCTGGCGACCCTGTTAGCTGCGTAGCATCTCTTGTCGACAGTGAATCTTTTACACATGTTGGCATGAGTGTACACAATGGTTGGTACGAGCGTTGTGAGGAAGATGAGTTAAGAAAAAAACTTTCCGCCGTTGAATTTGTAGCGCAAGAAACCTTTGGTCTATTTAATGAAAATGACCTGCCTTTTAGCATAAATAGCATGCCAGACGTGTTCAGTCCGTTTAGGCGCAAAATTGAAAAAGCGTCAACGCCGCGTACTATTTGTGAGATACCTCAAGATTTCCCATTGAGCTACACACCAAAGCACTTACCAAGCCGATTGCCAGAGGTATTTGACGACATTACAACGAGTAATAGTTTTTCTTACGAAGAAGGAAAATTTATTGGTGGAGAAACCGCTGCTCTCGCTCATTTACAAAACTACTTATTTGAATGGCAGGCCGCTTCATCATACAAAGAAACTAGAAACGCTTTGGATACATGGCGACACAGTACGAAACTATCAGCATGGCTTGCAAATGGCTCACTTTCAGCAAGAGAGGTTGTAAGACAAGTTACGCATTTTGAGCAGACTGTTGAAAAGAATGATTCAACCTATTGGATATACTTTGAATTGTTGTGGAGAGAGTTTTTTTATTGGCTACAACGAAAATATCACAGTCAGTGGTTCGCATTTTCTGGAATTCAAAATAGAGCTCCGAACACCCGGCATGATCAAGAAACCTTTGAAAAATGGTGTAATGGCACAACAGGCTACCCTATTGTTGATGCGTGTATGCGCCAATTGCTTCACACCGGATACATGTCTAACCGTGGAAGGCAACTTGTAGCCAGTTGTTTCGTGCATGAACTCGGACTAGATTGGCGTTATGGTGCGGCGTGGTTTGAGCAACAATTAGTAGACTATGACGTAGGCAGCAATTGGGGCAATTGGCTGTACCTTGCAGGTGTAGGTAGCGACCCAAGAGGCCATAGACAATTCAATCTACAAAAACAGACTGAAATCTACGACACTGACGGTAGCTTTCGCGCCAAATGGCTCAAGCCTACATAGAAATTGCGGTTGATGTTGGTAATGAAGTCATCAAATGACACTATCACAGTAGTTTGGCTTAAGCGGGATTTACGCTTGCGCGATCATGAGCCCCTATTTAGTGCATACAATAATAACGAAAATATCTTACTTCTTTATTGTTGGGAGCCATCGCTATTATGTGACCCTCATATGGATGAGCGTCATTGGCGATTTGTAAGTCAAAGCCTTGCTGACATCGATGCACAATTGCCAAATAACAAGCGTGTGTTGCAACTTTATATGGAAACTGCTGACGCTATTAGCCTTATTGCTAAACAATATCGCGTTAACACGGTTAGGAGTCACCAGGAAATAGGTTTAAAGGTTACGTATAACCGCGATGTAAGTGTTTCTAACTATTTGAAAAATAGAAATATATCATTTATAGAATGTCAGTACGGTGCGGTAATAAGAGGTTTACCAAATAGAACGCGTTGGCAAGCTAATTGGGAAGTACAATTCGCCAAAAATACGTTCGATTTTCCTATTGATGATGCAAAATGGGTGCACTGGCAAGGCAACGAAAAACTCTTCGCACAATATTGTGATTACCAAACAATTAATCCATCAGTAGCACATAATTCCAAGATGCAACAAGGCGGTGAACGCAGAGCATGGCAAGCTTTAAAACACTTTTTCGAAGCGCGCGGCATAAATTACCACAAACATATTTCACAACCAGAAGCGTCTCGTGAAGCATGTACACGTATAAGCCCTTATCTTGCGTGGGGTAATTTATCTATAAGACAAGCCTACCACGCAGTTATAAATCACAAGCGTGACAAGCGGCGTTTACAAGGCGAGCAAAAAGCACAATGGCTAAGAGCATTAAACGCTCTCACTTCACGCCTTCATTGGCACTGCCATTTCATTCAGAAATTTGAAAGTGAACATAGCATTGAATTTAGGGCAATGAACGATGGTTACGCGCACTTTCCTTATATTGAGGGTCCTGAATGCGAACGCCGATTTTACCTCTGGAAAACGGGGAAAACGGGTTATCCATTGGTCGATGCATGCATGCGCGCACTCGCGCAAACGGGCTACCTTAATTTTAGAATGCGCGCTATGGTAACGAGTTTTTTATGTCATCACTTAAACGTGCATTGGCTTAAAGCTGCACACTATCTTGCAACGCAGTTTTTAGACTTCGAACCCGGAATACACTACCCCCAAATACAGATGCAAGCCAGCATAACAGGTATACACACTGTCAGGCTGTATAACCCACTCACACAATCAAAAAAGCTAGATCCGTCAGGCGTGTTTATAAAAAAATGGGTTCCCGAGTTAAGGAAACTCCCTGATGACGCAGTGCATGCACCACACCTGCTCCCTCCCCTAGAAGCTCAAATGCTCGATTTTGACTTAACACGAGACTACGTAGAACCAATAATCGATATAGCTGCGCTCAGTAAACTTACGGCAAAACGTTTATGGGACTATCGCGAACGCGATGATGTTATTAAACATGCCAAACGCATTGTAGAACGACATACAATGCAAAATAGTCCAAGCCGCACATGGCTTAAACAAAAACAAGCATCACATTAGGCAGAAGCGAAACCGTAACGATGTATGCGTAGATGTTCTACTAGCGATTATTTTTTCTGAGCCACTCATTTAATAGCTTTATTTGTCCGCACTTGTAGGCCGCGTACATTAAGCGCATCGCATTAGACATGGCTTCGCTGTCAGTCCAGTCTGTTTTTTCGCGAATTTCATCATAACAAGCTTTCGCTTCAGGGGTTACATACCCGCGAACAAGCTTTTTACCGGCCTCTTTTTGTCGCTCTCTAAACCGACGTTGTTTATCCGCATTAGCCTTAGCTTTCTCTGAAGGGCTTTTCTCGCTGCGTTTTTTTGCTTTTTTATCTGTCATAGTAATCACATAATTTTGCGTTACGTTTAGTCTAACACGCGTTTTTCTTCAGAAAAATGACTGTTCAGAGTTGTTTGGCGTACAAGTGTTCGCTAAATTAGCAACGAAATTATTCAACAATAACGAGCTGGGAATGTCAGAGAAGAAAAATAGCTTTAACAAAGAAGATTTACTTGCATGTAGTCGTGGTGAAATGTTTGGTCCAGGTAACAGTCAATTACCTGCGCCGAACATGTTAATGATGGATCGTGTTGTTTCAATCACTGAAGATGGTGGTGAGCACGGCAAGGGTGAAATAATTGCAGAACTCGATATTAACCCTGATCTATGGTTTTTTGAGTGTCACTTCCCTGGCGACCCTGTAATGCCTGGCTGTCTAGGGTTAGATGCTATGTGGCAACTCGTTGGCTTTTTCTTAGGTTGGAGCGGAGGCCCCGGCAAAGGCCGTGCGTTAGGTGTTGGCGAAGTTAAATTCACAGGGCAGATTTTGCCTACTGCGAAAAAGGTTACCTACAAGATTACAATGAAGCGCGTTATTAAGCGCAAGTTGTTTATGGGTATGGCAGATGGCGTAGTAGAAGTTGATGGTCGCGAAATTTATGTGGCCAAAGATCTTAAAGTAGGCCTATTTCAAGATACGTCCAATTTCTAGTTTTAATCTTTAGGGATTTAAGACAGAAAAAAGCCCCTTTGCAGGGGCTCTTCCTTTTGCTTAATCAGTTCATAAAAGAGAAAGTGTTACTTAACACTTAAACCTAAGTGTCTATCTTCTACCGCTTCGCGCCATCCACCTAACCACTGTGAACGTGCATCGTTTTGCTGAAATGGACAATTTTCTTTCGAACGACCGCTGATACCAGCTTGATAGCCTTTTGCATGTGCGCGAGTCAGTTTATCTCTTTTTTGTCTTTTCATTGATTAGCCTCTTTTGTTTGTTGGGTGCACAACAAAACATTTCACGAGCGCTCTACATCATCTTAGGTCGATAGTGCCGGAAAAATTTTGCGTACACTACTTTGATAGTGCAATTGACCAATTGGTTCAAGAAAAATAAAAAATTAAAGGTCTTGACAATCTTTAAATTGATGAAGTTTAAATGAAATATTTATTACATTTTTTATGCATAAATATTTCAGTTTTTACATCTCAAAGGCATAAAAAAAACCGCATCAAGATGCGGTTTTTTTCACAATCAATGTGATTACTTTTTAATGCGTCTGCGCATTAGCGCTACACCAAGAAGTGCTAACACACTTAGCCAACCCATTGACGCACCCTGGCGTTCATAGGGTTGTTCATCGTCAGGTATCTCGCATTCTTCAATATCGCCATTACTTAGCGGAGAAAGTTTTACAGCAATAATATTATCAACTAGTTCTGTTTCGCCATCACTATTAATAATATCTACACCCGTTGCATAACGGTTGGTGTTCTTAACACGGGCATTTGCAATTATTTCGTTGTTGTCGTTGATATCAACCGCTTCAACTAACTCATAATCACTGTCACATGCAATGAGATCGTTCAAATCAGTAAACTCTTGCGTTTCAATGTTATACATAAACGCCGCTGTTTGACGGATGGAATCATTGCTTATAACTGAATCTGCTTTACCAACAATAATATTGTTGTTGTTAATGGCATTTGGGGTAACACCTGAACTCGTAAAGAAACCATCAGGATAGTACTGTTCTTGAGTATCTAGGTTATAAGCGAATAATCGTGAACGCGCTATATCGCTGCGCGAACGCAAGACTGCCCCAGCCACCCAGTTGTTGTCATTAATATCTATTGCTTGGCTTAAGATATTCTCGTCTCTGGGTAGGAGTTCAATTGTCTCGCCATCGCGATACACGGTTGCAACACGTTCACTCTCTAACAACGCTGAGCTATTAGGGCGGGTTACAGAAACTCTGTCACCAGTTAATGCTTCACCAACCGCAATCCCCTGATTGTTTATGCTAAATGCGTAACTATAGTAGTGATTGGTGTCATCTTCTTCGCGTTCGAACAATAGCGGGAAGGTTTGTGTACTGATGACATCACCAGTAGCGTCTAACTGCCAGATAGTCGCATTTACTTCAGCAGCGAGTACAAAACTTGCCAATGCTCTTGTGCGGGTACTTGCATTGATAAAGTAGGTGTCAATGCGCGGTACAACAAATGAGCCTGAATAAACGTTCGAGCGACAACGGCCTTCTGAAATGTCGGTGCGCGCCTCGGGGTCAGCACAATTGTCAATTGCATCATTAACCACATCTAAGAAACTCACTGAGCTATATCCGGCAACTTGCAGGTTCTCGTTAACACTTTGCGCAGAGGCATAACCGCCCAACGTGTCATCCACCGGAGGTAGTTTTGTAGTATTTCCAGCTACCTGCACAAATGCTTGCTGAGTAGATTCTGCGTAGGTGTAGTTAATGGTATCGCCATCTTCGTTCTCATACGGATCAAGTACAACAAGACCTGCAGAGTCACCCACGATAAAATCACCGTTTAAACTATCGCGACCAGTAGCTTCTACTGAAAAGGTATAATCGTCGAATTTATCAGTAACTTGGTCTAACCCAGGCACTAATGAAAAATCTTGAGTATCGGTGATGTAGGTTCTGTATTCCGCGAGTTTTTGCCCTTGCGTGGCCCCTACGTTTGAAAGCAGATAGTTAACGATAAGTGTGTAGTCAGCATCAGTGAATACGCCTTGTAATGCGTCATCTTCATTTTCTAGTGCTGCACCAAACTGGGTAAAAAATGTAGTGTCATTTTCTAACTGGTCTACATCGACAGGCGGATTAAATTCGCGCTGAACGACAGTTAACATTTTGCCTGAGTTGTCTATTGAGCGGGCAAAGTTGTTTACTGCGGTATCCTGTAAAGGAAGAGGCGTCACTGAATAGGTCGCGGCCATTGCCGAAACACTTCCTGTTGCCAACAGAACGGCGGCGGCAAGCTGAGTTCGTTTCATTTAAAATCCTATTTACTGCTGATTATCTTCCAGCATACTTTCTAGTTCATCCCAGCGCGCATACTTCTGGGAAAGTAATTCTTCTTTTTCTGCTAATGCGGCTAGGGCCTTAGCGGTGGTATCACTATCTTGTTTGAAGAAATCAGGGTCGTTTACCTGTTCTTGCATAGCTTCAAGCTCAGCCTCTAAAGACTCTAATTCTTGAGGCAATGATTCAAGCTCTCGCTGATCCTTATATGATAGCTTTTTCGTCTTGCGGGGAGAAGACTTAGCACTAGGACTGCTTGAAGTTGAATTAGTTTCATTCTTTACCTTGGCTTTTTCTTCTTTTTCAATCTGCTGACGCTTCTCCTGCTGCTCTTTATACCAGTTTTCAACGTCAGTGAAACCCCCGATAAACTCTCTGAGTTTCCCATTGCCTTCAAATACAAGGCTGCTATTGGCAACATTATCAACAAATTCCCTATCGTGACTCACTAGTAATACCGTTCCCGTATACTCATTGAGTAAAGTTTCCAACATTTCGAGTGTTTCAACATCAAGGTCGTTTGTCGGTTCATCGAGTACTAATACGTTACTCGGTTTAAGCATTAATTTTGCGAGCATCAAGCGGTTCTTTTCACCACCTGATAACGATTTAACGGGCGCGTTAACACGTTCTGGCGTAAACAAATAATCTTGCAGGTAACTGATAACATGACGAGGGTGACCGTTAACCATTAGATCGCGCTTGCCGTCACCAACGGCATCAATCACTGACTTTTCTAGGTCAAGGCCATGGCGATGTTGGTCAAAATACGCCACTTCAAGGTTTGTCCCTTGTTTGCAATTACCCGAATCAGGTGTCAATTCTCCAAGTAATAGTTTGATAAGTGTACTTTTGCCACTGCCGTTAGGTCCAATAAGCGCTAGCTTATCGCCACGTAATACATTGAGGTTAAGGCCTTTTACAATTGGCTTACCTTCAATGCTATAACTGAGGTCCTTAACCTCAAATACCATTTTGCCTGAGCGACCGCCTTGGTGTTGGTTTACAACTGCACTGCCCTGCACCGCTCGACGAGCTTTGCGCTCTTCACGGAGCTTTTTAAGTGCACGAACTCGACCTTCATTGCGAGTACGTCTTGCCTTGATCCCTTGTCGTATCCACACCTCTTCTTGTGCTAACTTTTTATCAAACTCAGCGTTTTGCGACGCTTCAACTTCTAAGTCGTGCTGCTTTTTCTCAAGGTAAGTTTCGTAATTGCCTGGGTAGCTTGTTACGGTTCCGCGGTCTAAATCGACAATGCGCGTGGCCATTGCGCGAATAAACGCACGGTCGTGGCTAACGAATACAATTGCACCTTTATAGTTGCTTAAACTAGATTCGAGCCAACGAATCATTTCAATATCAAGGTGGTTAGTCGGTTCATCCAACAATAGCAAATCAGGTGAGCGAACTAGCGCGCGAGCAAGAGCAGCTTTACGGCGCCACCCACCTGATAAGGTAGATAGCGATATATCTGGGTCGAGTTTGAGCATGGTTAGCGTTTGTTCAATTTGCTGTTCAAATTGCCATGCATCCCGCGCCTCTAAGGTTTCTTGTAAACGCTGAAGTTTGTTTAGATTGGCTTCGCTTGGGTCTTCACCAACCAGTTTTGTTTGATGAAAATAGGCTTTAAGTGTTTCACCCACATCTGACAAGCCCTCTGCCACATAATCAAATAGGGTTACATCTGTGGTCTGGGGTGGATCTTGTTCCAATCGTGCGATGACTGTATTGTTTTCAATAATACGCTGCCCATCGTCAGCGATAACATCGCCAGCAATGACTTTCATCAAAGTGGACTTGCCACTTCCATTTCGGCCAACTAGGCAAACCCTTTCTTTAGGTTGCACTACCAACTCAACGCCATCAAGCAGTGGTGGGTTACCGTAAATCACAGTGATATCTTTTAACTGCAGAATACTCACTGAAGAAACTCCTCTAAGTCTTCTCTCGAAAAGGGCCAGCCGATTTCTTTGTTATTATCTTCTCGTTTAAGCACAGGTATGCGGGCACCGTACAAATGGTAAAGGTCAGTGCTCTCGCGAATATTGACCTTCTCTACTTCTAGGGCTTTAAACGAAGAGGTGTTTTTTAATTCAATATCTGCTAAATCACACAAACTGCACTGTGGCCCGGTATAGAAAAAAATCTTCATGATGTCAGTATCCAGCACTGATGAATATTACCTTTTCGAGCAAAGTCTTCTGGTATTGTTTGCTTGGTAATATTCTCTATTGATAGGCCAAGCTCACTAATAGCTGTTTCATCCAGTTTAAAACCGCGTTTATTGTTTGAGAAAATAATAGTGCCGCCCTCTTTTAAACACTGTTTCGCATCACTTAGCATTTTGACGTGGTCACGCTGTACATCCCATGTATTTTGCATGCGTTTAGAATTTGAAAACGATGGAGGGTCAATAAATATGAGGTCGTATTTGCCCTTATGCGACGCTAACCATGTTGTGCAGTCTGCTTGAATGAAAGCATGTGGACCTGACAACTTGTTAAGTGCTACGTTTTTCTTAGCCCAGTCGAGATACGTATTAGACATATCTACTGTTGTAACTGACTTTGCGCCGCCTTTGGCTGCAAAAACAGACACGCTGCCAGTGTAAGAAAACAAATTCAGTACGTCTTTATCTTTAGCCATCTGCATGACTTTTTGACGAGTATTACGGTGATCTAAAAAGAGCCCGGTATCAAGGTAGTCAGTTAGGTTAACGAGAAAACGAGCGCCGTTTTCAAACACTTCCATCATCTCACCAGACTGATTTATCTTTTCGTACTGTTTTGTACCTTTCTGCTGACTACGCACTTTAAGCGCTATTTGTTTGGGTGAAACACCTGTTACAGCAGGTAGATGTAACAATACCTCTTGCAGGCGCTTGCGGGCTTTTTCTTCAGATACTGTCTTCGGTGGCGCATACTCTTGCACCACAAGCCAATCACCATAGCGGTCAACCGCGACGTTATAGTCTGGCAAATCTGCATCATAGATGCGGTAGCAATTAGTATTGGCCGTCTTAATCCAGCCTTTCATTCGCTTTAAGTTCTTTTTAAGACGATTTGCAAATTCGTGGTTACTGGCATCTTCACCAAATTGCACCGTATTTTCTTCATCAAGTACATAATTTGCGAGGCGGCACTCTAACTTTCCGTTGTTCATCGCGTAATCTTTGGTAGCGCGAAGCTTCAGTACACGCAACAGATCTCGATTGCTACTTAACAGTGAAACATGCCATCCCTTCCACGCTTCTTTAAAACGCTTACCCCAATCATTGAAAAGCGGTATTAATGACGTGAGTTCACCCAAGCGTTCACCGTAAGGCGGGTTGGATACTACATAGCCAGGTGTAGAAACAGGTGGAGATGATTTTGTCGCATCCTGCTGACTAAACTGAATATCATTAAACACGCCTGCAAAGTCAGCGTTTGCTTTTGCAATGGCCACCATTTTACGGCTAAAGTCACCTGCATAAATGCCCGCACATGACGGTTTTTGTGCCTCGATGGCACTATTCAATAATTTTTCCCAAACCGGCTGCTCGTGACCTAACCACTTCGTAAAACCCCAATAGCTACGTTTAATACCTGGGGCAATATTACGTGCAATATACGCCGCTTCTATGGCAATTGTGCCTGAACCACACATTAGGTCGACCAATGGCGCGTCTTGGTTTTCTGTCCATCCACTTCGAATAAGCATCGCACTTGCGATATGTTCTTTAAGTGGTGCATCTCCCGTTTGTTGACGGTATGCGCGCTGGTGCAAGCTCGCGCCAGCCAAATCAATACCTAAAATCACGTTATCGCGATGTAACCTAGAGTACACCGAAATATCAGGTGACTTTCTTTCAACAGAAGGACGTGCTAATCCTTGCTCGACAAAAGAATCAACGATGGCGTCCTTTACGCGAACAGCACCAAATTGCGTGTTTTTAATGGCAAAGTTGGTACCAATGAACTGTACTGATAACGTATGACGAGAACCCATGTGCATCTGCCAATCTATGCTCATAGCGGTGTTATAGAGTGCCTCGGCATCACCTGCCTTCCCTGTCGCTAACACCCAAATTACGCGGTTGGCAAGACGAGACCACAAGCAAAGTTTGTAGGCGTCTTCCTTGCTTCCTTCAAACTGAATAGTACCGGGCCCTTGTTTTATTTGGGCGTCGGGACAAAGTGATAACACTTCTTGCTTGAGAAGTTCGTCAAGACCGCGACTGGTCGTCACCAGAATTGTATTCATTCATGTACCTGTTTTGATAGGGGCGCAAGAAACCTCACGCACCCAAAGTAGATTGTTTCAGATGTATTATAACGCGTTTACAATGCGTTTAACGAGTGACGGGCCTTGGTAGATAAAAGCAGAATATACCTGAACCAATGATGCGCCGGCATCTAACCTCGCTTTAGCCGCCTCAGGAGAGTCAATACCGCCAACGCCTATTATGGGCATAGAACGGTCTAGCGCTTTGGCTAGCTTGCGGGTGACCGCTAAGCTCATGTCTGTCATTACAGAACCACTTAGGCCGCCCATTTCGTCACAATGCGGTAAACCTTGAACAGCGTCACGAGATAAGGTGGTATTAGTGGCAATTACACCGTCCATTTTCGTGTTTATTAACGATTGGGCGATACTTTCGATTTCAACGTCACTTAAATCTGGTGCTATTTTAATAAACAAAGGTACGTATTTACCGTGTGTTTGCGTTAGGGTTTCTTGAGCTGCTTTAAGGCCTGCGAGCAATTTATCTAACGCTTCACCGTATTGTAGATTGCGAAGCCCAGGGGTGTTAGGCGAAGAAATATTGATGGTGATGTAACTTGCATAAGGGTAAACCTTATTTAAACAAATCAAGTAATCGTCAAGCGCTTTACTTTCTTCAGTATCTTTGTTTTTACCAATATTTATTCCAATAGGACCTTTAAATTGTGCCTTTTTAACTTGTTCAACAAGATGGTCTACACCTTTATTGTTAAAGCCCATACGATTAATAATGGCATGCTTCTCAGGAATGCGGAATAAGCGTGGTTTTGGGTTGCCCGGTTGTGGTCGTGGCGTCACTGTGCCTATTTCAACAAAGCCAAACCCCATGCTAGAAAACGCATCAATACAGTCGCCATTTTTGTCAAGACCAGCAGCTAAACCTACAGGGTTGTCAAATGTCATACCCGCAATGGTGACGGGCTTTTTGATTGTGGGTGTGCTGTACATCCATTTCAGCGGTGTATGTTGGGTCTTATTCAACCAGTTAATGGTGAAATCGTGACTTTTTTCAGGCTCGCACTGAAGTAAGAATTTTTGCACTAAGGATTGCATGACAGTAATAAACGCTCACAAATATAAAAAAGCCCTGTTCAACAGGGCTTAAATTATTAAGGTGCGTGTATTCTAATGGTTAGACTTCACGCTTAAAAGCATCAATTCACGTAAAGCGACAGAAAATTTCGCAAATTCATGCGTACTGCTTGTCTTAAATTCAGACATCATGTGATACCAACGCTTTAACAACACTTGATTGCTATCAATCCACTCATCCAGTATTTGATTTGCATCTTTGGAATCTTCACGAGATGCAAGCAAGTTGGCAGTTATAGAACGTTGCTGCCAATCAAGCTCTTCTCGATAGGACGCGCGTGCCAAAGCTTGCCAGTGGTTAGTTACTGTTTGATTGTTGATTTGATCTAAGAACCAGTGCAGTTCAAGTTTAGAACCTAGTTGATAATACAATTTCGCAACCACATCGGTATCGTGCTTATCTGATTCAACAATTTGTGCCAGGTCGAAACTTGAGAACATATTTGAGAAGCTAGCCACTTGATATGCGATATCTTGTGGTACGCCCTCATTAATATATTTCTGCGTTGCTTTTTCAAGCTGTGCATATTCACTTTCAACCAAATAATGTTGAAGATTGGTAGACAGCGTATCAAAAGTACCGCGGTAACTCGCAATCGCTTCATCAATAGACTGAGCTTTGTTACCGTGACGAATGTACCAACGCGAAGCACGGCGCATAATACGTCTGGCTTCATCTAGCATCTTAAGCTGAAGCTGAGCAGGAATAACGTTATCAAGTTGCTCGATACGCTCCCATAGCGTCTTCATATTAAAGATACCATGCACAATAGCGTATGCATCGGCAATCTCACTAACACTAGCACCGGTTTCCTCTTGCATTCTGAATACAAAATTAAGCCCCATATCGTTAACCATGTTGTTGGTTAACTTAGTGGCAATAATTTCACTGCGCAGAGGGTGTTGTTGCATGTGATCAGCAAACTTTTTACGCAACACTTCTGGGAACGCTTCAACTAACAATTTACCGTGATACGGGTTATCAGTGATCTCAGGAATATTGAGCGCATCTTTTAGCACCATTTTGCCATAGGCAATCAACACACTTAACTCAGGTCGAGTGAAGCCTTGATCGGTAGCAACGCGATCAGAAATTTCATCATCACTTGGAATAAACTCGAGTTCGCGGTTAAGCTGCCCTTCACGCTCAAGTCCGTGAATAAATCGCAGTTGCTCTTTAAGTTGCTTAACGCCTGCCATTTCGGTTATTGAAATAGATTGGGTCTGGCGATAACAGTCTTTAAGTACAATGCGCGACACATCATCAGTCATGTCGTATAACAACTTGTTGCGCTGTTTAAGCGTAAGTTCACCATCGTTTACTAGGCTGTTAAGCAAGATTTTGATATTAACTTCGTTATCTGAGCAATCTACGCCACCCACGTTATCGATGAAGTCGGTATTAACACGACCACCATTAGACGCATATTCAATACGACCTAGTTGGGTAAGACCTAAGTTACCGCCTTCACCAACGATTTTCGCTTGTACGTCACGACCGTTAACGCGTAAGTCATCATTTGCACGGTCGCCCACTTCAGAGTGCGATTCCTTTTTACTCTTAATGTAGGTACCGATTCCACCATTCCATAGCAGGTCAACTGGCATTTTAAGAATGTTGTGGATCAACTCGTTAGGTGTCATCGTTAACTGACGTGTACCCAACCACTTCTTCATCTCTGGCGTCAGTTTTATAGACTTAGCAGAACGATTAAATACACCGCCGCCCTTTGAAATCAATTTACTGTCGTAGTCTTCCCAACTCAGACTTGGATTTTCGAATAGGCGCTTACGCTCTTCATAGCTTGCCGCCGCATCTGGATTCGGGTCGAAGAAAATGTGTAGATGGTTAAACGCAGCAATCAAGCGAGTGTGTTTTGATAACAACATACCGTTACCAAAAACATCCCCTGCCATATCGCCAACACCCGCACAGGTGAAATCTGTGGTTTGACAGTCGATACCGATTTCACGGAAATGACGCTTAACAGATTCCCAACCACCACGAGCAGTAATACCCATTTTCTTATGGTCGTAACCGATACTACCGCCAGATGCAAAGGCATCGCCTAACCAGAAACCAAACTCTTCAGCAATGCCATTGGCAATATCGGAGAATGTGGCGGTACCTTTGTCTGCTGCAACAACTAGGTAAGGGTCGTCATCATCTAAACGAACAACGTCTTTTGGCGGAACAATTTCACCGTTTACAATGTTATCAGTAATATCAAGTAAGCTTGTTATGAAAGTACGGTAACACGCTTGACCTTCAGCTTGGATGGCTTCTCTGCCCTGCCCAACTGGCAAGTTTTTACATACGAAACCACCTTTTGCGCCAACGGGCACGATAACGGTATTTTTTACCTGCTGTGCTTTAACAAGGCCCAATACTTCTGTGCGGAAATCTTCTTGCCTGTCTGACCAACGAAGACCACCACGTGCCACTTTACCACCACGTAAGTGCACGCCTTCAACACGCGGGCTATATACGAAGATTTCGAACTTAGGCAGCGGAAGCGGCATTTCAGGGATCAATTCAGGCATCATCTTGAATGAAACGTAAGACTTTTCATTACCTGCATCGTCTGTCTGGTAGAAGTTGGTACGCAATGTCGCACACATCATATCGAGATAGCGGCGAATGATTCGGTCATCATCAAGGTTGCTAACGTTGTCTAGTTGCGCTTTTATTGTCTCTAACAGCGCTTCTTCTTTCTTCTCGTTACGCTTTTTCTTTGGGTTAAAGCGCTGGTCGAAGAAATCGACTAACAAACGTGCAATATCTGGATAATTGGCCAACGTATTGGCAATGTAATCTCGGCTGAATGAACTGCCTGTTTGACGCATGTATTTCGCGTAGGCGCGCAGCACAGTAACCTTACGGCCTGTCATATTGGCACCCAAGATTAGGCGGTTAAATGCATCGTCTTCGAGAGTTTTGTACCATACTTTAGCGAATGCATCTTGGAACAAGATTTGTGCATTTTCCATGTCAAAGTGTTGTCCACTTTTATGCAACATGGTGAAGTCCATCACCCAATTACGCTCACCTTCTGAGCAGGTAATTTTGTAGGGGCTCTCATCAATAACACGTAGTCCAAAGTTCTCCAGCATAGGTAGAACATCAGATAAGTGAATAGGCTCTGCTCTATGAAACAGCTTAAGCTTAACTACTTGGCTGTCTGCATCTTCTTCTTGAGGTCGGTAAAACAACATATCAAGCGTATGATTGTCGTCTAGCATTTCTAGCTTACCGATATCAACAAGCGCAGCTGATGGTAGGTTATGTTCCATGTAACTGCGAGAAAACGCGTTATTGTATTTGCGTTCTAGCGCTTTACCCGATGCTTCACCATGAGCGGCACTGATAGCTGAAGCCAGGCGGTCGTTCCACGTTTTGGTCAACTCAATAATATTTTGTTCTATTTCCTTCACGTCAAATTCCGCGTTGTTGTCGTTGACTCGGGCAATGTAATGCGTACGTGCATACACAGACTCAGAGAAGAATGTGGTGAACTCGACTTCTTCAGTAGCGCCTAAAGAAGCTTTCAATAATGCTTGTGTTTCTTTACGAAGTTGTGTGTTGTAACGCTCTCTTGGTACAAACACCATACACGAGAAGAAACGACCAAAGATGTCTTTGCGTATAAACAAACGCGATATGCCGCGCTCTTGCATCTGGAAGATACCCATAACAATTTGAGCAAGCTCTTCTGCTGGCGTTTGCAGTAGCTCGTCACGTGGGTATGTTTCAATGATATTTGTGAACGCTTTAAACGCATGTGTACCAGGTTCAAAACCTGAAAGTTCACAAATACGGTTAATTTTTTCACGTAAAATAGGTAGCTGCGTAACACTATTATTGTAGAAAGAGGCTGAGTACAAGCCTAAGAAACGATGCTCGCCTACAACTTGCCCTTCTTTGTTAAATACCTTAACGCCAACATAATCCATGTAAGCTGGGCGATGTACACGCGCTCGCGAATTTGTTTTAGTCAAAATTAATGGGTTTTGACTAAGTGCTTCAGCACGCGCAGACGCTGGCAGCTTCGACAATAAACGCTCGCGATCGTTAATTGAATTTTTCAACAACCCCAAGCTTGTATCATTTTGAGGGATCCAGCGGTGATCACCTTCAATAGCTTTAACCTCATAATAACGGTAACCCATCATTGTAAAGTTGTGGTCGCCCAGCCATTCTAAATACGCTTTTGTTTGTTTCTTCGTATCAGCAGACACAGGCCAGTTGTACTTAGCGCTGCCTTTAATCACGTCTTGCAACGTATTTGTCATGTCTTGCCAGTCTTGAACTGCAAGCGAAACTTCATCAACTACAGAGTGAAGCTCTTGTGTGAGCGCTTCAATATCCTTTTTCGATGTCTGTCTATCTATCTCAATAAAGATAACAGTCTCTTTTTTCGCGCCATCTAGCGCCTGTCCTGGCTCTGCAAACGCTTCTACTTTGTTAGCGTCGTTTCGCTTTATGCCAATGGGGCTATGTAGGAACAGATGCGATGTAATATTAAGACGGTTCAGCAACATACGCACTGAGTCAACCAAAAACGGCATATCAGAGACGATGATTTCAACGATGGTATGACTTGAGTGCCAACCATGTTTTGCAATCTCTGGATTAAATACACGAATGTAGGGTGACGCGTTATCGAACTTTGCTAATCCGTTCCATAAACTAAGTGTTGCACCATAAAGGTCGCTGTCGTTGCGATTTTCTAAATCATCGCTAGATATATTTTTATACAACAGACGTCCGAATTGCTGCACAAGAGACTTCTGCTTGGTATCTACTTTCTTGTCTATCAATGCAAATACGTTATCTAGCAGTACTGAGTGTCGCTGTGAGGTGACTGTCATTTGTTAACCTTTTTTTAAAGTGGTAATACCAGTCTCGTTGGTATAAGTGCTGAGTACCTAACTATTTTCTCTAATAAATGACGCTATTGAAAGCCCAATTTTAACCTTAATTTAACAGGATAGATAAGTATGCAAAAAACACCAAAAAAAAGGGCCTAAAGGCCCTTTTTTATGCGTAGCTATGCAAAAATAATTTATGCACCAGGGTCACACTTATTCCACCATAGGAACCTAGCCAGTGCTGGCAGTACAATTATTGCACCAAGCATGTTCACTACGAACATAAAGGTAAGCAAAATACCCATGTCCATTTGAAATTTTAGCGATGAGAATACCCATGTACTCACACCAATAGCCAAGGTAATACCTGTGAACAATACTGCGCTACCGCGTTCTTTAAGCGCCGCAAAATACGCTTCTTGAACCGTCGCTCCCTGTTTCAACATTAGGCTCTTCGTCGAAAGGATATAAATACCATAGTCTACGCCGATACCCACGCCAAGTGCGATAACTGGCAAAGTGGATACGGTGAGCCCTATTTGAAGATACGTCATCAGTGCCTGTGCCAATACCGATACAACGTACAGTGGAATAACAACGACTAACGTTGCTCTTACTGAACGGAAGCTAATTAAGCACAATGCGATAACGGCGCCAAAAACATAAAGCATCATTGGATCTTGCGCTGCACTTACTGCCTCATTCGTCGCGGCCATAACGCCAACTGGACCTGATGCCAAGCTAAACTTCATGTCGTCGGTTTCATAGTCGGTTCTATACTGTTTAACCGCATCGACCACACGAGAGATAGTTTCTGCTTTGTGATCTTCCATAAATAGGATAATTGGCATTACAGAACAGTTACTGTTTAACAAACCTGACGAGGTAGGAACGCGCGAAATCGCTTGTACCAGTGTTTGTTGGTTACGCGGTAGTACTTGCCACTTTACGTTACCCTCGTTGTATCCCGCGTTAACAATTTTAGCAACTGATGCTAGCGAAACAGCAGATTGAACGCCTTGCACGTTTTCCATTTTCCACTGGAAGTCGTCCATTGCCTTCATCACACTGTGTGATGTACAGGCTTCAGGTGTGGTTTCAACCAAAATAGAAATATAATCTACCGTTACTTCATATTTGTCGGTAATCAAGAAAGTATCTTGGTTATAGCGTGACGTTTCATGGAGAGCTGGCGCTCCTGCATGTAAATCACCAATCTTCATATTTTGTGCTTGGAAATGGCCAAGTACGAATAGCACAGCCGTGATGGCAAGAATAATAGCCGCAGGTTTTTTACGTGAACACGCCGCTATAACTTCCCAAAACTTCGCGTTTGCATTCTCTTTCCCTGCAAACTTGTCCATATATTTTTGGTCAAGCTTTAGGAAACTCATTAATACCGGAAGCAGCAGCAAATTAGTTAAAATGATGACGGCAACACCCATACTCGCTGTAATGGCAAGTTCGCGAATTATGCCGATATCGATAACCAACAACGTCATAAAGCCTACCGTGTCAGATAACAGCGCAATTCCGCCTGGCACAAGTAGGTTTCTGAATGCCGCCATTGAAGCGCGTTTTGCGCCGATTCCTGTTACTGCTTGTTTCTCTACGGCGTTTATCATCTGAACGCCGTGACTAACGCCAATAGCGAATACCAAGAATGGGACAAGAATCGACATTGGGTCCATCCCAAATCCAATCGATGTGAGTAACCCAAGCTGCCAGATAACTGCAATAATTGAACATACTAGTGGGAGTAGCGTTAGCATGAAACTGCGCGAGAAGAAGTACACCATTACTGCTGTGATAGCGATAGCAATAGCGAAGAAGACTAAAACATCTTTTGCACCGTCCGCTACGTCACCAATCATCTTAGCGAAACCGATAATATGAACGGAGGTCTTGTCATTCTCGTATTGACCCCGAAGCTGCTCTTCTAACTCAGCCGCTAACGCTAAAGTATTGAGAGGCTCACCTGTTTGCGGGTCTATATCAAGTAATTGCGCGGTAACCATGGCACAGCTGTAATCACTAGAAACCTGCCGCCCAACTATGTTTGCTTTTTCTACGTTAGCCGCAACAAGGTCAAGTGCTTCTTGGTTTGAAGAATTAAAGTCAGCTGGAATAACTGGGCCGCCTGCAAAACCGCCTTCTACAATTTCAGTAAAGCGGGTTGAAGGTGAAAACAACGAAATAACCAATGAACGATTTACGCCATTAATAAAAAACAATTGGTCGTGAACGTTTTTTAGCGTATCGAAAAAGTTTTGGTTATATATATTGCCTTCTTTGTCACACACTGAAACCAATATGTTATTAGCACCACCAAAATCTTGACGATGCTCAATATAGGTTTTCATGTACTCGTGGTTAAGTGGAATATTCTTTTCAAATCCCGCGTCAAGGCGCATTTGTGAAGCTTGGTAGCCTAGAAATACCGTAGCTAAAGCGAAAAGTGCCACTACAAGTTTTCGGTTACCAAAGACAAGTCTTTCTAGAAATTGGGTCATTGTTCTTATACTGCCCTATTTTAGCGCTAATGTTTTTATGCCATTAGCAGTCACGGCAATACTATTGCCCTTAAACTGTGTGGCATTTAACAATGCGGCTTTATCTTTTATCTGTGTTACTTCTATCCCTTCGTCTGCTTTGCAGTCTGTAGGGTTAGCATAGGGATCGCGCATACTGGTTGGAAGTGGCCGCTGAGCACTGATCATCATACCGTTGTTGCCCAACGCATAAACTTTGGATTCAGAGCCAACCAAAATGGAATTTAATGTACTTGTCGAGCAAGTTTGAACATATTCCCACTCTCCTTCATCGCGACTAACAAAAATATTGCCACGTAAACCAACCGCCAACACAGTTCGAGCGTCAAGCGGCTTGATATCAAAAAATGAACCCGTGTAGTCTACGTAGTAGCGTTCCCACGACTCACCCATATTCTCACTTTTAGCCAGTAAACCCGCCTCACCTGCAAGGTAAAGCGTATTCCCATCTAACGTCACTCTATTTAAGTGAGGCAGGATAGACTCTAATTCTTGTTGATAGAAGGCTTCGTCTTCTTTTCGAATTTCATCAAGATATTCTCTGTCCATGGGGTCAAGAAGACTGGCATGGCGCTCAGCAGACCAGTTTTGTCCGCCATCAGTAGTACGATAAAAAAGTCCGTAAGCACCGGCCGCTATACCGTGCTTTTCATCGAAAAATAAAACATCTAAGAATGGACGCTCTAATTCAGGCTGATAGTTTTGAACTTCCCATGTTTCGCCTTTATCAGATGAATGAAGAATGACAGCGTCGTGTCCGACTGCCCAAATGTGCTCACCAACGACCGTCGTTGCTGTGAGTGTTGAATGCGTAGGTACAGCTTTTTGGTTAAAAGTCTGACCATCTTCAGAAACTAAAACGTGACCCCGTTCACCGACAATAACGACAAATTTATCAGCGTCTATGTCCAAAAGAACAGATTGCTCAACCAAAGGTGCCATGAATGCTTCTTCGGCAAATGCAGTAGTTGAATAATTAACTGCAAAGGTGGCGGCAATGCACGCTGCAATGGTTTTTTTCATAATTAACCATTCCCCCTATTTATAATTGTCTGTATACAAAAACGGTTGGCAAGTGCCAACCGTTTGTTGTTCAAGGCGATTAGCGCATACCTTCTCGTCGTAACGCTTGAGGCGTAAATTCTACGTCTCGAGGGCGTACGGTGAAGTCATACATTTCTTCCTCGTTATCTAAACCAATTGCTAGATAGCGACGAGAGTTTAAGTCGTAGTACGCATCAAGCGTAGACCACTGAGTAGGAACTTCATAATAGTTCACACCATACGCTACACTAACGCGGTAAAGTTCGCCACGGTTATCATACATATCAGCAACTTGGATCTGCCAGCTGTCTTCGTCAATGAAGAAAACACGTTTTTGATAAATATGGCGGAAGCCTTCTTTAAGTGTAGCTTCAACAACCCAAACACGGTGTTTTTCCCAACGTGTTAAATCAGGGTTTACGTGGTTAGGCTTCAAAATATCTTCATACTTAGCGTTGTCTGAATGTAGTGCATAGTTATTGTACGCAACATACATTTCTTTCTTACCCACTAGCTTCCAGTTGTAACGGTTTGGAGAACCATTAAACATATCGAAGTCGTCGGTTGTACGCAGACCATCAGCTGCCGTTCCTGGTGTGTCGTAAGCGATGTTAGGCGCAAGGCGCACACGACGCTGACCGGTGTTATATGTCCACGCTTTACGTGGCTCTTTAACTTGGTCAACCGTTTCATGAACAAGTAGTGCTGTACCAGCCAAACGAGCCGGTTTAGTTACCTTTTGCTTAAACATGAAAAGTACGTTTTCATCAGTAAGCTTTTCAGGTGTAGCTCCCTCTTCCGCGTACTTAATAAGTAGCTGTTCATCAAAGCCAATAACGTTGTAGTCACCACCTGTTGTAACAGCTGCTTGTCCACCATTACGCTGTACCGCTTCACCACGATAGCGAAGTATATGGTTCCAAATTGCTTCAAGTCCGTTTTGTGGAATTGGGAATGGAATACCTAACACCGCACCTTTTATACCGTTACCGTCGTCAAGTAGTTCAGCGCGAGTCGCATTAACCTTCGTTGCATCGTAAATAGCTTGCGGGTTAGAGGCCGAACGGCGCGTTTGATATACCGGCATACGGAACGTATCTGGATACGCTTCAAATAATTTCTTTTGACCTTCAGATAAAAACTCTGAGTACTCTTTATAGTTTTGTGCAGTGATCTCAAACAAAACTTTGTCTTCTGGATACGGATCTGCATGGTGATCGCCTACAGTATATCCGGCTGGAGCCGCTGTAATACCGCCCGTCCACGCAGGGATACTACCATCAGCATTTGCTGCCTTTTCAGCACCAAGTGGAGTTAGTTCATTGCCCAGCTTGTTGGCTTCTGCATCAGATACTTTTGCCATAGCGTTTGCGCCGGTTAGGGCTAGCGATAACGCCGCAGCGATAATTCCTACTTTTCTAATCATAAAAACCACTCTTTAGATAGCATATTTGATGTTAAACGAAATGAAGTCTCGGTCTGAAAGCGCGTTGGTTGTACCAATGCCGCCCCAGAATGCGCTATAAGATGCCGTAGCAGACCACTTACTTAAGTAGTCAAACGTAAATGAAAGCGCAGCAGACTTAACATCTTCTGTGAAAAGGAATAAAGGATCAGGCGTAGTACCTTCCACATCGTGAGAGAACGTACCGCGAACGCGCAAATTCATTCCTGCAAAAATTGAGTTGTAATCAGCAACAGCCAATAAACGATAGCCCCACGCATCATCAGTTGCAAATGGGTTAGTTTCTGGTCCATCAGATAGTGCTTGATGTAAACCCTGACGAGGGTTACCAGTAGGTGTTGGCTCAAGCGAAGGTGTACGTGCTGTACCCGGCGCATTCAAACGAATAACATTTGGATCTGGCATGTCTACAATATTTACGTAGCCCGCTTCGCCTAATAGTACAAAGTTGTCAGCACCAAACTTAGGTCCAAATACGTGAGACGCAGTGAACTGAAGCTGCCATGTATCAGAGAACAAGTAACCTTGTGCAGTTTCACCTGGTCCTACTGCGCGACCAATATTGTTAAGCTGTGAAATGCCTTCTAAATCTGGACGAAGACCCGCGTTAGCTAGCTGCTCAGGCATACCCATGTAAAGCAACTCAACATCATCAATTTGTAGCGGCTCGTCTACGCGATATGCAAACTCACCCGCAAGTGCTGTAGTACCAATGTTGGTGTTAAAGCTCATACCGTAAAGTTTGATATCTTCTGGATAGAAGAATTCTGACTGAGTAAAAGCACCTAACTGCGTGATGTTGTCACGTGTAACAGTGTTTTGAGCTAGGAATGCCAAATCTGCACCAATGCCTGCAGCGGTAAAGTCAGATGTTTTACCTGAAATAAGTGGACGTTGGCTATGATAATTAATGTGATAGAAACTAAACTCTGTTTCATTTAGGTTCTCAGCGAACCATGTTAGGCGCAAACCATACTGACCTTGATCGTCTGCGTCATTATGCGCTGAATCACCAAAACCACGAATGGCCACTTTAGTTGGATACGCTAAATAAGCCTGAGAAATGTCAGCCGCGTTAGCCCCAGAACGAAGCAGATCGCCATAGCCATTTAATGCAGTTAGTAGGTGGTCCAAATCAATGTCTGGGTTACCACTGAAACCCAACTGAATATTCTGACGCTGACCACCGTCGCCAGCAAAGTCGTTACCTGCAAAGTAACTACCCGACACAGGTAGCCAACTACGCTGCCATTCGTACTGGTAATACCCTGAAATGCTCACAGTGTCAGAAAGACCAAGTGATGCGTAAACCATACCTACAGGAAGAAATACTTCACGCAGTTCTGCACCTGGCGCGCGCGCACGTGTAACGTCCACTGGGTTTGTTGTATTAATACCGTGTTGAATGAAGGTACTCTCACCCCAACTGATAACTTGACGACCGATACGTACTGTTAGCGGCTTTTCACCAAGCCACCAGTCGCCATAGAAAAATGCATCGTATAAACGGATATCAGTACATAGCAAATCTTCTGCTTCTGGGTCCTGACATAGGTCGTACTGATTACCGGTAATTGGATTCGAATAAGGTCGGTCACCGTCCATTTGTTCGAAGTCATAGAACCAGAAACCACGCGCGAAGAAGCCGTAGTCACCAAAGTTGATGTCTAATTCATGAGTACCTGAAACCTGTGTTGCAAACGCATCACCTGGATCGTGAGCTAGGTTACCAAGGTCGCCATTGGTAGAATAACCACCGTCAGCAAGCGCCCATACGTCACCGCTTGGGTATAAAGGGTTGAAAGCTGCGTGATAACCAGTCCAGTCAAATTGTGGATGGTTACTGTTACCAATAAGATCATAATCCCTTGCTTCTGTACGGATACTTGTGGCGAGCGTGAATGTAGAATCTAGAGAAATACTTACATCACCCACTTGCCAATTCGCAGCGTGTGCAGGTAGTGCGGCAGCACCTAACAGCGAGAGAACTCCTGCTGCTACCGGTGACATTTTAAAAGCGCTAGGCCTGTTTTTCATATTTTTATACTCCCAAGTCGACGCGAATGATTGCGTGACGTCATGACCAACCATTACGATTAACAAAATCATTACATCATTTTGCCAGAACCGCAAGAACTAATCCTACCAGTTAACAATTTTTACAACATTAACCGTATCAAATAGTTAATGGATTATCACGAGTATAAAATTCATTTATGAGCATGCTGATTAATTGCACTAATTGCGTAGATTTTTTAACCGCTTGTCAAATAGAAATGGAAAGGTGATTGAGCGTTACCGAATGCGTTCAAAAGATTTAATTTTGTTGTCGGCACTTACGATCATGCGAAAGCGCCCTCTTACGCCTATTGATGTTACGAATTGGCGCAAACGGTTGGTTGGAATCTGGACGTTGAGACCCGATTCGCTCAACATAACAACATTGGGAATTGATGGCGCGTAAAGTGCCTCACACTGGTTGTAAGGCACATTAATAGAAAAATAAAACGTGGTGTCTGTAGGACTAGTGCTTGTCATATGCCAGACTTTTACTGACCTTTTCAAACACGTCTTTACTTAACCCTTTGTGATTGAGTAGTCGTCCTAATTGTTGCTTCATCAGTACTTGATGCTCCGTTGCAAAACGTTGCCACTGGGTTAGCGGCGTTACTATGCGTGAAGCCACTTGCGGGTTTACTCCATCAAGCTTTAACAGATAATCAGTAACAAATTTGTACCCACTACCATCTATTGCATGGAATTTTTCACTATTGTAAAAAGCGAAACTCCCCATCACTGCTCTAACGCGATTTGGATTACTCATTGTAAACTGTGGATGTTCACAAAGCATGGTAATCGTGGCAAATATATCGTCTGATGGTTGCGTTGCATGCAAAGCAAACCACTTGTCTAGAACAAGCGGGTCGTGACTCCACTTAGACTCAAAGGCAGCCATGAGCTTGTCGAATGTAGACTTATCACAGTACTGAGCACTTTTTAAAGCGCCCAACGTGTCTGTCATGTTATCAGCATTTTCAAAATGCGTTAGTACCAGCGATTCATATTGTGGAAGTCGTGCCAAGTGCGCCAATACAACATTTTTACAACGACGTTCATTAACCGCCGATTGGGCATAACAATACTCGACACTTTCTATTCCGTTAAATACATTTAATAGTTCCTGCTCCAACGCGATAGAAAACTGGCGACAAAATGCATTTCTTGCCGACAGTAAAGCATCAACCTTAACGTTGTTTCTTGTCTGACACAGGGTTTCAAATGATGGGATCACTAGGCACTCGCCAAGCAATTCAACATTGCTACGCTCTTGAGCAATCGCCTCTTTTATGCCATCCCATATGTCATTGCTAATTGCACTACCAGGTGACGACTCCAGTTGTTGAATACATCTGTCGTACAAGGTTTGCATAGCATCCCATCGGTTAAATGGGTCTTTAGCGTGCTTAAAGATTGTCAGTAGAGACAATGTATCGAGTGCGTTATCCACTTTAACAGGGGCTGAAAAATTGCCAAGAATAACCGGTGTTAGCACTTTATTAGGTGCAGTGACGGTAAAGGTCACTGACGGTTCACTTAGTATTAGCATACCCTCATTGATAAGGCCTTCGTTATCTGTATACGCATGCCCATCCTGATCAATTATTTCGATATTGATAGGCATATACAGTGGCAACTTATCTGCTTGGTCAGCGGTCGGCTCTGTGTGCTGTGAAAGCGTAAAAGTATGACATCCTTCTAATGCTTTATGATGCATTGTTACCGTTGGTGTGCCTGACTGACTATACCACCTTGCAAATTGCGTTAAGTCTAACGACGTTGCAGACTGCATTGCTGATACAAAGTCATCACAGGTAACTGCTTGACCATCATGTCGTTTGAAGTACTCATCCATGCCCCTTCTAAAGCCATCCGGTCCTAAAAGCGTATGGAACATACGAATAACTTCAGCCCCTTTGTCATAAACGGTCACCGTGTAGAAGTTATTCATCTCAATGACTTCTTCAGGTCGGATGGGGTGACTCATTGCACTGGCGTCTTCTGCAAACTGATGCTCTCGCATAACACGTACGTGCTTAATTCGGTTACTTAGCGCAGATGTCATATCGGCACTAAATTGTTGATCTCTAAATACAGTAAGCCCTTCTTTAAGACTTAGTTGAAACCAATCACGACAAGTCACACGATTGCCTGTCCAGTTATGGAAGTACTCATGTGCAATGACAGATTCTACATTGAAGAAATCATCATCTGTTGCTGAATTCTGATCAGCCAAAACGAATTTGCTATTAAAGACATTGAGCCCTTTGTTCTCCATTGCACCCATATTGAAAAAGTCGACGGCTACAATCATGTAAATGTCTAAATCGTATTCAAGACCGAATACATCTTCGTCCCATTTCATCGCGCGTTTCAAGGACTCAAGCGCAAATTGCCCCTGTTCTTTCTTGCCCTTGTCAACATACAATTCTAGCGCAACGTCTTTACCGCTCATTGTGGTGTAGGTATCACTCAGTAAATCAAAATCACCAGCAACTAATGCAAATAGGTAACAGGGTTTAGGGTGTGGATCATGCCATTTTACAAAGTGCATGTTGCCTGCTAACTCACCTTTATCTATAGGGTTACCGTTTGCGAGTAACATAGGCACTGAAGTATCGGCAACAACAGTAACGGTATAAACAGAAAGCACATCAGGCCGGTCCATGAAAAACGTTATACGCCTAAAACCTTCTGCTTCACACTGTGTACAATATGCCCCTCCTGAAAGGTATAAGCCTTCCAGCGCTTTATTGTTCTCTGGCGCGATTGTGGTCTCAATCTCTACACTAAATTCATTCAACTCAGTGTAGATAGAAAGCGTAGCGTCAGTTAACACATAGTAGCTTGATGCTGACTTATCTGTGCCAATAGTCTGCCCGTTAACTTTAAGTGAATTAACAGGTAAATTATCTCCATCTAAAACAAGATGCTCATTATGTTTGCCTTCGCGTGATATGGCGAGTTTACTGCAAACTTGTGTTTCAGTGGGGTGAAGTGTGATGTGTAAGTCAACTGTCGCTATTGAAAAAGCGGGCGGTTTATAATCCGCCCGGCGCTTAGCTTGAACTGACATAGATCCTCCTAAAAGAAAGCCTACGTTAAATTACTGATTACCTTGACTGTCAACGGCTACAGTTGGTGGAGTAATGCGCAATATCTTGATACCTAAGTACGCATAAATAACAGCAAGGATCGGATTGATTACGTTAAAGAATGCATAAAAAATGTAATCGAACGGATTTACAAGCAACACGCTGTGCATATATGCACCACAGGTGTTCCAAGGAATAAGAGGCGATGTCAACGTACCACCGTCTTCTAAACTACGTGATAGATTGAGTTGGTCGAGTCCGCGCTTTTTGAACTCTTCTTTATACATGCGGCCAGGCATAACTATTGAAATGTACTGGTCAGCGGTTACCAAGTTAGTACCAAAACAAGTTAAAATTGTGCGGCTTACCATATCACCTGCCGACTTCGCGCCGAGCAAAATAGCTGACACTGCGCGTTTAAGTAGCCCAACACGCTCTAACACAGCACCGAAAGACATCGCGCATATAATTAACCAAATAGTATTAAGCATTGAAGACATGCCACCACGTGACAATAGGCTATTTAGGTTTTCGTCTGGTGTTGAAAAACTTACGCCATCAAATAATGCTGTCCAAACAACTTTTAATGCGCCAATATTTGTAGAGTCGTCGGCACTTGCCATCGCAGTAACCACGTCCCATTGGAAAACAACCGCCCATACACCACCAAGAAGCGCACCAATAAAGACCGCTGGGAATGCAGGCATTTTCTTAATGGCAAGTGTAAGCAATACCACAAGAGGGATAAGAAGATGCCACCCCAAATCAAAAGAGTCATTCAGCAATGTTTGCATTTGCTCAATACGTTCAGCCTTTGCCTCACCAACTTCACTGAAGCCCAATATGGTGAAAAGAATAAGTGCAATGACAAAACTTGGAATGGTAGTCCAAAGCATATAACGAATATGTTCAAACAAATCTGTTCCTGCTACTGCGGGTGCTAGATTTGTTGTTTCTGACAATGGAGAAATTTTGTCACCAAAGTAAGCACCTGATACCACCGCGCCAGCTGTTATCGCTGCAGACATTTCCATGCCCGCAGACACGCCCATCAATGCGACACCTACGGTAGCGGCGGTAGTCCAAGAACTCCCGATACTCATAGCCACCACTGCGCAAATCAAGCAAGCAGCTGAATAAAAGAACGAGGGGTTAAGTAGTTCCAAACCAAAATAAATGAGTGTAGGAACGGTACCTGCTAACATCCAAGTACCAATTAGCGAGCCAACTGCCAACAGAATTAGACACGCACCAAGAGACATTGAAATACCGTCTACAATGCCCTTCTCGATTGTTTTCCAACTAAACCCGTTTTTCATGCCGATAATGGCAGCGAGACCCATTGCAAGAAGTAATGCAATTTGGTTAGGGCCATATGATGAGTTGTCTTCGAACAAATACACTGCACTGCCCATCATTACAACCAATGCTACAATCGGGATAAGCGCATCCAGTAAAGACGGTGTTTTTAATTCTTTAGTCGTCATTGTTTTTAATTTTAAAACCTTATTTTTATACTTCTTCCGGTGTTAAAAAACCGAGCGATAGAACATTAGCGCGATAATTACAGGGCATACAAAGCGCACGTACCACGGCCATATCTTCCAGAACAAACCATGTTCCGCATGTGCATTGCCTTCTTTCAACTCCGCTAAAATTGCATCGCGTTTCCAAACCCATCCAGCAAAAATACACAGAGCGAAACCAAGTAGAGGCTGACTGTATTCTGTAGTAAGCGCAATGACAAAACCGAACAGGCTGTCAAAGTTAAGAATGATAATGCAACTTAACGTGAATATAAGCGCAGCCATAAACACAACGGCTTTCTTTCTCTTAAGCCCCTTACTTTCAACCATGTAAGCTACCGGAACTTCAAGCATAGAAATAGATGAGGTCACTGCCGCAATGGCCATTAGCGCAAAGAAAGCAAAAGCAACGAATACACCTACTGAACCAATAGTGTCAAAGAGTGCGGGCAATACTTTAAAAATAAGGGTGTCACCTTGAATGAGCGCACCATCGGGGGTAAATATTTCGACACCATTATTAAGAGCAACGTACATGGCAGGAATTATCAACATGCCCGCGATAACCGCTACGCCAATGTCAACCAGCGCAACAGACGCACCAATTGTTGGAAGGTTTTCAGACTTACTTAAATAAGAGCCATATACCAGCATGGTGCCAACACCCAACGACATAGAGAAGAAGGCCTGACCCATGGCATTAATTAAGAGTTCAGGATCGAGTACACGAGAGAAGTCTGGAACCAAGTATGCACTCCACCCTTCTACCGCACCAGGTTGCAAGCTAACGTATACAATCAGTGCAAGAATTAAAATAACCAATGTTGGCATTAAGCGCACTGACCATTTTTCTATACCCGCTTTAACGCCACCTACTACTATAAATGCAGTTAATGCCATGAAAAACAGACAAAAAATAATGTTACGCGTAACCGAAGGGGTAAGTAGCCAATCGCTTGCTGAAGTTAAACCGAAGATACGAACGGCGGCATCTGCAAAATAGACCAGCATCCAGCCACCAACAATTGCATAAAATGCCAATATCAAAGACACCGTTATGCAACCCCAGATCCCCGTTGCGCGGCCAATGAAGTTACCCGAAATTTTACCTAATGCATCGACCATATTTGAGCGTGAGCTTCGCCCTATAATGAGTTCTGCCATTAACACTGGGTATGCTAAGACAAACGCTAATAGAAGATACACAAGTACAAACGCGGCACCACCGTTACTGGCTACTTTCGTAGGAAAGCCCCAGATGTTTCCGAGCCCTACTGCTGAACCTGCTGCTGCTAGCACGAATCCTATACGAGAGGAAAATTCGCCTCTGATAGCCATGTTATTTCCCTTTATTATTGTTTTAGTATTTTATAGACACAAAAAAAGGGCTGGCCATAGACCAGCCCTTTTTCCGTCACCACTAATTTCTTGTAATTGCGTAACGGCCAGTTTCAATCATGTCGAATGTGATATTGGCTGCTTCATCTAAGAATGGGTCTAATTCTTCCATATCTTCAGGTAGGTCGTCCAATGTTGCGACGGTTTCTAATCCCATACGCTGTAAACGTTCGTTAGCACGTGCAAGGGATTTAGTTTCCGCTTCTTTCTTTTCTGCTTCACGAACTGACTTAACTAATGAGATATAGTTTTTATCTTTATTCTCTTTATATTCCGAAATGTCTTGTTGAATGTAAGAGAATTCAGGGTTTTGTAGAATACGTTTATTGTGCTTTGCAGTTAATACATCCAGTGCAGCGGTGCCGTCTGCAAACGTTGTATAATTAGCACGGTTGATGCTATCCCAAGGCAACGCATTTTCCGCCTGACTTTCACCCCACTCTGCAGGCTCTATTGCCGAAGGATAAAGAATATCTGGAATAACACCTTTGTGTTGAGTACTACCACCATTGATGCGATAGAACTTAGCAATAGTAAATTGAACGCTTCCTAACGGGTTATCGTAAAGGTCGTAAATTTTACCTAGGCCGCGGTGTTGCTGCACAGTACCTTTACCAAAGGTCTGCTCACCTACAATTAGCGCGCGATTGTAATCTTGCATCGCTGCGGCAAAAATTTCTGATGCCGAAGCGCTATAACGGTCAACCAATACAGTAAGT
This sequence comes from Alteromonas sp. 009811495, assembly GCF_028865455.1. Lineage (NCBI taxonomy): Bacteria > Pseudomonadati > Pseudomonadota > Gammaproteobacteria > Alteromonadales > Alteromonadaceae > Alteromonas > Alteromonas sp. 009811495. Next base: position 2,168,478 of record NZ_CP113972.1, read on the forward strand.
GGTCCATCGTAGGCTACTTCGCCGTCAGTATCGCGATTCACGCTTACTTTGGTTTGCCCGTAACGAATTTGTACCACAGGCCCTTTTTCAATAAACAAGCCTGTTAGCAACGTAGCTTCTGTTAAAGAGCCGCCACCGTTACCACGTAAATCGACTATTACGCCCTTTACGTTTTGCGATTTTAAACTTTCTATCTCTTTTGCCACATCAACACTTAGGTTGTTGTAAAAGCTAGGTATGGTGATTACACCAAGCGGCTCACCAGCATGAGGGCCTGTTTCAGGCACGTACACTTCAGATTTTGCTGCGCGATCTTCAAGTTTAATTTTGTCTCGAGTTAAACTAACGACAGAAGTGGTTTTTGCATCACTTGCGCCTTTCTCTACTTGCAAGCGCACAGTACTGCCTTTAGGGCCTTTGATTAATTCGACAACTTCATCTAAGCGCCACCCGATGACATCAACAAACTCTTCGTCTTCTTGTGCAACACCAACGATTTTATCTTCAGGTTTAATTGCACCAGACTCATCGGCAGGGCCACCAGGCACTATGCTTTTGATGACGGTATAGTCATCTTCGCTTTGTAATACAGCGCCAATCCCTTCAAAGGATAAATTCATTTCCATTTGGAAACGATCTGCGTTGCGTGGCGATAGATAGCTTGTATGTGCTTCAATTGTGCGCGCAAATGCATTCATAGCTGTTTGAAAAACGTCTTCGCTTTTCGCTTGCTTGGTGCGCTTGATTGCGCGAGTGTAACGCTTGGTTAGAAGCTCTTTGGCTTCTTCCCACGTTTTGTCGGCCAAAACTAGATTTAGTGCATCGTATTTAACTCGCTGGCGCCAAATTTCGTCTAACTCGGCAGTTGATGTCGGCCATTCAGCATCTTCTCTATCATAAAAGAACTTATCGCCTTCTTTTTCGAAGTCGAAAGGGCCCGACTCTAACAATGCCAACGCGTACTCATAACGCTCAATTCGGCGTTTTGCACTCACGTTGTACATGTCATAAGCAATCGATAAATTGCCTTTGCTCAATGCATCATCAAACAAACCGCGATACTTTTCGAAACTTACAACATCAGAAAGCAAAAGAACTTGCTTGTTGTGATCTAACGAGTCGACGAAGCGCTGATAAACACGTGCAGAAAGAGCATCATCCAACGAAATTTCCTTGTAATGCGCCCTTGTAAAAAGCGCGCTTACGCGTTTTGCTGCAACACTGTGCTGAGATTCCTGTTGAAGAATGGGAAGCTCATCAACTTCTGGAGTTGAAGTAACGGCGCCAGCACCTACCCCTACGGTAAGAAATGCACTAGCAATGGAAATTCGAAGGATGTCTTTCATATTTACGACCTCTTGGAGCGTGCCAAACGTAAAGCGTCTGCGTTTACTTTTACCACCATACCTGAATCGAGCTGAACGTGAATGCCGTCCTTCGCTACTTCAGTAATAACTGCAGGCATAGGAGCCTTACCTAGTTTAACGGTAACTAGCGTTCCCTGTTGCAAATCGCTTTCAGTCAATTTTGCAGGTGGTGTATTGTTTGGTCTGTTATTTTTCGGTTTAGTTCCGCGCTTACTATCAGCATGGTCCGATTTTTCAGATTTTTCACCTTTCGGGCGATTAAATTGACGTTTTTCTTTGCGCTTTGGTTGTTGAGCTTGCTTAGCTTTACGCTTTTCAGCCGCCTTAGCTTTACTCTCTTCCAATTGTTGCTGCGCGTGGTCGGCGTGTTCTTTCTCGATTGTATCGCCTTCAACACCATCTAGATCTACGCGGTTAGCACCCTCTTTGATGCTATATAAGTAGCGCCAGCTGTTGGTGTAGTGACGTAGCGTAGAACGCAGAAGTGTTTTACTTACACGTTCATCGTCTTCTAAACGAGTGGCTAAATCTTGAAAAATGCCAATCTTAAGTGGGCGGGCCTCGCCTTCAATGCTAAAACATTTCGGAAAGGTCTCTGCAAGGAAAGCAATAACTTCCTTACTGGTTGTAAACTTCTCTGGTGATTCCATTAACTTTCTAAATTATTCAGGAGATTTCATCGTTACTTGCATCATCCCAAGTTGCCAGCGTGTGGTCAACCCAATCAAGCAATTCGTCGTCATCTATTTCTAATAAATGCTTATCTTGTTGCCAAGATTCCCATGCGTAGTGCAAAATTTGCTCTAATCGCTGCGTTTCTATATCTTCTTCTGCGGCGTCATAGATTGCATGAAGAATGAAATTTAAACGTTCAGATGCCTCATCTGGGTCATCGTGAAAGTCTTCCATATCTTCAAACGTCGACAGAACAACATGTATATCAACACTCGTTTTCATAATTATTGCTGAGATTCCATTAGGATGTTGGCAATTTTTACTAACCCTACCTCATCCTCTTCACTAAAACGATCGTGAATGGGGCTATCGATATCCAATACACCGACTAATTCGTTATTTAGCACTAAAGGAATAACGATTTCGGAATTAGACGCTGCATCACATGCAATGTGTCCCTTGAACTGATGCACATCTGCAATGCGTTGAACTGTACGTGTTTCAGCACTTGTTCCGCAAACACCTTTGCCCATAGGAATTCTGATACACGCTGGTTGCCCTTGAAACGGACCAAGTACAAGTTGTTCTTCTTTGTACAAGTAAAAGCCTGCCCAATTGACATCTTCCAGTTGGTTAAAAAGAAGTGCACTAATATTGGCCATATTTGCAATGAGGTCATGCTCACCAGAAACCAAGCTTTGCGCTTGGCTGACTAACTGGTTATAGAGTTGTTCTTTCAATCGTAAATCCTGTCATTGAACAATTTTAAACGTTACGTTAATTCGCGCTTCAACACGTTGTTGCCCTGGTAAAGACATAGACATATCTTTGGCCATTGCTTCGGCGCGCATAACCGGAATCGGCATATTGCCACCACTTTCAGAGATTGCAACAACTTCGCCTACTTCTATCCCCAATTCTTTTGCAAGAAGCTGTGCACGTTGCTTTGCATCTTTCACCGCCGCGACAAGGGCAAGTTCGTAGGCATTTTGTTCACTCAGTGCGATAAAATTAAATTGTTGTATTCTATCCACTCCGCGTTTTAACACGCCATCTAATACACTATCGTAAGTATCAAGATCTGTAGATGTGACAATAATATCACGCGACAAACTAAAGCCTTGTTGAACTCTACCTTGAGGCGTATTGACATATCGCGGTTGCAACCTTACCTGCATGCTTTGTATATGCTTTTCCGCTATGCCCTGACTCAATAGAAACTGCACCACTTGGCGTAAGTCAGCATTTAACTGACTATTTAGCTTGCTGACAGTATCGCCCTCTTCTTCAACGACAAAAGTTACTGAATAAGCATTAGGTGTGACCTCGATTGCACCACTTCCTTGAACATTAATTACTGCATCATTCGCTAAAACTGACTGCGAAAACCCAGTAAGTAATACAGCAAACAGCCCAATAATTCGTGATTTATTGCGATAAAAAGTCATAAAAGTCCTTTCAAATAGTTCTGGATGATAAATACCTTATCAACGTGTGATGAACGCACTATGAACGAAGCCTATCACTGTAGTGTGGCACAAATGGCATTAAAACAGGTTTCTATACTTTACGCATATAGGCTGTTTAGGTAGATCACTTTTGAGGTGAGTGGTGGTATTTTTGAGGCAATTAAAAAAGCCAGCATTTGCGCTGGCTTAAAAATAATCATACTGTGCGCTTATTATTTTAAAACGCTGCGCAACGCTGCAAGGCAATGGTCTATATTGCGAGGCTTACAAGCGTATCCCATAAGCCCTATTCTCCAAACTTTTCCTGCGTGCTCCCCAAGACCTGCACCAATTTCTAAATTGAATTCATCAAGTAACTGTTTACGTATCGCCGCGTCGTCTACGCCATCAGGAATTTTAACTACGTTAAGTTGTGGTAAGCGATAGGCACTATCAACGGTCAACTCTAAGCCCAAATCAGCCAGCCCTTCGGCAAGCTTGGCATGGCCATTTGCATGGCGTTTCCATGCGTTTTCCAATCCTTCTTCTTTTAGAATCAATAAGGCTTCGTACATGGCATACATACTGTTTACTGGAGCTGTGTGGTGATAAGCGCGCTTAGCCCCCTGCCCCCAATAACCCACGATAAGGTTCATGTCTAAGAACCAGCTTTGTACTTTTGTGTTGCGGTTTTGTATTACACTTACGGCCTTTTCACTAAAAGAAACAGGCGAAATACCCGGAACGCAACTAAGGCACTTTTGCGAACCTGAATAGATCGCATCAATATTCCAACCGTCAACATCTAACTCAATACCACCTAAAGATGTCACTGCATCAACGATTGTCAAACAATCATATTTTTTAGCGAGTTCACAGAGTAATTTCGCTTCATTACGCACACCCGTTGATGTTTCGGCGTGCACAAAGGCAAGTACTTTAATATCTGGGTTCGCTTTAAGCGCGTCTTCAACTGCATTTAGGTCCGTTTGTTCACCCCACGTGTTATTTACGGTCACTGCCACCGCACCGCAGCGTTCAACATTTTCAACCATACGAAGGCCAAACACGCCGTTAATACATACTAGCGCTTTGTCTCCGGGCTCAAGCAAGTTGACAAAGCATGCTTCCATACCAGCAGAACCAGGCGCAGAAATGGGCATTGTAAGTGCGTTTTCTGTTTTAAATGCATATTGCAGAAGTGACTTCGTCTCATCCATTAGCTCGATGAATAGTGGGTCCAAATGCCCTAATGTGGGCCTAGCCATTGCATTAAGAATTCGAGGGTTAACGTCGGATGGTCCTGGGCCCATTAGTGTGCGTTCAGGGGGAAGAAAAGTAGAAAGCGATTGCATGATTCCATCCTTATTTTGTTCTGTAAAATGGTGTTATCAGACATAGTACAAGGAAAGCATGTGTGCACAACCATCTGTAGCGAACATAAATAATATGAATGGCAAGTGCGTCATGCATACATGACATCAAAGTGGATAAGTTGTGTACATAAAGTGCGCAAAGCCTGTATAAAATATATTCACTTTTATGTAAAGATCCGACCAGTTTCTATCTGATTGAAATTATGGGAGTAAATTGAATAATTGCTGAGTTAAGAGAGTTGTAAGATAAAATTCACACACATTGTGTTTATAAAATAACCAAATGTATTCTATAATCATTGTCCGTTTGAAGGATTTTACATACACTCTCCCTGTAAAAGTTAGCGCACGGCTCAGCAATGAGCCATTCCCCTAGGCCCGGAACGTTTGTTCTGGGCATTTTTTATGGGGAAGTTTTTACAGGTAATATAAAGATACTCGCAAGGCTCTTAGCTAATCGAGCAGTTAGCTAAACGAGTGGTTCAAGTTTGTCGGCGTATTGCTGAGCATTGTTTGCGTAATGCGCTGCTGATGCTTTTAATTTGGGCTCTACACTGGCATCTAGCGTTTTCACAACCTTACCTGGCGAGCCAACCACCAAGCTATAATCTGGAATGTCCATATTTTCAGTAATCAACGCATTCGCCCCAATAATGCAAAACTTACCAATTTTAGCCCCGTTGAGGACCACTGCATTTATTCCTATAAGTGAATAATCGCCGATCTCACATCCATGTAACATCACCTTATGTCCTACTGTAACACCAGTACCTAGCGTCAATGGAATCCCCTCGTCAGTATGTAAAACACTACCGTCTTGAATATTGGTGTTCTCGCCTATCGTTATTTTGTCCATGTCACCGCGTAGCACTGCATTAAACCATACGCTGCTGCCAGTTTTTAATTCAACATTTCCAATAACATGAGCACCGGGTGCAACATACGTATTATCAGCCATTTGAGGAATTTGACTTTCTAGTTTGTAAATCATGGTGTTCTCCCTTACGATTTAATCAACTTTGCGCATCAGGCCTTCTTGTGTTGTTGATGCAACTAGCTCGCCTTTCTGATTGAAAATTTGACCGCGCACTAATCCTCTTGAACCTCCGCTAAACGGACTTTCCATTGCATATAACAACCATTCATTCATATCTATTGGACGGTGAAACCACATAGCGTGATCAATTGTAGCGATACGCAATGACTTATCTGTAACTGCGACACCGTGTGGCTGAAGAGAAGTACTTAAAAAATGATAGTCGGACGCATAGGCAAGTGCAGCTTGATGCATTGATAACGACCCTGCCAAATGATTACGCGCTTTCATCCATATGTAGCGCGTAGGTTCTCGCTTTACTGGCTGGTATGAATTTGCAGCATCAACGGTTCGGATATCCACTGGTTCATGATAGCTAAGTGCCTCTCGCATGGGGCGAGCAATTTTATCGAAATGGGCCTGATAAAATTCAAGATCAGACTGAACTTCTTGCGGGGGCGGTACATTCGGCATGACAGGTTGCTGGTGTTCCATACCCTCTTGTGGTACTTGGAAAGATGCTGTCATATAAAATATATTGCGCCCGTCTTGGATAGCCTTAACCCGTCGTGCTGAAAAACTTCTTCCATCTCTCACAATTTCTACATCATAAACGACCGGTTTTTTAGCATCGCCGGGTAACAAAAAGTAAGTATGAAACGAATGAGCAATTCGGTCCGATTCTACGGTTTCATAGGCGGCAGCTAGCGCTTGACCTAAAACCTGCCCTCCGAATAGTGCACGAAACCCCAGGTCCCAGCTCTGCCCACGATAAATGCCCGCTTCAACGGTTTCTAACTCAAATAAAGATGATAGTTTTATCTCAGACATTGTGATTGCTCTCTTCTACTACGGCTTTAGGATTTCTGGGATAGTACTTTTCTGGCAACTTAGCTTTGTGCTCAAAAAAGCGAGTATCTTTATAGGGTAACTTCATAAAGCCTGAAATACCTAAACCTTTTATTGATGGTATTTGCTTGACCAATGTTAATAATAACTCTCTGAAATTCTTTTCTTGGCTGTGATCAAGCAACGTATAATAATTATGAATTTTTAAATGGGTAGGCAACGCTTCAAAAATAATGCAACCTGTATGGTGAATAGCATTAAGCTGCCTAATCGTTTCAATTATGCCGCCTGGCAACTTGAGTAACTCGTCAGGGTCGTCACCATCTTCAAAATAAGAATGTGTGCGAGAGTCATCTTTATGTGAAGAGACCCGAGATAGCTCATAGGGGATAATTAAATCATGTGCAGGAATGAACTCGTCTTCTTCACTTTCTCTATCGATATGAAGGGTGTTCTTTGCGTTGAACATACAACATTTGAATACCGCAGGTTTGTGAATTGCTCTGGCTAAGTTGATTACGTTATTTACCGCTAATTCGAACGCGGTTTTTAGCGACTCATCATAAAGATTTAGACTTGAGTCGACGTATATTCCTTCCGGCTCCCAACGAACAGCCATACCGCCTACAACTGGATACTTACCTAAGCGACTAATGGCTGATACAAAGGCCTTTTCAGTATCACCCATACCTTGAAGATAATTCTTGTAGTAACGATCAAACTGCGCATCATCAATGTAACGTAAATTTTGTGCGTCCTTTTCACCCAGTATGGCTTGTTGCCTTAGGTATGACTTCCTCGAGCTATAAACAACAGTTTCAATACTTGTTTTTTGATGCGACACCCATGTGGGTATAAGTGGTTGGTATTGATAATCTCTATCTTCTGTAAAAACCATGTTTTTTAAAACATGTAAGTGGTTAAAAAGATAGTCGCCTCCTTGACGTCTTTTCTCAGCGTCATCACTTAGCATATAGTCCAAAATATTGGCCAACATCTTAGGTAAGCCTAACGATGATGGTGTGATAACTTTGCTACCATAACGACAAGATTGGCCAGACGCCAGAGCATATAACGTACTCGCTAGACCTTGCTCGTCAAACCGTGGACTTGATAGTGCACCATTTAGTTGCTCTTCCCCGATAAAATAGACATCTCCAAGGCGAGCATTTGTCTGATGCAGTTCGCCTGACATCAAGTCCATCACGTTATTGCCCACATATTGGCCGTTGATATCAGTTTGGGCAAATACAGATGATCCCCAGTCAATCAATCCAACGACTTCGTTTTTATCATCCCAAACAAGGTTAGACGGTTTGATGTCGCCGTGAACGATGGGCTTGATTTCACCTTGTTCACTGTATTGGCGAAAATTAGCCAATAATTCACCCACTTGAACCGCAATTTTTACAATAACACGTGGTGGCAATGGGCCGTGCTTTAGGCTGACCTTTTCTAAATCTTCACCTGGCGCACGTGCCATTACCAAAATAGACTGTTTTCTAACTTGCTGATACTCAATAAAACGAGGTACATATTGATGGTGGACATGTGAAAGCATAAAGGCTTCCTCTTCCAACCGGTCTTGCACATGTTGAGGGAGCGTTATCCTTGAAAATTTAAATACACGCTCTTCACCGTCTGGCGCTATGCCCGCAAACGCGAAACCAAACGCACCTTTACCTAGTAATTCGATTTGGCCATAGCCTAAGTTTCTCAACTGGTTAATGCAAAGGTTCACCCAGTCTTTTAACTTTTTTGCATCAGCATGAGACAATAGGTAAATTGACTGTTCATCAGGGATATAGAAATGCTTTAAACCTTTGAGCTGGGTCATACTAATTTACCTATGGCACGACGTTACGTGTCTTGGTTTATCCAAGTCAATTCAGCAGTCGATGCTTCACCCATGTCTTTGATGACATCGTCTAGTGCAGTGCTTAGTTGCAAGTCGAGCTGCCAAGGAGGGTTGATAACCAAAACGCCCGAACCATACATGCCTACATCTTCTGAGCTCGGTGCTATTTTTATCTCAGCTTTAAAACATGGCAATCCAGTTTGAGCCAGCTTATCTACCATAACCTCACTAGCACCTTGTTTAGCACCTGCGCGAGCAGACAAAAGTGGATACCAAATAACAATCTGAGCTTGTTTCCAACGTTTGAGGACCTGCTCTACGCCTTTGATGACATCAGAATATTCACTTGCACGTTCATACGGTGGGTCAATTAAAATTGCACCTCTATTCGGCTTTGGTGGCGTAAGCGCTCGTAACCCTTCATATCCGTCGCGCTTGTGCACATGGGTATTAGCGGACTTTAATCGATACAAATATGTACTGAGCTTTTCGAACTCCGCAGGATGGAGTTCCATCGCATGTAGCGTATCCCCTTCGCGCTTCGCTACTGCACTTATTGCCGGCGAGCCTGGATAGTTATTGTGTGTTAAGAATGTGCCGCAAAGCGTAAGATAATCTTTTAGTAGCGCCGAATCTGCATGTACATTTTGGATTCGACTAATACCTGTCTCATACTCTTTATTTTTTGACGACATCGCGTCACTAAAGTCGTAACAACCTGCCCCTGCATGTGAATCAAAAAGCGTGAAAGGTTTATCTTTCTTTTTAAGTGAATTAATGACACCTAACCAACAAAGGTGTTTTATAACATCAGCATGGTTGCCTGCGTGGAATGCATGTTGATAACTAAGCACAAAACCTCGATAAAACGCGATAATAGATAAAGCTGCTATCTTACCCCGATATGCACATCAGTTACCATATGAGCCAATACACAAATAGTTACGCTAAAGGTGAACCATGCCTTTCATTATATTGTGATAGTGCATCGATAGGATTTGGTGTTGGTATACAAAAAAAGGCTAATAACCAATGTCATTAGCCTTTACGTATTTCAGTATTGCTTCGCTAGCGCAGGTGCATCAACATTTTTTCTGGCTGAGTCAGATAACTCATCCAAAGATTGTTAAAGCGCACCATAGTCGCACCGTCGATGATCCTATGATCGCCAGACCAGTTAACCGCCATAATATGCTGTGCAAAAACATTCCCGTTATCATCAAAACGAGGAAGTTTTTGTGTTTTGCCTAACGCGACAATTGCAGCTTCGGGTTTGTTGATAACAGGCGTTGCAGTAATACCGCCAATAGCACCAATATTTGAAATGCTAATAGTGCCGCCTTTAAGGTGTTCACCAGACACTCGCCCTTCCCTCGCTTGATTAATAATATCCTGCATTTGTGTTGCTATTTCAAACAACGACAAGTGCTGAACACCTTTAATATTTGGTACAAGCAAGCCAATTTTAGAATCAACTGCAAAACCGATGTTGTGGTCTTCGAAGTAACTTATTTCTGTGGCGTCGTCGTTTAACTGACTATTGATAACCGGAAATTCTGTTAACGCCAAAGACATCGCTTTTACAAAGAATGGCATGAAGCTAAGTTTTACATCCCTTGCTTCGAAGTCTGGCTTAAGGGCCTGACGAAGTGCCATTAGGTTGTCCATTACTACTTCATCACTAACCGTGAAATGCGGAATGGTATAAACTGATGCAGACATTTGCTTAGCCATTGCGGCCTGTATTCCGCGCACTTTTTCGGTTTTTACACCACCCGTTGCTTGACTCGAAGCCATGCCAACGCCTTTTGACGTTATAGGTGTATCACTTGGCTGCCCTTCTTTACTCTTTACAGATGAACCGGCTTGACTAACGTACTCAATAACGTCCGTTTTTAGGATGCGGCCTTTTTTACCGCTGCCCGTTATCTTCAGCAAATCAATACCTTGCTCGCGAGCAATACGACGGACGGCTGGGCTAGCGAGTACCTTTCCTGGTATAGCAATTGGTGGCTCAAATTCACCGTCTTTAAATTTTGCATTGTCTGCTGGTAAGGCCGCCTTAGCCGAAGGCGTGCTAGTATCAACAGCACTGTTATCGCATTTTGCAGCGCTGTCCTTATTATTTGGCGTTGCTGGTTGTTCAAACGAGGTATTTATCTGTTGAACATCACCTTCTACCGCTAGAGCAAAAAGCGGGCTGTGTACTTTCGCAATATCACCTTGTGCATAGTAAAGCTTATGTACAACACCAGCGTTTTTTGCTGGAATTTCAACCACAGCTTTGTCTGTCATTACTTCGACAACAGCTTGGTCTTCTTCAATTTGATCGCCTTCAGCAACATTCCACTTAACTATCTCGCACTCGACAATACCTTCTCCGATATCGGGCAAAATAAAATCTTCAATGGCACTTTCAAGTTGACCCGTCAGTTGTTGACTATCTTCATTTGCTAGCGATACAACCGCTTCATCTGCTTCTTTTGTATTTTGCTCGGAACCTTGCTCAACAGCATCGTCTGGTGTCATTGAAAATAGAGGTGCATGAACCTTTGCAATGTCGCCCACTGCATAGTGCAATTTCTCAACTACACCAGCATGCATTGCGGGAATTTGCACCGTCGCCTTATCTGTCATTACTTCGGCAACCGGTTGATCCTCTTCAATGTGCTCGCCTTCAGCTACGAGCCATTCAAGTAGCTCACATTCAACAATGCCTTCACCGATATCGGGAAGAATGAATTCTATTGTCATAATACTTTCACCCTGACTTAGTAATGCAACGTACGCTTGATAGCTTCGTATGTTTTAGTTTCATCAGGCATGTATTCTTTCTCATGCGCCAATGGATATGGTGTATCTAGGCCACACACACGTGCAATGGGCGCTTCTAAGTACAAAAAGCAACGCTCTTGAATAGTAGCGGCAATTTCACTTGCAAAGCCGCCTGTTAGCGGTGCTTCATGGTTAATAAGAAGACGCCCCGTTTTCATAACTGATTGCATTACAGACTCAACATCCCAAGGAAGAATGCTGCGTAAATCTATAATCTCGCAAGACACACCATCTTCTAATGCCATCTCAGCGGCTTTTTGGAGTATTTCGATTTGAGCGCCCCATCCAAGTAACGTAATGTCATTACCTTCTTGAACAACATCTGCCTTACCTAGTGGCAATTCATAATCGTCTTCAGGCACATCGGCCACAGAGGCGCGATATAACCTTTTGGGCTCCATGAAAAGAACCGGGTTTTTGTCGCGGATAGAGGCCAACAACAAACCTTTAGCTTGATACGGGTCGCGAGGAATGACGATTTTCAGACCTGGGCAATGGGCGAAAAAAGCCTCTGGTGACTGGCTATGGTAATGCCCGCCAGCGATTCCGCCACCATAAGGTGTACGGATAGTTAATGTGCCAACGTCAAATTGACCACCTGAACGGTACCGCCACTTAGCGGTTTCATTTACGATTTGATCAAAGGCGGGAAAGATATAATCACCAAACTGAATTTCTGCAACCGGCACTGAGCCTTGCGACGCTAGACCATTTGCGAAACCGATAATACCTTGTTCAGTCAATGGTGTATTAAAACAGCGCGACTTACCGAACTTTTCCTGTAGGTGACTTGTTGCACGAAATACACCACCAAAATGCCCAACATCTTCACCAAACACCATGACTTTTTCGTCTTCAGTCATCGCGGTAATAAGGGCGTTGTTGATCGCTTGTAATAGATTCATTTTAGCCATTACTTCACTCTCCCTGCTGTTTTAGGGTACATCTGTGGGTACTTTTTGATATGTGCTTTAAGGTTGGAAAGTTGCTCTTTTAAGTGCCAAGGCGGTGTGTCGTATACGTCTTCAATAATATCTTCTATCGGACATACATCTGTTTTTTCGCAACTTTTTAGTGAAGCCAGTACGTCTTGACGTGCTTTCTCAACTTTGGCTTTATTGTCTTTCTCATCAAACCACCCTTTTTCGCTCAACCATTTAGCCATACGAGCGATAGGATCTTTAGCACGCCATTTATCTTCCTCTTCACGTGAACGGTAACCTGTCGGGTCATCTGAAGTTGAGTGCGCAGCTAACCTGTAAGTCATAGCTTCAATTAATACCGGGCATTCTTCCTCTATCGCAATGCGGCGCGCTTCTTTTGTAGCGGCATATATCGCAAGCGCGTCATTACCGTCAACCCGTATGGTTTTAATGCCATAGCCAAGACCACGAGATGCAATACCATCACCTGCGAATTGCTCTTCAGCAGGCGTAGAAATAGCGTAACCGTTGTTTCGGCAAAAGAAAATAACAGGGCAATTAAGTACCGCAGCCATATTTAGCCCGGCGTGAAAATCGCCCTCAGATGCTGCGCCTTCGCCAAAGTAACATATGGTGACAACATCTTTGCCTGACATTTTCTGACCGTAAGCGTAGCCAGACGCTTGTGGAATTTGTGTACCTAATGGCGACGAAATTGTCATGAAGTTAAGCGGCTTATCACCGTAGTGAATTGGCATTTGGCGGCCCTTGTTAGGATCTGCCTCATTGCTGAACATTTGATTCATGAATTGGTCAGTCGTGTAGCCTCGATAAGCTAGTGCCCCCTGCTCGCGGTACTGTGACATAATCATATCGTCATCAGAAAGCGCTGCAGCACTAGCAACTGATGCAGCTTCTTCCCCAGTACTGGCAAGGTAAAAACTAATTCTACCTTGGCGCTGCGCACCGACCATTCGTTCATCAAGAACACGAATGTATTCCATTGTGTTGTAAATTTTTAATGCTTCTTCTTGGTTGAGTTCTGGCTCAACGGCATCGTCAAGCAATGTACCCTCTGAAGAAAGTATCTGTAGCATTGGGATATCAACTACCCCTTTCTCGATAATGTTGACCTTAGTTGTTGTTTTTACTGCGGCCAAATGATTTCTGTCTTTCACTTTTTATCCCCTTATAAATGAGGGCTGAAACAAATGATTTCGATGCCACTATGCTAGTAGAGGATGTGAAGGAGTGTCCTTCTCATTCATAGGTATTTTTGAACTTAGTAGAAATGTAACGACTACGGCATGTTAAAAAATGAGGATATACGTCCTAAAAAGGTAAAGCATATGTAAAATATATGATAAATAGATAGGATAAACATCACATCTCTATCTATAAATGAAACGCGTTGTTTCATAACATATGTTTCTATCAAGCGACGCATCTATAACATTGAAAACGCACAAAAAACCATCATTGGATTAATTTTTAATCAATTAAATGAAGAAGAATAAGACTTATATCAAATGAATATTTCTTACCATTTGTAACAAAATATGTAATTTGTTTCATTCAGAAATACACATTACAAAACGTAAAAAAGTGTGCTAGAAATACTGAGTCACAGCGATAATCCGCATAAATAAAGAGGCGAATGACCTTTATTGCGGACGACTAGTTTAAAAGCTGGACTCCAGGGAACTATTCACACGAGAATAATTATGAAAAAAACATTAATAAGTACGGTAGTTGCTACCGCACTGGCAGGATCTGCTTTTGGTGCATTAGCAATTTCAGACTCTACTTCAATCACTGGTTTCAGTGTTGAGCAAAAAAACGCAATTGAAGCTTCTTTCGATAAGAAAAACATCCTAGCCAACGCAATTCAAGCTAACGAGAATAGCGTTCGTGTTATTGTTCAGCTAAACGATGTGCCAATGGCGCAATTCAGTGGTGTTAACCCAAATGTTAGCAGTGCTTCAGCGCATAAAGGTCAAAAAGTAGACTTTAAATCAAATGCTGCAAAAGAATACAGATCGTTTCTAGAATCAAAGCAGCAAGCAGTAATTCAAAGCATTAAAGCTTTCGATAGCTCATTTAAAGCTGACTTGACTTATACCACCGCATTTAATGGTTTCGCCGGTATTATTTCGAAAAGCGCTTTAGATAAATTAGCTAATCTTTCTACAGTAAAAGCAGTTTATCCTGATGTGATTCATCACGCACAAATGGATGCGAGCTTAGATCTTATCGGGGCAATTGAAACATGGGAGCAGTTTGGCGGTAAAGAAACTGCAGGCGCTGGCGTAAAAGTAGCTATCGTAGATAGTGGTATCCGCCCTGAAAACCCACTGTTTAGTGGTGAAAACTTCACTGCACCAGATGCAGCTACCCTACCGACAGATGATTACTGCTCAGAGGTTGAAGACTTCTGTAACAACAAACTTATTGTTGCGCGTGCAGCTGAAATTGTCGAAGGTTTTGACGTAGTAGAAGAAGAATATGAGAGCCCTCTAGGTTTCAACGGTCACGGTACTCACGTTGCCGGTACCGCTGTTGGTAACTATGGCGTTATGGCTGAGCGTGATGGCGCAGAAGCTGAAATTTCAGGTGTTGCACCAGCTGCGTACCTTATGGTGTATAAAGGTCTTTATGCAACGCCTGCAAACCCTGCAAGCTCAAGTGGTGCATCTTCAATGCTTCTTTCAATGCTTGAAGCATCACTTGAAGACGGCGCTGACATTGTAAACAACTCTTGGGGTGGTGGCGCAGGCGGTATGCCAAGTAGCTTCTACGCAGGTGTATTCGAAGCAATGAATGACGCTGGTGTTGTTACTGTATTTGCAGCAGGTAACGATGGTCCAGGTGATACAACTATTGGCTGCCCTGGTTGTGATGACAACGTTATTACTGTTGCAAACACAACTACAGGCCGTTTATTTGCCAATGAAATGACGGTTGAAGGTGACACTACGATTGGGACTATTCCAGCGGTTTACTCTGTTGGTAACCCGAACATTGTGGTTGAAAGTGACCTGACTGCTCCAATTGTTTATGCTGGTGATGTTGAATCGGAAAACGTTGAAGCTTGTGTACCATTTGCTGATGACTCTGTTTTTGACGGAGCAATCGCACTAGTAAGTCGCGGAACATGTGGTTTCGTTGACAAAATTGCTAACGCAGAGGCAGCAGGTGCAATTGCTGTTGTTGTGCACAACGTAGACGGTCGTGGTGAAGCGCCTTTCCAAATGGGTGGTTTGAGCCCTGATCAAACTGTACCGTCGTGGATGATTCCTGCAACGACTGGTCAAGCATTAGCGACACTGGTATCTGAATCAGATGAAGCAGTAAATGTTACTATTGGTGCTGAAATTGTTCGCGTCGTTTCAGACAGTCTTGCTGACATCATGAACGAAAGCAGCTCTCGTGGTCCAGGTGGCGATCCAACATTCCTTAAACCTAACCTTGCTGCTCCAGGCACTCGTATTTTCTCTGGTGAGTCACCAGATGCACCAGGACACGAAGGAGAAAACTTCTCGTTTAAGAACGGTACGTCAATGGCCTCTCCACACGTTGCTGGTGCTGCTGCGCTACTAAGACAAATGCACCCAGATTGGTCAGCTCAACAAATCAAGAGTGCATTGGTGACGTCTTCTGTTCGTGATGTACTAAAAGAAGATGCACTAACTCCAGCAGATAACTTTGACATGGGTGCAGGTCGTCTTGCTTTACCACGCGCTACTACTGTAGAGCTAACCTATAGCGATCTTAGCCTTGTAGATGCCGACTGCTATCTATCTTGTGAAATGTCTATCACAGTAACTAACACAAGTGATTCAGACGTAACTGTTGATGCGACTGCAATGTTCAATGACCCGCAGATTAGCGCTACAGTAACGCCAGATATGGCAACGCTACCTGCAGGTGCTTCTGCAGAGATTATGGTAGCAGTTGACGTTTCTACAGCGGAAACTGGCTCATGGTCTTTCGGTGGTATCAATTGGTCTGATACAGACGATACGACTACTGATTACTTTATCCCTGTTGCGCTATTCCCAATAAGCAGCGATGAGCCTAGCTTATTTGATAGTGAAGTAAGTACGAGTATTGCAAGCGAAGGTGAAGTTGTAGTTACTGAAGCGTATGCAAACAATACTGACGTTACTGGTTTGATTAGTATTAAAGGTACTGTAGATCACAAATACGACATTAATCCTGCAACAATATCAGCTGTTAAAAATGGTAACCAAGAGCCAGTAACCTATGATGCTGACAAGCGTGAAATCACTTGGGAAGGTGCATTAAACACGGCGTCATTCAACATGGCTCCAGCAACTACCATTGGCGACATGCTAGAAGGCTTTGGTCTACCACGTTACCTACCTATGTCTGCAATTGGTGTAACGCCACTGACTTGTTCGAGTTCATGTGATGACGCGTCTGTTCCAATTGACCTTCCTCGTCCTATTACTTACCTAGGTACTGAATACACAACCATGCAAGTATCTTCTAATGGTTTTGTTTCATTAGGCACAAGTTCAGGTAACACTACTACTCCGTTTGCCGAGATTTTACCAAGCTTGAGCGAGCCAAATAACGTAGTTGCACCTTATTGGACGGACTTCGACTTAGCTGGTGGTGCTGGCACTGGTAGTATGTATGCAGTAAGCCTAACAACTGGACACTTTGTTGTTGAGTGGGAAAATGCACAAATCTGGGATGAACCAGGTACATCGTTTAACTTCCAGTTGTGGTTTGATTATGCATCAGGTGAAGTAAGCTATGTATATGGCCCAATGGACACTCCTGTATATGCAACGGTTGTAGGTGCTGAGAACATTTCAGGTAGTGTTGGTACTACACTAGCCTCTCTAACCTCAGCAGGTCTTCAAGGTACACTTCCTGTAGAAGGCGATGAGTATGTACTGTCTACTGTATCTGGCGACCAAGTATCAATCAGCTATGCGGGTGAAGTAGTTGCAGCTGGTGAACTTATGGACGATATGCTTCAAGTTAATGAGGATGCATCTATTACTGCGAACATCCTAGCTAACGAGATGGATAGCACTATCATCAACAACTTCACAATGTCGTCTTTAGCAGGTGATTTTAGAACGTTCTCACCTATTACTATCGACAAGGAAGAGCTAGACCCATCAACAGTTGAAGTTGTTACGGCTGCGGAAAACGGCACTGTAACAGTGAACGATGATGGTACGGTTACTTATACACCTAACGCTGATTTCTTTGGTGAAGATTCATTTACGTACACTGTACGTGTAATGGGTACAACTAATGATGCAGGTGAAGAAGTACAAGGCGAAACTATTGGCGAAGGTACTGTTGCAGTTGCAGTTGCAGGTGTACAAGACGCGCCAGTAATTTCAATCAGCGCACCAGCAAGTGTAGATGAAGGTAAGACATTTACTGTTACCGCTTCTGCTACTGACGCTGACGGTGATGACGTTACTATTACTATGAATGGTCTTCAAACTACGAAGATTACAGACACTGCACCAAGCCATGAGCAAGCCTCTAGCATTGCGGTAACAGTGACTGCAACAGACGGTATCGACACAGTAACCGAGACCGTTACTATTCAAGTAAAAGACAAAAACGGTGGTTCAATGGGCTGGATAGCATTGCTTCTAGCGCCAGCTATCTACCTACGTAGACGTGCTAAACGTGCTTAATGCATAAAGCTTAGCTACTAAAAAGGCCGCAACTGCGGCCTTTTTTTCAACCTGTTTTTTGTGTCAAATCACACCAAACATGTAGGCAATACTCTCTTAGAGTGAGTAAGCTCAAATATGGATTACGATTAATCATCGCTTTTATTTGTTAAAGACTGAATGTTCTCATTTAACTTTTTATTAGGTTGAACGCCAAGCTCTCTGAATTTTTCAATTTGTTTTACAATATTTCCCCGTCCGCTACTAAGCTTATTCATTGCGCTGTCAAAACTGGATTGTGCACCATCTAAAGCCTTACCTACCTTTTCCATATCAGTGATAAAGCCCACAAACTTATCGTACAACTTAGCCGCTTGTTCAGCGATAAGTTGGGCGTTTTGGTTTTGATATTCATACTGCCAAATATTGTTAATTGTGCGCAGCGCAACTAATAAATTGGTAGGACTTACAAGCATGATGTTGTTGTTAAGAGCTAGCGTCACTAGGTCAGGCTCTTCTTCAACGGCCAATAGGAAAGCAGGCTCAATCGGAATAAATAGCAACACATAATCGAGGGTCTTAATGCCTTTAAGTGATTGATAGTCTTTTGCACCTAACCCCTTTATATGCCCTTTAATTGAAGCAACATGTTGAGTTAGGTAAATGTCGCGCTGTGCTTCGTCTTCACAGTTATAAAATCGTTCGTACGCAGCAAGACTCACTTTCGAATCGATAATAACGTCTTTTTCATTTGGCAAATGAACGACAACATCAGGTTGATATCTACGCCCTTCTTGTGAAGTGGCTGCCACTTGCGTATCAAATTCATGCCCTTCTCTTAAGCCTGACTCCTGCAAGATTCGTTGTAGTACCACTTCTCCCCAATTGCCTTGCTTTTTATTATCCCCTTTGAGCGCGTTGGTTAAAGCCGCTGCTTCTTCGGTAATCTTTTGGTTCAAGGCTTTTAGGCTCAAAATTTCCGTTTTAAGCGACGCTCGCTCTTGCCCTTCTCTAATATGTTGCTCAGAAATCTGGCGTTTAAAACTGTCTAATTCTGATTTAAATGGCGCGAGTACCGATTCAATATTCTGCTTCGTTTGCTGGGTATATCGCTGTTGCTTTTCTTCAAAAATCTTATTCGCCAAGTTTTCAAATTGAGTTTGTAAGCGCTGCTCTGATGCCGTCATCGCAGCAAGCTTATCTTCATGCGCTTCCATCAGTGCATGTATTCTGTTTTGGTGCGCATCATTTTGTGCATGCGCTTTAGCTAATGAAATACGCTCTTTGTTTAGTGTATCTTTTAACTCTTCATTGGCCTGTTGAAGTGTGATCACCTGCTCTGCTTGTTGCGATAACAGAGTTTGCTTTTCGCGAAGTGTGATTAATTCAGTAGATAAGCTATCAATGGTTGTTTGTTTATCAGTATTACTTTTCTCTAGTCGCATATTTCGTAGCAACAGAAAAATACCGAAAAAGACTAGTACAACTAGCGTAATTAGAATGGTTAATGGTGAAGACTGAATAAGTTCGAAAATCATAGCGCCAACGATATACTGTTATTTTGTACAGCACTATAAACAAAAAACACAAATAAAAACAGGTACTCAAGGTACCTGTTTATAATCTATTTCAACAGCCACGTTAAATAGCTGGTAAATAAACTGTTATTCAGATAACGATTTATCTAAATCTTCGATTTTTGCCTTCCAAATTGCTGGGCCATTTTTATGGGCATTTGCACCAGTGCTATCTACTGCGACTGTTACTGGCATATCTTCTACTTCAAATTCGTAAATTGCTTCCATACCTAAATCTTCAAAAGCCACTACACGCGATTTTTTGATTGCCTTAGAAACAAGATAAGCAGCTCCACCAACAGCCATCAAATAAACTGCTTTGTGTTTCGCTATAGAATCTACCGTTGCAGGTCCGCGCTCAGCCTTACCAATCATGCCAATTAGGCCTGTTTTCTCAAGCATCATATCGGTAAACTTATCCATGCGTGTCGCGGTTGTTGGACCTGCTGGCCCTACAACTTCATCACCTACTGCATCTACTGGACCTACGTAGTAGATAAAGCGGTTGGTAAGATCAACGCCATCAGGGAGACCTTCACCATTTTCCATCATAGTTTGAATGCGTTTATGCGCTGCGTCGCGACCTGTTAGCATTTTGCCAGATAGCAAAACGGTCTCACCCACTTGCCACTCTTGAATATCTTCTTTTGTGACGTCGTCAAGGTTTACGCGACGGGTATTTTCGCTAACTTCCCACGTCACTTCTGGCCAATCTTCTAACTTAGGCGGAGTTAATTCAGCAGGACCAGAGCCATCTAAGTAGAAGTGTGCATGACGGGTCGCTGCACAATTGGGGATCATTGCAACAGGCTTAGACGCAGCGTGTGTTGGAAGCGATTTAATTTTCACATCAACAACGGTAGTGAGGCCGCCTAGCCCTTGCGCGCCAATACCAAGCTTGTTAACGCGATCGAAGATCTCAAGACGTAGCTTTTCGTCTGTAGTTTGTGGACCGCGTTCAATGAGTTCTTGAATATCAACAGGGTCCATTAAGCTTTCTTTAGCAAGCACTGCTGCTTTTTCTGCAGTACCACCGATACCTATTCCCAGCATGCCTGGTGGGCACCAGCCTGCTCCCATAGTGGGCAGCGTTTTTACCACCCAATCAGCAATATCGTCGCTTGGGTTAAGCATTACCATTTTTGATTTATTTTCTGAACCACCACCTTTGGCCGCGATCATCACTTCAATCTTTTCGCCCGCAACCATGTCAATGTGTACAACCGCCGGTGTATTATCTTTTGTATTTTTACGTGCACCTGCTGGGTCTGCAACGATTGAAGCGCGAAGCGGGTTGTCTGGATTAAGATAAGCGCGACGTGTACCTTCATCGACCATTTCTTGCACAGTCATGTCGGTCTTATCCCATGTCACACCCATGCCTACTTTTACAAAACAAGTAACAATACCTGTGTCTTGGCATAGAGGGCGCTTGCCTTCTGCTGACATGCGAGAGTTAATGAGAATTTGTGCCATCGCGTCTTTTGCTGCTTGGCTTTGCTCTTTGTTGTAAGCCTCTTCTACTGCCTTAACGTAGTCTAGAGGGTGATAGTAAGAAATAAACTGTAGGGCATCTTCAATGCTGTCAATGAAGTCTTGTTGACGAATAACGGTCATGACATCCTCTTTTTATTTGGCTTTCGTGGTCTTAGCTAGCTAAAAAAGCGTATACTAGCGCATCTGGCGACATCGCACCACGTAAAACGAATGGCGTAACCGTAATTCTAACTATTTGTCAGAGTAATGGTTTTATCTCGCCAGTGTGAAATGTGAGTGCTAGTAATAGACACAGTATATACGCTTCACAAGCACCGAATAACAAAGACAAGAAGTAAATAATACATTTTATGCAACACACGCCGTTTACCATCAAGGTTACTCGTTTATCCAAACAAGAATTATGCTCGCTGATACCAGAAACAGCAGAATGTGCATGCTTTACTGACATATTTCAGAAAATATCGCATACGCCATGGGCGTTGTTACTTGATACTTCTGGCTCTACGCAAAGTGACGGACGCTATAACATAATGACTTACTCCCCCTCTTTGGTGGTAGAAGCCAAACAGGGAGTCGTTTCACTTCACGACCCAATTCGCAATATAAACACAATAGTGGATGAAAAACCGTTTGAGGCTGTAGAAAAGTACCTCCATAGCCAGCTAGACGGTGTAACTGTTGACACTTCTGAAGACATAAGCGAGTTGCCATTTATCATTGGCGTGGCAGGCATGGCGGGTTATGACACGGGTCGCTATTATGAAAATCTTCCTTCAATCTCACAATCAGATTACCAAAGCGCTGATTTTTCTGTTGGTCTTTATTTACAATCGCTTATCGAAGATACCAAAACGGGTGCATTTTATTATTGCTCATGCGACGGAAGTACAATTCCAGACATTGAAACTCTTGTCGAAGCACAATACGACCGCGCTAATTTTGCACTAACATCACCATTTAAATCTAATCTTACAAAAGAGGCATACACACAGTGTTTGTCACAAATTAATGATTACCTGCGTGCTGGTGATTGCTATCAAGTAAATATGGCACAGCGCTTTTCAGCAACTTATACAGGTAGCTTTTGGAATGCGTATAAAGAGTTAAGAGCACAAAACTGCGCGCCCTTTTCAGCCTATTACAATTCATCCTCTGGCAGCATAGCCTCAATATCGCCAGAACGGTTCTTGCGCGTAAAAGATGGTGTTGTCGAAACAAAGCCAATCAAAGGTACCAGACCGCGTTTTAGCGACCCAAGTAAAGACAAGCGAAGTGCTGAAAGTTTGCTATCTGCCGAAAAAGATCGCGCTGAAAACCTTATGATTGTTGACTTGCTACGTAACGATATTTCTAAGCACTGTAAACCACACTCTGTTAACGTGCCTGCGTTGTTTGCACTTGAAAGTTACCAAGCTGTGCACCACTTAGTAAGTACAGTGGTCGGTGAACTTGATGAGTCAACGTCGCCATTAACTTTACTTAAATCAGCTTTTCCCGGTGGCTCGATTACCGGTGCCCCCAAAATTAGAGCAATGGAAGTGATTGACGAGCTCGAGCCACATAGAAGACACATTTATTGCGGAAGTATATTTTATATGGGCTTTCGTGAAGATATGGACTCTAGTATCTGTATTCGTACATTGCTGGCTGAAAAAAATACACTATATTGTTGGGCTGGAGGCGGCATTGTGCTTGACTCTGTGGCGCAAGAAGAATATCAAGAGACATTCGATAAAGTGTCTAAGATAATACCAGTGTTAGAGTCGCTTAATACTAATTAGCTTAATACATGTAACTTAAAACATGACAAGAACAGAATTTATTGCACAGTTTCACCATTTGCGTGTTCCGCGCATAGAGCCCGATTACCCGCTTCGAAAAGCGGGTCGTCCGGCCGCCGTTCTGATTCCCCTTGTCGACTATGGTGATAAGTTAAGTGTTTTGCTCACAGAGCGAGCCTACCACCTAAAACATCACCCTGGACAAATAAGCTTTCCCGGTGGTGCTGTTGAGAATAGCGATGCTAGCCTTTTTGACGCTGCGCTAAGAGAAGCCGACGAAGAAATTGGTTTACCGCCCAAAAATGTAGATATTGTCGGTATGTTGCCTCGCTATCGCACTATTAGCGGATATGAAATCGCGCCTGTTGTTGGGTTTGTTAACCCAGACTTTGAGCCCAAACTAGACAGAAACGAAGTGGAAAGTGCATTTGAAGTACCGCTAGCTCACCTTTTAAATAGAAAGAATCACTTGATTCACACAACCCACAGAAATAACAAAACCTTTCCTATTTATTTCATACCATGGCAAGACAAAATGATTTGGGGCGCAACAGCTGCATTGCTTCGCAATCTTTCACACCATATTCATCCCTAGTGGCATAGCGCCCAATTGCTGCACTATAAATAAATGTTTACAGCGTATTAGCAAAACTAATCACACTATTAGCATTTCTGTATTGTAGTTGTTTGCTCTCAGATGCATGATCTTACTATTAATTCGTTTTAATGATGAAAATACTATGATCAGTGTATTTGACATGTTCAGTGTGGGTATAGGCCCTTCAAGTTCACACACTGTCGGCCCTATGAAAGCGGGCGCAGAATTTGCCAGTGAGTTGGCGCAACAGCCAGAACTATTTAATAAAATTGACCACGTTAAAGTAGAGCTTTTTGGTTCTCTTGGACAAACCGGTATTGGTCACGGCACCGGTAAAGCAGTAATTTTAGGTCTATTAGGTGAATTGCCTGACCAAGTAGACGTTGACACTATTGACGCAAAGCTTGAAGAAGTGCGCAACAGTGAAATGCTGTCGCTAAATGGTACTAAGCCCGTTCGTTTTCCAAACAAAAATGCCATTGTATTTCACCGTCGTAAAACACTACCAAAACATGCCAACGCGCTAACGTTTTATGTTTATCACAAAGATGAATTGCTGGCCGAGCAGACCTATTACAGCATTGGTGGTGGTTTTATCATTAAAGATGAAGACTTCGATGCCACCAAGGCACACGCAGCAAGTCTGCAAGCATCAGTTCCGTTCCCATTTAAAACGGCTGGAGAATTGCTAGCACTTTGTAAAACAAATGGCCTTAGCATTAGCTCACTCATGCTACGTAATGAATCTACATTCAGGCCTAAGCACGAAGTAAAACAAGAGCTACACAATATTTGGCTTGTTATGAAAGCCTGTATACAGCGCGGCATCGAAAGTGAAGGTATTCTTCCTGGTGGTCTGAAGGTCGTACGTCGAGCTCCTGGGCTGTATAGAAGGCTTCAAACTGAACACACCAATGATCCTATGCAAACCATGGATTGGGTAAACTTGTTTGCACTCGCCGTTAATGAAGAAAATGCCGCAGGCGGGCGTGTTGTGACAGCTCCTACCAATGGCGCAGCGGGTATAATTCCCGCGGTTTTACAGTACGTCGACAAATTTATTCGCCCAGTCGATGAAGAAGTTGCTAGCCGCTTCCTTCTCACTGCAGGTGCGATTGGTATTTTGTATAAAGAAAACGCATCTATCTCAGGTGCCGAGGTAGGTTGTCAAGGCGAAGTAGGTGTAGCTTGCTCTATGGCAGCTGGAGCTCTTGCTGAAATTATGGGCGGCACTGCGGCGTCGGTCGAGAACGCGGCAGAAATAGGCATGGAGCACAATTTAGGGTTAACCTGTGACCCAGTTGGTGGACTTGTACAAGTACCTTGTATTGAGCGAAATGCCATGGGAGCCATTAAGGCAATTAACGCGTCGCGCTTGGCATTGCGTGGTACAGGCGAACAAAAAGTATCACTAGATAAAGTTATCAAGACGATGCGAGATACCGGTAACGACATGAAGACCAAGTATAAAGAAACCGCGCGTGGCGGCCTCGCGGTAAACATAATCGAGTGTTAAGGGAATTGTCCCCACCAAAATTATAAAAAAGGGGCAATTAAGCCCCTTTTTTATAATCTAAATTTTATCGTTATTTAACGGGTAGCGTTACACCTTTAAACATCTTTTCTACTTCTTCGTTATTTTTAAGCATCATCGCTTTTTCCACTTTATCTTTGGTCAAATGTGGCGCAAAACGCTCAATAAAGTCATACATGTAACTGCGTAAAAACGAGCCTTTTCTAAATCCAATCTTAGTCGTGCTGTAATCGAACAAATGACTCGCATCAATTTTAACTAAATCATCATCAAGTTCTTCACTTACTGCCATTGACGCAATAACGCCAATACCTACACCTAAACGAACGTAAGTTTTGATAACGTCGGCATCGGTGGCAGTAAACACTATTTTAGGCGTAAGCCCAGCGCGCTCAAATGCTTGGTCCAGCTCCGAACGCCCAGTAAACCCAAATACGTAGGTAACCAGTGGATATTTGGCAATATCACTAATATCTATCGTTCCTTTTTTAGACAGTGGATGATCTTTATTTACAATGACACTTCTATTCCAGTGATAGCATGGCAACATGACTAAGTCGTTGTAAAGATGCAGTGCTTCAGTTGCAATAGCGAAATCGGCCTCGCCTTTAGCGGCTAGGTCACTTATCTGAGACGGCGTGCCTTGGTGCATATGTAACGATACTTTAGGGTATTTACCCATGAAGCCTTGGATCACATCAGGTAACGCGTAACGCGCTTGGGTATGCGTTGTTGCTATATTGAGTTTACCTTGGTCTGGTAAAGTGTGCTCTCGCGCAACTGCCTTAATGCTCTCAACTTTTGCTAGAATTTCACGCGCTATATTGATTACATCATTACCTGCATCAGTAACGTGTGTTAGGTGCTTCCCACTACGACCAAATATCTGAACGCCAAGTTCATCTTCTAGCATTCTTACTTGCTTGCTAATACCTGGCTGAGAAGTATACAAACTTTCAGCTGTCGCAGAGACATTCAGATTATTATTAAGGACTTCTACGATATACCGTAGTTGTTGTAGTTTCATATTTTAAACACCATTTACTGCGCCGGATTATCACTATACTCCCATCGTTATAACCAAAACCACTTATTTTTGCTAGTTGATATTACAAAATCTGCATAATAAAGTAGAAAATATGCACAAACTCAATATTTTATCGCAGTATCATTCGCCTTTTTACGTAATCTTAGACATTATAAAAAGTACACGGCACAGGAAATAATATTAACCATTATGAGTAGCAAGCAGGTCACTTCAACTATCGACTTCTCTTCGGTACTAGCTGCCGCTGTACATGATATGAAGAACTCACTATTTCTACTTATTCAATCTATTGAAGCACTTAGCCATGTTCTTCCTGTAGATAACACTGAAGCGCAAGAACAAGTAGCTAACGTCCATTACGAGGCGTCTAGACTTAATACCAACCTGGTACAAATTCTGTCGTTGTATCGAGCAGAACTCGAAAGTTTACCTATCACTGTCGATGAGTGTTTCATCCAAGATCTCGTTGAAGACGTTATAGGTTCTAATACGCTTTATACAAATCAAAAACACATAAATATCGAGATAGAAATAGAATCAGAGTTACGCTGGTATCTCGATGAAGAATTAATTTACCTTTTGCTTAATGACGCAATTATTAATGCCATGCGTTACGGTACATCAAAGATAAAAGTGTCTGCTGCTGATTATGATGGCTTTCTACAGCTAAAAGTTGAAGACGATGGTAGCGGATATCCTAGCGATATGCTGACAAGAAGCCACGAGCAATTGGCCGATTTTGAATTGAGTCAAGGACGCACTGGACTAGGATTGTTTTTTGCCAAATTAATCGCTAAGGCACATTCTCAGGGCGATAAAACAGGCACGATAGCGCTAAGTAACGGTGGGGTTTACGGTGGAAGTGTATTTGAAGTAAAAATACCGTAGTATTGACCGATAATAATAAATGAAGACAAAATAACGTTTTACGCACATACTTCTATGAACGTTATAATAAAAGCATAAAAGAGACGGAACACGCGCATGTACGTGATTATCATAATCCTGATTGTTGTTTTGCTTATTGCAGCAATATTTATTAACGCAATGCAGCAACATAGGCAAAAACAGGAAGCTGAGCGCCGTGCTGAGCTAGCCAAGCAACGGACGATTGTAGATGAGACAGAAAATGTTATTGCGGCTAGCGTGAATATGCCAGTGTCGTCTCGCCTTATGGGAATTCTTCACAATCGCATTCTTAATTCATTGAAAACAATGAACGAATTGGCAAGTACAGCAGAGTTAAAGCAGCGCATATCAAGTACTGAGCAAGCCGCTGCTACGGCGCTATCTGACAATTCTCCGGCGTCAACTGAATTCTCGCTTCCCGACAACGATAAAGTTATTATTCAATACATACAGGCGGTGAAAAAACTGAGGGTCATCATTCGAGCCGAACACAGTAAAGGGCAAATTGATTCGAAAGTTTTTTTAGAAGAAGACAAGCATTTAGAAAGGCTTCAGCTTAAAGTGAATGTGGAAACTCTGGTGAAACGTGGTAGAGCGGCCCTTCAAACCAACATGCTAGGTTCTGCTAGGCAGTATTTTGAAAAAGCCAAAGCGGCGTTAGAAAATCAGACACCTCAAGATGAATATTCAAGTTCACGACTGGCGACGATAAAAGAATGGCTCTATGAGATACAAAGTAATCTTAAAAGTGTTAATGAAAAAGATCGCGCTAAGAAACAAGCAGAAGAGCGCGACGAATTAGACGAACTCTTCGCACCGAAAAAGAAATGGTAGCGTAACGCTAATTTTGTAAGGGGTAAGGACGCCGATATGTATAAACACTTAATTGGTTCTGCATTACCCCCTCGCCTCTTTTTATTGCTTACTCTATTCTTTTGCACTTTTAAGACAGTTGCACTAATTGATAGCGAGCACCTCAGCAATGCTTGTGATGAAGTCATCATTTCAGCCCATCCTGATTATGCGCCTTTTCACTGGGAGCAAGACGGCGAGATTATAGGCGCCTCTATCGACATTACCGGGCAAATTCTAAACGAGATGGGTATAGCGTGGCGTTCGGACTATGTTGGGCCTTGGAAACGTGTACTCCAACAAGCCTATGCTGGTCATATCGACCTAATACCCGCGTTAAAAAAAACCAACGAACGTGAGCAGTTCCTTCACTACACAAACGCCCATTTCTACAGCAACCCTGTTGCCGTTTACCAAAAAGCATCTGCTGAAACTCAACCTATTCAATCCCTCGATGCGTTGGATGGATTGATTGGCTCTGTAAATGCTGGAGATAATCACGGCGAGCACATTGATGCATTCTTGTCGGTTCAAGATGTCGTTGAGGTTAAAGGGCTACGGGAAAATTTCGAGCTTCTTGCACGGGGTAGAACCGATTATTTTGTTATTGGCAAGCAAACTGCGAACGCATTTCTTCAGACTAACAAAATGCTCTCTCAGTTTGAAATAGTGTTCGAAACTAACAATGCCGTCGTACATCACGGTTTTAGCAAGCGCTCTGCTTGCACCGCAATAATCGATGAATTTGATAAACGTTTACAGCTTAAGGTCGACAATGGAGAAGTAGAATTTGCCATAGAGCATTACAAAAACAAATGGCTTGAAAGGCAATTGTTAGAAGAGTAACAAGGGTATTTGTCCACGTATTTAAACCTGATGCTCTGAGATTGAGCTTCCCATTAAGTCTTTTAACTAATCACCGTAATAAGCCACACACAAATCCCACAGTTTTTGAGCCGAAACCGACAATCCTTTTCTGGCATTTCGGATAAGCCCTATACGTTTTATCAATGGATCTGTTTCAATAGGCAGTACCACTAAGCCCAAACTTTTCATTTGCGTTTCACACAATGACGGCATGATCGAAATCCCAAGCCCATGTTTAATAAGCTTGCCTAGGGTAGACAATTGCCCTGTTTCAGCCACGATATTAATGTCGCCATATTGCTGTAGCTTATTTTGTGTCCATGACCTTACCGCAGATCCACGGTTCATCATAACGAGTGGCAGTGACAGACATTCGCGCCACAGTGGCACTTGGCTAAGTTTTGCGGCTTGCTCTTTGTTGGCAACTACCACAAATCGGTCTTGAAATAGGCTTTCAAAAATAAGACCGTCTTTACGCTCAGGTTCAAAAGAAAAACCTAACTCACAACGGCCAGTTGTTACTTCATTGATCACTTGTTCCATAACGATATCTATAACGCGTATGTTTACGTTCGGTGCTGCACGGTGAAACTGGGCTAGCAATATCGGCAAGTGCGACTCAGCAAAAGACGGCATAGCACATACAGACAATTGTCCTTTTGCCATCGCGAATAAGTTCTGCATATCAGAGAACGTATTGTCCCAATCTCGAAGTAACCTAATGGCATTAGGTAATAGCAATTCACCTTCTGGTGTAAGGCTTACGTTGCGGGTATTGCGTTCAAACAACCTGCCACCTAATTGTTGCTCCATTTTTTTAATTGACGACGACAACGCTGGCTGTGTTAGATGTAAGTTTACAGCGGCTTCGGCGAACGTAGATGACTTAGCAACCTCTATAAACGCGCGTAATCGACGATAGGAAATATCCATAATCATTAATTAATATAATTTATTAATCGCAAGATTAATTCGATTTTACATAATAAGCAACAATGTTGATACTTAGTGTTAACAATTCAAATTGGAGAGAGTGAATGGCAGGTTTCAACAAAGTCGTTTCTTCATATGATGAAGCAATGAAAGGTTTACAAGATGGCATGACTGTCATTGCCGGCGGTTTTGGCCTTTGCGGTATTCCAGAAGGCTTAATTGCACAAATAAAGACAATGGGCGTCAGTGGTCTAACCGTAGTTTCTAACAACTGCGGCGTAGACGGTTTTGGCCTTGGTTTATTGCTTGAAGATAAGCAAATCGCAAAAATGGTGTCTTCTTACGTGGGCGAAAATGCCTTGTTTGAAAAACAATTATTAAATGGTGAGTTAGAGGTAGAACTTACGCCACAAGGAACCCTTGCCGAAAAAATGCGAGCAGGTGGAGCAGGCATTCCAGCATTTTATACAGCAACTGGCTACGGTACACCCGTTGGCGAAGGTAAAGAAGTAAAAGAATTTAATGGCCGCCCATATATTCTAGAGCACGCTATCACTGGTGACTTTGCCATTGTTAAGGCGTGGAAAGCCGATAAATTTGGTAACTGTGTATATCGCCACACTGCGCAAAACTTCAATCCAATGGCAGCTACTGCAGGCAAAATTACCATCGTAGAAGCGGAGGAAATCGTAGAGCCTGGAGAGTTATCTCCCAGTGAAATTCACACGCCGGGAATTTACGTGAACCGCGTTATCAAAGGCTCATTCGAAAAACGCATTGAACGACGTATCGTAAGCAAGGAGGCAGTATAATGCTAACTAGAGAGCAAATTGCCATGCGCGTAGCGCAAGAGTTTAAAGATGGCGACTACGTAAACTTGGGTATAGGTATTCCCACATTGGCCGCCAACTATGTGCCTGACGATATTAGCGTTATGTTGCAATCAGAGAATGGCCTTTTAGGTATGGGCCGTTACCCTACTGAAGAAGAAGTAGATGCAGACATGATAAACGCAGGCAAGGAAACGGTAACTGCAATTACCGGCGCCTCCATTTTCAACAGTGCTGAAAGCTTCGCCATGATCCGTGGTGGCCACGTTGATTTTACGGTACTTGGCGCGTTTGAGGTCGACGTTTCCGGTAACATCGCTTCGTGGATGATACCTGGTAAACTGGTTAAAGGTATGGGCGGAGCTATGGACCTTGTAGCTGGCGCTAAAAACATCATTGTTACCATGACTCACACTGACAAGCATGGCAATTCAAAACTACTGCCTGAATGTACCTTACCGTTAACTGGCGTAAATTGTATCACACGGATTATCACTGACTTGGCAGTACTTAGCGTGCAGGACGGCGCGTTTATACTACAAGAGCGTGCGCCGGGCGTTAGTATTGACGAGATTAAAGAAAAAACAGCGGGCAAGCTTATTGTTCCAGACAATGTGGTAGAAATGTCACTTTAATCATATTTTAGAGGGCATCTTTATGCCCTCTTCTTTCATTATGTCTATCATTAAGGGATAATGCGCCGATTCGTTATTATAAGAGGCATCCCTTTGCAAGTTACCGATTTACCTGTCCACCATAAAATCATTTCTAAGCTTGAAACTAAAAACATTTCAACGCTCACCGAAATTCAAGAACGCACTATGTTACCGGCTATTCAAGGTAAAGATATTATTGCGTCTTCAAAAACAGGCTCAGGTAAAACCTTCGCTTTTTTAGTTCCAGCTATCAATCGTTTAATGTCGCAAAAAGCGCTTAGTCGTCAAGACCCGCGCGCGTTGATATTAGCGCCAACTCGCGAATTAGCGAAACAGGTGTTTATTGAGGCTAAGTCGATGTGCACAGGGTTAAACCTTACTTGCTCGCTAATTGTTGGCGGTGAAAATTATAATGATCAAGTAAAAGCACTGCGCCGTAACCCACATATCATCGTTGGCACAGCGGGTCGTGTAGCTGACCATCTACTCGATAAAAGCGTATATCTAAACGGTCTGGAGCTGCTGATTTTTGACGAAGCTGACCGCATGCTTGATTTGGGGTTTGCTGCACAGCTTAAAATGATAAACGATTACGCAGACCACCGAAAACGCCAAACTATGCTGTTCTCTGCCACACTCGATAATATTGAGTTGAAGCACATGACGGGGCAATTAACGAAAAGTGCTGTGCGCGTTGCTGTGGGTGATGCAACTGCCCAGCACGGCGATATAGAACAGCAATGTTTCTTTGCAGATAACGTCGATAACAAAGATGCCATATTACACGCTGAGTTAGCGAACCGTTCTTACAATCAAGCCATTGTGTTTACCGCTACTCGTGAAGATACTGACCGCATTGCAGCATTGCTCAACGAAGACGGTTTAGAAGCTATTGCGCTTCGCGGCGATCTACCACAAAACCAGCGCGCTGCAATTATGAGTTCATTTGCGCGTGGTCAACACAGTATCTTAGTTACAACAGACCTAGCATCACGTGGGCTTGATCTCTCTAAAGTAGGCTTAGTTGTCAATTTTGATCTTCCTAAAAACGCCGATGAATATATTCATCGTATTGGCCGTACTGGCCGCGCAGGACAAAAAGGCGAAGCATTTTCCTTAGTTGGGCCTCGCGATTGGAAGAGCTTTGAAGCACTTAAAAACCATTTGCAATACGCGTTAGAGTGCAGTGCTCACCCAGAACATGCCGCTACTTTTAAAGGCTTTGCTCCAGCAAAGAAAAAAGCGAGCAAACAAGCTGGCGCGCAAGGTAAAAAACGGGTGGCAAAACCGGTTAAACCACAGCATAAAAAGCGTATCGATACGATGGGCGGTGAAGATGTGGGTATGGTCCCGATAAAACGCAAACCAAGAAAGCCACAGGAAGACGACACAGATACCGCTGACGAAGAGTAACCCGTGGATTACGTGATAAGTACTAATGGCTAAAACCGCTAACAAGCAGCGATTGCCGTAAAAAATTAATACAAAAAAAGCGAGCCCTGAGCTCGCTTTTTAGTTCTATATGGCTACTAGAAAATACTCAATTAGTATTCCCACCAGCACTCCTGCCACCACTCTAAAAATTCTTCGAAGTCAATAAAGCCATCATCGTTGCTGTCGATGAGTTTAAAGCCTTCTTGTACGTGGCTCGCTTTTGTCTTTGGTGAGATCACCGTAAGAAGTTCGATGAATTCAGGCAAATCGATTTGACCATTTCCATCACGGTCAAAAAAGCTGAAGTCTTTTCTAATTTCTTCAATTTTAGATTCTGAAAGTTGAGTGCTCACTCGCGTTCCTTATTTCAACTGCAATAAACACGAGTGTAACGCCCTTCTAACTTACTGTCTATGCCTGATTTTCTTTTGCTTTTAGTGCACGTAGACGCTGAGCTTGCGCTTTCTCTTGACGTTTTTGTTCCATGGTTAAACGCGCTTCAGTACCCACGTGTTCTTGCTTACGTGCCTTAGCCAGCTGTACCTGCTTTTCACGCTCGCGGAAACGCTCAAGTTGTTCGTCTGTATGAGTGCCATAACAGTGTGGACAGCTTACGCCAGCTTCATACTTATCGCTTTGTTTGTCTTCTTCAGTAATAGGCAGACGGCAAGCATAGCACTGCTCATAGTGGCTTTTTTCTAAGTCGTGATTAACCGCAACGCGATTATCAAAAACAAAGCAGTCGCCTTCCCACATAGATTCTTCTTTTGGCACGTCTTCAAGATACTGAAGAATTCCACCTTCAAGGTGATAAACCTCTTCAAACCCCTGCTCTTTTAGATAGGCAGTAGATTTTTCACAGCGAATACCGCCTGTACAGAACATGGCAACTTTCTTATTTTTCGCTGGATCTAGTTCTTTTGACACGTACTCAGGGAACTCTCTAAATGTTTCCGTTTTCGGGTCAATGGCGTTTTTGAATGTACCAATTTCAATTTCATAACCGTTACGTGTATCAATAACGGTAACGTCCGGATCGCTGATAAGCGCATTCCAATCTTTTGGCTTCACGTAGGTACCCACCGTTTTGCGCGGGTTGATACCTTCAACACCCATGGTTACGATTTCTTTTTTCAGTTTTACCTTAGTACGATAAAACGGCTGTTCATCGTGAAGTGATTCTTTAAAAGAAATAGGATTAATTCGAGTATCATTGTTTAAATACGCAAGTAGCGCATCAATACCTTCGCGCGTGCCAGATACCGTGCCATTGATACCTTCATGAGCAAGTAATAACGTACCTTTAATGCCGTTACTTTCCATCGCCTCTAGAAGCGGCTGACGCATTTCTTTGAAATTTTCAAGTGCAACGAATTTATACATCGCACATACAATATATTTTGACATGTTTTTAAACCTTTGCTGATTGGAGCGTAAGACCAGTGCAAAAATGCGGCGCGCAATATAGCAGATTAAGAGTAACAAATCTACGTCAGTGCTGGTTTATGCCTTTTGGCAATTAGCATCAGTCAAAGTAATGATGGGTAAATGATAATTTATGCAACAACAGATTCATCCCAGCGGCGGGACGTTAAGTTGTCATTAAACGCGTGACTTTCATTAAACGCGTGGCTTTGTTCGACAACATCAAACAGCATCGCGTTATCTTCA
Organism: Alteromonas sp. 009811495; assembly: GCF_028865455.1. NCBI lineage: Bacteria > Pseudomonadati > Pseudomonadota > Gammaproteobacteria > Alteromonadales > Alteromonadaceae > Alteromonas > Alteromonas sp. 009811495. Next base: position 2,202,710 of record NZ_CP113972.1, read on the forward strand.
TCTAGTGTACTAGAATACGCTTTAGTTACTCGCTTTTGAGTACCATAGCTACAGTTATCTATTACATCATCTGGTAGTCGCAATTTGTTGTTAGTTTGCGCAAGTGGTTGAGGGTTCATAACGTGAAACAACCTTGCGGTTGCAATGTCTGTTTTCATTAATTCCGACAAAACAGACATGTTTTTCCAATCACTTGGCGTTGCCTCAAGTTTGGCCTTTGGGTAGTGATTTAGGGCATCAAGCGTTGAATCGATACTACCGCGTTTATTGTCGTTAAGTGTATCGGCACTATTGATGTGAATGGGTTCTGCCAATGCATGTTGTTGCATGGCTAAATAAAGTGAAAATAGAGCGCCTTGAGAAGTCGCCTTAGACAGAATACCGCTAGACTCCCAAAATAGACTTGGGTCTATTGGGGGTGTGTTATTTGTCTTTAACTCTTCTGCTGACATTATATCTGGCGTTTATCACGTACAAATTTATACTTAGGTTGTCGGCAAGATAATGTTTTTCTTGAGCTTATTATTGCTCTCTATCGCGTAATAGATAATCATACTGCTATAAGCGATACCCATTCATGGATTGGAAATGCAATTTAGTAACAAACAAGTTTTGATTGTTGAAGATCAACGCCCATTCCTGCTGTTGTTGAAAGGGCTCATGCATTCTATGGGTGTATCCGATGTCGTTACAAAATCGTCTGCAGAACAAGCCGTTTCCCTATGTAAGAAGCATAAATTCGACATCATAGTTTGTGATCTTCACCTTGGTGCCGACAACAAGAATGGCTACGAACTTATAGAAGAACTCCGCACAAGACGACTGATTAACCCAACATCCGTTTTTGTACTGATTAGTGCAGATAGCGCAAGACCTGTGGTTTTAGGTTCAATTGACAGACGCCCCGATGACTTTTTGATTAAACCTTTTTCTCAGGTTCAACTTAAGTCTCGCATCATAAGAGCCTGGCAAAAGCGTCAGTTTCTTAAAGAGGCTTATCGCCTAATAGAACAACAAGAATATAATGCAGCAATAGACCATATTGAAGAACTGCTAGCCTCTCCATCACATTACAAAGGTCATTGTGAACAACTACTTATCGAACTTTATTGGCAAATAAACGAACCATCTAAAGCGCTTGATGTGTTACAAGACTATATAAATGGAAAACCCGTTCTGTGGGCTCAGGTAGCACTAGGTAAAACGTATCTACAACTTGAGCAAAACGAGAAAGCTATTTCCATAGCAAAACGCATTATAAAGAAGAACCGCTTTAATGCAGATGCCCACGATATCATCGCTCAGGCAAATCAAGCGCTAAAGCAAGGCGAAGCGGCTATAGAAGCGATCAAAGAAGCGATAAAGTTATCGCCTTTCTCGCTTACGCGCCACTTTCAGGCCTGCAATATAGCGCGGGCCAATCAGGATTTGGTATTAGCAGCAAGTTCAAGCCAAGCGATTTGGGATTTATCAAAACGTACTGTGTATCAAAATAGCCTTCATTGGTGCGGTATTATCCGCGCAATGCTAGATGTTGCAGAATTTTCCGACGATAAGAAACAGCGAAACAAGTACCAACAAGAAGCACTTCTCACTCTACAACGCGGTAAATTTGATGAACATTTACAACGTATAGACAGGGAGTTCGATGTTGAGATATTCGGAAAAATTGTAAATGCAAGAGTCAGCGCCATTGATGGAAAACTCATTGATGCCAAACGACATCTATCAGATTCTCAAATAGCTCTTGAAAATAAATACCCTGAACTACCGACTGCGTTTATTCCAGATAGCATTAATGTAATGTACAAACTTGGCGAATATGATGACGCACTTGAACTGTCTAAGATATTAGAAGGTAGACAAGACAAGCTAGATGCCAATAGTAGCTCCATGCTTAGCGAGCAAGAAAAGAAAGCGCAACAAAACCTCGCTAATTATCAACAGTTCAATAGAGAAGGTATTCAGCATTATCAGAAACAAGATTACGAAAGAGCCAAAGCATCGTTTGCTCTAGCCCAAGGCTATGCCCCTGTTAATACTGGCGTATCACTAAACCTGCTGCAATGCTTACTGCAAATTGCCAAAACGCAAGACAAAGTCGAAATGAAAATCATCAACGAATGTAAACGCCTTTTTAAGCTGATTGATGATATGAATTTGAAGCCACCCTACCAAGAAAAATACATTAATCTAAGAGAAGAGTTGTCTAAATATATTGGGTTTTAAGCGGTAATTGTTTTTTTCAACTGTGATTTTTATTTGCTAGTTTAATTACTATTTTTATATGTTCTTCAATCGCTGTATGTCCTTTTGAGGGGGCAACCCAAATAGCCTGCTGTACTCACGACTGAATTGTGTAGAACTTTCATAGCCTACAGCAGAACAAGCTTGTGTTGCATCTAGCCCATTCATAAGCATCTGATCCCTCGCCTCTTGAAGACGAAGTGTTTTCTGATACTGCAATGGACTTGTTCCAGTTAGGGCCTTGAAATGTTGCCTGAATGTAGATGCACTCATGTGTGCTTTTTCAGCCAACTCATTCATGCCGATGCCCTGAGCAAAATTCTGTTTTAACCACGTTATAGCTTTCAAAACATTCCCATTTGGTGAGCCTAGCGCCGCCAAATGGCGAAGATGCATACCATGAGGACTATCTAGTAGGCGCAGCACAATCTCCTTTTGAATGAGCGGCAATATGCCTGCTTTAATTGTTGATTGTTTCTCAAGGGTCAGCATTCGCTTGAATGCATCTAAAAGACCTTCATCGACTTCATATGATGTCAATGCTTTAAATCGTATATCTTTAGGTGGTTTTGATAGTTTTAACTCCGCGCAAGTTTGCATAATAAGTGAGTAATCCATTTTCAATATCAATGCTAAAAAAGGCGAGTGTCGAGAGGCGCTAGAAACATGTGAGACAACTGGAAGATCAAAAGTAGTCAACATTGCCTGTCCCGCTGTGCAGTGGGTAACTTCATTATCTTGCAGAATTTCTTTGCCGCCTTGCAGTACAACTGCCAGGCTAAGTGTATAGATGCAATGTAAGGGTTCCGTTGGGGCATTGCGTACATGTACGGTAAGACCTTGTATGCCCGATTCAAAGTCCCCTTCTTTTCTGGTGAACGATTCTAACAGTTGAAAAAGCTCATTGCTTGTAACCGATTTCTGCTCAGGATTCATTGAATACTCTCTGATATTTTTGAACATACTTTATATGCATTTGCTTTAAGACACGCTGTTTTCAACTTTGTTTTTTTATCACCTAGTACGTAAAAGTAACGAGTTAGTTAGTTTCACCGACGATTCAAACTTGTAGGTAAATTGTTTAACACACATACTATTAAATACTAGGACCTGTTTATTAGTGAATGTACTGTCTTAGCAATTTGTCAAAATAGGTGGTGCCGGGCTGTAAAGCTATTATGGTGAACCTAAGCACACTTAGGTTCACTGACGCTCCTTAAACGTGCTTTTCTAAAAATGGTAAAATTTGTTCCATCGCCAGAGAAACGGGCTGGTTTCTGTCGTATAAATCATAATGAGAAATATCATCTAATTCAACGAGTTGACGGTCTTTACTGGCTATTGCTTTACCATAGATTTCCAAACCATCCCGATACGCACCAAAGGCGCCAACCTTCTTTCCGACTACGGTCATAACTGGTTGTGTCAATAGCGTTTCGGCAAAAGCAAACGCATCCCAACTAAGTATTCGTTGCGCATTTGAGAATACCATCTTGGTAGCTCCACCTTCGCTTTGCCCCCTCGATGTCTTGTAGTATTCAGTCGCTTCATAAACGTCTCTCTCTGTCAGCCCCAATTCAGTCGCTGTAGCAAGAGATGGTGGCAATAGTTCATTAACCTGTAATGCTTTGCCCCTAGCTTCTTTTGTACGCTGTTCAGCCATAGAACTTAATACGCCTAAAGGATTATATTCACTGAAACCTTCCCGAAACAGCCGCCCCAGATTAACAGGCGTGATGCCCACAACCGCCTGTAAACGTTTTTCGGTTAATGCTGCGCTAATTACGTAAGCACCGCCTCCGCAAACACCTATACCAGCTATTCGGTTTGAATCCACATAAGGAAGCGATACAGCATAATCGATAGCCCGGCTGATATCTTCCACTCGTTGCGAAGGGTCTTCGATGTATCTCGGAGTACCACCAGATTCCCCCTGAAAACTCGCGTCAAAAGCTATAACGACGTACCCCGCTTTTACTAGTGCTTTGCCGTAGATGGTGCCAGAAGTTTGCTCTTTACAACTACCAAACGGATGCACGCTGATTACCGTCGGATAAGATGAGTTTTGGTCAAAGTCATCCGGATATAGAACCAACGCGGCCATTGGCCAATTCATGTTATGATTTTGAAACGTTACGTTGTGACTGTTCATCATATTTCTCCGCTTATAAGAGGCAACGAGTGCCTCCTATAAGCTAAAAATTAACCTAAGGTACGGGTGAAGAAAGGTGCTAGTGCACTGATAGCACTCTCCATTTCGTCTTGACCATCGTACAAGTCCATGTGGTTTGCACCGTCAACGATATGCATTGTTTTGTCTGTTGATGCCGCACGCTCCATTAGATTATCACTCATCCATTTACTACCGGCATCGGAACCAACAACGGTTAATAACGGCTGAGTTAGAAATGCTTCTGCTTTAAAGAAAGCATCGTAACTGATCAGTTGCGTTAGACTTCGGGCTGTACCATGACCAGGCGCAGTGCAATAGGCCGCTCGGTCGGTGTGGTAATACTCCCATGCCTGACGGAGTTCCTCGTTTGGCGCATCTTCCTCTTTCAGCGGAGCCATTGGCATGGTGGCGGTATCATTACCACTTGCGTCTGACGTTCTTGAGTCAGAACCGGCCTGTAAATATGGCAATGCATCACTGTCTTTCACGTTGTTGTCCCAACCGTTTCTGAACATTTGGCCAATATTTACCATGCTAACTGTGCCGATGGCTTTTATACGTCTATCATTGATTGCTGCATTAGCGGTATAGCCCGCACCAGCACAAATGCCCATAGCACCGATGCGGTTGTTGTCCACATAGGGCAATGTCGTTAAATAATCAATTGCTGCACTCACGTCTTCGGTACGTACATGAGGGTTTTCTAGTTGACGCGGTATGCCTCCACTCTCACCTTGGTAAGAGGCATCATATGCAAGTGCGATGAAGCCATTTTCAGCTATTTTTTCTGCATAAGTACCTGCAGTTTGCTCTTTTACACCACCCCCTGGGTGTGAAACAACAACTGCTGGATAAGTCTGAGACTCATCAAAGTCTTTCGGAAAAAAGACCATTCCAGCCATCGTTATATCAAGACCATTTGTATTCGGGAAGTTGACTTTTTTCATGTTAAACGCTCCTTAACTAAAAACACCTGTTGATGCTGAACCGACTTATTGTTCCATCAGCATTTGCTACAGGATTAAGTTTAGTAAGTGAGCGATAAGAATGTTTGCCTAAAACAACGAACTGATTGCCTGAAATGTCATTTCGACGTTGTGTATAAAACCTTAACTTTCATGTGAGAGAACATAGAATTAACCAAACTAACAGTCCAATCGGGATAAGCCTCTTGCCTATTCCGCACTTTTAGTGTGTGTGAGTTCAAGGTACGGCTATAGGCAATATTCCTTACATTAAAGCCAGTTCACAACGAAAGGGTCTGAAAAATCTAGCTAACAAAGTTCACTCGAATTTATGCAGACCCACTACACTACCGCTGAAATTTAGCCACAGTATCGATTAACTCGTCTAATTCATTAACTAGCTTTTCTTTTTGTTTTGCACTTAATGTCGTAAAGAGTTCAGCCATCATTGTTGCTGTTAGCTTGGTATTATGCGCACTTGCTTGTTTAAACGCGTCACTGCGATATTGCTCTGGATTTTGCATCAGGGTTGTTAAGTCATTTGCAAAGTTGGTATTTGTGCTTCTGGTTACAAAAATACGCCTTGCAGCATTTTGAATGTCTCTTTGGTATTTCAGCCACTCTTCAGATGTAGAGACAAACTGCTGCGCATAACTGGCTATTATCTGTTTTTGGGGTTGTGATAGCTTGCCAATTCGCTCTTCTACGCTTTCTTCCATGCGCTCTATGCGTGACTCAAGGCGCTTGGCTGCACTCTCCTCTAACTTCTCTTTACGCTCTTTTTCTTCTTCTTTGTTATCTTTTTCAAGTGCCGCAAACAACTGTACGACTTGATCATCACTTAACTCTTTTGCAAGTATTGCAAGTTGAGGACTAATTTCATCTCTCACTCTCTCCCAGTGAGCCTTAGCCATATCAATGTGCGCGTAGATTGTGTCGTAATCCATCTCATTGTTAATCACTTGCGATTTGACTTGCTGTAGGTGCGCTTTGTAGCGAGTTAATTCTGATTGCTTATGCCAACTAAGCCACTTCTGTAAATAGCTATCAAATTGCTCTTCTTGCTTATTATTTAGTTCAATATAGTCATCAAGATACCAGTACACCCACCAATCTAAATTATCGTAGGCAAACTTTGAGCTACATGCAGAAATTAGTGATACAAAAACAACGACAACAAACAAACGCATAACGCTTTTCCTTAAACGGTTGGTTATCCAACTGTGATGTGGGTCAACATCTAACACCCTGTAATGAGTTAGCATGTAGACAACAAAATTTCCAAAAGTGCCAAAAAAGTTTTATTTAGTAACACTTTACCTTAATGGTGGCATGATCTACTTTACTACTACGTACTAACATTAGATTACGAGCTACTTACGTCTTTTTAGAAGGATTTATTTGTGTCAAAACGTGTCGCGATACTCACTTCAGGTGGTGATGCACCCGGTATGAATGCTTGCTTGCGTGCTGCAATTATTAAGTGCAAATGTGAAGGTTACGAACTACTGGGATACAAACACGGCTACAATGGATTGCTTGAGCAAGAGTTTATTTCGCTTAGCTTCGACACAACCCATAACCTTATTCAACAAGGTGGCACCATTTTGCGCAGCGCTCGCTGTAAATCATTCAAGACTGACGCTGGTGCAAAGCAAGCCGCGAACAATCTAAGGAAGGCAAAAGTAGACACCCTTGTTGTAATTGGTGGCGATGGTTCGTTTAAAGGCGCGGCTCACCTCAGCCAGTTTTGGGACGGACAAATTATTGGGATCCCAGGCACAATTGACAATGATATAGCAGGTACAGACGCCACTATTGGCTATTACACCGCTATCGATACCGCAATGAGTTCTATCGATAAAGTACGCGATACCGCAGATGCATTTGAACGGATATTTTTAGTGGAAGTTATGGGTCGACATGCGGGTTTTTTAGCGTTAAATGCAGCGATAGCCTCGGCTGCTGACTATGTCATTGTGCCAGAGTTTTTTAAAACCACAGATGATGAGCTTAATAGGATAGTAAAACAGATTAAAGCACGCCGCGAACAACAAGGCGCTCTAAGTTTCATTATTGTGGTTGCCGAAAACGTTTGGCCAGAAGGGCTTTTGGGGCTAAGCAATGCGCTTAACAATAAAGGAATTGATGATGTTAGGCCAGTGACCTTGGGGCACGTACAGCGCGGCGGCTCACCCGTTAGCCAAGACAGGCTGCTAGCAACAACCCTCGGTGAGTTTGCTATTAGTTTAGTGGGAACTAATCACACCAACATTATGGTAGGGGAAGTTAACCAACGACCTGTCATTGTGCCATTAGAAGAAACTTGGAAACACGCTAAGCCTTTAAACGACGCTCAAATTTGTGCAATGAAGTCATTAATGAACGAACGATATTAATCGAACATTTAATCGCAAGCACTCGTTAAGCGTTTAGCTGCCCGCTAGTGCTTGCGATTCACGACTATTACAGCTTCCCTATCGAGCGCTATTTAAGTCCAGAAAGGCCATAGTAATTAAGGAGCTGCCTTAGCTCGATATCCTTTTCATCTAAGTGTTCTAATAGCAAAGCATGCTCAGCATATAGCGCGTCAATCTCTAATTGCAGTGCTCTATTGTCGTCCAATAACTGTCTACGTGTTTCTTGAGTTGTGGCATCAGACACAATAGCCGCTTCATTTTCTGCGATTTGTTGCTGTAATTCTTCTACTGTGTATTCGACATCATGTAGCGCTTGCTCTACAGCTTCTACTGCCAACTTCGCCGCGTAAACTTGCTCACCTTGACCAAAGGCAACAGCAAACGCTTCATAAGTGTCAGTTGCACAACCTTGGGGAAACTGACTACCATCGGCCGCCATACGCAGCGCCCTATCAGGCGTACAAAAACTATCGGTTCCTCTGTTATGGCCCTGGCTATATTGGTTAAAATCAGGCGTTACACCATGTTTTGCACACGCCTTTCTGTGTTTTGAAAGATAATTTTCGGAGCGCCCTTTCGAGCCATCTTCAAAACCTATTGAGTACCAGTCAGCCGTCATGCACTCGTCCTTATCAAGGGTAGCACACGACGATAACGCTAAAACGCCAAGCAATAAGCCCGATACCGCAGCCATATTTTTCATTAGCAATCTCCATTTATTATTCTGTAGTCCATTACACTACTATTTTGAGTACAACGGCTTAGTCGTTTAAGTATAAAACAAAGGAATTTAGAGTACTATCAACCCATAAGGCTAATTTTATGCAAAAAAAAACGTACTTTTGAGAAGTACGCTTTTGATATTATCAGCTTTAGATAACCGCTACATTTTCATTGCAGCTTTAACTTTATCTCTGTGACTACGACTTACTTTAAGCTCAGTATCGTTTTGTAAGATTAGGTGATACTCACCGCTAATATGACTCACTAACTTCTTCACGAAGCGTATATTGGCAATGGCCGAGCGATGCACACGCACGAAAAACTGCGGGTTGAGTTCTTGTTCCAACTCTTTCATCGTTTTGCGCATAATATGCATGCCATCAAGCGCATGAACACACATATAGTCACCTGCGGCATCAATCCATTGAATATCTTGTACGTTTACCCGTGTTACCTCTGAACCATCCTTAATGGCTAATACGTCTGGATATGGGTTAGTTTCTACTGGCTCGCCATTGGCAAGCTTTCGAAGAATTTCCTCACAGTCGTCACCGGTTAATTCAGCCACCAAGCTGACCAGTTTCTGTGATTGTTCATCTTGATGCTGCGTTGAGAAATATTCACGTACTTTATCCAGTGCAGCGCCTAAACGCTCATCATCAGCGGGTTTAAGTAAGTAATCTAACGCATGTATATCAAATGCTTTAATTGCGTAGCTGTCATAAGCCGTGACAAAAACAATCATTGGAATAGGTTGTTTTAACTCACGTAACTTATGAATTACTTGGAAGCCATTGAGCCCTGGCATTTGAATATCCAAAAATACTAAGTCTGGTCTGTGTTGAGAGATACTGCTAACGGCTTCTAAACCATTTTGACATTCAGCAAGCACCTGTACATCGTCATGACGTTCCAATCTAGCGCGCAAACCTCTGCGTGCTAAAGGCTCATCATCCACTACAATGGTTTTTATTACTCGCTTTGTCATGTTATACGTCCTTTACTTCGTATGGTATGCGTATTCTTACACGTACACCAGACGGCTGATTGTGTTCAATTGAAAATGCGAAATTTCGGTGATACAACGACTGCAGGCGCTCTTTAATGTTGGCAAGACCCACACCATTTTCACGGCTAAGCTGTCCATCTTTAATATCGGCGCCTGGACCATTATCAGCAACATCCATTAGTAAGTCATTGCCGAATGTACGCGCAGTAATTGAAATACGGCCGCCGTTTTCCATTTTTGAAATCGCGTGTTTTATCGCGTTCTCAATAATGGGTTGCAGTATCATGCTAGGAACTAATGCTCCGTCACACTGCTCGTCTATATCCCACACCACTTCTAAACGATCGTCAAAGCGCACTTTTTCGATTTCTAAGTATAGTCTAAGCGCTTTAATTTCTTGACCTAATGGCACGCGTTTTATGGGGTCATTATCCAATGAATAACGCAAGAAGTCGCTTAAACGGGAAACCATCGCTTCGGCAGTATCATTTTCCTTAAGTAATACCAACGTAGATATCGCGTTGAGCGTATTGAACAGGAAGTGAGGATTCAGCTGATAACGAAGCATTTTAATATGCGCCTGATGCGCCATGGTGCTGGCTTTAAGCGCATTTTGCTTCTCTTTTTGAAGCATTTGGAAGTTCTTGATGCCAAAGTATACACCACTCCAACATCCCACCATGATAAGTGAGTTGATAGTATTGGTAAAATACATGTACCACTCATCAGGGCGGTAGCCGTGTTTATAAATTTCCCAATAATTGATGTTCTTAACTACTGCCCAAAGTAAGGCAATTAAATAACATGAAATGATAACGATGATTATCATATTCAGTGGCGACTGCTTACGCGCCCAGCGATAAACGTACCGCAACGGAATGGTTAGCAACCACCCTGCATATGCATTGAGTAATATGATAAATACCCAAATAGGCCGAACGTCGTGAAGAAACGACCCGATATAATAAATGATCGCGAACCCTGCCCAGCCTGCACTGTGCAAAGTCCAAAACAAACGTTCATTACTTTCGATTACACGCTGAAAGCGACTCACAAAAATACCAATTTAGAAACTTATATAGATGATTATACGCAAGCAATGATATCCCCATAGCGCCTTGGTCGTGCATGCTATGCGACTGGTCGCAGGTAAATGACAATCTTTGTCATTTACCTGCGAGATATTACGAGGGCGTATTGACCTAGTAGCTAATATTTAGTCGCTTGAGCCAATGAACCCACCACCATGCAGGGCCGACTAACAGAAACCGTAAATCCTCAAAAAATGACGGTTTTTTCCCTTCTATCTTGTGACCGATGAATTGCAGAATCCACATTACAACAAATAAAGTCAAACAGAACTTCCACACCGAAATGTTTAGCCACACTAATAAGTTAACACCGCCAAAACAGGCAAGAGTTAATAGGGTCATGGCAGCGCCAATAGGACCAGACAGTGAAAAGTAATAATACAATACAGGTACTGCGAGAATGTGTGCCCATGTTACTGAAAACTGTGCAATAAAATCAGGTACCGGCACGCTCCACAAAAGGCCTAACGTGACGAAATAAATGCTTGGTACCGCGATAGCATGAATGAGTACATTTGTTTTATTTTGATGGCTTTCACCGTATTGCAGCAGTAGTCGTTCGATACTTCTCATAAATCACTCCCCATTTCTGTCTGTTTTTATTTTAAGTTACAGGGTGCTCGTGAATTAACACGAAGCAAAAAAGCAAATTCATCTGTGCTTAGCTTATTAACGTATGCCGTGAAAGTAACGTGTTCACAAGTTTTTCGTCACAATCAAAAGCAAGACCGTAGTACACGATATCTTTCTCAAGCTTATGATTTTTTACCTTAGCTTGTAGCGACACTTCTTCTGAGTCTAGTGCATAGTTAAGAAAAACCTTTGACTCATCTATCATGATTTCCCAGTTTGGCTTTACCTGAAGCGCAACTTTACAACCTTTAGGTGATATATCGACAATTATGCCCGACACAGTTTCATCATCAGGGTAAACCTCTGACTTTAATGATACGGAAATACCCAACTGCACCCTTTTCGCTGAGCGAAGGCCAATGCTTTCAATACGGCGAGGAAACGTCGTCACCAGCAGACCAGACGGCTTAGACATCAGTTTTAGTACTTTTACACGAAACGCAATCACCTGCCCGGTGTCACCTTCTAATACAGAGCGCACTACTACATCATTACCAACAGTCAGCGCATCTCGAACAGTGATCCACTTCGCAGAATTAGGAATGTGAAACAACAAACATTCGTCCACTAGCATGCCAACGTACTCTGTTTTTACTCGTTTCGGTGCAGCTGGCATGGCTATCTGCAAGTCAACTACATCACCCGGGTCAAGAGTTTTAAGGGATGCTAGACCTTCAGAACTTATCAGTTTACTTTGCATCTGCTCAGGCATTTTATGACTATTTTTCTTACGTTTATACGATATAACACCAATGTAACCTGTTTTACGGTGAGTGACAAAATGTTCATAGACCTAGGTTGATGTGCATCATGGTTAATTGATTTAAGACCGTGCTAATACATTGTATAGTATGGGTAATCAGTATTATCCACACGTAAAGGTTGTTTTATGGCCTCTTCAACATTGCATTACGCCCTCTCGCTTTCAAATTGGCGTGCCAATGAGTTTTCTGTAACGTTAAGCATTCCTGAGCATGACCACAAACTCATTACACTTTCCCTGCCTAGTTGGATACCAGGTAGTTATATGGTCCGTGATTTTGCAAAAAGCGTAGTAACAATTAATGCGACGAATGCAGACACGGCGCTCACTATAGATAAACAGGATAAGCAGACATGGCGAGTCCACACGCAAGGTAAGCCTTGCCAAATTTCCTACGTGATTCACGCAAATGATTTATCTATTCGCTCTGCGTTTATTAATGATGAATACGCATTCATAAATGGCACTAGTGCCTTTTTAAGTGTTGATGAATTACCTAATGCTCCATGCACTTTAAAGGTAATCGTGCCCAAGTGCGATGCTCACCTTGCAAACTGGAAAGCCTACACATCAATGCCGGTAAACGGTGCAATAAGCTCAGATGATGTCGCAACAACATGGTATTTTTGTGCAGAGAATTACTTAGAGTTTATCGACCATCCCATCTATGTTGGCGAAGCTGACACCTATACCTTCACGGTTGACGGTGTTGACTTTACCTTATTATTTTCTGGCCATAATAATATTGATTACGCGCGGATAGCGTGTGATCTCACGCCTATTTGTCGCCACCATCTTAATTTATTTGGTGAGCCACACCCCATAAAAGATTATTTGTTTATGACTTTGCTGGCAGATAATGGCTTTGGCGGACTTGAGCACAAATATTCTACAGCACTCCTTTATCCTCGTTTTGATTTACCTTTAATAGGCGAAAGTGAAACAAAAACGGATGGTTACATTACCTTTTTGAGCCTTTGCAGCCATGAATTTTTTCATACTTGGCATGTAAAGCGAATAAAACCAGAAGTTATGGTTACACCGGATTTATCGTGTGAAACCTATACCAATCAATTGTGGATATACGAAGGTTTTACCAGCTTTTACGACGATGTAACGCTTGCACGAACTGGTGTGATTAGCGAACAAAAATACCTCGATATTGTGGCTCAAAATGTCAGTCGCTTATTACAAAACGAAGGTAGACATAAGCAAAGTGCTGCAGAAAGTAGCTTTGACGCATGGACCAAGTTTTATAAACAAGATGCCAGTGCACCCAACAATATTGTAAGTTACTACACAAAAGGTGGCATTATCGCCCTTGGTTTAGACTTACTCCTTCGAAGTGAAAGTAACGGCACATATAACATCGACAGCCTGATGAAGCTGCTGTGGGAACACTACGGAAAAGGTGAAATTGGTACACCAGACGATGTAATACAAAAACTGTGTAGAACACATTTTGGTATAGATGTAAGTCACTATTTAGACGCGGTTGTTTACGGTACACAAGATGTGGCTTTACATGAAATTGTCACTCAAATGGGCGTGGAATATAAAACGCGAGCGCGAGTTTCTGGTGATGATAAAGGTGGATTAACAACACAAAAACCAATTCACCATCAATTAGGTGCCACACTAAAATCTGAACAACTTGGTTTAACGGTAATGCAAGTCTTCGAAGGCCTAGCCGCACAGCAGGCCGGCATCTTGGTGAATGATATTATCATTGCGGTTAACCAACATGTGGTAAACGCACAGAAGTTACAGAGGATTCTCGATACCACTAAAGATGATTGCGTGAATGTGACTGTAATACGCGACGGTAGATTATTAACACTAGACTTGCCAATTATACCTGCGCGTCAAGAAATGGCATATTTTGAAATTGTCGATAGTGAAAAGTTGGCACACTGGCTAGCTGTTAACTAGTTATCATCTGGCTTTTACGTTTTTCGTATTTTATTACGTAATTTTGCCAATTGGTGAAACGCCTTCTAGAACATAGCGCACCGTGTTGTACTAGTTTTCAGACGATTCCGGCGAACCTGCAACAACAGTTTGAGGGTCTAAGCGCACTTTGCCTAAGTTAATACGCCAATCTAAGTGCGGCCCAGTTGAACGGCCAGTTGAACCAATGGTTCCAATTTGTTCGCCCTGTTTAACCTTATCACCAACGCTTACGGTGATAGTGTCAAGATGAAGAAAGGTAGAAAACACCGTCATCCCATGATCTAAAATTAAGGTATTACCAGAGTAATAAAGATCATCTGCTAACGTCACAATACCATCAACGGGAGCATATACCGGTGTGCCGGTAGGCCCCGCAATATCAACGCCATAATGCGGCCATTTAGGAACGCCATTTAGTATTCGTTGACTGCCATAAACACCAGAGATAGGACCCGTGGCAGGCCATTCAAAACGCGTAAACAATGCATCAATGTCAGTATTAGAACTGCGGGCGTTAGCGACATTAATGTTGTCACGTTTAATGCGAGCGGTGACCTCAGCGGGCGGTGTCACCATTTTTTGTTCAAGACCATCAATACGTTGAATATTATATTCACGCTTTTGTAGTGTAAGTGTTCGTGTTATTGCCTCGCCAGTGGGTAATTCAACACGTAATTGCTGCGACAAGGGGGCCTCGCGCTCAAAGCCAATAGCAAACTTTCCAGCGCGGTTAGTTTCCACCTTTGCATCATTTAGAAATACCGTGGCACCAGCGGGAACCTGGCCGCGTACAAGTGCTCCCTGTGTTAGTTTACCATTGAGTACCAGTACGTCTTCTGCAGAACTTTCTATAGAGTCACTAGCAAATGCTGCTGGTACACCTACTGTAATTGCTGCAAAAGAACCTAAACCTAATGTGATTACCGCTGCACTTAACACATTTACAAGATTACGCTTAGCCAAGTTCAACATTACTTTGTCCTTACACTATCCGTTGCTACCGTTTAGCCTTTAACTGTCGCGCCTTTTCCTACACCTTCAT
Organism: Alteromonas sp. 009811495; assembly: GCF_028865455.1. Lineage (NCBI taxonomy): Bacteria > Pseudomonadati > Pseudomonadota > Gammaproteobacteria > Alteromonadales > Alteromonadaceae > Alteromonas > Alteromonas sp. 009811495. Next base: position 2,217,729 of record NZ_CP113972.1, read on the forward strand.
AAGCGATAACTTGGCAGATACCATCAGGTGTGCGCTTTTTTTGCTCTTGCAACAGGTACTGAGCAAGACATTCTACCGTTGAATCAGTGTCAATCACTTCACAATCAGCTTTTGGCATAAGTAACTCAAAATAGCCTTGTGATGACTCATAGGCAAAGCAATAATAATCAGAAGGCGATGCAACTGTCCCTTGAAGCTGGCGCTTTTGATAGTCAATCTCATCTTCGCGCGTAGCTATGTAGATATCTTCCCACCGCTTTGCCCAGTATGCTTGGCTTTCCATGCACGGCTTACCATCGATAATAATATCAATTTTAGAACGGTGGCCGTGTGCGATGCGCTGGCAATTACCATCGTGCTTTTTAAGCCCGTGAGTATAATGGTAGAACGGCGTATTAATGACTTCTGCACGCAAATTCAACGTAATGTTGTCTACGTTTTCAGGTAAATGTGTAGCAAGTACCTCTTTTAGATACACGCCAACCGATTCCATGTCTATGACATCGCTATACACAAAAGCGTACGCCTCAGCCGGACAATGCAGCATAATGCTGCGCGCGTCTTCACAAGTAAATCTAACTTCAACTTGCTCGCTTACGTCATCGTGAATGACTTCTGCTCCACTGTATTCAGCAGGTACGAGAAGTTTGTGATCAACATATTCGTCTATTAACCGCTTTAGGTTTTTTTTGACGTGACCAAAGTCCTGAACCATGCTCTCTTCGTTGAGCTCACCGTCCAACACCACATCGACAATCCAGCTTTCACCTACCATGCCGCGCTTGGGGCACAGATAAGAGAAATCCATTACTGTCAGATCATTAACAAATAATTGCATAACACCCTTGGAACGAGTTTATATTCTGTTACTAGTATACTTTTTTTATTCACTGCGCGCAGTGATTAGTCCATAGAAGATTGACGATTCAACTGATCTTTTAAATTTGGCGGAATACCACGTATGGTTAAGGTATCCGTTGACGGATCGTAAAATACGCGTTCACCCATCAATTTTCGTTCAAAACTAATTGAAACACCGCCACCTTGCCCAGTAAATTTAGCTAATTGCTTAAGGGCCGCTGGATCTGGTTGAATCTCTTTTTCAAGCGGTACCTCTAATGACTGCGTAAATGAAGAGAAGTTCGCGCTGGTATCTTCATTACTGGGTAAACGATTGGCTAATTCATCAACAGAGAGGCTCTCGCCAGCATCAATTTTTTCTTTGAAGTAGGTTTTTACTTCTTCGCGATGCTGATGTTGCTCTTGAGGATCTAATGACTCACTGGCTAAATAAGCGTCTACCGTTGAAATAAGCTGTTTATTTTGCTGCTTAACATCAACTAACTCTTCGCAGCCCACAAACTGCATAAAGAAATCAGACACTTTTCTACCCATACGCCCCTTTATAAAGCTGACGTAGCGCTGTTGTTCTGGTTGAATTTCCCACTGCGTTAAATCAAAGCGTACGGCCAATTGCATTTTCGCTAGGTCCAAGTGCTCTCTTGCAGACAAGTCTAATGAATTGGTCACCTCAACGTGAGAACGTGTGTTAAGCAGTGTAATCATCAGATATTGTGTGGCTAAGTACTCGTACTGACAGAAAATGAGAAAGCCGGTTTCGACTGTCCCTGTATCCGCCAACGTTTTTACGAGGCGTTTGGTGGCCTCGACTGAAAATCCGTGAAAAGCGTCTTCGACATTATCGCCTGCCGCTTTGTGGATATCCATGTATTGCTTTAACGCAACAGCAAACTCAGATACATCCTGAGTGCTTTCTTGGGTTGTTTTTTCACCGTCGTCGTTTTCGACTTCGGTGGCACGCGTCACTTCAGTTATAAAATGACCTACCCCTTTACCTGGCTTTGTATTAAAGCTGTGATTAATTTGATGAGCAAGAAGCTCGATCTCAGGCGTAACGGCCAAGCATTTTTCGCGAGGAATAGCCTCTATTTTCTCTTCTTTGTTAACGATTAAACGATGAACAACGAAGTGATGAATCAGTGCACTCATAGATTATCGGGTGTCCTGTTGCTTAAAAAGTGTCAGAAATATCCAAAGATTTGCGGGATTTTAGAATGAATGATTGTACTCACTCAAACAACGATTATAATCATTTTACGAGTAAAACCATTCTTTTTATCAAAGAAATCATAAAAAAGAGGCGTAGCAATGCCCCAAACCAGCCGTTATAGCAACGACGAATTCGAAGCGCTAATGAACAAAGTTATTTTAACACTTGAAGAAGGTGGTGCAAATCGCGACCTTTCACTTATGGTGTTAGGTAATGTCATTACCCATATATTGAATACGCAAGTAAGCCCAGAGAACCGCGAGGCAATGGCCACACAGTTTGCCGATGTTTTGAAAAAAAGCGTCAAGAGCAACTAGGGGTTTCGCATGATACTTGCCGAATCACCTCGTCGCCAGCGTGTGACCAAACTCGTCAATTGGGGCCATTGGTTTGCTTTAGCCAATATCATAATTGCCATTGTGATAGCGTCAATTTTCGTCTTCTCGTCGCCTATGCCTGGTACGGGTGTCGGCACCCTTTACCTTTTAGCTAACTGGTTCGGTCATATCGGCTTTATGACCTTCTTTGGCTTTGTTATTTTTATATTGCCTTTATGCTATTTAGTCAGTAACCAAAGAGTCATAAAAGCAAGTGCCTCCATTATCGCTGCAGTAGGATTAGCATTGTTGGCGTTCGATGCCCTGTTGTTCAATCGCACAGGTTTTCACATCAGCTTTTATGCCGCTGACTTGCTTAAAAACCAAGCGCAATCCCAAATTGCAATGGAGAACTGGCAACAGTGGGCGTTTTTGTTCTTGCTATTCATAGTGTGGTTAGGTTTTCAGCTTGTGCTTGCCAATGCAATATGGAAGCGAGTAGAACGATTTTCACGCTATAAAATCGGCATACCGGTCACAACGTTCTTTGTAAGTTGTTTTGTAACCAGTCATGCTATTCATGTATGGGCAGATGCTAAGTTGTACCAGCCAATCATTAAACAAGACAACATGTTTCCATTGTCTTACCCTGCTACAGCAAAAACCACGATGTCTCGTTATGGGTTATTAGACTTAGCCGCCTACGAAGAGCGTAAGCAGCTTCAATTCAACCCAGACATTCACAGCATTACCTACCCTGCGGAACCTGTGTACTGTTCTATAGAAACCAGTAAGAATCTTACTGTGGTTGTGCAAACCGATAGTAGTCCATTACCCGAATTTGCAGATACGTCATTAAATGTTATTGGTGACTATTATTCAACGGCAAGTAGTATTGAGGGGCTGATTACGACCACGTTGTTCGGTGTACCTGAAATATACCAAGACGCGTTGTCTCAAAAACGCCCTGTTCTTTTAGCGTTGCCGCTTGGCTCAGGCATGCCTGTTTCTATTCACAGTGAAGTTGCATTGCCGCTTCCTCAACTGTCAGGCTATATACAACCGCTTACTAATAATCATCAGGGTTTACATATTGCATTTCTTAATGGCGATGACATCAATCGCTATGCGTCAGATGCACTATCTCGAGGGCACGACGTTATTGTAGCAACTGGGTTTTCAAGTGAATTTGGTAAAGGGCACCTTTTAAGTAATTTACCCTTAAAAGCGTCGCTTGCGAGCACTGAGGATTTAGCGCCAACAATTCTCAATGCCCTAGGTTGCTCAGCGCCAGCAACGTATTATTCAACTGGCCAAAATTTACTGTCACCTTCTCGTTCATGGCTGGTTAGTACATCTGGTGAGCGTATTGTTGTGTTCCACGACAACAAGCGCACTGATGTATTAAGTAACGGTAGTTATGAGATAAGCGATATGAGAACCGGCAAGAGAAGTAATGACGCATTAAATGTAGATTTACTCTCTCAAGCTATAAAACACCTATCTCGCTTTTCAAAACAGAACTAAAAAATAGGCGCCAACACCGGCGCCTTTTTTATTATCAATTTACGTTACGCGTAACGCGAGATTACTTTCACCTTCCTTCTTCTATATCACGTATTTCAACAAGTGTAGCCACTTGATTTACACTATGCTTTTCATCAAGTTCTTTTAACATTTCTTGAGTAATCGAGCCATTAGTTAGGTAAAAGCTGCGGCGCACACCTGCTGCATCTGCCGCCACAATGTCGCGCCAACTATCACCAATCATTACACTACGTGCCACGTCAATATTTAGCTCTTGCTGTGCCTTAATCAACATTCCTGGAGCTGGCTTTCTACAATCACACGGTCTGGCAAATTGAGCTACACTTCCCTGTTCGTGGTGTGGGCAATGATATACGCGCACTTGGTGTATGCCATGTTCGCTAAAATCTTGCTGCACACGCTCCATAAGCAAACAGAAATCTGATTCAGTGTAATAGCCCCGCGCTATACCACTTTGATTAGTGACAATAACAGGGACAAACCCGCTGTCTTGGTAGCGACGGATTAATGTGAAAATGCCATCTATGTATTGAAAATCTGCATAGTGTCCTACATAGCCGTGATCGACATTAATTACACCGTCACGGTCTAAAAAAAGGGCTTTGTTCATTCTGCTTTCTGCCACAGTTGAATATGAAAATCAGCAGTCACTACACTCAATAACTCTACAATCTCGTCAATCCGTCCCTGAGGTAATTTCCAATAGAAAGGGGTCATTTTGATTAGTGCTAGCGCGTGCGCTTTCGATGTAAGAGTGATAGGAAAAGTTAATCTCTCAGACAATACAGCGCGTAAGCCCTCCCTTTGCGTATCTTTTGATTCGTGCTTTTTTGGGTTATCGTAAATTTGTGACTTTATTTCATACAAATGATCAGCACTAGGGTCGACCGTAAGTAATAAACCATCAGATTTTAGTGCACGTACATATTCGCTGTTGCTTCCCGGAGCAAACACTTGGATCATGACATCTTGTGATGCATCCTCAAGCGGCAAATCAAAACTACTTGCTACAACAAATTGATGTGTCTTGAAGGCCTTTGAAGCTATCTCCACCGCAATTTTCGAAATATCACTACCCGCTCCACTACAGTTATAGCCTAACTGCTTTAGGCCGTTGACCACGGCATCAAGATAGCTTCCCTCGCCACATCCAGCATCGTAAACCGCAACAAGAGAAGCGGTATCATTTGAAGGTATTAGGTGCTGTGCTAGGCGTTGAACAAGCCTATCTTTAAGTGGTTTGTAGGCATTGAGTTCATGAAACTCACGGCGGGCTTTTACCATCGCTTTATCGTCACCAGGCACTTTCGACTTTTTGAACTGCACTGGTAGTAAGTTAACGTACCCGGATTTGGCCTTATCAAAACTGTGATTGTTTTCACATTTTATGGCCTTGCTATGCAAAGAGATAGCCGATTTACACAGTGGGCATAGCCACATAACAATGTCGTCTTTGGTTACCAAAATTTAAGTGTGAGTCTACCAAAAACAAAGCCCTAGTGACAGCTAGGGCTTTAGTCCTTATCTAACCGATAAAGATAACAGTTCCGCGGTTAAATGTTGTTATAGTGCTTTTAACGGATGAGCGTCTTCTGTCCAAGGTGAAGTAAAAAAGCGCTCAATGACTTCTTTTGGTACATCGCTCACCGATGGGTATTTCCACTTTGGTTTCATGTCTTTATCAATTAACAAAGCACGCACGCCCTCTTGGAATTCACCGCTTTCACCACAACGACATGACATATCCGCTTCCATCTTAAAGCATTCAGCCAAACTCATAGACGCGCCGCGCTTGCACTGTTCAAATACCAAATGCATGGTTATAGGTGAGCCTTTAGCTAATGTTGCCTGTGCTCTAGATAACCATTTGTCACCTTGCATATCAGCACCTAATACTGCGCTTACAACATCTTCTACATTATTGAAGCGACACAAATCGTCAATAAGCGACATATTAGGCTCAACATTGCCTGCTATTACACTCTCAGGTTTTTCAAGATTGTTGAGCAGCATTGATACGTCGTCAGACAACGCCTTACAATCGGCCCAACTATGCGAAATCAAAGCATGGAGCATTGCTTGCTTTTGATTGCTAGCAACACAGTGGTCAGCTAACCCGACATAACACGCATCACTGGCATTCATTTGCCCGCCAGTTAGCCCAAGAAACAACCCTGACTTTCCGGGTAATCGTGGCAAAAAGTAGCTACCACCCACATCGGGGTACAGACCAATAGTTATTTCTGGCATTGCTAAACGCGACGTTTCAGTAACAACTCGATGACTGGCACCGCAAAGCAGTCCCATACCACCGCCCATTACAATGCCACTGCCCCATACCACAATAGGTTTATCATAGTTGTGAATGGTGTAGTCTAGGGTGTATTCAGTCTTAAAAAAGTCTTCAAGAAATGCTGGGATTTCCCCGTGACTTTCCACCATGGCATTGTACATCGACACAATATCGCCACCTGCACAAAATGCTTTTTCACCCGCAGCATCTACCACTACAGCGACAATATCGCTTCGACTCTGCCATGCTTGGAGCGCGTCCAGCATGATCTTTGCCATCTCTAAATCAAGCGCGTTTAGCGCTTTTTCTTTGTTTAATGTTAGTCTTCCAATGGCATATGCTTGGCAAGCGGTCTTTAACTCATCGACGATGACGACTGGCTCCATTTGGCTCATAGGTGCTCCTTGATTACAGTACGTTGCGCTCGTCCGCTAATAATCGTCGACCAATGATGACACGCATTATTTCATTAGTGCCTTCAAGAATTTGGTGAACGCGCACGTCTCTGAAGTGACGTTCTAGCGGATATTCCTTTATGTAACCATATCCGCCGTGAAGTTGTAAGGCATCATTACACACATTAAAGCCAACATCGGTAGCAAAACGTTTCGCCATGGCACAATACGTTGTTTTATCAGCATCATTGTTATCAAGTTTACACGCAGCCATGCGTACCATTTGACGTGCTGCTACCAATTCTGTCGCCATGTCTGCCAACTTAAATTGCAAGGCTTGAAAGCCCGCAATTGGCTTACCAAATTGTTCGCGTTCTGTCATATAGGCTCGCGCAGTATTAAGGGCTTGCTGTGCAGTACCGACAGAACAAGTAGCAATATTGATACGCCCGCCGTCAAGACCTTGCATGGCCATTTTAAAGCCTTGTCCTTCCTCGCCTAAACGCCAGCCTTCTTCAACTTGAACATTGTCAAAGGTGATCATACGAGTAGGTTGCGCATTCCACCCCATTTTCTCTTCGGCTTTACCATATTCGATACCATCTAGATTAGCCGGAACAGCAAATGCTGACACACCGCTAGGGCCATCACCACCTGTTCGTGCCATCACGACAAGTACGTCGGTACTACCCGCACCAGAGATAAATACTTTTGAACCGTTTAGCACATAGCCTTTATCGTTTTTTGTCGCCTTAGTTTTTAACGACGCGGCATCAGAACCCGCACCAGGCTCGGTTAGACAATATGAAGCAAGCTTGTCACCTGTTACTAACTGATCGCACCACATCGCCTTACAGGATTCACTTCCCCAAGTAGCAATCATCCAGGTTGCCATATTATGTATGGTCAGCATCGCAGTGGTAGTGGTACACCCCATTGATAGCTGTTCAAAAATAATTGATGAGTCTAAACGTGATAGTCCAAGACCGCCCGCCTCTTCTGGTGCGTATAACCCACAAAAGCCGAGTTCCCCCGCTTTCTTAATTGCTTCTACTGGAAAATGGTGTTCGCGATCCCACATTGCTGCGTTTGGCGCAAGTTCTTGCTGCGCGAACTGTCTAGCGGTTTCTTCAAATGCTAATTGATCGTCGGTTAACTCAAAGTTCATAAAGCTTACCCATAGTCTGTTGTATCAATGTAATTGTTAACACATTACCCAATAGTTACCCCTTACGTAAACGTAAAGGCACCATTTTGTTAAAAACAAGTATTGAATAACGTAAATATTTTGTGACGTATTGGCGCTTGCAGTGTTTTTAGCGGTGTCGCTTTGCGGTTTGATGCCAAAGGTATTTTAATATTTCATCAGTTATCACTTTGAATAGTGAAACTCTACAACGCGACTGGTAAGCTTATAATACTCCCAATAGACGGCTGTGATATTTTGGAATTTAGAATTGCCATTGTCGAAGACAACGCAACTGCGCGCACCGCCTTGCGTGGCCATCTTATGTCTATTGCCAACTTATCGGTAAGCAGTTTTGCTTCAGGATATGAACTCAAATCAGCGCTTAAAAAGCAAAATTTTGAATTATTGCTTATGGACTACCATCTCGGAGCGGGTAAAAGCGGAGTTGAGTGGATCCACACCTTGCGTGAATCTGGTTATATAAAACCAAGTACTGGGATTATTTTTCTTACCTCTGATGGCGCACCACAGACCATTGGTCGTATTATGGATATTCAGCCTGATGTGCTCCTTATTAAACCTTACACTATCGCTTCGCTTTCACGGCAAATTAAGCAGTATCTCCAATACAGAGACTACGTTAAGAATGTGTTGCACGCACTCGACAACAAAGAGACGGAACGTGCCATCAGTATTATTCATGGAAAAATAAAAGAAGGGGTGCCTACCCGCCTCGTAGCAGATATTAGACGACTATACGCTAGGTTGTTGTTTGAAAATGGTGAACCTCTTCGTGCGTTAAAAATTTACGAAGACGTCCTTACGCATTCCGATAAAGTATTGTGGGCTCAGTGGGGAAAAATTAAGTGCCAATATACGGCTGGTTATTGGTCACAATGCAAAACCCAGTTGGATGAGATGGTCAATTCAAGCTTAGCGCGTGATAAAGCATTCGAATGGTTAGCGTCTTTGTCTTTCGAACAAAGTGCTTTTGATGATGTCGAGAAGTACCTTGATCAAATAAAATTCAGTGAATTAAGTTTACCCGCCGCAAAGCTTAAAAGTATGGCGTTTCAAAAGCAAGACAAAGTCATTGACGCCATTGATTTACTGCAAAAAAAGCGTGCAATGCACAGAAGTGCCAAAGACCAATTTAACGACTTTACTTTTGAACTTGCCGAGTTTTACCTCATGCTGGCAGAAACTGCACCAGAGACCAATAGATCAGAAAGTTTGTCTCAAGCAAGAAAGCTCGTGGGTATAGCGGGTCGAAGCCAGGGCGATCCTCAGGTACTACAAAAGCGTGACTACCTACTCGCTTATTCTGCCATATTAGATAATGACGTAGATAAAGCCAGCCATTTGTTAGAAGCAGAATATATCGACAATTACTTGCGAACAGAGCCATCCACCCTTGTTGTAGCCGCTAAAGTACATCACGGCTTGGGTGACGAACGAAAAGCCGGTGAACTATTACTTATGGCAAAAGACAAAAATCAAGAGTTACAAGCTATTTCAGAACAAGTAACCAATGACGCGTTAATATTCAGCGGTGGCCAGTCGCTCGGTTTAAATCATGAACAAGCTGTCGCCATTAACGAGACAGGCACGCAACTCTTTTTAGAAGGCGAACTAGACGCTGCAATGAAACACTTTTACGACGCCTATCACCTATCGCCAGAAACCGCGGCTTTTGGACTGAACTTACTACAAAGTATGATTGAGTCAGACACTAGAGTGTATCGCAAATACGACTTAGACCAACTATTCGAAACCCTTCACAATGATGTGTTATCAGCGCCAAACAAAACGCGTTTAAAGCAGTTATCTGAACAAGCAAGGGTTCAAACACATACCTGATGTTCAGAGCATGTGTTCGTTGTGGTTTTACTTTAATCGAGTTAACAAACTCGACGTGTCCCATCTTCCACCACCCAGTTTTTGAACGTCAGCATAGTATTGGTCGACAAGAGCAGTCAGCGCAAGTGTGGAGCCATTTTTTCGTGCTTCATCCAACGCGATATTAAGGTCTTTTCGCATCCAATCGACAGCAAAACCAAAATCAAAGCTATTTTCTAACATTGTAGAAGCGCGATTTTCCATCTGCCATGACTGGGCAGCGCCTTTGCTAATAACATCAATAACAGCATTACAATCAAGGCCTGCCTTTTGCCCAAAATGTAACGCCTCGGCAAGTCCCTGAACAATTCCAGCGATACAGATTTGGTTCATCATTTTAGCTAATTGGCCACTTCCACATGTGCCAAGTAACTGGCTATGACGTGCGTAAATCTGTAATACTCGCTCAGCCTTTTCATAAACATCGCTATCACCACCCACCATGATAGTAAGTTGGCCATTTTGCGCGCCAGCTTGACCTCCAGAGACTGGTGCATCAAGAAATCCTATTTGTTTGGCCATACATAATGCATGTAGTTCTCTTGCCACATCGGCAGAAGCGGTAGTGTGGTCGACTAAAATGGCGCCAGATTTCATTGCCGAAAGGGCACGATTGGCCACTTCACGAACATCATTGTCGTCACCCACGCACATCAAAACAATATCAGCACCCTCTGCAGCTTCTTCAGGCGTGCTGACAGCACGTCCGTTGTATTCGTTAGCCCAATCTTGTGCTTTTTTAAAAGTGCGGTTGTACACCGTGACATTTAAGCCTGCGTTAACTAAATGGCCGGCCATTGGGTAGCCCATTACGCCCAACCCAAGAAAACTTACTTTTAAATCTGTCATTCTAAATATACTCTTGTAATTGTCTTATTGATGCAGCATTACGATGTGGTTCGAATGTAACACAAACACCAATAAGCACTAAAGCGCTCTACACAATAACAATAGAAAAAAGGAAACAAACGTGAGTATTTACGAATATGGCATTACGTTAAATGACGGCCGCGACATTTCATTAGACGAGTACAAAGGTAAGGTGCTACTGATCGTAAACACCGCAAGTAAATGTGGCTTTACTCCACAATACGAAGGGCTCGAGGCGCTATACAAAACACACAAAGAAAATGGCTTAGAAATCCTCGGCTTTCCATGTGATCAGTTTGGTCATCAAGAACCCGGAAGTGATGAAGACATTGCGCAGTTCTGCACACTGAATTTTGGTGTAACCTTCCCGTTGTCTAAAAAAATAGACGTTAACGGCCCAGATACCTTGCCACTCTACAATGAGCTCAAAGAAAAAGCACCGGGGTTACTTGGCAGTAAGCGTATTAAATGGAATTTCACAAAGTTTTTGGTCGACGCTAACGGTACGGTAGTCAAACGCTACGCGCCAACCGCGAAACCATCCGAAATAGAAAAAGATATAGCGGCTCTTTTGCCGCAATAGCATCTTAAAACGCTACGGGGAGGCATTGGAATGCGTACTACACTACCGAATAGTAACACTCACTTTAGCGTCGCATTTTTTAGTACGCGAATGTATGAGCGCCGTGTCTTTGCCCCCCTATTTGAGAAAAAGCATGGGTGCGGAGTTACCTTTAATGTTAACTACTATGAACATGCATTAAACAATGATACCGCGCGATTATGTCATGGCATTGATGTCGTTGTTGTTTTCGTCAACGACGATGTCTGTGCAAGTACTGTAAAAGTTTTACACGAATGTGGTGTGAAGCATATTGCGTTGCGCTGTGCCGGTTTTAACAATGTAGATGTTGAACAGGCGCATGAGTGTGGAATTAGTGTAAGTCGTGTGCCAGCTTATAGTCCTGAGACTGTAGCTGAGCATACCCTTGCGTTAATACTGACGTTAAATAGAAAGACTCACAAAGCCTATAATCGCGTTCGGGAGGGAAACTTCGCGCTTGATGGTTTGTTGGGTTTTACACTTCACAATAAGACGGTTGGCGTCATCGGCACCGGCCGAATCGGCAAGGCAGTTATTAGAATACTCAATGGCTTCGGGTGCAAAATACTGTGTTACGATCCTTTTCACGATGACGACATCGTGAACATGGGAGCGCATTACGTTTCCCTTGAAGAACTATTGAATAATAGCAACATCGTTACCCTGCACTGCCCTTTAAACAATGACAGCCACCATATAATTAACCCAGCATCACTTTCATTAATGCGCGATGGTGTAATGATAATCAATACCTCACGAGGCGGACTAATTGACGATAACGCGATAATTAAAGGCCTCAAAAGCGGGAAAATTGGACACTTAGGACTTGATGTTTACGAACGGGAATCAGAACTCTTTTTTGCCGATCACTCTGGCGATATTATTCAAGACGATATATTTCAACGACTGACTACATTTCCCAATGTATTGATCACTGGGCATCAGGGCTTTTTCACTCAAGAAGCACTTAATGAAATTGCCACGGTCACGGTCGGTAACATAATCAACAACGACAATTTAGTGCCTCTAACTTAACGCTATTTTTCTAAAACGATATGAAAATATTTACCGAGCCACATATAAGGCTCTGACATGCAATACTGACGTTCAAGATTGAGCAGTTCTTCATATTTACTGTCTTGATGGCTGATATCACGCATATAATCGTGGAAACACCGAATACCCGCTTTGGCTTTAACCTTAAAGCCAAGAGATTCACAAAAACCCACTACCTTCATTGCACTTAACGGTTGCTTTGGGTTTAAGCGCACTTGCTTTTTTGCTTTTAAGCCTTTGGCAATATAGTCAAAATTTCCATAAATCGCGTTGGCAAATAAGTTGGCATCTTGATTGAAAAAACTGAGACTTAGTGTTGCCCCGTTCCGCATATTGTTGAAAAGGTGAGTAATTGCATCAAACGGAGCATCTAACCATTCGAGTACTGCATGGCACAACACCAGATCGAAGTGGTTCAAGTCGTCAATTTCTTGAAGGTACTGATGGCGTATAGTCACCCCTTCTAAAAGCTTCAGATTTTCTTCTGCTTGCTGCAACACGTCTTTCGATGCATCAGTGAGCACTACATCATGCTCTTGCGAAGCAAGATGTGCAGCCATCACACCTGTCCCTCCACCAACGTCAATCGCTTTAAGTGGCTTAGCCACAAAAGGCGCTAATACGTCACATAAGATGGTATGACGCAGGCGTCCTTTAGTGGTGCCATAGATATTTTTTGAAAATGTGTCTGCTATGCCATCAAATATTCGATCGTTCTTCATTTTTGATAACCTGTTAGGCTGGGTTATCAATATCAATAAACTCGACATCGACATCAAATTGCTGGGCTAGATGCTCGCCTAATGATTTAACACCATAGCGCTCAGTGGCGTGATGGCCCGCAGCAAAAAACGTAATTCCCATCTCTCTTGCAGTGTGCACCGTTTGCTCCGAAACTTCACCGGTAACAAACGCGTCTACACCAAGCTCAACAGCTTGCTCAATAAAACTTTGACCACCGCCAGTGCACCATGCAATACGTTTTATGGGCTTATCTCTTGGTCCTTCGACTAAAATCTTGCGTTCAAGCAATGAACTTAAGCGGTCACTAAGTTCGCTTGCTGTCTGTGCCTCTGGCAAGTTGCCATGCATCACAACACCCGTTGGTTTAACACTGCTTGCCGCGGTTATTTCATCGACGCCTAACAGATTTCCTAGTTGGCGATTGTTCCCCAATTCTGGATGGACATCTAACGGCAAATGATAAGCAAGAAGGTTAATGTCTTGGCTGAGTAATGTTTTTAACCGGTTCTTTTTCATACCGGTAATCTGTGCGGGCTCGCCTTTCCAAAAATAGCCATGATGGACCAAAATGGCATCTGCTTTTGCCGTAACGGCAGCATCGAGCAATGCTTGAGACGCTGTTACGCCTGTCACTACTTTTTGAACTACTGATTTCCCTTCAACTTGTAAACCATTCGGACAGTAGTCACCTATCTCATTAACTCGCAAAATGCCATCAAGGTAATTTTTTAATTCGTAATTAGTGACTGACACGACGCCTCCGGTTGAAAGTTAGACAAATTGGTCAAAAAACGTTATAAAAACACGCGAACGTTAACTATTATACCTTTTAATTCAGTAAACGTGTGCAATACGCCATATTGTTATGCGGTAATTGCAATGACTATTGGCTAAATGGAAGCCGAATACACGTACACCTGTGTAATGTACATATAAGGGTTGAAGCAAGGCGTTCGTCATCTAAATTAAATAAAGAGCAAAAAGCATGGCAAACCTAGACAAAGATCAAGTAATCGCTGAATTCACAAAGGCTTATACGCAAGCAAACGGTAAAGCGCCTTCTATTGAGGCAAAGAGCGGATGGTACAGCGTTGATGGTGGCAAAAATGTACGCTTGGCACAGCTACAAGAAATGACCGCAGACCTATCAGGTAACAAAAATGAAACCGCCAAAAGCGAGCCTGTTAAAGCAAAAAGCGAAACAAAAAGTGCAAAGCCAAACGAGAAAAAATCATCAAAAGCAAAGGCCACTAAATCAAACGCAAAGTCTGGTTTCTCAGTGAAAGCCTTTTATGCCGAACAGCTTAAAAACAAAGCGCCCGGCGCCACTTTGCCTCGTTAATAAGAGTATTGATGAAAAATGTAAGAAACGCACCTAAGAGGTGCGTTTTTTTATGCTGGAATTGGCTGCGATAGTCTGCCCGCCATACCTTGTGCTACGAAGGGAACAAGATGGCGCATTACTTCTTCAATATCGACATGTTTGTGAAAATCAGACTCTGCAATTTCGGTAAGCGCTTGGCTCGATGCCATGGAAAAAACAAAACTTCCCATCGCGAAGTGCATGCGCCAGAACAATTCCTCTTCAGGCAATTGCGGCAAGCAATGGCGTATTGCACTAACCAATGAGCGGATACATGTGCCATAGTCGTTCATAATAAAACGTCTAAGGTGCCCTTGCGTTTCGTTGTAACCTCTACCTAATAACTTAACAAACGTCGCCGTGCCATGCTGCGATAACGTGTTAAGTGTAAGCATTGGAGGGATGAGCGCATACAACAACGCCTCAATGCCCTCTACCCCTTCCTTCAAAACTATTTCATCAATACTTTGCTCAAGTTTTGGCATAAGATGATCGAAATAGCGCTTGAAGACAGCCTGAATTAAGTTTTTCTTACTACCAAAATGATAATTAACTGATGCCAAGTTAACTTCAGCCTTGGTCGTGATTTCTCGCATAGAGGTCTGCGTAAATCCTTGTTGAGAAAACAAAAATTCCGCAGCATCTAAAATGTCGGTCTTAGTGTGCCGTGCCATAATTCTCTTATTATCATTGTTGTTTTCGAGAACGAGCGGTAAGGCTTCCGCTCAACTCTAATTAAAACCAGTGGCGCGCTTTGCTCCACGTTTTCATTATTACTCGCTCTGACACTTTTGCAGCGGCCATTCCCAGTTTC
Organism: Alteromonas sp. 009811495; assembly: GCF_028865455.1. Lineage (NCBI taxonomy): Bacteria > Pseudomonadati > Pseudomonadota > Gammaproteobacteria > Alteromonadales > Alteromonadaceae > Alteromonas > Alteromonas sp. 009811495. The sequence continues at coordinate 2,232,892 of NZ_CP113972.1, forward strand.
TCAGCAACATTCTTTTTAATTGAATATTTAACACTAAAGATTTCACGCTGTGGGTACTGAGCCAAAATATAATCGTCTGATGTAGAAATATTGTCTATTAAACCTAAGGCTTTTGCCTTAACACCCGGCCAATATTCGCCCGTTGCAACTTTGTCTATATCCATCTCTGGTCGTTGGCTATGAACAAAATCTTTGAAAAGGACATGAATTTCTTCAATCTCTTCTTTAAATTTCGCTCGGCCTTCGTCATTGTTTTCACCAAATATGGTCAATGTACGTTTGAATTCGCCAGCCGTATGCTGCTCGAATTCAATATCATTCTTTTTGAGTAGCTTGTTGAAATTTGGCAACTGTGCTAACACACCGATGCTTCCAATATAAGCGAATTGGGAAGCGATAAGGTTATCAGCAACACATGCCATCATGTAACCGCCACTTGCCGCCACTTTATCTACTGCGATGGTAAGTTTAAGACCTTTCTCTTTAATTCGTTGAAGTTGCGAAGCGGCTAATCCATACCCATGAACGACACCACCACCGCTTTCAAGGCGCACCAACACTTCATCATCTTGCTCAGCAACACAAAGGATAGCGGTGATCTCTTCCCGTAAGTGTTCTACCTCAGACGCATCCATTGAGCCTTTAAAATCAATGACAAATAAACGAGGTTGAGGAGATTCATCAGACTTGTTTTTCGCTTTTGCTTTATCTTCTTTCTTTTGATTTTTCGCAAGCTTTTTAAGCGCGTCTTTATCGAGTAACACTTCTTTTGCGTACTGCGTTACATCTTTCAACTGCTCTGAAATTGACGTTATCTCAAGCTGCCCTTTTCCTGGTTTTTGTTTGCTCGCAACGCCCACAATCGTTGAAACAACTACGACAAAAGCAACAACAAGTGTTACTGCCTTGGCAACGAACAAACCATATTCGTACAAAAACTCCAAACTCTACTCCTAGTAAACTACAACGCTTACAACAATAAGCGACTATACGTAAAAAGTAACCTGGTTAAGCGACATGGCTTATCCAGGTTACTGATGCATTTACGTAATGATACCAGCTTTGTTACTGCTGTGACGATAGTGATACTTGTTCTATCGTATTGTCGTCTATTTCTTGCTCAGTGAAGTAAATGTCACGCAACGTCGGTTGCTGAGAATACAGTCGAGTCTGGTCGGTATAATGCTCACTACCAAACTTGCGTGACTGAGAATACGTCAGTATTCCTCTACCTTTCGGGCCCTCATCAGTAAAGTTAATAACCATCGCCCAACTGGTTCCATAGTTGATATGATAGCCCTGCGCTTCAGCACTCATAATTGTGTTGTTATTGATGGTGTTATAACTGTGTCTTGGCAACAAGGTTTCGTCTCGACTGCGAATACTATCAAAGACGTTAAAACCACCCTCAATATTGTGTGCCCCACCCCATGGTAATTTCTCGCCAGAAGCAGTTCCGTTTGGCAAACTTCTTTCAACAAACTGAACTTCGCCAAATGGTGCATCAAAGTCTACACCTGCCTGTTCAATTACTTGTACTGCTCGTGCCATTTGTTCAAGCGTAGCCGTGTTTTGAACCAAGCCTGATGGCGTGGTTACAGGTTCTTCAAGAGAGAATGGTACTTCCCACTGTGGAGCCTGATTGAATTGGAAAGCAAACTCTCTGAATACATGTGCACCTGTGCTTGAAGTATTCATTGTTCCATCCCAATCTGCCAACGCATCACACGCTTGTGCAATAGACACATCAGTACCGTCAACGTTTACTGGTGTGTCACCCTGTGCTGTACACGCTTGAAGTAAATCAGGCAATATGTCTTCAGCAAGGTAGCTTCTGTTATTGAGCAACAGTGATTCAACTTCTTCTGGTGTAAAAGTACCATCGCTACCCGCTTCAGTTTCTATGAACTTCTGTCCCATTCGAGAGCGAAGTGTTTGCTGGTAGTCGACGTTACCGTACATTGGGTTAGCTACACGTATTGGCGATGAAAGGTTAGTGAGCCAATAGCTGTCATTAGAGTTTTGAACCGAATCTGTTCCTTCGTATTTTGGCGCTTCTTCGTATGGCACTGGTCCATCAAAATCAAACTGCGAAATATTACCTGGCAATACAGTAAATCCGGCCGCAGCCTTTATTTGTATTAGTAGCGGGTTAGTCGTTAGTTGTTCAATTGCCGTTTCAGTCAAGTTAGGCACCGTTGAATCATCTATGTAAAACACTTGGCCATCACTTGACGCTGCCATTGTATTGTTAAAGATCACACCGTCGTAATCTTTAAAGGCTTGTTTAAACTCATCCATTGATGTGGCCATATTCATAGCTAGCCAGTGGTCAACAATATCTAAATTAGGTAAATTCGCATCTTTTATCGCAAAAGCATTGGTACTATCCCACTCAAAATTACCGGGTACTTCAATCATTGGGCCATAGTTGGTGTAATACGCCGTTTTATTGAGTTTAATTGTTTGCCCTGGCGCAACCGCAACATCAATTTGCATAGGCTTTTCATAAATCGTACGTCGATTGCCATCAACCATGTGAGTGAGGCCGCTTGCATCATCTTCATCGAGCGTCAGTTGATACACCACGAAATGTTCCGCGGTTGAAAACGTGTGTGTCCACGCAACGTTTTCGTTAAATCCAATATTAACAGCACCAGGTAGGCCAACCAGCGAACTTCCCGTAACATTCATGTAATCAGGTACTTGTGCGTGAAAATTCCAAAAACGCAGATTCCCAGTATGCGGAAAATGTGGATTACCCAACACCATACCCTTGCCATTAGTTGTTTTGTCGCTGCCAAGGCCCCATCCATTTGAGCCCATTTCTTGTGGATTTCTTTCAGGCATCGTTACCGCAGGGTTAAACTTAAGTGATGAAGCAACCGCATCCGGCACAGACTCAGCCGCAGTAGGTAAATAGCTTTGTCCCTCTGGCGCTGCCAGAAACATTGGACCTAAGAAGTTAGAAGCGCCAGGCAAAAGCGCTACACCTAATGAGTAAGTTAACAAGTCTACACTATCAATGTCTCTTACCCATGGCTGACCAGCACAGCTGGGGTCTTGTTCTTCTACGGGTGTATCGCTCAGATAACGGTTATAGCCTGCTGTGTATCCTTGAAACATAGCACGCGAATTTACCGACATTTTGGCTAAATTGTTCTCAGCAATCTCTCGGATGCCAAGCGTAAGGTAGCCAAAGTCGTTAATTACGTGTGCCGAATCACCACTACCAGGTACTAAGTCTGGACCGAAGTATTTTGCGCGCTGAGAGTTATATTTTACAATTTGATCCGCCAATACACACATATTATCGCGGGCAAATGCGTAACCAACGCCATAAGCCATACTTTCTAAGTTGTCACCTGTTACATGTGGTACACCATAAGTGGTCCATCGAATATCTGCTGTTAGCGTGCCATCAGTGTCGAAAGCAGGAATAGGCGCTGGCGGGGGCGCTACCGTAGGTGGAGGCTCAGGAGTTACTGGCGTTACATTGCTGAAATCATTATCGTTGTCACCACAGCCACTGAGTAGTGCTGTTATAGAAAGCGCTAATACGCTTGGAATAGGTGCGAAATTATTATTTTTTCTCATCAAAAATAGTCCCTAAAAGATGAATATGTACTTGCCGTTCCCTTTGCAAACACTGCAAACCCCTCTATATTTAAGCGGCTTAACCACAAACAGATCCGACCAATTTACACTACATTAACATAATAAAACATTCAAACAACATCATAATTTACGTACAAAAAAGCCGGCAAACGCCGGCTTTTAATTTACACTAATATTTCTTTTAATTAGCGACTACTGTCACATCAGAGATAGGTAGAGCTAGTGCATCTGAGGCCAAGTAACCCGCAACCTCTTTTTGCATTTCAGTTGTTACTGCAGCATTTGATGCAGGGTTTAAGCTTGACGCGTGAGCGCCACTATTAAACAACACCAACGCACTGATAGGATCTGTGCCCGGACCCTGTGTAGTAGTAACTTGCTCTAGACCGATTGTCTGTGCCAATGGTAACTGACCTGCTAGTGGTAACGCTGTGCTTACAGGAATTACCTGATCAGGTAGGTTTGCCTCACTACCATCACCGACAACAGTCATCATGTGAACTGGAGTTGTCTCACCCAGTATAGTGGCATAGTTAGTCGGGTCCCCTGCATCCATCACCGATTGAGCTGCAAAGGCGAATTGAGAGAACACTGCGTTTACCGCTGCCGCTTGCTCAGCCGTTAAATTAGCTTCAAACGTTGCTACCGCAGACGCCAATTCCGCTTCTGATACGTCTGTCGTACCATAAAGCTGATTAAGCAGAGCCACAAAGTCTTCAGACGCTTGAGAAAGCAATAAGCCTTTAATAAGAGGGCCAAACGCTGGAGACTCAAGAAGGAACTGCGCAATACCACCTCCAGGTGATTCAAGCGACGCTTGATTAACAGCAAACATGCCGTCTAACGCCGCTAGGTCACCACCCATCGATGTATTAGCAACCGCTGCGAAATTACCGCCAGTGATTGCACCTAGCGACACACCCATAATTGAAACGCGACTGGTATCAAACTTCACGTTTTGCGCTGCGGTAGTATCTACCACCGCGTTTAGACCTAGACGCAAACCAAGCAAATCAGAAACGCTCTGACGCAGGTTGTCTCGTGCAGTTGGCAAGCTTGCAAGGTTCATGTAGTGCGTTGCACTTACTGTCGTTGCGTTAAGTTCATCAATACCATCGCCATTTAAATCAAAGCCACGACTGCCGTGAAGCGGTTGGTCAATAGCAATAGTTGCGATACCAGCAAGAGACAAGGTTCCTGTAATAGCAAGCATGTCTTCTTTTTGGCTAGTAATACCGTGAGCAAGGATAACAACAGGCCATCCCGCTTCAGGCATTGTAATTGGGAATCCAAGCGCACCAGCAACAGCTGGGTTTGGTACCGTTACCTGCACATCTAAGGTCTCGTTACCCATGTTCCCGCCATTTGGCTGAGGGAAAGGATTGAACTTAGTAATATTTCGTGCACTGTCTAGCATTTCACCGTTTACACGGACATCAGCTAAACCTAAACCTGAACACAATACGGCATTGGGACCTGCAGTTGTAGATTCGCTCGCCAATACTTCTTGTGGCGTACCTGCTAACACAATACCGCTGTCACATGCTGCTTTCCAGAAAGTATTAACCGGGGCAAGAGGATTCTCTGCGCTCGGTACACCCAAGAAATAAGGTAGTGAAATGTTACCCTCGTAACGCTGTGCCGCACAGAATGGGCCTGCTTGCGCAAGAATACCGGTTGAAACCTCCACAGCGAAGTCATTCACTAAACCCCATTGTCCCGCCAATTGCCCCGTGACCGTACCTGTTAATCCAGCACATGTTTGTAATGCACTGAAGTCAGTCGCATCAATAAGTGGGATAAGAGGCGCAGCTTCAGGTGGTAGGCTCTGTTTGCCAAGTGCTATAGCACCAGCAACAGCTTCAGCGCTGACTAGACCAAGTGCTTCCATTGCAGTAGGCGCTACGTCTACATCACCAACGACAATAGCCGGAAGTGCCTGTCCTGCGGTTTGATCACCTGCAGCTGCACGCATAGCAAATTCACTTACCATTACTTTTTTGATGGTATCTAATGAATTGGCAACTGATTGTGTTGTAAACGCTGATACATAAGTAATTTCTTCGCGAGCATAACCTGCGCCAATGAGCGGGTTAACCAATGAATTTACTAAGCCTTGTAGTGACAGTTGTGCATCACTTGAAAGTGGGTTGGTATTGATATCTTGGCGAACAGAATCCCATGTAGTAGAACCCTGTACAGATTTACCTGACGAATCTTTTAGTGCCGTTGTCATAACCAACATGTGACCCTTAGCAGGCTTAAGTGGCTTTAACGGCACAACGGAAATAGTATTGCTATCGACTAGGCTTAAAACGTAGTCAACACCAAAAGTAAGTTGATCACCCAACTTACAACCAGCAGATGGTGTAGTAATCTGTGCACAGTCAGGGTCAGACTGATCAAGACCTAATGTTGCTTCGAATAATAACACACCCGCAGAAAGTGAAGATGCGTCTAATGAAGTACCAGGAGGCGTTTGTACATCAATGACAAATGGATGCTGTGTTGACCAACCGTCCAAAACGTTCAGTGCGTTTTGAGGGTCACCAAAATCCGTAGGATCAGCTACAGGAATGTTAAGTGTGTAATCGAAGAAACCATCATCGCCCGGAAGCATTAGAAGGTCATTAGGAACGTTTAAGTTGCCAGCAGCTGGATCAAAAACGATACGTGAAAATGGCGTTTGGACTTCTGTTTCGGCCTGAATGTCAGAAAGGGTTTCATCGGAGCCACCACAGCCTGCTAGACCCAGCGCAAGGGCCACACTGGAACTTAATACGAGTTTTCTCATCTCTACTCCCTACAAGCATTGTTGTTATTCTTTGTCTAAAACTAAGCCTTTGATAATTGGCTCTCTCTACCTCGTTCCTGCGAGCGTAGAAAAGTGCTTTAAACATGTTAGACCAGTTGTATCTTCCTCAATCTTATTGACTTTGTTGCAACTTTGCAAAGTTTTGTTAACCAGTTTTGTTAACTTTTTTTACGTTTACTAAGATTTTTCATTGAATGTTTTACTTGTGACTCAGTCTGAGTATGATCTCGTGCAATATAAAGCGCGAAACATTCGCGGGTTAATACTATGTATTCGAAGGACAATCATGAACGACTATAATGCACCGCAAGATTTACTTAAGGGCAAAATTATTTTAGTGACTGGTGCAGGAGATGGTATCGGTGCAGAAGCTGCACGTACATATGCTGCGCATGGTGCAACTTGCATTCTATTGGGCCGAACTGTCGCTAAACTTGAAGCTGTTTACGATGAAATAGTCGCCGCGGGTGGCGAAGAGCCAGCTATCGTGCCGTTAGATTTAAAAGGTGCAACGCCAAGTCATTACCAACAAATGACGCAAACTATCATCGATCAATTCGGTCGTCTTGATGGCGTGTTACACAATGCATCTATTCTCGGTCACTTAAGTGCGTTTAAAGACATCGACGCCCAAGAATGGCAGGATGTTATGCAAGTAAACCTCAATGGTATGGTTTACATGACACAGGCGCTTATCCCTGCGCTCGAAAAAGCCGATAACGCATCAGTAATTTTTACTACATCGAGTGTTGGTAGAAAAGGCCGCGCGTTTTGGGGCACCTACGCAGTTTCAAAGTTTGCTACAGAAGGTGTAATGCAAACGCTGGCAGACGAATACCAAAACAAATCACTGCGTTTTAACTGTATTAATCCAGGTGGCACACGCACACATATGCGCGCTCAAGCATTCCCAGCTGAGAATCCAGAAACGTTGAAAACACCAAAAGACATTATGCCAATGTATTTATATTTAATGGGTAACGAGAGTGTGAATGTAAATGGCCAATCTTTAGATTGCCAACCTAAGTAGAAGACTAAAGCAAAAGAAGTCTAAAGTGCCACTCAATAAAAAGCCGCTAATAAAATAGCGGCTTTTTGATTTTTAACGCAATTGACGCTGCCCTACTCGCCTATTTTGGCCCAAGTATCGCGCAAACCAACTGTGCGATTGAATACAGGTTTATCGTCCGTGCTGTCCTTATCGACACAGAAGTAACCCGTGCGTTCAAACTGCCATGCACCTACCTCAGGTACATTATTAACAAGCCCTGCTTCTACCCAACCTTGTTTAATCTCAAGAGAATCTGGGTTTATCGCATCGGTGAAGTTGTCTTCAGCTGCTGGGTTAGGAACATTAAACAAACGGTCGTATAATCTGAATTCCGCTGCCTGTGCAGTTGCTGCGTCAACCCAATGAATAACCCCTTTAACCTTGCGGCCATCCGCTGGGTCTTTCCCTAACGTGTCTGGGTCATACGTACAGTACACAGTTGTAACATTGCCCTCTGCATCTTTTTCGACGCGATTGGCTTTAACAACGTATGCATTGCGAAGACGTACTTCTTTGTCTAATACCAAACGTTTGAATTTTTTATTAGCAGATTCACGGAAGTCCTCTGCTTCAATAAACACTTCGCGACTAAAACCAATATTACGCGTGCCCATTGCGTCATCATTCGGATGATTTGGCGCAACCAAAGTTTCATGCTTGTCTTCATCATAGTTTTCAATAACAAGCTTGATTGGGTCGAGTACGGCCATCGCGCGTGGAGCATTTACATTGAGGTCATCTCTAATGCAAGCTTCAAGCATGGACATTTCAACCATGTTATCCATCTTGGTTACACCGATTCGCTTACAAAACTCAACAATTGAACCTGGGGTATAGCCTCGACGGCGCAAACCGGCGATTGTGGGCATACGTGGATCGTCCCAACCGCTTACGTGTTGTTCATCAACTAACTGAATTAAACGACGTTTACTGAGTACTGTGTACTCGAGGTTAAGACGTGAAAACTCGTACTGACGCGGTGTGCAGTCAATGCTAATGTTCTCAATCACCCAGTCGTACAGTCTTCGGTTATCTTGGAATTCCAGGGTACACAATGAATGTGTAATTCCTTCGATAGCATCAGAAATACAGTGCGTAAAATCGTACATAGGGTAAACACACCATTTATCACCCGTTTGGTGATGGTGTGCGTGCTTAACGCGATAAATCACAGGGTCGCGCATACACATAAATGGTGAAGCCATATCAATTTTGGCTCGCAAACTACATTCGCCTTCTTGGTAGTCGCCCGCCGTCATTTTGGCAAATTCACGCTTATTTGTTTCAACATCGGTGTCGCGATATGGACTATTTTTTCCTGGCTCTTTTAGCGTACCGCGCATTTCACGCATAACATCTTGCGAAGAAAAATCGACGTATGCCAAGCCCTTATCGATAAGTTCGTTGGCGTATGCGTGTAACTGGTCGAAATAGTTCGATGAATACCGTTCCTCACCATCCCACGTAAATCCAAGCCACTCAACATCTTGTTTAATTGAGTTAACAAAAGTAATGTCTTCTTTTGCTGGATTGGTATCGTCGAAACGCAAATTACATGTACCGGTATAGTCTTGTGCAATACCAAAGTTCAGGCAAATCGACTTTGCGTGGCCGATGTGAAGAAAACCATTTGGCTCTGGTGGAAATCGCGTTTTGATAGCGTCATGTAACCCACTGGCTAGGTCTTTATCAATTATTTGACGGATAAAGTTGGTCGGACGATGTTCAGTCTCGGCCATTCGCATGTTCCCCTTATGCACTAATAAATCTATAAAAATTTTTTGCAGTATAACACTGTCACAATTAGATCAACCATGTTTTATTAAGTAAAGCCTAACAACTGATGGAATAAAGAGCACAAGTTGTAACAAATTGGTCACTAATGGCCTGAAACGTTTGTAAAAGACATCAAAATACAGGTAACAATAAAAAACTGTGGTAATCTAATTCGTGCGATAACACTGTCGTAGCAGCAAAATATGGTGTTTATGAAAGAAAAAGCAACCTCATTCGATATAGCGCATTTAGCAGGCGTATCACAGTCTACGGTTTCAAGAGCACTAAATAATAGTCCGCTCGTAAATCAAGAAACACGAGACCGTGTGCAGCGAATTGCTCGCGAGCTTAACTATAAAGTAGATAAAAACGCGAGTAACTTGAGGAAACAAAAAAGCAGTACCATTGCCTTGTTGTTGTTTGAAGACCCTACTTCTGATGACTCAATGATTAATCCGTTCTTTCTGGCGATGCTAGGAAGTATTACACGTGCCTGTGCGCATGCAAATTATGACCTTTTGGTTTCGTTTCAAAACCTAGAGGACGATTGGCACGCAGAATACGAGGATTCTAATAAAGCCGATGGCATTATTTTACTCGGCTACGGCGACTATACCGATTACCAAACAAAAGTTGCTCAACTAGAGTCACAGGGAACGCATTTTGTTCGCTGGGGCGCGCCAGATGAAGCTCATCCAGGGGTGAGTATTGGGTGCGACAATTTCCAAGGTGGGCAAAGTATTACTGAGCATCTACTTTCGTTGGGCAAAACTTCATTTGCCTTCCTAGGAGATAATGGGGAGCACGCACCTGAATTTAAAGCGCGTTTTGATGGATATTACCACGCACTAAATGCCAATAAGTTAAGCCATCGCAGTGTACAGCGCAATGCAATCTCTACAGAAGATGCAGGGGCGTTGGCAGTGAAGTCGCTTATTGAAAGCAATGAGTTGCCAGAAGCTATCGTGTGTGCCTCAGACCTTATTGCGATGGGTGCCCTTCGAGCGCTGCGACAAGCTAAAATTAATGTCCCCGAACAAGTCGCTGTGGTGGGTTACGATAATATTGCTGTGTCTGCGTATACCACGCCCGCGCTAACCACCGTCCAACAAAATACCAAGCTTGCAGGAGAGCTACTGGTCAACACGTTGCTAAAAGCAATTAATAATGAAGCCGTGGAAGATTACTTGATGCCAGCAGATATTATTATCCGACAATCTTGCGGCAGCGATAAAGCAGTAGAGCTTTAGAGCACAAGGCAACTAAAAACCAATAATCAATAAAAAAAGCGCCATTAATTAGGCGCTTTTTAGTTTCCGGCATATTTGTAACCCGCTCGTTATTGTCTTGATAACTGAAAGCGCACCGCTTCTAGTAATGCTTCATTAGAAGGTGCTCCCTCTAACACCCACACTTGTACGCCATTAGGTGCAACTTGAGATTGCAACACTTGTCCTTTTTCTATTGTGCGTTTTTCACCGCTTAGGCGCTCAACCCATTCGCCTTCTTGCAAATAGTTGCTCACAGTGAAATTGTCTGCCTGGTCACTTTTATTCAATAGCACCAATGCTGTTTGTGCGTTATCTTGATTTTGCAGTACGCGGTAAAATATTGCTTTGTGGCCATTTAATTCCACATTAACTTGAATGCCGCGCTGCAACGCTGGTGTTGTCTTTCGCACGTTTGCAATGCGTTTTAGCGCGATACCTATGGGGTGAGACATAGCACTATCGAGTACATCTTGCCCCACGTAGTTTCGGTTACCAGCATGTTCAGCCGTACCACGCATGTAACCTACCTCTGACCCCATATATACAACAGGTATTCCACGCACCGTAAACAACCAGTTGTGTGCGTTAATAAATCCCTCATCAGTAGCATTCATACGCGCCATATCGTGGTTGTCGTAAAACGTAGTAAGTTCATAAGGGTTTTGATAAGGGCCGTGCGTAAGATATAGCACCTTTTCAAGTGCTGAAAAGTCACTTTCAAGTGGCTTTTCAAACACTGAAACCATCGCTTTTTGCATTGGGAAATCTAGAACACTTACGCCACCATTTTTCTTCAGTGTATGCTGCGCAATATTATTCGCTTCATAGTCAAAGCTTTCGCCAAACATAAAGAAGTCAGGGTTTTCTGCACGGATTCGGTCTGAAGCTTCTCGCCAAAATGAATGCGGGACATGGCGTATAGTATCTATCCTAAACGCATCAGCACCTTGCGATATCCAATACAGATAACTATTAATCAAATAGTCTCTCACCAATGGATTTTCATCGTCTAAGTTAGAAAGCTTTACTAGATCTGGATAGTTATGAAAAAAAGTGTGTAGTGGATTATTTTCTGGGTCCAGTTCTTCAGGTGCCAAATTTTCATGGTCTGCCACCAATTTTCCTTGAGCATCATACAGCTCTCCGTATCCCGGTAGATCTTTTTCCATGGTAAAGCTGGGGCTGCCATGATTGGCAACAATGTCGAATACCGATTTAAGCCCGTGTTTTTCGCGCATTTGTGTTGTGTAATCTTTTACACTGAGATCATCACTTATCAGGTGCTCATCGGCTTTGTAAAAATTAGTGGCCCAATAGCCGTGGTAACCTGTTTTACCACCATCTTTAAAAGCGCCACCATAAGTAATAGGCTCATCACCATTGAATGCATAATCGGGGTTATCTACTACTGGTGTCATCCATACAGCAGTAAAACCTAAATCGGCTATATAATCTGCATTATTCAAAATGCCTTTAAGATCGCCGCCCATATAACCCACATAGGCTTTTTTTCCGTCGGGCCCTTCAAGTGGTAGCTGCCAAGTTGGATGGTCGCCACCCTGGTCTTCATGGTTGTTGCTAGGATCACCATCAACAAATCGGTCGGTAACGACAAAATAAACCGCTTCGCTGGCAAAAGGCACAGTAGTTCCAACAATTGCCGTTTCATTAGTTTGTAACTGGCTGTCGTTGTGCACATGTTGCGTTGAACACGCGCCAGTTAATAGCGAGGTCAAGGTTACTGCAAGTGCTTTTAGCTTAAAAGACATCGCGCTACTCTCCTTTTGCTTCTTGTAATGCGCTTGTATCTGCTTCTTTCACAAAGAATACTGCTATTGCGCCAATTAACATTGAGATACCCGCAACTACGATGATGTATTTTGCATCATTTTCAAATACGCTGCTTAAGATCCAGCCTGCGGTTAAACCCGATACAATTTGAGGTGCTGCAACGGTAAAGTTAAATATACCCATGTACACACCTGTTTTATTTGCTGGTAGCGCCCCCGCCAACATGGCATAAGGCATCGCTAAAATAGCGGCCCATGCTATACCTACGCCTATCATTGGGATAAGTAATTTTACGGCGCCTAGAGGAACAGTAACCTCAGTGATAAGTAAGTTTACGTTAACCATAGTCAGATCTTGGAATAACAAGAAACTAACGTAGCTTATACCACCGAGCGCCAGTGCCCCCGCATAAACCATTTTTCGGCCAAATTTATCGGCTAAACGCGCAAGAAAAATTGAGAAGATAGCAGCGAATACTGAATAAGCAGCAAAGAGAATGCCCACCCAATCACCGGCAGCGCCTTTCGCCATTGTGATAGTTTCTGGCACTACAGGTGCAGCAGCAATAAATGCAGGGTCAAACCACTGCTTATCCACGTTCCAAATATGCTGCGTAATAGCAGGTGTGGTGTAAACCCACATAATAAAAAGTGCAAACCACGAAAAGAACTGCACTACAGCAAGTTGCTTCATAGTCTTGGGCATATTAACAACAAGGTCAAAGAACTCGCCCAAACGCTTCAAAAGTGGTGCCTTTTCTTTTGACATTTCAGCCACATCGGCATCGCTTAAGCCCTTGTAGCGATTGTACTCATCTGGAGCATACTCCTTAGTGCGAATGACCGTCCAAATAACGGTACCAAGTAAAACAGTAGCTCCAATATAGAACGCCCACATTACTGAAGGAGCAACCTCTCCCATTTGAGCAGTGTTTTCAAGACCGATTACGTTCGTTAACACAAACGGAAGAATAGAGCCAATAACCGCGCCAATGTTGATTAAGAGCGATTGAATCGAATATCCGACATTGCGCTGCGAAGGAGGCACCATATCTGATACAAGCGAACGGAATGGTTGAAAACATACATTAAATGACGCATCCATTAGTGCCACCATCAATGCCCCCATTAGCATAGGCGCTAAAAAGGCAACAAAGATTGGCGCATTTGGCAACAGGATCATACCAATTACCGCAGCAATCGCCCCCGCTAATATAAACGGACGTCGTCGCCCTAACCTATTCCATGTTCTATCAGAAGCTGAACCCACTATAGGTTGTACAATTAGGCCCATAATAGGCGCGACTAACCAAAACAAAGACAGTGAATGTAGATCTGCACCTAAATCTGACAAGATTCGACTGACATTCGCGTTTTGCAGTGCAAAACCAAATTGAACACCTAAAAAGCCAAAGCTGACATTCCAAATTTGCCAAAAAGACAGGCGAGGTTGTGTTGTTTGCATAGTTTGCTCTATTTATTGTTAATATTAAAACTGCGAGTTATTGTGCAATGAAGACTGTGGCAGACATTGCTGGTAAAGATAGCACATCTGAAGTGCGCATAACTTTGCCATCGTCTAATCGTGTAATTTTAGTGTAGCGCCCTAACAGTTCTCTGTACTGACTTAAAGTAACGTCGGTTTCTTCTTTATTTAAAATGACCATCAGTGCGCGAGACTTATCGTTTTCATTCACTCTAAAGTAGGTGTACAAGCCATCCTTTGGTGCAAAATGTTTCAACTCGCCTTCAAAAAGTGCTGGGTACTCGCGGCGTAGTGAAAGCAGCGATTTTGTTCGTTGCTGTGCCCAGCGCTCCTCTTCAGACAAACCTTTGCCATTAAACGCATTTTTATCAGTGTCCTCTTTCCAGCCCCCCGGGAAGTCAGTACGAATAACGCCGTGGTCTGTTGTCCCCTCGTTTTGCATTAAGATTTCTGTGCCGTAAAACACCTGAGGTATACCGCGCGTTGTTAAGAAAAACGTCATCGCCATATTCCACTTACGCACATCATGTCCAAGTTGAGTAAACACACGGCTCATATCGTGATTGTCAGCAAAGACAACGAGGTTATTTGGCTCTGCATACAAAAAGTCAGTTGCCAGTGTTTCATAAACACTGATGAAACCTGAATTCCAACTCTCTGCACTATCAAGTGCTTTTACCAGAGCAGTTTGTAATGGAAAATCCATGACCGATGGTAAGGCGCTGACGTAGTCGTCATGTTTGTGACTGCCTCGTTGCCAGTATGCGGTTATAGCAGGGTTCACTGACCATTCTTCACCGACAATATTAAGGTTTGGATACTCCTCAATAACGCGTGTAGTCCACTGGCTAAGAAAATCTTTATCAGGATAAGAGTATGTATCTACGCGGATACCACTTAAATTTGCGAACTCGACCCACCATATAGCGTTTTGAATAAGGTAGTTAGCAAGGTGAGGATTGCGCTGGTTTAGGTCTGGCATTGTGGGAACAAACCAGCCATCGCTAAACCCAATTTTATCGCTTTCTACGGCGTGAGGGTCATGCAGTGATTCACGCTTATGCGTCGTACCGACAAATATACCATTATTGTTAATCCAATCTTGCGAAGGCTTGTCCTTCATCCATTGGTGAGTGCTGCCTATATGGTTTAAGACCATATCCATAATAATACCGATACCCGCTTCACTCGCTTTTTCGCTAAGCTCGACATAATCTTGGTTGGAACCAAAGCGCGGATCTACTTGATAATAATCTGTTGTTGAATAGCCGTGATAGCTGTAATTATCCATCGCATTTTCAAGTAAAGGCATCGTCCAAATTTGGGTAAAGCCCATCTCTTTAACGTAATCGAGGTTATCTATTATTCCTTTGATATCACCGCCATGTCGACCGCCTTTTGCAGCCCTATCGACTGTGTCCTTATAGCCCTCGACGTTGTCATTTGAAGGGTCACCATTAGCAAATCGATCTGGCGCTATTAGATAAATTGCATCTTTGGGACTAAAGCCCTGTCGCTGTGCTGAACCCGCTTTTCGTTTAAGCAAAGAATATGATTTTTCGCGAACCGTTCCATCACTGTCGGTAAAGGTTAATATGACTTCGCCTGCTTTGGCTTTTTCGGTATTTAACGTTAAAAATAAATAGTTTTCGCTATCTAGTGCTTGGGTTTTCGTAATACTTACAGCGCCTTTTGAAACCGTTACGGTATCGTCTGCTATATCATCGCCATAAACCATCAACTCTACGTCACTAGCTGCCATATCTACCCACCAGTTTGGCGGCGAAACTGTGAGTTCATTGGCAAGCGTGGGAAACGCTAAACTTGTCATCACCAATAAACACGCCGATGAGGAAAAACGATTCTCTCGACTTGTTAAGTTAGTTTTTTTGAAATTTATGGCTGCCACTGTGACCTCTTGTTAAAAATACGTTAAGCAGATGAAGGTACGTTGATACTACCTTTGTTCTCAAGTAAGACCAATGCACTGCATACGTATTCACGGTGCTAAGCAGCAAGCCTATAGTCACAGCGAGTAGAATTTATACGGCTTCATTGAAAAGGCCAGGTAATTACCTGGCCTTGACCGAATCATTTAAAAAGTGAAAGTGGTGTTAAAACGCAAACACCTTAGTTTCAAGCCCTTTAAGGGTTAGCTCAGCAGTAAAGTGCTCACCGCTATCGTTTATAACAACGTCTTCGTGGCGAAGTAATGCTGTTAGCACTTGCGAGGGCGCCGACTCAGAGATTAGGGTTTTAGGAATAGATAATGTAATGTTATCAACCTCGCTCTCATCGAAATTAGCAACAACCACAAACCCTTTTTGCTCGTTTATTCGCGCAAACGCAAACTGCTGTTCGCTGTAAGCTGAACCTTCAACACTAAGGTTTAGGTCGTGAAGGTTAACGAAGTCCCCTTTTATTGCTGAGTTAGAAGAAACGATAGCCATAACGTCTTCGTAAAACTCACGTAGCGCCAACTCGTCTTTGGAAGAGCCACCGCCATCAAACTTTCCGTTATTCATAAAACGTTGATGGGCAGGAACACCTACATAGTCAAAAATAGATGTTCTAGTAGGATCACCAAAGCCGGTCTCTTCACTGCCATCTTCACCAACATCTTGACCAAAATACAGTAGCGTAGGTGATGCACTTATAAGTGCACTTACCGCTAGTGCCGGCTTGCCTTTTTCTGCAGTTCCAGCAAAATCTGGGCTCGCGATGCGCTGTTCGTCGTGATTTTCAAGAAAATGTAGCATATGAGGCGCAATGTCACTGACCTCAGAGTGAATCGAGACCAACTCACTAACTTTCCCCTTTCCTTGCATTATCTTCTTTAACGTATCGTAAAAGCCTACTTTATCGTAAAGATAGTCCATCTTCCCTTTATGAATGTAATCTCGATATTTGTCAGGCTGATACACTTCAGCTAATAGGAATGCATCAGGATTTTTTTGTTTAATGCTGCTATTTAAGAATGACCAAAATTCAACAGGCACCATTTCAGCCATATCGTAGCGAAAACCGTCAACACCTTTATCTAACCAATAGTGCGCAATATCTCTAAACTTATACCAAGAATCTGGTAGTGCTTTTTCTTCCCAAAATTGAGCGTGCTGTTCGATACCTTGGTTAGCATAATTCGCTGGTAATAACGGAAAATCATAAGTGCCGTCTGGCCTTACACCATAATTTACCTTTACGGTTTCATACCAATCATTGATATCGGGCTTGGCAGCTCGCGCGCCATTTCCCGTCCATTTTGCAGGGAACTCATCAAATTTTTGATCACTTAACGGGTGTGGCTCGCCCCCCAACACTTTATAGCTTTCAGATGTAGGTACTTTAAAACCTTCGCCAACGACATAATAAAAATTGTTATTCTTAGCATACTCCACAGACGTATCGTCGTTTTCACCGAAATCGACGACACCTTCTGGTGCTGAAAGCGAACGATAGTCTCTAGCGACGTGGTTTGGCACTATATCGATAATAACTTTCATACCCGCGTCATGAGTACGCTTGATAAGCGCTTCAAACTCCTCTAAACGCCTTGCTGGGTCAATTGCTAGGTCAGGGTTGACGTTGTAATAGTCTTTTACAGCATAGGGAGAGCCAGCCCTGCCCTTAATTACATCAGGATCATCTTGTGAAATACCATACTCAGTATAGTCTGTTACTAATGCATGATGTGGAACACCAGTGTACCAAATGTGACTTGTACCTAGCGCTTTAATAGCGGCAAGAGCTTGTGGGGTAAAATCTTCAAATTTACCCACGCCGTTTTCTTCTAGTGTGCCCCATGCTTTGTTGGTCGTATTGGTGTTACCAAATAGCCTCGTAAACACCTGATACACAACAGGCTTACCAATTCTTTCATCGCTTATGTGCTGCACAGTATCGTCATTGGTTAGTTCAACGCTTTGTGCTACTGGCGCAGATTCAGCTTTGTTGGTGTTCATAGTTGAAGAGTCGGTGCATGCTAATAATCCTATAGATAGCATAGCAAGCGTAAGTGGTTTAAACCGAAAAGAATGCTTTAGTGTACGCATGGATACATTTTGTTAATTCAAGGTTTTAACAGGATACGAGTTAAACGATTGTTAAAAAACATGCATACGTATTCAAGAAACAAAAAAGCCACCTCATATGAGGTGGCTGTGTCCGGGGAGAATGGACTTAGTCAAAACGTACTGTTACACCAGCAGTAACACGTCTACCCAACAAGTCGTAAAGTGGGTCGAATGTGTAACCTGGAGGCAGTTTGTTGAACGCGTTACGAAGACCAACATACATGTCTACGTTTTCGCTATACATATATTCAACACTGAAGTCGTGAGTCCAGATGCTTCCTACGAAACCTGGATCAGTATCTTCTGGAGAACCACCACCTGGTGAAACGTCAAACGTTGCTACACGGTCGATATAACGGCTAGTGTAGTTAAAGTTCCACTCATCAATACGGTAATCAACAATAGTACGGAACTGGTACTCAGGGTCGCCAAGCTCACCTACTTCAACGTTGATTTCATCTGGACGGTCTTGGAATTCAAACACTTCAAGCTCATTCACTTTGTTACCTTGTAGGTTCAAGCGAATTTCACCAGGAAGGTCAAACTCTGTTAGTTCAGTTGTGTAACGGATTTGGAATTCCACACCCGCTGTATTGATTGCTGACGCGTTGATAAAGCCAGAACGAACTAGGTCGATATCAAAATCAGCACCACGGTCGATTTGCGCACAGAAGCCCGCATCTGGACCACCTGTCGCATCAACACAGTTATCTGCAATATCTTGCGCAGTAACTTCTGTGATTGCGTCTTCGATTTCAATGTCATAGAAATCGACAGTAACCGATAGATTTTCAATGAACTCAGGAGTCCACACTACGCCCACTGTTCTCGATTCACTTGTTTCAGAGAATAGGTCAGGGTTACCACCAGACAGGATCTCGATACTTACGTTATCGTTCGCTTCAAAACCTTCTGGGATACCCAACGCAGCACAGTTAGCGCGACGATCCGGATCATCATCAATGTTATCAGCGTCACATGGATCGCTTACGCGAGCAAAACCAGGAGACAATGGCGAGAAAGCTTCATCTACGTTAGGCGCACGTACCGCTTCGCCAACCGTACCACGAATTCTCAAGTCTTCAATTGGTGCCCACATGAAGCCTACTTGCCATGCATCAGCACTACCCGCGTGTGAATAGTCAGCAGCACGGTATGCAGCGTCAATTGATAGCTCTTTTGCAAATGCTACATCAGCAAGTAGCGGTAGACGTAATTCGATGAAGAATTCTTCTACGTCGTAACCACCGAATGAATCAGGTGTCGCCGCGTTAGTGAAGAAACCTTGCTTAGTGAATTCATCGGTAGTTGTGACTACGTCTTCTTCACGGTATTCGTAACCCAATGCGATACCTACTGGACCACCAGGTAGCTCGAACCACTCTGTAGAGTCGAATGAAACAGTACCACCGAACATTTGTTGTGTGATTTCGTCTTCGCGCTGAACATCACCAGATACGAAATCTACTGCTTCAGCACTCGCTTGACCAAAACCAAACGGGTTAAACGGTACACAATTTTGACCGTTTACTGCTGCTGGATCTTCGTAATCATCGCCCTGTGCATCAGGCACTTGACTACGACATGCAGCTTCACCTGTTGCTGGGTCGATAACAGAATCAAGCGCAGCTACAAAGTTGGTTGGGATCAAGTCGTTTAACGTACGACGTTTGTTAGAAACCTCACCACGGGTGTAATACAAGTCGTAATCAAAGTCTGTATCACTAAGTGTGAAGAAACCTTGGAAACCACCAACAAAGCGCCATAGTTTACGGTCGTTCGATGCAGAACGGTTACCAATGTCGTCGAAGAAACGAGAGAAACCAACTACAGACTGACCACCGTCAAGAAGACGTGCACGTGTAACGTCATCAAGGTAAGCATTGTCTTCTACGTTGATTGAAACGTTACCAAAACGGAACGAAGGCTGGAATTGCTGTTCAATTTTCTTGTCTACGTACTTGATATCACCATAGAAGCGGATGTTATCAGTAATGTCGTAGCGGAAAGTACTGGCTAACGTCAATGTTTCTTGGTCAGGCACATAGTTACGATAATCTTCACCAAAGAATACCGTGTCGTAGCGCTGATCGAAATTACCAAACGCGAAGCTGTTTGTACCGATACGCTCTACTTGGTCAATTGGCGTGCCGTCAGGCGTAAAGGTAATACGCGGACCACCACCAAATGGGTTAATTACACCAAAGCCATTGAT
The DNA here is from genome assembly GCF_028865455.1 of Alteromonas sp. 009811495. Lineage (NCBI taxonomy): Bacteria > Pseudomonadati > Pseudomonadota > Gammaproteobacteria > Alteromonadales > Alteromonadaceae > Alteromonas > Alteromonas sp. 009811495. The sequence continues at coordinate 2,252,987 of NZ_CP113972.1, forward strand.
CATTTCTGAACCAACATAGCGACGACGAAGACGGTCTGGAATACCATCATCTTCACCCGTGTTATCTGGGTTTACGATAGTGCCCCACGCTTCTGCTTGTTGAAGATCAGGCTCCATTACTTCTGCGATGTTGTTCATTTCTGCGAAGAAGGTCACGTTACCACGGCCATCTTCAGTACTTGCACCAACCAATGCACTGTAGTTGTTTGAACGCGCACCCACATCTTCAAGATCTGCAGAACCGTCAAAGTTCAATTCAACGCCTTCATAGTCATCGCGAAGAATTACGTTGATTACACCAGAAACAGCGTCAGAACCGTAAATCGCAGATGCACCACCTGTGATTACTTCAATTCGCTCAATCATTGCAGCTGGGATTGAACCCGTATCTACTGCATTAGAGAATGGAGAACCTGCAACGTGGCGCTTACCGTTAACTAGGGTCAGTGTACGGTTTTCACCAAGTGAACGTAGGTCAGGAGAACTCAAACCTGCATTGGCATTGCTGTTGTTGTTACCAATTAGCGTTGAGCCCGCTGCAATAGCAGGTAACTCAGCAAGAATACTACCTAGGTCAGGCGTACCAAAACGTTGGATTTCTTCTGCGCTTACAGAAACGATTGGTGCCGGAGTAGAAAGCTCTGATCTCTTAATACGAGAGCCAGTGACCTGAATTTTTTCTACCGCTTCTTCCTCGGATTCAGTTGGCTGTTGTGCCATTACCGGGAAAGCAAGAGTACCAACTAATCCGAAAAGCGTTGCATTTCGGACAGCTGTATTGACTAAGCTTTTATTAAACATGTGGTTTCCCTTTTATTATTTTTCGCTTACGAGTGTAAGCTAAGAAAAGATAACCCTATGTTTTTAAGCATTCAATCCCTTAACACTTTTTAATTCAATTAATTGCTAGCAAAGTGTAAAGAATTGTAAATTTGCCCCTTTGTTTTCAGGGCATTGCGCCTTTTATGAACAAAAAATAAATTTTTTGTAACAAAATCTAAAGGCTACAAATTGTTGTTTTTACGCCCCTTATGCGGCTTTAGCAATCTTCACTACGTTATTTCTTGCTGGCGCTTTTGGAACCCTAATTGAGTCGGCAACTTTTTGTAACTCATTGTCTATTTCGCGATAGAAACCGTTTAGAGGCTTGGTCAGACTATCAACTAATTTTGACGCAGATATTCTGTAGGGAACTCGCTTTCCATTAAACTCAACTTCATCGCCAACAGACGTGAAGTTGATACCAAACGACCTTAGTCTTCTGGCCAATTTGGGCTCCATAAGAACATATGCGTGCTTAATATCTAGTTTCAAGCAAAGGCTTAGCGCCATTAAATAAAGCGCAACAGAAAGATATGGCAGCTGCTCCATACTTGACGATTTTGTTCTGCCTTTGAACTTCGAAGGAGTCTTGTTTAATTTAAAAACGCTAGTACGCAACTGACGTTCCCTAAATTCACGAGGAATCGCCAAGCGGGATATTTCACATACACTGTCTGGCACTAAATTAGAAGGTAGTAATCCATCATCTTTGATGGCATCGCTACATTTTTCTTCAAGTGGTAATAGCAAACCCTGCTCTGTGGGCAAAACCAACCGTATGGTACCCGCACATTCGCCTGTCGGAAGATGTTTTATGTAGCAGTTAATTGCGCGGTCATCGAATTTGTCTTTTTCGATAGCTTGAGGGTTTTCTTGCTCAAACTTCATTTCCTCACAATAAACTTTATGACGCGTTTTGTAGCTCACTGCTTTATCAGCGTTATCATTAGCTACTACCAACTCATATCGGCTGAAGAAAAACCGAGTAATTGCCTGATCTAACGACAACTTCTTTTTAAATGGTGAAAACCCAGATGGTAACTCTTTTAGTTTTTTAGACACGACACTATTTAGCACTTTGATAGCGCTTATTGTTCTATGCTTCAATGTAAGTTCCCCTGATTTAATTATTTTTAGGCGTTTGGGTAACTTCCTAGTCTGAATAACACCTTAGTTCGATTTAATTGTTGTTTTGTTATTATTATCACGGCTACTTCTAATTAGCGCATCGCCCTTTTGAAAATCCGATTTACACAACCTATCGTACAGCAATACGTTCGCCGTAGCGGCTAAATTCATGCAGGAATATGTGGGTACATAAACTACATGATCACACCATTGCAGTATTTCTTCAGATATACTGCCATCTTCTGGTCCAAGCATATAGAACGCGTTGGCTGGGTGACTAAACTCAGGCAACGGTGTCGCACCCTCAACCAATTCAACTGCTACAACAGATGCTCCTTTCGGTATCACATCTTTCAAACTATCTACGCCAATTGTCGGTATTTTTTTATGAAACGCCTTTGTATCAGCGTTAAAGTCTTTAGCAAAACGATAACGTTGACCTGTGTAAAATACACTGGCGACACCATAGCACCCTGCAGCACGAAGAATTGACGCCACATTAACCGGATTTTTAGGGTTAACTAAGCCTATTGATACTCTCTGATTCAAAATTTGCACGTAAATGAATGTATGCTTTTTATAATGGTTAGCGATATTGCCATTTAATGACATCTGTATCTACCATTGCGGCAAGGTTTTATTGCTTTCCTTGCACTTTTTTAATATCGGATAGCAGTCAGATAGTTTTATTAACTTTTATAATTCTGCTTCAGGCTCTTCGCACGTCTCTAGTTGAGCAACACAATAGCGGTGTTCGAACGCTAGAATTTTGTTTTTCGGCGCATTTACCAAAAGCACTGATTGCTAGGGAAGACACTGTGCAAAGAAAGGGCCAACGTTGTGTAAAATTTTCACGACATTGATGATGATATGCCTTTTTTACACGGGAGACGATAAGAAAGGTTAATGAGACAATATAAATCCATCAGATACAATAAGTTACAATCAAAACACTATTATCAATATCTCTTTATCCATAATCTCCAAATAAAGACAAATCAGTTACACGTAACCATGCTTTAAATTTATTCTGCATCTCCGATGTATAACAACGTCGTCAGAGGAATTAACCGTCTGCGATTTGAAACACTGCATGCACTTGAAATAATTGCATTTTTTAAATGACCGGCTCGATTAACTGTAAATAAATGTCGGTAAACGTGTTTTGTTGCCGTATCGCTACACCCGCAGTTACATACGTTGCGACGCACTTCACTATGCGCTTTTTTGTATCGACACCTGTTTAGAAAACTTGGTATATCGTCTGCCCATTCGTTTTCCTTGCGCATACCCTTTTAGTAGCTTTCTTTTATTCATGGTTAGTCGCTTCACGTCAAACGCATTGTTTGGCGCTATTAGCTTAATCTCACAATCTTCTGGCGGGTTAGTTATAAAGGAAAGGGTTTCATTGTATGTTTGTGCTCGCTTAAGCATTTTATCCAAAAGTGCTGGTGTATTTGCGTACATCTTCTCTAGTAACCACGTAGATTTAAGTTCAGGCTTAGTAAATCCGTAAGGCTGCGAGAGAATAACGGTAATTTCTCTTGCCCCCATGTCGTAAGCCTTTTTGACAGGTATCGGATCTGCTACACCACCATCCACATAGGCTACACCATTCACTAAAGAGGACTCTCGGTATGCTGTTGGAATAGCACAAGACGCTACCATGAGTTCGTCAACATTATCTGCTGTAGCGCGATAATATTCACATTCACCACTGGCTATATTAGTAACCCCCACAAATAGAGGGATGGTTTGCTGATCATTGATTCTGGGTATCGAAAGTGCCTTTTTTCCGTAGTGCCACAACCAGTGCACATCCGTCATGTGGCCGCCTTTAATAAATCGCAAAGGGCTAAAAAATTCACGTTTTGTTGCAAACTGAGTAATGATTGTTTTACTCAGACCCGGCATACGAGAAACATAAGTGGAGAGGTTTGTAGCCCCCGCTGAAACGCCGATCGCAAAATCAAAGTCATAGATTTCGTCTTCCATAAGCTTATCAAGCACACCCGCAGCAAAAATACCACGCATCGCCCCTCCTTCCACTACCAGTGCCTTTTTCATAACTTCTCCTTAAGTTGCTTTAATCTTACTGACTCATTACATAATCAAATTGCACAATCGAATAAAATTAACAATCAAATTAAAAACGCAATCAAATTACATACCAAAAAAACCGCGGTAAAGACCGCGGTTTTTATAGTCAGTATTAATAGCACATATTACTGCTTGGTCACTGACAACATTGGAGAATTACCATCGGGGCCTGTTACCTTAAATTCATACAGGCCCGCTTCAGCGACTTCAAGCATCAAGTTATTGTTGCTAGCGCCCAATATCTTAGTTTCGCCAATGGTGACAACATTAGAGTCAGCATCATTTGGGTTACCTAAATTAACAGTCGACCAATCTTCTGAAGCAACTTTGAATTCAACGCTTCCGGCACTAAGCTCCAGTTCAGCAGTATAAATACCGTCCCCCTGATAACTAAACCTATCTACAGCGCCCCAACCGTTCATGCCACCTCGAACATATACATCAGTGTCGCCCCAATAAGCTTCTTTAAATACGCCTATTGTTGGTGAATCAGGGTCATCAACATCGAAGACAAATACATAGCGGTCTTCTTCTTCAATAGTTAACACCATATTGTCATTAGTACGACCTAATGAGAGTGTTTGTCCTGGCGCAATGTTTCGGTCTGCATCATCGTTTGAAAGTGCTCCAAAATTGACCGTGCTCCAGTCCTCTGACGCTACTTTAAACTCGTAAGTGCCTGGAGATAAAACACGCGCAAAGGTGTATACACGAGTCCCTTGATACACAAACTCTTCGTCAGTGCCCCATCCATTCATTGCACCGCGAAGGAACACAGACGTACCAACATAGGGCTCTTCGTTTTCAATGGTTAAAATAGGCGCTTCATTATCTGATGCGTCTACTATAAACAAGTAGGTTGCACTAATGCTTGGTGTGAATGAAAGGTTAGTATTGGTGCGCGCTAACACTTTCTCTTCGTTCTCAACGACCACTCCACTGTCGCCGTCAGCCGCACCAAAGTTAATGGTATCCCAGTTTTCAGATGCGAACTTAAATGCATATGTGGTACTTGCTTCAAGTGTTACTGCAACTTGATAAATACCATTGCCGCGGTAGGTAAATGCATCGTTAGTCGACCAGCCATTCATGTCGCCGCGCAAATACGCAGTGGTATCACCATATGGCACAACATCTGGTGCACCTGATGTTGCAAATGCTGATAAGCCGTAACCTTGTGCACCAGTTTGAGGTTTAACAAAAACAGCTATAGTCATAGCAGGAACAGTAAAAATCCCGTTTCCGTCTTCGCCTTCAGTAAAGGAAGCGCTGCGAACAACTTCATCAACAGAACTCACCTGCATAGCGTGAAGCGTAAAACCTGTTGCAGTATTTACCGTGATGGATTTTTCTTCATAGCCAGTATTAACCAGAACCATTACTGCGTCATTCAGCATGTCTAAGTCTTCACGAGGTGTTTCTCCCTCTGAAGCTAAACCATCGTCAATGCTCATGGCTATCAGTCCACGCTGTTGGCGTGCGCCAATATTGTGAAACCCGATGCGGTCAATAATTTGTTCACTGCTGGTCAACCTGAAAAGCGGGCTAGACATACGAATAGCGAGCAATTCTGCAAAAACGTCTGAAGCAAACGTAATGTCTGCCATACTCGCTGCACGTTCTGGGTCGTAGATAAACTCTCCCATCTCAGCCCAACGACCTTCGTTGTCTTGTGCTAACGGGAGCCCTACATTCCAGTTATTGGTCTGGTAAGTAAAATCAACGTAGTTGAACCAGTCGCCAGAGTCGTACGTGTTGCGATCCATTGACTTAGAACGCAGCATGTCCCCCCCCATCTGTAAGAACGGGATACCTTGTGACACTAAGTTGATACCCATTGCAACGTTTTGCGCTCGAACGCGTTCTTGCAAGCTTATGTCTTGAGGTAAGGTATAATTGAGCTGATCCCACAAGGTTTCATTATCATGCTTAGATACATAATTAATAATATCAGCGGGGTCTTCGGCGTAGCCGCCGAGATTACTTGTTGCACCGGCACTACCTGATGAAGTTTCTAGCACGTAGTCTTTTAGAGTGCCTATCATTCCCATTTTTACGCGGTCTTGGTCGTAAAGCAGCGAATCAGATTCAGGGTTAAAGATATTGCCTTGACGAATTGCTTCACGAATGCGGTCGTTAAACGTCCCAATTTCAGTGCCAGCCATGTTTAGCTGATTAGCTTGCTCGTAACCACGATCAATCTTCGTCCAGCCTTCGCCATAGAAATAATTATCTTCATCAAGCATTTGTACAGCGTCGCGTAAGCGAATCATCGTATCTTTTGTTGCTTGGCTCATGATGTCGAACCTGAAGGCGTCATACTTGTAATGCTCAGTCCAGATAAGCAGCGAATCTTCCATGAACTTTTCCATCATGATGTTGCGCGGCTCTGTATCGTCACAGCAGGTCTCTCTTACAATAGCACCTGTGTCTGTTTCATAGCGGTGATAATACCCAGGTACTACTTTATCTAATACCGACTTTGAAAATACACCCGACGCATTAGTATGGTTGTATACGACATCTAGTGCGACACGAAGACCCATTTCGTGCAAAGCTTGAATCATTGCTCTCATTTCGATGATTCTTTCAACCCCTTCCGCGCTCGATGCGTAACTTCCCTCTGGCGCATTGAAATGGTGAGGATCGTAACCCCAGTTGAACGTATCTACACCGCGAAGATCATTGGTTAACGCCTGTGCTTTCGCAGCTTGTGCTAATGGGTCGTAAGAATTGTAAACATCAATAAGTAACGTAGAGGCATTTTCTTCTTCACAAACAGCGGCACTACTATTTAATCGACAAAGCGCTCCAACGGTATCGTACAAGTCTATGGTATTACTTGGGCTTTCATCGATGGTCGCAATGTCATTAGCAGGCAATATGTGAAAGTAATTGAGACCCGCATCAACAAGTTTCTGAAGATGTGCTACAGGTGCCGTCCCCTCTTCTGTAAACGCTAAATATTTACCGCGGTTTGCCTCGCTTGTTGACATATCTCTTACGCTGAAATCGCGAATGTGTCCTTCATAAATAACAGCATCTTCTGGGTTTTCGATAGTGGGTATATCGTGCGTGTCCCACCCTTCAGGCTTTAAGTCCTCATCAGCAAGATTGACAAATCGTGAAAAACGGCCATTGGTACTTAGCGAAACTGAATAAGGGTCAGTAACTAAAAGCGTTTCAATGTTTCCGGTAACCGGGTGATAAACGGTTATCTCATAGCGATAGAGCTGTCTATCAAGGGACATGTCCCCTTCATAACGCCATACACCTGACGCATCATCTCGCGTCATTTCAAGACGATCGGTTAGACTTTTACTTGCGTTATACAATAATAAGTCAACGTTTGATGCTGTGGGTGCCCATAGCGCTACAGTAATGCCACTATCAGAATAAATCGCGCCAAACATGGCTTCATCGGCATCATTGTCACCACTTGTATACAATGCATCTAACGCATTCGCTATCTGTATTCCAGTGGCCGCAACAAGAGTACCCTCTGCGTCATAACCGCCAACGACGGCTTGCGTAGTCAATACTGTCTTCGCATCATCTGTTGACCAGTCACCTTGCCAGGCAGTCATTGCGCTTAAATGCGGCGCACTCGCTGCTTGAGCTTCACTTAAGCTCGTTTCAACAAGCCCTATTGATGTGCCATTGATACCATCATCGAGCGACGTTTCTAGGTCTGCCTGCGCAGAATAGTGAAGTTTAACGTCCACCACTGACTCAGGAACATTCCATAAAATCGTATTGCTATCTAACCAATGTGCACCAAAGCCCTCAATATCGACTGCTTGTGGACCCAATGAAAGAATGGGAAATTCAAAGACAGTGGGTTCGCCTGACAACGTGAAGTTCATGCGCGTAAAGGTCTCATCGTCCTGTATTAATGAACCTTTAAAGTCACCACCTCCCATCTCTTTGCCCGCATCATCAGTACCTTTATGAATAATAAAGTTATGACAATCACCGTATCCGTCTTTTAAGTCTAGTACCCAGTAAGCGCCATAGTTCGGATCAACGCCTGTATGCACACGACCATTCGCCCAGTCAGTATCTGGGTCAGCATAAGCATCACAGGTATCATTATTCCAGGTGTGTAGGCGCCATCCTTCATAAGCTGGGTCGCCACTTGAATTATCTGCATCAACTGATGCGCGGTTATAATATAAGACCGCTTGGTTGTCAGATGGTGTAAAAACAGGGGCTGGCAGGGCTGGGTCTGCACCCACTACACACGCATCATTCGTTTCATTAGGTACGGTTGGTGCATCACACTGAATGGGTGGTGGTGGAACACAAGCCGTACCCGACTCATTTGGTACGTTAGGTACATCACAGGTAAGCAGTTCGTTAGTTCCAGACTCAACGCCAGAACCACCACAACCTGCTAGTGTTAAACCGCCTACTACGAGAAAGGCTGCCCGCCAAAGTCTCATTTTAGTAAACATAGTATTCTCCAGACTAAAACTGCTAAATTCGGTACATTCGCCATTGCGCTTTGTTCTTAAGGTAAGATTTTTCATAGTTGATATGTCATCCCCAAGAAGTATTGCGTACCGAAGTATTGGATGGTGCCGGTCTGCTCTGGCGATGAGAAATAGCTTTTAGTTGGTTCGTCGGTCAGGTTATTGACTTGAAAAAGTACACTCCAGTTATCGTTAATTTCGTAAGACGCCTGATAGTCGATAACTAACTCAGAATCGAAATTAACCACTTGGTCATTAACCGCAACTTGTTGAGATACAAAAGCATCGCGATAGCGACTCGATACACGGGTTTCAAACCCTTCGTATTCCCAGAAAACGGTGAGAGTTGCCACGTTTTCCGACAAGCCAGGTAAGTTAGCGGCGTAAACACCATTACCCAACGTTCGCTGTATTTCACTCTCTGTATAGGAATAGCTTGCGCTAACACCTAATCCAGAGAGCATGCCTGGCAACATGCTATATATTTGGGTATACGCAATTTCTAAACCCCGAATATAGCCACCCTCAGCATTATTAACAGCGGTGCTGTAGCTTCCATTTTCCGTTGGTACGGTAACAAAGATTGGATCGCCATTTTCATCCCTTGCTAACTCAGCTTCTTGTCCTGAGAACTCAGGCGTTAGAAATACAGGCACTTGAACAGAGTCAGGCGTAACAATGCCATTTGCTTCAAAATCGTAAGGGTCTATTTCAATGTCTTCTACAAAGGACTCTATGTCTTTGTAAAACCCTGCAATAACCAAAGCACCTTCGGTTTCTGAAAAGTAGTATTCCCATGAGACGTCATACTGCGTCGCGTAAAACGGCTCTAGATAAGGGCTATTCCTGGCACTTCCGTTTACTCTTGCGGTAGGTGTTGAAAGCGTAATTTCGCCAGAGTCTCTATCTTGAAATGCTGTTACCACTTCAACATTTGTTGATGCATTCGCCGCAAAACGATTTATTGGAGCACGCCCCATAACTTTCGCCGCTGCCACACGAAGTTGTGTGTCATCGGTCAATTTGAAGTTTAAGTTTATTGATGGCAAAACATCGTTGTATTCGTGACTTATGACCGTCGGGCGATAAAAATTGTTGATAAGCCCAACTTCATCAGCAATGTTTTGAGCACCTGCAGTTGGGTCACTGAGCTCAACGGTAACACCCGACTCGGGGTCAGTAATGAGTTGAGTAGCACGCTGTAATGTCGTAGAACTCTGTTTGCTCTTAACATAACGAACACCAATATTACCTGTAATAGGGAGATCGCCAATTTCAGTATTAATATTGGCCATCAAATAGGCTGAATTAACTGTTTCAAATACATCGCCACTTTCTTGAAGTGTCCATGCTGTTGCGGGCCCAGTACCTGGACCATTTATTACACCAGCTGCACCAGGCCCCCATGTTTGAACCGGCATAGGTCGGCCATCGGGAAACCACGCATTTAAAGCACTGTTTAAATCGATAGATAAATAGCTTGGGAAGTACGCAAAATCGCCTGACCAGTCGATTTGTTCCACCATGTCCTCTGTGAGTCTAAGTGGAGGCTGGCTAACTGAAAACGCGCTATCGTTTCCGTACTCAAAAACAGAACGGTCATTGTTGTACTCTCTATCAGAGTAGCGATAACCAAACTCAAAACCCGAAATAATAGGTGTATCGACGTAGTATTGAAAATCTACGCGATAGGCGTCTAATTCATCTTTATTTTCATAAGGGTAAATACCGTATTTACTCACCATTACACGGTCTAGGTCAGTAAAGGCAGCCATTTGATTGAAACCAAGATCAGGCAGATCCAAGCCATTTAATAGATAAGAAATTTGCACATTCTCATCAAATACAGGGTTGGCTGCGTTGGCATCATCTCCAACTAAAGACCAAAGAAGCCCATTGCGAAAGTCACTCTCAGCGCTAGAACGTGAAACATCAAATTGAACAGCCAAATCAGGTGTAATTTCCCAGTGCGCATTAACACCAACATTAGTTACGCTGTCGAAGTCTTGGTTATCATCGTTAACGAGTTCAACGCGGGTAAAGCTGTTATCCGTACGCGAGAAGGTACCGCCTATTACGCTGTTGTTAACAACTACAGGGTTAGTGATACCTGCGTTAATTCCTCCGAGCTTTACGCGGAAACCACGTGCAAATGCTTCAGAGTCAAATTTAGATATGAAGGCATCAGCTTTAAGTGTGAAGGTCTCTATAGGGGCCCATTCAAACGCCGCAACATAACCATCACGGGTCTCTTCACCGCCTTTATGCTGCATTTCGAAACCTTCAGAAATGTACTCACACTCAGGGCAAGACTCAGGACCTTGAACATCACCTTCAACGCCATCAACATCAACTAAGCCGTTATACGCTAAGCCAATGAACTGCGTTGACACACTTGGTTGAAACAAACGCGCATAACCAAGGGAAACACCTAGCGTGTCGTCGAGAAACTTACCTTGGTATGAAAAACTGATTCGATGACCATATTCTTTGGCGTCACTAATCTCTGACGCCCTGTCATTGTACATTCCGCGTACATTGGCACTAAACTTGTGCTGCTCTTCAATAGCAAGTGGCGATGCCGTTCTTAGCTCAACGGTACCCGCGATACCACCTTCAATAAGTGACGCTTTGGGTGATTTATACACCGCAGCCTCGCTTATTAATTCAGAAGGATACTGGTCAAACTCTATGGCACGACTGCCACTGGTTGATACCTGTTCCCGCCCATTTAGCGTAGAGAACACAAAGTCTCCCGACAAACCACGAATGTTAATTTGCGCAGCTTGACCGCCAGTGCGTACGGCTGATATGCCTGGTAGCCGAGTAAGTGCGTCGGCCATCGACACATCTGGTAACCCACCTAGGTCATCGGCGGATATCTGTTCAGAGACCGTATCTGAAAAGCGTTTTTGATTTAACGACTGAATTAAGCTCGTACTGAAACCTCTTACTTCAATACGTTCAACCGCGTCTTGCTCGATATTGTCAACTTCTACTTCGTCGACGGTTATCTCGGGAGATTCTTGCGCATACAGCGAGAATGGTGCGAACGCCACTCCACTACTGACAAGCGCTGCCATGATAGTGCTGGGTTTGAATGTTTTCATTGGTGTCCCACTTTTTGTTTATTATCAACACTTTCAGGAATACCACACCCAAAAATGTCACTTTTGTTTCACACCAAATAGTACAGTTTTGTACAAAAAGAGAGCAACGCACTGCATACGTATTCATTAACATTATGTAAACATAAATATAACAAAATGTCGTTTTGAATTTGATAAAGAGAAGGCTAACTAAGTAAGTGGGAAGCCTGACGAGGAGAGCATTAGCAACGTTAAAACCATTGGCGTTGCTAAGAGAAAAACCAGCGTATTCATATCGTTAAATACGCTGTATAAAATGGCTTAGAAATGCACGATCACCGTTTGAGTACATCTTCATGTGTTTTAAAATTAAGTGCACATCCTTGAACAAACTGCGCGACATTTTGCTCGGTATAAAGATCCCCCTTTCCTGGTTGATTTGCCGCTAGCGCGGGAAATGCACCATAGCCTGCTAACAAGCAGTGCCAAGAAACAGAATCCCAGTGCATTCCTATATTTTGCCGCTTTATCTCTTCGCTAAGATCTTCCCTATTAAACCAACATTGCAGTATTTTCATCAGTGATGGCGACAAGTTAGTGTTGTTTCTATTATCGCGCCAATACTCACTATCATCGCGAGTATTTAATTTGTAGTGCGCTACAATATAATCGCGCACCCGGTCAAAGCGCTCTTTAGCGAAGGTATTGAAATCATGCTGCTGCGCGTTAGTGAACTGCCCTTTTTCATAGAGATCAGCAAAGTGCTCAATACAAATTTGTACAAGATGCAGCGCTGTTGCCTCCAATGGCTCAATAAAGCCTTGAGATAGCCCCAGTGCAAGACAATTCCTATACCAATGCTTTTCAACCTGACCCACTTTCATTTTTAGATGTCTAGCATCAACATCTGAGTTTGTAAGCCCTAAGAATTGGCGAAGTTCCACTTCTGCTTCATCACTGCTGCAATGTGCGGAGCTATAAACATACCCGTTACCAGTGCGGCTTTGAAGTGGTATTGTCCAGCACCAACCATTGCGAAGTGCTGTAGATTGTGTTTCTACAGATATCGTTGACTGAACGTCGGTAGGAAGAACAACCGCAGAATCATTGAACAAATTATCGCTGTAGCTATTAAAGCGTACGCCAAGCGTTTGCTGCAAAAGCTTTGAAGAGAACCCGGTGCAGTCTATAAAAAAGTCGCCCTCAATATTGCCCTTGTCAGTGATAAGTTGCTGGATATCACCGTTTTCGTGTAATACAACATCAGTGATGTTTGCACTAACGTGGTTAACGTTTCGACTTACGGCAAGATCGCGCAGATAACTACCCAGTAGTGCACTATCAAAATGATAGCCATACTCCATTCTGAAAGGAAAATTATCGGGGGTAAGTGGCGCTTTGTTTTGCTGGGCCAGCACACCGTTTATTAAGAAGTCTTCTCCCTTAACGTGCGTGTCTAAACCTAATCTGCGTGTACGACAATTTACTTCAAACGCCCGTTGCGTAAAGGTATCGGTTTGTGAAATGAACGGATGACGATAACTGTCTACACCTGAGGCAGGGCTCCAATCGTTAAATTGAATGCTGACCTTATAGGTAGCGTTGCAACGCACCATCCAGTCGCTATCGTGAATACCTAGTTCGTGAAAAAAACGCTTAAGTGTAGGTGTAGAGCCCTCACCTACACCAATGATGCCAATATCAGGCGATTCAACTAACGTTACTTTTACAACGTCACTTTGCCATTTGTGCGCAAAGTAGTTCGCCGCCATCCATCCAGCAGTACCACCGCCGGCAATCACAATGTGCTTTGGTTTATCCATAATGTGTTAATTACCACAATACTGCTTTAAGAAGTCATCATGACTGGAAATTTTGCCAATGGGTTCATTTTTAATGCGTTTTATATTGTGCATTAAGTCTAGTATTTTTTGCTCAGATAGCGACTTGGCCAACGGATGATAGTCGCGCTGCGTTACACCTTGGCCCATCAACACCTGCAACCACGAACTTTCCAGAAACAAATCATTTTGCTCTCTGAATAAATTGCCTGATTCTCTAAACAGTTCAATTTTATGAGTTAAACTTTCAGGCACATCCATTTCTCTTAGATCTTTCCAGAAATGTGAATCATCACGTTCATTCACATGATAATGAAGAATAATGAAGTCGCGGATCTGTTCAAACTCAAGTTGTGATTGCTTGTTGTACTCGTCAACTTGTTTTTGCTTGATGCCTTCATGAGGAAATAGATGAATCAACCTTACCACCGCAGACTGTATAAGGTGAATACTGGTGGATTCTAATGGTTCTAGAAAACCACTAGATAGCCCTACTGCAATCACATTTTTATTCCACTGCTTGCGTCTTCGCCCGGTTCTAAATTTGATGAAATTTGGTTCAGCTAACGGTTTTGTATCTAAATTAGAAGCAAGGATATCGAGCGCCTGATCATCGGAATAATAATTGCTGCTATACACTAACCCATTACCATTGCGGTGTTGCAAAGGAATACGCCATTGCCAACCCGCAGAATGCGCTATTGAACGCGTATACGGCAATGTGTTTTCTAAACGCTCAGAGGGCATAGCAACAGCGCGATCACACGGTAGCCAATGGGACCAATCTTCATACCCCGTATTCAATGTTTGCTGTGTTAACAAGCCTTTAAAGCCCGAACAATCTATAAACAAATCGCCTTTTATTTCGCGGCCATCGCTTAGTGTTACACCGCTAATGAAACCATCTTCTTGATTTTGTTGAACACTGGTGATCATACCTTCTGTGCGCACCACGCCCATTTCTTCACACTTTTTTCGTAGAAAACGTGCATAAAGCGATGCATCAAAATGATAGGCATAAGGCATTTCAATGATTGGATCGGGTGATTTGATATGCGCAAACTTGCCAGCCTGACAAGCTAAATAATTAAGGTCATAATCCCAAATGGAATCTTTTACACCTAATTCTTGAGCGCGTTTAAAGTAATGATGAAAATGGCAAAACGCGTAGCTTTTTCCCGGCGCACCGAAGGTATGAAAGTAACTTTCTCCATCTACCCGCCAATTTTCAAACTTAATGGCAAGCTTCATGGTAGCGTTGGTTTCACGAATGAACTCTTTTTCGTCGAGGCCTAACACATTGTTGAGGGTAATGATGGGAGGAATAGTTGCTTCACCTACCCCTACTGTACCAATCTCTTCAGACTCTATAAGGTTTACATTTACGCCATGACCAATGAGTCGCTTAATTACTGCCGCTGAAATCCATCCAGCAGTGCCACCACCAACGATTACTACATTTTTTACCGTTTTGTTTTTCATATTTTTGTCATCACTTTATACGGCTGACTTACTACACTTAGATAACATGACCTGAATTGCTATACAACAAAAAAGCCCCAATACGTTTTACTGTCTTGGGGCTTTGATACTACATAATGTTTACTAGTGTTTCTGTTACAACATTCTTAAACTAACGCTTGATTTCACCAAGCCGAAAGCACTTATTAGAATGTGTAGTTGAAACCTAGAAGGAAGTTACGTCCGTACGTTTCGTATTGCGTGATCTGACGGCCATCGCCAGGGTTCGCTTGAATTGTAGGCTCATCAGTTAGGTTTTGACCTTGAAGGGTTACGCGAAGGCCTTTAAGCGCTTCAATACCCGACTCATCAAAATCGTAACCAATCTGTGCGTCAACTTGCTTCACACCCAAATCTTGAATTTGAGCTAGTGAAAGACTGATAGCACGGGTCTCAGTAGCGAATGCATCACGTTTAGTACCTGAAATACGGAACTCGAAACCGTTGCTTTCATAGAAAGCAGTTAGTGAGTAGGTCTCTTCAGAAAGACCTGGTACTGCATCACCGTTATCTAGTTGACCATCAAGGAACGTTGCACTTGCGAACATACCGAAGCCTTCTAGCGACTCGTGAATCATGTCAAATGGTAGGCTACCTTGTAGCTCCCAACCACGAACGAACCCTTCAAGACCGTCTTCACGGAAGCTTACTACACCGTTAAACGTTGCCGGCGGTACGATGTCGTTAGCATCTAGTACACCATCACCGTTGATGTCGGTTTGACCTGAAGTCTGGTGGAAACCTTCAATATAAGAATCACTAAAGTCACCTACTGTTTGACCCGCTACGTGCCAGTTAGTTAAATCTTTGTAGAAGAAGCTAACAGCAAAGTATCCAGAATCTGCGAAATAGTTTTCGTAAGCAATATCAAACTGATTGGCTTCTAAAGGCTTAAGACGCGCATTACCCGAGCTCGCTGACCAAGGGCCATTTGCAATATCGCTAGAGATGATTTGCTGGTCGTTAAACGTAAAGCTTACCGTATTGTTTGGACGCATATCGTCCATACGTGGGCGGCTAATCACTTTACCTAATGCAGTACGAATAAACTGGTTTTCAGCAATTTCAAAGCTTAAGTTAAGTGTTGGTAGTACGTCAGTATAAGAATCACCATCAGAGATTGGCGTAACTGCGGTAAAACCAGTAGGTCCAGTCGTGGTGTTAAAACCAGAGCCAGTTTGGTCAACATTAACAACTTGTAGACCAAGGTTACCAAACACTAAAACATCACCAATTTCAGTTTCGATATCTAATTT
The DNA here is from genome assembly GCF_028865455.1 of Alteromonas sp. 009811495. Lineage (NCBI taxonomy): Bacteria > Pseudomonadati > Pseudomonadota > Gammaproteobacteria > Alteromonadales > Alteromonadaceae > Alteromonas > Alteromonas sp. 009811495. The sequence continues at coordinate 2,269,219 of NZ_CP113972.1, forward strand.
TGCAAACGCAGTTAAAATATCTTCTTTAATGGTATATGAGTCACCGAAACGACCGTTTTCAAATAATTCAGCAGGCGTTTCAATATAATAGCCACTTTGATATAGACCAAGACCATCGTAAGCAATTACGCCGTCAATACCAATAAAGCTCAAATCAGCTGTACCAATTGGGTTTGGCACTAGCTCTTGGTCAGGCCAAGTAGGTGCAGTTAGGTAAGCACCATTGTTGTCCTTAGTTTTTTCACGTTCTTGATAGTTAACACCAGCAGTTAGTTTAGTGAAGATACCCCACTCAACAAAACCTTCTAGGTCTAGACGAATAGCATCTAATGACTCGTCAAAAATAGGTTCGTTAACGAAACCATCTTGTGCAGTGTCAGGACCGAAACCTTCTACGCCTTGGAAGCGCTCTACTGGAGTAAGTGAACCACCCCATGCTTGTGGGCCTGCAAGATAGATTGAATTAGGGTCGCCAAGATCAACACTATCTAGCGAAGGGTGATCGCTATACACCGCACCAGTAGACGTCATTGTCCAAGCGCGTGGCGTAAGTGGACGACCATCAATACCTGCTCGACCCACACCTGAATAACTTTCGATATCAGTGATTGTTTTATCAACTTCACCCGTCGACACATCTAACGTCGCTGTCCAGTTGTCGTTGATTACATATTCAACGTTAAGACCAAAAGTGGTCAATTCTGCTTTTTGTTGACGAGAATCGTTACGAATTACTGATAAAAAGCCATCGTAGTAACCAGAGGTTACAAGGCCGTCTTCTACGCCAGTGATTGTGTAGGCACCAGTACCCCACTCTGCACCACCTTCTTCAACACCACGACGAACGTCGTTTTCTTCGAAGTCGATGTACAAAGCATCAAATTGAACTTTGAGATTATCAGATGGTGCATATTCAATAACACCGGCAATCGACGTACGCTCTAGCATAGCTGAACGTGTGAATGAATCGTGACCACCAAGAATAACTGTGCCTTCTGGTACTTCAACGCCCTCAGCAGCATTAGCTGGATTAGCATTCGCATAACCCCAACCGCGGAAATGTTGAGCCTGACGAGGCGATTCCATATCAGCAATCGCTAGCGCTACACCAATCTTGTCATCAGCAAACTGATCAACATAGTTAAATGAAAGGCGGTGACCATTATTATCGAAGTCAGGGTTGCCTGAGTCTTCTTGGTTCTTTTCGTATGAACCGTTAATAGCAACGGTTTTCTGAGCACTTAGAGGGCTTACCGTTTGAATGTCAACAGTACCACCGATGCCTTGAGTCATAAGACCCGCTTCAGGCGTTTTATAAACTAGAATGTTAGAAACAATTTCCGTTGGATAAAGATCAAACTCAACCCCACGGTTATCGCCCATACCTAATAATTCGCGACCGTTTAGTGTTGTACCAACGTAGTTTTCATTGAAACCACGAACTGAAAGTCCACTAGTACGGCCATTACGACGCTCACCGGCTAGACCAGGAAGACGAGCAATTGACTCTGCGATACTTGTATCTGGTAACTTACCAATGTCTTCTGCAGAAAGCGCTTCAACAATAGACGTGTTGTCCATTTTGATCGCCTGGGCGCGTTGTAAGCTGCCACGAATACCACTCACTTGAATAACTTCAAGGTTTTCTTCATCAACTGCATCAGTATTTGCTTCTTGTGCAAAAGCAGGTGTAGAAGCAAGTGCTACACCGCCTGAAATAAGCGCAGCTTTAATTAAGTTGGGTTTAAATTGTTTCATAAAACGGGTGTCCCATACGGTTATAGTTGTTGTCTTTTTGTTGTTCTTATGACAATTAAATGACAATACATCTCGTCGGGATAATGCTATAGAGGACCTACCTTTTGCACAATTGCCTGCATACGTATTCAATAAATTTTATGCAACACCAATTTAACAATCCGATCTTTTAAATTGAATGAAATTTACAAAATAAGTGCAAAACCCCACTAAACACACGCATTTATGAAATTTTATTACATAAATGATGAGTAACATTTTTGACAAATATAGGAAGGAAGGTTACAGAAGTGTTAGCAAGTTTATAGGGCCAACTTCGTATCTAGTCTCTAATTGGCATTGTAAAACAGAGCAAACTCTCCTGCCGTGGTATACCAAATATCGTCCTTGCCGGCTAGCGTTTGTAAAACAGTTTCGAAGTAATCCCAATTATTTTTTGGTAGGTTTTGATCAAACTCCCAAGAATGCCCCCACACCATAAAAACCGTGAGCTCGTCCTCATTCAATTCAACATACTCTTTTGCAAATGATAGTGCTTCACTGTGGTGAACGGTCGGATGCCACTCGAATAAATTACTTGGCAAAGTAAAGCTGTTTGTACTCTGTACCGTTCGAGCATTTGTAAATCCGGCGGCTTTAATAACTTCAATAGTAGCGTCATCATAAGCACCTAGCGGGTATGCAAAGGAAACGACTGGATACGAAGCTAATTCAGACAATAACGTCTTGTCTTTCGTAACCTGATATTTTGCATCGCTATGTTTTAGGTTTGGAAGGACAGGATGAGTATGGCTATGGCTAGCAATCTCATGTTTTACATACAATGATGCGACGTTTTCACGGGCAACATACCGACTAGTTTCACCGAGGAAATCTGTTAACCAGAGCGCGTTTTGGGAAAACAACCCAGAACTCAAATTAAATGTTCCTACAAGGCCATATTGATTAAGTAGTTCTACTAACCTTTTGTCTTGTTCTAGCCCATCGTCAAAACTAAAAATTACCGCCTTTTTACTTCCATCTGGATAAGTTACGTCGGCTCCGGCTTCTTGAAAACATGAAGCCAATGCAATGAACAAAACTGTGTGAGCTTTCATTTTAAACTATCCAAATAAGGCTGAAGTGCTTTCTTCCAAATTTTGTAACCTTCCTCGTTTAGGTGAGTTCCGTCTGTCGTTAGTTTTGCATTCATTGTCCCATCAACGGAAAGTAAATCATGAAAGTTGATAAAGGTGAAATTTTCACTTTCCTGTGAAGATAGTTGATTATTTCCTTCTTTCGCCATCACAGTAATAAAGTCGCGGTGGTCAGGAAGCAGGCCAAGTACGAAGATTTGAGTGTTAGGGAGGGACGATTTCAACTGCTTAGCTATTTTATTAATGTTTGTTGCAGTATCCGATAACTTCTCAATTTGATTTTCATAAACTATATTGAAAATATCATTTATGCCGATCAACAGGAAAACAGCTGACGGCTTGCTTTGTTTTAACTCATCCAATCTCGCTAAAACACCATAAGTCGTATCACCACGTATTCCTCTATTACGAACTTTCAAGTTCTCGAATCGGACTGCCCAATTTGCACCTAACTCCGTAAGGCTATCACCAATAAAAACAATATCGCCTTCATTTACCGGCTGCGTCGAGAAAAGCGCTAATCGGTGCTGGTAATGCGCTTTTAACCAATCGTTTTGATAAGGGACCTCTTTAGACGCAAAGCTCGAAAATGCTACAAAAAGGCTTAATACTGGTATGAGTAAATACGATGTAGTGGTTTTCTTAGACATATTACTTACCTTCCACACTGCACTGTTTTGCTAGTGTGTGATAAGCATTTGCAAAGTCGTTACCCATTTCAATAAAGCTCTTACTCGTGTAGTGCCATGGATCATCACCGTAGGTATAACTGTCAGAGTTAGTCATATAAAATGCACAGGTGTCTTTGCCTACAAAGAGTTGTTGTGCGAGGTGCACTCTACTTATGTAAGGCATAATATCCTCTTCACCGAGTTCAGAGTCAGTAATTTTTCCAATAACGACAGGTAAGTCATCAACTCTAAGCGCTGCGCGAAATAGGTTCATTAAAGCCGTTAAGTTATTAAGATAAGAATCTGCAGATTCTGGACTGGCATGCGCGTCAGCTTCACCTTGCATCCAAATAATACCCATAGGTTTCAATGTATCTGGATTACCATCATTATTGATATCGTGATGAGCATAGGCATTTGTAATAGTTCGAAGGGCAAAGTCATATTGATTTAGGCCTTTGCCCTCATTGAAGTTTGGATACCAATTGCTATAACCAGTATTAGGCGCCAATCCAGTACCTCCCACCGCGTACTTTATTATCGCGATTTTCTTGTTTGGATATAACGCCTGAATTCGTTGAGCAAATGACAGCTCAGAGCCAAACCTATTGGAAAGCGTGTTGTCCTTACCATTTGATGAAAAGCCCGTACCGTGACCAGGGGAAAGTAAATCCCAAACACCTTCACCGCCGCCAGATTGGTTATCAAAAACGCCATTTCCATGAAATATCATGACATCTTGCTGACCATTAAGTGCTTTTGGTAAGTCTGATACGTAGCCATACCCATCCATATTTGATTGGCCAGCCATGAAAAAGGTTAAGTATTCATCGGCAAATGATGCACAGGCAATAAAAGAGGCAAAGCAAGCAACGGCTGTTTTCTTTATCATTGTCTTTATACTTTTTTAACGAAAAATTTTAATGTCATGTTACTTACAAACCTTTCCTTTACAAACTGAATACGTTTGCATATGACATCACTATGCCTACTAGCGATTACGTGCACAAAAAAGCCCGCTTAAAGCGGGCTTTTAACATCTTGCTTGCTAGCGCTTATTACCAACCGGTAGTTTCGCGTAGTGCTTTACCGATGTCAGCTAGCGAACGTACAGTCTTAACGCCTGCGTCTTCTAGTGCTTTAAATTTCTCATCAGCAGTACCTTTACCGCCTGCGATGATTGCACCAGCGTGACCCATACGCTTACCTGGAGGAGCCGTTACACCTGCAATGTAAGAAACAACAGGCTTAGTTACATTCGCTTTGATGAATGCAGCCGCTTCTTCTTCTGCAGTACCGCCGATCTCACCGATCATAACGATAGCTTCTGTTTGTGGGTCGTCTTGGAACATCTGAAGGATGTCGATGAAGTTTGAACCAGGAATTGGGTCGCCACCGATACCAACACAGGTAGACTGGCCGAAACCTTCGTCAGTAGTTTGCTTAACCGCTTCGTACGTAAGTGTACCAGAGCGAGAAACAATACCTACTTTACCAGGCTTGTGAATGTGACCAGGCATGATACCAATTTTACACTCTCCAGGAGTGATAACACCTGGGCAGTTTGGACCAATCATGCGAACGCCTTTTGCTTCTACGTATTCTTTAACGTAAAGCATATCAAGCGTTGGGATACCTTCAGTGATACATACGATTAGCTCGATACCCGCATCTGCAGCTTCAACAATTGAATCTTTACAGAAAGGTGCTGGTACGTAGATAACTGTTGCAGTTGCGCCAGTTGCTTCTACCGCTTCACGTACAGTATTGAATACTGGAAGACCTAGGTGCTCAGTACCGCCTTTGCCTGGTGTAACACCACCAACCATTTGCGTACCGTAAGCAATTGCTTGTTCAGAGTGAAATGTACCCTGACCGCCAGTGAAACCCTGACAAATTACTTTAGTATCTTTATTAATTAATACAGACATTATTTGCCCTCCGCTGCAGCAACAACTTTCTGTGCTGCATCAGTTAGCGATTCAGCAGCGATGATATCAAGACCAGAGTTCGCTAGAACGTCACGGCCAAGCTCTGCATTGGTACCTTCTAGACGTACAACTACTGGTACTTCTACGCCTACTTCTTTAACCGCACCGATAATACCTTCTGCAATCATGTCACAGCGTACGATACCACCGAAGATGTTAACCAATACCGCTTTAACATTGTCATCAGAAAGGATGATCTTGAATGCTTCAGCTACACGCTCTTTAGTCGCGCCGCCACCAACATCTAGGAAGTTAGCTGGCTTGCCGCCGTGTAGGTTTACGATGTCCATTGTACCCATTGCTAGGCCTGCACCGTTAACCATACAACCTACGTTACCGTCTAGTGCAACATAGTTAAGCTCCCACTGAGCCGCGTGTGCTTCACGCGCGTCTTCTTGTGAAGGATCTTGCATATCTTTCAGCTTAGGCTGACGATATAGTGCGTTACCGTCGATACCTACTTTTGCGTCTAGGCAGTGTAGGTTACCGTCAGTTTTGATTACTAGCGGGTTAATTTCGATAAGCGCAACGTCAAGCTCTTCAAACATCTTAGCTAGGCCAAGGAAGATTTGAGTAAATTGCTTAATTTGAACGCCAGAAAGACCAAGAGCAAACGCCATTTCGCGTGCTTGGTAAGGCTGAGGACCTACAATTGGGTCGATTTCAGCTTTAAGAATTTTTTCTGGAGTCTCTTCTGCAACAGTTTCAATCTCAACGCCACCTTCAGTAGATGCCATAAATACAACGCGACGGGTTGTACGGTCAACTACTGCACCAAGGTAAAGCTCGTTAGCGATATCTGTGCAAGATTCAACAAGGATTTTGCTCACAGGCTGACCATTTTCGTCAGTCTGGAAAGTCACCAAATTTTTGCCAAGCCAGTTTTCAGCGAAAGCGCGAATGTCGTCTTTGTTTTTAACTAGCTTTACACCGCCAGCTTTACCGCGACCGCCCGCGTGTACCTGACACTTAACTACCCACTCTTCTCCGCCGATTCGGTCAGCGGCTTCTACAGCACCTTGAGCAGTGTCTGCTGCGTATCCTTCAGAAACAGGCAAACCGTATTCTTTGAATAGCTGCTTACCTTGGTATTCATGCAAATTCATGGTGTTTCTATCCGATTTTTAGTAAGACAAAAGCCGCGTATGCGACTTGATTATTTAGACTGATATTATAGGGTAAATATCAGCGTTGCGTTAGGCGCTAAGCAAGATAACACAAGCTAAGCGCCCAACCACAATTAAGTGAGACGAAAGTCTTATACGTCTAGTAGTAAACGTGTTGGATCTTCTAGCATCTCTTTAACTGTTACCAAGAACCCAACTGACTCTTTACCATCGATAATGCGGTGGTCATAAGAAAGTGCTAGGTACATCATTGGTAGAATTTCTACTTTGCCATTAACTGCCATTGGACGATCTTGGATTTTGTGCATGCCCAAGATAGCGCTTTGTGGCGGGTTAATGATTGGTGTAGACATTAGTGAACCAAACACACCACCGTTGGTGATTGTGAAGTTACCACCTTGTAGTTCAGCCAATGACAGTTTTCCGTCACGACCTTTAAGTGCTAGTTCCTTAATTCCTTTTTCAACACCTGCCATGCCGAGCGTGTCAGTATCTTTAAGTACTGGCGTCACAAGACCACGTGGTGTAGAAACGGCAATCGATACGTCGAAGTAGTTGTGATAAACAATGTCATCACCGTCGATTGACGCGTTAACTTCTGGGAAGCGCTTAAGTGCTTCAGTAACCGCTTTAACGTAGAACGACATAAAGCCTAAGCGAATGCCGTGACGTTTTTCGAAGCTCTCTTGATACTGCTTACGAAGGTCCATGATAGGCTTCATGTTAACTTCGTTAAACGTAGTTAGCATTGCAGTAGAGTTTTTCGCTTCAAGAAGACGGTTTGCAATAGTCTTACGAAGACGTGTCATAGGAACACGCTTTTCAGTACGGTTACCCGTTGGCAAGTCTGCCACTGGTGCTTCAGCTGCTGCAGGCGCTGCCTTAGCTGAGCTGTCGCCGCCTTTAAGATACTTTTCTACGTCTTCTTTAGTGATGCGGCCATTTTTACCTGTGCCTTTCACTTTCGCCGCATCTACGCCTTTTTCAGCAAGTAGACGACGTACTGAAGGGCTTAGTGCATCGCTGCTGTCGTCGCTATCGTCAGACTCGGCAGATGCCGCAGGTGCAGATGCACCGCTTGCTGCGCCTTCAACAAACTTTGCAATCACTTCTTCAGCCGTTACCGTTGCACCTTCTTCTGCAATGATTTCGCTTAGTGAACCGTCAGCAGGCGCTACAACTTCAAGAACAACTTTGTCTGTCTCGATATCTACTAAGTTTTGGTCGCGTGATACTGCTTCGCCTACCGCAACATGCCATGTAGCAATAGTAGCGTCAGCAACCGACTCTGGAAGTACAGGCACTTTTACGTCAGACGCTTTACCTGATGCAGCCGGTGCAGAAGCTTTTGATTCTTCTTTTGACTCGTCAGATTTAGACGCAGCAGGAGCAGCAGCGCTACCCTCTTCTAACTTAGCAATGACTTGCTCGCCTAAAACAGTCGCACCCTCTTCATTTAAGATTTCACCCATTGTACCGTCCGCTGGTGCCACAACTTCTAAAACCACTTTATCAGTTTCAATATCAACCAGGTTCTGGTCTCGTTTAACTGCGTCACCGGCTTTAACGTGCCAGGTTGCAATGGTGGCATCGGCAACTGACTCAGGTAGAACCGGAACTTTTATCTCAATTGTCATTACTGTTCCTTATTTAATTGTGAGTGCGTCTTCAACCAGGGCTTTCTGTTGCTGGTTGTGAACGGAAACATAACCTACTGCAGGCGACGAGGATGCATCACGGCCCGCATATGTTAATTTTGCACCATCTGGAATTGCTTGCCAGAAGTGGTGTTGGCTACAATACCAAGCACCTTGGTTTTGAGGCTCTTCTTGGCACCAAACCCAATCTTTAACATGGCTGTATTGTGCCACAACTTTAGCGCATTCTTCTTGTGGGAATGGATAAAGTTGCTCTAAACGTATGATTGCAACGTCTGTTTGCTCATTTTTACGGCGCTGATCTAACAAATCGTAGTAAACCTTACCTGAGCACATCACCACACGCTTAACGTTCTTCGGATCAATATCGTCAATTTCACCGATAACATTGTGGAATTTACCTTCCGCCAATTCTTCCATTGAAGATACAGCAAGCGGGTGACGTAACAATGACTTAGGTGACATCACAATAAGAGGTTTACGCATTGGACGCACAACCTGGCGACGAAGCATGTTGTAAACCTGTGCAGGTGTTGATGGTACACACACTTGCCAGTTGTGATCAGCACACATTTGAAGGAAACGCTCAAGACGTGCAGAGCTGTGCTCTGGACCTTGACCTTCGTAACCGTGTGGAAGTAAAACGGTAAGACCACACAAACGGCCCCACTTTGCTTCACCTGAGCTTAAGAATTGGTCGAATACTACTTGCGCACCGTTAGCGAAGTCACCAAATTGTGCTTCCCAAATAGTTAAGCACGTTGGCTCTGCCGTTGCGAAACCGTATTCAAATGCCATAACCGCTTCTTCTGAAAGTACAGAGTCATATATTTCAATTTCACCCTGCCCTTCACGAATGTGTTGAAGCGGCATATAAGTAGAAGCATCTTTTTGGTTATGCAGTACAGCGTGACGGTGGAAGAAAGTACCACGGCCAGAGTCTTGGCCAGTAATACGAATGTCATCGCCAGCATCAACAATAGTGGCATAGGCTAAGTTTTCAGCCATACCCCAATCGAGTAGCTTCTCGCCAGCAACCATTGCTTTACGATCTTGATAAAGCTTGTTAACGCGTGATTGAAGCTTGTGCTCTTCAGGAATTGTTGTAATTGACTCACCGAGTGCTTTTAGTTTTTCAACGCTAACAGCACCATCATATGGTGTATCCCAGTCGTGACCAAGGTACGGAGACCAGTCAACACTGTGCTCAGTCATTGGACGCCATTCTTCTACCACACATGCACCGTGATCAAGCGCTGCGCGATACTCTTCAATATAGCGGTCAGCATCACGCTGCTCTATTACGCCTTCCGCAATAAGTTGGTCAGCATAGATAGCGCGAGGTACTGGGTGTTTTTTAATTTTTTGGTACATCAACGGCTGAGTTGCGTTTGGCTCATCAGCTTCGTTGTGACCGTGTCGGCGGTAACAGACTAGGTCGATTACCACATCCTTTTTGAACTTGTTGCGATATTCAAGCGCAAGCTGAGTAACGAATGCAACTGCTTCTGGGTCGTCAGAGTTAACGTGGAAAATAGGTGCCTGCACCATTTTCGCAATGTCAGTACAGTATTGCGTTGAGCGTGTGTCTTCTGTCTTAGATGTAGTAAAACCAACTTGGTTGTTTACCACGATACGTACGGTACCACCCACAGCAAAGCCGCGAGTTTGTGACATATTGAAGGTTTCCTGTACCACGCCTTGACCAGCGATTGCCGAGTCACCGTGAATGGTAATTGGTAACACAGTATTGGTGTCGTTATTACGTCTAGCTAGACGGGCACGTACTGACCCCATCACCACTGGATTTACAATTTCAAGGTGAGACGGGTTAAATGCTAGCGCTAGGTGAACATTACCACCTGGCGTCGCGAAGTCTGACGAGAAGCCTGCGTGGTATTTCACGTCACCCGCGCCCAGCGAGTCGTCGTGCTTACCAGAGAACTCATCAAATAGCACTGACGGGTTTTTACCCAGAACGTTAACTAACACGTTCAAACGACCACGGTGGGCCATACCGATAACCACCTCTTTCGTACCTGCGGTTCCGGCTTTGGTAATCAAACCTTTAAGCATTGGAATTAACGCATCACCACCTTCTAGTGAGAAACGCTTTGCACCTGGGAACTTAGAACCCAAGTATTTTTCCATGCCATCAGCAGCAGTCAAACCTTTCAAAATGCTTAGCTTCTCATCACGTGAGATTTCAGGTTTTGCCTGCACTGATTCAATTTTTTGTTGTAACCAACGCTTTTGGTCAGTATCGGTGATGTGCATATACTCAGCACCGATTGACCCACAATATGTTCTATTAAGCGACTTAAACAACTCTCCTAGAGACATAGAGTCTTTGCCGATGGCATAAGAACCTACGTTAAATACTGAATCGAAATCTTGCTCAGAAAGGTTGTGGTGAGATAGTTCAATGTCACGAACACGCTCTTGCTTCCAAAGACCTAATGGATCAAGGTTAGCATTTTGATGACCGCGGAAACGGAAAGCATTGATTAACTGAAGAACTTTAACTTGCCTGTCATCAGAAACATTTGCTGAAGGCACTGATGGACTAGACATACGGGCAGTAGGCCCTAACGCAGCAAGTTGCCTAAACTGATTTTTAATTGCTGTATGATTGGTTTCTAACTCTACGCCATCGACTTTGGGGAGGTTATCGAAGATTTGTCGCCAAGTTTCAGAGACACTTTGAGGGTCTTCTAAATATGCTTCATACAACTCTTCAACATAGGCAGCGTTGGCACCTGCCATGTGCGAGGAATCCCACCACGCTTTCATCACGCTTTCTTGCATTTAATTTGCCTTGCTACGTTTTATAAAATCTAGTTAACAATCAAGATGTATTATAAGGTTATTCTCAGCATAACCAAGTGTTATAACAACGAATATATAAAAAAATAGCCATCCTGTTGGATGGCTATTTAGAGCATCGCTATCTGTAACTAAAAGAAGTTATCAGAATATAGTACTAAACAGCCCGTTGTAAAAGCATTGACTTAATTTGGCCAATCGCTTTCGTTGGGTTCAAGCCCTTAGGACAAACACTTACACAGTTCATGATACCGTGACAGCGGAATACGCTGAACGCATCATCAAGGTCGTTAAGACGCTCTTCTGTTGCAGTGTCACGGCTATCGATAAGGAAACGATAAGCGTGAAGTAGACCTGCAGGACCGATAAACTTGTCTGGATTCCACCAGAACGACGGACATGATGTAGAACAACACGCACACAGAATACATTCGTACAAACCGTCTAATTTCGCGCGCTCTTCAGGTGACTGAAGGTGCTCGCGTGCTGGCGGCTGTTTGCTGTCGTTGATTAAGAATGGCTTAATCTTCTCGTACTGTGTGTAGAACTGTGTCATGTCTACTACAAGGTCACGCACTACTGGCAAACCTGGAAGTGGACGAACTACTATTTTACCTTTGCCCAGTGCAGAAAGCGGAGTAATACATGCTAGGCCATTTTTACCATTCATGTTCACACCGTCTGAACCACATACACCTTCACGGCACGAGCGACGGAAAGAAAGCGTCGGATCCTGCTCTTTAAGTGCAAGTAGCGCGTCTAGCACCATCATGTCTTGACCTTCCTCTACTTCTAGAGTGTAGTCTTGCATGCGAGGCTTTGCGTCTACTTCAGGGTTGTAACGATAAATCGAAAAAGTTAATTGCATGATCGTTGCCTCTCTTAATATGAACGCACTTTAGGTGGGAATGCTTCCCTAAGCTTTGGCGCCATATTCACTTCACGTTTAAGCATTTTATCAGTGTTTGGATCGTAGATGCTGTGGCATAACCAGTTCTCATCATCACGATCTGGGAAGTCGAAGCGGCTGTGCGCGCCACGGCTTTCCGTTCTGAAGTTCGCTGCTACTGCTGTGCTGTACGCGGTTTCCATAAGGTTATCTAGCTCTAAACACTCAATACGCTGGGTATTGAAGTCTGCGCTCTTGTCGTCAAGGCGTGCATGCTTAAGACGCTCGCGAATCTCGCTAAGTTCTTTAAGCCCTTCTGCCATTGCTTCACCTTCACGGAATACTGAGAAGTTAAGCTGCATGCATTTCTGCAAGTCTTTCTTAATTTGTACTGGGTCTTCGCCCTTACCTTTCTCTGAATTTTCCCAACGATTGAAACGCGTCATTGAAGCTTCAAGATCAGATTCTGATGCGTCACGTGTTGGTGCCATTTCAGACAATGTCTTACCAAGGTGTAAACCAGTCGCACGACCGAATACAACAAGGTCAAGTAGTGAGTTACCGCCAAGACGGTTCGCACCGTGTACCGATACACACGCAATCTCACCACAAGCAAATAAACCGTTAACTACCTTGTCATTACCGTTTTCATCAACGGTTAGACATTGGCCATCAACATTTGTAGGAATACCACCCATCATATAGTGACAAGTAGGAATTACTGGAATTGGCTCTTTCACTGGGTCAACGTGTGCAAATGTACGTGAAAGCTCAAGGATGCCCGGAAGACGTGATTCAAGTACGTCTTTACCAAGGTGGTCAAGCTTAAGCTTAATGTGAGTACCCCATGGGCCTTCACAACCACGACCTTCACGAATTTCCGTCATCATTGAACGTGCAACAACGTCACGACCTGCTAGGTCTTTAGCGTTAGGTGCATAGCGCTCCATGAAACGCTCGCCGTCTTTGTTTAGAAGGTAACCACCTTCACCACGGCAACCTTCTGTTACCAAGGTACCTGCGCCAGCAATACCCGTTGGGTGGAACTGCCACATTTCCATATCTTGAACCGCAACGCCGGCACGTAGTGCCATACCAACGCCGTCACCTGTGTTGATGTGAGCGTTAGTTGTAGATGCATAGATACGGCCTGCACCACCTGTTGCAAGAACAACAGCGCGTGATTTGAAGTAAACTACTTCGCCAGTTTCGATGTCGATTGCTGTACAACCCACAACGTCACCGTCTTGGTTCTTCACTAAATCGAGTGCGTACCACTCAGAGAAAACCTTTGTTTTGTTCTTTACGTTTTGTTGATAAAGAAGGTGCAAAAGTGCATGACCTGTACGGTCAGCAGCCGCTGCCGTACGAGCGCCCTGCTCGCCACCAAAGTTCTTTGACTGGCCACCGAAAGGACGCTGGTATATTTTACCGTTTTCGAAACGAGAGAAAGGAAGACCCATGTTTTCCATTTCAATGATCGCTTCAGGACCGGTTTTACACATATACTCGATAGCGTCTTGGTCACCGATGTAATCAGAACCCTTAACGGTATCGTACATGTGCCATTCCCAGTTATCTTCGTGCGAATTACCAAGAGCTACGGTAATACCACCCTGTGCAGACACAGTATGAGAACGGGTTGGAAAAACTTTTGATAGTAGTGCACATGATTTACCAGATTGTGAAATCTGTAGTGCGGCGCGCATACCTGCACCACCAGCACCAATTACTACTGCATCAAACTCGTGAACGGGTAAACTCATCTTACACTCCCCACAATACGAATAGGCCGACAGCAACGTAGCCAAACGCGATGATATTTAGAACATATTGTAATACTGCACGTAGACCTGCCGCTTTAACGTAGTCTGTTAGTACCTGCCATAGGCCGATACGTACGTGGATCATCACTGCAATAAGTGCTGCCAATGTGAAAACTTTCATAGCCAGGCCAGAGAACAACCCTCGCCATTCGATAAAGGTTAGGTTATCGGTGGTAATGAAAAACCACGCCATGAAAACCGAGTACGCGAAAATAATTGCTGCGGTAGCGCGTAATGAAACGTAATCTTGAACGCCATCGCGCTTAATGCTTGCTTGGTTGGTTACCATAGTGCAACTCCCAATACTACGGTCAGAACAACCCAAAGTGCGATTACTGCTTTTGCACTTGTGTTACCTGACTCTAATTCTTCCCAGTGACCTAAATCCATAACAACGTGTCTTAGGCCGCCTAGAATGTGATATGTCAGCGCTGAAGCTGTGCCAATTGCGACAAATTTTCCAAGGAAACCGTCCATGATTGCTTGCACGTTCGCGAAACCTTCAGGCGAGTGAACAGATACTGCCCAAGCCCAAATTACAAAAAGTAGCGCGAAGAACATAGCAACACCGGTAACACGGTGGAGAATTGACGAAATAGCAGAGGGCGGAAATTTAATAGTATTGAGTTCTAAATTTACTGGTCTTTGCTTTTTCACAATGTATGCCTGTTTAATCCGTAGGGGATAATGAATTTCTTACCTTATTATGTCCTGAGTAAGTCAATTCGATTTTTAACCTGTTAATTGCCTCATCCATTGAGTTGTTAACAATTTGTGAATTATTCTTTAATGCCTCTAACAGAATAATTATTCCGTATTCAAAGCACCGCTGAGTATATCCAGCGTAGTATATAATTACAATTTTTTGTGCCGTAGTAAGACTTTAGTCTCAGTAAACACAATATTGTAATAATATTGACTAAAAAGAGATCAATATTGCCTACATCTCACGTATTCGACAGTGTAAACAGTGGGCGCAGTTTACCAGTACGCAAAACTAATAACTATGCGAATACATCAGAAATTAACGACTTTTAATCTGGATGGGTAATTATTCCACATCAAAAGGTTACTTTTTAAACTGAGGTGCTAATATAATTATCGTTCGGTGGTTTACCTTTGTCGAAAAGCCATTGATAATTGCACCGTATCGGGCAAAGTGAATTCCCAACGCGTTAAAAAATCGTTATCCGATTGCTAATTATTTTTTTCAGCAATTCGGAATATTTATTGTGCAAATATGCAATTAAATTGACTTGTTAGTGCATAATAAAGTACAAATACGCCCACTTTTCCCAACGAAGCGGATATTTTCGTCCGTTTTCGCTGCAAACAGAACCATTCTGAGGAGAGCATTTTATGGCAGATCAGAAAGCCATTCTTAAAGCCGGCGGTAAGGAAATCGAGCTTCCTATCTTGTCTGGCACCGAAGGACAAGATGTAATTGATGTTCGTACGCTTGGCCAACACGGCTATTTCACGTACGACCCAGGTTTTATGGCGACAGGATCTTGCGAGTCAGCAATTACCTATATCGATGGCGCACAAGGTGTACTTCTACACCGCGGGTTCCCTATTGAAGAACTTGCACGCGACGCTGACTACTTAGAAGTATGCCACATGCTACTTCACGGTGACGCACCAACGAAAGAGCAGTACGCAGAATTTAAAGACACTATCACACGTCACACCATGGTACATGAGCAAATTAACATGTTCTTCCATGGTTTCCGCAACGACGCCCACCCTATGGCGATGCTTTGCGGTACTGTGGGCGCAATGTCGTCTTTCTATCATAGCGATCTTGACGTATCAAACGAAGAACAACGCATTCGCAGCGCACATCGCTTAATTGCGAAAATGCCAACGCTTGTTGCTATGTGCTACAAATACAACATCGGTCAGCCGTTTGTATATCCAAGAAACGACCTAAGCTATGCAGCTAACTTCCTGAACATGATGTTCTCTGTTCCTGCAGAAGAATATCAAATCAGCCCTGCTGTTGAACGCGCTATGGACCGCATCTTTACGCTTCACGCTGACCATGAGCAAAACGCATCAACGTCTACAGTACGTCTAGCAGGCTCTTCAGGTGCTAACCCTTATGCGTGTATCGCAGCGGGTGTAGCGTCACTTTGGGGCCCAGCGCACGGTGGTGCAAACGAAGCATGCCTAAATATGCTTGAAGAAATCGGCACAGTTGACCGTATTCCTGAGTTTATTGCACGTGCTAAAGACAAGAGCGACCCATTCCGTCTTATGGGCTTCGGTCACCGCGTTTACAAGAACCACGATCCACGTGCTACAGTAATGCGTGAAAGCTGCCATGAAGTGCTTAGCGAACTAAACGTTAAAGATCCACTTCTTGAAGTCGCAATGGAACTAGAAAAAATCGCGCTGAGCGACCCATACTTCGCAGAGAAGAAACTGTTCCCGAACGTTGACTTCTACTCTGGTATCGTACTTAAAGCGATTGGTATTCCTACCAACATGTTCACGTGTATCTTCGCACTGTCTCGTACAGTAGGCTGGATTTCACATTGGCATGAAATGATGAGCGATCCGAAGCAAAAAATCGGTCGTCCTCGTCAGCTTTACACTGGTCATAACCAGCGTAAATATAGCCCGATTAAGTAATACTGAACTAAGTATTATTATTGGTAGTAAAAATAGCGCCTGACTGGCGCTATTTTTGTTTGAGGAGTATCAATGCCCTATTCAGTCGTTATTTTAGGAGTAGCGGGTCTTATCCCATTTGTTGGGCTGCCTATAGCGTATAAGTTAGACCTAATGTCACTTGCCCAAAGTGTCGCGTATTTCGTCCAATACTCAGCAGTCTTGTTATCGTTTTTTGGTGGTATTCATTGGTGGGATGCGATAAGTAACCAACGTTATGACAAGCAAATGTACATAGCGATGTTACCAACGATTATTGGTTGGTTATGTTTAGTCTTCGCCTACGATGCAAAAGTGTTAGGTATCTTATCGTTAAGTTATGTTGGGATTCTGCTCTACGATAAATTCACGCTCAGCATGTCAAAAGATCAGATTGTCAGCTACATAAGTCTGCGTATGGCACTTACCACTGTTGTTGTGGCTACACATGCTTGGATGATATGGCTGATTTCAAGCTAATAAACCCATCTAAAAGTTACGCATAACCATACCAAGTAATTGATTTTAATATAACAAACATTAAAACTTGTTAATCGAATAGAAAGGGCGTGTTGTTAATTCGCCCTTCACTAAACACAACAAAATAAGACATGAACATAGCACAGGAATATAGTGCGAAGACGCGCAAGCAAAGGCGCTAAATAAGCGAATAAGGCGTTTTGTTCTTTTTACTCTACACATTACTCTACATAAAATTCGTAAAGTACGCTGTTAATAGGAATATTATTGTGAAGGTACTTTTTTAAGTAGCAAAGCGTAGGTACGAAGTTGTTTTTCAACAGGACTTTGTCTGAAGCTCGATTATTGTCCATGACCTCAGCTTTAATGCTTATGATACCGTTACGCTTAGCTTCACTAATAAGGAATTCAACGCATAAAGACGCCACCCCTTTACCAGTTGCCTCTTCAGACACGCGATAGCCAATTTCAGCGCATTTACTCTCTATATTTTTAAGATTTGCGCGTGCGACAATACGATTATTTTCAATCAAGACAAAACTTAGTGCGCGGTTGCACTTGGCAAGGTATTGAAGTTCGCTGATATGGTTTCCTACACCATCAAGGGAATAGAATGCGTTATCACGCGGAGCAATGTAAGTTTCGAAAAAATGCCTGTTACGATTTTCAAAATCTAAAAGCGAAAGTACGTGCTTTGGGTCAATGCGTTCAAAGTGCATAGGTGCCATGCCTTTCCTTAGGATGCGTTACTAAATGGTAGCACGACACCATTGCACTGTCTTTCACCAACTAATATCAACAATGTTACGCGGTTAACATTCCAT
Organism: Alteromonas sp. 009811495; assembly: GCF_028865455.1. Lineage (NCBI taxonomy): Bacteria > Pseudomonadati > Pseudomonadota > Gammaproteobacteria > Alteromonadales > Alteromonadaceae > Alteromonas > Alteromonas sp. 009811495. The sequence continues at coordinate 2,287,060 of NZ_CP113972.1, forward strand.
TTTGATAATCATTAAATGCTTGAACAATTTCTGACTGTGTATTCATTACAAATGGCCCGTATTGCACAATAGGCTCGTTTATGGGCTTACCTGTCACAACAATAAACTTTGCGTTGTCGCTAGCCGTAATATCGAGTAATTCGCCTTCACTACTTAGCACGCCAAGTTCTAAGGCTCCTAATGCGGTTTTGTTCTCTCCATAATTAAGCACTATCGCTCCCTCATACACGTAAATAAAACCTACGTGACTTTGTTGTATGGGTATAGTGACACTACCTTTATGTAAGGTTACATCAATAAATGTAGGTGCAACTGCTGTGGTTTTAACGGGCCCTACTGTGTCACCTAATACACCGGCTAATACTTTTATCGATGCATCACCCACATTCACTGTCGGAACCGTAGCCGGTGGTATGTCTTGATAATTTGGACTCGACATTTTTTCAGCTGCGGGTAGATTTACCCATAACTGAAAACCTTGTAACAGCCCTTCTTGTTGTTCAGGCATTTCCTCATGAATTATGCCCTTACCTGCATTCATCCATTGAATACCACCCGCTTCAATAACACCCTCGTTACCCACCGAGTCTTTATGACGCATTTTCCCTGCGAGCATATAAGTTACCGTTTGAAAGCCTCGGTGTGGGTGAGCGGGAAAACCAGCAATATATTCACCCGGCTTATCAGAGCCAAAAAAATCGAGCATGAGGAATGGATCTAAGCGCGGTAAAGCGGGTTGTCCGATGATGCGTGTCAGCGACACACCTGCCCCATCACTTGTTGCGATACCTTTTACTTTTTTGCTCAGTGTTTTGTTAACTACGTTTGCGCTCATTATCATTTCCCCTTAGTACTGTTTGTCTCTGCCGTGAGGAGACATTAAGTCCTGTTGCGGCCCAACAGGCACAACCTGCGTAGGGTTGATCATTGTGTGACTGTAATAGTAATGGCGTTTGATGTGATCAAAGTTGACCGTTTGTGCAATACCCGGGTGTTGATACAACTCTTTCATGTAACCGAATAAATTCGGATAGTCTGCAATTTGCTTTATATTGCACTTAAAATGGCCATGGTAAACAGGGTCAAATCTGATAAGTGTAGTGAATAGCCGCCAGTCAGCTTCGGTTAGTGTACTTCCTACAAGGTAACGCTGCTTACCCAATCGTTCTTCTATTGTATCTAACGCGTTAAAAAGCGCTTCTACTGCTTCTTCATACGCGTCTTGCGTGGTAGCAAAACCTGATTTGTACACTCCATTGTTGATGTTGTGGTAAACCATGTCATTAATCGCGTCAATTTCTTCACGTAATGCCTCTGGATAATAGTCATCGTCATTTCGCGTTAGTTCATTGAAGCTTGTGTTGAAAATGCGAATAATTTCAGCTGACTCGTTATTAACAATCGACTGCGTTTTTTTATCCCACAAAATTGGCACAGTAACCCGTGAGGTAATGTCAGGCTTTACTTTGGTGTACAACTGATGCGCGTAATCGAACCCATAAAGTTTATCGCCCGTCGCGCCGGGGTATTCATCAAATTCCCAGCCCTTGTCCAGCATGTCAGGAGACACCACTGACACGTCGATATGTGACTCTAACCCTTTTAATTTTCTAAAAATTAGCGCGCGATGGGCCCATGGACACGCCAATGAAACGTAGAGGTGATATCGCCCAGACTCTACAGGGAACTCGGCACCTTGCTTTGTTGAAATAGTTGAGCGAAATTGTGAAGCTTGCCGTTCAAACTTTCCGCCGTTTTTACTGGTGTCGTACCATTTATCTTGCCATTTTCCGTCTACTAGTAAGCCCATGTCCGCTATTCCTCTTACCTTTCACTAAAATTTACTCGGTTAATTAAAGCATGTAGTAACTAGAACGTATGTTGCTTTTAAACGGATTTACCATTCTATAAAATCTATAAAATCTATAAAACTAGTAGCGCCTTAGGCTAAAGTTGTTCAACGATTGCGCGAGCTATAGGCATAGCACTGGTAGCCGCTGGCGAGGGAGCATTGCCCACGTGTAATACACGATCAGTTTGTACGAATTTAAAGTCATGCAATAACTTGCCATCGTCCGTTACTGCTTGCGCACGAATACCCGGCCGATAAAAGCTAAAGTGTTCGTGTGATACATCTGGACAATACTGCTTAACTAGTTTTGCATAACGCTTTTTACTTACAGAGGTTTGAATCTCATCAATGACACTTTTGCGATACTGCCAAAGTAGCTTATGCAAACCGCGATAAGATAGCGTGCGGTACATTTCAGAAAACGAAGGTAAACCTGTATACGCCTCTCTCCCTAATGCTAATACTGCATTAGGACCAACTGTGGTATATCCCCCTATCATTTTCGTTAAGTGAACGCCAAGAAATGGCATTTCAGGATTTGGTACGGGGTAAATCAGGCGCTCGCTTATATTGTTGAACTGTTCACTTAGGCGATAGTAAACACCTTTAAAAGGCATAATCTTGAAATCAGGCGTTAAGCCCTGAGCACGAATTAGCGTATCAGCGTAAGCACCCGCACAACACACCAACTGATCACAACTGACATCGTATCGCGTAACGCGCTCAGAATTCTTGTCAGCACACTGGGCAAGGCCAACTTGCACGTTGTTGGGTGTTTCGTTGATATGAGCAACACGTGTAGAATAGTGAACATCCACATTGTTGGTTTCTAATGCTGCGTTTATAAAGCTGCGGCATACCGCCGTGTAATCGGTTATTCCTGTTAGCTTGACCCAAATGGCTTCTTTACCAACGATGTTTGGCTCAAGGCGATGTAGTGTCGCTTGATTCACCCGCTCTGGTGAAAGCCCATTCTGGGTGCAATTGTGAAACAGTGTTTCCAATCGCTCAAGCTCACTCTCTTTGGTTGCCACAATGAGTTTTCCGCATTGTTCAAAGGGTAACTTGGCTTTTTCACACCACGCTATTGTGTCATGTAAGCCTGCCACACAATATTGGGCTTTTAGCGAATTCGGAGGGTAATACACACCGGCGTGGATCACGCCTGAGTTTCTACCAGTCTGATGTTGTGCGCTGTGTGCTTCTTTCTCTATCATCAACACCGTTTTTGTTGGATTGACTTGCACAAAATGCTTAAGCGTGGCGGCCCCTACTATTCCCGCGCCCACTATCACCAAATCATAATGTTTTCGCATTAATGCCCCAATTTGTTAACTATAAACACTATCCCTCACATCTAGCGTTGTAGACTACAACAGTAAAACTTGCATTATTAGCGATTTTTGCGATCATGCGCCGCAAACTCGCAGTTGTATCCTGCATAAACCGATTTAGCTTAAGAGTATTGAATATCACATGTCAGATGATCCGCGTTTAGGGGGCATTGTACGCTTGTATGGTGCTGAACAAACCAATAACCTCGCCAATAGCCATGTTGTAATTGCTGGTATTGGTGGTGTGGGTAGCTGGACTGCTGAAGCGCTTGCTCGTTCAGGTGTTGGCACATTAACGCTTATTGATTTAGATGACGTTTGCGTTACTAACACCAACCGACAAATACACGCGTTGTCAGATACCATCGGCGAAGCCAAAGTTGATGCCATCGCCAAGCGAATTGCACTTATTAACCCCAACTGTACTGTACATTGCGTTGAAGATTTTGTTACACCGGACAACGTAACAGAACTTTTTACTTCGCAACATAGCGCTGTGGTAGACGCAACTGACAGTATTCGCGCCAAAGCTGCAATGATCGCACACTGCAAGCGCAATAAAATTCCAATTGTTACTGTCGGTGGAGCGGGTGGTCAAATTGACCCTACCCAAGTCACAAAAGGCGACTTAGCGAAAACTACACAAGACCCGCTAGCAGCTAAACTGCGCAGTGAGTTAAGACGCAATTATAACTTCAGCAAAAACCCGAAGCGACGTTTCGGTGTTGAATGTATCTATTCTACTGAGCAATTGCGTTACCCTCAGCCAGACGGCTCTGTTTGTTACAATAAATCAGCTATGGAAGGCGGAACAAGGTTAGATTGTGCCGGTGGTTTTGGTGCCGTTGTTACCGTAACTGCCACCTTTGGTATGTTTGCAGCCGCCAGTGTTATCAACCGATTAACCGGACAAAAATAGACATCAGCCAATAAGTTGCGCACAATAAGATAACAAGCTGTATTGGCATACTTTTTTCGCAGTATTTCGATACACCCAACAACGGTGAAAAAGGAGAAGAACAATGTCACCTGAAGAGCTAAATAAACTCATGTCCGATTGCGCTAAAGATGCTGTAGTCGCTTCTTCAACGGAATTTGATATTACCTTAGACAATTCTCCTGACAGTGTGCGCTTAGTCGATGACATTTTACTGAGTTTTATTGATAAATATCACGACCAAGCACTTGAAGACGAAGCCGTATTCACCATTTGTAACATCTTTGGCGCGTATATCGGTGAAGTACTTAAAACACAAATTGGGGGGGAATGGGTGTACGACCAATCTAACCCTAACGCACCAACGGTGTTTCTGAAGGTAGGTGAAAACACTTATGCCTTTGCAGGCATTTGTTATGAACGTCTAGTCAACGATAGTCAAGTAAGCGTCTTTGCCTATTATGAACAAGCGCTCAATAACCATAAATCGTTACAACATTAACGCCAATTAAGACGACACATCGTCATCTTTGGGGTGAGGATTTGCCCAATCCTCTATCATCCATTTAAGGTGACGACTGCGTGTTATTGCATACAGCGAAATGCTGTAAATCAGTAGTTTCACCCCTGTCACATATTCAAATCCCCAATGATGATGCATTGCATAGAACAACTGAACGGCTAGCAGTGAGATAATGCCAAGCTGAGAAAGTGGGATAACCGACTTTCGCCATACAATAAGTTCTCTTTTCCACAAACGTTCACGCTGGCTAACCAGTAACAAACTCGCCATTAAGGGTAGGCTTGCTGCTAAGCCCAATCCCAAACTCTCTTTTTGAGGGTAAAAAAAGTGCAACAAAGCGTCGGTTTGACTTCGTGAGGCTAGTGAAAATATAAACGCAAGCCAGTCAATACAAAGCAAGATGAGCAAGCTGTATAACCAACTTGGGGGAAGTATTCGACCCGATTCATCGTAGTATTTAAGCGGCAGCTTTAACATGGCGTTCTAAGTTTTAATCGTATTAAGGTCTGTTAGTGTGGGGGCAATTAAACCGTTTTAAAGGTATTAATTGCGAAGATGCTCCACAATAAAATCTACCGCTTGAGGTGATTTAAAAGAATTGTGGCGAGAATTGACAATAATGGTCTCTAACGCATCAGGTGTAAATGCACTGTCATAGTTAACAACACCATCATTGATAAGTGAACAAAGCGTTGGTGTGTCGCATTCTATTTCAGAGCTTGACCCTATAACAGCATAGGCATCTCCTTGAACGCGTTTATTGTAAAGAACATCCATAAGTGGATGTCCTGGCGCGAGTACATCTAAACTTTTAAAGCGCGTGTTTTCAATGTAGGGGCGCATACTGGGAGTGAAAATGTCGTTGCCAAGAGCGCTGACTATACCATCAAAAAGGTGGGTCAATGATACTGGCAAGCTAACTAACTTGTTGCCAATATAACCTATCGTAGAGGTAGCCAACGCGGAACCTTTATGTGGAGTATCAAGAAAAAATACCGTGTTTCGCTCAAATAATGGCGAGAAGAAAAACAACTCATCAATATCTGCCGTGCTATATCGTTCATAGTCTGATTTAGATACCGCAAAGGTTGCCTGCCAAAAATCACTTCCCGATTCGGTGGTCAGAAGCTTAGAGATTAGTCCCCCCATACTATGCCCTATGTAAACCGCTTCCCTTTTTAACAGTGGATTCTCCAATCTATCGAGCAATTCGTTTAATTCGCGGCGCACTTTCATTGCATTATAAAAAGGTGGTTGGCCTGTAGGGTAAAGCACATGCCAAAGTTGATATCGCTCGTTCAACCACTCGTCATTTAAAATAGCTACTGACAAATAGCGCCAAACAAGCGGGTCAGAATTCAAACCATGGATCATGATAAGTGGTATTTTGGTATCTGAAAGCGGACCAATTGCGTATACACCTCGCCTTTCCTCGGCAAGGTCAGATCCAACAAAGCCTTTCCAACTCATCGCATCAATAGTGGAGTTATTAAGTAGCGCTACATAAGCAGCTGAAGGTGAGTAACGTGCAAGGTAAGCGTTGCGCCCCACCCTTATGGTGGTCCTTTCATTAATTGGCTGTTTGCTGATTTTTATGAGTACTTCTTTGCCATCAACTTTTATACCATCGAACATCAATGTGTAACTACGGAACTCCCCTTCCTGCGGATAATAGCCCTTTAAGGTATTGTCTGTTGAGTCTACTTGTTGATGAAGATCATTTTCACGTACTACTACCGCAATACCATAGTCACCCAACACTTTTGGCTGTAGTGAAGGTTCTCGCGCTTTTATTCGGGAAGCAAAGATGATGGGGACATTTAAGTCTAATCCAGTATGAAGGTGTGCACGATCCTCCAACCCTTCAAGCTTTAAAATAAGCAATCGCATCAATGCATTGCGATGTCTTCCCAGAGCAAATTGGCGTTGTGAAAGTGAAACGTCGTCGCGCGCCAACAGCGCATGTGTACACACTATACTATTTACAAGTCGCTCTGTGCTTTGTGGAACCACACCTAAGCAGTAGTTATAAAGGTCATCCGTAGATTTGTGAGAAAAATCTGTGACAAACTGAGGAGACTGGTTCACTGATAACGTCAAGCTATTTGGGATGGCATCAAAGTAACGACTGGTATTCCCACAGCCAGATAACATTACTACAGCGCTTAGTAAGCACCACTTAACAAAGCGTATTAAAAGGGCTAAAGAGAAAAATTTCATTGACCTACAGTGATAGTTAAAACGACATCAGAGAGCAACAACATAAAAGTATGATGAAATTTCATCCAATATACTAGCGAATAAAGATAGAGAGTGTGCAAAATCTTGTTCGAGAAATAGGTGGTGCCCCTGCGACCCTCACATTTCTATTCGATAAATACTTAAAGTAAACTACTGCGAAATATCTCGAGTTACTGTATAATCCGCGGCCATTTTATGCACAGTCATTTACGGGTGATATTTTAGATGACAGTTGAAACCTTTGATCCAAAGAAAGTAGCCAACAAAACGACTACCTTAGAAACGCCAGTGAAAGTGCTTAGCGAGAACCAAAATGCAAGCACCAGTAATGGAAATAGAATTGGCTTTGTTAGCTTGGGCTGTCCCAAAAACCTTGTGGATTCTGAGCGTATTTTAACTCAACTGCGCACTGAAGGTTACGATGTAGTACCCACCTATAATGACGCAGACTTAGTTATTGTTAATACCTGTGGCTTTATTGATGCCGCCGTCGAAGAATCACTAGACACAATTGGTGAAGCACTCAAGGAAAATGGCAAAGTTATCGTCACCGGTTGCCTTGGGGTTAAAGAAGACGAAATTCGTGAACTTCACCCGAATGTACTTGCTATCACTGGGCCTCATGCCTATGAAACCGTTGTTGAACAAGTTCACGACCATCTTCCTAAGCCTAGCCACAATCCCTTTGAAGATCTTATTCCTGATCATGGCGTCAAACTTACACCTAGACACTATGCCTACCTGAAAATATCAGAGGGCTGTAATCACCGCTGCACGTTCTGCATTATTCCATCGATGCGTGGTGATTTAGTAAGCCGCCCTGTAGGCAATGTATTGGATGAGGCCAAACGATTAAAAGACGCGGGCGTGAAAGAGTTACTCGTCATTTCTCAAGATACCAGCGCCTATGGCGTCGACCTTAAACATAGAACAGGTTTTTGGAATGGCATGCCAGTTAAAACACACATGCAACAACTGTGTGAAAAGTTGGGCGAAATGGGAATTTGGGTGCGCCTACATTATGTATACCCTTACCCACATGTGGATGACCTCATTCCATTAATGAATGAGGGGAAAATCCTACCTTATCTGGATATTCCGTTCCAACATGCCAGTAAGCGTATATTGCGATTAATGAAACGTCCAGGCTCATCAGAGCGTGTTCTTGAGCGTGTTAAGAAATGGCGTGAGCAGTGTCCATCACTGGTGATCCGTTCTACTTTTATTGTCGGATTCCCGGGTGAAACTGAAGAAGAATTCGAAGAACTCCTCGACTTCTTGCGTGAAGCACAACTCGATCGCGTAGGTGCATTTGCCTATTCGCCAGTTGAAGGTGCAAAAGCCAATGAACTGCCAGATCCAGTACCAGAAGATATTAAACAAGCGCGTTTAGCACGCTTCATGGAAGTACAAGGTGAAATTAGTGCAGCACGTTTGAAAGCCCGTATAGGAAATGAGTATCAGGTAGTAATCGACTCAGTTGATGCCGAAGGCGCTGTTGGACGCACTTATGCAGATGCGCCAGAAGTCGATGGTGTGGTGCACTTAAATGGTGTTTATGATGTAAAACCGGGAGATCGTGTTTGGGCCGAAGTCATTCATGCAAACGAGCATGACGTATGGGCCGTATTATCTGAAGATCAAGACGACGAAGAACAACAATAGTAAACGGAAAGAGGCGCTAGAAAGCGCCTCTTTTTTATCATAATTGCGCAAACTGTCTACCACGGTAAGACATCACCGTTGGAATGAATAAAGCGCCCAGCATTTTCAATATTCAACTCGTCTATACGTGCCACTAAACGTTCAGCGCATGTATCGGCGTCAATGTCGCCCGCGCCATTGACCATTTCAGTTTGAACAAAGCCCGGGTGAAAAACACCTACCGCGATACCTTTAGGCCTTAAATCGTTCGCCATTGATACCCCTGCTGCGTTTAGTGCTGCTTTTGACATTCGGTATCCGTAATAGCCCCCCGACCCATTATCTTCCATCGAGCCCATACGGCTTGAAATCAATGCAACTTTACTCTGATCGGCCAGTCTAGGTAATAGTGTTTGTGTCACCAATAGAGGTCCAAGTGCATTCACACGGAACTGATAGTCTATAGTGTTAGGATCCCAGTCTTCTATATTCTCTCTGCCCAGCACACCTGCATTATTGATGAGTAAATCAATATTAATGTCCATTAAGGGCGCTAACTTTTCAGCGAGCGTATCAGGCTGTGATACATCAACCCCCTTCACAATAGTGACACCGGCACTGTTAAGCTCATCACAGCTATTTCGACACGTAGCAAAAACTTTTGCCCCACGCGTTTTGTATTGCTTGGTTAGTGCTAAACCAATTCCGCGATTACCGCCAGTAATAACAACATTCATAACGATTCCCTTGTTACTCGTTTAAGCCGGTCTTTACCCTTTTAAAAAATGGCCAAAAACCAACATTACGCTTTGTTAATTTATAGTGCTGAGAAGACGTTCTAGATCTTCAGGTGTATCAATTCCAATTGGAGGTGGCGCTATCGCAGTTTCACAATGAATTTTATCGCCATACCAAATAGCGCGTAGCTGCTCCAATGACTCTATTTGTTCCAATGCACTGGGTGCGTAGTCAACATATTGCTGCACATACTGAGCGCGATACGCATAAATGCCAATATGTCGTTGATATAACGCTGTATTTGCCGACGACGGCTCAGCCATCATTCTATCTCGCTCAAAAGGTATTGGCGAACGTGAAAAATAAATAGACTCACCAAGGCTGTTTACAACTACCTTAACAATATTAGGATTAAATACGTCCTGTGCGTCATTTATCGGCGTCGATAGCGTTGCCATTTGGCACTGAGATGCTCTCGCCAAATTATCAGCCACTTGTTTGATGTTTTGAGCGGGAATAAAAGGTTCATCTCCTTGCACATTAACGACGATACTCGTCGGCGCCACCTTTTCTTTTTGCAACACTTCGGCAATGCGCTCTGTACCTGATTGATGATCAGGTGATGTCATACACACACTTGCAAACTCGCTTACAGCATTCTGAATACGCGAATCATCAGTGGCGACTATAATCTTATCGGCACCCGCTTCTTCAGCCCTTTCTACCACATGCTGTATCATGGGTTTGCCATTAATCATGGCTAATGGCTTACCTGGGAAACGACTTGAGCCAAATCGTGCGGGAATGACAACAGTAAATGACATAGTTGTACCTATCGAGTAGCATCTACGTCATCTAAAGACAACGTGCTGGCTTTGCTTTCAATTAATACCGGAATACCATCTTTAATATCATAGGCTAAACGGTCAAATCGGCAGATCAATGTGTTGTTATTATCGTCTAGAACCAGCTTTCCCTTACATACAGGGCACGCCAATACCTCTAGCAACTTTTTATCAAAAGCCATTATTATTCCTTATTGGTTATTGTCTAACGCTAAACCTGCGCGTAACAGTTTTGCGTCTACTAATTGGTAAAAGTCGGGAGACAATCGGGCTGTAACTGGCAAATACCAGCAATTATCATGAGCAAACGCCCTTGCTTTAACCGCATCTTTTTCAGTCATAAGCACTCTACCTGATGGTATGTCACTCCTTGAAAAAGCAAAATGGTCGGCTAATGCACGTTCTTCGTTTAACGTAATCCCCATTGCTTTTAACTGATTGAAGAATCGCTTTGGGTCCCCTATTCCCGCCATCGCCTTGCAGGTTTGTGTACTTATTTCGTTTCTGGTCGCTGTTTTATCACTATCGGCAACGTTCACAAAATCACTTGGTTCAAGTGACATTAAAAACTGTGGCGATACCGACTGGTCAAATGAAGGCAGAGTACGGGCATTGTGCACAATGGCATCAACCTTAGCGAGACGCCACTGCCCTTCTCGTAGCGGGCCCATAGGTAGCAAATAACCACTACCCACTAGCCGTTCATCCATTACCACTAGCTCTACATCACGATGTAATGCGTAATGTTGCAGCCCGTCATCGCATATTATCAGGTCGCAGCCACATTCATTTTGTAACATTGCTGCACCGCGCGAACGAACCGGATCGATAACAACAATACAACCACTGCGGCCTGCGAGTAAACGAGGCTCGTCACCCACCTCATCAGCAGGGTCGTTATGTGTTACCACACGAGGGTACTGCGGCGATTTAGCACCATAACCTCGACTTAAAATCCCTACTTTCAAACCGCGACTTTTGTAGTACTCAGCCAGTGCAAGTACTACCGGCGTTTTCCCATTACCACCAACTGAAATGTTACCTACCACAATGACAGGTACAGATGCCTTGAAGCGCTTTTTAATACCGCTTTTAAAAAGTAGTCGACGCACGCCAGACAAAAAGAAAAACAGCAGCGCCAATGGCGCTAGCAACCACACTAGCGCATGACCGTTGTACCATTTATCGTGAACGGTTTGTTCGCGCTTGTCTGTCACTTAGCCTCACCAAATTGTAACGCGTGTAACTGTGCGTAATGGCCACCTTTTTCAAGTAACTCGCCATGTTTGCCCTGTTCAATAATTCGCCCCTGTTCAACCACCATAATGCAATCAGCATTTTCAATAGTCGATAAGCGGTGCGCAACGACAATACTGGTACAACGCTTTTGTAGTGTCTCTAGGGCATCTTGAATGAGTCGCTCCGACTCCGTATCAAGGGCAGATGTGGCTTCATCCAGAATGAGTATTGGCGCCTGTGCCAAAATAGCGCGTGCAATAGCTATACGTTGGCGCTGACCACCCGATAACATAAGGCCGTTCTCGCCAATTACCGTATCTAGGCCGTCGGGAAGATTGGCTAAGAACTCTTCCACGTGTGCCATTTTAGCCGCCTCTTCGATTTGTTCTCTTGAAACATGTTGTTTGGCACCGTAGGCGATATTATTTGCAATGCTATCGTTAAACAAAGTGACATTTTGAGACACTACAGCAAACTGTGCTCTTAACGATTTAAGATCTATGCTATTCAGCGCAGCGCCATCAAGTCGAATTTCCCCCTGCTGCGGCACATAAAAGCGCGTTAACAACGACGAAATTGTCGACTTGCCGCTACCAGAGCGGCCTACCAATGCGATCGATTGGCCCGGTTTGGCATTAAAGGTAACGTTGCTTAACGCTGGAGTCTGTTTACCCGGGTATGAAAAGGTAACATCATCAAACTCAATATGACCTTTGGCACGCGTAAAGGTCTGTTGACCTTTATCCTCTTCATCGTGCTCATCGAGTATCTCAAAAATACTCGCACATGCTGCCATGCCTTTTTGGAACTGATTGTTGATAGTCGTCAATTGTTTTAGCGGTTTTAGTAGCATAACCATACAAAACACAACGTTTATGAACACACCCGCCGTCAGTTCTTCAAGCATACCTGGCGTACTTGCGATATAAAGCACTACAGCTAGCGCAATAGAGGCAATAACTTGGATAGAAGAAACACTTAAGATAGAGGTGACATTCAGCTTCATAGTCTGCTGGCGATTGTGATTATTCTTTTGTTTAAAGCGCTCACGTTCAATCTCTTGGCCACCAAACATAATGACGACTTTATGGCCTTTCACCGCTTGCTCGACAGATGAAGTCAGGTTGCCCATAGATTGCTGAATGTTTTTGCTAACAACGCGAAATCGTTTGCTAACAAAGGAAACAATAATTGCGACAAGAGGTCCGATTAAAAGAAAGATCAATGACAGTTGCCACGAGTAATAAAACATAACACACAAAAGTCCGATCACTAATGCGCCTTCTCGTACCAAGGTCAATAGCGCCTTTCCAGAGGCGTTTGCCACTTGTTCGGTGTCGTAAGTCACTTTACTAATTAATCCACCCACTGCGTGGTTGTCGTGAAACGCAACTGGCAAGTGAATGTATTTATCAAATAATTGCTGACGCATACGCATCACTACCTGCGCACCAATCCAGCTAAGGGTGTAACTTCCCATAAAATTAAAAAAGCCGCGTAGTAGAAATAACGGCACAATGGCATAGGCTGCAAGACGCAGGTATTCGTGGTCATTCTTACCTAACGATTCATCAATCATCGGTTGCAACTGTGCAAACACAAAAGTATCAACTGCTGAATAGCCGATCATGCCGATAATGGCACATAAGAAAGGCATCTTGTACGCTTTTAGATATTCTAAAAAGCGTTTAATTTGTAAGTCCGAATTGTCGGCTTGCTGCATGAATTTTTAACCTGTTTAATCTTGTGCACGACCACGTGGTGCGTGTGGCCCGCTGTCATTGTTAGTAACCATTCGTAAAACAAAATGACAACAAGCAGTACACGGTTATTGTACTCGTAAAAACGCTAATTCACTAATATAGCAACAAAATTGCTTATAGTTTCACCATGGCACCGATATCTTTCGTCAATGAACACCAGCGCAGTAATATCCGCTCGCTAATTATTATGTAAGCGAGTCTGAATTATGTAGCTAGTTGAAAGAATAAATTGCCGATGTGAGTAAGTGGGGTCACTTAATCTAATTTTAAAGACAACAAAGAAAGGTGACTAGGATGATAAGCAGGTAAATACCATCGCTTTAGTCTGTGCATTCTTTGGGTTTCTATGGCCCATCTACTGACACAATGAACGTTATTGCTCTCGCTTTGACATAGCACACTATCGCGGCTATCAAATTCAACGTTTAAATACCCATGCGTACTGGTTAAGTACTGTGATACATCATTATCGTGGTAGCGCGTCACTACGTTTTCATCCGGGAATGCCCATCTATTTTCATAGCCTTGAGTAAAAATAACCACCTTTGGTGACACAGCTTTTATAAATACATCGGTAGAAGATGTGTTGCTACCGTGATGAGGAGCAACGAGTACGTTGGCCTCAAGTAATGGCAAAGTCTGTGATGCTTTATGCAGGGTTAAAAGCGCGTATTCTGATGCGCGCTCTATATCACCTGCGATCAACACATGATTGCGGTTATCACTGATACGCACCACACATGACTGAGCATTAGAGTCTTCTTGATTACCGGGTAGCGGCCATAAAAACCTTATTGTTAGCGATTGCCAATAAATAACTTTTCCTCGCTCACACCCCGTACGCGGCGAGTAGTATATGGCATTTCTTGCGACAGGCGCACGTTCAATAACTTGCTGTCCTCCGGCATGATCGTTGTCACTGTGGGTATGCACTACATGATCGATTGCATCAATGTTGTATTGATCAAGTAATGGTAAAAGTACATTTTCAGCCGTTCTTGCATTGCCATTAAAAGATGCACCAGAGTCTATCACTACCGCCCTTTTGCCCTTTGTTATTACTATTGCCGAGGCCTGTCCAGCATCAAGTACATGTAGCTGCCACATGGATGGGTGTGTGGGAAAAAAACGAGACAACAGCGAAAAAGCAAGAACAACAACGTAGACAGTTTTAAAACGAAAGCGTGGCGCTAAGACTAACGCTATCAATAACACACAACACCATGCTTGTGGCGTCGAAAAGGTGACGATAACAAATGCAAAGTGTTGTGCTGATAGCCAACGTAATAGTTCAAGCAAGTAAGATAGACACTGGTCAGCATACAATAAAATCTGCTGGGCTAGATCAATAATACTGGGGTGAGTGTATTGGGTGACTGCCACTGCAATAAGCGCTAAAAGACAAAGCGGTAGCAAGCATGTAATAACAGGCACAGCGACCAAGTTTGCCACTATGCTGATAATACTCGCACTTTCAAACCACAATATTGTAAGCGGCACCATCACTATGGATAAAATAAACTGCAGTTGAAAAGCTGCAACATATCGCGGCTTTGCGGAAAGATTAAACCGTACGACCACATACCAAATAACCAATACAGCAAAGATGCTTAAGTAAAAACTTGCGCTTAATATGCTCAAAGGGAAAAGCACAATAGACATTGCCACCATGACAAGTCCGACATGAACGGGCCGTACAGACCATTTAAACGTGGAAAATGCCGCAACAATACAGACCAATACGAACGCCCTGACAACAGGTAGTGACATCCCACTTAAGCACGTATACCCAAACGCGCAAAATAGAACGATAAAAATAACAACGATTCGAATAGGCGCAACCACGTGGCTTACTTTGTTGGTCTTTTCTGTTGCAATGAGATGTGAAGTCAGATTTAACTCACCAACATCAATGCTTCGACGCAGCAGGTTAGTAATGGTCGTGTGAAGCCATTTAAGCAAAAATACGGCAACATGACAGAGTAAAAATGTACTGGCGGCAATAACGCCTAAATGCATACCCGAAATACTAAATAAGTGCCCTGTTCCTGTGTGTTGAAGCATAGTCCAATCTTCAGGCAGTAACTCGTTTCTTATTCCTAGTAATAGTGCTAACCACCATTTGGTGTTCACAAGCTCTAGTGACACTAGCGCGTTTGCAAACGCACTTCTAATTGAAGGGGAAGACACGACTCCCTCAACACTGCCCTTTTTTATATAGCCAGTGAAATGAATGTTCTGACTCACGAGCATTTGTTGCTGGTTAAATCCCACTGGGTTTAACACCCCATAGGCGGGTTTTAGTTTAACCCGAGCAGAAAATACATCGTTGTCTTGTAGGCACTTAACAGTGTCTATAGTATGCGCGTCGCCATCGTAAGTAACAAAAGATTGGGTTAAGCGAGCCCTTGGTGTTGTAAATTGCTCAACTGTATATGGAGCCTTACCACCAAAAATAAATTGAATTGGTGACTGACGCTCTATACGTATTAATTCGACTGTGTAAGTGTGAGTTTTATGTTCAGGTGATAATGCATTCGCTTTGCCATTGGTATTTAGTATGCAGCCACCGCTCAATACCCGCGCAAAAATTGTGACATCTTGTTGAATTTTACTTGTTGGCAGTTGCCAAGCGTAGTGTAAATGCCCTACACTCGCCAGCCATAGCACTCCTGCCAACACCCCGTGCGCTATTACGTGTGGCAACGGAAGCCGGTGTAGATATCCAGACAGGTAGTTGCAGCGTGTTTTACATATTAATATTGCACTAAGGATCACGATTATCGCCAGCAAAACGGCCATACTCGCTTGACTGGGCAATGACGGCCAAAACACTGCACTGATTGCGCTAGCGCAAAAACAAGTAAGCCAAATTGTGATACGATTACTCATGTTGTTACGTAGCAATAGGTAATTATGTGGGCAGAAACACAGGAATTGTGTTGAATGCCTTTTTGTTTTTATCGTCGATATGCATTGAGATTTATGCCTAAAAAATTTATTCGCCGCTTTTTGCCAGATCACCAAAGCATTAAGCAAAACAAAGCCTTAAAGATTTTCGGAAGCGTACTCCACGAACCCAATTTATGGCATCTCAATCGTCGTTCGGCAGCTGGCGCCTTTGGTATTGGACTATTTTTTGCCTTTTGGCCGGTACCTTTTCAAATGTGGCTGTCAGCAGGTATGGCAATTCCATTTCGCGTTAATTTACCCTTATCTGTTGCAACCGTGTGGGTAACAAACCCCTTTACTATTCCTCCAATATTCTATGGGGCCTACAAGGTCGGCACTACTGTACTTGGGACCAAACCTGAACACTTTGAATTCCAATTCAGTTGGCAGTGGGTGGTAGAGAGCATTAACACCATCGGCCCAGCATTTCTTGTCGGGTGTGGAATTTGCTCAGTATTTTTTGGTCTATTAGGCTATTTTTCACTTAACTGGGTGTGGCGATTCCAAGTAAGAAAGGCGTGGGAACGCAGAAGACAACTGCGCATGAAAACAGCCCAATAAATAAAAATATAAAAACGGAAATAAAAAAAGCGTACCATTTAAAATGATACGCTTTTTTTTGATTAAGCTGGCTCGCCCTAAATAGCGAACCTAATTAACGCTCATGTTCTGAAAGAAAGGCCAATAACGCCGCTTCATCCCACACTTCTACGTCTAATTCTTGTGCTTTGGTCAGCTTAGAGCCTGCTTTTTCACCTGCCACTAAAAAATCGGTATTCTTACTTACCGAGCCTGCGACTTTCGCACCCAGCAATTGCAAGCGCGCTTTTGCATCAGAGCGGCCCATTTCACTGAGTGTACCTGTGATAACACAGGTTTTGCCTTCTAGTGGTAAATTGTCAGCATTCGGTTTTTCAATGGCTGGCCAATTCACACCTTCTCGAAGTAATGCGTCTATCACATCCGTATTATGGCTTTCATTGAAGAAATTGAAAATATGAGCAGCAACGACCTCACCCACATCTTGTACATCGACTAATGACTCTAATGAAGCTTCGCGAATGGCATCGAGCGTTTCAAAATGCGCGGCAAGATTAGCAGCGGTTGCCTCTCCCACTTCCCTAATACCTAAAGCATAGAGAAACTTGGCTAACGTTGTGGTTTTGGCACTTTCTAGTGATGCCAACAACTTACTGGCTGACTTCTCAGCCATTCGTTCAAGGCCAATGAGTTCACCTAACGATAAGGTAAAGAAATCTGCCGGACTATGCACTAAGTCTGCATCAACCAGTTGATCGACCAGTTTATCGCCCAAGCCATCAATATCGAATGCTTTACGTGATGCGAAGTGCTTGAGCGCTTGTTTACGCTGAGCTGCGCAAATGAGTCCACCTGTGCAGCGCGCTACAGCTTCATCTTCTAATTTCTCTACCTGTGAGCCACAAACCGGACATTGAACCGGAAATACTATCTGGGTCTCATCGCCCGTACGGTTTGCTTCAACCACTGATACAACTTGTGGGATCACATCACCCGCACGACGAATGACGACAGTATCGCCCACTTTCACACCTAGTCGGTTTATCTCATCCTGGTTGTGAAGGGTTGCGTTTGAGACAGTAACACCACCAACAAACACCGGCTCCAATCGAGCAACAGGGGTAATAGCACCAGTACGACCGACTTGAAACTCGACATCTAGTAACCGAGTAACTTCTTCCTGAGCAGGAAATTTTTGAGCTATCGCCCAGCGTGGTGCACGTGCAACAAAACCAAGTCGACGTTGTAGGTCAATGCGATTAACTTTAAACACAACGCCATCGATGTCATAAGGTAAGTTATCGCGAACGTCTAAAATGCGGTTGTAGTAAGCCAGACATCCCTCACCGCCTTGCGCAATATCCATTTCTGGACACAGTGGCAATCCCCATTCACCGAGTTGTGCAAGACGTTCACTGTGGGTTTCTGGTAAATCAAAAGACTCTGGTTGCACCACACCAAGAGAATAGGCATAGAACATTAACGGTCTTTTGGCAGTAATTTTAGAGTCGAGTTGACGAAGACTTCCTGCAGCGGCATTCCTCGGATTCGCAAATACTTTGCCGCCATTTTCTCGCTGATACGCATTAAGCTTTTCAAACCCTTCACGAGGCATAAAGACTTCACCACGTACCTCAACACGCTGAGGGTAGCTATCGCCGCGAAGCGTAAGCGGTACATTCATTATTGTTCTAACATTAGCCGTAATGTTCTCGCCAACCTGACCGTCACCACGCGTGGCTGCGCGCACTAACTCTCCATCTTCGTATAAAATACTTACCGCGAGACCGTCTAGTTTGGGTTCACAACCAAACGTGAGCGTAGATGTGTCGTTTAATCTATCTTTTACCCTTTTTTCAAACGCTAATAATGATACTTCATTAAACGCATTGTCTAACGATAGCATCGGCACTTCATGCGACACTTGCTCGAACGCCGAAAGTGCCTCGCCGCCAACCTTCTGACTGGGTGAATTGGGGCTTTGAAGTTCTGGATACTGTTTTTCAAGCGCAATTAACGTTTGCATATCGCGGTCATAAACCGCATCAGGCACTGTTGGGTCATCCAGCACATAGTACTGATAGTTGTAGTCATTAATGGTTTTGCGTAGCGCAGCTACTTGCTGCTTAGCTTGTTCTAAATTATCAGACATGGAGTCTCTTTCACGCTAATTGGTTTTTAAAGATAAAATAAATAGTGAATACGTTGGTCACACAAGCGCTTCACTTTCTTCAGTTTACTGTGGTCGTTAGTAAACTAAAAAGGACCTGGCTAAGCCAAGTCCTCCGTTCGGTATCGTGCTACGTCCCTTTTGATGATAAAAGGATAACGCGCTGCTAACAAAAAGGTTCGTTACTGTTTGAGCGTGTTTACCTATAGGGTTAACTACGCGCAATCATCCGCTTGCGTTCAAATTCACGTATTTTTTCAACGTACTGTTGAAGCCCTTGCTTGGTAAGTACACTGCGGCGCCCATCAAGTACTTGTGCATTAAACTCGTCTGCGAGTTTACGGGCAGCGTTATGCATCATGTTGAACACTTGGTGTGGATCACCCTCAATAGGCAAAATCATAAATAACGACACACCTTGAGTTTCAAAATTCTCCAAGTTGTCGATATCAAATACACCCGGCTTAAACATATTAGCTAAGCTAAACAAAACGGGGCCTTTGCCATTTGAGTTTACATGTCGATGGAAGATATCTTGATCGCCAAATTTAAACCCAAGTGTTAAAAGCATTGGTAACAACGCTGCTCCGGCAATTGGCGCATCTTCTGGCGCACGCACATTCAACACTAACACCTCTGGTTCGATGTTAGCCTGAGGTGATTTATTCGAACCTGTATCATCGCTTGCACTAAACGCATCCTCACCGCTTTCATCGAAATCGATGCGCATTTGATCGTCGCCGAAATTAGGCTCTTCACGCTTACGCGATGCAGGCTTGGTGCGCTTTGTTCGAGAAAAACGCTTTTGATGGCTATCAGGTGTTTCTAACTCAACACGTTCTGGTTGCTGTGGTGCATCTAAGCTAAAGTCGGCAACTTCGCGTACTTGTGCATCGCTCTGTTCGTCAACGCTTGCCTGCGATGTTGGATCTACATAAAGTTTGGGCTCTTGACGCGAATCACCCTCATCTGGGGCGCCAGCACTACGAGATTCTTGTGTCTCTTCGTCAACACCTTCTTTTAGCAGGAACCCTGGCGGCTCTGGAAATTCTGCAACATTACTAGAAGAAGACCCCGCATCGTTTACGCTTCGTGCGTTACCCGCCATATGTGGCTTGGGGTTAGATACGACAGAACCGTACAATTTAGGTTCAGGGCTTGGTTCAGGAGTGGGTTTCGCCTGCACATCGCTTTTATCCGCACGTTGCAATTGGCTATCATCGCCGCCGCTGTTTTTTGAAACGGCTTGCCCTTCTGCCCCTTCTTTTATCGTTGCATTATCGCTGTCTTTCTCAACATTTTCGATATCACTTTCTACAAGCTCGTCGTTGTCATACGACACTTCACTTGCAGGTGTGCGATTTACAACACGTACTTCACCAAGGCCTAACTCATCAAATCCTTCGCTATTACCTTGCTCAGAAGACACGTCATCTTCTTGCCATTGCCTAGGCTCTAAACGTGTTTTTTCTTCTGGTTTGCTGTTTTTGCGAATTTTCCAAATACCGTGGGCGAGAACACCAATGATAAAAACGGTACCGCCAAGGAGTAAAAATAGACGTAATTCATCTTCCATTTAATTTCTTTCGCCCTTTGTTATGCTTCTGCGAAGGCTACAGCCTCGTCGACATCTACCGCGACCATGCGCGAAACGCCAGGTTCCGCCATTGTGACACCGGTCAGATGGCTTGCCATCTCCATCGCTATTTTATTGTGGGTGATATAAATAAACTGCACTGTTTGTGACATTTCTGACACCAAGTTACAAAAGCGCCCTACATTTGCATCATCCAATGGTGCATCTACTTCATCCAACAGACAAAATGGCGCTGGATTTAATCTAAAAATAGCAAATACCAATGATAAAGCGGTTAATGCTTTTTCTCCACCGCTTAAAAGGTGAATAGTGCTATTTTTCTTACCAGGTGGTCTTGCCATGATGGTAACACCTGTTTCTAACAAGTCATCATCGGTTAACGCTAAATACGCAGAACCACCACCAAATACTTTTGGAAACAACGCTTTTAGGTCTTCATTCACCTGTTCAAATGTACTTGAAAACCGCGTGCGCGTTTCTTTATCTATTTTGCGTATAGCCGATTGAAGCGTTTCAAGTGCCTCAGTTAAATCGTTGTGTTGCGTATCAAGATGAGACTTGCGCTCTGATTGCGTTTCAAACTCTTCCACTGCAGCTAGGTTTACTGCACCTAAACGTTGCAAACTTGATTGTGTCTTTTCTAAATCTTCTTGCCACTGTTTTTCTTCTGCATGTTCGGGCAGTGTTTCTAAAATTGACTTAAGCGACTGCTGCGTTTCATCTAGCTGCTCTAAAATGGTATTCGCTCTAACGCGGTAACCTTCAATATCAATATTGAGTTTGTCGATATTGGTTTGTCTTGCTTGTATATCTTTACCTAATGATTGATGGCCTTTCTCTGCCTCTCTAAGCCATTGCTCAATATCTTCAAGCACAATTTGCTGCTCGCTTTTACGTTGTTCAAGCTTAGCTTTAGTTTCTAGCATTGCTTGTAACTCAGCATCCTGCATTTCTTGCGGTGAAGTTATTTGTGCAAGTTCTTGTGTAAGACGAATCTTGGCATTGGCGTATTCTTCCTGCTGCTGCCTGTTACGCGTAACCTGCTGACCATAAAGATTTTGGTGGTTTTCTAACTGTTGCTTTTTAAGTGCAAGCTCATGATTTTTATTGGTTAATGATTCTACCAAAGCACGTAATTCACCGACCTGGCGCTCTTTGTATTCACGCTTATCATTGACTTCGTCAATGTGTACTTCGTGCTCTAATATTTGCGCTTCCTGAAGTTCAAGCTTTTCTGAAAGTTGTGCAAGTTGCGTTTCTTCTTTGGCTAAAAGTGCGTTTTGCTTTTCGAGTTCCTCATCAATTTTATGCGCTCGTTGAGATTGCTGTTGTCGCTGCATCTGTAAAAGCGAAAGCTTGTTTCGAAGTTGATCGCGCCCGCTCTCAGCATCACTAAGTGCACGTAGAACAGCCCCTCTTTGCTCTTCACATTGCTTAAGCGCATCTTTTGCACTATCAAGATGTTGTTCAATGTCTTCTTTTTGCGTTTCTAACTCTGCTAATTCAGACTCAAGCAAGGAAATTTTATTGCTACGCTGAAGTACACCGTCATTCAGTGCACCCGGTCTTACTACCCACTGTGTACTTGCCCAAAGCCCGGTAAACGAAATCGCGCTTTTACATGTTGACGCGCCGGAACTACTTGTATTTTCAAGTTCTCCTTCGATGACTTGAGTAAGTGCTTCATCATTTTCACAAAGGGCAATTTCATCAAAAAATGCAGGGACAGACGCATTATGTTCTAGTAGCGCATGCGCAAGGGTTTCTGGCTGTGCTTCAGTGATAAAAGCGCTTTGCGCATAAACACGACTTCCACTTGGCATAGCAGTTAGATGCGAAAGTAAATCACCTGCCGAATGAACCGCACTCACATAAGGTTGATGTAAATGTGTAAGAATTGCTTCAACACAAGGTGCGAGATGCGACGGTGAATTAATACTTTGCCATAGCCTTTCTACATTATCTAAGCGCACATCGTCTTGTTGTGCTGCATCAAGTTGCAGAGCTTTTAAGGCCTTAATGGTGGATTGAGCGGTCTGATATTCACCCTGTGTGGCCAATGCGTTTTTCTCAAGCGATTTAACCCGTTCGGTCTGTAACGCAAGGGAATCTGTTATCTTATTGACGGCTTCCTGTTGCGCCAAAACCTGCGACTCAGCTTCATTGAACTGTTCTTCGAGAAGCTCAATGTCGCCTTCGATATCTTCTTCATTTAGCTGATTGCGCTCTTCTTGTAACTCACCTATTCGCTGAGATGTACGTAGCTGCATGCTCATGGTTGATTGAATTTGGCTATGGCATTGTAGCACGTTACTTTTTAGCTGATGATACGCCTGCTCTTGGTCGCGGGCTTGACTGTTGAACTCTCGAAGTTCTTGCTCTGCATCCTCAAACCGCTCTCTTGCATGCTCAAGTTCAGCAGTCTTTAATTCCAGTTCCGGCTCAATGTTGTCTAACTCAGCACGCGATACCGCCAACGCCTCTGTCGCTTCCTTAAGAGAGTCATTAAGTAGTTGCTGCTGTTCATCAACTCTTGCTAATTCTTGTTCAATCTGGCTTTTGCGTTGCTTTGCATGCAGTGCATTTTGCTCTAAGCGAGTGATTGCGGTACCAGTATTGAACAACTGTTGTTGCAGATCATCGATGGCTTGCTTAGTTTCAACTTGCTTGGTTTTATATTCTTCTAACCCAGCTTCATCACCCTGTAAGCGGGCCACTAACCCATCGACTTCTAACTGAAGTGCGCTTTGCTGCTTTTGTAGCGCCTCTATATGTTCGCTGTTTTTCAAAAAACGAATAGCCGCTAATTGTCCCTTAAGCTCTCTGGCCTGAGCACGCAGCGTTTTATACCGAGTTGCTGCTGCAGCTTGACGCTGAAGTTTCTCTAATTGTTTACCAAGTTCATCGCGAACATCGTTTAAACGCTCTAAGTTGTCATGGGTATGCTTTATGCGATTCTCAGTCTCGCGACGCCGTTCTTTATACTTTGAAATACCCGCCGCTTCTTCAATGAACACGCGTAATTCTTGCGGTTTAGACTCTATAAGACGCGATATCATGCCCTGTTCTATGATGGCATAAGAACGAGGGCCAAGGCCCGTACCTAAAAACAAATCGGTCACATCACGACGACGACATTTTGTGCCATTTAGGAAATAAGTAGATTGCGCGTCGCGTGTAACAAGACGCTTCACCGACAATTCATTATAATTGGCAAACTCACCGGCTATTCGCCCAGCGCTATTATCAAATACCAACTCCACACTGCACTGTCCAACCGGTTTGCGAGAAGATGAGCCATTAAAAATAACGTCTGTCATCGCATCGCCGCGCAAATTCTTTGCAGAACTCTCACCAAGTACCCAACGCACAGCATCGATCACATTGGACTTGCCACAGCCATTTGGGCCGACAATAGCGGTCATTTCACTAGGAAAAGGAATTGAAGTTGGCTCGACGAAGGATTTAAAGCCAGCCAATTTGATCTTTTTAAGTCGCACAAACCCGCCTTAACAAATAAGCATTTGCTTTTCTGCGTGTTCGGTAACGAATTGAAAATGATACAATCACGGGGGTTATTCTTTTGTTATTATGCGTTTGACTGTACCAAATCTAACAGCTTGTAACAATTACCATTTCAGTGTCTGACGCAGTCAACGTAAAATGGGATAAAAAGCACCCAATAACTAACCAATTCTTTGTAGGGAGAGCGCATGAGTCAAGGTGGTGTACATTATTTTTTCGAAGGCTTTTCATTGATTAAGACAAAAGGCCTGAAGCGTTTTGTTTTTGTGCCGCTTGCCATCAACCTGATCCTGTTTTCGTTAGCGTTTTATTTTCTGTTTGGTCAAATTGAATTAGCTATCGCCTACGTGATAGATCTTGTGCCTGAATGGTTGGGTTGGGTAAAAACCGCCATCAGTTTCTTCCTTTGGCCCCTTGCTGTCATCAGTGTATTACTCATTTTCGCGCTAATATTTGGCACGCTAGCCAATTGGATAGCAGCCCCATTCAATGGTGTGCTTTCAGAAAAAGTAGAGAGGCACCTTACAGGCCAAGATTTAGGTGACGAGGGAGTGATGGCGCTGGTGAAAGATATTCCCAGAACCATTGGCAGAGAGCTCACCAAACTCGTTTGGTATTTGCCACGGGCAATTGGCTTTTTACTGTTATTTTTCTTTTTGCCTGTTATTGGCCAGATACTGTGGTTTCTTTTTAACGCATGGATGATGGCAATACAATACTGCGATTACCCCTATGACAATCATAAGGTTGATTTCACTAAAATGCGCTTACACCTTGGCCAGCACAAAGGTAAGGCGATGACATTTGGGATGATGGTAAATGTTTTTTCACTTATCCCGGTGGTGAATTTCATTGTGATGCCGGTCGCCATATGCGGCGCAACGGCGATGTGGGTAAACGCATTAAAACCAACATTACATCAGCAGCGCTAACTTTTGATGGTTTCTGTAAAAGCATTTAGTACTGCACACTTACATGTAGAAGACCTTGGTCAACAGCCTCAAGCGGACTCAATCAGTGTATTGAGTCCGTTGTTTAAGGATGCCTAAAGAGCCTCATCTCAGTCAGCATCTGCCGTCTCATCGGCCGCTTGGCTACCATTTACGTATGCTTCATACTCTGAAAGCCAATGCGCCGCTTCCACTTGATTGCCACTTTTGTGGAACGCTTGAAAGAAGTTCATCGAGATGGGACGCTGCACATTTTGCTTTTTGAGTTGTTGCTCCCAAAGCACAATATATAGCGGTGGTATTACTCCACTGTCGTGGTGCTCCATAAACGTAATACGTCGGCTAGGCTTGTAAGCCTGTTTACCACTAACTAGACATGTTTTGGCTGGTGCTATGATAGTAGCAGGATCGATCTCAAGCCAATTAGCCACGGTGTTATGCGGTGCATACCAATACTCGCTATCAACAACGACATTTGGCGGCGCAAAATCCTCAATCTGACGTGCGTCACACAAACGATTAGCCATGCGTCTACCCATTGGGTATTCATCAGCAAAGCCCGCAAAATGCGCTAACTCATGAACAAACACCGAGTAAGCATCACTAATATCAAGATACATAACACCATTTTGTACATTGGCTTTACCTTGCTCTGCAAAAACCACCGCGTGACTGAATTCTCGCGTTTTCGCCATGGTTGCCAAAGGCGTGATATCACAACCTAATACACCACTGCTTTTATAGTTTTTGTCGCAATCGAGTACGTTTTGCGCTAACCAGATAGGCGGTGCCACGCACAACGATAAGTTGTCTAGCCTGTTGTCTTTCGTGAAATCTGCATATATCGAGTCTGCGCGAATAATCGTGGCTAAACTCGTCGCAAACGGCTGTATTCGCTGTAAGCAAGCCTTAGAACTGGCGCTCGCTCGCTGCCAAGAATATCGGGTTGCTTCATCTGTAGATATGGGTTTGTACTTTTCTATTACATGCACGGCTCGTTTAGCTTGAGCATGACCAAGTGTTGCGGCGCGCGTTATATGCACTTTAGCCTCGGCGTATGCACCTTCACCCCACAACAAGCGACCGTATTTAAACGCGCTTTGCATATCGAGCGTAGCAGTAGCTTCAAGTAACGGTTTAGCTAGCTCTTGCTGGCCGTGCAGTAAATACCAGTCGGCCAGTGCCGCCTGTGCAGGGACATAACCTTGCGACGCTGCACGCACCAGCCATTTTTCACGCTTTACGGGTGATTCGCTCGACATTGCGAATGCGAGCTGCGCTTCCGCTACGTCACCAATCGCCGCCAGGCGCATAAAACGCTCCGACGCACCTTCTTCACCCAAAATCTGATACAACAACCACGCCGCATCGGCATTTTCAATTTTTACTAGCTTTTCAAGCCAATATGTCGCGGTATCTTTTTCTACCGTGCCGTTTGAGAAATCGCTTTCGAATGCGTTGGTGAATAAATTAAGGAAGGCTTGTTGGGCGTTTTCATTTCCCTGATTAGATGCGTCCCACAATAGCGATAAGGCGGCATTGACATGACCAGCGCTATGTTTGAGTGTGCTGCTTTCAATAGCATCATGGGGCTCAAAAACACTTAAGCCATTAGAAACTAATTGCGGGGCATAGCGACCGCTATCCCCCGCAACAATGAGCAGTGCTAAAACTGCCAATACTAAACCACGCATAAGACTTAAAGCTTACTCGTCGTCGCTAGACACGTCGTTAGCTTGCTCACGAAGACGATTAAGCTCTAATCTGGCATAGCGATGTTCAACATAGTCATACACGTTAGTGCTGAGGGCCAATTTGAAGTAGTTAGACGCGATCCCTCTGTTACCCATTTGAGAATGATATTTGCCCAAATAGAAATAGGCTTCGCACAACCTGTCTGTTAGCCCTTTTTGACTTCTGACCCCATCAAGCAGCGAGTTTAATACCGTATTTTCATCAACAGTACCTAAGAACAAATCCACAATACTGGTTGCCCAATGTTCGTTATCAAGAGAAGGACGAACCGTAGCAAGGTATGTCATTCCCATTTCATCTGACATGTCGTGATGCGCAAAGTAAGCCCATAGTGCCCTAAACGGGTCGGTTTCATCTTTGGAAAAAAACGTGTCTAGATCAGAAGTTGCCAGTTCAGAGCGACCGCCGTAATACAACGCAATACCGCGATTTAAAAAGGCAAAGTCGTAATCTGGATTAATTTCTAAGGTAGAGTCAAACGCTTCGTACGCCTGAATAAAGTCATTTTGCTGAATGTAATGTATGCCTATCGAATTATACGCTTCTGCTAAATCAGGCTTAAGATTGATTGCTTGGGTGTAATCGAACTGAGCCAATCCAGAGAGCCCTACACTGTCATAAAGCATACCTCGTTGAAAATGCAGTTCAGCCTTGTCTGTATCTGAAAGCGCTGGGCTCATCAATACCTGATTGTAGCGCGCAATTGCCATTTCTGAACGGGGGTTTATGGGTGCTGGTTCAGCTAAAAGCAAATTCCCCATTTGGGGACGCTCGGCAATTGACGGTGTTTGCGCACAACCGGTCAAAATAGCAACAAATAAGGAAAAAAAGATGAGACTAACGTTTCTGCACATGGTAAAAAATGTATTCTATAGAAAAAGAAAAACCGCCTGACTACAAAGTATACGCGTGTCGCGGCTCGAATGCCGCCAACCTTCTCGCATTTAATGATAAAAGTAAAGCGTAATAGGTGGTTCACAAGGTAGCTATGACAAAAAATAATATCAAAACACTTTCTCTACTCGCATTTGAAGCCCAAAAAAACTCCCACTCGCCCTACTCTAACTTTAAAGTTGGTGCAGCGCTTATTACCCCAACGGGCGACGTTTTTTCCGGCTGTAATGTAGAAAGCGCAGCGTTCCCATTAGGTCAGTGTGCCGAAGCAACAGCTATTGGAAATATGGTTAGCAATGGTCACAAACGCATTAGTCACATTGTAATTGCAAGCCCAAATGAAGATTTTTGCTTTCCTTGTGGTGGTTGCCGACAAAAAATAGCAGAATTTGCCCCCGATGAAACGCAAGTAACCATGGTTACTCAAAGTGGTGAAATTCACGAAACCACCATTGGGGAACTACTGCCCAATGCATTTAGAGCCCATGATTTAGAAAAATAGTACATCGGCTGAAGCAGCGAAACACACTTTTCCATGAACGATAACTTTGAGTATTACAATAATAAAAACGGAATTTATATGAGTGAAATCAATTCACAACCGCCAATTTTCCTTATCAATTTGGATAAATGCACAGAACGTTTAAACAACTGCACAAGTCGATTAAACGAACAAAATCTAACACTTACGCGTCTCTCAGCAGTGTATGGTAATGATTTATCTGAAGCGGAAAAACAAAAACATTACAGTACATCGTTAAACCAAGAGCAGTACCATCACGCACTGTCTGATTGCGAGATAGGCTGCTATTTAAGTCACCGTAAAGCGTGGGAGAAAATTGCATCGGGCGATGCTCCTTATGGCATTGTGTTAGAAGATGACATTAAACTGATTGGTGACTTAAACCTTGCTATAGACACACTTAATAATTTACCCATTGATTGGGACGTTATTAAATTATCGGCTTATAAAGATCGAAAACGAAAAGAAGCCTTTAGTGTCAAGGTTAGCCACGGATTTAACCTAACGGTTCACACTAAGCCAATGACGGGTTGTGCTGCATCTGCTATTACAAAAGAGGCGGCCAAAAAATTGCTGCAGTCATCTGAGTCTTTCGGTAGACCGGTTGACGTTGATATACAGCATTTTTGGGAGACCGGAGTCAATGTATTGTCGCTACTTCCCTATCCGGTAGCACAAGACTTGTCGTATCAAAGCACTATAGCTGATAGAAAGGTAGAAAAATCTGGCCGCTTTTGGCAGCGAAAGCGCCAGCAGTTGGCAAGTTACTTCTTAAACAAAAAGGCTGTAGCCCAACAAGTCGCGAATTTAAAAAAAGCGGTTGACCAAATACAGCCTTAGCCAAATACGGTCTTAGCTTAAGAGAAACAAGGTGATATTTGCTATCACCTTGTTTTTCCTTTTCTTATCTTCAACACATCAATGACTTAGTTGCCGGGCGAATACCCAGTATTTTGCCTTGAGCGTCAAACGCTAAAGCGACTTGCGTTCCAATTTTTATATCCCCTTCAATACGTTTTAGCGTATTTAATGACGCCAAAAGACCTTCGGAAACAACCACCTGCTCGTCTTTACAATTTATCAGTAACCAATTGCCATTATCGGCATAAAGTGTTGCACCTTGCACGCTTACCGCTTGCGCCAAACTGCGACTGGCGTAGTAGTTCTGGGTGTAGGTATTAAACTTAGCGCGATGCCTATCAGTGCGGTATTGCGCTCCCTCTCCTTCAAAGCCGTGATAATTGACAATACTTACCACCAAGTCTCCTGTGCCTTGCGTATCCATGCGCTGTGTTTGCCATTTACCCACGTTGTAAACGCTAAACATAACGATCAGTGCAAAAGCAACGGCACTAAACTTAAACGCAGACGAGTCAAACAACGCTATAAATTTCTCGATACTTTTGCCCCAATCGCTTTGGGTTTTGTGTAAAGCGTTGTGCTGTAAAATACGCTTTTTCATATCGCTATTTAACGCATGACGCTGCTGGCTTTGCTTGTAGGCGTCTTGCAGCTCTTTATCTGACATAGACATATTATGCACGCTCCACTAATGATATAAGGTTATCACGGGCATAGCGCAGTCGCGTTTTTACCGTTTCCTGTGGCACTCGACAAATTTCACTAATTTGCATTAACGAGAACCCTTCAAGCTGAAGTGAAAGTGCTTCTTTTTGCTTGTACGGTAACTGGCACAACAGACGCCCCAAATCCTCTTCATCATAGTCTCGTTGCTGACTGGAATTATCACAGGTAGCGGTATTGTCTATCGCTTCACTGTCATAAGTCATTTTTGAAGTACGTCTAAACTCGTCAATAAGCGCTCTGCGTCCTATAGTAAACAACCACGCCTGGAAATTATTTGCATGAGTAAAACTGGCTCTTTTCTCGATAACCAATATCCAGGTTCGCTGCGCGATATCTTCAGCAGTTTGTTTATCTGACATTACCATTAAAAAGTAATACAGCTTTGTGCTGTGCAAATCAAACAGTGAGGAGAGCGCCTGATCACTCGCCGTATCGCGATACTGAAGCATAAGACGCTCGCTTAAACCAATTTGATTTTGTTCACTACTACAATCGACATTAACTACGTTATTCGATGCGCTTTTTTCTTTGTTATTAACGCTTCTTATCGAACGTCGAAAAATACCCTGTAAGCTTGCGCCTATACTCATAGGCTATTCCTTATTGTTCTAGCTTGAAATCTAATACTACAACCATGTTAGTTTGAGCAACAGGCTTGCCATCCACTATTTGCGGCTTGTACTTCCACTTTTTCAATGCTCTGCGAGCTGCTCGGTTGAACACATTCGAAGGCTTTGAATCAATAATGCTAATGTCAGTCACTGACCCACTAGCAGTAACACTGAACCCTAGTTTAACCCACCCTTCTATGCCGTCTCTGCTTGCTTCCACTGGATATGTTGGGTCTACTCTAAATTGTGGCGTTGCTTGCATATCGCCTTGGGTTGAGTTCAGATTAATCTCTACATTTAATTCGTTCGAAGGTACGGTTGTATTAAACGTGTATTCATTTCCCGTACTATTATTGTTTGGTTCAAGCGGCTCAACCTTAGTCGGTGGCGTTTTAATCACTTTTTCAATCGGCTTGATCTTAGGCCTTACAATGGTTTTCTCTTCTTCACCTTGGTAAATAATTGGGTCTATTGTAACCACTGGCGTGCTAGCAACCTGAACTTGGTCCTGCTTTATCAGTTCTGCCATCATAACAAACAAACTTGAAGTTACTATGGCACCAGCTCCAAGCAACAAGGTGGCCTTCCCTGCTTTTTTTACTGGTGTTAACCACTGCGATGACGTTTGGCTGTGAAGTAGCGGGTTTGTAATTAATATGGTTTGCATGTTTTTTCTCCCGTTTTTCTACTAAACGAGGGAAAAATACAAAAGGGGTGAAATAAAATGAAAAATTTATTTTTTGTCGCGCGCGCTGTCTTGTCGCTTATTCATTTTGGCTGCGGCCATGAAACCCACGATAAAAATAACGAAAATCACCACGCCGACCCACATCAAAACATTAAATAAGAAATTCATATCAAGTCCTTTACGTTGCGTTGCACATATATACATCCATAGCACTATGATTTATACCATCAAGGTACTTAAAACCGATCACTTAGGTACAACTTACCGCAACCTCTTGTTCCACTTCATTTATGTGCTTAACAAATCACTTTACGTAAGTGATATTCAAACTCGTCCTCGTCTATTACTTCAAAACCTATGGCAGTATAGAGTCTAAAAGCGGGGTTTTGTTTAAGCACTTTAAGTTCGACCTTGGCTTGCGCGGTTCTTTGTATCAATTGGCTAATTATTTGTCTTCCATAACCTTTGCCTTGCTGCGTAGGCATAACTTGTATCTGATGTATGTAAAGGCACGAGTCTGTATCTTCAAACTTCACAGCGCCAATGACATTCTTGTTATCAAGCACTAAATGGAAACACTCATATTGATAAAGCACGCGCTCTTTGTGCTCATCGACAGATAGCACTAAACCGGCATTAATCATGTGTTCATCCATAGTAGACAGCCGAAGTTCAACCAGGAACGACACATCGTCTTCTTTCGCCTTACGTAGTGTTAACATTTACCGCCCCACATTTTGATGTATATAAAGAAAGCACAATCGTTCAAACACTATTGTTTGGCATCCAGCAATTCACGTAACGCAGTCGGCATAATTGACCTCGCTTTTCGCGTAATAACAGACTCATGCTTTTGCCACAGAATGCCAAGGTATACGACTAATAGCCCTATCGCGGTAAGTGCAATTGGAAACAACCAACTGTCCTTAAATACATTTGAAGCTAAGTGCCCCAAATAAATACAGCATCCAATACCGCCGAAGATAACAAATACTCGTCGCACTAATAACGCGCCAACACCTATCATTACCATGTTAACAGTGAAATACATGAACTTTGACCATTCACTGTCTGAGTCTTGGCTAGAGAGCCCACCCCAAAACGCTATAACCCCAAATAGATAAAGCCAGAATGCATAATCAGCTGATGTTCTAGAACGTATATCAGTCCAAAACGCAAGCAGCGTCATTAGCAAGCCCAAATACATAGAGACAAGTGAGCGAAGCTCCCACGTGTAGCCGTTCGGTTCTAACACTGACGTTAAGTCCATTGTGAGATACCACAACGTCACTGCAATAGGCATTACCATGAACGGGTAACGATACAACCACGCCAGCACTACACCAACCGCCAATGTTGCCAGTTCTATGTACAACCAATGCCACTTCACATATAAATGATATTGCTTATACACCACCTCCTCGTCAGGCCACACACCCAGCCATTGCTGAATGCCGTAGGTTGCAATGGGTGTAATGCATATGACAAACGTGGCACAAATACCTGCGGGGATCGGTAAGTTTTTATTAGCCATTCTATTGGCTAGCATGATACCCACAATTGCATAAATACAAGCAATTAACACGATACCCGCACCGCCAAACTCTTCCCATCCTAATGTCATAAACAATGTCATGGCCCCTATCGCAATGAGCCCACCTAGGTAATAAAGAATATGAGTGAAACTAAATTTAGGTGTTTGAGAAATGTCGGATTGAAGAAAGTGGTGAAGAGACTCTGCTTGATGTTGAGAAATTATGCCGCTTGATACTGCTCGTTGCAGACTTGCCTTGGTGACTTCCATGTTTGTTTCCCCGTCTTTTTATTTTAATTTAGCTTGAGTTTATTTTTAGCGTATGTAGTAGCTATATAAACAAGCTTTTTAGCTGTGTTTTTTGTTGTGGGGTAAGCTTGTCAATTGACCTCAGTGCGTATTGAAGCGCTGACTGTGCTTCTTCTTCCATATTGAAATTCATATAGGCTTTGATTAATGCGGAATGAGCACTTAAAGATTGAGGATAATTTTCTCGGTTCCATTTGAGTAGATCAAGCGCGTCATCTTGACGATTCAAATATTGTAACCACTGTGCGTATCCGTTTGCTTTATCTTCCGGAATTTTCATTTCTGTATTAAGTAAAGCCGAGCGACTGGCAAATTTCGCCTGCAAGTCGCCTAAAGTTTTAGGTTCACCTTCTGGAATAGGCCATTCGGAAAACAAGCTTTTCAAACCAGCATACTGCCCTTGAAGCACAGTTGTGTTGTGTGTTTCATTACTAAAGGTCTCAGACTTGACCACTAGTCCGTTAACTGAATACCCAGAAAGCAAATCTAGAAATTCTTGATACGCGTCTGTCATAGTTGGCTCTTCGTTAGCAATAGACACATACAAATGCCCTTGTAACTGTTTACTTTCTAAAGCCTGCTTGGCTAATGCCAACAGTTGCTTGTTGTTCCAATATAACGACGGGCTGATGGCGATGATTCCCTCAAACAAGTTTGGGCGTTTGACCATGGCGTTAATAGCAAACTGCCCTCCATGCGACGTGCCAGATAGAACTTGATAGTCCAGAGTACGGTAGCGCTTTTTCACAAGGGGAATAACTTCATTCTCAACAAAGTCTAAAAATCTATCCGCATTTTCATGTTGATTTGGGATTAGCTTCTCTAGTGGGGTAATTGTTAAATCTCTAACACGTGTTTTTGTTGGGTTTACAATACCGACGACAATCATTTGCGGCATCTGCTCAAACTTAGCCAGATAATCTATTGTGCCAGCGGTATGAGGCCCCTGAATATCACCATCGGTGAGATACAAAACCGGATAATGAGCCTGACTAGATTTATACCCAGCAGGCAAGTAAATAACTAAATCACGCTTTTCACCGAGCACAGTACTATCGATCGCCAGTTCTTGTGCGATGGGTAACCCTGATAGCGCCCAACTATTACTGTGGCCTGCCAATATCAAAAATAGTAATCCGCATATAATTTTATTCATCTATTTTCCTTGATTTTTAATAGAGCACAAAAGCGCGCGACAATAAGGATTAAAACTATAAATATGCAGCGCAAATAATACTGCACTAACGCCAAAGCCACCGACGTGTTTAATCCCCAGCTAGTAACACAACGTTTTGTCAAGTGTTCCTTGCTTTGTCCACTCGCTCAATTAAGTCCTCTACATACTTATTCTTTGATAACACGTTAAACCTAAACGGCGGAATAAAAGCTATTTCCCCACCCCAAACATCTTTGTTTCGTATTGTTAAAACAACTCGTTCCGGCGATGATTTTTGATGATTTATGTTTACTATATCTTTTAATTCAATCCGAATATTCTGATTGTTTCGGGTAACCAATAATTCATTTCCATTATCCAAAACCTCATCGGCCAAATCCCATGCGAAGTTTTTGAATAAGAAGAAACCAAAAACAATCATTATTATTGGCATGATTAAAAACATTATGGACTGCTCATATGCGCCAAACGAAACGCCAATTACAAAAATATGGCTAGAAAACCGAACCAAAATGTGGGAAAGAGTGTTTTGAAAAAGAATGGAGATGTTGATATTTTCTTCATAACTTGTTTGCCTGAATAACAACCGTACTTTTTGGTGAAAGGGACCAAGGACCTGTAAAGTTTTGTGAGTTGTTCAAAATTAAAACACCATTTAAATATTCATTGACGCTACCGGCGCTTTGTTGGAGCTTACCATGCCGACGTTTCCTGAAAACTTGGTTGTAATAGTTTGAAGCTATCTGATGCTTTTGCTTCCCATGGCCAGATGCCATCTACTGTGGGATAGACTAGCTGCAGCGCTGGGTAAGTGGTTCCCTCATATAACCAATTGCAAGAAAGCATAAACTCTTCTTTAAATCTATTTGCTACAGGTTTAAAGCAAACTTCAAACCCATCGAGAAACCCTTCATAAAAACCATCTTCCATTAAAACTTCACCTTCTTGGATACGACGATTATATTCATTTGCTATCAACGAAGATAATTCACTTCTTAGTCCAACAATGATCAATTCTGGACGACTTTCCTGCCTATTGATACCGGTGGTATATGTGAAGTTAGGGTCTTGTTCTTTAGGGTCAAACACAGAGGTGACATGGCAACCGTACGTTGAAATGTTTTCCATAATCTTAATCTCTGCTTCATTCATAAAGCTTCCTCATGAGCCATCATCGGTGTTAATAAGTTATATCAAGGGGGCAAATTGCAGTTGGATATACTTGTGCGAAGCACCTAGCCCGCTGTTAATTAATCCTGTGAGTTTGCGAACTAACTTGAGAAACTTGTTAGCTACGCTTTTCGTCTAATTTGGAAACAGCTTCTTTCAAGTGAGCAATTTCAATATCTTCACCGTTATAAGCGCTTAACGCTTTGTTGAAATATACTTTTGCTTTAGCTTGGCTACCTGCCTGTTCGTATAGCAAACCTATTCTTAGGTAAGTAAATGACAAATTATTTGGGCCTAGACTGGAGCTAGAACTATCTGACTCAAGCATTCTTGCTAAGGCTTGAAGTGCGTAAAGCCCACTTTCGGGCGAGCCGTTTAGGTATTGAGTGTGGGCTAATTCAATTTCATTTTTTAGAAAATCAGAAGATAGCTGGTTGGCCAAAGACACTGTTGAAACAAGCGAACATGTTATAAGTAAGCTTAATCTAGTCATTTTATTCATTTTAATATCCTTATAGTTTGATATATGCCGCAACATGTTGTGTAGCCGACGCTTCAATCAACCAACGCGTTAGCGGTCGGTTGAATTGACTTGTTAGTCTTCCTTTTAACCAACTTAAATGAAGTTTCCAGAGGAATTTCGATGTTTCCTACGGCATCTTTTAAGTTAAAAAATACTGTCCACTCACCAAAAGGATCTCCAGCCTCACCGACATATTTGATCACTGTTTGCGATAGAAATATTGACATAGGATCAGTGTTTAGTGCGCCTTGAGCACAGGGAATATCAGTCTCGTTGATTGAGAAGGTGCCATCTGGCTTGATAATTTTTATATCACATAAAATACTAAAATTTTTATTTGCATCCAGCTTAGGGTTCGCAAAAAACGGCAGAATGGTTAACTCATCTCCGAGTTCTACCTCTTCTGCTTCGGAAAAGTGAGGGATATGATCTTTTGGCGTGTTCCATTTATCTTCCCAATCTTTATCTGGCGTAACAAGCAACCAACCCCCAAATCCAGAAATGCTTTTCTGGTTTTTTGTGTTCGGCGCTTTCGAGCCGTCACTCATCCGCCAGTGAAACTCTTCACCACATAATGCTTGTGCCGAAAAACAAATGATTAGAAGTAATATCAGATTTCTCATAACTTTCCTTGTAAAGCTAACGCTAAGCTACAGGGCGCTTGCACGCGGAGCAAAATAACGAAACAGTCAGGCTAAACTATCGAAGTCGCCCTATTGTTTGTGTGCCAGCAACCCCTGGCGAGCAACACAGTTTATTTGTTAGCTGCCACTCTTGTTAAACAACTTTGGCGAACGCCAGCTAACAAGCCCTGATAATACAAACAATATGGCAAAAGTAAGATACCAATACTCTTGAGTAAGGCCGATAAGCCTTACACTATTGTCGGTAATGAAGTATGTAATAAAAGCAGCAACCAAAATGTGCTGAGTTTTTAAGTTTTTTTTGTGTGATCGTTGTCCAATAAAAAAGCCAACACCAGCAGGAGTGCCACACATGAAGAACACCAAAAAATACGCGGCAATACTTCCTTGTTTAGTAAGTGATGTAAGACTAAATAAAACAGCAATTGCTGCAACGGCCAAACCAAATATCCATGCATCTCTATCTATTGCCAAACTTACCTCCTTGGAAGGGTTCTTCACGCATAACAGGCTAATGTACGTGGGCTAAAATACTGAGTGAAGCGAGTAGAGCCTACGTATATTTGTCTAAGCCAGCGTAGCGGGCGGTCTTAATTTTTAAAGGCCACTTTTACGATACCACGAAAATACAAATACTATTGCAAGTAAAATTGGAATTACCGACACTCCACCACCAGAATATCCATTGATATGAACCAATTTATCAAATGGTGCCACTATTTTGTTATTTTGTGAGAGTTGATAAATTATTGTTGAATCATTTGTAGGTTTGAACCAAACGCGGAGGTTACCTCCAGCGTTCAATGCTGATAAAACACGACTATAGAATGGGTTGTTGTCTGTAATGACAAACTCTACGTTCGATATGGTGAAGGACGTTATTTCGTAACTAGGCTTACCGCCATTTTGCCAAGTTTTGTACGTCACAGGTTTATAACTTGAGACTACTGAATACTCTTCTAATCTAGGAACCTCAGCATCAATTTGAATTTGAATCCAGATAGACCCCGCTAGGCCACAAATAAGTATTAGGACTGAGATTTTAAGTTTTGACATTGAGACCTAGCTTCTACATGAGGGATGCATTGCGCAAGATAACGAAACCGCTCTGCGTGTACCCTATATTACAACCGGAGGAAGTAAGATTTCCAAATTTGTTAGCGTTACCGTTTTTCACAACCACCTTCGCTGCTATATGAAAAGCTGCCCTTTAAATTAAAAACGAAACTACCACCAATTGTGTCTCGCACAAATACTGAATTATAGTGAGTCCATGGCCGAGAATTAGAACAGCGCCATCTAATAGAAGATACACTTCTATTTAAAATAACTTTTTCATAATCTGAGTCACTATATAGTTGTTTGAGCGTATAGGTTTTCTCAAGTTCGCCATTTGGAGAATAAATAGCTACAACGTGTTCACCATGCCCCATTTCATGCCAGTTATCGAAAGTGAAAAGATATCCTTTGTTTGTAATGAGAATAAACACTGGAGCAATTTCATTCTTCAGAGAAAAGCTCGATGACTCTAAGTAACTTATACCATCAAACGTATACAACACAGCAACAGGCTCTTTTCCTGAATTCAACTCCGGAGGGACAACTCGCACCACATATTTTGAGTTTGGACTTGCTGACGCCATTTCACTTGGTAATGGCCAGCTATCTGCTACGGCAAATGATGCGGCAAGAAAAGTAAATATAGTAAATAGAAACTTCATTGTTTAAAAATTCCTTGAGTGAAGCTAACTCTAAGCTAAGCGCAAGATTACAATGCGTGTGATGGTAACGCCGCATTGTGTTTTTGTTCTAGCTGCCACACAGAGGATTGCGACTTAAGGACCTTGCTCTCTGCCATTAAACGTATAGTGTTTAGTAGTGGTAGCGGCATGAAATAATTATTAAAGCGTTGTCGTCAACTGCATAAACCAGACGATTAGTTACATCTATTCTACGTGACCAGAAACCACTCAAATTCTCTTTCAATGCTTCAGGTTTGCCTATCCCCTCGAATGGTGAACGCTTAGTCTCCACAATTAATTTGTTTATCCGTTTAAGAGTTTTCTTATCTTGAGTTTGCCAATAAACGTAATCACTCCACGCTGCATCCGTCCAGGAAAGTAAGCGTTCAGTCATCTAAGAGTTCTCTCGTTTTTAATTGACCCTGTTTGTATTGAGATATTGAGTGGTTTAAATGTTCAGCATTGGCTGGTGAGCGCAATAGATGAACGGTCTCCATAAGGCTGTTGTAGTAGTCTAACGACATTACAACTGCGTCTTCGGAATCACGTCTGGTAATTACGGTAGTATCCGCGTCATTAACTACGCTATCCAGAACACTCTTAAGACCATTTCTCGCTTCAGTAAATGATACAACTTTCATTAATCACCTATATGTACAATATATTGAACAAGTATAGTTAAATATTTAGAGTTGTACAATAAATTGTGCAATGGTCGGGTGGCAGCTAATTGCTCGCGAAGAGGCGATAATACATGGACTAAAATTTGAAAAAAGTGACACAGCCCATTGTTTTAGTAGCCCAGCGAGCATAGCGAGAGCCTTGAGTGGTTTGTAAATGGTTTCACATACCAAACTCAAAATGTATAGCCATCGCGAGCGCCAAAATAATTACAAATATAGGCACACCAAGATAAACGAAATACCCTAGTAGCCTACTTTTGGGCAACCAATACCTTCTCTTGCGATACTTTTTTGCTTTGACTATCAATGAAAATGTTAAAGGCCAAACTAACAGTACTACCGGCACTGCTAGAATTATGTCTATTTCTACAAACGCTGATAACGAATAAAAAACCGAACCGATCGATGCCAAAAATATGATAAACCATAAAATAAGAGATTTATCAGTGGCCATACTGAGTTTATTGCAATAACTGCAAGCTGTAGGCTTCCAATTATCCATGCCCAGTATATCTAGCATCTTCATTTTTTTATTGCAATGAGGGCATGATGTCATAGGTACACTTAACGTTTAAATGAGGAGCGCAGACACGTGGGCTAAAATGGCGAAGTAGTCCTTGTATATGCGTCACAACGAGCGAGGAGAGCGCCTTGTTATATGCCATACACCGAAAGCTCTGGAAAAGCGATTACTACATACCATACAACTATCGAAAAAATTAACTTTGCAGCCAGTTCAGTTAGCGAAGTATTCCTAATCTTTGTATCACCGTCAGGATTGCTCCAACCTCCCTTTAAATCCTCATCTAGTGTTACCAGATGACCGAAGAAAATTAATATTGTCACAA
Organism: Alteromonas sp. 009811495; assembly: GCF_028865455.1. Taxonomy (NCBI): domain Bacteria; kingdom Pseudomonadati; phylum Pseudomonadota; class Gammaproteobacteria; order Alteromonadales; family Alteromonadaceae; genus Alteromonas; species Alteromonas sp. 009811495. Next base: position 2,326,598 of record NZ_CP113972.1, read on the forward strand.
ATGCAAAACTTACAGCAAATGACAGTTCGAATAACCACGAACCGAGAATAGTTAGTAAAAAAATCCATATCCAAAAAACTACAAACTGAATCATACAGACTGGTCTTACCCCAAAAAAGTGGACATCCATGTTAAGCGTACGCCGTTTCGTATTCATATAGGCTGACATAGCCCAATGAAGAATGCTGACGATTGTGTTAAGGGCCTTGTTAAGTATTATTACTTATAAAGCGCGCATAGTTGTCTACAATTTCACAAATTCTCTCTGGCGAAACGCCATGCAACTTTTGATGTTTTTCTAGTGGGGATTCAAAACCATACTCGCTTTCCATTTTTACAATAAACTCATTTTGATTTAGGAGTTTGATGTTATCTTTGATTAGATACCCTTTGGGTAAAGAACTTGAAGGACTATTGCCAACTTTGCTCAGTAATACACCATCTTGAATTTTCCATGTGTTGTCGTAATAGTCGAATTTAGCTTCGCCAAGGTTGTTCATTGTCACTGCTATTACACATTTACGCCCATTAGTAGTGAAACCAAGTTGGCTATAACTATAATTTCCGGTTCCATAGTCTTTTAGGTGCCATACACCCACAATTAATTCGTCTTGAGAATAAGTTGGTACGTTAGTCGTTGACGAGCAACTTGATAACGCAGCAATCATCCCCGCTAAAAACAACAAATATTTCATAACTTTCCTTATTGCATAACTTTAAGCTAAATACCGAAGGCGCCATATGCTTTGCTGCCAACGACCGGAGGGAGTGACTTGAGCGATTTGTTGTACACGTTATTCAAACAACGCTAACGAGTTTAGATTGAAATGATAAACGGAAAATGATTCTCCCTCTTCTTTCAACGTGATTGTTAAAGTGGCTTCTCCGTTTTCATACTTTGCAGGCACGATGTAAGTGACAAACGTTCCCGATCCGCCTGAAGTTAGTGCTCTAGAGGTAACAGTGTTAAATTGATAGTCACCCACCTCTACAAGCTCTCCCATTTTTGATAAGCCTTTGATTAGCGTTTTTAAATCTTTCTCGTTGAGCTCTTCCATCACTGAAGGGGTTAGGTATTTCTTGAAATTATCTAATTCCCACTTAGATAACTCGGGAATAGCTTTGTCCATATACGGAATAGCAGTGCCTTCGTATTGCGATGATTTGTAACCAGACCAAGCTGCAATAACAATAATGATGCCTACTAGACTAAGGAGTACTACTCCAATTCCTTTTAAAAGCTTCTTAAACATAATAGTCCTTCAAAGTGTAACGCCTCGTTAAGAGGTAAAATTGTCGGCTACAATTAGCGACAAATGAGCAAAAGCCAACTGTTTTTAGTCCTTGTTTATTTAGTTGTTATAAACAACATCACCGTATTTGATGAAATAGTTACGAACATCGTAGCCGTATTGAACTAATTCTTCTCCATTAACTTTGTCAAAGTCGCTGAATTCACCCTTAGTCCAGTCTAAGTCTTGCTTTCTACGTATCTCGGCCACTTCATTATTAAACTTTAAGTTAAGAGAAAAATGATTATTTGGGTCACAGTCACCATTTGCACAGTTTTTTTCGAAGTTATCTATATCAATGCAAAAGCCATGAGGCCAATATGTGATTTTGTTTCCGTCTGATAGCTTAAACTCACGCGGTTGAATGGATTGATCACCATACCACACTTGATACCATTGACCTCCTGCACACATATTGCCCTGATACCTACAAGAAGCTGTGTCACTTAAATCGATTGTGTTGCCATCGTCAATTAAAGAAAATTCGATCGAAATATTTTTAACAGACCCAATATCTAAAGATGCTGCTGAATCACTGTTAACACTACACCCAATACTGCCCGTAATTACTTGGGTTCCAGTTCCAATTACTTGGCAGCTAGTCAATATTGGAAAGATTAAAATAATGAAAATTTGCTTCATATGTTCCGTTTCTTATAACGCCTCAATTATAGGCTTTTAAAAGTTGGCTAAAATTTCGAACGCAGTGAGGAAAGCCAACGTATAAAAGTCCATTTCCACATTGACTTTTTAAGTAGCTTTTCGTGCAGTTTTTCAAATGCATTATCAAGTTCAACAAGTTCTTTGTAAGCTAATTGACTCAACCAGTTTTTGTGGTGTTCAGGTCTAATATCATCATGAGACCCAACGAACAATATACCCTCAAGGACACCAATTAATGCAAGTTCAGAAGTTTCATCATTTTTAGATTTCAAACCTAAATCAATAATCTTTGCTATATCTTCAAAATCGCGAAAATCAGAAGCTTTGTGTTTGCTCACAATATAATGAACGATGACACTGATTTCGTTGTAGTAGCCAGGTTCTTCACCTTCCCAGAAATCCAAATGCTCCTGCCATTGTGGATCAATATCAGAACAAGCATTTTTTAAATTATCTACAAATATTCTCGGATTCATTTGGCTACACAAAGCCCTGTTTAGGGGCGATAACACATGGGCTAGAATTAGTAACGAAGTGACGCAGCCCATGTATTTGCGTCCCAGCGAGCGACTACATCAGATTATTATGTTTTACCTGATGTAGTATAAAACTACCAGCTACTAACGAGGCTAAAATCAACACTATAGGCTGAAAATATAGCTTGTAGGCTGCCCAAAATATCGGGGGTAATACAGCTTGAGCAAACAGTGTCAATGCTGCAAGAGACGCGAACAAACCAAAGAAATAGCTGGTCAAACGCCCCCAGAACACCGGACTCATCTCCATGCGCTTACCGAAAAATACGAAGATTAACCCGTGTGAAGTGAGCTGGGAACTTGCCATTGCGATTGCACTAGCTACCAACCAGAAAACAGATGGATGAAAACGAGGATTGGGCACTGACTGTAAAATCGGCAGAAAATTAACTGCTGAAGCTGTTAGCAAAAATACAATAATGACCGCGAGCAGGAAACGCCAGTAAATAGCCCACATGTAAATGTCCCTCTTGCTTGGCTTATTATGTTTCTAATACTCTTCACCCTCATCCCCTACAAGTCTGGCCCCAAGTAATTTAGCTAACTTTTTGGCTTTCCCTATTTGGGCCTTATCGCTACCTAAAGTAATGCTGCCGTTTGAGAAAGTGAAATAATATTTTTTACGTAAAATTGGACTAGTCCAAACGCAACCATTTGGAGTTTGGATTTCAAGCGTTTTACCCGTTTCCGGGTTCATTGCTTTAGCAACGTGCTGCACTGTTAATGAAGAATCGCTTTCGCAAATCGTTAACCATTCACTTACAGAAATCTGGTTATCGCGCTCAATATATAGACTATAAGAAGCCATAGTATTCCAGCTTATTGATAATAAAATTCCAACTAAAATTTTACGCATACTTTTCGAGAAATTGGTCTTCCCCACTAAAAGTGGATATTCACGTTAAGCGTACGCCGTTTCGTATTCATAAGGGCTGCCATAGCCCAATGTAGAACGCTACCACTCTTGTTTACTCGAAGAAGGCAGCTAACGTCAATTTAAGGGGCGCAGACACGTGGACGAAAATTGCGAAGCCGCCCGCGTGATTGTGGTCCAGTGCGCTCTGGCGCAAGACTTATTTTGATTGTTATATGCTTTTTGAGCAGCTATTTACAACCAATAATTGATTAAAATACCGCACTAGTTGCCAGTGTTTTTTTGGGGCACTGTCTAAATGCCCCATACTTGAAATACTAACGTTATTAATTTCGACCGATAGTTTAAATACTACGCCATCCATTTTACTTTCCGAAAAATACGTTGGTTCCCAGCTAATGATACCCGCCTCTTTGAAAAACTCTGATGAGTGAGCAAGCGTATCTTCTGAAATTACACTAGAACAAAGAACTGATTCACTTCCATCTTTGATAGTAGTGAGTTTTAGCGAGCTTTCAGAATAAGTAAGTAGCGATTTATCCCGATAAGAACCAAGCTCATAGATAACTTGATCTGCTTGTGTAAAGTACGACGAGCACGCCAAGATAAAAAGAAGAAGTAATCTTTGCACAGGCATATAACTTTCCAATAACAGGGGCAGAAACATGTAGGCTAAAATGCGAAGCAGCCTGAATACTTGTGTCCAAGCAAGTCGCACCAACGGTTTGCGACTCAAGCGTATCGTTCGGCATCTTAATCAGATGCCAGATAATAGCTTTTATAGTTATTTTTAGAATCAAATTGAATTATTAGCCATTCGTAGTCAACACCAAAGTAACTATCTCTTTGCGGGCCCGTTGGGTAGGACAAACTCGGACCTTCTCCGTCAGGGTCCATTTTTGTAGAGGGCGAACCTAGCAAATTAATTATTTGCTCTCTGCTTTTGCCGGCTAGATTTTCATTTATAAGGCTTCCAAGCATCTGTTGTCTGACTGATTCTTTTCCTTCTCTCCATTTGGCAGATTCTGATTGTTTCCACACGGAAGATACAAAGTTTAACTCATATGAACCCGAAGGTAAGACTTGCTTAGAGCAACCAGCGAGTAAAATAGGAAAGAAAAGGATAAGTGATTTCAAAACGATGCCTTACGCTAAACTAACGGCAGTCAAGTAGCGGCAGTTAAGTAGCGGCATAATCGCGAAGCACCGCTGCGTTACTGTGACAGTGACCGAAGGGAACGTGTTAAACATCTTTTAAGCTGTTTTCTGAATTACGCGGCGTTTCATCATATCTCCTCACAAAATCCATATAGCCTTTTATAACCTTAAGTATTTTGTTTTTCTGCAATTTATCTAAGAGAAAAGGCCCACTACAAAGAACATTAATAAATACTTTATCGCCTTTAATTAGAACGTAAAGGTGATGAGCTAATCTGCCATAAGGTAGTTGCGCGTACACAAAATCACCCTCATGTTCCAAGCGCCATCCTTTAGATTCAAGCAGCAGATGAAAGTATTCGTCTGATACTTCGGATACTGTCAATGAGGATTTCTCTAATCTCAGTTCTGTGAACACTAAATAGAGCGTTAGTCCAATAGATAGAATTAAATTGGTGGCATTCCAAACGTGTGTATCGGCCACCAAATCAAAATATGCAACAACGAGCAAAACTAATGAAAAAGCCCAATATATTGATAACACCTTAAATAAAAAAAACATCAGCATATCCTCTGATATAAAAAACAGAGGACGATCGAACAGCAACAAATGCTTTTTTAATGATTCCTTTAAATCTATCTGGTCCATGGTCGTAGAAACACCTAAAACCCCACTGAGCGCCAGCGAGCGCCAACAGTTTTTTGTTATGCGCGTTCTTGCATACAGTACGCGTATACCTCATTTAACTTTTCCCAAGAAGGGTCGTCAACAACTTGCAGCTCGATGGGCAGCATAGAAAATGAAGATAGTGCCTCATTTATTCTTGAACCAACCACTGCGATGTCAGAAACATAGAAATGCCATTCACGCGTACCAGAATGTGTATAACTGAAAACGAAAATTGCTAAACGATCATAATCGAGAGTATTCACAACAGTATCTTCAAAGTCTCGCATACTATCCATTTGGCTCGAACTTGGAAGCCCGCTTGAGTCTTGTTGGGTGTAATCCCAGAAAATGGTCAATCGCTTAGTATATTTCTCGTTACCGAATAAGTAATCCAAATCCGGCCTGTAGCGAACTAGAATTGGTTGTTCATTTCGTTGTCCCTCTGCTATGTTCCATGAAGCTGAGTCAGCCGATTCTATTTGCATAAATATCCTTCTAGCGCATAACGCTAAGCTTTGGGGCGCTAACATGGGGTTATAATCGCGAAGCGTCCCAGCGACCGAAGGGAGTGCCAACAGCGTTTTTTTAGGCGTACAACTGAAAGTACGCAGCTTTGCTGCCACCGCTAGCCAATTAGTCAGCTTGTTTAAATTATTGAATTTAAGATAAAACAACCCTGTGCGAAATGCCAGATGTTAAAGATATTGCTGTATAAAAGAGTGAGTTTAGAAAAATGTGATGTTGAATATTGGCTTTGTTAGTTAAAGTATTCATCCAATGCCTCTCGTTTATGTTTAGTCATAACCCTGTTGGGTAAAACGTATTCTCTTTTTGCCCCTTTGAAGCTTGAGCATTTATCAAGCCAAGGCAGACCATCACTTTCCAATATTTCTAACAATTTTTCACGGGGCTGACCATCAAACCCGTAATCCTCGTAATTCAATAGCTCAGTTACACCTTGCTCTAAGCAAAACGAATTTAGCCGAATTCGGATGTGGCAATCGTGTTCTGCTGGCCAAACGTTATTGCCGAGTGCTTTTATATAAACAGCAAGGTTAATGTAAAACATTTTTGAATATGGAGACCCTTGGATATTTACCACTTGTAGGAAATCGCCAACATCTTTACACCATGTACCGCCTTTCTTTTTGAAACCCTTTTCTTTCATATAAGGCTTCAAAACATTTTCGAGGTGCTTTTTCTCAGGTGATGCCATGTTTTTATGCCTAACGCCTTAATAAACGGCGAAAAATAGTTGGGAAAAAAAGCGACGAAGAAGCGCAAGCCTACTGTTTTGCGTACTGTGGTTTAGGCGTTTGTTGGGTGCACTTGCTCGATTTACGTTTTTCTCTTTGAGCTGAAAGCCTTTTATGCTCCATAACTTCAAACTGTTGCTTACTTTCTATTGCTTCAAGTTCAAACTTGTCTCGATCATAGAGTTTGCGCCAGTTAACTACTGCATCATTACCCGTGAACCCTTTAACAGGGCCACATAATGGAAATGTACCGTTACTTCCATCCCCAACCTCAAACGTAAGCGGTTTAGAGTAAACTTGTTGAGGGTCAATGCGAGCAATAATATCCAATCCATCAAGCTTCTTGAGAGTATAAATCCCGATACTTAAATGTAATGTCCGCTTTTCAATGTACTCATGGGGTGCGACTCTGACACTTCGAGTTAAATTTACAATTTTCAAGTCGGCAGGTGTTACACTTTTCCATGAATATTTTCGCTTGCGTATAAGCTCCAAAGTTGCAATATGACAACAAGGATGAAGATCTTCAGTACTATCCCGAGCAGTTAAAACAACAGCACATCCCCAAAAACCTTTTTGCGGATGGGTTCTTATAACGTCACCAGGAGTCAAAGGATTAACAATTGTTTTCATGTGCGCCTAACGAATGATATGGACTCCCCACCCTAAATCGGCATCGATGTGCCATAGTGAAATTGCAAGATTTCAAAGTATAAGTGGAGAGTCCATATGTCTATTAAAGTCCTTGGCATTGATTTAGCCAAATATAGTTTTAGTATCCATGGCGTGGATAACCATGACAAGCCTGTCTTCAAAAAAACAGTAAAACGACATAAGTTATTGCAAACCATCGCCGTTTTACCACCTTGCATCATTGGTGTTGAGGCCTGCTCAGGTGCGCATTATTGGGCACGGGAAATGAGCAAGCTAGGCCATACTGTTCGAATCATGGCGCCTAAATTTGTCTCTCCTTATCGTCAAAATGAAAAAAATGACGCCAACGATGCAGAAGCTATTTGCGAAGCGGTAACCCGACCTAAAACGCGCTTTGTCACAATCAAGTGTGAAGAACAACAGGCTGTTCTGTGCATTCATCGCATCCGACAAGGGCTCATTAAAGACCGAACAGCTCGACTAAACCGAATCCGAGGCTTACTTGAAGAATTTGGGCTGGCAACTCCAAAAGGGCGCTATCCAGGTCAAAAAGCCATCCAAGGTATTTTGGAAGATGGCGAAAATGGATTGCCCGACTTAGTACGTGAACTGATAGCGCAAGTATGGGAAAGCATTGTCAGTTTGAACGACGAAATACTCAGCTATGACCGCCGTTTATATAAACTGGCAAACCACTCTACAGAAGCAAAGCGCATTATGACGATACCGGGTATTGGTGAATTGAGTTCTACCGCCATTGTAGCTAGCGTAAGTGACGCAAAACAATTCAATAATGCACGACAATTTAGTGCGTGGCTGGGCCTTGTACCTAGGCAATATACAACAGGTGGTCATATACGATTAGGCCGGATATCCAAGCGCGGAGATAAATATTTACGAACCTTACTTATTCATGGTGCTCGTTCAGTAATCGCTGCAAGTAAAAACAAAACGGATAAAACCAGTCTATGGGTTAAAGATTTGGTTGAACGACGGGGTTTTGGTCGAGCTTGTGTCGCTTTGGCTGCAAAGAATGCACGTTTAGTCTGGGCACTTTTAACGTCTGGAAAAGACTATCAAGTAAACTATTAAAGAGGTTAACCTGCCGAGTCTCAGCAAAGGCAATAGATGACAATACGGTCAAACCGGAGATATCAAGAATCTGATTAGCTTTTTGATCAAATAGATCGGCTAACGAATGAGATCGATATCTATGCGAACATCATCAGGGCGATAGTGCAACAAAACTAGTAATCGCCGAATGTAGAGCTGCTGTTAGATCCACTGTTGTGAATTATTGTATTTGCTTGACAAAGGGGGAGTCCATGTAACTAAGCTAAGGGGCGTAAATGCAATGCGAAAATGGCGAAGCCGCATTGCGTTTGCGTCCCAGCGATTGCCGCAGGCAATTGCGATTTAAGCGCTTTGTTATGTTGCATTTCTTAAAATCGCCTCAGATTTTGCCAATGGTTCCGTTGCGATGCGTTGTAACTGCTTACCGAACATATTTATTGCGTGAGGCTCCACTTTTAAATCAAAGTTAACCCTATAGTCTTCATTTCTTGTGTTCGTAAACATTTCGATATGGGCGATGGTAACTGAAAGAAGCGTATGGCCTGCGCTATCAACACAAAATCCCGAAACAGAAAAATAGGAAATATCAGGTTTTGGACTTGTTGTGTATTCGAAGGTATCCGATACAGATGAGGGAAATCTTTCCATAACCATCCCTAGCTTTTCAATTTCATTGCGATTTGTATAGCAATCGGCTTTACCAGCAAAAGTGCCATTACTTCCTGAAATTCTGATCTCGAATAAATCCTCATCTTCCCATATTGATGAAACAACTAATTTGCTTTCCATGTTACTCCTGCAACATAACACCCAAATATGGGGTGCGGGCGCGCAGGCGATAATGGCGAAGCTGCCTGCGTGTTTGCGTCCCAGCCCGCCCTGGCGGGCGACATAATTTGTTTGTTATGTTCAATCTTCATCGGGTAACCTTATTGACGTTAAAAAGGCTATTAGCAAACCCCAGATAAAGCAAACTACTCCAACCATCAGGACGCCGGCCAGAGCCAAATACTGATTTGTAAACAATGAGTCGCTATCGTCCATAAATGGAGCCGAAGCAAAGATAATAAATGCGCCAAGAAAAACATATCCTACTGCTTTCAAATACGGCTGCCGACCTTTTGATAGTCTTAGTAACTCTGCAAGCTCTGTGTTTAACCAATTTGACTCGGGCAGAAATACACTAAACAGATTTGTTGCCACGCTAAATGCGGACCAACTGGCTGCTACCAACGAAATGATGAGTATGGTTGTCGGAGAGTTACGTCTTGAAAAATACTCTTCATTATTTCCAGTGGATTCAAGGCAGAAGTATGCAAGCAGAACGCTTAAGGCCAATATCACAAAATTTAAGGCTATCTTTTTCATATTCTGAATTTAAGTCATCCTTGATTGAACATAACACCCCACTAAGGGGCGATAACACATGGGCTAAAATAAGGAACGAAGTGACGCAGCCCATGTGTTAGCGTCCCAGCGAGCAACGCGAGTGCCTTTAGTGTTTTGTTATACGCGTTAAGTTGATTAAAAGAAAGAACTGTAACCCATGGCATAAGCAGGAATAAATGTAAGGGACCCAACCATTAGGCCAAAGTATCGAGCTAGCTTGTTCTGAGAATCGGTTAATTCTGGGTCTGGATTTGATTTAGCTCTAGACATGTCAGCGTGGAGGGTAAAGAAGTCGATAATAAAGCCAAGTGTTAATATTGCGAAAAAGAAATGCATGTTAAATATTTGGGGCACAACCTTGGAAAAGGTAATAACGCTGTAGATCGCTATTATTCCGGAAGTAAGGCAGGCAACTGCGATGTGTTTTCTTTTGGACTCGATTTCATCCTTGATTCCATGGTAGACGGCGAACATCAAAAAGAGGGTATACAGATAACAAAACCAAAGCATAAGATTACCGAAGCGTATAACTTTTAAATAAGGGGCGCAGGCATGTGGGCTATAATGCGAAGCAGCCCACGTGTATGCGTCCCAGCGAACGAAGTGAGTGACTTTATTTTTTTGTTATATGCCACTGCTGAAATAACCTTTGCTACCAAGACCAACTGACTCAAAATATTTCCCTTCATTTGGATCTTCCTCGTCTGGTTGTGTTGGCCGCCAAAAACAGAGCTCATATTCTGGATAAGTAAAAGTGTATCCGAGCTCGGATTCGTTTGTTGACTGTTTGGTTTTCTTTGACAACTCTTTGACTAGTTCTACAACCGGAGTAGAAAAAATACTTATGCCATCCCAAACCACATTTTGGTCCGAAGCCAGCTCTATGAATTCTACTACTCCATTCTCTGAATAATGTATTTGAATTGAAGAATTTGAGTAATAGTCAGTATTCTCATTGAAATCATTCGGTGGCCCTAGTAACTCATGGATATCATTTCTTTGGATACCGAGCTTGATTTGACCAAACCCAAAAAGAGGCCTTAATTCTAATTTTTCCATGGCATATAACTTCCAAATATGGGGCGCAAACACGTGTGCAATAATGGCGAAGCCGCGCACGTGTTTGCGTCCCAGCGAGCGACAGCGAGTGCCATAATTTGTTTGTTATATGCGTGCATGATAAGCCCTATGTTTTTACTTCCTTGTTCTCTGCTTTACGCATAAGCCATAAAACGGCAATGCCCATTTGACTGATAAAAAGTAGAAGTGTAGCTAATTTAAACTGGAGTTGAATTCCGGTGTTTGGGCACCCCCACATACACGTCGAGAGCAAACCTGCTACCGAAAGGCACAAGACTACAAAATTCAGTAATGAAAGGAAGAAATATCTCATCGTTTCAAATTAGCATATAACGCCCAACTTAGGGGCAATAACACGCAGGCTAAAATCGGAGCGAAGCGACTGAGCCTGCGTGTTATTGTCCCAGTGAGCGCCAGCGAACGGCTACAGTTGTTTGTTATGTGCGTGGCTCACCAATACTTACAAGCTTATCATTTTTAAAGTAAAAACTTATATTTTGGTAGCTGATAACATCCTCGCCGTCCACGATAAATGCGTCTGGATTTGCTTGACGCAAAAGGAAAATAACATCCTTTTTAGACTTGGACTCTATTCCAGTGACAATGAGTTTTCCTAGCTCAGTTACAGCTTTTTCCTGAGAGTAGAGTTCCATTGATGTATATTTATTAGTTATTGCTTGGTCAACAACCGCCAAGAACCAATAGCCATTTGAAAACAACAATAGGCCTAAGCAAATCCAAAAACCTGTTTTCCAGCTTTTAAAACTCATGGTGTAAGAATCCCTTTAGCACATAACTTTTAAATAAGGGGCGCAGACGCGTGGGCTATAATGCGAAGCAGCCCACGTGTATGCGTCCCAGCCTGCGCTAGCAGGCGACTTAATTTTTTTGTTATACACAAACCGTTTCTTAACTGCCAGCATGTTGAAGAAAATAGGGTAAAAGAACCGAACAGAACAACCTCCGTTTATGACTTTTACTTGCTGCCAAAGAAGAGGGCGGCTTGAGTTGAAAAGCGGAGTTTTCAAGCTTCCTTCGATGCTGACCAAAAACTAAAACGAACCCCTAAAGCTGTTGTAAAAAAGTGCTGAACTTTAGCCTGATTATTACTAAATAATGGGTGGTGTATAACTTTTAAATAAGGGGCGCAGACATGTGGGCTATAATGCGAAGCAGCCCACGTGTATGCGTCCCAACGAGCGACAGCGAGTGACTTTATTTGTTTGTTATATGCGTGCATAAACAAGCTTGAATTCAGTGCCCGTTATTTTGGCCCATTGAATGGGTTTATTTGAAAAGGGTTTTTACTATGTTTGCCTGCATTCCAAAAAACCAAAGCGAGTAGTGCAATTAAAACTGCTTTAGCACAGCCAAGCAATACAGCAATTATGTCTGGTAACGCAAATAAGCTTGAAATAAATTGTGTCACTGCAAAAAAGCCACAAATAAACGCACCTAGCAGTGCGAATGCCTTAGTGACTGGATGAAAGGCGTTGCTTTGTTTATTCATTAAAATTCCTTTTTCAATTTCCTAGAAGCATATAACTTTTAAATAAGGGGCGCTGGCGCGTAGGGCATAATAGCGAAGCGGCCCTGCGTGTTAGCGTCCCAACGAGCGACAGCGAGTGACTTTATTTGTTTGTTATGCGTCATTGCTGCCCCAGCCAATCTTGATGTCTGGAATCTTAGCGGTGATTAAGTTTGAGAGCTCGATTACCAACCCGCTGTCTAAGTCCGGATTTGCTGCTATAAATAGCGTTCTAGCCTCACATTGGTCCAGTCCTTTACCCAAGCGAGAAATGAATTCGCTTAGTAAAATGTCTTCGCCGTTTAAATTAACCACTGTGTTAGATTTTAAAATAATCGCATGGTGACCACATGTGGCTAATCCACAAATAACCCGGTCATGATTAACTGTATTCACTACGAGTGCTTTTTCTTTTGGCATAAAAGAAAGGTACGCGAAACACATTAATAAACCTAGAAGGATGGCTATAAATCCATATTGAGCATGGTTACTCATAGAAGTGTCCTTGACGCATAACTTTTAAATAAGGGGCGCATACGCGTGGGCTAGAATGCGAAGCAGCCCACATGTATGCGTCCCAGTGACCAACGGGAACGACTTTATTTGTTTGTTATGTGCCATCAAGCCGAATATTCCAAAAGAAGTGAATAAGAACTTATAGCGCCAAATAAATTACAGTTAGTTGCGATAGAAATTACTTTCCATCCCTCTTTCTCAATTTCTTCAATCTGTTGATTTAAGAGCTCCAAATCAGGCTCGGCAGAGAACCAGCTCTTTTTCTTTGAAACATTGACTATCTTTCGCATGTTACTTTCCTTGTAATAAACAATAAGAACTTTCTATTTAAGTGGCTAAACAAAAAACTTGGCACATAACGCTAAGCTTTGGGGCGCTAACATGGGGCTATAATCGCGAAGCGGCCCCGTGTTAGCGTCCCAGTGACCGAAGGGAGCGCCAACAGCGTTTTGTTATGCACGTTACCTACCACGATAACTGCCATCGCTAACCCATACAGGCTCTTTTGCTGAGAGTCGTTGATTGTTAAACCAAGCTTGGGTCTCAAATAAAAACATGCAGCTAGTAGTATCATTTGATTCCCATTTGTATGGAAGAGTAATTACTCTCTCGTAATTGTATTTGCCAATTTTACCTAAATTACTAAGCTCAACATCGCTAACGTTTGTAGCTTGATTGTTGCAAACTACGAAGCATTGAGTCTTATTTTCCTTTTTATCACAGAAGGCTAAAGCCTTTTTATCTTCGCTCCAAATAACCTCTGTAGCACAAGATAAGCTAGAAAAGACGAAAAGAAAAATAGCAATTTCGGGTTTCACTATGTAAGGAATCCTTGAGTGCATAACTTTCCAATAACGGGCGCAGACATGTGGGGCATAATGGCGAAGCCGCCCCGCGTGTATGCGTCCCAGCGAACGCAGTGAGTGTGTTGATTGGCTTGTTATGTATCGATGTCTGATACATCAATCTTTGCCCATTGCCTCGAGGTCTGGCTTTCTGAAAAAATAAAATGTAAACCCCAAGATTAAAACGATTTGTAGGCCAACAATTAGCCAAAACGTAACGGGGTCATCAGTCAAATAAGCGCGACCTGATTTGGTTATTACAAAACCCTCTGAATAAGCTCTGTAAAGCCCATGTCCAACAAAAACATAGCCCAAGAGTAGCCATATCCTAACAATAAAATGGACTATCTTTTTGTCTGTATTAGTAACGATGTTCATTTTTTTGCACGATACATAACACCCCAAGAAGGGGCAATTACACGAGGGCTATAATACGGAACGAAGTGACGGGAGCCCACGTGTAATTGTCCCGCTTACTTGGTTTGTTAGCTTCCTGACCCAATTAGTCCTTGTATTGCAGATACCAAGATTCTCGCAGATTCAGAAGTATCATTTATAGGTATTCTAAAATAAGTTTTATCAGAGCTATCAACTCGCAGGCTGATTGTGTAGAAACTTGGGTTAGCTAAATCGTCAACACTACCTTTCTCATATAAATAGCCAGAGAATTCCTTCGAAGAGGCGATGTTCCATAATTTACTAAATAAGACCTGATCAATCTCAATATCTTTTTTAATATTCGAGGCACCCAATCCTGCAATATTAGCAATTGCAGATTCACCATTGGACATAAGAGATGCGTAGACAATGTGGCCAGGCTCCAATTGCTGGAGGAAAAACAGCTGACTTGTTTTCGCTAAAGCGCTGTTACAGCATAGAGCTATGGCAATGAATGTGTATAGTGAAAACTTCATATTCTCTATGTCCTCCTTGGAAGCTAACTTCCAAATATGGGGCGCAAACACGTGTGCAATAATGGCGAAGCCGCGCACGTGTTTGTGTCCCAGCGAGCGGCAGCGAGTGCCATAATTTGTTTGTTATACGTTTGACTGAACAAAAAACTGCCTCATGCCAGTGCTATAGAACACATAGTAAGCCCAAACAGCAATAATTGCCCCGCCTATTACAACCCCAATTAAAGAATAAAAAGACATGAAGGCAATAATAGATGCCCAATATAAAAAAGTACCAACGCGGCCAGCCCAGTGTCTATTCACTGAAGCGAAGCAAATTGCAATGATTAATATGCTAAATAGCAGAAAGCCGGGCGCCATACCTGTTAACCAAAATTCTTGGTAAGTAAGGCTGCGTCCATTCAACGAATACTCTCCGTTTGGCCAAGGCCAAAAAGCAAATAACACCATTAGTGAGTATGTAATTGAGTTGAGCATATGCTGAAACCGGAATAACTTTGGCATCCCTTTCGTTTCTTTGAATACTCTCATAAATTTATTAAAAATCATCCTTGATGCCTGTTCGACGTATAACACCCGCATAACGGGCAAAAATACGTAGGCTAAAATTGGAGCGAAGCGACTGAGCCTACGTGTTTTTGTCCCCAGCGAGCGCAGCGAGTGGTTAATGCGCTTGTTATACGCTTACACCTCAACCACATTAATATTGTTAGAGCCACCAGTTTTCATGTGTTCTGCCATATTTATGACTTCATCTAATGACTCTGCTGGATGACTTGTTGTTGTAATATACTTGGGATTACTCCCATCTCCAATTGCCAACTCATCCATGGCTTCTTCCCAACTTTCACAATC
Organism: Alteromonas sp. 009811495; assembly: GCF_028865455.1. Taxonomy (NCBI): domain Bacteria; kingdom Pseudomonadati; phylum Pseudomonadota; class Gammaproteobacteria; order Alteromonadales; family Alteromonadaceae; genus Alteromonas; species Alteromonas sp. 009811495. Next base: position 2,341,902 of record NZ_CP113972.1, read on the forward strand.
TAAACCTACGAAGCAAATTAACTCACAACCCTGGTTTATTAAAGAAAGTAGAAAATCCTCACTTTCTGCTGAATACTTTTTATTTGAAAGTAGCACTATCTTTTTCATGGCGTATAACTTTCCAATAACGGGCGCAGACATGTGGGGCATAATGGCGCAGCCGCCCCACGTGTATGCGCCCCAGCGAACGTAGTGAGTGAGTTTATTGGGTTGTTATATGCCTTGTTTATTAAACCTGATGACATCTTTGTGTAATCCATAAGACATGCTCAATCCAAGCGTATCGTTAAAATAGAACTGAATATATCCATTATTGAGCCTAGCTTCCCAGTTACTGATATTGTCGTAGCGAGAAAGGTATAGATTTACTTTTTTCTGTCTCCCAAGGTTCCAAGACCTTCCAATGGGATCGTCGTACCAAGCACTTGAAACAATGCCATCCGTTTCATAAATAGCTACATTGTAAGCTGCATTTGAAAATTTATATTGCCTTTCCTCTTCGGACTCAAAAAAGACGGGGCTGCCAATCTTTTTTAATATAGCCAATCCATCTTCTATTGGAATGCCTAAAGGCACGTGAGGGCTTTTGAGTTTTTTAAACCAGATAATGTCCGTATTCCTTTGGCATATAACTTCCAAATATGGGGCGCAGACATGTGTGCAAAAATGGCGAAGCCGCGCACATGTTTGCGTCCCAGCGAGCGGCAGCGAGTGACATAATTTGTTTGTTATATTTCACCTGCATAGTTTACCAATTTATCTTGGCGGAATGCTTTGGGTAACCTCCGACTTTACAAATAATGAAACGATGAATAGGAACAAGTAACGCTGTCCCAGCAACACCACCCAGTATGATAAACCACATTAACCAGTCTGGCAGAGGTGAATTGTCATCCCAAGTTAAACCCATGAGAAACGCATAGATAAAAATAGGCGCTATCAATAATACAAATATCAAAATTATCGATACTAATCCAGCAGCTACTTTATAACCTTTAAGGCTCAAGTTTATTACCTATGTTTCGTGAAATATAACTTTTAAATAAGGGGCGCATACGCGTGGGCGATAATGGCGAAGCCGCCCACGTGTATGCGTCCCAGTGCGCGCCAGCGCACGACTTAATTTTTTTGTTATACACAAACCGTTTCTTAACTGCCAGCATGTTGAAGAAAATAGAGTAAAAGTACTGAATAAAACAACCAACGTTTTTAGCTTTTACTTGCTGCCAAAGAAGAGGGCGGCTTGAGTTGAAAAGCAGGGCTTTCAAGTTACCTTTGATGCTAACCAAAAACTAAAACGAACCCCTAAAGCCGTTGTAAAAAAGCGCTGAACTTTGGCCTGATTTTTACTAAAAAATGGGTGGTGTATAACTTTTAAATAAGGGGCGCAGACATGTGGGCTAAAATGCGAAGCAGCCCACGTGTATGCGTCCCAGCGAGCGCAGTGAGTGACTTAATTTTTTTGTTATATGCCATTTACACTCGCTGGTTGCTTTGCGATTTTAAAACAGCTTATGGCAAGTACAATAAGTATAGAAGCATATGGTTGATGCTTATAAACACCGATTACGCCACCAATAAATAGAATAAGCCCGAATACTCTTAAGCCATTAGGAGATAACTTAGTTTGTTTTACCCGACCTAATAACAGCGCAACTCCCATGATGATGCACGGTATGCCGGATAGCAGGCCGACGAGCCCTAATATAGGGTTATTAGTGATGATCCATAGAATCGAACACAGACAACCAAGTGCACATAAAACAATAGACACTGTCACTTTAACTAACGGGTGAACTTCCTTTGAAAGGCCGTTTTCAAAATGCTGATTCATAATGGCATATAACTTTTAAATAAGGGGCGCTGGCACGTAGGGCATAATAGCGAAGCGGCCCTGCGTGTTAGCGTCCCAACGAGCGACAGCGAGTGACTTTATTTGTTTGTTATGCGTCATTGCTGCCCCAGCCAATTTTGATGTCTGGAATCTTAGCGGTGATTAAGTTTGAGAGCTCGCTTACCAACCCGCTGTCTAAGTCCGGATTTGCTGTTATAAATAGCGTTCTAGCCTCACATTGGTCCAGTCCTTTACCCAAGCGAGAAATGAATTCGCTTAGTAAAATGTCTTCGCCGTTTAAATTAACCACTGTGTTAGATTTTAAAATAATCGCATGGTGACCACATGTGGCTAATCCACAAATAACCCGGTCATGATTAACTGTATTCACTACGAGTGCTTTTTCTTTTGGCATAAAAGAAAGGTACGCGAAACACATTAATAAACCTAGAAGGATGGCTATAAATCCATATTGAGCATGGTTACTCATAGAAGTGTCCTTGACGCATAACTTTTAAATAAGGGGCGCAGACGCGTGGGCTATAATGCGAAGCAGCCCACGTGTATGCGTCCCAGCGAACGAAGTGAGTGACTTTATTTTTTTGTTATATGCCACTGCTGAAATAACCTTTGCTACCAAGACCAACTGACTCAAAATATTTCCCTTCATTTGGCTCTTCCTTGTCTGGTTGTGTTGGCCGCCAAAAACAGAGCTCATATTCTGGATAAGTAAAAGTGTATCCGAGCTCGGATTCGTTTGTTGACTGTTTGGTTTTCTTTGACAACTCTTTGACTAGTTCTTCCACCGGAGTAGAAAAAATACTTATGCCATCCCAAACCACATTTTGGTCCGAAGCCAGCTCTATGAATTCTACTAATCCATTCTCTGAATAATGTATTTGAATTGAAGAATTTGAGTAATAGTCAGTATTTTCATTGAAATCATTCGGTGGCCCTAGTAATTCATGGATATCATTTCTTTGGACACCGAGCTTGATTTGACCAAACCCAAAAAGAGGCCTTAATTCTAATTTTTCCATGGCATATAACAACTTACTCGTCCCCAAACCGTCATGCTAATCCACACCACTTTAGGGTATTTGTTCACTTTATTGCTCACTACTTTAAACCACAACCAAAAGAGAAATAAAGAAAAAACCGTGTTGTCGTTTTTCGCTCATATTTTAAAAACACCAAATCGGTGTGCAGGTGATTTTGGTGTATTTCACGCAGCCAAACACAAAAAAGCCAGCTTTCGCTGGCTTCTTAAACACATAGCAACTGTTACTTTTTCTGTCTGGCAGCAAGCTTTTCAAGCTGCTCGTCTGTGGCAGGAAGCTGGTGCTTTTCTTTCCATTCTGAATACGGCATTTTGTATACCACTTCGCGTGCCGCTTCGTAGTCAATGTCAGCGCCCTGCTCGCTTGCAGCTGCTGAATACCATTTGGCCAAGCAGTTACGGCAGAAGTCGGCCAAAATCATCAGGTCAATGTTCTGAACGTCTTTGTTCGCGTCTAAGTGCTCTACTAATCGGCGGAATACCGCTGCTTCTACTTCAGTTTGCGTTTGCTTATCCATTATCAATTACCTCTAAAAAGCGCTTTCGTTATGGCTTAAATGTGTGGGTAAACGGGTAAAACCCAACCCGTTATTATTTCTTTAAACCCAAAAACGAAAAAAGGGAGCTAAGCTCCCTTTTTACTTAAACATAACTAATTAGGTTTGAAACCTAATGGCTACTATTCTGCGTCTTCAGACTTAGGCGCAGGCTTTTCTAGAAGCTCTTTAATGCTTAGACGTACACGGTTTTGGCGATCAATTTCCATAACCTTAACGTCAACCATTTGGCCTTCTTCTAGGTAGTCGGTTACTTTGTTCACACGCTCGTGAGCGATTTGTGAAATGTGAACAAGACCTTCTTTACCTGGAAGTACTTCTACAAACGCACCGAAGTCTACAATACGTGTAATCTTACCGTTGTAAGTCTTACCTACTTCAATTTCAGCCGTTACTTGCTCAATCTTGCTAATAGCGATGTCTGCTTTCGCACGCTCTGTCGCGAAGATTTTGATAGTACCGTCGTCTTCAATCTCAATGTTAGTGTCAGACTCTTCAGTAATTTGACGGATCATTGCGCCGCCTTTACCGATAACATCACGGATCTTGTCTTGGTCAATCTTCATTGTGTAGATGCGTGGAGCAAATTCACTTAGCTCTTCACGGTGACCGCCAATCGCTTCGTCCATGGTCTTAAGAATGTGCAAACGTGCTTCTTTTGCTTGTTTAAGCGCAATTTGCATGATTTCTTTAGTAATACCTTCAATCTTAATGTCCATTTGAAGTGCAGTAATACCTTCGGTAGTACCTGCTACTTTAAAGTCCATGTCGCCAAGGTGATCTTCGTCACCAAGGATGTCTGAAAGTACAACAAAATTGTCGTCGCTCTTAACAAGACCCATTGCGATACCCGCAACAGACGCTTTAATTGGTACACCTGCATCCATAAGCGCTAGTGAAGTACCACAAACAGAGGCCATTGATGATGAACCGTTTGATTCTGTGATTTCAGAAACCACGCGAACTACATACGGGAATTCTTCTTCACTTGGCATTACTGCTTGAATACCACGCTTCGCTAGACGACCGTGACCAATTTCACGACGCTTAGGTGAACCAATCATACCGGTTTCACCAACACAGTATGGAGGGAAGTTGTAGTGAAGCATGAAACGGCTGTCGCGCTTACCTTGAAGCTCGTCAATCATTTGTGCGTCACGCTCTGTACCAAGCGTAGCAGCTACAAGTGCCTGCGTTTCACCACGAGTGAATAGTGCAGAACCGTGAGTACGCGGAAGAATACCTGTCGCTACGTCTAGTGCACGAATCATTGCTGGGTCACGACCATCAATACGTGGCGCGCCAGATAGAATGCGTGAACGTACAACGTCAGACTCAAGTTCGTGAAGAAGGTCTAGAACTTCTTTCTTGTCTTGTTCTTCGTCTTCAGCAAGGATAGCTTCAAGTGCTTTTTCAGTTGCTGCAGTTACCGCGTCTTTACGCTCTAACTTGTCAGAAATCTGGTAAGCCGCAGTCATTTCTGCTTCAGCTAGTGCTTTAACTTTGTCTTTAAGTGCAGTGTTTTCTGCTTCTGGTGCCCAGTCCCACTTCTCAGTGCCAACTTCGGCCGCAAATTCGTTAACCGCGTTAACTACTGTTTGCATTTGCTCGTGACCGAACATAACCGCACCTAGCATAGTATCTTCAGAAAGCACGCTAGCTTCTGATTCAACCATTAATACTGCGCCTTCTGTACCCGCAACAACAAGATCAAGTTCGCTTTCAGCTTGCTCTTCGTTGCGTGTATTTAGAATGTATTCGCCGTTGCTGAAACCAACACGTGCCGCACCAATTGGGCCGTTAAATGGAATACCAGAGATAGCGAGGGCTGCAGAAGTACCAATCATAGAGATGATGTCTGTAGGGATATCTGGGTTAGCAGACATTACAGTAACAACAACCTGTACTTCGTTTTTGAAACCTTCTGGGAATAATGGGCGGATTGGACGGTCGATAAGACGTGCAATCAAGGTTTCGCCTTCAGATGGACGACCTTCACGCTTGAAAAAACCACCTGGGATTTTACCCGCTGCGTACGCTTTTTCTTGGTAGTTAACAGTTAGTGGGAAGAAGTCTTGGTCTGCTTTGGCTTCTTTTTTACCAACTACTGTTACCAGTACAGACGTGTCGTCCATGCTCGCAAGAACCGCAGCTGTTGCCTGACGAGCAATTACACCCGTCTCTAGAGTTACAGTATGCTGTCCATACTGAAATGATTTAGTAATAGGAGTCACTATTTGTCCTTTAATTTCAATCTTTATTTATCGCTTTTAAACGCGGCGCATAGTATAGCCATGAAGTGGAATTAATACCATGGTCAAATGCAGCCCCGCGAAGAATTTGTCGTGTTATTGGGTGTTTTATCGTAATGCTCTATCGCACCATGACTATATGAAATATCTGTGAAATTTCAATTATTGACTATATTTTCATCATACTGACACAAAAAAGCGTATGCTAGAACAAAAAGGAAACAAGTCGTCTTCACTTTTCACAAGTAAACAAAAGCGAAAACAATTCAAAAAGAACGTCTAAAAATAAGTGTGCTAAGGGGGTTACCATGTTGGTACTTCGATTAAATAAAGCAGGCATGCCACAAGAGTGGATAGATGTTGAACAAGCTGCAAAGCTCTACAGCCAAGATAAGGTATTATTTGAGCTAGGCAGTGATGCAATTACCTTAAAAGGTGGCTGGAATCATCAGGGCCTTCAAAGCCAACTTACACTGTCTAGCATAATCGCATGCGACGGCAAGGTAACTGACCTTTCTGGCAAAGTGGCACTTACCAATCGATATCTGTTTCGAAGAGACAGTTACCTTTGTTTGTACTGTGGCCAACAATTCACTCCCAAACAACTTACTCGCGACCACATTATTCCCCGCTCTCGAGGTGGCAAAGATACGTGGACGAATGTAGCAACGGCTTGTCAGCGCTGTAATCACGCCAAAGGCGCGAAAACCCCAGAAGAAGCAAACATGCCTTTGCTTGCCGTACCATTTAGACCCAACGTTTATGAACGCTTTTACCTTATGAACAGGCGAATACTGGCTGATCAAATGGCATTTTTACAAAGTCACTTTACCAGCAATCGCCGCTGGGCCTGCAATGTTTAAAGGGCACTATTGCTGGTTGTAACACTTTGTGGAAGTTGTGCTGCTGATTGATCACCCTGTTGCAATTCAATCTGCTTTTGCTCTTCTTTCATGGCTTTAAACCATAAACTTAGCCAATCGGAACACATTTTGTGCTCTAACTCGTGAGCCTCAGCAGTTGGGCAAAACAGACTAACTTTAACTACCACTTTGGCAAGTTCGTTGGTCTTTATTTCAACTTCAGGATCAATTCTGATAAATTCTTGTTCTAAGTGGCGTTCTATCAAGCCTTTATAGCGCTCTGCCACATCACGAAAATACTCACAATGGGCTTGTGCTCTTGCATGGAAGGCAGGTAACAAGCTATAAGCATTAACGGTTGGCTCGTTCACAATTTCAAACGAATGTAATCGGTAGCGACGCATAAAGTTTAAGTTTCTTACGGTCTGGGTCACCAATTGGCTATTTGGCACATAAACGTGCTTACCCGTGTAATTGAATGTCTCTGCATCAACTTCTAGCAACGCAGTTTTGGCCCAATCCATTTCAACCACTTCACCAATTACGTTGTTCATTTGGATCCAATCACCTACCCTAAACGGCCTTGCCCCCAAATAGTAAATGAACCCCATAAAGCACTGAATAAATTCTCTGGTAGCCAGTACAATTGCTACCATGAACGCCGCAATAGAGATAGCTAAGGTTTGAATTTCTGACGACCACACCATCATTAACAGAATAATAATGAATGCGTTGCCGAGCTGTTCGAGGATATTTATTTGATTGCGGCGATCTTCACCGCGACGAGAACTTCGCCGTTTGATTAGGCGCAAAATGCCTTTCTTGATGTAGTGAAGAATCACCAAAAGCACCAAAGATGTGAGCAGCTTATACTCATTGGCAAATGCAATGAGTTGTTGCCACAACTGCGCTGGGTCTATCACTATCTCCATGTCGGCTCCATCTTGTTGCGAAGTGCAGTTATTGTTAGTGGTGCGTAACAATAAACTTATGATAAAACATAAAAAAGCGCCGACTACTGTCAGCGCTTTGCATTATGAAGCATGAAGACTTGAGGCACAATCCCGACCAGTTAGACCGGGTAAATACTGTGCAGTCTCATTTATAAGCCAATCACGTTATTCGCGAATTTGACCTTCGCCATTGACTAAATATTTCTCAGATGTCAGCGACTCGAGTCCCATTGGGCCATATGCATGTAACTTGGTTGTGGCAATACCAATTTCAGCACCGAGTCCAAGTTGGCTACCATCAGAAAAACGCGATGACGCGTTAACCATTACCACACTCGCGTCGACAGCACGTTGAAACAACTTACCTTTCTCGGCATCTTCGGTACAGATAACTTCGGTATGGTTACTACCAAATTGCGCAATATGATCGATTGCGGCATCGAAGTCATCAACAACGCGAATAGCAATTTCAAGCCCTAGATACTCTTCACCGTAAGCGTCTTCCGCGATGATGTCTGCATCAGTGAAATAAGCACTGCCCTTTTCATTTACATGTACCTTAACGCCCTTCTCTTTGAACGCTTCAGCTACTTTAGGAAGGAAATCACCTGCAACAGCAGAATGAACCACTAACCCTTCAAGGGCGTTACATACACCTGTGCGTTGCGTTTTACCGTTAAGTAATAAACCCATTGCCTTATCAAGGTCAGCGTCTTGGTCTACATACAAGTGACACACACCTTTAAAGTGCTGGATAACCGGCACTTTCGCGTTATCGGTAACGTAGTTAATTAACCCTTCGCCACCACGCGGAATAATTACGTCAATGTAATCGCGCTGCTCCATAAGCTCTTGCATTAGTGAGCGATCTGGATTTGGCACTACAGTGACCAATGCTTTTGGTAGATTGTGTTTTTCAAGCACATCCTGCATAAGCTCAGCAATCGCTAAACTTGTGTCTAACGCTTCTTTACCACCACGTAAAATCACCGCATTACCAGACTTGAAACACAGCGCGCCAGCGTCTGCGGTAACATTAGGTCGTGCTTCATAAATCATACACACAACCCCTAATGGAATACGCATCTTCTTAATTTCTATGCCATTAGGGCGAGTGCCGATAACACGCTCTTTACCAACCGGATCGTCGAGTTCAACAATAACTTCGATACCTTCGGCCATTGATTCAATGCGCTCGTCGTTCAAAATTAAGCGGTCTACCATGGCAGCATCAAGGTGATTTTCTTTTGCTCGTGCTACTTCTTTCTCATTAACCGCAATAATTTTGTCTTTGTTGGCGCGAATAGCTGCCGCCATGTCAGTTAACACCGCGTTTTTTTGGCTTTCACTTAAAATAGCCAATGTACGTGCAGCTTGTTTTGCCTGTTGTGCTAACTCTGTAATAATACTCATTCTTTCTCCAGATTTGCTATGTGCTGATCAGAAATAATCGGTCCTGTTTTCTCTTCGAATTCGTTGGCGAACTCTTCATTTTCCTGATTAGCAATAAAATTCAATAAACAGCTACTGTAATTCGATTTAGCTTTCACTAACTTGGTTCCATCTTCTTTACGAACCAAAATGGTATCGCCTACCGAAAACTCACCTTTTACGTCAACGATCTCGCTACTGGTAAGTTGGTCTGCATTGCTGTCGAGTGAGGCATCGAAGTCACCTTCTACAATTACCTCGCCCTGCGCGTTCGACGTATGTCGCATCCAATGCACATTTTCTTGCATCGGTTTCGCGTGGGGCTTGAAGTGCGTGCCCGGGTTTTCACCATTTAGCAGCATATTAAACGACAGCTCAGTAAAGCCGTTAATAATATATGTGTCTATACCATGCGAAACAGCTTTCTCAGCCGCTTCTATTTTAGTGCGCATACCACCAGTACCCACACCACCTTTCACTGCACCACCTGCCATGGCATATACAGACTCATCAATGTGATCTACTGTTTTCAGCAAGGTCGCATCATCGTGTTCATGCGGATTCTTGTCGTACAGTCCATCGATGTCTGAACAGATAATCAGTGCGTCTGCTTCTGCGGCCGATGCCACCATTGCAGACAAGTTATCGTTGTCTCCAACCTTTAATTTATCGGTTGTTACCGTATCGTTCTCATTCACGATAGGTAGGATATTGTTATCCAACAGACTGAAAATTGTTTCGCGAATACTTACGTAACGCTCACGATCACGCAAGTCCGCGTGTGTAAGTAGCATCTGCGCCGAAGGAAAATCAAACAGTCTATCCCACGTCGCTATCATTTCAGTCTGACCTGCGGCAGCCATTGCTTTTTTAACCGCTATGTCTGATTTTTCTTGCTCTGGAAACAGATGTGCGCCTGCAGCTACCGAACCAGAAGAAACTAACACCACTTGGGTACCATTCGCTCTGCAACGTACGATAAATTGAGCAATACTCAATAGATAATGACTACTGCACCCTTGTTGATTGGGCGATATCAGTGCACTACCTACCTTTATCACTACACGTTTCCAATTAGGGTTACTCATAATAAACTTTTAAACCTTAAGATTGTTGATTCGCTAATTCTTTACTGGCCTGCATAAATGTTTGTTGAACACTTAATGAAGGGCTTTCATCTAATCGACTTACCCCATAAAGCAACAATGTGCTTACTGCAAAACCAGGAATAATTTCATATACCACGCTGCTCAACGTTTCACCGCCATCAAGCACCGGAGCGTAAATCCAAAATAAAACGGTGATTGCACCGCCCATCATCCCTGCAAGTGCCGCTTTTGCGGTAAGATCCTTCTTATATAAACAAAAGAGTACTAGCGGCCCGAATGCTGCGCCAAATCCAGCCCACGCATTACTGACCAGTGACAAAATCGTGTTAGAGGCATCCAACGCCAGTAGCAGAGCCACAATTGCAACGCCTGCTACGCCGTAACGACCGATGGTCACTGTTTGCTTTTCGCTTACTTCTTTCTTCGTCACTACACGATAAATGTCTTCCGTAAGTGAACTCGCACTCACTAACAATTGTGACGAAATCGTACTCATTATGGCTGCCAAAATAGCTGCCATTAGAAAACCGCTAATGAGTGGGTGAAACAATAATTGTGAAAAAACAATAAATATTGTTTCTGGATCATCCACTGCCAAATTAAATTGATTAGCGTATGCAATACCAACAAAGCCTGTCGCTAACGCGCCGATAATAGTCACAGTCATCCACGACATACCGATATTTCGGGCCGTGCTGACAGCATTTACTGAACGTATTGCCATAAATCGAACAATAATGTGCGGCTGACCAAAATACCCAAGGCCCCACCCCAAACTCGACAGTAAACCGACTAACGTTAGTGTTTCTAACGATTCTGAAAAACTCGGCACTGATTTATACGCTGCCGACGTCATTTGGGTCACACTATCGAACTCACTGAAGGCAACGATAGGAACCAGAACAAGCGCGATAAACATAATGCAGCCTTGTACAAAATCAGTAAGACTTACCGCAAGAAAGCCACCTAACAAGGTATAAGAAACAACTACACCGAGTGTGATGAAAAGCCCCAACTGGTAATCAACTGAAAATGCGCTTTCAAACAACTTCCCGCCTGCTACCAGCCCTGCAGATGTATACAGCGTGAAAAACATAACGATGATGGCAGCTGACACTATGCGTAAACTAGCATTTGGCGTATTGAATCGTTTTGCAAAAAATTCAGGTACCGTAAGTGCGTCATCTGCGATTTCAGTGTAAACACGCAGTTTTGGCGCTACTAATAAGTAATTGGCAAGGGCACCAGCCACTAACCCTATCGCAATGTATACTGCATCAAAGCCCGATACGAACATTGCACCTGGTAGCCCCATCAACATCCAACCAGACATATCTGACGCGCCAGCTGATAGCGCGGTGACGTGCGGACTTACTTGTCGGCCACCCAAAATATAACCCGAAATATCACTTGTGGACTGGCGGTAGGCGAAAAGGCCTATCCCAAGCATCGCTATAAAATAAACCGATAGCGACAAGTAACTTTCTAATGGCATAACGTAGAACTAATCCTCTTTTGCTCATAGTAGTAACGATTACTGTTCTCGACATTCAAGCGTTCTTAAATGTACACACGACTGATCTCACGAATCCGTCATGCAAGCTCTTATCTCTTCACAGAACTTCATATAATAAGCACTATTTAAGTAGAGCAATAATCATTAGAGCTCTAACAATATAAAGGTTTTATAATTTATTTCAAGTTCAATTATTGTTCAAACAGGTCTTAAACCGCTTTAATACGAATTATTACCCATTCTTGTTTCACACGAAGAAACGGCGTTTAAATTAAAATATTTTATTTTTATATCAATAACAAAGGCACAACCAAAAGATTCGTGAAACACAATTAAAACGGTACAAAGAACTATATTTTATGCAAAGTAAGTGTTTTTAAAATCATTTTGAAAAAGAAAGCATTATTTAACTCATTGAGGCGAAATAATGTCCATAAGAACCTTTTCAACAGGTGAAAGAGCCTCAAGGTTGTATTCGGCATCAAGAGAAAATGAGTCGATTTTGGAAAGCGTATCTTGAAGCTGTTGAGGGGCGTCATCCAAACATAATAGCTTCGGGTGAATGTAATACTGGCGACAGACGCTGGGCGTGTTTCCTATTTCAGCAGCAACGCGTTTACTTAATGTGCTCTGCCATTTCTTATTTGTTGACTCTTGTAATTCGCGGTATGTATCACCTAAGCACATTAACGCAAAGCGACTTGCTGCCCATGTTCGAAAATCTTTGCAACTAAAGTCTTCACTCATTTTGTCGTGAATAAACGCATTAACGTCTTCACTGGTTATATCGTGCCATCGTGATGACTCATCTTTGTATCGAAATAGGCTGTAGCCTTGTTGCTGCGCACTTTCGCATATAAGCTTAGCAAGTTCGGGGTCGTCAATACTTAGGTTGCGCGTTTTACCATGCTTACCAATGTAAGAAAGCGCCACCTCTTCTTCACAAAAGTTCTGAAGATGTTTACGGCGCAGGGTTGTAAGTCCAAACGTATTATTCTGCTTGCTGTACTGTACATTACCTACACGTGCACCTGTGTAGTCGAGTAACAGACAAACCAGCGCGCAAGCCCTCTCGTAGTTCCATGCCTCTTTTTCGACCATCTCCAAGCAGCGCTGCCGAAACTGAGGAAGCTGTTTTCCAAATTCCAACAAGCGAGAAAACTTTACCGCTTGCTGATGCTCATGCCAGCGTTGATGATAGATGTATTGCTTTCGTCCCTTTTCATCTATTCCAATTGCTTGAATACTCGCTTTACTGTCTTTACTAATTTTCGTATCACGCCAGTTTGGCGGCACGGCCAAACCCTTGATACGATTAAGCACTCGCTTACTATTTACTTTTCTGCCACTTGCATAGCGGTAATAAAAGCGTTTTTTACCGCACTTTATTCTGCTTATTGACAGGTGCTTGTCGTCGCCGTAGTGATAACACAACCCCACTTTCTCCACTGCAACACTCCATTATCGCGTTTTCATTCGTTATTGATTACAGACAACACCTCAACAATGATCACCATTACTGATACAAAGCAGGGTCTGTAAGGCTTTCGAAAGGTATGCGTAAATTACACACACCATGTAAGTCCGGGGGTAGCTGCTATTACTAAGGTCGTTTTAAATATTACCTCTTTTTGAATAATAGCTCGTGGTTGAAAGAAGATTAAACAGGTGTAATGACCGCCATTACTCTATAAAATTCAATAATATAAGAATAAAATAACGAGCTTGGGATACGCCATACTTCCAAATTCTGTAGTGCCCAAATGGGGTCGGAACGTAACTTGAATACACTTTTACCATAGATTAGAGAAACGTATTTCTCGTTGAGTCAAACATGGATATTTAGGGTGCTAAGATGTCTACTACATTTTCAAATCACAAAAATTTGCGAGGGGCGGTTATTTCAAGTAACAAGCTACAAGTGGCTGCTATTTTCGAGTCAAAACAACGTGCTCAACAAATGGTTGAGATTGTTCGCGATAATACTGAGGTTGAGCCGTCGCAAATCGAATTGATTGATGCGGGTGATCCTTACTTTAGCGAAAAACTTGAAAAAAGCAGCAATAAAATTGGGCGCAGTTTGTGGTCTTCACATTTGTTGCTTGGTAGCGTTGGTTTAATTGTTGGAATGTTTGCCGCATTCTTTCTTACGCAGTTTGGCCCTGCACTTACGCAGCAAAATGTCCTCTTCACTTATATCGCACTTATCAGTCCAGGAATATTTGTAGGGCTATTTATTGCAGGGTTGATGGGGTTGCGCCCTGATAGAGACCATCTCATTCAGTCAGTCAAACATGCGATACGCTACGGCAAAGTCGCTATGGTTATCAATATGCGCAAATCACAATCATCTGATGAAGTGATCACTGTATTAGATAGACATGCCGGCAATGTTGTTGAGTCGGTTAGATAAAAGTAATCTACCGAGCATTTTTCGGTACTACTGATTATAAAGCTTGGTTCTGGTAGGACATCATAAAAGGAATGTAAACAAAACGGCAATAATTGCGTATTATGCTTTATTGCCGTTTTATTTTCTGGCCGTTTCTATTGGCCCTTTTTTTGAAGTTGGTTGGGCACATCATGGACCTTATATTTTTCGACTTAGACGGAACATTACTTAATAAGTCTTCGCAAATTTCGTCATACACAAAAGACACCCTTGGGCTACTTGCTGAAAATGATATTGCGTATACCGTTGCAACAGGTAGAACCATGCACTCTGCTCAGCATGTTATTCAAGATACGCCGTTTGTATTGCCTCACATCTATAATAATGGTGTTGCCATTTGGGACCCAACTGGCAAGGCACTTACTCTCGAAAATTTGCTGGCTCCGAGCGAAGTAAATACTATTTTATCCTGTGCAAAGGAAAATAATATCACGCCTTTCATCAACACAGTTGATCTGGCGAGCGATAATCACGAACACGTTATTTACCATTCTGCACCAATGCATCGCGTCGAGCGTGAACTCATCGACAAATATTTTTCGCGTACTAAGGCGGTACTAGAAAGTGCAGAGCGTCTCCCCCTTCATGCTCACATTACCAACATAAGCATGATTGGAGATGCCAAAGTAATTTATGAGATGTATCAGCAGCTAAACGCTACAGAAGGCCTTATCGCTTATTCAGGGCCTGCAATAGAAGGCGAAGAGTATCGCTGGATGGATGTGCACCATAAGTTAGCGAATAAAGGCAGTGCGGTTGAAATTCTAAAATCTCAATTGGGTGCTACTAATATTATATGCTTCGGCGATAGCGACAATGATATCAGCATGTTTCAGTTTGCTGATGAAGCTTATGCGCCATCTAACGCGAAGCAAATGATTAAAGAAGCCGCAACATCAGTTATCGGTCATCATGATGAAGATGGCATTGCACGTTTCCTTAGAGAGCGCTTTTCACTGTAAAATTACCAATTAATTGCTTTTCTGTCTTTGAAGAACTTTCCATTGGGGCCTCCTTTTTTGTGCATAGCTAACCAAATAATGGTATCGGCCCCCTCTTCTGGTGTTTTCGGTGCATCAGCACCACCCATACGAGTATGAACCCAACCTGGCGTCATACTATTTACCATCACGTCAATATCATCGTCTTTTGCAGCTTCGTCTACCACAGCGGCCATTTTCACCGTTAATGCGTTTAACGCAGCTTTGGAGATGGCGTAGCACAATGGCCCTTGTAACTGATCATTAAAGCTTCCGTAACTGGAACTCACATTAATTATTCGCCCAAATTTGCGCTCGATCATTTGCGGTAGTGCTTGCTGTATCAACGTAAGCGGTGCATTCACGTTTACTTGCATCGATTTGGCAAATTGTTCTGCACTGACATCACGCCAGTATGTATCATCAAGCACGCCAGCATTATTCACCAAGATATCTATTGGCCCAAAAACCGCTTCCGCTCTCACAAGCGCATCAACAATCGCGGTTTCGTTATCTAGCGGCATTTCTATAACGTGAAGGTCGCCACCAACAATATCCTTTTTGGCCTCTAAACCAGACTCTTCGTTTCTACAAGCCAACAAGACTTTATAACCCTCTTGCAAAAGGCCCTTTACTACCTCTAAGCCGATACCACGATTTCCACCTGTTACTAAGACATTTTTTGTCATTGTATTAACACTCCTTGCAAGTACGTTTATATTGGCTGTCGATCAAGTTTTGTCGATAAGAAAAAGCTAAACGGAAATACTACGCTCCAAACTACTGCTATCGCCGCGTACGCCCACGTCATACTTAGACCTAGTTCAACGGCGCCAAACTTAGCACCAGCTATATAACTTAGCGGCGCAAAGATTGCCCCACCCGCCGCTGCCAACAATACCCGGCCTTGAAACATCGTCATGCTGTGATAAACAGTACCTGCAAACGCTGCCCACAGCAGACTGAGCCAGATAGGTATGGGCCAACCAGGCAATAAGACTTCTGTTTCATTGAAGATAAAAAGCCCAACGTTTGTCAAAGCAGCATCGACTATTGTTCCCAGTAAGAATAACGTACCCATCAGTTTCGCATCTTCAAAGCGCTTAGGAGACACCGCTATCCATGCCATAATCAATAACATAACGGGCACTACCGCATCATTCTGAAAAAGAATAACTAGCCACCAGATAGTTTGAAACCAGACGAAATTGCCTACTTTAATAACGGTACTTCGGTTCATCAGCCCTACTCTTTTAAACAGCAATACGTGCAGATACACATATTCTTAAATCAACATGTTGCACGCGTTTATACAATTGGAGTACGTCTCCAATTTTAAGTAAGTTCATTTTAAGAAACATTCCCACTGATGCGGTGCGACAGGTATGAAAGTAATCGAAATGAAGGACAACACGTATAGAAGCATATAGAAAGTAGCAAAGGATATGTTTTACGTGAAAATGGTTAAATACTACGTGCTTGGCGCTATTATTGCTCTACTGCTTACGGTGTGGGCACCTAATATGCTATTAGCGGTGCTTTTTGCATGGACCGCATTTTCTTTAATTGCTGTAAGCAGTGCTTATCTGCTGAACTATCCAAGCTTATTTCGCAAACGCGAAGATGGGTCAATTCCTTTTTACATTCGGTGGATTTTTATTCCTTTTTTGTTGGGCTCTTGGTTATATAACGAGTATGCAAGAAGAACTGATAAAGTCCCTCCTCTTCAACAAATTGAGCCTCAGCTTTTTCTGGCATGTCGCATGTCATCTAAGCACGTAGAGATATTAAACGACAATAATATTGATGCCATTTTAGATGTCACGGCCGAATTTGACGGTCTAGATTGGACCGCTTACCAAGAAGACTTCCGCTATCTGAATATTCCTGTGCTTGACCACACCAGTCCCACGCCAGAGCAACTTGTAATGGCAATAAACTGGCTACAACAGCAAATAGACGAAAACAAGAATGTTGTTGTGCATTGCGCGTTGGGGCGTGGGCGTTCTGTGTTAGTCGTGGCCGCATTTTTACTCGCGAAAAACCCTAGCCTTTCAGTAAATGAAGCACTTTCTCAAATTAATGATATTCGCCAAACCGCTAGACTCAACAAGCGCCAATTGGCGGCACTTGAGAAAGTAAAAGAAGGTGGGCTACTGTCTTTGCAACAAAAATTAACCCTCATTGTGAACCCTGTGGCAGGCGGTGGAAAGTGGGATGAATATAGAGACGAAGTACTTTCAAGGCTAAATGAAAAGTTTAGCGTTACAGTGAAAGAAACCACGCCAGATATCAATGGTAAAACACTTGCCGAAGAAGCGCGTAATAAAGGGGCAAAAATTGTTGTAGCGTGTGGCGGAGACGGCACGCTAACTGAAGTTGCAAGTGCATTGGTAAATAGTAATGTGGTGATGGGGATAATTCCCTTCGGTACCGCAAATGCGCTAAGCCAAGTGCTACATGGTTACTTGAGCAAAGTAATGCCTATCAGTACTGCGTGTGATGTGATTATAGCGGGCGATACCATGGCTATCGATACAGCAACATGTAACGACCACGTCATGTTACTGGTTGCTGCTGTAGGCTTCGAAGAAAAAATGATTTCTGCAGCAGACCGTGAACAAAAGAATATGGGCGGTCAGTTTGCCTACCTAAAAGGCCTTTGGAATGCCATATCCAACAACGAAAATATGGCTTTCTCTATGACTATTGACGATGAAAAGCAAACGACATTAGAAACCCCAAGTTTAGTTATTGCCAATGCCGCGCCGATGACAACAGCACTTGCCCAGGGTTCAGAGCCCCCCGATATCACTGACGGAAAGCTCGATTTAACATGGCTAACACCGCAGACAAATGCTGATAGACAATTTCTTTCGCTTGCAGAGCTCGTGCTTAGCCCCGCACAGGCAAAAAAGCAAAGTGACTCGATACAGCATAAGCAAGGTAGCGAAATAACACTGCACTTCGACAGTGTTACCCCCTACGCCGTCGACGGTGAGATTTATGAAAGTGACAAACTTGTGATCACATCCCGTCCTCGCAGTTTGACGGTACTGACCAATTTCGAAAAAAAGGAGCGTTAAGCGAATGCCACAACTTAGTAACTTTGATGAAATATATCAATTTTTGCATAAGCGCTTTGAGAATGAAAAAGAGTATCTTCAGGCCGTACATGAAGTGCTTCAAGATATAGTGCCTATCTACAATGCTAACGAAGCATACAAATCTTTGGACGTAATACGGCGGCTTTGTATGCCTGAGCGCATTATCTACTTCACAATTTCATGGATGAACAGTGATGGTGATATCGAGGTAAACCAAGGTTGGCGGGTTCAACACAACTCAGCAATGGGGCCCTATAAAGGCGGCTTGAGGTTTCACCCAACTGTGAATTTATCAGTACTAAAATTTCTTGCCTTTGAACAGTGCTTTAAAAATGCCCTTACTGGCCTCCCCATGGGAGGAGGTAAAGGAGGTGCGGATTTTAACCCCAAAGGAAGAAGTGATAGAGATATCATGCTTTTTTGCCAAGCTTTCATGCGAGAGCTCCAACGCCATATTGGAGCAAATACTGATGTGCCAGCAGGAGACATTAACGTAGGAGCAAGAGAAATAGGTTATCTCTATGGTGAATACCGACGACTTAATAATAGGTTTGAAGGCGTACTAACGGGTAAAGGGCTAGAATTCGGTGGCAGTTACGTAAGAACCGAAGCCACGGGCTTTGGTCTCATCTATTTTTTAGAGGCTGTTTGCCGCGCTCAGGATAGCTTTGTTGAAGGTAAGACCGTAATTATTTCTGGCGCTGGTAATGTCGCGCTTCACGCTGCACTTAAGGCCAGTGAAAAAGGCGCTAAAGTAGTGACGCTTTCTAATAGTCGTGGCCTTTTGTATAACGAGCAAGGTCTAAGCGAAGCCGACATAACTTGGGCCATCGAAAATCATAACCAGCGCGATAACATTTTACTTGATATGGCAGATGAAGGGATGGGTAAATGGCAACCCGATGCAACCCCATGGCATATCAAGTGCGATATTGCTCTGCCCTGCGCTACGCAAAATGAGTTAGACGAGAGCGATGCTCGCAAGCTCATAGAGAACGGCTGCACTATGATTTTAGAAGGTGCAAATATGCCCTGTACTGACAAAGCACAAAAAGTATTTTTTGATGCCAAAGTGACTTACGTTCCAGGAAAGGCATCTAATGCAGGTGGAGTCGCGCTCTCTGGTCTTGAGATGTCGCAAAATGCAATGTTTAGTCAACGTAACGCAGACACTTTAGATGAGCAGTTACAAACCATTATGAACCATATTCACAACCTTTGTGTTACCGAAGGTAAGCACGACGGCGAAACTTACATCAACTACATGAAAGGCGCTAATGTAGCCGCTTTTAGAAAGCTCGCTGACGCAATAGTGGCGCAAGGTGTTTAGCACCTTGCACCACAAGGGTGAGCACTATTTTTCCAAGAGTTATGTAATTTTTTCTTCGCTTTATATTTACCTCTAACACCCTCGCATGACATAGACAAAAAAAGCCCATAAAAACATAGAGTAAGCATTGCTTTCCCGATTGGAATAGTTCTCGCATTAGTAAAAGCGTTCGAAACTACCTGAGGAAGATAATATGCAAATTTTCGAAGCACTACGTCAAGATCATGAAAAACAACGTCTACTATTGAAGATCCTTGCTGAAACCAGTGGAAACACTGCAGCAAGACGAGAGTACTATGAAGAATTGAAAGTACAGCTAGAAAGTCACGCAGTAGCTGAAGAACGTCATTTCTATTCACAGTTACTTGAGAAAGATGCCACTGTGGATTTAACTCGACATGGCATAGCGGAACATCATGAAATTGATGAACTACTGGAAAAACTGGACGAAACCGACATGAGTTCTCCAGGTTGGTTACGTCACCTAAAAAACCTACAAGATAAAGTAGAGCATCACCTTGCAGATGAAGAACAGGAGTTCTTTCAAGTAGCGGGTAAAGTACTTAATGACCGCCAGAAATCAAAGCTTGCCGATGAATACCGTGAAGAAATGAAACTAGCGGTGGAATCAGCAACCACTGCCGCTTAATGGTGAGTCGGCAAACAATACACGGAACGTCAATTAACCCTAGCCCCAAAAAGGTGGCACTGCGCGAATTGAATACAAAAATGCCAGCTAAACACTGGCATTTTTTATAATCAAAATCGTAAAAGGCGTCGACTTCGACACTGCGTTTTTGCAGTAAAGAAATACAACGCCCGTAATGTTCACCTACTTTTTAGCGATGATGTATACCGCATGAATTACACCAGGAAAATATCCTAAGATCGTTAAAAGAATATTTATCCAAAAGTGAGCACCAATTCCTACCTGCAAAAATACACCGAGCGGCGGAAGCAAAATCGACAATAAAATACGAATAATATCCATAGTAAATTCCTTGTTGTTGAATTATTTTCACTATCTAGTGAGCAAAATTGTCACACTTTAGTGATTATGTAGTGCATCTAGTGGCACAATTCACGTCTTTGTTGATTACGCTGTTTTTACTGCACATTAAGTGCCACTTATGTCGACAAAGAAAACTGAAAACGAACATACAACCATGAACTTACTACTTTTTATTCGTAAATGTAATACACTCGGGTATCAACAAAAATGACTAGGCGCCAAACGGCGTGTGTTGCAACCACGCTTCCAAATCATTTTTATTTAGCGGGCGACTAATAAAGTAACCTTGAACCACATCACATCCCCACTCTTTCAAAATTTCTAGTGAGGCTTTGTCTTCTACACCTTCTGCCACTACCTTTAGATGAAACGCACTGGCTAAGCGCAGTACAGTATGGACGATCTGTTGATCGTTTTCGTCACTTGCCAGCGATAATATAAAGCTCTTATCAATTTTAATGGTTTTAACAGGTAAGTTCTTGAGGTAGGCAAGTGAGGAATATCCTGTTCCAAAATCGTCGATTGCAAAATGAAACCCTCGCGCAGTGAGCTCAGACAAGTTTTCAATAGCCAACGACGCATCTGCAACTAAGTCGCTTTCTGTTATTTCAAGCTCAAGGGCTTCTGGAGACAAGCCTTCATCATTGAGCTTCTGAACCAATTTATTCAGCAAAACTTTGTTTTGAATATCTTGAGTCGAAAGATTCATTGCAACAGTAAAGTGATATCCTTTACTCCTAAAGTACGCCAAGTCGGTGATAGTTTGTTGCATTACCCATGTCGTAACCTGTTCAATAAGTCCGGCTTGCTCTGCAATAGTAATAAACTCATCTGGGGGCACAAATCCCAGTACACTATTGTTCCATCTTATCAGCGCTTCCATACTGGAAACTTTCATGCTAGCTAGGTCAACTTTAGGCTGATACACCATCGAAAGTTCATCTTGTTGGCTTGAAAGCGCGCGTTTAAGTTCCGTCGTTATCGAAAGCCTTCTTGAGTATTTGTCCTCAAGCTCAGCGCGATAATTAACACACCAATTCCCCGAATGAATCGCTTCGTCAGTAACAATGTTCATCTTTCTGAACAATTCTTCAGAGGTAGAGGCATCTTGCGGACAATTGATAATAGCCATCGCTACCTTGACTGGAATTGCAATAAGGTTACTTTCAACCGGCTGTTCTAAAATATGTCTTAGTGTGTTTAGCTGGTCTTCGGTTAGGTGCTGTTCAGAGATATACAAGATCTCGCCGCCTGCCAAACGCGCTGAAGTACCTGGCCAACGCTGCAATCTAACAGCCAATGTTTTAAGCGTATTATCCCCATTTGAATAGCCGTACAAATCATTGATCGTTCGAAAACCTAGCACCGTGATAGCAATAACCTGAACAGATTTCTTCTCGGCCATTTGATTTTCAAAATAATCTTCTACGAAATTGCGATTGTACAATCCGGTCAGTACGTCGTGCTGTGCCTGATAACGAATGTGCTCTTCACGACTTTTAATACTGGCTTGCATGCTATCAACGGCATTGGCGAGTTCAGAAATTTCTTTAAGTTTCGAAGGTTTTTCAAGGGTGGCACCGTAATTACCCGACGCCACTTTATTCACCGCCGCAACCAAATTAGAAACGGGTTGGCTTACATTACGTGACAGCAACATAGAAAGCGCTAGTGCAATAAAGATTGCGATTACGGTAAAGGCAAGAATTGTTATTTGAATACTCGTAAACGCATTAAACGAGTCAGAGGTGTCCAACGCTAAGGTTATATTAACGGGCAAGCTAGTCTCAGATGAGATATTCACTTTGCGAGCGAAATAGTGGTGTTCACTGCCAAATGTCACTTCTAACCATGAAGGGTCATCTTCGAGCGCTAAGATAGAATTAGCAACAGGTTCATCAAGCGTTGTGGTCAACACCTGTTTTGACTGCTTTTCAGAGATTATGATTTCAGCATCAACAAGTGTTTTTAATTCATCTAACAACGTTTGGTCGAATTCGATACCGATAATCATGTAGTAGCGTAGTGTGGGAATTTCTACACGATACAGATTTAACTGCACTAGCTTTCCATCAACAACGAAAAAACCGCTATCTACGCCTTTTGCCGCTAACTGAAGTGTACTGTCGAGTTGTTGCCCTTCTTCAAATAAGGATGAGTGAGACACGACAACGGTATGATCGAGACCGACTAGCGCGATTATATTAGTGTTAAGTCGTTGGGCGTAGCTGGTGAATGCCGCATTTATGGAAGGAAGATCTTCTGTGCCCACTGCCCTTCTAAAATCAAAAGAGCGAGATAAAACATTTGAAACGCTGCGTATGACTTCTTGGCGGTCATCTACGACTTTATCAAACACTTTTTCTGCTAATGCAATATCTTTGTCAATGCTCTCGACGACTAACGAATTAGCAGATTTCCAAACGGCGCCAATAATTAACAATGATGCTATTACAATTCCCAAAAACAGGGTTTGGAACAAGCTCTGACTTAGCGTTTTCTGCACTATAGCGCCTCTCGATGCATCTTATTGTATTTCGCTAACACAACCACTACTACCTTTCGACTAAAGAATAGCTGATTCTTACTTTTTCTGACAGTAGTAACACGCTGTATTTCCACAAATTTAAATGTTTGTTACAAATTAGCCTTAGAGACTCAAACGGTCAGCTTAAAATTTATAAGAACCTAATATAGCCGAATTGATACCTGCAATAGTTAAACAAATACGCAATAATATCTGGTACTATTCGCATCCAATGACCGTTCGGGCTGTAAAGAGGTATTAATGTTCAAGGCGTTAGTGGGCAAGCATTATCAAAGTTTGCTTATATTAATACTCATTACTCTGTTATCCGTGTTCGCGGTTACAGGTTATGTCGCCATTAACAATATTGTCTCAGAACAAAGTCGCATTCAACAACAAGCCGTCAGCCCCGTCTACTCACTCGTTAATCGCGAGTTGCTAAAACCCCTTCATATTGCAGAGACCTTCGCGGAAACAATTACGTTTGAACAAATTCTCAAAAACGACGTTGATGAATCGTTTCTCCTTGCGCAATTGGCGAGAATGGAAGAAAGGCTAGGCTTAATTTTTTTTGTCGCGTTAGAAAAACAACGTAGACAGCTGATGTCAGATGGACGCAGTTTCGATCTGATTGAGGGTGAAGTTTACTGGTATTTTGAAGCGCTAGACACCAAAGAACGTATCCTTGCTGACCTAGGCCAAGTGGGTAATGTCCATCTCTTTTTTGATGTAAAAATATACAGCGATAACGACGAATTTTTAGGATTTGTCGGCGTCGGCAAGCCCATCAAATCTTTTATTGAGTCACTTAACAAATACAAAGCGCAATACGGTTACGATTTTCTATTTGTTAATGAGCGCAATCAAGTTCTTCTGTCATCTGTGCCAGATTATGTAGTAACCGATGATTACGTACCTGATCTTAAAAGCTTGCCATGGTTCGACGATGCCGCTGTAAACCTCACCGATTTAAGCAATGTCATTGTAGAGAACGATGACAAAGAAGTATTAATTTCAGAAATAAGTATTCCACAACTTAATTGGCGCTTGTTACTTCTAACGCCATTAGAGACAAGGCAAGCACAATTAACAAAAACCTTTGCGATGAACGCATTACTTGCTTCATCGGTTATCATCATTGTTATATCTGGTATTTTCGCTGTATTTATTAGCTATAAGCGCAAACTAGAAAAGCGTATGGAAACAGATGCGCTTACAGGGCTTGCCAATCGTAGCTATTTGCAACGTCGTTATCAGCAGTTAAGAAAACGTTCCTCTAACATTTGTATTGTCATGGTAGACCTAGACCATTTTAAACAGATTAACGACCAATACGGTCACGGTGCAGGCGATGAAGTACTGCGCACTGCAGCAAACGTTTTGACTAATATACTTCGCAACGGAGATACAGTATGTCGCTGGGGCGGAGAGGAATTTGTATTACTTATCCCTGAAATAACCGCTCAAAACTGTATGGCGCTAGTTGAAAAAGCGCGCCGTGAAGTAGAACGCGTCAACGTAAAACACGGCAGCCACACTATTACGTTTACAGCGAGTTTTGGTGCGACAGCAGGCTCTACATCGCTTCAACTTTCTAAACACTTAGCTAACGCAGATCTGGCGCTTTACGAGTCTAAGCGAAATGGAAGAAACAGAGCGACCCTATTTAAAAAGTAGTGGCTTTGTAACTACCTTCTTCATAGCAGCACAATATACTCTGCACGTTGCTTAAAGTTCACACGCAATAAGGTCAATCACACGCTCCTATTATACTGTGTATGGTAACTATTTAGTCGCACTTTAGGTTAGGCTTAGGACTTTGGGCGTGAGCCCTCAAATCGTTAGTGTGGGAATATCGGAAAAGAAGAAGCACAAGCAGAAGTAGAAGTAGAAGCAGAAGTAGAAGTAGAAGTAGAAGTAGAAGCGAAACTAAAGTGACAACAGCGGTGAAGTATTGTTGTAATGCTAGCTTATCAACAACCAAAAAAAAACCGTAACATGAGCTACGGTTTTTTAATTGGTGCGGAAAGCGGGACTTGAACCCGCACGAGCTATGCTCACCACCCCCTCAAGATGGCGTGTCTACCAATTCCACCACTTCCGCGAATTAGATTATTTAGTTGCTGCCGTCTGTATCAGGTACATCCGACTGACTAGCGTCATCTGCTACTGGAACATCTTGGTCAGCAGGTAGTTCTACAGGCGCTTCAACTGCCGCAGGTACCTCAAGGTTGTTCCACTCGTCTTCCGCACTTTCACGGTTTGCAGACATTGCACCTAGCATAAGGCTAATAAAGAAGAACAAACCTGCCAAAATAGCAGTTGTACGCGTCATAAAGTTACCTGAACCTGTTGATCCAAACACAGTGTTTGAACCACCTGAGCCAAATGAAGCGCCCATGTCTGCGCCTTTACCTTGTTGGATAAGTACAAATCCAATCAATAAAAGTGCAACGATAAGGTATGCTACTAATAGCACTTCGTAAATCATAAATACCTCGTCAGTTTGCCGCTTGGCAAATTGAAATAAAATCTTCAGCTTTTAAACTGGCACCGCCAATTAAGCCACCATCGACATCTTGCTGCGAAAACAAGGTTGCCGCATTATCAGGCTTAACACTACCACCGTACAATATACGAAGGCCTTGCGCCAATTCTGCGTCTACTTTACTAAAGTAACCGCGGATAAATTCGTGAACTTCTTGTGCCTGTTCAGGGCTTGCTGTTTTACCTGTTCCGATAGCCCAAATTGGCTCGTAGGCAATAACACTTCGCTTAAGCTCATCAACTGTCATTAGCGATGTTAGCGCATTTAACTGCTCAGCAACAAAAGACTCTACGTTCCCAGCTTCTCTAACGTCAAGCGATTCGCCTACGCAGATAATGGGAGTAAGACCTGCCACTATGCTTTTTTGCGCTTTTTGCGCAACCAAAGCATTCGACTCACCTTGATCTTCACGACGTTCAGAGTGACCTACAATTACATAATCACACCCTGCTTCTTTTAACATCTCTACTGATAGTTCACCAGTATGAGCGCCGTTATCAAGATGGCTGACGTTTTGAGCACCAATTGAAAAACCAACTTTTTCAAATCCGTGAAGTAGAACTGATGGCGCACAAACAACGACTTGTGCATCACACTTTACTTCAGCGAGCTTTTTGTTGAAGTCTGCTACAAGCGACAAACTTCCGTTCATTTTCCAATTTCCAGCCACAAATGGCTGTCTTTCTATTTTACTCACAACGCAGACCTTAGCCCTGTCTTTCAAGCGGGCGTGATATTAACTATTTAATCGGTAAGATACAAGCACAAAAAGTGAAAAATCCTGCTACGCCAACTAATTGGCGAGTTTACGAACAGTTTCAGCGATGTGCTCTGCCCATTTCGCTGATTGCTGCTCATCGTTAGACTCAACCATCACACGGATTAAAGGCTCTGTACCACTTTTTCTCAGAAGAACACGCCCGTTTTTGCCTAGACCAGCTTCAGCTTCAAGCTTAGCGGCCTGCACTTGCTCATGCGCGAGATAATCTTCATCTTGATTGGCGTAACGAACATTTACTAGCGTTTGCGGATACATTTCAAAGCCACTTGCCAACTTGTTGAGATCCATATCAGAGCGCAACATAGCTACAAGCACTTGTAACCCAGCAACAATACCGTCACCTGTCGAGCACATGTTTAGGTTAAGTACGTGACCTGAGTTTTCGCCACCAATACTCCAACCTTTTTGTTGAAGTAATTCCATTACATAGCGATCACCAACATTGCTGCGTGCGAAAGGAACACCAAGCTTACTTAATGCATTTTCAAGCCCCAAGTTACTCATTAGTGTGCCAACAACACCACCTTGCATTTTGCCATTTTTTAAGGCGTCGCGAGCAATGATGTAAACAATTTGGTCTCCATCTAGCACATTGCCTAAATGGTCAACCATCATAATGCGGTCACCGTCACCATCTAATGCAAAGCCTAAATCAGCGCCCGTTTCTTTTACTTTTTCAACAATACTGTCCATCGAGGTAGCGCCTACCCCTTCATTGATGTTCAAGCCATTAGGTGCCGTACCCAATTCTATTACGGTCGCACCTAGCTCACGCAGTACGTTTGGCGCAATGTGATAAGTCGCGCCATGTGCGCAATCAACAACAATCTTCAGGCCAGTTAGTGAAAGCTCAGATGGGAATGTGCCCTTACAAAACTCAATATAACGCCCAGCCGCGTCATTAATACGTACCGCTTTACCCAGTTTGTCTGACGCAACACAGGTCATAGGTCGGTCAAGCATATCTTCAATAGCAAGCTCAATGTCATCATCTAACTTAAAACCTTGAGCAGAAAAGAACTTTATACCATTGTCGTAAAACGGGTTGTGTGATGCACTAATCACAATACCCGCTTCTGAACGGAAGGTTTTGGTAAGGTAAGCAATCGCCGGTGTTGGCATTGGTCCAAGTAAACCAATGTCGATACCCGCTGCAGACAATCCTGCTTCAAGACACGATTCAAGCATATACCCCGATATACGTGTATCTTTCCCAATAAGTACCTTGTTCGTTCCTCTTCCTGCAAGTACTTTACCTGCGGCCCAACCAAGCTTGGTGACAAATTCAGGGTTGATGTTACTTTCACCAACTTTACCGCGGATGCCATCCGTACCGAAGTATTTGCGCTGAGTCATTATTATTCCTTATTCGATTGTATTCAGCATTTTTACGATGTTTACTGCATCAGCAGTCTCGGCAACATCGTGTACGCGAATGATATGTGCGCCCATTTGGGCAACAATTGTAGCGAGGCTTATGCTTCCAGCCAAGCGCTCATCTACTTTTCTGTTAAGAAGATTGCCGATCATAGACTTTCGTGACATGCCGACTAACACCGGATAGCCCAGTTCCATAATTTCTGGCAAATGTTTTACTAATGCATAATTGTGCTCAAGTGACTTACCAAAGCCATAACCCGGGTCAAGTAACACCTGTTCTTTTGCAATCCCTTTAGCTTCACACGCTTTAACGCGTTCACTTAAAAAGGCGCTTACATCTGCTACAACATCATTGTAACTTGGATTGTGTTGCATTGTGCGTGGCTGACCTTGCATGTGCATCAAACATACAGGCACTTTCGCATTTGCTGCGGCTTCAAGTGCATTAGGTTCTTGAAGTGCACGAACGTCGTTTATCAGGCCCGCCCCCGCTTTTACCGCTTCAGTCATCACTTGAGCTTTGCTTGTATCAATAGAAATTACGCAATCGCTATTGCGGGCTACGGCTTCAATAACGGGAATTGTTCTATCTAACTCTTCTTGCAACGAAACGCCTGGCGCACCCGGTCGCGTAGACTCACCACCAATGTCGATGAAAGTTGCGCCCTGTTCAACCATTTCAAGCGCGTGCTTCAGCGCTTTTTCAACAGAAGCGTGTTTACCACCATCTGAAAATGAGTCAGGAGTGACATTCAATATGCCCATTACGTGGGGCTGAGAAAGACTAATAAAATGATTACCGAACTGCATGATAGGCTCATCGTTAAAAAAGTGGCTCAGGTAGAATACCGATGTTCAAACTAAGAAAGTCAAAGAACGTGGTTTCACTAGGTGTAGTCTACCTAATTCAGTACAAATAAAAAACGCCAGATAAACTGGCGTTTTTCACTATTTAGGTGTGGTTAGCTTGGAATATCTCCAGGCTTACCTACAGACGGCTTATCAACGCCATCATTTTTAATCTCGCCTTCGCGAACAGGTGCACCACCACTTGGTTTACCGCCGTCAGAAGGTCTGCTGTCGTCCCAATCTGCAGGAGGACGTACGTCAGTACGATTCATTAAATCGTCGATTTGTTTGGCATCAATGGTTTCGTACTTCATCAGTGCGTCTTTCATTGAGTGCAAGATATCGATGTTTTCTTCAAGGATCTTCTGAGCACGGTCATAGTTACGGTCAATTAAAGACTTAATTTCCGCATCAATGGCACGCGCTGTGTCATCAGACATATTTGTTGCCTTTGACATAGATTTACCAAGGAAAACTTCACCTTCATCTTCAGCGTAAAGCATTGGACCCATTTTGCTCGATAAGCCCCACTGCGTTACCATCTTGCGCGCAATTTCAGTTGCACGTTCAATATCGTTAGACGCACCAGTGGTTACTTTATCGTCACCATAAATAATGGCTTCAGCAATACGGCCACCAAACAAACTAGAGATCATACTTTCTAAGTGCTGTTTAGAATGGCTTACGCGGTCCTGCTCAGGCAAATACATGGTAACACCTAACGCGCGACCACGAGGGATAATAGATACCTTATATACAGGATCATGCTCTGGCACTAAACGACCCACAATAGCGTGACCCGCTTCGTGATACGCTGTCATTTCTTTTTCAGGCTCAGACATAACCATAGACTTGCGCTCAGAGCCCATCATGATTTTGTCTTTGGCTTTTTCAAACTCTTCCATAGAAACAAGACGTTTGTTACCGCGAGCAGCGAACAATGCAGCCTCGTTTACAAGGTTCGCTAAGTCTGCACCAGAGAAACCTGGTGTACCACGGGCAATAACTGAAGGTTCTACGTTTTCAGCCACTGGCACCTTGCGAATGTGTACCTTAAGGATTTGTTCACGACCGCGAATGTCTGGCAAACCTACTACTACCTGACGGTCAAAACGGCCCGGACGAAGCAATGCAGGGTCAAGCACATCTGGACGGTTTGTTGCAGCAATCACGATAATGCCTTCGTGGCCTTCAAAGCCATCCATTTCAACTAGCATTTGGTTAAGGGTTTGCTCACGCTCATCGTGACCACCACCTAAACCTGCGCCACGCTGACGGCCTACTGCGTCAATCTCATCGATGAAAATGATACATGGAGCTGCTTTCTTTGCTTGTTCGAACATGTCACGCACACGCGATGCACCAACACCAACAAACATTTCAACAAAGTCAGAACCTGAGATGGTAAAGAAAGGCACTTTTGCTTCACCAGCAATTGCTTTTGCGAGTAGGGTTTTACCTGTACCAGGAGGCCCCACCATTAAAACGCCTTTCGGGATCTTACCGCCAAGTTTTTGGAACTTGGATGGGTCGCGCAAGAAATCTACCAGTTCAGACACGTCTTCTTTCGCTTCGTCACAACCAGCGACATCAGCAAATGTTGTCTTAATTTGATCTTCACCCAGTAAGCGCGCTTTGCTCTTACCAAATGACATTGCACCACGGCCACCACCGCCTTGCATTTGACGCATGAAGAAAATCCACACACCAATAAGCAACAACATGGGGAACCATGAAATAAAAATAGATGTAAGAAGAGACTGCTCTTCAGGTGGCTCGCCGTACACTCTTACGTCATTCTTAACCAAGTCAGAAATCAACTTGTCGTCGAAGTAAGGTACGAAAGTTTGAAAAGTGTCGCCTGAACGCTTTGTACCGCGAATTTCGCCATTATTATTGATGCGAACTTCACGAATATTTCCCTGTTCTGCTTCTCTCAAAAACGTTGTGTAGTCGGTTTGTGAACGAGCTGATTCACTAGGTGAAAAGCTCTGAAAAACCGACATTAAAACAACGGCGATGACTAACCATAAGATTAAATTTTTTGCCATATCGCTCAATGCTACTAACCTCTATAAACCCGAACTGCTGGGATATTCAACACTTTGATTATTGAACAACCAAACTCGTTCGCAACGAAAACCGCTTATCCCAAAGCCTACTACACTTTATACCCACAAGCCACCAAATACACCTCACGAGAACGTGATCTGGACGAGTCTGGCTTGCGTGTCTTTATGGTGGTGAAAGATTGTTTAAGTGCGTTCATGTACTCAACAAAACCTTCCCCTTGAAAGACTTTTATAACAAAAGCCCCTCCTGGTTTTAATACTTGATGACACATATCGAGCGCGAGTTCACAGAGATACATCGAGCGCGATTGGTCAACAGAAGCATTACCCGCTAAATTTGGTGCCATATCAGACAACACTATATCTACGGTGTTCCCACCAATTCTGTTCAATAGTGCTTCGAGAACGGCATCTTCTCGAAAATCACCTTGCAGAAAGTCTACGCCAACTATAGGGTCCATGGGCAATATATCGCATGCGATAACTTGACCATTGTCACCAACCAGTTGTGCAGCCAACTGAGACCAGCCACCAGGCGCAGCCCCAAGGTCCACAAGTGTCATCCCGGGTTTTATAAGCTTATCTTTTTTCTGGATTTCTTCCAGTTTGTAGATAGCTCGCGAGCGCCAACCTTCCTTCTGTGCTTTTTGCACATAATGGTCGCTGACGTGTTCTTGTAACCAGCGTTTACTACTGGCAGAGTGTTTCTTTTTTGTCATTCCAATACAATGTCATTAGGATTGTAGACGAGATGGCGTTAGAATACGTTATTTCAAGCATAAACTAACAGATTAATTGTAAGAATTATTACTTCATGAAACTTTCAAATAAACAGAAACAATTTCTTAAAGGCCTTGCACACCCACTGAAACCCGTTGTGCAACTAGGCGCAAACGGCCTTACAGAAGGGGTAGTAGCAGAAATTGACAACGCCCTTAACCATCACGAATTAATTAAAGTTAAGGTGCCAACCGATGATCGCGAAGAGAAAGCGCTAATCATGGATGCCATTGTTCGTGAAACAAACTCAGTTAAGCTTCAGGTTATCGGCCACACGCTAATAATCTATCGTCAAAGCGAAGACTGTAAAATTCAGTTGCCAAAATAGCTACTCATTAGGTGTCGATAACCTGCGGCACCGTAGTGTTTCTTCTTACTTCCCGTTAACATCACATTAATAAAGTGAATACTACGGGAGTAAGAATTAACTATGACGCTAACCAATCTTACCGCTATTGTAACAGGCGGATGCTCTGGACTTGGTCATGCCACTGCAATTGCACTTCGCGATGCAGGCGCCAAGGTGAGTCTTTTTGATTTGAATGAAGAGCTAGGCGCACAGCGCGTTGAAGAACTAGGCAAAGACCACACACTTTTCACAAAAGTTGATGTGCGCGACGAACAACAAGTTCAAAACGCAATCGACGCTACAACAGAGGCATTTGGCACAATCTCATTGGTTGTCAACTGTGCCGGTATAGCGCCCGCCAAGCGTTTATTAGATCGTGAAGGCAACCCTGCCCCACTTGGCGACTTTCAAAAAACCATCGATATTAATTTAGTTGGTAGCTTCAACGTAGCCCGTTTAGTTGCAGCAACAATGGCTAAGCAATCACCCATTAACGACGAAGGTGAGCGCGGTCTTATTATCAATACGGCATCAGTTGCGGGATACGAAGGGCAAATTGGTCAAACTGCGTATGCGGCAAGTAAAGGTGGAATAATCGGTCTTACGCTTCCCATGGCACGCGATCTAGCGCCCCTTGGTATTAGAGTGAACACGATAGCACCTGGGGTAATGGGCACGCCTATGCTATTAGCGATGCCAGAAAAAGTGCAAGATGCACTGTCTGCCAATGTTCAATTTCCAAAACGCTTAGGCTTCCCTGAAGAATTTGCGAAACTCGTTATTCACATGGCCAACAACAGCTATTTAAATGGCGAAACCATTCGTTTAGACGGTGGCCTGCGTATGCCGCCTAAATAATGTCGAAATTTGATTTTTCACGAGACTCGCGACATCGCATAAAAAAACCCGCCTTTTGGCGGGTTTTACGTAATTAATCTAGATTGACTTTAGCTTTTCATCTTCATCAATGTGTCAGCTTCTACCGTAAAGCGGTTGAAGAAGTCATCTTCTAATTCACCGGTAATGCGAACACGCTCGCCCTTCATAAGCGAAAGATAACCGTCTTCATCAACAGGTGCATTCTCTAGCTCGTCAAGTTCGACTGTCAGCGTGGCGTCGCCAACTTCAATTTGTAACGCTTCTTTACCGATTGATTTCACTGTACCAACTAGCACCATTTCTTCGTCATCAAATTCGATGTTGCTTGCCGTACTCAAATATAAATCTGCAGATGCTTGGTCAACAGAATCTGCTAAATATACGGTGTCCATATCTTCCACAATCACGCTCTGCGCTACTAATCTCTCGTTAGAAAACATGCCTTCACCTAGACGTGCTGTCACCATCACATCTTCACCATCCATTTCAGCATACGCTTTCGTATCCAGATCAGTGTCTCTTAGCTCAACAAAAATTTGCCCATCGCCGTAGTCGAGCGTAAAGAATTGAGAATCTACAGCGGTTACTTCTCCCGTCAGCGTTATCCATGTATTACCCGGAAGCGAAGTTCGAGAAGTTGGCTGCACTGACTTAGATGATGCTTGCATCTTAGCCACCTTGTGGCCGTCAACTGTGGTATGCGCTACCGCCGATGACCCCATCATTGCTACTGAAACCATTGTTGCCGTAATTGTTTGTTTAGCGTTAAACATTGTGACCTCCTTAAAGGCATATTTGTTATCCATTCAACAATGTTTAATGCAAACCCAATGCCGTCCTTAAAAATCAATCACTTACGCCATAAAGCTAAAATTAAGAAATTATCAAAGCAGAAAATTATTCTTACTTTTGCACACCTTACATTGTGCAATAATGCGCACTTTGAGTTTTACGGCTTAGCTATTCGCCATCGCCACCATTAACAATTAACGCAATGTTATATAAGCGATTTACTGCATGGTAATTGATAGAGTTTTTAGGGTAGCGCCCCTTAGAGCTAATTTTACCCGCTTCCTGTTCCATCAAAATAGTTAACGCATCGTCAACCGTTTCAACGGTGTAGATATGAAACAGTCCTTTCTTAACGGCATCGACTACGGTTGTATCTAGCACTAAATTGATCGCATTTGATTTGGGAATAATGACCCCTTGCGTACCGGTTAATCCGCGATGCTGACAAAGGTCAAAAAAGCCCTCTATTTTTTCGTTTACGCCTCCAACAGCTTGAACCTCGCCGTATTGGTTTATCGATCCAGTGATAGCCAGTGTTTGTAGGCAAGGAATTTCGGTAAGTGCTGAGATGAGTGCGACCAATTCACCTAACGACGCACTATCACCATCGATGTGTCCGTACGACTGTTCAAGGGCAATGTTTGCTGAAAGCGTAAGTGGAAAGTGTTGCGCATACTTGTTGCCCAAATACCCGTTTAGCAACATAACGCCCTTTGAGTGAATTGGCTGGCCAAGTTCTACCTCGCGTTCAATATCCACAACACCGCTCGCGCCAGCGAACACGGTGGATGTGATACGTGCAGGTGTACCAAAGGCTGTATCACCAATATCTAATACCGTTAGACCATTTACTTTACCGACCGCTTTCCCTTCAGTGGCAATAAGCACATGACCTTCTTTAATATCGTTAAGTAACGTCTGACTTACCCTGCCCGTGCGACGCTTCTTCGCGCTTAGCGCGGTTTTAAGATGGTCGAGTTCTAACATTTGCGCATTGGATTTCTGGCAAAAGTAAAAGGCCTCGTTCACCAGTTCAATGACTTCAGCAAAATGCGCAGACAGTTTTTCTTTGTGCTCTGCCATTCTTAATGAGTATTCTACTAAACGACACATGGCATTTGCGGTTATGCCCTCTAGGCCCAACGTATGCAGATGCGCTCTGACTTTGCCCACAAAATCAAATAACGCCTGTCTCGTCACCGGAATTTCTAAATCAAAATCAACCAATACCCGAAAAAGCTCATCAAATTCATCATCGTAGTCTTGTAGCGTGTAATACAAGTCTCGCGATCCAAGCAGCACTATCTTCACATTTAAATCGATAGGTTGCGGGTTCAGCGTAATGTTATTCACCATACCCACGTCTTGTTGAGGCAAATCCATGCGTAAGCGCGTAGACTTTATCGCCAGCTTTAGGGCGTCCCATACATACGGTTGTTCTATAAGTTGGTCAACATCAAGCAGCAAATAGCCACCATTAGCACGGTGCAATGCCCCAGCTTGAATCATGCGATAGTTAGTGAAAACGCTGCCGTGAATATTGGTGTACTCAATTTTGCCAAACAGATTTTGGTAAGTAGGGTTAGGCTCATAAATAACAGGCGCAGCATCATCAAGTTTGTTTGATACAAGCACGTTCGGAAGAAATTGTTCTTCTAGGAAGATCTTTTTATCGAAGTCGTCGCTTTTTTCTTCTTTTTGCTCTTCACTATGGATAACTAACACGGCATTGACTAAAGCTGTTTTTAGTTGCTTTAAGAATTTCATCACACCAAGGTCTGACGAATACTTGTGCTCGAGTACCTTGATAAGCGGCTTTATACCCTGCTCTGCCGTTGTTTTGTCTAATTCACGTAGCCTCTCTGAATTTTCACGTTTCCACGTAGGTAAGCTCAACAAATTTTCGCTAAGCCTGTTTTCAAGTTCATCTATCAGCGCATAGAAACCTTCTCGTTCACTATCGCTTAAACTGGCAAAATCGTTATCGCTTATTGGTTTACCGTCAACAATTGGCGAAAACGTGATTGAGCCACCTTCCTCATACAGCGCCACATTATTTGCTTGCGCATAACGCTCTACAGCATCGATAGCAGCATCGTATTTTTGTTCAAACTCTCGAGAAATCGATGTGCGTCTGCGCTGGTAACCCGGATTATCAAAAGCAATGGGTAAGGAGTCCAACACATCATCAATCAATGCTGCCATATCTTTATGAAATGCCTTGCCACCGCCCGGCGGGAAACGCAACACAATCGGCTCGCGTTCTTCATCAAAATTATTGATGTAGCACCAATCGTCCGGTGCCGGCAATTGAGCCACTTGACGCTCAATATAATCTTTTACTAGCGTGAATCGACCTGTGGCGGGTTCGCCCATCACATAAAGGTTGTAACCTTTTGTATTAATACCTAAGCCAAAGGTTAGCGCCTCGCGCGCGCGCTCTTGTCCAATAAAAGTGGCATTCAGTGCTTCGTTGTCTTTCAACGCACTGTTGATGGCTCGGCGATTTATGGTAGGCGTTAATGCGTCAACGTCTAACGCGTACAAGGTAGTGTCTACAGACATGCTTTTCTATCGTTGTTGCTTTAAAGTAAGTGAACCCCTAATTAACAATTGTGTCAAACGCTTATCCTTCATATCCCCCTTTATTGCACTCAACTGCGCAAGAATCGAGCACAACTTGTTACTAAAGGCCGAAGCGCTATGGTGATTAGCGTTAAATCCCACTAGTATGGAAAAGCAACGTTTTACGAATAACTCACTAACAACAAAAAAAGGATTGCAAACTATGACAACAGCAGACTTTACTTCTCAACTCATCGCGCGCCGTGCCCCTTGCAGTCCAACATTCTTAAAATCGGCCGTTTTACGCTCGGTACTGGTAGGTTCATTATTCCTAGCTTGTAGTAGTAATGTCCATGCTGACGTCAAATTTGCTACTGAAACAGGTTTCTCAATCACTAATGTGAGCGAGAGCAGCGCGCCTATTGAGGCGGTGTATTCACATTTTGTGCAGCACATTGACATGTGGTGGCCTAAAGATCATACCTGGTGGAAAGGTACACTGAGCATTGATGAGCGCGCAGGCGGCTGCTTTTGTGAAACGAAAGACAACGCGAGTGCCCAGCACATGCAGGTAAGCTACATAGAACCCAACAAAAAAGTGGTTTTGACCGGGGGACTGGGCCCACTTCAGGAAATGGGCATGTTCGGCGCGCTGACTTGGCAGTTCGATGAGCAAGAAAACGGTGAAGGAACAAAAGTGACTCTCACATACACCGCGTCAGGGCATATTCATTTTAACGGCAAACCCGCATCATTAGACGAAGCAAAGGGTTTGGTAAAGGTTGTAGACCAAGTCCAGGCACAACAACTCAGCGCCTTAACGTCATTTAGTGACAAAAACTAAGCCGACACACGCAAACATGGTTACTTTTCCAGCAACTAACAATAAAAATGTCCTAACCTAGTGTTAAGCTATTGAGGCATGGCTTCGCGCTGGGGTATTCTAATGGGCTATGTATATGTTCAATCGAGTCATTGCGCCAACATTTCAGCATAAAATGCTGCAAAGTGCTTAAAGACCATCGATATAAAAACGTTTTAACTCTTAATGCGGAAGCCTAAGTTTCATGGCCGATAATCAGTACAACCCTAAAGATATAGAACAACGCGTTCAGCAATACTGGGAAGACAATCAATCTTTCAAAGCAAATGATGAAGAAGGCAAAGAGAAATTTTATTGCCTGTCGATGTTCCCTTACCCAAGTGGCCGTCTCCATATGGGTCACGTGCGCAACTACACTATCGGCGATGTAATTAGCCGTTTCCAGCGCATGCAGGGTAAAAACGTGATGCAACCTATGGGTTGGGATGCTTTTGGCCTACCGGCAGAAAATGCTGCAATTAATAACAATACTGCACCGGCCAAATGGACGTATTCAAATATTGATTACATGAAGAACCAGCTTCGTTCATTGGGCTTTGGTTATGATTGGGACCGTGAGGTTACTACCTGTAAATCAGACTACTACCGCTGGGAACAATGGTTCTTCACCCGTTTGTACGAGAAAGGTCTCGTTTACAAGAAAAATTCTACGGTTAACTGGGATCCTGTTGACCAAACTGTACTTGCAAACGAACAGGTTATCGACGGTCGTGGTTGGCGCTCGGGTGCCTTAGTTGAACAGAAAGAAATTCCGCAATGGTTTATCAAAATCACTGACTATGCTGAAGAGCTGTTAAAAGACTTAGAACAGCTTGAAGAGTGGCCTGATCAAGTGCGTGCCATGCAGGCAAATTGGATTGGTCGTTCTGAAGGTGTAGAAATTACTTTTAACCTTTCATCGCCGGTCAATGACATCAACGACTTGACGGTATACACCACTCGCCCAGATACCTTCTATGGTGTTACCTATGTGGCGGTTGCTGCACAGCACCCTCTTGCTGAATTTGCGGCGCAGTCGAATCCAGAGCTTGCTGCATTTATCGACGAATGCAAAAACACCAAAGTTGCAGAAGCTGAACTAGCAACAATGGAGAAAAAAGGCTGCGCGACTGGTTTTGAAGTAGTTCACCCGCTTACTGGCGAAACTCTGCCTATCTGGGTAGCTAACTTCGTACTAATGGATTATGGCTCTGGTGCAGTTATGGCTGTTCCTGGACACGACCAACGCGACTGGGAATTTGCGACAAAGTACGATTTACCTATTAAACAAGTTATTGCACCTGTACCGGGTGACGAAGACAAGTGTGATCTAACGTCTTCTGCCTATACGGAAAAAGGTAGCCTAATTAACTCTGATAAGTTTGATGGCGCAGATTTTGATGCGGCATTCAACGGTATCGCCGACGAGCTTGAAGGTAAAGGTTGTGGTAAGCGTAAAGTGAACTATCGCTTACGCGACTGGGGTGTAAGCCGTCAGCGTTACTGGGGCGCACCTATTCCAATGCTTAATTTGGAAAACGGTGAATCTGTACCTGTTCCGGCAGATCAACTACCTGTTGTGTTACCAGAAGACGTGGAGATGGACGGCGTTACTTCGCCTATTAAAGCTGACCCTGAGTGGGCAAAAACCACGTACAACGGTGAAGCTGCGCTTCGCGAAACTGATACCTTCGATACATTCATGGAGTCGTCTTGGTATTATGCGCGCTATGCCTGCGCAACAAATAACGACGCGATGCTTGACCCGAAATCGGCTAACTATTGGTTGCCGGTTGACCAATATATTGGCGGTATTGAGCACGCTATTTTGCACTTGTTGTATTCGCGTTTCTTCCACAAACTACTTCGCGATGAAGGCCTAGTGAACTCAGATGAGCCATTTAAGCGCTTATTGTGTCAAGGCATGGTATTAGCAGATTCGTATTATCGTGAAGACGCTTCTGGTAAGAAAACATGGTACTCACCGACCGAAGTTAGTACTGAAAAAGATGACAAAGGTCGCATTGTAAAAGCGTGGCTAACTGCCGACGGTGAAGAAGTTATTCACGGCGGTATGACAAAAATGTCTAAGTCAAAGAATAACGGTATTGACCCACAAGAAGTTATCGACCAATACGGTGCCGATACAGTACGTCTGTTTACAATGTTTGCAGCGCCACCAGAGCAAACGCTTGAGTGGGTTGACTCAGGCGTTGAAGGTGCAAACCGCTTCTTGCGTCGTATTTGGAAACTTGTTACTGAACATGTTGAAAAAGGCGCGCCTGTTGCGCTTGACGTTAAAGCGCTGTCAAAAGACCAGCAAGCATTACGTCGAGAAGTACACAAGACTATTGAGAAAGTGTCAGATGACCTTGGTCGTCGCCAAACTTTCAATACTGCAGTAGCCGCAATTATGGAGTTATTGAACCATCTTCAAAAAGCGCCACAAGAAAACGAGCAAGACGTCGCAATTATGCGTGAAGCCGTAGAGTCAGTATTGTTGCTTCTTAACCCAATTACTCCTCACATTGCCCATGAGCTGTGGAAAGTGCTTGGCCATGAACAAGACATTGATGTTGCACCTTGGCCAACGGCTGACAAAGCTGCGCTAGTAGAAGATGAAAAACTCATTATTGTACAAGTGAATGGCAAGGTTCGTGCAAAAATGACTATTGCAGCGGATGCCTCAAAAGAAGCGATTGAGGAAGCGGCAAAAGGCCAACAAAATGTACAACAATTTATTGATGGGAAAACGATCCGCAAGGTAATCGTTGTACCTGGCAAGCTTGTTAATATTGTAGCGAACTAGGTAAAACGGCATGAAAAAGTACTTTCAAATAGCGATTGTTTTGATTGGCCCGCTGTTAGTTGCAAGCTGTGGCTTTCACTTGCGTAGTGGCCCAAGCTTGCCTAACGACATCAACACGGTTGCTATTGAAAGTGCGAGAGCACACGCGCCGCTGGCGCGTGCGCTGAATGACAGCCTTAATGTTTACGGCTTAAAAGGTGTCTCACAAGGCACTCGTGATTCGGGTCAAAATATCCATATTTATCTGTTGCCCGAGCAATTAGAGCGCCAGCTACTATCAGTCTACCCTTCTGGACAAGTTGCCGAATACGAGCTTATCTATATCGTGCGCTACCGTGTCCAATTCCCAGATAAAGAGCCGCTGATGGCACAGTTTGAAGTGGTGCGCGATTATCAAGACGACCCAGACCAAGTACTCGCTAAATCGCGGGAGCTCGAATTGATGCTTGATGAAATGCGTAACGAAGCGGCTGATATCATAGTAAGACGACTTTCAAGCCAAGCTGTAGCGGCAAAAGACGCTCAGTAGAACGGCTATGCAAATCTATCCCAATCAGTTTTCTCAAGATATCAAAAAGGGCTTACGTCCTTGCTACTTGGTTTTTGGAGACGAGCCTCAACAAAAGTTTGATGTAATTGAGCAAATTCGTGCAACAGCAAAAGCCAATGGATTTGAAGAGCGCACTGTACTTGTTGCAGAAACTGGATTTTCTTGGAATCAGTTAATTGAAGCAACGCAAAGCATGTCGTTGTTCTCTAGCCAACAATTTATTGAACTAGAACTACCAACAGGAAAACCCGGCACGGAAGGTAGCAAAATGCTTCAAGAAGTTGCCGCATCACTCAACCCCGACATATTGCTGTTGGTCCACGGCCCTAAAATTGGCAAAGATGTTCAACGTGGAAAGTGGTTTAAAGTTCTCGACGACCTAGGTGTATCCGTGCTCTGCTATCCTCTAGAAGGTAAGCAGCTAAATACGTGGATAAACCAACAACTCCAGTCTCATCAATTAAGCGTCACACCTGGTGGTGTTAAAATGATTTCTGATTTTTGCGAGGGCAATATGCTCGCCGCAAAACAAGAGATTGATAAGTTAGCGCTGTTGTACCCCAATCAATCAGTCTCTGAGGCGCAGATTGAGCAAGCCATGGTGGATCAATCCCGCTATAACGTGTTCCAGTTAGTTGACGTTATGCTAAACGGTGAGAGCACGCGCTGTATCAAGATGCTATATCGACTAGAAAGTGAAGGGTTAGAACCCAACATCGTAATTTGGGCTCTAATACGCGAGTGGGAACAACTATGGAAGTTGAAGTCGGCGCTTGTCAATCGCGAGCCCATTCAGTGGCAAAAGTTTGGGATATGGCGCAATAGACAAGGTTTTTATCAAGCCGCATTAAACCGACTAAGTCTTGAGCAATTAGAAGAAATCCAGCACGCACTGACTAAGGCTGACCACGCTTTTAAACAAAATGTGATTGCACGGCCTTACATTGAACTTTGCCATTTGTGCATGATGTTTATGGGAATTGATCTTCGCGCTGTGCCCTATTTGGAAGCCTAGCAGTGCCGAGTTCAGCCCGTTGCACTCCCATTAAAGCTATTTTAGGCGGCACGTTCAATCCACCTCATATGGGGCATATTAATGCAGCACTTAATGCAGCAAGTGAATTAGGGATTGAAACCGTACATCTTATGCCAAGTAAAGTGCCACCGCATAAGCCTGTTGAAGTATCAGAAGACCATCGCGTACGCATGATAGAGCTTTGTTGTGAGGGACAATCTCGTCTTGTACCAGAGCTCATAGAATTGTCACTGCCTTCTCCATCGTACACGGTCAAAACACTTAGCGAGCTTAAAGAAAAATCAGCACACACAATCTGTTTTTTCATTGGTGCGGATTCCCTGTATAATCTCAACAAATGGTTCGAGTGGGACCAACTGTTAAACTACTGCCACCTTGTGGTAATGCGACGCGATGGCGAAAACTTTACGCCAGGTAGTGAAATAAGGAATTGGCTGAACAAACATGTTACTCAAGACATGAGTGTAATTCACAAGCAGTCTCACGGTGCAGTAATACTGATAAACACCCCACTCTATCCCGTTTCATCCACTGATATTCGTAACGCATTGTGTGTAAGAAAAAGCAGCGACTCGACGCATGCCATGTCCATGATTAATGAATGGGTTCCTCGTCGGGTGCTAGACTACATCAATGCGAACCAGTTATATAAAAGTTAAGTAAGCGAGGAAAACTCTTGGAGAGTCAACAGCTCAAACAGTTTGTTAAAGACAAAATTGACGATATGAAAGCACGCGACGTCATTGAATTAGATGTTCGCGGCAAATCTACCATCACTGATACTATGATCATTTGCTCTGGTAACTCAAAGCGCCATGTTTCATCTATTGCTGAGAATGTAATGGTTGAAGCAAAGAATGCGGGGCACGCTCCAAGCAGTGTGGAAGGTAAAGAGACCGGTGAATGGGTATTGGTTGATTTCGGTGATGTTATTTTGCATGTTATGCAAGATGAAACACGTGACTTCTACCAACTAGAAAAGTTGTGGTCTTAATAGCCAACGAGTAAATATTTTTGTAACGTCTTTAAACGGCTGGATATCGCAAGATATTCAGCCGTTTAAAAGTGAATAAGCAGTAAGGGAAAGCGCAGTGCGTATACAAATTGTCGCCGTTGGTACTAAGATGCCCGCTTGGGTTAATACGGGAGTCGACGAATTTATTCGACGCTTTCCAAGCGACATGCCAGTAAGCTTTACCGAAATACCAGCAGGGAAACGCGGCAAAAACGCTGATATCAAGCGTATTTTAGAAAAAGAAGGCGAGCTGATGCTGGCGGCAATTCCAAAAGGGAACCGAATTGTAACGTTAGAAGTTACAGGGAAGGCGTGGGATACCCCTACTCTTGCCAAACAGCTAGACAATTGGAAGATGGACGGACGAGACGTTAGTTTACTTATCGGCGGTCCAGAAGGCCTAGCCCCAGAATGCATTGCTGCTTCTGAACAAAAATGGTCGCTTTCCGCTTTAACATTACCTCACCCACTTGTGCGTATTATTCTCACCGAGAGTTTATACCGCGCGTGGTCTGTTACCCAAAATCATCCATACCATCGCGAATAGCGCGTAAACTGGACTATGCAAAGAACGTCAATGCACCGAAAACGCCAAGCAATTCGCGACCACTCTGCTGAAGCGAACTTGTTTGCTCGAAGAGCAACAATTGCGTTTATCATTGTAATTGCCATGCTGGGTATAGTGCTCAACAACCTGCATTCATTGCAGGTGACACAATATGAAGACTATCAAACCCGCAGCAATGGCAACCGCATCAAAGTGCTACCGGTTGCGCCCAATCGCGGCTTAATTTACGACAGAAACGGTATTTTACTGGCCGAAAATCGTCCTGTGTTTAGTCTTGAGATTATCCCAGAACAGGTTGAAGACATTGACGCCACATTAGCGCAACTCACGCAGTTAATGGGTATAACAAGTGACGAGATTGAACGCTTCCAATCAACC
Source organism: Alteromonas sp. 009811495 (assembly GCF_028865455.1). Lineage (NCBI taxonomy): Bacteria > Pseudomonadati > Pseudomonadota > Gammaproteobacteria > Alteromonadales > Alteromonadaceae > Alteromonas > Alteromonas sp. 009811495. The sequence goes on from NZ_CP113972.1 coordinate 2,385,098, forward strand.
TTGAAAGGCACTCGTCGTTTTAAGCCTGTAGCACTACGTACACAGTTAAGCGAAGAAGACGTTGCGCTTTTCTCTGCCAGTAAACACAAATTCCCAGGCGTTCAAATAGAAGCGCGTCTTGCTCGCTATTACCCTTATAAAGAAACCCTTACCCACGCGTTAGGTTATGTTGCTCGCATTAATAAGCGAGACCTACAAAAGTTAGTAGAAGCAGGCCTTGAAGACAATTACGCTGCAACTCATGACATTGGTAAGCTAGGTATTGAGAAATACCACGAAGAAATACTGCACGGTAAAGTAGGTTACCAACAAGTAGAAGTAAATAATCAGGGGCGAATAATACGCGTTCTCAACGTTGAACCACCAACGCCGGGCAAAGACATTGTTTTAAACCTTGACCTTGAGTTACAGCTTGAAGCTCAACGTATTATAGAAGGCATTCGGGGCGCCATTGTGGTCACCGATGTAAAAACAGGTGGCGTATTAGCCCTGTATTCAAATCCAAGTTACGACCCCAATTTGTTTGTTCACGGTATAAGTAGTAAGAATTATTCTGCCCTATTAAATTCTCCTGACAGACCACTTATCAACAGAGCAACACAAGGGCAATATCCGCCCGCGTCAACGGTCAAGCCTCATTTGGGCTTACTTGGTCTTGAAGAAGGCACAATAACTGCCGACTATACCATTAATGATACGGGTCGCTACCGGTTGCCCAATGTTAATCACGTATGGCGCGACTGGCGCAGTTGGGGCCATGGTAAAGTTAACGTATCTAAGGCTATCGAAGTATCGTGCGACACGTTTTATTACGAACTGGCTTACAAATTAGGAATCGACAAAATCAGTGAAGCCATGTACGAATTCGGTTTTGGTGACTTTACGGGAATAGATTTGTATGAAGAGTCTGATGCCAACATGCCCAGTCGTGGATGGAAACGAGCTCGCTTTAATCAGCCGTGGTATATCGGAGATACAATTCCTGTAGGAATCGGTCAAAGCTTTTGGACAACTACCCCTATTCAGTTAAATCATTCAGTGAATGCACTGATTAACCGTGGTGAACGCTATATACCTCAAATTATTCGAGGTTACATGAATGTAGATAGCTCAGTAGATCTTATTCCCCTTAAATCGTTACGTCCCATTGAAATTAAAAACGAAGAGAACTTAGACGTTATTTTAAACGCTATGCACGATGTGGTGAGCGGTGAAGAAGGTGGTGCGCGACACGCATTTGCTGATACAAATTACGATTCAGCAGGTAAGACAGGTACGGCGCAGTTGTTCTCTGTTGGGCAAAACGAAAAATACGACGCCACTAAAATTGACGAGCGTTTACGTGACAATGCTATGTACGTAGGTTTTGCTCCATTTAACGACCCTGAAATATCGGTAACGGTAGTGCTTGAAAACGTGGGTGGCGGTAGTAAAAATGCCGCCCCTGTTGCCAGACAAATTATGGACTTCTACTTTAGAGATCGCGTCTTCGAGACGGTGACTAACGATACCGACATAGCACAAAATCAGGTAAATACGACCCAACCATGAAACGGACCACGCTAAACCCAAACAAAATAAGCTTTCTTCAGCGCATTCACATTGACGGATGGCTGTTGGTTGGCCTACTGGTACTAAGTGGCGTTGGTCTATTCACGCTATATTCTGCGTCAGGGCAAGATATGGGGCAAATGCAACGCCAGTTTATCCGCTTGGGCTTAAGCTTTTTTGTTATGTTAGTGCTAGCCCAACTCCCTCCTGGATTCTATCGACGCCTTTCCACTTATGCTTATGTAGTAGGCTTGCTGATGCTGGTAGCAGTACTGCTTTTTGGTGACATGGGTAAAGGTGCCCAGCGTTGGTTAGACTTGGGATTTGTGCGCTTTCAACCTTCTGAACTAATGAAACTTGCTGTACCTATGATGGTAGCCTGGTACATCAGCAAGTACACCATGCCGCCCAACACAACACATATTGTAGTGGGTTTCGCTCTTGTTGTTGTGCCCACTATTCTTATTGCCAAACAGCCCGATTTAGGTACGTCTTTGCTTATTGCAAGCTCAGGAATTTTTGCCATTTTTCTTGCCGGGATGAGTTGGCGGTTAATTTCAATTGTAGGCGCTATGGTGGGCGCTTTTGCGCCGGTAATGTGGTTTTTCCTTATGAAGGATTATCAAAAACAGCGTGTGTTAACGTTTTTAAATCCAGAAAGCGACCCGCTTGGGTCTGGCTACCACATCATTCAATCTAAAATAGCCATCGGCTCGGGCGGCGTAGACGGAAAAGGATGGCTTCAGGGAACCCAGTCACAATTAGAGTTTTTACCCGAACGTCATACCGATTTTATCTTTTCGGTCTTCAGTGAAGAATTTGGGTTAACTGGCGTTGTTGGTCTTCTCGCTATCTACGTTTTTATCATTTTACGTGGCTTAATTATTTCTAGCCGCGCACAGGATGCTTACGCCAAATTATTAGGTGGCAGTATTACCCTAACCTTTTTTGTATACGTCTTTGTAAACATGGGAATGGTGTCTGGCTTGTTACCCGTAGTAGGCGTACCTTTACCTCTTGTAAGTTATGGTGGCACCTCTATGGTGACTTTGATGGCAGGTTTTGGCATTCTTATGTCAATTGCTACACAGAAAAGACTGATGTCCCGGTAACACTATGCGCTATGGTCTAATTAAGAAGCCTGCACACATTGCGTCTTTGTCAAAGACGTATTTAAACACGCTATTAGCCGCGCTGGTTACTTTGTGTTTGTTTAGCTGTAGTAGCACTGCACCAAGCCGCTATACACAAAAACAAGACTCTGCCCCGCGTCATGTTGCCAAAACGCCTGAAACGTTAGATGCAGTGCCAAAATACGAGGCCTACCGCATGTTTAACAGTAGACCTTACAAGGTATTAGGCAAGCACTACACCCCTATGAGCACGGGCAAAGGCTACGAAGAAGAAGGCTACGCTAGCTGGTACGGTCAAAAATTTCATGGGCACTTAACGTCAAATGGCGAAACGTACAATATGTTCGCGATGAGTGCTGCACATAAAACCCTACCATTGCCGTCATATGTGCGCGTGACAAACCTTGAAAATAACAAACAAGCTATTGTGCGAGTAAATGATAGAGGGCCTTTCCACGACAATCGCATAATTGATTTATCGTATGCCGCAGCGGTAAAACTGGGTTATCACAGCAAAGGGACAGCTAAAGTAAAACTCGAAGTTATTCACTTTGATGAAAACAACAACGTGACAGTGGGTAATAAACCAACGGTGTCATACGATGAGTATCTTGGTATCGCAGTTGTACCTTCCCCGCAAATAGCAAGTCCCCCGCACAGTGAGCATCTTGAGGCAGAAGAATTGGGCGAAGATAAACAACTAGCCAAAACAACGGCGAGTGATGCAAATGGCATTTATATCCAAGTTGCAGCACTTTCTGACGCACAGAAAGCCAAGTCTATTTCGAATGTATTGTCGGCGCTTTATCAAATTCCAGCCCACTTACCTATGTCGAACAATATCTACAAATTGCAATTAGGTCCTATCTTTGAAGAAGCAGTTGCAGCAGAAGTACTTGAGCAGTTAAAACAAAATGGCTATCCCAACGCATACACGGTTACTCAAACTTTGTAGGTAGCACGACATATATTGGTGATTTAACCAGCGCAAATGTGGCAACAATGTGCCATTCAACAGGCAATATCCGTATTTCTTCGCCTTGTCCCTACTCTTCACTAAACTTTTTTGATAAAACCTAGTCTTATCGCTGAGCGATGAATGCAAATCGCTAGAATTCTTATATCGCTAGCTTTCTACTAAGCCTTTCGATAGGATCATAATAACAGTATCAACACTAAAAAAACGGTGTTGAACAGAAAAGCTAAAATTGGGTCGCTCTTTAGGTAGTTCAATACTTTTTAGAGTAAGCTTCACAAATACACGGACACAACGGTCAAAGAAATTAGAACCATGCTAAAAACAATTAAACGCGCTAAACCGTCATTCCTCACCTTTGCCTTTCTAATGCTTGGCGCATTAATGCAAATGGCTAACGCTGCAGTGGTAACACCACCAGCGCCAACCGTTGCGGCAGAAGGCTTTCTTCTTACCGACTTTGAAACCGGTCATATTATCGCGTCTAAAAACGAAGACATGCAGCTTGCGCCAGCAAGTTTGACCAAAATCATGACCATCTATGTTATCGGCAAAGAGTTGCAAGCTGGTAATATTAGCTTAGACGACGAAGTGACCATTTCAGAAAATGCGTGGGCTAAGAAGTTTCCTGACTCTTCAAAAATGTTTATTGAAGTTGGCACTCAAGTATCAGTACGCGACCTTCTACGCGGCATTGTTGTGCAATCGGGTAATGACGCTTGTGTAGCAATGGCCGAACACGTTGCAGGTTCAGAATCTGCGTTTGCTAGCATGATGAACGCGCATTCAGCTTCGCTTGGTTTAACTGGCTCTCATTGGGTGAATGCACATGGTTTACACGACCCAGACCATTACACCACTCCACGTGATATGGCCACGCTTTCTCGCGCACTTATTTCAGAGACGCCTGAAATGTACAAGATTTACAGCGAAAAAGAATTCACCTACAACGGTATTAAGCAGTACAACCGCAATAGTCTGTTGTGGGACAAGAGCCTAAACGTTGACGGTATTAAGACTGGCCACACGTCTGATGCGGGTTACAGCTTAATTACTTCAGCAGAACAAGGAGGCATGCGCTTAATCTCGGTAGTGATGGGTACAGACAGCGAACGCGCACGAAAAGTAGAAAACAAGAAGTTGTTAAAATATGGCTTCCGCTTCTACGAAACACTGACTCCTTATGAAGCAGGACACAGCTTTGTTGCTCACCGTATTTACATGGGTGACAGAGAAACAGTAGACCTTGGAATTAACCAATCTACCCCCATTACTATTCCACGCGGTCAAGCGGCGAACCTAGAAGCTAACTTTGAGCTAGACAAAAAGCTTGAGGCACCACTGGCGAAGGGCCAAGTAGTTGGTAAACTTTATCTTCAACTTGAAGGAGAAGATGTAGCGAGTTACCCACTTGTGACACTTCAGGAAGTGAAAGAAGGCAGCTTCTTCAACCGCATGAAAGACTACATAATGCTTCAGCTAGGCTTTGATGATGAGTAGCGACGTATAAAATACGTCAAAAACCTAGTGGTGAAGCGGCCAGATTTGTTACAATCTGGCCGTTTTTTTATATGAGATTTACTGTACCGAGGATATCGCATGGATACCCGTTTCGACGAATTACTTGATTTTCCGACACACCAAACGTTTAAGGTAATGGGCGTTGCTCATGAAGACTTGCCTGAGCAAGTGGTAACGTGTCTACAACAACATGCCCCTGGCGACTACTCGCCAACGGTTAAACCAAGCAGCAAAGGTAGCTATCACTCTATCTCTGTTAGCGTGCGTGTTACCAGCAAAGAGCATATGGAAACCATTTATACAGAACTGGCAAAGCTTGAGCTAGTTAGGGTTGTACTATAAGTGAACGAGCAGTCAACTATCAGCAGTGATGACAACGTGATTATTCGTCAGTTAGGCCGACAATCATATGAGCCTATCTTTAAGGCTATGCAACGCTTCACCGATGAGCGAACCGCTGACACTGAAGATGAAATTTGGCTAGTGGAACACGACGCTGTATTCACCCAAGGACAAGCGGGAAAAGCTGAACATATTCTTATGCCCGGTGATATTCCAGTAGTTCAAGTGGACCGCGGTGGTCAGGTAACTTATCACGGCCCAGGTCAGCAAGTTATTTATTTAATGCTAAACATCAAACGCAGAAAGTTAGGTGTACGTCATTTAGTCACTGCGATGGAAGAAGCAGTGGTCGGATTACTTGCAAAATATGGTGTAAAAGCTTACCCGAAGCCCGACGCACCTGGCGTGTACGTGGATGAGAAAAAAGTTTGCTCCCTTGGCTTAAGAATACGTAATGGCTGCTCATTTCATGGCTTGGCGTTAAATGTTAATATGGATTTAACGCCGTTTCAGCGAATTAATCCGTGTGGATATGCAGGTATGGAAATGATTGATACTGCACGTCTAAACGGCCCCACGTCGCTTGAAATAGCGGGTAGTGAGCTGACTGACTTATTGTTAGAAGCGCTGTCCATTACCCAAACAACTTACAAAGAAGGTTTTGATGAGTAACGCACGACCACAAGCGGGGGTCAAGCTCCGTGATGATGAAAAAGTAAAACATATTCCCGTCACCATTATTCCTACTGAAAAGGAAGAAATGCTGCGTAAACCGGAGTGGATCAAAATTAAGTTGCCTCGAACAACTGAAAAAATTGATCACATCAAGAAAACACTTCGCAAAAACAATCTGCATTCAGTATGTGAAGAAGCAAGCTGCCCTAACCTAGCAGAATGCTTTAATCACGGCACTGCAACCTTCATGATTTTAGGTGACATTTGTACTCGCCGCTGCCCATTTTGCGATGTAGCCCACGGTAAACCATTACCACCAAGTGCAGAAGAGCCTGAAAAACTCGCTAAAACGATTGCTGAAATGAATCTTCGTTACGTGGTTATCACTTCTGTGGACCGCGATGATTTACGCGATGGCGGTGCTCAACACTTTGTTGATTGTATTAACGCTATTCGTGAACATAGTCCATCGACCACCATTGAGGTGCTAGTGCCTGATTTCCGCGGTCGTATGGACCGTGCGCTAGAGATTTTCAAAAATGGTGTTCCTGATGTGTTCAATCACAACCTTGAAACCATTCCACGTTTGTACCGTGAATGTCGTCCAGGGGCTAATTATCAGTGGTCGCTAGATTTACTTAAGAAGTTTAAAGCGCAACACCCGGATGTGATGACTAAATCAGGTCTAATGATGGGTATGGGCGAAGAAAATGAAGAAATTGAAGGCGTACTTCGTGACCTACGTGCACATGACGTAGACATGTTAACCCTTGGTCAATACCTTCAGCCAAGCCGTCACCATTATCCTGTGAAGCGTTATGTGCACCCGAAAGAGTTTGACGCACTAGGTGACTATGCGAAAGAAATTGGTTTTACCCATGCAGCATGTGGCCCAATGGTTCGTTCAAGTTATCATGCAGACCAACAAGCAGCAGGTAAAGAAGTTAAGTAAGTCATTTTCTTTACTATGATTGCCTTTGCGGTACGTGTCTAATAAAGAAGCGGTGCTATCACCGCTTTTTTTGTGTCTTTAAACCGGATTACTTCGATTGTCGAAATTAACGCTATTAGCGTGACAAACACATTCGGGTTGTTAGAATGCCCGTCTTAAAAGTTTATTCCCTCGTTAACGCTAAGGGCATTCAATGCGCAAACATATATACATTGCTTATACTGGCGGAACCATCGGTATGAAGCCTTCGAAGCAAGGGTACGTCCCTGCTGCTGGCTTTTTGGCAGATACTCTTAAGAACATGCCTGAATTCCATCGCCCAGAAATGCCGTTGTTTACGCTTCATGAGTATGACAATCTCATAGACTCGTCTGACATGAACCCGTCCGATTGGCAGCGTATTGCCGATGACATAGCACAAAACTATGATGCCTATGACGGCTTTATCATTTTGCATGGTACTGACACCATGGCGTATACCGCATCGGCGCTCAGTTTCATGCTAGAAGACCTTTCAAAACCGGTTATTGTGACAGGCTCGCAAATACCACTTGCCGAATTGCGTTCAGATGGTCAGGTTAATTTATTAAACGCGCTTTATGTCGCAGCGAACTACCCTATTGCTGAGGTCGGTCTATTTTTTAACAATCGTTTACTACGCGGAAACCGCAGCAGAAAGGTCGACGCCGACGGGTTTAGCGCATTTGACTCACCTAACTTCCCGCCATTGCTCGAGGCTGGCATTAACATTCGTATTAAATCGGGAAAGCTAGCCACTACCCCATCCAATTCACTCACGGTGTCTAACGTTAAAGCACAACCGATTGGAATGGTAAGTCTTTACCCGGGCATTGCTCCAGAGGTAATTAAAAATACGCTGCAGCAACCTGTCAATGCACTCATTTTACTGAGTTATGGTGTTGGTAATGCACCACAAAACCCTGAGTTGATTGCACAGCTAAAGTATGCAAAAGCGCGCGAAATACCTGTACTTAACTGCACCCAATGTATGCGTGGTCGCGTAAATATGGGGGGATATGCTACGGGTCATGGATTACAAGAAGTCGGCGTATTGTCAGGCAGCGATATGACACCCGAGGCAGCATTGGCGAAGCTGCATTACTTACTCAGCAAAGGCTTGTCTTTTGAAGAAATCAGTGAAAAGCTCACGCAAAACTTGCGCGGCGAGCTAAGCGAATAACAAAGGTAATACCGTGACAACAACATATACTGGCGTATTGCGTAAAATGCGCACTCACGCAGACGATAATAATAACGTGCACTATACACTGCCCATAGGCGATGAGAATGTTGATATTAATGCGCTAATAGGCAATGAAATATCACTCACGTACAACGGCGAAATAAACTGTGTACATTGCAACCGTAAGACCAAAAAAAGCTTCAACCAAGGCTATTGTTACCCTTGCCTAATTTCACTCGCACAATGCGACAGTTGCATCATCAAGCCTGAGAAATGCCACTATCATGAAGGAACATGCCGTGAACCTGAATGGGGCGAAGCACACTGTTTTAACGAGCATTTTGTCTATTTGGCGAATACTGGCACGGTTAAAGTGGGTATTACGCGACAAATCACCGATGGCGTATCGACCCGCTGGATGGACCAAGGCGCAACACAGGCAACAGTAATGTTGCGCGTACCTGACAGATTAACCAGCGGGCTTGTTGAGACGCTGTGTAAAGAACATATTGCAGATAAAACAAACTGGCGAACAATGCTAAAAGGCAAGCCTGAAGATGTAGATTTGCTGCAAGTAAAACAAGAATTACTTGAAAAAATTGCTACCAATTTAGACGCACTAAAGCAAGAGAAAGGTTTACAAGCTGTTAGCGAAGTGACAACCACTACCCATGATATTCACTACCCTGTTAATGATTATCCGGTAAAAATTAAATCACTTAACCTGGACAAAGATCCAAGCTTTTCAGGTGTATTAAAAGGCATAAAAGGCCAATACTGGCTACTTGATAACGATAGAGTTATTAACATTAGAAAGTTTGCTGGCTACAACGCTACGCTAACATGCTAACGAGAAAAGCGAGGTTTTATGTGACCGCCATTACCTCGCTTTTTGATTGTACGACTAAACAAAGTTTCCCTTTCTTCTTTCTTTTGTGCATTGTGTAGCCGACCGATTAACGACGTACTAAAAAAGGACTTTAGCAATGCGTATCTTTCTTCTCACTCTTTTTTTCTCATTTAATTGTTTAGGTGCATTGAATGTTCCATTACAAAAAGAACTTCAATCCATGGCCAGAGCAGATCAAACAGTGAGGAACGAGATAACTCGCATAGGGTGGGAAAATGCACCTTTTGAGCTACTCGAAAAGATGCGCTCAGTTGACAGCAAAAACACCGCAAGACTAAAAGTTATCGTTAAAAAGCACTCATGGGTAACTGAGAAATCAGTAGGCAAAGATGGCGTTAACGCTGCTTTTTTGATTGTTCAACACTCGCCTGATTATGCTTTTCAAGAAGAAATGCTCCCTCTGATAAAACGTTCATACTTAAATGGTGAAGGCATTTCAGGTCAAGAGCTTGCGCTTTTAACAGACCGAGTTTTGGTTCATCAAGACAAACAACAAATGTATGGCACTCAGTTAAATATTGAAAATGGTGAGTTAGTGTTTGACCCAATTTACGATATTGATAACGTAGACAGTAGAAGAGCCGAAGTTGGGCTACCTTCATTGGAAGAATATAAAAAGTTAATATCAAAAGCTTATGGAATGCCGGTGAAATAACAAGCTAAGGAAAGAAGATGCAAACATTATTAATTATGGGTGTGCCAGTAATAGTCATTTTATTAGTCATCGTGACCCTAAAATTAAGAGAGTTGTTCAGCTACTTAGCGATAGTCGGATTAGCTATCATGTCTACGTTTACTGTGGAGTTTCTTTTCTGCTCTGTCCTTAAAACACAATGTGAGCCTGACGCGTTAAATTCAGTAGGCCTTATTATTCATTCGTTCATTGTAATAACAATATGTTCGGTCATTTACGCCATTATGCCGAGTCGATTTAAGAAAATTTCTTAATAGAACGTGACAGTAAAAAACACGCCGCTTAAGAGCGGCGCACTTTGCAACTAAAACTACATGTAAAAAACTTAACGCCAATATTCAAAATAGTCTTGTGTATTTCGTTGTGGCTTAGGGGCAGGCTCAAATGCTGGCGTACCTAGGTATAAAAACCCAACTATTTCATCGTCTTCTGCCAAACCAAAACCGTTCTTTACGGTATCGCATTGCGCGTAGCTACCTGTGCGCCACATGCCATTAAAACCTTGTGCTACTGCTGCCATTTGCATTGCCATTACGCTGCAACTGGCCGATGCTATCTGCTCGACGCGAGGTACTTTTTCATGCTCGTGATACTTAGCAATAGCCACTATCACCATAGGTGCACGATGAGGTAACTGAACAGCCCTATCAATTTCTTTTTGTGACTTTCCGTTTTCAATAGCAGATTGCTCGTAGAGCGCCCCTAACTTGTCTAGCCCTTTTCCTTCACAGACAATAAATCGCCACGGCGTTAAGCACGCATGATCAGGCGCTCTAAGCGCTGCCTGCATAATATTTTCAAGTTCATCACCGCTTGGTGCTGGTGCTGACAATCTGGGCTGAGAGCTTCTGTTAAGTAGTAGGGTTAATGCATCCACGTGCAACCTCCAGCTGTAAAATAGTGTAATTTAAATTCGCGAGTGTTGAGCTTTGCATTAAGGACGTACCGCAAAGGTTTACTCGCGCTAGCTGTAATGATCCTACGACTGCACAATAAAAAAGACCAGAAATTTCCGGTCTTTATCAAGGTTTATCTATTCGAAGCGTTCGCTATTAGGTGGTGTAAAAAAGTAATCAACACTAACGTACCTACCGCCACCGTAGAAAAACAAAACAAGCAGCATGACAAAATATGTTGCAGCAAACTCAATCCCGTTATTTAGCACTACAAAGTTACCACTGGAAGTCAGCCAGTCATAATTTCCGTATTCTTGAAGCAATGACTTGGCCGCCGCGAGTTTTTCGGGTGCAGATAAAATACTTTCGCTGTGAAGAATGGTACCGTCAGCAAGCCACGACGACGCATCAGCAATTGCTAACCAGCCGTTTTCTGCGTGCACACTCACCATGGCAACAACCATCGTTATCATTAAAGGGATAGAGACTAATCGTGTTAATGCACCAAATAAAATTAGCACGCCACCTACAAGTTCAGCAGCTGTGGCCAAAAATGCTAACACCATTGGAAAAGGCAGGCCCAAACCATAGTCCTCATTGCCGAACCACTCTACAATACTTTCAAAGCTTGAAGCTTTATTCCAACCCGCTTGAATCATTACTGGTGCTAAATAAAGTCGCAACAAAAGGAGTGGTATACCGTCTGCGTGTCGTAAACTTTTAACTACTCGTGTATATAGGCCTATCATTATTGTTATCCTTATAAGTATTTATACTTTAAAAGAACGGTGGTTTATGAAAAATCTTTCATCTCAAAACGATAAGCATTCACCGTTTTTGCGAATAATGCAAAAAGGTCACAAAAAAACAGGATATAAAAAAACATCAGGTAACCTATTGTTAACGCTAAGCGAAAACGACCACAAACGTATTGCACAACTCATCGCCAAATGGATTGAGGATAAAAGCGAGAAAAGTAATAGCGCCAAATAAAAAGTTACAATTAAATTCGCGATCTTACTCGTTTTCGGTAACATAATAGGCTTATATACGTTTATACGCTGAACGCGTTGCGCCAAAGCAGCAAGAGTTCATTGATTAAATTTAGAAAAGGTAGTGATTTATGGCAGCCAAAGGAAGTTGGACGAAATCCTTGTTTATTGGCTTGTGGACGGTGCTAAACTTTACCCGCAAACTGTTTTTTAACATCATCTTTTTGGTTATTTTTGTTGGTCTTATCATCGCCATTACTAGCCAAGATGGTGATCAACTCACCGTGAAATCAAACAGCGCGCTATTTCTAACACTCAATGGCCAATTGGTAATTGAAAAAGAAAGCGTTGACCCTTTCGAGCAATTCATTCAAGAGTCGTTGGGTGACCAACCTGAAAACCCGGAAGTACTCGTACGCGATGTAGTAAAAGTACTAGAAAATGCACAGAAAGACCGCCGTATTAAAGCGTTAGTGCTTGACCTTCAGGGTCTTCGTGGCGGTGGTTTAGATAAATTGCGCACTGTTGCCAACGCTATCGATGAATTTAAAACGTCTGAGAAACCAGTGTATGCAATTGGTGATTACTTCTCTCAGGACCAATACTATCTTGCTGCCCATGCCGACCACATCTATTTAAATCCTATGGGTGGCCTCATGTTTGAAGGCTACGGTCGTTATGGCATGTATTTCAAAGATATGCTGGAAAAGCTCAAGGTTACTACACACATTTTCCGTGTAGGAACTTATAAGTCGGCAGTAGAGCCAATTATGCGTAACGACATGTCAGAAGACGCTAAGCGTGCCGAAAAGCAGTGGCTAGATGGCTACTGGGCACAGTATAAAGCAGACGTTGCAAACGCTCGTGGTATCGACGAAGCTAACTTTGACGAAACGCTACAAGGCTTGTTGGATAAATTCGAAGCGGCTGGCGGTGACTTTGCTCAGTATGCGCTTGAATACAACTGGGTAGATGCACTTAAAACCCGTGAAGAAGTACGCCAAGAGCTTGTTGAGTTAGTTGGCAAGGATGAAAATCAACTTGGTATTAACTACACCGCTTTCAACACGTACTTGAAGGTGGTCAACCCACCGATGCCAGTGGTTAACAACGATATCGATAAAGTCGCGATTGTCGTCGCCAAAGGTACTATTTTAGATGGTAACCAAAAAGCGGGCACGGTAGGTGGTGACAGCACGGCGAAGTTATTGCGCAAAGCGCGTTTTGACGACAATGTTAAGGCTGTCGTACTACAAATCGATTCGCCGGGAGGCAGCGCGTTTGCTTCTGAGATTATACGTCAGGAAGTACTTGAGCTTCAGCGTGCTGGTAAACCGGTTATTGCTTCAATGAGCACCTACGCTGCATCAGGTGGTTACTGGATTGCAGCAAGTGCCGATCGTATTATCGCAAGCCCTAGCACTATTACCGGATCAATTGGTGTATTTGGTATGTTTATGACTTACGAAAATTCACTTGATTACTTAGGTATTCACAGTGATGGCGTAGGCTCTACAGAACTTACCGGTTTTTCTGCGGCCCGCCCCCTTGCGCCAGAGTTTGGTCAAATACTTCAGCGTAATGTCGAAAACACCTATGGCAATTTCTTATCATTGGTATCAAACGCACGTAATATGCCTGTTGAAGAGGTCGATAAGGTAGCACAAGGCCGCGTATGGATTGGTAGTGATGCCATTGAGTTAGGACTTGTCGATCAACTGGGCACCCTAGATGATGCCGTTACCGCCGCTGCAGAAATGGCTGAACTTGAAAACTTCGATACTTTCTATGTACAGCGTACTCTTTCTGCTCAGGAAATATTCTGGAAAGAATTTTTCGGACAAGCAATGGCAGTAGTCGGTAAATGGCAGTTTGCAAATACAGACACTGCGTTGGTCAATGAACTAAAACGCGTTCTCAATGAAGTAAGCACAGTGACCAAATTAAACGATCCGAAAGGTACCTATGTGCTTTGCTTACCTTGCGATGTAAAATAGCGCCTTAAAAAGTGTAACCGCTGAGCTTTTATCAGCTAGCGGTTACCCAATAGGCCTAATCTGTAGAGTAAAAAAACATCGCAACACATGATTTATCACCAGAGCAGCGTCAAGATATACAAGACGCTGTTTTTGTTTGTTACGAGCGTGCAGAACGATTCTTTGACAAACACTTCCCTCGCCCATCGATTAGCTATCGACGTTCTGGAAAGAACGCAGGTACCGCGTTTTTACAGCAAAACAGAATTAACTTTCACCCACTACTTTACAAAGACAATACTAGCGCTTTTTTGCGCGATGTCGTTCCTCACGAAGTAAGCCATTTATTAACTTGGCAATTATATGGAAAAGTTAAACCTCACGGCATCGAGTGGCAAGCTATCATGAAGCAGGTTTTCGGGTGCATGCCAAATACGACGCATAGTTTTGATATAGGAAACACAACCAATACAGTAAAATACCACTGCTTATGCGATAACTACGCGCTTACTATTAGAAGGCATAATAAGATTCTTAAGGGTACTCTTTATCGTTGTAAAAAATGCAGCGGTATACTTAAGCGCACGAGCGCCTGATAAACGCGTATTTAAAACGACACACAATTAACCATATTGGTGTTTGTTGAGCGCTTTAGTTGAACCAGTGTTTAGTGAATACACTGTCTAAGTCGTTAAACGCCGTTTTTAGCAGGTGAGCCAGCTCTTTATACTTTGGCTTAGACTTAATTGAGGCAACATTACATCCCTGAGATCGCATTTTGGAATGAATATCCTGATACCAACTTTTAAGTTGGGGCGGTAGATACTGGTCGGAACGGTGTCCAAGCCACAACAATCCTTGCATGGGAAGACTTAGAAAAAAAGCACCAATCGCGATTGTCTGCGGCAAATACTCCACACCAAGATTTTGCAATAGTAACGCACAGGACACAATGGCAACCGGCGGCATGGTTTTAATGGCAAACCTGGTTGCTGCAATCACTCGACACTCAGGGAAGTAAGCGTATAGCTCCTTCTTTACAGGCCATGTCTTCATGTATTGCTGCCCATCTTTTAACAACGTCATCACCGATTGAGACATGCTTCACCTCTGCGCCTAAAATCATGCATAGCCAAAAAGAATGCGTAATTTATTATCACCATTCCTAAGACAAATTGTAATCGTCTTTTGGGCTAATACAAGACTGTTTGTGGGTTTTATACGTCTACTTATCTTAAGACACAGAAACCTAACAGAAGTTTAATTTCATTGGTGAGCGTATCATTTTACGCCGTTTGTTCGTCGCAAAAATAAGGGTAATGGTTATTGTTTTAGCAAAAAAGCATACATCAAAGACTAAGTTGCTCTAAAAGAGAAACTACTCTTTGAGTGACATTTTCATCGCTAAAAGGCATCATAGCTGCCTTTAATGTATAACAACAAAAAGAAACGTAGTGATAAGGTTGATTTAATCATGATTGCCCTTACCTAGCGTTCTAAGAGATTTAATAAAGTAGCCCGCTTGGGTGAATTATTTGGAGACGAAAATGGCAGAAAGCAGACACGTCCGTCTACTTATCTTGGGTTCAGGCCCCGCGGGTTATTCAGCTGCAGTTTACGCGGCACGCGCTAACTTAGAACCTGTACTTCTAACTGGTATTCAACAAGGCGGACAGCTTACTACCACTACTGAAGTGGAGAACTGGCCAGGCGACCCGGAAGGACTTACTGGTCCAGACCTAATGGTGCGTATGCAAAAGCACGCCGAAAAATTTGATACCGAAATCATTTTTGACCACATTAACAAGACTGACCTAACCAAACGTCCATTCACCTTGTATGGTGACAGTGGTACGTATACGTGTGATGCGCTTATCATCGCAACAGGTGCTTCGGCGAAATACCTTGGTATGGAGTCAGAGCAAGCGTTCATGGGCAAAGGTGTGTCTGCATGTGCAACGTGTGATGGATTCTTCTATCGCAATCAAAAAGTAGCCGTTGTGGGCGGTGGTAATACAGCGGTAGAAGAAGCGCTTTATTTATCGAACATTGCCTCTGAAGTTCATGTGATCCACAGAAGAGATAGCTTTAGAAGTGAGAAAATTCTTGAGCAGCGTCTTCGTGACAAAGCTGAGAACGGTAACGTTGTTTTACACCTAAATCGCACCCTTGACGAAGTACTTGGTGATGAAATGGGCGTAACCAAGATCCGCATTAAAGACACAAACAGCGATGCCACTGAAGAACTTGATGTAATGGGTCTTTTCATTGCGATTGGTCACAAGCCTAACACCGACATTTTCGATGGTCAGCTTGAGATGAAAGACGGTTATATCGTGGTTAATAGCGGTACAAACGGTAATGCAACGCAAACCAGTGTAGAGGGCGTATTTGCCGCTGGTGACGTGAGTGATCACATTTACCGCCAGGCAATCACTTCTGCGGGAACGGGCTGTATGGCCGCCCTTGACGCAGAAAAATTCCTTGATGGATTTATGCCAGAACAAGGCTAAACACTGTAATTTGGCCCTGTAGTTTGCAGGGCCCCTACCGACTTATGATCGCTTTACATTATATTGAAGAAGGTGCTCCCTTCCCTCCTGTAGACACTGCTTTGAGCGATCCAAATGGCTTGCTAGCGTTTGGTGCGGACCTTAGTCCCCCTCGGTTGTTTTCAGCATACTCTCAAGGCATATTTCCTTGGTTTAGCGATGATGAACCACTTTTGTGGTGGTCGCCCGATCCAAGGGCAATAATCGACTTAGATGATTTCATTGCTAGTAAGAGTCTGCGAAAACTGGCTCGCAAGCAACAATATCCTGTGACGCTCAACCATGCTTTCGAAGAAGTGATTGAAGCGTGTTCGTCTATTCCACGCAAAAGCCCTAATAATGATGGATTATCAACCGACACGTGGATTACAGAGGATATGGTGGATGCGTATAAGCATTTACACACTCTGGGTTTAGCGCATTCTGTAGAAGTATGGGATGGCGATGATCTGGTCGGTGGCTTATATGGCGTAGGAATAGGCAAAGTCTTTTGTGGTGAGTCAATGTTCCATACAAAGAGCAATACGTCTAAGTTGGCCATGCTAGCCTTAGTTGAACATATGAAACAGCAGAACATGGCATTTATAGATTGTCAGTTGCCAACGGAGCATTTGATGTCTTTGGGTGCAAAAAGTGTTTCGCGGGGTCAGTTTGTTGAAAAACTGCAGAAGAACAACCACACTTTAAATGAAGAAGGCGCACTATCGCCTGATTACCTAGCAAGGTGGCAACCAAAGGTTATTACGCCATGAAGTTCGGTATTACACATTCATTTACGTGTAGTTACTTGCCTGAAGAGCAAGAACAATTACTTGTGTATGCTGAAAACAATGATTTTCAAGCGTGGCGTTATGCTCAACTTATTCAAGCGGGTTTTAGACGCAGCGGTGAACAAATTTACCGGCCACATTGCCCTAGCTGCAAAGCATGCAAATCAGTGCGTATTCCAGTAGATGCATTTACCCCCTCTCGCAGTCAAAAGCGCATACTGAAAAGCAACAAAGCATTTTCGGTTAAGTTCGCCAACACACCAGCAGCATCATATTATCCGCTGTATGAACGCTATATTAGCGAGCGTCACGCTGACGGAAGTATGTACCCTCCTTCGCAGGACCAGTTCGACAATTTCGTGTTGTGTGATTGGATGAAGACGCACTTTCTAGAAGCGTATGATGGAGACAAGCTTATTGCCGTTGCTGTGACCGACGTTATCGACGAAAACAATCAACTACTGGCATTATCGGCACTGTACACATTTTTCGACCCTGATTACGAGCGACATTCGTTAGGTACCTGGATGATATTGCAGCAAATTGAACAGGCGCAATTGTTGGGGCATCAGTATCTTTATCTAGGATATTATGTGGAAGGTTGCCAAAAAATGTCGTACAAACACAAGTTTCTGCCATTTGAGCAATTTGTTGATAATCAATGGCAGCTTATTTCAACAACAAACCCATAACCCTGACCAAGCGCGGATTAGTGTGCTTTTCTAAACTATTTAGCTGAAAATACATTAATTACTTTACACTGAACCCAAGATTGGGTAAGGTCTGCGCGGCAAAAATTTTGAATTACTGAGGTAACTGCTTTACATGGCAAAAGAAGATTGTATTGAAATGGAAGGTACTGTGTTAGACACACTACCTAACACTATGTTCCGCGTTGAACTAGAAAACGGTCACGTAGTGACTGCGCACATCTCTGGTAAAATGCGTAAGAACTATATCCGAATTCTTACTGGCGATAAGGTCACCGTTGAGATGACTCCTTACGATTTGACCAAAGGTCGTATCGTTTATCGCGCAAGATAATGAGCCATTGAAGCGGTAACGCATTGTTAAAAGCCCGGTCTATTGCCGGGCTTTTTTGTGCATAGTGAAATGCACAAAAAAGGGGCTAGCAAACGCTAGCCCCTTTTATACATTGCTTTGTAATTTGCATTGCTGTGGCGATTAACTCGGCTCAGGTTCTTCTGAAGTAGCATCCACACCTGCGTATTCAAACGTCAGTTTGTCTTCTACACAATCAACTTTAACGTTTCCGCCTTTCGCCAGTTCACCAAACAATAACTCGTTGGCCAGTTCCTTCTTAAGCTCATCTTTAATTAGACGCGCCATAGGTCTTGCGCCCATCGCTTTGTCGTAGCCTTTTTCAGCAAGGTAAGCTCTTGCTGCACTGCTTACTTCAAACGACACGCCTTTAGCATCTAACTGCGCCTGTAGCTCAATAATGAACTTATCTACAACCTGCAGGATAACCTCTGAGTCAAGGTGATTAAACCAAATAATACCGTCCAAACGGTTCCTGAACTCAGGGGTAAATACCTTGTTGATTTCGCTCATTGCATCGTGGCTATGATCTTGTTGTTTAAAGCCAATAGACTTGCGTACGGTTTCCTGAACACCAGCATTGGTAGTCATAACAAGCACTACGTTTCTGAAGTCCACTTTTCGGCCGTTATTGTCGGTTAACGTACCATGGTCCATAACTTGAAGAAGAATATTGTAAATATCGCTATGCGCTTTTTCAATTTCGTCTAAGAGCACCACA
This sequence comes from Alteromonas sp. 009811495, assembly GCF_028865455.1. NCBI lineage: Bacteria > Pseudomonadati > Pseudomonadota > Gammaproteobacteria > Alteromonadales > Alteromonadaceae > Alteromonas > Alteromonas sp. 009811495. Next base: position 2,404,025 of record NZ_CP113972.1, read on the forward strand.
GAATACGGGTTTTTAATAACTGCATCCGTCAACAAACCACCTTGATCAAATCCTACGTAGCCAGGAGGCGCGCCTATTAGGCGGCTCACCGCATGACGCTCCATGTACTCAGACATATCAAAGCGAACGAGCTCCACGCCCATGATTTTAGCGAGCTGCTGTGTGACCTCGGTTTTACCCACACCCGTTGGACCTGCAAACAAGAAGCTACCTATAGGCTTAGTTTCTGTACCAAGACCAGAGCGAGACAATAAGATTGCATCGTTAAGGGTCTCAATGGCCTTGTCTTGGCCAAATACCACCATTTTAAGGTTACGCCCTAGGTTCTTAAGTACTTCTTTGTCAGACGCCGATACAGACTTCTCTGGAATTCTCGCCATTTTCGCAATGATCTGCTCAATGTCGCCTACACCAATTGTCTTTTTGCGCTTTGACGGCGGCAACAAGCGCTGACTAGCACCCGCTTCATCCATAACATCTATTGCTTTATCAGGGAGGTGACGCTCATTGATGTATTTAGCTGACAATTCAGCAGCAGCCTGAATCGCCTTTTGTGTGAAACGAACATTATGGTGCTCTTCGTAGCGACTTTTTAGTCCTAACAAAATTTTCGTGGTATCGCTAACACTTGGCTCAGTCACGTCCACTTTTTGGAAGCGACGAGCGAGTGCGCGATCTTTCTCAAATATACCTTGATACTCTTGATAAGTCGTTGAACCAATACAGCGCAATTCGCCACTGGAAAGTTTCGGTTTAAGCAAGTTCGATGCGTCCATTACACCGCCCGATGCGGCACCAGCACCAATGATGGTATGGATTTCATCAATAAACAAAATAGCGTTTTTGTCTTTGCCCAACTCTTTCAAAATAGCTTTAAGGCGTTTCTCAAAGTCACCGCGATATTTTGTACCCGCTAACAGACCGCCCAAGTCCAGTGAGTACACTGTACTTTCTGCAATAACTTCTGGCACATCGTCATTGACGATACGATACGCTAACCCTTCGGCGATAGCCGTTTTACCTACACCGGCTTCACCCACCAATAGCGGGTTATTTTTCCGTCGGCGACATAAAATTTGGATAGTGCGCTCCACTTCGGAATCTCTGCCAATAAGCGGATCAATTTTTCCATCTTTAGCATGTCGATTAAGGTCAGTGGCGTATTTGCTAAGCGCTGAACCACTTTCTTCGCCAGCTTCGCCCTCTTCAGAGGCTTCTGGATTTACAGGTTCATCATCGTCGGCTTTACTTACACCGTGGCTAATAAAATTAACAACATCCAAACGAGTAACATCCGCTTTTTTGAGAATGTATACCGCTTGCGATTCTTGCTCACTAAAGATAGCAACAAGTACGTTAGCACCCGTTACTTCATCTTTACCTGACGACTGTACATGGAATACAGCACGCTGAAGTACGCGCTGAAAACCTAACGTTGGCTGTGTTTCACGCTCGTTAATCTGGTCATCTAGAATCAGTGGCGTGGTATCTTTCACGAAAGAGAGAAGCTCACTTTTAATCGCTTCTATATCCGCACCACAAGCTTTGAGTGCATCACGAGCAGCTGAGTTATCAAGCAGTGCCAACAACAAGTGCTCAACCGTCATAAACTCATGACGGTGCTCTCTGGCAAATACAAACGCACTATTTAGCGTTTGTTCTAATTCTTTATTTAACATATTGCTCGCCCTCTACAAAATACCTTATGCCTGCTCCATCGTACACATCAGCGGGTGCTGATGCTTGCGTGCATATTGATTTACCTGCATTACTTTCGTCTCTGCTATCTCAGCAGTGAAAATGCCGCACACGGCTTTTCCTTGATAATGAACGGTCAGCATAAGTTGGTTGGCTTTCTCAGCGTCCATATTGAAAAACTGCATGAGTACCTCAATGACAAAATCCATTGGTGTATAGTCGTCATTGTTCAACAACACTTTATACATGGGAGGCGGCTGCGGCTTTTGTCGCTGCGCGTCTTTCTGTTTTTCCTTTTCGATACTAATAGCGTTGTCTTTACTCATAACTTAATAATAGTGGTTTCATGACAGATATGTGTACAAACTTTTGAATAAATTTATTCACATTTGTCCTTGACATAATATGGTTAAAAAATCTACATTTTGATAGTGGCCTTGAGTATGAATTTTCATAAACGGTCTGGCCACTGTGTCTCTGGATCTATAATGGGGGCATATACGTGTGAGTTCAAGGATTAAGAGGAAGTCGAAGTATGGCGGTTGGCAAAGTTAAATGGTTTAACAACGCGAAAGGTTTTGGGTTTATCGTACCAGAGGACGGTGGTGAAGATATTTTTGCTCATTACTCAACGATTCAAATGGACGGTTACCGTTCGTTGAAAGCAGGTCAGGAAGTAACGTTCGAAGTACAGCAAGGCCCTAAAGGGCTGCACGCTGAGAACATTGGCTTCAAAGAAGAACCTGAGCGTTAAGAAAGAATTTTAAAGGCCTGGCTTTCTAAGCCGGGCTTTTGCTTTTCTGTCACTCTATTTATGGCGTTTTTAAGTGCCATAGGTTTTGTTTGTTCTAAATTTCCCTATCAGCATTATCTGCATCGATGCCCATTTCGGTAGTTATTAAATTTAATTTAATGGCACAAAGTTGTTTATTGCTACCTAATGTCGCTCAAAAAAAGTACGCAACTCAACTAAAATAAGCAACGTTAGATAAAGCGTTTACTGCAATTACAGTACGTTCAAATCACGTGTGCGTATATTTTTATATAAGTTATCAAAGGTTTTTGCTGGAAATAAAAAACCCTGCAGTTTTTCAACCGCAGGGTTTTCATAGTTTTTTTCGCAATACTTTGCAATAGCTACTTTGCAATGAGCATGACTACGTTAAGGTAGCCATGAACTCAGTAGCCATTAGGCTTCAAGAATAGCTTTTAATGTCTTGCTTGGAGACATAGTAGCGAAAAGCTTGTCTTCATCTGGGTAGTAGTAACCGCCAATTTCTTGCGCACTACCTTGTGTTGCATCAATCTCAGCCAAGATGTCATCAACCTTCGATGATAACTCATCATACATAGGCTTAAATTGCGCAGCTAAGTCTGCATCTTCTGTTTGGTTGGCGACTTCTTCAGCCCAATATAAACCTAGGTAAACGTGGCTGCCACGGTTATCTAGCTGGCCCGCTTTACGAAGCGGCGATTTACCGTTGTTAAGCAGTTTTTCTGTAGCTTTATCAAGCGCTGTAGCAATCACTTCTGCTTTTGTATTGCTGTGTTTAATAGCAACATCTTCAAGCGATACCGCTAGTGCAAGGAATTCACCCAGTGAATCCCAACGCAGGTGACCTTCCTCAACAAATTGCTGAACGTGCTTAGGAGCACTACCGCCTGCACCCGTTTCATAAAGGCCGCCGCCCGCCATCAATGGAACAATTGACAGCATTTTAGCGCTTGTACCAAGCTCTAGAATTGGGAACAAGTCAGTCAGGTAGTCGCGAAGTACGTTACCAGTTACTGAAATAGTATCTAGGCCGCGAATTGCACGTTCCATGCTGTAACGAATAGCGCGAACAGGAGACATAATTTGAATGTCTAGACCATTTGTATCGTGGTCTTGTAGGTACTTTTCAACTTTCTTGATAAGTTGCGCATCGTGAGCACGCTCATCGTCTAGCCAGAATACTGCAGGCATGCCAGATTGGCGTGAACGCGTTACAGCAAGCTTAACCCAATCTTGAATAGGTGCGTCTTTCACCTGACACATACGCCAGATATCACCTTCTTCAACATCGTGAGAAATAAGTACGTTGCCGTCTTGGTCAACAATTGACACTGTACCGTCTGCTTCTAGCTCAAACGTTTTGTCATGCGAGCCGTACTCTTCTGCTTTTTGCGCCATTAGACCAACGTTAGGTACTGTACCCATAGTCGTTGGATCGAACGCACCGTGTGTTTTACAGAAGTTGATAACTTCTTGATAAATGGTTGCATACGTACTTTCAGGAATTACCGCTTTAGTATCGTGCGCCTTACCATCTGGTCCCCACATCTGACCAGAGTTACGGATCATTGCTGGCATAGATGCATCAACAATTACGTCACTTGGTACGTGAAGGTTAGAGATACCTTTGTCAGAGTTAACCATCGCAATTGGCGGACGGTCTGCATAACATGCGTTGATATCTTTTTGAATTTCAGAACGCTGACTTTCAGGCAGACTTGCGATTTTGTCGTAAACACTGCCAAGACCATTGTTTGGATTAACACCAAGCTCTTCAAACAGGTCACCCCATTTGTTGAATAGGTCTTTATAGAATACTTTTACACAGTGACCGAATACGATTGGGTGAGACACCTTCATCATGGTCGCTTTTACGTGTAATGAGAATAGAACGCCGGTGTTCTTCGCATCTTCGATTTGCTCTTCGAAGAATTCGCAAAGCGCTTTTTTGCTCATGAACATGCCGTCGATAACTTCGCCAGCGAGCAAATCTACACGCGGTTTAAGGGTTTTCTTGCTTCCATCTTTGCCCGTAAATTCGATGCTAACGTGACCGTCTTTCTCGACCGTCACAGATTTTTCACCAGAGTAGAAATCGCCACCGCGCATGTGCGCTACGTGCGAACGAGACGCTTGAGACCACTCACCCATTGAATGCGGGTGCTTACGAGCATAATTCTTAACCGCTGTCGGTGCACGACGGTCCGAGTTACCTTCACGCAGTACAGGGTTAACCGCACTACCTAGTACCTTGCCGTAACGTTCGCGAATATCTTCTTCTTCAGCAGTTTTTGGTGAATCAGGGAACGCAGGAACGTTAAAGCCTTTTGCGTTAAGTTCTTTTATCGTTGCGCGAAGCTGTGGAATTGAGGCACTGATGTTTGGAAGCTTGATGATGTTAGCATTTGGGTCTTGGGTCATCTCACCCAGTTCAGCTAGCGCGTCTGGCACTCTTTGTTCTTCAGAAAGATACTCAGGGAAATTTGCCAATACACGTGCAGCTAGCGAGATATCACTTAGTTCAACGTCGATATCTGCGGCTGCAGCAAACTTCTGGATAATAGGAAGCAATGAATAAGTCGCCAGCATTGGCGCTTCATCAGTCTTCGTGTAGATGATCTTAGACTTGGTCATTATATACCTCAATTTTGTCGGCAGCGTACTACCGTTTTTAGTCCATTGGGTCGCAACAACTCGCAATATATTTATATTGCGCCCATAGTCATTGCGATACGTAATTGATGCTTTCCACTAAATACCTTTGGTGTTAAAACCCTCAGTACCTAGCCACTTGCTGTTTTCGTCGTCGTACTTTACTACGCTCCATTCTATCGCTGCTTCACGTCTCATGTGTGCCAATTCTGGCGCGTGAAACGTGGTTCCCTACCGATAACTGCTTAATAAACGTACGAATGCTCAGCCTTATAGTATCGACTGCGTCCATTAGTATAGGGTCGAAAGTTTCAGTTACAAGTCATACCATTGTCTTAACATATAAGATCACCGAATTTATAGACAAACTCTGCATTTTGCGACTTCTGCAAGCCGTCAGATTTCTGTGCGCAAAAACTCATGAGTGCATGTTAAAATAGGTACGTTCTTGGTTAATATTCGGTAATTTAAATGGCTTCACCTTCCACAGTAATTTTGTTTAATAAGCCTTTTCAAGTGCTCTCTCAGTTCACCGATGCAGACGGCAGAGAAACGTTGAAAGACTACATTGATGTGCCTGATGTATATGCTGCTGGACGGTTAGACAGAGATTCTGAGGGCCTGTTGGTTTTAACTAATGACGGTAAACTTCAGCACAAGTTGGCCCACCCGAAAGCGAAAACGAGCAAGACTTACTGGGTTCAAGTCGAGGGCATTGCTGATGATGCGGCAATAAACGCCCTTAGAAATGGTGTTGAACTCAAAGACGGTATGACCCGCCCAGCCAAAGTTAAACGCATGGACGAACCCGCCGTTTGGGAGCGAAATCCTCCAGTAAGATTTAGACAGTCAATTCCTACAAGCTGGCTTTCCATCACAATAAGCGAAGGTCGAAATAGGCAAGTACGCAGAATGACCGCGCACGTGGGCTACCCCACTTTGCGTTTGATTCGCTACCGCGTAGGAAACTGGACGATCGACGGAATTGAAAATGGAAAATACATTTCTTTTTAAGTAAAGAGATAACATGTGAATTACCCCGCGTAATCTGTTAAAATCCGCGACCTCAAAACGGGCGCTAGCCAAAACACTTAAAACGTTAATCGTTAGTAGGCTTTTTTGTGACTTGAAAATGCTAGTTTGGCCCTTACTTCTCAATTCCTTTTAATTTAATGAGTGTGCAATACGTAGTGAGTGATATTGATTCTAACGCAAGCAAGAAAGTAATCGTCGGTATGTCCGGCGGCGTCGATTCGTCTGTTTCAGCCTATCTGTTACAACAACAGGGTTACCAGGTTGAAGGTCTTTTCATGAAAAACTGGGAAGAAGACGACAATGATGAATACTGTGCTGCTGCGGAAGATTTAAAAGATGCTCAAGCCGTTGCCGACAAGCTTGGTATCGAGCTACACACTATTAATTTTGCCGCAGAATACTGGGACAACGTGTTCGAATACTTCTTAGAAGAGTATAAAGCCGGACGCACGCCAAACCCAGATATCATGTGTAATAAAGAAATTAAATTTAAGGCATTTTTAGAATTTGCTGCCGAAGATTTAGGCGCTGACTACATTGCGACGGGTCACTATGTACGTCGTCGTGAAGTAGATGGCAAATGGCAAATGCTACGTGGTTTAGATAACAACAAAGACCAAAGCTATTTCTTGTATACGCTGGGTGAAGAGCATGTTGCTAAAACGCTATTCCCCGTGGGTGATATCGAAAAACCACTAGTACGTAAAATTGCTGAAGAGCAAGGTCTAATCACCCACGATAAGAAAGACTCAACAGGTATCTGTTTTATCGGTGAACGTAAGTTTAAAGACTTTTTAGCCCGTTATCTTCCTGCTCAGCCGGGAGTAATTGAAACAGCGGAAGGCGAAGAAATTGGTCAACACGAAGGCCTTATGTACCACACGCTGGGACAACGTAAAGGATTGCACATTGGTGGCCTTGCTAAATTTGGTGACGAGCCATGGTATGTGGTTGATAAAGACGTTGCGCGAAATGTACTTATCGTAGGTCAAGGTGCTGACCACCCCCGCTTATACTCAAAAGGCTTGGTGGCAAAACAACTGCACTGGGTCGACAGACAAACCATTACTGAACCAATGCGTGCCGTTGTTAAAACCCGTTACCGTCAGGCTGATATTCCGTGTACTATTTCGCCAACTGGCGAAGACACAATCGAAGTGATTTTCGACGAGCCTCAAAAAGCAGTAACCCCAGGGCAATCTGCAGTATTTTATGCAGATGAAGTTTGCCTAGGTGGCGGTATCATAGAGAGCTATATCCGTTAATGTTAGACGCAGACATTGAAAACAATTTAGCACTTGCTGGTGTATGCCAAGCTGCTGCTTTAGTTCAGCAGCTTGCGCGTCGAGGTAGTGCAGATAACGAAGCAATAGAAGCTAGCCTGTCGAGCATTCTTGTAACCGACCCTGAAACACCTCAGCAAGTCTTTGGTAAACTGGATAATCTTAAACTTGGGTACACTACCCTTGCCACGCAACTATCTGACAAGCAAGCAACAAAAGATACCGAGCTTACTCGGTATGTCGCAAGCATATTGGGGTTAGAACGAAAATTAGCGAAAAAGCCAAAGGCCATGCAAGAACTCGCTGAACGCATCTCGCATGTACAACGCCAACTCGCCCATATCGATTTTCAAAACCCACAAATAGTGTCATCTCTTGCAAGTATTTACAGCGACATTATTAGTCCTCTTGCCCCTCGCATTCAGGTAGCAGGTAATCCTGACTATCTCAGCCAACCCGCAATGCAACACAAAGTACGCGCTATACTTTTAGCTGGCGTAAGAGCGGCGGTGATGTGGCGTCAAATGGGCGGCAAACGAAGAAATATTCTTTTTAAACGCAAACACATTCTAAACAGTGCCGTTAAGGCGCTACGATTAATAAACTAGTGAGGAGCTTTAAGGTGGAACTGAGTCAGTTAACTGCAATTTCCCCTGTCGATGGTCGATATGCTGGCAAGAGCGTAGAATTACGTAGCATTTTCAGCGAGTACGGCTTACTTAAATACCGTGTAGAAGTAGAAGTACGTTGGTTACAAATGCTCTCTACTAACCCACAAATTGAAGAAGTTCCTGCCTTTTCTGATACCTCAAATGCGCTATTAGACAGCATTGTAAGTGAGTTCAGCGTCGACGATGCAATGCGCATCAAAGAAATTGAGCGTACAACTAACCACGACGTTAAAGCCGTAGAATATTTCCTTAAAGAAAAAGTATCTGATAACAGCGAACTGTCAGCGGTAAACGAATTTATTCATTTCGCATGTACGTCTGAAGATATTAACAACCTTTCACACGGATTAATGCTTCGAGAAGCACGTGAAACAGTAATTCTACCATACTGTGACAAGCTGATTGATGCATTGATTGAACTTGCGAAGCGTTATCAAAACGTGCCTATGATGGCGCGTACCCACGGCCAGCCAGCTTCGCCTACCACAATGGGTAAGGAAATGGCTAACGTGGCTATTCGCCTTAAGCGTCAGCGCAGTCAAATTGCTAATGTTGAACTACTTGGTAAAATTAACGGTGCAGTCGGTAACTATAATGCCCATCTATCTGCTTATAAAGATATTGACTGGCACGGCGTTTCAGAGCGTTTTGTCACCTCACTAGGCCTAACGTGGAACCCGTTTACCACACAAATTGAGCCGCACGATTATATTGCCGAAATGTTTGATGCCATCGCGCGCTTCAACACCATTCTAATCGACTTTGATCGCGATGTATGGGGTTATATTGCGCTTGGTCACTTCAAGCAAAAAACCGTTGCTGGCGAAATTGGTTCTTCAACCATGCCACACAAGGTTAACCCGATTGACTTTGAAAACTCTGAAGGCAACTTGGGACTGGCTAATGCCATATTTGACCACCTTGCGGCAAAACTACCGGTTTCTCGCTGGCAGCGTGACCTTACCGATTCGACCGTACTGCGCAATTTGGGCGTAGGTGTTGGTTATGCGGTAATCGCGTATCAAGCTACATTAAAAGGTATTAGCAAGCTTGAAGTTAATGAAAAGAGCCTTCTAGACGAGCTAGATAACAACTGGGAGCTGCTTGCAGAGCCAATTCAAACCGTTATGCGTCGTTATGGAATTGAAAAGCCATACGAAAAACTGAAAGAATTGACGCGTGGTAAAAAAGTAAACGCAGAAATCGTTGCTGAGTTTATCGATAATCTTGATATGCCTGAAGCGGCAAAGGCAGAGCTTAAAGCGCTTACACCAGCAAGCTACATTGGCGATGCAATTAGGCTGGTAGATCAGTTATAAAGCCAACGTAATATTAGTACATTAAAAACGCGGTCATTGTGCCGCGTTTTTTTATATGTGCAGAAGGTGTTGCACCAGAACAGGTGAAGAACAAATCATGGATTTAGCGCAAAAGGAAATGGGTTATGGTATGGCAAGGAACAAGGAATACAGAGCAGTCACACAAACGCTATTTTCACCTCAGTAATGCCGTCGTCATCTTTTGCGATATATCAGGTTTTCAGGGGCTGAATTTACGCTATGGCGACGAAAGCACGTTTACTATTGTCACAACCTTATTTTCAAAATTTGAACGCATTGCTCGTTTCTACCATGTTCACCCAGTTAAGACCAACGGCGATCAATTCATTGGGCTTTGCTTAAACTCGTTCGCTGAAGGTCCGTTCATTACACAGCCAGAAATTGAGCAAAAACAAAAAGGAAGTGAACGCGCGCTATTATTTGCAAAATCAATGCTGTCCATTTCAAGCGAGCATGTTCATTTAACCAATCTAAATTGCGGTTTAAGAATAGGCATCGCCCAAGGCAATGTATTACTGAGTGAAAGTTTACTTAATGCAGGCGCTATAGACATATGGGGAAATACGGTTAATCGTGCCGCTATGTTGGAGCGGCATACTCAAGTAAATTCAACGGCTTTAGATAAGCGCGCGATGGCATCGCTACCCTGCGTACAATCTGTTGAGCTTAATGAAACTCCGCTAAACACCAAGATTGGCACAGTAACAGCCTACTGCTACCAACACGTTAAAGCCCCCTCTCCCTCAAACATTGATATAAAAAACATCTTAGGTAAAGCAGCCAATGACTCAACCACTACATGTAGACCTTGCATGACTGGAAAATACCGCGTGTATCACTGATAATACATCGCTTATCGAGCCCACCTTTGAGACTACATGAACGAATATTACCTTGACCATTTCAACGCAGAGCGTTTTCTTGCAGAGTACTGGCAGCAAAAGCCTGTAGTACTAAAACGATTCTTTGAGGCGTTTGAAGATCCGATCGATGAAAATGACCTAGCGGGTTTAGCCCAAGAAGCCGATGTTGATTCTCGTATTGTGAACAACATTAGTGGGAACTGGCACGTAGAACAGGGTCCGATAGATGACTTTGAGCGCCTATGCAAAGGGAAATGGACGCTTCTGGTACAAGGCGTTGATAAATACATACAAGACGTAGCACCAATTCTCACGCCCTTTTCTTTTATTCCTCACTGGCGACTAGACGATTTAATGGTGAGCTATGCGACAGAAGGCGCTGGCGTTGGTGCCCATATTGATCAATACGATGTATTTTTAGTACAAGGTAAGGGTAAGCGACGCTGGCGCGTGGGTAAGCCCGGCAATTATGAAGAAGTGTTTCCTCATCCTAAATTGCGCCAAATTGAGGGTTTCGATCCTATTATCGATGTTGTTGTTGAGCCAGGCGATGTCGTTTATATACCACCAGGCTGGCCTCATGACGGACAAACCATTGAAGACAGTTTGACCTATTCTGTAGGCTATCGCGCACCTGATAACCTGCAACTCGCCGAAAGCTTGGCGATGATGTTGGATAAAGGTGAGCATAACATTCGCTTTTCTGATCCAAATCGAGCAACGCAATCAGCACCTTTCGTTGTGTCACCTCACGATGTGGCTGCGCTAAAGCTGCAACTCATTGAAGCAATTAATAGCGAAGGCTTTACGAGAAGCTTGCTAGAAGCAATGAGCGAGCAAGGTATACCCGAATATCCGCTAGAGCCAGAAGTATCTCTTGAACAAGTATCTAATGAATTTGCTGCCGGCATTAGCTTTGTGCCTGCTGCAGGAGTAAGGGCATTAGTGAGCTATGGTAAGCAAGGCATGCCAAAGGCATTATTTGTAAATGGTACGCAGTTTGACTTTTCCAGTGCAGATCGAGAGTGGTTTGAAGCGCTTGCAAGTGGTGACGTGTTGAACGCAACCGTTTGCGAAGAAGCCCCCTCTTTTACATTTTTAGAAACCTTGACTACACTCATAAATAACGGTTATTGGGAATGGTTTGAGGAATAGTTATAGCCTATGGCGTTCACGGTCATAAGTGTCGACTGGGAAAAGGATAAACATCGACTTAAAGCACTGAGGGAGCATGTTTTCGTCTTAGAATGGCGAGTGCCTGAGGCCAGCGAGTTTGACGAGCAGGATGATTCTGCTTGTCACATTCTCATTTTAAGTGATAACGATGAACCCATTGCTACAGGTCGCTTGACCAAAAAAGGCGAACTGGGACGAATTGCAGTAAAACGCAATCACAGAACGCTTCCCGTCTACCGCGCCTTATTCGCCGCACTTCTTAGCGCTGCCAAACAAAATGATGTCCCTATCATAAAAGTCATTTGTAACTTAGATAGCGTTTCTTACCACCGTTCCATCGGGTTTATCCCAGACGGACAAGTATTTATGGACGCTGGCGTGCCACGCCAGCGTTTAAAGTGTTCCGCCGAGCGTTTTCCTTTACCCGACGTAACACAACTTCACTGACGCTTAAAAAAAGCGAACTAAACCTGCTCTTGAGCAGCCCATAACTCATCGTAGCTTTGAATACGATAAAGGCCTTCAGCGCGGGTTTCTAGCATTGACGCCAGATCATTCGCCGCTTTATCTGTAGGAGAACTTGCGCGTAAGTTAGCGGCTTTCATTTGCCACATCATAGAGAAGTACTTAATGGCTTCTCGAGCGTTTGGCGCATTGCCCTCTTGCGTAAAGTCCGCCGGCAGATCGCCGCTCATTACCCAATACTTTTTGTTGTCTTGTGCTTTAATTTTCCATACCGCTACGTAAGGAACAAGGTAGCGACTTTCAGAGGCCACAACAGTATCAAATAAAACGCCATTTTCGGCGAGGTGTTTGTTAGCACGCTGAAACTGCTCTCTCACCCACTCGGCACGTTGCTCTTCGCTAATTTGTTGGTTTTGAGGTTCTGCCATGTTCACTCTCTTTCTTATAGTTATACATTTGAGCAATCGCTCTATATTTTAGATAGCGCTATTTCTTTCGATATTCTTGAACAGAATCGATATATCTACGCTAAATTTTCTTACTGTCTTTGTACTTCATTTCGAAGTGCTGATCTAGCGATAAACAGAAAAGACGGAGATTACACACGCCGAATGCACAATTATTCATCAATACGCTGATAGTCAAAAAAGTGCGAGGTTAAATACTTTGCTTTATTACCTCGTTGCAACACGATTGCATCGAAAACAGCATGCTTAGACAAATTTTTACATTTTAAAAGTTGGTTTTATCGCAACATTCAACCATTATACTTAGAGGGTCTTGCTCGTAAGTAAAGACGTTTCAGCCAAAACCAACAGTATAAGAGGCAAGATAACAATGCGAACAATTAGACTAACATTAGGTGCACTTTTGCTCGTTAGCGGTATTGTTTTAACACTGCTTCCCGGCTCAATTTTACTGGTCATTAGCGGCCTAGTACTGCTTAGTTACGATTGGCCAAGAGCCCGCACTTGGCTCAAGTATAGCCAACGAACGATGACAACAGGCGCACGAAAATTAGACCGTTTCTTATTGATGAGAAAACTACGCTAATTCCAAAGGCCTTGTTGTTACAGGTCCTGCACTTCAATTCAAACATAGCTCTATTGGAATTAGTTCCAGCACAATAAACTCACACCAATAATACTCCATCATCATCGCACTAAGCGTTAAATCAAAAACCGTCGCAACTGTTAAGCATTTAAGCTTAAGTCAATGCACATGGCTGTTTCACGTGTTAACGTAAACACACGCTAAACTGTGTTGACCTTTGCGATACGCTTTTTAAAACAACGGTTAACACGCTTTAGTTAATGTGAAGCCTTAAATAACAATAATAGTGGCTCATGCACCATCAGTGCATCAAGCATAAAACAGGCAAATGTAGTCTTTAGCGCATGGCGCACAATATTGTTGTGCAGCTTGAGTAGGTCATGAACTATCGATTACCTATGGAGACAAGACCATGATCACGTTTACCGTAAATGGCATCAAACACGAGTTTTCTGGTGATTCGTCCACACCAGTATTGTGGTACCTGCGCGACGAACTCAATTTAACAGGCCCCAAGTTTGGATGCGGTATGGCCCAGTGCGGCGCATGTACCGTGCATATTGACGGCGTGGCCCAACGCTCCTGTGTATTACCCGTTTCTGCGGTTCAAGGCAGAAACATTACTACGATTGAAGGGTTAAGCGAAGACGGTGACCACCCTGTTCAACAAGCATGGATAGAACATCAAGTTCCTCAATGTGGTTTTTGTCAATGCGGCCAAATAATGCAAGCCGCAAGTCTACTAGCGTCAAATCCAAACCCAACCGACAAAGAAATTGTGCAGAACATGTCGGGTAATATTTGCCGCTGCGGTACCTATCCGCGTATCCATAAAGCGATAAAATCGGCAGCTAAATCTATGTCTGCGAACGCAGGAGTTAACTACTTCACTCCACAACGTTCGGGAGAAGAAGTATGAAGACTACCACCGCTTACTTTGACATGAATCGTCGTGGCTTTTTAAAGTCTAGTGCGGCGGCTGGCGCGCTTGTGTTGGGCACTTACTTTATGGGCAGCACATCGCGGGCTATGGCGGGTGTATTAACTAAGCCATCTGACAATGCTGTGCGAGCAAACCTGTTTGTTGCCTTGCGTCCTGATGGTATGGTTGAAATAACCTGCCACCGCTCAGAAATGGGACAACAAATTCGTACTGCCATCGCACAAATTGTTGCAGATGAAATGGAAGCAGCATGGGACAAGGTTATTGTCATCCAAGGCAAAGGTGATCCTGCTTATGGAGATCAGAATACCGACGGTTCTCGCAGTATCCGATTTAACATGCAACGCCTTAGAGAAATGGGTGCGAGCGTGCGCTATATGATGCAACATGCCGCTGCAAAACGCTGGGGCGTAGATGCCGACACTTGCGTTGCCAAGCAACATGTTGTCACACATAGCTCTGGAAAAACATTAGACTACAAAGACCTAATCTCAGATGCACTGAGCATAACACCCCCACCGGCTGCTGAGTTATCGCTCAAAGCCCGTAGCGAGTGGCGATACATCAATACAGGTATGGCCCATGTCGACCTTAAAGACATAGTAACTGGAAAAGCCACATTCGCCGCTGATGTTCGTGAACCCAAAGCACTAATTGCCATTATTGAGCGCCCTCCAGTTGTAGGTGGAAAAGTTAAAAGTGTTGACGCAACTGCAGCAAAGGCCATAAAAGGTGTTGTTGACGTTATAGAAATTCCATCGCCTAAAGGTGCTCCGCAGTTTCAGCCTAAAGGTGGCGTTGCAGTTATTGCTAAGAACACGTGGGCTGCGTGGCAAGGTAGAAAAGCGCTTAATGTCACTTGGGATGACGGCGCAAATGCCAGTTACAATTCCGAAGAATTTAAAGCGCAGTTGATTGCTACGGTAAACGCACCACAAGCTCATGTGCGTGAAAAAGGCGACGCCATAGCGGCGCTTTCAAAGGCTACCGATAAGCTTGTGGCTGATTATTATGTTCCCCATTTAGCACAGGCACCAATGGAGCCCCCCTGCGCAACAGCAATGTACTACCCCGACCGTGTAGACGTATGGGCAGCGACGCAAAATCCGCAAGCCGACATGGAAACAGTGGGTGCTATGGTTGGCATGGATAAAGCCAACATCAATGTTCACGTTACGATGTTAGGCGGTGCTTTTGGACGAAAATCAAAACCAGACTTTTCTGCCGAAGCAGCTTTTCTTTCAATAAAGACAGGCGAACCCATTCGCGTTCAGTGGACACGAGAAGACGATATTCAACACGGTTTTTATCACGCAGTATCCGCGCAGCATGTTGAAGCGGCATTGGGTGATGATGGCAAAATTGATGCGTATCTCCACAGAACAGCCTTTTCTCCAATTGCCTCAACATTCCAAGAAGGTGCTAATGCACCGTTTAGCTTTGAACTAGATTTAGGCTTTACGGACAATCCAATATTAACACCCAATATGAAATTAGAGCGCGGAGAAGCGCCAGCCAGGGCGCGTATTGGCTGGATGCGCTCGGTATCGAATATTTTCCACGCGTTTGCAGTTCAGTCATTTATTAATGAAGCTGCTCACAAGGCAGGCAAAGACAGTAAAGACTACTTGCTTGAAGTCATTGGTCCAGATCGCATTGTTGATGTAACGGAGCAAAATGCTGAGTATTTGAATTACTGGGGAGACAAAGCGGTGTACCCACTCGATACTGGACGTTTGCGCAATACTATTGAGACGGTAGCCAAAATGGCAAACTGGGGTCGCAGTATGCCAAAAGGTCGAGGTTTAGGGATAGCGGCTCACCGCAGTTTCTTAACTTATGTGGCCACAGTAGTTGAAGTTGAAGTATCTGAAACAGGCGATTTAGACGTCATTAAGTCATGGGTTGCTATTGATGCAGGAACCGTTGTTAATACTGACACGGTAAAAAATCAAACCCAAGGTGGTTCGGTTTACGGTATTACCACAGCGATTAGCGACGGCATTACCTTTGATAAAGGCCGTGTTCAACAAAGTAACTTTCACAACTACCGCGTACCAAGAATGAGTGACTCTCCGTTAGAGGTGGATGTGGAAATAATTAAAAGCGATGCGCCCCCTGCGGGTGTTGGTGAGCCCGCCACCCCGGTGTACGCGCCGGCGTTGTGTAATGCCATTTTTGCCGCATGTGGTAAGCGTATTAGACAGCTACCCATTGGCAATCAGCTCAAAGCATAATGGTGTACAAGGCGCTAACAGACTGAGAGCAAATAGCTGTTGGATGAAATGAAAAGGGAGGCTTAGAGGCCTCCCTTTTTTATCTATAAACTAACACGACAATTTGAAAGTCACTTTGTAATATTACAAATTAAAAACGCCAATATTACTATTTACAAAAAGCGTCGCGCATTATGTTTTACTATTCGTAATTGCGTTCCATCCACATCAACTTCATTTTAAGATCAAGTATCTCTTTTTGCGCATCCGCCAGCTGCTCTGCCACAGAGCGCTGCTGAAGTGTATTTTCTTCGCTAGTATTTACCGAAACAGTATTATCGTTATGTGCCATAATAATTCAACCGTGCTAGTCGTGAGTAATGAAATCATTTTGTAACCTACCCTGTAATATTACACTTTTAATTACACAAAGTCATTTCATACGCTCAATAATCGCTATGTATTTGGCAAATATTGTAGACAATACACAGAGTTACTTTTTTACGGTTTAATCACATAACTGTTATAAACAAAAAAAGAGACCTTTTAGGTCTCTTTTTACCAATTAAGTGAAAAACAAACTATCAGTTAGCCGTGTTTCTCAGCAAGGTATAGCCAGGTTTCAACTACCGTGTCAGGGTTAAGCGACACTGAATCAATACCTTCAGCAACTAACCACGCTGCAAAGTCCTCGTGATCAGACGGGCCTTGTCCGCATATTCCTACGTACTTCCCTCGCTTCTTAGCGGCTTGAATAGCCATCGACAACAGCGCTTTTACTGCTTCATCGCGCTCGTCAAACAAGTGCGCAATTAGGCCACTGTCACGATCAAGACCTAGGGTAAGCTGAGTAAGGTCGTTCGAACCAATTGAGAAGCCATCGAAAATGTCGAGGAACTGATCGGCAAGCAATGCATTAGACGGTAGCTCACACATCATAATGATACGTAGACCGTTTTCACCTTTCTTAAGGCCCTGCTCTTCTAGCAACTCAATGACTTTACGGCCTTCTTCAAGGGTACGTACAAATGGGATCATGATTTCAACATTGGTTAAGCCCATTTTGTTTCGTACACGTTTAATAGCTTCACATTCAAGGGCAAAACAGTCACGGAAATCTTCAGAAATATAACGGCTAGCACCACGGAAACCTAACATTGGGTTTTCTTCATCAGGTTCATATTGATAGCCACCAACGAGGTTGAAGTACTCGTTAGATTTAAAGTCAGACATACGAACAATTACTTTCTCTGGAGAGAAAGCAGACCCAATTGTTGAAATGCCTTCGACTAATTTTTCAATATAAAACTCAGTTGGCGACTCGTAACCAGCAATCATATCGCTGATTTCTTCTTTCAACTCTTCAGGCTGACTATCAAAGTTAAGCAATGCTTTAGGGTGAACACCAATCATGCGGTTGATGATAAACTCAAGGCGGGCAAGACCCACACCAGCATTAGGCAGTCGAGCAAAGTCGAAAGCGCGATCTGGATTACCCACGTTCATCATTACTTTTAGTGGAAGATCAGGCATAGAATCAATACGCGACGTCACTACGTCAAATTCTAGCTCGTCACCGTAGATATAACCCGTGTCGCCTTCGGCACAAGAAACGGTAATCTTGTCGCCAGTCGCAATGCTGTCTGTTGCATTACCACAGCCAACCACTGCAGGAATACCCAGCTCGCGAGCAATAATCGCTGCGTGACAAGTACGACCGCCACGATTAGTTACAATCGCAGAAGCCTTTTTCATGATAGGCTCCCAATCAGGGTCAGTCATGTCTGTTACCAGTACATCCCCTGCTTGGATCTTGTCCATTTCTTCAATTGAGCCAAGTACTTTTGCAACTCCAGCACCAATCTTGTGACCAATTGCGCGACCTTCACACACAATGTTGCTCTGCCCCTTCAACTGGAAACGCTCGATGCTTTGCGAGTCTTCACGGCTGCGCACGGTCTCAGGACGTGCTTGCACGATATAAAGTTTACCGTCAGCGCCATCTTTCGCCCACTCAATGTCCATCGGACGCTTGTAGTGATTTTCGATAATTTGCGCTTGTTTTGCTAACTCCATTACCTCCTCGTCAGTTAACGAGAAAGTTTTGCTGTCAGCCACATCAATATCCACAATTGACACTTGCTTGCCATGTGACTCATCGTCTGAGTACACCATTTTAGTTAGCTTGCTGCCTAAGTTGCGGCGCACGATAGCCGGTAGGCCCTTGTCAAGCGTTGGCTTGTGTACATAGAATTCATCAGGGTTTACTGCCCCTTGAACAACCATTTCACCCAAACCGTACGAGCTGGTAATAAACACAACGTCTTCAAAACCTGACTCGGTGTCGATAGTGAACATAACACCTGAAGACGCGATGTCACTGCGTACCATGCGCTGAATACCTGCAGACAAGGCTACACCTTTGTGGTCATAACCTTGGTGTACACGATATGAAATGGCGCGGTCGTTAAATAATGAAGCGAATACGTGTTTAATGGCTATCAATACCGCATCGTAGCCTTTAACGTTAAGAAATGTTTCTTGTTGACCTGCAAACGAAGCATCAGGCATGTCTTCTGCTGTTGCCGATGAACGTACTGCAAAAGACGCTTCTTCACCTGCATCACCCTGTAAGGTAACAAACGCCTCTTTGATAGCGTCTTCTAGTTGCGGTTGAAAAGGCGTATCGATGATCCATTGACGAATATCCTTGCCCGCTTCGGCAAGTGCATTTACATCATCAACGTCCAAAAAATCTAATACGTCATGTATTTTAGCTTCTAGCCCACTTTGCTCTAAAAATTCGTTAAATGCTTCGGCGGTGGTAGCAAAACCACCTGGCACCTGCACACCGGCGTTAGCCAGGTTTGAAATCATCTCGCCTAATGATGCATTTTTGCCGCCTACGCGACCCACATCATGCATGCCCAGTTCTTGATACCAAAGTACGTATTCTTGCACAGCCCAAGCCTCCAGCTTTTTTTATGTGTAGGGTATGAGGTACGTTTCAGGTTTGTGCTAATTATTACCTGAAACACATCAAATTTATGTCGATTTGTGGACGTTACCACTTTCATTGTTGTCCATTACGTTTGACAGCTAAGTATAGCTAATTACTGCCAATCACAAGAACCGTATAGCTTTTCGACGAAATCATCTTAGAATGGGGAAATTCAGAAAGTAAACTCTTTATTACTTTTGTAATAAAATTACAACAATGTTAAGGATATGTTGTGCGTACAGCTTTTTATATTTCAGATGGTACAGCCATCACTGCAGAGGTGTTTGGCCACGCCCTGCTTTCCTTGTTCCCCGTTTCTTTCAATCACAACACAATTCCGTTTGTTGAAACTGAGGAACAAGCACACCGAGTTCTAGAGCAAATTTCTGAAAGTTTTCAAGACACAGGAGAGAGGCCGCTCGTTTTTTATACAATTGTGAATGTAGATATTCGCAAAATTATCTCTAAATCGGTCGGCATTAATTACAATTTTCTCGACCAATTCGTGGCACCACTTGAAAAAGTATTGGGTGTACCGTCTAAACCAGAAAAGCATCGCACACATAGTATCCATGAAACCACTTACGATATTCGTATCGAAGCGGTGAACTATGCACTTGCCAATGACGACGGTTCGAATTTAAAAGACTATGATGAAGCCGATATCATTCTTACGGGTGTGTCGCGCTCAGGTAAAACACCAACCAGTCTTTATCTTGCTCTTCAATACGGTATAAAAGCGGCCAATTACCCATTTACTGAAGAAGACATGGGTGACATGCTAAAACTTCCCCCAGCACTTCGACGTTACAAAAACAAATTGTTTGGCTTAACCATCGCCGCAGACCGGTTACACCAGATTCGCTCTGAACGTCGTGCTAATAGTAAATATGCGTCTTTACCTCAATGTAGAATGGAACTAAGAGAAGTAGAAAATCTTTATCGAAAAGAAAAGATACCTTTTTTAAACAGCACAAAATATTCAATTGAAGAAATATCAGCGAAGATCTTAGCTGAAACCGGTTTGAAACGTCGTAAATACTAATTATGTAACGCGTTGCTGTTTTGGTTCCAGAAACTGGCAACCAGAACAGCAATGTATTTAACGCGCTATTTACTTGTTCCTGAGTCTTGTTTTGCTTGTCTGACACTATCAGTTAGCGACCGCAAGCGCTTAAACTCGGCAGCGGGAAGTTGATTAATATCGGTTTTGTTCAACCAGCTAAAGGTTTGCTCTAAATCACCTTCTTTGAAGGCCACCTCGGCCAGTCGCAAATGAAGTAGATGAATTCTCACAGTATCAGATGCAATTTCAGCGCGTTCTAACCCGTTAAGAAAGGCTTCACGTGCCTTTTTGTAATTCCCACTGTTACGTAACGCAACACCGTAATTATTCAGCGCCACACCAATTTGCTGTTCATCATCAACTTGCTTTGCCCAATTGAGCGAGGCCAACCGATATTCTACATGCTTAATATGGTCATCAGTTCTATGCGCTATATGACCTAATTCTGCGTACACTTCTCGGTAGAACGCAGGGTCATCGTAATCCTGCTCTACCAATTGTTCGACGAAGTCTTCGGCAGGTTCAAGCTGATTAAGCGCAACTAAAAGGTTTAATACCTTAAGGGCCGTGTATTTCGTTGGCGACTTTGAATAGGCAGCGAGATACCCTTCAAAGGCAAGATTAAATGCCGTCTTTGCTTCTTCGGTACGTCCTTTGATAATCAGCCACTTTCCATGAAGCATGGCAATAAACGGCTGGTGCGCCGAAGGCACCGTTGGATTGTTAACCCAAGGACGAAGCGCAGCATATAAATCATCGACTCGATGAAATTCGAAAAGCCAAGTAAGTCGAACCGTTTCTAACTGCCACCACGCATCAGAGCCAACAGCAAGCTGACTTTGCTCTTCATCTAATAGCGTTAGGCAAGAGGTGGGATTTTGGTTGCACAATGTATCAAAATCAGTGCTATAAGCACGTGCTGATAACAATGTAAGAAAAAGCCAAATCCACGGCATTTTAAGCAAAGCGTATTGCATCTTTTTTGTAATTTTAAGCAATAATGACGGTTTGCGGTGGAGTATACCCTATTGCTAGCGTAAGTCGCTATTAGCCGAATAGTTAAATTAGCAACACGACAACAGATTTTACCGATGCTGAGCAACTATCGCTTTAAGCTCATCTAAGTGCGCTTCAAACGGTTTCCATTGGGCCATACCCGTTTTGTAAATAGGTTGCCTTACTTGTTCAGAGCTAGGCGTTTTTATTACACGCTTTGTTTGATGAAAATTAAGACACTGCGCTTCAAAGGGAAGTCCACAAAAGGCAAGTATTCGCCTGACTTGCCCTTCCAAGTCGTCTAATACATCTTCATGCTGCACAGTGAGAATTTCACCTGGCAACACACTGTGCCAATGCGACATTAATTCAACATAGGCGTTATAGTAGCGACCTATATCAGCTAGACCGTAACTGAACTCTTGCCCTTCACCAAATAATTGCTTGTAGCCGCTGAAGCAACAATCCAGCGGAGCTCGACGTGCATCTATAATCTTTGCGTTGGGTAATATCTTTTTAATTAAGCCGATGTGAATAAAATTATTAGGCATTTTATCGATAAAATACGGCGCACCTTGGCGGTAGGCCGCAGTTTGCGATAAGTATTGCTCACCAAGTGCCAATAATGCACTGTCGTCCAATTTGTCCACGTTAAATGGATAAGCCGTTTTTGCATGACTTAATGACGACGCTATCCCCAAAATATCGTGGAGCTCCATCGTGCCATCTACTTGTGAGTGTGATGCCAGTATTTGCTCAAGTAGCGTAGAACCCGCACGAGGTAAACCGACGATAAAAATAGGATCTGGTGCTTGGCACCCTTTCGCTCTGTCGAAGCTAGACTGTGTAAAAGCGGTTTGTTGTGCCTTTAATGCGGTTTCAGTGCGCGCGATATCAAATTTTAGGGTTTGTTTTTTTAATTTGTTGCCTTTTTGATAATACTTAAACGCTGTATCTGCTTCACCCTTATCTTCAAAGCCTTTTCCTAATGCAAAACAAAGGTGAATTATGTCTTCTAATTTTGTTGTGCTTAAGTCAGCATACTTCTGCATGGTAGCGAGCATGCTATCTTCGAATCGATGAGTTTTTGTATTAGCCAAACTCCAATAAGCATCACCAAAATCTGGCGAGAAATACGTCGCTTTTTTGTATGCCGAAACAGCATCATTAGTATCTCCCTTGGCTTTCAATGCGTGCCCCAAGGCAACCCAAATGGCGGGCCTATCTTCATTTTCTTCCAGCAAATCTTTGTAAATGCGAATAGCATCATCCAAATCACCAACGCCCACTAATGCATGTGCTAACCCTACCCTCACAGTAAAATTGTCAGGGTTATGACTAAGCCTTTGCTTTGCTACCTCAACAGCCCGAGGAAATTTGCCTAATTTGGCCAATAAGCTTTGATAGGAAGCAGCGGCGCGATCGTTATCTGGATAGAGTGCAACGCAACTTTCTAATAGAAATTCCGCGTCGCTATAAACTTTAAGTTGAACGCCAATTTCAGCCAACAGCATCATTCCTTCCGGATGATGTTTGTTGTTAGCAAGAAACTGCCGACAGATTTGCTCAGCTTTGTGCAAATGGCCCTCATGCATTAAATCTGTTGCACCTAATATGGGCTTCGGTAATGAGCGTAAAAAGGTTAATTGCTGCTGGCAAAGTGCAAGTGCTTGGTGTTGGTCATCTAGTTTGTACACGCGCTCTAATTGTTGCCAAGCACTCAATAACGCTGGATTGAAACGTGTAGCCTGATAAAAATTGTGCGCAGATTTTTGTTTATCGGTATCAGCGTAGCAATAACCTAACTCCTGATACCCACGGGCATAATCTGGGAACTGGCTAAGCAAAGCATTAAGCACGCCAATCGCTTGAACAGGATCACCTTTAAGTCGATAGGCAACCGCTTTTAAGTACTGCGCCTCCCGCCCTATTTCTGAATTCCCCTGCTGCTCATTAAGTGCGTCAATTATCTCGTTACATTGGCTAATAGCCGCTTGATGCTGCGATTGCATCAGTAACTGTTTTGCATTTTGAAGCTGCTGTTGTACTTGTGAATTCATCTATTAATTACTTGTTACTACATAAGGCATAAAAAACGGCAAACCCTGCGAGTTCGCCGTTTTCTTAACTAAACAATAAGCTCGGAAAAACCGAGAAGCCGTCTAGTGTTAATAATAGTCGTATGAGAAACGGAAGCCGATTGTACGAGGCCTGTTTGTCACAACTTTAGGCGTAAACTGCTGTGTATCAATGTTAAGCGTTGCGCGCTCATCAAATACGTTATCAATATACAGCTCAGCTTTCCACACATCGTTAGTCACACCCACCGCTAAATTAGCCAATACGTAAGACTCTTGTACGTAACGACCACCACGGAATGTATCACCATTCGAATCGGTATATGTCACACCTTCATACACGGCGGCCTCTTGCTCAATTTTCAAACCTGAGCCCGTACCGTAAATAAGCTGTGTGGCATCTTCCATCACGTAGGCATCCATGATCATACCTGCAAATCGGTCACCTGTGTAACTTACTGAGCCGTTCACATAACCGCGCTTATCACCTTCAAGCTCGAAGAAATAACGTGCGTTAACATTACCTGAAAACTCAGCAGAATAAGGAAGCTCAGAGCCAACACCTGCCGCAATACCTTCTAGTTCTGAATTAATTCGCGTTAGTTCAGTATCTAAAACACTAAAGGCAGCGTTGATGACAAGATCGTCAGTTGCTAGCCATGTTAGGTCTGCATCAACACCTTTTATTTCTGCGTCACCAACGTTATCAGTGAACACCAAGAATGAGATATTCGTTGGGTCAAATCGCGATGTTTGTAACTCTTCTATTTCAGAATAATAGGCGGTTGCATTAACGCGCACCTGACCATCAAAGAAATCCCCCTTCAAGCCGAACTCGTAGTTATCCAACGTATCTGTCGTTGAGTACACTGGAATACGGAAGTTTTCAAATTTACCTGATTGGTTAGTCGCCAAGCCACCACCTACACGGTTAGTAACCGGCGGACGGAAACCTTCGGAATAATTCGCAAACAGCAATACATCGTCGGTAACTTTCCAATCAATTGAGAATTTGAAAATGGTATCGTCTACGGTTAACACGCCATTGTCGTCTAGCAAGTCGACTTCAAGCTGACCGCTTTGAATGGCAGCAGCAACCGCATCGGGATCTAGACCTACAGCAGCAAGTTCGTCAGGATCCTGGGTACCGAATGCGCGAATACGCCTTGTAACATCTACCGTCGATGTTGAACCAACGTAAATATCGTCAATTTCATACCAACGAGCACCAATGCTAGCTGTTAGCGTGTCGGTAATGTCGTATTCGAATTGCCCGAATACTGCAATCTGTTCGATGGTGTGGGTAATATCGTTAATAAAACTCACTTCTGATGGGAATGGCCCACCGTCACTGTTTATACCTTCGTTACCCACAAGCGTACGCTGAAGATTATCAAATCCAAACGTTGTCATTTCGGTGTTAGCGATTTTGAACTGACCTACTGTAGACACCTCTTGCTCGTCGTAAAACAATCCTGCAGTAACTCGCCACGGTGTATCCATAGTTGTGTTGAATCGTATCTCGTGAGTATTACGGGTGGTTGAGGTATCTTCTTTGTAATATTTAGTAGGATCTAGACAGCGTTCATCGGCTGCATTATCTGGTGTGTCGTAGTGGTTACACACGTAATACGCTGAAAACAAGCCACCGTTCGTATACCCGGTATAATCGGCCAGAGTATCAATCTCGCGGTCTAGGTAACCGCCGGTGTAAACAACATCGAGCTTTTCAAGACGCCCTTCAATAGTCCAAGTTGTCAGACCGAATTCGTCTTTGTTTTCTTCTTGTTGAAAACGCAGTGCTGAACTTTCACCGTCTAAGGTAGGGTCATAAGCAAAAACACCTTCTGTGTCTAGCGTTTGCTGAGTATGCTGTACAAGTAATTCCCAATCGTCATTAATCAAATAAGACAAGCCAAAACGGGCACCCGTGTATGTAGCATCGTTAAAATCTTCTTCAACCAACGCATCATTTTGAGGTGAAACCACCGCCGCATCTGTATTAGAAGATATATTCGGGTTTGTGATGCGATTTGCGTCCATCGCGACAGGATCGGCAAGTGGGCCTCCTGATATCCTGTCAATAACAACCGCACTACCGATATAGCCACCTTCGCCAGGTACATTCATGACGTTGTCTATCCAGCCGCCTTGCTTATCATTGTATGCTGCAACGCGCACTGCAAGGCTGTCTGAAAGCGGCATATTGAAATAGGCTTCTACCGCATTACTCATCTCACCATCTTTAGTGAAGCCAATATTGGTATCGAATCCAGCAGCAAAACTAAGGTGCTCTGGTTTATTGGTAATTAAACGAATGGTACCCGCCTGAGAACTTGCACCAAACAACGTACCTTGTGGTCCAGGTAGTACTTCCACGCGTTGAACATCTGTGGCGTATACATCTAAGTTACGCCCCGCCATAGATACTGGCATCTCATCTAAATAAAAGGCAACAGATGGCTGCAGTGCTTGAACTGACGAAAGCATGATGTTCGATTGCGTTGTCGCAGCACCGCGAATATAAATTTCGTTTTGGCCAGGACCAGTACCTTGGAATACTACATTTGGAAGGAATTCTACATAGTCTTGGAAGTTATCAATACCAAGGTTTTCAAGTGCTTTACCATTTAGCGCCGTTACGGCAACAGGTACATCTTGAATTGATTCAGCACGTTTGGTGGCAGTAACTTCGATATTTTCAAATTTCGCGGGAGTGTCGTTTTCCTGCGCGATCAAAGAAGAAGACGCCAATGCAGCGACAATCGCACAGCTAAGCTGAGTTTTTCGCATTTTGTGTGTTTCCTTTATTTGGTTTTTTATTCTTTGGACAGTATTTACTCAATATACATATCAAAAGGATCATATATAACGATACACCATGAATAAATAATTTCTACTCTAACGATTAACTATTAAACAAAAGAATTAAAACAAACTGACAACACCAATAGAATCAACACAATTGAGACTTCAAAAATATATAAACCACCCCAAACTCACAACAACCACAAACATTTCTAATTATTTCAGCTGATGTTTATAAAAAATGCTCCATAAGGTATATTTCTACGTATCAAAACCTGTTCAATTTAGTGAAAGGAAGTCAACTGCGTGAGTGAAAGTCAAAATTCGTCACCTTTGAATAAACCGGTGTTTTACACATCATCAGCTTTAATTCTGTGCTTACTTATTTTCGCGGCCGGTGTTCCCGAAACCGCTGATGCTATTTTTCAGAAGCTCCAAAGCGCAATCGTAACCAACGGCAGTTGGTTCTACGTGTTTACCGTTGCTGTTATTGTTGTCTTTGTGGTGTTTTTAGGCATGTCTCGCTATGGCGAGATAAAGCTTGGGCCGGACCACGCATCGCCTGAATTTACCTTTACCACGTGGCTTAGCATGCTATTTGCGGCAGGTATGGGTATTGGGCTTATGTTTTTTGGTGTTGCTGAACCACTGATGCACTTTTTAGCACCACCCACTGCACAGGCTGAAAGCATCGACGCGGTTCGCGAAGCAATGAAAACCACGTTTTTCCACTGGGGCGTTCACGCTTGGGCAATTTACGCAGTAGTGGCACTTATTCTTGGCTACTTTGCTTATAGACAAAATCTTCCATTAACCTTGCGCTCAGCTCTATACCCACTTATTGGTGACAAGATTTATGGGTGGCCTGGGCACGTAGTCGATATTTTTGCGGTAACGTCTACCGTTTTTGGCGTGTCTACCTCATTGGGATTTGGTGCTTCGCAGGTAAACGCTGGTTTTAATTACTTATTCAGTCTACCGTCAAACACCGGTGTACAAATTGCCATTATGGCTGGTGTGGTAGGTCTAGCCGTGATATCGGTCACTACTGGGCTAGAAAAAGGCATTCGACGTTTATCTGAAACCAATATGATACTGGCAGTACTATTACTACTTATTGTGCTAGTACTTGGCCCTACCGTTTTCTTGCTTCAAGCATTTATGCAAAATACAGGCGCTTATTTGTCTGATTTAGTGCGCAACACGTTCAACCTTTTTGCCTATGAAAAAACCGACTGGATTGGTGGGTGGACAATTTTCTACTGGGGCTGGTGGCTAGCGTGGGCACCTTTTGTCGGCCTTTTCATCGCTCGTATATCATATGGGCGAACAATTCGTGAATTCGTACTAGGCGTGCTGCTTATTCCTTCAGCGTTTACACTTTTCTGGATGACGGTATTCGGAAATGGTGCGATTGACCAAGTATTAGTGCAAGGAAAAGATGTACTTGCCAATATGGTGAATGAAGACACCTCCGTAGCGCTATTTGTTTTCTTAGAGCAATTTCCCTTTTCTTCAGTACTGAGTTTTATTGCTGTGCTGATGGTTATCGTATTTTTTGTGACTTCTTGTGATTCAGGTGCCATGGTGGTAGATATGCTGTGTTCACACGGTAATAATGATACGCCGCTTTGGCAACGGGTATATTGGGCAGTGGGTGTCGGCGTTGTAAGTTCAGTTCTGCTTTATGCAGGGGGGCTTGGCGCACTTCAAACCATGACAATTGCTGCTGCGCTGCCTTTTGCAATTGTGTTACTTATTGCAATATCGGGCCTGCTAAAGGCATTGCGTGTAGAAGCATACAAACGCGAGAGCCTTCAAGTGCTTGCTGGCACGCCTCAGCACAACGACTCTGACAAAAATTGGAAAGAACGCCTTGAGAACATAGTGACCTTTCCCGATGAGAACGCCGTTAAGCGATACATTGGCAAAGTGGTAAAAGCTGCAGTAACCGAAGTGGGTGAAGAGTTCAAAGCACAACAGTTTGATGTTGACATTAATGAAGAAAATGAAGCATTAATACTTACGGTGGGCATGGGGAACGATCCTGATTTTGTATATGCAGTGTACCCGATGCCAACGGAACAACCAGAATTTGGCCCAAGTGAAACACAAGCACTGGACGAAAACGAAAAGGCCACGTACTATCGCGCCGAAGTGCACCTCAGTGAAGGTGGTCAAAACTATGATATTATGGGCTGGTCTAAAATTTCGGTGATTAATGACGTGATAGATCACTATCACAAACACCAACATTTTATTCATTTGCTTAAATAGCGTACGCGTTACGCGTTTGTTGGAATAAGAATGCGAAAAGAAGAAGAACTATTAGTGGCATTGCGACGCGTTATTCGCGCCGTAGACCTACGCAGCAAGCAACTTAGCAAACATGTGGGCCTCACTGGCCCGCAATTGTTGGTTATGCAAAATATTGAAGAGCGCCCGGGTATAATGGTGCGAGAAATCGCAGAGAACATTAATTTGAGCCCCGCTACCGTCACCAATATTCTTGACCGTCTTGAATCTCGCGACCTAGCGACGCGAATTCGAAGTACTCAAGACAAGCGTAAAGTAGGTGTATTTCTTACTGAACGCGGCAAAGAAGCAGTGGTTGATGCTCCTAGACCTTTACAAGAGCATTTTGTTGAGCGCTTTTCTCAACTAAAGGAATGGGAACAAAGTCAAATGGTTGCTACAGTGCAACGTATCGCTAGTATGATGGATGCTGAAGATATCGACGCTTCACCCTTTTTAGAGTTAGGTAGTATCTCTGACAAAAACATATAAAGTTGTTTTGGGTTGTGTTGAAAGCCTGTACAAACCTTTAAATAAAAAACGGCCATTTCACAGGCCGTTTTTTATTGTTAATGCGAGTTTCTATTTTCTAAATACGCTTGTGTAGTCACTCTTTCGCTTTCAACGGATTTGGCTTACCACCCGTTATCTTATCGGCCCGACCTTCTTCTTTGGCTTTTTCCGCTCGACGTTTTCTAATTTCTTTCGGATCGGCAATAAGTGGACGATAAATTTCTATACGATCACCATCGTTAAGCGTATCGCGCAATTTAACCACACGACTCCATATACCCACTTTGGTTGAATTCAAATCTATGTCGGGAAATTGCTCTAAAATATTAGATGCCTTAATTGCATCTTCAACCGTCGTCCCTTCTTTTATCGCAATATCAACGATGGTTTGCTTGGTGGGTAGTGCATAGGCAACTTCAATATTAATGAGTTTTCCACTCATGCGTATACACTCCTGGCTCGCTCTGTAAACGCTGCTACCATGCTGCTTGCCAAACTATTAAATACTTTCCCAAATGCCATTTCAGCTAGCTTGTTAGTAAACTCAAATTCTAAATTAAGCTCAATCTTACACGCATCTTCAGACAACGCCGAAAATGTCCACCCGCCAGTTAAAGAGCGAAATGGGCCATCGACTAATTGCATATCAATACGCTGACCGGGGATCAGCGCATTGTGCGTTGTAAACCACTGCTTGATACCCGCTTTCGCTACCAGCAATGACGCTTTCATGCTTTGCGCTGAAGAATCAAGAATTTTACTGTCGGTACAGCCAGGTAAAAACTCTGGATAAGATGCAACATCGTTGACTAAGTTAAACATGGCTTCTGCACTGTGAGCGACAAGCGCACTTCGATGAATACTTGGCATTTATTCCACTATAACAATTACTCTTACTGTGCATTGTAACACAGAAAATTTAGCTCGCTTCTATTCGCTTTTTCTAATTCGCCCACATATTAGTGCTATTAACAAAAAGCACCGACGAAGTGCGAAATTGTGCGATGCGCATAAAGACATTTCTCCACACTATCAGTATAATAGCGAGTATGAAAAAGAATAAAGCAAACAAAAACACCTCGGGAAATATCGCGCAAAACAAAAAAGCGCGTCACGACTATTTCTTAGAAGACAAGTTCGAAGCGGGCCTTGAGCTTCAGGGGTGGGAAATTAAAAGTATTCGCGCTGGTAAAGTAAACATTACCGATGCGTACATTATTATTCAAAATGCCGAAGCGTATTTGGTAGGTTGTCGCATAAGCCCGCTGAATCAAGCATCTACGCATGTTATTGCTGCGCCTGAACGTGCGCGTAAATTGTTACTAAATAAACGCGAAATAGACAGGCTAATGGGTGCAAGAGACCGTCAAGGTTACTCTATTGTGGCTACGTCGATGTATTGGAAAAAATGCTGGGTAAAACTTGAAATTCACTTAGCTAAGGGTAAACACGCCCACGATAAGCGTGATTCCTTGAAAGACAAAGATTGGCAGCGCCAGAAAGAAAGAATGATGAAACACAGCGTGTAGCGCTGTGTTTTTAACCCACATCCCGCTTTGTCATTTTACTGCGGTGCATCATATCTAAAAGTAGACTCCACAATGGCGACGGATTACGCAGCGTCGTTAAATTATTGCCCAATCGGCGTAGTTGCCTTCTAACCATTGCCATATTGGCCAGACTCGCCAACGATTTATCTTTCCAAGTACAATGCGGGATAATACCTGAGTAAGTCCATTCTTGTTGCCATTTCTTCGCGAGATCTGGAGTAACCGCCAGTGCACTAGCAAGTCCCACTAGAACGCAGCCTTGTTTAATAACCCGTTCTGCCACTTCTGCACGCTTTATGCCACCGGTTGTCATCAGTGGAATGTCGGTTTTACTTTCAAGTACATTAGCAAACTCAAGAAAATAAGCCTCACGCGCAAGCGTAGTGTTATCACGTGTTTGCCCTTGCATAGCGGGCGCTTCATAACTACCGCCTGACAGTTCAACCACATCCACACCCAGTGCTTCCAGCCTATTGACCACTTCACACGCATCATCAAATGAAAAGCCATTCTTTTGAAAATCTGCTGAGTTTAGCTTCACCATAACAATAAAGTCTTTGGCACAAACTGCTCGTATTTGGCTGACGATATTGATTAACAAACGTGCGCGATTAATTATAGAGCCGCCCCACTCGTCTTGACGTTGGTTAGTTAACGGCGATAGAAACTGAGTAAGCAAATAACCGTGAGCCGCGTGAACTTCCACGCCATCAAACCCTGCCAACTCTGCTTGCTTGGCGGTTTCTACAAAGCGCTTGCATACATCGTGGATGTCCTGACACGTCATTTCTCTTGGTTGAGCAAACAGCTTTGAGTGCCTCCCCATATCTAAAGGCACTGCTGAAGGAGCAATCGCTTTGCCCTGCATGGCTTTAAACACCTGCCTTCCCGGGTGGTTTATTTGCAAAATTCCAAGCGCACCATTTGATTTGATGATTTTCGCCCATTTTTTAAAAGGAGCTAAGTCTGTGCCCTTTTCAAGTGCCACGCCACCGGGCCCTGTCATGGCGCCTTTATCAACCATTACGTTACCTGTAATGATCATGCCCAAGTTACCATGTGCCCAATACCGGTATAGAGAATACAGTGACTCGCCTGGAACGTTCCCAAGACTAGACATATTTTCTTCCATAGCAGCTTTCACTAAGCGATTACGCACAGTTACGCCACACGGCAAGGTATAAGGAGAATACAAAATGGAATCTGAAGACATTTACACAACAAGCCTATTCATGATGGCGTGTACTTTAATCGTTATTGCGCATAAATGCATCTTTTGAAAGCAAAATATAAAAGAAACGTTTAACAAATAAAGAGTTGTGGTATAATCCGCTCTCACACTCGGGGCTGATTAGGATTCGACAGGATCTAGGAAGCCGGAGGTGCATGCAGAGGTGCGGTTTGCCTCTTTAAAAAGCCGCATTTAAATAGTCGCAAACGACGAAACTTACGCACTAGCCGCTTAATAACCGGTATAGGCCCTTCCACCCTAGTCTTCTCCTGCTAGCGGGGATTCGGAAGGTCATCCAAGTAGGATAGCGAGGGAACCTTGTCTGAGGGTGAACCGCGAAACAGTATCAGGCCAGCTGCAAGGAAATCCTGTTTGTCGGAGTTCCAAGCAGTTAAATAAATGACAAACTAAGCATGTAGTACCAAAGGTAGACATTTTCTGGACGCGGGTTCAAATCCCGCCAGCTCCACCAATTCCTTAAGAACCCCGTACCGCAAGGTATGGGGTTTTTCTTTATGCCACCACTTGAAGCCTAGGGGATATCTGGTTTCTCCCGCGGGCCTTAGCGTTGTACAACTCAGTGTCTGCGCGGTTAAATAAGGTATGCCATGTTTCCTCTACATTACTTGAAAACGTCATACCTATACTAATAGTTACCGTTATAATTTCGTTATCTGCTGCTATTTCCAGCGCTTCAACCTTTCTCCGTAACACATCGGCCAGCTTAAATGTTTCGAGCTTCGATACATTTGAAACCAATATGGCGAACTCCTCCCCCCCTAGCCGACCAATAATATGCGTGTCTTCCACTTCATTTCTTAATTCAGTAGCAATAACCTTCAGCACCCTATCACCTGTAGGATGACCGTATTTGTCATTAATTGTTTTGAAGTGGTCAACATCAATGACCATAAGCGTACAGGGGCTTTCATCTCGCTGTGCTAGTGGTTCAAGTGCTTGCCTAATGAATGCTCGTCTACCATATAGGCCTGTCAAACCGTCGTAGTTGGCTAAGTTCTGCCACTTTTCTTTTTGTTGCAACACAACAATAAACGGCAGAAGCACTGACGTTATAATGCAAAGCGCAACGTGCGCTGCAATACCAACCCCGGTAATTTCATGAAGAGTACTTTCTATAACGACCCTTTCACCAAAAGCAAGCAATCCAGATTGACATACCATGACGATGGCGTGAACTAGCAGTAGCGCTTTAAAAAACCTGCGAACCGAGTGTAATGTCTGTCCTTGCTGCACGCTAAAGCTAACTGATGACAATAGAAACATTGTAGAAATAGCGAAAGACGCTACCGCCTGATGGTGTCGAGAAAAAAGTATCGCCAGCACAATGGCGACTGTGCCTACACCCAGTGCATAACGACTCATTACCTTCAATCGCGCAGCAATGGCACTATCATTAAGTAAAAGAAAACCGTCTAGCAGTAGAAAGCTGGCAACGAAATAAAACAGGCTCGCTATATCAGATAATAGGCCTGTTACATTAAAGGCCATTCCCAAGCTGTATATGAAGCAGGATGCCGCCCAAAGAGAAAATACACGGCTTTCAATTTGACTCTTGGCAAGTGCAAAAAAATAACAACCTACTGCAATGTTTACCGTCAAAGACGCAAACACTAAAAACATCATTAAAGAAATCACGGGTGATCCGTCACAACGGTAAAAGTATTATTCTCGCACATAACCATTACCTATACGTAGTGGTTGCGTATAGATTTGAGCATTTATGTTTAGTCTACTATACCCTTCAGTAAAACTATCCCAGAAAACTGTCAGCTGTGCTTAGTTCTTTTAAGTGGGATGGCAAAGAGTTTTAGTGTTGAATCATCAATAGCTTTCGTTGTGTGCTCACGTTACTATGGTACTTTAGATATTTGAAAATATTGAGATAGTTAGATGGACATGCCAGTAACTGAACAGCCATATTTTTGGGTTGGCGTGGGAGCGTCAGCAGGAGGCTTAGACGCAATCCAATCGTTATGCAAAGAATTGCCTAGTGACGCAAATATGATTTATATCATTGCTTTGCATCTATCCCCTAAGCACGAGAGTAAGCTAACAGAACTCATTCAGCGGGTCACATCCTTAAAAGTTCAAACTATTATGGATGGTGTTGAAGCGCAACCTAATGTTATCTATATAACGCCTCCTAACAACGATGTATTTGTTGTAAACAACACTATTCATTTGGCAGTGCCAGAGTCTAAGGCTCTCGCCAAACCTTCCGTTAATACGCTTTTTAAATCACTTGCAGAGCAAAAAGGCGAAAGATCTATTGGCGTAGTATTATCAGGAACTGGTTCCGATGGCGCGCACGGCGTTAAAGTGATAAGGGCCTCTGGCGGTTGTACATATGCTCAAGAGCCTAAATCAGCAGGCTACGATGGTATGCCAAATGCAGCGATTGATACTGATTGTATAGACTTTGTACTTGAAGCTGAAGATATTGGTAAACACTTGAACGATTTAAGTTCGAAATTGCCAAAAGCATTACGTGCTAAGCTAGATGCAAGTGAGGTTAAAGACCGGTTTGCAGAGCTTATCAATATTGTGAGAAAGCAGTGCGGCGTGTCGTTTAAACAATACAAAAAAGCAACACTTCAACGCCGTATTGAGCGACGCATGCTTGCACGCCGTTTGAGTGACTTCAATTCTTACGTTGATCTGTTAAGGCGGGAACCTGACGAAGTCGATTTGCTTTACAAAGACATCCTTATATCGGTAACTAATTTTTTCCGCGACCCATCCACATTTAAACAACTAGCGCCGGTTTTAACTGACATCGTTTCAAATAAAAACGAAGGAGACCCACTTCGTCTATGGGTTGTTGGGTGTGCTACTGGTGAAGAAGCATATAGCTTAGCAATAATGCTTGCAGAAGCGGTTGGCGGGTTGGATGAACTTGCATCTGGCGACCATCAAATATTTGCCACAGATGTTGACGCGAATGCACTTACCATCGCCAGACGTGGGATTTATAGCGAAGCGTCGATGGCTGACGTTCCCCCTGCATTTAGGGAAAAATATTTTAAAAAGAAAAGTAATGGCTTTGAGGTAATCGACGAACTTAAGCGTGTGATCCTATTCTCAGGGCACAACATCGTAGACGATCCCCCTTTCTTACGAATAGATTTAATTACGTGCCGTAACTTGCTAATTTATTTTGAGCAGGAACTACAAAAGAAAGTTTATCGTATTTTCCATTACTCATTGCGCGAGCGCGGCTATATGTTCTTGGGTAAATCTGAAAGTACGTCTCAAGTGACGGATATATTCAGAACCATTCACGCACAAGAACGCATTTTCCAAAAGCGCAGTGTAACGGCTTTTAATCCGCAACGTTTTTACTTAAGTGGAAAGACTTCAGGTAACGTAATAAATGATGCTCGACCTCCTGTGGAAGCCTCGTCAGCGCCAAATTTGCCCGAAGCGCTTATCGAGCAACTAGGTGATGCCTGTATCTTAGTAAATGATAATCTTGATATAGAACATACCTACGGAAAAAGTTCAACGTATGTAAAGTTCTCCAAGGGTAAGCCTTCTTTAAATCTTAGCGAAACAATCATTGAAGTATTCAGGCACGAAATACGCCCTCTTGTTTACAAAGCGACGCGAACAAAAGCATTGTCCGAAGGGCAAGCTCGTAGGTTAATCGTTGAAGGTAAAGCATTTCAGGTCAAAATGTCTGTGTACCCCGTATCGGTCGAGGAAGCGTCAGAAACATTTTTGTTAGTATGCTTTAACCGAGTTGGCGAATTAACCAATGCCGAACAGACTCCTGCCGACGTAAATTCACAACGCATAAAAGAGTTAGAAGATGAACTCTCTATGGCGAGAGAGCATATTCAAACCGTTATTGAAGAACTAGAAACATCAAACGAAGAACTTCAATCAATGAACGAAGAGCTTCAATCCTCCAATGAAGAATTGCAGTCTTCAAATGAAGAGCTTGAAACCACAAACGAAGAACTTCAGTCGACCAATGAAGAGTTGGTCACAATGAATGATCAACTTAACGAAAAAACCACTGCTCTCGAACACGTTTCAAATCAGCTTGTGAACTTAAAGAATTCACTTCAGTTCCCCTTAGTCTATATCGACAACAATCTTAATGCGGTAAGGGCAAACATTGCAGCCAGGACGTTTTTTTCGCTACAAGATAATTTGGGAAATTTTAAAACTCGCCTGCAGAGCGTATTTAAGTCTGACGACATTGTCGAGCTGGTTGAAAAAGTTATTAGAACTGAAAAAGAGGAAGTTGCTCACGTTGTCGGCGATGACAAACACTTTGACGTGCATGTTGTTCCCTTTATCTCAACAAACCAAAGTGTCGAAGGCGCCATTTTAAGCTTTATTGATAACACAAATATAATGCTGCAAAAAAAAGAGCTGGAAGAAAAGCGCCAACTAGCTTATCAAGCGAGCCAAGCAAAAACAGAGTTTTTGGCTAATGTAAGCCACGAAATACGAACACCGCTTAATGCGATTGTCGGCGTGAACGAAGTTTTTCGGTTGAGTGTTTCTGATGATAGTAAGCGAGAGCGCTTACTTCATATATTAAACAATGCAACGGGCAAACTAAAAGCGTTGCTCAATGACTTATTAGATTTCGCAAAACTCGAAACCGGACAACTTACGCTTGAGTACACCGAGTTCTCAATTCAAGAAATAATACGCGATTTAATTGACCTCTATTCTGTAGAAAAAAATAAAAAAGATGTAGCTATATCAGCATCGCTTGACAAAAACCTACCAGAACAGCTCATCGGTGATCCATTGCGTGTCCAACAAATAGTTACCAACCTACTTTCTAACGCGATTAAGTTTACAGACTCAGGTTCGGTAAAAGTGAGAGCGCACGGGAATTGGAAACAAACGATCTACTATTTGGTGATTGAAGTAGAGGACACTGGTATTGGTATGTCACAAGAAAGTGTGAATCTGATATTTGATAAATTTACTCAGGCTAACTCAAGTATTGCTCGCCGGTTCGGTGGCTCAGGGCTGGGTTTATCAATTATAAAAGAGTTAATTAAACTGATAGGCGGTACAATAGAAGTAACCAGTGAAGAAAATAAAGGTTCTTTGTTCAAGGTTACCTTACCTCTTCGTGCTCCAAAATACATAAGTGAACCATTGGAGTATGAACATAACGAAACATACACTTTGGAAAACCTAGACAATGAAAACATTCTCATTGTTGAAGACAACGAAACCAATATTTTCATACTTTCATCTTATCTATCAGAGTTTTCGATACCACATGACGTTGCAGAAAGTGGAAAGCAAGCACTAGAGATGTTAGAAAAAAATCAATACACCCTTATTCTGCTAGATTTGCAAATGGATGATATTGATGGTTTTGAATTTTATGATCGGTTTAAGCAAATTCAAGCGAAAGGAAGCCATAAAGCGACTGAGGTAATTGCTGTTTCGGCTCATGTCCATAACGATATTATTACTCGGTGCAAAGAAGCGGGCATGATCGATTTTTTGCCAAAACCTGTAGAAATTAAATCGTTATTTCAGTTATTGAAAAAATACATAGGAAGATAAAGTGGCGTCTGCATCCACGCGTTACCCTGAAATTAACCCTGTTTTTTTCATTGGTGCTTCCGCAGGTGGCGTCAGTGCTTTTTCAGCACTTGCCACCGCTCTGCCCGAGGATTTCCCTGCCCCCATTTTTTTTCTGCTTCACAGGCTAAGGAATAGCCCTGTAAAATCAAAAGGTATGCTATCGCTGCTTGAAGCTAAATCCAACTTGCCAGTTAAAATAGCGAGCGATGGTGATTTGGTTCGCTCTGGCTGCATTTACCTTCCCCCTGAAAATTTGAACATCGGTATAGACGACAATCACATCATTGTTTCAGATTTACCCGATGATGACTTATGGCGACCATCAATTAACTTTCTGTTTAAATCTGGCGCGCGCGAATATAAAGACCGTGCAATATCTATTCTTTTAACTGGAAAATTAGAAGACGGCGTGGAAGGTATGATAGAAACCAGCCATCAAGGCGGCATTACAGTAGCTCAATCGCCAGACGACGCATACGAGCCCCATTTGCCTTTAATGGCCCTAATGAAAGATCACCCCTCTCATGTTTTGCCATTAGCAGATATCCCAAAGTTAATGTGCGAACTTGCGCACCACCCACACTTTCCCAATCAAAAAGCAGTGGCTGAAGAGTCTGCTATAGCAGCTAAAGCGATAAAAAAGCGCATCAAATAATTATTCCTTTGTCTAAGCATAGCTAAAAATATTGCGTAACATTTGCATATTTTTCTATAGATAACTCACATCTCGCTTCTTGTCCATATTCACAAAAAACACTTAAACATTTGTAAATAGTAGACTTTTAAACAATGGCATGTGAAATGTAAAGGTAGTTGTGAATCCACACCTCTGTTAAAGGTTGTACAGAGGTATACACATCAAGGAGTTTGATATGAAAAAGTTATTTTTAGCATCGTTAATTGGTACAGCTCTATCAGCAAGTGCATTTGCAAGCGAAGGTTTAGAGAAAATTGATACGACATTCGCCGATTTAGATAACGATGACAATGGTTACATTTCACGTGAAGAAGCTGACGATGATGAGGTATTTGCGCATTTCTCTAAAATTGACGTGAATTCAGATATGCGTCTGTCAATCAAAGAGTTCAATGACCATGTAACTAAATACCCGCAGCATTTTGACGGAGATGTGGTTGCTTCAGTTAAGTCAATGCAGCACAGCATGAGTGAGCCTCAAGACACTACTGCAGTGCCAGTAAAAGATAAAAAGCTAACGCACGAGCTCCATGCAAAGGCAAACGCGCAAACCAGCGAAAAAGTGGTTGAGAAGGAAGTAAAAGTAAAAACTGAAAAAACGGTTATCGCAAAGAGTAAGTTCGATCTAATGGATATGAACAATGACGGTGCGTTAACCAAGGCAGAAGCATCTCGAAGCGGCGTCACTGAAGACTTCGACAAAATTGATATGAACGATGATGAGCTTATCTCTCGCGTTGAATACTCGAAATTTAAAAGTATTTCAATGACTGATTCTGACGAATAATCTGTACTAAGCCTGAAAGCCGCGCAAGCGGCTTTTTTGTGTCCTGTCTTTTCTCAACACCTTCAATTTTCTTTTACGTTGCGAGCCTTTTTATTATCAATATTTTCTATAAAGAGTCTCAACGGCGCTGTGCTTTTTAAACTCCCCTGCCCTCTATAGACTAAAGACAAATGTCATATGCTAGCGCTACAGTACGCGCCATGATGTATATGAATGGTCAAGCATTGTAGAAAAGGAGCGCCAGCCACTATGGCTTTAAAGAAGTACACGCATTCAACGTTTCTTGGTTTAATCGCCCTGTCATTTGTCTCATCATCATTTAGTCTTCAGGCGGCAACCAAAGTCATTACCGCTGATGAAGTAAACTGGGGGTATTTAAATCCAGCGCGAGGCGATAAGAGCCCTGGTGCTGCAGACCTATGGGGAGACCGCACTAAAAGCACGGCTACCGGCATGCTCGTGCGCTTCAAAGAAGGCTTTTCTTCGCCACCACATATTCATAACATCACATATCGTGGTATTGTTATCGATGGTGAAATGCATAACGATGACCCCGATGCCAAAGCCATGTGGATGCCAGTAAATTCGTATTGGACACAGCCGGCAGGTGAAGTGCACATTACCGCGGCTAATCAAAAAGCCAATATGATTTACCTTGAAATAGATGAAGGACCTTACTTGGTAAAGCCGTCTTCGGAACACTTTGATAACGGTGAACGCCCAATCAACTTGCACCGAGACAACCTGGTTTGGCTTCACAACACCGATCTCATAAACGTTGAGAGTGACGGTGTGAAAGCCGTATATCTTTGGGGTGACACGCAAGCTAAATACGGCACTATGATAAAACTACCAGAAGGTTTTGATGGTGTACTTGAAAGCACCGGCAATGAGTTTCGCAGCGTGGTTATTCAAGGTGAAGTGTCGCTGAAAGCGAAGCGTGACGGCGTAAAATCGCTACTACCTGGCAGTTATATTGAGTCGGACACGCCGTCGGTGCATCACATCAAGAATTCCAGCGACGGTGACGTAACCTTGTACGTTCGCACCAATGCACCGCTTAAAATCCGATAAACAGTGGTAACCATGTCAAACAAAAGCGCAGCATAATAATGCTGCGCTTTTATTGAGGTTATACGTGTTAGTTGTCTAACGGAATTATCACATATTCATCGATAACCACGTTGCCTGTTGCGTCAATGTGTACCTGCCAGCGTTCATTGACTTGCACTTCAACGTGTTCACCAACAAAGTCTGAATCTCTGAACGTCTCAGCTCTTAGGTTTATACGCAATGAAACCTCAAAGCCACGTTCGCTACCTGTGATATCGACTTGATCTATTCGGTGCTCACAACCTGGTTTAAACGTCTTGCGCGCCCATGCATACCAGTCGTTAAACCCCGCGTGACCGCGAAACTCTCCCTCTGGCGACTGCCAAAGGACCTCCTCACTTAAATGAGGTAAAAAACCATCGCTGGACGCTGGCATTGCATCAAAGCGGTCAAACCATGCCTGAACAAACCGCTTTATCTTCAGCTCAGGCGATGCGAACAAATCATCGATGGCCTTTGCTACGCATTCTCCATGTTCTTCAGCACGCGCTTGTACGTCTGACAATTCATTATAAACGCCTTCGATGTAGACCATTCTGTGGGTGTACACAGGCGGGTGATATTGCATTTTTGCCAAATAGGCTAGTTGCTCAAGAGGTCTAAGAAACTCCTCAACACTAAAATGATTGTAACCCAGTGGGCCATATGATTCTTGAGGGCCGCCCACTGAAATAGACAAGATGAAATGCTTGTTAGCCAATTTATCGCCTTTAGGGCCAAATGCGAAGTTGTAGGTAAACGCTTGGTCAATCCAACGCTTAAGCAGCGCAGGCACTGAATACCAATAAAATGGAAATTGAAGCACTATTACATCAGCTTCAAGTAGTGCAGCTTGTTCCGCCTCTACATCAATAGGATTTGCGGTATAAAGTGTATCTAAACGGCGCACTGACACACTTTTCAAACGTTCAGTAATGCTTTTTAACATTGTGCTATTAGCATTTGATTCGTCTAGATTTGGATGGCCTGAAATAATAAGTACATTGCTCATTTTGCTACCTTTGCGTTGTTTATTAAGAAAACACGGATACTTTACGCTTGATAGATAATTAGTTTTAGACCACACTTTTCTCATAAATTATTAGATTAAAACTAACAATAAGCACTGGTTATATGAAAAATGCATCACCTTCGTCCGTTTCTGGGCCTTCGTTCCAACAACTTATTGTTTTTCATGCTATTGCTGACGAAGGCAGTATTAGCGGCGCAGCAAGAAAACTGGAAATGACCTCACCGTCGGTGAGCCACGCATTAAAGTTATTAGAACAGTTATTGAACGTTCCGCTTTTCAGCAGAACCACTAGGCGTGTTGAACTTACCGAGGCGGGACGATTACTTCAGCGGCAAACTCGTGAAGCCATAGGCACGCTGAATGTTGCATTTGAGGAAGTCAATGCATTAAGCCATATGCCTACTGGTGTAGTTAAAGTGACTACACCTCGATTCGCATTTCAACAGCTAATATCCCCTTATTACCAAGAGTTTTGTCAACGTTACCCTGACATTCAGCTTGAGATTTCGATTAACGATGCAACAGTTAACCTTGTTACCGAGGGTATGGATGTGGGTGTGAGATTTGGTGATCGAGTGGAAGACGGTATGGTTGCGAAACAACTTACCTCCCCTACGCGCGA
The DNA here is from genome assembly GCF_028865455.1 of Alteromonas sp. 009811495. NCBI lineage: Bacteria > Pseudomonadati > Pseudomonadota > Gammaproteobacteria > Alteromonadales > Alteromonadaceae > Alteromonas > Alteromonas sp. 009811495. The sequence goes on from NZ_CP113972.1 coordinate 2,445,556, forward strand.
ATGTCTGTTTTGTTCACCTGAATATGCCGAGCGTTATGGTATTCCCGAGAATATTGAGAGCCTTAAAAATCATAAGCTGATTCAATATCGCTTTATGACGTCAAACAAACTCGCGCCGCTTACACTATGGCAAAAAGGAGAATCGATAAGCGTTTCAATGCCCCACGCACTTGTTGTTAATGATACAGATCTGATGATTGATGCAGCAAAACGTGGCCTAGGTATTGGGCGTATTGTCGCGCCTATGGTGGATAAGTACTTTGCCTCTAAAGAGTTAGTGCCCGTTTTAATGCCGCACTGGTATCCGTATTCCGGCCTTTACCTCTATTTTCAACAGCACAGTCAAAAGGCCCAACGAGTGCGGGCCTTCATCGACTTCTTAATTGAAAAACATCCAATTAGTCCATCATAGAACTGTTAGCTCAGCTTTTAATCTTTTTAAGTTTCCCTCAGCGCGCATTGGTGCAATAGCTAATATACTGCGGCTACCCTCTTCATCTAGTTTTTGAAGATAGACAGAAGTTATTAACCAGTCCCGCCCATATCGTTTAAAGGTGAAAGTATAGGTGCCAGATACTTGCCAAAACCCGTCTTCGTCAAGCCAATGACTCGCTGTAAATGGAACATTTGCAGTCGCAATGTCAGCCGCTATCGTTATAACAGGGCGTTCCAGGCGATGAAAAGTTCTGTCAAAACCTGGTAAGAAAGCTGCCCACTGTTGCATAAGCGTCTCTTTTGAAACGGTTTGCTTAGCCCCCTCAAATAATTCTGAATAATCGGTAGTCACCGACTTATCAAATAGCGTGACAAGGTACTCATAAGCGTTTCTGTCTGCTAAGGCAGAAAAGCTCGCAATACTGCTGTGTATAGCTGCTATGTTTTGATCACGAATAGAATGCGTTTCTTCAGCAATAACGGGCGATACCATGGCGATTACCTCCAAAATAATAAAAAATTTAATTACTGCTTTACCCATAGCAATATCCCTTTTCCATTTACAGGTGATGATTGAAGTGCTCGGTAACGGCTTGAACTGCTGTATTAACGGCCTTTGACTGGTCGTAAAAATCAAATTGGGTGATGCCTTCAAGCCATATGGCTTTAACATTGTCACCTGCGTTTGATAAGTATTGGTGAGCACCTTGCGGTAAAGCCATCGCCTCCGAAGCTACCATAAGCACAGGCTTTTCTTGTTTTAAGGCACTTTGTTGAGCGTCGTAGGTAAGCCATTGCTCCCATGAAGCTACATTGAATTGGTTATCATATTCCTTCACTAGACCGCGATTATTTTCGGTGTAATAAGGCACTTGATACATCAGAGCATTATCATTTTCTAAGCTAGCGGCCTCTATAAGTTGCGGCTCATTTTGCTGTTTTGCTTCGCGCGCCAATGCTATTAAGCGCGATGTGCTTTCTTCTCCACCATAAATCTCTGCCGCCATCGCTTTATCATGTAGCCATGGCGCGACGACAGCTACACTTTGCAAGTGTGATGATTCAAGGGCAGCATCAAGCATGTAGCCTGCTGAAGCGCATATAGCAAGGCCTCCAATACGTGAGGCGTCAACGCCTTCAAGCCGATTTGCTGCTTGTAAAACCGCTATTATGTCTTGTGTTTTAGTAGCTGGGTCTTCAACAAAGGGCTGAGTTTGACTGTGGATTCGTTGGGTCTCTCCCCACCCTCTAAAGTCAAAAGTCAGCGCCGCATAACCCTTTTCTGCAAACGCTTTTGCATAGACTGCGGGCATCTGTTCTTTAACCGATGTCCAAGCGCCAGTGACGACAATTAAAGGCGCCTGATTATTACCTTTTGGTAAATAAAGGTTTGCCGCGATTGGACCTACCTGTGTATTTAATGTCATAGACTGCATAGTGATCTCCTTTGCATGCTGTTGCTCGATTTGATAATTAAAGTTTGGTGATTGCGTTGACTGTGGCATAACCGCTTTAAGCGTATCTATGTCGTTTGGGGTCGCTAAAACGGTTAATGAAGGAAAAACTAGGGGTATCGCTACGTTGAGCGCTTTAAGTGTTTGCATAGTTATGTTGTCCTTTACCAATTGAAGTCAGTAGGGACATAATAGAGAGCAACAGCATCAAAATATTGAAGATAACTGCTGTATTTATTGTATGAAATTGCGCTTACCTTTGTTTTGAATTACTGAGATCAATGACGCTTAAATGTAAGGAATGATGTGAAATCAAGACTGGCTTTTTTTGACTATCAAACGCATCAGCCGTCAAGTTGTGGCAATGTGCTCGATATTACGTTTTCAAACGAAGCATTGAATTGGCAAGGCATCATTCTTGAAAAAGGCTCCTCTGAGTATTTCTACCCCAAACAGGTATACACGCCCTACTTCTATTTCGCATTGGCGCTAGACAAAGATCTCAGTTGGTCTGTAAAAGCTGATAACGAACTGATTGCTTTAAAAACTGCACCAGGAAATATTTGGATAAATCCGCCAAAGACTCCGTTTACTCATAATATATCTGAGCCTTGCTATTTCGTTATTTTGGCCATTGAAGAACATGTTCTCTTTGATGCCTGCCCCTATAAGGTTGAAGCAACCCGACTTGAATTTCTGAATAATTACAACGTTGAAGATGAGACCATCAAAGGCTTAATTGAGCTATTGCTGCTAGAGACTCAAGCTAATGGGCGCAACGGCAAACCGTATTTGCAAAACTTAGTGTCGGCATTGTCGGCCCACTACATTCAGAATTATTCAAACTATGAAGACGTCAAAGGAAATACAGCGGCTAATGCCAAATTTGGACAATCGGATCTTGCAAAGATTGATGATTACATACAACACAATATCGGCAATGCCATTACCATAGAAGCCTTGGCAGACCTGGTGTTTTGTAGCAAGTATTACTTTTTGAGAGAATTCAAAAAAAGTGTAGGTGAAACGCCTTATCAATACATAACCCATCATCGTATTGAACATAGCAAACGGTTATTGCTGACGAGTTCGTTGTCACTTAGTGATATAGCCCATCAAATGGGTTTTAACGACCAGTCTCACTTTAATCGCGTGTTTAAACAGCATGTTGGGCTTACGCCCAAGCAGTTTACTAACGCTTAATAGGAAACTCTCCCAATAAATAGGCGCAAGCTAATCCAATGATAAGTGTAATAACAACGCTTGAGAATGTGCCTAGCAGGACGTACTCGGTAAGCTTTCTATCTTGATGTTTGGTCAAATCACCAAATCTAAAAATAGACTTCGCGGCAATCAAAAAGCCAATAGCAGCAAATTGGTTAAGCAACACAAAAGTGAGCATGAGTGTCCGCTCAAGGTAGCCTATACGCTGCCCTGCCAACGCCAATGTTTGTTGGGCTTCTAGGCTAAGAGTTAACGCGTCGTTTGCATGGGAATGTTTAGGGCGCTCAGAAGTCACTTCTGCACTCCACGGAGAAAGTAGCTGCTTAATTATGATTGAACTTGGCTTTAAAACAGCTAAATACGCTAAGACAATAGCAAGGTGTTGTACATTAATTGCTTTTAAAACAGTTATAAATGTATTGAACTGGCTGGTCATAAAAAGATAGACAGCAATAATGACCAGCACATGTGCCAACTGATCAACGATAAAAGAAGTGGTGGTTTGCGGGCAATAAGACTTAATAACGTCAATTTTAAAATGAGTTACAGCGATAATCGCGCTACCACAAAGTACCGTCATGCCCTGAAGATCACTAGCAAAAACAAGTATGGCAATGCCTGCAAGTAAACCGTGCAGCAGCGCATGTAGGTACAAATGTGGTGCTAGAACGTGCCGTTTGTTGCGACTTTCCACCCACGAATAAGGTTGAAAATAGAAATCTGCGAGTAAATGCGCTAGCAACAATGCGACAAGTAGTAAGGTTTCCTTAAACACAAGTTCCTGCATGTTTTTCCTTAAATAGTAGTTCTACTTAGTACTGTACTTATTTCTTGCTCCATAAACGCTAAGTACTCGGCTATCAACCTGTAATTGCTTGCGTTCAAAATGCGCGTCACGTTACTTCTTGTTTTGCCCAAAGATGTCGCCACAGCGTCATGGTTCTTATCTTCTGAAACTAAGTAGGCTAGTACGGTTTCAGATTGTGTCTGAGTTAACCCTGCTATATGTGAATCGGCAAATCGAGTAAGTAAAGAAGTATGTCGAGCCAATGACCCATATTCACACTGAAACGACACATATTGCCCTTTCAATTCATCAAGCCCTCTTCCTGACAATACGAATGCCTGCCCCGTACCGGTTTTTACCTCAGACGGTCTAAAGGTTACCTCACCGACTGCGCAGCTCACTCTGATATCGCTACTGGGAGTCATCGCTTTTAAGGCCAAGCGAATGCCTAGTGCTATGTGCATTACGTTCTGCGAATGCGATGTCACAAACTGAAAAGCATCACCGCGAAAAACGTCGAAATGCCCGTCATATGAACGTGCATAAGTCGTCAACTGGGCCTTTAACGCTTGGATAATGCGACTAAAATCTTCATCCGATAACGACTGTGATTTGACAATGTCACCGGTTATGACAGCAGCATTGCACTCTTCAACGTTTCCCCTTTGTCTACTCATATGAATTGCTTCCTCGCACACAATATTGAGTCTATGCAATGCTCAATGACTCAATGCATTCGCTTGCCTACAATAACCCGCATAAGTTACATAATATACACACAATTCGAAATAATACCAAAAACAATCACATTCCTAAATGTGATTAAAAATAGTAACAAAATAGAAAGTATTGACGCAGGTATAGCTATGCTAGTCACACGAAGCACTTGTCAGGGTAGAATATTTACTCTACCCCAAGGTAGAACATTTATTCTACCACGGTATTAATGAGGTTTTGGTGACCAAAGAGCTAGTAAAAACTTCGACAGCTACGCCTAGTGCTACCCACGACGCCATTGCACAAAAACTTGAACAAGCCTTCGCTATATATGGGTTTGCGACGCCAAACGTGGCAACGCTTAAAGAGCATTCAGGCACAACACTAAAAACGCTTTACAAATATTTCCCTTCGAAAGAAGCCATGGTCATAGGCGCACTACACTACCGACATAAGCGGTACATCGCGTTTTTAGAGCAAGATAGCCCTATAAATCACAAAATCACGTCAGTACACGACGCAAACACATTGTTGCTGCATATTTTCACACGTCTAGCACTATGGCTTGAAACCTATGCACCACGGGGTTGTATGTCTCTTCAAGCACTCGCCTGCTACCCCAATAATGAAAAAATCCAAAATGCAGTTCAATCACATAAATTAGAGGTCAAACAATGGCTGACTGAAAATTTTAACGATCTCACAATGGCAACTGCTGCTTCCCAAAAAGACTTTGTAGAAACCATCTTTATTTTACATGAAGGCATGGCGTCCGCATGGCCTAGCTCTCAACACGCGGCTTTAAAAGCAGCACACCAAGCTATTTCCATACTGGTCGAGCAGTTAACCCAAAAGTAGGCCTACAACTGACCTTAGAAAAGGTGATGACGCTACTTTACAAACAAACCCAACTAGGAGTAAGAATGAATCAGTTACCCAAAACCATGAAAGGTGTACAACTTACCAAGCATGGCGACATCGATTCCCTTGTCTTTAATGAGCAGATCGCACTGCCCTATCTCACCGACAATGATGTACTTGTTAAAGTTGCGGCGGCTGGTGTTAACAATACTGATTTAAATACACGTAAAGGGTGGTATTCAAAAGAGGGAAACAATGCCAATGATGCGAGCTGGGCAGGCTCTGCGCTGGTATTTCCCCGTATTCAAGGTGCTGATGTTTGTGGTTACATTGTCGCGGTTGGAAAAAATGTATCGTCATCACGAATTGGAGAAAGAGTACTTATAGAACCATGCTTAACTGAGGCGGACAGCCAACGTCTACCATCACCCTGGTACTTGGGTAGTGAGTGCGACGGCGGGTTTGCTCAATTCACCAAAGTAGCGAGTAAGCATGCATACGCCGTAAAATCATCGTATACAGATACTGAACTTGCTTCTTTTCCATGCTCCTATTCGACCGCGGAAAACCTTTTGCATAGAGCAAATGTTCAAAAAGGCGAACGAGTATTTATTACAGGCGCTTCTGGTGGTGTTGGTTCAGCGGCAGTACAACTAGCTAAGGCACGCGGCGCGTATGTAGTGGCGGTAACCAGTAAAGAAAAGCAAGGCGAAGTGAACGCTTTGGGCGCTGACGAAACTGTTACCCGAGATGCAGACTGGAAATCACTTTATAAAAACAAACCGTTCAATGTTGTGATTGACCTGGTCGCAGGCGCGCGTTGGCCAGACTTACTAGAGTTACTCTCAACATTTGGGCGATACGCTACCTCTGGCGCTATTGGTGGGCACGACGTTATATTAGATGTTAGAACGTTGTACTTAAAGGACTTACAACTGATAGGTTGTACTGTATTGCAAGAAGGCGTTTTTGCCAGTCTCGTTAAACACATTGAGCGCGGAAGCATTAAGCCGATTGTCGCTGCAACGTATCCATTGAAAGAGATAAAGCAGGCTCAGCAAGATTTCGAATTGAAAAAACACACTGGCAAATTGGTGTTGACGCTAGATTAGTCTTATCTAGTTGAGCAATTACACCAACCTAAAACAAATGTAATCTTTTTCGTATTGCAGACGTAAATTACCTTGTGCTTTACGCTTTTTAAATCGCTATCTGCAAGGTAATGCCATGACCCAGTCTATAGGACATTTGCTCGACACCATTACGGAAGATCAGGGAGACAGAGTGTCTCTAAAAGATGTCATTGCGCGCTTTGAAAGTAGAGGGTTTGGACCGCTGCTATTGATACCCTCACTCATCGCGCTGTTACCAACAGGTGCGATCCCGGGAGTTCCGAGCATTTGTGGCATAACTCTGTTTTTGGTTTGCATACAGGTTGCATATGGAAAGAAGCACCCTTGGTTACCTAACACGCTTACGAAAAAGACGATAAGTACCGGCAAGATTGATAGCGCCGTTGAAAAAGCGAAACCCTACGTTACAAAAAGCGAACGTCTACTACGACCTCGTGTAGAAATATTATCAACTCCACCGCTTAAAAACCTAGTTGCAGCAATATGTGGGGTGGCCGCATTATGTATGATTCCGCTAGAGGCACTACCATTTGCTGCTGCGGCACCAGCTTTCGCACTAAGCTTAACGGCTGTTGGAATGATAAACAAAGACGGAATATTTATTCTCGCAGGGCTAATATTTCAAATTCTAACAGGTTATCTAGTCTATCAAGTACTTACCATGGCGTAGTCTTACCCACCACGCCTAAAAGGTTGCCGCAATAATGCTATAACACTTGCATTTTCTTTTAGCGCAGGCACATCTTGCTGCCCAATAGGTAAGGTTTCATCGCTGTGCGCGGCGCGCAGTTTGAAGCTGTTAAACAGTCTGTCCCACCAACTCACACTAAAGCCAAAATTAGAATTCGACTCAGACTTGGCCTGACTATGATGAATGCGATGCAATCGCTGTGTGATAAGAATTAGCCCTAATCTGTCATCCCACTTTTGTGGCAAACGAATATTCGCGTGATTAAAAAGCGCAAAGCCGTTGAGCGCTACCTCAAATATAACAATCGCCATTGCAGGTATGCCAAATGCCACTACCGCAGCGGCTTTTACCCCCAAACTAATTGCAATTTCGATAGGATGAAAACGAAGGCCCGTTGTAGTATCAACATGGCTATCGGCATGATGCATTTTATGTACTCGCCACAACAAAGGTATGGTATGAAACAGTCTGTGCTGCCAATAGATAATCACATCTTGCACAACCACGCAAAGCACTACTACCAATGTAGCAGGAAGTGTATTAACAACGTTAAATAGGCCAATTTCATTGGTTTGAGCCCATGTTGATACGCCTATTAATGTAGTAGGTAAAAGCACTCTTGCAACGAGGGCACCGAATACCACCATAGCAAGGTTACCTACCCAGCGGGTCTTTCTATTTAACACCGCCTGCCGTGCAGGTTTGTAGGCTTCGAGCACTGCCATAACAGTGAAACCCCCTAAAAACACACCTAGTCTAATAATTGACGTATTATCCATGATAAACGTTACCTACTACCGTTTTCTGACTCTACCCGCTTAAGTGTGAAAAAGCCCCCAACAATACGAGTAACTAACGTAATTAAACACGCTGCTGCGAACAAATAAGCCCATACTGGAAAGTAGCTTGGCCATATACAAAATGCTAAGAAGACAACGATGGTCTCGCTTCCCTCTGTTAGCCCCTGCATATAGTAAAAACTCTTATTTTGAAACTGAGGTCGGTCTATTTGAAACTTCTCAGCTGCGATGGCAAACGCCAAGAAACTACTACCTGTCCCTATAAAAGTTGCCAGCAATACCATTGCAGCCACACCCCACAACGCTGGGTTTGCTATTCCGAATGCCAGAGGGATAGCGGCATAAAATAAAAAGTCCAGGCAGATATCAAGGAAACCACCCGCGCTACTACTGCTTTTTTGATAACGAGCAAGTTCACCATCAATACCGTCAAAAATCCTATTTCCTATAATGCAACCCAGCGCGGCCCCCCACCAGTTAAGAATAATAAAGGGAACGGCGCATAAGCCTATCAAGAAGCCCGCGACAGTTATTTGATTCGGCGTTACCCCAATTTTATCTAGGCCTACAATTAAAGGCCTTAGTATAGGTTTAATAAAAGGCGTAATTTTGGCGTCTAGCATTTTGATAACTCTATTATTTCGCCACCTGCTGCAATAGCGTCTTCTTTGTCATGAGTGACCAAAACCGCAGGTATATTATGAATTTTTAACTGCTCAAACGTCCATGTACGAATGTGCTCACGCAGGCTAGCATCTAATTTGCTAAAAGGCTCATCGAGCAGCACTGCCTTTGGTTGTGAACTTAGGGTTCGCAACAACGATATCCTCGCCTGCTGACCACCCGACAGAGCGCTCACCGATCTTTTTTGCATGCCGTTAAGCTCGAAGGTTTCAAGCATAACTTCAATAGCATTTATTCGTGCTTGTTTATTGGCAAACCTACCTTTTGGCATGGCAAAGGCAATATTCTCTTCAACGGTCATATGCTCAAATAACAATGCATCCTGAAACATCACCCCGATGTGTCGACGGTGTGCAGGTTTGTGTGTAATGTCCTCGCCGCTAAGCAAGATACGCCCAGTAAAATCAAACGGCGCAGACAGTTGCCCCGCTATGGCTTGTAGTAGCGTTGATTTCCCAGAGCCACTTGGCCCCATTACTGTCAACACTTCACCTGCATTCACGCGCGCACTTAACTTTACTAATTCAGCGTCACCATTTGAGATAACTAATTGTTGTAGGTCAAGCACGTTTTTATCCTTTGACATCGCTCACCCTTTTTATGCGGCCATCATTGTTGATACTCATGAAACACCTTGTTTGGGATTGAACATGAAACGAGGCAAGGTCCACGCTAGTACAAACCCTATTAGTGGTAATGTGGCTTGAATAATGACGTAAACAGCGCTAAGACGTGTACTGCTGCCTGATGCCGATGCTACTGCTTCAGTAGTTACTGTAGGAATAACGCCCCCCGATGCCAATAATGTTGGTAAGTATTGGCTGAAACTGATAGCAAGGCCTAAAGCCCACGCAATAAGGATAGCTCCCAGCATCAATGGTAATTTGATATACACAAATACTTGCCACGGTGACTTACCAAGGCTTTGTGCCACCACAATATAGCGAGCGTCAAATTTACGATACGCTACCGCAAGCGACAAATAGACGTACGGCACAACGTAAACCATATGGGCTATATACGTATGAAACCATATAGCAGATTGAAGTACTAACTGCTGCAGCCATACTAACCCGTACAAAAACGCAATGCCTGGAACAAGCAGCGGTAAAAACACTGAAACGGAAAAGACAAATGACATTACACGCTTTGTCGGTTTTAGTACCTGGCTTTCCAGTGCAAACAACACTAATAACACAGACGAAGTACTTACTAGCCCTCCAAGAATGAGTGTGTTGCTTAATGGCTTTTCAATAGCGTTAACTACTGTTTGCCAATGCAACCATGTCGTATCTTCAGGGAATAAATTCGGAAATACCCAGTAGGACGCCACTGAATAAGCAAAAGTGCTATACATAATGGTGCCTATTAGCACCATATAAACAGCGAATATAGACACACCAGTTACCACTACGGCATTATCAAAAAAGCGGCGATTACCATTTACTAAAAGCGCTCGCCCCAGTACCGCTACAATACGCTCACCAACAACAAATAGCCCCAGTGCTGCGCTTGATATACCGACCTGCAGAACAGCACCCGCAGAACCTAACAATCGCATCGACAAATCAATATGATTGAACCAATGTAGAACGGCTACGGCAAGCGTGCTGGGATTATTCGGCCCCAAAATCAATGGAATTTCTACATTTGAAGTTGCAAATACTAATACCGCAAGCAACGGTAATCGAATTTGAGGGAAAATGGTTGGCAGGACCAACAAAAAGAATCGCGCTACGCTGGTATAACCTAGCGATGCGCCTACGTTGCTGTACCCAGATATTTTTTTGGCCACAATCGGCTGAGACATCACCCCAAGCGCCATCAGCAAAATAAACGGTAATTCTTTAAGTGCAAGTGCAAACAACACGCTTAAACCATAAGGGTCGTGGGGAAAGCTATGTGCTGACGTTGTCACCAAAATATCGGTGTCGGTAGTGAATAAACGGGCGAAAAAGCCCGATGGACTCAACACGAAAAGCAATGCAATGGCCGCAGCTGCATGAGGAAAGACTAAAAATGGACTTAGCAATGCCTGCAATTTTTCGACAAAGCGAGTTTGATAGCACCACGCGAGAAGACAACACGCGCCAATAAAGGCTAACAATGTAGAGCCAAGGCCGGTGAATAGCGATAGCAACATCATTTTAGCAATACCGTTTGTTGCGAACAAGGTTGCAAACGGTTGAGCGCTGAATTGCGTTGCGCCTATTGCAGGGAAATAGCCTAAAGCTGGAAATACAACGCCCACAAAGCCACCCACAACCGGCACGCACAAAATACATAACAAAAGCCACCTAGCGGTAACGGTGAAAGAGGTAAACATCAGTAGCGCACTCCGTAGCGCTTATACCAAGCATTACGAATAGCGTCAGCCCAACTTGAATGAGGCTCTGCTATCAGCTTAACCTTCTGTGATTTATCCAAAGCTGAAGGGTGCCCCCCCTCTTGGTCAAACAAAGACCTATCGCTTGGGCTAAGTAGCGATAAATCAAGCACAGACTCATCCCCCCACACCTTTAGTTTTTGTTTTTGCGCTTGTGCCTTGGGTGACAATAAAAAATCTACTACGGTCTTCGCCGCGGTTTTTACTGAAGAGTTGTAAGTCAACCCTACAAAATGTACGTTGGCAAGACTGCCGTCATGCATAACATAGGTGCGTATGTCTTTAGGAAGATCAAAGCGTTCTACTGCACTTGGGATCTCTGCTGCAGTGAATGAAAATGCTATCGACAACTCGCCAGTGCCCATTAACCGTTGTAACTGCGATGCTTGCCTTAGCATGGTTTCACCACGTCGCCACATGACAGGGTGCAACGCGTCTAAGTACTGCCAAAGTGCGGGAAGTACGCTATTAAGCGCACTTTCACTAACAGGTTGATAGAACACTTTTTGTCTATCTTCGTTTAGGGCAATGATGGCATATTTAAGAAAAGTAATTCCAAGGTAGTCACTGGGTACAGGATAAGTAAATCGTCCGGGGGACTGTTGCGCAAATTCAAGCAGCTCATGAATAGTTTGTGGCGGTGGAATTGCTAAGTGTTGTAAGTGTTGCTGGCGATAATAAAAAACTAATGATGCTTTACCCCAAGGCGCTTCCATTCCGAGTGTTGACTCCCCGAAATCCGTCACCATCGCTGTATTTTCGTGTGGGTTGGTCAAAGGGAAATATTTAAGTGATGATACCCAGTTTTTGGTTAATAACCCATGCTCTTTCATAGCGGCAAAGTTTTCACCGTTGATCCAAATAAGGTCTACACTGCCGTTTGTATGATTTCCCGCGGCCTTTTCTGCCAATACGCGTGATACTGCATCACTTGTATCGGCAAGTTTCACATGCTGAAAGCGAATGTTGTATTGTTGCGAAACTTGCTCGCTTACCCACTGCAAATAGCTATTTACTTGAGCACTACCGCCCCATGCATAAAAGTGCACGGTTTCGGTATCTTGTTTTACGCTGTTAACTTTTCGTGCTAATGAGTGAGTTACAAGATTAGTGTCTTGTGCCGCCACACTTGGGCTACACGTATATAAAAAACACACAGCAGCCGCAGTTAGCCAAGTTTTAACGAGAACTTCCATTAACTCAAACCAACTGCGGAATAAACCATAGGACTTATCCGCGACGCCACGTGTGAAACTTTTCTACGTAATTTAGTAGCTTTTCCGGCGCGTTAGCGCGCTTCCAATTGCCAGCTGCATATTTCGCGCCTTCAGCCCATGTAGGATACGCGTGAATGGTCCCAAGAATTTTATTAAGACCCAGATCGTATTTCATAGCAATGACAAACTCAGCAAGTAAATCCCCAGCGTGTTCAGAGACAATCGTTACACCTAGAATTTTATCTTTACCTGGTGGCGTGAGCACTTTAATGAAGCCCTTGCGCGCACTCTCGGCAACCGCTCTATCTAATTCGGCAAACTCATAGCGCGTTACTTCAACCTCTATTCCTTGTTCTTTAGCCTCACGTTCGTTAAGACCCACGCGCGCCACCTCAGGGTCAATAAACGTTGTCCATGGAATTACGCGGTAATCGACTTTAAACTTCTTAAAGGTGCCAAACAGAGCATTTACCGCCGCATACCATGCTTGGTGCGCTGCAACATGAGTGAATTGATAAGGGCCTACCACGTCACCAGCTGCAAAAATATTTGGCATTAATGTTTGTAAGTACTCGTCAGTTTCTATGGTACGGTCAAACTGAATACCTAAATCTTCAAGGCCAAAGCCCGTGAGCCTTGCTTTGCGACCTACCGCCACAATGACTTCATCATATTCGATAGCCAGTTCTTGCCCTTCTTTTTCAGCAATAAGTACCTTCACACCGTCCTTGTGTTCAAATCGAAGTGCTTTATGTGATGTAAGCACATTTACACCGCTCTCTCGCAGCACTGACTCTGCATATTCGGCAACGTCAGCATCTTCTCGACCCATCAATCGTGGTGCCAGCTCAACCTGAGTAACTGCACTTCCTAAACGAGAAAATGCTTGTGCTAATTCACAACCGATCGGCCCACCGCCAAGCACAATAAGCCTTTTGGGCGCATCTTCTTTGTCAGCAAATTTTGTCCAAAGAGTGTCAGAAGTTACATACCCACTGTCTTTAATCCCCGGCAAATCAGGTACAAAAGGCGCGGCCCCCGTAGCTACAACAATATTCTTCGTTGTTAGGGTTTGAATTCCACCATCATCTTTCTTAATTTCTACCGTCCAAGGGTCGATAATTTTGGCGTAGCCTTTGACTACATCGACGCCCAGATTAGTGTAGCGCTCAACACTGTCATTTGGCGCAATAGCAGCAATAACGTCGTGGACCCTAGCCATAATATTCTTAAAAGACATCGTGGGCGTGACCGAATCTAAACCATAGCTGTCAGCATGTCGCATTTGAGTAGCAACTTTTGCAGATTTAATAATAGCTTTACTTGGTACACAGCCATAATTAAGGCAATCGCCGCCCATTTCGCCTGCTTCAACAAGGGTTACTTTTGCTTTTACTGCCGCTGCAATATAACTTGTTACCAAGCCACCCGCGCCTGCACCAATCACAACCAAGTTGCGATCGAAGCTCTTTGGTTTTGTGTAGCCTTTATAAACGCGACGACGATTTACAACCGCAACAATAGCTTTCGCAATCCAGGGAAAAATACCGAGCAACACGAAAGAAAAGATAAGACCCGGAGATACAATGCCGGCTAAGCTATCAATTTGCGCCAACTGCGTTCCGGCATTCACATACACTGCGGTCCCCGCGAGCATACCCACTTGGCTAACCCAATAGAATGTCCATGTCTTAAGTGAAGTAAGACCCATTAATAAGTTGATAAGAAAGAAAGGAAATACTGGCACTAAGCGCAGCGTAAATAAGTAAAAAGCGCCTTGCTTTTCTACGCCTTCATCAATCTTGTTAAGTTTGTCTTTAAACTTATTGCGCACCGTATCTCGCAATATGAAACGCGACACCAGAAAAGCAAGTGTGGCACCAATGCTTGAGGCAAATGAGACAATGACAAGCCCTTGCGCTAGGCCAAACAGTGCGCCAGCCGCAAGAGTCAAAATAGCAGCTCCTGGTAAAGACAGCGCCGTCACAGCCACGTAAACTGCGAAAAATACGCCAATGCTGACTACAGGGTTCGCTTCTATTTCACGTTGAAAAGTAGTCAGCGATCCCTTCATACCTTCCAAGGTTAAATAGCTATTAAAGTCGAAATAGAAGAAGCCTGTGATAGCGGCAGCGATCACTGCCAAAAGCGCTATTTTTTTAAACATTGTGATTCTTACTCCTTAAAACGCATACTGCATGGTAACTTGTGCATGCCTTGGCACATTCGGCATTACCAAGGTTGCGCCAAAATAGCCGCCTTCGAACAATGGTTGCCAGTTCTCTTCGTCAGTGACATTAATAATGTCTAAACGCAGGCGCAAATCGTCGTTCACAAAATAGTCTGCATTTAAGTCTATTGTATATTGGTCGCGTATTTTAACAGTTTGTAAGAAATCAAGCGGGAATGACTTGGTATACAAAGCACTTGCTCCTACACGCACGTCATCACTTACCTGCCACCCAGCATTGATAGAAATAATTTGCGGAGGAATTCCCTGTACACGTGAATTAGATGGTGCGAATGCAGTAAATGACGGCGATCCGACAGCATTGCCTTCAATGATATCAGGGCGACTGTTGTCAAATGCATCGGCAACTTGTGACGTACCTTGAAATGCCGCTGAATCATCAAAACGTGCATCAAGATAGCTATACGCAGCATTAACCCAATAATCATCTGCTTGATAGAACAGTTGTAGTTCTACCCCTTGTGTTTTAACGCCGCTATTACTGCCGTCACGATTTCGCAAGCTACGTGTTTGGTCAAAAACAGACGCCTCGGCATACCAAGTGTTACTCGGGGCGTATTTAATGCCAACCTCGTACAGGGTATTTTCAGTAGCAAAGTTCAACGGATTTATCTCGTTGTTGCCGCCAAGCACAGTTCCGCCCGCCATACTATTAGACGTAGCATCATTCTCTGAGAAAGCAGCATAAACATTTACGGCATTGTTGAGCTTATATAATGCGCTTATTTGGTAACTAGTAAGGGTATCACTATAGCTGTCTGACGCCGCCTCTACCCCTTCTGGCGCTAGAGGATCACGTGCTTCAACATCGTAGTAATCCATGCGAACACCAGCAATGGTCGAGAACCTGTCGGTCCACGTTGAGCGTTGCTGCAACGCTAAACCTGTTTGCCATGCTGTGGAATCGGTTGTATCTGAAAGATTAAAATCGCCAGCCCCATCCCCATCAAGGTCGTATTGCGCACCAGGTGATACAAACACGCCCGGACGCAATTCTACTAAACGCGCTTTTTGCGCATCGGTAAGCTCAATAACACGATTAGAAAGCGGCCCTGTTAAATCAATCGGGTTGTCAGCTTCAGTTGTAAATTGACTGTAGCCAAGCACATCGTTGTAGCGAATAGCCAAACCAAATGTAGTAAGTTGCGAATTATCCCACTTAACATCCACTTCGGTGCGGTTTTCAAAAGTGTCCGCACCATCAATAATCTCTACAAAGCTATTTTGTGCAATTTCTTCGCGCTCTAGATACTGATAATATGACACATTACGCACTGCTATTTGCTCAGAATATTGATACTCAACGTTACTGCGCAAAATGGTGGTTTCAGCACCATTGATATCGTTTGGATTAGTAAAAACGCGATTTCTAGGGATAACCACTTCGCCGGTAGGTGAAATAATAGCGCCAGCACCAGGTACAGTACTACCGTTGGCTTGTACGCCCTGCCCGGTAATATAAATACCGTTATCGATTAAATCTTGTGTAGGACGGTTAATACCAGCATTGTCTGGGTAATCAGTGTCATAATATTCTGCGCTAACGTCCCACGTCAGCACGTCACTTGGCGTATAGCGATAGGCTACAAACACATTGGTACTTTCTCGATTTGCAAAGTCATAGAAACTACCATGGTCTAGGTACTCAGCACTTACGCGAACCCCACTTTTACCTTCCTCTATGGCAGTGCCATAATCAACCTGTGCAGAGTATTGGTCCCAGCGTCCAGCGCGCAGCGTTACTTTGCCCTGACTTTCTGCAGTGGGCGCTACCTTGGTTTGTAAATTAACAAAGCCGCCGTTGCGCTGCGTGCTACCAAACAACACAGGTGAAGGACCTTTTACAACGTCAATTTGTTCAACACTGTTAAACGATAGTGGTAAACCAAAACCATTATTACCCGCTTGTCGACGCACTCCGTCTTGAAATAGCTCTCCCAACTGTCCGCGGATACTAGGCAAGCTCGGCGTACCAAAACCGCTAGAAGCATAGGCATTTGGCGCAGCTTTCACAATATCATGCAAGTCGTTGATGTTGAGCGCTTCTATGGTCTCTGCTGATAATGAAGTCACTGAGCGCGGTGTTTCTGCTGCGGTTAAACCATCGCCAAATAGCCCTTTTAAGGTATTGTCACCTGGGTAGAGGGTATCAAGTGATTGCTTATCACCTTTTACTTCAACCACTTCAATATCTGATACTTGTTGCGCCGCAATCCCCTGACTAACGGCAAGCGCTAATGCACTAGCGGCTACGCCAATTACTTTTCTCATTTACCAATCCAATTTTTTATTTCTTGTTCGACAAGACCGATACGTACTCTGAAAAATTTCAGCACATATTTATTTTCAATAACAAAAAAATTTTTGAAATTATTTTTTTGAACACTCGTTCTATTGTGTCACATAATTAAAACTCGGAGCTATTATGCAAAACACTCAATCAGATATTTCTAATCGTTTAGGCTGGGCGCTACTGTCACTGCGCATCACCATTTTCATTGTCATGTTTGTCTGGACACTCGACAAATTCGTTAACCCTGCTCATAGCATGAAAATCTTTGAACACTTTTACGGCATTGGTGGTTTAGCTGAAACGGCCGTTTACATTATGGGGGCACTTCAGCTAGCCCTTGTATTGGCATTTTTAGCAGGCGTTGCTAAACGTTACACTTACGGCCTTATATTTCTGCTTCACGGTGGGTCTACGTTATCGTCATTCCCACAATACATTGATGCATTCAATAACTTGTTATTTTTCGCTGCATGGCCGATGTGGGGTGCGTGCTTTGCCCTTTATCTACTTCGCGATGCTGATACCCGCTTTACACTTTCAAAATAAAATAATGCGATTACGCTATCTGGCAGCGGCATAGAGCTGCTGCCATTCGCTCTCGCTCACCGGCATGATACTTAAACGGCCACCTTTTTTAACTAACGGCAATTCAACAATAGCAGGCATCGCCTTTATTTCTGCCAAAGGCAATACCTTGTGAAATTTTTCGACAAATTTCACATCTACGCGAAACCAGCGTGGTGATTCTGGCAGTGATTTGGGATCGTAATAATTAGACTCAGGGTCAAATTGCGTGGCGTCTGGATAACCTGCTTTAACAACTTCAGCGACACCCGCAATACCAACGTGTTTACAGCTAGAGTGGTAAATGAACACGCGATCACCAAGCGCCACATCATCGCGTAAAAAGTTTCTGGCTTGATAGTTTCGCACACCGTCCCAAGGTTCGGTCTGGTTTTCTCTATTGGCCAAATCGTCAATGGAAAACGCGTCAGGTTCTGTTTTGAATAACCAATAAGCCATAATAGCCCCAGTGATAAAATGTGTGTTAAACGAAAATCGTTCTGTCAGCCTTAGAGTGCATTCAAGACATTATAATTTTTATTGCATGTCGACCTTTTGTGATACGTTTCAACAACATGGTAGGTCTACACGATACATGCTACTTTACTCGGTGTTTATTTGGAATAACCAAATCACACGCCTCATTCACTTCCTAAACGAGTTTATGGTAAACAAAATCTAGCATAAATGTGAAAGCATTCTGGCAAACAAAGCGCTGTAATTTAATGACAGTGCTATACCGTCTATCCAATAAGACTGTTATAATTACCCCTCAAATCTGAATTCTGCTCACGCGCATTTCAGCCATTTTCTGTTTTATCTAGATGTGAATACTATGCAAGCCACCATAAAAGCCGACCGCGGTCTGTTTTCTTACCCCAAATATTGGCCGCACTGCCTCGGGACAGCGCCTTTCTTACCAATGTCGAAGGAAGAGATGGACGCCCTAGGTTGGGACAGTTGTGACGTAATTTTGGTTACCGGCGATGCGTATGTTGACCATCCAAGCTTTGGAATGGCTGTTATTGGTCGGGTACTTGAGGCACATGGTTTTCGCGTAGGCATCATCTCTCAGCCCGACTGGACCAGTAAAGATGACTTTATGAAGTTGGGTAAACCCAACCTGTATTTCGGTGTCACTGCGGGCAATATGGACTCAATGATCAACCGCTATACATCAGATAAAAAGTTGCGCCATGATGACGCCTACACACCGGGGAATGTTGGCGGTAAACGACCAGACCGCGCGGTAACTGTTTACTCACAACGCTGTCGGGAAGCATTTAAGGGCGTACCTGTGATCGTTGGCGGTATAGAAGCAAGCCTCAGACGTATTGCTCACTATGACTATTGGAGTGAGAAAGTACGCCGCTCAGTGTTATTTGATTCAAAGGCCGATATGCTATTTTTCGGTAATGCCGAACGCCCGCTTGTTGAAGTTACACACCGATTAGCAGCAGGCGAAAATATTGCCGATTTACGAGACATTCGCGGCACGGCCATTATCGTAAAAGAAGCACTGCCAGAGTGGCAAGGAGTTGATTCGACATCATTAGATAGGCCCGGAAAAATAGATCCGATCCCTAGTCCGTATCAAATGGAACCTGAATGCGACTCTCAAGACAAAGACGCTAAAAGCAGTGAAGCGCCAGAAGCCACGCCTATTGTCATTCAACCTGCTCAAAAGGAAAAAGAGAAACGCAAGCCGTGGGAAAACGTCTACGTAAAACTACCAGCCTATGAGACAGTAAAAGATAACAAGGTACTTTACGCCCATACATCGCGCATCTTACACCAAGAAACCAACCCTGGCTGTGCAAGAGCCCTGATGCAGCGCCACGGCGATAGACATATTTGGATCAACCCGCCGGCCATGCCACTAGAAACAGATGAAATGGACGCGGTGTTTGACTTACCCTATCAACGCGTACCTCACCCTGTCTATGGCGATGCAAAAATTCTTGCCTACGACATGATACGTTTTAGTATCAATATTATGCGTGGCTGTTATGGCGGGTGCACATTCTGCTCTATTACCGAGCACGAAGGTCGTATTATTCAAAGCCGCTCTGAAGATTCTATTATTCGAGAGATTGAGCAAATTCGCGACACTGTGCCTGGTTTTACTGGTGTTATCTCTGATTTAGGTGGCCCAACGGCAAACATGTATCGACTGCGCTGTAAGAGCCCGAAGGCCGAAGCAACCTGCAGGCGCCCGTCTTGTGTTTACCCCAGTATCTGTGCGCATATGGATACTGATCACAAGCCTACCATCGACTTGTATCGCCGAGCGCGTAACCTGCCAGGTATTAAAAAAATACTTATTGCATCGGGTGTACGCTATGACCTTGCCGTGGAAGACCCTGAATATGTGAAAGAGCTTGCGCTTCATCACGTCGGCGGCTATTTGAAGATTGCACCAGAACATACCGAAGAAGGGCCGCTTTCTAAGATGATGAAGCCTGGAATGGGCAGCTACTATCGCTTTAAAGAGTTGTTTGATAAATACTCACAAGAAGCAGGTAAAAAGCAGTATCTTATTCCTTACTTCATTGCTTCTCATCCGGGAACAACCGATGAAGATATGCTGAGTCTGGCCATTTGGCTAAAAGAAAATAAATTCAAGCTAGATCAGGTACAGAACTTCTATCCGTCACCTATGGCTACTGCGACTACTATGTACCATACCGAAGTGAACTCGTTGCGTAAGGTCACCAAAGACAGCGAAGAAGTGCCCTCTGCTAAAGGGGAAATTCACCGAAGACTACACAAGGCGATGCTGCGTTATCACGACCCGAAAAACTTCGCTCAAATACGTGAGGCTTTGATAAAAATGGGATGTGAAGACTTAATTGGCCGCGGCCCGCAACACCTTGTGCCACCAGAGACAGCCGATGAGAAGCGCCAAAAAGCATCTCGAGGTCGACGTGGTGAACGTGCGCTAACTAAACACACTGGCCTTCCGCCGTCGTTTCAACGCAAAAATACGAATAAAGGCAGGAACGGGTCAAAACAAAATCGCAATAGTGCGGGGCAAGCCAATAAGAATGGCCGGTCAGGGACTTCTGCATCTAGAAGCAACACTTCAAGACCAAAACAGCCGAGTAACAAACATTAGAAAAACCCCAACGTTACTTTGGCTAGTCCAACATTTGATAAAAAAAGCGCCGTTAGGCGCTTTTTTTTATGGGGCTTGGTGTTGTTTTCAGCTTATCAAAAGGCGCGCTCAAACATCACTGCTTTTACAAGAAAGCCCTTCAATAACTTGCGTTTCACCCGTTTGGTTATTGCGCAAAACACATTTTTCACCCTGTTTTAGCAAACTAAAAGTAAACACAGGATTATCGTGACGCCCTTTTATTGGCAGCCCCCTATCATCTTTATGCACTTTTCGTTCGATAGAAAGTTCAGAGGAATCTGTGAAGACATTATCAGCAAGTGTGATATCAATACCGCCATACCAAGCGCTAATAACCTCTGCGATACCTGCCTTTTGCGATAACGAAACCGAGGTAAGCGTTGCAGGAGTTGCCTCATCAGATTGCGTCAGCATACATCCTCCCATTAACGATAACGTAAGTAGCGATGCTCCAACGTATGCTGCGTATCTCATTACTTGGGCTCCGAAATAATTGGCTCGTTAATTTTGTTGTGTAAAAACAAGGCTTCTTTTCTTTCATCAGGCGTTTGTATTGACAATAAATTTTCTGCCTGAGAATGACTTGAAGCACGCTCTTCAATTGGCTGGACCGACGTTGCCACTACTGGACATGTACCCGTTTCTGAGTATTGTAACGCCGCAGATAACATCCCCTCTTCAGGATCGCCTAAACGTTTAGTGAAATCGTCTTGCACTTCACATCCAGGTAGTTCAAAACCAAAGTTAGGCGTAGTTGTGGGCATAAAGCCGTCGGCATAGTCGCCAAAGCCTTTATTATTCACGCCCTGAAACTGAATGGTAAAGTAGGTTTCACCACAGTTATCAGTTGGATAGAAACCGTAGGGCTTACCACAGGTCGTTGAACCAATTTGAACCACTTCAACATCTATTCCACTTAGCGCATTCATAACCGCCTCACTGGCAGAGCATGTGGCGCCAGTGGTAATAACATAAACACGAGTTAACGATAAACTAGGTAGTACGTTATCAGTTAACACGCCTTCCACGTAATCAATTTCGTTTGAGTAGAAAGGTGTGGGCCTAATAGTGCTTCCTGTCACAGGGTTTCTTGTCGGATTCTTATCATTAAATCTTAAAGTTTCAAAAGTGGCGTTATTGGTTTGACTAGGGCCTGCAACCATATACGACATCTGAGATGCCAAAGCCAATAAACCACCACCGTTATAACGTAAGTCAATGACAAGTTCTGTTACGTTCTCATCAACAAATTGATTGAAAGCCCCTATCAACCCTTCTTGTGCAGTCCGAATAAAGGTATTGAATTGAAAATAGCCCATTTTGCCTGAGGCGGTATCCAGCACTTTTACGTTTTGTACTGGAGAAACCACTATATCACCTGATGTAATATCAGTAGACAAGGTCGAACCGTCTTGCAATTCAAACTCGAAACTTACGGTTGTGCCAGCATTTTCAGGAAACAACCCAGCATTTATAAGGTTCACGCCAGACTGGGTATTATCGTTCACAAAATCAACGCCATTAACACGCGTTAACTTGGCACCGCGGGGCACACCAGCTTGTGCTGCTGGTGAATTATCTTCGGTATATCTCACTACAAGCTCACGCGGTGGCGTATTGTTTACAAATTCCCAGTCAAAACCATAACCTGAAGAAACGCCCGATTGTGACAGCTGATTATATTCGTCAGTAGCCTGAGAAAAATGGAAATTGTCTTTTGGCGTATTGCTTGGCGTTAACTCAGTGGTTTTTAACTGGTCAAAATAGCCAAGTACAGAGAAGTTTTCAGGGTTGTTGTCTGGAACTTCGTCATACCAAAGATATGTGTCATTGGTCCACGAGCGTAGCCAAAGTTTTTCATCCATGGCTGTGCCTTGAGTATCAGGATATGGTTCGCCAGAAAACGGGTCGATGCCAGTTCTTGGTGACGCGCATTTTGCAATGAAGTTTGACTGGCTTTCGTAAACACCTGCTTCCCACTCACCGGTTTCGGGTGTGGTTGGCGTTGTAGGAGTGGTTGGCGTTGTCGGAGTGGTAGGCGTTGTAGAACTACTGCCACCGCCTCCTCCGCATCCCGCGAGAAGAGAAACCGTTACCGCCAGTGCGACTGAAGAAAGCTTGCACACTTTTATCATTTGAAAACGTCCTTAATGTTTTGTTACTGAATGACACACACTCGTCAATACCATAAATCTTGCCAGATAGTGCCACAGGGAATTTGACGCTTCTACTTAGCTTTTAGCTAAAATGTTTCTAAATGTGTTTATGCAAGAGCGAAGCGTAACGCTTTATTGCTGGTTGAACTCTTAATTATGACCTGCCATATATCGATTTCGTTGCATTACGTTTTGTTTAGCTTCTGTTTGCCGTGTGGCGGTGCTTAGTCTTTTTACCCTATAACAGTAATAAGGTTTTGGCGTTGGATAGAAATACAAACGAGGCGTATGGGAAAGAAAGAAAGGCTTAAAGAAGCAAGAGCATGTGACAGTTGTGGCGTGTTGGCATCCGTTCAATATCGAATAAATGTAGGAGATGGCTGGCTAATTGTGTGTAAGTCTTGCCAATCCAATGCCAAGCACCACCGAAACTATGTTTATGGTGGTACTTGGAAGCAAAAGAAGCGTAACTAAGCCTGTGTCACTGGTTGAGGCGCATTATGCTGTGTAGCGTCGCTGTGTTGCCGCACCGTGTCTTCATTTTTAAACAAGCGATTGACTCGCCAAAAACTCCACAATACAAATACGGCCATGGGACCATTTAGCTGGAGCGAAGATACGGTGAAGAATGCTTCTGCATGCACTACGGCGTAAGTAATGAGCAAAAGTAAAACGCTAATGCCTGACAATAGCAGCCATATGGCTTTCGATAAGCCTTTGATTAGGATTGTCAGAACAACATTAAGTACCATTATCCCCCAGAATATGCCAATTAAAGACGATGCAGACAGCATATCGGCTATGGCAGTAAAGGCCAATGCACTCACACTTCCCCATACGGTGGCATACCACAAACGCGACGCTAAAAGTGGATGTGCTTTTTTAGCTAGCCATATTTCCACTCCCGAGACACAAAGCATAGTGAGCATTACACCAAGCACAAAGTACAGCCATTTGCTGATAAGACCTGCAAAGTCACCGAAATGAAGTCGATACATAGACCAAGCTAGTTGCTTACCCCACTCTCCATGCTCGTAACCCGCAACGCCAATATAATTTCCTGCGGTATCAAACCGATAGCCTTCGGCATAAATCATTCTATTTGGCGCTTTTGCATATATTTCAATAAACTGTTCAGGCTCTCCGACTTCGTGCACAGTAAGAAATATAGGAGACTTTTCAGGTGCTAACGTCGTCATTTGCGCAAACGCTTTGCCAATGGCTGGCTTCCCTTCTTGGGGTGATAACACTGGATCAGGCGTAAATATCTGATCGATAACTGTTTCTCGGTCTCCTTCATAACTAATAGTAGCGACTGTAACAAGAATGATTCCTGCCATACCGAAATAGGCACCCGTTACACCAATGAGCAAATGAAAGGGTGCCGCCCACAACCCAAAGCGGTTGTGTAAATCGATTTGTGCCTGCTGTCCGTTACCTTTGCGGCGCAATTTAAAAGCGTCTTTCGTTATCCGCTTGTGTGCCACAATACCTGAGAATATCAACGCGCAAATCACCGCGCCGAGCGCACTCACCAGTATCATTCCCCAGCTATGCGGCAAATTAAGATACAGGTGAAGGTCGACCAACATTTGGGTAAATCCCACATCTTCTTTCTCAAGTAAGTTTCCCTCTGTATCTGCAAAAAACGCTATATGATCGTTCTCTACCACTAAACGAGGAATATCCGACGTAGGAAAAACGACATACAAGTGATGAGTCTCTTGCGTATTGTTTTCCAAGAAACTGTCCATCGCTTTTTCTATGGCGCTTGGAGTTACATTCTCCATCTCTTGAATATGCGGCTGCTCCCATCGTTCGAATTCCAAGTGGAATACCGCAATGGTGCCTGATAAACACACGAGAAATAGTAGTACACTCAGAAATATGCCTGCCCAGCTGTGTGCTTGAAGTGCGCTTTGTTTAGTCATCTTATCCATTATTTTTATTACACCTTGCCCTACATGGGTAAAAGAAAAAGAACAGGCACACTAAGACATGATGCGAGAGCATAAATGCCTAACGCTACGCCTTTATTCGCTGTAGCCAGATAATGATAAATTGCTGCTCCCCACAACATGGGAAGAAGAACAACACCAAGGCCTAACTTGCCTGCAATGGAAAATGGCAAAATGGCACACAAGGCAAGGGTTACAAGGACACTCGCAAGCATCAACACCACAAGCACCACTACTGTGTGGCCAATATGAGTTGCGGTGCCTCGAAGGTTTAAATTAATAGGCCTAGGTAGAGGAATATTTCTCGGTGCCGGCAATATAACCTGATTTCTGGCAATGAAAGGCCATACCAATATGCCAGGTAAACATAAGGTGTAAAATACACCAAACTCCCACCCTTGCGCATAAGACCACATTACGCCTGATGCTATCCATATCAGTAGGGCTACTATAAGATAAGTTGTCGATTGAGCACGCCAGCTTTTATAGAGCAAAGCAATGGCAAATAAAATTGAAACACTGGCTAAAACAATAAGCATGAAGGCTCCTAAAAAGAGTAGGTCAAAGATGCATTGACTGTTCGCCTAACACCAAAAGGCGAGTGTCTTGTGGCAATGCCTACTTTTTCGATAGGAGTTTTTTCTACTTCGATTGTGCCATCTTGTTCGTTCACCTTTATAGATGAAGTAGCGGAGATGGCTTTTGTCAGTGCTCGCAACGTTAATGCTTGTGTGTTCATATAGGATAATTAATGGTCTGTCATTGCTAGATTGACCAGCATCTTAACAAAACTCAATACAAATGATAAAGGTTTTCATTTGTATTTTATAAGCTAAGTCTAAACAATAAAAAACCCACTACAAGGAGTGGGTTTTGTTTGAGAGCTGAAAGGCTAGTTGCCACTTTTTTTCATTTAACAGTGTAGTGATTGTGTTGGTTTACTTTTTTACTCTACGACCCGCAACCAAGCCAGCGAAAAGCAGGCTTAGCACGCCAAGTGACGCCGGTTCTGATGCTTGAATTGCGCTACACTGAGGAAGCGAAGGGTCTTGTACACATACATCAACTGCTTGCTGACCTATACCAAAAGAAAAGTTATCCCACGTAGTGATGCCACCTGGATCAGTGCCACCAACGCGCAACGATGAAACGAACACGGTTGGGTCAAATACAACGCCAAAAAACTCTGCATGGCCCGAACCAATTGATGAATTGAAATCAAACGTTGTTTCAACGCCAGTATCCGCATTGGTCAATATTAGCTGCATACCGCCGCCATCATTATCGTAAACATCAAAGCCAACTGCGTTTACAGGTGATGCAAAGTCGACATCAAAGCTGATAAGTGGCGCGCCACTTCTGCTACCACCAATTGCCGGCGCTCCGCCAAGAACATTGTTAGAATTGATATTAATAGAACTACCGTTACCTACATTTGAATAAGTATTTCCTGCAGCGGTGGTAATTCCGGTAGCGCCCGTGCCTGTGGCGCCGTCAATAGTGTCTACCGTGAAAGAATACAAGGCTGCTTCCCACGCTGCGCGAGCTTCTGCCAACGTCATAGTGACGCCGTTGTTTTGAACGCTTGAACCTTGAAATGTAATGATGGACGCGTTTGCTGTAGCCGATGCTATCAACGCGAATGCTGTGATGAATAACTTTGCTAGTTTCATTTATATATCCCTTTATGAATTAAGCGGAGACTTAAGTCCTTTCATTTCTCGAGTGATTCGTAAGCACAAATCTAGCCAAAAATTAACAAATTGATTTAATTATAGTTTTTATAAAACTCTCAACAGTGTGTAAATTTTACTGACACTAAAATTAAAGATTAGCAATAAAGAAACATAAAAAAACCGAGTGCGGTTAAACACTCGGCTTTTCTTGATATCGCGGTTATTACGCGGCTTCTGATTCACTTTCAGTTTCGTCAACATCGTGACTTAGCAGATATTCGAAAGCTGCCAGTGATGCCTTAGCCCCCTC
The DNA here is from genome assembly GCF_028865455.1 of Alteromonas sp. 009811495. NCBI lineage: Bacteria > Pseudomonadati > Pseudomonadota > Gammaproteobacteria > Alteromonadales > Alteromonadaceae > Alteromonas > Alteromonas sp. 009811495. Next base: position 2,472,292 of record NZ_CP113972.1, read on the forward strand.
GCCCATTGAAATCACAATCTGCTTGTATGGCACTGTGGTTACGTCGCCGGCAGCGAAGATGCCTGGCTCTGACGTATGACACTTGCTGTCGATAACAATTTCGCCATAAGGTGTCATTTCTACAGTATCTTTCATAAATTGGCTATTAGGTACTAAACCGATTTGAACAAACACACCTGCCAACTCGCGAGTGTGAATCTCGTTAGTGGCGCGGTCTTGATATTCAATCGCATTTACTTTGCCATTCTCGGCCGTTATCTGACGGGTTGCAGCATTTTTGATAATGGTGATGTTGTCGCGCTTTTCAGCTTGATCAATCAGCACTTGGTCAGCCTTGAGCTCTGGCATAAACTCGAATACTGTAACTGACTTAACGATCCCCGCCAAATCAAGCGCGGCTTCGATACCTGAGTTACCACCACCGATAACTGCTACATCTTTTCCTTTAAAGAAAGGACCATCACAGTGTGGGCAGTACGCTACGCCGTTGCCGATGTTCTCACGTTCACCAGGAACGCCAAGTTCTCTCCAACGTGCACCTGTAGCAACGATGATAGAACGCGTCTTAATTTGTTCACCTGATGATAACGTAACGGTTTTTACGTTACCCTTTTCGATACTATCGACACGAACATGTTCTTTTAGCGTAATATCGTAATCGCGAACGTGCTCCATCAGATTGCCAACAAGTTCTGGACCAGTGGTTTTCGGCACCGAAATTAGGTTTTCAATACCCATAGTATCTTTAACCTGACCACCAAATGTCTCTGCTACAATCGCGACTTTCAAACCCTTTCTCGCGCTGTAAATAGCCGACGCAACACCTGCTGGGCCACCACCGATGACAGTTACATCTTGCAGGGGTAAAGCATCACCTTTATTGGCAGCTTTTAAACTTGGATCGCGCTCTAGCAATTTATTGATAAGTACCGATGCGTCCACTTTACCGTTAGCGAACAGTTCGCCATTGAGATAAACACTTGGCACACCTTGGATGTCTCGTTCTGCAATCAAATTCTGATACAGACCGCCATCGATCATCTCTGTTTTGATGTTCGGATTAAGCAGTGCAAACTGGTTCAACGCCTGAACAACTTCAGGACAGTTATGGCAGCTCAAGCTAATGAACACTTCGAAATTAAGCGGTTCATTAACAGCTTTCACCATGGCTTTTACACTGTCATCAAGTTTAAGTTCAGTGCCAGCACTATGAAGCATTGATAAAATGAGTGAGTTGAATTCGTGACCACCAGGAATACCCGAAAAGCGGATACCCGTGTCTTCGCCGTCAGCTTCAATTAAAAAGCTAATTGCACTGCGAAGTTCGCCGTTTGTTTCACGCTCTTCAACGCTGAGTTTGTCGCTTACACCTGCGATGTCGGACAGAAACTGTACAAGCTCAGCACGCTTGCTATGTTCACCGGTCTGTACGACAAAGGTCACGTTTTTTTGCATTGTTTCGGTATAACCTTTCAATGCCTGTAAAATTTCTTTAGTTAACACGGTTGTTCTGCCTTATTTTCGACACGCCGATCCCCGCCAACCTAATAATGGTCAACAACAAAGCGGGAATTGGAATTATTTAATGAAGGAGCGGATACCCGCTCCTAGTAAGGAATAAGCCTCACGACAATGAGATAAACTATGCGTGAGGCATGTTAAGCCTGTCGCTTAGATTTTACCTACAAGGTCAAGTGAAGGCGCTAGCGTTGCTTCGCCTTCTTTCCATTTAGCTGGGCATACTTCGCCTGGGTTGTTCGCGACATATTGTGCAGCTTTAACTTTACGCACTAAGTCATCTGCGTCACGACCAATACCTTCAGAGGTAATTTCCATCGCTTGGATGATACCGTCAGGGTCAACAACAAACGTTGCACGGTCAGCAAGACCCATGTTCTCACGCATGCAATCGAAGTTGCGTGTAATTTCGCCTGTAGGGTCGCCGATCATTGCAAACTTAATCTTGTTGATTGTGTCTGAAGAATCGTGCCATGCTTTATGTGTAAAGTGCGTGTCTGTAGATACTGAAAATACCTCTACGCCGCGCGATTGAAGTTCTTCGTACTTATCAGCAATATCGCCAAGCTCAGTTGGGCAAACAAACGTGAAATCAGCTGGATAGAATACGAAAACTGCCCATTTACCTTTAATGTCTTCGCTGCTTACGTCTACAAACTCGCCATCTTTAAACGCTGTTGCTTTAAAAGGTTTGATAGCAGTATTAATCAATGCCATGTTTAATTCTCCATTTATGGTTTTTAAATTAAATTCGCAAGCGGCACGCATACGAATATAAACTGTACGGTCATTATCAAGACTTGGTTTTACATTTAGGTGACGGATATCACCACGTGCAAAATTGTCGTCTCTTGAAACTGGAATTAAGAATAGCGTGGGCTTGTAGAAAAAACTAATTGGTAAAAATGAATCGCTTAATCAGGTTATTGAATCGAACGATTAATTTTTATCATCGAGGTACTTATGCGTGAACATATATTAGCATCAGAAATAGCCAGAGTTGACGGTACACCACCGCTTTCCGCAACGGGTAAGCACGCCAAAATGGCAACGAGCCCTTTCGTATTTTATCGCGGAACAGCTCAATTATTTTACGCCGATTTAAGAAATGGCGTCATCACGCCACCTAGTGAACTAGATAAAATTCCGTTAACGAGTATTGTAGGCGATTGCCATGCTGCTAACTTCGGCTTTCTCACTGAAGAAGGTTCTCACGGTGATACGGTAATTTTCGCTCCTAACGATTTTGACGATGCCTGTGTAGGACGCAGTTACTGGGATATCCTACGTTTTATGACGTCGCTACATCTAGTGTACGAGCATTGCAAAACGCCAAGCGAGAACATTAGTCACGTAGATGAGGACGTGCGTTTGAAGCCTGTGATCAACACCGCTGATGTTTTACAAGCACAGTCTGCATTTTTAGACCAATATGTAGACACTTGTCGTCGAGTACTATTAGCACCATCAGTTATCAGAGAAGCGCAGGATACCCGTCCCGATAAAACGCCAAGCAAACTAGCTAAACTTTTTGACAAAGCCGTTGCGCGCAGTGCAAGCGGCCCAGCTTTTACTTCCAAGAGTGCGCTGGCAAGAGCAGTCCAGCTTAATGATGGTACGCTAGCGTTTAGAGAAAATAGAAGTAAATTTACGCCCCCCTCGCCTGATAACTACAAAAACCTCTATGCTGCGTTTGCGCCCTACATGGATGACAACGTTGTCGACATCGTTCAACGCATCAATGCGGGTACTGGCTCGGTTAATTTAGCGCGTTACTACTTTCTAGTTGGACCAACCAAGCCACACAACGAAACTCACTTTGCTTCTTGCCATATTGTTGAGGTGAAACAACAACGTGACGCGGCTCCCTTGCACTATTTTCCATCGCTTAACCCAGTAAATAGACTCAATGCAGCGCACCTCACCGCCCGCAGTCAGCGACGCATGCAGCGAAATCCTGACCTTATCTTGGATGAAGCTCGCTTTGAGGATGCACACTACCTTATTCGTTCGCGTCATCATGCGAAAGTGGGGATTGACCCAGAAGATATTGCGACAGGAAAAAAAGCCGTCGCTGGAGGCTTTGTTTATTTCGCTGAACTTTGTGGTTATACACTTGCACTGGCTCATTGCCGTGGCGACAGAAGAAGTACGCGATTCGCGGCGGCATCCGTTAACTATCTAGATAGAAACAAAAACAGCTTAGTAAACAGCGCAAACATCTACGCAAACCAAGTTATTGAGGATTACAACTGGTTTGTCGACACAATTAAGTCTAAGTAGTGATCAGTAAATATATAAAGCATGTATCTTTTGCGACTTATCTCTATGAATAACATTACCTGTAAAATCTATCCTATTGTTTTATATAAATAATTACTAAAACATACTGAATAGCGTTAAGTCATGTCTATCCGATAAAAAGCGATTTATTATCTCGCGATAATCTGCACTGAAACACATCGTTTGATGGCGATATGAACAAACGAGATAAAGGAATGACAAACGTGAAAGGTATTTTTACGCTTTTAGCGACAACTTTGCTCGCTAGCCTTCTAATAAACACCAGCGATGCTAGAGATATCACAAGCACTGCCAGCGATGATAAGAAATTGCCACCAGGCTTAACGTGTAACAACAGTCAAGCTTATGTAACGTCAATTAACAAAATTCAAGGAACCGGCAATCGCTCATCCGAGGTTGGCAATCAACATATCGTCGATGCAATTGTTACTGCACAACGTGAGAATGGCTTTTTCATTCAGCAAGCAGAAAGTACCATTGATAATGACGCAACGACCTCCGAAGGGTTATTTGTCATTGCCCCACTTAAAGTTCCCATTGGTCATCGAGTCATGGTTAAGGGAGTGGTAAATGAACTAAGCGGTATGACTACGCTTATGTCGAGTGTAGATGATGTCATAGACTGCGGCACTGGCATTTCCATTAAACCTATCTTTTTGGATATGCCTTTGACCCTCGATTTGGAGACGGTCGAGGGCATGAAAGTCAAAATCAAGAGTGCAACTGTGGTGAGTACTAATAACTTATGGCGCTTTGGTGAGCTTGCTGTGAGTAACACTCTCAAACGACAGCCATCTGATACAGCCATTCCACTCAGTGAAGCTTATCTCGCGGCAAAACAACAGTCTGCTGACAATATAATTATCATTGAAGACAACAGCGATGCTAAGCACCCTAGCTCTTTAAGTTTCTATCCAACATTTAGTTATGATAATCCAATTCGTATTGGTGATTCCCTCGACGTTGTTGGGACAGTAAACGAAGCTAACGGAAGCTTTCGAATAAATCCGATTGAACCAATTAAAATTAACTCAACACGAGAAGCGCTGCCAACTATTGAGCGGGGCAACCTATCGTTGGCAACATTCAATGTACTGAATTATTTTAACGGTGAACGAGACCAAGAGGGCAATGTTAATTTCAATTATGACGGCAATCGTGGTGCGAAAGACTATAGCGCGTTTCTATTACAACAAGCCCGAATCGTAAACGCCATCATTGCATTGAACGCTGATGTAATAGGGTTGATGGAAGTTGAAAATGATGGATTTGCAGCCGATAGTGCTATTGCCTCACTGACCCATGAAATTAACGCACAACTAGATGGCGACAAACACTATCGATTTATTAGTACAACTGACGGAACACCTGTTGGTACGGATGCAATAACCGTGGGGCTACTTTATAGAGAATCAGTGGTACTGCCTTCGGGGACAGCCCAAGTGCTAGCCATGCCAGAACAGCAGATTAATGCTACAAAGTTCGCGCGTATGCGCCCCACTCTACTTCAAAGCTTTACACATATTGATTCGAACATTGATTTTGTCGTTGCGGTAAATCACTTTAAGTCGAAAGGGTCAAAGTGCGCCGAAGATTTATCTTTGCAGGTTTCTCAGCAAGATATTATTCAAGGTAGCTGCAATGCACTGCGTAATTCAGCCGCAGTTACTTTAGGCGAAGCAATGAGAGATAGTACTCTGCCCTTGCGGCAGATAATAATGGGCGATTTCAATGCTTATAGCGCTGAGGATCCAGTTGCAGTGCTTACTGACTATTCTAGCGAAACTCGCGGGTATCCAATAAAAACCGCTACAAATACGCACTTAAATTCAGGTAAAGCAGTAGCTATTAACAAGGCTTACCACTTTATTAATCTCGCTGATAGGTATGATAAAAATGGGTTCTCTTATTGGTTTTATGGTTCAGAGCAAGTAGGCAGCCTTGATCACGTTCTTGTCAGTAGCTCAATGGCAAAACATGCTATAGATGCTACACATTGGAACATTAACTCGGTTGAAGCTTACCAGCTACAATACAACCAAGCGTTGCGTTATTTTAGTAACGAAAAAGGATACGCCTTTTCCGAGGTTGGCCCCTATAGAAGTTCAGATCATGACCCGTTCATAGCCACTTTTCATTTAAGTAGTAACAATAATTAATCATATCTTGCTACAGACATAAGGTAGGGCAAGATAACAAGGCACTTCTCTAGTATCTAGCGACTTAATAACAAAAAGGTAGTAAGCAAAAGGCCCACGCATTATCTTGAGTGGGCCTTTGTACTTTAGAGCAAGGTCACAGAATTGCTTACGCTTTTGCGGCGACCACACCTACTAAGTCAGACACGTCAGAATCATCTACTTCAATGCCAATTCGTTTAATATACTGGTCGCGTTTGCTCGTTTGAGTAGGTGATAAAGTACTTTGCATCAATACCTTTGCAGCGCGTTGAGCGCATTCTATTTGATCATCGGTTAGATCATCAGCTAGATGTATTTGGGCTACGACTTTCAATAGGCTAAGCGCTATTTGCTTATCTTTTGGAGACAATGTGAATGCTTGACGCAGGTTATTAAAAGCGGGCAGCAAGCGGTTTTCTTTGTAATTTACCGTTGCCATATGCTTCAATTCTTTTGTTGTAAATTGAATCTCACTACGCTCAATTGACTCTTGATTCAGGTACTCATTAACCACCTGAGAAGTGAACGTATCACCTTCAATTTGCATCCTAAGTTTATCTAGAATTTTAACGCAGTGCTCACGCATCCCAAGCTCGTGAAATGCTTTCATTTTGTCCAAGCTGTCTTCTAATGACAAACCATCTATGGACACCTTCTGCGCTTTCATTAACGTTTCTGCTGCCCGTTTATCATCCTTCAAGCAAAGTACTCTTGCTTTAATGACATCCATTTGGCTATCTAACTGGCCTTGAATACCCTTCTGCACACGCAGTTCTTCAAGGTCCGACTCGGCGCGTTTAATAAATTTCTCGCCTTCGGCGCCACCTAAACTCGTCGCCAGATCTATCGTTGAACGAATAACATTGAGTACCAACTGGGGAGAATCATGTATAGAATTTTTGGCGTATTTTGCCATATTTTGGACGGCGGCTAATTGCCCTGTTTTGTCGTGATTCAGGCGCGCCAAATCCCATAAACGCTTGTTGCGCTCTATGTTACGCGGCGCTAACCTACTTGCTTCTTTCATTTGCTCATAGGCCACGTCGAACTGCTCTTTTTCAATAAAATATTGTGCAAGCAAATCGTAAGTAGGAAAACGCGTATCATGTCGCTTTAGCAAATCATCAACGAGTAGCTGCGCTTCCTCAAGCTCGTCTTGCCTTAGCAACGCTCTAGTTAAACCTATATGAACCCACGCGTGATCCATGCATTGTAGCAACTCGCGAAAATAGTTTTCTGCCGTTTCGTAGTCTCGTAACTGCAGTAAACAGTCGCCAATAAGACGCTTTATGCGAGGATGATATTCTACTAACGACATATCTTTTAGTTGTCGTTCTGCATAGTACATTGCCGTTGAATAATCAGACGTTTGCATGCAATACAGCATTTTATGCAGCTTGTATCGAATTTGAAGCAAGTGTTCAAAGCGCGTTTCTATTTTGTTTCGCTGTAAAGGCTTAACCCAGAAGTCGTCAGGTTGCAATTCGACAATACAGTTAACCAGTTCTGGCGAAGTTTCAGCACTTAAGAAAATAACCGTGGTGGTATCACTAATGTGGTTGAGGTGCTTGAGTTCTTCAAACAAATGAAAACCATCTTTGTCATGGCTGACATTGAACGCTAGAAGTACAAAGTCAAACTGACGTTCTTCACACATTCTTTTTGCATGAAATGCATTAAATGCACTGCGAACGTGCTTTATGCCAATTTGATGTAATGCTGATGTTATCACTTCATGCACTAATCCTTGGTTATCAATAACCAATACATGAAGGTCTTCCCGTGGAGTGGGACTAGGTATTCTTTGCGACATTTACCAATCACTTTATGCGTCTTCCCGAAGCCTCTGTTACTGAAATCAGAAAATTTCAGAACCCATAAGCTTAACTGCACGCTAAAGGAAGGCTAGCACACCGCTACAGATAAGGTGTTAGTTGATACTAGCGTGCATACAGGCGACTTTTATTATTACTTTAAATCCTGCTTTTTAAATAGTAGCACTTAGTCGCCTTAGAACGCTAGGGTTACTTAGGAGGATCGATATGATCGTTCACACTACCGTTGACCCTAAACCATCCTGCAACTGAGTGACGAGCGCGCGTTGCAGGAAGCACTTCATGAGGAAACTGTTCACTGAGAAAAACCACGAACGTCCCTTTTTTAGGCAGTATTGAAATGCCCTCATTATCAAGTTCATCACGATATAAAACGAGTTCTCCCCCTTCAGATTGCTGCCACTCGTCATTTAAATAAGCAACTAAAGAAAGAACACGATTACTTTGTCCTCTGAACGCATCTACATGGCGTTTGTAAAATTTACCTGGTTGGTAACATGCAAAGTGACTTTCAAAAGAAAACAACCCCATAAAAAGTGAGCGATTTACGTACTGCTGCATAGCTTCACACCAAGAAAGCCACAATGCACCTTCTTCAGATGAACCAGTAATCCAGCATATCTGATCTCCTCTAACCGATTTAGCGTGTTGAAAATCGTCAGCCCTTCCTATACCTGCGGTTTTATATTCACGGCTATTCAGCGTGTTCTGGCACGTGATAAGTGCGTCGACGACGAACTGAGGCAAGCCATTCTCTTGAATAGAAAACCCTTTTTCTACCAAATCAGTCACAACACTTTCAAATAATGCTTCGTCAAAAACATGCAGCGGTTGATGTAAAGCTAAGAGGTCTCGATTCATTGTATTAGGTGGTGCCTAGATAAAATTGGGTTTTAACAAAATTTGAAAGGGTTATACCGTTTGAAGTATGGAGTCGCAATATCTTTAGGCTTTCCAATCACCGCTATTTTTTTGTCGAGATAAGAAAAAATATTCATCACAGAAAAAGTCGCATATTTTTTGCTTAACTATACTTATCTAAAAACAACGTAATCACGCGCAAGTGTGTGATAAGCAGTAAATTTTATAAAAACAAGTGACCTTTGTTCCGCAACAAGCGTAAACAAAAATAAAGTAGCGAGTAATTCATGAGCCAAGATCAGACACAGATAGAAGAAACCGAACACCATTTAGATTTGAGAAACCTTCGCTTAGACGATTACAGCGACGTAAAAGCATTGATGGACGAAGTTTACGTGAATGTAGGGGGCGCATGGCCCTATACCAACTACAAAGCGCAAGTGACTACATTTCCCGATGGCCAGATATGTATTGAAGATAAAGGCAAGGTCGTCGCTTTTGCTATCTCAGTAATTGTTGATTATGACCAATTTGGTGACAAACATTCTTATGATGAAATTACAGGTGATGCGTATCTCACGACTCACGATCCAAATGGCGATGTCTTGTACGGTGTTGAAGTTATTGTCTCGCCAGAATATCGAGGACTTAGGCTAGGACGTCGTCTTTACGAAGCGCGCAAAGAACTGTGTCGTAATTTGAATCTAAAATCAATTATGGCTGGCGGACGTATTCCCAACTACAAAAATTATGCCGAAGAAATATCGCCATACGAGTATATTGAGCAAGTAAAATCTAAAGATATATACGACCCTATCTTAACGTTCCAACTCTCTAATGGATTTGAGGTGAAGCAGGTCATGTCGGCCTATTTACCAGAAGATGAAGCATCAAAAGGCTACGCAACGTTGCTTCAGTGGCACAATATCTATTATGAGCCCGGCACCCCTTCGCTTATTGCCAGTCGCAAATCGAGTGCTCGCATTGGCTGTATTCAGTGGCAAATGCGTTATTTCAACAACGTAGAAGAGCTACTTCAACAGGTTGAATACTTTGTAGATGCACTTTCAGATTATTCGTGTGATGTAGCACTTTTTCCTGAGTTTTTTAATGCTCCCTTGATGGGGTTGAGCCCGTCTGACTCATCAATCGATGCAATTTGGCATCTGGCCACTTATACCGATGAAATTCTTACTTCGATATCGCACCTAGCCGTGTCATACAATATCACCATTATCGCAGGTTCAATGCCTGTCGTTGAAGGGGAAGAACTGTTTAACGTCAGTTATATATGCAACAGAGATGGCACCATTGAAAGCCAGTACAAGTTGCACCCCACCCCTCACGAGAAAGAAGATTGGATCATGAAAGGTGGTAACAGCTTAAAAGTCTTTGATACCGACTTCGGAAAAATTGGTGTGCTAATTTGCTACGATGTCGAGTTTCCTGAACTTGCACGCGTGCTGTCTGACCAAGAGATGCAAATACTTTTCGTACCGTTTTGGACTGACACCAAAAATGGTTACTTACGTGTTCGACGCTGCGCGCAGGCGCGTGCCATCGAGAACGAATGTTATGTCGCCATTGCCGGAAGTGTCGGCAATCTTCCCAAAGTAGACAATGTCGATATTCAGTACGGCCAAACAGCCGTTTTCTCGCCAAGTGATTTTGCGTTTCCACATGATGCCATCGTGTCTGAAACCACGCCAAATACGGAAATGACACTCATTGTCGATTTAGACTTAGACAAGCTCACAAAATTGCAAAATGAAGGTTCGGTAAGAAATTACCTCGACCGTAGAAGAGACTTATATCGCGTAGAATGGCTAGGAGATAGCTAGTCGAATAGATTACATTTGGCATTTGCTACCAATTAGCGATAACATGGCGTTGCGCGAAAATAAAAAAGGTTTTTCTTACCGCAACGTCTTAGTATCTGACACAGGTGTAAGTGACATCTAGCGTTGATTGAACCGTGCAAACAAGTGCATGAAATACGCGAAAAACCACCAAACGAGAATACCGATTAGCTATGGCAAACAATTCAAAAAACGACGAGTTCCCAACCATTCGATTGGATGAAGAAGACCGTCGCGACTATCAAACAAAAAGGCAGGCGTCTGTAACTAGCACGCCTCCCTCTTCATCTTCACAAACTTCTCATACCTCAAACACTAGCGCTAGCAGCAGTGGTAATGGTATTTGGGTAACGTTGGTTGCGCTTGTCGCCCTGACCGCGTGCGGTGGTTGTTATTATCTGTATACCTTATTGGAGCAGCAAAAAGTTATCGCTCAAGAAGCAGACAAACGTATATTGCAACTCGAAAACAAACTGTCTGCCACCGGCGAGGAAATTGGTGAGTCTACTGTTGCTTTGCAAGTCAAAGTGACTGAACTTAGCAACAAAACCAATGAGTTGTGGGAGCAAATGGATAAGCTATGGGCTTCAGCGTGGCGCAGAAATCAAAAAGAAATTGCTGACCTGGGTGATCGCGTAGGTAATGTCCAAACGGCTCTCAACAAGAATATTGATACCGTCGCCAATGATGTGAAATCGCAAACGGCTGTGATTGGCTCGCTGAAAAACCAGTTAGCATCGCTCGCAGATGAACTTCTTGCGGTAAACGTTCAACTTGAACAAGCGCTTAACGACAAGCAGAATGCCCAGCAAAGCGTAAGAAACCTGAGTGATAAATTGTCGGTTCTTGAACAGCGCAACACAACGCTTTCAGGTAGAATTACCAGCCTTGAAAATGAAATCCGCGACATAGCAACAAAGGTCGTCTCTCGTAGTTCAGGTACAAGTGGCGCTGGCTCAACGCCTTCATCGCCCTCAGCCGTGAGTAATCCGTAGTTTATATATGAAACTACAAACAACGAATTAAATAAAAAGGGGCTTATCGCCCCTTTCTTATTGTCGTGTTACCATCTCACAACAATTTTCTTAATTCCCAAGGACACTTTGCTCAATGAGTGAAAACACGCTCAAGCGTTTAAATAAATATATTAGTGACACAGGCCTTTGTTCTCGCCGAGAAGCTGACAAACTTATTGAGCAAAACCGCGTTACCATCAACGACAAAGCCCCTGAGCTTGGCACTAAAGTAGGCCCCAATGACAAAGTAAAAGTAGACGGGAAAGTTATCGGTGCAGTGGCCGCTGATAAATCGGACCGCGTTTACATTGTCTATAACAAGCCCATAGGAATTACTTGCACTACCGAGCGTCATGTAAAAGGCAATATCATAGATGCCATCGCTCATAAATCCCGCATATTTCCAGTAGGTAGACTCGATAAACCATCTGAAGGACTCATTATTCTCACTAGTGATGGTGATATCGTTAACAAGATACTTCGTGCAGAAAATGCCCATGACAAAGAATACGAAGTAACAGTCAATCAGCCGATTAGTGAGAGGTTTGTTAAGCGCATGTCACGCGGTGTTCCCATTCTTGGTACAGTAACTAAACCGTGTGTGGTCAAACCTACCGGGAAAAACAAATTTACTATTATTTTGACTCAAGGTCTCAATAGACAAATACGCAGAATGTGTGAATTCTTGGGTTACGAAGTCACAAGACTAAAGCGCACGCGCATAATGCACTTAGAATTGAGTGGATTGCGGCCTGGCCAGTGGCGCAATCTAACGGAAAAAGAACTTACCACATTGCAAAATGCCGTTCGGCACTCCAGCAAAACCGCTTAGATTATCAGAGAATGTGAGCTGTATGGCGGCTCGCATTGCTCTTTGAGTGCATTGAAAATCACTGATTATTTGTTGGTAGTGGAGCGATAGACTACATTTATAGTATGTAGCCACCATTATCACTTTTTCTTGTGGACCATAGTTATCATTCATTTTCACTATCGCACTACGATGCCAATACAGAAGTACTGGCTTCTTACGAGATAACCTTTGTCGTCATCTCAATTTTGATTGCGGTAGGTGCTTCGCTCGTCTCCTTTTCACTGTCTGCGCGTACCGCAAAAGCTGACTTTAAAAATGAGCGCGTATTTTGGTCTATCGCCTCTTCCTGCTTTCTCGGTTTTGGTATTTGGGCAATGCATTTTGTAGGGATGCTCGCCTACCGGCTGCCTATTGAAGTAACCTACGATCCTACGATTACCGTTCTCTCTATTGTACCCGCTATTCTTGGTAGCCTGGTGGTAATTGCTTACCACCCCAAAAAACAAAAAAAGCTTTGGTTAAATAGTATTTTAATGGGCTTAGCAATAGGGAGTATGCACTATATAGGCATGATGGCTATGCAAATGGAAGCAGCGATGGTTTACAACGGCTGGCTCTTTCTTCTTTCTGTCATTGTTGCCATAGTCTTGTCCGGCATTTCTCTACATATACATCACGATGTTATGCGTAGACAACTCGGTATTGCTAAACAGTTACTTCCAGCCATCGCGATGGGCTGTGCCATTGCTGGAATGCATTATACCGGTATGATGTCCATGCATGTTTTTCCTATTTCCTCTACGGTATACTCTGATAACCCGCATCATGAAGACCTCGCTTACCTCGTCGTATTTATGGTAGCGTTTTTCTCTATCATTTTTATTTTACTCTTTGAGTTACGAGCGAGAACACTGTCTTCTGACCGCTTTACAGCGGTACTTAACACCGTACAGGAAGGCGTATTTACCTTTGATACTGATGGCCGACTTGAATTTGTTAACCCAGCCGCACTTGCAATGTTTGGATATAGCAGAGCCGAAGTAAAAGACAAGCGCGCGAGTGAACTTGTCAGCCCTAATAAAGATGGTCTATCGACTCTACTCAATGAAGTAATCAAAGCGACAAACTCGAGTGAACCACGCAATTCTCCCATTCGCATAGAGGGCTTGAAAAAAGATGGGACCACATTTGCGCTATCTCTGTTGGTCAACAAATTGCCTGGTAACCACAAAGCGTTCGTCTGCACTGTAAAAGACCTTTCTGACGTGCGCAATCAGGAAGTGTTTGCTCAAACGGTTTTCGACACATTGCCAGATATGTTGTTCGTAAAAGATGCCAAAGATCTTTCGTTTACCCACGTGAACGACATGGGTAGCAAAGTACTGGGAATCGCAAAATCAAAATTAGTTGGACTTACCGACTTTGACATTTTTGAACGCGATGAAGCAGAGAGAATTATCGCCTCTGATCTCAACATTTTAACCCAAGATAAGAAAGAAAGCTGTGATGAGCATCAATTTGCAATTAATGGTGAGGAGCGTTATTTACAAACTAAGAAAGTGGTTATAAACGATGCGAATGATGAACCTCGCTATATATTATCACTGTCAGAAGACGTCACGGAACTACGACGAACTCAACATAAACTAGAATCACTAAACAAGCGAATGTCCATGGCTGCTGATGCCGCGCACATTGGTGTGTGGGAATGGAATTTAGACACTAATGAGCTAATTTGGGATGACTGGATGCATAGGATATACAGTATCCCAAAAGATGAGTTTGAGGATAACTACTCTGTGTGGGCTGAAACAGTGCACCCAGACGACTTTGCTGCTGTTCGAGCAAAAATAGACTATGCCATAAAAAATCACACTGAGTTTCATGCCCAATTTAGGATCAGGTTAACCATGGATGTGGTAAGGCATATTCGCGCTGACGGTCGCATAGAAGGCAATAAAATGTTTGGCATTAACGTCGACATCACTGAGCAAGTAGAAGCAGAGTTAAGAATTACCGAACTGGCTAATCACGATACCCTTACAGGCTTGGCAAACAGACATGCATTGTCATCTTTCGTAAGACAAGAGTTTCTGCGTATAGAACGCACATTCATGAAGTGTGTTTGTCTATACTTTGATTTGAATAAATTCAAACCTATTAACGACTTGCATGGTCACAATGTAGGTGATGAAGTATTAATTGAAGTTGCACGGCGACTGAAGAAGTTGTGCAGAGTATCTGACCTAGCAGCGCGGGTTGGTGGTGATGAATTTGTTATTATCGTGACCGATGTAGATGCGCATTTTTCGCTTTCTGAACTTATGAACAGAGCACAAAACACCATAAAGCAACCTATCTATACCAGTATCGGCTTCGTAAATATTGGCACAAGTATAGGCTATGCGTCCTACCCAGATGAAGCGTCAAACTTAGATGAGCTCATTCGTATAGCTGACGAAAGAATGTTTGAATATAAAGGCGTGTCAGGCGCAAAAGTTAGATAACATAGCAACCAAGCTAACCGCTATCTCGCGCATAAAAAAAGCGCCCATTGGGCGCTTTTCTTGAAACCTAGTCTTAGCGACGTAGACCTAGACGCTTGATAAGGTCAAGGTAACGCTGAGCGTTCTTGCCTTTAAGGTAGTCTAGAAGCTTACGACGTTGGCTAACCATACGTAGAAGACCACGACGTGAGTGGTGATCTTTCTTGTGATCAGCAAAGTGACCTTGAAGCTTGTTGATGTTGTGAGTTAGCAAAGCAACTTGAACTTCTGGTGAACCAGTGTCGCCTTCTTTAACGCCATACTCAGCAATGATTTGTGCGGTTTCTGCTTTAGTTAGTGACATATCATTCTCCTTAATTAATGCTTCGCCGATCACTAATTCAGCAAAGCGGAATGAGCCGCGTATTATAATGACGTTTGCGTACTTAGCAAGGATCTCTGCAAAGTATTTTAATAGCAAAAATCATCGATATAATTTTCTTCCTCTGCCAACCGTTTTTCTATCGCATCACTGTAAGGTAGGCGCTCTAGAAATTTTTGTGCGCTAATATCACCTTCCGTGCTCATGAGGTAGCCTCTGTACACGTGAAGTGCCAACTTCTCTTTCTTTTCTTGGTTGATTATGGTGCTCAATTGTTGTTCTACAAAATCCGGCGAATGAAAAGCGCCTTGCTCTAAGGTTCTAAAAACCGCTTCATCGGTATTGATACCACTTTGCCCTTTCACCCATAGCAGAGTTGCTTCGGTATCTTGCCCTGCCCAGCGCTGAACTACTTCATTAACAGCACTCTCATAATTCTCAGCAGATGCACCATCAACATACCAAACGGCAGCTTGTTCGGGGTTGGTGTAAATATAGGTATTGAAAATAGCGCTTCGGGCATTTTGCTTACGCTCGCCTTCGGCAGAAAGGGCATACCAATCTAATGCCGCTGTTAAATCCTTATTTGCCCAGTGAGCGAAAAAAGTGTGGTCGACGCTGGTGTTGTTCTGTGCATTTATGACATACAACATTTGCTCAAAATCGTCTGGTGAATTGAGCGATTGCGTAATTTGAAAAATAGCACTTGCTCTGTCGTCTTCTGACGTTATACGCACGAGTGCATCAAGCGCCTTATCTACCCCTATTTGAGACAAGCTCGCGAAAATCCGGGTTACGTAGTGAGAGCTATTGACTTCACTCTCTTCGTTTTCTGTTTGCGCCAAATACCAATCAATAGCTGCATCGGGCTCTCGGGCTGCCCAGCTCTCAAGTGCGGAAATGGAAAGAAAATACTTATATCCATCGTCTTCTTGTCCTCTATTTAAGTATTCAAGGGCGGATTCAGGAGCAATCTCTGAAAACCTTACCGCCGCAGCAAAAACAATCATCTGCCCAATAAGGTCGCTATCTTCCATTTTCCAATTATCGATTATGCTTTTTAACGTTGTAGTGTCTGCATCTACAATAAGTGCAATCATCTCACTAAGCTGTTCAGTACCTCGTAACTGTTGTGAACTCAACCTCTGCCATTGTTTTGGGTCTTGGACAGACTCTTTGTCTATTTCAACATGTTGCGTTGAATCGCCCCCGCCATTCTTTTCGCGTATGTCATCTTGCGAAATGGCACGTTCGTGCTCCTGCTGCTCAAGCAATACTTCTGTGTTACTAGGATAAATCTGTAAACCAGTGCCGTCGTTTTTAAACAACATGCCGAGGAAAAATGCCAAGCAAAGGCTTACTAACCAAAGGGGAATATAACGTTTCTTCATGTAACCATCCTTGCTTACACAGCGTTTAGTGAGAGTGATGAGTTAAGCAGTACACGTAATGGCTCACGTTTTTCAATTAGCCATTAATGAAACGTAAATTATCAGAGATAGTAAAAGATGAAAAGCTCGCTCACACGTACAAGCGAGCTTTGTAAAGCGTTAAGCGTAAACGACTCGCCTTTTGGGGTTCAAGAATACTTCGTTCTTAGGTGTACCTTGATCTTTCGGATCAAGAACGCCTTCCCCAACGCCTAAAAATAGGCCAGAAGTGTCTGTCCCATGATAAACGCGATACGCTACACCCGTTTCTAATGCGACATTGCAGGTTCCTTTCACCGATTGGCCATTGTCAAACCGACTACGTTCCTCATCGTTGATAGTAACAAACGGTAAGCGACTCACTGCAGTGTCCATTGGAATCAGCAGTGCATCAAGGGCATCAAAGTCTCCCTCTTCTAACGACTCTTGAAGTTCAATTAACCTTTCTAGAGACACCATTTTATCAGTAGGGTAGTCGGCGACCTCAGTGCGATGTAAGCGCGTTACATATGCACCACACCCAAGATTCTGGCCTAAGTCATCGACAATAGAACGAATATAAGTTCCTTTACTGCACTTTATGCGCATATCGACATAAGGAAGTTCAATACGTAACACGTCAAGCTCGTAGACTTCTATGTCACGGGGCTCTCGCTCAATCTCTATCCCTTGACGGGCATAATGATAAAGCGGTTTACCTTGGTGTTTGAGAGCAGAAAACATTGATGGAATTTGCTTACTTTTCCCTAAAAACGCAAGACAGGCTTCGCGCACTTGTTCTATTGAAATTACTACCGGTTTTTCCTCAACAACTTCACCATCTGCGTCAGAAGTTGTGGTGCGAATACCAAGTTTTGCAGTAACCTCATAGGTTTTTTCCGCATCAAGGAGAAACTGAGAAAACTTAGTTGCTTCACCCAAACAAAGTGGAAGCATGCCACTTGCAAGTGGGTCAAGTGCACCTGTATGGCCTGCTTTGGCTGCTTTATACAGCCAACGCACTTTTTGCAATAGCTGATTTGATGAACCACCTAGTGGTTTATCAAGCAACACTATGCCGTTTACATCACGGCCTTTACGACGTCTTGCCATCTACTCCTGCTCTTGTGGGTCGTCTTTATCACGCTTTGACTCATCTTTAGCGATAGTCTGTGACACAAGATTAGAAATACGCATACCTTCGACAATCGACTTATCTTCAAAGAAGTGAAGGTCTGGTACTGAACGCATACGAAGGCGCTTCGCTAATATACTACGAATGAACTTCTTGTATTCCACAAGTTGTTTAATCTGTAACTTGCCTTCTTCCTCGGTGCTGTTGTATATGGTCACAAAGATTTTTGCATGCGCCAAATCTCGCGATACATCTACATCTGACACTGTGATCAAAGGCATATCGCCAACGCGATGCTTGTATTCGTTTTGCAGAATGCTCGCCACTTCTTTATGAACTTGCTGAGCGACTCTGTCGGTACGTGAAAATTCACGGGCCATTGTACTCTCCTTTCCTTATTTAAACGTCGAGCATGTTTTAATTTTATTGACTAAATACAGACAAAAACGGGAGCACTCGGCCCCCGTTTTTCACATGCCGAATTAACTAAGGCAATTAAATTTCGCGCTTAACCTCAACGATTTCGAAGACCTCGATTTGGTCGCCTACTTTCACATCGTTGTAGTTCTTAACGCCAATACCACATTCCATACCGTTACGTACTTCTTGTACGTCGTCTTTAAAGCGACGCAGTGATTCTAGCTCACCTTCGTAAATTACTACGTTATCACGTAGAACACGGATTGGATTACTACGCTTAACAACACCTTCAGTAACCATACAGCCTGCAATTGCACCCAGTTTCGGTGACTTAAACACGTCACGAACTTCTGCAAGACCGATAATTTCCTGTTTAAATTCAGGTGCAAGCATACCACTCATGGCCGCTTTCACTTCATCAATGAGGTTATAGATTACGCTGTAGTAACGCAGATCAATTTCTTCTGCTTCCAATACACGACGTGCTGTTGCATCGGCACGAACGTTAAAGCCTAGTACGATAGCACCTGATGCAGCCGCAAGGGTTGCGTCAGTTTCAGTGATACCACCTACACCACTACCTACAATGTTCACTTTTACTTCAGACGTTGAAAGTTTAACAAGTGACTCAGAAATCGCTTCTACAGAGCCCTGTACGTCAGCTTTAAGTACGATATTTAGTTCGCTAACGTCGCCTGATTCCATGTTAGCAAACATGTTTTCAAGTTTCGCTTTTTGCTGACGAGCAAGTTTAAGTTCACGTTTCTTCTGGTGACGCTTAGCGGCAACTTCACGCGCTTTACGCTCGTCTTTAACCACGGCAGCATCTTCACCCGCTACAGGAACACCAGACAGACCAAGTACTTCAACAGGCGTCGAAGGTCCAGCAACCTTCATTTCTTTACCGTTTTCGTCGCGCATAGCACGAACACGGCCGTACTCTTCACCACAAAGTAGAATATCGCCAGCGCGCAGTTCACCTTCCTGTACAAGTACAGAAGCAACTGGACCGCGGCCTTTATCAAGGCGAGATTCAATAACGATACCACGACCCGGGCCTTCAGCAACGGCTTTAAGGTCAAGAACTTCAGCTTGAAGAACGATAGCTTCAAGTAGTTCGTCTACACCCATACCTGTTTTCGCAGACACGTTACAGAATTGATGTTCACCGCCCCACTCTTCTGAGATAACTTCTAATTGAGATAGCTCAGTTTTAACGCGGTCTGGGTCTGCAGTTTCTTTATCCATTTTGTTCACTGCAACGATAAGAGGTACGCCAGCAGCGCGAGCATGCTGTACCGCTTCTTTCGTTTGAGGCATTACGCCGTCATCTGCAGCAACTACAAGAATAACGATATCCGTTGCAGTAGCACCACGAGCACGCATTGCAGTAAACGCGGCGTGTCCAGGTGTATCTAGGAACGTGATTTCACCGTTATCTGTTTGAACTTTGTAAGCACCAATGTGCTGGGTAATACCACCGGCTTCACCATCGGCTACTTTCGCGCGGCGAATGTAGTCAAGCAATGACGTCTTACCGTGGTCAACGTGACCCATAATGGTTACAACAGGCGCACGCGTAGTTTTTTCACCGCCAGTACCATCTGCCAACAACTCATCTTCTAGTGCGTTGTCGTTTACAAGCTCGTATTTATGGCCCATTTCTTCAATCACTAGTACCGCAGTATCTTGGTCTAGTACTTGGTTAATGGTTGCCATTTCACCCATCTTCATCATCGTTTTGATAACTTCGTTAGACTTAATTGCAAGCTTACTTGCAAGTTCGCCAACAGTGATAGTTGCGCCAAGCTTAACTACACGCTCTACAGGTGCAGCTGGCTTGTTAAAGCCTTGCTTAAGGTGTTCGCCTGCGTTTTTCTTCGACTTGCGACGACGACGCGATGAACGCTCAACCTGCATATCTTCTTCGTCTTCTGCTTCTTGAGCATAACGATTTGAGTGCAAGTGAACTTCTTCCGCTTCCGCTTTCTTACGACGCTCTTCTTCTTCTTTCCAGCGACGCTCGTTTTCTTCAGCTAGTTTGCGCGCTTCATCAGCTGCTTTTTTCGCTTCTTCTTCAAGCTTTTTCTGCGCTTCTTCTTCTTGCGCTTTACGAAGACGCTCTTCTTCTTGACGCGCCGCTTCGGCTTCCGCTTTTTCAGCTTCTGTCATTTCAGGCTCGTCTGCTTTGCGTGCTTCAGCTTCTTTCTTTGCTTGCTCAGCGCGACGGGCACGTTCTTCGTCAGCTGCTTTTTTCGCTTCTGCAGCTTTACGCGCTTTTTCTTCAGCCGCTTTTTTCGCTTCTGCAGCTGCTTTTTCTTCCGCTTCGCGCTTAAGGCGTGCTTCTTCTTCAAGACGCTTCGCCTCTTCTTCCGCTTGACGCTGCTGTTCTTCAATATCGCTGCGCTTCACGTAAGTGCGTTTTTTACGTACTTCTACTTTAACTTCTTTCGACTTGCCCACGCTTAGTGTGCTTGTCGTTTTGCGCTTAAGTGTCATACGCGTCGGTTCGGCTGCACTGCCGTGTTGCTTACTTAAATGATCCAATAGTTTTTGTTTCTCGTCTTCGTTTACCTGATCGCCGGCACTCTTTGTGATACCCGCGTCTTTAAACTGGCCAACCAATCGGTCAACGGTCGTACCAATGTCGCTGGCGAGCTTTTCAATAGATACATCTGCCATTACGTAATTTTCCCCCTGTTGACCTTACTCTTCTTCACTGAACCAAACGATATTACGGGCAGCCATAATAAGGGCGCCTGCAGTTTCTTCGTCCAGCTCATCGATATCACTGATATCATCGGTACCTTGTTCTGCTAATTCTTCAAGGTCGGTAACACCGCGGCTGGCCAACACATACGCCACGTGCTTACTCATACCTTCAAGATTTAATAAGGCTTCTGTAGGTTCTGCACCTTCAAGCGATTCTTCGTTTGCTAACGCTCGAGTAGTAAGATAAGCGCGCGCTCTGTTGCGCAACTCTTCTACGGTTTCTTCATCTAATCCTTCAACCGCAAGAAGTTCGCTTGCCGGCACGTATGCCACTTCTTCAAGTGTGGTGAAGCCTTCATCTACAAGTACAGATGCAAACTCTTCGTCAATATCAAGACCTGCAGTAAACAGATCAAGTACCTTCGCATTTTCTTCTTCGTGTTTCTTGTTGAGGTCGTCAACTGTCATCACGTTAAGTTCCCAGCCAGTAAGCTGGCTAGCTAGGCGGACGTTTTGACCACTACGGCCAATTGCTTGTGCTAAGTTGTCAGCTTCAACCGCTACATCCATGCTGTTGCTGTCCTCATCAACAACGATTGACGCAACTTCAGCAGGTGCCATTGCATTGATAACGAACTGCGCTGGGTTTTCATCCCAAAGCACGATATCAACACGCTCGCCGCCAAGTTCACCAGATACTGCTTGTACGCGAGAACCACGCATACCAACACAAGCACCCACTGGGTCTAAGCGTTTATCATTAGTTTTAACCGCAATCTTTGCGCGTGAGCCTGGGTCGCGAGCCGCAGATTTAATTTCTAGTGTTTCTTCCGCGATTTCTGGAACTTCTAAACGGAATAGCTCAACGAGCATGTCTGGGTGAGTACGGCTAATAAATAGCTGTGCGCCACGCGCTTCTGGACGGATAACGTAAAGAAGACCACGTACTCTATCGCCCGGACGGAAAGTTTCACGAGGAAGCATATCGTCGCGGTAGATAACGCCTTCTGCGTTGTTACCTAAGTCGATGATGATATTGTCGCGGTTAACTTTCTTAACTGTACCTGTAACCAGCTCACCCACTTTGTCTTCGTATTCAGCAATCATTTGCTGACGCTCAGCTTCACGTACTTTTTGTACGATAACTTGCTTAGCGGTTTGCGTAGTTATGCGGTCGAATTTGATAGATTCAATCTGCTCTTCCACATAATCGCCTAGTTGAATCTCTGGTTCGTCAACTTGTGCCGCAGACCAAGTAATTTCAGCAAATGGATTCTCCTGCTCTTGATCGTCAGGAATGACTAGCCAGCGACGGAATGTATCAAAGTCACCCGACGTTCTGTCGATGCTTACACGAACTTCAATTTCGCCTTCGTTTTTCTTTTTGGTTGCACTAGCAATTGCGAACTCTAGCGCTTCAAAAATCTTCTCTCTAGGCACTTGTTTTTCATTTGAAACGGCTTCCGCCACTAACAAAATTTCTTTATTCATTTTCGCCTCTCTTTTGCTTTCGTCGATGAAAGCAGAGCTGTTCCGTTAATCGAACGTGGGAACAACGTTACCTTTTTCGATATTCGCCACAGCTAACTGGAACTGCTGGCCATCCACTTCAATACTTACCATGCCATTTTCGCACGCGAGTACTTTGCCTTTAAAATTACGTCTGTCGCCCATCGGCATAGACAAACGAATTTGAACCACTTCACCCACAGACTCAATGTAGTGCTTTTCTTTGAAAAGCGGTCTGTCCATACCTGGTGATGACACTTCCAAGTTGTATTCAGTGCTAATTGGATCTTCAACGTCCAAAATTGCGCTAACCTGATGACTTACATCTGCACAATCATCTACGGTAATACCGTTTTCATGATCAATAAAAACGCGAAGAATCGAATGTTTCCCCGCTCGTACAAACTCGATGCCAACCAACTCAAAACCAAGTGCTTCAACACCTGGCTCTAGCATTTCGGTTAGTTTCTCTTCAAGTTTTGCCAATGCAAACCTCCAAAAACGAAAAAAGGGCCTAAAGCCCACCTGTCATCACCCGGCTCAGCGAGGCTGACTCCAGGTTTTAATACAACAAAAAGCCCCGGACTAGCGGGGCTTTTATTAAAATTCTGAACCCATACCTGCCAACAAGGGCAGTTGCAAGCCTATGGGTAAAACCACCACAAGGTGATAGCTTGCTAACAACGAGTGCGTTACTTTCCTAAACACTGAGGGAGCCCGCGCTCATCATTGAATGCGCACATTATACTGATAGGCGGTGCATTAAGCAACAGCCAATAGCCGCGAGAGTGTATTCTATTACTCTTCGTCTTTAAACGTGGCTTTGATTTCTAATATTTGCGGTAAATTCTCAATAAGTAAATCAACCAATTTGGGCTCGAAATGTTTTCCCTTTTGTTCTTTAAGGAAGTCAACTGTTTTTTCTATACTCCAAGCTTCTTTGTATGGTCGCTTACTGGTTAATGCATCAAAAACATCGGCAATAGCACAAATTCGCCCTTCGATAGGAATATCTTCCCCTGACAAGCCACGGGGGTAGCCACTGCCATCCCATTTCTCATGATGAGTCAGTGACACCGACTTTGCCACATTAAGTAACAAAGAGTCGCCGCAATCACCAATGATTTCAGCACCAATTTCAGGGTGATGCTTCATTAACGCAAACTCTTCGTCGGTTAGTTTGCCGGGTTTAAGCATAATGCTATCGGCAATTCCAATTTTACCAATATCGTGCATTGGAGCAGCATGCAGTAATATTTCTGCCTGTTTATCAGTTAGCCCATATGCAACTGCCAATACCTTTGAATAATGGCTCATGCGCATTACATGCATGCCCGTTTCGTTATCTTTGTACTCAGCTGCTCGCCCTAAACGCTGCACAACTTGTAATCGGCTTTCGAGCAACTCATCGGCTTGCACCAAACTTAAATGCGTTTTCACCCTGGCTTTTACTACAGCGGGTGATATGGGTTTAATAATGTAATCGACGGCACCGGCATCAAAACCTTCCGCTTCATCGTGATCATCATTTAGCGCAGTCACAAAAATAATAGGGATATGCTTTGTTTCAGGCAAACCTTTAAGTTGTCGACACACTTCAAACCCCGTAATACCGGGCATCATTACATCCAAAAGAATCAGGTTTGGTTTTCTAGCGGGCGCTAATTTCAGGGCCTCTTCACCATTTTTAGCGAAGATCAGTTGATAATCAGCAGCGAGCAACTGCTTTAAAACGCGTAAGTTGACAGGTTCATCGTCGACCAATAACAATGTCGGTTTTGTTACTTCACTATCTAACATGACTACGCTCGCACTTGCTCCAACTCATCTATCAGCGCTTTTATTCCGTGCTGCGCAGATTCAAATTCAAAATCATCAATATCTAACAGAATTTGGGCGACATCATCCTTAAACTTGCTTAAACCAATGTCACGCAAGAATGTCAATTCTTCTTCATCCAGCATATTCTGCTCGACACTTTTTAGCATTTGTTTTAAGTGCGCAAGTAATAAGTCGCTATCAATACTTTCGTTTATTGCTTGTTCACCATACAGTGGCGATTCACTTAACATCTGCTCTATCGCTTCAATAGCATTACGCAATTGGTTCACTTGTTCTATATCGACTTCTTCTTTAATAGCGTCGGCTTCAAGCAATAACGTCGTTTTAAAGAATGCGGTTAAACACAAGTTACCTGACGTACCTTTCAAATTATGCGTAACAGCAACTACCTTATTATAGTCTTCTGCGATAAGTGCACTCATTAAATCGTCAATTTTTTCTTTACTGTCAACGACAAACTTATCAATCTCTTGAAGTACAACAAGTTCACTCCCCCACAATGCAACCGCTTTTTTCATATTAATGATATGGGAATCGTGTATAACAGCTGTGTCATTGTCTGTTCCGTTATCGTCAAGTACGTTAGCCTTTTCAGCAAGGTCATTGCTCGTTATTGCACTAGTACTTATATCAAGCACTCTGGCAACTTCTTCCATTAACGAGGGGAAATCTACAGGCTTATTTGCAAATCCTTCCATTCCCGCATTTTGCGCAGCATGCTTGTCTTGTATGAGTACACTTGCAGTAAGTGCAATTATCGGCAGTGGAGACAAGCCTTCAGCTTTTTCATAGGCACGCCTTTGCTTTGCAGCTTCGAGGCCATCCATTTTCGGCATTTGCAAATCCATTAGCACTACGTCGAAACTGTAATCTTGCATTTTCTGTAATGCAATTTCACCGTCAGATGCGCTGTCAACACTGTGCCCATTTCGCTTCAGCAGCAATGACAACAACTCGATATTTTGATGTACATCGTCAACCACCAATACGCGAAGTGGCGAAAGCGATGTTACATTGTGATGCACTTTTTCAGCCTCACTCCTACTTTTCAACTCAACAGGTTCAAGTGGAAGTCTAAAGGTAAATGTTGTTCCTTGATTTATAACGCTTTGGGCAAAAATATTTCCGCCCATTAACTCAACTAATTGTTTGGATATAGTCGTCCCCAGCCCTGTACCACCGTATTTTCGGCTCATTGACGCATCCGCTTGAGAAAATGGATCAAACACCTTTTCCACCTGTTCAGGCGTCATGCCAATTCCTGTATCAGAAACTTCGAAATAAACCTGTTTACCATCGCTGTGCACGCGCACTTGCACTTCACCCTCATGAGTGAATTTAACGGCATTACCGATTAAATTATTTAGGACTTGCCTTAGCCTTTCCGGGACACCGTGATAGCCCTTTGCAACAGATTCATCAACGTCTAAAGATAGCGTCACTTTTTTGCGTTTTGCTTCCAACCAGAATGTTGAAATAACTAAATCCAGTTCCTCTCGTAAGCAAAAATCTCGATAATCTAGTTCTAGTTTACCTTTGTCTAATTTGGCGCTGTCTAAGATATCATTGAGCAAATGCAATAAAGAGCGCGCTGAGCGATTAATCGTTGTGAGATGAGACTTCTGTTCCTCTCGAAGTGCCTCTGTAAGCATGAGATCACTAAATCCAATAATGGCGTTCATTGGTGTTCGGATCTCATGACTCATATTGGCAAGAAACGCCGTTCTTGCTGCCGCTGCCTGCTCCGCATTATTTTTTGCGATTTTTAACTCTTCTTCCATCTGACGACGCTTGGTAATGTCGGTAATAAAGCCATCTATGTACAGTAATTCACCGTCATCAGCTTTTACGCACGTACCTTGTTCAATAACCCAGCGAGTATTTCCCGCTTTATCAATTAAACGGTATTCAATGGTAAAGGTGTCTTGAAATGACGATACATCGCTTAATGCAGCCGCATCGTCAGGGTGATAAAGTTCTGAAAAGTGTCGCTTAGGGTTAGGCAATACAAAATCTTCGGGAGGATAGCCGGTTATCTCTTTAATGGCGTTGCTAATAAATACCATTGGCCAACCGTCTTTACATAGCGCTCGATAAGCAGCACCTGGAATGTTAGCAATTAGGCTTCTAAATTTTGCTTCACTTTCCCTAAGCGCGTCTTCCATTTTTTTGCGCGCACGTAAATCTGAAGCAAAAGAAACAAAAACAGGTTTATCATCTACCTTTGTATACCCTATTCCGACTCGAGCAGGTATCCGCGTTCCATCTTTGCGTAATATTTCAACTTCCCTTCCCGCACCAATGATTTGTTCAGTCGGAACGACTCGCTGGTTAAAAAAATCATCATTGTACATGTGCCGACGCTCGGGCGGAACGAGAGCAGATGCATGCATACCAATAATCTCGCTCTGTGTGTATCCATAGATATCGGCAACTGCAGGATTTGCCGTGCGTACAATCCCTTTATTATCTACTGTAAGAATGGCATCCACCGCGGTGTCGGTAATAGCACTTTGGATCCTCTCACTTTCGACCGCGCGCAACATTACATCTTTATATTTAAAGAGCAGTGTTATACCCAACACAATGGCAATTAACGTTACTGTAAAAATTGCAATGGAAATTGCCAGAACAGCCGCAACTTCGGACGTCTGATTTGAAGTTTCTAAGCCCGGAGGTAATACAAAACGTGCAGCTGCCATGCCCGTATAATGCATTCCTGCAATAGCTAAGCCCATGACAACACTGGCCAAAACAACGTGTTTACCCAACAGGTCTTTTGATTTAGTTGCTGCTGTAATGCCAAACTTTATCCACAACGACAACATGGCCAACGCAACCGCCACAACAATTGACAATAAAAATATAGGGAGGTCATAACGCAATAGCGGTGCCATTTCCATTGCGGCCATTCCGCTGTAGTGCATGGTACCTATACCTGCACCAACCAGAATCCCTCCAATGACAATTTCGTGAACTGTTATTTTGCTTCTTATCAGTAAATTTAACGCTACCCACGCAGCAGCGATACCGGGCAAGGCAGACAGTGCAGTAATAGAAACGTTGTAGTCAACGGGGAGGCATAGGTCAAAGGCAGTCATACCCAGAAAGTGCATCGACCAAATACCACCGCCTAAGGCTAAACTTCCCGTACCCAGTAAAATGTTTTTGCGACTTTTCTCTTCAGTTACCGCGGCTTGCCCCGCCACATTAAATGCCATGAATGACGCAAAAATGGCGACAATCAATGATAAAAGCACCAGAGGTAAGTTATAGAATCCTTCTATGAGCCTAGCTTGTTCTTCAAAATTAAAATATTGAGACACCATATTTAAGCCTTAGTTACTCAGTAGACTGCACACAAACATATAAATTATTGTCTTTTGGGCACGCAATAATAGACGAAGCATATTGCGCTTTATCGTATACATCATTACTTCGATATACCCAAATTAGCACAAGTTGCAATGTGATTTAACTATACAAAAGCTATACGAAGCGTGGTGCGATACTTACAAAGTGGTGGAGTGTTGTGAAGTGCACGAAGTATATTCGTAAATACATACTACCTTCGAGGGTAATGAGATACGTAAGCTTATTTTCACGCTGAAAAGAAAAAACCCAGCAAATGCTGGGTTCTTAATGTGGTTGCGGGAGCAGGATTTGAACCTACGACCTTCGGGTTATGAGCCCGACGAGCTACCAGACTGCTCCATCCCGCGTCTGTACGGTTAAACGTGTTGTTTACACATTTAAAAAATTCACCTAATTTTCTGTGGTTGCGGGAGCAGGATTTGAACCTACGACCTTCGGGTTATGAGCCCGACGAGCTACCAGACTGCTCCATCCCGCGCCAGAAAATTACCGCTCAAAGCGATTCGTTTAGTGCCTCGCTTCAACGTGGTGCGTATTATACATAGGGACTTTACTAACACAAGTGCCTAACACCGAAATATTTCAAATTTCTGACTGTTCGCGGTTAATTTGACCAATGTGTACAAAGTTAATACGAATTAGCCCCTAATTGTGACGAAAAGCAAAATATGGCTAACCAATTATTTAAATTTTTCCATCTTTTCTGCTAAGGAAAAATCCAATTCGCTAAGGCCATCAGCATCATGAGTGGTTAATCGAACTTCTACTTTATTATACACATTGAACCATTCTGGATGATGTTTAAGCTTTTCCGCCCAAATGGCAATTTGAGACATCCACCCGAAAGCCCTAATAAAACTTTTGAACGTAAACGTCTTTTTAATAGCATCACCGTCTTGCTCCCATTTTACGTCATCACTAATCATGGCGTTCAATGCTTCAAGCTTGGTTTGAATTTCTGCATTTGACAACTTATCTGGCATAAGAGATCCCCTATTACTGTTGTTTGTGGTTACTCTAATAGATACGGAAAAGATTAAAAGCAGCAGAAAGAATAAAACAAAAAATCCTGTGGTGATTAAAGTTTACAAAAAAACCGACCTTAGCCTTAAGGTCGGTTTTATCTTACAAACACTAAAGTGAAAGCGCTTTAGAACTCTACAGCCAGTCTTGCGTATATCTGGCGTCCACGAGGGTCGTGAACTTTTGAGTCAAAACCACTGTTAGTAAATACTTGCGGAGGCTCTTCATCAAACAAGTTTATACCGCCCACAGTTAATACGTAGCTTTGCTCAGTATTAAACACACTGCCCAAGTCGATATTATACTGCGCATCAACGGTAACTATGCTGTCGATTTCATAGAAACCATTCGCGCAACCGCCTGTGTTGGATGTGCCATCTGCGCAGTTTTGATCATCATCGTACGAAGAAATGTATCGTACAAATAGATTTGCAGCGTGTACATCATGTTGCCAAGCCAAACCAATGTTCATTCGAAGCTCCGGTGACGATACACCGATGTTATTGAAGTTACGGCGACCAGCACCGTCAACATTACCCGCTTGTGGATCCATCAAGTCATACTTAGTGATGTACGTTGCGTGTATTGACGGCGTAAAGTTACCTAACTCTGTTTCCATCTTGTAGCTAGTAACAAAGTCAATACCTGACGTTTCAAGTGAACTTGCATTTACATAAGTATTGTTAATTTGAAGTACAGGACCACTTACTGGGTCGCCAGCACGAACAATTCTGTCGGTATCTGTTGGGTCTGCGTTAAGCAGTGCTTGTGCATTTTCTTGGATGATCAAATCTTCGAATTCAAAGTTCCAATAGTCAACCTCTACCGACAAGTCTCTAAATGGCTCGTAAGAGAAGCCAATGTTATATGCCGTAGACTCTTCTGGCTTCAGGTCCTCATTACCCACCGTGCGAACCGCTACAAAAGCTTGTGCCCCCTGAACAGGGTCAACCACCTGCTGTAATGACGTGGCTCCACCTTGTGCAAGGAATACCGTTGGCGCTCTAAACGACGTTGATATTGAACCACGTAGCGAGAATTCATCTGATGCGCGCCAAGAAACCGCAAGTTTAGGGTCTACTGTGCTGCCAATATTGCCGCCATAATCTTCATAGCGAACAGCAACTTGCACATCTAGTTCATCGTTTATTGGCAACGCCAATTCACCGAAAGCAGCCCATACATCTTGGCTTCCATCTAAATCAGGGTTACCGATAACAAAAGTAAAACTATCTTGGTTAGACAGTTCGTCGTAATCTTGCGACAACTTATTTTCTCGATACTGAATACCAAGTGCCAGTGCTGCATAGCCCCCACCCATTTCAAACGTATCGAATGACGTAAACGCCTCGAACACTTCAAGATCGGCTTTCGAATCGATAACTTGCTTACCAGTGAATGAACTAATTACATAGTCAGAGTTCGGCGCGCTTGTATATGAGGTTGCAAAAGGATTAAAGAATTCACAGCTTCCTTGACCAGGCGCACCTAATACCGGATTACAGTCTGAACCGCCAAATCCTAGTAACGCTAACTGGAACTCAGTGTTAAGCACATCAGGTACCGAGAACAAGAAATCGTTCACCGCGCGGGTGTAGCTCACTTCCCAGAAACCTGAGTCAGTGACACCTTGCAAATTAGTACTAAAACGGAACGTATCCGATTCGGTATTTGCTGCATCACCAGGTTGACCATTACCTTCAGCACGTCCAAAAAACGCTACTGAACGACCAAATGGATTTTGTGGGTGATAATCAGGTACGACAGGCGCAGTAAGAATCGGAAAACTTGGTGCACCACCACGCTCAGCACGGTTTCTTGCCATGCCTATTTCAGTTGTCCACGTAATATCGTCGGTAAATTCGTATTCAGCACGTGTATACGCGTTTATACGACTTTCGTCAGGAACATATGAATAATATGGACCAAAATCAAATCCACACAAACCAACATCAAGACCAGGAACTGTACCCTCTGGCGCAAGCACTTGTGGATAGCCCCCAAATTCTTCACATCCATATGGGTCAATTACGGGAACGCCTGGTGCAATAAAGAAGCTCGCTGGATTACCTAGTGCGCTCGTGTCGTCCTGGGGACGACTTAAACGTCTATCATTTATAAACAACGGTGAGCGGTTTGTGTAGCTTATCGCAGCAATTACGTTCCCCTTGTCTCCCGTTGCTCCCCAAAGACCTTGAAGAATGTACTCTTTGTTATCGCCATGCGCGCCATCTTGATAATCAACGCTAACCATGGCACCGTCGTAATTGCGCTTGGTGATAAAGTTAACAACACCAGCAACGGCATCTGAACCATACAGCGCTGAAGCGCCGTCTTTAACAACTTCCATTCGGTCAATGGCAATCATTGGCACAAGTGAACTGGTGTCAACAAAGTTTAAGCCTTCATTAGTCGGTTGTGCATTGACTACTTGGCGTTTGTTGTTCAGCAGTACTAACGTTGATGCTACACCCAAGCCCCTTAGGTTAATATTAGATGTACCAGCGGTTGCGTTTTGCGTAAACGCATCAGGGTTATTCTCAGCACCGGTATTAATTGTGAGTGTTTGTGTGATATCAGCGATATTTTTAGCACCAATGGCATCAATCGCTACGCTGTCTACCACAGCAAGTGGTGAGGGAGATTCAAAGTTTTCGCTACGGCGTACGAAACTGCCGGTCACGAGAATAAGCTCTACATCCTTTTTCGCTTCTTTCTCGCTTTCTGTATCAGCATCCTGAGCCGTTGCAAGAAAAGGAGAACAAAACAGTGCAGTGCCAACCATTGCAGCAACTGCGGTCTTACGCGTTTTCAATTTCATAGTGTGATTCCAAATCTGGGCTTATCACTACCGGCTTTACTACACACACGCTCCGCTAGTAACAGGCTATTCGATTTCGTGTTGTTATTGTGTGAGGCACCGCTCATCGGTGACCTACACAATTGATACTATGCTTGAAATTTAAGTTTGTAAATTTATTGTGAATAATATGTTTACATCAATTTTACACATGGTCAGACCAGACATACTTATGGTGAAGTAATGCTAAACACGCGTTCAGTAACGCTTGTTACTGTGAATATGTTGCCAAAACCATGAAATATCTTCCCATCGGTCGGTTTACCAAAGCACTTAATAAACATAAATAGACAATATTTTCAGCAACTTAAAACTCATTAAAGGCAGGAATAGTTCTTGATTACCCTTACTCATTGAATAAGTCATTGCATTAAGGTGTTTATGGAATTTCCCAAAGTTGATGAGATTTACAAGCTGTTGAGTGAAAAACTCGAAACTTGGGTAGAGAGTGCAATAACGACCTTGCCGAATATTGTTGTCGCATTTTTGATTGCAATTGTATTCGGCGTACTCGCTAAGATCATAGGCAATGTCGTTGGAAAACTCATGCGACGTACTTTTGAGTCACGGCAAATAGCGGGGCTACTAACCTCAATCATTAAAACAATAATCATTGTAGCGGGTATTTTTATCGCGCTTGATTTTGTTGGGCTTAAAGGAACCGTCACCTCTTTATTAGCAGGTGCAGGTATTGTGGGATTGGCAATTGGCTTTGCCTTCCAAGACATGACCGAAAATTTTATTGCCGGCGTCGCTATGGGCATTCGCAAGCCCTTTGATATCGGAGATGTTATTGAAGCTGAAGGCGTATTTGGTAACGTTAAAGAAATAAATCTGCGTAATACATTGGTTGAAACCTTCTATGGTCAATTAGAAGTTATTCCGAACAAGATTCTTTTTAGAAATATCCTTACCAACTATTCGTATTTAGGTTATCGCAGAATAGAAATACCGGTTGGCATTTCCTACGCTGACGACATCGAAACTGCGGCAAGCGTTATTACAGATGCCATGAACGACAAAGATTACGTTATCAAGAAAGATGAAACGGCGGTATATGCTGAGTCGTTCGGAGACTCTTCAATTAACTTATTATTATGGTTTTGGATCCGCTATCCCGGTGATCCCGGCTTCATGTTTGTTCGCCACGATGCAATCAATACAGTAAAAAACGTGCTGGAAGAGAACGACATATTAATCCCATTCCCCATCAGAACGCTGGACTTTAATGCCAAGGGTGGTGACAAACTCAATGCTATGTTAGCTAAATCAGAAAACAGAACATCTGATTCTGAGTGCAAGAGCAATAGCAATAGCAATAAGCAATCCTCTGCTGCAGAACGCTCCCATCAAGATGGAAACGGTGGAAAAGCATCTACTGTGCAGGAATAAAAAGTGTGAATGTCATGAATGTAGAACTGCTTTCGCACCAAATGAATGACTAAACAATAGAGTAATAAAAGGAGCAACACATGGAGTTAATTAAGATGTCAAAACTAAAGAATGTATTTTTTATGTTGGTACTTGCTGGCGGTCTTGGTGGGTTAGGCGGATGCGCTACTGTAGAAGGTGCAGGAAAAGACATACAAAGTGCAGGCGAAGCCATTGAAGAAGGTGCAGAAGAAGCTTCTAATTAATTTAGACTTCACATTCATCGCCGTCATTTTAAAGACCAAAAGAGGCATCACGTTTCTTTTGGTCTCTTAGTTTCTCAGAATAATAAATTTAAGGTCTAAGCACTGCCAACATTAGAAAACTTCCCACAAGTGCAGCGTTGCCCGACGATTTCAATATACACTTGCCATCAACTTTAAATAGTTTCCCCTGTCGTTTTTCCACAGTCTCACTTAGCGTGAATGTATATTTCACTGCATCACCACTTTTGACAGGCTCTAAAAAGCGGAGTTTATCAATTCCATAGTTGATCATAGAAGCGACTTTTTCGCTTGGCGCGATAACTTCGCCAAATGCTTTTGGCATAAGACTAGCGGTTAAAAAGCCATGCGCTATCGTAGTGCCAAATGGACTTTCGCTTTTGCATCGCTCACTATCGAGATGAATCCACTGATGATCACCTGTCGCATCAGCAAATTGATTAATCATATTTTGCGTTACTTCTAACCAGTCGGGCTGTGTGAGCACATCCCCTACAGCTAAATCTATGAGAGTTTTCATATTTCAGTCCAATGAACATTAATCTAAGACAAAACTACTATTATTAGCTTGAATGTTTCAATTAACTTTTAATAATAGGTATTTATAAATATTCTTGTTACACTAACGTAAATTATTCGTAGAAGCTATGTAGCATTTAGGCGAGCGCCAAAGCTTCAGTGTCTATTGGCTTATTCAGAGCACTCGCGCTTAAAGGATTAGTTATGAATCTCAATAGAATCGATTTAAATCTCTTCGCGGTATTTGACGCTATTTATACAGCAGGCAGTCTCACGAAAGCCGCTGACGTATTGTGTATTACTCAGCCAGCGGTAAGTAACTCGTTAGCGAGACTAAGAGAAATGCTCAACGATCCGCTATTTGTTCGCACGGGGCATAGCATGACGCCAACACCCGTTGCGCAAAACATTATCGTACCCGCTAGACAAGCGTTAGCGCTTTTGAGAAAAAGCGTACAAGAAAGTCATACTTTCGACCCCCTTACTGCTGAAAAGTCATTTAATTTTGCAAGCCGAGATTTGTTAGAAGCGAGTATCATGCCGCGTCTGGTTGCGCGACTGCAAAACTTGGCACCTAATATTGCTTTGACCAACTATGAAATTCCAAGGAGCCAGGTGGTTTCGGCAATGGCAGCTGGCACCCTCGACTTTTTTGCTGATGCCTCAACGTTCACAGACCCACACCTGTGCAAAGAAAAAATTGCTCAAGACCGATTTGTTGTCCTTGCAAGAAAAAATCACCCAGCACTTAAAAATGGCCTCGACTTAGACACTTTTTTACGGTTAGGCCATATCAATGTATCTCAACGTAAATCTGGAGCGGGTCCAATCGATATCGCTTTAGATAAAATGGGTAAACGTAGAAAAGAAGTAATGCGAGGCCAACACTTCTTAACGGTTCCCAGTACTATAGTAAAGACTGACCTTATCGCTTGCCTACCGTTTCATTTAGCGAAACACTACGACCTGGCAATCTACGAGATGCCGTTTGACCTTCAACCTGTTGAGTACTTCCTATACTGGCACGTAAGTGCAGACCACGACTACGCGCATATGTGGATGCGTGAACAAATTATGGAAGTCGCCAGCAACTTCAAGCCACACTAAAATGTTAACGGTTGCCTTGTAGTGACACACCCTACAAGGCGCCTTTTAGTATCGCTTCGCCGTCATAGCGCACACCGCCAACAACCATACCAATACTTTGATTATTATAACTTTTTCAGCAAACAAACCTCTCAATTAGTATCCACTTTAATACCTGTGTATTACCCTGATTATTTTCTACCCTCGAATTTTAACGTTTAATTCTTATCAAGCAAAGAATCGTTCTTATGCTGATTGTAGGATATTGACCATGTTGAAAATCGTAAAAACTTCAGTTGTTGTTGGTGCATTAGCACTTTCTAATTTTGCTCATGCCGATGTAAGCGAAGCGTTAGCAAATATTTGTACTATTGTGCAAGCAGATGACAAAGGCGAATTGCGCAAGAAGATGCGTGCAGTAGAAGCCGACTATCGCTTAAAACTGGGCGATTATTATTCAGGTATCAGTTGTAGCGGCAATAGTCTGATCCGCACTGCGATGTTGAGTAACGCAGTTGAAACGGGCGAACTACTTGTTAAAAAGATGCCAAAAGGCGATTTAGAAGCACCTGAAGCTGATGGCAAAACGCTACAAGCGTGGGTAGTGGAGAATGGTCTTCAAGATAGTCCAATCGCGGCAGTTATCAGCGCTCGTCTGTAATAATTTTCACGCCATGTGAAGTCAATTCAACATGGTTGCAGGGGTATCTCTGCACGGTAAGAAGCGACCTTCGGGTCGCTTTTTATTTTTTCACTCTGTCAAATTTCTCATTTAGCTTGAAATAGCATCAACAAAAAGACGGTTTTTTTTCAACCTATCAAATACATAACGTCTTTAACGTATTAAATCGAATACGCAGTTATCACCTTCTATGTTTTTCTGTGGCCAATCTTTTACTTTAATACAGGGGTCGAGTAAGTATCCGTTAACCAAATTTTGAAGGAATTTAACCATGTTGAAAATTGTTAAAACTTCTCTTGTTATTGCAGCAACACTAGGTGTGTCAGGTATGGCACAAGCAGATGTAAACGAAGCACTAGCCAACATTTGCACTATCGTTCAAGCAGACGACAAAGGCGAACTACGTAAAAAAATGCGTGCTGTAGAGTCGGACTATCGTTTGAAGCTGCGAGACTATTATTCAGGCGTAAGCTGCGGAGGTAACAGCCTTATCCGTACGGCTCTACTGAGCAACGCAGTAGAAGCAGGTGAACTGCTTGTTAAAAAGATGCCTAAAAGCGACCTAGCTGCACCTGAAGCAGATGGCAAAACACTACAAGCATGGGTGGCTGAAAATGGCTTGCAAGACAGCCCAATTGCAGCGGTAATTAACGACCGTCTATAAACATATTCACGCCATGTGAAATCAGTTCAACATGGTTGCAGAGCAATCTGCACTTTAAGAAGCGGCCCACGGGCCGCTTTTTTCTTTGTGTTATGATGCCTAATTTGCTCCAATCATTGCGACTAATTATTACTAAAACTCAAGTCATATTTTAGGTATATTGCTTGGTTGAATTTACTGTGTGAAATGGATTTTATGAAATCAGTCTTTACCTTTGTTGTTATTGTTGTTGGTTTATTCTCGTTTGGGGCGTTAAGCGCAGAAAGTGAAGGTTATCGCAATACTCCTACCCCATACTGGGTAAAAAAACGCGTGCTTGACACCACCACGCCAATTCCTGTGGACCTTATATCTAGCGGCGTTTTCTATCGTGTGGTTGACGATCAAATAAAGGTAACAAGCGAGGGAGAAAAGCAATACTACACGCGAATTGCACAAACAGTCGCTAACGCAAAAGGGTTGGATGGCAGTTCGCAGATTGAAATTCACTTTGATCCCACTTATGAATCACTTTTGATCCACGAAATTAGCGTTGTAAGAGACGGTGAACGTGTTAGTCGATTAGAAAGTGCTGATATTTCTTTATTCA
Source organism: Alteromonas sp. 009811495 (assembly GCF_028865455.1). Taxonomy (NCBI): domain Bacteria; kingdom Pseudomonadati; phylum Pseudomonadota; class Gammaproteobacteria; order Alteromonadales; family Alteromonadaceae; genus Alteromonas; species Alteromonas sp. 009811495. The sequence goes on from NZ_CP113972.1 coordinate 2,509,027, forward strand.
ACAGCGAGCAAGATTTTGAGCGTCGCATCTACGATGGCACAATCACTTACAATGCAATTTTAGACGATGTTTTAGTTGGCGATACGGTTGACTTTAGCTATTCAATTATTGGCAGTAACCCCGTCTATCGAGGTATTTTTTCAACTGGCCGCACACTAGTATGGAATATTCCGGTAGAAGACCAATACCATCGTGTTTTGTGGGGTAAATCCTCCCCTCTCTACGTAAGCCAGCGAAACGGACAGACCCCAGTTACGAAAACGCAAAGCGACGGTTTCACCGATTACAGCGTACATATCGAAATGGTGCCTCCACAGCAATTCGACAACCAGTCACCTGATTGGTTTTTACCGCGCCATCAAATAAATTATACCGAGATGCCCAGCTGGCAAGCCGTTAACGAGTGGGCCATGACCTTGTATCAAGATTTAGGTGTGGACGACTCTGTCAGAGCAATCGCACAAGACATTAAAAACCAGACTGCATCCACAGAAGCGCAATTAGCAAAAGCGCTGAGCTACGTTCAAAACAACATACGCTACGTAGGAATAGAGATAGGTGCAAATTCTCACATACCGACACCATCGAAGGACACATTACGTCTAAAATATGGCGACTGCAAAGACAAGTCAGTATTGCTTCTTGCCATTATGCGTGAGCTTGGTATTACTGGATTCCCTGCATTGGTTAACACCGAAATAGGTAAGTCCCTCGATACGCTCCCCCCTGCAGTGACGCGCTTTGACCATGTTATTGTCAACGCAATTATTGACGATAAATCACTTTGGCTCGACCCAACAATGACAGATCAATTCGGGCCAATAGATAACCTCTATCAACCTGACTTTGGGTACGCATTGGTAGTGAGAGAAAATGAAAAATCACTCACACAAATGAATGCCACAAGTATTTCAAATATTGATGTTATAGAGACCTACGTTATTCCAAAAGACATCAAAGAGAACGCACAATTATATGTAAAGTCACAGTATTTAGGCAGGCAAGCGCAGCGCATTCTTTCTAATTATGAGGAAGACGGTGCAGCAAGCCTAGAAAAGCAATATCTTGAGTACTATCAACGTGCATTTCCTAACGCAACCGTAGCAACGCCACTTTCTTTAGTTGTCAACGCCGAAAACGGTAGGGCGACGCTCAATGAGCACTATGTAATTGAAAACGCTTTTACAGAAAGTGAACATGGTTTCGAAATGGATTTTTACGCAACCGACGTGCGTAATCAACTGACTAAACCTAAAGTGATAAACCGCAACGCTCCCTACGCTCGCTCATTTCCAATGGACGTTGCTAATACGATAAAATTACAATTCGATGACGACTCGTGGGCATTTGATGACGAGGAATTCTCTGAAGATAATCCGTACTTTAATTATCAATACAGTGCAACTTACAAAGATAAAACCCTTACGCTCTCGTATCAGTACAGTGCTAAAAAAGACCACGTTCCTGCCGATGAAATAGAAGAATATCTCGCAGCGAGAGACCGAGCTAGAGACTACTCAAGCTATAGTATTATTTGGTATAAGCGTAACAGTTCTTCCGACACAGCGCCCTCTTCAACCATTGAAAACACAAACACCTTTGATGAGTTTACATTCTTAGGCTACCTCGCCATCGCGCTTATTGTACTTTTCATTTTAATGCTTATTGATTGGCGTTTAGCAGCCACATCTCGCAATGACAGTGAGCACTTGCGGTTTCAAGTCGTTCCACTTCCCAAATTTTTGCTAATGGGCATATTTACGTTTGGCTTATATTGTCACTATTGGGTTTATAGGAATTGGTTTTTAATAGAAAAACAAGATAACAAAGGCACCTGGCCAATTGCTCGAGGGATATTTGCACCGTTTTGGCTATATCCTCTTTACTGTAAACTGAAACAACATGCTGATAACGAGTCAGATTCACCATCATTGTTTCCAACTCATATTGGCATACTTACCGCGGCGCTCTATTTTGTTATGTATTTTACAGTAAATACGATAGACGCAGCTGGAGCGGTTATACTTGAGACAGATCTACTCAGCGTCAGTATCATTTTATCAATGCTGCTTCCCTTACCTTTCGTACCTTATATTCGCTATATCAACAAAGTATACGCATCACACAACCAAGACTGTAAAAACGGAGCCAAAATAGGTTTTAGGCATGTGTTGATTAGCGCTATATGCTTTCCATTTCTTATGCTTAGCATAGGGCAATTATTAAATGTTCTCCCTTCCGGCGATGTTGTTGAAGGAAGTGATTTATGGTCGCACGATATCGCCTTTATGTATCGTGAAAATCTTATCGAGGGCACAGAGCAAATTCAGTACTTTTATAGTGACGCAATACTTCTAAATCAACTAGATGGAAATGGTTATACCGACAAAAAAGTCTTTTCTTACTGGATTGATGACGAAGTGGGCTTAGTATCAGAATTTGCATCCTACAAAGATATTAAAGACATCGAGGTAGACTATTCCGACGATAAGCTTGAAGTCACCACTATAAAAATAGTACGAGAAGACGACAGCGATTTCTTCCTCTATGTTTACTCTTCAACAGGTAAAGATAACCTATTTATTGACGCATTAATGAGCAACTGGAAGACAAAGAAAGGCAACAAAACTAAAGACTTTCAAAAGAAAACAACTTGAACAGAAGCAAATAAAGCACATTTTTTGCGCTTTATTTGCTTATTTTTCAACCTTTCAAAGAACCCGCAAAAGCCCTAAATAAACCAATAAAAACAACAACTTAAATACAATCTACTGTATATTAACCCCACAAAAACGTATCAAATAAAATACGCAGTTATCCTTCAGCATGTTTTTTAAACACATCAGTTATTCTTTAATTAATTGCGAACAGACAAATTAAACACAACCGAAGGAACTTTAACCATGTTGAAAATCGTTAAAACTTCTCTAGTAATCGCCGCTTCTACTCTAGCTTTTTCTAATGCAGCACAAGCTGATGACATTAACGAGGCACTAGCAAACATTTGCACCATCGTACAAGCAGACGACAAAGGTGAATTACGCAAAAAAATGCGTCGTGTACAGTCAGACTTCAAGTTGAAATTACGCGATTACTACACTGGTATTTCATGTGGCGGTCAAAGCCTGATAAGAACAGCATTAACTAACAATGCCGTTGAAGTAGGAACGCTTCTTGTTAAAAAAATGCCGAGCAAAGATCTTCAAGAGCCTGAATCTGACGGTAAAACACTACAAGCGTGGATTGCAGAGCAAGGTTTACAATCGTCGCCAATTTCAGCTGAATTAGACGAGCGAATCTAAAACGAAATTCACATAGCCATGTGAGCTGATTCAACATGGTTGCAGGTTAATCTGCAGTGACAAATAGCGACCTACGGGTCGCTTTTTTATTTTAGTTACTTAAATGACGAATGTTTGAAAAGATGGAAACAATACGCGCTATACGTTTGAGCTCATTTACCTCTTCATCGCCCCACAATGCACATTGCCCCGTTGACTCACAACATATTATGCCAAATGGAGAAAAGGCATTGTCAAATACATAGTCCATCATTGAATGAACTGACTCTTCCTCAAAGTACCCCTCTGCGAAACAAGAAGTGTCGGGATGGTTTCTTGCATCAAGTGCCAAAATAGAGAGTTTTTCCAAAATTGCATCGAAATAAGCAGGATAATCGCTGCGCTGATAGACTAAATTTGTGGGTTGAGAAAAGCCTCCAGCGTTTAATAAGGCCAAACAAGAAATACTTTCGTTTCCTTCGTTGAATTGCCAAAGGCTAACACGGTCAGCGTTGGGGATCGCTTTTTTCACCGCCAGACATACTGCTTTTAAAAAATCAGGTAATGCAACATCAGGATTAGCCAATGTCATACTTAATTCTGTAAACGGGTCTATCACATCACTCCCCCACCGCAATTAAAGGAAACCCTCACCATCTATTTATGTTCAAAAGCACAAAAATTGCCATTATTTTTGGGTTAAATTACGTGCAAAGGACAACGCATCTCTGAAGAGTTCTTATCAATTCACTCATAAAACAAACAAATAATACCTATCCATCAAAACACTAAAACTTCGCCTAACACCTTGTTTAATAAAGGCTAGCCAGCCATACCACTGGGTTAGAAAGGCTTAAAAGTATTAAAACCGATACGCTGTTATTCCACTGCATGTTTTTCGCGCAGCATTTTTGTTTTTAAATACATCCCGAACAGACAAACAAATTAACCGAAGGAATTTAACCATGTTGAAAATCGTTAAAACTTCTCTAGTAATTGCAGCATCTACTTTAGCTTTCTCTAACGCAGCGCAAGCTAACGACATTAACGAAGCATTAGCTAACATCTGTACTATCGTACAAGCAGACGACAAAGGTGAACTGCGCAAAAAAATGCGAAGCGTACAGTCGGATTTTAAATTGAAACTTCGCGACTACTACTCAGGCATTTCGTGTGGTGGCCAAAGCCTTATTAGAACTGCGCTGTCAAATAATGCGGTTGAAGTAGGCACACTTCTCGTTAAGAAAATGCCGAGCAAAGATTTACAAGCGCCTGAAGCTGACGGCAAAACATTATCAGCCTGGATTGCTGAGCAAGGACTTCAGTCTTCGCCAATTTCAGCGGAACTGAACGAGCGTATCTAAAACGTATTCACATAACCATGTGAACCTTTTCAACATGGTGGCAGCGAAAGCTGCACTAAAGGCCCCTTCTAGGGGCCTTTTTCTTTTTTACGGATAAAACCGGTATGCAAACCTATTTTGTGTTGCAGCTCCACTTTACTGTCAGCCTTATATATGTAAGCAGAAAAACACCACAAAATGCTATCCGAAACCCTTCTCCATTTTTCTCAAGCTTCCTAACTCACTTAGCCATTTGAGTTGCGATTCGCAATAGGTATCAACTAAGGGTACTAATTGGTTTGCGTTATCCAACGCACCTAAATAAACGATCTTAAGACCAGCATATTTAGGATTTTCGTTAAAAATTGGCGTAGCACAATTTAAGCACACGTGTTTACTAGCATTATCAGAAAGCTGAATCGCTTTCAGATCACCACATTCCTTCACAAACTCATTGCTGGCGACCACGACATAAGTTGAAAATGCACTTCCGTTCGCCTTTCTACAAAGCTCACAGTGGCAATTTAGAATGGTCTTAATATTTTCTGAAAGTGTGAACTTCACTGCATTACAATGACATCTTCCCTTCATGCAATCCTCGTTTACTCATTTACAACACGAAAACTCTATTTCGCGTGATGACTGACAACTCTCAATCAAAGTTTCTCAAATGTTATTGCAGCATTTGCAATTAAAAGCGATTTTTTCGTGATCATCCTTATCTTACTATTGATTATTTTTTCCGTTATCTCAAAAGTGTAAAACATTATTAAATACAAATTATTTGCAATTATTTCAAAAACTTAATACTAAAACAATGCATCCTAAATTTAACTCTGCAGCTCTCCTACACAGCAATAGGTATTCGTTCACATACCCCATTATCTTAACGCATGTTTTTCACATTGTTCGGTTGGTGTTTAATGCATCTCAACGAACAAACACAACCTCTTAACAACCGAAGGAATTTAACCATGTTGAAAATCGTTAAAACTTCTCTAGTAATTGCAGCATCATCTTTAGCTTTTTCTAACGCGGCGCAGGCCAATGACATCAACGAAGCACTAGCAAATATCTGCACCATCGTTCAAGCAGATGACAAAGGCGAGCTTCGTAAGAAAATGCGTAGCGTACAGTCTGACTATAAAATGAAACTACGCGATTACTACTCTGGCATTTCATGCAACGGTCAAAGCTTGATCCGCACAGCGCTATCAAGCAACGCAGTAGAAGTTGGTACACTTTTGGTTAAGAAGATGCCAAGTAAAGATTTACAAGCACCTGAAGCAGATGGCAAAACATTATCTGCGTGGATTGACGAGCAGGGTCTACAGGGCTCACCGATTGCGGCAGAACTTAACGGCCGAATCTAAGAAATAGTATATGTATTGTCACGCCATGTGATACACCAGTTCAACATGGTAGCGGCAGGATGCCGCTCTGAGGCCTCTTCGGAGGCCTCTCCCTTTTCTACCTTTCTCGCCCCTTCTTTGTACATTTCTCTAAACAACAAATTTATTAATATGACCTGCAGCCCACTGTGCCTGCTCCCGATGGATCCAATGCGTTGCTTCATTGTGTTGGTGAACAGTAAGTTCTTCCACATAGTTGGGTAAACCATCAAGAATGCTTACATCGAATGCGTCGTCGTTTTTGCCCCACAACACCAGCGTCGGTATCACAATTCTAATATTCGGAACTCGTAAAGCAGCAAGCTCATTGTCATCTGCATCAGTGAATGGAATAGCCTGCGGCATATTTTTGTAATAATTCAGCATCGCTTTTAGCGTATTGCTGTCTTTCCAACCAGATACCAGTGTATCAGCATAACGTTTGTCGCTCGAAAACAAGGCATCGCCTAGCATGTTTCTTAACAACGAAAAATCTGACTGTATTAGTGTTTCATGAGCATCATCAGCAATAAGTTGGTGTATATACTGGCTTTTTAGTCGCTGCGTTCTACTTGTTTTTAAAAGTGATGTAAATGTAGAAGGGTGCGCGGCATTCATAATGATAAGTTTCGAAAACAACTGTGAATGAAAAGCAGCTAGAGGCCATGCAATGGCGCCGCCCCAGTCATGACCTACAAGCACAACTTGTCTTTTACGCCCAACTAATTCAACGAAAGCAGCAATGCGCGTTAGCAGCATGGGAACGCTATAGTCTTCTATGGAGGAAAGTGGTTCAGATTTGTAGTAACCAGGTAAATCTGGTGCAACGACGTCGAAACGCTTAGGAAGATGCGCAATAAGCCCCTCCCAAGCATGTGCGTTTTCGGGGAAGCCATGTAAAAAAACTAATAAGGGGCGCGTACTTTCTGTGTCGACAGCACTTTCATAGGTATTACTGAGATAATGAATACTATGGCCCTGAACTTCTATGAAATGATCGTATAATTTTCGCTTTTCCATATGCCGCTTTCCCATATAAATGTTTCCGTACTACAGAAACAAGTAAATTCAAGATACAAAAAAGCCGAGCCCTTAAGACAAAATATCGTCAGCAGCCCGGCTTATTCACGCGCTTATTCACACAAGTGCGTTATTTGTGTAATTGGCAATTACTCAATTGCAAACATACTCTCTGGCATTGACATAAGGTTGTCAGCACCTGATTGCATTGCAGACACAAGTGAACGAGTGCGAGTTAATAAGCGGTCGAAATAAAAACCTGTTGTCAAGATTTTGCTTTGATAGAACTCAGTTTCTGTACTTCCCGCATCTAACTGCTCTTGCGCTTTAACTGCCATTTTCAGCCAGAAGTATGCCACTGTCACGTAGCCAGAGTACATCAAATAATCAACAGACGCTGCACCAATTTCATCTGGGTTAGACGCGGCGGCCTTACCGATATCCATTGTTATCTGTTGCCACTCATCAAGATGAGAACTCAATGCATTCGTCCAAGCGCTAAACTGCGCGTTGTCGCGAAGTGAATTACAATAATCACGCACTTCTTGTACAAACACGTTAAGTAGTTCACCGTTAGAACCCATTACCTTACGGCCAAGCAAATCAACAGCTTGGATACCTGTTGTGCCCTCATACATAGTACAAATACGGGTATCGCGAGCCAACTGCTCCATGCCCCACTCTTTAATAAAGCCGTGACCACCATACACCTGCATACCATAGCTGGTTGACTCTTGTGCAGTCTCAGTAAGGAAAGCTTTAACAATGGGTGTCAGGAATGCAAGCTTGGCTTCCGCGTGCTGCTTTTCTGCTGCATCGTCACCATAAAGCGTTACATCAACAAGCTGCATACAGTAAGCGGCTAACGCACGGTTACCTTCTGCAAACGCTTTTTGTGTAAGTAGCATACGGCGCACATCAGGATGTACGATGATAGGGTCAGCTGGACCATCTGGATTTTTACGACCTGTTAGTGAGCGAAACTGGATACGATCTTTTGCATAGCGCAGGGCACCTTGGAAAGACGCTTCTGATGCCGCCAGACCTTCAAGGCCAGTTCCGATACGCGCAGTATTCATAAACGTGAACATGCAGTTAAGACCGCGGTTTGGAGGACCAATCAAGTAACCTTTTGCGCCGTCGAAATTGATTACACACGTCGCGCTCGCTTTGATACCCATTTTGTGTTCAATGCTGCCGCACGCTACTGCATTTCTGTCTTGCTTCTCGCCGTCTTCACTTACGTTAAACTTAGGTACAACAAACAAGGAAATGCCTTTTGTGCCCTCTGGCGCATCAGGTAAACGCGCAAGCACAATGTGGACGATGTTATCTGACATATCGTGTTCACCGGCAGAGATGAAAATCTTTGTACCGGTTAGGCTATAGCTGCCATCTTCCTGAGGCTCTGCACGGCATTTCAACATACCTAGGTCTGAACCACAGTGCGATTCAGTTAAGCACATTGTACCTGTCCACTCTCCGCTAATTAGCTTGGGTAGAAACATATTTTGTTGAAGCTCAGTACCGTGCGCTTTCAACGTTTCCATACAACCTTGGCTGAGGCCAGGATACATTGCCCACGAGTGGTTAGCACCCGAGAACCATTCAGCGATTATTGACGAGAGCGAGTAAGGGAGCGCTTGACCACCGAAGTCTTCCGGATGAGACATGCTAGGCCAGCCGCCTTCCACGTACGTCTGGTATGCTTCTTTGAAGCCTTTGGGCGTAGTGACTTCACCATCTACCCACTTACAGCCTTCTTCATCACCAGAGGCGTTAATTGGCGCTAAGGTATTCTCAGAAAACTTAGCGGCTTCTGCGAAAATTGCTGTCACTAAGTCTTCAGAGGCTTCATCGAAGCCCAGTTTTTGATAGTGACTTTGATAATCTAGTAACTCATGCGTAACGAACATAGCGTCACGCTGAGGCGCTTTATAACCTTCCATACTAATACCTACTATATAACTTCAAATAGACCAGCAGCGCCCATACCGCCACCGATACACATGGTGCAAACTACATATTTCGCACCGCGTCGTTTACCTTCGATGAGTGCATGACCCACCATACGAGCACCGCTCATGCCATAGGGGTGACCAATTGAAATAGCCCCGCCGTTTACGTTTAATAATTCATCTGGAATGCCCAACTTATCGCGACAGTACAGTACCTGTACTGCAAACGCTTCATTGAGTTCCCACAGACCTATATCGTCCATAGTCAATCCATGTTGTTTTAATAATTTAGGAATAGCGAACACAGGGCCAATGCCCATTTCATCTGGTTCACAGCCGGCTACCGCAATACCGCGATAAATACCAAGTGGTTGCGCACTGCCCTTCGCGGCTGATTGCTCATCCATGATTACCGTAGCGCTTGCGCCATCAGAGAGTTGACTTGCGTTACCCGCGGTAATACAACCACCCTCAATCACTGGGTTAAGGCCTTGTAGCCCTTCCAAGGTAGTTTCGGGGCGGTTACCCTCGTCTTTTGATAGGGTTACTTCGCGCTCGCTAGTTTCGCCGGTCTCTTTGTTGAATACAGCTTGTACGGCAGTAATAGGCACAATTTCATCATCGAACTTGCCTGCTTGTTGCGCGGCTGCCGTGCGCATCTGGCTTTGGTAGCCATATTCATCTTGCACATCACGGCTAATGTTGTAGCGCTTCCCGACTACCTCAGCAGTTTGAAGCATAGGCATATAAATATCTTTATGCTTCGCAACCAAAGCTGGGTCTACCGCACGAAACATATTCATGTTTTTGTTTTGAACAAGCGAGATTGAATCTAAACCGCCAGCAACCATAATGTTGGTGTCACCAGTTCTAATGGCGTTAGCTGCGGTGGCAATAGCGTACATACCTGAACTGCATTGTCTATCTAGCGTCATACCCGCTACAGTCACAGGTAAACCACCCGCAAGCCCCGCAAGACGACCGATGTTCATGCCGCCACTACCTTGCGTTAGTGCGGCGCCCATGATGACGTCATCAATACTTGCTGGGTCAACACCGGCACGCGCTACGGCATGCTCAATCGCATGACCACCTAATGATGGAGCGGGTAAATTATTTAGTGCGCCTTTATAAGCGCGGCCAATTGGCGTTCTAGCGGTACTTACAATAACTGCATCACGCATAGGGATTGTCCTTTTCGTTAGCTTACTTCTTATAGTGTTTAAAGCTGCCGCCGTCTTGCGCCAGTTTCACCAATAACTCACTCGGCTCTAACCACATTTTGCCGTAGTCTCCAAGCTGGTCACGATAAGTCGTCAGCTTGTCTAAAATGGTGCCCAATCCAACTTCGTCGGCATATTGCATTGGGCCGCCGCGATACACTGGGAAGCCATAGCCATACACATAAATGACGTCAATATCGCTTGATTTAGCGGCAATACCTTCTTCAAGAATGGCTGCACCTTCATTGAAAAGTGAGTACATTACGCGCACCAAAATCTCTTCGTCGCTAATGTCATCCCGTTGAACTACTCCTAATCGCTCAGCTTCTTGCTTAGCAATTTCAAGTACCTCAGGATCAGGTATGGGTACACGGCTGCCCGGCTCGTAGTTATATGCACCACGCCCCGTCTTAAGACCATTACGCCCTTTCTCAACAAGGCGGTCTGCTACCGCGCCATATGCAGGGTCGTGAGCGATGTGCTCTTGTCTGGACTGGCGCACATAGTAACCAATGTCTAAGCCTGCCATATCACCCATGGTGAATGGCCCCATTGGCATACCAAATTCAGTGAGAACTCTGTCAACCTGCTCTGGCGTTGCACCTTCAAGTAGCAACCTGTTTGCCTCGCGGCCGTACGGCTCAATCATACGATTACCGACGAAGCCAAAGCATACGCCAACAAGCACTGCGACTTTCTTGATTCGCTTCGCCATCTTCATGCATGTCTTGATGACTTCAGGTGATGTTTTGTCCGCTTTTACCACTTCAAGCAAGCGCATGACGTTTGCAGGTGAGAAGAAGTGTAGGCCAATGACATCCTCAGGGCGTGATGTCGCCGTGGCAATCTCGTCGATATCTAGCGTTGATGTATTCGACGCCAAAATAGCGCCCGGTTTACATACTTTATCTAGCGTTGAGAAGACTGTCTTTTTCACTTCCATCTTTTCAAACACTGCTTCAATGACCAAGTCCACATCAGCAAGATCGTCATACGACGTGGTCCCTGTTAACAGCGACATACGCGCTTCTACTTGATCTTGCGTTAGTTTTCCCTTCTTCGCTGAGTTTTCGTAATTTTTGCGAATAAGCGCTAAGCCTTTCTCAAGCGCCTCTTCTTTTAGCTCCAGCATAGTGACAGGAATGCCAGCGTTGGCAAAATTCATGGCAATACCACCGCCCATGGTGCCCGCACCAATAATGGCTACTTTCTCTATGCTACGTTCAGGCGTTGACTTGTCGAAATCGCTTACGTGACCTGCGGCGCGCTCGGCAAAGAAGAAATGTTGTTGTGCGCGCGCTTGCGGGGTGTTCATGCATTCCATGAACAGCTTACCCTCGTTTTTAAGGCCAGCATCGAAATCTAGCGTGTAAGCGCCATGAACAGCTTCTATGCATTTAAGCGGTGCAAAAAAGCCTTTTGCTGCTTTTTTCGTTTGCGCTGTGACAGCGTCAAAAACCGCTTGAACTTCATCGGTCATAGACAGTGTGATATCACACGTGCGTTTAATGGCATTACTTGGCGTCAGCGACGCTAAATATGTTTTGGTGTCGTCAAGCAAGTGCTCTGGCTTGTCTGAAATCTTATCAAAAACGTTTGGTAGCTTTAGTACCGACGTCGGCTTGCCACTTGCGATCATGGTAAGCGCCGTTTGTGCATCAGCTAGTCGCGGTAAACGCTGTGTGCCACCTGCACCAGGCAAAATACCTAGGTTAACTTCGGGTAGTCCCACTTTGTTTTCAGCAAACGTAATGCGGTGATGGCACGCTAATGCCACTTCTAAGCCGCCACCAAACGCAGGACCGGGAAGAACAGCTACAACAGGCTTTGTCGCGTGTTCAATTTTTTCTAACACTTCGGGGAGCATGGGCGATAGGTCGCCGCCAGAGAACTCACTGATATCTGCCCCGCCTGAAAAAATGGGTAATGATGATGAAATTACAATAGCGTTGACGCTATCATCATTTAACGCTTGCTCAATGCCATCAATAAGGCCGACGCGTAGTGCGCGAGATAAGGCATTAACTGGCGCGCTTTGCATCATCAGCGTTGCTACGCCTTGTTGTACGCTGTACGCCACTGCTTGATTTTCCGTCTGTGTCATAACCATGTCCTGTTTATCACGTTAATCGGATGTTATTGCAGTGTTGTCAATCATCCAAGTTTATTGGTGTTATAGACATTTATCACAATATTTAATATTGACCGCAAAGCCTTTCGACACCGCATTTTCGTATGAACACTGCGCCCTCCCTTGGCTAACGAATGTTTGACAGTCAATCCAACCAGTGTTTTTGTTAACGCATCCATATATTTATTTACATTTTGCTTACAAAGGACATTTTGCTATGCAAGTGTTAAAAACGCCTGAAAGTGCTTTTTCCAAAATCGTTGATTTCCCCTATTCGCCTCAATATGTTCAAGTTACGGATACGGTGAGTAGTGAGATTGCCATGGCTTACTACCAAGCTGGCCCCAAAGATGGTCATACTATTTTACTTATGCATGGAGAGCCCACTTGGGCCTATTTGTACCGAAAGATGATGCCGATTTTGGCTGAAGCCGGATTTAATGTATTGGTTCCTGACCTTATTGGCTTTGGACGCTCTGATAAACCGACAAGACGTGAGGACTATACGTACGCGCGCCATGTTATCTGGGTAAAAGAATGGTTTAATCAGGTTGTAAAAGGCCAAGTTACGTTGTTCTGTCAAGATTGGGGGGGACTGCTTGGCCTTCGACTTGTGGCAGATATGCCCGAACGTTTTGCTGGCGTTATGGTATCGAACACAGGCCTCCCGACAGGGGATCAAACTCCAAGCGACGCTTTCATTAAATGGCGACGGTTTTCTCAGGACGTCCCAGTTTTCCCAACATCAAGCATCATACAAGGCGCAACAGTTACTGAGTTATCGCAACAGACACAAGACGCTTACGATGCGCCCTTTCCTGAAGAAGAGTACAAAGCAGGAGCACGCATTTTCCCTTTATTGGTTCCAGCGAGCTCTGACAACCCTGAAGCGCAGGCAAACAGAAACGCATGGGAAAGTTTGAAGCAATTTGGCGCGCCCTTTATGACTGCTTTTGGGGATAGCGACCCTGTAACTGCAGGAGGAGACCGCATTTTCCAAAAACTCATTCCCGGCTGCCAAGGCATTGAGCATGTCACTATCAAAGGCGGTGGCCATTTTATTCAAGAAGATAAAGGCGAAGAGCTCGCCGAACTACTCAAACGATTTATCCAAAATACGCATAATTTATAGGACGATAAAATGGACGCACTTTTAGATTTTACCGGTAATGTTGTTTTAATAACGGGAGCAGGAAGCGGCTTCGGGCGACTACTCTCACTTGGTCTTGCCAATCGTGGGGCTAAGCTTGTGATTACTGACATTAATGAATCAGCTCTAGAAGAAACAAGAAATGACGTTAGTAGCCTTACTGACGTTGTATCGCTTGCAGGTAATATTGCTAGCGAAGCACTCAATCAAAAACTGGTCGAGCTAGCAATAGAAACCTTTGGCCGTTTGGATATTGCCGTAAATAATGCAGGTATTGCCCACAACCCTGCTCCCGTACACCAGATGACAGAAGAGATAATGGATACGCAATTTGCGGTAAACGTAAAAGGCGTTATGTTCGGCATGAAGTATCAAGTACCCGTCATGCTGGCGCAAAAACAAGGTCATATTCTCAACGTTAGTTCACTCGCAGGGTTAGGCGGTGCACCTAAGGGTGGCGCTTACGCTGCGGCAAAACATGCGGTGTCGGGAATAACTCGCACTGCGGCTGTGGAATACGGCAGAAAAAATGTTCGCGTGAATGCGATTTGTCCATTCTACAGCCCCACCAACATTTTAAACGTGGATGGCTACAATACGCCAGAAGCGAGAGAGCAATTAGGACAAGGAAGCCCAATGAAGCGATTGGGTGAACCACAAGAAATCGTCAATACAATGATGCTGCTTCTATCCCCTGGAAACAGCTACATGAATGGTCAAACCATCGCTGTAGATGGCGGAGTAACAGCCTGGTAGCTCATTAAGTATGAGCCACCATACCAATGTATAAGACCGTATGTTTTGTTCTTTTTCTTAATACGTTTTAATTAACGAGAACAAACAAAACCGATGAACGAGGCGAGTGCAACCGCCTCTATCATCTTTACTTTATCAGTACAGTCTTAGGCCGAGGTGAAAGCATGAAAAACGCAAAAACACTTGCTTGCGCATTGGTATGCTGTCTTGGGCTTGGTACTGCAATGTCAGTTGCTAACGCCAGCGAAGTTAAACAAAATACCGGTTTAAAAACGCTCCAAACAAAGCAAACAGTCAAAAAAGCACGTAACGACAGACTATCTTCTTTGGTTGTTTCCAAGCGTGCGGCACAGACCTCAGTGTCACATAACGCTACTACAGTGCGCCTTATTCATTCTTCTCTTCCAAGCGAACAAGCTACAGCACAATAAGTATCTCAACAATCAACGCCTAGCTTGGCGCAGAAAAGGAGCTGTAGCACTTTTTTCGTTGCTAAACACTTGGTTTGGCGTGCCTGAGCAAACAATCTGACCACCTTGTTCCCCTGCGCTAGGCCCTATATCAATGATGTAATCGCTGTTGGCCGCCACATGCATATTGTGCTCAACCATGATGACTGAATTTCCCTTTTCAACCAATCTATTTAGGTGCGTTAAAAGTAATGAAGTATCTGAGAGGTGCAGTCCAGTTGTAGGCTCATCTAACACATAAAGTGTATTGCTGCCTTCTGCTCTTTTAAGCTCAGTGGCTAATTTTATCCGCTGTGCCTCGCCACCCGATAATTCTGTTGCTGGTTGACCCAATGTTATGTATCCCAAACCGACACTTTCTAGGGCATCAAGTGCTCGCATCACAGCACTTTCCCCCACAAAAATATCCCTTGCGTCACTTACACTTTCTGAAAGTACGTCAGCAATGCTCAGCCCCTTGTATTTTACTTCTAATATTTGGTCTTTGTATCGCTTCCCACCGCACTCAGGGCAAGGGGAATATACGCTTGGCATAAAGAGTAATTCGACTGAAACAAAACCAACGCCCTCACAATGAGGACATCGACCTTTAGCAACGTTGAAGGAAAAATGGCCTGCATCAAAGCGGCGTGCTTTTGCATCAGCAGTCGCTGCGAACAATTTTCTTACTGAGTCAAACAAACCTGTGTAAGTAGCCAAATTAGAACGAGGAGTTCGGCCTATAGGTGATTGATTTACTACGACCAGACGTTCAACACTACTTCCTGCAATTTCTATCGAGCCTTTGACGTTTTCCATTGGTTCGCTGTCCAGTAACGTCTGAGCTGTTAGCGACTTTGTATCAATCTCTCTAGGCTGTTTAAAATCACGTTCTAAATATCGCTTTACTAAGCCTACTAATGCTTGACTCACTAGGCTAGACTTGCCAGAGCCAGATACCCCAGTAACGGTTACCATAACGCCAAGCGGAATATCACAATCCACACCCTTTAGGTTGTTTTTATGCACGTTTCGTAGCTTTAGAGAACCAGTGGGACATCGAACCTCTTTATCTTTCGTGCCAACACCGCGTTGAATAAACTTCGCTGTTAGTGACGATGACTGATTTAGAAGCTCACTAGGAGGGCCACTGTAAATGAGTTCACCACCGTTGATGCCTGCTTTTGGGCCCACATCAACCACCCAATCCGAAAACTGAATGACACGCGGGTTGTGCTCAACAACAAACACTGAATTACCTGAATTTACTAGTGCTTTGAGTGCCTCAAGTAATGATTCGACATCTTTAGGATGAAGTCCCGCTGAAGGTTCGTCCATCACATAAACGACGCCAAAGAGCGTCGATTTTATTTGCGTTGCTAGTCGCAGACGCTGTAACTCACCAGGAGATATAGTGGTTGTGCTTCGTTCTAGTGACAAATAGCCGAGACCTAAATTTATGATAGGCGCTAACCGTGAACGAATATCGCTGGCAATACGCGTTATGACCTTAGCTTTTTCACTATTCTCATTTGCTACCGCGTTAAGTAAGTCTGACATGCACTGGTCAACTTTTTCTAAAGACAAGCGAGAAAACGTCACAATATCCATATCTGCAATTTTGACTGAAAGAGATGCTTTTTTTAATTTCTTACCTTCACAGACAGGACACGTAGAAATAGATAAAAAAGGAGTGACTTTTTGTTTCGCTTTTTCTTTTTGTGATGACTTAAACGTATCTAACACATGGCGACGTGCGCTCACAAAGGTGCCTTTATAACTTGTTGGCTCGCCCTCACTTAATGCCTGTCGGGTTTGCTTTAAATTATAATTGCGGTAAACACCCATCTGTGGCGCTTCATCCGTATATAAAATCCAGTCACGAGTGTTTTTTGGTATCTCATGCCAAGGTACATCAACGTCAATATCCAGAGACAGCAATACCCTAACGAGGTTTTTCCCTTGCCACGCCCCAGGCCATGCCGCTATCGCGCCTTCGCGAATAGATAAGAATTTATCAGGAACCAATGTGCTTTCATCCACATCAAACACCTTGCCAATGCCATCACAATGCTCACAAGCACCTTGCGGGGTATTGGGTGAAAAAGCATCCGCATAGATGATACTTTGCCCCTCAGGATAGTCTCCTGCTCGTGAAAACAGCATTCTTACGCTATTGAAAAGTGTTGTAATGCTGCCAACAGAAGAACGAATAGAGGGCGTACCTCTCTGTTGGTGTAGACCAACGGCAGGAGGTAAACCTTCGATAGATTCAACCTCAGGCTGTTCTATTTGATCAATAAGGCGGCGCGCATAGGGAGACACTGAATCTAAATACCGATGCTGCGCCTCGGCATAAAGCGTTCCGAAAGCAAGTGAAGACTTCCCTGAACCCGATATACCTGTAAAAGCGACAATTTTATCGCGAGGTATATCAACGTCGAGGTTTTTTAAATTGTGTACTTTGGTACCTCTTACGCGTACGCAGTTGTTACTGTCTTTCACCATTGTTTCCCTTTGCCTGTGGTCAGTCACAGTATGGGTATGTTAGACCACCCACTTTTGATCAACTAGGCACCAGACACCGCTCACCAATTTTACTGAATACGTATGCATCACGTTTAAAAGTTGATAACAGAATGTAAACATAATGTTGATGCATTTTTTACTTCAACAGGACACATCAATGAACATTGAACGTATCAAAACTCGCTCACCAAGCTTACTTGCTGCAAGTTTGCTTATGAGCACCCTAACTTTCCAAAGCAGTGCAGATGTCATATTGCACGCTTTTAACTGGCAGTATGATGATGTTGCCGCAAGAGCCCAAGAAATTGCTGACTTAGGCTATAAAAAAGTTCTAGTCTCACCGGCTTATAAATCGACAGGCGATCAATGGTGGGCACGGTATCAGCCACAAGACTACCGCGTTATCGACAACCCATTGGGTGACACGGATGATTTTCGCGATATGGTCAACGCACTAAACGCTGTGGGTGTCGAAACATACGCTGACATTGTATTTAACCACATGGCAAATGAAGCCTGGAAACGTTCAGACTTAAACTATCCTGGTAGTGAAGTGTTGGCCCAATATGCCGCCAACGAAACATACTACGATAGCATTACCTTATTTGGTGACGTAAGTAATGGTCTGTTCGGTGGGGGTGATTTTCATGGCACATTCGACCAAGGCGGACCAAAGTGTATTATTAATTACAGCGACGTAGGCGATGTTCAATACAATCGTCTTTGCGGCGCACCACCTGATCCAGGCCTACCTGATTTAGACCCTAACAACTGGGTAGTAAGTCAGCAGAAGGCTTATTTGCAGATGCTAAAAAATATGGGCGTTACTGGTTTTCGTGTCGACGCCGCAAAACACATGACGAATTATCACATTAATGCCGTATTCGACAGCACCATCAAAAACGGTGTCCATGTTTTTGGCGAAATAATTACAACAGGTGGTGCTGGCAGCAGCGAATACGATAACTTTCTTGCTCCTTACCTCTCTGACACTGGACACTCAGCGTATGACTTTCCGTTGTTTGCACAAATCCGAAGTGCCTTTAGTTTCGGCGGCTCTATGAATTCATTGGTCGACCCTGGCGCATACGGCCAAGCTCTCGCGGGTGATAAAGCCATTACTTTTAGCATCACCCATGACATCCCCTTAAACGATGGTTTCCGTTATCAATTGATGGATCCAACCGATGAGTTTCTTGCCAATGCGTACGTGCTTGGCCGAAATGGCGGTGTGCCTCTGATGTACTCTGACAACAATGAAAGTGGTGATAACCGCTGGGTCGATTTGTATAAGCGTGATGATATTAAAGGCATGATCAAGTTTCATAATGGAACACAGGGAAGCGGTATGCAGGTCATTAATTACAATGACTGTCTAATCTTGTTCAAGCGCGATCACAAAGGTGTGGTAGGCATTAATAAATGCGGCAGTGGACAAGACGTATGGGTTAACACGGCGACTGATAACCTGTGGTGGTACAGAAACTACCGTGACACGCTAAGCAATGACGTGCAATCCATAACCAGCCAATGGCACAAATTTTATGTTCCCGGGCGCAGTGCGCGCATGTGGCTAATGGAATAAAACGTAACAAAAACATGGCTCAATCATGTTGATACTTGACTGAGCCACTCGTCCGACCATGCATACTTTAGTCTAAATTTCTTCATCTTTATATGGAAATCCCAATAATGAGGACTACTCTGTTAAAAGAATTCAGAGGTTCTGATATCAACAACTGAGAGGGATTTCACATGGAAAATGTTGCCATTAGCAGGAAGCAAATCGGTGGTGAGTCCCCCATCGTCGCATCAGAAATATTTGATTCTTGCATTTATTCTGGTTTCTTCGGCACTATTGACTCGGCGCGTATGGCTGCTATCACAGACAAACTCATCAAAATGATAGAGGCATCAAGCTATACCGTTGCCATCATAGACCTTTCCAATGTCGACGCTATTGATTCGTCGGTAGCGTCTCAATTCGTTCAATCCGCTGATACGTTAAAACTACTTGGTGTTCGAACCATTTTCTGCGGTATTCGGGGCGGCGTTGCCGTCACTATGGTGAAAACCGGCATAGTATTAGGACATTACACCGTTAAAAAACGTCTTAAGGAAGCCATTTCAGAAGCGTTGAACCATCTTGGTCTAACGATATCTCCGTGCGAGAGTTAAGCAGTGAACACTGCGGCCTTAGCAGATAGTATTAGCGAAAGATTTGATATTGTTTCGTTTGCAGATGCATATCAGTTTTCTCAATACTGCAAGCGAATAGCCGTCGAAAAGGGCGTCACTGACACCAAAGCAAGTACCTTTGCCATTGCCGTTTCTGAAATAGCCATCAATGCTGTTCGATATGGCACTAATGCGAAAGCGATAATTGAGTCTGTAGAGAACAAAGGCGGCATAAAAGTAACTATTTCTGATTGTGGTAATGGGATCCCTGACCTTAAAGCAGCCTTTGCTGACGGTTATACAACCTTTGACCAACAAAGCCTAGGTGTTGGGCTCTCGACAGCTAAGCGATGTGCTGATGAGTTTATCGTTAACTATAACGATGAAACAGGCGTATCGATTTCCTTATCCGTATTTCTGCCTCCCGTAAGCAAAACGTTGGCTATTAGAGCCATCTCTTTTCCGGCGATTGATAAGCACTTTAATAACGACAAATATTTCATAAAGTATTTTGATGGAATTAAGGCATTGGTAGTTGTAATGTCGGTCGCGCTAAAAGATAAACAAATGGAAGGACTAAATACTGTCGAATGCTATATTCAATCAAACTTTCGTTTGAGCGTTGAGCAAGTTTATAACGACATCGATACGCTCTTAGAACAACTTTGTCCTTCTGGCTTTGATTTGTTCGTTTTAAACATTTCTGACTCGGAGATTGCCTACCAATCATCCAAACATTTCACGACGGCCTGTTTTGGTAAGTCATCAAGCACTAGGGTGAACGCTAATGATGGTCTAATGCGTGTAACGCAATCTATATCAGGCTGTCATTTATTTGCTATTGGAAGTGCAGGAATAAATTTCCTTGCATTGCCAGATAAAGGTATAGATACCGAAGCAGATGTGTATGAGCTAGCCAGCTTTTTGTTTAATAAATGCGCAGTCGATGACAAAGATGCGACCCTGTTGGTCGCTAAGGTTTGCAAAAATGGACAGTAACTATTCACAAGAGTCAACGCTACGACAAATTCTATCTGGCATTTTGGGGACGATTCCCTACGGTATAGTCTGCATAGCGGATAACGGAAGTATAGAGGCCATTAATCAAAAGTCTTGTGACATATTAGGCTTGCCAGATAAACAAGCTAAGGACTTTTTGGACATTGACTTCGGTTTTCTATTTGAACATCTTAAATCTATAAAAAATGACATAAACGAAAACATGTTTCACAGTAGCAAAAACATGTTGGATTTACCCGAAGTACCAATTTCGGGAAAGTCAGTCGATGTGAAATGTCGCAGAATGTTAAGAGGTGTTTTAGTAGTCATTAGAGATATTACCCAAGAGAGCTTACTAATCCATAGAGCAACCCACGACTCACTTACACAAATATATAACCGACAACATTTTGAAGAGTTGCTATGCGAACGCATAAGATCTCACGAGCTAGATCATAGAGACTCTATTTTTGCGTTCTTAGACGTAGATAACTTTAAATCCATCAATGACAAATATGGACACAGTTGTGGCGATGACCTTCTCAAAGAAATAGCATCGATTGTTAAAAGTAGAATAAGAACTAGTGATTTGTTTGCACGCATTGGTGGTGACGAATTCGCACTATTTTTTGAAAACTGTTCTTTGACGAGAGCAGAAGAAATTATTCAGGGAATAATAAGAAAAATAGAGGGAATAGAACTGTACAGTAAAGATAAAGTTATACGTACTACAGTGTCAGTAGGCGTTACATCATTTAAATTGTGTGAAACAGACACTTTCAGCTCAATGATGAGCGTTGCAGATACGGCATGCCAAATTGCTAAGAATGAGGGAAGAAACACGCTGCACATCATTGATGGCAATAGCTGCGAATTTAAAGAACATTTGGAAAATGTACAGTGGATTGATGAAATAGAATATGCGCTTAAAAAGCGTTCGATGATCCTTTACGGCCAGCTAATTCAGCATACCGAATTCGCTGGCGCTTCTTACATCGAGGTGCTCGTTCGTCTGGAAAGAGCCAACGGTGAAATAATTTCTCCCGCGGCATTTATCCCTCAAGCGGAACGCTATCATATCATGCCATTGATAGACTATTACGTCATTGAAGAAGTCGTTAAACAGATGCAAAACGACATCGTCTACTCAGTGAACCTGTCTGGTCAAACGATATCCAACACTTCATTTGTGGATTTTATAACGAAATTACAAGAGACCTATGTGTTCTCTCCTTCCCAAATCACGTTTGAGATTACTGAAACCACAGCAATGATGAGCATAGATTCTACGTTACAAAACATTGTTGCATTGAAAAAACTCGGCTTTTCGTTCTCTTTAGATGATTTTGGTACCGGATTAGCGTCATTTAACTACTTGAAAACATTACCGGTCGATACCGTAAAAATAGATGGGTTATTTGTAAGAGACATCACTTCAAATCAGGTTTCCTTGCAAATAGTCAAATCGATATGTGACGTTGCCAGGTCAATGGGTTTGAAAACTGTCGCTGAATTCGTTACCGACAAAGCCACGTTCGAATCAGTAAAAGGCATCAAAGTAGACTATGCACAAGGCTTCTATCTTCACAAACCTGAGCCACTCTCATTGATTGGGAAAAAAACTGTTGGAGTGAAAGCAACTGCCTGAAAGCTTGACGCTCCGTTACTGCAAAACATACGGATGCGTCAAACATCTAACTATTAGTATGTCATAAACTACTATGACATAAACATGCATAACGCCCAGTTTAAGGCACTATCACCATCTTGCCTTTTACTTCGCGGTTCATGACTTTAGCCATGGCTTTTGTGGCTTGTTCAAGAGGTAGTGCCTCGTCAACGACAACTTTCACTTTGCCCTGCACGTACCATGTCAGCAGTTCTTTCATATTGTCGGCAAACCCTTTGGGGTCGTGTTGAGTGAATGAACCCCAAAAAACACCCATTACCGAATAACCTTTTACTAGCGCTAGGTTGACAGGGAATTTAGGTATTTCGCCACCCGCAAAGCCCACTACCAGCAAACGTCCTTCCCATGCCATACTGCGGCTACATGCATGGAACGTGTCACCGCCCACACACTCATACACCACATCAGCACCTTTACCGCCAGTCACTTCCTTAAGCGTCTCTTTTAAGTCTTTCTCTTTGTAGTTAATTAGGATATCTGCGCCGTGTTCTTTCGCCAAAGCCAACTTTTCTTCTGTTGAACACACCGCGATAACCTTGGCTCCCATAATTTTACCAATTTGCACCGCAGCCAAACCCGTGCCACCAGCGGCACCAGTAACTACTAAGGTTTCGCCAGGCTGAAGCTTGGCTCTTTGCTTTAACGCGTGGTGCGCAGTTGCATGGGCAGTAACTAGCGCCGCGCCCTCAGTAACATCAATGGGATCGGGTAACGGCATTACGTGTGTAGCAGGAATTAATGCTTTTTGTGCGTATCCTCCTAGATTGGATAACGCGATGACTCGCTGCCCTTCTGCTAAATGTGAGACGCCTTCACCTACTTCAGCTATGGTACCGGCTACTTCGTTGCCGGGTATAAACGGGAAGTCAGGCTGCATTTGATACAAGCCTTGTACCAAAAGGCCATCGGGAAAGTTAACACCTGCCGCTTGCACGTTAACAACAACATGGCCTTTCTTAACTACCGGATCAGGTACATCTTTACATTGAAGTTCATCAATTGGGCCAAAGGCTTCACATACGATTGCTTTCATGTTTTCTCCCTACAAATTTAATGCGCTAATTGCGCTCATATTCTGTTATGCATCTTGATGTATGGTTTGATTCGCTATTTGCGCCAGTGGGCGCACCATTGCACCTAATTGCATTGCCTTTTCACTCGATGCATTTCCGTCATGGGCGCGCTTTACCACGCCCTGCAAAATAGCCGCTAAACGGAAAAAGCTAAAGGCAAGATAAAACGTCCAATTTTCAATGCCAACGATACCTCTTCGCTGGCAATAACTTTCGATATACGCCTTTTCGCTTGGAATGCCTAACGCAGCCCTGTCTAACCCACCTAGCCCAGCGGCATGAGCAATATCACTGGGCAAGCGTAGCTGCATACATTGATAAGCAAGGTCGGCATAGGGGTGACCCAACGTAGAAAGCTCCCAGTCGAGTACGGCAACAACATGCGGGTGAAGTGCATCGCTCATGTCAAACATCATATTGTCTAGACGGAAATCGCCATGTACCAACGACACCTGACCATCGTCTTGTGGCAAGTTGTTCTCTAGATAGGTAATAAGCGATTCAATCTCTTCTATATGCTCAAGTTCTGAAGCGCGATATTGCTTAGTCCAACGACTTAACTGACGTTCAAAGTAGCTTCCTGGCTTACCATAATCTGACAGTCCTGCCTTTTCTATATCCACACTGTGAAGTGCTGCCAACACCCGGTTCATTTCATCGTACATCGCTGTGCGCGTCTGTGTTGATTCAATTTCCGGCAGCGCACTATTCCAATAAATGGCCCCATCAACAAAGGCCATAATATAAAACATACTGCCTATTACATTGATGTCTTCGCACAAGTGATACGCTTTAGGTACCGGGACATCACTTCCCTGCAGCGCGTTAATAACACGAAACTCTCTATCAACCGCATGAGCAGACTTAAGCAACTTGCCCGGCGGCTGGCGACGTAAAACAAACACCCCCTTGTCAGTAGTAAGCTTAAACGTAGGGTTAGACTGGCCGCCAGCAAATTTGTCAGCGGCTGTAGCGTGCCCCACCTCTGGGCACGCCGTTGATAAGTATTCGTTCAGCGCAGATAAATCAATGGCATGCGCCGCTTTTGCGGTTTCCTTAGACACACCTTCTCCTTATGCGTTCTTTTCTGCAATCAGGTTACGGCCTAACTGCATCATATGCACTTGGTCAGGGCCATCTGCCAGCTTTATGGTACGAGCATAGGCGTACATCGCCGATAATACAAAGTCCTGACTTGTACCTGCTGCACCATGCATTTGAATAGCTTCATCAATAACATTGCAGGCCATGGTGGGCGCAACAATTTTAATGGCTGCAATTAAGTCGCGAGATATCTTGTTGCCATAGCGGTCCATTTTATCTGCCGCTTTTAACGTAAGTAGCCTTGCTTGCTCAATGTCACAATACATTTTGGCAATGCTTTCTCTTACAGACTGCTGCTTGCTTAATGGTTTACCAAAGGCAACGCGTTGTTCAACGCGTTCACACGCCATATCAAGCGCGCGTTGCGCACAGCCAATAAGACGCATACAGTGATGAATACGACCCGGTCCTAAACGACCCTGCGCAATCTCAAAACCGCGGCCTTCACCTAACAGTAGATTTTCAGCAGGCACACGTACATCTTCAAACAACACTTCCGCATGCCCAACAGGCTCATCGTAGTATCCCATCGCGGACATAGGTCGTACTATGGTCACTCCCTTTGTATTCATGGGCACTAAAATTTGAGATTGCTGCTGATGGCGGGGTGCATCGAAGTCAGTTTTTCCCATCACCACCATGATTTTGCAGTTCTCATTCATTGCACCACTGGTATACCATTTACGCCCGTTGATAACGTATTCATCACCATCACGCTTTATTGACGTTTCAATATTCGTTGCATCGCTTGACGCAACAGCAGGCTCGGTCATGGCAAACGCTGAACGTATCTCGCCGTTTAATAAAGGCTCTAGCCACTGCTTTTTGTGTGCATCGCTACCATATTTTGCAAGCACTTCCATATTGCCGGTATCTGGTGCACTACAGTTGAAAATTTCTGAACTAAACAACACACGCCCCATTTCTTCACACAGTGGCGCATACTCAGCATTGGTTAAACCCGCGCCATACGGCTTATACTCTTCAGGTAAGAATAAATTCCATAACCCTGCATCTTTCGCTTTTTGCTTTAGCGTTTGCATCATTTCAGGTGTTTTCCAGCGCGCATCGCCACTGGCACTCTCTACCGCATGAATATATTCCTTTTCGATGGGATATACTTCCTGCTCCATGAAAGCTCTCAATTTTTCTAAGAGCGCTTGTGTCTTGTCGTTGTATTCAAAATTCATAACGGCCCCATTTAGCTATAGGTAATGGCGTGTAACCTGTCTATCACATCTAAGTGAGGTACACTGTTGAAGTTATTTAAATGTATACCTCGCGGATTAGCGAAGCATTGTGAAAAGCTGGCGTTGCGGATCTGCAAATTCATATCAACGACTTTCGCATCGCTGTAGCCCAATATTTGTTTTAACATCATGGCAATAGCGCCACCGGAACTGACAACCAATATACGCTTCGCATCCAACTGCTGAAGTTCGCCTAATACGTTACTTACTCGCTGCTCAAATGCTTTCCATGTTTCATCAAGGTGGGCATGTTCTAGGGCATCCTGAGACCACGCTAGCATTGCTTTTTTTAGTAAACGGTAATATTCAGAAGACGAAGCCCCTTCTGGCACTTTTTCGTCAGGAAAGCGATGCAAATATGCCTTTGCAACTGCTTGAAAATTAAATTCATTCAACCCACTATTTACGATTGCCTCTGGCAGTTTATGAGAGTCAGAAGCAATACCTGCGGCTATCCCCTCTTTTGTTTCTTGATGTCGGACCATGTCCCCCATGAACACCGCATCAAAAGTAACATCACGGTGTTTGAAATAGTCGCCAAGCCAGTGCGCTTGCTGAGCGCCTAACTCACTGAGTTTGTCGTAATTTGCTTTTCCAAAAGAGGCTTGGCCGTGGCGCACCAAATAGATATCTGTCATTCAACGCCCTGATGTTATCAATTTGTTAAGTAATAAAACCATACTAAGGAAAGTTGAAATATAAGTTTAATTGATATTTTGAATAGGTGTGCATCATGTGAAACTATGAAAGTCGCGATTCATCGGTTACTTGTTGTTGTATTCGACACGATACGTACAAAATTTGACATGTTTGCGTCAAATTCGTGCAATAAGGATAGCGCCTAATGTATATTTACTGCGCACACAAACTGGTTTTCGTGAAATTCCCACGATTTTACTTATGGAAAAGGCGTACTCGGTCGCGAATCTAAGGCGTGAACGGTTATGCAAATTAAAAAGAAAAACAATGAAGTTATCGACTCACCCTACAGTAATATTTGGCACGCTTTCATGCTGCTTACTCTCACTACCAAGTGCAGCTCAACAACAAAATATCGATGAAACCGCTACGCTTGAACGCATAGTAGTTCAAGCGCAGAAAACGCCACAAAATCTACAAGCTATTCCCGTGGCCGTTACCGCACTCTCAAACGAGGACCTAGTACAAACAGCATCTCGGGACATTTTTGACTTGCAAAATTACGTTCCAGCATTTGCCGCTTTTCAAAGCCAAAGTGTGACTAATTCTGGTTTCTCTATACGCGGCATTGGAACATCGGCGCAGAATTTCGGCTTTGAATCGTCTGTCGGACTTTATGTAGATGGGGTGTATCGTTCAAGACAAAATGCGTTAATAAATGACT
Source organism: Alteromonas sp. 009811495 (assembly GCF_028865455.1). Taxonomy (NCBI): domain Bacteria; kingdom Pseudomonadati; phylum Pseudomonadota; class Gammaproteobacteria; order Alteromonadales; family Alteromonadaceae; genus Alteromonas; species Alteromonas sp. 009811495. Next base: position 2,535,915 of record NZ_CP113972.1, read on the forward strand.
TAGTTGACATAAGTGCGGTAGAGATACTGAGGGGACCACAAGGCACCCTCTTTGGCAAGAACACAGCTGCTGGTGCTATGACAGTAACCTCTGTTGCTCCAAGCCATGATGGGCACAACGGCTTTGCGGAAGTCATGTTGGGTAATGATGATTTGCTAAGACTAAGTGCTGCCTCGTCGTTTTCGTTGGTCGACGATGTGTTGGCGCTGCGTTTCTCAGGCTTTACTACCCAAAGTGACGGTTTTATCCAAGAAGAGGTATCTGGCCAAACGCTCAATAATCGCAACCGTTCAGCTATTAAAGCCCAAGTGCTTTATACCCCTAGCAACACTATTAGTATGCGGCTAATTGCTGATTATGGAGAGTTAGACGAGCGGTGCTGTGGTGCGCTTACTTATCAAAATAACCTTCAAGCAAACGATGTCACAGGCAAATTTGGCACCGATGCCCTATTATCTCAACCACCGTTTAACGCAACGATTTACAGTAAGAACCAATTCTTTGACTATAAAACATCGTTATCGCAAACGCCTTTATCTAAAATGGAAGACAAAGGCATTTCATTGCAAGTTGATGTTGAGTTAGATGAAAAATGGGATGTTGTCAGTATTTCTGCCTATCGGGCTTTTGATAGCCTAGATACCGTTGATACTGATTTTTCTAACGCCGACTTACTTACCGCGACGAACGATGCGAGGCAACAATCATTTTCTCAAGAATTGCGATTACATTTTAAAAGTGACGCTTTACAAGCAATACTAGGCGCATACTATTTTACACAAAACCTCGACCTCACCTTCGACACTACAACCCAAAGTGATTTCCCATCATTTTTTAATGCTGTTGGCAACGAACTATTACCGTTAGCTAACGCTATCAATCAATTAAGTAACTTAAGTGGTGGCTTAATTGCGCCGGCAGCTATGCCTGCACCTGCGAATACTGCATTTAGGCATAATGCTGACCAAGAGCAAGATAGCATTGCTTTATTCGCCCAAACAGACTGGACAATTACAGATGCATTTACACTCACTACCGGGCTTCGCTTCACGCACGAAGAAAAGCGCATTGACGGCGAGTACTTTGAGCAAGGCCCTGAAATAAATGGGCTACCACAAGACCCTGCTCTGTGGCCTAACGTACCATTAGCAATACAGGGCCTTGACGCAATTGGTAACGCACTCTTGAGTGGTAACATACCGTCTAGCGACGCATTATCAACTATTGAACCTTTTCAGCAAGCCGGATGGGGGTATTTCTTTTTAGGATCTGCAGCGGTGCTACCTCGACCTGCACTGGATGCGCGTATAGAAGATGATCAATTAACCGGTACGCTCAAACTTGCTTACACGCCTTATGAGAACATACTCACCTACACAAGCGTGGCGACAGGTTACAAAGCGGGAGGTACAAATACAGACCGTATTTTGCCATCGCTCGACCCGTTATTTGATGCGGAAAAATCGCGTAGTGTTGAAATAGGCATAAAACACGATTTTCCGCAGTATGGTCTGCGCATAAATGCAGCCGCTCACTACACGCGCATTAGTGATTTTCAAGCGACAACGTTCACAGGGAGTGGCTTTAATCTGCAAAACGCGGGGGATATTGTAATAAAAGGTCTTGAAGTTGAGACTACGTGGCTTATTACAAGCGATACAGAGCTTCATATTAATGCGGCACGTACCCTCGCACGGTTTGATGAATTTGAAAAAGGTACATGTTGGGTGGCTTATACATGGCATACTGAAATCGATGATCCGGGTCGTCAAACCCCTAGTGCTCCTTTCTGTTCTCGCAAAGGCGACCGCGTGGGTTTTGAACCAGAAAATACATTGACCATTATGCTAAATCACCATTTTTCCTATGACAGTTTACTGTTCGTAGCAAGTGTTGATTATCAATATACGGGCGATGTGTTTTTAGACGATGCCAATGATCCATACAAATATGCGGGTTCTTATGGGTTGTTCAATGCTCGATTAAGCATGCAAATTCCACAATGGGATAGTGAAATTATTGCGTGGGCACGAAACGTGTTTGACGAAGAGTATGTCGCCAGAAGCGGATTTGATGTGCCTGTGCAAACAGGAAAAATAATGGCTTATCCGGGTGCACCTAAAAGTGTTGGTGTCACGTTCAGAAAGCGCTTTTAAACGCGCTTTCTGAAATGGTGTTGGCACATTTACGACTTCATTAAATTCGCTGGTTTACCATGAAACACAGCATGGCATTGGGACACTACCGACAGCGCTATATGCTCGGGCAGTTCACCACCAATATCAAAGCCTGCTGGGCTGGCGAAATGGTGACAAAAATCCGTATTTTCTATCTCGGCGAGATCAATTATCTCTTGTTTTCTGTGTAATGGTCCGAGCATAGCCACATAAGTAAGTTGATGCCCACTCAATACTTTGAGTGCTTTAGCATCAACTTCTCTGTGATGCGACATAAGCACTGCGGCCTGAATATTGTGCTCAGCCATATGTAATGACAAGCCCTCTGCACTGGTATCGTCGATGAGATAGTTCACAGTTGGGAAGTGTTCCACTCGCGCCTGTGCTGGCCTTGGATCCCATAAGCTCACTAGCCAACCTTGATGATTAGCAAGTTGTGCCATAAATGTAGCGTCATACCCACCACCAATAACTAACAAGTGAACAGGCGGTTGCATAGGCACACTCAACACGTGTTCGTCATTCAACACCGCTTTACTTGGCAATTCGTTGTCTTGTTCAAAGGCAATACATACGCCTTTTGTGCCCGCTACATTCGTTTGCCATTGACAATGCAGACCAGCACAAAGTCGTTTATTAACCTCATCCAAGGCAAGATAGCCATTTGATGCGTTAAGCGGAACAAGTGCTAGATAGACCACACCGCCGCAACCAACGCCAAGCTTAAAAGCAATATCCTCTTCATCTTCATCGTCATAAACTGCTGTTCGGCTAACGCCATCAGTCATTACACGGTGAGCTTTTTTTACAATATCACTTTCCAAGCAGCCGCCGCTTAGTATTCCTAACTGATGGCCAGCGTCACTAAATAACATCATAGCGCCCGCTTTGCGATAGCAAGAGCCCTCTGTTTTATAGATAAAGCCCAACACCCATTTATGCTTGTCTTTAAGCGCAGCCCACTGGTTAAGTAAGTGATTTATGTGATTACTCATACACGCCCTGTCAAATATTACTGTGCGTTTGCCGCTTGTTTAATAAACGCAGCAAGCGTTTCAGGTTCTTGCGCGCCAGCTACACCTTGATTGCCAATAACAAATGTAGGTACGCTCTGCACACCGCGTTGAAGCCACAAATTCTCTTCTTGTCGCACTTGTTGTGCATACTGTTCTAACATTAATACTTCTCGTGCGCTGGCTGGCTCTATCCCAACTTGAGTAGCTTCTTCAACCAACACATCAATATCGTTAATATTTTTACCCTCGGTAAAATACGCTTTAAACAAGCGCAGTTTCATCGCCTCTTCGGCGCCTAGCGATGCCGCAAAATGAATAAGTTGATGCGCTTTAAACGTGTTTTGCATTCGACTGTCGTCAGAAAAGTTAAATGCAAAGCCCAATGCTTCACCCGCTTGCACTAACCTTGCTCTGTTGTCTGCGCTTTGCTGCTCACTGATGCCGTACTTTTCCATTATGTGTTCACGCAAGTTTTGCCCTGCTTGGTCCATATTGGGGTTTAACTCAAAGGGATGAAACTTGATGTCTACTTCTATGCCGTCGACAAGTTTTATGGCCTTTTGCAGACGTTCATAACCCACGATACACCATGGGCATACCACATCCGACACCATATTAACCGTTACTTTTTGCATGCTCACTCACTTATTGGAAACCAACGCATTTTACGTGGTATGAATTCACCGCGTTTGCTCAGCTTTAGAAAAAGCTAAACATCGCAAACTGTACTACATCACAACATAAGGTTACAAAAAGAAACTTCAAGTGTTTCGAGGCATTCAGCGACAAATAGTACAAAGTACGGGGCAAATTTACCCTTATTTACTTTTACGCCCCACTTTCATCTTTAATCATCAACTGCACCACTTGATTTGCCCAAACGGCGTAACCTTTACTCGATGGATGGAAGCCGTCTTCTGCCATCAACCCACTGTCTTTCATCGACCTTGCTGCCGAGCCTTGTTCCATTATGTTGATACGCAAAATTTGTGCGCTATCACTTTTCGCAATATAGCGTTGTAACACTTTGTTAAAAAGGTAGGCACGAATCCCTAATATTGTGCGCAGAGGTTGCGGAATAACAGGAAACAAATGCATCGGCGGTAAAGCGGTGAAAATAATACTTTGGCAATTGAACTTGTGCTTAAGCAACGATGCCACACGTTCTATGTTTATTCGCCACGCGTTTAAAGAGACAAATTTAGTCACATCATTTACGCCCATTGACACCAGTGCTGTGCAATAAGACTTTGCTGGAATTTGTGTTAACAAATTAACGACATCGTCACTGGTGAGCCCAGTGGTTGCGTGTAATGACACGCGTGAAAGCAGCCCTTTGGGCGCTAAATGTGAAATACGGCCACTGAGCGCTTCATCTTGAGATTTTGCACCTACGCCGGCTGCTGCGGAATCGCCCACTATCATCAACGTTCTCTTTGCCATTGAGTCAGAGCAGTGCAGCAAGTCAGTGTTAAAATCATACTCACGCTGTCCTTCAGGTTCGGGTAAACGAAGCGCCTTTTTTCTCACCCATATCGCTTGTATCCCAAGAATTGGCATCAGCAGTAAAATGAATGCGTTTAGCACCAAAACGTTGAAGTAGATCAAAGCCCCTCTCCATTATTTGTATACACTATTCACAGGTTTGACCCTGTGACTCGCCTACCCTATTACCAAGTGCAAAAAGATTACTAAGATGACAACACTACAACACAAAGACAATACACAATCTTTTATTACGAAATATGCTCAACATGCGCCACGGTATACTTCATATCCTACCGCATTAAAATTTGAGCCCATCGACAGTGACCTTTTGACACTTGCAAGTGACTCAAGCACCACAAATGAATTAAGTTTGTATGTTCATATCCCTTTTTGTAAAACGCTTTGCTATTACTGTGGCTGTAATAAGTTAGTCACTCGCCATAATGAAAAAGCTGACGACTATCTGGCTTATTTAGAAAAAGAAATGGTCGCAAAACAGGTAATTTCTGCCAACAAAAAGGTGGTTGCACTTCACCTCGGCGGCGGCTCCCCCAGTTTTCTAAGCGCGACACAACATACGTTTTTGATGTACATATTGAAAAAGCATTATGCTTTTTCCGCTGACGCAGAACTCTCTATTGAATTAGATCCTAGAAACGTAGACGCCGCTTATCTAAAAACACTTAAAAACCTTGGGTACACGCGATTAAGTTTTGGCTTGCAGGATACTGACTACAAAGTACAACATACAATCAATCGTGTGCAAAGTACTGCTCATATTGCCGATTTAGTCTTTGAAGCACGAACACTCGGTTTTAAGTCCATAAACCTCGACTTAATTTACGGTTTGCCCAACCAAACCCGCGATACCTTTAAAACCACCATTGCGGCAACTAAAGCCATGCAGCCAGATAGGATATCGCTGTTTAGCTACGCGCACTTACCAGAACGTTTTGCAGCTCAACGCAAATTTGGTGACGAAATACTCCCAAGCGCAGAACTGAAAGCAGAGCTGTACAACTTTGCAGTAGATAGCTTTAAAAGCGTAGGCTACGAGATGATTGGACTAGACCACTTTGCAAAGTCGAGCGACACCCTGGCAATAGCCAAAAATAAAGGGGAGCTGCACAGAAACTTTCAAGGATACACTACCCACGGTGGCAGCGATTTACTTGGTATAGGTGTGTCGTCAATAAGTACAATAGGTAATGCGTTTGCTCAAAACCCCAAAGCATTAAAAGAATATTATGAACGTTTAGACGCCAACCTACCAGCTGCCACCATAGGGTTAACACTGAGTCTAGACGACCTGATTCGCCGCGATATTATCTCAAGCTTAATGTGCAATCTTGCTTTAAATAAGCGCGCTGTCGAAGACAAATATGCGATTAGTTTTGATAACTATTTTGCTGACGCATTGGAAAACCTATTACCCTTAGAAAAAGACGGACTCATTGAATTAGGCAGTGAATGTATTTATGTGCCCGAGCATGCTCGCATTTACATACGTGCGATTTGCGCGCGCTTCGATGCTTATTTGAATACAGATGCTGTGCTGACGCGGTATTCTAAGGCTATTTGACCTAAGCCAGTTTAAAGCGTGCGATTACCTGCGTGCCTACAGCTAAATTTAGGCGCTTCAAAGACATTACGCTAATACTTGCATAAATAAACTGAGTCACGCCGCTGTGATATGAAGTGGGATGGCTATTTTCGTCAATAGCCAAGGTAAGTAATACCTTCCCCTTTTTCATTGCACTTTCGTTTGGCGCTTCAGCATTTGGCATTTCTGTTATAGCGGTGATAGTGCATTTAAGCGCATTAAGTATACTGGAAGTCGTGTTTTTGTCGATTGCCTGCGTATTAGTATCAACACTCACATCGCAGGCTTTAACAGCAAAACGAACCCACTTTTTTTCACTGGGCCACTTTTTGTCACTAGGCTTCTCTCGATGATCAAGCGCATTTTCAGGCGCAATATTGTCGCGACATACGTAAACTACTGTGTCACCCATCTCAACGCCTACAATACCAGTATCAAACGCGCCGTTTGTAGCATTATCACAGAGGTCGTCGGCCAGCACCCCACATAACATCGCAGTAGAACTCTCGACTTCGCCTTTCGACACATTGTGTTCAATTAGCGCGTTTATATTACCTTGAGCAGCAATTGCACCATCGGCAACATAGAGCATTTCGTCACTAAACAGGGCCAAATCATCGAGGTCGTGAGAAATGACCATACAGATCAAGTCTTGCTTGTCGCAAAGCGATTTAAGGAAACGATAGATTTTCCGGCGAGTGTTGACATCGATGGCACTTAACGATTCATCTAGCAACAAGACATCAGGCCCATTAACAAGCGCGCGGGCTATGGCCACTCGTTGCGCTTCCCCACCAGATAGCGTTGACACATCTTTGTCAATTAAATGCTCACAACAACAACCCTTTAGCGCTTCAGTTATCTGCATAGCATTATCTGAGGCGTAGCGCGTTGCCAACGCAAAATTCCCCCTAACATTAACGTGGGGAAACAGCATGGGCTGCTGGAATACTATACCTATTTTGCTAGTACGCCCGCCCCAATCTACGACAACATTAGACTTTGGCTCAACACCTGCTAGCGCGCGCAACAAGCTACTTTTTCCTGCGCCAGAGGGTCCTGTAATACCAACAAAACGTACCGTTTCATTAAACGAGACGTCTGCAGTAATTCGCGAAGGTAGTGTTACGGAAAATTCCATGCTAGCGAGGCTTATACCGAGACGTCGATTGCGCGTTATTATTGGAACCACCAAGTTTGTCGCCGTTTAAGCGATAAAGAGCAGCGAGCAATAAAAACGAAAAGACTAACAGACTAAACGAAAGCACATGGGCCTGCTGATACGCCAGCGACTCCACATGCTCATACAAGGCAATTGACAAAACCTGAGTTTCGCCCGGTATGTTGCCACCAATCATCAACACCACCCCAAATTCACCAATGGTGTGTGCAAAACTTAATGCGAAGGCGACCAATATTGGCGTCTTACACATAGGCACTACAATTTTGATAAAACATGATAGCGGAGAAAAACCCATCGTTGTCGCTACTTCCAAATAGCGTTTATCTAACTGAGTAAATCCGCTATACAAAGGTTGTAGAGCGAAAGGTAAAGAGTAAATAAGCGAGCCTAACACTAAGCCTTCAAAGCTAAATGCAAGGGTTTGCCCAGTTAATGCTTGCCAAGTTTGTCCAAGCCCACCCTGAGGTGAGAATGCAATCAACAAATAGAACCCAAGGACTGTGGGTGGCAACACCAGAGGCAAGGCAAAAATTGCCATAAACAATGGTTTAACTCGGCCTTGCCAGTTGGCTAGCCACCAAGCCATAGGCAAAGTCAAAAGCAACAAGATGACACTTGTTACTAATGCAAGCTTGAGCGTTAACGCGATAGCATCCAACATTGAGGGTGTAAAATAGTCCAATACTTCAGTCATTTTTGTACTAGCTCTACTTCAGGAGGGCCTACAATGTCGGTCTTCTTTGCGGGCAAATATCCCCATTCATTTAGCTGCGCTTGTACTTTGTCAGACAAAAGGTACTGAACAAATAAATTACTAGCAGACACTCTCATTAGCGCGTCACTTTTATTGAAAGGTAGCTCGTTAAACCTATTCGGAACAAGTTGTGCTTTTACCCTACTGTTTATTGCTAATGACTGCACAATGGGTTTGTGCAATGAAGACGGTACTAAAAATGTACCTATATTTTTATCTTGCTCCTGCATCACGACTGGTGTCAGCGAGTATGCAACAAAGGCCCCGCTTACGTTATTCGTGGTAAAAAACTGATAAGTTTGAAGTACATTTTTACCTATTACACGGTGCGTTTGCATATCATTGTAGAGATTCAGGGTGTCTAGCACGTCTTTTGCTGCATCGCCATAGGGTGCAAGTTTTGGGTTAGCCATAGCCACCTTTCCCATAGACATGGCTGACAATACTAACTCAGATAATGCATCTGGCACTTGTGTAAAATCAGACGTTCGATACACAAAAGCAAGCTGCCCCTGTGCGTAATTAACAACATTTTCTGTATGCACCACCCCACTTTCAGCCAAAGCGATAGGGCGCTGCCTGTCTGCAGATAAAAAAACATCAAACTGTGCACCGTGTTGCAGTTGTGCGTATAGCGTTCCACTCGATGACACGGTAATCCGCGTTTCAATACCCGTTATCTGTGAAAACTGGTTAGCAAAGAACTGCAATGGCTTAGCGAAGTTAGCAGCTACCGCCACATTGAGTGTATCAACACTACGCTCTTCTGCTGAGAAAACAGGCTTACCCAGCAATAGCATTGCCAAAATAGCGGTTAGAAAAATGGCTGCGGTTAAAAAGCGACTCATTACTTTTCATTTGCTCGCGGGGTTTCACGCATCCATTTCAACGCGGCTTTGTCATCAGACGCCTTGGCTTCAACCCATGTCGCAGAATCACCTTTAAACTCCTTTTTCCACAGTGGAACCGACTGTTTGAGCATGTCCATTAAAAAGTTAGCCGCTTCAAACGCGGCTTGTCTATGCGGTGCAGCAGCCCCTACCCATACAATCTGTTCATTATTATACAAACGTCCGACCCTATGCACCGCGCCTGCACCGTTTAACGAAAAACGTTCACAGGCTTGTTCAACAAGCGATAGCAATGCCTTTTCAGTCATACCTGGATAATGTTCTAGTTCAATGCCTTCAATATCGCCACTATTGTTAAAATCGCGCACTAAACCAGTAAAGGTAACAATGGCTCCCGTGTTACCAGGCGCAATTGTGAGAGAATATTCAACGAGTTCATTGTACAGCTCGTCAAAGGCGAAGTTATCTTGTTGAACGCGTGCAAACACTGCTAGCCTCCTGTAACCGGTGGGAATAGTGCAATTTCATCACCATCTTCAATTACAGTACTCGCATCGCACAATTGTTGGTTTCGTGCGGTTAGTACGCTGCCAGATAACGCTAAATCCCATTTTTCGCTTCGTTGGCTCAACATCTTAATGAGTTCGCCAATGGTAACGCCCTTATCCACCGAAAGCGTAATGCTGTCTTCGTTGGTTATTTCACGAGTTTGTGCAAAGGTTTTTACGGTAATGTGCATGTTCTACTCGTTCGCTATTGATCGTTGGTCCAGTGACCAGTTTTGCCACCTTTTTTGTTTAGTACACGAATGCCTTCCATATGCATCGACGGGTCAATCGCCTTGCACATATCGAACAAGGTGAGCAAGGCCACGTTTACCCCCGTCAACGCTTCCATTTCCACACCTGTCTTGCCGCTTAACTTGCAATAGCAAGTCGCTTTTATACGGCTATTTTGGCTATCCACATCAAAATTGATATCGACCTTCGACAACGCTAGAGGGTGACACAAGGGTATTAAATCGCTACATCGCTTCGCCCCCTGAATGCCTGCAACACGAGCCACGGCGAACACATCCCCTTTAGCAATTGTCGCTTCGCTGATTTGCGTAATTACTGACGCATTGACATACAAATAACCTTCTGCAGTTGCTTCTCGTTTAGTAACAGCCTTATCACTGACGTCAACCATATTGGCCTCGCCGCCAGCATTCAAGTGGCTAAAGGCACTCATGCTTGCACCAGATGTTTTACAAAATTACACGGCTTAAAGTCAGCGTCGAGCTGGCTGGCAATGATCTTCTCCCACGCTGTTTTGCAGGCGCCAGTGGAACCAGGCAGGCAAAATATAACGGTATTGTTTGCAAAACCAGCAATTGCACGAGACTGGATAGTCGACGTTCCAATCTCTTGAAAGCTAATGTGACGAAAGAGCTCACCAAAACCATCCACTTCCTTATCGAAAAGCACACTAATTGCTTCTGGTGTTGAGTCGCGATGCGTAAAACCTGTTCCGCCAGTAATTAATATTGCGTGAACTTCGCTATCAGCAATCCACTGCGAAACAACGGCTCTTTGCTGATATATGTCGTCTTTAACTAATGCACGATCTTTAAGCGTGTGACCTGCTGTCACTAGAGCATTTTGCAGATAATCACCTGATTTATCGGTGTCTAGCGTTCGGGTGTCCGAAATAGTAAGAACAGCGATATTGAGAGGTTGGCTAACAACTGACATATAAAATCCTAATTTGATATGCGACATTTTGACAGGTTTTGCTAAAGTACCCGCACAAAATACTTATTGGTTACCACTTTATAGGGGTGCATACCATGAATTCAACATTTAAGTTGGCATAACCTATGTCACAGGCAATATCTCATCATCAGGCAATGCGATACAATCGTCACATTGTTCTGCCTAAAATTGATTTAGACGGTCAAGAAGCACTGCTAAATGCACATGTTTGTATCGTCGGTGTTGGCGGATTAGGCACCGCCGCAGCAACCAGTTTATGTGCAAGTGGAATAGGCAACATTACTCTTATCGATTTTGATAAAGTGGAAAACACCAATTTGCACCGTCAGACGCTATTTAGTGAAGCGAATTTGGGAGAGAATAAAGCGGTTGCTGCCAAAGCCCGCTTATTGTCACTTAACAGTGAGTGCAATATTACCACTGTAGAATCACCATTTTCTGAGGCACACCAAGACTGCATTATAAATGCAGACATTGTATTAGATTGTACTGATAACACCGATAGTCGAGATCTTATCAATACGATGTGTTTTAGACACAATACCCCATTAGTTTCAGGTTCAGCCATTCGTTTTGAGGGGCAGCTGTTTGTTGCAATCCCGGGTAAAAGCCGTTGCTACGGCTGCTTACGCACGCTCTTTGCTTCGCCAGATTTAAGCTGTGTAGAAGCCGGAATTTTCTCGCCAGTTGTGAATATCATAGGTACATACCAAGCCATGCTCGCCATGCAAATTGTCATGCAATTTGAGGATATTCCCATCAATCAACTTATTACCTTTGATGGTTTGCAGCACCAGTGGCAACAATGGACGTTACCGGATAATTTATCATGCGAGCTATGTAAGCCACGCTAATAATGCGTAAACAGAATTTTAATAAAACGACAGAATTCAGGTTTAATTCATGACAACGCAAGTAGTTAAAAAACACATGGTCGTGGCGCAAAACGCCTCGGGTCGTAATATGAACGTACCTATCTACAGAATGAAAGGTACAAGGCCCGGCCCTACGGTTTATATTCAAAGTTCTATTCACGGAGCGGAAGTTCAGGGCAACGTTGTAATCTATCATTTGATACAACGCCTAAAGCAGATGGATATCTGTGGTGAAATAATATTGGTCCCCAACTGTAATCCCATCGGGACCAACATCAAAGCGGGTGAATATACTCTCGGTCGCTTCGACCCAGTAAACGGTACAAATTGGAATCGCGGCTATTTTTTTGACAAGGAGGCCGTTGCACATTTTGCTAAAACGGTGACACGAGAAGAGTCAATCGATGGTATTAAGCAACGCTTCCGTGCTCATTTAAGCCGCGCCATTGACAACAAGCTTGCGCAACCGTGGGGACTAGGTCTTGCACAGCAGCTCAACTTGAAGTTGCAACAAATGGCGGTTAATGCCGATTATGTGCTCGACTTACACAATGGTCCGGTTTCGACAAGACACGTTTATATCCCTGAATATGCGAAAGAAAGCGCCAGTCTGTTTAATATTCCCCATTGCATTTTTATTCCAAACGTTTTTGCTGGTGCGTTAGATGAAGCCACCTTCTGTCCATGGTGGACTTTGCAAGACTGCATTAGTGAAAACCTTGGTCGTGACGTTAATTTCAGCGTTGAAGCCTTTACCCTTGAAATGGGAAGCCAAGAAGTCATCGATTTTAAAGAGGGTGATATTGATGCCACCAGTATCCTTAGCTATTTAAACGCTAAAGGGGTGCTGCACGAATGTGACATATCGCCTAAACCCATGCCTCGGTTAGGCGTTTACTTGAAAGATTACAAAACCATGTTCACTGACTGGGGGGGCATGGTTGAATACATTGCCAAGCCAGGTCAAATTGTCAAAAAAGGCGAGCCGTTAGCGCAAGTGCTTAACATAGACGACTTGGATACAGATGAGGGCAGTAGGACATTGTATGCCCCCTGCGATCTTATCCCCATTTTGCATTTCCCTTCAGCGTCTGTGTTAAGTGGTACACAGCTGTATAAAGTGTTCACCAATTATGTCGAGCTTTAACGAATAGACAATGGCAACATGCCGCTAGTAACTCTAGCGGCATGTTCTTATAACGATTGGTACACTAACCGAATGACGCTTATCAAATAGGCGACCCCGGTGGTAATGGCTCTACGTCAAACCCACCATTGTATTCTCCGTACTTCCAGTAGGTTTTAAATTGGTCGTAGATCACTTCATAACGCCCGTCATCAGCTTCATTTTCGAGCCACTGAGTAAACTCGACTAGTGCATCTTGTGCAGCCAACTTCACTTCAGGGGCAAGCGCTTTATCTTCAACCGCGCGCATTATTGCATTTAGCGCGACTAATTTGAGACGTTCGTCCAACGGACTCGCCGATGATGACTTATACCAGTGAACGGTCAAAATTTGTTTTACCAACAATGTGACGTCCACCTTTCGACGACGGTCTTTACTGTTATGCGCTTGCCATTGCAGCCTATTTAATCGCTCTGGGTGAAGCAGTAACTCAAGCGCAAAGTTGGCCGCAGAACCAGCTGCAGACACAGGATCTAGCATCAACCCCATCTTGCCTTTAAAGTGCTCACGCGTAATATCGTCACCGTAGGCGCTAGGTGGAATAAGGTTTAACACCGATTGCGGCAACTCCAAGTACTGCGATGTCGAAGCGTTAATAAGTTGTTCCATGGCACGCTGTTGCACAGAAGGCGCTACAAACTGCTGCCCTTGTGGTGTGGTGTAATCACCTTTTCTTTCATATTCATAGTGCAGACCACCCACTTGTTTTGCCACAGCTTCTAATTGATAGCGATGGAGCAAATAGATAGGTACCAAAGCATTTTCTAGCGATGAAAGACTGCTGCCTTCAGGTAAGGTATTAAGCCCCAAGTTAGACAATGCAACGCGGCGAATAGCTGAAATTTCGTCAAATGCCGTTAATGGATCGCTGCCATTTTCCCACATGTGTCCGTTAGATGAACCGTGGCGTGAACTACGAGTATCAGAGTCTGATTTAAACTTAAGTCCTTTATTTCGCGCTTGTACAATCAGTTTTGCAAGACCCTCAACTTCAACGGCATCCTGAGCGTTGCTGCTTCCAAAGTCTTGGTAACCATATGCAACAGCATGTTTATCCCATACACCTATGCCTTTATCATAGGCATCGACAAGTGACACTTTTCCGTCAATTAAACTAATTTTGGGATGGGGATAATCCATTACAGATGCGCGGTCGTTTTCACTGGCGGCAAAGTTATGTGCAATACCTAATGTATGCCCTACTTCGTGAGCAGAAAGTTGCTTTATTCTATCAAGCGCCATGGCCTGTTGTGCTGAGGTGTCAGTATTACCGTCGCTAAATGGACTCGTGAGACCGAGTGCAATTAGATAGTCCTGCCGCACTCGCAGCGACCCCAATGTGACATGACCTTTAATGATTTCCCCCGTTCTAGGGTCGACTACTGATGAGCCATATGACCAGCCACGCGTCGCCCGGTGCACCCAATTAATCACGTTATAGCGTACATCCATTGGGTCAGCACCTTCAGGAAGAACTTTTACCTGGAACGCATCTTTATAGCCTGCTGCTTCAAAAGCCTGATTCCACCAACTCGCGCCTTCTTTTAGTGACGACATAACCGGCTCGGGAATACCTGGGTCGAGGTAGTACACGATTGGCTCAACGGCCTCGCTCATTGCCGCATGCGGTGACTTTTTGTGTAAACGATGGCGAGTAATAAAGCGCTGCTCAGTAGGTTCGCTAATAGGTGTTGAGTAATCAAAGTACCTAAACTTCCAATAACCAGAGTAAGGATGATATACACGCGGCGTGTAATTATCATCTGGCAAGGCCACAAAAGAATGGTGAAGGTGCACCGATACACTCTCTGCATCCGGCGTTACCTGCTGCAAATAATCACCCGGTGACTTCCCAGCAAAGGTGACTAATGCTTCAAGCTCTGTGTTTTTTACAAAACCTTTCGTCTTTGGCAAATAAACGCCACTGCGCGTTTTATCCACGCTAAAGTTGCCTTGATTAGTACCTGCCAAACGGTTTGAGATGCCATGAATATCGCTTAGTAAAAATGGCGTGTAATCAATCAAGTTAGCAGAGTCGTTTTTAGCCACTATCGTAAAGCCGGCAATAACTGAATCGGCAAACGCTTCATCGATACTTTGCTTTTCCGCCTCACTACCACGCGTTGCGCGAAACTCCGTGTTGTGTTGTTTGAGCAATACTTTATTACCAAAGCGCTCAAAGCTAATCAACCGCGTTTGCCCTAACTGTCCGCGATCTAATCCAATATCATTAGACCCAACACCATAAGGCATACTACTTTGGAAAAGAAATTGCGCGTTATTATTGGGCACGGCTAGGTAGATTTTGTCTTCATTGCTACTGTAATAAAGGGGGATCAACCCACTTTTTTCAGTCATGCCTTCAGTGAATTCAGCGATAGTTGGCGTTTGTGCATACGCCTTAGGTAGAAGAGAAAACATACAAACCAGCATTACCGTAAATAGCTGTAACAGACGCCTTATGGGTAATAGCATGCGGTTTGTAGGACTAAAAGCATGCTTTATATGCAGCATTAGTAGGTTCCTTATAGTTTTTTTTTAAACGCTAAAGCATTAACGTACATCTACTCCACTCTTCTTTCAAAACGTCAATTTGACATTGTTAAACAACAAGTTGAGTCAGTTTGTATTAACACCTGCTTTAGCCTAACCCAAGATATGCCATTTGCCTATGACCATTCATCGCAACGATTATCAATAAAAAAGTGAAACTCCATCAATCACAATCATCATTTTCAAAAAATCATAAACTGCTAGTTTAAATAAGGTCTTAACTCATGTATTTACAACAGTTCAGGAGCTTATTATGTTAGGCGAAAACCACTCTCTTTTGTGCGACTTTCCTCAGCACAAAGACACCATTAATCAACTTAATGCTACAGATAATGAGTTTGCTGAGCAGGCAAAACGCTATCATGCGTTAGATGAGGAAATCAGGCAGCTTGAAGAATTAGGCTCGCCAACAACCGATGAGCATCTTCACGCCTTAAAACACGACAGAGCCGCGCTAAAAGACGTGCTATACCAAAAGTTGAAATAACGACTCGGGCTCGTGGTAGTCTGTGCAGTAGCGATTAACTTTCCGCATTAAGGAATAAACGTGAAATTTGCAACACGCGCTACTGCTATATCTCCCTTTCTCGCCATGGCCTACGGTGAGAAAGCAACAGAGCTTGAACAACAAGGTCATAACGTTATACGTCTTAATCTTGGCGAGCCTGACTTTGGTGCGCCAGACGCAGTACTTGACGCTTTAAGCACATCGTTGGACAAACCAGACTATCCGTATACGTCGGCGCTTGGCTTGCCACAACTCCGTCAAGCGATCAGTAACTTTTATCTTGAGAAACATCAATGCACTGTTTGCCCAGATACTATTGTGGTAACAGCGGGGGCGTCGGGCGCGCTTCTCCTTGCCAGTGCAGCCCTTGTAGAAGAAGGTGACAATATTCTATTGGGCGACCCCTCATATCCGTGCAATCGTCGTTTTTTAAATGCATTTGGTGGCGATGTCACCCTTGTCCCCACCCGCGCAGAGGATAATTTCCAACTAACTCTCAAAGACGTTCAATCATATTGGAAGTCCAACACAAAAGGCGTGCTCATTGCCACCCCGGCAAACCCAACCGGCACAGCAATTAAAAGTGATGAACTCGCGGCCATAGCGCGCTACTGCCAACAGCATAATGGTTTTTTGATTGTCGATGAAATCTACCTTGATTTGGCATTTGAGCAGTCGGGAAGTGTTACTAATGCGTCCCCTAAGGAAGGTCTCCAAACCATTCTTAAGCACACAGATTTTCGAGACACAGTAATTGTGGTAAACAGCTTCTCGAAATACTTTGGCATGACGGGGTGGCGTTTAGGTTGGTGTGTTGTCCCGCCTGCTATGCTGCCAATAATGGAGCGATTAGCGCAGAATTTATTTATATGCCCATCTACATTGTCGCAAAAAGCGGCGCTCGCGTGCTTTACTCCGCAAGCTCTTGCTCAGTGTGAAGCAAATCGCGCGACGCTTAATGCGCGTGCTCGCCTGGTGTTTTCGGCTATTGAAAACATGGGCTTAGCAATTGATGCCATACCAGAAGGTGCATTTTATGCCTATATTAATATCGAAAAAACAGGCCTTAAGGCCACCGCTTTTTGTGACCAATTACTGGCAGATTTTCACGTAGCATTAACCCCTGGCAATGATTTCGGCAACCACCGCGCCGATAGCTATGTACGCTTGTCTTTTGCCACAAAGGAATGCCAATTGACCGAAGGATTGCGCAGAATCTCAGCGTTTGTCAGTCGCCTTGAAACGGTTTCATGAATACACAAACATTACCTAAAAAAATGATACACCTACGCGCTTGTGCGTATATTGAAAGAACGTTGAGAAAAACAGGACAAAACAATGAGTAATGAGCGTGAATTTGATGTCGTTATTTTCGGTGCGACTGGCTTCACCGGCAAGTTAGTGGCGGAATATTTTCAATCGCAGTATGGCAATAATAACAACGTAAAATGGGCAGTCGCTGGGCGAAATGAAAGCAAGCTTAATGATGTCAAAAAAGAACTAGGCATAGGTGATAGTGTAGCGAGTATTGTAGTTGATGGCGACGATGCCCAAGGGTTAGCTGCCATGACTAAGCGTACTCAAGTCGTACTAACTACTGTCGGCCCTTATCAAATTTACGGCGAGAAATTACTCAGCGCCTGTGTTGACAACGGCACTGGTTATACTGATTTATGTGGTGAGCCTGCTTGGATGCACCAGATGATTAACAAGTACGAAGACAAGGCAAAAGTAAGTGGTGCCAACATTGTCTTTTCGTGTGGTTTTGACTCAGTGCCTTTTGATTTAGGTGTTCACTTTTTACAATCGCATGCTAAGGCAAAAACCGGTGACGTGATTAACTATGTCAAAGGCCGTGTGCGTGCAATGAAAGGCACCTTTTCAGGCGGTACAGCGGCAAGCCTTAAAGCGACAATGGCAGCCGCTCACAAAGACAAGTCTATTATGGCTGCACTTATCAACCCATTTTCATTGGCGGGCAACGAGGCAATTCAACCTCAACCCGATGGCAACAAACCCTATTTCGATGAGCAACTTGGTACGTGGGTTGCGCCTTTCATCATGGCCGCTATTAATACCAAAAATGTGCACCGCTCTAACTACTTGAGCCAATACGCCTATGGTAAGTCGTTCCAATATGATGAGATGATGATGACAGGTCCGGGCGAAAAAGGCGAAGCCATGGCCAAGCATGTCGCACAAGACAAGTCGCTTGCTAGCGATGATGGCCCAAAACCTGGTGAAGGCCCCAGCAAAGAAGAGCGAGAAGCGGGTTTCTATGATGTTGTGTTCGTGGGCACTGCGGTCAACGGTGAGATGTTATCAGTATCGGTAAAAGGCGACAAAGATCCAGGCTACGGCTCTACCAGCAAAATGATTGCTGAGTCAGCACTGTGTTTATGTAAAGACGTTGATTTAAAAGGCGGTTTCTACACCCCTGCTTCGGCGTTAGGCGACAAATTAATAAGTCGCTTAGAAGCCAACGCAGGTTTAACCTTTAAAGTTGAAAACTAAGTTCCAACTAGACCAAAAGGGACAAGCTTTTCTTGTCCCTTTTAATTTTCTAAGGGTTCGGCTGGAGTAAGGAAAGTGCTGATGCTGGTAGCTGACTCATATCGATTTTCACTCCAAGTTTTTCAGCCTCTTGAGCGATAATCCCCCCCACCTCTTCTGGTGTAGCTCCATTCGCATCCATTACTGCATTTTGGACTGCTTCAAAAAACATACTAAAATGTCCTGGTGCGACGAACACAAGTAGATGAGCAGGCTCATCATAAGGGTTCCAAAAGCCATGTTGGTTCATACGTGGTAGCGACGCTACTGTACCGCTTTTTGCCACAACCTCTTGTTTTCCATTAAGGAAATGCACCGTACCATCCAAAACAACAAATATTTCGTCTTCATTTTCATGTGTATGAGGTGGTGCCCCTAAACTCTTTGCAGGCAACACTTCTTCGAAAAGAGCCACATTCGAAGGAAGATCATCATTAGACACGTGGTGGTAAATGGGCCTGCCGTTGTAATCTACTGACCTTCCCTCTCCTAGCTGCGAAAACTTGGGTGTGTACTGAGGTGATTTAGCTCCGTGTTCATGGGCAAGCGCAGCACTTAAAAACATAAACAGTGATGAGACCAAAGTAACCTGAACGAATTTACGCATCGCAATTATCCTTAATCATTATTGTTTTTTTAACACCTATTAGTAATAGACGAGTTCGTAATAACACGCAATAACGGGGCACTTCTTTGAGAAATGCCCTTCTTATACTTTCAATACACGTTAGCTAGAGCCCTTCATGGGGTCCGAACACTTCGTAATGAATACGTGAATCGCAAACGCCGTTTGCATGCAGTTGCGACTTTATAAAAGTCATAAATCCAACTGGACCACAAATATAAAAATTCGCTTCTTCAAACGGTAGTGCAATAGCGCTCAAGTCAACAAGGCCAGCTTTAACCCGTTCACTGTCATTGCTTTCTTTGTGTTGATACCAAGTGAAATTAGGCCACTGATGTTCATTACAAATAGCGGAAACACGCTCAACGAACGAATGCTGAGAGCGGTTTTCACAGGCATGTATAAAGGTTACAGCACAAGTATTGTTCTTTAGATGCAGTGTTTCCAACATTGCCATCATGGGTGTGACTCCCACACCAGCAGAAATAAGCACTACTGGCTTATCATCTTCTGATAAGAAAAAGTCTCCCCTTGGTGCATACAGCATTACTGTATCGCCTACACTAACGTTGTCATGAAGGTGAGTCGATACTACGCCACAAAAAGGGACAGACTCTCGCTTAACTGAAATGCGATAGTGTGATGTGCGCATAGCATCTGAAAGCGAGTATTGTCTAATTTCACGGTATTCATTATTTTTTGGCTCAACTTCCACAGCGATATATTGCCCCGCTTTATAACCTATAATGGGCAATCCATCTTTCGGTGACAGTTCAAAACTTGTGACCAACGATGATTCATCTTGCTTTCTTGATACCACAAAGGGGCGTTTACCTTTCCAACCGCCTTCTTGTTGCGCGGTAGATTCATACAAGGTAGCTTCTTTATCAACAAACAAATTAGCTAACTGGATGTATGCGTTGGCCCATGCACTTTCAATTTCAGGTGTGAAGTCAGCACCTAGCAGCTCGCGAAATGTCTCTATCAAATGATGTCCCACTATGTCGTAGTCACCGGGCTGAATATGTAAACTCGCGTGTTTATTTGAAATACGGTTAACAGCATGCTCTAGAACAGCAACATTATCTAAGTGATTTGCATAGGCCACAATAGCGTCAAACAGTGCTGTTTTTTGCTTCCCTGTTTTTTGATTGGTCATATTAAATGTATGTTTTAACTCTGGGTTGTGTTTAAACATACGTGCATAGAAATGTTCGGTAACTGCAGTGCCCGCAGCATTTAGAACGGGGATAGTGCTCTTCACAATTGTTATGTCTTGCTGAGAAAGCATAACGTGCTCCTTTTAAAGTTGTAGAATGATGTAATGTGCAATGAATGTCGTAAATACGGCGCGATAATTAAGAGAAGGGAGTATGCTTAAAACGTCTCTTTGCCCAGGCTGTGCATACCGATACAGCGCACGACATAGCCCACTTTAAAAAAGCCCGCGCTAATAATGGTTAGCATGTGTGCAAGCACCTGATAGAACAACGAAAAGTATTCTTCTACGCCATACGCCAACACTATGCACCCCAAAAATATTACTAAGTTGACCGCCAGCAAGATGTTGCCAGCAGTTACACACTTATGGGCTTGAGTGACGGTGAGTACGCTACAGTTTTCTGTCTGATTGATAGGTTGATACACGATGCGACTCCTTCTTTTAATTAACGTTAACCGCCTTGTTGCGACCACGTTTACAACTGGACAAATCAAGTTAAATGCCACTTTTTATATTGATAAAAATCAGAATCTTACGAAAAAATCAAGAACAAGAGAGTCAATATGACTCACCTTTAAAGTGAGTCTTTATGACACATTACATGCAATATGACCCAACTTGCGTTACAGTGGCTTTTACACTGTGAATTAAGGAGAGTTCTTTATGGCGCTTTCACAACGCGACCTACTCGCTTTCTGTGCAGAGTTACCAGCTCTTTTAGGAACGCCTGCCTGTTATCAAGACTGTATAGAACGATTATCGTTATTACTTAGCTGCCACACTATTGCTTTTCTAAAGCGCCAAGGAGATGTATTAATACCAGCAGCAATGAAAGGACTGAGCCTTGATACTATGGGCCGTCAATTCCATATCTCCTCTCACCCACGTTTTTCACAAATCGTCCATGCCTCGACGTTTGTAAAGTTTCCTGATGAATGTGAATTGCCCGATCCATTCGACGGTCTTTTATTAGGTCGAGAAGGCAATCTTCCCGTGCATTCGTGTATGGGATTTGCCATTCGACATAATGAAACCTTAATTGGTGTCGTAACCTTTGACAGCCTAAACCAAGGTGCTTTTGACGCTATTGATGAAAGATTGCTTGAAATTTTGGTTACTGCATTAACCGGGTTTTTCATCGCTGACATGCAGCTGCATACTTTAAAAATTCAAGTTAAGCATTCTGCACAACTTAAAGCAGCGCTAAGTCGCCCCGAAAACTTAACAGACGTCAATGAGTTCGTAGGGCAAAGCCGCCAAATGCAGGCATTAAAAAAAGAGATAGCGATGGTGGCGGCCACTGACTTTGCAGTACTTATCGTTGGAGAAAGTGGTACAGGGAAGGAGCTCGTAGCCCATGAAATTCATAGGCTATCCAACCGAAATGCTGAACCTTTAATTTACGTCAACTGTGCTGCACTACCCGAAAATCTTATAGAGAGTGAACTCTTTGGTCACGTCAAAGGTGCTTTCACTGGTGCACAAAGCTACCGAGCGGGTAAATTTAAAATTGCTGATGGCGGCACGCTGTTTCTTGATGAAATAGGTGAACTCCCTATGGCATCTCAAGCAAAGCTGCTTCGAGTATTACAAAGCCAAGAAATCCAACCATTGGGGCAAGACAAAATTGAGCAAGTTAATGTGCGCGTCATCGCAGCGACCAATCGTCAGTTAGAAAAAGAGGTTGAAGCAGGCCAATTTCGCGCCGACCTGTTCCACCGACTAAATGTTTACCCGCTGGCGATCCCGCGCCTTTCACAACGTAACGGTGATATTGTACTACTCACTGGATTTTTTATTGAAAAGCTTCGGCGCAAGTTAGGGCTTAGGCAATTGCGTGTTGAACAACCGGTGCTTGAGAGTATGGAGCGCTACAATTGGCCTGGTAACGTTCGAGAGCTAGAGCACTTTTTAACCAGGGCCGCAATAAAGGCGTCATCTGAGAAAAACAGTTATATCATCACCATTAAACTGGATGACTGCGAGGCACTTGCTGAGGGCCAAGCTACCTCTAAGCATGATGAAAGTGAAAGCAGTTCGCAACCGTCTCGTTTAGCAAGTGAACTTGTACTAAGAGAAGAGGTAGATAACTTTCAGCGCAATATCATCAGGCAAATATTAACCGAAGAGCAAGGAAATTGGACGCGAGCGGCCAAACGACTTAATTTAGACAGAGCCAATTTAGCGCGCCTAGCGAACCGCTTAGGCATAAGCGTAACGCGTGCTATTAGTTAGCACGCGTACACTTCTATTCGTCTTTTTTTAAAAGCGCATAGACAAATTTATCGTAAAACACATCCGCTTTAACGATAGCGCGCTTAAGTACAGCTTCTTGTGAAAAGCCACACTTTTCTAATAGGCGCATAGAGGCAACGTTACCCGAAAACACGGCGGCATGAATACGCACAATGTCTGTTGTATCAAATACTTCACAACATAACTGTTCGATAGCCTCTGCCATAAAACCCTGACGCCATGCTGATTTAGCCAACCAATAGCCAATCTCGCCAGAACGGGAATATTCGAACTCCCCTGGCATCACGCCTATACAACCAACGCACTGATTGTTTACAACTAGAGCACGCACCAGCCCTTGCTGACTGCCCTCTTCAACCCACCATTTTGCATCTATCTCGGTGTATGGCATGGGTATTTTGGTAGACAAGTAACGAGTCACATCACTGTCGTTCAGTATACTTACCAGTTGGGGTATGTCGTCCATTGAAAAGGCACGAAGGGTAACCAATTTAAATTCCTCGTCTCAATTAACATCAAAGGCATAGGTAAGTTTACAATCGATGTACTTTAGTATTTTATTGACCACTCTGGGTACTGAGACCTCTTGAATGCCACCATCAGTATGCGCGCATACAAAAATATCACACTCATCGTATTTTATTTGCTGGCGAATGAAATAATCATTCAGTTCGTCGAATAAAGACTCTTCAAGCGGTACTTCTCCGATAAAGACACCTTGATTATTGCTAGGATAGAAGCTTGCCCCAGCTATCTCTTTTTTCAGTGTATAAGCTTGCATCATATCTAAATTAAGCAAACGAAAGCTGACTTTTACTTGTGGCATTTTCACTACAAATAAGCCTTATTTTTACATTAATTGTCTTTAGAGCACGTTAAGCTTTGCTGTACGTTTTTGCAGCGAAGCTCAACACGCTTTAGTTACATTTACTCGCCAAGGAGGGTTAAGCCTGTTCTCTCCAGCCCAGTACAGCTTAATTTTATTGCCAGAAGGGTCTCGTAATATAGCTTCTTTCCACAAGTAGCGCTCAAGTGTAGGGGCTTGTTCAAATTCAATTCCCTGTTGCACTAAAGTGTCATACAGTAAGTCCAACTCCTCGTGTTCAAAATAGATCACAGACCCATTACTTACCTTTTCATCTTCTAATGAAAGTGAAAATGTGGCATTTCCCACCGGACAACTAAAACGCGCGTAATGTGGTGTATCGACAATTTGGGTAAACCCCAGTGCGAGGTAAAACGACACCGCCTTTTCCATATTATCAACCGGCAGCGTAATTTGATTGAGTTCCATCGAGGATTCCTTTCATGCATGAGTGCGCTGAAAATAATAACGCACTTTTAGGCGCGTGTTGACCTTTGCTGCAAACTGTTTTTGCAAAATTCCCGCAAAGATCAACAATAAAGGCAGATTGGCTTTACACGATAAGAAATAAGGTAGCAGCAGTCGCCGCGCCCATGGTTAAATTAAATGTCTTGCGCCGCGATGGAGAGCTCAACCACACACGCATTTTTGCGCCTGCAGCTGCCCATATTGAAATGCATGGGAATCCTATTACAGCAAACGCGACAACAATGGCGACGCCAGATTCAAAATAATGCTCTGTGGGCGATGAAAACGTACCTACACTGGCAAGGGCCATCATCCATGCTTTAGGGTTGACGAGTTGAAACAATGCACCTTGCCACCACGCTAGTGGGCCTTTTGTACTTGCTTGTTGCACTTCCAGTTCAGTAACGGGCGCCGTAGCTATTTTAAACGCCAGCCATAGAAGATAAGCAATACCTAATACTTTTAGTACGGTATACAGTGCTGGAAATACGGTAAATAGCGCACCAATGCCAAGCAGTGTGCTGATCATTAGCCCCGCCACTCCAATAACTATTCCAAACATGTGTGGCAACGATCTCACATAACCATACTGGGCACCTGATGCCAACAACATCATGTTGTTTGGACCAGGCGTTACTGTGCTAATAAACGCAAACGTACAAAGTGCCAAAAGAATCGAGAATTCCATAAGATTGAGCCCCCTTTAATAAAATATGATGACATTACAGATAAAGGTAACGCACTCAATCTGTATTAAACATACTCACAAAGCACAATATAAACCCATACAGTTATCATGAAATTGCAACTGTATGGTCAAAAACCATCCCATCTGTATGGTTACATAACAAAAAAATGCAGGATATACTCATGTGTAAGGCACATTAAACAGCGAATATAATCGCTCAAAAAAGCCCGCTTAAATAGGACAGGCGTAATACTGATGGCGTTATATATAGACTTAGCAGAACACCTTAAAGCTCAGATCAATCTTGGACGTTTTACCGCGGGCGACAAGTTACCCTCAGTCCGGCAGTTGTCTAAGGAGCACAATGTAAGCATTGCTACGGTACAAGAGGCCTATCGCGTATTAGAAGCCGAGCTTTATGCGCAAGCAAAGCCCAAATCGGGCTATTTTGTGCCAGCTACCATGCCGGGTGAAAACCTTCCTAAAATGACCAAACCACCTCAGCGCCCTATGGATGTCTCTCAATGGGAAGATGTTTTAGACATACTACTTAATACGTTTTCCAAAGACAGTGATATTGACGTTCGTTGTCAGTTTCAACACGCTATGCCAAACATGCATGCCAAAACACTGAAACCGCTAACTAAGCGCCTTTATGAGCTAAATAAGAATAGAGCTCTGGACGGAATGATATACGGCGATGTTAAAGGCGATGTGTCACTTAGAAAGCAACTTAGCCGCGTTGTAGCAGCGTCAGGTTGCCATCTGCATTTTGATGAATTTGTTGTGACATCAGGATGCCAAGAAGCATTGTCAGTGTGCCTTCGTGCAGTTGCCGAGGCTGGCGATATCATTGCCGTTGAGTCACCGGGGTTTTATGGGGCGATGCAGGCGATTAAAGGCGCTAACTTAAAAGCATTGGAAATACCTACCGACTCACATACGGGACTGAGTTTAGAGGCGTTGAAGCTTGCCGTCGATCAGTGGCCGGTAAAAGCCATCCTTGTCACACCTACGGTAAACAATCCTCAGGGCTTTGTAATGCCGGATGAAAAGAAAAAAGCGCTGTATGCATTGGCCCGAGAATATGACATCGCGATTATAGAAGACGATATCTATGGTGACATTGCTTATTCCTATCCTCGGCCTCGCACTATTAAATCTTTTGATGAAGATGGCCGCGTACTCCTTTGCTCTTCATTTTCAAAAACTCTCGCGCCTGGTTTTCGCGTAGGATGGATTGCTCCAGGGAGTTTTCGAAACAAGGTGCTACACGTAAAATATGTGACAAGCTCAATGTGCCCCACACTACCCCAACTTGCCATTGCAGATTTTATTGAACAGGGTGGATACGACCGTCATTTGCGTGCAATGCGTCAAGATTATCGCCTAGCCCGGGATGCACTCCTCAAAGATATCAAACAGTATTTTCCAGCAGACACCTGTGTTAGCTATCCCGAGGGAGGCTATGTATTGTGGGTAGAGCTCAATGCAAAATACGATTGTGTAAAGCTGGCAGAAAATGCAAAGTCATACGGCATTTTCATTGCGCCGGGGCAGCTATTCTCAGCAACCGGAAAGTATCGCCATTGCCTTAGGTTTAATTTTATCGACGGTACATCAGCGCAACGAAGCGACGCCATTAAGCAGCTAGGAATATTAATAAAGTCGCTGAAAACTTAAAGGAATTGCATTAATCAAACGCGCTAGGCGTGCAAGTGCGTTTATGCTTTTTTAGGTTCCAGCGTAAGCGTTATTTACCCGCTTTTATACTCTCAGTTAACTTATCGGCCTCGCGTTCTAATTTAAGCGCGCTAATTGCACCTTTTTGAAAATCTATTTCCAATAAGAGTAAACGCTGGGTTTTATCAAGCACATCTAAATAGACGTGGGCATCTATTGACTGACTGCGTTTTAAGTTAATTAAGTTTTCGTTTAAATCACTCAACGTTGTGCCTGATAAGTTTGTACTGACTATTTCATAAGACACAAATACATCGAGGTACTCAGGAAAAGGCGGTCTATTTCTTTCATAAAACGTCTCTTCGTCTGGTTTTTCGTCAGATAGTGAATCAAAGTAACGTATAATTTCAGACGTATACTGACGACTTTGTTGTACCGACGACACTGCTGCACTTAGCAACTTTATCACTTTTTCCTTCTCTGTTTGCTTAGCCTCATATTCTGAAATAGAAATCGCCAGAATGACGCCTATCAAGGTAGCAAGCAACGTCAGAAAAAAATTTATCCCTGTTTGATAGCGTTCAATTGTAGGTTTGAATCGCGGAAAAAACGTGAAGGCGCCAAGCAGACTCAGCACAACAACCAGAGCAGCATAAATCATTAATTATCTTATACTTATTATAATTTCATGGTGTTACTATAACAAAAAACGTTACAAATACGACATGAAATACAACCAGACTGCGCAGAAGTTTACCCACTCTTGGAGGGTAAACTCCTATGTGGATTGGTATAACTATCTAAAAACCTCTTGATCCACATCAACGCATACCGGCATGGCTTTGCCCACAATAAAGTCATCTAAACTTGTGTATGAATTTGCGTATGCTCACCCTCGTAAACAACACCAATACCAATGATGACATTCATCCAGAAGAACACGGACTTTATAGGTTGTACATCAAGCCTGATACACAGATAGCGGTAGAAACTAAGCCTGTATTTGGCGCCAACATTACCTTTCATGAGAGCGTATTGACCCACGCTAGCTTTATTGCGAAACCTGATAACATTATTGGTTGGCTAGATCATGGAGGCCTATCATATTTCTGCGTGAGCAATGGCCCAACTGACTCCTCAGATGTCGCCACATCAACACTTCTGCCTTCTCAATTCTTGAACAACGATGGTGGCATTTTACGTGTGTGTAGTGATACACGAATTTACCTCATAGCGAGAAATCCAATTGACATACATAAGCATGGATTGTGTTTTTTCTCTCCGCTGTAATATTTGCTATTGAACAAATGCTTCAAAAGAAGGGTTTAGCGCCTACTAATTTGATAAGTAATCTATTGCAGACGATAAACCAGAAAAACGTTTATCAACCTTCCCAACCATGTCATTAAACGTGGGAACATCAGAAATAATCAAACACCCTGATTTCGCCCTGGTAAGGCCGGTGTAAACCAATCCGCGGTGAAACAAGTTTGCCGCCTTTTCGCTTTCAGGTTTAGGTAGGATCAGCACAACTTGAGAAAACTCTGAGCCCTGAGATTTGTGAATAGTCATCGCAAACACGGTTTCAAACTGAGGAATACGTGATAATGCGAGACTTCTATACCCGCCTTCTTGCGAATCAAACCACGCGTAAAGCTTACCAGTACTATCGGGCCAAATAATGCCTACTTCACCATTAGAAAGACGCTGTGGGTGATGGTTTTTAAGGATCATAATGGGCTGACCTTGATAAAAACGCCCTTCTCTACGCCTTATTTTATGCTTTATCGCATCAAAGACTCGCTCATTGAGCCCTTCTACGCCCAAGTCACCTTTTCGAATAGGCGTTAGCCACCGAACATGGTTTAACTGAGTCATAGCAGAGGCAACATCAGATGCCTCTAAAAGCGGTATAAAACACTCCTTAGCAAGTGCGATCACATCCTGTTTGCGAAGTACAGGCGCATCAAGCAAATGAACACCTTCCTGTAAGAAGCCGGTTTTCTCATTCTTACCATCCGCGCTTGCATCTAGTGCATATGTGTCCATGGCCTGTATTGCTTTATCAGCGTCGCCACATTTAATAGCTGTTGCTACCTCAGCCACTTGCCCTTTAAACCGCTGCGGTGCTTGTAGCGTAGCAACCCAAGATTTTGCTTTCTCATCAAGTGGTAAAAGCGGTAGATGAGGACACAAGGTAGCGACATGTTGCCGCATGATTGTGGGCACAGCCCCTAGTGTCGTTGTATCATCATTCAATGTGTGTTCACGTTGTACAAGTTGTTCAAGCACGTTACCTAACTCCACGGCAGGTAACTGGTCAGCATCACCAATAAAGTAAAGCCTTGCTGTAGGCGGGAGCGCTCGAATAATACGAGCCATAAGTGCTAAGTCGACCATACTTGCTTCATCAACAATAAGTACGTCGGCATTTAATGGGTGATGTCTATGGTATTGCGTGCTTACAGTATACTCTCTAAGTCCCAACAGTCGGTGAATCGTCACTGCATTCGTTGGCACCCGTGACAATATCTCATCGTCAATCTTATTTCGAAGTGCTTCAATGCTGTTAGCAATTGACTCTGTCATTCGCTGTTGAGCTTTACCCGTTGGCGCGGCTAACACAATATTTAGCGAGCTATCTACCGCTTGTAGTGCAAGTAACAAGCGCAGCACCGTATAGGTCTTACCCGTACCCGGCCCGCCGTTAATGACACCAAACCGCTGTACCAGGCTTTTTGCCACTGCCACTTGCTGCCAATCTTGCTCTTGCACAGATTGCACATCAAACAAAGCGGGCCAAATGGCCTTTACTCTTGCTATTGCGTGCTCATCAAGCGCGTCAAAAGCGGTTCTTTGAACCACACTTTTGGCAATTTCTTGTTCAAACTCAAAATACCTTTTACTGTAAAAACGGCCATTATCATAAACAAATAGCTGAGCAACTCGCTCATTCTCAAATGCTTTTTTCACTATGCGCAGCAGCGGTGTTAGCGAAGGAAAATGGATGCCATGTTTATCTTGCCCCTCTTTCTTTTCTTCGTCTGTCGCAGATACGTGCTCAAATAGTCGTTGATTGGCAATATCAGCAAGAGATACACAGCTATGCCCATTGCGCTGCATAAACGAAAGGCATACCAACAACCCCGTCCAAACCTCTACGTCGCTTTCATCCAGTCCTTCAATAACACCGAACTCTCTTGCAATAAATTTATCAATTGCCTCGATACCTGCGAGTTGTTCTAGCACGTCCTGTACCGTTTGAAGATGACTCATGTACTACTCCCAATCATCGTCGAAGCTAAATTGCTGTTGAGCTGACACCGTTTCGCTTGCACTTTCGTCGCGAGCAGAGTGAACTGGTTCGTCTAATAACGCTGCACTGGTGTCGTTTTTGTCTGTGACACTATCGGTAACTGCACCAAATACGGCGTCTAATCTCAGTAATAGCTCAGTACTAATTTCGCAGTAAAAGACGCCCTCCCCCGTGCTATTTCCGGGGTGCATCCCACGCAAATAGAGGTAATACACGCCGCCAAAGTGTTCGCTTGGTTCATAGTTGTTAAGGGTATTACCTAGGTATCGGTGCAGCGCAAGACAATAGATAAGATACTGTAAGTCGTACAAGTGGTGTTGGTTGTTCTCGAACAGCGCCTCAGGTTTATAATGAGAGACGCTGTCGCCTAGCCATGTTGACTTATAATCAGCGACATAAAATTTACCTTCATGCTCGAAAATAAGATCGATAAAACCATGCATCATGCCTTCGAGTTGCTCAGTAATTAGTGAAGGGGCAGCGTGCGCTTGCCCGCCTATTTTTTCAAAAACTGAATGACGATGCTGGGTAAGGATATCTTGCAACGCGCTCCATTGGCTCTTTGCCAATGGAAAATAAAATTCTGCCTCTCGCAAGGTTTGTTGTAAGGTCAAATCACACAGCGAAAGCTGCACGTTAGGAAATAAGGGCGTCTGCAAAACTTCATCAAGCCATTCATAAAGCGCCGGCGTCTGCGCTTCATCTAGACCAAAGCGCGCAATCATTTCTGTGCCTGTTTCTTCCCACTGAGGTTCACTAAAATCATTTTGCTCGAGTAAATCGTGCAGTAAGTTACCAGCACTTGCTCCTTTAGCTAACGTAAATCGCAATGCATTTGTATCTAAAAGTGTATCGGGTTCATGTACGTCAATATCAAAACTGGATAGCGTGTTTTCTGTAACAATTTCTTCGTCGCGTACCGTTTGCATCACGGGAATACTTGGCATGCTTATGCCGTTATCAACGTTGCTAGCATATTGACCTTGGGTATTGATATAGGTTGTTAAGCGGCTTAGTGCTGAAAATGAATATAATCGCCACTCTTCACTACTGGTGCCAGTAAACTGTAATGCATACAGCTCAGGTGCCACGTCATTATTATTGACCGCTGTGTAGGTATCCACGGTTTCATCACCGTTAATATGACAAGCAAACGCCTCATTTTCTATGGCAATACCTTCAAGCGCATCTCCCCAGTTCAGCGGCCCATTATCAATATTCATCGCTCGGGCCAAAGCACTTTTTTCATTGCCATCTAATGGCAATATTCCCATGTAACAGCGATGTGCAGCACGGGTTACCGCCACATAGGCTAGCCGCATATCTTCGGCCGCGCCTTCTGCGCGCACCCGTGAAATAGCCTGTTTGGTTTGCCCTAATTGCAACTGCAAATCTTCTTTTTGCTCATCATAGTAAGTAAAGATGTTCGACATGGATTTACCATTTCGTGCGGCATCTTTATACGCTGTAGCGAAAGGAATAAATACAATAGGATACTCTAACCCTTTGGACCCGTGCTGGGTGATAAGTCGTATAAGCTGACTATCGCTCTCTAAGCGCAGCGTCAGTTCTTCGTCGCTATCAGGCTGGTGTATTTGATGATTCAACCAATCTAAAAGCTGTTCAGGACGTTGGTGGGTGGTACTGGCTTTTTCAAGCACTTCGGCAAGATGTTGATAATTGGTAAGTGCGCGCTCTACATCACTACCAAAGGGCTGGTAGCTAGATTGCATGAGATACAGCAGCACACTCATACAACCTTTTTGCAGCCACATCTCGCGCAGCGTCATTACCTTGTCGAACGCGCGATCCCACAATGCATCGTTCTCATGATAAAGCAGTTCAATAAGTGTCTGTGGACTATACCCCCATAATGGCGACGCTAAACTCGAAGCCACTTTGTTATTGTCTGTCGCGTGCCAGATGCCACTTAATAAGCGCAAGACATCTTTGGCTTCTGGCGTTGCAAATAAGTTACTTCTGTCGCTGAGGTAAACACTGGCGATCCCTTTTTGACCGAGCACATACTTAACAATATTTGCTTCTGTTCTATCTTTCACCAAAATGGCGATATCTGCTGGTCTTACTGTGCGCTGACAAGCCCCCTCTACGAAATACGCTTCGTTTAGCAAGCGGTAAATTTCTTGCGCTATCCAACTGGCCATATTACGACGCATAGAGGTGGCGTCCTGCTTGTCGTCCATGTGCATACTGACGTAATTCATCGCACTTCGCGTCGCGCTTTGTGGTGAGTTACCGTCACTCAAAGGGTCAAATAACGGAGTATCGGCTGCACTTGCTTTAGGTGTGAATTCCACTGGGTTGTAATTAATGCCAAAACCAAACACATCACTAGGTTCACCGGTAGCCACAGGTGCACCATAAAACAGACGATTATACGCTTTAACCATACCCTCTACCGAACGCCAATTGGTATTCATTACCCAGCGAAAATCCGCTTGCCTTCCCGCTTTAAGGTAGGTGAATATGTCACCGCCTCGAAAGCGATAAATAGCCTGTTTAGGGTCGCCTATCATCAATAGCGCGCTATCGACTTTTAAAGACGCGGACGCCTCAATTTTTTCTACTCCTTCATCCAGGTTTACTTGCATTGCATTGGCGTTTGGATAGACCGCATCAAGGATTGCGTATTGTTTAGCGTCAGTGTCTTGAAACTCGTCGATTAAGGCAACAGGAAAGCGCCTTCGCAATTCAGGCACCAGCGTATTGTTGGGTTTGATCACCTCTTCGGCTAACATACGGATTAAATCATCGAAGTCGATAATACCTAATTGCTTTTTCTGTTGTGCCACACGTGTTTTGATAAAACCAATAGCGTCTTCAATTAAGCGAAAAACCGGTATTAGTGCAATGGCCGCTTCTTTGTCAGCCACCGCTTCGTCAATCGCTTTGGCTAAATCCTTAATGGGACTAAGTATTTCTTTAACCCCTGACTTGTTTCGCGCATAACGCCTGCCATCCAAAAACGCCTGCGCTTGGGGCGGTGCTGCCACATAAATCTTTTCGTCAATAACACTACGCAGCCACGCTTTCAGTGCGGCCAGTTCTTGTGGTCGCTCTTTTTTATGGGCAGGTGTTTTTATTAACTGCTCAACCAGTAGTTCTTCATTGTCTTCTATCTGACGAAAATGAAAAGCAAATTGGGATAACGCGGTTTCATCACTATCTTGTAATGTATTGATGAATGCGTCTTCGATGGCGTCTTCATCTAACAATAACGGCGTTAGCGTACTTCTCACGCTAGTATTAAATTCTGACAACAACCGTTCAGGAACATGCCATCCAGACTGCGCGAGTAGCAGAAAGTCGTCTTCGTTCACAGAGACTTTTCGAATGTAATCCTCGGCCGCTTGCAGGTAAAGTTCTCCGGTGTCATTGCCTAAATTCAATGACATTGCAAATCCGCTATTAAAGGCCAGCTGAGCAATAACGTGCTGACAAAAACCATGTATTGTGAATACCGACGCTTCATCAAGCTCTAATTGCGCAGCTTTCAGACGTGCAAGACTTTCATCGACATCGTTGTTGTTAAATAAGTGGATGTAGACAGGATCGCAATCATCTGCAATTACGCCGCCATTATCTTTAGCGTGTTGCCATATTTTCGTAGCCTCCCGCAGCGTTTTTGCTACCCTGCCCTTAATTTCTTCGGTTGCCGCCTTGGTAAAGGTCATTACCAGAATATCTTTAACAGTAAGCTTTTTCTCAAGTAAGAACCGTAGGTAAAGACGCGTTATATTGAACGTCTTTCCTGTACCTGCACTCGCTTCAATGAGATGCCTGCCATAAAGCGGCATGGCTACGACATCTAATAATTGTGTGGTCATAGTTTTTCCTCCACACTGGCATTGGCTACCATCGAAAACAACAAAAGGCCTTGCACTTTAGGCATATCACGCCAAGAAACACCTTGCGGAAATAACCATTTAAGATAAGGATTGTTAGCCATATCGGCACTAAAAGGGCCCGAAGACTGTTGCCAGTTTCTTATCGCACGTTGGCCTTCAGGGCCATCAAAGAGCTTTGTTGCCTCAACAATGAGTTTGGTTACATGCTCACTCGTTGAACTTGATTCTTCAGCGCATGCTAACAGCGCACTGGCGATCTCGTTGAAATATTCTGGCTTAGCCTGACTAACAATAGCGGCAGAATCTGACTTGCGTTTACCTGGCACTAGTTCAGCAATCAAACTTGCATAAAGTGGTGTAGGTGCTGTGTAAATAGTGACAAACAGCGATTCAATGAACAACAGAAGCTGCTGTGCGGTTTCTTTTTCTAGCGCTGCAAAACGCCTTTTCATCAGCGTTGTTTCGCCCTTTTCCCAATCGCAATAGAAAATATCCAATGGGTACTGTGAATACGTTGTCGCTTCATCACTGCTGGAAAAAACGAGTTGCAAGATAAAAAAGCCAAGGGCACGAATATCGTTAATTTTCCCCGCACACAGTTCAACAAGCGCGCCACTTGCTTCAAAAGCCGAGGCGGTAAACGTAAGATGGCGTCCCTTAAAACTGGCTGTTTTGGGTTCGGCGTCATGAGGTCCCATGGCTTGATTTAAGGCTAGCGCACCGGCCTTCCACATTTCAAGCTCTTCTCTTGCGACTGGGTTATCGGGAATATCTCCTCTAAGCGCTGCAAATTCAATGACTTGTTGGCTATAAGCTTGGGTGCTCAATTCATCGTTTGTTGCTTGAGCCCTTTCAGGTGACGAGAAAATAGCGTCGAGCACTTGATAGCGAACAAGCGCGTTAGTTTCAAACGGTTCGCTATTTTCTAACAGCGTGAATGATTGGGTTAAGTTCACACCTAAGCGCTGTATCGAGAAAAAGGCTAATGGATCGCTAAATGCCCTTGCAACTTGCATGGCAGATAGTCGCATTTCTGCCACATCTGATGTGCCATTTTGTGAGCGGGGCATGTCGATTGTTAAGGCTTCATTGTGCGGTGACTGTGTCTGCGTGTCTTTAGAAACGTCATCACTAACGTTGGCGTTTTCAATGCGCGTGCGCCTTAATGCATCAGCAAGTCTCAACCATCCCGTTTCATAACTTGGCAACATACCAGTAAAGCCGCTTTCGCTAAATGGGTGAAGCGGTGCCTGTATAACATAGTCAGAAAGTGGCACACCATAGCCCACTGACAGCATATCCATAAACTCAGCGAGGACTAGACTTGGCTGCCGCTCACTATTATTGGTAACGTCATTCCCTTGATAGCTAAGATATAAGCTTTCACGAGTGGATATAATCGCTTCTAAAAATAAATAGCGGTCTTCTAGACGACGAGAGCGATCACCTATACGCCGCTCAGGCCCAGCCATTAGATCGAGTCCAAGCGGTGTCGACTTACGTGGAAATTCACTGTCATTAAGGCCTAAAATACACACCTTCTTAAAAGGAATACTGCGCATTGGCAGCATAGAGCACACCGTTACTTGCCCTGTCATAAAGTGGTTGCCAGCATCCGGGGAAGAAAAACGGTTGAGCAATAACTCCCTTATCTGGCGCAAACTCAGTTCATGGGAATAGTTGGCTTCATCACAACGCGCAGATAAATCTGCAGCGACTTTAGCGATAAGATCCCAACTGTGCTCTTGATCTCGCGTTGGCGTAAAACACGCATCTCTAAGTGCTATCAGGTCCTTTGCCCATTCTTGAGGCGTTCTTGGTAGCGTAAGCTCGCGAGCGTAGTTACCCAGCAATTCAATGACCTCAATGAGCTTGCCTAAGGTAAGTACCCGTTGCCCTTCCACATCGGGAATAGTGAGAAGGTTGTCAACAACTATCTCGTGATCAGGTGCTAACATACCCATTAATAGCCGTCGAATACCCCACCACCAACTATAAGTATCTTGGTCTGTAACACCTTCTGACACCACATTTTTATGCGTACTATTAAGTCCCCAATGTATATGCGCCTGTTTCAACCACACAACCATTTGGTCAATATCATCCTGGCTTACCGAAAAGCGCTTTTGCACCGCATCCAGCTGCAGGTAATCCATAATATCAGATACACCAAAGCGACTATCTGGTAGTTGCAATAATGCCATATACGCCGCTATGAGTGGCTCAGCGTCCATGGGACTTCTATCTGCGATAGAGCAAGGTAACCTGACAGGTCCATTATCTATCATCGCTTTCGTGCCCACACGATGAAACACAGCATCAACAAAAGGCGCGTAATTTTCGATAGCAGGACACATCACCAGAATATCGGAAGGCGTACGGGTTTTATCCTGCGAGAGCCAATGCAATAAATGGTCGTGCAACACCTGAACTTCACGCAGCGCCGAGTGCGTGCACATAATAGTAACGCTGTCATCTTCGCGTTTAATTGTGTGGTGCTCACCTTGTTTGCAAAGGGTAGACGGCGCTTCTGCTTTGAGAATATCGTTATGAATGTAATCGAGCAGAGAGTAGGTTTCTTCTGCGCTTTGCTCACTATCCATAGCAGCCTTTTCAGCACTATCTATTGAGGCTATGTCTGGAATTTTTGGGGAATCAAATGCACTTATTTCAAAGGTATCAAGCTCGGTTAGCAGGTTAAATAGCTCTCTTCCCTGCTTACCTAAATTTCCCAGTAATGGGTTTGGTTGCTCCTGACTCATCCATTTCTCAAGGCCCTCCATACGCAACTGTTTAGCTTGCTCACTACCACTTTTTGCGTCGCCCCAGTAATTCACACTGGGGTTCAAATGAAATATGTGAATATCGATATGCTCAGCGAGGGCATCGAAAAACGATATCAACTGCGGCGCCATAGTGTTAATGGCAAATACGATAATTCGAGAAGGAAGAGCGCTTGTACTTTGTCCTTCTGACAGCGCTTGCAACGTAAGCTGATGCAACCTTGCAGGGTGAAGAGCCTCTTCTTTTACCAAAAGCCGCCAAATTTCACTTTGCCATATTTCCATATCATCAAAAACGACGCGCTGATTTTGCTCCCA
The DNA here is from genome assembly GCF_028865455.1 of Alteromonas sp. 009811495. Lineage (NCBI taxonomy): Bacteria > Pseudomonadati > Pseudomonadota > Gammaproteobacteria > Alteromonadales > Alteromonadaceae > Alteromonas > Alteromonas sp. 009811495. Next base: position 2,572,513 of record NZ_CP113972.1, read on the forward strand.
AGCAAACAGCCAGTCAGGGCGATAAAGCAAGTACTGTTCGTATACATCCGCAAGCGCGGTAGCTAGTTGCAAGCGTTGTGCGCCCTGCTCTAACTCATTACCAGCACTACGCCAGTATTTGTTAACCTGTTCAAATGCACTTGTTTCCATAAGCGAAGCGTCTTGCAACAAATTGTCAATTCGCCAAGTAAGTACTTCACGACGATAAGGTGATTGCTTGGGGACTTTATCACTCCCGAGTACGGTGCGAGCCGTATTCCACATAAAACGTACTGGTAAGGGAAAGTCGATGTTCATTGCCACGCCCTGCGCATGGGCTAGCTGCATGCTAACCCAGTGCTGCATACCAGGACTTTCAACCAAAATAGTTTCAGGCGTAAACACGCCATTGGGTTGCTGCTGAAGCAATGTGGTAAGAAGAAAACTTAAATGCTCTAGTTTGTTTGATGGGTAAAGGGCAAGCAATCTCAAAATCCTTTATAAATCGAGCTTTTATATCGACACAGTTATAGGACTATGAGTGTATCGCAATGACGGGCACAGTTACATCATCACGCTCTAGGATACAGACAAAAAAAAAACCCACACAGACCTCAGGACACGAAAAATCTGTATGGGTAAGGTTTACGGGCTGCCCAGTAACAACGTGAATAAGCGTTGCCTGGCACTCATTCACGTTAGCGCTACTGCTCAGCACAGTTAACAAAAAAGGTTTTGCAGTAACAATGCCAACATTAAAAGAATTAATTATCAATAACTTACATCCACCCTTTTATTTAAAGAAAGCCTTTTCTCATTTGCTTTGGTGCAAGTGCACCATTTAGAAGCACTCTTTGAACATGGAATCGACATGGGTTGGGCAAAGCGCTTTTGCCAAAGCGCCCATTACAGTACAATCGCTCTTATTAATTTGCTCTAACCATCAACTCAGGAGTTTCGATGTTAACCGCACAACAGCTTGCGACAATGTTAAACCTACAAGATAAAATGAATTCTAAAGTCAATCCTGATTGGCTGAACGCAGGATATGGGTATCTGCGTGCCGCAATGGTGGAGTCTGTAGAAGCAATAGAACATCACGGTTGGAAATGGTGGAAGGCGCAGCAAAAAGATTTGCCACAACTTCAGATGGAACTTGTTGATATCTGGCATTTCGCATTAAGCGCTTGCATCATAGAATACAAAGGTGACATTTCGGCTTCAGCACAGAGCATTGCTGCCCAGTTAGCAAGTGGCAATACCACTGTCACGTTTGATGGTAAAGACTACGATGCATCGAACCAATCGTTACTTGATAACCTAGAGCTAATGACTGGCTTGTGTGCTGCTAAACGTTTTAGTGTTCCTCTTTTTATGTTTATCGTTGGTCAATGCGACATGTCTGCTGACGAACTTTATCGTCAATACGTGGGTAAAAACGTGTTGAACTTCTTCCGCCAAGACAACGGCTATAAAGAGGGAAGTTATATTAAAGTTTGGCAAGGCAGAGAGGACAACGAACACCTTGTTGAAGTGATGGATGAATTAGACTTGTCTAAGGCTGAATTTAGCGACCTGGTTTACGAAGGGCTGAAGTCTCGCTACCCTTCTGCTTAAACCCTAAGTGCTTAGTCAAAAAAAAAGGCTCTACATTTGTAGAGCCTTTTTTAACCAAGGTACTGTGTTAGGCGTCAACCCAAACTAACTTGTCGCTGTATGTTCCTTGAATAATGTCTTCAAAGCGCTCTTCAAGCACGTGTCGCTTAACTTTAAGCGTTGGAGTGAGTAGATCATTTTCAATGCTCCATTCATTTTTCATTACCACAACGCGGTCCATAACTTGGTGACTTTCGAGTTTAGCGTTTATTGCCTCAAATGTTTTCTTCAGGCTCGCTTCAATTTCAGCCTTGTCCTTCTTCTGCGCTTCCTCACTTAGCACAAGTAATGCGACAGGCTGAGGTAGGTTAGTACCGGTTACACACACCTGCTCAACAACTGGGTTTTCCATAAACTTAGCTTCGATAGGCGCTGGCGTCACATATTTGCCCTTTGCCGTTTTAAAGATATCTTTAAGACGACCCGTTATTTTCACATACCCGTCAGCATCAATAACACCTTTATCCCCAGTGCGAAGGTAGCCATCTTCGGTAAAGACTTCTGCTGTCTTTTCTGGCTCTAAGTAATACTCAAGCATGTTACACGGAGACTTAACTTGAATTTCGCCCTCTTCAGACGTGCGAATATCAACGCCGTCATAAGGTCTGCCAATGCAGCCTATTTTGTCGTGTCTAAACGGAACGCTGCCGGTACCATAGGCGCTATTTTCAGTCATACCCCACCCTTCTGAGATATTAATACCGATTTTTGCAAACCACTCGATAACCGCTGGCGCTAGTGGCGCAGAACCACTTGCCCATAAGCGAGCATTGTTAATCCCAAGCCCATTGCGAATTTTCTTCGCTACAATCTTGTTAAGAAATGGAATTTTAAGCAGCGTATCTAATTTTTTCTGTGGCATCTTCGCCAATACACCCATTTGGAACTTCGTCCATAAACGCGGTACAGAAATAAATAGCGTTGGCTGGCAATGACCAACATCACGCTGGAACGTCGACAAGTCTTCTACAAAATGGATTTTACCGCCGCTGTAGTAACTCGACAGTTCAACCAACACACGCTCGGTAATATGCGCTAGCGGCAAATAACTCATAGTGCGGTCGTTTTCATTGATACCCAGTTGGTCTAACGAACGTCGTGCTGCCCAACATGCCGTATTATAGCTATGGACTACACCTTTAGGCTGACCAGTGCTGCCCGAGGTGTAGATAATGGTCATGATGTCATCCATATCTTGCACCGGCGAGTCAGTGATAGGCGCGATAGCCATAAACTCGTCCCACTGCTGCTTTGTAGCAATATTCGGATAAGGGAAAGCAACGGTTAAATATTCAGATGGAATTGAAGCGACTTGTTCTGCAGTGTTATCTAATTTACCCACAAACAATAATTTCACGTCAGCGTGTTTCAACACATATTGCACTGTGTCAGGACCGGCTGTAGAGAAAATAGGTACAGAAACGTGACCTGCCATCATGATACCAAGGTCAGTAATGAACCACTCTGCGCAGTTCTTCGAGAAAATCCCTATACGGCTTCCAGCAGGAAATGCCATTTCACGCAAACGTGCCGCGACTGTGCGTGCCTGCTCTGCTACCTGCTTCCATGTAAAGTCATGATACTCGCCCTTTATGGGCTGTGTTAAGAAGACGTCGTCACCACGGGTTTGTTCCCAGTGGTACAACATAGTCAATGGCGATTTAATTACTTCCGTGCTGTTGGCATTTGCTGTCATATCTAGCGGCATAGGTCACTCATTTGTTGTTATAATGTAGCTCATTTTTACAATGATTTCACAGACTTCTAATAAGCCTTATTTTTCTTTGAATGACAAGCTTTTTAAACAAGCGTTTACATTCTATGCGACGAATTACGTGGCTTAACGGCTAGAATTTAAATTTTTTATAGTTTCGGCTTTTGTTTCATGATGGTCTTATCACTTGATTCACCCTTGTGGCTTACTCAAGTCCACTGCTTAAACAGTAGAGGCGTGACGTCTTCTGCCGAGCAGGGTTTCGCATAAAAATAGCCCTGATGGAAGTAACAATCTTTACGCAAAAGCGCCTCAACTTGGTCTTTCGACTCAACGCCTTCCGCTACGCAACTCATATTTAAACTGCTCGCTAACGAAATAGTTGTTGCTACAAGTGCTTCATTGGCATTACCCGGTGCCATTTCATTTACGAAGCTTTTATCTATTTTTAGTACCGAAAGCGGATAGCGCTTGAGATAACTCAACGAGGAATATCCCGTCCCAAAATCATCAAGTGCCAATATAAATCCTTCATCAACGAAACGCTGGATTTGCCTAAGCGCATTGTCAGTGTCATCCATCAATACACCTTCGGTGATCTCAAAACGAAACGCTTCTTTAGGTAAGTCAAATTCCTGCAACAATCCAAAGACACTATTTAAATCAAACTCGGTCTTGAAGTGCATGGCCGAAAGATTGATTGAAACATACCCATCAAAACCACTTGAATACCACTGTGATAAATCACTGGCTGCACGACGCATGGCTTTGCGAGTCACTTCAATTATATACTTTAGCTCTTCAAGCACGGGAATAAACTGGTCAGGGAACAACGGCTCATCGTCCAACCTTCCCCGTAAGAGAAGTTCTACCCCTACCGTTTTGTTCGTGCGTGCATCGACAATAGGCTGATAATGATTGTAAAAAGTATCGTCTGAATACGCGCGCTTTACTTTATTTTCCAACTGCAGACGTGTTTTTGCACGCTCATTCATATCTCGCGTAAAGTAAGTAAACCCACTCAATGCATCTTTTTTGGCTGTGTACATCGCCACATCAGCCTGCTTAATCAGCTCTGCTGGTTCAGATGCATCGTCAGGGTAAAACGCAACACCAATACTACAAGATACGCGCAGCACCTCTTCAGCAAGTGAAATAGGTGTCTCTACTGACTCTATAATTTGCCCAACGAAAGAACTCAAGTCATCTTCGTTGGTTACTTCTTCGATAACGATAACAAATTCGTCGCCACCTAAACGCGCGACGGTACCGGAGTCAGCGACTAAATTACGCATTCGGTTTGCCACAATTCGCAGTAATTTGTCGCCATAATCGTGACCAAGAGAATCATTTATGCCCTTGAATCTATCTAAGTCTACAAACATGACCGCAACGCGATGCTCGTGATGGCGAGCCAGCGCGATAGCATGTTCAAGCCGGTCTAATAGTAAAGTACGATTGACCAATCCAGTTAAACTGTCATAAGTCGCTATTTTAAGTAGCTTACGCTCTGCATTCTTTTGTTCAGTAATATCCGAGATAACAATTAAATAGTGCTCTGGCACATTACTTTCACCACTTACTGCGGTGATATCAATTAATACATCATAGCGCTTGCCATCTGCACCATCGATGACGCCTTCATCTTTCCAGAAGTCGCCACCTTGTAAATCCGGTAGCTTGGCTGATAACTGGCGATTAAGCGTAGGATATCGCAAATAGAGTTTTGCAAGTTGTTTAGGTAATGGCTCTTTTTTGTTGAAACCAAATACTTGCTCGAATGCTGGGTTAGCCGCAACCAAACGCTTCTCGGCATCGAAAATTAACACCCAATCTCGGGTCTGCCTAAACGCATCGCTAAATAATGTGGCTTGATGTTGGGCTTTGTGAAGTCTGAATAGTTGACGCTGACGGGATAATAAATACGCTACGAACAGCCCAACTAATAGCGCGGTATAAATTCCGTATGCCAAAGGAGAACGAAGCGGTGCGTAAGGCATAGACACTGAAATTTCGGCGGGAAGCACGGTAAAATCGAAACTGCCCGGTGTCGGTGACACTGAGAAGACATAGTCGCCTGGTTCAATATTCGCAAATGTAATTTTAGCGTCTTCTGTAATACCTTCAGTTACAATCCGCTGATCTTTAAGCAATTTATAATAGTACTTTACCTTTCCAATTCCCGACATTGCAAGGGATGAGAAATGAATAGTAAGCCCAAAATCTTCGTGTTCAAGGTCGAAGTGATGTCCATTCAAATTCAATAGCGGTTGCCTAAGTTCTCGATTATCTACCGAAACTTGCGTAATGGCGGTTTGCTTATTAATAAGGCCTCGGCTGGCTTCAATGTTTTCTAGTTGTGCAGGCGAAAACACCACAACACCGCTGGTTGAGCCATACGCCAAACGCCCATCGTTCAGCTTAAGCGACGCACCTTGGTTGAACTCAGACACACTGAGTTCGCGACCATAGATAAAGTTCTTAATTTGACCTGTGGCAGGGTCATATTTGTGAAGTCCTTTGTGCGAACTGAACCAAATATTTCCACCGTCGTCTTTTTGTAACCCATATACAATGTTGGATAACAAAAGGTTGCTATCGTTTAGGTTATAAAGCGGCTCAAACGTATCGACATCAAGTCCTACCAATCCAACGCTATTATAGGCAAGCCACAATACACCAGTGTCATCAATTACCCATGATGATATAGAGCGGTCACGCCCACGTTGTGATTCAGGAAAACGATAAACGAGTTCATGGGAAGAGGTATTGGGATCAATAAGCCACAACCCCCCTTCGGTTGATAAGAACAATCTGCCGCCGTGATAAACTGACTCGCCCAAAAAGCCCTGTGTAAAGTTTATATCAAAAACACGAGGGTCTAACTCCATGTCGCGCAACGACTTTAACGTTGTGTCGTAGGCCAAAAAATCTTCGTTACCAACAAAATAAAGAGTTCCGTCGCTTGCTAGTGTCGTTCCCGCACTGTAAGCATCAAAAACCTCTTCTTCGCCACCACTTAACACTTGTGGGCGCTGCGACTCGCCCGTTGAAGGGTCAAACAGGCGTATTCCGTCATAAGTTTGTAAAAATAGCTTATCGTCAGTTGTCGGGATAATTCGCTCAACTGAGCCTTCCCCTATATAACTTAAAGGAGAGTCACTCGTTAAGTATTGCTTTGACTTGCCAGTAGCGAAGTCGTAGTGATTTAAACCGTTGGAGGTACCAATCCACAATTTATTTGGCTCAGTTTCCGCAAACGCCCAAGTAACGTGACTGGTTAGCAATTGCTCTTTTGCATGACGCTCATTTTGAATAGTAAAAATATCTGCGCTTTTTACGCCAAAGTAGAGCGCGCCAGCATAGATAGAACTCAACCAAATATTACCTGTCTCGTCTTTTGCGATTGACGTAATCTTTTTATCTGAAATAGATGTTGAACCATTGTGTGGCTCTAAAATATGAACTTGCGCCCATCCACTCGCTGTCTTGGTAAGTGAATATAGCCCCCTGTTAGTCCCAAGCCAAAAGCTGTCGTCTTTAGCTTGCTCCATCGTCCACACGTTCAGCTGATCGATAACGAGTTCAAATGCGTTGTTTTGACCTTCATTAATTTGCTCAAGCAATGCTTTTTTATCAGCCACAAACACGTTTTCAACGGTAGTAAGCCACACGCGCTCACTGCTATCTAACATCAGAAATTTAGCGTTTTCATTATCCAATGTTGGGGAAATACCATTGAGATATTCTACTGGTACTAAGGTTAAATCTGGATTGGTTAAGTCGTTACTAAATAGTCCCGTTGTAGTAGCAACTAATAATGTATTGTCGAGAGTGATGGCTGCTCTGATGCTATGGTAGTTTTCAATGGCAGTACTGCTGAGTTTTGCAATAGTCTCGACAGTTTTAGTTTTCGTATTAAAACGCTGGACCTCTTCCCCCAAAGAAATGATGAGATTGTTTTCATCTTGCCAATGAAAAAACTCAGCGTGCTGAATAAACTCTTCTAGTTCTTGGTATGATTTAGGTTCAATTTGAACGATGTCTTGTGTTTTAAGATCTAAGTAAAAAACACCTTGTCCGTAAACGCTAAACCATAGCGCTTTGTCACCTTGCAACGTGAGTTTATAAATAGATGAGTCGATAAGCGTATTATTAGGCCCTTTTATTCTTTTCGTTCTAACGCCATCCCATCTTACAGCGCCTCCTTCCGTCGCTATCCAAACGAAGCCGTCATCATCTACCACGATGTCGTTCACCACATCTTGTGGCAAACCGTTTTTAGTCGATAAAGATTGAAAGACAGGGTTTGACAGCCGCGGCGATGCCTCAGCACTAAGAACAACTAAAAAAAGTAAAAGAATTAGGTAGATAAAACGGCTCATACCAAAAGTCGACGTAATTGAATTGTTATTATGCGTACAAGTGTAACAGAATGTTTTTGACTTGGGCAGAAAAGAAAGCAATCAAAATTACGCAGCATATAGTAAGTTTAACTCTATGATTGCTAGCGATTTATTGTAAATAACGCCTACCCTCTTGTCGCGTAAACTCGCAAGTTCCCAACTTAGTCTTGGGCAAGAGGGATCCTTCCTGTTTTAATTACTTGTCTTCGAATGCTGGGTTGCGGAGCAAGTCTGTAAAGGTCGCCGTTACGCCCTACGTAATGTTTTTGTATACCGCATTCGCGAGCAATATTAGCATGCGCCTGTAAGTGCTCGTGCTCTCCGTGAACGGGTATCGCTATTTCAGGTTTCACCCAATGATACATTAACTTTATTTCTTCAGCACAAGGGTGACCACTTGCATGAATTGGCAAGGTACTGTTTTCACTGTGAATCACCTCAACGCCCTTAGTTTCAAGAAGCGCGGTAAGACGGCCCACTGTTTCCTCATTCCCCGGGATGACAATTGATGAGAATATCACCGTATCGCCCTTTTCCAATTGCAAATGAGGGTGGTTATCCTTGGCTAATCGTGCCAATGCGGCATTTTTTTCGCCCTGACTCCCCGTGGCCACGCCAAGCACTTCATTGGCGGGTAAATAGCCAAGATGTTGAGGATCGGCAATAGAAAGATCGTCGGGCCAAATACCCTGAAGCTTTGCTATTGCGTACATGTTCAATAATGAGCGGCCATATAGACCGAGGTACCGGTTTGTTTTTTGTGCAACGCGGGCTAGAGAAATAAGCCTTGCGACATTACTTGCAAAGCAGCCTACAATTACCCTTCCTTTTTTCGCTGATATAGTACTTAACAGACCATCATAGCAACTACCTTCAGAAACAGAGAAGCCAGGCTTAGGTGCGTTAGTAGAATCGCCGACTAGTGCTAAAATGCGTTCTTTACCAAGTTGCTTATAGAGCGTTGCATCAAAAGGCTCCCCGGTAATGGGATTGGCATCAATTTTCCAATCAGCAGTGTGCAATACCGTACCCGCCGTCGTGTTGATCTTAAGTGCAAATGGCTCTGGTAACGAGTGGGTAATGGCTAACCATGTAACGGAAAACGGTCCTATATTAACCGTCTCGTTGGCACTCACCTCAACGATTGGTATCTTGTTGGCGAGTTTACTGCGCGCAAGCTTTCGTCGTAGCACTTCAGCGGTAAACGCTGTGGTATAAATAGGTTTTTGAAATCGCTGCCACAAATAGGGTATTGCCCCCACGTGGTCTTCATGGGCATGGGTAATAACAATGCCAGCAAGTGAGTCTTTCTGATTGGCAATGAAACTCGGATCGGGTGCTACTACTCTATGCGTGACCTGACTGGACGTTGTACTTTGATGGCTTGAGGTCACATTATCATTTGTGCGTTTAGGTGTTAGCGGTTCGTCAAATGACACGCCACAATCCACCATCAACCAACTGTCGTTATGTCCGTATAAATTGAGATTCATACCAATCTCACCTGTTCCACCAAGTGGAACAAACCACAAATCATCAGCGCTGGGGGACAACAAGCCTTAATTACTCCATTTTCACAAAATCATTAAACGTGCGACATCGTAGTGACTTATTCGGCATGCAGTTGAGCATTAAGTTGATCAATAATCTCGGCCCAATCAGCATCTTCGTCAATGGCTTGCTTAAGGAATGCGGCTTGGGTTTGAGTGCAAAAAGACTATTCATCGATGGTGGCTCAGTAAACACTAGTCAGCTCCGTTTTGAACGGGTTCTCAATGTCTACCGTTTAGTTTAAACGATAACGTAGACCTTGTTTTAAACGCCGTCCACGTCATCGGGATCACCTTACAAATATTCTGCGAATTCTTCGGGGGTTATCACCTCACCTTCTTCAGCAGGAACTGGGCAGACGATAACCATAAGCTCGTCTTGAGTCATACCGGGAACCCACTTAGTAAGAAATTCCTCACTAGAAAGCTCCATGGCCTCGCAATGTTCCCAATCATCCGTCGCCCATAGTAGAGCCAGTTCAGCATCTGGCCATACCGGCACACCATCTTCTTCGTCTGTTGTAAGCATGACGCAGCCATGCTCGTCTTTAAGGATAAATAACTTTTGTTCTTTTTTGATAGTCGCCAAGCTCGCTTCCAAACGCTGAAACGCATTCTTTTCAAGCAACGGGTGTAAATCAGACATAGAATTCCTATTAATGATGTTGGGTAACGCTTTCAATGATTTCAGGCAATCCAACTCGCCTTACTTGTTTCATGGTATGTACATAGACACTAAATGAAATGCTGTCTAGTGTTTGCAGTAAAGTAACTTTCGCATTTTTTGGAAATTGAGACTCTACCCCCACCGGCAGCACAGCTACACCGCCCTCACTCGTCAAGTTATTGATAGCCAAGTTTAAAGAGTTAGTGCGCAACTTAGCATCTCTTAACTGGGGATAGGCAGTTAAGAGCCAATCACGCGCTTTGGTCCCCCAATCTATAGCGACAAAATCTTGCGCTTCCACTTCACTCGATACTTCGCCTACTCGATAAAGCGCAAGTGTTTTTTCTAGCATGACCTCGCTGTTAACTTCTTCGGATTTTAACGGCTCACTAGAAAACGCAATATCAGTTACACGCTCGTGCAATTGTCTAGACAAGGAGTCTAACGTGAGTACTTCAGCTTTGACTGACCAATCTGGAAAGCTACTGTGAAGGTGGCTTAGCATTTTAGGAAGAAGCAACTCACTAGCTAATTGTGTAGCACCACACACCACATATTCAGACGACTGAATTTGAAGCTCTTGTTTTGCCTCATTTAATGTCGAACAAAGTTGTTTTGCATAAGGAAGTAACTTCTCACCCGACTGAGTCAGTTGAATACTGTTTCGCTGTCGAATAAATAGCGTAGTATGAAAGTACTCTTCAAGAAGTTTAATTCTTGCACTTACCGCAGATTGAGTAAGATATAAATTTTCAGCGGCTTTGCCAAAATGACGAGTTTTAGCCACCTCTATAAAGGTGGTGAGAAAGCGTATATCCATGCTTGTATAACAACCGAATCAAGGTACTTTTAAAGTGACACAGATGATACGGCAAGTAAACACAAAAGCACAGAAGCGCACCGTCATAAACGGTACGCTTAATCAAAATTTCACCAAGTCGGCTAATTAGTACTCTTCTTGGTGCAGACGACGCTGCTTATCACGGCGTTGCAAATCTCTTTTCTGCTTTGCCTTCACACTGCTTTGACGCTTTGCATTAGGCTTTTTAGCGTGGAGGTCGTCCTCTTCTACCGAGTCCCATTCATCACGCTGGTAACGATAGTCTTTGCTCATTGATTTCTCTAATTGGTAAGGGTTGTAAACACCTCTCAATTATTGACCTAACGAAAAAAATAGAAAACGAATTTTAATCATCGTAGCGATAAGAAATTTTAATTGTGGTGTTCGAGCAAAAATTCATACCGCTTATCAAGCAAGCGAAATGCCTACACATCGGTCAACTCAACGCGATTAACTACACAATATTGATAGAAATTAAACAGTTAAAAATTTTTTATTGATAAGAGAAAAATCTTTTGTTTTATCTTCGTTGGGATTTCACTTAAAAGTGCGCTGAACATTCAATCACGTTGGGTACATCATGAAAAGTTTAGCTATTCGACTCTCAGTAAAACCATTTATCGATCGTCTTAAGTTCCCTTATGGCTTTCGAAAGTCTGGTGACTTTAGTATTACAGAAGCAGACTTGCTAACGAAATATGGAAAAACCTTATTGGGCCTTGAAAGTGGAGAACTTAGTCCTGAAAGCGACGACGAAAGTCATTTCGTCGACTTTATAAGCGGTAAAGTCCCCGCTGAGAATAGTGTAGAAAAAGCATGGGCGAAGTATGTTCGCCTTGCTAGAGGCAAAAAGCATTTTTACACGCTTCACAGTAGCGCAAGTAATCAGTCTGATTTTGATGATGATTATACAGATGAAGAGTTTGATGTGGCTTGATTAATAAAAAGCAAGCGTTGGACGCCCCGTTTTAAGCAACGGAAGCTATGCGTTGCAACGACAACAATTCAAAAAAACGCCCACAGTTTTGTGGGCGTTTTTGTTTGTGGGATTATGATCTATATCACAAACTAACACGAACAAAATGGTGAAAACTTAAGGAAAGTCTACACTTAGAGTGTGTTTGCTTATCACTTATATTCCGCGCGACTGTGTTTGCCTGAGTGAAGTATAAGTGGCTGTCTTGTCATAGAGCATCACTCTCTTGTATGAAAAGTCACGTAAAGGAGACTGCCAGCATGATCACCAGTTCAAAACAACTTACCCATTACGCTATCCATGCCACTGATGACAAAATTGGCGGAGTACGCGACATACTTTTCGATGATGAAACATACACCGTAAGATATCTCGTCGCAGATACAAACACTTGGCTTCCCCTTAGCCGAAAAGTTGTTATCTCACCAATATCAGTTGTCAATCTCGATACAGAAAACAATAGTGTGTATATCGATATGACAGTAGAAACGCTAAAGAATAGTCCCTCTATCGACGAGCATAAGCCCGTTTCAAGAGAGTATGAAGAAAACCTCTTTAAGTATTTTGGTTACGGCTATTATTGGATTGGCCCAGGCGCATGGGGAGAGTTTGCTCATCCAAATGAACTGGTTGAACTGCAACACGCTGAAGAACAACAGCAACAGAGCGAAAAACAAGAGAATCATCTAAGAGCATGTGGCGAAGTTGTTGGTTATGAGGTGGCTACCAAAAGCGACAATGTAGGTCACATAAGCAATTTCATTATTGACAACGCTAGTTGGAAAATTGTCGCTATTGTAGTTGATACCAATAATTGGCTGCCCGGTGGTAAACACCTTGCACTATTACCGAAAGATATCAACGAAATTGACTGGGCTGCACATCATGTTTCTGTTTCACTTACCCATGACGAACTACTCGAAAGGCCAGAGATCGATCAAGATAGGTTGGCAGAGACAGGTTATATTGATGCACTGTGCAAAGAGATAAGCACTGTCTCTCAGTAAAAAGAGACAAGAATAAAGGAGAGTTGTTGATACTCTCCTTTTTATTCGCAGAAAAATTCATACATAAGTGCGATAAGACGCTTAACCCGCTCATCGGCTAAACGGTAGTAGATGGTTTGACCGTCTCTTCTGGTCGCCACCATTTTTGATTCACGAAGCAATGCTAGGTGCTGGGAGATGACAGGTTGAGACACGCTAACCACATCAAGTAACTCCGTGACCGACTTTTCTTCCTTAAGCAAAGAGCACAACACCATTAAACGTGTTTTGTTGGCGAATTGCTTAAGAAAAATCTCAGCTTCTGATGCATGCTCCATCATATTGTCTGAACCAATAACCCTATCCTCGGACATAATCACTCTCAATTTGTGTGAACTCAGCTCAACTTAGCCACTTATTATACTAAAGTATAAGACAATCTGCTAAGTTGCCAATATATACGACGAAAAACCATAGTTTATATTGTTTTGGAAATGTCTCAAATATACATTAGGATGAACTAATGTATATTCATGCTAACCATTAAGGAATCAACATGCTAATAGATTTGAAATCACGTATTGAGAACATTGAATACGACTTAAGAATGGTCACTGCACAACAAGCTTCGCAAGAAATACAACAAAACAAAGGACTATTGATAGATGTGAGGGAACCCGGTGAAGTCAGCAGCCAGCCAGTTTCAGCTGCCATCAATATTCCTCGAGGCGTGCTTGAAATGAAAATGCTAGAACAAGTCAAAGAAGCGTCAACACCAATATATCTTCATTGTGCATCGGGTATGCGCGCTAAGCTGGCAGCAGAGCAACTAATTAATATTGGTTATGAGAATGTAAGTGTTGTGACATGCCCTATCACAGACATCAACCAAGCTGACATTTGATTTAAGGCTGTGCTATAAGACCCATTAATGTAGTGCGATAATAGCAAATTGAAAAAAGGTCATTCATGCTTAAGTCAACGTTAGAGCAATGGCGCATGTTCAAAGCAGTGGTTGATGCCGGAGGGTTTAACCAAGCTGCAGCAGAAGTACACAAGAGCCAGTCTAGTGTGCACCATGCCGTACAAAAACTAGAAAACGCCATAGGTGTTGTGCTGTTTGAAAATGAAGGAAGAAAGGTCAAACTGTCCCCTCAGGGCGAACTCATGTATCGCCGCGCCTCGTTTTTACTGAATGAAGCGCAAAAACTTGAAGCAGTTGCCAGTAGTCTGCAATCGGGTACTGAAACAACATTGCGTATTGCAGTTGACATTATTTTCCCTTCTGAGCTTTTGTATAACGTGCTAGCGAAGGTATCAGCTGAATTTCCTTTGCTCAGAATTGAGATTGAAGAAACTGTGTTAAGTGGCGCAAATGCACTGCTTAATGATGGCAAAGTTGACTTAGGGATCTCACCATTTGTTTTTCCCACAGGGTTTAGCGAAGACTTGTGTGAAATAGAATTTGTTGCTGTCGCGCATGTCGACCACCCACTGCACCAGCTCAATAGAACACTGACTTTGGAAGATTTAAAAGCACACAGACAAATTGTAGTTCGAGATTCGTCTGCTGAACGCAAAGCTGATGTGGGCTGGTTGGGTGCCGAGCAACGCTGGACGGTAGGCCATGTTCGAACGTCTCTTGATATCATTGCACAAGGCTTGGGATTTGCTTGGCTCCCTATCGCTATTATTCAAGAAGAGTTGGACAACGGAACCTTGTTACCCCTCCCCCTAGACAATAACGCGGCACTGCGCAAAGCGTTGCTGTACCTGTCATTTGAAGACGGTGACTCGCTAGGCCCCGCAGCAAGGGCATTTATGGGTGAACTTCGTTATCAGACCATGAACCTTCCGTCGAGTGATTTCATTCACGACACATGAGCATACCAGCTGGCGACCAATAACCACGTACTAGCGACTTCTAGGTTTATTACTGAATAGATGAACGTACGTATATATGGCACGCTTGAATCACTATGCGATGATAGCAGAGAGCTGCTCGCCGCCCAAAACGAAACCAAATAGCGATATTGATACACCGATAAGGGCCACCGCGCCGTCATCTGCGGCCATACCAATTGCCATTATAAATACCGCAAATGCAGGTATTAGCCCCATAAATGGAATGAGTTCCAGAGGAATCATTACTAAACCACAACCTACGCAGCATAAAGCAATTAGCGAGCGGAAAACGGTCTGACGCATAAAAAAGCACCGAGGAACTAGGAATCTATCTACTCTGACGGCATACGGTTTTACTTTTTCAACAATAACCCGCAATTGATCTGCCTCACACTCTAGCTCCATTACTTTTTGTGGTAACCATGGATGACGCCGACCAAGTAATATTTGCAAAGAGATGAGTAAGATTGTCACACCTGCGATTGACGGGACACCGGGGATGGCGCCAATAGGTGTACACGCGATAAAAGATGGCAGCGCAAGCATTGGACCGAATCCACGCTTTTCCATCACGTCCCAAAATTCGCCAAACTCAAAAACATCTTGTTTACGACGAGGCTGCATTTTCCCAAGCATCTCGTACAATGTCATTGATCTTACTGCTGTTTTCGCCCACATATTCAATTCCTTTGAGTATTGTCAAACCTGTAAAATGGCACTAGGTGAGACATTTAAGACACTACAGCCTCCCCCATTTTGAGTATTTATCTCATTGCTTCCTTTAAACAGGTACTCATTAATATTGGAATTAATTGTGCGAAAAATATGCCATATGCTTAATTTGCTCCTTGGTATAACAGTAGGAATGGTAATTGCTAAATTGCTAAAGGTAATCGCTAAAGTCTAGAAATGGAAAATGCTAATAGCAATAACTACTACTGGCTAATAATGCCTACAATAAAACTAGTGCCTAGCGCGTTTTGGCGCCAAGCAATCGTAATATCAAGGCAAAAAAGTGGTTTATATTACCTTTCTTTCGCTAGGCAAGAATGTCAAACGCTAAATATAAAATACGTTAACCCACCGGATTGTGTTAGCGTATGATAAGAATAATTTGTTGATATTGTTCCATAATTTTTTCTATATATGGAATAAAAAGAGAAGGACATCCAAGTGCTAACTATCTTACTCGTTGATGATGACGCTGAATTTACTGAAGTGGCATGCACGATAATTGAATTTCTTGGTCACGAAGTACTGACTGCTGCTACGCTCGAAGAAGCGCGCAGTTGGTTAGAAAAAGAAACCTTCGACCACATTCTGCTCGATTTTATGCTGCCCGATGGTAGCGGCGCACACTTGTTTAATGAACTTGACGCGTTGCCGAAGCGACCACGCGTAACGCTAATCACCGGCCACCCTTCTGTTAAAGGTGTGATAAAAGGGTTGTGCGGCCCGAATATCGATTATCTCGTCAAACCCATTCAGCGCGAAGAAATAGAAGCTGTATTAAGCCAAAAACCCAAAGCTCAAGTAAAACCAGAAGATAAAATAGAGAAGCATTTTGACCTTCTAATTGGTGAGTCGCCAGTTATGAAGGAACTGTACAAACTGATCTCTCGAGTGAGTAAAACCAGTGCAAACGTAATGCTATTAGGTGAAAGTGGTGTAGGTAAAGAAGTGGTTGCAGCCGCCATCCATCGCGCTTCAGAAAGCGAGGGACCTTATATTGCTACCAATTGCGGTGCATTCTCTAAAGAACTGATTGGAAGCGAGTTATTCGGGCACGAAAAAGGCGCCTTTACTGGTGCAGTCGGTCGAAAAGAAGGCGTGTTTGAACAAGCAGAAGGCGGCACACTGTTTCTTGATGAAATCACCGAAATGCCAATTGATATGCAGCCTAACTTGTTGCGAGTGTTAGAAAACAAGGTTGTCATTCGCGTGGGTGGAACAAAGACTATCCCTGTAAATTGTAGGGTCGTTTCAGCGACAAACCGAACAATGGAAGAAATTGCCCAAAGTAAGGTGCTACGCGAAGATATTTACTTCAGGCTTGCCGTATTTCCTATCACTATTCCACCATTGCGAGAACGCAAAGAAGATATCCCGTTGCTAGCTAAAACCTTTATCGAAGAGTTTAACAAAGACAATGGTGCCAATTTTAAATGGGAAGAGTCTCAATTAGATACACTTCAAGCCTACGATTGGCCAGGCAATGTTCGGGAATTACGCCATTTTGTGCACCGTGCCGCCATCATGAGTGACCCGGAAAAGCAAAACATAGAACTGCCAAAAACCATAGAGTCACCATTTGCACAAAAGCAAAGCACTACACCAGCACTGCAAGCAGGACGGACTATTGAAGACGTTGAAAAAGAGTTGATTTATGCGACGCTCGATAAAGTAAACGGCAACAAAACCATGGCAGCAGAAATGCTAGGGATCAGTACTAAAACGTTGTACAACCGTTTACACGCCTACGGCGACTTAAGCAAAGATGATTAGAGCATTAACCGTTACCAAGGGGTAATCAGTATGACTAATGACGAGCTTTCTCAACTTAGTGTTTTCGTACACGATGCGCGTAAACCCTTAAATCGTATTTCTATGCAAGCAGAGCTTGTAAAAATGGCACTTAATGGCGAAGTTCCGCCAGAAAAAGCGCTAGCCGCGTTAGATAAAATTATAAGCAGTGCGAAAGACTGCAGTCACACTCTTGCTGAACTTACTTCAGCGATGAGTGTGAATATTTCGGAATAAATGGATGATCACCAAATTACTCTCATCCTTGTACAGTTGGATTATTATCGTTGTACTTGTGATTGTTGTAATGACCGCAAACTCGTTTTACGTGGTTAGTACGCTAAATGACTTGTCAGCACTTGAAGCTCGCTTATTTACTACCAACAGAGTGATAAATGCCGTTAACAGATTACACGTTGCCGTTCTGCGAGTGGAATCCGGCCAACGTGGCTATATGCTAACGGACAATGAAGACTATCTAACCGATTACACCGAAACATTGAGTGTGTTAACCGAACTTATTGATGAGGTTGAGGTTAGCGCCTTCTCATCCGATATTGAAGAACAACCTGCACGTATATCAGAACTTCTTGAGCTTACGCGACTAAAAATCAATGAAATGATTGAAGCGGTTGAATTGACTAAGTCCGGTGCCAACACCCAAGCACTGGCGCTAGTTAATAGTGATAAAGGCTTTAAGCTCTACAAACGCTTTGAAGCCTTGTTTAGGCAAATCGATGACTCTGAACGAGACATGCAGGGTACGCATTTAGCAAATTTGATGAGTTTACGCAGAGACTCAGTCAATACACTGATAATTTCATCAGCAACGACGCTCTTGTTAATCATTACCGTGTTTCTCCTACTCAAAATCAATACTCGTGAGCACGAAAAGTATCAAGAGGACTTAGAAAACATCAACGAGCAGTTGGAGTCTCGCATTGAAGCGCGCACACAAGAGCTCAGCATGTATTCAGATGAATTGGCGCGCAGTAATAGAGAGCTTGAAGACTTCGCGTTTGTGGCCTCTCACGATTTGCAAGAACCTTTGCGAAAAATCCGCGCATTCGGCAATCGGTTAGAGTCGGGATACGCCGATGTTATTGACGAAAGAGGTAAAGATTTTCTAGCTCGGATGCTAAACGCAGCAGAGCGAATGTCTATGCTCATTTCAGACCTACTGGCATTTTCACGCGTATCGACAAGAGGCAAAGACTTTGGCGACGTTGATTTAAATAAGGCACTTAGCAGCGTGCTAAGTGATTTGGAAATTGCCATTGATGAGAAGTCAGCAAAGGTCAACATGGACCATTTGCCAATCATTCGCGGCGACCGAACTCAGATAGAACAATTATTTTTGAATTTAATTTCCAACGCACTCAAATTTCAGCCCGAAGGCGTAGCGCCTGAGGTAAACGTGACGTGCTCAGTGCCTGATGAAGCAGAGCTGGCCGAGATTGTCATGTCAGATGAGTTTGACTGGGTGAAGATTAAGGTCGCTGACAATGGCATTGGTTTTGACCAGTCGTTTGCTGAAAAAATATTCGCGCCATTTCAGCGCTTACACGGAAGAACTGAATATAAAGGGACGGGTATTGGCTTAGCGGTATGTCGACGCATAGTAGAAAGACATAACGGCCAAATTACCGCACAGAGCGTACAAGGAGAAGGAGCGACATTCACCATCCTAGTACCAAAAGACAGCGAGCCTTTTGGCTCTAATAATAACGGAGAAAAGCACAATGACGCGTAAACAGACCCAACCAATAAATATTCTTATGGCTGATGATGACGAGGATGATCGCCTACTAACAGTTGATGCACTAAAAGAAAGCCGCGTTTTAAATAACCTTTTTTGTGTTGAAGACGGTGTCGAGCTTTTAGAGTTTCTAAGACACGAAGGGAAATATACTGATCCTGCGGCAGCACCACGCCCCTCTTTAATCTTACTTGATTTAAATATGCCAAGAAAAGATGGTCGCGAAGCGTTGCAAGAGTTAAAGAACGACCCTAAGTTGCGCAGTATTCCGGTTGTTATTCTTACCACGTCTAAAGAAGAAGAAGACATGTTAAGAGGGTATGACTTGGGCTGTGCATCATATATCACTAAGCCAGTTAACTTCGAAGGCCTTGTAGAATTGATGCGAGCGCTCGGACGTTACTGGATAGAGTTTGTAGAGTTGCCACACGAGTAAAGAGGTTCTAGATGGCAGAGGTTATAAAAATTCTGTTAGTTGAGGATGACGAAGATGATTACTTCTTAACCTCTGATTATCTAGCAAATTGTGAGTCGCCTAAGTTTGAGTTAACTTGGGTGACAAACAGCGCTGATGCACTTGACGTGCTTAAGACTCACAGCTTCGATTTGTGCTTGTTAGACTACCTACTAGGTGCGGAAAATGCCATTGATGTACTTGGCGCGTTAAAATCTAATCAAATTAATTTACCCGTTGTTATATTAACTGGCCAGTCGGATACCGCCGTTGACGAAATGGTCATGCGTGCAGGGGCTGCTGACTATTTACAGAAGTCAGAAATTGAAACTCCGCGATTTATGCGCACTATTCGCTATGCCATGGTGCGCAGAGATATTGAAAACGAGCGTCTTGAACGCAATAAAATTGAGCAAAAGAACAAAGCGAAAGACAAGTTTTTGGCCCATCTAGGCCACGAATTGCGCACTCCACTCACGTCTATCCTTGGTTATACAGAACTGCTGATAGACGACGCAAAAAATCAAGAGATACAACAAGAACTCTCGATTATTCATTCCAACGGCAAACATCTACTTAGTTTGTTAAACGACCTGTTGGACATGTCGCGAATTATGGCCGAAAAATTGGAACTAAATGTAAAAGATGTCAATTTAACGGCATTTCTGACCGACATCCACTCGCTCATGCGACTCAACGCCAAAGACAAAGGTGTTTTTCTCGACCTTGTTTCAGATACTACTGTCCCTGAATTTATAAAAACAGACCCTACTCGTTTGCGTCAAGTATTACTAAACCTAATCTCTAATGCAGTTAAGTTTACTGATAAAGGGAGTATTACGCTGACTGTTTCATTAGACGAAAGCGATGCACAATCAAACGCTAAGCTGCGCTTTTCGGTTGCAGATACGGGAATAGGCATGCCACCAGATAAGCTTAGAAATATCTTCCAGCCATTTGAGCAAATTGAAGATGTGATGAGAGCTAATCACGGCGGCGCAGGACTTGGGCTAGCTATCTGCAAGGAACTTGTCACAAAACTAGGTGGTGACATAGCCGTTAGCTCTAAGCTTGGTGAAGGCAGCACCTTTGTGTTTGATATAGACCCAGGCGATATCTCATTACAGCCGAAAGTCGAACTCATTTTGGGGCAAATCGCGCCTGTTGAATCAGGACATATCAATTTACAACTTAGCGGACGTGTGCTCATTGTAGATGATTTGCGAGAAATACGCCGACTTACAGGACACCTGGTTAGTCAGTCTCAAGCTGATATTAGTTTCGCCGAAAATGGTGTAAAAGCGTTAGAAGCAGTACTTCAAGCCGATGAAAGTGACACGCCATTTGACTTGGTTCTGATGGATATACACATGCCGGTAATGAATGGCATTGAAGCATTACATGCGCTACGCCGACACGGTCAAAAGCTACCCGTGGTCGCAGTAACAGCGGCTAGTCGTAAAGGACTTAGAGACTCACTAATAGAAGAAGGCTTTAATGATGTTATCGGTAAACCTATCGATAAGCTCGCGTTAGCTAAGCTTTTAGGTAAGTACCTGTCAGCTAGCCATCCAGATACCTTTTCTAATGTAGAGAAGCATGTAAGTAACATGCCGATGAAAAAACCTTTTGCGCCTGAAGATGTTCGCTTCACTGAGCGCTCTAAAGCGCCAATTAAATCGTCGCCATCAAGCAAAGAAGTAGTAAACGATAAAGGGAAAAGTGTGCTTGTCATTGAAGACGACGAAGATGCTGCTGAGTTACTCCAACTCTTCCTAACTCACTTGGGAAATCAAGTTCACGTTGAATACTGCGGGGCTGATGCGCTGCAGTTAATCGACGATAAGCAGTTTGACCATGTATTGATGGACCTGACACTTCCAGATTATGACGGCTATGAATTAGCTGGGTTAATTAAAAAAGCGGTGCCACAGGCGACAATCACCATCGTCAGCGGTCATGAAGCTAATGAGGACCGTATGAAATCAATAGGCATTGACAGTGCACTGTTAAAACCAGTGACAAAAGATGACCTCGCTTCAGCATTGAAGTAAAAAGATGCTAATGGAGATAAAAGTAGCACATTAGGGCCCGTTTTTATTCATGCTTGGCGGGCCGTTATAGAGTGAGAAAATATTACAGAGATATGAAACGAAACTGTGTGACTGTTTCAAAGCGACGCCCTCCCCGCCCCTTGCGAAAAAAACATACCCCATATAATTCAAACACTTAAATATAACAAAAGCTTGGTACAAGCGTTGCAGCACCTACTGTGAACCCATAAAATTTAAGGAGAATATTATGGCTACGCAAACTTCTACTCGCTCTCATGCAGGTAAATCAAACGGTGCGGCGCAGACAAATGGCATTAAAGAGCCTGCACATCCGGTGACAGATAGTCTACAAGCGACACTACATGCGTCGGTAGATAAATTAGCTGACAGCGCAGGTATCGCTGAAGAGAATATTCGCAAGACCGCAGCGTCTTCTGCTGAAAATATGTCTGCGCGAAAACGCCTTGCAGAGAAAAAGTGGCATGCGTCTAAGGTCCGTGCATATGCGATTGAAAACCCAGTAGCAACTGCGGGTATTGCATTTGCCGCAGGTATGCTAGTAACGTCTCTACTACGCAAAAAATAGTCATGGCCTTCGCACCTGACTTCCGCCGGGCTCAATTTATATTGAGCCCGGCAAATCCATATCAGTTAACTGCTCCGAGGGCGAGCACGCTCTTTTTCGCTGAAGAGAAAGAGGCGGAAACTGAAGATAGGGTCAATCAGCCCTATCCTGACCCTACGTTTAACGATGTTTTCGATTCATTGCAAAACGCCCTGAATCAGAAAAAGTCTCAATACTTTGCCTTTTGTGAACTTGTCAACAGCGAACTTGTGCTCGTTAAAAAGTCGTTTTTCGTCACTGTTTTTGCCGCACTATCTGCATTTGCTGTGGGAACCGTTTGTTGGCTCATATTCAACATTGCACTAGCTGCTATTTTTCACGAACTCGGCATTCACTTTATTGCTAGTTCTCTTATTTTACTGCTGCTTAATGCGGTCACCGCCTGGGGCCTATTTCGCTTAGCAAAGAACGCATACGGATACTTAAGTTTTTCTCGTGTTATAAAGCTTTTAGAGCGAGTCGTAGGCACTAAGTAATGTTTTGGTGCTGCAAGCACAAAAGGCCAAATAAACTGCTTAACTATAGTAAGGAGTGAGAAATGAATGTTTTTATCAAGTCAAATATTCGCGAAATTGCCGAAAAGGAACATACTTACTTTGTACAAAAACACAATGCCGAGGTTGCACTTACCCAAGCAAAGAGGCAATGTAAACTATTAATGGGTAAACCCGAAACAATCTTAGGTATCGCGGGTGTTGGCGCATACAAAGGCGCCAGCGATGCAAAACCTAAAGCAAGACGAAATCAAGCACTTATGGCGATCAGCCGCACGGCGCTACTATCGCTATTTCAATAAAATCAGCACGAAGTACAAGGAATTTGTCTGATGAGTAATGTCACTAGAAAACGTAATTTCACTAAGCGAGCCTGCGCACTTTGCGCGAGCGTTTTTGTATTGGGAGGACTCGCAGCATGCTCATCAACGCCAGTGGCAGCCCCTACCCCTTATAAAGCTTCGACAACTAAGGGCGGCTATGGCTATTCAAGTGAGAAGATTTCAGGCAATACCTATCAAGTGCGCTTCAAAGCAACAGACAAAACCCCGGCAGACTTGGTTCAGCAATACGCCTTACATCGCGCGGCAGAAATAGCCCAGCAAGAAGGGTTTACATTCCTTGCGGTACAAAAAACTAACGTTGACAAAAAACCAGTTCTCGCAAGAGAAATTGTGGCTACTAATGATAAACCTGTAGTCTTACCAAATGACAAACAATGCACTATGTCTGGCTGTGACAACGTCGCCCAGCCCATGGCTGGCGCAACGTCCAACGACGTAGTGAAGACTCAGATAAATAACATTTACTACACAATTACTATAGAAATGGCAAATAGTCCCAATGAGCTTCAAAAAAACGCACTGAGTGTATCTGAGCTACTTGCAAAGCCTCTCAAACCAAAAAACTAGCACCGTAAAATTAAACCAATTTCTTATGTTGTAAAGCGCGTTTCACTTGTGAAATCGCGCTTTTTTATCACTGATTAACAGGCTCTAGCTAAAAGTGGGTTCATGCGCTGTTAATCTGCTTTTAATCTTGCATGAAAGCGCATGTCATCAACGCTGTATATCCTTAAAGCATGTCACTACGATTCTTCCTTTCTTAAAGAGTTGGTAGTGAATTAGGTTTTACGTATTTGCAGACTTAAGGAGTCCAGCGATGAAAACACTATCAACACAATTTACGAAAATAGCTTTGGTAATGACAACAATATGCGTGACAACGGGATGCAGTGCGGTGGCTAATACGCAGGTAGCTGATTCCAACGTAAACAAAAATGCGACCTTACAAGCAAAGGCAATAGATAATGCGCTTCTCTATTCGGATGAGTGTATTACGGAAAGAGAAGTCGTTAATGCACAAAAAATGTGGGGCAACGGTATTGTTAGGATCGGTAGCGTATATTCAAACAACGGGGATTATGCCCTAGAGGCCGCTGATTTTATTCAAGACATGTACGGATACGATCTAAGCAGCGTGCTATTTAAACCTACTTTGGCAGCTAATGATCAGTTCCGCTCTAGTTTCGACGCAGCACTCTCTTACTTTGTTGGGGGTAACGATGCATATGCTGAAGACAAAGGTTTTGCAATTAAGCCCTATACCAATGTTAAGTTTGATAATGTGGGCATTATCAATAATAGCTGTCGTATGGCAGTAGCCATGGGCAATTATTTTTTTACTGACACCTCTGGCGGTGAAACTAAGGTTGAGTATACCTTTGCTTATGTGAAAGACAGCGATGGTGATTTGCGTATCGTTGCTCACCAATCGTCTTTACCCTACAACCCCGCTTCAAATTAATCTGAGCAATGAATCTGAGCATGATACGTTACGACCGCTGGAACATCGTGAAATAGCGGTGTTCCAGCAGTAACAAAAAACAGCGCTAATTACTGTCTAAATGTAGTGTATTCGCCCGTTCAATCCACTCAAGATCTTTGGTCTGTTCGTCGAGCGTGCCCTTAGCATCTTCTAAGAAGATTTGGCAAAAGTAATCTACGGCTTTTAACCGATCTCTATAGCCCTTTAACTGTACTTCCATTTCTTGCATAGCATTGGAAAATTCACAGTTCGATTTTGCAAGTTCATAATCACATTTAAGATAAGCGCAAAGCACATCAGCGGCTTTTGCAAGTACAACATGCTCATCGTCCTTGTCTTGCTCAATTAGCGGTGTGTATCTAGCCTGTAATGCTTCGGGTAACGTTTTTATTAACATTGCTTCAAAACGGCGCTCAAGTTTTTTTATTGCAGCTGTAGTTTCTGGATCGTGATACTTGACGGGGCTTGGTATATCACTCATTCCTGCAATCTCGCTTCCCTCATGAAAAATCGCCATCGCCGCCACGCGATCAGGATTTATATCTTCGCCAAACACATCACACGCAATCGCGCCCAACATATGCGCGACGACAGATGCCTCGTAAATGTGGGTAGAAAGCATCTCGTCTTGGAATTGCGCCATTAGCGGCCAACGCTTTACGTTTTTCGCTCGTTGCATCAAACCAATAAAAGCTGAGTGTGTATTTGCCATAGCGCGCTCCTTGTCGTGATTATTATTACCACGTTCACCTGTAAAACTACTACGTTAAGTGAGCTGTGTAAAAAGTGCAAAAAATACTGTAAAGCCGAATAGCTTTGGAGACAACAACACGTACTTAAAAAAATAAAAATTCAAGTTTTCACATATAAAACATATAGATAGCAAAGAGGCATAAAGTTAGCATTACCTATTGTGAATGTAACGGAAGCAATAAGAGGATTTAGCTATGTTAGGTTGGGCAATTACATTTTTTATTATCGCCATTATTGCAGCAGTTTTTGGCTTTGGAGGCATCGCAGGTGCAGCAACAGGTATCGCACAGTTTCTATTCTTTGTGTTTATCGCGCTGCTAGTAATTTCACTTATCGCAAATGCACTACGTGGTCGATCGCCTAAGGTCTAGATAAGATTTAATTCAAGGAAAAGGAGTAAGGATATGTTTTCATTTAAAAATTTGTCAAAGGTACTAGTTGCTTCAGCTTTTGCTCTTTCACTCGCCGCATGTGGTGATGGTGAAGCAGAAGACGCAGGTGAAGAGCTAGACGAAATTGTTACTGATGCAGGTAACGCAGTAGAAGACGCTTGTGAAGATGTGAAAGAAGGCGTAGACGCTGAAGATAAAGATTGCTAGACA
This sequence comes from Alteromonas sp. 009811495, assembly GCF_028865455.1. Taxonomy (NCBI): domain Bacteria; kingdom Pseudomonadati; phylum Pseudomonadota; class Gammaproteobacteria; order Alteromonadales; family Alteromonadaceae; genus Alteromonas; species Alteromonas sp. 009811495. The sequence continues at coordinate 2,598,284 of NZ_CP113972.1, forward strand.
ATCACCGATGAAAAAGCCAGACATTGTCTGGCTTTTTTGTTTCTGTCTGTAAAGCAAGCTTTCACTACACTTCCTGACCGCCTAATTCTCGTGCGAGATCATCTAAGGTGCTTAACGTAATATCAAACTGCCCGAGTATATAGCGATACTTAACACTCACGTGATGATCGCTGCGACCAAATTTCACTTTTAACCCTTCAGCATCAATATGCTTTGCAGTATTGAGAAATCGGTACGCTGACATTTCGCTTTCGAATTCAAACTCTACCGTATTTTCCATTTATGCCAGCACCTCTGGATGCGCATTCAGCACAGCACTCAATCGTTGTATAAACGGTTTATCAGATTCGGTTATCGTCGCCACCGTTAACCAATCGGCTAAAATGTCGGACGCCGTTGAAGACACACCTTGTTCAAGTTTTGCTGTCATCATCTGAAGCTGTACACTCGAACGTATAGAGGCATCTTGTTCAGGACTAGGCATATCTGTACTCACTTCTAACGCAACAGTAAGCCACTGCCTGTCATGCAAAGTGTTCGATGTGTCATCCACTTGAGTAGAGTGTTCTAATAGGGAAGTCCATCGTTTACCTAACGTGGCTTTAAGTGACGCTTCATCTTCACTTAAATCAGTCACTTTCGATTGAACCAACGAGACAAGTGCATTCACTTTTTGCTTGAGTGCTTGCTCTTGCTTGTTTAGCTCTGCTTCGTCGCGATTAGTCTCAAGGCGTGCGATCTTCTTTTCTAGCTTAGTACGCAGCGCCTTAGGCAACGACTGCGCACTTTCTAACAACGCATGAATTCTTTCGTCAAAGTCATAGGCGTGGATGTCAATTACAGCAATGGCTGCATCCAATTCGCTGGCTTGTTTATCAAACGCACTGCTTTGTGATTGTCGCTGTGTTTTCAACTTTTCAAAAACAGCATCATTAACCGCTTTAAACTCAGCCCAGAGCCTACTCTCTTCGCGTTTACCCGCATGACCAACTTGCTTCCACTGAGCCTGAAGTTGTTGTGCTTCAGTCGCTGCATTAGCCATGTCTTCATTGTCCAACAGCATCTTTACACTTGAAATTAGCGCGCGCTTTTGCTGTTGATTATCGCGCTGCCACGCGTTGACCTTGTCAACCAACGCTGAGGAAACTGCTTTCCATTCGTGTTTTAGGTTTTCATACGCAGTACGCTCAACTTGTCCTGCCGAATGCCACTGCTTTGATAATCTGTCATACGCTTTGGCAAGCTCCGCTACTGGCATTTCAACGTCAAGAGCTTGTGCCGCTTTAATTATACGTTGGCGTGTTTCTAGTGCTTCACTGCGCTTCGCTTCAAGCTCTGCATAGTATGCACGACACGGTTCAAATGCTTGCTCTAGCGCATTATCAAACGCTTGCTGAAGCGTGTCATCTTCACTGTTTTCGCTTTGAATGCTGGTAAGCGACAACCATTGCTGGCGAAGATACTTAATTGCATCACTGCGGGCTTTGATGTTCTCAGCAGGTGCCTCAGCCAGTGCTTTCGCTTCTTCAACCAAAGCGGGTTTCCTAGGTGCTGCTAGGTAATCTTGCCAACCAGCTAAACGAGAGACATCTTCACAGGTTTTTTGATAACGCTTCTCCAATGACACCTTTGCACTTTCTGACAACGTTTCAAAACTCACTTTTAACTTGTTGAACTTTGCCATAGCAACGCGAAACTTGCCTTGCGCAATCAAGTTATCGATAAGTGTTAGCTGCTTTTTAATGGCATTGATCGACGATGCCTGTTTTGCTTTAAACGCTTTCGCTTTGGCGTTTACTCGTTTATTCGCTGTATTAAAACGCTGTGCAAACGTGTTTGGCAGTTGTATAAGCGCACTTTTTACTTCGTTATAACCTTGTTTGGATTCATTAAATTCAATCAAGAGTGTCGATTCAACGTCACCGTCTTGTGCATCTATCTTCGAAGCAAGTTCCTCTAAACTTTGCAAGCGAACTAGCAATTTTTGTCCATATTGCTGTTGCATTGAAAAGCAATCGAGCTTTTCATTGAGCCCTGCAACAACATCACTGTATGCACGAAGGCGTTTATCGCTAATGCCGCCCTCCATTAAGCGTCCCAATTGCTCAATGGTTGCCTCAAGTCCACGAACGCTCTCGTTTACGGTCGCCACATCAGCTAACGTCGCATCACATAAACGCTCTTGGAAAAGCCAATTCACTTGCTGCGTGGCGTAGTCAAGTTGTTGGTCACATAACGCTTTTGTATTGGCTATCTCTAACGCTTTTTGTTGCTCTTCCCATGCTGGACGTATTCGCGCTAGATAGCGCTCGACTTGCTCTGCAATGCGTGCCTGCTTTTCTTCAAATAACGCTTTGTCTTGGGTATCAAGTACATCACACTGAGACATAAGGCCTTTGAGTTCACTCTCCAAATGTGCCTGTTGTTCAATGACAAATTGCACATCAGGTTTATCCAGTAACGCCTGATATTTGGACAAGCATAACGTGAGCTGCTTTTTTAGCTCTACAGGTTTTTGATCAGCCAATCTGATAGCGTCTATACGTGCATCTATGTGCGCTCGTATAGATTCGTCGCGCACTTTCTTGGTTAGCTTTTGAAGCACATTTACATCAGATTCTTCGTTAACGATATGTTGGCGAAGTGCTTCGCTTCTCGTGTTTGAAAATACGAACTGCGTGAACGAAGGCTTACTGATTTTTGTCATCAGTTGTTTAGACAATTCATCGTCATCTAACAAACTGGGATCGCGCTGTACAATCTGAATAATAAGTTCACTATTGGCTGACTCTGTAAGGAAACTGGCCTTTTCATCAGCTCGAAGGGCGATGTCACTTTGCCCCAAAATAGCGTCGTTCACTTTTTGCTCACAAACTCGCTTTACCTTTGGTGATCTAGCGATTTGCGACATTTTCAGCCAAAGTGCAAACACATTTAGCTTGTTAAGCGCTGCTAAACTTACGTCGGCATTATCATCGTTAAATGCCAACTCATGAAGAATTGTTTTCTCTGTTGCCTTTTCTGGTGAAAGGCTTTCTATGGCCTGAATCCTTTTCTCAGGCTTTGAGCTTGCATGTGCAGGCGCAAATAGTCGACTAAATATCATCCTGTTTAAACCGCGCTATAGTATTTTTATCATCTTGAGGTTCATTTAAAGAGCGCTTAAAGTCCGACTTACTTTTATGGACAATTTCACCACTCTCACCTACGGTCATATGCTCAGAAGACTTCTCAACTTTTGACTGGTAAAGCATGACAGCTTGCATGCTGCTTGCTTTTTGCTCTTCACTTAGTGGCGTGCCATCAGGCCACTTTCCAGTTTCCACGGCACTGCGCAAACGCTCGAAAATCTCAGGCGTCATGCTGGCTAATAATGCATCTATATTCATTTAGGAAAAACGCTTAATGTAAACAATACGTGCGCGGTTTACGAGGTACCATACAAAGCCCACTACCGCACCTAAAATTGCTAGGTTGTGTTGCAGATCACCAGGGCGGGTTCCACCCCAATACATAAAACCGAAACTCGCTACAAAAATTAACATTGCAAGTAGCGACTGGTTTTGAATGCTTTGTAACTTCTGAAATCGCTGTAAGCTTTGTTTGCGCTCTATATCTTCAGACGTTGCATCACCAATCTTAAAACCACACTGAGGACATGTTTTCGCCTTATCAGACGTTTTCTTATTACATGAAGGACAGTCAACTAATGCCATATGTTGCTCCTGTTTGTTAGGTGCGAGAGATAAACGCGTTGTGCCTAGCACTCTTCGTTTTTACGCGGACGAGTATCATACTTAACTTAATGGCAACAATGAAGTCGATTACACCGTTTTAAAAACAAAAAATGCGTGTTAAGCACAACAGAATCGAAGGCTTGAACACGCATTTAGCAAGGGCAAATGCCCTTTACTGTATAGACAATCTACTTCTTATGTCTGCTCCAGTAATCGTTTACCGTTTCTTTCATTTCTTTGCAAAGTAGCATAATGCCAAAAAGGTTCGGTAGGGTCATTACCACAATGGCAACAGCAGACAACGCCCACACAAGAGTAGTATCAGAGAACGCTGCCCAAACGAAACCGGCAACATAAATGACGCGATAAGGCATAACTGAACGCGGCCCTAGTAGGTAAGTCATAGCGCGATCACCGTAATAAGACCAAGCAATAGCCGTTGAGAACGCAAACAACATTAAGCCGATAGACACAATGTACTGCCCAAAATCTCCAAAGAAACCGCGGGTAAACGCGATAGTAGTCAATGCAGCAGAATGCACTAGAGACTTACCGCTTACTTCTAAGTTCTCTTTAACTGGCTTTCCATCGACAATCTTCAACGTACCCGTGAAAAGATCTTCACTACCAACGGAATATTTTACATCTTCAGCTACTGAACGAGAATTTAGCAACGTAAAGCCATCGCTTACTGCTGTGCCATTAACCACGGTAATTGAACCCGTATAAGCTTCTACTGCATTGCCCTCAACTTCATTAAGGTAACCGTATAGCTTATCGACATCGGCCTGCTTGGTGTCATCATATTGACCCGCTACAAACAACATATCCGAGCGATCAAAGACATTCTCGTGTTTTTCTTTCCACACGCCAGAAGACAAAATAACAAGGCCCGTTACAGTACAAATCAAAATCGTATCGATGAAAGGCTCAAGCAACGACACCATACCTTCAGAGGCTGGCTCTTTGGTTTTTGCGGCTGCGTGAGCAATTGGCGCAGAACCCTGACCCGCTTCGTTAGAAAACAGACCACGGTTTACACCACGATTAAAAGCATAAGCAAGAGACGCACCCAAAAAGCCACCCGCAGCTGCAGACCCAGTAAACGCATCACCAATTACACTTGCGAACGAAGGACCGATATTTTCTAAATTCGCTAAGATAACGGCCAGCGCACCAATCAGGTAAATCACTGCCATCACAGGCACAACTCGCGCGGTAAACGCGGCAATACGCTGAATACCACCAAGAATAACCAGCGCCAGTAGAATACCTAGCACGCTCCCTACCATCCAAGGCTCAAAGCCAAATGTCGCCTCAATACTTTGCGCAATACCATTACTTTGAGGAAGGTTACCCGTACCAAAAGAGCTAACAACTGTGGCGATGGCAAATGCAACCGCTAGCCATTTCATGTTTAAGCGACGGTCCATGTAATACATAGGGCCACCAGCCATAGTGCCATCTTCTGTTTTCACACGATATTTATGGGAAAGCGTAACCTCAACAAATTTGGTCGTCATACCTAAAAATGCAGTAACCCACATCCAGAATAATGCTGCTGGGCCACCTAAAAAGATAGCGAAAGCTACGCCAGAAATATTACCGGTTCCTACCGTGCCTGATAATGCCGTGGTTAGCGCACGAAAATGCGTGGTATCACCTGGATCGCTCTCTTTGTCGAATTTACCCGTAACAACTTGCCACGCGTGCTTGAAGAAACGAATTTGTGGAAACTTAAGATAGATAGTGAAAAATAGACCGACGCCTAATAGCACGTAAGGAAACCAAAACGCGCCTCCTAGAAAGCCATCTAACATCGTTAGAAAACCGTATAACCCTTCCAAGGTACTTCCCCTTTTTTATTATGATTACTTATTTATTGTGATTATTGTCGTAGCTTTTTGATTCGAGAGCGTTTAGGGCAACCCAACTGCAATACAAAAAGCGACTTTGAACGCACTAAAAGGCCTCTTAAAGAGGCCTTTTTAACAGAAGCTCAAGCTTCTAACTATACTTTCTTAGCCTTTCAGCTTTTTTACTACCGCATTAACGCCAATAAGTAAATCTTCACCTAACTGTCGACTGCGCTGAACAGACCAGCCGTAGACATCATCCGGTACATCAGCGTTATCCTTAAATGGCATTTCAACGGTATATGCCATACATTTGAACTTTTCACCAACCGCATTTGACGCCACGGTAAGATTTGCCTTACCCGGCTCATCTTTGTCATAACCAAATTCATCTTGGAATTCAGGCGTAGCATTTAACAGTGCTGATTTGAAGGTGTCTTCTAGCGCTTTAATATCGTCGTTGTAACTAGGGTTCCCCTCGCTGCCCGCAACAAAGTTGTACGGCAATGCCTCATCACCGTGCAAATCTAGGTACATATCTACACCAATTTCAGACATAGCATTTAGCACATAAAGAACTTCTGGGCTTTTTTCTGCACTCGGCGTTGCCCATTCACGGTTTAGATTAGTTCCTACAGCATTAGTACGAAGGTGACCTCGCGCGCTTCCATCAGGGTTCATGTTCGGCACAATGTAAAATACAGCGTTATCAAGCAACTGTCGCGCCAAACCATCTTGCTCGTCGAGCAAGCGATAAATAATGCCCTCTGCGCACCACTCAGCCATCGTTTCACCAGGATGCTGACGCGCAGTGATCCACACCTTTTTCTTTTCAGGTGTTTCTTCACCAATCACAAGCAAAGACATGTCGCGGCCATCGAGCGTAAGACCTAAGAATCGATGTTCACACAACAGTGACATTTGCGCATCGTGCACAAGGTCCAAATGACGCTCGTAGCTATACGGAATAAAATACGCAAAGTACACACTAGGCTGTTCTAACGTTAGTGAGAATGAAAGATTGTCGCCGTCAAAATCACTTGGAATTCTAAACCATGTTTGACGGTCGTAAGATGCAAGAACGTTGTACCCCTTCCAACCTTCAGGGTAAGCAGATTTCGCTAGATTTTCGATTGTCATTGTGTGAGTAACAAAGGTTTCACCGACTAAACGAAAATGGAACCACTGAGCAAACTCTGACTGATTGTCTTTGGGAATAGCAAGACGAATGTCTTCTGGTGATTGCGCCTTAACAACTTCAATGTTGCCGCTGTCGAATTGACTTGAGATATGCATAGACTGTCGTTTTCCTCATTATTTGTGCGCTAATTTAGCATAGACACCAATACAAATACCACGCGGACAAGAGGGTTTTATCACACTAAAAGTAAACAAATTGTTTACACCAATAAAAAACCGACCTTGAGGGTCGGTTTTTTGAACAATTTAGTGGTTAACTACCGCGTTGGGTGAACCTTTTTGCTGCTTAAAGTGGCAGCGTAGGAAAGCTTAATCCAGCCATATCACGTACAACGCGCAGTACCTGACAGCTATAACCAAATTCATTGTCATACCACACGTAAAGTGTAAGGCGGTTATCTGCTGCGATTGTAGCTTGAGAATCAACTACCGATGCAGCGCGAGAGCCAACCAAGTCTGTTGATACAATCTCTTTACTTGCAGTGTAGTCAATCTGGTGTTGAAGTTTTGAGAACAACGCCGTATCGCGCAAGAACTCATTTACTGCAACGCGGTCTACCGATGTCTTAAGGTTCAAGTTAAGGATAGCCAATGACACATTAGGGGTAGGTACGCGAATTGCGTTACCCGTTAGCTTTCCTGCCAACTTAGGGTACGCTTTCGCCACAGCTTTTGCCGCCCCTGTTTCAGTGATAACCATGTTTAATGGCGCACTGCGACCACGACGGTCACCTTTGTGATAATTATCGATAAGGTTTTGGTCGTTAGTGTAAGAGTGCACGGTTTCAACGTGACCGTTGTCTATACCGTACTCTTCGTCAAGCGCTTTAAGCACTGGCGTAATAGCATTGGTTGTACAGCTCGCAGCAGAAACAATGGTGTCTTCTGCTGTAACTTCTTCGTCGTTTACACCGTGAACGATGTTTTTGATGTCACCTTTGCCCGGGGCTGTCAAAATTGCTTTTGCAGCGCCTTTCGCTTTTAGGTGAAGACCTAGACCATCGCGATCACGCCAGATACCTGTATTATCAATAATGATTGCATTATCAATTCCATATTGCGTGTAGTCTACTTCATCAGGGCTGTTAGCGTAGATCACCTGAATGTACGAGCCGTTTGCTTTAAGTGCGTTGCGCTCGTGATCAATAGTGATGCTGCCGTTGAATGGACCATGTACAGAATCGCGACGCAGTAAACTTGCACGCTTTTCAAGATCGCCATCGCGACCGCCGCGCACTACGATAGCGCGCAAACGAAGTTTATTATTTTTCCCCTGGCGCTCAATTAACAAACGCGCTAATAAACGACCTATACGGCCAAAACCATATAGTACAACGTCTTGAGGCTTCTGATCGTCCTCTTTACCGGCAACGTCATTTAGTTTTTCGTTGAGGTAGGCCGTAAGGTCGTTGTTGTCAACCGCAGAACCATAATGGAAATCGAAGGCTAATTTGCCAATATCAATTTGCGCTGGCGCAAGTTGCATATTGCTTAACGCTTCTAAAATTGGGTAGCTTTCACGTAAACGTAGTTTAATACCTTCGTGCAGGCGCACTTTGCGATGCGCTTTAATAACATCAATGGCACTAGCGTTAAGTAGCGAGCGGCCATAAACTGAAATTTCTACTGCCTTATTTCGGTATAACTTACCAATAAGGGGCAACATCATTTCCGCGTATTCCTGACGCTCTTGCCAGCTGCTTTGTAATTCCTGCTCAAACTGTTGATTCATGCTTCTGCCTTCATCGATAAAAAATTGCGTTAGTTGCACGTCAGCTTTTTATTATTTTTAGGGTACACTAGGTGAGGTTTCGTCTGACGGTGACGAGCAGTATCTTAAATAAACACACAAGGATGACCAAATTGTTGATAAGTTTCATAATGCCCATAAAAAGCGCGTTGAACGCTGCATTATTTAGTAAGTTTCCAACAAACTGGCGCAATAAAATAAGAACGGTGTTGGCAGGTATTTTAACAGTACCCCTTTTAGCGGGGTGCGGTGATTTATTTGAACCGACGATCAGCGAGATTTGCGAAACGCACAGTGAGCTATGCTTAGACTTAAGCTTAGATGCACGGTGCCGTTTTGAGCGTGCCGATATCATTCGCCTTCGATATTACAATCAAGACAATAAAGACGATGCCTATAAGTATCCTCTGTTATTGCATTTTGAAGAGTATTTAGAATGTGTCGAAGAGGTACAGCATATAGAACATGTTAAACGCAAAGGTAAAGAAGCCACACGCTTAAAAGGCGTAATTACCGCGCGCAACGAAATAAAACGGTTAAGCCGAGAGACTAAAACCTCCCTTGACCCTTACCTTTCTTATTACCACTGGACACGATATAACGACCAAGATGCGTTTCATCGCTTTGAGCGCTTTGCCGCGAGTGACCGCGTGACCGACCCCGAACTATTAGTTTCTCTTGCCTCTGTGCAAATTAAAACTGATCAACAGCGTGCCTTAACAACTCTGTATCGAGCGTTAGGTCTATACACTGACAGCGACAATATTGATATTGGTATTTACCATTCACTAGCAAGCATTGGTATGGATAGCGAAAACTATCGATTAGCTTACGTATGGTATGGCGTTGCAGAAGAGTTTGATGATGCATTACCGACTATTCAGCGCGAACAACTAGGCAAAACCTATGATCTCCCTGTTGATATTCTGAACAACATTATTGATGACATCACAAGCGCGTTAAACAGCAACACGTTCAACGCCGAAAAACTTAAGCTAAATAAACTCTAATTTCTGAAAGTTACTTTCACAAAAATTCATTACTAAAAACAAAAAAACCGCCTTTTATAGGCGGTTTTTTATATCATTTTGAAAGTGACTACGAAAAGCGCTCACTTTTTAACCAGATGTTTACCTTATTTCAGGTCAAGCTGCGTGGCGCTAGCCTTTTACTACGGTGTTATTTTCACCCTTAAAGGTCATTGAAACTGAATTCACACAGTAACGTTGCCCCGTTGGCTCAGGACCGTCCGGAAAAACGTGACCTAAATGCGAACCGCATTGCTTACAGAAAATTTCTACTCGTCGCATGCCATGAGATAAGTCCTCTCGATAATCAACATTTCCATCTTCTAACTGTTTGTAAAAAGATGGCCAACCACAACCAGCATCAAACTTGGTATCCGACGGAAACAATGGTGCCTCGCAACACTTACACACATATAGGCCATTTCGCGTTTCATCGAGCAGCGCGCCCGTAAATGGTCGCTCTGTGCCCGCCTCTCTGCATACGCGGTATTCTTCTTCACTGAGCGTGTCACGCCATTGGGTATTCGTTCTTGACATACATTACCTCTTACAATGAAAAAAGGTGTACTTGCTGCCAAATACACCTTTGAATAGTTTTGTTGCGCCTAAAATTAATTATCTAAGCGCGCTGTTCGTTTTAAGCTCGAGTACTATTTTTTAATAGCAGTTTGTGGACGTGAAGGATCACTCCATTCGATGTGATACTTCTTACCTGCTGGCTTGTCTATACGTTGATAAGTATGCGCGCCGAAATAATCACGCTGCCCTTGCAGCAAATTAGCGGGTAACACAGCAGTACGATATGAATCGTAGTAGCTCAACGCCGACATCATCGATGGGCACGGCACTCCAGCTAGCGTTGCTTGTGCTATTGATTCACGCCAGTCTGCTTGGTATTGAGTGATTTGCTCTGCAAAATACGGATCCATAAGCAGGTTGGCCAAGTCTTCATTGTTTTCGTACGCTTTAGAGATCGACTGAAGAAATACGGCGCGAATAATACAACCAGCGCGCCAAATTTTTGCGATTTCACCAAACTCCAACGTCCAGCCGTGCTCTTTGCCTGCCATTGCCATAAGCTGGAAACCTTGAGCATAGGCACAAATTTTAGAGCAGTATAACGCTTGTTCAAGCTTGTTAATGATAGACATTTTCTGTTCATCATTGAACACTGGGGCATCAGGACCAGCTAGTACTTTGCTTGCCGCTATGCGCTCCTCTTTTAAACTTGAGATGCTACGAGCAAATACAGCAGAGGTAATGGTTTGCGCAGGGCTACCAACTTGAAGCGCACTCACTGCGGTCCACAGCCCTGTGCCTTTCTGCCCGGCTCTATCGAGAATAACATCAACAAGGGGCTGCTTGGTTTCTGGATCAAGTTGCTCAAGAACTTCGGCGCTAATTTCCATTAGGTAGCTATTTAGTTTGCCTTCATTCCAACGACGGAAAACTTCAGCTATTTCAGCAGGCGCCATGTGTAATGCTTGGCGCATTACGTGGTACGTTTCACAAATAAGCTGCATGTCAGCATATTCAATACCGTTGTGTACCATTTTCACATAGTGTCCCGCACCAACAGGCCCTATGTATGTTGCACATGCCTCGCCTTCTAACACCGGCTTTCCTGGTGTGTGACTTTCTAAAGGTTTGCCTGTTTCAGGATCAACTTTAGCGGCAATTGACTTTAAAACGGGTTCAATGCGTGTCCAGGCATACGGGTTGCCCGACGGCATTAATGAAGGACCGAAACGTGCACCTACTTCGCCACCCGAAACAGCGGTAGAGAAGAAAATAAACTTACCCTTATATTGCTCTTCACGTGCAACAGAGTCTGTCCATAAGCTGTTGCCGGTATCTACGACAATGTCATCAGCGTGAATGCCCGCATCAATTAGGTGGTTGCAAACATGATCTACCGGGTCGCCCGCTGGCACAGAAATAATGATAAGATGAGGGGCTTTTAATTTGCTCAAAAGCTCGGTGTAAGAACTGCAGCCTTCAACGCGAGGTTCAGTGTCTTCACCTCTTTCACTTGCGTCTTTTGCTAGAATGGATTCAACTTTGTTTTGATCTAAATCGAAACACGCTACGCGGTATCCGTGATCAACGAGGTTCATGGTTAGGTTGCTACCCATCACCCCCAAACCGATAAAACCAATGTCGCACGCATTATCATCGTGCGAATTACCACCTTTATTTTGCATAGGAACACCCTCACATTTCAGATGGGAGCGCATGATACCACCTGAACTAATAAAGAACAGCCAAACATCAACAATTTAGTACGGTATGCCGTATTTGTCGCCAATGGTAAATGTATTCGCCACGTTTTTTACTATTTTTAGGTATGTCATACCTAAAACGATGCGTAATTAAGCTTGGTGCTATGCGTCAAAGCTGGCGAAACTGAACAATGTCAACGACGAACTCGCCTGAAGAAATACTTTCTGGATACAAATTGAAGGCTGCTCTTCAAGTGACGCATAACGCGTATCTAAATGCATCGTCCATCCACCTCGTGGTAAAACAGACGGTAAGTGAAAGCGTACATCATTTTCGCTCGCATTGACGCATAAAAACCAATGCTCTGGCTTTTGTGTTCCCGAAGCACACCCTTTAATCTCTACGCCAAACGCTTTGTTGTGCAAAGCATTCCAGTCTTCTGACGCCTTATCGGAACCGTCTGGTTTATACCAATTTATTTCCTTAACGTTTCGCGACAAATGATAAGTATCATCGTGTAACTTGAGCTCGCTTAATAAAGACGACGATTGCCGCAATCGAATGACATACTGACAAAAACGCAAGAAATCTTGCTTTCGCTTATTAAGCTCCCAGTTAAACCAACTAATGGGATTATCTTGGCAATAGGCATTGTTGTTACCCTTTTGCGTGCGACTTAGTTCATCCCCACCAAGTACGTGCGGCGTACCTTGAGAGAAAATCAGTGTGGCAAACAAATTGCGTTTCTGTCTCTCGCGCATAGCAATAATGTCTGGGTTTGATGTTTCCCCTTCAACACCATAATTGGCTGACAGGTTGTGCCCGTGCCCATCGCGATTTTCTTCCAAATTGTCTAGGTTATGACGCTCTGCGTAGGTCACCATGTCGTGAAGTGTAAAACCATCATGGTACGAGATATTATTTACTGACGTGCTGATATGGCGATGACCTTTATGAAAGATATCCCGCGACCCCATCAACCTTGTCGCAAAGTCAGCTGTTACGCCGTCGTCACCACGCCAAAACGCTCTCACGGTGTCGCGATATTTATCATTCACCTCAAGCCATGGAGAAGGGAAATTGCCAACCTGGTATCCACCTGGTCCAATATCCCAAGGCTCAGCCAACAACACTTTATTTTTCAGCACAGGGTCACTGCTAATAGCACGCAATAGTCCGGATTTTTTATTGTATTGCTGAGGTTCACGCCCTAGGCTTACAGCAAGGTCAAAGCGAAAACCGTCTACGCCTATAACCGATACCCAATGGCGCATTGCATCTAAAATCAGTCCCATCATAAAAGGTTGTGCGGTGTTAATTGTATTGCCACAGCCTGAATGATTCGAATAAACCAACTCACCCGTTTTAGTTTGCTCTAGGAGATAAGCTTGATAAGGGCAAAAGCCTTTGTATGACAGTATCGGCCCTCCCTTCCCTGCTTCAGCGGTGTGATTAAACACAACGTCCACAATAACCTCTAGCCCAGCGCGGTGATATGCTGCCACCATCTCTTGCAATTCAGCTAATGCGTCGCTGACGCCATAGCGCGGCTCTGGAGCAAAGAAGTTTACTGGGTTATATCCCCAGTAGTTGGTTAATCCTTTCTCGGTAATAAAGGGCTCAGGCATGAACGAACAAAGTGGCATGAACTGCACTGTTGTTATACCTAATGCCTTCACGTGCTTAATAACACTGGGATGAGCAGCGCCTAGAAACTTGCCTTGGTGCGCTTTTGGTACGTCCGGGTGTAGCTTTGTAAGTCCTTTGACATGCGCTTCATAAACAATACGCTTGTGCTTGGGTACCTTAGGTGAGGTTATGACTGGCTTGGCATAGTTTTCATCATCAATAACGATACACTTAGGTATCATAAATTGAGAATCATGCTTGTATTGTCTGGCATCCCACTTTATCGGGCGACTAAGCTTTTTAGCATAAGGATCGATGAGCAGTTTATGCGTGTTTGCAGCATGAAGACCGCCCTCGCCACGCTCTACGCGATACCCATAATATTGCCCTGCTTTTACACCGCTAAAATAGCCGTGCCAGATGTCACCGGTTTTCTCAGGCAGTACATGCTCAACGGTCGCTTCTTCAGTATCTTTGTTAAAAAAGCACAGTATAACGGCCTTCGCATCGGGCGCATAAACTGCAAAATTGCATCCATCAGGTGTCGGCGTTGCCCCAAGAGGAAACGCCTCACCCACACTATGTTCTGCAGCAAGCAAATTTTTGCGATGTTCGTTCACTTGTCTCTCTTAAACTATGTGATTGTGTGAAATTTATTGAGCGTCTGTGACATAAAACACAGTAGAAAGCGGCGGCAAATTAATCTCTACTGAATGCTGTCTTTCGTTCCACGGTGTTGGTGTCGATGTTACGTGTTCCACAACCGCGTAACCGCTCCCCCAATAAGCACTATCATCAGTATTAAGTGCTAACGTCAAACGGCAAGCATCATCCACGCCAATTCTAAAATTGTTGCGTGGCACCGGCGTGAAATTCGATACTACGTATACCTTTTGACGGCCGTTTTTCGCAGAGCGGACAAAAGAGACTACGCTCTGCTCTGCATTATTGTGATCAATCCACGCAAACCCTGCAGGATTATGGTCCTGTTCATATAGCGCTGGAGTATTTTTGTAGAGATGATTTAGCGCTCTGTAAAGTGCTTGTATTCCCGCGTGCTTATCAAAGTCAAGTAAGTGCCAATCTAAACTCGCATCATGATTCCATTCGCGTGATTGTCCAAGCTCATTGCCCATGAAATTGAGTTTTTTACCTGGATGACCGAACATGAAGCCTGCGTAGCAGCGAAGGTTTGCGGCTTGTTGCCACTCGTCACCAGGCATTTTACGCAACATACTCCCCTTTCCATGAACGACTTCATCGTGAGAAATGGGCAGCACAAAATTTTCGTCAAAGGCATACACCATGCTGAACGTAATGTCGCCATGATGATAGTTGCGATAAGCAGGGTCTTTGGCGATATAGTGAAGGGAGTCGTGCATCCACCCCATATTCCATTTGAAACCGAACCCTAACCCACCGTCGAATACAGGACGGGATACTTTAGGAAAAGAAGTGGACTCTTCCGCAATGGTCATTGCATCAGGGAAATGCTTGTACACTTCTTCATTCATCCACTTAAGTAAACTAATCGCTTCGTAGTTTTCGTTGCCGCCATCTACATTCGGGATCCACTCGCCGTCATTACGTGAATAATCCAGATATAGCATTGAAGCGACTGCGTCGACACGCAAACCATCTACGTGGAATTTATCCAACCAATACAGCGCATTAGCGACTAGAAATTGACGGACGGTGTCTTTTCCAAAGTCGTAAATACACGAGTTCCAATCGGGATGCCATCCCTTGCGAGGATCTTCATACTCATAAACACACGAACCATCAAAGCGAGCAAGACCGTGACCATCTTCTGGAAAATGCGCAGGCACCCAATCTATGATAACGCCGATACCGGCTTGGTGACATCGGTCAACAAAGTACTTAAATTCGTCTGGATTACCGAAGCGACTTGTAGGTGCAAACATACCCACGGGTTGGTAGCCCCAAGAACCGTCAAAAGGGAACTCAGAAATAGGGAGTAATTCTAAATGGGTATATCCCATATCACTGACATAACCAATGAGATCGTCAGCGAGTTCGCGATAAGAGAGATAGCGCGCGTCACTGTCATCACCAGGACGCTTCCACGACCCCAAATGCACTTCATAAACACTCATTGGCGTTTCGTACTTATTAACGCTACGCTTTGACATCCAAGTGCTGTCACCCCACTCATAATTGTTGTGGTTGTACACTTTTGACGCGTGTGAGGGATACTGCTCAGCGCTAAACCCTAACGGGTCAGCTTTGTGCGGTAGGTCATGGCCCCTCGCATCCTTAATTTGGTATTTATACCGCTCACCTTCAGCTAGCTCTGGAACACATAAAACCCAGTAACCCATTGAGGTTTTTTCCATTGGGTGTAAGCGCCCGTCCCAGCCATTAAAGTCACCAATAACAGATACCGATGAGGCATTTGGCGCAAACACACAAAATCTGACACCGGCTACCGTGGTGCCCTGTTCGTCACCAAGCGAGATTAGCTGTGCACCAGCTTGTTGATACAAGTTTGCGGGACTAGCATCGATATAATGAACAGCATGAAAGGCATTGTCAGTAAATTGATAAGGATCGACATAATCGAATTGCGCGTTGTCACTGTCGACAAAAACGCGATACAGGGCCTTCGCTTGTAGCTGTGAAATACGCCCTTCGTAAAGACCACCACCGTTAGATTGCAGAGTAACGTCTGCTAGCGCTGCACTTTCCCACTTGACTGTCACCGACTTTGCGTCTGGACGATAAACGCGAAGTAAGTACTCTCCTTTGTCTTCTAAAACACCTAGTTGAGAAAACGGCTGTGAACATAATGCCTGTTCTAACTGCTGCGCTAATTGCATTCGCTACTCCTATTAAAAACCCGCACTAAAGCGGGTTTGTTTTAGTAAAGCGTCAATAGTGACGCTTTATCTTACTCGATTAAGAAGTCTTTCGTCACTCCTTAATTTTTACCGGCCTTAAGACGCGCTACTTGTTGCCGCTCGCCTGCTTTCTAGCGTGTGTAAGCTTAGATGCCAAATCGTTAATGTCATCTCTGTTGAACATCGATTCGATGTTTTCAGTAAGCTTTCTGCGCCAGTTAGGATACTCATCGAACGTACCTGGAATATTTACAGGCTTATCCATCTCAAGCCAATCTTCAAGTTGTAAACTCAACAGCGCACTTGAACCTCCCGCCATGTGAACTTGCATTCCGTTATTAAGCTCTCGGTTCATGCCGGTGTAATTCACATCGCGACCTACATGTTCTGCTACAGAACCGTGTCCATGAAGCGTGTCAAGAATGGCTTGTTTGTTTTCATGTCGATCTGCGTAAAGTGTCTGCAAAATTTCTTCTGTTGGATAAAGCCCAATTTCTTTGCCTAACTCTAAGTCTAGGCAATGCCAATACCCAATTAATGTCGGCATGTCATGCGTGGTCAATGTAGACATTGATTGTACTGGGTAATGACTTGGCGAGAAGAAACCGCCATCTTCCGCTTGTTCGAAAAAGAATACACGGTAAGAGTAAACACCGTTTTCAGCCAGCTTACTACGAATCTCTTCTGGTACTGTTCCGAGGTCTTCTCCAATGACTAAACTTTCATTGCGCACGCTTTCAAGCGCCAAAATTCCCAGAAGATCGTCTACCGGATAATAAACATAGCCACCGTCTTTAGCGTTGTCGCCCTTCACAACCCACCACAAGCGCAAAAGTGCCATTACGTGATCGATACGAAGTGATCCGGACGATGCCATATTTGAAGCAAAGAGGTCGATAATGGGTTGATAGCCTTGCTCGTAAAGCTTGCGAGGGTCCATCGGAGGTAGGCCCCAATTTTGACCTAGAGGGCCAAGAATATCAGGCGGTGCACCAACACTTGCATCTGTACAATACAAATCTTTATTGCCCCAAATTTCAGCGCTGCCTTCGCTTACCCCTACCGCAAGGTCGCGGTACAGACCAATAGTCATGCCAGCTTCAGAAGCCTTGTTGCTAGCAGCCTCGAGCTGCTGTGCAGCAATCCATTGCAAGAACAAATAAAATTTAACGTCTTGCTCGTTGGCCTTCTTGAATTTAGCAACCGCTGGGTTGTGGTAGTCTTTGTATTCTTTTGGAAATACTGGCCAACCCCAACTTTCTTTGCCTTCTGCTTTTAGGTGAGACTGCAGCGCGTCGTACACTGCCAACATGTCTAGGCTCTCGCCACCTGCTTCAACAAACGCTTTAAACGCTTTGTTTTGCTTTGTGTTTTTGCGTAGATATTTGGCATCATAAACATCGAATACTGCTTTAAGTGCAGCAAGTTTTAATTGAGCAACGGCTTCGTAGTCAACATGCTCAACATTTCGAGCATGGGCAAGCGTTGCGTTAAAGTCATCGCCTGTCACGACATCCTGCACCGATTTATCGTCATAACCTTCAACTGCGGTTACATCGATATACAAATAGTTTAACCAGCGGCGTGAACTTGGACCATAAGGTGAGCAGGCATTTGGGTTAGCAGGATACAATGCATGGATGGGATTAAGGCCAATAAAGTCTGCACCAACGCTTGCTGCTTTTTCGATAAGCAATGCTAAGTCAGAAAAATCACCAATACCCCAATTTTTCTCACTACGCACACAATAAAGCTGAACGCTAAGGCCCCAAATTTTTTTGCCGTCTTTAATTTCTTGTGGGGTGTAACACGCTTGTGGTGCACGAATTATGCGTGATGTCCCTAACTGGTCATCTTCAGCCATCAACACAACATCGTGGTAACCGAGTGGTAAATCCAAAGGCAGGGTTACAACGTATTCATGAAACTCTACGTCGTCTATGTGTGCCATTGTCGTCATTTCTTGGTCAACCGGCGTAAAACGATGTTCAAGTACATCACCGTTTTCACAAGTCACAACAAGCACATGTTCGTCATTAACTAATTCAATTGGAAGTCGAACTGCAAGGTTAATGTCTTCGTGAGTACGAACGACTTGAACAGGATTAAGCACAGAAAGCCAGACTGATTGAATGTCTTTGGCAATTTGAGACTGAATTTGTTCGTCACTTGAGGTGTCATAACCTAATACGTTAAGCAACTTAGCTTTGCTTGATTCTGCGATGGTTGCAGGTTTACCCCATGCGTCAACATATTGGGTTTCGATTCCCCGCATTTCAACCAGTTGCTGCAGAAGTTGTTGTGTCATTGTGTGTCATTCCTGTTATTCGGTGAAAAACGCATCAAAGAGAAAGCATAGTGCGTCTACAAACAATTTTTTAACATTATTCTAGAAACAAGGCTTTGGCGAAATCTGAATACGATTGCAAAAGCCATTGTTCGTAATTTTGCAACACTTTAGCTTTTTATTTTGCTAATTATGGCATTTTGATCCATACTTTACGTAATTTATTTTCATTTTATTTAAATAATCGGGGTACGTTATGACAATTCGCATCGGTATCAATGGTTTTGGCCGTATTGGACGTTTAGTAATGCGCGCAGCAGCAGAGCGTCAGGACATTGAAGTTGTAGCTATTAACGACTTACTAGACACGGACTACATTGCTTATCTATTGAAGTACGACTCGACACACGGATTATTCAACGGTGATGTAACCGTAGACAACAATAACCTTGTTGTAAATGGCAAGACTATCCGCATTACGTCTGAAAGAGACCCAGCAGCACTAAAATGGGACGAAGTGAACGTAGATGTAGTTGTTGAATCTACAGGTTTGTTCCTTACCAAAGAATCGGCTGCTAAGCATATTGAAGCAGGTGCCAAGAAAGTTGTTATGTCAGCACCTTCTAAAGACGACACCCCAATGTTTGTTATGGGTGTTAACCAAGATAGCTACGCTGGCGAAACAATTGTTTCTAATGCGTCGTGCACAACGAACTGTCTTGCACCACTGGCAAAAGTATTGAATGACAAATTTGGTATTGTTGATGGCCTAATGACAACAGTGCACGCTACAACAGCAACGCAAAAAACCGTTGATGGTCCATCAATGAAAGATTGGCGCGGCGGTCGCGGTGCAGGTCAAAACATCATTCCTTCTTCAACAGGTGCAGCGAAAGCTGTTGGCAAAGTAATTCCAGCGCTTAATGGTAAATTAACGGGTATGGCATTCCGCGTACCTACGCCTAATGTTTCAGTGGTAGACCTAACGGTTAACCTTGCAACACCGACAAGCTACGAAGATATCTGTGCGGCGATGAAGGCAGCGTCTGAAGGCGAACTAAAGGGCATTATGGGTTACACCGAAGATGCGGTAGTTTCTAATGACTTTATTGGTGACGCTCGCACATCGGTATTCGACGCAACAGCTGGTATCGCGCTAACTGATACTTTTGTTAAATTAGTATCGTGGTACGACAACGAATGGGGTTATTCAAACAAGGTATTAGACCTAGTTGCCCATATTTCTAAATAAAAAGTATCATTTAGAACAAATATTTAATTAACTTGTTGTAAAGTTGAGTTAATCTAAAAGGTGTAAGCAATAAGCTTGCACCTTTTTTGTTTTCCGAGCGCTAAATACTTATTAGTTTTCTATAATATAAAGTAACGCTAGCGCCTTTTGTTTCCGTGACAATCACTTGTGCTCTGTCACTTCGTTTTTAAAAACGTTTGTCCAAGGAGGGTTTATGCCGCCCGTTAATTCAGTGAACGTTAGTGAGTCTAACGGACTGACTTTTTTAGATATTGAAAATAGTAACGCTGTAGCCCGAATTAGTTTATTTGGCGGTCATGTGCTGTCGTATGTACCTAAAAAGGACAACAAAGAACGTTTATGGGTGAGCCCTCACGCTTACTTGAATGGAGAGCGCCCGATTCGCGGCGGTATTCCTGTTTGCTGGCCATGGTTTAGCGACGACCACGGTAGAGAAAAAGGCGCCCTGCCCGCTCACGGTTTCTTGCGTACACAAGTATGGAAATTAATTGATTCTAGAGATACTGAATCAGGTACTGAAATTACACTTTCTCCAAGTTTTTCACGTGCAGAAGGCTTTGAATATGACTGTGCGGTACAACTTGTTATACAGGTTGGTGACACCCTAAGCGTCTCTTTGGAAACTCAGAACACAGGTGTAGTGCCCTTTGACTACAACTGTGCACTGCATACTTATTTCCATGTTGACCACATTCAGGACACTCAGTTAACAGGTATGCATGGAGAATTTAAAGATAAGTTGGATGATTGGGGGCTTAAACCTACGCCCTCGCCCTATCTAATTACAGGGGAAACAGATCGTATCCATGTAGAGGCGATTGAGAATGCAACGATTGAAGTGAGCAATCAAGCATTTACGTCGGTAAATTCTCAAGGTAATGACTCTGTCGTGGTATGGAATCCATGGCAAGGCGCAGCCTCTATCTCAGATATGGATCCATTTGGTTACAAGCATATGCTATGCGTAGAATCGGCGATTACAAAAGGAAAAACGCTTGCCCCTGGTGAGCGCCACGCGCTGACGCAAGTTATCGTTCCCCTCTAAGCAAATCCACTCTTTTTATAGGAATAAAAAAACCTGCCAAATGGCAGGTTTTTTATTTGAAAATCAGTACACCTGATATTACTTAGCAGCGCCAGCAACCGCTTCTTTTGCCAATTGCGTTATACGTGCCCAATCACCCGCTTCAATGGCATCATCTGGTGCTAACCACGAACCGCCCACACACTTAACGTTATTTAGTGCTAAGTAGTCGTTGTAGTTGTTTGGACCAATTCCACCCGTTGGGCAGAATGTCACATCAGGGAAAGGACCGCTGATTGACTTTATGGCTTTCACACCACCTGACGCTTCTGCTGGGAAGAATTTCATATGTGTGTAGCCTGCATCTTTGCCTTTCATTAGATCAGACGTAGATGAAATACCTGGAATAAGCGGAATTTCAGCATCCATACCCGCTTTCAATAAGTCAGCTGTCATACCAGGGCTGATTGCAAACTTCGCTCCTGCTTCTACGACTGCTTTCAACTGCTGAGCATTGGTTACCGTACCTGCTCCGATAAGTGAATCTGGCACCTCTTGTGCAATGCGTTTAATCACATCTATTGCAGCAGGCGTACGCAGTGTCACTTCCAGTACTTTAATTCCACCTTCCATTAGCGCTTTTGCCAAAGGTACAGCTTTTTCAACATCGTTGATAACCAATACAGGTACCACAGGACCGGCTGCAAAAATTTCCTCTGGTGAGTATTTCCATTTCGTTGTCATAATTTAGCTCGCTGTATTTTGGTTCAGATAAGCAGCAGCACCAAGAAGACCATGGTCAGGCTCTGCTATCAAATAGGTAGGAATGTCTTTGACGTAATGTTTCATTTGCCCTTTTGCTTCAAAACGTGCTCTAAAGTCACTGTTTTGGATAAACTCAGGGAAACGATTTGCGATACCGCCACCAATAAAGATGCCGCCCGTTGTCGCCATGTTCAACGCCAGATTACCCGCAAAACTACCCATAATGCGGCAAAATTGGGTCAATGTGGCTTCAGCTAATTTACAGCTTCCCGACAATGCCGCTTCAGTGATTTGCGCAGGCTCGGTGAACGTCACCGGCTCACCGGCATGTTTAGCGAGTGCAGTATAGATATTATGTAGGCCTCGCCCAGACATAACTTCTTCAGCAGAAGCTCGACCAAACGTTGTCTGTAGATGGCGCCAAACAATGATGTCGGTCTCATCAACAGGGGCAAAGTCCACATGACCGCCCTCACCGTCTAAGGTTTGCCAACCTGACGTTGTCATTGTGATATGTTCAACGCCAAGCCCTGTACCTGGGCCAAATACCGCAATATTACCGTTAGGTTTTGCGTTACCCTCACCAATTTGGACAACTTGCTCGTCACCAAGCACAGGCAATGAGTGCGCCACTGCAGTAAAATCATTGATGACATACAGCGCGTTCAACTTTAATTGAGAACGAAGCGCGTTTTGTGAAAAAGCCCAACTGTGGTTGGTCATTTCTACCTGATCGCCAAGTACCGGGCACGCGATAGCAATACACCCTTCGGTAAAAGCATATTCGGGCATATCAGCAAAATACTGTGCTATTGCCAAATCGATACTGGCAAAGTCATTACACATGTATTTTTTAATATCAGCCACACCAGATTCGGTCACGCGCGCTAGACGTATGTTAGTCCCGCCTACATCTGCGACAAACTTCTGCCCCATTATGCTTGCTCCTGTGTGTAGAACAGTGAACATGCACCTTCTTCTGCACCCGTTAGCATCGCGCGCATTCCTGCAAACATTTCACGTCCCATACCGACATGATGCTTTGCAAGATTCGCAGGTTGCGCTTCACGTGCCGCTAATGTCGCATCATCAACATGTAGTGTTAATTCGCCAGTCACGGTGTTTAATTCGATTAGGTCGCCGTCGTGTACTTTTGCAAGCAAACCGCCTTTGTAAGCTTCTGGCGTAACATGAATTGCAGCTGGTACTTTACCCGATGCACCAGACATTCTGCCGTCTGTCACCAATGCAACTTTAAAGCCGCGGTCTTGAAGTACACCAAGAGGCGGTGTCAGTCGGTGTAGCTCAGGCATACCAATGGCAGAAGGCCCTTGGAAGCGAACTACTACGATACAATCTTTATCGAGTGCACCAGATTTAAATGCTTCGTCAAGTTCAAACTGGTCTTCAAATACAACTGCAGGCGCTTTGAGGGTACAGTGAGGCGTACGAAGTGCAGATGTCTTAATTACGCCACGCCCTAAATTACCGTCAAGAACGCTCAAACCACCGTCTGGTTTAAATGGCGCTTCCACGGTTGCCAATACTTCTTTGTCTAATGATTCAGTAGGACCATCACGCCACTCAAGCTCGCCATCAATAAGCACTGGCTCTTTGGTATAGAAGTCTAAGCCTTCACCACAAATGGTTTTCACATCGTTGTGCAGTAGACCGGCATCAAGTAGTTGTCTAATTAAGAGAGACATACCGCCTGCGGCAACGAAGTGGTTGATATCAGCAGACCCGTTGGGGTAAATGCGCGTAAGTAGTGGCACTGCGTTTGAAATGTCTGAAAAATCATCCCAGTTCACGATATAACCAGCAGCACGAGCAACGGCAATCAAGTGCATAGTGTGGTTTGTTGAACCACCTGTAGCTAATAAGCCTACGAGTCCGTTTACAATCGCCTTCGCGTCTACAATGTGGCCAATTGGCGTGTAATTATCACCCAAATCAGTTAAGCGTGTTGCTTGCACTGCAGCGGCTTTTGTTAATGCATCACGTAATGGCGTGCCTGGGTTTACAAACGACGAGCCAGGTAGGTGTAAGCCCATCATTTCTACCACTAACTGGTTAGAGTTAGCTGTACCGTAGAACGTACAGGTTCCCGCTGAATGATAAGATTGCGACTCAGCTTCTAGCAATGCGTCGCGACCTACTTTGCCTTCAGCAAACTGCTGACGTACGCGTGCCTTCTCTTTGTTCGGCAAACCAGAAGGCATTGGGCCTGCTGGAACGAAAACTGTTGGAAGGTGGCCAAATGTCAAAGAACCAATTAGTAGCCCGGGTACGATTTTGTCACAGATACCCAACATCAACGCGCTATCAAACATGTTATGAGACAACGCAATAGCTGCGCCCTGCGCAATGTTATCGCGGCTCATCAGGCTTAAATCCATACCTGATTGACCTTGCGTTACGCCATCACACATTGCCGGAACACCACCAGCGAACTGTGCCACACTACCAACTTCTTTCACCGCTTCTTTGATAAGCGCTGGATAAGTTTCATAAGGCTGGTGAGCTGAAAGCATGTCGTTATATGCAGAAACAATCGCCACGTTGGCTTTTGTCATAGAGCGAAGATCTGCTTTTTCACTTGTACCACAGGCAGCAAAGCCGTGGGCTAAGTTACCGCATGACAATGCGCCACGGTGCGGACCTTGACGTCGTGCATGTTCAATTTTCTCTAGGTACGCCTTACGGGTTTCTTTGCTACGCTCGATAATTCGTTGCGTAACTTCAGCAATTTTGGGGTTCATAATCGTCTCCTATGGCGCCCACATCAAAGTTACCGGTGCTCTATTCACAACGGCAGTGATGGGCTTTTGCGCTTCGGTGGCATTTTCAATAGCGTCTAGCAAAACATGCTTCTTCTTTTCACCAGTAAGGTGCAAAAAGATATTACGGCTATTGAGCAACGCTGGTAGCGTCAATGAAATACGTTGGTGAGGTGCTGTTGTAGGTTGAACAGCAATGCACGTTCTGCCGCTGTCCATATTTAAGCCGTCTAGCACTTGCTCTGAGCATGGAAAAAGTGACGCCGTGTGGCCATCTTCACCCATTCCTAGAATTAACGCATCGAAAGGCTGAGACATTGCTTCAAGGTTTTTCTCTGCAATGCTCACACCGTCTTTTGCATCTTCTGCTTCGCTTTTTAACTCGATAAAACGAGCTGCCGCGGCTTTATTTTGAATTAAGTTCTGCTTTACTAAGCTGGTATTACTCGCCTCATGGCTTTCTTCAACCCAGCGCTCGTCAGCTAATGTAATATCAACTTTATCCCACTCTAGGTCGGTTTCGCTGAGTTGCTTGAATAACGCCAATGGAGTACGTCCACCACTGACCACAAGTGAAGCGCGACCACGGGTTTTAATGCCCGTTTTAAGGATACTTACTAAGTCTTCTGCAAACGCATTGGTCAGCGCATCAGGAGTTTCAAATGAAAGTGTTGTTAACGCCATCTTATTTCTTCTTCGCTGTTTTGCTTTCATACCAGCTACGGTTTTCACGCGCTAGTAAACCAATTGAATCTACAGGTCCCCATGTACCAGCTTGATACGGCTCTGGTGGCTCACTTGATTGCTTCCACGCTTCAAGAATAGAGTCTACCCACGTCCACGCCTGTTCAATTTCATCGCGGCGAACGAATAGCGCTTGGTTACCCAACATGACTTCTAGTAATAGCTTTTCATAGGCATCAGGGATTCGCTCGTCTGCAAATGCCTCAGAGAAACTCAAGTTAAGCTTAGATTTTTGCAAATCCATAGAACCTGAACTTGTAAGACCCGGTACTTTGTTCATTACCGTGATTTCAACGCCCTCATCAGGCTGTAAGCGGATTACTAGCTTATTAGGTGGAAGGTTCTTGAAGCTGTCGCCAAACAAGTTGTGAGGTTGACGCTTAAAGTAAATAACAACCTCACTGACCTTTGTTGGCATGCGCTTACCTGTACGAAGGTAGAATGGCACACCAGCCCAACGCCAGTTGTCAATCTCAGCCTTGATAGCCACAAACGTTTCCGTTCTGCTTTGTGTATTAGCGCCCTCTTCTTCAAGGTAACCAGGCACTTCTTCACCTTTAACAAATCCCGATGTGTACTGACCGCGCACGGTACTATCGTTGATGTTGAATGAGTTAATAGGACGCAGCGCTTTAAGTACTTTCAGTTTTTCATCGCGAATGCTGTCAGCGTCAAGTGTTGTCGGCGGCTCCATTGCAACCAAGCTAAGGATTTGTAACAAGTGGTTTTGCACCATATCGCGCATTTGACCTGCGTCATCAAAATAACCCCAGCGCCCTTCAATACCAACCGATTCAGCAACTGAAATTTGAACGTGATCGATACAATTATGATCCCAGTTCGTCGCAAAAATTGAGTTCGCAAAACGCAGTGAAACCAGGTTAAGTACGGTTTCTTTGCCAAGGTAGTGGTCAATTCGATAAATTTGTTTTTCGTCGAAGTATTCAGCAACTTGCTCATTAATCACTTTCGACGATGCCAAATCGTGTCCGATTGGCTTTTCAAGCACTACACGCACGCTTGAGTCGATAATCTTGCAGCTGTGCAAACCACGACAAATATCACCGTAAATCGCCGGTGGTGTAGCAAGGTAACACACCATGGTGCGCGTAGGGTCAACATGGTCATCAAGAACGCAATAGCTCTCTACGTCTTTCATATCAACACAAGCATAATGTAAACGCGCTTTCATGCGTGCCCATGTTTCTTCACATAAGTTCTTTTCACCAAATTTAATAAGGTTTGTGTGAACTTCTTCAACGTACTCGTCTAAAGACATTTCCTGACGCGCAACACCCACAATAGTGGTGTCTGGATGCATCAGGTTTGCTTTTTCAAGCTGATATAATGAAGGCAATAACTTGCGTCGTGAAAGATCACCCAATGTACCGAAAAGTACAAAATCACAGGGTTCGTAGGAATTATCCAATACCATATTCGTCGACCTTTTAAATGTATGTGTCCGCGGCGTATTGTACAGTTATTTACAACACTAACGACTATTTTTACCGTATAGTTAACACCAAATGTAGTAAAATTACAACTTGAACCAACTACAGGATCTGAATCTTTGTTGTTTCCCTCAGTTTACCCTGATTTAACCTCGCCAAAACAATAAAAAATGTCAAAAAATTACATTTTTCTTGTCACAGTCGTCACATTGGGTACTATTACAGATGTACCTTACAACAACTTGCGTTATTTAATTGCTATATCTGTATGAACATTTTAGAAAAAATTACACAAAATAAAGCGGCGTTTAGCAAATCTGAGAAAAAGGTGGCAGAGGTTATTCTTGCGAACCCTCAAACAGCCATTCATTCGAGTATAGCAACACTTGCTAAAATGTCGGATGTAAGTGAGCCAACGGTTAACCGCTTCTGCAGAAGACTAGACACCAAAGGCTTCCCCGATTTCAAATTACATTTAGCGCAAAGCCTTGCCAATGGTACGCCATACGTTAATCGCCATGTTGACGAGAACGATAGCCCAGACGAATACACCAATAAAATTTTTGAATCTACTATGGCGTCACTTGAGGTTGCGCGACAGTCTGTCGATGTCAATGTCGTCAATCGCGTGGTAGATTTGCTTACACAAGCACAGAAGATCTCATTTTTCGGACTCGGCGCATCAGCGTCGGTCGCTCACGATGCACTAAATAAATTCTTCCGTTTTAACGTACCCGTTGTTTATTTTGAAGACATCTTGATGCAACGCATGAGTTGTATGAATTGCTCAGATGGTGACGTTGTAGTGCTTATAAGCCACACCGGTCGCACAAAGAGCTTGGTAGAGATTGCACAAATAGCGCGAATGAATGACGCTACTGTCGTTGGAATAACATCGGCAGATAGCCCGTTGGCACAAGAGTGCAGTTACGTTTTATCGCTTGAAGTACCTGAAGATACCGACATGTACATGCCAATGGCATCGCGTATTGCACAGCTTACGCTTATAGACGTGTTAGCTACTGGCTTTACACTGCGCCGCGGAAACAAATTCAGAGAAAACCTGAAGCGCGTTAAAGATACCCTTCGCGGTTCTCGGTATGAGAAACGCAACGACTAACAGCTGCAACAGGGCAAGCGAGTAAATTTCATCATTCGCTTGCCTTCACTTGATAGTTTGACCCCGGTACCAGAAAACCGCGTTTGTTATTAAGCAACCACACCTTACTTAGTCTATTATTTGTTCACAATGTAAGTTAAAGCCGCTTAACTGGTCGAGCCAGTTATGACTTTTTCTTTCTTTCATTCACATTTTTGTCAAATTCAACTACTATTCTGTAATAAAATTACGTAAAGCGATTACAGGTGACTATTTTAATAATATTCACCTAACACTCTTTGTCATTTCTAACTACAGAAACAGCGACGGAATCTCATGACTAGAAGAACGAAAATTCTTGCCACCTTAGGTCCAGCAACCGACTCATTAGAAAAAATTCAAGCACTGATTGCCGCAGGCGCAAATACAGTACGAATGAATTTTTCTCACGGTCAAGCAGAAGACCATATTGAACGCGCTAAACGCGTTCGTCAGGCGGCCAAAAACTTAGGCAAATACGTTGCAATTTTAGGCGATCTTCAAGGCCCTAAAATTCGCGTTGCACGTTTTGCACAAGGTTCTGTTCATCTAGAGATTGGCGCTAAATTCGTTTTGGATGCAGAGCTTGGACGTGACGAAGGTAACGACCAGCAAGTGGGTATCGACTACAAAGCTCTGCCAGACGACGTTTCTGCGGGTGATATCTTATTGCTAGACGACGGCCGTATTCAGCTTAAAGTGACTGGTGTAGAAGGTCGTAAAGTCATCACCGAAGTAACTGTAGGTGGTAAGCTATCAAACAATAAAGGCATCAACCGCCAAGGTGGTGGCCTTTCTGCCGATGCGTTGACTGAAAAAGACAAAGAAGATATCAAAACAGCCGCTAAGATTGGCGTAGATTACCTTGCCGTATCGTTTCCACGCAGCGGCGCAGATCTAAATTATGCTCGCGAACTGGCTGAAGCAGCAGGTTGCTACGCAAAAATTTGTGCCAAAGTAGAACGCGCTGAAACCGTTGCAACTGACGAAGCTATGACAGATATCATTAGT
Organism: Alteromonas sp. 009811495; assembly: GCF_028865455.1. Classification (NCBI taxonomy): domain Bacteria; kingdom Pseudomonadati; phylum Pseudomonadota; class Gammaproteobacteria; order Alteromonadales; family Alteromonadaceae; genus Alteromonas; species Alteromonas sp. 009811495. Next base: position 2,627,041 of record NZ_CP113972.1, read on the forward strand.
GCATCGGATGCCGTAATGGTTGCTCGTGGTGATTTAGGGGTTGAAATTGGCGATGCCGAGCTTGTAGGTGTACAGAAGAAGCTTATCGCGCGCTCTCGTCAGCTTAACAAAGTGGTCATTACCGCAACGCAAATGATGGAGTCGATGATTGATAGCCCAATGCCAACGCGCGCAGAGGTTATGGATGTAGCTAACGCAGTGCTTGACGGTACCGATGCGGTGATGTTGTCTGCTGAAACAGCCGCGGGTAACTACCCTATTGAAACGGTTGCGGCTATGGCGCGCGTTTGTGAAGGTGCAGAAACACATCCAAGTGTTAAAATTTCAAAGCACCGCATGGACGAACAATTCTCGTCTACCAGTGAGTCAATTGCACTTTCAGCAGTTTACGCGGCAAACCACCTGCCAAGTGTTAAGGCAATTGTTGGTTTGACGGAAAGCGGAAGCACGCCAACGCTGATGTCACGCATCACGACATCGTTGCCAATAATTGCAATGTCACGTCACGAAACAACACTAAATACGATGGCGCTTTGCCGCGGCGTCAAGCCGGTTTACTTTGACTCATCACAAAGTGAGCCAGGTCGCTTGAAGTATGACGTTATTGCTTCACTTAAAGAGAAAGGCTTAGTGAAAAGCGGTGACAGCATTATTTTGACCTACGGTGACGAGATGGAAAAAGTAGGTGCAACCAATACGCTTAAAATTGTCGATGTAGAGTAAGACTAATAATTTAAAGAATGGCATAGAGCGCTAAAAGAATAAAAGCGAAGCCTGACGTCAGGCTTCGCTTTTTTTATTTAGATTGAAGATACAGAATACGATTCTGCATCGTTTTGAACACTAACCGCATATTGGGTTAAATGATGCGACAAAATGTTTTCAGCGCGTTCAATCAAATCTTTGCGCTCATGGTCCCACCCACGCAAGTCAGCTTGTTTTGCTTGTGCAATGTAATGGTCCATACGCATCTTGCGTAGCAAATGAGACTTTCTACTTAAATCGAATTTAACTTGCGAATACGTGCCTTCTATTTTCACAATATCTGGATGAAGCTCACGCTCTTGATCATCCGCTGTCGCTTGACTCACAAAAGTACTACCGTTACTCGCCATTCCAACGATAACTACAAAAAAAGATACAACCAATCCCGAAACAACCCAGCGTAAAATATTCATGCCACTCTCCTTGAAGCGTCTAGTTAATGATAGATTGCAGTTATCGAGCCAACAATAAAATCCATATAAAACAATGATATATGCAATTTTAGCTATTTATTGATAATGAAGGTTGGGAATTTTGTACACAGCGCTTTGAATATTTCACGCTACGACAAAACAAAGATGTGTTTGTCGAGCAGAGTTTGGGAAATGAGGTTGAAAACAAGTTGTCGATTAAAACAAAAAAGGGGCTCGAGGCCCCTTTTTCTATCAGTGATTAAACGCAATTAGTTCATTGCTGTTTCAGTCACCACACGTAAGTTATCTTCGACATCTTTTACATCAGATGCATTTTTTGCAATCTCAATCGCAAGGTCACGCTCAGCATCAGAATCGACATCGCCCGTTAGGGTTACATTGCCGTTTTCTACATCGACATCAATGTCAAAACCAGAGATATCCGTATCCATGAGAAGGCGAGTTTTAATTACGGTAGCGATTTTCGCGTCAGTTAACTCACTCGTACCTTCGTCGTACGTCTCTTCCATGTCTTCTGACATATCAGAATCCATGTCAGCTTTTGCAACAACCGTTAGTTTGTTGTCTACCGACTTTACGCCATCGATGTTAGACACTAGCTCTTCAGCCAGCTTCTTCTCAACAGAGTTATCCACCTTACCAGTAAGAACAACATTGCCGTTTGAAACATCGGTGTTAATATCGAATGAATCTAGGTTGCCATTGAACAACAGCGTAGCTTCAGCTTTGCCATCAATCCATGCGTCTTTGGCGCCCTTTTCCCACTTGTTGTCAGAGTTCATATCACCTGCATAAGCTGCAGTAGTCAACGATGTAGCAACAATCATAGAAAGTAGTGTGCGTTTCATAACATTTCTCCTTTGTCGAAACTCAAATGGGGTAATGCCAAAATAATGCCAACGGCATAACGTACTGATTTAAGTATAAAATATTAAAAACTTCACACTACAAGCAATGTTTAAGATGAAAAGTTTGCTTGCTTTGCAGCAATTTTTACTCGCCAAAGAATAATAATTCTTATTTAGCACATCTACATTGAATCTAAACTATTCTCTTCTCGCCGGCGTAATCATTAACAATTCTTAACCGCGTAACCGTAATAAAACTGCTCGCTAGGCTTAATGGCGAGTTCTATGGCTCAGGGAGGCTATCTAAATGGAAATATTGTTGTCGGTTTTTTCTGTAATCTTCATAGCGATATCTTTTATTCCATTACTTCCCTCGTCGCATTGGACAATTAGAGTATGGGAATTTCCTAGATTACAAATAGCGACTTTGCTTGCAGTGTTACTTGTGGCCTATACAGTGAAAGCAATCTCTTACACTTTATCAGCATTTGATGTTGTATTAGTGCTAGGGCTTGCCGTCAGTTTGCTTTATCAATGCATGTGGATTATCCCTTACACGCCACTTTACAAGCGCGAGGTACGTCGTGTAGCGGCTGAGCCTAAAGAAACATTGAGCATCCTATCAAGCAATGTTTATATGCCGAACGACGGTTATCAAAAGCTACTATCCCATGTGCATACCACCCAACCTGATTTTTTAGTTACCCTTGAGTCCAATAAAAAATGGCAAGATCACCTCAGTGAGCTTGAAAAAGATTACCCCCATCAGAAATTTTGCCCATTAGAGAACTTATACGGCATGCATGTTTACAGCAAGTATGCTTTTGAAAATGTGACCTTACGCTTTTTGATTGAGGATGACGTACCGTCGATTAGAGCAACGATTAATGTTGATGGGCAAAAAGTAACCTTATACTTTTTACACCCTAAACCACCAAGTCCAACCGAAAACGAATATGCAAAACCGAGAGATGTTGAACTACATGTGGTTGGAAAGGAAATTTCGAAGCAAAGCGGCCCTGTTATTGTTGCAGGAGATCTAAATGATGTTGCCTGGTCACCCACCACGCGCCATTTTAAAAAGATAAGTGGCCTGCTTGACCCGCGAGAGGGACGAGGATTTTTTAACACCTTCCATGCACACTATCCACTTGTGAAGTGGCCGCTTGACCACGTATTTCACTCGAAGCACTTTTCATTAGTACGTATTGAGAGACTAAGTGATATTGGCTCTGACCATTACCCTCTTTTCACTCAATTAGCACTTGTTGCACCACCCAACCGGGATTAATACGCCCTAGTTAATGAGATGAACGATGCTGAACGCACCACATAACGCTCTCACATGCCTCTTCGCGCTTTTTGAAATGGGCTAACCCCACCAATTTGTCGCTGTACGGCCAAACTGCTTGCTTGAGTAGCGCTATGTCTTGCTCTGAAAGCTTCTCATAGTCCAATTGAATCTCAACAGCTTTTTTATTGGGTTTGATAAGTGTTGGCTTTGCATCGACGACTAATGAAGAGTCGACGCATATGTACTCTCGAGCAACTGGATCTCTTACAACGCCAATGAAGTTCTGGTCGCAGATAATAGCTGGCCAACCTTCCGAGATACGGCTTTGGCCAAACATTACCAATGTAAACGCGACCAACACAAAAAGCGTTAATCCGATGAACTGAGCGCTCAAGTCTGGCGCTACTGCCACAATGATACCCACTACTGCAGCGAAAAATATCCAGCCGCCAAATACCCGCCTCATTGCGTTTGGAGAGATACCGGAGATAACGTCGACTGTTTTTAACGACTGTTTGTCATATTGACGAACGACTACTGAAGATTGTACTGACACAGCCTTTACACCACTTGAAAATTTAATAACCAACAACTTATACGGTTAAAGTAAAGCCATGGACTCACATTAACGAGCATAGTACATATTGCAGAGTGTGGCATGCAATTCATCCACATTTTAGACCAAAGTTCACATTGCGGAACACCGAAGAACACTCGATGTGAACCTTTACAATACAAAGAGTTATATTACTGAAGGTAAGAATATCAAATCTCTAACCTGGCGCATAGTAGAAACGTTTGGCTACGCGTGTAACTCTTTCTCACTGTCATAGCCTATCTACCCAATGAGCAACGACACACACTGTCACCCTCGTTCACCAAACAATAAAAAGCATTATTAAACAGATAGTTAATCAATTAGGACTATTTTTTGCTTAATAGCTATCAAAAGTCATGCGTCGTACAAATGAATGTTGAGACAGCGACATGCGAGGGAGGCCTTCATGCACATGCCAGTGAGTGTAGTGACTATTGTCAAAAATCGTACCGATAAGCTTTGCCGTCTTATTTCGCAATTAGAGGCAGGCACCGACAAGCCTTCGGAGTTGATTGTAGTTTGGATGGCACCACCGTCTGAACTTTCTTTGATGAAAAGTGATCACTTCGACATTGTCCATAAGTTCACAACGCAACAGACATTACCCATTGCAAGAGCAAGAAACAAAGGCATGTTAGCCGCAACATATGACACGATTTTGTATGTAAATGTTGAGGCTATTATCGCGCCAACGTTAGTGGGTGATGGTGTACGTAAATTGGCATCAAACAGTATTGTTTTTACGTCAGTAAAATGTGTACCTGAGGATTTATGTCGAAGCTCGTACAACCAGCTCAAGCGCAGCCATATTGCACTATCAACGGGCGACCGCTCGAGCAATGATGACATGACATTCTTAGAAAACGTAATTGGCAATCAACAAAATCAGGAAATTAACTATGGAAAGTTTAGTAACGATAGTATTTGTTCTACAGTGTTTTTTATTCGTAAGACAGACTTTGAAAAAACCGGCGGTTTCGATGAAAGTTACACAGGTTTCGGATTAAACGACGAAGACTTTTTCACCACATGTCGACATCTCAGACTGCAGCTTATGCAGCTAGAGACAGTCACCTTTGTACCAGAAAGACTCACTTACCGATGTCCACTAAATCACTTGTTGGATTTTGTTTCTAACGCGCAGCGATTTCACCACAAATGGGGATTCTACCCTTGCAACGCGGTGCTAAAACGCTATGCGGCACTAGGCTACATTAATAATGACTTCGAAACTCAGGGACTGCATGTAAAACATCTTCCTTCAGAGGAAGAGATGCGATCCTCATCAAAAGAAAAGCGTGCCCGTTTCAAAAAGTTTCACCATACTGCCCAGAACGAAGTCACTATTTTACCCACTTCCAAAAGGGCTCTTGAACCCATTGCTTAATCCGCAATAAATGTTTCAATTACACCTTTAGGCGTTTGCGTTACGCCGATGCATCTATTATCTTGAGATGAGTGCTAACTCATGCTCACATATATGTCATTACGCTTTCGATACATCGTCGCGTTATTGCTAACAGCAACGCTTGTCACACTGTCCTTTTTTATTATTTACAGTCTGATTGATGAGCAAAAATACGACGCAGAAATCATCAATATTGCAGGGCAACAACGCATGCTCTCGCAGCGTATTGCGTTATTGAGCTCTACAGGCGCTGCGTGTAGAGGCTCATTAGAAGAGACATACCTAGAGGCAACACTAGAAACCTTTAAAGTAAATCATTACAGACTTACCTCACTCCCTAACCTTCCTGTTAATGTGAAAGACGCTTATTTTGGTAATGGCCAACTTGACGAACGCGTAAAAAATTACATCAACGAAGCGCAAAATATACTGGAAAGCCCAATGTGCGAAAAGGGTTTGAGTTTGTCTATTGAGCAAGTCACCAATTTACTCACTGCATTAGACAATGTCGTTAATTTCTTCGAGCAAGAAGCTTCAACGCGTGTTAGTGATGTCGCTCAAATTGAAATATTTATTTGGCTAGCCACTTTGCTATTACTGACGATTGAAGCTTTTGTTATTTTTTGGCCTCTGGAAAAAACAATTAAAGCCGCTTTTGATAAGCAAATTATACTCAGAAACGAGGCACAAGCATTAGCTCGGCAAGCTGAGAAAGCCAGTAAGGCAAAGTCCGAATTTCTTTCTAGCATGAGTCATGAACTACGCACCCCAATGAATGGTTTGTTTGGCATGATTGAATTGGCGCTAGACAATCCAAGTAAAAGCGATGTTTACCTAAAGAAAGCACGGGCATCTGGTCGCCAGCTCCTCGTGTTAATAAACGATATTCTGGATATATCGAAAATTGAAGCTGGCAAAATAATTGTTGAGCAAGCGCCTGTGGATATTTTACAAGTTCTCGATGACGTGGTGTCGCTACAGCGCGTGGCATGTCAGCGCAAAGGGCTAACGTTTCATTATTATAAAGATCCGTCTTTACCGCATGTTATAACCGGAGATATCACTCGATTATCTCAGGTGTTACATAACTTACTCAGCAATGCGATTAAGTTTACCGAAAAAGGTAGTGTGACCTTTCAAGTGTCGTACCTTCGCAAGTCGAAATCCAATGTGCTTTCTATTGAAATTACCGATACAGGAATTGGCATTGAAGAAAAGCAATTGGCGCATATTTTTAACAAGTTTGAGCAGGCAGACAATTCAACAACCCGTTCATATGGTGGTACTGGATTGGGGTTAAGTATAGCCAAGCAACTTGCCCAACTTATGAAAGGTGACATTTCTGTGCGATCAACGTATGGCAAAGGAAGCACGTTTACTTTTTCCATTCAAGTTGAAGAGTCGACGCTTCCAGTATTAACTGTTAAACCTAATTCCAGCATTCGGTGTGCAATTGTAGATGACCTACAAACTAGCAGAGAATATATCAATCACGTGGTCTCTTCCTTACAGATTGAAAGCGCGTGCTACTACAGCGCTAAGTCATTTCTCGCTGATGATCCACTTTCATTCGATGTTATTATTCTCGATATCGCTATGCCTGAAATGAGCGGGCCTCAGTTGCTTCGGGAACTAAAAAACCAAGAGCCCATCAACTTTCCTCGCGTCATTCTCATATCTGCGGAACTCGAGCGATTAGAATACGAAGACGACGTTTCTTCTTTGATTTGGAAAACACATGCTAAGCCCATAAATCGACGCGAACTAGAAAACGACTTAACATCGCTCATTCAGGTTCAAGACAATAAAAACGATACTGCTCACACGCGTAATGACAATGTGCGTATTCTTCTGGCCGAAGACAATGAGATTAACGCTGAAGTAGTGAAAACAATGCTGAAAAGTGCAGGTTACAAATGCTTACACGTAAAGAATGGAAAGGACGCTGTAGATGCCTGTAAACAACATACCTTTGACCTCATCCTGATGGATTGCAATATGCCAATTATGGATGGCCTTGAAGCATCGAGTATATTAAGAAATACACTGAGTATTAACACTCCAATAGCTGCGCTTACTGCCAATGCTTTTTTGGAAGATAAAGAGGAATGTCTAGCCGCTGGCATGAATGACTTCCTTACCAAACCACTAGACAAAGCAACTTTACTCGCTTGTATTAACAAGCACACCAAGCACTAGTCAATAGCAAACTCTTATTGAAACGGCACCTGTTGCCCGATATAGCCAGGTGCAATGGCCAAATTATCTGTGTTAGCAAGCGAGCTCTGATTGCGCAACCACAGCTGATACTCCCCCGTTTTCAAGCTGGCGTGTTTGGTACAGTCTACATTCCAACGGCGTAATAGGTATCCCGCCATTGCAGCACGTACTTGCAAAGTCAATACCCCCTCTTCCATCGCATAATCTAATTCTATCGCCGTAGGAAATTTTATATTCTTGGGGTGCGGTACAATTTCTAGTGGAATTAAGCGCTGCCACTGCTCATCACAGTCAATACATTCATGAGGCTCTGGCGCGGATTTAACGGTAACTTTACTGATGCGCGTTAATACAAAATCTCTAAAGCTCTGCGATTTTCTATCAAATGCTCTAACATGCCACCGTTGTCCGTTATCAACAATGCTGTGAGGAACTATCTCTCGTGCGCCGCTACCACTGGAAAGTGACGTATAGATAATGCTAATAGCCTTTTGATTAACTATGGCTTGAACAACCTTAGCAACAACAAAAATGTCTGGTACGTTTAATGACGACGCGCTCTCCACAGGAAAGTGAATATCACCGATAGCGTCGAAACCATCCGATATATCATTAGCCAGCTTAACGAGCGTACGCCTAGCGTCATGTTCAAATAAGGGAGAGTAAGTCTCGGTTTGAAAATACCGTTTCTCTCGCGGATCATAAATCAGGTTATCCGGTGCTAATTCTTTGTATAGTGTGAAATCTCGCGACCCCGCAGATAACCCTACTTGAAACCGGTTGATGAGATCCTGACGATGGATAGCACCTTTAAACAAAAGGCAAAAATCGATATACGCCAAACGCTGGCGTTGTGAAAATGAAATTGAATCTAACATACAAAGCGCTGGTTGTTTTTCTTCAGTGTGGTTTATTTTGAGTCACATGTAAATAGTGGTTTTCAACTTGGCGCACATTTTCTTAGCGTTTATCAGCTTAAAAAAAAGCCCGGTGCTTGTTATCAAGCCACCGGGCTACCACTACACTGCAAGTTTATTTATTTTGCATTTTGCTTACGGCTATACACCAATGCAGCCAAACCTAGCAGCGCCAGTATTCCTGTGCTTGGCGCAGGAACCTGACTTACAGTAAAGCGCGCAGTTTCAACATCAGCAGTTTGAGTAGAGCCCAAAGCAGCATCAAAAAAATCGCTTTGCGTAAAACTAAACCCGTCGATGTTATCGCCCGCAGCAGTAGCAATAAACTGTAACGTATACAAGCCTACCGTTGTCATACCCGATTGGAAAAACGGATTTGCCATCGGAGAAGCAATTGAAGAACCTGATACCATATTCCCTGTAACGCTACCGGCAAATAGTTCAGATGGAAATATACCAGGCGCCATAGAAGGGCCAAACGCCATTAAACTAGTTAGGCTTGGCTCAACTGCGCTGAGTACACTCGAATCAAAGTTGAATGCCGTTACATATGACGAAAAGAGTGTTTGCGTTCCGTTTTCAAATAGGTCAGTCAAACTTACTGTCACGTTAATGGTGTCACCCACGTTATATTCAGTTTTGTCAGTAGTCAGTGTGATAAGTGCAGCGTTTGCATTAAATGTCATTGCTGCCAAAAATACTAAAATAAGTTTTTTCATTATGTTTTTTCCAAAAATTAAATTGCACAACCAGCGCGCGAGCACATGCCCATCAGCGCTTGAATATCAAAGAAGTTAACCATACCGTCGCCGTTAAAATCGTAGCTCGCATCAGTCGCTTGACCAGATAAGAAGGCTTGGTAAAACGCCATAATGTCGTTGTAATCAACGTCGTTATCACCATCTAAATCACCCACTACTACCTCTTCAGGGAAGTTCATCACTACCACTACAGGGTCGTGATCAGAAGAGCGATAAGCGTCCGCGCCGTAGTAGCTAGCAAGTTGCGTTTCCGATTTAAATTCAACGTTGTAGTCAAATACGCGAGGCTCATCAGCATTGATATGCCACACTGATGTGTCAACGACATACTCAGTTAGCGTGCCGCTTGTTAGTGCATGGTCTAGGTAACCCATTTCACCGCCAAAGCTATACGAGTAAGCATTAGCGCCTACAAACTGATTAACAACGTTGGTATAACCTGCTGCTTCCAATGCCAAAATTGGAGACTCTTTCGCGTAAGCATTTAAATCGCCCATAATCAGTACGCGGTCTGAAAGCACATCGCTGTTTGCTTCAATAAGTGCCAATAAACCTTGTGCTGCTTCGGTACGAAGTGCATTCCAGCAACCTTGACCATCACCTAAATCGGCGTTGTCACCTGTAGCGCTGCCACAGCTTCCTTTCGACTTAAAGTGGTTGATAGCAAAAGCAAAGCTTTCGCCGTTACTGTTTACGCTGAAGTTTTGAATAAGTGGTTGTCTGTTGCCGTAATCAAATGGCGCAGCATTTGAGGTAATTGGATTACCGACAGGCGTAACGACCGCTTGCTTGTATAGCATGCCTACCGCAATAGCATCACCACCTAATAGCGAATCAAGTGCCACATAAGCATATTCATCACTACCCAACTCGGCATTTACGCTATCGACAAGTGTCGCTATCGCTGAGTCATTGCCATACCCGTCGTTTTCAATCTCAACAAGACCTAAAACATCAGCGTTCATAGCAACAATAGCGGCAACCGTTTTCGCGTTTTGACGGTTGAACTCTAGCTCACTGTCAGCACCGCGAGACGTTGGGAACTCTGGGCCATTGAAGTAGTTAAGCACGTTAAAGCTTGCTACTTTTACGTCGCCTTGTGCACGTAAAATTGGCGCGCGTGTTCTTGGATTAGTGCGGGTGGTCTGCAAATCACCTACAGGGATAAGATTATAAGCACCGAACGCGTAGTGTAGTACGCCTTCTAAGCTTTCAACGCTATCACCTAAACGTAGCGAATTAGTATGAGAAAGACCCCCCACCGGGAATTCAAGACCATCGCGGTTTTGCGAGCTGTATCCATCGTCAACCAAAAGTGAATCTACTGCGTTTTGCGCAGCCAATGCCAGCGCCGCTTCAGAATTTGCTTCATATTGGTTTGTTGGGATCATTAAACGCTGCGATGAAACAGTGAATTGACCGTAACGGCCTAAGTTGTATATATCTGAAACCTTTAGAGTTTGCTCGAAGCTAACTTGCATACCTTCAAAGGCTTCCAGATCTACTTCTGCGTTCAGTGGCAATGACAACGTTGAATACAGCACGCTTTCACCAGCGCCCAGTACCTCGGCATTTGCAGTAAGCGTTAATTGAGTAACACCATAGCGCTCGCCAACTGTCGCATTTAAGCGAACTGCATCGCCAGCTTGTGGCATCTCGTTGTATGCGCCGACGTAAACGAAAACACCTTCTGAAGTAGCGGTATTGTCATCAGAGTCACTGGCTTCTTCTTGTACAAAGAAGCCATCCATACCTGGTACAACTTTAGTAACTACTGCCTCTACAACTACGTCGCTTCCAACTAGCTCAGACGCTGCAGACGCTCCCTGGATAGCGCTGATAAGCACTACTTCAGGTACTGGGTCAGTAGGATCTGTTGGGTCCGTTGGGTCTGTTGGGTCTGTTGGGTCTGTTGGGTCTGTTGGGTCTGTTGGACCGCTAACATTACCGTTATGGGCACCAAAATTACTAAATGTATTTTGCGCGAAGCTGTCCCACTCAACACTTGCATCGAAGCTTCCACTACGCGACGTGTTACCGCCGGTTACAGTGCTTTTACGCACTAACGTTACGTCTTTACCCCAATTAGTTCTAACGCCAAACGTCCCTAGAGAGTCCACAACGTCGCCGTTGTACGTCAACTCTATGTAGTCATCGCCGTTAAAATTGATAACAAAATCACTAATGGTCGAGCCAGAAGTAAGTGATGCATCAGCCTGGCTGTTAGCAAATGTCGCCACGCCACCTGACGGAATTGAGCCTTCTAAGGCAAGTACTTTGCCGTCATTTTCACCTGAGGCGCCGTTTGAAAACAGTACTAACGAGTAACCAGAAAGGTCGACAGCTTCAGCACTGCTATTGAACAGTTCAATCGCTTTGTTGAAACTACTTCCCTCGATGTACTCAGAAATGTAAACACTGTGAGATGAAGGCGGTGTATTTCCACCAGTATCGCCACCTGTGTCGCCGCCAGTATCGCCACCTGTGTCACCGCCAGTATCGCCACCTGTGTCACCGCCAGTATCGCCACCTGTGTCGCCGCCAGTGTCGCCACCTGTATCAGTACCGCTGCCATCACAGCTCTCATTATATATAAGCGATGCAAGCTCAGGTTTGTCAATAAATGGGTTGCGGTTTCCTTGGAATTCGAAAACGCGCTCGTTACGACGTCGCTCAAAGTCATCTACCGGATCACTTTCATGCCATTGCAGTAACACGCACAATTTACCGAAAGCGGCTTCTTCCGTCGTAGTCAAACGGTTTAGAAGTACGAGGTCTTCCTCAGTATCGCCAGCCGTATTTCCGTCATAGCGCACATCCATATAAAGCATTGAACGGGCAACATCCCCTTTCACCGCATCACGAGGTTCAAAAGAATCATTGTCAACGCGGTTAGCTGGCGCTTCGCTTAACGGACTATCACTAAAATCAAAATCGAGATTACCACGAGAACTATTGACCGAAATGTCAGTAGGACGCAAATGTAGAATATCTGTGTACGCCGTTAGGCTCGAGCTAGAGAAACCATGGCTTTTCGCCCACACGTGTTCACGGTTCCAATTATCTGGATTTGAGCTTTGTGTACCGCTTCCATTTGTTGACTTAGCTTGAGAAACACCCTTATAGAACAACACAACATTATCGGTATTTGCAGGGTCTTCATCGGTATAAGTAAGTGCTGTCCACACTTCAGAATAGCTAAGAGTGCGATGACCGTTTTCAATAATATCGTGAGCCGCTGCTTTAAGAGTGACCGCATTCTCATTATTAGCAATTGCAGTTTCTAGCGCTGCATAATAGTCTGACTCAACATAATCGCTGGCTAAATTAATTGCTTGTAAATCGGGGCAATTGAAGCACGTGCCAGACAAGAAAAGAAGCTCATTTGATGGGCTATCACCCTCATCAGGCGTATCACCACCAGTATCGCCCCCAGTTGAACCTGACGCTGTTACTTTAACGCTGTCTAGGTTTGAATATTCGCTACCAGCATTGTTTGCCATAGCGACTTTGATTACGAGTGAAGCGCCAGAACCTATGTTGGCAGTTACTAATGCACTACCAAAATCATCGAATACTGTTCTGCTGTCGCCTTCGTTTAAGGTTACTAATTCAAAAGCGCCACCGTCTATCGCGTACGACACGTCGATGTAATCAGCATTTTCAAAAGTACCACTTTGAGAAAGCGCTACTTCTAATGTAATGTCGCCCTGACCACTAATATCGATTGTCTCGGTTTGCCATACAACATCACCGTCAACATCACGTGCCTGCATAGCATTGTTGTTTACTTTGAACCAATCGCTTGTAGCGGTAATTTGTGCGCCGCTAACGTCAATTGACCAACGTTCAACACCGTCAACTACAACATTTTGGCCCACAGGAATTGGGCCTGTTGCTCCTTTACCCTGAAGTTCAGCGGCTTCAAAGTTTTCTTCCCATAGCGTGGTAGCCGCGGCGTTAAAAGAGAGAACACTGAGTGATAAAGCGCCGGTGAGAAGCGCATTGACGACTTTTGCCGTCTTTCTCAGTGAGAGGTTGTGTGTGTTATTCTGGATAGTCATTATTTTAATCTTCCGATTTATAGGAAGGTATAAAATCTTATACATACGCATACACAGCAAGCACTTAACGAAAATAATAATATAAACGTCACATTTCTTATTAATCAGCAACTTACAGCTTTAAAATAAGTTTATTTATTAATTAACTCCACTGTACTTCGGGTCAGGGAAAGTTGAGTTGTCACATAGCGCGGTTGCTTGTGTTTTGAAGAAAAATAGAAGGTGTTTAGCGACCTAAGATGGTGCTAAGCGATTTACTTCTGCACAAAAAAAGAGCACCAAATGGTGCTCTTTTTATTTACCTAATCGGTACCTTATTGCGCGTTATTGCGCATAGCTTGCTAAAAACGCATCAAAGTCAGCTTGAAACGCCTCCTTCAACCGCATACATTGCATAGACTCATCTTTCATTATTTCTACGCCGCGAGGCATACCCTGATGGTCATCTGCTATAGGGGCGTAGAAGTTAGTCGCTAACTTGAGGTTATCCGCTGAGCAGGTTACTGAGACAAACTCAGGCATGCGCGATACATGATAATCAGGCATTTTTGCAATCAAAGCCGTTTTGTTTTTCGACAGCCACTCATACAACATTGTATGGTCGTCTAAATTACGTGCTACTCGCACTACCATATATAGCGTGTTAGCCGGCGTAATGCTGTCGGTCAGCGCCAAATCAAGCATCTTAAACACCGTCTCTTTATCGCTAAAATGCATTGAATAAATAAGCGTATTTTTCACGTTTGGCAACTGAGCTTCATTGAATGCTTTTTCTAAGCTTTCAAACCATTTTGCATTGTTTGCGCCTTGGCTATTTTTAGTTGCTATTGCAATTGCGGTCCCCGCTATGCCTGATGGCACACTAGTAGTATCTTTAATGTAACGCTTCGCAATGGCTTCACTTTGCTCAACAAGCGTGCTGTTATTAGCGTGCATGCCTAACAACGTGTACAACTGGTTACGCAAGCGGATCACGTCGGTCGAGTCGCTCTCACTTTGCTCAAGCGATAACTTGTTAAGTAGTGGTAGATAATCTTGATTTAGCAATGCCGCAAATTGCGCTTTATTGCCCTCATTGACCAAATAATCAAATTCAGCTAATACACCCACAGCAGCGCGAATCACTTCAGCGTCATTATCTTTCGCCAAGGCATTCAACACTTTCATTACGCTATCAACGCCAACCTCATTTGCATTAAGCAGTGCTTGGTAGTTGTATAGTAAGTTTTTCTTTTCACGTTTGTTCAACGCATCAATATTATTTAACAATGCATTGAGTTGCCCAGACTCAATTGACCAACGGAAGTAACCTGTTGCGTTATCATTGGGGAATACCCACTGTGCTTCTGCTAGTTGCGGTAGTGAAGTGGTTTTCTTGTCAATAAAGACAACGTCATCTTTGATTTTCCCGTTAACTTGATAGGTCAGTTTAAGTGGTATTGCCCACGTTTGCTGCTCTACTTCCGCACCTGCCAAATGGAATCGAGTCTGAGTTACTTTGCCATCTTTGCCAATGTGAATTAGAGGATAGCCCGGCTGCTCTAAATAGGCTTTCATCATAGCACTAAGGTTGAAGTCTGATACGCCGTCAAGTGCAGCCCATAAATCGTCAGCCACAGTATTTCCCCATGCGTGCTTATTCATGTAATTGCGCACGCCTTCACGGAACTTTTCCGTACCAATTAAAGACTCAATCATTTGCAAAATTGACTCGCCTTTAGAGTAATTAAGTCCAAGACCATCCATCACGTCAGGCTGGCTCTTTACTACTTTCTTAACGGGCTTCACTGTAGGACTTGCATCTGCGCCAAACGCACCTTCTTGCACAATGCGATCTGCATAATTAAGTTCAGGATACAGCTCTTTCATAGTATGACTTGCTGCCCAAGAAGCAAAAGCTTCGTTTAGCCATAAATCGTCCCACCACGCCATAGTAACTAGGTTTCCGAACCATTGGTGAGCAAGCTCGTGCGCAATAACATTTAATGGGCGTGAACGCTCTGTCACACTAGGGTTGTCTTCAAGTAACAACAAACTGTCGCGATAAGTAATTAACCCCACATTTTCCATAGCGCCGTGAGTAAAGTTTGGCACAGCAACAAAGTCCATTTTTTTGTATGGATATTTAATGTCGAAGAAGTTTTCAAGCGATGCCAAAATCTCTGGCGTATGCTTGATAACAAATTTGGTTTTATCCGCGTACCCTTTTGGCACATAGATGCGACCAGGAACAGGAAGGCCTGTCATTTCTGCACTATCAAATGGTCCTACTGTGTATGCGATCAAGTAGGTCGGCATAGGTTTTGTTTTTTCGAATAAAACAGTCTTTACGCCCGCCTCTACAGATTGCTTCTCAACAGGCGTGTTACCTACAATAACTTGATGCTCAGGTGCGCTAATAGACATCTGATACGAGATTTTAAAAATGGGTTCGTCGAAGCTAGGAAAAGCCTTACGAGCATGCATGTCTTCAAACTGCGTAAAAATATAATTTCTGTCTTCAAAGCGTGACAGATACATGCCGTCTGATGAGGTATTCACTTTGCCCTCAAACGCGATCCGCAACGTGTACTTGCCCGGCTCAATAGCCTCTTTTGCCATGCCCCAATTGATATCATATTCACCAACGGTTACATCCAGAGCAATTTCATTACCACCAGCAATCAACACGGCTGAAGTCACGGTCAAATCTTGCTGATAAAACCCAACTTTATTTGTTTCTGTGTTTACTGTGACGTTTATTTCAGTGGTTCCTGAATAGGCAGGGTTATCTGGATCGATGTTAAGGTGAATTTTTTGGAAAGTCGGTGTAACAGATTTAGGTAATCGATAGTCAACATCTGCTGCGTATGCAGATGTGCCAAGCAGCGACGCAAAGGTAAACAGCGTCACCACCGCTCCATAGAGCGCAGTAAGTCGTTTCATGGTGTTTTTTATCCGTAGAGTGGGAAATAATCCCTATTTTTATCCACGGATAAGGATAAATAGGTCTGCGTGCTATGGCAATGAAGCGGGCAATTGTCGCCCACACAAATTGTTACTAATCATTTCAAAATCAGCCTATCGCGTATAAAAAACACAAAATCAGAAGTGATATCGGCGAAGTTGCATCTGCATTTGCTTAATCTCTTCTACTAATGCTCCACAACTTATTGCGACATTATTGGCGTAATCTGTATTGGCCTTGCCTACTTCGTGGATGGTCGCCAGCCCTTTTTTAACGCCATCGGCAACGCCTTTTTGCCCTTCCGCCATAGTGGCTGCATCTTGATTAAGTGTAGTGATGCGCGCTACAGCATTTAAAGCCTGATGAAGTGAATCACCCGCTTTCTGAGTAATGTCGACCGTCTTGAAGGCAGTGTCTTTATTTTGCTGCATTTTTTCAGACGCTACACGGCTACCGTGTTGTAGACGCTCAATCATATTTCTAATTTCTTCAGTCGACGATTGTGTCCGGCTGGCTAACGACCGGACTTCATCGGCAACCACTGCAAACCCTCTGCCCTGCTCGCCAGCGCGCGCAGCTTCGATGGCTGCGTTAAGTGCTAGTAAATTCGTTTGCTCAGCTATGGTTCTAATAACTTCCATTACGCCGCTAATCTCTTCACTGGCTTGCGCAAGTTCTGAAATAACTTTCACAGACGTATCAACATCGTTGGCCTGTAGTTCAATATCGTGAATAGTTTGCGCTAACACATTCACACTGTTTCGCGTGTCAGAGTCTGCCACCTTAGCCGCCTCACTCGAACTTTGAATAGTGCCCGACACTGTGTCTGCGTTTTGTTGAAGCAGCACAATTGCATCGTCGATGTTTTGAGTTTCTTTCGCCAGTTCAGCAACGGTCGCCTTAGATTTACCTGCTGTTGTGTTTAATGTTTCAGACTTGGCCAACATTCTGTCTGTGGCTTCATCTACGCACTGCAATGTTTCTTGTAACTGTCCTAAAAGGCGATTGAATGCTTTCGCCATTGTTCCGAACTCGTCACTTCTTGCTGCTTCAAACCGAAACGTTAAATCTCCTTCGCCTGAGGATAAGTTACTAACAACACCTATAAACTCATCTAATGGTTTGCCAACAATATGCTTAACAAGCAACCAAATAGTTAAAAGTATTCCTGCACTTGCCAGCACAATTTTTATAAATACTGCGAACACCGCTTGACCAATCAGCGCCGACTTTTCAGAGGAAGATGCAGCTAAAATAATGTCATAACCCCATGGCGCGAATGGCGTTACGGTCACTAACCAGTCTTTGTCATTGGCAAGCGCCTCTTGCACAATGGCGTCGCTCACATGAGAAGAGTGCATTCGAATATTCCCTTTCGCGTCTCTAAGAGCGACAAAACCATCTTCTAGTAAATGGCTTTGCAATATGGCTTCTTCAAGAACCTTTAGGTCTGCAGAATACCCTACATACCAAATTCCAATAACGTTTCCAGATGAATCAAACATGGGCTCGTACCCTGTCAAGTATGGGCTTCCCAGAATGTCTACGGCGCCGTAATAGGCATTTTTATTTTGAATTTGTTTAATGGCTTTACCTGAGGGGGCTAATTTAGTGCCTATGGCCCTTTCGCCATTTTTAATCACGTTGGTACTCACGCGAATGTAGTCATCACCTGTCTTGCTAAATAAGGTGGCGGTGCCCCCCATTACCTGTGTGAGTCCATCTACTAGTGTAAAATTATTAGCCTGCGGTGTATTTCCCAATAGTAACTGAGTAGCTGGCGTTGATTTGACCATGACGCTTGAAGCCTGACTTGGTGCGCCCAGTTCTGCCCCTCGTTGCTTTAGCAAAGCCATACTACTTTTTACTCTTTCAAGCATAATGGCGTCAGTCACAGTGAGAATATTTGAAAGGCGGTCAGCAGTTTCTTTTTTCTGCGTTTGTATTTTTTCATTTACAGATGAAGAGGTTGTAAAGACAGTAATGACAGCGATTATTACAGCAAAAAACGTAATAACTGCGGTCACTGATATTAGAAATTTACGCTGGATTGACATGTACTCTACTCACTAACTCAACAAGTGTAATATCGCCAGCACAGCCATGTGATTAGGTGGAGGATCCCTTAGCAATAAATTTAGGTCAAAAAAACACAAGCGCAACTTTTAGTACTTATTTCATATGCACTTTTCCACCCACAATTTTTAAAGAAGGTTCGCCCCTTATCATTGCGCTTCGCGCAAACTGACTATTGCATGAAGGGCAGATGCCTTCTTCATCAGTGTAATCTTCGACAATTCGGGACTTGAAGCATTTGACCAGCGCCCCTTTGCCTCCTTTGCGGTATTTGTAAAGTTGGCATCGACATCTAGCACAAAAAATCTGTACCGTTTTGACAGGCCCTTTGGCATTTGGCTTCGCCATAGTACTCCTTGCTGAGATTTACAAAATTTTCAAAAAAATTAAATTTAATCAGTGTCACATGCCTGAAATCTTGACAATTTTTAATGCATCGACTTCTTTTAAAGGGCAATAGCTTAACCAAAAGTACTATTACAACAAAGCTCATTCATTGTAATTAATGTCTAAGGAAACACACATGAAAAAACTGGCAACATATTGTACGGCGGCTGCTGTGCTAACCGGTCTGCCTACATTTGTACATGCAAATGATGATTTTCGTATCTCAGGTTTCGCTTCTCTGGTTGGCGGCACTGTTATTGATGGAGACGGTTACTGGGCGCGACTTCCCGAGGCAGCGGGTCAATACGACACGGGTTTAGAGTTTCAGACCGAGTCGCGACTAGGCTTACAAGGGCGTTATCAGGCTAGCGACAAGCTCTCATTGACGGCACAAGCCATATTTAGAGGCATCAACGATTTTGAACCGACTTTAGAGTGGCTTTACGCATCGTATGAAATCACCCCAAGTTTAGAGCTTAACGCTGGCCGCATGCGCCTGCCCGTTTATCACTTTTCAGATTATATGGACGTGGGTATTGCTTACCCGTGGTTGCGTGTCCCATCTGATGCTTATTCACTTGCAGTTACTAATTATCACGGCATTAGCTTACGCTATATGCTCGATTGGGATGCAGGTACTACTAACTTCTTGCTTTATGGCGGTCAACAAGACACAGATCCAAACGATCTAATTACCACCATTGAGCAATATAAAACTGAGCAATTGTATAACGAGAACGGTGGTTTTCGCGGCGTGCGCGGTATCCGAACTACCAAAGATTACGAAGACATGAAGGGTATTGTTGTAGACACCCAAATTGATTGGTTTAACCTTCGCCTTTCATATCTGGAAGGTAAAGAAAACTTCACGTTTTACGCAGAGGGCGATTACCCTTCCACACCATTGTTTGGTAACGAGTGGGTAGACACACAATTTATCGATGTGTCTACATCTATCGATTATGACAATTGGTTCTTTATTGCTGAATGGAACGAGTACGACAATATTTATACATCGTGGTTTACATCGTTAGCCAAAACATTTGGTGATTGGACACCCTATGTATTCTATTCGAACTTCGAAGGTGAATTCAGATTCATTGCGCCAGGCGGTATATCAGCAGGCTTTGAAGATGGTGCTACAGGGTCGCTAGATGACGACTATAATTC
Source organism: Alteromonas sp. 009811495 (assembly GCF_028865455.1). Classification (NCBI taxonomy): domain Bacteria; kingdom Pseudomonadati; phylum Pseudomonadota; class Gammaproteobacteria; order Alteromonadales; family Alteromonadaceae; genus Alteromonas; species Alteromonas sp. 009811495. The sequence goes on from NZ_CP113972.1 coordinate 2,646,930, forward strand.
AATTGGCATAGGCGTGCGATACAATATAAATCCGCGTACAGCATTAAAATTTGAAATTACTGATTTCAATGATGATGGTGATGCAGCGGTTTATATTGATGAAGACCAAGACGGTGATACTGACGCTACCGCTGTGGCGATTTCTTTAGACCTCGTATTTTAAGGCGTGATGATTATGAAAAAACTAGCACTTTTATGCCTTGTACTTGCAATGCCGGTGAGCGCAGCCAATGTTGTTATCGTCAACGCTAACAATGCGTCTGCCACTGATATGGATACTATTCAGCGTATATATCTTGGCAAGTTAAAAGCGTTTCCCGATGGCAGTAAAGCACTTCCTCTTACTTACGAACAAGGAGATGGAACGCGAGAAGCCTTTAATAATTCTGTTTTAGGTAAATCTGAAAGCCAATACTCTGCGTTTTGGTCGAAACTTGTTTTTACTGGACGTGGTACACCACCGGAAATGGTAGCTTCTCAAGAGGAGATGGTGAAACTTGTAGGCACTAATCCCAATACCATTGGGTTTGTAGACGAAAGTTTGGTGAATGATTCAGTAAAAGTTGTCGGTAGCTTTTAAAAACTATGGATAAGCAATCAAATTAGCCATATTAATTACCGGATAGAAAGGAGGGCCTATGCCCTCCTTTTCTATTTAAGCATTAATCGGGCAGTGCTGATAAATAATTGAGATTGGCAAAGGCCATGATTACGTCTTTGGCAAAGTCCACTCGAGGGTTGCGCAGCGCGCCTTTTTTCCATACTAAATAAATATCATTTTCAGGCCCTAGTGGCCCTAAGGGAATTAGCTCGCCTTTTGCAATACTCTCTTTACATAAATAATCAGGCAAGACCGAGTACCCTATTCCCGCTTTGATTATGGTGCTAATGGCTCGAATATCTGGACACACGGCAGCTACTGGCGATTCGCACGGTGCATTGAAAACTTCTGAGAAGTAACGCCTTATAAGTGGCAGCTGCTCATCATATGTAACAACCTTATATTGATTAAGCAAATGCGCAGTAATTTCCCGTTCGCCTAAAAGTTTTCCCTGCACTCTATTCATCACTAAAACAAGACGCTCGCGATCTAACTTTAAATATTCATATTGTGCATCGCTAGGCTCTGATGCGGTGATAGCAAGTTCAACAACGTCATCCTCTAGCAAACTATAGGTGCTTGTCTTGTTACCTATATGCATAACTAAATTCACTTTATCTGCTTGCAGTAAATTAGCCAACGCAGGACCAGCAACAACACTCAAATATTCGGCAGGACCCGCTAGATGTAAAGTGCCATGGTCTGTTGACGCCCGACTTCGAATTGAAGCGACTTTTTGCTCTAAAACATCAATGTGACCCGCTACCTGCAACGCTAGGTCATCTGCAATCGGTGTGGGCTCAACGCCTCTTGCCTTTCTTACAAAGAGTTCTTTACCCACAATAGCTTCCATCGCTTGGATATGCGACGTTACCGCGGGTTGTGACATATGAAGTCGAGAGGCTGCGCGGGTTATGTTGCCGCTGCGATATACCTCAACGAATGTTTTAAGTTGTGTTAGGTAGGACATTTCTTCAACCCATCAGATTTTTGATGACTAATGCAAACTTATCTGACTTCTGCCTTCAAACCAAATCCCTTACGATGCTTGCACAATTTGATGCGACGGTAAAACCAACGGCAGCGATATGTCATGGCCCAATCGCCTTACTTTCTGCTCAACTCAACCCACAATCTTTTGAGTTAGCATTGAAAAACGGTGACAAAGCCACATCACAAGAATGGATTTATGATGGATATAGAATGACCATCTTCTCAACACCAGAAGAAGAGTATTTTGAGAGTACGCTTGATGATGCGACACTGCTCTACTTTCCGGCAGATGCGATGGCTAGCGCCGGAGGCAACATGCAGTACAAAGCGATGTGGGCCCCCAATGTAGTAGTGGATCGCGAGCTCATCACGGGCCAGAACCCTTTTTCAGACGACTTGTTGGCAGAAAAATTGATTCAACAACTTAACGCTATAACTCAATAAGGACAGGCGAAATAACTATGCTTAATTTTACGTTTAAAAACCAAACCGAAATTTTATTTGGTAAAGGCCAACTAAGCGAAGTCTCATCTCGCTTACCCCAAGATGCGAAAGTGCTGTTTCTATATGGCGGTGGCTCTATTAAGAAAAATGGTATTTACGAAAAAGTCATAACGTCACTAGAAGGTGCAGATGTGATCGAGTTTTCAGGTGTGGAGCCAAACCCTGAATTCGATACGCTGATGAAAGCAGTAGAAGTAGCGCGTAACAATAAGGTTAACTTCATCCTTGCTGTGGGCGGCGGTAGCGTAATTGACGGTGCCAAATTTGTGGCTGCTGCGGTTAATTTTGAGGGCGATCCTTGGGATATTCTTATCAAGGGAGCAGCATTTAGCAATCCGCTACCTATTGGTGCCGTTCTAACGCTTCCTGCAACAGGTTCGGAGAGCAATGGTAACTCAGTAGTAAATCGCAAAGAAACGCAGCAGAAGCGTGCATTCTCGTCTGAAACTGTGCAGCCTGTTTTTGCCGTTCTGGACCCAGAGTTCACGTTCTCGCTACCGCCAAGACAAGTATCAAATGGTGTAGTAGATGCGTTTGTACATGTAATTGAACAATACCTAACGTATTCAGTTAATGCGCCGCTGCAAGACCGCTTTGCAGAAGGTATTTTGCAAACGCTAGTTCAAGAAGGGCCAAAAGCGCTAGCGACACCACAAGATTATGATGTTCGCGCCAATGTTATGTGGTCAGCGACAATGGCACTGAATGGTCTAATTGGTAAAGGTGTACCGCAAGATTGGGCTACACACATGATTGGGCACGAGCTAACTGCTTTGCATGGGCTCGATCATGCCGTCACACTCGCTATCGTATTGCCGTCGTTAATGTTTGTTCAACGCGACAAAAAGCAAGAGAAAATTCTTCAGCTTGGCGAGCGCGTTTTTGGTATCACAGAGAGCGACAAAGAAAAAGCAATCGACTTGACCATAAAAGCGGTTCAAGACTTCTTTGAAACAATGCAAGTGAAGACAAGACTTTCAGATCACGGTATCGAGAAGTCTGAAATTGATGGCCTAATTGGCAACTTGGAACGCAATGGGTTAACTGCATTGGGCGAACATGGCGATATTGACCTCGCTAAAGCTCGCCAAATTCTGACTCTCGCGGCATAAGCCCCGTTGCTAAATGCCGATTACTTTTCCATTTTGGGCAATAGTAATCGGTGACATGTGCACATTAGCGCTGTTGTTTTACGCATCCGATGAACGACAGTTACTGATGGTGTTACACTTTAGAAAAACGACTTCACTATGAAGTCGTTTTTTTTAGTTCAATGCGATAACTTGCTTTTTTCCAAAGTGGCGGTATGGTTTTCTAAACACTGCGGTAAGAGTAACGTATGCTGGATAGTGAATCTGTGCTTCCCTCTTCAAAACGCGATGAGCTTAGTGAATTGCGTAGAAAGAGGATATTTCAAATAAGCAATGTAACGAGCTTAGGTCTAATTGCGTGTTTGTTTGTTTCTCGTGGCATAACGTTTGATATCTTCGCGATCAGTCTTTTTTGTATTCTCATTGCAGCTTTTCTGGCCCATAAGAAAGTAATGGCCTTGAGTAGTTACGTACTACTGGGCTCACTATCTTCCATGTTGTTCGCTCTAGCAGCTACTGGTGCGGGTGTCTTCGACATGGCAATGTTGGGCTACCCCGGCATTATTATTTTCGCAGCTCTTCTTGGCGGACGTGGCCTATTTATAGGCGTACTCTCTTTAATATTAGCCCTATGTGCACTCATGACGTGGTTAATCATGAGCGGCACTATAGCACCTAAAAGCCCCTATCTAAGCTGGACTCATCTTGTTTTTATTATGGTGATTTTCTGCGTTACCGGATTTGGTGTGTATGTGCTGGTGCAGGATATTCGCCGCTTGATGCAGTCGTTGCAGCAAGAAAACGCCAAAGTAGAACAGAACCGCATTCACATCCAGCACCTTGCTCATCACGACCCACTTACTAATTTGCCCAATCGAATACTGGGAGAAAGACTATTCGTTCAAAAGCTCGAAGAGTGTGAAGAAAAAGGACTTCAATTGGCTTTGTTGTTTATTGATTTGGACAACTTCAAACCTGTAAACGACGCTTTAGGCCACGCAGCTGGCGATCGCTTTCTTCAGAAAATTTCGCAAACTATTACCGACAACCTAACTGCTAAGGAGAATCTAATTCGCTTTGGTGGTGATGAGTTCATTGTATTGGCGTCTGAAATACACGATAAAAAGCAGTTAGATAAACTTTGTGACAACCTTATTACATGGTGCTCTTCAGAATTTGAAGTTTTACAGACCAAAATAGTCGTGTCTTGTTCTATCGGTATCGCCCAAGCTCCCTTTGATGGTGTTAAGTTTAAGCAGCTTTGCCGAAAAGCTGACATTGCAATGTATGAGGCAAAACGCAATGGGCGTAATCGCTTTGAATACTACGATGCCAAACTTGATGAAGAGAGCGATGAGAAATTCAAGCTTATTCAACAGCTTCGACCAGCCATCAATAACAATAAGTTGGACGTTTATTATCAACCACTCGTGAATTTAACCACGGGAAAAATCTGCGCTATGGAAGCGCTTGTGCGCTGGCCCCAAGCAGATGGCAGCATGATTTTTCCCAATAAGTTTATTCCAATAGCGGAAAGCAGCGGTCTTATCGCACCGCTAGGAGAATGGGTATTACGCCAAGCTTGTCATTTTTGTGCAGAACAACATCGGTTAGGCAATACAGATTTAAGTATTGCGGTGAATTTATCTTTTGCACAGTTTAAAGACGGGAGCTTGCCCGAAGTGGTCTCTCAGGCGCTAGAAAATAGTGGCTTGGCGGCTGAATGCCTTGAGTTAGAGTTAACCGAAAGCATCTTAGCAGAGTCGACAAATAACGTTGCACAGCAATTACAAGCGATCAAACAGCTAGGAGTACAGTTCGCCATTGATGATTTCGGTACTGGTTATTCAAACCTAAATTATCTGCGTACATTTAGCGCTAAAAAACTGAAGATAGACCGTATCTTTGTTAGTACTTTAGGCGTAAATGAAAGTGAGGAACCCCTTGTATCGGCCATTATTAACATGGCCGAAAGCTTAGGTATGGTTACCGTGGCCGAAGGTATCGAAAATGAGGCTGCTTTGAGCAAGCTGATTGAATTAGGCTGCCATATTGGTCAAGGCTATTACTGGAGTAAACCAATACCTGGCGACGAAATGGCAGCACTACTTATCGCTAATAGTGAATAACTTCATTAAAGAGCGCGTTAACCCACCAGCCTGCTAAAAGCCGTGATAAGTAACAAATTCACTATTGTCAGCGCGTGTTGAACGAACGTCGTTAGCGGGAAATTCAGGATCGGGATAACCTAGTGCAATACAAATCATAATAGCTTCATCATCGGGAATATTTGCGTATTTATGTACTACCTCAGACTGCATGATTCCTTGCCCATTAATTACGCAACCTAATCCTAAATCCCATGCAGCCAATACTATGCCATAGGCAAGCGAGCCCAACCCAAACTGTGTGATGCCTGCAGGTTCCAGTGATTTATCGTATGTAAGTACAAGTGACACCGGAGCATCGAATTGCCGAAAGCCTCGCATCATCCAATCCATGCGTTTTTCTTTGTCTTCTCGCCCTATTCCCATTACGTCAAAAAGCTGAATTGCCACATCTATTTGGCGCTGACGATGTATACCTTGATAATCTTCTTTATATGGGAAGTCTCGAACATGTGGCTTACCGGCTAGGGTGTTTTCAGTGTTCCCTTTTCTGATGTTGTCTAGTACATCTCCGGTTACAACGTGAATTTTCCAAGTTTGTGTATTGTATGAAGACGGTGCCCATTTTGCGGCATTGATGATGGCTTCTACCGTATCTTTTGTAACGGGTTGGTCGGTAAATCCACGAACACTTTTACGCGAAGCGGCAAACTCAGCAAAATTCATATCCTTTCCTAATGTCTTTTAACTTCAATTGTTAACGTAGAGTAAACAGCCCCCTTCTTTGATGCAATGTGCATCGTGTACTATTAGGATTGTTTGTTTTTATAGATATGTATAGCGCGAACTAAACCCTTTACTTGCCGCTGCCGTAGCAATGGCTACACATGAGTCAAACACACATGTAGTTAATGGAATTTGGCTTGAATTCAGAGCGCGCGAATGGAGTTTACAATGGCGAAGAAACCACAACTAACCACCTCAGCAGGTGCCCCACTGGTCAGTAACGAAACCACAAAAACGGCGGGTGAACGAGGACCAGCCCTGCTACAAGACTATCAACTTATCGAGAAACTCGCACACCAAAACCGAGAACGCATTCCAGAACGCGTTGTACATGCTAAAGGCTGGGGTGCACAAGGCACATTTACAGTAACACACGACATTACTCAATATACGTGTGCAGACCTTTTCAGTGAAGTGGGCAAGCAAACAGAAGTACTCAGCCGTTGGTCAACCGTTGCGGGTGAATCAGGAGCCGCGGATACAGAACGCGATGTTCGTGGGTTTAGTTTGAAGTTCTACACAGAGCAAGGCAATTGGGATATGGTTGGTAACAATACGCCTATATTCTTCATTCGCGATGGCTACAAGTTCCCCGATTTTATCCGTACCCAAAAACGTCATCCAAAAACTAACCTACGCTCACCGGAAGCCATGTTCGATTTTTGGGCCGCACAACCTGAGAGTGTACATCAAGTAACTATCTTAATGTCAGACCGAGGCATTCCTGTCTCGCCAATGCACATGAATGGATACGGCAGCCATACGTTTAGTATGTGGAATAAGGACGGAAAGCGTCATTGGGTTAAATTTCACTTTAAAACGCAGCAAGGTATCAAAAATTACACCAACGAAACGTCTGAGAAAATCATCGGTAGCACCAGAGAGAAGTACCAAGAAGAGCTTTACAGTGCTATTGATGAAGGCAATTTCCCAAAGTGGACCATGTATATTCAAGCTATGCCTGAAGAAGAAGCAGGAAAGCAAGAATACAACCCTTTTGATTTAACTAAAGTGTGGCCTCATGACGATTACCCACTAATAGAAGTGGGCGAACTAGAGATGAATTGCAATCCAGACAACTACTTTCAAATGGTAGAGAACGCAGCTTTCAGCCCGTCTAATGTGGTTCCGGGTATTGGATTTAGTCCTGACAAGATGTTGCAAGCGCGTATATTTTCATACGCAGATGCCCATCGCTATCGATTAGGTACTCACTATGAAGCCCTGCCTGCTAATGCTCCAAAGAAAAGCGATGTAAATCATTACCACAAAGACGGTGCAATGCGCTTCTTTACCAATGATTTTGGAAACCCTGATGCCTATTATGAGCCCAATCAGCACAATGGGCCTGTTGCCGACTTTTCTGTAAAAGAGCCTCCGCTAAGCATTGATGGCGATGCCGACCGATACAATCAAGAAGACGCTGACGTTGATTATGTTCAGCCAAGAAAGTTATTTAATCTTTTTTCTGACGAGCAAAAGCAACGATTATATAAAAACTACGCAGCCGCTATGGGGCCATGTTCAGATAGCGTTAAAGAGAGATGGTACGCTGTTTTGGAAAAAGTTTCCTCGGAATATGCTGCAGGTGTGAGAAACGCAGTAGAGTCTCTTGATACAGATGTAAACACAGTTCCAATTACGGAAAATACGCCAATAGAAGATAACTAATCCAGACTAATGGCATCAATTGAAGCCTTATTGCCCATTGCGTGGGTAATAAGGCTTTTTCATTAGGTAACAAAAAATCTCGACTCCTGAATTTGCGCCTTTTCGTTTTGTGGCATACGTTTTAATTAACCTGTTTATTTAGCATTTGTTTTCTATGTCACTTTTTAAGAAGTCAGATGGCAGTACAACACAGTCAAATCTAGCGCCGTGGAAGATTGCCATAATTGATGATGAAAGCGGTGTACACGATGTCACCATACTCACGCTAAGAAAATTTAATTTTGAAAGACGTGGTGTTACCTTCGTTTCAGCATATAGCGCAAAGGAAGGATTAGCGCTTTTTAAGGAACACACTGACATCGCCCTCGCTTTTGTTGATGTGGTCATGGAAACTGATGATGCGGGGCTAAAGCTCATAGACCAAATTAGAAATGAGCTAAACAACCACAGTACACGACTTATTCTTCGTACAGGTCAGCCTGGTCAAGCCCCCGAAGAAGAGGTTATTAGGCAATACGATATTAACGATTACAAAGCGAAAACTGAGCTATCTTCCATGAAGCTCAAATCGTGCGTTTATACCGCTATACGCTCATACCGAGACATAAAAACGATAGAGAAAAGTAAACAGGGAATGGAGGACGTATTGAAGTCATCGTCCTCTGTGCTTGAAAGCCAGTCTCTAGCGCAGTTTGGTTCAGCTGTGCTTAAACAAATACTCACACTGCTGAATTTAAATAGCTCAGTGCTTTATCTTTCCACACAACATACTGACCTTTACGGTGACACCAAAATGACCGTACTAGGAGCAAGCGGCGACCTAGTAGGGCTTTGCACGCCGGGGATTTCAGCAGAGATACCCAAACCCATTGAAGATGAAGTAAAAAAAGTACTTAAAAGCAAAGCTCATTATCAATCAGAAAATCGCTTCATTGGTTACTACCCTACAGGCAAAGTAAGTCACAATATTTTGTACATTGAGTTAGACGGCCCGCTGGATGATTTACAACGCAAAACATTGGAAATGTTTGCGTCAAACGTGTCGGTTATTTTTGAAAACTTGACGCAAAAAGAGGACATTCAACAGACTCAAAAAGAGCTCATCATGGTGCTTAGCGACGCCATTGAAATGAGAAGTAAAGAAACGGGTGGCCACGTAAAACGCGTCATTTTAATGACTGAGTTCTTGTCAGAAAAGCTCTTTATGAGCCAAGAGTTCATTGAAACCATTCGCTACGCAGCCGCACTACACGACGTAGGTAAAATTAGTATTCCTGAAACCATATTGCACAAACCAGGTAAACTTACAGAGGATGAGTGGGAAGTCATGAAAACGCACGCCCAAAAGGGCTATGACTTACTTTCAGGGACTGACCGTATTGTTGCCAAAATGGGCTCCGTTATTGCCAAAACCCACCATGAAAAATGGGATGGCTCAGGATACCCTGAAGGCCTTGCAGGTGATGACATTCCTATTGAAGGTAGGATCATGGCCATTGTGGATGTTGTGGATGCATTGCTATCTAAACGTTGTTACAAGACCCCTTGGACGGTTGACGAGGTCAAATCTTACATGCGCGAGAATGCAGGAAAGCAATTTGACCCCGTTATCACCCATATCATGCTAGAAAACTTTGACCGTATTTTAGAACTACGCAATCAAGCTCCGGACTGTGAAGAATGAAAGATGCACTAGAGTTGATATTACTGCGGGTTAGTCAAAGCGCCGATATTGATAAAGGCGAATTATCAATTGCATCGCGCCTTATCATTAACTCAGTATGTGAAGGGTTGGCGATTACACGTGCTGGTATTTGGCTTTATGATGAGACCCAGTCACTTATTATCTGCAAGCTATTGATAGATAAAGGTAATGATTTAGATGATGAAAGCCTGAAACTTAGTAGAAAAGACTTTCCTCATTATTTTGAGGCCCTTGATACAGAACGCAGTATTGCAGCGGATGATGCGCATACTCACCCCGCAACATTCGAATTTACCGATGTTTATTTACGTCCATTAAGCATAAGCTCAATGCTAGATGTTCCCATTCGCCACAGAGGAAAAATGATTGGCATTATTTGCTGTGAACATCAAGGCGCCCCTAGGCAGTGGCTTGGTGATGAAATAGTATTTGCTGCATCATTAGCCGACTTATACGGGCGGGCTGTTAGTGCGAAAGAGCGCGCCGATTATGAAGCTCAGTTGCTAAAGGCAAATCAAACATTAGAGCAAAACGTACAAGAACGTACTCAAGAGCTAGAAATAACGCTTAGCACACTCAAAACCGCCCAAGAAAAGCTCGTCGAGTCAGAGAAAATGGCGGCGTTGGGTAACTTGGTTGCAGGTATTGCTCATGAAGTGAATACGCCTCTTGGCATCGCCTTGACTTCGGTAAGTAATTGTCAGGAAGAGCTGAAAGCGATAAACCGAGACTTCGAAAGTCAAAGTTTAACCGAGCAAGGCTTCAAGGACTTCACCCATGTTTGCGCTGAAGGACTTCATCTAGCTGAATCAAGCCTCTCGCGCGCGGCACAGTTAATTCAAGATTTTAAGCGAACATCGGCCGATCAAACCACGATGGAAGTTGAAGAGTTTGATCTGGATGAATACATCCCTAGAATCTGTAACCCTCTTAAGCCTATGCTACGCAAAGAAAACATCGAACTGACATTGGACATTACGCCGCATTTACGTATTGAAACCTGCCCCGGCATAATCGCACAACTATTAACTAACCTCATTTCTAATTCGCAGCGCCATGCATTCGGTGATGGTGTAGATAACAAACAGAACACTGTAAACGTTGAATGCAAGCGAGTTGAAACTGGTATTCAGCTAAATGTAAAAGACAACGGTAGAGGGATCCCCAAAGACTTGCAGCGAAAGGTGTTTGAACCCTTCTTCACAACCGCACGCGAGCAAGGTGGAACAGGTCTAGGCCTTAATATTTTGTACAACCTTGTTACACAAAAACTCAGAGGTGATGTTTCTTTGTCATCAGAGGTCAATAAAGGTACGTGTATATCGGTGCTTATTCCAAACTACTGCGTAAGTTGACATCCCCAAGCGAATGCCATAACAATGCAGACAGCTTACTTTATCAACAGCAAGCTGTTCACATGGTGTGTTAACACAATAACAATTAATAAGAGATGGTTATGGAAGACGTAAGTACGCATACTGCGCTTGAAGACCCACGAAACAGCGATATCCTCATATACGTTAACGGCGATATTGTGCATCGCGACAGCGCCAAGGTATCGGTATATGATAGCGGCTTTATGTTAGGCGATGGCATTTGGGAAGGCCTGCGCTTATACGATGGCAAATGGGCATTTTTAGATGAGCACATTAACCGGTTATTTGAAGCCTCGTTAGCCATTGATTTAGACTTGGGTATGTCTAAACAAGACGTGATAGCAGCCTTAGAGCAAACTCGTATAGCGAATGACATGCATGACAATGTGCATGCACGTTTAATGTTCACGCGCGGCGTGAAAAGTAAGCCATTTCAACACCCTGCGCTTTCGCAACAAGGCCCGACACTGGTTATTATCTGCGAACATTCAAAGGCCGCAATCTCAAGACCAATAAAGCTTGCAACCGTGCCCCATCTAAGAGGGCTACCAATGACCCAAGATCCCAAACTTAATAGCCACAGTAAGTTAAATTGTATTTTGGCCTGTATCGCAGCAGAAAAGTGCGGTGCCGACGAAGCGCTTATGTTAGATATTAATGGGTTTGTAAATACCACTAACGCCTGCAATTTCTTTATTGTGCGAAATGATGAAGTGTGGACGTCGACCGGCGATTACTGCATGAATGGCATCACACGGCAAAAAGTGATTGAGGTTTGCAGAGCAAATGGCATAACGGTGCGAGAAAAAAATTATTCGCTAGTAGAAACCTATGGCGCCGATGAAGCCTTTTTGACCGGAACTTTTGGGGCGCAAACACCTGTATCGCATATCGACGGACGACAAATTGGCACGTCTCACCCTGGCCCCATGACCACACGAATAAGGCAGTGGTATTTCGAACTCGTTAACCAAACTGTTCAAACAAGGAATTTGTAATGCGCATTGCAATGTGGTCTGGGCCCAGAAATTTGTCTACCGCGATGATGTACGCATTTTCCGCGCGTAGCGATTGTGCGGTTATCGATGAGCCTTTTTATGCAACCTATTTGACTGAGACCGGACTTGTTCATCCTATGCAGCAAGCCATATTAGATTCTCAGCCCTGCAATGCAAAGGATGTTATCAAACAGTGTTTGGGCGACACTCCTAACAATAAGCCGCATTTTTATCAGAAGCACATGACTCATCACATGCTTGAAACCATTGAACTTGATTGGCTGGGTGAACTGACCAACGTATTTCTGATACGTCACCCCGCGCGCGTGGTAGCGAGTTATCAAGCCAAACGAGAAAACCCTACTCTTGAGGATATAGGTTTTATTCAACAACTACGGCTATTGCGTTATGTGCGAGATAACTTGGGGCAAACGCCTATTGTTGTTGATAGCGACCGACTGCTTGAAAACCCAGAAGAGGCGCTACGCAAACTATGCAGCGCAATAGGTATCGACTTTCAACCTAGTATGTTGTCGTGGCCTGCTGGAGGTAATGTAGCCGATGGCGCATGGGCTCCGCACTGGTATGAGTCGGTTTGGAAAAGCACGGGGCTTACCGCTTCGCCGCAAAAACCCTTACCTACACTAAACGACGCATTAAACCAGGTTGCCGAGCAAGCCATGCCTTATTATGTGGAAATGAAGCGCTACTTGGAAACAAATACGCATTGTGAAAGAGAAAGTGGCGCCAATGAGTAGATGTGAACGTTTGGCTGTGAATACTCAAAGGGTCGACAATAAAAATGACATACTCGCTAAGCGCAGCAACATCATTCCGGCGGCCAGCTTTGACCATGTTGATATTCGCTTTATCACCGTGACAGCTGAATTGCAGCCTTACGTTCAGGCTATTTGGTATATGACAAATGAAAAGCCGAACCTGACCGAGTTTACCGAAAAACTGTACCCTGATGCGGGTTGCAGTTTAACCTTTCGCATTAGTGACAATGGTTGCACAGCCAGCATGTTGCAACATCGCCGCGTTGTAAGTAAACACTGGCGGTTAGATGCTAACTATATCAGTGTTGTGTTAAAGCCCGGTGCCGCAAAAGCGCTGTTTGGAGAGACTATAGAGTGTGAGGAATGTGTACCTTTCAGCCTTCGACAACAGCACTTTTTACACTACGACTCGTTTAACCATTTATGCGATATGATAGCTGACATTCCGTTTTCAGAAAGCACACAATTGGAAAACAACGTCGACAGACAACTACGTGAAATTCAGTACTGGTTAGTCAATACATTCGCTCAAACAGACAACACCAGCTTATCGTGGTTACCCCTTATACAACGAGTAAACCAGCGCTTATTATCGCCACAACAAATGGCTGACGACGCTACCATGAGTAGACGGACATTAGAACGATACATTCGTAAATACTTTGATGTAACGCCACATCAGCTCTTGCAGTTTTCTCAAATTAGCACAGCAAGAAAGCTACTTATTGTAAGCAGCAATAGCCTAAGCGATATTGCTTAACAATGCGGCTATTACGACCAATCACATTTTACCAATGCATTTAGCGCTAGTACGCTAGAAACGCCACAGCAGTACCGCAAACGAAAATTGTCGCAAATTTCCAATTAAGCTAGCGGGTGTTGATTTACGCTTTTCTTAGCTGAAATAAGGAGAGCCCAATGACTAACACACTTACACCTAATTATTTGTACCAGCATTACCCCAATATTCCAACCAGCCTAACAAGCTTGGTGAGCGGACACACCAGCGACGCACTCCCGTCAAAGCTCATACACCTAGTAAGATTACTCGCATCACAGATAAATAACTGTGAGTTCTGCCAAAACATGCACATTCAGGAAGCGCTGAAAGACGGTGATACTCAACAACGAATAGATGCGCTACCCACGTGGGAAAGCTGCCTACTTTTTACTGAGCAAGAGAAACAGGCGCTTTTATGGACTAAATCCCTCACCCTTTTGCACGAAAGCAAAAATATGGCTGATGAATACAAAGACACTCTAGGAGCCTTTGGCGAGCAGCGCTTTATGGCTTTAACAACGGTTATATTGCAAATTAACAGCTGGAATCGAATAGCAAAAGGTTTGGGGTTCTAATCACGTTAGTGATTTAACCGTGCAACACGACTTGCGCCTTCAATCATGAGTTACCATTAATCTTTGGTCATCACGTTATTGTGGTCTTCACGTCACTGTGATGACCACAGCAATTGGCGTTAAAGCTCATTGCCTGAAACTACAATAAGCGAGTTGCTACAAATAGTTGGCGTGAGCTTGATATTGTACACGTGCAGTGGCCGAGACATGTTGTCTTGTTGGACGTTCATCGCCACTAAAGCTATCAGTGGTAACCCCCTCTCCAACAACCTCTTTAAGCATTGCGTTAAATTCGTCGTGCGATACCGATTTACCAACAGTTTCGGTAAACAAGGATTTTGCCTCATCTCTACTAATGTTCAGCTTATCCAATGTTGATAACAAATTTCCCAATTGAAACTCGGCGATCCCATCACTGCCTTGACTGGCTATAATCTTGCCTTCAACTTTATACACATGTTCAATTGGCGCATTCGCGTACGCTAATTGCTGCTGTTTAAAGGCTAAGGATTCTCTTTCTTGCTGAGCTTGCGATGCAACCATTGAAGCGTAATTGTCAGCGATAAATTCTGCGTAAGATTTCTTGTAAAAAAGTTCATAAGCTTCTGCATTAGTTGGACGGTTGTTGTCTGAGAACCTCTCTACCTGAACTCTATTTCCATAGCGCGCTTCCAATTCAGAAATAGCGCGTCGTGCGTCTCCGTTATGACGAGCCACAATATCACCAAGGCTATTGCGAGTAGTCGTGAATTTCCCCACAAGCATAATCGGTGCATCATCAAGGTATACAATGGCGGTTGTGTCTCGCTGGTTGCCATTTTCTTCGTGAAATTTTCGAATACTTTCTGGCGAAGAGAGTTGGAGCTGTTCTTTTAACGGAGCTGGAGCAAATTTTCTGGAGTTCTGTAAATCGACCAAGTGCATAAGACTCTCTCCTTCGCTAATTGGGATGCCTTTATTATTAGCGTGGGTAGCCTGTACATGTCCGTTACCGGATGTAGCCGGGTAAAGAGCTGAGTAAGTAAGAGGAGTTATTGCTGTAATATTCATAAGCAGTCCGTGAGATTGCGCGTTCATTCATAAAGGTTCATGCCTGTATTACAATTGATATACCATTCCATCTCATATCAGCGTGAAAATTGAAGAATATGGACGATTGGTATAGCACTGATCTACATACGAAATTTTATGAAAGCTTGTACTGAGCACGACCAAGGCGATGTCAGACGTAGAGATAAGAATAAATAGCTCTAGAAAATTAGGACGTGTGGTTTAGTAAATAACAGACAGGTTCGAACAATATAATCGGGTAACAAAATCAGGCCATATGGCGCGGTTGAATAAAACGGCAATAATTTGCCCTATCGGCTCTTATAACTCTTATAAAAGCCAGTGTTAATTTAGTGTATAAATAGAGGCCCCTATAGCCTACTTTGTCGGAAAGCAAAAAATGGAAAATGAAAATAAAGAAAATAGCTATTCTGCATTAAGGGCTACTATGGCGACTTATTTCCCGCTTTCCGACGAAACGTGGAATGCGTTTTTACCCTTTTGCACGCAACGATACATTCCAAAAAATACCTACTTATATGAACTGGGTGAAATGCCAACCAGTTTCTCTTTTATCGTACAGGGCCTAGTAAGAGGGTTTACTTGCAATGAGAGTGGTCATGAGTACAACAAGAATTTTTTCTGTGAAGGACAGTTTCCAGGTCCAATGACCGCCCTACTCACCGCATCCCCTTCTCGCTTAGCCTTCGAAACAATTGAAAACACGTTACTGGTGGAAATAGAGTTTGCCAGCTTTCGAAAATTGTTATTTTCTAATCACGAATTAATGAAGTTCCAAATCCATTATTTAGAAAAGAACTGGTTGCTTCATAAAGATGCAAGAGAAATAGAGCTGGTTCAAGACGATGCCTCACTGCGCTACCAACAATTCACCAAAGATTTTCCCCTACTAGTTGATAGGTTGCCCCTATACCATATTGCTTCACATCTTGGCATAACACCCACACAACTAAGCCGAATACGCGCAAAACTCGCCACACCCTGAAAACGTGACAAAGATTCTTTTGAAAATCAACCTATGTTAAGGAAGCGACGCTTTCATCTCGATAATCTGTAACCAACGTAAGGCAAACACGAACTATCGAGGTAGATTTATGCATGTCATTAAAGCACTTAATTGGCGCTATTCAGTAAAACAGTTCTCTGACCACAAGTTAAGTCAGTGGCAGTTAGATGAGCTGCTTGAGGCAACGAGGTTGAGCCCATCGTCCTATGGCTTGCAACCTTATAAAATTCTAGTGATTAGCTCACAAACCTTAAGAGAACGTTTGGTACCGTTCGCTTTTAGCCAACAGCAGGTATCATCGAGCTCACACCTTTTAGTTTTTGCTACACGAACTGATATCAATACCTCGCTTGTTGATGAGTATGTATCCCTTGCCTCAACGAAGAAGGGAGCATCACCTGACTCGCTAGCCGGATACGCTGAAATGGCCAAAAGTGCAATAAACGGCATGACCAAAGCACAACGCGATCAGTGGGCTCAACAACAAACATTTGTCGCGCTAGGGAACATGTTAACCAGTGCGGCTATGATGGAAATAGATACCTGCCCTATTGGCGGTTTTGAGCCAGACGCATTCGACCGCGTACTGGGACTAAAAGCGCAACAACTCACCACAACAGTGATCTGTCCTATTGGTAGGCGAGATCCAAGCGATAAGTATGGACATTACGAGAAAGTCCGTTTTGATAAGAACCACCTTGTGATGGAGCAGTAACATGTGGGCCTTTCCTATACTTGCCGTTTTTGCAGGTGCTGCTATTACACTTCAAGCAGGTATGAATGCGCGGCTTGGTGTCTTGTTTAAAAATCCACTGCTAGCTACCGCCATCGCTTTTTTAATGGCGTGTATTTTTACGCTGATATTTATGGTGGCAACGCATAGACAACTCCCCATCGCGAGCGATATCAAGGCAGTGCCCACCTATCTTTGGTTTGGCGGAATATTAAGTGCGTTCGGTGTAGGCAGTTACTACTACCTCATTCCCAAAATGGGCGTGGGCAGCCTGATGTCTTTTGCCCTGTCTGGGCAATTAATATTAGCGGTAATTGCAGGTCATTTTGGCTGGTTTGAACAGCCCATCAAACCCATTACGATGAAAACAATAGTTGGATTGTTAGCCATGGTATTGGGTATCATTTTTATTAACGGAGGCACAGCAGATGCACATTAATCAATTGAACATTCATAACCTTACTTCGTTGTGGAAAAAATATGGCGCAGATGTTGTGGCAGGTGAAAAAAATAGTCGCTTAATGGCATCGAAAAGCTGGCCATATCGCGCTTGGGTTGAGGGCAAACCAAATCTTGAGCTCCAGTTAAAGCACACACCACAAACACATCGTTTGTGTACTTGGTTTGAAGTTACCAAAGACAACGAAAACGCAGAAGCTCTAGAACAACTCAAAAAGCATTGGCTGGTAGAGTTTGAACAAACTGCCATGAGCATACCTCTTTCTTCCTATCAGGAACCTGATACCCAACATCCAAACTTTGTCATCGAGCGAGTGACTAATCCAGTACAGCTTAATGATTGGCTGGTGATAAGTAGCGAAGCATTTAAGTACAGCATAGATGAAAAGGTGTTTACACCACTACTACATGATACCGAAATCGAGATCTACATTGGAAAAGTGGATGGTAAACCTGCACTTAGCGCTATGCTTTTCAAAACGGGAAATGTGACGGGCCTCCATCAAATGGGGGTTAGCAAGGCATTCCAAGGGCAAGGACTAGCCAAAAAGACTATGCATTTCCTGCTTAACCGCGCAAAGCAGCAATCAGAATACATGGTGTTACAAGCGTCTGAGATGGGCCTGCCGCTATATCGCAGTTTAGGGTTTGAACCCCTCTTTGAGCTTACCTATTTTAAAGCAAAATAAGCAAAGCCAAATGCTTAATTTAGCGTTTGTATTGTTTCACTAAACATATGGCAAAAAAGCACCAACTAGGTGCTTTTTAAACCCAACTTCTACATGGAAGGTTAGTTAGTAGGTTGAACATGTAAAATACCAACCTCAACTTTAACCACTTCCACCGTTGTTCCTTGCGGTATTGGTGTGGTGGACTTCACCTTCCACATTACGCCTGAGAAACGCGCAGAACCGGGGGTGCCTGGAGTAATATCCGTTTCAACATCGAATGTTGTGCCTATCCAGTCTGACTTCACTTCTTTTGGTGAGCGGTCTCGCTGTAACATTTTTAACGGTCGCCACACTATTAAGGTAAGTAGTGCATCCACAACCGCAATTACCACAAATGCTGACAGTAACGACTCATCAAGAATGCCACTATACATCAGCCCCGACGTTATCATCATTGATATGCCCAGCGTCAACAGCAATATAGTCGTAAACCCCATCACCACTTCAAGAATGAGGAGCACCAACCCCACGCCAAGTAAAAAATGAGGTAGATTGGTTAGCATATTATCCATAGCTAGCCCTTTTTGCCGATGGTATTCGCGATGGTCATTGCTTGTGCAACAACACTACCAATTTCGGTACTGCTATCCGGTAACAACACCACAGAAGATTCTTTTGCAATCTTCTCTTTAGCCTGAATAGCGCCTTTTGCTAAATCTAACTGAACAGCCTTTTGACCTTCACTGGTCGCTGCTGCCTTACCCACTGTTTCAATAGCTTCGGCTTCGGCTTTTGCAACGCGAATAATGGCCTGGGCTTCACCATCAGCTTTAAGTATTTGTTGCTCTCTATCTGCCTCAGCGGCCAGTACTATGGCTTGTTTGTCACCCTCTGCACGGTTAATTGCCGCTTGACGATCACCTTCTGATTCTAGGATTTGTGCACGCTTCAAACGTTCCGCTTTCATTTGCTGTTCCATCGCATCTAGAACAGAGTTAGGCGGATTAATATCCTTTAATTCGTAACGTAATACTTGCACGCCCCAAGGCGCTGCCGCTTCGTTTAATGCCGACACAATATTAGTATTCAACAAATCTCGTTCTTCAAAGGTTTTATCCAACTCCATTTTACCCAATTCAGAACGCATGGTGGTTTGAGCTAGTTGTGTAACAGCAAACACGTAATCTTCAACACCGTAGGTTGCTTTATAAGGGTCGACAACTTTGAAGTACAACACGCCATCGACGCTTAGCGTAATATTGTCTTTGGTAATTGCAGATTGTTCTGGTACGTCACCCGCTTGCTCTTTAAGAGAGCGATCCGCTGCAACGGTGTCAATAAACGGCACTATAAAGTTTAAACCTGCTTCAAGGGTTGTATTGTATTTGCCAAAGCGCTCAATAATGAATGCGCGGTTTTGCGGAACAAATTTAATAGACGATTTAAGGCCAATAACAATCAGCACTAGCAGGATAATCTGATACGAAAACACGTAGTCGAGTAGTGTTTCTAATTCCATTTACGTACTCCTAAAATGTTAATACAACAATGTTCTTAGCATGTTATATCACAAAATCAGTACGTCGATAGTGGTTTAATTGTTAGGAAACGTTACCTATCAAAAGCAGAGTTTTGAACTTCTAACGTACAGTTTGTTGCCACAGATAAAATTGTTGCGCTCAACGCAACAAAGTATGCCAATGTGATCACACTATTATCAGAGAGCGCTATTTTTCTAAAAGCTTAAAGTGATACATACCAGCACCATTGGTGCCATTGATCCTTAGAATGTATGTACCTGATTTAGGGAAACCTATTCCCCAATCAATTTTTTTATTTGACCACTTACGTCGAGTTTTAAACAGTTCGTTGCCTGATTCATCATGAATACTAGCGCTGTACTGGACCTTATCACGCTGAGGTTCGCTAACAATATGGTAGGCAGTGTTTCCTTCCACAACCATTTTGTATTCCGCAAAGGTTCCACTTGCCAATGCCCCCGCGATAGCGTCTTTTACACCAACAATATTACTATTTGAAACGAGTTCTTCAGGCGTAGCGATAGTGTTCAATTTGAATTTATACTGCCCAGCACCACTTGTTCCGTATATTTTAAGACTATATTCACCAGATTGGGTAACACCTACCCCCCAGTCCAGTTCCTTATCTGACCACGTTCGTCGCGTACTAAAAAGCTCATTTCCTGCGCCGTCAAATATTCCCAGTGAATATTGCACTTTATCTCGCTGGGGTTCACTCATTATACGATACGCGGTGTTACCGCGTGCTAAAAATTTGTACTCTGCTACTGTCCCGTCAGATAGACCACCTGAAAATGTTTCGTTTGTTCCAATTATATTGCTATTTGAGTTTAACTCCTCAGGCGTTGCTAATGTATTCATCGTGAATTGATATCTGCCTGCACCACTTGTTCCATAAATCTTCAGAGTGTATTCACCAGGTTGAGTAACACCTACTCCCCAGTCTAATTGCTTATCTGACCACGTTCGGCGCGTACTAAAAAGCTCATTTCCTGCATCATCAAAGATCCCCAGTGAGTATTGCACTTTTTCTCGCTGGGGCTCGCTAGTTATACGATATGCGGTGTTACCACGTGCTAAAAATTTGTATTCTGCTACAGTTCCGTTTGACAGACCGCCCGAAAACGTATCGTTTGTTCCGATTATATTACTGTTTGAGATAAGCTCTTCAGGTGTTGCTAACGTATTCATCGTGAATTGATATTTCCCGGCTCCTCTTGCTCCGGAAACCCTCAAGATATACTCACCAGGTTGGGTAACTCCTACTCCCCAGTCCAATTTCTTATCTGACCATGTTCGGCGCGTACTAAAAAGTTCATTTCCAGCATCGTCAAAGATCCCTAATGTATACTGCACTCTATCGCGCTGAGGCTCGCTAGTTATTCGATACGCAGTGTTACCACGCGCCAGAAACACGTGGTCTACACTCATTCCTTCGGACAATGAGCCTTTGAACTCATTACTCGTGTTTTGAATACTTGGCGCTGGGCCATTAGTCTTCAATAAAGGTTTAGTGTTCGCTTCAGTATTCGAGACTTGGCTTTCCCTATTGCTAAGATCGCCCAGTTCAATGCGTTCTTTATCTGTGGCATATCGCAAAATTACCCGCCTAGATAAGTCGGCCATGGTATCCATTCTTAGTACTGTGCCTGTGTCACCTTCAACAGATAGCAGCATTCCTATTGGGTAGTCTCCAACAGTTACGATTGAGCCGCTCATCCCTTTGCGGAATTTCTTTCCATCTTTCAATTTTAGTGAAAAAGTGCTGTCTACTGCCTTGTCTGTTATTTCGACATCATACACTTCAGTGCGGCCCTGTTGATGCTTATAGTTCATGCGACCACTAGAAATCACACTGATTATAGCCTCTACTCTTTCACCGCCATCTTTCCAACTACTTTCCTGACATGCAGAGCTATCATCAAGTTTCACCAATGCGAGATCTTGCGGGTACGTGTTGATAAGTTCCCCTCTTAAGTTTTTTCTCAAGCGAGTTTCTACTAACACCCCTTGCGACTTCGTAACCACATGTGCAGGTGTATACAAAAAGCACGACTCACCAATGGGTCTAAGAATCCCCTGTCCTTCCTGATGGACAGTTCTAACGTAGGCGTCAGACGCATTACTAAATTTACACACTAGAACACAAAGCAACGTTACTGTTATTCCTTTTAAATTAAGCATTGTTAGTATCCTTTTTAGTCGTCGCGTCGGGCTGCATTGCTGAGTGTTTTTCAGTTTGCTCTTTCTTTTGACTTAATGAATCGCTAACCCCAATAGCTGGCGGTTTAGGAATTAGTGTCAACCTGATTAATGTGTTAACTACATACATCAGTAGCTGAATAATTATGAAACTTGCACTTATTGCTATCGCTAAAGCATTGTCGCTATATAGGCGTTCAAAAAAGCTGATTTCAATCGGGTCTCCGTCGTTATCAGCAAAAGGTTTGACGATTCTTAACTGCCCCCCTTTTTTGTAGAAAACGCCGTCAAAAGCAGTATCACCAAGCGTTACTGTCAGCAGTCCATTGGTTGCATTTGAGTCATCAGCCGGAATAATTACCGTATCTCCCATGCTTAGCTCAACATCGGGCAAAGAAATAGTATCTTCAAACCAAAAGCTCTTATCTTTAATTCGTATCTGCCCAGATTGAAGTAGTAGTGGCATTGTACGAGTGTCGTAACTCAACTGTTTACCAATTGTTACGTCGCCCACTAAAATCATCATGAAGTCTGGATGGTCGGCACTCAGTCTTATGTTGAATACTGTTTTTTCTTTTAGCACGCAGCGCCCTGCCGAAAATATAAATTCAGCAACTCTCTTTTCTTTTACAATTGGCTGTATGTTTATTTGAATTAGGGACTTATCCATCAGCCGAGTGGTCACAATAGCATTGTCATAGAACTTCAATTCACCGTGTTTTTGCCATTTAGCACGCTTCAATTGTGGGCAACTATTGACCTCTCTCACCACATGAAACTCTGCTAAATTTACGACGGGTATCGAAGACGTATTAGGTAGGTACCTGACAACTTGAGTCGTTGCTTTAATGGCATACTCGGTATTCGCATCCAGTTTTGCGAGTGTCGCATGAGCTAGCGCTATCAAAAGGAGAACGAATATGAGTGACGCTATACAACCTAAAAATATTGCAGGACCAACTAAACGCTTAGCGGTAAGGTGTTTTAGTATTTTATCAGTTAGCGAAACGCTTTCTTGCTCACTGTTCATCTGGAGTCCAAATAACGTAATTCTTCCCTAAACTGTCGTACTCTGGACTAATAGTTACTATTAAATTACTTGCAATGTCATCGCTGCCAAATTCACACCTGTGGTTGTAAACGCGAGTGTATTTGTCGTCTAGCGCTGCACAATCTCGTGACACGACATCACCTGAAGCTATTTTGTAAGTAATATTAGGGTTTCCACCCGAAGTGTTTACGAACAATTTAATCTGGTTTTCTACGGGTTCACCCCAAGATGTCGGGTAGACTTCTTGAACATAGTTACCAAACATATCTTGGCTGTCGACAAACACAAACGCAACTAATCGGTTAGGAAGGTATTTAATAAACTCAGATTGATATTTGGTAGGCACTTTCAACTGAACCCAGCCAACCTGGTCTTCACTTAATTCTATTGAAGCATCTGCACTGTATTTTCCATCAATGCTCGACAGTACAATTTGTAGAGTGGAGGTAGGACGCGGCACAAAGACAAAGAGCATTTCAGGGGCGACGAATTTCAAGCTTCCCTTTACTGAAGAGGAAGCTAAAATTGAGCCGCTTACCTCTACATTCTCTGCATAGTTCTCAGAAAAGGCATCCACAGGTATTTCTATGGAAACTTGAGCGTATGCCGAATGCACGAAAACAACTAACAAGAATAAAACCAAAATCCTTTTTAAGAACATATCCCAACCGATTATATTTTGACCTATAGCTTAAAATATAACCTGCAGCATTTTTGTCAACCTTCGTTGCAAAAAGCGAATATTGAAATACTTGGCGACTACTCTTTGTACTGACTGAACACACCAAACTTTTTAGCGTGGGCCTTTTTGTAAGCAGTATTAGCTTCGTTAAACTCGCCATACAGTTCAGCGAAACTTTCGTTTTCTACGATAAGCTGGTTTATCGTTTCCAATAAATCTTCTCTTCTATCTCTTTGCTCTTTATTTCCCATAAGAGCAATGGCATAAGCACCCACCATATTTCCTCGGCGAACTTCATCCTCTACGATTTCTTGTATTATTCGCCAATCAAATTGATTTCTACACACGTTTTTTCTTACATGAGAGCCCGTGGCAGTTTGGTTTTTACACTTAAAATGCAAGTCAGTATCTTTGATTGCGTTGTTAAACTCCTCCATAAAGGCGAATCGCTTTTCTTCACGTATTTTATACAAAAAACGTAAAGGTTTAGCACCAAGCACTTCTATTCTTTCTACGCGCTCACCATCCATGCCTTCAAAAGCGTTTCTATGCTCAGCGTTGTTAATTGAAGTTGCGCTAATTAGGTTGCTTTCGCTCCTACTCGAGACGTGACGCTCAATCATGGGGGCTCCGCTAGTATCAACGGACGTGCTAGCGAATACTGACGTCGCATACACAACAAAAAATAGTAGACTTAAAATCCATTTCATAATCGTTTTCGTGTCAAGACTGCAAAAGGTCGATGGCTAAAAGATAGCTCAAAAGAGGTTGGTTAGCTACCGCCTACACCTGAATCATAAGCGCACTCTGCATAACTTATCTTGCCTAATCAGCCCCAAGATACAAGGCCGTGAATGCTATTGAGTCCATCGCTCCATGCACCAAAATGATTGGCCACAGGCTTTTTTTCAATAAAAGGTACGAAACGCCAAAGGCAATTCCAATCATTCCCGTCATTACAAGGCCTCTAACTCCTTGATAGTCGTAGTGCCCATAGCCGAAAATTAGTGCGGGAATTAACACAGCCATAACGGTTGCTAGTCGCGTGCTGGGCAAAACTTCTTGTAGCCTTGTAACCAGATATCCACGGAAAAACATTTCTTCACCAAACGCAGCAGAGACCCAAATAATACCTAACCACATTATAAAGTTAGGTAAATTCCCCCTCACCCCGCCAAAGCGCGATTCAACACCTTCTGAAACCTGTAGCAGCGCGCTTATTTCAAAGGCATTTGCCAACGCTATTACTGACCCCACCGATATAGCAAAACAGATAGAAACCAATATCGCTTGAGGCAACACGAGCAATTTTGCTTTTAAACCCGTTAACGGTTTTAGTCCGTAGTGCTTCCACGTTTTGCCTTGCCGATGCAGATAGCCTGTCAGTAATGCCAAAGTAAGAAGTAACGTTACGGGGCCAGCATATTTCGGGGTCCATTGCAGCGCCAAAGCCTTAGTTGTAAGTGCAAATACCACAAAAATCGTGACCTCTAACAGACCAGACTTGTCTCGTAGTAACGCCATGAATTTACCTCTTAGTAGTGAGCATTAGACCAGTAACATTCACCCCGACACCTGTGAATTGCTACATAGTTATTCGGGGGAAAGAAGGTATCACCGCCAGCGCGGTGGTTGCTTGACCCTACGTACAAAATATTGTGCAGGCTGTGCAATTAAGAGAAGCTCGCGTATGCCAATAGTCATACTTCGCACTTCTCTTTGTTGTGAATATCGGTTAATTGGTTTCTATTTCTGACAAGGCGGCTTTTAGCTTGGCGATCAATTCTGGGTGGCTTAGCTCCCCTTTTTCTTGGTCGAAATTGTCATAAAAACTCGGTATTGAAAGTGACGCTTTTACGTGCCCATCGAAAAAGTGGGCCGACTCTACCGCCAATTTCAATACGCTTGCTGCGCCGCCCGGACCAGGTGAAGTAGACAACATCACAACAGGCTTGCCCTGATAAACTTTCATATTAACCCGCGAAGTCCAATCAAAAAGATTTTTGTAAGCTACGGTGTAGTTACCATTGTGCTCAGCATAAGAGATAATTAGGGCGTCAGCTTGCTCTATTTTTTGATAAAACTGCGACGCTGCGTCAGGTACCCCGTAAGCCTCTTCTAGATCGACACTGTAAATAGGCATTTCATAATCATTAATATCTATCACTTCAATATCATGCTGAGGAAGCAATGAAGCAGCGTAGTTAATGAGCGCTTTGTTAATTGACTTCTTACTGTTACTTGCGGGAATGGCGAGAATTTTCATAGATTATTCCTTACGAATGGTTAGATTGAACGATTAATGGGGATAGCAAACTATTCAAGGCTTCCAAATTTGCCCGATGCAAATTCAGCTTCTACTTTTTCGATCTCGGCTTGAGAACTCATCACAAAGGGCCCTTTTTGAACAAAAGGCTCTTTTACAGGTTCACCTGCGAAAAGTGCAAAATGTGCTGGCTTGGCGGACGTATTCGTTAGCAAAAGTTGGCTGAGTGCTTTGTTATTCAACTGAGATACTGCTATCGCTTGACCTTCAGAAAGCGTGATTTGTTCGTCATTGATACTCAATGTAAGCTCACCTTTAATGGCATACACCCACGCACTTTCACGTTCGTTTAACTGATGAGAGAAAGTACTTTGTTGCGCTAACTTACCATCCAGTATTGTCATTGGTAATGTAGGTGCGCTTTGCCCCTTTAGGCCGTTACTTTCGCCTAGAACAATACGAACTCGTGTACCTCGATTTTCATACACGGGCATGGTGCTTGACTTAACATGAAGTGCTGAGGGGGCATTTCTTTTAAGTGACGCAGGTAAATTAACGAACACTTGTAACCCGTGAATACGCGCGCCATTGCGTGGCGCTTCATCGTGTACAACACCTGAACCGGCATTCAACCAATACAGGTCGCCTGGCATAAGCGCGAAATCGTTTCCTAGTGAGTCTTGGTTATGGAACTCCCCCATACTATCTTCAAAAAGAATAGATACTGCTGATAGCCCTGCGTGAGGGTGAGCACCAAAAGTCGGCTGTGTCATCGTGTAATGATCAACCATTACAAGTGGGTCCATTGCGCCAAAGAAGTCCTTTTCTCTAAAAGCTAATGCACTAAAAGCACTTCCAATTTTAAACGTATTGCCTGTTACTACTGTGGACATCTGTGTGGTCATTGCGCTATCTCCAGATTGGTGTTGTGCTATCACGATTTAGATACTAGCAGTAGAACGATTAACTCTTGTAGTGGCATAATTTGAAATCAGCGTTCTATAATTAGAACAATAAAGCCTTTAGATAGATGTTGTATGATTGATTTAAATGATTACTTTTACTTTGTTCACGTGGTCGAAAAACGTGGTTTTTCACCCGCTGCAGCGGCACTCAACATGCCGAAATCGCGCCTTAGCCGTCATGTTGCAAAGTTAGAAGAAAGGCTTTCTACAAAGTTAATTCAAAGAACGTCACGTCAGTTTAACGTCACAGAAGCAGGTCAAATTTTTTATCGGCACGCGCGCGCACTTATCGATGAAATGGAAGCGGCTGAAGCTGCTATTCAAACAAGAAGTGCATCGTTAAGTGGGCGGGTTACGTTAAGTTGTTCTGTAGGTGTTGCACAGTTTGCAATAAGAGATTTAATGCTCGAATTCTTAGATGAAAACCCCAACGTTGAGGTAATACAACAAGTCACTAACGAAGCCATCGACCTAGTGTCATCGGGCATCGACTTAGCAATAAGGGGGCATATCGACGCCTTACCCGACTCAAGCATCATTCAAAGACATTTGGCCAAGGTTTCTTGGCACTTGTTTGCAAGCCCAGCGTATTTGTCGAAGGCAGGAGTTCCTAAGTCGCCGTACGATCTGTTTAAGCGACGCAGTTTGAAAGTGGGTTGGCAGCCTGCAACAGGCCATTGGACTTTGCAAAATAAAGAGGGTGTAAAAACTACGGTTCCCTTCTCTCCCCAATATTGCAGTGACGATATGGGCTCGCTAAAACAAGCGGCAATAGAAGGGCTCGGTTTAGTGAGCCTACCAGCCTACGTATGCCGTCAGGAAATTGCAGAAGGCTCACTGGTAAGGGTGTTGCCTGATTGGACGACAGGAAAAGCCCAACTGAGTTTGATGATGCCCTCGCGCAAAGGCCAACCTAAATCGGTAAAGATATTTGCAGACTATTTACTTGCACATTTAAACAAAAGAATTGGGGATTAGAAGCTGATGGAAACTCAAGGGTGAGAGAGAAGTTGGTCGGTGTGAGAGGATTTGAACCTCCGACCCCTGACACCCCATGAAAAGCAACATTATCTTTGATTAGTGAAAATTAGTTTTAATTAGATCAAAAATCATTTTCAACTAATTGTTATGTATAAACTTTATCAATTTCGCATGGCATGATTAGAATTAAGTAGAACCAAGTAGTTGAATCACCAAGCTGCTACACATATGCTACACCAAAATATTTTTCGACCATTGTGGTGCTACATTTGTCTACCGTAAAACTACTCATCAGTGATACTTCGCTCAGTAAAGTCCCTCAACAAATCAAACGAATTAATGATTCTAAACTCAGTGGTTTTCATGCTCGGATTGGCAAGGTATCAGAAGACAATAAGTCAAAAATAGCGTTGTACCTGAATTATCGAATTGGCGGCTCGGGAGGTAAACAACGTAATTATCTATTAGGCTATCATGGAGAGCGAGATCTCCAAGAAGTTCGTAAAGAGGTCGAGAGCTTAAAAGGCCGCATAGCAACCGGTGAAGATGTCTATGAAACTAAGCGAGTAGCTCAGAGAGAGCAATTCATTGAAGACGCTAGCCCTACCCTTTCAAAGCTAGCGAATGAATTTCTAACGCGATATGTGGATGTAAACCGAAAAGACCCAAAAGAAGTGCGCAGAATGTTCGAGAAAGATGTTCTGCCCACCATTGGCGAAATGAAACTGAAAGATATCACTAGGCGAGATGTTATTGAAAAAGTACTAGACCCCATTACTGACCGAAGTTCTGGCACACAGGCTAACAAGACGCTTTCGATACTGAAACAAATGTTTGATTTCGGCGTTGACAGAGATCTACTTCAGGGCAATCCCATTAGCACAGTAAAAAAGAAAAATATTGGCGGCTTTGAGAAACCCAGAACAAGAGCACTTACCTTCGGTGAATTGGTACAGGTATTTGAGCGACTACCTAAATTAGGAGTAAGCCCACAAGTTATCTATGCTCTTAAGTTTATAGCGTTGACAGGCTGTAGACCGATTGAGGTAACAGGTGCGCGCTGGTCTGAATTCGATTTCGAGGCGATGCTATGGACCATACCCTGTGAACGGGTTAAGCAGAAAAAAGGCGGCGACCGGATACACAAGGTACCTATGACTCAAAATATGGTTGTAATGCTAGATGAGTTGCGCTCAGCATTTTGTTACCTTAACTCAGAATTCGTATTCCCCAGTACTACATGTGTCAAACGTGGCCCAGGCGAACAACCAATTGACAGGCACTCATTATCGCGAGCTATAGACAGAAAACTTAAACAGATAGGTGTACCGAAGTTTGTTCCTCATGACTTGCGGCGAACTCTAGCTACACGACTAGGAGATTCTGATATCGGAGCCGACCCAATAGTTGTTGAAAAAATACTGAACCATCAACTACAAGGTGTTCAAAAAGTTTACAATTTGCAGGAATATATGGATAAACGACTCATAGTCCTTGAGCAATGGGCTATTAAGATGCAGACTAGTAAGTCAACAGAGTTAGATAAAACATAACATTCTAATGAATGCTCGAGTCATTCGAACCACATTAATAAAGGATTTTAAGTGAAATGATAATCAAAAGCTTGTTTTTTAAAGACGACATTAACGGGCTTTGTATTGAAGAAACCTCTTTTTCAGACCTTACTATTTTTGTAGGTACATCTGGAGCAGGTAAAACTACAATAATGGACTCTTTAGCCACGGTAGTGGGTATTGCGAAAGGCCTTTCTTCACCAGGTGATGAATGGGACTTGAAATTTTTTGACAATGAGCATCGAGATATTAGATGGCAGGGAAAATTTTCCAGTGAAGTGGAACAAATACAGTCAGACGAAAATTATGAAGATGATGATGAGGATGTTGCAAAAGTAGAGAGTGAAAGTCTTACTATCGACGGTAAAGAGGTCTTTAAACGGAATGACAACCTAATCACCTATAATGGCGAGAAGCTTCCACAAATTGAGAAACACAAGAGTTTACTATATGTCTTTAGAGACGATAACCTTATAGAAAAAGTTTATTCTTCACTGATTTCAATAAAAATTGCATCAAGCCACTCTCGTGAGTTTACTGATTTACGTTCAATTCCACTGGTTTATATTAAGTCTGATTCAACAATAAACGATCTGATTAATACCGGCAAAAAGGGTATTATCGGCCTTACTGAAAAGTATCCAGAATTAAATTGCCGAGAGAAACTTTACTATGCAAGTAAGTATGACCCGAGCGCGTTTGAAGAGTTCGAGTTTATCTATAGCAATATATTTCCGAATGTAAAAAAAGTGAAAATTTCGCTACTCGATAGTATCCGAGGAGGTGTTCCAAACAAAAATAAAAATGGAATTCACATAGAAATTGAACTTATTTGTGGAACAAAAGTCAGTCAAGCATCTATGTCATCGGGCATGTTTAAAACAATGACAATTTTAGCCGAACTTTTATTTTCATCTGGAAATGAAGTGTTGGTTATTGATGAAATCGAGAATAGTTTAGGTGTAAATTGCCTTCCTGAAATACTTAGTTATATTCAGGACAATGACTCTCAAATTATTTTAAGTACTCACCACCCTAAAATCATTAATAAGATTCCTGCTAAGTTTTGGAGAATAGTCACAAGAAAAGGTGGATGTATATCAACTCAATATGCGGAAGCAATATCGGAATCTACAAGTAAGCACGATAAGTTCCTTCAACTTATAAATAGTGACATTTATTTGCACGGAGCAGATTAATGAAGATGTATTTCTTAGTAGAAGGGAATAGCACTGAGAAAAAAGTTTATCCTGAGTGGCTGAAAATTTTAATCCCAGGTATTGAACAACACCTTAGTTACGATGATTTTAGAAAGAGTGAACAAGGCTTTTTTTTATTTTCCGGACAAGGCTACCCTTCCATACTAAACCATATTTCAAATTCAGTGTCGGATATAAATGATGCTGGTGACGTTAACTTTTTCTTTGTTGTATTAGATTGCGATGAAAGTAGCGTTGAAGAACGAGAAAAAGAGGTTATTGAAAAGGTTACAAGTGCTAATTTAAATGAAAGCACTGAATGTCATGTGATTGTTCAGAAGCGATGTTTCGAGACTACGTTGCTTGGCAATAAAAAAGTAATATCGAGGCAGCCTAACACTGAAAAAATGCGCACATATTCGCAATACTACAATGTAGTTTTAAATGACCCTGAAGAGATGGGTAATTATTCGGATAAATTCACACACTCCCAGTTCCACGAAGCCTATATTAGAGCGGCACTTGTTGAAAAGCGTGTAAAATATAGCAAGAGCAATCCTAAAGAAATAATGTCTAAGACATACTTTGATGAACTGATAAAAAGGATATCTTCTACAGAACATCTAGAGTCATTTAACAGTTTTGTTTCTAAAATATCTCAAATTAAAGAAACTTACATGCCAGAAGATTAATTCAGTTGCACTCATTTATATTAAGAGTTCATCAAATATTTTTTTGAACTCTTCTACTTGCAGCAGTTTTGTATCTGTTACATTTTTAAAAAAATAGTGAATTGATTTGGTCGCCATTGGGTTTTAATGTTACAAATAAATCTCAGTTATCTCCGGCCTAAAGTGCCCCATTTCCTGAGAAACCGTCTCTAAGGCTATTGCCCTGCTGTAGCCTAGAGCCTTCAACTCAACCATACGATCTTGCGCGTAGCTATGACGCAAGCCATGTGCGCCAGTTGAGAAAAACAACTTATGGTTGGAAGCCTTGTTAAACGAATCGGACCATTTTTTACCACCACCGATATCATAGCGCTGTAGGTACTTTATTTGACGGTCAACGACAGTCACAGGGCTTTTTAGTCTACGCTGTTCGAGTTGATTTACTAAGGCTGCAGGAATAAGCACGTGCCGCTTTAAACCACCCTTCCCCACAACAGTGTAAAGTGAGCCTGAGCGGCCATCCCATTTTGAACTCAATGCTTTTCGTCTATCTGGCTGACGCTCTTCACATCTGGCCAACGTCAAAAGCTCATGAGCACGTAGCCCAGCGGCGTATGCGATTTGTGTTGCTAGACTATGCTTATACAACTGTCCCTGAGATACGGCCTCGGCTTGGTTGCTAGTATAAGCCCTGGACCGTGTTGCTTCTGCTAATTCTGACTTGACGATATAGAGCTTACCGCTATCAGGTAATTTACCATTTAGCTGCATCATTACTTGCAAGGCCTGACGTTCCATATCAAGTGTTTTTTGCCCTACACTCTCAGCGCGATACTCAAGGTAAAACCGTGCTTGTTCTAACGATAAAGATTGCAAGCCGTTGAGCTTATTTTCCTTGACCCAAAAAGAAACCCTTTTCAGGGCTTCTTCGTAGTTTCTAGCTGTTCCAAGAGATTGTATTTTCTCGGCCTTTGTTAGCGCCTTAATGACGTTATGAGCCTGCGTACTGGCTTTTGCAAACTTAGGCATTTTTATCAAGCCATCGTTTCACTGTTGTCCAATCGACACGCATCCCCTTTTTCTTGATTAACCACCTTTGCAGCTCTGCTTTTGTGGCACCGGCATGAAAAAGTTTACATAACTGATACCGATAAACATCGAGCTTTGAAGCTTTCTTTCTCTTCCTGGCAATTAGTTTGGTTTCAGCTTTTAGCTGAGCAACTTCGTTTACTTCATTAAAATTCATGACACATCCTGCGTATTGTAAGATTGACTGGCCTTATATGGCTCAGCGACACTAAAGCCTATTCGCCCCTGTTTAGCGCTACTACGCTTGGCTCGGACTGATCTCGCCAAAATTTAAAACCTCAGATACGTGAAAACGGCAGCTGAATGCGCCGACTTTAAAAACGCCTGAAAATGCGGCGTGACATGAATATAGCTATGAAAAGTGAGGGTCCTCACTACGTGTAAACGGCAGCTGAATGCGCCGACTTTTTTCGATGCCCGAACGGGCTATACATTTAGAGATTACCTGCTGAAAAAATCTTTTTCAATCTGCAAATAACGCCTGCAAACAGATAGCTGCATGTAAGAAAGCAAAACCCAGACGCCCGCTATGCTGAAGACGATTTTCGGCTTCGACATAGCGGGCGGCAACGCGCCCGAAAAAAGAGAGGCATAATGCTCATGATGCCTCGATAGCGAGGGCTGGGTTTTGCGTTCAACTTGCTGTTAACAGCAAACTATCTTACGCTTTAATCTCATCGATCGAGGAGGTTCTTATGACACCGCTAATAGTGAGCAATTTGATGATACTTGGCTTGGTTGCATTCTTCGCTGGCTATTTCCACTTCGCGTCAAAACAAGTGAGTAACACCGGCGAGAACTAGCCATTTTTAAAACTGGCAATCTGTTCCGCCAAGTCATCCTCTTCACAGTAAAGAAAAGCTGTAGGAACTTTCAGCACCTCCGCTAACGCCTTTACCGTCTTAAAGTCGGGCGAATGGACTCCTTTTTCATATTGGTTCATACGAGCAGAAGCTGAAAACTCGTCCATTCCTGACAGGATACCGAGTTGCTTTTGAGACAATCCCCGATCTTTTCTAGCCTGCTTCAATCGTCTGGGAAAAGGCGACTCATCGTTATTCATATTTGGAACTAACTAAAACTTGAAAACTAAGAGTTTCTTAGCTTTAATGAGTCATAGATACTCAGGAATCCTTAGTTTTATTGGAGTGCAATATGCTTTCGAAGATATTAAAAACAACCGCCTTGGTTGCGTTAGAAGTTCTGCTAGATGATCTAAGCGAAGATGCAAAAAAAAGAGACAAGTTTATTGATGAACACAATGACGGCGCAGGAAATGTAAATTTCTTCGGGGATGATTATTCAGAACAAGAAGCGCGTGATGCCCACGACCGCGGTGAGTTCTACTACTAGAACCTTTGACAGAGCTTCACTCAACTGTAATTCTTGTGTTGGGTTTTTACTTTGCATTGGGATGCGCAGCCATCGGCTGCGTAGCTTTCCTTCAATTAGCTATCGAAAATCTCTACATTGTGCGCCGCGGATACAAGTCCGCCCTCACTCCTCCAGTGCTAGGTAAAGTACGAGTTAAACTGGTGTGAAAACTAATATCACTGACCAACTTAAAGAGAGTAGTAGCATTTTTGATAGATAGTCCGCAAATTTGAGGAGTTATCTCTTTTAGTGAATGTAACCAAGCATTCCTATTTGTTCGAACTTCGTGGAGATTCTTCATTAAATCAAAATCTAATTGACCAGACAATTCAAGAAGCTCGGTTACACTAGATACTGAAAAATCTCTACCAGTAAGCTTTTTTATTCGCCCTCGATTCATTCTCTCATATGTACCTGCTGGCCCTTTCTTACTATTCAAATATAGCTCCCAGAGATAATTCAACATTAATTCGCACGCGGTCCAACTCTGAATTAACGATTCGGCCATGGAGTTCTGGCTATATCTGTGGATAGACCTAACTATCAACTCCACAACTCTTAGCGAAGCATTGTAGTTGTTGGAAATTGTCTTTTCTAATACCGAATATGCGTAAACCAGAGCTTCTATTGTTAAAGTTCCCCTCCGCTCTATGGCCTTTGGTTCTCTTTTGAAAAATTGCTCATGTGTAGCCGCTAGAAAACATTGATAAGGCGAGGATTCAGAGTGGAAATTAAGTTTATGTGGGATAGCATCGGAATAAAAATACGTAACATCTTCAGCTCCTACCTCGGGCCCTAAACTAGTCTGAATTCCCAAGATTTCTCTTCTAGCTTTATGCACGCACAACTGAAAGGCATTAATAAGCTGAGCTCTCACATGTGATCGTTGCTCAGCTAATTCCGTTGAAGAACTAACGTCACGATGTTTTGTCCCATTATTACTATTACACTGAGAAATCAATGTAGCAGCAGCGGGCTCCCATTCGTGAGTATCAAAGAGAAAGAAACCATCTCGTCTAGCTTTAACAGTTATCCCACAATTTAAGGTGCAAGAATGCACAAATTCAAAGACTTTTTCACTTGAAGCGTTTCTGAAATGATCGCTTTCAATTGCTTCATCCACCCAAATTGAGGGCAAGTGCAGATAGCCAAAGTATGCAGGGGATATTATGTCGTTATGCAAGTTTACACCTCAGATAGAATAAACGCTTAGAAAGCGTTAAAAAATCGATTCTCATATACATTGCCAATAAAATCCACTTTACTCAAATCTACTTATGTAATAACGTTGCTCCACTGATTTAATCATCAGCAAAAAAAGGCGCTCTAACCAGCTGCCTGTTACACGTAGTGAGGAAAAGGACGGACCTTCCCCAGGTCAATCACTTCATAAATGTTTAACAGGTTTAGGTATTACGGTTAGGAGGGCTCATGTCCGCATTTATTACCACGAAACAAGCAGCAGCGTACTTAAATTGTACGCCTCAGCATCTTTACAATTTACGAAATAAACGTAAATCTGCCATTGAAGAAGGCGATAATACTCTAGCTAACAAGCTCGCGCCTGAAGCAATTAAAATTGGTGGAAAACTACTCTTTGAAGAATCCAAGCTGGAAAGCTGGCTCCGTACCTACGGCGAAGTTGCTTAGTCTGAGAATACGGCAGGCATAAGCGACCAAACTCACTGCCTGCCGTGTTGAACTGAATTTCAACATTGGTAGTTTATGTTATCTGAATTAATTCAGCCAGCCTTGGCTGCGCCTGCTTGTGCGCGAGAGAGGCTAACCGAGCGGCTAGAAATCACGACTCCCCCACAAACTCTTTGCGCACAAGAAGATGTGACAAAGAGTTCTTTTCGGTATAAATATAGTGCCTTACAAAAGTATCTCCACATCCAGGTTAATCCAGCAAACACAAAATGCTGGCTGGTATTTGATTTAGACGGGACAGACCCATTTATATGGGAAGATAAACTTCTACCACCACCAAACATAATCGTAAGTGGTCAAGGTCCTAAAGCTAAGTTGAAACAGACCTCCGCACACCTTTTTTACGCCATTCAAAATGTTCCAACTAGCCGGAATTCACGTCGAAAACCTATAGATTTCCTAAGCGATATCAAAAGAAAGATGACTTGCGAATTGATTGCCGATAATGCCTACACCGGTCCACTTTGCAAGAACCCACTTCATCCATTTTGGAAGACAAGTTTTCTACACGATCACGAATATAACTTAAACGAACTAAACGATGGGTTTGAGCGACCAGAAATGTACAAACGTGGAGACTTTGATTGGGATGATGTTCCCGATTCAAGAAACTGCACGGTGTTCCATAAACTAAGGTTCGAAGCTTACCGCAGAGTAATTTTCGCAAGGATAAATTGGAGCTATGAGCAATGGGAACACCACCTTCTTCAACTCGCGACTTACTTTAATGATTTTACCGGAAAAGACCTTAGTAAAACGCACCAATTGTCCCTTAATGAGCTTTCTTCGATTGTTCGAAGTGTTTCTAAATGGACCTGGCTTAACTACAACCCACCACATAATAGGGGCATAGCAGGTCTTTGGAACCTACCCATCCAAGCGATTACCCAAAAGCTGGCACAGCAAGAAGGTGCACGTTACACGCACCGAACGCGACAAGAGAAAACCATACAACAAATATTAGAAGCTAGATCTCGTCTTACAAAGCGAGGCGAGCGCCTTACTCAAATCAACCTAGCAAAGGAATCTGGTCTAACTCGTCAGACAGTAGCGAAGTACAAAGATTTGCTTAAATGTTAAGTATGCTGACAATCAGGGTATTATCGTTAAGCAGATGCTTAGGGAAGCTTTAAATGAGAAATTATGTATGAGTAAACCAAGCTACATATATGCTACATGGTTTAAATTATCAGAATTTCATTTGCTACATATATTGGGGTTATTATTTGTAACTTTCTGATTACTATAGATATAGATTGGTCGGTGTGAGAGGATTTGAACCTCCGACCCCTGACACCCCATGACAGTGCGCTACCAGGCTGCGCTACACACCGACCGAAAGAGCGAGTAAGTCTACTTAAATTTATTCACTTTGCAACGAGAATTAGCAATTAGCTTACTTAAGCGCTTAATTGCTAACCAGTTCTTAAAGTTTTAACGGCACTTTTACTACGTTAACGTTAAATAACACACACTTGTAACCACCAACGCTACCAGTACATTCAGTACAATGCCCTCTCTCGCCATGGTTTTTATATCAAACTTTTCTGTTGAATAGGCTATAGCATTCGGCGCTGTTGCAACGGGTAACATGAAAGCACAGCTGGCACTGATTGCAGCAGGTATCATTAGTAGTTTAGGATCTACGCCTACTGCCAAGCCTGCCGCAGCCAAAATAGGCATTAATAGTGTTGATGTTGCGGTGTTCGACGTAATTTCCGTTAAGAAAGTAACAAACAAGCAAATACCCAACACAAGTAATATCACAGGAAGTGTTGAAAGGCCTGTTAGCCATGTACCCATTAATACACTTAGGCCCGACGCAGTGAAAGCTTTCGCAATACATATACCGCCAGCAAATAGCAAAAGCATGCCCCATGGAATATCATTGGCTGTCTTCCAATCAAGGAGCTTGTCGTTATTGCCCTTGGCATCAACTTGGCCCTTATCATTACCGCTATTAGTCAAAAACATTGCTGCAACGCCGGCAACAGCAATAGTACTGTCACTGATGGTAGTCACGCCAATCCACGCGGTCCAAAATGGGCGGAATATCCATGCCATTGCCACGGTACCAAAAATCATCAATACGCGCTTTTCAGCCACGCTCCACACCCCAGGTACAGGTAAATTAATATTACCGACTTCTTTAATACCACGGGCGAGCCAAAGTGCCATTATCGGCACGCCAATCATGACTATAGGTACGCCCGTTTTCATCCATTCAATAAAGCTGTATTCAACACCTTGTGTTTCTTCATAAACACTCATAAAGATAATGTTAGGCGGTGTGCCTATAGGTGTGCCAACGCCTCCTAAACTTGCTGAATATGCAATGCCAAGAATAAGTGCAACACCAAATCGAGGGTTATCTACGGCATTAATAATGGCAATTGCCATGGGTAACATCATGAGTATTGTGGCGGTATTGCTTATCCACATACTTAGAACAGCGGTAGTTAACATAAAGCCAAGCACAAGCTTAAGGGGGCTTCCACTCCCTGTTAACCGCAGCATGTATATGGCAAATCGTTTATGCAAATTGGCCCTTTCCAACGCTTTCGACAACATAAAGGCGGCCATAAGTAAAATAATGACATGGCTACCTAACGACGACGCAGCTTCACTGTGCGACAGCACACCGAACAAGGGAAATAATGCAAAAGGTAAAAGTGAGGTAGCGGGTATAGGGAGAGCTTCGGTTACCCACAAAATGGCAACACATAGCGTTATGGCTGCGGTAAAAAATATGTCGCTGGGTTGTCCTACAGCCCAAAGCGCTAGGCCACTTAATACCGACAGAATAAACGCGAAAAGAATAATGCTGTTTTTGCGTGTTGGTGGCTTGCTTGGCATAGCCGAAGGCGTTTGAGGGTGTGATTGCATTGCGCTTCCCTTTACTGATAGCGTTTATAAGTTGTTATTGTTTTAACTTATATTTTCTACCAGTAATGAAGGGAAAACGCACTAGGCAATTGGAAATTTATTTGTTCTCGTCATCCGATGAAATACGGCTGGCTACTGCGCCAGCTTGGCCTTTGTATTTAGCATCAACGCGAGCGTTGTAGGGTTTTTCAGCCGGTGCCGATAACACCTCAAAGCTCAGTGCCCCAATTTTCATTTTTGGGCGAAGTGCTAAAGGTAGTTTACCGCTGTTGTAAAATTCCAATACGATGTTGCCAGACCAACCTGGATCGATTCGGTGCGCGGTAACGTGTACCATAAGGCCAAGGCGCGCAAGAGACGAACGTCCATCTAACCAGCCAACAATGTTATCTGGCAGCGTTACTGATTCGTGCGTAATTGCCAGAGCAAGCTCGCCAGGGTGTAAGAAAAATGCTTTCCCCTCTTCCAGTTCAATTTCATCGCTCATTACATGGTCAAGGGCCTCTTGCACTTGTGCCTTTGGTCCACTTAGGTCGATAAACGGCGCTTGGTGATCTTCAAACACGCGAAACTTGTTACCAAGACGAATATCTACCGTAACACCGCTTATTTGGTCATAACTTGGAGCTGGGTCGATATTGATTTTGCCGTCTTGTAAATATTGATAAATGTCGCGATCGCACAAACGCATGGTGTATTCCTCTATTCTGTAGGCCGCTATTATGCGTATGTCGGTAGTCCCAATCAACTGTGTAACGCAAGGTTTTATGCGCTTTTCACCTTATTTATGGACAAGTGGTTAACTATTTATCAGCGCAATGCATCAATCAGACTTTCCAACAATTCCAATGGGGTCTCCTTTGATATGGCTAACGCCTCCTTTTCGCGGTGCAACCGACAACGCTAATTGCATAGAAAGGGCGCGGGCAGCCTCTCGATAGCTTTCGCTCAGCGGACTATCGGGTGTTTCCAGCAATAACGGCGTACCTGCATCGCCATGTTCGCGTATATGAATATCAAGAGGCAGTTGACCTAAAAGCGGTAAGCCATGACGTTCGGCAAGCGCTTCACCACCGTCTTTGGCAAACACATAATCTTTAGTACCGCAGGCTCTGCACTGGTAATAGCTCATGTTCTCGATTAGGCCAAGCACAGGCACATTGACCTTTTCAAACATGCTTATACCTTTTTGCGCGTCGGCTAGCGCTAAATCTTGCGGCGTAGTCACCACAATTGACGCAGTTAATGGCACCTGCTGTGCCATAGTTAACTGGATATCACCTGTCCCTGGCGGCATATCTACAATAAGGTAGTCGAGCACTGGCCATAAGGTTTCGTCTAATAGCTGTTTAAGCGCCCTACTCGCCATAGGTCCACGCCATACTGCAGCATCTTCTTGAGGCACTAGATAACCAATGGAGTTCGCCACCAAGCCATGCGCTTTTAGTGGCTGCATGTGCTTGTTGTCTTCACTTTCAGGGTGTGCGTCAGGGTTGCCCAACATGATAGGAATAGAGGGCCCATAAATGTCGGCATCTAAGATACCCACTTTGGCGCCTTCCTGCATAAGTGCAAATGCAAGATTAATACTAGTAGTAGACTTACCTACCCCACCTTTGCCTGAGGCAACGGCAATAATATTTTTAATATTGGTAACGGGCGCAACCTCAGTTTCACCGCTGGCAATATGTTGTTTAAAGGTAAGTGTGGCATCATCAAGCTTACCTTTTAGTTGTTTAATGACTTCTTCTTTAAGCACTGGTAATTGCGTGGCGATACAAAATGGTAAGGTTACCGTCACACCCGCATCTTCGTTTTCAGGCTGACTAAAAGCACACCAAAGCAAGGTATCTTCCACATCGAGCGAAAAATACGTGGCCAAAATAGCAGCAACTTTGTGGGTTACCGGCTCTGCTTTGCGAGAAAAGAACATAAAAAGCCTTACTAGTAGTACAATTGTGTGAATTACGTAATGCAAAAAACGCGGTTTTCCGCTAGTATTTGCACCCATTTTGAAACGCAAAGAATCAATAACGTCATTATGTCAGAAAAACGCCGAATTCTGGTAACCAGTGCGTTGCCATACGCAAATGGCTCTATTCATTTAGGGCATTTGCTAGAACATATTCAAACCGACATCTGGACTCGTTTTCAGCGCCTTCGCGGAAACGAATGTTACAGTGTTTGCGCCGATGATGCACACGGCACGCCGGTTATGCTTAAAGCTCAAGAGCTTGGCATTACACCAGAAGAAATGGTGGCAAGAACCCGCGCTGAACATCACCAAGACCTTGTTGATTTTCACGTTGATTACGACAACTACTATGTAACCCATTCACCTGAAAACAAGGCGCTGTGTGAAGAAATTTACACGCGTTTAGATAACGCCGGTTACATCAGTAAGCGCACTATCAATCAGCTTTTCGACCCTGAAAAAGAAATGTTCCTGCCAGATCGTTTCGTAAAAGGCACATGCCCAAGTTGTGGCGCAGAAGACCAAAACGGCGATAGCTGTGATGTGTGTGGCGCTACGTATAGCCCGACTGAAGTAAAGAACCCGCGCAGCGTTGTATCTGGTGCAACCCCGGTACTTAAAGAGTCTGAGCACTTCTTCTTCGACCTGCCAAAGTTTGAAGGCATGCTAAAAGAATGGATCCGTTCTGGCGCTCTTCAAGAAGAAATGGCAAACAAACTACAAGAGTGGTTCACTGAAGGTCTTCAACAGTGGGACATCAGCCGTGACGCGCCATATTTTGGTTTTGAAATTCCAGGTGCACCTAACAAGTTTTTCTACGTGTGGGTAGATGC
This sequence comes from Alteromonas sp. 009811495, assembly GCF_028865455.1. NCBI lineage: Bacteria > Pseudomonadati > Pseudomonadota > Gammaproteobacteria > Alteromonadales > Alteromonadaceae > Alteromonas > Alteromonas sp. 009811495. The sequence continues at coordinate 2,687,837 of NZ_CP113972.1, forward strand.
ACCTGTTGGCTACATGGCAAGTTTCAAAAACTTCTGCGACCAGAACAACCTTGAATTTGACGACTTCTGGAAAGCAGACTCAGAGGCTGAGCTGTACCACTTTATCGGTAAAGACATAACGTACTTCCACTGCCTATTCTGGCCTGCAATGCTAGAAGGTGCGGGATACCGTAAGCCGACTGGCGTAAACATTCACGGTTTTGTAACGGTAAATGGTGCGAAGATGTCGAAGTCGCGCGGTACCTTTATTAAAGGCCGTACATACCTAGACCACCTGAACCCAGAATACCTACGTTACTACTTCGCGTCTAAGTTAGGTGATGGTGTTACAGATATCGATCTTAACTTTACTGACTTCGCTCAAAAGGTGAATTCAGACCTAGTGGGTAAAGTAGTAAACATCGCTAGCCGCTGTGCAAGCTTTATTACCAAGCGTTTCGACGGCAAGCTATCAGACAACGTGATTGAGCCAGAGCTTATTGCTGAGTTCCAAAATGCGTCAGACAGCATTGCTGCACTTTTCGAGAAACGTAAGTATCACCAAGCTGTGCGCGAAATTATGGCTCTTGCTGATAAAGCTAACCAGTTTATTGACAACAATGCACCTTGGGTAACCATTAAAGACGAAACTAAACAGCAGTTCACGCACGATGTGTGCTCGCTGGGCATTAACATGTTCCGTCTATTGGTTATTTACTTAAAGCCAGTACTTCCTGTGCTTGCAGTAAAAGCTGAAGAATTCTTAAATGACACGTTCGACTGGAATTCACTGCAAACCCTATTAAAAGGCCACGCCATCAACAAATTTAAGCCAATGATGCAGCGTGTAGAAATGGAGAAAATCGACGCCATGGTTGAAGATTCAAAAGAAAGCCTAGCGCCAACTGAACCGGCAATCGACCCAGATAGCCCGCTTGCAAAAGATCCTATCAGCGACACTATCTCGTTTGACGAGTTCGCTAAGGTAGATTTACGTATTGCGCGTATTGCAAAGGCTGAACATGTAGAGAAAGCTGACAAGCTTTTACGCCTAGAGTTAGATTTAGGCGGCGAAACCAAGCAAGTTTTTGCTGGTATCAAGTCGGCCTATTCGCCTGAAGCACTTATCGGTAAACACACCGTAATGGTAGCAAACCTTGCGCCACGTAAAATGCGTTTCGGCATGAGTGAAGGTATGGTATTAGCCGCCGGTCCTGGTGGTGATGAACTTTATATTTTAGAGCCGCATGAAGGTGCTAAGCCTGGTATGCGCGTTAAGTAACACGCATATCATTAGTGCAAAAAATGCAAAAGCCATGACAGGGAAACCTATCATGGCTTTTTTTGTATGCTTCAGTGAGTAACTCGCATTTCAGTCAGTATTTGGCCACGTTTATTATTGCTAGCCTACTTACTACTATACCGACTTAGTGTCGACGCTCGAGCGCTAGCGCCAACGGCCGAGAACTGTGGCTTGAGTTTTCGCTTAGGCTTGATAGCGGTCATCGGAAACACACGTTTTTTCGCTAATATCACGTAAACCGCACTGCACCAAGGAAGGTAAGAAGACAGGTATTGCTGTAACTTTGCTGCACCTTTCCATTTTTGCTGAAAAAATAGGGTCGAAAACAGTACTTGCCGCTGCTCTACAATTTCAAAGCCCAACAACTGCAACCAATCTTTTATTCGATAGCTGGTAAAAAAACGCGCATCGTGCAACACATTGCCTCTTTTTACCGGCAAAAACTTTGCGATTCCAGCCAAACTAAGTGGGTTAAATCCGCTGATAATGACATAGCCACTATGGGTAATAACTCTATCAACTTCACGCAATATTTCGTGCGGATCTTGTGCAAAATCCAACTCATTTGCTAACAAAAAGCCATCAATACTGTTCTCAGAAAATGGCAGGCAATGAGACTGCCCCACAACAAGGTTAGAATGTGATGATATGCCTGCCTTATCCGCAGGCAAGGTAGGGACGTGATTAATATGATGACGGATGGGGCTTCTATCTAACGTAATGGCAGAGCTTAACGTACCTAGTTTGGCAAAGTGATACCCAAAAATGCGCTCAGCATAATCATTACACACCGCGCTAACGGCGTGTTGTATATGCTCCCCTGCTGGAAAATCTCCCCAGCTATTTGGGTAGCGCAAAGGCTTGGCTTTAAACGCCGATTTGATAATCACTTAGCGCGCTCTTTTGTTGCTCTGCTGTTCACAAGCTCCTATAGTAACGCATAATTCTACCTACACAAGCAGGTACATCATGACCCAAGACACCTTACCGTCAGGTTTAACAATTCACCCCATTCCCGCTTTTACCGACAATTACATTTGGTGTATACACAATAAATCAAATGCTGTGGTGGTTGACCCGGGCGATGCACAGCCAGTGCTAGAATATGTAAAAGCCAATGGGTTAACACTGTCTGCGGTGCTTATTACTCACCATCATCGAGACCACACTGGCGGTATTGCCAAATTGGTGTCGGCACACCCAGAACTCCCCGTTATTGGTCCAAGAGGCGGGCATATTCGCGGCTTAACCAAGTCGGTTTCACAGGGTGATACCGTCACTTTACCGGTGCTAAAAATGGCGCTACAGGTAATGGAAGTCCCAGGGCATACATTAGATCATATTGCCTTTTTTGGTCACGGCCTTGTATTTTGTGGCGACACGCTGTTTTCAGCGGGCTGCGGCAGGTTATTTGAAGGCTCGCCAGAACAAATGCTGCATTCGCTCAATAAATTAAAACGCCTTCCTGATAACACAAAGGTGTATTGCACGCATGAATACACGCAAGCTAACGTGAGTTTTGCGCTTGCGGTAGAGCCAGATAATAGCGCACTTGTGAATTATGCCCAGTGGGTACAAGCTACCCGAGACAAGAACAAACCCACACTTCCTTCAACGCTTAAAGAACAAAAGGCCATTAATCCTTTTTTGCGTTCTCATGAACTTTCTGTAAAAACAGCAGCCGAAGCGTATTGCGAAAATAGCCTAGCTGATGATGTTGCCGTATTTGCTGCAGTTCGTCGCTGGAAAGATGAGTTTTGATGCAAAAGCAAGCTAGTTGCCGTAATATGGCAGGTTTGCAGTGCTCCAAGAGGTTTCTTCATTTATGCAGTTGAAGTTTTTTCCGCTTTCGCCTTTGTTGTTGGCGTTAGGTTTAACGGGTTGTCAGCTAACTAACAATGACGCTGAAAACGCACAATTAGAAAGCAACGAAAAAGCGGCGCTAGAAGCCTGTTCGGTCCTCCACACCACCGAAGATGCAATTGCCGATTGTGAAGTTGCACGCGATGGCGTTATTGATGTCGTCCATCCAAACGACGACGTATTAGAAGACGTGGCTGATGCCACTGAAACTCCCGAGATAATCACTGAAGTGGTGATCACAGACGTATGGGAGCGTGCCAGTGCAAAGTTCGCACTTACTATTCCCGATGATGCTCGCGTCACAGCACAGAAAAAGTGGTATTTGAAACACCCTGAATATATGTCTCGTGTAGTAAAACGCGCCAAGCCATTTTTGTACTACATTGTTGAAGAAATTGAAAAACGCGACATGCCAATGGAGTTGGTACTGCTACCCATTGTAGAAAGCGCATTCGATCCATTTGCCTATTCACATGGTCGAGCCGCAGGTATGTGGCAGTTTGTCCCCGCAACAGGCAAGCGCTTTGGTATGGATCAAACCTGGTGGTATGACGGTAGACGCGATGTAATTGCATCTACGCAAGGTGCCCTTGACTATCTCACTTATCTTAACAAGATGTTTGACGGCGACTGGTTACATGCCTTAGCGGCCTATAACAGTGGTGAAGGCCGAGTTATGCGCGCGATTAAAAGTAATAAGCGTGCCGGTAAGCCTACTGACTTTTGGAACTTAAGCCTTCCAAGAGAAACTCGCGCTTACGTTCCTAAGTTGCTCGCGCTTGCCGATATTTTAAAGCACAAAGAAGAATATGCTTTTGCATGGCCAGAAGTTGAAAATGTTGCCGTTATTAAAGTTGTGGATATTGGTTCACAAGTCGACTTAGCATTTGCGGCTGACCTAGCGGGCCTTTCGCTAAAAGAACTTCACGGTTTGAACCCTGGTTTTAACCGCTGGGCTACCTCACCAGAAGGCCCTCACCGTCTTGTGCTGCCCCTTGATAAGGCTGACGCGTTCTCTCAGGCACTTGCCAAAATAGACCAAAAAGAACGTCTCAATTGGGTTCGTCACACTGTGAAATCCGGCGATAGCCTTATAAAAATCGCAAAGCAATACCACACCACGGTTAAGGTGATTAAGCAAGTCAATGAACTCGATGGCTCGATGATCCGTGTTGGGCAAGCCATTATGGTGCCTGTGGCTCTGCAAGAACTTGATAGCTACTCTTTATCTCAAGAGCAACGCTTGGCAAGCTTGCAAAATAGCTCATCGTCAAAACAAAAGGTTCGTCATACGGTTCAATCAGGTGATACGCTTTGGGATATTGCGCGTAAATATAAAGTCGGTACGAAGCAACTGGCCAAATGGAACGGCATGGCGCCAGGTGACATGCTGCACCCGGGCAAAACACTGGTAGTATGGCTTGAAGGAAAATCTGACGGTGGTATTACAAAGCAGTTAACTTATACCGTTCGAAACGGAGATTCACTGTCACGCATTGCGAGCAAGTTCAATATTAAGGTCGCCGATATTAGTAAGTGGAATGGCTTGAATGCAAAGCGTTACTTACAACCGGGTCAAAAGCTTAAGCTCTACGTTGATGTAACACGTTTAAACTCTTCAGGCTAAACGCCAACCATAACGTTAAAACTGGATACGGACATGCTAAAAATTAACCGAGAAAATTTGCGCAACAGCCATGAAACCCCTTGGTTAATTTTAGATTTAGTCATGCTAGGTGTGCTTTTTGTCAACTTAGCATGGCTCATCTTTGATTCTCTGTATGCCACTGATTTTGTTTATAGCCAGCTGGGAGTTTACTTCCCTGCCCTCATTAGCGCATACGATCCCATTCACCACAATTTCCTGCTAGTAGACCTAGTATTCATAGGCATTTTCTTCTCTGAGTTTTGCTTCAGATGGATAGTGGCCATCGTACGAAAAGAGCACCTGCGCTGGTATTTCTTTCCGTTCTTACATTGGTACGACATTATCGGGCTAATACCTACAGGTGCCACCCGACTATTTCGTTTCCTACGTATATTTTCGATACTGCATCGCCTGCATAAGTTTAAGATTATCGACCTTAACCAAACCGCGATTTTTCGCTTTTTCGCCTTCTACGCCGATGTATTTGTAGAAGAACTGAGTGATCGGATTGTAGTGAAAGTATTAAGCGATGCACAAAAAGATATCTCAGCAGGCTCTCCTCTGCTAGACGATATTAATGAACAGGTACTCGCCCCACGACGCCCTGTTATTACACAGTGGCTTGCGGGTGTCGTTAATCACTTAGGCAACTCGATAAGCAGTGATGAGCATGGCGAAGCTATTAGAGAGCATGTTAGAAAAAGTGTTGGCAAAGCGGTACGTGCGAATGCACAGGTGTCGACGCTGAATTATCTTCCTGTGATTGGGCGAACTATTGAAAACACCCTGGAAGAATCGGTAACGGACATAGTGACATCATCGTTAGTCAATTTACTCAGCGATTTAGACTCAGAACGCATTGATCACTTTATTTCAGTGGGTATGCGTGACTACACCCCTTCTGCGGATGCACTAGATAAAGAAGTGCTGAGCGTGGTGAATGAATGCTTGGAATTGGTCAAAGCTCATGTCGCCCAACAGCGCTGGAAATCGCATCTTATGCAGAAAGAATCAGCAATTCCAACAGATAAGCCTGATATTAATTAGGTAGCCTATCTCTGTGTGGTAGACAGAATAATACTGGTTTCACTGTTTAACACGCCGCCAGTGTCACGCACTTGTTTTAGAATACTATCTAGGTGTGCCAGGCTTTCGGCGGTAATTACAATTAACACATCCCAATTGCCATTTGTGGTGTGAAAACGCTCTACACCATCTAACTTTCTTAACTTGCTAATGAGCTTAGTGGTGCTTAGCCCTTCTAGTTCGACCGACATTAGTGCTTTTATTTTGTCAGGCTGCAACTGCTCGTTAACACGCACTGTGAATGCTTCGATCACGCCCGTATTAACTAACCTGTCTATACGTTTTTGTACTGTATTTCGCGAAAGAGATAATACTTCAGCAAGCACCGTCACAGGCGTACGAGCATCCCGTTTTAATATATCAAGTAGCTCTCTATCTTTTGCGTCCAAATCAACAAACACGACTAACCTCACACTATGGAAAACACATGCTTAACAATACAGAACCATAAACTACGCACAATGTAATTCAATTTGTACAATATGCTCAACTTAAATATCAGATTGTAACATGTTGACCATGGTTGAAATCGTAGTGCAAAGCATAAAATAGCCAAGCTATGTAGTAGACAAGTTATTAAGGCCATTAGAAATTTATGCAAACCAATTACGCCGTATCTACCAAGTCAATTATACCGAACACTGTACTAATGGTGCGCCCTAACGCCTTCCGCCCCAACGAGCAAACGGCTAAAGACAATAGCTTTCAGGCGCCTCTTGATATAGTGAATGCGAACACGTCTAAAATTTCAGAAGATGCGAAGCGAGAATTTGACGACATGGTAAGCACCTTACGTAGAAATGATATAAACGTAGAGGTTTTTGAAAGCGAAGAAAAAAATACGCCTGATTCGGTATTTCCGAATAACTGGCTTAGCACTCACCCCAATGGCTTATTAATTACGTATCCAATGCACTGTGAAAACCGCAGAGTAGAGCGTCGTGACGATATTGTCAGTTATCTGCAACAGCACTACAACGTGCAGCAAGCTGTAGATTTGTCTTTTCTTGAAAAAGACGGACACATTGTTGAGGGCACAGGGGCGATGGTTATCGATCACGTAAACGCGCTAGCCTATGCTTGCCTCTCCCAGCGCGCCAATAAAACAGCTGTAACATTGGCTTGTGAAGCCATTGGCTTAACGCCCATATGTTTTAAAGCGTTTGATACTTTGGGTACGGCTGTTTACCACACCAACGTAATAATGTGTGTGGGCAGCGACTTTGCCATTGTTGCTACCAGCATGATAGAAGAAAGCGACAAAGATATGGTGCTTTCAGCGCTTAAGAAGACAGGTAAAATAGTTATCGATATCAGCGAAGAACAAGTGAATAGTTTTGCAGGAAATTGCTTAGAACTTTTGAATAGCGGTGGAAAACGCTTATTACTTCTGTCAAAAACTGCTTTCGATTCATTGAATGAAGCGCAATTAGCATTACTACCTGGTGATCTTACTCTACTCCCCATCGCTGTTCCTACTCTTGAAATGGGAGGAGGCTCTGTTCGTTGCATGGTGGCTGGCATTCACCTTCAACATAAACGCCCGTACCGCACTAATTACAATGTGTGAACATCGTAAACCAATAACTTTAAAGTATAAAATAAGAAAGCCCACAATAAGTGGGCTTTCTCGACTCAAAATACAACAACTATTGCTACGCTTTTCGCCACGTTGTTCCGCTTGGGCCGTCTTCTAATACAACGCCTTTCGCTGTTAGCGCATCACGCGCAGCGTCAGCAGCAGCCCAATCTTTTGCCGCACGTGCATCGTTGCGCTGCTTGATAAGCGCTTCAATTTCTGCCACTTCGTCGTCGTTACCTTCACCGCCTTTCAAGAACGCATCAGGGTCGCTTTGTAGCATGCCCAAAATTGCACCCAAGCCTTTTAATACAGCAGCTAACTTGCCAGCTTCACTCTGGTTATCTTTCTGACGATTAAGCTCACGGGCCACTTCAAACAACACTGAAAAGGCTTCTGGTACGTTCAGATCATCATTCATTGCCGCTTCGAAGCGCGCTAAATAACCGCCATAAGACAAATCAGTCGTGTCATCAATGTCTACGCCACGCAATGCCGTATACAAGCGTTCTAGGGCAGCTTTCGCCTGCGTAATGTTGTCTTGCGAGTAACTTAACTGACTGCGATAGTGTGCAGACATCAAAAAGAAACGCAACGTTTCTGAGTCATGCTCTTTTAACACATCTCGTAATGTAAAAAAGTTACCTAACGACTTTGACATTTTCTCGTCGTTAACTTGCACCATGCCTGTGTGCATCCATACATTCACATATGGCGTGTCATACGCGCAGCATGACTGTGCAACTTCATTTTCATGGTGTGGGAAGATAAGGTCAGACCCTCCACCGTGAATATCGAAGTGCGCGCCCAAATGCTTGTGATTCATCGCCGAACATTCGATATGCCAGCCAGGACGGCCTTCTCCCCATGGTGATGCCCACGCGGGTTCACCTGGTTTCGTCGATTTCCACAATACGAAATCTAATGGATCATCTTTGCCTGCAGCAACTTCAACGCGCGCGCCAGCATTTAGCTGTTCAAGGTCTTGCTTGCTCAACTTTCCGTAATCATCAAACTTACTTACATCGAAAAGCACATCGCCGCTTTTTGCTTGATACGCATAGCCTTTATCAACCAAACGCTCAATAACCGCGATAATTTCGTCCATATGGCCACTCACTGTTGGCTCAACATCGGGCTCCAGCAAGTTAATGGCTGCAAAGTCTTCGTGCATCATTGCAATGGTGCGCTTAGTTAATGCTTCAAAGCTTTCACCATTTTCATTGGCACGCGCAATAATTTTGTCGTCAATATCGGTAATGTTTCGTACGTACTTAACGTCCAGCCCTAAGTGGCGCATGTAACGCACTAGCGTATCGAAGCTTAAATACGTTCTCGCATGACCCATGTGACACACGTCATATACGGTGATACCACACACATACAAACCCACTTTCCCTTCTTCAAGCGGAACAAACTTCGCTTTTTCACGGGTTCGGGTATTGTAAAGATGTAGCATGTCTATATTTCCTGTATATGTCGTTTTGGGGCGCAAAGTTTAGCACTGTCGGTATATAAATGGTATTGCAAATGGCAAGCCTTTTACCCCTATGTTCGCTTTTGCGCTACTCTTTACAGTACTTTTTACGATACTATTACGCATACTTTTACATTTACACACAGGACAAACCAAAATGGTTACACTAAAAACAAACTTTGGTGACATCAAACTTGAGCTATTCGAAGATAAAGCGCCTAAAACAGTGGCGAACTTTATCTCTTATGTAGAAGACGGTTTTTTCGATAACACTATTTTCCATCGCGTTATCAATAACTTCATGATCCAAGGTGGCGGTTTCACCCCTGACATGGATCAAAAAGACACAAAAGCACCTATTGAAAATGAAGCAGACAACGGTGTTGCTAATGAAGTAGGTACTATTGCAATGGCACGTACACAGGATCCACATTCAGCGACGGCACAGTTCTTTATTAACGTAAATAACAACGACTTCCTAAACCATTCAAGCAAGAGTGTTAACGGATGGGGCTACTGTGCATTTGGTAAAGTAGTAGAAGGCATGGACGTTGTAGAAAAAATTAAAGCAGTGAAGACTGGCAACCACGGTTATCATCAAGACGTACCGGTAGAACCTGTTGTAATCGAATCTGCAACAGTATCTGAATAATTCACTGCCCATACGTAGTATACAAGCCGTATCAATGGATACGGCTTTTTCGTCTTTAGTAAAATCTGATCAGTTAAAGAATTTCTATGTCGTTTACTTACTTTATCGCCGATTTACATTTAAGTGCTGACCGCCCGGATATTACCGAATGCTTAATGCGTTTTTTACGTGAAGATGCCATTGATGGTGACGCACTATATGTACTGGGTGATTTATTTGAAGTATGGATTGGAGACGACAACGTTACACCGTTTAACACCGAAATTGCAGCTGCATTTAAGAAGGTAAGTGCCCACTGCCCTATCTACTTTATTCACGGTAACCGCGATTTTGCGATACGCGAAACATGGCTGAATAAAGCAGGCATGACGTTACTTAATGAGCAAGAAGTTATCGACCTTTATGGCACGCCTACACTACTTACTCACGGTGACGAATTGTGCACAAAAGATGTGGCCTATCAAAAGTTTCGCAAGAAGTCCCGTGGTTGGTGGTGGCCTAGATTAATGCTAGCCCTACCTTTATGGTATCGACAACGTGTTGCCGATAATGGGCGCGCCGAAAGTAAAGCCAACCAAAAGAACCTCAAGCCTGAGATTATGGATGTTACGCCAGAAGAAGTAATTAAAGTAATGGAAAAATGGGGGGTTCAACGCATGATCCACGGACATACTCATCGTCCAAATATTCATTCACTCACGGCCAATGGAAAGCCTGCGTCTCGTATTGTATTAGGCGATTGGTATGATCAAGGCAGTGTATTGAAGGTCACCCCCTCAGAAGTTATGTTACAACATCACAATTTTACGTAAGAAAATCTGACACTTACAACAGGTTAGACCACTTTTTTATGACAATTGATTGTGTTCGTTCTATCACTCAGCAAAACGCTAAGTTCCTAATTTTACAGCTTTATTGAACAGGCAATCAATAAAAACACGTTATAGTTTTACACTTATGTGACATTTGTGACAGTTTAGCAATATATCTGTCAAAGAAGTGTCACCACATCTCCCTACGCTCTCTGTCGTTTTGTAGTTGAGGCTTCACGGATAACGAATGCACTTAGCTAGAAACCTACGTCTAGACATACCCATATCCGATTTTAATAAAAACGTGTAGGAAACAATCATGAATCGTAACTGGAAAGTGGCATGCACCGCAGTTGCTTTTGCGGTATCAGCTGGGCTGCAAGCCTCAGTGTTACCCGAGCATCAAACCAATAGCGCTTGGTTCACAGACGCGCAAACAAAGATTACGCAGAAATTAGCAACCAATAATAAATTTAAAGCCAAAAACGTTATTCTTTTTGTCGGTGATGGTATGGGTATCTCAACCCTTACTTCAGCGCGAATTCACAAAGGTCAGCTTGCGGGTAACCCTGGTGAAGAAGGTTACTTGAGCTTCGAAACTTTCCCTCACACTGCTCTGGTAAAAACCTATAACGTAGATGCGCAAACACCAGACTCAGCGGGCACAATGACTGCGATGATGTCGGGTCTTAAGACTGACGTAGGCGTAATTGGTGTTGATGAAGACATTGAGCGCGGGAATTGCGCAACCGTTGCGGGTAACGAAGTTATTACAGCTCTAGAACTTGCTGAAATTAAAGGCTTGTCAACGGGAGTTGTTTCTACAGCACGTATAACTCACGCAACACCTGCTGCAACTTACGCAAAATCAGCTGATCGTAACTGGGAAGATGTTTCAGACATGCCTGAAGAAGCGGTAACTGGCGGCTGTAAAGACATTGCTGACCAGCTAGTGAACTTTGAAAGCTACCTTGAACAGCGTTACACAGGCGTAGATGTAGATGGCATAGAAGTCGTAATGGGTGGAGGCCGTCGTCACTTCCTTCCTAAAGACGAAGCATTTAACAGTCCAGATGCACAAAGCGATGTAGAAGGCGATCGTACCGATTCTCGCGACCTCACAGCTGAATGGCAAGACATGTACGAAAACGGCGTATATATCTACGACCAAGCCGGTTTCGATGCAATTGACACTGAAACCACAGAGCGTGTCTTTGGTTTGTTTAACGAATCTCACATGCAATACGAAGCTGACCGCGCTAATGACATTGCTGGTGAACCGTCAGTAGCCGAAATGACCGAAGCCGCTATCAACATTCTTGATAACAACGAAAACGGTTTTTTCCTTATGGTTGAATCTGGCCGTATTGACCATGCGCACCACGCTGGTAATGCTGCCGGCGCACTTACCGATACCCTAGCGTTTGAACAAGCAGTAATGGCTGCGGTAGAAAACACAGATCCGTCAGAAACCTTAATTCTTGTTACCGCCGACCACGGTCACGTATTCACTATCGCTGGCTATCCAAAACGTGGTAACCCCATTTTAGGCAAAGTGGTGAATGTGGGCTCAGAAGAACCTGCTACTGCATCTGATGGCACACCTTATACAACACTAGGTTACACCAACGGTTTGGGCTTTCGTGATCTTGGCGACGAAACTAATTCAGACGTTACCTATGGTTTAGACAACGCAGCGGGTCGCGTAGATTTAACAAATGTTGATACAACCGCACCAGGATATCACCAAGAAGCACTTATTCCGCTAAGTTCAGAAACCCACTCGGGTGAAGATATAGCGTTACATGCTACAGGACCTGGCAGCCAACTTGCGCAAGGCGTGGTAGAGCAAAATGTTGTTTTCCACTTAATTAATCAAGCGCTTGGCCTTGTGAACGAGTAAGTGGAGAAGAACAATGAATGTATTTAAATTAAGTGTAATTGCAGTTGCGGTAGCAGGTCTTTCTGGTTGTTTTCTTGAAGGCGATGACGGTAAAGATGGCGTAGATGGCCAAAACGGTGTTGACGGTACAAACGGCTTAACCAGTCTAACTGTACAAACTGAACTTGCTGTTGGCGATGCCAACTGCCCTAACAGCGGCCTTCGCATTGATTCTGGTGTTGATTCAGATAGCGATGGTACATTGGCAGAAGCGGAAATCACTGCAACAAGCTATGTATGTGTACCGGGCGTAAGCAGCGTGAGTAGCAGTGAACTACTGACCAGCTTGAACAACGATTGGTTCGTGGCGGCGCAAACAGAAGTTGAAAACAATAAGCAAGTTTGGATGAATGCAACCTCAGGTAGCGCATCGGCTTCGTCAAACGTTGAGGTAGCAACGGTAAGTTCACAACAAGAACTAAACGCAATGGTTGAAAACCTTCGCGGTACAGCGAAAAACGTTATTCTTTTCGTGGGTGACGGCATGGGTGTTTCAACAGTTACTGCCGCACGCATTTTAGATGGTCAGATGAAGGGTCTGGCGGGTGAAGAAAACCAACTTAGTTTTGACCGCTTCCCATTCTCTGGACTATCAAAAACCTACAATGTTGATGCGCAAACACCTGACTCTGCTGGCACGATGACCGCGATGATGAGTGGTATCAAAACCGATGTAGGTGTTATCGGTGTAGATGAAGATATTGAACGTGGCGATTGCAGCACGGTTGCAGGGAACGAGCTAGTTACTGCACTTGAATTGGCTGAAATCGCGGGCAAATCAACTGGGATCATTTCAACTGCACGTATCACTCATGCGACGCCTGCGGCAACCTATGCGAAATCGGCAGATCGTAACTGGGAAGACGTTTCAGATATGCCGGAAGCTGCGGTTACTGCGGGTTGCACCGATATCGCAGACCAGCTTGTTAATTTTGAAGCGAATCTAGAATCAAACTTTGAAGGCCTTGATGTAGACGGAATCGAAGTTGTTATGGGTGGTGGACGTCGTCACTTCTTACCCAAAGATGCCGCATTTAATAGCCCTGATGCAGCAAGCACTGTTGAAGGTGATCGTACTGATGGACGTGACCTTACGGCAGAGTGGCAAGCAATGTACACCAATGGTGTTTATGTTTACGACCAAAGTGGTTTTGATGGTATTGATACAGAAACCACAGAACGGGTATTCGCTTTGTTTAACGAATCTCACATGCAATACGCTGCAGACCGTGAGAACGACATTGCAGGTGAACCTTCAATTGCAGAGATGACAAGTGCTGCTATTAACATCCTTGATAACAACGATGAAGGCTTCTTCTTAATGGTTGAGTCTGGACGTATTGACCACGCACACCATGCCGGTAACGCCTACGGTGCGCTGCACGATACCATCGCTTTTGCTGAAGCAATTGCTGCGGCAGACGCACTCACCAATGATGAAGATACGCTGATTATTGTTACTGCTGACCACGGTCACGTGTTTACTATTGCAGGCTACCCTAAGCGCGGTAACCCAATTCTAGGTAAAGTCGTTAACGTAGGTGCAAATGACGCAGCGACGGCGGCAGACGGCACTCCTTATACAACGTTGGGTTATACCAATGGCTTGGGCTTTAGAAACCTAGGTGATGTTACCAACTCTGATGCCTCGTATCTTGATGGCCCTGATACTGGTCGTAAAGACATCACCGATGTCGATACCACTACACCTGGTTATCACCAAGAAGCACTTATACCACTAGGTTCTGAAACCCACTCGGGAGAAGACGTTGGTATTTATGCGAAAGGCCCTGGCGCATTCCTAGTGAATGGTACGAACGAGCAAAGTGTTATTTTCCATGTTATGGATTTTGCCGGCGACTTTGTATCAAAAGCTGAAGAAGCAATGGAATAAACACATTCTCAACGTGTTTTAGCGGCAAGTAGGCCGCACAACAGTAAGACCAAGGGGCAATACCAATTGCCCCTTTCCCTTGGAGTAATCTATGAAAGCACTTTTCGTTTCTTTGGCGCTTTTAACCATTCAAACACTATCATTTGCTAACGCAACATCATTGTCTTGTGAAAATGACATGAAAAATCTCATGGCGACTTACAATATCAACGTTGAGCAAGTAAATAAATCTCCTCGCACAACAAGCATGAAGCTGTGGCGTAATGACAACAAGGTAGCACACGAGTACCCCGCGACAAAAATTACAGAGTCTTGGACACTCGTGCGCAACAAGTTAATAAAACCAACCCGCTTCTTTGATGCCCACGAGCGTGCCATTGAATATCAAAGCGGTGAAACCATTCACGGTGTGCGAGAAAATGACTTTTCATATCGCTACCAGCTTATTAGCGACACCCTTTTAGAAAAAATGACGCTAACCAAAACAGACGAGAAAGGCTGTGACACAGTACAACACTACACCCTTAAACAAGGGCAAACGGTATATTCACTATCATGGTTACCTCATCAAAAATTGATTAAGCACTTTTCGGTAGCCTCACAGCGCAGCACGCGAATATGGTCATTAGAAACAGTGGATTACAACATCGATGCCGCTGCATTTTTTGCCAAAAGAGACGCATACCAGTCAACTGACTATGCCGACATTGGCGATGATCACACCGATCCATTTTTAACAAATATGGTAAACCAAGGTTTCATTGAAGCGGGAGCTAGTGGCTACTACGACACGGATGGCCATGCTATCGGCGAAGCACATACTCATTAATTTATTGTGAGCGGGCAAATCACACTTGGTAAGTGTAGTGTTTGCATGCAAAAACCTGCAGGTACAAATCTAAATATTAAGCAGCATTCAATCTTGCTGCTTTTTATTTTTTAAAGGCTAATCAGTTGGTAAGATGTGTGCGGATACTATGCTAAAGTTCTAAAGTTTATCACTGGCTAAAATATCTGTCTGTGGTATAAAAGAGCTTCAATGTTGCTCATCACGGACGGTGTAAATGACAGATATCCTTCTTTCCCCTGCTAACTTTTGGTTCAGTATTGCGCTGTGTGCAGTGATTATCGTCCTGTTTCTCGAACTTGTCAGTATGCTCTTTGGCATAAGTTTATTAGGTATGGGCGACGATTTAGGCGAAATGGATAGCGACAGTGTACTTGGCTCTGAATTCGCAAGTTGGCTGAACATAAACCGCGTTCCTTTTCTGGTGTGGTTAATTGTACTGTTAACCTTATTCAGCCTTGTAGGCTTCATTCTAAATGGCGTAACGTCACTACTCATATCCTCTGCGTTACCGGGGTTTATTTCTGTTCCAGTATCTTTGGTGTTGAGCTTGTTAGTGACATCAAAAACCGTGTTAGTTATTGCTCACATCCTCCCTTCTATCGAATCGAGCGCAATTAGCAGTGACGAATTTGTTGGCGCGGTTGCCGAGATCACCATTGGCCGCGCTTCACGAGGAAACCCCGCAGAAGCAAAATTTACAGATAACTATTCACAGCCTCATTTTGTGCTTGTTGAGCCTTTTGAAGAAAAAGAGCTCTTTGCACAAGGCGAGCGTGTCATTCTTGTTCAAAAAAATGAACGAAGCTGGTTAGCAACGCGCTACCAATAACCTAAAAAGAGATAAAAGTATGGATACTCTTCAAACATCTAGCTTGCCGTCAATACTCTTTATTGCCGGTGCCATTGTAATAGGCCTTATTGTTATTGGGCTTATTTTTGCCAAATTGTACAAACGCGCAACAAAGGAAACTGCCTTTGTAAGAACGGGTTTAGGCGGCGAGAAAGTCATTAAAGATGGCGGTGCACTTGTACTGCCAGTAGTGCATGAAATTATTCCGGTTAACATGAATACCTTGCGTATTGAAGTTGAGAAAATTCAAAAAGATGCGCTTATTACCAAAGACAGAATGCGCGTTGATGTAAAAGCGGACTTTTACCTGCGCGTAGCGCCTAATACCAATGGTATTTCGATGGCCGCTCAAACGTTAGGTACGCGGACTACACGCGCAGAGGAAGTTAAAAAACTGATGGAGTCGAAGTTCGTTGACGTTCTACGTGCAGTAGCAGCAGAAATGAGCATGACAGAAATGCACGAACAGCGTGCTGATTTTGTGCAAAAAGTACAACAAAGTGTCGCTAACGATTTGGAAAAGAACGGCTTGGAGCTTGAATCAGTAAGCTTGACTGGATTTGACCAAACAGACCTACAATTTTTCAATGAAAACAACGCATTCGACGCAGAGGGTCGTGCGCGTCTTGCTAAAATCATTGAAGAAAAGCGCAAAGAAACCAACGATATTCAACAAGAAAACCGTATTCTGATTGAACAACGTAATCTTGCTGCAGAAAAGCAGTCGCTTGAAGTGAAACGTGATGAAGAAGAAGCTCGCCTAACGCAAGAACAAGTGTTGGCATTTAAGCGTCAAGAGCAGAAAGCAGAAATTGCGAAACAGCGTGAAATGAAAGAGCGTGAAGAGCGCGAAGCTGAAATAGCGAAAAACCGCGCTATCGAAGCGGCAGAAATTGAGAAATCTCGTGAAATTGAAACTCAAGAAATTGCGAAGCGTCAGGCCCTAGAACAAGCACGTATACGCCAACAGCAAGAAGTTGAAGTATCTGAACAGGTGAAACAAATTGCCGTTGCCGTTAAGTCAGAAGAAGAGTCTGCTGCACGCGCCAAAGCGGCTGATGCCGAAAAGCAAAAAGTAGAAAAGGAAGAAGCGGTTAAAACAGCGCGCTCGGTGGCAGAAGCAGAGCGTAGAAAACAAATTGAAGTTATTGATGCCCGCAAAGAAGCTGAGCGTGAAGCGGTAGGTATTACGGTTGAAGCACAAGCGAAAAAAGAAGCGGCGGAAAACTCTGCGGCGGCGATTTTGACCGAAGCAAAAGCATCTGCTGATGCAAAAATGCTACAAGCAGAAGCTGATGAAAAAGTGTTAGCCGTTGAAGCACAAGGTAAACAGGCGCTATACGAAGCCGAAAATACGCTTAAGAATGAGCAAATTGAGCTACAAAAAGCATTGGCAATGCTTAAAGTATTGCCTGAACTTGTGGCCCAAGCGGTTAAACCTATCGAAAACATTGAAGGTATCAAGATTCTGCAAGGCTATGGCACTGGCGGCTCAGCTAACGGTGAGCACAGCGTTGCAAGTGCAGGAACGGGACTTGCTGATCAAGTTACGCAAGCAGCCCTCAACTACCGCGCAAATGCGCCTTTAGTTGACTCCATGCTTCGCGAAGTAGGTTTGGTTGATGCAGAAAACGGTACATTGGAAGACTTGGTTACCGGCAAGAGTGACATTATTACTCGCACCACCAAGGTTGCTCCTAAGTCAGTAAGCACAGAGCCTATGCACTTAAACAGCAATACATCAAAAGATGAAGCTCCTGCTGAGTAACTAAGAAGCATAGAACGAAACCTAGAAAGCCCCTTTTGTAGGGGCTTTCTTATTTGGCTAAGGCTCGGTTGTACGGTAAACTAATGCTCAGTGGAGTAACCAGCAATAGATTTAGCGTGAATAGTAAAGCAAGCGCTATCGCGCGAAATACACACCTGATGCGCACCAGACATCGACGCAAGGTCGTTGTAGTCACTAAGCGAAATTGAAGCAGCCGCTTTCTCATCAATATGGGTTACGATGTCCCCTACCTGCAAATCAGTTTCAGTGGCAGGTAAATTTGGGAACACGTAGCGCACTACAAAATCGCCACTGCGTATTTTTCGTAACTCTAACCCTAGTAAGTTGTAGTCGGTAACAAATGGCTTTTGTGGCTCTAAGTAAAACGCATTGTTGTTGTAATCAATAACTGTTTTAAATTGGTTCATTAGCGCATTACCTAATACCCACCAGTCATCTTCATCATCGCTTGGAATGAGGTTCACCTTAACGTTATCTATCTTGATATCGCCAAGCGCTAGTTGCGGTAACGTTACTCTATCGTGTTCTACCTTACCACTTAAGCCAAAATCAGCGGCTCGAACGCGCCTTGAAGTAATGCTGATGTCGTTAGACTCAACATAGGCGGTACTAAGTTTTACATAGTGACGGCTGCCAGTATCTATGATGAAGGGCTCGTTTACCCTCACAGTGTCATTAAATGCCAGCTCGCCATCTACAGAAATCTTATTTAAAAAGCTGCTCATGTCTAATCGAGTCGCCTTTTCACTGGGCTGGTAAGCGTCTTGTGACAACACAATAGTATTTGCGTTTGCATCAAATTCCCACGTGAAGTGACGCATCATATCGTGTCCTATCACGCCATCGTAAATGGCTTCATCCTCTCGCAGATAATAATGTGTCTGGGATACGGGGATCATAGCCGCTTTCATATTATCGAAATACACCCCACCTAAATCGATGCGCTCAATATCCGTTTGATAAGCTTGACTATTGCCTTCTTCGCCCCATCCAGTAAGCGCCAGGTCAAATCCGCGAGGCAAATTGAGCTGCTGAACTTTTGGGGTGTCCATTAAGATAAGAAAGCGCGCGCCTGTATCTAACAAGAATAATAGCTTCTCTCCATTAACAGTTGCATAGACGTAAGGTTTTTCCCCCGCATATTCTGCATCTAGCGTAATTTTTGACTGTGCAGTGTAAACAGGTTCAACATCGTCGTTAATCTGCATCATTCGAAGTGAGTTAAAAACATGGCAGCCAGAGAGACTGGAACATAGCAGTGCGATACAAACTATAGAGCGTTTAGTTTTATTGAACATGATAATAACCATTTATTTCGTTACCGTGCCCTAACGCTACCAATTTAGCTGTGAAGCAAATGTGAAATGCCAGTATGTGTGCTTTCACATCCATTTCACGCTTACCCGTTTACCCTAACGTCAAAATTGATTGGGGTAGATATTATGTCAAAGCACAACAACTCATGGATTGAACTGCGAGACGTTTCACAATCGTTTCGCGCCGAATCGCGAAACATTGTTCTGTTTAAAAATATAAATCTGTGCATCCGACAAGGCGAGTCGTATGCCATCACCGGCCCATCAGGTTCAGGAAAGTCAAGTTTGTTGATGCTGGCTTCAGGACTTGAGACACCTACCAAAGGAAGCGTGGTAGGCTGCAGTGAAACCAAGACCTACTCCATAAATGAACTGCGTTCAGAAATTGGCTTTATTTTTCAACAATTTCACCTACTTCCTGAACTTGATGCGCTTACAAACGTGGCCCTTCCGCTTAAACTTAGAGGCAATAAAGCGGCAACCGACATTGCTAAACAATGGCTGGAAAAAGTAGGACTAGCACACAGATCGACTCACAAGCCTTCTCAACTGAGTGGTGGCGAGCAACAGCGTGTTGCAATAGCGCGAGCGTTAGCGTTCTCGCCTAAATTTATTTTTGCTGACGAGCCTACAGGAAACTTAGACTCACAAAGTGCAAAGGAAATCGCAGATCTACTCTTTGCGTGTTGTAAAGACAATGGCGCAAGCTTGATATTGGTAACGCACAGTGGGCAGTTAGCCGATAAGGCTATGCATCAACTGCAGTTTAATGAAGGCAAATGCTCATGGAAAAATCCTTTAATACAAGGAGAGCATTGTGCGTAAACTCACTTTTCCTCTAGCATGGCGCCTATTTTTAGACGATATCGCATCATCGCATTACCGTTTGCTGCAGATGACCCAAGCAATAATGATGGTGTTTATTATCACCCTAACCTTAGCCAGTGAATCAGTGCAAAACCATTTGTCACTCAACATGGCTAACTTACTTGGTGCAGATGCAGTCATATCAACGTTTGGTGCACTGCCAGATTCACACATTGAACAGTTGAAAGCACAGAGCAATGCGTTCATTTTCACCCAAAGTATAAAGACAACGTTAACCTATAAAGAGCGCTGGCAGTCAGTAACGCTTAAAGCAGTAGGTAATAGCTATCCACTTAAGGGGCAATTACAAGTATCTGACGCTTTGGCTCAGGCCCCCTATCCTTCGCTTTCACCTCCAACGCCTGGAACCCTATGGATTGACTCTCGTCTAGCTTCAAGTCTAGGCGTTGACGTTGGAGAACGCTTATCCATCAGCCGGTTGTCGTTAGTCGTTTCACATATAGTGCAGCATGAGCCCGACAGACTTTTAGAGGGTCACAATGTGGATATGCGTGCGCTACTTCACAAAGACGACTTTAATAAACTGGGGTTCAGTGATGACAATATTGAGTATCGCTATCAGATGAATGCCAACGATGCACAGCTTAAACGTATTGTCGCATATCAAAATAGCACCTTATTAAGTGCTCAGTTACGCCATCGTAATGGCGTGCATCCATTAGCCCTTTTTTGGCAACGCACCGAGAATTTCATAGGCTTAGCATCGGTGCTATTACTGTTTATGGCGTCTATCGCTATCTTTCAAATATCTCGCCTTCAAATAAAAAAAGAGCAATTCTTCGCCGCCGTGTGCATGAGCGTAGGCGCTTCGCGAGCACAAGGCTTTTATATATCTTTGGTTAAGTGGGTACTTCACCTACTTCTATTGTTTCCAGTAGTGTTAATTGTCGCTACGTGGAGTCATTGGGCGTTGGTAAGTTGGCTCTCTGATTCGTTGCCGTCTTTACTCTGGAAACCTAATATCGCAACAACCGTTTTTTCCTTTATAGGCTGTGCGTTACTTGTAGCATTATTTCAGCTACCCGTTTGGCTATCGTTAAAACACGCCTCTGTTAGACAACTTGTTTTTAATCTTCCCACTAAAAAGCGCAGTTTTTTAGGTGTTCTGTGTACTCTCGTTGCCATTACCTTTGTTGCGTTTTCATACTCAGACAACGGCCTATTAACCACTATGGTATTAGGTTCTATGGCGAGCTGTATTTTCCTTATCGCAATTGTCAGCTGGTTAAGCCTCGCACTAGGCGAAGTAATCACAAAACGATATTCAGGTCTTATTCCCTTCACGACATTCATGATGAGAAAACGGTTGGTTAGCAAATCTACACAAATTATGGGTGTGGGATTGTGCGCATTTTTGCTGTTGTTTACGTTGATGTTGCTGCGTGACCTTGGCAATACGATGCACTCATATAACCGCCAGTTCGATGGCAACTTAGTGATTTCGCAAGCGAACGAAAAACAGATGGATTCTGTAATGCAATGGGCAAACGCGCATGACGCGCAACTACGTCAACGAAAGCCTTTTGTATACGCCACACTAACTCGCATTAACCAACAGCGCCTAGACGATTTTGCAACCAGACCAAGCGAGAGCTTAGCCACCTTCAAACAAGCAATACGGCTACATTGGACAGACAACCTACCTGCAAACAATAAGGTTATCAGCGGCCAGTGGTGGAGCGATGACGCACAGCAGTGGCAACAAGTCTCTGTTGAGCAGGAGGTATTAACAGATCTTGGACTTAACATCGGTGACGTACTCACATTTGCTATTGCAGGGCGGGCAGTTGAATTTACCATCGCCGCAAGTCATGCCTACATTCCAGGGGCCGGCTCTATGACGTTTTGGGTGCAAATGCCTGCGTCAGCTATGTCACACATTGTGGCTCCTCACTACGTTATGGCGAGCCTAGAAGTGAGCGAAGCTAACTTAGCTTCGCTCGGCATATTGTACAAACAACACCCTTCACTACGTATGATTTCAATTCGAGAAATGACCCAGCGTTTTGATGACACCCTTGCCCTTGTGACAAAAATCATCAGCGGTTTTGCGCTTATTATTGTATGTTTGGCCTGTATCGTTATTGTGTCTTCAGTGCTTACCTATGAACAAAGAGAACGCAAGAAAAATAGTGTGATCATGAGCTTTGGCTTACCGCGAAGGTTATGCCTTACGCTTAATCTTATAGAGTGGGTAATAACTGGCTCCATTGCAGCTTTCGGCGCTATGTTCGGTACGTGGTTGGCGGGAGTCCTCATTTATCAGTCGCAGTTTTCTATGACTTATCAACCCGATTTTGGCTGGCTAGCTACAACGCTTTGTATAATCGTTTTAACCGTTGTACTTATAGGCTACCTTGCAAGTAAGCGCAGTCTTTCAAGCACAATTCGAGAGTTACTTACCGAATAGTAGCGTTTCACATTCGTTTCACGTTGAGTTGCATAAAGTGACCATGTAATTTTAAAGGAGACACTTTATGCAACGTATATTAACTCGAATTTTTTCGATTGTGTTTTTGTGTAGCGCAGTATCATCGGCTTTAGCGTCGAGTAGTGATGCGCAGACTCGTATATTGATGGTTGTCAGCGGCTATGGACAAGCTCAGGGCAAAGAGAAGCCCGGATTTGAGTTTGATGAATTTGCCAAGGCTTTTTTGGTATTCAGAGCTAACGGCATAATGGTGGATATAGCCAGCCCAAATGGTGGCGCTGTTGAGGCCGACCAATACGACCCGAACCAAGCGTATAATCGTGAAGTATTGGCTGATGACGCAATTATGCGCAAGCTCAATAACACGCTAGCCCTTCGTGACCTTAGTGACCATAGCGCAGCGCAATACTCAGGTATTTTTGTCGTGGGTGGCAAAGGTGCTATGTTCGACCTTCCCTACAATGAGCCACTGCAAAACCTCATTGCAAGCATCTACGAAAAACAAGGTGTGGTAGCGGCAGTTTGTCACGGGCCAGCTGCGCTGGTAAACGTAAAGCTGTCTAACGGTGAATACCTTATTGCAGGCAAAACCATAAACGGCTTTACTAATGATGAAGAACAACTATTTGGTAAAAAGTGGGCACCGCAATTCGATTTCATGCTTGAAGATAAACTCATTGCCAATGGCGCAAAATTTCAGTCCTCGGATATTATGCTTGAACATGTTGCCGTAGATGGCAACCTGGTGACTGGACAAAATCCTTCGTCTACCATAGGCGTGGCGAATGCCATGCTTGAGGCGCTTAATATCAAAGTAAAGCCAACTACCGTGTATAAGGATGACCGCACCCTTGCGCAAATCGCTGCTTACCTTGATGGTGACGACGCTGCGCTACAACACATTACCACGTCACCGGAAACGCACCATATGGCCCTTGTGGGAATGTACGGCTATTACTATCTTCAGCTTGCCCCTACCGAGCACAAGCAACGCCAAGCCCTGGCCCTAATGTTACTCGCACAAGAGGCAATTAATAATCCTGCGTTAGATGTGCAAATTGCTAAAACTCAATATCAACTGGGTGATACTATGGCAAGTAGGCAAACGTTGGCGCAAACGCTTAAGCAGCATCCAGATTTTGAGCCTGCGCAGCAATTGTTAGCGACAATTTCGCAATAAGGAAATCTCAGATGACAATGTCTAAAGGCTTGCACATACTGTTAATAGAAGACGAAGTCAGTATTGCAAAAAACATTGCACAATACATGGAGCACAAAGGGCATGTACTTGATTTTGCGGTACGTGGCGACCAAGGGCTCGATTTAGCACTCAATGCCTACTATGACGTTGTCATCCTTGATTTAAACCTGCCTAGCATGGACGGACTGAATGTTTGCCAAACAATTCGTGAAAAGTCTGAACGCCATGTTCCAATTCTAATGCTGACCGCTCGTGACAGTATTGATGACAAAGTGTCAGGGTTTCACGTTGGGACAGACGACTACCTTACTAAGCCATTCTCGTTACAAGAGCTTGAAGTACGTTGTATTGCATTATCAAAACGCCACTTACTTCAAACTACCGATAAAATTGAACTTGGGCCGCTAACCATTGACCGTAAAAGCAAAACTGCGAGTCGTGATGGGCAGTCTCTATCATTAAGTTCAATGGGATTTAGGATCTTACAAATTTTAGCCGAAGCCCATCCACAAGTGGTAAGTCGTTCCCAGTTAACACAGCAACTGTGGGGTGATGAACCTACCGAATCTGATGCGTTGCGTTCTCACATCTACCAGTTGCGCAATGTGGTCGATAAACCCTTTTCCTCGCCCTTAATTAAAACCGTATTTGGTGCAGGCTTTGCTTTGTCCGTTGATGATAACAACGCAGTGTAAGGGGTGATCAGTACTTATGAAACTCGCTAAACGTAAATTTCACAGCTTAAGCCGTCGTATTATTTGGCGCTTTTGCTTGTTCACGCTCATCATTTCATCTATTTACGGTCTTATTACGCTGTCTTTGATGTATACGATAGAGGATAGCTTCATTGAACGAGGCGTGGCACAAGAAGCTGACTATCTAAACGCACAATTTGGCACCACGGGTCAGTGGCCTTCACCAAGAACACCTGACATGCAACTGGTGTTTTCTGAAAGCGACCTTCCTGACGACATTAGAGCCCTTGCAATTGAAGAGCCTCAAAGGAAAGAATTCTTTGGTCAAAATGGACGTCACTATCATTTGTATCGCTTTAATGATCACCCCGGTACATATCTTGTTGCCGAAGTAAGCAAACAATTACTTGTACGCCCAATACGTGGGGGCGTCATTCAGTTTCTAGTGATAAGCGCTGCGACAGTAACCGTGATTGCCTGTTTGATCGCTTGGCTAATCGGGCGACGCACCACGCGTCCACTCAATGAACTGGCAAGCGCTGTAGATGGCGTAGATATCACCACACTATCAACACAGTTTGCTGAACAGCGTTCTTCCTATACCGATGTAAACCACTACCCCAACAACGAGGTTGGCATATTGGCTCGTGCTTTTGATAGAACGCTAAAACGCATTGCAATGGCGATGGAGCGCGAACAAAGTTTTACTCGAGATGTGAGTCATGAGTTAAGAACGCCCCTCGCGGTTATTAAAAACGCTGTAGAAGTGGCTCAATTGAAGCAAAGCAACAATCAAACTCATCACGACGAGCAGGTGCTCGAGCGTATAGCCAATGCCGCTGAACAGATGGAAAGAACTGTAGAAACTCTTCTGATGTTAGCGCGTGAGGAGCACACACCATCTAGCAGCACTTCTGTGCAATTAATGCCACTTTTAGAGCAATCGATATTAGATAACCGCTTGCTACTTGAACATAAACCTATCGAAGTAGAAATTAATGACAGTTGTAACGCTGACGTAACTGCAGAGCCCAATGTGCTAAAAGTTATTCTTGATAACATTGTGAGTAACGCGTTCAAATACACGCTTAAAGGTAGTGTGCTGTTTACGGTAAAAAACGGTACTCTTTATATCAAAGATACTGGCCCGGGAATTCAACAAGATATCGCTCATTTGGTTACCCAACGGGGCGTGAAGGGCGAACAAAGTACAGGGCTTGGCTTTGGTTTATCGATTGTAAAACGACTTTGTGAACATCAAGGCCTTGCGCTGACCGTTAGCAGCCCTTCTGACACTGCTGGCACAGAAATCACTTTGCGCTTTCATTAAGAACTTTGTGTGAATCTGACGTACTGCCGACATAGCGAAAGTGAGAATACGTATCAGAAGACACCTCGTTAATTTCGCTAAACACAGCAAAACGCCCTTGCATGGTCATAGTGATGCTTTCAGGCAGTATCGCTTCGCCATTTTTAAAAAATGTCATATCAACCTTCAGTGCGTTAATGGTCGCAGCAAAAACTGGTGAGAAGCTCTCCGTATTAGTAATAGTTATCTTCTTGATAAACTCATTGGTGACATTATAAATGAGCTGCCCATTTAGATACTTCGACGCATCTTCACCGAGCTTTTCAAAATTCACATCAAAATTTGCCAATACCTCACTTTCACTGGCAGACGACACTAAAAGGCTATCTAATTTAATGAGCTCACTGAGTTTCAATGCAATATTTGTGTTTTGCTTTTGTTTTTGTTTTTGTTTTTGTTTTTGTTTTTCAAATGCCTTTAGCGCTTTCTGGCTTGGTACTTTTCCATTTTTTTGTAGTAACGTCCATTGAGCAGAGTCCATCTCATTTGGCGAGTATGATTCTACGCTACTCGTTACTTCGCCTTCCTCATTTTCGTAACGCGTCACGCGATACGCCCATTGGCTAATCGGTGTATTTTCAAAGTTGGTAATAGCCTCTGCTATCGCCTTTTTGTAATTATCAGGCAAAGGTGAAAACTCGCTTTTAGTCACCTCGTCGACAGCCAGTGCGTTACAGGAAGCAAGTAGCGTCAATCCTATTACACGGGTAGAAAATGGCGAGTGAAAAAAAGGTATTCTCATGGGTGTAAACCGTATTATTTAATGATAGAAGGCACAATAGCTGCGCGTATGTGAAACACCCGTGAAATAGCACCATAAACGCCATACACGTGAACTATTTGAATAGTGCCCCCTCACTGGTTAGTATTTGCTTGAAGTAAAAGACTGACATTGATGACATGACTAATACCACAACCCAAGAAGGCCAGGCACTCCCTCCAGAGCCAGAGAAACCATTGCGAGACGATTGCTGTGGAGGCGGTTCATGTTGTCCATGCATTTGGGATGTATATTATGAAAAACTGGCAAAGTGGCGAGAAGCCAAAAACGTAATAGAAGAGAAACAAGAAAACAAAACTGGCAAGTAGTAAGTTTAGAGCATATTGGTTGCTCAAAAAACCGTCAACAAAATTTACACATTTTACCAACATAAATATTACAAATTTTTATACTCTTGTTTTTTAGGCGTTTATTTAACTTGGCGCAGTAGATGCTTAAAAATCAAACAACCAAAATAAACAACAAGAGTACATCATGAAGGACCAAACGAAGTACGTCAGCACAGTTTCATTCGCAATCCTATTAATAACTTTTGTATCATTCCACGCTTCTGCAGCGCTGATCCCTAGCGATTTGGAAGTAACTGGAAACGTCTCTTTTGGCGTTGACTCAGCCCCCGCATCAGGCAATGCATCACAAACTGCAACACTAGAGAGCGTTTTGGGTGGCAGTTCCAGCATTACTACAGTAAGTGGCTTGACGGTTACCGGCGCGAATCCGTTAGGTGGGCTTATGCTCAACACTAATGATGGTGTAGGCGCAGACGCTTCTATATCAGGAAGCGCAGGCGGCAGCACTGAAGGTTTCTTTTTTGATTTTCTGTTTTCTATGACAAATACGTCTTTAACAGATAGCTTTCAAATATTCTTTGAGCTTGTTTTTACTAATACGACCTCTGCAAGCGGTGCTGACGCTTATGCTGATGCTGAGATAATACTTGAGGATGAACTCAACAATGAGTTGTTCTTTTCTGATTTGACATCTGACACGCTTTTTGGTGACGAAAAAAATGGAAGCGGACTCCCAACGCAAGGCGCGACGCTAAGCGACTCTGGTACTTTCTTATTCAACTTTATTCTTGCAGCAAACAGCAGTAACTCATTCACCACAGAGATTAAACTCGAAGGAATAGATTTTGATGGAAGCGGCTCATTTTCTGCTGATACATCTGCATTTATTCGAGTTGTCGGTACCGAGAATCTTACTCCCCCGGTAAACAAAGTGCCGGCCCCCCCAACATTAACCGTCTTGATTTTAGTAATGATGTACTTCGCTGTAAGACAAAAAAGATAAAGGAATAAGAAATGAAACAGCCAAATAAACGTCAATTAGTTGCTATCTCAAGTTTAGCGTTAAGCTCAATGTTACTTCCCACTACCGCTAGCGCATGCTCAACCGATGTATACTTGGGAACGCTTTGCCTATTCGGTGGTAATTTTACCATTAGAGGTTATGCTTCTGCCCAAGGGCAATTACTCCCTATAAGTCAAAACACCGCTTTGTTTTCGTTGTTCGGCACCACCTATGGCGGCGATGGAAGAACAACATTTGCACTTCCTGACCTACGCGGCCGTTCCCCCATAGGACAAGGAACGGGTCCTGGTCTGGATACCATTAGACTAGGACAGCGTGGTGGGTCTCCTACTCATACTCTCAGCGTTTTAGAAATGCCTTCTCATAATCACGCAGCGTCGACAACAATCGTGAACAATGTTGACTCGTCAGCCAGTTCCGCCACATTGCGAGCGCTGGCGGCAAATGCAGATACCAACGTACCAACAGGGAATGTACTCGCGAACAGCCCGAGAAGAGAAAATATATATAATTCAGGCACGCCTAACGTCGATATGAGTGCCGATGCTATCGTGTTAGATGTGCAAGTATCAGTAAGCAGCAATGCGACTACCACGGTGTTGCCAGCGGGCGGGTCGGTTCCATTTAATATACGCAGCCCCTATTTAGGTATGAATTGGCTAGTGGCTACACAGGGAATATTCCCTTCTCGAAGCTGACGGAATGCGTATTGTATTTTTATTAATGGCTTACTGGGCAATTTTGCCCAGTACGTCAGTAAATGCGAAAACAGAAGATTGGGCTGCACCTTTGCTTGAGGCTATCGAATTGCAGAGCAAAGGTGAGTACGTACGTGCTTACGAGTTAATGCGCGAACCTGCAAACAAAGGTAATGGTTTAGCGCAATTTAATTTGGCGCTACACCACGATTTAGGCTGGTCTCGCAAACGCAACCAAGCAAAGGCGTGTTTGTGGTATGAGCGGGCAGCCAAAAATAATATGCCATTGGCAATGCAGAAATATGCAGATTGTTTAAATGAAGGCATTACTGCGCCAAGTAATGGTGACGTCGCGTTGTATTGGTATCAAATGGCTTTTCAAAACGGTATTTACGAGTCTGCTTGTTCAGCGGGTAAACTGCTTATTGAAAATAGCAAAGACAGCAGGAAAGACATTGAACAAGGATTGGATCTTTGCAGAATATCAGCTGAAAAAGGCAGTATAGAAGCCGCTCTTTTTCTTGGGGAACTTTATTACAGCGACGAAATTGTAGATAGAAACCCTATTCTTGCAATCAAACTGTTCCAGCTTGCGTCTCCTGACAAACAACCCACTGCTGCACTTTATATAGCCAAGATGTTTGATGAGGGTGATGGTGTACAACAAGACGTTAAGCAAGCTGCTTATTGGTATGAAATAGCGGCCGCACAGGGACTGGGCGAAGCCTATCTACCCTTAGCAGCACTATACTGGGAATTGTACACCACGAGCCAACAAGAAAATGAACGCTTTCTTGCAAAGTCATATCTCTGGATTAACGCATCGGCAGCGCTTGATTTACCTGATAAAAACGATGAAGCTGCTATCCGTTCATATATTATCAATGAAACTCCTCCTCACTGGAAAGAGGAGCTTGATATTTTAGTTTCCACACACGTCCAAAACCATCATAATGCTAAGGCCAAAAAGCAATAGCACAGTAGCTGTATTCTGTCCGCGCTATTAACTTAAAAGCCTTCAAGCACTAGCTTGCCAATAGCACTACCCTCTTCCAATATTTGGTGGGCTTTTTTCAAATTAGCCGCATTTATCTTGCCCAGGTGTTTTCCCACTGTGGTTTTCACTTTGCCTTCATCAATTAGATTAGCAACGTGATTTAGCAAGTGACTTTGTTCAACTATATCGTCTGTTTCAAACATCGAGCGTGTAAACATGAACTCCCAGTGTAACGATAAACTCTTCTGCTTGAGTTTGCTCACATCTAAAGACTCAGGATCATCAATTAGGGCAAGTTTACCTTTAGGCTTCATGACTTCAACAAAGGCTTCAACGTAGGCCCCCGTGTTATTTAAGCTAGCTACGTGGGTAACTTGCCCAATGTTGAGTGCTTCAATTTGCTGCGCCATCGGTTTGCTGTGATCAACAACGTAATCAGCACCTAATGAGACCACCCAGTCTTTTGAACTTTGGCGAGAGGCTGTCGCGATAACTGTTGCCCCTGTTAGCGTTTTTAGTAGCTGAAGCATTATTGAACCAACGCCACCAGCAGCCCCAACGACCAAAACCACTTCGTCACTTTTTTCTTGCTGTTGTGCTAGTGCCAAATGGTCAAACAATAGTTCATACGCCGTAATAGTTGTTAAAGGTAGGGCTGCAGCTTCGCTATCTGACAGAGTTTTAGGCGCATGTCCTACAATGCGCTCGTCCACCAACTGGTATTCAGCATTCGTTCCTTGGCGTGTAAGATCTCCTGCATAATACACTCGATCACCGACAGCGAACTCAGAGACATCAGCGCCTATTTCAACAACTTCTCCAACAGCGTCCCACCCTAGTATCTTGGGAGTGCCCGCTTCGGGATTGACGCGCTGACGAATTTTATAATCTACTGGATTAACCGCAATCGCGTTTACTTTCACCAATAAGTCGCGTCCGGATGCAGACGGCTTTTCAATATCTACATCAATTAGTGCATCATTCTCATTAATTGCTAGTGACTGGGTATATCCAACAGCTTTCATTTTTGGCTCTCCTCTTGAACGTTATCGCTATCATACGCTTGATTATTTTGAGATAAACAGCACAATCAAAGAAACATTATCAACTTAAATTTGAAAATCATGTTACTAGACGATTTAAATGTTGTTTTAAAGGTAGCGGAGTTTCGCAATATTACCGCAGCGGCTACTCACTTAAATATGCGCAGTGCTACTGCGAGTGCTGCGATTAAGCGCGTGGAAAAGCACCTAGGGGCAGAATTATTTGTGAGAACTACACGTTCATTACGTTTGTCTGCGGCTGGTGAACGCTTTATTCCTGTTTGTGAAGAAGCAATGGGGTTATTAGTCAACGCTCAACAACACCTTAAAGGTGAAACAGGGGAGATAGAAGGTGAATTGCGTCTGGGATTATCGTCTGACTTAGGAAGAAACATAATCGTTCCATGGCTGGACTCGTTTATGGAAGAACATGAAAAGGTGAGCGTGAAGCTTCACTTTAGTGACAGCAATGTAGACTTTTATCGTGACCCTATCGACCTAGCCTTGCGCTATGGATCGCCCGACGACGCCAGCGTATACGGCTTCAAAATTTGCGAAGTTCCTCGTTTACTGGTGGCCTCCCCGTCTTTTTTGGCAAATAACGGCACGCCGTCAAACATCGATGAACTGCGCGACTGCAATGGGCTTTTTTATCAATTGCACGATAAAGTGTACAAAGAATGGGAGTTCTTACATCAAGAGAAACTGCTGAAAATTAAAATGCAGGGAAACCGCACCGCCAATGACGGTGAAGTTGTGCGAAAGTGGGCAGTTGCAGGAAAAGGTGTGGCGGTAAAGTCCAGTCTGGATACATGTGACGATATTTTAAATGGCCGGTTGGTAACATTTCTGCCAGATTACACGCCAAAACCCACCCAACTATGGCTAATTTGCCCAAGCCGCCAATCTATTACACCCGCAGTGCGTTTGTTGCGAGATATGCTAAAAACACGCTGTGAGATGCTCCTTTCGTCATTGGTGACACAAGGCATTATCAACGAAAAGCAAATATGAGCCATTGCCTACTCGATGGGAAGGCAGTGCATTTCAACTTCGTCTTGCTCAAGCATGTCGTAAACCCGTCTTTCTACTACGCCCAAGTTGGACGCTGGCTTTATAGCAACAGTAACAGCTACTTCAGGAAACAGTTCGACATGTTGGTTTAATTCTTCTATTCGGGCTCTAAATATTGTCATATCGCCAAAGCGTACAGCCCCAAACCGGCCACACACTACTAAGCGATCATGCTTGGACGTTACGCTTTGCAAGTGGTTTCCTATACCTGTTGATACCTGATACCAGTTCCCATCGACAGTAATCACGAGTTCCCCTGATTGCCCACCAAACCAAAAACCGTTCTTATCGTCAGGGGCATAGGCGCTAACTTCACGAGTTAATAACTTGCCATTATATCCGGTGGGAAATTCCAATTCCTCAACATCGTAAATAGAATTAAATTTCACAACCACCATTCTATCGTATGGGGGTGTAGAGAAAGTACGAATTAAATACCCAGCAAAATACGCTGCTTCGCAGTTTTGCGAAATAGCCCCACGCTTAAGAACACCGTGAAAATCAAACAGTAGCGACGTGCTACTATTTGAAAAATAAACCTTTCCATTTTCGCACACAATGCGTACACCACCTTCCAGTATGGATAAATCAACGACCGGCGAAGGTAGCGGTTTTTCAAACAGCTTAGAAATGGCTCTCTTTGTCAATTGCCTTGACTGTAGCTGGGTAGATTCAATGATGAGTACCTCTCCCCCGCTAGTGCCAAGATAAAGGCGCGAGTCATGAAAATTAGCCGTTGTAAAAACATAGTTAGCAATTGCAAACGTAACTGGGGTTTCTTCTGCCTTACGCCACAGTACTATGCTTTCTACCCCTGCTAAACATACTAATTCGGCATCAATTTCTACGCTGCACAAATAGTCTTTTTGGTGACTATTGGGTTTTATGTCGGCGGTTACACTGCTTTTTTCAAGTAACCCTATTGCACCATCCTGTCCACACACTAATGTTCCTGACTCTATGGCCAAAGCACTCCACCACGTTGGTGCAGAAATGGAATAACCTGATACTTCGCTACAGGTAAGCTTAATTTTCTTGATCCGTCCCCACCGGTGACCCACGTAAAGTACACCGTCATCAAGCGTAGAAAAGCACGTTACTTTGCTATATGAACCCGTATGATGCGTGGACACAGTCTTATCTTTATCGCAAAGCAGTACACTACCTCGACTGCCCCCTACTATAATTCTGCCATCAGAAAATAATGCACTGCTGGCTGTCTCATCAGAGGAAACCCAATGGTCTTTAATATCCGAAATCTTAGTCCACGTATATCGCTTAAAGAGATCTGTCACCCGATAGACAGACGCATTATCAATAACAAATATTTCGTCTTCTGACACCGCGACTAATTCATCAACGGATATATCCAAACGTTCAGCCGTATTTTCTTCAAGATCGACAAAATAAGATTTAAGCACTTTGGGGTAACCACTACTTAGTCTCACTAAGAATTGTGTATGGCTAACAATAAAAATGGCTTCAAAGTTTAACCTTTCACCCCTATCAGTTGCCTCGAGTAAAGCGTCAACACCCTCAATTTCAGACAAGTTACCGTTTGACCATTTTCTAACGGCCAAATCACTACACCCTAAATACACTTCATTGTGTTTTGAAACGCCACATTCAGCGCGCCAGTCTGCACTGCTGAGATTTTCAAAGTGATAGTGTAAGTCGCCATCTTCTTGCACGATGACTTCGGCGATATAT
Source organism: Alteromonas sp. 009811495 (assembly GCF_028865455.1). Taxonomy (NCBI): domain Bacteria; kingdom Pseudomonadati; phylum Pseudomonadota; class Gammaproteobacteria; order Alteromonadales; family Alteromonadaceae; genus Alteromonas; species Alteromonas sp. 009811495. Next base: position 2,721,078 of record NZ_CP113972.1, read on the forward strand.
CCGCTTCCTCCTGCAAGCACAATATTTCCATTAGACAGGCCAAATGACAGTTTAACATCACTTCTGCAAGGCAAATGTTGGCTAAAAGTTCCACTTGGCGAGGCGACTATCAAATTTCCTCCATCACATGAGGCAATTAAGCCGCCATTTTTCGACCTTGCAATGGTAAGGGTTTCATCTACTCTGCCATTGTGCAAACACGACCACCTTTTTTGCGAAATGTCATAATTGAGTATTTTCCCCATCCACCCCACTGCAGTTAGCTGATTGTTTCCGCTATAGGCAATACCTTCAAGAAAGGGCCTTCCCGCGACATAAAGCCGCGACCATTGCCCGTCTTTAAATTGAAGAAGCGTACTCCAACCAACAACAATGATATTATTTTCGTCAATGGCTTCAATGGCATAAAATTTGTCATTTTTCCTGACAACATCTGCTGCTTCTTTGGTAATTTTATCTCCAACGATTCGACAAAGCGTACCGTCGCCGCCACAAAGTAGTAATTCGTTAGTGTTTGGAATTTTGGCTATTGCATTAATAAATGGTGTTTTAGTTGGTGCATCGAGTAACTCAGGCGCTTTATCAGGCTGAATACGCACCACGCCGCCCTTGAAGACGCCATTTGCTTCATAGGGACTGCCTACCGCATAGATGGTGCCGTCTTCTAATCCCGCTAACGAGTACCATCTATCGGGAAAAGGGTTATGGCTAATACGGTCCCATTTCATTAGGTAGGTCCATTTATTACCATCGAAATGCAATATTTCAGAGTTATCGCCACATACATACAGATCATTTGAACTATTTCCCCACACCGCTTCAAACCATGTAGGGTCATAGGTATTCTCGGTGGGGTTATTCTGTACTTCGGCCCATGTATTACCATCAAAGTGCCAGATTGCTCCGAACGTGCCTACTGCCCACACGTCATCAGGCGCAAATCCATGAACATCATAAAAGTCTGAAGTTGAATTCACTTTTATTGGTTTAACCGCACTATCGTTAATATGAAAGAAAGTTCCTGACTCTGCAGCAGCAATAGATTCACCATTGCCAGCGCTCCATACGGCGTAACAGGTTTTTGACTGGGTATGCGTGTTAGCGGCTTGAAGTGGGTTTTCACGTAATTTTGTGGCCATTCCCTTTCCTTAAGTTCCTGCTGAGGATGTTATTGCGAGTAAGACGAGCTATCGCAGAAAACAGGCGTACCACTGCTCTTTGAAAGCGTAGTCGTAATTAAGACATTAAGCGATCTTTCTGTATGAAAAGTAGTTTAAAAGTATAAGAAGGCGGATGATTCAAAAGATAATGGCGGTAAAACCGCCATTATTAAGTGTGATGTTTTTACTATATTGCCTTGTGCCTAGCGCCGATACATTGCAGGCTCACCTTTTTCAGGCGTGCTAGATTTTATAAACTCGCGTAAGTCTTGGTTCGACTGTTTTAAATCGTCGCGACGTAGATACATCATGTGACCACTTCTATACCCTTTGAAGCTCAATCTATCTTTCATATTGCCGCTTTGATCCAGCTGCCACATAGTATACTTAGCATCGAAATAATTAGTTGCACCGTCGTAGTAACCTGCTTGAACCATCACATTCAAATACGGGTTTTGAGCCATCGCTAGACGTAAATTCTCACCGGTTTTGTTGTTGGTTCTATCCCAAGGATGGACATTGCCAAACATGTTGTACTTGGTATCAGTTTTGTAGTTAAGTTCTTCACGTAAGTAATAGTTAATAGCAGGCGTAAATGAGTGAAGCCACGAAGTCAGCTCTGCATAATAATCGGTTCGATCGCCACTTTGTTTTTCATCCATACCCAAATAGCGGCTATCAAGTCGACCAAGGGTTTTACCTTCTTCTCTTAACAGTTCTTTCCAGAAGAAAGAGGTACTAACATCAAGATTATTTTGAGCAATGGCTTCTTCAGACAAACCAGAGTAGCGAGCCATTTTAGCAAGCACTTCACGCTTTTCCTTAAGCCCAATAAAGCCCCCTTTCGCTAACGCTGGAATGAGGGTGTTAATGGTAAAATCTTCTACCTCGGGTAGCAGCTCAGTAAGGTCTTTATTCTGCAATTCACTGTCCAGCTTTTTGTGATACCACGCAGTGGCTGCAAAGTATGGAAGGCGGTTTGCTGCTTTCACTGGACCATCGCGTTCAATACCAATATCAGTTGGCGATACCAGTACCACGCCATTAAGGTACATCCACTGACGACTTTGTAATTCTAAGGCTAGACCAGAGACTCGAGTTGTACCGTAACTCTCACCGATTAAATATTTAGGTGAACGCCAGCGATTGTTGCGGGTAACAAAGGTGTTTACCCAATCAGCTAGATATTTGATATCAGCGTTAACACCAAAAAACATTTTCTGCTGCTCGTCTTTTGACGGCATTTTGCCATCTGCATCTTCTAAAACTCGGCTATAACCCGTATTGACCGGGTTAACAAAAACGATGTCAGCAACATCTAAGATAGAATACGGGTTGGTTTGCACACCGTAAGGTTGAACAGGAAAACCTTCACTATCAATATTAAGAATGCGAGGGCCAGTATAAGCAACATGCATCCACACTGAGGCAGATCCAGGCCCACCATTAAAAGATATTATTAACGGGCGGCTGGTATTATCTTTGATGTCAGTGCGTTGGTAGTAAGTGTAAAACAACGTAGCCACAGCTTCGTCTTCGCTGTTCCATACGGGCTGTGTACCTGTGGTTGCGCTATATTTTACGCGCTTGCCGAGAATTTTCGTTTCGTGCTGTGTAATCACATTACTGTCTATTGGTATACTGCGATTGTGGGCACTTGAGTTGGTATCAGCAAGAGCGGGAACACCTATCAACGTTAATGATAACGAAGCTAATAGTGCCAATGATGCTGCGCCTTTCCTTGAAATTAAGCGTGGTTTAATCATTTTTAAAGTCTTTCTAGTTATGTGCAATTAACATGGTGTTTACGTTGTACACTATACCGCCACTCTGCGACTCTCTGAAAATTGCGCGATAAACTAACTAATTTCCTCGATAACCGTCGACATTCATGCTCACCTTTACCATTTTCGCTGTGTGTAAATCGTTTAGCGTTGTAAAAACACATTCTCAGGACCGTATTGGTTAATGTGTTGCTGGAGTTCTGGAAAGAACGTTAGAAAGTGCGCTTCAATGGCGCATTGGTTATTCTCAATATCATCCACCGCTTGATGAAAGTTATTCTTAAATCGTATCCGCTTTGCCACTACTGAAATGGCTTTTGCAATACCCTCTTCTTTAGCGTAATCATCAAACCAATTATGGGTAATCATATGGCCAATACTGTGTTGCATCGAACGTGGCATGTAGGGCAAACGTCGCTCTAAAAGCGTGAAGCTTCGCGTGGTAAACGCGTCAAAAGTTTCTTGCGTAAATCGCGACCAGTGCTTTATGAGTAAATGGTCAAAGTAGATATCAAGTGCGACAGGTGCAAACCGACGTCGACTTGAGGCAAAAAGCTGTTTGGCTTCTCTTACACTTCGGTGTGCATCGGTAAATTTGTCAACCTCGTAGTGATTGGCAAGCCCTCTTTGAACCGCATCTGAGAACTGCGACGTTGTTGTGCCTCGCCTAAAATCACCCAGCAAATTGCCAAAATGTGAATCTTCAGTGGCTTGAGCAAAGAACAAATGTGCGAGGTAATTCATATTGGGTTGCCTGTTAGTTTTTTAAGTTGTATGCCACAACACCTATCAGGTAGTATTGCCGCCGCGTTTATAACGCACACCGCAAGCTTACAAAAAATTTTGGGATAAGTAACACAATGTCAGTCATTTCTTCTTCTGAAGTCAGTTCTCTTCTTCAACCTATCAACGCCTTTTTGCACTCTGAGACCCCACAAGCTTGGATAGATGAAGCAAGAAAAGAAGAAAATCTGCGAATTTTGCTAACCGATCACCTTATTTGTGAGCTAAAAGCAGCACAAAGCGCCATGTATTTGTTACGCCGTTATGTAGCAGATGAACAAACCAGTAAAGTACTGCTGGGTTGGTTAAAGCCTTACGAAGATTTCACCTATCGCCATGAAGGTGATTGGCAGTCACTAAATACTAAACATCTTTCTAAAAATGTATTCAATGTTGAAGGGTTAGACCCGTTCAAAAAAGATATGCTAGATAAAATGGTGATGTTAATAAAAGAAGAACTGCACCACTTTTACCAAGTGCTGGAAATTATGTATGAACTTGGTTTTGACTATAAGTCGGTGACCTCTAGCCGCTATGCTAATGGGCTGCTTAAACATGTACGAACCTATGAGCCAGAAAAGCTAGTAGATAAACTGATTTGTGGTGCCTACATTGAGGCTCGCTCATGTGAACGTTTTGCAAAGCTTGCGCCTCACGTTTCAGAAGCTCTCGGCAAATTCTATGTGTCTTTGTTGCGCTCTGAGGCTCGTCATTTTGAAGACTATTTAACCCTTGCTGCTGCAATATCACCCGTCGATATTTCTGAACGGGTCGCACACTTTGGTGCCGTGGAAAAAACGCTTATTCAAAGTCATGATGATACCTTTCGTTTCCATTCTGGCTCACCTGTTGCCGCATGAGTGTAAGTGGCACTTACGTCAACAGATCATTATTTAATCAAATTTATTGACGCATCATAGTTATTACTGCACACTCAAATTGTAAAGATATTGTTAACGGCAGTTTTGTGATGCTATGCATCTTTGCTTTTATCGTTATAGTTGCGCAAATAACTGTGTCATTTTTTGCAAACTAAGCGTTTCCTCGTGTTTTCACTGCCTAGAACAATATATCCATAACAACAAATAACCATGGTTATATAAGGCAGGATTTTATGATTTTAAACCATTTGATTGGTATCTATACTCACCCTAAAGAAGAGTGGCAAACTATAGATATCAAACATGAAACCTATTTCTACGCGCTAACTCATATCGCTTTCATTGCCCTGATCCCGTCATTGGTTGCCTATTACTCTAGTGCTCATACCGGCTGGAGCATTGGCGCAGGCGATGTAATAAGACTGAGCGAAACAAGCGCCGTCATGATGGGTGTAGGTATGTACTTTGGGCTTGTTGCTGGTGTGATTGCACTTGCTGTACTGATACACGAACTTGCGAAAGCGTTTGAAGCGTCTCCCACCTATACGCAATCGCTTGAACTGGCCGCGTATACTGCAACACCTTTATTTATGGTGGGGTTTGCCGGACTTTACCCTGAACTTTGGGTTGTAATGACAGCGCTACTTGTTGGTATTAGCTACTCGGTTTATCTGCTTTATTCTGGTGTGCCTATTATGCTGCATATGCCAGAAGATAAGGGTTTTATTTATTCTAGTTCAGTAGTGACTTGCGGCTTGGTTCTACTTGTTATCCTTATGACAGGCTCTGTTTTAGTATGGGGCTTATACGGTGGTCCCGTTTTTGTTCACTAACATTAGGCTGTGTACGTTTGCTGTGCATTTTTGCAGCTAAGGTCAATACACTTAAGTACATAGCAATTAAACATAAAAAAAGCCGCTCTCGAAGCGGCTTTTTGTTTTAATCTGACTTATTACCTATTAATCGTCTGCAGCGCCAATGTTGTGAACATCAAGATTGCTCAATTCAGCCTGAACAACAGGTGCAGTGCGCGACTTCTCACCGCGAGACATATCGATACGCTCTAAGTACTCTTGATCGATATCCGCAGTAATGTAATTACCGTCAAATACAGATGTTTCAAATCGTTGGATAGATTCATTTTCTTCTCGAACCGCTTCAACTAAGTCTGAAATATCTTGGAAGATAAGACCATCGGCTTGAATAAGTTCTGCAATCTGGTCTATTTCTCGGCCATACGCAATGAGTTCGTTAGCCGATGGCATATCAATACCGTAAACATTCGGGAAACGAATCTCTGGTGCGGCTGAAGCAAAGTACACTTTCTTCGCGCCAGATTCACGTGCCATTTCTATAATCTGACCTGACGTTGTACCACGAACAATAGAGTCATCAACGAGTAGCACGCTCTTGCCCTTAAATTCTGACGATATCGCGTTCAACTTACGACGAACAGACTTTTTACGCATGGTTTGACCAGGCATGATAAAAGTACGACCAATATAGCGGTTCTTAACAAAGCCCTGACGGTATGGTAAATCAAGCGTATTGGCAATTTGAAGTGCTACATCCATCGACGTTTCTGGAATAGGAATCACAACATCAATATCTAAATCAGACCACTCGCGTTTAATTTTCTCACCGAGTTTACGGCCCATATTTACTCGTGAAGCATATACTGAAATGCCATCAATAAAGCTATCAGGACGAGCGAAATAAACGAACTCAAATATACATGGTGACGTTACCGGGTTCTCAGCACACTGACGCGTATGCAATTGACCCTCTTCGGTGATAAATACGGCTTCACCTGGCGCTACGTCTCGTACAAATTGGAAGCCTACCGCGTCGAGTGCCACGCTTTCTGATGCTACCATCCACTCTTCACCAAGCTCTGTCATACGCTTACCTAGCGCAAGTGGGCGAATGCCGTGGGGGTCACGAAACGCTACAATGCCCTGACCGATAATAGCTGCTACAACAGCATATGCGCCGCGAATTTTTTTGTGAACTTTGGTAACGACTTCAAAGATGTGCTCAGCGCTTACGCTAAGGCCCGCTACTTGCTGAAGCTCATGAGCAAGAATATTTAGCAGTAACTCAGAATCTGAGGTGGTATTAATATGACGACGAGCAATGCGAAATACTTCTTCTTGCAGCTCATGTGCATTAGTTAAGTTTCCGTTGTGCGCGAAAGCAATACCAAACGGTGAGTTAACGTAAAAAGGCTGCGCCTCTGCCGAGCTCGACGTACCCGCTGTTGGATAGCGAACGTGACCAATGCCCATATTACCAGAGAGCCTTTTCATATGACGCGTATGGAAAACATCTCGAACCAAACCATTTGCTTTACGCAAATTAAACATATTTTGGTCGATAGTCATTATGCCTGCAGCATCCTGTCCACGGTGTTGAATAACCGTTAGACCGTCGTACAGAGACTGAGCTACGGGCGTTTTACCAACTATTCCGACAATACCACACATGTGCGTTACCTATTTCAAGCGGGATTTAAGAAACTGGAGGAGTCTTTCACATAGCTGAAAAACCACTCAATAATGACACCAAATTCAGGTATGAGTACCGACGCTTGCCACCAAGCAGCGGAAGCCGCGCCAGTAAAGGTGTCCATAAAAAAGAGCAATGCACTGACTATTAATACGCCGCGCAATGCACCGAAAACTATACCGAGCGCTCGGTCTGTGCCTGACAGGCCAGTGGCTTGAACCAACTGGCTTATTGCAAAGTTGATCATGCCACCAAGTATAAGTGTAGTGACAAACAATGCCGCAATAGCTGCGCCATTTTTTAAATAGGGATCGTCAATGGCTGTAAAGTAGATTGCGAGATCAGCGTAGAAGTTGCTTGAAATGAAGAGTGCAGCGAACCATACCACTAAAGAAATGGCTTCTTTAACAAACCCTCTTATTAGGCTTATTAAGGTAGATACCGCAATGATACCCAGTATGGAAAAGTCTACCCAGTTCATCGTCTCTTTGTTGCGTTAGTGCTGCTTAAAAAATAAAAGCAACGAGCCTTTGGCGAGATGGCGCGCATTCTAACAGAAGCTAAAAATATTACTAGTGCGTAATAAATTTGTGTTGCCTTCGTACTTATAAAAAAGGAGCGAAAACGCTCCTTTATTCCACTTTAAAGGTCGTTACTTTACCTTTAAGGCCAGTAAGCTCTTTTAGGTGTGGAAGTGCGGCATCCAGTTTTTGTTTTTCCAAGTCTGGGCCAACAAATACTTTATTAAGTGGGCCTGAACTGGTTTGAATTTTACGGCTAAACGCTCGATAACCGGCTTTTTCGAGTTTCGCCAACAGCACTTTTACGTTTTTCTCGTGCCTAAAACTACCAAGCTGTATTACCCACCCTGCATCATCAGCCGCTTCGCTTTTTGCCTCTACAACGGTTTGACTAGCAAGGTTATCTTTTTCCTCTCGTTGAGCGACAGCTGCTGTTGAAGTATCTTCTACCGAGGTCTCTTTCGGCGTTTTCGAAGTTAACACATCATCGAGCGCAGGCTCGTCTTCAATTTCCACAGCGGGTACCGCCGCTTTAGCGACACGCTCACTCGGAAATGGTTCAGGCTCAACGATAGGCTTCTTAGGCGGATTGGCAGGCACTGAAACAAATGGCTCTCTGTTCGTTTGTTTCTTGCCATCAAGAAAGTCTGGTAAAAAAATAACGGCAAGGGCGACCACAATAATGGTCCCAACCAGTCTATTCTTTAATGCCGATGTCACTATTCTCTCCTGCTTGAAATGCGTTACTACTCATTTATGAGTATCTGATTACTCTGCGTCAAGCACGTCTGCTACGGTAACAAATGAACCAAACACTAAAACGAGTTCACCGTCTTGATAATCTGCAAGCGCGCGCTGATAAGCTGTTTTTACGTCGTCGTAAGTCGCTATATTCTCTATACTTGTGCCTGCATTAACAAGTGCATTTTCAAGAACTTCAGCTTTACACCCTCTAGGGCCAGATGTAGTAGCGGTATACCACGTTGCATTTAATGCACTTAATGGTGCCAAGGTCTGTGCAATAGACTTATCTTTTAGCATGCCAACAACAACGCGAATTTTATTAACGTCATAGCGCGAAAGCCATGCTTTCATCGCTTCAGTTGCCTGCGGGTTGTGCGCAACATCAACCACCACTAACGGATTAGTACTGATAGTCTGCTGACGCCCAGGCATCGTTGTGTTCGACAATATTTCGCTTAACACCTCAGATTCAGGTAGCGCGTCAAGGTGCTCTAGCGCCGCCAATGCGGTGCTGGCATTTTGCAATGGTATACGTGGATAAGGTAAATCTGTAAATTCGTTCCGCTTACCTTTCCAAGACCACGATTGATTATCATCTGCCACTACAGCACTGAAATCTTGTGTTGCCCATAGGGCATTAACAGAAAGCTCATTTGCCACATCGTAAAGTGACGAAGGAGGGAACAGTTCGCCGATGATAGCGCTCCCCTGTTTGCGCATAATACCTGCTTTTTCACGGGCAATTTTTTCGCGCGTATTACCCAACCAATCTTGGTGATCAAGGTCGATAGTGGTAATCACGGCAAGGTCAGCATCAATGATGTTAGTGGCATCTAACCTTCCACCCAAACCTACTTCTAAAATAGCAACGTCAACACCCCACTGCTGCATCATCTTCATTGCCGCTAAAGTGCCGAACTCGAAATAGGTCAAAGTAATATCACCACGTGACGCTTCCACAAACTCAAAGGCTTCAACAAACGCCTTTTCTGACGCAAGTTCACCGTTGTGTCTAACGCGCTCACGGTAATCTGTTAGATGAGGAGAGCTGTAAACCGCAACTTGTTTGCCTTGACGCAGAAATACTTGCTCAAGTAAACGACACGTAGTGCCTTTACCATTTGTACCGGCAACGGTAATGACCAAAGATTCGTTTAGGTCGAGTGACATGGCATTTGCCACCGCTTTCACTCTGTCTAACCCCATATCGATGGCATTAGGATGAATAGATTCGAGGTAAGATAGCCATTGGCTCAGACTCTTAGGGGATAGTGCAGGCGCACTTTCTGAGCCAATGGTAGTAGTATTTTTGTTATTCACTAATTCTTATTATGTAACTTAACCAACAGGCTATGTAATCTATCACGCATTTCTCTGCGGTCAACAATCATATCTATTGCGCCCTTTTCTACTAAGAATTCGCTACGCTGAAAGCCCTCTGGTAGTTTTTCACGAACAGTTTGCTCAATAACACGAGGACCTGCGAAGCCAATAAGAGCTTTAGGCTCTGCCACATTGACGTCACCTAGCATTGCAAGGCTCGCTGAAACACCGCCCATTGTAGGGTCAGTTAACACCGAGATATAAGGTAGTCCTTTCTTGCTCATCTTCGCCAAAGCAGCTGATGTTTTTGCCATTTGCATCAAAGACATAAGCGCTTCTTGCATACGCGCACCACCACTTGCTGAAAAACAAATAAGCGGCGTGTTGTTTTCAAGGCACGCATTGACTGCAGCCACAAAGCGAGCGCCAACTACAGACGCCATTGAACCGCCCATGAAAGCAAATTCGAAGCACGCCACAACGACAGGCATACCTTTAAGTTTACCTTGCATAACAACAAGCGCATCTTTTTCATTTGTTAGCTTTTGTGCAGCTACAATACGGTCTTTATAACGCTTAGAGTCTTTAAATTTAAGAATATCTTGCGGTTCGTGTTCAGCGCCTAATTCAACGCGATCACCATCATCCAAAAATGCGTCGATGCGGCGACGCGCAGTAATACGCATATGGTGGTCGCACTTAGGGCAAACCTCCTGAAGCTTTTCCAACTCGCTCTTATACAAAACCGCCTGACAAGAACCACACTTTGTCCAGATACCTTCTGGCACATTGCCCTTGGTCGATGTTTGCGTACGCGGAAGAATCTTTTGAATCCAGCTCATGGAAATTGAATCCTTTGTTTTTGGTTACTCGCCATTGTTTTTGATATTTGTTCACATGACGGCCAGTCACACATTAATTTTTTAAGTTTCATACTGAATTACCAAGAAAAAAGTCGTAATTCAGTAGAACAGCTACCTAATATAGCGCGCTATTAGACCACAATACAACGAAATGGAAAAAACAAAACTGGTCTAAGAAGTTAGGACAGACCAAAGCGTGTTGATCTTTGCAGTACACTTTTTGTCCACGCCAAGCGAGTATCAGGCAATGAACGACTTAGGTGGCTTGGTTGTTCCAAATTAGCAACGGGTAAAACCGCATGAGGCTCGCAGCAATGATAGCAAAATACCGCATTACTACATTACGCTGGACATTTATGCTTGGGGAATCGATGGATACCCGAATGCCGGTTGATAGACTCTTGAAGCGCACCACTATCAGTAAAATTTTTCAGCTCTAATTTGATAATGTCGCGAAGCGCTGCAAGCTCAGGGCGTATAACAAACACCAGGTCGACATCGCTAATGACATTTGATGATTGGTAAAAGGCTGTGTCGCAAAATTGCTCCTCAAACATAATCGACAACGCGTTCTGCTCGCTCATAATTGTAAAATCACACCTTCCGCGAGCCAACATCATGGCCATGGTGGTTTGACTGTTCGAGTTTACTCTGACTAATCCGCCACTATTTTTGTAAAAGAACTCTTGCAGTACCGGATAAATAAATCCATAGCGCGTGCAAATACTGGCATTTGGATTATCAGCGGGCACAAAAGGCCCATAAAACGCCGACGTTGAATACATATAACTAGCATGCTTCATGAAGGTATCGCTAAGCACAAATGATTCGGGATTATTAAGCCACTCAACAGCAGATAAAAAGACATCCGCCTCGCCTTGCAGCAAGAAGTTTTCGCTGCGCACTCGGTTTGAATCTAAATACGACACAACGTAGTCGCCGCGTGCCTCTACAAACGAAAAGAAGTCTACAACTACGCCGCGATAGCTCTGTGAAAGCTTGTCATAAAAAAGGTATGGTGGTGAACCCGGTGCATTTATGGCAAAACGCACTTGAGTTGGAGAGGCTACAGAATGAGTAATCAGAGCGCAAAAAACTGACAGGCTCGCTATAAAAAGCGCTCCCTGCTTAAGGCATGCTTTCACTGTTACCATATTCGACTTCCCTAAACAAAAACCTCATAGCATTCAATTAACCCTATATCTTAAATATAGAAAACAACTTCGTGTTATCAAATAAAAGAGTGGTTAAATTGCAGTATTTTCGTTAAAACGTCGCAAACGGCCCGAAAGTGGAATAAGTTCAGACCGTGTTTCTCAACATGCTTCGCTATAGGTCAGGCAAGAATAAAGGACCTAATGGCGGCTTTGGCAAGCCATAAGTGTCGGGATAGGTTACATCTACCAAGTACAGACCATTTGGTTTGGCAGTCGCGGCCGATTGACTGCGATCTTTTAGGCTTAAAAGGTATGCAATCCAATCCACACCTTGCTCCCCCGCACCAATTTCTACAAGAGCGCCAGTAATGTTCCGTACCATGTGATGTAAGAAAGCATTGGCACGTATGTCGATAACAACATAACGCCCTTGGCGATATACACTCACGTCAGTTACGTTTCGAAATGGCGTATTACTTTGACAAAGTGCCGCCCTAAATGAAGTAAAATCTTGCTCGCCTAGAAGTGCTTGAGCCGCTTCATGCATTTTTGCTTCATCAAGCGGGCGATGAATGTGGGTGACGCCATGATGCAAAATAGCAGGTCGCATCTTCGAATTGTGTATCACGTAACGATAGCGTCGATGTGTGGCAGAGAAACGGGCATGAAAATCTTCAGGCACGACCTTTGCCCACGTTACCGCTACCGAGTCAGGAAGATTAGCGTTTACGCCTAATGTCCATGCTCGTTCATTTCTGGGCGCATCGCAGTTAAAGTGAACGACTTGTCCTGTCGCGTGAACACCCGCATCTGTACGACCAGCACACTGAACTTCTATAGGCTCGTTAGCTACTGTAGAAAGTGCTTTTTCTAGATGTTCTTGGACACTAGGTACTTCACGCTGACGTTGCCAGCCATAAACCGCAGCGCCATCGTATTCTATGCCTAAGGCAATTCGCCCCATCTCTGTGATACCTCTATGCTAAAAGGCGCTAAGTGTAGTCATGTCACACCCAACATGCAATTAGCGAATAGATTTCAATATCGATTCCGCCTCTGCTTTCTGCTCATCGCTACCTTCAACCATAACCTCTTCAAGCAGCTCTTTTGCAGCGTCTACATCATCCATTTCGATATAGGCACGAGCAAGATCTAAATTGGCGTTTTGGCCAGCATCCTTGTCGATATCAATAACCGTATCTTCGTCAGTAACTCCCGTGAACTCAGACAAACTGACGTCTAAGTCGAGTTCTTGGCTATCTGGGTCAATGGTGTCGTCTCCGTCATCCATAAGCGCCTCGACATCAAGAAAATCTTCAGGCGGTGTTAGTTCATCGCTAGAAGCATCGTTACTGCCATCATTTAAAAGCGCCGCCAAATCCAAATCAGGGTTATCCAGTTGAAGCGACTCCTCTTTGGCAACGTCGCTTGCAGCACTTGAAGGTACAGAGTCATTGTGCTCATCGTCTGAATCTTTATGCTCAGTATCATCTAGGGTTGCTTCGTCTAGAGGGGCATCGTCTTCTTCCAACGAAAACGTGTCTTCTAGCTCATCTTCATCGCCTAACTCAAAAAATGATTCTAGGTCGTCATCTTCTAGTTCAAAGTCGTCGTCTTGTGCAAAGGAAGATTCGTCGTTATCTGAGGCATCTGCAACAGTTGTTTCTTCTTCCAATTCCTCAGCGTCATCAAGTTCAAATACATCATCATCGGCTTCGTCGGCTTCGTCAGAGTTTGTATTTTCTTCACTTGATTGTTCGCTTTCAGAGACAGGTTCTAGCTCACTTGTATCTACAGGTTCTTCAGACTCTAAACTCTGTAAAAGTTCATCAAATTCAGCGCTGTCCAAATCATTGAGGATTGCGTGACTGTCGTTCCCCTCATCATCACTGCTCGATAACCAGTCATCTAAACCAGGAACATCGTCCAACTCGTCGATATCTGATTCTTCGTTGGCCTTAGTTTGATTTTCTTCGCTTTGGCTTTCAGATGCGTCAACCCCGTCGACTTCCTGCTCTAATTCAAAGTTGTCTACGTCATCAAAGGCTTCGTCGAGAATGCTGTCATCAAAATCGTCATCGGACTGAGATTGTGCTTCAGACGGCTGCGCGTCTGTATCTACTTCACCAAACGATGGAATATCGTCCATCATTTGTTGATCGAAATCCTCAATGGCATCATCCAACGGATCGGAAGAAGGGTCTTCTGCTTCTGCTTCTGCTTCTGCTTCTGCTTCTGCTTCTGCTTCTGCTTCTGCTTCTGCTTCTGCTTCTGCTTCTGCTTCTGCTTCTGCTTCTGCTTCTGCTTCTGCTTCTGCTTCTGCTTCTGCTTCTGCTTCTGCTTCTGCTTCTGCTTCTGCTTCTGCTTCTGCTTCTGCTTCTGCTTCTGCTTCTGCTTCTGCTTCTGCTTCTGCTTCTGCTTCTGCTTCTGCTTCTGCTTCTGCTTCTGCTTCTGCTTCTGCTTCTTCTGCTTCTGCTTCTGCTTCTGCTTCTGCTTCTGCTTCTGCTTCTGCTTCTGCTTCTGCTTCTGCTTCTGCTTCTGCTTCTGCTTCTGCTTCTGCTTCTGCTTCTGCAAGAGCGTCATCTAGAGTACTTTCGATGTCAAGATTTTCTTCATCTAAATCAGCATCTTGCTCAACATTTTCTTGTGCTAGCTCATCATCATCACTAGGCGAAGCATCATTGATATCGTCGACTTGATCTATTTCTGACTCGTTTTCGATTTCCGCCTCAAGCTCCGATAGCAGCTCGTCTGCTAATAAATCAGCGTCGGTTGCGGAGTCGTTTTCCTCAGCTTCCAGCTCAGCAAGAAGCTCATCAGTAAGGGGATCACTGAAGTCTTCTTCATCTTGAAGTTCGTTGGTTTCTTGTATTGATTCAGGCTCTTCTGGCTCTACTTCTAAATCAGCTTCAAGTTCAGCTAATAATTCGTCGGTAAACGGATCTTCAAAATCTTCACTTGATTCAATTTCGCTAGACGGTTCGCTGTCCTCAGCTTCTTCAACAGCAGCTAGTTCTTCATCTACTTCGCTAGCACTATCAAAGGATTCACTTTCATCTTCAGCTTGCAACTCAGCAATAAGATCATCAGATAACGGGTCAGAAAAATCAGCTACGCCATCAATGTCTTCGCCAACATCGATGTCATCCAAATCATCGGTAATGTCATCTAAGCTTTGAATAGACTGTGGCGAAGGTGATGGTGTTGTTGTAATTTCATCTTCTATTTCGTCGTCTTCAGCGAACTCGTCGCCTAAACCACCCATCATTTCAATTTGCTCTATTTCATTAAGCAAATCGTCTGTGATCTTGTTTATTTCTTTATTTTGCTGGTTAATTTCGTCGTCGAGTTTTTCCAGCATTTCTTCATTGATGAGATCATCATTGCTGTCGAGTTCGTCAGTTAACCCAGCATCTACGCCGTGTTCTTCTAATAAATCGTCAATACTGATTTCTGGCGTATCATCATCATCTTCTACCGCAGGCAAGCTAGGAGAAGTATCCTCAGTATCTTCCGACGACACATCTTCACTTTCTTCTTCAGCATCATCAAGAGATGCACCGGCCAACAGAGCATCTATATCATCGTCATCAAAATTATCGTCGGATGCACCAATATCTTCATTTGTGCCCAGCGTCTCTTCATTATCACTTTCAGCGTCGCCCTGACTTTGAACATCGTCGAGTAAGTCGTCAATATCAAAATCATCATCTGAAACTTCGTCTGGTGTTTGTTCGCTCGTTTCACTATCTGTGGTGTCTTCAGTTTCTTCAAAAACATCATCATCGCCAGATAAATCGAAACCTTCGAGGTCATCAG
Source organism: Alteromonas sp. 009811495 (assembly GCF_028865455.1). Lineage (NCBI taxonomy): Bacteria > Pseudomonadati > Pseudomonadota > Gammaproteobacteria > Alteromonadales > Alteromonadaceae > Alteromonas > Alteromonas sp. 009811495. Next base: position 2,736,621 of record NZ_CP113972.1, read on the forward strand.
TTTCACCCTCGCTCAGTACCTTATCAGACAGGTCGTCATCGTCGAAAAGGCTATCTAATTCATTTTGGTCCAGTTCATCAGCACCCTCTTCGAAAAGATCATCTGTGCCTTCGTCTGGCACCAGCATGTCATCTTCAAGATCGGCAAATGTGTCTAATTCGTCATCAAGAGTATCTTCCAGATCAGAAGTGAGTACGTCATCTAGAAGATCATCATCGTTAAACAAATCATCATCTGACAATTCCGTTTGCTCACCCAAATCTGGTGCTAGCGCGCTAGAGAGGTCTCCAATATCTTCATCAGGAACCGGTACGTCGTCAGTAGTCGAGGTAATAGGCGGTGTAGTTACTGGTGCTTCTTCAGTGCTGCTATTGCGCTTTAATAGCCAAGTAATTAGACCACCCACTAAAAGTAACGTGAGAACGCCCGTGCCTATAATTAGACTCATTGGGCTGGTTAATGCGTTTAAAATGGAGTCCTGCTTTTCAGCTTCTCTCTGCGCTTGTTCGGCTCTGATCATATCGAGCAGTTCTTGCTGAAGCGCTACTTGCATGTCCAGTTGAGACTTAACATCACCTTCAACTTGACCGCGCAAGGTCTCAAGCTCACCGTTTACGGCTTCAACGCGCTCGTATAGGCGTCTATTTTCATCCAGTATGGCTTGCACGTTTTCAAGTGACGCCGCAAATTGCATGCGAAGTTCATCGAACTGGCGCGTCTGCTCTTCATCTAAACGTGTAATTTTCTGTTCGATATCGCTTTGGGTCTGTGTAAGGTCATTTTGATTGACCAGCGGTGAAGCTGGCTTAATATTTCTTACACTGCTACCAGGTTTGTTGAGAAGCTCCGCAAACGCTCTATCATCTTGCTCTGCACGCATTTGCGCTTTTTGTTTATCAATACGCGCGATATAGCGCTCTGAGGGAAGTTTGAGAACCGCGCCATCAACGAGCAAATTGAGGTTGCCATTTTCAAAGGCATTTGGATTGAGTTCATAGATAGCGGTCATAACCTGATAAACAGACAGGTTATTATTTTGGCGGTAACGCTCCGCTATGCGCCATAAGGTATCGCTAGAGTCTATTGGACCATATTCCAATCCAGAATATTGATTACTGGCGTCTTTGGGGCCCTTTAATAGCGTGGAACGCTCCTGTGCATCGACAGAAACGATAGGGGCAGACAAACAAAGTGTAAGTAAAAGTAAGCCCGTCAAATGCAATTTCATAGCAGTCCTATATGCCCTCAAGCGTCTTTACCGCTTGTGACGTCGAAGCGGATTTTGAGCCAATCTTTATTATGATAACTTTATTGGCTTTTATTTTTGTTCTTAAATCACCCGCATTCCTAACATTTTGCGGTGACAATTGTGGTCAGTGCAACACGTACGCGATACGTGTTCTTTTGTTGTTTTTAAACTAGATAAACCACTGACCTCTGGTTATTTTTTCAAATACCACAAGCAATAAAACAATAGCGTTACACAAACTATAAACCAGTTGTGGTAGGCAATCTAGTTTGTGTCATCGATTTACGCTTTTCGCCAACTATCATTTCTATCGGCAAGCACAGAAAAATGTTTACTTTTTCTGTGCTTACCGCATTCAATACCAACAGCTGTTTTGCTTACAAATAGTCGCGTATAAGCGTTTCTGCTATTTGAATACTGTTTGTTGCCGCCCCTTTTCGGATATTGTCAGAAACAACCCAAAGGTTAAGGCCACAAGGATGCGTAATGTCATTTCGAATTCTGCCAACATGAACTATGTCATTACCACTTGCGTTACCAACTTGCGTAGGGAATTGCTCATTGCCTTCGTACACTGTCACTCCAGGCGCATTGGCAAGTAACTCTTTGACCTGTTGCGCATCTATGGGTGAACGCGTTTCTAGGTGTATAGCCTCTGCGTGACCGTAAAAAACAGGTACTCTTACCGCTGTTGCATTAACTAAAATACTTTGGTCACCCATTATTTTCTGTGTTTCCCACAACATTTTCATTTCTTCTTTAGTGTAATCGTTGTCTTGGAAAACATCGATTTGTGGGATAGCGTTAAATGCAATTTGGCGCGTGAATGCTTCTGCTTTAACTTCACGTGCATTCAGTAAGCCAGCGGTTTGTTTCGCGAGTTCTTCCATCGCCTCTTTGCCTGCACCTGATACAGATTGATACGTGCACACATTGATACGATCAATACCTACTGCGTCTTGAATAGGCTTTAATGCAACCAACATTTGAATAGTCGAACAATTTGGGTTTGCAATAATATTTCGATTGCGAAAATCGGCCAGCGCATGAGCATTAACTTCGGGTACAACCAACGGAATGTCTGGCTCATATCTAAAGTGAGAAGTATTGTCGATAACAATACACCCTTCGTCTGCGGCAAGTGGCGCAAACTTTTCGGATATACTGCCGCCAGCTGAGAAAAAACCAAACTGAACAAGTGACCAGTCAAACTCATCGGCGTCTAACACTTCAATGTCTTCACCTTTAAACGAAACGGTGCTCCCTGCTGAACGTTTACTGGCAAGCGGATACAGCTTATTAACTGGAAAATCGCGCTCTTCTAATAGTTCAATCATGGTTTGCCCCACTAAACCAGTGGCGCCAAGTACCGCGACGTCAAACGCTTGTGACATAATGTTTTGTGCTCCTAATTAAAAAAATGAGAATACATTGCTTTTAAACTTCTCATCTATGGTTGTATTACTTCTTAAAGATTCAAGTAGCGAGTAAATTTACTGTGCCAACCTTTCACAGCCTATCTTACTGCTCCAATATTTTGTCTGCGTGTTTGATAGTAAAGCCCAACTGCCTTAAAGTTTGCGCTATCTCAGTGCTAACTTCTTGCGTTGTATGCAACGTGTATGCACTACACTCTCTTCGAATTCGATATTGTTTACGAAGTTGCGCAAACCTATCGCCGACATCAGCTTCACTTAATTTGCCACTTCCCCCTTTTTTGGGAAGTAGTGTCTCTCGCGTTTTAGCATCATCTATCGCCACATCGTAGACCTTCAGAAAAATTGTGGCTAAATCATCATATGAAAGAGAACGTGCTTGTGGTTGTTTAAGCGTTATCTTAATGGGTTGTGTTGGCGAGAGAAAATCGCTTAATCGCTTTTCTACAGACTTTCCCAGTACCTCGCAAATCTGTTCGTAGATCATTTGCGTGCCACGCACTTTACCTTCAACAGAATGACCTGCAATATGAGGCGTCACAAACCACGCGTGTTCAAAAAACGCGGTGTTAATGTTCGGTTCATTGTCAAATACATCGAGCACAACAGTTGGCGCATTGTTGCCGTTTAGCTTTGTGACTAAAGCATTTTCGTCGATTACTTCACCGCGGCATGCGTTTATGAGTAGTTGATTTGCATTTAACTGCTCAAGAAAAGCGTTATCTATAAGCGTTTCTGTGGCGTAAGGCCCGCTCTTTATAAATGGCACGTGCAGCGAAATAACGTCGCACTGTGCAATTTCACCCATTGATACAAAATCGCGTGAGTCGCCTGACTTGGCAAGCGGCGGGTCGCACAACTTATAGTTGATATTAAGTGTTTTCAGGATGGCCGAAAGCGCACTCCCCACATTACCTGCGCCCACTATGCCAACCGTCACATCGGCCAGTGATATTTTTTGGCTTTTGTGTGCATGTAATAATACGCTCAATACGTATTCGGCAACCGCTACTGCATTACACCCCGCGGCTGAGCTATGCGTAATGCCTGCTTTATCAAGAAATGTTTTATCCAAATGATTAGTGCCCGCTGTAGCAGTGGTCACAAACTTGAGTTTATTTGCATACTGAAGTAGCTGAGGTGCGACTTTTGTTGTCGAGCGCAACGCTAAGATATCAATATCGCTTAGCATCTCTGGCTGCAATGATTGCCACGCATAAGTGGTTACCTCAGCAAGGTCGTTGAGGTAATCACTACCAAATGGAATAGTATCTTCGAGGAGTATTTTCATGGCGCTAAGTGTACCGCAACTTACGCGATGAGTAACCTAGCGCCAATCAGATTGTTTAAAATTAGACAGTGTTATTGATCAAAGCCAGGAAAGCGGCGTTCAAGACGACGCTTGATACCCGGCCACGCCAACGCACCACCGGCCTGTTTTGTTACCTCAGAAGCTTGTGCTTGAATGCCTTGCAGTATTGCAGAATGAATTGGAATAAGTGGCTGACCAGTCGCTTGTGCTTTCAGTTGGATTTCACATGCGCGCTGTAAAATAAACATAAACAAAAATGCATCGGCAATATTATCAGCACAGGTTAGTAGGCCATGATTTCGCAAAATCATAAACTGAGTATCACCTAAATCTCTTACCAAGCGCGCTTTTTCTTCAGGATTCAGCGCTACGCCTTCATAGGCATGGTACGAAAGCGATGCAAGAGGGAACAAAGACTGTTGGGAATAGGGTTGCAAACCATCTTCTAAGATGGAGACAGCAACGCCTTCTGCCGTGTGTAAGTGCAGCACACACTTGGCGTCATCCCTTGCCTCGTGCACGGCGCTGTGAATTGTAAAACCCGCAGGATTAATGTCAAACTCACTGTCCATCACCTTGTTGCCATTTAGGTCTACTTTTACCAAGCTTGAGGCAGTTACTTCGTCGAACATCATGCCGTAGGGGTTAATCAGAAAGTGATGTTCAGGCCCAGGAATACGGGCTGAAATATGTGTAAAAATGAGATCGTCCCAGCCATACATGGCTACGGCACGATAACATGCGGCAAGATCGACTCGTGTTTGCCATTCCTGTTCACTAACTTGCGACTTTACAGACTGTGTCATAACCCACTCCACTTTTATCATTTAACATCAATTATGAAGCTACAATACGCGTTACAACTACTATACACTGTCGGATATCCGACAATGTAATGAATTTGTTAAATGAGCAACTATAAAGAAATCCTTGCCAGTTCCATCTGGTTTAGTGACATACCAGAAAAATTGCAACAAGCCATGTTTGACAACATGCGAATAAAGCACCTTAAAGCGGGCCAACAATTGCACGCAAAAGGCGAACAAGGCGTGGGCTTTTACGGTGTTTGCGAAGGACGACTTAGGGTTGTTTCGGTTGGCATAGATGGAAGAGAAATGCTGTTTGCGCTATTGGGGCCAGGCACGTGGTTTGGTGAAATATCCATGTTTGATGATCTTCCTCGCACCCATGATAACTTTTGCGAGACCGACTGTACCGTAGCGATAATTCAAAAGAAGCCCTTCAAGGCCTTGTTGGAAAAACACCCTGAATTATACCCACATTTCACACGTTTACTCTGCACACGGGTGCGCAGTGCATTTCAATTTATCGACTCAAGTGCTGGATTGAGTTTAAAGCACCAGCTAGTGAAACGCTTACTTATGCTAACTACCAGCTACGGTCAGCACTTGCCGCGGCATGACACCATTACACTCACGCTTTCCCAAGAATCTCTCGCGCAGATGATCAATAGTAGTCGTCAGACAGTGAACCAGCTTCTGGGTGAGCTTCAGGAAGAGGGACTTCTTAAGCGTCATTATGGGAAACTCACCATTCCTGATCCTGACCTCCTGTTTCGCCAGTATCAATTTATATAACGCTCTAGTACAACTAACACAAAAAAAGCGCGAAATGCAGAAGCATTGCGCGCTTTTAGTTTCAATGTATGACTATATAGACAAACATCGTTGTCTACCTAATCAGGCATCGCTAGCCCTTGTATTTTTGCATTACTAACGTTGCGTTAGTACCACCAAAACCGAAGCTATTAGACATAATAGTGTTTAATTCAGCATCGCGTGCTTCAGTTACAATATCCAAGCCTTGAGCCGCCTCATCTAATGTATCGATGTTAATCGATGGCGCGATAAAACTGTTTTCCATCATTAGCAGGCTATAAATTGCTTCGTTTACACCCGCAGCACCCAGTGCGTGGCCTGTTAGAGACTTAGTTGCACTAATTGGCACGCCTGATTGACCAAACACCTCTTGGATAGCAGCTAACTCTTTGACATCCCCCACAGGCGTTGATGTGCCGTGTGTGTTGAGGTAATCAATCGGGCCATTAACGTTTTGCATCGCCATTTGCATACAACGAATAGCGCCCTCACCCGACGGTGCTACCATGTCGTAACCGTCAGACGTTGCGCCATAGCCAACAACTTCACCATAGATTTTGGCACCGCGAGCTAATGCGTGCTCAAGCTCTTCAACGACAACCATACCGCCACCGCCAGAGCTGACAAATCCATCACGTGCTTCATCGTACGTACGAGACGCAACTGATGGGTTGTCGTTATACTTCGAGCTCAACGCACCCATCGCATCGAACTGGCTAGATAGCGACCAATGCAGTTCTTCACCGCCACCTGCAAATACAACGTCTTGCTTACCTAACTGAATAAGCTCTAAAGCGTTACCAATACAGTGTGCGCTTGTAGCACATGCTGAGGCAATAGAGTAATTAACGCCACGAATTTTAAACGGTGTTGCTAAGCAAGCCGACACGGTTGACGCCATGCAGCGAGGCACCATATATGGGCCAACACGTTTAACGCCTTTTTCGCGAAGAATGTCAGCTGATAACACTTGGTTTTCAGAGGACGCACCACCAGAACCTGCAATAATACCAGTCCGCTCGTTAGAAATATCTTTTTCTTCTAAGCCTGAGTCTGCGATAGCTTGTTGCATTGCAACATAAGCATAGCCTGCCGCATCCCCCATAAAGCGCATTGCTTTACGATCGATGTGGTCTTTCAAATCAATATTAATATCGCCCCAAACTTGGCTTCTTAGGCCCATTTCGGCGAACTGTTCTGAAAATGTAATACCAGACTTGCCCGCTTTTAGTGAAGCGAGTACGTCTTCTTTATTTACGCCGATGCTTGATACAATGCCAAGACCGGTGATGACTGCTCTTCTCATAGTTTACCCTTTGCGTTAGTGCGGCTTATGGTAACGATTTTGAATCATAAAGTGGTCTGCTTAGCGCATATCTCAAAATGCGTTTCCACTAAATCATTGCACAACGGCAATTTATATAATTATTTCAACTCAGCGTACACGTGTAAGCAAACAAAATCAATGACCCCAAAGTGTGCTTGGACCACCCACTATTTGGTGCAATAGCACAACGCTTTTTTGGCATATGTGATGTCATGGAGATGCCGTTTGAGAAAACGCGCCATAAGGCAAAATACGCTTTTGCCGACTTTCCCAAGCAAACATGCTTAATGATCGCTACAATGCCCCCTTTATTATCCAAACATTGTGATACCTAATTAGAGAAAGCAGCGAAAAATATGCCAACTACTTTCAATACACAAAAACAGTACGCTCATTTTCCCCGCCGCCTTCGCATCATCGCTATCGCTTTGCTTGCCTGTGTCACAGCCATGAGCGTGCAATCAGAGGCCATGAGCGCAAGTGCTAATGAAACAAGCGTAGTTACAGAGAAAGCGAATGCCGCGCATTCTTCTATAACACTCCCCTCTTTACCCGAGGGCACATCTAACAATGCGGTGGCAACGTTAAATATTGATGACACCGTGTATTTGTTTAGCTTTATGGGCTTGAGTAATGGAAAAACTCACAACGATGTTCATAACAACGCATGGCAGATAGAGATAGTTAATGGCGATGTTGGTCAATGGCAAGCACTACCTGGCGTACCGTCCAGCTTGCCGCTTAAAGGGCGATTAGCGTCCGTTGCCGTTGGTGTTAATGATGCGGTTTACATTTTTGGTGGCTACACAGTAGCGGAAGATCACACTGAAATAAGCACACCGGATGTGTACAAATACAGTCCTGTCGAGAAGAAATATACACTGTTACCCCCTATGCCAATTCCTGTGGATGACGCCGTTGCCCTTGTGTACCAATCTCGCTACGTGTATTTGATTTCTGGTTGGCACAATGACGGCAACGTAAACTTAGTGCAAGTATTCGATACGCAAACCAATACGTGGCATCAAGCTAGTCCATTTTTAGGTAAACCTGTGTTCGGTCACGCTGGCGGCCTAGTTCAAAATACTATGCTTGTATGCGACGGCGTAGCCGTGCTCCCAAACGAAGATAAGCGTCGTTCTTTTCACGCAGAAACAGCCTGTTATAAGGGCGTTATCGATACTGCCAACCATTTAAAAATAGACTGGAGGATTGTTCAGCACCCAACAGGAACAGCTCGGTATCGCATGGCAAGTGCAGGTGATACGGAGTCGAACCGTATACTTTTCGTTGGCGGCTCTAACAATCCTTACAACTATAACGGCATCGGGTATAACGGCAAACCATCCGAGCCCAGTGCTGATATTTGGGTATATAATATCGCTACCGGTAAATGGTCTATCACGACTTCCCCAACACCGACGATGGATCACCGAGGACTCATCCAAATTAAAGGCCGATGGGTTACCATTGGCGGTATGATGAGTGGTCAAACGGTGTCACAGCGCGTTATAGCGCATTGGTAGTGAAAAGTTGAGCTAAGCGGAGAACCAGAAAAATTGAAATCTAAGCACGCACAGGTACATTTTAATGACAGCGGTACACCTGTGGCCGATCATTTTGACGATGTTTATTTTTCCAATGACAGTGGTATAGATGAAACTCAACACGTTTTCGTTGATGGTAACGACCTTAAAACGCGTTGGCAAAACTGGACTGAATACACGTTTGTTATTGCAGAAACGGGGTTTGGGACAGGCTTAAATTTTTTAGTTGCGATGCACGAATTTCAAAAGTTTCGAGAAGCAAATCCGAGTCACCCTCTAAAGCGCCTCGTATTCTTAACAACCGAAAAGTACCCTCTTCCGCAGTCAGATATGCAACGAGCATTAGCAGCATTTCCCGCGCTACTTAGTGAAGCCACTGCGTTAGCTGATGTGTATCCCATGGGTCTAGAAGGCTGTCACCGACTTCAGTTCGATACATTTTCGACCACACTGGATTTGTGGATTGGCGATGTTCACACGCTTCTACCCCAGTGGCACTCTCCTCGAAACGGATTGGTGGATGCATGGTTTCTAGATGGCTTCGCGCCAAGTAAGAACCCTGATATGTGGACTGACGCCTTGTTCAGTCAAATGGCTCGATTATCAAAAACAGGCACCACGTTTGGCACTTTTACTGCAGCGGGTATCGTAAAAAGAGGTTTAGCAAATGTAGGGTTCACCATCGCAAAAAGGAACGGGTTTGGGCGCAAGCGCGATATGTTAACCGGTGTTTTCAGTGAGGTGAGCGAAAACGTTCCCCATAAGCTTCGGCAGCCCCAAGGGCCTTTTTATCGCTACGGCAACACAACGTTAACAACAGAAAGTTCCGTGATTGTTGTAGGCTCTGGGCTAGCCGCTGCAAGTGTATGTTTATCGCTTGCCAACCGAGGTATTGCGACAACCTTGTATTTTGAAGAGGCAGAATTGGCCGCGGGCGCCTCCGGCAATCCACAAGGCGGCTTCTACCCTCAGTTACATGGTGAAGCAAGCATTGCCAGCCGAATTCAAGCCCATAGTTTTTTATATGCCAAGCAGTGTTATGAACACATAGTCCAAGAATACCCGCAGGTAGCACATGAATTTTGTGGCGTTATTCAGCTTAGCTTCAACGATAAGGTAGCCGAGCGTCAAAATAAGCTCGCAGATTCAGACGTGTGGCCCGAAGACTTGGTAGCAAAGATTGACAGCAACACGGTTAGTGAAATAGCCAATATCGCGCTTCCATACTCAGGTTTATTAATAAAAGAAGGTGGTTGGCTGTCTCCCCCGCATCTCGTTGATGCCATGGTACGCCAAGCTAAAAAGACGGGTAATCTCACGATTAAAGCAGGACATCGCTATGTGGGTCACAGCGTAGTCGACAACCCCAAAAGCGTTACAGAAAGCGTTAATGCACATTTTATTCATGACACGAGTGAAACCACACAAAGCGCTAGCCACATAATATTAGCTCCAGGTGCTGGCGCGGTTGGTTTATCCGAGTTTGATAGCTTATCGCTTAGACCAGTTCGCGGCCAGGTTGAAGCCATACCGACGCAAGCCCCCATTGCATCACTACAAACAGTGCTTTGTCACAAAGGCTATATGACGCCTAGCTTAAATGAACGACATGCCCTTGGCTCAACCTATGTTAAAAATGATATGGCAACAGATGTACGTGGTGAAGAAACCGATACAAATTTGGCTACCCACTCCCAAGCACTAGCCAACACAGACATTGTCGGCCAACTCAAACATGACGGCATGGCAAGGGCAGCTACGCGATTAGGCTCACCGGATCATCAGCCTGTGGTGGGTGCACTTCATGACTTTACACTATTGAAAGCACATTACAGCGATCTCGGTGTCGGTAGACCTTTGGAAACAGTACCCACACTGCCTGCTAGCGCAGTATCTGCATTAACGTGCTTGGGGTCACGAGGATTGACCACTGCACCCTTGATGGCTGAAGTATTAGTCAGTAGCTTGTGTAATCAACCCCTTCCAATGAGCAACGACTTGCTAAATGCGGTTAATACCAGCCGCTTTATGACTCGAGAGGCTATTCGCGGTATTTAGACGAATTAAGGCGTGCGTACGCTGGCCATTTTGTTCAGGTCCATTACGATAAAAGCGGGTATATAAACATCGGCACTCGCCACCACCTGTTTATTTTCAAGTGACACAATGCGTGCGTTAACTCGCACGCCCCTGTCATCTTCGATAATAGTTCCTGTAACCACATGGTCCATTTCTACTTGCTTTGCAAGCGCTTTTCCACTGCGCGTAAGTACAAAATCCCCCACTGGCGTAACGGTAATTCCACCGGCCAGCTTGAAGTCGACAATGGCTAACCCAAAATCTTGTAGTTCAGCAATTAAGTACTCTGATAGTTGATTACCAAGCACAGTACTTTCATTAAGCGAATGATTTAGACGCACAAAACTGGCGACCCCGACCATATCTTGATGGGTCAGTCGCGTTGCATTATCCATTAATTTCATTGCCAGCTGAGACGCATAATCGTTCAGCCTTTTATGGGTTTGTGAAGGGAAAAAGCCTTGGTGTAGTGGATCTTTATAGCCAGGCTCCACCGCAACGTGTTGTTGATACTCGCGGTCTCTTGAATCTGGTGTGTACACTAAACCTGAACGCCTTGGCACTGGAACAGGCTCTGCGTCATGGGTAATTTCACCATCTTCACCAAGCCAAAAAGAGCCAATAGAATCTGTGCTTGTGCACCCGCTCAATGTCATCACAACTACGCCCGCTACCAAAAGTGAACACGCGCGTAATGGAAACTGTTTTAGCATGAGAGACCTCTTAACCTCGGCTTAGTTTTACACCGTCGCGCATACCATTTTGTTCACTGCCATCACTCGGTATGAGTGCATCTACAACATAAAATGGTACAAGCATTTGTGCACTAGCAACAACCGCGCGCGACTCCATGCCCAATATTCTCGCATTCACCAACACGCCACCTTGGTGCTTTGTCATTGTACCTGTTAGTACATACTCGATTGGAAGACTGCTGCTTAACTCCAAGTAATCTCGACTTAACACGAAGTCACCGTCTTCGGTAATACGAATGTACTCTGTCGCCTTGAAATCAATAACAGGCACACGAAACTTATGAAGTTCGTGAACAAACGATTCCGCCATTTGCCTGCCGAGCAAATCGGTTTTTTGTAAGTTGGTATCGAGTAACGCAAAATGTGTTACGCCGATAGGCGTTTTGTCATTAACATATTCCATGTTAGCAATGAGGTCTTGCGTCATGTTTTTCACATAATCGCCAATATGTTTGGTAAGCGGCCTGCCTTTATATGCCCCTTGAACGCTTGAATATAATGGTGGTTGCCCAATTGCGCCATACGCATCCATTCCCCTCACTTCTTGTTCATCTTCTGTCACTTGAGGTCTGCTCGGGGCACGATCTTGAGCGGTAACGTCTATCACATTCATTGCTGGACGCTGAGGTGCTTGCTCGGCTACCTGTTCTTCTTCCATCATCATCGAGCAACCACTTATCGTAAGTAGTGAAGCCGATAGCATGAGCCCTGCCAATTTATATTTAGTTGTCATGAATTACCTCATACTCTCGGTTCTGTATAACTTGCCGTTACGCGTGGTTACGCGCTCTTCTTGCCAAAACAATTCTGCTGGAAAAAAACGCGTGGCAGCGGCAACAATATCTTTGTTTCGCGCGTTGATAATACGTGCATTTACCACTGCACCAGATTCCTGATACACCATAGTGCCAGTAATATAAAAATCGACACGCTCAATGTTAGACAATCGTTCAATTTCACGCGTCAGTATTCTGTCACTTTCGTCACTAACAATAATATCGTCTGATAGCTTAAATTCTTGAGTAGAAAAACCCCGTTTTGTCGCCTCAGTAATCATGCCCTGCTCTAGTTGATGGCCAAGCAGCATCAGTGGATGCTGATGATTAGCATCAAATTTCATTGTATCAGCGGGAACAAAGCCCACTACTGCATAACGAGACTGGCGTGATGGGCCCGCATCAGCAAAAAGCTCATTGGCAAGCAAATAGGTATAATATTCAACGTTGCCAAGGGCATTTATCGTTGATGAATTAGTTTGAGCAAGTTGGCTTTGCGTTTCTTGTGAAGCAGTACACCCTGTCATCACACTTATCGCTGCGGCAATACCTGCTAACCACCTAACAGCGATAGTCAACGATTTCGAATTAGGTTTACACTGAGCGCCATTCATTTTTCGATTCCAAATACAGTCCGTCATTATTGAATGTGAAGTCACACAAAAATTCGGCTGACAGTTTTATGATAGTTGAAGTGCCATCAAACCGACGACGTGGGTCAAAAAATCACCCATACTTGTGTTATTACGCTCAACACTGCAATAATTGCACCACAAAGTAGTTTCTTAAGCTTAACCTACAGAAACGCTCCCATCGCAAAAGAGCTTTTCTAATTTTTTACAAAATGCGGAATAGGTTTGCCGCCTAAGCGCAATCCTTTTCCCATCCAAGCGCAGTGACTGTGACACACTTTTCGTTGCGCCATTGACAGCAGCATATTTTCACTCACAATGAGGCGACATATTAGCTTTCATTTATCATCGCATGCTATCGCTTTTTGAATTTGCTCTTTCGTTGCTTTCAGGGTTTAAAACACCCGCTTTCTCAATTGATATTCAGACCCCCTACGGTCACGAAAAGCCAACTCACTATATTGTAGCGGGCAGAAATGGGGCCGGAAAATCACTGTTATTATCTGCTATTGCTGGCGATGGTAAAACCGTAGCTGGAAAACGGGAGTTCGACTCAGAAGTAGCGCAAGTCTCGATAGCCGCACAACAAGCGTTGATCGAGGAAGAGAGACGAAAAGACAGCGCTGATATACTTGATGTTATAGCTACACCAACTAGAGTCAGAGAGCTTTTTACTCGCACTAATACGGACTATATCAACCACCCGCTTTTCAACACATTAGTCACAATACTTCGCATTGAACATTTGCTGGATGCCGAGTTTCTTGCATTATCGACTGGCGAGACACGCAAGGTTATTATCGTTATGGCATGGCTTAGTAATGCCAAACTGATCGTGCTCGATGAACCTTTCGAAGGACTAGATATTGATTCTGCAAAAGCGTTTAGTCAGTTTCTCATCTCTCAACAACAAGCCACACTTGTAATAACTGCCAACAAACTGAGCGATATTCCTCAGGGAATAATCGCCTATGTCATCGTTATGGAAAATCTCGCGGTGACGTGGCGTACTGAAAAAGCCATCAGTTTTGAGAGTATCATTGACGAGCTCAGCACATGGTTTGCATTAAGCAACGATGCGGTGTCGCTACCGCAGGCGCTGCTGTCTCATCAAATCACTACTTCAAATACAGTGGAAGACAAGGCGTCACCTCAGGTACTTATTTCCCTTAAAAAGGGCTATGTGAGATACGACGGCAGAACCATATTTGAAAATCTCGATTTTACGGTAACACAACATACCCACTGGCAAATTGTTGGTCCTAACGGCTCTGGTAAAACGTGTTTGCTACAAATGATAACAGGCGATAATCCTCATTGTTACACCAACGAACTGACCCTTTTCGGTATCAAACGAGGAACGGGTGAAAGCATTTGGGATATTAAGAAGCACATTGGCATAATGTCCAACGCGCTGCATATGCAATACAAGGTAAATGCAAACCTAGAACATGTGATACTTTCTGGTTTTTACGACAGTATTGGCCTTTACACAAAAGCAAGCCAAGAAGAGAAAACTTGCGCCGCAGAATGGCTGACCGTATTGGGTATGGAAGATAAGAAGCATACTCCATTTCAGTCGCTCTCTTTCGGCGACCAGCGGTTAGTGCTGCTCGCAAGAGCAATGGTTAAACACCCAACACTACTCATTCTCGATGAGCCGTGTAATGGACTAGATGAATTTAATCGGCAAAAAATACTTAAGTTCATCGATATAGTCGCTAACGCAAAAACAAGTACGGTGCTATATGTGACACATCACGAGGATGAGAGCCTACCAAGCATTCCCAACAGATTGAATATGCAAGACTACGGCCCGGTTCTCTCAACAGTCTGAGCAATTAACAAAGTGTTACGAATTTCTGTTGACCCTTTTAATACCTCCCTGCATTCTAAGTTAAGGTGCTCTCTTTTCTTATTTTGAATGTCAAAGAGCGCGCCACTCACACCGTATCCCATCTTTACACGCTCCGTTTGGTGTTTGGTCGGCAAGGATGTTGATGTGCACGGTATCACCTAGATAAAAGAATGAGAGAACGATGAAAAAACTTTCCTTAATTGCGGCAGGTGTTCTGTCGGTATTGTTGAGTGGCTGTGGTCAAGACACGCGCTCACAATCAGAAACCTCGGTCGATCAAACCTCAAAAATAGTTGAGGCTGCAAGTAACGTTGAAATGGACGTTGGCTATAACGTACCCGTCGAATACTTCACGTTAGACAATGGACTTAAGGTCGTTTTATCAAAAGATGACACTGCGCCTGTGGTCACTGTGGCTGTTTATTACAATATTGGCTTTAGAAATGAGCCTAAAGACCGCACAGGCTTTGCCCACCTTTTTGAGCACATGATGTTTCAAGGCTCTGAAAACTTAGGAAAGATGGAATTTATTAAGTTGGTCAATGACAATGGCGGCGTTTTAAACGGCTCGACACGGTTTGATTTCACTAACTACTTTGAAATTATTCCAGCGCATAAATTAGAAACATTTCTTTGGGCCGAAGCCGACAGAATGAAAGGGCTCGCAATAACGCAAGAAAATTTAACAAATCAGCAAGGTGTGGTTAAAAACGAAGTTAAAGTTAACGTGCTTAACCGACCTTACGGTGGTTTCCCATGGCTTGATATGCCTCAATACGCGTTTAACAACTGGTACAATGCGCACAATTTTTACGGCGACCTTGCCGATTTGGACGCAGCAAACCTTGAAGACGTAGACGCGTTTTTTAATATGTACTACGCTCCTAACAATGCGGTATTAGCCGTAGTTGGCGACATTGATGTTGCACAAGCTAAGCAATTGGTCGAAAAATACTTTGCTGCAATACCGTCGACTGAACTAGCCCCTCAACCTGACCTTACCGAACTTCGCCAAGAAAAAGAAAAGGTGTTTAATAAGTTCGACAAGCTTGCACCAAAACCTGCGTATGCTTTTGCTTATAAAATGCCACCGAGAAAC
Organism: Alteromonas sp. 009811495; assembly: GCF_028865455.1. NCBI lineage: Bacteria > Pseudomonadati > Pseudomonadota > Gammaproteobacteria > Alteromonadales > Alteromonadaceae > Alteromonas > Alteromonas sp. 009811495. Next base: position 2,752,310 of record NZ_CP113972.1, read on the forward strand.
ACGCCAGAATACTATGCAATGGGCATCATTGACCAAATTTTAGTGCAAGGTGAAGACAGTTTGCTGTATCAAGAACTTGTTAAAAATCAGCAAATCACGGGAAGTGTAAATGGCGGTATCAACTATTTGCTTGGCAACATGTTCAACTATAACGGCCCCATGCTTTGGATGAGTTCGTTTACCCATGACGATACCGTTAGCCGCGATACCATTACTGCAGCCATCGACAAGGTTGTTAACAAACTACAAGAAACGCCACTGAGTGAAGAAGAAATGGAGCGCGCGATTGTAAAGATACGCTCTAGCCTATTTGATGCAGTAGACGGATTTTATGGTTTTGGTCGCGCAGATCTGTTAGCAAGCTTCGCCTTGTTTGATAATGACCCAAGTAAAATCAATGAATTAGAAGCAAACTTTAAGAAAGTAACGCCCGAAATCATAGCTAAAACGGTTAAAGAGTATCTTCGCCCTACGAACCGTACCATTTTAACCGTCACGCCAGGTGAAGACCCTAATACCAAATCTGAAACGACAACTGACGCCGCGGAACAAGGAGAGTAACCATGAAATTTAAGAGAAAACTTCTCGTCACCGCGGTGACAGCATTGTGCACGTTGAGCGCATTTTCAGTTATGGCAAAAGAGACACCGCCTGTAGGTGGGCAGCCCAAAGATTTTGTTGTACCAGAAACCGATACAGTAACACTCGATAATGGTTTAAAAGTTACCTTTATTCCTTATGGTAAAACGCCCAAAGTGACACTGCAGTTACGCACCGGCACGGGCAACATTGACGATGGCGAAAGCATATGGCTTTCAGATATCAGCTATGAAATGCTGCGCCAAGGCACCCATACTTACACAGCAAAACAATTAGCAGAGTCAGTAGCGAGCATGGGGGGTGAAGTAAATACTTCAGTGGGTATGGATTCAAGCTTCATCGGTATGAGTGTACTATCTGAATTTGGTGACGACGCTGTGGCATTAATTGCCGATATGGTGATGAATGCCAAGTTTGAAACCAATGACCTAGAGCGCATTAAAACAGATACTCAGCGACGTCTAACCGTATCACTTTCTAACCCCTCTTCAATTGCAAATGAAGCATTCTACAACTCGGTTTTTGGTAATCACCCATACGGTCGACTTTACCCTACAAGCGAGAGTATTTCTGCACTTACAGCACAAAATACAGCCGATTTCGTTAAGACAAATGTTGTACCTAATCGCAGCCACCTTTATGTGTCAGGCGTGTTTAATAAAAATGAAGTAGCTAAGGCGGTAGAAGCTTCATTTGGTCAATGGGAGAAAGGTGAAACCGTTGAGCGCAAAACGGTGTTAACGCAAACGGGGCCGTCTTTTGAGATACTCGCACGCGAAGGTGCGCCACAGTCAACATTGAGACTTGGTCTAGCAACACTTTCACCCGCACACGATGACTACATGAAAATGAGCCTGATGAATACGTTACTTGGTGGCGCATTTTCAAGCCGTATTACATCAAATATCCGCGAAGATAAAGGTTACACTTACTCTCCTCGTTCTTCGATGGTAGACCGCGTTGGTACGGGGGTTTGGTATGAAGCAGCCGATGTTACGGCAGAGTCAACAGGCGCTGCACTTGACGAGATCATAAAAGAGATCAATTTACTCGCTAACGAAGCACCGACTGCAGAAGAACTTGAGGGGATAAAAAACTACATGGCTGGTATTTTCGTGCTAAGAAATTCGTCACGTACTGCCATCATCTCTCAACTAGCGTTTACAGAGCTACATGGTTTGGACGAAAGCTATTTAGCCGACTATGTGAAAACCATTTACGCTATTACACCAGAAGAGATAAAAGCGGTCACCGCGAAATATCTGGACGTGAATAAAATGCACTTGACCATTGTTGGCGACACTGAAAGCGTGATGCCACAATTAAAAGAGGTTGAGGCACTAAAACCGTTTATGTAATGTAAGACATGCTGACGTTGCAATCGCGACGTCAGCATTAATTCAGCCCATCACTGTAATGGCAGCTGAGTTGCGAGTTACGGTGAAAACCTCATCAAAATCACACTGCAAATGACACTGAAAAATACGCTGAAACTTTCACTGAATATCTCTTCGCAACCTACATAGGATCTAACGTAAGCAATACCCGTTTATCGTCTACTTCAACTGGGCAAGAACGGTGTACCGCAGCAAATTCCTCGTGGCCTTTCCATGCCTTACCTTTAAGCAGCCCTACATCAAATGCGCGCATCTGATGCACATCACTTTCCTTATAATACTGACCCAATCTGTTTTTCTTAAGCGACCCTGAGACACCCACTGAGGCTTGTGAAACTATCACTTCTTGCGGTAGCCACTGTGTGCCCTCACCGAGATAGGTATTCACAAGGCGCACAGGTATGTTGTCTACATGAAAGCTCGGACACATGGCTGCGCTAAGTGGAACAAGCCTCACGCCAACACTATCGCAATCAAACAACGTCGTAAGCATGTCTGAAAGTAGAAAGATGTCATCAATTACTGCTTGTTTGCCGTCGCTATCTGGAAGCAGTGGTGCAAGCTCTTTTTTTAATGATGCCATAGAAAACACGCCACGCACGCCCATACCTAAGGCTTTGAAAGCAGCAGAGAAGTAACCTTGTATTAGCGTATTATTGGGTCTTTTCCACACTACAACGCTCTTTCCAACGTCAAAGATATCGCCCAAAACCAAAGGCTCGCTACCTTCGCACCACGACGCATTGGTTGAGTGAATATCTGTGATATTAAGGGCTTGGGTACTCATGCTCACCTTAATGCCCCCAAGACGGGAATGGATCAGGTAACTCAGCCCACACAGCGTGACCTTGCATTAGCATTTCATCATTTAGTAGACATGCATCTAATCGCGCAATAATGTCATCTTTGTTTAACCCCTGGCCAATAAATACCAGCTCTTGACGCATATCACCAAAAGGCTCCATCCACTGTGCCTCGATGGCTTTTAGGTAATCCGGATCGTCCGGCCATTGTTCTTTGGGAACGGCTTTCCAAAACAAACCTGCTGCGCCACAGCGTGCCATACCGCCCGCTTGGCTCCAACTTCCTGCCAGCTGTGGCCTTGTCGCCAGCCAGAAGAAGCCTTTTGAGCGTATTAATTTGCCAGCGATCTCTTTACTGTGAAGAAAGTCGTAGAACTTTTGAGGGTCGAATGGGCGTCGAGCCTCATAGGTAAAGCTGCTGATACCAAACTCTTCGGTTTCTGGTACATGCTCACCACGCATCTCTTTCAACCAGCCAGCTGATTGTTGCGCTTTCTCAAAACTAAAGCGGCCGGTATTGAGGACTTCATCTAGCGGTACTTGGCCATGTTGAATGGGAATTTGCTTTGCTTCTGTGTTCAGTGTTTGCAAAATGCTTTGCAAACGTTTTAGGTCATTTTCAGTGATGAGATCGGTCTTGCTAATAAGCAAAATATCTGCAAATTCAACTTGCTCTACTAACAAATCGGCGACGCTTCGCTCATCCTCTTCGCCTAAACTTTCTCCCACTTCATCCAATCCTTTGGCTTCGTCATAGTCCTTTAGAAAATTAAGCGCATCGACAACGGTCACCATGGTATCAAGGCGTGAAATCTCCGATAAACTCTTACCGTCTTCGTCTGCGAAGGTAAAGGTTTCTGCAACAGGGAGCGGCTCAGAAATACCCGTAGACTCAATGACTAAGTAATCGTATTTACCTTCATGAGCAAGGCGCTCAATTTCAAGTAAAAGGTCTTCTCGAAGAGTGCAACAAATACAGCCATTACTCATTTCAACAAGCTTCTCTTCTGCACGATTAAAGCTTATTTCGTTTTTGACAGTCGCGGCATCGATATTGATTTCACTCATGTCATTAACAATGACCGCAACGCGCAGCCCTTCCCTGTTATTGAGAATATGATTGAGTACCGTAGTTTTACCTGCGCCTAAAAAACCAGAAAGCACGGTAACAGGTAGCTGATTAAATGTAGACATTTCGCCCTCACAGAAACTTTTCAAAACGCTTTGCGCAAGTCATTTACTAGCTCACGCACTTTGCAGATGTTATATCATAACATTTTTAATGAAAAGCAGTATCTCAGCCATACTTTTTTACTATGGGGCCGCCAAAAAAGAGGCAACTTTACTCCGTTATCGAAAAGCGCTTTCTATATTCAACCGGACTAAGTCCGTATTCGCTTTTGAACACTTTTCTAAATGCATTGACGTTTTGGTAGCCAACGGCGTAGGCGATGTCATTGACACTGAGTTTGGAAATCTCCATATGCTGACATGCATGATGTAGGCGCAGCTTTTGTAAATATTCAATCAGGGTTAAACCTAGGGTCTGCGTAAAACGTCGTTGCAGCGTCCTTACACTTACAAAATGAATATCGGCAATGGCCTTAACCTGTAATGGTGAAGCAAAGTGCTCTGCTAAATAGCGCTGCACCTTTAACACTAATTCGTCTTTATGACTTAAATCAGGCGAAAACTGATGATAATACCCCTGTTCCCGATAACCGGTATCAATAACCATTTCTTTTGACAGATGCGATGCAATAGCCGGGCTAGAGAACTGACTAATCACTTCAAAACCCAAATCTATCCACGCCATGCGCCCGCCAGCCGTAATAACACCGTCATCGCTCGCGACAATCGCATTTGCATCGAGCTTAGCATTTGGAAAGGCGCGGTTAAAATCCTGGGCTATTCTCCAATGCGTTGTGCAAACTTTATTATTAAGAAATCCACCCGTAGCTAGAATAAATGCACCGACACAGGCAGAGGCCAGCGTTGCCCCCTTTTCTTGTTGCAAATGCAAATAATCAATTAAATCACTGAAATCATTGTCGAAGAAGTCTTCACTTGTACTTGGCGGCAATACAATGACATCCGAGGGTTCGGTTTCAGATAATGCGCTTGTGGTTAATACTTTCACATCAAAGCATACGTCTGCGTTTAATTGACGACAAATCGTATTGGCCAGCTCCATCATTTCTAGAAGCCCGAAAACCGCAGCTTTACTGGCGGTAAGGTAATCTATAATTTGTACGGCTACCTGCTTCACAGTTACCTCTCTATTTTTTCCCTGTGCTTCATAACACTTTGTCGCTTATGGCGTGCTTTATGTCATTTTAGCCACTCCTGCTTAGGAGTCAAAACGCGCACAATGCCCATCATCAATCAAGTAAAGAGGCACAATCATGGCTAAACAAGCACTTATCGTTATCGATATCCAAAATGACTATTTCCCAGGTGGTAAATATCCCCTTCATCAGCCCGAAGAGGCAAAGCAAAACACTCTAAGCGCAATGGCGATTGCGACAGAAAAAGGGGTGCCCATTATCCATATTCAGCATGTGGTTCCGGCGGCGGCTGGCGAAGGCTTGTTTTTCTATGAGCATTCACAAGGCGTAGAAATACACAGTGACATTTTTGACGCAGCCCCGCATGCCCCTGTTATCACAAAACAGCACGCAGATTGTTTCGAAAAAACAACGCTGGATGAAGTTTTACAATCGTTAGGCGTAGAAGAAATTTTGCTTGCGGGCATGATGACGCACAATTGTGTTACCCACACGGCGCTTTCTCCGGCGGCACAGCGTTACAACCCCAAGGTTATTGAGCCTTGCACCTGTACTGTAGATCCCATCGCCCACTTACTTGCGCTAGATTCAATGCAGGTGAGAGGCATTGAGATTGTCGACATCGCAACAGCATTTGGTCAAGCCTAGCACTAAGACTAATAACACAATACAGAGTGATGTAAAAAAGACACGCTAGCACGTGTCTTTTTGCGTTACAAAAAGCGCAATACCAAGGCAATGATCACGCCTGTAATCGCTAGCTGTAATAGGCAAAACCCCATGATGTCTTTGGCTTTAAGCCCAGCGATAGCCAAAACAGGCAATGCCCAGAAGGGTTGAATCAAGTTTGTCCATGCGTCTCCCCAGGCGACCGCCATAGCAACGCGAGAAACATCAGCGCCAAGCTCCATGGCCGCAGGCAAAACAACGGGGGCTTGAACTGCCCACTGCCCGCCTCCAGAAGGCACGAAGATATTAACAATGCCTGCACTGATAAAACTCCACACTGGCAAAGAGTCAGCACTTGCCATGCTAATTAACCATTGCGACATTGATTGTGCCAAACCAGATTGCACCATAACCGCCATAATGCCAGCGTAAAACGGAAACTGAATGATAATGCCGCTACCACCTTGTACTGCCTGCTGTAAGCTGTGCAGCAAACTTCTTGGCGTACCGTGTAACACAATAGCCAAAAACAAGAAAAGCATATTGACAATGTTTAAATTTAACCCGCCCTCTTGAATAAAATAACTGACCAAATAGAAAAGCCCCATCGCTCCCACTAACAAAGAAAGCGCTCTACTGGTTTCTAGTTTGTCTGCGGGCCTTTGGTTGGTTGTAACAGGTGCTTGTGTTTCGCTTAGCTTGTCTGTATCAACAAATACACTGTCATGCTCAGTGGGCAGCATTAGCCTATTTACCAGCGGAATAACCACAAACAGAATCGCCAGCAAAGACAGATTAAATGCACTAAAAATCGTATCACTGGTAGAGATAACACCTATTTGAGCTTGGGCAAAATGCCCCTCGGTTGCAATAGTAAGAGGAACAGAACCTGCCAGGCCACCATGCCAAACCACAAACCCAGAATAGGCGCTTGCCACCAGCAAACGGTAGTCAACTCGAGTATTACGCGCTAATGCTTTTGCGAATAATGCCCCCACGACAAGCCCAAAACCCCAGTTTATCCAACTCGCGGTAAGCGACACTATAGTAACAAGCACGATTGCCTTGCCTGGCGTATTGCCCAGCATGGCAAGTCGCGACAGTAGCGCTTTCATCAACGGCGTATTGGCGAGCATAAAGCCTGTGACCAACACAAGCAGCATCTGCATCGAAAAGGTAAGTAGGCCCCAGATGCCACTGCCCCATTGCTCTATAACCGTAACGGGCGATTGCTGCTCAACGATGACTGCAGCGGCGAGTGTGACCAGTGTTAATATGAGAACAAAAATGAAAGGGTCAGGTAGATAGCGCTCAACTAACTTAACAAATGGCTTAGACGCACGATTTAGCATAACTCACTCGCAACATGTTAATAACTTGTTGCATGGTAACGCATTTTTCATGCAAGAGGTACCAACGGCAACGCACTGAAAAAGCGTATGGACGTTGCCGTTTATAATTTAAGGGCCTAGTTAGTAAGAACTTGGTTAGCCCCTTCGAAAAGCCTTCTCCACAGCGCTTTAACTAACTCTGCGTCTTGCGCGTCAAGTTCGTTGTTGTCAAAAGCCCGCTGTAGGCTGCCTGTCATCTTCTCGTTTAGCATCGACAAACTTGCCCCTTCAACCATTTCTAATTGACGCGCCTCAACAGCAAAGTGACCTTGCAAATAGCTGGCGATAAAGAGCTCGTCATCGTTGCCATGGTTAACGACATCGTCAAGTAGTGCTTCAATTTTTGCAATAGCATCAACCACGTCTTGTGGCGCAGCAGCAGGTGGTAACAAGGTTTTCTCCTAACTCTTCTTTTTAAAACAATTCAATAAGGTGATTGTGGCTAAACCGCGTTATAAAGCACTTTGTCTTTGTAACCCGTGATAATGGTGAAGGCTCCGGCAAGGCTTTCATCTAACTGGCCGTCACCGGAATCTAGACGCAAAGGCTTTCCTTGAAGCGCCTGAATTTTTTGTTTGGTGGCAACCACAAGCATGTTTGGTTTGCCAATTTGGCGAATAAATGCGGGGCTTAACTGCTGGTTACCGCGACCGAGCACGTGCCCTTGTCCCCCAATGACCGTCAACACCACTTTTGTTGGATGGCCTTTAGTAATATCAATAAGTGCCTGCGCCGTGACATCACTGGCCACAAGTTCGCCGCCTTTAACAATATCAACACCCAGCAATGTGTTATCAAAGCCAAGGAATTCCATCACAGCGCCAACCGTCGACCCAGACCCCATTACAAAGTAGGTATCAGGCTCGTCATCCATTATTTCGCTAATGTACGCTGCAATATCGTCAAGTACCAAGGCTTCATCTTCTTTGCCGCCCATTTTAACAGCTTGTACATAACTCAGTTCAGCGGGGACGCGCATTTCACCATAGTGTTTTGCAATGACTTTGCCGTTTCTAAATGCGTCTTCATCAATGTCTCTCACCTCAGCATCCATTTCGCTGACCAGTTCACCCGCAATCATTTGACTAACGACCTGCCCAGCCGCAGAGGGAGAAACACAATAAACGCCCGAGTGAATTTTACAGCCGGCTGGCACGCCCAACACGGGTACGTCGTTGCCTACCATACGGCATATATTACGCGCAGTGCCATCGCCGCCCGCAAATAGCAGTAAGTCGACACGAGCCTCAACCATCGCCTTGGCCGCGCGTTCTGAATCTTCCCCTTCAGTTTGCTCCTGCTCTGGCGCGTAAATGACCTCAAACGGAATACCCAACGACTCACAAACACTTGCGCCCATGTCGCCGGCAGCGGTGACAACGGTAAACTGCCCAGACAATGCATCAAGTATGCTTAATGCGCGCGCCATTTTTTCGTTGGCTTTTTTTTCAGCGCCCATCGCTAAGGCTTTTTCTCTTATTTCGGCCCCGTCACTGCCTTTAAGTGCTAGTGCACCGCCAATGCCCGCAAAAGGATTGACAATAATACCTAGTCGAAACAAGGGTTGAGTCATGCAGCATTCCCTCCTACTGGCGTGCTTGTATGTTGATTAGGTGCCGAGTTTTCAGCGTGGTAAGGCGCTTTAGATAAAAATGTTTGTTCTAATGCGCGGATAAAGCGCGCTGCTCGGGGTGGAAACCCTTCGGCTTTATAACGTTGCAACTGCGCAGCCACGTTGCGTGTGAACCCTTCTCTGTCAGGCTCTGCGCCGTTTAAGTTATCGGTGCTGACTTGGAAGGTACGCCCAGCCGCTTCTGTCATAGCCCACTCGATAGCCTGTGGCTTTATTTCCACTTTCTCAAAATCGGCCTGCTGCTGTTCGTCGCGTCCATCAGGACAATACCAATATCCATAGTCTTCTAGCTTACGACGTGCTTCTCCCGCAATACACCAATGCGAAATTTCATGAAGCGCACTTGAGAAAAACCCGTGAGCGAACACAATTTGGTTATAGGCACATGTTTCGTTAGCAGGCAGATAAATAGGTTCGTCGCTTCCCAATACTAAGCGCGTATTAAAGTCTGAAAAAGTATCATTGAATAGCGAAATAAGCGCGGGGACGTCACGGTCTACTTCCATTGGCTCGTTATCAATACCAATGCTATTACTAATGCTGCTTTGCAATGACGAACTACCTATTGGTTCCATATTACGTGGTGTTAACCTTATCAATGAACTGCTTAAGATTGGGCGCGCAGTATACCAGTAAAAGCCAAAGGGATTAAACTTGTCCCTTGAAAGCAAAAGCTGGTTGGGTCAATCTAGGTTTACTCTTTTTCACGTCGGAGCTTATTTTTGGCACAAGAAATCATAAAACACATCCACAGGGTGAATGCACTTCGCGATCTTGCCACTAAGTTAGATGTGATGCACAAGATTCATGAATTACAGCATTGGCAGTGCCAGCGACTGTTGGTGAGCCATGATGATTTAGCCCAACAGCAGCGATATCAAAAAGCCATGGCGTTTTTTGTTGAAGAGTTATATGGGCCAAAAGATTTCAGTCAACGGGATGCTGATCTAGTGCGTGTTATCCCCAAATTAGCCAAAGTATTACCCGACAAAGCTATGAACGCCATGGACGATGCGCTGTCGTTAAATGCCCTGTCGTTCGACCTTGATATGGCAATGGCGCAATATCTCAATGCACATTTTGCAAAACAACCAATAAATAGACACAGCTACGCCGAAGCGTATCGCCATGTGGGCAGACGCGATGACCGACAACATCAAATTGAAATTATCTCACATCTTGGTGATCAACTCGCCGATGTCATCAAGATTCGAGGGATTGGTATGCTGATTTCGCTATCTCGCCGACCGGCAAAACTGGCAGGCCTGTTAGCGCTTCACGAGTTTCTCGAAAGAGGGTTTAATGCGTTTAAAGCCATTGGCGATGTGCAGAGTTTTATTCAACCTGTGCTTGAACGTGAAAGCGCGCTAATGCACCGCTTGTTTGATGACACAATAACGCTGCCGGATGACAATCCGCTGCCTGACGTTTTATAACCTTAAGGAATCACATTGACCGACCTAGCGTTACCTTGGATGCATGATGCGCCATTTATTGAGCAGTGGCATATAGATGAGACCCATATTGATCACTATCAGCACGTGAATAATGTGGCCTATTTAACGCAACTTGAAAAACTCGCGTGGGCTCATTCAAACGCACTCGGCCTTCATTTTTCAGACTACCAATCACTTAATCGCGGCATGGTGATTAAGCGCCACGAACTGAATTATCACTTGCCCACCCATTTAGGCGATAGCTTATATTGTGCAACGTGGATTGTGCACTGTGATTCAAAACTAACCCTTAAACGGCAGTTTCAATTTATTTGCCCCAAGCGTATGAAAACCGTGTTTGACGCGGTTACTACATTTGTATGTGTAAGTTTGGATACGGGCGCCCCCAAGCGTATGCCTGCACAATTTACAGAGGCCTATGGCAAGGCTTGTATCCATGCGGAGCAGCCTTAATGAGGACCACGCTGGCAGTGCTACTTATCGGTCTTTTGGTGCTATCACTTGGGCTTAACGTTTATTTATGGTTGGCATTAAATCAAAGTGACAGTATCTCGCGTTTACCCACCTCAAAGCATACCAAAAATAGCACCGCTCCGGCGATACCTCGAGAAGTAAACAACAATAGTGGTGAAACGAGTTGGCAAACAGACGTAGCCACAACGACAAGACAAATGAATGAAAAGCAATGGATGCTAACGCTGCTCAATAACGGCGACTACGAACAGTTGTCTCAATACTTAACAGAACAGCTAAAAGCCTACCCTTTTGACGAATCGCTATTGCTAATGGAAGCTGAGCTTATCAAGCTCACCAAACCGCTACCGACGGCATTGGTTCACTACTACGACCTACTGGAGCTTCCCCTTTCACCTGAATCTCAAGAAGACATAAGATCAAAAGTGACACAGCTGTACCAACAAGCCCAAGCGCAGTTAAGTAAAGAAGCCCAGTGGGAGCTTGTGGCCATGCTCAATGAGCCTTTGTTCCAACGTTTACCTGATGTCCGTCTTTTTGCGCTTAATCTGGCCGAGGCTTACGCTCATCAACAAAAACTTACGCTGATGGAAGACGCGCTTGCTGCGTTACCTAGCTTTGACGCTCAAGCAGAGGCCATTCGAGATTTAGCCTATGCCACCAATAATCAAGAGCCTGAACAAGCGTCGTCTTTTGAAACGCCACCCATGCAAGGTAGTGAAAAACGCATTGCACTTAATCGCGTAGGTGACCAGTACCGTGTTCAGGCAAAAGCGCTGAATCAGAAAGCGGTGATGATTTTAGATACAGGCGCTACGACAACCGCAATTTCGTCAAGGTTGTACGCGCGACTAGGCCGTACGCGCAGGCTTACCTTTCTAGGTAATTTTAATGTTGGAACGGCATCAGGCACCATTGAAGCCCCCTTAGTGCAAATACCGCGTTTTTACTTTGCAGGTTATGAATTTGAAAACGTTTCAGCCATTGTTTTACCAGAAGCGGCATTACCTGACACCGATGGTTTACTAGGAATGAATGTATTGGGCGAATTCGACTTTTCCATTAGGCCACAATCGAGTGAACTTTGGCTGTCGAAAAGATAAAAAAAAGCGCTTCATAACGAAGCGCTTTTTACTTTTGTACTTTTTAGATTACTTTACACGTTAGACTTCAGCACATACGCGCGTGCCTTGATCGATAGCGCGCTTAGCATCAAGCTCTAGTGCTTCGTCAGCCCCACCTATCAAGTGATATGGCATGTTAAGGCCTTCGACAATGTCTCGCATTGGCTCTTGACCCGCGCAAATTATAATGTTGTCTACCGGCAACACTTGGCTATTGCCCTCTACCGTAATATGTAAGCCTTCATCATCAATCTTGTCGTAAGACACGCCTGGGATCATAGTAACGCCTTTCGCCAATAACCCTGCGCGGTGCGCCCATCCGGTTGTTTTACCAAGCCCAGCGCCTACTTTTGAAGATTTACGCTGTAACAAGAAAATCTCTCGTGGCGATGGTTCTGGCTGCGGTTTAACACCTTCAATTCCCGCGCGAGCAGAGAATGTCATATCAATACCCCACTCTTTCATAAACGCAGGAATATCTTGGCTTGGCGTTTCTTTTCCGTGAGATAAATACTCAGCGGTATCAAACCCTATGCCACCAGCGCCAATAATAGCTACTTTGTTGCCTACCGGCTTTTTGTCTTTTAATACATCAAGGTAAGTCAGTACTTTTTCGTGCTCGATACCTTCGATAGCAGGCGTACGTGGTTTAATGCCTGTTGCAACCATAACCTCGTCAAACCCTTCATCATTTAGCGCAGCGGCATCGACATAGGTATTAAGCTTAAGCGTAATATTTTTGTGAAGCTCTATCTGACGGGCAAAATAACGCAGCGTCTCATAAAACTCTTCTTTACCTGGAATTTGTTTAGCCACATTAAATTGGCCACCAATTTCACTGGCTGCATCATAAACAACAACGTCATGGCCTCGCTGTGCTGAAGTCACTGCTGCGGCTAGTCCAGCAGGTCCTGCACCGACAACCGCAACACGCTTTTTCGTTTCAGCAGGCTTAATGTTAATTTCTAACTCATGACAGGCGCGAGGATTAACCAAACAGCTTGTCATTTTGCCGTTAAATACGTGGTCTAAGCAGGCTTGGTTACAACCAATACACGTGTTAATTTCATCTGCTTTGTTTTGCTGCGCTTTGCGCACAAACTCTGGGTCTGCCAAGAAAGGGCGCGCCATTGAAACCATATCTGCATCACCGCGGGCAAGTACTTCTTCAGCCACCTCTGGCGTGTTAATACGATTAGACGTAATTACGGGGATAGACAGTGCTTCTCTAAATTTCGCCGTTACCCATGTAAAGGCCGCGCGAGGCACCTTGGTCGCAATAGTAGGAATTCGCGCTTCATGCCAACCAATACCCGTGTTGATAATAGTTGCACCCGCTTGCTCAATCTCTTTACCTAACTGAACCACTTCTTCATAGGTTGAGCCACCTTCTACCAAGTCCAGCATAGATAGACGATAAATAATGATAAAGTTTTTACCTACTGCTTCGCGTACACGGCGAACCACTTCGATAGGCAGTCGAATACGGTTTTCATATTCGCCACCCCATTCATCATCACGGTGGTTGGTGCGCTTAGCAATAAACTGGTTTAGGAAGTACCCTTCTGAGCCCATGATCTCCACGCCGTCGTAACCCGCGCGCTGCGCTTGAGTCGCTGCAGTAATGAAATCTTTTATTTGCTTTTCAATCTCGTCCGCTTCAAGTGCTTTAGGCTTAAATGGATTTATCGGCGCTTGCACTGCTGATGGTGCAACCAGTTTTGGGCTGTACGCATAACGACCGGTATGCAGTATTTGCATGCAAATTTTGCCGCCAGCAATATGCACGGCGTCGGTCACCTCTTTATGATTTTTTACTGCTTCGTCGGTGTCTAATCGAAATGTAGAAGGATGCGTAGCGCCTTCTTCATTTGGGCCGATACCACCAGTAACGATAAGGCCTACACCACCTCTGGCACGTTCACCATAAAATGCCGCCATTCGCTTATGGCCGTCTGGCAATTCTTCTAAGCCTGTGTGCATAGAGCCCATTAACACGCGATTTTTTAGCGTCGTAAAACCAAGATCGAGTGGACGAAATAAATGCGGATAAACAGAGTGGTCAGTAACGGTCTGGTTCATGAGAAATACCTGATAATTTTATAACGTTGTATTTTTAAAATTGATGTCGCTTTAACGCGACGACGTTAATATTTATTGTTATGAATTCATTTTCTTTACCGCGCCATGTAGCGGCGGGTAGTCGGGTAGCACTTTTGTCTTTTGTGCTTCCATGGCCTTAAATACGTCTTCCATTTGAAACATACCCGCTTGCCATGTCGCCATGTAATTGAGACTTTCCGCCACGGTGTGCTCTACCGCGTAGTTAATCATGGTTTTGGTACCCGATACGGCGAGTGGCGAATTTGCCGCTATTTGCTTAGCAATGGTCATGACTTCTTCAAGCATGCTAGCTTGGTCGTCAAAGACGCGATTAACAAAACCCAGTTGCTGCGCTTCCTGCGCACCAAAGTTGCGCCCGGTGTACGCTAATTCTTTTACGATGCCGATTGGAATAAGCTTTGGAAGGCGTTGTAACGTCCCTACATCCGCGGTCATACCGAGCTGAGTCTCTTTGATTGTAAAGAACGCATCATTAGTGCAGTAGCGCATATCGCAAGCGCTCAGTAAATCTACCGCACCGCCAATTGCACCACCTTGTACAGCACCGATAACGGGCATACGCGCTTGCTCTATGGCAGTAAAGCTATCTTGAAGCAGCATAACCATGCGGCGCATGCGCTCCGCGCGACGTGAGGGATCGCCTTTGAAGTCCTCTTTCATATTCAAAAAGACAGATAAATCCATACCCGCCGAGAAATGCTTTCCTGTAGAGGAAATCACAATAACTCTTGCCTCGGCGGCTTCGTCAATGGCACGCACCGCAGCTGGTAATTCGGTCCAAAAAGCAGGGGTCATACTGTTCATCGCATCTGGGCGGTTTAACACAATATGGGCAATATGACCTTCGGTTTTAATCTCTAACGTAGAGTAATTCATGGTTTGCGCTGTCTCCATGGCGAATTCCTATTAACAATTTTGCAAACTAGACAGCGTCAAGATAAAAGGCTATGTTGACAGTGTCAAGATAAAAAGTAAGGTATAGGACTGCGGTGTATTGACCTTGTGCTTTTTAAAAGGCATTGTCCGTGCACCTAGGGTAGTCTCAACACTGCCTGTGGACTCAATAGTGTAGTCAATGTTTTCGGAATTCGTGTTTACTTATGGCATCAGCAGTACAAACTTATCACCACGGTGATTTGCGCAGCACCCTTCTAGAGGTTGCAACAAAGCGCCTTGCACACCAAGGCGTAGACAGTCTTTCATTAAGAAAGCTTGCTGAAGATGCAGGCGTTTCACGCACGGCGCCTTATCATCACTTTAAAGACAAAAGTGCTTTGCTAAGCGCAATAGCCGCCAAAGGCTTTAGTGATTGGCATAACGCTGCAAAACGCATTTTTGAACAAGAAGACAAAACACCACAGGCGCGTTTTAGAGAGTTTGTACACGAATATGTCGGGTATGCGGCAGATAATCCTGAAATGTACGAATTGATGTTTGGTCGCACCATCTGGCGCAACAACGCTGCGACAGATGATTTAAAAGAGGTGGCTTTTCCGTGCTTTCAATTCCAGGTCACCATGACACGCTACTGGCAAGAAAAAGGCTTGTTACCAGATAATAAAGATGCCTTGCGATTGGCCCAGGTAACCTGGGGCACGTTACACGGTATTGCGCGACTTCTTATAGATGGTATTTACGCCGACAACAGTCACATTGAAGAAATGTGTGACTGTGCCGCCGATCTGTTTATGCAAAAACCCTAGCGCTTTTTGCAGTGAGTTTTTCACACCTTAGCTTGCGATGGGTATTGGTTGCCCTTCGTGTGCCGCTTTAATAAATTCAGCGGCGCGCTCAGCAATCATGATGGTAGGCGCGTTGGTGTTGCCACCAATCAAGCTTGGCATGACAGAGGCATCCACTACACGAAGCCCTTTTACGCCTCGCACATTTAATTGATTATCCACAACCGCCATTGGATCATCACTGCTGCCCATTTTGCATGTGCCTATGGGGTGATAAATCGTCTCTGCACGCTCTCGCAAAAAGTCGAGAATCTCTTCATCGGTTTGCGCGTCTTCACCGGGATACAGTTCACTGCCACCAAATTTCTCAAAATCTGGCGCTGAAAGTAACTTTCGGGCAATTCTCACACCTTCAATCATTACCTGCTGATCTTCCTCAGCAGAAAGGTAATTAGGGTCAATCAAAGCTTGATCTGCAGGATGGTTACTCTGCAGCGAAATTGTGCCGCGACTTTTGGGGTACAAGCAGCACACGTGTAACCCGTATCCATACCCAAAGGCCAGTTGTCGCCCGTGATCATTTAAAATAGCGGGCAAGAAATGGAACTGAATATCTGGTCCCTGTGTTGCAAGACTAGAACTCACAAACCCGCCAGACTCGGCAATGTTTGACGAGAATATACCTTTGCGCTTAAAGGCATAATCAGCCGTAGCCTTAACATAAGACGGTAGTGCACCCGCTGCAACTGCGTACCCTTCGCGGGCTTTACAGGTGTATTGGACAATCGCGTCTAGATGGTCTTGTAAGTTTTGGCCTACGCCCGGCAAATCTTGTTGTACAAAGATCCCCTTTTCTTCTAATTCGGCACGTGGACCAATGCCAGATAGCATTAAAAGTTGCGGTGAATTGATAGCGCCTCCGCACAATATCACTTCGCTTTTGGCAAAATAGCGGTTAACAGCGCCTTTTTCTCTTACCTGAACACCAATTGCCCTACCTTCTTTCAGCAGAACTTTTTCAGCGGCTACCTTGGTAAGTACCGTTAAGTTGTTGCGATGTTTAGCTTGGGTCAAATACCCTTTTGCAGTTGAACAACGCTGACCGTTAACCTGAGTTACGTGGTAATAGCCCAGCCCTTCCCGGTCATCTCTGTTGAAATCATCAAGTTGTCGGTACCCTGCAAACGACGCTGAATTCACAAAGGCATCTGACAGCACACTGGTATGGCGTAATTTGCTGACATTTAAAGGGCCACCTGTACCATGATATTCATCAGCGCCTTCTTCGAAATTTTCAGCACGCTTAAAGTACGGCAAGACTTCATCAAATGACCATCCCGTCGCCCCTTCTTCATTTGCCCATCGGTCATAGTCTTCTTTTTGACCCCGTATGTAACACATAGCGTTAACGGAACTACTACCGCCAAGGGTTTTTCCACGCGGCCAGAACAGCTCACGGTCATACATCTCTTTTTGTGGTGCGGTATGATAACCCCACCCAATACCTTCAAAGCGGCTTAGCAATGATAGGCCAAAGGGAATATGAATAAACGGGTTGGTGTCTTTTGAACCAGCCTCAAGAAGCAGAATATCTAGCGCTGGATTCTCAGATAGTCGCGTGGCAAGTACTGCGCCAGCTGAGCCGCCGCCTACGATGATGTAATCGTATTTATTTAGTACTTCACTCATTACGCTTACTCCTTGCCACTAAATAGTAGTGATATACTTAGGGCATCAACTTGTTAATAAAATGTTGTGGTACGACCAGATTACCAAATAACACTACAGCGAGAAAAGTTTTATATTGTAAGTTTTAAAAAATCTAATAATCTTGGTAATTTAGAAGCTATACGTTCAAAAAAATGAACTATTAAGTATACGTGCTCTTATGTAGCTCTTATGTAGTACATTGGTAACGTTTCAACTTACCATCTTATATACAACCTCGTGACGGACAGCGGTCAAAATAACTATGATAACAACGCAATTAACGCTTAAAGACCGCATAACACTCTTTATCGCCACATGGTTGGTAAAATTTGGAAAACTCAATCACGACGACTTTACCCGACCTGAGCTTCAAGCACTCATCGAAGATGCCTTTCCTTACCAATTCACTTTCGATATTCCAGTTGGCGTAGGTACAGTAAATGTACTTGAAGGCAAAGTGACTCTGGATAACGCCGCCAATCGCGTTGGGTTGCAATGCTTAGCTGCCGTTCATATTGAAGTGGCTGCAAGCACTATTTATCGCGCCCACATTGTATTTGCATTAAGTGCTACTCCGCACTACGACGCTAATGCTGAAACCCTGTACCTCACCAATTTAACCACGGACACGCTCACGTTAATTAACGACGACTATGCGTTTATTCGTGATACGCAATTTCTGTTATCTAAGTTTTTTCCAAAAAGCTTAAACTCGCTGTTGGGCAAACCTTTGCGCTCTGCCCTTTCGTTGTTTACGGCAGGCACGTCAGATATGGCTTCAGAGTATTTAAAGCTTTATCTTTCAGGGTCAAAACAAGCAATTCTTGATTACCACAAACCACAAATAGATAACGCCATTACACGACAGCTCACTCAAGACGATTTAAGCCACCGTATGCGAGATACCCAATGGCGAGAAGTCTTGTTTGCGCGCCTGGGTAAAAACGTGCGCGTTGAAGATAACGTGCTTCGTTTTTACCTTAATGATCACTCACAATAGATACCGGCATCACCTCTACTTGCTCACCAATGTCCTCTATATTTAATCGAGGATCATCAACACTAGCTTCAAGCATATCGAATGCTTCACTAACGTATTTGGCTAGAGGCTGCAAAGACTCAATATTCTTATTACAACACACTAAACCTACATTAGCCGTGCCAGCATAGGTCATAAGGGTAATGTTAACACCGCCTCCGGGCGTCATCGTTGAAATGGGATAACATGCAAGTAACTCTGCATCTTTTAAGTAACGGGTGTCTTTAGGCCCTGGTACATTAGATATCAGAATATTGGCGATAGGCTTAACCACACTTGATAGCCTAAGCCACTCAAATACAAGGGCCAATGACTGAATGGCAATAGTATAGCCACTAAACGCAGCAGGCCTTGCGTGTTGCGCTGCGTGTTTCACTATACGGTGATTTACCACTATTTGTCGCAAACGCAGATACGGGTCGGTTTCGCCATGGGCTAACTGCACAGGCACAATGGCAATTTTATTGCCTGTGGTTTTCTCGCCAGGTTTTCTTAAGTTAATAGGCATGTTGGTAAATAGGGCTTTTTTGAACACTTGTCCATGGTCTTGCAACAACTTGTGCACCCCAATATCAAACGCGCAAAGCAGCACTTCGTTGGCAGTTGAGCGCGTACGACGGGCTAACTGTTTTACGCGAGTAAAGTCTAAGTCCATAGTAGCGACAGCCCTGCCCGCTTTAACTTGACCCGTGAGCACCGTTTTCGTGCCGGTAAAGGGAATAGGCATATAGTGAGGGTTAACTCTTAGAAGTTTCATGAATATGCGCAAAAAGATAATACACAAATCAAGCACGGTTTTTAGCGCATATCCCACGCCCACCAAACGTTTATAAAAGCTGACTGGGTCGCGCTTTTTATGCCTTAGGCGTTTAACGGCCCATACAGGCGTAAACTTGGTGTCGTGAGAATGTGGCACATAGCCTGATTGAAACCACCGCACTAAGGTCGCACCATCGCCATACATATGATGAACCCGCGCATAAATGGCAAATGTGTCGCTGTTTTCGTCGAAGATAAAGTGGTACTGCCAGAGCGGCTTGTCAGGGTCAAGGCGTGAAGCGTGCAAACGTGCAACGAACGCATCTAATGCCTCGCGGTTTGTCACATCAGCCACCTTATGTATCTGAACATGGTAGTCCATGTTCAATTTTTTTACCGGAACGAAGCCTACTGGATAACCGAGAACCGTTTTTACCGCGCAGTTAAACGGTGAAGTCGCCCGAGCAAATCCGCGAATCTCCTGAAAGAGTTCAGGTACGTATTCAGTGCTTTTGGCCCCTTTCGGCATGGCAAGTAGCTGCAAACATGCAACGTGTTTTGGATTCTCATCAGACTCGGTTATCCAAAAGGACTTATCTAAGAAACTGAGCGTTTTTGCCATCATTATTCCTTTAAGCAAAGTCGAGGGGCGACTGGGTTTTGAAATCTTTTACAAAATCGTGCGAGTTGAGCGTTTGCTCCAACTTCAGCTTTTCATCGTCACTTAACGCTAACCTCGGCAAAATGGCTACCATCATCAATGAAAGCGCATGGTACTTCTGAAGCGTGTCTTCCATATGACTATTGAGCTCATCAAACTGACATGATTGCGTAATTATGAGTGACACCAAATCGACAAGTAACGCATTGTCGGATTTGTTCGCTAGTAATACTTCACGCAGGCGAAGCGAATCGAAAAGGTAAGTAAGCTGCGAGCGTAAACTCGATAGAATGTTTTTGCGGGAGCGAATAATTGAGGGGTATTTCTCAACCAAATCTGCTGGACTGCGATAAAAGAACCTAAACACATGAATACTATCCACCAGCAAATACAGGTAATACATGATATCTTCAGCGTGCAAGGTATCGAGCTTGTCTTTCACAAGCAGCTTTTGCATTTGCTGTTCGTGCATTTTCATTAGTGCTGTCACAAGGCTATCCTTGCCCTTAAAGTGGTAATATAAATTGCCTGGACTGATGTCCAGCTCAACGGCAATATCAACACTGGTTACGGTATTCTCACCATGTTCGTTAAACAGGGTAAGAGCCGTCAATAAAATCCTTTGTGCGGTTTTCATATATACAAATTCAACACCTATTGCACCTCATAGGAGGCTTTTTTACTTGTGTTTATTCATCCAATCGTACCGCTAATTTATCTCGTTTGGATGCACGACTAATAACTATCACATAAAAACAAAGTACAACTGCGCGAAGCCTGCCACCATGCCCAATATTGCACCTGTTACAATGAGCTTCCATTCATCTTGCTGGTAAGCTGGGCGCAGTACGCCTTCAAACTCTTCAGCAGAAAGTGCCTGCATGCGCTCGCTCAAGTCTTGACCTACGTGCAAAGCACCATTGGCATAGTCAAACGCATACATAAGGTACTTGTCTGAATTGTCAAAGATTTGCTGCACGGCTAATGCTTTCATTTTATGGTAATTTTCCGACCCGACCCCAAGGGCAAAGTACGGCTGCGCTATGGCAACGTATCGCTCGATGGCATCGTTGACATGCAGCTCAATAAGCTCAAGCAGTTGTGCTGAACCAGAGCCATGTAAAATAATATTAGTAATGTTTTTAGGGGTAATCAGTTTTTCTTCGATAATTGATGAATAGACCTCAGACACTTCCTTTTGCCGTTTTAAAAACATACCTTGTATGGTCATAGGGCCGAGTTTTCTGGGGCGCTTCGGCTCAAAGATAATTTTGATGGCTATCCAATTGGTCGCGTACCCCACCAGAAGCCCCCCTAAAGGCAATATCCACCATGCCTGATAGAAATACCACAACAGCATGGTTGGCAAACCAAACAGAAAACCAAAATAAAAACCCGAGCGAACGATAAACGGAAATTCTTTGCTGCCGGCGGTCAAAAAGATTTCATTAATCAGTTCAGGAGAATTAACCAGTTGTTCAACAACAAGCTCTTTAATATCTAAGATTTCAGACACGTTATGTTGAAAGTCGTCCACCATTTTGTGAACCACATTAGGTATGTCATTCTCGATTCGCTGGTATACCAAATTTTTGCCTTGCACAGGCAACGCAGCCCACAACTGAGGGGCAGACTCAGCCATCACATTATTGACGACTTTTCTTATCACTTGGCTTAAGCGACGCTCCATTGCCTTAGTGAGCTCGTCGGGGTCTAAACGCTGTGCTAATTCTTCAACGCTTAGCAGCTTACCCAACACCAATTCAACTTCAATCTCTGCCATTTGGCGGCGTTTGGCGGGTATTAGTCCCTGCCATCCAAATATAGGTTTAATGCCAACAAACTCTATAGGGTAAAACATCATTTTTACCGCTAAATAGTTTGTTAGCCAGCCTACTATGGCGCTTATCAGCGGGATAGATAGCAGAGTGAGCGTTTCAAAATTCCATTCCATACTGCGAGTAAGTGGTCCGATTTATTATTTTCTTTCTCAGGCTACTGAGTGCATAGGATTTGGTCAATGTAAAAGTGACATTTAGTGCTAATTGTTGATTGAAAACAAGTGAATGTGCGGCTAAAAAGTGGAATATATACACACTCAACAAATTCTGATTTTCTAGGTAGTAGATTCTAAAATTCAGACTTACACTGAACTATGTTGACGTAAAAGTAGCGTGTCTGCTGGTTAAAAAGCGCGTTGCTCAGTCTTTCAAACTGAATAGGTAGTTGCCATGGCAGTATTCGATTTGCGTTTAAAAAAACTAGAACATGACATTGAGCATGCTAGTAGTAGTGATGAATACGAAGCAGCGTGTCTTGCACATGATGCCCTTTCTGGTGCCGAAGAATGGAAAGCGAAAGATGCCAGCGACGACTACGATTACAAATTAATTAGAAAGCGTGTTCAACGTTTGCAGCTAGCCCGCGGCAAAGGAGACATACATGCGCTTATGTCAATTCTTCACGAAGGGCTCCATGGCAATCTGGGCAATATCGCCAACCCCGTACTAATTAGTAAGTGCAAAATCGGTACGAAATACCTGATAGAGCAGTTTATTGATGAGGTTATCACTGCGCTAGAGCAAATTTATCACGCCGACGAAAACGACGTCGATTTCTACGAAAAGCTATCATTCTTTGAAGAAACAGCTCATGCGTTTGGTCGCAGTTGTCTAATGCTATCAGGCGGCGCAGGCCTTGGCTTTTTTCACGCCGGCGTGGTGAAATCGCTTAACGAGAAAAATTTACTGCCCACTGTAGTGTCAGGGGCAAGTGCGGGTTCTATTATTGCCGCTATGCTTGGCACGCGCGATCACGACGAATTACTTGAGTCGTTAAGCGCCGAATTTATTTATGAAACCTTTAAACACTGGCGCAGTTTTGCAGGGCTCGGCAAAAAGAGTTTATTCGACAGTTCAGTGCTAGAGAACGCACTTATCGAACTGTTCGACTTAACCACCTTCGAGGAGGCCTTTAAAAAGACGGGCCGCCACATCACCATCACGGTATCACCTGCCGACCTTCATCAACATTCGCGTTTGCTCAATGCTAAAACATCGCCAAATGCTATTATTACCCAAGCGGTTCGCGCCTCGTGCGCCGTGCCAATTATTTTTAGCCCAGTTCAATTACGTGCAAAGACACTAAGTGGTGAGGTGGTGCCTTACATTCCGAACAGGCGCTTCGCAGATGGTTCACTTATGGCAGACTTACCATTCGAGCGTCTCGCAAGGCTTTACGGCGTTAACCATAGCATTGTGAGTCAAACTAACCCGCTTGCGGTTCCGTTTATTTCATCTAATCGCATTGATCCTAATTCCTTGTGGGATATGTCTGCACGCCACATTGGTCAACTTGCTAAGACTAATAGCATTTTTGCCATAGATATCATTGAACGCTTAACAGGAAATAAAGCGGCAAAATTGGCAATCCATAAAGTACGCTCTATTATTGATCAGCAATATGTTGGCAATATCAACATACTCCCTAAGCGACAAATTAGAAACTTGTCACAGGTTTTATCGAACCCAACTTTACAAAGTATTCAACAACTCATAGCGAGTGGTGAACGCGCTTCGTGGCCACAACTGCACGTTATAAAAAGAAATACCAAAATAAGTGAAAATTTGAGGTATCATCTGGCACAATTGAAAAAACGCGAGGCGGTGGAATTAGGACACCTTGTTCGTTAGCCCAAAAAGCAAACTCATCGCCCCTAGTTATCGTAAGAATGCTAGAACTAAACGGTAACGCCCAGTTAGATTGGTAAGGACGACGGTGAGCGCAAAAAGCCCAAACCCCGACAGCATTTACACACAGCACGTAAAACAACTGATAAACATGGTTTATCCTCACGAAATAGGCTACGGCTCTGTTTTTGAGGATGCTAATCATTATTTTAGCCTTACTCCGTCGCTTGAAAAGCATACTCTTGACCTCGTTGCGCAACTCGACAAAATTAAAGCGCAAAAAAATAAAGAAACACTGGCTGAGCAGCTTGCTGACCAAATCAAAAACAACCGAGAAAAACTAGAAGAAGAACGGTTATCTCGCCTAGAGCGCTTACAACAAGTCAGCGAAAAACTTATTGAACTGTGCGAAGGTGAAAACTGGCAAGAAACTCAGCATTTAAGTGGTAAACTTTTGGGTACGCTTATGTTGTTGACGCCAGGTTCTGGTCGTAAATCGCCGCGTATCCATCAAAGATTCAAGCCAATTTACAAAGCAGTACTTACGCTAAGACTCGTTGACAAATTACTAGAGCACGACACTATCGCGCATAAGTATTTGTCTAAGTATCGTGAGTCGTCGGCGCGTTTTCAAAACGATAAATACTGGCGCGAGAAATGGAAAGTTGAGTTAGGCGTTCCGTTAATTACGGCCTCGCTGTTACAGGATATCGGATTACAATGCCCTGCTGCATTGCGCATTTTAAAAGGCGATAATGGCGATGAAGATGAATTTAGACTTTTAGAAGAATCTCAACGAAAAGATTTACTTAAACTTAATTATCACCACACGCTAAAGTATTTATCTGAAGGCTTGGGGCTGCCTAAATATGTAGGTAATGACCGGTTAGAACGCGATAAGTTTGTGCAAACTCACCGCGACGCTAACGCATTTATACTTCAGCTGGTTAAAGATGCCTTCATATCCAAAACAGGTTTAGGGGAAGTCATTAAAATACCGCAGATTTACGCCTCAATCGTGTTTTCCACAAAGTCTGACTACTCTAGACTAAGCTTGCCCAAGGGATATATGCTCATTGAGCAACTGGCCAAAAAAGGCAGCTTGAACAAACAGCTTGCTGAAGACTTTTTGAATATTGTTGGCTATTTTCCACAAGGCTTTGGCATTACCTTCATTCCTACCAACGAAAATGACCAAGAGAAAGATCAGTATGAATGCGCCGTTGTGACAGGGCTGAACCCGTCCAACCCTGCTGAACCTTTGTGTAGAGTGGTTACTCGAAATTTGACGTATATCTCCAGTGGAAGCAATGAAGTTGTCCCTAAAAGCCGCAACTTATATTTCCCCGCAAACAGAAAAAAGTTAATGCGTATTGGTAAGGAGCGGCTAATGGAGATCATGAGAGAACTCTCCAGCGATTTCACACCCGATGCACTCGACGATCTTGTTCCTAGCTATTGGGAACCTTACGACTTCTTCAGTTTTAAAAACCACCAAAACATTTGGGCGAAGAATAAATAAAAAAAGCAAACCTCTGTTTGCTTTTTACTCATTAAGCTAGCTAGGCTAACGCATTAATTGTCTTCACCGTCCTTTGAAACCGTCTTAGTGTCAGCACTTTTTGACGTTTTTGTTGTAGCAGTTGTTGACGGCGCCGCTTTAGCTGCGGGTGCTTTTCGCTTTGTTGTAGATGTACTAGTAGACGCTTTCGACGCAGCTGCTTTTGTGCTCGCTTTAGGCGTTGCCGCTTTGGCTGCCGTCGCCCTTGTGCGAGTTGTCGTCTTGGCTTTAGCCGGTGCACGCTTTGTAGCAGGCGCTTTCGGCGCTTCTTCTTTTGTCGTTGACTTCTCGACCTTAGCCGCCGCTTCTTTCGCCGCAAGTAATGCCACTTGCTCGACCAATAAATCTACTTTTGCATTTAGCAACGCGAGTTGTTGCTCTTTTTGCTGCCTTTTTTGACCACCCGAAAGTACGCTAAATATCGGATTGGCGGTAACAAGCTTTTGCGCGGTATCAACGAGCGAAAACGGATTAAGTGTGCGTTTCAATTCACTTTCCACTTCCATGCCCTTTGCTTGCATCGCCATAATAGTTTCATGTGTGTCGTCTATTTTTTGACTCACCATGCCAGCGGCTTGGTCTAGTTTTGCTGAAAGCAAGTCAGAACCTGCGAACAACCATCCGAAGAGCGGTGACGATTTTAATGAAGAGGATGAAGTACCGTTAATCGTAACGAGAGGATTCTCTGTCACGGTTTCGCCGGTATTTGTCGTCGTTGGCGTATTTTTGTTTGTCATGATGCCTCCTTGTGAGGAGATTTTTGTAGGAATGGTCAAGGGCCAAACGTGTATCGTTTTTGGCCCTAGTCCCAACACACCAAGTGTTGATGTGCTATATGATGTCACTAGCGCAGTTGTTGTAAACTCGCTACAAGCTAACGTTTACTTGCTTGCAGCTAATTTAGCTACCGCTTCAGTTAGTGCATCAATTTTTGCAGATAGCTCTTCGATACGCTGGTCAGCTGGCTCTGAGTCTAAACCAAGCTTTTTACGAACGTCAGCAACACGGTTTTCAACATCATTAGTAGTAGACTTGAACTTGCTGCGTGCATCGTCTTCTAGTGTTTCACCTTTGCTTACAAGTTCGTCGAACATTTTGCTCGCTTCTTCGCTAAGCTTTTCGTAACGACCTTGTGCCTCTTCTACGCTTTTTCCATAAGCGCCAAGACCCGCTAACCAAATTTTACGAGCCATTTCTTCAGCTTCGTTGATTTTGCCTTTAATTGTATCTGTAGTAGTCATTTTCAGCTCCTATGAATGCTAAATGTGAGTGTATCTTCAACACCATGAGTTCAATTTACGCTCAACAATTAGAAACCGCATACTAAAAACTAAAAAAAATAAAAAAAGCCCGAAATAATGTCGGGCTTTTGTATTGATGTGAGGTTTTACGCTCTAGCAAACATCGTATTCGCTACAGTGAAACTCCTGCTAAATGCAGTACAAATGCGTACTCTAAAGCGGTAGACTCAAAGCGCTTAAAGCGACCCGAAGCGCCTCCGTGACCAGCCTCCATGTCAGTTTTGAAAAGCAGGAGGTTGTCATCTGTTTTCATTTCTCTTAGCTTCGCCACCCACTTCATTGGCTCAAAGTACTGCACTTGTGAGTCATGTAGACCTGTTGTAACAAGCATGTTGGGGTATGCTTTCGCCTCTACTTGGTCGTAAGGTGAGTATGACAACATGTATTCAAATTCAGCTTTATTGGCTGGATTTCCCCATTCGGTATACTCACCAGTAGTTAGAGGAATAGAGGCGTCACTCATAGTAGTGACCACATCAACAAATGGGACGTGTGCACTTACACCTCTATAGAGCTCTGGTTCCATATTGACGATAGCCCCCATTAGTAGACCACCAGCGCTTCCGCCCATAGCAAAAACACGTGACTCGTCAGCATAATTTTTTGCAACTAGGCCTTTGGTTACATCAATGAAGTCGGTGAAAGTATTCACTTTGTTATCCATTTTACCGTCTTCATACCACTCTCTACCCATCATCTGACCGCCGCGAATGTGTGCGATAGCCACAACGAATCCTCTGTCTAACAACGAAATCCAGCTACTTCTGAAAGTGGGGTCAATAGTTGCGCCGTAAGAACCATAGGCATATTGATAAAGTGGATTCGTACCGTCTTTCTTAAACTGGCTTTTGCGGTATACCAACGAAACAGGGACTTCAGTACCATCGCGCGCTTCAATCATAACGCGCTCAGACGCATAATCAGCAGATGAAAATGTCTCAGATACTTTCGTTTGCTTCATAACTTCAGTTTCGAAGGTATCAAGGTTTACGTCAATGATAGACGCTGGCGTGGTCAAAGAACTGTAGTAAAGACGCAGCTTGTTGGTATCTATCTGTGTGTTACCTGTAAAAAA
The DNA here is from genome assembly GCF_028865455.1 of Alteromonas sp. 009811495. Classification (NCBI taxonomy): domain Bacteria; kingdom Pseudomonadati; phylum Pseudomonadota; class Gammaproteobacteria; order Alteromonadales; family Alteromonadaceae; genus Alteromonas; species Alteromonas sp. 009811495. The sequence continues at coordinate 2,779,747 of NZ_CP113972.1, forward strand.
TGCGCCGTAAATGGGATCTTGTGTAGGTAAAACTTTTTGCTCGCCCGTAGTTAAGTTATGAACCACAAGACGCAACATGCCGTTCTCTTTTTCTTTTACAACCAAATGGTTGTTCATCACTTCAATGTCTTGAACAAATACATCTGGGCGGTGCGCAACCACCTCTTCCCATTTTGAAACATCATCGGTAGCGTCAGCTGGAGCTTTCATTACCTTAAAGTTCTTTGCATCAATATTCGTTAATACGAAGTAAGCATTACCTAACTTTTCAACACTGTATTCTTGACCGTCTTGAAGCGGTAGAAAGACATTTGTACCGCTTGTAGGTTCGTTTGCGTCAATCAGTGTTACGCCTTTCTTATCAGTGTTGCTGTGGTAAATGTAGATGTCTTCATGATCCTTACTTTTCCCGATAAAGGTGTAAAACGTAGGGTCAGTTTCTTCATACATCAACACGTCTTCACTTTGCTGTGAACCCAGCTTGTGGCGATAAACTTGATAGCCCAGAAGCGTTTGTGGATCTTTTTTCACATAAAAAAGGTGTTGATTGTCATTCGCCCACACCACTTGTCCCGACGTACCTTCTAGCTCATCAGCAAGCATTTCACCTGTTTTTAGGTTCTTGATGTTGATGGTGTAAATGCGACGACTCAAGGTATCTACCGAGTAAGCAATAAGATTGTTATTCGTACTAACTTCATAGTCACCAATGCTGAAATATTCATGCCCTTCAGACATAACATTCGCGTTTAGCAACACTTCAGGCTGAGCATCTAACGACGGTTTGCGCAAATAAATTGGGTATTCGTTCTCGCCTGAGAAGCTCGTGTAATACCAATAGCCATTTGAAAAAGCCGGAACAGTAGAGTCATCTTTTTCGATACGCGCTACTAATTCTTCATACAGCTTTTCACGGGTTTCTTTAAGCGGTGCTAATACCGTTTCAACATAGTCATTCTCTTTCTCTAGATGACCTAGGATGGCTTCATCGGTGCGCGAATCATCGCGCATCCAATAGTAGTTATCGGTTCGTGTGACGCCGTGCGCTGTCATCTCGTAAGGTACTTTTTTGGCGACCGGCGCTTGCGCTTGCGCTTGCGTATTCAATACTACGCTAGATGCCGTACTTTGTGGTTTTTCCATCGGCGTTTTTGCTACCTCGCTATCGGCACTGCAACCCGATAATAGGCCACCTGCAGCTAGTGCAATCCATACATATTTCATTCTTATTCCCAATTGTAAGGTTTGTTTTTATCAACCTATTGAGTATATCCAATTGGAATTTTTGGTCTACACGCTATGTGATTGCGCACGGGGCAAAGTATGTGAAAAGTGTTACAAGATATTTGACTGAGGCTCTGCTTCTATAACTCAAGTAACAAAAAAGCGCCTTAACGGCGCTTTTGTTTATTGAGGGCGATGAGTACTGACTTAGTCTACTAAGTCTTTTGGCATTTCATCTCGAATTTCTTGCCACACCTTACCACTTTCAATACCGTATTTTCTCACAACAACCGGCACGCGGTCGTACTCACCTTTTTCAGCGACTTCTAATAAGTCTGCGTAGTACTTATTTGCAACGTCACGGGCTTGTTGATAAGAGAAGAAAAAGCCACCAATTCGCGAATACAAACCTCTAAAGCCATTCATCATCAATACAAACACATTATTGTTAGAAGCTAATGCAAGGTCATGCGACATTTGATAGTCAAATTGAGCAAATGCTAAACCTTCTTGCTCAACGTTTTTGTATCGAGCAATAATCTCTGCTGACTCTTGAGGGTTGTTACGGATCGCACCTCTGATAAACACGGCACTAAGATTCGTTCTAGCTGCTAACAAATTATCAACTAACTCAGGAATACCCTCTTGATCGAGTCGAGCTAGTGTCTCAAGAATGTTCAAACCACACGTTTCCCAAAAGTTATTCACTTTGGTGGGTTTACCGTGCTGAATTGTTAACCAACCGTCGCGCGCTAAACGCTGAAGCACTTCTCGTAGTGTGGTTCTTGTCACACCGATAAGCTCAGAAAGTTCTCTTTCTGCAGGCAAAATCGTGCCTGGTGGAAAACGTCCACTCCAAATTGATTCAACAATATATTCTTCGGCGAATCCAGCTGGACTCTGAGCCTTATAAATCATAACTAATCGCCTGCACGTTATTGTTATTTTGTAACTGATTGTACCAGATGCTCATTTATTATCACACTGAAATATGCCGCGTCCAGTAAAGCTTTTAACAACTTATTAAAAAATGACCGCTAGCAGGAGCAAAAGAACAAACCGCTGCTCACAAAACCAGCAACATTGTTCTATTTTGAATTTAAATAATAAACATCAAGGAAAAATCGATAAATATTCAGTGACTTTCACAGGGTGGGGTCTGTGATTTGCTTTCTCAAGGCGTTAATATCATGTACGCTTAATTTCCGACTATAATGACAGCAGCAAAACCGCAAAGCGAGTGAGAACCTCTTTCGCTAACAGCAGTTTATGTATGCAATACCCGGAACTACACAGTATGAAAGTGCGCAAAAACGTGCGCTTTGTTGTAAAAGGAACAGGAACTCATGCAAACCTCAATGATCGCGGCGATCTATAAGAACTTCCTGGGACACGCGCCCGACTGGTATAAAAAAACGATTATTGCCTTTCTCATTGTAAACCCCGTCCTCTTTATGGTGGACCCTTACATTGCAGGCTGGACGCTTGTTATTCAGTTCATATTCACGCTGGCTATGGCACTTAAGTGTTACCCCTTACAGCCTGGAGGTTTGTTACTGATTGAAGCCATGTTCATCGGTATGACATCGCCGGGACATATGATGCACGAAATCGAAGTCAACCTTGAAGTACTTTTACTCCTAGTCTTCATGGTGGCTGGCATCTACTTCATGAAAGACCTGTTGATGTACCTTTTCACAAAGCTTGTGATCAAGGTGCAAAATAAACTGGTATTGTCGCTTTCATTTATTTTTGCCTCAGCGTTCCTATCAGCGTTTCTCGACGCATTAACGGTAGTTGCAGTAATCATCAGCGTGGGCTTGGGTTTTTACTCAATTTACCACAAGGTCGCGTCGGGCAAAGAATTTCACTCTGACCATGACCACACCAGCGACGATGAGCTTGGCAGCCACGATTTGGAAGATTTTAGGGCGTTTCTGCGTAACCTAATGATGCACTCAGCTGTTGGTACAGCACTGGGCGGCGTAATGACAATGGTAGGTGAACCACAAAACCTTATTATCGCCGATAAAGCAGGCTGGAACTTTGTTGAGTTTTTCATCCGCATGGCCCCGGTAACGCTTCCGGTTTTTATTTGTGGACTACTGACCACCGTAGTGCTTGAAAAAACCGGTCTATTCTCTTACGGCGCCAAGCTGCCTTCTGCAGTGCGTCAGATTCTTGTAGATTACAACGACCACATGGACAAAGGGCGCAGCAAGCGCGAATCCGCTAAGCTTGTTGTTCAGGCACTGATTGGCGTGTGGTTGATTGTTGGTCTAGCGACCCATATGGCATCAGTGGGCCTTATCGGCTTATCAGTTATCGTTCTTGCCACCTCAATGAGTGGTGTAATTGAAGAGCACGCCCTTGGCAAAGCATTTGAAGAGGCCCTACCGTTTACAGCCCTGTTGTGCGTATTCTTTGGCGTGGTTGCAGTTATTATCGACCAAGGATTGTTCCAACCAGTTATACACTGGGTACTGTCGTTCGAGGGCGAAACACAAATGGTAATGTTCTACCTCGCAAACGGTGTGCTCTCTATGGTAAGTGACAACGTGTTTGTAGGCTCAGTGTACATTACAGAAGTCACTGCTGCTCTACAGTCTGGGCAAATCACCCGTGACCAATATGATATGCTTGCCGTTGCCATTAACACGGGTACTAACTTACCAAGTGTAGCAACACCAAATGGACAAGCCGCATTCCTATTCCTGTTAACCTCGGCAATAGCGCCTTTGCTTCGTTTGTCTTACGGCAAGATGGTAATGATGGCATTACCCTACACTATTGTACTTACAATTGTAGGTTTGCTTGCAACTTACCTTGGTCTGGCAGATGCAACGCAATGGTTATACGACATGCACTTGATTGAACATCACAGTGTGACAGATGTTGGCACTGGTACGGTAAGCCACTAAGTCATGCGTTCACTTATTCACAATATTAGTCAGTGGGCAGAGCATAAGTCATCGTGGCTTGTGCTTTTCGCCACCTCGCTGGCCCTCGAAATAGCCGCGCTGTATTTTCAATATGGTATGGGGCTTAAGCCTTGTATTATGTGTATTTATCAGCGTACGGCAATGTATGGCATTGTTATATCTGCACTTGTTGTTTTGATTAAAAACAATGGACTCACTCGTATGGTGGGCTTTGCAGGTTGGGCAGTGTCTAGTGCATGGGGCTTTTTAATTGCTAAAGAGCATATCGGTATTTTAAACGCAGCCAATCCATTTTTTGCTACCTGCGAAATTGTGCCGAATTTTCCGTCTTGGTTACAGCTTCACGAATGGATACCTGCTGTATTTGCCGCTGAAGGTGACTGCCTAGAAGACAGTTGGCAATTTTTATCAATGGGCATGGCTGAGTGGATGCAAATTATCTTTGCGGCCTACTTTGTCGTTTTCGTTGTTGTTTTTTGCAGCCGCTTGTTGGATAAGAAACCCTTTTGATTGACCTATCCATACTTCCTTCTAGGCTCCCGCCCATTCACACTGAGCAAGGGCCTGTCACTATCCAACGCATTGCACACAAGCATTGCAATGCGTTGTGTGAAGCTGGTCAACACTCTATTCACCACGTCAAACCTTGGTTTGGTGCATCGACTTGTCCGGTGACTCCAGCGTTGGCAAAGCAATGTATCGACAATATGGAAAAGGCGCGGGACACGGGTTATGGCTTGACCTACCTTCTTATGCACGATGAAAAGTGTTTGGGGATGGGGATTATTAATTACATCAACCACACCCACCTAACTGCAAACCTTGGCTACTGGCTTAGGCCTGATGCATGTGGTAGAGGTTTAGCAACCGCTATTTGCGAAGCTCTAAAGAAGCTCGCATTCTCTCAGATGAACTTACACCGTTTAGAATGCTTTGTTGAGCCTAATAACAAGGCGAGCATTCGGGTTGCTGAACGTATTGGCGGCAATAAAGAAGGACTCTGCCGTAAACGTGTTTTCGGCAGAGATGCCCTACTCTACGCTATCGTCAACGACTAAAAATAGCGTTTAATGCAAGACTAATCCAAGTCTTCAAGCGGCCAAATTGCAATGTAATCTTCAAAATCATTTAAGTCGACATCAGTTTCAAATACCGTCTTGTTGCGCACCGACATGCCCGCTGCATGCATAGCGTGCTTTTTCCCTTTGTTCAAAAGCGGGTGCCATGAGGGTAACCCTCTTCCCTCGTGTAACCGTCTGTAAGCACAACTGGGGGGCATAAAGAAGATATCTTTCAGATTGTCTTTTGTTAGCTTTACGCAGTCTGGCACAAGCTCTGTACGCTTAGCATATTGAGTACACTCGCACTTTTTGGTATTCAGGTATGAACATACAATGTTGGTGTAATGAATTTGTTCATTAGTATTAATGTGATCGGTAGGCGAATAATCTTCTGCGCTTTCATCATCAATGAACTTGTGAAGACAGCATTTTGCACAGCCATCACACAAAGACTCCCATTCGCTTTGAGTCATTTCTTCTAATGATTTAGTTTCCCAAAAAGCGGTCGTCATTCCCCGGCTACCTTTGTTTCTAGAGTAAAATGGTCATGTAATGAGATAGACACAATGTCACCTTCAAACAGTGGACCAACGCCTTTGGGTGTGCCGGTGAGTACAACATCACCAGCATCTAACGTAAATATAGTCGACATATGAGCGATTAACGGGATAATTTTGTGTAGCATTAATGCTGTATGCCCACTTTGACGCACTTCGTTATTTATCGTAAGTGTAAACTTAAGGTCGTCCAAATCACCAAACGCATCAATTGGAATGAATTGAGACAATGGAGCACTATTGTCAAACGATTTTGCTCTCTCCCAAGGCTGACCATCTTTTTTAAGTGCCCCTTGTATCTCGCGAAGCGTTAAGTCAAGGCCTAAGCCTATACCCCAAATGGCTTCAGCAGCTTCTTGCTCACTGGCGTTTTTCAGCCCTTTTTTCAGTAGCACCGATACTTCAAGTTCGTTATGGCAAGGACCTAGTGTAGTAGGAATAGCGATGTCGTTTGCAATATTACACATTGCCGCTTTTGGCTTCATAAACAACAACGGTGCTTCTGAAATTGTCGAGTTCATCTCATTGATGTGGTCGAGATAATTTCTACCAATGCACACCACCTTGTTTACTGGAAGTGCAATAGGCTTACCGTGATGGTCAATATGTTGATAAGTCATTAATAACCTCGCTTTATACGCTCAGAAAGATAGCCCACTGACACACCAAAGTAAGAAGAACGATTCCACTTCATGAGTGTATGAAAATTGTCGTAAACCAAGTACACCCGGCCATTCTCACCATCGGGCATAATGAGTGACGCATTGACATCGGCATTGGGTAAATCTCGACCATCGTATCGCGTTACTCCCTGGTCGCGCCAAAATGACAAGGGTTTCATATTTGCTTTTGACAGGCCTGATATTTTTACCGGTCGAGTCAGTTTGACCTGCCGTCCCCAGGTGCCTTGATCATTCCAGCCCTCTGACGAAAGATAATTCGCAATTGAGGCAAATACATCAGCTTTCGTTTGCCAAATATCCTTTTTGCCGTCACCGTCATAATCGACAGCATAGTTGAGAAAAGACACAGGCATAAACTGTGTTTGCCCCATCGCGCCCGCCCACGACCCTTTAAAAGCAGTCACATCGGCATGGCCCTCATTAAGTATTTTCAGTGCTGCAAAGAAGTTGTCTTTGAAAAGCTTTTCTCTTCTACCTTCAAATGCCAGTGACGCAAGGGCTGATAATACGCTGTAGTTGCCCTGAATTTTGCCGAAGTTAGATTCATTACCCCATAAGGCCACGATAAAGCGAGCTTGTACGCCATAGTCTTTAGCTATGTTATCGAGCAGTGTTTTGTTTTCACGATAAAGTGTGACAGCTTGATTAACCTTCCAATCCGGCACACGGGTAGCAAGATAACTGTCTAAGGTAATTTTTCGTTCAGGCTGATTCTTGTCTGATTTCACCACAGTGGGACGAAAACGAATGTCTGCAAATGCGGCGTTTACAATAGCAGGGTCAAAGCCTTTGGTAGCAGCCTCACTCTTTAAAGCCGAAACATAATTGGCAAACGCAGCCTCGGTTTCCGCGTTATCGTCTTGCGCATAGGCACTGACAGAAAAAGCGGTAAGCAGAGTGACAAAAACGCATAGCCCTGCACCTGAATAATGATGTACTTGCTGTGCACACAATGCACTTTGCCAGCGTTTAAAACTGGTAATTAGATAATGTAACATGGATAACTTAGAACTTTTTGTCAGGCGTTTTAGAAAGGCCGAGTGACTCGCGATGCTGCTCTAGCAAGTTGTCTTCTTTGGGCGGCATTTGTAAATAGAAACCTTTGTCATTTAGCTCATCGATCAACTTTTGTTTGTCAACAAGACCCAAACGTTCGCGCTTTTCCAACGCTAATATGGTCACCAATTCTGGTGAACCAAAGCGCGCCATCAAGGGCTCTGGCACATCGCTAAAGTCACCTTTTTTAGGTACGTATAAATACATACCTTCTTTTCTTCGGGTTTTATATACCGCACATAGCATAATACGTCTCGCCTTGTGTTAGAGGTAAATTTTATTCGTTGTTATGGGGCATCGCCCAACAGTTTTGATACATAAGGTTGAAATAACGGCGCTCGCCAGGTAGACAACACGTCAGGCTTAAGCCCCTGCACTCGCGTTTCATCAACTTGAAACCAGTACCATTTTAGCAATTGATTTAACTGCTTTTTAGAGGCAATAACGTCGCTACTTACACCATTTTCATCAGCAATTTGCTCAGAAACACTCTTTAACTCAGCCAGCGTCTTTTTATATTTAGGAATATCAATTAAACGCAGTACAACAGGCAACCTGAACTTTTCAGGCGTTTGCGCGAATTTAGTACGGGCTTCTTCAATAATTGCAACAATGGTATCGCCATAACGGCGCACCGATTGATGATTAACACCATTGATTCGAGATAATGCAGATTTGCTATCTGACAAACGCTGTGCCGCTTCAAATAAGTGCCCTTCTTTAAACACAAAGTTAAGCGCTAAGTCTTTCTTTCTTGCAGTATTCAAGCGCCATGCAGCTAACGCTTGTAGAACCGTTAACTGCTCTGCATTTAAACGCCAGCTATTTTTAATTTGTAGGTATGCGAAGTCTTCAGGCATTTGTGCTCGTTTTTTTGCACCTAGCAACGCAATTTCTTCAAACACCCAATCTGCTTTACCTACTGCCTGTATTTCACTGGCTAACTGCTGATAACACGGCAGTAGATACAGTACATCATTAGCTGCGTAGCTTAGTTGCGCTTCTCGTAGCGGACGGGCTAACCAGTCTGTTCGAGACTCTCCTTTGTCCAGCTCTACGTCACAAAGCATTTCAACGAGCTTTGCGTAACCCAGCGTTGGCCCTTTTCCGAGTACGCTTGCGGCGAATTGCGTGTCAAAAATAGGGGTTGGAATAGTATCAAATGCAGTTAAGAACGTTTCTAAGTCTTCGGAACACGAATGCAATACCTTAACAACATCAGTATTTTCAAGCAGCGCCACAAATGGCTGCATATTTTCAATAGCGAGCGGGTCGATTAACACCAACTGATGGCCGTCATACAGTTGAATGAGTCCTAAGTGGGGAGTAAGTGTACGTGTTCTTACAAACTCGGTATCAAGGGCTATTGCTTCTTGACGCTGCGCTGTAGTACATACTTTTTCTAGTTGTTCAAATGTCGTTATTAATTGATATTGCATAGTTTTGCACAGTAATAAAAAAGCCGGCTCACGCCGGCTTTAAAAAACTAATTCTAAAAATAGCTGATTAGTCTCTAAGCTCCCGACGCAGAATTTTTCCTACATTGGTTTTAGGTAAGTCATCTTTGAAAACAACTTGTTTAGGTACTTTGTAACCTGTTAGGTGATTACGGCAGTGCGCAATTACCTCTTTTTCAGTCAGTGATTCATTGTTGCGTACTACAAATAACTTAACAACTTCACCACTTACTTCGTGTGGAACCCCAACTGCAGCAGCTTCTACAATGCTTTCATGCATGGCAGCCACTTCTTCTATTTCGTTAGGGAACACGTTAAAGCCCGATACGAGGATCATATCCTTTTTACGGTCAACAATATACAGATAACCTTCATCATCTATCGTTGCAATGTCACCCGTTGCCAGCCAACCGTCTTTCAACACTTCCTCTGTTGCTTCAGGGCGATTCAGGTAGCCTTTCATTACTTGTGGGCCTTTCACCCACATTTCGCCTGGCTCACCTTTTTCAACAGGATTTCCGTCGTCATCAAGCAGCTTAATATCCGTAGACGGTACAGGCATGCCAATAGCGCCTTTATACGCTTCTATTTGTGGAGGGTTTACCGCCACAACAGGAGAGCACTCAGTCAAGCCGTAGCCTTCAAGCAATACCGTTCCGGTAACCTTTTCCCATTTTTCAGCAACAGGACGCTGGACTGCCATACCGCCGCCAAGACCAAACTTAAATTTGCTAAAATCAAGTTCGTCAAACCCTGGGGTGTTTAACAAGCCATTAAATAATGTGTTTACACCTGGCAAAATGGTGAATGGGTATTTGCTCAGTTCGCTTACAAACCCTGGCATATCGCGCGGATTAGTAATAAGTAGGTTGCGACAACCATACTTTACGAACATTAGGCAGTTCGCGAGCAAAGCGAATATATGATAAAGAGGCAGGGCCGTAACAACAAAGTCTTCCCCTTCCTCGATAACTGTTTCTAGAATACCCGAAACCTGTTCAAGGTTTGCTACCATGTTGCGATGCGTCAACATTGCGCCTTTTGAAACGCCAGTTGTACCACCGGTATATTGCAAAAATGCTAAGTCAGTATTTGCAATTTCAGGGCGCTTGTATTCCAGCGACTGCCCTTTCTTAACGGCAGCAGTGAAAGATGTAGTCTCTGGCAAGTTGAAAGCAGGAACCATCTTTTTCACGTACTTCACTACGGCATTAACAATCCAGCGTTTTGGCGCTGGTAACATGTCACCTAGTGCAGTAAGAAAGACTTCTTGTAGATTAGTCTCTGCGATAACTTCTTCTAACGTACACGCGAAGTTTTCAACAATAACGATGGCTTTTGCATTTGCATCGTTAAGTTGGTGTTTCAATTCGCGGGCCGTGTAAAGTGGGTTTACGTTAACAACCACCATACCTGCACGCAAAATCCCGAACATAGCCACAGGATACTGAAGAAGGTTTGGCATCATGATTGCCACAGCATCGCCACGCTTTAATCCACTTGCTTGCAAATAAGCCGCAAACTGCGCCGACAACGTATCGAGCTCTTCAAAGGTAATAGAATGCCCCATGTTAATGAAGGCTTCTTTATTTTTAAACTTTTTAACCGACTGCTCGAAAATGTCTACAACAGACGCATAGCGATCTGCATCAATTTCTGCGGATACACGAGGGTCATAATGCTTAAGCCAGGTTTTTTCCACCAAAACCTCCTCTACTTTATTCTTATACTACTTTTATGAGCGCAAAGAGACCGCGTCTCATATAACTGGTCTGATAACTTGCGAATAGTATAGGATGTGTAAAAAAAAATAAACGGCCCAATTTACAATTGCTCAACAAATTGCCGAATTAGTAGGCCTACATCGTCAGTATTTTCCATATGAATATGGTGACCGCCTACGAATTGCACATATTGTGCATTTTTGAACCACAGGGCTCTTTTAGGAAAAACAGTCTCTAACTGCTTAAAACTGTTCGATGCTCCGATAAATAGTACAGGGCATCGAATCTCTCTCATTAAGTTTTCGGCTTGGTCTTCAGTAAGGCGCAGCACCGACTTAGTTCTTAATCTTGGGTCAGAGGACCAAAAACAATGACCACCCGCATCTTGCGTAAGGTTACGTGAGAGTATTACTCGCGCGTGGTCAGGTGGAATGTCAGAGACTTTGCATCGCGCCTTCACCGCCTCGTCTAAATCTACAATTCGCAATTTGTTACGGCGTTTTGTGTGCCGACTTAGCACAGCCTCACGCATTTGCTCAGAGGTCGTAGTTGCAGGTTGAGTGAGCGGGCCACACGCATCAATGCTGATTACTGCTGACACTTTTTCTGGGAATAAAGCTGCGAACATCGTTGCCAATATTCCCCCCAATGAATGCCCTAATAGAATGACCGACTCCCATCCATTTTCCTCAATAAGCGCATATAAATCTTGAATATAGTCAGCTTGATTATACTGAGCGCCGATCGGCCGATGCTGTGAATGCCCATGCCCAGCAAGATCTAAGGCAATAAATCGGTACGATTGCAAATAGGGAGAAAGAGGTCGCAAGCTCTCAGCATTATCTAGATAGCCATGAAGACCAATAACAACAGGTCCACTTCCTTGATTATCTAATGCAGCGAGTTGTAACGGTCCAGCATTAAATTCTGTTTCCAACATTGGCAGTTCCTTTTGCGGCAACTATTAGCATATAACAACGACCAATTATTGCCATGACATACAAAGAAGGCGGCAATTATATGCCGCCTTCTTTTATTTGCTGTTATTTTCGTTTGTAGTTTGATTGCTCGCCAGAGCGACCGGCATCATTGCTTTGCATAATTCTACCTTGAGAACGGCTCGGCATTGCGGATTTACTTGGTGCGTTTCGATATCTTATGACTCGTGTGCGGTTAAAACCGGGATGTCCCCAAGGATGATAAAACGGGCTGTAAAACCCATAAAATGGTGAGTACCAACCTGTATGATAGTTAAAAAAGAAGGTATCTACCTCGTAAACATCTCGCTTTCGCCACATGTGGTAGTCATCAGCAACGATAGTCGGATATATATAAGGCTGCTCACCAACCATCCCTGCCGTTGGCGCCGTTAAGGTACCTAAAAACGTCGCAGCTCGCCCTTCTTCAAATACAATGGGATCAACAAATCCATCAATCTGTACTTTAAAGCGCCCGGCAGTTTCGCCACCTGTATTGGGTTTACCGTAGTGATTAAGCGGAAATTGCGCTAACTCGATCAGGGTTAAATTGGGCTTATTCTCGACACCGACGATAAGTCCACCCCATCGCGCTTTCTGCCCTTGCGCGTTAGCTCCTGAGGTTACTGCTTTTGAATAGCTAACAAGTTGAGTAACCTCAGGCACATCAATACTCTCTGGAACGATGGCACAACCAGAAAAAACAACAACCGCGAGTAGCAACAAGAATCGAGACATTTTACTGCTCCTAAGAATTCCCTAAAACAACATCATATGCTTGTCCGTTTCATTGGCACCTATCAAGAGGTAATGCGAGGTAATGCAAAACAACGCGCCAATTCAGTTTACTGACAGTAGCATTTTTACGCGACAACCACCACTAACGTTCTATTACAAAACGATAATTTACATAGCCGAGCTCACTTGAACGTCTCGTAAAATGGCGCTAGGTTTTAGAACTTCAACAATCACTTGTAATAGAGAGTGCCGCATGGATGTTAGAGCACAATATAGAGAAATTGTTCACCATCAAATGGCAATATACCGCGCAGAACGTAATTATGCGTAAATATCCACACCAAACATAGATTGAATAGATTCTCGCTGCTTGAGCTTCTCGAAGCTCGTATAAGAGGCAATAGCCTGCTGAGAATACGCATTCCCATCTTCTCTGATGAACTGCTGATAGGCTTTGGCGTTGTCTGTGCCTTGTTCGTCAGGCGCAACAACCATCGCCTTTAATGACGACTGTTCTTGCCCCTTTTCTTGTTGCTGCGGGTCTTTGCTTATCCTGCCAACACGCCCTTGTTCAGAGCCTGATGACGGTATAGAGAAGTTATTAGTTATGTTCATACAAGGTATGGCTACGCAATATTTATACCAGCGCCGCTGTTACGACGCTGTGAATCGATATTACTACTCTCTACCAGGCAATTTTTTCCATGTGACTTTATCGCGTAAATAGACTGGCTCAACCGCAACGGCATCTGACACATTGCCTTGTTCAAACGCGACGGCAGCAAGCTCAAGCATAAAGCGTGCATTGGGTAACGTCACCGTCGCCATCTCCTGACTCGAATTGTCTTTTAGCCAATGCGTCAATTCTTCATATGCCGTCCAGCCAGTTCCTGCTGCAACAACATCGTTAGCGTCATCAAGTGCATCTAATTGTTCAATGGCAACATTAGGTGGACACACCTGCTCTTCTATCACTAACGAAATGGCATTGCCTGAATACTTATACACCGCGAAATAAACCTCATCCATACGCGCATCTGAAGCCACCGCTATGTAGTAGTCTTTATTTGCATTTAGGTTGTCGATGCTATTTATTGTGGCAGTTTCGTGCGCCATGGCTTCTAACGTACTCACGCCAGCAACTTTGTGGCCACTTCCAAGCGCTAACCCTTGAATCATGCCCGTTGCGATCCTAACGCCAGTAAAACTGCCCGGCCCGCGCCCAAATGCAAGTAGATCCAATTCGCCTAGCGCCACGCCCGCCTCTTTTAGCACCTCGTCTACCATAGGAAGTAGACGTTGGCTGTGCTGCTGAGGACACACCTCAAATCGCGATGTAACAACATCGTTGTGTTGCAGAGCAACTGAACATGCTTCTGTAGCTGTATCAATAGCTAGAATTTTCATAATTTTCTCTTACAAAATTAGTCTTCATCGATGTTAGCAAGGAAGCGTTCTACCTCGTCGAGGCTTCTTGTACGCTTCATATCTGGCAAACTACCAATAAATGTTTTTGCGTAGGGCTTAGTCACAAGGCGATTATCACAGATAACCAACACGCCCTTATCTGACGGGTCTCGTATTAATCGTCCTGCGCCCTGCTTCAACGTAATTACTGCTTGTGGGATCTGAATGACGCCAAAAGGATTTGCTCCGCGCTTTTTTACATCTTCCATGCGTGCTTGCAGCAATGGATCATCAGGAGAAGCAAAGGGCAACTTATCAATCATCACACAAACCAAGTCATTGCCGCGCACATCTACGCCTTCCCAAAACGCGCCAGTGCCCATGAGTACGGCTTTTTCATCAGCAAGGTAGGCATCAAGCAGCGCTTGTTTTGTGGTAGTTCCTTGCACCAGTAAAGGGTTATCAACCTCATTTTCAAGCCTTTCAGCAATCTCACGGAGCATCGCGTGGCTAGTAAATAGCAAAAAGCAACGTCCGCGACTGGCTTTGATTAAACGCTTAGCGGTCTCTAAAAGCGTTTCTCGCATCTTAAAGCTGTTAGGCTCTGGCAAGTAACGTGGTACACATAGCATGGCTTGCTCAGGGTAATTAAACGGGCTATCGAGCCCTAGCGTTTCTGCCTCTTCTAGCCCCATACGTCGCTGGAAATGCTCAAAGCCACCATTCACCATTAACGTTGCTGAGGTGAAAATCCAACCTCGTGGGGGAGATGATACAAAACGTCTGAACTTTGCCGCAATTGATAGTGGCGTTAAGTGCATAATCAGATGACGCTGCGTAGTTTCATACCACAGGCTAACATTTTCTTGTTGGTTATCACTCAGCGCATCAAGCTGCTCTCGCGCGGCTACCACGCGCTCATACATATTATCTAAGTCTTTATCACGACCGATATGCAGCTTACACACCTCGTGAAGCACACCCAAGGCTTCTGCAAGCTTGCCAACTTGCAACCTAACATCGTCTCTATCAAGGGCTTCAGACCAATTGCCACGTTCAGGATTATCAGGAAACAGCAAGCGCAGGTCAGACGCTATCATGCGGCATTTGTCCGCTGCTTTATCGAGCTGTCCAGCATCTTTGAGCACAGTTCTAAATAGCAGTGTTATATCTTTTGCCATATCGTGAATTTGGCGTGTAGACAAAGACTCGCCAAAGTAATCACTAGCGATGTCAGGAATTTGGTGTGCCTCATCGAAGATAATGGCATCAGCCTCAGGAATTAGCTCACCAAACCCTGTATCTTTGAGTGCCATGTCGGCAAAAAATAAATGATGGTTAACAACGATAATATCAGCATCAAGCGCTTTACGGCGCGCTTTCACCAGATAACAGTCCTCATAATCTGGACAATCTCGCCCCAGGCAATTATCAACCGTTGACGTAACCATAGGTAAAACGCGCGCATCTTCTGGCAGCGTTTTAAGTTCCCCCATATCGCCTGTTTTCGTGGTACTAGACCAGCGTTTCACTTCGGATAACTGACCTAAAACATCTTTCTCCACCAGTGTAGAGTTACCACCATGCTGTGCTAAGCGGTGTAAACACAGATAGTTTGCTCGCCCTTTTAGCAACGCCGTTTTACGCTTACTGCCTAGCGCTTTTTTTACCAAAGGCAGATCTCGATGAAACAATTGCTCTTGAAGGTTTTTCGTTCCGGTTGAAACAATTGCTTTGCCATCGCTTAATAGCGCAGGTGCAAGATAGGCAAAGGTTTTTCCAGTGCCTGTTCCCGCTTCAACAATCAGGCTACCGGTCGTGTCAATGGCACGCTTTACAGCTTTTGCCATTTCGGTTTGTGCTTCACGCGGCACGAATCCCTTGATGGCACTAGCAAGTAGACCGTCTGATGAGAAAACATTGTTGATTGTGGGCATGGCTTAATGCTGTTATTTCTTTTTACTTAGGGTCGCGCATTATGCCAAAAAGCGCTTTGAATGCCCATTAAAGGTTTGCATTTCCCTCAAGAGCATTCAGTTTATACCCATTGAGCGATACGCAATGATGAAAAGAATTTGTCTTCTAGAACAAAAAAATTAGCTTTTTAATATCAGCAACTAGGCGCAATATTCAGCGCGTAAATGTTAATCGTTAACTCAATGTAAGAGGTGGTTATGAAAGGTTTGTTGTTGATTGGTTTAAGCGCACTGACGTTTTCGGTATTGGCAACCGAATCTGAGAAAGCCCCGGCTGAGCTGATTGCTGAACTAAAGCAATATTGTGCAGAAGTTGCTGAAGATGAAGGTACGCAAGGCAAGCCGATAAAGGCATTTATATTAGAATGCGTGAATGACGAGCTAGAATCAGAGGGCTACGCAAAATTAACCTCTATTGACTAGCCTTAATGAATAGCGACCTTGCCTTTGCTTGGCAAGGTCTCTTTATCTTTCGAAATACGCATCCACTAAATCGGCCAATGTCTCATCTAAGCTTTCCTCGAAAGCATCAATATCAATATCAAAACTTCCCATGTACTTAGTTGCATTTTCACGAGACACCACTGCGTTTTTTATCTGAAACTCAAGCTCCGGCAGCGATTTGTCATACCGCGGTTTAATTGTCCATCGCAAACAGTGACCATGTGTGTCTTTAAGCTTTTGTTTTGCAAATACACAAAAGTCTTCCACAAAGTCTGCGCCTTGTGGACCAAGGCATCCAGGCTCTATGCGATACATGACCAACAATTTCTTATATAAAGGAAGTCGAGTTTCCATGGTAAATTCTAATAGCGTAAAACTATGATTATCGGAAAATGTTGGTTAGTTTGCCAGTGAGACGTTGAAATACTTGCTCTTTTATCTCACGTTCCATTTTCCTCTCTACTCACCAAGCTCGCCGCAAAAAAGCAATTTTGACAGTGCATCAAGCTGCGTTGCCAGTTAAATATTGTGCAACGCCGACTTGTCGTGAGACATATCATTGTCATCAGTTTCTTGCTCAATAGTGCCGGAAGATTGCAAGGAAGCGGCTATCATAAGCGATAAAATTGACCAGAATATCCCTACAGTCCAGCCTGCCAGTACATCCGAAGGCCAATGCACACCCAAATAAACACGGCTAATACCAATACTGACAGTAAGAAGAGCAGCGACAGACATCAAAAATACTTTTACGCGCTTTCTGCCTTCAATGCGTGAAAGTAAAGTACCCAAGGTAAAATAGACTAATGCCGACATAAGCGAGTGTCCGCTCGGAAAACTGTGGGTGTATACATAGCTGCCATGTGGCACAAGGTCGGGACGTGGGCGATCAAAACCATATTTAAGCGCAAAACTCAGCAAAGTACCCGAGACTATGGCCACCACAATAAAAAGCGCCATTTTTGGCTTCTTAATTAACAACAAATAGGCAGCTGACGCCAGCGTAAAAAAGGTGAGAATACCGACCCCGCCTAAACCTGTGATGTCTCTCATCAGTTCTTCAACCCAATGCGCACCTATAGGGTCTGAGAGATCATCAGCGGTTCGAAACAGCAACAGTAGTTTTTCATCAACTGCTGCGGTGCCACCACTCACCACCATTCCCGCTAACTCTAAAAATGCCCATAAGCATCCTGCGAGTATCAACCCGCCTAGCACCATAGTCATATCGGGCTTAAAAAAGCTTTTCACATTCACCTGTATTTCTCCTTATGCAGGTTTTGCAAAGGCATGCTGTTTCTTCTTTGTATGCCTGTATGCAACGTAAGTTATTATTATACTAACGAGCAGACCGCCTCCTAGGATCGCCCATTGATAGGTTGGCGGATGAGCATCACTGTTTAGCATGGAGTTTCCGCCCACCCAACCAAGGTAGGTATAGAGGCTGACCAAAGGCAATTGCCCAATTAGAGTAGCCCACGCATATTGCTTAAAAGAAATTTCTGTTATGCCGAAGCCGTAGTTTTTTAATACCGCAGGAATAAATGGGTTAAGTCTGAGTAAAACAACAAGCCGCCATTCACTGTCTTTGGCCAAAGACAGTACTTCCTTGCTGCTCTCATAGCGTTCCAGTTTGTGTTTGACACGCTCCTTTAACCAATACCTTGCAAATAAAAAAGTAATACACGCGCCGCTAAAAGCCGATAATATTGAGACGGTCATTGCTGCAATAAGCCCAAACAAGATACCTGAAGCTATGTTCAATATTGTAGAAGGGAAAGAGAGTGCCACCAGTACGGTATAAGCGAAGAAATAAACAATGACAGACCAAACGCCAAATGATCGAATATAGTCCACAGCCTCAGACACTTGCTCTCGGGTGACCACATATTTCCACAACAGAATAACTGCGGCTATAAAAAGCACCGCCATTACGCCCTTAACTATCCATACATTTCGCTTTTTCATTGCCAATCCTTCGTTCGTAACAATAAATCAGTTCACAGTTACTCTTTTAAACTCCACCTATTAAAGAGTTGGTACGAAGGACCTGCACAAAAGATTAAATATATTTTAAGAAAGAGTTAACAATCAAATAAAGGTGTAACTTCAACTTCGGATTCACCTAACCCAAATTTCAAACTGCCAAGGCGCTATTTTAGACACGCTGCCAGCGCTGAAAACCCTACTTTCATTATTGGCCCAGTGCGTATACTCGCCTTCAAATAATGGCTCTTCAAACGCTACCTCTACGTGGTCATTCGAGAAATTAATGACAACAAACACTTTCTCTTTCTCGTTATGGCGCACGAAACTAAAGATTCTATCCATATCTGAATTGGGTACTTGAATCATTCTTGCTCCATACTCGCCATTCCCTAATACGGCTTTGGACTGTTTAAGCGATATGAGTTTGCGGTACAAAGTGCCTATGGCATGCTCTTGCCATTCGATTGGATCACGCTCGAAAAACGTCAAGCGTTTGGTCTCGCCCGCTTCTTGACCGTTGTGAATGAGCGGCATACCTTCACCGATTACCGACAGCGCGATACAAGCTTCAAGAGCATCGCCAAATTGTTCTCGCTGGGTACCATCCCACGCATTTTTATCGTGATTACTTACAAACGTCATACGGTAAGCATTTAAGGGCCAACTGCGCTCGTTCCACGAATAATATTTACGCAGCCTATCTAATGTACACTTCCCATGGGCTAGCTCGTGAAGGGTTTCATTCCAGCTCCACGCGTATGTCATATTGAACGCTTTTTCATGAAGGTCTCTATTTTCCCACTCAGCTAGCATGAACACAGGCTTTACCGCATCGAGTGCAGTTCTTGCCTGCTGCCAGAAATCATTGGGAACATAACCTGCCACGTCACAGCGAAAACCATCGATATCAAACGTTTCGACCCAGTACTTCATTGCGGAAATCATGTATTTGCGCAACCCTACTTGACTGTAATCAAACTCGATAATATCGCTCCAGTCCCACCAGGGAGATGGCCTGAAATCGCCTTTGTAGTCTTTGGCGTACCATTGGGGATTAGATTCCACTAGCGGATTATCCCACGCGCTATGATTGGGAACCCAATCTATTATGACTTTAAGTGAAAGTTCATGCGCCTTTTTGATCAACGTTCGAAAGTCTTCTTCATTGCCGAATTCAGGGTTGATGGAGAGATAATCTTTTACGGCGTAGGGGCTACCTAATTTGCCCTTTTTGTTTTTTTCACCAATTGGGTGAATAGGCATCAACCACAGTATATCTGCCCCTAACGCCTTAATTCTCTCAAGTTGTTCGGTGACGCCTGAGAAGGAGCCTGATGCTGAAAATTGTCTTGTATTTACTTGATAAATAACGCTATGTGACGACCACGACGGTTGCTTAATGGAATAGAGATTTTGAGGTTCTATCGACTGTGCCTGCATAAGCGCTCCTTTATCGTTTTGATGTAAAGAATGGCGTGCGCACGCGAAGTGCGGTTGAATTTAAAATACGGGTAAGCTAGATATGCCTAGTATTAATACCCAGAAACCGAAGAATAGTTTCAGTCGTTGTACAGAAAATGCGAGGACTAAATACTTCGCTAACATTCCTCCAACAATAGCGCCAATACCAGCAAATAACACCACTTCCCATACAACGGTATCACTTATGAGAGCGTGATATGGCAGAGCCGACCAAACGGTAAACGCAGATAAAATGACGGCAACAGCGATAGACATAGTAACGTTGAAACCTCGAATTATCAGGTATACGGCGACCAGTTCGCCTACCCCTACAGAAAGCCACGCTGTGATAACGCCACCAATAAAAGCTATTGCAGGAAGAACGAGAACATCTTTACGTGTGATATCTTTTTTAAAATGAGACCGTTTCATCATTGGGATCGAGGCGAATATGGCGACCGCCAGAAGTACGGAAAAGCTGCCAAACAACATATGCAAATTGCTTGCGCCACCCAATAAGTTGTTAAGTACCGCCTTGCCTTGCGTTGAAAATTGCGAAAACAAAATACCAATAATAGACGCAGGAATAGAAAGTACTAAGGTGCTAGGCAGTGCTTTCCAATATCCATCAAACTGATGTTGGCTTCGATAGTAATGCCACCAGGTAATAGCCCCCGCAGTCATACCGCAACACTGTATTGCGAAACTTGTGGCGACTATGGCTTGTGGGGAGAATGACAAATAGTTAAAAAAAGGAACGAAAATAACCCCCCCACCCGCGCCAGTAGAGTTGGCAAAAATAGCACCAAGAATACCAAGTAGAGAAAAAAGCCCATAACCCTTCGCCAAATCGAGAGGGCTGGACTGGAAAAGCCACACACTCGCCCAAACTAATACCAGTAATATGGTTACCGACTTCTTCGATAAGTGCTTTACAACTAGTGCCACTCAACGTCCTCTTTGCTATTTCACTCAATGCTAACACTGAGTAATTTTCAATCTTTTTGCGACCTATCATTCGTATAAGGTCAGTACTATGTTTAAGGGTACCAAGAAGTGAGCTTCTAATGCACAGTAAAGTCGCTGATGGCTCACTATTTATACTACGCTTTTTTAAAGAGCTAAGATGATAGAAATATCAACATTTGACGATAGCACTCAGCTTCGATTATCACCAAACCGCTCCGCGACATGGAAACAGACCAAGCTACTAATGCTTGGCTTTACCTGCTTTGTTGTTTCTATCGCAGTAGCTTGGACGCTTGTAGGCGCATGGGTCATTCTTCCTTTTGCGGGCCTCGAAGTGTTAGCACTGTCACTCATTATGTACTTAGTATCAAGAGCGACTTACCAGTGGGAAGAGGTTGTCATTAATAAAGACACGATAAGAATCATAAATTCAAAGGGCACGCAACTTGTGCTTCAGCGCGTTCAGACCTCTTTGTTTTTCATCGAAGATATTCACAACAGGCGTATACCCAAACTGGTCTTTTCCACAACCCAGGCGAAGTGTGAAATAGGTGCGTTTTTGAACGAAAAAGACAAATCACTATTACAGCATCACTTCTCTGAGGCAGGGATTATGGTGTGCAAAAACAAATGGTGGAATGGCTAAGCGGGCATGCATGACACAAAATTAATGATCATTTCCTCGCCATTGAACTAAAAATGTAAGTGGGACTAATGAGGGCACAACCATGAATTTATATATTGAATCGCTAGAAGGTGGTAACTATTTAGCATCTACCGGAATGGGCGCAACGCGTACTTTAGTGAGAGACAATAAAGCACAGCCAAAGACATTTCATTGTCTTAATGAAATTCGAGCGCATTTCGACAGCGAGTCATTCGATCATGTTTGGCTTCGCCAAAATACACCTTACGAAGAAATGGTTGGTCAACACGAGCGGCCAAGTCCTTTGGACCTTGAAATTGAATGGTAGCAAATCTGCATTTACATTGACGTAATTTCATTGCCAACAAAACTAATTTGCACGTTTATTGCGTATATCCTTAAGAAAGCAACAGTTTGGGCATGGCCATCGCATCAATAGAGCAAAATGCTATGCCATAGACTTACTTCACATGCTAAGGAGAAATGCATGAAAAATAGCAAGTTAGCAATAAAAACACTTTTCGTAGCAGCGGTTCTTACACTTGCTGCGTGTGCATCTATGGGCAACGGCACTGTCGCAGAAAAACGACAAGCTATCCTTGATATGCAAGATAATGCGTTAGCGCGACTTTACACCGAAAAACCAGACACCCGCTCGCAGATTAGAGACGCAGCCGGTTATGCCGTTTTCACTAATGCCAACGTTAATGTCATTTTCTTTGCGGCAGGCACGGGATACGGCGTCGTTAATAATAATACAACGGGTGCCAAAACCTACATGAACATGGCAGAAGGTGGTGTAGGTCTTGGATTGGGTGCAAAAGATTATCGTATTGTAATGGTCTTCCACACTCCGCAGGCGATGCGTTATTTCATAGAAAATGGCTGGACAGTGGGCGGCAACGCTGACGCCGCAGCAAAGGCGGGTAACAAAGGTGCATCAGCGGAAGGTGAAGGCTACCTTGGCAATGTCACCGTTTACACCATGACCGAAAGCGGCCTTGCACTACAAGCAACGGTAAAAGGCACGAAATTTTGGGTAGATAAAGAACTAAATTGATACTCACGATAAATGGCGCTTATTTGGGCGCCATTTTTCTTTTGCATATCATTAGTTACTTGGGCATATTTTATACTACACGGCTAAAAGGACTTCGTATGATAAGTGTAGTGTTCAATCAGAAAGGTGGTGTAGGCAAGTCAACGATTAGTACGAACTTGGCCGCACAAAGTGCCAAACTGGGTTACAAAACCCTACTGGTAGACCTAGACGCCCAAGGCAATAGCACACACTATGTGGGGGTTGATGTCAGCGAAAACACGTTGACTGTCACAGATATGTTCAAGCAAGTCGTTGGTATTTTTAGAACACCTAAGAAACCAATAGAATTTGTTCACTCCTCTGCATTTGATAACTTGTTCGTAATGCCCTCTTCACCCGCGTTAGCGGAAGTAGAGAGAGAGCTTGAAACACGCTACAAGATTTTTAAGCTTCGCGATGCACTTAAAGAATTGCGAAGCAAATTTGACTACATCTTTATTGATACGCCACCCAATTTTAATTTTTATTCTAAAGCAGCACTAATTGCAGCGGATGGTTTCTGTGTCCCGTTTGATTGCGATGACTTTTCAGCACAAGCTATCCATCGCTTGCTAGAAAACGTGATGGAATTGAAAAGTGATCACAATCCAGAGCTTATATTTCAAGGTGTGGTAATAAACCAATTCAACAGCCAAGCCAATTTGCCCACCCATTTAGTTAACCAGTTAAAAGAGCAAGGTCTGCCGGTATTGGAAAATTACATAAGCGCGACTGTAAAAATAAAAGAGTCACATTCTAAACGCATTCCTCTGCCTTTATACTTGCCCAATCATAAGGTCAGTAATCAGATCGCCGCACTTTTTGAGGAGCTATATACCAGTCGCTAAACGTCAATATCGATATGTTTAAGCCCGCTACCGTCATCGTTCTGTCGACTCTCGCTGTCATACGATTTTTTAGAGGTTCTCTCAATGGCTTCAGCATGCTTCACATCTTGGGGTTGATCGCGATCTTCTTCTGAAAGATGGTCAGACTTTTTTGTTTTCTGCACTTTTTTCACGCGCTCATCAACTTCAACAGGCACTTTGGTGTTGCGCGGTAAAATTGGAAACAAAAGATCGTTACTCATACATTCCTCAACGTTAAAAAGTACCTTTTCACCTAATCTTTATATCTGCTGACTAGTTCAAAAACATTAGGATCACAATCATTCATATCGAAAAGTTTTACTATATATACTTTTATTTAGACCCATTGACTAAAAAGAGTTCACTTTAGCCTTGCAAATCGTATGTCAAAACGATAATGTTTCAGCCGTTCAGAAATAGGAATAAATTTTTAAGAAATGATTAACTGCGCAGCGATTCATCACCATCACCACAAAGCATAACCTTTCAGGTTCGTGCTGGAAGGTCTATGACTCCTTCCAGTGGCGCAGATAGAACAAATTCTCGACCCTCGGAAGGAAACTTCCGAGGGTTTTTTCGTTTAAGGCGCAATCAAAAGTTTAAATACAACGTGTAAGGAACGTTTCAATGAGTAACAGCAAAAGACTTCGAATTGCCGTACAGAAATCAGGCCGTTTAAGCGATGACAGCATCGCTTTACTGAAAGCTATTGGCATCAAATTAAACATTCGTGATCGCCTGCTGATTGCGCATTCAACGAACCAGCCTATCGATTTACTTCGCGTGCGTGACGACGATATTCCAGGCCTTGTTATGGATGGCGTTGTTGACCTTGGTTTTATCGGCGAAAACGAGCTTGAAGAAAAAATGCTCGAACGTAAAGCAGCCGGCAAGCCATTTGAGTATGAAGTACTACGTCGCTTAGATTACGGCGGTTGCCGACTATCAATCGCAGTACCTAATGAAATGGAATATGAAGGCATTCAGTCTTTAGAGGGTAAAAAAGTGGCCACCACCTACCCTTACCTACTTGAGCGCTATTTCAAAGACCAAGGTATCAATGCCAAAGCCGTCATGCTTCAAGGTTCAGTAGAAGTAGCTCCGCGCGCTGGCGTAGCCGACGCTATCTGTGACTTGGTATCAACAGGCGCAACGCTAGAAGCGAACGGCCTTGTTGAGAAAGACGTTATTTTCCGCAGTAAAGCAGTATTAATTAAACGCGCTGACGGCGAACTAAGCGACGAAAAAGAAACGCTGGTTAATCGGTTAATGCCGCGTGTTGACGGTGTATTGCTAGCAAAAGAAAGCAAGTACATCATGCTACACGCACCAAAAGCCTATTTGGAGCAGGTAAAAAGCTTACTTCCAGGAGCTGAAAACCCAACCGTATTACCTCTTGCTGGAAATGACGAACAAGTGGCTATCCACGTGGTGTCTACAGAAACGTTATTCTGGGAAACCATGGAAAAGCTTAAGTCCCTTGGTTGTAGCTCGATTCTTGTAATGCCAATCGAAAAAATGATGGGCTAAAAGGCAGGCAATTATGATTACTTGGTCATCTCTTTCAGCAAATGAGAAAAAACAGGCGCTAGCCCGCCCGGCTATGGCCAATAGCCAACAGTTAAAGCAAACCGTGGGCGACATCATCGCCCGCGTTGAAGCAGAAGGCGATGCAGCTGTACTTGATTACACGCGCAAATTTGACTGCCCAGAACTCACCAGCTTGGTGCTTTCGCAAGATAATATTGATGCCCTTGCTGCTAAGGTGACACCTGAGGTAGCAGGCGCCATCGACACAGCGTTTAACAACATAAAAATGTTTCACGAAGCACAGATGCCAAGTGACATCGCATTAACCACGACACCAGGCGTTAAATGCGAGCTTCGCTTTACAGCTCTTGATGCCGTAGGACTTTATATTCCAGGCGGCAGTGCACCATTACCGTCTACAGTGTTAATGCTGGGTGTGCCTGCATTGGTGGCGGGTTGTGAAAATAAACTGCTGTGCACTCCGCCAAACAAAGAACAGCTCATCGCGCCTGAAATTGCTTATGCGGCAAGAAAGTGCGGTATCGACAAGATTTTTTTGTGTGGTGGCGCTCAGGCTGTTGCCGCTATGGCTCTTGGTACAGAGACCATTCCGCAGGTCGATAAGATTTTTGGCCCGGGTAATAGCTTTGTAACAGAAGCTAAACAACAAGTAAGCCAGCGCGCTGATGGTGCCGCTATTGATATGCCGGCGGGCCCATCAGAAGTGCTGGTACTTGCTGACGACAACGCAAACCCCGAGTTCGTGGCAGCTGATCTGCTCTCTCAAGCCGAGCATGGTCCAGACTCACAAGCGATTTTGGTATCAAACAGTGCCAAGCTTATTGAAGAAGCCAAAGCTGCCGTTGAGCGTCAATTGTCAACGCTCTCACGAGCAGAGATTGCACGCCCAGCTATGCAAAATGCGCGCTATATTTTGGCCGATTCAATTAAACAAGCCATTGAAGCAAGCAACGCTTATGCCGCTGAGCACTTGATAGTGCAGATAGAAAACGCTCGCGATTATTTGCCCAAAATCAAATACGCAGGTTCAATTTTCTTAGGTCCTTGGTCACCTGAATCTGCCGGCGATTATGCATCAGGTACAAACCACGTGCTGCCCACCTACGGCTATGCGAAGAATTATTCTAGTCTTGGCCTGTTAGACTTTATGCGCCGTTACACAATTCAAGAGCTAAGTGCAGATGGTATGCGTAATTTAGGCCCTGCTATCATGGCACTCGCTGCAGCAGAAGGCTTAGACGCACACGAACAGGCCGTTGCACTTCGCATGCAGGCACTTAAGCAAGGAGACGCCTAATGTCGACGCTTATCGATAACCTTATTAACGACAACTTGGTGCCTTTAAAGCCCTATGAGTCGGCACGTCGCTTGTTCTCTGGTGGTCAAGACTGGCTTAATGCCAACGAGTCACCCTATGCAAACGATTACAGTGTGGATAGCGGTAACTTTAATCGCTATCCATCTTGCCAGCCTGAAGCGGTAGTCAAAGGCTACGCAAGCTATGCTGGGCTTGATAAGTCACAGCTAATCGTTACCCGCGGCGCCGATGAAGGGATTGAACTGCTAATTCGTACCTTCTGTACGCCGGGTAAAGATAACATTCTTATCTGCCCGCCAACCTATGGCATGTATGCAATCAGTGCTGAAACCTGTGATGTCGGCATTAAAAAAGTGCCACTTAACGACGACTTTAGCCTTAATGTGAATGCTGTATGTGCTGAAGAAGACGTGAACGTGATTTTTATCTGCGCGCCGAATAACCCAACCGGAACACCGGTTGCTCGCGAAGACATTAAAGCCGTGCTTAATCACTTTGCCGATAAAGCATTGGTTGTAGTAGATGAAGCGTACATTGAGTTTGATGCAGATAATACGTGGGCAAACGAAATAAACAATTACCCGAATTTAGTGGTGCTTCGCACGCTGTCTAAAGCATTTGCATTAGCTGGCCTTCGCTGCGGATTTACGCTTGCCCAAGCACCGGTTATTCAAGCGCTTTTAAAGGTAATTGCACCCTACCCTATTCCAGAGCCAGTTGCACAAATTGCCGCTCAAGCACTTTCAAAAGAATCACTAGCGTTACTTGAACTTCAAGTCGCTACCATTAATCGTGAAAAAGAAGCGCTAGCAGAAGCACTTCAAGCTGTAGATGGCATTGAATTGGTAGGTGATAGAAGAGCGAATTTCATTTTGTTCCGCTATGAAAAGGCGCCGGCTCTAATGCAATATCTGGTCAGCCAAGGCATGCTTATTCGTGACCAATCAAAACAGCTTAACTTACAAAACTGTTTACGCGTAAGCATCGGCACTGAAGAGCAAAACCAGCGTTTAATGCAGCTAATTAACGAATTTAAAAATAATGAGGACGCGGCATGAGTCAGCAAGCCATTTTATTTATAGACCGCGACGGCACACTTGTTGAAGAGCCGCCAGTAGATAAGCAGTTAGATAGTTTAGAAAAGCTTGTTTTCGAACCAAACGTTATTCCTGTGCTGCTTAAGCTTAAAGCAGCTGGGTTTAAACTTGTGATGGTAAGTAACCAAGACGGGTTGGGCACAGACAGCTTCCCACAGGAAGATTTCGACAAGCCTCACAACGCCATGATGGCCGTATTTGAAAGCCAAGGCGTCGTGTTTGACGACGTGTTAATTTGCCCGCATTTTGACGAAGACAACTGCACATGCCGCAAGCCGAAGCTCGGCCTAGTGCAAGAATACTTGCAGCAGGGCAAGGTGGATTTCACTCGTTCATTTGTGATTGGTGACAGAATTACCGATGTTCAACTTGCTGAAAACATGGGTATTCGCAGCTTTCAGTACAACCGCGAGAGCCTAAACTGGAACGATATTCAGAAAAGCTTACTTGCGTCTTCACGCATTGCAGAGGTCGTGCGTACCACCTCTGAAACCGATATTCGCGTTCGCGTAGATTTAGACTCGCAAGCTAAGTCGACAATTCAAACCGGCATGGGCTTTTTTGACCACATGCTTGACCAAATTGCTACCCACGGTGGTTTTGAGTTAAATCTGACTACTAATGGTGATTTGCACATTGATGATCACCACAGCGTAGAAGATACCGCGCTTGCACTCGGTGAGGCACTAAAAAAAGCTTTGGGCGACAAACGAGGTATTGGTCGCTTTGGATTTGCTCTGCCAATGGATGAGTGTCGTGCGGAATGTATCATGGATATTTCTAACCGCCCTCACCTTAAATTCGATGCTGAATTTAGCCGCGACCAAGTAGGCGAAATGGCCACAGAAATGGTGCCTCACTTCTTCTACTCGCTTGCGCAAAGCATGGGTTTATCGCTGCATCTTTCCACCAGCGAAGGCAATGCACACCACCAGGTAGAAAGCTTATTTAAAGTATTTGGCCGCGCACTTCGTCAAGCTATTACACGCCAAGGCGATGCACTACCAAGCAGTAAAGGAGCACTGTAATGTCAGTGGTAAATATCAGCCAGCGACAAAAAATCGTTATAGTGAATACCGGCTGTGCCAACATTTCATCTGTACGCTTTGCGCTTGAACGCTTGGGTGTTGAAGTAGAGGTATCTGACGATGTAAACGTAATAAAAAACGCTGACAAAGTGTTTTTACCCGGCGTAGGTACCGCCGCTGCTGCCATGGCAAGCATTAAACAAAAAGCGTTAGTGGAAACTCTTCAATCGCTGACCCAACCTGTACTAGGCGTATGTTTAGGCATGCAGCTTATGGTTGAAACCAGCGCCGAAGGTGGCTTTCAAGGTACAGGCAACATCGACTGCTTAAACCTTATGCCCGGGCACGTAGCGCGCATGGAATCGAAAGGCGTGCGCTTACCGCATATGGGTTGGAACACTGTCTCTCATAACAGCAGTCACAACAACGAAAGCTTGTTCAAAGGCATCCCACAAGATACGTACTTTTATTTTGTGCATAGCTTTGCTGTACCTGAGTACGAGAACACGCTTGCAAGCTGTACTTACGGCAACGCATTTTCAGCCGCTATAAATAAAGACAATTTTTACGGGGTGCAATTTCACCCAGAGCGTTCTGGCGAAGCCGGAGCACAACTACTGACTAACTTTGTGAACCTATAATGATTATTCCAGCGATTGATCTTATTGACGGACGCGTAGTGCGCCTTTATCAAGGCGACTACGAGCAGAAAACCCAATACGAAC
Organism: Alteromonas sp. 009811495; assembly: GCF_028865455.1. Taxonomy (NCBI): domain Bacteria; kingdom Pseudomonadati; phylum Pseudomonadota; class Gammaproteobacteria; order Alteromonadales; family Alteromonadaceae; genus Alteromonas; species Alteromonas sp. 009811495. Next base: position 2,808,727 of record NZ_CP113972.1, read on the forward strand.
TGGACCCAGTAGACGTGGTTCACGACTATGCCGACCAAGGTGCAACCTGGTTGCACATTGTTGACCTAACTGGCGCCAAAGACACAACTAAACGCCAGCTTTCACTTATTAAGTCTATGGTCGACACCAAGCGCATGCAGTTTCAGGCAGGCGGCGGCATTCGTAGCGAAGAGGAAGTAGCGCAACTGCTCGAGACTGGCGTAAGCCGTGTGGTTATTGGCTCATTGGCGGTGAAACAGCCTGAGCTAGTGAAGTCTTGGGTAGAAAAATATGGCCCAGAGCACATTGTATTGGCTCTTGATATAAATATTAGCGACAACGGCGAAAAGCTTATTGCCACGCACGGCTGGCAAGAAAACTCTGGTGTCGCCCTTGAAGGCTTATTAGAAGACTTCGCATCAGTTGGCGCAAAGCACGTACTGTGCACCGACATCAGCCGCGACGGTACGCTTCAAGGCGCGAATACCGAGCTATATCAAGAAATGGCAGCCCGCTTCCCACACGTTAGCTGGCAAGCGTCGGGCGGTATTGGTAGCATCGCTGATATTGAAGCACTCAAACCCACAAATGTTGGCGGCGTTATTTTAGGCCGCGCATTGCTTGAAGGTAAGTTTACGGTTAAGGAGGCTATCGCATGCTGGCAAAGCGCATAATACCGTGTTTAGACGTACGCGACGGCAAAGTCGTTAAGGGCGTTCAGTTTAGAAACCACGAAATCATTGGCGACATTGTGCCTCTTGCCGAGCAATACGCGAAAGCTGGTGCCGACGAGCTGGTATTTTACGATATTACCGCAAGCTCTGATGCCCGCGTAGTGGATAAAAGCTGGGTAAGCCGTATTGCACAGGTTATTGATATTCCGTTTTGCGTTGCAGGCGGCATTAAAAGCATTGAAGACGCTGGGCGCATTTTGGAAATGGGTGCAGATAAGATTTCGATTAACTCCCCTGCCCTTAACAACCCAGACCTTATTAACCAGCTGCACGATGTTTACGGTCAACAGTGCGTGGTGATTGGTATCGACAGCTTCTATAACGAAGCAACCGACCAATACGAAGTTTACAAATTCACCGGTGATGAAGCCCGCACACAAAAAAGCCAGTGGCAAACCATCGATTGGATTAAAGAAGTACAATCGCGCGGAGCAGGTGAAATTGTGCTTAACTGCATGAACCAAGACGGCGTGCGCAAAGGCTACGACGTAAAGCAGCTGAAAGCCGTACGCGATGTATGTGAAGTGCCGCTAATTGCATCAGGAGGTGCAGGTGAAATTGCCCACTTTACTGATGTGTTTCAACAGGCAGATGTTGATGGCGCTTTGGCGGCATCGGTATTTCACAAGGGCATCATCAACATTGATGAGCTGAAAGCAGAATTAACCAGCAATGGCGTTGCCATGCGTAAGCGTCACGGATTAACGGCGCAAGCAGAAGGAGTAAACCCGTGATCATTACTAATGACAATAGCAATAAGCTAGCGTGGGACAAAATGGATAACCTGTTGCCTGCCATTGTGCAAGACGCACTATCAGGCAAGGTATTGATGCAGGGTTACATGGACCAAGACGCCCTAGCAAAAACCCTTGAAACGGGTAAAGTGACCTTTTTCAGCCGCTCAAAGCAGCGCCTTTGGACTAAGGGTGAAACGTCAGGTAACACGTTAGATTTAGTGAGCGTTGCCTGCGACTGCGACCAAGATTCACTGTTGGTACTTGCTAACCCTAATGGCCCAACATGCCACACTGGCGTTGAAAGCTGCTGGTTTGACGGGAACACTCCGGCATTTACCTTTCTTGCAGACTTAGAGCGAGTATTGGCTGCCCGCAAAGATGCCGACCCCAAAAGCAGCTACACCGCAAGCCTATACAACAAAGGCATTAAGCGAATAGCACAGAAAGTGGGTGAAGAAGGCGTTGAAACCGCATTGGCTGCCACCGTACACGACAAAGAAGAGCTAAAAAACGAAGCCGCTGATTTGCTGTATCACCTAACCGTATTACTTCAAGCTAGCGACATGTCGCTAAACGATGCACTTGATGTACTTCGCGAGCGTCATAAATAAAGGCATTACCTAGCACAACCTTGTACAGCCATATGGTAAACACATGCTATGGCCTTTACAGGGTTGTGCTAACAACGTTACCCGCAGCATTATTTAAACGCGCTCCACATAGATAAGTTAAGCTTATTTCCAATATGAGCTAAATAGTCACTCATACGCTGTCTAACTTTAAATTTTTGCGCGCTCACAAGCGCGATAACACGCTTAGCACCATTAAACCCACCTGCCTTCCTTTTCATGCTGCTCAATAAACTAGTTAACATTGTCACAATTACCTTTTGCCTGCTCACCGAGTGCTCAGCATCCTTGATTTGTCTTTACTTCACCAACGATAAAACCTAACCTTTTATATAAGGTAAACTTATACAAGCACTAATATGGACAAACGTCTACGATGGTTAAACAATTTACTGTGTTTTGAAGTAGCAGCGCGGCATCAAAGTTACAGCAAAGCCGCTGAAGAACTCTTTGTCTCTCAAGCCGCAGTAAGTCAACAAATGCGCTTGCTCGAAGAAAATATTGGCGCGGCTTTATTTAGACGACAAGGACGAAAAATGGTACTTACCTCACAAGGTAAAACATTACTTCACGCCTGTCAGACGGGCTTTTCAGAAATTGTTAATGGGTTAAACCAAGTTCAGGAAGAGCCTATTCAAGGGAGCCTAACCATAAGCTCAACACAAGCCTATTGCGCGTTGTGGTTACTGCCTAATCTTTACGACTTTTTTAACATTCACCCCGAAATTAACATCAACGTGCAAGCGTCAAATCTATGTGAAGACTTACATGAAGGTAACGTCGATGTCGCCATTCGATTTAGCACGTCTACTTCGGCACTTCAAAAAGAAGGGTTAGTTGTTGAGAAAATTGGTGAGAATGGCGTCGTTCCAGTTTGCTCACCGTCATTTGCAAGAGACAAGCAAATACATAGCACTGAAGACTTAGTAAAAACGCGTTTGCTGGCGTTGCCCATGAGTGACAAGGTAAATTGGGAGACGTATTTTGAACACGTTCAAGTAGATACAATGAACAAGCCTCTCAACAAAACCGAGGTCTCTTCAAGTGATCTGGCGCTGAGTGCAGCACTGTCGAGCCAAGGCGTTATGTTGGCTTCTGATATGATGATTGGGCAATACATCAAGTCAGGCCAACTTATTGTGCCTGTCGATATACCTCACCCGGTCAGGTGGAAATCACACATCATTTATCTTGAACACTCTCCTAAGCACAAGCGCATAACGCTTTTCTGCAATTGGCTTAAAAGGAAGATGTGGCAACACGAAATGGGCCAACCTGCCCATTGAAGTAACAGCGTGTTGCCCTTTGCAATACGTTTTTGCAGTGGTCAACACGCTCTAGTTAAGCGAAGACTTGCAACTTCAACTAAACGTGCACAATTACGACATGTGCTAAAGTGCAGTTATTGAGCAAGCCTTTATATGCTCTTCTACTCTTCAGTTTCGTTTAGCAATACAGGCTCTCCTAATCCGAGCGCCTTCAGACGCTCAAATTGTGTTGCCTTATCACCAACCACCAAATAAATCATTTTGTCTGGATGAACATAGTTTTGATACAAACGCTTCATATCGTCAACCGTCAACGCTTTAACTTGCTGCTCGCGCTGCATTACGTAGTCGTCAGCAAACCCAAGGTCGCTAATGTTACCCACTACATTTAGTTTTGCGCCCAATGTTTCAAAGGCACGCGCGTTAGACTTAAGCGTAAAGCCCTTTGTCACAGACAAATCTTCAGCTGAATAGTTGTTCCCGAAAGACAACAAAATATCACGTATGGCTTCGATGGCTTCCAACGTTACGTTCGAGCGAACATTACTTCTTAATGCAAATACGCCTGTATTCTTATCACTAGAGAATCCAGAATAGATTCCGTAGGTATACCCTTTGTTTTCACGTAATTCCTGCATTAGTTGAGAGGCAAAACCACCACCGCCTAAGCGGTAGTTCATGACACTGGCAACATAACTATCTGGGTGAGACACAGATGGTGCTGGATGACCAAAATATAGCACTGACTGCTTCGCGTCGGGCACGTCATAAAAATAAATCTTGGCTTTTTCAGGTAGCTTAACCTGAGATACTTCAGGCAACGTTACCGCTTTCGCCTTCCAATTTGTGTTTAAATTAGCCAGTGCGCTACTTACCTTCGACTGCGAAATATCCCCCGCTACATGAAGCTTGGCTAAAGTAGGCGTAAAGTTTCGCTCAAAGTACTGCTTTAAGTCACTCACCTCAATGGCGGTTACGCTGTCGACTGAACCAATAACAGGTTGCGCCAATGGGTGCTCTTCACCATAGAGAAGCTCACCAAACTCCACCGACGCGATTGCACCTGGATTTGCTTTAATCTGTTTAATCTCATTGATGACATCATCTTTGGCAAGATCGAACTCTGTCGCGTCGAATCGTGGGGTAAGTATGACTTGAGAAACAATATCCATCACTTTATCAAAGTGCTTTGACAGTGAAGTACCGCTGATAACAATGGCGTCATCGGTCGCTTGTGCGTCAAGTGAAGCGCCAAGCATCTCTATTTCCTGCTCTAACACTTCAGGTGCCTTGCTTTGTGTACCTTTAAGCAAAATACCAGACAGTAGATTAGCGACGCCTGTTTTATCTTGTGGGTCAAGCAGCATGCCGCCATCAATCTTAAGCTCAAACGCGACAAGCGGCACTTCATCGTTTTCTATGCCCGCTACGTGAATGCCAGAGTCTAGTGTAGTTTGCCACACCACCGGCGGTGTGATGGTAACTTGCTCACCATATGGCGGCTCTTTACTTCTGTCGAAACTAGAAGGGGTACGTTCGTAGTCAGCAGTGATAGACGCATCAAAGCTCTCTTCTGCACCTGCCACAATTTGCTCTTCAACCACTGCCGCTTCTAACGAGTTATTAAGCACCAGAGATTCTTGGCCTTTCGGTACAAAGCTTGTTGCAACAAACGGCTTATCTTTTATATATGTCTTGTAAACACGCATGACATCGTCAGCACTTACTGACAATATCTTCTGTACATCTTCACTGATGTACTGTGCCCCACCTGCAAAAATTTCGTATTGGGCCAGTTGGAATCCCTTACCAAGAACACTTGATAGCCCCTGATAGAACCCTGTTTCTTGCCCAGCTTTGATACGAGCTAAATCTTTTTCAGCAATACCGTCTTTTTCAAACGCTGCAAATGCATGGTTAATCGCCTCTGCAACCCTATTCAAGTCAGTGTCGTTGAACGCCATGACTTGTAGCTGCATTTGACCTGCTATTTCAGAATCATAACCATACATATAAACATTGCTGGTGAGCTTTTTCTCATCAATTAACACCTTGTTTAACGGCGCGTTTTTCCCCTGCGCTAAGTACTCAGATAGGACTTCTAATGCATAATAATCAGGGTGATATTCCGGCACCGTCGGCCACACCATAGTGAGCATTGGCGCTTGGGCAAAGTTGTCGACGTGAAAGCGTTTTACTGTTTCAGTTAACGCAGCAGGTTGCTGCGCTAAGGGCTTAATACTATTGCCAGCAGGAATTTCACCAAAATAATGCTCTACCCACGCCTTGGTCTGAGCAATATCTATATCCCCAGCAATGGTTAGCACTACATTATTGGGCACATACCATTGATTAAAGAATTCTTTCACATCAGCTAGCGTTGCGTTTTGAAGGTCTTCTAGCGACCCAATGACCTGCCAACTGTACGGGTGACCTTTGGGGTACAGGTTTTTATCAATGACATATTGATTGTGGCCGTAAGGACGGTTATCAACACTTTGACGTTTTTCATTTTTGACCACCTGTTTTTCTTTCGCAAGTACAGGCTCTGTCACGGTATTAATGAAATAACCAAGCTTATCGGCTTCTGCCCAAATCATTTTTTCTAAGGCATCAATAGGCACAGTTTGATAATAGTTAGTGCTGTCCCTACTGGTCGATCCGTTAGCACCAGAACCACCAATGCGCGCACTTAGTTTATCTAGTCCGCCTTTTCCTAAATTCTCTGACTCCAAGAACAACAGATGCTCGAACAAGTGTGCAAACCCCGTTCTTCCCTCTTTTTCTCTAGCAGAGCCTACATGGGCCGTTAATGCCACAGCAGCGACAGGATCAGAACGGTCAACGTGTAGAAGTACAGTTAAGCCATTATCAAGAGTAAATCGTTCAAACTCGACATTGAACGTCGCTGAACTTTCAACGGTGGTTTCCACTTGAGAGGTTGTGGTTTTAGACTGAGATTGATCAGAGGTTAATGGTTTAGAGGTATTTGAGTGACTACAGCCTGCTATTGACGCTACTAATGTAACAGCCGCTAGCCCAGTAAAAATTTTTGAGCGTTTAAACATGGTTCCGCTTCTTTTGTCCATAAAAGCGTTAAGAATTACCACAAAGCCTTGTAGCAAGCTACATTGACAATAATGATTAAGTCACTCTTCTATACACGTTCAAACCGATATCCACTAAAGACTCCATCATTAACCCATTGTTTCAATAGGATTTTAACTTTTTGGTACGTTTATAGCGGCCATTTTAAAGACAGCTGGGGACATTGACACGAAACATATCCTTACATTTTGCTATGAACTGATAAACACAATTGACGTCCTACATCGAGATTACCTATTACACAAGGCTGCATTTAAATGTTGAACGTAAAAAAATACGTAAAAGAAAACCTCACCTTTATATTGTTTATTGTTTTGATGTTCTCCTTTAGAAGCAGTGTTGCAGATTGGTATCACGTTCCGTCAGGTTCAATGGAGCCCACTATCCAAGTAGGCGATCGCGTCGTGGTAGACAAAATGGCGTATACACTTGATATTCCCTTTACTGACATCAGCGTTGCAAATACTGGCTCAGTGAAACGGGGCGACATTATCATTATTGACAGTGAAGCAGCACAAACTCGTTTGATTAAGCGAGTGGTTGCAGTACAAGGAGACAATATCGCTTTGCATGATAATGTGCTTCATATAAATGGAGAGAAATCGAAGCTTACACCGCTTAATGAACACGTATTTCGCGAGGACATCTTATCAAGTTCCCGTACCATTGCCTTAAACCCAATTGACAGTCCTGCTTCAAGTTTCGACAACGTTATTGTGCCTGAAGGTTATGTAGTGGCTATGGGAGACAATAGAAATAACAGTGTAGACTCTCGCTATTATGGCTTTATTCCACTTTCAGAGATTAGGGGTCAAGCCACTTCAATCGCCTTTTCCGTAGACAAAGAAAATGCTTACCTACCGCGTAAAGAACGCTTTTTTGTTGCATTGGAGTAACCTTCGTTACTCCTGCTATTTCCTGCTCAAATACTTTCTTTCCTTCTACTTAGTACTACATGGTTTACACACTTTGTAACTAAGTGTCACATCTTTCCTTATTTTCACTATTGCAACTTAAGTCTAACCAATGCTATTCATAAATTTGCAACAGAACGCTGCTTGCAAACACACAACAAGTAAATGGAAATAAGGAAATAATAATGAAACATGGTTGTAAAGTAAGTGCCATCGCAGTGGGATTGGCATTTTCGGGATTAACTACACTGACACCTGCCTACGCGCAACAAGCTGACGAAGAAGCAGATAATTTAGAACGTATTGCGGTTACAGGCTCGCGCATTAAGCGCACTGACATGGAAGGCCCATCGCCTGTTCAATCTATTGATGCTGGCATGATTGATAGCATGGGCTATGAAAACCTCCAACAACTTCTTGAGCGTATGCCTGCGACTGGCGCAGGTACATTCTCAACACGAAATAACAGTCAGGACTCAACGGCCAATGGTGCCGCGGCGGTATCGCTTCGCGGTATGGGGCCAGATGCAACACTGGTACTTATCAACGGGCGTCGCGTCGCGATAAGCTCTTTTGCAGAAAGTATTACCAATTCATTTGTTGATATTAACTCAATTCCTGTCGCAGCTATTGAGCGTATTGATATATTAAAAGATGGCGCTTCCGCTATTTACGGCTCTGACGCGGTAGCAGGCGTTGTGAACATTGTGCTTAAGAAAGACTTTGACGGCCTTGAACTCAATGCCGGTTACGGCGGTACAACAGGTCCGAACTATGATGAAACGACAGCCAGTATTCTATGGGGTTCGCAAAGCGATAAAAGCAGTGCGACAGTAATCATCGACTATTTCAATAATAGTACGTTAGGTGCTGATGAAATGGGCCGATTTGGTACGGCCAACCAGTCACCTTATGGCGGTATGGACTTTCGTTCATCACGAGGCTACCCAGGTTATTTTTATGTAGATGGCGTTAAAACTATCGACCCAGATTGTCCACCTGAAAATGCAACCGCATCGGGCAGTTGTTTATTTGACTATGGCCCATTTGGATTGACGATCCCAGCTTCTGAACGCGTTGGTTTTATCGGGCAATTCGACTATAAAATTTCTTCTGATACCACAGCATTTTTAGAAGTTGCCATGCAACATAACACATCAGAAGCAGGTGGCGCAGCCACACCTTTAGATGAAGATGCAGGTTTGACAGTGCCAGGGTCTCATCCTAATAACCCGTTCGGGCAAGACATTGATATTGGTCGCTATCGTCCGGTAGATGCAGGTCCTCGTCGCTGGGATATAGAGTCAGACACCCTTCGACTTGTGGCAGGTCTTCGTGGCCAAATTGCAGATTACGACTGGGAAGCATCAGTGCAAAAAGGGCGTAGCCGCTCAGAACAAAGCGGTGACCAATCACAAGGCTGGGTTCGTGTAGACTGGCTCCAAGAACAAATCAATCTTGGCAACTACAACCCATTTGGTGGCGTGACCAACCCACAAAGTGTTATTGATGAAATTACGACTAGCCTAGTTCGTCGCGGCGAGTCGCGCATGACGAGTTTCGATGCGCATATCTCGGGTGAGGCTTTCGATTTTGGCGACGACGTCGTCATGATGGCGGCAGGTGTAGAATATAGAGAAGAAGAAGTGTCTGATGTACCAGACATTCAATTTCAACGCGGGCTAATCTTTGGTACTGAATCTGTATCTGCCGCAGCAGAGAGAGATCAATACGCTGCGTATCTAGAACTTTCAATTCCGCTCGCCGAACAACTTGAATTACAACTAGCGGGTCGCTACGACCACTTTAGTGACTTTGGTAGCACCACCAACCCTAAAATTGCCCTTCGTTGGGCACCCAGTGATCAAGTTACTGTACGAGGTTCATGGGCACAGGGTTTCCGTGCGCCGTCATTGGCACAGATTGGCCTAGGTCCTTCACAAAAAAGTGTTTTCTTTGTTGACCAATATCGTTGTGATGCCACAGGACAAGATTGTGATTCACTCGACTACAACATTGAGTTTGGGGGTAACCCAAACCTTGATGCCGAAGAATCTGAATCGTGGAACGTAGGTGTCATTTATGCACCCATTCAAGAATTGGGCTTAAGTATTGATGTTTGGAGTATTACGCAAGACAACAAGATTGATGAGCAGCAATTCGGCCTAGTGTACGACGCTGAATGTAATAATCAGAATAGTACGGTTTGTGTGCGCCTTGCGCCTCAGCAAGGAGAGTCTCTCGGCGTAATCCAGAAAATATTTAACACATACCAAAACGTATCATCGCAAGAAGCATCGGGCATAGATTTCAATGCTAACTACAGTATGGATATGAACGAGTATGGCAATGTACGCTTCAGCTTAGATTGGTCTTATCTGAACAACTTTGAGCGAAACAATCTAGATTTCACAGGAGAATACGGCTACCCAGAACATCGCTGGTTATTTGCTACAACGTGGTCAAAAGGCGCGTTTGATGCCAACCTAAATATTAGCTTTATTGGTGAGTTTGAGGATACGCCTGACATTAATTTCGACGGTGTACTCGACTTTGAAGAGAATACCTCTCGCACCGTAGACTCACAAATGTTGGTCGACCTGCAAGTAGGCTATAACTACAGCGACAATCTTCGTCTTGTACTGGGTTCTAACAACCTACTTGATGAAGAGCCACCATTTGCTATTGGTAATGGCGATAGTGACTTGTATGGCTATGTAGGTGGCGTACACAATCCTAGAGGACGTTTCGTATACTCAAAAGTGACCTACCGCTTTTAACGTAAAGTACATCATTTAAAATAAAACGCCCACTTCCGTGGGCGTTTTCATATTTCACAACGTCGGCTAAAGCCCAAAGTGAATAAGTATCAAATTCCCTATCGCAGCACATAGCATTGCAATAAAGGTAAGGATCATTCCAGCAAAGCGCTGCCAGCTCACTCCAGCGTGTTTACCAAGACCATATGCGTGCAACACGCGACCAAACAATAACGCGCTCCCTAGCGCATGTACTGCCCACATTTGGCCTGTATTTGCCTCAAAGCATGCAATCATGATTAGAGTAATAGGAACATATTCGCTGAAGTTACCATGTGCTCGCGCTAAACGGCTCAAATCCTCATGTCCACCATCACCGATGCCAACTTTATGCCGACGCCGTGCGCCAATCACAATTATTGATAAATAAAGGTAGCAAATACCTAACAAGCTTGCGTAAAACGCCGTAATTGGCAAAACCATGGTGTGCTCCACATGTTATTGTTATGTGCAAATCGAGACTATCAAAACCTTTATACGGTCTTGTCTAAACCCACTTCTTAAAACGTTATTAAACGTCATCAGTTGATAAGTTACAAGCCACAAAAAAGGCCGCTTTACGCGGCCCTTTTCTACAACTTAAAACGCGGGTATTTAACCCAAGCGCTCAGCCAGTTCGTTACTGACTTCTTCAACCGGACGTGTACCGTCTAGTTTGTGGTAAGCACAGTTACCTGCCGCGGCTTCTGCACTGTAATAATCTACAAGTGGCTTTGTTTGCTCGTGGTAGATTGCTAGGCGTTTACGAACAGTCTCTTCTTTGTCGTCATCGCGAACAATTAGGTCTTCGCCTGTTTCGTTGTCTTTACCTTCCACTTTAGGTGGATTGTAAACAACGTGATATACACGACCTGATGCAGGATGAACACGACGGCCGCCCATGCGCTCAACAATCACGTCGTCCGGCACATCAAATTCAATACAATGATCAACCGAAACACCTGCCTCTTTCATGGCATCAGCCTGAGGAATTGTGCGAGGAAAACCGTCTAATAGGAAACCATCTTTGCAATCGTCTTGTGCGATGCGCTCTTTAACCAAACCAATAATGATTTCGTCAGATACTAATTTCCCTTCGTCCATGACGCGCTTGGCTTGTAAGCCTAACTCTGTGCCAGCTTTGATAGCCGCACGAAGCATGTCACCAGTTGAAATTTGAGGAATACCATATTTGCCCATTAGAAACTGAGCTTGTGTGCCCTTACCCGCGCCAGGAGCGCCGAGAAGAATGATTCGCATGAGTGCGTTCTCCGCTTATGATTTTTGAACTTTTTTACTTCCGGCACTTTACACATTCAACAGTTGAGTGACAAGTGTAAGCAGCACCGTTAGGTGAATCTTAAGACTAATGGCGAATATATATTCAGCTTATAGGCGTAATTGATTATTTACGTCTACCAATATTTTATTCTGCAGGCCAATAATAGTGAGATTTTTATCTTAAGAGCCTTATAAACGCTTCGAATATAGCACAATTAAGATCACAAACTTACATTTGTTGACAACACGTATAAAAAAACGGGCGTTAAGCCCGTTTTTACCTATTTAATATTGTTAGCGCTTTACTTTGCTAACTTCATCAGCAGTGTGTTCAGGTTTTGAACAAAGGTTGATGGATCTTTCAAGCTACCTTGTTCAGACAACGCTGCTTGATCGAACAATACACCAACCCACTGATTAAACAGTTCTTCATCCTGCGTATCTGCTAGCAGTTTAACTAAGCTGTGCTCCGGGTTTAGCTCGAAGTGATATTTCACATCCGGTACAGTTTGTCCGGCTGCTTGCATCAACTTCATCATTTGCGTTGTCATGCCGTTATCGTCAGCCACGATAACCGCAGGTGAATCAGTAAGACGGTGAGTAAATTTCACATCAATAACTTTATCACCTAACGCTGCTTTAGCACGCTCTAGAACGCCTTCAACCTCTTTCTCGGCTTCTTCTTGTGCTTTTTTGGTCTCTTCGTCTTCTAAATCACCTAGATCTAAGTTTGCTTTCGCAATAGAAACGAACTGCTTTTCGTTGAACTCAGTCAAATGAGACATTAACCACTCGTCAATGCGCTCGCCCATAAGAAGTACTTCAATGCCTTTCTTACGGAAAATCTCAAGGTGCGGACTTGATTTAGCAGCTTGCAAGCTATCTGCCGTTACATAGTAAATCTTGTCTTGGCCTTCTTTCATGCGCTCGATGTAGTCAGCTAGTGATACCGTTTGCGCATCTGAGTCACCGTGCGTTGAAGCAAAGCGCAGTAGACCAGCAATCTTTTCACGATTGCTAAAGTCTTCCGCAGGACCTTCTTTTAGCACATTACCAAACTCGTTCCAGAAAGACTGATATTTCTCAGCGTCGTTTTTCGCCATTTTCTCAAGCATTTGCAATACGCGCTTGGTACAGCCTTGACGCAGTGCTTGTGTAATCTTGTTATCTTGTAGAATTTCGCGAGATACGTTAAGCGGTAAATCGTTGCTATCAAGCAAGCCTTTTACAAAGCGAAGGTACGTTGGCATGAACTGCTCAGCGTCATCCATAATGAATACGCGCTGTACGTAAAGTTTTAACCCATGGCTTTGATCGCGGTTCCACATATCAAACGGTGCTTTTGAGGGGATATACAGAAGACTGGTATACTCTGTTTTCCCTTCAACTTTGTTATGCGCCCATGCGAGTGGATCGGCAAAGTCGTGAGAAATATGCTTATAGAACTCGTTATATTCTTCATCTGAAATATCAGACTTTTCGCGAGTCCACAGCGCAGTAGCTTTGTTTACAACTTCCCACTCACCAGGCTGCGCTGCAATTTTTTCACCATCAGGACCTTCACTTTCAGGTACTTCTTCTTTCCACATTTGAACAGGAATGCTGATGTGGTCAGAATATTTGCTCACGATAGAGCGAAGACGCCACGCGTCAGCATACTCTTTTTCATCTTCACGAAGGTGAAGGGTAATCTCTGTACCTCGAGTCGGCTTGTTGATTTCAGCGATAGTGAATTCGCCTTCACCGTCTGAAATCCACTCAACGCCCGCAGAGGCGTCAGCGCCTGCTGCGCGTGTGCGAACCGTTACTTTATCGGCAACAATAAATGCGGAGTAGAAGCCAACACCAAACTGGCCAATTAGCTGTGAATCCTTGGCGCTATCGCCAGACAATTTACTAAAAAAGTCTTTAGTACCTGACTTTGCAATTGTACCTAGGTTAGCGATAACTTCGTCACGGGTCATACCAATACCATTGTCGGTAATGGTGACAGTATTTGCTTCTTTATCTACGCTTAGTTTAACGTTTAAATCGCCGTCGTTTTCATAAAGGCTGTCATTTTCCAACGCTCGAAAACGGAGCTTGTCTGCAGCATCGGCGGCATTTGACACTAACTCACGTAGGAAAATCTCTTTGTTTGAATACAAAGAGTGAATCATTAGATGAAGAAGCTGTTTTACTTCTGTTTGAAAACCATGGGTTTCTTTGTGGGCTGCTTCAGCCATAATCCAATATCTCCTCATTGAATGGATTTCGCTACTGTTAGCGAGGTGAGGACGTTGGATGCATTTTTCAACGTTTAGCACAAAAATTTATTAATTAGCGGTGAAAATTTTTGGTGCACGGCGGCTTACAGACAAATAAACCGCTGTTTGAATAGAATGTTAAAGCTTTCGTCTGCCTGAAAAAGCATGAGTTAACGTATTACCGTCGATATATTCGAGCTCTCCGCCCACAGGTACGCCATGAGCAATGCGAGAAGCCTCTACATTGTGAGAGGCACATAGCTGAGCAATATAGTGTGCCGTAGCCTCACCTTCAACAGTAGGGTTGGTCGCCAATATAACTTCATTGATGCCACCAGCTTGAAGTCGAGATTCAAACTCATCAAGACCAATTTCATTTGGCCCTACGCCATCAATTGGCGACAAATGCCCCATCAACACGAAATACTGACCTTTGTAGCTCAGGGTTTGCTCAATAGCTAAAACATCTTGTGGGCTTTCTACAATGCAAAGTAATCCGCTAGCCTCTCGTTCTGGATGCCGGCAGATATCGCAAAGTTCATCCTCGGTAAAGGTTCGACAGCGTTTGCAGTGATGAATATGTTCCATCGCGTTATGCAGAACATTACTCAAGTCTATTGCGCCAGTGCGGTTTCGCTCCAACAAATGAAACGCCATACGCTGAGCACTTTTGTTCCCCACACCAGGTAAACAGGTCAATGCTTGAATAAGCTCTGAAAGTAATGGACTAAACTTCATAAAAATTTACTGCTTTATTTGTTTATTTTGATCTGAATCTTCGCGATATTTAATCACGATACGCTTTACCTGGTCGAGTTTAACTTCATATATATTTCCACCGAATAAGCCTTTGTACTCTTCGTCAGTAAATATAAGAGTATTGTCATCATAAAACGTTACCGCTTCCTTTTGAGTAACAACACCTAAGTCAATACGCGACACATCCCCACTGAAAAAGTTGTCACCTACGAAATTCTCGAACAGCCAAAGACTGGTAGAATCGAGAAGTACCAATTTCGTTCTGTCTGGACTAATGGCAGCAGACGTGATCCAACACAATTTCTCTAGTGTTGTACACGTTTTAAACTCACCGATGAGCTGTGCATCAAAATTTGCAGCATGGTCGCCGACCTTATAAAGCTTAGTAATACCATCGAATGGCTTTGTGCGATTTTTAGTGAACAAGTACAAGTTACGCTTATATTCAACAAAAGCCTCTAAGTCGTAATTTTTGTCTTCGGGTTTTACCTTCCCCTTTGCCATTTGCGGATAGGTAAATTTGATAATCTCTGCTTCAGTGGTATCGGTTTTAATATCTATTGGGTTTTCAATTTTATATATGGTCAACCAACGACGGTCATTGTCGTTATTACCAAAATCTCCTAAGAAAAAGTGCCCAAAGCGATTTTGGGTCATATCTTCCCAGTCGACATTTTTGGCGTTGGTTACCGTTACTTCTCGAGCAATAGTGCCATCTTTATTTAGCATATACAGCTTCGGACCATCACCACTGTCATTGATAGCCCAAAGACGCTTATATTTATCAAATTCGATACCCGATATTTCTTTTAACTTTGGGTCGACATTAACAGTCTTCATGCTAAATAACTCATGAACACTTAAAAAGAACGCTGCTGCCGCTATAGGCAGCAAAAAAACGGTAGAGATAACTAAGCCTTTCCTTAGCACTACGAAAACCTCTAAAACGGAAAATAAGAATAAAAAGTGAACTGCCTTACTGTGTGCCCCAACGCACTTAGCACAGCTCTCGATAGACTACAAAAATTAAAGACCATTCTTTAACGGGTTAAATTCCGTTCTGGACCAAAATAAAGACAATATTAGAAATCTGAGTTTAAAGTTATAACTCATTTCAAACGTTCTCAATAGAGTGTGTCTGTAAATTTTACACCACCTTTAATCTATCAAAATTATCAACGTAAAAACAATACCTTACAAAGTGGCACTATTATAGCTAAAGGCATGTTACACATCTTTTTAGCAGTTAGGATAAACTCATGAAAAAATTAATTGTTGGTTTAATGTTGTTGATTTCAGGTAGTGCCAACGCTGGCTTAATTACGTTGTCTTCAATGAGCACTAGTGTCGATGGAGGGAGTATAACATATAGCAACTTGATAGCCCCTTCTACTACATTTTCCGATGCTATTTTCACTCTTATGATTGCTGGCGACTTCGACAACAACGACGCTTCAGAGTCTGTAACTATTTCTATCGATGGTTTTTCACTAGGTACCATCTTTGACAATAATGTTGGCAATGATCTCTTTAACTTTGCATCAGATGACTACGTTGGTAGTCATAGCAACATGGTATTTATGACAGGCCAAGCAACAATATCTCAAGCGACGTGGGCAAGCATCATCGCTGATGGCCTGATTAGCATCACATTTAATTTAAGCTCTGGCGTGAACTGTTGCTCTGATCCGCATGCTTTTACTAGCGGTAGCATCGCTTATACAAGTACTGTAGCAAATACAGTCTCTGCAACGAGTTCATTAGCATTAGCGCTACTTGGTGTGGCAGGTATCGCGCTAAGAAGACAACGCAAAGCTACTGCTTAACCAATCTACTCGCAACTAACTAAAGCTCAGCCAGTCTGGGCTTTTTTTATAGGCAAGTGGTATTACCAAGGCGACGGGCAAGCACAATACGCCCACTACCCTGAATTTAAAGATCTTGAACGCCACATGCCCGTGTTCACCAATCAGGTCTCGCTGCTATAGAAGCTCACGAGGCAGATAACGGTAGTGAACTGATTACGTACCTAAGTGAAATGGAAGAGGCCAGTTACCAAGTTTTCGAATTCCTCAACAAACTAGAACTGAGAGTGAAACGAGAAATTGGACATTAAGAAATAAAAAACGCTGGTAATAGCCAGCGTCTTTTTAGATAAAAAGTGTCTTATACATCGTCGCCCTTTGTAGTGAAAAAAAGGCAACATTGCAGAATTCTTTTTAAAACGGCATTTTGAAGCCTGGAGGTAGTGGCATTCCGCCAGTTACGTCACCCATTTTTTCCTTACTGGTTTCTTGTACACGACGTACCGCATCGTTGAATGCCGCAGCAACTAAGTCTTCAACCATTTCTTTATCGTCATCCATCAACGACTCATCAATATCTACGCGACGCACATTGTGGTTACACGTCATGGTAACTTTAACCATACCTGCGCCTGCTTCACCAGTTACTTCTAGTTTTGCTAGGTCGTCTTGTACTTTTTGCATGCGCTCTTGCATTTGCTGCGCCTGCTTCATTATGTTGCCCATTCCACCTTTAAACATATTCTTATCTCGCTTCGTTTTGGTGTTAATAAATCTACTATCTTGCTTTAACCGTGTCGGTTAATACTGAGGCATCGAAGGTCGATAGCAGTGCTTGAATTGTATCGTCGGTATTTACTACCGTATGCGCATGCGCATGACGCATGGCATGTATCTCCTGTTGTAATGCAAATGGTGTCGTCGATGGTTCGCCCAACGTGATATCCACATTTACATTTTCAACCAACCCATGATGCATTGCATCTATTAGCTGTTGTTTTGTACTGTCGTTTAATAGATGCGACTGACTATGATCAATTTCAAGGGATACCGTGTTCCCATTTCGCACAAAAGAGGCATGAAGTACCAGCTGCTTAAGCAAACCAGCAACAGGCATTTGCTCTACCAACTGGCTCCAACTATCAATTTGACTGGCGTGAGTAAGCTTGTTCCCATCATTGAGGTAGGCTTTAAGACTCCCGTTATACGTTGTGGCAAGTGGTGTATCAAAATCAAATGCATCGCAAGCAAAGTCAGCATCAGATGATTCTGTTTGTTCCTCTCCATGGCCTTGCATAGTATTGTCATACACTTGAGGCGCAGTACTTTCGACGGGTAGATCATTTTCCCAATGAGGAGGGAGCTCATTGCTAGAATCTGAATGTCCTGCCGAGCTGTGTTGGCTTTCCCAAGGAGGCAAGTCATGATCAACAGCTGAAGCGGTATCGCCCTTTTGTAAATTTTGGGGCTCGATTACTTCATTCGAATCTTGTTCAAAATTCGGTGCCTGTGCTTCATTTTCAAAAGGCGCTGACGCGCTGGGCTCATTTGCATAGGGAGCATCAGAGTCAAACTCATCAAATGAAAAGTCGTTTTCTAATTGTGGCTGGTTGGTACTTTCATTTTGCCCAGCGTTTTGATGTACCGCACTCGGTAAATCATCTTTCGCTAAAGTGGTTGCATTGTTAGTAACATGAACAACATCCTGTGCTGTCGAATCGCCAGCAACGCTTGTCTCGGCAACCGCATCAGCGCTTGATTCGCGACCTTCGCTGGATACGCTAAGTTCATTATCTAGTGCAGATGGTGTCGCTGTTTTTACAAATCGAGCCTGAATCTCTTCTGCGCTTGTTAGTCCCGAGTTAGCCCCTCCGTCAGCTGTTTTACTTTCTGCGTCTTCTGCCTTGCGCTGTTTAAGCTTTTGACGAAGCGCCAGCATGTCAGCCGTTGAAGTCAATTGTTCTTCTGCCGAAAGCGCATTTGTGCTAGCTGATGAATTGTGTTCTTCAGGTACTTTAGCTTCAGTGTGAACCGGTAAATCGATATTGTCGATGCCATAATCAACGTCATCATCTGACGACGCTGGCATATCATCCATGTATGCATCTAACGGTGGTCCATCAAACCCAACTGAGGCAGACGTATCCGACTCTATACTTTCTGGCGCGGTTTGAGATACCTCTGGCATCACTTGGTTTGATGTGGCCTGTTCAGAAACCATGGCTTGTGGCAACGGTGTCTCTAATGCGTCATTCTCAGACTTTTCATCTGGCTGGGGATTTACCGGGGTTTCTGTCTCATCAGAAACAACATGGCTGTCGTCAATAACGTCTTGCGTCTTTATTGAAGTTGCAGAAGTTTCGCTAGCATGCGTATCCTCCTGCTTACTGACGTTTCCCGGGCCACCACTTGGGTCTGGCGGCGATATCGTTGAACTACTCTGATTCGCATTGGCATTGCCACTAATCGGCAATGTAACGTTGCTGTTTCCCGACGCTATATCGGAAGCCGTGTCCGCGAGTGGTGCAGATGGCGCAAACGTCATCATACGCATTAACGTCATTTCAAAAGCACTTTTACCGTCAGCAGCAAACGGTAAGTCTTTTCTGCCTTGTAGTGCAATTTGATAGAGTAATTGAACCTGCTCTGCAGGTATTGTTTTGGCTAGCTGATAAATCGCTTTTGCAGACGTCGTCTCTAGTTTGCACGCTTCTGGAACCCATTGCGTAAGGGCTATTTGATGCAAAAGACTCGCAAGCTCACCATGAACATTGTCATAATCAGGCGCTTGCTCAGCAATGTCGTTGACCAGTTGCAGCACGTCTGCCGGACTTTTGCTCACCACGGCATGAATGACTTTTAACAGCTGGTTTTTATCCATCAGGCCAAGCATGTCTGTCACAATTGATGCGACGACTTGATTACCACCTTGGGCAATAGCTTGGTCTGTCAAACTTAATGCATCACGCATACTGCCTTGTGCAGCTCGTGCCAACAAAGCAAGTGCTTGAGGTTCAAACGGAAGCTGTTCGTGTTCAAGGATATGAGACAACTGCCCTACGATCTGCTCACGCGACATCGCTTTCAGATTAAACTGTAAGCAGCGCGATAAAATCGTTATCGGTAACTTTTGCGGATCGGTAGTCGCCAGCAAAAATTTGACGTGCGGTGGTGGCTCCTCAAGCGTTTTTAACAACGCATTGAAACTGTGCTTTGATAACATGTGCACCTCATCGATGAGGTACACTTTGTATCTGCCCCGTGTGGGCTTGTATTGCACATTATCAAGAAGCTCTCGTGTATCTTCTACCTTCGTTCTTGATGCTGCGTCAATCTCGAGCAAATCAACATAATTGCCCTGCTCTATCTCTTTACAGGTATTACATTGACCACAAGGGTTTGCACCTTGACCTTCTTCGCAATTAAGGCTCTTTGAAAAGATACGCGCAATAGTGGTTTTCCCTACACCGCGAGTACCTGTAAATAGGTAAGCGTGATGCAAGCGATCGTTATCTAAAGCATTCGAAATGGCTGACACTACATGCTCTTGCCCTACAAGTTCGCTGAACTTTCCTGGGCGCCACTTCCTTGCTAATACCTGATAACTCATTATTACGTTTTTGGCCTTATGTGTTTTATGAGCAGTATCTAAGGCGTTTATTCGCCTTCAAACTCGCAAATTGAATAACTTTCGATGTCTAGCGCAGAAAGTTTCTCACACCCGCCCAAATCCGGAAGGTTAATGACAAAGCCTGCGTGATTCACTTCACCACCAAGAGAGCGGATAAGCTTTGCAGAGGCCGCTATAGTGCCGCCAGTTGCTAGCAAGTCATCGATAAGAAGTACTTTATCGCCCGGTACAATAGCGTCTTTGTGAATTTCCAATGTATCGGTGCCATACTCAAGCTCATAGCTTTCACTAACCACTTCACGTGGAAGCTTGTTCGGCTTTCTTACAGGGACGAAGCCAATGCCCATTTCGATAGCCAACGGCGCACCGAAAAGAAAACCACGCGCTTCTGTGCCCGCAATTTTAGTGAAGCCCATGCCTTGATACTTTTCAACAAGCAATGAGATACAGCTACTGAACGCTTTGTGATCTTCCAAAACGCTGGTTACATCTCTAAATAAAATACCCGGCTTTGGATAGTCAGGTACGGTTTTTACTACTGATTTAATATATTCTGCAGTCACAATATTGCCTTGAATGTCTGCGTTATAACCAGAAGGTAAACCAGCCGGCGATGATATGCATCAACGGAAACGCGATTAGAGTTACGAGCGATGCTAGAAAGTACCACTTATTATAGACTTCTTTGAAATCTGAATTGTCAGCCATTTGCACTACCTAAACAATTTTATGAACAAAAAAATGGTGCTAAATGTTAATCGAAAGCAAGCGCGATTGACAGCGCTAATGTGGTTGATCGCTCACTTTCGATACAGATCATGGCTAAAGTTTAATATAACGCGAATAAATGGCGTATAGTTAATCGACAGTGGCAGGCATTATGATGCCTTTTTGCAGCATTTCGGATATGGTGTGATGCATTCCGGACACCAAAGCATCCTTTGGTATTTGAGGAAGTTGACCTTGTAATAACTCACTGAGCTCATCAAACGTCGCACCACTTTCTTGTTGTTCCAGTGTATTAAGCAGTATTGCAGTAACCGGGTTAATGTTGGCAAATTGGACATCGCACTGAGCATCGCGATAAACAACATAAAACTGCTGCTCTGGCGCGGTATCTTCAGGCATATAGTCATCGCCAATCAAATGAACTGCATAGGAATAGCCTGCTAATGAGGCATAGGGCGACACTTTAATTGCTTGTACATTTTGCCCCTCTTTGTAAAACGCAGCCGTGTCATCATTAGAGCGAATGCTGACGTCTAATTCTAGCCATTCATAGTGCGCTAGCTCTGCACTAAACTCCGGTAACTCTATCGCCAGTTGAGGTGAGCCAGATAAATACTCAACAAACTCTTTACTAATTTCAGCAAAATAGGGTGAGCGACACTCGTGTTCTATAAAGAACTGTCTCACCAATGACTCCCACCCTTTTTCTCCATAAAGCTTAATAACTATGGATTTAAGTACGGGAAAGGCAGTGCTCACAAAGTTGTCAATGTTGTTGAAAAATAGCGACTGATAAATTTCCATTCTTCTCGATTCTTCATCGCTGCGCTGCTGATAGGATGAGGGGTCTTTAATTGCATTTACAAATTCTGATTGTACAGATTGAAACGATTTATTCACGCCACGCTCCCGTTAAACGCTGTAACGTCAATACTGTCAAACTGCTCTTGAATTTGCTTAATACGACGTACCTCGGACAAGAGTGCGTCAACAGACGGAATATTAAAATCTCGCTCTAGTAACGTTGGAAAAACACCATGTGTCGAATAGGCGTGCTCAAGTAAATTCCACACGGGATCTATAACATCTGCGCCATGCGTGTCCACTTTTAGGTCTTCTGCTTCATCGTAGTGCCCTGCGATGTGACCATACACTATTTTGTTAGTAGGAAGCCCTTCGATAAAGCGATGAGCATCGTACTTGTGGTTGATGCTATTTACGTAAACGTTGTTTACATCAAGTAGCATTAGACACTCAGACTCTTGTATAACCGCATTAGCAAAGTCTAGCTCAGTCATTTCTTGACCCGGCGCAATATAGTAAGACACATTCTCTAACACCAGCGGGCGCTCAATAATATCTTGAACTTGCTTTATTCGAGAGACCACATGATGCACGGCTTCCTCAGTAAACGGGATTGGCATAAGGTCATACATATGACCATTGCCAGAGCAATAGCTTAAATGCTCACTGTACAAGTCGATATTGTGAGTATCTAAGAAGCGTTTTACGCTTTTGACAAATTCAACGTCTAATTTGTCGCTACTTCCGATAGAAAGCGATAAACCATGTGTAGTGAAAGGGGCTTGTTTTGAGGCTTGTTCAAACTGTTGTTGATAGCGGCCCCCCAAAGGTATCCAATTTTCAGGGGCAACCTCCCAAAAATCGACTTCGTTTGGCAAAGACGGTAAAAGCTCGTCTAGCATTTCTCGTCTAAAGCCTAAACCAGCACCTTTGATAGCATTCATAATTTCCCCACTACTTCATTACCATTAAAAACAAAAATGGCCATCGAATGACGGCCATTTTAGCAAAGCATTTACAAGATAATAGTTTGAATCACACTTCTGTAATTGACATTATCTCGCTAAATGAGACCTTGATTACATGCTTCCGCACTTACCTTCGCCACATTTACCTTCTTTAGCTTTTTTGTCGCCGCCGCACTTACCTTCGCCACATTTGCCTTCTTTGGCTTTCTTGTCGCCGCCACATTTACCTTCGCCGCACTTGCCTTCTTTGGCTTTTTTGTCGCCGCCACATTTGCCTTCACCACACTTACCTTCTTTGGCTTTCTTGTCGCCGCCGCATTTGCCTTCACCACACTTACCTTCGTGAGCTTTCTTGTCGCCGCCGCATTTGCCTTCGCCACACTTTCCTTCTTTCGCAGACTTATCGCCGCCACACTTGCCTTCACCACATTTGCCTTCCGCCGCAAATTGGCTGTAGCCTGATTCTAGTGACTGCATTCCAAATGGATTCACTTCAGCAACAGCAACCGTAGACGCCAAAGAGCCAATTACAACTGCACCAAGTGCTGTAGCTACAGAAGATTTTTTAATTTGTTTCATTGATCTACCCTCAATAATTTTAGTCATGTTTGACGTACGGTAAGCACGTGTATTTAAGAAGACCTTCCCACACGCGACGAAATTTCATAATTTATTAACTTTTTTTCAAGCTACCACTATCACACTGAATTTATTTGAATTTTTAAGCGACAAAATGCTAATTATGTTTCATTTTGTCGCCTGGTTTAAACTACTTAAAGTAGCGGTTTACCTACTCATTCATAGTTTGCATTTGCTCTATTACTGTTCCACTTTCTGAAAGTTTAAACAGTCGTGTCAGCTTTTCCAGTAATTCAGTTTTTCTTTCGCTCTTATTAGAAATAGCAAAGAAAGTGGGAATATTGCGACGCATTGATACTGCTAAATCACTTACATTATCGGGCACACGTTCAATGTGATAAAGATAAGGTGCTTCATAAGTCAACAGATGGGTAGTACGACCAAACTGGAATAGTTGAATGGCATCAGTGCTGTTTGGCATATCAAAAAACGTATAGTTGCTATCTACAAGTTCTTGTCTCAAGCCGACATAGTCATAACCTCTTATACCAGCAACAGTCTTATCACCGCCCGCGCCTGTATTTGTCATTAATACTAGCGATAAGTGACTAAACGGCTTTTCGACAAATGTCACATTATTGTCTAACGCTTTTGTGCCTTTTACATTGACTGTTATGTCTACTTTACCTTTTCGAATTCGCTCAAAAAGACGAGCGGGAGGCGGACATTCGACTTCTACTTTATACCCAACTAACTCGAGTATTGTTCTAGAAATCGTTACGGCTTCACCATGGCAACCAAAACCTACGGGATCTTTAATAACCAACGGAGGGAACTCAACAACCCCTAGTACGATGGTATTATTATTTTCTAACGGTATGCTTGTCTCTTGCGCTTCTACAAAACTTGCGAGAAGCAACAAGACAACAGTCATACTACATTTTAAATACATTGAAAGGCACTGTCTTAAAATTGAAGCATTTATTATCGTTGCTCCCTTTATATAAAAGCTAGCGAATAAAAGATAGATGAGCAAGTAACTAATGCTTATAAGTAGGTATTAATAACTTTACGTATTTATTTCAACTGAGCGTCAATACAAAAAAGTAACAGTAAATTAATTTGGTATGAAGTTAAGATACTTTTAAAACAGATACAAAAAAAGCCCATGTCGTAAGACAAGGGCTTTTCGGAATTGGGACCTGGCAGTCTGGAGGGCCAGCCCGTCCTACTCTCACATGGGGTTGGACGCACACTGCGTGAAGACGCTGCACCGGAGGTGCACGTTAGTGCTAGTCCTTAAAACAAAAAACCCAGCTTTCGCTGGGTTCTTTGTTTTAGAATTAGGACCTGGCAGTGTCCTACTCTCACATGGGGAAGCCCCACACTACCATCGGCGCTAATACGTTTCACTTCTGAGTTCGGAATGGAGTCAGGTGGTACCGTATCGCTATGGCTGCCAGGAAAAACTGGTAGCAATCTAGAAAACTGGATATCAATTCAATCAGTGAGTAACTACTTTTCACTCTACTTTCTGCTCATTTTTCAGAGCTTAGCTTGTCTACAACACTCAAAAGCCTAAAGCTTCTTGGGCGTTGTATGGTTAAGCCTCTCGGG
Source organism: Alteromonas sp. 009811495 (assembly GCF_028865455.1). Lineage (NCBI taxonomy): Bacteria > Pseudomonadati > Pseudomonadota > Gammaproteobacteria > Alteromonadales > Alteromonadaceae > Alteromonas > Alteromonas sp. 009811495. Next base: position 2,833,313 of record NZ_CP113972.1, read on the forward strand.
CAATTAGTACAGGTTAGCTTAACGCCTTACAACGCTTCCACACCCTGCCTATCAACGTCATCGTCTATAACAACCCTTCCAGAACTTAAAGTTCAGGGATGACTCATCTTTGGGCCGGCTTCCCGCTTAGATGCTTTCAGCGGTTATCCGTTCCGAACATAGCTACCGGGCAATGCCATTGGCATGACAACCCGAACACCAGCGGTTCGTCCACTCCGGTCCTCTCGTACTAGGAGCAGCTCCCATCAATCATCCAACGCCCACACCAGATAGGGACCGAACTGTCTCACGACGTTCTAAACCCAGCTCGCGTACCACTTTAAATGGCGAACAGCCATACCCTTGGGACCGACTTCGCCCCAGGATGTGATGAGCCGACATCGAGGTGCCAAACACCGCCGTCGATATGAACTCTTGGGCGGTATCAGCCTGTTATCCCCGGAGTACCTTTTATCCGTTGAGCGATGGCCCTTCCATACAGAACCACCGGATCACTATGACCTACTTTCGTACCTGCTCGACGTGTCTGTCTCGCAGTTAAGCTAGCTTATGCCATTGCACTAACCTCACGATGTCCGACCGTGATTAGCTAACCTTCGTGCTCCTCCGTTACTATTTGGGAGGAGACCGCCCCAGTCAAACTACCCACCAGACACTGTCCACAATCCCGATAAGGGACCAATGTTAGAACATCAAACATACAAGGGTGGTATTTCAAGGACGGCTCCACACAATCTAGCGACTGTGCTTCAAAGCCTCCCACCTATCCTACACATGTAGGTTCAATGTTCAGTGCCAAGCTGTAGTAAAGGTTCACGGGGTCTTTCCGTCTAGGTGCGGGTACACAGCATCTTCACTGCGATTTCAATTTCACTGAGTCTCGGGTGGAGACAGCGTGGCCATGGTTACACCATTCGTGCAGGTCGGAACTTACCCGACAAGGAATTTCGCTACCTTAGGACCGTTATAGTTACGGCCGCCGTTTACCGGGGCTTCGATCAAGAGCTTCGCATACGCTAACCCCATCAATTAACCTTCCGGCACCGGGCAGGTGTCACACCCTATACGTCCTCTTACGAGTTTGCAGAGTGCTGTGTTTTTAATAAACAGTCCCAGCCACCTGGTCACTGCGGCCCCCATCTGCTTACCACGTAAAGTGTTCACAAACAGGGGCGTACCTTCTCCCGAAGTTACGGTACAATTTTGCCGAGTTCCTTCACCCGAGTTCTCTCAAGCGCCTTAGTATTCTCTACCTGACCACCTGTGTCGGTTTGGGGTACGGTTCATATAATCATAAGTTTAGAAGCTTTTCCTGGAAGCAGGGCATCAACAACTTCACTACCGTAGTAGCTCGTCTCGCGTCTCAGCTTTAAGAACCCGGATTTACCTAAGTTCTCGGCCTACTCGCTTTCACTTGGACAACCAACGCCAAGCTTGCCTAGCCTTCTCCGTCCCTCCATCACTGATTATATAAGTACGGGAATATTAACCCGTTTCCCATCGACTACGCATTTCTGCCTCGCCTTAGGGGCCGACTTACCCTGCCCTGATTAGCATGGGACAGGAAACCTTGGTCTTCCGGCGTGGGAGTTTTTCACTCCCATTATCGTTACTCATGTCAGCATTCGCACTTGTGATATGTCCAGCAAGCTTTACAACTCACCTTCATCCACTTACACAACGCTCCCCTACCCAGCATGTAAACATGCTGCCGCAGCTTCGGTATATTGCTTAGCCCCGTTACATCTTCCGCGCAGGCCGACTCGACTAGTGAGCTATTACGCTTTCTTTAAAGGGTGGCTGCTTCTAAGCCAACCTCCTAGCTGTCTATGCCTTCCCACATCGTTTCCCACTTAGCAATATTTTGGGACCTTAGCTGGCGGTCTGGGTTGTTTCCCTCTCCACGACGGACGTTAGCACCCGCCGTGTGTCTCCCGGATAGTTCTCATTGGTATTCGGAGTTTGCAAAGGGTTGGTAAGTCGGGATGACCCCCTAGCCTTAACAGTGCTCTACCCCCAATGGAATTCGTCCGAGGCTCTACCTAAATAGATTTCGGGGAGAACCAGCTATCTCCCGGTTTGATTGGCCTTTCACCCCCAGCCACAGGTCATCCCCTAACTTTTCAACGTTAGTGGGTTCGGTCCTCCAGTTGATGTTACTCAACCTTCAACCTGCCCATGGCTAGATCACCGGGTTTCGGGTCTATACCTAGCAACTAAACGCGCAGTTAACACTCGCTTTCGCTACGGCTCCGTTATTCACTTAACCTTGCTACTAAATATAAGTCGCTGACCCATTATACAAAAGGTACGCAGTCACCCCGAAGGGCTCCCACTGCTTGTACGTATACGGTTCAGGTTCTATTTCACTCCCCTCACAGGGGTTCTTTTCGCCTTTCCCTCACGGTACTGGTTCACTATCGGTCAGTTAGGAGTATTTAGCCTTGGAGGATGGTCCCCCCATATTCAGTCAAGATAACACGTGTCCCGACCTACTCGATTTCACTGTAAAGAACTCGTCGTGTACGGGGCTATCACCCTGTATCGCTCCTCTTCCCAAAGGATTCCACTAAATTCTAAACAGCTTAAGGGCTGCTCCCCGTTCGCTCGCCGCTACTAGGGGAATCTCGGTTGATTTCTTTTCCTAAGGGTACTTAGATGTTTCAGTTCCCCTCGTTCGCCTCGTTACACTATGTATTCATGCAACGATACCTATAAATAGGTGGGTTTCCCCATTCGGACATCTGTGGCTCAAATGCATTTTGTCGGCTCACCACAGCTTTTCGCAGACTTACACGTCCTTCATCGCCTCTAACTGCCAAGGCATCCACCGTATACGCTTCGTCACTTAACCATACAACCCCAAAAAACCTCATTTGTGCTTTTAACCCGCCTTTTGAATTCAGGTTGGGTAATGTTGTATGCATGACAAGCTAATCGGAAGAATTGCCTTGCTATCAAATCATCGATTGATAACAAGCAATTCAGTCAAGTAGAGTAAAAAGTCATCTTTCGATTTCTCAGTTACTCAATTTTGATTGATTACTATTAATATCAGCTTTCCAAATTGTTAAAGAACTTTTCTTGCAATCGGACTTGCCGATTGCAACACAAGGTATAGGTTGCGAAGCAACACCCTTGCACTTTAGAGTAAAAAACCCTAATCAATGCTTACTGAAACAGTAAATATTCATTAGGATTTAAATTCCGTTTTGACACGTTTTTTGCCATCTATTTCTTTCTTAGACAAGGCATCGGATTGCGTAGCGTGCTAGTAGCACGTGAGCGATACGATAACGCAGTATAAGTAAGAAATGGTAGGCTTGGGCAGACTTGAACTGCCGACCTCACCCTTATCAGGGGTGCGCTCTAACCAGCTGAGCTACAAGCCTTCAGTCTACAACCTGTCGCTTTCAAGCTCAGATTTTCAAGTAGATGGTGGAGCTAAGCAGGATCGAACTGCTGACCTCCTGAATGCAAATCAGGCGCTCTCCCAGCTGAGCTATAGCCCCATAAACTTGTGTCGTTCTTCATTTTAAACAAGACTATCTGTGTAGGCACTGCATCAAGGCGTCTATCGACGTAATGGTAAGGAGGTGATCCAACCCCAGGTTCCCCTAGGGTTACCTTGTTACGACTTCACCCCAGTCATGAAACACAAAGTGGTAATCGTCCTCCCGAAGGTTAGACTAACTACTTCTTTTGCATCCCACTCCCATGGTGTGACGGGCGGTGTGTACAAGGCCCGGGAACGTATTCACCGCAGTATTCTGACCTGCGATTACTAGCGATTCCGACTTCATGGAGTCGAGTTGCAGACTCCAATCCGGACTACGACATTCTTTAAGGGGTCCGCTCCACATCACTGTCTCGCTTCCCTCTGTAAATGCCATTGTAGCACGTGTGTAGCCCTACACGTAAGGGCCATGATGACTTGACGTCGTCCCCACCTTCCTCCGGTTTGTCACCGGCAGTCTCCTTAGAGTGCCCAACTTAATGCTGGCAACTAAGGACAAGGGTTGCGCTCGTTGCGGGACTTAACCCAACATCTCACGACACGAGCTGACGACAGCCATGCAGCACCTGTGTCTGAGTTCCCGAAGGCACGAAACTATCTCTAGTAACTTCTCAGCATGTCAAGTGTAGGTAAGGTTCTTCGCGTTGCATCGAATTAAACCACATGCTCCACCGCTTGTGCGGGCCCCCGTCAATTCATTTGAGTTTTAACCTTGCGGCCGTACTCCCCAGGCGGTCTACTTAGCGCGTTAGCTTCGCTACGCACGATTTAAAATCACACACAGCTAGTAGACAGCGTTTACGGTGTGGACTACCAGGGTATCTAATCCTGTTCGCTACCCACACTTTCGCACATGAGCGTCAGTCTTTGGCCAGGGAGTCGCCTTCGCCACTGATGTTCCTCCAGATATCTACGCATTTCACCGCTACACCTGGAATTCCACTCCCCTCTCCAAGACTCTAGTCTGCCAGTTCTAAATGACCATCCCAGGTTGAGCCCGGGGCTTTCACATCTAGCTTAACAAACCGCCTGCGTGCGCTTTACGCCCAGTAATTCCGATTAACGCTCGCACCCTCCGTATTACCGCGGCTGCTGGCACGGAGTTAGCCGGTGCTTCTTCTGTTGTTAACGTCACGGCTAGCAGGTATTAACTACTAACTTTTCCTCACAACTGAAAGTGCTTTACAACCCGAAGGCCTTCTTCACACACGCGGCATGGCTGCATCAGGGTTTCCCCCATTGTGCAATATTCCCCACTGCTGCCTCCCGTAGGAGTCTGGGCCGTGTCTCAGTCCCAGTGTGGCTGATCTTCCTCTCAGAACAGCTAGAGATCGTCGCCTTGGTGAGCCTTTACCTCACCAACTAGCTAATCTCACTTGGGCCTCTCTCTGCGCCGGAGCCGAAGCCCCGTTTGGTCCGAAGACATTATGCGGTATTAGCAGTCGTTTCCAACTGTTATCCCCCTCGCAAAGGCAAGTTCCCAAGCATTACTCACCCGTCCGCCACTCGTCATCTTCTAGCAAGCTAGAAATGTTACCGTTCGACTTGCATGTGTTAGGCCTGCCGCCAGCGTTCAATCTGAGCCATGATCAAACTCTTCAATTAAATATATCGAAATATGAATCGTCGTTGTGACACTCTTAACGAGTGCCCACACAGATTGTCTTGTCTAAATTTTTAAAGAACGTCGTGCAGAATCATCGTAGATGACTTCTGCGCAAGGAGGACCAACATTACTCTCAGTTGATTCGTTTCCTTGCTTAGCAGCTTGATGTTACTCTTTGCCGCTAGCAGCCTCTTTCGAAGCGGATGCGTATCTTACAGCGCATCTTTTTTTTGTCAACAACTTTTGTTTATTTATTTTTAAACTAGGTTTTTGACATCCTCATCAGTTGCTAGCTGCTCGCTGTTCCCTGTTGAGGAGGCGCGCATTGTACGCATTCTTTCTTTATCGTCAACACCCTTTTTTAAATAAATATAAAAAAAGCGACCGTTCGGTCGCTTTTTAAACTATTCGATTAATAACGCGGCGAATTAGCGTTATTTCTTCTCTTCTGTTTGGTTTTCGCAGCCTTCAACATTAGTAGCTTTGAAGTCTGCATCTTCTTCATGGTCCCCTACCACATCGTGTAGAGTCACCTTATCGACCGTGCGAAATGTATTTATAGGTCCTGCAAGTGCATATAGTGCAAACACTAGGAATAACACAAGGGCAGGTTCGGTTGCTACCACTACGAATATAAGTAGTACTAGTAACAAAGCAACGAACGGAACCTTACCGTGCCAGTTCACTTCTTTAAAAGAGTTGTACTTAAAGTTGCTCACCATCAAAAGACCCGCTAATCCTGTTACAGCGGCAACAACAAAGCCATAATCAGTACCGACAGCTTCATACTCAACACCAACCCATACTAGACCAGCGACAACTGCAGCAGCAGCTGGGCTCGCAAGTCCTTGAAAGAAACGCTTATCTGCAATCCCTACTTGTGTGTTAAATCGGGCAAGCCTTAATGCAGCGCCAGCAACATAGACGAATGCAGCTAACCACCCAAGTTTACCAAGTTCGGTTAGCCCCCAGTTATATGCCACCAGTGCAGGTGCTACGCCAAACGATACCATGTCGGCCATTGAGTCATACTCTGCACCGAAATCGCTTTGCGTGTTTGTCATGCGTGCAACACGACCGTCGAGTCCATCGAAAATCATCGCGACAAATATTGCTACCGCTGCTGCTTCAAAACGACCGTTCATGGAAGATACCACCGCGAAGAAGCCTGAAAAAAGCCCCGCTGTAGTTAATAGGTTAGGAAGTAGATATATTCCCTTTCTCTTCTGTTCAGACATACGTCCTCATTATTCAACTTAATCTTATTCAATTATTTCATATCTCGTCGGTTACGCATAGATGTGTCTTTTATACGCTAACAACCCAATCTATAGGCAAAGTAAATAACAGCGTATCAGTTTATATACCGTACACAAACCATCTTCACTTTATTATGGCGACTCCATGTTGAAGTTCCTCGCGCTCAGGCGCATGAGAGAGCTTTCCCTTATCAATTTATTTAGGATTAATTGAAATGCGGTTAAGTTCCATAACAAAGTTTTGCGTAGCGTTATCGTGCGTTGGTGTTATTAGTACGGCGTCAGCGGGATATCGGTACAACTATAATTACAGTCAGTGCGGTGGCAGCAGTACCCAAACAAGCACAGCCGAATGCAACTCGCCTCTTGGCGAGAATGTTTACAACCTTGTCGACCATGGCATCTTCGAAAGTACGTCTGCTAATTCATCTAATGTGGCTATTGGTGGCGTCAATGTAGCAGTAAGCGGATGGGCAGATACCTACGGTTATAATGACGATATTGTTGTGGGTGCCGATACCTACAAAATTTCCGATAAGTACGGTTACGGTGTAACCAACGAAGATTGGGAGTCGGCATATAACTCACCAGATCACGCTATTGATAACGTAAATACTCGCAACGGTAACTGGCAAGATTTCGACTTCGTATTATTTTCATTTAGCGATGATGTAACTCTACAAGGCGCTAATTTTTCGTGGGCCTATAGTCAGTATGACACGCAGGTGTCGATAGCGGCTCTTGATAATATAAGTTCACTAACATCAGGCAGCAGTACTTGGAGCGATATCGTAGGCACTGCGATCACGTCTTCCTATAATGTTGAAAAATGCGACTCTACCGATGAACATCTAAAATATAAGTCTGAATTCGCGCTTAATACATCATCCAAGTATTGGCTGGTTGGTGCATACAACAAGGTGTTTGGTGATATAGGTGGCTATTCAAGCAATGATGCATTTAAGCTAACTAGCATCGGTTTTTCAGTTAGTGATAAAACTCCACCTCCGGATAGCACAGCAGTCAGCGAACCAGGTACACTGGGACTACTATTCGCCTCAGGTCTTATTGTTATGTGGAGACGAAAAAAGACTCTGATTTAACTATTATACGAAAGACTAAAACTGGCAGTTCTACACTGTCAGTTTTTTTTACTCTTCATTAATCACCCATTCAAAAAAAGCCTACAAATTACACAAAAACAAATACATACCACATTGGCACGATAAAAGCATAAGCCGGGTAAATTTAATTATATCCGCATCATCAGCTTGGTAGTTTTGTACATGAAGTATTTACGTTCGGCATTAGCCCTTATTGTTTTTTCAGGAAGTGTGTTTGGCAATGATAGTAGTTTAAGTGAAGGTACTTATTCACTGGTTAATAATGGTATCTCATATTCCCTAACTGGAGATGCCTTAAACGGAACCGCGGTTACTACTCTAGACAATAAAACGGTTTATGTTGGCCTTACAGCATGGTCTGATACTGGCAACTACGACGCACGCTACGACAAAAATGGCAGTGGCGACTGGCAAGTTAAGAACCAAGGCAGACTCAATAATTACGGAAGTGGCTTCGGTCTAGTTAATGACGATAGTTACGCCAGAGGTGACCAATACGGTGACCGTCACACTATAGATAACTATCGTTATGAGTCAGGTTACAAAGACAGAGATATGGTTCTACTTTCGTTTAGTGAAGCAGTTTCATTAACGGGTAGTCAGTTCTCATACGTAAATAACTATGGTAGCGGACAGTCATCAAAAGAAATCACTGTAGCGGGGCTTAACGACATTTCAATGTTTGAGGGCAATTCGTCATTCAGTTGGAGAAGTCTTGCTAACAGCAGCAGTGTAATCAATTCTGCTGTTGGCCACTATTCAGTAAGCGATACAAAAGCGGGGAACTATTATCATTCATCGTTTGGCACCTTGCCCGCTGCGAAATATTGGTTAGTCGGTGCGTATAATGTTTTCTTTGACCCTGGTTACTCACAGAATAAAGATTTCGGTTTCAAGCTAAGCTCCATTGGTTTTTCTATTGCAAACGAAACTCCTGATGTTGATGTTAGCGAGCCTGGAGCATTTGCTTTAATGAGCCTTGGACTGGGCTTACTTCTTTATCGTCGCAAGCGTCGCGTTTAATTGTTTAAAATTAAACAGAAAACACGTATCTTTAAAAGGTGGCTTTGGCCACCTTTTTTTATACATAAAAATACCATTTTCAGGTGGAATCTCAGGTAATCATGGATATCTCATACAAAAAAAGACGCTTTGCGAAAAACGCTTTATTTTCTATTATCACTACAACATTGTTAGCGCTGCAAAGCCCGATTAGTTTTGCAACAACGTCGGAAGATTACGAGAAAGCACTCACCTCATTTAATAACAACGCATACGACGAAGCATACATTCACCTTAAAAACAGCCTTCAAAAAGATCCTGAAAACTTAGCAGCGAAATTGCTTATGGGTGAAATACTACTGATTAATGGTTACTTGACCGCCGCCGAAATGGAATTCGTTGAAGCGCTAGAAATGGGTGCTGATATTAACCTGCTTGCTGAGCCTTTAGGTAACACTTGGTTATTTCTTAATAAATATCAAGATATCGTAGAATTCTCAAATCTAGACAGACTATCCGGTGAAGCAGAGCGAGAGTGGCTACTTATAAGAGCTACAGCCTGCATTCGGTTAGAAGATGAGGCATGTGCATTAAGAGACTACAATACCATCATCGCCGCCTCTCCAGACTTTGTACCCGCAATAAATGGCTTAGCGTCTATAGCTCTACAAAATGAAGATCTCGATAAGGCTGCAGGGCTTATTACAAAGGCGATCAATATTGAGCCTGAAAATGCGATCACTTGGCGACTGAAAGGTCAATTAGCTTACCGTCAAGGCGACACAGCATCTGCCACATCACACCTTCAAAAAGCATTGTCATTTAATAGGGATGACCCGATAGCGCTTAGAAACCTTGTCGACCTCTACCTGGAAGCTAAGGATTATGATACTGCCAAACTTTTCGTCGATGAAATTATTGAGGATACACCGAACGACCCGTTAGCCATATTGCTAAACAGTTGGTTACAAAGCAGAGATAGCGATCAAGCCATTGATAACACTAAGCTCAAAGAGCTAAACGATTTTATGGCGCAACTTGACCCTGAGTTAATAACTTCTCAGCCTATGCTGCTTTATATAAGCGGTCTGACAAATTTCTTTAATAACAACATGGAGACCGCAGCGAAAGACTTTAACGCCTATCTGCAGAAGGAACCTGAGGACCTACAAGCTGTATTGATGCTAAGTCAGGTCTATATCGCTACTCAACAAGATAAACAAGCGCTTCTGTTGCTTGAACGTCATCAGTCTGCACTTATGGAAGATGTAGACTCTGCATTACTACTAGGCGATTTGTTCATCAGACAAAATAAAGCATTTAAAGCAGAGCGATTACTAGAAGATTTGGAAACCTTATTTCCAGAGGAAGGGAAGCTTCAATTATTTAAGATAAAACTAATGGCTGCGCGAGGCAAACAAGCGCAAGCGCTGGAAATATTGGAAAAGAATTTAGCTAACTACACTGAAAACGCGGGCTTTTTGTTCACCTACTCGTTAATGAACCTTCAAGCTGAACAATTCGACAATGCGCTCAAGGGGGCCAATCTACTTAATAGCATGTTTCCAGATAAGGCCGAAGTGTACAACCTTAAAGCTGGGATCCTAATACGACAAGGAAATCTATCGCAGGCTAAAGTTAATATTGAAAAAGCACTGGAAAAAAATCCAACGCTATTTCCCGCTAAGTTTAATTTAGCGGCAACCGAAAGCCGGTTAGGCAACACGGTAAAATCAAATGAGTTAGTTGAAGAGTTACTTCAATTGTCACCGCAGCATAACGAAACTCTGCTTTTAAAGGCATTTAACCTAACAAGAAGCGGGGATGTTGAAAAAGCGAAGCAGATTTACCTTGATGTTTTAACGCTTAATCCGTCCAATATTGGCGCTAGAGAACGGATTTCCAGCCTCTATCAAAGGCTAGGTGATACAAAAAGCGCACTTTATCACCTTGATTTATTGTTGAAAGACGATTTCGATAATGCCGATTATTTATTACGAAAAGCACAACTTCTCATCGACGCGAACCGCACATCAGATGCTGAAAAAACGCTTGGGATAGTTAGAAACTTTATTGACGATACCCCGGAAAAACTGATTGTTTACTCTGACTTAATGCGCTCCTTAGGTAAGAATGAAGCTGCGAAAAGCGCAATGGAAACTGCACACTCCGTTGCTAAGCAAAATACTTTCGTTACGTTTCGCTATGTGAGCCTATTACTAGACCTTCAAGATAACGAAAAAGCAGGTGCATTGCTTGCGTCCATACCCGCAGCACAGCAACAAAATGCCGTTTACCAGTTTTTGAAAGGGCGCCTAGAAGCAAACAAAGGTGACACAGAGGACGCCATCACTTATTACAGAAACGCCTTAGAGTTAGACCCTCGCTTCTCTCAGGCCTTTATAGCAATTTACAATTATGCGCTTAATGAGGAGTTCGTTGACGTCTTTTTAGAGATAGCGCGTGAACTATCTCAACAGGATGAAGGCAACTTATTGGCTAGAAACCTCCTTGCGCAGTATTTGTTTTTTATAAGAGAATTTGATGAATCGATTGCGCTTTACAAAGCGTTGGTTGAAGAGCCAAACTTATTAAACCCTGCTGAAGCGTTTAATCGCCTTGCCATCATGTCAATTGACTCTTCATTACAGGAAGCCAGAAAATTTGCAGAAAAAGCCTACTCTTTGCAACCGAATTCAGCGAGGGTACTCGACACTTTTGGCTACATTAAAGCCCTTGAAGGTGATTTGGAGGGAAGCTTAAGAATGCTTCGTGATGCATTTGCCCGAGACGCCAACGATCCTAACATTCGCTATCACTTAGGCTTTACGCTGGCTAAGTTAAATCGCATTGAAGAAGCAAAGAAAGAGCTTGAATACGCAGTAAATGTAGAGCGTCCTTTCTTTCTTCGTCCTAAGGCACAAGCATTACTAGAGAGTTTGTAAGACGACAAACATGTTTTACAACATAGTTAGCAACACGCACAGTTACGTGCGTGCTTTTCCATTCCACCAATACCTGGGTTGAAGGTATTGGTGGGGTCTAAAGTACGATAAAAAGTGACAAGAGAATCTTCCGCTTTGTATAAGTGACCCACATTGTGCTCCGCAGGGTACTTAGCTCCCCTATCATCAAGTAACGCTAACATGTCTGCTTTTACTTGTTTCGCATCCGCTCCTTTTTTCAACACATAGTCTTGATGGAAAACGTGGCAAAAAAAATGGCCATAGTAGAGCGACTTATCAATATGTTGCGATATGTGCTCGGGCAAAGTTTCCACCCAATAAATGTCATTGCGTCGCAGGGCAATATCAAGCGCGAGTATTTCCCCTACGTCTTTTTGTTTAAGCGTTTGGTATCTTACCGCTGCACCGGCTGCTGCAAATCTCAGTAAAAAAGCCCTATTTGCTTCATCTTCGGTACACGCTATGAATGCGCCTTTATTTGGTTTGCTTTCAAACAAATCACGGAGGTACACATTCGCTTCGTCTATACCCTTATCACTCATCTTTACAATAAGATGATGTTCGTATTTGTCACGGAATTGTCGCAAGCGAGGCGGTATGTGATCTGGAAATAAGTGGCTTAACCGCTGCATTATTCGATCAGATAAAAATGAAGGTAGAAAGCGCAGTTTGTTAGTAAAGGCATCGACTCTTCCTTTCACTGCGAAGAGTTTAGGTAGAAAGGTGGTCCCCAGATGATGAATACTCAAAAACGTGTCTTTGCCATATTTATCAGCAATGTCGAACATGTCGCGATGCAAATATTCACCGACTTCAGGTAATGAGGAAAAGCCTTTCAGTATATCTCTTCGAATCTGGGTTAATACATCGGCATCATTGGTAGCAATGTAGAAGGTTTGCTCAGCATCAGGGACTGCGAAGGTATCTAGCACCACCGCAAATACTGCAATTTTGCCTGCACATCCGCTCGCTTCATACAATCTAGAAGGATCGGCATTGAACCGACTGGGTGTGTCTGCATCGACATTTCTAACGATATCCTCGTAATCACTTGCGGATGCTTTCTTTTCGTTAAAATCGACCTGTTTATTGAAATTGCCAGCAGATAAATTGTTCAGTATCTCTTCTGGTGAGCTCCCGAGCGCTATACCCAGATGATTGACCAGCTGAAGCTTACCTTCTCGGTTAACCTGAGCATACAATGCTAATTCGGTATAAGCAGGACCCCGCTTAACCAATGCGCCGCCAGAATTGTTTGCAACACCACCTACTATCGATGCGCCAAGACAAGATGAACCAATAACCGAGTGAGGCGCTCTTTTAAGCGGTTTGAGTAAATTTTCCAGCTTGTGCAGTGTCGCGCCAGGAAAGCTGATGACCTGCTTGCCACCATTTAGCAGCATAATGTCGTCCATCGCCAAAGTATTTATGATCACGACAGGACGGTCATAATCATTCCCACTAGGCGTTGATCCCTCAGTTAACCCAGTTTTAGCCGCCTGCATAATTACGATACAATTTTCTTCGACACAAATTGATAACAAGTGCCAGCATGCAATCAATGTTTTAGGAAATAAAACAGCAAGCGCATCACCCTCACCAGAACGCCATCCTTTTCGATAATGTGAGGTTTGTTGATGACCATAGGCTACAGCCCCCTCTCCTACGACTGCTTTAAACTTCTCAATAATAAGAGATTCGCGCATTTGTTTTCCTTAAGCACTTTTGCTGCGCCACCAGTGTGACCAAGTGTTTATTTCTGCGTATCACTATATTGCAAAAAAGAAAGGCGCTCCATAAGAAGCGCCTTTTTAATCAACTAATGCGTGATATCAATTACTGACTCACAACAAAAAGTCCACTGTCGTCAGCATCAATGCGAATGGTCGACTCAGGCAATAATTCACCTGCCAGCAATTGTTGTGCAAGTGGATTTTCTACTTGTACTTGAATAGCACGCTTTAAAGGACGTGCACCAAATACAGGGTCGAAGCCCGCTTCTGCCAGTTTGTCCATTGCCGCTGCAGACAAGTTGAGCTTGTAACCTTTCTCAGCAAGTCTTGCTCGTAGCGACGCAAGCTGAATTTTTGCAATCGACTTGATTTCTTCTTTACCAAGAGGATGAAACACCACTATGTCGTCGACACGGTTGATAAACTCAGGTCTAAAATGCTGACCTACCACGTTCATCACGGCCGTCTTCATCTCTTCGTATTGGTTTTCATTATGCTTATCTTGAATAATGTCGGAGCCCAAGTTTGATGTCATGATGACAACGGTATTCTTAAAGTCTACCGTACGCCCCTGACCATCAGTCAAACGGCCATCATCGAGCACTTGTAGCAATATGTTAAATACGTCTGGATGTGCTTTTTCAACCTCATCTAACAGAATTACTGAATACGGTTTACGTCGTACTGCTTCTGTGAGGTAACCGCCCTCTTCATATCCAACATAACCAGGAGGAGCACCTACTAGCCGCGCCACAGAATGCTTCTCCATGAACTCAGACATATCAATACGCACCATGGCATCTTCGGTATCGAACATAAAGCCGGCCAGTGCCTTACAAAGCTCAGTTTTACCAACACCTGTCGGACCTAAAAATAGAAATGAGCCTATTGGACGGTCTGGATCAGAAAGCCCTGCTCGGGAGCGTCTAATGGCATTCGAAACCGCTTGAACCGCTTCGCTTTGTCCAACCACTCGCTTGTGGAGTACTTCTTCCATGCGAAGTAGTTTGTCACGCTCTCCTTCTAGCATTTTTGCTACAGGAATGCCCGTCCAACGCGACAACACATCAGCAATTTCTGCATCTGTTACTTTGTTTTTGACAAGTTTAGTTTCACGAGTTTCATTTTCTGCGGCTTGCTCTAGTTTAGCCTCTAGCTCAGGAATACGGCCATATTGCAATTCAGACATGCGGTTTAAATCTGAAGCACGTCGTGCAATTTCAAGGTCAAGCTTAGCTTGCTCAAGCTCACCTTTTATTGTTTGCGTCCCCTGCATGGCGTCTTTTTCATCTAGCCACACTTTCTCTAGTTCTGCATATTTACTTTCCGCTTGTTCACGTTCTAGCTCAATCATTTCTAAGCGCTTGTGACTAGCGTCGTCCGTCTCTTTTGCCAACGCTTGCTCTTCAAGCTTTAGCTGAATAATACGCCGTTCTAGACGGTCCATATCTTCTGGTTTTGAATCAATTTGAAGACGAATACTTGAAGCGGCTTCATCAATCAAATCGATAGCTTTATCGGGTAATTGCCTATCACTTATATAACGGTGAGACAAACTTGCCGCAGCCACAATAGCAGGGTCAGTAATATCTACAGAATGATGCAGTTCGTAGCGCTCTTTAAGCCCGCGCAGTATAGCAATGGTATCTTCAACACTTGGCTCTTCCACTAGAACCTTTTGGAATCGACGCTCAAGTGCAGCATCCTTTTCAATGTACTGACGGTATTCGTCCAGCGTTGTGGCGCCTACGCAGTGTAACTCACCTCGAGCTAGAGCAGGCTTGAGCATATTGCCTGCATCCATTGCACCGTCACCTTTACCCGCGCCTACCATGGTGTGAAGCTCGTCGACAAAGAGGATTACACGCCCCTCTTCTTTAGCGAGTTCATTAAGTACCGCTTTTAAGCGTTCTTCAAACTCACCACGGTATTTTGCTCCCGCTACCAGCGCTCCCATATCAAGCGCCAACACGCGCTTATTTTTAAGTCCTTCAGGCACTTCCCCATTAATAATACGCTGGGCAAGCCCTTCCACAATTGCGGTTTTACCCACACCAGGTTCGCCAATTAACACAGGATTGTTTTTTGTTCTGCGCTGCAACACCTGCACGGTTCGTCGAATTTCGTCGTCTCGCCCGATGACAGGGTCTAATTTTCCTTGCTCTGCACGCTCGGTTAAGTCTGTCGTATACTTTTCTAGCGCTTGCCTAACATCTTCTGCATTTGGATCTGTGACTTTTTGACCACCACGCATATCGTCAATGGCCGCTTCAATAGCGTCTTGCTTAATATTCAAGCTCTTAAGAATTTCACCTAATCGCCCTTTGTCTTGCAACGCAGCGAGTACAAAAATCTCTGACGTGATGTATTCGTCTTTGCGCTGCTGCGCTATTTTGTCACACAGATTAAGTAGCACACCGCTGTCTTTACTTAACTGAACATCACCGCCAATACCCTCGATTCTTGGAAGACGTTCGATAGCTTGACTTAATGCAGAACGCAGAGCATTTACATTGATATTAGCTTGGTCTAACAGTGGTCGTACTGAGCCGCCTTGCTGATTGAGCATGGCAGTCATTAAATGTACAGGTTCTATGTATTGATGATCTCGACCCAATGCGAGTGATTGAGCATCGGATATAGCGAGCTGAAATTTACTGGTAAATCTGTCTAATCTCATAATCTCAACCTAAAAAGAAAACATAAAATGTTTTTAATTCGATGATGTAGTTATGGGATCTGGTGATTTATGATTCAAGTACGAAAATGCAATCTTGGCTAAAAAGATGCCGAAAGGGGTAAAAAACACCAAAATAGTTGATTTAGAACAAACTACAGATAATACAAAATGGCTTAGTCACGCTACTTGGCCAATCAACTGCCAGAACAGCACTACCTTCTACTTAATACCAATTACACTCACAATGCGCCCAGTCGCACGTTTACCTTGGTGCGTTGCATGTCGATGAGAATAAAAAAGATCATTGCGGCAGTATGTACAGAGTTCACTTTGAGTTACGTTATCCACGCCTAAAGCACTTAGTTGAGTTTGTGCAATAAATGGTAGGTCCAAAAGATACTTATCAACTGAATCACTTGTAGAAAGCGCATCGGGATATGATGAAAACACCCCAGCAACTCGTTCATCTACTTCGTAACACTGTTTGCAAATAGCCGGGCCAATCCATGCAAGTAATTCACTTGGCGCGCTTTCGAAACGACAGACAGCGTTTGCAATCACGCCATTTTCTAGTCCTTTCCAGCCAGCATGCACTGCAGCCACTTCTGTTCCCTTGGTATTGCACATTAAAATGGGAACACAATCAGCAGTCATTACCGCACAATAATAATGGGGTGATTGTGAGTACGCAGCATCGGCAGTTGTATCAATTGTTGGTAAAGCAACAACGCGGTTAGAGTGTACCTGCTCTAACCACGTTAACTTTTCGTGCTGTGGCAGAAGTGCTCGGTTGGCTTTGACAAGCAATAAGTCATCGCCAACATGCGCTCCTACGTTTAGTCCATGATAATCACCAAGACTAACACCTCCAAGTCGCGTACTTGTGTATGCAACAATATTGTCGGGTGAGCGCCAATGCGGTTCTATCGTCTTGGTCACCGACATACGACTACAGCATATCCTGCGGGTTGTCTTCGGTGTCTTTTTTGACAGCCTTTAACAAGTCTTGCATATCCTGTGGCAACGGTGCTTTCCACGTCATCCACTCTTCTGTTTCTGGGTGGAAGAGAGACAACTGCGCTGCGTGTAGCGCTTGACGCTGAAACCCTCTAAGAGCACTGATAAACGCTTCCGATGCACCTTTAGGTAAACGCGGACGACCGCCATATACTTGATCGCCCAACAAAGGATGTTTGATGTGCGCCATGTGCACACGAATCTGGTGCGTTCGTCCGGTTTCAAGTTTTAAGCGCAAATGCGTGTATGCTCGAAACTTCTCTATCACGCGGTAATGCGTTACGGCTGGTTTGCCCATTTCGCGAACCGCCATATGCGTGCGTTTGGTTGCGTGACGACCAATTGGCGCGTCTACAATTCCACCTGCAACCATAGTTCCCAATGCAACTGCTTCGTACTCACGGCTCATCTCACGACGTTGAAGTTGATCAACAAGATGGGTTTGCGCAGGTATTGTCTTTGCCACAACCATCAATCCGGTAGTGTCTTTATCGAGACGATGAACGATACCCGCACGCGGAACTTTATCGATATCAGGAACATGATTAAGCAGTGCATTTAGTACTGTACCACTAGGATTCCCCGCACCAGGGTGTACTACCAAATCAGCAGGTTTATTGATTACCAAAATGTGGTCATCTTCATAAACAATGTTGAGGGCAATGTCTTGTGCTTTGCTCGTTACTTGAACGTCCATTTCGGCCTTGACGGTAATCACTTCGTCCATCTCCATTTTATGGCGAGGTACTGTGATAACTTCTCCGTTTACCGCCACGTTCCCATCTAAGATCCAAGTTTTTAACTTGGAACGTGAATATTCAGGGAACAAATCAGCTAAAACCTGATCTAACCGTAAACCAAAATGCGCAGCTTCCGTTGAAGCTTCTAATTGTATTGTGTTGGGCGACTGTGTCATAACACCATTGATTACGTCTAAAAAAGAGTATTATAACAACTATTCACGCTGTACACTGCGTTGTTTACGTTTTTGTATGGTTTTTCTCACCGTTAGTACGTTAGAATGCAATTAAAGTGTTGTTGTTTAACACGTGAGCTTAGACAGCGAAGTATTTAAACTGTTTAGCAGGAAACTAGAATTATTATGAAATCATTTCGTTTACTAGCGCCGGTCTTATTAGGTGCTGTGATATCTGTCGCAGGATGCAGTTCTTCAGATAATGAAGAGAAAGCCGTTTTAGCTAACATGGGTGCGCAGCAACTTTACGACAGTGCGAAGCAAAGTATGGAAGTCGGCAACTTTAGCGCGGCTGCACAAACATTGAGCGCATTGGACTCACGCTATCCTTTCGGTCCTTTATCTCACCAAGTTCAACTTGATCTGATTTATAGCTATTACAAATCAGGTAAGATTGATGAGACGTTAGCAACTATCGACCGCTTTATTCGTTTAAACCCAAATCATTCAGACGTTGATTACGCCTATTACATGCGTGGCTTGACTAATATGGAGTCTGATAGCAATTTATTTCAAGAATTGATGAATATCGATCGTACAGATAGAGACCCCTCCAAATCTCGTCAAGCATTCGAAGATTTTAGACGTCTTATTCAGCAATATCCTGATAGTAAATACGCTGCGGATGCAAAACAGCGTATGGTATACATCAAAGACCGCTTAGCACGCTATGAGATTGCCATTGCGCGTTTTTATATGCGAAGAGAAGCTTACGTAGCAGCTGCAAATCGTGGGCGCTATGTAATTGAGCACTTCCCGAATACAACGCAAGTTCAACAAGCTCTTGAAATAATGGTTTCAAGCTACGAGCAGCTAGGGCTAACGGAATTGCGTGATAACGCAATGAAGACACTAAAGCTTAATTATCCAGAAAGTGACTTTATCAGTTAGCAATAACTGAATTTTAGAAAACAAAAAACGCACTTAATAGTGCGTTTTTTGTTTGCCGAGGCTATCTAAAAAAGAGGTGGCTAAACGGATTCAACAAGCGCGCTAAACCCGATGTAAAATGAAGTGGTTGGTCTACAATGCTGAACACTAAACACCCTTCTTTTGCGTCAGCCCTTGGTGTGTGGGTTTTATCACCGTCCATATAGATAAAATCCCCTGTGTCATAAGAGTTAAGTCCATCACTGAATTCACCGTCAATGACGAGCGTGTACTCTGTACCTCTATGGGTGTGCTCAGGAACACTTCCCCCCTGCCCCATGAATATAAAGTTTGCAACGCCCTGATTACCTAAATCAACCGGGGCCTGCCACAATTTGCCGACTAGGCTTGACCAATTTCCCGTTTTTGTCACATAGCGTTGCAACGTACGCGGAAGTTTAAACGTGCGACCATCAAGCTCAATAGTGCTCATCTGTGATGTATTTTGAGTTTTAACTTGAGCGGGGATGCTCTCTCGATAAGGACGGGTGCTGACGATAACATCTGTGTCGTCAAAGTCGCCATCATAGAGTACATCATCTTGGCTGGTTTGAGCGTCGTCAGGCTCAGAAGTAATGGATGACAACATGTCACCAAAAGCAGCACCAGCATCACCGAATGCATCTACATCTGACATCAACTGTGCGGCTAGTGCCTCTGTTTCCAACTCGACTTGAGATCTACACCTACTGCACATATCACAGTGGGCTGCGACCATCAGAGATATCGCTGGAGATAGACCGCCTTCAACAAATTCGCTAAGTTGTCGAGGTGTTGGGTGAAACTTAATCATTGTCGTGTAGCATTACCTTTAAACGCTGAAGCGCTAGACGAGTTCTTGATTTCACCGTACCTAGGGGTATCGATAATTCGTCTGCCACCTCTTGCTGTGACTTCCCATCGATATAAATCGCTTCAACCACCGCTTTTTGTTTAACAGGCAGTGATTCGAATAAGTGACCAATTTGCTCTAATGTAACCTGCTCGTCAAGTGGCGCTTCATTTACGTCGGCAGTCTGCTCACACAGCACAGGCCATAAATCATCAGAGCACACATCCTCTTTTCTGTTTTGCAGCTTTCTGAGCATGTCGAATCGAATGTTGCGCGCAATGGTGAAAATCCACGTAGAAGGTGAGCCCTTCTCTGCGTTGAATAAGTGCGCCTTTTGCCACACGTTCGACATAGTATCTTGAACCAACTCCATCGCCAAAGCTTCATTACCCATCTGCTTTAATGCGTATGAACGTAAACGAGGTGCAAAGTAATTAAACACTCTTGCAAATGAACGCTTACATCTCTCGTTCGCAACCGCTACAAGGTAATCAGACATTTCGGTAGCACACTCTTTTGGTTTGATTGTGCTATTGCTTTGTTCCAATGGAATTCCAACTAACATATGATTCGTCCGCCTTTCCGTTTTGGTTCTGATATTCTACGGCGAATTGGCATAAAGTGATTGCACTATTTGAATTACGTTTTTGTAATGTACATTACCTGTAATATTTACACTCAACGTTACGCAATGAGTGCAGACAGGTAATGTAAAAGCCCTGTACATTCTTTCTGCGCCAAAAAATGCTGCTTCTGCGCTCCATCAACAGGTAGTAGTTCCAACCACCTGTTGAGAACCCAGTTAGGGCAATCAAATTTTGGGGCATCGTATAAAGATGCAAGTTCTTCGTAATCGCTAAAAATCTCTTTAAGCCGCTCGTCCATAGGCGCTAACTGTTGAGGTGCTAATGTACAGTCCCACTGCGACATTGGCTTGCATGTACCTGTGCGCAAACCATCTTTTTCGGTTTGAATATCCGACACCTCGACTAACCTAGAACCAGCAACCTTTATGCCAAGCAACCCATCATCCAACATATCGAAGTCAACAACGTGTGCCATTGTTCCTATTTTATGAATATGTTCATTGAGGTCTTTATCGCCGCTGGCATTGAGCATACACATTACAAAGCCTTTGTTTTCAGCGCATGCCTCTTTGACCATCCTCAAGTATCGCGGCTCGAAAATACGCAGCGCCATACGTCCCTCAGGTAAGAGATGCGCAGACAATGGAAATAATGGAAATCGATCTTCACTCATAAATTACACTTCCGAAAACACGAAATTACCTACGCAAGTGGGTACGAATTGGATCGAATGTGAAAAATTTTCACACTTTCGCTTTAAAACGTGATCTCTTAGCAACTAGACGCTGTATTGTGAACAAAGAATAAAAAAATGAAATAACTAAATCAAAGACTTGCACTGCGCACAAAAAATCACCAACCTAAAAATTGCAAATACTTAGGTTTTAATTGCAGGTTAGACTTTTGGTTAATTTTTTAATGTAACCGCTCGTTTAGAGGGAAAGCTGGATGGATGTCATCAGTCGTTTTTGTAAAATTTACACAGATATTTGTCAAATTTCTCCCGATGATTTGGCGTCTATCTATTCAGATAACATTCTTTTCATCGACCCCATAACAACACATCAGGGTCTGACAGAAGTTAAGCAGTACTTTGCCAATTTACTTACCCAAGCAGAGAGCTGCAAATTCGACATCGCCCATATTTTAGAGTGCGCAGTCAACGACTCCTCGGTAACCCATATTGCTAATTGGACAATGACACTTACGCTTACAAAAGGTAAAAAAATAATCACTCTTGATGGCACTACGCAACTCGGCATTAAAGATGACATTATTGTTTACCACAAAGATTACTACGATGTGGGCGAAATGGTGTATGAGCACGTACCTGTATTAGGTTTTGTTATCAAAAAAATAAAAGGCAGACTTGCATCGTGAAGACACTCCTTATTACAGGCGCAACATCAGGCATCGGCAAAGCGTTGGCAGAACACGCAGCGGATAGTGGCTACAACGTAATTGCTTGCGGACGCAATAAGAACGTATTGGACAGATTAAGTGAACATACAAACATTCAAGCCTGCCAATTCGATGTCACATCACTAGAAGCAACACGTGAAGCACTTCGTACTCAGACATTTGACGTCGCCATATTAAACGCAGGCACATGCGAATACGTCGATGTTGAGGACTTTGAGCCTGACATGTTTAGGCGTGTATTTGAACCAAACTTCTTTGGTGTTGTTCACTGCGTCGATGCCATTTTGCCTATTCTTAAAAAAGGCAACAAAGTAGTTATCGTAGACAGCATGGCGCGACTGCTTCCCTTTACCCGCTCTCAAGCATACGGCGCAAGTAAAGCCGCTCTACATTATTTTACGAAGTCGCTTGAAGTTGATTTACACGACAAGGGTATTGACGTTCAAGCTGTGTCCCCTGGATTTGTTGAAACGCCGTTGACTGACAAAAACGATTTTGAAATGCCAATGAAGATAACCGCCAGCGAAGCAGCTAAAGCGATGCTTAAAGGTATCGAAAGTAACAAGCAAACGGTTTTTTTTCCTCGCTTGTTTGGGCTCATTTTACGATTTATGCACATATTACCAACGCCAATTCAAAAACGATTGTCTTTGGCAATGAGAGAAAAATAATAAGAGAATTACTGATGACTAAAGAAATAGCCATTATTGGTACTGGCATTTCGGGCTTAACCTGCGCCCACTTACTAAACAAACAGAACAACATAACTGTTTATGAAGCGAATGATTACATTGGTGGGCACACTGCCACTAAACAAATCACAGACGATGGCGAGGTTCACAACATCGACACAGGCTTCATCGTTTTTAATGATTGGACTTACCCCAATTTTATCAAGCTTATAACGTCATTAGGTGTAGAGTACCAACCTACTGAAATGAGCTTCTCCGTCACTAGCGAAAAAGCTAACATTGAGTACAACGGCAACAATATAAACAGTTTGTTTGCACAACGGCGCAATATATTGCGCCCTCGTTTTTGGCGAATTGTGCGTGACATATTAAAGTTCAATAAAGCGTGTAAGCAAATGGTTGCTGATAAGCGAGATACATCTTTATTAACACTTCAGGATATTATCGAAGAGCTTCAACTCAGTGATGATTTCGCACGGTACTATATTCTACCAATGTGTGCGGCAATATGGTCGAGCAGTTTAGAGCAAACTCGACGTTTCCCTCTGACCTTCTTCCTGCAGTTTTTCAATAATCACGGGCTATTAAACATCACAGATCGCCCTCAGTGGTACACAATAAAAGGCGGTTCAAGTGAATATATTCCCCCCCTTGTCGCCGCTTTTAAAGATAAAATTAAGCTATCAACGGCCGTGGTATCAGTGTCAAAACACGAAGGCAAGTGGCGAGTGGTTGATGCACAAAACAACAGCGCGTTGTTCGACGATATAATCTTTGCTTGTCATAGCGACCAAGCATTGCGCATGATTGCTGAACCAAGTGATTGGCATAAACAAGTATTGGGCAGTATTCCATACGCGAACAACGATGTAGTAATGCATAAAGACACTCGCCAGCTCCCTAAACGAAAGCTTGCTTGGGCCAGCTGGAATTATCGTTTAAAGGAAGACAGTAGCGAAGAAATGCGTCCAGCTTCAGTGACCTATAATATGAACATTTTACAACGTCTCTCTGTGCCTTCGACTTACTGCGTGACACTCAACAACACATCAAGCATCGATAACGATACGATATTAGGCCAATATGACTATGCGCACCCTCAGTACAGTAGCGAAATGGTCGAGGCGCAGAAACAAAGAGGAAAGATTTGCGGCGTTGATAACCTTCATTTTTGCGGCGCTTATTGGTACAACGGATTCCATGAAGATGGTGTTAGAAGCGCACTAGATGTGTGTGAACGCTTTGGTGAAACACTGTGATAGAGAGCGCTATATATCGAGGAACGGTTTTCCATCAACGGTTTAAACCTACACAGCATAAATTCGACTACGACATTTATCTATTTTGGTTAAAACTTAGCGGCAATGAGCTTGAAACATTGGACAGTACCCTCTCACATTTTTCTACCTCCAAGAGAGCGCGAGCGCGTTTTAAGCGTTCAGATTACCTAGGAGATAAAGATGTGCCCCTTGCTCAAGCCGTACTGCAAAAAATGCAGTCTCTTAATAATAATGTTGCGCTAGAAGGCGATGTGTTCATGCTAGGACAAATTCGCATGTGGGGTTTGTATTTCAGCCCGGTCAATTTCTATTATCTTCGCGATGACCAAGGCACATTCACGCATCTTCTTGCCGAAGTCAGTAACACACCTTGGAATGAGCGCCATCACTATCTCGTAGATTTGAAGACACAAGCGCACACCGAAAAAGCTTTTCATGTCTCTCCTTTTAATCCGATGGATATGACCTATCACTGGCGAATTTCCCAACCTAGCCATACACTTTCTTTAGCGATGGACTGCGTACGTGACGATAAAGAATTCAGTGCAGGTATAAACTTACAGAAATTTAAGCTTGATGATGCGAATCTTTCTAATGCGATGAAACGTATTCCAAGTATGACCATTAAAACGATGGCGGGAATATACTGGCAAGCGCTTAAATTATTTTTAAAAAGAACGCCCTTGTATTCACACCCAGAAAAGAGTCAGGAACAATAATAATGTCTTTTGGTGAATCCGTACTACTCACAACTTCAGAGGTATCACTTGCTGATAAAGTGTGCCGAAATCTATTTCTTCAATGCCTTAAGCAACTGCCTTTTGGTTGTCTTATTATTCAAGAATGCGGTGATGAGATCGCACGATTTGGCGACGACAATGATGAATTGCGCGCCACAGTGAATATTAAAGATATGAGCGCGTATCGGCGTTTGCTACTTGGTGGTAGTGTTGGTGCAGGCGAAGCGTTCATGGACGACCTTTGGGATAGTGACGATGTTACCGCGGTTGTGCGTATTTTCGCTCGAAATCTGCCCACACTAGATAAGTGGGAAAGTAAATTTAAATGGCTTTCTATGCCAATAAATAAACTACAGCATTTCGCTCGACGCAATACCCGCGACCAAGCTAAAAAGAACATCGAAGCGCATTACGACCTTGGCAACAAATTGTATACGCGCTTTTTGGACGACACCATGATGTATTCGTCAGCCATTTACCCCGACGCGAATACGTCACTCAATGCGGCACAAAACTATAAGCTGAAAACCATTTGTGACAAATTACAGCTTAAAGAGAGCGATCACTTAATTGAGATTGGCACGGGCTGGGGCGGTCTTGCTGTCTATGCTGCTAAACACTATGGCTGCAAAGTAACCACAACCACTATTTCAGAAGAACAACATGCGTGGGCACAAGAATGGATCGCCCGTGAAGGCCTATCAGACCGCGTTACCTTGCTGAAAAAAGACTACCGAATATTAGAAGGCAAATACGACAAGCTCGTCTCTATTGAAATGATTGAAGCGGTAGGCAAACAATTCTTAGGTAACTTTTTCGAAAAATGCTCATCGCTTTTAAAAGATAATGGCCTGATGCTACTACAGTCTATTACCATTGATGATAGACGTTATGATAGCTATTCAAACAGCGTGGATTTTATTCAAAAGTACATTTTTCCAGGCGGCTTTTTACCATCGCAATATCAATTGAATGCCCATTTGAAAAAGCATACCGATATGATGATAAGAGATTTACATGATATTGGTATTGATTACGCAATGACATTGAATCATTGGTATGAAGCGTTTATATCAGCTAAAGACGAACTGCTTAAAGACGGTTATGACGAGCGCTTTATGCGTATGTGGACTTACTACTTGAAATATTGCGAAGGTGGGTTCCTTGAGCGCACGATAAGTACTGTACAACTCGTGGTGTCAAAACCACAGTTTAGAGCAACGCTCGCACGCTAGTAACAATCTATATTCTTCACAAAAACGGCGCTGAAAATGCGCCGTTTTTATTGTGCTCAATGAATTAATACTACTGCTTATTCATCTATGACAGAGATGGGCTTTGAAAGCATGGGCTTGCCTTGATTGATATTGATCTCTACCCGCCTATTTTTGGCCCTATCTTGAGCTGTAGTTGCATTTTCGACAACGGGAGCAGTATCGGCTTTGCCTACTACAGACATTCGACTTTCATCAAAACCAGGCGCAGTGCGCATGGCCTCGGCCACTGCAACAGCACGCTGTGCTGACAAGTCCCAATTTGAACGATAAAGCTCATTGGCAATATGCTGCCCATCGCTATGTCCGGAAATTTCTATTTCGCCGGGTACATCGGCCAACAGTACACCAATCTTTCTTAAAACAGGTTGGAATTGTGGCTGTAAGAATGCAGAGCCTGCTGAGAAGGAACCATTTTCCTGAATACGTATGGTGATCTGCTGCCCCAAAGACTCCATTTCTATAGAGCC
This sequence comes from Alteromonas sp. 009811495, assembly GCF_028865455.1. Taxonomy (NCBI): domain Bacteria; kingdom Pseudomonadati; phylum Pseudomonadota; class Gammaproteobacteria; order Alteromonadales; family Alteromonadaceae; genus Alteromonas; species Alteromonas sp. 009811495. The sequence goes on from NZ_CP113972.1 coordinate 2,859,420, forward strand.
ATCCAAAATCTGCTTTTGAAGCTGCTGTGCAATTTTCTTCATCAATTCTGCAGTTTGTGTTTGTTCAGAGCTTTGTTCAGCCGACGATGCTGACTCATTGGCAGTTTGCTGAGATTGACCGCCACGTTGTTCACCGCGTTGCTTCTGACGCCCCCCTGCCGAGTCTTCATCGCCTGCTTGAAACTCTAACATCTGCTGTGTCATTTCAATGGTCTGCTGCTGAATAGATTCAATTGGCGTTGGGTCAGGTTTACCCGGTCTAAACTCCATTGCGATAACACTTGTTCCTTTCGGAATGTCTTTAACCTCAATTTTATTTTGCACACCAAAGGCGAACTTCATCGAGCCCGCAATTTGCTTAAACTTGAGGACATCCATTTCGGAGAATGACAGAAGTAACACGAAGAAGCACATCAGCAGAGACATAAGGTCTGCAAATGTTCCCATCCAAGCGGGCAGCCCCTCGGGGGGGCATTTTGGGCATTCTTCTTCGGCCATTATTCTTCCTCGGCAGCACCGCGTTTGCTAGCTGCAAGATAGTTCTTCAAAACACCTTCAATTACGCGTGGATTTTGACCATCAGCAATACCGACAATACCGTCTAATACGAGACTCTGATTGAGCTTTTCCTCACCTGCGCGTACAGCAAGTTTAAATGCAATAGGTAAACACACTACGTTGGCAAAGAAGGCACCATATAGCGTAGTCAAAAGTGCTACCGCCATTGCAGGGCCGATAGCCTTGGGGTCATCCATGTTAGACAGCATGGCCACAAGCCCAATTAGGGTACCTATCATCCCCATTGCTGGCGCTACGTCTCCCATACCTTTGAAGATAGATGCGCCGAAGTCATGCCGTTCGCTTGTCATTGCGATGTCTTTGGATAAGGTTGCACGAACCACTTCAATATCGTGTCCGTCAACTAGCATGTCTACGCCTTTTTGCATAAATTCATTCGATATCTCAGCTTCTTCGAGTGCAAGAAACCCACCTTTACGCGCCGCATCTGCCATTTCTACGATTTTTTCGATAAGCTCTTCTGGCGACTCAATTTTGAACATAAAGGCCTTACCCGCCACCTTACCTGCGCCAAAGAATTGGCCAAGGGTAAACTGAGATAAGACTACGAATAAGGTTCCACCGAAAACGATAAGTATAGATTGCACGTCTATGAACATGCTCATGCTGCCGCCTAATATCATAGCCATTACTATGAAACCGATGGCGCCCAACATACCTATGACGGTTGCTAAATCCACTCACTCTTCCTCATTTATGTGCAGACAGTGCTATTGATGTACATGTATTCTATCGGCAAAGTATTAAAATACTAAAACGACATTATTGAAAAATATCACATTTATTTCAGTGTGGTAGCAATTTGCAAAAGGAATGCAACGCTGATTGCGTAAAACAATGTTTCGCATTACCACCTATTTTGAGGACTATAGCACATTTAATTTGGTACGCCCTTTTACCTTTCACTACCCACTGAGTTTACCGATTGTTCGATTTTTGCATCGTTATAGGCAATATACGGACAAACCATTTGACCCATGTGCACCCCTCAGTTAATGTGCGCGTACATGTAATTTGGCCACAAAATTGAGTGAATTTTATGACGACTGAAAAAGACGCAACTTCTTTTGAAGAAACCCTTGCGGAATTAGAAGCCATCGTGAACGATATGGAAAACGGTGACTTGCCACTCAATGTAGCATTGGAAAAGTTCGAACGCGGAATCGCATTATCTCGCCAAGGCCAAAAGTCGCTTGAAAATGCTGAGCAAAAAGTAAAGATACTGCTTAGCGAGCAAGGTAACGACACATTAAAAACGCTTCCTGAAAGTGAACAACCTTAAATCGTTCATTTTTAACTAACAGGTAATCTATGAATTTTTCTGCTTTGCATCAGCAAGTGAAACAACAGACTGATGCATCTCTTCTTACACTAATTGACGAGTTACCCGATTACGCTCCGCGACTAAAAGACGCAATGCGTCACGCGTTGCTCGCCGGCGGTAAGCGCATGCGTCCGCTTCTTGTTCAGGTAGTGGGCAACACGCTTGACGTGCCAAAGAAAGACCAAATGGCGATTAGTATGGCCATCGAGTGTATTCATGCGTATTCCTTAGTGCATGATGATCTGCCAGCCATGGACGACGATGACCTGCGCCGCGGCATGCCTACCTGTCATATTGCCTTCGACGAAGCCACGGCAATTCTTGCTGGTGATGCGCTCCAGTCACTTGCTTTTAGTGTGCTAGCAGATGCGCCACTTAGCAATTATGCACAAACTAAGCGCAGTAACTTGCTTTCTATTCTTGCAAAAAGTGCTGGCTATTTGGGCATGTGTGGTGGCCAGGCGATAGACCTGGCAAGTACGGGCAAAACCATTTCACTCGAAGAATTAAAACAGCTGCATAAATTAAAAACAGGTGCGCTGTTGAAAGCGTGTATAGAAATGATAGCTATCGTGAGCGAAGACCTTACTGTGCAAGCTCAGGCCGATTTAATGGCATATGCGGCTGATATAGGTCTGGCATTTCAAGTTCAAGACGATATTCTTGACGTTGAAGGCAGTAGTGAGCAGTTAGGAAAACCTGCAGGCTCAGATCAGGCACTTGGCAAGAACACGTTTCCCGCCAAGTTGGGCCTAGATGGCGCCAAGCAAGAGTTAGAAGTTCTTCATAATAATGCACTTCAAGCCTTGTCGCGTTTACCCTACAATACAGACAGTTTAATTGCGTTTAGCGAGCTTTTGGTAAAACGCGACCACTAGCCACGCGCCATGTTGAAAAAGATAATAAGTACATGAGTTTAGATCTCCAACATTACCCAACGCTTGCGCTTGCGCAAACACCAGAAAAGCTGAGACAGCTGCCTCAAGACAAGCTGCGCGAGTTAGCTGATGAGTTGCGTGAGTATTTACTTAATTGCGTAAGCCAAACAAGTGGCCATTTTGCCTCAGGCTTAGGTACAGTCGAATTAACGGTGGCGCTGCACTACGTGTATAACACGCCATTCGACCGATTATTGTGGGATGTTGGGCACCAGGCCTACCCACACAAAATTCTCACCGGTCGTGCAGAGCGCATGAGCACAATCCGTCAAAAAGATGGACTGCATCCCTTTCCATGGCCACCAGAGAGCGATTATGACACCTTTGCAGTGGGTCATTCGTCTACCTCAATTAGTGCAGCCCTGGGAATGGCGGTTGCCGCGGAAAAAGAAGGCAAAGACCGCAAAGTAGTTGCCGTTATCGGCGATGGCGCTATGACAGCAGGTATGGCATTTGAAGCGCTGAACCACGCTGGCGATATCAAAAAAGACATGGTTGTGGTGCTTAATGACAACGAAATGTCGATTTCTGAGAATGTAGGTGCATTAAATAGTCATTTGGCTAGATTGCTCACCGGTAATTTCTTTAACTCTATTCGTGATGGTGGCAAAAAGCTGCTAAGTAATGTGCCGCCTATTAAAGAGTTCGCCAGCCGTGCTGAAGAGCACTTAAAAGGCATGGTAGTACCTGGTACTATTTTTGAAGAATTAGGTTTTAACTATATCGGCCCAATTGACGGCCATGATGTTAACGCTGTTGTCGATACCTTGCGCAACATGCGTAAATTTGAAGGCCCTCAGTTGCTGCATGTAGTAACTAAAAAAGGAAAAGGCTATGCCGTAGCCGAACAGGATCCTATCAAGTTTCATGCTGTGCCTAAATTCAACCCTGCTGATAATGCGCTTCCTAAATCGAAACCTTCAGCCCCTACCTACTCGGCTATTTTTGGTAAGTGGTTATGTGATATGGCAGCCCAAGATCCTAAGTTGATGGCTGTTACGCCCGCGATGCGCGAAGGCTCAGGTATGGTTGAGTTCTCGCAGCGATTCCCAGACCAATACTTTGATGTTGCCATCGCAGAGCAGCACGCCGTCACGTTCGGTGCAGGATTAGCAAAAGATGGCATGAACGCGGTTGTAGCAATTTACTCTTCATTTTTACAGCGCGCTTACGACCAGCTAATTCACGATGTCGCCATTCAAGACTTACCTGTGTTATTCGCGATTGATAGAGCGGGCATTGTTGGCGCTGACGGTCCAACCCACCAGGGCGCATTTGATATCGCCTTTTTGCGCTGTATCCCTAACATGGTGGTTATGGCCCCTGCGGACGAAAATGAATGCAGACAAATGCTCTATACAGGCCACAAGCTTCAAAAACCAGCAGCGGTGCGTTATCCGCGTGGCGCTGGTATGGGTATTACACCAGATGAGGAAATGACTGCACTTGAGATTGGTAAATCTCGTCTGATACGTTCATCAAATGTGGATGATGGCAAGCGCGTCGCTATTTTAAACTTTGGTTGTTTATTGCCTTATGCAATAGAAGCGGCTGAAGAATGCAATGCCACGGTTATTGATATGCGCTTTGTGAAGCCGTTAGACGGCGAAGCAGTAATGAAAGCGGCCAGTGAACATGATGCACTCATAACGCTGGAAGACGGCTGTATTATGGGTGGAGCGGGCAGCGCGGTACTGGAACATTTGCAACAAAACGGCATATTGAAGCCAGTAAAGATACTAGGGCTGCCTGATAGCTTTATTTTGCAAGGTACGCAGCAAGAAATGTATAACGTGCATGGTTTGGATACCAAGGGTATTGTTAACGCTATACAGGAACTCACGAAATAAAGCGAGGTCACTAATCTCCTATTCAAGCCTATACAAATTTAAGCACATAAAAAAAGCCCGCAAACGCGGGCTTTTTTATATTAGGTAAGTGTGGGGTTACACGCTTATATAAACTGCAGTGACGCTGGCCAAAACCACATTAATAGATGTAAACATCCGCAAGCCATAGCACCAGCGATTAAATCGTCTAACATGATACCTGTACCGCCGTGTAAGCGTTTATCAATGATACCTATTGGCCAAGGCTTTAAAATATCAAACAAACGAAATAGGACGAACCCAATCACTAAAGTAGATAGTGAGATTGGGACAAGCAGAAATGTCACAAACATGCCCGCTATTTCATCCCAAACGATAGAACCATGATCGTGCACTTGCATATCATCTGCAGTTTTGCCGCAAAGATATATACCAACAATAGAAAATATAAGTGTGAGCGCGACGAACGAAATAATCGATACATTGGCACATAAAACAAGCAAAGGGATTGCTGCTAATGAGCCAAACGTACCTGGCATAAAAGGCACTAGACCACTACCAAAGCCAAGAGCCAGAAAGTGTACCGGATTCTTCATACTGACTCTGGCGCGATACTCTGCTTGCATAATGGTTTCTCTTATTTAGCGTAGTACTTTAGGTTTACATCCTGCAGCCTAAAAGCTGTGCTCGTAACCTGAAGGATTTGTAGGCGTGTATTTTACGTTGTCTTTAAGCAAACTAAGCAAACCAGACTGCCCTGTTAACTGTCCAATACAAGTCGCCTTTACATTGGTACTCGCCAAAGATGTTTCAAGACTGCCACGCTGCTCTTCACCAACGGTAAAAATGAGCTCATAGTCATCGCCAGCCGATAATGCATACTCAATGGCTTGCTCTGGTGAAACTGCACTAGTAAGTGCTCTGGATAACGGTAACCTGTCGACATGCACATTTGCACCGCAATTTGACGCATTAAGAATATGGCCTAAATCAGAGATCAGCCCATCTGAGACATCAATGCACGAAGTTGCAATTCGACGGATAGCTGTACCTACAGCCACTCGTGGTGTGGGAAAGTAATGACGATTTATTAACACGTCTTTCGCTTCACCAGCCACCTCAATATTGTCCTGCAGAATATCCAGACCTGCACCTGCATCACCCAAAGTCCCCGTTACATAAACCCAGTCACCAGGCTTAGCACCACTTCGCGTTAACTCAGAGCCAGGCGGGATGAAGCCTTGGGCAGTAATGGTCATTGCCATAGGCCCTTTAACGGTGTCACCACCAATTAACTGAACTGAGTAGTATTGAGTAAGCTCATGTAACCCACTAACAAAGTCGTCAAGCCAAGGCTCATTCACTTCAGGCAAAGACAGCGACAGACTAATCCAAGCTGGCTCGGCGCCCATGGCAGCCAAATCACTTAAGTTTACGGCAACCGTTTTGTAAGCTACTGATTTGGCAGGTGCATCTTTTAAGAAGTGTACGCCAGCGACCAGCGTATCTGTGGTAACAGCGAGTTGTTGATTTTCTGGAACCGTTGTTACAGCACAATCATCACCAATACCAATAACAACATCTTTGCGTTTGTGGCCACTGTTTGAGAAATAGCGGCCGATAAGATCGAATTCTTTCACGGTAATTTTTAAACCCTTTTAGCGGCAATCCTTGCCGCCACGGTAAGGTTAGTCGCGCTCATCTTTGCGCAATGTGCGCACAGCTTTATCCAATGCGCCATTAATGAACTTATGGCTTTCTTCGGCACCAAAAGCCTTAGCAAGTTCAATCGCTTCATTAATAATTACGCGATAAGGCACATCGATGCGCTCCGTCAGCTCTAGTGTCGCAATGCGAAGAATGGCTTTTTCAATAGCGTCCAGTTCTTCAGGCAAACGGCCTAAGTAAGGCTTGATTGTCGCATCAAGATTGCTTGCATTGTGTGCCACACCACGCAACAAAGCTTGAAAATATGCCATATCCACCTTTTGCATGTCATTACTGGTTGCTAATGCCAGTTCAACTTGCTGGATATCGTTGTGACTCATTTGCCATGAATAGACACCTTGTAAGGCTAATTCACGGGCTTTACGACGAGCTGAAACTTTCACTTAATGTTTACCTTAAAGCTTTTCAACAGCATCGATTACGTTAACCATTTCAAGCGCGCCTAGTGCAGCTTCTGCACCTTTGTTACCCGCTTTGGTCCCTGAACGTTCGATTGCTTGTTCAATTGAATCTGTTGTGATCACGCCAAATGATACTGGCACACCGTACTCTAGTGATACTTGCGCAAGACCTTTATTACATTCACCAGCAACAAAATCGAAATGCGGCGTACCGCCTCGAATAACTGCACCTAGAGCGATGATGGCATCAAATGACTTTTTCTCGGCGAGCTTCTTAGCCACTACAGGTAACTCGTAAGCACCAGGTACACGTACTAGCGTGATATCGTCATCACTTACTTCACCGTGACGCTCTAGTGTGTCTAATGCACCTTCTAGTAAGCTTTCTACAACAAAGCTATTAAAGCGTGATACTACGATAGCAAACTTCTTACCGGTTGCTCTGATATTACCTTCAATTACCTGCATGGTTTCATTCCTCGAGAAAAAACGGCGCGAAGTATACCACAACTACGCCCAAACAAAATCGATTGTTTCTTTAACTTTAACTATTCATCAAGTACTGGTTGTGCGAACTTTAGTGTGGAGGGGGCATGTCCATCACAAACCCTCCACCGCATGGATGCGGTGGCGGAGCGTACATGGATGTATTCACCGCGTGTTTGCGATGGACATGCCCCCTCCGCGCTTTAACTAAGTTGAACTTAGTTCAACTTAGTACATTAGTCGTGAACGTACTCCACGACTTCAAGGCCATAACCTGACAAGGCGTGATATTTAATGGGTTTGCTCAACAAGCGCATTTTGTGCACGCCCATTGATGCTAAAATTTGGCTACCCACGCCGATAGTGCGTGATGAGCCTTGCCAGTCTGCACCAGTAGGACGCTCACCTCTATCTTCAGCTGCAAAGCGACGTACTTGATGTTCAATATGTTCTTCTTTACCTAACAGTACCAACACACCGCCTTCTTCTGATATTTTGCGCATGCCATCAGCAAGCGTCATCGAGCGATGAATACCGCGTGTTGAGCCGAGAAGATCACTAAAGGTATTGTGAAGGTGAACACGTACTAACGTTGGCTCATCTTCTTTAATGTCACCTTTTTTCAATGCAAAGTGCAGTTGGTTATCAATACTGTCTTTAAACGTGTGAAGTTCAAAGTCGCCGTATTCGGTTGGCATATTACATTGTGCCACTTTCTCGATAGTGGTTTCGTTTAAGTTTCTATATTCGATAAGATCGGCAATAGTACCAATTTTAAGATTGTGCTTTTCGGCGAACTTCTCCAGCTCAGGGCGGCGTGCCATGGTGCCATCTTCATTAAGAATTTCTACAATCACGCCTGCGGGCTCAAGCCCTGCCAATCGCGGTAAATCAACCCCAGCTTCAGTGTGGCCAGCGCGATTTAACACGCCACCATCTTTGGCAATAAGTGGGAAAATATGCCCAGGCTGAACAATGTCAGTAGCTTTAGCGTCTTTAGCAACCGCTGCAAGTATTGTCGTAGCGCGATCTGCCGCAGAAATACCAGTCGTTACCCCCGTAGCAGCTTCAATAGAAACCGTGAAATTAGTAGAAAACTGCGCTTCATTTTTATCTACCATTAGCGGTAAATTCAGTGTTCGGCAGCGTTCTTGCGTCATTGGCAAACACACTAGGCCGCGTGCATGGGTAACCATAAAGTTTATGGCTTCAGGGGTGACATGCTCAGCCGCCATAATCAGATCGCCTTCATTTTCGCGATCTTCATCATCCATCAGAATGACCATCTTGCCCTGACGAATGTCTTCGATAATTTCTTGTGTAGTGTTAAATGCCATAATTTGTGCTTCTTGTAGGGTTATCTTTTTAAAAATCCGTTCTCGGCAAGAAAGGCCATATCAATGCCTTTGCTTTTCGGTTCAGCCGCTTTGTCACCTAGCATTAACCGCTCTAAGTATCGTGCGATAACATCTACTTCAAGGTTAACTGCTGTACCGACTTTGTACGTGCCCATAATCGTTTCTTTTAATGTATGTGGAATGATCCACAACATAAATTCAGCGCCATTAACTTCATTAACCGTAAGGCTAATCCCATCAACGGTTATACTGCCCTTGTGCGCAATATACTTGGCAAGATCTTCGGGTGCTTTCACCCAAAATTCTATGTAGTCGGCGTGTTTAATGATTTGAGTTACTGTACCAACGCCATCGACGTGACCAGAAACAATATGTCCACCAAACCTGTCTGTTGGACGCATTGCCTTTTCCAAATTAACAGTAGAACCCGCTGAATAATGCGCAAACCCCGTCAATTTGATGGTTTCTGCTGAAACGTCTGCACAGTAGAAGTCTTTGCCCATATCTGTAACAGTTAGACACACACCGTTAGTGGCAATGCTGTCTCCAAGCGCCACATCAGACATGTCTAAGGTAGGTGACGATACAGTAAGGCGAATGTCATTTCCGCGGTTATCCAACTTCTGGATAGTGCCTAGCGCCTGAATAATTCCGGTAAACATAGATTTCCTCTTAAGCGAAGTTAGCGTGTTGTGTTGCTAACATCTGAACGGAAGATAAGCTTAATATCGTTCCCCACCTGCCGATTTTCAATGAGCGTCAGTGAAATAGATTGATCAAGCGATGTAAAATCGGGCAAATTCACCATACTGATGCCTTTATCGCCTAATAATTTAGGCGCTTGATAACAAATAAGTTCATCAACTAAGCCTTCACTAAGTAATGCTCCAGCAAGTCCGGGCCCGGCTTCAACCCATACTTCATTGTATTGCTTGTCACCAAGCGCTTGCAAAAGCGCACTAAGATCAACTTTTCCCTCTTGCTCATCTACGCAAATAAAGTGTTCACTGGCGGTATCTGGCTGGGCCTGCGTGGTAGCAATAAGTGTGGTGTGACCATCTTTCATCAGCTGGTAGTCTTGACCTAGCGCGTTCTTGCTATCCACGACTACTCTGGTCGGTTGCCTCACTTTCTCCAGAGGGTAATCTGTAAAGCCCGCTTCATTTACTCTTACCAGTAGACTTGGATCGTCGGCTTTGACGGTACCAGAGCCTGTCAGTACTGCGCAGCTTTTTGCGCGATAATGTTGCACATCGCGTCTAGCCTCAGCCCCTGTGATCCATTGGCTAACGCCATTGCCCAGCGCTATTTTACCATCCAAGCTAATGCCAAGTTTTACACGAACAAAGGGCACACCCGTCAACATGCGTTTGATAAAGCCAGGGTTCAGCGCTGCAGCTTCAGCAGCCATTACATCGCTAACCACTTCAATACCTGCATCTTGTAGAATGCGAATACCGTTTCCACTTACATTAGGATTGGGGTCAGTCATCGCTATTACAACGCGTGCAACCTGCGCTCTCACTAGCGCTTCGGCACAAGGCGGTGTTCTGCCAAAATGGCTGCAAGGCTCTAACGTGACATAAGCAGTAGCCCCTTTCGCGCCCTGTTTTCTTGAAAGCGCGGCTTCTCTTAAAGCGTGAACTTCCGCATGAGGAGTACCGGCTTGAATATGGAAGCCTTCGCCAATCAATTGATTACTTTCATCGACAATAACACAACCAACGCGAGGGTTAGGTGACGTGGTGTAAAGGCCTTTTTTGGCAAGTTGGATAGCTTTTGCCATCCAATGATAGTCTCTATTTATAATAGCGTGGTCCACAATTTATCCTGTGATAAGCGGGTTTCGCCTCAGTCGCCCAATCGTGCTATTTCTTCTCCAAACTCTCTAATATCTTCGAAGGAGCGGTAGACCGATGCAAAGCGTACATAAGCAACTTTATCTAGCTCTTTAAGTGCTTTCATTATTAAGTTACCCAGCAGCTCACTTTCTACTTCTCGCTCACCTGTAGCGCGAAGCTCAGACTTAAGCGATAAAATACATTGCTCTACTTTTTCGGTACTGACGGGACGTTTTTCTAGCGCACGTTGTAGCCCAGCACGCAATTTATCTTCGTTAAACGGCTCTCTAGAGCCATCGCGCTTGATTACGCGAGGCATAACCAATTCTGCGCTTTCAAATGTGGTAAAGCGTTCATGGCAAACGATGCATTCGCGACGTCTGCGCACTTGATGCCCTTCCGCTACAAGGCGAGAATCAATCACTTTGGTTTCTTGCGCGGAGCAGAAAGGGCAAAACATAAAATATCCTTAACAATTGCGTACTTAGGTTCTCATCAGAGTTATCTCTGCATTACTACCAAAGTACGCAATAAAAGACAAACCTATTTACTTATAAACAGGGAATTGCGCGCAAAGCGCTACAACTTCGTCTTGCACACGCTTGATAACAGACTCATCGCCCATGTTGTCAAGAATGTCACAGATCCAGCTTGCAACTTGCTTCGCTTCTTCTTCTTTAAAGCCACGACGAGTAATTGCTGGACTACCGATACGCAGACCACTGGTTACAAACGGTGAACGCGGATCATTTGGTACCGAGTTTTTATTAACCGTGATGTTTGCTGCACCTAATGCTGCATCAGCATCTTTACCTGTAATGTCTTTGTCAATGAGGTCAAGAAGGAACAAATGGTTGTCAGTACCACCAGAAACAATCTTGTAACCACGCTCAATCATTACTGCAACCATGGCTTTCGCATTTGCAACAACCTGCTGCTGATACGCTTTGAACTCTGGCTGAAGTGCTTCTTTGAACGCCACCGCTTTAGCCGCAATAACGTGGCAAAGTGGTCCGCCTTGGTTGCCTGGAAATACCGAGCTATTTAGCTTTTTGTAGATAGTCTCATCACCACAAGCAGAAAGGATCAAGCCACTGCGAGGACCTGCAAGGGTTTTATGGGTCGTCGTTGTCACTACATGCGCGTGAGGAAGCGGGTTAGGGTAAACACCAGCTGCAACTAGTCCAGCAACGTGGGCCATGTCAACTAATAGGAACGCGCCAACGCTGTCAGCAATCTCACGGAACTTAGCCCAATCTACAACGCCAGAATACGCAGAGAAACCACCAATAATCATTTTCGGTTTGTGCTCTTTCGCAAGCGCTTCTACTTGAGCGTAATCAATTTCACCCGTTTCTTTGTTTAGACCGTACTGAACCGCATTGTAGGTTTTACCAGAGAAGTTTACGTGAGAGCCGTGAGTAAGGTGGCCACCTTCAGATAAGCTCATACCTAATACAGTATCGCCAGCATCTAGCAATGCCATAAATACGGCAGAGTTAGCTTGAGAACCTGCGTGTGGCTGAACATTTGCGTATTCCGCACCGAAAAGTTCTTTCGCACGATCGATGGCTAACTGCTCAACAACGTCAACGTGCTCACAACCACCGTAGTAGCGCTTGCCCGGGTAACCTTCTGCATACTTATTAGTAAGTTGTGAACCCTGCGCTTCCATCACGCGTGGGCTACAGTAGTTTTCAGAGGCAATTAGCTCAATATGATGTTCTTGACGCTCAACCTCTTTTGCCATTGCATCGGCTAATTCTGGGTCAAAGTCAGCTATGTTCATTTCGCGAGAAAACATGGGGGCTCCTTAACTGCGGTTTTAATGTGGCGTAAAATAATACCAATCTGCATAAGTGACTGCGGTATTGCCAATAGCCTATGCAGGTTAGTATCTGCGCCGATAGCTCAATTTGAGGCCATATTCTAGTCATTTTCAGCCCCGTGTATACCGCTTTATTACGAAATTAATACAAATGGCGTAGGTTTAACGATATACCTACGCCGATAATTAATTAGCGCTGTTTTTCGAGCATTTTAACGCGGTCAAAAAGGCTTCCAATTTTCTGCAGGCGAACTGTATTTTTTCGCCATTCACGATTAGTTTGCGCAGGTTGTCCTGAAGAATAAACGCCCGGCTCAGTGATATCTTGAACAATCATGGTATAGCCAGTGACCTGTACGTTGTCACAAATACTAATGTGTCCATTAATACCTACACCACCGCCAATGATGACGTGTTTACCGATATGGCAACTACCTGCAATTCCAGTAGCACCGCATATGCAAGAGTGATCCCCTATTATGCAATTGTGACCAATCTGGACTTGGTTATCGATTATGACGTTGGTGCCAAGAATTGTGTCTTCCATAGCACCTCTATCAATACTGCTACTTGCACCAATTTGGCTGTCATCACCAATGCGGACTGACCCTGTTTGAGGGATAGGTAGCCACACTCCTTTATCATTTGCGTAACCAAAACCAGCGGCGCCAATCACCGTTTGGCTATGGACAGTAACCCGCTTGCCTATAACCACATCGTGATAAATAGTCACATTTGGATGAATAACTGACGCTTCCCCGATGTGCGTGCCTTTGCGAATAACCGAGTTAGCACCAATGGTTACGCGATCACCCAGTACAACATTATCTTCAATGATGACATTGTGTCCCAGTGACACATCACTACCTATACGCGCTGACGGCGCAATGACTGCTGATTCTGAAATTCCGTTTGCTACAACAGGTGTGGTATCAAAAAGCTGAGCTATGCGAGCAAAAGCCGCGTGAGGATTAGCAACAACTAACGCTGGTACCGGACTATCATCTTTTAAACTTTCGTGAAGAATAACAGCCCCTGCTTTGGTATCTTTTAATTGCGGCTTATATTTAGGGTTGGTAAGAAAAGAAATCTGATGTTCAGCAGACCCAGCAAGGGTGCCAACCGCAGAGATGACAACACTGCCCTCTCCCTGAACTGCACCGCCAACGTGATTAGCGAGTTCTTCCAAACTATATGTGCGTTTATTCATAGCAGTCATGCGATGTACCTGTTCGGATGTTTAATTACTATATGGCGCATATCCTATTGCCTTACAATGCAATAGTGGCAAACATGCACTAACTTTATTGTTGACTAAGTTTACATTAAATCGCCACACGCTTTGATGTTTTAATCGCACATTTCTCGGTAAGTGCTCAAAATTACAGCAAGAACAGGAGTAAATGACGATAGCCTCTGGCACAATCTATCCTGTTACGAGTAGAATACGACACCATCTATTTCAGTTTGTATACGCTCTAATCAAGTCGTTTTGTAATGGGTGTTATCAAATTTGACTAATTCTTTTGTTTTACCGCTTTCTAGCGAGGATCGAGCATGGCTCAATACGTATACAGTATGCATCGCGTGGGCAAAATTGTTCCACCGAATAGACACATTTTAAAAAATATCTCTCTTAGTTTTTTCCCCGGCGCAAAAATTGGTGTGCTCGGTCTGAATGGTGCTGGTAAGTCGACACTACTGCGCATTATGGCGGGTATTGACACAGACATCGAAGGTGAAGCCCGTCCTCAACCAGGTCTTAAAGTGGGTTATCTACCCCAGGAACCCCAATTAGACGAATCAAAAGACGTTCGAGGCAACATTGAAGAAGCCGTTGCTGATGTTAAACATGCGCTGACTCGTCTTGACGAAGTGTATGCAGCATATGCAGACCCAGATGCCGATTTTGACGCGCTGGCAAAAGAGCAAGGCGAGCTAGAAGCAATTATCCAGTCGAAAGATGGTCACAACCTAGACAATGCATTAGAGCGCGCAGCAGATGCACTTCGTCTACCGCCTTGGGACGCTGATGTAAGCAAATTATCAGGGGGTGAACGCCGTCGTGTTGCGCTGTGTAGACTATTACTTGAAAAGCCTGAAATGCTGCTGCTAGACGAACCCACTAACCACTTAGATGCAGAATCAGTGGCATGGTTAGAGCGTTTCCTACACGACTACGAGGGTACCGTAGTCGCGATTACCCACGATAGATACTTCTTAGATAACGTTGCAGGCTGGATATTAGAACTTGACCGTGGTGAAGGTATTCCATGGGAAGGCAATTATTCATCATGGCTAGAGCAAAAAGAAAACCGCTTGCAACAGGAAGAGCGTGCAGAAACAGCCCGCATGAAGAGCATGAAGCAAGAGCTTGAATGGGTACGTTCAAACCCGAAAGGCCGTCATGCAAAAAGCAAAGCCCGTATGGCGCGCTTTGAAGAGCTGTCGACTAGCGATTATCAAAAGCGTAATGAAACAAATGAGCTTTTCATTCCACCAGGCGAGCGCCTAGGTGACAAAGTTATCGAAGTCACTAACCTTAAGAAATCTTATGGTGATCGCGTACTTATTGACGACCTTTCATTCAAAGTACCTAAAGGTGCGATTGTCGGTATTGTTGGTCCTAACGGCGCAGGTAAGTCAACACTGTTTAGAATGCTAACCGGTGCTGAGCAACCAGACTCGGGTAACATCGATTTAGGTGAAACGGTGCACATTGCTGCGGTAGAACAGTTCCGCGACCACATGAACGAAAACAACACCGTTTGGAAAGAGATTTCTGACGACCAAGACATTATCCGAATCGGTAACTTTGAAATAAACAGCCGTGCATATTGTAGCCGTTTTAACTTTAAAGGTACTGACCAACAGAAGTTCATTAAAGACCTATCCGGTGGTGAGCGAAACCGTGTTCACCTTGCCAAGCTATTGAAAGCGGGCGGCAACGTATTGCTACTGGATGAGCCAACTAACGACTTGGACGTTGAAACATTACGAGCACTTGAAAATGCGCTATTGGAATTCCCAGGCTGCGCAATGGTTATCTCGCACGACCGCTGGTTCCTTGACCGTGTGGCAACACACATTATGGATTACCGTGACGAAGGTAATATTAATTTCTTTGAAGGCAACTACTCAGATTATGAGAGCTGGTTGAAGCAAGAGTTTGGACAAGATGTGGTTGAGCCACATCGTCTTAAATACAAGCGAATGGCCAAATAACGCGATAGTCGAACACTGTCCACATGTGTTGCCAAAAGCCCTCATTATCGAGGGCTTTTTTATTGCCATGCGCCCTGAATTGTCCAATACTGAGCATAAGAACAGGCAGAAGGTAGTGTGGCATGACAGATAAGCGCCAGTTTCAGCGAGTATCATTAAACGTAAATGGGATACTGTCTCATAGTAATACCGATATAGAGGTAATGGTCAGTGACGTATCACTACAAGGAATAAAGCTTCAAGCTATGGAATCAGCGCTTGCTCATCTGCCTTTTGACAGTCATGAGCCTTACATTGCGAAGTTTCAAGCTAACGATGACAGCCCACTGATTACCTTGTACATCTCACAGCTCTATCGACATTCTGATAGCCGCAAAGATATGGTTTCACTGGGTTGCAAGGTTGAACGAATGGACGTAGACAGTGTAAGTGCGCTTCGCAGATTAATAGCACTAAATAGCGCAGATATGGATATTGAGGAAAAAGACTTAAATGCACTGGTTAATGCGGTTTACCAAGTACCTCGATAAACCACATCATAGTGTTACCAGTTAACGCTCTACTCGAGAGCGTCAAGTGCTTCTGATAAACGCGCAACAGGCACAATTTTCATTCCATTGATAGGCTGTTTTGGCGCATTGGCTTTAGGTACGATTGCGCGCTTAAAACCGTGTTTGGCAGCTTCTATTATACGCTCGGTCCCGTTTGGCACTGGCCGTATTTCACCTGCCAAACCAACCTCTCCAAATACAATCAAATCACGGGGCAACGCGCGATTTCGAAAACTTGAAATCATGGCTAGCAACAACGCTAAGTCTGCACTTGTCTCAGAAACTCTTACGCCCCCAACGACATTTACAAATACATCTTGGTCATTCATTTGCACATTGCCATGACGATGCAAGACTGCCAAAAGCATCGACAAACGATTTTGATCTAGCCCCACTGCAATTCGTCTAGGATTCGACATTTGGGAATAATCAACCAGCGCTTGAATTTCAACAAGTAGCGGTCGCGTCCCCTCCCAGATAACCATCACACTTGACCCTGGCGTTTCATTCTCACCGCGACTGAGAAAAATAGCCGAAGGATTGCTAACCTCCTTTAATCCTTTCTCTGTCATAGCAAAAACGCCCAATTCATTTACCGCGCCAAATCGGTTTTTGTGACTGCGCAATGTACGATAACGCCCGTCACTTTCTCCCTCTAGCATCATTGAACTATCAATACAGTGCTCGAGCACTTTAGGGCCCGCTAGATTGCCATCTTTAGTGACATGACCCACGATAAACATGGCAATGTGATTTTGCTTAGCAAAGCGCGTCAAATACGCAGCACTCTCTCTTACTTGAGAAACACTGCCAGGTGCCGACTGTACGTCGGAGACATGCATCACCTGAATGGAGTCAATAACCATAATTTTAGGCTTTTGGGTAAGCGCCAAATCACAAATGGTCTCGACATTGGTTTCAGCGAGCATCATTAATTTGTCATCAGGTAGGTTCAGGCGCTTCGCGCGCATTGCAACTTGCTGCAACGACTCTTCACCAGTGACATAAAGTGCCTTTTCTACTTTTGCCATCTGACACATGACTTGTAAGAGCAGTGTACTTTTCCCTGCCCCCGGCGAGCCGCCTATCAACATTGCAGCGCCAGGCACAATACCACCGCCAAGTACTCTATCGAGTTCTTTAAATGTTGAGCTAAATCGAGGCAATGACTCAAGGTCGATGGCATTCAAAGTCTCAATTTTTGCCGCAGTTTGCCCAGCATAACCGGACGTCGATTGACGCGTAGATGCTTTGGCACTGGCTACAACAAACTCACTTATTGTATTCCATGCTTTACATTCTGAGCACTGCCCCTGCCAGCGTGGAAACTCTGCGCCACAGTCGGAACATACATAAGCGGTTTTACGTTTTGCCATATTGCTATTTTATCCGTCACATAAAAGGAGTATTCTATCACCAACATCAACAATATAAGTACACCCCGCCAGACCTTTTTACACGGTAGAGGATCGTTAACTGTCTACACGACATATCATGCCAACAATTAGGCTACATTGTTACAGACAGCCGTGGATTTCAGGGACAACAAGGTCTAAAGGCTTCATATTAATGAGTTTGGCTGAATTGCCGATAACAACTAAAATAATGATACTTAAAGACAAAGTTGCGCATTCATGAGTCAAGATTTAAAGCAATATGCTGACATAATAGACCAGCTAAAGCCCATGGTTAATGAACCTGAGTTCAACCAAGTATTGCTTCAGATCGCGTCTGACGTTCCCAAAGAAAAACGCTTTCTTATCAAGATGGAAGTAAAGCGCTTGGCAAAGCCTTGCTTGCGCACTATCGATTTACGCGGCCACGTTGACGGCAAGTGTAACAAGTATGTTCATGAAGGCCGTACTCACTACATGGATGAGATAGCGGTTGATAAGTTTGAAGAGCAATTGCGCGTTTTCGGAAGGTATACCTATGGCGTATACGAAGCCGTCCAAAATACCGAAAACAACTTCCGTTTGATGCGTGAGAAAGAGTTAGCGCAAGAACGCGCAGACAAAGAGAGCCCGCAAATAAAGAAGCGCTCAGCGGTGTTAGAACAATTCAAGGTTCCCACTGTTAACTTATTAGATTACCAACAGCGTAACGCCGAAAGGATGAACTTTGCTGTCGCGGTAGAAATTTTCGATAAATCAGGGCAATCGGTCAGAGGATTAAGCGTCGACATTTCACTGAAAGGTCTTCAGGTCAAACTTTCTAAAGACACCTTTTTTCGCCAAGACGAAACACTCTTTATTTACTTTAGAGGGCTAGAAAGTGAATTTGCGTTAGACAAAAAAAATGGCATTGCTTATAAACTTGTAAAAGTTAGCACAAAGAATGACGTCAATTACTTAGCGCTGCAACGGGATGATGATTATCCAAATGCCGCTTTTGACAAATTTCTCGATAACTTTATTACCGGCAACAAACGCCGCTATAAAGTGAATATGACCAATACCTTAGACGCCATAAAAAGTAAAATTTGCGAACAGTACTTTTCTCCTCGTAGCCCAACGCTCCCCGTTTTTATTGATGTGATTAACGGTACCATGGTACCGCGCTATGCAATGATGAACGAAGTGAATAGGGAAACCATTCATTATTGGCAAGATGAAGAAGACGTCTGCCGATTAAATTTTTTGCTAACGCAAGAGCGGCTAACGCGTCTAGTCAACAAGCCTGAAGATGTAAGAGAAATTTTTGTATTTAGCTTTACGCACCTACAAAATGATAAGGTCTATTTCTATTCAGCGTCTTACGAAGAGTTACTTCAAAAAGAAATTCTTGCAAAGGTGTTCTTAGGATTTGGCAGTAAAAAGGTAAGTTGGCGCGTGTTTAAGATTACACTGACCGAAATAACGCCTGAACAAGCTTACATACCCTTATCTATCCCAGATTCGGTAGGCAATAAAGTTAAAAAGTTAAACACCCCACCATCAGCAAGACTGATGTCAAAGCTAAAAAACTTACGTTACTTAGCGCACGTTACTGATGTTACATCTGTTACCGGGCAAGAAACATATAACGAATTTAAGTTTAATCGCGATAACTTAACGCACCTGCGCAATTTTGGTCATCCACGCAATCGGGCACCTTCAAATATTCAAATTATTCGCTTTAAATACGAAGAACAGCGGATAGAAAGTCGCTATCAGCTAAGAACGCAAATAGAGGCGCGATTTAATTCCGACGATATTGTGCACAAAGGGATAAGTGAAGATATCTCTGTTCACGGTTTAGGTCTTCGTATTGAATTAAGTAAAGAATACAAAGGCATACTTGATGGTCGAGTGGAAGTCGCGTTTCCACGGCTTCAGGAAATCACGAAAAATTTTGATGTTATGCACCTTCAATACGACATTGTGTATCACAATGTCGAAAGGAACATACTTCATTTAAAGGCAGTTGCCGGCGATGAGGGTAAAAGCGCACGTTTATTTTTTGAAGAGCTTATCAAGAAAAACAAGAGCAGCTTAAAGGTTGAGTCTGACGAAGAAGAAGTGCCGGGTATGGGGCAAGCATTGCGTTGTATTAATGCACGAAATGCCACCTCACTTTCATTTCTGATGAATAAAGAAGGCATTCGCTATACGCCTCAAGCTTGTATCATTGGCAAACAAGATGAACGCGTAACAACCTTGACTACCCAGTTTGCAGAAGAAGACAAAGTCAATTTGGAGTTCTTTTTCAGAGATAGAAAGCAGGAGTCGCCTTTCGTACAAAGTGGTATTAAAGCCGTTAAACTCGAAAATATGCCGCTAAGAGAAGAGTTATTCATCTCGTTTGACGTCTCGCAAAAAGACCCAAGAATGGCGATAATTCCGCGCTATTCGCATAAATTTGACGATAACGAACAGCGCAGAGCATTTATCAAAGAAGCGATGACGCGTGGTCAATTTATCGCTTTACATATAATGCTGACCACAACGGGTAAGCCAGACATGACGATGCTGCAAACCGAAATCAACTACGTCACTATGTACGCCATGCATCGTGCTCGTGACCTAGAAAAGCAGATGTGGAGTATTGCTGCATGTTCCCACCTTATCGATGTCACCGACGAGGTGTTAATACGCTATGGATTTAGTATTGAAGATGTTACGGCTAATAAAACGTTAAAGAGCGCATCACACGCCGCATCGTTATTTGCCGGTCAAGCATAGCTAACTAATTTGAAAACTCACCGCAAAAAAAGAGCGCCATTTGGCGCTCTTTTTTCGGTAATACAACTTAAGAGCCTAAGAAGTACAGCATACTGTGTAAACTGCCCACGCGGATTGCAACATCAGCCTTTTCGTTAACAAGTGGTTTTCCATGGCAGGCGACACCCAGTGCTGATTGCGCCATCATAACAAGATCATTTGCGCCATCTCCCATTGCCACAGTTTGACTACATGGAATTGACCATTCACGTGCCAACGTTTCTACGGTGCGCGCTTTGACATCCGCATTAACAATTTCCCCTACTACTTTACCTGTTAGATTGCCTTCACTGATTTCCAACGTATTAGATATTGCATAATCAAGTCCCAGTCTTTCTTTGAGGTAATCTGCGAAATAGGTAAAGCCTCCTGACGCAATGGCGAGTTTCCATTTATGTTGCTTGAGGGTTGATAACAACACTTGAATGCCAGGCATAAGGGGAATGCTGTCTCGAATTTGCGCGAGGTGAGCTACCGGCACATTTTCAAGACAAGCCACCCGGTGCACCAAGCTATCATTAAAGGCAATTTCTCCTCGCATGGCCTTAGCGGTAACTTCAGCAACCTGCTCCCCCACACCAGCCAGCTTTGCAATTTCATCAATACACTCTATCGCAATAACCGTGCTATCCATATCCATCACCAACAGACCTGGCGTATCAAGACGTGGTCGCTCTCCTTGGACACCTACATCAATGTTAAATGATGTACTGACCCCTGAGAGGGTTTTATTAAGGACTTCACGCTCAACACTCTCTAGGTTTCCCCTTACCTCTACGACGTCATCTCCAAACTGTTGATGCAGCGCATGAAATGCAATACTTACTGGCGTAAAACAGTGTGCTAAAGCCGATAATGCGCCTGCCAGTAAATGGCCTGTGAGGGCCTGACCTGCGATAGTTAAAGTGTGAGAAAACGCGACTTCAGAGTGTTGCTTTGAAACAAAGGAGGCTAACGCGCTAGCACTATGGCGAGCATCATCAGTTTGAGCACTTAACAGCGTGTCGATGGTAGATTGCACGGGGTATATCCGAAAATGATTGATGAACTAATGCTAACCAATTACCTCTTCTAATAAAATATCCTCTTTTAAATTATTTCGAGTTATCCTAGTGTTAGAAGTATTAAGCATTATCAATAAATAAAGGCGGCACTATTGGCAAACGCTAATCCACCAAAGTATGTGCAAGCTAACAACGACTCCCACTCGGTATATACCGCATTAAAGAGGTTGTTCCATACGCTTGTAGTGTGTGTTGTTATAGCACTTGTTGTCGCACTGGTTTTGTTGTTCCAGCAGTATCAGCAAGATTGGCTAACCGTGCAAACACGCTTCTCTGGTGAAAGTATTGCTAGACAATACGCAAAGCTATTAGAACCCTCACACTCAAGTAACGAAAGTGTTGATAATGAGGTTGCGCATGGCGCCATAACTAACACTTCTCAAACAGGTTTAACGCGCGCGCGTATCGAGAAAATTACTGCTGTATTGACACAAGAGCCACACATTGTAGGGGTCTCGGTTTTTGATAAAGATGGACGATATTTGGCTCCCCTACCAAAAATCGACAGCGTCGTCGCCATGAGTCAAACAGATGGCCTTACCCCCCTAACCTACGTCGAACCCGTTACCAACGAAAACGGTGTGCTTTTAGGGTATGTAAACATTCACATGAATACCCAAGCGGTGCTTGAGAGCCCGCTAACCTTGCGTTATCAGTTAACATTGATTGCATGTATCTTGGTTTTTCTTGCCTTGCTTTTGGGGATTTATGTCACCAGAGGGTTCTATAAGCTGCGTCCGTGGGTAATTGATACTATCGAGTCTAAACGGTTTAAGTAAATGAGATTTGCTGGGTAAATTAGATTGGCCAGTGTATAGGACATAACTGGCTAATCACTTCCCTAAACCCTTTCACCTAGAAAAACCCGCTGGTAATTCTTTGTCGTTTGTTTCTTTAATACCATAGCACTTACGCCTGTAATCGACGTAAGTGTATCGATTACATCTCCAATATAACGAGGTAAATTTGGCTGACCTTGGCGACCTTGCATCGGCATATCCGGCGAATCGGTTTCAAGTAATAACGAGTCTAGGTGGTGCTTGACGAGATAAACGACTGTGTCTCTCGTTTTCTTGGCGCGTTCGTACGTAATAGTGCCTCCTATACCCAAGCACAACCCACGGTCAATATAACGCTTAGCGACATCTATACTGCCTGAGAATGCATGTACAACACCACCATATTTAGGCTGCGTTTTCTTAAGGGCTTCAAACAATAAATGGTGGCTTTTTCGATGATGTAAAATAACGGGTAATGCAACGTCATTGGCAATAGTGAGTTGCGCATCCAGCACATTCTGCTGAAGAGGCATTGGCACTTGTATATGCCCATCTAAACCCGTTTCACCTATCGCTTTAACTGACGAATGCACAGTTTCACATGCATGTTCCAGCGCACTTATTAAATACGAGATAGGGTCGTCTCGGTCCACTGCAGCAACTTGCTCGGCGTGTTGAGAGTGTGACAAAAAATAGGGGTGGAGGCCTATTGCGGTATCGATGGGAACAACATGGCTGTACTGCTCACTTATCTTCTGAAGCACCTGCCATGACGCTACCGTCACGCCAGGAGCAAGGATCCGCTCTACTCCCGCAAGTGCTGCCCCTTTGATAACGTTATCTATGTCATCAGCCAGCGGGGCAAGATTAAGGTGACAATGACTATCTATCATGAAGCGCCCATTTAATCGCGGTTAGCGCTATGGCATCAGGCGCTGAGTGGTCCAAGTGTCGTCGGCCGCTCTATTATACTCAAACCGATCGTGTAGCCTGTCTTCTCCGCCCTGCCAAAACTCTATTTGATGTGGCACTATTCTGAAGCCTCCCCAAAAGTCTGGAACTGGAAGCTCTTTGTTAGCAAACTTATCTTTTAGCTGTTTGAACTGGGTAAGCAATAATTCGCGACTACTTATTGGCTTACTTTGTTTAGACGCATAAGCTGCAAGTTGACTGTCTTTAGGGCGAGAGAAAAAATAGCTAGCATTCTCAGACACTGACAGCTTTTCCACCGTGCCGCACACTCGAACTTGACGTTCCATAAAAAACCATGGGAAATGGCAAGAGACTTTAGGGTTTACAGCGAGCTCTTGTGCTTTTCGACTGCCCAAATTAGTAAAGAAGACGAATCCTTTTTCACTCACATCTTTGAGTAAAACAATACGCTGCGAAGGCTGCCCGGTTGCATCTACCGTTGCAACCGTCATCGCGGTGGGATCTGGAATGCCTGCGGCGATGGCGTCGTTAAGCCACTTATCAAATAAAAGAAAAGGATTAGAAGTTAAATCTGACTCACTCAAAGACCCTTTTGAGTACTGCCTGCGCATATCTGATATTGCCATATCACGCTCCCGCGTTATACCGATATTAATAATTTGAGATGATAACGAGAAGGGGCGATGCCAAGATCACTTGGCATCAGACTTACGGTTTATTGTATAGCGATATTCGTTTAGAAATTGCTGTCGTCACCGTAACCAAGAGAGCGCAGCGCGCGTTCGTCATCAGCCCACCCTTGCTTCACTTTAACCCACAACTCTAAGAAAACTTTGTTATCAAACAAGTTTTCCATATCTTTTCGCGCTTGTTCACCGATAGTTTTAAGGTGCTTGCCACCCTTACCAATGATCATGCGCTTTTGTGTTTCCCGCTCAACCAAAATAAGACCACTGATGCGATAAACACCATTTTCAGCCATCTTAAACTGCTCAATTTCAACTGTCGTTGAATAAGGTAATTCATCGCCTGTGAAACGCATGAGTTTTTCTCGAATAATCTCAGCAGCCATAAATCGACTTGAGCGGTCGGTTATATAGTCTTCAGGGAAGAAGAATTCACTTTTTGGTAGAGATTCAGCCACAAGATCGCGAATGCCATCGATCATTTTTCCTTGCTTGGCACTAACGGGAATAATGTGCTCAAAAGCGTGCTTTTCACCCAGCTTTTGAAGGTGCACCATAAAGGCTTCTTTGTCCTCTACTTTGTCCATCTTGTTGACAATAAGATAGCAAGGCAGATTTGACTGCTTCACCTTCGACAGTACCATTTCATCTTCGCTATTAAAGCGATCGCCTTCCACGACGAACAGCACAAGGCCCACTTCAGCCAAAGAGCTCGATGCTGCGCGGTTCATGTAACGGTTTATAGCACGTTTTTCGTCTTGGTGAAGTCCGGGCGTATCAACATAGATAGCTTGGTAATCACCGTCGGTATCAATTCCCAAAATGCGATGCCGCGTTGTTTGGGGTTTGCGCGAGGTAATACTGACCTTCTGACCAAGAAGTCGGTTGAGAAGTGTTGATTTACCCACATTTGGACGACCAACAATAGCCACTAGACCACAACGTGTTTGCACATCAGGCAATTCACCAGACTCGGTTTCATTATGCGTTGTCATCTAGCTTCTCCAAGGTTAAACGCGCAGCTTCTTGTTCTGCTTTACGACGGCTATTGCCAGACGCAACTACAGCGTCACTTAGGCTTTCTACTTTGCAGCTCACTTCAAATGTCTGCGCATGATCTTTACCCGAAATCGATAATACTTCATAGGTAGGTAATGCTTGTTTGCGACCTTGCAAGAATTCTTGTAGGCGTGTTTTGCTATCTTTGGGGTGCGCATTAGGGTCGAGCTTTACAATGCGCGACTCCCATAATCGGTCGATAACACCACGCACTTCGTCCATACCTGAATCTAAATATATAGCCCCTAGAATCGCTTCTACCGCATCGGCCAAAATTGAACTTCTTCTATGGCCTCCACTTTTAAGCTCACCAGGGCCTAGGTTGAGAAGTTCTCCAACGCTCGCCTCTTTCGCCAACTCTGCCAATGTTTCCCCTTTAACCAAGGTAGAACGCATACGCGTGAGTTTTCCTTCGGGAACCGCGGGAAAACGCTTAAAAAGCGTCTCCCCTACTATCATACCGAGTATAGCATCACCCAAAAACTCTAAGCGCTCGTTGTGCTGCTTTGCTGCGCTTCTATGGGTTAGCGCTTGTTCTAATAGCGCTTCATCGTTAAATGTGTAACCTATCGCTTTGTACAAACGACGATATTTATCAATACCTTGCATTAATGAATGCCACCTACACGCTCAAATCGAACTCCGGTTGGAACCCACGAAGGAAGGGCATCAGAAGGCTGTCGTTCAAATTCAAACGATATCCAAATAGCTACAGCTTTGCCCACTAGGTTTTCATCAGGTACGAATCCCCAGAAACGACTGTCTCGGCTATTATCACGGTTATCACCTAGCACAAAATATTGACCTTCTGGAACTATCCATTCGTTACTGCGCGTACCAGGTTGGGTGTAGAAGTTGACTGGTGATATTTCACGCACTGGATGACGTAATATATCGTGCTCTACTGTGCCCAAATCTTCGGTGTAACGCATCAGTTGCGCCATATCCTGTACAAACTCTCCGCGCTCCTGGAAATCAAGTGGCACCGCCTTTAACTTTGGACAGTTACTGCCAGTTTCACATTTGGGTTTAATGTAAACCTGCTTGTTTTGATACACCACTGTATCGCCGGGTAACCCGATAACACGCTTGATATAGTCTATCGAAGTGTCTTCTGGATATTTAAAAACAACAACATCACCGCGCTCAGGAACACCCGTTTCAATCATCTTGCTTCTGAATACTGGATCTTTAACCCCGTATGCGAACTTCTCTACCAAGATAAAATCGCCTACTAACAAAGTAGGCATCATTGAACCTGAAGGTATCTGAAACGGCTCGTATAAAAACGAACGCAGTACCAACACAAACGCAATTACAGGGAATATTTGCTGTGAGGTATCAACTAAATAAGGAAGCTGAGGATCTTCTCCGTACGCCGCACCCTCTGCGGTAGCCGCAGCCTGCAGACGCGCTTTGCGTTTAGGCGCAAACACTAGGCTGTCCACTAGCCAGATAAGCCCTGTCACTAAGGTTAGCGCTACCAAAATCAGGGAGAAGTAATTCGCCATTATTTACCTACCTTGAGTACTGCGAGGAATGCATCTTGTGGTAACTCAACATTACCCACCTGCTTCATTCGCTTCTTACCTTCTTTTTGTTTTTGAAGTAGTTTTTTCTTACGGCTAACGTCACCGCCGTAACATTTTGCAATTACGTTTTTACGCAACTGTTTAACCGTGCTTCGTGCAACAATGTGGTTGCCAATAGCTGCCTGAATTGCAATATCAAACATTTGACGAGGAATAAGCTCACGCAGCTTCTCAACGAGTTCACGACCTCGGCCTTGTGAGTTTTCTCTGTGGGTAATCACAGCTAATGCATCCACTCGCTCACCATTGATTAGAATATCAACCCTTACCATGTCTGAGGTTTGGAAACGTTTAAAGTTATAATCAAGTGATGCAAATCCACGACTGGTTGACTTCAATCTATCGAAGAAATCAAGCACTACTTCAGCCATTGGCAGCTCATAGGTTACTGCTACTTGCTTACCGTGGTATGTCATATTGGTTTGCATGCCACGCTTCTCAACACATAGCGTAATAACATTGCCCAAGTACTCTTGAGGAACAAGAATGTTCGCTTCAACCATAGGCTCGCGAATTTCGGCAATGTCGTTAACGGGTGGTAACTTAGCTGGGCTATCTACAGTAAGAATCTCGCCCTTGGTGGTTTCTACTTCGTAAATTACCGTAGGGGCTGTCGTGATAAGTCCGAGATCGTATTCGCGCTCTAAACGCTCTTGAATAATTTCCATATGAAGCATGCCAAGGAAACCAATACGGAATCCGAAGCCTAATGCTGCCGAGCTCTCTGGCTCATAGAAAAGAGACGCATCGTTTAAGCTTAGTTTAGCGAGTGCATCGCGAAAATCTTCGTAATCATCAGAACTTATTGGGAAAATACCCGCATATACCTGTGGCTTCACTTTTTTGAATCCAGGAAGCATTTCTTTTGCTGGCTCCCTTGCAAGGGTGATCGTGTCACCAACAGGCGCTCCTTGGATATCTTTGATACCAGCAATAATGAAGCCTACTTCACCTGCTCGTAGTACACCCGTTTCAAGAGGCTTAGGTGTAAACACACCAATTTTATCGACCTGGTGAGTTTGGCCATTCGACATAATTTGGATTTTGTCTTTTTTGGTCAACTGGCCTTCGACAATACGCACCAAAGATACAACACCTTGATAGTTGTCGAACCAAGAGTCGATGATGAGTGCTTTTAATGGTGCCTCTCTATCACCTTGCGGGGGTGGGATCTTGTTAACAATAACTTCTAATACGTCTTCAATACCAATGCCCGTTTTCGCAGAACAACGCACTGCGTCTAACGCATCAATACCAACAATATCTTCTATTTCTTCAGCAACGCGATCGGGCTCAGCTTGGGGCAAGTCAATTTTGTTAAGAATAGGAACAACTTCCATATCCATTTCGATGGCTGTGTAACAGTTCGCCAAGGTTTGTGCTTCAACCCCTTGCCCAGCATCAACAACCAACAATGCACCTTCGCAGGCCGCAAGAGAACGCGATACTTCATACGTAAAATCAACGTGTCCTGGCGTGTCAATGAAGTTTAACTGATAGGTTTCACCATCTCGTGCTTCATAGTTTAACGTAACGCTTTGCGCTTTAATGGTAATACCGCGCTCTTTTTCTAGGTCCATTGAATCGAGAACCTGCTCAGCCATTTCGCGATCGGAAAGCCCTCCACAGTGCTGAATTAGACGGTCAGAAAGCGTAGACTTACCGTGGTCAATGTGGGCGATAATACTGAAATTACGAATGTGCGACTGTTGCATAATGCTGGAAGTTACCTGCAGAAAAATTCATTAAACAAAATAAAGCTACGAGTTATACGCAGCGCGAGCGGATTTTACCCATTTCTTTAGCGAAAAGCGAATTCGCATGATGTAATTTTGGTGATATTTGCGATGTGTAGATTTACACGGGTATTGAAACTACCTCAGATGGTGATCTTTCGGCCCTATTTTTGTTTTGCAGCTTCAACGTCATTACCTTGCTAAAAAGTTAAGCGCTGATTTTCCCAAGCAATACTGCTTGATACTTGTTACTTTCAGTCTTATGAAGCCTTCTTGCGATAAACCGATACGCAAAAACAGTAACCATACCACTTGGCAACAAAGCCCAAAGTTCCTGCTCAAGACCAAGCGCTGCAAGCGAAAAAGACGACAACACAAAAGATGCCATAAACACTATCAGTGGCATCAGGTATAGCCATGCCGATGCACTTAATACACCTGCTTCAGGGATCCCAACACTGACTTGTTGACCCACATTCACAGGCATAGGAGAGCGTAATGTCAGTTGCTGTGTCTTCGGCGCTAATGCACGAGAGACGAGCCCCGTTCCACAATCACTTTGTGCCTGACAACTACTACAGGTTGACTTGATTGCCGCCTCGACAGTAACTAAATCGCCATCAACGGCAACAACAGTAGCAGTTTCTTTAATCATACAGCCTGTATTCTCTTAATTTAATTCACGGTCTTGGGGCCAAGTGACGTTGCAATAGCCTTGGCCGTTTGCAATGGAATTTCACCCACAATTGTCACTTGCGCCTTACCATCAGTTAACGTCAAAAAAGTACTCAATTCATTGCGCAATGCTAAATCACCGCCTAACGCGTCTTCCGCTGGTTGTACATAGACAGACACATCCACAAGACCGTCAGATAATAGTTTATATTCTACCACTTGACCTGTTAATGCCAATCGCCGTGTATCTTGCTTTATTTCTCTCATGCCAGCCGGCATATAGCCAATATCCCAACTGTGCTCACGGGTTTGACTAGTGCCCATTGCCATTGGTTTCGGTAATGAACTTGGGTTTATTCTCGAAAAATAATCAGACGGTTCAGGGTTGATAGCAAAGGCAGTCACCTGAATCTGCTCTAGCAAAGCGCCTTGCAAGTCGAGCATATTCAGTTTCAACAACATACCTGACTGTTCGTCTAACCAAAGCTGATAACCAAAACGCGTGTTGTCACGACTAACAATGCGTATTTGTTGAGCAGGTCGCCCAGCGACTCTTGCGCGACCAACGGGTACAAATTCATACGCTTCGAGAAGCTCTTCGGGGTGATAGACCAACGCACTCGGTATAGGGCCATTGATATGATTAGAGTGTAAACTGTAAGGTTGAACATCTGGCTCAAAAACGCTGACAACGTCGTTGATACGGATGAGCTCGCGACCTGGGCCGTTTTGCAAACTTAACTGCTCAACTTCGGTACCATCCTCCAAAATGCCATGGCGCCATAGATACGGAACGGTTTCTTTCCCAGCGATGGTCTGTACAAAGGTCACTTGAAAATTAGCAGACGAAATAACGCGCTGCAGCTGAGACAGCCATTGCACAGTACTGATTGGATTCGAAGAGGTAGTTCCATTCTCTCGTTGTGAAGGCATTTCTTGCGCCGAGGGCTGCTCATTATCTGAAGGCTCTGTTGACGTTGAAGACTGTGTATCAGCTGAGGGCTGTGCATGAGCTGAGGGCTCTTTACCCGCTTCAGGCTCTGCACTCGTCTGGGCGGCAGCATGCGATATAGAAAGACCTAGAATGACAATTGAAAAGAAAAGAGAAGTACGGCGCATTTTCCTTGCCTCAGAAACAGACAAACCAGCAGTAGATGCTGGTTTGCACTTTAAAAATAAACTACTCAGATGTAATTATGGCACAATTACACGTAAATGTAGATGCGTGACGCTAACCGCCCAACGCTGACGATAATCAACAGCGCTTGCAAACAGCTACTCTGGGCGCTCAGCCTCCGAGTCTTGTTTGTCACTGTCGCTGGCTTCCTCAGCTTGCTTCAATCTGATTTGTTGCTCGTGATCGGCTATCAGCGCATTGATTTTCCGTTTTGTCTCTAGCATTTCGTTCATATCGTTACGAGGAAGTGCGCGAGTTTGCTCAAGACTCACAGGAGATAAACCACCTTGAGGTCTTGTCGAAAACGTTTCAAAAGGTTCGCTTGGCGCAGGTTGGTTAAATTGCTGTACACCTAAAATAACGGCAACGGCAACAGAGGCTGCTACAGCGAACTGACCCGATTGCTTAGCAAATGGAACCACACTACCGAGCACGGGAATTGAGTGCCAGCGAGACGGTTTAGGTGCCACAATTGCGGGTTCATTCTCTAATGCAGCTGCAACACTTGCCGTAATATCTAATTGTGGGGCGACACTCGCTTCTTTTCTCATTGCACCGCGAATAACATGGTAACGTTGCCATTTGGCCTGAAGCGCTTCATCGTGCTTTATCGCATCGATAATTTCATTGCCTTCTATCTCACCATCCATGAATGCGGACAATTTTTCTTGCTGTTGCGTCATATATTCATATCCAGATCAATTTGATCGTTAACTACCCTAACACAGCTGTTAGTCATCGACGAAAAAAGAAAGTTCATCTTTTTTTTAATTTATTTCGATTAATTTTCTAACAGCGGCTGAATTACTTTATCAATGGCTTCTCGCGCTCTGAAAATACGAGAACGAACTGTCCCTACAGGGCACGACATCACACTCGCTATTTCTTCGTAGCTAAGCCCTTCTATTTCTCGAAGTGTAATTGCCATACGCAGATCATCGGGCAGTTTTTCTACCACTTTAAAAAGCGTTTCTTCTATTTCTTCGGATAAAAGGCTTCTCTCTGGCGTAGATTGCTCTTTAAGTGCATCGCTGCCTTCGTAGTAATCTGCTTCATCTGCATCCACGTCGCTTGCAGGCGGCTTACGCCCTTGTGATACAAGGTAGTTCTTTGCACTGTTTACCGCAATGCGATACAACCACGTATAAAAGGCACTATCGCCACGAAAATTAGGCAGTGCACGATAGGCTTTGATAAACGCCTCTTGTGTTACATCCGCCACATCGCCCGTGTTTTTTACATATCGAGAAACCAAATGCATAACTTTGTGTTGATAGCGAGTTACCAACAAATTGAACGCATTTTTATCGCCACGCTGTACTTTTTCGACCAATTGTTGGTCGGTTATCTGCTCGCTCATTCGAGCCGTTACTCCCTACTTCTACCACACCCTAGCTCTCATAAGCATGGATGTAGACGCGTTCTTTTATTAAAAGTTCTGTCTAAGCATTAAAAATTTTAAAAAATGCGTGTATCTACACCTAACACTTATTGTGTTTTGTCACTCATCCTTTAGACTTGCCGAACCTTTGCTCGTTTGAATTGATATAAAAATACATGAAATCTGTATCGTCTTCACTAACTTCCACATCAAATGCAATAGAACACCGTTGTGATGTATTGATAATTGGAAGTGGCGCAGCTGGACTTAGCCTTGCGTTGAAGCTCGCTGACCATTGTCAGGTCATCGTTTTAAGCAAAAGCGATAGAAACGAGGGTTCAACGCGTTATGCACAAGGTGGCATAGCGGCAGTATTTGATGAACAAGACTCCATTGATGCACACGTTAAAGATACACTTAAAGCCGGTGGTGGTTTATGTGATGAGCCCGCCGTGCGCTTTACCGCTGAGCGCGCAAAAGCATCACTAGAGTGGCTTATTAGCTACGGCGTGCCCTTTGATACGGAAAAAAGTGAAAATGGAGAGGAAAGGTTTCATTTAACGAGAGAAGGTGGACATAGCCACCGTCGCATTCTTCATGCCGCTGACGCTACAGGAGAAGCGCTACAAATCACGTTAAACGACGCAGTATCAACACATCCGAATATTCATATATTCGAACGCTACAATGCTATTGACCTTATTCCTTCAAAATCAAAAAAGAACCACTGTGTTGGGGCTTACGTTTGGAATAGACAACAAGAACATGTGGAGGTAATACGAGCACCGTTCATAGCGCTTGCAACCGGTGGGGGCAGCAAAGTTTATCAGTATACGTCTAACCCCGACGTTTCAAGCGGCGATGGCATTGCAATGGCTTGGCGGGCTGGCTGCAGAGTAGCCAATATGGAATTCAACCAGTTCCACCCCACTTGCTTATTCCACCCGCAGGCTCGAAACTTTCTAATTACAGAAGCGCTGCGTGGTGAAGGGGCTAATTTGTGCCATGCTGACGGCACACGCTTTATGCACAAGTTTGATGAACGCGGCGATTTGGCACCGCGTGATGTCGTGGCTCGCGCGATTGATTATGAAATGAAGCGTTTAGGCGCAGACTGTATGTATCTCGACATCAGTCACAAGCCAGCTGACTTCATTGTTAAACACTTTCCTAATATTTATCGAAAGTGCCGTTCACTCGGCATAGATATAACCCGCGAGCCTATTCCTGTGGTACCTGCAGCACACTACAGTTGTGGTGGCGTCATTACTGATTTTAACGCAAAAACGGATCTTGATAATGTCTACGCTGTCGGAGAGGTTGCTTATACAGGCCTTCATGGCGCCAATCGTATGGCATCAAATTCCTTGCTGGAATGTGTTGTTTTTGCAACCGCCGCCGCTGAACATATCATTAGTAATTTACCAAGCGCAGACTTCGAAGAAGCCATTGCGCCGTGGGATGAAAGTCAGGTTTCCAATTCTGATGAAGAAGTTATTATTCAGCATAATTGGCACGAACTGCGGTTATTTATGTGGGATTATGTTGGCATAGTGCGAACAGACAAACGACTAGAGCGCGCTATGCGCAGAATAAAGTTGTTAGAGCAAGAAATTGCAGAGTACTACGCGCATTTTCGAGTCAGCAACAATCTGTTGGAACTGAGAAATCTGGTTACCGTTGCAGAACTCATTGTACGCTGTGCAATGGAAAGAAAAGAGAGTCGTGGCCTACATTTTAACTTGGACCATCCCGAACAACTCGACGACCCGAAACCCACTATTCTGACACCGAAAAAGCAGTTATCCAGTGCCGACGTGGGTTCGCTTATCACTGAAGCAAGCTTTCGTGACGGAGAAGGTACAGAGTAATTAATCTAAGGTAAAAAAGGTGAGTTAATACTCACCTTTTTTTGTAATCGCACCAACCCCAAACGAAAATTAAAAGCTAAGCTTTATTTCTACGTGAGTCAGTGTCTCGTCAAAATTAGTCACATCCACAAGAGCGCTGTTATCCGTTACACAGTGTTGATGAATATGTATGTCACTTGGTAAGAAAACGGGCTTCTTGAAGCGGCACTCCACGTCTTTTAACTGCAGTGAGTTCGAACCACTATAATGTGAAACAAACGCAGATACCGCCCTTGCAAGGGTCCACATGCCATGAGCAATAGGCTTCTTGAAACCAAAAGCTTTGGCCGAAATTGCTGAAATGTGTATAGGGTTATAGTCACCAGACAGCTTTGCATAGCGTCGCCCAGTATTGGATGGCACTGTAATTTCACTAATCAGCGCTTTTTGCTGAGTGTCACATTCTTCATGCGATTCGTTGTGTACTGCACGAGGTGCGACATGAACAGCTTTCACTTTAACCAAATAGCTACTAATGGCGCGATATACCAATTGTCCGTGTTGCCATGCTTCTAGCATGACATCAACTTCCCACCCTCGCTGATGGGGCCGCACGTCATTAAAGCGCACACGACACTCAAACGCTTCACTAATGTCACACTCGTTAACGACGGATATACGATTAGCTGCATGAATAAGTCCCAGTAAAGGAAAAGGACTTTGCTTATCAAGCAGACACTGCATTTGAAGTGGAAGCGACAACATTTGCAAATACAACGGATGTAGTTGATCACCAGCAGGCCAGTCAACTTCGTTGCAAAAGTTACCATAGTGTACGTTATCGATGTGAAGCGTTTTGGTGTAGATACGCTGTGGCAATGTAGGTGGCTTGAATTGCATCAACTGCCTTGTATCTACGCGCTTAAACAACGCTTTAGTATACTCACGAAACATCTATTTAATTCCTTGAAGGCGTTCCTTTTTCGCGAAAATTATTGCTCTTGCTAATCGGCGATAATCCGCTTCGGAACATTCATTTTTTAACACCCAAGCAAAATGAGTATGACTCCGGTCGAACCAACGACATTTTACGCTCGCCACTTCAATGCACAGTCCCCACACAAACATTTGAGAAGAAGAATGAATTTGCATAGGGATGTTATCTGTATTGATTTGTGAGCGTGATAAAGTGTTGAAAAGCTGTACTCTGCCTTTTGTACGCGCAGACTCGTTGGTCACGCTAATAATACCATTGCTTGAAAGTGAAAGCGTATAACCGGGAATAACAACTTTGTTACTAAATATGCCGAACCATCTAAAAATAGTGGCCTTGTCTAGCATAAATGCCACTGCACCACCGACAACAAAAGCCCCTACCCAAAACGCTATGAGCCCAACAGGTGATACCCATGACCATGTTTGCGGTGAAGCACTTATCACTGCCAATGCAACACAGACTATTACAGATAGCGCAGTGGCTACATATCGGTAAGGAGAAAGTCTAATTTCAATCCTATACTTTGACACGGTTAACTATGGTTGCGACCATTGCCGCCAACTCTGGATCGTCACACTTCTGGTGACCCATAATCCACGCAAACAAATCTGGATCATCGCTAGTGAGTAAGCGCTCAAATGTCACTTGATCTTCATAACTTAAATCGTCAAACGCTTCTTCAACAAAAGGAAGTAAGAGTACATCTAATTCGAGCATACCTCTTCGGCAAGCCCATTTTAATCGTGCTAGTCTTTTTGGTTCAAACATAGTGTCTTAATTATCGTTTTGAATTCACATAGGATAATACCACGCAAGCGGTGTGTGGATCACTGCTCTTTTGGTCTGATAACGCCTTTTCGATTCGCTTTATTGGTTGTGCCCAACATGAATTGGAATAGGTATACTTTGCATACTAACCAAAGTCCTAACTTTTGGCGCCAGCAGGGACTTGAATATCCTGATTTTTGCCATACGTTTACCACATCATTCGTTATTTATGAGAACCCGTTATGACGCAACTCACCGCTTTACATTCACTACCTGAACAGTTTGCCGTACAGCTAAGTGACAATATGATTATTTCACTGGAAGGTGAGCAAGCTGACAGCTACCTGCACGGTCAGTTAACGGTTAATATCACGGCACTAAGCGACGGCATTGCTCGTCACTATGCCCACTGTGACAATAAAGGTAAAACCTGGTCATTAGGTGTAGTAGCACGCCATGACAAGCAACTATTGATGATCACAAATACATCATCAGGCGCCCATTCGTTGGCTCAGTTAAACAAATATGGGGTGTTCTCTAAGGTAGACATAATTGATGCGACACCGTCGTATGAATCATTTTTTGTCTCTTCAAACGTTGCTGAAGCATTGCTCAAAACACACTTCCCCCACGCAGACTTTGCGGCACTTACTTCAATACCGAGTTCTCAAAAGAATTTAGCAAGCTATTCTGCTGAAAGCGGCATTCTTTATAATAGTGGCCTTCAAGAAAACGGTGTTATAGCGATTGTAAAAAGCGACGTTGCTAGTGCACTTCGCGAGCAACTAGTGTCACTTGATATTACCTGTTTTCCCCATAGCGTGTTTAGTGCACTTCAGATAAAGAACGTACATGCCACAATAGATGAAGCGTCTATTGCTGAATACGTGCCTCAGATGATGAACGTGCATGCCCTAGAAGGCATCGATTTTGATAAAGGCTGTTACATGGGTCAAGAGGTTGTAGCACGCACCCGTTTCCTGGGTAAAAATAAACGCGCAGCGTTTAGTCTAACCCTAGATGGCACCGTTGATATTGCTCCTGGTGCATCGTTAGAAAAGCAACTTGGAGAGAATTGGCGTATAGCGGGGAAAGTTATTAATAGTGTGGCTCTCGGACAAGAAACATGGCTGCTTGCAGTACTCAATAACGATACAACTCCCTCGGATTTACACAGATTGGCTGATAATACTGCTGTGACCTGCTACCCTAATGCATTGCCGTACAATATTGAGCAACAAGCGAGCAATATTGTGAAGAAACGCCGTTAACAGTACACCAACTTAAAAGTACTGAATTACATTTTTTACTGCCCTATTTTTGTTTAGGGCCCAACTAGGATTTGTTATGACAATTACCTCTGACAGCGTTGTAACGCTGCACTACACCGTTTCTACCGAAGATGGTACAACACTTGATTCATCAGAAGGGAAGTCTCCGCTGGTAGTGCTGCTAGGACGCCGCTTTCTTATTGAGGGATTAGAAGATGCATTAATTGGCAAGTCGAAAGATGATAGCTTCAACATTGCTGTTACACCTGAAAAAGCATACGGAGAGCGCGCTGATGAACTGGTTCAAACCGTTCCTCGCTCAATGTTTGAAGGTATGGACGTAGAAGTTGGCATGTCGTTCAGAGCAACGACACCACAGGGTGAGCAATCTGTGATCATTATTGAGACCACCGATGACGAAGTGGTTGTTGATGGAAACCACCCGCTTGCAGGTATTCCACTTACCTTTGACGTGAAAGTCATTGATGTACGAGAAGCCACTGCTGAAGAGCTTGAGCATGGCCACGCACATGGCGCTGGCGGCTGTGGCCACGACCACTAATAACGCACAATAAGAAAAGGGGAGCACACTACTGTCTGCTCCCCTTTGTTCTTTTTTACGATAAAATTAAATAGCGTCTTCGTTTTGTTCACCAGTGCGAATTCGCACGGCCATCTCTACGTTGTAGACAAAAATCTTTCCGTCGCCGATTTTGCCGGTTTTTGCGGATGATTGAATGGCCTCAACGGCCTGCTCTACTCGCTCATCATCCAGCACTAATTCAATTTTAATCTTCGGTAGGAAGTCGACCTGGTACTCAGCGCCACGATATAGCTCAGTATGGCCTTTTTGACGACCAAAGCCTTTCACCTCTGACACTGTCATCCCTGCTATACCGACTTCAGCTAGCGCTTCCCTAACGTCGTCCATTTTGAACGGTTTAATGATAGCTTCAATTTTCTTCATGACTACAACTCATCGTAAACTGTTGGAATTGGCACACGTTTATGTTGTGTACGCTCATAAATATAGAGCAATTTCTCTTCCACTTCTGCAGAAACCGCTTTTCCTTCAAGGAAGTCATCTATTTGGTCATAGGTCATACCTAACGCCTGCTCGTCAGCCTTCTGCGGCGCTAAACTCTCTAGATCGGCCGTAGGCGCTTTTGTAATCACATTATGTGGTGCACCTAAATGTGCCGCTATTGCACGTACTTGGCGCTTACTTAACCCGAACAGAGGTGCTAAATCACACGCGCCATCACCGTATTTAGTGTAAAAGCCTGTAATATTTTCAGCAGAATGGTCAGTACCTAACACGAGTCCATCAACCATGCCCGCTATCTCATACTGAATTACCATGCGGGTACGCGCCTTAACATTGCCTTTGACAAAGTCTTTTTTGGCGTCACTTTCTGGCAGTAGGTTAGTTTGCGCAAGTGCCTCGGTTGTAGAGACGTGAATAGCATCTGCACCTGGCTGTACATTAACCGTAACAGCGTGTGTAGGTTTTATGAAATCAATAGACTGTTGCGCGTCGTCTTCATCAGCTTGAGTATCGTATGGCAGACGCACTGCAATAAACTGATAATTTTCATGATTTTCTTGATTTAGCTCATCCACGGCTAACTGGGCTAGGCGCCCTAACGTACACGAATCAATACCGCCGCTAATGCCCAACACAAGGGCGTTCAGGCCAGACGTTAATAACTGCTTTTTGATAAATGAGACTCGACGAGCAATTTCAAATTCCACGTCAATTTCAGGCAGCACTTTCATTTCTTCAATAACTGCTTGTTTTTGCATCATAATTTCCACGTAATGTTGAGGCGTCCTGTCTAATGAGTTTACGATAATATACAACGAGATGTTAGTGCTATTATGCTGTTGTTTTTGATAAGCACGTTAAGTGTATGGTCGTATATGCGCTAAGGCGTAATTACATACCCTACCGACTGAGAATTAGTTTAACCTATAATGTATTAGTGTGTTTGATCCATCGCACAATTTATTATTTGTAATCTAAGTTAAAGAGTTAATTACACCGTATGAAAAATGTCGTAGCTCGTAACTCATCATTTCATTCGCTGAAATCGCAACACGGTCTCACGTTATTGGAAATGCTAGTCGCTGTGGCTATCTTGGCAATTATCCTTACATCGGTGGCACCCAACATTCAAAGCATCCTTATCAAAAACAAAATTACTGCTGACTTAAATAGTTTAAGTGCGGTAGCACAACGCGCTAGGTTTACTGCTGTCGACGAACAAACAAATGTCGTTTTATGCCCTACCGAAAACTATACGGCGTGCGTCAACGATTGGAAAAATGCAAAAATGGTGTTTATCGATGCCAATGGCAATGGTACTCGTGATAATACCGAAGAACTAATTGTAAGCAGTGACCCGCTAAATTCTGCAAACGCGATTTACGGTATCAGTGGCGCCATAGTGTTTGACGAACAAGGTGGTATTGATACCGCAGCCACGATAACAATGTGTCCAAAAACGAACGATAATGCTTATGCTTCTGCCTTATTACTATCCCTTTATGGACGTATTTCTGTTGCGGTAGATAGTGATGGTAATGGCGTTAAAGAAGACTTAAGCGGCACTGAGCTAAGTTGTAGCTAACCCCTTCTCTAGCGTGTTCTTACATACATGACCTAGGCGTTACGCCTTGCGGCGTCAATACAAGGGTTTTACACTTCTCACCGTTGGTGTAAAACCCCATGCTAAACGTAATTTCATAGGTATTTTTGCTAACGTTGTTTTCTGACACTGTAACCTCGTCAACCGGTACAGAAGGCAGTGATGATAATGGCAAGTATAATCCGGTGAGCAGCCAATGGCGTGCTTGCACGGCCTGAATTTCAATAATATATGCCTTTGCTTTTAGCTTATTTACCTTTTGCGATGACCCAAAAACCTGACTGTGTAGTGCGACGGCGATAATGCCTACTACTGCGATAGCGCAAAGTAATTCGACTAGTGTAACCCCCTCATTTTTGGCTACAAATGCCTTTCTCTGCCAATTCCCTTCCATAGTACAGCTTCCTTCACGTGTATTCACCGATACAGTAACGCTATCAATTTACCTACTTCAGATTAACCGAACTTACGTATGGTTTTACGCGACACAACATCTCTTCTTTTCAGAAAGTTAAGATATAAGGGTTATACCTTGTTAGAAGTCATGCTCGTCGTTACCTTGGTGAGCTTTATCAGTGCGCTTTCACTCCCTTCTTTTGTCAAGTGGAAACAAGAAATTGAATTTAGACGCGCACTGGGGGCTATTGCAGAGCTTGCTACCATGGCACGCACTGCTGCTATTTCACGAAAAGCACCTGTGCACTTGCATTTACAAATGAATAAAAGCAGCTGCGTTGCGGTGAGTGTGGACAAAAGCTGCGACTGCCAAACACTTCATAAATGCGCTGTTGATGACAAAGTGTGGTCGATACAATCCCATGCACTTAATGCCAGTATTGTGAACAAAAACGAAAACAAAAAGCATGTGACCTTTTCGCCACTAGGGACGGTTTTTTTTGGTGGCAACACAACATTGCAAATTGCTCACGCGTCACTAACGGGCAAAGTGACAATAAGTGTATTGGGCAGAGTGAGGGCTTGTTCAAATACTCCCCTTTCAGGCGTTGCATTATGTTGAGGTTTCAAGGGTTTACATTGGTTGAGTTGCTGATTGCAGCGACCCTAGGCGCGCTTGTCATTTCTTACGCCACAAGCAATGTTGCAATGCTGCATCACGCTTTTCTTCAGATGCAGCTTGAACTTGCCTTAAAGGACGAAATCCGAACCTTGCATCATTATTTAAAACGCAATTTGCGCCAGGCCGACTTCAACATGCCGCCAGTACTCTCACCCATTAACCTCAGCCCTACAGCAGGCAGTTCAATTAGCATCAGCAATTTCCCAAAAGAGAAAAAGCATAGTTGTGTCACCTTCTCATTCGATAAAAATCACAATAGTAAGGTAACTCAAGCTGAGGGAGAACTTATGGGTTTTCGTTTACGTGACTATGCAATTGAACAGCGAGTATCGGGAGCATCATGTAAAGCCAAAGGGTGGCACGATATTACCGATAGTCAGTCGTTGCTTATCACGCATTTTTCAATTGCACCCATACAGCATAATGCACTAGGCGGTGTATATGAGGTTGAAATAGATGCAAAAAGTACAAAAAATTTCGCTATCGTGTCAGCCCTGAAATTTACCATTCACATTCCTAATGCGCGTTAACAAGGGTAACTGATGAGTATCTATGGCATTTCAATTAACAATGCTATCGCTAAAAGTAGACGACAGCGGGGCATGGTAATTCTTGGTATTGTGATAATCCTTTTGACAATAACAGCCTTTCTTACGGGGGCAACCTCCCGTGCAGTGCAACATTTTTTGGATGTCGATAGGTCGATTACATCTAGTAATGATATAGAGTTTTCGCTGACTCAATCACTACGCGATATTGCGGCACAGTTGCGTACCACTTCACCCCCAAATATCCCCAAAATAAGTGCTGATGTAACCCACTCAATTAACGCACTCTCGCTTCTTGCTAAAAATCAACAGCACCTTGAGCAGTATCATATAACTGTGAGCTCTGTGAGCCACAATATTACGTTGGGTGAACAATATCTGCGCTACCCAGCTCTGTTAAATATTCCAACGATTGTTCAAGCAACGGCCTTTTCCCCCGCAATTACCGAGTCCTTATTCAATCGTAACATTCAAAAACTAACAGGGCTGTATTTTCCCAACCCAGACATTCGCAATGCCTGTGATGATCTTGCAGAAGCAAGTGTGCATTGGGTTGTTGGTGATTGTGTTATAGATAATAACGATGTAGATCATGCCAATAGCGCGTCGCCTATGCTTATCATTGTTAAAAACGGCAACATAACATTGGCTCAAAATACGACTTTCGAGGGCCTTTTGGTACACCTATCAACTACTCCAACGAAATACACGTTGTCACTGAAAAGTGGAGCGAGTATCAATGGTGCATTCTTATCAAATACGCAATTAATCGAACATATTGCAGGAAGTATGCATTACTCCAGCAAGATATTAACCACATTACAGCGCAAACCCTCGTTGCAAAAAATAATTCCAATAACGGGGAGTTGGTATGTGCAATGAAAAACAGCATATTCGAAACAGCGGGGTGGCTTTAGTAGAGGTACTTGTTGCCCTCTTCTTTTTCGTCAGTACTTCGGTGTTACTTCTTGATACTTATATTCAAACAAAGTTGTTATTGATAACAATTGTTGAGTCAAAAGCGCAGCGACAAATCCAAACTAACCAAAAAGCACTCGCCTCCATTACCCCGCTCTACGAACAGCATTGGGATGACATAGTGCTTTTCGGGAAATTGCAGGTTAAGCCTGTGTCTAAACACTGATTGAGCGTTTTACACTTCAGTTAGCAAGACCAACAGTACTCGGACGACTCCAGACTACCGTTGTTATTTTGATCCCATCCTTTTCGACCGTCGCTATAATAAAATAATGCTCCGTCTGACGCCTGACCTGACCCACTTACAGGTGTCGCTTTAAGTTGGTATGACGTCGCATTTGAGGCAACGATAGTTAAGTCATAGCGCTTGTTAGCAGCTGGCTCTGACGATGGTGAGTAAGTAGCAAAAATCGTTGGTGCACCTGTGTTACCGCCGCCGCTCGCTGCACCTTCGTAACTAAAAGAGCCGCTGTGATGACGCTCCATTGCCGCGGCTAAAGCCAATAAGTCTGCCTGTCCAGTACCGCGATATCCATCGGCAATAACACCTTGATATGAAGGGTAAGCAATTGCTGCCACAATACCGATTATCGTTACTACAATCATAAGCTCAATAAGGGAGAAACCCGCTTGTCGAACACCTTTAATCATTTTATTCTCTCTCTGTCTCTGAGTGCCAGCTTCCGCGTTGAATTCGTTCAAATCGTCCATAGATATTTTCCGCTAAGCATTCAAATGCTGAAATGCAGGCTTCATTGTTACCATCTTCATCCACCTCGATAACGGCAGATACACACTCGGTGCCCAAACACACCACAGGGCTAACAATATCTTCGATAAGAATTTTAGTTTCTGGTGCTATCCCTGTTTGCTTGAGTTCAGCAACACGATCGCCGTCGTCAAGCACACCATTATTATTGAGATCAGTGACCGCATTGCCATTAAACATGCTCACCAAATAAGCGCGACTATTGCCGGTCGGTGGTGCACAAGCGCTTGTGCTACTCACAGCAGGTACGTAGGTTGTAAAGAATACTTTGTAATCAAGAATGAGCGGTGATGATAGTACTTTTTCGCCATTGGTGGTTAAGTTTAGATACCAACCTGCTTTGTTAGCAAACGTTGCAGCTGCTAATTCGCGAGCAGTTTCATCACTACTTGTTAGTGCATGGCTTGTTGCATTGTACATATCACTTTCATACACGGTAGTCATAAACGAATAGTCACCATTTATGTCTCGCTTAAACACACCAGTGTCTTTTAACATGTAGAAGTTATCTTCAACAACCGTGTCTAGTGGTGACGCTCGCCAACCACTACCAAGAGCAACACCGTAGTACAACTCATCACCCAACGCGATCTCTGTAACATCGGGACCATAATAAAAACGACGATTCGTTTCTGCGGTGTCGCCGCCAAAATCAGCTAAACGTGCACCTTTTATGAAGTTACTTCCTGATTTGCCGTTGTAAATATCAAGTCTGAAAAGCTGTCCACCTGTATCAGCGACATACATGTGATCGGCAAATCCATCGTTGTCTCTGTCTATCACGGAAATACGCCCAGGGATACTGTATGTCATATTCGTAAGATTAAGGTTGGCGTCTGCGTTACTCGCATGCCACAGTAAACTGCCATTATCCGCATCAAACATAAACACCGCATTGCCTATACCGTCACTCGACCTAACAATGCGATCATCTTGAGCGTCGTCGTAGCCGCCACCAACAATCATCACGTTTTTAACTTGGTCTCCCATACGCACTTTGGTAATTGTAGGTCGAGACCACGTTTGTCCAAGTTTGGCAAGCTCTCCTGTACCACCTTCAATTTTAAATTTTAAGGTTGGTGCTGTCTTATTCGTTACATCAAAAACATAGTAGTTCTGACCACCACGGCGCATTCCTACGTACAGGTATTTCTTTTCATCAACGGTGCGCAAGATGAGGTCGCCATCAATACCGTACTTGTGCTCAAATGACGAAGCATCCTTGTAGAAGTGGTGTAAATTCTGAAGCAAGGTTTTTGGCATAATAGCGAAATTTTCCTCACCCGTTTGCGTATCAAACGAGTGCAACATACCTTGGTTTGTCGCAACAAAAATCGCTGAATCATTTAGGCCATAGTTCACAATAATGGGCTGGGAATGAATGGGGTCTCCCATTTGAGGACGGTAATCACTTGTGCTGCCGTCGCCATTGTCATCCTTTACATCAACACCACGTGCCCATTTTAATATGGCTTCGCGAAGTGCTTCTGCATCAGGTTCACTCTCAAGCGCCAAATCCCCTATCGTTATGCTGCTATTGTCTTCGTGAAGTGCATTAGCACTTCGTACGATGCTACCAGCGTCCTCAAATACGTAGATGTTGCGGTTAGCACCTAGCTTACTGGCTGCGCCTCCGTCACTCACTTCACTACCATCGGCTAACGTAGACCAATAGCTGTGAGAATTCTCAGCAAAGAACCCCGTCACACTATCTACCGCGTTTAAACTGTTCTTATCTAAAATTTCGTCGCCGCTTAACCGATAGCGTTTTAAGTTGCCGGGCCAAATCGCACCTTCACTAGGTTTAAACAGTGCAAAATAAAGCTCATCGCGGTGAGTAAGTCGGTTTAATTGGTTAACGGCAACACCTGGCGATACAAAAGTCGCGTTAATATCTTTTACGGAGCGCAAAATCGTATTGAACGCTTCAAGTAGATCAGTACTGTTGTCTGCCTGATAGAATCCACCACCACTTTGTAACGCTAATTGATTTAAGAAATTATTAGCCGTACTGTTGGCGGCAAAGCCAATAGTGTGCGTGATAACTCGGGGGCCGATGACGGAGGTTTCTGATTTACTGATATTTTTAACGAGATCCAAACCACATTTTTCACCACCGCTTCCTGTACACGACTTACCGAGCAGCGTTTGAATTTTACTTACACTGTGGTTGTTGTTCGCTTCACCATCTGAAAGTAACACAATATGGTTATTGGTCTGACATTGAAGGTCAGAAACAGGCGAGATGTAAGTCGCACCGCTTGGAATAGCTTCGTTAATACAGTTACTGCTTGATAAATTATCGACGGTACAACCCGATGGCAGTATCGAGTCAGCGCCCAGATACGAACTTCTG
This sequence comes from Alteromonas sp. 009811495, assembly GCF_028865455.1. Lineage (NCBI taxonomy): Bacteria > Pseudomonadati > Pseudomonadota > Gammaproteobacteria > Alteromonadales > Alteromonadaceae > Alteromonas > Alteromonas sp. 009811495. The sequence goes on from NZ_CP113972.1 coordinate 2,904,058, forward strand.
TGACTGACTCGGGTACTACGTCGTACCGAACTGCTGACATCACCCTGGCCACGTCGCAAACCGTAATCAACTGCCAATCCACCGTAATAGTTTGTTGCCTCTAAAAGAGTATCAACTATGGGGGTATAACCATTGGCACTTAACTCGTCAATTTTACTGATTAAATGTTCTCTTACCGTAGCAGAAGCGCCAGGCGTTGCTGAACCGTTAAACTTCACAATGAGTCTGGGCGCTTTTGAAGGTGACCCGCCATAGGTATAGGCACCGCGATATGAAACAAAATCATCTAAAATAAACGCCATATCGTTGCCTGCGACCCAGCCGCTACGATCGACGATCTCTTTGACAATACTACTAATATTTGGAGAGCGATATTCACCATTGCTGTAGAAATCTGGCATAGACCAAGTAACACCTGACGTTTTTGGCAGGTTTGCTAATCGATAACGTCTATTGGGGTGAAAGTCGCTTGCATCGTCATCAGCAACACCGCGAATACGCATACTCGGATTTCCGTAAGTACGTGTGCTGTATGCCGTAAATTCAAGGTATGCCTCTGTTACTACCGCACCTTGAGGAATATTAACATTGCGAAAACGAATACCAATATTGTCGTTATAGTAAGAATTGAATGTCAGCTCGTTACCAGTATTCGGGTAGCCATTAGTGTCTTCTTCAGAGTTATCTTTTGAGTTACCAACCTGATAAATTCCCTCACCTTGAATACAACCAGTTGCGGTTGAATCGTCATAGGAAATAACAAGCTGTGGCGCACCACTTTGTCCAACGTCACTTGCTCTTGCTTCTCGACTACTCGCCGAATCTGTACTACTTCCTTCAATAAGAATATTCAGTGATTTACCGCCACACCAAGCACTCAAATCGACGATTTCTTGAATAACACTACTGATGTCTGGCGTGGTGATTACTTCGCCCGATGAGGGGAAACTATTATCTGTTGACCACTCGACACTTGCTCCCGTTTTCGTGCGTGAGGACAAGTCGTTATTGGTCGTTGAAAATGCAGTACTTGCAGCAGACGCTTCGCCTGCAATTGTAAATGACGTGCCTGCAACGTTGAATTTTTCTGAAGTAAATCGAATGCTAGCACTAACAATCGTTGCACCTTGAGGAATATTAAGGTCTGTAAAACGCAAGCCAGAGGTGACCGTTTTGGTGCCGCTACTTAGCACAAGATCGTTGCTTTGCGTGGTTACCGTGCCGTCGATTTCATGTGCGTCATGGTCATCTTCACTTGTCGAAATGATGATTTCAGGTCTCACTGCCTCATCAATGTTACGCACCGGATAAAGAATGGGGCCACCGTAGTCGGAGAAACGCATAAGACCAGCATTGATATTGGTTGCCGACTGAAGGGCCTGTTTAAGTGCGTTCTGCACTCTCAACATTCGTGTCTGCGACGTGCCATCATACCCGCCCATACTGCCTGATGAGTCCATTATGAACAGTACATTTGGGTTATAGGTCACCGCACTATTGGCATTACCTAAATAAATATCGAGGTCATCACCAACCGCGGAAAAGCCAATACAGCTAAAAAGTGTAATGGAGGCAAGATAACTTGAGATTTTCTTCATAACGCCACCTACTGAGATGCTGGTCCGAATACAGATGCTGCGAGTGTATTAGCTACCACTGACGACTTACCAGACACCTTTCCACAACCACGAATAACAAACATATGGCAGTTGATATTACTGCCGCCTATAACATTACTTGACCCACGACACGCCTGCTCTCTCACAAATGCAGTACGCGACCAGCTTTTTGAGGAGGCAGCAGTTTGATAGGTACCGTCTGTAACATGCCTATCCCCAACGGCCAAACCACCCTCGGTCATATATCGGTCAGTCCACTGACCTTCATCAAAACAGCTCATAGTATCTGCTACAGGGTCAAATATATTTCCTTGGCGCGCTTCAGATAGTGGGTCAGTTTTGGTTGCATCACTTAACAACACTTCATCTTCCGATTCAAAAAATACGCCCGCGATCGCCGACTCTGCAGCGTCGAAAGCCAAACCGCTTTGTTGCATCGACACGGCCATTTTCGACTGAGATAAACTACTAGTAACCGCGCTTACTCCTAATACCGTAATCGACAAGAGTACAAGTAGTGCAAACACCATAACTAAACCTTGTTGCCTCATTGCGAACTCCTTACAAAATTCTTCATATTGCGAAGCGCCAATGTCTTAGAAAAAACTTGGTAATAATGAGAAGTACTCATTGTTCTTGCGGCTTCATTAAGCAAGGCGTATTTCTGCGCTTGCGTTTGCTGTACTTCGTTTTGATAGCTTTTCAGCATTAACGCCCACCGAAGAGATACAACTTGTTGATTTGTATTGCGCAGCCCACCAATTTCATCGGCCGTAACGTATCTTATGGCTTGACCTCTCGAAGACGTGATGGTGTCTGAAACGCCAAACTGAATTTGAAAGCTTTCAACGTTGTCAAGCAGCGTCACTGTACTGGGTGAAACAGCTTGTACCTTTAAACCTCGCAATACACGCCCGTCGTATCCGGTGCATTTCAGCGCATTGCCACTGACAAAATAGTGATTCACAACATGAAACTCAGCATCGACTGCGTAGCCATGGTTATTGCCCGTACAATCTTCTGTTCCCAGCATACTCACCACGAGTTTGTCGCTACCACCTGATGCGGTTTGCACACTACCCAGGCTAGCTATAGAGCCAAAGTCGCCAGGTATGGCAATGGGATTATTTTGTACATAAGCGGCTTCAGCAATGGTATCAACTGAATTGTCGATATTTGCCGTTACCAAATCGTAGCGCCCAACTTCGTAGAACTCAGCCGATAGGCGACCCATAATAAATCGTCCCGACTCTTGGACCTGCGCCACCGCTTGATTGAGCTTGTTAGTTACGCTACTACTTACTAACACTTGGATAACGGCAGCAGAAATCAACAAGCCCAGCGTTAGCGTTACCATTAACTCAACCAGTGAAAAACCATTTTGGTGCGCTGGAACGTGGGGAATACGTCTCATAGCGTGATATCCTTAAACACGCAGGCGTTACTATCACCTTCTGCTGCATTGCATCGCGCATTGAGCGTATACTTTTGATTGCCAGATGACGTCACCGGCCACGTTAACAAAATCTCTACGCGAGAGCCGGCACTACAACTATACACATCAGCATTGTTGTTATCGTCGCAGCTCACTCGCACTTTTGTTTGAGGATTAGTTTGTACAGCCGAGCAAGACAATGCCCAACCATCATAAGCAGCCATTTGCACTTCGTTGCAGTCTTGACCTTCGCAATTGGGAATACCCGCCGGTCTTACTAAGCAGTAACAACGATAAGGGTGAGACGACCCGGAACAACTTAGACCAGCAAAGTTATACGTATTGGCAGAAAAGTAATTATTAGGCACCACCATGCCATCTCCCACCGAGGCGGGACGCGCAGCGGCTCGAAGGCGTTCAGCAACCTGAGAGGCCACCATTTCAGCTTGGGTGCGGCTAATGGCATCTTTGTTTGCAAACGACCCCGTAAACTGTAAAGCAGCAACACCAAGTAGCCCGACAGCGAGTATAAATAGCGTAATAAGGATTTCAATTAACCCTGCGCCATGCTGTTTGAAGAAGCGGTCTTGCATAATAGGCTTCGTTGTCACCTTGTTTGTTATCATCATTACTGCCATCTACGTGAGATTACATTTGGCACTACTGCCACTGTAGTATAGTAAGACAAAACGGTAAGTGACTGCGTATTCTTGGTTATTAAAACGTATAATTTTTTGATACGCGCACGCAAAGTTTGAATTAACTTACTGACTACTTGCTAACAGCAACCGTCTATTGGATGAGAACAACATAAACGATGCCACACTTCATCGCGCTTGCGATGTTATAAAATCAAGTTATTGCCTTATATACAATACGGTGGTTGTGCATATAGGTATCGGCAATTATTCCTAATACCCAATTACATTTTTTGTCTTAAAATAGAAACAAAAACACCGCGACGATGCGCGGTGTTTTAAAAAGTACGTTTTAAGGAATGTAGGTTAAATGACTTGTTTAACTCTCAGTTCCTTAGGAACCGCGAACTCGACATTTTCCTCGCGACCAGCGCGTTCAGACGCAGACACAGCGCCCCACTCTTTTAATCGGTTTACTACGCCTTGAACTAATACTTCGGGTGCCGACGCGCCAGCAGTAACGCCGATGTGCTCGACACCGTCTAGCCACGCTTTTTGGATACAGTTTGCATCGGCAATAAGGTACGCTTTGGCGCCGATTTTTTCAGCAAGTTCTCTTAAGCGGTTAGAGTTAGAACTGTTTTGTGCCCCTACAACCAACAAGACTTGGCAGTCTTGGGCAAGGTCGCGTACAGCATCTTGGCGATTTTGCGTTGCATAGCAAATATCGTCTTTGCGTGGGCCATTAATTTGAGGAAACTTGGCACGTAAGGCGTCAATCACATCCGCGGTGTCGTCTACCGACAGGGTAGTTTGACTGCAATAGTATAAATTAGACGGGTCTTTAACTTCTAATGTTGCAACGTCAGCTTCGGATTCCACAAGATAAATCCCGCCATTTTCATTACTGTATTGCCCCATCGTACCTTCTACTTCTGGATGCCCAGCATGGCCTATAAGGATACACTCCGTGCCTGTTTTGCTCGCCCTTGTTACTTCCATATGCACCTTAGTCACCAATGGACAGGTCGCATCGAAAACTTTAAGTCCACGCTTATCAGCTTCTTTTCGCACCGCTTGTGATACACCATGAGCTGAAAAGATGACAATGCTATCATTAGGTACTTCATGTAACTCATCTACAAACAAGGCACCGCGCTCGCGTAAACCGTCAACCACAAACTTGTTATGAACAACTTCGTGTCGAACGTAAATAGGCGGTTCAAACATTTCTAAAGCGCGTTCTACGATGGTGATCGCTCTGTCTACGCCTGCGCAAAAACCACGGGGATTTGCCAAATGAATCTGCATGATTAATTTACCTCTTGTGCCGAAGCACCTGGCTTAACATCGACAATTTCCACATCAAAGATGACAGTTTGCCCCGCAAGAGGGTGATTGAAGTCTACTGTCACAGAGTCGCCTGCCACACTTCGAATAATACCCGGTATTTCAGAGCCATCAGGCTGAGAAAAAGCCAAGATCATCCCCTCTTCGATACTTAAATCGGCACTGAAGCGACTTCTATCCATATAATGAATATTGTTTGGGTTTGGCTCACCAAACGCGTCGTTTGCCGCTAACGTAAACGCCTTTTTGTCACCTTTCTTAAGGCCTAACAAACACGCCTCAAAGTTAGGAGTAAGGCTGCCATCACCCATTACCATTTTAGCGGGTTTGTTGTTAACTCGCGTACTATCTGCCGCAGAGCCATCTTCTAACTTTAAGTCAAAGTGAAGAATCACTTCGCTGTCAGCACTAATTACTAAAGAATCTGTCATGACTTTTCCGAAACTTACTTTAAGGTTTCACTATTTTGTACGCTTTTGTTGGCGTTATTGCTTTTATCACCATTTTTGACCATGTCGATAATCAATAGCGCTGCACCAATAAAGATGGCACTGTCAGCAATATTAAAGGCTGGCCAATGATAGTTGTTTACGTAAAAATCGAGGAAATCGATAACATAGCCGTGAACAAGACGGTCATACACATTGCCTAGAGCGCCACCAAGGATGAAGGCAAACGCCACTGGCAACATTTTTTGCGACCGAGGAGACTGCTTTAACCACCACAATATAACGACACTAACAACAACTGCTATAGCAGTGAAAAACCAGCGCTGCCAACCACCTGCACTATCTAAGAAGCTAAAAGCAGCACCGTAGTTGTGCACATAGGTCAGGTTAAAGAACGGCAATATTTGTATCGATTGATACAACGACATACTGTCTATCACCGCATACTTGCTCCATTGATCAAGCATAAACGCAACTGCGCTTATCCATAAAAATCGAAGGCCGGTATCGCGAAAAAGGTTAAGCATAATGACGCTCTTCTCCATCGCCATCGATATTGGTAACGCAACGACCACATAGTTCTTCATGGCCTTCATGTGTACCTACATCGTCACGATGATGCCAGCAACGAACACACTTATCTCCGCTTGCTTTATCAACGCTTAGCCACAAACCGTCCACATCGGTTTTTGTCGCACCTTCTGGCGCACTTTCAACCTTGGTCAAGCTTACACCAGAAGTGATAAGCACAAACCGAAGTTCGTCTTCCAGTTTTGCTAGTACATTGTAAAGTGACTCAGACGCATAAAGTGAAATGCTTGCCTCTAATGAACCACCTAGCTCGCCATCTTTGCGCGCTTGCTCCATTGCCTGGTTAGCAGCGTCTTTCACACTTAGTACTTGGTGCCATAGTTCATCGTTGAACGTATCGCTTTGTGTAAAATCACTGAAGCCTTCATACCAGGTCTCAGTGAAAACAAACTCACTGCGCTGACCTGGTAACGTTTCCCAGATTTCTTGTGCAGTAAAGCTAGTAATCGGTGCCATCCAGCGCACTAACGCTTCAATAATGTGGTACATCGCAGTTTGACAAGAACGACGTGCTACACCATCCGCTTTTGCAGTGTATTGGCGATCCTTTATCACGTCCAAGTAGAACGAACCTAGCTCGATGGAGCAGAAGTGCATAAGCTTCTGCGACACAACGAGTAAATCGTAATTGTTATACGCGTCGATTAGCTCACTTTGAAGCGCCTTGGCGCGAGCTACAATCCAGCGGTCTAACGCTACCATGTCATCTTCAGCAACCGCGTCTTCTACTTTGAACCCATTGAGGTTTGCCAGTAGGAATCGTGCCGTGTTGCGTACACGACGATACGAATCGGCGGCGCGTTTTAGGATTTCATCTGATACCGCAATTTCTCCACGATAGTCAGTTGATGCAACCCAAAGACGAAGAATATCCGCACCTAACTTGTTGGTAACTTCTTGTGGAGCAACTACGTTACCCACCGATTTAGACATTTTTCTACCGTGAGCATCAACGGTAAAGCCGTGGGTTAGTACTTCTTTGTAAGGCGCATGTCCATGCATCGCAGTCGATGACATCAGTGACGACATAAACCAACCACGATGCTGGTCAGAGCCTTCAAGATAAAGATCTGCTGATGCTGGAATGTCATCGCGCTGATCAACAACAAAATAATGTGTCACACCCGAGTCAAACCATACATCAAGAGTATCAGTTACTTTCTCGTAGTGCTCTAACTCGCCGCCAAGAAGGGCCGCATCGTCAATGTCCCACCACGCTTGAATACCTTTAGCTTCAACTTCTAACGCCACTTTTTCCATAAGCGCAGCTGATTCAGGGTGAATTTCACCAGTCAACTTGTGTACGTATAGAGGAATTGGCACACCCCAAGTACGTTGACGAGAAATACACCAATCTGGACGGCCTTCTACCATTTTTTCAATGCGATTTTGGCCCCAATCAGGGATCCACTTAGTCTGTTTGATTTGTTCAAGTGACTCTGCACGTAACCCTTTTTTGTCCATGCTGACAAACCACTGTGGTGTTGCACGGAAAATGATAGGTGTTTTATGACGCCAGCAGTGTGGATAGCTGTGCTCGTATTTAACGTTAAGAACAAGGTTGCCCTTTTCTTTCACAGTTTCGATGATTTCATCGTTGGCTTTAAATACAAATTGTCCGGCAAACAACGGCGTGTTTTCAAGATAAACACCGTTATTACCAACAGGGTTATACACTTCAATGTCGTATTGCTTACCTACGTTAAAGTCGTCTACACCGTGTGCTGGGGCCGTATGAACACAACCAGTACCGGATTCAGTGGTTACGTGCTCGCCAAGAATAAGCGGCACTTCTAGGTCTAGGAACGGATGGTTAACCTTAAGCTTATCAAGCGCAGCACCTGTACACGTTGCTACTTCGCGGAAGTCTTCAACCCCATAGCGATTCATACAACTTTCTAGTAGGTCTTGCGCTACAACCAACCACTCTTTCGATGGTTGAATTTCAACAATTGCATACGTCAGTTCAGGATGCAGACTGATAGCGCGGTTTGCAGGCAGTGTCCAAGGCGTCGTTGTCCAAATTACCACGCCAGCTTTGTGCGCGTGCAGATCGCTTTCTGTAACGCCGAACGCCTCAGCTATTGCGCCACTATCAGCAACAGGGAACTTTACATCGATAGCAGGTGATACTTTATCTTTGTATTCAACTTCTGCTTCAGCTAACGCTGAACCACAGTCAGTACACCAATGAACAGGTTTGAAGCCCTTTTCAAGGTGACCAGAATCTACAATTTTTCCGAGCGCGCGAATGATGTCTGCTTCAGACTTAAAATCCATGGTTTTGTAAGGATTGTCCCACTCACCGAAAACGCCCAAGCGCTTGAAATCAGCCATTTGCCCGTCAATTTGCTTCTGCGCATATTCTCGGCATTTTTGGCGAAACTCTGCAGCCGTTACTTTCTTGCCCGGCTTACCGACTTTCTTTTCTACCATCAGCTCAATTGGCAGACCGTGACAATCCCACCCTGGTACATAGGGAGAATCAAAATCGGATAAATTCTTAGACTTTACAATGATATCTTTCAGTATTTTGTTTACTGCGTGACCAATATGAATGTCGCCGTTTGCATAAGGAGGGCCATCGTGAAGAATAAAAGGCTTTTTACCCTTTTTTGCTTCACGAATTTTGCTGTATACCCCTTTTTCCTGCCAGTCTTTAAGCATTTTTGGCTCGCGCTGAGCAAGATTACCGCGCATTGGAAACGCAGTTTCTGGAAGGTTTAATGTGGCTTTGTAATCACTCATAAAATTGTATTATCCGGTTACCTTGGGTTTCACCTATTGCCGAGTAGGCATTGTGAAGGCGTTCAATTTTGTTTTGCCGCACTGCTTATTTTATCCGCGCCATTTTTTACAAACGCCAAACGGTGCAGCAAGTAAATTTATGCGTATATTTTGCGTGACTTTATCACGAACAACTACGCTAATAACAGACGCGCTTGTGCAGCATCTGCTTGAATTTGGTCTTTTAATGCCTCAAACGAAGCAAATTTAATTTCGTCTCTTATTTTGACCATAGGAAAAACAGTTATTGGCTTTCCATACAAATCACTTGATAGGTCAAAAATATGCACTTCTAATTGATTTCGCTCGCCATTAAGGGTTGGTCTGCGACCTATGTTTGCCACACCATTGTAGTGCTTGCCCTCTATGTCAACGCGAACTGCAAAAACGCCGTGTATAGGTGTTTTTTGTCGTTTAAGCATCACGTTAGCGGTAGGAAACCCGATGGTTCTCCCTTTCTTTTCGCCATGCACCACGCGGCCGTGAATGGCAAATGGTCGGCCTAGCATTTCAGTAGCCAGCCCGAACTCGCTATCAGCTAATACATCTCTTACAGCGGTTGAACTAATGCGATGTGCATGCATAGTAAAGCTTTGCGTACTTACAACTTCAAAACCATATAGGCGACCAGCAGCTTTGAGCATTTCAAAATCGCCTTTGCGTCCATTGCCAAAACGAAAATCATCACCGACAACAAGAAATTTAACGCCTAATTTGTCGACAAGGAGATCGTGTACGAAAGTGTCCGCACTTTGTTTGGCAAACTCGGCATTGAAGCGCACCGCTAGCAATCTATCCACGCCTTGCTGTTTGAGCAACTCGTATTTTTCACGAAGTGGGCTGATTCGCGCTGGCGCCCTTTCAGGCATAAAGACTTCTTCAGGTTGAGGCTCAAACACCATGACAGTTGCAGGCAGTGAAAGAGACTTTGCTTTTTCAAGCACATTAGCTAACACAGCCTGATGGCCACGGTGCACACCGTCGAACTTGCCAATAGTGAGCACACACCCCTTATGGTGCGGTTTTACATTGTTTAGCCCGCGGATAAATTCCACTTTTAGCCACTACCTTATAACTGCTAGAAAATCAAAGCTCGCGATTATAGCCGACCACGAGCACAATACCAAGCGTAAGCCAGCCACCAAAACGCTAGTCGCCGCCGCTTCTAAAATGCCGAGGTCGCATTCCCAATATCAACATTGTGATAAGGAAAAGCACAACAGACATTGAGATTGTCATTCCTACCTCAAGCATTTGAGTAGACAACGACAGTTCAAAAAATGCGAGACCTTTATCGCGGTAGTAGATAAGCCCTCCCATCGCCGCGCTCGCGATTACCACACGCAAAATAAATAATACAGAGGTACGACTAAGTACAAAAACCCCCTGTTGATGGAGCGTAATGTACAACAGTGCTGCATTTAATGTTGCAGACATGCTGGTAGCGATTGCTAGTCCAACGTAGCCAAAAGGAACCGCCAACACTAAATTGAACACCATATTGGCAACCATACACCAAATACCGAATTTAACGGGGGTCTTAGTGTCTTGCCTAGAATAAAACCCCGGTGCCAATATTTTTACCAACATAAAACTGAGTAAGCCGAATGAATACGCGGTAAGGGAATAGGACGCCATGATGGCCGTTTCTGCGGTAAACGCACCGCGTTGGAATATCACAGTAAGGATAGGACGCGCCATAACACCAAGGCCCACGGCCGCTGGAATACCTAAAAGACATACCATTCTAAATGCCCAATCGATGTTGGCTGAAAAAGCCTTGGGGTTGTTGCTGACATGGTTTCGCGACAGCGTAGGCAATATTACAGTAGCAATGGCAATACCAAATAGCCCTAAAGGAAATTCCAGCAGGCGATCAGAATAATACAGCCAGCTGATTGACCCAGTAACAAGAAAACTGGCAATAAACGTATCAAACAACAAGTTAATTTGACCGACCGATACACCGAACAGTGCCGGTATCATGAGCGTGCGCACTTTAACGACATTCTCGTCGTGCCATCCCCATTTAGGTTTTACCAATAAGCCAGCCTTAAACAAAAAGGGAAGTTGAAATAAAAACTGGACAATACCACCAATAAATACCCCCCAAGCAAGCGCATAGGCGGGCTGTTCAAAGGTAGGCGCAAGAAAAATAGCACACGTTATTATACAAACATTCAGTAATACGGGCGTAAATGCCGCCACGGCAAATTTATTTAACGTGTTGAGAATGGCGCCAGCTAGCCCCGTTAATGAGATAAACGCTAGATAAGGGAATGTGATCTTTAACATAGTAGAGGCAAGCACAAACTTATCCCCTGCTTCGTCGCCTTCAAGCCATGCCATAAACCAGCCCGTACCAAAAAGCGCAGCCAAAACAGGAGATGCAATCACCCCAATAATAGAGACGACGAAAACAATAGCCCCGAGTGTGCCGCTAACTTTCGCAACAAACTCTCGCAACTGCCGCTTATCATCATTTTCGTGTACTTCCGTCAGCACCGGAATAAACGCTTGAGCAAAAGCGCCTTCAGCAAATAAACGCCGCAAAAAATTAGGGATTTTGTTTGCGAAGAAAAATACATCCGCTGCCGCACCGTCGCCCATAAGACGTGCCACCACCACATCGCGAACAAGTCCTAGCACGCGTGAGACCAGTGTCATAACACTGACGATTATTCCCGATTTAATTAACTTGCGCGACACGTAATACTTCCAGGTTATAAAGTGCCGAAACGCAGAAGATGAGGTGCGCCGCACTGTGATAATAAAGAATGATTAAATCATGATAACCAAAGGTGTGTGAGGGTGAAACGATTTATTCAAAATAGTTGTGCACCTTTAGTAAGTTTCTTGCTATAATCCGCGCCCGATATGGGATGCCATGGTTGAGCGTTGCGCTCTCTTAATGTCCGCTAAAAATGTCGCAAAGAATGTGCAACGTGTTGAGCATACTTTGTGTTCAATAGCTTGCGCGTTTAACGCGGTACGATTTAAGTTTTAAATCGTTTGACATTTAGGCGTTTGCTAGGCACAATCCGCACCCTCGTTTTTGACATGAATTTATTTTGGGAGTTACACCTTGGCTAACATTAAGTCTGCTAAGAAGCGTGCAATCCAAGCCGAAAAGCGTCGCCAGCATAACGCTAGCCGCCGTTCAATGACTCGTACAAGCATCAAAAAAGTAGTTGCTGCTATCGCTAGTGGCGATAAAGAAGCTGCACAAGCTGCACTTACTGCTGCTACTCCGATTCTTGACAGAATGGCTACTAAAGGCTTGATTCACAAGAACAAAGCTGCTCGTCATAAGAGCCGTCTAGCTGCACAAATCAAAGCACTAGGTTAATCTTTAAGATTAGTAGTAAAAAAGCGCCCTATGGCGCTTTTTTTGTATCTGCTCAACTATAATTGTGCTTTTGTGTATTAGCTCATCTTTCGCATACTACTTGCAGGCGCAATTCGCATCACCCAATGCAGTAACGCCCATGGCCAGCTTGGTACGTATGCATTCGCTTTTTCTTTATTTATCGCCTTCACCATTGCTCGACAACCAACATCGGTATCAACGATAAAAGGGACTTTTTCGACTTTTTCATTTATCTCACTGCGAATAAAACCCGGGTGGATACAAGTCACCTTAATGGGTGTATTCATCACATCCATTCTAATCCCTTCAGTCATAGAGGTTAATCCTGCTTTTGTTGCAGCATAAACTGTCATAGCACGTCTGAAACCACGCACTGCGCTGATCGATGAAATAGTGACAAGGTGACCACTATTTTGAGCTCTAAAGATAGCCATTGCCGCTTCGCACTGCGCCAATGCTGACACAAAATTAGTAACGGCCGTTTGTTTGTTGGCATGAAAGAAGCCTGTACCTATCGAAGCCCCCTTGCCCATTCCAGCATTTACAATAACACGGTCTAGCTGTCCCATATCGGCTTTAAAAGCATCAAATACTTCAAAGACCGCATCGTGGTCGTTGACATCTAATGCGCGAATAAACACATTGATATTAGGGTTTAAATCTAATAGTTCTTGCTTAACCTTTTCGAGGTTATCTACACGTCTTGCACACAGCGCCAAATTACAACCTTGTTTTGCAAACTCAATGGCCATTCCCTTGCCAAGTCCTGAACTTGCACCTGTGATCAGAATATTTTGTCTTGTTGTCATTATCGTTTTCCTGATGCTTTTATGGCTTTATTACATCGCCACATTAAATAATGTATAAAAATCCAAAAGTTTTTAAATGCTGGGTTGTTTGTTTGTCCGTGGTGATAGCGATAATAAATTTGCTGAGCAATACCCGCTAATCTAAACAAACCATACACCTCGTAAAACGTAAAATCTTCTACATCAACTTCCATTTCTTTACAGTAGTACGCCACTACCTGTTTGCGCGTCAACATGCCCGGCAGGTGTGTCGGTTGTCTTCGGGTTGACTGTGCTAAAAAGTCATCATCTGCTTGTACCCAGTAAGCCAATGTATTGCCTAAGTCCATCAATGGATCGCCTAGTGTGGCCAACTCCCAGTCCAACACACCTATGATTTCGGTATAGCTATTTGGGTTAAGCACCACGTTATCAAAGCGAAAATCATTGTGCGTGATACATATGCGCTCGTGAATAGGCATATGCTTTTCAAGCCAACGCATAATCTTTTTACCCGATGGCACGTTCCAGGTTTTTGCTTTACTGTAACGCTCGCTCCACCCACTTATTTGCCGTTCTATGTACCCTTGCCCTTTGCCCAAGTGCGACAACCCTGTGCTCTTAAAGTCCACTTTGTGCAATTCAATCAGGCTATCGAGCACATTGGTACACAGCAGTTTAGTTTGCGACTCGGTGGTTTGTAGCCCCTTAGGCAGATTTTTTCGGGGAATAATACCTGTGAGCTTCTCCATAACATAAAAGTCGGTTCCAATGATGCTTTCATCATCACAAAACCCCAACATTTCAGGTACATAGCGATATACAGGTTTAAGCGCTTTTTGCAGGCGATATTCCCGCCCCATATCGTGTGCACCTTTTGCTTTGGTGCCTGCAGGGGCTCTGCGCAATATTAACGACGTATTTTCATAGTCAAGACAGTAAGTCCAGTTAGACGCACCACCCGCATATTGGGTTACTTTAGGCTTACCTTCTAGCGTTAGCTTAGTATTAGGGGCTGTTGACGCCTGCTGTGACAACGACGACTTTAGCCAGTCATCGACGGCCTCAGTGTTAAGTTCTTCTCCAATTCGAACACTGTCCGCTCTATCTACTACATTATGTGACATATCATTTCCACTTAAAGAATTTAGCGTTTTTCCATTGCTCGTTTCATCGATTTTGTCTGACCAAGCATACTGTTAATGTAACGCTGGTTAGGAAGAAATTTCTTCAGCCAATAAGCGCGTTTGCCTAACTTATGGGTAAGTATCAAAAAGCGTTTCTGTTGAACCTGTTGGTAAATAGACTCTGCGACATCTTCTTTTGTAATGTCGGCTTTGCTAAAGAAGCGATTTATCATTTTATGCGCAGCAGGGTTACTACTTCTCATTGACTCATCTAAATTCGTTTTGAAAAAACTGGGGCATACAACACTGACATTAATATTGTCGGGAGCCAGTTCTAATTTCATTGTTTCAGAAAAAGCCACAACGGCCGCTTTTACCGCATTGTAGCTTCCCATATAAGGTATGGGAGTCAATCCAGCTTGGGATGCGATATTGACAAAATATCCGTGACCTTGTTGTCGCATAAGCGGTACGAGTGCACGACTGACTCTTACCATACCAAGCATATTGATATCAAAAACCCACTGCCATTGTTCCAAAGTTTCATCAAGTAAGCTTCCGCCAGTAGCTACACCCGCATTATTAAATACGTAATCTATCGCCTGCCAACGCGCTTCTATTCTTTGAACAAGTTCAAGTACATCGTCGTCAGAAGTAATGTCACAATGCACATAAAAAGCTTTTGCACCAAGCCCTTTCAACAGCTCTAGGGTTTCATTTGCTCTAGAAGTGTTTACATCAGCAATACACACTTCTATTCCCGGGTGCTTCTCGGCCCATTTTATTGCTAGCGCCTGCCCTAACCCCGTCGCGCCTCCTGTGATGACTATACGCATACTTTTATTCTCTCTTTTTGCGTTCACTAATTATGTTGTAGTTATGGGTAACTTATAGTGCCTGCTGTGTTTTTTCACTGTGCAGGTGTTTTTGCGCCTTTCTCTTAGCCCAAAGCGCAAGCAATGCCGGCCCAATATACATGGCTATGCCATAAACGCCTGGGGCGATAGCATAGTCAGGCGACTTTATAAAACTAATACAAATTAACATTGCTAGCGCAGCATTCTGTACACCAATTTCTATCGCTAGCGTCAGTCCATCTTTTACGCTTAGACCGGCGAATCTCGATAGTAAGATACCTAGCCCTACGGACGAAACGTTCAGCGTTACACATACAAAAAAAGCATCTTCTAACGATGTGGCCAAGCTATCTTTCTCAGAAATCAGCACACCTGCAATCATTAACAACATAAAATACATTGAGAACTGGCGAAAGAACCCTTCAGTTCGCATAGCAAACTCAGTGCTAGCCACGCGTATGGCCATGCCGACGATCACTGGCACAATTGAAACACTGACAAGCCCTACCACGGTTTGCATCATTGAAAACGATGGTGCACTGTCTTGCACAAAATAGTTAATGGCAAACTGAATGATAAAGGGTGTCGTAAAAACGCAGGCAATCGTTGAAATTGCAGTAAGACTCACAGACAGGGCTAGATTAGCCTTGGCAATGTGGCTGATTAAATTACTCGTTGTCCCCCCAGGACAAGCCGCCAGTACCATCACCCCTACAGCAATATACTCAGGCAGTGAAAAAACAAGACACAACAAAAATGCCAAGATGGGTAACAGTACAATTTGCCCTATAAACCCTGATAGCACGGCCTTTGGCGCTTTAAGTAAACGCGAAAAGTCTTGCAGGGTTAGCGTTAACCCCATACCAAACATGATGAACGCCAATGCCAGAGGTAACAATACCTCAGTAAGTACTGATGCCTGCATAAACACGCCCCTTACAAAAGAAACCTTTTATTAACAATTGAAGCAGTGTACGCTGTTTTAAAATAAACAAAAATGATGTGTTATTATGGAAAGCCATAAATATGATGCATGGTAAGATCGATCTTAACCTCTTTATCGTGTTAAGAGCAGTTTATGAACAAGGTAGTATAACTAAAGCAGCAAGGCACCTTCATTTAACCCAGCCAGCCGTTAGTCATGCATTAGGCAGATTGCGAGTCAACTTTAAAGATGAACTTTTCGTCCGCCATGGCCGACAAATGGTGCCAACACCTTTATGCCAGAAAATCATTGCTCCAGTCAGTCAAGCCGTTGATGCACTAGAACAAACCGTACAAGGTGATGTAACCTTTGATATTACTGCTTCGGCAAGGCAGCTAAAGCTGGGTCTGAGGGATATATTAGAGTCGACGTTTCTTCCCACGCTTATGCCTGACCTAATTACCCATACTCCCAATATTTCGGTATGTAGCAGACAAGTCACATGGCCAGAGATAGAGCCGTTATTAACGAAAAAAGAGCTGGATCTTGTGATTGACGTTCTGGTTCCAACAAGTGAAGACATTCAGTCACAGTTTGTCTGCAACGAGCGCTTTGCCGTGGTGAGTGCACCAAACAATCCTTACCTGAAAAATCCAACAATAAAGGGCTACGCTGCTGCGCAACATATCTTGGTAACGCTCAAAGACTCTAAGCTAGATAGCGTGGAGCTCGCACTTGCCCAACATAACATGCATCGTAACATTGCACTTCAATGTGAACATTACTTTGCAGCTGTGCACGTCTCCAGTCAATGCTCACTTCTTCTGACAATGCCAGAGCGCTATGCCTATCAGCTTAGTGAAAAGTTCGACATTATTGTTTCTCCGCTTCCGTTTGAGGTCCCACTGCTACCGGTTTACATGTATTGGCACAAAAAGTATGCAGATGATTTAGTCAACAAATGGATGCGCAGTAAATTGGTAGAAGTTACCGAATTATTGGGTTTGAAATAAAAAAGGCTGATATCAAATATCAGCCTTTGCAAAACAATAGTAGGTTTATAGAACAGGCAACGTCATTGTTCCTGAGCCAGTTTCACCCTCTTTTGTTTGATACTCGTAAGAGAAGGTCACGGTTACAGGATAATCAGCTGTATTATCTTCAAGATAGATATTGATTGAACGTCTGTAGACGTGGCTACCGTCGGTAGCAGTCGTGCCGAGCATAATATTTTCGCTTGAATTGTTATCAACAATCTCATTTTCTGCAGCATCTAGGGCTAAATAGGGAGTCGCCGAAACATAGCCATCTCTAACAATTTCATACTGTCTTTCTCGTGTATACACACTACCATTTTCTGAGTAGCTTTGTGTATTCAAAATAAGATAGTTTAGCGATTCTATTGATGTAGGTAGTAGCACACTCACATTTCTGCTGTAAGGATATGCAGGATTGGCAACACCTGCAGTATTTTCACTAACGATCACAGCGCCATTTGTGTAGTAGTTAAAGTTATCTAACACTAACGAGTTAATATCAAAGTCACCAGCATCACTTGCAGGCGTGGTAAATGAGTACTCGTCATCATACAATTCAGTTGCAGGCGTGCCTGAAGCAGGGGTAACTTCGCCAATTTCATAACGGTATGACGTGTTCCCTTGTAACGCTTCATCAGGCGTAAAGGTGTGCTTTATGCCGCCTAATGCTTGGCTTGCTGTTACACTTACTTCTCTGTCTGTGCTTCTAACATACGTATACCCTGCAGGTACAGTGTCGTCCGCTGAATCATTTCCACGTGTAACGGTAACGTCTTCATACACTAAGCTAACTTCTTCACTGTCTATACTAACCGCTTCGCTGTAAAAAACAGAGTAAGCGAAGTCATCACTGTTTAAGTTAGACGTAATAAATTCAACAGTAGAACTTGGTACCACTTCACGCGCTACCAGCACAAGATTAAGGGTTTCTTCATCTGCAATGCTGTAGTAGCTATTAGAGTCATACCCAGACAAATTTACGCTAATACGCGTTTCGTTTGTTTGAGACGTTGTATACCTTGATAGCGAAATCCTACCCGTAGAATAAGTAACATCATCGCTAGTGAATGACGGCATCTCTATGTCACTATAATTGTTGAAAGGCACCGTCATTTCATGCACTTGCGCTTCGCTATCAAACGATGAATTTATTGTCTCATCTTCAATTTCAACAATAAATGCTGCTTCGTCTAACACATTTCCTTGCGTATCGATAAGTGTGATGGAGAGTGACTTTTCTTCATCGACAATAACCTCAGGTTCACCCAGTGTAATCTCTGATGCGTCCAATTCATTGGCATTGTAGATATACATTTTATCATCAACAATGCTCACAAAATCTAGAGAAGCAGTAGCGAAATCAGCTGCGCCGTCATCATCCAAGTCAATATCTGCACGCAAAGTTACTGCCAAGTCTTTTGGTAGCGTAATATCGTACTGTTGCGTCTCTTCGTTAAACGTTGTGCTATGTGCAAAATCAAACACGTTGCTAGTTGCCACACCTGAATATGAGAAACCAGTAAAAGAAAGACCACTAATTGCTTCTCCAGTGCTCTCATCCATAACTGAGAAAGTCACGTTGACAGGCTCAGATAGCATTAAAGTACCGATATCATCAAACCCTTCACCGGTGCTTACCGGTGCGGTTGTTATAAAGTATGCGCGACTCATGTAGCTGCCATCGGATGTTGATGCTACAACAGTCAAATCTGAACTTGATGGCAACCCTTCAATAGTAAATTGCCCATTGTCAGCTTCGACATTCTCGGCAAGAACTGATTCCCCCTGATAAACAGTAACCAACACATTATCTACAGGTGTCTCGCTATCAACACCAATCACTAAACCAGAAAGCGTTACGGAAGTCTGACTATTTTCTAATTGTTCAGCTAAAAGGTTATTTTGTTCAGTCAGCACAGCGTTTTGTTGATTCAACGCATCGACTACGCCATCGTTACTGTCGTCATCAACTTCAATACAGCCCGTTAGCGCAAGCGAAACAAATAGAGGAATTGGAGCGAGTTTTTTGTTTAACTTCATGTTTCATCCTTATACAAGTTTATTGCAACAAAAATAGTAAGGATGAAAGAAAACACGTTTAGGAAATGACAATAGAGCGAGAATATGTACTGCCATGTACATTGTCATACTTCATCCTTGATGAGAATAGACTACCTATTTCAAGATACTTTTTCACCTTAAATTTTTGAAAATGCTATTTCCATACAACAAAAAGCACGTTTCTGTGTGTCACACAATGGTCAAGCGAGCGTCACTTAACTGTCAATTACAACTTCTATAGTGGCGTTCCAAGGCATCGCTTTGGGACTTCGCTATGAAAAAGATTCACTACCGCACACTTTGGCTTTCCGATATCCATTTGGGCAATCGAGACTGCAAAGCCGAATACTTACTTTCTTTCTTAGACAGTATTACCGTCGACACACTTTACTTAGTTGGCGATATTGTTGACATGTGGCAAATGACCAAGCAATTTCGCTGGCCAAAAGCCCACAATCAAGTCATGCACAAGTTCATGCAAATGAGCCAAGAAGGTACACGGGTTGTTTATTTACCTGGCAACCATGACGAACCAATTCAATCTTATTCAGGCATGGCTTTTGGTGATATAGAAATTGAACGCGAACTTGTTCATACCACAGCGCAAGGTAAACGCTATCTGGTACTACATGGTGATCAATTTGATGGCGATGTCACTATGGGTAGGTTTCACGCATGGATTGGCGATAAAGGGTACGACCTTTTGCTATTTCTTAATCGTGAATATAACCGCTTAAGAGCATGGCGAAAGCGAGAGTATTGGTCGCTAGCAGGGTATATCAAAAAGCATATTAAAGGGGCAAACGACGCTATCGCGCGTTACCGTGAAGCCTGCTGCAACAGAGCCAGAGAAATGGGCCTTGATGGCGTTGTATGCGGTCATATACATCACCCAGAAAGCAGTATGGAACAAGGGATCCATTATATTAACGACGGAGACTGGATTGAGAACTGCAGTGCATTGGGTGAAGACGCAAAAGGCAACCTGACACTCATTCACTACTTAGACTGCATTGAAAACGCTAACGTGGCCACGCTGAATGTAAAACCCAATCGTTCAAAGGCAGCGTAGTTACTGTACACAGTTATTACAAAATAGACGCTTATCATGCAGCTTAAGCAAAGTTACATTTCATTAACATTGTCAAATAACTGACATCAAACTGTGTGAAAAGCGTCATATTGGCCTGCTATTGTTCGGCAAAATCTAAAGAGATACACAGGCACTATGTTTACTGTAAACGATGTACTGAACAAACATTACCCTCAAGTCGCAAATAACCCGATCTTATTCAAGTCGCTGTCATTTGTGCTACGTCATCTATTGCACGAACAAGAAATTACCGAATTTGGCGAAGCATACCCTCACTACGAAGATATTGATTTTGTCGAGCAAGTTCTCGAGTATTTCAACATTAGTTATTCGACACGTGATGTAGAAAAAGAGCGGATCCCCAGTGAAGGACGTGTGGTAATTATTGCCAACCACCCAATTGGGTCTTTAGATGCACTGGCGCTAATCAAACTCGTCAGTGAAGTGAGACATGACTTAAAAGTAGTCGCCAATCAAATGTTAATGGCGATCGAACCCTTGCACGATATGCTGCTCCCCGTGAACAACATGCAAGGTGGCACGCCTAAACAACATTTATCAGCTATTCAATCACACTTAAATGATGAGGGTGCAATATTAATATTCCCCGCTGGTGAGGTCTCTCGTTTACGTCCACAAGGTGTAAGAGACACTCGTTGGCATACGGGCTTTTTGCGTATTGCACGCCAAGCAAAGTCACCTATCTTGCCAGTTTATATTGATGCAAAGAATAGCCCGCTGTTTTATGGCGTATCGATGGTGTATAAACCATTGGCCACTGCCCTACTCGTTAAGGAAATGTTTAAACAGCGTCGCAAACACCTCCCCATGCGCATTGGCGAACTTATACCCTTTGAGTCTTACAGCCAAACGACTATACCGCTAAAGGAGCAAGTCAAGCTTTTCAAGCGGCACCTTTACCGAATAGGTAGCAATAAAAAAGGTGTGTTCGATACACAAGCGTCTATCGCAATGCCAGAAGATAGAAAAGAATTAGCAAGAGCAATACGCCAGTGCGAGCACCTTGGTCAAACTGGCGATGGTAAGTCAATTTACCTTTATCAACATAAAAATTGCTCGCCTATTATGCGCGAAATTGGCCGCCTAAGAGAGATTGCCTTTAGAGCCGTAGGTGAAGGTACGAACAAACGTCGCGATATTGACCAGTACGACTCGCATTATTACCACCTTGTCTTGTGGGACGACTCAGACCTTGAAATAGTGGGCGCTTACCGATTTGGTGATGCAGAACTTTTGACTCAGCCTGAGCACCCTACTGGGTTATATTCAGCCACGTTATTTGATTACAGTGATAACAATAAAACCTTATTCGCAGAAGGCTTAGAACTAGGCAGAAGCTTTGTGCAACCACGCTATTGGGGTAAGCGCAGCTTAGACTACCTATGGTTTGGTATTGGTGCATTCTTAAGTCGCTATCCTAAATACCGTTATTTATTCGGTGCGGTATCGCTTAGCAATGCCTATCCTCAGCCTGCAAAGGATCTCATCGTACAGTTTTATTCAACACACTTTCCCGCAAAGTTTGGAGAAGCCACATGTAAGCGCCCGTACCAAATAACCCAAGATGCACTGCATTCATTCTCTGGTACCGATTACAAAGCGGAATTCACCCAGCTTAAGCATTTGCTTGCCAATATGGGCGTTAATGTACCCACTCTGTACAAGCAATACTCTGAAGTTGCCAAAGACGGTGGCGTCGCCTTTTTAGGCTTTAATGTTGACCCAGATTTCAATGACTGTATCGATGGATTAGTAGTTGTCGATATGCTTGCACTTACAGATAAAAAACGTAAGCGCTATCTACAACAGTGTGAATTTAAGGCGTCAGCGTAGCATTAAGAGTACGGCGAGCCGCGATCGACGCACTCGCCGTTAGTCTTTGTAGATTACTCACTTTTCCCAACCTGTAGCAAAATATCAGTATAGATATCTTCAAGTGTGACTAAATCTGACAAATGAATGTGCTCGTTAATTTGGTGGATTGTGCTATTGGGCACACCCACTTCAACGACTTGCGTATTATCGCCCGCAAAGAACCGTCCGTCTGACGTGCCCCCGGACGTACTAACAACAGGGTATTTACCTGTAGCACTTTTTATCGCCTTCTCTACACATGAGATTAGACAGTTGCCGTTATCAGTAGGTTTACTTAAATACGATTCACACGGGCGAGAAAAGTTGATTATCGCTGTTGCATCAGCATTGTGGATTAAGCGTTTTAAAAGGGTACTAAGACTGTCATCATCAAACTGCCAAGAATACCGAACGTTGAATTCAATTCGAACGCTACTTGGGACAATGTTGTCGGTGAAACTTCCCGTATCCATGTGCGTTATCTGAAGTGTAGTACCAGGAAAATCATCAGTCCCCTCATCGAATGCGTAGCTTTTCAATGCTTGTACTATGTCACTTGCCTTGTGGATGGCATTGATTGCCGTCTTTGGATAGGCCACATGGCCTTGCTTTCCGGCTACGGTAACCGTGGCTGACAGCGACCCTCTTCGCCCTATTTTTATGGTATCGCCTGTGCTTGATGTTGCCGTAGGCTCGCCAATCAAGCACATATCCAGTACTACATTTTGCGAATCAAGTGCTTCTTTTATCCATTTGGAACCCCATAGCGCTTCGCCTTCTTCGTCACTGGTAATCAACCACCAGTAAGTCACTTTAGTTGGATCCATACCACCAATAACGCGCTCAGTTGCTGCAAGCATAGCGGCTATGCCTGTTTTCATATCAGCAGCCCCTCTACCATAGAGTTTGTTCTGACTGATAACAGGGCTAAAGGGGTGGGATTTCCATTTCTCAAGAGGTCCAGGTGGTACTACGTCGGTATGTCCCGAAAACGCAAAGTGACAAGGACCATTCCCCCAACGGGCAATAAGGTTTTTGACGCCTTTTACGTTGTGTTTTTCACAGATAAAACCAAGTTTTTCCAGTCTGTGCATTAAATAGCTCTGACAGCCTGCATCAATAGGCGTAATCGATTCTCGCGCCATTAATACTTCAGCGAAGTGGATACTACGTGTTAGTGGAATTTGAGGTAAAGACTGAATGGACATAACACTTAACTTGCCTGTTATACGCTTTAGGCTATTAGATAAGTATAAGGTGACAATGCAATAACACTTTTACTACAAAGCAATGACAGTGAGCGTATTGGAAACGAGTTTGATATTAATAATGATGTGGCATTTCAACAGCCTGCTTGCTATAAATAGGATGTCTTAATTTTTGCGGTGCACACTGGACTCTGACGATTGGCACGCTTTAGGTATAACGTTTTAAGGTACTGATGTGATAAAAATTATTGTTCTAATTCCGCTCATCCTTTCCCTATTATGGTTTGGTTACTTACAACTAAATAAGTACACGCTGGAACAAGGAAAGCAGGGCTTTGTTTACATCATTGTATTATCTGGTGTTATCGCTGCTTTTTATACATTTATGCTATTCGTTACCCATTGAACTTACTAAGTGTAATTAAAACACGCTGACCGCTTTACAAGAATGCGTTCGGTATTAGTGAGACACAAAAAGCCCCTTTCATGAATGAAAGGGGCTTTTTAGTTAGCGTATGAGTGTGATGTTTACTACAGTGCCGCCGACACTGTTACATCCGCTTTAGCACGCAATGCTTCAATATACTGTTGGTATACACGCTGACCTTGCATTTGAGCCAGACGTTGCTTCAAGCTTTCACCCAACTCTGCATCAAGCACTGGTGCGGCATTTACAGCTTCAAGCTCCACAACTGCAACATCGCCGTTTACCGTAGTCGCTACGTCTACCTTCTTCTCTCCTTCTAGAGCAAGTGAGAATAACGTATCAACAATTGCACGAGCTAACGTTCCACCCGCTCTTGGTACTGCCTGCACAGTTTCCCAAGTGACAGATTTAGCCGCCAGTGCATCGTCAACACTTTCGCCCGCACGTACTTGTTGCGCAATGTCAAACGCCCATGCTTCAGCAGCTTCTTTGGCTTTGTCTGCTTTAACAGATGCTTCAATACCCTCGCGAACTTCGTCTAAAGACTGCGTGCGCTGAGGAAGGTGCTCTGTCACGCGCACAACAACAATATTTTCGTCATCCAGTTCGATAATGTCGCTGTTAAGTCCTTCATCAACTAGCTGTGAAGAGAAGGCAGCGTCTAATACTGCAGGAGAACTTAGTTCTACCGGTGCGGTATTACGACTAAATAACACAGATTCTTGGACTGGCAAGTCAACAGCATTAGCCACGTCTTCTAACGTATCTGGAACCTCAAATGCAATTTCTGCCATGGTATTTTGAAGTTCGAAGTACTTCTCCATCGCCGCGTCATAAAGTAACGTATCACGAATTTCGTCCGCCACTTCGTCAAATGACTTGATTTGCGCTTCTCTTAACTCGGTTAACTTGATGATGTGAAAACCAAACTCTGTTTCAACAACGTCAGAAACATCACCGACGTTTTCAAGTCCAAATGCAGCTTCATCAAACGCAGGATCCATCATTTCAGGCGTTATGAAATCAAGGTCACCGCCGTTTTCTGCAGAGAAAGTATCATCTGAGTTTGCCTCAGCCAACGCGGCGAAATCCGCACCATTGTCGAGTTCGGCTTTTAGTGCCTGTGCTTTCTCGCGAGCTGCATCGGCGTCATCACCAGCATCAATTAAGATATGTGACACACGGCGCTCTTCTTCTTTGCCATAACTATTAATGTTGTTGTCGTAATATGTGCGAACAGCTTGTTCATCGACAGACACGCGGTCTTTTAGATCGTCAACGCTAAGCTTCACATACGCCAATTTAACCTGTTCTTCAGTATCAAATGACGCAATGTTGTTATTGTAAAACGCTTCAACATCAGCATCAGTTACTTCAACACTGTCAGCAAACGCTGATGAGCTTATAACAGCGTACTTAGCGTCACGTGTTTGGCGTTGAAGCGCATTTGCCAGCTCCACTTCGCCATCCAATGAAAATGCTGAGTTAGTAAGCGCCGCTGTTAGCTGATTTTGTGTCATCTGAGTGCGCAAATAGTTGCGGAAGTCAGCTACTTGGAAACCATTTTGACGCAAAATTGCTTGAAAACGCTCGTTGTCAAATTGCCCACCAAACTGGAATTCTGGCATTTGTACAATGGTTTCACGAATTTGCTCATCACTTACTCGCAGCCCCATATCCTGAGCCTGTTGCTGAATAAGTTTTTCTGCGATTAGGCGATCTAAGACGTTTCTACGAAAGTCTGCTAGGTACTGCTCGCTAGAGAAAAGCTGAGCAATGCTTTCACCAAATTGAGACTCCATTTGCGCGCGCTGATTTTGATACGCACGCTCTAGTTCTTGTGCCGAGATTTCTTCGCCATTCACAGTTGCCACTGCAGTGGTACCAGACGAGGTAAGGTAGCTACCTACACCAGCGAATACGAAACTCAAAACGATAAGCGCAATAATGGCCATCGCCCATGGGCCTTGAGAACCTTCTCTGATTCTTTCTAGCATGATTGTTCTTCAACTCCGTTGCTTACTACAGTTATCTCTCGCAGATTATTTTCGTGTACGACAGACAAAATAAGCGGTGATTATAACTCAATGCCAGTGAATATAAACGACCTAAACTCACTATTTGTATTCGTTATTGTGGGATTTCTACAACAAACAAGAGAATTAGATGTAATGTTCAATGACGAGGTGCTTCAACGTCAGTAGCTAGGCACATTTCAGCTTGTGTCGCGTTATTGCTATCTACTGTTTACAAATAAAAAAGGCGATGGACTAGCCATCGCCTTTTTCTATAATTTCTTTGCTTAGTTACAAGCGTCTTTCAGTGCTTTACCAGCTTTGAAAGAAGGAACTTTCGCTGCTGAAATCTGAATAGTCTCACCAGTTTGTGGGTTACGGCCACTGCGAGCTGAACGTTCGCGAACTGAGAAAGTACCAAAGCCTACTAGTGCAACTTGGTCGCCGTCTTTAAGCGCAGCAGTTACTGAGTCAGTGAATGCGTCAAGAGCGCGGCCAGCAGCTGCTTTAGAAATGTCTGCACCAGCAGCGATTTGGTCGATAAGTTGAGACTTGTTCACAATTATGATCCCCTTCGATTGTTATTATACTGTTTGTCCAAAACGATTTTGCTTGAACGTTATAGCAAGCTTGATCGTTAACATCAAGCTTCGGTCACAAATAATTAACTTTTTTGTTGAATCGCTGCAATCCCTTTTGTGGCAAGGCTTCAAGCGAATACCACTTAAAGGTAACACAACTTTTGTGTGTTGAAAGCCCATTTTTCAAAAAAAACGGTATTTCTTTACTTTAACGAACAATTTTTAAGCAATTATTTCAAAAAAATGGCTACACGCCTTTAAAATTAAGCAATGCAGCCATTGTAACTAGTTAGTTTTTCACCACTTGAGAGCTTTCAACCGGCTCTTGCAAAGCAATATCTAATACATCATCAATCCACTTAACGGGGTGAATTGACAAATCTTTCTTAACATTATCTGGAATTTCTTCCAAATCGCGCTCGTTATCTTTTGGAATAACAACGGTTTTTATACCACCACGATGCGCAGCCAATAGCTTTTCTTTCAAGCCACCGATAGCTAACACTTCGCCACGAAGCGTAATTTCACCTGTCATCGCAACATCACATTTAACCGGGTTCCCAGTAAGAGACGAAACCAGTGCTGTGCACATTGCAATACCCGCACTTGGACCATCTTTAGGTGTAGCGCCTTCAGGAACGTGAACGTGAATATCACGTTTTTCGTAAAAGTCATCGTTTATACGCAGCTTTTCAGCGCGGCTTCTTACCACCGTCATCGCAGCTTTAATCGACTCTTGCATAACGTCACCAAGCGAGCCTGTAGACGTCATTTTACCTTTACCAGGCACTGATGTGGTTTCAATTGTCAGCAAATCACCGCCTACTTGTGTCCAAGCAAGACCTGTAACTTGACCTATTTGATTGTCTTTATCAGCTTTGCCATAGTCGAAACGCTGTACACCCAAATAGTCCTTAAGGTTGTCTTGGGTAACTTCAACTTTGCCTTTACTCTTCTTAAGCAAAATGTCTTTTACCGCTTTGCGACAAACTTTTGATACTTCGCGTTCAAGACCACGAACGCCGGCCTCGCGGGTATAGTAGCGAATCATACCGATAACTGCTGAATCGGTAATTTCGAGCTCCTTGGCTTTCAGGCCATTGCGCTCCATCTGCTTACCAATTAGGTGCTTTTTAGCAATGTTAAGCTTTTCATCTTCGGTATAACCCGACAAGCGGATGACTTCCATACGATCCAGTAACGGGCCTGGAATGTTCATACTATTAGAGGTTGCCACAAACATGACATCAGATAAGTCGTAGTCAACTTCTAAATAGTGATCACTAAAGCTGTTGTTCTGTTCAGGGTCAAGTACCTCAAGTAAGGCTGACGCTGGGTCACCGCGCATATCTGAAGACATCTTGTCGATTTCATCTAACAAGAACAGTGGGTTCTTAACGCCCACCTTCGCCATTTTCTGCACTAACTTACCTGGCAGTGAACCAATGTAAGTGCGACGGTGACCACGAATTTCCGCTTCATCTCGCACACCGCCAAGCGCCATACGAACATATTTACGACCAGTAGCCTTGGCAATAGATTGCCCCAGCGAGGTTTTACCCACTCCCGGTGGCCCCACAAGACACAATATAGGACCTTTAAGCTTTTTAACACGCTGCTGTACTGCGAGGTATTCCAAGATACGCTCTTTAACTTTTTCAAGGCCGTAATGGTCTTCGTTCAACACGCCTTCTGCGCGTGAAAGATCTTTTTTCACTGGCGAGCGCTTATTCCATGGCACATTGGTTAGCCACTCGATATAGCTGCGTAATACAGTTGCTTCTGCTGACATAGGCGACATCATTTTAAGCTTTTGTAATTCCGCTTTTGCCTTGTCTTCTGCCTCTTTTGGCATTTTTGCTTCAGCTATTTTCTTAGAGAGTGCTTCAAATTCATCTGGCGCGTCGTCAAGCTCGCCGAGTTCTTTTTGAATGGCCTTCATTTGCTCATTCAAATAGTACTCACGCTGACTCTTTTCCATTTGCTTTTTGACGCGGGTACGAATTTTCTTTTCGACCTGCAATAAGTCTATTTCACCTTCCATTAGCGCCATCAGATACTCAAGGCGCTCATTCACCCCTTGCATCTCAAGTACTTTCTGCTTTTCTGTCAGCTTAAGCGGCATATGCGCAGCCATAGTGTCAGCAAGGCGTGCAGCGTCTTCTATGCCATTGAGTGACGTAAGCACTTCAGGTGGAATCTTCTTGTTAAGCTTTACGTAGCCTTCAAATTGCGACACCGCTGAGCGAATAAGCACTTCCTGCTCACTCTCGTCGATTGCTTCATCTTCGAGTTTCTCTACGTTTGCAACAAAATACGGCTCTGATTGCTGGTAGCCGTCCACTTGACCTCTTACACTGCCTTCTACCAACACTTTTACTGTGCCATCTGGCAGTTTTAGTAATTGGAGAATGGTTGCAATAGTACCAACGGTATAAATGTCATCAGCCTCTGGCTCATCGACGCCAGCGTCTTTCTGCGCGACTAGAAATATTTGTTTATCGTTTTCCATTGCAGCTTCAAGGCAACGGATTGATTTTTCACGCCCAACAAATAGGGGTATGACCATATGCGGGTATACCACTACATCCCGCAAGGCAAGCACAGGAATTTCAATGCGATTTTCACGCTCAACTGTCATACTTGTTCTCAATTAGTTTGAAATGTCATTTTTATATGGGGATGCAAGAGCAAAGTTCAATCGAAACTTATTAAAGTGCGTTAATTCCTCAACCTTACCTTCCCTGCTCTACCTATAACCATTATCGATTTTTAGCCGTATGGCAACACTTAAGTCAAAAATCTGATAGAAAGAATAGGATACGTTGTACAAGTGAATAAAATTCAAACACATCAGTGATAAAAGCTACGCAACTGCCGGTTGAGAAGCTTTTACATCAATTAGTATGACACTAACCAACGCACGATATTTAATAGTAGCTGTTGATTGTCTTTTGCTGATGGTGAATTCATTCCCATCGCCCACGACTCATCGTCACTTTTAACAACTTGCGCAGTAAACATACCCGCTTCGCCAAATACAGCCACTTTACCCTTTCCGAATTTCATTATTGCCCCCTGATAGAGTCCAATGGCACTTTGTGAAGGCGTATCGTCTTCGATGGCCCATGATTTTGATGGCATCCAATTTATTGATGGTTGTGTAAATTGAAGTACAGGCTGTGCTTGCGGAGGTATTGTAAAACCTTGACCTAAAAAGCCCTGAATGACATCTACCACGTTTTCGCCATCTGCTGGTGTAACAGGAGATAGCAAAATACTCTGTGACTGACGGTCAAAAAACTGCTCTTGTTTGTTGACTATCTCCACATAGCCATTGATGAACCCAAAGCCAAATATTTCTGCCAAGTCTGACATGGCAGCAGGCCACGGCATATGATCAGCAATAAGAAAAAGTGAACCACCGTTATTTACCCAATGATAAACAGCTTCGACTTCTTCGCGAGTAAACGCCGGATAATTAGGCAAGTCCCAGTTCTGAGTATTTCTTTCATTTAGCGCATTAGCCACAACCAACACGTCGATTTCAGCAAGCGACACACGAGAAAAAGGTTTCGAATGATTTTTCAGCGTTAAACCATCGGCTTCAAGCACTTTCGCGAACGGTTTGTAGCGTCCGTCAAGGGTATGAAAATTGTGGTGCGCACTATCAACGGCGACAACCGGTGAAGATTCAAACTGACAAAAATAGCAAGCAGTGTGTTGAGGCGTAAAATCAGGGTCTACCACTTGCTGCGCAAAAGATAAAAAAGGGAAAAAAATTAATAGAGGTGCTAGATATTTAACCATATTCACGTTCCTTCGTATTTAACTGCTAGGTAGCGCATTAGTAAAACACAAACGCTTCAAAATTACATTTCTACCCGATAGCCAACGAAAACCGCATGAACCTATATAGGCTCCTCACCTAAACAAAAAACAACACTCGTCGTTTTTAAACCGCGTCAGCGAGCATGCATTAGACAAGGCAGGAAATTTAGGGGAACCGGAGTTTACTTACGGTAAATGAGGATTTCACAGACTAAGTATAAAAAAGTGCTCCGAAAACATCATCCAGTGTTTTTGTTCAGCGTCGTGAGCGAAGTGGGTGCAAGGCGGATGTTGACGAAAAACCGCGACAACCTTTGTTTTTGTTGAATCAAACCAGAAACAGCGACTGTCGTTTTTAAACCGCGTCAGCGAGCATGGTTTAGACAAGGCGGGAAGTTTTGGGGAACCGGAGTTTACTTACGGTAAATGAGGATTTCACAAAATTTACCAACGCGGTATAAACCAGCGCAGTAGCGGTTTAAAAACAAAAAAGGCCCCGAGGGGCCTTTCTTAGTGCTCTAAATCATTCAGAGGCTGCTTTCTTTTCGTTACTGTCATATATCAAAATCGGCTTCGATTCCCCGCGAATCACGGTTTCATCAATGACGACTTTGCTGACATCTTCCATTGATGGAAGGTCATACATAGTGTCGAGTAGAACAGCTTCTACAATTGAACGAAGACCACGCGCACCGGTTTTACGCTCCATTGCCTTTTTGGCAATAGCGTTAAGTGCATCGTCACGGAATTCCAAATCTACATCTTCCATAGAGAATAGCGCACCGTATTGCTTAGTGATGGCATTCTTAGGTTCGCGTAAAATTTGAATTAACGCTTCTTCGTTTAACTCCTCAAGGCTGGTTACAACAGGAAGACGACCAATGAACTCTGGTATCAATCCGTACTTCACTAAGTCTTCTGGCTCAACCTGCTTAAACAGTTCGCTTATTTGCTTGCTGTTGTCTTTCGACTTAACCGTAGCACCAAAACCGATACCGGTATCTTTTTGCGCTCGCTGCTCAATTACTTTATCAAGGCCAGCAAATGCGCCGCCGCAGATAAACAAGATCTTAGAGGTATCAACCTGCAAGAATTCCTGCTGAGGATGTTTGCGACCACCTTGTGGTGGAACTGATGCGACAGTACCTTCGATTAACTTAAGCAACGCTTGCTGAACACCTTCGCCCGACACATCGCGAGTAATCGAGGGGTTATCAGACTTACGCGAAATTTTGTCGATTTCATCGATGTACACAATACCACGTTGTGCTTTTTCAACGTCATAATCACATTTCTGAAGCAGCTTTTGGATTATGTTTTCAACGTCTTCACCTACGTAACCGGCTTCGGTTAATGTAGTTGCATCTGCCATTGTAAACGGCACATCAAGCAATCGAGCCAATGTCTCAGCAAGTAACGTTTTACCGCTACCTGTAGGACCAATTAGCAGAATGTTACTCTTACCTAATTCAACACCGTCATGAACATCACCGTTGCGCAAGCGCTTGTAGTGGTTGTATACGGCTACTGAAAGTACTTTTTTAGCATGCTCTTGACCAATTACGTAATCGTCAAGATGCGCATGTATTTCACTAGGTTTAGGTAAAGCGTCCTGCTTTTGCTTTGGCGCGATTTCCTTAATTTCTTCGCGAATGATATCGTTACATAACTCAACACACTCGTCGCATATAAATACCGACGGGCCTGCTATTAACTTTCTTACTTCGTGTTGGCTTTTGCCACAAAACGAACAGTACAGTAGCTTATTATCACCGTCACCGCTTTGCTTATCACTCATTACTTTTGCCTCTGCCTTGCCCGAGCCGAAAACCATAACGTGCGATGCACTGGCTCGGGTTCTCTATAACTATACTACTTAGTTGCGGCTACGTCAGATCGATTTGCTAAAACTTGGTCAACTAGGCCGTATTCTTTCGCCTCAGTTGCACTTAAGAAGTTATCACGATCGGTATCACGAGCAACTTTTTCGTAGTCTTGACCAGTATGGTCAGCCATTAGGCGATTTAGCTTCTCTTTAATAGACAGAATTTCTTTCGCGTGAATTTCAAAATCTGAAGCTTGGCCTTGGAACCCACCTAATGGTTGGTGAATCATTACACGAGAATTAGGTAGGCAATAGCGCTTACCTTTGGCACCAGCAGACAACAAGAATGCGCCCATACTTGCCGCTTGCCCCATACATACGGTGCTAACATCTGGCTTTATGAAGTTCATTGTGTCGTATATTGCCATTCCCGCAGTTACTGAACCACCAGGTGAATTGATATAAAGGAAAATGTCCTTCTCTGGGTTTTCAGCTTCAAGAAACAGCATTTGAGCAACGATTAGGTTGGCCATGTGGTCTTCAACTTGCCCCACTAAGAAAATAACGTTTTCTTTCAATAGGCGCGAATAAATGTCATAAGAGCGCTCACCTTTTGAGGTTTGCTCTACAACCATTGGAACAAGTGCATTCATAGGGTCAAACGGGGTATTAGTCATAGCTACCTTGATTATCTAGCGTTAAAAACAAAAATGCTCGGAAGGCTCCGAGCATTTAAGCAGTTGCTGACAAGTATTGTCAATCAGACAGTAAAAAATTACGCCTGTTTGTTCATAACCTCGTCAAAAGCTTTAGTTACTTCAGTAACTTTTGCTTGCTCAAGAACCCACTCAATCGCTTGCTCTTCAAGTGCAACGTTTTGCATTTGCTGCATAAGCTCTTGGTTATTGTTGTAGTAATCAATAACTTCTTGTGGATCTTCATACGCAGATGCTGCAGTTTCGATCATCTCGTTAACTTTCGCTTCGTCAGCTTTAAGTTCGTTATTCTTGATAACTTCGCCAAGAAGTAGACCAATTGAAACACGACGCTTAGCGTTGTCAGTAAACAACTCAGCTGGTAGTTCAGGAAGGTTCTGACCACCGCCTTGTTGGCTGAAGCGTTGCTTTGCTTGCTCGCGAAGCGCATTTACTTCTTGATCGATTAGCGCTTGAGGAATATCGATTTCGTTAGCTTCTACTAGTTTAGCGATAACGTCTTCTTTAACCTGTGCTTTTAGCGTTTGGTCAAGTTCACGCTGCATGTTCTTACGAACTTCTGCTTTAAGTGCGTCTACACCGCCTTCTTCAACACCGAAAAGCTTCGCAAATTCTTCGTCAACTTTAGGTAGAGATTGACCTTCTACTTTCTTAACAGTTGCTTGGAAAACCGCGTCTTTACCTTTCAGGTTTTCTGCGTGGTAGTCTTCAGGGAAAGTTACTTCGATAGTCACTTCTTCGCCCGCTTTCGCACCTACAAGAGGCTTCTCGAAACCTGGGATCATGCGGCCTTTGCCTAACTCAAGTGCGAAATCTTCTGCTTTGCCGCCTTCAAATTCTTCACCGTCGATAGAACCAACGAAATCGATGATCACTTTGTCATCTTTTTTCGCTTTACGCTTAACTTCTTTCCAAGTTGCGTGTTGCTTCTGAAGCGTTTCCATCATGTTATCAAGATCTTCGTCAGTAATTTCTACTACTGGCTTTTCGATTTCGATATCGCTAACACCTTTCACTTCTACTTCTGGGTAAACTTCGAAAGATGCAGTAAATTCTAGGTCCTGACCGTCTTCGTCTTTAGTCAGTTCAAACTTTGGCATACCAGCTGGTTGGATTTTTTCTTGAATAACCGCTTGGTAGAAGTTTTGTTGCATTACGTCACCAGCAACTTCTTGGCGAACTGCTTGGCCGAAACGCTTTTTGATTACGCTTACAGGAACTTTGCCTGGGCGGAAGCCGTTAATGCGTTGTGTTTTTGCCAACTGCTGTAGGCGTGACTTAACTGCTGAATCAACCGCGTCTGCTGGAACGGTGATAGTAAGACGGCGTTCTAAACCCTGGGTCGTCTCGACTGAAACTTGCATTATGTTACCTCAACTATACGCCTTTACAGGCGTTTTGTTCTCAATCCCCTCTCCCGTCATGCAATGTTGCATATCACTTGCGGGGAAGAGGTCGTTATCTGACGTTTATACAATCATGGTTAGGACAATATTTATGTCAAAAAGCCAACCTGAAACAAACGTACTGGTTAAAAAAAGACGCGGTAGTATACAGCCGCAGATCACAAGAGTCGAGAGGGAAACACAAGTTTGTAACGCGCATTTGTGCAGAATACGACCAAACAAGCACTAAAAGTATCGATTCAGCGATAAATGGACATTTAGATTTAAAAGGCTTTCAAGAAAAGAGAGATAAATGGTCGGTGAGACAGGATTTGAACCTGCGACCCCTTGTACCCAAAACAAGTGCGCTACCAAGCTGCGCCACTCACCGACAGAGATATCTTTGAAAAGCTTTAGATAAAGCTTGAAAATATGGTGCGGAAGGAGAGACTTGAACTCTCACGCCGTGAAGCACTGGAACCTAAATCCAGCGTGTCTACCAATTCCACCACTTCCGCAAAAAGTGGGGTGGACGATGGGACTTGAACCCACGACAACCGGAATCACAATCCGGGGCTCTACCAACTGAGCTACGCCCACCATAGAGGTGCTTGCATAGTTTACATGTGAATTGTTAAACATGTAAACTTGAAAATTCTGCCATCCTGTCAGGACCTACCTGACCCGCATGGCGCGCCCGGCAGGATTCGAACCTGCGACCCACGGCTTAGAAGGCCGTTGCTCTATCCAGCTGAGCTACGGGCGCTCGGCGAATCTTCGCTGCAAAAAGTGGTCGGTGAGACAGGATTTGAACCTGCGACCCCTTGTACCCAAAACAAGTGCGCTACCAAGCTGCGCCACTCACCGACTGATGTAACTGCTTTCTGAGATGTTTTGTCTCTGTGCCGTTACGGGGTGCGAATATTACTGACATGACCCCACCTCGTCAAACACTTTTTTAAATAAATTTTCCAACCGCTCATAAAGCGCGCATTATAACTTTTTTTTGAACAAAAAGAGCAATAAACAAGCAAGAAATTACTTAGCTACACCCTTTTTTGTCGGCAAAATTAGCGTGACACGTTTTCATCATTTAAGCACAAATAAGAAAAACTGCGTTTGGATAAGAAAAAAGTGTACGGATAATTTGCGTTTGTACACATCTTTAGTCTCTTTTTTCATTAAGAGAAGGCTTAGTGCTGGTTTAGCAATAGCGTTTTGTGAAACAATATAGGGCACTTGTTGACCACTATACTTTAATAAATAACACTATGACCGCTCACCTCATCGACGGCAAACTAATTGCCAAACAAGTTCGCCAACACGTTACATCCTATGTTGAATCACTGACACAAGCTGGAAAAAGACAACCTGGTCTTGCTGTTGTCCTAGTAGGAAGTGATGCAGCGTCTCAAGTTTATGTTGCTAATAAGCGTAAGGCATGTGAAGAAGTAGGTTTTGTCTCTCGCTCTTTTGATCTACCTGCAGATACCACCGAAGAAACGCTACTTAACCTCGTTGACGAGTTGAACGAAGACAAGGAAATAGACGGCATTTTGGTTCAGCTCCCACTACCTGCAGGATTGAACGCTGAAAAAGTGTTAGAGCGCATTCAGCCACATAAAGATGTAGATGGATTCCACCCGTATAATATAGGTCGCCTCGCGCAGCGCATACCTGCCCTTCGTCCTTGTACGCCCAAAGGCATCATGACAATGATTGAGTCGACTAAAAGACCAGTAAAAGGCTTAGATGCAGTAATCGTAGGTGCTTCAAATATTGTCGGTCGCCCTATGAGTCTAGAGCTACTTCTTGCCGGATGTACGGTAACCACGTGTCATAAATTTACTCAAGACCTGAAAAGTCATGTTCAGCGTGCTGACTTATTAGTTGTGGCGGTAGGTAAACCTAACTTTATCCCTGGCGATTGGGTCAAACCTGGCGCTATCGTTATTGATGTGGGCATTAACCGCCTTAATGATGGGTCGTTAGTGGGTGATGTAGACTTTGAGAAAGCGAAAGAGCGTGCGGGATGGATCACCCCAGTACCAGGTGGTGTAGGCCCAATGACGGTAGCAAGCTTGATTGAAAATACGCTAGAAGCCTACGTTAAGTATCATTCTTAGTTCATTAGCTATTGGCACCATTGCATATGGTGCCTTTAATTCCCTTAGATTGTACACGTCCAATGCCAAACAAATACCAGCCCTCTTCTTTATCGCATTCCCATTACATCAACGCTACGCTAAATTGGGTGGATGATATTGTTATTGCGCATAACTTTTGTCCTTTTGCAAAATATGTTCGCTCTCCTAATCAAATTCGCCTTGAAGTACTCGCTGGCGATACTGGCGACATTCTCGAAGGCTTGTTTAATGAACTTCATCATTTAGACAATGACGACAAGACTGCAACCACGCTGCTGATATTAACTCATGAGGCGTTAGCTGATTTTGACGAATACCTCGACGTACTCGCGATTGCTGAGCGCATGTTACATGATTGGGGTTATAGCGGTACTTATCAGCTAGCGAGCTTCCATCCAAACTACGTATTTGATGGCAACACCGAGAACGACAGTGAGAACTATACAAACCGCTCACCCTACCCGCTTCTTCATCTGATTAGAGAAAGTGATATATCTCGTTACATGAAAAATGAAGATGATGCTGAAAAAATCTTCAGCCACAACATTGCTAAAGCAAAATCACTAGGTTGCCCATACTTTGAAGCGCAGTTAGAAAAAATGAAAACACGGAAATAAAAAAGCGGCTCACGATAGCGTGAGCCTAAATTTGATTGGATCCAGGGACCACATTTTTACAATTGCTATCAGTCAAAACTGATTAGTGCTTAAATGCGGCTCAAGTATTCACTTGAAGTGTTAACTTACCCGATGTTTATGAGAGTTATGTGACACTTCGCCCTTTTTTTCAGATTTTTAGATAAACCTGATGGTGTTCATGATGACGTCAAAGAATTACGCTTTCTCACCGATTGCGACCATTGCGACTCCCTTCAAACAGAAATTTGCCATCCCTCGCCAGCCGGGTTTAGCAAAAGCAAAAGGGACTATCAGCTTTTTACCGGGCTTTGACGACATCAATATGCTTGAAGGTATCGACGGCTTTTCACATCTATGGTTACTTTTTATCTTTCACCAAACTCAAGCCAGAGGCTGGAAGAGTAAAGTTAAAGCCCCTCGTTTAGGTGGCAATGCAAGTACTGGCGTATTAGCAACGAGAAGCACACATAGACCAAACAGCGTTGGCATGTCGGTAGTACTAAATAAAGGCATCGTAAAACACGGTGATTCCTATGCGCTTACCGTAGAGGGTGTCGACCTTGTAGATGGCACACCAATAATCGATATTAAACCTTACTTACCCTATGCTGATGCGATTAGCGGCGCTACCGATAAATTAAGCTCATATCATCCAATTCCGCAAAGAACGGTTCAATTTGACAGTGTCTTATCAGCAACACTTGAGGAACTGGAAAAACAGCACGGTGACTTTAAATCACTCGCCACGAGCGTGTTATCTCAAGACCCTAGACCAGCGTACAAGCAACAATGCGATAATGACCCCAAAACCTATAAAGTTGCACTATACAATGTTGACCTCAGCTTCATTGTTTTAGGTGGATGCGTGAGAGTGACGCAGATAAATCCGCTTTAAGCTAACGCGTTTGTGGCGAAATTGCTCACAGTTAATTAGAATACGCCAGATCTACGATAAATAATTTTTACAGGAAACCTGCTTTACATGCGCACTAGTCAATATTTGCTTGCCACGCAGAAAGAAACCCCTGCAGATGCAGAAGTTATCAGCCACCAGCTTATGCTTCGCGCTGGTATGATCAGAAAGTTAGCATCAGGACTTTATACCTGGCTACCGTCTGGTCTTCGCGTTCTCAATAAAGTAGCCAATATTGTTCGTGAAGAAATGAACAAAGCAGGCGCCATTGAAGTGCTTATGCCTGTGGTTCAGCCCGCTGATCTCTGGGAAGAGTCTGGCCGCTGGGACGAATATGGCCCTGAACTACTTCGCGTTAAAGATCGTCATCAGCGAGACTTTGTGCTTGGTCCGACACACGAAGAGGTTATTACCGCACTTGTACGTAATGAAATCAGTAGTTACAAACAGCTTCCTTTGAACCTATACCAGGTACAAACTAAATTCCGCGACGAAGTTCGCCCTCGCTTTGGCATTATGCGCGGTCGTGAATTTACGATGAAAGACGCTTATAGCTTTCACTTGGAGGAAAGCTGTCTAGAAGAAACTTACCAGAAAATGTATGACGCATACTGCAATATTTTCTCGCGAATGGGTCTAGACTTTAGAGCAGTTATTGCCGATTCAGGTTCAATTGGTGGTAACCATTCTCATGAGTTCCATGTACTTGCAGAGTCAGGTGAAGACGACATCGCTTTCTCAAGTGATAGTGATTATGCAGCTAACGTCGAAATGGCCGCGGCAGTTGCCCCTGAGAAGTCAGTTGCTTCAGGTGCCGCAGTTGAAACCAAGGATGCTAAAGGCAAAGATTTTAATGCTATTTTAAAAAGCGTAGAAGCCGACGCAACAAACGCCGTCAAAGTTGTATTGGTAAAGGCGACCTGTGATGTAAACAGCAAAGGCGAAGAAGTCATTGCCGACAAATGGGTAGCGCTTGTGCTTCGCGCGGACCACGAACTTAACGATGTCAAAGCAGAAAAATTGGACAACGTTGCTAGTCCACTTGTTGAAGCGTCGTTTGAGCAAGCAAAAGAAGTGCTTGGCGTTTCACCATTGTTTGCAGATGCAACTAACTTACCTGTACCAGCACTCATTGATGCCAGTGCAGCAGCCCTTGCAGACTTCACCACTGGTGCAGGCGCCGGCGGCAAAGTGAATATGAATGCTAACTGGTCTGAAGACGTCACTGGCGTTGATATTCGCAACGTGGTTGCAGGCGATGCTTCTCCTGATGGCAAAGGCACGCTTAATATCAAACGCGGCATTGAGGTTGGCCACATCTTCCAGCTAGGCAGTAAGTACTCTGAAGCAATGAACTGTGGCGTATTGACAGAAACTGGCAAGCATCAAACCTTAACCATGGGCTGCTATGGTATTGGCGTTTCACGTATTGTTGCGGCAGCCATTGAACAGAACCACGATAAATTTGGCATTAAGTGGCCAGATCCTATTGCACCGTTTAAAATTGCACTTATACCTATGAATATGCACAAATCTCACCGCATCAAAGAAGCAGCGGAAAAGCTCTACCAAGAGCTTGTTGAGCTTGGCGTTGAAGTTCTGTTTGACGACAGAAAAGAACGTCCTGGTGTTATGTTCAATGACATGGAGCTTATCGGTATTCCACACAGTATTGTTATTGGTGAAAGAAACCTAGATAATCAACAAGTTGAGTATAAGAATAGACGTACGGGCGAGAAGCAGTTATTAGATTTAAGCGCAGCGAGAGAGTTTGTCGCCGCACTCTAACATCTAAACTTGCCCAATAAGTAAGAACGAGGGGCGTATGCGGTTAACTTTTTATGGCGTAAGAGGGTCAATTCCCACACCGGGAGCCGATTTTATTCGCTATGGTGGCAACACTGCATGCGTCCATATAGAGCTTGAGGACGGTACTGATATCATTCTCGACTCTGGAACGGGTATTCGCAAGTTAGGCGGGCAGCTCGTTAAAAAGCAAACGCCCATACACTTGCTATTGAGCCACAATCACTGGGATCACATTCAGGGGTTTCCATTTTTTACGCCTATCTATCAAGAAAACCGTGAAATTAACATTTACCCCGGACAAACCATGCTCAATGAGCCTGACCAGATTATTCGTCAAATGGAAGGCTCGCTGTTTCCAGTCCCACCTGAAGCGCTAAAGGCCAACATCACCATCGAACAATTGCCTGAAGGGCAAGATAAATTCGCTATCGGTAGCGCTGTCGTCAAGCGCTTACGCATGAATCATCCGGGCAAAGGCAGTGCGTATTGTATTGAAGCAGACGGACTCAAAGTTGCCTATATCACAGACAATGAACTCTATCCGCCTTACAAAAAAGAAACTGATTTTTTAGAGTTTGTTATGTTTGCGCTCGATGCTGACCTTCTCATTCATGATGCACAATACATGTTGTCTGATATGCCAGCAAAAACCGGATGGGGCCATTCAATTGCCGAAGAAGCAGTAAAGTTGGCAATGGCATGTAATGCAAAAAAATTAGCGCTGTATAGTCATGATCCAGAACGCACTGACGACGATATAGATGATGTGGTGACCCACTGTAATGAATATGTCACTATTGCAGAGTCTACTTTACATGTATTTGCATCTTCGGAAGGCCAAACACTGGACTTCAGTTAAGCACAACTCAAAACCCTTATTATGGAGATTAAAAGGTGTCAGTGTTAAAGCCTTTATTGGTAGCAGTGATTGCTACCGTGTGTTCCCCTGTGTATTCGCAAACCCATCCCACCGATTACGAAGAAGAGAAGCTACCTTCAACAACCAAAGAAGCGCAATCTAATCAGGAAGAGGAAAAAAGTGGAATTGAAGTTATTGATATTATCAAACGCGACACGACCACTCAAAGTGCCCTTGATGAGCGATTAGAAGGTGATAAGGAAGCGCTCGATAATGTGTTTGCAATAACCCAACATCGGCAAAATTATTTTCTTCCTTACACTTATGCATCATCACCTAACACAATAGGTAATGAAGATCTTAATGAACAGAACGTTGATAACAACGAAGCAAAATTTCAAGTAAGTGCGAAGCTGCCTCTGTATCTTGAAGAAAGTGGCTTTGATGGTGTCTATTTCGGTTTTACGCTTACTTCATTCTGGCAGTTATATAATAGCGAAGTGTCTAAACCGTTTAGAGAAACTAACTACGAACCTGAAATTTTTTGGCAAGAAACCGCCGATTATTCTGTATTAGGCTACAAATTTAATACCTTTCAAGTTGGTTTTAACCACATGTCTAATGGGCAAAGCGGCTTTCGCTCTAGAAGCTGGAATCGAATATTTGCCTCTATCGTATTTAGCGATGACGACGACATTTACTACCTAAAAACCTGGTATCGCATTCCTGAAGATGAAAAGGAGAGCCCTTCTGACCCTTCTGGCGATGACAACCCAGATATTCTAGATTACTACGGTCGTGTGGAATTAGGCTATGGCCGCAAAGTTGGCGCGTTCAAGATGCTAGCGCTGCTTCGCAACAACTTAGATTTGGACTCAAATAGAGGTAGCATACAGCTAGATCTTACTTATCCTATTTCGGATAGATACGAAGTGCTATTGCAGTACTTTAATGGTTACGGCGACTCACTTATCGATTACAACCGTTCACAAGAACGTATTGGTATCGGTTTTCAACTGCATTTCTTGTAAGTTGTCTCGCCGTTTACGTGATTACACCAGCCGCGCGGTAGAGCTGAATATGTACATCAACCAGTGCGGCAATGTCGCGCTGGTATCCTCCACCAATAACTGCCGCAATAGGCACGCCGAGTCTATGCGCTAGTTCAAATACTTGCTTATCGCGCTGATAAACACCCTCCGTCGTAATATTAAGATGACCTAAGTCGTCATTAATGTGTACGTCTACTCCAGCATCATAAATAATGGCGTCAGGTTGGAATTGTCTTAGTGCGAGTGTAAGTGCTTCTTCCAACGTCGACAGGTATTCATCATCGCCTGTGCCCTTTGCTAAACCAATATCTAAATCCGATTGCTGTTTGCGATAAGGGAAGTTCTTTTCACCATGAATCGACAGGGTAAATATGTCGGGGTCATTTTCGGCCAGCTTGGCGGTACCATCCCCTTGATGAACATCCAGATCAACAATAAGTACGTTTTCAATTTCTGGAGACTGTTGCATTGTTTTGGCTGCAATATATAAATCGTTAAATAGGCAAAAGCCTGAGCCGAAGTCTGAAAAAGCGTGATGGTAGCCACCGGTTAGATTTAGAGCCTTACCTGTCTCAAGGGCCAATTGCGCGGTTAAACGAGTACCTGCAACAGCAGTACGCGTGCGCTCGATGAGTTGCTCCGACCAGGGAAAGCCGATTCGACGCATTGCTTGTTTATCTAACTCTCCGGTTGTCAAAGTACGAACATAGTGCTCTGAAAAATAGGTAAGAAGGGTTTCATTGTCTATGGGGGTTGGCGCAACAAAGCGACTTGACTCAATGCCTCTTTTGACTAGCTCGTCACGTATTCCTACGTACTTTTCTATTGGAAAGCGATGTCGCTCTGGCAAGTCAAGTTGACTGTAAATCGGATGAAAAACTAACGGGGTCATTAAAACACAGTACCTTTATTGCAAAAAAAGGAGCGCGAAGCTCCTTTTGTAATACTGACAAAGCTAACTTATCGGGTCAAACTGTTGACGACCTTTTCCACGTTATGCGACATGCTTTTCATCGAACGTGACATATCATCTTTTTGCGCAAGTTGATGATAGCGTTCAGATGACGTTACTACCTTGCTAATAATCGCCTCTACTTGGTGTAACACGGCTTCTTGTTCATCCGCGGCTTCATTGAGGGCCACAACGACACTGGCCGTTTCTTGAATATCGCGAACCACATTATTAAGTGTTTCTAACGCTGTAGCGGCTTCAGAGGCGTTGGTATCTGACAGTTGCTTACCTGATGCCATAGCAGCAACGGCACCTTTTGCTTCCGACTCAAAGCTGCTTAAAATGTCATTAATTTCTTTGGTGGATTGTTGCGTTTTTGCTGCCAGAGCGCGAACTTCGTCAGCAACAACAGCGAAACCTCTACCGTGTTCACCTGCCCTTGCAGCTTCAATTGCAGCGTTTAGGGCTAACAAGTTGGTTTGATCAGCAATTTCGTTGATTACATTAACCACTTTCAAAATATTAGTACTACGACTTTGTAACTCTGACACGATATTACTCGACTCGGTTACCGTTTTAGCAAGCTGTTTAAACCCAAGGTTTGCCTTTTCAAATGTCGTATAGCAACTAGCGACATTTTGTTCTGAGTTATTTGTCGCCACTGCAACCTGATCAGTAATAGCCACCAGATTTTGCACAATCTCTCTAAGCTTATCAGTGCTATTATCAAGAGAGCGAGAAGCGTCACGCTGTTCGTTAGCGCCTTCCATTATTGATTGACCCACATGATTCAGCGTACCAAACGCGCGCTCCATCTCACGTTCAGCCTCTTGAAGCTGAACCACAGACTCATTGAGTTTGCTTTGTAGTGCTCTTGCAGAGTCTGCTAGTACACCTAATTCATGTTGACTGGTGTAATTTAACGCATAGTCATATTTGCTGTTGGCCAAATTGGCAATACATGCCGCCACTTGTTTAGTGGGCTTGATAACCTGCGAACGCAATCTGGAAATAACATAAGCTACCGATGCGATAGATAGTATTATTGCTGCTAGCAAGATCATCCACAGCATACTGCGCGTTGTCGCTTTTAGCGTTGCAATTGCATTGGCGGACTCGCTTGCAATGTCATCAGCGATACTAGAGAGTAACTTTGCTGGCTCACGGTCAATTCCACGTACATAACTATCTCCCACTTTCGGGTCAAAGCCAGATGCCACAAACGCCTCATAGCCCTCTCGATATTTTGCCGCCATCAATGCATGCGCTTTTTGAAATTGACGTATTTCTGATTTCGCTTTATCGCTAATGACATCATTGGTAAGCATCAACTCGAACTGTTGGGTAATTTCAGTCTCGCGTTGCTTGAAGCGGTTCCAGTACTTTTCTCTATCCTCTTGTTTATGGCCACGAAGTAATACATTTTTCCATTCTTGTACCTGTGTCTTGAATGTACTTAGTACACTATTTACATCGCGTTCAGATTGCACCAACGTATTTTCTAGTTCATCAAACGAACTGAGTACCGAAAAAGATTTTAAGATTGAGGCGTCATTGAGCAAAACAAGTAAACATAAACTGGCGAGAACAGGCGTCATTACTAAACGGCTAATGCTAGTGTAATTGAACACAATATAACCTTTTGGGAGGTGTCGAAAA
Source organism: Alteromonas sp. 009811495 (assembly GCF_028865455.1). Classification (NCBI taxonomy): domain Bacteria; kingdom Pseudomonadati; phylum Pseudomonadota; class Gammaproteobacteria; order Alteromonadales; family Alteromonadaceae; genus Alteromonas; species Alteromonas sp. 009811495. The sequence continues at coordinate 2,948,077 of NZ_CP113972.1, forward strand.
TTGATGCCGCTATTAAATGTTATTTTTATGACAATACTGTTACACAGCAGCAAACAAGTCGCGAATTTAGATTAATCTTGCTCAAGGTATTTAGCGCCACGTCCTTTATTGTGACGATATACGAGCATACCGTTGTCCGTTGCATTTTTACTATTTTTCATAACGCCAAACCACACCCTATGAAGTAACAAGATAAAAATACCAATTGCCCAGGGTACAACCTCGTTACTGCCTTGTTTCTCGCTAAGCATGAAGTGACACAGTACGATAATTGCCAATAGGTAAATACTACGATGAATCTGGCGCCACCTGCGCTTTAGCGCCCTTTGAGCAATATCGGGGCTGGTTATAGCCAATACCGTCAATATCGACCAGCCTAACCACCCAAAGGCTACAAAATATCGATTACGCGCATCCCATACAATCTCTTGCCAATACCATGCAAGGTCAAGCCATAGGTAAATTAATAGATGCGTGAAGGCAAACCACGTGCTTACCAACCCTAGACTTCGGCGTAGCTTTATTAGCCAATTCCAGTCACTCAAACGCTTGCCGTAAGAAAGGTGCCAGTACTGACATACTATAACGAACCACCTTCGCAGAGGCGTAATGAGCAATACGAGAATGAGGTACGCAAGTGAGTATTGCCCTGTAAGTGCCATTAACGTTTGATATACGTTGTGCTGAGTATCGATATAGTTCCAGACTAAAAAACCACTTAGCAAGAAACCAGAGACATAGATTGCATAACGGAGAAAAGCGCAATGGCGCCCCAAAAAGCGTAGTGTTCTTTCCACATTACTACTCGCTATACATCTGAGCTACCTGCTTGGCGAACCCATTGAAACGCTGTGTAGGTCGCTTTTGCTTTTCTCCAAGTAACAGTTCCCTTCTTTGACTCCATCTTGGATGAGGTTTCTTCGGATCTACGTTGGCATAGAAAGAATACTCGCTGGGGCTAGCTTGCTCCCAAGAACCGATTGGCTGTGAGCTTGTGAACTCTATGCGCGTTACGGCTTTTATACTTTTATAACCGTATTTCCAAGGCACTACCAAGCGCACTGGCGCTCCGTTTTGTTTTGTTAGTGGTTTGTCGTACATCCCCAAAGCTAGAATGGTAAGAGGATGCATTGCTTCGTCTAGCCTCAACCCCTCAACATAGGGCCAGGAAAAATGCTCACGCCTTTGCATTGGCATTTCAGACGGTCTGTAAACGCTATAGAACTTAACGTATTTAGCGCTGCTTTTAGGGGTAACTAGCGTCAATAAGTCGCGCAGTTGGATACCTTGCCACGGAATAACTGCTGTCCACCCTTCAACACAACGCATAGGATAGACTCGAGAAACCGTTGGCGTAATGTGGTCAACATTTAAAACCGTAGGCTCTTCTACCTCGCCGTCTATAGTTATAGTCCAAGGTGAAATAGCGAGCGCTTTAGCAAGGTGATGAATGACTTTTTTGTTATCTGAAAACTCGTAGTAATTGCAGTAAGTAGAAGCGGTTTTCATAGGGGTTACCAGTTGGCTACCACTTGTTTGAGAAAACACGTAGTTAGGCATAGACGCCAATAAACCGGTACAAAAGGCCTGCTTAATAAAATGGCGTCTATTTAAAAATAATGCTTCTTGCGTAATGGGCAAAGATGTAAAGCGTTGCATCACTTCCTCAACGACATCACATAATTAACTACGTGCTCAATCTCTTCCTTATTGAGCTGATCGCCCCACGGGGGCATTTGACCAGACCGTTGCATGGCTTCCCCTCCTTTTGTAACAATACTCACAATGTACTTTTTTGGAAGCCTTGAAAGTGTGAGGTTATAAGGAGGTGGAGATTTAATGATTTTACTCATTCTCCCATTTCCCTCGCCAGTTGGCCCGTGGCACAAAACGCACCGCGTTTCATAGATATCTCTGCCAGCAAACGAGTCCATAGTATCTATCACACTAGAGCTTTTGTTCTTTAGCATGGCTAAGCCTTGCTGCGTGTCACGCTTGAGCAACATGAGGAAATCAACAACACTTTCCAATTCTGTCCACGTTAATTCAGCCCCCATCGGAGGCATAAAATCAGAGATATGTTCAAGCGATGCACCATGGGTTACCACATCATGTATCTCGCCACGGCTTTTTGCTCGAATACGTTTAAGTAGATTCGTATTCGGGTAGTTTTTAAGCTTCATTGGGAGAACGCCTTCTCCCATAGCTTGCATTCCGTGGCAAAGTACACAACGTTCTTGATAAACTTTGGCACCGATTTCGACAGTTGGCTCAGTTTCTTGTTGCTGAGCCCCTATCGCTAAGGTTGGCAAAAGTAAGAGCAAACTACTCAACACGGATAGTGAGAAAGTTTTCATTTTTTAGCCCTCAGGCTCTTCAACATGTATAACCATTCGCATTGAAGGGTGAATCGCACACTCAACCTCCACTTCTCCTGCTGTGTCGAATTGAATATCACGGTGCTCCCCCTGTGGAAATGAACCCAAATCAAAAAGGGCCGCATCCGACAGTGAAAAGACGTTGTGAAAAAACGAATCTTCATTTACAAAGCGCACGGTATCTCCCACTTTTATCGATACTTCACTTACGGTGAACGCTTTATCTTTTTGCCCCACTACTACGGGGTCATTTGCTAATACAGTGGTTGAGCTGAAAAAAACAAGAGCAGTGAAAAATCTATACATAAACGTAATCCTTAAAGAGGCAATATAGGTAAAACAAATGCTTTTGGTGGTGTCGTTAGCGACTCCATAAAAGCGACAATGTCTTCTTTTTCTTGCTGAGATAAGTTGAGCGTTTTCATATTTGGGGAACGATTTTCTTTTACCACGCCACCAATGGCGTAGTGCTCAACAACTTCCATCAATGTTTCGGCGCTACCGTCGTGAAAGTACGGAGCAGAAAGCGTTATGTCACGAATAGTGGGTGTTTTAAAGGCGCCTTTCATCAGTCGCAAAGGGCGCTGAGTATAGCGGCCCAAGTCAGGGTTCTCTTCACCAAAGGACGCGAGCCCCAAATTGTGAAAGCCGTTATCGGTAAAATTTGGTGCGCTATGGCAAACGGCGCAATTTCCTTTATCTGGGTCAACAAATAGCGCAAAACCTCTGATTTGCTGTGCAGTCAATGCGTTTTCATCGCCTCTTACCCAGTTGTCAAACGGGGAGTCTCGGCTGACAATGGTGCGTTCAAAAGACGCAAGTGCTTTGGCTATTTGCTCCACGCCTATGGGCTCGCCGGGAAATGCCTCTTCAAAGTGCTCTTTATATTCAGACTCACTTAGAAAATCGATGAGCTTTGGGATATCCATATTCATTTCTGCGGTATTACGCATAGGTCCGATAGACTGATCTTCCAATGTTTTTTCGCGTCCATCCCACATTTGAATGTCGTTATACCCAGTATTAACAACAACCGGTGATGCACGGCCCAACACCATACTCTTATGACCTCTCGCCGTTTTCTGACCATCTGACCAGCCAAACAAAGGCGAGTGACACGAAGCACAAGACATATTGCCGTCTCCGCTTAATCGAGGATCAAAAAACAGCATTTTTCCAAGCTCTACTTTAGCGGGTGTGAGGGGATTATCTTTGGGCGTTGGAACATCTTTAGGCAGGAGCCATTCTTGTAACGATGGATGCCCTGCTTTATACACATAATCGTTTGCAAGAGCGTGCAAGGACACAGCTAAAAGCACAACTAATACAAGTCGTTTCACTTGGGATCTCCTATCAATTTGAAATAAGAAACAAGCGACTGCAACCTGCTTGATGATTTGGTTAAGCTGTCGGATAACCCTTCCATGTCTGCAACAGAAAGCGTAGTTGAATCGATAACGCCTTTTAACTTTTCCATCGCGGCAATAATCGCACGTGTTTCCTCAAGCTGTTTATCCCCCAATAAGGATGTTTCTTCTATGCGCTCTTCACTGTTGCGTATAAGTGACTCCGCATTAAGGATATTGTCTAACGTCGACTCAAACTCATGCCCCTGACGTTCAACTTTGTTGCTGGTTTCACTCATCTGCGTAACCATCGTTGTCACGCTAGATGTTAGTTGTTGAGCAAGTGCGGCAATTTCGTCAACCGACTCATTAGAGCGCGACGCAAGGTTTCTCACTTCATCCGCAACGACCGCAAAACCTCTACCGCTCTCCCCTGCTCTTGCTGCCTCTATAGCTGCGTTAAGCGCAAGTAAGTTGGTTTGTTCTGATATGGCCGCAATGTTTTCAGAAATAGAAGTGATATTCTGAACGGCAAGCCCCATTTGCTCAGCACATTGATTTGATACGTTTATCGCATCAATCACCTCTGCGATGTTACGCTTGGTCACCTTCGCTTGCTCCAGTGCTCGCAAAGCCGTGGCGCTCGCTTCTGCGCTCTTCGTTTGGGCAATGTGCAATTGCTCTGCAGTTTGTTCACTTATGTCGATATTTGTTTTAGCGCTTATATCAATACGTTCATAAGTTGTGGTTAATGCGTTTACATTCTCAATTGACTGGTGTGTAGCGTCTTTTACAACTGATACGTTTCTAAATAGGCTTGCTGCTCTGTCTGATATCTGATGAACCGTTTTTTCAAGTTTGTCGATGGTGACAGAAATAGCGTCATTTACTTCGCCTATTTCACACTCACTGCGCTTTTCTACTCGACTTGTTAAATCGCCTTCACTGACCTTATTTAATACTTTTCGCACGTAATTAAGTCTATCTTTCAACGTTTTACCGAAGTAGAGTGCAATTCCCAGAGACACCAAGCCACCCACGCAGCAAAATATTATCAACGTATAAACCAAACGCGTGTTTTGTGAAGAATTTGCCTCTTTAAGTTGTGTAAGCTGTTCAGACTCTCGCTTTACAAGTTCTAAGCTTATTTTTTCAAGGCTTGATATCAGCGGCTTCATTTCATTAGCGATAATCATTGCCTCTGCATCTAGATTTCGCTTTGCCTTGCCAATAACTTGCATTTGTCTGGGCTTAATCTCATCAAACAAACTGCGCATTTCAACCAGTTTAGGATCATTTCCAAGAGCATTATTTAGATGTGTTAGCTCTTCCTCAACCGTAGACGTAGCCTTGATAGTTGCAATGGCGCTTTGCCTGATATCATCCTGAGAAGACGCGGCTATCAACGACTTTACTTCGGCATTGAGCGCTAGATTCGCTACCATGAATGTTAACGCCATATCTTGCCGACTTTTGAGGTCATCGATAGCGTCTTGAAGCGACTCACTTTGAGAAAAAAGTGTATTTGCTGCTAACCCGACAATAGACAAGCACACCAGAATTGGCACCGCGCCAACAAGGTAGAGCTTAAACTGCCAACTTGCCATGTTTAGGTTTGAAAACATCCTGTCAATTCTTCTTAAGTTTAATTTTCAATAATACTTAACGAAAGAATAGACGAGTTCGCACAACCTGCAAAAAATTTGAGATTGTAGAGCGTGTTGTGCGTTTCAGGACATTTAATACCTCTAAGTAAGTTACAGGTAATAGGAGGAGTCAGTCGTTTTCTAGTAGATAATTTTAAGCACTATTATTGGTGACGATCGTGGAGCTAGAAGAGGCGCCTAAGGTGCGGCAAGCACGTATTGTTATCGCTATTGCAAATCCGTTTTTGTGACGAAATTAGTTCCGGAACGGAACATTATTCCTGTGATAATTACGTGTTTTTTCGTGATGCGGGAATACTGACTCGGCGTCAAATGTATAGCTGTTGGTATGAATTGATGCTGAGAATGACATTATTGTTGTGATAGCTCTGAAGAAGAAGATGGTGCGTAAATGTTTTACGCACCTAAAATAGAATTTAGTTACTTTTTGATTCTGCGGCGAACCATCAGTCCAGCTAGACCTAGGCCAATCATAACAATCGAGCCTGGCTCTGGAGCCGGAGTAGGGCCTTGCTGTGGAGCGTCAATTAAAAGAACGTATCTTTGCCAAGTACTATCAGAGTTAAGGTTTGTAGTTAAACCAGATCTCCACCCTCCAAAAACATTATCATTACTACTCATATGCCAAGACAAACGCTCAGAACCATCATCACCGGCACAACCAGGATCGCCGAAAAGGGATGAATTACAAACATCTGCGCTATTTTGGAAAATTCCAGATGTTGGTGAAAAACCTACAGAGCCACTTCCTGAACTTCTGTACCAATACGCCCCATTGAACAATTGAGTCTCATTTAGAGCAGTGGATAGTACTAAAAAATCAGACACTTTTATCGCAGCGAATAGATCATATGTAGTAGCACCATCACTAGAAGATGATGCCAAAGCCATATATTTCGATGAATCAACTCCGGCTAATAGTGAACTCCAAGAAAAAGAGCCCGAGTAAGCGCCTTGGTATTGTATCGTCCAACCGTCATTGCTAACGTCCGTTTTGAGTAAATCATTAGCAATACCTGTGATAATAGCGGAATGAGTTACAAAACTCATCAGACTTAAAAGTACAAAACAGAATAATTTTTTCATTAGATTGACACCTATTTTATATTAACTATTCGATGCGATATGCATAACAGGGTTATAAGCATTAGACGTACCAATCTATAAGATCCTAATATTTCGAATAATATTTTTTATTCTGTTTTTGTATGTAAAATATACTGACAGAGTGAGTGTTTCAATCCACTACTGTTAATGAGGGGTAAAGTTTCAAGAGAGGTTATATTTTTCAATGTCTGCCCTAGCCGAGCAAACCAAGTTCGACATACCGTTGTTGACTGTCTAGATGTATCTGAACGCTCTCCACGACTGTGATTCAAAAAACCTTTTTTGCCCGAGTTGATCATTGCAGTAATATCAGACAACTTGTTCTTAGCTTTAGCTATAGCCGTACCAACATGTTTTGTGCTTAAAGGCTTTCGATAGTAAGCACCTTCGCAGGCCATATATATAAGGCTACTTTACAAAAATAAAGTAGCCTTATAAATCAATCCATTATTATTGATTAATTATTCCCATTCGATAGTCGCAGGCGGCTTACCAGAAATATCGTAAACCACGCGGCTAATGCCGTCGATTTCATTGATGATACGGTTCGACACCTTACCTAAGAAATCGTATGGCAAGTGTGCCCAATGTGCCGTCATAAAGTCGATGGTTTCAACAGCTCGCAGACTCACCACCCAATCGTATTTACGCGCATCACCCATTACGCCTACTGAGCGCACTGGTAGAAATACGGTAAATGCCTGACTTACTTTCTGATAAAGGTCGGCTGCATAAAGCTCTTCAATAAAGATAGCGTCAGCACGACGTAATAAATCGCAATATTCTTTCTTTATTTCGCCAAGTACACGAACACCAAGACCTGGCCCAGGGAACGGGTGACGGTAAAGCATGTCATACGGCAAACCTAGCTCGAGACCAATTTTGCGTACTTCGTCTTTAAATAGTTCGCGCAGCGGCTCAACAAGACCTAGTTCCATATCTTCTGGAAGGCCGCCCACGTTGTGGTGCGACTTAATGACATGCGCTTTGCCCGTTGCAGAGCCAGCAGACTCAATCACGTCAGGGTAAATCGTACCTTGTGCTAGCCATTTCGCGTTCTCACGCTTGCCTGCTTCTTCATCGAATACACGAACGAACTCATTACCAATGGCTTTGCGCTTAAGTTCAGGGTCTTCAATGCCTTTAAGACGCTCAAGGAATCTGTCCTCAGCATCAACGCGAATGATGTTAAGTCCGAAATGATCGCCGAACATTTCCATTACTTGGTCAGCTTCATTTAAACGCAATAAGCCGTTATCTACGAAAACACACGTCAGATTTTTGCCGATTGCACGGTGAAGAAGCATAGCCGTGACTGATGAATCAACTCCACCAGAAAGTCCAAGAATAACTTCTTCATCACCCACTTTTTCTTTAATACGCTCAATGGCATCGTCAATAATGGCACCAGCGGTCCAAAGCTTCTCGCACTTACAGATATCCATAATGAAATGGGTAAGTAAACGCATACCTTGGCGTGTATGTGTTACTTCAGGGTGGAATTGTACGCCGTAGAACTGCTTTTCTTCGTTATACATTGCCGCATGCGGACACGATGGCGTTTGCGCAACAGTTTCAAATCCAGCTGGAATAGACGCTACTTTATCGCCATGGCTCATCCATACATCAAGTAATGCCGAGCCATTGTCACTAATGGCGTCTTCAATTTTGTCCAACAGCGGGCTTGGCTTGATAACTTCAACTTGCGCATAACCAAACTCGCGCTTGTCAGAACCCTGTACCGCGCCGCCTAATTGCTCAGCCATAGTTTGCATGCCATAGCACACACCTAGTACGGGTACGCCCGCTTCGAAAACGTATTGCGGCGCACGCGGAGAACCTGCTTCAGTCACTGACTCTGGGCCACCTGACAAAATAATGCCTTGCGGATTAAATTCGCGGATCTGCTCTTCGGTCACATCCCAAGCCCAAAGCTCACAGTAAACACCAATTTCGCGAACACGACGTGCTATCAACTGCGTGTATTGCGAGCCAAAATCCAAAATAAGTATGCGTTGAGCGTGTATGTTTAAACTCATAAAAAGCCTTTTTCTCTTTCCAACCACTAAGCAACGTGTCGCGATATAGCGTGGGCAAAGTGTTTGTAAACAGCCTGTCCAAGGCATGGATGCCGAGGCCAAGCTCCCATGGATGGGTTTACAGCGTGGTTGTGTCAAACACTATGACCACGCTGAGTGGTAACTCGCCTTAACCTAAACGGTAGTTTGGCGCTTCTTTGGTAATGCTTACATCGTGCACGTGGCTCTCGCCCATACCGGCTGATGTTACACGAACAAACTGTGCTTTGGTGTTGAGCTCTTCAATAGTTGCACAACCCGTTAACCCCATTGCTGAACGCAAGCCACCCATTTGTTGGTGAATAATGTTCGCAATTGGGCCTTTGTATGCAACGCGACCTTCAATACCTTCAGGCACGAGCTTTTCTGCATTATTAGATTCTTGGAAATAACGGTCTGATGAACCGTGGCTTTGGTTCATTGCACCGAGTGAGCCCATACCGCGATAAGACTTATAATAACGACCTTGGTATAGCTCTACTTCACCAGGCGCTTCTTCTGTACCGGCTAACATGCTGCCCACCATTACACAGCTCGCGCCAGCGGCTAGGGCTTTAGCGATGTCACCTGAGAAACGAATACCACCGTCAGCAATGACAGGAATATTGGTGTCTTTAAGCGCTTCAACAGCATCTGACACTGCAGTAATTTGTGGTACACCGCATCCTGTAACAATACGCGTAGTACAAATTGAGCCAGGGCCAATACCCACTTTAACCGCATCAACACCAGCTTCTGCCAGTGCTTTCGCACCATCACCTGTTGCTACGTTACCTGCAATAATTTGCACATCTGGGAAGTCAGCGCGTACTTTCTTAACGCGATCGATAACACCTTGTGAGTGACCGTGTGATGTATCGATAAGCAACACATCAACACCAGCATCTACTAATAGCGCGATACGCTCGTCAGTACCTGGGCCAACACTCACTGCTGCACCCACGCGAAGACGACCTAGTGAGTCTTTACATGCGTTTGGCTTGTTTTCCGCTTTTTGGAAGTCTTTAACCGTAATAAGACCTGTTAGTTTAAAAGCATCGTCAACCACGAGGATTTTTTCAATTCGATGCTCATGCATAAGGTCTAGTACTTGGTCTGAACTTGCGCCTTCTTTAACTGTAACCAGATCATCCTTACCGGTCATTACGTTGCTGATTGGCAATTCAAGACGTTTTTCAAAACGTAGATCACGACCTGTTACAATACCGATAAGGTTGTTATCTTCATCAGTTACAGGAAAACCTGAGTAACCAAGGCGCTTAGAAAGTGCAATGACTTCGCCAATTGTCGCGTCCTGTGACACGGTTACCGGATCAGAGACCACACCACTTTCGTACTTCTTCACTTCACGTACGTGCTTAGCTTGCTCTTCAGGCTTCATGTTTTTATGAATAAATCCAATACCACCCTCTTGCGCTAGCGCAATAGCTAGACGGGCTTCAGAAACCGTGTCCATGGCTGCAGACACCATTGGAATATTTAACGTTACGCCACGCGTAAGGCGTGTTTGTAAGTTGGCTGTGTGAGGGAGGACGGTCGAGTGGCCGGGAACCAGCAACACATCGTCGAACGTCAGGGCTTCTTGGATGATACGTAGCATGCAACAACACCTATTCAGTTGAGGGTTAATTGCGGCGCAATTGTAGTGTTTTTTAGTTTTCAGGTAAACTCTAAATGTATTAAACCCAGTGATTTTTTTTATGTTTACAAATTCGCCATCTACCTCTCGACAAATTTTAACAGTTACTAAGCTAAATCGCTTAGCCAGAACCGTACTAGAAGGTGAAATTGGCCTTATCTGGCTATCGGCAGAAATCTCCAATTTTGTTGCCGCTGCGTCAGGACATTGGTACTTCACGCTAAAAGATAATAAAGCGCAAGTTCGCGCAGCAATGTTTAAAGGCGCAAATCGCAATGTGCGTATTCGCCCGAAAGAGGGTGACAAAATACTAGTGCGCGCATCCGTTGGGCTTTATGAGGCACGTGGCGACTATCAGCTTGTGGTTGAGCACATGGAAAGCGATGGCGAGGGTGCGTTAAAACAAGCCTTTGAAGCGCTAAAATTTAAGTTAAATAATGAAGGCCTGTTTGATGCTGCTCGCAAGCGCCCGCTTCCTGAAAAAATCAATCGAATTGGTGTCATTACGTCTTCTAGCGGCGCTGCGCTTCACGATGTACTAAGCGTTTTAAAACGTAGAAGCCCGCAGACGGAAGTCATTGTCTACCCCTCAATGGTCCAAGGTGATACTGCACCGACACAGCTTATTCATGCACTTCAAACTGCAAACCAGCGCAATGAAGTTGACGTTATCTTGCTCACGCGTGGTGGTGGCTCACTTGAAGATTTGTGGTGTTTCAATGATGAACGACTGGCCCGCGAAATAGCCCTTAGTGAGCTTCCTGTGGTAAGTGCTGTAGGGCACGAGGTAGACTTTACAATATCTGATTTTGTGGCAGATGTAAGAGCCCCTACCCCATCCGCAGCTGCCGAGATTTTAAGCCAAGATGCCAAAGCACTGTATGCATTAATTGCACAACATCAACAGCGTTTAGGTCGCGCTATTTATCACGTCATTGAAACCAATAAACAGCGATTGAAGTTACAGAATCAACGACTAAACGCCCTGCATCCACAAAGTAAAATACAACATCAGTGGCAGACCCTAGATAGGTTGCAATTGAGACTACAGCATCAGATTCAACGTGACATCTCTCGATGTGACAGACAGTTGCATTCTCTAGTCTCCAGACTAACTCAGCAATCACCTGCATCAAAGCTTGCCGCAGCACAAAACAAATTATCGAGCGAGCAGAGCCGTCTTAACAGCGCAATGCAGGCATTTATAAAAGCGAAAAAAAGTGAACTTGGAGGCAAAGTGTCACTCTTACAGTCGGTAAGCCCGCTCTCTACGCTAGCAAGAGGCTACTCAATTACATTGTCAGATAAAGATACGGTTAACAAAGTAGCAACTGTAAATATTGGCGATGAGATAAAAACGCGAGTGACTGATGGCGAAATAACCAGTACAGTAACAGGTATTCACCAGCAATAGGAATGCTGCGACAACATGGCACCATACACCACTGACTCGAGCTCATCACGTGATTATCACGTAATGAGTGCAGCAGAAAACAGACAGAAGGTTAAACCTCGCACTAAACACGTATTTAGTGCCGTGCTGCTGTTGTCTGTTTGTACATTGTTCGGACATCAGGCGAACAGTCAGCAGATAAATAATTCAGTGTCCGTGTTTTCAACATACCCCAGTGAAGCGCTTGAATCGTTGTGCTCACAATCTACGCTAACAGCGTCATGTAGCGAAGATGCAATTGCGCCCACAACGTTGATTAATGCAATTCAAACCACTCGGGTTTTCAGTGCATTAACACCATTTGCCGAAGGAAGTGACTACGAACTACTTATAGCGAATGTGGGCCACAGCGAGATTGACTTAAGCTCGCAATTTGTTGAGTTTACACTGCAGTGGCGCGGCATCGAAATTGACAGTGCAATGTTTAACACTGCACAACGCGCTTCTTCAAAAGACCAGCTTGCTAGCGAATTAGTTATGCAGTGGGTTGAACACATAAAGGTTCGCGATATATTTTCGACGCGATACCTTTACTCGGCTTTAGATGCAAGTAACTACGAAAGCAGCCTTACTGTTCCAGAAAGAGTCGGAGATTTCACCAAACTTGATACCCAGCTTTATGCAGACCCGTTTAGTGGAGCAATCACTCGATACACGCATCCATCTTACGAAGATGCCTTAGTCGACGTAACGGTTTATCCAATTTTAGATTCTCTAGATACAGAAGTGAATTTATTACTAAACAGCCAGCTAGATCAGGATTACGAGAAAGCAAACTCGGTGGCATCTGCGCAACAGCTAACCTTGAGTTTATCAGATCCTGCGTCACCTTATTCGGTAAATCCGACCATTCAAGGATGGCGTTTGGGGCTAAAGGCTGAATCTGAGACGGCAGATCCAATTTATGCATCTACCTACGTTTTTCGCAAAGAAGACAAATTTGTTAAGGTCGCGACTACTTTTCCCACACATTTTTCAGACCCACTCGTCAATGAGCTGATAACACACGTCCAGGTGCCAAAAGAGTCGCCCTTAATGAAGAATATTCGCGAGATGTTATCAAAGCAAATCAACTAGTACTCATCAACTGTACGTCTCACAAACCGTTGAACAAAGCTTTCTTTAGGCTTGACGTCATTTCTAATGGTGTAGATTTTAGTTTCGCTTTGCGGCTTATATCTATCAAACCAATTATAAACCTGGTTTTTCTTAAGCGGCGTAGTTGATTGGTGAAGCCTTCTTACTGACATTCTAGTACCTTAAAGTGTGGTGCCGCAAAACGCTACCGACTAGCAGAGATAGCCTACAAGTGGTGAGCTTACTGAATGCGGAATTTAAGTATTGGTGTTGAACCAGAGCCAGACTAGTACTGCTAATGGCTAGTCCGTACCCTAATTTCTGATACAGCAGTAATTATTGCTTGCGCTGTTTTCTTCTATTAGAAAGAAGCAATACTAGGCCAGCGCCAAATAGACTGAGCGCTGCTGGCTCAGATACGCTGACAGCATTAGGCGTATAATCAAATTCAACCGCAACTTTCCCCCACGAACCAGTTGAGAAGTCATTTGCAAAGCTTCCCGTTCCACCTTGAACTTGATTGAAGATATTAGTTCTTGCGTCTGTGGTAAATAAGAATTCAACTTGTGAACCTTGCAAGAATGCAGATATATCCACATTTGACAACATGCCGTTACGTTCACCTGATGAAACATCAAACATGAAAGACGCAGATGGATCATTAGGTAACATTGTAAATGTACCTGGCGCAGAACTTTGCGCTGATACAAAAGGATTTACAAAATTTGCTGATGCAAAAGTAAATGTATCAGCGGCTGCACTTGACACCTGCCAATCAGAGGCAAGGAAAATCTCAACATCTGTTCTACCAGGCTCTGCACTACCATTCACTGATGTTCCTTCGCTGTCTATCTGCCCAAACACCATAATATTAACGGCGTTTAGCACACCCAAAGTCTGGTCAAATGCATCCAAAAATAAACTTTGTGAAAGCGGTGACACATCAGCAACATCAAACGGGCTGCCCTGTTGCCCAAATGAAACTTCTTGCGTGATTATTGCGGCATTTGATGACATGGCGGTGCATGCTAAAATGGCTGCAGCTAAAGCTTGCTTCTTCATAATTTTCTTCCTAATCGTTTTTTAGTGTTGTGTCCTAATACTTCACCGTCTGTAAAAGACGTCACTTCAAACTGCAAGAAAGACACCATCAACTGCGCCTAACGCAAACGCCCGTCACCAGTGCGATACAAAGGTTAAGAATAATTAATTGCATTTTTTAAAATTTATACTTTTGGGTAATACTTACACTTGATTGTAAATAAGGAGCAACTGAAGTGTTGCCAATTGATAACGTGCGGCCTTCTATTTCTAAAAATTTTATAGTCTAAGTTTCAAATACTTAAATTGAGGATACAAAAAAGCCGCTTGCGCGGCTTTTAGAAATGTCTTTTTGTTCACTATTTGCGACACAACACAAACGTATTTGCAAAATGGCTATTTTTTCTCTTTATAATACGACATCATTCTGCGACGTTTGCGTTGCTGTGCAAGCGTTAGGTTGTTTTTCTTACCCTCAAACGGGTTGTTGCCTTCTCTAAATTCAATTTTTATGGGTGTCCCCATTATCTCTAATGCTTTTCTGAAGTAATTCATCAAAAAGCGTTTGTAAGAGCTTGGCAAGTCGTCCACTTGGTTTCCGTGAATAACAATAACCGGAGGGTTATAACCGCCGGCATGGGCATACTTCATTTTAACGCGACGACCTCTCACCAACGGAGGTTGGTGATCATCTTGAGCCATTTCCATTATTTGCGTAAGTAAGGCTGTGTTAATACGCTTAGTTGCACTTAGGTATGCTTCTTGGACAGACTCAAATAAATTACCCACGCCAGAACCGTGAAGTGCTGAGATAAAGTGAATTCGGGCAAAGTCGATAAAGCCCAGGCGTCTATCCATTTCGCGTTTTATTTCATCTTTAATGTCAGTGCTAAGCCCGTCCCACTTATTAACCGCTACCACCAAAGAGCGACCTGAGTTTAGGACAAAGCCAAGTAGACTCAAATCCTGATCGGTAATTCCTTCCCTTGCATCAATCACAAGAAGGACCACATTCGCTTCTTCAATCGCTTGTAATGTTTTAACGATTGAGAACTTCTCAACGGCTTCACTGATTTTCTTACGCTTTCTAACGCCTGCGGTATCAATCAAGATATACTCGCGCTCGTCGCGTTCCATAGGAATATATACACTGTCACGGGTGGTACCTGGCATGTCGTAAACCACCACACGTTCCTCACCTAAGATTCGATTAGTGAGAGTAGACTTACCTACATTAGGCTTACCCACGATCGCAAGCTTTATTGGCAATTCTTGCAGTCGTTGACGTTGCGTTTCAGCGTCTTCATCTTCTTGTGGTGTTTCTTCTACCACTTCCATATCAGGAAATTCAGATTCCAATGGCGCGAGGGCATCCTGCAATAATTGGCTAACACCACGACCATGGGCAGCGGCGATCTGCTTAATTTCACCCAAACCTAGGGAATAAAACTCGGCACTTTCGCTGTCGCCATCAATACCGTCCACTTTATTGGCAACCACAAACACCTTTTTATTGATACGGCGTAGGTGATCGGCAATACCTTGGTCAGCAGGTAACAAGCCTGCGCGCGCATCAACCAGGAACATCACAACATCAGCTTCTTCGATAGCAAGCAAAGACTGTTGTGCCATTTCCGCATCAATGCCTTCTTCGTCACCCGTAATCCCGCCAGTGTCTACTACAATAAATTGGCGTCTATCAAATTTCGCCTGGCCGTATTTGCGGTCACGCGTTAGGCCCGGGTAGTCCGCAACAAGTGCATCTCGGGTATTGGTAAGACGATTAAACAAGGTCGACTTGCCAACATTGGGGCGGCCGACCAAAGCAACAACGGGTAACATTTATCAGATCCTAAAGGTCATGAAAGCTAAAAGCATAAGCCGCAAATTGACCGAATTAACGCTTTAGTAAATCGGTAATGTGATATGCAGCTTTTGAGAATGGGCGCATTATACCCTGTTCACTTTCTAATACCAATCGGCAAGAAAGCGATTGCCCAGGGTCTTAAAAACAACTGAAACTGCGCGTAAAAACAAAAACGGCGATACAACCGTTAGGTTACATCGCCGCTTTAATAAAGTGCTAGGTAATTTATTGCGAAATGCTTACCGAGGCTACAGTACCTGTTCTAGTTACCGCTACCACGGTATTGTTAACTTCTAGTGGCGCAGCAAAAATAGCGTCATCTTCATCGTCACCGCCAACATCTAGGCGAGCAACTATTTTACCACTTTCTTGTTCTATCCAATGTAGGAAGCCCCAGTTATCACCCACAACTACGTGTTCGCCTACTGGTGTTGCTGCTGTAAGTGAACGAAGCTTCAACCCACTTTGCGACCATAACTCAACACCGTTACGTCTATCTAGTGCATACACATTCGAGTTGTTATCAACAACGAAAATCTTGTTGCCATCTAGTGTGAGGTTTCTAAACGACGCATATTCACGTTTCCAGATAACACGCCCTGTACGCAATTCAACCGCAGCCAAAGTACCATTGTAACTAACGGTGTAAATCGTACCGCCAAACAGAATTGGTGTGGTGTCTATATCTACGATACGCTCCAATTCCGTTGCGCCTGTTGGTGTAGCAATAACGGTTTCCCACGCAAGCACACCAGAGTCGATTAGATTTACCTGTATTTTACCTGTAGGCGTACCAATAATCGCACCGCCGTTTGACGCGATAGGCCCAGAGATTCCGCGAAGCGTTAGCGGAGGCGTATCCCCTTCATGGCGCCACAACTGCTCACCATCACGGGTTCTAAAGCCAAACAAGCTGCCTGCGCCCGTATTCACCACAAGAATACCTTCGTCTATTGCAGGAGCTGCAAGCACTTCACCAGGCACAGTCGCATCCCACACCAACTCGCCGGACTCGGCATCAAGCGCTGCAACATAACCATTCTCAGTACCAATGAACACAAGCTTTTCAGCAACAGCAATACCACCGATACGCGCTGTTTCGCCACTGCGCCATAAACGCGTTACTGAACTCATCATGCCTTCGTCGCGAAACTGTGCGAAGTTTTTCTGCCAAATAACTTTACCTGTAGTAGGCTCCATTGCAACTACAGCACCGTGACGGTCAGCAGCATAGAGTTTGTCGTACGCATAAACTGGACGTAAGCGAGAGAAATAATGTTCTACACCGTCACCGATGTCGCGCTCCCAGTTAAGCTTAGGTTGAAATTTCGCTTCAATCGGCTTTAGTTTACGTATTTCTAACTCTTCTTCATCCGCAAACCAGTCTGAAACCGTCGAACAGCCTGACATAGTAATCGACACGGCAAGCGCCATACCTATCGTGCGAACAAATCGACCTCTGCGGCCACACGTATTGTGAAACAAATTGCGTACCTCTTTATTTTTTATCCTTGCCTATCGGCCCGCGTCTTACTGTGGTTGTGCCACGGAAAGATTATCTAGCTTCATTTCTAAAAGCGGGTTGTTGGCATTTTTTTCTAACGCACTTGAGTAAGCTAAGCGAGCGTCATCAAATTTATTTTGCTTTTGATACACATCGCCTTTTAATTCAGAAACTTCTGCTGAGAATGCGTCGTTAGTTACATTGCTAAGCGTAGACAACGCAGCGTCAAGCTGGTTCATTTCAATTTGAACTCGAGCAAGACGAAGTGACGCCAATGCTTTTAATTCATCGCTTTCTGCAAAAGTAACAACCGTATTTAGGTGAGAAGCTGCGCTATCTAGATCACCTGCATCAACAGCTTGCTTTGCTGCAAGAAGGCTTGCCGCACTAGCATATCCGCTGTCTTTATTTTCTTCGATAAACGCTTTCACTTTCGCGTCGCTACCTTCATTACCGAAAGTCTCGACAGCTTCCTGATAAGCAACTGATGCCGCTTCTTTACTTTCAATCTGGGCTTCTGAATAGGCACGCCAGCCATAAAGACCACCTAGACCAAGCAGTGCGCCTACTATAATTGCGGTGCCATGCTCTTTCCAAAAACGCTTAATCGCTTCTACTTGTTGTTCTTCTGTTGCGAACTGTTCCATGATGTCCTCTTAATATTACGCGCTTAGCATCTCTGACACTTTTTCTGCTAACGTGTCGAAGCTTGCGGTTATCTGCTCTTGCCCATCGCGAAGTGGTTTAATGCCCACCACACGTGACTGCATTTCGTCTGAGCCTAATAGCAGCGCTAGACGAGCGCCGGTTTTATCCGCACGCTTAAGTTGTTTCTTAAAGTTACCACCGCCGCAGTGCATCATGATGCGCACAGTTGGCAATGCATTGCGAAGGTGCTCAGCAACTTCAATGGCATAGGATTGTGCGTCATCACCCATTGCTGTTACGTAGACATCAGCAAAACTGGTATCTTGCCCTTCTTCTGTCAATGTGGTCAGCAACAGTACCAGACGTTCTATGCCCATGGCAAAACCAACTGCTGGGGTTGCTTTACCCCCCAATTGCTCCACAAGGCCGTCGTAACGACCGCCAGCACACACAGTGCCTTGTGCACCTAAGCTATCTGTCACCCATTCAAAAACAGTACGGTTGTAGTAATCAAGCCCGCGTACTAGACGAGGGTTTACTTCAAACTCAATGCCAGCCTGTGTTAATCGATTACACAATGTATCGAAATGCACTTTTGATTCTTCATCTAAATGGTCAATAAGTGCTGGTGCGTCAGCAATGGCTGCCTGCACATCAGGATTTTTGCTATCTAATACACGAAGTGGATTTGTTTCTAAACGACGTAAAGAGTCTTCATCTAGTTGGTCAGCTCTTTCCTTGAGGAACGCCACCAAGGTGTCGCGATATGCAGCACGCGCTTCGTTTGAGCCTAACGTGTTAATTTCTAACTTAACGTGTTGCTCAATACCAAACGCCTTCCACAAACGAGCACTCAGTAAAATGACTTCTAGGTCGATATCTGGGCCATCCATACCATAGGTTTCAACACCGAATTGGTGAAACTGACGATAGCGACCTTTTTGAGGACGTTCATGACGGAACATGGGCCCCATGTACCATAAGCGCTGTTGTTGATTATAAAGAAGGCCGTGCTCGTTACCCGCACGTACACAACTTGCCGTGCCTTCAGGGCGCAAAGTCAAGCTATCGCCGTTACGGTCTTCAAAAGTGTACATTTCTTTTTCAACGATATCGGTTACTTCACCGATTGAACGTTTAAATAAATCTGTGCTTTCAACAATGGGAGTGCGTATTTCTTGGTAGCCGTAGTTCGCCACAACTTGACGAAGTACAGATTCTACCTTTTGCCATGTGCCGGAAATCTCCGGTAGGCAGTCATTCATGCCTCGAATTGCCTGAATAGTCTTAGCCACGTGAAATTCTCATACTGCTAAATGGGGAAAAGCCCCGCATTATAGGGGCTTTGGAAGTAAACAACAATGAACAAAAACTGGCTTATTCTTTTACAGAAACCTGAATTTTGTTTTCATCGCTCATTCGCGCAGCTTTGGCGCGGATCTTCGCTTCTAATTTGTCGACTAGGTCATCATTAGCAAGACGTTCTTTTACACGTTTACCGTCTTCATACAGGCCGCTCATATTACGCGCTCCCGTAAGCCCTAGATCTGAAACCTCAGCCTCGCCGGGACCGTTAACTACGCAGCCAATTATAGAAACATCCATAGGCGTTAGAATATCTTCTAAGCGCTGCTCCAACGCATTGACCGTACCGATAACATCGAACTCTTGTCTTGAACAACTAGGACAAGCAATAAAGTTGATACCGCGAGAGCGAATACGCAGCGACTTTAGAATATCAAAGCCTACTTTAATTTCTTCTACTGGGTCGGCAGCAAGTGATACGCGTAATGTATCGCCAATACCTTCAGCTAACAGCATTCCTAAACCAACCGCACTTTTCACAGCACCTGCTCGCTGCCCACCGGCCTCAGTGATGCCAAGATGCAACGGCTGGTCTATTTTTTGTGCCAATAAACGATATGCTCCTACTGCCAAAAAGACATCTGATGCTTTTACGCTTACTTTAAATTGGTCAAAATTAAGCTTATCGAGAATATCTACGTGTCGCATAGCCGATTCAACTAGCGCTTCGGGTGTTGGCTCACCGTACTTCTCTTGTAAGTCTTTCTCTAACGAGCCACCGTTTACCCCAATACGAATAGGAATGTTTTTGTCTTTGGCACAATCAACAACAGAGCGAACACGCTCCATATTTCCTATGTTACCTGGGTTTATACGCAAGCAGTCCACACCATATTCGGCAACCTTAAGCGCTATGCGGTAATCAAAATGAATGTCGGCCACAAGTGGCACACTCACCTGCTTTTTAATCTCTTTAAATGCTTCAGCCGCTTCCATGGTAGGCACAGATACACGAACGATCTCACCACCTACAGCAACTATACGGTTTATTTGATCGACAGTCGCAGCCACATCTGTGGTACGCGTGTTTGTCATTGATTGAACAGCAATGGGGGCACCATCGCCAATGGGAACATTTCCTACATTAATACGCGTAGACTTTCTGCGCTTAATAGGGCTTTCTGCAAACATCTATTTACCTACATGGGAAGTGTGAAACGAGCTGTTCTACCGTTTTGGTATGAAGAAATATCAACAGACTCGCCATTAACTGATATGCGCACATTATCCGGTGCGCCGAGCGTAACTTCAACAGGAGGTACGCCCTGAATTTCCATTACTCGACCTTTTTGCTTAACACCATAGGCAATTGCCTCGCCCGTGGCATCTTTAATATTTACCCAGCAATCATCATCAAAAGTGAATGACATTGAAATCGGCGCTGCATCGCTAGACAACTCAAGCGAAGGTTCTGATTCTACAGCATCACTATTCAGTAAGTTTGTCAGATTATTGCTATCATTCACCGCCGTATCAGGTGATGATATCGCACCGTCATCCAAGTCACCTTCTTGTGTGAACCCATCATTATCCAAACTCGATAAATCCGTTGATGGCTGCGCACCTTCAGTCACTTCATTTTCTGAAGATAAATCACTCTCGCTAGGCTCATCATCTATCGCGCTTTCAGCAAACTCAATATTGTCGTCAGCGGGTTGTGAAGGAATGGGTGTATTAGCGGCTTCGCGCTTAACGGCTTCAGGCAATGTGAGATCGGAAACAGTGTCATCACTTGGTTGCTGGTACCACCATGCAACCACGCCTGCAATGATAAGCAGCAGTATAATATAAGTCACCATCATCCAACGGTCGTCATGTGTCTGTTTTGCGACACGTTTCGAAAAGCTCTGAAGCTTCTCCGATGAAGGTACCGACGTTTGATTATGATAACGCTCAAAGGCTTCAATGACGGCTTGAGAATCGAGTCCTAATTGTTTGGCATAATTTCTTACATAGCCTTTGGTAAAGGTGACTGACGACTTTTCGTCAATAACATCACACTCTAAATCATTGATTTGGTTTACTTTTAAAAATAGCTTATCAGCGATATCCTGTTGAGAAAGGCCAAGCGTTTCGCGTCGCGCTTTCAGCATGGCCCCTGGACTTGGCGTGCTTTCTTGTTGTTGCGAATTTACATCATGTTTCGCGTTTTCTTCTGACACCATTAAATCTTATTCCTCCTGCATATTAGGTGGTACTAACCAAAGCGACTGACCAGCAATTATAGCGCCAGTATTGTCTAGGTTATTCCACTCTCGCAGCGTCGCCATTTTGATATTGTGTAATAGAGAAATACGATATAAGTTTTCGCCGGGTTTTACTACATGGATTTTAGCTGTTTGTTCAGATAATTCAGTATTTTGATCATTAGAGGTATCTGTGTCTGTCGCAAATGTGCTTTGAGAGGTGGATTCAGGTTCCGTTGATTCGGTTTGCGTTGATTCTGGCGCTTGCTCATCACTTTTTGCAACAATGGCTGTTTTAACTTCAGCTACATTCGCTTTTTGACCCGAACTTAATACATTTTCAGATTGAGTAGACTTTACGGTTTTCACAACTTTGCGTTGAAGCGACTTGCTATCTTCCACGTAGCGTTTCGTCAATGCATTATCTGGGTACACCGATACCATCATGTCGCCGTAACCTTTGGCTGTTTCAAAATCCCCCTGCCCTTTAGCTATTTCATACGCTAACCACAGTGAATCAGGAGTGACTCGCGCCACCTTTTCATATTTATCTAAGGTCGCTTTCGCTAAATCATACTGCTCAGAGACAACATAAAGTTCAGTAAGTAAGAATAGGCTTTTTCCACGCGCGGGCTGGTGTTTTAGCGCCTCGTTGAAATAACCTATCGCCTCTTCTAATTGCCCTTGGCTTTGTGCGCACAACGCCAAGTTTTCATAGGTTTGCGCAGCGTTCGAGTAAAGGCGGTTATTGATGGCGTCGAAAAAGTAAGTTTTGGCCTGCTCGTATTGACCATTTTGGCATTTAAACGCGCCATAGCTGTTGGCGATATCCCCATTATTGGGCGCCAAATCAATAGCCGCTTCATAAAAAGATTCTGCGCGCTGGTTGTCGCCAACGAGTTGGTAGTAATACGCCATCGCATATTGAACGTCTGCAGAACGGGGATTGAATTCAAGCGCTTTATCGAGATTTTTCTTGGCCTGAGAATAGTTGTTGTTTTGTAGGTAGGTAAGACCAAGCGACATGCGTGTTTTGGCAGCCTCTTCCCTATCGAAATTACCGCCGTAGACACCCGATGGATCATTACTGACACACCCTGTACTGGCAAGTGCCGCCACTAAGGCAGCACCGAGTAATGTATTCTTTAGCCCTGATTGCAATTCCGCTAGCATAGTCTTACCCTAATATCTTAATGATTATTGGGCCATTTTTACCGAAATTGCTTCGCCCTTCATCTGTTTTTTTAATAATCTTTTCGTTCTATCGACGACATCACCCACTAATTGACCACAAGCAGCGTCGATATCGTCACCCCGTGTTTTGCGCACAACGGTGGTAAACCCATATTCCATAAGCACTTTTGCAAACCTATCGATGCGTGAGTTACTCGAGCAAGTGTAAGGTGAACCCGGGTATGGATTAAAAGGTATTAAGTTTATTTTACTTGGTGTGTCTTTTAATACTTTTGCCAACTGATGCGCTTGTTCAGTACTGTCATTGATGTTTGACAGCATAACGTACTCAACAGTAACACGACCTTGGTTTGCTTTTGACTTTTCTAGATAGCGACGCACGCCAGCCAAGAATGCTTCAATGTTGTATTTTTTATTGATAGGCACAATTTCATTGCGCAACTCGTCTGTTGGCGCATGAAGCGATATTGCTAACGCCACATCAATTTGGTCGCCTAACATATCAAGTGCAGGCACAACACCTGATGTACTTAAGGTAACGCGACGTTTTGACAAACCAAAGCCAAAGTCGTCTAACATGATGTCCATAGCCGGCACTACGTTTTTAAGGTTAAGCAACGGCTCACCCATGCCCATCATCACTACGTTAGTAATTGGGCGTTTGCTAGAATCTTTTGATAATCCAAGGAAGGTAGCAACACGCCAAACCTGACCAATAATTTCGCTAACGCTTAGGTTACGGTTAAAACCTTGCTGCGCAGTCGAGCAGAATGTGCATTCTAGTGCACAACCAACCTGTGATGATACGCAAAGCGTTGCGCGGTCTGTTTCAGGGATCCACACAGATTCAACTTCCTGACCACCTTCAAGGGTAAGCGCAAACTTAATAGTACCGTCGCTCGCTTCTTGGAAGTACGCAATTTCAGGCGCTTTAATTTCGCAGTTTTCAATGAGCATCGCGCGAAGGTTTTTATTTAGGTTACTCATTTCCTCGAAATCGCTAATACCGTGCTGGTAAATCCACTTCATTACCTGGTCGGCACGAAATGGTTTCTCGCCCATTTCCTTAAAGAAATTGCGCAAGCCTTCGCGATTTAAGTTTAATAAGTTAGTTTTTGCCATGAATAAGATGACCCTTTTACCTTCGAGGGATACCCCTCTTACTGCTGAATATGGTGTAAAAACCAGCGATTCGACTATGTCTTGAGCGACATTTAAGAAAAAGAAAAGCGCTGATTAAAATTTGCGCGGATTTTACCACAGATGAGATTTGAGAAAAAGCCGATTTAACGCAGAGAAAGGTTAAGTTTGGCTATGGGCGAGACGCGTAGTTTAGTATGCCTAAATAGAAACAAAAACGGGGCCTTTAGGCCCCGTTTCTCTGCTTCTGTAATCTTAGCGAGTACGTGGGCAGATTTCTTCTTCAGAGAAGAAGTATGCGATTTCGCGTGCTGCTGACTCAGGTGCGTCAGAACCGTGAACTGCGTTTTCGTCGATAGACGCTGCGTAGTCAGAGCGAAGTGTACCTGCAGCTGCATCAGCTGGGTTAGTCGCGCCCATGATTTCACGGTTAGCTAGAACAGCGTTTTCGCCTTCTAGTACTTGAACCATAACTGGACCAGAGGTCATGAAGTCTACAAGTGCGCCGAAGAAAGGACGCTCTTTGTGTTCTGCATAGAAACCTTCTGCTTGCTCTTTGCTCATGTGGATCATCTTAGATGCCACAATGCGAAGACCTGCAGATTCGAAACGGTTGTAAATTGCACCGATAACGTTTTTAGCTACCGCATCAGGCTTGATAATCGAAAAAGTACGCTCAAGAGCCATGTTCTCTCTCCAAACAAATAGTATGTATCTTTAAAAATTTTGGTCGCGAATTATAGGCAATAAATACCAGCTTGACTAGAGCCTATGTGAAATGAAACTTAAAGTATTGTTTTTAAGGGCAAAGCTAGCGCTAGAGTAGCGCATGGTATATGACAATATGATGACAATGTACACATTACATTGCGCTGACAGGCACTTAGTTAGAAATACCTGTCAGGCGAATATCGGTGTTAACAACTTATGCGTTGGCTTTTGCAAGCTCTTGAATTTTACCCACGATAGCGCGTAAACCGTTACCGCGTGTTGGAGTAATGTGGCGCTCTAAATCCAACGCTTCAAAGTAGCCATCAATATCAAATGCAATGATATCGCTGGGGGTTTTGTCGTTGTAGGCCGCCAACACAAGCGCTAAAAGGCCTTGGACAATAACCGCGTCGCTGTCGACATCGAAGGTAATTTTGTTGCCATCGTATGACTCAACGAGCCATACACTGCTCTGACACCCTTTTACTAAACGCTCTGGCGTTTTTGCCTCTTCAGATAAACCAGGGATCGATTTACCTAAGTCGATAATGTACTGATAACGCTGTTCCCAATCGTCGAAGAACGCTAAATCATCAATAATTTCATCACTGCTAGGTAATTGCATGGTTATTTCCGTTTAAACTGTAAAAGGTAAATTGAAAATGTTGTAAAAATACAACTTAGAAAAACAGCCCGGCTTCAAGCTGCGCCTCTTCACTCATCATTTCGCGTGACCATGCTGGGTCGAAGACCAACTCAACATTCACATTCTTAACGTGAGGCACCATAGCAACACGATATTCCACGTCACCAACAAGTACTGGCCCCATACCGCAACCAGGTGCAGTTAGCGTCATATCAATGTTCACATCACCTGAGGCTTGGTCGATGTCTACTTTGTAAATAAGGCCAAGCGACACCAAGTTAATAGGGATTTCTGGGTCAAAGATGGTCTCTAACGCGTCCCACACCTGCTGTTCGCTAATGTTACCGTCTTCTGGTGCATCGAAGCTCAGCGTCATAGCTTTGCGGCCAATGGCCCCCGCGTCTGTACCGTCAATACGATACATGTTTCCACGCCACGTAACCGTGTAATTACCACCGAGCTCTTGCGTGATATTCACAAACTCGCCTTCAGGAATAACGGTTGGGTTACCCGCGGGTACTAAACGCGCTTTACAGTCGCGCTCAGTAGTCACCATCTTCTGCTTCATATACTACTTAGTGCCTATTTTATTGCTGGCCTTAACCATTAACCTACGTTAAAGCTCTCGCCACAACCGCATTCGTCAACCACGTTAGGGTTGTTGTATTTGATCACGCCGTTAACGCCTTCCATTACGTAATCTATTTCTGTATTACGTAAAAGCTCTGTCGCGTCTGATGCTACTGCCACATTTAGCATTGGTGATATCTCGATGATTTCATCATCCGCTTGTGCGCTGTCTGCGAAATCAAGTACATAAGCGTAACCTGTGCAGCCGCTTACTTTTGTCGATAAACGAATTAACTGACCAGGCTTGTCTTTAAGCTTACTTTCGAAATGCTTAACGGCACTGTCAGTTAGCGAAATGAGTTTTGTACTTGGTACAAAGGTTTCAACACTCATAATGCCTCCTTAGGCCAACATCATTTTTGCTTTCTTAAGTGCAGCAAATAAGCTGTCGACTTCTTCAAGCGTGTTATAAATTGAGAACGACGCACGCGCCGTGCCCGGAATACCAAAGCGCTTCATTAATGGCTGCGCGCAGTTATCACCTGTGCGGATCGCCACGCCCTGTCGGTCAAGAATAAAACCGACATCTGCCGGGTGCGCGCCGTCCAGTAAAAAGCTTAGTACCCCAACTTTATTAGGAGCAGTACCAATAATGCGCATTCCCTCGAGGGCCTGCGCTTGCTCGGTCGCGTAGGCAAGTAGCTGTTGCTCATGTGCATGTAGCGCTTGTACATCAAGTGCACTAAACCAATCTACCGCTGCGCCCATGCCGATGGCTCCAGCAATATTTGGCGTACCCGCCTCAAGGCGGTTTGGCAATGCACCCCATGTGGCTTCATGATAGGTAACGTCTTTAATCATTTCGCCGCCTACCTGCCATACAGGCCATGTTTCAAGCACGTCTTTTTTGCCCCACAAGCAACCAATGCCCGTTGGACCAAAGAGCTTGTGCCCTGAAAACGCATAAAAATCACAGCCGATGTCTTGTACGTCAACACCGCCGTGAGCAATACCTTGTGCGCCATCAACCAACACCCATGCACCAACCGCTTTAGCTTTTTGAGTAAGCTGTTTAATCGGGTTTACTGTCCCCAATGCATTAGATACATGCGGGAACGCCACCATCTTGGTATTGTCAGACAGCAATCTATCGAAAGCATCAACATCAAGCTCACCGCTGTCAAAAATAGGCACAACGTTTAGCGTTGCGCCAGAGCGGCGACATGCCTGCTGCCATGTAACCAAGTTGGCGTGGTGTTCAAGTTCAGTCACCATCACTTCGTCACCTTCACTAAGAAGTTGACCAAGGCCATTAGCAACAATATTAATGGCTTCAGTGGTACCTGACGTCCAGATAACCTCTTCGCGGGCACCTGCGTTGATAAAACTCGCAACGCTGCTACGTGCATTTTCATAGCGACGCGTGGCTTCATCAGACAAATGGTGCGCACCGCGGTGCACGTTTGCATTCGTACCCGTGTAAAAATCCATTAATGCGTCAATCACAGCCTGAGGCTTTTGTGTGGTAGCCGCGTTATCAAGGTATACCAGCGGCTTGCCGTCTACCGTTTTAGATAAAATGGGAAACTGGGCACGAAGTGCTGCAACGTCTAAGCTCATTTCACCTCCATTTGGGCGAAACGCTCACTCAAAATTGGCGCTAGCCATTCACGTACAGCAGTGTTTGGTACGTCGTTAATAAGCTCTTGAATAAAGCCAAAGTTAAGCATTACTAGTGCCTTGCTGCGAGAAACACCGCGAGTTAGCAAGTAATACAAAGCTTCTTCTTCAATTTCTGCCACCGTTGCACCGTGGGCACATTTTACGTCGTCAGCATAAATTTCAAGCTCTGGCTTAGTGTTGATAACACCGCGGCGAGATAGCAACAAGTTGCGGTTGTTAAGTTCAGCCAATGTCTTTTGCGCATCGCGATGAATATGGATACGACCGTTAAATACAGCGCGTGCTTTATCGCCTACAATCCCGCGCGCATTCTCTTCTGTCGTGCCATTTGGCATAGCGTGCTCAATGGTTGAGTGAAGGTCGAATAGCTCGCCTTCTGCCAGAAGATAAATGGCATTCATTTTCGCATCGGCATACTCGCCAGCGTGATGAATATCTACGTCTAAACGCGAAAGTTCACTACCATAACCTACCATGGTGCTGTTTAGCGTGGTGCGGTTATGCAGTTTAAAGTGGCTACCACCTAGCTGCTTTGCTTTACCGGTGAACATAGCAAAACGATAGTGCTCAAGATGCGCGTCATCAGCCAAGTCGTATTCAGCAAAAGCAGTCGTTAGGCTTTCGGTATCACCAAAGCCTTGCTCAATAACCGTGGCGCTTGCGCCTTCGGCTAGTTTTACTACGACACGCGTGTGAGCATCTACATCTTGTGATGTCATGTTCACGATGCGAACTGGCGTGTCAATTTTCGCACCAGCTTCTACATTGATGAATATACCGTGTTGGCATAATGCATCATTCACTAGGCCAAACATATGACGTGTAGGCTTAACCTGACCGTATACGCTGCTGATAGCTTGCTGGGTAGCAGCGTCATCGCTGTTTAGTGATGTAATTGTCATGCCAGCTGGCACGTCTAGGGTGTTAACCTGCGTCACCAAAACACCATCGACAAATACAAGGTCGATAGCATTTAAATTGTCAATTGCCGGCACTGGCAAATTGTCTGCCTGAACGGCTTGCTTCGCCTCACGCTTTTCAATTGGCGTAAGTGGTGTAAACCGCCAGCTTTCGTTACGGCGTGCGGGCCAGCCATCGGCTTTTAACTGTGTTAAGGCCTGTTGACGCACGGGCGCTAAATAATCGGAGATTTGCGCCGCATCAATGACCTGGTCTAGCCATTGACTCATGCCTCAGCCTCCTCATAGCCTTTACCTAGGAAAGCATAACCGCTCTTCTCTACTTCTAGCGCAAGTGACGCGTCTCCGCTTTTCACAATTTTGCCGTCAGCAAGGATATGTACGAAGTCAGGCTTAATGTAGTCTAAAAGGCGCTGATAGTGAGTAACAACGATGAAGCTGCGCTCACCGTCGCGTTGGCTGTTTACACCGTCCGCAACAACTTGTAGTGCATCAACGTCAAGGCCAGAGTCTGATTCGTCAAGAATACAAAGCTTTGGCTCTAGCAAAATCATTTGCATAATTTCGTTACGCTTTTTCTCACCACCAGAGAAACCTTCGTTAACACCACGCTTTAAGAAATCCAAAGGAAGCTGTACTTGTTTGCACGCTTCTTTTGCTTTCTTTAAAAATTCTGCAGCGCTTAACGGCTCTTCGCCACGTTGTTCACGCATAGCGTTAACCGACTCTTTCATGAATTCCATGTTGCTAACACCTGGAATTTCTACCGGGTATTGGAAAGCAAGGAAAAGGCCTTCACGAGCGCGCTCTTCTACTTCAAGCTCAAGCAGGTCTTTACCGTTTAGCGTGGCTTCGCCTTCGCTTACTTCGTAACCGTCGCGGCCAGATAGCACGTAACCTAATGTACTTTTACCGGCACCGTTGGGGCCCATGATAGCGTGTACTTCACCAGGTTTAACTTCAAGGTTAAGACCTTTGATGATGTTTTTCTCTTCCACGCTGGCATGTAAATTCTTGATACTAAGCATTGATTACCCCACTGAACCTTCAAGACTAATTTCGAGCAGTTTGCCGGCTTCTACGGCAAATTCCATTGGTAGCTCTTTGAATACTTCTTTACAGAAACCGTTAACAATCATAGAAACGGCCTTCTCTGTGTCTAAGCCACGTTGCTGACACAGGAATAATTGTTCGTCGCTCACCTTCGATGTTGTTGCTTCGTGCTCAACAATGGCTGAAGGGTTACGGCTTTCGATATACGGGAACGTGTGTGCGCCGCACTTGTCACCAATCAGTAGCGAGTCGCACTCGGTGAAATTACGTGCACCATCTGCACGCGGCCCCATTTGAACCAGCCCGCGATAAGCGTTGTTGCTGTTACCTGCTGATATACCTTTTGAGATGATGGTCGACTTGGTATTTTTACCCACGTGGATCATCTTAGTTCCGGTATCTGCTTGTTGACGACCGCGTGTTAGTGCTACCGAGTAGAACTCACCTACACTGTTATCGCCCTTAAGAACACAGCTTGGGTATTTCCACGTAACCGCAGAACCCGTTTCTACCTGTGTCCATGAAATTTTGGCGTTGGTATGCGCTACACCCCGTTTAGTAACGAAGTTGTAGATACCGCCTTTACCGTTTTCATCACCCGGGTACCAGTTTTGTACCGTTGAGTATTTGATTTGTGCGTCATCCATTGCCACTAGCTCAACAACTGCCGCGTGCAGCTGATTTTCGTCACGCTGAGGTGCTGTACAGCCTTCAAGATAACTCACGTAGCTGCCTTCATCAGCAACAATCAATGTACGCTCGAACTGACCGGTATTCATTTCGTTAATACGGAAATAGGTAGAAAGCTCCATTGGGCAGCGTGTGCCTTTGGGAATGTAAACAAATGAACCGTCAGTAAATACAGCGCTATTAAGTGCAGCAAAGTAGTTATCTGTACGCGGAACTACCGAGCCAATGTATTTTTTTACAAGGTCTGGATACTTCTGAAGCGCTTCAGAAATTGGGCAAAAGATAACGCCCGCTTCTTCCAGCTTTTCACGGAACGTAGTCACAACAGATACCGAGTCGAATACTGCGTCTACCGCAACGCCTGCCAGCATTTCCTGCTCATGAAGCGGGATACCAAGCTTTTCGTAGGTGCGAAGAAGTTCTGGGTCTACTTCGTCAAGTGACTTAGGCTTGTCTTTCATACTCTTTGGTGCCGAGTAATAAGAAATGGCCTGATAGTCTATTTTTGGATAGTCGACGTGCGCCCAGTCCGGCTCTTCCATTTCTAGCCAAGCATGATAAGACTTCAAACGCCATTCAAGCATCCATTCAGGCTCGTTTTTCATTGCTGATATGCGGCGGATAACCGACTCGTCCAGGCCGCTTTCAAACGTTTCCGATTCGATTTCAGAGTAGAAACCGGCTTCGTACTTTCTCTCTAACGCCTGTTCGATCTGTTCACTCATGTTGGGATCTCACTTGTTTGCCTGCATTT
The DNA here is from genome assembly GCF_028865455.1 of Alteromonas sp. 009811495. NCBI lineage: Bacteria > Pseudomonadati > Pseudomonadota > Gammaproteobacteria > Alteromonadales > Alteromonadaceae > Alteromonas > Alteromonas sp. 009811495. The sequence continues at coordinate 2,978,794 of NZ_CP113972.1, forward strand.
GCTGCCATTTGCTGTTTACGCAGCACAGCAACCACCCCACGGTCTTGGTGATTACTGGGTTTCTGTGTATTTGAGTGCGTTTACATTCAAAGAATTCACCACGCAAATCTCATACAAACCACTCGCTACAAAAAGGGCAGCCTAAAAAATTGGTGCGGTATTATATAATACCCGACTATTTCACTCAAATATTCAGCCGTTTATTTACCGCCGCCAAGCTTAAAATTTCTTTAACGCGCTATAACGCTTACTTATGCGATTGCTGCTTCTCGTAATCGAGTAACAACATCCGTCACTTTCGTTATTACGTAATCAATATCGTCTTGGGTTGTAAATCTACCCACACTAAAGCGTATACCTGCGTGTGCGAGTTCATTACTTCGACCGATGGCCTTTAGCACATAAGACGGCTCAAGGCTTGCTGATGTGCATGCTGAACCCGATGACACGGCGATATCATTAAGCCCCATCATCAAGCTTTCACCATCTACGCCCGCAAAACTGACATTTAAAATGCCTGGAATACGTTGGGTTTCATGCCCGTTTAAATACACATCACCTATCTGCTCTATTCCCTTCCACAACGCTTCCCGCAAAGCCATTATGCGTTTACCCTCGTCGGCTAAATTTGTCACTGCAAGCGAAATTGCTTCTCCCATGCCTACAATTTGATGGGTGGCTAACGTACCAGAGCGCATACCACGCTCATGGCCACCGCCGTGAATTTGAGCAACCAGATTAATTTTAGGACGACGACGAACGAAAAGCGCTCCCATGCCCTTTGGCCCATACATTTTATGAGCGGAAATAGACAGTAAATCCACGGGAAGTTCAGCAAGGTCAATCGCTATCTTGCCAACACTTTGTGCGCCATCGACATGGAACAAAATCCCTTTGTCTCGACATAACTCACCGATAGTTTGAATATCTTGGATAACACCTAGTTCATTATTTACATGCATCACAGAGACTAAGATCGTGTCGTCACGCATGGCGCTTTTTAAATCGTCAAGATTCACTAATCCGTCTTGCTGTACACAAAGGTAGGTTACTTCGAACCCTTGCTCTTCAAGGTATTCACAGGTATCGAGCACAGCTTTATGCTCTGTATTTACGGTAATAATGTGTTTGCCTTTACTTGCGTAACCCTGCGCCACTCCCTTGATAGCGAGGTTGTTAGACTCGGTGGCCCCTGAAGTAAAAACAATTTCGCGAGGATCGCAATTTAAGGCATCACTAATTTGATTACGCGCTACGTCTACTGCTTCTTCCGCCATCCACCCAAAGCGATAGCTTCGTGATGCGGGGTTACCGAAGTTTCCGTCGAGTGTCAGACACTTGGCCATAACATCTGCAACAGTTGGGTCTACCGGCGTGGTAGCAGCATAATCGAGGTAAATGGGTGTTGATAAAGCCATGGGTTATTCAAAACCTATTTAAAGTTGAATACTAACTTCAATGTCGTTAGCAATATTGCGCAATGATGCTGCAGAGTCTTGGCGTCCAGCGACTTCTTGTACATCGCGTTTCGCCATTAACTCGCCTAATGTGATTGAGTCTAAAAACACTGAAATACGATCGCTTAAGTCTTGCCATAAGCTATGAGTCAAACAACGGTCGCCACCTTGGCAATCGGCTTGCCCCTGGCATCGAGTAGCGTCGATAGACTCATCTACCGCCCGAATAACTTCACCTATGGCAATTTCACATGCTTCACGTCCAAGCAAGTAACCACCGCCAGGACCGCGTACGCTGTCTACAAGTTGCTCTTTGCGCAGTCTAGAAAAGAGCTGTTCTAAATATGATAGGGATATTTCTTGTCGTTCTGATATATCGGCAAGAGGCACTGGACCACGCTTAGAGTGCAAAGCTACATCAAGCATCGCAGTTACTGCATAGCGCCCTTTAGAAGTGAGTTTCATTGAATTCTCCCGCCGTTTTTGATGGCGGGAATTTTCACATACCCGACTAAAATGGTCAAGTATAAGACCTAGTAATTTAGTCAGGTATTATAGATTAACCCAATTACATTCTTAGATTGCAGGGTCAAACGAGGAATGGGCTTTTTCTCTCTGCTGAGAATCAGTCAGCTCTATACCGGTATTAGCAAAGTCTTCGGCACTAATATTATGCAGATTATCGGTACAAACATCGCCACCCAGTGACTGGATAACTTTGCACATTTCTTCTACTTTCGTGTCCATCTGATGCATATGTTCCAACATAATGCCCATCGCATTGGCCACCGGGTCTGGATTGTCTGGCGCTACTGCATACGCATCGAAGCCGTACTTTTGTGCTATCTTGTCGCGCTGTGGGTTTGTACTGGCTGTCAATTCTTTCTGCTTAGAAATGATGATACGACCAGGTATGCCAACGGCGGTAGCGCCATCTGGAATATCCTTAACAACCACTGAATTAGAGCCTACTTTGGCATTTTCTCCAATGATAATCGGCCCTAAGACTTTTGCACCTGCCCCTACTACTGCACCGTTTTTCAACGTAGGGTGACGTTTGCCCGCTTTCCAACTTGTGCCGCCAAGTGTGACGCCGTGATAAAGAGTAACATCGTCACCTATTTCCGCGGTTTCCCCGATAACAACGCCCATTCCATGGTCAATGAAAACCCGCCTGCCCAACGTTGCGCCGGGATGAATTTCAATCCCGGTTAACCAACGACTGAAGGTCGATAATGTGCGAGCTAACCACTTCCACTCAGCTTTCCACAATTTGTGGCTAAGGCGGTGTAACCATACCGCGTGAAGCCCAGGGTAATTGGTTAATACTTCAAACGTATTTCGAGCGGCCGGATCGCGATGAAATACCCCTTGTATATCGTCTTTTATACGGGCAAACATAAGTGATTACTCTTTTTCAGAACCAGTGCCAGACGCGCTCTCGTCTTCATCGTTTTGCTCAACAGACTTGTCAATTGACGCCAATATACCACGAAGAATGTTTAACTCTTGTGACTCAGGACGGGCACGGTTGAATAAGCGACGTAGCTTTGTCATCACCACACCTGGGTGACTTTTACGAATAAACGAAGTACTTTCTAACGTTGACTCCAAGTGCACGTAAAAACGCTCTAGGTCTTCATTAAGTGGGTATTCTTCTTCCACACTCGGATAAGTTTCACGATTCAAAAATGCCATACGAATTTCGTAACACAGGGTTTGAACAGCCGCCGCCAAGTTTAGCGAGCTATATTCTGGGTTAGCAGGAATACACATATGAAAATGACACTGTTGCAACTCTTCATTAGTTAACCCACTGTTTTCACGACCAAATACTAATGCAACCGGGTACTTTTCGACTTCTTGAACCAACTTCTCGCCACAATCGCGCGGGCCAAGCATTGGCCAAGAATGCGTGCGGGAGCGAGCAGAAGTTCCAACCACTAACCCACAGTCTTTTACCGCTTCTTCCAATGTGCTCACAATTTTCGCGTTTGCCAACACATCACCTGCACCAGCAGCAAGTGCACTGGCTTGCCCATCTGGTTCATTTACCGGGTCCACAAGATACAGACTACTTAGCCCCATCGTTTTCATGGCACGCGCCGTTGAGCCGATGTTGCCAGTGTGTGAGGTGTTAACCAAAATAATGCGAATATTTTCGAGCATGCCTGCGATACCTACGTACTTTCTAAAACAAGACACCAGCGACTAATCACGCTGAATCTTACTACTTCATTTGTGAGCGAGTGTAGCACAGTAGCAGTATAGATGGCTATTTAAGGGAAATGGTTTTAAGCACATCATATCTACCGATGGTAATTTCATTTGCATCACAGAATGATTCTGGTAGACTCCGCCCGTTTTCGAAAACAACTAGCTATTTTTTGTACAGCTGGTTAGTTTCATTGGTCTTTTACAATTGGTGGTTTATCTATGCATCCTATGCTGAATATTGCGGTGCGCGCTGCGCGTGCGGCTGGAACAGTTATTGTTCGTGGTTTTGAAAAACATAATGAAGTTGCGACTGAGTCTAAGGGCTTGAACGACTTTGTTACACAAGTTGATAAAGAAGCAGAACAAGCTATTGTTTACAAAATTCAGCAATCGTACCCAGAGCACTGCTTCTTGGGCGAAGAAATGGGTGAAATTCACGGGAAAGAAACTGATTATCAGTGGATTATCGACCCGCTAGATGGCACCACCAATTTTGTTAAAGGCATTCCTCACTTTGCCGTTTCTATTGCACTTTTACACAAAGGTCGTTTAGACCAAGCTGTAGTATTCGACCCTATCCGTAGCGAACTTTTTACTGCGAGCCGTGGTCAAGGCGCACAGCTTAACGGTTACCGTATTCGTGCCTCTAAGCCTCGCGACCTAACTGAAACTATTATTGCAACGGGCCTACCGTTCAAGAACAAATCTCAGTTTGGCGAGTATGCGCTAAGCCTTAATAAGATTTTCCACGAAGTGGGTGACATTCGTCGCGGTGGTAGTGCTGCGCTTGATCTTGCCTACGTTGCAGCTGGTCGCCACGACGGTTACTGGGAGCGCGGCATAAAGTCTTGGGATATCGCAGCAGGCGAGCTTATTGTTCGTGAAGCTGGCGGCCTGGTAACAGACTTTAAAGGTGGCAACGATCCATTGCACAAAGGCGAAATTGTCGCAGGTAGTGTGAAAGTGGTTCAAGGGCTTGTTAAGCACCTTAAATAAGTGACCTAGCTCACCTGGCAATTACTCACAGCCATAAACACTGCTACGAATCGAAAGGCGCTATCAAATATAGCGCCTTTTTTTGTATGTATCAGCGTGTTGTCGCAAGGCAAATACATTCACTTACCCACGGCCATTTAACGGATTTCTTTTTACTCACTCTTTTGAGCACCCTTTAGCTTCAAGCCAAACAAAAATCGTAACACTAAAAATCGTTTTGCAATCTCAAAAGTTATTGCACACCCAACAAGTGTGATTAGCGTGATACCCAAAAACTCTGCCAATGTAGAAGAAACGCGAGAACTCAAATAAAATGCGGCTACCACGATAAGTGTTTGATGAACCATGTAATAAGGCAGCACGCCACGGTTTAAGTAGCTAATAACTTTGCTCGGTTTAGATAAGTACTTTTGGCCAAACCCCAAAATTGCCGCAAGCCAAGCCCAATGATTGAGCACAACAATAACGCCCACTAATACCCGAAAGCTAAAAGAGGACTCCATTAATTCTCCTGTCGCGCCAAGCATGTCATGTCGATCTAGTATAATCACGCTATAAAGCGTTATCGCGAAAGTAAGACTTATATAGCGCGCTCTCATCACCGCCGTGTATAACGCAGGCCGAAGCACGATTACCATGCCCACAAGCATCACCCAAAAATACTTAGCATGGCTGTACCAGTCGCTGACAAGATCATGAGTTGTTGGGTAAGCCGTACGTAGTTCAAGCCAGATATAAGTCATCAATGTCACTACAATGATGCTAAACAATGGCAAGCTATCGAGTAAGGTAGATTTAACTATCCCAACCCAGCGTATAAGTGGAAACAGAAGCAAGATAAGTACGCTATAAACAAAAAGGTAAGGCAAAAACCACAGGTGATTCCACGTAAGTAACCCAATAATCGATTGTTTCTCTGTAAATAAATCGGTATTGGGGTTGATATAGGCAAGGTAGAAATCGATAAACGGTATTTCGAGTTTTCCACTTGCCGTCCACTCAACAAAGACTTGTGGCGCCACAATGACAAACATCCCAAATAACAATGGCACTAATATTCGCAGTGTTCGCTTTCCTAGAATGCTCAGTGAAAACAACCAACGAGAAGGATGTTGTTCATATCCCCGGCGCAATACAACAGTGAACACCATTGCTGAAATTAAAAACAAGAGTGACATACGCCATTGATTGGTTAAGATCATGACGTCTTGCAGCAACGAAAACTGTATATCGCTTTTTATATGCCATCCCCAATCAAGAACGTAAAACATGCCTATGTGATACAGAATCAATACACCAAATGCGAAAACGCGCAACGCATCCAACTCAAAATAGCGCTGGGTTAACTGCGCACTAGTTGTCTCCCTTCCTAGCGAAAACGCGTCTACTTCTTCAGAAACTAATCGTGGCTCATGAACAACATATGCTTGCGTCAATGCCTTCACTCCTATTCAATAGTGACAAATCAACTTGGTATATCTACTGTGTTGCGTTGCTGACCAACAAGGCCTAAGTGACGACAAACAAGGGATTTAGGGATAAGCGGTGAATAGTTGGGATGAAAAATGGAGCCAGTATCTTCGCGATACTGAGCCAAAACATAAATATGCGGCATTTCTTCTACTTGTCGTGTACCTATTTATTAATAACTCGATAAATGCTGCATCTAGCTGGACGGAATTTTCGCGCAGTGAAAGTAATAGTGTGGCACTCTGGGAGCCTTATGTATGGGAATACAGCAGTGCACTAAGTACTGCGATATTGGTTATTCCCTTAATCTTAGCCATACGTGTTCTTGATAAAAGTAAAAAGTCCAGCGCCGTTTGGTTGGGATGGCATTTTGTATTTGCCAGCGTATTTTCAGTTTCCCATGTCGTTTTCATGGTTGCCCTGCGCAAGCTCGCCTATTTGATGTCTGAACGTAGTTACGACTTTGGGGTTTGGATTAGTGAGTTTGTCTACGAATACCGAAAAGATGTTTGGGGTTATATTACACTTGTAACCTTTTACTACATTGCGCGATTTGGCTACCAGCGACTAATAGGTGAAGCGTCACTGATTAAACGTGACACCTCGCTTCCCGAAGTTGAAAGTGAAGCACTTGCACTACCTGACTATTTACTAGTAAAAAAACTCAATAAAGAATTCTTAGTTAAAGTCAGTGATGTTCAGCGAGTGGAAGCCTCAGGTAACTATATCAACTTACACACTCACGTTGGTGTTTATCCGCTTCGGTATACCTTAAGCAGGTTTTGCGAAGAAGGTGCGATGCACGGGTTCGTACGTGTCCATCGATCACATGCCGTAAGAATTCCTTCCATTCAATCTATCACGTATGACGATACAGGAGACGGCCTTATCACCCTTAACAACGGCCAAACCGTGTTGCTCTCAAGACGCTACAAAGACAACTTAAAGCAAGTTTTAGCGCCATAAACTTCTAGTGAGAGCTCTAATCCTTACATAAAAAAACCGCATCACAGATGCGGTTTTTGTTTTTACGAATCAAAAGCGATTAAGGCATGGGATCTAAGTCTGCACCTTCTTTTTCCACTTGAGGTGGCATCAAGTCTTCCTTGCTGATACCTAACGCAAGCGCTACTGAACTCGCAATATAGACAGACGAGTAAGTACCTACTACTACACCAAATAACAATGCAGTAGCAAACCCGTGAATTAACGCACCGCCCTTGTAAAACAAGGCTACCAATACCAACACAGTAGTTAATGAAGTGATGATGGTACGGTTTAAGGTTTGCGTTAACGAGATATTGATAATCTCTACCGGTTCACCCTTACGAATTTTACGGAAGTTTTCACGAATACGGTCCGACACAACGATAGTATCGTTCAGTGAGTAACCAATAACAGCTAAAACTGCCGCTAGTACCGTTAAGTCGAATTCAATCTGTAGTACTGAGAATAAACCCAAAGTAAGAATAACGTCATGAGCAAGGGCTGATACTGAGCCCAGTGCAAAGCGCCATTCAAAACGCATTGCTACATAAACCAAGATACACAGTAAAGCGACTAGCATTGCTAGACCACCCTGCTCGGTAAGCTCTTCACCTACGTTAGGCCCTACGAACTCGATACGACGCATATCTACTGCGGTGCCATCTGCACGCAAAGCTGCAAGGACTTGCTCACCAATGGTAACGGCTTTTACGCCGTCACGCGGTGCAATGCGAATAAGCACATCTTGGCTACTACCAAAGTTCTGTACAATAGCGTCTTCAAACTCTGCGTTATTTAGCTGCTTACGAATAGATTCAAGATTCGCAGCATCTTCGTAACCGACTTCAATCAAAGTCCCGCCAGTAAAATCAAGGCCCCAGTTGAGGCTATTTACGCCTAGCGATATGAATGAGCCTAAAATAAGCACCGTTGACAGCACCATCGCAGGAATGCGAAGGCGCATGAAATTGACGGTATCGGAAAGTTTTAATAATTGCATGTTACGCTCCTTAAATCGCCAATTTCTCTACGCGCTTGCCGCCCCATACTGCGTTAACAATAACGCGAGTAACTAAAATAGCGGTAAACATCGACGTAGCAATACCAATCATAAGCGTAATTGAGAAGCCTTTAATTGGGCCAGTACCCACAGCAAACAAAATAAGGCCTGCAATGAACGTAGTAATGTTTGCATCCAAAATGGTTGAGAATGCACTGTCGTAGCCATGGTGAATTGCTTGTTGTGGACTGCGTCCGTCACGAAGCTCTTCCCTAATACGCTCAAATATGAGCACGTTTGCATCTACCGCCATACCAACGGTTAATACAATACCTGCCATACCCGGTAGTGTAAGCGTTGCACCAGGGATCATAGACATAATGCCAACAATCATGACCAAGTTAGTAACAAGTGCAATATTCGCTACCACGCCAAACGCTTTGTAGTAAATAAGCATGAAGATAAGTACTGCGGCCAAACCATAGATAATGGCCTGCATGCCCAGCTCAATATTCTCTTTACCTAAGCTTGGACCGACTGTGCGTTCTTCAACAATTTGAATTGGCGCAATAAGCGCACCAGCGCGAAGTAGTAGTGCCAAGTCGCGGGCTTCTTTTGGAGAGTCTAGGCCAGTGATTTGGAACTTACTGCCAAGCTGTGCACGAATGGTTGCAACAGAAATAACCTGCTCGTGCTTCTCAAAAACAAGTTTACCGTCTTTGTTGCGCTCGCCAGTCGATTTATATTCGATAAACACCGTCGCCATCGGCTTACCAATATTGCCACGCGTTGAACGCGACATCTTGTTACCACCTTCTGAGTCAAGCGAGATATTTACATTAGGCAATCCATACTCATCAACACCACTATTCGCATCAATGATATGACTTCCCGTTAGCATTATGCGCTTCTCGAGAAGTTGTGGAATACCTTGCTGATCTTCAATAACTTGAGAACCAGGAGGCACGCGACCATTTAACGCGTCGCGAATATCGTTTTTCTGGTCAACCATACGAAATTCAAGCGTTGCGGTAGCGTTTAGAATTTCTTTAGCGCGTGCAGTGTCTTGAATACCTGGTAGTTGAACCACAATGCGATCAGCACCTTGCTTTTGTACAAGTGGCTCGGCAACACCTAGTTGATTTACACGGTTACGAATAATGGTGATGTTTTGCTTCACGGCATTCTCGCGAATTTCTTGCAATTTGCTTTCTGCAAATACGGCGCGAAGCGTAAGGTCATCAATTTGGTTAAAGGTTAAGTCACGGCTTTGATTACGCAAAAAGAACTCAGCTTTATCAAGGGCGTCTTCATCGCGAAACGTGATGTCAATATGGTCATCTACCTGCTTTACGCCACGGTAACGAATCCCTTCTTCACGCAATGAAGTACGAAAACCGCTTTCAGCATCTTCTAGTGATTTAGCGATAACTTCTGTCATATCCACTTCCATTAAGAAGTGAACACCGCCGCGTAAATCAAGGCCTAACTTCATTGGCGCGCCACCTAGCCCTTCTAGCCACTCAGGCGTGTCGGGCGCAAGGTTCATAGCAACGAAATAATCGTCACCCAGCTCTTTTTCTAGCGCTTCTCGCGTGACTAGTTGGGTATCAGAATCTGATACGCGCACAAGTATTTGTTCGTTTTCAAATTCAACGCGTTTAGGTGAAATGTTTTTTGCAGCAAGTGTCGCTTTAACTTGTTCAACCGTAGCATCAGAGACTACAGCGTCGCGACCCGCAGAAATTTGTACAGCGTGATCTTCGCCGTAAATGTTCGGAAGCGCATAAAGCGCGCACATTGCAACAACAATGAGCGCACTAAGCACTTTCCAGATTGAGTTTTTGTTTAGCACTGGATAATCCTTTCGTGCCAGCACCGGGTAGCATCCCGGCCCCGGCGGTTGTTACTTACAGTGACTTCATAGTGCCTTTAGGCAGCACTGCAGTCACAGAAGACTTCTGAACAACAATATTGTTAGTGTCGTTAAGTGCCACTTCGATGAAGTCTTTCTCTTCAGACACTTTTGTGATTTTACCTACTAAACCACCTTGAGTTAGTACCTCGTCGCCTTTGCTAAGCGAAGACACTAAGTTCTTATGCTCTTTTACGCGTTTCGCTTGCGGACGGTAAAGTAAGAAGTAAAAAATCAAACCGAAAACCGCCAACATGATCAGCATTTCCATGCCACCGCCTTGTTGAGCACCGCCAGCAGATTGCGCGTATGCGTTTGAGATAAATAGGCTCATAAAATTCCCCAAATATTATCGTTGTTATAGTGCCGGAACCGGCAACCCTTTTTGTTCATAGAATTCTTGTACAAACTCATCGAGCGTGCCTGCATCAATCGCATCGCGAAGACCTTGCATAACACGTTGATAGTAACGAAGGTTGTGAATGGTGTTCAAACGCGCACCCAAAATTTCGTTACACTTGTCCAAATGATGTAAGTATGAGCGAGAATAGTTTTTACAAGTGTAACAATCACAATTCTCGTCAAGTGGTGAAGTGTCGTTTCGATGCTTAGCATTGCGAATCTTAATGACACCTTCGGTGACAAACAAATGTCCATTTCGCGCATTACGCGTTGGCATTACGCAGTCAAACATATCAATACCGCGGCGAACCGATTCAACTAAATCTTCCGGCTTACCAACACCCATTAGATAGCGTGGCTTATCTTCTGGAATTTTTGGCGCTGTATGATCGATAATGCGGATCATATCTTCTTTTGGCTCACCTACCGACAAACCACCGATGGCATAACCGTCAAAGCCAATGGCTTCAAGACCGGCTAATGACACATCGCGAAGCCCTTCGTACATACCGCCTTGGATAATACCAAACAGTGCAGCAGGGTTGTCACCGTGTGCATCTTTACTGCGCTTTGCCCAACGTAACGACATTTCCATTGATACACGCGCTTCCTGCTCCGTTGCCGGATATGGCGTGCACTCATCGAAAATCATCACAATGTCAGAGCCAAGGTCGCGCTGAACCTCCATCGACTTTTCAGGCGTAAGAAGTATTTTCTCACCATTAATTGGCGAGCGGAACGTAACACCTTCTTCCGTTATCTTGCGTAAATCACCAAGACTGAATACTTGGAAGCCGCCTGAGTCGGTAAGAATGGGTTTGTCCCAATTCATAAAATCATGCAGATCGCCATGCTGACGAATAATGCCAGTCCCTGGACGCAACATTAGGTGAAATGTATTACCAAGACAGATGTGTGCACCACTGTCTTCAAGTTCTTCTGGGGTCATTCCCTTAACGGTACCGTACGTACCTACTGGCATAAACGCTGGCGTTTCAACTACACCACGTTCGAATACCAAACGACCGCGTCGTGCACGACCTTCGGTTTTTAACAACTCAAATTGCATGTGAAAGCATTCCCACTTTAGTGCGCCATTGCGCCGGGTATAAAAATAAATTGGCGGCGATTATACCAGTAATTCAGCTGAGATCATGCCCCGTATCTATGTTTATCTGTAACTAAACCTGAATAAAACGATACAAAGCCAATTCACCGTTAATCAACTAGGCTCGTTCAATGAACATTGAGTCGCCATAACTGAAAAAGCGATACTCATTTTCAATGGCTTGTTGGTAAGCATTCATCACATTATCTTTACCCGCAAATGCGCTGATTAGCATCATCAATGTAGATTCTGGTAGGTGGAAGTTTGTGAACATGGCATCCACAACTTTAAATTCAAAACCAGGGTAAATAAATATTTCAGTATCTTCGTAAAAGGGCGCAATAATAGCGTCGTGGCTGCGTTCACTACTTGCTTTAGCAGCTGACTCTAGTGAGCGAACCGATGTGGTCCCAACCGCTATTACACGCTTGCCGTTGGCTTTGGTTTGCAATACAGCATCTACCACTTCCTGCGGCACTTCTGCGTATTCTGCATGCATTTTGTGCTCTTGAATATTGTCAACGCGTACCGGTTGAAATGTACCTGCTCCAACGTGCAGCGTAACAAACGCCAAGTTTACACCCTTTTCTTTAAGTGCCGCCAAAATGGCGTCATCAAAATGAAGACCCGCGGTAGGCGCTGCTACCGCCCCCGGCTTTTCATTGTAGACAGTTTGATAACGCTCTTTATCTGAGTTTTCGTCTGGACGGTCGATATAAGGAGGTAATGGCATGTGACCGTGTGCCTCAAGCAGCGACAACACTGTCTCTTCGTGATCAAACTGTAGAATAAACAGCGCATCATCTCGGCCCGTAACGGTCACATTAACTTTATCTTCTAGAATTAGCTTAGTGCCAGGCTTAGGCGCTTTACTTGCTCTAACGTGCGCCAGCGCACTATTGTCGGAGGTAATGCGTTCAATCAGCACTTCAACCTGTCCGCCGGTTTCTTTCTTGCCTAGCAAGCGAGCTGGAATAACCCGCGTGTTGTTAAAGACTAACAAGTCACCTTCGTCTACCAGTGACAGCATTTCTGCAAACATGCTGTGTGTTACTTTGCCGGTTTTGCCGTCTAAATGAAGCAAACGGCTAGCAGCTCGCTGCTCCGTTGGATATTTTGCGATTAATTTTTCGGGAAGCTCAAAGCTAAAATCAGATAGTTTCATAAATACAGTACTGCTTTACTAACTCGGTTAACCAAATAATAGGATTAAGTCTCATGTTGTGAAACGATCTAGCTGTACGACACCGAACTTCTATTGAAGTTAAGCCAGAACAGATACAAAAAAGCACAACACATTTAAACACTTACTCTTAAAGGTATTAAATAAAATAACGCATTATAAGGCCGCATACTTTTGACAGGGATTTATAAATAGCGCCCACCATCTTAAACGGTTAAGATACGTACAGATAGTGATGATGTTCTCCCATAACATTCCTTATCTTTTGATACCCAGCTAGGTGCTGGGTATTTTTTTGCCTGATAAAAGCATTGCGGTACTCACCCCAGGCTGCATGCCGACGCTTTAAACCGACATTTTACGCGGTTTATTCATTAAGGTCAGTTAAGATTTCTTCTAAAAGTGCACTATCTAGCGGTCTTGCTTTTAGTACGTACAATATTTGTAGAAGCAAGTCCGCCCCCATTATCCCTTTGTTAACCTTATTTCTAAGGTTATCTGCACTTTGCTCTACGCCTATTTCTTCTAAGCGCTGGCTTAATGCTTGATATTTAACCCCTCGCACTGACATTTCAGATTTTACAACCCTTGCGACGGTTTGACGCCATGCATTTTTAGCACTCAATTGCCACTCCAAAACCACCCATTTGTGATATATAATTTACAAAAACACACTTTTTTACACTTAAAAAGCAAATTTGCTATTGACGATTATGGCACAGTGAGTCTACACTGCAAGTCAAGATATTGGCGTAGATGAAAATAGTCGCTACAGTGGAACGGTTGAAATCACGCAACGCGACATTCATATACGACATTATCGCTTCAATAATTAAAGGAGAAAGGTATGAGCTGGGAACTAGAAAGCATCGAAGCCTTATTTACAGAGCACGATGACTTTGTGGTAACACGAGAGGAAAACTGCTTACTAATTGCTAATCAAGACGGCATTGATGCATGGCTTGCCATTAGCGGTGAGCAAATATTAGTGGAAAGCTTGTTGTTTTCAGCGTCGGAGGTTAAGGATAAGCCTGCGCTAGATCATGAAATTTTGTCATCTCATATGGTGTTCCCATTAACAACTGTGGGCATATCGAATATTGGAGGTGAAGAATACTACACCGCGTTCGGTGCGCTAAGCGCGCAGTCTAAAGCGGAAAGTATTGTTATTGAAGTCGAAACCCTGTTTCAGAATGTTGCATCATTCCTTGATGCTTACGAAACACACCTTAACTAAAATTTACTTCTAAGGAGAAGCGAATGTCAGTGTGGAAAAAATTAGTAACTGCAGTAAAAGGTGGTGCGACCGAGGCTGCGCAGTCAGTAGTAGACAGTCAGGCTATTCGAATTCTGGAACAAGAAATTAGAGAAGCCAAAGAAGAATTGCGCAAGTCAGATCATGCCCGTACGCAAATTTTGGCGAAGTGCAAACTATCACAACAAAAAGTCGATAGCTTTGACTCTTCCATCGCAGAATACGAAGCGCATGCGCGAAAAGCAATTGACACAGACCGTCAGCTAGCGCTTGATTGTGCCCAGAAAGTTTCAGAACTGAAAGAAGAGCGCGACCAAGAACAAGCCTATCTTGATCAGTTCCAACAGTCTGAAAAACAGCTTGCTCAGAACATTCAGCAGGCAAAAGCTAACTTGCGCCGATTAGAGCAGCAAGTTGATATGGTGAAAGCAACTGAAAGCGTGCAAAAAGCGCAAGTTGCCGTGTCATCTCGCCATATGGGGGCTAACAGCAAAATGAAAACGGCGACAGAATCGCTGTCTCGTATTCAAGAAAAACAGAAAATGCGTAATGCTGAGCTTCAGGCAGCCGAAGAGCTTGCTGGTGATGCATCAAGCAGTGATTTGGAAAAGCGCCTAGCAGAAGCTGGTATCAAAGGCGGAAAGACCTCTGCTGATGATGAACTGGCGCGCATCTTAGGTAAGTAATACCAAAGGGAGCTCACCGCTCCCTTTCTTTTTGAACATGGTTTTCAATGCTTTGTTACACATAAACCATAGACAATTTTCACGCATAAAGGCAGAGTACTAGCACGCATAACAAGGGCTGTTTGTTTTATGTCTCCATGGATTAAACTGCGTAAAATTATGCTGCAATATTTTGCAGAATCTCGATGGTACACCATTTTAGGTGCTACTGCGTTTTACGCCGTTTCAAGTTACTGGTTACTTTTCGCTGCAGGTGAAGTTGACCTCATTGCCGATGTTGATTTTCTCTACTGGCTTGCAGTTACCGCCTCCACCGTGGGTTACGGTGATCTTTCCCCTGTCACATCTGCAGGTAAGTTAGTAGTCGCACTTTACGTAATTCCACTGGGTTTAAGTATTTTTGCAATGGTCATCGGCCGTATTGCCGCGTGGGTCTCTCAGCAATGGAAAAAAGGGTTATTGGGAATGAATAACTTACATCTTGATAAACATATATTGGTTATTGGCTGGAATGGTCAGCGCACTATGCTGCTTTTAGATTTATTATTGCGAGAGCGCGATGCCATGCCCGATCGACCAGACATTGTGTTGTGTGTAAAAGCCGATATCACTAACCCACTTCCTGGCGTAGTTGAATTTGTAAAAGTTGACTCGTTCAACAAGGACGAAGATATGGATCGCGCCTGCATTGCCAATGCCAGAACTATCCTTATTGACAATCCGCAAGACGATATCACTATGACTACCGCACTTTACTGTGCCAAACGAAACCCAGATGCCCATCAAGTGGCTTACTTTGAAGATGAAAGCCTAGTAGGACTGCTGCAGGACCACTGCCCTAAGGTAGAATGTACTCCGAGTGTGGCAGTCGAGATGCTTGCGAAGGCGGCATTTGACCCTGGTTCAAGTATGCTGCATCACGATTTACTCAGTGTTGATGAGGGCCAAGCCCAATTTTCGGTGAAAATTCCAGACGACAGTGCCGCTATTTCAGTAGCAAAACTCTTTGTTAATTTAAAACGCAAACACAACGCCATTTTCATCGGCTATGCGCCGAATAGCCAAGTAAAAGAAATGGTTGTCAATCCACCACTTGAAGCCACGCTGAATGCGGGTGATACATTATTCTACATTGCCGAGCGACGCATCAATGCTATTAATTGGTCGTCGCTTGACGCCGACTAAAGGGCATTGAGTATGTTCAGCAAACTATTTAAAAAATCAGCGCCAAAAAAACCTAAAGCACCTGAAGTAATGGGGCTTTATTTAGGTGGCTCGTTTGAATTGGATAACTTAAAGCTCTCTTTACTTGAGCCTGAATTAACCATAGAAGGGGCCGCTCGTTCGCAACTCATTCAAGCGGTAGGCGAGGCTGCGCTTGATACAGGCGGCACGCTGTTGCGCTTTTACACCGATGACGACGCCTTCCTTCAGGTTATATTAGATGGTGGCATGACGGAAAATCATATTACTGATGTAAAGCTGTGGCATTTCTACGATACGAAAACTATTGGCAGTACCGCCCAATGGGATGAGTGCTTGAAGAATATCATCAGCCAACCTACCTACGAATTGGATGGCAAGATATTTACCCGTGTTTGGGAAGCTGTGGGCGAAGAGTCTCCACCTGTTGCGGTAACTGAAACTACCTACGAAGAAGATGGCGATATTAGTAAAACTGATCAATTCATGATGCTTTATGAGCGCCCTCTGGATAATGATAAAGTGGAAACACTTTTAGTTGTCGGTGAAGAGAAGCAAGTGGGTTCTAACTTAGACAGATGCTTAGTGATTTCAACAGGCTTTGATATTCAACCTACTGATATAACAATAAACGGATAAAAAAGGATTAACTATGGATACAATTATGCATTCTCTGGCGGGCCTTGATAACTTCGCGTTGTACTTTGGCCTATCAATCGTTTTCTTATTTATTTTCAAGTTAGTTTACGCATTAGTCACGCCCCATGACGAATGGAAGCTAGTTAAAGAAGAAAAGAATGTAGCGGCAGCGATTGGTTTTGGCGGCGCAATTATTGGCTTTGCCATTGCGCTGGGAAGCGCAGCTTCAAATTCTGTAGCCATTGTCGATTTCGCGATTTGGGCGTTGGTTGCAGTGGTTGCACAGTCACTGGCTTTCGCCATTTTGCGATTTAGCTTTATGCCTAAAATTGCAGAGCGCATAAACAACAACGAAGTATCAGCAGGCGTTATGTTGGCAAGTATGTCAATTGCAGTGGGTCTGTTAAACGCAGCTTGCATGACCTATTAAGGGGGCTGTGATGACAACGAATAACGACAAGCTCAGGACAAAGCGCACCAAGCACATTGACTTAACACGCATGCGCAAAGCGTTCAGTGTGAAGCCTATTGCATTAGGTGTTGCCAGCGTCATGTTAAGTGCTTGTGGCTCAGAGCGTGAAGATGCCACTATTTATACATCGCTTGAAGACTGCAAACAGGACTTCCCTGATGCAGTCGAGCGATGCGAAGCAGCCTATCAAACGGCACTAGACGAAGCTATGCGTACTAGTCCGCGTTTTAATTCGGAATATGACTGCGAGTATGAATTTGGTCCTAATCAGTGCCAATACGTCAACAATAACAGTGGCAGCTTTTTTATGCCGTTCATGGCAGGCTACATGGTAAGTTCATTGCTTTCGCCCAATCGCTACTACTCTCAACCACTGTATACGTCGTACTCTTATAATTCTCCCTTTCGCTCACGCTGGATAACGGCTGATGGTTACGTGTTTGATGGTGATATTCGCAAACGAAACTATCGCGTAAATAAGGACGTTTACAAACCAAAACCAACGGTAAATCGCACGATGAAACGCGGTGGTTTTGGTAGTAGCGTACGCGCCAAATCTTCGTGGGGAAGCAGCAGCCGTAAAGGCGGCTGGGGCGGTTAACCATGTTTAGAATGCCATGCCAGCCACGCAAGGGCTGGCAGCAGTTGGCCAACGAGTTTGGCTTTCACTTTCACACTATGTATGGCGAGCCTTATTGGGATGAAAGTGCCTACTATCAGTTCACGCTTCAACAAATAGAAAAGGATATTGAAGACCCCACTGCCGAGCTACATCAAATGTGTTTAGCCGTAGCGGATGAAGTGGTCAACAGCGAAGCGTTGCTCTCACGTTTTTGTATTCCTGAACACCACTGGGATTTAGTGAGAGACAGTTGGCGACAACGAGATCCTAGCTTGTACTCCAGACTCGACCTTGTCTATAACGGAAAAGGGCCGGCGAAACTACTGGAAAACAATGCTGATACCCCTACTAGCCTATACGAATCAGGCTTCTGGCAATGGCTATGGCTAGAGCAAAATGTCGACAATGGGAAACTCGCTCGTCATGCAGATCAGTTCAATAGCTTGCAAGAAAAGTTGGTGCACCGATTTCGCGAAATAGCCCTGCATTACAATATCAACCAGCTTCACATGGCGTGCTGTAAAGACACAACAGAAGACAGAGGCACAGTGCAATACCTGCAAGATTGTGCCCGTGAAGCTGGCCTTCATACTGATTTTGTCTTTATTGAAGATATTGGCATTGCAGATACGGGTGTGTTTACTGATCTGCACAATAGCCCTATTACCGACTGCTTCAAGCTGTACCCATGGGAGTTTATGTTGCGCGAAGAATTTGGTAGCGAGTTAGTAGATGCTGGCGTGAATTGGCTTGAGCCTCCTTGGAAGGCCGTCATTTCAAATAAAGCGTTACTCCCCCAATTATGGAAACAATTTGAAGGGCACCCTAATTTATTGCCCTCTTTCTTTTCGGATGAAATTGGTTCTCAAACACAATCGGGTAAATGGATTAAAAAGCCATTATTTTCAAGGGAAGGGGCCAACGTGTCACTGATTGAGCATGGCCAAGAAAAAGAACTCAGCAGTGGCCCTTACGGCGAGGAAGGCTTTATAATTCAAGCTTTTGAACCATTACCCGTATTTGAAGGTAACCATACACTTATAGGCAGTTGGTTAGTTGATGATATGCCCGCTGGCATTTCGGTAAGGGAAGATGCATCTGCAATTACGCAAGACTTATCTCGTTATTTGCCGCATATCATCCTGTAAAGAGATTAAGGAGTCTCTATGAAGCCCCTTTCTTTTCAAATACGTGTTCTTTTAACTCTGGGTGCGTTACTTATTGCGATAGAGGTGGCCAACCTACTTACTGGCAATGCACTTAACCAGTTTGGTGTAGTACCGCGCTCATTAGCACACTTACCTTACATTTTTACAGCGCCTTTTCTACACGGCACACCAACCCATTTAATGGCAAATTTAGTACCGCTGCTGTTGTTCATGTGGCTCACCATGCAGTGGGGCAAGCGCTCATTTATTATCGCGACGGTCAGTGCATTACTTATCGGTGGGTTAGGCGTGTGGCTATTTGGTCGCAGTGCTACGCACATTGGAGCCAGTGGCATGGTGTACGGATACTTTGGCTTTTTAGTGCTCGCAGGCTTTCGAAGCAACAAAGTACGCTATTTATTAATATCCTTAGTGGTTGCAGCGCTATACGGCGGAATGTTAGTGGGTGTATTGCCCACATCTAAATTTATTTCCTTTGAATATCATTTGTTTGGCTTTATTGGTGGCTTATTTGCCGCATGGCACTGGGCACGCTAATTTGTTTTTGTATAATTAGCGTCACGATAAGACGTTGAAAGTAACTATGTCAGCAGTACAACAACCTACGCAAAAAAATCAAGGTTTCTTTGGAAATCTTGCCTTTAACATCATCATTCCTGTCGTTTTGATGAGCTACGCAAGTTCCGAAGATTACTTAGGCCCCGAATGGAGCATTGTCGCGGCACTGAGTTTCCCAATTGGCTATGGCTTATGGGATTTAAAAGCGTCGGGTAAAGTCAATGGCTTTTCTATATTAGGTATTATCAGTGTTTTACTGACAGGCGGGTTTAGTCTTCTCAAATTACCTGCTGATTACATCGCTATTAAAGAGGCCGCTATTCCTGGTCTTATTGGCATTGCTATTCTTGTCACGCAATACTCAAATAAACCACTGGTTAAGATGTTGGTGCTAAACGATCAAATTATTAATTGGCCCCACTTAAATGCTGTGCTTGATGCAAAAGGTAAACAGGCTGAGTTCAAAAAGAAAATAGCGGTAAGCTCTTACATTGTAGCAAGTTCATTCTTCTTATCATCGGCGCTTAACTACATATTGGCAAAAGTGATTTTAGTGAGCGAACCAGGCACTACTGCCTACACAGAAGAGCTTGGCCGAATGACAGCCCTCAGCTATCCCGTCATTGTTATTCCAAGCATGGTGCTACTTATTGCAGCGCTATGGTATTTATTTGCTCAGATAAAGAAGGTTACTGGCGAAGAGCTTGACGACTTCATCAATCAATAAGCACATCTGCGCTACCTGATTACAATACGAGTTTACAAAAGCGACACTGACAAGTAATGCGCTTTTGTTTTTATCATTTGGTTTTTAACCAAAATGCCATTCTGTTGCGTATACTGAAGACACTGTTTTGTTAGCGTTTTTTTGAGTTTACGCATTTATGCTTACCATCAATGGTCTGTCTAAGTCCTTTTCTTCTGATGTACTGCTTTTAGACCGTTTGTCACTAACGGTCAAGGCAGGTGAATCAGTGAGCATTCAAGGTGCATCAGGGTGTGGAAAATCTACCCTACTCTCACTTATTGCCGGTTTCGATGCACCTGACGAGGGTCAAATCTATGTAGGAAACGAGCGCATTTTTGATAGCCAAGTCGCTGCCAGCAAAGGCGCATCTATTAAAAGGCCTGCTACCACAGGCAAACTTGATGATTTTCGCAAGCAATACCTTGGCATTGTATTTCAAAGCTATAACCTTTTTGACTGTTTCAACGCTTATGACAACATTGCCTTTACCTCACGACTAAAAGGCAACTTTGATGCAGAGTATCAGCAGCATTTAATGCAAGAGTTGGGGATCGCTCATCTTGCCAAAAAGCCAATACACTTGCTATCTGGTGGCGAGCAACAGCGCTGCGCCATTGCTCGCGCATTGGTACACCGCCCTGCTTTGGTACTTGCTGATGAACCCACGGGAAACTTAGACGAAGCAACCAGTGATGTAGTCTCAACATTATTGTTTGATGTTTGTCGCAGTACTAACACCGCGCTTGTCGTAGTAACCCATAGCCAAGAAGTGGCAGAAAAAGCCGTTATGGAAACCAAACTTCACGCTGGAAAGCTGGTTTCACTTACCAATAACCAAAGTGCATGCGGATGAAAAGCGCCCTGCACACTTTCGGATTAACATTAAAAACGCTTTTTGCAATGGCAAAAAAGCGATGGCTCGAGCCGCTTCTTATTATTGCTGCTATTGCAGTGGCGAATGCAGGTCTTATAACAGTATTGCTTATCAATGAAGGCGCCGAACAAGGCGAGTTATTAGAAAGCAAAGACAAGCTATTTACCGACAATGTATTGGTCCCCATCAACAGCGACCTGTCGCTAACTAAAGAAGATTATGTAAAAGCGCGATTGGTGGGGTTTACTCAACTTGCCGCGCTTGCTCAGCGCACTGTGCGCGTATCGTGTGGCGACGCGTCATCAAGAACATTTAATGTCAACATCATGGGCGTAGACACCCAAGTACTGATGAGTCACTTTGTTAGCGTATCGAATTTACAAAACGGCGGCGCATGGCTTAGCACAGAAATGCAGGGGCAGAAAAATACCTCTGTGAGAGGCCTCATGCACCCTGCTACATTGGGCGAAATAGCATGTGAAAACCTTGTGTCGTCAGACGTAAAATGGCCATCGATTATCAATCCTGTTGTGAGTGCTGCTGTCCCCCAAGATACTTTGGTTATCGCTATTACCGACTTTTATCGGCACAAAGTTTCACCACAAAGTACACCGCTTTCTGGTTTTTTATCGCTCATGCCGTTGTCCAGTCAGGAGATTGAAGCGCTAAACAGCATTACCTCAGTCACATTAGTTAAACCTCAAAATACGTTTGCCCAAGAAACAGGGTCACTCCCAGATAGCTTTAAGCTTAACCTTTGGGCAATGAGCGCACTTATGGGGGTTGTTGCGCTGTTCATTGTGTTAAACGCGCTTAACCTGATGTACCGCACGCGTTTGCCCAATATGATTCGACTAAGACAGCTAGGCATTCAAAGCTATATTCTATCCTTAGCACTTGTTGCTGAGCTTCTGATCTACTGTGTCTTTGGCATCCCCCTTGGCATGATAGCTGGTTTTAATGCGGCCTCCTGGCTATCCCCAGTGATTAGCGGTACGTTTTCCTCTTTGTTTAGCGCTGTCTTTATAAAGCCAGACGTCAATTTGCTTTCGATATTTTTATTTGCACTTATTGTGACCTTTACTTCGCTGGTTGTGTTTTCACTGTTGCCAGTTACCCAACTAGCCAATGCCCTCTCGCACCATAAAATAAAGCAAGAAAACCAGGCTTCTTTAGCGCAAGCTAGTTTGATTTCATGCATAGTGCTTTTGGTACTTTATCTGTTGTCACACTTCGTTTCTTCCACAACACTCGCACTTGGCTATGTTGCCGCATTACTGCTTAGTAGCTGCGCGTTGGTCTTACTTTGGTTGCCTATATTGACCACATGGCTTGCTAAAGTTACGCCAAAGCGTTGGGTGGTGTTATTTTTTGTTGTTTCAAATATGCAGTCGCTGTCATCTAAGTCGCGATTGGCCGTTTGCGCATATTTTATCGCACTTACCGCCAATATTGGTATGAACACCATGACAAGCAGTTTCCGAGACGCGACGGTTGACTGGTTAAAGCAACGCCTTTATGCCCCTGCATACCTTTATACTGATATGCTGTATTCAGATATCGTGTTGCCAGACAGCCTCGATGCAACCCCCTTGATGAGGTTGAAAGCCACCTTGAATGAGCAGACCATTTCTGTCTCTAGCTACCCTCTTCATACCGAAGGACAAATCGCATTGCTACTTGATAATGCTGTGGATGATGCGTGGGAGCAGTTTTCAAAAGGCCAAGGGGTTTTTATTAATCAACAATTGGCACTGATGAACAACGTACGCATTGGTGACACACTTTCTTTGTCGAACTATTCATTGGCAACAAACAGAAGCGGTTTAGACAAGAACATCACTACCCTTACGGTTGATAGCGACACCCTAGACGATACCCTGTTTAGTAAAAAGCAAGCGTGGCGTGTACTGGGTATATACCCTGACTACGGCAATACACAAGGGCAAGTATTTGTCCCCCTTCCCCGTTTATTGTCAGCTCGTAAGGAAAACAGTGGGCTAAATAACATGTTGTTTTCTGGGGCTATGGCACTGTATCCAGCTACTCAAAATTCAGCGTCTCCAAGCAACCTAACAGACAGCACACTAACAGACAGCGCGATAACCGCGTTGGCGGCACCATTTGGCAATGCCTATTCAAAAACACACCTACTTAACCAGTCGCTTAAGGTTTTTGATCGCACGTTTTTGCTAACCGATGGACTGAATATCACCACGCTTGTCGTCGCCGGCATTGCCTTTGCGGTATCGTTAACGGTTTTAGCTTTAGGTAACGCTCCGCAATTGAATACATTGCGGGCACTAGGTGTCAGTCGCCTACAAGTGAAAAGCGCGCTGTTTACGCAATATTTTTTGCTTTGCCTTGTAACCGCGATACTGGCAATTCCCTTTGGTATTTTCTTAGCTTACGTGTTTATTGTTATGGTAAACAGGTACGCATTTAACTGGGTGTACCCCATTGTTATTCAGACTGACGTAATCATGTCCAGCGTGATGCTCTCGCTTGCCATTGTGTCAGTGGTTTTACTTTTGCCACTCGGGAAACTTGAACCAAAGGTCGACCTTCGCCAGGAGGTACAGCTATGAATAAGTCATTGAAACGCGTAGGTCTATTCTTAGTTGTCGCAGGCATTACCGTGTTTTTTAGCTTTTTGCTGATACCAGAAACAAAGAACACACCTAATAAAGACAGTGCGCCTTTAGCCCAAAACGACAGGCCTCGACAATTTTTCGGTGGCATAACCGCACAAGATGCAGACATTGCCGCGCAAAGTTTCGCGCAAGTAACGAAAGATAAGCTTCTAACCTTGCCTAACGATCACAAAAGCCATCCAGATTATCAGTTAGAGTGGTGGTATCTCACGTTTGTGTTAGAAGATGACCACAAAAATGAGTATGGCCTTCAATACACGCTGTTTAGATTTAACACACCTAGCAGTAATAAAGTCGGTGAAAGCAATTGGTCGAATACACAGCAATGGATGGGGCATGTTTCACTACACACCAACACACAGCACTATTTTGAAGAGAGATTCGCAGCAGGCGGTGTGGGTAATGCTTATGTAAATGGCAGTCCGTTCGAAGCGATTATAGACGACTGGTCATGGCGTACCTCGGCTCCAAACAATATGTTCCCGTCATCCCTAAACCTGTCACTGAAAAATAAAAATGCCACGGGAAAAAGTTCGCCATCACGAGACCAAGCACTTGCATTGGGCGAAGCAGTGTCTATTGATTTATCACTCGATACTTCAGGCCCATTTGTAAAGCAAGGCGATAATGGATATAGCCGAAAAACGCTAGATGAACGACTTCGCTCTTACTATTACAGCCAACCGTTTATCAACGCAAAAGGAAACCTACTAATTAATGGAAAATCAATTGGTGTTAAAGGACTTGGATGGTTTGACCATGAATGGACCAGTCATCTTGCCAACAGCGATGCCATGGGCTGGGATTGGTTTTCGCTGCATTTAGACAATGGAGACAAACTCATGGCATTTCGTATGCACTCTGCTCCATCAAGTTCTGCAACTGCCCTGTCAGATATTTTTACTACTGGTACTTATATAACCTCAAGCGGCCTTAAAAAGACGTTGTCAGATGAACAATTATCAATAATACCAGTAGAAAACGAAACTATTACAACTCGAACTGGGCCGCGCGATGTCCCCACGTCATGGCGTATAGTGCTTAAAGACACGGCCAGTGATCTTGCACTTAATCTTAATATAAGCCCCTTTAAAACCAATCAATGGAATGAAAGCGCATTTCCCTACTACGAGGGACGCGTTAATGTATCGGGTACTCATTCTGGAACAGGCTTTTTAGAGCTAACCGGCTACTAATGCTTATGGCCTAGTAAATTGACCAATTAATACGCTCACTAAGCGATGTTAATGCCGCTACACCCAGCTGTGAATTGCCCACACTATTAAGCGCTGGCGAGAATACGCATATAGAAAAACGACCAGGCACTACAGCAACAATGCCACCGCCTACCCCACTTTTACCTGGAAGACCTACCTTAAAAGCAAAACTTCCTGCCTCGTCATACATACCACTTGTTGCCAATAACGCATTAACCTGCTTGGTTTGGTATGGCGTGAGTACTTGCTCGTTGGCACATGAAGACATGCCCGCATTTGCTAAAAAGCTGGTCGCACGCGCTAAGTCTTCACAGCTCATTTCAAGGGCACAGTTATGGAAATAATTGCGAAGTACATCTTCAACCTCATTCTCAAAGTTACCGTATGCTTTCATCAAGTAAGCCATAGCGGCATTTCGAGAACGGTGTTCGAACTCAGATTCTGCCACCACCTTGTTTACAACAATATCGCCATTGCATGACAATCTTCGTACGAAGTCACGCATAGCAATATGGGGGGAGGCAAACCGCGACTGAACCATGTCGCTCACCACCAGTGCGCCTGCATTGATAAATGGATTGCGTGGAATACCATTTTCATATTCAAGCTGTACCAGTGAGTTAAAGGGCAAACCAGAAGGTTCACACCCTACCCGTTCCCACATACTTTCACCATAGTGATTAATGGCAAGAACAAGGTTAAACACCTTCGAAATACTTTGAATTGAAAAAGGGACGCCAGCATCACCAATAGACGTAATTTGACCGTGAGTATCACAGATAGCAATACCAAACTGACGAGGGTTTACAGACGCCAATGCGGGTATATAGTCGGCGACCTTACCCATTCCCAGCATGGGTTCGACTTCGTCAAAAATGTCCTGTAGCAAGTTGTGCATGTCGTTATTCATCAATACCACTTCTGTTATTGGTGTGTATAAAAATAAAGCGCCTCTAGGGCGCTTTACCAATACAAATCGTTTGTGTTAGTTGCAGTGCCAATCTTCTTTGAAGTTACATGCATCATCGTCATCGGTAAGCTCGATATTGGTTTCTACTTTAGTTTCAGCAGGAACGTTCTTTTTAAACGGCTTTTTATCTAAAAAACTGAAAATCTTTTTCGCAATATCAGTGTTATCAATTTGGCCCATAAAGCTGGTGTATCCAGCACCGAATGCAAATACTTCTACGTCTACACCCGTGTGGCCACCGGTAGTCCATCCAGTATTGGTTTTGGTGTCTAAAAACGCCTTAACCGCCATAAAGCGAGATTTGTCATCTTGGTTAGCTACGCTTTCAAGGGTAGCAAGTTCTTCTTCCGTTAACGACAAGCCAAGATTCTGAGCGACATACTCACCTGGTTTTTCTTCGTTAGGCATTGCCATAGCAATTGTCATTACTGATGCCTGCATATTTTTTAGGTGCTCTGGGCTCCAGCGATAATCACCATTTGCACCAATGGTAAGTCCACCCGTGCTGTGGTCAGCAGTGAGTATTACCAAGGTGTCAGGGTTAGCTTTAACATAGTCGCGCAAATACTCCATAGTTTGCGCAAGGTCGTGCATTTCTGCCATAGCAGATGCGATGTCATTTGCATGGCCCGCCCAATCAACTTGGCTCGCCTCTACCAGCAAGAAAAAGCCATTGTCGTTCTCAAGATGCTTGATCGCATTTTTCGTTAGGTACTGAAGGCGATTTTTACGCTTGTCATCGAGTACTGCTGGCAACGCTACAGGCGCAAACAAACCAAGTACATTACTACCAGCAGGAATTGATGCTAGACGATTATAAGAATCAGCATATTGGTATCCTGCATCGATAAATTGCGCGAGAATATCGCGATCTTCACGCTCGAAATAAGACGTTCCACCACCTAACATAACGTCGGCAACAAATTTGCCGTCTACACGGACGTCATAAAAATCTTCAGCAATTTCGTTGTAGTTTTTACGGCTTTCATTGTGTGCAATGTAAGAGGCAGGCGTTGCATGAACAATTTGCGAAGTCACTGCAAGTCCAGTACGCATGCCTTTACTTTTGGCATAATGCATAACGGATTTAACAGGTTTCTTATTAACGTCTACGCCAATGGCTCCATTATAAGATTTAACGCCCGTGGCCAATGCAGTCGCAGCCGCAGCAGAATCAGTTACATAGCCAGAGACTTTTGCAGGATACGTTGAGGCATTGCCCACTAAAATGTCGTCAAAGACAACCGTTTCAATATTGTCTGTGGCAGGGTCATCAACATAGTTGCGATAGGCTGTGGTATAAGCGGGCCCCATACCGTCGGCAACAACCATTATAATGTTTTTTGGTACATTACTTTGAGACGCTGTTGTTGGCGCAGAAGACGCTGCATTATCAGTGATGCCACAGCTTGCTAAGAACGTAACTGACGCACATGCTAGTAACGATGTACGAACAAATTGTTTAATCATCTAAACTTCCCTGAAGTATGTACGCACTACCTAGTGATTAATAGACCGATAATGCGCATAAAAAAATGCTTATTTCTCTGTCGCGCTTAAGTGTGCTTCTTTAGACTTTCGCCCTGAAACGCTTTTTTGTCCGAGCACGCTCTGCGCGTAAGTTTATATTATACGAGTGTTCTCTGTGCACTAGCGAAAAGCACATTGCACCTGCACACGGCGACAGGTGCCATTAGTGTAAAACACACACAGTGTATCCTCAAAGCTTTCCGCAAAAATAATAAGTGTTACAAAAATATTGGCCAAATACAGATTTGGTCACACAAAGGCGTGAACCGCCGTCAAATTAAGGCGGAGGTAAGAGAAAGCAGCGGTAGGAAATTTATTTTTGACTGGCTAAAAATTCTCGCAGGCGCTGCTGCGCAACATCAACAAGCATATCTGGCTGAAACTTTGAAATAAAACGGTTACACCCTACTTTTTCAACCATCGCATCATTAAAACTGCCACTAAGTGACGTATTAAGCGCAATAAACAGGTCGTCCATTCTAGGGTCATTTCTAACCTCTGAAGTAAGTCTATACCCATCCATTTCGGGCATTTCAGCATCGGTAAACATCAATAGAATTTCGTCCGATGGGCGTTTACCTTCATCTGCCCATGACTGCAATAATTTAAGCGCTTCTGCACCGTTTTTACGCTCAATAATTGACACGCCTAATTGTTCTAGTGTGTCGCGTATTTGTTTACGGGCCGTGCCTGAATCATCAACGATCAAGATCTGTTTACCGTTGAAGTGATTTACAATTTCAGTATCAAGCACCTCTTCTGAAATTGAGGTATCGTAATCAATGATTTCAGCTAATACTTTTTCAACATCAATGATTTCTACAAGCTCAGTTTTTCCATCAATATTCACCTGAGTTATAGCGGTTAAATAGTTTGACTTGCCAATACCGCTAGGTGGCGGTTGGATATCGCCCCACGACGTATTAACTATGCTTTTGACTTCACCAATAATGAAGCCCTGAACACTGCGGTTGTACTCTGTGATAATAACGTTTTTGGCAAAGTCTTCTGCAACTGTAGAGCGCATCTTAATTGCCTGGCGAAGGTCGATGATGGGGATAGATTTACCTCTATAATTCATCACACCTTTCAAATTATAGTGCGAGCCTGGCATCATATTGAGCTTGGGAACGTTTATTACCTCTTTGATTTTAAAAACGTTCATTGCAAAAATATGACGAGTGCCTAACTGAAACATCAAAAGCTCAAGCCTATTCTCGCCAACAAGCTTGGTTCTCTGATCGACCGACGATAAGACACTGTTACCCATATCACTCACTTTTCTTTATAAATCAATGCACTTAATGATACATATAGCATCATCGCGACAATCTACCTTGCACTTGCGGGCAAGGCAATTACTCTTTTCGGTAATCTATCAATTAAATTGTAGACCCACGCGCCTTACTTTGCTGTGAAGTGCAAGGTGTAGCGCATAGTGCGTAGGTTCACAGTAACATTAACTCATCACGTATTTGCCCCCTACTCCACTCGATACTCTACCCGACACCCACTCACAAACATTCACCAAATGAATGGCGGCAATGCTGATTATATATTTCTATTATTCAACTTTGCGCACTAGGATGAAATGGAACTAACGGGAACGCCCTACAGCGTAAACGCTAATAACGTTAAGTATTTTAATTATAGTCGGGAGAGACGCTCATGTCGCAATATCAACAAGACATTGATAACTTCGCCACATTAAAAGCAGCACAGAAAGGAACATGGGAAGGTATTAACCCTGAGTTCGCTGCTCGCATGAAAATTCAAAACCGTTTTAAGACGGGCCTAGACATCGCTCGCTATACGGCAAGCATCATGCGCAAAGACATGGCTGAATATGACGCAGATTCGTCTCAGTACACACAGTCACTAGGTTGCTGGCATGGCTTCGTTGGTCAGCAAAAAATGCTTTCAGTTAAGAAGCATCAAGGTACCACGAATAAAAGCTACCTTTACCTATCAGGTTGGATGGTAGCAGCGCTACGCTCTGAGTTTGGTCCACTTCCAGACCAATCTATGCATGAGAAAACATCAGTATCAGCGCTTATCGAAGAACTTTACACTTTCCTTCGTCAAGCTGACGCTCGTGAGCTAGGAGATCTTTTCCATAAACTCGACGACGCAAAGAAAAATGGCGGCGATGTAGCGGCCATCCAAGCGGAAATCGACAACTACGAAACACACGTAGTACCAATTATCGCTGATATCGATGCTGGTTTTGGTAACGAAGAAGCAACTTACCTTCTAGCTAAGCAAATGATTGAAGCAGGCGCGTGCTGTATTCAAATCGAAAACCAAGTTTCAGACGCGAAGCAATGTGGTCACCAAGACGGCAAAGTAACGGTTCCACACGAAGACTTCCTAGCTAAAATCAACGCAGTTCGCTATGCGTTCTTAGAACTTGGCGTAGATGAAGGTGTTATTGTTGCACGTACCGATTCACTAGGTGCTGGCCTTACTCAAAAGATCCCAGTGTCTACTTCTGAAGGCGACCTAGCTGCACAATACAATGCATTCTTGAAAACGACTGACGTTGCAGGCGTAGACGACCTAGCTGAAGGCGACCTAGTACTTAAGCAAGGCGGCAAGCTTGTTAAGCCAGAGCGTCTTCCTAACGGTCTATTCCGCTTCAAAGAGGGTACAGGTTTTGACCGCGTAGTACTTGACTGTGTGACTTCACTTCAACACGGTGCAGATCTTCTTTGGATTGAGACTGAAAAGCCTCATGTGGGTCAAATTGCTGAAATGGTTAACGCTATCCGTGAGCAAGTACCTAACGCGAAGCTGGTATACAACAACTCGCCATCGTTCAACTGGACGCTTAACTTCCGTCAGCAGGTATTTGATGCATGGACTGAAGAAGGCAAAGACGTTTCTGGTTACGACCGTGCGAAACTTATGTCTGCAGACTACGACGACAGTGAACTTGCAGCGGCAGCAGACGAGAAGATTAAGAGCTTCCAGGCTGATGCAGCGCGTGAAGCAGGCATCTTCCACCACCTTATCACTCTGCCGACTTACCACACTGCGGCACTGTCAACTGATAATCTTGCGAAAGGTTACTTCGGTGAAGAAGGTATGCTTGCATACGTTCGCGGTGTTCAGCGTCAAGAAATCCGCCAAGGCCTAGCGTGTGTTAAGCACCAAGCAATGGCTGGCTCTGACCTAGGTGACACGCACAAAGAATACTTCTCTGGTGAAGGTGCACTTAAGGCATCTGGTGAAGACAACACCATGAACCAGTTCGACGTATAAGGTACGTTGGAAATAAGTTAACTGGAAAGCATCCCAACCTTTCCAATGGGCACCTTCGGGTGCCCTTTTTCGTTTTTAACGAAAAGCGACCTTAAACGCCTGCCCCACAACATTCATCTCATTTATTTTTTTCGCAAAAAGAAATTTTATACTTTTTTAACTAAGATTCATCAAAAAAAACACATAAAACATAAAATTCAATAACTTAACACACAATTCATTTAAAAATTAAGACTAAACGCTTATCTGACATTCAAAACAAAAACGCGTACAATAGATATGTTTAATTAGGTTCAAAAAGAGCATTACAATAATGAATATAGCGAAGGTCGACCTTAATCTATTAGTTTATTTAGATGTACTGTTACGAGAAGGGAGCGTCACAAAAGCCGCTAACCAGTTGAGTATTACACAACCGGCCATGAGTAATGGTCTAAAACGCCTGCGCGACTTATTTAAAGATCCACTGCTGGTGCGCACCAGTGACGGCATGACACCGACAAAGCGCGCGTTAGAACTTCAACCCATTATTCGCGACGTATTAAGCCGTCTAGAAAGCTCGATTCAACCAGAAACCGACTTCGACCCACTTACTAGTGACAGAACCTTCCGCATTATGACCAGTGACTATGCTGAAAGTACATTGTTACTCGAACTCGTTGGAAGGCTTGCAGATTTAGCGCCCAACATCACCCTCGATTTAATTACTCCCAGTGACGTAACGTTTCACGATGTGGAGCAAGGCAAAGTTGATATGGCCATAAACCGTTTCGACGAATTACCACTGTCATTTCACCAAAAAGTCATTTGGTACGACACGTTCAGCTGTGTGATGAGTGCTGACCACCCGCTAGTGGCAAAATGTGATTTAGACGGCTACTTGCGCGCACAACATATTTGGGTAAGTAAAACAGGTTTTGGCGTTGGCGTGGGCATCGACCCCAACGAAGTCCAAAAATTAGGTTGGGTAGATGCTGAGCTTACAAAAATTGGTAAGCAACGCGCAATTCGCGTTTTCACTCGTCACTATCATGCTGCATTACAAATTGCGAAAAAGCAGAAACTCATTGCAACCTTGCCAAGCAAAGCCGCGCGCTTGTTCAAACACGATCCTGATGTGGTGATCAAAGAGCCGCCTTTTGATATACCGCCTATTGCGCTAAAAATGGCGTGGAGTGCATTGTTACACCACGATGCAGGTCATATCTGGTTACGTAGGCTAATTAGCGATGTTGCTAGTGAGATGAATGCTGGTTAAGCCCCATCATTCACAAAATATATGACAAAGATACAAACCATAAATTAAAAAACTATCTCTATACACACTACACTGAATGAACAGTTAAATGTATAGAGGTAGTTATGCAAGGATATATTACTCGAGGCCGTCTACAGGTTGCCGAACAACTCGACAACTTCATTAATCAACAGGCCCTCCCAGGAACAGGCGTAGAGCAAGACGCCTTTTGGAAAGGTGCAGAAGCCCTCTTCGCAGAATTTATTCCTCAAAACCGAGCGCTGCTAGAAAAGCGAGAACAATTACAGCGCGCTATCGACGACTACCACAAAGCCGGCAACCCGGTGAATGGCAGTGAATACACTGAATTTTTAAAATCAATCGGCTACTTAGTAGAACAACCATCAGACGTGTCAGCAAAAACAACCAATGTCGATGCTGAAATAGCCACAATGGCTGGCCCACAACTTGTCGTTCCTATCAACAACGCTCGCTATGCACTTAACGCGGTAAATGCGCGTTGGGGCAGCTTATACGACGCCCTTTATGGTACTGATGTTATTAGTGACGAAGGTGGCGCAGAGGCAGGAAAAACCTATAACCCTGTACGAGGTGCAAAAGTTGTTGCAAAGGCCAAAGCCTACCTTGATGCTATGATCCCCCTTGCTAAGGGCAGCCATGGCGATGTGAGTGCTTATGGCATTGAATCGGGTAAGCTTTCGGTAACACTTATCGACGGTGATGTTACTACGCTTGCCAACAGCGAACAGTGGCAAGGCTATCAAGGTGATATTGCTGCACCTAGCGCTTTACTGTTTGTGCATAACGGCCTTCACTTTGAAATTCAGATAGACCCTACTCATCCAATTGGTGAAAGTGACCCCGCTAACGTAAAAGACGTACTTGTAGAAGCTGCACTTACTACCATTATGGATTGCGAAGACTCTGTAGCAGCGGTAGATGCCGAAGACAAAACCCTTGTTTACAGTAACTGGCTAGGTCTAATGAAGGGTACGCTTAGTATAGAGATGACCAAAGGTGGGAAACAGCTGGTTCGCGCTATGCACGAAGACCGCGTTTATTCGCCATCTAAGCATGTTGCACATCAAGGCGAACTTTCATTAAGTGGAAGAAGCTTGATGTTTGTGCGTAATGTTGGCCACCTTATGACAAACGACGCCATGTTGTTTGACGGTGAAGAAGTCCCTGAAGGCATTATGGACGGACTTGTAACGTCGCTTATTGCCAAGCACGACTTACTCGGAAATAGCAAGTTCAAAAATAGCCGTGAAGGCAGTATTTATATTGTTAAACCGAAAATGCATGGTCCAGAGGAAGTTGCATTCTCAAATGCACTTTTCGGCAAAATAGAAACGATTATCGATGTGCCTGCCAATACGTTGAAAATGGGTATCATGGATGAAGAACGCCGCACCAGCATTAACTTACAAGCGTGTATTGCACAAGCAACCTCGCGCGTTGTATTCATTAACACAGGCTTTTTGGATAGAACCGGTGATGAAATTCACACCTCAATGCTGGCTGGCCCATTTGCCGAAAAGGCAGCGCTAAAAGCAATGCCTTGGATAAAGGCTTATGAAACAGCGAATGTTGCTATTGGTTTGCGCTGTGGCTTATCAGGTAAAGCACAAATCGGCAAAGGCATGTGGCCAATACCCGATGAAATGCAAAATATGATGGACGCTAAAATTGGCCACCCAAAGGCGGGAGCGAACACAGCATGGGTTCCCTCACCTACGGCAGCAACTCTGCATGCTCTTCACTATCACGATGTAAATGTGTTTGACGTACAAAAGTCTTTAGATGCAGATTTTGATGGTTTAAGCGACATATTAACCATTCCATTATTAGAAGACGCGTCGACACTCACACGCGATAGCATTAAGCGTGAAATTGATAATAATGTGCAAGGTATTCTCGGCTACGTGGTACGTTGGGTACATCAAGGTGTTGGCTGCTCTAAGGTACCTGATATAAACGATGTTGGTTTAATGGAAGACCGTGCAACCTTGCGAATTTCATCACAGCACATAGCAAACTGGCTGGAGCACGGCATTGTCAGTGTCGACCAAGTTAAAGAGTCGTTGGCTCGTATGGCGGTGTTGGTTGACGAACAAAACAGTGGCGACCCTGAATATATCCCTATGGCACCTGATCTTGAGAATTCGATTGGATTCTTGGCTGCCAGCGACCTGATATTCAAGGGTAAAGAACAACCAAGTGGTTATACCGAACCACTGCTTCACGCTCGCCGCAAAGAAATGAAGGCTAAATTGGCGGGTTAATAGTTTGCAATTCGGCACGCTCATATTCTCAAATTGAGAATATCTTTTCGCAAAAGGCACCACTCGGTGCCTTTTTTGTGTCAGATAATTTTACAAAAATATGACGTACAAATATCACACAATGTTAAATATTTGTAAATAAAGACAACTCCGAAACTGGTACGTAGTATGCACCATGCAACAGTACATAGTAGTTCCGATGCAATTGCAGAATTGGAGTTAGCTAATGAAAAGCATAATAAAACGCCTAGCCATTTGTGTAACACTGCTTATCGTTTCTGGCCTTGTTAATGCCACCATAATAAGTTCTTCAGTGGGCTGTAACGTTAACAATGTTCAGTTAACCAGCATGACAAATGTCGGCAGCAATACCAACTTATTAAGCCAAGACTATAGTGCAACGGAATGTGCTTTTTATTACGGAAATGATGATGCCCACGGCGTAAGCTCACCAAATCCGAATATTGGACAGTTAAACGATGGCTTATTAAACGGTGAAGCCGGATTTGACTACTTTCACTTCATTGACCCAAGCGATCTCCAAATACTCGATATAGACCCATCAACTGGTCAGCCCGATGGGGTGGCAGATGATCCAGGCTGGATCCACCTTGCAAATCTCAATAGTAATTTTGTAGAAACATACTCTGACATAGGACCTGCGCCGCTAGGTGATGGCTCTGTATTACAAGGGCAAAAATCTTCACCCAGTGATACTGCACCAAGCCTTGATACCTTGCTAGACATTACATTTGCATGCACAAGTGGAACAACGGGCGATTGTAATGCCGGTACATGGAATTTAGATATTCTTGATTTGTCAGGATTAGTGAATACCGTCAGTCAATTACTCGGACGCGCAGCCCTATTTGATCAGCTCGCCATATCAATAAAATCAGGTACGCCTGGTGGAGCGCATACTTCCATAATTTACAACATCGACTTCAAAGA
The DNA here is from genome assembly GCF_028865455.1 of Alteromonas sp. 009811495. Lineage (NCBI taxonomy): Bacteria > Pseudomonadati > Pseudomonadota > Gammaproteobacteria > Alteromonadales > Alteromonadaceae > Alteromonas > Alteromonas sp. 009811495. The sequence continues at coordinate 3,013,884 of NZ_CP113972.1, forward strand.
CATTTTTGCAGCAGAAAACAATCCAGCAATACTCAATCTTCAAACGCCCTATAACTTAGGCGGTACATTTAATACGAACGACATTGGCGGAAAAGGTGTATCGCATATCAATGTGTGGGCTCGAGACCCCGCGCAAGCAATCACGGTTTCAGCACCTTCCATATTTATGCTTATGACCCTTAGCCTCACGATGCTAATGATATCGAGACGCTTGCGATTTAATTAAACCAAAGTGGTCGTTAGTTGAAAAAGGATGAAGATAGTTGGCCGTATCTGCTTGATGTATAGACGATGGTCGGGGTGGTTATATAACTGTCCTCGGCTATTATTAATTTATGAGCAGTTCTGTAGAGTCTTATAAATGTCCGCATTACCTACTTTAACACCCACTGTACAGTCTCGCATTGTTCCTATTTTTTCTGGTGGTGGCACACGTTTAAGTGCACATATCGGTATCATATCAGCGCTGCAGGACATGACCATAGGTTTCGATACTCTGGTCGGAGTGTCTGGAGGTTCTATTATTGCCTCTTTGTATGCCAAAGGTTACTCGGTAAGTGAAATGCGAGAATTAGCGCTGCTTACTGACTTCAAACAATTCACTGACTTTTCGTTAATACGACTGTTACGCGAAGGGGGGCTTTCTTCGGGTGATGTGTTTCAAAAATGGATTGATGCCCAGCTTGAGGGAGCGACTTTCGAAGATTTGTCTCTGGATCTCCACATTCTTGCGACTGACGTAAACGGCGGTGGCCCGGTTTTATTCAATAAAAAAACCGCTCCACAAATGAAAGTTTCAGAAGCGGTGCGGTATTCCATGTCTATACCGCTTATTTTCTCATTTAAACCGTTTAAAGAGCACCTTTTGGTGGATGGTGCCATTTTATCTGAAGACGCGTTATTTGAGGATTGGCGAGGTGATGGCACACCTTCAGTGTGCTTTAGACTTCAAAGCACCGAACAAAAGCGCAAAGCAATAAAGAAAAACGTTCTACAACTCCCTCAGTATGTTGGCATGCTTATTCGTACATTTATGACAGCAATATCCAGAGAATATGTAAATGCTAAGTATTGGCACAATACTGTCGTTGTAAATACTGGCGATATTTCAGCAGTAGACTTCTCTCTGTCTCCGGAAATAAAGAATACGCTATATGAGATGGGGTATAGGACAACGAAAGAGTTTCTACCCAAAAAATGTGCAGGACTTATGGCTTATGAGTCAACGCATCTATAAGGCAAAGCGCTATTTTATAAGAAAGAGAATGTGGCTTGATAAACGACAGGTGGTACACTGCTACAATAATAGCATTGGCGCAGTGTACCTATTCTAGACTACACCTTGTAGAAGTTGCGGTACCAATCGACAAATGCATTAACGCCTGTCTCAACATCAGTACTTGGCTTATAGCCCGTATCTTTTACCAGTGATGAAACATCTGCGTAAGTGTCAGGTACATCCCCAGGCTGCATTGGCAACAAGTTCTTCTTCGCTTCAATGCCTAATGCATTTTCTAGTGTTTCAATGAATTTAAGCAAGTGTACCGGCGTTTGCGCGCCAATATTGTACACTTTATATGGCGCCTTACTTGTACTCGGGTCAGGGTTGGCACCATCCCAGTTGTCATTTGGCTTCGCTACGTTATCGAGAGAACGAACTACACCTTCGACGATATCGTCTATATAAGTAAAATCACGGCGGTGATTTCCGTAATTGTATACGTCTATAGTCTTACCTTCTAAAATAGCCTTCGTGAACTTAAACAGCGCCATATCAGGGCGGCCCCATGGGCCATACACGGTGAAAAAGCGCAATCCTGTAGTTGGCAAATTGTAAAGATGGCTATAAGTATGCGCCATTAATTCGTTAGCTTTCTTAGATGCTGCATAAAGACTAACCTGATGGTCTACATTGTGCTGTTCCGAAAACGGCATAGTTTCATTGGCGCCATACACCGAACTTGAAGAGGCATACACCAAGTGCTCAACGTTATTGTGACGACAACCTTCTAAAATATTACCAAAGCCCACAATGTTTGAATCTATGTAAGCGCTTGGGTTTTCAAGTGAATAGCGAACACCAGCTTGTGCGGCAAGATGTACAACTCTATCAAATTTGTGCGCTTCAAACAGCGAAGACATTTTTTCACGCTCTTCAACGCCCATTTCAACAAATGAAAACAAGCTAGAGGCATCAGAAGCCTTCAATTGGGCCAAGCGCGCGTGTTTTAAGTTCACATCGTAATAGTCGTTTATGTTATCAATACCGACTACTTCGTCACCTCTATTAATAAGGTATTGTGATACTGCTGCCCCAATAAACCCGGCAGCGCCGGTGACTAAGATTTTCACTTTTCTCTCCCAAAAATATTAGCGTGAGCTATTTAGATGTCCCTTCAGTTTCGAAGACGTGCTTTCCAAAAATTTGCTCTATAAGTGCTCTAATCGACTTAACAGAAAGATGATAAATCAGCAGCATCAATGGCATTTTGCACCAGTGTCCCCTGACCCAAGCCATAAAGCTAGCAATATTCCTGCCTTTTACGTCACACAATGGATGATGAGGCGATAATGCTTTGTCCATAAAGCTGTCCAACACGAAAAGCTTATGAGCTGTGTAAGGTATATCTTGCGTCAGCTTGCTGGGCAGTGGGAAACCTAGCTTCTTGCTACTGTAACGGCAAGCCAAAAATAACTCGCGGTAAAAACCGGTTTCTTTCGCTAAACCAATAGCTTCGTCCCAAAAATCATCGTTGCCAAAGTCTGCAATTAGAGACGCTATGTCATAAAGATCGCGATGCGCCTGTTTGAACGTCTCGTTAAATATTAAATGGATACACGAGTGCACAAGCATTGCATGCGGCTTTAGTACTGTAACGCCATTGACTTCCATTGTTTGTGCAAGAAACGCATTAATGTCGGGCGCTTTCCCTGAAATGGGCGGTACCAAATTATGATGGATATCCACCACCGTCCCTCGCCTAGATTGCACCAATGGAGGGATCTCATGTGCCCACTCTCGATAATAGCGCTCGTCATAGTCATTAATAGGTTTACTCATCCAACCTTTGAATAAAAGGCTCTTTTCCACTTTCTCCAAGCAGTTTTTAGGTACCAGAACGTCAATATCTGAAAACAATCGTCCCTTTGCCACTGACAAATCTGCTAAGCAATAAGCAGCGCCCTTTAGATAAAGGCATTGTGGTGTAACCGCTTGAATTGAGCTCGACAATAGTGAAACTTCATACTTCAAATGGTCGGCTTGGCGATTTGCCATTATTCGCGCATTCTCTAAATGCCCTCTTACGACACTGGGAAACGAGTCTAATAAACCATGCTCTTCACTTTTAAATGCGAACAGTGCTAACAAGCGCTCAAATCGCAAAATTTTAATGAAGCTAGACCACCAAGCGTCGCTTTTATCAAGGCAAGAAGCTGGGTTTAATACCGCATCAATAAATGCTTGTTCTGTGATCGTCTGTTTATGAGAGGACATCATTTTCCAAGAAACTCTGGAGCTCTTCCAAATTATTATATCTAACTTCAAAGGTCTTACTTTTCTCGACTAAGTTAGTTAGCGTAGAAAAGCCCAAACTGCCCAAAACACCATAATTAAAGGCATTAGTAGTAAGCGTTGAAAAAGCCTCTGCTTTACTTAATTCATAAATATCACAATACGTATCAGCTGAGTACTGAGGATAGACAATCGCAACTACTTCAGCCTTTTCCCGACGCGCGTCCCAAGAAGCTGTTGGTGGAGATAAATGAACGACATCGCCTTTGTGTGTATTAGGTGATATATGAGAAAAGCGCCCCGAAGGAAACCATGACTTGGCTAAATTAATCGCATTATTTTTTAGGCAAATGGGCCGTACAAATGGCGTTACCTCAGTAGTATTAGGTGTCATTAGAGCCATTTCATCGGAAAGCAGACGCCAGCCATTGTGACTGAGCCAACTTGTAAGTGTACTTTTGCCAGAACCAGGTGGTGCAGGAAACAATATCGCTTTGTTATTTTTTGCCAGCACCGCAGAGTGTAAAATTACATGCCTAAACTCGTGAGCACTTACTATCCAATTGAGTCCCCACTCGAACATGGCGAGCGATTTATCAGATGGCATGGGTAAAAACGGTTCTCGCTGGTCACAGAAAAATTGTGTTTGTGGTTTTAGCAAGCGCCGAAGCAGGCTGGCATGTTTAATTTCTACATCATAGGTGGGCAGCGTCAGCGTTGAATCATCTCGCAAAACGTCGCCATAAAGCATTTCAATGCTGTCGGCTACTTGCGGTATGTCTGTTTTTATTGCAAAGGAAAATGGATGGGTATCCAGCAAAAAACTACTTAATGCCATTCTGCTTTAATAAATCCTTTTTTGACGAGCGCCTTTCTGACTTGCTCAGCATTCTCGTCCACATTTTCATTCGCCTCAAATGCGTTTATTAAACTTTGAGGACCCACTGTTGCAACGAAAACTTCATTACTAAATGTAGAATAAATCGTCATTCCACTATGATCAGAAAAGGCGTGATAAATCACGCCTTTTTCAAAGTACAAATGCAGACCATTACACATGATGGTCCACTAAGAATGTAGCTAACTCTTCTGCTACCGCTTTCTCATTGCCACTAGCATTATCATGTAAATATCTTGCAAACTCGTACTCATCAGCGAACAGACCCGGATTGCTCGACCCGCCGAGACTAGAATTAAATGTCTTTAGAATTGGAAAATGAATAGTTTCACCACCAATAGTTTGGCCGTGGTTTGCAGCATTAAGGATCATCTCTGCAATGTAACAATTGATATTACTAGGCCCAGAACGCTTGCCTTTAATATTGCCGTCGCCACCACCAACATTTTTTATTACTTCATAAAGCGTGACATCTAGCATTTCAGAATTCGTAAGAATATCGCCATTTTTATGCTTCATGATACCGGCATTACCATAACCAAATGGTTTGTTACCCGTGTATTGAGAGTACTTTGCATTGATTGAAACTGCGCCCCAATGACTCGTCCAGTTCTTCCACTTTCCAGGTGAAAGTAGAGCAATCGGAGTTGTTCCAGCATAATCAGAACCGTGACCTGATGCGGCGATGGAACCAGCAATAAGAGAGTCCTGCCCCCACACTGATGCAGCAGGAAGTGACGCTAGGATTGCGCCAGCAGATGTTCTCTTTAAAAACTTACGACGAGAGCTTCTTTTCGCTTCATCGTTTTTATTCATATTGTCCATTCTAACCACATCCTCAAAGACTTAACTCACTACGATTGCATACATTGCAAAAATCAAGCCAAGAAATAAAACATTGATTTGATTGAAGTTTAATTCGCGCCAGTTGAAAACTGTAAAAAATACTAACAGTAAAATATACTGCTACTCCCAGATTATAAGCTATATGAAAATTTCGACAACCTCGATGCAGAAGTATTTGACGGGTAGATACGCTTTAACATTGATTTCGTATTGTTAATCTGCGCTTCTAACTATACTCTGCCATAACAAACCAGTACTTAAGGTGTATATATGAATCCTTTGATCGACATTCTCTCTCGCGAATTGGCTGATATTTGTGAAATTACTGCCTCTGAAAGCGCTAGAGATAATAAGTTGCTCAACACAGAAGGATTCGAATCAACTATATCCATTATCGCTACGCCATCCGATAAACAGGCAATACAAAAAATTCTTCATATCGCAAACTCCCCCGACGTATATGATGTACCTGCGTTTAGCATATACCCTGTAGGCACCGGCAAGAATTGGGGGTATGGGTCTGGGTTACCGAGTAATCAAAGCGCTACAGTGGTATTACTCGACCTATCAAAGCTAAACGATATTACGTATTTCGATAGTGAAAACGGCATTGTCACACTTGAACCAGGTGTCACTCAGCAACAACTATTTGATTTTTTAACTGAACAAAGCGCACCATTTATGGTGCCCGTTACGGGCGCAGGGCCCAGCGCAGGTATAGTAAGTAATGCCCTTGAACGTGGCTATGGAATAACTCCAACTGCAGATCATTTTACCGCCGTTACGAATTTGAAAGGCTACCTGGCAGACGGCAGCTTTTACGAATCGTCGTTAAAGGTGATGAGTGATGAAGCGGGTGGTGATGAAACCAACTGCTATGTCGATAAAACCTTCAAGTGGAAACACGGGCCTTACCTAGATGGTATTTTCACGCAGTCAGGCAATATGATTGTTACTGAAATGACAATAGCACTTGCTAGGATAAAACCCGCTTTCGATTCGTTTTACATGCGCTTTTATGAGAAGGACAGCTTTGAAACAGCTTATAGCGTAGTGAAAGAAATATTCAACAACTTGGAAGGCGTTGTTGGCTCAATCAATTTAATGGATAAACGCAGAATATGTTCGATGGTCGCGGAGAACCCTCAAGGAGCCCAAAGCCACTCGGTTATGACTGAGCACCAAGTTGAAGCAATTGCAAAGCAATACGACGTGCCAGAATGGACCGTTGTGGGTACTATTTATGGCACAAATAATGTGGCGAAAGCTGCCAAGCGCGACATTCGTAAAATTGCAAAAGGAAAAGCAAACCAAATATTATTTTCAAGTAGCTTGCTAGTAAAAATAGGGCAATTGGTAACCAAGTTGCTGCCATTAAGTGCACTAGATAACGCAAGAATACAACTAGAAAAGCTTGAAAAGGGAATGGAAGTAATGCGCGGCAAGCCTAGTGAAGTCGCTCTACCTCTAGCGTATTGGCGTAATCCACGAGTAAAACCTGGCGTTCAATCTAAGCTATTACACCCAGCAAAAGATAGCTGCGGCTTATTATGGTACGCGCCATTAGTCCCCGCCAAAGCTCCAGATATGTCTAAGTTCATCGAAATGATTAGGCGCATAACGCCCAAATACAATATCGAACCAATGATTACCTTTACTAATTTAAGTGGTATATCAACGGATAGCACAATACCCATTGTATTTGATCGCGAAAACCCTCAAGCGATTAAAGACGCGCAAGCGTGTTTAAACGAACTGGTCTGTGAAGGTTTGAAGCGTGGGTTTATTCCCTATCGATTAAACATAGAGCAGCAAAAGAGCCTGAATGCTACGAGTACCTACTGGAAGGCAGCGGGAAAAATAGCTGCCGCACTCGATCCCAACGGCATAATAAGCCCAGATAGGTATAACCCTTATAAACCGCAGTAATTTACATTTTATGAATGGCCACACATAGGAACAAGTCTATAAGCCGTGCTGCTTCAGTAATGACAATGCATGAATAATTGGGATTGCGTAGCTAATACCGCTTGGCGCTGACAATGCCGACTCTTTACCTTGACTGACAAATACCTTGTTAATCACGCCAACCGCGTGTCCTGTTTTGACATCATAAACTGGGCTTCCAGAGTTCCCTGGATACGCAGTGGCATCGAGCTGATACACTAATTCAGGTTGCTTTAAGCGCTTGAGCATACTAACTGTTAACTGATCTGCATTTTGCGCAGGTATTGCGTCTGGTGTGATAGCCGAGATCATTCCTTTGTGGGTAGCAGGATATAGCCCTATCGCAGCACCTATTGGGAACCCAGTGAAGGCAACATCAGTCCCCGGGGGCAGCAAAGCGCCCTCTGCTAGATTGACTGGTTTCAATTTACCTTCGAACTTTAATACGGCGAGGTCGTGCACAGGGTCGATACCCAACACCTCAGCTTTATAGGTCTTAACGTCTCTGCCCTCCCCCGAAATAACGACAAAATACTGCACAATTGTTGGGTCGAGGATCTTTGATACAACGTGATAATTCGTAATAACATGTTTGCCATCAGCAACTACAAATCCCGTCCCTAAAACCTGATTGCCGTTCGCTTCAAGCGGTGTATAAAGCCCAATGGCAACTACGGACGGCGTGACTTCTTTCACTACCTCAGGAAACACCGCAAACGCTTTAGCACTAAAAAGCATAAAACTGAATACAAATGAAGTTAGCAGGCGACGAGTAAATATCGTAGTCTTTGCCATACATACTCCTTTTAAAGTTAAATTAAACATGGAATTACTTAAGCTTATAGTGGTTGAGTTGGTATCACCACTAAAGTTTTCATTCTTACTAATGCTCTTAGCGCTGCTATTAAAAATAATGAAGCGTGAACGGGGCTGTTACTGTGTGAGTATATTTGCAGTAGCGTGGTTGTTACTTTGGTCGCAACCCTACGCTAGTAAGTTACTGCTAAGCAAAGTGGAGTATCAATTGCCCACTCACGACGATACCTCTCTTGATAGTCCTGACTACATTTTTGTTCTTGCTTGCTATTACAATACCGAAGGCGCTCTACCAGAAATAAGCCGGTGGCAAGAGTGCTCATTGCAAAGGAATGTAGAAGCAGCGAGACTTCACTTCTTAACAAAGGCGCCAATAATAATCAGCGGCGGCTATTTCTTAGACGACGAGAAAGTCAACTTCAGCGACAAAGCCGCAGATTTTTTTCAATCGTTAAACATAAATGCATCTGAACTTATTCTTACACGTCAAGGAACAAACACTCATGAGGAAATTGTTTCAGTAAAACCATACATTACTGATAAGAACATCTGGGTTGTTTCGTCAGCTAGTCATATCGCTCGAATTAAACTGGAACTTGGATCGACTGCAAATTCAGTAACGTACTTTCCGGTTGATTACCATCACAATGGCGACACAACATTTTTCATCACATGGCCTTCAGAAGACTCACTTCAAAATGCGAGGAGGGGGTTATACGAACTTTTGGCGAGAGTTAAATATAAACTGCTAAATTAGTGAGTTATACGAAAGTAGTGAATAGAATAAAGTGTGACTTATAACGAATTATTGGTTCCGCATTGTAAAGATAATCTGCTAAGCTTAGAAAACGTTAAAAATAAAAATGATTGTGTATGAGTAACCAGAAACAGAAAAGCGTACTCGATAGAGTCACTCAACTTGTGGGTAAAAATAACAAGTTGGGCAAGTTGTTGTCTGGTTACAGCAAGCTTAAAGAAGCTAGCTATATCTCAACGCATTTCTCGACCTACCTCACGCCCTGTGTTGCGCTTGAAGAAGAGCTTCGTAAAGAAGTATTCAAGATTAGACATAACGTTTACTGTGAAGAGCTTGGGTTTGAGCCAATAAAAGATGACGGATTAGAACTCGATGAGTTTGACTCCTTCTCACTACACTGCTTAATTCAGCACGTAAGCTCAAAAAACTATGCGGGCACAGTGAGAATAGTTCGACCTACTGAACCCCATCAACAGTTGCCTATAGAAAAGTACTGTTTAAATTCAATTACCGACGACAAACTGAATCCAGCGAATTTCGCCAGAGAAGATGTGTGTGAGGTATCAAGGTTGGCAGTACCCAAGCAGTTTAGACGCCGTCAAATGGATAACCATGACGGTGCAGCGGTTGGTATCATTAACCAACAAACCTATTCAGAAACTGAGTTGCGCTGCTTTCCGTTTATTGCTGTCGGGTTGTATTTTGCAGCTGCTGGCTTAACGATAGAGAATAATATTAAACATGCTTATGTAATGATGGAGCCTAGATTAGCGAGAAGCATGGGCTTTGTGGGTATTAAGTTTCAGCAGATTGGTCCTGTTATTGACTATCACGGAAAGCGCGCCCCTTATTACATAAATCAAAAACTTTTAGAAACTAGTCTTTCACCTAGCTTTGCCAAAATGCTTGCTGATATACGGAAAGGGTTAAATCAAAAACATTGACTCTTAACTTATCCAAATAATACCTATAAAAAAACACGGCAATGCCGTGTTTTTTATTGCTTTTAATTCTTGTAAATTAATTCCAGTAATCAACAGACACAAAAAAGCCCAGCTATTGCTGGGCTTTAATATTTAGTGTGCTACGCTTTCGCGTGACAAGTCGTTGATTATGCTTTACGACGACGAGTCATTGCACCTAGACCAACTAGCGCTAGACCAAACATAGCAATAGTAGAAGGAGCAGATACTGTAGCAGCTTCAACGTTACCAGAACCACGTACGCTGTACTCAGAAATGTTTAGGTCAGCAGGTGAAGCAGGAGCACGGCTGTTATCGTCGAAAGTAGACGCTAGACCAAATGCATCAGCTTCATACGCACCAGCGAAGAAGTCAGAGATGAAGTTAGACTCAGCGATACCGCCAATTACTTCACCGTAGAACAATGTTGTACCAGAGATTAGTGGCTCACCAATGTTTGCATACGCAGGGTCTGCATAGTATTGGAAGTCACGTAGGTTTAGGCTTAACCATAGGTCGCCATCAACTGCACGAGCAGCGTGGTCAGTCGCGTCAGCGAAGTTATCCATTTGCGCTTCGTCAAATGCACCACCTACTTGATCGTAATCAACATAAATGTTTAACCAGCCGTCAGTAGAGTCGATTGGCGCATTCGCATTTTGAGGGTCAAAGAATAGACCACCAAAGCTGAATGTAAGCTCACAACCGTTACAGTTTGGCTCACCTAGACCATTACCTAGGTTGAATTTACCAGCACCAACTAGCTCTGGTGCATCACCACCTGCGTAAGCATTAGAAATGCTTGAAAGAGTTGGAGAAATTGTTTCAGCTGAAACAGCAGTATTTAGGTCAGCAACACCAGTAGTGTTAGTAACTGTCCACCACTGTGTGAAATCGATAGTAGCGCTAAAGTTTGGAAGTCCACCATCTACTTCCCAAGACACACCACCAGCTGCACTTACTACACCAGCGTTCGCTGCAGAGCTTGCTGCTAACATTGCGGTTGCTAATAATAATTTTTTCATAACGTCCTCATTAAAAGAAAATGGTTTCATTCTATCGATATTAGTAAAGCAACCAGTGTGCCAACTTTTATGTTACTGATTTTAAACAATTTTCTAAAAACCCATTTTATCAATGTAAAAAAACCAGACAGTTTAAACAGGCTTGCTATTTAGAATGCGATTAATTTCCTTATCCAACTCAGCTGAACGTCCAGTAAGTGGAGACAACATATTCTCAGCACGGCCCATTTTACCAGCTGAAACCAACGCTTCGGCATAATGCAACAATATAGAAAGGTTGGTTGTAGCCAAGTTGTGTGCCTTATTCAAGATAGCTTCAGCCTCAACCACGCTATCTAACCTTAGGTAAATCATACCTAGGGTATCGAGGTAATCAGGGTTATCCCCTTCTATTTTTACTGCTCGCTCAGCGTATTCTAGTGCCTTATCATTTCTTGAATTAACATGATGCAACCACGCTAGATTATTAAGCACCATCGCACTTTCAGCGCCATTTCTTAACAGTCTTTCATAATGCATGATTGCTTTGTCATGATCTGTTTTTATATAAAGCTCTGCAACATATAGAGAAACACGTGGATCAACACCATTTGTATTTATGTAATCTTCACAAGCTTGAGTTGCCTTCTCTATCGCTTTTTGACCGCGATACGCCTGAAGCAACAACATGAGCGAGTCATATGTCTTGTATTCGTTATAATACGATTCTAATTTCTCTTGAGCTTCATCAAAATTCTCATCAGCTAGCGCGAGGCGTCCAGCAATGAGGTTATATGGCAACCCAGCTTGTGCTAATGAAGGCGTGCTATTTATGATTTTTCTAGCACCGCGAATGTCATTGGTGCTTAATAAGGTCGACGCTAGTAGCAGTTTGATATCGTTATCATTTGGAAATGCCAACTGTGCTTTTCTTAGAATACGTACTGACTCGGCGTAATCGCCATCTGCCTCGAACAAATTTGAAGCCAGTAACACAGCTGGCTTGTAATCAGGAACAATTGTCACCCATTTTTTTGCGAGTTTTTTTGCAGCTTCATCATTACCTAGTACAGACTCAGCCTTGATCAACGTTAGCCAAAATATAGGTTTTGCAGCACTATCGACCGAAAAGTCAGACAGAACACGTTTTGCTTCAGACGCTTGCCCCTGATTGAACAGTTCTGATGCATATAATGAAGCTATGTTTACATTTTGCTCTTCTTGCTCATAAGTGCGTTTTAAAAACGTAAGTAATTCTTCGTCTCTTTCCATAGAAGACAGCACTTTTATATGTGTGGTCACCGCAATTACTGAGCCTGGTATTTGATTTTGCAGACGCTCAGAAAACGCAAGTGCCTGTTCATACTGTTCCGCCTCAATATTCTCATTAATAAAATAGAACAAGGCTGGAAGCGAATTTTCGTCAAGCTCAAACAACAAATTGAATTTTTCAGATACATCTGGAGCTTCTTGCTTTAACGCAATAAATGCTTCGATCACTTTGGCGGTATAAAGGGTTTCTTCAGACTGTGCAAAGTCATCTGCAATCTTCGCAGCTTTATCAAATTCATTGCGAGACAGGTAAAAAGAGGCCAATGCAGTTTTTACTGAATCAGAAGATTGCGCTTCATCGAGAGATTCTAAGTTAGCTAGTGCATTCAAATCATCTAGAGCAAGTTTATTAATATTGAGCTCAACAAAAGTGTCAGTTTCACCCTCAACTAAGTTGTCAAAGCGTTTTAGCACTGAAAGTGCCTCATCTGATTTATTAGTGCTAGATAACGCCTTTGCTGCAGATGTGTAGAGCGGCAAGTCACTGAGCGAAACGTTATTCATTTCTTCTAACGCTGAAATCGCTTTTTCCTTATACCCAAGGGCAAGCAGCGTCGATGAATAAATACGATACTCTGGAGAATCTTTGCTTAACACTCCAGCAATCGATTCGAAGTGATTGTGTGCCTGCTCAAACGCTTCAAGATTGTAAGCGCTAATTGCAGCTATCAAACGCGTTCTAGCATTATCAACACCGTTTTGTATTGCTTTCTCAGCAAACGATTTACTACTTTCAAAATCCTGTTTTTCAAAACTAACAACCGACTTGAGGTAGTTTAGGAAACCTTGGTCTGGATATTTTTTTAATAGTGGCGTGATTTTAGATTCTGCTTTTTCAAATTGCTTGTTTCTTACTAAAGCGTCCGCGTTTAATATTTGAAACATTGCAGACTGCCCAAACGCGCTCGCTAGCTTAGCAACAGCATCGAGAAAGACCTCGTGTCTACCTTCATACATAGAGTATGTCGCTAGTTCATAGAAATATTCGTTGTCGTCACCGTCCTTTGCACTTTCTATACAATCAACAGTTGTAGTGGCACCGCGCTTTGCCGCAGATATACATTCAGCGACTTTGAAAAAACCTTTTGAATCGGGAGTGGATTCGGGCATATCAGCATCGCGCCCTGCTTTGCTAGCATAATAGTACGCTAGGTCTTTCGGTAACTTGCTCTCATGTGCAGACAGTACATTATTTATCTGTTGAAGGCTGTCAGTAAACAGCAAAGACTGAAGCCAGTACCTAACTGTGGTAGCGTCAATATCATCTGCATTTTTTAGCTTTTCAAACTCTTTAAGCGCACTTTCAAACTCACCTTGGAAATAATAAGCGGTACCAAGTTGCAGGCTTGCAGCACTGGATGTACCGCTATCCAGCAGTACATTCTTGGCAATGAGTTCTGCTTTTTTATATTCCCCTTGCTCGATAGCCTGTTGAGCTTGTTTCAACTGTTCTTCAGAAGTTTCACTTGAACATCCGCTGATAGATAAAGTACCAGCAACAACAGCTGAGAGAACGCTAAGTCTGAAAGGTGACATGTTTAAATTCCTAATTCTTATTGTAGTAAATTGATGTATAGCGAGCAGACATGGCTTGTAGCGAGTAACTGCTCTTAACAAGTTCGAATGACTTTTTTATTTTTTCTTGTTGTTCAGGCAAGTATTGTAAGGAGCGTAACAAATGATCTGCTAACTCCTCTGCCTTGCCGGGCGATGAATATGCAACGTAAGTGTCGTCAACAAAATGCCTTATTCCCCCGACATCCGTTGTTACAACAGGGCAGCCTACCGCCATCGCCTCTAAAATAGTCATGGGCATGGCCTCATAATGTGAGGACAGTACAAAAACGTCGCTCGTTGTAAGCTGCTCTCGCACATCCTCACGATACCCCATAAAGTCTACAAATCGTGCAACCTCTAGCTGCGCAGCCTCGCGCTCAAGATTTTCACGTTCAGGACCATCCCCTACTATCTTCAATCTTGCATTAGCACATTTATCGTGAACAATTTTAAACGCATTGAGGAGCAGAGTTTGATTTTTAACAGGGTCAAGCCTACCTACAGTACAAATAATAGGTGATGTGGGAGCCGTTGTTTTTATATTTGAAAGCGAGTCAGGTACTTCAACGCCATTTTGGATAAGGTGTAAACGATTTGGTTTTACACCAACCACCTTTGTTACCCAATCCATTAGGTCTTGAGAAACTACAACGTAGTCATTGATGAAGAATGATGACACTTTACGAATAAAGTTATTCTTTTTGTTTAAACCGTCTTGGGCATCGCCGCCATGTCCGTGATCACTGTGAACGCGCGTCTTTACTCCAGCAAGAAATGCGGTAACGTGATACTCAATAGTTCCGAAGTTGTAGGTATTTATTGCATCAGGGGAGATCTTCTTCAACAACTTATATAAGCGATAATGACAGCCTATATCTTTGCCTGGTTTTTTGTCCAAACAGAATATTTCGACGTCGGGAATGATACCTGCCGTCATTTCGAACTCAGGAATTAGCGAGATAATGATGTGTTCAACATCTTCGTACGAGCCATTGATGAGATTTACAATTACTTTCTCTAACCCTCCGCACCCCATACTGTAAACAAGATGCACTACCTTCTTTTTCATTGACTCACCGATTCTCATTTTCCATACTGAGGTTAATATGATGCTGGAATACTATATTCGATTTAACAGAAGAAAAACATTGTTTTGAGTGAAACCATCCCATCGTCCGAGATTATCGTTAAGTCTCATAAAGTAAATTCCACGGCACAACTTCTCCTTTTAGAAAATAAGTGGACCACACTTTTTAATCGTGCTGATAGTGCATTCTTTTTGAGTTGGCGTTGGATAGCCAGTTTTGCTCACAATGCATTGGATAGTGGCTATACACTCTACCTCACCGAGGCTGTGCATTGCGATGAAACAGTTGGTCTAGGCCTTCTTGTTAAAACACAAGAAACCCGAAATATTCTATTTCGCTATACACAATTGTATCTTCACAAAACTGGTGATGACGCACTGGATAAGAGTTGGATAGAGTACAACGATTTTGTGCTTGATGCGCGTGCCCCAAAGGCTATTCGCGCGGCAATGTGGTCTTTTGTCACCTCTCATTTCCCTGACGTTGACGAGTTTATTTTAGGTGTTAGCGAAAAAGGCGTGTGCGATGAAACAAGTGCAATTCTCAAAGGTTTCTGGGTAAGAGACTATCTTCATTCAGTAGGATACAAGCTGCCAATAAGTGCTGACGGCGATACCAAGTACAAAAGTGCACAAGCACGCTCTCAAATTAGAAGAAGTAATAAATTAATTGAGCAGATGGGTATCGCTTTTACCGTTTCTAGAGATACTGAGGATTATTTGTCTGCACTTACTAAATTGCAGCCAATGCATGAAAACACGTGGCAAGAAGAAAGCGGATTTTGCACCGACGCTTTCGTCAGTCACATCGAATTACTAGCAAAATACAACGACAGTACTGAACTGATTAGTGCCGAATTGTCAGATGCAAACAATGTTGTTGCAGTGCTGATTGGATTTGTGCACAAGGATACGTTTTATTACTACTTATCAGCCAACGAGAGTAGTACCAATAACAAAATAAAATATGGCCTCAGTCTTCATCACTTTGTGATTCAGTGGTGCTCCCAACAGGGCTTAAAGCATTACGATT
The DNA here is from genome assembly GCF_028865455.1 of Alteromonas sp. 009811495. Lineage (NCBI taxonomy): Bacteria > Pseudomonadati > Pseudomonadota > Gammaproteobacteria > Alteromonadales > Alteromonadaceae > Alteromonas > Alteromonas sp. 009811495. The sequence goes on from NZ_CP113972.1 coordinate 3,029,637, forward strand.
TTTTGGCGGGAGATTACCGCTACAAGCGTTCATTTACTGACAACACACTTCAGTTCAGCTACTTATTTTTTCAACGCCCTTCTTTAAAGACGAAACTTGAACATTGCTTAAGAGGAATAAAAAAAAGGCTATTCTCTAAGGAATAGCCTTTACGATATGTGGCCCGATTATTTTGGTAATTGGTATCGGCAGCTTTTGCCATACTTTTATCGCCAAACCAAAACTTTCGTTATCAGGAGACAAGTCGGGAAGATCTTTCCCTTTTGGTACATAGTGGTACCAATAACATTGCTGTGGCTGTGCCCCCCACTGCTTTTTAAACTTGTAGGTACCCGCATCAACTGTCGAGCGCCCAAAATCAAACTGCTTAAAGCCGGTTTCAATGGCATAAGAAAGAATTTGCCAATACAAATACATGTTTACTGAAATTCTGTTGGCATAGCGCACAGTACTTGCCCACGGAATTTCTAATCGATCTCTATAATGCATTAAAAAGCCTGTAGATACTGGCTTTCCTTCCCAATACACAACGCAGATTTTTGTGTTTTCAGGAAATATTTCAAATATGCTCTCGAACAATTTTTTACTGTAAACAGGTGTACCTAAGTCTCGCATGTTGATGCAGAACACTTCGTAAAAATCATCAACTAATTCTTTCCCACCAATTTTGTGGCTTACACCTTCTCGAATTGGCCGTTTAATTTGAGAGCGACGTTTCGAACCAATCGATTTACCTAGCGCATCTTGTGATTCTGGTAAATCTAAAATCATATTAACTTTGTGCGTAGCAACTGGGAATGCCTCTGGCATACACTCAGAAGAGCAACGATACTGAACATGCGACACGTTAAGTTTATCTGCAATGTCTGTCGATGCGTTGACCAGCGCCGAGGCTATCTCTTCGCTATCAGCTAAAACGCCTCCGTAATTAAAATACGGCATAGACACCAAAAAGTTACCAAACACTAAACTCTTTAAATTGACGAGAGGCAAAACACCTACAATTTTCCCACTAGAGTCTTGTGCCTTTAGGTAACGAGGAGTTTGACCTAAAGTCTTTCGAATAAGTCCAGCCCAATCGGCTTTGTGATAAAGCGTCCCTTCTGGATGTCTATCAACGTAGCTATCCCACGCCGCTGCATCACTGTCTGAAAATTCACTCACAACATAAGATGCGTTGTTTCCATCAATCATTTTGTGCTTCACCAATAATTCTTATTCTGTCCATTACAATTTGTTTTTCATGGATTTGAGGTAAATAGGGCGCTGATGTAACGTGTGCTTTTGCTCTAGACATATACCACAAATTGCCTTCAACAAACTCGTTTGGGTTATTGAAATCCCCAACAAATACGTTACCACTTATAATACGCTCATCTTCCAAACGACTTCGCACCAATACATTTGCTTGTCTGCGGTCAAAGAAAATCAAGTTATCCTTAATTACTATTTTATTAATCTCAAACTCTTGTTTGATTTTCTTTTCCAACCCATAGGCAATGAGTTGGCTATTGGAAGAGTTGTTACCCTGCTGAAGTATACTGTCGCGAACTATTAGCTCGCCGTAATTTGCCATATCAATTAAACGGCTATCTACCCCATCAAGAGCAGCAATTATACTATTTTCAACAACAACCTTTTTTGAGCGAGACTTAATTCCCGACCCCTGCATTTTGGTACTCAAAATGGAAGAGTAGCGAAAATGCAATTCATCAGCTTTGATATACAACGCATGAGCGTAACCATTGCGGTTGCCAAGCCTTTCAAACCGAGAATATGACACCTCGACTTTTCCGGCATCACTGGCGGTCATAATGCCCGATTCACAATCATGAACATGTATATCACGTGCAACAAGATTAGCACCTTCAAAGCGGATACATGCGCCATTACCCGCCGGGGCTGAAATATTCGCGCACTCTACTGACTCTACCTCTACGTTATCCCCGGTAAGAACCAGAGCCGCTTTGCCATCGGCCAGTGCACCGTCAAAAACAACACCTGGCTCACCTAATATAGCAATATTACTCGCCTTGACGTATGCACCTTCGGTATACACGCCAGCCTCTAGATAAACTCGACTGCCATCTTTTATGCTAGAGATTGCACTTTTCAATGATGCGAATGGTTTACCGTCTACGAGCACACCTTTCGCCGACGCATTAAATGAAAATGCAAGGAGACTACAAACAACTGTTGCAACAGATTTGATCATGGAAAGCGCAATCCTAAGGGCTAGCTATTACATGATGCCACGCGTATCGATAACAACTTTGCGCGCTAAACTTGTTTTATCTGCAGCTTTAAACTCTTTATGGTCAACCAGAACAACTATAACGTTGGCGCGCTCAATTGCTTGGCTGAAGGATACAAGTTCAACACCTTTTTCTGCCAATGACGGGGGCAATTCATGAATATTTGGCTCTACCGCTAACAGTGATGCTTCAGAGTCTGCACATAGTGTTTCTACAATTTGAAGCGCTGGACTTTCTCTTAAATCATCAATATCAGCTTTGAAAGCTAAACCTAAACAAGCAATGACAGGCTTCTTAAACTCATCAGCAGCTGAAAGTACCTGATCAACAACATAATGCGGTTTTGCGTCATTCACCAAGCGTGCTTGCTTGATGATTTTAGCTTCCTCTGGGCAGCTGTCGACAATAAACCAAGGATCTACAGCTATACAGTGGCCGCCTACGCCTGGTCCTGGGTTGAGAATATTTACTCGAGGGTGACGGTTTGCCAGTTTAATTAATTCCCACACATTAATCTGCAATTTGTCGCAAATCACGGAAAGCTCATTTGCAAACGCAATATTGACATCGCGGAAAGAGTTTTCTGTAAGTTTTGCCATTTCTGCGGTTCTTGCATTGGTAACAATACATTCGCCACGAACAAAAGTACTGTAAAGCGCTTTCGCTTTTTCACTACACGCAGGAGAAATACCGCCGATAACGCGATCGTTAGAGACTAGCTCCTGTAATACATAGCCAGGTAAAACGCGCTCTGGGCAGTGTGCTATATTGATGTCAGCCTGTGAACCCACATCTTGCGGGAATGACAAATCAGGTCGTTCTTCTTTCAGCCACTGCGCTAACTTTTCAGTTGCACCGACGGGGCTTGTAGATTCAAGTATGACTAAATTTCCCTTTTCCAGGGCAGGTGCAATAGCTTTTGCTGCGCTCTCGATATAGCTAAGGTCAGGGCTATTTTGATCTGCATTGCCTTTCTTGAAAGGTGTAGGCACCGCAATCATAAATGCTTCAGCAGGCTCAACGTCAAGTGTAGCTTTAAGCTTACCAGTTGCCACAACTGATTGAACAACAATGTCTAGATCAGGTTCAACAATGTGGATATCACCACGATTAATGGTGTCTACTGCTTTTTGGTTAATTTCCACACCAATTACTTCAATACCTCTTGAAGCAATGACTGCAGCTGTAGGTAACCCGATGTATCCTAGGCCAATAACCGATACTCTCTTAAACTCCATTATTTTAGTCCCTTACTAAAGTTGATACGATTCGCTCACATGCTTTGCCATCACCGTATGGGTTATGCGCTGCAGACATTGTGGCATAGTTATCTTTGTCATCTAGCAATGAAATAGTTTCATTGACTATCTTTTCTATGTCTGTTCCTACCAATTTGACTGTACCTGCAGCAACCGCTTCGGGACGCTCTGTCGTATCCCTCATCACTAAAACAGGCTTACCCAGCGATGGTGCTTCTTCTTGTACACCACCCGAGTCAGTAATGATTATGTGACTCTCATTCATTAAATACACAAAAGGAAGATAATCCTGAGGCTCAATTAAAAATACATTATCAAGCGACGACAGAAGGCGATTTACAGGCTCTCTAACATTAGGATTGAGGTGCATTGGGTAGACAATTTGTACGTCGTTTCGCTGTTGCGCTATTTGACTAAGTGCTTGACAGATTCGCTCAAAACCTCCGCCAAAGCTTTCTCGTCGATGACCCGTTACCAGAATTAGCTTTTTCGTTTTATCCAGAAAATCGAAACGCTCCGCTAACTCATTAGACAGTGCTGTGTCAGAGGATAACTTCTCTCGCACCCACAACAATGCATCAATAACCGTGTTACCTGTTACTACAATGTTATCCTCGCTGACCGTTTCCGCGAGTAAATTATCGCGTGACAGGGCTGTAGGGGCAAAATGGTAACGCGTTAAGCTACCTGTGAGTTTGCGATTTGCTTCTTCAGGCCAAGGTGAATATAAGTTACCAGTTCTTAAGCCAGCTTCAACATGACCAATATCGATTTGTTGATAGAAGGCAGCTAAAGACGCTGAAAAAGTTGTTGTAGTATCACCGTGGACCAAGACTACGTCGGGTTTAAAGTCCTCAAGTACTGGTTTCATTCCCTCTAGAATACTGGTAGTGACTGTATAGAGGTCTTGTCCCGGCTTCATAACATTTAAGTCATAATCTGGCACAATGTCGAACAATGCTAATACTTGATCAAGCATCTCACGATGCTGCGCAGTAACGCACACTCTAGATTCAATATTCTTTTCACTCGCAAGCGCGTGGACTAGCGGAGCCATCTTTATTGCTTCCGGTCTTGTGCCGAAAACGGTGAGCACTTTCTTCATTGGTAAGCCTTACTAATTTTTATCTTATTATGCGCATCCTTGAATACACATTATTCTGCCCTACCTTTTGCTATAATTACAGCCAATAATGCGTAAACTATACACTTATCAATTCACTTCAATTCATTCACCATGTATTCTGGTTGCTATATTTGATTGAAGGTAAGCACCATAACACAAGCTGCCTAACTAGAATTGACTCGGGAATGGAAATATATGCTTTCTGTTGTATTAAAAGCAGTGGATGCCGTTAATAAGATAAAGCTTAAAAGTAACCCTCTCCCAGTGTTGTATTTTCACAGAGTACTCCCCACTGCCACTGCGTTTTGCCCAGACGATTGGCACCTTGATAATTTTCAATTATTAATTAGAAAGCTGAGTAAGCACTTTACCTTGATGTCACTGGAAGATGCATTGCAGTGCCTAGAAAATAATACACTTCCTAGTAATGCTCTGTGTCTTACGTTTGATGACGGCTATCAAGATAATTATGAATTAGCAGCACCAGTTATCGAGTCTGTAGAAGGCAAAGCCAGCTTTTTTGTTTCAACACAAGGTACTGAACGTGGCTACCTATGGAACGACGAATTGTTGGAAATAGTAAAGTGCACCGAAGCAAAGAGTTTAGTGTTTAATGGCAAGCATTTTAACCTTGATACAGAAGAGCAAAAAGCCGCCGCTTACTTATCTCTTGTCGGTCAGTTGAAAGTACTGCCCAATAGCACACGAGACAGCCACCTAATAGAATTACGACAAACGCTTGGTAAGGTAGAAACGCCACGGTGCATGATGACAGCATCTCAACTGGTTGATTTACAAAACAGAGGCCATTGCATTGGCGCCCATACACACACCCATAGTATTTTGGCTTATCAGGCAGACGATGTAGCTTTCAACGAAATCGAGCTCTCTGTGATGTTTCTTAACAAGCTACTTCCCAAAAATGTAACGTGTTTCGCCTATCCAAATGGTTGGTTTGGTCGAGATTTTAACGAACAACATGAAGAGATGTTGCGGCAAAGCGGTGTAGCGTATGGTTTTGCCACCAATGATGGCGGCATTACGTTAAACAGCCCCAAAACAAGACTTCCCAGATTTATGCCTCACAGAAAAGAGCTCAATCAGTTTTGTATTTCAATAAAAAAAATAGCAGGAGAGAAACTCAGTGACTAATCATGGCAAAACACTTTTAATGATAGCCTTTGAGTTTCCCCCTAGTAACGGTGCGTCGGTACCTAGAATAGAAAGCTTCTATCGTTACTTGAAACAATGGGGATGGAAAGTGGTTGTATTGACGGCCTCTTCTAAAGCCTATCAACGCATTGATAATAGCTATCAAGACGGTAAAGACGACTTAGTTTATCGAGCGATGGCACTTGATGTACCACGACATCTATCAATAAAAGGCAAATACCTATCTTCAATGGAAATGCCTGACAGATGGGGGTTAACGTGGATCCCATGTGCACTTGTGAAAGGCAAAAAGCTGTTGAAGCAATACAAACCCGATGTAATCTGGTCGTCTTCGCCCATACCCAGTACACATTATATTGCTCAGAAATTATCTTCTGAAGGTAACATTCCTTGGGTTGCAGATTACAGAGACCCATTTCATTACATGAACGGTTCTGCAAGCAAGCGCCTTGACAAACAGCATAAAAAAATAGACTCACAAACATTAAAGCAAGCCAGCACGCTTACATTTGCCACGCAACAAGTACGCGACTTGTATTGCAAAGAATATGGCGACTTAGTAAGTGACAAAAGCATGGTAATTGAGAATGGTTTTGACGAAAGCAACTTTAAAAAGTTAGCTGAGTTACCCTCTATGGAATCTCCGTTTTCAACTGACAAGTTTAGTTTATATTATTCAGGCGTATTGTATCCTCATGGCAGAGACCCTAAGCCAATCTTCAGTGCTCTTGCATTGTTGCAACGTGAAGGAATGATCAATGAAGACAACTTTGAACTTATATTTCAAGGCGCTGGTGATGGCCAAGACTTTCATCATACGCTTAATGAATTAGGTATAGTAAACCTTGTCAAATTTATTCCTCCCGTTCCTTTCATTAACGCTTTGTCTAATATGATGCAGTGTAGTGCACTTTTACTTATACAGGACGAAAGGTTTAACAAGCAGATACCTGGAAAACTTTACGAATACTTGAGAACACAGAAACCACTTTTGGTTAAATCTCCTACAGGAAGTGCTACGCAAACTTTAGCCGCAAATCACGCTGGCGTAGTAAGTTGCTATTCTGAAGCAGAATCAAAAGCCGCACTTTTGGCTATCATTGAACAGCAATCCGCTGAAATAAAAAGAAATCTTGACGGTCACAGTAGAGAACACAAAGCAAGACAATTGCACAACGCGCTTATAGCACTGGTTTAGGTTGAGAATGAATGCTCATAACTAGTTTCTTAAACACACACCCAATGTAACTTGAACAAAAAATGTACATATCTACACTTGTAATCACTTTGTTGTTAGGTGCTTTCAGGAGTAGTTGTATGAAGAGCCTATTGAGTGTTTTTACCGCTGTTACAGTAAGTACAGCACCCGTTATTAATGCAGAACCCGATGTTTTTATGTCGTTCGATTTCCAGAACGGTGAATTAGAGCGCGGCTTTGACGATTGGTATTATTCGGATAAGGGAGAAAATCCCTGCCAAATATACAATGGCGAAGCGCAATCTAAGCTTTGTCGAGCAGATGGTTCCAAGTTTTATCCCTATTATAATGAAAGAAACTCTGATCATATGGGTTGGCTTCAATACGGATATATTGACTCAAGTTCTGAGTTTTCTGTCGAAGGAACATCGCTTCGAGTTCATCTCACAGGCGGAATGTATAAAGATGCTAACGGTAACTCACAATCCGATGGCACACCGCTTAGAAGTAAAAAAGAGTTCGTCTCTGATGAAGACTTAGGTGTACAGTCGCTTCTACCAGGCGATATTGCCTTGTATTACAAGGGCCCGACACCAACGAGCAAGATTGAACAATTTTCGGGAAAGAACCGCTTAACTGTGTGGGTTTTAATGCCTAGAAATAGTGTAGATATCGATAAGTATTCTGCAGAGTTCTATAATTCACCAGTCAAAAGCTTTTCGTTTTATCCATTTGTAGATACGAGTAAAGGTGCACATTACTACCACCACGCCTCGAATATTCCTATGGGGGGATGGACTAAAATACAGTTTGATGCAAGCCCAACTCACAAAAATAGTGGTGGTGTTAACGACCTTCACGCATTCGCTGAGGGCGGGACAGAATATGCAGGCAGCGGTACAGATTATTTTGCCAATATTGCGGCATTTAACCTTCGAGCTGATTTTTCTAAATATTTGCCAGCAAACAGTGTGTATTACATTGACGAAGTAAGCACAAATTATAAGCCTTACGAAAACGAAGAAACTATCAAAACGCTTGCAGTAGGCTACTCGCCCGATTCAAGCGAATTCGACATTTCTTTTGAAGATAAATATCGTTGTTTAGATTGCTCAGCAAAGTATGAGGTACGGTACTCTTTCGAGCCAATTGACAATAGTAATTTTGAGGGCGCATTCACACCAGCTTTTGTCACAAATTTCGACAGAAGACAGTCAAATGCAGAAGGCGTTATCTACAAACCTAATAATGGCTACAATCTACTTTGGGCATCATTGAAACTAAGAGATGAGCACCGCGCTTACCTATCGGAAGGTAGCACTGTCTACTTCGCCGTTCGCGATATTTCAGAGCGCGCTGAAGGTAATTATTATGAAGAAGACAATATGCTTGTTGATGTTCCAGGAGTTGGCCAGGTAGCGAAAAAAAACCTTGTTAAGACTATCGACTACACTATTGTAGATGTTAATTACCCATTGCAAATCAAGACGTCTGAAATCAATCAACCGGTTGTTGGTTATAATTACGAGCAGGAAATTGTGGTTGAAGGTGGTAAAAGCCCCTACAATCTTCAAGCAATAGGGCTGCCCAATGGCCTAACGTTAGAGGGCAACAAGTTAGTTGGTGTTGCATCACAAGCAAGCTCCGACACCGTCATCCTTTCTGCGATTGATAACGTAGGCCAAACAACTGATGTTGAGCTAGAAATAGATGTACGAACTGAAGACCAATTGAGAATTGGTCAATGCAAAGTGCTAGTAGAGTTCGGCCAAACCTATTTACCATCAAGCTACTTCGACAGCGTTTTTCATGACATATACACGGGCGTATATCAAAGTGGAATGACGACTTTAGTTGGTTCCAACGCAGAGTATAACTATCAAGGGATCTCAGGCTCAGGCATCTATCTGGATGCAGGCGATAAAATAAGACTCGTTTGGAGAAATATTGGCGAAGACGCTATTTCATTTGCTCCACGCCTTTCTTTTTCAGTACAAAATCGATTTAACCAAGCAGAAAGTCATGAGTGGATATCGCTAGATATTGCGAATGCAACGAGTGGAAATACAACCGTTTCCGAGCTAATGGTAACTGCGCCATTAAATTCGTACAGCATTAATGTAAATAGCAACTTTTCTAACAACAAAACACTTTTGTTAGAAAGAATCGAAGTGGTAAGTGCCCAATTCGACCAATCTGATTATTGTGAAATGCCAATAAACTTTACGAAGGCGATAGAAGCGCAAGCATCTCAAACAAGTGTGGTTTTGGCAGACTTTTCTTTACAAAACTCGAGTGAATTCGAACTTCATGAAAGCCTAAACTCGGTATTTATGGATAACTACACGGGGTTTTACGAACAGGGGCTCGGAATAGTAATTGGAAATAACGGAAAATATAACTACCAAGGAATAAAAGGTGACGGCATTAATATTGAAGCTAATGCGCAGTTAAAAGTTACCTGGAAGAATTTTAGTAGCGAAGAATTAGTGTTTGCACCAATGGTTTCTTTTGATTATGAGGGTAGACAAATTCATGGGGGCACTTGGTTTGAGCTATCACAAACAACAGTTTCTGGCTTCGATCAAATCGCGCAAGAGCCTGGCACAGGGTACAGCCAGTTTGAATTGGCTGATTTAAACATTACATGGTTAGATTTAATAAATATAAGTTCAAACGTATCAGTTAACAGTTCGCTAGTTGTCGAAAAAATAGAGCTAATTTATGGCGCTTAGCGTCGCTTTCGAAGTATATGTCTAGGGAGCCCAAATAGGGCTCCCTTGCTTTATTTGCTCTTTAAATTTGTTAGCCAATACTTAACTACTTTTTTTTGGCATCAAGCTCAGCAACATCTTAAGCAACGGATGCTCGGTGACTTTCAATGCAGTGAACCAAAACACAGCTACAAATAAAGAGTGTAAAGAAACAACTAACAGTGACCCTGCATCCCATGAAAATACGTGAAGTGGAACTATTGGCAAAATACAAATCATCATCACAGCCATACTCTTGCTGCAAGACCTGATAAAATCACTAGGTCCAATATTAAGGTGTTTATTGAGATAGAAGGAAGTGACAATAAACCTAAATAACTCCACTAGTATTAAAGACATAGCTATTGCTTCTAATCCATACGGTGCAACCAATATTAATGTCACTAATCGCGCAACTGTGGTAACAACACTTGTCCTCAAGAGCTGAACTTCTAAGCCTGTACTGGTCAGTAATTCGTTCACATACCGACTAATCGTCGCGATAGCAAAAGCAACACATAGGTATGGAATAAGAACGATGGCGTCCACCCACTGTTCCCCGAATAGAACTAACACTACAAGTTCCGCATGATAGCCGAGGTAAACCAAAAACGGCCATGCGATACAGGTGACTACGCAAACTATCTCTAAGTAGGTTCCTTGAACATTTTTCTTTTCTCGTTTTAATTTTGAAAAAAGAGGAACCAAAACACGCTTTATCGCATTAAACAAAAAGTGGTCAAGCATCATAATGGCGGCAGTTCCCTTATCGAGTATCGCAACGGCCTCTTCAGTTAACAACTTTCCTACGATGATAGGCTGCCCTTGTTCATTAGAGCTATTTAGGATATTTGCCCCTCCGACTCGAAAAACAAACGGTAGCACTTGTTTAGCATATTGAAATTTTGGGAAGTAAAAACGGCGATTTGGCGCTAATAACTTAACCATAATAATGGTCGTGATTGTTGCTGATAAAGATGCATAGGCTAGACTCAGCGCACCGAACCCGTCATAAGCAAGATAGATTGCAATAGTCAGATGCACTGTTTGACTAAACACAGTAACGCAAGCAAGCCTTTTGAAATCTAGATTTCTTCTAATTTGGCTTTGTTCCAGTATACCAATAGGGATAAGCAAAAGGTTAATACAAAAAATATTGAGGATTTCGCCAATTTCAGCGTTCGAATAATATTTTCCAATTGAATCGGAAGAGCAATAAATTATGAAACTGAGTGAAATACATATAAACCATGAAACAAAAAGTGCACCCGACTTCTTTTCATCTGTTAATTGCTCTTCTTTTATCAAATAGCTTGATAGCCCCATATCTCTAAACATCTGAGCAACCGCGAAAATAGCACCTGCTATTGCAAATGTTCCGATTTCTGTTGGAGTAAGCAACCGTGCAAGAACAACTACAGAAACAATCCTAATAATGACTTCAAGATAATTTGATGCAAAAGACCACAAAAATGCACTTCTCACGGATATACCTGTAGTGAAAAACGGAAGGAAAAATATAAGAGCTAGACAAGCTATTCTGCTTGCTAAACCTCAAATCTAAAATAAAGTGGTAGATAAGTCTGGCACAATTCCATTGAAAAAAACCAAATGTTACCTACGCTGCCAATATTACTTGTTTCTTATAAGCTTGTCTTAACTAAGTACTTCTTTAATTGGAGCTAAGTACCGAGAAAAGCCTAAGAACTTTCTTTTTAAATGAGCCTTAAAGGTTGCGCTTAGTTAACTCACGCAATGTGCATCAAGTTTAGTCATCAACGTTTGACAAAGCCTCTCCACCTCAACATTTAACTTAGTACCACTTTCTTTTTTTATAGAACTTTTTGAGAATGTCTTTGAAAAATCATAGTCTAAAAGGTCTACTTTTAGTTTGTCAGATAACTGTGAAAAATGTTTCTCTGGTTCAAACATGAGGTTTTCATATTTCCAAAGAACCACATCGTCACGCTTTTCCAACCCTTGGTAGAAAAATAGCGAGTTTCTTACAAACCAAAACAGACAAGCACAATCCAATTCTGTGAGTGAATCTGAATAAACTGCCTTTACAGTTTCAACTAATTCTTCAGGAACGTTTTGTGAGCGCCAATTATTCTCATCACGGTCGAGAATAGGTTGCAAATTTCCTCGGCCAGATGTTTTTGGAAACTTTTTAAGGTCAGAGAGGGCCACATCGAGATAATTCCGATATAACCAAACAGCAGTAATATTCTCAAGCGTGTCCAATAGACTAATGGCATTCTGGCTCTCGACTAAGGGCTTCATGACTATTAGAGGAGCTTTGACTTTACCTAGTGTCACTTTCACATCTGATAAAGCGTTTAATCTTATGTTATTCGGGCATTCTGATGATAGCGAACTAAATTCTCCAAAAGTACGAGTGTAGGTAAAAGAGTCGAGTACTCTGGATAGTAATGTTGTGCCTGACCTTTGACATCCTAGTATCGCGACGATTCTTGACGACGAGTTAGTGGCATATCTAATTTGCTGATAGAACGGCTTAATATATTTTGAAATTTTTGTTGTGGAGTCTGTAACTTTACTTTTCATTTTGTGTTTTACTCATCAAATGTCTGTTTTGCACACCAATCCCACGTGTACTTTCCAAATACTTCAGCACGTTGCTGCCTATCATTTTCTTTAGCTAAAAGCTGTAATAGGGCATCTCTCATGTTGTGGCTGTCGTCTACGTCAACCAAAACACCCAAACCTTTTTCGCTCTCCATAATATCAGGCGCACTGCCAACCTTGGTACTTACCGCTGAGCAACCACAAGCCAATGCTTCTGTAAGCACATTGGGGCTCCCCTCCCCTCTACTTGATAAGCAAAAAACATCTGCTGCATTATACCAGTCGACTAGTGTTTCGTTAGGAACGGCACCTACAAAATGCACGAAGTTTTCTAACTCTTTTTCCCTTACCAGTTTTTTCAACTCGCTTCTGTAATCGCCTTCAGGCCCTTCTGAACCTAATATGTAGAAGTGAAACAGCTTTTCTTTCGATTCAATTTCAGCCATGGCCTTAATGACAACATCGAAGCCCTTTCGATGAATAAGCGATCCCACGCCAAGCACAATTCTATGCTCTTTCGGCAGCTTTAAAAGCGCTCTACTCTCTTCAATAGGCTTGTAGTAAAACATTTCGGTGTCTACGCCATTTCGAATTACAGTGACCTTTTCCGGGCTTACCCCCATTGATATCGCTTGATTAGCCATCTCAGTACTAAGCGAAATAATGCTATCAACTTTATTTAAATACTGTGCTACAGACGCCTGACGTACGTCACCATCTTGAATATGAAAGGCTTCCATCCCTCTAAGTGTTACTCTATACGGCACACCATAACGGTTACTTAAATAGTCACCTGTTGGAAGGTCTGGGAAAGTCCAATGCAAGTCAATCAAATCAAAATCGAAGCCTATTTCGTTAATCACCTTTTTCACTGCGCTGCGATAGGTAGGAATTTCAATCCCTTTTGCATATCCTGGAATTGACAGGTATCTGGGGTGATATATAGTCAGATTACCACGCTGGGTCTTAGCAGGAATATTCCTTAGGTGTTTAAACTTATCAATAAAGGAATGCAACGGTGACCAAGGTATAGGGTTAATAACCGTGACATCGGCATATTTAGCCATGGCATTTAAGCGATTATACACAAATACACCGTGATTAGGTTTTTCCGAATTTGGAAACAAATAACTGATAGCGAGTATTTTTTTTCTGTTGTTAGATGACATAGCCTACTTAACTTTCCCTACAAACTTTGTGCACAAATCATTCAAGATGTTTTTTAAGTTGCTTTTTTGTTTTTCTGACCAATAACCTACGGTAAATACGATTAATAAGGGAATCAATAGAAGGCTTAATCTATAAAAAGAATCTTCGAGGTCGGTAGGTGTAATAGCAGCAATCAGCTGTATAAGTGGCCTATGAAAAAGGTAAAGCGCAAAAGTACACGCAGCAACCTTCCTGATGGCACTAGCATACCTCTCTAATATGTAGCCTCCATAATGTAATATCGACGGTGCAAAATAGAGGTGTATGCAAAACATTATTGCATCAAAGTAATCGCCATATACTTCTTTTCTAGCTATAAGGGAACTTGAAAACTCTATTTTACGTATTTCAGGACCCACAAGGACCATCGCAACTACCGCACTAAATGAAATTAGCACTGAAAGAAGTGAGTTAGTTTGGCGCGCATTATTTGACATCACTCGATATAAAAAATAACCCAGTAACCAAATAGGGAAAAGCGCCACAATCGTAGGCCCAGCCAAAACTAAAATCAATGCAAGCCAAGCATACTTCCAGTTAGACTTAAAATAAAATACGGCAGCAAATGCAATGTAGTAAATCCATTCAAACGTTAATGACCAAAATGGTTGATTGATACCTGGATTTAACCCAAGGTCCCAAACATTTTGAATCATCAAAAAAGACAGGAAATATGTAAGTAGATAGCTATCAGTCTCAAACGGCCAAGGCCCTTCCGTGTAGAATTCAGGGTTAATAGAATAACCAATGGAGTCGGCAATAAAAGTGATCAACAACGCAGGAACTACAACTGAATAGAGCCTACTTACTCGTGCTATAGAGTAGTCTTTTAATTCAGTCTCTTTAGTCGATGATATATATGAAATGACGAATCCTGACATGACAAAGAATATCATCACAGCAGTTTGGTCATAATGTTTAGTCTGCCAAAACAAACCATTACTTATCTTCTGTGATGCTACATGAGAAAGAAATACTACTAATGCAGCTCCAAAGCGCCAAACATCCAGATACAAAGAAATATGCTTATTCAAATTGCACTCCGCGTTTTATTGTAACTTCAAAGTCAGACATAACATCACTGTCCCTGGTAACTATCGCGTCCAAATGACTTCCGTCATAGTAAATGAGCCTGCCAGCTTTATAGGGAGTACATTCTTCTTTGCATAACCAACTGTTGAGTGATGCAAAGTGAATTTTCGGACTACTTTCAGTAAAACGACTCAGTGTTTTGTTAATCTCTTCAATCTTTTTCGTATCTGCTACATAGTCACACTTGAGCCAAGGATAAGTGATCGCTTTAGCAAGACAGTTTCTATCAAAATTATCAAACACAGGAACATTGCCCAACACAACAATCTTATGTGTTTCGCTTAGCGTAGTTAATGCTTCAAAAAAATGAATGAAGTAATCGTCATTCTTTTCTATGTAATAATGAAAGGCAGACGAGATAATAATTGTGTCGTACTGTTCCAGTGTACTTCTCACTAACTCTATAGAACTAAGACAGTCACTAAGTCGTTTTGCTGTTACAAATTTCTCTACTCCAGAAAAAATTGGAGGACATGCTGCGTGAGAAATATTTCTAAAGCTCCACTTTTGCTTATTCGCGATGCTTTCTAACACTCCGATGTACTGTGCTGCATTGGAATCTCCCCACAACAAAACCTTTGGCGTGTTTCCTTTACCTAACACACAGTTATCATCTGCTAAATGACCTTGCTCTAAACGCCAATATTGGCAAACATGTTTGTAAGAATTTGGGGCTTTCGCATTATTTTGATTTTCTACAAGCTGACTTTTGTATTGTTCACTGAAATACCTTACACCAAAGCCATCTGAACAAATCACACTAGCGCTAATAAGAGATACGAAAAAAATCGGAGCAACAGCTTGCCTTAACAATAGTTGTCGAAATGGCAAGCTCTTATGTCTGAATTTTTCTTCCACAAATCGCCAATTTAGATGGGCTAATACAAATATTAGAAAAAATAAAACTAACTGTATCAGTAGACTAGGTTCACCGTAGCCATACCGGAAAAATGCTAATAGCGGCCAATGCACAAGGTATGCAGAAAAAGAAATTTTACCTACCCATAGCAGTACCTGGTTACTTAGCAACTTTGCCAAATGCGAGTTATTGTTGAAGCCGCTCCAAATGAAACCTGCGGCAGCCAAAGTGGGTAGTAAATATAAAAAGCCTGGGAATGTATGCTCTTTATGAATAAATAAAACGGAAATAAGTAGCGCGATACATGATACAGGAAATACCCAACTCGCCTTTTTTGGTTTTTCAAGAAAACCGTAATGTAAAAGCGCAGCTAAGCCACCACCAACTAATAGCTCACCCGCTCGAGTGGGTAGCATGTAATAAACGAAAGAGTGACGTGACGCAATTAACCACTCTGCTATCCCTGCGGACAATAAAACAGTAAGTACTAACATCAACATAAATGCCGAAGCACTTAGCCTTCTGTAAAACAGCACGATAACTAAAGGCCATACAAAATAAAACTGCTCCTCAACTCCCAATGACCAATAGTGCAGCAATGGTACGGTATAGCTACTAGAGGCAAAGTAACTAGTATCGTCAAACTTCCAAAAATAAACGTTGGGCAGAGAAAGCGATGACCAAATGGCGGAGGATGCTACATCGACCGCGTCATCTGGCAAGTATATGAATTGCGTTATGAGAACCGTACACCCAATTACTGACAGCGCAGCTGGCAAGATTCGTTTAATCCGCCTACTGTAGAAATCTTGAAATGAAAAACGGTCCTCACTTACCGCTTTTAATATTTGCGCAGTGATTAAATAGCCAGAAATAACAAAAAATATATCAACGCCAACAAAACCACCTTCCAGATAATTGTGATTAACATGAAAAATGATCACAGCAAGCACAGCAAATGCACGCAATGCATCAATATGGGGGTGATAAGTTGTCTTACTCATGTTAGCTAGCTATTTTTTCTCAGCCACTCTTCCAACACCACCAATTGCCATAAGGTTTTATGATGGTCATACTTATCGGCGTTGTGTTCCTCAATCAGCTGCGCAATACGCTCCTTTTTAAAGAACTTGTGAACTCGGGTGTCTTCAGCCAATAGTAGATTGGTTGCATACTCTCTGAGCTCATTTTGAAACATTAACTTTAACGGTGTAGGGAAGCCCATTTTCTTACGGTAAATAATGTCATTAGGCAAAATACCTTCCATCATTTTCTTCAATGGATATTTACCTTCACCTTTATTGATTTTGTGTTTAGAAGGAATGCTAGCTGCAAACTCTACAAGTCTGTAGTCCAAAAACGGAACACGAAGCTCAACCGATGTAGCCATGCTCATTCGATCAGCTTTAATCAACAAATCGTCCACTAACCACGTCTTCGTATCAAAATAAAGCATCTTACTTAGTTGGTCGTTGTCTTTTGTTTTATCAAACAACTTTGCTGAAAAGGCACCATGGCCAGTTTCTGTTTTGGCTTTTTCTAGCTCTACTTTAAAATCAGGACGGTACAAAGCCTCTTTTTGCGCATCGGGGTATGTCGACATACCTTTGTAACGCTTTTCTATTGGTTGCGTTGCCATATTTAAGTATTTAGATACCTTGTGGCTTTTACCCAATGCTTTATTAGCAATTCCTGCAAAAATTTCTGTGCCTTTTTGACCAACAACAGCACGGTACTTTTCTAACACATTCATATACTGATACAGGTCGTAACCAGCAAATATTTCGTCAGAACCTTCACCTGAAAGCGCAACTGTCACTTTTTCTTTTGCCAGTTTTGAAACAAAAAACAGGGAAATAGCAGCAGCCTCGGTAACTGGCTCATCCATTAAGTGAATATATTCAGGAATAAAGTCGGCAAACTGTTGAGGGGTAATCTTTAACTCATGATGATCAGTACCAAACTTGTCTGCCACCATTCTGGCGTACTGTGTTTCATCAAAGTTCTTACCAAAATCGTAGGCTATCGAAAACGTTTTTAATGGTTCTTTAACTTTGTCTGCAAGCAGCCCAACTACTGCACTTGAATCAATGCCACCACTTAAGAAAATACCGAGCGGCACATCACTTCTTAACCGCAAATCGATGGCACTTTCAAGTAACCGTTTACTCTCATTTAAGTAATAATCGAAGCCTTTGTCTTCGTCATTGTTAAATGTTAAATCCCACCATTGCGTGATTTTCATTTCGCGACCTTTCACAATGGCGTAGTGCCCTGGCATTAGTCGGTTAATGCCTTTGTGCAAGGTTTTTTCACCAGGTATGTATCCAAAGCTCATGTAGTCATCGATGAGTTCGACATTAAGGTCTGGAAGCGCGCTTAACCCTTTTAGTATTGCTTTGGTTTCAGAGGCGAAGATAAGCTCATGCTTATCTTGATAGTAATAAACAGGTTTAATGCCCAAACGGTCTCGGGCTAAAAATAGGGTTTCGGTTTCATTGTCGTATATAGCAATGGCGAACATACCATTGAAGCGATTTAAGCAATCTTCGCCCCACTCAATGTACGCACTTAAAATAACTTCAGTATCAGTGCCCGTTTCAAATGTATAACCTTTTTTCTGAAGTTCGGCCCTAATTTCAATGTAATTATACACTTCGCCGTTATAGGAAATAACGAAACGACCATTCTCTTCTACCCTAGGTTGATGGCCAGCGGGCGTCGGATCTAATATGCTTAAACGCAAATGAGCAAGACCACAGTGCAAATTGTTGGAAATCCAAATTCCGTTGCTGTCTGGACCACGATACGGCATTGTGTCTCGCATTGAGGCAAGTCGTTGTTCATCAACCGTATTAGTAAAATTTAGCGTTCCTAATATCCCGCACATTTTCAGAAAATCCTATTAACTATATTCATACTCTTTTCCAGCAGCGGGCAGAGCGTGTTGTATTTATCATTTTTTTTGAATAACAGAGATTGTTTATTTTTTCTCATGCTTCATTTTTTTACCACTACTCTTTCTCAACCCAAAGTAAAGTCGTAAAAGCAATGCGTTCATAAGGTTGGGGTAGCTACAATGTTAGTAGCGTTGATATCCCTGCGGCTTCTGTTTTGCTTAAGATCACACCGTCAAATTCAAAAACATCATCTGTCAAAAAATCATGTTTGATTTTACTTTTGTAAAAAGAAGGGTCTTTAATCTCACTTCCCAAAGAAGCTAGATAACTCTCCGGAGTTTGTCCATAGTGGTTCATCCAGCTTTTATACAATGAAGTCAGAAAATGCAGATCGCCACTATCTACGGTTGACTCTAGGCCAAAGCATTTTGTAACAGATAATGAACTTGCTGCCAAAACAGTTTTAAGAAAGCTTCTTCTACTTGTCATGTTTTACACTCCACTCTTAAGGTGGTCTGCTAATCGTACGGATATCGCGGAAATCGTCAGCGTTGGAGGTACGTGGCTACCAGTCGGAAAAACGCTAGAACCAGCAACGTATAAATTACCAACATCAAACACTTTACAGTTTTTGTCCACAACGCCATTCTCTGGTGTATCAGACATACGAGTAGTTCCCATGTGATGATGCCCAAAGCCCATTTGGTCACCGAAAAGTCTTGATGCTCTCTCTTTTAGTAACCTGAGTCTTCCGATTGAGGTAATACCCATGTCTCTCGCGAAAACTTCAAGAGACCTCCACATTAGCTCTCTATTTCGCTTCGATACCTGCCATTCGATTGAAAGTTTGTTTAACCCAAATTTATCTTTTTTAGATGAAAGGTAAATGCGGTTATTTCGCTCAGGTAGCTGCTCCACCATCATGGGTATTTGGTACCCCAACTTATCTTTAGCACTTTCAAAAATTTTCGTGTCAAACTGCTTTCTAGCAACAGCCTCAATTACCATATCCGCATCGAGGATCAAGTTGCCATAATGGGTGAACAAATCTTCTGGAAGTTCGCCTTTTATCAAAGCATTTTTCAGAATATGAAACGACGATACGCCGTCAGACATACCATATTCTGTGCCGCTTACAACTGGCATTCTCAGGTTTATAAGCTCTTCTTCTCTCAAAGCCTTTTCGGTCAACTCAAAGAAAGCAACTAAGAACCTCTGCCCTTCAAAGCGGCTCATTGAGTCTAATTTTGCAACATCACTAATAAGATGAGCAGCGTTCATTGTGGGATGATCCATAAAATACCTTCCCACGTTGTCGTTCTTGTTACCTACCTTGTTTTTATACTTCTCGTTAAACAACAGAAGCATACGCGCATTTTCCATACCTCCCATAGAAAGTACAAATCGATCCGCAACCACTTTATGTGTTTTTCCATTGTAAGATGTAAAAGAAGCGGAAATGATGCGTTTATCAGACTCATCAAACTCTAAATCAACTACACTTGCATACGTATAAAGTTTTACGTTATCGCTTTCAACAAGAGGCTTACCATGTGACACGTAGAATCGAGTAGGAGGTAAAGACGCTTTAGCTATGCCTAGTCGAGAAAACTTAGCTTCTGAAAGCAAGTCGGTTAATCCCATTGATGGCAACCAATATTCACTTGAGTAACCATCATCTCCTGTTTGACAGTACATAGCAGCCTTTTCATAGTAAGGCATCATTTCGTTGTAGCTAATTGGCCAACCACTGTGTTCTAGCCAATCCCTCTTTTCAAAGTCTATAGGAGAAAAAGGAGACGTATTATTAGCCCAGTGGTTACTGGCACCACCTAAAAAACGAAGTCGTGATATTTTAGGGTCAGGATAAAACTCTGGAACGCTGTCAGCTTCGTAAAGCTCTTGAACTTGGGCTTCATACTGCTCTCCGCCAGCATCTAATAGAGCTACATCTAAAGCGTTTCCATTGAGTTCATTTGCCAATGTTATCCCGGCAGGCCCACCGCCTAAGATACAGATGTCAGTATTAATTACTTCACCTTCGTTCAGTGTGCGTCCATCAATTAGCATTTTGATTCCTAGTTAATGACTGTTCTAAAAGTCTATTTATTATTGGTATTAGCGCAATAAGCCACACGGCGATCTCAAAGATTTTGTTGTTTGAAAACATTCCAGCGATCAAATAACAAACAAAACCCAAGCACAGACCAGCTTGAATTAATAGTAATTCGTTATCAACTTTTGCTTCGGTCTTTATCACTTTTCTCACTTTGAGCAAACTCTTAAATAAAGACAAGCTAATTAGCGCATAGAGGGTAACACCGATTATCCCATGATCTGTTAGCATACCCATTAAAAAGTTATGTGACGCCCTTCTTTGTACTACCTGCTCTCCAGACTTCACTTTGGACAAATACTCTTGAGGGATATACAACGGACTTAAAACCAATGTTGTACGGTGCCCCTGACCTAATAAAGGCTTCTCTTTAAAAATTTCGTATTGCGCTTTAATAATAACTAGCCTTGATGCCGCACTCTTGTCTTGAATTTCGCCAAAGCTATTTTGTTGAGTGCTCTTGAAGCGCTCGACAATCTGAGGGCCCATTAGCAAACCAAAAGCTACCGCACCAAGAATGGCCAATGAAAAGAAGACTTTTTTAACGCTAGGCGGCACAAAGAAAATAGCAACTACGCCAGTGAGCACCAGAGATAACAATGCCCCACGACTCTCTGTTAACATAATGGTATTCAGAATCACCAGCACGGCGAAGAGCAATAAATACTTTATCTTTCCAATTTTTATTAATAACAGATATGAAGAGATAACAAGCAGAATCGATAGATGCTGGCCCAGCCCATTAGCAGACTCGACTCCGGGCCCACCAACGCCCTCAAGCCTTCCTCCACCATACGAATACCCTAAATAACCAAAATATAGTGCCCCAAGCGCGTTACAGATAATAAAGCCAATAACGTCTTCTTTGGTTTTTAAACATTGCTGTATTAAGAGAATAAGAATGAAGTATTTGACCACTAACAACACAAAAATTGTGTGAAAAGCACTGTTCAGTACCCAAAGGTATTGAGCTAACAGGTAAAGCAAAAATACTAAGTAGTACTTTGACTCTTTTGAGCTGAGCCAACGCCCCTTTTTCTTTGAAAAAAATACGGCTACCAAGGTGACGAGCGCCGCTAAGAAAGACCACCTTAGATCTGGCAGAGACTGTCCCCACCAGCGGCCAACGGGGTGTGCATAGAATGCTAAAAGATAAGCATATAACCCCCACTTGGGATCTTTGCTAAACGCCCTGAATAAACATCCAAAGTATGCAGCAAGAAATGCTATTGCTGTCAAAGACAATGCGAATCCTCTACTTTACCCATATACGATCAGCTAAGAGATAGCCTTGTTCGACTTCTCTAGCGTGTACTTCTATTGTGAAATTGTGCTGCCGAGCCAATAACGCCATATCAAACATTGCCCGGCCATGTGAATTTTGAATATCAAAGGCAAACGCACTTCCTGAAGAAATAGCATATCCAAAATCAGATGCACTCTTAGTGTCAATATTACCGTCGATAAACACCAAACCCAGACCATCACTATTTAGATACACTTGTGTGGTTTTACCAACAAATTTACAGTACGGCGTTGACGTTTTACTTGGCTTACAAATCGCAATTGATTCATTACCTTTTAGAACAAGTACACTACCCAACGCTATAAGTAATACGAATAACACAGCCAGACTAATTATGCGCTTCATTTGCTACTCTCTTTGCCAAATCAACAACCTTTCTCGCATTCTCTTGCCACACAAATTGCTTATCTAATACGCTTTGCTTAACCGCTCTGCGTTTGCAGTCTAAAACTTTGTATGACGTTATTGCAGTAGTAAGCGCTTTTTTGAATT
This sequence comes from Alteromonas sp. 009811495, assembly GCF_028865455.1. Classification (NCBI taxonomy): domain Bacteria; kingdom Pseudomonadati; phylum Pseudomonadota; class Gammaproteobacteria; order Alteromonadales; family Alteromonadaceae; genus Alteromonas; species Alteromonas sp. 009811495. Next base: position 3,051,964 of record NZ_CP113972.1, read on the forward strand.
CAGCCTTGTCGCCTTTTTCGAAGAAGAGCGCTGTATCGTCACTTAGTATTTCTTGAATATTCGACGTTTTCGGTGCCACTATTAAAGCACCAACGGCCATATACTCGAACATTTTCAAAGGTGATGCATAAGCGGTTACATCAGGCTGTAACGCAATGTCGAATTCTTTTACAAAATCCAATACTTTATCGCGTGTAACTAGACCTTTGAACTCCACTTTTTCCGAAATGCCTAACCTCTCAGCTTGCTGCCGTAAGTCAGGTAAAATATTCCCATCACCCACACAAATTAAGCGCAGCGGAAGTTCCTTGTGTTCTGCAATTGCCTCTAAAGCTTTGTCCATTCCGTGCCATGGGTGAATAAAACCTGTAAACCCAATAACAATTTCTTGTTTATTAACGTTGATGTCATGTTGCATCATTTCGTCAATGAACTGCTGCCTTACACCATTGTGAATAACCGTTATTCTTGACTCTGGAATATCGGCCTCTCGCATGTAATCAGCCAAAACATCAGTAACAGGCAAGCAATGTGTGGCGCCTCTCCAGGTAAAGTCTTCTATCTTTTTGGCAAAGCCTTGTAGCGCCAGACCACTATATTTTGCGCGCTCTTCAGCAAGAGGGGCATTAATTTCTAGTAGCAAAGGAATATTGAATAGCTTTGCTGCTAGCACTCCCGCAGGTTGATAAAGGTTATAACGCTCGTAAATAACTTCGGGCTTAAACTTTAAAATAGCAACCACAAGCTTGATGAAAACCCATGCGCTGTAGCTCAGCTCAAGGATTTCATACAACGCTTTGGGTAATGCTTTTTTGAGTTTACTTACAAAACCGCCATCACCACCAAAATCCGCATTTTCATTAACTTGCGGCGCAACAAAATGAAGTTCGTGCCCTAACTCGTCAAGCGCGTTAGTTAATTCTTCGACATGAACATACTGCCCATCTTTCGAGGCAATTCTATGGTGATACAATATTTTCACTTTTTTGTGTTCCAAAGTGTTTTTCTAAAAATGCGTTAAAAATAAGAAGTGACCAAATAGTCATCCCATGTTCGTGACCACGCTCGTGATGTTCATCTAGCAGTATGCTGATACCGTCTAGAGAAAATAGCCCAGTTTGCGCCAGCGCCCCCTCTGAAAGTTTACTTTTCAAACTCTCTTTGGGAATCTGTCGAAGCCACTCGTCGATGGGTGATGAAAACCCCATTTTGTTTCGCTTAGTGACAAATGAGGGAAGCAAGTGTTTAAAACCGTTGACCAAAAGCCTCTTGGTTTGGCCCCACGATAAATTGAGTGATGGAGATGCAGCCAGCGTACGCTCAACCAGATGATGGTCTAAATAGGGTACGCGCACTTCAAGCGAGTTTTTCATGCTTGCACGGTCTACTTTGGTAAGAATGCCACCTGCAAGATAGGTTTTAAAATCTATAAGCTGAATAGCTTTAAGGCTGTTAGTGCTTTTGCATTTCTTCGCTATATCATCAAACATGCTCAAACTACTGTAGCCATGTAATTGCGCTTTAAGTTGCGGCGAATACAAGCGGGCTAATTCATTTTGATGCGTGATAGAAATAGCATTGTGATAACTGCTTATTGCGTTACCAGACAAAGCGTTTAAGGTTGTTTTACCGCGCAAAAATTTCGGAGCAGTTTTAAGGTTGGGATAGAGTTTTGCCAATGTACCAAACATTTTTTTGCGTACGCCGTCTGGCAAACACTTGCGGATTTTCTCTTCAACCCACAACATTTTGTGGTTGCGATAACCGTATAACAACTCATCAGCACCGTCACCAGACAGCGCTACTTTTACATGCTGCGCCGCAACACCCGATAGTATGAATGTTGGAATAGCCGAATTATCTGCAAAGGGTTCATCGTAAATATCAACCAAGGTCTCCATAAAGGTTAAATCATTAATGGAAACACTAGTGTTCAAATGCCTAAACCCTAATTGCGTGGCCAACTGCTTCGCATAAAAAGACTCATCATACTTAGATAAGTCAAAGCCAATTGAAAAGGTATTAATAGGTACTTCAGAGTGCTTTTGCATTACAGCAGAAATCACTGATGAATCAATACCACCTGAAAGGAAACTGCCTAACGGAACATCAGCTACCATACGTAGCGTAATCGCCTCTTCCGTCAGCCGAGCGAACTCTTCGCCTATGTCTTGCTCGCTGGTAATTTCATCAGAAACAAAATTTTCAATTTCCCAATAACACTCCGGAGTTACATCACGCGTTGGGTCACTTAAATCTATTGAAATAACATGTGCTGGCGGTAATTTGAATACATCTTTGAAGATGGTTTTAGGGTCGGCCACATAGCCTAGCGAGAAAAAATCTTCTATGGCACAGGGGTTCAGTTGTTTTTCAATATCTGGATGCGCAGTAATAGCTTTAAGCTCAGACGCAAATAACAAATCGCCTTGTGATGTTCTTGCCCAGTGTAACGGTTTAATACCTAAACGATCTCTGGCTACAAACAGTGTATTTTGAGGCTTGTCATAAATAACAAATGCGAACATGCCACGCAATTTATGAACCGCTGATACGCCCCACTCTTTCCATGCGAATAACAAAACTTCAGAATCGCATTGCGAAGCAAAAACATGCCCTAAAGCTTCTAGTTCACATTTTAGTTGCTTGAAATTATAAATTTCTCCGTTGTAACTTAATACAACGCCATCACTTTCAAGGGGTTGCTTGCCATTTTCAACATCTAAAATTGATAGTCGCTTGTGCCCCAATCCCACATTGCCGTCAATATAGTACCCTTCTCCATCAGGGCCTCTATGATGAAGCGTTGCTGTCATTGAACGCAAAGTAGACTCGTCAACTTTTCCGTCAGTTGTCGCTTTTACCCAAGCCACTACGCCACACACGGGAGCTATCTCCTTTGAATTCGCTTGTAAAGTCCATTTAAACCCCAGAAGTATCTATGCTTTTTCATAAGGTAAAAAATGCCCGCGAGATGCGAAAAATGGAATTTATTTAGCTTAAAACCGCGCGACAATTCCTGCGCGTCATGAATTACGGATACATCTGGAACGTAGTGAATCTGGAAGCCAGCCTCCCAAATACGAATGCAGTAATCGACATCTTCTGGGGAGTAGAAGATCTTTTCATCTAACATTCCCACTTTATCTACAACGTGCTTAGGCAACATCCAACATGCTGATATAGCATAATCAACCGTAACAGGATCGCTAACTAGAGATAAGTCATTGGGTTTTTGTTCCATCTTCTTCAAGAATAGGAAACGCTTTGCTTTACCCCATAGCGTGGGAAACTTGTCACATGAAAGCTGGAAATTACCAGATGCATAAGTCACTTTTGGCACAGCTAAGCCCACTTGCTTATTTTGCTCTAGGTAACTGATTAATCGCTTAAGTGCTTCTGCATTAACGTAGGCATCGGAGTCTAAAACTAACACGTGCTTGCCTGATGCACGCTTTAGTGCTTGATTTCTTGAAAATGTTGTACCGGTGTTTTCACCAAGATTTATTACGTGTAGCGCGCTACCAAACTTGTCAGCGTATTGGTTAATACATTCAAGTGAATTATCCACCGATCCATTTTCAACGACAAAAACTTCGCCGGTTAACTCTGCACTTTGTAACGCGTCAAAAAGTGCGGTTAAGCACTTGCCTATATGCTTTTCAGAGTTAAAAGACAGAATTACTACTGAAATATCCACTTGCTCACTCACTCTTTTGTTGTTCTAGTTTTATCAGCGCTTCGATCAAGCTTTGTTGTGATACGTTCCCTTCAGATGCAGCATATAATGCCACACCACCAAAGTCATTAAGAGAAAGCTTATTCAATACTTGCATTCCTTTCACAGTGATCGGATTTACCGTGTATACATCACCAACTTTCCACATATATACCAGGTGGATCGATCTGCCCGTGCCATTTTTCAGCTGCAAATACTTATAGTGGAAGCGCTGCTGCGCCTTATCTATTACTCGCGCCTCAGACTCTGCCACCGACCAAACTTCAGGGTCATATGGCTTGTTGTTCCATGTAACTAACTCTTTCTCTTCGTTTTCGGTCACATAGGTAATTTCATGCAGTATGATAGTCGCTTCGTTGATTTGAACTGTCTCAAAACGATATTCGTCAAAACCCGTATAAATTGGTTGCCAACCCGATAGTGATTTAATGTCGGTTAGTACTACGCCATCTTCACTCACTTGCTCCAGTGCTTGTGTTTGCTGACTGTGGAAAGCCCCCATGAAAACAGGACCTAATGCAATTACAATGACTGCAGCAGCGAAACGCTTTTTAGGCAACGCCACTGTCGTTGTACTGTCACTAAATTTGGGCACGTACTTTTCGTCATAGAATAGGCGTGAAAATGCCAGCACCAAGGCTGTAACAAAGAAGAAGAATACCCATCCGTAAACAAGATGGTCAAACCCAACGGCCGCCTCCATATTACTTACATGGCCTATATAAACCATGATAAATGCGCGCATACCATTGGCAAGGATTGGAATAACAAGTACACAGGCAAGAAAAACGGCTTGTTTAATTCTGGAACGAATTTCCAAGTGCGCAATAAGTAAGCCAATGGTTATAGTAGAAAATAAGAAGCGAATACCGCTGCAAGCTTCAGCGACATGGAAAAGTCCCTCTGGAATTTGTAAATACCATCCCTCACGGTAAACGGGCACGCCTACCACTTTTAGCATCATGACAGTTAAATCGGCCGTCACTTCCTGAAGATGCGGAATCATAAACTCGCCGAAAGGCACTGACAGAATCAGGAAAAAAAGTGGAAAGAATAAATGCCGCAGTGTGACAAAGCCAAAAATTCCCCATACAAAGAAAAGAGGCATAGACATAAGCGCAAATTGCTGCAATGCGTTTATTAAAGATAGTTTGCCCACCACAAAGAGCAGAACGGCCGCTAGCAATCCAGCAAAGCCTAGAGTGACATCTATATTGCGTCGACGAGCCAATCCGAAGGCATAACGCTTTCGGTAAATCAACCAAATAGCAATGGGTGCGATAATAACCGCATGTTCAAAGGTGGTCGACTCGAACCACGTTAAAACAATTTGTTCAAACGTACTGAAATAGGCAATCAGCCAAAGCACTGCAAGGGCCAGTAAGCAGGCCGCTTGCATAGGCGCTATAGTAACGTTTCGATATGTATTAGGGACATCATTTGATATAGACGTCATACATGCTACCCCAGTTAAAATCCTTTAACAGCTTTTCAATTTTGGATTCCATTCTTGAGAGGTTGATGTAATGCCTGAACTTAGACCGCCAATTTGCCTCTTTTATATATGGCTGATCAGGGTCTATTTCCCAAGGGTGAAAGTAAAAGCTATACGGAGCGCTTTCCGCTTCCATGAACGCCATAATACGCTTTTTAGAAAGCCAATACGGGTAAAGCCTATAGAAGCCTCCGCCGCCTATGCCCACGTTTGTTCCCTTCTTGCGAATGGTAGGAATAGGTATCTCAGTGATACCCTCCTTGCGTTCGTATTTAAATCTTGGCCACTGCGGAACACCATATAAATCATGTTCTATTGGATAGGTGCTAGATGAATAGACGAAACCATGTTCAACAAGCACGTCGTACACCCATGTATTCGAATCGTTAACTGAAAAGCTAGGTGCTCTGTAGCCTTTTATTGCTGTACCGCCCACGTCTTCAAGGATAGATTTGCTCGCATAAACATCTTCCTTGAACTGACTTTGTGACATAGTTGTCGCACGTTGGTGTTCTAGACCATGACTTGCAAGCTCATGACCTTCGTCGACAATTCGCTTAATCACGTCAGGGCAACGCTTAGCTACCCAACCTAACGTAAAAAATGTCGACTTCACGTTATTTTCGGCAAAAAGATCAAGTAAGCGATGAGTATTTTGTCCAACTCGCAGCTGTTGAGAATCCCAGCTTTCCTTATTGATGACATCTTCAAAGGCAGATACTTGAAAGTAATCTTCTACATCTACAGTCATCGCATTAAGGCGACTATCTAACTTCATTTCTATCGCCCTTTACCGAATAAAACAATTTCAACGGTTCTTATCAAAATTAGAATATCAAGCAGCAAACTTTGATGTTTTACGTAGTAAAGATCAAATTTAAGCTTTTCCATTGAGTCTTCAACGCTTGCACCGTAAGGGTAATTCAACTGTGCCCAACCCGCCAATCCTGGCTTCACGTTGTGACGTTGATTGTAGTAAGGCACTTCTCTTACAAGCTGCTCTACAAACTGTGGTCTTTCAGGACGTGGACCAATAAACGCCATCTCGCCTCTAAAGACGTTCAGTAACTGAGGTAGTTCGTCTATGCGGTATTTACGGATAAAATGACCAATACGTGTAACACGATCATCATTTTTACTTGCCCATTTCGCACCGTCTTTCTCAGCGTCTGGGCGCATGCTTCTAAATTTTATAATTTTGAACAGTTTTCCGTTCAGTCCAACACGCTCTTGTTTGTAGAAAACAGAAACACCTGTGCGTCTTCCATCGTCTAAATAAATGAAAGCGGCAGTAAATAGCATTATGGGCCATACAAAAAACAGAATGAATATGGCGAGCACGGCATTTAAGGTGTAATCCAATGCATCTCGTAAATAGTTCTGGCTCTGAAAACCATTTGAATAAATAACCCAGCTTGGGTACATCAGGTTCACAACAATTTGACCAGTCTCGCGCTCCATAAAATCGAGTAATTCAGTTACTTCGATTCCACGTAAACGACAGTCAAATAACACCTCAACAGGCAAAGTACCTCTGCGTTGGTCACACGCGATAACGATTTCTTCAATGTCGTTGTCAGCAATAAATTGCTGGAAGCTATCGTCAATTTTCAGATGTATGATTTTTTCTTTTCTAATGCCATCTTCACGGTTATCGCCAGGAATAGGAATAAAACCCACTAACTCAAAACCAATTCGGTCTACGTCGCGGCGCATTCTCTTTTCAATAATGGAAGCACGTTCTCCTGCACCTAATACAAGAATACGAACTTTCCCTAAGCCAAGTAGCCCTAAACGATTAGTGAAATACCTGAATACCACTAGTGTGATTATAATTGAGCTAACAGCAGCGGGTAAAAAGTAGGAGTCCATTACCAGTTCGTCAAAGAATGCACGACTAAGCACTTCAACTAAAAAGTAACTAAGACCTACACTTACAAAGATACGACGAATGATGCCGCGGAATGTTTCACGAAGCTTGGCCTCGTATAATCCCACTGACAATGAACAAAGCAGTATAGAAACGGTGAGCATACCCACATTAATAATGAGCTTTTCTACCGAGACCGTTGCTGACATACCTATTTGAGTAAGTATGAAATGGGAAATGTACCCCATGTATGCAATGAGCAACGCCTCTGTTACTACTAAAATATTTGAGCGTTTATTTTGATTGCGCTTGTTTACTGCCACCCCTGGCCCCCTAAAACTACAGCGATATTTCCCATCATAAAGGGATTTATTCCAATAGACTAGAATTGTTATTGGCATTATAGTGACATTTACCGTAGGGTAAACGACTAAAGTACAATTTAACCATAATGAGTGTAGGATGATCTCTTATGTTCCGTTTTAGAACGCTACTTACTTGCTGTGCAACATTAGTTTTAATAGGCCTTAGTGGTTGTAGTAACACTGGCGTTTTGCCACAAGCAACAACCCGCGCGTCGCTAACTACCGACGTTAACGACTACCAATACCTTATTGGTCCAGGTGATTCGCTGACCATTTTTGTTTGGCGTAACCCTGAAGTGTCTGGCAACTTTATTGTTCGCCCCGACGGAAAGGTAACCACATCGCTAGTTGAAGATATTGACGTTGCGGGAAGAACTCCCACCATGCTCGCTCGTGAAATAGAAGAACAACTATCTACTTATATTAACAACCCACGCGTGACAGTAAGTGTTAACAACTTTACAGGGCCTTTAAGTGAGCAGGTTCGAGTTATTGGTGAAGCAACTAATCCAAGCGCTGTGAGTTACACAGAACACATGACATTGCTAGATTTGATGATAGCAGTGGGTGGTCTTACCGAATTTGCTAACGGTAACGGGGCAAAACTTGTACGCGTAGTAAATGGTAATCAGAAAACGTTCGATATTAATATTGACGATCTTATTCGCGACGGTGATATCTCAGAAAACGTGGATATGTTACCGGGTGATATCGTTATTATTCCAGAAGCCTGGTTCTAGTTGTTAAGTAGTATACGGAACAAAAAATAAAATGCAGGATTTACAGCAAACGCTCACTCAGATCCTTGACTACGTCAAGGGTGTCTGGATAAAGAAGCGTTACGTAATTATATTTTCATGGCTGATCTGTCCGATCGGCTTTTTATATGTAGCAACACTTCCGGACGTGTACTCTTCAAAAGCTCAGGTTTATGTAGATACACGTTCAGTACTTCAACCGCTTCTTCGCGGCCTCGCCATTCAAACTAACCCTGACCAAGAAATTCAAATGATGGCGAAAACATTACTAAGCCGCAGTAATGTTGAAAAAATAGCGCGTGAAAGTGATTTAGATATTACAACATCAACCGAGGCTGAATTTGAAAGCTTGGTTACGTCGTTGTCAAAAGATATTGCACTGCAATCGACAGGAAGAGATAACATTTTCAATATTTCATTTGAAAATGAATCGCCCACAGTAGCTCAGCGTGTTGTGCAAGAAACCTTAGACTTATTTGTTGAAGGTGCCTTGGGTAACAATCGAAAAGATACTGACACGGCGGGTCGCTTTCTAGATGAGCAAATAGCCGAGTATGAATCGCGATTGTCTGAGGCTGAACAGCGTCTGGCTGATTTTAAGCGTCAATACAATGACATTTTGCCACTTGCGGGTACCTATTATTCTAGTTTGCAGTCGCTCAATAACGAGCTAGAGGCAACACAGCTTCAAATAAAGCAAACACAACAACAAGCTCAGTCACTAAAAAATCAGATTAACAATGCGAAACGCAGCGATAGTTTTGGTGTTACCGATGCGGAAGAGCCCGTGCTTCGTACCCGATATGACGACCGTATTAAAACACTGGAAGAAGAGCTTGACCGATTAAAGCTTCGCTTTACCGATAAGCACCCAGATGTTGTGGAAGCGACAGCGTTACTTGAAAGCTTAGAAAAGTCTCGTCAAACTGAAATAGATGCGTTTTTAAATCAAGCTGATGACAACGGAAGCCAACCACTAACAGAACTTAATCGCGAAATATCCCTTGAAGCAAGTCGCCTTGAGAGTCAAATTGCATCGCTTCGCGTGAAAGAAACTGATCTTGAGGGTAAAATTGCTGCGCTTGAAAGCAAAGTAGACTTGATACCCCAAATTGAAGCTGAGTCTAGTGCGTTAAACCGTGATTACGGTATTACAAAGCGTAAGTATGAAGAATTGCTCTCTAGAAAAGAGTCTGCGGATTTATCAAGAAGAGCTGATGTATCTGCAGAAGACTTGCAGTTCAGAATAATTGAGCCGCCACTACTGCCCAAACGTCCTTCAGGCCCTAATAGAATAATTTTCTATACTGCCGTGCTAATTCTTGGCTTTGGTGCAGGTATTGCTATGGCGTTTTTAGTTAGCCAGCTTAAACCGGTACTAATACGACCTAAGCAGTTACTTAGCGTATCTGACTACCCTATTTGGGGAACAGTAACTCACTTAAATATTGAACAAATTAATAAAACCAATAGGTCTCGCTTGATTATATTCTTAATGTCCAGCGGTGCTATTGTCGCGATGTACAGTGTTTTAATTGCCGCGGAAATTATGAATATTGATTTATTCGGAGGCTTATTTTAATGAAAAATACAATTGAAAAAGCACTCCAGAAACAAAGAGAAGCAAAGGCGAACAGTAAGAAAGCCAGCACGGATGATTTGAATCAAGAATCCCCTCAGGTGGACGCACAGGTTAACACGCCCACAGAGCATTCTGCTGACTCTGTTCAAGCCAATACGCCAGTTACAGGCGAAACTCCAGCTCAAACAGTTACTCAAGAAGCAGAGTTACCCAAAGGTGAAGCTCAGCAATCACCCGCTTCTAGTAATCAACCACAGCGTTCTCCACTTCCTGAGTTCGTGATTGATTTCGAACGTTTGGAAAAGAATGGTCATATTTCATTAACCGGTGAAAGAAAGCAAATTAACGAAGAGTATCGTGAAATAAAGCGTAAGCTTTTAGCAAACTCTTTCGGTTCTCTGTCAAAAACGCTCCACAACCCTAATATTATTATGGTGACAAGTAGTCGACCGTCTGAAGGAAAAACCTTTACGGCAACTAACCTTGCAATGAGTATTGCGTCAGAGCAAGACAAAACTGTACTGCTTGTTGACGCTGACGTGCTAAAACCTAATGTATTAAATACGTTAGGTTTAGAGCGTCGAAAAGGTTTGATGGAGTATTTGACAGGTGATGTTGAAGATATCGCTGATGTGTTGTACCCAACGAATATCGACAAACTTAAGATAATTCCGGCGGGTAAATCACACCACTTGTCTACGGAACTGCTAGCCAGTCAGAAGATGCACGATACTGTAGATGAATTTGCCAACCGCTATCCTGATCGTATTGTTATTTTTGATACGCCACCGCTTATCGGTATTAACGAAAGTGCCATACTTGCTAACTTTGCGGGTCAAGCTGTTGTTGTGGTGGAAGAAGGTAGAGCGAAAATAAATGACATTAAAATGTCGGTTGAGCGATTAAACCCAGATATGGCAATTGGTTTTGTTGTGAACAAATCAATACATAATGACACCGATGGAAGCGGATATTATGGATACTATTACTCAGAACGAAGCAACTAAGTATTGCTTTGCGAAAAAGCCGCTTTGTGCTGTTGTCGCCACTTTACTGCTTGCAAACAGTAATGTGGCGCTAGCGAAACTAAAAGTCACAGCAAACGCTTCGGCCGAAGGTATTTTTCAGGATGTTGACTCCGAAGAAAATGGCACGTTTTCGTTAACGACACTTTCGGTTAATCCAAGCGTTAACGCCTCGTATGAGTCTCGGACATTCAATGGGTTGTGGCAAGGTAAACTTACTCATTTAGAACGTGACAACGACGATGCTAGCCGAGAAGATACCTATGGCGAGTATAGCTATTCTGCTAATTGGGCACCTTTTGATGAATTATTAGAGTTTGAAGCATCTGGTGCATTGAATTATCGAAATGCCCAGGCTGGAAACTTCTTGGTATCTGACTTTTTCACAAACGCAGACGCTCTAGCCAAGACGCGCTCAAATCGTATTGGCGTGTCTACTGCCCTAACGCAAGGCGACTGGGTACGAGGCCGTGGGCAAGCTTCTTATTCAGATGTAGCATCTGAACAGAATGCGCTGAATAACGGCTTTGCACTGAACAATGACACTTATCAGATGTCAGCTAACCTTGTTAATGGTGATAGAGCAGAATACGTAATATGGAATGTTACGGGCAGTTTCCAAAACACTGACCGCGCACAAGCAGGACAAGGTGACTTTATATCGCGCAATGCATCGGGCTTTTTAGATATCCATTTCGTAAAGCACTGGGCAATTCGATTAACCGGTACTCATGAAGGTAACCAAGTATCAGACAGAAATGATACTACAAGCTTGGTTCGCAAATTTAATTCATATGGTGCCGGTTTAACGTATCGCCAAAGCCAAAATAGGTACATTTCATTCACCGCCAATACCACTGATTCAGATATTGAAAATGATGACGGCGAAAGCTTTGTTGGAGTTGACCTTCAGTGGGCGTTTAGTTCACGCACTAGTTTGAGCGCAAACTACGGCCGCCGATTCTTTGGTGAAACGGCTGGCGCCAATATAAGTTACAATTCCAAGTATTTTAGAACGTCTTTTGGGTACACAGAAGATGTGACAAACACAAGCCGATTATTGGCAGACCCGGAAAACTTGGGCGTGTTTGTTTGCCCTGTTAACTCAGGCTCAATCGCAAGTTGCTTTCAGCCAAATAGCTTAAGCTATGTGCCAAATGCAGACGAGCAATTTGTACAAATCACCACGCAGAACCTTGAGTTTAACGATGACATCATTGTTCGTAAAAGTAGTAACTTTCAAATGGGATACGACTTTTCACGGGTAACGCTAGGTATGTCGTGGCGCTATTCAGAAGATGATGCGCTTGATCAAGATAGGCTTACACGTACATATTCTTTGGGCTCTACCTTGGCTTATCGTATTGGTAATTATACTAATGTGAATGCAAGTGTTAACTACGCCAATATAACTCAACGTTCTGAAACGCTTAACAGTGGCGAAAGTGACAACTGGAATGCTACGCTAGGTATTGAGCGTACGTTTGGTCGCGTATTGAAGGTTTACACGAATTTGAACTATGTCGATAGAAGTGGAGACCTAATAGGTGGTGGCGGTATCAGTAACGGCTTCTTTGGCGCTAACTTCACCGATAGACGCATTACGTTAGGGATCACCTACACTTACGATTAATTCTCCATTTGTCACCGTCGACGGCATGAATAAATGCTGAATTGACAACAACGGTCTAATAAAAAAGCGCCTGTACGTAAAAACGTATCAGGCGCTTTTTTGTTGTTTGCGTTTTAATTGAGCGAGTAGTTTTACTGCTCTTTTTTGTCATCACTCTTTAAGCGAACGTAGGTTTTGAACTTCTTTTTCATCAGTTTATCTACGTACTGTGTCATTTTCACTTTTTGCGATATCGCGTCGTCTAACGCGTCTACAAGCTCAGCTAACATATCAAGATAATATTTAGTATCGCGTATTACATTACCTTTAGGTGTCATCACCGTTTTGCTTTCAGGGCTGTCTGCGAAGCCCATATGCTCGGTCACTTCCGCGCCAGTTTTATCTGGCTCAAACATTTCCGCTTTAACTTCTTCTATGACTTCATCGACAGCTTCAGCTGAAAATGTATCTAGCTCTTCAAGAAAGCCGTAAAGCATGACGCGGTCCATAAGGGTATTAATTTTGCGCGGTACCCCACGTGTGAACAAGTGAATACGCTCGTGCGCTTCATCACTGAACAATTGCGAACCGTTCCAACCTGCATGATGTAAACGGTAGTCAATGTATTCCTTACACTCTTCAAGTGTCAGTGGCGCAAGATGGCATGAAGCCACGATGCGTTGTCGGAATTGCTCCATATTTGGCGCGCGTAATATTGGCTGTAACTCTTCTTGGCCCAACAAAAAGCTCTGAATAAGCGGCTTTCCGTTAAGCTGAAAATTACTTAGCATCCGCAATTCTTCAATTGTTTCCAGAGGTAAGTTTTGCGCCTCATCAACAAGCAATAACGCTCTGCGCCCTGCTCTATTCAGGTCATACAGGAATATCTCTAGTGCCTTGAGAATATCTGCTTTTGAGCGTCCTTCAGTGGCGATATCAAACTTTGCTGCCACCATTTTTACTAACTCATCAGGTGATAGCTTAGGTGTCACGATTTGTGCTGCGGCAATATCGTCTTCTATCTCTTCAAGCAGGCTATTTGCTATAGTCGTCTTACCGGTACCAATACCACCTGTAATAACTATGAATCCTTCAGCTTGCGACAGGCCGTACTGCAAATAAGACATGGCTCGTTTGTGCCACTTACTGGCGAAGAAGAAGGCAGGATCTGGGGTTAACTGGAACGGTTTCGAGTTAAGTCCGTAATAACTTTCGTACATGCAAAATTACCGTTGAATATCGTGTTTAAAAAGCGCGCAGCTATAGTACCCAACAACACGCTTATATCGAAGTGTTAAATGTGCGCAGAAGATGATTTTACATCATTCACCGCTTATCGAAGTTTGTTTTGCGTAATGCGCTCAATGATACCGGTAGTAGAAACGCCATCTTCAAAGGATAACACCTCGACACGACCACCATTAGCCATCACTTCTTTACCACCAGCGATGTCTTCTACTTTGTAATCGCCGCCTTTCACAAGGACATCGGGAAGTAATCGTGCAATTAAACGCTGAGGCGTGTCTTCTTCAAACGGGACTACCCAATCAACCGCACTTAGCCCAGCTAAGACAGCCATACGACGATTAACATTGTTTACCGGACGACCAGGGCCTTTCAACGCCGTAACAGAGGCATCGGTGTTTACCGCCACAATCAGCCTATCACCCAGCTGCGCCGCTTCCTCTAGGTAAGACACATGACCGGAATGTAATATATCAAAACACCCATTGGTCATTACAATTCGTTCGCCACGGGCTTTAGCTGCTTTTAGCGCTATAGCCAGTTGGTCTTCTGTCATAACCCCACCGTCTAGATGCACAGACTGCTCGCCTAGTGCAAGAGCAAGCTCAGTGTTAGACACCGTTGACGTGCCAAGCTTACCCACAACCACACTAGCCGCTAGGTTAGCCAACACACAAGCAGCCTGTAGTGGAAGGTCACACGCCATAGCCACTGATAAGGTTGATACTACCGTGTCGCCAGCACCAGTCACGTCGTAAACTTCTTTGGCCTTTGCAGGTAGATGAAATTCAGTATTTTCACTTTCAAATAGCGTCATACCGTCTTCTGAACGGGTTACAAGCAGCGCATCTAACGCTAAGTCAGCTTTTAATGTGTTGGCTTTTTCAACTAAGCTTTTCTCTGAATCAACGTCACCAACAATTCCGCGTAATTCATCCATATTTGGCGTAATAAGCGTAGCGCCAGCGTACTTAGAAAAATCACTGCCTTTGGGATCAACCACTACGCGCTTACCTTTTGCTCTTGCACGTGCAATCAGTGTTTGAGGGTTACTCAAGCACCCCTTGGCGTAGTCACTCAAAATCACAACATCAACATCATCTAAGGCATTGTCAAAAGCCTTTTCTAAGTCTTGCTTATTGGCATCAGCAAAACTCTTTTCAAAATCGAGTCTAAGCAGTTGTTGGTTACGACTCATAACACGCAATTTGGTAATTGTGTCAAAACCTGGAACGGCGAAGAATTGGCAATTGATATCGTAGGTTTGTAAACGCTCTTTTAATATGCGGGCATTTTCATCATTACCGCACATGCCCAACAAGGTTACCTGAGCGCCTAAGGTTGCCACATTTACCGCAACATTTGCAGCTCCACCGGCTCGATCTTCAGCACTATTCACATTGACCACAGGCACAGGTGCCTCGGGCGATATACGTCCGGTGCCACCACTCCAATAACGATCTAACATTAGGTCGCCAACAATAAGCACTTTTGCTTTTGTAAAATCTGGTAATATCATGCTGAAAATAACTTATAAGACAGTGAGTACATTGGCACAGAGTATAACAGCCAACAAGGGCAATACCCACAGTAGCGACGTAAATAACCCTTGGTATCTTTACCTAATCGAGAACAAGTTAGGTCAGCTTTACACTGGCATTACCACCGACCCAATTCGGCGAATTGCACAACACCGCGGTGAGAAAAAAGGCGGCGCAAAAGCCCTAAAGGGAAAAGCACCACTAGAGTTTCGCGCTGTTTTTAAGGTAGAGGGTAAATCTCAGGCGGCTAAGCTTGAAGTACAAGTAAAGCGCTTTAGTCGGTCGCAAAAAAACAAGGTCATCGAGCAAGGTGTACTCAATGACCTAGTATGTATTAAAGAACAGTTTAGCTGAGTAACTAGAGGGTTCTTTGCAGAATAACGGTTAGCCGCCTAATACTGCATTGATAATCATTGCATTGCCGATACTTAAGGTAAAACCAAGCGCGGCGACGCCGACATTATGCTGTTGGTCAACTTCTTGGCGATAGTTCATACCAAACAAAATAATTTTCTTACTTACCAACACAAGAATGTGCAGTGCCACCGCCATACAAACACTCACAATCAGCCAACCAGTAACATTACTCACATACCCCGATGGACTGTAAATCAAAAGGTTCTTCGCAGCAGACACTATCATAGCAGTACCCAATAAATTCCCCGTGTGTTCTATTGCTAACGCCAGTTGGCCTTTTTCTAGCGCACCTTGAAAAGAATCGTTTTGGTTGTCTTTAGCATACCTAAATTCCAAAATACGCGTCATGACGAGCAACATAGTGAGAACCACTGAGAAGCCTGTGACAATAGCGATGAGCGCATTCATGTCACTGCCGTCGACCCAAAGCATGATATTTCGTAGTACGATGGCACTTGCCACCAAACTGGCAGCGTCTACTAGCGCAACACTTACACTGCGCTCGGCAATCATTTCATGGGTATCTATTTTGTTAAGTACTAACTTATCGTGCGCGAATCGGCCTAGTTTCACGAGTAATATACCCACTACACCAAACGTAACCATGCCAATTGCCGCTTCTTTAAAGCCCTGCCCTACATGTCTACCTACAACAGAGCTCAGCACAATACAAAGCGATAACATGCCACCGGCAATACTTATTCCAAACGCGAAATTGTCCTTAACGCCTAGCTCTTCAGTAACAGAGTACTCGCGTACTGCCCCCGTCACCCATTTCATGATCATCAATAGTACTAGTGCTATGCCTACATCCATTGCAAGATAGATCAATAATTCTTCCGATAGAGGTACTAGTTTTACCAAGGCTTCCACGTTATCTTTGCTCCCTGAACTCTTTTTATAGTTCGTGTGTATTCGATTAGGGCCTGCTTGCCCATGCAAGGCTACCAATAAGTAATAAGCGAGTATTATGCCAATAGACGACGAAAATAGCATGACAAACCGAGAACACAGCGAAAAGTTGTGGCAGCAATTGTTGTCATCACCGCATTCAACCGAGCAGAGCAATGCAGCCATTGAAGCCCATAAAACAACATTAATTACGGCATTTTCTCGCTCGTCTTTTCTCGCTGACACACTCACAAAATGCCCTGATGCACTAACAACCATCATGCAAGCGCCCCCCACAAAAGCGCATTTTTCTTTCTATAAAGGGCTGTTAGCAGAAGCGTTGGACGAGGTTTCTAATGAAGACCAATTGATGTCATGTTTGCGTAACATTCGCAATCAACAGATGGCATGCATTACCTTTCACGATGTACTAAACAAACAGTCAATTGAAGACTCGTTGCATCAAGTGTCAGCACTAGCAGATGCTCTGATTTGCTCAGCTTACCAATGGTTATACGACAATCTTATAAATCGTTACGGAAAACCCACGTGTGATAGCGGTGAGATGCACATGTATATTCTTGGCATGGGCAAGCTAGGTGGTAAAGAACTCAACTTTTCTTCTGATATCGATCTCATTTTTGCCTACCCTGAAAAAGGGGAAACCCAGGGAGGGCGGAAATCTATAGAGCACCAACAGTTCTTTACCAAGCTAGCCCAAAAGCTCATTCAAGCCCTTAACAAGGTTACCAATGATGGACAAGTCTACCGCGTTGACATGCGCTTGCGCCCCTTCGGTGACTCTGGTCCATTAGTCATGCATTTTGCTGCGCTGGAAGACTATTACCAAGATCAAGGTCGACATTGGGAGCGCTTTGCAATGGTGAAAGCACGTATAGTGAATGACGATAACTCTGACAATGCGAAATGGCTAAAAAGTATTCTTCATCCTTTTACGTTCAGACGTTACTTAGACTTCACTACGCTTGACGCACTTCGCAATATGAAAAAGCTTATTGCCACTGAAATTCGCCGTCGTCGTTTAAGCAACAACATCAAATTGGGCGCAGGCGGCATTAGAGAAGTGGAATTCTTTGCGCAAAGCTTTCAGCTTATACACGGTGGCAGAGAGCCTTCTCTTCAAAGTAAGTCATTACTTACTACGCTTTGTGCGCTTCATGAGATTGGAATTATTGAGCAATCAGTAACTCAGCAGTTAACCAACGACTATTTGTTTTTACGTAAAGTCGAACACACCCTTCAACAATGTGAAGATAAACAAACGCAAACACTTCCAGATTCGCTCTGGCAGCAAAACGCGTTGACTGACGTCATGAATTTTGAACGCTATGAGGATTTTTTAAAATCATTAGAAGCTACCATGGCGCGGATCCATGGTCATTTTAATGAGCTAGTCGAGGAGTCGCAAGAAACCCATGACGAAGAAGATACACTCTTTTCTGCTTGCCAAGACGCATGGCGTCTTTCACTTCAAGAAGAAGAGTTTCGTGATGCATTTTGCAACCATTTATCCAACATTGAAATAAGCGGTATTTTTGGCGCCTTATCTGACTTTAAAGAAAAACAACGTCACTACCGCATGGGGCAAAAAGGTGAAGACACCCTAAATAAACTGCTTCCTGAAATTTTATATGTGTTGGTAAATCAACACCCAACTAATGCAATCTATGTGTTACACCGAATACTAGGTGTGATTGAGGCCATAACAGGTAGAACAACATACCTTGACTTACTACTTGAAAACCCTGACGTATTGCGACAATTAGTCCGTTTGTGTGAACGCAGTGAATGGATAGCACAGGAAATTAAGCGCTTTCCATTATTGCTCGATGAGTTACTCACGCCGCTCTATTTAGGCCAACAAAATACCGACATTGTCACCAGCAAACGTGAATACGAGCTAGAACTTAGAGAAACCATGCTGCGCATTGAACAAGACGATGTTGAAATGCTGATGGATGCATGGCGACAGTTTAAGCTTTGTCAGCAGCTGCGTATTGCGGCTAGTGATATTAGTGATTCTTTGCCCATCAACAATGTGAGCGATAAATTAACAGTTTTAGCCGAAGTTATTCTAGACAATGTAGTTAACGCTGCATGGATACAGATGCAGGCCCGTTTCGGGATCCCCAGCCACTTAGAAGGTGCTGACAAAGGGTTTGCTGTCGTTGGTTATGGCAAGCTTGGCGGCTATGAGCTTGGCTATGGCTCTGACCTTGATTTAGTGTTCTTGCACAATGCGCCTAGAGGTAGCACAACAAATGGCACTAAATCGATTGAGTCACAACAGTTTTATATCAAACTTGCACAACGCATTATGCATCTGCTCAACACCAAAACCTTATTTGGGCAGTTGTACGAAACCGATTTGCGGCTGCGGCCGTCTGGTAACGCAGGGCTGTTGTGTTGCCATATTGATGGCTTTGAGAAATACCAAAAAGAAGAAGCGTGGACGTGGGAGCATCAAGCACTAGTAAGAGCTCGCGCTATATGTGGCGATGCATCTTTACTTGAAGCGTTTAAGCATGTGCGAAAGGCAATATTGTGCCAAAAAAGAGATGTCGCTACCCTTGCTGAAGATGTGTGTAAAATGCGCATAAAAATGCGCGAGCATTTACTGAATAATAGCGATGATAAAGTTGACTTGAAACAGTGTGAAGGCGGCATTACCGATATCGAGTTTATGGCGCAATACTGGGTTTTAGCCCATGCGCATCAGTTAGACGCACTTACTGTATACCCTGACAACTTGCGTATCTTTGATGCTGCAGCATCGGGAAACCTAATTAAACAAGAAACGGCAAACGAACTGCAAAATGCCTACTTAGCATTGCGTGAGCAATACCATCATCTTACGCTGGCTGACACTAAATTTGCAGATCAAACAGAAGAGCTTGAAGTCATTCGAGAACGTGTAACAACACAATACAACGCATTATTTGGGAAGTGTGGTACATCGTAGTACCACACTTAACAGATTACAGCGGTTAATTTACCCTCTAACAATTTCACAATTAGTGGTTAGAAACTCAGTTTCATTCGCCGTCACCACTAACGAGCGCTGACGGGCACATAAGTACGCTTTGACTTCACCCTCAAAACTACCATCAATGGCACTGGCAATTTTAGCCAATGAACCAGACACAGTATTGTCCAATTGGAATTGATATTTAATGACAAAGTCTTGCTCTAGGTTCCAAATCAGTTGCATACCTTCCGCTTGGGCGTATTGTGAAATGGCTTCTCTTAAGGTGTTACCTTCCTTAAAGGTGCGATACTTATGCTCGCCAGTCCAGTTCTTTTCCACTGGACGAGTTTGGCTAGACATTTGCGCAAGCTTGCTATCTAAATTTGGATCCACACCAGCGATATCAAGAACAAAGTCCCCCTGCTCTTCTTCCACAGGGTCAGTCGCTGACATTCTAAAGTCTCGGTAAAAATCGCTGAGTCCACGGGAAATGGATTTTTCCTCAATTTGCGACTCTGGCACAGCGCTTTGTTCTCTATTTTGTAGAACAAAGATTAGTACTCCTGCAATAACGACAAGTGCTACAGCAAGCCCTATTTGTTTTGCCCAAAATGATGAACTTGAGTAACCTGTTTGTGCCATAATTCCTTTTTACCTACTGCTTTATTAGTGACATTTCATATTTTTTATATCAAATAATGGTGTAACACATTACGTGTAGAACATCGCTTTATTCAACTTATATTCTTTTATTTTAGTCTAAGTAGTGTGGTTAACCCATTAGCCTATTTATCTAAATTTGCCACTGTAAAGGCCAAAATCAAACAGAACGCCCAATACCAGCCAAATCAAAGACATCACCAATGAATGTGCAAAGACGCTTTAATCATAAAGTGATGTAGGATTGTGTGGAGGTCTTGTTTTAAATCGTTTGTGCATCCAAAGATAGCTTTCGGGCTGCTCTTTCACTGCCGCATCAATATGCACATTTAACATGGCAAGCGCTTCTCTATCTTCCATTTCACCAAGACCGTGAAGTGGTGGATAAATCTTAATTTTGTAACCACGCTTAGTATATTGGGATGTAATGATCATAGGCTCACTGTTACTGCGGCGAATAAACATCAATGTCGCCGTAGTTGTTGCTGTTTCCTCAACACCACCAAATGGCACAAATATACTTTGTTTAGGTCCGTAATCTTGGTCAGGTAAATACAAACACAATTCTCGCTCATCTAATGCAGCCAACAGCGCCTTGGCATTGCGCTTGTCTATCATATATTTATTTGAACGATTGCGACCGTGATATTGAAGGTAATCAACTAACGGATTGTTATGCTTTCTGTAAAACGCGATGCTCGGGTGAAAAAAGCCAATCCCGCGACATGCAAATTCAAGGTTCATATTGTGAAGTGCCATACCAAACACCCCTTTCCCTCTAGCAAAGGCTGCTTCAACATGTTCGGTGCCTTCTATCTCGATAGCTCGCTTTACGCGCCACGAAGGCCACCACCAGCCCATAGCCGTCTCAAATAGGGCCATTCCCGTGCGGCGCACGTTTTCTTTAAATAGAGCTTCGACTTCTTTCTCGCTAAGTGCCGGGTTCCACAAGGCTAGGTTTTTTTTCGCGACTTTTGCTCGCTTAGGTACAATGAGTGCTATCAAGCGCCCAGTACCTGCACCAATGCGTCTTATCACGGGTAGTGGAAGCCACGTAATAAGATACAAAATAAATACACCCAGCCACACTGGCCAAAATTTAGGCCCTAGGAAGGCGAGTTTAAATTGAGGAGCTTTGATTGCCGCTGCCAATGTCGATTTCCTTACAATAAACGAAGCGAGTATTGTAACAGAAGGAATTTTTTGCGGCTATGTGGTGCAAGTCAGGATACGGTGAGCACCGAGTGAAAATAAGATAAAAGCGCGCTGGCGCGCGCTTAGTAGGCTTTATCGATTTGCTTTAGTTTTTTCTCGAATGCTTCGTATTGTTCTTTAGTGTCATAATCAAAATGATATTGATTGTGAAAACCAAATTGTAACTTAACTGTGGCATCTTCAATAAACAAGGTATAGCCATCGTGGTCAGTAAACGCAGTTATACCCATCAAATGGTATTGCTCGTTTTCTTTTGCGCCGTTTTGACGAATCTTATCGAATACTTGAAGAAGAAACTTGCTGTCGAGTTCGTTTTTCATAATTAATCCGTTGTTATTTAGTTATGTTTGATACACACAACACCAATAGTTGGATTTGCTTTTAGAAAAAATATGTTCGCCAAACGGTGGGCGTATTGACTAATTCACGGCAAAGGATTTACCACGCCTCTACACCACTCGCTTTAAAAGTTATACCTGAATCCCAAGTTAAGAACATGAGCGGAAAAATCGTCTTTCCCACCAAAATACGAATATTCAAAACGCAACATGGATTGGTTACCTACGTAGTAGTCGAAGCCAAGCCCTACCAATCCAGCAATAACATCATCGTCGTATCCACAAACCAATACATCGTCACCGCATGCACCGCTATTAATCGACGCTTGTTCAATATCGATGTTAGCCACACCAATTTTGTAAAAAAGCTCACCTTGTTGACTACTTGCTTTCCCTAATAAGGCAACATAAGGTCCCTTGCTAGACAGTATTTGTTCGTCAGTATCGACATCAATAAGCGATACGTAACCACCCTCTACATACCACTGCCTATGAAATTGATATCCAATAGCTGCTGAATAGCTGACGTCACTTTCGCTGTCCACTTCGGTATCAACATTTCCATAGCCAATATTAACTACACCGTAACCGTTCGCTGAAGCATTTGTCGAAAACATTGCTGTTGCTGCTAGCACACTTAAACCGGCCGCTTTCATCAGTGGACTAAGACACTTAATCATTAACTTAACTCTCCTTGAAGTTGACTCACAACTATAAAAGAGAACCTGTGGAAATCAACTTGAATGCGCACAATTTTAGGCAGCACGTAATTAACAAATGTTAAAACGGCGCAATATTGAACAACTGTTTGAATTATTTGTAACAGCCCCTGTCAAAATAAATGATTAAACACATGAATATTAATTAATTTTTACAAAATTTGATCTTTTTCGAATCTGGTGTAGTATTAATACACACAACTGGTCAGATGAGCGGATGAGTTATTATGAGTATCAGAACTAGCTTAAAGAAAGTATTACCCCCAATTTCAATCACAGAACAAGAAGCCCTAGATGCGGGTGACGTGTGGATTGAATCTTCTATTTATCAGGGTAAGCCTGACATGCAGGCACTACGCGATATCCCTCAGGCAAAACTGAGCGCAGAAGAACAAGCATTCATGGACGGTCCAGTAACAGAATTACTGAACATGGTCGATGATTTCGAACTAGGTAACGGCAAGCACATTCCTCAGGAAATTCTTGATTTCCTAGGTAAGAACCGTTTCTTCTCAATGATCATTCCAAAGAAATTTGGTGGTCTTGAATTTAGCCCATATGCAAACTCGACTATTGTTGCAACGATTGCAGCAAAAAGCGGTGCGATTGCGGTAACCGTAATGGTTCCAAACTCGTTAGGCCCAGGCGAGCTACTAATGCACTATGGTACTAACGAGCAACAAGATTACTGGCTGCCTCGTCTTGCTGATGGTCGCGATATTCCATGCTTCGCGCTAACAAGCCCAGAAGCAGGTTCAGACGCAGGTGCTATTCCTGACGCAGCTATCGTAACGAAAGGCGAGTACAACGGTGAAGAAGTACTTGGTCTGCGCGTAAGCTGGGACAAGCGTTACATCACGCTTGCACCAATTGCGACAGTTCTTGGTCTTGCCTTTAAAGTATTCGACCCAGACCAACTTCTAGGTGACAAGTTAGAGCTAGGTATTACTTGTGCTCTTCTACCTAAGTCACACCCTGGTGTTGAGCTTGGTAACCGTCACGATCCTATGGGCGTACGTTTCTACAATGGTACAACTCGTGGTCAAGACGTATTCATTCCAATGGATTTCATCATTGGTGGGCAGAAGAACATCGGTCGCGGTTGGCAGATGCTAGTTAGCTGTCTTGGTGCAGGTCGTGGTATTTCACTTCCAGCAATGGGCGTGGCAACAGCACAGTCAGCATTTAAAGGTACGGTTGAATATTCATTTGTACGTGAGCAATTTGGTCTTCCAATTGGTCGCTTCGAAGGTATTCAAGAGAAAATGGCAGACATCGCTGGTAAGACATTCTTACTAGAAGCGATGCGTGTATTAACTACTGAAGGTCTTGGTCTAGGTGTTAAGCCATCTGTTGTAACGGCTATCGCGAAATATCACATGACTGAACTAGGTCGTGATGTAATGAACTCTGCAATGGATATCCAAGCAGGTAAAGCGATTCAACG
This sequence comes from Alteromonas sp. 009811495, assembly GCF_028865455.1. Taxonomy (NCBI): domain Bacteria; kingdom Pseudomonadati; phylum Pseudomonadota; class Gammaproteobacteria; order Alteromonadales; family Alteromonadaceae; genus Alteromonas; species Alteromonas sp. 009811495. The sequence continues at coordinate 3,075,872 of NZ_CP113972.1, forward strand.
CGGCCCACAAAACACGTTAGCCGGCGGTTACGCAGCATTGCCTATCGCCATTACGGTAGAAGGTGCAAACATTCTAACGCGTAACCTTATGATCTTTGGTCAAGGTGCTATGCGTTGTCACCCTTACCTAAAAGACATGGTTGACCTAATTCACAGCAACGAAAGTTCTGCGGATAAAGAGTTCAACAAAGTGCTTCGTAAAACTGTAGGTTTCAGTGTGAAGAACGCGTTCCGTAGCTTCGGTAAGGCATACCTTCCGTTCCTACGCGGCAGCGAGTCTGCTCTTCCAGAAGTACGTAAGTACGAGAAGCGCGTTAACAGCATCTCTGCGAAACTAGCACCTCTTGCTGATTTGTCACTTGCGGTACTTGGTGGTGACTTGAAGAAAGCTGAGCTTCTATCTGCACGTTTAGGTGACGTAATGAGCTACCTTTACGGCGCAATGGCTGCAATTCGTTTCTACGAGCAGCGCATCGAAGATAGAAAACTTGCTCTACCGTACTTTGAGTATGCAATGCAGTGGTCACTACAACAAGCTGATCAGGCAATTGTTAATTTCATCAACAATTTCCCGAATACAGCAACACGCGGTTTAATGCGTCTGCTAACAAACACGTACTCTAACAGTGTTGCTGGTATCAGCGATGATCTAGTGCGTGAGCTGTCAATTGCATCTATGCAAGACAACAGTGTTAAGGCACAGCTAACGCACCTTGTGCGCGTAAGCCCAGGTGACGGTAACGACATTAACGAGCAGGCGTTTAAAGCCAAGCACGCAGTTGCTCACCTTCTTGGTAAAGTGCAAAAAGCACTGCGCAAAGAGCCGGTTGTACCGTTTATCTCTTTCGAGCATGCGCTTAACAAGCTTCAAGAAAAAGGTGTAGTTAATGCCGATGAAGCAGCTAAGCTTCACGACTACAACGAAAAACGCAAACTTGCGGTTCGTGTAGACGAATACACGTTTGACATGGAACTTGTTCCAGCGTCACAAACGCTTAAAGCGATTGATGGCGGTCAAAACGCAGCCTAAGCAGCGTTAGTAACCCAAAGCCCTGGCAATAGCCGGGGCTTTTTTTTACCTGAATTAAATTTAACTTCTTATCGCACCACTTCATTAGACAATACCTCAACTATAGTCTAACTTTTATTGCGATATCCCATAGCTGCAAACATGCGTATTTTTCGAGTTTCAAGGATGTAAGAGTGAGAATTGCGTTTACTTTTCTGTTAGCAATAACATTGTTTTCTATTGGACTTTGTGTTTCAGCAAACGAAGACCGCTTTATTATTGGTTATGTCAGTCACCCCAGAGTACTAAACCATTACAAACCATTTATGGAGCAGGTGTATGCCGATATTGGTATAACTGCCGAATTTGTTGAAGTGGGTGGAGAGCGGGGTTTACGCCTGCTAGAAGAAGGAATGACTGATGCCGATGTTATTCGCTACGACGTTGTTGCTACGCCTTCAAACAATATCATAGCGATTGAACCGCCTTTCTCACAGGGTGCCTCTTTCTTGTTGTGCATTCGCAATGCACCGTGTCACAGCGACATCATTAATGACGCCAGTAATGCCATAGCGGTAACAACTCGTTTTTTTTCTAACATGGGTAAACCCAAGGCCAGTATTGCGGCTAACATTTTCGAGTTTGATGATTTCAATCATGTTTTAGAACTGCTTGTGAATGGTCGTTTTAATTACGCCATTCTGCCCAGCGACTTTACACAAAATGCTATTTTCGAAAAGCAAGGCATTGAGTTTTTGCCCATTGTTGAGCATAAATTGGTACATGTTATAAACAAGAAGCACGCATATCTTTATAGTGCATTGTCAAATGCAATCGCCAATCGCATAAATCAGGATGGAAACGAATAGCGTTTTACTTTTTCACCTGCCTTATCTTATGGGAATCGTGAGCATTACCATAAAAAAACGCCCGCGCTAGGCGGACGTTTTCAATCATTTAGAAGAGTGAGTTCACACTCTACACTGGGTATTAATCAAACATATATTTAAGTGATAATACTGTTGTACGTCCGTTCAGTGGGCGGGCACGTACATAGCTACCAACGGCCGCAGAACCCTCTTCAGACTCGGTAATAATGAACTCATCTGTCGCATTATTTACGTTAAGCGAAACCGAAAATTGATCGTTCACCCAGTAAGTAGCGAATAGATTAACTAAATTATAGCCTTCCTGCTTAAGGTCATTGTTGTCTTGTACGTAGTACTCTGTGGAACCTTGTAATGATGCGCCTACAGACCACGTATCAGTGACATACTCAGGCGTTATGGTCCAAATCCAGTCAGCCTGACGACGAGGCGTATTCCCTTCGAGCGCAGGGTTGTTCACGTCATCGCTAATTTCAGCGTCTGTCCATGTCAGGTTACCAGATACAACAAAGTTATCAGTTGCATTCCAACGACCTTCAAGTTCAAGACCTGTCGCTTCGTATTCGCGCATAAACGTAAGGCCACTGGTGACCTCTGCTTGCGTGTCCTCAGTGACAGTATCAAACAAGGTAGCGTTTACCATTAAGTCTTTAGTGCCGTACTTATAGCCAATTTCAAGCTGCTTAGTGGTGTCATAACCTGATGTTGTGTTTGTTAGACTACCGTCAGCATTTAGCGTACCGCCAATTTGTAGTAAGCGGTCAGCAATCGCTCGCCCACCTTTTGAGTAGCGCGCGAAAAATGTTTGACTGTCACTTAGCAAATATGAGCCACCAAAAGAGTAAGATGTATTATTGGCTGAGTAATCGACAATCTGTGACGCCGCACCAGCGCGGTTGAGATTGATTACACCACCGCGAATAAAGCCACTATTCGTTGCAGACGCGTCTTCAATTTGCTCTATTACGCCGTTACCGTTAAGGTCGAAATCGGCGTTACCGCCACAGCACGAACTGATCAATTCACCAGACGCTTCTGTTGTGTCATGACGTACCGATGCATCAATAATGATGTTGTCAGACAATTCAAAACCAACATTCATATAAGGCGCTTTAGTGACGTAGTTTAAGTCCCACTCCCATGACAAGAAGCTCGCCGACAGTAAACCATCAGACACTAATTCAACACCATCAGCGTCTGTAATATTTAGAAGCTGAGAGTTGTCTCCGTCTAACGTCTGAATGAAAGTTTGCCAGCTTGACCAGCTAGTGGCGATATCTTGATTCGAATAGTAATAACCTACCGTTAGGTTAACACCGTTGTCGAACTCTTTACGCAAGCTGAAATCATTAATCATATTACCAAGGTCATTGATGCGCGTGTCAAACTGCAGATTAGTAAAAGCTTGACCTGTGTAGACATCTCCAGCACCTGGGCCATTTGCTAACGTCACTGTCGTGCTGTCGCAGTTAAGCGCATTACCATCGCCGTCTGTCGCGCCTGAACATAATGCAGATGCAAAGTTAGACACATCCCCCGGGCCTGCTGGGAAGCCATCAGTGAAAGGCGCAATGAAACCGCCTGAGATATCAGAGATGCGGAATTTGTTTAAAAGAAACAGATTTTCAGCGACTTCTAAATCAACTTCCACGCCAAATGAACTTACTTTTGATTCTATGCCATCGCGAACGTCACGATTTTCTGGGTTACCGTAGCTATCAAACGTTGAGATATTTGTGTTGTACGCAGAGTTAAGCGCCTGTGAGCTAGCATCGTACCCAGGTACTGGACCATATTCACCGTCACCTTTCACCAAAACAGGTGAAGGTAGATAGGTAGACACTTTGTCATCAAGATTTTTGTAATAAAAACGAATGTGACCTTTGTCGAGCATTTTGGTGATATTAAATTTCACCTGGCCGCCTTGGTCGCCGTTATAACCTGTTTCACGAGGCCCTTCTCCGCCGCGAGCAAATCCAGCAATGTGATAATACAAATCATCGCTGATTTCACCACCATAGCGAAAATCTAGGCGAAACTCTTCATAGTCAACGCCAAATGAAGTGCCGATTGCACCACCACCAATCTGGCCGGTGTTACTAATCATGTTGATAACGCCACCAGGTGAGTTACTTGCGAAGGTAGAAGCAGAACCACCGCGCACTGCTTCTACATTTGCCACAGACCAGTCGTAGCGTAGGAAGTTATCAGCGTTACCAAAGTTAATATCACCATATTCTAAAACCGGCAGACCGTCTTCGTGAATTTGTAAGAATTTAGAACCACCGGTTGCTAGCGGAATACCGCGAATTGTGATGTTGGCATTACCGCCGCCACCTGAGGATTCTGCGCGAATACCAGGAAGCGCGCGGAATACTTCCGCCGTAGAACGAGGTGCTAGCTTGACGATATCATCTTCGTCAAATGCACTGACTGAAACACTAGCTTCTTGCATAGTTGTACCGCCAGGTGTCGCGGTAACAACAATTTGTTCGTATTTCTCTTTGCTGCTTGTGTCTTCTGAAACCGCTTCTTGAGCAACTACAGAATTCGTTAGAGCCGCGCAAACAGCCAAGGTTATTGTGTTTAATGTGTGTTTTTTATTCATGTCTTCTCCAGCGGTTTAGGTTGGCGCCGTTAAATACAAATTCGTGTGTGATGGTAGACCAAGAAAAACTTAATCGTTTAAGAATCTATATCATAGAAAATTATTTGTAAACATTCTGTGAAATAAAAAACAGTAAAAAATATCAATAAAAATCATATTTAACTAAGTCTTAACAAATTTTTTTTTGCTAATGGAACTAGAAGACAAATTATGAGAAAAACACATAATCGATTAAGATGAAAAGTACTAGATAAAATAATCTAAGCCATTAGTCACTAAATAATGAGATGAAGTGTGGGGATTTGTGATATATGAACAAAGTAATATGGCTCGATGCTTCGCGGGTATAAAATCGCGGGTATAAATTTACTCTGCTAGCCTTATAAGGTATATAAGATAGTGTGACATGCTCATACGCTTTATAGACTATCTAGAGCCGTGTGACGTCGCTTATTTGCTCAAAGTAGATTAGGTAATCCAACCATTGCAGCTTGAACAAAACACGATATCTACAACAGAAATAAAACGCGATACTGCCAACATGCTTGTTGGCAACAGTTTTGTCGGTTTGTTAATGACCATATTTGCGTTTTCTGGCTTAGTGTTCTTTTTTGAAACAGATAATGAATCGCTAGTTTTGTTAAAACACAAAGTGTGGCTAGTGATGATGATAGTGTGCTTGCTGCGCTTCATCGATGCCTGCTACTGGCGTTTTGGTTTGGCAAATAAATCTTTCGCTCCCGACGCCGTCATAAAGCGTTTTTCTGTCGGTGTTTGTCTTACCGCAAGCGTATGGGCCTTCTATTCGGTAGTTTTCTATCCCTCCATGGGCGCAGTAGAACTCTCCGCCACCATGGTAATACTGTCAGCAATGTCAGGTGGTGCTGGTACAGTGCTTTCACCAAGCAAGCGTTTGGTTTCCTTTTATTGCACCGCGCTCCTTGTACCTATGTCGATGTGTGTGTTAGCTGACGAGTCTGGAGAGTTTTTTATTCTCGGTGTGCTCGGCTTAGTATTTTGGATAGGTATATTCCTTAGTGCTTCTCGCTACAACCGCTTCTTTGTAAATACGCTTTATCTAAAAGAAAACAACGAGAAGCTGTTAGCACAAATGCGCGTCGAACGAAGCGAAACCGAAAAGGTCAATCAGTTACTCATTGCCACCAATGAAAAACTCGACGCATCTAACGCCAATCTTGAAGCAGAAGTTGAGCGTCGTACTGAAGACTTATTTAGGCTATCAAATCGAGACCCTCTTACTAATTTACTTAATCGCAACGGTTTTCTTAAACACCTCAATAATTTGCTAGACACTACAAAAGTGCTTAATAACTCGCTTGCCATTTTGTTTATCGATCTGGACGGCTTTAAACAAGTCAACGACAGCTTAGGCCACAAAGTTGGCGATATAGTGCTGGCAGAAATAGCCGCTAGGCTTCGCAACTATAGTGAGAAAAATCATTTAGCGCGCTGGGGTGGCGACGAATTTGTCGCCGTTATCCCCTATGCAACAGTAGACACAGCAAAGGCCGTAGCGCATGCAATGCGAAGCGGCGTTACTATTCCCATCATGGCGAACGACAATCAAGTTACGCTTGATGCGACCATCGGGATTGCCATGTATCCAGAGCATGGCGATAGTGCGGTTGACCTTATTCAACAGGCCGATCTCACAATGTACGATCAAAAGCGTAAACAACGTGGGTCAGTTGGGGTGTTTAATGAACTGTTGCATGCAGAAATTAAGCGTGATCAACGGCTATGCGAACGTTTACGTTGTGCGATAGATAACGGCGAACTCAGCGTCTTCTATCAACCTATCATCGACGTTAAATCTGATAAAGTGTCATCTGTAGAAGCCCTACTCAGATGGAAGTGCGATGATGAAATGATCACGCCTGATGTTTTCATTCCTCTTGCTGAAAGAAGCGGGCTAATGCCTGAGATTGGGGCTTGGGTGCTCAACCGAGCGCTTATCGACTTGTCACACTGGCAGTTTGCTGAAAGTTTGTGTATGTCAGTTAACGTATCAATCACTCAACTTCTTGATGATGGCTTTGTTAAAGTACTCGATAGCGCACTAAACACAACTTCAATAGCGCCACAACGCCTGTATTTAGAAGTAACGGAAAGCGTGTTTGCCAATAATGCGGAATTGGTTACTCAGCGGCTACATGATCTTGTTGACCGCGACGTAAAGATATCAATTGATGATTTTGGTACGGGATACTCTTCACTCCACCGTTTACAATCAATGCCTTTTGACTTTATAAAAATTGATCGTTCATTTGTACAGAATACCTCAGAAGAGAGTGATACCATAATAAGAGCGACACTGTTGATGGCACGAGAGTTTCGTTGTAAGACTATTGCAGAAGGTATCGAAACTGATGCGCAACGAGTCCACCTTGCAGACCTAGGTACAGACTATTTACAAGGTTATTACTACGCAAAACCCATGAGTGCCAGCGACTTTATTTCTTGGTATAACAAAAACTATTAGAGCCTCTCAACCATGGCACAACTTTATTTTTATTACTCTGCAATGAACGCAGGTAAATCCACATCACTCCTTCAATCTGCATACAACTACCGTGAACGCGGCATGCACTCTGTAATATATACCGCGGCATTAGACGATAGATACGGGGTGGGTAAAGTGACTTCTCGTATTGGCCTTCAGGCTGACGCCAAACTTTATGCAAAAGGTGATGACCTATTCGCTTCGATAAACAACGACCACAATACACGCAAGTTAGACTGCATATTCATTGACGAAGCTCAGTTCTTAACGAAAGAACAAGTTCGACAATTGGTTGATGTAGTTGATGAGCTAAAAGTCCCCGTTTTGGCTTATGGGCTTAGAACCGATTTCCTTGGCGAAACCTTCGAAGGAAGTCATTACCTCCTTGCGTGGGCTGATAAATTATCTGAGCTTAAAACCGTATGTCATTGTGGTAGGAAAGCCAGTTTTGTTGTGCGCCTAGACGAAAACGGCAATGCCGTTAAAGGTGGCGATCAAGTCCAGATTGGTGGCAATGACACCTATGAGTCCATGTGTCGAAAGCACTTCAAAAGTCTAGTCTGGGATTAAATTCTTGCTATCGCGTGGCGCTTTTATGAACTTAGCGCTACGCTTATGTCACAAATGGCGCAAGTTCACTAAAAGCGCAGCACCGATCTCTTATCTCCCCATTTTGCATGCCTCTATAAAAATGCATTAAGTAAATATTATATGACCGCGCTGTCAGATCTAATAATCAAACACATTTTTTAACTTAATCAATTAAGAAAATTCTTGCCAACGTGTATTTTTCGGACTATTGTTAAGAGGTTGTAAAACAAAAAACCTGCATTTAACACACTTTTAGCAAGGTAAAGCATATGAAGCACACTGGAAAATTCAAACCTGCGGTTATTGCATTATCAATTACTGCAGCGCTCCACGGTCACGTTGCATTAGCACAAGAAACGCCAGACGAAGACAACTTAGAAGTAATTCAAGTGTCAGGGATTCGCGGTTCACTCATGCGTGCCCAAGCAGTTAAAATGGACAACGACTCAATTGTTGAAGCTATCTCAGCGGAAGATATTGGTAAGTTACCCGATTCTTCAATTGCCGAATCGCTTGCTCGCCTCCCGGGCTTATCTGGTGAACGCGTAGGTGGCCGTACATCTGGTATTTCAGTTCGTGGTTTCAAAGAAGACTTTACCGGCACATCACTTAACGGCCGTGAATTAATTGGTATTGGTGACAACCGCGGCGTTGAATACGACCTTTACCCTGCGGAAATCATGACAGGTGCCACAATTTACAAAACCTCTGATGCAACGCTATTAGTACAAGGAATTGGTGGTACCGTTGATCTTCAAACAGTCCGTCCACTGTCTGCGCAAGAAACCCTCACAGTAACGGGTGTATACGAACTTGGCGGCAACGACTCAGACAACCCTGAATTTGATAATACGGGTAATCGTTTTGCACTTTCTTTTGTTGAAAAGTTTGCTGACGATACCATGGGCTTAGCACTTGCCATTGCGTCTACCGAGTCACCGCGTAACGAAAGAAAGTACGGTGTATGGGGTTATGGCGAAAATGATGACGGCCAAGTATTGCCATTTGGTCTTGATACACAAGCTATTAGCCGCGTACTTGAGCGCGACACGGTGTCTGCAATATTCCAGTGGCGTCCCACCGATAGACTCGACATTGTCGTTGACGCTCTTGATATCGATTATTCAGATTCTGGCGTAATCCGTGGTTTCATCGAACCATTCGCCGCTGCGAATGTTACGGGCAGTGGTGTTAATAATACAGGTACTCAAATTAACGCGAATCCGGTTTTGCGTACCGACCCAGCACAAAAAGACGGTGAGTTACAAACTTTCGGTTTAAATATTCGTTACGACATTAACGACGAGTGGTCGATGACACTTGACGTTGCTGATAGCGAGTCGAGCAAGCGTGACCTACGTGGTGAGTCCTATGCGGGCCTTGCTCGTTCAGGCGCGCTAAGCAATGATGAACTTGGTTCTCGACAGTTCCAAATGAGTGCTGATGGTATTTTCTTTACCGATAGCACAGGCCTTGACGCCTTTTCCGATCCTGCGCTACTGCAGCTAGCGGGCCCACAAGTATGGGGTGGCGGTATGGCAAACATTGCAGATCAATTTGCTACCAATGAACTTCAGGCCAATGGCGACCCCTATAGCTACTTTAATGCGCAAGACGGCTTCCTTAACTTTGCTGACTTTGAAGAAGAGTTAACAACCGCGCGCTTTGAAGTGACTGGTTTTGTAGATTGGAGTATTTTTAACACCTTTACCGCAGGTGTGAACTACAGTGATCGCTTTAAATCAAAGGACAACAAAGGATTCTTTGCAACGGCTTCTTCTTATCCATTCTCCGAATCAATTCCTTCACAGTACCTCTACAACGGATTAGCTGATCTTACATGGGCGGGTCTAGGCTATGTGGTTGCCTATGATGGATTTGCACCATACAACGATGGTGAATATACCCTAAACGATGCAGGTCTTCTGGAGCCAGATAGACTAGGCGACTCATACACGGTAGATGAAGAAGTAGTCACTTTATACGCTCAGTTAGATTTTGAAACCGAAGTAAGCGGATTTAACGTTAAAGGTAATGTCGGTGCGCAATATGTTCAAACCGATCAAAGCTCTACAGGTTTTATCGGTATTGTGGGCGATAACTTCGCGGTTTGTGATGACGATGGCAACCAGGTTGTAGATGCCGATTGTATTATTAATGATGGCGATGACTACTCACACTTCTTACCAAGCTTGAATGTGAGTGTTGAGTTGACCGAAAACCGCTACTTGCGTTTCGGTGCATCGAAAACAATTAGCCGTGCGCGAATTGACCAGATGAAAGCTTCTGGGTTTGTGAAGTTCGACCAAAATATTGAGCTAATTGCTACACCAAATACACAAGCAGCTGTAGAAGAGTATGGTTCACCTTGGTCGAAGTTTACTGGTAACCCAACACTTCAACCTCTAGAAGCTAATAACTTCGATTTGTCGTTTGAAAATTACTTTGAAGATGAAGGCTATATATCCATTGCCCTCTTCTACAAAGACTTAGTTAACTGGACCCGTGACGGAAACCAGCTAATAGACTTCACCAATGATGAAACGAACGGCGGTGCTAACTACTTCATTCCAGGTTTCCACGACCGTGTCATTGATGTTGATGGTAACTACGGACCAGAAGATACACCATATCAAGCTGGTGATCTTGTTACACCACCTGACTTAGGTTTCTATTCATTCTTCGAAGATGGTCTTGAAGGCAGTATGAAAGGTGTGGAGCTAACCGCGAATATTCCACTTCGTATGCTGACTGATTCGCTAGACGGATTTGGTATTGCTGCTTCTGCAACTATTCTTGATGCTGAGCTAGAAGATGGAACGGCAATTCCTGGTCAATCTGATAACACATACAGTATTACGGCTTACTACGAAATGAATGGTTTTGAAGTAAGGGTGGCTGCAACAGACCGTTCGGAATTTTTGACCTACCAACGTGGTGGCTCGAACAAAATTGAAGCCGCAACACGTGATGCTGTTACTCAGGTAGATGCTCAAATCAGCTACGACTTTGCACAAAGTGGTATTGAATATCTGGAAGGCTTACGTATTGCGCTTCAAGGTGTAAACCTGACCGATGAAAAAGAAGAGACAATTGACGGAAACGGCATTGTTACCTTGCGTCGAGAATTCGGCCCATCTTACATGCTAAACCTAAACTACTCTTTCTACTAACCTTACAGTGCGCCGTCCTTGACGGCGCATTGCTTTTTCCTAGCCAGTCGTTATACCGTTTCGCCGTATCTCACTTCAAACGGCAATACTGTTTTATCTTGAATTTGCTCAAGTAACGCATCGGCAGCTTTAATGCCTTTTTCTATACTTGATTGGCATACCGTAGTTAGGCTAGGACGCGCTCGCTCCGCTTCCTCAATTCCGTCAAACCCAGTTATTCTCAACTCTTCTGGTACCTTAATACCCATTTCCAGTGCCATATGTAATAGCTCAAGTGCAATAATATCACTCATACACAACACTACGTTAGGGCGTGGAGAACTCGTCAGCACCTCTTTCGCAGCTTGACGGGCAAAGCTTCGCTCACTCTCTGGCAAATGCCAAATACGCTCGCGACTAATTGCCACTTGCTTTTCATCTGCAGCTCGCAAATAACCATCTAAACGTCTATGAGAAATAGAAGAATCTACGCCGATAATAGGATTATCGTAGATACGGCAAGTAGAAGGTGAGTCGATTAGACGCAAACCAAATATCGCCACGTTATCGCCTTTTTGTAAGGCGTGTTGCGCCACTTGATAAGCGGCTTCTTCATTGTCTATGTTGATAGAAGGCTTACCTTCAATATCAAAGTCTACCGTGACAACAGGTTTAACCGACACTGACAATTCGTCAACAAGCTTTACGTTACGTGGTTGACCGTAACAGATAAATCCATCGACAAAATCGACAACATCAAGAAGACTATCAGAGTCGCCAGCGTAAAGTAAAAGGTGTTTACCCTGCTCTCTTAATGCCGTGGAGACTCCTTTAATAAACGTACTTGCGACAGGGTCGCTGACCATATAGGAAATACTATCGGCTAGCACCAATGCAACTATATTTGACGTCCCTTTTCTTAAGATTTGCGCCGCCTTATTTGGGCCGCTATAACCAATCTTTTTACATTGTTCTAGAATTTCTTCACGTTTCGCCTTTGACAACTGATCGGGGCGGTTAAATGCATTTGAAATGGTTGCTGTAGACACACCAAGCTGATGTGCCACATCTTTTAGGGTTAATTTTGTTTTGTTCATTATTATTAGCTCTTGTCACGAACGCTAACGTCTGTCGTGTCCTGTTACTACATAAGAACTATAACATTATCTTAAACGTTTAACCCATGTAATTTAACGTCTAGCAGATATACTGTAATACTTTTAAGAAGAATTGATTAACGCGTGCCGAAAATCTTATCACCTGCATCACCAAGGCCAGGCAGAATATAACCTTTATCATTGAGTCGTTCGTCAATAGCTGCGGTAAAAATATCAACATCGGGGTGTGCATCAACGACGGCTCGAATCCCTTCAGGTGCCGCTACCAGAAATAGCCCCATAATTTTTGTGCATCCCTTTTTCTTTAATAAATCGATAGTGGCAATCAAAGTTCCACCTGTTGCCAGCATAGGATCAACAATCAGCGCGGTGCGCTCATCAATATTTTTTACAACCTTGTCAAAGTAGGCCACAGGTTGCAGCGATTCTTCATCTCTATACAGCCCAACCACACTTATTTTGGCATTTGGAATTAACTCTAAAACACCTTCTAGCATGCCCAATCCAGCACGTAAAATAGGTACAACAGTAATTTTTTTGCCTTTTATTTGTCTAACTTCTACTTCGTCTCCCGACCAACTGCGTATTTTGGCTCGCTCGGTCGGCAGTGTTCTTGTTGCCTCATAAGTCAGTAAGTTGCCAACTTCTGAAGCAAGTTCGCGAAAGTCTTTGCTGCTTATTTTAGCGTTGCGCATTAAGCCTAGTTTATGTGCAATAAGCGGGTGTGTAATTTCATGAACAGCCATGACGAAGCTCCTGTTGAGTTAAATTAGTAGAACAATACCTCAAGCGACCTTTAGAGATGTTTCTATTTTGCATGACACTTCAGCAGACCTATAAAATCTTGCTCAAAGTATAGACAGTATTTATATTTCATTTAATCTGTATCTACATGGTGTAGTAGAAATCGTTGTTGGTACAAATCTCTACTCTCCATATCGTTTGTATTTTACTGATTTGAGCGTTATTAGAAAGTAGTGCTCTTAGTAAGCCTCTAAAAGATAATCATTTATTACCCTGTTAACAATGAAATGACAAAAGGAAATTGCTTTATGAATTCGCTATCTACGTGCATTCGCCTGATAGTAACCAGTGTTTGTTTGGTGGTATCGTCAAACGCTTTTGCTGACTGGCAGCGCATCACCCCTGATTCAGAAGTTGCCGTAACACTCCCAAGTGGCGCTGAACAAACTGTTTATCCCTCTTGTGCCCTACCTGCACTCGTTGGTCCTCAAGGAATAGAGCCAAACCCGTTTTCATTCTATTTTGAGCAAGGTGAAAGCGATAACCTGTTAGTTTACTTTAACGGTGGCGGCGCGTGTTGGGACAGTTCAACGTGCCTAGCATCGATGCAGTTGGAATTCGACAACGACCCGATGAGTAGAGCTGCATATAATCCTTCTGCGCAATTTGAAAACACACCTGAAGTAGCAGGTGGAATATTCAAAGATGTAGAAGAGAATCCATTCAAGTCGTGGTCAAAAGTATTCATTCCTTATTGCACCGGCGACCTTCACTTGGGCTCTTCTGACACAACATATACTGACGACTTAGGCATAGTAACGGGACTTCCAGGCGCTGACGTCACAATTAGACACCGAGGTCATGATAACGCCATGGTTGTTATGGATTGGCTAAGAGAACAACTACAGCAAAATACGCTTTCACCCAACAAGGTGTTGTTAAGCGGCAGTAGTGCCGGTGGGTATGGCGCAATTTTCAACTTCCCTTATGTGCAACAGCTCTTTGGTCGTAAAAAGGTTGCTCTATTTGCAGATGCGTCTCTTGGCGTAATCTCAAAAGGCTTTACGGAGACTGTGTTGAACTATGGTGGTCCGTGGGCTATTGAGGACACACTACCTGAGAATTTCCAATCGCTTATCGGCAATTTCAGCCACCTTTCGCTCAATAAGCAAGTTATGCTTCGCCTTGCTTATCAATACCCTTGGAATAGGTTTGCGCAATATTCTACCGGTACCGACTTTGTTCAAATACAGTTTTCTAAAATTTCAGACCAAGTAGCAAAAGGTAACGTTGATCCCTCAACATGGGGAGTAAACGAGTCTGATTTGGGTTACATCTTAGGTTGGCAAATTCAAGCACACTCATCAGTGCATGCCCTATCTGCATTCACATGGAACTACCAATTCTATCTGGGAGAAGGTACCTGCCACATGGTACTAAACGACTTCTGTGAGGATAATGCATTTCCGGTCTCGTCACCCAGCCCATTTTACAATGAGCGAAGTGCCAAAGGTATTTCGTTTAACGAGTGGCTATATACATTCGCAACAACAAGACGCTTTAGAGAAAACAGCGTAGCCTACTATCACTAAACTCCACATCGCTACCCTACTTGTAGGGTAGCGCCATCTGGCATAGTTACCTCAATTTTGACATTTCCTCCAACAGCTGCCAAATAGGCAGCAGCGCGCTGCAAAGAAACATCTTGAATACGTTTAGATTCCAGCTTACTGACGCCCGATGCTGTTACTGATAACGCCATCGCCACAACTTCTTGCTTCACCCTGTGTTGCTTTCTAATTTCGCCTAATGTGAGTTCTTTCATTGTTCTTTACCGAGAATAATGGGCATTAAAAAAGCCCAGATAGTTTACACCTTCTGGGCTTTTGCAAAACGTTCTACCTGCGTGCCCAGAAGCCAATAATTGCCCCTGAACACCGATGGTCAGGTGCAATCAGTAATTAAAATTATAAAAATAGCCTGTAGAAACGTTTCGCATGATAATTCTCTTTCTCACAATAAGTGTGGTTACGCAGTGCTCTTTATACGCAGACTGCTTGTGTCATTTATCCTTTACCATACCATCAAAATAAGCAATAGCAACGACTTTCCAAATCGGAAAGTTGATAGGTAATCTGATGCTATACGCTATCCATCACATCTAGCGCCATATTTTGCCCCACTGTGGCCGTTTTAAGACTGGCCAAAAACGTGCTCACATCGTTGCTTCCCTCAGTCGGCGCCCATGCTGCAAAACCTTTATCATCGGTTACCTCATAAGGCCCCTGTTTAACTTCCATAAATACAACAGGTGCATGACACACTGTGGCGTGCCATACATTAGGCGGAATTTCCACACCCGAGCAATCTCTATTGCTACTTAACGTTAAGCGTTCTGAGACAGTGCCTTTATCATCAAAGAATATGAGATCTAATTCCCCCTCTAGCACCATGAAAAACTCCCATTTGTGCATTTGGCAATGACGGTGTGGACGCACATAAGAGTCAGGCATCATAGCAATAAACAAACGCTGCACGACATCTTCATAAGAATCATGCACATTGAGATTCGCTCTGCGCCGTTCACTTTTTGCCGCGTTTTCCAGTAATGCCTCAAATGTCCGTTTATCAAACCGTTTTAACTGCTTCACGTTGTAATCCTGTGTTTAAAAATCTTAGGGCAGCTTTCTAAAACGCACAGCCGCTCCACCTGATGACGCCAGTTTCAGCGTTAGCGTATCTTTGGCGCTAACTTGCTTGTGGGTTATCGACAATGCATAGGGGTTAGTTTCCCAATGCGCGTCTTCACCATCACTGTATATTTGCGCTTCGTAACGCTGGCCTTCGTCTAAGAAACTAAGTGGAATGTCTAGCGAGATCGCGTTCTCGTCAGTAACAGCACCTAAAAACCAATCATCACCTAAATAGTGCTTATGTTGGTTTTCCTTTCTTGCCATGACAATAAAATCGCCTACTTCGCCTTGCAACGCAATACTTTCAGACCAGTCAGTTGGCACATCTTTAATAAATTGAAAAGCATTAGGCTTGGCTTCATAATTTTCGGGTAGATCTGCGGCCATTTGTATAGGGCTGTATAGCACCACGTATTGAGCCAACTGTTTGGCCAGTGTAGTTTGCGGGCGCATTATATTACCTTTACCCCACTCTACGCCGCCATCTTGTTGACGGATGTAATCAAAATTGAAAATACCGGGCGTAAAATCCATAGGGCCTGCAAGCATTCTAGTAAACGCTAGCATAGGAATATGTTCTGGTGGGTTTGGGGCAGCCCAACCCGAGTTATACTCTTGCCCGCGGGCACTTTCTCGAGAGATCCAGTTTGGGTAAGTACGGCGAAGGCCCGTGTCTTTTACCGATTCGTGAGTATTGATAGCAAGCTCATATTTTGCGGCTGTTTTTACGTTGTGCAAAAAGTGATTCACCACGCGCTGACTGTCAGTATATTCATAGCGAACATGGCCTTGGTCATCCTTTACTTTTAGATTTTGTCCGTGTGCAACGTAGCCTGTTTTAATTTGAGAGACGCCTAACTTCTGGTAAAGCGCGAATCCATCCTCCATTTGCGCTTCATAGTTACTAATACCGCCAGAAGTTTCATGATGTCCAATAAGCTTCACACCTTTGCTTTTACCGTACTCTGTAATTCGTTTGATATCAAAGTCTGGATAGCTTTCAGTAAACGAAAAGAGCTCGGAGTTGGCAATCCAGTCGCCATCCCACCCTTTGTTCCACCCCTCTACCAAAACGCCATCAAAACCATTAGCTGCGGCAAAATCCATATACTCCATGGTTCGCTCAGTAGTTGCACCGTGCTTATCTGAAGAGCCCCAAGTAAACTTGTCGATGTGCATTCCCCACCATATTCCCACATATTTACCGGGCTCTACCCAGCTTACTTCTCCCAACTTGTTTGGCTCATTGAGGTTAAGAGAAATAAACGAGTTGGCTAAATCGACGGCTTCATCACCAATCGTTATTGTTCTCCAAGGCGTAGTAAACGAGCCATGCTTTCGAACCAAAACACCATCGTGCGAAGGCGCAAGAGCAGCGGTAAAGCGACCCAACTCTTGTTTATCAAGACTCATACCGGCATAGTCGACAAGTGCCGCTTCGTGCACGGCAACATGAACACCATTTTCATAAGCAACTGTAAATGGCGTGTGGGCTTTGTATACTTCTTGAAGTGGGGTTTTACGATATAGATATTCGTATCGCTCGCGGCCATGAGCAGGGATCCAATACGCCGTTGCCTGATGAGAATTGACAAAATTAAACTCTGTCAGCTCTCGCGTAATTGTCCGTTTTTCATCAGTCACAATTTCATATCTAAAACCGACACCGTCGTTGAAAACCCTGGCACGCACCTGAAAACGATTTTCATTATTGCCATTGTCGATGAATTCAACCACTAATTCGTTGTGGTAGTCACGGATTTGAGTTTGCTCTCCCCATGGCTGTGTCCATGTGGCATCTACGCGATTTCGACTGATTTCTTTAACAGAAAAATCGCGATACATAGGTGCCGCACTTGCAAAAGTAAAACCTAATTTACTTGATGCAAAAAGCGGCGTACCGCGATAGTCAATGCGATACTGCGCGATACTTTTGTCGCTACTAAAGGTGAGTACGATTTTTTTGTCCGGCGATTTAACAACAACTTCGCTGGCGAAAACGGAGGTGGCAGACAGTAAAAGTAACAGGCAAATTGCTCGCATGGACTAACCTTAACATTGTTAATGTTATGTTAGTATCAAGCAATTTGCCTATTTTGCAAGCAATTTCTTAAACGATTAAGATCAACTGATTTAATTACACTTTTATTTTCGCGCTTTTTTCATTCTACGGCTTTGTTCTTGACGCTTTTCTTCACGTTTTTCTTTGCGGTCTTTTTTATCTGGCGTTAACGAGCCAGTTTTAAATTTTTGCTTGCGCTTGGCTTTTGCTTCAGCTTTTCTTGCCGCCTCTTTCGCCATTTCTTCTTTTTCTTGTTCAAGCATCTCTGGCGTTTCTAACGTAATACGCCCCAGTTTTCCCGACTGAAGTTCTTTCAGTAATATCTCGCATATTTTGTGTAAATTAACCCTACCCCCAGCTTGAATTGCGCCGCGATTTTTCGCCGCTGCTTCTAGAAACTCAATTTCTGTGTCTGGCAGTTCATCAAGCTTGTAGCGCTCTTGCATAACTTCTGGGTACGCTTTAATAAGGTAATCAGCCGCGAAAAATCCCACGTCGTCATACTCCATTGCCGTATTTTTTACTGCACCTGAGGATGCTAAACGGTAAATCGAATTTGGGTTTTCTAACTTAGGCCAAAGTACTCCTGGCGTATCAAAAAGAATAATGCCGCTGCCAAGGTTAATCCGCTGCTGACTTTTGGTAACGGCCGGTTCATTGCCCGTTTTAGCAATAATTCGCTCGGCCAATATGTTAATCAAGGTCGACTTCCCCACATTAGGGATACCTGTGATCATAGCCTTAATCGCTTTCGGTTGAGCGTCTTTATGGGCGCAAATGCTTCTTATCATCTGCATTATTTGTTTACTATTACCCGGGTTATCACTTGATGTGGTAATCGTTTTAACGCCGCGTTCTTTTTCTAAACTTTCCTGCCAGCGAGCCGTAATGTCAGGGTCAGCTAAATCATATTTATTCAGAATTTTTATACAGGGTTTGTCGCCACGAATTTTTGCAATTTCCGGGTTTTCGCTAGAATATGGGATACGCGCATCAAGCACTTCTATTAGAATATCTACTTGATTTAACGACTCTTTAATTTCTTTCAAGGCTTTGTGCATGTGCCCTGGGAACCATTGTAATGCCACGGTTTATTCCTATATTTTGCGAGTATTAAGGGGTTGCAACAGCTGCGAGTTAACGCGAAAGTTCATAGACACACATATTGACGGCACTGGCCAGATTCAATGAGTCAATTTTGCCACACCCTGGAATTGTGAATGCTTCTGCGTTGAGGCTGGCTAACACTTCTCTAGGCACGCCTCTCGCTTCGTTACCAAAAAGATAGCACTGATAATCACCAAATGTGGGCGACATTACTTTTTTGCCATTCATGTCTAAGTAAGCAAAGTGCTGAAATCTATCATTCAATGACTCAAGGGGCACATTAAGCTCCATATCAACGTGAAATATAGCCCCCATACTGGCTCGCACTACCTTTGAATTGTAAGGGTCAACACTATTTGGGCTCATCATTAATGTGACGTTGCCAAACCATGCCAACGTTCTTAATATCGTGCCTAAATTGCCTGGGTCTTGTGTTTCATAAAGGTACACATAATAGGTGTTCGCAGAGGTTTTATTGCTTGTTTCGGTGGAGCGTTTTTTCGGTAATGGAACAAGGGCAATAATGCCCTGAGGTGATTTAGTATCGCTCAACGATACCATTTGTTGTTCACTAAGAACTTCAACCTTATAGTTTGTTGAAAGCTTCTTAGAAAGCCAATCGGCGTACTGTGAGGTTGCGTAAAAGGTGATTTCACTCAGACTCAAAAAAGCCTGTTTATCATTAATGGCCTTAATTAACTCAAGTACCAGATGCTCTCCTTCCACCAAATAATAGCCGAATTGAGACCGGTATTTCTTTTGGTGGAGCTTTTTTACATCACTGAGTTTCATTAAACCTGACCTTAAAATCTTTTGCGGCGCAAGTGTAAGCCAAACAGACGAAAACTCAAGTACTGCGTGGTACACAACAAACTATTGTTACGCCTATTTTCGCCCTCTTACATCGGTTATGCGCTGTGGCAACGTAAACATGCTTTTACCCAGCGCTAACGCGTACCCAGGTCCCTCGTTATCAAGCACGTAACTCGGTAAGTAAAACACGCGCGCGTTTTGCTGATTGGTTAGCGCCGCATCAATACGCTGCCACCTGTTTTCGATATACAGTTCATTCCAAGCATGACCAAACGCTTCTAGTGTTTTATCGACCTCCACAAGAACTGAGCCCACAACCACGCGAGCGGGCACATCAAGACCTCTAGCCAACGCTGCGGTCAACACCGCAAACTCTGTACAGTCACCACTTTTACTTTTAGCAACGGTAGAGGCAAACGCAAAATTGTGAATGTAGCTAGGTTCAGTAATATACGTCGACACGTACTGCTCTATGCTTTGCCCAAGCAAATCTGGCGTTGATACCAGATTGGCTTGCTTAAACTGCGTTAGAACGGATTGAACTTGAGGCTCGTCATAATCAATGACAAAGCTGCTCTGGGTGTGCTTATTTATTACCGGCGCATTCGCTACGTAATGTTCATTTAGTGATAGCGTGAGCGTATTACCTGACACGTTATCCACTTGCACACCTTCCCAGCCAGCTAACAAAGTTTGATACTCAGACGGTTTACTCACCACCACTTCAAACTGGATGCTTGACGGTAGGGGTAACGCTTGTTCTGAATGAAGCGTTAATTCGATTTGAGCGAAGGTAGGCGAGCTTTGCCCATGGGCAACACTCGCAAGTAGCCACAACACTAACGTATATAAACGCATCATAACGCTGTAGGTTTACCAGAAACGAAAAGCGGTTTTATTAACATGGAGACAGGCCCGATACTCATGGTAGCAGATTGCATTATTAGGTCATCGTTGGCCTTATACTTTACCTCAAAACCTTCCATATCAGCCTTATACAGATGTAGACCATCCTGCTGCCCCTCTTTCAACATCGTTGTCGTTGTGGGTGCTGTTGGGTCGGTATCGGCAGACCAAGTTACATACGTGGTGGTTTCTTTGTCAGTCTTATTCAGTTCGTCAACCACTAAGTAAGTACCAAAGTTAGAGACAAACTCACCTTGATATTCTAACTGTGCAGAAATGGGCTTACCTTGTATTTCGCCTTCAACGGCCCATACACCTTCAGATGCCGATAACGATAGCGACGAAGACATTTCGCTGTTCTCTACCGAATAGGTATAAGCATTTATTAACTCGCCATCAGCATAACTCCATGAACGCGTAACAGTATCTGTTGTAGCAACATTGTTTGCATCTACAGGCAAAATCATTGAAAGCGCTTCTCTGATTTCAACATCACCATCAGCATCTTTAGTGAACTTCTCAACCGCAACACCAACCAATTCGTTATTCATATATACCGAATTAACTGAGTTAAAAAACGGTGTTGCATGAGCGCTTTTATCCGTCGCATTAACAAACGAGGTAAAGACATCCTTAAAGGTTTCGCGATAGCCAATTTCGTTGTGTAGACAAACTTGAAGACCATTAGGAGACTCGGCGGATAACCCCTTCATTAAACCTGTTAACTGCTCTGCACCTGTTCCCAGGTTATAAAGCACCTGATAATCAAGTACTGCTGTATCGGCAATATTTTCCACATTTAGTGAGTAGTTGTACTGGCTGGTTAGTGCTCTTTTGTGCAATGTAGCGATATTCTCTGTCGCATACTTCATCATATTAACAAGTGAATTTGCGGGGCCATCGTAATCTTGAAATGCCCAACACTCCACTGGGGTTTCAGTGCCGATGTCAACGATGTAATACCAATACGTATCGGCTTTCTCTACATCAGACCACTTTCCCAAAATTGCAGCGCTTAGCGGAAACTCTGCAAGTGTAACATTCGACTTTTCAGTAATTTTCACTTCGCGTTTCACCGCGTCGTTGAACCAGCCAGGAAGCTGTTCTTGTGAAATATAATCTTTCGCTAGTACTGGGGTTACACTGCACACCAGTGCCAAACCCATTAATGATGCGTTTACTTTTTTCATTGTTATTTTATTCCTTTACTCGTCTTCCACTACGTATATTTCACCATCGTAAATTCCCTGCACGGTAAGCTTTTGACTCGCTAACGCCTGCAAGTAATCAATATGAGCTTGCTCAATTTTTTGTCCCGGTACAATCAGTGGGATCCCAGGAGGATACGGCGTGATTAAACCAGCGGCAGTACGCCCTACACTATTTTGCCACGCTATTGCCTCGCGCTTGCTAAAAAACGCTTTCGAAGGTAAATCGTCCAAATGAATGGGTGGTATATCAGCCGGCAGAGGGCTTTTGCTTTTACGCTTACTTAAGTTTACGGCACCATCGTCTAAACGCTTTAACGCATTATATAGTCTTACTATCTTAGAGCGCATGCCGCCCAGCGTTAACAACACCAAGATTGTACTGTGCGTAAACTTTTCTATTTCAAGACCCACTTCGTCCATTAAGAATCGATGAATTTCTTGGTTGGAATAATCCAATGCGGAAACATCAATGAGGATTTTAAGTGGATCATGACCAATGTTATCGCTTTCGAAGTGCGAGAACATTGTGGCAAAATCTTGTGGACTTAACACCCGCAAACGCTTGAATTTAGCCATTTGGGCTTTTAACTCAGCCACATTGCTCAACAACTCATTGAGAATTTTATACCCTTCCATCTCTAACTGTTGACGACAGACGTCTAACGAAGCAATGAGTTGATACTTTGGCGAAGTACTGGTGTGTATTGCGAAGACCTCTTTAAAGAAGTCTTTGTCGAAGTCAGGATCATTGACATGAATGAATGACGCCTGAGAAAACGCAGAAACTACTTTGTGCGCTGAATGCGTGATGTAATCAGCGCCAGCCGCAATAGCTGAATAATCACGCAATGCTGGGTGAAATAGCGAATATGCAAACCAGGCTTCGTCAATGAAAACCTTAATGCCATGTTCATGCGCAAGTTGAACCACTTGCTTTAAGTCGGTGAGCAACCCATCGTACGTACAACCGGTAAGAACAATGAGTTTTGCATCAGTATTTTGCTCTATAAGGTTTTTAATTTGCGCCATGCGCGGCGGTGAAAAAATACCATACTCTGGGTTAAACACACTGTCGAGATACACTGGCATTGCGCGCGCTTGAATAATGCCGTAGTGCACAGATTTGTGACAATTGCGATCGGCTATAACTTTATCACCCTCTCGCAGCAACGTTTGCAGAATTATTTTATTCGACGTTGAAGAACCGTTAGTGACAAAGTAAGAATGACGCACTTCAAATGTATTTGCCACAGCAGCCTGCGCTTTACCAATAGCATGTGTGCCGTCAGATAGTGATCCCAATGAGTCCACACTCACCGAAAGGTCACTGACAAACACGTTGCGTCCAAAGAAGCGGTAAAAATCGCTGATGTAAGGAGAGTTTCTAAAGCTCGCACCGCCGCTGTGCCCTGGTGTATGCCAAGAGTCGTTTGCTTCTACAACATAATCTTTGTACTCAGTCCAAAACGGTGTTTCATTTCTATCATCAAAGTCATTAATGATGTAACCCAGTATAGATTCTGGGTCTGAGATAATGTCATTGCGATAAAAGAATGACTCTATACCGTTGGCCTGATTAACGATGTCCAGTCCTTTAACCGCATCACCCAATACATAAACCGGTAGCTCAGGGCGTATTCGTTTGATGGCATCAATCACACGAGCGTTGTTTTGAATAACAGCACCTTTGTCGTCAGAGTCAGCAACCTGACTAACGAGTTCGTGTTCTTTTGCTACCACGTCCCAGCTAAACACAACCGCTTGAATGTCTCCGTCGTCACGCACAAACTGTAACGCTTTGGCTACCGCATTTGCCTCTATCAGACTTATTTCTACATCATCACGATCAAAATACGTGATGGTATTGCTAATACTTGTGGTGATTTGCTCAAGCAAATCAGCGGCATCTTCTATAACAAGAATTTTCAAATGAGGGCGCATCAAACATCCGTGATTAGTTACTTAGCGCATGGCGCTAACGTGGTTACCAAAATTAGAGTGTAACGCTGAATTTCATGTTGTGTGAAGTTTTCATTTGCTCTATCACCATTATAAATCGCACTTTATTACTTTCTCGAAGTGGGCATTTTACGTTGTGTATAGGTATGATAGTGGCCCTTTTGAGATTTGCCCTTTGTCACTTACTAAAATGGAGCTAAAACACAACATGGCTTTCGATTTAAAAATAGAAAATGATATTGCTGTAATTACCTTTGACGACGGAAAGGTAAATGCGGTTGGCTTCACGCTAATAGAACAACTTAACAACGCATTAGATGAGGCCGAACAAAAAGCGAATGCCGTGGTGCTTCACGGCGGTGAAGGTAAGTTCTGTGGTGGCTTCGATTTGTCGGTAATGAAAGCTGATGACAAAAGCAAACAGCTTGAACTTGTTCAAGCTGGCGCTGACCTTATCGTTCGCCTATACAGCTTTCCATTACCTGTGGTGGTTGCAGCAGAGGGTCATAGTATCGCGATGGGTGCCATTTTATTAATGGCAGCAGATTTGCGCATTGGTAAAGATGCAGACACCAAATACGGCCTTAATGAAACCGCAATTGGTATGGTATTGCCTCCTTTTGGTATGGAGCTAGCAAAAGCAAGACTTGCCAATACATGCCAAACAGAAGCGCTGTTATTCTCTCGTATTTATGACGGTAAAGAAGCGGTCAAAGCAGGCTTTCTGGATGCAGCCGTACCGCAAGACCAAGTACTGGCAACGGCGCTAGGTTATGCAGACAAGCTTAAGATGCTGCCACGTCAGGCTTTTGCAGAATCTAAGATGCAGTTAAGGAAAGCCACTCTCGCTAACATGAAAGGCTAGCTTTAATTGAAATAGCGCGCTAAGCCATAGCAGGCAAAACCGAAGAGGCCTTTGCCATCTTAGCCTAGCGTGCTGTCATAACACCCTTAAAACACGCCTTTAAAACACACTTTAGTGTCGAATGGGGCCACAACGCTGTTCAATGTCTTGCTTCAATTTATTGCGAAGCCCCATCTCAAACGCCACTTCCGCTAGTACAAACAAGGGACCAATTGCCAACCCCATAATGTCGTCAACGAAAGCAGGCTTTTTTCCTTCAAAGTGATGGCCCACGAATTGAAGCGCCCAACCACCCACAAAAATACCTAGCGACACAGATAACCAAGAGATAACACCAAGCGCGGCAACTGATTGAGCAAAGTACACCATAACGGCGGTAATTAAGGCCATTACTGAACCCAGTTTTTTATCGAGCTTAAAATAAAATAGATTTCCAATAACCCATACTGCTATAGCGGGGCTCACTATAGTCTCGCCCAAAAGCGGTACATCCGTTAAAAACGCAGGCTTACTTAAAAGACAAAACACCGAAAAGACAATAAGTGGTATACCCGCATAGTGGGTATATATATTTCTCTGATCTCTATGATAATGGCCGTATTCGCCGAGGTATTGCTCTAATGTCTTCATAAGTTGTTACCACATTTCACATATTGAGCAATAAGTGTATGTCTGCTTTTGCACTTAAACTGTCGCCTAAAAGACATTTCACCATTTTTGAAAACACATTAATTCTCACCAAGCAAAATAGTTAGACTCCGAACTATTTTTCGGTTTTTACTTGGGTAACCAAAATCCTTGATGACAATATCTTATTTACCGCAAAATTTAACACTAGCCGCAAAACCTAAAAATAACCATTAAAAATCAAAAAACTACATTAAAGACAAGATTAAAAAAAGCGTTCCACACATCAGTTAATAAACTTATCAAGTTGAAAAATTAGTTAGAGCACTATACAATTTATTTTTATTGAACAGTCAATCAAAATAAATTAATCAAATATTAAATGATTTTGACAGACTAAGTGCTTAACTTTTAAACACATATTCATGAAACCGTAGTGTTTGTTGTGTTTATAGAAAGTGTCTCGATGATTTTAAGTAAACAGCGTTAGGAGTTTTACATGGCATTACCGACTTATCAGAATTTCATTCATGGCAAGCCGTTGGCAAATAAAAACGGAGAAACCTTCGCTGTTACTAACCCCGCAACAGCAGAGGTGATTTATCACGTCGAAATTGCTGATGAGTTCATTCAACAACAGGCAATAGAGAGTGCGAAACAGGGCTTTGCTGCTTGGTCTGCCATGATGCCTGTTGAGCGCATGCGTATTCTTAATAAGGCGGTTGCGTTGTTGAGAAGTCGTAACGACGAACTCGCTAAATTAGAAGTGCTAGACACGGGTAAGCCTATTCAAGAAGCAGACTGCGTTGATATTGAAACGGGTGCCGATGTTATTGAGTACTACGCAGGTCTCGCGCCAACACAATTAGGAACACAGCAAGGTGTGGGCGGTGACTTCTTTTATACGCGAAAAGAGCCGCTAGGTATTTGCGCTGGTATTGGCGCTTGGAACTACCCCATTCAAATAGCTTGTTGGAAATCAGGCCCTGCATTGGCGGCAGGCAATGCATTTATATTCAAGCCTTCTGAAGAAACGCCAATGGGCGCTATGAAACTTGCAGAGATATTCATAGAAGCAGGTGTTCCTGCTGGTGTATTTAACGTAGTCCACGGCGCTGCAGAAGTGGGTCAATGGCTAACCTCACACCCTGACATTGAAAAAATCTCGTTTACCGGTGAAGTCGGTACTGGCAAGAGGGTTATGCAAAGTGCTGCAGCGACAAACCTAAAAGACGTTACCATGGAGCTTGGCGGTAAATCGCCATTGCTCGTCTTTGAAGATGCCAATATTAGTCAGGCGGTAAGTGCCGCGATGCTAGGCAACTTCTACACCCAAGGCGAAATTTGCACAAACTGTACGCGCGTTTACGTACAACGTTCTGTATATCAAAGATTTATCGATGAGCTAAAAACACGTACCGAAGCGAACATCATCATTGGTGATCCCCTTGACCCCAACGTCAATATGGGGGCTCTGATCTCACAAAAGCACCAAGAGTTGGTACTAAATTATATCGATAAAGGTAAACAGGAAGGTGCCACATTACTTACTGGCGGACACGCAGTTTCACCTGAATCAGCCCCGAACGGGTTCTTCGTCGCCCCTACTATCTTTACTGACTGTACGGATGACATGACCATTGTTAAAGAAGAGATATTTGGCCCCGTCATGAGCGTACTCGTCTTTGATGACGAAGATGAAGTGATAACACGTGCAAACAACACAACACTTGGGCTTGCCGCTGGAGTATTTAGTCAAAATATTCAACGTGCACACCGCGTCATTCATCAGCTTCAAGCGGGAATTTGTTGGATTAATGCTTACGGTAACTCACCTGCTGAAATGCCAGTTGGAGGCTATAAACAGTCCGGTATTGGCCGAGAAAACGGCGTAGAAACACTCAACAGCTATACCCAGACGAAGTCAGTCTATGTCGGTATGGTTGATATTGAGAGCCCGTTTTAAGGAGTAGTTTTACTAATGACATCACAAACATTTGATTACATCATTGTAGGTGCGGGCTCTGCGGGGTGCGTACTGGCAAACCGTTTATCCGAAAACCCTAAGCATAGCGTACTGCTATTAGAGACGGGTGGTTCAGATAAAAGTATCTTCATAAAGATGCCCACTGCTTTGTCTATTCCAATGAACACCGACAAGTACGCATGGCAATTTCACACTGAAGAAGAGCCCTACCTTAATAACCGAAAAATGCACTGCCCTAGAGGTAAAGTGTTGGGAGGTTCGTCTTCAATCAACGGCATGGTTTATGTTCGAGGGCATGCAAAAGATTTTGACGAGTGGGAAGCCCACGGCGCTAAAGATTGGAACTACCAAGCTTGTTTACCCTACTTTCAAAAAGCCGAAAGTTGGTACAAAGGAAATGATGCCTATCGCGGCGGTAACGGTGAAATAGGCGTTAACAACGGTAATGAAATGAAAAACCCGCTTTACACTGCTTTTGTAAAGGCAGGCGAGCAGGCTGGTTACGACATTACTGCTGATTACAACGGTCGCCAACAAGAAGGCTTCGGCCCCATGCATATGACGGTAAAAAATGGTGTTAGAAGTTCAACCAGCCGTGAATATCTCGACCCCGTAAAATCGCGTAAGAATTTAACTGTAGTAACAGGCGCACTCGTGACCAAAGTGCTTCTTGAAGACAAAAAAGCTACTGGCGTTGAGTACCAAGTAAAAGGAAAGACGCATAACGCAATATCAGGTAAAGAGGTAATCTTAAGCGCAGGTTCTATTGGTTCTCCCCATATACTGCAACTTTCAGGTATAGGAGAAACTCATGCCCTTAATGCTGCTGGGATAGAGGTCAAACACCACTTGCCTGGTGTTGGACAAAACTTGCAAGACCACTTGGAGTTTTACTTCCAGTACAAATGTAAACAACCTATTACCCTTAATCGCAAGTTGGGGCTTATTTCAAAAGGGCTTATTGGGGCTCGTTGGTTGCTTAATCGCTCAGGGCTAGGTGCGACCAATCATTTTGAGTCATGTGCATTTATCCGTTCAAAGCCTCAGGTCGAATGGCCTGATATTCAATATCATTTTTTGCCGGCAGCAATTCGCTATGACGGTAAGTCGGCGTTTGACGGCGATGGATTCCAAGTGCACGTAGGCCATAACAAGCCTAAGAGTCGCGGTAGCGTAACCATTCAATCATCAGATCCTAAAGTGCCGCCAAAGATAGTGTTTAATTATCTACAGCATAAAGAGGATATCGAAGGATTCCGCGCCTGTGTGCGTCTGACTCGCGAAATAATTTCGCAATCGGCATTTGATGATTTTCGCGATGGTGAAATTCAGCCTGGAGAGCACATTCAAAGCGACGAAGAAATAGATGCGTTTGTTCGTGATGCCGTAGAAAGTGCATACCACCCGTCTTGTTCTTGCAAGATGGGAGAAGACGATATGGCGGTGGTAGATTCTGATACCAAGGTTCATGGTATTAAAGGCCTAAGAGTTGTCGATTCATCTATATTCCCAACCATTCCAAATGGCAATCTAAATGCCCCCACCATTATGGTAGCGGAAAAAGCAGCAGATATTATCTTGGGAAAGCCGAGGCTGCCTGAGCAAAACGTCAGTGTTGGACTAAACGCCAATTGGCAGACCGCGCTGCGTTAGGAAATAAAACGTGAAACACCATTAAAGTCGAGCATTTACACCAGTGTTCTACCTACCGGGTAGGTCACCCTGTGCAGTGTATTATCGTGCGATTAGCAAGGTAATTTGGGCACAATGTTTATAACTAAAAAAAGGAAAAAACATGTTACATTTTTATCAATATTGGGAGGGTGATAATGACAGTATGGCTTAGTGCAGGCATTATTTTCACTCTACTTTCTGTGGCCTATATTTTGTTTAAATGGGGCAATGTGAAAGTGGTTGGCGTTATGCCAGTGAGAACCCTTACCTTTATTGCTATCCTCTTTACCTCAGGTTTAGACGTGGGCTTAATTATGTTCCCACTGACTGAATTTGCCGGTTATGCTGACATAAGCGCAAGCCCCGAATACGCATTTACCAACCCGTTGGCTATAGAATTTGGCTTCTGGGGGTTCTTAATTTGGGGGTTTTACTTTTTAACTTGTTTTTATTTCTGCGTAATCGAGCCAAAGGTGAAGTTTTTCGAGCTTCCAGCAGTAAAGTTCGTTAACAACGTTGTGATCATTGGCACCTGTGCATTTACGGCCTTTCTATTACTCTCTAACTTGCCTTGGTACTTGCCCAGCGTAGGCGATGGTGAGTCAATTGTGCCGACGTTCTACGCCATTGTTTTTGCTGCTATTGCGTTTGCTGTGTATTCAAGTACCAGTATCAAGTTTGTTCGCATATTGAGTATTACCACAACATGGGTTTTTATCGCACTAATTGCAGGTATGTGGGCAGGCGCTTTCATATTTGGCGAAAGTAAGATGGCAAGCTACTTTGCAAACTTAGGGTTAATCGGCGGCTACTTTGCCAATATCGATAAATTTGTACTACCGATTAATGAATATCATGAGTTTTATCTATTCTGGTGGTTTAGCTGGAGCATTATGATTGGCCAGTTTACATCGCGCTTTGTCGGTGGCCTTAAAACCTATCAGGTACTAATTGCAATGATGGTGATACCGTCTATCCCAATTGCCGCGTGGTTCTCAGTGCTTTACCATTACCACAGTGCGGGTATTTCAACAGATGGTTTGGTTAACTTTGCCATGGTATTTGTTGGTATTGTATTTGTGATCAACTCACTCGATTCACTCATTCGCCTTTACACCGACAATTTAAATATTACGGTAGAACGCATCGGTCGTGCCAACTACCTTGCATTAAACATTGTCGCTCTTTCGATGCTAACGTTATTGTTCAAGCTAGACTTCTTGCAAATTCAATGGGTCGGCGCTCTCGTCATCGCCCTGTTCTTTGGCTGCTTTGGCTATATTCTCAGCCAAAAATATAAGTCGGTCATGGCGATAAAAGCATCGCCTAAAGAAAACAAAATCGATTTCACGAAGATCGAAAATCTGAACTAACTTCACGCTTTTTCCTTTGCATACATCATGGCTTGCGAAAGCAAGCCGTGTGTTTGCTCGCGTGCGATTTGTAATAACTAACGAAAAAATAAAGACAAAAGGTTTTTATAAAATGAACAAAACATATTCAATTATTGCTGCACTTGCTGCGCTTTTCACATTCCCCACACATGCCAATTGGAGTGCTACTGTATCTGGCGTATCAGATTACACCTTCAATGGTGTTAGCCAAACCCAAAATGATCCCGCTTTGCAAGTAGGCATAGACAAAGCATTTGATAGTGGATTATATGCAGGTACATGGGCATCAAATGTCGATTTTGGTGGTGACACAAATCTTGAGTGGGACTTTTACGTTGGTCGCTACCAAATGCTCACTGAAACCGTCAGTGTTGACTACGGCATTGCCTATTACTCTTATCACGGCGCAAGCGATTCAAGCGACGGAAACTATCCTGAGCTTTATACCAAGTTTGGTTATGTCAGTGATTATGGCGCATCAGAGCTAAACTTTTGGTACACGTGGGACTACTTTGGTACCGGCGCAAAGCATGCTATCGCAATGGTTGCACATACATTTCAGCTAGCAGAAAACCATGCATTGCGTGCAAGTTTTGATGTATCAAACTCTCTCGATAGCGATAAGTGGCTATGGCAAGACAATGAAACGTCGTTTTATCACTACCGCTTGGCCTATCAAACCAGTTACCAGGGCTTCAACATAGAAATTGCGGCAGAAAATACCAATCTAGACTACAACACGGCTGACGAGAGAGTTGTGTTCGGCATTTCAAAAACGTTCGGGTTTTAGACTATATATCTCGTCCGGCTACACGTTTAGCATTCCCGCTTTCCAAACGATGCGTTACGTGTAGCCTTTATGGCTCTCCCTACAATCAAGCCTTACAAACACCAAAATGTCGACAACATCTGCATTATAAGATAAATAAATACTTATAAACTCATTATTAATGATATTTTGTCGACAAAATATCATTAAGAGGCGAGCACTTGAACCTTTACGACATTACAGGTGCGGTTAATACTGCATTTATATTCATAAGCCTTATAGGTGTATTTTCACAGTTAAGGAAAATATGGCGAAGAAAAAATACGGATAATGGTTTGCATCCCACCGAGCTTTTATCTTTAAACCAATTTACTGTGAGCTTCTTGGCTTATTTGTCTTTTTTCGTGTATGGATACTCAATAGAGCCTTTTAATCACTACATTGTTTGGCCAAGGCTAATCGCCTCTTTGCTGGTTTTATGCATCATTATGGAAATCATGATGGATAGGAAATCGGCCAGGTCGATAGTCAGCTTTGTGCTGTCCGCGAGCGGTCTCTTACTTGCTGTTATTGGTCTTTTTTACGGTGAATCCATATCTGATAAAGGAAAGGTAATATCCACCTCTATTATATTGTGTGTTTCAGTGTTAATCGCGCAGGGCTATTTTCATCAAATCAGGCTTATTTATAAATCGGGGCGCACAGGAGCGGTAGACTTAAAAATGAGTCAGTTCATTTTTATGATGGACATATCAACAATTGCTTTTGCGCTAACCATGGGGTTTTCAAAAGGTTGGCCCCTCTTAGTATTAGCCGTGACAAGTGGAATAACTAAGCTGGTCATCATGTATTTGTTCAAGTGGGTAGCAGTGAGCCCTATTGCAGCAAAACACAGAAATGCGCTAAAAACGCCATGCCACAAACCGGCTAAGCTTGTTCCCCTGCCCCATTTCAACAATGTCGAATTCTGAGGCTTGGTGATAGCGAATACTGGTTTCAAGAGGTTTGAGGTGCGCACTTTTTGAAACCAAACAGGTAAACCAACCTACCTGAGTTTTGTACTGGGTACTTTCTTCTATCATCCGCTGTATAAAAGCGAGTTCACCGCCGTTGCACCACAACTCATTCGCCTGACCTGCAAAGTTAAGGTTAGCGCTGGCTTTACCTATTGCGCTAGACTTTCCACCCCGCTTGCTCACGTTGCGCTTGAGGTTTTTTGTTTTTCGCCGCGTGCCCGATAACGCGTCTTCCCGCGATTTGTGAAACGGTGGGTTGCACATCGTAAAGGTAAAGTAGTCGTCGTCTTTTATCACACCTTTGAATATGTAGTCGGAACTAGCCTGTTTACGCACACTAAACCGCTCAGATAAGTGCGCATTTTTCTGGGCAATTCGGCTCGCGTTTACAAACGCGACTTCATCGACATCACTTCCCACAAACTCCCATTGATAGCTACTTACACCTATTATTGGATAAATAGCATTGGCCCCAACACCAATGTCGAGCCCCCTTACCGTGTTTGTTTTTTGGGGCGGCTTTGCCACCAATAAATCGGCAATTGCGTGAATGTAATCAGCACGCCCCGGCACAGGTGGGCAAAGGTAGCCTTTTGGTACTTCCCAAAAATCGACCTTGTAATAGAGCTTGAGCAAAGCCGCGTTCAGTGCCATTACGGCATTAGGATCGGCAAAATTTATGCTTTTGTTCCCGCTTTTAGCATTAACAACAAAAGGGATTAGCGCGGGAAATGACTGACAAAGTGCCGCCATTGGGTAACCATTTTTATGGAGGTTTCTTACGTGCATGAGAGATTGTGAAATCTTGTATTTAGTTGAAGTAAGACCGCTACCCTTTAAGGCGCTGTGCGAGATACATAGACTGAACATTATCATCTAGCAATTGTGCACCTGCCCCATGCGCGGCCATTTTGTCATCGCTATTGTACAGCTTACACCGCTCTAGTGACAAACAACCACAACCGATACAGCCTTGCAGCGACGTTTTTAAGCTAGTAAGCGCTGCTATTCTTTGTTCAATATGTTGGTTGAATGTTTCACTAAGCGCTATCCAATCCTTTTGCGTGGGGGTTCTGTTATTTGGCAAAGACGATAACAACGTCTTTATCTGTGCAAGTGAATAGCCCATATTCTGTGCAATAAGAATAAATGATACACGTCTTATGACCGAACGGGGGAAAACGCGGTTTCCTCCCTCGGTACGTACCGACGGGATCAACCCTTCATTGGCATAGTAACGAATGAGCGAAACGGCATTACCTGTCCGCTTCGCAATGAAGCCGATACTGACTAGCGGTTCTGGTGACATAAAAAATCCCAATCAGCACTTGATCTAAAGTTAGCTTTAGATATTAAGCTGGTTTTCGTTAACTATCTACTTAAAGGGGTAAATAATGAAGAATGCATATCTAGAACACGCCAATATTACCGTTACCGATCCTGATGCGATGGCACAGCTACTTTGCACGTTGTTTGAATGGAAGGTTCGGTGGCAAGGCGGTGCAAAAAATGAGGGGTATAGCGTGCATGTTGGCGATGACAATGCCTATCTTGCTTTGTATAAACCTGTAAAACTAAATGCTATTGTGAGTGACTACAAAACACTTGCCAACGTTAACCACATTGGCGTGGTGGTAGCTGATCTTGATGCTGTAGAGGCTAAAATACTTTCCATGGGCATTGATACATTCAGCCATGGCGACTATGAACCGGGACGACGCTTTTATTTTATGGCACAAGATAATATTGAAATTGAAGTGGTAAGCTACACCTAGCATTTATTAGAACGATACACTTGGGCGTGCTTATTAAAAGGCACGCTTTCACACCAGGGGCGACTGGCACTAATAAGGCATTGCAATGGCGTATTTTTGATACAGTGCAGGTATAGTGCCTTGTTGGTTAAGCAACGCTACCTGTGCATCAAAATGACGTTTGAGCGCTTTGCCTTTACTATTTCTTGCGAAAGACCAAAAAAGCTCAAAGTCACCCACTTCTGCAGACTGAAATTCACCATTGCGAATTCCCTCACTGAAAACACGATTAATCAGAATTTCGGTGTCCACATAAAAATCAACTTTGCCTTGTCTTAGTAGTGCCAAGCCTTGCTCAACACTCTTCACTTCAATGCCAGACGCGCTGTTAGGTAATGCAGCATAAAAAATTACGTCATCGTACCCCGCTCGGTATGCACCTAGCATTTGTTGTATGTCGCCACGATCAAGTGTTTCACGGCTTACGAGCAGAATTTTTTCACTCAAAACAGGCTTGTCAGACTGATAGAAAGCATTGTTTTTAGGCATTCCTCCCGTCATGTCAATTTCTTCCTGCGTCAAATGCTTTAAGGAACGCTTCCATGGGAAGTAACTCACTTCGAGCTCAAATTGCGGCAAAGGAAAAATTTGTCTCATCAGCTCGTGGTAGAAGCCAGTACCATCGTAATCAGTAAACCCTTCCCACTGATCAGTGCCCCATTTCACCGTAGTGGCTCCCTCTGCCCTAACAAACGCAGATAAAAAAAGTAATAAGAGCGCAAAATACTTCATGAAACCGTTTCACCAAACCATGACAAGTGTTACAAAAAAGATAATATCAATCTTACCGCGATATAGATCAACTCAAATGCGGTAGACGCCTGTCAACGCACTTAGCGTTTAATATATGGACCTAGTGTTAATATAGGGGCTTTTTTATACGGGCTGTATTAGTCATTAGTCAATGCACAAGGAAAAATCAATGCTAAGTAAACTATTTCCCATTGCCATGCTCGCCGTGTTTTCGATTTATTCTGTTAGCGCTGCCCCCATTTTAAGCATGCAAGAAAGAAGCGAGCTAATTGATCGCATTACAAAACAGCGTTTCGAGCAGGTGCTTCCTGACATAATGAAACGAGAAAACATTGATATGTGGATCGTTATGTCTAGGGAATACAATGAAGATCCTATCCTTAAGACTATGCTTCCCTCTACTTGGCTGTCAGCAAGGCGCCATACTATGCTTGTCATTTATCGCCCTCAAGACAGCCGTGCGCTTGAGACACTTGCCGTTGCACGTTATGCCGTTGGCGATATATTTGAAAAAGCATGGGATAAGGAAGCGCAGCCTGATCAGTGGCAAGCACTGGTAAAAATTATTAAACAACGTAACCCCAAGCGCATTGCTATTAATACGTCGGAGGAATTTGCGCTAGCAGATGGCATGAGTTCAACAGAATACGCAAACTTAATGACTGCTTTGCCTGACACCTTTGCATCAAGAGTTGTGACTGGTGAAAAACTGGCTATCGGATGGTTAGAAACACGTAGTGAACTGGAAATGCAACACTATCCAATACTCACTCAAATTGGCCACGACCTTATAGCAAAAGCGTTTTCTAACGACGTGATAACCCCAAACATTACCACCACAGATGACGTGGTGTGGTGGCTTAGAGATCAAACTCTCGAACTTGGACTCACAAACTGGTTTCACCCTACCGTTTCAATACAACGCGCTGATGACGAAAAATTTGACCAGATAAAAGCATTTAGTAAGCGTCCGGGCGAAAATGTGATTCGACCTGGTGACCTACTTCATGTTGATTTCGGCATTACTTATCTTAGGCTTAACACTGACCAGCAACAACATGCTTATGTTCTAAAAGAAGGCGAAACTGATGCACCCGAGGATTTAAAGAGAGCTTTAGCTACTGCCAATCGTCTACAAGACATTTTAACCAGCAACTTTAAACTTGGGCGAACAGGTAATGCCATTTTAAAAATGTCCAGAGAACAAGCAATAGAAGAAGGCATTACACCATCAATTTATACTCACCCGTTGGGATTACACGGTCATGCTGCAGGCCCAACAATAGGAATGTGGGATGCGCAAGAAGGTGTGCCTGTTCAGGGCGACTACCCTATGTATGGTCAAACGGTATATTCAATAGAATTAAATGCAGCTAGCGTAGTTAATGCGTGGAATAAAGAAATTCGAATTATGCTAGAAGAAGATGCGTTTTTTGACGGGCGTGAAGTGGTGTATTTGGATGGAAGGCAAAAGGCCTTTCACTTGATTAGCGCTTCAAAGCAGTGATTTGGGTAAAGTGTCAGGCCTTCCGCTTTCTCAAGCGAAAGGCCATGAAACTGTACAATTTTGTAAGCAATAATTTGCTTAGTGCTTACTCTGCGTTAGAGCGCACGATGACATTTTCAGCACTGTACTGACGTACAAAGTCTGAAATGTCTTGATGGTTACAAATAATATTTTCACCTTCTAGGCCATACTTAACCAAAGCAGCATCTTTACCGATAGTAAGTGCTTCTAGACAAGCTTGTGACGCAGCGTCTTGATTTTTAGCAACCAATGCAACCGTTTTTGCATTCTCAGTTACTTCATTGTTTTTATACATATAAGCAAACGTACGTAATGACTCACCATTACAACGTACAGATGCACTGAATTCTTCTGCGTTAAAACCGCTGTTGCGGATAAAGCGCAATGCTGGACCAAAACCTTCTTCAGCAGCAGTTAAACACGCTTGTGTTTCGATATTATTGTTTACAGGCTTAAGACGAACGTCTTTAGCAAAAGATTGAGTTGCAGCAACAGAAAGTGTTAAAGCAATGGCGAATGTAGACAGTTTCATTTTTGAATTCCTATTTTGTAACTAAATTAGATATCACCTCAGTGATGTGTACATTATGAACAAAGCTTTCAATAAATAAAGCACTTTTCGTAATTTAATTACAAAAAATACGAAATAAACAGTCAGATCACGACAAAACTGAAAGTTATTTACAAAAATAATGTAATTTTATCTAAAAATTTACAAATAAGACGAATTCATGACAGCCCTTGCCGTCGTATTCACTGTTAGAATGGAAAAAGTGATAAGAAAAAAAGATGATTTGGATACCATGACCTTACAAAATAAGGTCATGGATCCAATTAAGAGAAGGCAACTGTTGCTCTGGTTGGTAAAACAGACGATTCAATCTACCCAGTAAGTTCACAGAACGCGTAGGATCGTGCGCTTTTACTCTGTGCTCACTTTCTGTCAACATGAACTCCCAGGGCTGCAGGTTCAATGCGTCAATTTCGTTTTGAGTAACTCCCAGTGACGCTAACGTAGAGAGGATTCGCTCGGTTTTGCTTTCAGTGCTAGGAATAATATCGCTTATATAAAGGTCTTCTAGCGGCGCATTAATTGCTTCTAATGTATGGTTGATGGCATGCCATACAGCGTCGTGGTCAAACTGCCAATCGCGCGGCGCATAGTACCCCTCTACCTCCCACTCGAATTCTGCGTTGTTAATGGCAATTGAGCTTTCAGCTTCGGGAGAATAAGACAAGTCTGGCTTAGCACCAATATTGTAAGCATCGACACTCATCGCCACACATATTATTAGATCACCACATTCTTTGTGGGTATACAGCGCTTCAAATGCAGCTCTTTTCACCCCCATCCAGCCATGGACTTTAGACGGCTGCTCGACAAAATGTCGCACATCATTAGGGAGGTC
Source organism: Alteromonas sp. 009811495 (assembly GCF_028865455.1). Classification (NCBI taxonomy): domain Bacteria; kingdom Pseudomonadati; phylum Pseudomonadota; class Gammaproteobacteria; order Alteromonadales; family Alteromonadaceae; genus Alteromonas; species Alteromonas sp. 009811495. Next base: position 3,113,092 of record NZ_CP113972.1, read on the forward strand.
CTCGCCGTATAAATCAATAAGTAAGGGTAGCGGATTTTGATCTGGTGCTTCATCTGGCATCCAGACTTCGTACTCCAAGCGGTTATCGGCTTTACCTCGACTTTTGATCCCGTAAGATAAATTTACTGGCCGACAGATACTTCTATCTTCGTCTACTCGGTGAAAATATTCAGAGCGCATCCGTTTTATAAATGGTGCATCTAAGCCCGCTAGTGCCGCCGTAGGATAGCGATAACCAATCTCACTATTTTCAACCATGTGCAGTGTTTCAATGGCCTGTACAAGCTTGCTTTTGAGACCCGCAAGGGTATTGACACTAGGTAACACGATACTGCGTTCAGGCTCAATGGTCAGTCGCGCACCATCTTCGGTAATAAACTTTGGTGTTTTGTGAAATTCGTAGTCTTGAAAACCAAGATGTTGTACTGCTTTATTTCTGTAGTGACACAGTTCACTGAACAAAGCAGTATGATTACGTATGTGCTTAAATAGCGGTCTGTTTTTACTCATAAATACCGTTTACTTCCCTACATTTACGCCAACTCAATTCTCATGTACCTAGCTCTTATGCACTTAAACATGCAAGAATTGATACCAAATTTGACTACCTACGTCATCGTAGTGCTTCACCAATTCGCGGTATTGCTCTCGAAGACTTGCGTTCACGAGAGGAGCGGGTAGTAATGGGTCAAAAACCAAGTCATGAATTGCGTTATCTCCCACTTCGTAAGAAGCAATGAGTGCATCTTCAAGGGGCATCGTTGAAAGGCTATCAAGGGATTGTTGCAATTCGTCGATACCTTCCCGGTAGTGCTTTTCCAAGCGTTCGCCATGCCACAATTTACACGCTTTCTGCTGAATACGTTGCTCAAAGTCACAAGCGCTAAATACGAGGGCCTCTTTCGATAAACCTACTGTAAGTAGCTTCTGCCTGATTTCATTTACACTCGCTTTCATATTGTTTGGTCTGACGTACATGTCATTGACCAATCTCTGCATGCCAAGAAGCTTTAAGGCGCGTGTATTGTGACGTTGCTGCTTTTTATCACTTTTAGCCAACATCGATGTTTGAACAACAATCCAATCGTTGTGCCACGAGGTCAACAGCGACTCTGCGTTTCGCCACTGGTTTATTTCACCCGCAAACTGCTTACCCTTTTGCCCTAATTGATAGTAGCCTCTTTCCACCAGCGACAGTAAATTAGCACTGTGCAAACGGTTAAGAGTAACGCGAACATTATTTTCCGAAATACCAAACAATGCCCCTACTCTTACAGCAGTTGCTGCATTCATTTGAATATCGTCTCTTGAGCCCAGCAGTTTAAGGAGCAATTTACGCGCTACCGGCTTTTTCACTTTATCTGTAGTCATGTTTTAGTCGAATTCACCTACATGTGATTTTTGCTTATTGTGCGTGTGGCACTTACCTGAGTTTGCACTATCGCTACCATAATACACGAGCAGCTGATACGTCCTATCAAACACTTTCTAATAACCTTCTACCAATCTCAACATTACTTTGTTTGATTAAATAAAATATTATATGTAATGTTTCTATATCGCATTGCACTAAGTGAACATGTTATGACTGAACAAAACCGTTTTGAAACCCATACCGTAGACAACCAACCTCAGGTAATGCCTCCCTATAATCTTTGGGAAAAGGACGGTCTGCTACAGCATTTCACTTGTCTTTTTCTGCCTAATGAAAAATCGTCTATGCTGTCACCACTGTCCACCTATGGCGCCGTAACAGGTGAGTCATTAATGGAACATGGAGAATTGGCGAACAAAAACAAACCTGTATTCTCACCTTTTGATCGCTACGGTAGGCGAATAGATAACGTAGATTTTCACCCGAGCTATCATGCGCTTATGCAATCTGCCATGGAGAATGGCGCGCACAATTATTCTTGGCGCAATGAAAGTCAAGCTGGCTCACATATTGTGCGCGCGGCACTTATGTACATGCATTATCAAGCTGAGGCGGGTACGTCATGCCCACTCACAATGACCCATGCTGCGGTACCTGCATTGCGCCATGCAAAAGAACTTCCTGAATACTGGCTAGAAAAGCTCATCTATGGCACCTATGATAATCGAGAGCTTCCCGCAAAAGATAAAGCGGGAATCACCCTAGGTATGGGGATGACGGAAAAACAAGGTGGTTCAGATGTGCGTCGCAACACCACTACGGCGACAAAACAAGATGATGGAAGTTATCGCGTTGTCGGTCATAAGTTTTTCTTTTCCGCTCCTATGTGTGATGGACACTTAATTCTGGCACAAGCTGAACGTGGATTAAGTTGCTTCTTGTTACCTCGGCGACTGGAAAATGGCACATTAAATAACGTTAGAATTCAGCGCTTGAAAGACAAACTTGGTGACTGGAGTAATGCCTCTTCTGAAGTTGAATTTCAGGACGCCACAGCATATTTGGTTGGACAAGAAGGACGCGGCGTTCCCGTTATCATCGATATGGTGTCGCTAACACGACTAGATTGTATGATTGGCTCTTCAGCACTCATGCGTCAGTCGCTGGTACAAGCAATGCACCATGTTAGCCATAGAGACGCCTTCGGCAATACCCTTATTAATCAACCTTTAATGCGCAATGTATTAGCAGATCTTAGTTTAGAGTGCGCAGCTGCTACCGCACTTACTATGCGTGTCGCTAAAGCAGTAGATGACGCGCCGAACAATGAACAAGAAGCCGCGTTTGCACGAATTGCGACTGCTATTGGAAAATACTGGATTTGTAAGCGTACTCCTGCCTTTGTAAACGAGGCTCAGGAGTGCTTGGGCGGCATTGGCTACGTTGAAGAAAACCCTTTGCCTCGATATTACCGCCAAGCACCACTTAATTCGATTTGGGAAGGTAGCGGCAACGTGCAGTGCTTAGATGTGCTACGCACCATTGCTAAAGAGCCTAATGCGAAAAACGCCCTATTTAATGAATTAAAGCAACAAGTAGGAAAGAACAAATACTTTGATTTACATTTTGCAAAGCTGTATGACGCTTTTTCAGCCACTGGCGATATGGAATTGCGAAGCCGACATATTACCGAACAGGCAGCATTAGCGTTACAAGGCGCTGTGTTGCTGAGTGATGACAGCAACCCGCTAGCACAAGCGTTTTGTAATGCGCGTTTAAGTAACGCCTGCGGATTAACATTTGGCACGTTAGCGCGCGACACCAATTTTGACGACATTATAGCGTTTGCGAGCATAATGGCTTAGGGTCTTTAGGAATTGAAGCAGTTAACGTGTAGCGCTCTTATCTGGCACGACAACATTTGCGTGCCAAAACTGTTCTTGCTTTTGATAGATGGGACTACTCAAAATAACGGGTAACGCCTTGTTTATTCTGGAAACTGCCTCTTCGCCCCACGCATTGTTTGTACATCCTATTGCACCCGATATTCCCTTGCTGGATAGCTCAGTCGTTTCATAGTACACCAACGCTTTCTCGCCCTGTGTTAAGTTATGAAATTTCAAAATAGAGGGGTACTCAAGGGTGTAATCTATTCTTCCCAGTGCAATTTGTTCAAGTACTCGTACTGTAGCGTTCTCACCAGTAAGTTCGGCAAAATGGCTTGTCTTACTGACTTTATCGACATATTGCTGCAGCACATCAGGATAACGTCGCGCTAGCGGCTTTCCCATTCTAAGCGTTAACGCGTTGGCAAGATCTGACAATGATATTCTACCATCCGCCCTTAAATACGGCGCGAGGACATCAGGTAGCCCGATAATTCCTAAAGGCGCATGAACAACCGTCTCATCAGTGTAAAGCCATACCTCACTATCTTCTCTTTTTATAAGGCACGGAAAACACAAATTTTGCTTTTGCTTCGATAGCATTCTAATTCGATTCTGAGGCATCAGAATAGTCTCATGCGCTACCTCTGGCATTTGCGCACTAAGTGCATCAATGAGCACATCACACATACCTGAATTTTCGTATTCACCCTCGATAATGTGAAAAGGAGGGGCGTCATTAATGGCCCATGTAATTGTGAATCCATTCTCTTGTGCCTGTGGCAACCTTGAAAAGAAAAGTGCGCAGATAAGAAGAAGCATTACCGCAGCCATTCGCACGCTAGACACCTCCACTATATGTAATACCAATTAACCGCGTTCTCCCCTAAACCTAGTGCAAAGATCGCAATAAACAAACCTATCACCAATAATTTATTTGATTTACTCTGCAAACCATTAGACGTAATTGGGCGTTTAAGTAAACTGATAAAGTAATGCCTGCACCAGCTTAAGGATAAAATACACAATGACTTTACGCATTCTGTTCATAGTAATTACAGCACTGCTTACCGTAGCCTGTGCGTCTAATAAACCTCAAGTTAATGTAGACGAACAACAAAACTTTGCCGATATAGAAACCTTTTTCGTTAAACCGCCACTTAACGCGGTAAACCAAGTACTTCAAAATCATTTAGAAAATAAAATTACTCAGCATCTTGTGTTAAAAGGGCTTACTCCTACTACAGAGGATGACGCAGATATAAGCGTTGGTTATCTTCCCTCTAAAGCTACAAAAGATGATGGAACAACCCTTAATCTAGGTTTGGGAACGGGTAGCTATGGTCGCTCCGGTGGAATTTCACTTGGCAGCATATTTAGCATTCCCGTGGGCGAGCAAGTGTCGTTTTATCAAGGTCTGGAAATTGACATCGTTAAGGAGGGCAAGTTTATCTACAGTGCATCCGGCAGTGTTGAACTTGAGTCAAAAGACAGTATCAGCGTACAGGCTAAACTCGATGAACTTGTCGAGCAACTGTTGGAACAATATCCCACTAGACGATAAATATAAAAGATAGATTGAGAGGGATGACGCGCGAAAAATATCTGTGGCGCAATATTTGCTGCTGTAATGACATGTTGAACTTACAGCGCTATTGCGCCGTTAACACAGAACGCCTAAATGGACGCCACTTACCAAAATTTATCTCGCTTAAATACCGCTTCAAGACCGTCTCTTGTCGACTATATGAACGACTCAGCGGGGAATACCAACGCTTTACAGGCTGTGGTAGAGAAGGCTAAAAAAGCCGATGAACTACAAGGTTCCTTCAACGATTTCCACGCTCAATTGGGCACTGACAAAACGGCGCAGCTACTGGAAAGTATCGAAAAGGGCGAAGCTCCCTTAGACGGCAATGCCATTGCAAACTATCTGAACTTTAACAGGCAAAAACTTGCCACAGAGTTAAGTAATCTAGCCCGGTCGCTGGGTCTTGACGACAACGAGACGATAAATATAGAAAGCGATAATCTCGCATTGCAAGGTATCAATTCTGAGAAACTTGAGCGCTATTTGGAAAAAGATACTCGCCTGTCGTCTTTGATTTCGCAAACCGCCAAATTGTCTTCATTCAGTGAGTGGTCAAAAGCGACTGAGTACGCCAAGTCACTGCAAGAAAATGGCGATGCAGAAAATGCCATACAACAATTTTTAACCGATGCCAGAAAAGTAGTGACAAGCGAAAACTCGCTCTCTTTCAACAGGGATGGTTTTGTGTTTGAAAGCGATAAGCGAACCGAATCACTCATCGAGAAGTATGAAGAGAAGCGCACCTAAGATACTTACCGAATGAGCGGAATTCGATGTACAGCCAAATCCATTAGGTAAATCTTATCAGTTATCACTGAAAATTAAGGAATTCGACAAGAAATAGCGCTATGCTTGGCAACATGAAGATGTTAGAAAAAGTGCAATGACAGCGCCTCAGCCGCTTTCTGTTCAACAGAACTTAACTATTCGCTTATTACGCGTTTTGAGATACAACAAAGCGCGCATTGAGCGTGCCTTGACACTTCTTCCTTTAGAACATCGCCCACTATTTCACGTACTGCCGTTCTTAGTGCATGTAAACCACGAACAACTGCCTGGCTACGTCGCCCCAAACGCTAAGGGTGAAGCAGTCCCCTTCGGTATTAACAATTACTCGTTTCGACCCGATGTGGAAAATGCACTCATGCGCTGCTTCCCACAGCAGCAAAACCTGTTTGCCGATATAAAACAAATCTGGCCAAGGCAGCGCGCTATAGCGTCGCTCGTATTAATGGGAAGTATAGGCACTATTGCACAAACCGATGAATCGGATTTTGATTATTGGGTTTGTGTAGACGGCAGCCAATTCTCACCCGAAGCGCTCGATTTATTGCAGCAAAAACTATCGGCAATTGAAGCGTGGGCAGAGCAGCAATTTAATATCGAGGTTCACTTTTTCCTGTCTGAAATCGGCAAAGTGAAACAAAACGATTTTGGTGTAGCCGATGGCGAGAGCGCAGGCTCAGCGCAAGCGTTATTTTTGAAGGCTGAATTTTACAGCACCAATATTGTGGTTGCAGGAAAAGCGCCTTTTTGGTGGCTAACGCCAGAGAAAACCAACGACAAGCAATACCAAGCACTCTACAGCAGCTTAGAGAAAGGCGGTTCCCCAGATGTTGATTGGTTCATGGATTTGGGCAACGTAGAGCGGCTAGACGCTAGCGAGTTGTTTGGAGCAGCAATATGGCAGTTGGGTAAAGCAATGGACTCGCCATTTAAGTCGCTGCTCAAGATGGCCAAATTAGAAGTTTATCTAGCAAATATTGAGCACGGACAGCCATTGTGTAATGTGTTGAAGAAGCACGTACACCATGGCAGTGAAGCGCCCGGACAAGTTGCTGATATCGACCCTTATGCTTTTATGTTTGATGAGCTCATTGAACACTATAAATCCCACGGCCAACCCGAAGACATCTTGATTTTGCAGCAATGCTTGTATTTGAAATGCGCATGCCGCTTAAGCGAAACAATCGCTGAAAACGAAAAGCCCAACTTTAAGCGCAAAATTATGGCTTCCTATGCTAAGCGATGGGGTTGGAGCAGAAAACAGCTTTACTTGTTAGACAACCAACACGAATGGTCGTTTAGCGAGCGCGTACAACTTAGCGCTCGTATTCATCGCTTTTTGTTGAAGTGCTATCGCCGTATCTCTAAACAACTTGGCGAATACAAACAAACCATGGATGAAAAAGATATGACGGTGCTAGGCAGACGCCTTAGTACCTTCTATGGCAAGAAACAGCACAAAATAGAGTTTTTGCGACGCGCCTTTGACGAAAGCCTTTACTGCGAAAAAATCACCATTGCCATGAAGCAACAGAAAAATGGTACCGAGGTTTGGACAGCCTACGCGGGTGACTTGCTTAGCAAATCGGGTATCATGGATGACGCACAGCGCATTACTCAAGCGTCAAATGCATTAGCACTGATGGTGTGGTGTGTATCCAGTAAAATAATTGATACCAACAGCAAGGTATACCTCGATTATAACTATGGCGAGATTAGTGAGCTCGACCTCAACGACTTATTAAAGCATCTGTGCGCATACTTCCCTCCGGTAAAAGTCTCTGCACTGCCAAGAGAGGACTTACTCGCTCCCGAGCGCATTACCGCGTGTTTAGCTGTGGTGAACTTTCCAACCCTACGTCAAAAAGCGTCTGTTGAACATGTAAGTGTGCTCTACACCACCTCCTGGGGTGAAACCTTCCTAAAACATGGCAACGATGTTCTTGATGATCTGTGGTACGAGTTACGCGAAGTTACCCCGCTACCTAAGTGCTATGTAATGGTGCCACGAGGTAATCAACAAGCGCGCATTCTTGGCGAATTTATTGAAGAAAACGACTTAAATTTTACTGTGCTCTAGACCTTACTTCTGCCCCTCCCTACACTTGTTTATTAAATAAACAACAAATTACTTGCAAAATATAATTACAGATGTAATCTTAATCTTAAGACTACAGTTGTAATCATATATAGTGGTGAGTAACAATGACGAGTAACACGCAAAAAAGCGATATCTCCAACGCTGAGTTTGAAGTGCTTGATGTACTTTGGGATGACAGCCCTGCAACATCTAATCAAGTTGTAGAACGCTTGAACAAGCGCAAAGACTGGCACGAGAAAACAGTAAAGACATTACTGGGAAGACTCGTTAAAAAAGAAGTGGTTAGCTTTGAAAAGCAACAGCGCCAATACCTTTATTACCCTCTCATCGCTCGCGAAGATTACACCAAAAAAGAAACCAGCAGTTTTGTCAGTCGCTTATTTAAAGGAAAGATTGCGCCTATGGTGGCGGGTTTTGCCAATCAAAATGAGCTAACCAAACAAGATGTAAGCGAACTGAAAGCACTAATTGAGAAATGGGAAAAAGACAATGATTGATTGGCTTATCGCACAGCAGGGTGTGCTGTGTATCTCACTTGCCATGTTGGTATTAACAGAACGCCACTTAACAGCGCGTTTAGGAACATTATTGACTTACAAGCTATGGCTTCTTGTGCCTTTGTTACTTATTGCTAACAACCTTCCTGTCGACATGGTAGCAATAGAGTCAGCAGCATTTAGTCGTTATGTGGTTGGGGTAAGGCCCGATATCGTAAATCAAGATATTAATATTCTATTTAGTGTGTGGGCAGTAGGGGCAAGCACAATTGCGGCCTATGTTCTGGTGCATCACGTCACTACGTGGCGCTCAATTAGCAAGAGAAAGGCCATTGACACCGAAGCTTACTATTCAAGCAAAGCTGCTACACCTATGCTGTTTGGAATTTTTGCCCCTAAAGTGTTGCTACCCTATTGGTTTAAATCTGCCTTCACACCGGCTCAGCAGGCTTTAATACTAGAGCATGAAGCTGTGCATCGACAGCACTGTGATCATCTTTGGAACACACTGGCATTGGTACTTGCGGCCGTATTTTGGTTTAACCCATTATCATGGATTGCACTTAAGTCATTTCGTATAAATCAAGAACTCGCCTGTGATCACAGTGTATTACAAAGCAAAACTGAAAAAGAAAAAATTAACTACGCCAAAGCACTCGTGCAATGCGCACAGGAGTGCTCCACAACAATAACCCTGTACCCTACTTTTGGAGAAAAAAGTACTATGATGAAACGCTTACATGCAATAAAACAACCTGCCAGCGGCAGTAAGATAGTAGCCGTAGTCGCATTGACTATTGCGACCTTGTTTACCGCAAACACCGTATTAGCGAATGCCCCTCAGGCTGAAATGAAAAAAGCCAGTGCGAAAATAAATGAAGCCTATCCCACTAAGCGCATTGAGCCCATTTACCCTGATAAGGCTATTAAGGAAAACCTGGAAGGTTTTGTGGTACTAAAGTTTGATATTACTGAAACAGGCAGTACAGACAATATCAAAATAGTGAAGTCGTCACCTAAAGGGATTTTTGAAAAAAATGCCATTGCCGCATTTAAGCAATGGCAATACAAGCCCGCTATTAAAAACGGGAAAGCCATGAAACAAAAGGGTTTATTAGTACAACTTGATTTTAAGCTGGCCCCTTAAGCTGGTGTAAAAGTGCCTTCAATGTAGACCACGAATGCTATAGCAAATGGTTGTAAAATCGCGTGTAAAACGTTGAATGGTAGAAGAGAAAATACTAAAAGGAGCAAGCGCTCCTTTTAGTGTTTTTTCGAATTTACTTCTTTAGATGTGGTGCGCAGGTGTCGGCCACGTTGGACGCATTGAAAATTTCAATCCAATAACCGTCTGGATCTTTAATAAACGCTATACCTTTCATGGCGCCATCGTTAAGACCTTTTTGAAACTCTACGCCAAGCGATGAAAATCGCGCACATGCTGCTTCTGCATCCGGTACATGAAAGCCGATATGACCAAACCCTTTAGGTTCGCTATTGCCATTGTGATATTGCACCGTTTCGGGTGTATCCCCCCAATTGTGAGTCAACTCCAACATTGCAGGGCGTCCAAACGTTTGTTGCATGCGGGTATTGTCGTCTTCACTAATGTCAGAAAAGTCCTCACCCGCAGCTAAGAAATACAAGCTAAACTGCATTTCTTCGAAATCTAATCGCTTGATGAGCGTCATGCCCATTACTCGCGTATAAAAATCTAACGAACGCTTAGGGTCAGCAATACGCAACATGGTTTGGTTAAAAACATAACCATGGGTGGCATTGTCTTTTTCCTCGCATAATCCTTCAGCACTATCAAAATGTCGGCTCATTTAATCTGTCCTTTTCGTTGTTCACATTCGCACGCTACGAGCAAATCAAACAATTTTAATTAAATATCAACGTGACGGTTTAGCGACTTTTCCCCAAACCGAGTTGGTCTTCTGACCTTCTTTATCCTTTGCTACCGTTTTACTTCTGTCGTTGGTCTTATCGCTAGATTTTCTATTTGCGCTACGTGTAGCGTCAGGACGGTACTTTTTCACCATACCTTGCAATAAGTTGCGGACAACCTGATCTCCAGCAGGTTTAAAATTTCTGTGATCAGGCTTTCTAAAGAATGCAGATAACTCGCCTTTACTGATACGAAAGTTAGCGTTTTTTAGCACAACAATCATATCGTCATCTTTGTAGCTCATAGCAATACGGATTTTCCTGAGAATGTCGTTATTGCTTAAGCGCTCACCGGCTTCTAAAACTTGCGGCGTACTGCCTTCCTGTTTTCCTCGGTTTTTTATGATCAAGCCATCTAAGAACAACGAGATAATTTTATCGCGACAAGGTAAGTAACCTTCCTCGCCCTCTTTTTTCATAATGGCATGTAGGTAATCAATATCCATGTCGTAGTCGACAAGTTTGAATATACTGATGGCAGCAGTATCGTTAATTGCAAGTGCGTAACGCAAGCGACGTAAAACATCGTTGTGGATCATGTATAGCCTATGAAATATAAAAATGAGGGGAAATTGAGCCCTTAATTATATATCACATCGCCTCACTTCGATACGCCTACCGTATCGGTTGAATTTATACGCCAATCGTAGTCAATAAAGCGCACTTTGTAATGACTCGGTATCTCAGATTCTAGGTACCGATTAATATACTGAGGCAGGTCTCGCGACTTACCTGACTCAACAAAATCTTCTGTATAAAAGTCGAGTATTTCTGACACGTATGCGCGTTTGTGCTTACTGTCTAAATAGAAATGCTTCGGATTAGCAAAGAACGCGGTGGTTAACGATTCGAGCACGCTATCAAGGTTGTGCGCATAGAAAGGCTCTTGAGGCAGTCTGGGGCAATCTTTTACCATACAATTTAGCGCAAAATGTACTCTTGGCTCATCAAGCGGACGAATAACGTCATTCTCGAAGTCGTACAGATTTGTTACTTCCCCCCCAATAACGACATCGCGAAGTTTAAAAAAGCTCGCTCTTGAAAAGAAGTTTGTGAAACCGTCTGGGATGCCTCTTTCAATAACACCGTACATCGCAAGCGCGTTGTACGTATTGATATAAAACGCCAGTACGTCTTCTTTACTAGGAAAGAGTTGAGGAGTGGCACTTGGGCTCACAACTTCAATAACTGACACCACGTATTCTAGTGGCTCAATATCCTTCGCTAGGGCATGAAAATTTGTCCGCCCCTGTTCATCGACATACGTTGTTAAGACATAGCGCCAGTGCTTCATAGCGCGTTTATAACGCACTTCAAGGGGCTGTTCGCTATCATTTCCTGAATTTGCACTCGCCACTACCTGCGCGGCTTCGCTATAGCTTGTCGCGGGTACAAGATAAACAAAAAACAACGACAGGAGCAGTAGTAAAAATGGGTTACAGTGAAATAACCTTAGTTGTCGCGTTACGCTGGTCTTTGTCGGTATCATGATATCTTGTTCCCGGTTAGTTGATTTGAACTCGCTGCTCTTTCGTTCTGGTCACCGTTTTGGTCGCCATTTTGCTCGTCGTTTTGCTCTCTATCAGAAAGATTGCGAATTGGAATAATGTTATCGTGTTGATAACGTTCTTTTTTGTAGCGCTCACTCAATGGCTCGTAACGTTTTACTTGCCCACGAGCATTGGTATAAGAAAGCGGCTTTAAAATGTAGTCGTCTCTGTTTGCATTATGCTGGCACATAGACACTGGGCCATCTGCGGTCATCACCATAAAAGAGCACGCATCAATTCGCTCTTGCACTAGGGCATTGGCATCCATGAAATTTTGAACAAAAAAAGACAACTTATGAATTCGCCCGCGACCTTTTACTAAGCTTGCGCGCATTTCAAAGAGTTTTTGGAATACGGCTTTGACAAGTTTCGCTATCCAACGTGGCTGCATAAGAAGCGCTTTTGCATAAGCCAATGCAATACGCCCTTTTCCATGCTGGCGGGTAATTTGAATATGCTTAAACGCTTCGATGAATTGAGCAAATAGATTCGCATCGTCAACAACAGAAAAAACCGAATTATTGGTCACTAACGTTGGCATATAGCTATGACAATCACTATGCCCTATGCGCACTTTTTCCCATGGCAACGTTTTGTTTACGGCCTTTTCAATAGCACCTTTCACCGTCATAGGGTCAACAACATCACTTCTTGCTCCCCACTCCCCCCGCCCGGTTTCGGCTTGAAGCTGAAATGATGCAAAGCTAACTACACTGGCGTTGCGAACAAAAAAATCCACCAGCATTGGCAGTTCATGAAAATTGCTGTTATGCACCGTTGTATTGAAGATCACCATAAGACCAAGCCCTTGTGCGCGGGCAATATACTCTTCTCTAATGGCGTTTAATGACTTCTCGCTACTATACCCTTCACGCTCTTGTGTGGTGTCAACGTGAAAAGCCACATCGTTGAGGCCAACGTTGGCAAGCTGGGTAAGTAATGCTCTTGACGCTGCTATGCCGTTTGTAAATAGCGCGGTATGCAGTCCTAACTGAGTGGCATAAGCCACGATATCGACGAGTTCACTGTGCTTTCTTAGCGTGGGATCGCCCCCTGTAATTTGTACGCTAGTGCCGGCCCCATAGTGCAGCAATATACTATCTAATCGCTGATAAACCTCTTGAAGTGGAATATCACGAACTGCTTGCGAATGCTCAGACAAATAGCATAAGGTGCAATCTAGATTACATTTTTGCGTAATTTCTACGGCTACACACCCAATGGTATGAGTTCGCCCGAGAAGCTGATTAGGCGTGAAATGATCACCCATACGCTGTTTGGTATTGGCCAGCTGTTGCTGTCTTGTTCTCACTGGTGAACACGCCATAGCTAAGCGCCTTTTGAAGCTACGTAATATCCAAAAAGACCTTTTGCTATGAAAAATACTTTCACAATATGGCGTTTTTTTGCGGTTGGGTTAATTGCATTGCCATTTATCTCATATAGCTCAGACAATGATGACAACGTCAACCAAGACTATTATGAGCACGTGAAGCAAGCCGTATTTTCAGACCCGTATCCATTTCTGCCGCAATACCAAGTGTCACGTAAACTCTTCGACAATAATGGCGAAAATCTTCTACTCAAGCATGCCAAACGCACGTTATCCAGTACTGCTGATTTCATTGAACTTGAAGGTAAACAAAAACTATTGCAAGCAAACGGCATTTGCTTTGCCGGCAATTGGCGTATAAGTGAAAACTCATCGTTCACTGGTCTTTATTCAAAAGGCACGGATGTTCCGGTCATTGTGCGAGCATCAGTGAGCTTAAGCGGCACCAAGCAAGTTGATAAAAGAGCCTTTGGAATGGCAATTAAATTATTCCCTGAATTAAAGGGTGAAGACGCGACGACACCTCTTACGTACAACCTCTTTGTTATGCATTCTCTAGGGGGCACCCAAACTCAACACGTGCTTAGTTTACCCATGACCAACGAACCAAGTCTTGGCGAGCTGCCACCTTTTAGTCAGTTGCTCACGGCGTATAGGCTAGAAAGTGATCTAGAAACAGCAGATAAACTGTTTAGCCAAGAAAAAGCTAATGCACGATTTCGACCTGTTTCTCATATTGCTCGTATCCCCCAAAGCGACCTTACTACTAATACACCTTTACCACTCAATGGGCCGCACTGGTTAAAGCTTGTTGCCAGCACAGATACAGCATTTGTCGATAAGTCAGATTTTCGCGACGAGTTGGCTTTAGTGCATTACTCCAACAATCGTATACAGTGGGATATTTACGCTGCCACCAATAATGCACAAGGCATTGAATCAGCAAAATGGCAATACTTAGGTGCAATGACAGTAAAAGAATCAGTCACCTCACTTACCTGTGATACACGACTGCACTTTGCACACCCTGTTATTCAATAAATGTCGCAATGTATCAAACAGACGATATTTTATAGCACTTGAGCGTTTTCTATTTTTACTCAAAAAGTCATTTGCCTTATAGTGCAGCACAAGCGCGCCCACAATAGCACCGCGCGCTTTAATCGCTTGAGGTAGTAATTACATGTCATCATCCCTTCGAAGAATCAGCCGAAACCTACATTTATGGTTTTCTCTGGTGATCTTTATTCCCGTTGTTATTGTTATTGGTAGCGGGTTACTACTGCAGGTAAAGAAGGAGTTTGACTGGCTTCAACCTCCTACTCAAAAAGTGCAAAACGCTGCGCCAACCGTTAGTTTCGAAAGCGTGTTAAATGCAGTTCAACAGGTTCCCAGTGTTAACATAACAACATGGGATGACATTGACCGCCTTGATGTAAGACCCAGCAAAGGCATCATTAAGATACGGGGTAAGAACCACTGGGAAGTGCAGATAGATGCAACCACTGCCGACGTGCTTCATGTCGCCTACAGACGCACCGACACAATAGAGGCCATACATGATGGCAGCTGGTTTTTTGAAGGGGCGAAACTCTGGGTGTTTCTTCCGGTCGCCATTTTATTATTTGTATTATGGCTTACCGGTTTAGTCATGCTATACACCACACTAAAGAGCAAATACAAAAAACGTTTATACCGTTCACAGTAAGAAAGTGGCACTCAATTGTATCGTTCGCCCCTGGGCATATGCCGCTTTTTCGTCGGCACTACTATAAAAAAGCTGATTGGTTAGGTTTTGAACGTCAGCATTAACTGTTATCCGTGGTGTAAGTTGCAATGCCGCGCCTATATCTAACGTAACCACGCGTTCGAGTTCACGCTCACCGTCGCCAATCTCTCGCTTACTGGCTCGATAAATTACGGAACTAAACCACCGCCACTGCTTTGCATCGTAATGAAGGGTTAGACGATGATTGTGCGGGGGGATATCGGCAACTGTCGCACCATGGTTGTCCTTACCATGTGTGAAGGCCCCAGTCAGTTGAACGCCCCATTGATCATTTGAGTCATTCCACTTAATTTGATAATTTGCCCCTTTGATCACGGCACTATCGAGATTGGAATATTGCAATATCTCGGTGTCATTCCCCGCAGTATCACGAACCGTTTTTCTCTCGATATAATTATCAACTTCCTGATAAAACAGTGCTAATGAACCACTAATCTGATCATCTACATAAAATACTGTAGCCTGCGTATTGGTGGCGCTTTCGCTATCCAGCTGACTATCTCCAAGTACAGTACCACGCGGTGTTTCCCCGCTAAAAAAGCGCTCGGTCAGTGATGGATTTCTAAAGGCACTCGACAAGTAAATACTTGTTGTCCATCGTGACGACAGTGCATAGCTTGTGCCTATAAACCCGCTGACATTAGCGTTAGTTACGTTCTTAGCATCAACAACATCGGCAATATCTGTTGACTGTCGCTGCCAATCGACCCGACCGCCCGCAGCAACTGACACACTGTTAAATGAGCGACTGGCATCTAATACGCCTGCAACGGTAAGCTCGCTTGCATCCAAGGTTCGGATAGCATATTCCAGCGATGCCGATGGCAGCGAAAACTCACTCTCATCAGTAATTACGCCTTCTCGGCCATTTACTTGTAACTGCCAGTGCGTGAACCATTCACTTACCATTAGGCGTTTGCCTACACTCGCCCCAAAGTCCAGTGCTTCATTGTCGCTAGTATTTATCCTTTTTTCAGGTCGTAGTGTGTTAGTTTCAAGTGTGTTGCGGTGCCACCACACACTTGCCTCTAGGCCATTTTCACTATCATCACTTTGACTTCTTATATTAAAACGAAGCTTCCCGAGCCAATGTGTATTACTTGGATAAACCGTTATCCGATCCGTGGGAAAATCGCTACTCGACTTTCCAATATCTCGATTTTGTGAATAAAGTGTCCATGCTTCCTCTACATCACTGTCTTGTGAACGATGACGAATAAAAAATGATGTTTGTTCAAACCCATCTAACAATTCTCGACTATTCGCATCTTCGCCATTGCCTGCATGCCGATAAGCAATATGCCAGTCGGTGTCATCAACAACGTCAGCATAGCTAATTTCACGCCTATTTTGGTTGTCGCTAACGCCTATTTGAATAGTTGGCTCAACAACACTATTAAAGTGCAAATTGACCGCTCCACCTATTGCTCCTGAACCAAGATAGGTAGAGGTTGCGCCGGGTACAACAGACACATTGTCAATTAATGATGGGGGAACAAAACCAATACTTGCGCCTGCGCGGCGATCGCTAACAACGGGAACACCATCGACAAGCGACTGAACGCGCCATCTTGAAAAGCCTCGAATATTGATGTTTTGTAATTGTCCACCCTGCCCGTTTAAGCTGACCGAGGGTGATTGCAATAAGATATCGTTAATGTGAACAGGGCTGCCAATATTGCGCTGATTGTAGCGATATTGAGGAAAAATCCGCGCGAGCGTGTCGTCATAAAACGGACGTTCACTAGTAACCGTGTATCTTTCAATGTTGGCTTCTGGTACTGCTAAAAGTTGAGCAGACACCAACACACTGCCCAGTGCAAAGGTGAGTTTAAACAATCTAAATTCTTACAATTAAAACGTATTTGCCTTTGCAAATAACGCAATGGAGTGAAAACAAAAAACGGCAGAACACTGTCTGCCGTTTTTTATCAAAGGCTTACTTACTTAGCAATAACAGTTAAACCTGTAGTCCAAGGACCTCCTTGGTCGACAACAGATTGTTGCAGTGCTGGTACCGCGCTTTCTTGAAGCGTTTTAATACGAGCCGTAACGTCTGCTAGACCGTCAGCCGCATAACCTAACTGATCTTTATGCTGCTGTGTTGGACCATACGATGACCAAAGCGCCGAACGTGCATAGCCTAAGCGACTCATCACATTTGCAGGTTTTGCCCCCTTGCGATCACGAGACTCAAGTCCAAACAGTACGTTATTCACATCGTGAATTTCGCGTTGTATAGACGCATACTTCGCTTCAAGTGAAGACACATCGCTCGGTGTACGGTCAATGGCAACACGTAGTAGCTCCATAGTGCCCTCAAGCTGTTTAAGCACAGCGGTTGACGACATTGCGCGTTTCTGAGCACTTTCTAGCGACGCTTGGAATGTCTTAATGTCTTGAGCAGAAGGACCTTCTAAAGCACCTGGGTAAATCGACTCTAAAACAAACTCAACTGGCGCTGCCAACTGCGTTATTTCAGCGCCCTCACGCTTAAACAAGGCCGCGGTATAAGTACCAGGCATTGCCATAAAGCCACCATTTCGACCTTCTTTATCGGTAAGCGGTGTTGTGAGCGCATAGTCCATTTCCCACGTTACACGGTGAAGACCTTTCTTAGTGCTTCCTTCAACACGATTCACCACATCACCATTGGCATCGCGAATCTCTAGATAAACCGCAGGCTTCGCTTCTTCAAGCTCGGCTTCTACTGTTTCCCAACTTGGATATTTAGGATACTTTTTGTCATCAAGCAGTTTTTTCTCAGCTTCCTGACGTTTTTCCTTGGCAGTTAGCAAGCTATCTTTCAGATAGTAAGTCAGTGTTGCACCGTGCTCCGGATTTTCAGCAACAAAGCGATCATCACCGTCAGAGTCAGTATGGTTAGTATCTAACTGGAACCACTTAACCGGGCGACTTGGTGCAAAGAGTAACGCATCTTGCTCCATCGATTGCTTGGTAAGCTGACGCAATGGTGCGTAGTCATCCAGAATATAAATACCACGGCCAAATGTACCGGCTACTAAATCATTCTCACGACGTTGAATCTTTACATCACGAGTTGAAATCGTTGGCATGCCACCATCAAGTTCAACCCAATCTTTACCACCATCAACCGTAAAGAAGATGCCAAACTCAGTACCGATAAACATCAAATCTTTGTTTACATGGTCTTGGACAATACGCCAAACAAGATGCTTCTCAGGTAAATCATCGGCAAGTGACGTCCACTTTTTACCTAAATTGGTCGACTTAATAAGATACGGTTTGTAATCGCCATACTTGTGATTATCCAAGGCGACGTAAACGGTGTTTGGATCAAACAGATCCGCTCGAATATCGTTGACGTAAGCCGTGGCAGGAATACCGCGAATATCGTCTAGTTCAATCTTCTTCCAGTTTTTACCGCCATCAGTGGTCACTTGAATAATGCCATCATCAGTACCTACCCACAGGATATTTTCATCTACTGGGCTCTCTGCAAAGTTAGCAATAGTGTGGAACTCACTCATTGCATACAAGTCCCATCCAGCTTCTACCGACCAGGTTCTGCCCATCATCGGCATGTGCATACGATTTTTATTCTGCGTTAGGTCTTTAGAGATAGGCGTCCAGCTGTCTCCGCGATCATCGCTTCGCCACACACGCTGAGAAGCAAAATAGATGCGCTTCGGATCGTGTGCTGATACGTTAATTGGCGCATCCCAGTTAAAGCGTTCTGCCGGGTCTCCTGGTAGTGGTTGTGGCTTAATATACACACCATCTTTATTGGTTGTATCAATTCTAACCAGATTACCTTGTTGCCACTGAGAGTACATTATATCTGGGTTGCCTGGCTCCACCGCTGGCTGGTGTCCGTCTCCGCCTAAGGTTAAGAACCAATCTTTGTTCTTAATACCTTCTTCTCGGTTAGTACGAGATGGACCACCTTGTGTCGAGTTGTCTTGCGCGCCAGCATAAACGGTATAGAAGGGTTTGCTGTCGTCTGGCGCAACTTTATAAAATTGCGTTAATGGCAGGTTTGCCATAAATCGCCAGTTGGCCATTCTGTCGTGAGACATGTAGATACCACCATCAGATCCCATCAACACAAAATCAGGATCGGTTGGATGGAACGCCATGGCGTGATCGTCTACGTGTTTGCGTTTGGTATTAATTGGCGTCCATGTTTTGCCGCCATCATCAGACACTTTACTGTAGTTGCTGGCAATGTAAACGCGGTCAAATTGATGCTGGTCAGCAAATATCTCTTGATAGTAGTGAGGACCCGTACCGCCCCCTACTTCATCAGACATTTTACTCCAACTTGCGCCTTGATCTGATGAACGGTAGAAACCGCCTTTGCGATTGTCGGTTTCAATGGTGGCATATAGCACGTCAGGGTTCATTGGTGATATTGCCATACCAATTTTACCCATGTTGCCACTTGGTAAGCCAGTTTTTAGCTCAGTCCAAGTTTCACCACCGTCATCTGATGTGTGAATACCTGCCCCTTCATTGGTACCTACGTAAGCAGCAATGGTACGCTGACGCGCCCACGTGGCAGCATATAGCTTATCCGGATTACGAGGATCAATAAGTAGCGACGTTACGCCAGTCCACTCATCGGCGCCTTTTAGAACCTGCTTCCACGTCTCACCACCATCAGTGGTTTTATAAAGACCGCGTTCGCCGCCTCCCGTCCAAAGTGGACCTTGCGCAGAAACCCATACAATATCGGGATTTGTTGGGTGGATAATAATATCAGAAATGTGCTCAGACTTTTTCAGCCCCATATTTTTCCATGTCTGGCCACCATCTGTAGACTTATAAACACCGTCGCCAAAGCTAATGTGACGACCACCATTGTTTTCGCCAGTACCAACCCAAACAATGTTTGAGTTGCTTGGCGCTATCGTCACATCACCAATTGAATACACAGCCTGTTTATCAAAAATTGGCTTCCATGTGGTGCCAGCGTTTGTGGTTTTCCACACGCCACCAGAGCCTACAGCAGTATACCAAGTTGATGGGTTATTTTGGTCGACAGCAATGTCGGCAATACGACCAGACATGTATGCAGGGCCAATGTTTCTCAGTTCCATCGCTTCAAAAGTCGCGCTGTTGAAAACCGTTTCCTTGTCTGATTTATCTGCCATTACGGGCATAGAAAGTGCCATCGACACCGCTACTGCCGCTTTTAGGAGCTTGTTCATTATTATTATCCAGTGTGTTTCATGTTATGGGAGTTCTATTGTGTAACTTTATAGCATTACTAATATTTTGGTTAACTTTCAATTAACCACACGACCAACCACCCAAAAATGTAGTTTAACGAGTGTAAACTAATATGGATGTCTGCATACTCGGTCGTGCCCATTCACCAACAACACCCGTTAAAACGTCACGATATCATCATTAATTAGATGCCCAACCACGTCACTGTCTTTTGCATCAACGAATGCATGATCAATGGCTTTAAAACGCGCGCTGGTTACTTTGCGATAATTAGGATGCGTGTAGATGTAAGTTTGATTCGAACGCAATGCTTCTAATACTCGTTGTGCAAGCATTGTAGCTGGAATGCCCGATTCGACGGCTCGCGTAGCAGCCTGTGCTCCCGCTTTTAGCTTATCCTTATCAATACGCTTGTCAGAGGCTACAGCGTATTTCTGTTGACGATTGCGATAAGATTCGTGAATACGCGTTTTAACGAAAGCTGGGCACAATACCGACACATGGATATTGTGCGGCTGTAGTTCCGCAACCCAGCTTTCAGACATCGATACCACTGCCGCTTTTGAAGCGCAGTAAGCGCCTGCGTATGGCATCCCCATCATACCTGCCATAGAGGCAACATTAAGTACCCAGCCGCCTTCGCCATGCTCTTTAATAGCGGGTACACATGCTTGCGCGCCATAAAGCACACCCATTACGTTTACGTCCATTACCCAGCGCCATGTTTCGTGTTCTGAGTCTTCTATTTTTCCCGGCGTTCCGCCCACACCTGCATTGTTAACTACCATGTGCACCTTACCGAACTGTGCTTTGGCACTTGTCACAATATCCTCCCACTGCGCATAGTCTGTGACATCAAGTGCACAAGTTAAAATATTGAAGCCCTTGGCACGCAGTTCATCGGCAGATATTTGTAACGCTTGCGTATCAATATCGCCCATTACAATATTCATCCCCTGTTCGGCAAAGGCTTCTGCCAATGCCAAGCCTATCCCACCTGCTGCTCCAGAGATGATCGCTGTCTTTCCGGCAAACTCATTAGACATTATGTACTCCTGTTGTATTTCTACTACTTTGGCTTTGAAATGGTGTTATTGCTGCAATTCACTACGCGAAAGGTTACGAGCGCAGCGAGGCACAATTCATTAGCACTAAGAGTAGGCGGGCTTTTTCAAACGGAATACTTTATTTGACGAATTTGACAGACTTCATGTTGTGAATAGTTTTTCACTTCACTGTTATTTTAGGAATAGAAAAATAAGAATTTAATTAAGACTAATCCCTTTTTTCAATTAATTGATAGTAGTGGTTCTCCAATAAATAACCTTCGATATATAACTCTTTCAGGCACTCTTTACTTGGAATTTCGTTTTCGGAGCGGAGAAAAGCTTTGGAGAGCATTTTCCTCGCCCGAGTCTTTATTCTATCCAAGCTCATTAAAATAGACCCAAGATCATCTGCCGATAAGACACCGTGCTCGGCTTCTTCCAGAAGTCTGTCTTCTAACTCGTACGAATCAGAAATCACTGACTTCAGATACTCTGATGCTATTACGTCATCTTTGTAAACATTTTTTTCTTTAAGTCTCTTCTGTAAGACAGCTATTTTATCAATATACTTGTGTTGTATGTGGGTTGACATGTATTTTACGAAAAGTTTAAAGAATAATATTGTTGATATTGAAACTGTAGAAATAAAACCGACAAGTGATTGTAAAAATAATATTACTTTTTTTATGTACCCCTCCTTAAATTTAACACCATAACCTATTTCATCTAGTGGAAAATGCTCGAATCCAGCGCCATCTATTTCTGCTTTTTTCTTGATAGAGTTCTTAGTCTCTTCATCATTTAAAAGGTTTATTATTTTACTATGTTCATAAGACGATATGTCTTTCGATGAAATTAAGAAAGCGTAAGTACCAATAGTAGAGACACTTTTTGCGGTCTTGTAAATAATAGAAGGCGCTCCACCGTCCGTGGGCTTACCTTTAAAGTCAGACATTCTAAGATTTAAACTATATTTCTTATTTATCTCCGCAACGAACGCTGGACTAATTGAAACTAGACCAAACTTATAACTTCCGTCTGAATTCTTCTTTTCTAAAAAGTCTGCGACAGTCTTGTTTGGAGCCCCTGTCACTAGAAAAACAATCTCCATCTGCGGTTTCGGACTATCTAGAAGTGGGAATGCGACGCTAGAGTCTAAGTTGAATATTTTATCTCGATTGTCATCACTATCTTTATCACCACTAAAGTCTATTTCATTTATCACGTAGCTTGCTAACACCCTAGTGCCACTTCCTACAGGACCCGTGTTGATTCTGGCTTTTTTGAAATACTCTTTGGTTTCTTTGTTGAGCGACTTGTCAAGAGACAGTTTTTGGCCAGGATAGTCTTTCCTAAAAACAATGTGCATTCTTTCGAGATAGAGCGGGGAAATATAATGAAGCTGCTCTCTAATGAAGTCATTTTCTGTTATCGTCTCCTCTTGAACTAATCCAAACGAACGAGGAGTCATAAGAACATTTATTGCATTTGATGAGCCACCAGCAGTGTCTTTATTTACAATTTCATAACTATTCCAGCTTTCCGCTTTTGTCTTTTCTGACAACACCTTACCGATATGAACATACAGACCTCCTCCAGACCCAGAGTAGAAATCAAAGCTTTTTTTGACCGGTGAAAAGTTGAATAAGCTATATTGCGGAAAGTAGTTGTCTATAAAGTAGTGATAGCAACCAATAGAAAAAAATACTGAGATAAAAAAAGCAATTGTTCTAAGCGGCCCATACTTCCTATACAGTTTAAGTATTTCCATAAAAACCTAACCGGTTAGTTTAATTTATTGTTCAAAGTAACAATGCCCGTTCACAACTTTACTTTAAAAAACCATCATTAATTTATATATTCTCAATATAAAGTTTTGTAAATTAAAAATAATTAATAAAAAACAAACGGTTGAAACTCAATATTTAAAAAGCTCCCCTTCACCAGCTGAATACTTACATCTAACAGATGATTAGAAACTCTTTCTGCACGTAATCTACAAACACTTTATATTTGTGTGCGATATTCTTCTGATTTAAATCAATGGGCGAATTTGTCATATTCCCAGTAAACGTGTACGCACTTTTATGTCAATGTGGTAGCAGATCATCTCATTCGAGCATTAGCTGAACACTAAATGCTACATAAGCGAACAAGCGTACGAGTCGCTCAAAAAATACACCAAATTTACACAAAATAGCAACATTTAATTTACACACCCGTATCAAACCAATAAATTATTCGTTCTTGAGTATGATAAACATTTTAGGCTGCTGGCATAACATAGACTTCGCGCACGCACGCTGAGTCGCTTGCACTTAGTGCAAAAACCACTGAATTTGCGATATCTTCAGGTTGAAGTTTGTCTTCTTTAGGCTCATCGAAAAATGGCGTGTTGACCATACCAGGGCAGATAGTAGTGCACTTTCCGCCCCACTCTCGCATTTCCTCTGCTAGGTTAAGCCCAAAACCATAGGCAAACCACTTGCTCGCACCATACACCGAGCCTTTAAGGGCTATTCGCCCCGCAACAGAACTTGTAATGATAAAGTGCCCTTTGGTTTTACGTAATAACGGTAGCCCCGCCTTTGCGGTATATAACAGCCCGTTAACGTTAGCGCCTAACATGGTATTCCAATCACTCACGTCACCTTCTTCAATGCCTGGGGAGCTGGCGCCGGTTCCTGCATTTGCAAATACACCGTCTACATGACCAAAGCGTTTTTCAATTTTCGCGAATGCATTTTCCAAAGCGCTAAAATCGCTAACATCTGCAACAACTGAATAGGCACTCTCCTCACCTAAAGAATCGACTAACTCGTTGAGTTTGATCTCACTTCTGGCAATTAGCGCTACTTTGAAGCCCTCACTGACCAAACGTTTAGCAGTTGAAGCACCAATACCGCTTGATGCGCCAGTTATGACTATCACGCGACCACTGTCTTTCTTTGTCATGCTGTCTCCTTCGAAAAGTGTCATTAAACGCACATGTTGCGTTTTGCTACCGCAAGCGTTTTTGCAATAACCGAACCATCAAAATTAAAAACCAAACCATTGAATATTATAATATTTAATTAACGGCGCGATGTACTCCATTGTCTTCTTTACACTCACAAAGGGTAATGTGTGAAGCTATTACAGACACTTAAGTACGCTTTTAGCGTAGCGAGTAACCCATATGTTCACGGGCTTCGTAAGAGTAAACAGTTATTTAAAGGATGCGATTTTGTGAACAAGGACAATTTCAAAAGTGCCAAATCATTATTTGATCTCTCTATAAGCAGTTGGTGGCGTATCGCCAAGCGAGTATTTGGCAATATACAAGACCACAATGTTCCGCTTATTGCAGCGGGCACCGCTTTTTATTTTCTACTTGCTATATTTCCATTATTGGCCGCTACAATTTCGCTATATGGTTTGGTGGTGTCGCAACAAGAATTACAAGAGCACATGGTGCTTTTAGTTGACCTAGTGCCTTCAAAAAGCCGCTACATTATTGAAGAACAGTTAACTTCCCTTACACAAAAATCAAGCGCGACACTGGGTTGGGGCTTTGTTTTTACACTGCTGTTATCACTGTGGAGCAGTAGCAAAGGAGGCAATGCCTTAATCAAAGCATGCAACATCACTTATATTGAGCCTGAAGGAAGAAGCTTTTTTCACGGACTAATTGCACGCGTTGTTTGTACGCTTGGCATGATATTTATGCTGCTTATAGCACTTTTTAGTGTATCGCTTTTACCTGAACTCATTAGTGCGCTAACCCATTACAGCCTCGATAAAAAAGACGCGAGATGGATAACTTGGCCATTGCTATTGCTGCTATTCAATCTGAGCTTGTCACTTTTATACCGCTACGCCCCCCATCGACGACCTGCCCGCTGGCGCTGGATAACGCCAGGCTCGTGCGTTGCCACGTTGCTATGGGTGCTAGCATCAAGTGCATTTTCTTTCTACCTTAATGAATTTGCCTCGTATGACAAAACCTATGGTTCCGTAGGCGGGCTCATTATTCTGCTGATGTGGTTGTATTTAAGTGCCTATATTGTGTTGATAGGTGCCGAGCTAAATGCGGCTATGGAGCTTCAAACTACTGCAGATAGTACAGTCGGCGAAGACAAACCGATGGGCGAGCGCAACGCAGTGGTTGCCGATAACACACCTGATGACCTGCGTTAACTATTTTGAGGAGTGAGCCAGGCTTCAAAGTCTGACTTCGCAAGTGGCTTGCTAAAATAGTAACCCTGAAATAGTTTGCAACCGTAAGATGCCATAAGTTCAACTTGCTCTAAGGTCTCTGTTCCCTCAGCAACATTGGTAAGTTCCATAGTTTTGCTAATTGCTATTATCGATTTCACCAATTCTCGGTTGCGCTCATCGTGAAGTCCGTCTACAAATGATTTGTCGATTTTAAGCACGTCTAAAGGCAATTCGCTCAAGTACGAAAGTGACGAATAGCCAGTGCCAAAATCATCTAATGCGACAGTAATACCAAAACTTCTAAGGGCATTTAATGTTGAAATGGCCTTCTTGCGCTCGGTAAGCAAGCCAGACTCTGTAAGCTCTAACTCAATTAAATGGGGCGGAAGTGAATGCGCTTCAATCGAGGTCATTAGATGTTGAATAAATTCTGAATCTTCAAACTGTGAAGCCGTGGCATTAATTGCAATGGGAACTAACTTGAGTCCGTTGCGCTGCCACTTTGTTATGTCATCTAAAACACGCGCTAATACCCACTGTCCTAATAGGTGAATAACCCCCGTTTCTTCTGCTATTGGTATAAAGTCAGCAGGCGATACAAAACCTCGTTTGTGACTGAACCAACGTACCAGTGCTTCAGCACCAACAATAGCGCCATCTCTATCAACCTTTGGCTGATAGTAAACGTCTAAACCGTCTTCGTTGTGCAATGCCGCGACAAGATCGGCTTCAACTTCGCGAGTGAATTCAAGGTTAGAAAGAAATGAAGGATCGAAGAAAGCAAATCGCCCACGCCCGTGCTCCTTCGCCTTCATCAAGGCTTGTTCTGCGGCGCCTATAACGTCAAAGCTTACATCGGTCTGCGAAGGGAAAATGACCGCTCCCATTGTGCAATTGATATTAATTTTACGATTACCTATTGCACACGTTTTGTTGACTATGGCTTGAATGGCGGTCCAATGAACATTAGTTAAACTGGTAATATCAGCGTGAACATCGGGGATCACCACCGCAAATTCATCCCCTCCGCAGCGTGAAATAAACACGCCTTCATTGGCATAACTCTGTAACCGCTCGCCCACAATTTTAAGCACGCGATCGCCCACATCATAACCGTATTTCCGATTCACCTCGCCAAAGTGATCGACATCAAAAAGCATGAGTAATGCTTGGTTTTTGTGTAGGTGTTGCTCAGCTCGAATAGTGTTAATGAATCGCAGAAGTTTAATCCGATTTGGCAAGCGCGTAAGGTAATCCACATAGGCTGTTGCCCTTAATTCATCTTGGAGTACTTGCCGTCTAAGTTCTGCACTTATCCGGGTTGCAAAAACGTCGGTAACCGTTTTAATGGTGCTTTCATTTTTCAGTGCGTTTTTATAAAGCAGCACCAGCACACCTACATTGCATTGATTACTGCCAACAATGGGGTAACCAATATAAGCCTCTATTCCCTCTTCGCGAAGCATCGCATCATCAGGATAATCATCGGCAACATGTGCTTTATGAATACAAGACTGGATGGTGAGCACATTTTCACACGGTGTCCCTTTTCGTTCGTACACAAAGTTGTCTATGCGCTTGCCGTCTTTGAACACTACTCTGGTTGCGATATTTTGTTTATCGTGAGGCTCCACCAGACCGAATAACACATAGTCTGCACGAGAAAAACGCGCCAACAACTCTACACTTTCTTCATAAAAGGCATGCTGACCATCTTCATTAGAAATCTGTGCAAGCTCTGAAAACACGTGCTGTAGCGCGCTTTTTTCTTCAACTTCTTTCATCAATTCATCTGACTTTTCTTTAAAGCCGCGGCTTATCATGCCCAAAACCAATAAAGACAGTACCGTGGAAGGTACGCCTCCCACGTATACCCAATTTAACGTTTGTTGGTCTATGTGAAATCCGATAACGCTCGAAGCAAATTGAAGCGCGATAGTCAAAACTAAAGCCCCAAAGAGATAGGTTTGGTTTTGCTTATAAAAACGAATGACGCAGTACATCATAAAAAGCGACGACAACCCGTAGCTTAAATGAATGAGCTTAAAGTACGCCCCTCCCGCGCCTTTTAACAGTGTTGCGGTGTCACCAAAAACGGTCTGGTAATACACAAGCTGTACATTATCTCCATAGCGAATGGAGTAGTCAGAAAACAAATTGATAAGCAATATAGGCAATGACAGCACACAAAATGCGTAAAAGAGCGCATTGATGTACTTAAAATGCGTCCAAAGCCCGAGCACGAGAATAAGTAATGGATGACCTATAATGATGCACGCTAAGTGAAATTTGCTGATAAGGATAGCGTCTTCTGCATTGGTAGCAGTGTGCAGTGACAGGGAAAACCAATGGAAGAAAAACAGGATTACATTAAGAATGGCCAGTGCAACAAAATAGGGCCTCTGCTTGTCGATACCAGACAGCAAAATGCTAATAGCACACACGGCGTTAGCGGTCATCAACATGCTGTAAAATGCTGTCATCGAAGTTTTCCCTTTCGCAGACGTATTAGCCCTTTGGGGTCTCTCATGGCCTTGCTTTTAAGGTAGCGTTTAAATAAGCATAGACAGTTTTTTAAAAAGCGTGATAAATAGCAGAAAACGAATTAAAAAAGCCGAGTAAACACTCGGCTTTTTAGTGTGTTTTGTTAAGGATTACGCTTGCAATCAAACCAAGCGCTTACCCTTAAGGTTTAGGCTCAACTTCTGGGAAGTAAGAAACTTTGTCACTGCCTTTCCGACTGACCATTAAACGCTTTTGGTCATTAGACACATCTAAACTTAACAGATTGGCATAGCCGTCTGTGGCGAATTTTCCTTCACCAACGTGCACTAATACACCGCTAGTATCTGCTGACCAAAGCTTTAGCCCACCTTCATACACCAATTGGTTTGCTTGCTGCTTAACCGTTAGGGTTTGTCCAAATCCCAAATCATAAGTACCTTCTATCGCTTTAAGCGTGCTCTGGTCAGCCTGTTGCGAAGCATTAGCAATTGATGTGTTCCAACCCAATTGCGTCATGATATCGGCAGACAATATTTCAATAACTGGGATACGCGCGGGGTTACCGCCGTTGCCGAATATGGCAATACCTCGGCCGCCATCCATTGTGCCCATTATGTGACCGCCAGTACCCGTGTTAGAGCCACCATGTGAAAACCAGTCTTGATTAGCTTTTGCTTCGGTTCGCATCCAGCCAAGTCCCCACCCGCCGGCAACGTCTAACGTTTCTATGTGGGTGGTGGTTCTTGCTACGTCGTCTGAAATAACCTGAGTTTGTTTTCCCGCTAGCGCGTTTTGCATTTCAATTAAAAGTTTGGCCATATCGGTTGGCGTACTCCACATACCTGATGGCGCAATTTGTGGGCAAATCGGTAGGCCTGCACCAATAACGGTTAGGTCATCATTATGTACGCTTGCCACGTTTGATAAGAACGCATCGTGATTGGGTTGATACATAGTGGTACGCGACATATTAAGTGGCTCAAATAACATGGTTTGGGCCAGTTCAGGTAATGACATGCCGGTAAGATCCTCTAACGCAATTTGCACTATCACATAGCCTCCACCACTGTACGCCCAACTAGTGCCTGGTTCGAACATCAAACTGATGGGTTTGTCGTAGCGCGGCACTTTCACACCGTTTAGACTATCAATAGCAGTGGGTACATCGTCGCCTTCATAATAGTCAACAAACCCACCTTGCGTTGTACCTGCGGTATGACTTAGTAGGCGGCGAAATGTTATCGCGTCTGGATTAGGGAAATCGGCTGGGTTAAGTTTCCAGCGCTTTAAGTATTTTGACACTGAATCGTCGAGAGATAACTTGCCCTGCTCTTCTAACATGGCGACTAGCAGCGCGGTTACCGGTTTTGAAATAGACGCGGTTGAAAACGCCGTTTCATCATCAATCTTTTGACCCGAACCAAAACGCTTTTCACCACTTGAAGCCGTAAGCACAACTTCATAGTTATCGATAACAGCAAGACTCACTCCTGAAAGTTTATGTTCTTTCAACAACGTGTCGAGTTGTGCTTGCGTAATAGTAATTTGTGCTTGCGAGGCCGCTTTTGTTTCTGCCGCCATTGCGCTGCTATAAGGTGAACCGCTAAGTACCGTTAACGCAAATAAAGTAGCGCCAGAAAGTAGGGTTTTCATGGGTGTCATATCATTCTCTCCTCATAAAGATGTTCACACTTTAATCAGAAAGAACCCGTTTTATATCGACAAAAACCTGAACGGCATCTACACAACCTGAACAGCATTGAGAAAGGTTCAATGCCACAACAAAACTGTGTAAGGTAATACCTCTTAACAACAAGTAGGTAGTTTCGTTTGTGCGAATTGTAAATTGGTTTTATTTGATGCTGATGGCCGCGATTATTTGGGGTCTAGTTCTTATGCACAAGCCACCGTTACAGACGTTAGTTATGCCTACATCGTTTGCGCTATTACACTCCTCGCAAACTTCACTTCCATCACAAGAGGCAAATTGGCAAAACCAAGATATAACCAGTTTGACGCTGCCCGATGAAGCGATTTGGCTTAAGTTCACATTGCCATTAAATGAGGATACACCGCTACCCAATGGGGCAGTTCTAACTAACAGCAACAAGGTTAAAACAGCGAAAGGGCTCTTTATTTCAGTGCTTGGCGCGTACTCGGTCTATTTCAATGGTGAATTTATTGGCAACAATGGCATACCTGCCGTAGCAGATGCCCCCGAGGTCCCCGGAAATATCGATAGCGTATTTTTGCTACCACCTCATCTGATAATGCAGGGGTCAAATACTGTCATGATTAGGTTTAGTAGCCAGTTTAGGCCAGACAGTCTTACCCATAGCGGCGTTTGGGTATTTGCAGATGACTATAGCAATTTGATAAACATAAATGAGGAACGCACCCGACTGCCAATTATGATGCTAAGTGCCTTGTTGTTGGTCGCGCTTTACTCGTTTGTTGTTTATTTCTCATCACTTAATAACGCTACTTATTTATGGTTTGGAAGCTTAAGTTTCACGCTTATCTTATTAATTGTAGCGGAGTCGTGGCGAGGTTTGTTCGGATACCCCTACCCATGGCACGTAGTGAGAATGGAAGTGGTCTTATGGTTAACCTTGGCCATCAGCGTATTATTGCCGATGTTCTTTGTTGCCTTTTTCCGCTACACAAAACGGGTTGCAACCTACTCATTGTGCGCACTTGCGTTGCTCTACACCTTAATAATGCTATTTGTAGATGGCTATGACTATCGAAGTTTTGTGTTGTTTGGTACAGGGCTTGTTTGCAGTATTGCCGTTTGTATAGCTAGCTTAATTGCGCGTAAACAGCACGCATGGCTAATGACTACGGGTTTAATGGTGTTTATTTCCCCTGTAGTATTAAGCCGCTTTTCTTTTATGGACCAATACTTTTTCGTATCGTTTATCGGTTTAGCATTGCTTATGCTTATGGTGCTAAATCAAACGCAAAGTGAGCGTCAAAGAGCGTTCGCTCAGTCCAAACTCACTACCCAACGATTAGAGCTTGAGCTGGTTAAAAAGCAGCTACAACCCCACTTCATTCTTAATACGCTTACGGCAATAGAAGAATGGGTAGATACGTCTCCCAAAGATGCTGTCGCTTTTATTCAAGCATTGGCGCAAGAATTTCGTCAAATGGCGCAGCTTAGCAATCAGTCCCTCGTTACTTTTGAACAAGAACTCGCGCTTTGCGAAAGTCATTTAAAAATAATGGGCTATCGCTTTGATGCCAAATTTGAATTGGTAAAGCGTAATATTAATCTTCAGCAACGTCTTCCCCCAGGGATCTTATTAACCCTTATCGAAAATGCCTTTAGCCACAACCGCTATGATTCCCAAGCTTACTCATTCTATTTAGAGGGGAATACTGATAGAGAAAACGCGAAAGTAACGAGTATCATCTTCAAGTCGATGCGTAGCGCGGGCGCTAGTTCAATTGATTTGCGCGAGTCAGATAACAATATCAACGGATTACATATGGGTGTAGGCAACAAGTATGTAAAAGCGAGACTACAAGAAGCGTATGGCGATTTGTGGTCATTTGAAGAGCATCAAGAGGCTGACTTTTGGGTAGTGACTCTCACCTTTCCCGCTTTTGAAAAAGCTAACAAACACGAGGACTCGAAGTGAATATCGTATTGGTAGAAGACGAGCCAATGGTAGCCAAAAGGCTTCGGCGGTTTATTACTGAAAGTACTCAGGGGAAAGCGGCGATTAAACACTTTAGTAATTTGGAAGACGCTCAGGACAGTCTTGTCAGTCAGCCTGTTGATGTATTGTTTCTTGATCTTAATTTACATGGCAAAGATGGATTCTTACTACTCCACGAGCAACTCGTTCAGCCTTTCCATACTATTGTGGTGTCCGCCAACACTGACCGTGCGTTAGAAGCGTTTGAATTAGGTGTACTTGATTTCGTCGGCAAGCCCTTTACGCAAGAGCGAATTGATAAGGCGCTACAACGCTTTGCCGATGCTAATGTAAAAGGTCAATGCAAAACCCTGTCATACAAGAAACAAGACATGGTACATTTTCTTGAAATCGACAACATTCAATTTGTACAAGCAGCTGGGCACTACAGTGAAATAACCACGAAAGATAATCATGTTATTTTGCACGACAAGCACCTTGATAAATTAATGCAGGTTTTACCCGACACCTTTATTCGAGTGCATCGCTCTTACGCTATTTCACTCAACGAATTAGAAAGCATTTCTCAAAAGTCCGGGGCAAAGTATATTGCTCACTTAAAATCAGGAGCCAGCGTTCCCGTTGGCAGAACGAAATTCAGCGAATTAATGGAACGGCTCGAAGCGCCCAGTTAACACTAAGCCTGGTATTAAAAACTCGCTCACCCTTAATGTGTATTTGCTTACATTTAAAGAGTTTAGTTACACACAAAAATGTGATGTGCTAGGTTATCAATGCTTAGCACCCTTTTACATCACTAGTCGAGTATCCCAATCATGACGTTAACATTTGTAGGCAAACCGCAGCACTGGTTAAAAAACACATTTTATTGCTTAGTCGCTTTGTCGTTAATTTCGTGTTCTGAGCGTCAAGCGACAGCCCATGAAAGCTCCACCAGTGAGAATACCCATCATAGTTTGAGTGCTGATATTATCGAAAAATCGTTCACGATCCCCGGTCTATCTCGAGATAGAAAGGTACGTATTTATTTGCCACCTGCCTATAACAATACCAAACAAGAACAAACCCGCTTTCCTGTTATTTACATGCATGACGGGCAAAACCTTTTTGACGAGAAAACTTCCTATGCAGGTGAATGGCAAGTTGATGAAACCTTAAACAAACTTTCAGCGTCTCATGGCCTCAATATCATTGTTGTGGGTATCGATAACGGTAGCGAGCATAGAATGAATGAGCTTTCACCCTGGCCTCATGACGACTTTGGCATTGCAGAAGGAGATGCGTACCTCGCTTTTATCACTGACGTGGTGAAGCCATACATCGACCAGCAATATCGTACATTAGACGATGCCGAAAATACGGCCATGATTGGTAGTTCAATGGGTGGTCTTATGACTCACTATGCCATCATCAAGCACCCCGACGTATTTGGCAAAGCGGGCATTTTTTCGCCTTCCTATTGGTTTAGCGAAGAGGTTTTTCGCTTTACTGAACGTGCTGACATTCCACAAAATAGCCGCTTCTATATTTCTGTCGGTGGCAAAGAGGGAGAGTCTATGGTGCCCTATGCTATTCGCATGACTGAAGCGCTTGAAGATAAGCAAGTCAGCCAGCAAAACCTCTTTTCACATGTTGTAGAAGACGGTGAGCACAACGAAGCCTTATGGGTGGGCGAGTTTGAAAACGCGGTGCTTTGGTTGTTTAAACAGTAAAAAGTCAGACACGCTCTAACCCTATAAGCACAAAAAAAGTATGTACGCTTTGCATACTTTATTGAACGGATTGATAATTTCGTGACAGTGTAAACGTGTAATCTCTAGACTTTAACTGGAGAACTCACCGTGAAAAAACTGATATTTGCTGGCTACAAAGCATACTATGCAAGCGTAAGCACTATGCTTCCTAAAATTGCTTCGTCGCAAGCATTAAAGCTTCTATTCACCGTGAGAAAACCTTCGTCACCACCATCATGCCTACCTGTTGCGCCAGAAAAGATTTTACTTAAGTCGAGCAATGCGCATTTATCAATATGGAAAGGAAATAGTAATAAGACAGCGCTTCTTATTCATGGGTGGAATGGCGATTTAACACAATTTACTCGTATCTTTGATGCGCTTAGAGAACGAGAGTATACCATCTATGGTATACACCCTAGAGCACATGGGCCAAGCCGGTACACTATGTCTCATCCCGGCTTTTTTATTGAAGCAGTAACAGAAGCTTCCGTTTGGCTTGGCAAAAACTTTGATATCGCCATAGGCCACTCTATGGGAGCCGGTGCGTTAGGCTGCGTATCAAGCACTGTTAACATAGCAAAATCTTTAGTACTCATATCGAGTCCAGCTTCATTTCTTGATGTAATCAGTCGCTTCGCAAGCGCGTTGTCTCTAAGAGGACGGGCCAAACCCTTATTTCACGAAGACGTTGAAAACTATGTAGGGCTTGGATTTGAAGCGCTTGAAGTTCATCAGTTGCTTGGTCGTTCAAATATACCCAGCTTATTGGTGCATGACGTAGCCGATAAGCAAGTACCGTTTTCTGATGCTAAGAAGCTGTTTGACGCTAATGACAATGCACATTTACTGCCTATGCAGAATACCGGGCATACTAAAATACTTGGTGATGCTAAAACGGTCAGCCAGATTTTTAAATGGGTAGACAAGCAAGCGTCTCAAACCGAAGCTGACGTTGCCTAAAGTGCGTCGGCTTGATATGCCTTGCGCACCGCATTAGGGCTTTTACCAATAATTTTCTTAAAAGCTCGCGAAAATGCGGCTTCAGATTGGTAACCAATATCCAATGCAATGGCAAGCATAGAATCTTTTGATAGCTGCAGCTTAGAATAGGCTAAAGACATTCGCCATTCTGTAAGGTATTCCATGGGTGTATTACCCACCAGCCGCTTAAATTGTTGAGCAAAACTGGTTCTCGACATGCCCACTTTTTGAGCAAGTTCTTCAAGCGACCAATGATAGTCTGGGCTATCGTGGATTAATGTTAGGGCTTGGCCAATACGATCATCCTCAAGCGCCCCTAACCAACCCATCTGCTCCGCATCTAACTGACTTAAATGTTGCCGCATGGCCGTAATAACCAATATGTCTGCTAGACGCGCAATTACCGCCTCTGCACCAATGCCAACGCCACTTGTTTCTGCCTCAAGCAGTTGACTGATATTAGTGACCACGCTGGTAGGAGACTGCTTTTCTCCTAGCAGTTCTTTACGAATAAGGATAAAAGAGGGAAGCACACCTAGCAGTTTAATCGCCAAGGGATGTTGGAAAAGCAACACGCCACACACCATGTCTGTTGACTGCCCGCCACCGCCAAAACTTAACGTTTCAAAACGCTCGGTTACGGCTTTTATAGGTAATTCACTTAAAGGCGTAAAGAAAGTACACGTACCATCGTTAAGCCGGTGCCCCTCACCTTTAGGGAATAAGATAAAGTCGCCTTCATTTAATACTAAGCTAGTTGTGCCAATGTGAAATACCGCACTACCCTTTACGACCATATGAAACATCATACAGTTGTGCATGGGCGGCATGCTTAATGCCCACGGCACTGTTAGTGTTGACTGCGTAAAAAAGGCGCTTTCCATCCGTAAGCTATCCAATAACTTACCAATAGGTTCGTCGCGAATGGGCGTCTCAACACGAGCTTTGTAGTCAAACCCCATAAATATGTACCACCCAATTCATCTGCTATACCTTGCAATTTAGCATAGCATTAAAGCGACAATAAAAACCCAGATATCACACCTGAAATCGTTCTAACGTGATTCCACCTAACCCATCGCGTTAAATACTCAGCCCAAACGCTAGCGACATGTTCGCTACCAGCGTCTTTTAGCTTGTTGTTAAGCGGCACATTAAACAGCATTGTCACAACTGTAGTACCGATAAAGAATACCAAGCCCGATAGCGCTTGAAATCCGGTATGAAACCAAAAGAAATAAACACCTGCCGCGCCAGACACTGCAAACAAAAACAGAAACAAGGGATTCAAAATAACGGCGTTAATACCATTCATTACCTCAACACCATTGTGATGCGTGGCAAGTACGCGCATTACGGTATTGCTGAAAATAAAATACAACCCCACCATAACGATCATCGATAGTTGAAGCAGTGCTTCAACTATCGACAACAAAGTAACCGCTTCAAACGTATCAATCATGATGATCACCAAAATACGCTATATTGTCGGCCACAAAATCACTGAAACACTTTGCTGGGCGACCTAATGCACGCTGAACACCATCAGCAATAAACTCGTTTCGACCATCTAGCACCTCTGTAAATAGATAAGACAGCATCTCAATGGCACTCGGGTCGACCTGATGCGACTTTAAACCTTGTACAAAATCGGTGAGCGAGATTTGTTGAAAGTGAATGGGCCGATTAAGCACAGAAGAAAACGTATGCGCGAGTTGCTCAAAGCTAAGCAATTGTGGGCCCGTTACTTCGTATAGCTCACCATTGTGCTTATCATCAGTCAGTGAGGCGACAACGACTTCACAAATGTCGTCCACATCTACAAATGGCTCGGTAACGCTGCCAACGGGTAACGCAATAGTGCCCGCCTTAATATAAGCGTTAAACATACCCTCGCTGAAATTCTGATTAAACCAACTGGCTCTTACAATGGTGTTGCTCAAACCCGATTGCTGCACTATTTCTTCACACACTTGCGCGGCGGGCTCGCCTCTTCCTGACAAAAGCGTGATGTGCTTAACGCCTTTTATCTTGGCAAGCGCACAAAACTTTGCAATATCGTCGGGTGCTTGGGGAACAGCTAAGTCAGGATAGTAAGTAAGGTAAACGGCATCAACATCGCGCAATGAAGCTGCCCACGTTTCAGGCGCTTGCCAATCGAAATGAACTTCGCCATTTCGACTGGCTCCCTTCACGTTAAAGCCATTATCTTTTAACGTGTTATACACACGAGAACCTGTTTTACCAGACGCGCCAATAACGAGAAATGAATGTGTGTTGTGATGCATGTGTTTTCACCTATTTAGTTATAGTAAAAACACTATAGCCACATCAGCGCGTTCATTTTTTGCACAGCGTATGCAATTTTATGCTAATCGTTCGAACTTTGCTGAAACGCGCGATCATAAATAACGTGAGCGTCGTCAAGTGCCAGCAATTGTGATAGCTCGCCACCATTTGCTATATAATCGGTTGCCAATTGAAAGCCTACCCAATACCCCATGTCTAAAGGTATTTCGCCGACTGATGGTAACGAGGGAGACAATGTATAGAGCCAAGGCGCATAATTAAAGGTATCCATACTTTTAATGAACGTATTCATTAGCGCCGCTTTATTTGCTTCACCAAATGCGGCTCGCTTATCATCCAACACAAAAGTCTCTTCCAATAGCAGAGTCGCCACATAATCGGCACTACCTTCCAAAAGCGCCATCTCTAGCAAATTAAAACGAAAATCTGTTCGCTTAGTAAGGCGATATTGCGTTACATGCACAAGTTCGTGTGCCAAATAATTCTTAAAGGTAAGTGAGATGTCGCCCGCACTTTGTTTATCACAAATCATTTCAAGCCCAAGAACCACTGCATGTGGCGAAGCGGTTGCAGCGGTGTTACCCGTACCAACAACACCAAACGCCTTAACATCTTCAAGAGGAACCCCCGTTAACTTGGTTAGCTGTTTCTTAAAATCAGAAAACGCGGGCGTAAGCTCTGCTAGCAAAGATGCACATTGTGTATAGCGCGCAATGTCTTCTTTTGTCAGTGTGGTGTAATAGTGCATTAGCGCTTCTGGTGATTGGAAGCGCCCACTAAGCACTGCTAATCCGCCTGCATCTTTTGCAATAAATTGCGCTTCAAACTCTGAAGCCGTCATTTCAGTTACATTAATAGTGTTTAGTGTTTCAACCGCTGATACATCAATAGTGGCATGAACATTAGCAGAAAATTGCAGCCCCATACCCAGCATAAAACCACACAACAAATTCTTCATAATAAAACTCCGCAGATTACAATTTAGCCCGTCGAAAATTGTATCGCGTTTAAAAAGTACTTAATTTACCCAGCGTTCAAAGCGCATTGCAGGGCGTTTAACCTTTGATGCAATGGTAGTGCTAGGTGAATTAGCGTTTTCCCTAGCCACAGAAATACACTACTATTCGCCGTCAGAAATAAAGAAGAACTGCAGAACATGACAGACACACTCAAAATAGAAGACACTGTGCTTGGCGAAGGCAACGAAGTTAAAAAGGGCGCGCTGGTTACTGCGCACTATCGCGGTTTATTAGAAGATGGAAGCGAGTTTGATTCTTCCTATGCGAAAGGTCGTCCATTTCAAACCGTATTATCGAAAAATAAAGTTATCCAAGGTTGGTTTTTGGGTATACAAGGCATGAAAGTGGGTGGAAAGCGTAAGTTATGGGTTCCCGCAGAGCTTGCCTACGGTGAAAGACAGGTAGGAAAAATTCCACCTAACAGTAACCTATACTTTGAAATTGAGCTGCTAGAAGCATTTAATAGAGACGACTAACCGCAACCACTTTACTTTGGTACATATTAGAGACCCCCATGGCACTTAAAGCGACCATATTTAAAGCAGACATATCAATTACTGATATGGACCGCAATTACTATAACGATCACAACCTTACTATTGCGCGTCACCCATCAGAAAACGACGAGCGCATGATGCTGCGTATAATTGCATTTATCGTCAATGCACATGAAAGACTTCAATTCACAAAAGGGTTATCCGATGATGATGTGCCCGACCTCTGGCAGAAGAGTTTCAGTGACGACATTGAGCTTTGGATTGAACTAGGCCAGCCTTCTGAACAGCGTATTAAAAAAGGCTGCAATCAAAGTCAGCAAATGATGATTTACTCATACGCAGATAACAGTTTTGATGCGTGGTGGAAAAAAGAGCAAAGCAAATTGCAGACAAGAAAAAACCTATCTGTTTTTACACTTCCAGAAGCACTATCGGCAACACTTGCTAACGCGGTTCAGCGTTCGATGCAAATTCAAGTCACCATTCAAGATGGTCAAATGTGGCTAACCATTGAAGGTGCAGAGGTGACAGAAAGCGTAGAAATTGCCATTGAGAAACACCTGTAATGAAAAAGCTTTCAGCCGTTCAACTAAAACAACAAGCCCTCATTTTCGATGTAGCAGATACGTTAGAAGCACAAGGTCGCGAAGAGCTCGATGGCATGGTGCAGTGCTGGTTCGACGTGCAGTACCATCAGTTTCCGGGGTCGTTACTACTTCGCTTTCAATTTGAAGATGAAAGCGCATTGATAGCTGCTGCAGATGAAGAAAAGAAATGGCAAAAACGCCTAAGTGCGGCGCTGTTAAAGAAAGGCGTTGTGTTTAAAGACAAATGCAAACACCTGATTTTCACAACAGATGGACCTGAAGACTAACGCGTCTCTATTGGCACCCTGCTAGCGTAACCGACTCAGGTGTAATAGTTAATGGCGCAACACGCAACAGCGTATTAATTCCAAGAATGTTATTCCCTTTGGGCAAAACCGCCACCTCAACTGGGCCTACTTCACACGCATCGCCGATGCGCACCGAGTTTAGTTGATACTGAGAAACCGTTAATATTTTGCCATTGGCCATTCTGGCGGCAGAGGTGCGCGTGGCGGTGAGTTTTTGATCTCGGGTTAAGGCATCAAAGGTCGCTTGGTTAAGCGTAACTAAGCTAGAACCGGTATCCAGCAAAAAAGACGTTTTGAATTTCGACTCCAATGTTGCTTCTAAGTAGAGTGTGCCTCCTGAGCTTTGTGACAACGGAACGTTGTGTTCAATAGCTGAGACGGGTGCTGTTAAAGCGCATAATGAGAATAACAAAACCGAAAAAAAACGCTTCACTGGCAGGCCCCAATATTGGCAATGGTTCACATGAACAGCAAGATAAAGACCAAAACAGTAATTGGTTGATTTAACGACATCTTCTCTCGCCTCTCACTTTTCTCTGCACAACCTTTGTGCAAAAGCACATAAACGTTGCACCTTTTGCGTACAACTAAACGTATAAGTAGGGGATAGACGCTATGTTGTCTGTGATTAGTAAATCATTGTTTACAAAATTTACTGATAGCTATTAACTATCGCCAATCATCATTGTTTAGCGCTTATTCGTTCATACAATGTAGAAAGTTAGGAGTGTTAATACGAGGACAGGACATGAAATTACGCTATTTACTAGGATCGCTATTTGCTGCTACAACATTCAGTTTCACAGCACTTTCAGTACAAGCAACACCGTCGGCAAACGCCGAAACAGTCGACGTACAAGTTGTAGACTACTCCGGCAAACCACCATTTAAGCGCCGCGTAGTTAGCTTATCGGTTAATGATGTGGCACAGCTTGAATCTGTGGGCCAAGAAGCCATTGAATACGTTGAAGTAAAAGAAGTGATTATGCGCGGCAAACCGCCTTATCGCCGCACAACAAAAATGATGCCCGTGTATGATGTGGCGCAGCTAGAAGTATTAGATGAACAACCTAATACGCAAAAACGTGGTGCACGCCCACCGTTTAAGCGCAATAACTAAACATCGATAGTAACGCAATGCCTGTAATTACAATAATTACAGGCAATGTCTTTCGTTCAGTTAGCCTTTATTAGGTACAATCAAGTACTTCTCACCTGTTTTCTTAGCATTATACAAAGCCACATTTTCTGGCTGTAACGCTTCTTCAAGTGAAAGCTCTTTTGAATAAGACGACGCAAAGGTGGTGTTAATTTCCATTGCCACTTTTTGATACAACTCGCCCACACGCTTTTTATCAAGCTTGCCAAGAAAGCGCATAAGCAACCAACCGCCTATTCCCCATGTCATGCCATAAGCACGATTTAAAATAGTGGGTGAAAAGTCTAGACCACCGTAGATATATACTTGCTTGTTGCTGTCAGAGCCATAGGTATTAAACCCTTTCGCATCTTTACTGCCCGACGCTTCCATCATAGTAAGAATATCGCTCACCAATTCGCCGCCGCCGATAGCGTCGAAGGCGAGTGTTGCGCCCGTGCTATCAATTGCTTGATAAAGTTCTGCTTTGAAATTCTCGCTTGAAGAGTCAAGTACAATTTTAGCGCCAATGGCTTTTAGAATGTCGACTTGCTGCTGACTTCTCACAATGTTGACCAGCTCAACACCTTGCTCTAAACAAATCTTGTTAAGCATTTGCCCTAGGTTCGAAGCTGCTGCGGTATGCACCAACGCCTTGTGCCCTTCCATACGCATGGTTTCTACCATACCTAGCGCAGTTAACGGGTTAACAAATGATGATGCAGCCTGTTGTGCCGTAGTGCCATCTAAGTGAGGTAAACACGCTTGCACAGGCACGCATGCGTGCTCGGTGTACGCAGCACCTGTTAAAATTGACACAGTTTTACCCATTAACGCTTGCGCTTCAGGGCTGTCACCCGCTGCGACTACCGTTCCAGCTCCTTCATTGCCGATGGGTAAGGTTTGATCAAGTCTCGACTTGATTCGTGCGAGCAGTGGCTTATGTACGGGGGCAACAAGTGTATTCTTACTTTCGTCAAATGTTGCTTTGTCTAAGCTAGCCGGCCCAAACATTGGCCACATGTCAGAAGGATTGATTGGAGATGCTTCCATACGAACAATGACTTCGTGTGGCTTAGGTTGTGGAACCTCAACCTCTTTTAAAGAAACCGTAAGTTCACCTTCAGATGAGATATGCGTAAATAACTGTTTAGATGTAGTCATAGTGATTCATTCGCCATAATAGTTAGTCGCTAAGTGTAGCTATAACCTAACATGCCGCCACTATCAGTGTTATTTATATTGCGAATATATATGGGTAGCCATGATTTATAAAACAAAACCAGAAACGCGATATTAAGGTGTCACACAACCCACGACGTTGTAGAAAACACAATAGTAAATAGGCACAAACTAATTTATAGTGAAACTTCGATGTTGTGCGGCTTAAATAATTGAAAAGGACATCATGGAAAACGCCAAAAAAGGAGAGCTTGTCATTGTCGGCACCGGCATTAGCGTAGCCGGCCAAATGACATTAGCAGCCAAGAGCCACATAGAAAATGCCGACATTGTGTTTATGGGCATCATGAACAAGGTGGGCGAGCATGCTGTTAGAAAGCTCAATGCAAACAGCATTTCATTAGACGACCTTTACGAAGAAGGCAAGTCTCGCGCACTTACCTACAAACAAATGACTGACCGCATCGTACAAGCGGTAATTGATGGACATAAAGTGTGTGCAGCCTTTTACGGTCACGCTGGTGTGTTCGTCACCCCTTCACACGACGCCATCAATCAAGTACGTGAGTTAGGCTACAGCGCAACTATGCTGCCTGGTGTGTCTGCAGAAGACTGCCTTATTGCAGATTTGGGCATAGACCCTTCAAAGTTTGGCTGCCAGTCTTACGAGGCCACACAATTTCTATTTCGCGATTATCGTATCGACCCGCACATGACCCAAATTATTTGGCAAATTGGATTGGTGGGTGAAGCCTCATTAAGCGTACTTGACGCTACACATAATCGTCCTGGTCTTGCGCTATTAACTGAAATACTGCTTGAACATTACCCAGACAATCACGAACTCATTATTTACGAAGCCCCTACTCTTCCAATCAGCGAGCCCGTAATTCAAAAAGTGGCGCTTTGCAATTTGATTAATGCCGAAACGACTTTAGTTTCCACCTTAGTGATCCCATCGCTAGGCTTGCCAGCCTATCGCCAAGATAGACTGGCCAAGCTTGGTTTAACAGAGCAACAAGTAGTAAGTTTCAGAAACCCAACCTCCATTACTGAAGGAAATTGATATGGCCAAAACACTAGAAGATTTTTTAGTTGAGTTAGACACCAACAGCGAGCTACTAGAAGCCTATAAAAAAGATCCTGTGGCGACCGCAACTAAATACGGCTTGTCTGAAGAGGACGTACAATTGTTTAAAGACAAAAACTGGGAAGAAATAGAGAAGCGTTTTACCGATGAAAACAAAGCGCCACGCGTAGTTCATTATTAACAAACTCGTTGTAAGCAAGTATGCGTTACCTGTTTCTCATTGCAACCATCACCCTATTTTGGGTGATGATGCCTGCGTTTGCCTACCAAACGCAGCAGGGTAACGCATACGTCGCCACTAGCTTAATTGATGGGCTTAAAGAACGTATACAACAAGGCGACCCTACCGTTGACGAAACATTTCAAACCCTCGACAACTTTTTTGCTTCAAACTCAGATGACTATGAAAAAGCGCGTTTCCTAAATTTACGATCGTACCAATTCATTTTAAAGCAAGACTACATAAGCGCATATGAAGTAATACTTCAGGCCCGCGAACTTGCTGAATCAAGCGACAATACGCTTGCCTTCGCCGAGTCGTACCGATTAGAAGGGCTAATACTCGACTTTTCTGGCGAACACGCCAGTTCTATTGAGGCCTTTAATCGCGCACTCGCGCTGTATAACGAAATGCAAAGTGACCGCGTTTTGTTTGTGTATAGTTCAATGGGCAATGTGTACTCGTCGTTAAAGGATTACGAACAAATACTTGCCTTTGCCAAAAAATACCAACAAACGGCACAGCGCTTATACAGTCAAAAAGACGAAGGCGTGGCCTACTTTTTTCAAGGGTATGCTCAAAGTAAAATGGGCATGTACAAAGAGGCACAAGTTAGCCTGCTATTGGCAGAAGAGATACTAAGTGACGTTCAATACCCTTTTATCGGTATTGTTTACAGTGCCATGGCTGACTTGCACATTGCACAGAACAACCTAAGCGAAGCGCTTAAAAAGCTTAACGAAGCCGCCGAGGCTGACCG
The DNA here is from genome assembly GCF_028865455.1 of Alteromonas sp. 009811495. Classification (NCBI taxonomy): domain Bacteria; kingdom Pseudomonadati; phylum Pseudomonadota; class Gammaproteobacteria; order Alteromonadales; family Alteromonadaceae; genus Alteromonas; species Alteromonas sp. 009811495. The sequence continues at coordinate 3,156,417 of NZ_CP113972.1, forward strand.
CAAGGTGGCTTTTCGTTACAACGAAGGCGCCTATATTCTTCAGCTTGCAGAAATCTATGAACGACGCGGTGAAATAGAACTGGCGATAGCTGAACTAAATGCTGGGCTAAATTCAGATGCTATCCAAAACGATAAGTCACTATTACTAGGTGCGCTTGAACAACTTATTTCACTTTCTAAATCGAACAATGACTATCATGCGGCATTAGATTATGCCGAGCAATACAGGCAAGTGTATGAGCAAAGCTTTAATGAACAGCAATCTCGCTCACTAGCGCTTAATCGAATTCGCTTAGCAATCTCAGAAAAAGAAGAAACAATAAAGCTGCTGGAAAAAGACAACTTATTAAAAGAACAACGCAATCTTATTCAGCAAAAGCAGAACACCTATCAACTTTACTTCATTGCCATCGTGTTCTTTTTCTTACTGTTAGTCATTGGCCTGTGGTTACGCACGCGACACCAAAGAAAAGCGCTTAACACCGTTACTCTGGACTTACAAAAAGCCACTGAAGCTAAGTCTGACTTTCTTGCCCGTATGAGCCACGAAATACGCACACCGCTAAATGCAATTATAGGCCTAACTAAGCTTTCTCAGCGTGCTGCTGAAAATGAAGAACAGCAAACCAACCTTATTCAAATAGAATCAGCGTCGCATACCTTGCTTGGCGTGATTAACGACATTTTAGACTTTTCCAAGATTGAAGCAGGAAAGCTGACAATTGAGTCGACGCAATTCAACTTGGATACCTTGGTGAATCAAACCATACGACTGCATTTGGGGCGCGCAAATGAACACCATATTGAGCTAATTCAATATATTGCCAGAGATGTGCCTTTACACCTGATTGGCGATCCATTGCGCATTCAGCAGATACTGAGCAACTTGGTCAGCAATGCGCTCAAGTTTACCGAAGAGGGTCTCATATCGGTGAGTGTAAGGTGTAAGCAGGCAGACGATGATATTCAGCTAGAGTTTGAAGTGAAAGACACGGGTATTGGATTAAGCAGCCAACAAAAAGCCAAGCTGTTCAAACCGTTTAATCAAGGCGATGAATCAATTTCCCGTCGCTATGGTGGCACCGGGTTAGGGCTTGCAATATGCCAGCAACTTGCCGCATTGATGGACGGGGAGATTTGGGTAGAAAGTCAGCTGGGTAAAGGTTCAAGCTTTTACTTCACCGTACAGGTTAAGCGTGACCCGGCCAAACAACTAGTATCACCCTCTAAGCAACTCTCTGCTCTTAAAGTACTAATTGCTGATGACGTAAGTTTGTCTAGACGCGCCATTACCGAGGCGTTATCGAGTGCCAATATCCAATCAGACACAGCAACTGGTGGGCAAGAAGCCATTGCCATGTTGCGGGAAGCTGTGTCGCAAAACGCCCCTTATGATGTAATGATTTTAGATTGGAAGATGCCTGATATCGACGGCTTAGAAGTGGCTGCAATAATGAAGCAGGAGCTCTCAAACAAAATCCCCAAAGTGATTATGTTGTCGGCGTTTGATTCGCCTCGAATGCACGAACAGGCAAGACAACTTGGGATCCATACCTTTATCAAAAAACCGCTAGGTACTAGTGAGCTCATAGACAGATTACAAGAACTTTGCCTTAACATGCCTGCGCGCACACTCGCCACAGATGAATTTGCGATACCTGATTTCAGCAACAAAAAGATTCTGTTTGCCGAAGATAACGCACTAAACCAAAAAGTAACGCTAGGACTGCTTGCCGATACTAATGCGAACGTGAAAGTAGCAAGTAACGGCTTAGAAGCGATTAATATTCTTCGCGAAGATTCAACCTACGACGCGGTATTGATGGATATTCAAATGCCCGTTATGGATGGATTAGCGGCAACTCAAGTAATACGAAAAGAGCTGAACTTATCATTGCCAGTAATTGCGATGACCGCACATGCAATGCAGCAAGACATCGAAAAAAGCTACAATGCAGGTATGAATGAGCACATCAACAAGCCTATTGAGCCGAAGACGTTTTTCGATGTATTGAGCAAGGCGATGAAGGTTAACACAGTGCGCCAAGCACCTGATAACGCTAATGACAATGCGGTTCAGTCTGCCATTTCTTTCAAGCAAAGCACCCTTTCAGTTATTGATAAGCCAAGAGCTATGCGTAAGCTTCGAGGTAACGAGCTGCTGTATAACGAGTTACTAAAAGACTTTATTGGGTTACAAGGCGAACTTGATTCACTGCGCAAAGCAATTGATGAAAACGACTACGCCACAATCTCACGTGTTGCCCACATTTACATTACTGCGCTTAGGTATATTGGCGCCTTTGCATTGGCCGAGCTAACCAGTGCTGTTGAGCTAACCATTGTGCAAAATGAACACAAAACCACTAAGGATTTCAGTGAGCAATTAAACGTGCTTTATAATGAAATTGCTAAGATGAAAGTACGAATAGAAGCCCAAATTGGGGCCAGCTAGTTCATAGAGTTTTGGCTCATAAAAAATTAGCTCATAGCATCGATATGCTTAAGAATACTTCCGAAGGCTCGACTTCCCACATTCTGCACTTGCTTATCAAAATAGAGGCTACCTAACAGAAAAATAGAGATATGCCCTACTGAGCGCCACGTAACATGAGTTTTATTACCTCTTTCTTCAAGCGTGATTTCGCCTAACTCGTGATCGTACGGCAGCGGCTTAGATTTAATAACTTTGTAGCCCAGTTTGTAGGGCGGATCGAAAGCCACAATCTCTTCATGTAAATTGGCCCCACCGGCAACAATTTCGCGCACCGCACCTAAGCCATTTTTCTCATGTTTGCCGTCAATAAGCAGTGTCGACTTATCTACACCTTTAAACTGAGCGTAATTAGCATGGTCACTTAAAATGGCAAACACCTCGGCAATGGGCTTATTAATGGTGCGCTCTACATGAATTGAAAACATTCGTTACCTACATCTACTTTAACTGTAATTTAATGCCTGTAATCGTACCCTAGATTTAACCGAACAATTATTTCAATAAGTAATGAATTGCGATAGGTGAAATTGTGTGACCTATTTAAAAGGGTGGACGAACATGAAGCCTGCTTAACAAGCTAATTCTGACTAGTTTAACGGTGAGTAACTGGTACACTAATAAAAAAGCGGTGACTTATACACCACGACCATAAGCTATCAGCAGTCTGGACGAAGTGTGTTCTGTGATGATCATAAGGAATTTGTCATGACATACAAAGTAGCAATCGCCATTTCAGGTGCCGTCTCGCTGGGCTCTTACGAAGCTGGCACCATGTATGAAATTATCAACGCCATAAAACTGCACAACGAATCTAATCCACCCGACCAGCACATTAAAATTGATGTAATGACAGGCGCGAGTGCTGGCGGCATGACCGCAGCGCTAACGGCCCAAAAGCTGCTTTACGAAAGCCACTCGTTAACCGAGCCACTCACTAACGTTGGCTATTTAGCGTGGGTAAAAAAGGTACACATCGATGGCTTGCTTACTGCGCATGATAACGACAATGAAAACACCTCTATTCTGTCTTCAGGCTTTGTTGATTCAATAGCACGAAACTTGATTTTAGGTCGCTACGAAAGTGCCGCCACACCTACTAAAGCTCCTCATCCGGCAAGCGCCGATACCATAAAGCTTGGGCTGGCATTGTCTAACTTAAACGGTGTGGACTACGCCAGAGACATTTTTACCGCTACCCACGACGGGCTTACTGGTGGCAAGTTTGTAGAAACCCGTCATCAAGACAGATTGACCATTACACTTGGCGAGAACGACGATAATCAAAACACCTGGCAAACCATAGCCGACACCTCACGTGCGTGCGGTGCATTTCCGTTTGCTTTTTCACCGGTTGCGCTGTTTAGACGGTTTGAAGAGCCCGATTATCAAGGGCGTGGTGCAGAAGATTTCTCATCGGTTAAGCCCGATGGCAAGTTTACTTATATTGATGGCGGTGCATTTAATAACTATCCGTTAGGAATGGCAAGAGAGCTCGCAAAGTCTAACGATAACGACCCGCTGGATTACGCTAAGCGTTTTTATTTTTACATCTCACCTAGTGCAAAAGCGTCAACAATGGATTTAACGCTTGATGCCGAGTCACCTGATTTCAACATGATGAGCGTTGCTAGCAGTGCCGCTAAAGGAATTTTTGCCCAAAGTCGTTTTCAAGACTGGTTGATGACCGACAAGATAAACCACAAGGTTGAGTTACTTGATGAACGGGCCAAACAAATAGTAGATATTGTAACGTCCTCTACCAAAACGGCAGTAAAGCGATTAGCACAAACATCAAAAGAGCTATGCCAAGAAATATACAAAGATACTACTGATAACGACGAGCAACTTAATGACGCCATAGAGCGCTTAACGCTTCAGTACAAAGAAGACTTTGCAGACTACGACAATGCGACGCAAGAACAAAAAGACGCGTGGATTTACAGTATTGCACTGCTAGAGAAGTCGGCTGGATTAAACGACTTTGACATTATGAACGTGTATACCATTACTGCCAAACCAGAAGATTTGGCCAGCGAAAAAGTAATGTCGTTCATGGGCTTCTTTGAAGAGCGGTTTCGTCACCACGATTATATGAGAGGCAGACTTAACGCAACCAATGTCATTTTGCACATACTGGAAAGCCGCCAAAATGCCAAAAAAGCCAAAGACCACCTACCACTTAATGTAGACAGCGCCTTTTACAAGACTCAAAAGAAAGCGCTAGAAGACATTCTTAACGACACAAAACTAGGTAATGTAACGCCAAGAAACGCAGCAATAGCCGCGCGAGAGCGCATATATGAAAGAGTGAAAGACAGATACTACGCCCTTGCCAAGCAGATGGGCATGAACTGGGTATTACGTGTGGGTTTATATAATTTCTATATCAAGAAGCGATTGCGGGGGTATTTGGAGTTGTAGTGATGGTAAAAATCTAACTTAATCTGGAATGATTCGCCCCAGCGCTAAGAAGCTAATTGGGGCTAACACCGCCATAGGTAAACTGCTAGCTGGTAAGCTAATAAATGGGGAGCTTTGACACTGTATAAGGCTGGAGTAATAATAATGTTATATTTAGTCTTCGCTATAGCGTGCACTTCCTTGTCTTGTCGAGGTTTCTTGGCCTTTAACGTTAAATGATATCTCCCCTGGGACTCCAGAGCTAGAAGGGAGTGGGACTGACCCTGATTCCCCATTTTGACCTGACCCACCGTATCTGGCGGCTGATTTGCACCATCCACGTGTTTCGCCTTCTGGACCACCAGCCCCTCCTGTACCGCCGGCACCTGGTCTTCCGCCAGCTCCTGCGGCTCCACCAATTGTCTGTGCTTCTATTAGGCCATTAAATTTTTCATCAACTTTTATAGATATTGGGCCACCATTCCCACCTATACCCCCTGGACCTCCAGAGCCACCGTTTCCTCCATTTCCACCTGTCCCACCTCGTCCAGGTCCTGATGAGCAATCTATCAGCCCTGACCTTGATGGAGTGCCTCGAGCCCCATCTCCGCCATCGCCTCCATTTCCACCATTCCCACCGTGAGCTCCGTTCGTGCCGACATTAAAGATTTCAAGATTTCCAGAAAATTCATTAACCTCTATTTCGATTTGTCCTGCACTCTGCCCTTGGGTTCCGGCAGACCCATCTGCTCCATTCTGTCCTGAACGGCCATTTTCACCTCTGGCAGTACCATTGCTACCTGGCCTACCATTGCTTCCATTGGTAACTTCCTCATCTGATGATATGCGTTGGAAGCTAGTTATCCTTGCATCATCGACTTCGAGTCGATCGGCGATCACCTTGATGGGGTAACCATTCGTAATAATTTCACCGCTAAACGTTACAACTTCACCTGGCCTCATAATTTCAAGTGGGCCCCCCAGAACTCTTGTTGTTATGCTCACGGGGCGAGGAGGTCTTTTTCCTACAACCTCTGCCTTCCAACTGGAATGTAGACCAATTGAATTTGTAAGGACAAGCTCTACGGTATAAGTCTTAGATTCGATAAAATTGGGATAGGTTAAGCTAGGATTGTGTTCCCCAACAACCTTTCCGTCTACAAACCATGCAAAATTTAGTTTCAGGTTTTGGGGATCAATAGACTTAGAGGCATCGAAGGTAGCTGATCCTGGTATCTCAACTGAAGTGGGGTAATTTAAAATACGTATTTCTGGAGACTGTCCAGCAGTAACCACCAGTGTTCCCTTATCAGAATCCATTTTGCCATTGCCCTTTTCGTCCGTCACATTCAAGATAATTACATGGGTTTCAGGATGTAAGTTAGACAACTCTAAAACCCTATACTTTACTCCTAGGCCTTCGAATAGTGTTTCTCCATCAATTGATGTCCACTGGAAATACAAATCAGAATCAGAGTCTTCAGGGTCGCCTGAATCAATTGCGGTCAATTGCGCAGTTTGGCCCTGCACAATTGTAAAAACTTTGCTACCGTCAGGTGCAGGGTCAATAATGGCTTCGGGAGGTTGGTTTCTTGGGTAAACAAAATAACCCGCCACTAACGCGGCAACTACTGTACCTCCAGCTGTTATATAAGCTACTTTATTACCGTCACTCATAGTATTCTTTGCGCTGATTGATTGGTTTAAAGGTTTTTACAACCTTTAAACCAATCTGAATTAGCATGCTTAAATTGATGGCGCAGTAGCTCATCTTTGGCCTCTTCCGACAGACTCGGCGTGACCAATTTTGTTTCAATCATATTATCAAAATCGTTCATCATATTTTTTAACTGTAGGGTTCGTTTAACAACCGGAATTGTCTGGCCAACGCCATTGCATAGGTCTTCAAGATCTTGGCTTTGCGTTTTTGTTAGATAAGGTGTTACCGCTGCAACAACCGATGCCAAGCGCATTGATGCTGAGTTAACTTGAGCAGGGCTAATAACTTGGTTGGAACGCTGTGAAACAAATTGTGCACCTACTCGTCCTTTCCAGACCGACAAAAATGCATGTATGTCAGAGTTCTCTGGTGACAAGAGTACAGGAGCAGCACCGTCTGTAGTATTAACCAAGACGTTTTGAGCATCATTTAGTTTTTTGGGGTAGTGTTCCCAATCCAGGCAGCTGGACGAATTCACATCTGACTCTCCTGGCCCGCACACTCTGAAGTCAGTGCCACTTTTAGTGACTTTGCGCCACGCAGCGTATTCATTTGTTATTCCAGCAAATGTGCGCTGTGTTTGACTTGATAAATCGCCTTGTTCAATAGACTTTGCTGTTACTTCAGCCAGGTTATATCGATCGGTCACGATATACAGAATGGTTAGACGCAACTTTAGGGCTGCAACTGCAGCTTTGTTATTGATGGATGGCGTACTTTGCTGTTTTCCGATTTCCTCCAGTGTTTGGATTGATTTCAAAAGCTGCGTTTCCGCTGACTCTACTTCTTTTGAATCAGCGTCCACAGGTAAGTTCGTTAACGCCGATGGGTCGGCAAATGCAGCGGATTGTATTTCAGCATTTGCAGCTCTTACTGCAAGCGAAACGTCCTTTGTTGTCAGGCAACCGCTAAGCAAGCCTGCGCTGAGTGCTGCAATGAGTGTTAATTTACTAAACGTAACACGCTTAAACATCCTTCTCTCCTTAGACACGTTAAGATAGCTGTGGCAATTTAATTCTGTCAGCAACGATATAAGCAATTTGCTCGAATAGGTCTGCAAAGGCTTCTCCCTCGAAGGAATCCACCGATAAAGTGCCGCGACACCATCGTGTTAATAATTCCTCAATTGTCGCAGGTAGGGTGTTCAAGTCGATGCTGTTTCCAAGTTGTCTGGCCGCTTCATCTAGGGAAGCAGTCAAGACGGCGGCAAAGTTGTTCAGCAAGGTTTGAACCGGATCATTAGTGTCCGGATCGATTAATCGTTTTCCGTGGCTAGCCAGCAACGTCAAACTCGTTGCGATTAACTGCGTTAATCCTGAACCATTGAGTAAACGTGATTCGTGGTTATTGGTCACCTCGAGAATTTTGTCTACCAGTTTCAATGTCACTGTGTTTTGAGCTTTTATCAGCAGTGAAGGGTTGGCTGCTATTGCGCGTACACCGGCCCCTAAAATGTCCTCACCCTGGAGCCGGGAGAGGGTGCTATTGTCTATGAGTTTACCTAACTCTGCGGCAAAGCTGCCAATTACCGGCGTTATAGCGCTATCAGGTTTAACAAGTTCTGGTCGAGTGCTGATTACGTCTAGTACTGTACCAATTGCAACCTGCCCAAGAGATTGAGCTGTAATTGTTTTGGTCGCAGCAAGTCCGGACAATAAGTCCCGAATAAACGCAGTGACAAACTCTCCATTGTCTTTGATTAGTTGTGGATGCTCGACAATGGCAAGCAAGGTTGTGCGGGTTAACTGCTCGATACCGGTTTTAGTAAATGTGTTGATTAATCCAACGTTTTGAACCGTGTCTGCAAAACTAATGAAGACCGTGCCCATCCATGTTTGATCGTCAATTAGCTCAGGGTTTTCTCCCACTGCTTTAATAATTGCTTGCGCTGCTACTGTTAGATCTTCTCCGTTGAAATCTCCGGTTCTCGCGCCTAAAGCGGTTGTGGCAGATGTCAGTATTGTCTTCATTAATTCTGAATTGCCAGACAATAAGTCTTCGCTATGTGTTGCGAATGATTTGAGTCCAGCCCGCGCAATATCTGGCCAATGCTGCTTTACAAATTTAAAGTCGCCACCCTCTGGCCCTTCTCTATAATACTCAGCGGTTTTAGAAAGCATTTTGGCGACGACGGTTTTAAAACTTTTAGTTTCGCCTGCGTCTTCGCTTTCTAAGTATTCGCCGGCTTCTTCTATTAGTTCTCCCACCAAGCGGTTGTATCCCTCGCCTGATAGCAAGCCAACCAGGTAATCTTCTTGGTTTGATTCATCAACAGAAGATCGTGCGTCCGCCAGAGCTTCAAGTAAGCTGGTTACCCATTTTTCATCGCCTTTCCACGTATCTTTTGTATCTAGCAACCCATTGAGTGTTGCCGAAAGCACTCGCTTGAATAGACTATCCAGGGTCTGAACGTCGTTTTCCAAATCACCTTTAGTGAAATAAGTTAGCACCGAGGAAACGATCTTCCGACTTTTTTCGTCTTTGATCAGTGACTGTTGATTTTCCAGCGTTAACTCACCAAATACATCTAAAGAAGCCATAGCAATGCGCCATGCGCTGGAAGATTGAGTGACTCGTCCTGCAGAAATCATCATCGACGTGCGATAGATATCGTTATCATTTAACGCAATTCTGCGATTTACCCTGTATTGATCAAGTTGCTGTGCAAGCGCTAGGTTGGGGTTTTGTGGGTTCACATAATGCTCAAAAAACCAATCGCCAAATATGCCTTTTAGGTTTTCATTCTGTTCTACCAAGGCTACGTACGCACCCGGTGCCAAGTCTTCTGACCCGATTAAAGTTAATAGCGAGCGCAGGTTTTGCGCAGAAATTTCACTATTAACGCTTGCCGCATTGGCTTCTAATTCATCATCCTGCCAAGACAGTATAGTTCTAATGCTAACCGCTTCATTGCGCGAATTATTACTAAAAATACCGGTTACAATAGCAACTGCGGCGTTACTCATGTCCAGATTGGCTATGTTTCTGTTATAAAATTCGGGTAACACAAAGTCGGCTTGTACCGCACGGTTTTCTGCTAGCACTTTGTCAATGCGGCCACCAAGTTTGATAACGCCTGAAATTACCGACATTGCTAAATCGACTGAAAGTCCCATTGTTCTCTCCTTGATACAAATGCATGTGTTACATTTGATAATTAGTTATTTTGTTCGGCGCCGCGCTGCTTCTGCTATCGCGCTGATAGTATCGCGTTGAAATCTCAGTTTTCTTTTCTTGCTTGCTATTTGTTTTTGGTTAATTTTTTCTACTGAATTGTTCGCGACGATGGAGGGAGCGGGTTTGCCAATAGAAGAGCCAATCACTTTGCCGCTAAGGTATCCGCCATGACTAACCAGCAGTAGTGTGAGCAATTCATCTTCAATAGAAGGAAGATCACTGATAAAAAAGCCGCTGTGTATGAGAAAAGTTTCATTCAGGAGCAAGAGATAGACGGCATAGACGATCGCGGAAAAAAATGCCATTTGCACTTTGAACAAATCTATTTGCTCCGCGTCGTCTAGCTTTTCGCCAACAAAAATATCGGCAAACTCGGCTTCATCTGATTTGTTATTCACCAATACATTGCCAATCGCTGCTTTTATTGAGGGGGAGGCTGCGCTGGCTTCTTGATGGGTTGGCGGCACTTCGACTTTCTCGGAGGCACCTTCGATATTTGTTCTGCGTCGCAACAAAGGGGACATCAATCCGGTACTAAGTCCTAGACCCATCAAGGCAAAAAACTTCATGTCTATTTCCATGGATGACTTTTTAACAGAGTCCACAACACTTTCATCCTGGGTTAGTTGATACTCACACCCATCAGCCTGTAACAAAAAAACATGGTTTCCATCAGACGTAATTAATTGGCGAATATTTTCTGCGCTGTCTTGAACCGAAAATGGGTCACCCTCGCTGTATTTGCACGGAATATTTTGCCACTCTAAGTTGTGGATCGTAATAGCGTAGATTGCTGAACCGAGTAAAATAAACAATATAAGAGCTTGTGCTCTAGACAAGCTGTATTTAAATCGACCGTCGATAAGAACTCCTGTCCATTGCCCACAAATTCTTTTTCCTAGACAGCCTATGAAAAGCAGCAGACCAACAATGCTTGCCCCCCAAATCGAATAGATTTTTAGCAGTCCATATGAGAGTGAACCAACAAATGCCAGTGCTATTGTGACAAGGAAAAGCATAATGCTAAGTAAGAGAACGGTTTTTGGCCACGCCAAATTGGGTTTCATAGCTAATCCCTTAAAATGTTCAAATGCGAGCAATCTGTTTAATTCGCACGAGTTCCGTATGGACGTTTTGTGATGATGATTGAATTTGCAAAATTTAGTATAGAACAAAAATTGACCGATTATTTTTTTTTAACCATTAAATCTGTGCTTGGCAAACGCTGTGTTTATAAACTGACGGAGTTAGCCCGCTTGCTATTTAGAAGTACTCCTTTTGAATACAAATATCCTGTGTTAAATGATTGCGTAAAGTGGGCTGCAAATGTACAGACAGCAATACTTACTTTAGTAAGTCGGAGGAGATTGAAATGTTGTTGTCACGGCCTTTCATCAACTCTGAAGAGTGCTTGGCCAGTTACCTTATCCGAGTTTCAGAAGATAACGGTTTTAGGCATGTCGGTCATCTTTTGCGTCATGCGGGTTAGCTTGGAAAAATAATCGTGCGCCAATCCACCAGTTATTATCTGGGGAGCACGATCCGAAACCATTGTTGTCAGCTTTAGGACTTACGGAAACCCCATCAAAGATTTCTCCAATTAATCGGACTTTTCGGCGGGCTATTGATACCCCATATATCGTAGTTAATTATCCACGGGTTTGTCCGGATTGTCTAAGAGAGCACAAGTACTACAAATATCAATGTGTAAACGTGAGTTTATTAATGCTAAATCTTAAAATTTGAAGATTTAACCACAGGCTTTCACTCCGCCAGCGCAGTTTAAGTTTCGATGGTCGGTGATTTAGCCCCCTCGTCTCGTGCCCTCGCACTGTTCGCGCTGAAAAAGCATTTGATAGAACTAAGTCAATCGTATCTGCGTCTGAAGAGTGTTTACGCAAAACCAGCAACAAGTGATAGACTATGATTGCTGAAAAAATATAACTTTTCTCCACTCGGCGAACCATCTGAAATTTGGTCAAGTCCTTTAAATCACGCAGCTAAAAGATGGCCATAGCTATTTTCACTATTGAGAATTCTCTTTCGCTCAATTCTATTTTTCGGTTCAGATGTTTGACTCGAAGTTTCTTTAGTTCATAAAACTTCTGAAACTTGTGCAGTTCCGTAGCCATTCGCGCTGTATGAATTCCAACCATTTAACTTTAGCTGTCGTCCGGCCTCGCGGCTTAAAAGTAGGATTGGCCGATTTGTTTTTCCATTACGCCTAACACCTACTAACTCAATCCCAGAAAAATTATTTACTTGCAACTTAATTTTAGGCCATCCGAAACGGCAATCTAGAAAACCTAGTTCTTGTGCAGGGTATGAAGACGGAATGACTAATATGGCTTGAAGGGAGCCATTGTGAAAATCTTGATTACAATGTTTAGTGGGCTTATTTTCTAAATGAGCGCCAGCCATTAAAAGCTGCACATCGAATGGAATACGTCCGTGGTTTTGAATTTCTGCTTTCAATCTGGCTCGGTTAGAGGTTGGGTGAATAAATATTTTTGCTAGGTCTGTATGGTATTCAAGTATTGTTTCAAAGAAGTCTCTATTCGAGACCATTTTCACATAATCTTCCCTTTCTCCACTTGATAACGTACTCCATACAGTACTGGGAAGTTGTTTAGATAAGGTTGGGAATGTTTGTAAAGTAGCATTTGGAATAGTTAATTTGTCGTAGTCAGCATTTTCTACGAGGCTATTCTTGAGCTTGGCATCTTTTTCTAGCTCTACAGAAATATCCGTATAAATCAAGTTGGGTGGGTAGACGGTTTTTATAATAAAGCGAAAAAGTTCCCCTTTGGATATGAGGCCAATAGTTATAAAGAAGACAAACCCTGCTATAAATGCAAAAAATGCTACTTTATAAACGCGCAACTCCCTTTTGACGCGTTCCTCAATAATCAGTTCGATTTGGTCGGCCATATGTTCAGTCCTTTTTGCCAGTAGTAAGCATCTTCGACGGAACAACCATAATCCGTGCTATCAAAAGTAAAACAATCAACATTTCTTGTCAATTTCGTATAGTGTCAATTTTTCCAATAAAGACTGCAGTATAAAGTTGGGTTGCCGTTATTAGCATTCCTTATTATCTGTGTGCTAGTGTCTGGTGACAATATGGCATATGACTTATCCAGCAGTTAATAAACACAGTCTGGATAAAATCATATAAACTTGATGAGTCAATGCATCATTAACTGAACACTACCAACACTTAATCATCATCAAAGACAGTTCAGCTGGAGTTGAAAAAAATCCTACAGTCTAGCCTGAAAAAATGAAGGAGAGGTCATGTATGCACCGCAGCAAAACACTAGAAACTAATGACAGTTTTAAAATTTCTTTAATACTAAACAAAGGGCCAAACTTAATCATTGGCGAAATTCAAGCTGGGATATTTCCAGAACATGCATCAAATGAAGTTACTTAAAAAAAGAAAACGCGTAACGGAATACTTCTGATGAAAACAACCAAGACACTTACTGCCTTAACACTTTCTTTTTGCCTTGCATCACTTTTAGGCTGCGCGGAACCTGAAACCGTAACCGCCTCTTCCTCACCAGTCGAAAAAACACAAGAAGCCAACCTTTTAAAAACTGGGCTAGCAGGCCGAATTCGAATAGAAGGGCAAGCGGTTAATTATCAGTCGTTAGAGCAACGGCAGACGCATTACAATGTGCCTGGGGTGTCTGTCGCATTTATGCGAAATGGACAGCTAGCCTGGACCATGCAAAGCGGCGTTAAAGATATAACAACCGAATTGGCGGTTGATGAAAACACGGTATTCCAAGCAGGCAGTATTTCTAAGCCCGCATTTGCAGCAGTATTGATGAAGTACCGCCAAAATAACCCCATTGATTTAGATACCGACATAAATAATTTGCTTACCAGCTGGAAACTACCCGAACATGAATGGACTGGCCAAGAAGCGGTGTCGTTACGCCGACTGTTAAGCCATACGGCGGGCACCACAGTGCACGGCTTCCCTGGTTACGCAACGGGTGAGCCAGTGCCAACTTTGCAGCAAGTGTTAGAGGGAAGCGGGCCAGCAAACACCAGCGCAGTAGTTGTTGATATTAAACCAGGCACGCGAATGCGTTATTCAGGTGGCGGCACTACGCTTGCTCAACTTGCTTTGCAAGACGTAGCTAACGAAACTTTGCCGACTATGTCGCAACGGCTTTTATTTAAACCTTTAGGCATGACGCGTTCAGGGTACGAACAACCCATAACAACAAACCTATCGAACAATATGGCTACCCCGTACGATGGTGATGGCTCGCCAATTAAAGGTGGGGCGCATACCTACGCCACACTAGCTGCAGCAGGCATGTGGAGTACGCCATCAGACATGTTGAAGTTTGCAAGCAGTGTACGCGGTGCGTATTTGGGGCAAAAAACAGACTGGATATCTCAAGCTACCGCACAAGAAATGTTAACCAACAATACACCAAGTATTGAGCCGCCTAATGTGGGAATTGGCTTTTTCATCAATATGGATGACAACGGGAAAATTTTAGGCTTTGGCCACGGCGGCGCAGATGCTGGATTTATGTCGCAGCTATACATTGAGCTAGATACGGGCAACGGCTACGCCATTATGACAAACGGCAATAACGGCAGGCAGTTAATAACCGAACTAGAAATACGTTTAAAAGAAGCATTAAACGTTGGCTATTCGGAAGCTGAAATAAAAACCGTAGTGCCAATTAGCCAAGACGAACTAAGCCAATACATTGGCACCTATGCAGTAACAAAGCCAGTTACTGTTGATGTAGTGCTAGAAAAAACAGCCAATGGTTTCATGCTTAACGCATTACCTTACGTTGAAAATGAAGAGTATTTTCATGAAGGTGAAGGGCTGTTTTTTGCGGAAAATGGCAGTAGTATTCGTTTTGAAATGGATGAAGAAAATGGGCTGGTTGAGGCGCTTGTGATGGATGGGAATATTCGGGGTGTTAGGGAAGAATAGTTGATAAGATATGGGGCAATTATTTGAACTATACCTTATTTATGCCAATCGTTTTTCCCATCACCTTCACGGACAGACAGCGGCTATGAGCGTGAAGTGAAAGCTCGTAAGAAGTTTTTGGACAAAAATGAGCTTTGGGAAATCAAATATTAGCAAGTGACTAATAGCTAAATGATAGTCAAAACTGCCGACAAAAAAGCAAAAGACAAGCGCTACTCTATAGGCTCATGCTCTTTGATATGAAACCACATTGACTCAAATTATTTTATATGAATCAAATGTATAGTAAGATACAGTAAGTTATAACTGATGGAACGGAAGCATGTCAGAAGATACCTCTACTAGCCCTAGCAACTATAAGACAGTCTTTTTTGTAAGCGTAATCACATGCTTACTTTTCTGTATTGCGCTCCTGACACTACTTGTCTGCTTGCCGTCTCCATCATTACTATCTTACCTTGGTTATGCCGACTCCGTTGCTCTTGCCAATGCTGAAAGTATAAATGACCCGTTTACCTCACACATTGTTGGAGAACTAGTTAAAAGTGGGACATTGATTAGCCTGAAAGATGTATGGTCATTTCAAACAGGCTTCTATCAAACAATAATTACTTTTCTTATCGCCATTAATGGTTTGATCGCTGCTATATCAGTTATTTACATCAAAAGTACATCAGAAGAAAAAGCCGAAGAAATCACTAAGAAACATATGCGTAGTGAGAGTTTTATTCACATGTTAAATGTTAAGATTGAAAACGAGGCGGAAGAGAGACTGAGAATTGTACAAAGCGATCTAAACTCTACGGCCAGAGACTTTGAGGATGCAGTTGAGACAGTGCAACGTTTAAAAATGGAAAATCAAAGTCTACGCCAACAAATTAAGGTCATCGCGGAGCACATTGCTAGGTTGGACACCTCCGAATCTGAAGGCAAAGAAACCCTACTTGTCAAAAAGGAACAATAGATGGCATTTGTTAGAAAATCTGGTAGAAAAACTCAAGCGAATACTGAATTTGAAGACTTGTCTACGCCTGAGCATCTAATAACACTTGCTGAAAGCAAGGGGCTAGAGACTGACCCTGTAAATGTATCTGAATTGGCCAAACTCCTCGGGATTGCCGTGAGATATGAGCCAATGCAAGATGAAGAATCAGGCTCACTAAAGAAAGAGAAAAAGTCAGGTAGTTGGGTTATGACTGTTAACTCACTACATCATCCGCATAGACAAAGATTTACCATGGCCCACGAAATTGCACACCGCATACGCCATGCTGCTAACAGTGATTGCTTTGAAGATAAAACTTTCTTTCGAAATGGGGAAACAAATTGGATGGAAGCTGAAGCCAATGATTTTGCAGCATCACTATTGATGCCCAAAGATGCTTTCGATAATTTTATTGCAAACGTATCGTCAAAAGTTGAAGATGTTGCTATGCACTTCCAAGTATCATCTCATGCCGTTCGAATCAGAGCCAAGGTACTTGGTTATGATGGGCATAATCTATGAATGAATATGTCTACTTTCCTATCATAAAGACGAGAGATGGCGAACTTCGTTGTTTTGAAAACATCAATGATGATGATTTTTCAAAGATTTTGCCGATTTACGAACTAACCAAGTCAAGAAGAACGAAAAAAGCACCTGATGGCGATATTTATCGTCGTATGAAGCAAATTGCCAAAATTCAAAACGATAGGCCATTTATACTTGATTTGAGTACAGACGAAAATTACACCAACCCTCAAATTGAACAACTATTGTCAGAACATAATGGCTTTAAAGAGTGGCAGTATTTTTTATTTGATCTCCATAGTGACTTGAATATCATCCCTATGGTTCATTTGTACGAAGATGATGACGGTAAGTTCGAAGATGTTGAAGAATTCGTGAGAAGTGCTTCTGTTAAGAAGGATTATCTAGCGGTTAGACTACCATATGACCTAAGTGACAAAGATGTTGAGTATTACTTAGCGCCTATAGTGAGTAATTTAAACGAAAATTGTAAACTCTACGTGATTTTAGATGCTGAATTTGTAAGAGGGAAAGCCATCCAAGATGTAGTAGATACTTTCCTTGAAGCGTGTTCTGGTACGAAGTTATTCGCAGATAAAATCGAATCCGTTGTTATGCTCTGCTCTAGTTTCCCATCGAATGTTGCTCAAACTGGCGGTGAAGATATTGCAGGTGAGTTCGGGATCTGTGAAGAAGATATCTATCAGGGAATAAGTCAAGAGTTCCCAATCAAATATGGTGACTACGTTTCAATTAACACCGAACAAATAGAGATTAAGGGCGGTACTTTTGTCCCTAGAGTTGATATTGCATCTTTAGACGGAAAATCATTCACTTATAAAAGATACCGTAGAAATAATGGTGGGTATGTAAGAGCAGCACAGCACACTGTTAGAGATACAACGTCATACAAACCGCTTGGTGTTTGGGCTGATAAAGAGATTCAAGTGGCAGCAGATAACAATCCATCAGGTATCAGCCCTGCGTTTTGGATATCAGTTCGCATGAACTACTACATTAAAAGCCGAATATTACTCAGAGATTCAGGAGGTTCTTCGCTTTAACGACGACGGGGCTTTCTTTGTAATAGTGTATATATCATCCGACGTCAAATGAAGAGTGGTTTCTTGTTTCAATAGTTTTGAGACCACTCCATATCTTTCGTTGAAATCGTCTCTAGATAACTGCCTTAACGAATCTAAAGTGTTTTTCTTTGATACGTACTCGCATAAATCATGCTTCGACCTTAAATTGCTTCCTTTCGATAACGCACTCAGCTTTTGAACACTTAATGCACTGGATAAGACTCTTTTATCGTGTCGTTTGAACTGTTTTGATTTCCGAACATGAGTAAGTTTGCCACCTTCAACCAATAAGATGCCTACATCTCTTGAAATCGTTGCTCGGACTTCAGCTAAATTACTGGGTTCACATACAACAAAGCAAAAATCAAAAAACTTTTTATAACTTTCAATTTGATAACTCAATCTAGATACTGTGTCACGAGCACCTTTTATTTCAAAGGCGGTTAAGAAGCCATCATTCAGCAATGCTAGATCCGCTCTTCTTTCACAAAATTGAAATGAAAATTCAGAACCAACAACAAAATTTTCATACTTTTCTAGGAAGTACCTCACTATTAGTTTTTTAATTTCTAGCTCTGTCATCTATGTCACTTAAACTGTATATGCAAACAGTATTATCGTTTATCACTTACGTATCAGCAAGCACATTATAAACGCCTTTCTATTAGTATTTTCCCAAATATCGGGTTAAGTTTTGCATTTTGGCTCTTATCATTTTTTGTATATCAAAATTGACTGGGTACGACAGTGTAATTTGAAAACGTAACTCATTAGGAGAAAAAGAGAGTTATAGCCGTCCTCCCTAAAGCGGCACAACTCGGAAATTTAATACCAAGCCCTCGAGCTTGTGTTTTGAGGCAAAAAAATACGTATAGCTGACGTAATACAAAATCTATGGGCGATTAATACAGCTTAGCCATGCTGTTCGTTGACCTTAATGAGCGCCTTATTTGTGGGTATTCCAATGGTGGCGATGCAATCTAGTAATCCAACCTTTAGGTTTGAAGTTACGTACCAAAATGGCTTTTTTTACATGACTCTGTACACTAAAAGTCGTAATTACCTTAAAAGTAATGGATTGCTACACATGGAAAAAGAAAGCCAGCTCGAAATTTTTAGGAACCTTCGCGCCACAAATTGGTTACTTGTATCAATCAGTATCCTACTTCTCGTGGCAATCTCCAATTACGGCTTAGCCAGGTTTGTAGGACTCGAAAAGGAACTGGAATTCTTCGGAAAAATAGCGGGCCGTGATTTTTCAGACCTGACGGAAGATATTATTCAAGCCACATTGAGTACATCCCAGAATAGAGGGCATGAGGAAAAAATTAGTGCTTCGCAAAGATTTTATATCACACATTCTCCTTTGGATAACTTCCTTGAATTCGAGATTAAAATTGAGCCAGAAGGAATACGCAAGCCATCAGCGAGATTTGATAACACCCTTTTTCAGGGACAATTCACAGGATATTTCCCTCAGGTCCTTTGTGACAAAACGGACGAATATGATTTACCTAGAGACGGGATAGTAAACACTGTAGGTGATATACAAACGTACTGGGACATAAGCGCGAAGCTCGAAAAATATGCTCTTGTGCATGGATTCGATAAGGACAAGGCCATACTAAGACGGGGGGAAATAATTGATGCGGGCACTGTGGAAGTGGAAAGCCAGTTAAGCCACACTGTAGTTATTGAGCATGTAACTGTAACCAATGAAGAAGTAGAAGAATTAAAATTTGCTTCTATAGAAACTAGAGCTTGGTCAGGCGGTAACCTTGTCTATGATGATAACTTCAGTACACGGCTAACGTGTTGGGATGACGGTACAGCTGCTCTGATAGTTAGGAGTAAGTGGGACAAAATCTACTACGAGTTAGAAATCCCTTTCGACGTTATTGAGTTTGAGGTTGTGCCACTCACCTCAGTGTTCTTAATACCGGAAAAATATGGCCTTCTTTTCGAAGATGCATTCCCAGTTGTCATGAGTGACGCTGAGGCCTTCCCAGAACTAAACATACATAGTTTGGACGTGTTTTTTAACCAGGCGAAGCGAAACTCATCTAAAACATCTTCCTTGTTTGGCTTCGAGTTAAGCCCTACATTACTGTTAGACCTTGGGGTTCTTATAATCTGCATCGTTCAGCTCTATTTCTTTATTCATTTAAACCATTTTGCGGACATCATTAGGGATTCACAAGATAAGCGCCAGTATTTGTGGATTGGTCTTTATAACGACATCATTTCAAGAGGTTTATTCTTTGTAACTTCGATAGGCTTGCCTATTACAGCGAGCATGATGGCTATAAACATGCAGCTCACCCTTAACTCAAATGAGTTCCTAATAGGCATAAACGTCGCATTTTTGGCATTGAATTTTGTCTGGATATGGTCTCTGTACAAACTTTGGACTAAGTGACAATGACAAGTTGAGTGCACCTAACAGATACCGTCATACTATTTAAGCTGAAGAACTACTCAATAGCTAAGATGCTAGACGACCTCGGGGAAATCTAATCCTTCTAATTTCGAAAACAACGCAAGTTTGATTTGTCCGCTTCTTGTCTTAAGCGGACGTTGAAGGTTCAATTGAAGAAGCTGCACTCTGCGGTTACATTAGCCATTCAAATATTAAAATTGAAACACAAAAAAGGCGAACCACTCGGTTCGCCTTTCAAATCAATCCAGCTTTAACAGCAAAGCAGCTAAACCACCCTATTCCTCAGAATAGCTCTCAATACTTGGGCAAGAACAAATTAGGTTACGGTCACCGAATACATCATCAATACGGTTAACCGTTGGCCAGAATTTGTTTCTGTGTACTTCTGGTGCTGGGTACGCCGCCAGCATGCGGTCGTAGCTGCGGTTCCAGTCGCTGTCACAGATATCTGCTAGCGTGTGTGGTGCATTGTGTAGTGGGTTGTCAGTGGCATCCCACTCGCCGCTTTCTACTTTCGCTACTTCTTGGCGAATGCTAATCATGGCATTAATGAAACGGTCTAGCTCGTACTTTGCTTCTGACTCTGTAGGCTCAATCATAAGCGTACCCGCTACTGGGAAGCTCATGGTTGGCGCGTGGAAGCCGTAGTCGTTTAGGCGCTTAGCAATGTCTACTTCGGTCACACCGCTTGCTTCTTTAAGCGGGCGCAGGTCAACAATACATTCGTGCGCAACACGGCCGTTGTTACCTTTGTAAAGTACCTTGTAGTGCCCTTCTAGCTTCTTCGCTACGTAGTTAGCGTTAAGAATAGCTACTTCGGTTGCACGGCGTAGGCCTTCGCTACCCATCATTTTGATGTACATGTAGCTAATAGGCAGAATAGATGCACTACCCCATGGCGCTGCCGAAACCGCACCACAGTCTTTACCTGCTGTTGCTACGTCTACCACTGTGTGGTTTGGTAGGAATGGTGCAAGGTGCGACTTAACACCAATGGGTCCCATACCTGGGCCGCCACCACCGTGTGGAATACAGAAGGTTTTGTGTAGGTTAAGGTGCGATACGTCTGAACCAATGAAACCAGGTGACGTAATGCCCACCTGCGCGTTCATATTCGCGCCGTCCATGTAAACCTGACCGCCGTGCTCGTGAACAATGTCACAAATCTCGCGTACGGTTTCTTCGTATACACCGTGGGTAGACGGGTATGTGATCATGGCACAAGACAGGTTCTCACCTACCTCTTCAGCCTTCTTACGAAGGTCGTTAAGGTCTACGTTACCGTTTGAATCACAGGCTACGACCACTACTTTTAGGCTAACCATTTGTGCAGATGCTGGGTTAGTACCGTGTGCAGAGCTTGGAATTAGGCACACGTTTCTGTGGCCTTCACCGCGGCTTTCGTGATAACGCTGAATAGCCAATAGGCCTGCGTATTCACCCTGTGCACCCGAGTTAGGCTGCATTGAAAGTGCGTCGTAACCTGTTACGTTAATTAACCACTTAGCTAGCTCGGCAATCATTTCTTGATAGCCTGTCGCTTGATCTAGTGGTGCAAACGGGTGAAGCTGGCCAAATTCAGCCCATGTCACTGGGATCATTTCAGCAGTCGCGTTTAGCTTCATGGTGCACGAACCCAATGAAATCATTGAGTGGTTAAGCGCCAAATCTTTATTCTCAAGGCTCTTGATGTAACGCAGCATCTCTGTTTCTGAGTGATACTGGTTAAATACTTCGTGCGTAAGAATGTCGCTTGTACGTACTAGCGACTCAGGAATAGACTTCACGTCTTGCGTAGTTACTTCAGCGTCTAGGCCTTCAACCGTTAATCCGTGATCGTCACCTAGGATTACGTCGAATAGCGCAACAATGTCTTCACGAGTGGTGGTTTCATCTAGTGCTACACCTACCGCACCTTCTAAGTCAGCACGTAGGTTCATGCCTTTTTCATATGCTTTAGCTAGAACGTCTTCTTTGTTATCTACCATTACGGTTAGGGTGTCGAAGTACGTGCTGTGCTTAAGGGCAACGCCTTTTTCTGCACCTTTTTGTGTTAGGCCAGTAGCAAGAATGTCAGCGAAACGGTGAATGCGCTCAGCAATGGTTTTAAGGCCTTGTGGGCCGTGGTACACCGCGTAGAAGCTTGCCATGTTGGCAAGTAGTACCTGCGCTGTACAAATGTTCGAGTTCGCTTTTTCACGGCGAATGTGCTGTTCACGGGTTTGTAGCGCCATACGCAGTGCTTGGCGGCCACGGGTGTCTTTACTTACACCAATGATACGGCCAGGTAGTGAACGCTTGTAGCTGTCGCGCGTTGCAAAGAATGCCGCGTGCGGACCACCGTAGCCCATTGGTACACCAAAGCGCTGTGCACTACCCAATGCAACGTCTGCGCCTAGCTCGCCTGGCGACTTAAGCATAACTAAGCTCATTAGGTCTGCCGCTACTGCCACAATACCTTTTTTCGCTTGTACCGCAGCAATGATGTCGCTGATGTCTTTTACTTCACCTGTGGTAGTTGGGTATTGAAGTAGCGCACCAAATACGTCGTGCTCTGCCGCTTCTTCTGCTGCACCTTTGATGATTTCAAAGCCGAACATTTCCGCGCGAGTTTCAACCACGTCAATAGTTTGTGGGTGTACGTCGTTAGCAATAAAGAAAGCGTTCGATTTTTTATTTTTAGATACGCGCTTGGCAAGGCCCATCGCCTCTGCCGCGGCTGTCGCTTCGTCTAGTAGTGAAGCAGACGCTAGCTCAAGGCCAGTAAGGTCGATAGTAACTTGTTGGAAGTTAAGAATGGCTTCTAAACGGCCTTGTGCAATTTCTGGCTGGTAAGGCGTGTATGCTGTGTACCAACCTGGGTTTTCTAGCACGTTACGCAGAATTACGTTTGGTACGTGTGTGTCGTAGTAACCCATACCAATGAAAGAACGGTTAATTTTGTTCTTTTGCGCAACCGCTTTTAATTCACTTAATGCTTCAACTTCTGTCGCACCTTCACCGCATTTTAGTGGCTCTGGTAGCGCAATACCTGCCGGTACAGTTTGCTCGATTAAATCGTCTAATGAGCTTGCACCAATGGCAGACAGCATTTCTTCAATTTCACCTTTACCCGGGCCAATGTGACGGCGGATAAATGTATCTTTTTGCTCTAGTTGAGCCAATGTAGGGGAAGTATTCGACATAACGTTGTTAAGCACTCGTAATGGTTGCCGCAAAGGGCGCGTTAAATCTTTAAGTTAAAAAGGGGCGCTAAACCTAGGCCCCTTTTTTAAACTGTATATCTGTAAAACTGCGTAACGAATTACTCTTCGTCAATGCTGTTTTCGTAGCCTTCTGCGTCAAGTAGACCTTCTACTTCAGCCGCATCGTCAGCTTTGATTTTGAATAACCAGCCGTCGCCGTATGGGTCAGAGTTTACTAGCTCTGGCGAGTCTTCTAGGTCTTCGTTTACTGCAACGATTTCACCTGAAATTGGCGCGTATACGTCAGATGCTGCTTTTACCGATTCAGCAACACAAATGTCGTCACCAGTGCTAACGGCGTCGCCAACATCTGGTAGTTCAACGAAAACCATATCGCCAAGTAGGCCTTGTGCGTGCTCAGAAATACCTACAGTGAAAACACCGTCACCTTCAGGGCGAACCCATTCGTGCGTAGCGGCATAGCGTAAATCAGTTGGGATGTTGCTCATAATCGTTCCTGTTATTCTCTGTTAACTTATAAAACACTTTTTCCATTGCGTACAAAGGAGGGCTTAACCACATTTACTGTAACCCACTTTTTGCGCATTTCCACTTCAACTGTCTCACCAACATCACTTGGTACTCGCGCCATGGCAATTGAGTGGCCCAATGTTGGAGAGAACGTACCTGAAGTAATAACACCTTCGCCGCTCTCTGTTTTCACTTTAAGGCCATGACGAAGCACGCCTTTTTCAGTCATTACCAAGCCTACAAGCTTGTCGGTACCCGCTTCACGCTGCGCTTCTAGTGCTTTACGCCCTACGAAGTCACGATCTGCCGGTTCCCAAGTAATTGTCCAGCCCATGTTAGCGGCTAGTGGAGATACGGTTTCATCCATATCTTGACCATATAAATTCATACCCGCTTCAAGGCGGAGCGTGTCACGTGCACCTAGACCACATGGCTTAACGCCTGCATCAAGTAGTGCTTGCCAGAAGCTTTCTGCTTGCTCAGCTGGCACCATAATTTCGTAGCCAGCTTCACCTGTGTAACCAGTGGTAGCAATGAACAGGTCTTCGGCTTGTACGCCAAAAAATGGCTTCATGCCTGCAACCGCTTCTTTTTGCGCTGCACTAAATAGCGTTGCCGCTTTTTCTTTAGCGTTAGGGCCTTGAACCGCAATCATGGCAAACTCAGGGCGCTCGGTAATGGTTACGTCAAAGCCTTCTGCTTTGCTCATTAACCAGTTCATGTCTTTTTCGCGCGTTGCTGAGTTAACTACCAAGCGATAGTTGGTTTCGTCGAAGTGATAAACAATAAGGTCGTCTACAACACCGCCTTCTTCATTCAGCATGCCGCTGTATAGCGCTTTGCCTTTGTCTTTCAACTTAGCAACGTCATTAGCTAGCAGGTACTGAAGATACGCTTTCGCTTGTGCACCTTTTACATCAACAATGGTCATGTGAGATACATCAAACATACCTGCGTCTTGACGCACAGCGTGATGCTCTTCAATTTGTGAACCATAGTTAATTGGCATATCCCAGCCGAAGAAATCGACCATTTTCGCACCCGCTTCTAGGTGCTTTGCGTGTAGGGCGGTGGTATTAGACATTCCACTTACTCTTTTTAATTGAAAGGTAGAAAACGACACTGAGTATAGTGAGCTAACGTTTGTGCAACAAATTGGAAATATTTATCAATACATTTAAAAAGCAAATGTATTACTGCCCGAACATCAGAAAATCAAATATTAGATAGCTAGGCTAAGTCCTTTGGTAGCGTTGTTAAAATCTATCGATAGGCGCAACTTGGTACAGTATTCGCTTAGTGCTACCTATCTGTAATTGTTTGAGCATTTTAGGGAACGATAATGATAGTGTCTCAGGCCGACTACGATCGCTGGCAAGCCATGTATGGTGAGCGAAATAATGATGGTGTTTCAAGTGAAACTGATAGTGCATCTGCGGCAAACGAATATACAGATGGGCACAACTTCGCCACCAAGGCGGCAATGGATGGCGAACAAGTTACATCTACCACAACTGAAGAGCGCCCTAAAAGCTTTCTAGAAGAAGTTTTTGAGAGAGTGTTATTTAATAGGTTAGGCGTAGACCAAGAGAAAATGGATGAACTCAAAGAGGAAATCGAAAAGACTAAAGATGCTATTGAAGCACTTAACGAGCAAAAGCCGCACAATGAAAACCAGAAAAAACAGCTTGATGACTTGCAAGCAAAACTCGAAAAACTAGAAGAGGCACTTAAGGCGTTACTACGCCAAGCCAATGAGCGTGCAAATGAAGAGCGTACATTGGGGCAGCAGTCAAAATTACAGTCAGCTGGCGTCTATTTATCCGTATCCCAATACAATGAATAAAATGTTGGCCGGATGAACTTACTTAAAGAGAATAAAGTCGGCAGAAGATCCTTCCACTGCCGAAAAAGGGCGCAACACACAAGAATTGCGCAAAACAGGAGATGCCCAAACAATAAGCCTGAACATGATTAACTTTATGTGCGTTTACCTATTCTGTTTGTACCAAAGGTCTCAAATAGCACGCTAATCGTCTTTAGTGCCCAACTGTTTGCTTTTATCCGCAATAAACTTCTCAACTACCTCTTTAACGAACTGCTGGCAATCAACCGAAGTGGTTGGGTCATAATGCCCACCATTGGTGATGTTGTTTGATAACACGCGAATGCCCAGAAAAGGTACGTCGTAAGCCAATGCAATTTGTGCCGCGGCTGATGTTTCCATTTCTTCTACACTAGTGCCAAGGTGCTCATTAAGCCAAGCGATACGGTCTAACTCATTGTTCCAAAAGTTACCGCTGCCAATGGTACCTTCTACCACTTTTCCGCGGGTATACTTTTGCTTTACCGACTGTGCAATGCCCAGTAATTCTTTGTTGCCTAGGTAGTAGCGCACCTTCTCGGCATCCGCAGCACTGTCGCCCTCTCCGGCACTTCCTTCTGAAGCCATAATATCCATAGGCACCCATTGCATAGGGTCTGAGCCTTGTCCTTGCGCTAAACGCGCCGTTTTAAAGTTACTCGCATTTACCGCGCGTTTGCCTAGCACTATATCACCCACGTTTAACTTAGGATCATGCCCGCCCGATGTGCCTTGATTGATGATGGCTATGGGGCGATAACGCTCAATACCAATAGCCGTTGCCGCAGCGGTATTTTCTAGCCCCTTCCCCGTTTTGGCTACCACCACTGGATAGTCGTTCAACCTACCAATATAAAACGTGGCATTCCCTGCTTTTTCTATGCGAACGTCGGTGAGTAAACTTGCAAAGAATTCTGCTTCAATAGGCATAGGCCCTTGGATCATGATGGGCGATTTTGGTGCACTTGCAGAGGTAACCGATACAGAATTAAATTGGCTCTGCTTTCCCAAACATACGCTACTGACCAGTAACGCCATAACTACAACCACATATTTCAACAGTACACTCCCCATATTTAACTGTATAAATTTACGAATAACGAAAGTTGCAACCGCGGTGCCAGCTTTGAAAAACGTGAGCCTTTTCTCGTTGCTATTCCAAATAGTAACACCGATAACGGTTAAGAAATTATTTTCACCTAACCATAAAGATTCTTTAGCTGAAGCCGATAACACAGTTGAGCAGAGTTGTACCTTGAATTAACGTAAAGATAGGGCCAACACAATGATAATTGCACAAAGTCAGATAACGTTTGGCTATAAGCATAGTTACAGCGAAACTGTCTCGGTAAAAGAATCGCTTGCTACTCGGCCTACTGCGAATGCAGATAGCGTCCCCTTTGAAAACACCACCACTGATAACCTTTCGCAAAACACGTTAGATGCCCCTGCCAATAGTGAAACGCAACACTTGGATGTTAAAACGGCTCAACTGAAGATGTTGGTAGAGCAATTAGCCGGGCACAAAATTACACTCACAAGCCCTTCAAACCTTGATAATGCACCCGGTACACAAAATGATAATCAAGGTAATGCGCAGGCGCGCCAATCGACTACCGCAGACCTAATATACCAGTATGAGGAAAGCTATTTAGAACACGAATCAGGGCATTTTAGTGCCAGCGGGCAATTACTCACAAGCACAGGCGATACCATCAACATTGCGTTGTCGCATTACTCAGAACGTCAGTATTACATTCAAAACCGCTTTGAGATGACAGTGGGCGAAGTAGAACTTTCAGATCCATTGGTGCTTAATTTGGGCCACTCAACGCATTCGGGCCTTGACCTTACACACAACAAAGTAGCGTTTGATATTGATGCCGACGGAAAGACAGATAACGTGCACTTTGCAACAGGAACATCAGGTTTTTTGGCCATTGATATCAATATGAATGGAATAATTGATGATGGTAGCGAGCTATTTGGTGCGCGCACCGGTAATGGTTTTAACGAGCTTGCCAAGTATGACAGTGACAACAATCACTTTATTGATGCAGGCGACCCGGTATTTTCTAACCTAACGTTTTATCAAAAAGATACTTCGGGTAGTGATGTCATTACGCCGCTTAGCGCACTGGGTATAGGCGCGCTGTATTTAGGCAATATAGCGGCGCCTTTTGAAGTAAAAGACGCCAACAATCAACTACAGGCTGCGGTGCGTGCCAATAGTTTTTTCCTGTATGAGGATGGGCGTATCGGCACCTTTCAACAAATTGATTTAGCTGTTTAGGCTCACCAGTTTTGCTTTTTGCATCCCCAAAGTGCGTAGTAAGCAATAAAGCAATAGCACGGTAACATAATGATATACGCTGTTTGTCCGCCAATAGCTTCGCTGGCAATGCCGTACACCATAGGCAAAATGGCACCACCTGCTATCCCCATGATGAGTAACGCCGACCCTTGCGCGGTGTACTTGCCCAAATTATTCAGCGCTAACGGCCAAATAGCCGGCCACACCATTGCATTTGCTAAACCTAATAGCGCAATGAAGGTAACGGTATTTGGTAAAGCTTGCACTCCAAGCCAGCCCCACAATGCGTTTGAAATACCGGTATCGGTATTTGAACTAAGCAGTATGCAAACCGTAAGCATTAAGCCTAGTAACGCCGAACTTAACAAAGCTGTTTGTTGAGAGATAAAACGCGGAATACACACCAAACCAATGGCGTAACCAATTACCATGGCGACCATGGTGAACGAAGTTAGTGTGGTGGCGTTCTCTACGCCAATTGACGAGCCATACAAGCCTATGGTATCACCTGCCACTACTTCAACGCCCACATAGAAAAACAAACTTATCGCCCCCAATACCAAGTGCGGGAATTGCAAAATTTGTTTGCTCTGCGATGGCGTGGTTGCAACGTCGCTATTGCCACCTGCGCTTTGCGCATCATCGTCACTTTCAATAGACGGCAACGCGATCCGCATAAACACCAATGCCAATAGCCCAAGCGCTATGGCCATACCGATGTATGGCTGAATGAGCGAAACCGACATGTCGTTTATAAGTACTGCTCGCGTGTCTGCAGGCATTGCGTCAAGCGACTCTTGATTAACATCGGGCAAGCCGCTTAATACCAAGCTAGTAAATACAATTGGCGCAAGCACACCTGCCGCTTTGTTCAGTAACCCCATAAACGCAATACGCGCGGCTGCACTTTCTTCGTTACCTAAGCGCACAATAAAAGGGTTCGACGCCGTTTGCAGAATGGTTAATCCGCTACCTACAACAAACTGTGCCAAAAGAAAGATAGGAAAAACGGCGGTCAGTGCGGCTGGCACAAACAGTAAGCAACCTACCGCAATAATGCCTAGACCTAAACTCATGCCTTTTTGATAGCCGGTTCTTTCTAGTATCTTGGCCATGGGCAAGGCCATAACCACGTAGGCAATATAAAAACAAAATGCAATAAGTAGGGCCTGTATTTCGGTTAGCTCACACACCATCTGTAAAAAAGGAATAAGTGCGCCATTAAGCCAGGTAATAAACCCAAAAATAAAGAACAATAAACCAATACTTAAAATGGGAATAAATCGGCTTATGCCTTGTGTGTCGGGTACATTTGATTGAGCTTGTGTTGTCATGTCAAAAGTCTCTTATTTTTAATTATTCTCTTGAGTCGCTTGATGCGCCAAATCCACTTAGCTGCGCTATGTCGTCGTTATTATCGCAATTGATATCGCAGCTGCTGTGGCCTGCAGAATAAGCAAATTGCTTTGTACCTTGCAGATACACTTGGCGAAGCGTATTTGCGCTATCGAGTACAACAAAGTTAGCGGCCTTTCCTATGGCAATATCACCTACCCTATCATGTATTTTGGCAAATACCGCAGGGGTTGTGCTTGCCATCATACTGGCATCTTCTAGCGCAATATTAATGTCGTTTACACTATTGGTCAGTGCACCATGCATATCTAGGCAGCTGCCCGCTAACGTGCCATCAGGTGTGGTTAGCTTATCGCCCGTACGTGTTATATGGGTATCAAAAAACGCAATGCGTTTGTCGCTTGCCCCCACATGCGCCATTGCATCTGTCACAAGCATAAGCTCACTAGGCCCTTTAGTTTTAAAGGCCAGCTCCACGGTTTTAGGGTGAACGTGCTGATGATCAACAATAATGCCGCAGGTACTGTTGTGAAGCATTGCTGCTCCCACCATACCCGGCTCACGCGACGTTAAAGGTGACATAGCGTTAAATAAATGGGTAAATCCAGATGCCCCTGCTTCAATAGCTTTTTCTACCACATCAAATGGCGCGTTAGAGTGTCCTAGCGCCACTATAACGCCATGACTCACTAGCTCGCGAATAACATCGCACGATACGTTTTCTGGCGCTACAGTCACAAGCACTTGCCCCAAGTCTTTGCGAGTATAGGTTGCCATTTCACGTTTACTTAGCTTGCGAATATAACAGGGTAAATGCACGCCTTTCTTTTCAATAGACAAATGCGGCCCTTCAAAGTGTACCCCTGCAATAGACGCATGGTTGTCTGCGATTGCTTGGCTAATCGCATTAGCGGCTTGCTCAATGGTGTCTATATCGTCAGTTATTAACGTAGGGAATAGCGTTGTAGTACCAAATTGAAGGTGCGCCGCCGCCATCACTTTTAAGCTTTCATAAGTAGGGGCATGATTAAACATTACCCCACCACCACCGTTTACCTGCGTATCAATGTATCCGGGTAAAACTGCGCCTTTGATATGCTGTGAAATACCCGCTTTTACCTCGTCGCTCACATAGGGGTAGCTCGCGATATTTTTAAAGATGCCGTTTTCAATACTTAGCACTTGGTTGGGTAACCAAGCGCCGTCCACTAACACCTTTTCTACAAGAAGATGGGTGATCATTGGGTTTTGGTTACCTTGTTTAATCCTGGTGGTGTATCAGGGTTTAAGCCCCACTCAATGGCAATTTGCTCAATGTCTAAATAGAAACGCTGCATAAGCAACAATGCAGAAACCCGAGGGTGTACATCACTAACGCTAGTTCCAGTGGTAAAACCTAGGTCAAGACACTCGCCGCCGCGTGCTCTTACATCTCCTACCATATCTGCGTGAAAAGGCGCACTTTCATCCAGAATATTAAGTGCTATCAACTTTAGTTTTTTCTCTACCAATGTCACAGGGCCGTGAATAAACTCCGCGCTACTAAACGCCTCGGCATGAATGCCTAACACTTCTTTTAGTTTAAGTGCTACTTCGCGACCTACTGCGTAGCCAAAACCGCGCCCCAACACTATGGTATTACGCGTATTTTCAAGATAATTGGCAGTAAGTTGGTTGGGCGATTCAATCACCTTTTGAAGTGATTCGGGCAATGTAGCTAATGACTCAAACAGTGCATCATTTTCACGCCAACGTGCGCACAAATGAAGAAGTGCAGATAAGGTAGCAATGAAACTTTTTGTGGCCGCTACCGCTTTTTCTTCGCCTGCTGATAAGGGAATAACGGCATCGGCAAGCTCAGCTAAAGGTGACGTTTCATCGTTAACAAACGCCACTGTGAAAGCACCACCTTTTTTCGCCGACTCTGTTTGTTTTAATATATCGGGGCTTCTTCCCGACTGTGAAATTACAAACGCCACCGCCCCGTTTAAGTTAAGCTGCTTGCCAAAAATACCTGCAATCGACAGCGCTGCACTGCAAACCGGGATCCCCATTTCGGTTTCAAACAAATACTTGCCAAATACCCCGGCATGATCAGAAGAACCTCGGCCAATAATATAAATAAGGTGTGGATTAAGCTTATTAAGTGTTGCGGCTAGTTCGCGAATGGCACCGTCGTTTTTATCGAGTTGCTTTGCGATAACCGTCGGCACTTCACGGGCTTCTTTTGCCATTATTGATAAATTCATTACTCACCTTTTAATTGAAAACAAGCCGCTTTGGCGTAATGGATAGCACCTTGTTGCGGTGTTGCCTTACACGCCACTAAACGGGCTTTAATGGAATCGGAAAAATATGTGGAGTACACGTTGCTAAGACCGCCAATCATTGCAAGAGGATAGTCATGTTGCGCTAATAGTCTTTGCGCCATTCTCTCAATATACGCTGCGCCTTCTTCAAACAACGCACTTACAGTCTCATCTTTGGCGTAAAGCAACGGCAGCATTTGCTCAACCAATGCCGCATAGTGATGGGTATTAAACGTGGCACATTGGCTTACAATGTCATTGATGTCATTCGTCTTAAGCGCACTACAAATTTGTGTAGCCAATGCGTCTATAGGGGCAAGTTCGTCTAAACACAGCAGTGTATGTTTTACGGCTTGTAGCCCAAGCCATGCGCCACTGGCTTTATCGCCAATAGGAAAACCGTGACCACCTACATCGTGAAATGCGTGGTTATGCCACACCGTGCCCGAAGACCCTGTGCCGATAATGATCGCCGCACCACTTTCTCCATCGTGAGCGCCCAGACACGCCGCGTGTAAATCGCTTAGCACATGAAGCGAATGAAATGGATGTGTCCATGTTTCAAATACTTGCTTGGCACTGGCAATATTTGCACCGGCAAGGCCTGCACCTACCACACACTGTGACAAACCAATGGCATTGTCACAGTTCGTATTGGCTGATGCTATGGCAAGCGAGATAGCGTCTAACATAGATGCCTTTGCCAGCTCACTGTCGCGCATGATATTCGCGGGGCCACTTACGCCCTCGCCTAGCAATGTGCCCTTGCTGTCTTCTAATCTTGCTCGACATTTGGTGCCGCCACCGTCAATGCCAATAAAAAATAAATCAGAACTCATTTACACTTCTCGTTTTTATTAAATAGGTAAGACACACAATTAATGATGACAACGCTGTCATTTTTAACCATTAAAAACAAGCACTTATAACAGTACTTGTCGGCTCGTTTTTTGTGTACCTTGAAGTCTTGCGCGTACTTTTACGTTATCTGCATTTTCTATCGAAACGGGCTTGATGTACTCAATCCAGTCACCGTCTGCAATTTGATATTCACCAATCAGCCCAGCTTTTACCTGCATGGTTAGCATGCCACCGGCTATTTTTGCCGCAGGCATTGGCACGCGCACATTGATATTTTGTTGCACTAAAGCGGGGGCATGTTGCGTAAGCAAAGCATGTTCAAATGCGTGGAAGTCCTGATCACGGTTTTGCTGTAAGCTACCGTCTTTCACCAGTACTGGTGCCTTTTTTTGCCACGGCGCTTCATACCAAGCGCGTTCAGCAAGCGCCAATAACCGCGGGAACACCATGTACTCTACTGCGTCTTGGTTTACCGTTACTTCGCTCCATAACTGGCCTTGAATACCCACTACCGACGAGGTGTTTACCCTGTCATTACTGGTGTAATTTTCGCCCATGCGCGTCGTCCACTCTTGGCTGTGCAATGGCAAGTGCTCAGGCATCAGCGAGAAGACTTTATGCGTACTGGTAGCCCGTGAGCCCCAGTAATAACCTGGCTCAAGTGGGTTACTTTGATAAGGAAAATCAAAATAGAGCACATCGGGGAACGACAGCACTACTGGAATATTCGCTTCGGCAAAATGTGATACGGTATTTTTTCCACCTGCCGCTAACAGATGCCACACATTGGTGTATGCCTTAGTGTTATCTAAGGTTTTCGCCGCTTTTTCCATGCCATCGCTCCAACCACCAATGGCAATGTTATGCTTTTGAGCAATTTCTTGAACGCGTGTAACAAAGGTGGGAAGAATAGTATCGGCCTGTTGCCCTTTTGCTTTGCACACGGGGGATTCAACCCACGCGCCTGCGGTTTCATCAGCGCCTACATGGAAGTATTCAAGCGGCACATTTGCTTTGTCGTGCAACGCTTTCACCGCGCCCATTATGGTATCGATAAAAGTGTATGTGCTATCAAGACAAGGGTTTATCGTATTATCGCGATAAAATTGAACGCTTTCATAGCGCGTTGTGTCTTGCTTGTCGACCAACATATACTTATTTGCTTCGGCGCTGTTTCCGGCTTTCATGAATCGCTGATAGCGCGCATTCATAGACACAATAGCAGCGCGAGCATGCCCTGGCATATCAAGTGATGGGATCACTTCAATACCACGCTGATGCGCCATTTGAAGAATGTCGATGTAATCTTGCTGCGTTAAAAAACCATTCCCTTGCGCACTTTTAAACGGGCCACTGCCAAGCTGTGGTAACAAACAGGTTTGTTCCGACAAGTCATGACAGCGATATGCGCCAATGTCAGTAAGTTCCGGCAATGCGTCGATAGCCAATCGCCAGCCCTCATCGTCACTTAAATGAAGATGAAGCTTGTTCAGTTTGTACGTGAACATTTGCGTAAGTACCGACGCAATGGCCGCTTTACCCGGAAAATGGCGCGCAATATCTAAATGCATACCGCGAAAAGCAAAGCGGGGTTTGTCATGAATTGAAGTAATCGGCAGCGTTTGACGGTTTTTGTTATAAAGCTGCGCTAAAGTGAGTAGCGCATAGTTAGCGGCTACCGCATCTTTGGCCTTGATATCTACACGGCTGTCTCTCACAACCAATGAATATTCACCCTCAACAAGCGTATTAGGCGTGAAGCTGATATTGACGGGTATGCCGTTATCTTGCTGCGACAATCCAAAAAAAGCCGCCTGAGCTAATGCAGGTGACAAAGCATTAACAACGTCGTCTTTTACACTAATGCCTTTTACACTAATGCCTGTTACTGCAACGGTTTCACCCGTGTCTTTGCGCTCTGCAACTTGAGGAATAACGCGGTTATCCCACTCGGTTGATTTTGTGGTGTATGTTGGCTGCTTTGCTAAAAAAGCACTATCCATTAACGGCATAGCATCAGAGGCCGTTCGCTTGTATTGCGCTTCGTTTTGCCACGCGTCAGTATGCTGGTTAACTAACAAATGGGTACCCGGCTCTTTTACCCGTGTAGTTGATGCCACAATAACAGGTTGAAGCGATGGATAGGTTAAATAGTAATTTGGCATGGCGTCACTGCGAGAGGCATGCCAGAAAGGGGCTGACAAAGTCACTGTCACTTTTGTATCAGCCGCTATAGATTCGTTAAAGGTTAGGCGATGTAAATCGCCATTGATATGTTCAATAGTAATAGCGCTGTCGGTATCGAAGCCGCGAACTGGCGCAATATGGCTAAAGAATAATGATGTGGTTGCTGGAATAGCACTTGTTGCGCTTTGCAGCGTCATTTGTGATGAGAAGCAATCACCTTTGGGAATATGTACACGGCACGCAGTGTCATCAATATTGCTGAGTACGCTGTACTGAACATTAAGGTGCTGGCCAAGTTCGTCTAGCTGTGGCTGTTCAATGTTAGCCTGCGTTGATGCGACTGGCGAGCACGCCATTAACAACATTGATAATCCCAAAATACATCTCACGTAACACATCCTTTACTGATTTATGATATTTACTGTGCTGGTACTAAAACGCTGTGCGTTTAAAAACAAGGGTAGAGCTTGTGCCCTACCCTTTTGCAACGTAAAAATAGCGAACACACAAACTATTTTTACACCCCTGCCTTAAAATCGCATGCTTGCGCCGATGAAGAAACGACGACCGTTAGCGCTTTGCGTACCGCCTAGGCGTTTGCCATCGCTACTGCGAACGTAGTAGTTCTCCCAAATTTCATCGGTTAAGTTAAGTGCTTCTGCTTTAAGCGTGATGGTGTCAGTTACATTCCAGCTTAGCTGCGCGTCAAGCTGTGATTGCTCGTCGCGGTACTGATCGCCAATTTCGGCTTGTGCAATGAAGTACTCTGAACGGTAGTTATAGTTAAGGCGTGCGCTGTACACGTCTGTTTCATAAAACACACCAATGTTGAACGAGTCTTTTGACGTGTTCGGGAAGCTCACTAAGCGTGACGCAATCGTTGCCCCTACAATGTTACCGTCAGCATCAGTTACTGGTACCGCTTCATCTACTTTGGCATCGGCTACATCTGTATAAGTGTAGTTAGCATAGCCACCAAAACCGTTATCGAACACGTGTTGAATTTGCATTTCGATGCCGTCAATTGACGTAGAGCCACCGTTTTCTGGTGTTCTCAGCTGGTTAATTTGTTGACCGTCAATTTCACGCGATACGGTTTTAGTAAAGATGAAGTCGTTAATGTCTTTCTTAAATACGGTAATTGCCGCAACAGAAGACTCGCTGAAGTACCATTCGGCACCAACTTCAAACTGGTTTGCCGTCAGCGGGTTAAGCTGAGGGTTACCTGCCGAGCCAGAGCTTGTCTCAGGAGTTAAGTTAACCGCAGGTGCTAGCTGGAATGGAGCAGGACGTGTTAGCACACGAGACGCCGCCATACGTAGCAATACATCGTCAGTTAGGTCGTAAGACAAGTTAATGCTAGGTAGCCATTCGTTATAACCGCCATCAAAGGCAACCGCTTCGCCAGTATTTAGGTCAAAACCGTTTGAGGTAGAGTCAGTTTCCACATAGCGTAGACCCACATTACCTCTGAAGCCGTCACCGCTGAATTTCGCCATAACGTAAGCCGCAGTAATGTCTTCTTCAATTTCAAATGAAGACTCGTCTAGGAACTGGTCAGTACGACGGCACAGTGTCGTGGCATCGCCCGCACACTCCGCAACGCTGTATAGCGCGTTGTACATGCTGTCTTTGTCTGGGAAGAAGTAGCTTGCACCAACGCCATTAGTATTTGAGTGCGATACATTGATCATGTCGCCACTCCAAAATGCTGATGCTGGGCCAAGGCTGCCTTCACCCGTTGGTGCTAGGTTAGCCAAGTCTGTTCTATAGCGTGATTGCGAGAAGCTTCTGTCACGGCGTTTGATACCCGTCTTCACTTCGGTAACTGCGCCCCAATCGACACTGTGTTCGTAATCAAACTGAATATAGTTTTCTTTATCTTCTGTCGCGTTTAGCTGATCAAAGATGCCACCTAACCACATTTCGTCAGTCGGGTTCGCTAACCACGGGCTAGAGGTAGTAAAGTCGATGTATGGCGCATCACCACCTGGATTGTAAAAGTCGAATGCAACGCGCGGATCGCTTGCGTCTGCCCAAAACTCTGTAAAGAAGTCACGGTTTTCACCTTCACCTGTGGTTGTACCTAGTTGGAAGTGTAATTTGCCGTCGCCCATTAGGTAGTGACCTTCAACGTCGATGATTTCAGTCGACATTTCAGAGCCGTCGCGGAAGATATTGTCGTATGCCAACGTACGAGCCCATACTGGGCGCTGGTCAACACCCACTACATTAAGTGATTCAACCACGTTGTCTGCACTAACGGTACCTGTGTTAGTGTCGGTGCCCATGTAAGCGATACCGCGAAATGGAATACCAATAAGGTTAGAGTTTACGTTGTCTGCTTTTAACGTAGATGATAGATAGTGTACTGACATATCGAAGTCGTCAGTTGGTGCCCATTGTGCGGTAACATCAAAACCAACACGCTCACGATCTTGTTTAAATAAAGCTGACCCCATACCCCAAGGTAATGCACCTTTTCTGTCAGCACCGGCGGGCGCTTCAATAAGTGGGTCGATACGGGCAATACTTGGACCAAACCAACCAAAGTCTTCGTTAGTTTCACGCTCTACAGTACGTTCCTGATATGAACCCGAGAAAAGAATACCGAAGGTTTCATCCTCGTTCTTCCAGCTGTAAAGACCTGACAGTGTTGGGTCTAGTTGGTCGGCAATATCACCATACTGCCCTTCAACTGACACTTGACCTGAATGCGCATCTAAGTCGAATGGCTTACGTGTTTTAAGAATAACAGTACCACCTAGCGCACCTTCATCAATATCAGCTTGTGATGATTTGTATACTTCAAGACCCGCAATCATTTCTGATGCCAAAATCTCGAAGTTAAAGTTACGCGTTGCATCTGAAAGTACAAACCACTGCCCTGTACCTACCGCTTGACCATTTACCAAGGTCAAGTTTTGGTCTGGCTGAACACCACGAATCGTTACGCCCTGACCTTCACCAAAGTCGCGGTCAATAGTGATGCCCGGTACACGTGCTAGCGTTTCCGCTACGTTTTTGTCTGGGAACTTGCCAATGTCTTCTGCGGTGATCGCATCAACAATCGCGTTAGAGAAACGCTTAGCGTTGATGTTGGCCTTTTGGCTACCACGGATCCCTGTGACTTCAATGACTTCAGTTTCACCCGCTTCTTGCGCTACAGCAACAGGTACCGAAATACTTGTCAGTGCGCCCATAGCTATGGCGAGGCGAACACTTCTTGTTAGTTTGTTTTGTTGGTTTTTGGACATTGTATTAACCTTTTCTCAGCCAAAATGACAACGCTGTCATTTATTAAAATAATAAAATGACAGGCGTTGTTATAAGGTACAGTTTTTAGATGACAACGCTGTCATTGAATGTTAAGTTACATGACAGATTGTGAAGCTGCAAATATTTTTTTAACAAAAAGATAATATTTAGTTCTTAATTGTTGAAAATTAAACCAATTTTTTGAAGAGAGAATGAATTTGGCTGCTACCATCAAAAGTGTTGCCGAAATGGCGGGTGTCTCTATTAAGACCGTTTCCCGAGTTATAAACAAAGAGGGAACGGTAAAACCCGATACATTAAAGCGCGTAGAAGACGCCATAGCCGCATTAAAATACACACCAAACAAAGCGGCTCGCGACCTTGCAAGTAAAGGCGCGTCAGTGTTGGGTTACGTATACGACAACCCCAACGCTTACTACATCATCGATATGCAAAAAGGTATATTGGATGTATGCCGCAAGAATAACTTTGAGCTACTGATTCACCCTTGTGATGCAAGCTCAAGTAACATCGCCAAGGAATTAGTGGAAATGGTAGATACGGCGCAACTTGCCGGGCTTATCTTATCGCCACCACTGTCTGAAATGCCTGCGGTACTCAGCGAATTAGACGCTAATAACATAAGCTATGTACGCATTCTATCGGGAGATGGCACCTTAAGCTCTCACCTTCCTTACGTACTGGTAAACGACTTTAAAGCCGCCTACGACATTACGCGCCACCTGATCCAACAAGGTCATAAACACATCGCCTTTATTGCTGGTGAAGAAATTCACAAATCGACCACCGAGCGTTTAAATGGCTACAAGGCCGCACTTGAAGAAGCGGGCCTAGCGTTAGACGAGTCGTTAATTATTAAAGGTACGTACTCGTTTGAAACCGGAGTGAAAAGCGCAGAAACACTGCTTGGCATGTCTCCCCACCCTTCCGCTGTATTTGCGTGTAACGATGAGATTGCCGCGGGAACGCTTTTTGGTGCACGTATGAAAGGCGTGGATGTGCCAAACGACTTGGCCATTGCCGGATTCGAGAACAGCCCGTTCTCACGCCAAACATTTCCCCCACTCACCACCGCCTCGCAGCCAACTAACGAAATTGCGCAGCATGCGGCGGCGTCGCTGATTCAATTTTTACGCGCAAGAAAAACCAAATCAACGGCTGATAATTTAAATCATACGTTTGTACCCGAGCTAGTGGTTCGAGCGTCAACAGAGAAAGTCTGATGAAAGCCTTACCTCAAGATATTGTTATTGTTGGTGGCGGCACCGCCGGTTGGATGAGCGCGTGTTATCTAGCGCGTGCTATTGAATTAAACCAAGCCAATGCGAAGGCGCCTGCGCCGCAGATAACGCTTCTTGAGTCGGCCGATATCAGTACAGTGGGCGTAGGCGAAGGCTCTACACCCTATTTGCGTTTTTTCTTTGACTATTTGGGCGTAACTGAAAGTGCATGGATGCAACATTGTAATGCCACCTATAAAATGGGGATAAGCTTTGAAAAGTGGACATCAGCAGGCGATAGCTATTTTCACCCGTTTTTTTCCGCGCTAGATATGTCTACTGCCGATATGTATTTCAACGCAGTGAATAGAAGACGCCACGGACATGCCGAGGATGTGAACCCCTCACACTATTTTACCGCTGCCCATATGGTGAATGAAGGAATATCACCGCAAACCATTTCATCGTCTGCCAATCTAGATTATGCCTATCACTTTGATGCGGGTCTGTTAGGTGACTTTTTGAAAAAGTATGCCAAGCAAAAAGGGGTGAGTCATAAAATTGGAACGGTTCAAAGTGTGGCTACTACCGGGCAACGTATCAATCACATTGTGCTGAGCGATGGTGAAATACTTAACGCAGAGTTATTTGTAGACTGTTCTGGTTTTAGAGGGCTACTAGGTAAGCAAGCACTCGCTCGCCCCTTTTCAAGTTATGCCGACACGTTATTTAACGACGCCGCAGTGGCTATACCCAGCGCCGCACTTGCAAAGCCAACCAAAGCACTTCAAACCCGTTCCATTGCATTAAAGCACGGTTGGCAATGGCATATTCCTCTGACCAACCGTACGGGTAATGGCTATGTATATAGCAGCGCGTTTTGCACTGCCTCGCAGGCTGAGGATGAACTTCGACAACAGTTAACCCAACATGATTCAAGTGCTGTAATCCCGCAACAAGACGCTCGCCATTTAACCATGCAAGTAGGAAGGCTTAGCGAACACTGGCAAGGCAACTGCTTATGTATTGGATTGTCACAGGGCTTTATTGAACCGCTAGAGGCAACGGCCCTTCTGCTTGTGCAATATGCGTTACATCACTTTGTTGATTGCTGGCAAAGCGAAAGCGCACAACGCATATCGCATTACAATACCGAAATGAACCGCATGTTTGATGGTATTCGCGACTACATTGCAGCCCATTACTATTTGACCACCCGCACAGACACCCCGTATTGGAAAGCGTGCCAGTCTGAATTAGTTGTGCCAGACACCCTCGCCTATTTGCTAGAGGCATGGGATAAAGGTGCTGACTTCGAGCAGGCACTTAATGAAGTTGACAATAAGTTAGTGTACTTGCGTCCGTCGTGGTACTGCATTTTTGCCGGCATGCAGCGTTTTTCATCAATAACGAATGGCACGGCACGTACGCTAGATAACACGCAAGCGCTGAATATAATGGCGCAGTCTATTAATAACGCGAGAATCAGTGAGGGATAAAACGCTAAGCGTGCCCACATTTAAAAAGCGTAGCACTTTCACCGCCATACATTTACAAATATAATAAACACAAGCCCGTTCATTAATAAGTCTAATCAATATGAAGCAGCTTTCACTCGACACCTTACGCACTTTTGTCAGCGTTATTGAACTTGGTGGCTACGCCAAAGCGGGTGACTTTCTTGGCCGCTCTCAGCCTGCCATTAGTTTGCAAATAAAGAAGCTAGAAACTCAACTCGACAGAAAACTGTTTACCAAAGTTGGGCAGCGCCATGTGCCAAGCGCTGATGGCAATTGGTTGTACCCAAAAGCCAAAGAAATATTAGAACTTAATGACAATATTTTTCGCAGTCTTACGCCTGCGCCCTTAAGCGGCCGATTGCGATTAGGTATCCCTAATGAGTTTGCTTCAACATTACTGCCTGGATTAATTGGCGAGTTTTCAAAACGCTACCCAGATGTTTCCCTTGAAGTTACGTCTGCGTTAAGTCGGGATTTGCTTCATCCTAGTCAGCGCGATCATTTCGACCTTATTCTGGCGCTGGTAAACCCAGAAGAAGAGACCGAAGGCGAAGTGGTATTGGAAGATGATGTC
Organism: Alteromonas sp. 009811495; assembly: GCF_028865455.1. Lineage (NCBI taxonomy): Bacteria > Pseudomonadati > Pseudomonadota > Gammaproteobacteria > Alteromonadales > Alteromonadaceae > Alteromonas > Alteromonas sp. 009811495. The sequence goes on from NZ_CP113972.1 coordinate 3,197,427, forward strand.
GTGTGGGTAGGCGATAATGCCCACCCTTTGGTTGGAAACACTATTCCGCTGGTGCTCGCGCCTGATGGCTGTATGTACCGAAGTCGAGTAATTGAACAATTAAAGCAGCAAACCTTTGCGTGGAAAATCACCTACACCAATGCTGATTTAGGTGGCCTGGTAGCAGCTATACAGCAAGGCCTTGGCGTTACCGCCCTTGCCAAATCGAGTTTACCCGCTCATTTGACGCCACTTAACCACCCACACCTTCCAAAACTTGGTAAGGTTAATATCTGTTTATTTAACCAAGACACACAGCACCCAGTTATTAGTAAAACCCTTGCCGAGTTTTTTAAGGTTCGGTTAAAGAATAGCGCTGCCTAAAAGTTACAAACACGTAACTAAAGCAACAGATACTTTTTGTTATTCTATGCGTATTAAGTTTTGTAATTTATATTGAAAAAGCGTTCGTGGAGAGCAAAAGATGATTGTAACTGTAATCTTTACTGTTGCTGTGGTTCTTGCGTTAATGTACTTTTTCAAGGAAGAGAAAAAACGCATAGAGCGATTAAATAAACAACCTGTATTTATTCGTCAACACTACGACTCAGAACATCAAACGAAGTCGTAGTATTTAGATAGTAAAAAGGCAGCGGTCTAATAGTTAGATGCGCTGCCTTTTTGTTTGGGCGTTATTTTTAATAACCGGTAGGCTTTACTATGCCTTCAAACTAATCAGCTTACCCAGTGGCTTCGTTAAGGTTTGTGGTGGCTCAGTGAAATAACGTGGCCCGCTATCTGTCATATACAAGCAGTCTTCTAAGCGCACACCAAACTCCCCAGGTATGTACAACCCCGGTTCGTTGGAGAAACACATTCCTTTGTTAAGGGGTGTATTTTCGCCCCTGACGAAGTTAACACTCTCATGGCCTTCCATGCCAATGCCGTGGCCCGTTCTATGGCTTAGCCCCGGCAGCGCGTAGTCTTTGTCGTAGCCTTTGCTGGCGTAAAAACCGCGTACAGCATCGTCGACCTTACCCGCAGGTTCGCCCACTTTCGCTGCTGCAAACGCAACATTCTGCCCTTCGCGTACGGTGTTCCATACATCTTCAATTTTTTGCGAGGCTTTACCAAATACTAGAGTGCGGCTGATATCGCTTTGATAACCGTGCACACTGCATCCGCTATCTAGTAGCACCACTGAGCCTTCTTTGATTACCTGTTTTGCATTGGTTCCATGAGGGTACGCGCTGGCATCATTAAATAACGCCAAGCACCACGTATTGCTGCCGCCTAAACGTTGCTGAGCACTATTCATTAGTGCTTTCACGTCTTGCTGGCTCATGCCCTCCTGCAAGTTCTCAAATACAAACGCGTAGGCGCGCAATGTCACTTCATTCGCTTTATGCATTAAAGCTAGTTCAGACGAGGTTTTATACATTCTGCAGCCCAGTGTCACTGGCTCGGCAGGCACAATATTCATTGCAGGCATGGCTTTTGACATCCCGGTTACCACAAAGTAACGCACGCTGTTTTCAAAACCAATATTACCTGAGGTGATACCGCGCGACTTTAGTATGTCTGCAACAACATCAAAAGGACTCTCGTGTTCCTGCCAGACGCGTACATCGTCACCCACTTTTAGCGACTCCATTACACTTGGCTTTTCGAAAAAGGGAGTAACAACGGCAATGTCACCTTTTTGCGGAATAACAACAGCGGTAAGTCGCTCACTTCGCCACCATTGAACACCCGAGAAGTAGTCCATGGCCGCGCCAGGTTCAAGCAAAATAGCGGCAATATTGTGTTCCTTCATTAACGACTGCGCTTTGTCTATTCGAGCGCGGCGCTCTTCTACCGAGATTGGCGCACTATCGCCGATAATATTGCTTAAGGAATTGAAATCAGGTTGTGTTGTTGTATCTACATTACTTGTACGTGCCATTGCAGCCATCGGCATTAACGCCGTCGCGGCCCCTGCAAGCTTTAAAAAGTGTCGTTTATCCATCCCACCATTCCCTCTATTTTGTTTTATCTTTTCTTGTTTCTGTCGTAATGCTGTAGCATCTTTACGTTTGCTCTACGCCCACATTACCATAATAGCTGCGACGCCAATCAACAGAAGCCCTGCAACTTCTCTTCTTGTTACTGCATTTTTCAACCAAAAATGTGACAGTAGAAGCGTAAGCAATACTTCAAGCTGCCCTAACGTTTTCACTAATGCAACATGCTGAAGTGCCATAGCAGTAAACCAACATATCGACCCCAAACAGCTTACCGTGCTGATTGCGAGCACCGACGTTTTAGCCTGCCATAGCTGTTTAAAGACAAAGGGTTTTCTTGAACTTATAAATGCACTTAAGCTTAGCGCTTGAATGCACAAAACCCACAGCAATACCCAAGCTGCCGCGTGTACAAAAGGCATGTCGAGCATGTGACTGGCCTCGCGAACCAATAATGACGTTAACGCAAAGCAGGTGCCGCACAATAAGCCAATAAACATAGTTTTGGTGCTTATTCCTTTAAGCCCTTTGCCACTGCTTAATACAAAAACAGCAACACCACCGATGACAATACCCGCCCATCCCAACAAGGTTAAATAGCTGCCAAAAAACAACATGCCAACCACGCCCGCAACCAAAGCTTCGCTTTTCGCAAGGCCTGCCCCAATGGCGAAGTTCTTTTGTTTAAACAGCACCACCATTAATGACGTGGCGGCTATTTGGAACAATGATGCGCAAAGCACAACACCTAAAAACGAGATTGAAAAGTGGGGTAGCGGCTGAGGTGAAGAAGTGTTTAGTAAAAACAAATAACCCAGCGCAATGGGAGGCGCCAACAAAAAGCGAGATAGCGTGACGCCTGACGTATTTACATGGCTGCTGATCTTGCTTTGCAGGGCGTTGCGCACCGTTTGTAGAACAACGGCGCCCAATGTAAACCACACCCATGCCATCACTTCACCGCTGTCGTTACACGCTTAGCTTGCTTTAAGGCCTTTTCACGCTTGGCTTTAAAGTCCGATTCACGTTTCCAGTATGGCCACTCATTGCTGTTGGCATACTTAATCATCATTGAGCTTATTAGGGCCATGTCTTGTGCTACACCACCGAGAGTCCAGGTGGGTAAGTAATCGTCATCCGCTTTGTGATAACGCTTTGCGATAAAGCTAGGGTCGGTGTCACCTAAGCTCATGAACAGTATCGACGGCACACCTTGCTTGGCAAGCGCGAAATGATCAGAGCGAAAAAACAGTCCGTTTTGTGGTCGCGGATCCATTTTCACTTTACGGCCTTGTAACTGTGCGGTCTGTGCAAGGTCGTCTTCTATCGATAAATACCCTTCTCCATATTGAAGGATGTAATCGACCTCATCGTTTACGTTCATTCCATCAATATTTAAAAACGCGACCATATTGGCAGTATCAATAGGTGGATTATTCGCAAAGTAATCAGCACCTAATAACCCTGTCTCTTCGGCTGTAAACGCGCTAAACATTAAAGTGCGTTTTGTGCCTTCTTGCTTAGATTTTTCAACAAAGCTTTGCGCTAAAGTAAGAACACCTGCTACCCCAGATGCATTATCCACTGCACCATTGTAAATGGTGGTTGTGCCATTCTTCTCTACTTTGCCTAAATGATCCCAATGGGCGTGCAACATTACCCACTCATCAGATGCTTCATTACCCGGTAAAATACCAGCAACGTTTTGTGACTCAGCGTGGGCTATTTGGTTGTCAAAGCTTAAAGTGGCTTTGGTATTAAGTGGTATTGCTGTGAAACCAGGCTTTGACGCTTTGGCTTTTAACTCAGAATAACTAAGGCCTGCGCTTTCAAATAGCGCACGAGCCGCGTTCAAATGTAACCACCCCATAACGCCAACTTGCGAAGCGTTGTTGTTGTCATCAACAAGGGCAAATTTGGTATTCGAATTAGAGTTTTCTACCACTCCCCAACCGTAACCAGCAGGCATGGTTTCATGTACAATGAAAACTGCCTCTGCGCCTTGCCTTGCCGCCTCTTCATATTTGTATGTCCAACGTCCGTAGTACGTCATGGCATTACCTTGGAACAAAGCAGGATCTTTAGAGGCAAAACCAGGATCGTTCACCAACATAACCACCGTTTTGCCTTTTACATCAAGACCCGCATAATCATTCCAGTTGTATTCTGGTGCATAAATGCCATAGCCAACAAATATCACATCGCTGTTGTTTAGTGCATAGCTATCTGCAATGCGCTGAGTACGCGCTGTAAACTCAGTGCCCGCACTAAATTCCAAATTGCCCATTTTAAGGGAAGACATGTGTGTAGGTGTTATTTTAGCGAGGGGCACCGCTTGCGTATAGCTATCGCCAAAAGCAGGCTTAAGGCCAAGTTGTTCAAAGGTTTTTGTTAAATAAGCTACCGTTTTTTCTTCACCTTTTGACAAGGGGCCGCGACCTTCAAATTCATCGCTGGCTAACGTTTTTGCATGGGTGCGGTACGTCTCTAAATCAATATTAAGTTCATTAGCATTGGCGCTTGAGACAAGTGCTGTAGCAACAGTAAGTAAGAATATGCGAAGGTTAGCTTTGAGTAACATGATGCTCGTACAAAAAAGAAAAGGATACCGCAGGGTATCCTTTACTTATTGCTATCTCAATGCCAAAAACGTTCAATAAACTATTGTTATAGTTACAATCCCATCGCATGACTGACAAAGGCATTTTTAACCGTGTCTAATTTGTTTGTGACAGAAAGCCCCACACCCCGAATAAGTTTCTTAAGTGGGTCGTCGCCATCAAATAAGAACTTAAAGCCATCCATTGCCGCTATCATTTTCATAGCCTCTGTCTTGCGGCTACGTTCGTAGGGGCGAAGGTGTTTGTGAAGACCAATGTCTTTTCCTTCTGCGGCTAAACTAATAAGTAGTTCAGCTAATGCTAAGGCGTCTTGCATCCCTAAATTAGCCCCCTGCCCCGCCAATGGATGAATGGTATGTGCCGCATCGCCAACTAACACTACTCCGTCTTTTGCCCAGTCTCGGGCGTATCGCATAGTTAACGGAAACGCTGCGCGTTGCGTCTCAAGAGATACGGTTCCTAATACAGTGTTGCTGGCTGCACTTAATGCATGACAAAACCCGTCATCACTTAAGGCCAATAAAGACGATGCTGCATCTGGGCTTTGTGACCAAACAATAGAACAAACGTGCGGGTCTGACATAGGTAACAACGCCAGCGGCCCCGTTGGCGTAAAGGCTTGCCGCGCCACATGGTTATGTGGCTCTTGCGTGCGAATATTCGCAACAATAGCGGTATGCTCATAATCTTTAAAGGTAATGGGCAAGCCTGCTTGTTTGCGCACAAATGAATTCGCGCCATCAGCGCCAACCAGTAAGCGGCAGCTCAATGCATCATTGTTATCCAACATCAACATAGTTTGATTTGGGCCCGTGAGAATTCTTTCAATACCCGTTGTTAGCATTTGAACATTAGATTGCTGTGCCACGGCTTCTGAAAGCCCGTTAACTAGCGCTTGGTTTTCCATAATAACACCCAGCGCTTCGCTGCCCATTTCATCGCAAGAAAAGCGAATGTCACCAAAGCTGTCTTTGTCCCACACATGCATGTCAGTGTAAGCACTCGCACGATCCTGCTGAACGTAAGGCCACACACCAGTGCGCTTAAGTGCAGAAATGTTGGCTTGATTAATCGCACTTACCCTCGCACTGGGTTTGTCATCTAATGGCTGAAAACACGCTGCCTTGTCGATCACCGCAACCTGTAGTTCGCAATTTTTAAGTGCTGCGGCCAGTGTTAGGCCAACAATACCACCGCCAACAATGGCAATATCAACATGCTGCATGATTTTCTTTACTCTCTTTTAACGCTGCGCGTCTACGTTGTTGTTTGTACCACTGATTTTATTTTTGTAATGGCCATACCCTGTGGTTTGCCTCACAAATGCGTTTTTGGTATTGGGCAAAACACCAAGTGTTAACAATGCCATGTTTCGCCCCACTACCAAAGGAACATGGTGGTTTGAAAACGTGCGCACTAAGGTATCGGTTAATAATACGGTGGCGTCTCTGTCGGTGGTTCTCGACTTGGCATATGCATGGGTTATTGCAAACGCGCCGGCGTCAAATTCTGACGTTTCGCTTTTTGTTGATGACGCTTTCAACACCTCTATTAGCGCAACAATGTCGCGTAAACCTAGGTTAAATCCCTGACCTGCTATTGGGTGCAACGCTTGCGCCGCGTTGCCGACGACCACTGTGCGATGTGTTGAAACGTTATCTGCTTTAACTAGCGCTAGCGGATAGCACGACCTTTGGCTGACACGCAATATGCGACCTTGGCGATAGCCAAACGCCGATTGCAATGCATCAATAAAGTCAGTGTCATCCATTGCCATTAGATTATTGGCGTTTTCAGTATCTACCGTCCACACCACGGAAAACCCATTGCCAGAGGCTTTCGTTTGATTAATTTCACTGTCAAAAGGTAAGAAAGCAAGCGGGCCTGACTCGGTAAATCGCTCATATGCCTTATGGTTATGTGGCATTTGTGTATGCACATTAAACACGATAGCGGTTTGCTGATAGTCTGTGACAGTTTTTGAAATACCTACTTGTTGTGAAAGTGTGGAACGACCACCATCGGCAAGCACCAATAGCTTAGTGTGAATCACATCGCCATTGTCTAGCGTCACTTGGGTAAAGGCTTGATGTCGCTCAACTGTTGTCACCTTCGCCGGGGCAATGGTGTTATAGCTACTGCCCGCCTCTGCGGCAAGATGCGTTAGCGCACTTAACGAAACCACTTGCCCGAATGCGTCAATATTGAATGTGTCACAGCTGAGGTCGACAAGGCCAATATGCCCTTTGTCAGTGACCTCTATATGTTTTATGTCTGGTGGAACCTGCCCATGAAGCGCTTTCGCAAGACGGTCGACTTCAATACCTAATTGGGCCAGTTCGTTGACAGTACGCCTTGCCAGTGCAATAACGCGTGTATCGGTAAACGGGTTAAATGTACTGCTTGCGCTGCTATTTATTGTGGGATGAGATGCGTCGATTAATGTAACCTGCAAACCGGCTTGCTCGGCGATACCTTTTGCCAAAACGGTACCCACAATACCGCCTCCTACAATTACCACATCTACCGATTTCACCCGTTGATACTCTCTTTACATTCACTTGGTTGTCACGCACTGCAACTAATATGAGCAGTGCGTTTAAAAGTCACTTACCACCACACCGCTTATTTTTTCATAAGGGCTTCTATTTCATCTATTGCTTTTGGAACATCAGCGGTGAGTATTTCAACACCAGAGGCTGTGATCACTACATCGTCTTCAATGCGGATCCCTATTCCTTTATATTGGGCGGGTACATCGCTGTCTTCGCTTATATAAATACCTGGTTCAACGGTAATGACCATACCAGGTTTAAGGGGCCTGTCTTCACCATCAATTTTATAGTTGCCCACATCATGTACATCTAGCCCAATGAAATGCCCTAAGCCATGCATGTAATACTGACGCCACGTTTCCTCTTCAAGGTTTTGTGCCACACTTCCCTCGAAAATACCTAAGGCAACCAAACCCTCGGTAATCACCTCTACGCTGTGCTGCATGGCATCAGATAACGTCATGCCGGGCCCTAGCATATCTAATACACTTTGCTGCGCCTTAAGCACCACATTGTAAATGTCTCGTTGAGCTTGGGAAAAAACGCCGTTTGCTGGAAACGTTCGCGTAATGTCTGAAGCGTACCCTTGATATTCGGCCCCTGCATCGATCAAGATCAAGTCGCCATCATTAACTTGGGCATTATTTTGTGTGTAATGCAAAATACAGGCATTTTTGCCGCTGCCTACAATGGTGCTATATGCAGGTGAACGCGCCCCTGCCATGGCAAATTCATGATGAATTTCAGCTTCGAGTTGGTACTCATAGCACCCTGGTGCAGCGAACTGCATTGCTCGCTTGTGGGCGCGAGCAGTAATTTCTCCAGCGGCTTTCATCATTGCCACTTCACACGCCGATTTAAACAAACGCATTTCGTGCAAAATAGGCCGAGGGTCGTGAATAGTTAAAGGCGCAAGTGACTCTTTAGGTGCATCGCGAAGCGTGTTCATGGCCTCACTGAAAAGTTTGTCATAGGCACTGCTTTGCCCCAGAGCAAAGTACACATTTTGTTGACCTTGCATTGACTCAAGCAGGGCCTCTTCAAGCTCTTGTAACTCAAATGCTTCATCTAAACTGAACCGAGAAAGTGCAGCTTCAGCACCTAAGCGTTTGCCGTGCCAAATCTCAGCATGCTTGTCTTTTGCTTGCACCACCATAGCTCGATAACGTTCGCCATATCGAGGATGGTTCGACAAAATAAGCCACGCATTAGGCTCTTCAAATCCAGTCAAATACCAGAAATCACTGTTTTGCCTGAAGAGGTATTCTGTGTCACGACTACGTGTGACCATAGTGGCTGCTGGTACTATGCAGACACTATTTGGTTGACACTGCGCCAACAACCGGTCTTGGCGAGCAATGAACTCTTGCGCACTAATCATAAACCCTAGTCCCTAGATCGTATATGTGAAGCCTTTTAGCCACGCTAATGGTTAATGCACCGATGGTGAATCTTGCTGATCGTCTAATAGTGACTGCCCGAGTTCGCTGTAGCACAAAATAGCAGAAATCTTTACGTACTCGACCACTTCAAACAGCGCTTTTTCAGACTCCTCATCGGCGTCCATAGGTTCTTCCATGCGCGCAATATCAGCAAAGTCTTCTAATGCTTCTTTCACATCATCAGAGCACTGCATTAAATCTTGCTGGTGTAAGCCAAAGCCCAGCATAAAACCTTGCACCCAATTGATTAATGCTGCACCTCTATCATTGATAGGAGCTTGATCGTCTGGAAGCAGAAGGCTAAGCGCAAATTCTGGCTCAAGTAGTTGCTGGCATGTTTGATTGAAAAGGGCGGTGAGTAAGTGTGATGCCTGATCAGAAAACGCATCACCTTGATTGATAGTTTCGCTAAGTGCCTCTAGCCACTTTTGGTCAGTTAAAGACATACCGCCACATAGCATGCCACACAAAATACCATGCACTTCTGCACCATCAACTATAATGCCGTGTTGTGATAACTTGTTGCTTACACTGTCGTAATCGAGCTGTTTTTCCACAAAGAAATCTCTTTTTGTAATTCGATGTTGAGAATACGTCGCTGCACACAAAAATAAATATCTTCAAATGCGCGCAGCCTGACTCTCGTTTGTGGTACTAATACTAGCAAAATTCAATATGTAAAACCTAGTTTTGCAACTATTTGGTTGTGCGGCGGACTCAATACGTACACAGAACAAACAGTTTGAGCCTCGAAAAATTCACTACGTTGATAACGTTGGTTACTCACTAAGCGAACGAACCCACAATTTCGCTTTTTGGCACTTCTTCACTGGCAACATACTAGTTATTCATCTAAGATCTCAGACGAGTTCGACGCTAGGTAATATGTATTTTCCACTATTAAAGGTGTCTTGAAACTCAACAAGGATAAGGAATTCCACTCTCAACGGGTAATAATCATTATTTGGGCGTAGGCTTGAATATTGAGCTTATCAAATATGCGTGTATAATTGCTGACCAACTGGTCAAGAAAATGAAAGTTTCTTTTCAACAGTAATAATCAACAACGCAAAAATAAGTAGTAGGCTTGTTAAGTGATCCGCTTCACTGAACAACTCGTTTGATATACCCTGTTGCGTTTAATACAACAACAATGTTTCCTGGGATGTTTGCTAGTTCATTCATGTCCCTGGCCGATGCTTTAAACCAAGGAAGTTGAAACGATTGCTATTGTGCAGGCTCGACTTGTATCGAGAAGCCTACGGCAGTTGTGATGCTTCCGCCCTGAACTTTTCGGTTCACGGGCGAAACATGGACAGCGGCATTCTGGGAAGCGCCCTCTTTCGACGGAAGAAGAAATGGCAATTATAAATTTTGGCTCTATCAATATCGACCACGTCTATCAGGTAGAACACTTCGTGCAACCTGGTGAAACGCTGGCCTCTACCCACTACCAAACACTGTTAGGTGGTAAGGGTGCAAACCAATCTATCGCGTTAGCACAAGCCGGTGCTGACGTACGCCACGTGGGCAGCATTCACGAAAACGACGCAGCATTCAAACAAGCGCTAATTAAAAAAGGTGTTGATTGTCGCGGTGTTAAATGCTCTGAAACGCCTTCTGGACACGCAATAATTCAAGTGACTCCAAGCGGCGAAAACGCCATTGTACTTTTCGGCGGTGCCAACCAAACCATTACTGCCAAAACAGTAATGCAAGCACTTGATGATGCGAAGCCATCTGATTGGGTGCTGACGCAAAACGAAACCAGTAGCATTGAAGAAGTGCTTCGCCAAGCGAAAGAGAAACACTTAAAAGTTGCTTTCAACCCTGCTCCAATGAGTGATTCGGTAAAACAACTTCCTCTTGAGTGTGTTGATTTGCTGATTGTCAATGAAACTGAAGCAGCCGCAATTACTGAAAAAGAATCCCTTGAAGATATTGTGTCTGTGTTTAAGTCACAATGGTCACACTGTGAAGTCATTATTACATTAGGTAAAGCTGGTGTAATGATGCTGCGCAAAAACGAAGATGTTGAAGTAAAAGCATTCTCTGTTGATGCGGTAGACACAACAGCGGCTGGCGATACCTTTATTGGGTATTTCTTATCAGCATACAGCAACCATACCGATGCCAAGCAAGCACTTCGTCGTGGATGTGCCGCTTCAGCTATCGCGGTAACCCGCGAAGGTGCAGCACAGAGTATCCCTACGCAAAAAGAAGTAGATCGTTTCTTGGCGAAACACGCTAACTAGCAACACGCATTTGAGAATGAATTGATGGCACATAAAATCATTTTAGATACAGATCCGGGTATTGATGATGCAATGGCGATTTTTTTCGCTTTTCAATCTCCAGATATTGAAGTTCTTGGTTTAACGACCGTTTTCGGTAACGTTCCTGTTGATATGGCAGCACAAAACGCGCTGACCCTTTGCGAGTTGGCGGGGAAAGATATTCCCGTAACTAAAGGGGTTGGCATGCCATGGGTAGGCCCAGAATCAACCTACGCACACTTTGTACATGGCGACTATGGTTTCGGTCACATTAAGCCTGATGCACCAAAAACTGAACTAGATCCACGCAGCTCTGCGCAATTTATTGTGGACATGGCACGTAAATACCCGGGTGAAATCACCATAGTAGCTATTGGTCCACTAGGCAACTTGGCGTTAGCACTACGCCTAGAGCCTGAACTGCCAAAGCTGGTTAAAGGTGTAAGCATTATGGGCGGCGCAGCCTTTGTTCGAGGCAACGTTACACCTGTTGCTGAAGCGAATATCTGGAACGACGCAAACGCCGCGGAAATTGTGTTTGCTGCCGATTGGGATTTGACCATGTTTGGTCTAGACGTGACTAACGATGTTCCATTTGCGCCAACGTTCGTAGACGTACTTGCAGAAAAGAACCCAACCCTAGGTAGCTTCGTTCAAGAAAGTGCGCAGTTCTACATGGACTTTTACTCGCAAAACCGTGAAGACCGCGTATGTTTCTTCCACGATGCGTTCCCTATCGCGCATCTGCGTAACCCTGAGCTATTTGAGCTTACTGAAGGCCATGTTCGCGTTGGTACAGGTACGCTTGATCGAGGCCAAACGGTTGTAGCGCCTAAAGGCACAACACCAAGCCCATTGTGGAATGAAGCGAACACCATTAAGGTGGCGACTAAGGTCGACCACGCGAAACTTGAACAATTCTTTATAGATACTTACGCACTTTAAACTCAGTGTGATAATGTTAAAGGGAGCTGTTGGATCAGCTCCCTTTTTTATTGTCTTCAAGGTTGAATAAAGAACGTCATGATATCTGCGCCTATCCCTGAAAATGAAAACGAGCGACTAGCCGAACTATTGAGTTACGACGTACTCGATACCGAGGCTGAGCAGCTATTCGACGATCTAACGGCATTGGCATCGCAAATTTGCGAAACACCAATTGCACTCATTAGTCTTGTCGATCCCAATAGGCAGTGGTTCAAATCAAGAGTAGGTCTTGATGCACAAGAAACGTCACGTGAGATAGCGTTTTGCTCTCACGCCATTTTACAAAGGGAAATATTTGAAGTTCCCGATGCTACACAAGATCCACGCTTTCACGACAACCCACTGGTAACCGGCGCGCCCGACATTCGGTTTTATGCTGGCGCTCCCTTAGTCACGCCGTCAGGTCATGCTATCGGCACCCTATGCGCTATTGACCAAAAGCCGCGAGAACTCAGCGATGAACAGCGCGCATCGTTGCTTACCTTAAGTAAGTCAGTGGTGGCCCATCTTGAACTTAAACGTAAAAATCGAGAGCTGGAACGCACTAGTCAATTTAAATCAGATTTTCTGTCTTATGTAAGTCACGAGATTCGAACGCCGCTTAATGCCATAAACACGTTTAGTCATTTGCTTGAAGTCGAAGCCAAAAAGCTAGAATTACCCACAAGTTTTAGCGGCCCGCTTTCTCATGTCACCAAAAGCGGTGAACGCTTGCTTGAAATTGTTAACTCGGTACTGGACATTAAGCAAATAGAAGCAGGAAAAATGCGTGTAATGCCAAGAGCGGTAAACACCAAAGATTTTTTCACCCATTTGTTTTCGCTTACCACTATTCGTGCACAAGACAGTAATATCACATTTACCACTAACATTGATAAGTCGGTTCCAGATTCACTTTTCTTTGACGATACCAAACTTGGCCAAGTTGCCCTTAACATATTGTCAAACGCCATAAAATATACGCCCAAAGATAAAGCGGTTAAGGCACAGGTTAAGTACAAAAATAGTCGTCTTATATTCACTGTTTCCGACCAAGGTATTGGTATGAGTGAAGAAGACCAAGAGCGACTTTTTACTGCGTATGAACGAATGGATAATGCCTATCAAATTAAAGGCACAGGGCTTGGATTAAATATTTCAAAGCGCCTCATTGAATTGATGGATGGCAGTATCAAAGTAAGCAGTAAACTCAATGAAGGCACTAGAGTAAGTATTACGCTTCCAGCTGATGAAATTAGCGCGAATCAGTTTGTTGAGGACCAGCCTCAAAGCTTTGTGGCGCAAGCCATGTTCGATAAAACGGTTAATGTACTTGTGGTAGAAGATCACGAAATAAACCAAATTGTTATCGAGACTTTGTTCGAAAAACTTGGAACCCCCGTTGCCTTGGTAAGTACTGGCGAAGAAGGTGTGGAATATGTCAAATCCAATCCTGTTGATCTCGTGCTTATGGATTTGAATCTACCCGGTATTCAAGGTGATGAAGCCACCGCCCAAATTAAAGCGATAAAGCCGGAACTGCCTGTTGTAGCACTTACCGCAGATGTAATCACAGAAGCCGATGCTTTGCATAAGAAAGGGCTAGATGCAGTCCTGACTAAGCCAATAGACAGCAAAGAACTGGTAAGCATGCTAAATACCTTTCTTTGTCAAAATCAATAACCGTGGTTTGAGTTAAAAACATCAATGGTTGATTCTGTACAGCTTACCGATATGAACGCACGGGCAGCGTTAAGGAAAACGCTTCGCACCGCAAGAAAGGCCATAGCAACTGATGCACAAAGGCGTGCGGCGAACGCTATGGTTTCACAATTATCGCTTCTTTTTCCTCATGACCAACACTGCAACGTTGCTGTGTATCTTCAAAACGATGGCGAAGTTGATTTACAAGCGTTTGTCAGTCATTGCTGGAGAGAGCTTCCCAATATCACGTTTTGTTTGCCCGTTTTGCACCCTGTATGCAAAGGACACCTGCTGTTTTTGCGTTACAGTGCGCAAACCAAAATGATTGAAAATAAGTATCGTATTAAAGAGCCCCAACTCGCTTGCTACGACGTAATACCTGCAAAAAACATTAATTTCATTTTGATGCCACTTGTTGGATTTGACACTGCGGGCAATCGGCTGGGTATGGGTGGCGGCTACTATGATAGAACCCTCGCTTTTACACAATTGGCAAACACAAAACCAACACTTATTGGTGTAGCTCACGATATCCAAGAAGTTTCAGCACTGCCTATCGCCCCTTGGGATATTCCGCTAGATGCAATTGTAACGCCTACAAGAATACTTCATTTTTAAGGTACTCCCTCACTAGATTCATTGTACTAGCACTCTCGTACATGACGTTTAACAACAGCCGGCCGCTCAGTTTTTAGCGTTCTGGTTCTTATGCAAGCGAATTAGTGCTTGCTGAATGATATGGTCAGGTTGGCTATCTATTCGTCAGTTATGTCATTTCTTTGTGGTCAATTTAAAAAAAACGCAACCAAAATACCAGTATAATATTGATTTATATCAACTTTTTACCTTGGCGTTTAAATTGCTTTAATGGTTAATGACAATACCATCCGCATAGAAGAATAAGGAACAGGATATGTATACAGACGAAGACCTCACACTGGCGGTAAAGCAGAACATATTTAGTCAAACGGATGTAACGCAGTTTCGACAGTTCATCAACAACACCCGCAATAGCCATGCTGTTGATGAAGAAAACTTCCGCTTGATAAATGGTTTTAACGATATATTTGTCGTGATAGCCAGTGCACTTTTACTTGCGTCGCTCGCTTGGTTAGGATTTGCGGTAACACCTCCTCTTGGTGGTATCGCTCTGGCTGTTGGCTCTTGGATACTTGCCGAATACTTCGTGAATAAACGTCGTATGGCACTACCGGCAATTGCATTACTGCTGTCATTCCTACTTGGGTTGTTTGCCATTCCTATTCTATTTCGACCTGAAGTTAAAGAAATTGCGTTCATAGGCTCAGGGTTATTAACTACCTTTGGTGCAATAGCTCATTGGATGCGTTTTAGAGTACCCATTACCGTAGCGGCTGGAGCGGCAACACTAACGGCTGGTATTGTTGCTACCGTTGTTTATATGTTCCCAGCAACATTGCTATACATTAACCACTTCATTTTGGCGTTTGGATTAGTGATCTTCGGCCTAGCTATGTATTGGGACAGCAAAGACACAGCAAGACAAACTCGCGCTTCAGACGTTGCATTTTGGCTGCACCTTATTTCGGCGCCAATGATTGTACACCCTATTTTTCAAAGTCTAGGCGTGCTTGAAGGTAGCGGCGACCTGTTTATCTCGCTTATTGTTTTGGCTTTGTACGTGCTTCTTGCCATCATATCTATTGCCGTTGACCGTCGTGCCATTATGGTTTCGGCCCTGACCTATGTGGTTTACACCTTCTCAGCACTTATGGAAGACTTTGGCATGGTGTCTTCAAGCTTTGCTATCACAGGTCTGTGCATTGGTACTTCACTGCTTCTGCTTTCAGCATATTGGCATAGCTGCCGTCGCTGGGTATTAAAGCTAGTGCCTCAACAAATGCAATTAAGACTGCCAGAAGCTAAGGCGTAAGCACAAGGGCATATTGACCTTTCCCCCAACGCAGCAAAACTTCTTTTGCTGCGTTTTTCATTTTTTAAGTTCTTGTCAAAATATCCACTCGTTTAGGTGGGTTCACGTTATTTTATCGGTTACACTGCAAGCAAAAATACCCAGAGAGTAACCCTATGGATCAGAATGCAAAGAAACAGGCCGTGGCAAAGGCGGCTATTGCCTACGTAAAACCAGACAGTATTGTTGGTGTTGGTACAGGCTCAACCGTTAACTTCTTTATTGAAGAACTCGGCAAAATAAAACACCAAATAGAAGGCGCAGTATCAAGCTCTGAAGCATCTACCGAGCGCTTGAAAGCACTGGGCATTGAAGTTTTCGAACTTAACGAAGTAAGTGACCTTTCTGTGTATATCGACGGCGCTGACGAAGTTACTGAGCACAAGCATATGATAAAAGGTGGAGGCGCAGCGCTAACCCGTGAAAAAATTGTTGCTGGTGCAGCCACAACGTTTGTGTGTATTGTTGACGAGAGTAAACGTGTGCCTGTTTTGGGTAAATTCCCACTGCCTGTTGAAGTTATTCCGATGGCACGTTCATTCGTTGCTAGAGAGTTAGTGAAACTTGGTGGTGATCCTGAATATCGACAAGGTGTGGTCACCGACAATGGCAATGTAATTCTTGATGTTCACAATCTTGAAATTTTAAACCCACGAGAGCTTGAACAAAAAATCAATAATATTCCAGGTGTAGTAACGAACGGTATATTCGCGCTTCGTGGCGCAGACATTGTCCTTTCTGCTACCGATACGGGTGTTGACACATATAAATAGCCTTTTTGCTGACACTGCGCACACACGCTGGGTGCAGTGTTAGCACAATTACTACTTTTATCTTTGGCTATTTTCTGATAGCTTTCGTTTAGACGTCTAGATGGCCTTGAAGATAATCGACGACGCCTATCATAATGAAGTGAGTTAAGACCACTCAACGTATAAAGCGGCCCTAGTGGTGAATACATACTGGTAGCAACCCTACAAAAACGTAGTTATTGCCCACATTACATCAGCGAGAGATAGCGAGTTCATGAGCAAAGTTTCATTAGAGAAGGATAAAATCCGAATTTTATTGCTAGAAGGCGTTCACCAAAGTGCATTGGAAACCCTTAAAAGTAATGGTTATAGCAACATTGAGTTTCTTAAAACCTCGCTTCCAGAAGATGAGCTAATTGAGAAAATCAAAGACGCCCACTTTGTTGGTATTCGCTCGCGTACTCAAATTACAGAGAAAGTAGTTGAAGCAGCTCAAAAGCTAGTAGCCATTGGTTGCTTTTGTATTGGTACAAACCAAGTTGACCTTGAAGCAACGCAGCGCCGAGGTATCCCCGTATTTAACGCGCCGTTCTCAAATACCCGCTCTGTAGCAGAATTAGTACTTGGACAAATTATTCTTCTATTGCGTCAAGTGCCCAGCAAAAATGCAAAAGCGCACCGTGGCGAGTGGGAAAAAACAGCGGTTGGTTCTTATGAAGCACGCGGTAAAACACTGGGTATTATTGGGTATGGTCACATTGGTACGCAATTGAGCATACTTGCCGAACATTTGGGTATGCGCGTTCAGTTTTTTGATATTGAAGATAAACTGGTACTGGGCAATTCAGCCCAAGTTAAGTCGCTCGAAAAGCTTCTTAACACGTCAGATGTGGTTTCTCTTCACGTACCAGAAACACCATCAACACAGAATATGATTGGGGCAGAACAACTGGCGCAAATGAAGCCTGGCAGCATATTGATTAATGCATCTCGCGGTACGGTTGTAGATATTGATGCGCTGGCAAATGCGCTTGAGAGTGGCCATTTAAACGGGGCCGCTATCGACGTATTCCCTGTTGAGCCTAAGTCGAATACCGAAGAATTTCAGTCTCCTTTGCGTAAATTCGATAATGTAATTCTAACGCCGCACGTGGGTGGTAGTACACAAGAAGCGCAGGAGAATATCGGCATTGAAGTAGCGGGTAAACTAGCCAAATACAGTGACAACGGCTCTACGTTATCTGCGGTTAACTTCCCTGAAGTATCGTTGCCAGAGCACACTGGACGTTCGCGCCTATTGCATGTTCACAAAAACCAGCCTGGTATCTTAACGCAAATTAACCAAGCATTTGCGCAAAAAGGTATCAATATTGAAGCGCAATACCTACAAACCAATGCTGAAATTGGTTACGTGGTAGTTGATGTAAAAGAAGACCGTGGCTATGAGGCATTGGCCGAATTGCAACAAATTGAAGGTACGATAAAAACCCGTATCCTTCATTAATTGTTGGGCACGACGTTTTAAACAAAAAACGCTGCAAATGCAGCGTTTTTTTATATCTAACAATTAGCCACTATTGGCTTAGAAGAAGTTGTAAACCAAGCTAACCGCTGTTTCAGTATCAAGCTTCTCGACACCTTCTGCGACTTGTGAGTTGTGATCTAGCTTGAAAGATAAGCGCATTGAAAGGTTACCGCTAATTGTCGCAGTAAGCGCTGATTCAGCACGTGACTTCGTGTTCTCTTCACCCACTTCGGTACTGGCTGTTTGTGTGAACTTCGCCGTATCTGAAATTTTCCATGAATAAATGGTTGAAGCACGAACGATGACGCTGTTCTGACTTTCATCTTCCTGAGTTTCAACAAATGAATAACCCGGACCGATTGAGTACTCTAGCGTGTGCTTTTTGGTTTGAAGCACTTTTTGGTTCCAACCCGCTGCAATTGTTGACTGGTAATTAAAGTTACTAAAACGGTCATCTTCGTATGACGCGAACACGAATAATCGATTGTCAGGGTTTTCCAATTTGTAGTTACCCTGAGCAGATGCAAAGAACTTCTGCGCTGATGTTACATCTTCGTCTTCGCCATCATCACCTTCTACCGTTTCTTGGCGGTACAAACCTTCAATAGCATAGTCATTGCTCCAGTTTTCAAGCTCCTGACTTGCGGTAATACCTGCATTGATAGACGTAGTATCAGTGTTACCCGTTGTTGAGATAAAACCTAGCTCACCTTCCATTGTGAATGGTTTTACTTCATCATCTTGAGCAAAAGCGGTTGAAGAAAGTGAAAGTGCGATTAAAGATGCAAGCGCGTGCTTTTTCATTGAACAATCCTATTGATTATCGTTCCATTTGTTACACACGAAACCTTTTGAACTGCAAGGCGGTGTAACGCGAATTTTTGTATTAAGAGTATAAAGGTCGCGCCAAGCGCGGCCTGATAAACATTGCTGCGAAGTGTACATTTCTCATTCTATCCGTCAATGACATCGCCATAAAAACTGCGAGCAATCAGACGAATTTACACTAATTGACTAAAAGAACTGATATACCAAGGCCACTGACGTTTCCGTACTGAGTGGTTCTACGTCTTCAGCGGTGTCTGTCTCATGGTTAAGAATAAAGGAAAGCTTCATGGCCAACGAGCCAAATACGTTGGCAGAGAGCGAGGTTTCTGAGCGCGATTTGGTATTCTCTTCACCCGCTTCGGTACTCACAAACTGACGAAGCTTCGCGCCGCTACTCCAGCGATAACGATACTCTGCTGACGCACGCACGATGATACCGTCGTTCACCAAGTTATCATTGTCTTCCTCAGCTTGTATAAATGTGTAGCCTGGGCCAATACTGTAGCGAAACTCACTATCTTCATTACGCCACAGGCGCTGCGACCACCCCGCGGCCAAAGACGCACGGTGGTCGTAACCGGTAAACTTGTCGTCTTCATAGTCGCCGTACATAAACAAACGTCGCCCGTTTGCTACCAGCTTGTAGTCAAATTGGGCACTGGTATAAAACCGCTGAGCGCTCACCTCTCGGTCTGTTGTTGCTGTGCCCGACTCTTTGTAAAGCAGCTCAGCGAAATAAAGGCTACTCCATTGCTGAGTTTCATGGTCAGCATTAACTGCGGCTTTTATACTCGCTGCAGACGTATTACCAGAGTTAAGCAGGATCCCTAATTCGCCGTCTAAAGAAAAACGCGGAATTTCATCGTCAGTATCTGGGGTAAAGTCAGCGTGATATAGCGTTTGGATAAGGTCTTTGGCCTGAAGTGAAAAAACGGGGCAAAAACTAACTAAACACACTACTAAGCGCGGTATAAATTTTTTATTAAACATATTGAGATACACGTCGAGCTTCGTTTTATATTACGCCTATGTTGGCGCTTGCTTACGTCCATCCGCTGGAAGAGCATGCTAGCGGTTTGACGCTAGCACTATAATTCTGATTTTATTTGCTCACTGAATTAGAGATACCACTTTTGCAGTTTCAATTTCCGCGTACTCCGCAGATACTCTAACCAGTTCCATATCTAGACTTACTGTATTGGCTATCTCTGAAGTAAAAAGTTCAATATCACCATACATTTCTTGTTCTAACTGGCTAATTGTAATTTTATTTGCCAGCGCAAGGACACCAACATCGATATCAGAGGCTTGATGATCACCGTCGTTCATGTGCGTAACGGGCTGAGAAAGACCAAGGGGTAAGTTCCAGTTTTGCAATATGATACCGCTGCAGTGTGCAAACGTAAAACCAAAATGCGCACGTTGCCCTTCATCTGGTAATCCACTGCTTTTACTGTCTAAGTAAGCGACATAGCGCTTTGGAGCACGTTTTGCCACCACTAACTCACTTAAGTTTTGCAGCATACCCATAACAAAAAAGCGATCTGCACCACGAATATTCAGTCGCATGGCAAGGCTCTTTGCCACCATGCCGCAATACACCGAAGAGTACCAATGTTTGTCAATACTCACGTATTTGGTTTCGAAGTGTTTAAATGCAGTACCTGCTGTTTCTGCAACAACAATATTGTAGAGCGCCTCACCACCAATCACGTTGATTGCTTTTGAAACGGATTCTATCTGAGAGGGAAAACGAAAAAGTGAACTGTTAGCAAGGCGCAACACTTTAGCAGTTAAGGAAGGATCAACACTAATAAGGTTGCCTAAATCATCCGCCGTAGAGCGCGGATCATCTAGTACTGCGCGTAATCGCACGCATATATCAGGTAGCGCAAAAGATTTCGCCGCAAATGCAACGTACTTTTCTATCGACATCTAATTACTCTCACTTAGGTTGCTTGCCAATACAATGACATTATACATCTATCAGTTGGTTGACCCTACCCTTAAACACGTATTACGTATTTATAGATCACTGAATAAATTATACTGGGCTAGTTCATCAGTTGAACTTGATTCACCTTGTTTTCTCGCCCTTGCAAGTACCGCACGTTTTCGTCTAGCGCACGCACTGATTATTTGGCGTTTGGTAGCATCGTCCACCTTAAGCCAATACAGCCGCTCGTCTCGACTTCGAAAGCAACCTTTACAAAACCCTCTCGGCCCAGACTCACATACACCAATACAGGGACTGGGAATTTCAAAAAATTCCAGCTGCTGAGACTGTGGTGATTGTTCTGACATGCGATACACTCGTTTATCGATACGCGAAATACAGGGTTACTAAGCTTCCACTGAGTGATAGCTTCATTGCAATGCCCGTCAAACAAAAATAAACAGTACCAAAATGAAGGCACTGTTTACATGTTGGTTTTTAATAGCATAGCACGCCTAGCGCTAATCGATGAGCGTATAGTCAATGGTCGAGACTACTCTTACCTTTTTAATATGAGGGTGATGGCTATCTCGGCTACTGATGGTAAACCGCCCTTGATTCGCCCGCTTGATTTTTCCTAACGTACTTTGCGAGTCTTTTGCGAATTTCTCAGCGACTTCTCGTGCATTGAGTGTTGCCTCTTCAATCATTTCCGGTTTAACTTCGTTTAAGCGTGTAAATACATAGTCTGGTTGGGCGCGATAACTTTGATCAGACAACACAATCCCCGTTTTGATCAATTCACCTATTTGTTGCATCAGCAGTCTGACTTTTTCCACGTCTTCAGAAAATACCGTGACGGTCTGAATAGCACTGTAGCGAAAAGGCGCTCTGTCAGAACCGCCGTATTGTTGGGCTAGCTTGTCGGTGATTTCCGGCTTCCCTATTGTGATGCTTTCACTTGATATCCCTTTGGTTTGCAAGAACTGTGATACCTTGGCACTGTTCTTTTCGATTTGATCGTACAGTGCAGGCAGGTCATTACCCGCATCAACAAACTGAATGGGCCAAATTACCTGATCGGCAATGTATTCTCTTTCAGAAAGGCCTTTAACAGTGACGACTCTGTCCCACGTCTGCATATCATTCATCGCGCCTGATACCTGAAGACCAAGTACGCTTAACGCGACAATCATTCCTATTGCAATAATACTTGCTGCACCTACTTTCACGATTAACTCCCTAATACATTTAATACTTATCCAAGTTTAATCGACAATAGCACCCTTTTTGTTGTGTAAATAAGGCTAGTTGAGGCGAATTAAGGCAAAAAAAAGGCCACTCAAATGAGTGGCCTAAAGAGCCCCTTAAGAGGGCAACGCTTGGGTAGACGGGAGAGTTAACCGTTGCGCTTTAGCAAATAGTAAAAGACTGGGGTTAGGATTAGCCCGAAGAAGGTTACGCCTATCATGCCTGAGAATACTGCTACCCCCATCGCCTGACGCATTTCAGCGCCTGCGCCTGTAGAGATAACCATTGGCAGTACGCCCATAATGAATGCAATTGAAGTCATCAAAATAGGACGTAAACGCAAACGGCTCGCTTCTTTAATAGCAGAGAGCGCATCCATACCCTTGTCTTGCAGCTCTTTAGCAAACTCGACAATAAGAATGGCGTTCTTAGTGGCAAGGCCGACCAGTACAATCAATCCAATTTGAGTGAAGATGTTGTTATCACCACCGTAAACTTGCACACCTATTAACGCGCTCAGCAATGTCATTGGTACAATCAGAATGATGGCCAGTGGCAAGCGCAAGCTTTCATATTGTGCAGCAAGTACAAGGAACACCAACAACACCACGAGTGGGAATACGAAGGCTGATGCGTTACCTGCAAGAATTTGCTGATACGTTAATTCAGTCCACTCGTAAGTCATGCCCAATGGCAGTGTTTCAGCCAAAATTTCTTCAATAGCGGCTTTCGCTTGGTCAGATGAATAACCCGGCGCCGGCGCACCATTGATTTCTGCCGTGATATATCCGTTATAGTGCATAACACGGTCTGGACCTGCGCTGTGCTCTATATTTAAAAATGAACCTAGGGGAATCATTTCACCTTGTGCATTTCTAATTTTGAATTGCGTAATATCTTCAATATCTTGACGATACTGCGCATCGGCCTGCACATTCACTTGGTACGTGCGACCAAACAAATTGAAATCATTAACATACAGTGAGCCCAAGTAAGCCTGCATAGTGGTGAACAAGGTATCGATATTCACGCCTTGGCTTACGGCTTTTTCGCGATCTACATCTACATCAAGTTGAGGCACAGCAACCGTAAAGCTGGTGAAAGCATCGGTAAGCGCAGGATGTGCCCATGCTTTGCCAATCACTTCTTGTGTGACGCGCTCTAGCTCTTCAAATCCAAGATTTCCTCTGTCTTCCACCTGCAAGCGGAAACCGCCAATTGTCCCTAACCCCATTACTGGTGGTGGTGGGAAGATAGCCACAAACGCACCTTTAATAGAGCCAAAGTTTTGGTTTAGCTGAGCCGCAATGGCGCCACCCGATAATTCAGGACTTGTACGCTTGTCAAAGTCGGTCAAGGTAGCAAACAAAACACCTGAGCTTGGACTATTGGTAAAGCCGTTAATGTTTAGCCCCGGAAATGCAATGGCATCTTCAACACCAGGGTGTTCCATGGCAATACGAGACATCTCGCGAATAACTTCTTCAGTTCTATCTAAGCTGGCGGCATTAGGCAGCTGAGCAAACGCGACTAAGTACTGCTTGTCTTGCGGCGGTACATAGCCAGTGGGAGTATTGGCGAACTGGAAATAAGTTAGGCCAAGTAACCCAGCGTAAAGCACCATAATGACGCTGCTTTTACGGATAAGACCGCCTACAGCACCTGTGTACTTCTTAGAACCTCGGTCAAAGAAACGGTTAAAAGGCGCAAATACGAAACGACCAAACACTTTATCCATTAATCGGGTAAGCCAGTCGTTAGCTTGACCGTGAGGCTTCAGCAATAGTGCAGACAAGGCTGGGCTTAGCGTCAACGAGTTAATTGCTGAGATTACCGTTGAAATAGTGATAGTCAGTGCAAACTGCTTATAGAACTGCCCTGTTAAGCCACTCATAAATGCGGTCGGTACAAACACTGCTGCAAGTACAAGTGTTGTTGCAATAATAGGCCCAGTTACCTCTTTCATTGCCTGTACCGTGGCATCAAACGGCGTTTTGCCTTCAGAAATATTACGCTCGACGTTCTCAACAACCACGATGGCATCATCAACAACAATACCAATGGCAAGTACCAAGCCAAACAATGACAGGGCGTTAAGTGAGAAGCCCATCAACTGCATAAACGCAAAGGTACCCACCAACGAAATTGGTACTGCAACTAATGGAATAATGGATGCTCGCCATGTTTGAAGGAAAAGGACTACCACAAGAACAACAAGCAATACCGCTTCAAGTAATGTGCTAATTACTGCTTCAATTGAGCCACGCACAAACACGGTAGGATCGTAAGCAATTTCGTATTCTAGGCCTTCTGGGAATAGCTGTGATAACTCAGCCATACGCGAACGCACATCGTCTGAAATTTGAATAGCATTTGAACCCGGCGCTTGGAAAATAGGTAAAGCCGCTGCTGGGTTATTGTTAATCAATGAGCGAAGCGCATAAAACTCTGAACCTAGCTCAATACGAGCCACATCTTTAAGGCGCGTAATTTCGCCATTATCACCGGTTTTAACGATGATATTTTCAAATTCAGATTCGTCTTTAAGGCGACCGCGTACGTTAATTAAAAGCTGAAACTCGCTAGTCCCCGTTGGCTGTGCACCAAGGCTACCCGCAGCCGCTTGCTGGTTTTGATCGGCGATTGCCGCTACTACATCGCCAGGGTTCATTTGCAACGCAGCAAGTTTGTTAGGGTCTAGCCACACACGCATGCTGAATTCGCCTGCGCCAAACAGGCGTACTTGCCCTACCCCGTCGATACGGGCCAGCTCGTCTTTTACGAACTGATCGGCATAGTTAGACAAATAAAGCATGTCGTAGCGGTTATCTGGCGATGTTAAGTGAACCACCATGGTCAGGTCAGGCGATGACTTTTCAGTAACCACACCTAAACGCTGCACTTCTTGTGGCAAACGTGGAGTAGCACGGTTAACACGGTTTTGTACCAGCGTTGTCGCCTCATCAGGGTCTGTGCCGATAGCAAACGTGATGGTTAATGTCATGCGGCCATCGCTGGTTGCTTGTGAAGACATGTACAACATGTTTTCAACGCCGTTAATTTCTTGCTCAAGTGGTGTCGCGACGGTTTCGGCTATTACCTCTGGGTTTGCGCCCGGATAGTTGGCTGTTACCACTACTGTTGGCGGAACAACTTCTGGATATTCTGTAATGGGCAGCTGCCATACTGCAATGGCACCGCCAATAAAAATGAGTAGTGATAGCACGCCCGCAAAAATCGGGCGGCTAATAAAGAATTGCGAGATGTTCATTACTTAAGACCTACTGTTACAGTGCCAGATGCCACTGAACCACCAGACAGTACGTCCTCGTAATGCGCCATGTTGGTTACTTCTGTTACGTTATCTACCTGAGACTGCCAGTCCTGCAAGCTCGCTAATGCATCTTGGTCACCCATAGGTACTTCGTTCGCCGACACTGGCGCCCCTGGACGTACGCGTTGTAATCCGTCTACCACTATGGTGTCGCTAGCCGCTAGCCCACTTTTAATAATGCGCATGCTGCCAACTTTGTCACCCAGTGTAACCGCACGGTATTCCACTTTGTTTTCTTCATTTACCACAAGCACATACTTGTTATTCAAGTCGGTACCAATGGCTTTTTCTTTGATAAGAATGCCCTGTTCGTTTGTACTTCCAGCGAGTTTAAGGTGGGCAAACAAACCAGGAATTAAGCGACCTTCTTCGTTATTGAACACCGCGCGAACTCGCAATGTACCTGTGCTGCCATTCACTTGGTTATCGATAAAATCAATTTGGCCCCAATGCTGGTAGTCAGACTCATTGGCTAAACGCAGTGCAACAGGCTTGTCGTTCACAGACGTTGCATTGCTGCTTGATACATAATTAAGGTACGTTTGCTCGTCGATGTCAAAGTAAGCGTATAAACGGTCTGTTGACACGATACGAGTAAGTTCAGTTTGACCCGCCGTTACAAAGTTGCCTTCGGTAATATTAGCGCGAGAAATGCGACCTGAAATAGGTGCTTCAACGCGCGCAAAACCTCGGTTTAAGCGCGCTACTTCAAGAGCGGCTTGAGTTTGATTAAGGCTCGCTAGCGCTTGGTTTTTCTCTGCTAAACGGGCATCAAGTACCTCTTCAGACACCGCTTGTGTCTTGCGAAGTTTGTGGGCGCGTTTGTAATTTTGCTCAGCAAGCTCCAGTCGACTTTTCGATTCTTCAAGCTGTGCAGTCAAGCGAGCGACTTCTGCTTTAAAAGTGCGGTTGTCAATAAGGAACAGAGTTTGCCCTTGTTCAACATATTCGCCTTCTTTAAATGCGACAAAATCGATGTAACCTGAAACACGAGGACGAAGCGCTACAATTTGTGGCGATTCCAAGCGACCAGTGAAGTTGTCCCATTCGGTAAGGCGTTGCGTGACAACCGCTGCCACATCCACAGGTACGCCAGCGTTTGCCTGCATAGACTGACTAGGATCCTGCTCGTCACCACCGCATGCAGCGACTAGCGCAGTAAGGCTTAAAACAGCCAATAAACGGGTAAAAGTTTTCATTGCAAGATTCTCTCTTAAGTTCGACTAAAGTTTGATGGAATGCATTATGGACCACACCAAACAATAAAAATAATTATCTTTTTATATGCAACACATCACACAATGTTATATATTGAGAATCTAGCGGACAAAATTTAGACGTAAAAAAGGTGGTTTCACCTTTATCACGCAAATAACTGCTTAGAAAGCGAGAACTTAGGAAATTAGCGGGCTACAGCGGCGCAGTGTAACACTGTCACTCATCGCATTCATTTGGAAAATAAATGCATTTAGCTATAACCTATAACGAAACTATGTCATTGCAATGACATCGATATATTTTGCGATATCTGAAAAATAAAAAGGTGAAATCAAGTGAGCTTCACCTGACTTAAGGCAAAATAACGAAGCCTGTAGATACAAAGCGAGATGACACACGTTGTCAATGCGGAGTAATTTACTCGTACCTTTTGGTACACAAAAAGCAATTGACGCTTTTTGCGATAGTCGAGAGACAAAGAGGTGGAAGCGCGGAGTAAACCCTCTACCGCAGGGATGCGGTAGCGGAGCCCCCAAGGATGGGTTTACGGCGCGTTTACGCAGCGCTTCCTCCTTTTTGGCTAAATGATTATCGCAAGAAGCATCTAAAGACCGGAGACGATTATGCGTCCACATGACTTAAACTTACTAATGATATTCGATGCGATAATGACAGAAGGTGCTATTACCCGCGCCGCAGATAGGCTGTCAATGACTCAGCCGGCAGTATCAAATGCCCTGTCACGTATGCGAACTGCATGGAAAGACGAATTATTTGTAAAGGACGGACGCGGTATTCAACCCACTTCATTTGCCAAGAACTTGTGGAGCCAAATTCAAGGCCCGTTGGGTGAACTTGAAGTTGCGGTAAACCCGACAGACTTCAACCCTGCAACGGCCAAGCGTACGTTCAGAATTGCCGCGACAGACAGTATTGTTTCTATGGTGTGGGGACCACTTCGCCAAGTTATCGAAAACGAAGCGCCAGGTATCAATATTCACGCTATTCCTAATTACGATATGGAAACGGACAAAATACTCAAAGACGCAGAAGCTGAACTAACGTTTTCCAAATACCAAGAGCCTGATTCAGTTATACGCGCTGAACACGTACTTGATCCCAGCTGGGTTGTGGTGATGCGCCCTGATCACCCGTTGGCAAAAAGCCAGCTTACATTAGAAGAGTTTGTGGCCGCTGATCATCTATTGGTTTCTGTGACAGGCGATGTGACAGGCCCTACCGATCAAGTATTGGCTAACTTAGGGTTAAAGCGCCGCGTAGCTATGTCGGTTAATCAGTTTTACAACGCAACGCCTCTGCTAAAAGAAAGTAATCTTATTTGTGTTGCACCATCGCTTGTAATGGAGCGTGAGATATTTTCTGGTGAACTTGCGGTTTTTGAAACGCCAATTGAAATTGTAAGTTCGCCACTGTCTGTTATGTGGCACAAGCGTCAAGACCAAGATGCAGGATTACAATGGCTTCGAGGTTTGGTAGTTAAATTTATACGCGAACGGGTTCAGCGTCACGAAATGTTGCTGTCTCAATGTTGCCGTAAAGCCTACTGCGAAAAAACCGTTAAGCGCTTTATGGAACAGCGCAATATGGACTGCAATGAGTTCACGCCAGCGCATCTTAAAACGCAGGAGTTTGACACTGAAGAAGTTGCAGCCAACCAAAAAATTAAAGAAAAAGTGATTGCTTAAACACGCAATAACAGAACAAGTAACAGGGTTAGTTGGTTTTACATCCCAATGAAGAAAGCCAATCTAGCCCTTCCTGCTCACTACTACAGAACAAGTACTTTATTCCCGCTTGCTGAAATACCCGCTCAAACTGCCTAACCACTAAGGCTGGCACTTTTGCCCTATCTGCAATAACCACACTTGCATGCATGCCAAGCTCCATACGGCGCTTTATAGACACTACAAGCCACTCTTCCGCTTCGGGTGTTAATACACCGGTCCCAAAAATTGAGCCGATGAAGCCCCATTGCGCACCATCAAGGTTTCCTGTCAGCATGAGAACATCGTCGTGATATTGCTGCAGCATTTTTTGCGTTGCAATACCTTTCAATTCTGCCTTTATAACGCAGCCGTTGAGTTCAATGGCATATTCACCGTGTTTAGAAAATGAAGCCGGAGATGACAAACGAGATGGTGGAGTACTTTGCATTAAAACCTGTTATGTATGTTGAGTATTAAATGGGATAACTTAAGAGGCGCGTATTTTAATTGTTCGTTCAATAACGTAAATCACCCTTTAGTATAAAAAACCAACAAATAAGAAATTTTTTATGTTAGAACTTAAGCGAAAGAAAGGAAAAGCACAGAGCTGTAAAAGTGCAAGATACAAAAAACCCGCTCGTTGAGCGGGTTTTAATTAATTAGCGAAAAAGACGTTTACTTCTTTTTCTTCGCTTTCGGATTTGGCAAGTCTGTGATGCTTCCTTCGAAGATTTCAGACGCAAGACCGATAGATTCGTTCAGCGTTGGGTGAGCGTGGATAGTTAATGCTACATCTTCTGCATCCGCACCCATTTCAATGGCTAGGCCAATCTCACCAAGCATTTCACCCGCGTTGGTACCTACCATTGCACCGCCGATAACGCGACCCGTGTCTTTGTCGAAGATCATCTTGGTCATACCGTTAGTTGCATCAGATGCAATTGCACGACCAGAGGCTGCCCATGGGAATACCGCTGTTTCGTAGCTTACGCCCTGCTCTTTCGCTTCTTTCTCAGTTAAACCAACCCAAGCTACTTCTGGCTCAGTGTACGCAACTGAAGGAATTGCACGTGGGTCGAAGTAGTGCTTCTGTCCAGCAATAACTTCTGCTGCAACGTGACCTTCGTGAACCGCTTTGTGCGCAAGCATAGGCTGGCCTACAAGGTCACCGATTGCGAAGATGTGGTCAACGTTAGTACGCATTTGCTTATCAACATTAATAAAGCCGCGATCGTCAACATTAACGCCAGCAGCTTCTGCGCCCACTAGTTTACCGTTAGGCTTACGACCAACAGCAACAAGTACTTTGTCATAACGTACTGGCTCAGCAGGTGCGTTCTTGCCTTCAAATGTTACGTATAGACCGTCATCTTTTGCTTCAACTGCAGTAACTTTCGTTTCTAGCATGATGTTGAATTTTTCTTTGTAGTCTTTCATGAATACTTTCATGATGTCTTTGTCAGCTGCTGGAATAAGCTGGTCTAAGAATTCAACTACGTCGATGTTTGAGCCAAGCGCTTCGTATACTGTACCCATTTCTAGACCGATGATACCACCGCCTAGTACTAGCATTTTCTCTGGAATGTCTTTCATTTCCAGTGCGCCAGTTGAGTCAATTACGCGCTCATCTTCTGGGATGAACGGTAGGCTTACAGGCTCAGAACCCGCTGCGATAATTGCTTTTTCAAAAGTAATAGTAGTAACGTCGTCACCATTTTTTACTTCAAGGGTGTTTGCGCCTGTAAATTTACCAAAGCCTTGTACGTGCTTGGTTTTACGCATTTTAGACATGCCGCCAAGACCGTTAGTTAATTGCTTAACTACGCTGTCTTTATAATCGCGGATTTTGTCTAAATCGATGGTTGGCTCGCCAAACGTTACACCATGGCTTGCAAGGTGCTTCGCTTCTTTCATCACTTTTGCAACGTGAAGAAGGGCTTTTGAAGGGATACAGCCAACATTAAGACAAACGCCACCAAGTGTGTCACGAGAGTCAACGATAACTGTTTCAATACCTAAGTCAGCCGCACGGAATGCTGCTGAATAACCGCCAGGGCCGCCGCCCAGTACCACCAATTGCGTTTTAATTTCGCTCATTGTGAACCTCAATCCTGTTCTTGTAGGGTCATGCTATTACTTTTGTGCAATAGCATAACCTAAATGCCACCAAATGGGCTTATAAAATCGTCGAAAATGTTACTGATATTGTAAACTTTTTCGACCTTTTATTTAAAGTATGATTCTGCGCAAATCAGTAAGGTTTGCTGCAACCTCAGTAGAGAATCTCGCACCTACTGCACCATCGATTACTCGGTGGTCGTATGACAGGCTCAGCGGCACCATCAAACGCGGCTCGAATTCTTTACCATTCCACTTTGGCTTCATCTCAGACTTCGATACACCTAATATGGCGACTTCTGGCGCGTTTACAATAGGTGTAAACGCCGTACCACCAATACCGCCTAGGCTAGAGATGGTAAAAGTACCACCTTGCATGTCAGCCGCTTTAAGCTTACCTTCTCGCGCTTTCTGAGAGGTCTCGATAAGCTCACGTGATAGCTGCTCAATACCTTTCTTATTCACGTCGCGAATAACCGGAACAACTAAGCCACCTGGTGTTTCTACCGCGATACCAATATTGATAAACTTCTTGATGATCAAGCTTTCACCGTCATCAGACAATGAAGAATTAAATACTTCGTATTTTTCAAGCGCTTTAGCAACGGCTTTCATGACGAATACAAGTGGCGTGATCTTAAGACCAGACTTAATTTTCGCGTGGTAAGCGTTTTGCTCTTTACGGAAGTCTTCAACTTCTGTGATGTCTGCTTCGTCGAACTGTGTAACGTGCGGAATAGTCGCCCAGTTACGGTGTAGGAACGGACCAGAAATCTTCTGAATACGCGATAACGGCTGTTCTTCGATTTCACCAAACTTGCTGTGATCAACAGGTTTCACTGGCACAATTTGAAGCACATTGTCACCCACCGGCGCATTGCCCGATGCTGCGGCTGTACGAGGCTTAGCAAGCTCAGCTTTCACATAGGCTTGAACGTCTTCTTTCAAGATACGGTTTTTAGGACCTGAACCGTTTACTAACGTTAGGTCTACACCAAACTCACGCGCAATACGACGAACCGAAGGCGACGCATGGGCTTTGCCATTACCTTTCGCTGCTGGCGCTGGAGGCACAGGAGAACGGCCTTGAGAGGCGTCTTGCTGTGACTCTTGTTTAGTCTCTTCTTTCTTAGGTGCTTCTTGCTTAGGCGCTTCAGCAGGCTTTTCAGCTGCACTTGAAGACGAGCCAACGCTGGTCTCAAGCTTAACAACCAAAGTGCCTTGCTTAACTTTATCGCCTGTTTTGATAAAGACTTCTTTGATAGTACCCGCATGCGTTGAAGGTACATCCATTGTCGCTTTATCAGTTTCAAGCGTAATTAGACCGTCTTCTTTCTCAACAGTATCGCCTACCGATACCAATACATCGATAACGTCTACTTCGCCATCTTCGCCAATATCAGGTACCGCAACTTCAATGGTTTCGCTCGCTGACGCTGCTGCAGGTGCTGACGCTTGCTCAGTACTTTCTTGTTGTGCTGGAGCGCTTGCTTCTGAAGACTCAGCTGACGATGAACCAGAGCCTGCAACTTCAAGCTTGATCACAACCGTGCCTTCTTTCACTTTATCGCCAGTGCTGATGAACACTTCTTTCACTGTACCTGCGTGTGTTGAAGGTACATCCATTGTTGCTTTATCAGTTTCAAGGGTAATAAGACCATCTTCTTTTTCGATGGTATCGCCTACTGAAACCAATACGTCGATAACGTCAACTTCATCGTCAGAACCGATATCAGGTACGGCAACTTCAATAACTTCGCTGCTGCCAGATGCAGCTGGCGCTGCTTCTGACTTGCTTTCTTCTTTTGGTGCTTCTTCTTGCTTAGGCGCATCTTGTGACGCGTCGTCTGAAGATTCTTCAGCAGTGCTATCGCCATTGGCAACTTTCATTTCACCAATTACATCGCCTTCTTTGATTTTATCGCCTACGGATACAGACAAGCTTACAATCTCACCTTCAAACGGTGCAGGGATGTCCATCGACGCCTTGTCACTTTCAACAGTAACAACGCCTTCATCTGCCTCAATGTTGTCGCCTACGGCAACACATAGCTCGATAACTTCAACTTCGTCGCCACCTACATCGGGTACGATAATCTTTTGAATATCTGACATATGTTAAATACCTTATCTGGCTTACGCGTAAAGTGGGTTAAGTTTTTCAGCGTTAATATCAAAACGCTTAATGGCTTCTGCTACCACTTTCTTCTCAACGTCACCGCGTTGAGCCAATTCGTAAAGTGATGCAACCACGATGTATGACGCATTAACTTCAAAGTGAGTACGCAAGTTTTCACGGCTGTCGCTGCGACCGAAACCGTCTGTACCTAGACAGCGATATTCAGTGTCAATGAACGCGCGTACTTGGTCAGAGTAGTTCTTAACATAGTCAGTGGCTGAAATCGCAGGACCTGCGTCTTTGGTAATAACCTGACCAATGTAAGGTATTTTTTGCTCAGCTTCTGGGTTAAGCATGTTCCAGCGCGCTACGTCTTGACCTTCACGAGCTAGCTCGTTGAACGAGGTCACTGAGTACACGTCAGAAGATACGTTGTAATCGTCACAAAGGATTTGTGCTGCTTTACGTACTTCGTTCAAGATAGTACCAGAGCCCATTAGTTGTACGTTAAGCTTAGACTTGTCGTTTTCAACACGCTCTAGCTTGTAAATACCTTTAATGATCTGCTCAGCAACATCATCACCTTCTGGCATTTCTGGGTGATGATAGTTTTCGTTCATCAACGTTAGGTAGTAGAAGATGTTTTCGTTATTACCGTACATACGACGCAAGCCGTCTTGAATAATAACGGCTACTTCATAACCGTATGTTGGGTCGTAAGTAACACAGTTAGGAATAAGGTTAGCCTGAACATGTGAGTGACCATCTTGGTGCTGTAGACCTTCACCGTTTAGTGTAGTTCTACCCGCTGTCGCGCCTAATAGGAAACCACGTGCTTGGCTATCACCTGCTGCCCACGCTAAGTCGCCAACACGTTGGAAACCAAACATAGAGTAGTAAATATAGAACGGAATAGTTGTTGCGTTACACGTTGAGTATGACGTACCAGACGCTACCCACGATGCCATTGCACCTAGTTCATTGATACCTTCTTGCAGTACCTGACCTTTCTTATCTTCGCGATAGTAAGCGACTTGGTCGGCATCTTGAGGTACGTATTTTTGGCCTTCGTTAGCGTAAATACCTACCTGACGGAACAAGCCTTCCATACCGAAGGTACGCGCTTCATCAGGGATAATTGGTACAATGCGCTTGCCAATTTTCTTATCTTTCAACAACGCGTTAAGTACACGTACAAATGTCATGGTTGATGAAACTTGACGGTCGCCAGAACCTTTTAAGATAGCGTCAAATGCGCTCAGTTCTGGAATTTCAAGCTGCTCTTCGGCTTGCTCACGACGCGCAGGTAAATAACCACCTAGTGCTTCACGACGTGCACGAAGATACTTCATTTCTTCGCTGTCTTCGTCGAACTTGAAGTAAGGCAAGTCGGCAATTTTTTCGTCTGCTACTGGAATGTTGAAACGGTCGCGGAACTGTTTGATTGAATCCACATCCATTTTCTTCACGTTGTGCGCAACGTTTTGTGCTTCACCTGAACGGCCAAGACCAAAGCCTTTTACGGTTTTAGCAAGAATTACCGTTGGGCGACCCTTTGTATCAATGGCTTTTTGATAAGCTGCAAAAACTTTAACAGGGTCGTGGCCACCACGGTTCAAGCGCCAGATGTCATCGTCTGACATATTCGCTACAAGTGCCGCCGTTTCAGGGTACTTGTTGAAGAAGTTTTCACGGGTGTACTTGCCGCCTTTGGCTTTACAGTTTTGGTATTCACCGTCTACGGTTTCACCCATAAGCTGGATAAGCTTGCCAGATTTGTCGCGCGCAAGAAGCTCATCCCAGTAGCTACCCCAAATCACTTTCACTACTTCCCAGCCTGCGCCGCGGAATGTACCTTCAAGTTCTTGGATTATTTTGCCGTTACCACGTACCGGGCCGTCTAGGCGCTGAAGGTTACAGTTGATAACAAACGTTAGATTGTCTAGGCCTTCGCGAGACGCAAGACCAATTGCACCCAAGCTTTCTGGCTCATCACACTCACCGTCACCCATGTAGCAGTAAACGCGCTGATCTGAACAGTCTTTAATACCGCGGTTAGTTAGGTATTTAAGGAAGCGAGCTGTGTAGATAGCTTGAAGTGGACCAAGACCCATCGATACGGTTGGGAACTGCCAGTAGTCTTTCATCAAATGCGGGTGCGGGTAAGAAGATAGACCGTCGCCTGCACATTCCTGACGGAAGTTGTTTAACTGTTCTTCAGTTAAGTTACCTTCCATGTACGAGCGCGCGTAGATACCGGGTGCAATGTGACCTTGAGCAAAAATAAAGTCACCGCCTTGATTTTCGTTTGGCGCTTTGAAGAAATGGTTAAAGCCCACATCGTAAAGCATTGCAGATGACGCGAAGCTACCAATATGGCCACCAAGCTCTAGTTCTTTTTTCGATGCACGCAATACAATCATCAATGCGTTCCAGCGAATTGCCGCACGGATACGCGCTTCAATGGTCAAATCGCCCGGCATTTTTGGCTCTTGCGCCGCAGGAATGGTATTGATGTAGGCAGTGGTAGCGTCATAAGGCAAATGCGCGCCGCTGCGACGAGCTTTATCAATAAGCTTTTCGAGTAAGTAATGTGCGCGTTCTACGCCTTCCTCTTCTAAAACCGACTCAAGCGCGTCAATCCACTCTTTCGTTTCTTGTGGATCCACATCTTGGTGCATCATTTCAGTCATGGTGCCATCCTATTTTTTGCTTATATAGAAAATCCTCCTTAAGCCTTGTTCTTGTTAAAAAGAACGCTAAAAGAAGGAAAACTAAATTACGTTGTACTCACAGTGACCCTATCTGGCTCACCTGCTTTTGCAGTGGCACAGGTAAAAACCCGACCGGCCTCTGCGAATGAATAGTTAAACAACAATGTTATTTAACTAAATTTCCAGTCGGCGCAGTGCACGTTGAACACGTGTATCGCGCTGATTTATTGTCAATAGCGTTTTTTCAATAAACGCCAGATGCGTATTACACGCTTGTCGTGCCGCTTCAGGGTCACGCGAGGCTATCGCATCTACAATTTCGCGACGCTGCTTGGCAATGTCTTCCACCGCTTCTGGGTGTGCGGCCAGCATGTCTAAATTTCGTTCAATATTGTCAACCAACATACTTTGCATAGTGCTCATTACATGCAGCAATACCATGTTGTGAGAAGCGCGTGCCATGATGATATAAAACTGTCCCAGCGCTTCTGCTTGAGCACGTTTACTCTCATCGGCTTTGGGCGTTGGCAAATCATTTAATGCTTGTTTCAACGCATCGTAATCTTCAGGCTGGCCACGCAATGCCGCGTAATACGCTGACATGCCTTCAAGCGCGTGACGGAACTCAAGCAAGTCGAACTGTGTTTCTGGACGCTGACTCACCAAATCCATCAACGGATCTTTCATTGCAGCATTTAGGTTTCGATTAACAAACGTACCGCCGCCTTGTTTTCGTTCAACTAAACCCCGCGCCTGTAAATTACCAATAGCTTCACGTAAAGAAGGACGAGACACATCAAATTCAAGCGCAAGCTCTCTCTCTGGTGGCAGCTTTTGACCAGCCAATAACGTACCGTCGAGTATCATTGACTCTAATTGTTCGGTAATTACATCTGAGAGTTTTTTTCGCTGCTGACGCATGCGCAGTATCTATCCTTCTTCTTAAACACTGGGTGATATCAACGTTATGAATGTAAAAAATAATCGGAGAAAATTTAAACACTCATCAAATTGGTAATACCATTTTACCTATACAGTTTAAGGCAGATCGATTTCGAGGTAAATACTCTAGAGCATAGCAAAGCTTGCGCACTTTGCTTGCTGTTAAGGTTTATTATTGAATTTGTTAACAAAAATCAGCGCCCACCAACTGGTCTGATGAGGCCTACGCAGTATATATTGAGACGAAAGCGTCTGATCTATAAACAAATAGTTTATAGACCAAACGTAGCTCTAGTAGATAAGGTGATTAAATGTTAATAATAGTGGTTATGCGAGACTGCCAATTAGCGTAAGCGCTGAAGTAATTACCAGAAGAAAAATAACATTACGTTTAGCCAATTTTACTAATACTTTGGGTTCAACTGCTGCATTTTTGGCCTGCGCTTCGCGCTCTTCAGGTGTTAGCATTTCGGCTTTAGAGGAAATTTTAGTCAGTACGTCATAGGCCGAAATATCAAATTGCAACGCATGTTTGAGCCACTCGGGCAATGCCCGTGAAAAATGTCCCATCATTAACATTCCGAACGCCGTAATTCGCACAGGAATGTAATCGAGCGCAAACATCAAACGCCCAGCGCTTTCCTTCAATGGGTGATTTTCACCGCACATTGCTTCGGTGGTACTGCGACTTAAGCTATAAAACAGTGCACCAGGTGCGCCAAATGCAATAAACCACAACATAACCGCGGCATAGTGCTGATAGTTAAGCCATGTCAGGTGCTGCCCAAAGCTTTTACCTTCGGTTGTGGCGGTACCGTCACTTTCGTTTGACGTGCCACAATGCCCTAGCTGATCAGTGTACATACTGCACGCTTGCAGGTCGCCTCTATCAGCCGCATTTAAAAAACATTTATACGTTGCACGCAGTGCCGGGCAACCTACACAAATAAATAAGATAAGGCTTTGCTCTATGAAGGTTAGAAACGCGCCTAATAGCCAGTATTCAATCAACGCAAGAATAATGGGCGGGAGCAACATGCTCACATATAAGTACGCTGACGAACTGTCTTCAGTGAGCCATTTATTGTTGACTAACAACTGGCGATACTTAGTGGCATAAGTCTCAATATGCCAGTGACTGTCTTTAGTGATAAGTCTCTCTAGGCTTAACACCAACAATAAACTCATTAACATCATAAATTAGGCATGTCCTTGTTTAAGCACGCGTCGTAAACTGGTTCGATATCTTGGCCAGTCAAAAGCCTCGCCGGGATCAGTTTTTCTACCCGGTGCAATATCATTATGACCTACAATACGCCCTAAAGTGATCCGAGGATAGCGCTTAATTATAAATTCGCTCAATGATTTAAGTGATTCGTATTGCGCGTCGGTAAAAGGTAACGTGTCAGTTCCTTCAAGTTCAATTCCAATTGAAAAATCGTTACAACGTCGGCGGCCTTGGAAAGAAGATAAACCCGCATGCCAGGCTCTTTTCTCAAAAGGCACAAACTGCTCTATCTCTCCTGTGCGGTAAATTACGCAATGGGCAGATACCCGAAGACCTGCAATTTCCTTGTAAAACGGGTGCGCTTGAGGGTCGAGGTTACCTGTAAATAAATCTCTGATACCACTCGTGCCAAACTGAGAAGGAGGCAGCGATATATTGTGGATAACCAATAAATCGATATTGTTAGGCTGCAAAATAGCATCAAAGGGCCGCTCGTCGAAATGAGGCGATTGGGTAAATGTGGCTTGATTGTAAAGCACCATAATAATTGATTTATTGAGTAATCATCTACATAGGTTAAAGTGTGACATCGCGATGCGTTTGATTGCAAGCCATTCGGATTGGATGCTATCACTTAAAAAAACAGGAAAGCGCGTTACTGAGAAGGAAAAAGCATGAGTAATGAAAATGACACTGTCCAAAGCGCAGGTAAATGGATGGTCGCATTGGCTTGGATCTGCGGTTTTGGTCTGCTGGTGTTTGTATTTTCAGATTTGTTGGAAAAACAAGTAAACCCAAATAGCGAGCCTCAATCTGAGCGTATTGGTTCACAAACCGAGGTAAGACTTAAACAAAACCGTCAAGGACATTACGTCACTACGGGCTATATCAATAATGAAGAGGTCATTTTTTTGGTTGATACTGGTGCCACTGATGTTGCGGTTCCTGCTCATCTGGCGAACAAACTGCAACTTCGCGCGGGACGAGAAGGTTTTGCCACCACAGCAAACGGCACGGTAAAAGTGGCAGAATCGAATATTGATACCCTGCGTATTGGCGATATTGTACTTCACAATGTTGATGCAAACTTGAATCCCGGCATGCAGGATGACCATATTTTGCTTGGAATGAGCGTTCTTCGCCAATTAGAGTTTACTCAGCGCGGAGATTGGTTAATATTGCGTACCCTTTAATACAGACGATAGCGATGAAGATGACATCACCAGACATGCAAGCGATACGAGAGCAAGTATCATCGGCACTTATCGAAGACCTAGGCGGTGAATTAAATGCCTCCAACGATATAACAGCGAACCTTATTGACGATAACGTTCAATCGAAAGCGACGGTTATCACCAGAGAGTCGTGTGTGGTATGTGGAGTAGCTTGGGTAAATCAAGCGTTCGCACTTATTGACGAAACAGTGGCATTGCAATGGCATGTTGAAGACGGTGACAGCGTAGCACCAGACACGGTACTGCTTACTCTAGAAGGGTCTGCAAAAGCTATTCTCACCGCAGAGCGCACTGCGCTTAATTTCTTACAAACCCTATCAGGTACTGCCACTGTTACCGCGTTTTACGCGAACTTACTGGCTGATAGCAACACCAAAATTCTCGACACACGCAAAACGTTACCTGGGCTTCGTTACGCGCAAAAATACGCAGTGCGTTGTGGTGGTGGGCAAAACCACCGTGTAGGTTTGTTTGATGCATTTCTGATAAAAGAAAATCATATTTTCTCATGCGGCGGCATAGATAAAGCGGTTGAACGAGCAAAATCAATGATGCCAGGAAAACCTGTTGAAGTTGAAGTCGAAAATATTGGCGAGCTTGAACAAGCCATGAAGGCTGGCGCTGATATTGTCATGCTTGATAATTTTACCAACGAACAGATCCAACAGGCAGTAGCGCTTAACAAAGGCCAATGTAAACTAGAAGTCTCTGGCAATATTACCGATGAGCGACTTAAGTCACTATCGCAGCTAGGGGTAGATTACATTTCTTCGGGCGCGTTAACCAAGCACGTTCAAGCTATCGACTTGTCGTTGCGAATTAATTTGGCCTAACCGCGCACGAAGCTTAAAGGCAACCATCAATTATATTAAAAGGCCTTTTTGTGGGCCTTTTTTTG
The DNA here is from genome assembly GCF_028865455.1 of Alteromonas sp. 009811495. Lineage (NCBI taxonomy): Bacteria > Pseudomonadati > Pseudomonadota > Gammaproteobacteria > Alteromonadales > Alteromonadaceae > Alteromonas > Alteromonas sp. 009811495. The sequence goes on from NZ_CP113972.1 coordinate 3,236,749, forward strand.
TTTTTTGCACCCACACATTCGAGCCGTAATTCTACCTTGGGTACGCGCGCACTTTGCGCTTCATCTGTTGCCACTGTATAGTTAGTCATACGCTGCTAAGCTATTAAGTTATATACCAAAGTTCAATGAATACGCTCTGCACAAGGCATATTGAACGTGTCATACTGAGAAAGTAACACATAGGTATATTCCCTAATACTTGTCAGTTGCAATAAAAATTCTATACTGAGAATCAAGTACCAGGGGCGTACAAAAACGACTCGGGTATAAACGTCAATTTGAATTAGATTTAAACTTAACGTGTTATACACGTCCCGGAGATAAGACCATGATGACCATGAACGCTAAAAACCAAAAAGGTTTCACCCTAATCGAACTAATGATTGTTGTTGCAATCATCGGTATTCTTGCAGCAATCGCACTTCCTGCTTACCAAAACTACACGCAAAAAGCGAAGTTTACAGAAGTTTCTAACGCAACAGCGGCAGCAAAGACTGCAGTAGAAGTTTGTTATGCCTCTACGGCAAACCTAGCGCTTTGTGTTGGTGGTAATAATGGCGTTCCAGCAACTGTTGCAGCAGCAGACGCTGCAGGTGGCGTTCCCGCTATCGTTGGTGTAGACACAGATACAGCGGGTACAATAACAGCTACTGCGTACCCAAGCATGAGCATTCAGGGTGGTGCAGGTACATATACCCTAACGGCAGCTGAAAACGGTGGCCGCTTACTTTGGACGGTTACATGTGACCCTGCAGAGCTATGCTAATCGCATAGTCTGATATAGAAATAAATGTAAAAAGCCCAGTATCATACTGGGCTTTTTCGCTCTCAAGAGACACTTTATAGACGGAATTCGCAATGGCAAAAGCAGCAACTACATTTACTTGGCAAGGTAAAGATCGTCACGGTCAATCTCGCAAAGGTGAAATATCCGCTGTTTCGATTTCTGAAGCAAAGAACCTGCTTCGCCGCCAGGGTATCTCTGCCAATAAAGTTAAAAAACTCGCCACGCCTTTGTTTGGTGCTGGTGGTCAAAAAATAACACCCGCAGACATATCTGTAATTTCTAGGCAAATTGCCACTATGTTGGCCGCCGGTGTTACCCTTATTCAATCACTTGAGATGATAGCGCAAGGTCATGCCAAGCAAAGCATGCGAAAGTTACTGGGCGAAATAACGGAAGAAGTAAAGTCAGGTAACCCGTTATCTTCAGCCCTTAGAAAACACCCGCTTTACTTCGACGACTTGTATTGTGATTTGGTGTATACCGGTGAGCAGTCTGGTGCACTTGAAACTATCTACGATAGAATAGCTACTTATAAAGAAAAAGCAGAAGCGTTAAAGTCTAAAATCAAGAAAGCCATGTTTTACCCTATCGCGGTATTGGTCGTGGCTTTCATCGTTACCACCATACTACTGATTTTTGTTGTTCCTCAGTTTGAAGAGATCTTTAGTAGCTTTGGTGCAGAGTTACCTGCTTTTACACAATTCGTTCTAGGCATTTCGCGATTTGTCCAAGACTACGGCATCTTTATAGCAATCGGCATAGGTGCTGCCGGTTTTATGTTCATGCGAACCTATAAGCGCAGCCAAAAGTTGCGCGACAGCGTTGATAGAAACATTCTTAAAATTCCGGTAGTGGGCGAAATACTTAAAAAAGCCAGTATTGCTCGCTTCACTCGTACATTAGCCACAACCTTTGCTGCAGGTGTTCCACTTATTGGGGCGTTAGAATCTGCTGCAGGCGCTTCAGGTAATGCCGTATATCGAGAGGCTATTTTATACATGCGAAAGGAAGTGGCTGGTGGTATGCCAATGCATGTCGCTATGCGCGCAACACAAGTATTTCCTGATATGGTCACACAAATGATAGCTATTGGTGAAGAGTCAGGCGCAGTCGACGAAATGCTCAGTAAAATCGCGACTATTTACGAAGCGGAAGTCGATGACATGGTAGACGGCTTAACCAGCTTACTAGAGCCTATGATCATGGCGGTATTAGGTGTGGTTATCGGCGGTTTGATCGTTGCTATGTATCTCCCTATTTTCCAAATGGGCGACGTGGTATAACTACGTCTTCCTCATTTTAAATACAAAAAAAAGAACACGTTGCTCATGGATGTTTCATTCGCTCAGCACTTGGTTACATTACACCAGGTAGCGCCACTATTTTTCTATTCACTTATCTTTATTGTTAGCTTGATGGTTGGCAGCTTTTTAAATGTTGTAATCTACCGGTTACCAATCATGTTGGAGCGCAGTTGGCAGCGTGAATACAATGACTATTTTGCCGAACAAGGTGACGAGCAAGTCACAACGGCCCAAAAAGATAGCCAAGAAGCTCCCTTTAACCTTGTAAAACCAGACAGCACATGTCCGTCGTGTGGACATAAAATTCGCGCTTGGGAAAACATTCCTGTCATAAGTTACCTTTTCCTGAAAGGGAAGTGTGCGAAATGCAAAACCGGAATTTCACCACGTTATCCGGCAGTTGAGTTATTCACGGCTTTGGTGTGCACGTTTGCTGCTTACCATTTTGGCCCCACACCACAAGCCTTATGGGCGGTCCTATTCACCTATGCACTTATATCGTTACTGTTTATTGATTTAGACAAAATGCTGTTGCCCGATCAACTCACGCTTCCACTGCTTTGGTTGGGTTTAATACTCAGTACGCACAACGTTTTTGTCACTCCAACAGAGGCAATCATTGGTGCAGCTGCAGGCTACCTTAGTTTATGGTCTGTATATTGGTTGTTTAAACTTGTTACCGGCAAAGAAGGTATGGGCTATGGCGACTTTAAATTATTAGCCGCTTTAGGGGCTTTTACAGGCTGGCAAGGCTTGCCCGTTATTATCTTGCTTTCGTCTTTTGTGGGTGCGGTGGTTGGCATTGTAATCATGATTGTACAGAAACAAGGAAAGTCTCTGGCCATTCCATTTGGCCCTTACCTCGCGGTGGCTGGATGGTTAACCTTATTGTATAAAACCGATATCATTACCGCTTACTTAAATATGGTGTTGTAGGCCATTAGGCCGTTGCCCTTTTAGCGAGAAAGAGTGAAGCGAATGAGTGATAAATTTGTAGTGGGCCTTACAGGTGGTATTGGTAGTGGAAAATCAGCTGCAACTGCATTATTTCAAAAGCACAATATCGATATTATTGATGCGGATGAAGTTGCTCGGGATGTGGTTGCGATAGGCTCAGAGGGTCTTGCTAAAATTGCTGAACATTTCGGCAACGATGTACTGCTAGAAAACGGTAGCCTTAATCGCGCTGCACTGCGCGAACGCGTTTTTCACAATGACGATGAAAAGCATTGGCTAAACGGTTTACTTCATCCCCTCATCCGCAATCAAATGATGACACTCATCGCAGAATCCAAAAGTCCCTACTGCATTTTATCGGTTCCACTATTGGTTGAAAATAATCTAACCGTAATGTGTAACAAGGTAGTCGTGGTAGATTGCCCTGAAGAAATGCAACTTGCACGCGCTGTACAGCGGGATGAAAGCACAGAGCAAACAATAAAGAACATTATGGCTTCACAAGCCACGCGCGAAACCCGACTAGCCGCAGCAGATTATGTTCTTGATAATAGCGCTAGCCTAGCGCACCTTGCTGCACAAGTTGAGACGCTGCATACCGCGCTACTAGAGCAATGTTCAGCGAGTATTTAACAAAAGGCCTACGACCAGATATCTGGCGCAGCGTCACTCGTCCATCTCTATATGAGGCGTCTAACGACGCCGCTTTTTCTAGTTAATTAGCACAATTTAAATCGAGCTTAGATTGCTCGTCTGCCACAGGAAAGCATGCGCCGGTAGGTGTAGCTGCAGGGACATACCGATACAAATCAGGGTCGTACAACCCCTCTTCAATGAAGGTAACCAAATCGTCAATCTCTTCATCTGTTAAGCCTAAAGGAATAAAACGCGCATCTAGTTGTTCAGTAGACAGACGCTTTTGTGCAACAGCCGTATTTTTGTACATAACTACTTGACGTACACTACTGAAACTTCCCCCATGACCAAACACATTGGTATCTTTCAAGTTATACAGTTGAGGTACTTTGAACTTAAAATCGTCTTCTACATTTCCTGTAAAGCCCCCGCGACCTTTAGCGTCGTTAACCGACACAGTGCCAGTCACACTAGGGCTTGATACGTCTAAATCAGCAAACCCCAGCGCCATAAACATTTCTTGCGCGCTAGCCCCAACAGGTGAGCTTAATGCGGGCCCTGTATGACAGCTTACGCAATTAGCTTTTCCAAAGAACAATAGCGCACCGCGTTTTTCTTGCTCAGTCATTGCTGAATCTTCGCCAGCTAACCATCGTTGGAAAGGAGCCTCATTCGCTAGAACCGTGCGCTCATACGCTGCCATAGCCAAACCAGCCTCTTCCAAATAATCGTTACTGCCTTCAGGAAATGCCGCTTCGAACATCAATCGATATTCCATATTATTTTGCAATACAGAGTCGTCAAACGTATTCATTCTATGCACTTTTGTACCTGCAATAGCCTGAGTTTCAAGGCCCGAAAAACCTCTTATATTCTCAAATTTTGGTGTTCCTTCTGGAGCGAGAACATGCTCCTCTAACGAAGCATTGACGGTACCACCTTCAGCATTACCAAACTGTCCATTCCACAGCATAACGTCTTGATACGCTGAATTTAATATACTGGGTGATGTAAAAGGTTGTACATCAGGTACGAAGGTCGGATCGGTGCTTTGACCATCAAAATTTGGCAAAAGGGTACGTGCTTCACCTGCAATACCAAATCCACTACCGCCCTCACCAATGCCTTGAAGAACGCCTGATTTAAAACCAGCAGCGACATGGTGACAACTTGCGCATGACCATGTATTGATTGTTGTGCTATTAACTCCTGCTGTTGCCAGTTGAGTTTCGTGAAATAGCATCATTCCAAGAGCGACTTTTTCAGCAGTAATTGGGTTATTGATATCGGCAGGAATATTTTCATAATCCGTCGGTTCTGGAAGCATCAATGCTGTTACTCCGCCCTCTACAGTGACGTCAATTTGGGCAACGAGCTGTTCAGATAAACTTTGTGAATCTATCGAGGTTACATCGTCATTATTTGAGTCGCTGTTACAACCCAGTAACGCTGAAAGTAGCGTACTTAGTGTAAACACTCTGGCTAAGGTGTGCAGTCTCACGGTCTTATCTCTACTAAAACATTGTTAGAATTATTATTGAAATATAAGTATAACCCTTTTTCGAAAGCGTTGAGCACATTAGCCACAACCGCTCTAGAAACCGCACTACCTACATTAATTGTTTTATTCCATTTTCATAAGTAGCATTTGCGCTATATTATTAGAAGAAATGCCCATGAAATAACACATAAAAGTGGTGCTATTCATTTGGGCTAATTTTGAATTAAACCATTGTTTTTGCACTGTGATTGTATGCTACTGATAAACTACCCTCGCCATCAATATCGGCAACGCATCACCTTCTTGGGGCAAGGCTTTGTTAGCTATTTTGCTATTGTTGTTTTGGCATTATTGCTCACTTGTGTCGTGAAGGCAGCCAGCGCTAATGGCCAAAAACAAGTAGAAAAAGAATCTAATATTAACTATCACAAGCAAGCTGCTGAGAACACACTGTATTTCGATTTGGGTTTAGCATCTGGATGGGTGCCCTACCAGCGCTCTGCAGAGCCAGGAAAGCCAGGCGTTTATGCCGAACTCATGCAGAGTATTTCAGAGCGCAGTAACATTACTATTCGCCCAGTTCACCTTCCACCTAAGCGAGCAGAAAAAGCATTACAAACAGGCCTAGTGGATTTTGATTTTAATGTTCTAGAGTGGATGGAAGATGGTACGCCTGGAGCAGGTTTTGTTTTAAGTGAGCCTTTATACAAGGTTACTGAGTATGTGGTCACCACTAACGAACATACTGCCCTGTTTAAACAAAAATCTGATTACTACGGACACGCTATTGGCACGATTGCAGGCTATTTTTATTATGATGCAGATAAATTTACGCGGGTAGATTTTCTTTCTGAAGAAGCCTTAATTGAAGGCCTTGCGATGGGAAGATTCAAACTAATTATAATGGAAGAGCATGCAGCAAAATACTGGGCCAACGAGCACGATGTTGACATTGTACTTGCAGTTCAGCATACCAAAGGTCCTGTGAGAATGAGATTAAGACAAGAAAAGGCTCATTTATTACCTGAACTCAATCGTGCCATAAGCACACTAAAAAGCGATGGAACCATTCGACGTATTCTTGCCAGCCATGGCATTCAACAAGAGGTTTCCCTCTCTCACGAACGCTAGAATTGTTGTTTTACCACCCACTTTTCAAATTTGGTAACAGCGTCAAATTTCGCATATGGCATTGTCTCTTCTAGCCTTTCGGCCAGCAAAATTCGACTCCCCACTCGCTTTTTGAAACTTTTTTGACCAAATAACGTCAAAACAACAGTTTGGTGGCCAAGTAAACTTGGCTTAAACGCAATCATGCATTAGGCTTTAGCTCTAAGTATATGTGTTTTAAGGGTATCCATGGGCAACGCTGTTTTCGAATTTCCACTAAAGGAAAAGGTACGTAACTATTTACGTGTTGAGCAGCTGCTTGGGCAACTTAAAATCTCAGCTAAGTCTGAGCATACACATTTGCAGCTTGTTTTTTTTCAACAACTCTTCGAATTGCTCGACCTTGTTGAGCGTTTGGACTTACGTTCAGATCTGACCAAAGACCTTGAAGCACACGAGAAAAACCTCGTGTATTGGTCGAAGCACCCTAAAATCGACAGTACTGCATTAGAACAAGCACTTAAAACGGTATTAACGTTACGTGAAAAGCTAAAAAGCGATCGCCGTTTTGGCAGTGCGCTAAAAGAAGATAAGTTACTTAGTGCTATTCGACAACGCTTTGCGATACCCGGTGGCGCGTGTAGCTTTGATTTGCCTAATCTACATTTTTGGCTACAGCAACCCCTTGAACAAAGACAGTCGGAAATAAACAATTGGCTGGAGACATTAGCACTCCTTGACGACGCTATTGCTGTCAGCTTGTCATTTATTCGGGAACGTGGGCAGTTTGTCGCTGTCACCGCCGAAAATGGTTTCTATCAAGGCGCAGCTGAAGATAAGAATGAACTCATTCGTGTTAGATGTAGTGTGGATGAAGGCTATTATCCGACGCTCAGCGGTAATAAATACCGCTATGCACTGCGTTTCATGCTTTTCACTCCCAATCAAAATGGCGGAAGTGCTGTCGAGAACCATGTTCAGTTTCAATTAGCAGCCTGCTAAAATACCCATATACCACGTAAGCCCTCGTCCACTGTTATCAACGGAGTTTCTAATGGAAGTTAAATGCCCTATTTGTACTAAAGCTGTTGTTTGGGGTCCAGAAAGTGAGTTCCGTCCTTTTTGCAGCAAGAAATGTCAGCTTATTGATTTAGGTGAGTGGGCAGCAGAAGACAGAAAAATTGCTGGGAAGCCTGCCGAAGATGCCACACCAAAACACATCGATATAGAAGAAATTGAAGCGATGCTTGCACAGCAACAAGAAGACTTTTTCAAGCATTGATCCACTGTGTTCAATAGTACTGAGTCTTTATTCTGGTGAGGTTGCAATTAACGCATCAAGAGTCAGCCGTGCTTTAGACCTCTCGGACATTGTCCATATTAAGTCCCTCAAGTAAGCCATCAAGTTCACAGGCAGTCATACAATGGCCCGCTTTCCACAACTCCTCGAGGCGATGCATTAGATACATCATCTGTGACTTTTGACGTTCCAGCTTTGCCATAAGGTCATCAATATCTTGTTTTCGCTCGCGCAAGTGCCCCATAACTTGCTGGTGGTCCAAGCCTTCACCACTGGCAAATAGTCCCGGTAGATCGTCTAGGGAGAACCCTAGGCTGGTGGCAAACTTGATCATCTTTAATCGCTCAATTGCGTGAGCATCGTATTGTCGATAACCCTTTGCGGTGCGCGCTGCAGGAGGCAATAACCCCTTTTGTTCGTAAAATCGAATAGTACTTGTCGGTAAATCAATGGCTTGTGCTAGTTGTCCAATGCGCATGGTATTCGCTTAAAAAAAATAACCTTGACCTTAAAGTTAACTTAAAGCTTATAGTGACGTCAATGCACAGAAACGAGAGAGCAAACCATGTCATCAAATGTTTTTACCCCTTTTACTTTACCCAATGGGCAAACCATTAAAAATCGGCTCGCAAAGGCCGCTATGGAAGAAAACATGGCCCAGGCTAATCAATTGCCAGGCGACGCACTTTTTCGGTTATATCGCGCCTGGGCTGAAGGTGGTGTCGGCCTTATCATTACCGGCAACGTAATGGTCGATCATTTAGCGATGACCGGCCCAGGAGGACTTGCACTTGAAGCTCACACACCGCTAGCACCATTTCAGCAGTTAGCGAAGGAGGCCAAGCGCAATAATACGCGTTTGTGGATGCAGATAAACCATCCGGGTCGACAGGTCTTTGCCAAAATGGGAGGTAAGGTACTTTCTCCTTCTGACATTCCACTCAATATGGGTAAGCACTCTCACCTATTCGGTCAACCAAAAGCTATGACAGAAACCGAAATTAATGATGTGGTGAGTCGATTTGTTACTACGGCGTCACTGGCCAAACAAGCGGGTTATGACGGCGTTCAAATACATGCAGCACACGGATACTTACTCGCGCAATTTTTGTCTCCTCTGACAAACAAACGTAAAGATGAATGGGGTGGCAGTCTTGAAAACCGTGCTCGTCTGTTACTCACCATTGTTCAGCAAGTGCGCGAGCAATGCGGCAAAGGCTTTGATGTGGCTGTAAAGTTAAACTCAGCAGATTTTCAACGTGGCGGGTTTGACGTAGATGATGCCCGTGACGTTGTTGGCATGCTGGCACAGCACAATGTAGATCTTGTTGAGCTTTCCGGTGGAAGCTATGAGGCGCCAGCGATGCAAGGAAGAACAGCTGATGATAGAACACTCGCGCGAGAAGCGTATTTTTTAACTTTTGCTGAGCAAATAGCAAGTACCACGACCATTCCCATTATGACTACAGGAGGCATTCGTAAACTCGCAGTAGCACAGCAAGTGATTCAAAGTGGTGTAGATATGGTTGGTATTGCGTCTGCACTGGCATTAACCCCTGATCTACCTAACCAATGGCGAGCTTCGCCAGATACATTGGGTGTTATTCCGGTTGTAGATTGGAAAGACAAAACACTTTCTGGCCTTGCGACTATGGCACAAGTAAAGCGCCAACTACGTCGTGTTGGAAACGGAAAACGGCCTTCTCAAAATACAAACCCAATAATTTCGCTGATACTCGATCAGTTGCGCAGTGCCAAACTTACCAAGCGATACCGCAAACAGTACGGCGATGAAGTACAATAAATGTATTCTCGGCAGTTGTAGACTGTTGTACTATCAAGCTAATCTCTCTTATGGCGATTAGCTCGTCGTTTTCTGCAGCACAAAGGAAAGTCCATGATTCAATCAATCGCGTTTGTTGGTGGTACCCACGGTAACGAAACCAGCGGTATTCAGTTAGTTAAAAACTGGCAAAAACATGGACTTCCCTCACGCTTTGATGCCTTAAATGTGTCACTTCACATTGCTAATCAAGCGGCACTAGAGGCTAATGTCCGTTTTATTGAAGAAGACTTAAACAGACAATTTACCTTTGCGGCACTGAGCGAGAACAAGTCGACTAAAGAAGCAAAATTAGCGCAAGTGCTGAATGAAAAATTTGGTCCTAAGGGTAAGTCGAAAACCGACTTGGTTGTAGACATTCACAACACGACAAGTCAAATGGGCGCTACGCTCATCATTCTGCAGGCCGATGACTTTCATATACAGCTAGCTCGCTATGTGAAGCAACATATGCCTGAAGCAAATATCTTGCTTGAAGATGAAAAGCCTTACCTTGAGCACGGCTACCTATGTACTACTGGTAAACGCGGGGTAATGATAGAAGTAGGCGGCCAGCCTCAGGGTGTGCTACGTGAAGACGTATACTTACTCACTCAAACTATGGCCGAAGTGATTCTTGCGTTCTGTGTTGCCTTCAACCAAGGTACTATTTCTAGTGACACATTACCGGCCTGTGAAGTATTTCGCTTGGGTGAAAACATATCATTTCCGTTAGATGAGAGTGGTCAACGCACGGCCATGATCCATCATGCGCTTCAGGATACTGATTTCGAGCCATTACTGCCGGGTATGCCGATGTTTAGAACGTTTGATGGACATGACATTGTGTGGGAAGGCGAAAGTGAAACCTACCCCCACTTTATTAATGAAGCGGCGTACTTCAAGTTAGACGTTGCCTTTGCAACTGCACAGCGTATTACCTTATAGATTGTAGGCAGTATTACTATTACCAATAAAAAACGGCCACTATAAGTGGCCGTTTTTTTTTCAAGATATATTACGCTTGTAGCGCTTTTATTATGGGTACGTTGGCCGCTGGAAAGTCTTGTGCTTGTAGCGCATCCAAAGCAACCCATCGAGCAGACTGGCCTTCTTTCCCATGCGGCTCACCTGAGAAGTCAGTTACCCGATGTACATCTAACTTAACGACTTTATCGCCGTAGTCATGGTTAATCACAATAACAGGCTCACTTTTCAGTACTTGAATGCCTATTTCTTCAAGTAGCTCGCGCGCGAGTGCATCTTGCACACTTTCGCCCTGCTCTACTTTGCCACCAGGGAACTCCCATTTACCACCTTGATGAAGATGGTCGTGACGAAGTGTGATAAAAATATTATCGCCGCGAGCAATAACACCCACGGCAACATGTACCACTTTCATTATTTCAGCTTACCGTGACACTGCTTGTACTTTTTGCCAGAACCACACGGACATGGGTCGTTACGGCCCACTTTAGCGCCTTCACGAACTTGTGTACGAACTTTATCGCTGGCCTGCTCTGGCGTTGCCGTAGCTTCTTCATGCTCAAAGTTCTTAGGCACATCGTCTGCTTGACGACGCTGCTCTTCCACTTTTTGAACATCTTCTTCCGCTTGTACTTTTACTCGGGCCAAAATAGTAATAACTTCAACCTTCAGAGCTTCAAGCATTTGAGAGAATAACTCAAACGACTCGCGCTTGTATTCTTGCTTAGGGTTTTTCTGTGCATAGCCACGCAAGTGAATACCTTGACGCAAGTGGTCCATCGCAGCCAAATGCTCTTTCCAGTGGCTGTCTAGGTTTTGAAGCATAACCGCTTTTTCAAACTGACGAAGCACGTCTGCACCCACTACCGCCTCTTTGGCTTTGTATGCATTAACAACCTCATCAAGAATACGTTCGCGTAGCTTTTCTTCATATAGCTTGTCGTCGTTTTCTAGCCATGATTGTAGCGGGAGATCCGTGGCAAAATCGGCCTTAAGGCGCTCTTCTAACCCTTTAACATCCCACATTTCTTCTAGTGACTGAGGCGGAATATATTCATCTACAACGCCTGAGATTACATCTTCGCGAATAGCGGCGATGGTTTCGCTGATATCGCCTTCATCGAGTAGCTCATTACGCTGTTCGTAAATAACTTTACGCTGGTCGTTTGCAACATCATCGTACTCAAGTAGTTGTTTACGAATATCAAAGTTACGACCTTCAACTTTACGCTGGGCATTTTCAATAGCACGAGTCACCCATGGGTGCTCAATCGCCTCACCACGCTCCATGCCCAAACGCTTCATCATATTGCCCATCTTTTCAGAGGCAAAGATACGCATTAGTGCATCGTCAAGCGATAAATAGAAGCGGCTTGAACCAGGGTCACCTTGACGGCCAGAACGACCACGTAACTGGTTATCGATACGACGAGATTCGTGACGTTCAGTACCAATAATGTGTAAGCCACCTGAAGCAAGTACTGCATCATGGCTTTCTTTCCATGCTGCTTTTACTTTTTCAATTTGCGCTTCAGTTGGGTTTTCAATTTTTTCAAGCTCTGCCTGCCAATTACCACCAAGTACAATGTCAGTACCACGACCGGCCATATTGGTAGCAATAGTTACCGCACCCGGCTTACCAGCTTGCGCAACAATGTCCGCTTCCTGTTCGTGGAACTTAGCATTAAGTACTTTGTGCGGAATTTTTTCTTTCTTAAGAATGCGAGAAATAAGCTCTGAGTTTTCAATCGACACAGTACCTACAAGCGTTGGTTGCCCACGCTTCACACACGCTTTAATGTCTTCAACGATAGCTTCGTACTTTTCTTCTGCCGTCAGGTAGATAAGGTCAGCCATATCTTTACGCTGCATTGGCTTATTCGTTGGAATAACCACAGTTTCTAGACCGTAAATGTGGTTAAACTCAAACGCTTCTGTATCTGCCGTACCTGTCATACCCGCTAGCTTGTTGTACAAGCGGAAGTAGTTTTGGAACGTAATTGACGCCAGGGTCTGGTTCTCATTTTGAATGCGAACGCCTTCTTTCGCTTCTACCGCTTGGTGCAAACCTTCAGACCAACGGCGGCCTTCCATCGTACGACCAGTGTGCTCGTCGACAATAACAATTTGCTCGTCTTTAACGATGTAATCCACATCTTTAGAGAACAGTTTATGTGCGCGCAGTGCCGCATTAATGTGGTGAAGCAATGAGATGTTGCCGGCGGCAAACAAAGACTCGCCTTCAGGTAAAATACCTTCTTGGTGAAGAATTTCTTCAACGTGAATTTGGCCACGTTCTGTTAAGTGAATTTGCTTGGCTTTTAGGTCGATTGTGTAATCGCCATCACCTTCTTGACCTTCTTCGTCTTCTTTTTCTTGCTGAACAAGTTTAGGAATAACTAAATTAATTCGACGGTATAGCTCCGAACTATCCTCGGCTTGACCAGAGATAATTAGCGGCGTACGCGCTTCGTCGATTAAGATAGAGTCAACTTCATCCACTACAGCAAAGTTAAGTGGTCGCTGAACGCGATCTTGTGGACTAAATGCCATGTTATCGCGCAGATAGTCAAAACCAAATTCGTTGTTGGTACCGTACGTTACATCAGCTTGGTACGCATCACGTTTTTGTTCAGGTGACATACCAGGTACGTTACAGCCAACACGCATCCCCAGGAAAGTGAATAACTGGTTACTCCACTCGGCATCTCGGCGCGCAAGATAATCGTTCACAGTAACTACGTGAACACCTTTGCCCGATAGCGCGTTTAAGTAAGTGGGGAGCGTTGCCGTTAACGTTTTACCCTCACCGGTGCGCATTTCCGAAATTTTACCTTCGTGAAGTACCTGACCACCTAGCATTTGCACGTCAAAGTGGCGCATACCATATACACGCTTACTCGCTTCGCGCACCGTTGCAAAGGCGTCGTTCAAAATATCGTCTAACGTCTCACCTTTCTCTAGGCGTGCTTTAAACTCGTCGGTCTTCGCTTTTAGCGCCTCATCAGAAAGCTTTTCATACTCTGCTTCCAGTGCATTGATGGCATCTACGTTCTTGCGTAATTTTTTTAATAATCGGTCGTTTCTACTACCGAATACTTTTCGAAGGATGCTTGAAAACATTAGCTTTATTATTCCACTACTTGTCGAGACGCCGCACACGGTGCACAGCTAAATTAAACCAATAAAACACAACCACGACTGATCATGTTTTGCGATATTCAAAATTATTTGTTTGCGCATGCAGTCTTTATTTAAAAACCGCACACTGTTACCTGGCTGCTACCTGCTTACTTCTTGTAAACGTACGGTAGAGGATCGACTTGTTTTCCGTTTCTTATTACTTCGTAGTGGACATGCACACCCGTAGAGCGCCCAGTATTGCCCATTTTTGCGACAGGCTGCCCTTTGGTAACCACATCACCTATTGAAACAGTAAGGGTATCGTTGTGTCCGTATCGGGTCACAAAACCATCACCGTGATCAATCTCTACTAATTGGCCGTAGCCGTAACGATCACCCGCCCAAGTCACAATGCCTGCGGCAGTCGCTACAACGTTCTCCCCTGCTTTACCAGCGAAATCCAAGCCTTTGTGCATTGCAGGCTTTCCGGTAAAAGGATCGGCACGCATACCATAATAAGAAGACAACCACCCCGACTCTATCGGACGACCAGATAATTGGCTCTGTTCGTATATATGGTGACCCCTAACCAGACTTTCAAGCATAGACAATTGCTGAGACTTTAAATCGAGCGATTGTTCGAGCTTGGCTATCTCGTGAAGTAAAGGATCATCTTGGAGGTTATCCGGTATCGATACCGGTACGAAAGCGTCCAGGTCAGCCGCTGACATACCTAATTCTGTTGCAATTTGCTTTCCCTTTTCGTCTAACAAACGGGTTTGTGCAGAGAGCTCTGCGATGTGAGAAAGCAACGCTTGAAGTTTGATTGTGGTTTGTTGTTTTAACGCTTCAACGTCTTTTTGTGTTTCGTTGACTTCGGTTTGCGCTAAACGCACGCGAGCGATATCTTCAGATACCGATTCGGTAGAACGACTCGACACTAACATAAAAATAGACGAGAGCACGGTTGCGCTCACGAGCGTACGGACACTAATACTGTGTCGGTAGCGTTTATTTTTGCCTGCTAATGTAATCGTTAATTTCATACCACGAAGAAAAATGCTGTTTCACGCCCGTGTTTTATTCTCAACTCTTTCTATTTAGAGTTTGTTTTTGTGTCACGTGGGTGAAATTTATATAATTATCCGGCTACTGTATCATTTATTTCAGTAATTGCCATACGAAAAAAAGCCGCCCGTAGGCGGCTTTTCACAATTTTTTTATGCGAGTGCTGGCTGAGCGTAACGAATTGGCGCAGTTTCTTGCGAATCGTACGTCACATATTCCCAACAGTCTTTTTGTTCTAGCACGGCATTCAACAACTTATTATTGAGACCGTGACCTGTTTTATAAGCGCGAAGCTCGCCGATCAGACTATGTCCGCCTAGGTACAAATCACCAATAGCGTCTAAGATCTTATGCTTTAAAAACTCATCGTCGTAACGCAAGCCTTCAGGATTTAGCACTCTAAACTCATCAAGCGCAACAGCGTTTTCCATGCTACCGCCTAATGCTAGGTTGTTCGCATTCATATATTCTAAGTCGCTCATGAACCCAAACGTACGCGCACGGCTTACTTCGTTAACATATGAACAAGAGTCAAAATCCATTGTCATATGCTGACGCGTTTGACTGATCACCGGATGATCAAAATCTATCTGGAAATCTACGCGGAAGCCATCATACGGCACTAATTCAGCCCACTTGTCGCCATCTTCTACACGAACTGGCTTTTTAATACGGATAAATTGCTTCGGTGCATTAAGCTCTTCAATACCCGCAGACTGAAGTAAGAATACGAACGGGCTTGCACTTCCGTCCATAATTGGCAGCTCGTTACTGTCTACTTCAACAATGATATTGTCGATACCCAGCCCTGCTAACGCAGACGCTAAGTGTTCAACGGTTTGGATTGTTACACCGTCTTCATTGTTTAGACACGTACACAGCATGGTATTACCCACCGCGTTCGCACGCGAAGGGATATCAACATGAGGTTCAAGGTCAACACGCCTAAACACGATTCCCGTGTTTGCAGGCGCAGGTCGGAGAGTCATTGTGACCTTTTCCCCTTTATGAAGCCCAATTCCAGTCTCTTGTACTGGATGCTTGATTGTACGTTGTCTAATCATCTGCTTAAGCTTTTACCTATTAAAAAAGCGGGCGCGAATTATAGTGAGTTATTACTCACATGTCAAAATTTGCCCAATATGCCACCAAAATGGTATCAATTTGGCTTATTTCAACCTTCCACGCAGTTACATTACATTGTGTTGATTTACACTCAATAGTGTAAGACAACACTTCTGCAAAATAATTCCCTTCCTTTTCAGGCAGCTAAATTAGTCTGCCTGTTTACGCAAGAACGCTGGAATATCAAGATACTCTAGGTCGTTGTCAGGTTGCGCACTGTCATCAGCTTTTAGCGCTTGGTTGCCCTCAGTGCCACCCACTGCAGAACGCGGCTCGCTTGTTTGCGTGCTGCCGTACTCTTTGGCGCTTTGAGTCAAACGAGAACCTTCAGAACTCACCAGTGAGATATCAGGCTTACGCTCTGCACCAATACCTGTTGCCACAACTGTTACGCGTAGTTCGTCGGTCATTTCCATATCAATAACCGTACCGACTACAACCGTTGCGTTTTCAGAAGCAAAAGCTTTAACCGCGTTACCCACTGTTTCAAACTCGTCAATAGCGAAGTCTGGGCCTGCTGTGATATTCACGAGAATACCGCGCGCACCTGACAAATCGATATCTTCAAGTAATGGACTTGCAATGGCTGATTCTGCTGCTTCTTCAGCACGGTCTGGACCGCTTGCCGCGCCACTACCCATCATTGCTTTACCCATTTCAGACATGACAGTACGTACGTCAGCAAAGTCAACGTTGATAAGACCAGGACGTGTAATAAGCTCTGCAATCCCCTGAACAGCGCCGCGTAGCACATCGTTCGCTGCACTGAAAGCTTGAAGTAGTGGTGTGCCTGGGCCCATCACTTTAAGCAGCTTTTCATTCGGGATGGTGATGAGCGAGTCTACGTTATTCGCAAGTTCAACAATGCCCTGCTCTGCAAAAGAGGTACGCTTTTTACCTTCAAATGGGAACGGTTTGGTCACTACTGCTACAGTAAGAATACCCATTTCGCGTGCAATTTTTGCCACTTCTGGCGCAGCGCCCGTACCCGTACCACCGCCCATACCGGCAGTGATGAAAACCATATCAGCGCCGTCTAATGCTTGGCGAATGGTTTCTCTGTCTTCTTGTGCTGCTTCACGACCAATATTCGGATCAGCACCTGCACCTAACCCTTTTGTAACACTTGAACCAATTTGAAGTGTTACGTCTGCACTTGAGCTGCGAAGCACCTGTGCATCGGTGTTAACTGCGATAAATTCTACGCCTTCAATGCTTTGAGACACCATGTGCTCAACTGCATTGCCGCCGCCGCCACCGACACCGATGACTTTGATTACGGCTTCTTCGCCGTGACTATCCATTAATTCGAACATACTTACTCTCCGGTTGTACGTCTTTTCAACACTACGCCAGGTCATTCCCTTAGGCTAATTGCGTCCTGCCAGCCTTAATGCCGTAGCTATAGCGCCCCCAAAATAAAATTAAAATTCACCTTTAAACCAGCTTTGCACTCGTTGAAATAAGCTTTCACCGGGTTTCTGCGTACTGGATTTCTTATTATCAGATTGTACTTTGCCATATTGCAGCAGTCCTACAACTGTTGCAAAGCCGGCATCATCAACGTATTCAGACAAGCCTTTTACGTTGATGGGTTTGCCCACGCGCACGGGCATCTGGAAAAGTTCCTCAGCAAATTCTACAGCACCTTCCATTTTTGCAGTGCCGCCTGTGAGCACGAGGCCCGCAGCAATTTGCTCTTCCAGACCACTGGCACGAATTTCATCGTGTACCAGTTCAAAAAGCTCTTGGTAACGAGGTTCAATGACCTCAGCCAATGTATGACGAGACATCACTCGAGCAGGGCGTCCGCCCACACTCGGCACTTCAATGCTGTCTTCCATACTTACCATATCTTTCAATGCACAGGCGTAATTCACCTTAATTTCTTCAGCATTGCTGATAGGCGTTCTAAAGATCTTAGCAATATCGCTGGTAATTTGATTACCTGCAACAGGAATTACGGCCGTATGACGAATTGCACCATCTGTGTAAATCACCATATCCATCGTACCGCCACCAATGTCGACTACGCAGACACCAAGCTCGCGCTCGTCATCAGTCAACACGGCATAGCTAGATGCTAGGGCTGAGAAAATAAGCTGATCGGCATTAAGCTCACAACGCTCAACGCACTTAACCATATTTTTTGCCATATCATCTGCGCACGTAATAATGTGTGCATCCGCTTCCATTCTTACGCCTGACATGCCAATCGGGTTTTTAATTCCCTCTTGTACGTCAATAGTAAATTCCTGTGGTAAAACATGTAGTAAACGTCGCTCAGCAGCTATAGGTACACTACGCGCTGCATGAATCACATTATCTACATCTTCTTGTGTTACTTCTTGGTTATTAATTGGCACCATGCCATTTTCATTTTGGCATTTTACGTGACGTCCCGAGATAGACATGAAAACTGAAGACACACGGCAATCTGCCATTAACTCCATCTCGTTCACTGCACGTTGTACCGACTTAACCACCAAGTTCAAATCGTTAACGCCGCCCTTGTCCATGCCTTTTGACGCATGGGTGCCCACGCCAACGATACTGATTTGATCATCTTCTAGCAGTTCGCCCACAACAGCCTTCACTTGGCTGGTGCCGATATCTAGTCCTACAATCAAATTGCGTTCAGCAGGTTTTGACATGGTTTCCTTAACTCTCTTCATCTGTGGTGTTGTCATCGTTCCAACCAACGGCAACACCCGTGTCATAGCGAAGGTCGACGTATTTCACCGCCTTCTCTTGCTGCGCCAACAGCGGATAAACATCGATAAAGCGTTGTAATCTATCGATAAACTCTTGGCGCCCCAAATTCAATTTTATACCGTTCTTTAACTGCACTTGCCAAGCAAATCGCTCGCTTAGGCTTAACTCATCAATGGCCATATCCGTTGTTGTTATCAACGCATGCATGGCATTGTAACCTTCAAGTGCCGTTTTTTCGCTGCCGCCCGGGCCATATAACCTAGGTAATTGCAACTCAACCCCTTCATCGTTAAACGTATCGCCGTAGGGGTTAAGCAACAAATCTTCGTTCCACTTGGCAACAGGTTGTTGTTCAACCAAATAAATTTTCAGTGTGTTCGGCCACTTTTTTCGAACCGAAGCACGGTAAACCCAAGACTGTGATTCAACGAGTTCAAATACTTCGTTAACGTCAAGCGCAAAAAAACTTCCGGGTTGCGCTTTACGAATTAATCGCTCGAGCTTTGCAATGTCGATATGCTGATAATCACCAGAAAAATCGATCACTTGCACCGGCATTTGTTGCTCATCGTACAAATACTGGTTAGCTTTCATGCCACCAAAGACTAAACCAGCCAGCACCAAGCCCAAGAAGGCGACGCCGCCCCACATGGCTCTTTTGCTCTTTTTAGGTGCTGCTAAGTTAGCGGCACCTTGCTTAGTATTTGGTTCAGTCATTCGTCTTTATACATTTTAAGCTGGCGGTTAAACCGCCGTCTTTGGGTTATCATCAAAGCTGGTCGATAAAATACTTAAAACCAGTTCATCAAACGATAACCCCGCTACTTTAGCTGCTTTGGGGACTAAACTTTTCTCTGTCATACCAGGCACTGTATTTGCCTCGAGCAAATAAAACTGCCTTTGGTTGTCTTGCATGACATCAACACGCCCCCAACCACTGCCAGACACTGCATCAAACGCACGTGCAGCAAGCTTTGCTAGTTGCACCTCTTGTTCTTCGGACAAACCGCTGGGACAGTAATATTCCGTAGTATTATCCTGATACTTAGCAGCATAATCGTAGAATGTATGTGGAGTAGACATGCGAATAGACGGCAAAGCCTGCCCCTGTAATACAGAAACAGTGAACTCTGGGCCGTCAATATACTGCTCTAACAAGACTTGATTATCATATTTAAAGGCGTCTTGAATAGCAGTTTCGAGTTGTTTAGCGCTAGTCACTCGTGCCATGCCAATACTCGACCCTTCTCGGGCCGGTTTTACCATGACTTCATTCCCCAATTTATCCATTATAGCGCTGCACTTACCAGCTTCAAAGTGCCTTTTATCAGCAATTTCATATTTTGCTGTCGGTAAGCCCAAACTTTGCCAAACTTGCTTCGTGTGAATTTTGTCCATCGCCAATGCTGAACCTAACACTCGACTGCCTGTATAAGGAATTTTAAGTAGCTGTAATGCCCCTTGCATGGAACCATCTTCACCGCCGCGACCATGCAACATAATAAGCGCTCGGTCGACATCGAGTGTAAGTAAATCAGTTAAAGGACGCTCAGCAGGGTCGAATGCAAATGCGTCCACACCTTGACGTAACAGCGCGTTTAGTACTGCCGTACCTGAATTAAGCGAGACCTCGCGTTCTGCTGAATCGCCACCTAACAGAACAGCAACTTTGCCATATTCCGATGGAGAGTGAGTACTAACTGAGGGTTTAAACATCTTATTCTCCCTCCTTAGCAAGTTGTTGTGGCTCTAATTGGTGCTTTGCAAGTAGCTTGGCAATTTGTCCAATATTCCCCGCCCCTTGGGTCATCACTATGTCTCCATCAAGCATAATATTGGCCAATATCGCTGGTAATGCGTCTTTGCCGCCCACATAAACAGGTTCTATTTGCCCTCTTTGACGTATAGAGCGGCACAGAGATTTACTGTCAGCGCCTTCAATGGGTTGCTCACTTGCTGCGTAAACATCTAACAGCAATAGCGCATCTACACTAGACAGGACTTCAACAAAATCTTCGTACAAATCACGGGTTCGCGTGTAACGGTGAGGTTGATAAACCATAACAAGGCGCTTGTCTGGCCAATTCGCTCTTGCCGCAGCGATCGTCGCTCTAACTTCTGTTGGATGGTGCCCATAGTCATCTACTAAGCACACCTCACCCTTGCTCGTTGTAAACGTACCTAGTTGCTCAAAACGACGACCTATCCCACCAAAACTGGCGAGTGCACGAATAATGGCGTCATCTTCGATACCTTCATCAGTTGCAACTGCAATGGCGGCAAGTGCGTTTAACACATTGTGATTACCGGTTAGGTTTAATGTGATTTCAAGCGCGGGTAATTCTGGACGAATAACAGTGAAATTTGCTTTACCAAAAGACAGACGAATGTTTTCTGCACGGTAATCGTTATGTGCTTCAAAACCATAGGTAAGAATACTGCGACCAATACGCGGGCGAATCTCTTGAATATTTGCATCGTCCCCACACACAATTGCCTGACCGTAAAATGGTAAGTTTGATAGGAAGTCGACAAACGTGTCTTTGACCTTTGAAAAGTCACCGCCATACGTATCCATATGATCTGCCTCGATATTGGTGACTACTGACACCATAGGCTGCAGATGGAGAAATGACGCATCACTCTCGTCAGCTTCTGCTATGAGATAGCGGCTTTTACCTAGTCTTGCATTAGTACCAGCACTGTTAAGCAGCCCACCAATCACAAACGTAGGATCGTATTCTGCTTCTGCAAAAATAGTAGAAATCAAGCTTGTAGTGGTTGTTTTACCATGGGTTCCTGCCACAGCAATGCCATGACGAAAACGCATGAGCTCAGCGAGCATTTCAGCGCGGCGTATAATTGGAATACGCTTTTCACGAGCAACAATGATTTCTGGGTTCTGCTCGTTTATGGCACTGGACACAACAATAACATCCATACCTTCCACGTTTTCTGAACGATGGCCAATTTTCACGTCAGCGCCCAGTTCACTTAAGCGTTGCGTCATAGGCCCTTCTTGAATATCAGAGCCTGCAATCGCATAACCTTCATTCAGCAATACCTCTGCGATACCGCCCATACCGGCACCGCCGATACCAATAAAAAATATATTTTTGACCCTGCGCATTTGCGGGCTTTCAAATGGGGTTTTAAAAACCATTAGTCCCCTACTCCTACCACGCTTTTAACGTGGCTTACTACATGTTCTGTGGCATGGGTACTCGCACACTTACGCGCCAATGCCCCCATTTTCAAGCAGTCGTCGGGATGTTTAAGCCACTGACGCACCGCTTGCCCTAAATTGTCTTTTAATACATTTTGTGCAATAAAAACAGCAGCATCTTGCTTGACTAATGATTGCGCATTCTTTGTTTGATGATCGTCTACCGCATGCGGTAGAGGAACGAAAATGGCTGCTCTGCCTGCTGCGGCAACTTCACTAACGGTTAGCGCACCCGCCCTGCACACTACGAAATCAGCCCATTCGTATGCCGCAGCCATATCATCAATAAAATCGCTCACTTTGATGGTTGTCATGTCTGCGCCTGCGCTTTCATAGGCCTGTTTAACGTTTTCGCTATTTCCTTTGCCGCATTGGTGCATAATGGATAAACCGGATAAAGCGCCGCACGTTGCTGGCACAGTGTCGTTTAAGATCTGAGCCCCTAAGCTACCGCCAACAACAAGCATATTCAGCGAACCGTTTCCTTCACTCACACTATTCTCAGCCACTTTTGCTTTTACCGAAAAAATAGCATCTCGAACTGGATTACCGACTGTGTGCACTTTTTTAATAGCGCCAGAAAACTGTGTTTTCGCATCATCAAACCCAAGTAGTACACGAGTGGCTATTTTACTAAGCAATTTATTGGTCATGCCCGCTGCAGCGTTTTGCTCATGAATGATAACGGGTATACCCAGTGTTTTAGCGGCAACACCGCCTGGACCACTCGCATAACCTCCAAAACCTACCACGATGTCAGGCGCTATACGCGAGATAATACGTCTTGCAGAAAATAGACTTTTAAACAGCGCGATGGCCCCTTTTATGCGTGCAGACAGGCCTTTTCCACGCAGTCCCTTAACAGGAATAAAATGGATAGGAATACCGTGCTTAGGTACGACATCAGCTTCCATTCGCTCTGCGGTGCCAAGCCAATGAATTTCCCAGCCTTCATCACGCAATGCGTTTGCCACCGCAAGTCCGGGGAAAACATGTCCACCAGTGCCACCCGCCATGATCAAACAACGCTTAGCCATTGTCAGCCTCCTCGGCAACACGCGCCAATATCGCTTTAATGCCCGCTTTGCCCTCGTCTTCAGGAGATGGCGCTTTTGTGGCTGGCTTTTCGGCAACCGTTGCATTATCGAAGCTATGTTCGTTGTCAGTAACAGGTGTCGCTGAATTTGCTTTTTTGCTGCGTTTTTTAACGCTGGCCTTTTTATGCTCACCCTTACTGTCACCGCGTCCCAGTGCTTGTACACCATCAACACGCAGCTCGAAGTCAATGCGCAATAAAATGGCCACCGCGACGGACATAACAATCAGCGATGAGCCACCGTAGCTTACTAGTGGCAAGGTCAGCCCTTTAGTAGGAAGAATACCTGCACTCGCACCAATGTTTACCGCTGTCTGAAAGCTAAACCAAATGCCGATGCTGTACGCCAGATATCCATCAAAAGCTCGGCCTTTTTCCAATGCTTTGTTGCCAATGTTCAACGCTCGCAGCACCATCCAAAGTATTAAACCTAGGACAGCCAGAACGCCTACAAAGCCAAGCTCTTCGGCAAGGATTGCCATTACAAAGTCAGTATGGGCTTCAGGTAAAAACTCTAGCTTTTGTAAACTATTACCAAGTCCCTGGCCAAACCAATTGCCTCGACCGTAAGCCATTAGAGATTGAGTAAGCTGGTAGCCCGCACCAAACGGGTCGGCCCATGGGTCTAAGAACGACGTAACACGCTTAAGACGATATTCCTCAAAAACAATGAGTGCTACAACTGCAAGCACGCCCACAAACACTAAAGCAAAGAACTGCCACAGTCTTGCGCCCGCCAAAAACAAAAGACCTATTGTGGTGGCGAACATCACAACAACAGTCCCTAAGTCCGGCTGTAACAGAAGTAACATTGCAAGTACAAAGAACACAACAAGAGGCTTAATAAACCCTTTTAGGTTCTCGGTCACCTCTTCATATCGACGTACAAGGTAACCCGCCAAATAAGCAAAAAAGAAAAGCTTGGCGGGCTCTGCAGCCTGCACAGTAATAGGACCAATTGCTAACCAGCGCGTACTACCATTTACGGTTCTACCAATAAGAAGAACCGCGACCAGAAGCCCTATGGCTGCTAGCAATAAGTACGGGTTAGTCATGCGCCAAAATTGCATGGGAAGCTGTAACACCACCATGGCAGCAACCACAGCAGCAACAATGTAAATACCGTGACGTATAGCAAAATAGAATGGGTTGTCATGCAGCCTGTCAGCAACTGGCATGGATGCGGACGTTACAATAATAACGCCGATGCTCATTAGCGCTAATGCAATCAGTATGAGCGTTACATCATAAGGTGCACTGGGCTGTGCCGCTCCGTCATGACGCGCAGAGAATAATTCACTAAGTTTTGTGGTTGCCGTCATCATGACACCACCTTTTGCGCTTCATTATCAACAGCCAGCGCTGATTCTACTTCATGCTTGAACACTTCACCGCGATGCATGTAGTTTTTGAACATATCTATACTGGCGCAAGCAGGCGATAACAATACCACATCACCTTTTTCAGCAAGTGCAATGGCACCTTGAACTGCGTCCTGCATCGAGTGGCATTGACTTGTACGCGTGAAGACTGCAGCTATTTGCGGCGCATCTTTACCAATAGCAAAAACGTGAGCCACATACTTCTCAAGATAGGGCGCCAAACTTTGCATGTCTGCGCCTTTAGCATCGCCACCGGCAATTAATATCAAACGACCTTGTGTCGATGCCCCTAATCCTTCAAGTGCCGCAACGGTTGCACCTATATTTGTTGCTTTAGAATCATCGATAAAGCGGACTTCGTTTTCATTCGCTATTTCTACACAGCGATGGGGAGCACTTTTGAAACTTGCCAAATGCTCGATTGCCTTTTGGGGCTGCACGCCAAGCTCACAGCAAATAGCGAGCGAAGCCATTACATTAAGCACATTGTGTGTGCCCGCTAGGGGTATGGCGTCAAGTCTAATCAGAGGCGTTGAATTGTAAACTAAGGTATCAACG
Source organism: Alteromonas sp. 009811495 (assembly GCF_028865455.1). NCBI lineage: Bacteria > Pseudomonadati > Pseudomonadota > Gammaproteobacteria > Alteromonadales > Alteromonadaceae > Alteromonas > Alteromonas sp. 009811495. Next base: position 3,261,446 of record NZ_CP113972.1, read on the forward strand.
CTCTGGATGCTGGCAACAGCAAAGCCTGTTTCGGACTCACCTAAACCATACTCAACAATATGTGACATAGATTGCTCGGCGTCTTCATCCGGCGCAACAAATTCGCCATCGCGCCACACTACGGCTGACGCTGCATTGTCAAATATTCGGTGCTTGGCATTAATGTAATTCTCTAACGTGCCATGCCTATCGAGATGATCATCAGAAATATTTAACACGGTCGCTGTTTCAAGCAACAGTGATGAGGTTGTTTCAAGTTGAAAGCTTGATAACTCCATCACAATAACGTCGGCGTCACTTTCTAGCGCCTCGAGTACAGGACGACCCACGTTACCCGCCTCAATACTGCGAATGCCACAGGCATTTAGCAAATGATTGGTCAGTAGTGTCACTGTGGTTTTACCGTTAGATCCAGTAATGCCAACCACTTTTTTCGGCGATGCGAGGTTGCGATTTAAGCGAGCAAAGAGTTCCACATCGCCTATTACCTCTACACCACAGGATTTCGCTAGGCGTACTTGCGCTATATCGGCGGCTAATCCAGGGCTCAGCACTAAGGTATCGACACCGTCAAAGTAGCTTTTTGTCAGTTCAGCGGTAGTTACGCTATCTTTCAGTGTCTGGGCTAAATCATTAGGCAATGACAATTGCTCTCGTGTATCGAACGCTTTTACCGAAGCTTGATGTTGCAGTAAAAAGCGCACGCAAGCCTGACCTGTAACGCCTAGGCCACCGACAACATAACTATGCTCGCGTACGTTATATGACATAAAACCTTATCTCAGTTTCAACGTTGCTAGTCCAACTAGCACCAAAATGATGGATATTATCCAAAAACGCACGATTACCCGCGGTTCTGGCCATCCTTTTAACTCATAGTGATGATGAATAGGCGCCATTCTGAAAATACGCTGACCACGTAACTTATATGAGCCCACCTGCAAGATAACCGACAGTGTTTCCATTACAAAAACACCACCCATAATGATAAGTACCAGTTCTTGGCGCACCAACACAGCTAGCACACCCAAGGTTCCCCCAAGCGCAAGTGAACCTACATCGCCCATAAATACCTGAGCAGGGTATGTGTTAAACCATAGAAACCCTAGGCCAGCCCCCACCATTGCAGTACATACAATAACAAGCTCACTGGTAAGTGGAATGTGCGGAATGTTAAGGTAAGCGGCGAAATTCGCATTCCCTGTAACATAAGCGAAAATAGCAAATGCGCCCGCCACTAAAATGGTAGGCACGATGGCCAACCCGTCTAATCCATCTGTCAGATTTACCGCATTGCTTGTTCCTACAATGGCAAAGTAGGTAATGATGATAAAGAACGCCCCAAGCTGCGGGAAAACTTCCTTAAAAAACGGGACTAACAATGAAGTCTCTGCGCTTAAGGTCGCGCTACTGTATAGGAAAAAAGCGACACCAAGTGCGACAACTGACTGCCAAAAATACTTCCAGCGAGCAATAAGGCCTTTCGAGTCTTTGCGGATGACTTTTCTGTAATCGTCTACGAATCCGATAATCCCATAAGCCACCACAACAAATAACGTAACAAGTACATAGCGATTAGTTAAGTCAGCCCACAACAGCCCGCTTACCACGATAGCCGCGAGTATTAGTAGCCCTCCCATGGTAGGCGTTCCCGATTTGGATAAATGGCTTTGAGGACCATCATCTCGCACGGTTTGACCTATCTGCATGGTTTGCAGATAGCGGATCATTTTTGGGCCTATCAAAATAGCAATCAGCAGCGCGGTCAACGTGCTTAAAATCGCGCGTAGAGTAAGGTACGAAAATACGTTAAACCCAGATTCAAATTGAGTCAGCCAATCGGCGAGCCAAATTAACATGCAATACGCTCCCGACGGCTATCAAGCTTTCCCAGCGTAGAGGCCTCAATCGCCTCTACCACGCGCTCCATTTTAGAGCTGCGTGAACCTTTAACTAAAATTGAAATATCGCGCTGGTGCACTAACAAATCACTCTCCATTGCGGCTAACAAACTCTCTACGTCGCTAAAATGCCCACCATTTTCATCAAACACAGCACTTGCTGACTGACTTAGTACTCCCATAGTGTAGAGGTAGTCGATACCTTTCTGTTTGGCGTACTCTCCCACTTGTTCGTGATAATAACGCGCCTTTTCGCCTAGCTCTTTCATATCGCCAAGCACCAACACTGTAATGCCTGAAAAGCTACTTAGTGTGTCAATTGCCGCGTTTACCGAGGCTACATTTGCATTGTAAGTATCATCGAGAAGTCGAACTTGCTCAGTGAGCTGTTTTACGTTTAGACGCCCGCTGACTTGCTTCATTGTTAGAAGGCCATCGCGCACGTTTTCCAGCGTAGCGCCCACTTGAAGCGTAAGCGCTGCAGATAACAACGCATTACCCACATTGTGAATGCCAGGAATAGTAAGTTGAATAGCAATTTCACCTTGTGGGCATACAAGGTGAAATGACGCACAGCCATCTAGACCAATAGTGATATCTTCAGCATGAAAATCTGCCGGATTCTTTTGATCTGGGGCGAATGTAAGCGTCTTGGTGTGCTTTAATTTACCCAACCAAAAGTCTGCGAACTGACTGTCTATATTGACAATGGCTACGCCATCATCGCCAAGGCCTTTAAATATTTCGCTTTTCGCTCGTGCCACGCCCAACAAGCTGCCAAAACCTTCTAGGTGCGAAGCTGCCGCATTTACAATGGTTGCGACATCAGGCTTAACTAAATTGGTGGTATAGGCGATTTCACCTAAATGATTGGCGCCAAGCTCCATAACCGCAAATTCGTGGTGAGGCTCTAAACGCAACAACGTCAGTGGAACCCCAATATCGTTATTGAAATTGCCTTTTGTCGCCAGCACATTGCCGCGGCGCTCTAGAATTGAGGCGCACATTTCTTTTACTGTTGTTTTACCGCTACTACCCGTAACCGCTATAGTTTTTGGTGCAACCAGTGCCTTCACCGCTGCTCCTAGCATGCCTAATGCCTGCTTGGTGTCTTCAACGCGAATAACAGGTAATGTGGTATTTACCTCTTCGCTGGCAATCACGGCACTCGCGCCGGCGTTTTGTGCGTGCAATATAAAATCATGGCCATTAAAGTTAGGGCCTTTTAACGCTAAATATACTGCGCCGCTTTCTATCGTTCGCGTATCGGTGCTAATTGCAGATACTTCAATATCCTCAGACGCACCTAAAAGAGTTCCATTCACTTTCTCGGCTATCCATGACAGCGTAGTTGTTATCATTTGCTGTACTCCTGCTGCAGTCGCGCCACAACTGCACGTTCATTATAATTAGTCTTCTTGTCACCGATAATTTGGTAGTCTTCGTGGCCTTTACCAGCCACTATGATGATGTCGTTAACATCAGCATGTGACAGGCAGTGGCGAATGGCTTGCTCCCTATCCGGTATAGACACAGCCAATTCACGATTGTTAAGCCCGGCGATAATGTCAGCGGCAATAGCTTGCGGATCCTCACTTCTACTATTGTCAGTGGTTATCACTATTGCATCTGCGCCAGCCTCGGCAGCCTGTCCCATTAGCGGTCGCTTACCTTTATCTCTGTCTCCGCCACATCCAAATACACACCACACTTTGCCTTGCGTGTGAAATTTGGCGCTCAGTAGCACTTTTTCTAATGCATCTGGGGTGTGCGCATAGTCAACAACCATATTGGCGGCGTTATTGACGGCAAATACTTCCATGCGTCCTGGTACAGGCGTAATGGCATTGACCGCGTTAACCACATCGTCAAATCGCTCACCTTCAGCGAGTAATGTACCTATTGCGCTCAATACATTACTGATGTTGAATTTACCGAACAAAGGCAAGGTTATCGCTGCGTTGCCCCATGACGTTACCAAATCAAAATCGCAACCTGACGAATGATAGGTGGCATTTGTGGCGAAACAATGGCGATGCTGAGGTTGTTTATGAGTATCGTTGATTTCACTATTTCCCTCATCAATCCCCGTCCATACCCGTGTTATTGCGTCGTCGGCATGCGCATGCCATTTGCCACTTTCGGCATCATTGGCATTGAGTATTACCGCGCACAACCCGGGTTGTTTCAGCAGCAAACGCTTAGCTCTACCGTACTCGTCCATGGTGCCGTGATAATCAAGGTGATCACGCGTGAGGTTTGTAAACACCGCTATATCTGTTTTTACCGTACCTAAACGGCCCTGAACCAGTGCATGGGAGCTTGCTTCAAAGGCCGTGTGACGGACTTCACTTTGCACAAACTCTGCCAACAAGTACTGCATACGTATGGCATCTGGCGTTGTATTCGCCGCCGGCGTCGATTTCCATTGCGTTTCACTGCCTTCAAACACACTACTGCCAAGCGTTCCAATACTGGCACTGCGTGTTCCGAGCGCATCCTTCAACTGCGTAAGCAACTGAACTGTAGAGGTTTTTCCGTTTGTCCCGGTTACCGCTACGGTCGTCATTTTTTGTGCAGGATAATCATAAAAGGCCGCAGCGAGGGCAGAGAGCATTTGAGGTAGTTCGTGCAAATAGATAATGACGCTATGGTCACGCATTTCCATTTGTCCGTGGGCACTACTGTCTTCAGTTTGCGCCAATATTACACGGGCCCCTAAACTTATTGCTTGCGGAATGAAATCACGGCCGTCTAGTTCGTGCCCTTTTATGGCGATAAACGCTAAGCGCGTATTCACCTCTCGGCTATCGAGCGTTAGCCCTTCAATGCGAATATCAGGTGCGTCGATACCAAATTTTGCGAGCAATGCACGTGTACTTTGAATAAAGGCACTAACTACCACTTTGACCTCCTTTCAATAGGCTGCTTGAGGTGACTTGCTTGTCATCGGGCGCAATATTAAGCATATGCAGTGCGCCCCCCATAATGGATGAGAACACAGGTGCAGCGGTATCTCCTGCATGATACAAATCTCCACCAGGTTCATTAATCAGAACGATGGTTACTAGGCGTGGATCAGAAACGGGGGCAATACCCGCAAAGATATTGACGTACTCTTCACCATAGCCACCTGCAACCGCTTTCCTACTCGTACCTGTTTTACCTGCCACTCGGTAGCCTGGAACCGCCGCTTTGGTTGCGGTACCGCCTCGTTGCGTAACACTTTCCATCATTTGCACAATGGCTTTGGCGTTTTCTTCGCTTATAACGCGCTCAGCTTGTGCCTGCCATGACGGTTGCTTAGGTGATTTAATGATATTGAGCGGTGTTTTAATACCACCGTTAGCTAACGTGGCATAAAGCCTACCCAGCTGTGCGGTGGTCACAGATATGCCATAGCCAAATGACAAGGTTGCAAGCTCAAATTCGGACCAGCGACTGCGCTCGTGGAAAATACCACTACTCTCGCCTGCCATGTTAAGTCCGGTGTCGCTCATCAGTCCCATGTTGTAATAGGTATCAAGTAGAAATTGCTTTGGCACAGATAGTGCCAATTTTGATGTTCCCATGTTGGATGAATGCTGAATAATTTCTTCTAGCGTCAACTCACCATAGTTGCGGGTATCTTTTACTAGGCTACCGCCTAGACGCATCCAACCAGGATAGGTATCGACAGTGTCTTCAGGCTCAACTTCACCGAACTCCAGTGCGGTTAATACTGCAAGAGGTTTGAGCGACGACCCCGGCTCAAAGGCATCGGTTATCACGCGATTGCGCATGCGATGGGGCGAAATATCACTTCTGTCATTAGGATTAAACGATGGTGCATTCACCATAGCCAATACATCGCCAGTTTTAACATCAATCACAATGGCTGACGCCGAGCTTGATTGATAGTAAATCATCGCTTCTTTAATTTCTTTATACGCAAGCGCCTGAATACGCTGATCGATAGATAGCTGAAGGTCACCTGCTTTTTCGCCAGATTTCATTTCCAGAATTTCTACTTGGCGTCCCTTAGCATCACGACGAATTTTACGAGAGCCTGGTGTGCCCGTTAGCCACTCGTTATACATGCGCTCAAGACCCTCAACGCCCGTATCATCAACATCGGTCACTCCGATTAGCTGCGCTGACACTTCCCCCGTGGGGTAATAACGGCGGCTCTCTCTGCGAAGATAAATACCAGGAATATCGAGCTTATCAACATACTCGGCCATTGCGGGTGACACTTGTCGTTGCAAGTACACAAAGCGGCGCTTTGGATTTGCCACTTTTTCTTTTAATTCGTTAACGTCTTGACGCAGCACATCTGCAAGCGCTTCCCAGCGGCGTTGTTCACTAAACCCGTTGTTGTCGTGAATAACTTTCGGGTCGGCATAAATAGCGCGTACCGGTACGCTTACCGCTAACTCTACACCGTTTCTGTCGGTAATAAGTCCGCGGTAAGTGGGCATGTTTCGGGTACGCAACGTGCGACTGTCGCCTTGCTGAATAAGCTCATCGGGTTCGATAACTTGGATGTAAGCAGCGCGTGAGGCAAGCACACCGAACACCGCAATAATAACCACCAATACCACAATAAAACGCCAGTGCACTAAGCTAGGTGTGACATTTTGTTTAGCGCCAGATTGCTTAGTGCGATTACCGTTGCGGTTTGATGCGCGAGGCTTGTTAAGCGACTGTGCCGATTCAGCTAAACTCATTTCAACCTCACTACAACTTCATCGTCAGCCGTCGGGCGATACATTTCTAGCTGCTTTTCAACCAAGGTTTCAATGCGATTATGTTCGGTGAGCGCACGCTGCTCTAACACAAGATTACGCCATTCTACATCTAGCTCGTCTTTCTCTTGCATCAAGTCTTCTAGTGCGATCACTTGCTGTCGATTGTGATGACTACTTAAGATCACTGCCATGCCACTTACAATAACCATTAAATACAACAAAACCCGCAACTTGTTGCGGGTCAAATCTGAAACAATAATCAGCAGTAAGCTAAAGTTCGTGCTGGATTTATCAGCGCGCTGCTTGGTCATAGTTTTTCTGCCACCCGCAATACGGAACTGCGAGAGCGAACGTTGTTCGCAATCTCCTGCTCTGATGGTTTGATTGCTTTACCCAGCGCTTTTAACACTTTATCGGCGTCAATTTCGGCCTGTGTGATTGGTAAATTATGCGGTACAGCTTTGCCTTTGCTTTGCTCTTTAATGAAACGTTTTACTAAACGATCTTCAAGGGAATGAAACGAGATCACGGCCAAACGGCCTTCCTTCGCTAGAACCTGAGTTGCCGCCTTTAGACCCACACGCAACTGCTCAAGCTCTGCATTAATGTATATACGGATGCCTTGAAATGCACGCGTAGCAGGGTGCTTAAATTTATCTTTTACGGGTACAGCTTCATCAATAATTTTCGCTAGCTGTGCGGTACGTGTGATGGGCGTTTCTTCTCGTGTATTGACAATAGCATGAGCGATACGCTTACCAAATTTCTCTTCCCCGAACTCTTTGATCACTTGCGCGATGTCTTGTTCTTCGGCACTTGCCAACCACTGCGCAGCGCTCTGTCCTTTAGAGGTATCCATGCGCATGTCCAAAGGCCCATCTCGAAGAAAACTAAAGCCTCGCTCTGCATCATCTAATTGTGGTGACGACACGCCTAAATCCATCAACACGCCATCGATTTTGCCTGTCAGGCCCAAGGCTTCAATCTCTTCTGCCATATCACCAAAAGGCGAATGGATAATGCGAAAGCGTGCGTCGTCAGCAAAACGCTCAGCGGCTTTTATTGCCTGAGGATCGCGGTCGAACGCAATCAGTTGACCATTTTCACCAAGTGAAGCAAGAATGTGCGCTGAATGACCACCGCGTCCAAATGTCGCGTCTACGTAAATGCCATCAGGTTTAATCGCCAAAGCGTCAATACATTCGTCAAGCAGTACTGAAATATGTTTAAATTCGCTTGGCTGTGTCATAGAGAGAAGTCCTGTAATCGTTCGGTAAGTTCAAATTCGCCCTTGCGTTCGGTGTCGATATCAACCTCGATTTGTTGTGCCCAGACCTCGGCATCCCAAATCTCAAATTTGTTTAACTGACCAACCAACATGACTTCTTTTGATAGTTTCGCGTGTGCGCGCAGTGGAGTAGGAATAAGAATACGTCCGCTTTTATCCATTTCACCTTCTGATGCATGACCAAGTAGCAAGCGCTGCATTCTGCGCTCCGCTGGGATCATGCTTGAAAGTTTAATGAGCTTAAGCTCAATCTCTTCCCATTCGGGAAGTGGGTAAAGTAGCAAACAACTTTGTTGTGTATCGACTGTGCAGACTAGTTGTCCCTGACAATCATCCAGCAGCGACTGACGATACTTCGTCGGTATAGCCAGTCTGCCTTTTGTATCCAGATTGATTGCGTTAGCGCCGCGGAACATTCCCCTAGCCTTTTATTATTTGCTCTTGGTTTTCTTATTATTTGAGTACTAATCTGCAAAGTGATGATGATTTGATCCACAATTCGCCACATTTACCCACTGAGATACAGTTTAGGTATCAATGATCCCCACTGTCAAGTAGAAAAGTGCCGTGTAAGCCGCGTATTTACTGGCTTCATACTGTTTGGATAAACAGTAGTTTTAGGAAGTCTATGATTAGGCGTGTAAAAAATTTAACGTGACGCTGACATTAATCGACGAACGGCGGTAAAAAACATATTCCAGAGCGGCGGTAGGATTGGAAAAGCGAAGAAAGCCGATGGAAATAACAAGAAAGCGCGCGCACGGCGCGCTTAAAAGAACCTGGAAGAATTAAAACCGGTACGTTGCTCGTAGGTTAGCGACATCTGCGTCAATATCACTGTCTAAATTTTTTGAGTAGCTAGCATGAACTGAAAGCTGTTCATTGAACCAATAATCAACGTCTACGCTTGCTCTCTTGCTATCGTCGAAACCACTAGGTGCGTCAGAGTAGCTGAATTCGCCACCAACGCTTAGTCTGGGACTAAAGAAATAGCGCGCATTGGCCGTTATCGCATCTACATCATCTGCAGCGTAAGTAGCAAGTAAATCCCATCCCGTACCTGATTTACCAACTGTAGTGTAACGTGTGAAGACAGCGGCAACTGTGTTGCTATAACTTTCATCAATGATGACATCGTCAATTTGTCCATCAGCATTGTAGCGCGCATAGTTCAGACCTGCGCCAATTTGCCACTCTCTTGTTACGTTATACCCCACCTGCACATTGATGTTGGTATTGTCGCTGTCTATAAAGTCGTTATCGGATCTTGAGTGCGAACCACCGATATCAAGCATCCATTCTTTGTTGAAATAATAGGTAGAACCAAGAAAGAAACTATCAATTCCATCGATGTTAGCGTAACTGCCAGATACACTTGAAACTCTCTGTAAGTAAGGGTTTATCAAATGCGCTCCCGAATTTCCTTGAAGAGAATCTAAGTATCGCGTGTACGACGCGCCATATAGGTTGTCGTCCACACCTTCAAAATCGGCTGCGAAAATTTGTACTTCATTTTGCGTAGCAGCGAAAGACGTTGAAGCACTGAAAATGGAGGCAGCAGCAATAGAAAGTGCAGTAAGCGCCGTCTTAAATGAGTTTGTTTTGATATCCATGTCTTGTCCTAAAAAGTAGTGTGTTGGAAACAGGAACAAAGATAAACAATTAAAACTTAACGAATTCTGAATGGAAAATGACGAAATCTGAACAGAAGTAGCAGATACAAAAAACCCGCTTTTACGCGGGTTTTTCTATTCAATTTTGCGAGCAATTTACGCGCTTGGCGCTTCTTCGCCAGTAGCTTGTTGAGCTTGTGCATTCACTGCAGAAAGCTGCATGCTGCGAATTGGGTTTTCTGTGTCATTTGACAACTCAACCAAACGGTTCAGTTGGCCAATTGACATCATTACCGCATAAAGTGCACCAAGGAAACCGGCTTTATGTAGCTCTAGTACTTGGTCGTCAGGCAGTTCAAGCAACTTCTTCTCGTTGATGCTCATCATGCCTGTTACATTGCGCTGCTTGCCGTCTTGGTAAGTTAGACGAATTTGAATTGGATCAAGTAGGTCCAGCTCAACCACTTTGTCAACAAAACGCTGAGTCAGCATTTCACTGTTTGCAAGGTCTGACAAGAATTTCTGACGATTTGCCAAGAATTCAGACGCTTCACCTTCGGCGGTAAATAGTGGCTGACCTTCATCAGACGCTAGCTCTGTGTTTTCATCGATGAATACACCAAGCTTGTCGCCGTCAGGGCGAACATCAAACGGATAGCGAAGGATGTTCATTGGTACGTGTGGACCTTTCCAGTTGTCACCTGTTAGGAACAAGTTTTGACCTTGCTCTAAACCAAGCATGGTCACAACGTGGTGACGCTTCGCTTTGGTGTCTTCAATAAACACCAATGGCATTGTAGATGCCAATTGAGCGAATTCACGAATTGATGCTGCCGCAAGGTGAGTACCCTTAGCGAAGCTGAAAGAAGACGTTACCGCAATTTTTAGGTCTTTATGCTTTTCTTTATCTAGCGGTACAAAATTCATAGCCATATTTATTTCTCATACTTGTTTGCTGTGGTCCCGGCTAATAATGAAAAGAGGGCGGGTACCACTTAAAATTACGTTGGCCCCACAGAGTCGAGTCTGTCATCGATTCATTCATATCGATATTGGGCGGAGCGCTCAGGAGTATTACGCATTAACGCAATGAAGTCACGCAGTCTTCACCATAACAAGTTTTAAATTTTTATTGCAATGTAAAATTTAGGTGAATGAGCACAAGTGCTGCAAAAATAGACAAACTTACCTAAAGGAGACCAAATTAACTTAAAAGGGACCAAACTTACTCGCGAGGGACACTGCACAGTGCGCTTACTCGCTACAGTGTCATAACCCGCGCCTCCCCATTGTGGCGTTTGTGATTATGATTTACTCTTTCGACTGTCCTTCACATGACACATGCGATGAAAATCTGCAAAGCAATCGATAAAACAAGGAATTTAATTATGAAGGGGCGCTTCCCACTTTCTACATGTGCTTTAGCCATCACGGTATTGTTCAGCACAGTCACGCTTTCTGAAGAAACCAAAACGTATTCAGCCTCACAACAAGCAAAAAACATTGCTAAGGAAACGATAATTGTTGATGGACATATCGATGTTCCCTATCGCGTCAAAGAGAAATGGGTTGATGTAACCAAAGCCACTGAGGGTGGTGACTTTGATTACCCTCGTGCAGTTGAAGGCGGACTAAATGCCCCCTTTATGAGCATATACGTACCGGCGAGCTTAGATAATTCACCTGAATCAACACAACTTGCCCATGAACTCATCGACTCTGTTGAAGCCATTGTTGCCCGCGCACCTGATAAATTCGCGATAGCGAAAAGCCCATCACAGGTGAAAATGCAATTTGAAAATGGGCTGATTTCTTTGCCTATGGGTATGGAAAATGGATCTCCTATTCAAGGCGACCTGGCAAACCTAAACGACTTTTATGAGCGTGGTATTCGTTATATTACCCTTGCCCATAGCCAAGCTAACCATATCTCCGACTCGTCGTATGATCTGCGCCGCAAGTGGAAAGGTTTAAGTCCCTTTGGTAAAACCCTCGTCACAGAGATGAATAACATTGGAATCATGTTGGATATCTCTCACGTTTCTGACGATGCTTTTTATCAAGTGATTGAGATAACGAAGACGCCCGTTATTGCCTCTCACTCATCATTGCGACGCTTTACACCAGGCTTTGAGCGCAACATGGATGATGAGATGATTAAAGCGCTTGGCAAAAACGGTGGTGTAATCATGATCAACTTTGGCTCGAGTTTTGTGACAAAAGCTGCCGGACAATGGCGCACTGGGCTAACGAATGCGCGCAAAGCGTTGATTGAAAAAGAGGGTGAAGACAGCCCTAAACTCGCGACTTTTGATGAAGACTACCGCAAGAAAGTGCCCTACCCGTATTCAACGCTAGATGAAGTACTCGACCACATTGATCATGTGGTGAAACTCGTAGGCGTTGACCATGTAGGTATAGGCTCTGACTACGATGGTGTGGGCGACTCACTGCCTATCGGTCTTAAGGATGTAGCAAGTTTTCCAAACCTTGTTCAAGGATTGCTTGATAGGGGTTACGAGCGCCAAGATATTGAAAAAATACTCAGCGGTAATCTATTGCGCGTGTGGCAGCAGGTAGAAGACTACGCTGCTGCTCACTAATTAAAATGCTGATATGACGTTACGCTCGTTGGCGTACTAATCTCGCTGGCGTACTAGTAAATAGTACGCCGCGGGCAAAACCAACAACGTTAATACTAACGCACTGAGCATCCCGCCTACCATGGGCGCTGCAATGCGTTGCATGACCTCACTTCCCGTACCCGTTGCGTATAGCACGGGTAACAAACCAATAATGATGGAAAACGATGTCATTAATACAGGGCGCAAACGCATGGTGGCAGCGTGAACAATAGCCGCTTGTATTCGCGAATTAACTGAAACACCCGCATCATCTTCATCAGCACGAGAGACTTCTGTTACGTGCTGATTAAGATAAACCAACATGATCACGCCTATTTCAACAGCAACCCCTGCCAACGCGATAAAACCAACTCCCACCGCCACAGACAAATTGAAATTTAAGCCATAAAGTAGCCAAATACTGCCTACCAACGCTAACGGTAGCGTCGCTAAAATCAACAATACGTCTTTTAGGCGATTAAACGCCATGTAAAGTAATAAACAAATAATCGCTAGTGTTATTGGGATTACGACAGAAAGCTTGGCTTTAGCTCGCGCTAAGTATTCAAACTGACCCGCCCACGACAGCGAATAACCTGCAGGTAGAACGAGGTTGTCGTTCAAATAGGCTTTTGCACGCTCAACATAGCCACCTAAATCACTGTCGTCTATGTCGATAAATATCCAACCATTTAATCGCGCATTTTCACTCTTTATTCCCGCAGGTCCTTTGGTGACTTCAATCGTTGCCACGCTTCCTAAAGTAGTATGAACACCGCTTGGTGTGACAAAAGGTAATGCCGCCAACGCTTCAGGGGTATCGCGATAGTGTTGAGGAAAACGCATGCTCACTGGATAGCGTTCGCGTCCTTCAACCGACTGTGTAATAGCACGTCCGCCAATAGTGTTACCAATAATATTGTGCACATCGTCGATACTCATCCCATACATTGCGGCCTTATCGCGATGCACTTGCACATCAATATAGCGCCCGCCCACGACGCGTTCTGCGTAAACCGAAGCGGTGTGCTCAACATTAGGTAATAGTTGCTCTATTTGTTGCCCTATTTCTTCGATTACATCCAGTTTAGGACCGGCCACCTTTATGCCAACTGGGGTTTTGATCCCTGTTGCCAACATATCAATTCGGGTTTTAATTGGCATAACCCATGCATTTGTTAGGCCCGGAAACTGTACAAGTGCATTGAGTTCATCCTTCAGCTTTTGTGTGGTCATACCGTCCCGCCATTGTGATTTTGGCTGAAGCTGAATGAACGTTTCAATCATAGTAAGTGGTGCTGGGTCTGTGGCCGTATCCGCTCGCCCTACTTTACCAAATACACTTTTAACCTCTGGCAAGGTAGCAATCAGCTTATCCGTTTGTTGAAGCAGCTCACGTGCTTTGCCGATGGATACACCAGGATAAGTCGTGGGCATATACATTAAGTCACCTTCGTCGAGTTCGGGCATAAATTCGCTGCCCAGATGACTTAATGGCCACAGGGATGAAAGTAAAACCAGCACCGCCCCCACGAGTGCACTGCGCGGGAAGCGCAAAACTAGGTTAAGCGCAGGCTTATACATCCCCACCAACAATCGATTAATAGGGTTTTGTTGCTCTGACTTAATAGTGCCTCGCACAAAATATCCAGCTAATACTGGCACGAGTGTGATTGCAAGTGCAGCCGCTGCTGCCATGGCATAGGTTTTAGTATATGCCAACGGTGAAAAGAGCCTCCCCTCCTGCGCCTCTAGTGCAAAAACGGGTACGAAGGAGACCGTGATAATCAGCAGTGAAAAGAATAACGCAGGCCCCACTTCTGACGTTGATTGTATGACGATTTTCCAGCGCTGTTGTGCAGAAAGCGGACCCGATTTTGTGTCTTCTTCATAAGACGCATATTGATGCAAGTGCTTATGTAAATTCTCGACAACAACTATCGCCCCATCAACCATGGCACCGATGGCAATAGCAATACCGCCAAGGGACATAATATTAGCGTTGAGCCCTTGTAATTTCATGATAATGAACGCACTAAGTATCCCAATAGGGAGACTTATCATCGCCACCAACGATGAGCGAACATGAAACAAAAAGACTAGGCACACTAACCCTACAACAATTAACTCTTCTATTAGTTTGTCAAAGAGTGTGTCTACCGCATTATCAATAAGCGTTGAGCGGTCGTAAACCGGCACAAGCGTTACGCCTTCAGGCAAACTCGCCGATAAACTTGCCAGTTTCGCTTTAACTGCGTCGATTGTGGCTTTTGCATTCTCTGAATAGCGCATCACAATGATGCCGCCGACGGTCTCTCCTTCACCATTGAGTTCTGCAATGCCACGACGCATCAAAGGCGCTTCAACCACATTAGCCACGTCGCCAATATTAATACTCACTCCATTTTCAAACACCCCTGTTGGAATGGCTTCTATATCACTTATTTGTCCGATATAGTTTTGCGCGGTGACCATGTACTCAGCCTCGGCCATTTCTATAACCGATGCTCCCGTTGCACGGTTTCCCCGTTTAAGAGCTTGCTCAATTGCTGAAGGCATAATATTAAAAGCGCGTAGTTTTTCAGGACTCACAATAACCTGATACTGCTTCACCATACCGCCAACCGTTGCCACTTCAGAGACCCCTTCTACCGACTGCAACTCATACTTCAAAAACCAATCTTGCAGCGAGCGAAGCTCCCCTAAATCAAGTGGAGTTTTGGCATTGGCTTCATTTTGAAGGGCGTAGATATAGACCCAACCCACCCCAGTAGCGTCAGGACCAAGTTGTGGAGTAACGCCTTCAGGCAAAGTCGGGGCGGCCTGACTAAGGTATTCGAGCACGCGACTTCTCGCCCAGTACATGTCGGTGTCATCATCAAAGATGACGTAAATATAAGCATCACCGAAGAACGAATAACCACGTACAGTAGTTGCCCCCGGTACAGACATTAATGCTGATGTTAAAGGGAACGTTACCTGATCTTCTACCACCTGAGGAGATTGCCCTGGATAACTGACTTTGACGATGACCTGAACGTCAGAAAGATCAGGTATTGCATCAACTGGCGTTTGCTTGACCGCCCATACGCCTGCAATACTCAACATTACTGCGCATAACAACACCATAACTCGGTTGGTGACTGACCATCTAATGACTGATTCAATCATGGTTCATTTCCGCATGGTGCTGATGAGTAGATGTATTGGCGTCTTCTAAAGGACGCATATCAATGACAACAAATTCCTCACCCGTTACAAAGGTAAAGGTGACTTTCATCCCCTCACTAAATGAGGTTGGGTCAATGTGCGGTGATAGCGCAAAGGACATAGTGGCAGGCCCTCTACCCCATTTTTCAATGGGTCCTCGTGCTATCGTCATAAACGATACTGACTCATCATTTACGACAATTTCTTTTATTTCTCCTGTTGTCGTCGCTTGATGCTCTGGCGCTTGCATACGCATAAAGTCACTGTCTTTTGATGATTCTGCATCAATCAAAAACTGTGCAGAAATCACTACATTATCTCCAGGCAATAACCCTTCCGTCACGGTGTAAAATTGCGAATCGTGCTGCCCTAGCTTAACGGCGATAGATTTGAATTGGCCGTTATCATCAGCAACAACAACTCTTGTATTGGCTGCGGTTCGAATTACTGCACTTTTAGGCACCAATAGTCCTACGTGTTCATCCTGAGGTTTCACCGACACGGTCGCGAACATATTTGGCTTCAACCTAGAATCTGGGTTTGATAGTGCGATGCGCACCTTCAATGTGCGGGTTACTGCTGACAGCGACGGGTAAATATAGTCTACTTCTCCGTAATAGGTTTGCCCCGGCAAATAATCTAAATTGACCTCCGCGCTATCGCCTATACCCACTAGGTTTGCATACATTTCAGGTATATCCGCCAGCACCCACACACTTTCCAGCTTTGCGATACTCATCATGGTGGTGCCTGGCTGAACAAAGAAACCTTCCCGAATAGCCAATGCCTCTACCACACCGCTTTGGGGTGCGTTAAAAGTAACCGATTGCGATATTTTTTGCGTCTTTTTAAGCTTTTCAATGAACGAGCGATTCAAGGCCAACGCGCTAAGGCGTTGTTCCGCGCCTTCAATTAACCTTCGATCGTTGCGTTTAAGCGCAAGAACATACTCCTCTTGTGCGTTCACAAGTTCAGGAGAATACAAGGTATATAACGGCTGACCTGCTTTTACGACATCGCCCTGTGACTTTATGTGTAGGGTGTCTATCCAGCCTTCAACTCGTGGGTGAATGTGTGTTATCTCATCTTCATCGTATACCACAGTCCCCACTGAAGTCACACTTGAATCGAGTTGCCCAACCTGTACTGGCGCAGTTTTCACCCCCATATTTTGCTGTACTTGAGGCGATATCATAACAACACCTGGCGAACGCTCAGTAGCGCTGTCAGTGTTAGCGTCTGCGTATACAGGGACCAGATCCATTCCCATCGGTGATTTGCCGGGCTTATCTCTGCGGTAACTGTCATCCATTGGCGCAACCCAATACAAAGGCGCATCACTATCGTTAGCCGCTTCGCCTTCACTACTATGTTCATCCATAGGTTTTAGAAAGGTAAACCAGATGCTACCGCTTAGAACTGCACCTATTAATATGCCTAAAAACAACGCGCGAACGGTTGATTTAGTATTCATGATTTAACTCCATAGCGTTGTGGTTTGAGGCTTCCAAAGACGGCGCGTATAAATAAATCAAAGACGCCAACGTTTTGGCCTCTTCAACATGAATGGCAAGTAATGAATCTTGAACTTGAATTTGGCGAAGGTGAGCTTGGACCACTTCGCTGAAGTTGGCGGTATCTGCGGTATAAGCAGAGAGCAAAGTCTGCGCAAGCCCTTCGACTTCATTCGTTAGCCCATTTTCATAAAGTGCTTTGCGCTTTGACAACGAAGCCAAGCGCACTTTAAGCATTTGCGCTTGTGACGCTAATTGATTCACTTTCAAACGAAAGTCAGTCTTTAGGGCATTGACTCTAGAGACAGCTGCGGCAACATCTGCGTCTTGTTTTGGTCTAGTAAAGAAAGGCAAATCTACCTGCACCCCAAGAGAAACGAAATCCGCGCGACTTGCGCCGTTTTGGGCATCTTGACGATAGCCATAACTCGCATCAACACTCCATTGTGGTTTTGTTTGTTCCCGCGCAATGTCAACTTGCTTGGCTTGCACATCACTTTGCAACTGCAACCCTCTTGCTTCGGGGTGGTGTTGCAGTAATGAAAAGGGTTCACTGTCACTGACAACACGATACAAGTCGCTCAAGTCAAGCGTATAGCCATACAACAATGCACCTAAAGCCAGATTATCCGGCGTCATGTCCGAGGATAAAGGTGCGCCGTAGAACTCCGATAACGCAGCACGCGCCTCTAGCAGTGCCTGATGCGCCTTAGTATATTTGTCTTCTAGCGTTAACTGTGCCAGTCGAACCTGCAAAATATCGCTTTGCTGCGATTTACCTAACCCTTGACTATAGCGAGACTCGGTAACGTCCATTAGTTGCTTGAGTAACTGCTCTTCTTGCTTAAGTAACGCGAGCCGTTCATTAGCGTAGTACCAATCCAACCATATCAGTGAAACCGCTTTTTTCAGTGATGCCAGTCGTGCGACACTCTGCGTGTCTACTTGCCGAGTCATTACCGCAAGTTTTTGGTAGTTGAGTGCATTAACATCGCCTCGAGGCAACTGCTGTTTTATACCCACTTTGAATTGTGTCATGGGCTCTTGGTCAAGCGAAAAACCGTCTGTAGGCAGGTTTTGTATAGAGGTTGAAAGCTGCGGATTAGCCCAATACGCCGATGCGTGTTGTTCACTTTTAAGGGCTTGTTGCCTGTAACTATTGCCTTTAAGGTTAGGATCTTCAGAAATAGCAAGCTGCTGTGCTTGCTCTAGCGACAAAGCCGCTGCCAACACGCCTTGAGACTGCGAAACGAAAGTCGCGGTCAGCACAGCGACAAGCACGCCCTTCAAGCGCAACACTTTGCTCAAATGCATTGAATTGGTATACATCATAATGTCATCACTATTGTTCAAAAAAGCCGTAGTGGTTAAAACGACTTGCGTTTTTTAAATGTGATTGTCAGAAGGTAAGTGGAAAGAGCATTCGGCTTCTCAAATGCTTCGTTAGCACTCTAAGAATTGCGCTTTATATTCTAACAACCCAATAAACATTGCTTTCATTCAAGGGCAGCCCCTTACAACAAAAACAAGGCAGATCTAGACTGTTAGACGTGATTTTGGTGGGCGGTATTGCTTAAAAGATATGCGAGAACAAAGACCTTTTAGCTGGTCTTGTGCGGTGGTACGCGCAATAGTAACACTCGGTTGAACAAGCGGATGGACTAGGGCTAGTCCTGTGGTGTTGAAACACTGTTCAGTGCTGCATTTGCAGTCATCACCACAGCATTCCATCGTGAGTGAAGGCTCTTGAATAGGCTCTTGTACAAGCTCTTGTGTAGATTCTTGCACAGGCTCGTGTATAGCCTCTTGCATACCTACTTGGTTTTGGTCAGATTGATGATGAGCACACTTTATTTTGGTCATCTCTGATAACGTATTTTTAGCGATGTTAACAACTGGTGCTTGTCCGCTGCCTGATTGCATTTGAGAATGACTGTGAACAAAAGACATGGCATTTACTTGCGACATACCTTGCAACACCAGCGCCAAAAGCATAGCTAATATCAACGCGAGTTTATGCGACCCGCGTCTTCTTAGCAGGTTACCGTGACTTGCGTTGTCACCACTTCGGCCATGACTCATATTCATACTCATGCTAATAGCATAGCGCTAAGCAAGCACACAGTAAATACATCTCTACTTCGTGAACTGCTTTATATACTGTCGCAACATCAATTCCATGGTGGAAAACAGCGGGTTTGCTTGAGGTACTGCACACGCTTCTTGCTGGTTGACCATCGTTTTATTGAATTGCATTTGACGCAATAACTTGTCATTTACCACAACATCTGCATGACACAGCGCATAGGACTCATCAATGACAAAGAATGAATTCGGCCCTTTGCTCAGCTCCATCAAACTTTCAACCCCACGAATTGGCGTGGTCGCATCTGCTTGTGAATGCGCTGCAAATAGCGGTACTTCTACTTGCTGCCCGTCGTCTAATTTGTCTCTAATTGTATTGATAAGGTCCATTAACTCAAGACCTGCAAAGCCCGCTACATTAGGATACTTATACGGGTTTGGGCCATGTGTTTCGTAATCGCCATCAATAATTTTGGCTAATAATTTAATGCCCCAAATGCGCGACATACCTTCAGCGTTGTCAGACAATGCCAACGCGCCTGAAAATAGCATTAAGCCATCAATATTTTGACCATTATCTAAGTAGTGCTCTACCGCCAACGCGCCTCCCGTAGAAAATCCACCTACCAGCAAGGTATCTCCCATGCTGTCAGCTAAACTTATCACGTCGTCGACATGGGACTGCCAACGCTCGGCTAAATCCCAATCTGACATATCATCATTGGCATCGCGTTTTCCATGCCCCGGCAACAATGGCACAACAACACTAAAACCTTCGCTAAATAAAATCTCAGCTATCTCGCGCATAAAAAACGGAGAATCACTTAAGCCGTGCACAAGTACAGCAACTTTGTTGCTTGTAGGGTTATTTAAAATAAACGGTGCGTTGCCTTCATTGCGTAACACGTTGCTACATACACTAAATCTATTCAGTGCAGTTTCTCGGCATGGCTGGGTGCTGCCCCACTCGGTTTCATAAAGCGCCTTAAAACTCGCATTGGTTTGCGAACTTGCTGACGTTTGCGCAAACACTGAACTAGCAATAAAAACAGAGGCCAAACCCAATAACCATTGTGCAGCAAAATTACGTGTCACTAACTATTCTCCGAACGGAAATAAAAAACGGGAGCATAATAGCATGCTCCCGCAAATTTTCGAGCTAAGGTGTTGCTAAGAAGATAGGCAACAGCCTAGGCAAAATAGGCTTCTAAGTCGTCAGAGCCACCAACATGCTTACCACCAATAAAGACTTGCGGCACCGTTTCACGACCACTAATTGCTGTTAAGCTTGTTAGTGTGGCATCTTTACCCAGCACGATTTCTTCATACTCATACCCTTTTTCATCTAAAAGCGTTTTCGCTTTAGCACAGAAAGGGCATCCAGGTTTGGTGATAATAGAAACAGGTGCTTTAGACTCTTCTTCAGGCGCAATATAGGCAAGCATGGTGTCTGCATCAGACACCTCAAAAGGGTCACCTGGCACATCTGGCTCGATAAACATTTTTTCAACCACGCCATCTCTAACAAGCATAGAATAACGCCAGCTGCGCTTGCCAAAACCAAGTTCAGCCTTATCAACCAACATACCCATACCGTCAGTAAATTCACCGTTACCATCAGGTATAACAGTGATGTTGTTGGCTTCCTGATCAGCAGCCCATGCATTCATTACAAAGGTATCGTTTACCGATACACACACAATTTCGTCGATACCGTGCTTCGCGAATTTTTTCGCTAAGGCGTTATAACGAGGTAAATGAGTAGATGAGCACGTGGGTGTAAATGCACCTGGCAGCGAGAAAACAACTACATTTCTGCCTGAGAATATTTCATCTGTCGTTTTGGTAACCCAGCTTTCGCCGTCACGGCATGGAAACGAAACACTTGGGACTTTCTGACCTTCTTTAGAAGTAAAACGCGCTTCTGACATAACAACCTCTTGTTCGGTTAGGGTGATAATTTCAAAGACTAGATTGTCCCTATACACAAATCAATAGGTATTGGCTTACATTCGTTAATATTGATTTTGATGCTGTACTCTCAAGCGCCACTGTCTATGATTTTTAATTAATAAGACTACGCCTCGATCTGTTTCGCTTGATCGTGTCGGTAGTATCAGTATAGATAGTAACGTTGAGGGTTTACGCCATGATTATTTTGGTTGGTGGTGAGAAAGGTGGAAGTGGTAAAAGCTGCCTTGCACAAAATATTGCCGTGTATTTACGCACAGAAAAAGGTGCGAAGGTGCTAATGGTTGATTGTGATCCTCAGCGAACGACATCTGATTGGATCCAAGAGCGTAAAGCAGACCCGCGTCTAGCAGAAATAAATTGCGTGCAGCTTTACGGTAAAATCCGAAATGAGCTGCTCAGCCTTCGCCAATATTATGATTACGTGGTAATTGATTGCGGTGGGCAAGACAACCTTGCATTGCGATCTTCAATGGCGGTTGCCGACCACATACTTATTCCACTACGTCCTAAGCGTCGTGATCTCAAAACAGTGCCTCACATGGAAGATATCCTATCTACTTGTAAGATGGTTAACCCCAAAATGAACGCCGCATTTGTTATTACCCAATGCCCTTCGCTACCCAGTTTAGCCAATCGCATTTTAGAAGCAAAAGAAGTGTGTCGCTCGTTTGGTATTCCTGTACTTAACGCTGTGACATTCAGCCGAAATATGTACGATGACTCTGAAGAGTCGGGTAAATCTGTGATTGAAAGTGAACCGGAAGGTAAAGCGGCTGCTGAAATAAGAACGTTATTTGAAGAGCTGCTGGCGGGTAAAGAGGAGGACGCGTATGAGTTTGCTCAACCTCAAAAAGTCGAAGCCTTTAGTTAAACCAGCGCTTCGTAGCGTAGATGCCTTTATAGACGACGCCATCCTTTATGCGCAGGGTAAGCACGACAGTATCAGTACAGTTCCTAATAACGCTAATAGTCAAATAAGCGAGCTAGATAACCGTGTGGTACCGCTTCGTAAGCCAAAGCAGGCCAAAGGCATGCGCCATGCTACGTTTACTTTAACGCCGGAGTGCATCGATAAACTAACCGTTCTATCTGATGAGACAGGCTCCTCTCGCTCTGCACTTATCAGACAGTGGATCCAAGAAAGCTATAAACGCCGTTGAGGTTTCATTGTCCTCCTTTATAGCGCTATGGTGAGGGCTAGCGCCCTCACCTATCATTCAAGAGCGTCTAAACCGCTAGACTAAAGTATAAAATAATATACCTGCAATCCTCCTAATTCTCTTCACAATTAAACGATAATCGTTATCATGCGAGTAACCTTTGATAACATTGCGACAGTGCGGTCTTAGTGACATAAGACGCCATTAAGGAGATGGGAACTGATGGGCAGTAAAGGAATAAGTGCTGGTTTTGCACTTATAGGGCTCTTAGTTGCTTCGTTATCGCTAATTCCTTCCCAAGCGCTAGCGCTTGAGGGCGCGCCTCCTCAAACTGCAGTGATTGAAAACCTTATTGCTGCTAAGCGATATGATGACGCGGATAGCAAAGCGTTACTTATACTCGAGCAAGCTCTGCAACAAAATAGCCTTCCAACGCAAAATATTCTCGACCTCGGTAAGGTTATGCAAAAGGCTTCTCGCTTTGAAGTTTCAAAGGCCATATTCAACGCAGCGTTAGCGCAATACACCCTACAAGGTGAATTGGCCAATATGGCAATAAGCCTCTTATACCTTGCCACTGCTGAAAGACAGCTTTCAAACTATACATCTGCAACATCTTATATTCGCCGCGCTATGTCTATCGCACAAATAGAGCGTAATAGCGCGCTTAAAGCACAGCTCAACTTAGAGCTCGGCATAATCCAACAAGAACAAGGCGAAGTAGAAGCCGCACTTGAGCCATTAAAAGAAGCGCTTCAATATTTTCGTGAAGCCAATGACACAACGCAAACGAGTGTGTGTTTGTTGCGGATAGGTGATATTTACAGCTTGCTAAACCAAGCTTCCATGGCGCAAACCTACTATCAAGATGCATATGATACTGCCAACCAAGGGTTGCAAGATAAACGTATTCTTGGCATTACCAAGACAAGAATTGGCGCTCTTCAACTAAAAAGCGGCCTTAGCAACGACGCCGTTAACTCGATTGCGAGTGGTTTAGACTTACTTTTAGCCGTTAATGATGTTGGCGCTATAGCGGAAGCGAAAATTGTTATGGGGCAAGCGCTTGTTGAAGTCGGTAATATCGCCAAAGGTCGAGGACTACTTCAAGAGGCCATGAGTTTCGCTGACTCTTCAGGACAAGCAAAATTAGTCAAAGAAGGCCGACTAGCCTTAGCTCAAGCTTATTTAAAAGAACAAAATTTCGAAAACGCCCTTATTCATGCCCGAACAGGCACGGTGACCGCTAGAAAGAGCAAAGATCTTAGGGGGCAACTCAGCTTTTTGTCCTTGCAACTAAGTGCCTATGTATCAATGGGTGAGTTCAAGAAAGCCCTTGATATTCAGTCAGTTATTCAGCAGTTGCGCGAAGCCCTTTTAGACTCACAGAACAAAACAGCCATAGAAGGCCTACAAGCTGAGATAGAACTCGTAAGGCAATCAAGAACGCTTGAGAAACTTACCGAGTCTAAACAGTTAGCACTGGCTCAAGCTGAACGAGAAAATTTGAGAACAACGCTGATATGGAGCATTTCGTTAGCAGGGTTGTTGATGATGTTTCTAGTATGGAGTCGCTTCAAGCAGCGCCAACAAACCATTTTCTTAAGACGTGAAGTCCGTCAGCAAACATTAACACTACAAGAAAAAAATGACGAGCTAGAACGAGCCTACAAAACACTTGAAGAGGTGAGCCTTCGAGACCCATTAACGGGGCTTTATAATCGTCACTATTTAGAGTCTCAGTTACCAGGAGAAATAAGGCGCAGCCAATTCTCAGCAAACCAACTCACTGAATCAGAGTCTAAAAAGCAAGATCTATTGTGCTTACTGATCGACATTGATCACTTCAAGCGGATCAACGATGACTATGGTCATATTGCCGGCGATAAGGTACTGGCAGCGTTTGCTCGTACACTGAAAGAAGTATTTCGCCAAACAGACCTAATAATTCGTTGGGGCGGTGAAGAGTTCCTTGTGGTCTGTCGCCATTCTAATCGCGAAGAATTGCCCATTCTCGCCGAGCGCTGCCGTGAAATGGTAGCGAATACCCCGTTTGATATTGATGGGCCCTCGCCTATTAATATTACATGCAGCATTGGCTTCTCTATTCTTCCTCCAGAGAAAATGGATAGTTTCGATGCCGCCTGGGAACGCACTTTTGCGGTTATTGATTACGCACTCTATGCCACCAAACTGTCAGGTAGAGATGGTTGGGTTGGCGTTATAGAAACGTATGAAGAACCGCGAGAAAACCCGACACCACTTGATCATAAATTCAATTTTTCGAGCTCAAGAATTGCCACATCGTTTAACAACGTCGCTAGCATCACTTGGCCAGAACACATTGAGGAGTAGTAAAAATGTATAAAGGTAGTTGTCATTGCCAAGCAGTTCAGTTTGAAATTGACCATCTTGACGAACACGATGCAGATAAAGAAAGCATCGCGAACTCCGATTGCCAAGCGTTGCAGCTCGAAGTAAGTAAAGATAAGCTTGTGGTAGACTGTGCTCCCTCAGCACTAGCCAAGCTGCATGTCGCTAGTGGTGAAACTCATCACGTATGCAATGTGTGCGGGCAACTGATGTTTGTTGAAGATAAAAAGGCGAATATCAGTGTGGAAGTCGCCTTTAACGGACACGATGTGTTGCAAGCGCCCCACCGTCAGTTTGTTATTTAGCGCCAACGGGTGACGCTAAATAACAAAAGGTGTTGCTTTAATCACTGCTTTTAATATCTTCCATGTGATATTTGTCAATCAGTGAATACAAAGTAGGTCTTGTTACACCCAGTAACTCTGCAGTTTTAGACATGTTTTGCTCGGCCTTTTGATATGCTCTGCGAATCGCTCGACTTTCTGCAATTTCACGCACTTCGCGCAAATTGAGCGTCTCAGGGTCATCTTGTGCATCGACGGGCATAAGACCCAAGTCATCAGGTTGGATCACACTGCCCTCAGCCATAATTACCGCAGACTTAAGCTTATTTTGCATTTCGCGAATGTTACCTGGCCACTTGTGCGCGAGCATTGCGTTCACCGCTGACTCAGAAAAGCTTTTAGCTTTTGCCTTAAACTCTTCGCGATAGATATTTAGGAACGTGCGTGCAAGTAAGATGATATCTTGGTCTCGCTCACGTAACGGTGGGATCATAATCGGCATTTCACCCACGCGGTAATACAAATCTTCCCTGAATGTTTCTTCTGCGACCATAGCTTGTAAATCGCGGTGGGTCGCACATATTACACGAATATCTACAGGAATTTCGTTTCTTCCACCAACGCGTTCGATAACGCGCTCTTGAAGGAATCGCAACATTTTCGCTTGAAGCCCAATGGGCATATCACCAATTTCATCAAGAAAAAGAGTACCGCCCTGCGCAGTTTCAATTTTACCCAATGTTGTTTTGTTTGCGCCGGTAAACGCGCCCTTCTCGTAACCAAAAAGCTCACTCTCTAGCAAGTTTTCAGGTATCGAGGCACAGTTAATCGCCACAAAAGGTTTGTCTTTTCTCGGGCTATGCTCGTGAATACTGCGTGCAAACACTTCTTTACCTGTACCACTTTCACCTTGTAATAACGTACTGATATCGGTGTTAGCAATTTTCTCAGCGCGACGTACAACTTTTTGTATTGCCTCGCTATTTCCCACAATGCGCGACATACCCGTACGGGTACGAGCAAGAATATTATTTTCATGTTCAAGCTTCGCAAGATTCAATGCGCGATTTACGAGCAGCTTTATGGTGTCAGAATCGATAGGTTTTTGATAGAAATCGTAGGCACCAAAATCAATTGCTTTTAACGCGTTTTGTTTATCGTTATTTCCGGTCACCACAATGACTTTTGTACGAGGTGCTAGCGATATAATATCTTGCAGTATTCGCAATCCCTCAGACGCATTAGCAGGGTCAGGAGGTAAACCTAAGTCCAGGGTAACAACCTTAGGTTCAAATCGACGCAACTGCGCTATAGCAGAAGTATGATCATCAGCAAAAACTACGTTGTAATCGGTCAGGCTCCACTTTAGTTGCTTCTGAATACCTAAATCATCGTCAACTACCAAAACGGTATCAGTCATCTTCTTATTGTCCTATTAATTAACTTCATCCATTGTATAGCGCTAATGCTAAACGCGAGCTCATACTATTTAACTCAGCGGAAAGTAGAGGGTAAAACAACTTCCGCGCCCCGGCTCGCTTAACACCGTAAGCTTACCGCCAATAGACTCAATATATGTTTTTGCATCATACGCACCAATGCCCATTCCCGCGTTGCCTTTTGTGGTATCAAAAGGCTTAAATAAGCGCTCTTCAATAAACTGTTTGTCCATGCCAGTGCCACTGTCTTCTATCATAACAAGTTGAGCATTGTTATCGTTGTCTAGGCTAACAATAACATCCACAACCCCATCATCAGGTGTGGCCTGTTGCGCATTGCTTATTAAATGATAAAGCACATTGGCTACTTTTTCCCTATCTACAATGACGGATTGCTCAGCGGCAATATGCACTGATGGAATAGGACTTAGGCCAGAACAGCGATTTGTGACAACCTCGTTAGCTATTTCAGAAAGTAGAAACTCAGAATTAACACCTTCATCCATGGCTTTTTTGTCGGTTAACTGTTTGAGCATTTTTTCCATTCTAGCTTTCGTATGCTCAAGGGTTTCAAACGTATCTTCGATAAATTCTGGATTGTGTTTATGTTGCTGAGCATTGGCGAGAATCAAGTCAACCTGAGCAAGCACATTTTTTAAATCATGTAATACAAACGCTGACATACGATTGAAGGCAGCAAACTGTGCGTTTTCAGCGACGACTTGAGCTGCTTCATGGTGCTGCATGTAAGTCCCCACTTGCTCAGATACTGCATTGAGATAGTCTTTCACTTCCCAATTAAGGCTAACCTTTTCTTTATCGCCTGCCGCTAATACCGCAAAGCCCCAAAGCCCGCCATCTTTCATAAAAGGCACAAATAACTGGTAATCCCAGTTTTTTAAAACATCGCGGTCGAGTTTAAGTCCGTTATAATCAAAAGGCTTTACCAAGTAGGCTTCAGTGTCTACAACCCATCCGTTTTGTTTGGTGTAGTCAGCCAATGTGCTAAGTATGACTTCGACGTCCTTAGAAACGTCTTTGTTGTCTGTTGTGGCTTTTGCAATACATTCAATGCCGCTATTCGTCATTTTGTAAAGCAGCCCGGACTCATACTGGATAGCGTTAAGCATCCCTGTCAGACCTGCGTAATACACATCTGAAGAATGCTCTCCAGCATGGGTAAGCCATTTTGTTAGCTTTACCCACTCAACGCGATAGTCGAACTGATTTGCAAAAAAGTGTTTAGTGATAAACACCTTAATTTTGGTACGAAAGCCGTTTGACAAGAATACGGTTGCGAGCAAAGCGAAAGACATAACGACAAGAATGATCTGAACTGTTGCGCCCCAACTTCCTCCCCAATAGTTAACCGCGTACCCCACAATGGCCATAACAAACAGGTAACCACCCGCAACTAGCAACAATGAACTGTGAAGTACTACATCTCGAGAGATAAATATGTCTATTCCCCAATGGTGTATTCGACGAATAGAAATAACCAACAATGGCATTAGTAAGAAGTAAATGTATCCGCGAGCTGCGATATAGCCCACTTCAACCTGGTTGACCATGGTGGCATTGGCGTAGGTGACAAACTCAAAAAGGTTGGTTGCCCCCAAATAAATGATCAGTGGTTTAAACGCCCACTGCTCTTTTCCCGCCTGTCGATAAACCACTTCCAACAATAGCAGTACTTCTAAAGACAGTACTATTAACGCTAGAAAGCTCCATGACGGGTTAATGGGTAATAAATACGGTGCAAAAAGCGCTACTATTGCAGGTGCAATGATAATAAGCGTGACAGGCCGCTTTATAACGTCGAGAAAACTTTTGAAGTCTGTCTGAATACAGCCAGCAAGAAAGAGAAGCCAAGCAATCTGTTTAAATACATCGGTACTCAGTAACGCACTGAGTGAGATAGGCCCAAACAAAAGTGTGATCAGACTCGTTGACCACACAAATGTTGCGGCTGAAGCCAAAACCAGAAGATGCTTCGCTACACCCGGCTTTTTAACCGTTAACAGCAGCAACAATAATGCTAAATAAGCGAGGCTATTAAGCGCATAGCCTACATCAGAAATCATCCGTTAACTCCACCCTTGTTGTCATTATTGTAAAGGGGGCTACTCAGTGTCATCCAAGTAGCATGTTCCATGAGGCGTAGCCTCGCCAACCTAGGTACTATCGTTTTTTGATGACAAGAGAGCCTATTGAGTAGCCTGCACCGAAAGAACATAGAACACCAATATCGCCTGACGTTAAATCTTCGTGATGTAGACCAAATGCGATCACTGAGCCTGCCGATGCAGTATTGGCAAACTCATCAAGTACGATAGGCGCTTCTTCCCGCGTTGCATCACGGCCTAGTAGTCGCTTACAAATGAGGGTATTCATATTGATATTAGCTTGGTGTAACCACCAACGCTTCACACCTTCAGGCGTAATGTCGTGACTCGCTAAATGTGCTTCAATATGCGCTGCTGCAAGTGGACACACTTCTTTGAAAACCTTACGTCCAGCTTGATGAAAAAGCTTATCCGGGCCATAAGGATCTACATCTTCAGCACGTGTCATATAGCCAAAGTTTGAACGGATATTGTTTGAAAACTTAGTCAGCGCTTTGGTGCTTAACACATCATACACGTGCTCGCTTTGCGCTGTATCGGCTAATTCTAGAACAGTTGCTGTGGCAACATCACCGAAAATGAAGTGACTATCGCGGTCCGCATAGTTAATTTGTGGCGAGACTAACTCAGGATTAATCACTAGAACACGTTTAGCGTTACCCGCACTAAGCATTTCATACGCACGATGCATACCAAAAGTAGCGGCAGAACACGCCACTAACATATCAAAACCAAACCCTTCAATATTTAGCGCTTCTTGTACTTCTATCGCAATAGCGGGGTACGCGCGCTGTGTATAGGCACATGACACAATGACGGCATCCACATCCTGCGCTTGAACGTTTGCAGAGGCCAATGCTAGCTTTGCTGCTTCAACCGCAATTTCTGCTTGGTGAGACAGTTCACCATCTTCACGAGGTGCGATTTTTGGCTTCATTCTTTCAATATCTAGTGCACCCTCTTTTTGATAAATGTATCGACTTTTTATGCCAGAGGCTTTTTCAATAAATTCTGCACTAGAATAAGGCATGGCATTGACTTCGCCAGCTTCAATTTGCTGTTTGTTCTTTTCGTTGAAAGCATCGACGTAAGCATTGTAACTCGCGACTAACTCTTCGTTAGTTATACTTTCTTCAGGATGCCAAACACCCACACCACTAATAACTACTTGTTGAGACATAAGCATTCTCTATTAATCATTTACCGAGGCAACCACGCCTTCACAAAAGCACTAAGGAAAAACGGTCTACGCCATTGTGCAGTG
Source organism: Alteromonas sp. 009811495 (assembly GCF_028865455.1). NCBI lineage: Bacteria > Pseudomonadati > Pseudomonadota > Gammaproteobacteria > Alteromonadales > Alteromonadaceae > Alteromonas > Alteromonas sp. 009811495. The sequence goes on from NZ_CP113972.1 coordinate 3,291,031, forward strand.
TTGCCTTTACTATTTCGAACTTGTGTGTTCGAGACTCTTGTTAGATAGCTTACCTCAAACACTGCACGCTGTAACCATTACAACGCACCAGATGCACCAATTAGATCCAAACAAAAACGCCCCCAGAAGTCAGAACAATGACCGCTGGAGGCGTTTTTTACGTTTGTATTTTGTAAATCAACGTTGGTACATACTCAAACCAACGTGACTAGCAACTACAGTTGATTAATTTGCCAAACCGTGACTGTACCGCTTACTTCGTTACCAACAACAAGTAGCGGAACACCACTTGGGCTATTGTCAGCACTTACAAACACTAAGCTTTCTGGCGCTAAGTCACCGATAACATTGTCGGCAGTTAGCCCATCTGTTAGGTCGCGGTTAATCACATATTCTGCAAACTGTACATCATACGGATTTGTCACGTCATAAACGAAAATGCCACCCATACGCTCAGTACCAATAAAGGCATAGGTGCGATCGCCAACTTGGCCTACTGTTAGCGCTTCAGGCTCTGGCCCTTTGTTCTCAGAGCGAGAATCGCCCGCGTTTTCGTCGTCACCGTTGTTGAACTGTGCACCGTGAACTGATGCGGTAATTCGCTCGAAGTCGTCGCCAGAATCATAAACCACTAAGCCGTTCTGATCCCATATAGTGAATGAACGTGCGCCGTAAGCATAAGCAGCGTCGTATTCGCCGTTACCATCAGCATCACCCATGGCAGTAGTTACACGCAGGCCGTCCGCTTCACCCGTTGCTTGCAGCATAGCTAACTCAGAATTGGCTTCAGCGGTTAAGTCTTCCACTTTTACTTCATCGGTATATGCTAAACAGCCATCGTCTTCGTCGAAATCTACGCCACCAGCAGCAGTACATGCCGCTGCATCAGCTGCAGCAAAGAAATATTCGCGAGCGTCACCTTCGTTAGCCGTAACGATGAACGTTGCATCTTTCCATGTGAAGTTGGCAATAGTGTCAGGCTGATACACGCCGTACAAACCCGAGTATTGTCCAAAGCTTACCGAATCATCTTCTTGAATATCAATGTTCAATCCAGCCCATGATTTCGTGCCCAAGCCAACAACCTGAACCGTCAAATCTTCAAGGTCAATTACTGCTAAGCCATTATTTTCTTGCAAGCTAACATAAGCTACATCGTTGGTCGCAGTAATGTATTCAGGCTCTAAATCTTGTGCGACAGATGCAGTAATAGTTGTGCCATTTATCGTTTGGCCAGCAGGGTTCGGGAACATCATTCCCTGTGCCATTAGGTCTGCTTCCATGCCATTAAATGCAGTAAACCCAACCGTAGTCCCTGACTCTTCAGGCTCGCCACTTGCTAGAATGTTAATAACAGTTACTGAGCCTACAGGGTCAACGGTATAATCATCTGAAGGTTCACCTTCGTTAGCCACTAAGGCTCTGCCACCGTCAGGTGTAAATGTCACCATATCAGGTAGCGCACCTACTTCAACTGAATCTAGGAAAACAGGCGCTGAGCTATCAAGCCCTTCGTAGAATAAAACATAACCGTTGTCTGTCTTAACGCTTGCAGGCACTGCAACCGCCATAAGGTCGCCACTAATTGCAATGCTCGTTAGGCCACCAAGCGCAACACCATTAATATCAGCAGGTAAGCTAATGGTCGTCGGTGTGAGTGTTGTAGTATTGATAGGGTCCTGCATTACAGCCGTCGACACGCTAGCTGCTGGAATCACCGCGATTGTGTTGGTGGCGCCGTTTGTAGCGTAGATGGTATTAGTCGCTGCGTGGTATTGAACAATTTCAGCTGCACCTTGGGCACCAAGAAATGCGCGGCCCACGATATCCATTGAAATGCCGATAGAGGCGTCTGTACCATCCGAACCATCAGCACCTGCTTCACCTTGCTCACCCTGCGGGCCTTGAGCGCCAGTTTCGCCTTGTGCACCGTCGTCACCGTCTAGGCCACAACCTGTAAGTGCTGCTGAAACTAAAAATGCGAGTAACCCTACTTTAAACTTATTACGCACTGCCATTTGCTTTCCTTTTTATATTTGTGTCGCACGTCTACTGTATTTGAACAATAGCCTTGTCAATACCAGCAACATTACCAGCACTAACGAGTATCATTGTCTAAAACACCAGTACACCAGAAAAATCATTTAACTTCTATGTATAAATTAGGACCAGTTTATGACACAAATATTAATTTGGCAAAACGTATAAAAAGCTACGGCGAGCCCCGTAGTGCAAAGTGTAGAAATCAATTCATCCTCGGCTCATTCAATGACGAAGTTAAGCCAACGCAAAGTCTGTCACACAATTGTCATTTAGCGCACAATGTAACTATTTAAAATCTAAAACGCCTGGTTACAGTAATCGGGATGAACGTGGTAAAGCTGTACTTCTCCCCCAACTCTCACACTAACGCAGTCCCCCACTTCGATGTCATCCTGCTCGGTAGTAACCACAACGTAGTCTCCATCAATAGCTTGTAAGCCAACTTCTAGACCGTTCAAGTCACCCTCCATGATGGAAACTGCCATTCCACTGAACACAGCACCAAATAGCGCTGAAAATAGCATATCGTCATCACCAAAATTGTAGAGTGCTCCCTCTACAGCACCTACAGCAGCAGCCTCCTCAGCATAAGACTCGAAGCGAATTGGCGTAACGTCGGCGACTGTAGCGTAAAACATTGTGACAAATTGGTTTCGCTCACTATTTGGAACTTCTCCCGTTACTGTGCATCCTGATAAGCAACCAAGTAAGGTAATCAAAAGCAGCGAAGATGTAGCCTGTAAGCGAGTTTTTAAGGGTGGCCTAGTGTTAGTCGACATAGCAGCGGTTCCGGTAAATAGTTTTCATCCATCACATTACGCCATGTAAAATGAACCAAAACTTAACGACGCTGCATCGAAAAGCTGTTTTTTAAAAGCCTTTTCAACCTGCTCAAATTGCATTTTATTGTCATCTTTATGTCAATCACTACAGCAATCTATTCACCACATTCATTTTACGTGTACTATAGCGACAGTGAACATGTTGATTTGCCCTACTAATTTTGAACATTTTGCGCTCCCAAAACGTTATAAAGGTAGGTTGAAAAGGATTAGTTATGAAAATGAAACTCGCCGCTACGGCAATCGTTGCAGCAACAATGGCACTTTCAGGTTGTGCAACTTCACCTACAGGACGTAATCAAGTTCTGCTTTATTCAGAAAGTCAGCTAGCTCAGATGGGTGATCAAGCGTTCACCAGCATGAAAGAAGAGCTTAAAGTCTCTAGCAAGCGCGTGCAAAACTCATACGTTGAATGTGTCGCCAATGCAATTACCGCACAAGTACCGGCCTCTGTTTTTGATGGTCAATGGGAAGTCGTTGTATTTGATGACGAGCAGGTTAATGCTTTTGCCCTGCCGGGTGGAAAAATTGGTGTTTACACTGGCTTGTTGAACGTGGCTGAAAATCAACACCAACTGGCTGCCGTTATCGGTCATGAAGTTGGGCATGTTATTGCACAACACGGTAATGAGCGTATGAGTCAATCTACGCTTATTAATGTAGGCACACAGGCAGTTGGCCAAGTGCTTGAAGCAAATGAAGTATCTCAGTCTGGACCCATTATGGCAGCCATTGGATTAGGTGTTCAAGTGGGGGTTCAACTACCTTACAGTCGTACACATGAATCAGAGGCTGATGTTATCGGTTTAGACCTTATGGCCAAGTCAGGCTTCGACCCGAGACAATCGGTCAACCTGTGGCAAAATATGGATGCCGCAAGTGGTGGTAATAGACCAATGGAAATTATGTCGACTCACCCGGCACCACAGACCCGTATTGAAAACTTGCAGGCAAACATGCCAAATGCCTATGCGAATTACCAAGCTACTCGCAGTAGACCAAGCTGTAAGTAATTAAAAAAACAAAAAACGCCGCAATTGCGGCGTTTTTTTCACTATTGCGATGATTATTCGCTGTCTGCTTTGTGAAGATGTACATCCATTTGAGGGAATGGAATAGAAATACCTTCTTCATCAAAACGCAGTTTTACTTTCTCAGTGAAATCAAACTTTACGCCCCAGAAGTCAGCTGAGTTTACCCACGGTCGAACTACAAAGTTAACGCTGCTATCGGCAAGTTCTGAAACCGCAATTTTTGGCTCTGGTTCAGCCAAAATGCGCTCATCTTCCGAAACTAACTCCTGAAGTATTTGCTTCGCTTTAAGCAAGTCGGCGTCGTAACCAATACCCACAACCATATCAACGCGACGTGTTTCTCTGGCTGAGTAATTCGTAATATTGCCGCTATAGATATTACCGTTAGGTACGATAATCTCTTTGTTGTCTGGTGTGTTCATGGTGGTTGTAAAAATACCAATTTTTACAATAGAGCCAGCGGTTCCCGCTGCTTCAACAAAATCTCCCGCTTTGAACGGTTTAAAGACAAGTAACATTACGCCCGCGGCAAAGTTTTTCAGTGAATCTTGAAGAGACAAACCTATTGCTAGACCTGCCGCACCTAATATTGCCACTAGTGATGTCGTATCTACACCAAGCTGGTCAAGCGAAGCGACTATCACAAACAACATCAAGATAGCGCTTAAAATAGACTCTAAAAAGTCTACCAGCATGTTGTCATATTTTGACTTAGCCATTAGGCGTCTAAATACAGACAACAAAAACCCAACGACAATTCTACCGATCACATAAATGGCAATTGCCATGGCGATGTTAATACCCCACGGTATAGCGTAATCATTTATGTAACGTTCAACATCACTTGCAGAAAAAAGCGTGAGCTTGTCTTCCATAGTATATTCCTTGTGGTGATTTATTGTTTATCGTGATAACGGTATCAGCTATTTCTCTTCATACCAATACAGTATGTAATCTTGTGATGAAAATTCGTTCTAAAGTCTACTAAAATTCTGCCAGGCACTATCAAAAAATTAATCTAAGGTTCAATACAACCCATTAAAAAGCGTTACTTCGCTTTTTAATGTAGCGTGTCATCAAGTTGTCACTCAGATTTCGTAAAGTACATCACAGCGTATAAGCTGACATACGTTACTAGAAATCAAAACCTGTATATTTAAAGCACAAGTTTAAAGAGGAATGCGATTTTCTCAAAAACTAAAACTCGCTCTTTTTCGGAAGTAGCAGAGATTTAAAAGTATTTTTTTGATGATTTTTTAACCACAACGTTTTACACTAGAGCGCGATGTGACGAAAGGGAATTGATTCGTAAATATTCGCATCAATGACATTTATGTCACCATTCAAGCTTTAGCAAACTATGTAAAATAAAGGATTAACGCATGTTGCTTCTCACAATATTATTTTCGGTCGTTTTGTGCTTGTTTCTTTATTCATTGCGCACCGATAAAGGTAAACATACCAAATACGCAAGAGCTCAAGACCGTGCAGTAGCGCCCTCTTCTCGCACAAGCGAAAAGCTGAAGACGTCTGCAAACCGGTCGACACCCACAGTGGCGTAATTCACCACTTAGGTAAAGAAAGACATTATCAAGACACTGTAAGAAAACATGTTGCTGACGATTCCGCGATTTTTTTTCACGAAATCGTCAGTAGCATTGCAACCTATACAGTCTGACACGTATCATAGAGCGCAATATAAATCGTGCTGAAATGATATGCGTATTCCAAGAGTTTATTACCCTTCTCCTATTCCTTTAGAACAAGAATTCACGTTAACTGATGATGCGGGCCATCACATTGCAACCGTGTTGCGCATCAAACCCAATAGACCTATTGTGCTTTTCAATGGCGACGGTAACGAATACAGCGCCACTGTCATTAGTATTCAGCGAAAGAAAGTCATTGTTGAAGCCGACGCGTGTCTTTCCATTGCCAAGGAATCCCCGTTACATCTACACCTAGGTCAGGGAGTGTCAAAAGGGGATAGAATGGATACGGTGTTACAAAAAAGCGTAGAGTTAGGTGTAACAGAGATTACACCAATTATTACAGAACGATGCACTGTAAAACTTGATGAAGCTCGCTGGGAAAAAAAGCTGCAACAATGGCAAAAAATCATTGTTGGCGCATGTGAGCAAAGCGGCCGTAATGTGCTGCCCACATTACACTCTCCTGTTTCGCTTAATCAATGGTTGGCCAGCTCGACAGCCACCACTCGACTCGTGTTAGCACCGGGTGCTCAGCAAAGTTTAGCCAGACAACCTTATAATGCTCAAGGTTATCGACTTCTTATCGGTCCAGAGGGTGGATTGTCGGAATCAGAAATACACATGGCAAACGAAAGTGGGTACCAATCAGTCAGTTTAGGTCCGCGTATTTTACGCACTGAAACCGCAGCCATAACGAGCCTTAGTATCTTACAAGCTCAACATGGTGACTTTTAGTACCCAAGTTGACATAAGTAATTACCATTTTCTCTTATATATGAAGGCTTGAAGAAATCATCCATGGCCCAATTTATAGGATAATGTGGTAATTAAATATTTTTGCCATTAGCTAAGCCCGTTCAATTTAATCCAAAGTGAGAATACTATGCACTATACCGTCGGCGTGATCATGGACCCCATTGCGAGCATTAAACCGCATAAAGACACTAGCTTTGCAATGATGCTTGAAGCACAGCGCCGCGGTGCAAAAGTCGTTTACTTTGAACTTAAAGACTTGTACTTAGACAATGGTAAGCCCATGGGTATTGCCAAAACGGTAAGCGTTACCGACCAAGCGACCGACTTCTACACTATAGAAGATGAAGCAACTGTTCACCTTGGTGATATTGATGTGCTATTGATGCGCAAAGACCCACCGTTTGACAGTGAGTTTCTTTACGCAACAGAAGTACTTTCATTAGCCCAAGATGCTGGTGCCTTAGTGGTAAACAACCCTCAGGCGCTACGCGATTATAACGAAAAGCTATTCACCTCGTATTTCCCTGAACATATCCCTAATACACTGGTAACCAATAACCAAGCGCTTGTGCGTGAATTTCATGCCAAGCATCAGGATATAATTTGTAAACCACTTGATGGTATGGGTGGCGCATCTATATTCCGCGTTAAGCCAGATGGCAATAACTTAGGTGTCATCATTGAAACACTAACAAAGTTGGGCACACGTTACATGATGGTTCAGGAATACCTTCCTGAAATTAAAGAGGGTGACAAACGTGTTCTGATCGTTGATGGTGAAGTTATGCCCTACTGTCTTGCTCGCTTGCCTACCAAAGGTGAAACACGCGGCAACTTAGCCGCTGGCGGCACAGGTCGCCCACAGCCTATTTCTGAATCAGACCGCGCACTTGCTCAAGCCATTGCACCGAAACTTAAAGAAAACAACATAATGTTCGTTGGACTAGATGTTATAGGCAATAAGATTACAGAAATCAATATTACCAGTCCGACTTGTGTAAGAGAGATAGAAGCTGCGTTTGATGTCGACATCATGGGCGCGCTATTTGATGCTATCGAAAAGCGCTTGGCGAACAAATAATCTACACTTTAACTGGATATTGTCGAAGTCATTGAGCGAGAGAAGTAGCATGACGGAATTAAAAAGCTTACAAAACCATTTCTTGGTCGCCATGCCAAGCTTAGATGATCCGTATTTTTCTCGTTCGCTCATCTATGTGTGTGAGCATAACGCCGATGGCGCAATGGGTATTGTGGTCAATCAGCCCTCAACAATGAATGTTAAGCAATTGCTTGAGCAAACGAATAAAGAATTGTCAGTATCTGATGAAAAAGCAGAGCAAATTGTCCTTGCTGGCGGGCCGGTAAGTCAAGAAAGAGGCTTTGTACTGCATTCAGCTCAACAAGAGTGGGCCTCTAGCTTAAAACTAGCCCCTGGCATCATGGTAACAACATCGAAAGATATTCTTACCGCCATCGGAAACGACCAAGGTCCTGACGATGTGTTAATTGCCCTAGGTTACGCTGGCTGGACTGCCGGGCAATTAGAAAAAGAAATGCAAGAAAACGCGTGGTTAACCATAGAAGCTGACGAAGAAATCTTATTTCACACGCCCATGCATAAAAAGTGGCAAGCAACCGTTAATAAGCTTGGTGTAGATGTATGGCAACTGGCACCGGGAGCAGGACATGCCTGAGGTGGGTAGTCGCACCGTTCTTGCCTTTGACTTTGGTACCAAAAGTATTGGGGTTGCCGTAGGACAAGAAATTACAGGTACTGCCGCCCCCCTCCCGGCCCTTAAAGCTCGCGACGGCATTCCCGATTGGGATCTAATTCAAAAACTTTACGACGAATGGCAACCACATGTTGTAGTCGTTGGTTTACCACTAAATATGGATGGTACAGAGCAAGAGATGACGCAGCGTGCGCGTAAATTCGCTAACCGCTTGCACGGGCGCTTTCGAGTTGCAGTAGAAAAATGCGACGAAAGGCTCACCACTACAGATGCTAAAGCCATGTTGTTTGAACTAGGTGGCTATAAGAAGCTAACCAAAGACAAGGTAGACAGCGTGTCAGCCTGCGTGATTTTCGCAAGTTGGAACGAAAGCCAGTACGAGTAGCATGTCTTACTCTGGCTTTCTCCCTTCATTGCATTGCCAGCAGACCTCAAACGCGCCGCCATTTTCCTCGTTACAAATTGTGCACACCCAGTCTTGATGAGATTGAGGAATCGTTGATGAAGTTTCGTTAAACAAGGCATCAATCACTTTACTGGCCCTGGCATACCAACTGTCATCAACCAACCACAATTCAGGTTGTGCCTCTTGCCACGGCAGTTCACCTAGTGCGCCACCCGCAAACTCATTCTTTACTAAATAAGGGATAGACAGCGCATCTAGTTCACTTCGCACTGCCTGAATCTCGAACGCATTTTGTGAAGAAAATAGTTTTTTCAACGACGCGACAACCTATTCATTGATGAAGTTTAGTCATCCATGTCAATTGAGACATTAGACAATGTGCCCAAGCTTGAACCGTCTTTCGTATCAAGCTTAATCATTAGGCGTAAATCGTTCGGCGAGTCGGCATGATGAAGCGCCTGGTCCATGTCAATTTTGCCCGCTTTATACAAATCGTATAGCGCCATATCAAAACTCTGCATGCCCTGCTCTTTGCCTTTTTTCATGGCTTCTTTTAGCGCACCGATTTCATTGCGCTGAATTAAGTCGCGTACCAATGGCGAGTTAAGTAAAATCTCAATGGCCGCCACACGACCTTTTCCATCAGGTGTCGGCACTAACTGCTGCGCTACAATTGCTCGAATATTCAGACTTAAGTCAAAACGAAGTTTGTCGTGCTGATCTTTTGGCGCAAGGTGCATAATGCGCTCGATAGCCTGATTGGCATTATTCGCGTGAAGTGTTGCCACACACAAGTGTCCAGTATCAGCAAAAGACATGGCGTACTCCATAGTCTCCATTGAGCGAATCTCACCAATGAGGATGACATCTGGAGCTTGACGTAATGAGCTTTTAAGCGCGTCATCAAATGACTGCGTATCTATGCCTACTTCTCGCTGAGTGATAACACAATTTTTGTGCTCGTGTACAAATTCAATCGGGTCTTCAATCGTTAATATATGACCGTGAGAGTTTTCATTTCTATGGCCAATGAGCGCCGCGAGTGACGTTGATTTACCTGTACCCGTGCCCCCCACGAAAAGCACCAAGCCCCGCTTGGCCATAATGATGTCTTTTAGGACAGTTGGCAGACCTAAATCGTCTGCTTTTGGGATCTGAGTCACAATGCGACGGACCACCATGCCCGCCTGATCACGCTGCCAAAAAGCAGAGCAGCGGAAACGGCCAATACCTTCTCGAACAATAGCGAAGTTACACTCTTTCGACGTGTGAAATTCGTCGCGCTGTTTTTCACTCATGGCTTCATGAACCAATGCTAATGAGGCCTCTTCAGACGACACACCTTCCGTAATTGGCGTTAGCTTGCCGTTAATTTTTGCACTGACAGGAAAACCTGCGGTGATAAATAAATCGGACGCGTTCGAGTCGACCATTTTTTGTAATAAGGTATCTAGCATTGGCGCTCCTTATAGACCACTCATCGATTTTTTATCGATAGATTTTTCGGCTGCATCTTGCTTAGTAATGACACCCATTGCGACCAAACGCTGTAAGCACTGATCCATGGTTTGCATACCGTGGGCTTGCCCAGTTTGAATAACAGAATACATCTGAGGCACTTTATCTTCACGAATAAGGTTACGTATAGCCGGTATACCCACCATAATTTCGTGTGCCGCCACGCGTCCCCCACCCACTTTTTTCAGCAGTGTTTGCGAGATAACCGCGCGCAATGACTCAGACAGCATTGAGCGAACCATGGCTTTTTCCTCTGCGGGGAATACATCGATAATACGGTCTATGGTTTTGGGTGCAGAGTTGGTGTGAAGTGTACCAAATACCAAGTGGCCCGTTTCAGCGGCAGAAATAGCCAATCGAATAGTTTCAAGATCACGTAGCTCACCAACGAGAATGACATCAGGGTCTTCACGCAATGCTGAACGAAGTGCGTTATTAAATGAATGAGTGTCGCGATGTACTTCACGCTGATTAATCAAGCTCAGCTTGTTGTCGTGCACAAATTCGATTGGGTCTTCGATGGTTAAAATATGTTCGCGTTTATGCGTATTGATATGGTCTACCATGGCAGCAAGCGTGGTACTTTTACCCGAACCTGTAGCGCCGGTTACCAGCACAATTCCCGTAGGCTGGTTGATGATTTCTTTGAAAATTTCTGGCGCGCCTAAATCATCTAATGTCAGTACTTTACTTGGGATGGTACGCAACACCGCAGCGGCGCCACGGTTTTGCACAAAAGCGTTAACACGAAAACGCGACAAGCCGTTTACTTCAAACGAGAAATCGGTTTCTAAGTTTTCTTCGTATTCTTTACGCTGCATGTCATTCATAATTTCATAAACGAGCGCATGCACCTGTTTGTGATCTAGGGCGGGTACATTCAGTTTACGCATCTCTCCATCGACACGTATGATTGGGGGTAAGCCTGCTGATAAGTGTAAATCTGAGGCGTTATTCTTAACACTGAAAGCCAAAAGTTCGGTAATATCCACAACCACTTCTCCAAAACAAGGTGAATAATGCAAACAATAGCAGAAAGACTAAATTCCGCACGAAAAGGAATAGACAAAGCCGCTACCAGTGCACATCGTCCACCAAATTCCATTAAATTACTAGCGGTTAGCAAAACTAAACCCGTATCAGATATTATGGAAGCGTATGAAGCGGGACAACGTATGTTTGGTGAAAACTACGTTCAAGAAGGTGTTGAAAAAGCACAGGAACTTGCTCACTTACCTGATATTGAGTGGCATATGATTGGCCCTATCCAGTCGAACAAAACCAAAATCGTCGCTGAGCATTTTCACTGGGTGCAATCAGTTGATAGAGAGAAAATTGCCCGTCGTTTAAATGAACAGCGTCCAAGTCACTTGCCACCACTTAACGTATGTATTCAGGTCAATATTGACGATGAGCAGAGCAAGTCCGGTGTTTCACTTGATGAGCTCGACGGATTAATTCGCTTTGTTACTAGCCAAGAACACCTTCAACTTCGTGGCTTGATGGCTATACCCAAAGCTAACCCAAGTGAAATACAACAACAGCAAACTCTCGCTAAGTTGAAGGAAATTTTCGACCATTACCATACATCACTGAGCAATTTTGATACCCTGTCCGTAGGAATGAGTAGTGATATGACTCAAGCAATACAACACGGGTCTACAATGGTACGTATTGGTACTGCTATTTTTGGCAAGCGAGATTACCCTCAAGGATAAGTCTCGCTCACGCCAGTGAGCAAACACCACTCATTAGCGAACGCAAATCAACACAGAGGATTTACATGCAACAGAAGAAATTAGCATTTATTGGCGCGGGTAACATGAGCCGCAGCATTATCAGTGGTCTAATTAAGTCAGGTTATGCAAAGGAGAATATTCTTGCAGCAAACCCGTCAACACCTAAATTAGAGGGTTTAAAAGCCGAATTTGGCATTCACACCACCCAGTCCAATGATGAAGCATGCCAATTTGCTGATGCTATTGTGCTTGCAGTTAAGCCGCAAATAATGGGCGATATGTGTGCCGCGTTACAGGAAAATAATGACCTTTCAGGTAAATTATTCTTAAGCATAGCGGCAGGATTGCCCGTCGCCCGCTTGCAAGAGATGTTAGGTGGCCAACACCCGGTAGTTCGCATAATGCCAAACACTCCTAGCCTATTAGGTAAAGGGATGTCGGGTATGTACGCTAATGACACTGTGTCTGAGTCGGACAAACAATACGTTGACGATGTGATGAATAGTGTCGGTGAAACTGTATGGGTAGAAAAAGAAGATGGCATAAATGGCGTTATCGCCGCTGCCGGAAGTAGCCCTGCTTATTTCTTCTTGTTCCTGCAAAACATGCAAGAAGAAGCGATGAATATGGGCTTCGATAAAGCACAGTCACGTTTAATGGTTCAACAAGCTATGTTAGGTGCAGCCGAAATGGTTTGTAACAACCCAGACCTTGAATTAAGCGAACTTCGCGCCCAAGTTACGTCTAAGGGCGGCACTACAGCTGAAGCCGTAAACACCTTCATTAATGAAGGCCTAAAAGACATTGTAAGTAAGTCGATGCGTGCTGCTGTAGCACGTGCTGAAGAAATGGCCAAACAGCTATAACGTTTGTAGGAAAAGAAAAACATGAACGCAACGGTATTTTTGATTGATACCTTATTTAGTCTTTATTTGATGGTAGTGATCTTGCGCCTATGGTTACAAATGGTGCAGGCAGACTTTTATAACCCACTAAGCCAGTTTGTCGTAAAGGCAACACACCCTATCGTCGGGCCGTTGCGCCGTGTTATCCCTTCTATTGGTCGGTTCGATACTGCTACCTTCGTGTTAGCTGTTGTTGTGTGCGCGCTTAAAATCGTCACCCTTGGACTGATGTTTGGCGGTAATTTAAATCCACTGGGCGTGGCTATTCTCTCAGTCATTGGGGTAATTAAAGAAACGCTGTCATTAATGTTCTGGGTACTGTTATTGCGCGCAATTCTAAGTTGGGTTTCGCAAGGGCGCTCTCCTGTAGACTACGTGTTGCATCAACTTACCGAACCGTTTTTGGCCCCTATTCGTCGCATCATTCCGCCCCTAGGTGGCCTTGATTTATCGGTGCTCATTGCCATTATTGCGCTGCAATTTTTGCAGTTACTTCTACAAGAAACGTTTCCTTTTTATTAAGGTTTCTGAAACTTCGTTGTATAGGTAAAGACCAATGAATAACCTGAAATCGACAATACTCACCGTTTTTGCAGCAATGCTGGCGCTGCTAAGCCCACATACGTTTGCTGAACAAAAAGAAACCCTTGGTGAATGGGATGTACATTATATTGTCGTGGGCACGCCCTTTTTAACACCTGAAGTAGCCTCTAGCTACGGTATCGTAAGAAGTAAGTTTAATGCACTGGTAAACATTTCAGTGCTAGACAAGGCAACTGGCGAGGCACAACGTGTCGACGTGTCAGGTAATGCTAAAAATTTACTCGGTAATACTCGCCAATTAACCTTTAAAAAGGTAGAGGAAGGCGATGCGATTTATTACTTAGCCGTATTGCCATTTCGCGATCAAGAGACATTTCGTTTCAACATTGATGTGAAAAAAGGGACGACAAAACAGACGCTTAAGTTTCAGCAAAAGATGTATGTTGACGAGTAGATAGGGACTCAAAGTGAGTCTAATCAACACATTGTGAAGCGAGATAGTTTTGGGCTATCTCGCTTTTTTAATACTTTTTCATATCAGCCGCTTTACCATTCCAGCAAGGTAGTAAATAATCAAATTAACTGGTCGGGCCAACTATGTTGGCATCCTTCAATAATAAATAAAGCAAAGAGAATACCTATGGCTACCCCTTACCCTCACCTACTTGAACCACTGGATTTAGGCTTTACTACGCTTCGCAACAGAACGCTAATGGGTTCTATGCACCTTGGCCTTGAAGAAGAAAAAGGCGGATTTGACAAACTAGCTGCGTTTTATGCCGAGCGTGCAAAAGGTGGTGTCGGTCTTATCGTGACTGGCGGTATCAGCCCAAATATATCGGGCTGGGTGGCGCCTTTCGCTGGCAGAATGACCCGTAAAGGGCATGCGAAAAAGCACCGCGTTATTACCGACGCTGTGCACGCCGAAGGCGGTAAGATTTGTATGCAAATTCTGCATTCCGGTCGTTATGGTTATCATCCTCTTGCGGTGTCTGCCTCTCCAATGAAGTCTCCCATCACGCCGTTTAAGCCTAGAGAGCTGTCGTCACGTGGCGTAAGAAGTACGATAAAAGATTATATTAAGTGTGCGAGCTTAGCATTTGAAGCGGGTTACGACGGTGTGGAAATTATGGGCTCAGAAGGTTATCTGATTAACCAGTTTTTCTGCAAAAGAACTAACCATAGAAATGATGAGTGGGGTGGCAGTCTTGAGAACAGAGCCCGTCTTGCTATAGAGATTGTAAAAGGTGTTAGAGAAAAAGTAGGTACTAACTTCATCATTATTTATCGTCTATCAATGTTAGACCTAGTCGAAGGTGGTGCCGAATGGGATGAAGTGGTTTATCTTGCAAAAGAAATAGAAAAAGCAGGCGCAACACTCATCAATACAGGCATTGGTTGGCATGAAGCAAGAGTCCCGACAATTTCTACCTCGGTACCACGCGCTGCATTTACCTGGATTACTGAGCGTATGAAAAAAGAGGTTTCATTACCGCTTGTTACGACCAACCGCATAAATACGCCAGAAGTAGCTGAGTCGGTGTTAGCGCAAGGTCACGCCGATATGGTATCAATGGCGCGACCTTTCTTGGCGGATGCACATTTTGTGGCCAAAGCCATGCGTGATGAATCGGCGCTTATCAACACATGCATAGCATGCAACCAAGCGTGTTTAGACCATGCGTTTGAGCAAAAGCGTGCGAGCTGCTTGGTGAACCCACAAGCATGTTATGAAACTGAGCTAACCTTTGCACAAGCGACTAACAAGAAGAAGTTAGCTGTTGTAGGGGCTGGCCCTGCTGGTCTTGCCTTTTCAATGTACGCCGCAGACAGAGGGCACGACGTTCATTTGTTCGACAAAGCAGCGGAAATTGGTGGCCAGTTTAACTACGCCAAACAAGTGCCAGGCAAAGAAGAGTTCTATGAAACTTTACGATACTTCCAAAATCAACTTGCGCGTACTGGCGTGAACATCCATTTGAACACTGAAGTAAGTGTAGAAACTCTGAAACAAGAAAACTTTGATGAAGTTGTACTCGCAACAGGAATTAACCCTCGAAAATTGACGATTGAAGGGCATGATCATCCTAAAGTAATGGGCTATTTAGACGTGCTTCGCGACCATAAAACCGTCGGTAAGAAAGTCGCTATTATTGGCGCAGGCGGTATAGGCTTCGATGTTGCTGAATATTTGGTAGAGCATGAGCACCTTGCCAAGGATAAAGAAAAATGGCTTGCTCACTGGGGTATCGACCAAAGCTACAGCGCGCCTGGTGCACTTAAGGAAAAAGCCATTGAGCCTTCAGAACGCGAGGTTTACCTGTTACAACGTAAAACGTCCAAAGTGGGTAAAGGACTCGGAAAAACAACCGGCTGGATCCACCGTCAGTCATTGAAGCACCACAATGTTCAAATGATCAATGGTGTAAGCTATGAGAAAGTGGATGATGAAGGATTGCATGTTCTGATCAACGACCAACCAAAAGTGCTTGGCGTTGATCATGTTATTGTATGTGCAGGGCAAGAACCCTTCAAACCGCTGCAAAAACCACTTGAAGACGCCGGCTTTACGGTGCATATCATTGGTGGTGCAGATGTTGCTGCAGAACTTGATGCCAAGCGCGCTATTCGACAAGGCGCCGAACTCGCCGCAGCAATATAGTATTACTCGTGGCTACGCTGCAACGCTTCTAGCTTTGCAGCGTAGAGCCCGCGATTGTCGGATGGATAAGAAAAGCTCACTGCTTTTTCCATCATTGTCAGCGCTTGTTCAATATTACCGTTAAAATAGTGCGCCTTTGACAACCCTAGATAGCCCTCAGCTAAGTACGGCCCCTCTTTTATCGCACGTTTGAAAAATACTTCTGCGCGCTCGTAGTTACCCTTTTTTAATGCATCATTACCTAAGTCGTACCATCGGTAAGGATTGCTATCATCAGCGCGTAAATACAACTCACCTAAATTATTGAGTGATTGTTTGTCGCCTACACTATCCAACAACACCGCGTAATTGGTCAGTGTATGAATGGATTTATTATCGTTTTCAATAACAAACTCATAGAGGCTTCGGGCTTTTTCAAATAGCCCATGTTTTCGATATAACACTGCAAGTGTATTTATCGTTTCTGGGTTTGTATTGTCAAGTTTCATTGCCTCAGATAGATAGCTATAGGCCAAGCTACCGTTTTTGTTTCCCACTTCTTCAGCCGCCATATTTTGGTAATACATAGAAATAAAAGCGTTTTCCGTGATGTATTCACCAAGGTCGTTCGATGCTGACGGGAAGTAATCAATTACCGCTCGACTTCTAAAGAAAATCACCCCATCTTGTTTTTCGTGTTGGGGCTCAAGCACTATGCTGCGAACATGGGTAGAGGTTGTTAGTACACCATTGATTCTGCGATAAAGCGGGGGGGTATGAACTTGTTGATAAAATACGTCAAGACCCACAAGTCTAGCTAACGCTGTTGTAAGCACTGCCAACGACAAACAATTGCCCGATTGCTTACTTAATGCCTCAGAAGCAGTAAATGTTTCACCAACATAATTAAAATGCTGAACGAGTTTATTAAGGTAGTCTGCCAGTCTGAAATTAGGGGAAGTGTCTTGGTTTTCAGGCGCATAGTAGTACGACAAAAACTCCTGTTGCTGCGCTTGGCTTAGCGAAAATAGTGAGCTGGGTTGTGTTACAGGTGTATATCTAAACGTTGCACTTTCCCATTGAGGTCCTGCTATTTCCGGTTGTTCAACTTTTGCGGTCATTGGCGCACTCTGGCACGCTGACAACAACGCAATGGCAGCGACACCTATTACCGACCTTTTCATCGACTGACTTATTTTCAATATCGTTCCCTCATATTGCAGCTTCCTTCATGGCAATAGCCTGCTAAGGCTCACATACAACCATACGCATGCAACCTACCACTTAACGAATGTGTTTTTGAAAAACACGCTCACTCAACGTTACCAGAATGACATATTAACAATCAATAGAATCAGTAGGTCTGCACAAGCACAGGCTGTTCATAACATTAAAACTGGTCAAACATAATTGCGTTGCCGTCAGGGTCTTTCACCACAAGATGACCAGGACCACTGTTACCCTTTACGGGTACATCAATAGAAATACCCTTATCGAGTAAGTGGTCTTGCACAGCACGCACATCACTGGGGTTGAACGTTAGAATATTGTCTTCAAACATCCCTTCAAAAAGACCAATCATTGTTTGACCATTTTTCATGATAAGCCATTTCTCTTCCACCGAACCACACGATGGCATAGCGGCAAATCCCAAAGCTTCATAGAATGTTTTAGATTCTTCAATATTGCTTACCGATAAGCTCAATGAAAACATACCCAATTCCACAACCTTTCTCCTTATTAGAAATTTAAAAAAAGATACTCACATGCTCTAGATTCAATGTAATAGAGCCCTCGTGCAAAAACACTGCGGCTGGTCGCAAATATAAAAAAAGCCAGTGATAAACATATCGACTGGCCTTTTGCGTATCAGTGAATTGCCTTACCCTTTCTGGCTGGCAATCCAGCGGTCAATTTTTTGCTCTAAAATAGCCAGTGGAATACCACCTGTATTTAACACTTGAGCATGGAATTCACGAATATCAAATCTGCTTCCAAGTGCCTTTTCAGCACGAGCACGGAGCTCTTGAATTTTGAGAGCCCCAACTTTATACGACAGAGCCTGTGAAGGTATGGCAATATAACGCTCTACTTCAGCAACCACTTCGGTGCGCGTCATACCTGAGTTTTCAAGCATAAAGTCAATGGCTTGCTCACGTGTCCACCCCTTGGCATGAATACCGGTGTCAACCACAAGACGCATTGCGCGAAGCTGCTCATCCTGAAGCGTACCGTAACGGTTCCATGGATCGTCAAAGAAGCCCATTTCGTAGCCTAAGGTCTCCGAATACAATGCCCACCCCTCACCAAAAGCGGGTAAGAAGCTAAAACGCATAAATGAAGGCAACGCTTCGTTTTCTTGTGCAAGACTAACTTGGAAATGGTGACCCGGTGCGCCCTCGTGAAGATACAGCGTAACGTTACCTGTTGTTAATCGACTCGGTAGATCGTATGCATTGAAGTAAAAGGTCCCCGGTCGCGAACCATCAGGTGTACCAGGCTGATAAGAACCACCTGCACTAAATTGCTCAATAGCAGGGTCGTAGGGTTTAATCTCTAACTCTGATTTAGGCAGTAAAGAAAAGTACTGGTCGATTTTTTTGTCAACTTCTTTGCCAATATCATAGTAGCTCTGTGTTAATGCTTCTCGACTTTCAGGCTTGAACTTAGGATCAGTGCGCACGTAGTCAAAGAATTCATTTAACGTACCTTCAAAACCTACTTCGTCTTTTATTTCAAGCATATCGTTTTTAATACGCTTAACTTCTTTAAGCCCCAAGTTGTGAAGCTCATCTGGTGTCATAGGTAATGTAGTAGAGTCTTCCACCATCAGCTGGTACAACTTAGCACCACCTTTCATGTCACTTAACCCAATGGTTTCACGGGCGACAGACAGGTACTCATCTCGAAGGAAATCACGCATACGTGCAGTTGCATCATAGATAGCTTGCGTCGCTTTTTCGTACTCAGCAGTTAAGCGTGCTTTTTCGTCACTAGAGAAGTTTTCGGGGAACATATTAATTGGTCCCCAGAATTGCGACTCTTTAAGTGGTATCGCAAGTTGCGTATCAAGCTGTTTTATTACGCGGTCTATCGTTAGCTTGGTTTCAACAACACCACTTTCCATCCCCTCGCGGAACTTATCGATTGAGCGGTCTGAAATTGCGATATACTCTTCGTGTCTAGCGAGGTTGTTCTCGTAATCTTCAATAGTTTTAAATGGCGCTGCGCCTTTGCCACTTGCAAAAGTCGGGTAGAAAGTATGAAAACCACTGAAATGATTAACCGGGCGCACTTCAGTTAAAGCTTCTATTTCGTCACTCGACATTTGAAGTGAACGTTCTTCGTTATACTTAAAAACGTCATAAGCTAGCTTATCGACATCGCTTAGCTTACTTCTGTCAATGTGCTTTAGTTCAGAAAGATTCAATAGTGTAGCGGTTCTACCAGCCAAGGCATGCGAGTCAGTAAAGAAGTCACCTATCTTGTCAGCGTAGCGCATATCACCACGAAAAATCGCCATAATTGGGTTTAGCTCAATGTCACGCTCATCAGCAGCTGCAAATAGCGCAAACAATTTATCGTGTTCAGTTTTTAGTTCTTGTTTGGCAGTCGCTTGCGCCTTGGGCGCATTATGCTCATGGGCTGTTACTGAAACTGTCCCTAAAGCAAGCGCTACGGCGCCACTTACCAGCAGGGTTTTGAATGCTTTCATAGTATTTCCTTTTTTGTGAGCTTTAAAAGGCTCTTTGTCGTCTTTTATAATCGTTGTGTGGTGTCGTTAATTCGCGCTATGTTGGCAAATGAGAGTTTTCATTTTTCCATGCTTTTTCGTAGGCGGGACGGGCCAAAATACGCTTGGTATACTCGGCTACATTATCCTGAGGTATTGCTAGTTTGCTGCCTTTAGCCCAAGATAAAATATGACCCGCAATAATATCTGCCATGGTAAACATATTGCCACATACGAACTCATTGTCGCCTAGCATGCTAGAAAACACCGATAATGCGCGTTGAAATTCCCATTCCCCCACTTCTCGCATGTCGGCAATTCGTTTTTCTGCAGGCAATGCAAAGGTATGTTTGGCGATATTCCAAATTGGTTGCTCTAGTTCATTGGTTAGAAACATCAACATTTCTTCGTACTTTGCTCGAGCAAAGCTACCACTTTCAGGAATGAATTCTTGCAAACCGTGGCGCTCGGCCAAGAATGTGACGATTGCAGCAGATTCAGATATTGCGCCCTCATCGGTAACAAGTACCGGAATTTTCGATGCCGCATTAATGGCTTTGAATTTATCACTGAAATGTTCACCTTGTCGCAGGTTTATCAGATGATAATCGTAAGGAAGCCCGAGTTCTTCCAACGCCCACGCGACGCGCACGGAACGTGTCTTGGGATAACCGTAAAGTGTGTACATGCCCAGCCCTTGTATGAACAGATAAGTGTTAACTGTAAGTTGAATAGGTAAAAAGTGCTAGTCGCGAAATGTTACTGAGTTTTTCCATGGCATGACTTGCCACAAGTGTCATGTAAGCAATACAAGGGTTAAACCAAATACCAGTACACCACAAAAAACAGGGAGACCTAGCGTTTTAAACTTTCGCCAGACTAATGTGGTTACTAGCGTACCAACGACCGTTGCGCCCCAACTAGCTTCAGAGGGCACTTTCGGTATTAACGATGCGCCTAGCATGGCAGCTATCATCAACGGCCCCAAAACACTTAACCATATTGGCAAATGCGCTTGTGTATTGTTTGCCTTGTGTTTATTGAAATGCCGCTGCGTCCAGATAAGTGGTGCTACACGCAACCCATATGTGCCTATCGCCGCCACAACAATAGCCACCCAGATATCAGTTTGCATGAGTGTGGTTCCTTTGGGCATACGTTGAAAGAATATAGAACGCGAGTGCGCCAGCCATTGCAGCTAGTGGTATTGCAGCATTTTTAAAGGCACTTTGCGCGATAACTAGCGCCACGGTAATAGTCACAAGCAGCGCTGTTCCCCATCGTTTATTTGAAAATTTAGGGGCCAGTAACACAAGAAATAAAGCCGGTAGCGCAAACGGCATCACGCTATCTAGCACGGGCCATTTTTGTGTTAGTGTATCGCCAGCGATTGCTCCAACCGTCGTGCCCACTATCCAACTTAACCACGCTACTAATGAAACGCCTTTAAACCATCCCACTTTTTCTGTGTCTTTCATTGTAGGTAAGCGTGTGTGGGCAAGTGCGAATATCTGGTCGGTTAAACCGTGCATTAAGTAAGGCCATGCTCGACTTGGTGGTAAGTAAGGCACTAAATTAGGCGCATAAACCACGTGACGCACATTGACCAACAATGTCATACAAACAGCTAGCCACAATGGCGAGCCCGATGCCACCATAGCGACGAGTAAAAATTGTGAAGCCCCAGCGTAAATGAACACTGAGATCAGGGTGGCTTCTAGGGTTGAGAAGCCTGCTTGAACCGCAATAACACCAAAAGAAATAGCGACAGGTATATAACCTCCTAGCAGAGGAAGACCATCTAAAACGCCTTGCTTCCATCCTCCTTTCTGTGTCAGCGCATTCATGCTTTTTCCTCCTTGTGATACACAATCGTTATTAGGCACGTCGCCCATGTATCTTGTGTTTTGTAGACATGGGGTAAGTCGGCATTGAAAACTACACTGTCACCCGGCTTTAAGTGCTGCGTACGCCCTGTATTTCCTGCTTCTAATGCCCCACTCACCAGTACGATTGTTTCTTGCGTGCCTGTGGCGTGAGCTTCGGCCTCTCTCTCAGTGTTAGGTGCAATAGACATCCAATAAGCGTCAACGTCGGGCGTCCCTTTCCCCTGTTCTATCAAGCGCACTTCTACGCCTTTCTCACCCACACTTGTACTCAACGGTTGCACCAATTCGCCAAAGGGTACGTCTAGTTGTTTGGCTAAACGCCAAATTGTGTCCAGTGTTGGGTTACCGTTTCCTTGCTCTAGTCTTGATAAATTTGACTTAGCAATGCCTGCCCCTGCAGCAAGTTGAGATAAAGACATGCCTTTTTCTTGTCTAAGCTTTTGTAAATGCCTGCCTAGGGTGTTTAACGTCGATTGATTCAATGTAGGAAGTCCTAAAATGCTCTGACACAAACCGTTCCATATAAAGAACGTTCTATATATAGAACACCTTAAAGTCAACAGAATTTTTAATTCTTAAGAGCAAAATCAGGCGTGATATAGCTATAACGATAAAAGGGTACTTCACTCGATGAGCGTGTACCCTTTGCTATATTAGTATGGCAGATTATTCATCAATTCTGCCAGTTGTTGAGGTGACGATTTACGCTAAACCATACAAAATGCATTAAGCTTGTTGCCGTCAAGATCACGAAAATATCCGGCATAAAACCCTTTATCGGCGCTTTCTGGTCGAAATCCCGGTGCCCCCTCACATGTTCCACCAAGGGCCAGCGCCTTTTCATAAAACGCATTAACCTGTTCTGGGTTTTCAAGGGCAATAGCAACCATATTACCATTGCCGACGGTTGCCGTTTCCTTGTTAAAAGGAATGGTAACCCCAAAAGAAACTTCACCCGGCTGACGCGCCCAAGCGATAAAATAGTTCTCTTCCTCCATAAAGCGCTCTGCGCCAATAGTGCCTAATAGCGCATCGTAAAAGCTGCCAGCCTGCGCCAAGTTGTTTGTGCCTACTAATACATAGCCAATCATTTTTATCTCCTTGCTGTTTTAAACACGAATTCATCATATTCATTGACTACTGACAGTAAGTGTCAGTAGTGTTTTCTTATTATCAGGTTTAACGACAAAGCGGATATGAGTTATGCGAAAGGCAGAGCGACTCAATGAAATTGTGCATCACCTAAGGCGAATGCATCACGCGACTACCGCCCAAACACTCGCGGACCTATTTGAAGTAAGTGAACGCACGATTTACCGTGATATTCAAGACTTGGTGGACTCAGGCATTCCCATTTCAGGTGAGGCGGGTGTGGGGTACCTCATTGACAAAAAATATCACTTGCCCCCCATTATGTTCGATGCCGACGAAATTGAGGCAATTGCACTAGGCATTGGGATGGTAAGTAACTGGACAGACGATGCCTTTGCGCAAAAAGCCAAAAGTGCCTATCAAAAAATACAAGCAACGCTCACTGAAGGGATGATCCACGAGCTTACTCAAATAAGTACGTTTTCAGCGCCTAGTCGCTATAAGATCCCATGGGAAGTTGACTTCACTGAAGTCAGAGAATGCATTCGCCGAAAGCAGTTTGTCACGTTTTGCTATTTAGATCTTAAAGAGCAGAAAACTGAGCGCACAATTAGACCACTGGCGTTGATCTCTTTTAGCCCTATTTGGTTGCTTGCTGGATGGTGTGAGGTTCGCCAAGACTTTAGAAACTTTCGTTTAGATCGGATTTCTCAATTTAGCGTCACCGCAGAGCGTTTTCGCGATGAGAAAGGAAAGACATTAACAGATTACTTAGCACTGATTGAAAACGACCAGTGAAGCATATGAGAAAGTGAAAAAAGAACTATTTGACGGAAAAATCGAAAACGTGGCCTGCAACGGATTGAGTCTCGAGCGATTTGCCAAGCGTTATGGGGACAGAGGGTTTAAAATATAGCGAGCGTAGGTGGCGAACCTAGTGAGTTCGCCACATTTTCCTGTACTGTGAATTGCCGTTGCGCCTATGCTTCCTGATTGCGCAAGAATACCAACTCAGTCGATGAGCTTTGTTCTTCGCTGTATTGATAGCCGTCGACATCAAAAGCTTTTAGCCCTTCAACATCAGCAACACGATTTTCCATAATGTATCGCGCCATTAAGCCGCGTGCTTTTTTAGCGAAAAAGCTAATGATTTTGTACTGACCGTTTTTGTAATCTTTGAAATGCGGTGTAATAACCATGCCATCTAGCTGTTTTTTCTTAACAGCTTTAAAGTATTCATTTGAAGCGAGATTAATTAAGACATTATCACCCTGTGCACTAAGGGCATCATTAAGCACCTCAGTAATGCGCTCGCCCCAAAACGCATATAGGTCTTTTCCTTCTGAATTCGCCAGCTTAGTTCCCATTTCAAGTCGATAGGCTTGCATTAAATCCAGCGGGCGTAAAAGTCCGTAAAGTCCCGATAATATGCGCAAATGATCTTGCGCATATTCCACTGTCTCGCTATCTAAGGTGTAGGCATCAAGTCCGGTGTAAACATCACCGTTAAACGCATACATAGCCTGACGCGCATTGTCTTTGGTAAACGGCGTTGAAAACTCAGCAAATCGATTAGCGTTAAGCGTGGCAAGCTTGTCACTTATTTTCATCAGCGATGATAAATCGGCCGGCGACAAGGTTCTACATACTTTCATTAGACGCTCGGTGTCTTCAAGCATACTAGGTTGCGTAAATGTACTTACCGGAATTTCGCTTTCAAAATCGAGATTTTTTGCTGGGGACACTACAACTAACATTTCAACTCCTTCAATCAACTACAACGCCATTGTACCACTTGATACGCAAGAAACCGTAAAATGGCATAAGAAAGACTCAAATTGGCTTAACAGAGAAATCCGATTAGCGGCTATTTTATCCAAATCTTCCCCAAATCCCATTCCATATATTTAGTGGGTTTGGTATAAATAGTGTATTCCTTGAATGTTTGATCCAATCAAACCGCTAGACCCTACAACGCATTAGCGAAACCAACAATTAATGCTTGCTACAAAAGCGAGCTATCCAACGCTGTTAGAGTGCACTGCTCTAAATAGCAAAATGTAGAATACTGAAATAAAGAACAGAGAGAACTATGAGCAATCAGCTAGCTTCATTACGTGATATTACTACTGTAGTTGCCGACACGGGCGATATCGACGCGATTAAAAAATACCAGCCAGTAGATGCCACTACTAACCCATCGTTGCTGTTAAAAGCAGCTAGCCTACCGCAGTATGCTAGCCTGATTGATGATGCGGTTGCATGGGCAAAGCTTCAATCAAATGACGCTGACCAGCAGCTTACCGACGCGGCAGACAAGCTTGCGGTTGCTATTGGTAAAGAAATCTCTGGTACTATCCCTGGTCGCATTTCGACAGAAGTAGACGCCCGCCTTTCATTCGACAAAGCTGCAACCATTGAAAAAGCCGAGCGCCTTGTTCAGCTTTACGAAGACGCTGGTATCGACAAGTCACGCATTCTTATCAAAATTGCGTCTACGTGGGAAGGTATTCAAGCTGCTGAAGAGTTAGAAAAGAAAGGCATTCAGTGCAACCTAACGCTACTGTTTAGCTTCGCTCAAGCACAAGCCTGTGCTGAAGCTGGCGTTTACCTTATCTCTCCTTTCGTGGGTCGTATTCTTGACTGGTATAAAAAGGCCACAGGCACTGAGTCATATGCACCTGAGGAAGATCCTGGCGTAGTATCAGTAACGAAAATTTACAACTACTACAAAGAGCACGGTTACAAGACTGTCGTAATGGGCGCAAGTTTCAGAAACATCGGTGAAATTCAGGCATTAGCAGGTTGCGATCGCCTTACGATTAGCCCTGCCCTGCTTGAAGAACTAGCCAACGAGTCTGGTGAGCTTGAAGTGAAACTTAAAGACAACGGTGCAACCAAAACGCCAGGAGCGCGCTTAACAGAGAGCCAGTTCCGTTGGGATATGAACCAAGATGCCATGGCAACTGAGAAGTTATCTGAAGGTATTCGCAACTTCGCAGCAGACCAAGATAAGCTTGAAACTATGCTTCGTGAGAAACTTAGCGCTTAAGGAAAAGGTAAAACAATGAGTGTTTTAACGTCACTTCCAGAATTTAAAAAACTAAGCGAGCTTGCAGAATCGGTAAAGCAAGCGCATATGCGTGACTGGTTTGAAAGCGACCCAAACCGCGCATCTAGCATGCAACTTGAAGCCTGCGGCATCTTTTTGGACTATTCCAAAAACCGCGTTTCTTCAGAAGCATTAAATGGTCTTTTCGATCTAGCACGTGCATGTAACGTTGAAGGGCTTCGCGATGCAATGTTTGCGGGTGAGCAAATCAACTCGACCGAAGGTCGTGCTGTGCTGCATACCGCCTTGCGTAACTTCTCTGATCGCAAGGTTATGGTGGATGGCAAAGATGTTATGCCTGAAGTACACGCTACACTTGAGAAAATAGAAGCGTTTACTACGTCAGTTCACAGTGGTGAGCACAAAGGCTATTCGGGTAAGCCGATAAAGCATATTGTTGCTATTGGTATTGGCGGTTCATTCTTGGGCCCCAAAATTATGACCGAAGCACTCAAGCCACATACTGTAGACGCAGTGAAGGTGCATTTTGTTGCCAATGTCGATGGCTGTCATATCCACGATGTACTCTCAAGCGTCGATTTTGAAGAAACCCTTGTGGTTATGTCTTCAAAGTCTTTTTCTACTCAAGAGACACTTCAAAACACGCTAACGGCAAAAGACTGGTTCTTGAAATCGGGTGGTACTCAAGCGGATATTGCAAAGCATTTTGTTGCGGTATCGTCAAATGTGAAAGCGGCGACTGAGTTCGGCATTAGCGCTGATAACATTTTCCCTATGTGGGATTGGGTTGGTGGTCGCTACTCTCTTTGGTCGGCTATTGGCCTCCCTATTTCACTGGCGTTGGGTTTTGAGAACTTTAAAGGTTTGCTAGAAGGTGCGTTTGACATGGATACGCACTTTACCACAGCGCCACTTGAGCAAAACATGCCAGTACTACTGGCGTTACTAGGCGTATGGTATCGCAACTTCTTTGATGCGCAATCTCACGTACTTTTACCTTACTATCACTATTTGCGCGGTCTTCCTGCCTATGTGCAACAGTTGGATATGGAAAGTAACGGTAAAGAAGTGACGCAAGAAGGTGAAAGCGTTGATTACCCCACCGGCCCAATCATTTGGGGCAGTGAGGGCACAAATGGCCAGCACAGCTTCCACCAGCTTATTCACCAAGGCTCTGGGGTTATTCCGGCTGACTTCATGCTTCCGCTTAACGTACCCAATCAAGACGACACGCACCACGCCATGCTAGCGTCAAATTGTTTTGGTCAAACACAAGCATTGATGCAAGGTAAGACCTTTGAAGAATGCTACGCCGATTTAGACGGTAAGGGCTTAGATGATGCTGAGCGTAAGCGCTTAGCGGCGCACAAGACGATGCCGGGCAATAAACCTAGCAACACGATTTTGTTTGAAAGCTTAACCCCTAAAATTCTTGGCGCGTTGGTTGCAATGTATGAGCATAAGGTATTCGTTCAGGGTGTTATCTGGAACCTAAACTCTTTTGACCAATGGGGCGTAGAATTAGGTAAAGTACTAGGAAACCAAGTACTTGCAGGCATTCAGGGTGAAGCAGACAAAGACAATTTCGATGCATCAACCCAACAACTGATTGCTAAATTCAGAGCAGCGAATGCACCAAAATAAGGAAACCGAGGTAAGCTAAGCTTGCCCATTTGGTGCAAAAAACAAACTGAGCGGTCATCTTTTATACAAACAAAAGATGGCCGTTTTTTTATAGCAATGTAAATTAAGCACGTAACGACAAATAAAAATACACGACATTGCTGCGCTCAATTGGCTACTAAAAATACAAATAGTATCAATTGGATAGCCATTTTGTTCACGCTTTAAACATATCTAACGAATCCTTGCCTGTGTCATCATAACGTCACATTTTGTTAATAAAAGGTAAATTAAACTATTTTATTTTAGTGGCGGCTGTGATACAAAATTGTACAGAGGGAAATAAATAATAACGCTCTGTATTAGTTGTAGTGGTATAAAAAGGAGATCCCAGTGGATAAATCAGATCTATTTGCCATGTTAGACATCGAAGCAAGCCCAGCAAAAACCAAAAGTAAAAAACGTAAGTGGAGAGAAATCGAAGCGCTACAAGATCGCTACAAATTAGAAAAAGAACTCGCCGAACTAGATTGTGGTTTCGAATACGAGTTGGAAACACTGGAAAGATAACAAAAAGGCCGCCTGAACATTCAGGCGGCCTTTTTACTTTCTTGAGGGTAATTCGCAACCGCGTATGATTATTTATGCGCGATTGCGCTTTATATGCTTTGTTGTGAAACTAGCGTTTTGTTCCCCTCGTACGTTACCTATGTAGTAACGTTCCAGATATACTAGCCACCAGTTCTGCTAGCCAACAGTTACACTTGCCAATCGATAGGCGTCTTGCCTTTAGACGCGAGATAAGCATTTGCTTGGCTGAAGTGCGCACAACCAAAAAAGCCGCGGTATGCTGATAGCGGAGACGGGTGTGGGCCACTTAAGACGTGATGCTTGTCACGATTAATATGCTTTCCTTTTTTCTGTGCATGACTGCCCCACAACAAAAACACCACGTTTTCACAATGCTCATTAACGGTGCTGATCACTTTATCGGTAAAACGCTCCCAGCCCCATTTGGCGTGACTGTTAGCCTGTCCCTGTTCCACAGTAAGTACGCTATTGAGTAACAGCACACCTTGCTGCGCCCATGAAGTCAGCGTGCCATGTTCTGGGATAGCAAAGCCTTCAATGTCCGTAGCCAACTCTTTATACATATTCACCAGAGACGGCGGCGTTTTGACACCAGGCAATACTGAAAATGCTAAACCGTGAGCTTGATTTGGGCCGTGGTATGGGTCTTGCCCTAAAATAACCACTTTCACGTTATCAAGCGGCGTTAATGTAAGGGCGTTAAACACATCGCTTTCAGGCGGGTAAATGGTTTTTCCCGCGTCTCTTTCACTGCGAATACGAGAAAGAAGTTCAGTGAAATACGCTTGCTGTTTTTCATCAGCAAGCGCGTTGTCCCATGTACTCATGCCTTGAGCAAATCCATCATATGCTGTTTTAGTGCATCGTAAGACGCAGGAAGGTCCACCGCCAAGCTGTCTTCACCAGCAACATCAGCCAGCGCTTTCGGCAAACTAATAGGATTGCCAAGGACATTCTCAACTGTCTCTCTGAACTTGGCTGGGTGCGCTGTCCCTAGGAATAAACCAATTTCGCCATCTTCTAAGTCGTGACTAACTGCACGATAAGCAATAGCCGCATGGGGCTCACTGGTATAGCCTTGCTGCGCAAGCTGGCGCATAGCAAGCTGCGTATACTCTTCATCAACCATTTCACCTTTCAGGCATGCTTTGTCGATATAGCCGCGCTCAATTAGCGCTTCAATACGTGGCCAGTTGTTTGGCTGACTCACGTCCATAGCGTTTGACATAGTGGCTACGGTAGTTTTCGGTGCCCACTCACCCGTTTTCAAATAGCGCGGCACAGTATCGTTAAGGTTAGTAGCTGCAATAAAACGCTTAATTGGAAGACCAAGCGCTTTCGCAATCATACCTGCGGTTAAGTTCCCAAAGTTACCGCTTGGTACAGAAACAACTAGCTGATCGCGCTTGTCTTTAGGCAACTGACTAAAGGCTTCAAAGTAATAGCATACTTGGGCAAGTAGTCGGCTAATGTTGATTGAGTTTGCCGAGTTTAAGTGCAGCCCTTCCCTTACGTCCGGATCATCAAATGCGGTTTTTACCAGTGCCTGACAGGCATCAAAGTCTGATTCTATGGCGACGGTATGGATGTTGCCACCCAATGTCGTAAATAACTTTTCTTGTAACGCGCTAATCTTGCCTTTTGGGAACAAGATGACCACGTTGATATTATCGATACCGTGGAAAGCATGAGCAACGGCTGCGCCAGTATCACCAGAGGTTGCCGTTAAAATAGTAATCGGTTTGCCTTCACTGATGCGTGAAAGGGTCTGCGCCATAAAACGACCACCAAAATCTTTAAATGCAAGCGTAGGGCCGTGGAATAGCTCTAACGAATATATATTGTCGTTCACTTGCTCGACTGGCGCACCAAATGCAAACGCGGTTTCAACAATCGCTTCCAACTCACCATTGTCTAGCTCGTCGCCAATTAACGCTCTCAGTACTTCAATACTGCGCTCTACAAACGGCTTCTCTAATAAGGCGTCAATGTTTTCAAGTGTGGGGATATGCTTTGGAAAATACAGACCTTGGTGCTTTCCTAAACCACGCTTAACGGCTTGCGCAAAACTCGCTGTGTCCGATGAATCTTTTAAATTAACCAATTCCACTTGCTGTACCTTTCTTGTTTTGGCCTTAACAACAATCACTCGGCCTTTTAAATCTTTAATAATTCGTTTGACGCGCCTTAGCAGAGCGCCTTCAAACTTTTGTTTTTATGCGCATCTACTGCTGTGACACTGTTGTGCCCTGTTGAGGAATTTGGCACACATGGCTAAAACCATCTTCGTTTTGAATATAATTTTCGGTTAAATACGCCGCAACCTTTTCTGCCTGCGCTTTGCTTGGGCATACTGCGAAGACAGTTGGGCCAGATCCCGAAATACCAAATGCCAGTGCACCGACACTTTCGCTGAATGCGCGAGCATCGTCAAAACCGGGTAACAATGACTTGCGATACGGTTCGGCAATAACATCTTTCATCACCGAGGCCGCAAGGGCGAAATCACCGGCATGTAGCGCGTGTACAAATACACCAAGCTGTCGCCCAAACGTTAATGCAGTCGCCATATCAACGTGTTTTGGCAGTATATCGCGGGCAGCCGCCGTCGATACACTAATCCCTGAATAACAAATAGCGTAATACCACTGGTCATTTAACGGCAGCGACAAGGTGACAGGGCTTTGTGCGCCTGTCATTAACGTCATACCGCCCAAATAACAAGGTGCTACGTTGTCATAGTGCACGCTACCACTGATTTGGCCCTCAAGCTCCCCCATCATGGTAAGTAACGTGTCTTTATCAAATGGATAATCGAAGTAGGCATTTAACGCAACAAAGGCAGCCACAATTGAACTTGCACTTGAACCAAGCCCACTGCCTATCGGTAAATTTTTGTAAAGCGTTAACGCCACAGACTTTGTAGGATTACCCGCCTTTTCCATCTGCTCGCAAAAGTAGTGGTAGCACTTAGTCACAATATTGTTGTCAGCATCACCGGGGAGTTTGTGCGCAAATGGCCCCGTCACGTTAAGTGAGAATACCTCAGCCGCTTTAATCTCCACTTCATCACCCAGTTTAGTGCCGTCTACTGGCGCAAGGGCTGCGCCAAGTACGTCAAACCCTAAACTGACATTTCCTATTGAGGCTGGCGCATAGGCCTTAAGTGCTTTCATTACGTTCTACCTACTACCTTACTACTTTTCATGCGCTTAATGCGCCATTTGCTTCCATGGCATTGTGCGAAGAATGTCAGCAAAGACACCCGCAGCTGTTACCGTGCCACCTGCACCATACCCGCGAATAACATATGGGATCGGATTGTAATAATCACTGTTAATCGCCAGTGCATTTTCACCGTCTTTCACTTGAGACAACGGATTAGATGCAGGAACGGCTTGAATACTTACTTTGCATTTACCATCTTCAATGCTGCCAATGTAACGCAGCACTTTCCCTTCGGCTTTCGCTTGTGCTACTTTTTCCGCAAAATCTGCATCGAGCTGTGGCAACTGCTGCATGAATTCATCAATTGAACAATCTTCAGCGAAACCGTCGGGTAACACAGACTCAATCTCAATGTCCGATAACTCTAATCCTAAGTCAGCTTCACGCGCCATAATAAGTAGTTTTCTGGCTACATCCATGCCGCTTAAGTCATCGCGCGGATCGGGCTCAGTAAAGCCATTATCCTTAGCCGTTTGCGTGGCTTGAGATAAGCTCATTCCTTCTTCAAGCTTACCGAAGACATACGACAAACTACCTGACAAGATACCCTCAAAACGATGCAGTACATCACCTGCACTAAATAGTTTCTGTAAGTTATCGATTACCGGCAACCCAGCACCTACAGTAGTTTCATACAAATACTGGCGGTTTGTAGATTGCGCCGTTTTACGAAGTTTGCGGTAGTACGCCATCTCACTTGTATTGGCCTTTTTGTTCGGCGTAACAACGTGAAAGCCGCTTTCCATCATGTCGACATATTGCTGAGCGATAACATCGTGGCTGGTACAATCAACAATAACAGGATTAACCAAACTATTGTCGTTTACAAACTGGTGTAACCGCTCAACACTTAGCCCTTCGCTGGCTGATTCAAGGGCAGCTTTCCAATCGCCGCTTAAATCTATACCTTGACTGTTAAGCAGTAATTTACGGCTATTGGCAATGCCATAAACACGCAATTGCACATTGCGTTTTAGCAATTCAGGCTGCTGCTTAGCAATTTGACCTAGTAGTTCTGTCCCTACATTGCCACACCCTACTAGGAATACGTCAATGGTATGGCGGTCAGAGAAAAAATTCTGGTGGATAACCTTAACGGCTTTCTTTGCTCGTTTACTTTCAATTACTGTCGAGATAGAGCGCTCAGAAGAGCCCTGCGCTATCGCTACGTTATTCACTCGAGCTTGTGCGAGTGAGTTAAAGAAGCGCGCGGCCAAACCTTTTGTTTGGCGCATACCGTCACCCACAAGGGTTACAATTGCTAGGTCGTGACGAACTTCAATAGGGTCAAGCAATTGATTTTGTAACTCAAGGGCAAAGGCATCTTCGAGCAATGTTAAAGCGCGATTGGCGTCTTTGCTCTGAATACAAAAGCTGATTGAATACTCTGAAGACGACTGCGTGATAAGGCTAATCGAAATATTAGCGTTTGACATGACTTCAAATACACGGCTCGCCATACCGACCATGCCCTTGAGGCCGGGGCCTGCGACGTTAAACATGGTCACATTATCAAGCTGTGAAATACCTTTAACCGATGTCCACTTCTCACTCTTCTCGTTGCTGATCAGAGTACCGGGCGCTGCAGGATTTAATGTATTGCGAATAAGGCACGGGATATGGTGCTGCGCAATGGGACCAATCGTTTTAGGGTGAAGTACTTTTGCACCGAAATAAGACAATTCCATGGCTTCTTGATACGTCAGCTTATCAAGTAACACAGCGCCTTCAACTTGGTTCGGATCGGCGTTATAAACACCGTCTACGTCTGTCCAAATCTCACAGCAACTTGCATCAATACACGCCGCAAGGATAGCAGCAGAATAATCGGAGCCATTTCGCCCAAGTGTTACCTTTTCACCTTTTTCATTTGCAGCAACAAACCCTGGCATCACCAATAGCTCGCTACCATCGGCAGGCACATCTGAAAAACGTGCTTTACTCAGCGCTACATCAGCAATACTGTCTAGATACTCGCCGTCAGCCAGTACGTACTTAACAGGGTCTATGATGCGATTGGCAATACCCTTTGCTGACAGCATCGCGCTAAACAGGGTTACAGAAATATATTCACCGATACTTAGAATGCCCGCTGCCACATTGTCAGGCGCCACACCAAGCAAAGAAATGCCTTCTAGGTGCTGATGCAATACCGACAAGTGACTATCGATAAAATCAATAACCTGTGCATGAGCGAACCCGTCTAGTGCGTTGTCTAGATTGTTGGCAATGCTGGTTACGGTGTCGTTGAGTTTGTTGAATAGCGGTTTAAAATCTTCACCAGCGGCTGCTTGTTCACAAAGTAATGAAAGCGCATTCGTCACCCCTTTTGGGGCAGAGAGTACAACCGCAGCACCGTCGGTTTGGTGGGTTGCCGTGCTAATTTCCATCACGCGCATGTATCGCGGTGCATCGGCTAGAGAAGAACCCCCAAACTTTAAGACTTTCATATGCTGCTCCTTAAGGTTTCGCATGCTAAAACATGTGTAAAAAAAAGCCCGCTCTGTGTTAGGCGGGCTTTCGTTGTCTTTTGCTTACTTGCACTAGTCACCGACCGCCCTATTTAAGGTGGTAATCAACATCATTGTGGTGGTGGTGCGTAGAATCTTTTTCATACAAGCAATTTGCCGTATAGACGTCTATCTGTCAACCGCAGTTTTCACCACACTGTATTGCATAAAGTGAAATATTAACCAGCCAACATTTCGAATTAGGGTACAAAGCATGTTTCAGCAGTATTCTGTCAATTATCATCAACAATGTTTTGTGCAAGAAAATCAATAAGTAATCGTATTTTTGGCGCGACATTGCGGTTTGAAGGAAACACTGCCCAAATCGCTTCCTGCTTATCTTTGTGCGCTGGTAATACCTCTTCTAAATTTCCACATTCTAAATCGTGGCGTACATAGAAGCCGGGTAGTTGAGCAATTCCCAAGCCGTCAAGCGCTGCGCTGCGAAGTGCATTACCACTGTTATAGCGCACTCTTCCCTGCACAGGTAAAGAGGTTGCATTGCCATTAATAACAAATCGCCAGTAAGCCTGAGACCCTACTAGCAAATCGTGCTGTTTTAATTCATCGAGCGTCTGAGGCCTAGCATTTTGCTCAAAATAAGATGGACTCGCACACACATAAAGGTGACGGGTAGCTAACTTTTTGGCCACTAAAGTAGAGTCTCCCAGCTTGCCAATTCGAATAGCAAGGTCCAACCCTTGCTCAACAATATCCAATTTTTCATTCGTAAATGTGCAGTGCACGCTAATGCCTGAATATTGTTTCATAAAGGTATTGAGCAGTGGTGCAATATAGGCCTCACCAAAGGCTACTGGCGCTGTCATCTTTATCAACCCCTGCGGCGATTGCTGCATTGCACTTACCGCAAGCTGAGCATTTTCTAGCGACTGCAATGCAGGATAAGCTTGCTCAAAGTACAACGTCCCGGCCTCTGTTAGCGATACGCTTCGGGTAGTACGCTGTAACAGCTTTACGCCTAACTGCCTTTCTAACGTCGCTACTTTTCGGCTAACTTGTGCCACTGAAGTATCTAATTTCGTCGCCGCACCAGTGAAGTTGCCCACATTTGCCACGGCGCAAAACTCTGATACCCCCTCTAATATTTTCATAGGCTTACTACCTCACAGTGAAACGGTACATACAGCGCGTAGGGCTTATAATAGAATCCCCTCCCAACTATTACAAATATGCAATAGTGATTTACTAAATCTGTATTTATCTATCACAAACGCTCTCCTATACTTGGCTTCATATCAAAACACTTATATTTGTAATCAAGGAGTCATTTCATGACGACGTTTAAAGATTCATTGCAGCCAGGCCAAACTCATATTAAAGCGAAAGCCGCTGTCGCGTGGGGGCCTGGGGAGCCACTTAAAATGGAAGAAGTGGATGTGGAACTACCTAAAAAGGGCGAAGTGTTGGTTCGCATCGTTGCTACCGGTGTTTGTCACACTGACGCGTTCACTCTATCTGGTGATGATCCCGAAGGCGTTTTCCCCTCTATTTTGGGGCATGAAGGTGGTGGTATTGTCGAAATGGTGGGTGAAGGTGTTACCAGTGTTGAGGTTGGCGATCACGTTATTCCACTTTACACCGCAGAGTGTGGCGAATGTAAGTTTTGTAAATCAGGTAAAACCAACCTCTGTCAGGCAGTGCGCGCAACGCAAGGCAAAGGTTTAATGCCAGATGGTACTAGCCGCTTCTCTAAGGATGGTGAGCCAATCTATCATTACATGGGGTGCTCTACATTTTCTGAGTACACGGTACTACCAGAAATTTCATTAGCTAAGGTCAATAAAGCCGCTCCTCTTGAAGAGGTATGTTTACTGGGCTGCGGTGTTACGACGGGCATGGGTGCAGTGTTGAACACGGCGAAAGTACAAGAAGGCGATACCGTGGCCATCTTCGGCTTAGGGGGTATTGGTCTATCCGCTATTATCGGCGCGCGTATGGCGGGGGCAGGTCGCATTATTGGTATTGATATCAATGAAAGTAAATTTGATCTCGCTAAGCAGCTTGGTGCCACTGATGTCGTTAATCCGAAAAATTACGATAAACCTATTCAAGACGTTATCGTTGAAATGACTGACGGTGGTGTGGATTTTTCATTTGAATGTATCGGCAATGTCAATGTTATGCGCTCAGCCCTTGAATGCTGTCACAAGGGATGGGGAGAATCTGTCATTATTGGTGTGGCAGGCGCTGGTCAAGAAATCTCAACTCGTCCCTTTCAGTTAGTTACAGGTCGAGTATGGCGCGGCAGCGCATTTGGCGGAGTGAAAGGCCGCTCTCAACTACCGGGTATTGTAGAGCAATACTTAAACGGCGATTTTGGGTTGCAAGAATTTATCACTCACACCATGGGTCTTGACGATATCAACGATGCGTTTGATTTAATGCATAAAGGTGAAAGCATTCGCTCCGTAGTACACATGGATAAATAGTACACATGGATAAATAGCCCTCAGCCCGATAAAGAAATACGCAACACTAAAAAGGCTCGTATCAAACGAGCCTTTTTGCTTCACTATGCTAAATCCATCCCAACTCAAGCGCTTTTAACACCGCCCGCGTTCGATCACGAACGCCTAATTTAGCCATAATGGCAGATACTTGGTTTTTCACTGTGCCAGTAGATTTGAAGATAGTATCCGCGATTTCTTTATTGCTGTATCCCGCCGCGACTAAGCGCAATATTTCAAGCTCTTTGGTGGTTAATGTTTCAGGCGTCTCAAACGACTCGAAAGTAACATCAAGCCCTTGCAAGCCTTTTAGTACTTTTTCAGTGACTGCCGGCTGAATTAGAGTCTCGCCTCGCTCTACGGCCTTTATACCGTCAACCAATGTTTCAAGAGACACATCTTTCAGTAAGTAACCTTTTGCGCCTGCGCTTATCGCACCGCTCACCAAAGTATGATCATCAAATGTCGTCAACATTAACACAGGGATAGTAATAGCATTCGCGCTAAGTGCGTTTAGCGCTTCAATGCCCGACATTTTTGGCATGCGAATATCCATTAAAATCACATCACAGTCGATGCGGTTCAACGTATCAATTAACTGACTGCCATCTTCACATTCACCCACTACATTGACGCTGTCATCAAGAGCAAGAAGTGACTTTATACCCTGTCGAACTAGCATCTGATCTTCGACCAGTAAAACCCTTGTGCTCATTCTGCCTCCACCAATGTAGCGCGAATACAAAACCCTTGTGCATTGAAACCTGTCTGTAACTCACCACCTAATGCACTCACGCGCTCTCTCATTCCAATTAAACCATTGCCTTCTGTAATAGGTTTCTCTACATTCAGCTGCACATCTTGCATGATAAGTGTGTATACGTTGTCGTGTTTACTAAGCGATATGTTGAATCTATGGGATTGAGTATGCCGTATCACATTTGTTAATCCTTCCTGAATAATGCGCAGCAAGGCATCTGCTATCTTCACATTGCTAAGTATAAAATCAGGCTGAATGTCTAACTGCACTTGTGGCCGTGGCAAGTCACTAATAAGTGATTGTAGAGCGCCGTTGAAATCGATGGCTGCATTCTCTCTAATGTCCGATACCGCCTCTCGCACATCTGACAACAATAGCTTTGCAATAGCATGGCACTGGTCAATTTGCGCCTTTACCTCGTCATTTCCAGCTAATTTACTTTTGCGAGACGCTACCTGTAAATTGATGGTCAAAGCAGTAAGGTGATGTCCCACCACATCATGAATATTACGCGCAATGCGCAAGCGTTCATCTTGTGTAATCGCCTGTTTCATTAAGTGCTGTGTACTGATCAACTGTCTATTGAGCGCATCGGCTTCTTCTCGCGCGGCAGTTTCCTTAATGGCGGTATTCGACATCATCATTGCGAACAAATTAAACGTCCAGAACAAAGCACCAGTGAGCAATGCTTGATTTTCCTCCCAAACGACTTCTTGAATAAAAACCGTAGGCAATGCCAATGGAATACAAAGCACTAGGCACTTGCCCCATGATAAATAGTAGGGAAGCACCGCAGACCAAATCACCACAAAAATGGCGATATAAGCGTAAGGTAATAACAGTTGGCTCGCTACCGACAGTGCATACATGGCCCACAGCAGAAAATATCGCCAACGAGGTAAAGACTCGTCATGGCGAGTAACCAACACAAAACAGATGGCAATCGAAATAAATAAGGCAAGTGCGGCGATAGGTCGCCAATGCCAAAATGTAAGTTGCATGGTCAGAAAGTAAAGCGCCGACACACTTACAAATAACCAGGTTAAACATGCCGACAGCCGCTCTACGTTGTTAACCAGCCATGATTTTAAGGTTGACGATAATTCCATTTAGGTACCGCTACTTCGAGGTAATTGCGCACATTGTTGCAGAAATAGCATTTAAACACATAGGCCAAAAGTCACTTTTTATCTAATGACTTTTGGCACTTACTTGAAAACAGCAAATTAAACACACTGTGTCACATCAATTTTGGTTATTGGAGCCACCATTATGCAAACCATACACAGTACACTGGTTTACTTTCACATTTTTTCAGGTGCACTTTCACTGTTTTTGTTTTGGATCCCCTGCTTGACGCGTAAAGGAGGTCCACAACATCGAAAATTTGGGCACTACTACGTGCAAGCCATGCTGTTTACTTCAATCAGTGGAGTAGTGAGTTCTACTATTGTTTTGCTCATGCCATTGGCCATCTACCCTTCAATGCCTGCGCACTTTGAATCAGTGGCCTATTTTGTCGCCTACCTAAAAGGGCAGTATATTTTCCTGCTGATGTTGAGTTTGCTGGTTTGGAACAATGTTCGTCATGCCCAGCGAGTGCTTGAGGTAAAAAGCAATATTGCTGAAATGCGAACGCCAGCGTACTTGTGGCTACCCATTCTTCTATTTGCAGTAGCCTCTATCGCGCTTTATCAAGGCATTAAATACAACATTACCCTTAGCTGCATTTTTGCGCCTATAGCGTTACTCAATGCCATTGGCATTGTTCGCTATACACTACAAAAAGAAGTGCCTGCAGGTAAATGGGTAGTTGAACATATTGGACACATTATTGGTTCAGGTATTGGTGCTTATACCGCCTTCTTTGCCTTTGGCGGCAGAACCTTGTTTGAAGGGATTCCGAGTTTGCAAATAGCAAGTTGGGTGCTGCCAAGTCTTATAGGTGTACCATTTTCGCTTTGGCTAAGCTGTAAGTACAAGCCTCGCCAACGCACATTAAAAAAACGCATAGTGAACGACGGCGTATAAATTGACGGCACTGATGTGAACTGCAAACCACTCGTGAAAAGCGTACGTAATTTTCGTCAACCTGTGGCGAAATAACAAAAAGTAACGCTATACTGGTGCAAAGCAGTTCACCTGAAGGCCATATACAATGAAATTAAAAAAGAATAAAAGCGTGTCTGCACTGCCTGCGTTTGCCATTACTCTTTGCTTTGCAAGTGCACTATTTCACTGTCACGCTTCTGCGCTAGCGTTAAGCCATTCACATAATCACGATCACGCTCAAACTACGGAAAATGAAGACGCACAAAGTCTTGGCTCACTCACTAACCTTCAGCACAATAATAGCTTCATGCTCTCGTCAGGGCTACCTTCCAAAACCCACTTAGCGTTGCTTAAACAAGAAGGCGTCAGCCACGTCATCGACCTTATTCCGGGAGACAGAGCTGATGAGATTCACTATACCACCTCATTAGATCTTGATTATTTTAATGTGCCTGTAGACTGGGAAGCGCCAAGCGTAGCTAACTTTTTAAATTACGCTGCTTATATGGACCGAGTAAAAAAATCTGATGGCAAAGTGCTCACGCATTGTAAGCTCAATTGGCGGGGAGCGTCTTTTACTTACCTTTATCGTGTTGCCGTGTTAGGCGAAAATGAAGCGCAAGCCAAAGCTGACCTGATGAAAGTGTGGCACCCAAATCCGACGTGGCACGCATTTATGTCAGATGTGGTAAATTACTACAATAGCGTAAACAACACACGCGTTGCGATGTCATTTGACCCAGCCCCAATCGAAGGCTGACCTGACCTAAAAACGATGGTGCCCTCGGTAGTACAAGGGGCACCATATCGAAGCATCTTCAGTGTCCTACACTTTAAATTGTCCGACCAACTCATTAAGGCTTTTTGAAAGAGACAATAAGTTGTCAGCATTACTCGATAGCCCTTTTGATGCATGACTGACATCGGTGGTTGAGCTTTGCATACCTGATATTGTTCGGCTAATTTCTTCTGATACCTGATATTGCTCTTCAGCAGCACTGGCAATCTGTGTGATTTGATCCATTATTTGCTGCACTAACCGACCTATTTGCTCGAACGTAGCCCGAGCCTGGCTGGATTGGTCAGTCGCTTGTTCCGACTGTTCTAAACCAGTAGCCATTTTCCCTGACACAAACTGTGTTCTCTCAATGAGCTTAGTTAACATGCC
Organism: Alteromonas sp. 009811495; assembly: GCF_028865455.1. Taxonomy (NCBI): domain Bacteria; kingdom Pseudomonadati; phylum Pseudomonadota; class Gammaproteobacteria; order Alteromonadales; family Alteromonadaceae; genus Alteromonas; species Alteromonas sp. 009811495. The sequence continues at coordinate 3,331,093 of NZ_CP113972.1, forward strand.
ATCAATTTCTTCGGTAGCACCATAAGACCGTTGAGCTAATGAGCGCACTTCATCAGCGACCACGGCAAACCCACGCCCCTGTTCACCCGCTCGGGCTGATTCTATCGCCGCGTTTAGCGCTAACAAGTTAGTTTGTTCAGCGATACTTCTAATCACATTTAGAATTTGATTAATGTTATCGCTTTCACTGGCGAGCTCTTTGGTCGCTTCAGAGGAGTCCTGTGTCAGCGTTTTCAAGATTTCGACTTGGGCAACTGTCTCGCGAATTATAGATAAACCACTATGGCTCGCTTTATCTGTTTGCTCTGTAGCTTCTTGCGTAGAAATACAGCTTTGTGCCACTTCTTGTGCCGCAGCGGCCATCTCATTGGAGGCTGTGGCGGCTTGTTCTATTGAGCGCTCTTGCTTATCACTAGCCTGCTGTAGTGACGATGCCATCGTCGTGAAATTGTTAGACGCTGAGTACAAATGTTCAGACTGTTGCTTTATTTCGGTTATCAAATCGCGAATAGAATCTAAGAATGCATTAAAGTAATTTGCAAGGTCACTAATTTCATCTTTACCACGTACTTCCAGGCGTTGCGTCAGATCACCTCTCCCCTCAGATATCGCACGCAAGCTTCGGCTTATACGGTGAATTGGCGCAACGATGCGATTAGCCATTACCACACCTAGAACACTACAAATAATGATCATAACCACCAGCACCGCCATCATCGTGGAAACAATACTCCATGCGGGCGCTTCAATATCTGCGCTTTCAATAACGCCCACAAACTGCCAGTTCAACGCCGGTGAGCGGTAGGTAGTAACGGTAAGATCACCATCTTCGCCATCTACCGTAAAATGGCTGTCTCGTTCAGTCATTAGTGCTTTGTAAAGTGGGCTGCCGCCAAGCTCTTTGATATTTTTGAAGTTGTTCGCTTTGTTACGCGGGTCTGCGAGCACTACGCCATTTTGGTCGACAAGTATGACATAGCCAGTTTCTCCTAATTTAACGCCATTGACGAGCTTCGTTAGCGTATCTAGGGTGACATCAATAGATTGAACCCCTATGATGTTACCGCTTGTTCCTTTTATTGTAGTGGCAATGGAAATCATTGGCCCACCCGAAATCCCCTGATATGGCGATGTTATTACCGCTTCCCCTGGGGCTGCTTTTGCTTGTTGATACCACGGCCTTTTACGCGGGTCATAGTTTTCCATCGTTTCAGGCGGGTATTGAATAAACCCGCCGGTCTCAGTTCCCATGTAGACATTAAGTAAGTTAGGATGCTTGTCTCTAAATTGACCGTGAAATTTAAAAATACTGCTCTCAATTACACCGTTTTGCAGGGGCGTCATATCAGCTCGTCTACCAATGTAGTTGGTAATAGAAGTCTCTGCCGCAGCAAGTAATCGCTCATCGCTGGCCATATAACGCACATGCTCTTTCATTCCCTCAAAGAACAGCTCAAAAGCATTGTCTATCTGATGAATTTCTTGCGTAGCACTATTGATAAAATAGTCACGCGACTGGGTAAATGTTTGCACCGTTGTTGTAATAACCAATGCGATAATGGGTACGGTAACGGCAACCAGAAAAGCGGTGATGAGTTTGCTGCGAATATTCATAGACACGTCACTTCTTGTTATTTTTTTAAATGAGGTTAATGACCAGTATTAACGATTTTTACGGTATCAGCAATGCCAGAACATGTTGAGTATTGCGGTACATTATTACGGCAATGGATCAACACATTACGGCAATGGATCAACACGCTCGAGGTTCCGACACGTTGCTACGTCATAAAAAGCGCTTGAGGCGTTGTGGCCATGAGCATTTGAACATATATGAAAATGCAGATATGATTTGACATATATGAAATTTCACATATGATATAACATATACGAAAATTCACATGTGAGAAATTTATGTCGAATTGTACCTTGTCTCCGCTGTCTTTTTTCAAGTGTTTGTCAGAAGAGACCCGACTAAAAACACTGCTTATGCTGAGTCAAAAAGAAGAACTTTGCGTTTGCGACTTTACCGATGCGCTGAACATTAGCCAACCCAAAATATCTCGTCATCTTGCAGACTTAAGAAAGTGTGAACTCGTGCAAGATACACGTAGAGGTAAATGGGTTTACTACCGACTTCACCCCAAACTCCCCGCTTGGGCACGCGAGATTATTGAACAAACCGCTACGCACAACCTTAGTTATATTGAAGAAGCTATTAACAACCTGTGTTGTGACAACTGCTAAGCACTTAACTTACTAATTTGAGAGAAAATATGAAGATCTTATATGTTTGTACTCACAACCGTTGTAGAAGCATCTTATGTGAAGCTATCACTAATGCAGCCCCAAGTGCACTTGAAGCGCGTAGTGCGGGCAGTCAACCTGTGGGAGAGGTTCATCCGCTTTCATTAAAATACTTGGCTGAACGCGGCTATCGAACAGATGGTCTGAAAAGTCAGTCATGGGATGAGTTTGAGGATTATGCACCGGATCTTGTTGTTACTGTGTGCGATTCTGCAGCAGGTGAGTCTTGCCCTGTTTATTTTGGAAAGTCATTAAAAGTGCATTGGGGATTAGAAGACCCGTCAAAACTGGAAGGAAGCGAAGAAGACAAAGCTGCAGCATTTCATCAAACGATGAACATCATTGAACAACGCGTAAAAAGCTTAACCGAATTAGCAGAGCAGTCACTGTCTACCGATGCACTAAAAGAAGCACTAACTACCTTAGGAGCACAATAAATGGCAACAGATACCACTGCGCCGTCAGCCAATTTATCGATGGAGGAAATGCGCACACCACAAATGAGTGATTTCGCGAGCACTTTTTCTCAGCATAAACCTCGTATTCTCTTGTTGTATGGTTCGCTTAGGGAGCGCTCCTACAGTCGCCTTGTTGTTGAAGAGTCGGTGCGTTTACTAACGTATTTTGGTGCAGAAGCTAAGGCTTTTGATCCCAAGGGATTACCTCAGCCTGACACCGAGGACGAAAATCATCCCAAGGTAAAAGAGCTCCGTGAGTTAATGATGTGGTCTGAAGGACAAATATGGTGTTCCCCAGAGCGTCACGGCAGCATCACAGGCATAATGAAAAGTATGATTGACTGGGTTCCACTTAGCATAGGCGGTATCCGTCCCACTCAAGGAAAAACACTTGCCCTTATGCAAGTTTGCGGCGGCTCTCAGTCATTTAACGCCGTAAATCAAATGCGCATATTGGGAAGATGGATGCGGATGCTCACCATTCCCAACCAATCATCAGTAGCCAAAGCATTTTTGGAATTTGAAGAAGATGGTCGCATGAAACCCTCTCCCTATTACAACCGCATTGTTGATGTTGTTGAAGAGCTGGTTAAATTTACGCTACTTACTCGCGACAACAAAACCTTTCTTGTTGATCGCTATTCAGAGCGTGTTGAAAGCGCAGAAGAAGTGAGCAAGCGCGTCAATCAAAAGTCAATTTAACGGAGTTGCACATGGGTTTCTTTGAACGCTATTTATCAGTGTGGGTCGGTCTATGTATTATAGCGGGCGTTGCTTTGGGCTATGCCTTTCCCACTCTTTTCGAATATGTTGCAGCGCTTGAGTACGCTCACGTTAATTTGGTTGTAGCGGTACTTATTTGGCTAATGATTTATCCCATGATGGTCCAAATTGATTTTGGATCGCTAAAAGATGTAGGTAAAAAGCCCAAAGGGCTTATTCTTACTTTGGTAGTAAATTGGCTGATTAAACCGTTTACTATGGCATTACTTGGCTGGCTTTTCTTTAAAGGGCTGTTTGCCGATTGGGTTGACCCTCAAACAGCAACAGAGTACATAGCCGGCATGATTTTGTTGGGCGTCGCCCCATGCACTGCAATGGTGTTTGTATGGAGCCACCTTACGAAAGGCGATGCCAATTACACGTTAGTGCAGGTGTCAATCAATGACCTAATTATGGTTGTTGCTTTTGCCCCTATTACTGCACTGCTGCTTGGTGTTACCGATATCACTGTTCCGTGGGACACACTGCTACTGTCGGTTGTTCTGTATGTCGTTTTACCGTTACTCGCTGGGTTTATAACACGCAAGCAAATTGAGAAAAAAGGGCCACAAGCGGTAACAAAATTGGTAGAAAGATTTAAACCTTTTTCGGTATGCGGGTTGCTACTCACTATCGTGATTCTGTTTGGTTTACAAGCGAATACCATATTGGCTCAACCTCAGGATATCGTGCTAATCGCAATACCGCTTTTAATACAAACATACGGTATTTTTGCGATTGCCTACTTTGCAGCAAAGCGAATGAAGTTACCACATAATGTTGCTGCACCTGCTTGTATGATAGGAACATCGAACTTTTTCGAATTAGCTGTTGCCGTTGCGATTTCACTATTTGGTCTTAATAGTGGCGCTGCACTTGCAACAGTAGTGGGAGTATTAGTAGAGGTACCAGTGATGCTATCGCTGGTTTGGTTTGCCAATAAAACAAGACATTGGTTTAACTAGAGCGTGAAGACCTTTGGCGGGGTAAACCTTTTACACCGCCATCGCACTTTTTTGTGTTTCCGGTAGTAGAAAACCAAAACGTTGTAGGAGCGATTTCAACAGTGTGGTTTTTATCGGCTTTTCAATAAAGCCGAGTGCACCTAACGCCATTACTTTGTCTTGCATCATAGGTTGAATATCACCCGAGACAACAATGACAAAGGTTTCCAACTGTCGACGTTTGATTTCGCGCAACACATCTATGCCACCTAAAACAGGCATAGTAAGATCGAGTAAAACTAAATCGATGGTATGATGTGCCAATACTTCTAAGGCGTCCATTCCATTCGACACTTCATAGATTGTTTCAGCGAAACCTTCTGGCAGATTTCTTCTTGCCATCTTACGCGCAAGCGCTGAATCATCACAAATAAGAATATTAAAACCCATCTGAAAAACTTTAGTTCTGTTCACTAATCAAACTTCAGAATACATTAATCAAAAGTTTAGTAAAACAAAAAATAAAGGCCTTTTTTAACGACTTATTGGCGATCTGCTTCAAACTTCTCTCACTTTGCAGACTTTTTATGGTAAATCTATCGCCATAGAAAGAGAGGAACTGACCCTATGGATACTGCGTCTACTCACATAGAAAAGCCATTAGTGAAAAAAGTGGCTTACTTAATACTGGCACATTTCGACAAAAGCTATCGGTGGTTTACGCGCATTACCCGTGGTGCGCAAGAACGCTTTGAAAACGGAAACTGGCGAGAAACGCAGGCCGCGTCTAAAGAGCGCATTACTATATACGAACAAAGCCTTTCCGATGCGGTTGCCGAAATTTATCAGTTAACAGAAGTACATCAAAAAGATGACATTTTTTGGCAAGAGTTAAAGAAAGTGTTTGCGACACAGTTAGAAGGGCACCCACAATTTGAATTAGCGGAAACCTTTTATAATTCTGTGATTGGACGCTTTTTCAAGCATAGAAAGATAGACAACGACATGATGTTTGTTTTGCCAAGTCGATGTTTTTTACCGGGGCAAGATAGGCACAAAGTGATCAACAGTTTCGATACTACGACGACTGTTCGCGAAATGTATGAGTCTATCTTCAAAATATACCGCTACAACATTCCTTTTGAAAATTACGAACGCGACCTTCAAAGCTTAGAAAAAGCCTTGCGTGCACGACTAAATAAAGAACAACTTGCCAGCGTTCAGGCAGTTGAAATACTAAAACCAACCTTCTTCAGAGGAAAAGCAGCCTATCTGATTGGTCGTATTTGTATGCCCGATGAAACCCTGCCTTTTGTTATTGCCATGCGCCGATACAACGAGCCACACATGTTCGTTGATGCGTTATTAACAGACCGAAAAGATTTAAGTGTTATATTTGGTTTTGCTCGTAGCTATTTTATGGCTGATACCCAAAACCCCGCAGAAGTTGCCGCGTTCCTACAAGAGCTATTGCCGAACAAGAAGCATTTTGAGCTTTACATGGCCTTGGGCCATTACAAGCATGGAAAAACCGTTTTTTATCGCAACTTCTTGCAACATATGGATAGTTCAGATGACAAGTTCGAGGCGGCCCCGGGTATTCGCGGATTAGTAATGATGGTTTTCCATCTGCCTTCTTATGGGGTGGTGTTTAAAATTATTAAGGATGAATTTGCTGAGAGTAAAAAGATTACACGAGAGCACGTTAAAGAATGCTACAAGCTGGTAAAAATGTCTGACCGTGTTGGCCGCATGGCCGATACTCACGAATACGTAAATTTTAGGTTCCCGCTTGAGAGAATTGAGCCTGAACTTATCAAAGAGTTACAGGAAACTTGTGCATCAAGCCTCGAGTTTACTGAAAGTGAACTTATTATTAAGCATTTATACATCGAGCGGAAAATGACACCGCTTAATTTGTATCTTCAGCAAGAAACCGACGAAGACAAAATAACTAGTGCGCTTGACGAGTTAGGCCTATGCATCAAGCAGATTGCCATGGCAAATATATTCCCTGGCGACATGTTGCATAAGAACTTCGGCATTACTCGCCACGGACGCGTCATTTTTTACGACTATGACGAAATTTGTTTGATGAATGAACGTAATTTCAGAGCGTTACCAAAGTCTGACGACCCTTACGCTATTGACACACTATCGGTTGCACCTAATGATGTATTTCCAGAACAATTCGAGCATTTCATTGTTGGTAAGCGAAAATTTAAAGATATTCTAAAATCGTTACATGGCGATCTAATGACGCCAGAGTACTGGCACGAAGTACAAGAAAAGTGTGAGCGAGGAGACGTTCAACACTTTACTCCATACAACGCGGAAATGCGTTTTGAACGCGGCGAATAACGGGATGTGAAAAGTGATCGCATTTTGCCTTTTTTAACGTAGAAGCTACTGAATAGGGTACCGCCGTGTATCGTCATACGACTTCTCTTAGGTGAAGTCATGTTGCGTTTAATTAATTAAAAGAAGCGTAAAAATGAGAGTCCTACTGGTAGAAGATGATCCAAAAGTTGCCTCACACATCTCAAGTGGCCTATCTGGCGAGGGGCATGAGTGTATAACTGTGGCAGACGGTGCTGCTGGCTTAAGCGAGGCGGTTTCAAATGAGCTGGACGCCGTTATTCTTGACGTAATGCTTCCCGAATTAGATGGTTTTACCGTGCTTGAAAAGTTAAGGGAACTTGGGAATACAACACCAGTGCTATTGCTTAGCGCGAAAAGCCAAGTAGAAGATAAGGTAAAAGGCCTTCGCACCGGAGCCAACGACTACCTTACCAAGCCCTTTGCATTTGAAGAATTGTTAGCGCGTGTTGAAGGGCTAGCAGGCCGGAACCGCGAGAGCGACGATAAAACCCAAATTAAAGTGGGTGATCTCACACTCGATCTGGTTAATCGTAAAGTACTACGGGGTGAAACTGAAATTGACTTGCAGTCAAAAGAGTTTCAGTTACTTGAATGCTTGTTGCGTCACAAGGGTAAAGTGGTCACGCGTAGTATGCTACTTGAGCAAGTATGGAACTATCACTTCGACCCTCAAACTAATGTAATTGACGTGCATATAAGCCGATTACGCCAAAAAGTTGATAAGGCATTTAATGTTCCACTTATCGAAACAGTACGAGGCACAGGGTATCGTATAGCGGATAACCTTGCATGATAGCGATTCGCGACTTTACGCGAAGCTCTAGTTTTCGTGTAGGCGCGCTGCTTACTACACTGGCAAGTATTGCCATTGTTCTTATTATTTATTTCTGGCGTTTGACCAGCAGCGATGTTTTTATTACAGAGTCTAATGCTGCGATAAACGCCAAGGCCGACGCGATAACAACGCTTTATAAAAAGCTGGGTATTGATGCCGTAATCGAGGTAGTAAACAGTGGCAGCTTTACCGTTTCTTCGCCCTATCAGTCCGGTTTATCACAATACGAAGCTGCTCGCACATTTCTTGTTATCAGTCGAAATGGTCAAGTGGTCGCCGGTAACCTAACAAGCATTCCCGTTATTACTACAAGACACCTTTTTGATAACTACAACACGGCTGAATTGATTGTTACCTACAAGGGTGAGCAAGAGCCCAAAACGCTTCATCAGGCATTGTTAAAACAAGTTGAACTTGGCGATTATGTATTGCACGTGGGGCGCGGTATCGATGACCTTTATAGCGCCCAATGGTTTGGCAAAACCTTTAGTTGGATTATTGTTATTCTCTTGTGCTTGTTGAGCGTTTTAAGCTTCGCCATTGCCGTTTACGTCGTCAATCGAATAAATCGCATGTCACAAACCGCTGACAAGATAATTAAGACAGGGAGCCTTGAAGAGCGGCTTGAAATTGATAGCAGCTGGGATGACTTAAGCAGTCTTTCTTTTGTTTTTAACCAAATGTTAGACACCATCGAAAACTCAGTGAATAACATCAAATCGGTGACTGACAGTATTGCACATGACTTACGCACCCCTCTTGCCCGACTGCGCAACACTCTTGAAAAGATAGAGGACGATAACCTTCGCGAAGAAACGACACAAGAGGCAGACAATCTGCTAAACATGTTTAACAGTTTATTGCGAATTAGCGGTCTAGAAACAACCAGTAAAAAAGAGGGATTTTGCCCTACTGGGCTTCGCGACATTATCGACGATGTTGTCGACCTTTATCACCCGCTAGCGGAAGAACGAGAAATAAGTCTGCATTCATCGCTACAGCCTGTGTTGATGAATGCAGATCCAAACTTGATGTTTCAGGCTGTCGCTAATGTACTTGATAACGCCATTAAATATTCACCTAGCGGGGGACGTGTTGAGGTGTCGTTGAGCGACACTAACGGGCGCATTGTGTTGTCAGTCAATGACTGCGGCATAGGTGTAAAAGAACAAGAAATAGAAAGCTTGGAGCGCCGCTTTTATCGTGCGGAATCGAGTCGAACCAGCAAAGGTAACGGACTCGGTTTGTCACTGGTTTCCGCTATTGTGAAACTACACGACGGTAAACTTTGGTTTGTCCACGACCCGCTAATGCAAGGCCGCGGACTAGGCGTGGTATTTAGCTTCAAGCATTAAGGCTGTTTTTGCATAAAAATAGTGACTTCAGCCATGACGATACCAAACTTACGAATGTATGAACGATTCATCATTGTGCTGTCGTCGAATGCCCAAAACCAGTCATCAAAGGTAACCGAATACGTAGTGTCGTCTACAGGTAAATCCATTTCGTAATGGAAATTAAATGCATTGCCAAACGCCGTTCCTTTAGCTGGTCCCTCAATATCGCTTGCGCGCCCAATATAACTGTTGTCTGCTTGCTTCACTATGGTCCAAGTTCGCGATGTGGGGCCTTCTCCAACACCATAAGTAAACGTCTCATCGAGGGTTAATGTGTCACCGTCAATGCGACCATTAATATCAACAATGAAACGCTGTACCACTTCACCAGAGCGATTTTGTACAATACCCCATGCCTTAACATCACCGTCGAAAAATTGTTCTATATCAAACACTGGGCTCACGGCTTTGTAGTCGTTCCCATCTACTGAGACAGAACAACCTGTTAACGCCCCCAAAAACAATCCCGCACCAAGTGCACTCACTGCAATTTTTTTGAAAAGTTTCATTTAGCTTTCCCCTAACAGCGCTTTTCTAAATTTGGGTTCTGATGTGCTTTCACCTAACCAAATATTAAAAAACCGGGTGGTAAAATCTGCATCTTCGACGCTGTCTACTTTTTCCCCATTAAAATAAAAGACGCTAGTCCCATTTTTCGTTGCCACTCCCGTTAATACATCGCCGTCGCTGACATCAGGAAATATGGATTCCATTTTACTTAGCCATGCTTTAACTTGTTCTTGTGAAAGTGAGCTTTGCTTTTTCATCTCATCAATAGACCGTTGTGCTATTTTTTTGCCTTCAAGATCTCGCTGATACTTTAGCCGAAGGGCAAAGGCATCTTCAGTGTTATAGCGTCCGTTTGGTGCGTACAAAGAGGCTAAATACACATCCCAAAAGTAGTAAGTGAACATATCCTCTCCCACAAGCGCAGCATTGGGGACATTATCTTGAATTTCTTCAGGTAGGGTATCTTGTGCCATTGATTTGTCTGTCACTGCCATGCAACTCAAAACACCCATAACAGCAAGCACACGAAGTAATGTGCTATTGATGTTTAAGCCAGCTTTTGAGTTTAATTGATAAGGTAAAAGCGCGCCGATGTACCGCATAGGAAACCTTTAGTAGTTCGATTTTGTTTACATCACATAATGGTTATACTTCGGTGCACTCGACTTTGATCAAACTACGGTTTTGGACTATTGAATAAGCTTTCTGAACTTGAAGCGAGCCTTGCGCTCCCCTCCTCGTTAATGCCGTTTTCACCTTCTTGGACAGGGGCGAACGAAGTGACGATATGGGTAAAGCGAGATGACATGATTCACCCAATTATGTCAGGAAATAAATGGCGCAAATTGGCCTATACCCTTAAAAGCACAAAACCGAACGCTATGGTGAGCTTTGGCGGTGGATTCTCCAACCACTTACATGCCTTAGGCTATGCGAGCTACCAGCTTGGTATACCGCTAACCGCAATCGTCCGAGGTAATTACAGCGCATCGCCCTCCCCTATGATTAATGATTTGATGAATTGGAATGTTGATATTGAGTATGTCGACCGTATTACCTATCAAAAACGTAATGACCCTGACTACATATCGCAATTACAACAGAGGTATAACAATGCCTTGATTATTCCAGAGGGTGGAAGCCAGCAGTCGGCACTACATGGTATTGGTGAGATGGTTGATGAAATAGCCATACCTTTTGACGTAATAATGGCCCCCGTTGCCAGCGGCGCCACCTTAGCCGGCATCATAAACAAACTATCGAATACCCAACAGGCGTTAGGCATTGGTGTACTAAAGGGTGATAATTATTTGGAGTCATTGGTATCTCAATTTATCAGCGATAAATGTTCAGCTTGGTCGATAGATCATCGTTTTCATTTGGGCGGGTATGCCAAAGTTCCCAGCGAATTGCGTATTTTCTGCGATGAGTTCAATACCACTATGCCCTTCACTATAGAGCCTGTTTACTCAGGAAAGTTGTTTTGGGCTTTGAAACAACTGCTGAAAGAGGGCTACTTCCCAAAGGGGTCCAACATAATTGTGCTGCACACTGGTGGTTTGCAAGGCGCAAGATCGTAGGTTAAGCCACTATCTCAATGCTAAATCACTGAGCTTTTTTTTTAAATTTTTATGCGCTATCTCAATTAATCGGGCATTTAACTGTCGTGAACGCAATTAATAAACTACTGTGAGTAGAACGGGCTGGCCTTTTTGTAAATGAACAAAAAGCGTACCGTAAAGATCAATCTGCGCTGTATTCGCGTAACAAAATCATAAATGTTGTACAGCAAGGCTAACTTACAGGAATGACATTATGATCGACCGACCAGTTACATTGCCCAAACCCATAAGCGAATTAGTTGCTAGAGCGCTAGCGTTATGTGAACACATGTTACCCGTGTGTGATGTTTTCTATCCCTTCGCAGCAATTTACGACAATGGCCGAATAGGCTGTGTGTTCAGTGATGAATCCAACACAAGAAAGCGCGAGTCACAGTTAATTGAACAATTGCAGTGGCGGATCATTGATGCCACTACTGATAGTAACAGCTACAGCGTGCTAGTGTATGCCGCAACGGTTAACACCCAAGATAGCAAAACCCTTGATGCCATTGCGGTGGCTACGGCCACGCCAAATCAAGAAGAGCGATTGTTGCTGTACCCTTACTATAAGGTTGATGGTAAGGTGGTTATTTCACCTCCTATTGATGCTGTCACCAGATAGTAGGGTGAAGGAGTAACCTTTTGTCGCTTGTAACGATTAAAATTTTTTGTACTCTCGCGTGCTGACTTTGCTTGCCAAATTAGATTGGTCTGCTAGCATTCAGCCCAAATTTCATTAGCAAAATTAGGGATCAGTTTATATGTCTCGCGTTTTAATTATTGGTGCTGGCGGTGTTGCGTCAGTAACTGTTAAAAAGTGTGCACGTTTGCCACAGCACTTCGACGAAATCTATCTTGCAAGCCGCACGGTATCAAAATGCGAAGCGCTTCAAAAAGAAGTGGGCGAAGATCGTGTTAAGGGTGTATTTGCCCTTGATGCAGACAACGCAAAAGAAGTTGAAGCACTTATCAATGAAGTGAAACCTGATCTTGTCATTAATCTTGCGCTACCGTATCAAGATCTTCCGATCATGGACGCGTGCTTGGCAACAAATACTGATTACCTAGATACCGCAAACTACGAGCCAAAAGACGAAGCTAAATTCGAGTATTCGTGGCAATGGGCTTACCAAAACAAGTTTAAAGATGCAGGAATCATGGCACTACTTGGTAGTGGCTTCGATCCAGGCGTAACTAACGTTTATACCGCCTATGCAGCAAAGCATTATTTCGATGAAATTCATTACTTGGATATCGTTGATTGTAACGGTGGTGACCACGGTCAAGCATTTGCAACTAACTTCAACCCAGAAATCAATATTCGCGAGATCACGCAGCGTGGTCGCTTCTGGGAAAACGGTGAGTGGAAAGAAACGGATCCATTAAGCGTACGTGAAGATTTGGACTACCAGAACATCGGTGTCCGTGCGTCATACCTCATGTTCCACGAAGAGCTTGAGTCGCTGGTTAAACATTTCCCTACGCTAAAACGCGCACGTTTCTGGATGACATTTGGCGATGCATACCTTAACCACCTTCGTGTACTTGAAGGCATTGGCATGACTAGCATTGAGCCAGTAGAATTCCAAGGTCAGCAAATTGTACCGCTTGAGTTCTTAAAAGCTGTGTTACCTAATCCAGGCTCGTTGGCAGAAGGCTACAGCGGTATGACGTGTATTGGCACGTACATCACAGGTATTAAAGATGGTAAAGAAAAAACTATCTTTATTTACAACAACTGTGATCACGCCAAATGTAATGAAGAAGTGGGCGCACAGGCGGTATCTTACACAACAGGTGTTCCCGCTATGATTGGTGCTGCACTGATGCTAAATGGCACTTGGAAAGAAGCCGGTGTATGGAATATGGAACAATTCGATCCAGACCCATTCATGGACATGCTAAACGAACACGGTCTACCATGGCACGTGATCGAGTGTGAAAGCAGCCCTTTCACTAAGTAATACCAATAAGGGGCGCCAAGGCGCCCTTTTGTTTGACTGTTTCGCGATATTACGCAACACCAATACTATTGCAAAATTTATGGAGTTTGACCCCATTGACCGATTTAACGCAACGCACTGACATTCCTTCTCCTTGTTATGTCCTAGAAGAAGCTAAGCTTATTCGTAACCTTGAATTAATGAAGCGAGTTCAAGACGAGTCTGGTGCTCGCATCATTCTTGCGCTTAAGGGCTTTTCAATGTGGTCGTGCTTCGACATTATTAAACAGTATCTGCACGGCGCAACGGCAAGTTCTGTGTGGGAAGCGAAGTTAGCCGCTGAAATGGGTAAAGAAGTTCACGCATACTCACCCGCTTACAAAGCAAATGATGCCAAAGCGCTAGCTTCATTGGTCAATCACCTATCGTTTAATAGCTTGGCCCAATGGCAAGCCCACAAAGAGACACTGGCAAATGTATCACTAGGCTTGCGTATTAACCCAGAACATCAAGAAGCAGATACTCCGCTTTATGACCCAGCGGCACCAGGTTCGCGTTTAGGCATAAGAGCAAGTGAGCTTGAAGGCGTTGACCTTAGTGGTATTGAAGGGTTTCATTGTCACAACTTGTGTGAGTGCGATTCGTTTGCCACAGCGCGAACTCTTCAAGCTATCGAGAAACGCTTCGGTAAGTGGTTGGGTGATCTTAAGTGGTTAAATCTAGGTGGTGGTCACCTTATGACACGAGAAGGCTACGACGTTGAACATCTTATCAACACACTTAAAGACTTTAAGGCTCGCTACCCACATTTAGACGTTATTTTAGAACCTGGCTCTGCTGTGGCGTGGCAAACAGGCCCGTTAATCAGTGAAGTGGTTGACGTTGTAAATAACGACGGTGATATCGCTATTTTGGATATTTCAGCGACAGCTCACATGCCAGATGTGTTGGAAATGCCCTATCGCCCTACCATTTTGGGCGCAGGTATGCCTGATGAAAAAGCCTTTAACGTTAAGTTAGGCGGGAATTCATGCCTTGCCGGTGACGTCATAGATACCTATTCATTCGACAAACCGCTAAAAGCTGGAGACCGTCTTCAGTTTGAAGACATGATGCACTACACCATGGTAAAGACAACTTTCTTCAATGGTGTTGAGCACCCTGCCATCGGCATTTTACGTTCAAACGGTGACTTTGAACTCGTCAGAGAATTTTCTTACGAAGATTTCAAGGGTCGCTTATCGTAGGCCAAAAGAAACGTCTGCGAAAAACTTCGACAAAAAGAAAACCCGCTAAAGCGGGTTTTCTTTTACTCTATTTCGACATTATTGATTACGCTTTAGCATCAAGGCCTGCCTGATATAGCGCATTCTTTTTTAAATTGTAATGACTTGCCACTATCCCCGCCGCCTTCTTAAGCGGAATATGCTCGCACAATGTCATTAACAACGACATCGCTTCACTCGGTATGTCTTGTTCATCAAGTTGCGCAGGCGCAATCATCACGACAAACTCACCTTTTTGGTGTGCTGCATCAGACTCTAAATAATCAATCACGTCTTGTGGCGTGCCACTTACGTAGGTCTCGAATGTTTTCGTCAGCTCTTTTGCAACCACCACCTGCCTTTCACCTAACACTTTTTGAATGGCGCATACCGTATCAAGAATACGTCTAGGCGCTTCGTAAAACACCGTTGTAAATGTTCTATCTTTCAAAGCCGACAGTGCAGTTTCTTTAGCCTGACTCTTAACAGGTAAAAAGCCTTCAAAAATAAAGGTATCAGTGGGAAGTCCTGAAGCACTTAACGCCGTAATAGCTGCGCACGGGCCAGGTAATGCACTCACTGGTATTCCTTGCTCACGACAACGGCGCACGAGTACAAAACCCGGATCACTAATGAGCGGCGTACCTGCGTCACTAATAAGTGCAACGGCTTCTCCGCCTTTTAACCGCTCACACAACATTGCAGCGCGTTTATCTTCGTTGTGCTCGTGTAATGACAGCGTTTTGGTGTCAATGTTAAAGTGTTGCAATAGTCTAGCACTATGACGGGTATCCTCAGCAGCTATCCAACTTACCTCGCGAAGCACCTCGATTGCTCGCGTACTCATGTCATTTAAGTTACCTATTGGCGTGGGAACAATATATAGCGTTGCTGTGTCAGTCATAAAAGTTGTTAAACATGATCAAGTTTGAAAGGGTTGCGATAAGTGTAACACGCCATTGGTCCAGTTTATGCTGGCAAGCGTAGATTTTCACACTGGTTAAGATAAACTTGACCCATATTGATGTAAAAGGAATGAGACTGTGCCTCATATTGGACAAGCTGGAAAATATTTTACGCTCTCTGCAATCACGTCATTGTTGTTGCTTGGTGGCTGTGGCAGCACACCAAAACAAACAAAAGCGCCGAGTGTGGTCACACCGAAACCCGCTGTGCAAAAAGTTGAAGAGATTCTCACCCCAGAGCACAAACTCCTTGAAGCAAAAAAAGTATGGGCTCAATCACGCAATAAAAACCAAAGAGACCTTTTACTACTTCAAGCTGCCGAACTTTACTTAAATGACGATAAGCCAGTGCTTGCTCAGCAGGTCTTGTTTGAAGTAAAACAAGACGGTGTACCAAGCAGTCTTTCCTCGTACTATTCTCTACTGATGGCAAAAGCCTATGCAAGCACATCGAATGCTCCTGTCGATGAACTGCTTGCCTTGCTCGACAATGTTGAAGACTCAGAAGATACGCGCGTGGAAAAAGCGCGCTTACAAACACAGCTCTATTCTCAACAAGGCAACGGCGCAGCCGCCGCTAATAGTATGCTCAAAACGGACTTGTCAGACGAAGACAAAGTGGCGCGCATATGGCGTTGGGTAACGACAGTATCAGCGGAGAATTTAACAACAATAAATAAGCAATACCCCGATCTTGCGCCTTTTATCTCGCTGCGAAAGCTTACAGAGCAATATGCCGCAACGCCGCGCCAACTCGATGCTAACCTCTCTCAATTTAAACAAGTGTATCGTGGCCATGTATTAGCCAATGCCCTTCCTCAAGAAATTATTGAAGCCACCCAACTGCAAGAAACGGGAGCTAACGATATTGCCGTTTTGCTGCCTTTGTCGGGCAGACTGGCCAGAACCGGAGATGTTGTTAAAAACGGTATTATCAGCGCCTACTACAGCGATGTAGAGAAGCGCCAACATGAAAGAGAGTTGCCTCGCCTTCGATTTATCGATACAAACAATGCAGATACCGCTAGTTTGTTGGCTCAACTCGGTGAAACCAAGTTTGTCATTGGTCCACTGCTAAAAGAAACCGTTGAAAGCCTGATACCCGCACTTCCTATGGGCGTAAACGTACTTGCCCTCAATCGCCCAGACGACATTGATAGCGTTACCACGACAAATGCCTTAATTGATAGTGAAAGTGAACTCAACGCAAGCAATGAATTATCGTCTATTGCGCTACCTACTTCGTTGAACTTTTTCAGTTTGGCACCGGAAGATGAAGCTAAGCAATTAGCGGAGTTTATTTTTAATAAAGGCTATCGAGCGCCTATCGTTATTGCAGCGCAAAGCAGCCTTTATCAGCGTATGGACGATACATTTAAAACGCACTGGCGTGAATTGCACAAACAAGAAAACAAGCAGCGGGCAAACATTACCTCGGTTTCTTTCAACGACAGTGGCTCACTGCGTGAAGGTATTACCCAAGCATTGGACGTGGCGCAAAGTAATGCGCGGATAAATCAAATCGAATACATGACCAACGATGAAGTGTACAACATGCCGCGTAGCCGCAGAGATATTGATGCCATTGTTGCGTTCGCTTCTCCTCAAGATACCGAATTGCTAAATCCGATTATTGAAGCCAGTTTAAATCCTTATGATGGAAAGCAAGTGCCCGTTTATGCGACATCGCGCTCCATGGATTACGACAGTGGTAAGAACCAATGGCGCGATTTACAGAATGTGCACTTTATCGACATGCCTTGGCTAATGCCCGAGCATAATTGGAAAGTGCTTGAAAGTGAGGTAGCCAACGCATGGGAAAATCAAAACACCATGCAAAAACGTTTGTTTGCGTTTGGCTATGATGCTTACCAGTTATTGCCTGAACTTGGTATGTTAAACACCCTCAACTACTTAACCCACGAAGGATTAACAGGTACGCTATCAGTGAATACAAAAGGTGAGGTCGTAAGAAAGCAACCTCAAGCTATTATTCGCAATGAAGCGGTACAAATGCTGATGGAGTAAGAAATTCATGTCATTACTGCAAGGGAATGCAGCCGAAGACAAAGCGTGCGAATTTTTAGTGGAACAAGGACTGTCGCTACGTTGTCGTAACTACCGAACAAGACGCGGTGAACTTGATTTAGTTATGCAAGACGGTAACACGATAGTCTGCATTGAAGTGAAATATCGCAAGCAACAACGCTTTGGCAGTGCCATTGAGTTTGTCACAGCCAAGAAACTACACAGAATTCGGGCTGCGTTTGAATTCTATTTGTTAGATAATAACCTAAACTCAACGTCTACCCCTTTGCGCATAGACGTTATCGCCATTGATGGAAGCAACCTTCAGTGGCTAAAAAATATCGGCTGAGCAAGGCTTGCATGGAACTAGGTGGGGGAATACCTCCGAAAACACGCGGTGAACCCATCCATGGGCGCTCCGCCGCTGCATCCATGCAGCGGAGGGTTTTCTACGGTATTCCCCCACCAAGCTCTGCAAGCCTTATCGTAGTTTGTGTAAAGGCGGAGTCTTTATTGCTGTGTACGAGGAAAAGTTTCCCCGCGCACAGGTGCGATGAAGGCCTCCGCCCTGCCACAACGACAGATGTGTCGTCAGCCGTGAGCCTTTTATAAGAGAAAGTGAAGTATGATTGAACAAATTAAAGCGAATTTTACAGAGAGCATTCAAACCAAAATTGCAGCTTCTGAAATACTGCCTGAGTCTATTGAAAAAGCAGCGAACATGATGGTTGAAGCGCTTATTCGCGGTAATAAGGTGTTAAGCTGTGGTAATGGTGGTTCAGCGGGTGATGCGCAGCACTTTTCTTCTGAAATGCTTAACCGTTATGAGCGAGATCGCCCTAGCCTACCCGCGATTGCACTTAGCACAGACACCTCGACACTTACTTCAATTGCTAACGACTACAGTTACGATGAAATTTTTGCAAAGCAGGTTCGTGCACTAGGTCAGCCTGGCGATATTCTTCTTGCCATCTCAACTAGCGGTAATTCACGCAACGTCATTGCAGCGATGGAAGCTGCTCTTTCTCGTGATATGACTATTGTGGCGCTTACCGGTAAAGACGGTGGTGAAATGGCAGGCTTTTTGAGCGAACACGACGTTGAAATTCGCGTCCCGTCAAATCGTACTGCGCGTATTCAAGAAGTTCACTTGTTGGTGATCCACAATTTGTGTGAGTGCATTGATGATAGCCTATTCCCTGCTGATCACGGTGATGAGTAAGAATTAAAAAAAATTATGATAAGCGCTAAAAAAATCGGAACATTAGGGCTATGTGCAGCCCTACTTGTTAATCTGCAAGGCTGTGTTGTTGCCGTTGGTGCCGCTGGCGCAATGGCAGCAAAAGTAGCAAACGACAGGCGAACAGTAGGTACTCAGCTAGATGACCAAAATGCCGACAGTTCAGTGGCGTACCAATGGTCTAAAAGCCAAGCACTAAAAGAGCAAACTAATCTACAAGTTGATGTATATAACGGTGTGGCTTTGCTCACTGGTCAGGCGCCCAATCAAGCGCTAGTCGACGAAGCAGTGCGTCGCGCGCAAGAAGTGTCTTACCTAAAAAAAATTCACAACCAAATTCGACTGGCTGAGCCTATTGGCGCAGGCACTCAAGCGAATGATATCTGGTTAGCTTCAAAAGTAAGAGCCAAAATTGTTGCTGATGAACGTGTGCCAGCCTTGCAAGTGAAAGTCGTTGTACAAGACTCTGAGGTCTTCTTAATGGGCAGATTAACCAATTTGGAGTCTACGACAGCGGTGGACATTGCACGCAATGTCACTGGTGTTGCTCGCGTGGTACGCGCCTTTGAAATTATTCAATAAAGAGTTTGCCACTGCGCTTCTTGTTGCAGGGGCGCTCTTTATGGAAATTTTAGATGCCACAGTAATTACTACTGCGCTTCCTGTGATCGCTGCCGACTTCAACATTCCGGCAGCCCATCTTTCAATCGGCGTTTCTGCATATTTAGTAGCCGTTACCCTATTTATTCCCTTAAGTGGTTATGTCGCCGATCGTTTTGGTGCACGAACAATATTTCTTGCCGCAATTGCTGTATTTACTCTCGCCTCGATATTATGCGGACTGAGCACAAGCCTTGTTGAATTCACGCTAGCGCGCATACTTCAGGGTGTGGGTGGTGCAATGATGGTCCCCGTTGGGCGTTTGGTGGTACTTCGCGACTTACCCAAAGAAAAGCTCGTTAAGACCGTCGCTATTATTACATGGCCTGCACTTAGTGCACCTATTTTAGGACCCGTTCTAGGCGGCTATATTGCTACCCACCTTAGCTGGCAGTGGATTTTTTACATGAACATTCCACTGGGTATTCTCGCAATAATTGCCTCAATGTATTTGTTGAAAAACACGAAAGCCAATGTGGGCCGTTTCGACCTTAAAGGTTTCTTACTTACCGGCGTTGGTTTTGCACTTTTTATGGCCGGAATTGAGTACCTGGCCAGTGCGACAGATGCTTTGTTTGTTGCAATCGGTATTATTCTGACGGGTTTAACGCTCATGTTGCTTGCCATTAGGCATGTAAAACGAGCAGCATTTCCTCTGTTTTCATTTGAAGCAATGGCACATAGAACATTCCGTTTATCAGTATATGGTGGGTCTGTGGTACGCGTTGCTCTTGGAAGTGCGCCATTTCTTGTGCCGCTAATGCTACAGCTAGGGCTTGGCTACACGCCGGTCGAAGCGGGGACCTTACTGTTATGGCTGTTTGCTGGAAACCTTGCTATCAAACCCGCCACGACATGGATAATGAATTCGTTTGGCTTTAAGCGCGTTTTGATTACTAATGGCATACTGATTTCGTTAGGTTTTATCGCCCTTGCCTGTATCACCCATACAACGGCATCAACTACCATAGGCGTCATCTTGTTTATCAACGGGATGACACGTTCAATGCATCTAACCCTGCTAAATACGATTGCGTTTGCTGATGTCCCCACTAATAAGATGCGCGACGCCAATACGTTGGGCGCAATTTTAATGCAAATGAACAGAGGTCTTGGTATCACACTTTCAGCACTTGCCATTGCCGTTGCGACGTTTATCCTTGATCAAACGCCGTCTTCACCAAACTTAGACACCTTTGTTCTGGCTATGTTATTTATGGCATGTGTTGCGTTTGTCAGCATTGCTGACAGCTTGCTGTTGTCAAAAGAAGATGGAGATAGCGTACTGAATAAACGCAAGGCGAAAAAGCAAGTGGCATAACAATCCAAATTAAGTGACTTTTGTCATGTCTTTTTGATGACCTTTGTGAATACTTTCTTAAAACCAAACCCTTCATACTTTTTCCTACGCTTAATTAGCATAATAGGAAAAGACAATGATAGACGCCATTCGCATTTCACCCACCACTCAAACATCCTCACAAACCACATTAACGTTAGAACAAGAACGAACGTTATTTAAACAAAACCGATTCATAGCTATGCCGTTGGCAGGCACTATCGTATGGGCAATGCTTGGGCTCACCGCGCCTTTTGTATCTGAATTTGTTATGACGTGGCTTCTTTACATCGGAACAGGAGCGATTTTCTACCTTGGTGCGGGACTGTCTTACATTACGGGAGAACGCTTCTTTGCCAAAGATAAAGTGACAACAAGCTTTGACCGTCTGTTTTTTGTGGGGTTGATAATGAGCTTAATGGTATTTGGCATTGCCTTACCCGTTGCTGCTATCGACCACACCACAGTACCACTTTCATTGGGCATTCTAGCCGGTTTAATGTGGATGCCTCTTTCATGGGCCATTCAACATTGGGTAGGCTACTTCCACACCATTGCTCGCACCATCTCTATTGTTGCCGTTTGGTATCTCTTCCCTGAAGCCCGCGTTGAAGCAATTAGTACCGTTATTGTCATTATCTACATTATTTCTTTGTACGCATTAGAACGGCGCTATCGCAAACTTTAACGTAGAGGGGAACAAACATGACTTATCTTATTCTCGCTATTGCCATTGTAACTGAGGTGACAGCAACCATGCTGCTCAAAGCCTCAAACGGCTGGGAAAAATGGGCATTTGGTTATAGTGCTATCTTTTTCTACGCAGTATCCGGCATGTTGTTCGCCTTCGTTCTTAAGAATATGGGGGTCGGAATCGCCTATGCCATTTGGTCCGGCATGGGTATAGCACTAATTACAGCAGCCTCCGTGGTATTTTGGAAACAAACATTCGACATCTATGCCGTGCTGGGTATTATATTAATTATCTCGGGCACATTATTGATCACCAGTAAATCTGCTGTTGTATTTCAGTAAGGACGAAATACTTGTGTTAAACAATGCATCCTCTGCACACCGTGAAAGCGTAATGCCACTCTTAGCCAGTGGTCGCAAAAAACGTTGGTCATACAGCAGCTTATTTTTTTCACTATTCTATTTTGTGCCTCTCGTTCTCTCTATGCCACTCCCAAGTTCGGTGTGGCTTTTGCAACTGGGCGGCTATGGCCTTTTTGTCGCGATATATATTCGTGCTATAAACTCGCCGCCTCAGGTTCTGCCCTATTTTTTATCCTTTTTACTCCTACTTGGTTACGCTGTCAGCTTTCAAAACCCTGGCGGTGCAATAATTTTCGGGTTTGTCGGCTTTATTATTGGCTACTACTACACGTTGCAAAAAGGCATTGCCTTTATTTCCCTAATTGCTCTCTCACTTGCACTACTTCAGCTTTATATTTTTAAGGAGCAAGGCTGGTATCTGCTGGCGGCAACGATCAACAGTGTGGTTCTTTTTGGTTTTGGAGCGATGGAAAGGAAAGAAACTGAATTTCAAATGAAAGAGGCGAAGCACGCAGAATCAATGAAGACACTATCAGCCATTGCTGAACGAGAACGTATTGGGAGGGACCTTCACGACGTGGCAGGCCACGCACTTAGCTCCATAGCACTAAAAGCACAATTGGCCGATAAGCTACTTAGTAAAAACGAGCTCACCTTAGCGCAGCAGGAAGTAAAGGCGCTAGCGACGCTATCGCAATCTCTGCTCAGTGATATTCGTTATGCAGTTTCTGATATTAAACACTTATCGCTTAGTGACGAAATTGCCAAAAATATCGCTTTGCTGGAGGAAAATGGGTTTGAAACTAGTTTCGATGTGGCAAAACAGCTAGCAAATACGCTTACATCAATGGAAGAGTCGCAACTTTCGCTCATTATTAAAGAACTTACCACGAATACGCTTCGTCACTCGAAAGGTAAAAGCGTGTCGTTAATACTAGAGTACTTTGAAACTGCAATCATCCTTAAGTATTTTGACTATGGTAGAGAAAACGCTCAACTTTCGGTTATCGAAGGCAATGGATTAACGGGCATACGCGAACGCGCAAACACAATTGGTGCCGAGGTTGTATTTAGCACCTCACCAGACTGTGCATTTCACTGCGAGCTTATATTGCCTCACAAACTAGTAAGCGACTAAAAAGGATTGCGCTGTATGACCACTATTCTCGTTGTTGAAGATCAGTCACTGGTACGTGACGCAATTGCTATGTTACTTTCGTTAGAAGAAGGGTTTGATGTGGTGGGTAAATGCAGCAATGGACAGGAAGCAATCACTTACCTAGAGCACCATGAAACACCAAACGTTATACTGAGCGATATAGAAATGCCTCAAGTAACAGGGCTAGATGTCGCAAATCATGTGGCAAGTAAGGCGATAAATACCTGCGTTGTATTGATGACGACCTTTGCCAAACCTGGTTACATTAAGCGAGCACTCGCTTCTGGCGTAAAAGGGTTTATTTTAAAAGAGTCTGATAGTGACTACCTAATCGACGCAATACACAAAGTAACAAGAGGGGAAAAGGTCATCTCGCCAGAGCTCGCTATTATGGCCCTCGATGACAAAAACCCACTTTCGCCAAAAGAAATGTCAGCCCTTAAACTTGCTTCAGACGGCCTAAAAACACGGGCAATCGCACAGCAGCTTTTTCTCTCAGAAGGTACTGTGCGTAATTATTTATCGGAAGCTATCTCGAAACTAGACGCAACTAATCGCGTAGATGCAGCGCGCATTGCCAAACAGAAAGGATGGCTGTAATACACGTTTAGATAGGACACTTGCGGCTATAAGGTACTAAAACCAAGGCTGTGAAATAGTGGTTGTAGGTTTCATATTAAGTTTTTCAGCCAGTCCATTTAATACTCTGGATGGACCGTATACCTGACCATGCGCTTTCATTGTCCAAATGCATGTCAGAATGCTCGTCCCTTTTTTTAGTATACACTCCCATTTCGGTGTATCTTCTTGTAGACGAACATAATCGTCTTCAATTTCCCACCCACTGTCGACGTAATCAACGATAAGCTGTTCAAATTGCGCAAAAGGGATCGACTGGATAATCACCCAATCACTTTTTCTAAACTTTTTTTCAAGGCTCGATTTTTTGAAACCCGTCAACAGTCCCATGTTACTGCTCCATATTAGTTTTTCGACACCGTACCCATCATTTGGCCAAACGGAGATGGGCATGAGCACGACGCTCCTACCATGTCGCTGCCTGCCAACGGGCATGAGCCATGCTCTCCGCTTCCACTAAAGCGGCATACGCTACCAAATTCAGTTCTTTCGACCGTTTGTCGCGCGGTGTTCGACTGGTCAGTATGCGTGCAGCCAACCAGTCCTATTGTCAATAGTAACCCTGCTATTACGCGCATACTCACTCCCTGAATTAATCTTCTAGGAATTTAAAACTATGCTAAATAGTGCTAGAAAACAAGCAAAAAAAAGCCGGTTTAAAACCGGCTTTTTCTCAATTATCTATCTCTTAGAACTCAGTAGAGAATCTCACACCAAATTCACTTGCATCGTTGCTTAGAATTTGAAGGATGTAATCACCTGTATTCAAACGCGCATTGTCATAACGCTCATCAAAGATGTTACGGCCGTAAAGCGCTACGGTGTATGCATCGTTTGCTGGCGTGTACGCGATATCAAAGTTAACAAGTTCACGGCTATCAAGCTCGGTCATACGCTCTGGCGCAGATGTTGGCTCACCGTACATTTCTGAACGATAAGAGTAGTCAGCGCGCACGCGAATTGAGTCGCCGCCATCAAGTTCAAAGGTGTATTGAGGACCAATGGCAAGTGTTAGGTCTGGCGTAAGTGGGGCAACCGGGCTAAAACCAGCCTGCTCTTCAACGTCTACGTCCATATAACCAATGCTGGTCATCACGCTAAAGTTGCCGTAGCTAAACGTAGCGTCAGCTTCAATACCACGAGAAGTTTGTTCTACAACTAGGTTAGCAGTATCAAAACCACCTTCACTTACACGGCTTACCTGATAAGGTAGGTCTTCAAACTCAGTGTTGAATACCGCGATACTCATATCGAAATATTCGTTTACACGACCTTTAATACCCACTTCGTAGTTAGTCGCAGTAATGTTATCTGATGCTGTAAAACAGTTGTTTGCACGAACCGCCGCTTGAGCGCCTTCGATATCATCAAAACCACCAGCACCAAAGAACTGACCAATTAGGCAGTAAGGGCGCGCAGGGTATTGACCTGATTGATAGCCAGACTGAATCGTTGCATAACCAGTCATGCCATTCTCAAACGTGTAGTTTGTGGCAAGTTCCCACGTTACTTCGTCCCAATCGTTTGAATCGAAAATAGTACCTAGTGGGCCAAATACGTTTGCTGACGCGTCTTTCTCATCTTTGGTATAACGAAGACCACCAGAGATGCTCAACTCGTCGTTAATGTCATGACGAACGTTAACATAAGCGGCTTTCGATGTTGTTTCTTGGTCGAGTGCTAAAAGGTTTGGACCACCGTCGAAGTTTGAGTCGTCACCTTGACGGTTGCTACCTTCTTCGTTGAAGTAGTAAAGACCAGCTACGAAGTCAGTGTACTCGTTAATGTAACCGTTAAGCTGAAGTTCAACAGAAGTTTGATCTGCTTCTCCGCGCTCTGGGAATTGATCAAGCGAGAAAACCGTACCGTCATCATCAAGACCCGCTTTGTACTTAGAGGTACGTTGGCTTGCTACAACTTTCGCTGTGTAATCTTCGTTGATATCCCACTCAGTAGTAAGTGAAAGGCCACGAGCTTCATTTGATACAGACGTTACTGCAGCAGTACCTGTTGCATTGTCATAACGGTCATAACCTTCTGGGATAACGTCAGAGTTGCGAAGTTCTACACCTAAACCGTTACCACCACCGAAGTAACGCGCAGAGCCTACTTCATCAATAAGTACAGTGTACGGGCGAAGACCGCCGTCACCATTGTTTGCATCAGCAGTTAGTACCATACGGAAGTCGTTTGAAGGCTCCCACTTAACTGACACACGACCAGAAATATCTTCTGTTTCACCCACATCGTATTCAGCGTTAGGTACATTGATGAACTCACCAAGGCCGTCGCGCTTGTTAAATGACAGGTTCATGTTGAACGCTAACTCATCTGACAAACCGTGGTTAACAAAAAGATCAGCTTTTACGCGACCACGAGTACCAAACTCAGTGTTGATTTTAGTTACGTCGCCTTGATCAGGTTCTTTAGTGATGATGTTAATTGCACCACCGATAGAGTTACGACCGTATAGTGTGCCCTGTGGACCACGAAGTACTTCGATACGCTCGATGTTGTTAAGGCTCCAGTTTTGACCAACTTGGCGACCTAGGTAAACACCATCAACATAAACACTTACACCTGGATCAGTGGTAATAAGGTGGTCTTGAAGACCGATACCACGAATAAACGGGTTAACTGACGACGTGTGACCAGCAGAGAAACCGGTTACGTTTAGGTTTGGTACGAACTTACCTACGTCTGTTAGATCAGTGATGCCTTGTTCAGCTAATTTGTCACCGTCGAATGCACTCAAGGCAATCGGTACTTCATAAATAACTTGGGGACGCTTAGTAGCGGTAACGGTAATGGCTTCGAACTTTTGCTCTTCTGTCGCTTCTGCTTCTTGCGCTACGGCAACATTCGTAAGAGCTGGAACGGTCATCGCTACTGCAAGTGCGACAGGCGAAAGCTTACTGGCGAGTGTCTTAGACACGTCAGTATTGGTTTTCATGGTGTAACCCCTTTGCTTGAGTGTTAGGTATTTAATCTATTTATCAATTGCTTCAAGTTCTTCTGTGGAACTTTTGCAACCCAAACTCGAGGGGATAGTAAGAGGAGCAGCAAAGTGCTTAATGCTGATTTCAGGCAATAAAAAAGTAAGTTGCAATGAAAAATTACAGACTTACTTTCAATAATACTTCGCTTTAAAAGTGGAAGTTACCTTTACCAGCCCTCAATATCTCAGTGAAAGAGTTTAGGCTTGAAGACTGGAACGGTATGATACCGACATGTTTCTATATTGGAAAGTGAAATATTACATTTTCACTAAACTATTCTTTCAAAATTAGACTAATTGGTTAAATTTTACATTTCACTAACAACACTCACAAAAATAAAATAAACCTATATCTTTCATAATGATACAAAAAAAATCGGTATCAACCTCTCTAATATCACTCAGCGCTTTAATACTGACCAATTGGGCAAAATTACGACACCTATTTACTCGTATCTACAACTGCAAATAGTAGAGCATGCTGACCTTTTCGACCCAATTTTTTATTCATTCTAGATAAATTGAAGCTAAGCAAGTTTAACGAGGCAACTGCTTATCACATAAACTGCCCACGCCACACTTTGTCGACAATAAAACCCTCAAACATTGAAAATTGAGTTTTAAGAGGCTATATTGTCGACATTCCAGCAAGAAAATTTAAAACCGTGATCAAAATTACCGAACAAGCAATAACGAATGCAGACAAAACCTTCTTCAAATTGAGAAAGGATATTGTTGAGGGTGTTATTGCTGCTGGCAGTAAACTCAGTGAAACAGAATTGTCGACAAAGTACGAAGTCAGTCGTGCTGTCATCCGTGAAGCTATTAATCGCCTTGCTACCTGTCATCTTGTTGAGCGTAAAGCTAACGTGGGTGCCCGCGTGGTGGCGCTATCTCCCGAAGGTCTTATTCAGCTATATCAAGTGCGCGAAGCATTAGAAGGCATGGCTGCGCGATTAGCCGCTAGATATATGACTGACGAAGAAATTGCGGATATGCAGTCGTTGCTGGATAGTCATTTTGACAAGGTAAAAGACAGTCATAGCTATTACCAAGAAGCTGGCGACGTAGACTTTCACTACCGTATTGTGAAGGGTAGTAAGAACGATCATCTAATAAGTGTGCTTATCGACGGACTCTATCATCTTGTGCGCATGTATCGCGTGCAGCTAGGTATGGCAGGCCCTCGAGTCAGCACCGCGTTTGACGAGCACAGACACATTGTTAACGCCATTGCCAATCGCGACGAAGAACTGGCGGAAATGTTAATGCGACGCCATATTCTTTATTCAAAAAATAATATCGAGAAGAAGCTCAATCATGACTAACACCTTAAAGGCTTCTTTGTATCCAATTCACCTCTACCCTACTTTCAAATAAGTGAGTGACAATCATGAGTGCAGGAAAGAAATTCAGAACCGCCTTAGAGAACAATAAACCTCTACAAATTGTAGGTACAATTAATGCCTACACCGCCATGATGGCAAAGGCCATTGGCCACCAAGCTATCTACCTTTCGGGTGGCGGCGTAGCCAATGCGTCATACGGCCTACCCGATTTGGGCATGACGTCACTTAACGATGTAATTGCAGACGTACAGCGCATAACAAGCGCGTGTGACCTTCCACTTATGGTAGACATCGACACGGGTTGGGGCGGCGCATTTAACATTGCTAAAACCATTCGCGACATGGAAAAAGCAGGCGCGGCGGCAGTTCATATGGAAGACCAGGTTGCTCAAAAACGCTGTGGTCACCGCCCAAACAAAGAAATTGTTAGTACAGAAGAAATGGTGGACCGCATTAAAGCCGCAGTTGACGCCAGAACTGACCCAGACTTTTTCATCATGGCCCGCACTGACGCATTCGCACAAGAAGGTTTAGACAAAGCCATTGAGCGCGCAAAAGCCTACGTAGCAGCAGGTGCTGACGGCATATTTGCAGAAGCAGTTCAAACTGAAGAGCACTACCGCGCATTCTCAGAAGCATTAGACGTACCTATCCTTGCCAACATTACTGAGTTCGGCAAAACCGAACTATGGAACAAAGAAGAGCTTGGCGAATGGGGAGCAGACATGGTGCTTTACCCATTAAGTGCATTCCGCGCCATGAATAAAGCAGCAGAAATGGTGTACAAATCTATACTTGAAAACGGTGACCAAAAAGCCGTTGTCGACAGCATGCAAACACGTATGGAATTGTACGATTATCTTGGCTACCACGAATACGAGCAAAAGTTAGATGCCCTATTCGCACAAGGCAAAAATTAGAACCAATACGACCCAGCTGTGAACGAGTGGGGTGCGAGGCACCATTGGACCGGGAGCGATACGTAGGGCGTTACCACGCCGTGAACCCATCCATGGGGGCTCCGCCTCGGCATCCATGCCTCGGAGGGGTAACGCCCTACGCACCGCCCCCACTCTCTCGGTGTCTCGCACCCCACTCAAAGCTGAGTATTTCGCTTTTTATTTTAAATAGAGTTTTTAAGTACCTTACAAATTACACAAGACCGGAGACAACAAGATGGCTAAACAGTTAAGTGGCGCGGGTTTACGCGGCCAAGTTGCAGGTAAAACAGCATTATCAACCGTAGGTAAATCAGGTTCTGGTTTAACGTATCGCGGTTACGACGTAAAAGACTTAGCGCAAAACTGTCAATTTGAAGAAGTAGCGTACCTTATTTTAAAGGGCAAGCTACCTAACCAGTCTGAACTAGACGCTTATAAAACTAAACTTCGCGGCATGCGTGGTCTTCCAACAGCACTGAAAGAAGTATTAGAACGTATTCCGAAAAATGCCCACCCAATGGACGTACTTCGCACAGGTTGTTCAATGCTAGGTAACCTTGAAATGGAAACCAGCTTCGATGAGCAGCAAGACGTAACCGATCGTATGTTGGCATGTTTCCCAAGCATCATTTGTTACTGGTACCGCTTTTCGCACGACGGCGTGCGCGTAGACGTTGAAACCGATGACGACTCAATTGGTGGCCACTTCCTTCACATGCTTCACGGCGAAAAACCACGTGAACTGCATGAGCAAGTCATGCATGTATCGCTAATTCTGTATGCAGAGCATGAATTTAATGCGTCGACCTTCACTGCACGTGTTTGTGCTTCAACCTTATCTGATATGCATTCTTGTGTAACCGGTGCTATCGGTTCACTGCGTGGTCCACTTCACGGTGGCGCTAACGAAGCCGCTATGGAAATGATTGAAGGCTTCACTTCACCTGATGATGCTGAAGAAAAAATGATGGGCATGCTTGAGCGCAAAGAGAAGATCATGGGCTTTGGTCACGCAATTTACTCTGAGTCTGACCCGCGTAATGAAATCATTAAACAATGGTCTGAAAAGCTAGCTGCCGATGTGGGCGACGACGTGCTTTACCCTGTGTCAGTTCGCTGTGAAGAAGTGATGTGGCGCGAGAAGAAGCTATTCTGTAACGCCGATTTCTTCCACGCGTCTGCGTACAACTTTATGGGTATTCCTACACCGCTATTTACTCCAATCTTCGTAATGTCTCGTCTAACAGGTTGGGCGGCACATGTTATGGAACAGCGCGCTGACAACCGTATTATTCGTCCATCAGCAGAATACACAGGCGAAGAACTACGCCCAGTGCCAGCTATTAGCGAACGCGCCTAAGATTAAGGTTGGGGTTTTATGAATATTGATTACCGTAAACCGCTTCCAAACGCAGGTATCGATTTTTTCGATACCCGTGAAGCGGTAGATGCTATTGAACCAGGCGCCTATGCCAAGCTACCTTATACATCGCGTGTACTGGCTGAAAACTTGGTGCGCAAATGCGCACCTGAGATGCTCACCAACTCGCTTAAACAGCTTATTTATCGCAAGCGCGACTTAGACTTTCCGTGGTTTCCTGCTCGCGTGGTGTGCCATGATATCTTAGGGCAAACGGCACTTGTAGACTTAGCAGGCCTTCGCGATGCTATTGCAGCAAAAGGCGGCGATCCGGCCAAGGTTAACCCAGTAGTACCAACGCAGCTGATAGTGGATCACTCGCTAGCGGTAGAGCACGCTGGCTTTGAAAAAGACGCGTTTGAAAAGAACCGCGCTATTGAAGACAGACGTAACGACGATCGTTTTCATTTTATCAACTGGACAAAAACCGCGTTTAAAAACGTAGATGTTATCCCTCCGGGTAACGGCATCATGCACCAAATCAACTTGGAGCGTATGTCACCGGTTATTCAAGCTCGCGATGGCGTTGCTTTCCCTGACACATTGGTAGGTACCGACAGCCACACGCCGCATGTTGATGCACTTGGTGTAATTGCCGTAGGCGTTGGTGGCCTTGAAGCGGAAAGCGTTATGCTAGGCCGTGCGTCTTACATGCGTCTGCCAGACATTGTAGGTGTTGAGCTAACGGGCAAACCACAGCCAGGCATTACTGCAACCGACATTGTATTAGCATTAACAGAGTTCTTGCGTAAAGAGCGTGTGGTATCAGCGTATTTGGAATTCTTCGGCGAAGGTGCATCGCATCTTACGCTAGGCGACCGCGCTACTATTTCGAACATGACACCGGAATACGGCGCCACTGCCGCTATGTTCTACATTGACCAGCAAACCATTGATTACTTACGCCTGACTGGGCGTGAAGAAAAGCAAATTGCATTGGTTGAACAATATGCCAAGCACACTGGTTTGTGGGCAGATGACTTAGCAACAGCAGAATACGAACGCGTGCTTACGTTCGACCTTTCTGCCGTTGGTCGTAACATGGCAGGCCCTTCTAACCCTCACGCTCGCTTACCTACCAGCGACTTAGAAAGCCGCGGCATTGCTGCCAAATGGGATGAAGAAGAAGGCAAAATGCCTGATGGCGCGGTTATTATCGCGGCTATCACCAGCTGTACCAATACATCTAACCCGCGCAATGTTATTGCGGCAGGTCTGCTTGCACGCAACGCAAACCAGCGCGGTTTAACCCGTAAACCATGGGTAAAAAGCTCATTAGCACCAGGCTCTAAAGCCGTTAAGCTTTACCTTGAAGAAGCTAACCTAATGAGCGAGCTGGAAGATTTAGGCTTTGGCGTTGTAGCATTTGCCTGTACTACCTGTAACGGCATGAGCGGTGCGTTAGACTCGAAAATTCAGCAAGAAATCATCGACCGCGACCTTTACTCAACAGCAGTGTTGTCGGGTAACCGTAACTTCGACGGCCGTATTCACCCGTATGCTAAACAAGCATTCTTGGCATCGCCGCCACTAGTAGTAGCGTACGCTATTGCCGGTACCATTCGCTTTGATATTGAAAAAGACGTTTTAGGTACCGACAAAGACGGCAACCCAGTCACGCTTAAAGACATTTGGCCAAGCGACGAAGAAATTGATGCCATTGTAGCGAAGTCAGTGAAGCCAGAGCACTTTAGAAAAGTGTACGAGCCAATGTTCGACTTAAGCGTTGATTACGGCAAAGACATTAACCCACTTTATGACTGGCGTGAAATGAGCACCTACATTCGCCGTCCACCCTATTGGGAAGGCGCAATGGATGCAGAGCGCACCATGAAAGGAATGCGTCCGCTGGCTATTTTAGGTGACAACATTACTACCGATCACCTATCGCCTTCAAACGCTATTCTAGCCAGCAGTGCAGCGGGTGAATACCTTCACAAAATGGGCTTGCCTGAAGAAGACTTTAACTCGTACGCCACACACCGTGGTGATCACTTAACCGCACAACGCGCTACCCTTGCTAACCCGAAAGTGTTCAACGAGATGGTGCTAGAGAACGGTGAAGTGAAGCAAGGCTCTCTTGCCCGCGTTGAGCCAGAGGGCCAAGTGATGCGCATGTGGGAAGCGATTGAAACCTACATGAACCGCAGACAACCGCTAATCATTGTTGCTGGCGCCGACTACGGTCAGGGCTCGTCTCGCGACTGGGCAGCTAAAGGCGTACGTCTTGCTGGTGTTGAAGTCATTGTGGCAGAAGGCTTTGAGCGTATTCACCGCACCAACCTTATTGGTATGGGCGTGCTACCGCTTGAGTTTAAACCTGGCACAACGCGTAAAACCCTTGAGCTAGATGGCACAGAAACGTACGACGTTAGCGGCGAACCTTCACCAGGTGCAACATTGACACTCGTAGTTAACCGTCAAAACGGTGAGCAGCTAGAAGTGCCTGTAACCTGTCGTTTAGATACTGCAGAAGAAGTCTCTATTTACAGCGCAGGCGGTGTATTACAGCGCTTCGCCAAGGACTTCTTGGAAGCTGAAGCTAGCTGATTCCGTTAGCTTAGCTAGGAAGAACTGAGCCGTTTACGGGACACGCCGTAAATACTTCCATGTAGGCTCCCAATTCGCATCCATGCGAATTGAGGGTCCCGAAACCGACTCAGCACTTCCTTTGCTATCTAGCTGTTGGACGGAGGAAGTGTCAGCTCGTTTAGCTTTTTAGTTTAGAGAGAGTTTAGAGACTCTTTTGAAACCTCCGAGGCGTATGCTCCCACTCTCCTAGAAGTGTTTGGTACTTTTGGAAGGAAGTTGGTTGCGATTAAAAACTTCGGAGCGTAAACCTCTCCTCTCTAAAAAGTTGATTACCTTTGAGTGGAAGTGGGTTGCGATTTGAAACCTTCTAACCGCGAGGATTCGGCTGGGGAGCGCACACGAACGTGTTCACAGCGTGTTTCAAATCGCGAACAACCTTACTTCTCTCCAGATAAAATGGTTTTTAATTGAAGAGAGTGTTGAGGCACGGTTACAACCTTCGGGGCTTAGACCTCCCCTCTCGAAAGAGTTTATTACTTTTGGGTGGAAGCTGTTTGTGATTTGAAATCCTCCAGCCGCAAGGATGCGGCTGGGGAGCGCACATGGATGTGTTCACAGCGTGTTTCAAATCACGAACAACCTTACTTCTCTCCAGATAAAATGTTTTTTAATTGAAGAGGGCGTTGAGGCTAAGTTGAAACCTTCGGGGCATAGACCTCCCCTCTCGAAAGAGTTTATTACTTTTGGGTGGAAGCTGTTTGTGATTTGAATCCCTCCAGCCGCAAGGATGCGGCTGGGGAGCTCACATGGATGTGTTCACAGCGTGTTTCAAATCACGAACAACCTTACTTCTCTCCAGATAAAATGGTTTTTAATTTAAGAGGGTGTTGAGGCTACGTTGAAACCTTCGGGGCGCATGGACGCGCCCCGAGAGCCTACAAGGAAGTATTCACGGCGTGTTTTAACGGAGCCTCAACGCTCTCTTATTGAAGAAAGGAAAAAACATGACAAAGTATGCGCCACAACTTCGAGTACCGGCTACCTACATGCGTGGCGGTACCAGTAAGGGTGTGTTTTTTAACTTAACTGATTTGCCAGAGGCTGCGCAGAAGCCCGGTCCGGCGCGAGATGCATTGCTGTTACGCGTAATTGGTAGCCCCGATCCATACGGAAAACAAACCGACGGTATGGGCGGTGCAACCTCTAGTACCAGTAAAACAGTTATACTGAGTAAAAGTGAACGTGAAGGCTACGACGTAGATTATTTGTTTGGTCAAGTCGCTATCGATAAGCCCTTTGTCGACTGGAGCGGTAACTGCGGTAATTTAACAGCCGCCGTTGGCGCGTTTGCTATCAGTAATGGTCTTGTCGACAAGGCTAAAATACCCGAAAACGGCATTGCTACAGTGAATATTTGGCAAGCCAATATCAATAAAGCCATTATCGCTAAAGTGCCCATCACAAATGGCGAAGTGCAGGAAACCGGCGATTTTGAACTAGACGGCGTTACCTTCCCTGCCGCGGAAGTCGAAGTCGCTTTTGTTGACCCTGCAGATGGCGAAGGCGCTATTTTCCCCACAGGACGTTTAGTCGATACCCTTGATGTCCCAGGTGTAGGCTCGCTGCAAGCCACAATGATAAATGCTGGTATTCCTACTATATTTATTAACGCTGAAGATATTGGGTATGTGGGAACAGAGCTTCAAGATGACATCAATGGGGATAACGAGGCGCTTAATAAATTTGAAGCCATTCGTGCCCATGGTGCAGTGCAAATGGGATTGATTAAAGATATTGGTGAAGCTGCTAGTCGTCAACATACTCCCAAGGTAGCGTTTGTTGCTCCCCCTAAAGCGTATAAAGCATCAAGTGGCAAAGATGTGCTGGGGTCTGATATTGATGTATTAGTACGTGCATTGTCTATGGGCAAACTGCATCACGCCATGATGGGTACGGCTGCTGTTGCCATTGCTGCGGCAGCAGCTATTCCGGGAACCTTAGTGAACTTAGCGGCAGGTGGCGAAGATAGGGATTCTGTGACATTTGGACACCCTTCTGGCACATTGCGAGTGGGTGCTAAGGCGTCTTTCAATGACGATAAGTGGTCTATTGATCAGGCAGTTATGAGCCGCAGCGCCCGTGTACTAATGGAAGGGTTTGTTCGTGTTCCAGAGGAACAAAGCTGATCACAGAACAACACTTTTACGTATGCAATCCCATAGACATTCGTATGAAAAGCTCTTATTTGAAGGGCTTTTTTTAAATTTATTGGTTATGATAATTGCATAAGCGTTACGAGTGGTTCACATGTACAAAGTTCTTGTTGTTGAGGATAGCGCGACTGTCCGAAAGATCGTTAATAAACTTATTGAGGATAACCCTCATTTTACTTGCGATCTTTGTGAAGATTTAGCTGAGGCCAGCACTGCGCTTGCTAACAATTCAGATTACCTTGCAGCGATAGTCGACTTGAATTTGCCCGATGCACCGAATGGCGAAAGTGTAGAGTTGGCGCTGTCATACAACCTCCCTACCATTGTACTTACTGGTAATTTTGATGAATTTACTCGTGCCCAACTGCTTGATCAGGGCGTATTAGACTATATCACTAAAGAATCTCGGTACTCTTATTTACAAGTATCGAAGCTTATCGATCGCTTACGTAAGAACCTCACAACTCGCGTGTTAGTGGTTGAAGACTCGAAAACCAGTCGCAACCACATCTGTTCGTTATTGAAGAAATTTAAATTCCAAGTCCACGAAGCCTCTGATGGTATAGAAGCACTTGGAGTACTTGAACAACATCGCGATATAAAGATGGTAATTTCCGATCATAGAATGCCCAACATGGACGGATATGAACTTGTTAAGGCTATTCGTCACGAAAAGCGCATGCAAGACTTAGTTTTCATCGGGCTTTCTGCGACTGGCGACAGCGTGCTCACCTCAAAATTTATAAAAAGCGGAGCAAACGATTTCCTTTCGAAGCCGTTTTATCACGAAGAGTTTTATTGCCGTGTAATGCAAAACTTAGAGTCTCAAGAAATGATCCAAACCATTAGAGATTCTGCCAATTTAGATCCGCTTACAAAAGTCTACAACCGCCGCTACCTTTACGAAGTTGCTGAAGAATTGTATGCCAACAAAGCGTCGCGCAATCAGGTTATTGTGTCGATGATAGATGCTGACAACTTCAAAAACGTAAACGATACCCTGGGCCACAAAACCGGTGATATGTTGCTACAGGAGTTCGCTGCATTATTGCAAGAATATTTCCCAGATGACCTTATTGTGCGCTATGGTGGAGAGGAATTCACGGTTGTTTCTTTAAGACCGCCGAAAGCCTATTTAGCAGCGCTATCGCAATTTATGAATGCGGTTCGTACCACACAGTTTACCAATCATAAATTTAATATTACATGTAGTATTGGCGTGTGTGCAGAAGAGTTCGATTGTCTTGAATCGCAACTGGACGTTGCAGATGCACGACTTTATCAGGCTAAGCACAGTGGTAAGGATCGTATTGTCACCCGGGATGAAACAAAAGCGCAGGCCTAACGAACTAGCCCTGCGCATTGATGCTTTTCTACATCCACGAACGCCTAGTCGATTCCACCTCATGTAAAATACTATCTGCAAGTTCATGCACATACTGTTCTGGTAGAAAAGGGACGGTCACTGCACCGGAAGCGAGGACAACTTTTAACGTAGCGAGCCCTCTGCGCTTCATAAATACACTTTGTTTTACCATAACTTGTTGCACTTTGTAGGGCTCAAAACACAAATAGTCTACTCCTATTCGGCCGCGTCTGACGTAAACGTAGTTTTTATCAAACGCAATACCCCAGCGCCACCAGCGTAGAGTCAATAGTAGACCAACGGCAGTAAACCCACTTAAAGACAACAAGATAATATCTAGATGATCACTAATAATGCCCACACAAAGTGCGAATAAGAAAGGTACCGTCCAGGCAACCGCTAACCAATGGAGTATAAAGCGCTTGCTAATGGTTTGATAAGTTTGATGATGAAGATCACACCCTGGCATAACTTCACGACTTAAGGCTAAGGCTTCCGACTCGGTTACAGAAGGCACAATAAGCTTGTTAGGCGACATTAACTCTTGCACTTGTTGGCTTGCCGTTGTGTTTTGCTCGAAGTACAAATTTACCCGCTTGAGGACTTTATCTAGCCAGTCCTGTTTTGCAGTTATCATTTGAATACGCGACGCACGCATGCTGACTTCTAGCTTATTAAGGAGTCCGCTTCTTCGAATATACCTGTCGCCAGCCCGAGAGAGTGTATACCCATAAAACGTAAATAGTGCCCCGCCTACGCTAAGTAAAGCCATTGCAGCCATCACCATCATAATAATGACAAATGCGTACAAACTAAACTGCCACCACGCTATCGCTTGTTCACCTACTAACTGGTTGAGTTGCAGCCCTTTTTCAGCAAGCCACTCAGATACAAATCCTATAACGTCATCGTAAAACGGCGCTGCCGCTCCCAATATGATCCACACTCTGTTGTTGGTGATGCCGTGGATCACAATGTCACCTACTGAGCGAGTATTAAGAATTTCTTCAGAGGCGTCTTGCTGCGAAGTCGCTGTCTCATCCACGGTATCATTCATATCCGTCGATGAAGTATTGGCGGAATCATCGCGGTGGGCTTTCTCAAATAACACGCGTTTTTTGAGTGCATGGGCATAGTCTAACGGCACTGCGACAATTTTAGCTTCCTCTTTTCCGCTACCTGCCGTATCTAACACAACTAACGCATATCCAAATGGCCGATAATAAAAGGGCAACTCTATTTTAACGTTCTGAATGCGCCATAGCGGCAAGTTGGTATAACGGCGTTGAAACACTCCTGTATGAATTTCTACATGCTGATTATGAACCCTAAACTTATACATCAAGAAACTTACAACGCCGCTTAATGTGGTAAGAATAATGACAGCGGCAATACCGATATAGGCTTCCGGTGAGTTGAGGTTTTCGAAGATATTGAGACTCACCGCAATTGCAGGGATGGCATAGACCAGTCCTTGTGCAGTATTGATAATATTGCGCACCGTAAAGTAAACAATGGCAATGGGTGACAGCCTTCTCCAATCATCACCGGTTTCAACTTTTGTCGGTGTCGCCTCTTGTGGCATAGACGTGGTTTGCTCTGACATTAGCGTGCACTCACATCTTTATGATCGAGGATATATTGGCGAATTCGTTGTGCGCGCTCAAGGGGAAGACCCGGTATTTCGAAGGTATGCATTTCGCCACCTGCAGAGAAAACTTGCAGTTTCGCCAGCCCCGCCCATCTATCGAATGGACCTCTTTTTACTTCAACATGCTGTACTCGTAAAATTGGCTGACAAGAAAGCCCTCTGAACACTAAACCAGACTGTTTGCTAATATCTTGTTCTCGCACGGCGTACATAATTTTGGTGTCGGCAAACCAGTGATAGGTAAACCAAACAAGTCCCAATGTGCTAATAACTCCAACAATAAAGGGGTAGGCGTAGACTAAATCTTCAGGCAAATCGAAAAAGGGGTTAAACCGTAAAACAGACACAACCCCAATCAAAATAAGTGCTAAGAGTGTTACAAACACGAGGTTAAGCATTCGATACTTGGGGCTAATAGGCTCGAGCACTAGCGCGTCTAAATGTGGTAACTCATCGTAACGCACTTGCTGATTTGAAAATTGAACATTATCAGGCTGCAAATCTACTTGGTTCATCATACTCATCTTCCTTTTGCTTTTTCGCTTCCACTAAAAAAGGGGCAAAAGCCCCTTTTTAAATGAACGAATAGTCTCGTTATTTTAGTTATAGGCCTGTTTTAATCGTCAACTTGTTGTTCATTCAACCAGTCGTGAAGTGCTTTCATATCGTGTTGAACCGCCATCTGAAGCTCTTCAACCCAGTCATGCACGTTCTCCCACCATGTAGGGTGATCGCCTTGCTGAATTTGGTTTGCTATACGCTGCACACGTGCCAAACCTACAGAGCCTGCTGCACCTTTTATTTTATGTGCCTGAGAGCATACTTCTGATTTTTCATCAGCACTTAAGCTCAACTGCAGAATTTCCATATACTCTGGCATTTTCTCTTGGAATACTTTCACGCTAGCACGCACCATTTCGTCGCCTATGGTATCAACCAACATCTGTAGTAAGTCCATATCTAAAATGTTACTTAATGTTTTGTTCGGCTCAGGACGTTCTACTTCACCGTCAACTTCAAGAGGCGCCGGTGGCGCATGAAACAGTTCATTAAACACCTCGATCACACGAGACTTTTTGATAGGCTTGGCGATGACATCATCCATACCGTTTTCTAAATACTCATCACGCTTTTTAATGACATTTGCGGTTAACGCCACAATGGGAGTTTGCATGACCAAGTCTTCCTCAATGAGCGTACTGGCAACGTCAAAACCTGTCATATCAGGCAACTGAATATCAAGAAGGATCAAGTCATATTGATTGGCGCGTGCTTTATCAATGGCTTCTTGCCCCGTCATAGCGACATCTACTTTTTGACCAAGCTTTTCAAGCAAGGCCTTCGCTACCATAACGTTAAGCTCGATATCTTCTACCAGTAGGATATTAAGACCAGTCACTTCTAGCTGCGCGACTTTCATCGGGCTATTTGAAATTTGCACGGGCAGTACAATTTCAAATCGAGTTCCCTTGCCCACTTGGCTTGAAACGTGAATTTCGCCTTTCATCAAGTCGACCATTTGCTTACAAATAGCAAGTCCAATGCCGGTACCTGTAGCTGACTGATGATCTGGATGATCGACTTGGTAATACATGGCGAAAATCTTCTCTATTTCGCTCTCTGGAATACCCACTCCGGTATCTTCAATAATGAAGGTAACATACGCCTTATCACCGTCAGGTTTCGTCGATGACACCGACAAACTTACGTGCCCCTTTTGCGTGAACTTGACTGCATTGAACAAAATATTCCACAAAATTTGGCGTAAGCGTGTACCGTCAATTTCAACCAAACGTGGCAACGGCTCGTTGATTGTCGTTTTCAGTTCTAACTGTTTATCCGCAGCAAGTAAGCGAATAATACTACTTAGCTCTTCCGTGAAATCTTTAAGCGAAACCGTTTTAAGGCTAAGTTCTAATTTATCTCTGTCGAGTTTATCTAGGTCGATAATGTCGTTAAAAATATTACCTAACGTAATTGCACTGGCATAAATTGTACTTACCCAACTGAACTGCTCATCGCTTAAATCAGTGTCACGTAACATACGACTAAGCCCAACGATACCGTTAAGCGGCGTACGCAACTCATGGCTAATCGTTGCAATAAAACGCGTTTTGTCGGTACTCGCTTTCGCTGCTGCATTTTCTGCTTGCTTGCGCTCTGTCATGTCTCGACCAAACGATAACAAACCTAAGCGGTTACCTTCTTTATCGAAAAACGGCACACGCTTCATTTCGAAGTAGCGACGACGCCCATCGGCAAAGCGCAACCACAACTCTTCAGTGATGCTTGCATTTGTCTCTAAGACTTCATGGTCACTAGCAACGATTTGACGAGCGAGTTCTTCTTCATACACATCTTTTGGCGTTAGCCCAAGAAGCTCTTGTTCCGTTTTGCCTGTCATCAACTCGGCAATACGATTACAACCTGCAAAGCGACCTTCTTCATTGCGATAGTAGATGAGATCCGGTGACGCATCGATAATTGACCGCAAGAGTGTTGATAAACGTCTGGCTTGTGCTTCCTGTTCAGATTTGTCTTGTATTTCTTTTTCCAAGTCTTTAAACAGGGCTTCGCGTTCTTCTTGTGCTTGCTTACGCTGCTCTATTTCATGGTTAAGTTGGCGAATATTGCTTTGAAGCTCTCGATTCAAGAACACGTCTTCTTCGCGAAGACTTTCAAGTTGGCTTACCACTTCTTTCAAATTTGTGCGTGAATTTTCCAGCTGCTTAATAAGCTCGCTGAAAAAATACAGCACCCATGGAGCGGATAGCATGGTGAGCACAACTGCGCTTATGAAATCATCGGGCTGAACTTGGCTTCCCATACTCACGCGGATAACATATGAACCTCCCAACGTGAACACCAACGACAGCACTACGAAGAGAATGCTGAGTTTCAATGTGCCAAAACGTTGAACAAATTGAGCAAACCGAATTGCCCAAGAATCGTTTGGTGAATCTGAATGCATGTACGTCTAATCTAAGCTTATTTTGCCCCTATCCTAGCAGGCTTTGTGCGCTTCGGGAATGTACAACGTAATTGCCGTCATTTACTTGGTAACTTTTCACTAACTTCATTGATGTATCGCGTGTTTACCCAACCCGTAGCTGTGTAAGACACTCTGGCCCACTCTCCCTGCTTTTCGATAATGGTAAGCATATCGCCTTTGTTGACCTCACCTTGTATTTTCTCGAAGTCTGTACCCGGGCCCAAGCGGACATTTAGTGTGCTTGCATTCACACTAGCCCGCTTTTTGCTCACAACTTCCCGTTCAGCGCTGTTAAAAGCACTTTGCGCTGATATTTTTGTTTCTCTCGCAGGCTCTATTTTTATGTTCAGCAACCTCGCTCGCAGTTCATCAAGGGGAAACGCAGGACCCGGGTCAATCTTTCTTACTGGTGCGATTTCTTCGTGGCCAACAATCACCTTTATGTGATAACGCTGACACAACGCTTTACACAAAGCATACGTTCTCGCGATTTGCTCATCGGTAAACTTGTGCCAGTAGGTTTTTGCCGTTTGGTTTCGATGTACAGCTTCAACAACATCATCTTGGTGACATGTTTTTCCGAACCACGTTTTAAACTCGCCTCGACTATTTTGCGTTAACTGTCCTGCATTATCTAACTCAATGCCTATTGAATACCGATTGAGATTTGTTCTGCCTTTGTAACTACTTTTACCCGCATGCCATGCAATCTTATTGGTCGGCAGCATTTGGACAATGTCACCATTTCTGCCAATCGCAAAGTGGGCGGAAACTTGGCTATCAGGA
Organism: Alteromonas sp. 009811495; assembly: GCF_028865455.1. Lineage (NCBI taxonomy): Bacteria > Pseudomonadati > Pseudomonadota > Gammaproteobacteria > Alteromonadales > Alteromonadaceae > Alteromonas > Alteromonas sp. 009811495. The sequence continues at coordinate 3,372,834 of NZ_CP113972.1, forward strand.
TTCGTCATCACATCTACAGAAGAGGCTAAGCTACTTCCAGCTGTGAAATGAATGACAATAGTGTCAGGCAAATCTTCATCAAAACTGCCAGAAGAATTAGGCGATGGGGAGAAACTGACATTTGGACCATTGAGTAAATGGGATTTCATCACGAGGGTACTTGATGGTACGAAAGATGAAGTCGGCATAAAAATCCCTTTAAGTAGATGTTTGCAGTAGCACTGCGTACATCTATTCAGTGCATATTTATTGGCTTGATTAAGATCACCACACTTTACATTAGCTCACTTTTTAACCAATATAGCAAACATCAATTTCAAGTGGAACTTGATGTTTACATCTACATAAAAATACATTCTTTAGCCCATTGACAACATAAAACAATAAAATCAAAGCATAATTATTCATAACCACTTTTTAAATGAGAGCCGTTATCATTTGAAGATACACTAACCAAGACGTTAATAAAATTATAACAAATCCGTTACAACCCATATTTTTTAAATGTATAACATTGAAAAATATAGATTTTCAGCGAGTTATACTAATTCACTATATCAGTGACACTTTTTACGTTTGATTTTAGATTTTAATGTGGGTATTTTGTACGGCCCGCATCGCAATAATGCATAAAAATGCGGAAAGACTGGAATCCTCTAATAATAAATAAACGACAAGAAAGGCGCAGGCCGCACGCAATAACGCGTGTGAGCACAAAAGACGTCTAACCATGTTGTGATACGCAAACCTAGGCGCATCTACACGCAACGCATACCTTGCCCAGTCAAAAGGTTGAAGGAGTTAAGAGATGAGTTTATATAATCCCAATGATTCCCGGGACAACTGCGGGTTTGGCTTAATCGCCCACACCCACGGGGAAGCCAGTCATGAATTGGTAACAACTGCAATTCACGGCCTAGACCGTATGCAGCATCGTGGCGGTATCGCCGCAGACGGGAAAACCGGTGATGGCTGTGGTTTACTACTGCAAAAACCGGATGCGTTCTTCCATGCAATCGCCGAAGAAAATGGCTGGAAACTCAGCAAAAAATACGGCGTGGGCATGATTTTTTTAAGTCAGGACCCAGTACTTGCGCAAACTGCGCGTGAGATACTAAATGAAGAACTAGAAAGAGAAACGCTATCAGTAGTGGGCTGGCGCGAAGTGCCTGTCGACCGCTCAGTACTCGGCGAACTCGCACTCACAGGCGTACCGCAAATCGAACAAGTATTTGTGAATGCCCCTGCGGGTTGGCGTAAACGCGACCTAGAGCGTCGCCTTTATATGATCCGCCGTAGAGCAGAAAAGCGCCTTGAAGCCGATCCAGATTTTTACGTTGCTTGCTTGTCAGGCCTTGTAACAATCTATAAAGGCTTGGTAATGCCGAAAGATCTACCTGCCTTTTATCACGATCTTGCCGATGAGCGCATGCAAAGCGCAATATGTGTATTCCACCAGCGCTTTTCTACTAACACATTGCCACGCTGGCCATTAGCACAACCCTTCCGTTTCCTTGCGCACAATGGTGAAATTAACACCATTAAAGGAAACCGCGACTGGGCAATGGCACGTGCTGCAAAATTCGCTACACCGCTTATCCCAGATTTGAAAGACGCAGCACCTTTTGTAAACACTGAAGGCTCAGACTCGTCGTCTCTTGATAATATGCTAGAGCTGTTCTTGGCAGGCGGTATGGACTTATTCCGTGCTATGCGTTTGCTTGTGCCACCAGCATATCAAAACAACAAAACCATGGATGACGACCTTCGTGCATTTTATGAGTTCAACTCTATGCACATGGAGCCGTGGGATGGTCCAGCCGGTATCGTATTGACTAATGGCCGCCATGTTGCGTGTAACCTCGATAGAAATGGTTTACGCCCTGCTCGCTACGTCATTACCAAAAATGGTTTTATTACCCTTGCCTCAGAAGTGGGCATTTGGGATTACGAGCAAGCCGACGTTATTGAAAAGGGCCGCGTTGGTCCTGGTGAAATGCTTGCCGTTGATACTTACACCGGTAAAATCTGGCGCTCAAACGAAATTGATGATGACTTAAAAGAACGTCATCCTTATAAAGAGTGGCTAGAAAAGCACATTCGTCGTTTAACGCCGATTGAACAACTCGATGCATCGCTTATTGGTAAGCGTGTGTTCGATGACGACGCCATGGCGGTGTATCACAAGCTTCACGCGTATAGCTACGAAGAAATTCAACAGGTTGTTAAGGTACTGGCAAAAGACGGCCAAGAAGCCGTGGGCTCTATGGGTGACGACACGCCAATGGCGGTGATGTCATCGCGTCAGCGCACAGTGTATGACTACTTCCGTCAGCAATTTGCTCAGGTAACTAACCCACCAATTGACCCACTGCGTGAAAACCACGTTATGTCGTTAGCAACCTGTATTGGTCGTGAACAAAACGTATTTAGCGAAACCTCAGGCTACGCAGACCGCGTATTGTTTGACTCGCCAATATTGATGTATACCGACCTGAAACAGCTACGTGAATTTAATCCGGACAACTATTACTCCGAAGTAGTAGAGCTTCAATATGCGCCACAAGAAGGCTTAAAGAAAGCTATTGAACGTGTATGTAATGAAGTCGAAATGCTGGTGAAAAACAAACGTGCTGCGTTCGTTATTTTGTCAGATAGAAATATCAAGCAAAACCGTTTAGTTATCCCTGCGGCAATGGCCGTTGGTGCCGTACAGCGTCGCTTAGTTGAGAAGTCACTACGCTGCGATGCCAACATAGTTGTTGAAACCGCTAGTGCACGAGATCCGCATCACTTTGCGGTGCTTATAGGTTTAGGTGCAACAGCGATTTATCCTTTCCTTGCTTATGAAACTATTGAGCAACTTTGCGAGAAAGGCGAACTTGATATTACGCCCATGCAGGCCACGTTGAATTACCGTAAAGGTATCAACAAAGGTCTGTACAAGATTATGTCGAAAATGGGCATTAGTACCGTTGCTAGCTACAGAAGCTCTAAGCTGTTTGAGGCCATTGGTATTAATAACGAAGTAATGCAACTTTGCTTTAATGGCGTTACTTCACGTATTCAAGGCGCCGGCTTCGATGATTTCCAACAAGATTTAATTAACTTAAATCGCGTCGCTTGGCTTAAACGTAAATCAGTAGACCACGGCGGTCTTCTTAAATACGTCCACGGTGGTGAATATCACGCTTATAACCCAGACGTAGTAAGCACACTTCAAAAAGCGGTTGTGTCAGGTAACTATGACGACTATCAGGTTTATGCAAAACTTGTTAACGAACGCGCTCCTGCACATATTCGTGATTTGCTGGCGTTAAACCCTGACTGTGACCCAATTGATGTTAGCGAAGTAGAAGCGGCGGAAAACTTGTTCCCTCGTTTCGACACGGCGGCCATGTCTATTGGTGCACTAAGTCCAGAAGCACATGAAGCGTTGGCCATTGCCATGAACCGTTTGGGTGGTCAGTCTAACTCTGGTGAAGGTGGTGAACACCCTTCTCGCTTTGGAACTGAGAAAAACTCAAAAATTAAGCAAGTGGCATCTGGTCGCTTTGGCGTAACACCACACTACCTAGTTAATGCCAGCGTTATTCAAATTAAAGTAGCGCAAGGTGCAAAACCTGGTGAGGGCGGTCAGTTACCGGGCGATAAGGTGAACAAGTACATTGCGCAGCTGCGTTTCTCTGTACCTGGCGTAACCCTTATCTCTCCACCGCCACACCATGATATCTATTCGATTGAAGATTTAGCCCAGCTAATTTTCGATTTAAAACAGGTCAACCCAACTGCACTTATCTCTGTGAAATTGGTATCTGAACCAGGTGTAGGCACTATTGCTACTGGTGTTGCAAAGGCCTATGCCGACCTGATTACCATTTCAGGTTACGACGGCGGTACAGGTGCAAGCCCACTAACGTCAGTTAAATATGCGGGTAGTCCTTTTGAACTAGGCTTATCTGAAACTCAGCAAGCCCTAATCGAAAACGGCTTACGCCACAAAGTACGCGTTCAAACCGACGGTGGTTTAAAAACGGGCTTAGACGTAGTGAAAGCGGGTATTTTAGGTGCAGAAAGCTTCGGTTTTGGTACTGGCCCAATGGTAGCGTTAGGCTGTAAGTACCTACGAATTTGCCATTTGAACAACTGTGCGACCGGTGTTGCAACGCAAGATCAGAAACTGCGTGACGACCACTTTATCGGTCTTCCTGAGATGGTGATGAACTACTTTAAGTTTATCGCACAGGAAGTACGAGAAATTATGGCGTCGATAGGTATTGCTAAATTTGACGACCTTGTTGGTCGCACTGAACTACTTAGCGTATTAGACGGCATTACCGCGAAGCAAAACCGTTTAGATTTATCACCGTTATTAGTGCAGCCGCAAGCAGGTGAGCACACGCGGTTATTCTGTTCAGAAACGACTAACGCGCCTGTAGATAAGGGCGAGTTGAATGCGCAGATGCTTAAAGACGGGCAACAAGCCGTTATCGATGGTAAATCGACTACGCTTAAATACCCAATACGCAATACTGACCGTTCGGTTGGCGCTCTGTTGTCAGGCGAAATTGCTAAGCACCACGGTAACCACGACTTTGAAGATACGCCGATAAAAGTAGAGCTTACCGGCACTGCCGGCCAAAGCTTTGGTGTGTGGAATGCAGGTGGTTTGCATATGCACCTTGAAGGTGATGCAAATGACTATGTGGGTAAAGGTATGACCGGCGGTAAGCTAGTGATTCACCCGCCACGCAATATTAGCTTTGACGCGCACGACAGCGCCATTATGGGTAACACATGTCTATACGGTGCTACTGGCGGTAAGCTATTTGCAGCGGGCCGTGCAGGCGAACGTTTTGGTGTACGTAACTCTGGTGCTATTGCAGTAGTCGAAGGCATTGGTGATAACGGCTGTGAATATATGACAGGCGGCATTGTTGCAGTACTTGGCCCGGTTGGCGTTAACTTTGGCGCAGGTATGACAGGTGGTTTCGCGTATTTAATGGATGATAACGACGACCTTGATAACCGTGTTAACGCTGAGCTTGTTGATATTATGTCGATAGAAGATAAAGCCATTCTTGCTGAACACTTACGTGGTTTGATTAATCAACATTATGAAGAAACGGGCAGTGAGCATTCATTGTCGCTACTGACAGACTTTGCTGACACGCTTAAACGCTTCAAACTGATTAAACCCAAAACCAGCGATGTGAAAAACTTGCTTGGTCACATCAGTCGTTCAAGTGCTGAATTACGCATTCAGGCTCAGTAGGAGGATTTAGTTTATGGCAAAGAACGTATATCAATTTGTCGATGTTGAACGTATCGATCCGCCGAAAAAGCCGATCATGGTGCGTAAACAAGAGTTCGCGGAAATTTATCAACCGTTAAGCCAGTCTCAAACCGAAGGCCAAGCAGATCGCTGCTTGGACTGCGGTAACCCGTATTGTGAGTGGAAATGTCCAGTTCACAACTACATTCCGCAGTGGTTGAGCTTGGCGAATGAAGGGCGCATTTTAGAGGCGGCTGAACTTTCGCATAAAACCAACAGCTTACCAGAAGTCTGTGGTCGTGTTTGTCCACAAGACAGACTATGTGAAGGTGCATGTACGCTAAATGACGACTTTGGTGCAGTCACTATCGGCAGTATTGAAAAGTACATTACCGATACTGCATTTAAAATGGGCTGGCGCCCTGATATGTCGGACGTAGTTTGGACCGATAAGAAAGTGGCGATTGTAGGTGCTGGCCCTGCTGGTCTTGCATGTGCTGATATTCTGGTTCGTAACGGCGTAAAACCTGTTGTTTACGACAAATACGAAGAAATCGGTGGCCTACTTACATTTGGTATTCCGTCTTTCAAATTGGAGAAAGACGTAATCAAGCTTCGCCGCCAAATTTTTACTGAAATGGGCGTTGAGTTTGTGCTTAACACCGAAATTGGCAAAGACATTCAATTCCAAGACTTGCTCGATAAATACGATGCAGTTTTCCTTGGCATGGGCACATATAAGTCTATGCAAGGTGGTTTTGATAACGAGCAAGTAGAGGGCGTACACGAAGCACTACCTTTCCTTATTGCTAACACCAATCGTGTAATGGGCCTTGAAAAAGACCCTGCCGATTACATTGATATGAAAGGCAAGCGCGTAGTAGTGCTCGGGGGTGGTGATACCACCATGGACTGTGTGCGAACGTCTATACGCCAGGGCGCTGCGCAAGTTACCTGTGCGTACCGCCGTGATGAAGAAAGTATGCCAGGCTCTCGCCGCGAAGTTGTAAACGCCAAGGAAGAGGGCGTTGAGTTTAAGTTTAACCTCCAACCGTTAGACATTGCGGTAGATGAAAACGGTAAAGCCTGTGGCGTTAAACTGGTAAAAACTGAGATGGGACCGCCTGATGCAAATGGTCGTCGACGCCCTGTTGAAGTTGAAGGCTCAGAGCACATACTTGAAGCAGATGCCGTAATTATCGCATTTGGTTTCCAGCCAAGTCCTGCCCCATGGTTTGCTGAATTTGGTATTATGCTTGACGAAAAGGGTCGTGTACGCGCACCTGCTGCTGGTAAGTTTGCTTACCAGACCTCACATCCGCAAGTATTTGCCGGTGGCGATATGGTGCGTGGTAGTGACCTGGTGGTTACCGCTATCGATGAAGGCCGTAAAGCAGCAGAAGGGATCATGGATTACATCGGTGTTTGATGTATTCCATTCATAAACACCTGCTTTGACTTGAAGTGAGTCTGAAGCACGTCAATGTTAAGCCCAGTAACCTGTTACTGGGCTTTTTTATGCGTTACGCAATGACCTTATGCGCTTCTGCGTCAGAGGCTAACACACGCCTTACTGCATCAATGCATTTATCAATGTCTTCATCGGTATTCATAAGCCAAGGGCTAATTCTTAGCGTACCTTGACTATTTATCTGTTCATGAAGAGGTTGTGCACAATGAAACCCAGCGCGAACACAAATCCCATCCCTTTCACTTAAAATATTTGCAATAAATTGAGCCGACATCGACGTTGGATTTAACGACACAGGACCAGGAGCATCAATGTCTCCTAATACTAGTGCAGGATAAGATGCTTTAAGTGCTCGCCTTAGTTTCTGAGTTAGGCTATCTACATGTTGCTGCACATTGTCCATTCCAATATCCATTAGAAATCGAGCAGCAGCGGCCAAACCGACCACATTCTCCATTGCAGGAGTACCTGCTTCAAAGCGCCAAGGTATGGGCTTTAAGATATTCTGCTGCGAGCTCACTTTTTCCACCATCGACCCCCCCCACTGAACTGGACTTAGCTGCTCTAATGCCTCTGTTCGCCCCCAAAGTACGCCAACCCCGCTGGGCCCTCCCATTTTGTGTCCACTGAAGACGAGGAAATCCACTGAGAGTTTATTCACATCAATAGGCATATGCGGTACTGACTGCGCTGCATCTAATAATACTTTGCAGTGGTATTTCCGGGCTAACTCCACAACCCTGTCAACATCCAGTAAATTGCCTGTTACGTTGGAGATATGCGCTAGCGTTACCAAGCTATGTGGTGCTCGTTGCATCTCTTTTTCTAACGCAAAGAAATCTATATGAAGTGCATCATTTAAGTTGATAACCGACTTCTGCTTCCAAGGTAAGAAGTTAGCGTGATGTTCAGCAGCACTGGTAATGACATTTGCAAAGCATAATTGTTGCGCGATAAGGTTTAAACACTCTGTTGTATTTCTCAGTAATACAATGTTAGCTGGAGTTGCGCCGATAAAACGGGCTATATCAGCGCGTGCCTGCTCAAATTGTTCGGTGATTGCATCGCCGAGAAAGTGAGCACCTCTATGCACATTTCCTGTCGCTTTAGATAGTACCCGCGCAACTTCATTCACAACAACATTAGGTTTAGGTGTAGTTGCTGCATTATCCAAATAGCATACTTTTTTCCCCATCGGGGAACGCACATCTCGTAAGGAAAAATGCTCAACCAAAGAACATTTTGTCGACTCTAACGGCACAAACTCTACAACGTCTTCGGCGTGCAACTCTGGCGTATTTTTAAGTGGTTCGCTTGCTAAATACTTCCCACTGCTTTTGGGCGTCAAGAATGGCTCTTCAATTATGCTCAATTGAACACTTTTCCCGCCTAAAGCTTCATGCAGTGCTGTGAAGCTAGAGTTGCTGACCTCGCCTCTTTTGACTATTTTTAGTGTGAACTGATTTACCTTGTTCTGTACCAAAACAAAATTAACAACATTAGGGTTAGAGAGCACAAAGTTTTGTAGCATTCTAGCCGTCATTATATTGCCATGCACCGTTACAATATTTTCTACAACTCGTCCTTGAACCAGCAGCGCTTTGCGACCGTTTGCTAGGTTTTGCCATTGCGCTGTATCACCAATCGCGTATCGTATAATCGGCATTACCCTATTGTTTAAGTCAGTAACGACAACGCGCCCTAGAATACCTGGCTCAACAATGAGACGTTCGTTGTCATCAAGCAATTCCACATAAATGTCGTCTTGATAAATAGATACGGCATGCTGGTCCACAGGACTTGCGCCAATACTGCCCACTTCACCAGTGCCATACAGGTTCACAAAGTTTACCTTTAACGACTGTTTGATGGTGTTCACCATGTTTTCAGCAGCCAGTCCTCCGTATGGAATAACCGTAGACAAAGCCGGTAAAACAGTATTCAACTCTGCTGCACGCAACGCAATCCAGTAGATGAACAAGGGGTAGCCGCGAAGTATTTCAGTGCGACTTTTAGCCAACAACGCTAAGATGGGATCAATCTGTTTACAGATATGCGACCAATCGCCTGCTGTTATTGGGCTCACAGTAGTTCTTTGCATAAGCCACTGTCGCTCGATTCTCCCTCTCAAGTTACTCATCGTATCTTCATGGCTCCACTGTCTTGTGAGTGTCGCCCAGCGCAAAAAAGGCCAGATAGCCTCGGGCCCCTTATCAATTAGCCCACACGTTACGTTGCATGCAGATGGTGGTATATCAAGTGTTTTTCTTGCCCAAAAGGTTTGATGACTTAACGCTATATTGACATTTTCTAGAGCGCGCAAACGATCCCGCTTTGCAAAATCAGTAACAACTGTCATTCTTTCACTTGTACCGCCTGACGCTAGGGTTTGATGCTCTTCTTTACGGTGAGGAAGTACATTCTGCTCGGGAAAGCCAGTGACGTAATCTGACTTATACGTCAGCGGAATTTGCTCGAAGGTTTCTATATCATTCAACTGTGCTTGCCAGAATGGCAACGACTTCGCTAGTGATAGTATTTCGTTTCGCTTTTGACTTTGAAGCGCTAGAGAGGGATACCCAGCTAAATGCTTCTCAATGATAAGTTTTGCGTCTGACCAACACTGAGTGGTAGATAGTTGCTCAAAAAAAGGGAACAATCCATATTCACCAACAAATGACTTCAAGTGCATACCAGCGCCTCACCTGGGCAATTTTTAACCATCCTACCACAAAATTTTAACAATTCACTATATGATATGCTGACGTTAAACTAGGTAAGACTTACGTCAGCAACTTGATATCATTTGAGCTCAATCCAAGAAGGTTGCGAGGCATTTTTGACAATTCGATATAATTCAGACCCATCAACATTGATGATATGGATATCATACAACCCCTCAACATTATCAGAGACAAAAGCAATTCGTGATCCATCAGGAGACCAGACAGGATCCCAGTCAGACAGTTCGTTATTGGTCAAACGCCTTTCATTTTCCCCATTAATATCCATTACATATATTTCCCAATTGCCATCTCTATCCGACATATAAGCAACGTACTTACCATCTGGAGAAACTTCCGGATGCCAATCCTCTGCATCATTATCAGTCAACGTTATTATGTTGCTGCCATCACGATTTGCGATGGATATTTCACTTGCTCCTGTCTTAGAATGAAAAACAATTCTCCCATCAGGCATAAATGAGGCACCGCCACCACTTAGTCCCTGAATTTGTTTTTGTTCAGAGCCATCAGCATTCATGCTCCAGATTTCTTCGTTGGTGCTTCCATCTTCGTTTTTCTTGTTTCTGGAAAACAAAATATGTTGGCCATCTGGCGACCACGAAGGAGCCGCATCCCACACGTTTGCGTCTGTGGTTAACCTAACAACGTGGCTACCGTCAACATTAGCTGAGTGAATAGACCAGGTTTTGTAACTATCATATTTCCCATAGAAAGCGATTTGAGTTCCATCAGGTGATATAACGGGATAACCATCTGCTAACGTATAACTGGTAAGTTTAGTTTTCTTTTTTTCAACTAAATCAATAGTATAAATTTCACGCTTCTTTCCCTCAAACGACGAGTAAATAAGCGCGTAGGACTCAGCGTCGAATGCATTAGCCTGAGGAAAAAATAAAAACGAAAGCGCGATAGAACAAAATAGGTATCGGTTGTATCGTTCAAGTTTGAAAATGTAGTTCATGTCAGTCCTTAAGAAACCTGCGCAAGCATCAGGTTAGTCTGTTACTTGCCTAAACTGTTGCGTTATATAAAGGTAACGAGTGTAAATTGTTAGGGTATGGAAAGGCTCTGCTAACTGACGTGTAAAACACGCTCTTAATCCTAATACAAGAGATATTGATAGCGTCGTAGCTTACGACATTTGTCATACTACTGCCTAAAGCGTGAGGGGAAAAACAGCATTTATACCTAATACCTTGAGTGAAAACCGCATACCTAAAATAGGTTAATTTGCGGTCGATTTACCTAGTAAGGTAGTTGAACTGATTGGCATTCGGCTCTACTATTTTTGTAACACTATTTCACTAGTAAAAAACGAGAAAGCGCCATGAATTACCGCCAAACTGCATCATCTATTTCACGCCCTGCGTTCGCTTCAGCGTTGGCTTTTTATGTGCTTTCTCTGTCATCGGTAACGGCAGATACACTGTCAGTTGAAAGTAACGAAGTTGCGCCTACAGCAAAAACGTCTGTATCGTTAACACAACCAGATACGGTGTCTTGCCCTGCAGCATTTCACGACGTTACCATTACCGATGACGCTACGCAGTGCCAGCAGTTTGAAACACAAGTCCCTGCTGCAATGGTATATCACACCAAGCAACAGCCAAACGACGTTGTCGCTTTTTACCAAGCAAATATGTCGGCGTTAACCGTTCACGCGCCAGTAAATCAGCGCACCCTTCTTACCTCAGAAAACAACTATACTCGCATTGTTATTTCACCAGATAATACTGGTGCACAAGTCGACATACTTGTTACACCAAAAACTAACACACAATAAAATCAATAATTTAAACATCAAACTAACTCGCGGTACGCCAAACACTCTAATTAGATCTTAGTGCACATATAAAACTGGCATCTGCCTTGCAAATTCATCTACAGAACCCCTTGGTTTAATCATAGCGTCATTTTTATGACGCCATTTTTGACTGATATTTGCGAGGATTATGATGGAATTGGCAATTATTTTAATGATGTTACTTATTGTCGTCGCCCTAGGCGCCATTAAATTGTCAGATGGCGGAGTATCTTTCCCTTTTAGAAGAAAGCCTCAGTTGTTCACACCTGTCGAACATTCTTTTTTAAATTTGATTGAGCAAGCCATGGGCAGAGAATTCAGAATTATTTGTCGCGTTCGTTTAAATGATCTTGTTGCGGTTCGTCAAACAACGAACAAAAAGACTGCAAGCCAAGCACTAAGTCGTGCTTCTAGCAGACAGTTGGATTTTGTTTTGGTCGACAAGAACGACATGAGCCCTGTTCTTGCTATTGACCTAGTTCACAATCAAGGTAAAGACGGTTATAAAACGCAAAAAGATTGGTTTGTAACGGGGGCACTTGATGCCGCGGGCCTTCCCCACGCACGAATAAAGGTAAAATCTGGTTATAGTGTGGATGACATCAGAGAATGCCTAGAGAACAAGCTTATTCCTTATCGCCGCATACAACAAAAAATGGCTCAGCTACCTACACACAATCCTGAGCCGCCCAAACGTCCGACGCGCCCTATTCGCTCTAGTCGCCCAGCTGCTGCTTAAATACGATGTAACGCTTCCCCTAGCCTTTGTTGCTTTGTTATTTTCTTACTCTCAAATAACGGTAACAAAGGCATTTTTCTGTCAGTTTCGTTTTATTCCTTATACAATTAACGCACTCGCGTAAAACGTATTCCTAAAACCTATCGGTAGCATTATGAATAAAATTGGTATTTTAGGCGCAATGGACGAAGAAGTTGCATTGCTAAAAGCCTCATTGGATAACCTCAAAGAAACACAATGGAAACACCTTACATTTTATGAGGGACGCTTAAGTGGAATGGATGTTGTGTTGGTCAAGTGCGGCATCGGCAAGGTAGCTGCAGCTATAGCGACTGCGGTTCTTATTGAGCAGTACGCTCCTGATGCTGTAGTTAATACTGGCTCTGCAGGCGGTTTTGATAAAAATTTGAATATTGGCGACTTAGTTATTGCTAGTCACGTTATTCACCATGATGCCGATCTTACCCACTTTGGGTATAAACTTGGTCAATGTGCAGGCATGCCTGAAGACTATCGCTGCGACGAGCAACTAATGACTGCCGCTGGCCGTGCTGCGGCGGATATTGAGAATCTTCAATCTACCACAGGCCTAATTTGTACTGGTGACGCTTTCATTGGTAGCGATGAAGCCGTAGCAGAACTTCGCGCTAACTTCCCTGACATGAAAGCGGTGGAAATGGAAGGTGCAGCAATTGGACAAACCTGTCATATGCTAAACACCCCATTCTTAGTCATTCGATCTTTATCTGATATTGCGGGTAAAACATCATCGGTAAGCTTTAAAGAATACCTCGACACTGCAGCCAAACACTCTGCACAGCTTGTGATGGCAATGATTAAACAACTTGCCAAATAAATGAGTGACTTAATTAGCGGCATTCACTATCAGTCGCTACTTATTTTATGGCTCGCCATTGCCATTGACGCAGTCTGGCAATGGCCCGAGCGTACCCACCCACTTACTTTTATGCGCTACCTTGTTCGTCAAATGGGGCATAAAGTGCTCCCGTCATCGGATTTTGGTCCTACTCAACACTATATTTCGGGCGCCCTCGCTGCACTTGTTTTACTTACGCCGTTAATTGTGTGCTTGGCAATACTCGTCTATATGGCCCAGTATCCCATTTTCTTTGAAGCGGTGATCATGGTTGTCATTCTCGACTTCGGGTATCAGCGACAACAGTACAAAAAAGTACTAGCCAATGTTGGGCGAAATAAAAAGTCTTTGGCGCGCGAAATGGTTGCCACAATTACGGCAAGAGAATGCGACCGTCTAACAGACATCGGCATTGCAAAAGCGGCTATTGAGTCTCTATGGCTTAAGTTTCTCTATCTGTACTGTGGAGTTATATTCTATTTTGTAGTGGCAGGGCCAATTGGCGCATTAATTTATCGATTGCTATTGCTAACCTCTTGGCAATGGCATTATCGCGACAATGCAATGAAATATTTTGCGCTTCCCGTAAGAAAGCTAGTGGCAATTTTGGTGCTCCCTCCAGCACTATGCGGAGCACTAACAACCTTGCTCGTTAGCAATCCTATACGTTGTGTTAACGCCATAAAAACTGCCACGGCAAGAGATAAAACATCGCTCCTTTTAGCGCTTTTCGGTGGGGCCCTTAATATCAAGCTGGGAGGCCCTGCTATTTATGCAAATAAAAAGTACCGATATCCAAGAGTTGGCGGCAGCCAAGACGTGAGATATTCACACATGCTGTTAGCACGTAATACGGTTGTGTACGCCATGATTGCATTTGGCGCACTGGCCTCTTTGTCTCTTATTGTATTGGTTAAAATACCGTAATGGGCGGCATGATACGCTTTCATTCAAGGCTTAAATTAGGGAAACTTTTGTGATTTCGCAACTAACGCTATTCGTTGTTCAATTCTTTTTTTTATGCATAGTGAATACATCTAGCGCAGCGACTGATATTCATCGCGAAGCCTTTGATGCTGCAAACAATGCCGCCACGACTAATATCGACAACGCAGCGAAACACACTCAATCACCGTTACCCGAAGACTATAAAATAGTGAGCCTTGCTCCCCACCTTACCGAGTGGGTATACAGTTTAGGGCTCGATAAGCATTTAGTTGCAGTAAGTGATTACAGTGACTTTCCAAAGGAAGCAACGCTCCTTCCTCGCGTGGCTGATTATCAAGGTGCAGATATAGCAAGCATAGTTGCACTACAGCCCAATTTAGTTCTTGCTTGGGATGGCGGTAATAAGCCTCAGGATATGAACAAACTTGTTGCACTGGGGCTCAATGTTTTTAAAAGCAAAATTACCACTATTGACGATATTCCAGCGGAAATAACTCGTCTTGCTAACCTGACACACACTCAGTCAAAGGCAAAGGAGCTAACCGCGCATTTCAATACTACGCTTGACGAACTACGAATACGGTATAATTCGACTGCGCCCACATCGGTTTTTTATTACTCGTGGACCGCACCGCTAATGTCAATTGGTTCAGATGCGTGGGCAAATCAATTGCTTAAAGTCTGCGGTGCGCAAACCACCTTTATTGATAGTCCTGTCGATTATCCGCAAGTTTCCGTCAAAGATGTCCTCATTAGGCAACCCAAGGTACTGGTTGCAGCAAGTAAATCATCAAAAGATGTATTGGAAATATTCTGGCACCCTCATCGCGAACACCTTTCAGCCCCACTTATTGTAGTAAACCCGGATGTTACGAGCCGCTTCTCACTTCGTATAATTAATGAACTAAAAATACTGTGCAAAGGTATAAACGAAAACGCATAAGCGCTATACTAAAGTCGAGTCTTAGCGTATAGGTGAAAATGGAAACGTAATGAAATTTGTGGTTGCAGGCTTTCTTATTGTGGCAAGTGTGGCACTTTTTGTGTCGCTTCAGTGCACCGCAAAAGCATCGTCCCAAGCTTCAGTTGCAGCATCTCCCTACCTCATAGAACGCGTCGCTAATAATGATTGGTTACTGATTGATGTACGTTCACCTCAAGAATTTGCCGAAGGACATATTCCGGGCGCCATAAACATGCCTCATGAAAACATTAATGACTACGTTAATGATTTGAAAGACCATAAAGACAAACCCATTATTATTTATTGCCGCTCTGGGCGTCGAGCTAAACTTGCTATGAAAGTACTTGAAGAACTCGACTTCTCTGAAGTTATGCACCTTGAAGGCGACATGTTAGGTTGGAGCGCAGCAGGTATGTCAGTCGACCGCATGTAGATTCTCTCTACATGGTTGTGTGCATTAGTTTTGGCTGTGATACACTTTTTGACCTTCTCTCATTTTGTGAACTGTGATGAAAATAGATATCGCTACACCAGCTATGCTGTTTCCAGCAATTTCCTTGTTGCTTTTAGCTTACACAAATCGCTTTTTGACTTTAGCAACAATCATCAGAAACTTCTCAAAAGAAGAGCGCGACGACAATACACTGGCACAAATTAAAAACCTTCGCTTGCGTATTCAGTTGATCAAACGCATGCAAATCGCAGGGGTTGGAAGCTTCTTTTTATGTGTAGTATCAATGCTTGCTATTTACCTCACTTACCAACAAGTGGGTAACTGGGTATTTGCAGCAAGCTTGGTATCATTGCTTTATTCACTTTGGATGTCTGTGCGTGAAATTCTTATTTCTGTCGAAGCACTAGACGTACACCTTGATGGCATGAAGCATGCTCATAAATCGGGTAAAAGCGCAGTAACCTCAGATAAGAAACGCGTAGAACATATACAATAACCCCTTTGTTACAATTCAACCCTACAACACGCAAGATTATCCAAAACAAGACATATGCAAAACAAGACACACATTGAATATGCCCCGTTGGCCAATTCACACTTCGACGGTGTTATTGAGTTAGGTAACGCTGTTCATGGAGACAACTATCTCACCGATGAACTCATTAACGACTACTACAACAAAAGCTTTCACAATGAGATCAATGCTAGCTGGGTAGCGTTGCACAATCACAAGGTGGTAGGTTTTAGATTGACCTTCGCACATAGCCAATGGCAAGTGGATAACTGGTGCACTCCCTCACTGTGGCAACTTGATGCAGATAAGGTGTGTTATTTTAAGTGCAACACCGTATCACCTGATATGCAAGGTACTGGCATTGGCAGCGCCTTGTTAAAGAAATCGATTGAGCGCGCAAAGGCACAAGGTGCACAAGCTGGTTTAGCGCATATTTGGCTTGCCAGCCCCGGAAATAGCGCGTTTAAGTATTTTTCAAAAAATGGCGGCGAGCTTATTAAAAAGCACCCTAACAAGTGGCGCTATATCTCTATTCACGAAGGTTACGATTGTCCAGTTTGTGACGGCTACTGTGAATGTGAAGGTGCTGAAATGCTGCTGCGTTTTTAGTTGTTTGGTGCCCAAAGCAATATGCAATACGACCCCCTCGTTTCCAAACATGTGCAGCCCTCGTTGCCTGCACCTACTACTTATTGGCACAGTACCCATAATTGCGTGCACTATGAAGCACTCGCCCGCGATATCAATACTGAATACCTGATTATTGGCGGAGGCTATACAGGCTTGTCAGCGGCAATCACGCTGGCAGAAGCGGGAAAACATGTTGTACTTATTGATGCACACTCCGTAGGCTTTGGTTGTGCCGGTCGCAACGGCGGATTTATTCTATCCGGTAGCGGACGTTTATCGCTAAGCGCAATTGAAGACAAATGGGGAGAAAGTACGGCAAAGGGCATGCAGCAGGAGTTCGAGGGCGCTGTTGAGTTACTGCATAAACGTATTGCACGTCATAATATGCAAGTTGATTTGTGCGAAGGCCCATATTTCAAACTTGCCCACTCTGCAAAACACGCAAAGCGACTGCACCATGCAGCATCAGTACAGGCAACAAAATTTGGTGCAAAAAGTACATTGCTTAGTCAAAACGACGTTGAACGTCGGTTTTCAATAAATAGCACCTATGGCGGTGTAAAAGTAGAGGGAGCATGCCTACACCCTTTAAAACTTGCAGACGAATATGCCAAAACAGCACAAGGCTTAGGCGCCCAACTCTACTACAACACCCCGGCCCTCGACATCCGTAAAGCGGGTTCTACTTATTTGGTGAAAACACCATCGGGGAACATTCGCTCAAACAATGTCTTAATTGCAAGCAACGCCTATACACCCAAACAGTTTCATAACGCAGTAGATAACAAACAGTTTCCTGTACAATCGAGTATTTTTGTTACTGCACCACTGACCCAAAAACAACAAGCGGAAACTGGTTTAAGTACTCCAATGAGCTTTATGGATACGCGTATGATGAAATATTACTATCGCGTATTACCTGACGGGCGGCTACTCTTTGGCGGGCGCGGTGCAGTATTAGGCAAGCACAGCGAGCATCCCAGTGAAAAGGCCCGCTTGTATAGAGCAATGATTAAGAGCTTTCCGGCCCTTGAAAGGGTTGCAATGACGCACTTTTGGAGTGGTTGGGTGAGCGTGTCACTTGATGATATGCCAAGAATATTCATTGATACAAAGAACAATGACTCGCTTGGTTATGCCATGGGCTATTGTGGCTCAGGGGTATCGTTTGCTGCGTTTTCAGGGATGCGCTTAGCTCAGCGCATGCTGGGCAATGAAGATATTGATTTATCACTTCCTTTATATCAATCGCCGCTTCCCACTTTTCCATTTGCTACCTTCCGAAGAGTGGCATTAAGAGGTCTTTATCAATGGGCCAAAATTGCCGAGCGTTAAAAACGTACTATCGCTAGCCGCACGCTCACTTTTTAAGCTATCTTATTAAACAGCAATTCAAATTCACCTTCCTCGTCATTGAAAACAAGGAGTTTTGCCATGTCTTATATAGATGGATTTGCGGTCGCAGTACCTAATGAGAATAAAGCGTTGTATCTGGAGCATGCCACACTAGCGGGTGGTATTTTTAAGGAATATGGAGCATTAAAGATTATTGAGGCGTGGGGAGATGATGTTCCTGACGGAGAGGTAACCTCGTTTTTAAAGGCGGTACAAGCAAAAGAAGGCGAAACGGTAGTATTTTCAATTGCTTTTTGGCCGTCAAAAGCCGTTAGAGATGAAGCATGGAAAAAGGTGATGGAAGACCCGCGAATGCAAAACGATGAGAACCCCATGCCATTTGACGGAAAGCGGCTTATCTATGGTGGCTTCGAGATATTGCTAGAAATCTAGTTCGTTGATTCAAGTAAGTAAGAAGCCATAAAAAAAGCCCATCGTTAAGATGGGCCGTATTTTTGAGCGTTTTTGCAAATGCTTAGGCCAGTGTAATACGTGCGAATTTACGTTTACCTACTTGGTAAACATTCTCGCCTTTTTCAGTAATCACTAAGCGAGTGTCTTCCACTTTATCGCCATTAATTTTTACTGCGCCTTGCTTAATCATGCGCATTGCATCAGAAGTAGAGCCTACCAACTTTGCTTCTTTTAACAGGTTTCCAATGGCAATACCTTCATCGCCCAGCGCAATTTCCACTTCCGGCATATCGTCTGGAATTGCATTTTTTTGGAAGCGTTGAATAAAGTCCTGATGGGCGCCTTCAGCGGCAGCGTCGTCGTGGAAGCGCGCAATAATTTCTTTGGCCAACATGATCTTAATATCACGTGGATTTTCGCCATTGGCAACACGCGTTTTAAGGTCAGCAATTTCTTCTAACGGACGGAAACTCAATAAATCGTAATAACGCCACATCAAATCATCAGAAATTGACATTACTTTACCGAACATATCGTTTGGCGCATCAGTAATACCAATATAATTGTTCAGTGATTTTGACATTTTCTGAACGCCATCAAGACCTTCTAATAGCGGTACCATTACAATTGACTGCTGCGTTAGACCTTGCTCTTTTTGTAACTCACGACCCATTAGCAAGTTAAAGCGCTGATCAGTACCACCAAGCTCAACGTCTGCTTTAAGTGCAACTGAGTCCCATCCTTGAACAAGTGGATACAAGAACTCGTGAATAGCAATAGGCTGGCCATTGTTATAGCGCTTTTTAAAGTCATCACGTTCAAGCATACGCGCAACGGTTTGACTGGCAGCAAGCTTGATCATTCCCGCAGCGCCGAGCTGGTCCATCCATTCAGAGTTAAAACGAATTTCTGTTTTATCTTGATCAAGAATTTTGAACACTTGTTCCTGATACGTTTTAGCGTTCTCTAATACTTGTTCTTTGCTTAAAGGCTTGCGCGTTACATTTTTACCTGTAGGATCGCCAATAAGGCCGGTAAAATCACCAATAAGAAAAACGACCTTGTGGCCCAGTTGCTGGAAAGTGCGCAACTTATTGATCAAAACTGTGTGACCAAGATGCAGATCAGGTGCTGTTGGATCAAAACCCGCCTTAATCGTCAGGGTTTTGCCGGATTTTAGTTTTTCAATTAAATCCTCTTCGGGGAGTATTTCATCAACACCCCGTTTAATCTCAGCCAACGCTGTTTGCCAATCTTTCATTTGTAAGTCACACTCTTTGATAAGACTAAATTCAATTTTGGCCGGCATTTTACGCGTACAACGGAACCATTAAAAGGTTTTGACGTCAAAAACCGGATTACAATGCGTCATGTGATAGAATGAAGTTCTATTTAGGCGAATTGACTACTCTTATTCAGCCTTGACTGCGGTCAGGACTGGAAGATTGGGGTGGGAAGGGCTGGAACAAACCCTCCACCGCATGGATGCGGTGGCGGAGCCCCCATGGATGGGTTCACGGCGTGTTTGTGGAAGCCCTTCCCTCCCCAATCAAAGCAGGCTGATTCAGCCTCGAGCGTTTCGCGAATATTTATAACGAGAAAAGTTGCATTTTTAAGCAACGTATGTGAAATAGTGTTGTGCACGTAACATTTCTCAGGTGGGCAGTAGTATGAGAAAGACAGTAGACGCCTCTAAGGCGCTAAATCTATTCAAAAAATTACCAAAGCAGCATAGAACTGGGTTAGCAGTGGCTAGTTTATTTCTAGGCGGACTTATTCTTTTGCCGTCGGAATCGGTCGAAGCAAGCCGTCATCAAGAAGCACATATTCTTGATGCGGGTGTACGCTATCCGGTAGAGCTGCATATTACGCCTTCTACAGATGTGTTTAGTGGCGAAGAAGAGTCTAGTTGGCAAACGTACAAGGTACGCAGTGGCGATACGTTGGCTAAACTATTTAAACGTGCAGGGTTTACTGCACGAGACGTTTATAACGTTACCCAAGCGGGAGAACTAGCCAAAACACTTGTTACTTTACTTCCTGGTGATGAGCTGTCATTTAAAGCTAACAGTGACGGTGGTTTTGGTGAACTTAAATATAAGCTTTCGTCTACTGAAACCCTTTTTGTTCGCCCAAGCACTGAGGAAAACGGCAAAACGTTAACCGCTGAGCTAGAGAAACGCGACGTTGATATTCGATATAACTTCGCTCAAGGCGAAATTAATTCAAGTTTCTGGAATGCAGCGGTCGATGCTGGCCTTACTAGCAATCAAATTATGAACCTCGCTGGTATTTTTGGCTGGGATATCGATTTTGCTATGGAAATCCGTTCTGGCGATACCTTCAATGTGGTATTCGAGGAGCAGTACATCGATGGTGAATTTGTTGGCTATGGTGATATTGTAGCGGCGGAATTTACCAACCAAGGCGAGCAATTCAGCGCTATTTTGCATGAAGATGGCACCTACTATACGCCTGATGGTCGCAGTATGCGCAAGAGCTTTTTGCGCGCCCCTGTTAATTTTAGATATGTGAGTTCAAACTTCACGAAAGCGCGCTTCCACCCTGTGCAGAAACGCTGGAAAGCGCATCGCGGTGCTGACTATGTGGCCGCAGTGGGCACACCGGTTATGGCTGCTGGTGACGGTAAGGTAATTAAAGCCGCATACGACAAATACAATGGTCATCACGTGTTTATTCAGCACGGTGAAAAATATACGACCAAGTATCTTCATTTTAAGAAGCGTGCAGTGAAAGTTGGTGATACCGTAAAGCAAGGTCAAACCATTGGCTATTTAGGTAGCACAGGAATGGTTACCGGTGCCCATTTGCATTATGAATTTTTGGTTGACGGTGTGCACCGCAACCCTCGTACTGTAGAGTTGCCCAAGGCACTGCCTATTGCCAAAGAAGAGCGCGAGCGCTTTATGGAAATTGCCAACCTTCGACAAGAGCAACTCGATAACAACAAGCGTATTATGCTTGCTATGAAATAGCGTGTAATGGCTAAATATATTGGCCTGATGTCAGGTACAAGCATGGACGGTGTTGATGCCGTCCTATGCGAAATATCGCCCTCCACCTGCACAACCCTTGCGGCTCATACTGTCGAGTACCCTCAAGAATTATTACTTGCACTTAATGCCCTTTGTAGCGAAGGGCCAGACGAGCTAAACACTTTAGCCATTGCTGATAGGCTTGTGGCAGAAACTTTCGCTCAGGCAGTATTAGGGCTGCTTAATAAAACAAATCTATCTGCAAACGATATTACGGCTATTGGCTCACACGGACAAACCGTGCGCCACCAACCTAAAGGTAAGGTGATATCTGCCCATTTTAGTACTGAGGCCTTACGCGGCTTCACCTGCCAAATAGGTGACCCAAATACGATTGCCGCGCTTACCAACATCGACGTAATTGCCGATTTCAGGCGCAAAGACATTGCTTTAGGGGGCCAAGGTGCGCCTCTAGTACCCGCTTATCACAATGCCATATTTTCCCATGATACCAAGTACCGCGCACTGGTAAACATAGGGGGAATTGCCAATGTGTCGTTATTACCTCCCAAATATTCGTCAGAACCAGTTCGTGGTTTCGACACAGGACCAGGCAATACGCTGATGGACAGATGGATTTCGCTTCATTTAAACCATAATTTTGACAAAGATGGGCAATGGGCAGCCTCTGGCAACGCAAGTACAGCGTTACTCGATACACTTTTATCTGATAACTATTTCACTTTACCTGCCCCTAAAAGCACGGGCAGAGAGTATTTTAACATTGACTGGCTGAGTAACAGCTTAGGCAATTTTTTTGAATCCGCACCATCGAATTCACTCCCCTGTGTTGGTGGAAATATGCAACCTGTTGACGTACAAGCTACGTTACTCGCGTTCACGGTTAAAACTATCGTTAATGATATAAAAGCGCATTTACCTGAGCAAAACGGCGCAAATGAGCAAAGTGAAGTGATAATATGCGGTGGCGGAGCATTCAACAATGCACTGATGTGCATGCTTAAACAACAGCTAGCGCCATTTCAGGTCAGTGATAGTTTCTTTCTTGGCATACATCCACAGCACGTAGAAGGTGCTGCCTTTGCGTGGCTTGCCCATGCGTATCTACACAACATCCCCGGAAATGTAACAGAGGTCACGGGCGCATCGCGTCCAGCGGTGCTCGGTGCACTGTTTAAAAAGTAGTTTTTCGTTTCAAGCCCCGTCATTAGAGCATGCTGACCTTTTTTATATCAAAACGCGCTAAAAGCAGCGCTTGAATCAATCCAATTAGTGTCTATCTCTGTAATCACATTAACTTTGACTAACAAAGATATAGGACAACTAATGACAGACTCAGTACTTTTTAAGCCTTTCGATTGGGCTGGCCAAACATTGAAAAATCGAATGGTGCTTGCCCCACTAACACGAGGTCGCGCTGGACCTGACCGTGTACCAAACAAGATTATCGGCGATCACTATGTTCAGCGTGCTGAAGCAGGCCTTATTATTTCAGAAGCAACATCTATCTCTGAAGAAGGGAATGGTTGGGTTGAATCGCCAGGAATTTATACCGATGCCATGGTCGAAGGTTGGCGCTCGGTTGTAAGCCGCGTTCACGAAGCGGGCGGAAAAATGGTATTGCAGTTATGGCATACGGGGCGTGCATCGCACAGTGACTTCCATAATGGCGATTTACCTTTATCGGCGTCTGCAATAAAAATTGAGGGCGATGAAATTCACACCCCAAAAGGTAAAAAAGAGTACGAAGTCCCAAGAGCCATGACACTGGATGACATTAAGCGCACAGTCGCAGACTACAAAAAAGCAGCTATTAATGCGAAAGCTGCAGGTTTTGACGGCGTTGAAGTGCATGCTGCAAATGGCTATCTAATCAATCAGTTCCTTGACAGCCGAAGTAATCAACGAGATGACAATTATGGTGGCTCACTTGAGAACAGATACCGCTTTTTGTCTGAAGTTATGGATGCGGTGCTAAGTGTATGGCCGGCAGAACAGGTTGGTGTGCGTCTATCACCAAATGGCGTATTTAACGACATGGGCGCTGATGACTTCAGAGAAACCTTCACCTACGTTGCACAACAACTTAATGCGCTCAAGGTGGGATATTTACACGTTATGGACGGACTTGCCTTTGGTTTTCACGAACGCGGTGAACCAATGACATTGGCCGAGTTCAGAGCGCTTTTTGATGGCATGCTAATTGGTAACTGTGGCTATACAAAAGAAGACGCGGAAAAACGCATTAGTGATGGTGACGGTGATATGGTGGCCTTTGGCCGACCGTGGATAACTAACCCAGATTTGCCTACTCGTTTTGCAAACGATTACCCATTAACCGCTTTCGATGATCCTGCTAGCTGGTATGGAAATAGCGTAGAAGGCTACAATGATTTCACTACTTATAAAGAAGAAACTGGCAAAGATGCACTTGAAGCATTAAGTTAAGTGCATTAGTTAAAAAAGGTGGGGCCTTGCTCCACCTTAATTGATTGACTGACTGAGTAAATCAGTTAAACCCTGTTTTCTGATTGGCTAACACCGCCAGTTTTTCAAGACACGACATCCAGGCATGATTGTGCTGCTCACACTCTTCTTTGTTAGCAAAGCCACTTTGCACTAGCACCAGCCTTACATATCCTTCTTCAGTCTTTTCAAAATGAATGTCTACCGACGTCATCACAGAGTCTTCTAAGTCATCTTCCCACGCCCACGAAAAGGTCAATTGCTCATTGGCCAAAATCGTCGTGTATTCCCCTGTTAATGACATTTCCACACCGCTAGGCTCCATCAGCTTAATGCGGTAACGCCCCCCTTCTTTAAAATCACTCATGATTTGTGTCACAACGCAATCGCCTGGCGCAAACCATTCTGATAAATATTCAGGTTCATGAAATGCCGCAAAAACAAAGGGTAATGATGCATCTAATGTGACATCTATTTTAAACTGGTGCATAGCGCTGCCTTAATAACCGTGAGCAAAAAAAATCCCGAGCCCGCGTAAGGAAAGGCCCGGGAGAAGGAGTACATCCTCATTGTAATTATCGACTACCGCTTTAATTACTTGAGTATAAGTACAGCAGCGAGTATTAAGTGAGATTCGACTTAGTCATGTCCTTTCATCAGTGATGCCATACTTGGCTTACTACCAAAATGCTGGGCACACACGCGCTCACTAACGCTCAGATATAAGGTGTCGATGTCATCCATGGCCATAAACTTGTTACAGAAACCGGGGGCATGAGGTTCGATAAAGTGTTTCGCCGCCAACATGAAATGCGCAATAAGCTGTTTAACGTTGTCCGTACCCATCGCAATACGCATGGTTGTAAGCTCGATACCCGCTTTTTTTTGCTCTTCTGTACTTAATTCAGAATGCGACGTTAAGGCAGGGCAAAGTATGATGGTGTTGTTCTGTCCAATACTCACTTGGTGACTAAAGGCGGGCTCTAACGCATCAAAGAAACGCGTAAACACATCTCGAGGTAAATTCGCTGGTGCCATGTCAACTGTGAATAGCGTGCAAGGCCAACCGTGTGTATGCTGTTTTTCACGCAGGCCCGCGTTGCTGTGCTGTGGCAATGCATGACAGTTAACGCGAATTTGTTCGTGCGCATTAAGGAAAGAAGTAAACACCTCGGTATTGATGACCTTTGTCATCATGCGCTGTTCTAGCGTCTTCATACCGTTAAGCACATCAAAGGCTTTTTCTGAATCTAAGAATGCGCCCTTGATGTAGTACACATCCCAGAACATGGTTTCAGACCAATCTACCCCATTCATGTTACTGCCTTTGGGCTGGAACATTCTGTGGCCTTCGCCGATAACAACACCAGCAGTAGTCGCGCCGCTACCACATAAGTCTTTGGTGTAGCTGTGCATAACATAATCGGGTCTTGCTGCTTTGTTTTTGTGCTGAAGAGGCTGATGCAGCACAGGCGTCGCTAGCGTCGAATCGAGCATAACCAGCGAGCCTTCAGCGTGCGCAAGCTCACAAATACCTGGCACATCGAGTACGTAGCCATGTGGGTTACATGGCGACTCTAGATACACATGCATACGAGCGCCGTTGTCCAAACGCGCAGCATGTTTCTTTTTGGTTTCTTGCATAAATTCGGCAAAGCTTTCTTTGTCGTAACCATCAAACCACGCGATTTGAATATCCATTCGATTACTACGAGCAAAATAATCATGCAGTAATTGATAGACACCACCATACACATTACGCGATACAATCAATACATCACCATGACTCAATACGTTCGACAAACACGCATCAATTGCAGCCATGCCTGAGTTAAAGTTCCACGCTAAATACTCTGCAGCATAAGGGCCTGCTTCCATATCAACAATCGCGTTTGCCAAAGAGATATTTGTTGGGTTGAGAAGACGCGAATAAATTTGGTGAGTAAACTCTTTACCCTGAAAAGCGTCATCTACCCATTCGGTACAGGCATACACGTAAGTCGCCGTGCGCACCACAACAGGGGTTGCTGAAAACAATGCAGTAACGTTATCAAACAGCGGGTAATGACCTTGCGAACCGTTGCCACCAGATAAACTCTGATAGGTTGCTCTAAAGGGGTTTTGCAGTGTGTCTAATATTTTCGCTATTTGGAAAGAAAGGAACTTTTTGGCGTTAAAATAAGCTACTCTGTCCTCTTTATCGAGTTCTTGCAGTGTATTGTTGGTAATGTCCCACAATTGCATCACACTTGATTGTGCGCCGTACAAATGGTGTGCGGTATTAGCAAGCGCTTTGCCGTAATCACTTGATGCATCGATACCAAAATGAGAAAGCTGTTCGGCCACCAGTGCCTCTGTAGTTTCGGCAACAGTAGTGTTACGTTTTGGTGATAGCACTTTAGCGTGTGCAACGTTTATTGAAGACTGCGTAGTAGACTGCATAGTTATTCCGTTAATATTGATACCAACTCGATGTATTACACATCAATTCATTTACAAAAATGTAAAACTTAAATCACATTATTAGAACAACCTTGCGCACGAAAAGCGCTGACTAATTAGGAAAGAAAAGTTTACTCTGGGAGAAAAAAGCGAATGAATTCAGGCGCTGATGCATGCTTATCAGTCACCATTTTAAGTGATGAAGCCCACGATATTGCAACTGCAATTTCAACGCAGTTAAGTGAAAGCAACGCGACATCCCACAGCCTGGCAATGGGCAAGAATACAAAAATTCATATTGAAAAAATTGCTATCTCACCTAAGGAAATTGAACCTGAAGCCGTAAATATCTTGCTTGCAGATCCCGATTTAGCAGCTGAGATAATTGAGCAATGTCATAATATCAAATGGTGTCAGTCGACATGGGCAGGTAATGCACCTTTGCTGCGTGCGAGTAAAACCGACTACACCCTTACCGGCCTAAAAGGTATTTTTGGTAAACTAATGCGCGAATATGTATTTGCTTATTTGTTGGAACACGCCAGAAACACATCCATGTTTCGCCAAAATCAACAGGCGCAACCACCGAAGTGGGAAGCCTCGCCACGTATACCATTGCACGGACAAACCTTGGGGATCCTTGGACTTGGCAGTATTGGCAAAGCACTTATCCCTGTAGCACACGCCTTTGGAATGCGTGTTGTAGGGTTAAGTAGAAGTGGAGCTGCTGTTGATGGTGTACACGCCATGTACACGCAAGAATCAGCAGTGGAGTTTGCAGGCCAAGCTGATCATCTTGTGAACCTTATGCCTGATACGCCACAAACTCAAAACTTCATATCCGATGACATTTTAAAGGCGCTAAAATCACACAGCGTTTTCATTAACGCAGGGCGCGGAAATGCAGTAGATGATGAAGCCTTGATTAAGTGTTTAAATGCAGGAGATTTAAAACACGCGGTATTAGATGTCTTTAAACAAGAACCCTTACCAAAAGACCATGCATTTTGGATACATCCAAAAATAACGATTACTGCCCACACCGCAGCTGAATCTCAGCCATCGGATGTCGCCAGTGTCTTTCTAGAAAATGCCTTTCGCTACCTAGCAAGCGAGCCATTACTTTATCAGTTCGACTTTGATAAAGGTTATTAACCCGCTTGTAGGCGCATTTATTATCCGCGAGGGTCGGTAGCGGTTACTTCAATACGGTGGTGGTGCTTTTCATGAAACTCGAGCAATTGGGGGTAGTTTTTCATATCGTGAAGCTCTCGAAAAAGCACCCAATCGACCATAGAGTACAAACATATTTCAGGGTAGGTCCACGTACTAAACCCGCCAGCATCAAGCTGCTCACAGAGACTTTCAAGCACCGCCTCAATGCGTTCTCGCTGAAGCGTAAAGTACATTTTGTCTTGGCTGATATCGAAGTCTGAACGCTTGAGCAGCATCATTTGAACAAAAGAATCATTTGCCGCATCAATAAGCGTTAGCTGATTCTCTTCTTCCCACGTAAGGCCATCTAAATCGAGTTTATCAGCCAGATAATTATAAATGACGCGCGAATCAAAAATCATCTGCCCGTTGTCTTCTAAACACGGCACTTTTAACGTGGGATTGCGGGATGCCAACAGCGCACGATCTTCCCCAGAAAAAATCTGCAAATTAAGAAATTCATGCTCTGTTGACGCCAAGATAATGCGTATACGACGCACGTATGGTGATGTGGTAGAACCGTACAGTTTCATAACGTTACCTGCTCATTATCGAATAAACCAATACACACCATTTAGGTGCGCATTGGCTGGATTGGTAGATTTCTATGACGCGTACCTGAAGCATGATAGATGGCATTACTTAGCGCTGGCGCAAACGGTGCCATACCGGGCTCACCAAGTCCTGTGGGCTTTGTATCTGAGTCGACAAAATGCACATGAACTTCAGGCATGTCACTAATACGCATAACGGGGTAGTCGTGAAAGTTGCTGTTTACCACTGCACCGTCTTTAAACGACACTTCACAGTACTTAGCCAATGAGATCCCCATCGCCACTGCGCCCTCTTGTTGCGCCGCAGCACCGTCTTTGTTTAGCACTTGTCCGCAGTCTACAGCAGAATCCACACGAAGCACTTCAAAGTCATCTCCTTTCATACGCACATGCACCGCCATGGCTATGTATGTCTGAAAACTATAATGCACCGCTATACCGATCCCCTCTCCCTCAGGCAACGTCTTTCCATAGCCTGACTTTTCAATGACTAAGTCAAGTACACCTTTAGAGCGTTTTACTTGTTCAGCCTGTTCTGGGTTAGTATTACTATCGTATAAACGATGCAACATTGTCGCGGTATCTATACCGGCTTTCTCAGCCAGCTCATCAGTGAATACGCCATAAGCAAAGCCCCAAAAAATAGCATAAACTGCTCTGTACCAGCCAATACGGGTGTGTGCTGGCGCTAAACCAGACTCGCTGCGTAAATTGGCAATACCATAAGGGTGGTTCTCTATTTCACTCATGGCATTCGCGGGTGCAAATTGCACTGAAGGGTCAAATAACGTGTTTATTGAAGGGAAAGCGGCACGATGCAGCCAACCTGTGACATTGCCATCCTTATCTAGCGCCGCTTTAATATGTTGAGCACTGTTTGAATGGTAAAAGCCGGTTCGCGTGTCTTCTTCTCTCGTCCATGTTAGCTGTATGGGTGTTCCCACCGCCTTTGATATAGCCGCGGCCTCTTGCACGTAGTCACACTTGAACTTCCGTCCAAATGCACCGCCACTAATCATGACATTAACCTTTACCGCTTTCTTATCGATACCTAAAAACTGTGAAAGTACTGATTGAATATCGTCAGGACTTTGTGTGGATGCCCATACCTCACAAGCAACATCGCCTACCGACACAACACTGGCATTCGGCTCCATCGGAGCATGGACTAAATGCCCTTCGGTAAATGTCGCCGATAGGGTTTGGTCAGCATTTTCAAAGGCCGATTCTACATCCCCTCGCTCAGCAATTTTATTCGCGGGCTTTTCAACGTTTTCAACTAACGTCTTCATGTAGGAGGTGGTGTCGTAACTGCCGTGTACGCCTCTATCCCACTCTACTTTTAATTTTTCAACGCCTTGTTGTGCAGACCATGAGTTATTTGCGACCACAGCAACGCCACCAAGCGAACCAAATGGCACTTTCATAGGCGCAATCTCGACCACCGCGGTAACACCTTGCACTTTCATGGCTTCAGTTTTGTCTACCGACTTCAATGTGCCGCCCATCACGGGACAATGCACAATGGCGGCATATTGCATTCCTGCAACTTTGGTATCTACACCGTAAACGCGCTTACCTTGTACGACTTTTGATACATCATGGCGAGGCAAGTGGGAGCCGATATAGCGAAAATCAGCCTTTGACTTCAGTGTTGGATTTTCAGGTGTTGGCATTGTTGCAGCAACACTTGCCAACTCGCCATAACTTAATTTCTGATTTGTGCTCTTGTTAATAACAAAATGATTTTGAGCATAGCAATTGTCAGGACTTGTATTGAATGCCTTGGCTGCCGCAGCCACCAGCATTTCCCTAGCTACAGCACCAGCTTTGCGCATGGGTTCATACATGGTTCGAATACTGGCAGAGCCTCCCGTCGCTTGGCTACCGTATTTGTCTTGGTTGCCTTCAGCCTGCTCGACAGTGACTTTCGACCAATCAGCTTCCATTTCATCGGCCACTACCGACGGTAAAGCAGTACTGATCCCCTGTCCCATTTCACAACGACCGCAGTAAATAAGCACACTGCCATCTTGTTGCAAATGAATAAACGCATTGGGACTAAATTCTGCCGCTTCCATCTTACTCGCGTTAACATTAAGCGAAACACCGACCATGAGCCCACAGCCCCCAATCGCACTTGCCTTCAAAAACTGACGGCGATTTAACGATAATGGCTTTACGGTATATGACTGCGCTTGTTTTTCGCGCTGGGTAATAAGCAAACTTTCGATATCTGCACGCATCACGACACCTCCTTGGCCAAATCATAATTTGCCAACTCACTTGCCGCGATGTTTATCGCCTTCTTAATACGCTGATAAGTGCCGCAACGACAAATATTGCCTTGCATCGCATTATCAATGTCCTGCTCACTTGGCGTGGCGTTGTTAGACAACAGGCTTGCCGCATTCATTATTTGGCCAGCTTGACAGTAACCACATTGGGGGACGCCTACTTCAACCCAGGCTTTTTGAAGCGGATGAGAAGCATCTTCAGACAATCCTTCAATGGTGGTTATTTTGCGCCCTGCCAGTGCGCTAACAGGCATTACACAGGCGCGCGTAGCTTGGCCATCAACGTGAACTGTACAGGCACCGCACAAACCTTTTCCACAACCAAACTTGGTGCCAGTAAATTCCAATCTATCGCGTAAAAACCACAATAGTGGCATGTTATCGGGGACATCAATAGGGTATTCGGTCCCATTGACGAACAAGGTTTTGTTCATGTTTTTTCCTTTTTGCCTGTTGTCGCATGTTGATGCTTGTAATTATATTGTTAACTTAGACAAGTTAAGGAGTGAAGACAATGCACTTTATCGGCAAGACAGGTCAATTGACCCAATAGAAGTTCAAAAGCGGTAAGGCAGTATTGTCAGCAAGGCGCCAACGATAGTAATAAACAAAAAGGAAAGTGAGAACATGTCGGCATGGCGCAAGAAATCACCATGCCATAGAAAGGTATAAGCGTTTTAAATGCTAAACGCTGAAGCTTGCACCACAACCACATGTTGTTGTGGCATTAGGGTTTTGAACAAGAAAACGTGAGCCTTCAAGGCCATCGACGTAATCAACAACGCCACCAACAAGATACTGAAGACTCATAGGGTCAACCACTAAGGTTACGCTGTCTTTTTCGATGGTCATATCACCTTCATTGACTTTTTCATCGAATGTAAAGCCATATTGGAACCCCGAACAACCACCACCTGTTACATAAACACGTAGCTTCAAATCAGGATTTTCTTCTTCTGTCACAAGGGTTTTCACTTTTGCTGCCGCTGCATCAGAAAACTCAATTGGCAACGCCGTTTCTACAGACATACCCACCTCTTAACCGGACTTAATGTGCTAACGCACAAACACTATGCGCAATTATCTAATACTTGACTAATTTCATCAACTATTGGGGCGAAACTTAATGAATCAAGAGTGAAGGCAACGGATTGCACTCCCCTTAGTTGGCGCGGGGCTGAAAAATGTTTACTCTAAACGTCTGCTCTACTTAATAATGAACAAACAATGGAATCTAGTACAGCAAGTGCGCCCCCCGTATTATTCGATGACTTCCCTGAATCGCAATTCGGCGACAAGGAAGACTATAAGCAAGCCTTAGCGTCTATCCAAGAAACGCTTTTTCACGTCCAGCAGGCCTATTTTCATCAAAAGCGTCGCGCCTTGATTATTTTTGAGGGCTGGGATGCGTCAGGTAAGGGAGGCACAATTCGACGTATTACTGAAAAACTAGACCCACGGGGTGTACATGTATTTCCCGTTGCTAAGCCAGCAAAAGAAGAACAAGACAAACACTTTCTCTATCGGTTTTGGCAGCAAATTCCATCACCGGGCTCACTAACGTTATTTGACCGCTCACACTACGGACGCGTGCTCGTTGAGCGCGTGGATAGTTTGGCCACACAAAGTGAATGGCAAAGGGCGTATAGAGAAATTAACGAGTTTGAACGTACACTTTGTGATAGCGGAGTTCGCGTCATCAAACTTTACATGCATATCTCAGAAGAGGAGCAAAAAAAACGCTTTGAAGAGCGTCTTCACAACCCTTTTAAACGCTGGAAACTCACAGAAGAAGATTTACACAACAGACGCAAGCGAAAAGACTACATTCAGGCTATTAATGACATGTTCGTCCAAACACACACCAGCCATGCACCATGGCATATTATTAACGGCGAACACAAGTGGCAAGCCAGGGTGGATGCATTGCGCTATATTGTCGATATGCTCTGTGAAGGTGTTGATATCACACCACCACCACTGGATGACAAGGTTATTGAGCTTGCTTCTCAACAGCTTAATGTTAACAGAGCCCATTTAAAATGAATTCCGTCTGTAAATCCATTAGCCAAAACTATAAGCCACTAACGGCGACACAGGTTGTAAGGTAGCCTTTTTGACTGGAGTAACTCGTGCTGTTGCTCCTGTCGAAACTCGGTTTTTACCCGTCGCCTTTGCATGGTACAGCGCTTTATCGGCTTGTTTGATCAAATCGACAAACTTGATAGCTCCTTTCTGCTTCGTTGATGCAAGTCCTATACTCACCGTTACCACACCATGATTAGCGTGTTTGTTGGTAATGAGCAAATCTTCAACAGCTTGCGTCATGCGATGACCAATAAACTCTGCATCTTCTAACGAGGTTTTGGGCAGCAAAATCAAAAACTCTTCGCCACCAAAGCGCATTACACAGTCAAGAGGCCTTCTGGCATACTGACTTAACGCGCCTGCCACGGCCTTAAGCACTTTGTCGCCGTCAAGGTGCCCATAGGTATCGTTGTACTTCTTGAAATTATCAACATCAACCATCAATACCGACAAACTCGCTTTTTCGCGATTCAGCTGTTTAATCAATCTCGGTGCATTTTGCATAAGAAATTGACGATTGGGTAATGACGTTAGTTGATCTTTACATGCTAAAGACTCTAGGTGACGCTCTTTTGCCTTAACGCTAATTTGATGCAATATCCGCATTTTTAAGACATCGGCTTTAACTGGTTTAGCAACAAAGTCTGATGCACCAGCAGTCCAACACTGTTTTTGTAACTCACAATCTTCGTCTGCGGTAAAAAATATTATCGGAATATCTTTAGAACGACTGCACTCTCGTAATTTAATGCAGGCATCTACACCGTTTACTTCAGGCATGTGATAGTCCATCAATATGACATCCGGCGTTTCATGCTTTTGGCAATATCGGATTGCTTCTAAGCCATCATCAACATAGCTACAGTCAAACTCTTTACACAACATACCAATAAGCGTAGCGCGAGCCAATGCATCATCTTCCACTATCAGCACACTGTATTTTTTTGCTTTTGCGCGGTTATGCATAACTTACTCCTACACTGGTTTGGTTGTTGTAACGTTGTGCTTTACCGTGTTTGCTGTCGCGCTAACACGAATACCAAGTTTTTTTAAAAAGGCACCTCGAATACGCGCTAATAACGCTCTCAGCTTCACAGACTTGCCCACTATAAAGTGACCGTCACCTTGATACTCGTTGAGTGAACTAGCACAGGGATAATCATTCAATGCCATGGGTTTGTTCGCCAGTTTTTCTACCTGTTGTGGCGTTCTCATCGGGTAACTGCGCGACACAACAAAATCCTTTGACACCGATGTTGCCCATGCAGGAATACGTGATAATGAAGACTCTTCCCACTTGCGAACAGGGTCGTTGGTGAAAAAGCGCGGTTCGCTTTTGTTGACTGAATAGTATTTACGGCGCTTCACAATCGAGGCATTTACATTTTCGCTCTCAAATTCAGTGACTTCTTGATTAGTTAAGTAAAAACGTGCCACCCACACATTCATTGCGTTCTTGTTTGCCAACAATGCGCTTTTTAAATCCCCCTGTGGTGACTCACTGAGTAACTCATCTGGGTGTAACACATACCACCAGTCTTCGTTTGTATACTCGTTGTGATAGCGGTTATAAATACGATTAAGCAATCCGCGGTTACTTGGCTCGTCTGTTTGTCCGAAAATGACGAGCTCTTTGAAACGAGATGCCATTTCATTTACCAACTCCCAGCTACCATCTGTAGAGTGATTATCGTAAATATAAATTCTATGGCAGAACTTCATCGCGTACAGCAGCGCTTCTTCCACTATATCAACGTGATCTTTTATCAACATGATTGCATTGATTTTCATGCCTGCGACTCCTTGCGAAGAGCGGCGACCGCGTTGCTTAATAGCGATTTGGCCGCGTGCAGTTTTACCAGTGTAAACATTGCCAAGTAATAGCGCGTATAGTGTTGGCACATGGGCATGGTCAAAACAGACTTTGCCATATGACTATTGCCGTTTTTGATAAACGTTTTCGCTGCATTTAGCCCCTGCACTGCACAGTATCGCTGAACACTTTTAAGCATTTGAGCAGAATAATTGCCTGCCATCACCATTGAGTACAATCGCTCAGCTGAGGAATAATTACCGACGGGAAACAAGTCTTCTACACCTGGGTTATGACACTGAGTATGACAGTGCATATGAATGTTTGGGCTATATGCAATAGTGCCATCAAGCGCAGCTTGCAAAATAAAGTCTTTGGGCACACGGGTATGCTCACTTACTGCAAACCCACCAAGGGCCAAAAAATTGCTCCTTTTCACCATCATAGAAGATACGGTAAAGGGCAAATCTCCTAGCGTTGCCATTTTGAAAAAGTCAGTCAGTAAATAGCCGTTAGGATTTACCGAGTTTAAGTAAATGTCAGCGTCTCTCAGTGTGCCATTATCGCTCATGCACTGATAACGAGTAGCGAAAACATCTGAGGTAGGATACTTCTCTTGAAGCTGGCTCATTTCATGCGTAAAGAAGGGAAGCCATTCATCATCAGCACCTAGAAAAGCCACATAATTGCTCTTTGCAGCCATTGCACCTTCGTTTCGCATTGTTGCAATACCGCAACCAGAAAGTTCAACCACGTTTAGATTTTCGACATTCAAATTGCGAACAAGCTCAACGCTGCCATCTGTCGAGCCATCATCGACAACAATAATCTCATTCACTTTCAGCGCTTGACGCTGAACGCTTTTGATTGCTCTTTCTATGTTTTGCACTTGATTGTACATGGTGATAACAACAGATAATGCTTTCATGTTGATTACTTCCTACTGAGAACACTGACTTACAAGGTATTCAGCAAAGGAAGTGCCAATTCATAAAAAAACTTATATTTCAAAAGCTTAAACACAAACCAGCACACAAATCATTATGCCGAGGTTGTGATTTTCTCATTTTGCACAGCAAAATTTTATGCATTTTGCAAAACACAAGAAACGCTCGAAAAGCAGGATACAGAAGAGAGTGCGCCGCTCATTCGATTTCAGATCTGCCTATAGAAATAACGAATGAAAAGAAAAAAGGAAAACAACGGACGGGATTAACGAGCGGTATTCAAAAGCGCAAATGGCAAAATATTTTCAATAGTACTAGGCGATACAGAATGGGTTGGAAGGAAAGTGAGAACTCGGATAATCGCTGAAAAATAAAAAAAGCAGCATGCTGATAAACAACATGCTGCTTAGGGCAACCAGCGCACACAAGGAGATTAGTAAGCGCCTCTTGCAGTAACAACAGCGGGAACGGTGGCCAATAAAATTTTTACATCGAAAAACCAGCTTTGTTGCGCAATATAGGTTTTATCAAGCATTAACTGCTCTTCAAACGTTGTATCAGCGCGGCCTGACACTTGCCATAAGCCGGTTAAACCTGGTTTACAGTTAAGACGTACAAGTGTTTCTGTATCGTATTGTTCGTACTCAGACGTAAGATGCGGGCGCGGTCCTACCAACACCATATCACCCGTTAACACATTAAATAGCTGAGGAAGCTCGTCGATAGAAAGTTTTCTAATAACACGGCCAACACGGGTAATACGGGGGTCACTGTACATTTTCTGACAAATGCCTTCTCTGTCACTTTTCATTTTTGCTGCCACTTCCCATTGAGGAGAGTCTGGCGTATACATTGACCGAAATTTAAAACACTTAAATTGACGGCCTTGTTCACCAACTCGAGTTTGTGAAAAAATGAGCGGACCGCGGCTTTCCAATTTTATTAGGGTTGCGACAATGATAAGTAGCGGAGATAAGGCAACTAATCCAAGTAGAGCAACTATCTTCTGTGCTGCAATAGGTAACCCTTTATGATTGGTCGCATTGTGGTTAAACTTTGTAGATACCGTTTTCATCATCTTTCTCCTACTAAGACACTGTCTGTGTGCCTAAGAAAAATACTGCTGTTGATTACAAAGTACGTTATTGTTGCTTTGCAATCGCGCTTCGTTACCCTCAACACTGCAAAGCATTTGCCAAACTTGCAAAACCACACAAAATCAATCACTTAACATAAAAAAGAAATATTACCCTCTAAATTTTGGCGCTGGGCGATTTTTAATCTGAAAAAGAATAGGCATTTTGCGAGAAAGAAAGGTTTTCATTTTCTCAAAATAAAAAAAGGGCTTTTAGCCCTTTTAGTAAGTTACTGCTTTAAAGGCGTGTCAGGATGATTTTAACCAGTCGAAAAGTCCAAGCGAGAAACTTTCAAATAGATTGATACCCAAAAGTGATTTTATGATGTAGAGCGCAACGAGGCCTAACAGACTCAATATCATGACAGTTAGTGTGGCAATAAGAAAAAGTGACGCTGCTGCAATGGCCTTTTCTTTCGCCGTAAGTGGGCGTCTGTTTTTCCCTGCCAGAAAGACAAGATAAAAACTCCACGGCAAAAACGGGAATTTGACCGTAGCGCGCATATCAATGCTATGCACACGACCACCACGCAGGCCCACAACGCGCGCAAGTGCCAACTGCTGCTCTACAGTGAAACTTTGTGCAATATGCGGTTCCATGCGCTGCATAAGACTTTTCACTGTAGGGTCGTGCATTGGGTGTGATTGCTCACTACTTTTTGACATACGCCCCCCCTTTTGCGCTTAGGTAAATAGGCAAGTATTTAGCAACACGTATTGATTAAACGTCCTACCACTGCTGAATTTTGCGATATAGTGTCGAGGGGCTAACACCAAGCGCGTTGGCTGCTTTAACGACATTGTCTTCGTAATAAGCAATTGCATCCTGAATTGCTTTGCGTTCAATATCCGCAAGCGTGTGGATATCACTTTCGTTCAGTGTAGGCATCTCTTCACTGGACAGTGAAGCAGAAGACTCAAAAGGTTCCTCGGCAATCGCAGTTTCATGAGACGCTGCATCTATTGATCCGCGCTCCTGTTCAGCTACCGTTTGGATACGCGCTTGCTCTACAGGAAGCTGAGACGCTAACATGCTTGCTGTCAGCAATGGACCGTCGTTCATTACCACACAACTGTGGATTAAATTTTGAAGCTGGCGTACGTTGCCAGGCCAAGAAAACTTGCGCAGCAGAGCTTTTGCATCTTCAGAAAAACCAGAGAACATTTTACTTTCTTCTGACATATAGCAACGCATAAAATGATTTGCTAACAGCAACACATCATCACCACGTTCCCGCAATGGTGGCAAATGAAGGGCTATCACATTTAACCTGTAAAAGAGATCTTCTCGCAGATGACCATCTTTTATTGCCTCAAGGGGATGCCGATTGGTCGCGGCTATAAAGCGCACGTTCACTTTTTCCAGCTTGCCCGAACCCACTCGTTGAAATGCACCTGTTTGAATAAAGCGCAGAATTTTTGCTTGCAATCCCATGTCCATTTCGCCGAGTTCATCTAAAAACAGCGTACCATTATCAGCCTGCGTTGCTGCACCATCACGATTTGAAACTGCCCCAGAAAATGCACCTTTTACATGACCAAAAATTTCCGACTCCATCAACTCAGAGGGTATAGCGGCGCAGTTAAGCGCTACAAAATTGTCGTGTTTGCGCTTACTTAGGTTATGTATAGCAGAGGCTGCGACCTCTTTCCCCACACCACTTTCACCGGTGATAAATACCGAAGCTGAACTTGGTGCTGCCTTTTCAATAATCGAATACACATTTTTGAGCGCTTTTGACTCGCCAATAAAACCTTCAACGGCGCGTTTTCTTCGTGACTCCGCCTTAACCAGTGCTGTACGCAACATGCTGCGCTCAATTAGTGTCTTGCGCATTTTCACCGCTTGACCAATAACAAGCTCAAGCCGCGTATCGTCCCATGGTTTTTTAAGATAGCTCCATACATTAGCTTCGTTCACGGCATCTAAAACATGTTCAGCCTCGCTGTGCGCCGTTAGCATTATGCGAATTGTCTCAGGTGCTGAATGAGAAAGCTGCTTAAGAAACTCGGTACCACTCATACCAGGCATAGATAAATCGCTTATAACTATGTCATAAGTTTTGTTTTGACACGCTTCAAGCCCAGCTTCTCCGCTACTCGCCGTATCAATATTGGTGGGTATTAGGCACTCTAAGGTACGTTTAAGCGCGCGCTGGACAGCTACTTCGTCATCAACCAATAAGATATCTAATTTATCTGTCATTCCATCGCCTCTGCATTTACTGCTGTCATTGCCTTGGGCAGCGCTATTGTGAAGCATGTCCCCTGCCCCAACTCAGACTCAACCTCAAGTGAGCCTCCATGGGCCTCTACAATGCTTTTTGAAATAGCCAGCCCCAGCCCCGTGCCTTTACCCACCTCTTTAGTGGTAAAAAAAGGTGAGAAAATTTTAGCCATATTTTCTTTGCTTATACCGACGCCATTGTCTTTAACGTGAATACACACACTATCATCTTGCTCGTTAACATTAATAGTTACACTGCCACTGGTTTCAGTAGCATGAAGTGCATTTATCGTTATATTTAAAAGCACCTGCTCTAGCTCGCCAAGATTAGCATTTACGTTTGCGTTACCATTTGCGTAATCGACATCAATACGCTGGCTGTTCTGTTTACTAAACGATGCCATCTTAACCACGTTACTCACAACATCATTTACATTCACAGCAGAAAGTTCATCTGCTCCGGTATGAACAAATTTTCGCAAACTATCACTTATCTTGCTAAGTCTGTCTATTCCATCCATGTTGTCTTGCAAGACTTCAGCAATCGTTTCTTCAAGGCGTACCAAATTGTTATTTTGAATGGCATAACCGGCCTCAGTGCCCTCATACTGCTCGGCAATTTGCTTCAAGCCATTAATAGCCGGTAACAATGCTTGCTTTAAATAGCGGTTATTTGCCGATATAAACGCAAGAGGGTTATTGATTTCGTGGGCAACACCACTGGCCAATAAGCCAAGAGACGACATTCTATCTGCAATAGTAAGCTGCTTACGCGCGTCTGATAGCTCAACTTTGAGGCCATCTATTTGCTCTGTATCACTTTTATCATTCAGTTTTTCCAAGCTATGTCGAAGCTGGGCGATATGTGCGTCAAGCACGTAAAGCTTTTCCTCATCAATAGCTGCTGAATCTATGAGCATGGCAAGCCACCCATCAACACCATCGACATAATGAAAATTGGAATAAACCAGCCACGTAGATAAATTATCGGCTTCAGGCGATGTTAGCTCTTGAATGCACCAATAAGGAAGAAGACCTTCAGTGTCAAACGGGATTAATTGCTCGATATCCGTTATTTGCGTGGTATTAAAGCTATTTCGAATAACCCTTGGAGATTCGCATTGCATACCATTATTGATATAAAAGCTCGCCGCAAATTTCGCGTCAGTAAACGTGGCGCAGAGCCCAAGTAAAGACTCTACCAAGGTTTGATTACTCTCTGCGCTGGTTGATTCAGTTGTTGATTTTACAAAGAACTCTATTTCTTGTTGTTTATGCTCAACTTCAGCAACGGCGTCTCGAAGCTTTTCGTTAGCAATAAAGGTCTTTTTTGCATAATCGTCGAGTAATTGTTCAGCAGACTCACGCGCTTTTTTCTCGCGCTCTAGCCGCCTTTTGAGGTGCGCAACTTCTTGCTCTAAACTCCGTTGCATATCGACTTCCTATGAAAACAATGACCACTGATGCGTTACGTGTTTTTTCAGTTTAGATTAGAAACACACTTTGTACATAAGCCAAACGTATAAAGTCTTTGAAAAAAGAATAGTTTTTTATATTTCAAATAAAAAAAGCGACCTAGCCAGACAGGCTAGGTCGCTTTTATAAATGAAGTATCAAATTGCTCGCTACTGTGAGTCAGGCAGCGTCACATTTAACTCTAAGACACTGCAATCATCGTTGTTATCAAGTTGAACCGAAACTTGGTCATCCGCGATAGTCACGTATTTCCTGATCACTTGAATGATCTCTTGTTGCATCATAGGAAGGTAATCAGGCTCGCTGCGCTTTTTGCGTTCGTGTGCAACAATAATTTGTAAACGCTCTTTCGCCACTGCGGCTGTACTTGGTTTTTGCTTTTTCTTCAGCAGATCAAAAATGCCCATTACTTCCCTCCCAATAAGCGTTTAAAGAATCCTTTCTTCTCGGCTTCAAGGAAACGATGCTCCACACTCTCGCCCAACAAACGCTTGACCGCGTCAGAGTATGCCTGCCCCGCGTTAGCTTCAGAATCTAAAATGACCGGCTGGCCTTGGTTAGACGCTTTAAGTACCGCTTCTGATTCTGGGATAACACCTAGAAGCGGAATAGCAAGGATTTCTTCTACATCGGCAACACTAAGCATTTCTGCACTTTCTACGCGTGTTGGGTTGTAGCGCGTCAATAGCAAATGTTCTTTAACCGACTCACCTTTTTCTGCGCGCAACGATTTGCTCTGTAAAATACCAAGAATACGGTCTGAATCTCGTACCGATGATACTTCTGGGTTTGTTACTACAATGGCTTCATCCGCAAAGTAAAGAGCCATTTGTGCGCCTTGTTCAATACCTGCAGGTGAGTCACAAATAATGAAATCAAAGTCATTTTTAAGCTCATCTAGCACCGCTTGCACACCTTCAATGGTCAGTGCGTCTTTATCTCGCGTTTGAGATGCAGGCAAAATAAATAAGTTGTCAGTGCGCTTGTCTTTAATAAGCGCTTGTTTCAGCGTAGCTTCTTTATTAATTACATTAACGAAGTCGTACACAACTCGGCGTTCACAGCCCATGATTAGGTCTAAGTTTCGAAGGCCTACATCGAAATCAATGACAACGGTTTTGTGTCCAGCTAACGCAAGGCCAGTACTAATTGCTGCGCTTGATGTTGTTTTACCAACGCCACCTTTACCCGATGTTACTACGATTATTTTTGCCATCTATTAATTCCTATTTTTCACACAGCACATTTTTAGCGCGATTGTTTTAACGTTTTTATGCCAAAGGCACTATGCGTAATGTTTCTTCTTCTAAATACACTTGAGCAGGCTTTTTCCAGCAGTCACCTTTCACCGATTCATGCATAATAAACTGCCCAGCAATTGAAATAAGCTCTGCATCGAGCGCCTGACAATACACGCGAGCTTGTGTATTACCTTTAACACCTGCGAGCGCTCTTCCTCGTAGTGTGCCATACACGTGTATATTGCCATCAGCAAGCAATTCAGCGCCTTCACTCACCGACGCAGTTACAATTAAATCACTTCCCTCTGCATACACTTGTTGCCCAGAACGCACTGGACGAGCCACTACTTTTGCTGGCTTAAATAGTGCAACTTGTGGTTTAGCAACTTGCGGTGCTATCTTGTCACTCGTTTCTTGACTATTTTTCTTGGTGTCGTCTTGAGTTGCAACGTCTACTCGCTGCGCCTTAAGCGCAGAATCAGTAAATTTGCTTTGGCTAACATCTGCTAAGCCCAAGTCATTGATAATGGGTTTTAACTCCCCGACCTCACCTTTTACTGCCATCGGTTGCAACTGCAAGCGTCTACATAGCGCAACCAGTAGTTCAAACTCTGTTGCCGATAGCGGCTTCACTATGTGCAGTATGAGTGATGAGCGGGTAAAAAATTGAGGCGCACTTGCCACTTTTTGGCTTAACTGCGATTCAAAAACATCTGGTTCAAAATCTACTACTTCTAGCACAATGCTGGTTAGCGTTGTGCCTTTCATGCGAAAGCACGTTTCTGTCATTTGTTCTTCCCGAAAAGGCTCTGTAACCTCACAACCTTTACATACATTAAAGGCCAAGCCTGTTTATGACGTCACTGTATCAAAAATCCTTTCTACGGCAACTGTTAAGCAGCGAGAAAGCATGAATAAGCGAAGAACGTGCCAACAACCGGTCACATAATAACCAACCCCATCCTACTAATTGCTAGCAGGCTGAAATAAACAAAATAAAACGGTATTAATCTAGGGGCTGTTTTGACGTTAATTTTGTTGGGTCTAGCAACGCCTCAAGCTCGTCTTTTGGGATATCAGTCATGCGTGCAGCCACCTCTACCACTGGCTTTTTCTCTTTATAGGCGGCTTTGGCAATCTCTGCGGCTTTTGCATAGCCAATGATAGGGTTTAACGCCGTTACTAATACTGGATTTTTATATAAGGACGACGCTAAGTTGTCTTGATTCACAGAAAAGTCGCGAATTGCTTTCTCGCCCAAGGCAACTGCACTGTTGGTGATTAGCGACAAACTTGTCAGAAGATTATTAGCTATCAAGGGAAGCATAACGTTTAACTCGAAGTTTCCTGACTGACCTGCTATCGAAATTGTAGTGTCATTGCCCATCACTTGCGCGGCGGCCATCGCGACCGCTTCTGGAATTACTGGATTTACTTTTCCTGGCATAATGGATGAGCCTGGTTGAAGCGCTGGTAGTGTAATTTCACCTAAGCCCGCCAATGGCCCTGAATTCATCCACCGCAGGTCATTAGCTATCTTCATTAATGTAACCGCAATTCCTTTGAGCACTCCCGACAGGGCTACCGCCGTGTCTTGTGCGCTTATTAAGGCAAAGCAATCTTGTGAAGGCATAAACTCAAGCCCGGTTATCTGCGTTAGTACATCACAAAAAGTCGTCGCAAACTCAGGATGGGAGTTCACCCCTGT
This sequence comes from Alteromonas sp. 009811495, assembly GCF_028865455.1. NCBI lineage: Bacteria > Pseudomonadati > Pseudomonadota > Gammaproteobacteria > Alteromonadales > Alteromonadaceae > Alteromonas > Alteromonas sp. 009811495. The sequence goes on from NZ_CP113972.1 coordinate 3,415,692, forward strand.
TCCTACCGCAGTACCGCCTTGGGCTAACGTATGTAAGGGAGCTTGCAAGGTCTTTAGATGCCAGCGATGTTGCTTTAACTGCGATGCCCACGCCGTAATACTCTGATCCATTCTAACTGGCATAGCATCCATAAGATGGGTGCGCCCCGTCTTACAATAAGCACTAAGGGTTTGGGCTTTGTCTTCTATTATCTTTATGAGTATATCTAGGGCTGGCACTAATTCATTGCTTACCTCTATTGCAGCACTCACATGAATAGCGGTAGGAATAACGTCGTTTGAACTTTGCCCTAAATTAACGTGGTCATTGGGGTGTACATTGCTATCAGATTGTTTACTCGCCAAATACGCGATAACTTCATTAGCATTCATGTTAGAGCTCGTACCCGAGCCTGTTTGAAACACATCTATCGGGAAGTGTTTCATGATGTTAGCGTCACTTAAAAGGTTGTCACACCCATTAATTATTGCTTGTGCGCGTGTATCGTCTAACACACCCAATTTCTGGTTAGCGCGAGCGGCAGCCTTTTTAATGGTAATAAGCGCACGAACAAACGCTTCTGGCATGGCCTGCCCGCTTATAGGGAAGTTCTCAATTGCACGTTGGGTTTGCGCACCGTACAGAGCGTCCACCGGCACAGCCAACTCGCCCATACTGTCTTTTTCTATTCGCGTTTCTGCCATCGTCGTTTCCTTACCTATCAGAGCGTATTGTTCTTTTATAGGTAAAAAACAGCGATACGATCATTCTAGCTCGACGGCGAGCGCTTGCTCCCACGGGACACTTAATTCAAATGTTTCTTTGCGCGTTTTGTATTGATACACCGATGATGAAAACAAAATGGTGTCGGGCTCAAAGCCCTCAGGTAGCGCTATTTCTACATTAATTGCTTGGAAAAAACGAAAACGGTACTTAATATCCTCAGACAAGAAGGGGGTTTCGCCTGAAATAAGCCTAAGTTCACGGCCCTCTTTCGTACCTTGCAAACTCACTCTCAAGTTGCCGTTAATCACTGTTTTTTGTTGACGAGATTGCAATAGCACCATACGAAGTTGAAAGCGATTCTTATCAATTCTAAATACTTCAACGCCTTCAATGGCCAGCATGGCTTCAGATTTTTCAGGCGCCATAACGCGCTCATAAAACGTCAGCAACTCTTGCTGTGCTTCAAGTTCTTTTTTTTGCTCACTCACTTTTTTAGTCATTGAATCTGTTTCGCGCTTTGCTAGTTCTAGCGCTACTTCAAGTTGATTGACTCGTGTAGTCAGCGTGTTGTTTTCATTTGACAAAATGGCAATAGTTTCATTTTGTGCCGCCACTTTTTTGCTATCGCCTTGGTCAACAACGCGTGCTAGCTGATAACCAAATATCACCATCGCAAATAGCGCAATAGCGACGATGAAAGTCCATTTGTAGTTACCTACGATTTGTTTTAATTGATCGGTTGTCATTATTACAATTTTCCAACTACGCACCTTCAATACACAGCGCACGTTAAAACACGGCTTGGCGGTAGTTTTATACGTCACCCAATATTAGTAATACTCGCACGAATAGGCGAACTCGACATAAAGCCTAAAACATTATGAAATTTAAGTGTTTATGGTAAGCTTCCAGTTACGTCGAATCTACTGTATCACATCATGCGCTTGCAGGCTTTAAGAGAGGAAGTAGCTCACCCACGTACATCAGTGCAGTTGTGCGTGCTTGGCATTGTTGGGGGCACAAGTGCAGCGCTCATTATTATCCTATTTCGACTTTGCGTAGAATGGTTGCAAGCCACTGGCATTACTACATTGCAATCGTACTTAAAGCACGACTGGCTAGTGTGGCTCCTTATGCCGTTGATAAGCGTTGCGCTTATCTTGTTTATTGCCTTTTTAACCGGGTTCAAGCATTACCGCCTCGGCATTCCCTTTGTCATACATCGCGTTAAATACTTTTACGGCCACATTCCTTTTAGAACGACAATAAATCAATTCTTTGGCGGCATGCTAGCACTCGCGGGTGGTTTTGTTGTTGGCCGCGAGGGCCCGAGTGTTCACATGGGCGCATCGGGAAGCAGCTTTCTAGGACAGTGGCTTCGTTTACCTTACAACAGTATTCGTATTCTGGCGGGCTGTGGCATTGCCGCCGGTATTTCAGCGTCATTTAATACCCCATTCGCCGCGGTCATTTTTGTGATGGAAGTTGTGTTACGAGAGTACAAAATTCATATTTTTGTTCCAGTAATGCTAGCTGCGGCATGCGGTTCAGTGCTGACGCGCATTGTATTTGGCGAAATTAACGAACTGTCTTTCTTGTCGTTTAATGCGTTCAGTCAATGGATGTATTTTTACTTGGTATTGCTTGGCATTTTGTTAGGCATGCTGGCAGTCTTGTTCAATAGCCAACTTATGCGTGTTATGGCCTTGTTTAGACCGGTTTCGATGGTTTGGCGTCTAGTTTTGGCCGCCGTTATCACTGGTACTATCGGCATGTTTATCCCCGAAGCGCTAGGGGCAAACTTTGTTGATGTAGAGCACTTGTTTGACACTTCGCCCAGCACACTATTACTTGTATCAACACTGGTGTTTAAAGTTATATTGGCGGTCTTTGCAATTGGTCTCGGTATACCTGGCGGCATTATTGGCCCAGTAATGGTGATCGGCATGTTGGCGGGCGCCGTGTTATTACTACCACTTTCTTATTTTATTGATGTTCCTGAGTTCACCAATAGTTTTGCCCTACTAGGTATCGCAGGCATGTTAACAGCCGTGTTGCACGCGCCTCTTGCGGCACTGTCTGCTGTGATGGAGCTCTCTTACAGCCCTCAAATTATCTTGCCCGCTATGCTTGTCATTGTGCCAGCCTACGTAACGTCTACCCAATTTTTTGGCAACCGCTCAATATTCATCAGACAGCTTGATTATCAAAACCTGCCCTATGCAATTTCTTCAATTCGTGAAGCATTAGAAAAAACCGGGGTACTTGCAGCGATGAACACCGACTACAAACTGTTTCACGACGCACCAGAAAAGGCATTAACGGATTTTCTTGAGAAAAACCCGACGACCATTGTTATTCAAAAATCAAAATTTGAAATAGATGTGCAGTATAAACTGGTCCAATACAACGTAAGCTTAGAACACGATGCCACCGCATTAAGTTATTACCAGATGGAAGGCATTAACGCACAGTCAACACTTCACGAAGTTTACGAACATCTTAAAAACTCGCGTTCTGGCGCAGTATATATTTACGATCAGGAACTAAACGATATTATTGGCGTTATTACGTGGAATATATTGCAAAGTTTCTTACAAAAGGCCCAATACTAGTATGTACATTTTATGGTTTAAAGCATTACACATCTTTTTCATGCTTGCTTGGATGGCGGGAATTTTCTACCTTCCTCGCCTTTTTGTGTACCACGCGTCGACAACCTCTCAAGCCGTCAAAGACGAGTTCAAAGTCATGGAGCGTCGCCTGTGGTTTTTCGTTACACCATTCGCCCTATTAACCCTGGTATTCGGCGTAGCGCTTATTGCCAGCTACGGGGGAACATGGTTTAAAATGTCGGGATGGTTGCACATAAAATTACTGCTTTTACTTGCACTTTATGGCTACCACTTCTATTTGTTTAAGTTAATGAAGCAGTTTGCAAGAGACGAAAATCGGCATACTCCACGCTTTTATCGAATTATCAACGAAGCGCCGGTATTGTTGATACTTGCCATAGTCTGCCTAGCAGTTGTTAAACCTTTGTAAATATAAGCTAGCGCTAGCGGAAAAAAACTGTAGTATTAAAGATAACACTCAAGGAGCCAGTGTTATCTTTAAACCGCTGCTGAGCCAGGGTGCTTTTGCTCAGCTACTTTACTCGTTGATGACGGAATACAAATACATGGATGATAGTAACCAACACTTGAAGCACCTTCTTAAGCAAACAGACATCGCATTTAAAGCACTTATGCGCGACCCTGCATCATTGCCTTTACACGAACAATATGAACGCGCAAAACTTGAACTTGATAGCTATACTGCATCGCTAAAGCATTCCCTTGTTCAACGTCACCATCAACACCGTAATCGCTGAATACACGGTGCTTTCGCCACACTGAAACGGTATACCCTACCTTAAACGCACTTAACCGATAGTGAGTATTTACTGCGGTTTGACGAAGGTTTCAAACTGATTAGGTAAAGCTTCTGCTAACTCACCGGCTAACTGCGTATAATCTTTTAACATGGCAGGCAGCTGTTTAATTAACAGTGCGAGATTGTTATTTAGCTGTTGCGCTTGCTCTTCATTGCGGTATTGAAGCGCAAGATCAATATTGGCAAGGGTTGAAAAGAGCTTGAGACACCGCGATAGACGTACTTCAGGCGCCTCGTTATCGTCCGTGTTAACAACATTTTTCTTTGCATGAACTTCCCATGCGCTTTGCCATACGGGTTCCACCTGCTTGTGCGCCTGCAATAAACCATTGAGCCAATCGGCTAGCGCAGTTGTCGGTCTTACGCCCTCGTCAGTTTGCTCAGGCGCAAACATATGAGCAGGTAACGGGATGGCATCACTGCGCATAAACCCCAAATGAGCACGAAGCCCATCCATTAATGTTTCAGCAAGTTTATCGACGTCTTTGTCTATTAGATGGCTCGCACTATTGGTGATAACCCAAGGCATCCATTGTTCTGGCATTGGAATTTCAGGCGCTGCGGCGACTGCGAAAATCATTCCATCGACCCTTGGTACAGAGGGAAGTACTTGCTTAAAGCAAGGGTGCTCGATTGTGTTTGAAATGATATGTATCGGAAACTCTTCACTCACCGTTTAATTCTCATTTTAATTTGCGTTCTATTTTGTGAAACGTTAGGCTGCGCAGCCATTTTTCTGAGAGCAATGGCCAACTGGCTGTTTTACTCCACCTCAGAGCTGGGTACGCGACAATAGGGTTAATATCAATTCAACAAATTGAATTGATGTAGCGAGAGTGTTGCGTACTCGCAGCCCTATTGTCATGATAGCAAAACTTAACTAAGAGTCGTTGCAATGGCAAAAGATAAATCAGGATATATTATCGCGGCCGCCTTTATTGGCCCAGGTACAGTAACCACAGCAAGCTTGGCAGGTGCAAACTTCGGCTTCCATCTTGTCTGGGCCCTACTTTTCTCTATTTTTGCCACAATAGTGCTTCAAGATATGGCCGCAAGACTGGGTGTAGCCAGTGAGGAAGGGCTGGCCAGCGCGATGAAAAACATGGCCTACAAGCCTTGGCTAAAACACTTTTTTATCGTGCTTATTGTCGCCGCTATTGGTATTGGTAATGCCGCGTATGAATCGGGTAATTTAACAGGGGCCGCCATTGGCTTAGATGCATTTGTTAATATTGGGATTGGCCCATGGGCAAGTATTTTAGGCGTAATTGCGATAGCACTTTTGTGGACTGGAAGCTATCAGTGGATAGAAACGGTATTAGTGTATTTGGTGTTTATTATGGCTGGTGTGTTTCTTGTAACGCTACTGGTCGCCAAGCCTGATGTTAGCGCTATGCTTTCACAAATGCTCTCTCCTCGGCTTGATACAGACGCCATTACCACTGTATTGGCGCTAATTGGCACTACCATAGTACCGTACAACCTCTTTTTGCATGCCAGCTTAGTGGCTAAATCATCTCGGGGGCAAGATAAAATTGCGGCAGTAACTGCCTGTCGACAACAGTCAGCGAGAGCCATCAGTATGGGCGGCCTCATTACCATGATCGTTATGGCCACGGCAATGATGGCATTTTTCAATCAAGCTGCCTCAATGGACGCCAGCAATATGGGCGAACAACTAAAGCCAGTGCTCGGTGATAAAGCACAGTGGTTCTTCGCGCTTGGTTTATTTGCGGCCGGATTAACAAGTGCTATCACCGCCCCACTCGCTGCAGCTTACGCAGTTACCGGTGCATTAGGTATGTCAGATGATATGCAAAGTAAAGGGTTCAAAACGGTATGGTTTGTTATTATCGCAATCGGCGTTGGCGTTGCCGCTTTGGGTTTTAAACCATTGCCCGCCATATTGTTTGCCCAAGCAACTAATGCCTTATTGTTGCCCATTATCGCCATTTTTCTGTTGGTGGTGATGAACAAAAGTAACGCTTTGGGCGAGTTTAGAAATACATGGAAAAGTAACTTAGCAGGCGTTGTAGTAGTAGGCACTGTGGTAGCATTAGGCGCTTATAAGCTTATTGGTGTTTTTAGCTAATACAAAAAACAGCGCTTCACGATGCGTTATCGATGAAGCGCTGTTTTAATTGACCTTTCATTAGAGCCCTAACCAATTGAACGCCCGTCAATCAAGAACCCGACAAGCGCGCTAAGATAGCGTCTAGCATGTCACGGCTGCAGCCAAAGTTAATTCTAAAGTGATCCGCTTTATGAAAATCGACACCGGGCGACGGGCCAACGCCTTTTTCTTCAGCCCACGTAAGTACATTTTCCACGCCCAAACCACTTGCATCAACCCACGCAAGAAAGGTTGCATCGGCTTTAAGCATGCTTAGGCCATCAATACTATTTATCACCTCAACAACGCGATCGCGGTTTTCACGTAAGTACTGAATTTGTGCTTGATGCCAATCGTCACATAGCGTAAATGCTGCTTCTGTCGCGGCCAAACCCAATACAGTTACCCAAGGCACAATGCCTGCAGCGGCTTGGGTAAATGCTAATCGCAACTTTCGGTTTGGTATAATGGCAAACGAAGTACCTAAACCTGCAATGTTAAAGGTTTTGCTTGCCGCCATTAAGGTAATACTATTTTGTGATAACGCCGCTTCTCTTCCCGCCGGAATATGCGACTTTCCTTCCTCTAGAATCAGATCGCAGTGAATTTCATCTGAGCAAAGCGTGACGTTATGTTGATTACAAATAGCGGCAATACGATCTAGTTCACTTTGCGTTAATACCGAACCAACAGGGTTCATTGGGTTGCATAAGATAAATAGCTTACATTTGGGGTCGGCCGCTTCTCGTTCCAACGCTTCGAAATCAAGCGTATAGCGCTCAACCTTTGCCCCCTTGCTATCAAGCGTGGTTTCTATCACAGTACCAATATCAACACGCTCTAGCCCATTTATCTTGGGCGCAGCAAGTAGTGGTGGATAATTAGGTGTTTGAATAAGTACCTTATCACCTTCTTCACACGTCGCTTTTATCGCCACATTAAATGCAGGCACTACGCCAGGTGTCCACACTAACCATTCAGGTTCAATCTGCCAATTGTGCTTGTCGTTCAACCAGCGGCATACTGCATTGATAGCACCTTCATGATGTGCAGGCAAAATGTAACCCATATTGCCGTGTTCAACGTGCGCGCTAATGGCGTCCAAAATAGGTTGGGCACAGCGAAACTCAGTGTCAGCTACCCACGCTGGAATAACGTCTTTACCTTTGTATTTTTGCCATTTAAACGAAAACGTGTCTTTTCTTGAAGGGGTGTTGTCAAATAGCGCGCTCACTGTTCATCCTGTTGCTACTTACTGAGATAGCTCCAGTGTAAAAGTTTCAGCTATGAGAAACTAGCACCAGTCGACGATTTGCTATACCAAAATGAACTTAAATAGCGGATGTTGTTCTGGCTAGAGCTTCTTTGGACTTGAAAACAAGTTCGGTCATATCCAGTGGCTTAGCAAGAAATCCCGCGACCTGCAGTGCTTTAGCTTCTACCACCAACGCTTTACTAGGGTCAGCAGTAATCAATAGAAACGGGATATCTAATCTGGCTGCATGGCAGGTTTTCAGCAGGCTCAAACCATCGTAATCGGGCATTACTTGGTCGCTGATGATTAACTGCAGCGTGTCGTTCGTTTGCTGCAATATGAAGTCACGAGCAAACTTGCTTCGACTAAACGGATGTACTGTGGCGTCTAATTGTGTTTCTAACGCCTCAACAATTAAATCCAGCGTAATTTGATCGTCTTCAACCACTGCAACTGAAAGCACTCACTACCCCTTAATTATTATTCTGATGAAGTTTGAAAGCTCGTTACATCAACCAGCAACCCATGCCACTGATAAAAAAACGCAACCCTACATCACTAGGATAGGCAGTAAAGTCGCTTATCGCTACTAACCTTTGGTCGAATTTGGTAGTAGTAAAAGTATCTATTTAAATACGTTTATTAGGACAAAAAAAATGCCAACTCGATGTTGGCATTTTTCAAAGCTATTGGCGTGTTAGTCGCTTACGACTTAGGTGCGCGTGATGCGCGTTTACGCTCATTTTCAGTAAGAAGCTTCTTACGAATACGAATAGACTCAGGTGTAACTTCTACTAGCTCGTCGTCATCGATGAACTCAAGCGCTTGCTCAAGAGACATTCTGATTGGCGGAACAAGTGTTTGCGCTTCGTCAGTACCAGAAGCACGAACGTTAGTAAGCTGCTTACCTTTAAGCGCGTTAACCGTCAGGTCGTTGTCACGGCTGTGAATACCAATAACCATACCTTCGTAAACTTCAACACCGTGACCGATGAATAGGCGGCCACGCTCTTGAAGGTTAAATAGAGCGTTAGTCAATGCTTTACCGTTTGCGTTCGCAATAAGTACACCATTCTTACGCTTACCAATGATACCGCCTTTGTACGGACCATAGTGATCGAATGTGTGGTATAGCAAACCAGAACCTGACGTCAATGTCATGAACTCAGTTTGGAAACCGATTAGACCACGGCTTGGAATGATAAAGTCGATACGCACGCGACCCTTACCATCTGGAGACATATCAGTCATTTCTGCTTTACGCAGACCAAGCTGTTCCATGATTGAACCTTGGTGCTGTTCTTCACAGTCGATAGTCAAGGTTTCGTAAGGTTCTTGCGTTGCACCGTCAACTTCTTTCAGAATTACTTCCGGACGTGATACCGCTAGCTCGTAACCTTCACGACGCATGTTCTCGATAAGAATACCTAGGTGAAGCTCACCGCGGCCAGATACGCGGAATTTATCTGGGTCTTGTGTTTCTTCTACACGCAATGCAACGTTATGTACTAGTTCGTCTTTCAAACGTTCTAGAATGTTACGCGACGTTACGTATTTACCTTCTTTACCCGCAAATGGTGAAGTGTTTACTTGGAACGTCATCGTTACTGTCGGCTCATCAACCGTTAGCGGAGGAAGTGCTTCAACAGTATTTACGTCACAGATAGTGTCAGAAATTTTCAGTTCGCCAAGACCCGTGATCGCAATAATGTCACCCGCGTGTGCAGATTCAACTTCGTGACGAGCAAGACCAAGATAGCCATACACAAGGCCAACTTTACCGTTACGCTTTTGTCCGTCAGCAGTAACAACCGTCACTTGCTGGTTAGGCTTAACAGAACCACGTTTAACACGACCTACACCGATTACACCCACATATGAGTTGTAGTCAAGCTGAGAGATTTGCATCTGGAACGCGCCGTCGATATCAGCATCTGGTGGAGATACTTGGTCAACAATAGTTTGGAACAGCGCCGTCATATCGTCTTCTTTGGTGTCGGCATCCAATGACGCCCAACCGTTAAGTGCAGAAGCGTAAACAACTTGGAAATCTAGCTGCTCATCTGTTGCACCTAAGTTATCAAATAGGTCGAATACTTGGTCCATTACCCAATCAGGACGTGCACCAGGCTTGTCGATTTTGTTGATAACAACAATAGGCTTAAGACCTTGAGCAAATGCCTTTTGCGTAACGAAACGCGTTTGTGGCATTGGACCTTCTTGCGCATCTACAAGTAGAAGTACAGAGTCGGCCATTGACATAACGCGCTCTACTTCACCACCGAAGTCGGCGTGTCCTGGAGTATCTACGATGTTAATACGGTAGTCATTCCAGTTAATCGCGGTGTTCTTCGCAAGGATGGTAATGCCACGCTCTTTCTCGATGTCGTTCGAGTCCATTACGCGCTCTTCTTGCTCGCCTCGAGACTCGAGTGTGCCAGACTGCTGTAACAGTTTGTCTACCAGGGTTGTTTTACCGTGGTCAACGTGGGCGATGATTGCGATGTTACGCAATTTACTAATATCAGTGGTATTCATGCTTATATAGAGCCTGTGTAAATCGATGCCGACTTATTTCGAAATGAAAAAGTATGCAGTAGATTTGTTGCAAAAAAATGCAGATAGAAAAATTTGCGCGGATTGTACAGAAAAACCACGACGTTTGCGCATCTTTTTTTTAAAAATAGATGCGAAACCTTAACTCCACTAAAGATTTCCTGCTTTACCCATCCATTTTAGCATTTTGGGTGGTAAGCGTTCATAAAGTAATCTAGTCTAAATCACGGCGGCAACATACAACATGAACCATAACCGTGCAATATTGCACCAACTTAGTGCAAATATTTCAATTCGAAAGTGATGCTTTTCGTGCGATGCCACAAAATACGGCATACATATAGATGGCATGATAATCGCTTTCACTTTTTCCACTGTTGGGGTGAAGCTGATCATTCCGCATTTTTACATTAAACCTGGAGGACACGATGTCAGTAGAAAAGGCATTAGAGCTGATTAAAGAAAGTGAAGCGAAGTTTGTAGATTTACGTTTTACCGATACGAAAGGTAAAGAACAACACGTATCTATTCCTGCGAGCGTTGTTGATGAAGAGTTTTTCGAAGAAGGTAAAATGTTCGATGGTTCTTCAATTGCTGGCTGGAAAGGCATCAATGAATCAGACATGGTTCTTCTTCCAGACGCAACAAGCTGCGTAGTAGATCCTTTTGCTGAAGAAACACAAGTAAACATTCGTTGTGACATCGTTGAGCCTTCTACAATGGAAGGTTATGAGCGTGACCCACGCTCAGTTGCTCGTCGTGCAGAAGAATTCCTAAAATCAACTGGCATCGGTGACACATGTTTCTTTGGCCCAGAGCCAGAGTTTTTCCTTTTCGACGACGTTCGCTTCCACACTGACATGGCGGGTTCTTTCTACAAGATCGACTCTTCAGAAGCAAAATGGAACTCTGGTGAAGAGTTTGAAGGCGGCAACATGGCACACCGCCCAGGCGTTAAAGGCGGTTACTTCCCAGTACCACCAGTAGACTCTGCACACGACATCCGTGCGGCAATGTGTTTGGTTATGGAAGAGATGGGCCTTGTAATTGAAGCGCACCACCACGAAGTAGCAACTGCTGGCCAAAACGAAATTGCTTGTCAATTCAACACGCTAGTTAAGAAAGCTGACGAAATCCAAGTTTACAAGTACGTTGTTCACAACGTTGCGCACGCATACGGCCAAACAGCTACCTTTATGCCTAAGCCTCTAGTTGGTGATAACGGTTCAGGTATGCACTGCCACCAGTCTATCTCTAAAGATGGTGTGAACATTTTCGCGGGTGACAAGTACGCAGGCCTTTCTGAAGAAGCACTTTACTACATCGGTGGTATCATCAAGCACGCGCGTGCAATTAACGCGTTTGCGAACGCTTCTACTAACTCATACAAGCGTCTAGTTCCAGGATTCGAAGCACCGGTAATGCTTGCATACTCTGCACGTAACCGTTCTGCATCTATTCGTATTCCGCACGTAACAAGCGATAAAGCGCGCCGTATCGAAGTGCGTTTCCCTGACCCAACAGCTAACCCATACCTAGCGTTCACCGCTATGCTTATGGCGGGTATCGACGGTATTAAGAACAAGATCCACCCTGGCGATGCGATGGATAAGGACTTGTATGACCTACCAGCAGAAGAAGCAGCTGAAATCCCAACTGTTGCAAGCTCGCTAGAAATGGCGCTTGAAGCTCTTGATAACGACCGTGACTTCCTTAAAGCTGGCGGTGTTATGACTGACGACATGATTGATGCATACATCGACCTTAAGTCTGAAGAAGTCACTAAACTTAACATGACAACTCACCCAGTTGAGTTCGACATGTACTACAGCGTTTAATTCACGCAGTATTTAGAATCATACTAAAGCCCGCATTGCGGGCTTTTTTTATGTCTATTGTTTAACTACTATAACGATATCAAGCTTATCAGGGTCGGTGCTCGTGAAGATTACGTCTACAGCCATTTCAGTTCTAGTGTTACTTGCTTCACTGCAAAGCGTTACTGCGTTTTGTCAAACCTCTCAGCCACAACCAAGTGACGCGCTTGAACAACGCGCTGAGGATACCGATTCAACGACGACTTTAAATGATAGCCATCAAGGCGCTAAAGCAAATACAATTTACAAAGTAGTCGCTGACGATGGCAGCGTGACTTTTACCGATAAACCTTCAGCCAATGCCACTCCCATGTCATTTGACGGTAAAACTCAAAACGTTGTCACCGCTGCCACTCCCCCTACTTTGCCGCCACCACCGCCTGAAAAAAAGAAACCCAATTATGCGGTGTCGATTCTCACGCCTGCACCAGAAGCGACTATCCGCAACAACTTGGGTGAGCTGACTATTCGTGCAGCTCAACCCAATGCACCAAAAGCGCCTCTCTATCGACTAATTTTTGATAATGCCCAATATGCAAGCAATAGTTCAGGCATATTCAAGCTAGAAGGTATCAATCGCGGGGCACATACATTTAAAGTTGAGCTAACTAATAATACGGGCAAGACTCTTGCATCGTCTCCTTTACAAACCCTTTACCTACATCAGGCATCGGCGTTAATTAATAACTAATAGCGTGCAACGCAAGCGCAATAAGCGCACCAAGGCGGTTCAGCATTGAGATCCATCACTGAATAAAAAATCGCACTTGGCACATTAGCACGCTACAATGCACAATAATGGTGCAAAGGAGACGAGCTCGGATGCAAACAACCGAGTTAGAGACACAGCAGCTAATAAATAGCCTCAATACCGCACTGGTGATGGTAGACAGCAAGCTAACTATCGTTTACGCCAACCATGCCGGGGAAGCATTGTTTGAGACGGGTAAAAAGCAATTGCTTGGCCATCCTCTGCAAGACTTTTTTCTGCCCGGTACAATTGAGACCACGCGATTAAAAGCCGCCATTAGAAAAGGTGAAGACTTCACTGAAAACGAAATTAAGTTAGCATTTCGCGATAATCGCTACGTTTCAGCCGACTTAACGGTAACCAACCTTCATCTTGAAGATGGCCCTCGCTTGCTGTTTGAAGTAAAAAAAATCGATCAGCAAAAACGTATTTCCAGAGAAAATTTACAAAATGCACAACACTTTGCAGCTCGCGAGTTAGTGCGGGGGCTCGCTCACGAAATTAAGAATCCGCTAGGCGGCATTCGTGGCGCCGCACAGCTTCTTGAAAAAGAACTTAGTGAGGAACACAAAGAGTTCACGCAAATGATCATCGAGCAATCTGATCGGCTGCGCAACTTAGTTGACCGTTTACTCGGACCTAACTCTCTACCGCGCTTTGAGTGGAGCAATGTACATCAAGCACTAGAGAAAGTGCGCAGCCTAATGCGTGTTGATTCCGAAAATCCGATAACCATAGTGCGCGATTACGACCCGAGTATTCCCCCTTTAATGCTTGACCCTGACATGATTCAGCAAGCGGTGCTTAATATCATACGAAATAGCGTTCAGGCGCTAATCGAGAGCAAGACTGAACACCCTCAGATTCGTATCGTTACACGTATTGAACGTCAAATGACCATTCAAACCAAGCGCCACGCCTTGGTTGCGAAGATCAAGATTATTGATAACGGTCCTGGGATCCCACCAGAAATAAAAGACACACTGTTTTACCCCATGGTAACCAGTAAACAAAATGGATCTGGCCTCGGGCTGTCAATTTCCCAAACGCTTATCAACCATCACGGTGGCAAAATCGACGTCGATAGCTACCCGGGCCATACCGAATTTGTAATTTACATTCCAATAGATCGTAAGGAGACAGACGATGACGAATGAGTCAGTATGGATTGTCGATGATGACAGTTCAATTCGTTGGGTACTGCAAAAGGCCTTACAAACAGCCAATATTAGCTGTTTAAGCTTTGAAAACCCTGAAGACCTGTTGCTTCAGCTTCAAAGTGGTCAGGCGCCAGAAGTCATCATTTCAGATATCAGAATGCCACAAATGGACGGGATGGCACTGCTTAACGAAGTTCACGCATCTCACCCCATGCTGCCCGTCATTATCATGACAGCGCACAGTGATTTAGACAGTGCTGTGAACGCTTATCAAAAAGGTGCATTCGAATATCTACCCAAGCCTTTTGATATCGATGAAGCAGTAACACTTACGCAGCGAGCACTTGCTCACGCGAGAGAGCAATCTACTGTTAGTAATGTACAGCAAGATGATGTGGTAACAGAAATTATTGGTGAAGCGCCTGCAATGCAGGAGGTCTTTCGCGCCATAGGTCGTTTATCTCGCTCTTCTATTAGTGTATTGATAAACGGTCAATCCGGTACTGGTAAAGAATTGGTCGCCCATGCTTTGCATCGTCACAGCCCTCGAGCAAGTAAACCCTTTATTGCACTGAACATGGCAGCGATCCCCGCTGACCTCGTTGAGTCAGAACTATTTGGCCATGAGAAAGGCGCATTTACTGGTGCTCAAGCCGCTAGACAAGGTCGTTTTGAACAGGCCGATGGTGGTACATTGTTCTTAGATGAAATTGGCGATATGCCTCTTGATGTACAAACGCGTTTACTTCGCGTTTTGGCAGACGGGCAGTTTTATCGAGTAGGCGGCCATCAATCGGTCAGTGTAGATGTTAGGATCATCGCTGCAACGCACCAAAATCTAGAGCAGCGCGTAGCTGAAGGGAAATTTCGTGAAGACTTGTTCCATCGTTTGAATGTGATCAGAGTACACCTCCCCTCTCTTGCTGAGCGCCGTGAAGATATTCCTCTGTTGACTAGACATTTCTTACGACGCGCCGCAAAAGAACTTGATGTTGAGGCCAAAAGTATTTCAAAAGAAGCCGAGCGCGTTATGTCGCAGTTACCTTGGCCGGGTAATGTGAGACAGCTTGAAAACGTGTGTCGTTGGCTTACGGTGATGGCAAGTGGCCAAGAAGTGTTACCGAGCGACCTTCCACCAGAGATCCATGCAGATAGCAGCGTAGATAAACCTTTATCTGAATCGGCGGATTGGCCTGATCTGCTCGCATCATGGACCGATAAGCAACTTAGAGATGGTCAGTACAACATTTTAAACGATGCCATGCTAACGTTTGAGCGTGTAATGCTAGAACGAGCACTTGCTCACACGCACGGGCATAAACAAGATGCAGCAAAGCGTTTGGGCTGGGGGCGCAATACACTTACCAGAAAACTCAAAGAGCTCGGGGTCAATTAGCGCCATTTAAAAAGAGAAAGACAAAAATTAAAAAAGGCACAATAGCGTGCCTTTTTTAGTTTATTCGCGTTTAACAACCCGCTACATTCAATGGCCTTTAGTTAATAGTTGGGTCATTGCCTTATTGAAAGCACGCACCCACTTCATACTAAATTGCCCTTTTGCGCTACGGTTAATGGCAATAACGGCATCTTTCTTTGAAAGTACATTATCTTGATTGTGTGCCCGTGGGTGAGTCATAGCATCGTATGTAT
Organism: Alteromonas sp. 009811495; assembly: GCF_028865455.1. Lineage (NCBI taxonomy): Bacteria > Pseudomonadati > Pseudomonadota > Gammaproteobacteria > Alteromonadales > Alteromonadaceae > Alteromonas > Alteromonas sp. 009811495. The sequence goes on from NZ_CP113972.1 coordinate 3,431,195, forward strand.
CCACAATGGCTAAAAGCTTTGCACCGTCACAAATATCGTCCTCTTTTATGCCTAACGGATACCCCGTACCATCGGTTCGCTCGTGATGCTGCATCACGATTTTGCGCGCCATATCCCATTGGTCAAGATGCTCTAACAATCGCGCACTTTTATACACATGTGAACGCATTAAATTGAATTCTATTTCACTTAGCGCGTCGCCTTTGTGCAATAATTTAAGCGGCATAAATGCCATGCCAAAATCATGAACGTAACTGGCTACAGCAAGCTGATCTTCATCAATAGGGTTGCCTGCTACGTCATTGATATATTTTGCCAACTTCGCAATCCGGTCACCTCGCCCAGACCAGTAATCGGAACGACGTTCAATGGTTTGCATCAAATCACGGAAAAATAAGATATCTTGCTTTTTCTCACTACTGATATCTTTTGGAATACCTGTAGACGACAGAGCTGGCGGCTTAATTTGCACTTTGTCAGGGTTATCATCGTCAGCGATGACATCAAGTGTCGGGTTGAGTAATAGCACGGCTTCGGTAAGTCGCTTTTCATGCTCTGGAGCGTTGTCAGGCGTAATACGGCTAATCGCTAGTACAAGCTGATTATGCAGATTATCGTCATACTCAGCACTCCCTTTCGCCATGACTAACTCGACAAAGGCCTTTACCCTGTCCATGGTAAGTAAAACCAAGTCGCTCATTGTACTGGTATAGGCGACTTGCCCTTTACGCAAATAGTCGAGCAAATCTTCAACGTGTTGCAGTAGCGGGATCATCGGCGAGAAATTAACTAACCCTAAGTCGCCTTTGATTGTATGGATAGAACGGAAAAGCGCACGCTGCAATTCGTTGTCCTCAGGACGAAGCTCTAGCTCAATCAACGTCTGCTCACTTGCTTCATAGAGCTCGTTAATTTCCTCCATTAGGTCAGTAAGAATATCTTCTTCTAGGTCGTCAGGAGTGAATGTCTGCATACAAATTACCGTGGTTAAATTGCGCTTTAATTTATTTTTATTGTAAACGGGTATCGGCTTAATTTCCTTATACTAAAGCACAGAAAAGTAGGAAACCACGCAAAAAGTATTTTGTTCCATAGTTTTTTGCTGATTTTATAGCCATACGGCGCGCTGATACTGGCATTACACCTAGAAGCGCTGTAAAAACTCATCGGACAAGTGTACGCTGAAACTTCAACTATACTGCGCGCGTCATTTATCTCTAGGAGTTGTTTTGTTAGCTTTATTCCGCGTTCCAGCACTATTCATTGCTTTTTTACTTATCAACATCGTTTTGCTTGTGGTGTGTATTGCTCGCCCTTTCCACAAAAATAATGTTCATATTGCTGGACAGCTTTATTCGTTAATGGCCAGAGTGGTGGGCCTAAAGATAGTGATACAAAAAGACCCTGCGGTGAAGATAAATGAACCCTATGTCTACATTGCAAATCATCAAAATAGCTTTGATGTCATTACCATATGTAAAGCAGCACTGCCGGGTGTTGTCACTATAGGAAAAAAAAGCCTTAAATGGATCCCGATCTTCGGCCAAATTTACTGGTTGTCGGGCAACATTCTTATAGACAGAAAAAACTCTGGCCGTGCGCGCAACACGCTAGATATAGCGGCAAATAAAATTGCTAACAAGAAAACCTCTGTCTGGCTTTTTCCGGAGGGAACAAGAAGCTACGGCCGCGGTATCCTTCCTTTTAAGCAAGGCGCATTTAGGCTTGCTAAATCAACGAATGAACCTGTTGTAATGGTAACAGCCAGCAATTTGCACAAGAAAGTAAAATGGAACCGATGGGATAACGGCATTGTACTTATTGATATTGCTGCGCCTGAAGCATTAACCGAAGATCACTCAATAAAAGAATGGATGGTACATTTTAACGACCAAATGAAACAAAAATTCGAACAAATAAATACTCAGGTCGATGAACTGGAAAAAAGCAGGTAAACTTGCGTCAAAATTTCCATTGAGTGTCTATCATGAACCAGTTTGACGAAAGAGAAGAGTGGTACGAGTTTAACCAAGAAACTATTGATGCCCTTCTAGAAGACGGCAGCCAAGCAGATGCCGACTATACTATCGAGCACCACTTTGCCAGTACGGACTTTGACGTTCTTGAAAAAGCAGCCGTTGACGCCTTCAAAGCAGGCTTTGAAGTAACAGATGCCGAAGAGTTGGTGTTAGACGACGGTGACACTGTCTTTTGTTTCGATGCTATTGTTGAGCGCGGGCTTGACATTGAAAAGCTAAATAAAGATATCGACACCTTGCTCAAGATTGCAGATAAGCACGATGTCACTTACGACGGCTGGGGCACCTATTTTGAGCCTCGTGAAGACGGCGAATTTGACGACGATGACAGTAATTTCTACGACGACTAGCGCGGACTTACAGGGCGACCACTAAAGCGTTAAGGTAGTCTTCAGCTTTTGTTCATCTTTTTCCATCAACAATGACACTGTCATTAACGATTGGAAAAGGATGCACAAATGAAAACATCTCAGATTTCTTTAGCAACATTATCAGCATTTGCGCTGTTGCACGTGCTAGTACCGACAACAGCGCAAGCTGCCGACACATCAGCCCCAATAAAAGTGGCTTCAAAAGAATTTCGCTATGATAAGCCTTACGTGCAATCAAACGAGCCGTTGGCTGTTGCTTCAAACAATTCGCAAAAGACCGCCGATACACCAACAAAAAGCCAAGCTGTAATCAATGCTGACAAAACAGCGCGTACCCAGAAGTATATTGGCTCAAGCAAATCCTCAAGTGATATTGTTGTAAACAGTATTAACGAATTTTGGATTTATGATACTTGGGTAACGCTTGATAACGATATCGATTACGACGGTTATCACTCAACCTTTTCAGTAGAATTCGATGCAGACACCATTTTCACCAGTGCGCCTGTTTATGCCGTATTGTATGTGGGTAAAAATGACCGCTACGATGCCATTCACGTTTCTTCTGAATTTTACATCTATGGCGAAGACTCTACAGATAGTTTTACAATAGAAAGTACATTGGTTTCCGGCTTTCCTACCAGTGACTACGATGTACTGCTAGAACTTTACGATGCCGATACAGAAACATTGGTAGCTTATTCAGATAGCTATGATAACGCCGACTTCGCCTACTTACCGCTTGAAAGCGAGAACAATGAATACGTCGTTGAAGAAACAGTAGTCATTGTAGAAGAGCACGGGGGCAGTACTACGTTCTTGTCATTATTTGCCTTGGGATTAATAGCAAGCGCTAGGCGTTTATGGAAGTCATAGTCTAGAGCGTGTTGACCTTTGCGGTACACTTTTTGTTCATTCCAAGCGAGTATCAGGCAATGAACGAGTTGCGTGGTTTGGTTATTCCAAATTAGCGACGAGTAAAGCCGCATGAGGCTCTAGATGTTGTTGATTGACGCAATTTCACGCCACGACTATTATTTTGGTAACTCTCTGAAATAGATGCCAGAATATTATGTATTGCATAATGGTCATGGAATTGCGTCAATGCCGCATAAGATAAAACCCAATACGCCTCACTCCCCTGCCCGTCGCACGCTTCTCAAAGGCGGCGCAGCTCTGGGTATTACTGCTGGAGTTACTCCCTTTGCCATTGGTCAAGCAAAACCGACACTTAGGGTGTTAGGCACACATGTCACATTACAGGAAGAGCTTCGGCAACGTGCCATGCAAGACTTGGGAATAAACATTGTTTTTGAACCCGGCGGCAGTGCGGCTGTACTTCAAAAAGCATCAATGAACCCAACATCGTTTGATCTCTACGAACAGTGGTCAAACAGCATTAACGTATTATGGCGTGCAAAAGCAATTCAGCCTATTGAGAAAAAGCGAATTGCGTATTGGGAAGAGATTAATGATCTGTCGAAAACGGGCAAGCTCACTGCAAACGCAAGAATGGGAGCAGGCGACGCACCACACAAAATTATCAATGTGCAAGGCAACGGAACGCTAGGTGAACGTCATACTGATACTATCAGCTTTTTGCCTTACGTACACAATGTAGACTCCTTTGGTTACGACAGGCGCTTGTTACCCCAAGAACTTCAAGGTGAAGCCGAAAGCTGGGGGTGGCTACTGGATAGTCGTTATTCCGGTAAAGTAGCGATTGTTAATGACCCCACCATTGGCCTTTTTGACTTAGCACTCGCCGCCCAAGCGAAAGGCTTTGTTCAATTTGATGATATTGGTGCAATGACCGAAGTTGAACTAGACAGTCTTTTCAGCGTACTAATAGAACTCACACAGTTAAATCACTTTAGCGGTTTTTGGACTTCAGTTCCCGAATCTGTACAATTCATGAAAAGCGGCAGAGTTGCGATTGAGAGTATGTTTTCACCTGCGGTATCTGCGCTAAATGGTCAAGATATCCCAGTGACGTTCGCCGCCCCCAAGGAAGGCTATCGCGGCTGGCATGGGGTAATGTGCTTGTCATCTGCAACCCACGGAAGAAGCAAAGATGTTGCTTATGAATACATGAATTGGTGGTTGTCGGGGTGGCCCGGTGCATTTATTGCCCGCCAAGGCTATTACATATCGAACCCACAGCGGTCTGCAGAATATCTATCTGAGGCAGAGTGGAATTACTGGTACAAGGGGCAAGTGGCGACGGCGCCACTAAAAGGTACCGATGGCATGATAAGTGTCGAAAAAGGAGCGCAGAGGAATGGCGGTAGCTACGAAGAACGGTTTAGCAACGTGGCAGTATGGAATACAGTTATGCCGACTTACGAATATAGCCTGCAAAAGTGGTATGAGTTTATTACGTCATAGCCCTTTCTTGTCTTTGTGCTCATGAGATAGGACCTCACTACCATCATGTTATCATCAATTCGAATACAACTGATTGCCGTTTTAGTCGCTCTTGTGGCACTCATTTTGGCGCAGGGGTTTATTGCCAGAGAAAACCAAGCCATTCTCAATAGTGGCGTGTCTTCGGCTGCCAAAGCAGTTATAGATGTGGGGTTAGTAAAAGAGCTTGAACGCGATGTCGTAGACTTACAACGCAACGTGCTCATTTTTAAAGAAAATGCCAGTCAGTCAGCCATCACTCGTTTTGGCAGATTGATGGTTACGATAAACTCCAAGCTCGACCAGTTAGCCAAAGCCGACTCACCTGATGTGCGGGCCGCTGACGATTACATTTTAACGCGTATGCGTGAGCACCTTACGGCGTATCAAGAGAATTTTAACCAAGTGGTTGATGCACGTTCAGAACGCGATAATTTAGTCGCCTATGGCACGCTGTCTGATATCACAACGCTAGAGCGAACACTTCAAGATGCATTAGATAAAGGTGCATTGAACGAAGCGTCGATTGACAGTGCGCTGTCACTACTTTTGCGTGCGGAAAACGCCATGCTTAAGTATTTGTCTAAACCTGACATTAACTATACTAAGCACTTTAACGATGCCATTAATGCTTTTCAATCTTTACCATTGTCAAACGACGAAGCAGTTCAAGGCCGCATTGTCAGACTGACGGAAAAAGCAAAGGCCGACTTTTTCAAGCTCACTCAAATAACCCAAGGCAATCTATTTTTAGTCAATGTCGTAATGGCAGGGTCTGCCAACGAATTTTTGTATTTAAGTGGAGAGCTAGCAAGCAAAGTAACGTCTGACTCAGAAATTATAACCAAACGTACGTACGCGCTTGCCAAAAACACGCAGCAAAATGGTGAGCTATTTTCCCTTTTTGCCATTTTATTGGCATTGATTGCTGCACTATTCTCTACGCTTCGCATTTTGGGTCCCATTCGCTCCATTACCGAAGTATTCAACAAACTTTCGCGCGGCATACAAATCTCTCATATTCCCGGCAGCACACGTAAAGATGAAATTGGGAAACTGGCTAGGGCAGCGTTGGTGTTCAGTGATAAAAATCGCCAAACGGAAAAGCTGCTGGAAGACACACAAAATATGAATGCCCAGCTTGAGAATCTTAATAAAGCGCTAACTGACTCAAAAATTAAGGCTGAACAAGCTACGGCCTCTAAAAGTATCTTTCTTGCCAATATGAGCCATGAAATTCGCACGCCGATGAATGGGATCATAGGCTTGATAGAACTAGCACAACAACAGGATTTAAACCCAACAGTTAAAGGCTACCTTGATAAAGCCGCGTACTCAGGGCAAATATTGTTGAGTGTTATTAACGACATTCTCGACTTTTCGAAGATAGAGGCGGGCAAACTAAAAATAGAAGAAGTGAGCTTTTCTCTTCATTCTTTGTTTGACAATCTTATTGCTGTAATCGCACTTCGAGCGAAAGAAAAGAACTTGTCTGTTCATTTTACTGTTAACCCCAAAATTCCACCCCAAGTGATAGGCGACCCGTTACGTATTGCTCAAATCATTATGAATATTGGTAATAATGCCGTTAAGTTCACCGAGCAAGGAAGAATTGATATTGAGTTTGACGGTGAACTAAATGCGAGCGGTAACGTCTTGTCACTGACAATGCGTATTACTGATTCTGGTATAGGAATGAGTAAATCGCAGCTTGCCAGAATTTTTAACCCTTTTACACAAGCCGACGGCTCTACCAACCGGAAGTACGGGGGTACGGGTTTAGGTTTAGCTATTGTAAGTCAACTTACTGAACTTATGCACGGCCAGCTGCACGCCACTTCTGTACTGGGCAAAGGCAGCATGTTCGAGGTTTCATTACCACTTAAAGCATTTAAGAATCAAAGTGGTGTATTAGAGCGCGTGCCCGAGTTACCGAGCGATTGCGTTTATATCACCAAAGAAAAGCTTTTGCCCCGCAGTTATTGCAAACAAATTAATGTAAATAGCAGCGCGATAATGTCAGTTGAAGAGGCTAAGCAGGCTGAATCATTACCCTCTCACATCCTCGTCGACATTCCAGAGTTTAGTGTATTCAGGCTCAATATTGCGTGGTTAAATCAGCTACTGGAACAAGGGAAATCCATTGGCTTGATCATGGAAAGTGCTGGCAGTGCGTTGCAGTCAAAATACGCCTCATTGTGGAAAGGGCCATTTATTATGCACCCATTCACACCGGCACAGTTCGAGCGCTTCGTTAATCAAATGATTAACAATGACGATGAAGCCGCGATGGATTTTGAGGATGACAACCAAGCAGTTAGTCTTGAAGGCCATGTTTTACTTGTCGAAGACAACAACATCAACCAATTGGTCACAGGAGAAATGCTAACTAACCTGGGGCTTACGTTTGATATTGCTGAAGACGGTAAACAGGCGGTCCGAAAAGTCGAAAACTCCCCGGAGTACGACCTTATTCTCATGGATGTTCAAATGCCCGTGATGGATGGTTACGAAGCCACCATCTCATTAAGAGAAAAAGGGTACAAACATATCCCTATCATTGGCCTGTCAGCTAACGCAATGAAAGAAGATAAACAGAGCGCAATAGAAGCAGGTATGGACGACTACCTGACCAAACCTATAAAACAAAAGTCTCTGGTAGCACTTTTAATGCGTTACTTGACGAAACAAAGTGGCCAACACCGAGCGTAACGTGTGGATTGTATTAAAATCAGGGCAATGACATAAAGAAAGGGCTGTCTATAAGACAGCCCTTTTCTCAAATAGCATAGTTGCTAAACGTTACAGTGCCTGAATTGTCTCGAACTGCTCTTTAAGTTTCGCAAGTGCTTTTTCGCCCTCGTCCAACTTAGCACGCTCTTTTTCGATAACGGCTTCTGGTGCATTGCTTACGAACTTTTCGTTACCCAATTTACCGCGAGTGCGAGATACGTCTTTCTCGATTTTCTCCATGGCCTTGGTAATACGAGCAAGCTCTGCGTCTTTGTCGATAAGCCCCGCCATTGGGATAAGAATTTCCATCTCACCCACAAGCGCTGCTGCACTTGCTGGCGCTTCTTCACCGTCTTTCAATACGGTTACGGTTTCAAGTTTAGAAAGCTTATCAAGGAACGCTTTAGCGGCATCAAGACGGCGTGCATCTTCATCGCTTACGTTCTTAAGTAGCGCATTAAGTGGTTTGTTTGGAGAGATATCCATTTCACCGCGGATATTACGAATACCTACGATAAACTTCTTCACCCACTCAATGTCGGCAAGCACTTTATCGTCTTGCTTCGCAGCATCAACTTCAGGGAATGCCTGAACCATAATGCTAGCGCCTTCTTCTACTTTAAGCGCACTTAGTGGAACAACGCGCTGCCAAATAGTATCGGTAATAAATGGCATTAGCGGGTGCAACAAGCGAAGCAGGCTTTCAAGTACGTTAATAAGCGTATGACGCGTACCGCGCTTTTCAGCTTCTGTGCTAGCGTCATTGTTAAGCACAGGTTTAGTCAGCTCTAGATACCAGTCACAGAACTGGTTCCAGGTGAACTCGTAAACGGTTTGCGCAGCAATGTCGAAACGGTAGTCTTCAAGGGCCTTTTCAAACTCAACCAGCGTTTGTTGGAACTTCGCCCAAATCCAGCGATCGGCCATACTAAGCACCATCTCGCCGCCGTCACGACCTGTATCGTGCTCTTCTGTGTTCATTAATACAAAACGCGATGCGTTCCAAATTTTGTTACAGAAGTTACGGTAGCCTTCAACACGGGCCATATCAAAATTGATATCGCGGCTGGTTGACGCCATCGCTGCAAAGGTAAAGCGTAATGCGTCAGTACCGTAAGCTTGAATACCATCAGGAAATTGCTTGCGAGTACGCTTAGCAATTTTTTCAGCAAGCTGCGGCTGCATCATACCCGCGGTGCGCTTAGTCACGAGCGACTCGATATCAATCCCGTCGATCAAATCAATTGGGTCAAGCACGTTGCCCTTCGACTTTGACATTTTGTCGCCGTTCTCATCGCGGATAAGGCCGGTAATATAAATGTCTTTAAACGGGATCTTGCCAGTAAATTTCTTGGTCATCATGATCATTCTGGCAACCCAGAAGAAGATAATGTCAAAACCCGTTACCAATACTGAAGACGGAACAAACGTTTCAAGATCTGGTGTTTCTTCAGGCCAGCCCATGGTTGCGAATGGCCAAAGCGCACTTGAGAACCAAGTATCAAGAACGTCGTCATCTTGTGAAAGGGAAACATCACTACCAAGTCCATGCTTTTCACGCACTTCTTCTTCAGTGCGGCCAACAAAAACATTACCATTTTCGTCGTACCACGCAGGGATACGGTGTCCCCACCACAGCTGACGTGAAATACACCAATCTTGAATATTGTGCATCCACTGGTAATACGTTTTGTTCCAGTTCTCTGGCACAAAGCGAATTTCGCCACTTTCTACTGCTTCAATAGCAGGCTTTGCAAGAGACTCAACGGCAACATACCATTGGTCAGTTAGGTATGGCTCAATGACGGCACCGGTTCTGTCACCGCGCGGCACTTTTAGCTTATGTGGTTCAATCTTAACCAGTGAACCTTGTGCTTCTAGGTCTGCAACAATTTGCTTACGCGCGTCGAAGCGATCTAAACCACGGTATGCTTCTGGCGCATCATCGTTAATTTTCGCATCGTCGGTAAGAATATTGATCATAGGTAGGTTGTGACGCTTACCCATATCGTAGTCGTTGAAGTCATGAGCTGGCGTAATTTTAACGCAGCCTGTACCAAATTCTTGGTCAACATAGTCATCGGCAATCACAGGAATTAAACGACCAGTAATAGGCAGCTTAATTTCTTTGCCGATAAAGTCTTGATAGCGCTCGTCATCTGGGTGCACTGCAACCGCTGTATCACCTAGCATAGTCTCAGGGCGGGTAGTCGCTACTACTAGCTCACCGCTGCCATCCGCTAGCGGATAGCGCATGTGCCACATGTGGCCGTCTTCTTCTTCGTTCAGTACTTCTAGGTCTGATACTGCAGTGTGAAGCACTGGGTCCCAGTTTACCAATCGCTTACCGCGATAAATAAGGCCTTCTTCGTGCAATTTCACGAATACTTCTGTCACAGCTTTAGACAGGTCTTCGTCCATGGTAAACACTTCGCGCGACCAGTCAGGTGACGTACCCAAACGACGCATTTGGCCGGTAATAGTACCGCCGCTGTGCTCTTTCCATTCCCACACTTTTTTAATGAAGTCTTCGCGACCTAAATCGTGGCGAGTCTTACCCTGTGCGTTAAGCTGACGCTCAACGACCATTTGTGTTGCGATACCCGCGTGGTCTGTACCCACCTGCCAAAGCGTGTTGTCACCTTTCATGCGGTGGTAACGAGTAAGGGCATCCATAATGGTTTGTTGGAAACCATGGCCCATATGAAGGCTACCCGTTACGTTGGGTGGCGGAAGCAAAATACAATATGGGTCGCCACTGCCTGAAGCTTTAAATAAACCCGCATCTTCCCATGACTTATAGCATTGCTGCTCGATGGACTGCGGTTCAAAGGTTTTATCCATTACTTACTCTCAAATTGAAGCTAGATGCGAAAAACTTATGCAGATTTAAACTGCATATTGCAACCAGCTTGCTGATAGTTTTTATATCTTACCCGTGCCGCTTGCTTAGCGTTTTCATCCACGGGTACAAAATCAATAATTTGGCGATGTTGGTTGGGCGAAGGCACCATGCCAGAGCCCACGTTTACCACCATTTGTCGCCTGGCTACCTGTTGCGGTTGCCAACAAATTTCTACCGGCGTACCCGTTTGTGGACCTTCACCGTGAAGGTTGTGAGGAACAAAACGATCTGACGGTAGCTGCCACAACAATTCATCAACCTGCTCAGCCTGCGCCTGAGTGTCGCACAATACGCTAATCTTTTGTTTATTAGCGTATGCCGATGCAATCACTTCACTGGCGCGGCCTGCCACACCATTGTCGCTACTGGTAAGTTGATAAAAAATAACCTGTGGCATGAATAATTAGTCCTCTAACTTGATGTCTGCGCGGTTCATTAAGAACTGAGACAGCATAGGCACTGGACGACCCGTTGCGCCTTTGTTCTTACCACTGCGCCATGCTGTACCGGCAATATCAAGGTGCGCCCAGTTGTATTTTTTAGTGAAGCGCGACAAGAAACAGCCAGCGGTAATTGAACCAGCAGGACGACCGCCTAGATTTGTCATGTCCGCAAACGGACTTTCAAGCTGCTCTTGATAATCGTCCCATAGCGGTAGACGCCACGCGCGATCTGAACTTTGCTCAGATGCATTAAGTAGTTCGTGTGCTAGCGGGTTGTGTGTGCTCATTACCGCTGTTGCATGGTGACCAAGCGCGATAATGGCCGCCCCCGTAAGGGTAGCTACATCGATTACCAACTCTGGCTCAAAACGCTCAACGTAAGTTAGCGCATCACAAAGCACTAAACGACCTTCGGCATCCGTGTTTAACACTTCAACCGTTTGGCCCGACATTGTCGTTAAAATATCGCCCGGACGATACGATTTGCCGTCTGGCATGTTTTCACAGCCAGCAAGTACACCAATAACGTTAATCGGCAAATTCAGCGCCGCAATGGTATGCATGGTACCTAGTACCCCTGCTGCACCACCCATGTCGTATTTCATTTCATCCATCGCTTCGCCAGGCTTAATTGAAATACCACCTGAATCGAACGTAAGACCTTTACCTACAAGCACGATAGGCGCCTGATCAGCAGGGCCACCACGATGGTGCATAATACTCATCATGCTTTCGTTGTCAGAACCACGACCAACCGCAAGATAGGCCTGCATGCCTAGCTCAGCCATTTGGGTTTCATCAACCACTTCCGCAGTAACACTGTCGTATTGGCTTGCCAATTCTTGTGCTTGTTGCCACAGATATTCTGGATTACAGATATTTGGCGGCATGTTAGCCACATCTTTGGTTACTTTAGCGCCGCGAGATACTGCAAGACCGTGCTCAACAGCACGCTCTCCTACCGTTAGTTCACGGCGAGTAGGTACATTAAATACGATTTTACGCAGAGGACGACGAGGCTCGCCTTTTTTAGTTTTAAGCTGCATGAAGGTATACAGCGTATCTTCAGTCGCTTCTACTGCTTGGCGCACTTTCCAATACGTGTCGCGGCCTTTAACGTGTAATTCAGTTAAGAAGCACACTGCTTCCATTGAACCCGTTTCGTTCAGCGTTTGAATCGTTTTGGCAATGATGTTTTTGTACTGGCGCTCGTCTAGTTCACGCTCTTTACCACAACCGACAAGAAGGACTCGCTCGCTCAGTACATTTGGCACATTGTGTAAAAGCAACATTTGACCTGCCTTGCCTTCTAAATCGCCGCGGCGTAGCAAGTTGCTGATGTAACCTTCACTGATTTCGTCTAGCTGTTCAGCCACTGCCGTTAGGCGGCGCGGCTCAAAGACACCCACAACAATACATGCACTGCGTTGTTTTTCTGGACTGCCACTTTTTACACTAAACTCCACGATATCACCTCGCTTTTCGTCGTTTATGGTTTGCACGATGACTAAAATCACGTAACGTTTCGCGCTGCTTTATGTTTTAATACACAGCATAACTATTTAGTACGCTGCAAATCACGCAAAACGCCCTATGAAATATAGGCTATTTTTGCGTCAAAACACCATGCAAACGGTTTATGATTGCAGGCAAAACTTGTAAAAACGGTAAGTTTAAACAAAATTGTGCATTCTTTCACTAAAATTCCTAATTTTCCGGAAGGACTGAGATGCTGATATTCCGCTATTTACTTAAGGAAACGCTGAAATCTCAGTTAGCGATTTTCTTCATCTTAATGGCAATTTTTGTCACCTTGAGGTTTGTGCGCGTTTTAGGCGACGCTTCTGACGGTGATATCCCTGCAGGCCTTGTTTTAGGCTTTTTAGGTTTATATGCCCCAATACTCTCATCACTCGTGTTACCCATTAGTGCGTACTTGGGCATTATGTTGGCCCATGGCCGATTGTATGTAGACAGTGAAATGACCGTCATGCGTGCCTGTGGTATCAGCGAATGGTACGTCACGCGGGTTATGTTGTTTTTATCTGTGCTGATAATGATAGTCACGGGGGCTATTACGTTATATTTCGCACCACTGGCGGCGGAAAATGAATACCAATTACGCGAGAAAGCTCGCAGTGAGGCAGGAATTTCTGCGCTTATGCCTGGACGATTCCAGCAAACTGGCAATGAAAAAGCCGTTATTTTTGTTCACGACGTTGATAGCAATAGTGACAATCAAGACCAGTTACTTCGCGTATTCTTGTCGCAAAATCAGACCGAAGGTAATGATGGCGAAGTGCGGGTAGTGTATGCACAAACGGGCGAAGTAGCCAACAACCCAGACGGCACGCGAAACCTTGTACTTAAACAAGGTGTGCAGTATGAAGGCAATCAATCTGAAAAGGCTTATCGCAAAGTTGAGTTTGATGAATACCAAATTCAGATTGCAGATAAACCCGCTGATGAAACCCGTAAAAAAGTGAGCGTATTACCCACATCAGAACTATGGGAAGACGACAGTATTGAGGCACGTGCTGAGCTTCAATGGCGTATTGCCATTCCATTATCTATTCCATTTTTGGTCCTAATCGCGGTACCGCTGAGTGCGGTAGATCCTCGTCAGGGACGCTTTGGTAAAATGTTCCCCGCAATACTGTTGTACTTAGGGTATTTCTTGTTATTACTTGCAAGTAGACGCGTACTCGAAGATGGCAAAATGCCACCTCAATTGGGGCTTTGGTGGGTGCACACAATCATGCTGATAATTGGTATTACCTTGATTGCTCGAGATAGAAAAACCGGCACGCAATTTCGTGCGTGGATATTGGGGAAAAAGTAAATGTTTAAGATCCTCGATCTCTATATTGCGCGCACACTATTAGGCACAATAACGGTCACGCTAAGTGTCCTTATCGGTTTAAGTGCACTGATTAAGTTTGTTGAGCAGCTAAGAAAAATAGGCGAAGGTGACTATGACATGATGGTTGCTTTTCTCTATGTTTTACTGAGTTTACCACGCGACTTAGAACAGTTTTTCCCGATGGCAACCTTGCTTGGCGGCCTGATTGGTATGGGCGTGCTGGCGAGCAACAGCGAGTTAGTAGTGATGCAAGCGGCGGGACTCAGCCGCTGGAATATCATTAATTCTGCCATGAAATCGACATTGGTCATGATATTACTGGTAATGGCTGTGGGCGAATGGGTTACTCCTTACAGTGAAACCAAAGCCAAGCAAATTCGTACCGAGGCCATTTCTGGCGGTAGCTTATTTTCATCTGACAAATTAGTGTGGGCTAAGGATGGCGAGCGATTTGTAAGCATAGGTCAGGTGCTTAGCCAAGACTCGTTAAAAGATATTAGTATCTTTAATTTTAATGATGATTTATCACTGCAAAGTATTACCTATGCCAAAAACAGTGAGTTCGATGGCGATGGTTGGTGGCTAAGCGATGTCGAGGTAACGCAATTCAGCGATACTCAAGTAACGCTTGAGGCCAGCGAGAGTATGCGTTGGAACTCCACACTCACTCCAGATAAGTTGGGTATAGTTGCAGTTAAGCCAGAGGCATTGTCGATAACTGGCTTATTAGATTACGTAAACTACCTTGAGAATAACCAGCAAGACCCTGCTCGTTACGAATTGGCGCTTTGGCGGAAGATTTTTCAGCCCATATCGGTTGGCGTTATGCTGTTAATGGCGTTGTCATTTATCTTTGGCCCATTGCGAAGTGTTACTATGGGTGCACGCGTGATCATGGGCGTACTAACAGGTTTTGGATTCTTTATTCTAAACGAAGTATTTGGGCCGGTAAGCTTGGTGTATCAACTTCCGCCTTTCTTAGGTGCCTTACTCCCTAGCTTACTTTTTGCTGCTATCGCAGGAATAATGTTAAGGCGCTGATTCGCGCCTTACGCTATTTACCAACTTTTGTGGTCGTTGGCTTCTTTGGTGAGCTTTAACACCTCGGTCTTCGCAAGACGGTCTTGCAGTGATTGTTTGTTTTTAAAATCGAATAAAACAAGCAATGTACCCAAACCGCCCAACGATGCTATTAAGCGTATGAACAAGCGCGGCCACGTCATTGGCTCTTCAACCGTGCTATAAATTCGCAAACGCCATGCTCGCATGCCTAGGGTTTGACCGCCTCGGCGCCAGAACCACAAGAAAAAGCCCACTATCCACACGCCTACCCATGTTTGAATAAGCAGTTTATAGCCAAATGACGCTTGAATAAGATCAGCGGGCTCAGCATAACCTTGCAGGTCAAGCGCACCATTTTTCAGCATAACCACCAGCGTTACGATCATCACCATGGCAGCGCACATCCCCACGGCAGTTGCCACTAGCGTATCGTAAATCATTGCCAACAGGCGACGCACAAACCCTGCCCGCTCCATTTGCTCAGTATTTTGCGTTTGAACTTCGTTGTCATTGGCTTGAACAGCACGTGCTGCTTTCTTTTTTCTGTCTCTGGCCATGAATAACCCGTTTTATAACTTCATTGACGCGTAGTTTGCCACATTAGCGTTAATCTACAAGCAATCATAAGTGAATCAGGTGATTAAGAATTATTCAGTCAGCATGAATACTGCCCTTTTTGGGTAAAAAAAGCTTGTACCCTTTAACGACATCGCTATAATGCATCCCACATTGATAGCACATCTATCGAAGCCAGAGTGGCGGAATTGGTAGACGCAGCGGATTCAAAACTAATCGCGTCTAACAATCACGATATGGCAAGTCATTGAAAGGTAAAGCGCCTTTTGACTATAACAAGCCAAAGATAGCTTGCAAAGATTTGCAAAGAATCGCGACGGAAGTTGTGCTTTGCAAGGCATGGATACCAAAGCCAGAGTGGCGGAATTGGTAGACGCAGCGGATTCAAAATCCGCCGCCCGCGAGGGTGTGCCGGTTCAAGTCCGGCCTCTGGTACCATCCATCTATTCTTTGCACACATTAAACCGACCTTTGAGTCGGTTTTTTTGTGCGTGATTTCTAGTTACTCATTTCCAATCTGGGCTAGTATGCTCCATATGAAAAGTGGAAAGCTATTCGCTTCATAGGCCATCCCCGGTAATTCAACTTCTTCTTCATTATTTGAAGCATATTTTTCACTCAACGCTATTTGGTACATTTCGTTTAAGAAGCCTGTGAGATAACTTTTTAGCAGGTGCACCGTTACTGAATCAGTAAACTGATGTTTTACCACATGCCATAGAGGCATGGACAACCGGGCATTGAAACTAAGGCCAACACTGTTCTGAGTCGCTTCATTGAAAGCTTCTCTTACCTCTCGTAAAAGGTTGTCTGTAAATTTTGTACTCAAGTTTTGAACCCAGAAATCTAAATTGCTTCCTGCCATTTGAGACGTAAGTTCATGTACTAAAGCATCCCTGACTTGCGTTTCGTAAATGTTTTCAGCCAGCGGATCGAGAACTGCTACGTATATTGCGTTGGGGTTGGGAAAAACCTTAGAGAGTTCTCCCCATTTCTGTGTGGCATAAACTAATGCGTGGTAACCTTTCGTCTCCAACCGCTGCGCAATATGTGAAGATATGGCGTTAAGTGCGTCAATCGTGTACCTGGGGAGGTCACCTCCGTTGTCTAAATCATTATCTATCCATCCGTCAATTATGGGAAATTCAATAGCCACTGAAAGCATGTTCTCATCTATGAACAAATCATTGGTATAAAATTCATAGTAATGCTGTTCTGGAAGGTAAGGAGTTAAAGTAAGGTTATTTCCGTCGAAATCAGGAATTAACACAAGAATATTTCTTTGATGAAAAATCACCTCTTGTGCGTAAGCATCTCGTATAGTCCTACTTTGCATCGGAGCTATCAAGATGCAATCAATCAGTTCTTTATTGAGGTCAGGAAACAGATAAGAAAAGTAACTAGTGTAGGCCAAGAGCTCTGTAAAGCTTTGCCTTTCTGCATTTCTACCTACCTTAAGTTCAATTATCGCTATTCCTCCTGATTCGTATAATCCAAATAAGTCGACTCTAATTGGGAAAGCATTTTTTTTATTTAGCCTAAGTTCTCTCGCCTGTATCTCCAATTCCTTCAGTGAAGAAATCATCGCAAATATTCTTTCTTCAACTTTCTTTTGAACATTTCCCGCCAAAGAATTTTCATAGAATGATTTCTTAACTGGAGAGATACATTTATACAGATCTGTTCGGTGCCTATCGTAAATGTAATCTCGTAAATCACTCTCTTTAATTTGCATTTAAAAAACCCCAAGCACTCTGGCTATCACCCCCGATATTACTGCCAGCATAACAAACAAGGACCAGATCCAATGTTCCTTTATGTATTCGATTATTGCTTTTGGATGAGCGCCGTATTTATCCATCCATGAAGCATTAGTTTCGAGAGAGCCATCTGCTAATCGTTCTACAATATTTGAGATACAATCAACCTTCCTTAGCGTTGACTGGTGTAGCTTAACGTACTCACCATTATCAAAAGCAGCGGCTTCTTCTTTACCGGTCAAGGCACCAGTGTCTGTCATATGATTGAGCTTTATTAGCTCATGAAATCGACCTGCTTCACCATGCCCAACATATTGACGACCATATAACCCCACCAAAGCTCTTGCCAAATCAAACTTCTTGTCATCGGGCACGACAAAAGGCTCGCCGCCCAAAACCTGAAATCGATGTTCAATGGCAGAAAAGCCATAATTACCGTCACGCATGTTCCAGTGAATAAAGTTAAAGGTTTGGCGATATTTAAGATATTCATAAAAATCTGCCAGCATCTCCTTTTCTAGCTGGTCATATTGCGTCGGGATATCCGCAATTTCTATGCCTCGACGTTCCGCTATTTTGTGAATAGAAAAGCTCTCAGTTTGAGCTGTCTTTAGATTTCTTAAGGCTATTGAAGTGACACGAGGAGTCCTGCCGTCCTTGATATCATAGAAAGACTCGCAGGAGTAATGTATCAGGAAAACATGTTCAGCTCTTTCGACGAGTCTTTCTAGCTCTTTCTTAGTTTCTGAACGTTTTTTCAATCGCTTTATTTCAGATGACATAAGTATTCCCTGAACTGGGTTCCGTTGACCAATTTTTCATCGACTAGACGCCACCATAGAACGTATTCACAAAGTCTTTCAGCTTTTCTGTAAGGCGCGGTATGACTTTCTTGCGCTGAAGAATGCTTGGTGGTTTCTCCATGAGTCCTGCCACTTCTTCACGTAACGGTTCTTGGTTGTTGTAAATCATTCGTTCGACAATATCTTTCATGCGTTCTGGAACGAGTTGCTCTTCTTCTGCAATTTGCTTTGTAGCCTTTTCTTTCTCGACTTCCCAATACGCTGCAAATGCGTCGTCTACTTCTTCGGCAGACTTAACATTAGGTAGGTTCTCTTTAATAAATTTATCGATGAGCTCCTGTTTACTTCTTAGGTTAGGATCACCATTCACCGCTTGCATCAGTGCCTTGTACTGATACTGGTATTCTTCCTCCGACTCGGTTTCTTTTAACTTACTAAGGAGTTTAAGTATGTAGGCAACGTTTATCTCATCCATCGCCAAGAGTTCGAGTTCAAAGTCGACCTCTTCCAGAACAGACACCTTCTCTTTGGCATTATTCGTCTTCACTTTGTCGTGTAAGTCGAGGTACTTACTCTTATAGTCTTCGAACTCTTGCTCACCTATTCGCACGTCGTCATAACTAAAATCTGCAAAGCTTTCCATAATGTTCTTCAAGCGCATTAACTCGCGAAACGCTTTTATGTATTCCAGTTCCTGATTTTCATCTTCCAAACTGTCGACACTTTCAGGATCTGGGGCGATTGCTAAAAGATTGCCAAAGGCTTTGTTGAAGAGCTTCACAAACTCGTCATACGGCGGCATTATGACAGTGTCTTTAGCGTCTTTATTTGAAAACAGAGCCAGAGCTTCATCTGTGCGCTTTTTGAGGTTGCGGAAGCACACAATATTACCTTGTGACTTCTGCTCGTTGAGAATTCGGTTGGTGCGAGAATATGCCTGTATCAAACCATGATATTTGAGATTCTTATCGACAAACAGCGTGTTCAAGGTTTTGCTGTCAAAGCCTGTAAGGAACATGTTTACTACCAACAGTATGTCTACCTTACGCTGGCGAACCTTCTTTGAAATATCGTTGTAGTAGTTATAGAAAGACTCGCTGTCTTTAGTGGTGTAACTGCAACTGAACATTTCGTTATAATCACCGATAAACTGCTCTAATTTATCGCGGCTGTGACTATATACAGCTTGAGGTTCCGCCACCTTATCCAAGTCGTTATCGTCTAGTCCATCGGCATCGGGATCTTCTTCATTGGCTGCATAAGAAAAGATGGTCGCCACTCGTAAGTTATGTTTTCCTTCCGCTTTCTTTTTGGCAAACAGTTCGTAGTACTTTATCAACGCAGGAACGCTTGATACGCAAAACATCGCCGTAAATTCTCTGCTATGAGTCTTACGGTTATGTTGAGCAATGATGTAATCGACAATTTTTTCTAGCCGAATCTCTGATTCCATCAACTCTTTGGTGTCGATACCTTCAACTTCAATGTCTATCTCGTTTGCACTGTCTTTCTTCTTGTACCTGCCGACATACTCAACGTTAAACTTAAGTACATTCTCATCTTTAATCGCATCGACAATGGTGTATTTGTGCAGTGGCTTATGAAACAAGTCCGTTGTTGTGTATTTGCGAGACGATTTTGAAACAGCGTTTTCAACAAAAATCGGCGTACCAGTGAAACCAAACATTTGATGCTTTGTGAAGAACTGGCTGATTTTTTGGTGGGTATCACCAAACTGGCTTCGGTGACACTCGTCAAAAATAAACACAATATTTTTATCTTTAACCGGCTCCATTCGTTTAGAGTAACGCTTGTGGCTAATGGCGTTGTTAAGCTTTTGAATGGTGGTAACAATCAACTTTGTATTGCGTTGCTCATTGATTTTGTTAGCCGCAACCGGCGCATCGGTAAACTGATCTACAAGTAACTTTGTATTGTCCGTACTATCCACACACCCTTTCGAAAAACCATTAAACTCTTTGCTGGTTTGGTAGTCGAGATCCTTGCGGTCAACGACAAACACTACTTTGTGAACTTGACTGTCGCCTGTAAGCAACTGGGCCGTTTTAAATGAGGTTAAGGTTTTACCCGAGCCCGTAGTATGCCAGATATACCCATTCATCTTATCGGTTGATTGTGCACTTGCAACTAAAGCCTGGCGTTCGGCAACGCGTTCGATAATCGCTTCAGTTGCATATATCTGGTACGGCCGCATCACCATGAGAATACGGTCAGTCTCATTTAATACCACGTATTTCGTGATCATGGCGGTGAGATGATTGGGCGTTAAAAACACCTGCGCGAAATCAGCCAGATCACTGTAACGTTTAGTATTTAACTCATCTGCCCAGAAGAACGTTTGCTTGAAACTTTGTTTACGGTTGTTAGCGTAATACTTGGTGTTCGCTCCGTTGGATATAACGAATACTTGCACGTACTGAAACAGGCCATCTTCTGCCCAATAAGAATGACGCTGATAACGGTTTATCTGATTGAAAGCTTCTTTTAGTTCGAGTCCACGGCGCTTAAGTTCGATTTGCACCAAAGGCAGGCCATTAACCAGTATAGTTACGTCATATCGGTTCTTGTAACGACCTTCTACGGTAACTTGCTGAGTAACCTGAAAGTGATTTTGCTTAACATCTTCATCCAGAAAACGGATATAACCAGTGGTGCCATCGTCCTTATTGATTTGCAGTCGGTCACGAAGAATCTTGGCCTTATCGAACACGTTACCTTTCACTAAGGCATTGCGAATTTGCTTTAGCTCAGTATCGCTGATATCAAAACCGTTAAGCTTGGAAAGCTGCGCTTTCAAGTTTGCTCTTAATGATTTTGTATCCGTGATTTGTACACGCTCAAAACCTTGCTTCGCAAGTTGTGCAACGAGCTTATTTTCTAATTCTTGTTCCGACTGATAGGCCACATTTACTCCTTGTACACCGTCATCCTAAACGAACATCTGTTGTAACAAACCCTTCTTAAAGGTTTGAGTGAGCTCTACTTGCTCTTTTACTGCATCAAGCTTCTGGTCTAGAGCGCGGAGAAAATCAGCAATTTTTCTTTGTTCTGCTCTAGACGGTACAGGCACTTCAATATCACTGAAAAATTCAGTAACGCTCACATTTAACAGTCCGTGATTTCTGGCACCCTCCTGAGCTATTTTATTTATCTCTCTATTGAGTTGCCCAGCTTCAAAGAATTGTTCCCAAAACAATGGCTCTTGCTCTCCAACAACTCTGAAACAAATATACAGGGTTGATACAACGCCTTTATCGTAGTTATTTAGGCGCTTAATTGCTCCCATCGGATAACCTTTCGAATAACTTTTATTGTAAGCAAAGTCACCACTCTCAAGTAGGTAGTAACCAGTTAAGTCTTTAGCCGACACTGATTTATTGAAGTACTTTTCTTGATTAACCAAACCCATTTGAGCAGAGATAGTAAGTACATTTTGGTTATCTTCTTTATTTTTGCGGGTTATTCTTACAAAAACCTCTTCAAACCTGCGACTCTGCCAATCGGGAAACTCGTTTCCACTATCATCTTTAAAACGAATTTTCTGCTTGAAAAGCTTTTGCATCACGCCTTTTTTGTATTGCTCAAGCAAGGCATGCTTTTCCTTTAATAGGCTGATTTTCTTGTCTACTGCGGAAAGGAATTCAACTATCGCTTGTTGCTGTTGTGTGTCTGGGTAAAATACGCTGAGTCCTTTCAACGCATCGGTATCAAGCTTTCCAGCACCAATACCGGTGCCAGTTACCATATGAAGAAGAAAATGCTCCTTTGATTTCAGCCAATAAAACAAGAAGTCATTAGATACTTCAGAGATACTATTAATAGCCTTTACGTCCTGATTAAAAGCAACCTCAGTCACTGCTTTCCCAAGAGGTACCCGATTGAAAAGCATACTGCCTCTCACAAGCAGCAGCAGGCTGTTTGGCCGAGCCATTTTTGCGCCATTTAAAACAGCTTCTTTTGAAATATGATAATCAGAATCGAACAATGCATCTGTATGCATTGAAGACGCACTAATCCATGGTATGTCCCCATTCCAGTAACTATCGATTGACTTAGATGGTGTATTACCGGATTTGAATGTAGCAAGAGCCCCTAACGACTTTTCTTGCCAAAAACAATTCATAGAATTGAACATTATTTTTGGGGCACGCTTTTCTTCCTGTTTATTGTTTTTCAGCATGCTTTTATACCCAGCGCATCCGAAAATGAATTGATTTCTAATTGTATCTCTTCAAGCTCTGAGGCATTAATCGTCAGTTTTCTGAGTACATCGTCCAAATCAATTTCTACTTCTGCTTCAAAAGTATCGACATACCTTGGAATGTTAAGGTTGAAATCATGCTCTTCATCTATTTCATCTACTGGTGCAACATAAGCAAACTTATCTTTGAATTCACGGCGGTTGACCGCTTCCATTATTGTTTCTAAATCTTCATCTCGGAGGTAGTTCTGATTAGTAGCCTTACCAAAGCTCTGACTTGCATCGATAAATAAGATGTTGTCTCTATGCTTACGATTCTTTTTGAGCACCAGAATACAAGTTGGAATGGATGTGCCATAAAAGATGTTTGCCGGTAGGCCTATCACCGCATCCAGATAATTCTTTTCTTTGATCAGATGTTTACGAATATGGCCTTCTGCGGCTCCTCGGAAGAGCACACCGTGAGGCAATACCACTGCCATTGTGCCGTTATCATCTAACTGATGGATCATATGCTGTACAAAAGCAAAGTCGGCCTTTGATGAAGGTGCAAGCTTACCGTAGTCCTGAAAACGTTCATCGGTTAAGAAACCTTGTGAAGCACTCCATTTTGCTGAAAATGGTGGGTTAGCGACTACGGCTTCGAACTTATGTTCTAAGTGATGTGGTTGCTCGAGTGTATCGTCCTGTTGAATATCAAATCGACGATAGTGCACACCGTGCAAAATCATGTTCATTCTAGCCAGGTTATAGGTACTGGGGTTTTGCTCCTGTCCGTAAAAGTGACCAACGTCTTTCACTTCTTTTGCGACTCGCAAAAGCAAAGAGCCTGAACCACAGGTAGGATCGTAAACACTCCGAAGCTTGTCTTTACCTTGGGTCACCAGCTTCGCCAATAGTTTAGACACCATAGGCGGAGTATAAAACTCACCCGCTTTTTTACCTGCACCTGATGCAAACTGACCAATCAGATATTCATAAGCATCGCCCAATACATCAATTTCCGTTTCATGATGCAGAAAGTCGATATCATCGAGATGCACCAGTATCTTAGAGATCAGCTCATTTTTGGCTTTTTCTGTTTTACCTAGCTTGTTTGAGGTTAAGTCGAGATCGTCAAATAGGCCGTTGAAATCATCCTCAGCCGCCGTACCCATAGTGCTTTGCTCAATATGATTTAGCACTTCAGTAAGCTGCTCTAAAATGAATTCACCATTTTTACCTTTTTCAGCCAGCACGTGGAAAAGCTCACTGGGCTTTAGGAAATAGCCTAAGTGATCGATCGCTTCTTCGTGAATGGCATCCAGATACTCTTTACCCTGTTGTGAATTCTCGTCGATTTCATCAAATTTAATGCCATCCTCTTTAAGAAGTTCATCGGCATAGATGTCCATTCGTTCAGATAAGTACTTATAGAAAATAAAACCAAGTATGTAGTCACGAAACTCATCGGCGCTCATATTGCCCCGAAGCGCGTTGGCAATATTCCAGAGCTGTTTTTCTAATGCTTTTTTATGTTGTTCAACCATTGTCTCTTATTCCTTGCTACATCTTTCCTGCAACTTTATTAGTTGGGCTTTAATTCTTTATTCGATGACTGTTGCGTTAAGTTATTTAGAAGCTGGGCCATTTCTCTATCTGGCCAAATGTAATCTTTCTGACCTCTCACGCCACAAGGCCTATGGCTTAAATCTGCGCTGTATCGGTACGGGCTGATATCTGCTACCGCCGTGCTCTTGTAGTACAACCCATAATCAATTTCCTGAGCGACCTGATTCATCGTACCTTGAACCGAGCGATTGCAGTTTGTATCGAACGTAAGTGGTTGGTAGTTCGTCGCAGCGGCATTTACGAACTCAGGCGGCATATCACTTTTCAACAAGGTGTTAATAAACACGTCGTTAAAATGCCAATCGAGGTTTGCAAAGTCTTTCTTGGTTAGGTATGGAATGAACAATGTGAAGCGGGTCGCGTCATGCACTGCGATAACACATTGTCTTCGCTGAATAGTGATGAGGTTTGCATGCCAGTTTAGCCACTGTGCCTGAATGCCTATGGCAGTCGCAGGTTGTTCTGTGGCTTTCACCTTCTCAGGCAGTTTGGCATAAAGCTTCTTGGTGCAATGGAGGATCAATTACCACCCCCGCTTCCGTTATCTTTAGCTTCATACCCCGGCGCAATAGCTAAATTCTGCACATTGTTTAAGGTAAAGCGATTCTGTAGCCAAAGTTGGTATTCCGCTCCTTTTAGTGTGCCTCGCTCGGTACAGTCCACGTTCCACCGCCTCAACAGATAGCCTGCCATTGCTGCTCGCACCTCTATAAGCAGTTGTTTGTTTTCCATGCCGTAATCCATTTCTATCGCAGTAGGATGTTCAACATTCTTGGGATGCGGCACAAGCTGAAGTGGAATTAGGCGCTGCCATTCGGTATCTGCTTGGGCGCTTTCATCTTCATTAGGCGTGTCTTTTATTGTTACTTTGCTAATGCGCGTTAATACAAAGTCTCGAAAACTTTGACTCTTACGGTCATAGGCACGAACGTGCCAGCGTAGGCCATTGTCGACTATGGAGTGAGGTACGAGTTCTCTAGCATTCGAACCGCTAGAAAGTGACGTGTAGATAACGCTAACCGACTTGTTATTAAGAATGGCCTGAACAAGGCGCGCAACGATAAAGATGTCCGGTACATTCAGACTAGACGGTGCTTCTACTGGGAAATGAATATCGCCTATTGCATCAAACCCGTCGGAGATATCGTTGGCGAGTTTAGTTAAGGTGCGTCTTGCATCGTGTTCAAAAACAGGCTTGAACTGAGGCGTCTGGAAGTATCGTTTTTCTCGTGAATCGTAAGACAGGTTATCGGGCGCAAGCTCTTTGTAAATTCCGAAATCGCGTGAACCTGCCGACAAGCCGACCTGAAAACGATTAATTAAGTCCTGACGATAAATCGCACCTTTGAATAACAGGCAAAAGTCGATGTAGGCAAGGCGTTGTTTTTGAGCAAAGCTAATGGAGTCGAGCATCGTCCCTGTGTACTTTTCTATACTTTAGTTCAGTGTGGTTTATTTTGAGACGGTTGTAAAGGAGATACATCATGTTATTAGATGGTATAGACTTAATAAATATTGAAATCTTAATTAAAAAGCCTAGAGGATGGAGTATGGATACAGTCGATAATTTAAATTTGCAGAACTTCAGGAGTTCCTCTTTTACTATCCGGTATCGTTATGCTGCTTATTCTGAAGACGAGGTTTCGGATATCCAAAGTAAACATGCTCAGCTTCAACATCATGAGTGGGTCGCAGATGCTTTAAGACATTTTGAAGAGAAGTCTGACGACATAACGGCGACAATATATGTTCACCATTCAGTCAAAGATGACCATATTAAAGCCAAATTTATTGTGGTTGGAGACATTGTTATCCAAGAACATCTCGGTACATATTTTAAAGAACTCAAGTTACCGTTTGATAGTATTGAAGGGGTTCCGGTATATGACAAAGGCTTTTATGAATACCAAGAAAATGAACTAGGCGCACCATACGGCTCACCTACTTTTCATGTGCAAGGTGGCGAATATTTTTATCGCTATGATAAAAACTGGTATCGGTTGGGACCACTACGGGCCAATGCTTTAGATAAAGACGTGGTGTCGGAACTCATATCTGAAATTGAAAAGATAGACTTTGGATAAAAGACAAACAAGCAAAGACCTCCTTGTCTATGCGTTGTCTTGATTTTAGTTCAATTACTAAAGTCGTCTGATTGGTCGCGAATACGACCAAGTTAATTCCTTGTTAGGATCGTAGTCATTGCGAGTTCTTTTCCTGAATGCGGATTTAGCTTTCGCCAGCGTGTCATACTTTTTGATGTCATTTTTTGAGTAACCATCTAAGTATTTAAAAGCGGCTTCATAACTTGAGTAAATACCCGGCTGAGCGCCAACGGCAAGAACATAATATGGGCCTTTATATTCGTGAGGCATTATCTGTATTCTCCTTTTTAACAAGGCGCACTATTGCGCCTGTTATGGATTTACAGTTTTTAAAAATGCAGTGACGTTACTCAGAAATACTTACCGTGAAAGCCTCCAACTCAAGGTAGTAATACAAAAAATTGCCTTCCCATATCTGATACATGTCTGTTGCCTGTTCGATAGGAAAGACACCGAATAAGTTTTGAAAGACACCTGATTGAAAATCAAAATCTAGCTCTTTTGTCAGCTCCGCATAAGGTCCACTACCGATATAGGCAAAATCGGTGATGTAGCAGAAGTGCCACATGTTATCGTGTTGTTCGAGCCTTATCTCGACAGGGTGAAACCCTCCTCTCTTGGCAGAATAGGTTGGATCTCGAAAGTTTAAAGTGACGGACTCACTTTTTATTTGATTTTGATTTAGCAGGTTTTGGAGCTGGTGAACTAATTTGGTTGAGACAGGCAAAGCCAGTCCATCGTAATGAATACGCATAAAATACCTCGAATACTTAGAATGGATGTGATGTGCGCTTTTCGGCGCTAGATTTGTTTGAAGAACACTAATTTATGGGTATGCAGATAAGCCACGCAGCTATCTTTGCGGTAATGTCTTACTTGCTTGATGAGTGGAAGCGGATAAGGCTCGTTTTGTTATCCGCTTTCTGCTCTTTATTGCTTAGCCTTCTTCGGCACAGCAGGTTTAAGTAGGAACTCATCCAGCTCTCCGGCCTCTGTCGCTTTGATGATGGTGTCGATTACCTCAGGCAGTTTGACCTTCTCACCAACATCGATAGCAGGTTTGCCTTTTTGTATATCGATAGGCTTGTTGTTCACTTTGACTTCCAGATAGTAATGGTGGTCGCTGTCGTAGTACCAAGGTCTAACGGTGGTAGGTCGACGTTGAACGGTCACTTCGCCTGTTTCGGGATTTTTGACCTTCTTATCCCGAAAGGCTTCGAAACGGCGGTTCTCAATCATGCAGACAGCCATTTCTTTTTGCTGTTCCAGCTTTTCGATAAGCTTGAGACGTTTGCCAAGAACTGGTGGCTTTGGCTCGATTTTAGGACGAGCGATAACCTTGAGCGAACTCAATACTGATGTAGTCATGTTGTATACCTTCTAGGTTGGTTTAGTTGGCTATGAAGCCGATTGGGGTTTTAGGTTGTTTGCGACGGTTTTCCTCAACAAGCAGTGAGAGTGCTTGCTTGCGGTGATCCGTCTTGGGGTTAAAACGCATGTGTCTGGCAACTATAGCCAAATCACCTGGCGTAATATGCTTAAGTTGACTGAGTGTAGAGGCCTCAGACTGCGTGAGAGCGCGTATGCCAAGCGTTTGCTTGTAAAGCTTGTGCAACTGTTTAACTGATAAGTACGTGCATTCAAGCTTGATATCAAAGCGTCTGAGCACCGCACGGTCCAGCTTGGCTGCATAGTTGGTCGCAGCAAACACGGGCTGTGTATTGCACTCGAGTTGCGTCAGTAATTCATTGACCAGTTGTACATCGTGCTGGGCAGTCAATTGCTGCCTGCTTGCTAACAGACTATCGACCTCATCCAACAACAAGATTGCCTGTTCGCGATGGGCACGATAAAACAGCTCAGATACCTGTTGCTCGCTTTCACCAACATATTTGCTAAGCACATCCGATGCTGAAACACGGATAATAGACTTGTCGTGCATGTCGGCAAGATGATGAGCCAATGCGGTTTTACCTGTACCGGGTGGTCCGGTGAGCAATACACGAATAGGCGCATCGCATTTAATCGCATTCTCGATGTCGCGAATTCGCGACTTGGGGCCTTTGATATTGAGCAGGCTCATATCAAACGGTATGTCACCTTGGTATTGCGGAACAGATTCCAAAAAGCCAGATGCGATTAAGGTATTTTCAGCCACTTCGGTAACCGTCTTTTCGGCATCATTGCCTGAGTGGTTTACTAAATGGGCAACATGGCAAGCATTATCTATTATTGCTGGCGTTAAGTTATCTGTCTTTGCCCATTGGTGTTTAAAGTTCTTAGACAGACGCAAACCTTTGCTCGATGTCTGGATAATCGACTCAAGCTGTGACGCAGGCGGTGCGGTGACTTCCATCACCAGTTTAAACCTGCGAATGTAGCTCGGCTCTAGCCAGTTGATATAATTCGTTACCCAGATGCACGGCACTTGGGTCTGCTCAATAAACCGTTGAAGCCGTTCTTTGGTATATCGGGTATCGGCTTGGTCGAACAGACTTTCACATTCATCAATTAACAACATGGCATTGCTGTTATCGCCCAGCAGGGTTTGTAACAGCTTTAGGCTTTGCAGCCGTTCATCGCTGGCAAATGGGTAACCGAATTCATTCTGCGTAGTCGTCTGTTTGGTGTCTTTAGCTCGTACCTCGATAAGCTGACGATGAGATGTCTTTGCAAGTGTTCGGGCAAACTCAGTTTTGCCATTGCCACTTTCGCCGTAAAGCAGTAGTGAAACACCCGATACCTGTTTATCAATTGCAGCATGTAGGTAATCACTCACCAATTCATGATTGATATGCGCAAAGTCTTTAAGCCCGAACTGTGCATTTGGGCTGCTCGTCATCAACGGTGCTAGCAACTGCTCTTTTGTGCTTATCGTTGTCGTCAGCAACGCATTACGCAGAAAGTACGGCAGACCCAGAGTTGATAGATTGTCGATGTCCATATTATCGACAAAACCGAGCTCAAAAAGCTTTGCCTGTGCATCGTGTAACGCCTCAATTCGCGACTCGAACATGTGGCATAAAATGCGCTGATTAGTCAGACGCTGGACGGTAAACTCCATGTCTGAGTAAAGCTTGGCGAAGCCTTCATTGATAGATAAAAGCATCGTGAACAGTATTATCTCGCCACATGGATGCTCTAACTGGAATAACTCACAGACGTTGTCGATGTTTCTTGATAACCGCAGCTCCTCCGGTGACAGTACGAGGTTTGATAACAGCACCTTTTTAACGTCCTGTTTCTTTAACGCCTTGGCAAGACGGACATGCTTGTCTATCACTTTAGGCAGCGTGGCAGGCCAGTCATAGTCAACGTGTGATGGTGTCACGTCCAATAGTCGTAAAGCCAGCCTCGAGCCTAGTGCAGGTAGCGCACTGGATACCATATTGCGCGATGTCATAACGGCAGACCTGCATCACCATAATTAAGCTCATCTGCTGTTTTGCGCATGGTTTTGTCATCACGTTTGTCGTAAATGACGGTGGTTGAGATATCCGAATGCCCTGCCATTTGCCGGACTGTGTTTAGGTCTGCGCCTTGGTCTAGTAATCGGGTAATGTATGTACGGCGTAAATCATGTGGAGTAATATCTTGTCGACCTATACTTGTACAATGTTGTTTGACTAAGTAATAAATTACTTCACCAGATAGCATCCGGTCTGGATGAGTGTGGCCTCCTCTTTTAATGACGCAAAAAAGATATCCAGAGTCATTTCCTCTTACCTCAAGCCAGTCTTGAATCAACACTTGCACCCATTCTGGCAAATACACCCGCCTCGATTTACTTCCTTTGCCATGCGCTATAAACAGCGTCCTTGCCTCTCCATCAAAGTGCCCAATACTACAGGCAATTACTTCGCTTCTTCTTAAGCCGCAACCTAGCATCACTGCCAATATTGCACGATCACGAAAGCCTAAAGGTGAGGTGTTTTTCCGAAGATTCCGAAAAAGCTTAATCACCTGATGTAAAGTGAGTGCGTTTCCTGCTTTTTGGGCATGCTTGATTTTGGGAACAGATTGCAGATGTAAATATTGCTTCTGGCTTACTTTTTCCGTAATTACACCAGCTTTTACAACACCGCGGATTGCGGTAATAACTCGGTTAACGGTCCTGGGAGCAAAGCCTTTGTCTAGCATTGCTGATTGGACATCTAATGCCGTTGCATAATCGACATTTACTAGTCGTTCAGCAAGATCACTAGGCGGCCATTCCATTAACTCGCCAACACTTTCTAACTGCGAGCGTATGCTCGTTCTACTGAGTGGCGACAAGCGCGCCAAATAAAGCTTATATGGACAACGTTTATCCATTTGTACACCTCCATTGGTCTAAACAGCACGTGAAAACCTTAAATAAAGCTTTCACATTAATTTAGCGCCTTGTATGAGGTGTATCTGCCTGTATTTCTGACCTACGTAAGCAAGCAAGATTGCTCCGATTTCGAAGGCTTCCGCCACTTCCTTGTAAAGTCGTATTTTGTAAATCTGTCATTGAGACGAATGTGGACCACCTCAGTTTCATTAGAGAGAAGTACTTCATTAGTTTGATAATCGAAGTGCTTCTTTTCACTAGCGGTGTTTACCCCAGAAATTTCCGTACAGGTTATGTAAAAATAGCTATGTAGTCTGTTTAGTGTGGCTATCAGACCTGCTTGATCCGTACCAATGTTTGACTTTCTGGCTATTTCGAGAAGACTTTGCTTTTCTAAAAACTCTACTCCTGTTGATACTTGCCGCTTATCGTGCAGATATAAAAGGCCATCTTCTCCGACTTTAGACATCCTGTAAGATGACTTTTCTACTAAAAGGAAAGTTGCCTCGGTGTAGTCATTTTCAAAAAGATCAAACAGAAGAAAGCCGAGCCTTAAATCCATACAGTTCAACCGAGGATTACGCATCAGGTTTTTAAGATAAAGATCGTACCCATGAACAGGCTCTTTCATTTTGCTGATAACGGTTACCGGCCCTTCATCATCGACGCCAATGCCAGTGGCCTCTGCCAATAGCAATCTTTGACTCACATCTGGAACTAACTTTATTGGATTATCTTGGGTTCCAACTTTTGCCATAACAACTCCGACTTTTTACGAATTTCAAAAACAGTAACAAATGAAATAAAGCACTGTTTTTATTGCATTTTCCCAAGGCAAATAAAGTGGCATTTATCACAAAGAATCACATTTAAAAAATACCGTTTCAAAAACCAAGCAACTAACTGTAATTAAAGGAAAAAACAGAATTTTCAAAACGGCTTTTTAACGGAACTTATCGATTTCAATCTGCCGTATCTTGTTCATGTGCATCACGCACTGTAATCAAACATTTTGGAGCAAGATTATGTCACAAATAAATACTAGTAAATCACAATATAAAGTTAAGACGGATGAAGTAAGAGAAGCAGATCGTTTCTTTACTGACTTGAGCCTGCGTGTTCATAATGTCAGTTATCATTCTACCGCATACAAAAAGTCACAAAGCTTCGTTTATAACTCGCTAATAAAAGCCTTGAAATGGACTAAAGAGCAGAATGCTGCAGACGCTAACGTTTATTGTGATATTACTGATGCGTTGCACTCAGCGGGTAGTCACTACATAAAGGGGGTGTTCGAAATAGCTGAAAACCAGCAAGTTGATGATGTATTAAACAAAATCGACACCGCGAGCATAATCTATCAGACCCAACCAGATAAGATCGTTGGTATTTGGCTAGTTAACCATTTTCCGCTGACTGACATTAGCGAACTATCAAACGGCCTTCAGTCATCAAGCCATCATTGCTGTAAAGCATTTCAGATAGATAATGTTCTGGTTCCTGCACCAAGCAGCTTTTTCGCTGGCAAAGACAAATACAAGGTTCAATTTCACCGTTTAAAATTGAATTCTTTGTCGCCAGTAAAATTTGTAATCGCCAACAAATTAGATATCTGGGTTAAACCTTGCTCAAAAGAAATCTTTACGGCAAAGCCGACATTACCAGTCGACGAACTTCCACCGCTTCTCGGTGAAGTAGTCGACAATTTGAGTAATGCTTATTCGTGTCCTCCTGATTACGTCTTCGCACCTTTATTAACAATGATTGGGTCTTTGATTGGCCACCGGGTTCATGCTCAGCTCAATGAAAAGTCTGAGCATATACTTGCACCAACTTTTTGGACCATCTCAGTAGGAGACTCTGGTGCTGGGAAATCTCCTGCTCACCTAAAACTTCGAGAGCTATTCAAACCTATCAATGACGAAGCTAAGGCCAAATTTGAAGAAGCGATGTCGCGGTATTCAGCGAAGAGAGAAGTAAACAAGCTTCTACTTTCCGAATATAGGAAACAGTGGAAAGAAAGCATCGAAAATATCAATAAGGAAAAAAATGAGAGCAGAAGGCAAACACTCATCGCAAAAATTGAGGACGATGTATTGAGCCGCACGGAGGTGTTGATGGAGCCAACGCTAACTCGATATTCAACCAACAGAGCTACGTACGCTTCTTTACAGAAGATTCTGGGCGAAAATGAGCTTGGTGTTCTGATGGACCTTGAAGAGCTCAAAGGGTTGATAAACCACTTGTCTGGAACCAGGGGTGCCGAATACAGATCATTTTTACTGGAAAGTCATGCTGGCTTTGGTCTTCATGATATTGACAGACTTAATACAGGCACAACACACGCAAGCAATATGCTGTTGTCTATATTTTCAACTACTCAGCCAGCCGTACTTCGACCTCAGATAAATAAGACTATGAGAGACACGCAAGATAACGACGGTCTGTGGCAACGATTTATATTCATCTACCCAGAGGAACAGGAATCTTATGGAGAGCAAACTGAGCTAGACCAAGATTTGTGGAATGAATTACAACAGCTATTCCTAGCATTAAGTCGAGAGGAGTACGGGTTTAGTCGAGAGACAGCTCTAAAGCGTCGTACAAAGCAAGTGCATCCCGATGCTGTAAATCTATACGAAAACTGGTGTGGAAGAATTCATGAAATTAAGGCTGACCGTAACGTTCGTGCGGTGTATTGCAACTATCTTACAAAACTTAAACCTATTGTTCTGAAACTAGCCATCCTTTTTGAGATTGTGGACAGCTTTGACTTTAAGTCAACATCAATAAAACCTTTCGACTTCATTTCAAAACATAGCATGAATCAGGCAATCGCTATCGCTGAATATATTGAGGAGCATGCTAGGAGCATATTTGAAGTAGATTCAGACATTGACAGAAACAATGCACAAACTATCAGAAGTCGCTTGGATAGGCTGCCAAGCAAATTTACGGTGCGTCAGATTTCGCAACTCAATTGGACTGGAATAGGACGAGACAGTGCTTTAGTTGAGCGGGCCTTGGAGATTCTAGAGAGTGAGTTGGTTGTCAGAAAACTTCCGAAGGAAGGTAAAACTCGATACTGGAAAGTGAATCCGCTTGTCAGAGCAGATATTCAGCACGACTGATATTCGGTTTCGACTGTGAGTGTGGCTTTCGAATACCACACTCAACACACTCAGATGGTTCAAATAGCAAGTTACTGTAAAACCACTGAATCTTCACCAATTAGTAGAATTTAATAAAGACAGTCAATTTGTGTATTCAACTGCTGTCTACGGGTGATTTTATGCAAAATTACAATTACACCACCGACTGGATTTGTAACACTTTTTCAGTACAACAGCGTCCTTTTGTTGATGCAGAAAAAAATCAACGTCTTCTGAGTGCTTATGAGTACAACCACGAGAATCTATTACGATTTTCAGAGGATACTGGTAGACACTTGTGTTTACTGAAGTCTGCAAAACTCTGCCGATATCAAGCAAGTTTGCTTAGAGCCTATTTTACAGAGCCGGAAAGCCATCTATCAGTGGACTGTGACAGAATCACATTTACGATCATCTGCACTGAAAGAGACGTGAAGGCGGCCATAAAGAAAGTAGGAACAGCCAAAGTTTATCGCTTTACCAAAGTTGCTAAAAAGGATACTCAACTCAAAATAACACCAGCAAGTACATATGAGATAAACAAAGACTGGAAAATAACATCGCTTAACAAAACAAAAAAAGCACGACCCTACTATTCTCATGCTTTTAAGATGGAAATAAAGGCTTGCGCACAGAAAAGCGTGTTCTTATTTGTTTCGGATGGAAAGAAACGAGATAACGGTAAACTTTCACTCCGGATAGACTTTATTCCACAGCATTTGAACGATGATGAATTTAGACTGGTTGTAAGTCACTTCTACGCCAAATTTGGTAAGCATAGGTTTTGCCAGCTTATCAAGAAAGCGCGTTTAACCAGAATTGACTTCGGAGTGAATCTGCATGGGTTATCAGGGTTGTTTTTTAATGCGTACAGGGATGTAAAAAAACCTATTGATAGCCATACAAAACCATCAAATAGCGTCGTGGCGGAGACGATTTATCTCAACAGTAAAAGAAAGTCTAGCTATTGCATTATCTATGAAAAAATTCTCAAAGAAGCCAATAGCTGCAACATCGACGAAGCCGTGTGGTGCAACCTAGCGGTGACGACAAGAATGGAGTATCGGCATTATCCATACCGTTCGGGTAAGCCGAGATTGTTATCCGAACTTGACGGGATTCCACCAGAACTAAGCAGCATCCGCGTTGCGTCTCCTAGCTACTTACATATGCTTCCAGAAGACATATTGCTTAAGTCCTTAACATATAAGAAGCAATCAGACACAAAGCTGACGGTGCGCAAAGTCCGTCGACATCTTTGGAAGATGAGGAAGAAGCTAACGTTTTTTCAATTGGATAAATCATGGGTACAACGTGAACAAGATAAGCTGGCACAAAGATACATGAGGTTGTTGCTTGGTAGCGATAACGCCGAGTGAAAACATATTGCGATTAAAACAGTAAGTGCACACTCAACACACTCAGTTTTTCTGAGCGGCATAAAGCGAAACCAGTTTACTTGTTTACATATTTATATAAGTAATTCGAAAATCGGCGCTTTCGGTTGCGACTGAAAGCGTTTCACGTACCATCCAAGTACGCACGCTATTTTTCTTTGCAAGGCAGTATACAATGGCTAATCAACTTGAGCGACATGACATCGATGATACGTTGTATGTCTTTTTACAGGATAACAGTAAACGCTGGTACGCACGTTTTCAGCTGTTTGGGAAATGGTATTGCAAAGCGACAAAACAAAAGGACTTAGAAGAAGCAAAGGCGACCGCTCGGTACCTTCGAACTGAGTACAAGATCAAAATTGAAACTGGCACGCTATCGACGAGCAAGCGGTTCCGTGATGTCGCAAAGAAAGCTATTGAACAAATGGAGCACGAACTTGCAATGGGCACAGGCAAGGTTGCTTACAAGGACTATATTGGCGCACTGACAAAGTATCACATTCCAGTCTTTGACCGGACCTATATCACATCTATTGACCAAGATAAGCTGCGTGAATTCAACGTAAAACGCAGAGAGATCGCTAAGAAGGATTTATCCAAGTCAACGATCCTCAATCATAACGCAGCTTTAAATATGGTTTTTAAAATCGCATTGGACAATCAGTGGATGGCCCCGATACAGGTACCGAACCTAAACAATCTAGGTAAGGCTGGAACAAGGCGAGCGTCATTCACGCCAGAAGAATATCAACGTATTTGCGACAAAGTAATAGAGATGGAAAAAAACGCCAGAAAAGAAGTGACTGCGCAGATCAGAAGCTGTCTTTTCTACTATATGGAGTTCGCCATCAATACCGGACTTCGACCAGGTTCTGAGTTGGACCAGCTGACTTGGGGTGACTTACATATCCAGACTCAGAATCATATGGCACGATTCTACCTAACTGTACGAAAAGGAAAAACAACAAAGTTTACAGGCACTCGAGAAGTTGTATGCAATGCAAACATCTATGATGCAATTTGGGGCCTAACCAGAGACTTTCCCGACCGTAAACCTAGCGACTTAATTTTCAGGCTCAAAAACGGAAAGACTACAAAGGAACTAGGCAGAACGTTCACCGCCGTATTGGACGAACTAGGAATCAAAGAATCGCATCATGGAACACGTACTCTTTACTCACTGAGACACAGCTACATAACATGGGAACTAATGGCACAACGAGTAAGCATGGAAATACTCGCCAAGCAATGCGGTACGTCAATATCAATGATTGAACAGCACTACAGTCACGTGATCCCGAAGATGTTCGGCAATCAGCTTTCAGGTATTGAAATGGATGAGATTAAGCAGGTCAAAGACAGGTTTGCTATTTCTAACGAAAGAGCCGTTGCATCTTACACTAAAAGAGCTAAAGAATGGGAAGCGAATTATAAAAGACGAGGCTGTATATAAGTTGGTATTTTTAAGAAGGTTTTGATGATAATGTTTACATAAGTCGCGTTTCAACATAAAAATGTTAATAACAAGCTGAAAGAGGAAAGGATGCTTGATCAGTCTATTAACCCAAAAAGTCTTGAGTTTGCAATCTCGCCGAATGAGTGGATCAAGTATCCAGATAAATTTATAAATGGTGACTCAGCCGTTATAGATGATTGCATGACTTTCTATCAGTCAGGTAGAGGTTTTCCTTTATTAACGTCCAAACCGTTGTACGGTAACCCGATATACACGATCGACGATATAACCTCAGATATTTTTCTTCGCCGCCTGAATCTTACACTTAAGACCATTAACTCTGCCCGTCAGAATGATCGAAGTAATATTATTAAGTCCATCGTGTCACTGTTACCCGATAAAAGGCCGTATTCTGTATTAAGGCTAGATATAACAAAGTTCTACGAATCGATAGACCTAGATTTTATTGTTAATAAAATCTGTACAGACTCTGCGTATAGTTCTAGCACAAGAGATTTATTAACGAAATGGGCAGATTGCTTCAAGAATAGTAGGGTACAAGGCCTTCCAAGAGGCCTAAGCATCAGCTCAACACTTTCAGAATATTTTATGCGTCCTTTTGATAAAGGAGTTCGAAATATTGGGAGCGTATTTTATTATGCAAGATTTGTTGATGACATCATTATTTTTACGACAGAAAACCCTGAGACTCTTCTTGCGGAGGTAGAAAAGTTGCTTCCGCGATGTCTGACATTCAGTCGGAAACCTGGCAAAAAACAAAAACTGCCAGTTTCGGAGTGGCATAAGAAATCCACACAGACTTACGAGCTCGATTTTCTTGGTTACCACTTCAAGTTGGCAGACAGCAAAGGTGGTCGTGACTTAAAAATAGACCTTTCAGAATCAAAAAAGAAAAAAATAAAAACTAGAATAGTTAAATCGCTATTGAGTTTCAGTAAAACGAGCGACTTTATTCTTTTAGAAAAAAGAATAAGGTTTCTCACAAGCAATTACTACTTGTTCAACAAATACAGAAGCACATCTATAAAGACAGGGATTTATTATAATTACCCACACATTACAGAAACTGCTGACGGTTCAGGATTAAAGGCTTTAGACGACTATCTTAGAAATCTGATTTTTTCTGAAAACACTCAAGAAAAATGTCTTGGCCGTAAGCTTTCGTTGAATACTAGTCAAAAGAGACAAATAGTAAGCTTCTCATTCGTCGAAGGTTTTAAAAAGAAACTTTTTCACCGATTCAGTCCTTTTTTAATGAAAAAAATTAAGCGTTGCTGGGGCTTTTAGGATGAGTCGAAAAAAATACAGAATATCAACAGATAACTACCATCGAATATTACTTACGGAAACTGTACCGTATGAAGTACCGCTAATTTATGGAAATGAAGGGCTATATTCCTTTTACCTAAAATTTAGCGGCCAAAATCAATCTTTGCCTGTACATATTCGATCCGTGTTAGGTCTTGAAGGCGAAGTGTTCTCGAAAAAACCTTTTAGTTACAAAATATCTAAGGATATCTCTTCAGCAAGAGAGCTATCATTGATTCATCCAGCAGTCCAAAACGAGTTCGTAGACTTCTACAAAAGAAACGACGCACTCATAACTTATTACTGCTCTAAAAGTGAGTTTTCACTGCGCTATCCAAAAAGAGCTGCGAGCACAGTATACGAACAGAGGAATCAAGAGGCCTACGATGCCTTATCCGAGACGCATACAAATCTTCGTCGAGAAAATGTTGAATTGGACGGTGAAGATAAAGTAAGTGAGTTTTCTTCCAACTATTTCTCGTACCGTAAAGTAAACATCCTATACAAATTTTTTGAGTCGTCTGAATTCATCAGACTTGAAAAACGTTTCAATCAACTTAGTACCCTTGATGTCAGTCGGTGCTTTGACACAATTTATACTCACAGTATTGCTTGGGCCATTAAATCTAAATCATACATCAAGAAGAACTTAACCAAGTTTCCAGATTCATTTGATGACGAATTTGATGTACTAATAAGGAAAGCGAATGACAACGAAACAAACGGTATAGTGATAGGTCCGGAATTTTCTAGGATTTTCGCCGAGATTATATTTCAACAAATTGACTTGGATATTGAACAAGACCTGAGGCAGCAAGGCCTTGTTCACAATAGAGACTATGCAATTAGAAGATATATTGATGACTTTTTTATTTTCACAAAAGATCATCAGGTTGAGGATAAAGTCAAGAATTCAGTTATCGAAAAAATATGGTTATACAAACTCAGAGTAAACCCAATAAAAACAAAGTCCTACGAAAGGCCATTTACTACTGAACGAAGCAGAAATATTGTAGAGTTGAGGTCGATTTTAGATGCTAAGTTTGGCTCAATACTCTCCAAGGAAGAAAACGAGGATGGGAAGAAGTATTACAAGCTTAAGACGATACAGCGTCCAACTAATGCTTCAACTGCCTTCATAAAAGACATGAAGAGTTACTGGCACAATAAGGAGCACTCCGAGCCCGGCTTTTCAAATTACGTTTTAAGCGCACTGTTGAGACAATACCTCGACTTTATAAAACTCTATAAAAACAGACCTTCGGATATTGAAGGTAACTCGATTGCAAATTTTTCAATATTTTTACTCGAAATTGCTCACTACTGTTTTGCATTAACACCAAAAGTCTCCGAATCTTACAAGTTTTGTCATTTGCTCCTAGTTATGAGCAAATTTGTTAGAGGTGTCTCAGAGCCTTATTCAGACAAGCTAAACCATAAGATACACGAGGCATTGATTACACTCTTGAACAATGAGCTTTCGAAAGTTTCAGTCTGCGGAGTTGAGAAGTTTAATATCCTACTAACACTTACAAGTGTAGATAGGTCATACCTGCCTAATGACGATTCGTTAATCGAAGTTATTTTTTCCGACAAAACTACCGTTAGTTATTTCAACGTTGTGGTAGCACTTTTTCTCGCGAAAAATGACTCTAGGTTCATCAAGGTTAAAAATACCGCAATTAAATTCGCTCATGAAATCTTCGCAGATAGAAATAGTATCTATACATGTTCCGAATCAATGCATTTATATCTTGATTTAATGAGTTGTCCTTATTTAGAACAAAGTGAGAAACTCGACTTTTCTAAGGCTGTAGTCTTAAAGTTAAAAGATGAAGAGCAGAAAAAGTTCGCAATCAGACGTGAAGATGTGAGTGCAAAAAGTCAGGAGTTTATGAGCTTCTTTTCACAACATCAGTGGTTCGTGAATTGGAACGATATTGACTTGCTACTAAAACTAAGAAGAAAACTGTTGAGAGAGTCTTACTAAGTGATGTAACCTGACCGCGTACGCTGTCGGTAGACTTTTTATACCTTAGGGTAGCCGGTTAGTACTTTTACTAGCCATATCGTTTTGTGCTCATGGAGCCGTAGCAAGCGAAATTGAAATACCAAAACGAAGCGTTAAGTCGCACACACAATAAAGAAAACTGGCAGTGTGCCCCGAAAGGGGGACGTTATTGTTATTTGCCTATTCAGCACAAAGCTGATTTGCAAAGTTTTTGCAAAGCGCGTCGCACTAGCCTCTAGCCGCCGCCATTACTGGGCGAAAATAGCCACAGTCTTTTCAAAATCCGCCGCCTTTGCGGGTGTGCCGGTTCAAGTCCGGCCTCTGGTACCATATCTTCAATACCAATTACGAAGATATACAAAAACCGACGAAAGTCGGTTTTTTTGTGTCTGAAAAAAGCCAATCGGCATACCCGAGGTGTAAGTACGAGTGTCGACCCAGTCAAAGCCCGGCCTCTGGTATCATATCTTCAATACCAATTACGAATATAAATATTAAATGCTGAAATGCTGTTAACCTAGGTACCCATTGCCAAACGCAGTTTTATTTTGTATCTACATTTGAAGGCTTACGTATCTTTTATGCTTAGTTTTATTACCAGCACGCTGATTCCTGTGTTGCTCCTTCTGTTAATGGGATGGCTATTTTTTCGCATTAAATGGCTCAATGAAGGGTTTATAGAAGCTGGATCTAAACTGGTATTTAACGTTGCACTCCCTGCGCTGTTATTTTTATCGATAGCGCGAGCTGACTTTTCTAAAGTCGCCAACCTATCGCTGATAGGCGTTGGAGTAATGGGCACGCCCGTTGTTTTTGCCGTACTGATGATTACCTCTCAT
Source organism: Alteromonas sp. 009811495 (assembly GCF_028865455.1). Taxonomy (NCBI): domain Bacteria; kingdom Pseudomonadati; phylum Pseudomonadota; class Gammaproteobacteria; order Alteromonadales; family Alteromonadaceae; genus Alteromonas; species Alteromonas sp. 009811495. The sequence goes on from NZ_CP113972.1 coordinate 3,471,596, forward strand.
CTAACCGTACATCCCTACAAAGCCAGAGGTGTGGTTGTACAAGGCGGTTTCAGAGCCAATATGGGCATTATTGGCCTAGCTTATTGTGCCAATACCTATGGGCAGGAAGGGCTTGCTGTAGCCTCGGTCTATATGGGGTGTATTACTATATTGTTTAACGTATTGTCTGTCTTTGTTCTTAATTTTTATCAAGGCACATCGCGTTCTTTGCTGGGTCAAGTTACTGGCATGGTGAAAAACCCGCTAATTCTGTCTATCGTGGCAGCGCTCCCCTTCTCTTACTTCGAATGGCAATTGCCCACCACCTTGATAAAAACGGGTGAATACTTTGCGCAGCTCACTCTGCCACTTGCACTTATTTGTACCGGCGCCTCACTGCAATTCCGCTCATTCTCCAGCGACTGGTTTAACATTGTGCTTAGTACAACCAGTAAATGCGTGGTTTATCCCACCGTACTAGTAGCTTTAGCCTATGCTTTGGGATTTAGGGGTATAGAGCTGGGCATTGTTCTTCTTCTCGCCATTTCACTTACTGCCGCTGCAAGCTATGTCATGGTTAGAAACTTAGGCGGTGATTATCGTTTGGCGGCAAGTATCATCGCACTGAGCACATTGGCATCTCTGCCTATTACCGCCCTCGCCTTTGGAATATTAAGTAAACTACAGCTGGTGTGATGAAAATACGTCTTTGTTAAGCGCATTTTAAGTTTAAAAACAGTGAAGAGTGAGGCTATTGATGTGTTGTTAGACGTTATTGGAAACGAAAAGCGCCGGGTAACTCGACGTTAACCCGGCGAAAAAGGCGTAACAGACGTCGCCCTAATCTGCTTCGATCTCACCCTCTTCAATGGCCACAACGCGACGTGCTTCAACGTAGGTTTTAATAGCCCAAAGTGTCTCTTGGTCTAAGATAGGATCGGTTTGACCTTCAGGAATACCGCCAAGTGCAGGCATACCTTTCGCCGAGCCAAAACGCAAGCGCTCAACAAACCATTCGTCGTCTTCAAAGCTTTCTGGGTCGAGTTCACGAAGGTCTGGGTTTATTCCACCAGACTGCGCGTGCAATCCGTGACAACCTGCACAGTTATTTGCATAAGCTGACTCACCAAATTTGATGACCTTCGTTTTGGTTTCTTCATCTAGGCTTCGATATGGGTTTTCAAACACCCAGCCATTTTCAGACTCATCGCCGTCAGTGATTGGCGGCATAGCTGAGCTATCTGCCCCTTGAGGGATAACATTTCCATGTGCAAACACGTGGCCAGACAAGCCAGTTACCACGAGTGCAGCAAACAACATCGATATTTTTGTTTTCATAATTCATACATCCTCAAAAGACTATGAATTAAGTATACGTATGAGGAAATAAGGGGTAACTCTACTTTGGTTTTGAAAGGCTCCTCCTTTGGTAGGAGGCCACAATGATAGCCACTGAAAGCGCAAGCTTAAAAGTTGCTTCTTCAACGTTAGTGCTAAAGTCAGAGTCGAAATAACGCCCATGAGAATGATGAAGACTTACCTTGCCAACAGGTGGATTAATAGGTGTTCAAAAAGAGGCCAGCGCACACAGGCACTGGCCATGTATTAATCACTTTTTACTGCTCAGCTAAGGTTAGTTTTTTGCCACCTGCTGATAGCGCTTGGGTAATTTAAACGTCCACACGGTGCCGCCTTGGTTGAAGTGCTTCACACGTTTAGCAACTTCACCGCCCCATAATGGCACTGCGCCGCCCCATCCAGATAGTACAGAGATGTACTGCTCACCATCCATCTCCCATGTCACTGGAGAGCCAACAATACCTGAGCCAGTTTGGAACTTATAAACCATTTCGCCGGTTTTGTCGTCAAAGGCCATAAGATAACCTTCAGGGTTACCGGTCCAAACCAAACCACCACCTGTGGTTAACACGCCGCCCCAAAGTGGAGAGAAGTTGTTGTAGCGCCAAACGGTTTTACCTGTTTTAGGGTCAATCGCTTTAAGTACGCCGATAAAGTCCTCATTCACTGATTTGATAGTGAAACCCGCACCTAGGTACGCTGCACCTTTCTTGTAAGAGGTTGGCTCGTTCCAGATATCCATTTCCCATTCGTTTGAAGGCACATAAAAGAGTTCAGTATCCTTTGAATAGGCCATTGGCATCCAGTTTTTACCACCTAAGAACGCAGGACGCGCTACGACCTGTTCACCTTGTTTACCATCAGCTGATAGCGCTGGGCTTCCTGGGCGATTTTCTTCAATGTAGATAGGTCGACCTTTTTCATCTAGCCCCTTTGCCCAATTCAATTTATCAACAAACGGGAAGCCGCGAATAAATTCACCGTTTTCGCGGTTAAGGACGTAGAAAAAGCCGTTTCTGTCGGCGGTTGCCGCCGCTTTAACAGTCTTGCCGTTTTCCTTGTAGTCAAACGAGATAAGCTCGTTTACACCATCGAAGTCCCAGCCGTCGTGTGGTGTGGTTTGGAAGTGCCACACAATTTTGCCTGTATTAGGATCGATAGCTAAGCGCGACGACGAGAAGTAGTTATCGCCCGGACGTAGGTGAGAGTTCCACGGTGCAGGGTTACCCGTACCGAAGAATAGCAAGCCTGTATCTGAGTCGTAAGTACCGCCTAGCCACGTTGCTGCACCACCGGTTTTCCATAAATCAGCAGGCCATGTTTTACCTGGCGCGCCGCCTGAAATTCCATTTTCGGTTTTCTTACCGTCTTTCCATAGATACCCCATGTGCCCTTCAACGGTAGGTCTAACCCATAGCTGTTTGCCAGACTTCGCGTCGTAAGCATACACTTTACCGACGATACCGAACTCACCACCGGAGATGCCTGTAATGACTTTTCCGTCAACAACAATAGGCGCCGCAGTAATGGCGTAGCCAGCTCGGTAGTCTTCAACTTTTTTCTTCCAAACGGTTTTGCCCGTGTCTTTATCCAGTGCTACTAGCTTGGCATCCAGTGTGCCAAATATGACCAGATTATCGTAAAGCGCAACACCACGGTTTATTACGTCACAGCAAGGCATAATGCCGTCGGGCAAACGCGCTTCATATTGCCATAGCTCTTCACCAGTTCTCGCATCGATAGCCCACACACGAGAGTAAGATCCGGTTACATACATCACACCATCTTTTACCAGAGGCTGCGATTCTTGACCCCGCTGCTTTTCACCACCTAATGAAAACGCCCACACAGGACGTACTTCTTCTACTGTATCGCGGTTAATGGCGGTTAACGGGCTATAGCGCTGAGCTTTCAAGCCCATTCCATACGTCACAACGTCGTCAGTGGTAACGTGGTCATTTTGAATATCTTTGTCGGTGACAACAGCATGGACAGGAGTTAACGCACTTGCACAAATCAGCATAGATAGGGCAAGTTTTTTAATTGGCATATTATTATTCATAACGGTTCCTAGTTGCATGTAGGCCATAAATGGTCTGTTTCAGACTATTCGTTAGGATTAGCATAGCTAGGGGGGATGTCGATGCCTATGCAACAGCGGAGTGATTTGACTCCTCCTTTAGGAGGAGGAATGAAGGGCTATTTTCCCTTTTGATTAACACCTTTACGCTTTCACGTCTTTTTAAAGAAATGCGTTCTTCCAATACTGATAGCAGTGCTAATAATATGAAGGCTGCTGGCAATAGAGTTATTGCCTAAAGTGCTACCGGTTAACATGCTAGTGTTCGAAAAGCTGTAATTCGAAGCCTGTTAACCAGCGTGCTATTGTTTGAAGTGCTAATGTTCTGATCGCTTTTGGTCAGATGCTTTTATACTGAATTATCTTATTCTGAACTTTCATTCCCCGCAAAATAAGGCGGCATCTCATAAATGGTTTTGTATTTCTCAAATAGCCGTTGCATATCGCCCTCGACCACCATTCGCGTAATTACATCACCAATTTCATAGCCTAGCGCGCGATAATTAGTATGAACAGCAAGTCCTATATCCCACTTTTGCTTTCCAATAAGCGGAAACGCGTTGCTTGCAAGGCGATATTGCTCATTATCAACAAACTGACTGAGGTAGGATATTTGCGAGCGCAATCCCATTACCGCTTCGACGGTTCCCGCTTTCATCGCGTCAATCGCTTCTGCGTTTGAACCATAGTGCGATGTTTTTTCTCGCAATCGGCCGCCAAACGCTGACGTTAAGTAAAAGTGGGGAATGCTGTCTATTTCCGCACCAATTGTGTGATACTGAAACATGCCCATGGTTTCCACTTCGGGCAAGGTGTGCGTGTTATGAATGATTTGCCAGCTTTCACGCTGATAGGGGGCAAACATATGAACAAGCTCATTAACCAACAAGCCCACGTCGTCACGTTTTTGAGAAAAACTGGGGTCGTAAGGCGCGCGCATCATCACATCAGCCTTAATGCGGTGGATAATATGGCCCTTCCATAGGTAATTTCTGAAATCGTCCTCTGTCGTTTCACCTGGTGTCATCCATATCAGTTCTAGCTCAACACCTAGGGCGCTCGCGATTTCACGGGCGATATCAATATCAATACCTGTGGGGCTGTCGTTTTCAATAAATGAAAATGGAGGATAGTTGGTGTACACCGCAATTCTAATTAAACCGCTGTCTTTAATATCGTCTAACGATCTTGCTTCCCCGAACGCAGAAAGCGCAGAACCCGTTATCAGGCAGAGTAAAATGAAAATAACTCGAAAAGGTTTAACTAACTGCACAGCTTACCCACTTATTCAATCGAACTTCTTAAGCATACTAAGGGGTTAGCGTGATTTTACTAATGCTACTTTAGCGCCATAGCATTCCTCCTTTAGGAGGATGTTCTTCGGGAAAATTGCCATATACCCTTATGTCAGACAAACAGATATCAGCAAAAGCATGCAGCTGAGCTCGGGGTGGTATATGGCAAAGGGTGTAAAAAGCACGGTTGAAGGACGATTAACCGGTAAGCGCTATCAAAAGTGTGTAGCGTCACTTTTTTGCTGTGTTCTGTTGCCGTTTTTAAACAGCGCGCTCGCGTTTAATGAAGCGCAACCTTCACATACTCAACAAGCTGCAACACAGGCCTCTTTTGCCACTATTGTGGTCATTTACATAAAAGTTGCAGGCACATCTCCACCAGGCACACCAGACTATTTAAAGTCCCTCAGCAATGAGGGGACAGCTGGCGCAAGTGTGGCGATAAAGGATGCCAATATCACGGGAAAATTTCTTGGTTATCAGTTTGAGTTAACTGAAATCAGTGTGCCTTCTATCGGCGAACTGCAAGCTTCTTTAGCTAAAACACGTAAGTACTCTGGTTCAAGTGCTAACACAAATCACAAAGAAATAAGCAGCAATCAGCAAGGCAACATTGCATCTGTTGTTCTACTGGACATGCGAAGCAGTGATGAGGTAAAGGCTGCCTCAATTGAGCCGTTGATTGCCACTATTCAAAGCACGCTTCCTAATGCCGTATTTTTTAACATAGCTAATAGCGATGATTTACTTAGACAGAATTCATGTCGCCTACCCTTGTTTCATACAATCCCCAGTTATCAGATGAAAGCCGACGCGCTAGCCCAGTGGTTTCGCACTAAACGCATTGACGACATATTCGCGGTTTACGGAAAAACCGCTGACGATGCTGCATACCTAGCCGCGTTCAAACGCAGCGCTAAGAAATTCAAGCTTTCACTTGTTGAAACTAAACAGTGGCAGGACAGTTTTGATTTACGCAGGGCTGCCTTTGCAGAAATTCCTCAATTTACGCGAACAACAGAAACCTATCAGGCTGTTTTTACCGCTGATAGCGCGGCGCAATTCGCGTATAGCCTACCCTTTAACACCTATTATCCCGTACCTGTGGTAGGCGCTGCCGGCCTAAAAGCACTAGGTTGGCACTTTACCCACGAACAATGGGGCGCCCGTCAGCTTCAAAGCCGTTTTAACGACGGGTTTAACAGACACATGAATGAAGTCGACTTCGCTGCGTATCTTGCAGTAACTGCGGTGGCAAATGCTGCGCAGCAAGGAAGCGATTTAACGCAGCAGGGAATACTTAAAACCTTGCTTAGCGACCACTACACGCTGGGTGCCTATAAAGGCCGCCCTCTTTCTATTCGCCCCTACACCCACCAATTTCGTCAGCCTATTGCGCTGGCCCACGAAGACGCACTGGTGACTCATGCGCCCCTTGAAGGCTTTCTGCACCAAACCAACGAACTGGACACATTAGGCGCAACACACACTACCTGTAAGGACAAGTTATGAGCTATCGCTTTGCACTCTTGCTTGGCAGTTTAATGGCAGCCTTTGCCTTAGCACTTCCTCAAGCCTTTGCACTTCCTCAAGCGTATGTCACTAACGAAAAAGACAACACGCTATCTGTCATTGATATGACGACATTTGATGTGATTGAAACTATCGAGGTTGGAGAGCGACCCCGAGGGTTTATTTTAAGTGCAGACCAGTCCCACGCGTATATCTGTGCCTCTGATGCTGATCGCATTCAAATTATGGATTTATCTACCCATTCAATCGTAGGCGATCTTCCCTCAGGTGCAGATCCTGAAACCATAGCATTACATCCTAACGGCACCACTATTTACACAGCTAATGAAGACGATGCCCTTCTTACCGTTATCGACATTCCAACGGCTCAGGTCATTTCTCAAATAGATGTGGGCGTAGAGCCTGAGGGGCTGGCTGTGAGTCACGACGGCAGCATGATGGTCGTCACATCAGAAACCACTAACATGGTGCACTGGATAGATACCAAAACGCATGAAAATATTGCAAATAGCTTGGTTGATGCAAGACCCAGAGATGCTCACTTTACCAAAGATGACAAGTACCTTTGGGTAAGCTCGGAAATAGGTGGCACCGTTAGTATTTTCGATACTGCTACTAAGCAAAAAGTGAAGACCCTTTCCTTTGCCATTAAAGGCGTTTATCGCGACAAGGTTCAGCCAGTGGGTATTGTGCTTATGAAAGATAAGCCCTACGCCTTCGTGGCGCTTGGCCCAGCGAATCGCATAGCGGTCATCAATACCAATACCTTTGAAGTGGAAGACTACATTTTGGTTGGGCGACGAGTGTGGCAGTTAGCGTTTAACCAAGATCAGTCTTTATTGCTGACCACTAACGGTGTGAGCGGTGATGTTTCTGTCATCAATACCCACACGTCAAACGTAGAGCATACGGTAAAAGTGGGGCGTTACCCTTGGGGCGTGGCGGTTAAATGGAAATAGCGGTTCAAGCGGTTTCACATCAGTACGGCAGCCACAACGCGCTGGACGATGTAAGCCTTTGCCTAAAACCAGGCTTAACCATGCTGCTTGGACCAAATGGCGCAGGCAAAAGTACCTTATTTGCACTTATTACGGGCCTTCAAAAACTCACGCAAGGCAGCATTACCTTTGATGGTGCTACCCTGTCTCAATCTCGCACAAGTATTATGGCGAAAATGGGCGTGGTATTTCAGCAAAGTACCTTAGATATCGACCTGTCGGTAAAACAAAATTTGTCCTACTTTGCTTCGCTCCACGGCATAACTACCGCTAGCGCGCTATCTCATATTCAAGGCCTGCTCGACGAGCTCGACCTTACGAGTAAGCTCAACACAAAAATTCGCAACTTAAATGGCGGACACAGACGTCGGGTCGAGTTAGCTCGCTGCCTTATTCACAAGCCATCCTTGCTGCTACTAGACGAGCCTACCGTTGGCTTAGATATAGAATCCCGTCATCTTATTTTGCGGGTAGTTCAAGCACTCGCTAATTCCCAAAACGTAAGTGTACTGTGGGCCACGCATTTATTTGAAGAAGTGAAGCACAACAACAACTTGATAGTCTTATCAAAAGGACGAATGTTAGCCCACGACCAATGTGAAGCCTTGTTAGCCAAGTATCATCAACAAGATATTGAACACCTTTGGCAGCATTTGATGCAGGAAGGCTCCTGATGTATTGGCGCTGTTTTGTGGGCGTACTTACCCGAGAGATGCTGAAGTTCTGGCAGCAACGTACACGCCTGTTAAGTGCATTGGTGCGCCCGCTGCTTTGGCTATTTGTTTTTGCCGCAGGGTTTCGTTCGGCCCTGGGTCTTTCAATGACCGAGCCTTACGAGAGTTATATTTTGTACGAAGAGTACATTGTACCTGGGCTTGCCGCCATGATTGTGCTTTTTAATAGTATGCAAAGTTCATTGTCCATGGTGTACGACAGAGAAATGGGCAGCATGAAAGTACTGCTGTTAAGCCCGGTTCCCCGCCCTTTTCTGCTAGGCAGCAAGCTTATAGCCAACACCTTGGTAAGCGCTATTCAGGTGTACATTTTCTTTGCCTTTGCGCTTTTACTGGATGTACGCCTATCTGCGTTGGGATACGTTTATGCGTTGCCTGTTATTGCACTACTGTCATTGTTTTTAGGTTCGTTAGGATTATTACTGGCAAACTATATTAAGCAGCTAGAGAACTTTGCCGGGGTCATGAACTTTGTCATTTTCCCATTGTTCTTTCTATCAAGCGCCCTATACCCGCTTTGGAAAATGCGTGAGGCCAGCGAATGGCTGTATCAGATTTGTGCCTTTAACCCCTTTAGTAGCGGCGTAGAATTACTGCGATTTGCGCTCTATGAAAAACTCGAACACAACGCGCTTGCCGTTGTACTTTGCCTTACGGCTATCACTTTTATTTTCGCTGTGAGAAGCTTTCGCCCCAAAGCCTCAAAAGGGCGCTTCTCGTGATAAAAGCAAACCTAATCTGGGCTAATGAAAGCAATAAAGTTGAAACATTAGAAGATAGTGACTACTTACTTATTTTAACTACGCCCGAGTTATTAGCGAGCCAACTATTTCACTTTTCATCACCCGCTAAGACATACATTGAGCAGGTTTTTGACGATGAAGATTTTGCAGGAAATAAAGGCGAATGTGTATTCGTACAAGGCCTTAAGGCGTTTAAAACAAGTTACATCCCAGTTACTGAAAACAGCGGAAAAAACAAAATTAGCCAACAATTAGCTGATGTAAAACGGGTGCTGTTTTATGGTGTCGATTTTGCGCTTTTTGAAGCGTCAGATGCACCCAACGTCCCTAGCCGTGCCTCGACTTTATCTAAAACTAATGACCCCTCGACGGTGAACCGCTCAAGCTACGCTAGCGATTCAAACTCCGCGTTTTATTCGAAAAGCACTAGTGACTTGAAGCAAACTAACGCGCCAGCATTTCGCTACTTAGAACAGCAGTTCGATGCATTGTTTAAAAAGCTTAAAAGCGTGTCGGTAACCTTGGAAAAACTGTCGTTTATGGCGCTTTCTACCGCTGAAACAGCAAGCGGTGACCCTGTTAACACCATTGCGAGCCACTCACAGTTTCTGAGTGCGCTACTTAGAAGCTATTTCAAGCACGGCTATCACTTTAAAGGCTATAAAACGAATAATACGCCGGCTTCTTGCAGCCAGCGTCGCAATGTCAACAACGACTCAAATAATGCAGCAATTGATCAAGCAATTGATATTGGGGGCACTCTGTCCCTTGCATTAGATGCTAAGCATTTTAATACCGCGCAAAAGCGCCTCGTTTCACACACTATAAGCTATGAAACGGCCCTGAATGACGCGATGACGTGGGCTAAAGATCTCGCCCACATGCCAGCCAACTTGTGTACGCCAAATTATCTGGCGGAACAAGCTCAGCATCTGGCGCAAACCTTTAATACGGTGTCTTGCGATATCCTCAATGAAAGTGCGCTAAAGCAGTTAGGCATGAACGGGTATTTAGCGGTAAATGCAGGTTCACAGTTTGCTGCCACCATGCCCATTCTTCGCTATACAGCCAAAGGTTTAGAGAATTCACCGCCAGTAGTGTTAATTGGCAAAGGCGTAACGTTTGACAGCGGCGGCATAACGTTAAAACGCAGCCCTGATATGCGCCATATGATTTACGACATGGCAGGCGCTGGCTGTGTATTGGGCGTCATTCAGGCGGTTGCCACACTGGGGTTAAATATAAATATTATTGGTATTGTGGCGAGCGCCGATAATGCGATTGATGGCAAAGCCTATCGCCCGGGTGACATTATTACTATGCACTCAGGAAAAACCGTGGAAGTCATGAGCACCGATGCAGAAGGGCGTATGCTTATGGCCGATGCAATCAGCTACGCGAAGCAGTTCTCCCCTTCGGTTATTATTGATATTGCAACCCTAACCGGCGCGGCTATTAGCGCACTAGGGCACAAAGCCACTGCGCTTTTTAGCAACGCTCCAGCGCTTGAAAATGCGTTAGTTGAAGCGGGTGAACAGGCTAACGACAGGTGCTGGCCTTTCCCACTGTGGCCAGAATATCAAGACGCCATCACCTCTCAACACGCGGATATGATGAATACGGGCATAAACTCTCCCGGTGCTATTTCGGCAGGCTGCTTTCTCTCTCGCTTTGCTGACGGCACGCCGTGGGCTCACCTCGATGCAGCAGGAACCGCTTTTACTTACACCAAATCGTTATCGGCAACCGGCCGCCCTATTCCTTTGCTGTTATCTTACTTAAGCAGCTGCGCTATCAAAAATAATCAATAAATCATCAAAATTCATGACAGTTCTCCTCCCTTAGGAGGATATCTGTTAACACATATTCAACATATACTCAGTCATGCGTTTAATCATAAAGAAGAGGAACAATTATGTGGACTAAACCCCAATACACAGAAATGCGCCTTGGTTTTGAAGTAACTCTTTACATCAATAACCGCTAGGCAACGCCCTCTGGGATGATGAACAAAAAGGCTGCCGATGCAGCCTTTTTTTACTTGTAGTATGGAGTTGTTATGCACGTATTGATTCTTGGTGCTGCCGCCGGGGGTGGATTTCCGCAGTGGAATTGTCACTGCCCAAATTGTAAGGGTTTACGCGAAGGTAAAATAAAGGCGAAAGGCAGAACACAATCGAGCATTGCTGTCAGTAGCGATGGTAAAAATTGGGTTCTCATTAATGCCTCCCCCGATTTGCGGGAGCAGATAAATAGCCACCCGCAGCTGTGGCCCGACGCCCATGTGTCTCGCGGCACACGCATAAGCGCAATTGTGCTTACCGACAGTCAAATAGACCATACTACAGGCCTGCTAACTTTGCGCGAAGGCTTACCCCTTCCCGTTTATTGTACCGATGTTGTGGCCGAAGACCTAACCACCAGCTTCCCGCTTTTTACCGTATTAAAACACTGGCACGGCGGACTACAGCAGCATTCAATTAATACCGATTATCATCAACGCTTTGTACCAAAAGGGGCAGAAGGCCTGACTTTCCAACCCGTGGTATTAGAGTCTAATGCGCCCCCTTATTCGACATATCGCGACAACATTGTGCCGGGTAACAATATCGGTCTGAAGATAACTGACGACACCACGGGCAAGGTGCTTTTTTACGCGCCGGGATGTATGCAGGCAAACGACACAGTAAAACAGGTGATGCGCGAATCTCAATGTGTGCTATTTGACGGTACGCTGTGGGCCAATGAAGAAATGATAGATCACGGCTTTAGCAACAAGCTGGGCACTGATATGGGGCACATGCCGGTTAATGGAAAGGGCGGAGCCATTGCGCTGCTAAATGAATTTAACGTTGAGCGTAAAGTACTTATTCATATCAACAACACAAATCGCGTGCTTGACGAAGACTCCAGTGCTTATCACAGCCTGTGTGAGCAAGGTATTGAATTGGCTTACGACGGTATGGAAATTGAGGTGTAGTAATGACAGAACAAGCATGGTCTAGACAAGAATTCGAACACAAACTGAGAGAAAAAGGCGCTTACTACCATATTCATCACCCCTTTCATAAACGCATGAATGAAGGACACTGTAGCGTTGATGAGATTCAGGGCTGGGTGGCCAACCGACTGTATTATCAAATGGCGATACCCGTTAAAGACGCGGCAATTTTAGCGAATTGCGAAGATCAATCGGTACGCAAAACTTGGATCCAACGAATTATCGATCACGATGGACGGGAAGGTGAAGACGGACTGGGCGGCATAGAAGCCTGGTTGCGGTTGGGCGAAGCGGTAGGCTTGAACCGCAGTGAATTACTTGATGAAACCCACCTGTTACCAGCGGTTAAGTTTGCAGTAAATGCCTATGTGAATTTTGCCCGCCGTGCGTCGTGGGAAGAGGCTGCCTGCTCATCGTTAACTGAAATGTTCGCCCCTGAAATACATCAAAGCCGATTAGATACCTGGCCTGGGCACTATACATGGATTGATAGTGAAGGCTTTACCTACTTTCAAATGAGGTTAAGTCAGGCGCGCCGTGATGTAGAGCATGGCCTGCAGATTACCCTTGACCACTTTGTTACCCGACAACAGCAAGAACATGCGCTCAATATATTGCAGTTCAAAATTGATATTTTGTGGAGCATTGCTGATGCCATTTGCTTCGCCTATGAATATAAGAGAAAGCCGTTTGATGGTATTGCCGACCAGCGGGTGTGCCATATAGGGAGGTTTTAATGATGTCGAATTTACAATCACAAACCGAGCACCACTTAGATGCTGATAGCGTCGGTGCTGATAACGTGGAAGGTAACATTGAACATGGCAGCAGTCACAACAACGAGGGCAGCGGCACAAGAGACAAAACAGCTTCTTTAAATCCGCTTTTTCGCATGCAGTACGAGAAAGCTCAGGGTTGTTATGTTTTGTTATTCCCCGAAGGAATGATCAAACTTAACCCTTCTGCGGCAGAAATTCTTAAGCGCGTGGATGGCAGCAATACGGAAAATGCCATTTGTGCTGAACTTCGCCAAGCGTTCCCTGATGCACCTGAAGATTTAGAAGAAGATGTTCATGCATTTCTGGTTCATGCCGAGCAAAAAAAGTGGATCCGCTATGACGAATAATACAGACGTTGATTTACAAACCGACGTACAAAATTGCATAACGCCTCCGCTGTGGCTCCTAGCCGAAATTACTTATCAGTGCCCATTGCATTGCCCCTATTGCTCTAACCCAGTAAACATGGAAGAAACATTTAATGAGCTCTCTACTGAGCACTGGGAGCGTGTACTGCGTGAAGCGCGGGAAATGGGCGCCGTGCAATTGGGCTTTTCTGGCGGAGAGCCATTGCTTCGAAAAGACTTAGAGCACTTAGTCGCTTATGCGCGGGCTTTGGGTTTTTACACCAACTTGATCACCTCTGGCATTGGCATGACAGAAAAACGTATTGCCAAACTCAAAGAAGCCGGCCTTGACCACATTCAGCTGAGCTTTCAGGCAGCCAATGCTGAAGTCAACGACTTAATAGGCAACAAGCGTCACTCATTTGAACAAAAACTTAAAATTGCGAAGCTGGTAAAACAATACAACTACCCTATGGTGCTTAACTTCTGTATTACCGCGCAGAACATTCACGAAATAGAAGACGTGATGGCGCTCAGCGAGCAGCTGAACGCTGATTTTGTCGAGCTAGCTACCGTACAGTATTACGGCTGGGCCTATGAAAATAGAGACCATTTGCTGCCTACGTCACAGCAGCTACAACAAGCTGAGGCCGCAGTGAACCGCTACCGCGCGCAACAAAACGGTAAAGGGCCAACCTTCATATTTGTGTCGCCCGACTACTACGAATCTCGCCCTAAGGCGTGCATGAATGGCTGGGGCACAACGTTTTTAACCGTAACGCCAGATGGCAGTGCCCTTCCGTGTCACAGTGCAAAGATATTGCCCCTTCGTTTTCCTAATGTGAAAGAACGCTCGTTGCACGATATTTGGCACCAAGACTTTAGCTTTAATCATTTTCGTGGCGATAGTTGGATGCCGTCGCCCTGTAGGGACTGCGATGAAAAAGATAAAGACTTTGGCGGCTGCCGATGTCAGGCGTACCTGCTAACAGGTGATATGTATAAGACGGATCCGGTTTGCAGCAAGTCGCCCGCTCACCATTTGATGAAAGGCATTACCGATAAAGCAGGTACTGCACCGTCGAAGGCACTACAGTATCGGAAGGTGGAAAAGCCGATTCCCATCTTAGAAGTAAGTGCTACGAGGTAAGTACTAGGAAGTAAATGGGCTGCGATAAGTACAAAACAAAAAGAGATACCGTTAAACCGCAATGATAAAAGTGTATGTCTGAATTTCATTTCATTGATGCCGGCTCTGGGTCAAAAGTGCATAGCGTTGTTTTTGCGCTAAAAACCCCTGCAGCAGGCCACACTGGGTTGTCTCATTTAGCTGAGCACATGAGCTTTCGACGCTCTCACCAATACCCAACTGCCCACGAACTTTTTACGGCCAATACACTTCTGCCTGTTACTATTAACGCTACCACACTCGCCGAGTACACGTTCTTTTTCGCTTCGTCTGAAAAAGCGAACGTGCTGCTTGATGCTGTAAATTACCTGTACTGTGGCCTGCTTAACCGGGATTACGGTATCGATGAGGTTATCTTAGAGCGTGACGGGGTTATCTTTAACGAGCTCGCCATGCTAGAGGCAAACAGCGACTATGCATTAAACGCCGCTATTCGATTAACCGACACCAATAAAAATGCCTATCAACACGCGGGTGGTTTTACCCAAACTATAGGCAGCAACAGCATTCAAGCGCTTCAAGACTACAAACGCCAGTGGTATCAGCCAAACAATATCACCACGCTGATTTACAGTGATTCAGCCCAATTTTTCGAACAGTGCAAGGAGGTTGTTACAGCCTTGAGCGCGGAAACAGCCTTGAGCGCGGAAACAGCCTTGAGCGAGAAAGCAGCTTTGAGCGAAGAATCAACACTGAACAGAAACGCCTCTCTGAGTCCGCACGCATCTCAACGCGAACACTCTCAATTAAGCAAAGAAGCCTCTCTTGACGCACAAACAATAAAAGGCAAAAACGAATCAATAAAGCATGTATTAACATGGTGGTTTCCTCAGTGCTTTCTAAAGGGTTTACTACAGCAAGAAGCAACACTTAGCACCGTAGCAGGCCTTGAAAACACTTTATTTATCGACCCCGAAATCAATCAACAAGGCAATTTTGCAATTCGCCTCGTCACAAACGAAGCGATGAAGGAATTAGCAAGCGAACTTTCGATAGAAGCACTTCCAAAGCTTTCACAAAATCTGACACACAAGCTCGTGAGCGATAATTATGATAAAAGGCTGCAACAACTAAAACATGTGGTATCCGCGTGTCTTGCCTCATTTGATATTAGACCTTCAAAGCCAATGCCAGACACTGATAAACACGCAGAAGGTGTGGGGGCGGCTATTCGCTATTTTGCGCAACTAACAGATGCGTTGCGTTCGAACAAGTGTGCCGCCAAAAGCGCTTATTTGGCGAGTGCTAGTAAGGTATCGCACTCCTACCTGAGGGCTCTACCTTCACCTGAAAAGTCAATCGCTCTCGAGCGGATTAGAAAGGCACGCAAAGACTTTTCCGCAAAGGCCTGCGCTTCCAATAGCGACCAGTCACTTTTAATACCGCGTCTTACCTCTAAATACCGACATTTTGTTGGGTTAGAGCACTTGCCTGCACTTCCACGTTTATTACGGCCACTCGCCAACAATACCACCAATTTGAAACGCTTTAACGCTGAACACATTGCTTCGCACTTAACGCCGTTTTCCATTCCATCGCCCTCAATAACTCTAGAGTCGGCTTCTTCAAATTCCGCTTCTGGTTATTTGGCCTCGCACTGGGTGTATCGCATCGCGTTATATCAACAGTCAAGACTACAAGCGGTACTTGCACACCACCTTTTCTGGCAACCAAGAACCTCTGGGGAATGCTACGCACTAGGCGCTGCGACCTATGAAAATAATCTTTTTCTATTTGGTGCCAGCGATACAAATATCACAGAGCGTGAAAACTGGTGTCATAAGGTTTTATCGATTCTCTCGTAGGGAATTCGGGAAAAAACACTGCTACCAATTTATGATACTTCCTCCCACTTAAGGAGGATATTTTTAGGGAATGGTTAGGGCAATACTTAAAACATAAATAATAACTACACAGCCAAGACCATGCCTACACGTAAATCTTTGCAATGCCCAATAGAAAAGCCTGCTGACAGCCCCTTAAAAAACGAGTCACAATTTAAAGCTACGCCGGCTTTTACAACTAGAACCCCTTTGGTATTTACTGTCATTGCCAGCGCGGTAGCCGCTGTATGTAACACCGTTGCAGCAGCGAATAATGCATTCGAGCACTACGAGGTCATAGAGGTACAAGGAGTCACCTCCCTTAATGCCAATGGCAATAACTCTGCCGTATTTGGTAACGTTCAGATACTCACTCAAGACAACATTGAAGGGAGCGTCAACCGTTCACTACCGGAGCTACTCAAAACTCAACTGGCAAGCGTGAACCTAAACGATGTTCAAAATAATCCGTTCCAACCCGATCTGCAATACCGCGGGTTTACTGCCTCTCCGCTGCTTGGTCTACCTCAGGGCATTTCGGTGTACTTGAACGGCGGTCGGGTTAATGAAGCGTTTGGCGATACTGTGCATTGGGACCTAATGCCTCTAGATGCTATAGATACCGTTTCTTTGTACTCTGGTTCAAACCCTCTGTTTGGCCAAAACACGCTAGGCGGCGCCCTTGCGCTAAGAACGAAAACAGGGTTTAGCTTCAACGCCAACGAAATAGATTTACAGGCTGGACAATTCGGCCAGAAAGCCGCGTCTGTGGAATCGGGTGGTCATAACGATCATTGGGCGTATTATGTAAACCTGAATCACTATGAGGAAGATGGCTGGCGCGACTATTCGCCATCTGAAGTGCAGCAAGTATTTACATCGCTTGCCTATAAAAGTGACAAAATGCATCTCGACATGAACCTGTTTATGGCCGATAACGAGTTACTCGGCAATGGTGCATCACCTATTGAACTGCTGGATATTGAAGGCAGAGAAGCGGTCTACACCCACCCCGATCAGACCAACAACGAACTTACGCATGTTAATATAACCGGTGATTTCGTTTTAACTGACACCTTATCCTTAACCGCCAATATGTTTTATCGCGACACACAAACTCAATCAATCAACGGCGATGACAGTGATTTTGGTGCCTGCCAGTTCGCTGATGGACGCGTAACACTGTGTGAATTTGAAGATGATGACGACGATGATGATGATGATCCGCTTGATAGTGATGATGATGGCGACGACGATGATGACGATGATTTGCCTGTTGTAGGAGAAGGCGACGATATAGAAGCGGTTGAATTTATTGGCTTTGATGACGACACCGCGCTTGGTGAAATATCAGATGTGGACGCAGATGAACTTGATGGAACATACAATACGGGCCGCACAGACGCCAAAGCTACTGGGTTATCTTTTCAGCTAGCAAAACAATATGCCTTAAGCGGCTTCAGTTCAGAGTTAATTGTTGGTGCCAGCTACACCAAAGGAGATGTTAACTACGCCGCTGATACTACATTTGGTATTTTGGAAAACGAATCTGCACAAGACTCACGCACCGTTTTACCCATCGACGGGCTCATGGCACAAGAAGCCAGGGTTAGATTAGATGTAGACACCACCGCATGGTCGCTATCTTTCATGAATAGTACACAGCTCTCTTCAGCAGTATCACTCAATCTTGGTGGACGTTTTAACCGAGACCATATTGTTATGGAAGACCTGATTGATGACGGTGAAGGTTCATTGGACGGCAATCACCGTTTTACCCAATTTAACCCAGCGGTAGGGGTAGACATTACTATTGATGAGCAAAGCCAGTTGAATCTTGCAATCAGCCAGTCTTCAAGAACGCCAAGCCCAGCAGAGTTAAGCTGTGCAGATGAAGACGACCCGTGCCGGCTACCGAACGGTTTTGTGGCCGATCCTCCTCTTGATCAGGTGGTCACCCAAACTATTGAAGCGAACTACACCACACGCATTGATAACATCGACCTGATGCTAAATGTTTTTCATAGTAGGAGTAAGGACGACATTATCTTCCAACAAGCAGGCGCTGTTGCCTCTCGCGGATACTTTATTAACGTTGATGAAACCCAGCGTCAGGGCATTGAATTCAGCGTAGGCTCAACGTGGGAAAAACTCACCTACCGGTTAAACTACAACTACCTTAACGCAACCTATGAATCAACATTCACGTCGTTTAGCCCCTTTAACCCTCAGGGCCCGGATCGGGTCGTAACGCCAGGTGACAAAATTCCAGGCCAGCCAGAGCATTTAGTCAAGCTCTACGCAGATTACGCCTTAACGGATAAAGCGCGTTTAGGCGCAGAAGTTATTTCAGCTTCTAGTCAGTACTTTAGGGGCGATGAGGCTAACGAAAATGAAAAGATTGACGGATACGTTATTACAAACATTTATGCATCGTACCGTTTCAACGACACATTTACCACATCGCTACGTGTGAACAATGTGTTCGACAAAGACTATGAAACCTTTGGCACTTATGGCGAGGCTGATGAGGTATTAGAAGACATTTATCCCGACGTAGAAAGTGCAGAGTTCGTGGGCCCCGCACAACCGCGAATGGTCAGTGTAAATCTAAAAGCGAGATTCTAATCAGGTAGCAGTTGTTACCACATGCGCTTTTATCCACACAAAAGCTGCAACAAAAATCAAAAAAACGCGACTTACTTTTTCACAGTAGTCGCGTTTTTTATCATTTATACATTTAATTTTCCCGCTACTAAAGAAGGAGATTAACACGCCTTACGGCCGATGGTTCAAAATTCGATAGAACCTATTATCAATTTACTGGACACCGAAAGTATTAAAACCAGTCAAAAATAAAAATAAAAAGCCACTGTAATTAATCAACACTACCAATATTGGGACAGTAAAATGAAAAAAAATACATTTACAAAAACCTGTTTATCTATTGCCATTTTAAGCACAATCAGTAGCCATAGTTTTGCCCAGGACGAGCCCTATTCATGGAATATCTCTGGATGGATAAATGAAGGCTTAACTTATTACGACGATGGTGTGGGTAGTGATGTGGCACAACTTTCAGACAACGGTACAACGCTAGGCAGCCGTATTACGCTTTCAGGGAATTATAAACTGGAAGAACAAGGCATGGACGTGGGCTTTGAGGTCATTATTGAACCTCTTTCAGGCGCACCGAACTACGCCGGTGGTGGCCATCAAACCCCGCTTTTGTTTGCCAATCAGGATAACTTAGACACCTTCAATGGCGGCGACATAGGCCTGTTGGGCAGTAGCCTCTACTTTGGTGGCGACTGGGGTAAAATCACTGTTGGTTTACAAAGCCTTCCCACCGATAACATTGCCGTTCTAGCCGATCCCTCTGGCACAATCTGGTCGGGAATTTCTCCATTATTTAGAGCAAATGGCTTCTTTATTCGAGGCGTAGAAGAAGGTTCAACCAATGTCGCGTGGGGTCAATTTGCTCAGTGCTTGGCTACGCCTGGCTTGGGTATTGGTATTGACTGTAACGGCATATATCGCAACGGCGTGCGCTACGATCTCCCTCAAATGGGCAACGTGAGTATTGCGGTCGGTTATGCAAACGACGAAATTTACGATATTGCGGTTAAGTATGCGGCTGAGCACGAAGGCTTCAAAACTAACCTTCACGCAGGTTACTCAGTGAATAAAGATGGCGGTAGCAATGTGGGTGGCAACAGTTCAACTACGCTACAACTGCAAGCTGGACTCATGCATATTGAGTCAGGTGTATTTGGGGTAGCCACTTATCAGATGGAAGAAGCTGACGACGCGATTGTTGGCTCGGGTGACGATACGGATGCTTATTACTTTAAAGCAGGCATTAGAAAACAGTTTAATCGCTTAGGTGATTCTGCGTTCTACGCTGAATATGCCAGTTATAACGACCAATACGGCATGGCTCATTTAGATGGCGTTACCGGCTCAGAGCTTAGTCAGTGGGGCGTTGCAGCAGAACAATATTTTGGCTCGCGCTTCTTGGTGTACGCGAAATATGAAAACCTAAGTTTAGATATTGACGGTTCAGAATCTGCGCAAGGAATTTATAACAACGCAGAAGACTTAACCCTAATTCAACTAGGTGGCACTGTTTTCTTTTAATTGATAATTAAAAATCAGTCATATTTTAACATTGAACTTATATCTAATTATTCTCAAATTAAAAGATTAATCGATTCATTTACTTTCATCTAGTTAATGATAAAAAACTGATTAATTTGACACTTAAAAAAGAAATTAAAATTACGCTCAAAGATATGACATAAAAAAGCGAGATTCACTCTCGCTTTTCCTATTGAAAAAGGAAAGATCATGAAAAATATATCTCTGTTTTCATTACGTTCAGCTCGACTCATTCTAATAACCCTACTAGCTATAACAACAGCCCATACAGCAGACGCACAGGTCATATTTCAGGAGGACAAAAACAATTTCATTCGCCTTGTTGAAAAACCAAACGAAACAGACAGTGACATGCGTGCCAATCAACACCCCTTTACGCTGCACGAGCGGGATATTACCGCCATACTTAGCGGTATTCAGGTAGTTAAAAACCAAAATACGTCAACACCGCTTTTTTCCAACGAACAGGTTTCGCTGCTTGCCGCCTATTTACCTGAGGCGCTGATCACAGCGACCGCTCAGCAAGACGTAATTTTTGCCCTTAGTAAAGAGAAGCGTTATTTGGCTGGCCTTAAAACCCAAACGTATTACGTTGCAGGCAGTATTTTCGTCGCAGACAACCAGTTAAATATTCTTATTGGCGAATTCGACAAATTAGCCAATAAAGCCTATGAAATGGCTTATGATCCAACATCTCAGGGCTTGGTAAAATACGACTTTGATTTTGGCAAACGACTACAGGCAAAATTTTCCTTTAACTCTCCACTCTCTTTCTCCACTCCAGGCATTGATCTAAAAACTAAAAATCGCTTCGATTGGGTGGTGGCACCGACTCAGTTGGCATTTGAAGCACCTGTAGAAAAGGAAATATTTTCCCTATCGAATAGGGAAAATGTACCCAGCAAGAAAGACGTATCCGGCCCAGCCACCCTGTCAAAAAAGAATAATATCGTTGACCGCTTCAAACGGTTAAATGCACTAAAAAACCTTAACCTAATTAGCGAAACAGAATACGCTGAAAAAAGAAGGCAGTTACTTGACGAGTTATAGAACGAAAGTCCCGTCAGCACTGGTCTTACGTGCTTTTTTATTATAAGCCATTGGTCTTATTAAGCCTGATTTAATGTTATATTTATGTTAACATTGTGCGCACTTAAAGTGACTGTTTAGCATTTAATATTTCAGGGAATTTGGTCACTTTGAAGCGTTTTATTTACGCTATAAGTTTGTCTTACTAAAAAAGCTTATAAGGAAATAAAGCGCCAGCCCAAACATGTCAAAAGACCAGCGGCGAGTGTCGCTTTTTTAGCTGAGGGAAGGACCATGCACCGTATCTTGATAATTGACGATCACCCTATTTTTCGTCACGCAATGATTACTATTTTGGGGAAAAAGTTTCCCGACTCAGAAACCTTAGAAGCCAATTCTATTTCTGAAGCGTTAACGTTACTGGAGCATGACGCAACGTTTGATCTGATCATGCTTGATTTAAATATGCCAGAAACCTGTGGCCTAAACGGGCTGTTGGAAATTCGAAACCAACACCCCAACGTTCCGGTAGTTATTATTTCTGCTGAAACGGAAAAGCAAAATATTCTGCAAACCATTTCTTATGGTGCCGTCGGCTTTATATCAAAAAGCAGTAAGATTGAAGAAATTGCCACATCCATCGAAAGTATTTTTGAGGGTAACGTATGTTTACCATCAGAGATATTGAGAACCCCGTCTACCAGAACGCGCATCACCAATAATAACGGTATTTCGCCAGAGCAAATTCGTTCATTAACTCGAAAAGAACTGACTGTATTGAAGTATCTAACTCAAGGGTTAGCCAATAAAGTGATTGCTTACGAGCTTAATATTTCTGAAACCACGGTTAAGTCTCATGTTTCGTCCATTCTTAAAAAATTGGGCGCCAGCAACCGAGTGAAGGTAGTGGCCAGTGCTGCGAATATCGACTTTAACCAATACGTATTTAATTAGGTTCCTTTACTTATAGCCATTCAAGCTGGAGACTAGTGCCGCCTTCAGTACCGCGGAATTAACAGGTTTGTGCAACAGCTGAATGTCAGTGCCTTCCAGTTCGTTCGCCAGCGCTTTCGAATGATTAGCGGTGCAAATCATAATGGGCATGGAAGGGGCGATTTTTCTTACCCGTTTAGCAATGTCTAAACCGGTTTCTTCTTCATCTAAGTGGTAATCGACAATAAGCATGTCGCACTCGTCAAAGCTGCCATTATTTACGGCACTGCATTGTTCAAAACCTGAGAAGGTGTCTACTTCCATGTCCCAGTTTGCGAACAACGTTTGCATAGCAATGCGCATATTCGCATCGTTATCAATGTGCCATATATGCTTATCCAAAATGTAATCTGGTAACGATGGCTCCAAAGTATAAAGATAGTCTTGCTCCTGGCTCGTATCACACACTTCGGTAATAGGAATGGACACCGTGAAGCATGCGCCCACGCCCTCTTTCGAGCGCACTCGAATATCGTGCTCTAGCAACTTACTCATTTTATCTACAATGTATAACCCCAGCCCCAAACTATAAGAGTAATTAAAATCGTTTTCTAACCGAGAAAACTCTTTAAAAATAACTTTCTGATCGTCTTCGCTTATGCCCACACCTTGATCGTAGATACTGATTTCCAGGTTCTCATTTACCTTTCTTGCAGCCAGTAGCACCTTGCCGTTTGCGCCGTATTTCATTGCATTTATTAATAAATTTCGCAATATTCGAGAAAGTAAATTCACGTCTGTCACCACGAAGGCTTCTTTCAAGCGATAGCGAAAATCTACACTGTAATCTTTACTGATATGCGTAAACTCTTCGGCTAGCTGCATAAGTAACGGCAATACATTTTCTTGCTGCTTATCGGGCTGTAATACCCCAGCGTCGAGTTTGGACGTTTCAATAAGTGCGCGAATAAGCCCATGTAGATCAGATAGTGAGTTATCGAGAGCGGCAACGATAGGGCTGGATGAACTATCCACTTGATCTTTCAATGTTTCATTAAACAAGATTGCAGCGCTAAGGGGCTGCATCAGATCGTGGCTAATAGCAGCCAAAAATTTGCTCTTTGAATCAATGGCTTCTTGAAGGGCGATGTTGGCGTGGTTGAGTTCACGGGTACGCTTTTCTACATTCGATTCTAATTGGTCTTTAGCCGCTTTAAGCTGGAGTTGGCTTTCTACCTGCTGCGACACGTCTGTTGCCAAGACAAAGTGCCCGATAATATCGCCAGATTCATTGAAATGAGGTAAATAAACTTTCTGTAAAAAGCCAACGTCGCCATGAGCATTTTTTTCTTTGCTTTGAAAGCTCACCACTTCGCCTTGGTTAACACGGCGCAAGTACTGAATAAGATTGGGGTAAACCTCTTTCAGGTGGCTGCGATCCATAGGCATATCATTAATGTCTTGCTCACTAACGCCATACCAATCGCGATAACCTTTATTGGTGTATTGAAACTTTTTATCGGTACCAATATAAGCAATAAGCGCCGGTACATTATCGGTTATCATGCGGATCCAGCTTTCGTTTTGCTTCAGTGTTTCCGCGTAGTGATGCTGCGATGTAACATTGGTGAACGTGCACAGCGTATTGCCGTCGGGCAGTGTAGTGATGTTGCGTTCAACCACCAATTGCTCGTGTATAATCTGGGTACTTGGCCCCACCGGGTTTAAGTTGAGCCCGCTCCAGTGACGGTTATTTTGAAGGGCATAAATATTCTTACTGTTTACCAGTACGTGCTGAGGTACGTTTGATTGGGTCAAAAACGTGTTATTCCAAAACGCAATGCCACCTTCTTTATCAATGAGCAATATTCCAACATCAATATTATCGATAAGGCTTTGCAACAGCTTGTTTTTCTCTTTAATGACTTGCTCGTAACGATTCGACTCAAGCAGCTTTACTTCCGTGATGTCGTTAAACAGAATAACGTTCCCACCTTCTTGCGTGGGTCGATTGGTCAGCTGATACCATCGCCGGTTGGACAACTGATAGATCATCCTGCCTTCAACATCGGCAGGCAAGGCGCGGCGAATAACCCCAGAGTGCTTGGCAGCTTGGGTAATATCGTAATAGTTGTCACCAATTTTTGGAGTAATAGAAAGGTCATCCCAAACGGTTTCAAAATGCCGATTAAAGAAGATGATTCCGCCGAGCCTATCTAGCAACACCATCGCCTGATTGGTACTTTCAATGGCATCGTGCAGACGCTGTTTTACCTGATTGGTTTCTTCGTGAGCGTGCACCAGTTCTGCGTTTGACTGCTCCAGCTTTTGCAGCACTGACTGTAGTTCTTCGGTTTTTTGACTCACTTTTTCAGAAAGTTGAACCGAATGTTCGAAGGCGCGGTAGCTGTGATGATTAAACCCCCCCTCTTCCATGCGATACATCAGCGCTGCGTTTATTTTTTCAAGCTTTTCGTTTTCACGCCGTTGTTCGTGCAGCGCCTTTTGAAGCGTCTCCACGTCGGTAAGTTGATTATTGGGCTGCAAAATACACCCCCGTAAACGTTTGGTTCAAGTGAACCGAGTGGATATGCTCGCCATAGGCGTTGAAGCCCGCTACATTGTATCTTTGCTGTAACCGTCTTATTTCGTGGTCGTTTTTGCCCTGCTGAATTTCAAGCCTTCGCAGAAAGCAATCGCAAGCATAGACAAATTCGGGCTCGCCAAGCTGAGCGCGCAGTTTGTCTAGCTTACTTTCTAATGCTTCAATGCAGTCACCCAGCTGAACAAATGTAAGAATAATGCCAATATCTACCGCGCAGTAAAAGGTAATGGCGTTAGTGGCTAAATCTACTTTTTGAATCGAGCGAATAAAGTATTTTCCGCCCACTAACACTGCTAATGGGAAAAGCGAGAAAACATCTGGCGTTAAGTCTTCAGCTTTCATTCCCAATAAACTGGCGTAATACTGCGCTGCGGGTTCACCGTTTATTTCATACACGGTTCGCGACTCAGGATCGGCGTGGGTGACCACCAGCTTTGAAACGGGAGAGTTAATGTGATCAATGGAGAACACGGTGAAGGGTTTTCCCGTGCCAACAAGCAGCAGTACTGCTGCGTCTCGATGAAATTCACCGTTGTAAAACACATAGGTGGCTTCAAGCTTTAGATCGTCGCCAGCGC
Organism: Alteromonas sp. 009811495; assembly: GCF_028865455.1. Taxonomy (NCBI): domain Bacteria; kingdom Pseudomonadati; phylum Pseudomonadota; class Gammaproteobacteria; order Alteromonadales; family Alteromonadaceae; genus Alteromonas; species Alteromonas sp. 009811495. The sequence goes on from NZ_CP113972.1 coordinate 3,496,762, forward strand.
TACCGCCTAAGTGTGGAATATTGCCAAATGCAGTCGCAAAGGTTTCTAGAAAATGTTCCTCATGGCGGGTAAGTCCATCAAGCACAGAAATAACGAAGTGCTGCTCTGTATCGTAACGACGCTCCCTCCCCTGTAAGGCTCGGCGCAAACCACTGGCAATATCGTGGGCTTCATCAAAGTTTACTTCGCCTAAATTAGGCACCAATGCTGTGGCAATAGAAAATTCGTTTTTCAAAAACGCGACGGCCAAAAGTTTTTCTGTTCCATAGCCATTTTTATTAAATTCTCCAGCACTGGTGCAGCCAACAATATTCACGTGCGGAAAACGTGCGGAGATTTCCTTTGCTACGGTGTCTAAGTCAAACAGCGTGCTGGTATGAAAAAGTAATAGTTCTATTTCATCACACTTAACGTTGGCTAAAATCTCATTGGCCACATCACGGCAGGCTTCTTTAGCACCGTATAAACTAGAATGGTTGTCATCGTTAACCTTGCTATTAGCAGGTTGACTAAGTGCTGACAGGATTGAGATTTTTGACACGCGTTGGCACCTTTTTCTTTTTATATTTATCGATTTTGCACAAGTCAGGGTTATCTAACGTAACCACACACTCAAGGCACTGAATACATTCAGCATAGTCAATGCTGCCGTCTTGTTCTATAGCATCAATACCACATTTCTTTTGTTTGCACAGCTGGCACGGATTACCACAGGCGTCTTTACGTGTGAGCAATTTAACTAAAGGGAAACGCCCCAGAATGGCAAGCCCTGCTCCCAGTGGACATAAATAGCGGCAGTACACTTTATGAATTTTTAAGCTAAGTAGCAGCAATAAAACCGAATACAGCACAAAGGGCCAATATCGAACAAAGTGTAGGGTTATGGACGTTTTAAACGGCTCTATCTCAGCGAGCTTCTCCGCAAGGTTTAGCGAATAGAATGAAGACGCAACTAGGCCTATAAGCAATACATATTTAATTTTTTGCGCCCGTTTGTGGTGCTGTGGCTTAATTCTAATTTGTTTTATCCTGAGCTTTTCAGCCAGTATTCCCATCATTTCCTGGAGTGCTCCGAAGGGGCAAAGCCAGCCACAAAATAGTCCCCGACCAACAATAAACAACGATACAAATACAAAGCTCCACAAAATAAAAATGACCGGGTCGAGAAGATATACCTCTAAGGAAAATCCATCGACAATATCCAGTAGCAGCGTGTATATGTTGACAACAGACAGTTGCCCTTGAGCGTAAAAACCAATAAAAAACAGCACGAACACAAGGGAAAATGCCCTCACTGTGTGCACAAACTTCGTGTAAGGCGTTAGCCTTTGCTGGAATGCAAAAAACAACGACAGCGCTACAAGATAAACAACGGTGATGCTTATTGTTAAGGTTCTGTCCCCCCAAATTTTCTGCCACAACGGAATGGGCTTCGCTAACTGAGCCTCAGGATTTTCCATAAATAGTTCACTAGGCAGTGTTACTTTCAAAGGGAACAGATGCTCATCTTGCTCGAAGAAACTTGGCTTAAACGGAACACTAATCGCTATTTCCATTTCTTGGTCAAGCGACAGCCCACCTTTCGATTTTAATCGAAGTACTTTGATCTCGTTGTAGTCGGGCAATGCTTGTGAAAATGCGGGGTCATAGAAGCTATAAAAATCGATATCGCGGATAGCTGTGGGAAAGCCGCCTTGAGACACCCGTAAATGCTCAGGTGTGGTTTGGGGAATAAACTCATCGCTGATAAAACTAAAACCTTTCGTATTCAGCACCATCAGTGCCATTTCACCCGGATTTAGATTTTCCTGTAACCGGGCAAACTCCTCTTCATCTAGCAGGTTTTTCCCCACAATAGGAAGACTTAAAAACGCATAGTAGTGTTCGGCAATGATGTCACCATCAAGAGCAAGCTCGCTTTGAATATCGTCAACCGCCCGAACCACTTCTCTCGAAAGGCCTTCGGTATTTTGGCGCGTAATCTGATGCTTTTGAATGTAGCCCTTGTCCACCAAATCATTAAAAGTAAGAGCTTCGTAAAAGTCTGGATTGATAATATTGTTGCTAGGCGCAACAAAGCCATCGAGCTTGGCTCTGGCAACGGCTAGTGCAGATGTCACGATGGTATCGTTGATAACCAGCACCGATACGGTGGCTTTCGTAACCCCATCAAAGTAGGTAGCGTCTTTGCCTACATTGCTTTTCCCACCAATGATAAAACGTTCTTTGACACTGTGCCCTTGGTATTGAGCGACGAAATCAAACATAGACTTCTCGCCAAGCCCGTGCAAAAAAATCGGCTCGCTATGCTGCTTGACGAAAAGATCGACCACATTGCCTTGTGTATCTAGCCCAATCACCACATTAACCGGTTTGCCTGAAAAGCCTATGAAGTCGACAAAGTCATTCGACTCAAAAACATATCCGAGTAGTTGCTGAAGCTGATAGACCGGGGTTACCTTGATGTCAGTGTGCATCTCCCCCACGCGTGTAGCGTTGGGAAATATTTTGTAAATGTCTTGTGGAATGTCTGTCGCGTCAGACTGCGCCAACACATTGGTGCTGAGAAACAGCAAGAAAATGATTGAGGAAAATGCGATGCGCATAAAAGTAGCGGGCGGCGGTAGGCGCCGCCCTCAGGTTTACTTAGAAGAAACCAAGTGGGTTGATGTCGTAGCTTACCAATAGATTTTTTGTCTGCTGGTAGTGATCTAGCATCATCTTGTGGGTTTCGCGGCCAATGCCCGATTTCTTGTAGCCGCCAAACGCAGCGTGAGCTGGATACAAGTGATAACAGTTCGTCCATACGCGACCTGCTTCAATCGCTCGACCTACGCGGAATGCTACATTCGCATCGCGACTCCATACACCAGCGCCAAGTCCGAAGCTTGTATTATTGGCAATCTCAATCGCCTCTTCTTCGGTTTTGAAGGTTTGAACAGCGATTACCGGACCAAAAATCTCTTCCTGGAACACACGCATGTGGTTTTCACCCTTCAAGATAGTCGGCTGAATGTAGTAGCCTCCATCAAAGCCTGGTAGCTGCTCTTTCTCACCACCAGTGACAACCTGAGCCCCTTCTGACTTACCGATATCGATGTATTTAAGGATCTTTTCGAACTGCTCGTTAGATGCCTGTGCACCTACCATGGTGTCTGTGTCTAGTGGGTTGCCACGTTTGATCTTCTGAATTTTTTCCAACACTTTTTCCATGAATGCATCATAGATGTCTTCGTGAATAATCGCTCGAGAAGGACACGTACATACTTCACCTTGGTTGAAGTATCCAAGCACTAAACCTTCCGCACACTTATCAATAAATTCAGGCTCGTGATTCATGATGTCTGGGAAGAATAAGTTTGGCGACTTGCCGCCAAGCTCAACGGTAGATGGAATAAGATTTTCAGCAGCACAGCGAAGGATATGTCCGCCAACAGGTGTAGAGCCAGTAAACGCAATTTTTGCGATTCTTGTGCTTGTTGCAAGAGCCTGTCCGGCTTCTGCCCCGAACCCGTTAACGATGTTTAGTACACCCGGTGGTAGTAGGTCTTGGATTAGTTCGGCGAACAATAAGATAGATACTGGCGTTTGTTCTGCTGGCTTCAGCACCACTACGTTACCGGTAACAAGTGCTGGCGCAAGTTTCCATGCAGCCATAAGTAGCGGGAAGTTCCACGGGATAATTTGCCCAACTACACCATAAGGTTCGTGGAAGTGATACGCCACCGTGTTTTTATCAATTTCACCGATGGTGCCTTCTTGGCTTCGAATACAGCCTGCGTAATAACGGAAGTGGTCTGCGCACAGCGGGATGTCTGCATTAAGCGTTTCGCGAACGGCTTTACCGTTATCCCATGTTTCCGCAACGGCAAGTAGCTCTAGGTTTTCTTCAATGCGGTCGGCTATTTTCAGAAGAATGTTAGAACGCTCAGCTACTGACGTATCTGCCCAGCCCTTTTTCGCAGCGTGAGCTGCATCTAACGCAAGTTCAATGTCTTCAGATGTTGAGCGTGGGATTTGTGCGATGTCGCTGCCGTCTACTGGAGATGTTGCGGTGAAGTACTCACCTTTAACCGGTGCTACCCATTCGCCATTGATAAAATTACCGTAGCTTTCTTTGAAGCTTACGACCGAACCCTCACTACCTGGCTTTGCATAAATCATAAGAAGTACCTTTTGATAACTTTGCGCGTACCACGCGCACTAACTTGGTTTGTTGTGTAGTTTGATAATGGTACTTTTACGTTGTACCTACCATGATGCGATAGACCGATTTGACTCCTACTTTAGGAGGGGAAACCTATGGCTACTTCTCACTCTTCTCGACAAAAGACACCGATTGAGACGCTGAAAGTTCTGCATCACCGATGTAACCGTGTTTAGTCGCAATGGCAGAAAACTGGGAGGGCACCGCGTCAAGCTTTCGCTTAATGACGGTAAGTGCGTTAGAGATGGTTTTAGCCGATAGGCCCAACTCGTCAGCAATATCGAAGCGGGATTTATTCATTGCTATAGCAATAAATATTTCGAACTCACGTTTTGTTAATTTGGCAGCAATGTCCACATTGGTATCGAGAAGTTGATTGGCTAAGTTTACCGCCAGACCACGCTCAATATACTTCTGTCCCTTAGCGACAACCTTAATAGCCGAGATAAGAATTTCAGGTGAACTGCTTTTACTGATGTAACCCATAGCACCGGTTTGCATAGCGCGGTGCAATATGACGCTGTCTTCGAACATACTAAAAAAGATAATTTTTAAATCTGGATGTCGCTTTAAAAAAATCTTGGCTAAAACAAGACCACTCTCATTTGAAAGGTTTATGTCGAGGATTAAGATTTCAATGTTACTACTGGCTAATAAACGATGGGTTTGCGCACCATTTTCAGCATCAAAAATACGGCAGTTGGGCATCATAGCATTGAGCAATGCTTTGTAACCCTCACGCACCACAGCGTGGTCGTCGACGATAAGAATATTCATGCGACATTAGCGCCCATAAGAGGAGGCATTTTTTTAAGGGTAAGCGACAGCGATACAGCAACGCCGCCATCATCGGGTGACGTCACACTACAATTAGCACCTATACAACGCGCTCGGCTGCGCATTGATGACATGCCAATGTTTTCCACGATGTGATTTCCCAGCCCCCTACCGTTGTCTTTGACCATCACAGAGACCCGGTGAATATCGCCATAAATTTGAATGCTAACTTTGGTGGCTTTCGCATGCTTAATCACATTGTTAATAGCTTCTTGTGCAAACCGATAAAGGTGAATATCCCGCTCGTTATCTTCTTGATAGCGCTTTAGGTTAATTGACACGTCCCATTGCGTATCAGGCTGGGCCAGTTCTTGCTCGTACACCAGTCTCTCAAGCGACGATTGCAAAGGTACTTTGTCTAGTATCAGAGGGTGAAGGTGAGCTGTCAGCTTTCTAATTGCATCACTTATTTGATGTGACATTACCTGAACTTTTTGCGCAGAAAATTCAACAACCGAGCGCTCTTTTGCGTTAACCAATATATAGGCGTGGGCTTTTATCGTTGTCAGTAACTGTCCCACGTTATCGTGAAGCTCTCTGGCAAGATAATTTCGTTCTTGCTCTTGAAGAATAGCTAATTGCTTATCTATTTTGATGAGCTGCTTCTCTTTTGATTTAAGCGCATTTTGCAGGTGCTTAAATTGGTCCAACACCCTATTCATTTCGGTAATATCTGAATGTGGCAGGGGCTGTGTTCCCTTGCCTTCTCGCAGCTTAGATAACCCTTCGGCAAGTTGATTTAGCGGCACTAACCTCTGTTTAACCGTCACTTTTAACGTAAACAACAGCAAAACGAATGTTGCGAAAAACAATCCCGCCACTAATGCAAAAAAAGTGAGATTTTGGGTAAGTTCTGTAGCTTTGAAAGGCGTCACTATAAGATACTGGTTTTCCTGAATAGGGATAATAACCGGCGTCAGTGCAGTTCCTTCGGATTGAAAATTCGCTGAAGCGTAGTCTTCCTGAAGACGGCCCGTGAAATAGTGAGCAGATAAGTGTGGGCTTGGCTCAACAATCGCTTCGATATCAGCAACAGGGATATTGAGGCTGACCATTTCTCTCACTTGATTAAGTGCGCCAGTCATCTCCTCCTCTATATTATTTTGTATGTGGAAATAGACCAAACAGGTAAAGGCCCAAAAGCAGCCGATAAAAACGGCTACTATAGCTGTAGATATTTTTTTAAAACCCGACATAATCGCCCCTGTAAGCCTTTTATTACAGGGTTATGCTATACAGGCTGTGTTAAAAAGCACATCCTGCATTAGAGGTGAATTCATCCTACCAAGGTAGGATGAATTAAACTCCATTTAACAGCTTCAAAACGGTATAATCGCGCGCAAATTATTGAAGGAAATAGAATGAAAGTTTTAGGTGTAGATTTAAAAAGTAACGACGCTACCTTATGTCTATTGTCGTTAGTTGACGGTGTATTTCATATTCCAGATTGTCGCTCTCGCCGCTTAACACTTGCAGACACTAGCGCTAAGGGTTTAAAGAACTTTCAGAGCACGTTTGCCAAATTAGCGGCTGATTATAAAGTGGATGCAGTTATCATTCGTCAGCGCCAGAGCAAAGGCAAGTTTGCAGGCAGCGCCATTGGTTTTAAGCTTGAAGCAGCCATTGAGCTTATCGACGATTTAGACGTGATTGTATTCAGCCCAACTGACATAAAAGAATCGTTACGCAAAAATCCTTTGGCAGTGCCGTTCTCTGAAACAGGTTTAAAACAATTTCAAGAGCCCGCGTTTACAACTGCTTATGCATGGCTAATGAAAAATGAGCACGAGGCTTAAGGCTGGGTCAGATAAGTAGACAATAGTGAGGTCCAATGCACCTGCTGAATATTCGCAGATGCATTGGGTTAGCGTAGTTAGTTAACTTCAATTGACCAATCAGCACCGTCATTAGCAGCCGACCAGTAATAGTTCTTTGGAACAGCGCCAGCTTCTACAACCCACACTTGAGCCACTAGCCGTTCAACATCACCACCAATCGTGAGTTGATATTCAGCCGCGCCAGCAGGCAATGTTGTGCGCAACTGACAGGTAGTGTAGTCAACTTTCACTACCCCATTCACCGTTGAAAAGTTGTTGCAAACATTCAAGTAAACTCTCGATGCATCAGCATTATTATCCAGTGACAAAGTTAGGTTGTTTTTGCCTATAAAGTCGAATTTTTCATCACTAATAATATCGCCTGTTTCTTCTGGCTCTTCCACCGGTTCAGGCGTAGTAGTGGGCGGCGGAGTACTTGCCGGAGGCGGTGTGCTCGCAGGAGGCGCAGACTGCCCATTACCACTAGAACTTGAAACTGACGTATCGCTACCGCTACCACCGCCGCCACAAGCGACTAACACTGCAATTGCTGGAATAAGTAAAAGATGTTTCATTGTCAGCCCCTTAGTAAGAATAAACTTTTGATAAGTCAGCGTTTTCGCTCATAAACCATGACTTTTTGTCTTGGCCATTAGAGCTTACAAAGTCTGCAAATTGAGGGTAAGCTCTTAAAATATCCACATATTCTTGAGGATGAAGCCAGTCACTGTTCGTGCTTGCATTAATGGCTATAGCCCAAGGTAATCCATTTTCTGTTTGATAGGTGGCCCCAGCTCCCAAATCTGTGGCATCTTCAGCTAAACCAAAGTAACTTGTGTTTGCTAACGCTGTAGGTGTTTTGTTTTTAAGATGAATTTCTAAACCGCGCCCTGGGTTAGTTGCAAAGGTATCTCCATGTTCGGTCCCCTCTGTGGCGAAAATGAAGGGTTTATAAGGAGCCTGAGGGAAGTTACTCACACTAACATCACGATTGAACTGAAGCGAAATTGCAAACTTAAATTCATATTGTGACGTACATCCCTCTTCGGTTTTATAGAACCAACAACCGCCGGCTGTCACGTGCTCCCATAAATCGTCGCTAATTTTTAATACCGCGTACTCGGTACCATTCTCTAATAAAGGTGTCGCCACTTCGGTGCCATTAATGTAAAAACGAATAGTATCCGTATCGATGTCCTCATTAGTGATACCTTCAAGCTGAATAGCAAACCCATTGTTGTACGACGCGCCCATAGCGGTTAATTCACCGGTGAGGCTCAGTTTTTTAACGTGGTTTTGTTGCGAGACAATCATTGACGAGTTAAGACGAATTACAACATCGTTAAAATCATAATCACCGGTTTCAGGCCAGTTGTCTTCAAAGGCCAAGAAGTAGGGCGTATTGTTCACTAAACTGTTGCCTGAGTTAACAACCGCTACTTGATAATCTTCCACCTCACCATCAGTTACACCTCCGCTTGGTCCAACCCCAGCCGTGGTTGTATAGCGCACACGGGCCCAAGTTACACCTGAGGTGACTTCTAATGGGGTATCTTCGAAGAGGAAGTGCGTGCCTGAAGTTAAGCTTTTATCAGCAATTAATTGCTCGCTCGCGTCGAACTTGCCATCCTGATCCCAGTCGACCCACATACTTAAGAAGCCGTCACCTTCGACTGTTACTTGCATAAAGCTTTCTAGACCAGCTTCAAACGCGGTAATAAAGTTAACCCCGTCTTCATCGCCATTGGTCTGCTCATCTGTGAACGGCGAAACATGCGCATCATATTCAGTATCTATAGCATTACCCAAATGAATACCTTCAACCACGCCGTGTCTTGCGCCGTTACTGGCAAGCGAAGTTAAATACGAGTCTGGCGCATCGCCAAAATCAGTAGTCGCAGGCACAGATTCATCGGTGATGGGTGCCATCGCGCAGCGCGCACCATCATTATTGCCAGAACTTGGGCCATAGGCGAAAAGCTCCGCTTTGGGATTATTCCCGTCAACATCGATACGGAAAATATTTCCATCTGAGTTTCGACTAATGTAAAAGGTGCCGTTTACGTCAAAATACGCCGCGCCGAAGGTTCCTCGTTGCCCCACGTTGCTTACTTTCGACTTACTACCCGTGCTAACGTCTATACGATATAAGTCACCATATTTGTCTACGGCATAGGCAAAACCGTCGGTGGGATGAAACGCTAAATCGTAAATTAACATTGAAAGCGAAGCACCATCGATTACGCGCTGCATGTCTAAATAATCGACATCATCTTCATCTAAAGAGACTCGATACAAGCCATATTGACTGCCTTTCTTATACAGATAGTAGGCATTTTCTGTGAGCGCCACATCACCAACAAAAAAGTTCGCTCCGGGCTTGTTGGTTACTGTTAACGGCTCAATTTGGTAGTCGTTACCAATTCGTACGATAGTGTTGTTTTGATAACCCCAGCCATAAAGATATCTGTCGTGGTTACTGAACCCAAAACCATTAATCCGGTTGTTCGTGCCAAGATTACTTGAAAGTAAATCAACGTTTCCTGTAACAAGATTTACCCCATACAACTGTGCGGTAGTGTCTTGCATTAAAAAGGCTTGTGATGGACAGGTGTCAAAAGCGTCTGCTGCTACATGACATGACGATAATGCCACTAATATTGCAACTGCTGGCTTGCATTGTCTTTTCATTGAGCTTCTCACAATCAAAGGATAGTAATGACTGTGATTACAAGTTGCATGCCAGCGATAAGAAAAAACTAACCAACTATAGTAGTTTAGTCATTTAAAACAATACCATACGAAAAATTAGTTCAGATTATTGCGTTAACTTTATTGGGCAAAAAACACCTTATTTTTTCAATTTGCGAATTGCAAAATCAAAGAGATTCGCAATAAGAAAATCAATTCAACACCATAATTCAGCACTTTTTAAGCAACCCATACACGAGGAAACAAAATGTCACATTTTTTTTACCTTTAGTGATAGTGTAACCATACCCGTGTTCAATATACTGGGTTATCAGACAACCGTTTTTATTCAGTTTGCCTGTAATATTTTTAAGCGTTTAACGACTAACGCTAACAGACAACTCATTCAGTAAGCTAAGTAAATTTAAGTTTTAAACAAACAAGGAAATAGATATGAAACTAGCAAAAATCCTCATGCCTGCGCTTTTAATTGGTTTTAGTTCATTGGCACACGCTACCGATGCAGATGAAATTATCACTACATACCATGAAAATATTGGTGGGGAAGATGCACTTAAAGCAATGAAAGGTATCAAGATTGTTGCCGAAGTATCGCAAGGACCGATGAAGTTTCCATTGGAAATTGTCCAACAGTCTTCGGGCAAGCAATACACCAAAGCGACTGTGCAGGGTCAAGAAATCATGCAAGGCGTATTTGATGGTGAAACGCTGTGGAGCACTAACTTCATGACCATGAAAGCAGAAAAAGCGCAAACCGAAGAAACCGAAAACATGAAGTTAAATATGAACGACTTCCCTGATTCGTTAATGGATTACGCTGAAAAAGGCTATCAAGCAGAACTAATGGGCACTGAAAGTGTTGACGGCGAAGACACCTATAAGGTGAAGCTAGTTAAAGAGCCTATTACCGTTGAAGGCGAAGAAATCCCTTCTGTTGAATATTATTACTTCGATGCAGAAAGCATGGTCTTAGTGATGATGGAAAGCGATATTCACAGCGGTCCAATGAAAGGCCAGGTTCAACAAATAAAAATGAGTGACTATCAAGAAGTTGACGGTATTTATTTTCCGTTTGCTATGACACAAGGCATCAAAGGACAGCCTGCTGCTACATCGCCACTTGTAATTAATGAGATTGAATTAAACCCAACTGTTGATGACAGTGTGTTCGCATTTCCAGCTGCACAATAAATTGGTTTTATAAGGAGATAAACCCATGAATCAACTCCCAAAACGCTGGGCGTTGGCAGTTGCTATTGCAATGACTACAGCAGCAAGTGCACCCGCACTTGCTGTTGACAAGGCAAAAGGCAGCCCAATTTTTGGCGACTTACAAGCACGTCACATTGGCCCCGCGCTAATGAGTGGTAGATTTGGCGACATTGAAGGTCACCCTACGAATAGCCGAGTGCTTTACGCTGGCGCGGCAGGCGGTGGTGTGTGGAAAACTGAGAATGGTGGCGCAACTTTCCAGCCTATCTTCGAAGAATTCCCTCAGTCTATCGGTGCTATTGAGGTAGACCCGAGCGACCCTGACAATACCGTATGGGTTGGTACAGGTGAGATCTGGACGCGTAACAGTGTATCGATTGGTGACGGCTTGTTTCGCACTAGTGACGGCGGTAAGAACTGGGAGCTCATGGGTTTTGAAGGCTCTGAACGAATTAGTAGCGTTATCGTAAACCCGCAAAACAGCAACGAAATTTACGTTGGTGTGTTGGGTGGTTTATGGGGTGACAGCACACAGCGCGGCGTTTACAAATCAACAGACGGCGGCAAGACGTGGGAACAGCAGCTTTACGTAGACGAAACGACAGGCTGTGCTGACCTTATCATGGACCCTCAAAATCCAAACGTTCTCTACGCTTCAATGTGGGAATTTAGACGTACCGGTTGGTCATTTAACTCTGGCGGTACTAATAGTGCACTGTATAAATCAAGTGATGGCGGTAAAACGTGGAACAAAATTCACCAAGGCTTCCCTGAAGGAAAGCTTGGTCGAATTGCCGTAGCCGTTGCACCTTCTGATCCGAACAGAATGTACGCAGTGCTTGAAACAGAGAAAGACGAGGAAAAAGGTTTATACGGTTCAAATGATGCCGGAGCAACATGGCAGCATCTTAATAGCGATTTTGGGCTAGTAGTAAGACCTTTCTACTTCTCGCGCATTACGGTTGACCCGAAAAACCCAGATATCCTTGTGAAAGGTGGCCTATTTGGTTCAATCTCAAGAGATGGCGGCAATACCTTTAGAAATATGGGTACTATGCACTCAGATATTCACGATATTTGGTTTGACCCTAACGATTCTGATCAAATGTTTGTCGCCACTGACGGCGGTATTTACCGTACGTGGGACGGCGGCACCACGATGGAAATTGTTGAGAACATTCCTGTATCTCAGTTCTATCACATCAGTGTAGACAACGCACAGCCATATAATGTGTACGGTGGTTTACAAGATAACGGCAGTTGGTATGGCCCTTCTGCCGCCCCTGGTGGTGTACGCGCAAGCGATTGGAACAGTGTTGGCTTTGGTGACGGCTTCCGCGTGTTAAAACACGAAACCAAACCCGTAATCTATTCTGAAATGCAAGGTGCTGAAAACGTTTGGCGCTATAACACCCAGCTAAAACAAATAAAGACTATTCAGCCATTGCCTATTGAAGGTACACCTAAGTTTAGATTTAACTGGAATGCACCAATCACACTAAGCCCTAATGAGCCAGATCGTATTTATATTGGCAGCCAGTTCTTACATGTATCGGACGACATGGGTGATACGTGGAAAATTATTTCACCTGATTTGACAACTAACGATCCCGAAAAGCAAAAGCAACTGGAATCTGGTGGTCTGTCGATGGATAACTCTGGTGCTGAAAACCACTCCACTATTTTCACCATTGCCGAGTCGAGCTTTGATGAAGATATCATTTGGGTAGGTACAGACGATGGTAATGTTCAGCTTACAAAAAATGGTGGCAAGTCGTGGACGAACTTAATCGACAACGTACCCGACTTACCGAAGAACACATGGGTGTCACACATTGAAGCAGGTGTGCATGACAAGAAAACCGCTTATGTGACCTTTGAAGGTCATACATCAGGTGACATGAAACCTTACGTTTATAAAACGCAAGATTTTGGTAAAACCTGGACGGCGCTTCACGATGACACCATTGAAGGCTTCGCCAGAAACATTCAAGAAGACACAGTAAATCCAGATTTGCTGTTTTTGGGCACTGAGTTTGGTCTGTTTGTAACAATCAATGGCGGAAAGTCGTGGGAACGTTTCACTAACAATATGCCTGCAACAGCAGTGCACTATATAGCGTTGCAAGAACGTACCAACGATCTCGTAATGGGTACACATGGACGCGGCGTTATTATTATTGACGACATATCGCCCCTTCGTGAGTTAAACGACGATGTATTGGCGAAGAAAGTACATTTCTTCGATGAAGGATCTGCAACCATTATAGATGAAGAGCAAAGCTTTGGGGCGGGAGGGTTCGGCAGCGAAACCCAGTTTGTAGGGCGCAACCCAAATAACGAAGCCAAAATTGCTTACTACATGAAGAAAAAGCACATCTTTGGAAAAATGAAGATTGAGATCTTCAACGAAGAGGGTGAGCTAGTAAAAGCGTTACCAGCGGGCAAGAAGAAGGGTATTAACTTGGTCACATGGGATTACCATTTACCTGTCCCTAAAATTGCTACCGGAAAGACGTTTGCTCGCGGCGGTTTCGCGGCCCCTACCGCACCAGCAGGTGAATATAAAGTGGTATTAACCAAGGGCAAAGAAACCTTTGAAAGCACATTAACGCTTAAAAACGATCCTGACTCAGCCCTGTCTAAGCGTGAGCGTCGCAAGCTTCAAGAAACCACAATGAAGCTATATGACATGACACAAGACTTAGCATACTTAGTTTATCAAGTTGACCAGTATCTAAACGCAGCACAAGGCAGCGAATCTGACGAAGTTACTGCGATAACCGATAAACTTATGGCGCTGAAGGAGACCCTAGTTATCACCACGGGTGACAACTACGTTGGTGCAGCCGAACCTCAGCTGCGCGAGAAAATCGCAGACTTGTACAGCAAAATTACGCAAAGTTTTGTAGCACCATCTAAGTCTGAAATGCAGAACCTTGCGCTGTTAGAAGACATGTTTGATAAAGCAAAAAACACTTATCAAGCAATGGAAAAGTCAGAGCTACCTGCGCTTACCGCGTTATTGGAAGCTAAGCAAAGCAAAGTTGAAATAAAGTCATTTGACGATTTCGTCGCCGAATAAATTTCAGCACACCCAAAGCAGGCGAGTTATCGATGCTCGCCTGCACTTCCCTCTCAGCGCTTTTTCTTAACGTATTGAAGATCCATGAAATAGTGTTATTTCGCAGTACCTATTCACTAAATGATCAGCTTACTCAATTTAGTTCTTTAACCAATTTGACATACGCTTTGTGAACTGCCATATTTTCGTTGAAGAAGTATATTTTATAAACAACATTGTACTGAGAAAGTAAGGTACATCTGAGATTTAAGGAAGAATGTTATGAAGAAGCTTTTCGCAGTAGTTTCCCTGCTAGTTCTAGCGCCTTTTAGTTTTGCAAGTCAGCACACCGGCAACGCTTCTTGCGCCACAGACTCTACGTGGCAGGAAGTTGGCTATAAAGCAGCAAGCCAAGGTGAGCCTGCAACGCAGTTTTACAATATCGTACAATCGTGCGACAAGCCAGCAACAGCGCAAGATGAAGCCGAGTTTGTGCAAGGCTACATGTCAGGCATCGAAAGCTTCTGTACCTATGACAATGGCTATGCACTGGGAAGAATTAAAAAAGCGTACCCGAATGTATGTCCAACAGCGATGGCCGATGACTTTATGCAAGGCTATGAAGTAGGATTACAAAAGCACAACAGTGTAAATCATGCTGTTTACCACGACGGTTACAAACATTCTCGCCAACCTATTCACAGCGCAAAGAGCGCTAGTGGTCGATAAGCAATCACAGAATTAGGTAAAAACCGACACATAGTGTCGGTTTTTTTATGCCCTAAAAGTGCGTTTTATTTTCGTAATAGTCTTGCCCGCGCAAATCTGAAAACACCACTGTAATGTCTTTGTATATCCCCACTATGGGCCGCAAAATGTCATCAACAATAATGGCCACACTGGTTTTTACCTCTTGCCCTCTATCAAACCACAGTATTTCAATGAAAGGGTAAGCAGGCGACGCGCCACCCTTCACGATAAACTCACTGGGTATGTGTTCGACAGTAAAATGATCGGCAGGCGTATCAGTCACCTTAGCAATACTCTCAACAATATCACCCGCAACGCTCGTAAGCGCGCTAACGTCAATTCCTCTAGCTCGAATGTGTGGCACGTTGGCTCCTTGGTAAACTTCTCTTGTTTCTTTTAATAATGATACTAAATATTGGCAAGTAACTTGAAAGGTAAAGGTTAATTAAGAGCCAAAACCAGTAAAACAACGAGATTTTGACACTATGCGTTTACCTACAAAACAACTTATCACTAAGATTGAACACCTTTCTAGCGAACTATCACCGAAACAGCTAGCGCATTTTCTCGATATTATTGATGCCATGACGGCATTGGTCGAGGAAGCGGGCACTGTTGGTTTAGACACCCCAAAATACGATAAACCACCTATTGCGCCATCATCATCGGCTGTCCACTAATAGTGAATTAGACGAAGCCCCTTACTAGCTCCATACAATACTCAGCACATTCCTTCCCCTGTGCCCGATAATAAAGCGACTATTCTGTAGTGCAATTGAGCAACGCGTTGTGAATTGTCGGGTTCATTAGTTTAAGCTCGCGATCAAGTATTAACTACAACACAACACTGTTAAAAATAGATCGCGGTTAGAATTAAATGGTTACCTACACGACGTTTGTTGTAGCCTGAACACTTATACTTTTTGTGACTACCAGTACTTTCATAAATTGAACTAGAATTAATGACAAGACTAGACGTTATTGTTTACCCTCATTAAGTTAGCTTCAAAATTAAGACGCTGTTATGTTGCTACTTATAGAGAATAGGCGTTGTGGAACAACCGGAAAGCGAATGTAATTGATGCTGTCATTGCGCGACAAAAAAGTTTCTACTTTTACCTTTGTTAAGTTCTTTGCACTCACAGTCGTATTAAGCGTATGCGTGCATTCGTTCGCCTTCGCTGAGCCCATTATATCCAATCCTCGATTCAAACAACTCTCCACCGAAAATGGTCTTTCACAGGACTCTGTCAACGACATGTTGGTCGATAGTGATGGCTTTTTATGGGTAGCGACTGAGACAGGCCTTAACCGATACGACGGACATCACAACAAGCAATATATTGGCTTACAAAATGAGTTTGCCGATGACGGTATCTATTCGCTATTTGAAGATAAGAACGGCGATATTTGGGTCAGTACATACAGTAGTGGCGTTTATCGAATTAGTCGCGCTACGGGTAAAAGCGAGCGTTTACTTGCCATAACCTACCAAAGTCAGCCGTCGTGGTATCAATATGCGTCGCATTATATTGAGGGGCCAGATAACACCCTATTTATTGCGTTTGATCACGTTGTAGTTCAATACAACCTAACCACGAATACATGGGAAACCATATTCGATTTACTGGCCCCCGAACTCGCTATTTCAGATGACGAAGTTATTCGATATTTGACGTTGCACGATGATGTACTTTTTGTGGCGGTTTCCACAGGTCTTTACACGTTTCACATCCCAAGCCTTACTATCAAAAAGGTTGAATACGTCAAAAACAGTGACGCGAACAAAGACAAAATGAACGCGAAGCTAATTCTAATCGACGATAAGCATCAATTCTGGCTAGGCACTGTCGATGGGTTATATCGATTTGATCTCGCTGAGTTACTCGCTTTTGCGCGAGGACAAGACAACATGCCCAATAGTGTTAGAGCATTATCTTCACTCAATATTTGGAGCATGTTATCTATTAAAGATAGCCAGTATTATCTGGCAACCAACGATGGTTTATATATTATCGACCTTAATACACTTCAGCTGCAGCACCTGTTTCGCCCTTCCAATTCCAATTTATTGATGACTGACGATAACCTTACCAAAATGGCTCAAACGCCAAACGGTCAATTATGGTTGTCAACGAAGACATCTGGTATGTTGCTGTGGAATCCTCGCTCAGTCCTTTTTAAAAACATATTTTCTGATAAATCGTCTCCTAACCAACTTAGTGACAACATGGTTCATGACTTCCATGTTCAAAATGATACTAATTTGTGGGTTGGGACAAACAACGGGTTAAACCTCTACAACTTGGAAACAGGCGACTTTGAACATTTTTTGGTATCACCGGATAAAAAAGCAGTAGCGTCTTTTGGCTCAATTTTTATTATTCGTGAAGGTGAAGACAATTGGGTGTGGCTGGTTACCTACGAGGCAATACTCAAATTTGATCTCGTGACTAAGCGCGTTATTCCTTTAAGTATGGATGCAAAAGCCAATGCGCTGTTAAGCTCAGACATGGCCTACGATATTCTTCGACTGTCGAAAAACAAATATATCGTGGCTGGTGAAGAGCAGTTCTATCTGCTTGACGGAACAAAAAACACACTAACAAAAGACGAAGTACTTTCAGCCACTTTAGATACCAGCCAGTTCTACACCTTCATTCCTGATTATGATGGCGAAGAGCATACTGTACTTATTTCTATGACGGGTGGGCTATGGCGCTATCATGTGGCTACCAGCCAGTTAGAAAAAATCCACGAGGCGCGAAGTTTTCAGTCTGAATATGTCATTCAGCCCACTGAGGCTATTTTGGATGACTATAATACGCTGTGGATTAGCTACCCAGGTCATGGACTTTACGGGTTAGATGCGACTACGTACAAACAAAAACACTTCTTCGATACTTCAAATTTGCTGCCTACCAATATCGTGTTTAGTTTAGAGAAAGACGATAACGGCTATATATGGATGGGTAGCCACAAGGGATTACTGCAATTTAACCCTAAGACGCTGGCTATTAAGCAATACACAACCAAAGAAGGGCTTATCAACAACGAATTCAAATGGGGCGCGAAAAAGCCATTAAACAATGGTGATTTGGTATTCGGTTCTCAAAAAGGTTTTACCCTCTTCAACCCCGATCAGTTTGTTCAAAAGAATGATATTACGCCTAATGTTCTGATCACAGATGTAAGCTTAATATCAAATCAACTTGAATTAGGTGCAGGTAACAAGAACGGTAAAATGGTAATTCTGCAGCACAATGATATTGGTTTAACGATAAACTACTCTGACATGCAATACGACCAAACCAATGTAAGTCATTATAAATATGCCTTACTCGGAGGCGTTGATGTTACCTACCCCCCAACTAATTCAACAGAAGTTACGTTTCCCCAACTTGAACCTGGCCAATACACCTTTGAAGTAAGCCGGTTTAATGTTGCCAATAACACAACAGGCCCAGTTTCGTCTTTGCGTATTAAGGTACATTATCCCCCTTTTGCCTCTCCTTTTGCTTATCTTGTTTACAGCCTGCTAGTCATCTTGTTTTTGGTGATATTTTTCTGGCGAAGAAAGCTAAACAGCGACAAGCTCAAAGCTGCCCACCTTGCAGTGCTTAAGAATAAAAATAGACTGTCCATGGCCCTTACAGCCAGTAACACAAAGGTATGGCAGTGGCGTGAAGACACCAATAACATTTCGCAAGAACGCATTGCTACAGAGCTTGGATACGACGCTTTAGATGGCTCAATTGACTTCGACTCACATTGCGCATTAATTCACGAACACGACCTCAAAGCATTTAAATCACAGTGGCAACTTGTGCTTGAAGGCCAGCGAAAAAACCTTGACCTGACATACCGTTTACAAGCAAAAGACGGGCATTATGAATGGTATAGAGATGTAGGTGCCATTGTAGATAGCGCAGAGGCCAGTGACACCATAAAACTGGCTGGCACATATTCAAACGTAACCGAGTCAATTAACACGCAAACTAAAGCAC
The DNA here is from genome assembly GCF_028865455.1 of Alteromonas sp. 009811495. NCBI lineage: Bacteria > Pseudomonadati > Pseudomonadota > Gammaproteobacteria > Alteromonadales > Alteromonadaceae > Alteromonas > Alteromonas sp. 009811495. Next base: position 3,515,368 of record NZ_CP113972.1, read on the forward strand.
AGCTCTACGGCGAAGCATTCGAGCACACCCGAGATTGGGTAGTAATTTTTGATGGCGCTTTTAAACCCATTGTTGCAAATCAGTCGTTTAAGGACGCACTTTGCCTTTGTCCTAACAAAGACATAGCCATTCAACTTAGTCAGATTTTTTCTGATCAAAAAAGTGCATTGTTTGAATCGTTGCGCAATATGCGAAGACTTGCGCCTAATGAACACTGGAGCGGCGAAACTGAGATTCAAAGCTTAAAAGGCGATAAGTTTGTTGTAAATATTGGCATAACCGCCGTTACCAATGCGCAAGACCACAACGAAATAAGCCGCTATCTAGTCATTCTGTCAGATATTACTCAGCAAAAAGATGCACAAGGGGCTTTGGTACAATTAGCCAACTACGATAGTTTAACAGGGCTACCAAATCGCTCGTTGCTGCTAGACCGTGTTCAACACGCGTTTGATCAGGCTACCAGAGATAAAACTTCCATAGGGCTATTCTTCATTGATTTAGATCGATTCAAGCAAGTAAACGATAGCTTAGGCCACGACGCGGGCGATACCTTGTTGCGCGTCGTCGGTGAAAGGCTTGAAAACTTAATGCGTCAATCTGATACCGTCGCACGACTAGGCGGTGATGAATTCGTTGTCATGATTGAGAAAGTTTCTAAAGAAAAAGATCTCAGTCACATCGCCAATGAAATGATTAAAGAGCTATCAAAAAGCGTGATGCTGTCCAACCAAGTTGTCAGTGTTTCAGCAAGCGTGGGAATATCGGTATTTCCTGAAGATGCCAGCACACCAGCAGAATTACTGAAAAACGCAGATATTGCCATGTATCACGCTAAAGAGCTGGGCAGTAATAATTTCCAATACTTTACTGAATACATGAACGAACGGGCGCAAAACAAACTGCGACTAGAGAATGCCGTAAAACAAGCCCATGCCAACAAACAGTTTATTGGCTACTACCAGCCTATCGTGCACTGCAAAACGGGGCGCATTTCTGGCTTTGAAGTGTTGATGCGCTGGCCCACTGAGAATGGCATGACACCACCCGATGTTTTCATTCCCGTTGCAGAAGATATTGGACTGGTTGAAGACATGACGATTTCGCTCATCGAGCAAGCAATCCCTACGCTTACCTCCCCCGAGTGGCGAAAAAGTGGCTACTATTTGTCTATCAACTTAAGTGCAACACATATATCTAAGTACGCGAAGATTGATGAAATAGTTGTGTTACTTGCCGCCCACGACATCCCAAACAGTGCTATCAGATTTGAGATTACAGAAAGCGCACTCATGTCAGACTACGAAAGCGCCATGCGTGCAATGGCAAAAATGAAAGAATGTGGTTTTATCATTGCTTTAGATGACTTTGGCACAGGATACTCCTCGCTAAAGTACTTGAAAGACTTTCCGATTGATATTCTTAAAATAGACAAAAGTTTTGTACAAGACATCGGCTTCAACGGCGGTAATGAGGCCATAATTCTTGCCACACTTAGAATGGCAGACAGCTTAAATATTCAATGCGTAGCGGAGGGAATTGAAACCCAAGAGCAAGCAGCGTTCTTTAAGCAGTACGGTTGTGAATATTTACAAGGCTATTTATACGCTAAGCCTCTACCAGAAGCTGACATGCTCACGCTTTTGCATGATAACGTGCTTAGCACATCTGAATAACCTGTTCAGATGTGCTAAGCCTCAATTTGCGAACCTCTTTAGGCTGAAAAACGTACGGCAAAGGTCTACACGCTTTAGCGTAGTGCCACTTTATGCAACTCAAAGCGCACAGTACCATTTCGCAGCTGTTCAGAAAGACTGGCAAACTCTGGTAACGCCTGCAATTTCTCGACACCATCTGAGGTGTCCCACTCAACCAACGTAATCTGTTGAGGCGCTAACGCATTGGAATCATGAGCACTTAGCACACTATTATTTATTTTATATAAAAAGCGCCCCCCAACTTTATCTAAAAGCGGCGGCAGGCTGTTAATGTAGTCAAAGTATTCACTTGGCTTTTCAGGATTAGTCCATGCAAAAGCCAATGTATAGGTTTTATTCTTTTTAAACGTTAAGGTTAGCGGAGCGTCTAACTCATGATCGTAAAGTCTTAACGCTTCCCATGCTTGGCGTCTTAACGATTTTACATCAGTGAATTGAGCAAGCGACTGAAATGCTTTTTGTGCTTTCAGTGAAGACCAATGACTAACGACAAATACATTGGGTTTGAAATCGCCAAGTAAGGTTTCTTTAACAACCAGCACACCGTCTTGTTGGTAGCCATAACTGCGCGCAGTATCGCCATTTTTCTTAAAATAACTATCCCGTAGTGCGCGTTTTGCAGGATCAGTTACCGGAGCAATAAGTTGCATAACAGCGCCCGGATAAAAATGCACCACCAATTCACCACTTTCTTCTTGCGCCGCTGCGCGGGGCATTATGAAGCCGCAAAACACAATAAAAAACAAAATAATACAAAACCTTACACTAAAAAAATCTACACTCTTCATTTCTATCTCGTACTTTCTCTGTTAGCTTTAGGCCACTTTACCAACGTAGACACTGGCTAACACGGTTTGTTTTTCATTCGAAATGGTGCATTATCGTTCCATGAATGACTGGAATGATTATGCACTTATCTTAGCGCTTCACCGCACAGGAACATTGCGCGGCGCAGCAATTTCATTGGGCACCACTCACACTACGGTTGCTCGACGTCTCGCGATACTTGAAAAACAGCGCAAAGCAGATGTATTTGAAAAGATCCCAGGTGGCTACCGAGCAACGCCATTCGGTGAGCAATTAGTGGCGACCGCCAAAAAAGTAGAAGATGTAATAATGGCATCTGAACGCTTTGCTTGTTCAAATAGCGACGCGCTTTCAGGTCCGATCACACTCTCATTAGGCGAACCTATGTCTCAGTTTTTGTTAGTGAAAGAACTAGGAGAATTTTCGCGTCTTTACCCTAATATTAACTTGCGTATTAAGAGCTCTACTGCCTTCGCTGACATCGATAAAGGCGAAGCTGATGTTGTAATACGCGGTGCGTATAAACTTCCTGATCACCTTATTGGTAGAAGATTGTGCAAGCTCGGCTTGTGTTTTTATGCACATAAAGACTATTGCAGTAACGTTGGGCATGAAGACTGGCGATGGATAGCGCCTATTGAAAACGAAGTTTGGCCTGAGTGGCTTGCCGAATCGCCTCTTCCCGATGTCCCCATAGGTATCGCTTTTGACGATATTATTTCGCGCTACCACGCTATCGTTCAGGGAGTCGGCATGGGGCGCGCAGCGTGCTTCATGGGTGATACTAATCCGGATTTGGTGAGACTTGAGGGCAGTTCTCCCATTTTAAAATACGACATTTGGGTGCTCACGCACCCTGACCTTCATCATCAGCCAAAAGTAAAGTTGCTAATGCAGTTCTTAATTGATGCGCTGCTAAAAAAGAAACCGCTTATCGAGGGCCATCAATAACGTCGCAATTAAACACTCTTTGAGAACACCAAACCCGTAATATGCCTTAGAACATTGGACGCTGAATGTCATCGACGTTGTCTTGCGTCACAGGCTTGATTGGTAAAAAAGTAAGTAGAGGGACATCTTCGCCCCTCAGATACAAAATCAGCGTATCTATGGTCAACGTCGCCTCTTCTTTGGGCGATTGCCATACCGCCCCCCATATATCGCCTTTCTTTATCGCGTCGTAACCTTCTCCAAACAATGTTGCCGATGTTATTTTAGGGCTATATTCCTTGCTCCATTCAACCTCTTTCAAAGCGCTTATTGCGCCTATTGCCATGTTGTCATCCGCAATATAGAGGCCATCAAAGTTGTCATGTCGCCTTAAAAGACGTTGCATTGCTTGGTAAGCTTTGTCTCTAGACCAGTACCCAGCTGCCACATCAATGACTTCTATATCAAACTCACTATTTTGCTGGCGCATATCCTTTAAATATTGGTGAAACCCAAGGCTGCGAAGCACAGCCGTTTTGTAACCAGGAAAGCCTTGAATTTCGAGCACTCGCCCCTTGTTCCCGAGCGCTTCGTGCATCATCTTCGCGGCAAGAACACCTTCTTGATAATTATCTGGCCCAATATAGCCACGTACATATTGCCACAGCGACTCCGTAACAGGAGTATTGATTAAAAACACGGGAATATTTTGCTGATAAGCAAATTGAAGTGCAGGCTCTATTTTTTCTCCATGTACAGGCCACAATGCAATGACATCAGGCTTTGACTGCACGGCTTGCCTCACAAGCTCAATTTGTTGCTCAATACTCCCCTGTGCATCATAGATTGATAGGTTAACGCCTTTTTGGGCAGCGAGTGCTTCTAGTTTATCTCTATAGGTTTGCTGGTAAGAATCCGTTTCCCAGTTAAACCCAATAACAGCTATTTGCATCTCGCTGACGCTAGCTCTTTCTTGTGTTGGTAATAAACCACTTCCTTTCAGATCTCTAAGGGTACTTGGCTCAAGGGGCGTGAACCGTTTGGTTTCATCGCTAAGTAACCTCACTTTTTCTTCTATGCGATACGCTGACAATATAGCTTGATATTCTCCAGATGCTTTGATGTTTGCTAACCCACGCTCAAACGCAGCCTGCATATCGTTAGCGTTTTCATCTAGCGAACTTATACCTAAATACAACTCAGACGATGCGATATAAGGTGGAGAAAGCACCACTAAATCTCTGTAAGCGGGCTTTGAAAGCATGTAGTTTGCTGTCAGTTCATCAGTAATAGCAAAGTCGACACGCTTTCGTTTTACCAAGTTAAATAGTTGCTCTGTTGAACCGACATCGATTTTATCAACGTCTTTCAATACGCTGTATTCTTGTGAAAAGTGAATCCCCCGGTGTGACGCTATACTTCGACCTTTTAGACTGGACAAATCACCGTTCCATCGATCTTCAGATAAAATATGTTTTACAAGCACTATTGGCAAAGTGTTGTACAACAACACCCGCTCGCCGTTCATATCGAAAGTATCTTCATAACTTGCGGGGTAAATCGCATCGGCCTCACCGGACATCACCAGAAGCTTCGCGCGCGCCCATGGCAATGTATGGCGCTTTACCCGATAACCCTCTTTTTTGAAGGCTGATTCGACTATGTCAGTAAGGAAACCTTGGCGGTTCTTTTCGTCGCTGGTGTATGGAGGACGCTCTACAGTTACCAAGGTTACTGAATTTGCTTTATTCTCGACGCTTGCCAATGCCAAACACTGGCACTGTATAAACCCTACAAATAACACCAAAGTAAGAAAAAAAGAGCGCGTAACTCGCATAACTACCCACGTCCGTTTAAGTAAACTCAAGTAAAAATAGTACGCTCGTTTCAATTATTCCAGTTTATAGATGTAGAGCATTAAACACTAAAATCAGTAGCTTAATTCATTCAAGAGGTGGTCAAGAATTTCGTCTTCATCGTCAAGTAGATGGTCGCGTATAACAATATCTGGCTGTACCCCCTGCTCTGCTTCGCTCCCGCTTACACGCACTATGTAGCCTTTGGCAATCTTTACTGTGATACCAGTATTAGGTAGCGCGAACTGAAACTGTGAGGCATACAGCGTTGGGTAGTCACCGGTTTCTTCCCCTACTAGTGTTGCCCACCCGTAATCTTGTATTTGTGCTGCCGTGACACTGGCCTGAGAATGGGAATGACGATTCACCAGTACATAAACATCGCCACTGTAACGCTTGTTTTGGGCAACGGGTGGATATTCATCAAATTCGTAGCTATACCGCTCACCAGCGTTGTGCTTTAGTATTGCTTGCCAATACGGGTTATCAAGGTCACGACGCTCCCTTGTATCTTCTTTTAAGCGCTTGCTGGTACGTAGTTGGAAGGTCGCATTCCATTTGAAGGGAGCATCAGCAATATACGACACCATATGATCGCTGAATGAATCGTTTCCACCGCCGTTGTATCGCAAATCAATAATGAGCGCTTTACTGCGCTTTTTGTTAATCGTTGAAAATGCCTCATCAATAAACGCTTTAAACTGCTTTTCGTCGCCTGAAAAATGTCCTGGGTTTAAATAAGCGACGTTGTCGTAAAAAGTAAGTAATTGCTGTGCTCTAAGCACTTCATCTTTCTTCTCTTCAAACCCTTCAAACACAGAAACGGGACTTAGTGAGTGTGTACTTACAACGCCTTCATTTAATATTTTTACGCTATAGGAATCACTTTCACCAAACGCGTACCAGTAATAACGTGGGAACGATAACACTTCTAACTTAGCCAATTTAAAGTACGCCCTTTCTGCCGAAATCAGTGGCGATATAGTGCTAAGTATGTCGTTAATTTCTACATTGTTAATCGATAGAAGCTGCGAGCCTTTTGAAATACTCACATTGCCTGAATAGTTGGCCCTTATCAGCGCCTTTCCATTTTCAAAAGCCAGGTCCAAAGGAAAAAGCGTCCCTCCAGCTTCTGCATAAGCAAGGTAAGATGAAACCGGAAAGTCGACTTCTGTGTGGCCATTATTAAGAGAAGAAACCAGAGTTTGAAATAATTTAGTCGCCGCTAATGGAGAATAAGGTTTATTCCCTATCTGTGCTTTTAGCGACGAATAGCGGCTTTCTAGCGTGTCTTTGGAAACGTACGCGTAGGGGTTGTAATGAGTATCAAGCAGCGATTGATACAGCACATCAAAATCGCTCCGAATCATCTCGTTGCTAAACAGCGTTTCACTGGCGCTATCGTTTGTAGAGGGCGTTACCGCCTCCGAGGCCACTGCGCTTTTATTACCCAAGGCGCAACACAGTAAGGTTATTAAAGGAAAAACAGAAAGGGCTTTGAGATAAAAACATTTTTTATTCATAATCGTACTCATAACGTTGTCAACACGCAGTGAGACTGAAACCTTATCACTTTCAAGTCATGACAAAAGCTTCCTATTTTCCTGACAAAGTTTCCACCCGGTGTTAATAAAGATAAAAACCAATGAAAACAAGCGCTTCAAAATTACTTAGAATTAACCAGTGGGTCATAAATACTGACACAGGTGAACTCAGCGCTGACCAATTCCATCTTAGCACGCCGTCTGAAGAGCTACGAATTGACCCTCTTGGCGTTGCCCTGTTACTGCTATTGGCGCAAAACAAACACCGTTTGGTATCAAAAGATGAGTTGTTGGAAAGCTTATGGCCAAACACTGTCGTCAATGAAGACGCATTGGCTCGCTGTGTATCACGAGTGAGAAAAATCTTGGGTGATAACCCGCGCAAGCCAAGTATCATTGAAACACTCCCAAAACGCGGCTATCGGCTTATTGCACAAACTTGTCGTTGGGAAAGTATTGAAAGTATCACTTCAGAGGATACCGAGTCGCCTGTTGATTTAGCTAATGATTCAGCTAAAGCTACAACTACCAATTCTGCTACCGAGTCAACGGCAAGTTCGCCCATACGCCCCTCTCAATCCAATATGATTAAGCGCTATACTCTTACTGGGCTACTGGCAGCTGCTATCGCTATTGGCATTTTTGTATTCTTATTGCCTTTACAATCGGCATCAAAGCATAGCCCAAATCAGCAAACAGAACACGTTTCTTCATTGTTGCGCCAGGCCGATGAGTACTATCATTACATTACACGTGCAGACAACGAAATGGCGTTAACGCTGTACCAACAAGCATTGGCCGCTGCCCCTGATTCGGTGCAGGCAAACGCAGGGATCGCCAATGCGCTTGTGCAACGTGCTATTCGCTTAGTACCGAACGGTAATTCTGCAGATTGGAAAGCAATGAACCTGGAAAAAGCGCTGTTATCTGGCCGGTTAAATAGCGATGAAGCCAGACAAATACTTCTACGGGCCTACCAATATTCAAGCAACGCGATTGCCATTGCGCCATATGATGCTAAAGCTCACAAAGCCCATGGCTTTGTCTTATCAGCGCAAAATAAGTTAACACGTGCGTTACAGCATTATGAAAAGGCACTTGAGTTAAACCCTAACGCCTGGGATGTGCTTATTAATATGGGTGATGTTCACGAGATTTTAGGGCACACCTCTGACGCTATCAGTTATTTCAAAAAAGCACTCAATGCAATGAACCTTGAGCAAGCTGGCAATACCAACCATGGCAGACCGTGGCGCGCAAACTTAGGCGCCGCTATTGGTAACAAATATTTTGCGCAAAACAATATGAATGAAGCTGAGATATGGTACCGTCACGTACTATCATTTGCGCCTTATGACGGGCCAGCAACACGTGGCCTGGCCTTAGTGCTTGCGCAAACAGGTCGAAGCGCAGAAGCTGAGCGCATGTGCACTCAGTTCAAAGAAAAGTTGGGCAGTTCCGTGTGTATCAGCCAACAATAAACCCTGTAATCAAGCGAAGAACTAGACAATTAGCGAGAAGACAATTAATGCGATTTTTTATTATGTTGGCAGCAATGCTTTTCTTAAATGGCTGCGCCAACCTACCACAGTGGTCGGTATTTAGTATTTCAGACAGTGAAATAGAGCAAGCCCTAGACGAACAATTGGTTCAATTACAAAAAAAGGCCTACTTGGCCGGTATTCCGCTTATGCTCAGCGTGGACGACTTAACAGTTGATATCGGTCCTAAGGGAAGAGATGTGGTTTCACTTGGCACTCAGGCTACAGCAACAGTTAGTGCGTTTGGCTTTAACTATCCCATGAAAGTCAGTTTGATGATTGAAGGTACGCCTTACTATGACAGTGAAAAAAAGGCGATTTTCGTTCGTTCCCTCTCGCTATTGGATAGTACAATTGATGCAGGAGGCTACCGAGGTAACATTGCACCAGTGAGCGGTGAAATGATGATGCTAGTCAATGGATACCTTGCCTCAAACCCAGTTTACACACTAGACACAAGTAATGACGTCATTGGGCTGTTGTCTTCCGTGCCTTTAAGCCTTGATGTTGAACAAGGCCGACTTGTTCTACGCCCAAAGCGCTAAAAATTCAAAGCACTTAGAATTCAGAAGCCTTGGAATTAATATACCTTGAGCGTGTTTTCACAAATATCTTCGTCGATTTGAAAGGTAACTCATTTTATGGCCACTAATACGCATTCAAAGAAAACGCCCAGCCCAGATACCAGCACAGCCACCAGCGTTAAGATAAAAACCATGCATGAGCTGGCACAGCATGTCGACTACTCATTGTTAAACACCCTAACGGCTGACCCGCAGGCAACTGAAGATGGTAACGATCACAAACCCCGTCAGGTTTTTAGCGGCCATTATGTACCTGTCACCCCAACGCCTATTGCTGATCCGCTTTATGTCGCTCACAGCCAAGCCTTTTTTGATGAACTTGGTTTTGACGAAAGCCTCGCGCTTGAGCATGACTTTAAACGTCTGTTTTCCGGCGATATGTCTAATATTGACAGCAACATACATCCATATGGTTGGGCAACGGGCTACGCCCTGTCTATTTACGGAACGGAATATACACAGCAGTGCCCATTTCAAACAGGCAATGGCTACGGTGATGGACGTGCGCTATCTGTATTAGAGGTAGAACTTAACGGCAAACGATGGGAAATGCAGCTAAAAGGGGCTGGCAGAACGCCTTATTGTCGCGGCGCAGATGGACGCGCGGTGCTGCGCTCAAGTGTGCGCGAGTTTTTAGCTCAAGAGCATATGCATGCGCTTGGCGTACCCACATCCCGTTCGCTTAGCTTGTTTATGTCACAATCTGAAACAGTAGACAGACCCTGGTATCTTGAAGGTTCAGACTCTCAAGATCCTGAAATTATGGTGCCAAATCTGGTTGCTATTTCCACCCGCGTCGCTCCCTCGTTCTTGCGCGTAGGCCAAGTTGAATTGTTTGGACGGCGCGCACGCAGGCATGAGCATCCAAATGCATTAAATGAATTGAAAGCCATTGTTGCGCACCTTATTGAAAGAGAATACAAAGAAGACATCGATACCACCCTGCCCTTTGAAAAGCAGGTGGTCGAACTAGCTATCGCATTTCGAGAGCGACTAACAACATTAGTTTCACACTGGGTAAGAGTGGGATACTGCCAAGGCAATTTCAACAGCGACAACTGCGCAGGTGGTGGTTATACACTCGACTATGGCCCTTTTGGCTTTTGCGAAATGTTCGACCCCGTCTATCAGCCGTGGACAGGGGGTGGTCGTCACTTCTCGTTTTTGAATCAGCCTATTGCCGCACATAAGAATTTTGAAATGTTGTGTAGTGCTTTGGCTGTCCTACTTGAAGACGCCAAGAATGAAGCCAACGCCCTATCACTTGTTTCCGACGAATTCCCTGAGGTGATGGAAAGCAAGATGCAAGGGATGTGGGCAGCTAAACTTGGGCTTAGTCAATATGATCACACGCTTCTTGTTGAGTTGTTGCAGCTAATGGTGCGCACGGGCGTAGACTACACCATATTCTTTAGAGAACTATCATCACTTCCTAAAGATGTTAGCGCCTTTTCACCAAGCTTCTACAACGCGCCGAAAGAGTTGTTGTTATCACAGTGGAAAGCATGGCTCGGTGCGTGGCAAAAGCAGATTGAAAGCAGCGGTGACAAGGAAGCTATCGCGGCGCAAATGCGGCGTACCAACCCTAAATATACTTGGCGCGAATGGCTTGTCGTGCCTGCTTACAAGCGCGCCGAAACCGGCGACTTTACGCGTATTCATTACCTGCAAGACGTTCTAAGTAAACCCTATGAAGAACAAACGCAGGCAATAGAGCAGGAGTTTTACAAGCGACGCCCACTTGAGTTTTTTGGTGCTGGCGGTGTTTCGCATTACAGCTGCTCTTCATGACCGCTTACTTCAATTGATGAGGAAGTCGTGAACATCAAAACTGTTTAAACATACAGTATTTTGATTTATCCTGTAATCATTCATTACTCGGATAAGTCGTTATGCTATTAACAACAGAATTAAACGCCCAGCAGCAAGAAGCGGTAACCTTCGGTCTTAGTTCGAGTAAGCCTGCTCACCATCACCCGCTTCTTATCATTGCTGGCGCGGGCACAGGTAAAACCAATACACTTGCACACAAAACAGCGCAACTCATATTAAAGGGGGTTGCGCCAGAGCGCATTTTGTTGATGACCTTTGCGCGTCGTGCCGCATCTGAGCTCAGCTCACGGGCCAATCGCATTGTCGAGAGAACCTTACGCGAGAAACAAGCTGCCTATCACCCCGTAACACTACCTTGGATGGGCACCTTTCACTCTATTGCTTCACGGCTATTAAGAGAGCACGCCTCGTCTATTGGCCTGCAGGCCGATTTCACGGTAATGGATAGAAACGACAGTGCAGACATGATCGACCTTATTCGTCATGAGCTCGGATTCAGCAGCGTTAACCGTCGTTTTCCAAAGAAAAAAACATGCTTAGAAATCTACTCTCGCTGTGTCAACGCACAAGCCAGCCTTGGCGACATTCTTGAGAGCCACTTCCCCTATTGCGCTGAGTGGGAAGACGAGCTAACCACACTGTTTTCCCAATACGCGAAGACTAAAATTGAACAAGTCAGTTTAGATTATGACGACCTACTGCTGTATTGCTTTCACATGGCTCAGGTAGAAGCAATAGCCACTGAGGTACGCAAGCAGTTTGACTATATTTTGGTCGATGAATACCAAGATACAAACGTTCTTCAAGCAGGCATATTAAAAGGCTTTTTCCCGACAGGCGAAGGACTTACTGTAGTAGGCGATGACGCTCAATCAATCTACTCATTTCGTTCAGCTACCGTTGATAATATTCTTAACTTCCCCACGGCGTTTTCGTTACCTGGCAAGGTAATATCACTTCAGCAAAACTACCGCTCTCACCCGCAAATCTTGGCCCTTTCAAATGCCTTGTTAGATGAAAGTAGTGAAGGCTATAAAGTTGAGTTGTATAGCGAGCGTAAAGCTGGCCCTAAGCCTAAATGGGTTACCGTTGAAAACGACGTTAAACAAGCTGAATTTATCGTAGAGCGCATATTGGCAGCCCGCGAAGAAGGTATTGAATTAAAACAGCAAGCGGTACTGTTTCGCTCTAGCTATCACAGCGATCGCCTTGAGCTTGAACTTACGCGGCGCAACATTCCCTTTGTAAAGCACGGTGGACTTAAGTTTTTAGAAGCTGCACATGTGAAAGATGTACTTTGCATATTGCGCTGGGCTGACAACCCGAAACATAAAATTTCTGCATTTCGCGTGCTTAAATTGCTACCAGGTATAGGGCCTAAGATTGCCGATAAAGTGTTTAGTTACCTTGAATCACAAAACTTTTTGCTGTCTTCGCTGCACACTTATGCCATACCTGAGTCTGCGAAGTCGACGTTTAAAACTTTAGCCACCTTGCTTGATGATATTCAAAGCAACAAGCTAGTGTGGGCAGAGCAAACCAGCGCAATAGCAACGTTTTACAAAGAATTGCTGGAAGTAAACTACGACGATCATTTTGTCCGTTATGGCGATATAGAACAGCTATCGATGATTTCTCAGCAATTCACCTCTCGAGAGCGCTTTTTAACAGAGCTCACGTTAGACCCACCTCAAAGCTCCGGCGATCTGGCCGGTGCGCCACTTATTGACGACGATTACCTTATTCTGTCTACCGTGCATAGTGCTAAGGGGCAAGAATGGAAAAATGTATTTGTGCTCAATGTGGCCGATGGCAACTTTCCCAACGAATATGCCGCAGGCGATAAGCGCGCGTTAGAGGAAGAGCGCCGCTTACTTTATGTGGCAATTACGCGAGCAAAAGATGAGTTAAGCCTTATTCAACCTTTAAAGTATTGGGTACCGGAACAACAAAAATTTGGCGACAAGCATGTATACGGTGCAAAGAGCCGCTTCTTCACTGACAGCCTATGCGCCCATATGGAGCCAGTATTCTATCCAAAACGCACCGCGTCTGAGGGCGAAAAGAAAATAGCCAAAGGCGCTATTGCTGATATAAAGAAAAACATTCTAGGAATGTGGGACAACCAAGGCTGAACTAAGGTACATTTATTTTTATACGTTGAAACGCTGTATTGCCTAACAGAGAAAAATAATGAGCTACCTACACTACCACGTCGAAAATGGCATTGCCTATGTTGAGCTAAATCGTCCTGACAAACACAATGCCTTAAACGAAGGCATGTTTACCGCCATTGCAGATTGCATCAGCCGCATCAAAAAAGACAGGGCCGTGCGTGTAGTTATTGTGTCAGGCAACGGAGCCAGTTTTTGTAGCGGTTTAGATGTTAAATCGGTTATGGGAAACCCTAAAAGCGCGCTAAAGCTGATGTGGAAGTGGCTTCCTGGCAACCCCAATTTGGCCCAACAAGTCAGTGTTGGCTGGCGACGCTTACCGGTTCCCGTCATTATGGCAATACACGGAAAGTGTTGGGGTGGCGGTATGCAAATAGCGTTAGGCGGTGACTATAGAATTGCCACACCAGACAGCTCGTTGTCGGTGCTAGAAGCCAAATGGGGGCTGATACCCGACATGGGCGGCACGTTAGGCATGCGAGAGTGTATGGGTATTGACCACGCTAAACGTATTGCGATTACCGCAGAAGAACTTACGCCAGAAAAAGCACTGACTATTGGGCTTATCTCGAAAACTTCAGACTCACCCAAAGAGGAAGCGCAACAGTTAGCGCTTCAGCTTATGGCGCGCTCACCTGATGTTAATAGGCGTGTAAAACGTATGTATCAGCAAGTATGGGGAACCAATGAGCGACAAATTCTGGCTAAAGAAACCATAAACCAAATAAAAATTTTTATGGGCAAAAACCAAAAGATTGCCGTTAAGCGCTCGCTTGGAAATAGTGATTCGGAATATGAGCTGTAATCCACAACTTATTATTCGTGATTAGAACTCCACACGTTGATTCAATGCCGGGATAGTAGACTTGTACCCTTTTGACAGCATTGCTTTTTGAAGCGCTAATTTAGCATTGTCTTCGCCGTGAACTAAAAAAACTCGCGGTGTATTAGCAAAATTTGAGAGCCAATCAATTAATTGCGCTTGGCTAGCGTGAGCGGAAAAACCGCCTAATGTATGAATGCTCGCATTAACGGCAATGTCTTCTCCCACAATTTTCATACGTTTAGCACCATCGACAAGGAGCCTCCCTGGCGTACCCACCGCTTGAAAGCCAACAAAAATAACGTGAGACTGTCTTCGCCACAAATTTTGTTTAAGGTGGTGCCGAATTCGCCCGCCATTACACATACCACTTCCCGCGATGATAATCGCTCCACTAACCAGTTTGTTTAAGGCTATTGATTCTTCGGTTGAAGTTGTATAACTCAGAATGGGTAATAGAGAATGTAGGCTTAAGTTGCGACTATGTATTTTATGTGCCCCCTCTTCTATAGCATCAAGATCTTCATCGTTGTAAACGTCCTGATACCGATGATAAATCTCTGTTACAGCAATAGCCATTGGGCTATCTAAATAGACTTTTTGGTGTCTTAGCTTGCCTTGCTGGTAGAGCTCTCCTAGACGAAAGATTATTTCTTGCGTACGACCGACGGCGAAAGATGGTATAAGAATATTTCCACCATTTTGACTAGCTTGCAAAATAACCTTTTCAAACTCATCCAAAGTCTCTTCCATAGAGCGATGATTTCTATCGCCGTAAGTAGACTCAATCAGAAGAATATCAGCTTCGGTTATGACCTCAGGGTCTCGCAAGAGTGCGGCTTGTGAATTTCCCAAGTCACCTGAGAAAACGAGCTTTTTCTTAGTTCCCTCTTCTTCAACGACTAATTCAATGATGGCTGACCCCAGAATATGGCCCGCTTCTGCAAAATTAACTGTAATGTCATTGGTAATTGATATGACTTGCTGATAGCGGACACGTTTAGTAAGAGTCATTACGCCTTCCACTTCACCTTCCCGAAAAAGTGGTTCAATCAGCGCCTTACCTGAGCGTTTACGGCGCTTGTTTTCCCACTCTGCATCTCGCTCTTGAAGTGAGGCGGCATCTTTTAACAATACTTCGATAAGGTCTGCTGTTGGTCTAGTCATGAAGATAGGCCCTGCATAACCTTCGCGGACTAAAATCGGTAACCGTCCCGAGTGATCCAAATGAGCATGAGACAACACGACAGCATCTATGTTTTTCACATCTATCGGTAAAGGCGCTGAATTTTTCGCTTCTTCTTCCCTTTTACCCTGATACAATCCACAGTCTAGTAGGACCTTACTTTTTGTTGTTTCAAGCAAGTACATAGAGCCCGTTACGCCCTCGACCGCGCCTAAAAAAGTTAATGTTGCCATGGGATCTCCTTACTACTCTATCAGTTTCACTTTATTTATCGCTAATGGAGAGATGTGGCTGATTGATTTCATCTTCGACATACTGCAATCGCTCGAACGCTTTAAACCACCATTGAGAAATCTGAAAACAACATGCTATAGCGTCTGCTAGTTTGGTCATTTGCGATACTGAAATTTGGCTTCGAGTAGCACTTATAATTAAGTTTGATTTTAAGTCGTGATACTCTTTGCTTAGCAACTCCATTTGTACATTGAGTGATGCTTCGCTATCGAACTGACGCCACCGTACCATTCGTAAAAAAACTGACGTTGCTTCTATGAACTCAAAAACGCGCTTTTTAAGTTCCGAGTTATCTTGCATCGCTCCCACGCTATCACTCTCGATAATGCTTTTAGCACTGTGTGTACAAGAGACAAAATAATGTTCAACTCGCATTAGCGCAGAAAGGGCAATGGTTGTATCTTCATTGAGTGCAGCTCCCTCAACGTTGACAATGAATTGAGAAACATGGGAGCAGCGCTTTGTTATAATTTCTAGCTCACTCTGCCTTGTGTCTTGCTTATTCGTTTCCGTCGAAAACAGGCTTGGATATAGTGCTAAAAACTTGTCTGCAATGACTAGGAGCTCAAGGATAGTAGCATTGACTGCGAGAACGGGAGTTTGAGCAATGTTTTTATCAAGGTATTGAGGGTGTGACTCTTTTTCTTCAATCGATGTGAATCGTTGCTCTAAAAAATTCACAATCGTATCATTGAAGGGAAACACTAAAAAGACACCAAGCACATTAAATAACGTATGGAAAAGTGCAAGTGTAATACCTGGAGCAGCAGGGACATTTAACCATTGCGTAAGCAGTGAAACCGTACCAAATAAGATTGGTAGGGTAACGACGGCCACTAGCGCGGTGGCGACGTTAAAAAGCACTTGTGCAGCGGCAACTCGCTTAGCACTGGATGTTGCGCCTACAGAGGCTAAAAGTGCAGTTGAAGTTGTTCCTATGTTTGCACCAATGACCATTGCACCAGCTGCGTATAATCCAACAATCCCCGACGTAGCTGCAGTTATCGTCAACGCTATGGAAGCACTTGATGATTGGGTTAACACGGTCATCGTTACGCCTATGAGTAAGAATGTAACAAAACCTGTAGCACCTTCGGCAGTTATCTGACTTAGATCCAATGTAATCACTATGCCTTCAAAGGCAGCTTTCAGAGTGTCTATTCCAACAAAAAACAGTCCAAAGCCTGCAAGCGCAATGCCTATTGAAGCAAGGCGCCCTTTTGGATTGAGCAATTTTAGTATCATGCCAATCCCAATCATCGGTAATGCGAATGCGGCAATATTGATTTTGAATCCTACTGCGGCAACGAGCCATCCAGTCATTGTAGTGCCAACATTCGCTCCATACACGATACCAAGTGCATGGCGCATACGTAATAAGCCAGCATTTACAAACCCCAATGATGCAACGGTTACTGCACTCGACGACTGAACAATTGCTGTCATAATGGCGCCTGAAATGACACCTTTAATAGGAGTATCACTGTACTTAGCAAGTAGTCCTCTTAATGAATTACCTGCGGCTAATTTTAGGCCTTCGGTCATCATTCCTATTGCCAATAAGAACAACCCTAAGCCTCCAATGACACTTCCTAGCAATATCAGGTTTTCCATGGTCCCTCGTCAGCAGGCCTACGACGCGCGTTAAATCACAAATCTAGACCGAAGTTGCTAATAATATTGCATTGAGTATAGTCACAAGGCCGACAGACACTTTGTTCTTAATCAAGAAAAAGTCATTCGCCAGCTACGAAAAACAAGAGAAAACATGCCCGTTTGAACGCCATCGCTTTGGCTAATAAGGTAAGAATATGGCTCAACTAGTGTGTATCGGGTTGAAACACTGTCATTAGGGCGCTTGTTTGGTTACCACCTGCTTGAAGCGCACCACCAATAACGTAAATACGTTTGTCCACGGTTAACGCTCCTAAACCATGTCTTGGGTTGGGCATTTCGCTAATCGCTTGCCACTTATCTTGAGCTATATCGTATTCCCATACCGTTGAATACACGCCACCGCCATTATTAAAATACTCACCACCAAATACATAAATCCGGTTGTTCAACGAGGCACATGCCAACCCGCCTTGGGCATCTGGCAGTGGGGAACGGGTTTCCCATTTTTGCGTAGTAAAACTGTACACTTCGTGCGTGTTCAAGTTACCGCCTGCTACGGTTCTGCCGCCAATGGTGTGAAGCGAGTTGTTAACAACAACACTGCATGCGCTGTTTCGGGCGGTCGGTATGGCGGGTGCTTGAGTAAAAGAAAGGGTTTGTGGGTCAAAAACGTAATGCGTGTTTACGTCGCTTTGATCATTCCACTGACTATTATTAGACGCTGTAGAAGGAGCTCTACCACTGACCAGATGTACTTTATTGTTGTGCACCGCTGATAGTGTTTCAGCTAGAGGCCCGGGGAGCTTGGCCACTTTATTCCATGTTGCGCCTGCGTTGCTTTTTGTGTCATCTTTTCTAATGAGTTCAAGCACATCAACGCTGTTATGCCACATGCCATTGCTACCTTGAACAAAACCACCAAATGCAAATAGCCTATCGCTTACCACGATTAACATGGGATGATGACGTGGTTCAGGTAACGCATGCCATTCAATCCATCGAGAGTTTTCGATATTAAATGCAATAACCCGTTTGGACACACCAATTTTGTTTGCGTCTACATCTGGCGATAGCCCTCCGGCCACAACAATATGGTTTTCAAAAACGGTTGGATAAATCTCTTGCACTCTGTAGGGTAATGACGGTGCATCCTGCCACATCTTAAGCCCGCTCACTTCATCGACAGTATTAGCTAGAGCCACCTGCGAGGTAAACATGAAGGTGATTAGTGTCAGTAGCACACCCGGTTGTACTGAGCGATTTCTGGCCTTTTCTTGCATAGCGTTTTCTTTGAATAATCTAATGCGGTATTGCTACGCTAGCAGGGGTGGGTTTACTTAGCAATGATATCGATTGAATATGCGTTGTTAAGCGGTGCGCCAAAAACACAACGTATTAAAACCAAGATGTTTCTTCACCTGATATACCCCTAGTAAATTCTGTGAAGCTACTCCGCAGGCATACGCTATTGCGGCTCCAATGACGCCATATGATGGTATTAACGCTAACCCCAGCGCCACTGTTAGCGCGCCACTTACTAGCACATTATCGCGCACTTTTTTCTCAAGCCCAGTCATGCTTAGCAAATAACCCACGGAACCTGTGGCAATATTCACAAATTGCCCTGCCGCCAAGATCATTAACGCATAAGAAGCAGCCCTAAATTCCTCACCGAATATACTCATCAACCATTCAGGGAATAAGAAAATAAACAAGGTAGTGGGGCTCGCAACAAGTAACATCATGCGTACTGACATAATGGCCATGCGCCTAACCCCGTCCATATCATGTGCTGCGTGCATGGCGGCAAACTTTGGTGCTGCAATTGTGTTAACAGCAAATAAAATAAAGCTGGTCAGCATAGCTGTGCGCTGTGCAGTGGCAAAAAATGCCACACCCTGTGCATCTTCCCATACCCCTAACATAAGTTGGGAAGACCATTGGATCACTTGATGCACAATGGCCACAGTCCACAGCGGCATACATGTGCTGCGCAGCACTGCTGATGGAAACGCTGTTTTGTTCATCGGCTTGGGAGCCGAATAAGCCCAAAAACACACGCCGATAATAAGTGTTGATGCGCTCGCAATAACGAAATAGTTGCCAATATCCTGAGCACTATTAACTGGCACAATCACTAATAAAACCAGAATCACACTGGGTAACAATACACTTGAAACCAGCATCGATTGAGAGATTTTCTTCAGTCCTTGTAGGGCTTGAGCATGGATAATGTAAATGGCAATAACGGGGGCGGCTAACAGCATGGTTTTGAAAACAGCCGTAAAACCAAGTAACTGAAATACCGCATTATTAAGCCAAGGCGCAGCAAAATAAAAAATCAAAGAGCACGATGTTGATGCTATCAATGTCCAAATCACTGCTTTTATATAGACACTGTGAACCTGACTTTCTTTATCTGAACTGTCTGTGCCCCCTTCTTTCGCTATAAATCGCACGACCGCCTGATCTAACCCAATGCGACCAACTGTGGCAATGATAGTTATGAGTGTGAAAGAGAGAAAGAACAAACCGGCTTGAGTAGCGCCAACGGTGCGAGTAACCACAACGTTCATTGCGAACAAACTTAACGCCGCAAGTACCTTGACCGTAAGCCCTACTGCGCTACCAAGAAGCATTTCTCTCATATGGGGGTCGGCAAGATAAAGACGCCACTTTGGCACTTTTTCCATAAAGTGAGTCCTTTTCTTAGCTATCAGAAAGAATAAAACTCTCTATGCTATCCATTAAATCAGTATTGGCAAACTGGCCTAACGATCCAGCTTTAAGCGATGAGACCTCATCGAGGGTTTTATAAAGTTGCTCTACGTCATACGTGACATAGCAACCGTCAAGCTGTTCAAAATTTCTACATGTAGCCAATTGGTGCTCATTACGGTGTTCACCTAACGCTGCCACCCTAGGAAACACGACAACAGGCTTCGACTCAATCAGTGAGGTGATAATAGAGCCCATTGCCGCATGTGCCAGCACCGCTTCTGCCTTATCGAATTCTTGCTTGTAGGCTTTTTCATCCAAAAACGCACAGTATTTAATGTGCTTTGGCTGATACTCTCCTTCACCAATTTGACCAAATATTTCAACTTCTGGATGGTTTGCTGCCCATGTGTCGACAGCTTCAACAAAACGGTCAAAAGGTAACTGTGTACCTACAGTCAAAAATATCATAAAACTCTCCCTTGATATTGAGGGCCAGAAGGCTGGACTAAGTTTGGCCACTGCGTTAACCAAAGATCAGCAAATGCACCTACTTTCTTACCCGACAGTGACAGCTCTTCTGCGTTAGCTATACTGTCTATCCAAATTGTTTTAGCGCCAAAAAACTTACCGAGCATTACAGCAAAAAAGCCAGGTGCGGCACCACTTGAAATTACGACATCTGGACGCTTGATAGCCATTATCCATGCCATTTGCACAAACAGCACAAGCAACTTCATTTTCTCATTGCCGTTCGCATCAATAACCTTAAAAAACTTACTTCCCATACCTTCGCGATAATGGTTGGAAACATAGCTGGTGTCATAGCGGTCAAAAACAGGCTTTAAACGCAACAACTGAATTAAATGACCGCCTTGAGATGCTACTGCTAAAAGTTTTTTCTGCTTCATGATGATACTCCAGTATAGAAACGGTCTCGGGACCGAATAGTCACTACACTGTAGTAAGAGCAAAGCTCAGGCCAAACTTAAAAAGCAATAAATATCAAAAAGTTACACAAAAAACATCGTTTTTACTTATTTGCATTTCGCAAAATGAAAATGCGATTTCATAAGGTTTTATGCAGAATGCAAATCACGATATTTATGATAGTACATTTATGGAATATCGCGCTTTGCGACACCATATATGTCGTATAAGCCGTAATAAACTCTTTGTAGAAGGAACGGGCGGTTTACATTGTTGGGATAACCAGTGTTTCCACTTGGCAGCGACTAACGCGTCTTCAACCACCATTTCTCTGTAGCTTAACGCGTTTAAAAGTTGCGGGGTAACGCGATTATTGGAGTGAACAAGCTGTCGAAGTATCGCATAGGCATTCAGCACATCATTAAGAAAGCGAATTCGATTGCCCCTTGAAATTGACTGGGGTGACTCAGTACGACAATACGTAGGGCAATTGATAAACAAGCTCGTTGGCGCAATCAATACCAGCTGAGCATAGAGTAATAGGTCTTCGCCACCATTTATGTGCTCATTGAATTCCGCGTTGCTTTGCCTAATAAGTGCCATGCTTATTAAAGGTTTGGTTGAACCCAAGCCGTTAGCAATAAAAAAGACCCCATCAATGTATTGGTGCGCGTTAAGCGGGCACAAATTTGTATGCTTTGCCGCATAGCAAGCTTTAGTTTTCGGGTTGGCAAGAAAGTAACTATCTATCACCACATCGGCATTGTTGTTTAAAGCGGCGTTTAAAAGCGTGGTTAGCCTGTCGCTTGTAAACCAGTCATCAGCATCAAGTACGGTGAAGAAAGCGCCACTCGCTGCGCGTATCGCTGTATTTCGCGCAGCACTCGGCCCCATATTTTGAGGTGTTTTTAGTACCTTTACTCGAGAGTCATGTTGGGCATACGCCATGGCAATAGAGAAAGTATCGTCGGCCGAACAATCGTCCACCACAATAAGCTCTAGATTATAGTGAGTTTGATTGAGCACAGAATCAATTGCTGTAGCTATCGTTTGCGCGGCGTTATACGCCGCAATAATGACAGTGACGTCTATCTTCATCATGCCCTCACAGCGGTTTAGCCCGCAGTAGACAATTCGCCATTAATCAGTTTTTCGAGGACATCTCTTATGATTTTTACATTTGATGTCGACGAATAGGCAGAATCGTAGCGTTGCCGTGAGATTTCGGCTGCGCGTGCTATTAGCGCCTTATCTGTAATATATGTCTCAATTGCTTGCGCTAACGCCTGTTTGTCACCGGGCTCAATAAGTAACCCCGCACTGTCGTCAGGGATTGCCTCAGGGATGCCGCCTACCGTCGTACTTATCACCGCAAGACCTGCCGACATAGCTTCTAAAATAGCGATAGGAAGCCCTTCGTTATGTGAAGGGAGTAATAGAACATCAGCTTCGTTCATTAGCTGGTATTTTTGGTCTCCAGTCACCCAGCCAATCACGTCAAAGTAGTCAGATAACGCCTTTTCCGTTATCAACGCCTTCAGCTTATCTATTTCTCCGTTACCGCCCACCTTTATCTTAAACCCTCCGACTCCTCGTCGTTTTAGACTTTCTACAGCGTCAACAAGGTCGTATATGCCTTTTCGCTGACCAATATAGCCTAAGAACAAAAAATTAATTGGCTGAGTAAAGGTAAAGGTTTTCTGTTGGTAGAGAGACTCAAAAATAGGAGACGGGAAGTTGTTTATAACGCGAATGTCATCGTTACTTGAAATAGCGCTGACGTATTTTGCCCAATACTCAGAAAGCACAAAAACGCTATCGGCATTATTTAAGACATATCTAACAAGGCCCTTGTAGAAACCACCCGCACTGTCATAGGTGCGCGCAAACACCGAGCCATGTAGATGGAAAATAACTTTACAGTTAAATAGCTTGCACACAAGAATAAACAGTGCTTTTCGGTAGATACTGCCTTTATGCGAACCGTGCAGATGACAAATGTCGACTTTGCTTCTAAACAGTAGTCCGAGTAATGACGCTAACGCGCTGAAATAAACGTAAAAGCGTTTTAGCATACTGCCATCATCATGAGACACAATGACGTAGCGTTCATAATCATCATAGACCCCTGCTTGAATGTGGTTTTCGATGACAGCATGGATCCCACCACGTGCTTTTGTTCCTATAATCGCAACGCCCTTTCGTTGAATAGTATCGCTCATAGTTGTTCTCCTACAACGTAGCTTCACGTGGTTAAAACAGGTTTTGCTTTCGGCTTTTTCCAACCATTCGGATCGCTTTCCAACAACGTAATGAACCAGCCAAAAATCGTAAGGTGATAAAGCGACTGCGCATTTGATGACAGCGCACTGGTTAATAATAGTAGAAATAACAATAAACTTGCTTCTGGACGCTTCAGTGCACATACCATGAACGTCATCGATAGTAATAAAAGGAAATAGCCAGGAATACCTGTCTCACCAATAACGTGCGGCCAGTAGGTATCATAGAAGTATTGACCTAACTGAACCCACCATAAATCTTTCATTGCATTATATTCATAAACGTTTGCCACATCGGCCGCCGAATGGCTACCAATTGTTCCCCACCCGGCTCCCCAAAAATTGCTTTCAAACAGTTCAAATACAGCTTCTACCAAAAAGATGACGCGAGGTGACTCGAAGTTTTCAAGCACGTACCAAGCGTTGTCTTTATCCATGCTCAAAAAACTGATGAGCCAAGTAAAAAACGCAAATACAGCAAGTGCCAAAATAAGGCGGTAATCAAAGTTAAAGGCGCGCTGAACCTTCATAGCCATTAGCGCCATAAACAACAGCATGAGTTCTAAACGCTGAATGGCAACAAAGACAAAAACAATGCACAGAAAAACGAGAGAATGGCCAAAACGAATATTACCGCGCTGGTATTCCACTTTTATCAGTATTGCGGCGATGGTAAAGAACAACGCAGATTGACCCGGGTGCCAAAACCACCCCACAAAGCGCGGCACCAACATCCCGCCTAAATGACCGGGCTCAAAATGTCCGCCGCTTTTAAATAATGCATCGTATGCACCTGATGCGCCTGCTTGAAAAAGAATGAGCAATATACACATGACCATTAAGGGCTTAATCACCTTAAGTGTTCTTTGGGTCCATATCTCATCAACACGCGCAACAGAAAACAGCATGACCATTGGGAAGAACTTTAGCTCGTGGTAAAGCTGAACCAGAATAATCTTCATACCTTTCTGGTTAGCAAGTGAGATAAGCACACCGTAAGTCAGATACCCTAGATAGAGAAATAGTGCCGCCCACCATTGAACATTGAGCCTTGGCCTAATGACAGTTATCAAAAGTCCAATTGCTATTATGGGGAAGAGCTTTTCAAATAAGTCAAACGGGCCGTACAAGGCTAAGTTGATTTTTTTCACCATCAAGAAAAAGATTTCAAGAATGAACATGGTGAACAAAATATGTGGCACGATTGAGACTTGCTTTGTATCACTCATAACGAATAAAGCGACTCCAACAATTGTGCATCGGGCATATACGGAATAATTTTGTCGCGCTCATCGCTGATGAGCTCTGCAAAATAAGTGCGGTCTTCTTCACTCAACACAGGTTTGTCACCGGTATTTCGTTCCATTAAAGAGCGTTTTAAGGATGTTACAAATTTTTCCGGAAACAGCGCTACAAACGCGCTCTTTGCGAACGATTTGCGCATCAGTACTTTTTGCAATGTAGGTGAACGAGGAACCCCAGAACGATTCGCAAAGTCTTGTGTCCAGGTAGCTGGTGAGAGTCCAAGAAACTGGGCAACTTCATTCATTACCTGCTCATTGTTTTTGGCGTAGTCACGGTAGTCGATGACATTTAGTCGATCACCAAATAAATTTCGAGCGTATTGCGTTGCCTCAACAAAACGGCTCGACTTAAGGTTATGCCATATGGGTAAGTAATTATCTCGTGCACCTGACAGCTCATGCTCGAGAGCTTCCTTGAATGTTCGCGTTTCTCTCGCATCTCTAATTAGGTGCGAATAAGCAGAGAATGCCCGCTCAATGGGGCTACGCAACATTAAAATGTATTTTGCATTTGGGTATTGAGCATTAATGCTATCGAGTATTTCGGGCGCCTCAATTGACATGGCCGACCCATCAATGGAAAGCTTGCCGGGTTCGTAAAGCGCATGATACTTATCTTCTTCAGTAACAAACATTTGGCTTACAGTGTCGTTGTCTGCAGGCCCATCAAACTGCGTTCCTTTCACTTGCGCAAAATGATAATGAGGCTCTTTGCGTTTAGTGTGCGAAACATCCTCATGCTGCATCAACTGATTGTACAGACTGGTTGTAGCGCATTTTGTAAATCCTAGAATAAACACATCAGGCATTGGCACTCTCCTTTCCTTTTAAATACGCTTTGGCTTCGTTTTATGTTGGCCACTTACATCAACTATAGCTAAATCTATACCAACCACTAAAAATTCGTCGCTATCGGTTATTTATAAAAGGATGAGCGAAATTAAAGAGATACAGCGACACCGCTTATAGCACGAGGTAATTCGCATTTTGCAAATACAATTGAGAAAACCGGTAAATAACCGCGATTTGCAGTTTGTAAAATAAAAAAGCTGACTGTGATCCCCTTCCTCCACATCAAAAAAAGACCAAAAATCAATCAATAAAAAACAATAACTTAGACTCGAAATATAGATTTTTAGCCCCCTAAAACATCGAAAAGGAAGGCTTCTTGCTAAAGTTAATACAGAGTTAAAGGCACGCGTGCCGTTAGCGAATTAACAATTTTCAATTCAAAGCATCTTTTAAGCGACCGTTGAAGGATGGATTTGGGAGTGATTACGATGGCATGGAAAAATTGGAAAAATGGGTTGCTTTCATCGTTAGTCATACTCTGCCTAAGCGGCTGTATGGCGACTGAAAACCTAGTTCATGTGCCAGAACATGAGCATATGGCTAAAGTTGAAGACTACGATACTGGTCTACACCGTCAGTCTGTTCATATTTTTAACCCCATGCCAATAGACGAGCGTGTAGCGCAGTTTAAGCTTCAACCACGTGTTGACCACATCGTTTTTGTTATCGACCAAAGTTCAGCGCTCAGTGATTCGTTTCGTGGTCTCAATACTCAGTTCTACGCTAAAGAAGTGGTCCGCAGATTTATCAAAACAATGCCCACTCGACGCTTTAGCAGTACTATCGTCACTTATGATGATGCCATTAACCCGCAACTTTATGCGCCTTTAGATGCGCGTTTGAGTGTTTCACCATTGCTTCCAATCGAACTTGAAAAGCAGTTAGGCCAGCACCGTGCACTGCAACATGTTGAAGTGCAATCTTTGTCGGTTGCGCTTGATTTTGTGTCGGAGCTTGTAGGCAATTTACACGGTCCATCAGCCGTTGTATTGGTTACGGAGTGGGAGCAAATAGATGAGTCAGTCGAGCATGCAGTAATGCGTATGCGTCAACGCGCCGATTTCACAACAAACGCGCATGTTGTTGTTCCAGAATCGGCGTCAATAGCGTGGCCGCAAAGCTACTCGGGCCTTTGCTTTTACACTGTCGGCGTTGGCAATCGCATGTCACGTAGTCGACTAGAAAGTGCTGACAGCTGTGGCTTTTCGGCAGCTGTTGATAAAGTAGCGCAACCCAGCAATATGGCTAATTTCGTGGAAACCGTGCTTTATCGAGGCCCCTCTGACAGCGATAACGATGGTATTTACGACTATCAAGATCGCTGCCCAGATACCTCACCGGGCAAAATGGTTGATTATAGCGGCTGTCCGCGCTTTCCAACGAATCATTAGGGAGATGTAGATCATGAAGATGGTAAAAGTAATATTTTCGGGTTTATTGGTTGTAGGCTTCCTAATGAATGTCAGCGTAGCGCAAGTTGACACTGTTCGCGTAGCGACAGTTGAAGATCAGCAGCGTAAAGAAGCCATAATGTCTGCGCAAACGGCGAATGCTGAGCAAGATAATTCAAGCTTTCAAGTCGTTATTACTGAAGAGCCAAATACACAGAACCAAGCGCCTACGCAACTAGAACAGAACGTTTCTCAGTCACTCCGGCCGGTAACACTGGAAGAAGAAATTCAACAACAGCGAGTGCAAAGTAAACTAGAGCTTTTCGGTTATGAAATGTTTAACAGTGTTGCTACTACGTTTGCACCTGTTTCAGATATGCCTGTGCCCTACGATTACGTTATCGGGCCTGGCGACACTTTCACTATACAAGCATTTGCGGCCACCAACGTTCAATACAACTTAACGGTAACCCGAGAAGGTATGCTACTTATCCCAGACGCCGGCGCCGTTAACTTAAGCGGCCTTACCTTTGAGGAAGCAAAAGTTGTTATATCAGAGGCCATTGAAACCAGACGCATTGGTATAAAAACCATAGTTACACTTTCTGAGTTCCGCTCTATTCAAATTATGCTTGTAGGAGAGGTATCTAAACCTGGCAGTTATTCCGTAAGCGGCTTTTCTACGCTGATTAACGCACTGGTCTCCAGCGGCGGGGTAAAGCGCACTGGCTCGTTGCGCAACATCCAAGTGAAGCGTCATGGTAGTGTTGTCGCCACTTTCGATCTTTACGCCTTATTGCTAAAAGGTGACGACAGCGCCAACATTTATCTGCGTCAGGGCGACCTTATTTTTGTTCCACCTGTTGGCCCGACAGTTGGCATTGCAGGCGAAATATTGCGTCCAGCAATTTATGAGTTAGCGAACGAGCAAAACGTGTCAGAAATTTTGTCATTAGCAGGCGGTTTACTACCAACAGCAAATGCAAAGAATGCCCAAATTGAGCGAGTGTCAAATAGCGGCATGTATACCTTAATGCAGGCTAATTTGGATCGTAACGGCAACACTGTGGCCGTTAAAAACGGCGATCTTATTCGCATCTTTCCGGTGCTAGATAAAATGGACGACGTAGTATTACTCTCAGGTCACGTATTAACGCCCGGCGGTTATCAATGGTTTAAGGGAATGAAAGTGTCTGACCTGATCCAGTCTAAAAATATTCTACGACAGGGAGCTGAGTTTGATGCAGCCATGATCCAACGCGAAAACCGCGAAGACAAACGTACCGAAGCTATTTACTTTAACCTTTGGAATGCAATAACCGACGAATATTCTAAAGATAATATTGTGCTTCACCCCCGTGATCAGATCATTATCTTCGATACGCATTCACCTCGTGCCGGTCAGTTATCAAAGGTAGTGGCGAAGCTACAAAATGAAGCTACCGCTAGTGACCCGGTTAAAGTTGTAGACTTCAAAGGTGCGGTCCCTCACCCGGGTACCTATCCGCTGCACATGGGCAAGCGCCTACTTGATATGGTCAAATACGCGGGCGGTTTAGAAGCAGGTGTTGACCTTGATTACGCGTTGCTTGCACGTACCGACCTTCAGTCAGACCGTCTTTATTTTATTCACGTTTCGCTTAAAGAGGCGCTAAACAATAAGCCCGACCACAACCCTATTTTGCAGCCTAAAGACAAAGTTTATCTGTTTAATAAAGATATCGACCGAGCTGCACTAATAAAAACGCCGCTAGAACGGGTCAAACGAGAAACTCAGTTTGGCCAACAAGCGCCTATTGTTCAGGTTACTGGTTCAGTATTTCATCCAGGTGCCTACCCTATGGTGCCAGGCATGCGCATTGACGATTTAATTGCGGCCGCCGGCGGCATGAAAGAAGAAGCCTATGGATTAGCGGCGACGTTGTCTCGCCAAGTGTTGATGGATAGTGAGTTTAGCAGAACAGACTCCCGTGCCATAAGCTTGACTAAAAACGATCCGCTTTTAGATACCACCAATTTAATCTTACATCCGAAAGATCATTTGGTACTGCGCGTTAAGCCTGAGTGGGTGCAAACACCACAGTTTGTAGAAATCGAAGGTGAAATTACCTTCCCGGGTAAATACCGCATCGACAAAAGAGAAACCCTCTGTTCGCTTATGCAAAAAGTAGGTGGTTTTACCGAAGATGCGTATCTATTTGGCACCGTATTTTTGCGAGAAAGTGTGCGTCAGAAAGAGCAAAAAGCACTTGATAGAATGTTTGACCAACTAGAACGGTTACTTGCTGATACTCATGTATCACAGGGGGTTAATAAAGACGAGAAGATGCCTAAAGATCAACGCGCCAAGGATGTATTTGACGTACTTAAAAAAATGTCGCCAGAAAAAGCATTAGGAAGAATGGTTGTTGATGTTCATAGCGCCGTAACACGCTGTGACGAGTCATCTGATATCGTGCTTGAAGACGGTGATCGTATCTTAGTGCCAAAATATCAAGATGACGTAAGTGTTATTGGTCAAGTGTACTTCCCCACATCACATAAGTATCGAGACGATCGCGCCGCACTTGACTATATAGGCCTAAGTGGTGGTGTGAAAGAGCTTGGTCAGTACGAGCACGCGTATATTGTTCAGGCTAACGGTGAAGTCATGTCGGTCCGCTCTAGTACAAGCTCTTGGGGTTGGTTCAACTCTCCAGCGAACGTAAAAGTTACGCCAGGTTCAACAATATTTGTACCACTGAGCGTAGATCGCATAAACGGTCGCGAGTCAGTAGAAAAATGGGTAGATATTTTCTACAAAAATATTATCGCTACCGCAATGATTGCGAACTTAATGAACTAGCGAATGGAGTAAGGATGTTATGGCAAATAACAATGACGAAAGCCAACATGTCGCTGAATATGAATTACTGCTTAAGTTTTTGCACCAACTGTTCAGCTACAAGTTCCGCATTGCCATGGTGGCTATTGTGGGAGCAGCAATTGTAGCAGGCATATCGCTTATGTTAGACAACCGTTATTCGGCGCAAGCCACGGTGGCAATAAATATTAGCGAAGATCCCGGTGGCATTCAGCCCAACAATTATCGTGGTGTAAACACCATTGGTGTACTGGAGTACGACTTTATCATTGATGGGATCCAAGCAAATGAACGAGAACGCTTACTCGCTAGGATGGACTCCTTTGGCTATATCAGTGCATTTATTGTGGAGCAAAACCTACTACAGTGGTTGTACGAGGAAAATTGGGATGCCACAACACAAAGCTGGATAGATGGTTTTGAGCCTGACATGCGAGAGGCCGTTAAGAAGTTTAAATCTGATGCGCTGTATGTATTCATTGATAAAAAAACCGACCTTTTAAACATTCGTATTACCTCAAAATCACCTGAGTTTTCCACTAAGCTTGCCAATACCTTTGTAAGGTCATTTAATGAGTATTTACGCACACTAGATTTAGAAGAGATCCAAAGCAGACGTAGTTACCTGGAGCAGCGTCTTAGTGAAATAAAAAACGCGGAAATTCAGCGTTCTATCTTCCGGCTGCTTGAAACACAACTTGCGGTTGAGTCGCTGATTAACGCACGGGCAAACTATCCACTTGAAGTGATCCAACCGGCAACCATACCGCTTTTTGAATCTTACCCCGCGCGCAAACAGTGGGTCGCTATCACCTTTGTACTGCTGCTGTTCTTAGGTGTTGTTTTCGTGGTTTCAATGAATGCAGTTAGAGCACTGCGTCGCGACCTTAAAGCCTATGCAGAAAGATTTGAGCCTAAAAAGCTTAACCCACCTAACCGCTATCATGATCTCTAGGAGTAGTATGTAATGAGAAGCATCATGGAATCCATTCGGGCATACCGTTTCGATAATCATTTTTTGACATACACGGTGTTGTATTTTTTATTACTTGCGCCGCCGAGAGCGTTTCAAATTAAAATAAACGAACATGCCAGTGGTGGCGAATTGGCCAAGTTTCCTACTTACTTTGTGGTGGCAGTTGAGCTTATTGTACGTATTGCGGTTGTACTCATTCTTGCGGCATTAGTGGAAAGCTCGATGGGCAATACGTTGTATGAAACCTATCGTATTGACGTTTTCTTTGTGTCACTGGTCGTGGTCGGTATGGTACACAGCGCTGCCTTTTATTTGGCCTTTAACAACCAGCCCGCACATCAAGTCAATCAACTCACTTTATTTCTCTATCGTTGTGTACGTAACTGCGGCTATGCGATTTTAAGTGGGTTTATCAGTATTATCCCTGTACTCATTTGGAATTGGGATCATGAATTAGCGCCTTATTCCGATGGATTTGCGCTTAAAGTGTACTTTGTTACAGCAGTGAGCATGGCGCTAATAGGTATTATTGAAGCCAAAGTTATGAACCGAAAACCGCTAGGCACCGAACTAAAGCACGCTGTGTTTTCGGTTCAATCTACCTGACTTGAGCTTGTCTAACTCCTGCTTGATTTAGTGGCTAAATATCGTATCGAAAAACAGCCGCGAACTGTCGCCCTTTTTAAAAGGGCGCATCTATTTTATGGCTAGGCTGAGTAAACCATTTAGGCCCTGAATCTGTCATGTAGAAATGGTCTTCAAGTCGAATACCAAATTCACCTGGCACCACAATCATAGGCTCATTGCTAAAGCACATTCCTTTAGCTAGTGGCTGTGGATTGTCTTTCACCAAATACGGCCACTCATGAATATCCATACCAATACCGTGCCCAGTTCGATGAGGTAAGCCAGGCAGGTTGTAGTCTGGGCCTAGACCATCGTGTTGTAAACTCAACCTAGCGGCATTGTCTACATCACCACAGCTAACGCCAAGTTGTGCAGCATCAAAAGCCGCTTGCTGAGCACGTTTTTCACTTTCCCACATTTCCACTTGTTTCTCGGTAGGTGTGCCGTAACAGTAGGTTCGAGTTATATCTGAGAGATACCCATGTACCTTGCAGCCAGTATCGATTAAAACCAAGTCGTTTTGCTTTAAGACTTGTGGATCTTTAACGCCATGAGGAAAGGATGTTGCTCTGCCAAACAATACGATACAGAAGTAACTACCGCTCGCACCCACCTTCTGGTGCGCTAGGTTGATAAAATCTTCAACCTCTTTAGTTGTAATTCCTTCGCAAAGTATACTGGCGGCGGCTTTATGTACCTCAAGGGTCATATCCATGGCACGTTGAATAAGGGCAAGTTCATTATCAGACTTGTGCATACGGCAGTGCGCAGAAACCTCTGCACCGTTGATCACAGGCCATGTGCTATCCAATAAGGTGTTAATACCGTCTACGATAAAAAACGGCGTTGATTCATCGATGGCAATTTTAGTGCTGCCACTTAGTGATAATGAATTAAGTTCGTCAACAAAAAGTGCGTAAGGACTTTCATGCTCGTGCCATCCCTTAATCTCGCCATCTACAACTTGGCGTTCTTTGAGAGAATCAATCTCAAACGCTGGCGCGAGGTAAACAACATCGCCTTCAGCAGGCAGTATTGCACCAACCAAACGCTCACTCGGATACCACTGCATACCGGTAAAATAGGTAAGGTTCGTGCCTGCATTTAAATACAAAGCGCCTATATTGTTATTGCGCATATATAGTTGCGCTTTTTCAATACGAGCTTGATATTCATGTAGCTGAATTGGCGTTAAGTCTGACGTCATATTAGACAGTTCAGCAAGCGCCTGCTGCTGCGTTTTACCGCCGATACCATTTGACATTTTTTTTCCTGTTTTCATAAGTAGGTCAAATAGCGTGTATTGACCAAAGTACTGCGTTTTTACAACAAGGTGTTTCGTATGAATCAATGCGCGCTCACTACAGCGCGCGCTTCCATACCATTTCAGGTAACAAGTACAACCCGCTCTCACTGGTGGCACCTTCACCCACAATATGACCTATTCCTGCTGCCATAACCGCCAATGTGACATCAAACGCATTTAGGCTATCGCCATACCCAGCGGTTAAATTAAACATCGAACCATCAGCGAGCAAATAGAGCGTTTTATCAGACAGCGTATAAGCATTAACATACGGCATGGGCTCATTATGTGTAGCGTTGGTCTTTAAATAATCAACATCAATTTCTTTCGCCACATGACCAACATTTAGAATAAAAGTCCCGCTTTTCATGTTATCGAGATGCTTTGCACTAACCACATCGTTGGCACCTGTTGCAGTAGCCACCACATCAGCAGTTTTAACTGCATCATGTAAATCGACTACTGGCCAACCGTCATACTTTGCTTGAAGGGCACGCGCAGCATCAAGTTCAGCGACCTGAACTTGGGCTCCGAAAGCCCTAGCTGACGCAGCAACGCCCTGACCAACAAGCCCATACCCAATAACGACAACAACCTTTTCGTGCAGTGTTAGATGGGTAGTTTGGAAGAAAGTTTGCCATGCGCTTAACCCCACCATATGACGGTTATGCAACCCCTCTTTAACCGGCAGATCATCCCAATTGTAAATAGGATATTGCGGCTTCATACCCTTTAAACGGTTAATGCCAGATCCGGTGGCTTCGAGACTAGCTGCAATAGTAGGTACTGACTTACCCAACGCTACATTTTCGTGTAAACGCGTTGTCAGATCGGCCCCCATTTCACAAAGGTGTGTGGGCTGCCACACAAGTGCGTCGTCAAATGACGCAGACCACTCTTCATTGTTCATATCGCGCCATGCTTTCGCAGTTGCCCCTTTTTCTACAAGGTAGTTAACCACATCGTTTTGCACGGTAGTGGGATTGCAGGTAGTAAGAAAAACTTCACAACCACGAGACAATAACCCTTCAACAAGCGGAGCCATTTTCAAGTCAAGATGCATATTGCAAGCGAGTCTTATTCCACTTAAATCAGGAAGTGCGGCGATTGCCTGGCGAGTACGTGGCATGTGCAGCGATGCCCACGCCAGTTCAGCGTTAAAATTTTGGTACATGACAAGGATTAAATTAAAAGAAAAAAGTAATGATACGTTACTGAAGCGGATCTGTGAAAATTATGTTTTCAGCAATATTGATGGGTCATAAAACACCCTAAAAGACTATTTTTTATTCACCTCTGTGCTGTTCTTTCAGCTTACTCATTATCGGCTAACGCCTTGCGCAGCAAGGCTTACAAAAAATAAACCAACAAAAACAACAACCTAATTGAATTGATATTCTATACCCTCGTATCCTCACTTATACCTAAATAAAAATTAAAAGCAGTTACATTTTTATTAAACATTCATTCAACGTTTTCTTGATCAGCACTCTTTCATTCAAAGATGCCGCCCTTCATAGGCATTAGCGCTTTTTGATTCGGATACAAATTACAACAAGGAGAAAGCAGTATGCTTAAGCGTATTATTTTGGTATCTAGCATTGTTATTGCAGGAGTATACCTATCGATAAACTACAATTTTTCTTCAAACGACACGGAAGATGCCCTAGCACAACTAGAAGACAATGAACACACGCCAGTGCTTCCCAACGAGGTACAAAAAGTAAGACAAGACAAAGTACTTTCAACAGGCATTGATACTTTTAAACCGAAAACGAAATCCAAAGAGTCACCCGACTCAATCTCAAATGCCGTCAAAGACACAATAGTTTGGCAAGAATCGGATAAAGGCCAACAGGTCTTAACACAAGCCGGCCTCATTCCCGCTGATGTGACCGATGAAGCATATATCGAGCTTGATCGCGAAGAGTTACTTAGTGTGGAAGTGGGTGAATATCTTGATTTATACATCCCCCAATTTGGTGGTAGCTACACTGGTGAAGTTGATCATATCCAGACGCACCCCAACGGCGATCGAACAGTAGAAGCCCACATACCCGGAGCAGGTACGCTTTTCGCGGCAGTTATCACGGTTGGGGAAAACGCCACTTACGGAAACCTCGCTACTCCACGTGATGTATTCATTTTAGAAGGCAACGATCAATACGCTTGGATCGCACCTAAATCGGCAATGATGAAAAACCACATTGAGCGAGAGCCTACTCAACAGCAACACGCCACGCCAGATAACAGCAATACTGACGATGTGTTTGATTTGCATGACACCGAATCCCCTGTAGGAAACTAGAACGACAAGAAGGAAATAAAAATGAAACACACATTTAAGTGTTTAACGGCATTGGCAGTTTCGTTGCTATGCTCGACAGCCTCTGCGGCAACCATTGATGTGATGGTACTTTATACACAACCGGCCGCCAGTAGTGTGTCGAGTATTGATACTAAGATTAATCAATATATCTCCCATGCTAATAGGGTTTATCGCAACAATGCCGTTGACCTTGAACTTCGCCTTGTTGGTGCACAATCTTCTGCGGCAACGTCAAGCGACTTACAACCTACGGACAGTGCATTAAACCTACTGACTGATAGCTCCGGCGTTCAGAACGCTAGAACATCAGTAAGCGCAGATATGGTTGTGCTACTCGGAAAACGAGAAAATATCTATGAAAACGGCCAGCTTGTGGGCTATGTCTGTGGTATTGGCTGGGTAGGTCAAGGTAATAACGGTACACTTTACTCTAGTTCTAAAAGCCGGATGTATAGCATTAGTGCTGTAGATTGTGGGCTTTCTACTTTTGTTCATGAACTGGGTCACAATATGGGTTTAGGCCACTCAGTCCGTCAGGGCTCAGTTGGTGGGGTTTACAATGATGGTATTGGCCACGGTGTAGATAACAACTTCTCAACTATTATGGCCTATCCACAAGCATTTGGAAGTGCGACTCAATTAGACTATTTCTCAGATCCATACTGGTCTGGATGTAATGGCCAAGCCTGTGGAGTCGTCAACGAATCAAACGCATACCGCGCGGTTAATGCCGTCATCGACCAAATTGCTAATTACTATTAATTAAGTGACCTTCAGGGGATATAAATAATAATAAGAAATGTAACAGCGTTAAGAGAACTTAACGCTGTTATTCCTTTTCTTACTTGCCAGTTAAAAAGGCGCTAATGTGTCTTTCTGATTAGTTGGAATAGTCCATCGCGTAGCCGCGCTACTCGTTCTTGTATTTAAAACGCCGCGTGGAATTTGCATGCGATCACCGTATAACCAAAGCACCATGTTACTGCGACTACCGCTGGTTATTGGCTGTGCCGCGTGTGCAACACTTCCTCGATGCAACATCGCAACGCCGGGTTGAAAAACCGTACGCGTAACTTTTGATGTTGACGAGTTAAAGAAATCAACTTCAGACCCCGTAAAACTCTCGCCTTCAAGGTTCATATTTATGTTCATTGTGGCGGCCGATGCATCAGTATGCGGGCGCAATGAAGTATCCATTCCTTCTTGGTACTGAATAGAAAAACCAAACGTCTGCGTATCAAACCCCATTATTTCAGGAAACAACAAACGAGATATCGGGCGCATGTACCTATCCATAACTAACTGGTAAAACTGTTGAAAAGCCGGGGCCGCCAAATACCCTTCTGAGCGCTTGTCCAACATGCCACCGTTGCGATTCAGCGCAATACCATAGGGTGGTCTAAGCGGAATGCCAGCTTTGGCCACTTCATCTAAATACGAACGAAGTTGCGCAAGTTTATCTACATCGAAAAATTGTGCTTGATATACACCTGGCAGCACTTCTTCCCACAAGTTCGCAACCTCAACCTCGCGCTCTGGATGTTGCCATGCTTGACTTACAGCATCGCGCAGCGGCTTGGCAATCAGTGATTCATTAATATGCTTTCCAAAAGCGGCATGCTCAATGTCCCATTCAGACCAAGCAGCTTCTAGCAACTCGCGGTTACTATCCCAGAATTGCTGCACACTTGGTGCGCGTTTTAGCATTTCGTCTCTAGAAGGAAGAGCAAGCGCTCGTGCGCTAGTGAGTGCGCCTAAACCCGAAGATGACAAAGATTGTGGTGAATGCATAACAATTTCTCCTAAACATGTTGAGGCTATGCGAAACGCAGTGCCAACATTTCAATAGGACAATGTTATTACACATCAAATAGTATAAAAATAGACGCATTTTATAATCAGAATATAGATTATATTGATAATGCTATATTCTTAACCGACAAACCGCGCTCGGCTTGCTTCAACCTTTTCAATTAACCACTTGGTAAATACCTGAAACCTAGCTTGCGAGTGCGTCTCTTTATGCGTTGCTAACCAAAAGGTGCGTTTAATATGGATGTCATTATCTAATAGTCTTACAAGCCCTTCGTTTGCTTCAGCAATAAAAGTAGGCAGGATCCCAACGCCAGCACCATTTATCAGCATTTGATATTGCGCATTAATACTTGTACTGCTTAACGCGCTAAGCTGCGCTAATGCAGTTTCTTCAATAAATTTTAGCTGAGGCGCATAAACAAGGTCTGGAACATAACTCACTAAATTGAACTGGCTGAGCTCTTGTAGTGTTTTAGGCTTAGACGTTTCAACAAGCGACTGATGCGTATACAAGTAAAGGCTATAGTCGGTAAGCTTTTGCGTAACGAGTAGCCCCTTGCTTGGCTTTTCTAGCAAAATAGCCATGTCTGCTTCGCGTTTATTCAGGTTCAAAAAGCCGCTGGTCGCCACTAATTCAATACAAATACCGGGGTATAGTCGTTTAAATTCAGGTAATAGTGGTGCCAAAAACCAGCTACCGAAGCCTTCTGATACGCTTACGCGAATGGT
Organism: Alteromonas sp. 009811495; assembly: GCF_028865455.1. Taxonomy (NCBI): domain Bacteria; kingdom Pseudomonadati; phylum Pseudomonadota; class Gammaproteobacteria; order Alteromonadales; family Alteromonadaceae; genus Alteromonas; species Alteromonas sp. 009811495. The sequence goes on from NZ_CP113972.1 coordinate 3,552,397, forward strand.
GCCGGCTAAATGAGAACGTTCATCGCTAAGCTCGTTTTGAGCCTCTAAAAAATAATGCTCGGCTTTTTCGATATAACGAACGAGTTCACTGCCTTGGGTCGTGAGTACATAACCTTTTTTTGTTAGTTCAAATAATTTGCAATTTAGCGAGTCTTCCAGCTTTTTTACACGACGTATTAATGTTGTCGGGTCCACACCTAAACCTTTAGCAGCAATAGCTACACGACCATTTCTTGCCAACCCAAGAAACAGTCTCATGTCATCCCAATTCATAATTTGACCTGCACTTTTACAGCACCTAGCTGCAAGTATATGTATTGCTATTGCAAACACAAGGTTTCAATATTGTTAATAGATAATTGAAGCGCTTAGTCAGGAGCCATGTCATGAGAAAAATTGTTCACTTTATTGCTGGTAAAGATTTTGAGGATAGCAGCGAGCGCACATCGCCGGTGTATGCCCCTAATACCGGCGAGGTTCAAGCTGAAGTAAGTTTGGCAAACAAAGCAACGCTAGAATATGCAATTGAAACGGCAAAAGCAGCGCAAGCTGAATGGGCCGCTACCAACCCTCAGCGACGCGCTCGTGTTATGTTCAAATTTAAGGAGTTGGTAGAAGCTAACCGCGATCGACTTGCCGCACTACTTTCAAGCGAACACGGTAAAGTACTTGTTGATGCGCAAGGTGATATTCAGCGTGGCCTTGAAGTTATCGAGTTCGCGTGCGGTATTCCTCATGCTCAAAAAGGAGAATATACCGAAGGTGCAGGCCCTGGTATTGACGTTTACTCAATGCGTCAAGCGTTAGGCGTTGTTGCGGGTATTACGCCGTTTAACTTTCCAGCCATGATCCCTATGTGGATGTTTGGTGTGGCTATAGCGTGCGGCAATGCTTTTATCCTCAAACCTTCTGAGCGCGATCCATCGGTTCCGGTGGAACTTGCAAAGTTAATGATTGAAGCTGGTTTACCTGCAGGCGTGCTTAACGTTGTTCATGGCGACAAAGAAGCGGTGGACGGTATTTTAGATCATCAAACCGTTAAGGCCGTCAGTTTCGTTGGCTCATCAGATATTGCTAATTACGTCTACGAACGTGGTGCACGCGCAGGTAAGCGAGTGCAAGCAATGGGTGGAGCAAAAAACCACGGTATTGTTATGCCAGACGCTGATCTAGATCAGGTAGTCACCGACCTTGTAGGCGCAGCCTATGGTTCTGCCGGTGAACGCTGCATGGCTTTACCTGTTGTAGTACCTGTCGGTGACGAGACCGCAGAAAAACTTAAAGCCAAACTTATTCCAGCCATTAAAGAGATTATGGTAAGTAACAGTGAAGATCCTAACGCGCACTACGGCCCTGTTGTTACTGCAGCGCACAAAGCGCGCGTAGAAGGCTATATCGATTTAGCCATCGAAGAAGGCGCAGAGCTAGTATACGACGGCAGAAACAGTCAAATACCAGCGGATAGCAATGGGTATTTCATTGGCCCAACATTCTTTGACCATGTCACCAAAGACATGCGTTCTTACCAAGAGGAAATCTTTGGCCCGGTACTCCAGATGGTGCGCGCTAAAGACTTCAACGAAGCAGTAAACCTAGCAAGCGATCATCAATACGGTAACGGTGTTGCTATGTATACGCGAAATGGCCATGCCGCACGTGAGTTTGCCCAGCGCGTTAATGTAGGCATGGTTGGTATTAACGTACCTATCCCTGTGCCTGTGGCCTACCACACGTTTGGCGGATGGAAGCGTTCTGCATTTGGCGATACAAACCAACACGGCATGGAAGGCGTGAAGTTCTGGACAAAAGTGAAGACCATTACCCAGCGCTGGCCTGATGGCTCAGACTCTAACGATAACGCTTTTGTTATTCCAACCATGGGCTAAATCAGCGAGGACATGACAATGACACCAGTAGCATTTATTGGCCTAGGTAATATGGGCTCAGGCATGGCGGATAACCTTGTCAAAAATGGCTTTAATGTAGTTGCTTTTGACTTAAGTGAAGCGGCACTGACTAAAGCGAAAGACGCTGGCTGCGCTATTGCGCAAAGTACACAAGAAGCCGTAAGTAATGCCGATATCGTGGTAACTATGTTGCCAGCGGGCAAACATGTAATGGACATATACACATCGCAGATCCTTGATAATGTTGGTGGAAACACGCTACTTATCGACTGCTCGACCATTGATGTTGAAACCGCTAATAAGGTCTCTGAGCTGGCTGCAAGCAAAGGGCTTCAAATGCTTGATGCTCCGGTGTCTGGTGGCATTGCAGCCGCAGCTGGTGGCACACTCACCTTTATGGTTGGTGGAGACAAAGAAGCGTTTGAAAAAGCACAAGGCGTGCTTGGCGCCATGGGTAAGAAAATTGTGCACGCTGGCGGACACGGCGCTGGACAGGCAGCTAAAATTTGCAACAACATGCTGCTTGGCGCAACTATGATAGCCACGTGTGAAAGCTTTCAGCTTGCCAACAAGCTTGGCTTAGACGCCCAAGTCTTCTTCGATATTGCCTCTAATGCATCAGGCCAAACTTGGTCTATGACAAGCTACTGCCCAGTGAAAGGCGTAGGCCCGCAGAGCCCAGCCGACAATGACTTTGCTGGCGGCTTTGCATCAGCATTAATGCTTAAAGACTTAGGGCTTGCTATGCAGGGCGCTAAGGGTGTGAATGCTCAGGTGCCTATGGGAGAGCTTGCAGCAAAATGGTTTGAAATGCACTGCGAAGAAGGCAATGCGAGCATGGACTTCTCATCTATCATCAATCGCCTCGCGTAGTCCCAACTTACACGCTCTTAAAAACAAAAAGCCAACAATGTTGGCTTTTTTGTGTGTGCAGTAATTTAGCGTAATGATGACAGCACGCTAATCGTGGCCACCGCAGCAGGACGAAGAATGCTCTGCCCAATTCTTTAATTTTGTGGTTTTACCAATGCCCGGGTTAAAGCTGTTTGTCGGGTCAAGTTCACGATAAAAGTTTTTAAGCGCATCTTTTGCAAAGTACTCATGCCCCACATTGTGCTCAGCTGGGTACTCGGCGCTTCGCGCGTCGAACGTTTCAAGAATTTTACCTTTAAGCACTTTCGCGTCGGCACCCTTTTTCAACACATAGTTCTGGTGCATCACGTGGCAAAACAAGTGGCCGTAGTACAACTTAGTATCTATTTGATCGTCTATTTCTTTAGGCAGTACTTCAAACCAGTCGGGATCATTTCGTCGAAGTGCCACATCAATGGTCATCATAGCGCCGACCTCTTTGCTGTGCATAACGTGATAGCGGCCTATTGCGCCACCCGCCACAAAGCGATGTAAAATGGCTTTATCTGCCTCTTCTTCAGTACATTCGAAGTAGCTACCCTCGTTAGTTTTGAAGAATTCATCAAGGTACGCTCTAGCTTCATCAACTCCCTCATTACTCATCTCTAAAATCCAGTGATGCTGATATTTATCGCGGTACAACTCCATGCGTTTCGGCAGATGGTTGGGGAAAAGGTAGCTCATGTATTGCATTACACGATCTGACATTTTGTTCGGTAAAAACCCCAACTTGTCGGTAAATGCATCGAACTTGCGTTTAAACGCAAAAAGCTTGGGAATGAATTTTGCGCCTAGCTTACTAATAACGATAAACATGTCTTTGCCGTACTTTTTAGATACGTCATAACAGTCGCGGTGCAAATACTCACCCGAATCAGGCAGGTTTTTAAACGTAGAGAGAATATCGCGGCGTACTTTTGTAAATACGGCTGCGTCATTGGACCCTACATAGAATACCTGTTTCTTTTCAGGAATAGGAAAGGTGTCTAATCGAACTGCAAATACTGCAAGTTTGCCTGCACACCCTGATGCCTCATGTAATCTGCGGCCATCATTGTTGAAACGTGACGGCGTATCTGAATCGACATCGCGCACGCGCTCATCGTATTCATTGTCAGACGCCCTCGCATCGGGATGTTTAACATCACTTGCTTGATAGCGTTGTTGCTCAAGGTTAGCCAGTATCTCTTCTGGTTCACTTCCAAGCTCAATGCCTAAGTTGTTAACCAACGAAAGTTCACCGTTTGCATTTATTTGAGCAAATAAAGAAAGCTCGGTATAAGCAGGTCCACGTTTAACTAATGCGCCACCTGAATTATTACAAATACCACCAACAATAGACGCGCCAATGCAGGATGAACCAATGACCGAATGAGGCTCACGGCCATAAGGCGCTAATGTCTCTTCAAGGCCAAATAATGTGCTTCCCGCTAAACCAACTATCTGCTTGCCATCGTCAACAAGTTGAATAGCATCAATTCGCATTGTGCTAATAATAACAAGCGGGCGATCGTAGTCTTTACCATCAGGAGTTGAACCGCCAGTAAGACCAGTGTTCGCGGCTTGCATGATTACCGCCACATCGGCTTCAACACACAGCTTTAGCACGCGCCAAATTTCAACAAGTGAACCAGGACGCACGACAGCGAGGGCCTCACCCGCGCCAAAGCGAAAACCTTTACAATAAGGCTGTTTTTTCGCTTGGTCAGTTAACAAATAGGCTTGCCCTACTACATCGCGCATTGATGCAATCAAAGACTGAGTGTCAACATTTACGGTCATGGTTCTCTCTGTGGTAATAGTGGAAAATGACATTGGTGACGAACTATACACTAATCACATTTTTAACAAAGAGGGCGAGTGCATTTTAAGCTGACAATTTACTTATATTTAATGCTGCTTTTAGGCCCCCTAATTGCCCGTTTCTGACTGTTACATTTTGTTACGCTTTGACACATCAAGTAAGACCACACACCTATTGTAAAGATAGGGTTATGCTCGTAAGGTTGAGTGATAGGAAAAGGAGCTTTCATGTCACACCAAGCGTTTGTACTAACAAGAAATAACCATGTTGAAAGCACTCAAAATAAAGGGGTTCACGAGCGTTTTCTGTCAATTTTACCTTCTTGTGGTTTTACCATTACAACGGGTGCAATTCATCCACCTAGAAGCGTATTAGCTAACACTCATACTTTTTTTATAGACGCGGACTACTGTAATCCTCAAGCTATGCTCAATCTTCCGGTTGTCAGTGACTATCCACATCTCAATAAGGTTATTTTTAATGCTCCCGAAAGTAACGTTGAATTTCACTTCAACGCACTTCAAAAAGGGATCAACGGGATTTTTCACGCCGAAGATAACTTGGAATTGATTGTTCGAGGCGTTCAACAGGTTCAGGCTGGAAATAAGTGGTTTAGCAGAGAAATTATGAGCCGCTATATAGATGCTAATTTGGCCACCAAAACCAAGGCGACTTCGACTATTCAAGCAACCGCGTCTGTGCTAACGAAAAGAGAGATGGCTATTACCCGCAAAATTGCAGAAGGCGCCCAAAATCAAGAAATTGCTGATAGCTTTCACATTAGTGTGAATACGGTAAAAACACATGTATACAGCATCTTTCGCAAAACCGATTGCAGAAATCGTGTTGAATTGATCAAATGGTTTGACAGTCAGTTCGACCAAGTACAGTCAGTAAACTATTAAATAGAGGCAAAAGCGCCATATCCTCTTACAGGTAAGTGGCGCTTTACAGTGGAAAGCGCTTAAGCCTTAGCGCGCCAAACTCCTTTTTCCATTCCTTGTATAACTAATTCAGCTACCGCTTTTTCAATGCTTTGCTTAACACATTCAAACATTGGCTCGTTGGTTGTGTAGCCGGTTTCTGCCTCAAGTAAACGCTTCAATGAAACATAGCGGAATAAGCCCGCTCTGACTTCTTGGCTTAGTACTTTTTTCGACGTAGACACAGACACGAGTACCTGCCCGGTTCTTACATCCACCGCACGCATATAAATAGAAATAAGATCTTCACGAAATAGCTCGCTTGCACCAATGCCAAAATACTCTACACCAGCACCGCCTGTTCGAATATTCGTATCATAGCTGATGATTCCCCCTTCAATAATAATGCGCGCCGTCGTCAAAGGTGGTAAGTCGGCATTATTGTTTTCATCTGCTCGAATAATCTTTCTTTCAGTAAGGATGTTTTGTAACCCTTCCCGTTCAACAGGAAGAAACCACGCTGTTTCACTTAATGTCTGCACTAATATAGAGGTTGCGCCTTGGGTAACTGCTGTGGAAAACGAGCTTGCACCAGAGCTCGGCTTATACTGACCTGTTTGATCGCGAAATGCATATACCGACACCGGTATTTGCCCCATAGGTTGCGGTAAACTTTTTACTTCAGAAAGCGTGTCACTTTCTTTAATAATGGCTGCTTCTGTGGTGTCAGGTGGCAATGTATTGGTAATTGATTGACACCCTGATAACAAAATAGTTAATACAATAAATACGGTACTTCTCATGTGCGTCCCTACCCAAACCGTGGAATTTCTACAACTGTGACTTCACCCGTCAATAAGTTGGTGATATTGACAATAATGCTATCAGGGTTACTAGTTATTAGCTCAACCTGAAAGTCGCCACTTACAAATAAACTATCTTGGTCAAAAATACTTTGAATGGGATTACCGTTTTCATCGAGCTCTTGCTCTCCAAACGCAAGATCAGTGATTTCTCTGACAATACGATTGATGTAAGCACGCTCTAGCGACTCTTGAAGTCTTTCATCGTATGAACGTTCATTAAAAGGCGCCGAATGCGCATTTTGAGAGTTCGCTTTGCTTAACAGAAAAGATCCATTAAGCGGATTTCCACCAAAAGAAGGGTTTATAGGTTCATAGACCAATTCAGTTGCAGATGTTGTAAGCGATAAGACGATACCGCCGACTAAAACCCATGCTGTCTTCGTTATTTTTTTCATTAGAATTCATCCGCTGCTAGATCTGGACTTCGACTGTCCACATTTGCATTTGCTACTGCATCGAGCACTAACATGATTGCTTGTTGCACTTTCTCATCCAATGGCACTTGCCTTCTTCCCATATAGGTTTGATACACCACTTTGTTATCATAAATAACAGAAAGTAGCGTGCCTGCCTGAGGTACAATAATTTCTTTTACAATAAGATTTTTGCCTGAGCTATCTGGTACTTCTCGCCAGTACTGGCTTATTTTGGAGGCAAACTCATGGCCCTGACGACTAATGCTGTTATCAAGGAGTAATCCACCGAGTCTTATTTCTTCGGCGTGAGAGATAGTTAAAAAAGCGCACGCCACCACAACGTACGCAAAACAAAAAGAGAGAAGTTTCATAACTGTGTTAAAGGCCGAGAGAACTCGGCCTGCTTCTTGTTACATCTGAACAACAGTTGCAACGTTGTAGTCACCCACTTGAGTTACGCTGATAGTACCACCACTACCGGTCATGCTGCCCGTAACCAAGTTGTCGTTACCCATTTGCGTTACCTCAAAGGTATTAGCATCTCCACTAATAGCAAACTGGCCACCGGCATCATTCGTCACCCAGTTACCCACACCTTCTTGCATAACACTAATCGTGTTATCACTGCCGTTAACGAGTAAATCAAGTAAGTTCAGTTCACCACTTTGTTCTACTGTAATGGCGTTGTAGTTTGTCGGTACTGCACTCGCTAACTCTACAGATGCGGTATTTTCAATGCCGTCTTGCGCCATTTCAATAATGTTGCCATCAGCATAATAGTTAGTTTCACCGATACCGGCTTGCGCTAAGGCTAAGTTAGCTTCACCACTTTGCTCAATTTCTACAGTATTAAAGAAGCCGTTAAAATTGACCGTGCTTATTTCGTTGCCGCTGCCTACTTGTGTTAAATCAAATTCGTTGAATAAACCAATAACACCCGCATAAGCTGTGTTTTCACTACCCGCTTGATTAATCTCGAAGGTATTTAGAATACCGTCAATCGTTTCAACCGTTGCCAGGTTCACATCACCAATTTGGTCGATATTGACTTCGTTGCTAGAACCTTCAAAAACACCTGTGGCAATTTCATTGCCATCGCCATCTTGTTCAAATTCAATCGTATTACCATCACCTACAACACTCCACTCAATTGCATTTCGATCACCATCTTGATCAATCACAATTTCGTTTTCAGAGCCCACTACTGCGGTCAGGTTAGATACGTTGTAATAGCCGTCTTGGACAACTTCAATCACGTTGGCATCGCCGCTAAGATCACGTACATAAGACTCGTGCCAATCGCCTTCTTGTTCAACAAAGAGCGTATTGTCATTACCAGACACAGTGTTATTTGCCCAATGGCCCCCGTCACCTTGCACAATCGACATGGTATTACCGCTACCAGTAATACTGTTAATTGAACGATTGAAGATAAAGCCGATTGGTCCACCATCACCCAGTTGTGTTAGCGACACCGCGTTATCATCACCCTCTATCGCAAATTCAGCTGTACTTTGGATACTGTCCTGCTCAGCTTCAACAAGGTTACCATTACCAGAAATGTTGGTTAGGAACGTATTACCCGTTTGCATTTGAGAGGCCATCACTTCATTGGCATCTCCTACAACTTCAACATCAATAACATTCAGGTCACCTTCTTGGCTAAGTACTGACTCGTTACCAATTTCATTACCTTCTGGCGCAGTTTGGGTTAGCGTGATGCTGTTGCCCTCTGCCGCAGCAAGAAAATCTGCCGCTGCGCTAAATTCTACATTTTTGCTGTCAGGTACTTCCTGCGCAGATGCCCATCCTGTTGCTGCAACAAGTAATAATGCACTGGCGATTTTTGTTCTTTTCATTTTGTCTCCCTATGGTAATCACATCATTGTTGATATTGTGTGATGTTGATCACCATCTCGTTCCCTATTTGATAAACAGTAAAGGCCTGCTCACCTAATTGATTAACATTGGCAACGTTGTCAAAACCGTCTTGAACAATTTCAAAGTAGTTGTTGTCGTTTTGCTGCAATAAATTCACTACATTTCCTTCACCAAGCTGTGTGATGATGGCTTCGTTGTTATTGCCGGCTTGTACTACATTTGAAAGGTTTGACGCGTTACCGCTTTGAATGATGTTAGTTATGTTATTTAACCCAAACTGACTGACAGAGATGAGGACCGTTTCATTGTCTACCGTGATCGCTTGGGTATTTAGACTCATTGAAAGAGAAGATTCCACCATGTCTGCATTTGTTGATAGGTCGGAAGACTCCGCTCGAACTGACAGAGGAAGCATAGCGCCAAGTAGAAGCCCAAACATCGCGAGTCTTTTTACTTGCAAAGAAAACGGTGCTTGGCACTCTAGGTCTGCGAACTTCTTATCCATGTGAACAATGACTTCCTGAGAAACAACAAATGTGACCCTTCTATATCACTCTGTAATTGTTTCAGAATCCATCACCTTTAAGTTGTATTTATGACGAACTTAATACTACTTGACTACGAAAAATCAGCAGCTTAACGACTTTTTGTCGCACCTTAGTGCTAGTTTTGCACAGAAAGTAATCACGTAATTTGGTTTGGTAAGACCACACAGTGAGAACAAAACGCTCTAGAGCGTGTTGACCTTTGCCGTACGTTTTTGCAGCAAAGTGTTTAGCATTTAGACAAGGAAGTGCACACGTCGTGTAGCCATCTACATAAGTGTGCGCAGACGCAGTATAAATGCTAAACAATTGCTGCCTGAAAGGTTCATCCAAGCGAGCCTCATGCGGCTTTACTCGTCGCTAATTTGGAATAACCAAACCACGCAACTCGTTCATTGCCTGATACTCGCTTGGAATGAACAAAAAGTGTACTGCAAAGGTCAACACGCTCTAGTAAATTAGTACTAATTTCTCTAGCAAATACACTTTTTCCTCATCGAATAGTTGTATTTTGAGTTTAATTACTGGCGATGGCTAAAATTTCGGTTATAAGTTTTAACCGTTAGTTATATCAGACCGAATGAGAGGATTTCGTAATTGTACGCATTGTCCTAATTATGGAATCTAAAAATGAAAACAAAGCCTTTTAAAACGGGTCTTTCAGCATTATCTGTAGCTTTACTTCCACTTTTTGCTGCAGGCCATGCGCATGCTTCAAAAGCCGAAATATTTGATGACAGCGTTATTGTTGTTTACAAAGAAAATGTCAGCAAAACCGACAAGATGCGCGCGCGTTCATCAGTAGGTGCACGTATTAGCGACGCAAATCGCGACGAAATTGATGATCGCTTTTCAAACCTGCTAAATGGCCGAATTGCAAAATTACAGCTACGCGGTAAATCGGTAAAAGAAGCTATTGAGATCCTGAGCAAAAACCCTGCTGTCAAAATTGCAGAGCCAAACTATTTATACCGAAAAGCACTTATTCCGAACGATCCCTCTTTGGGCGATCTCTGGGGATTGAATAACACTGGACAAGCTGGCGGTACGAACGATGTAGATATTGATGCGCCAGAAGCATGGGATATCACAACCGGTGATCGCGACGTTGTTATCGGTGTTATCGATACGGGCGTTGACTACAACCACGAAGACCTTGCTGACAATGCATGGGTTAACCCTGGTGAAATAGCAGGTAACGGTGTTGATGATGATGGTAACGGCTACATTGACGATGTGTATGGGATAGATGCGTTCAACGTCGACACCGATCCGATGGATGATGACTCTCATGGTACCCATGTAGCGGGAACCATCGGTGCTGTTGGCGATAACGGCATTGGCGTCGTGGGCGTTAACCATCAAGTGTCTATTGCTGCATGTAAATTCTTAGGCCCTGACGGTGGCTCTACTGCTGGCGCAATTGAGTGTATCGACTACTTCACGGACCTAAAGGTTAACCGCGGAATCAATATTAAAGCGACCAATAATAGTTGGGGTGGTGGTGGCTACAGTGAAGCCTTAGAAACCGCTATTGAAGAAGCGGGTCAAGCGGGCATTCTATTCGTTGCTGCTGCAGGTAACTCTGGCTCTAACAACGACAATGTTGATAATTACCCTTCAAACTACCAGACCTCAACAAACAGTGTTCTGGCAGTGGCGAGTATTAACCGTAACGACGGCGATAGCGGTTATTCGTATGGCGTTGAAACCGTTGATTTGGCTGCGCCCGGCACAGCTATCTTATCGACCGTCCCAGGTAACGGATATGCTGCTTATTCAGGCACATCAATGGCAACACCCCACGTGGCAGGCGCAGCTGCACTCGTTTGGTCTCTCAACCCTGAGCTAACACCTTCAGAAATGAAAGAACTACTTATGCTGACTGGCGAAACCAGTTTGTGGGCAGATGGACGCACGGCATCAGGCAATCGCTTAAATGTACTTAATGCACTTGAAGAAGCTGACCCAACGCCTGGTTTCAAGTTAGGTATTACACCAGGCTCAGCTGAAATTGTTGCCGGTGAAACCGCCACGTTTGATATTGAGGTGGGTGCGATTGCAGGCTACGACCAAGCCGTTACTCTATCGCTATCAGAACCAAGCGCTATTGCAACGCTAAGTGCTACCAGCGCAATGCCTGGTGACACAGTTACACTTACGGTTACTACAACAGAAGATACAGCGTGGGGACAGTACAGCTTTACCATTAACGGGGTGAGTGGCGACATCGAAAAATCGAAAACAGCCAACCTTTACGTTTACCCGGTAGGACTGAACGACTTCCCTTACAGCTATTCAGGCGAGGCAGTCCCAACATTGCCTAACGAAGATGATCCAGATGATGTGGGTATAGATCTTGTTATTAATGTACCAGACGATATCACTGTATTTGGCATGCAAGCTTCAGTAGATATCACGCACACCTACAGCGGCGACTTAGTGTTGTCACTTACATCGCCTCAAGGCACAACGACAGTTCTTCGCCAGAATCAAGGTGGCGGCACTGATGACATTGTTGAAAGTTACAATACCGACGCATTCAATGGTGAAGTTGCGACGGGAGATTGGACACTCAATGTATTAGACACCTTCAACGGTGACAACGGAACCGTAAACACGTGGAGCATTGTGGTAACGGGTATTGGTGAAGTTGGTCCAACACCTCCAAATTCAGCATTCACATTCGACGCTTCGGGACTGTCTGTAGACTTTACCAACGACAGTAGTGATGTAAATGACGATATTGTGAGTTACAGCTGGGACTTTGGCGATGGAGCAATGTCATCAGATGAAAACCCCACTCACGTTTATGCAGCGACTGGGGCCTATGACGTAACACTCACTGTCACAGATGCCGAGGGTCAAACAGGTGTTTCTACTCAAACTGTCTCGGTTTCCAATAGCAATATCGTGACCGAGATCGATCGCGCTATGCTATCTCGTTTTGGTTCGCTACGTGTTGACCTTTCGTATAGCGGCTCTACCGCTGACACCGTTATGATTTATCGCAATGGTGAATTACTGGAAGAGGTAAGCAACACAGGTCGCTATCGCGATAGAAGCCGTGGCGTTAATCCTGGTAGCTTCACCTATATGGTGTGTGACTATACATCAGCGTGCTCTGCGCCTGTAACGGTTAATCTTTAATCGTGTGAGTGCTGTGAATTTACACAGCGCAAGTTGAAGTAAATACTGGCCCATGGAAGGGCCGGTCTTTTTTGACTATAACTTCGTCATCTAAGCCTTTGGCTTATTCCACATTAACTATTTTAGTCATACACTTACAAGAATATTGGAGCCGTGTGTAAGTATATGGAAATTGTATTAATTGACGATCACGAAGTAGTAAGAGATGGTATTGCCGCACTTATTGAGCAAGAATATGGGTGGCATGTTAAGCACTCCGTCAGTACCCTTTCCGCTCTGCCCTCTCACACTAGTCTCGATGATGTCGATGTTGTGGTATTAGACATTTCGCTTGCTAATGAGTCTGGTTTCGATGTACTAACCACAATTAAATCGCAAGCACCCCATGTAAAGTGCCTGATGTTAAGTATGTACGATCACGTGGCATACATAACTAAAGCATTAGAGCTTGGTGCCGATGGATACGTGACAAAAACAGCGGCAACGAAAGAACTAATGGATGCACTTGAAGCGCTAGAGCGAGATGAAAACTACTTGAGTTCAGATATCAGTAGTAAGCTGGCATTTGGAGAAAAGCGCGTGATTGCCCAGCTCACTGAACGAGAAAAAGAAGTTTTTTTATTACTGGCGAAGGGACTACAACCAAAGCAAATTGCTTATCGAATAGATACCGCGCCCAAAACAGTGATGGTTCACAGAACGAATATCTACCGAAAACTTAATACCACCTCACAGTTTGGATTGTTAAAGATTGCGCTGGAAACCGGCATGCTAGACTTAGCAGACTTCATCAATGAAGATACAGTATCGCAGTAAACTCTGTGATATTTGACTTATTAACAAGACACTTCCACTGTTTAAATGGAATCCTCTGACAGCTCCCGCACTATTTCGACACAATCCGCTATGTCTTCCATTTTTTCACCACACTATCTTCTTTATGGCTTGCTCTATACGTGTTGTTTTCACGGGCTTTGGCTAATTAGCAGCCATTTTGAAACCGTTACCAGTACCGTAAGTTGGTACTTACCTGCAGGTGTAAGGTTAGGCGCATTTTTACTGCTGCCAATGCGAAGCTGGCCTGCTTTGTTACTTTGCGAGAAACTTACTCATCTACTTTTATTTTCCCCAGGTGGGATTTTAGACAATAGCCAATTTATGAGTGGTAGTGTTTATTGGTATTTAGTCCACTTAATGATTACCCCTTTATTGCTGTGCGCTGCGGTATATACCTTTCGTCGTTTCTATAGCAGCCCTTATCTCGATAATGTATCGAGTACACTGTCTTTACTCAGCTTTTCAATGTTACTGAGTATCGCACTGGGGTTTATGTTTTTGGGGCGAAGAGCATTGGAATCCAACATGGATTTAGTATCGTTTTTAGTTACCCTTTTCGAATTCTCATTAGGTGACTTCGTAGGAATAATTGTTATTGTTCCTATATTAATAACGCTTTATACCAAACAGTGTTTCAAGCATGGCGGGGGGCAGCTCTATTATATCGTCGCGGGCTGGTTGCTCGCTTTAAGTGGCAGTGTCTTAGCATTCGATAACGGTATAAACCTAAGCTACCAACTAAAATATATCGCTGTACTTCCGGCTCTTTATCTTGCCCATCGGTTTGGCATTTATGGAAGCTCTTTGTCTTGTATTCTTATCGGAGTAACCGCATTTTTAGTTTCTTCACAAACAACATTGAATCCGTTAGAGCATCAGTTCTATATCATTGCCTTGTGTGTAAGTAGCTTGATCCTAGGAGCATCAGTAACACAAGCTAAAAGAATGAACACGACCCTTGCACTATCTAACGCGAAAATTCGCGAAAAAAACGCATTACTTAACAAAGCAATCGATAATACTCGCGCAGTGACCGCAAAGCTCGTGGCGGTGCAAGAAGAAGAGAGAAGAACGCTTTCACGTGATTTGCATGACGATTTTGGTCATAGAATAGTAGATTTAAAACTTCAACTTTCTCTCAGAAAGAAAGAAGATTTATCAACGGTTCTGTCAGAGAAAATTGATAGTCTTTACTTTGCTATGAAGAAAAGCTTAGGAAGTCTTCGACCCAGTGGTATCGACACGCTTTCTATCGAAGCCGTACTACAACGTTCTGAAATTATATCGTCGCTCAATGCATCTAATATTGCCTACACTTTGAACGTATCTGGAGCAGCGGTCGCACTAGAGAATGAAAAGAAAATTCACATCTATCGAATAATTCAAGAAGCGGTGACCAACTGTATCAAACACGCAAACGCCACAAGACTTAATATTGACGTTGTGTATCATCCCACTGTTGCTACGTTTACCATCTCGGATAATGGCATGGGTATTCCCGCTTCCTACCTGACAGATAGCATCAAAGACGCACCCGTCGATTTTTCAATGGGTATACTTTCAATGCACGAGCGAGCGCATTTGATAAGCGGTAAGCTCAGCATTTTGAAAAATACGCCTTCTGGCACAGTAGTCAGTATCGCTATTGAAGTGTAATAATCCCGCGTTACCCTTTGTTTTTATGATACATTGCTGCCAAGTTTCCCTTTTTGGTACTACACATGGATTTGCATAAAAACGTACATCACCAGCCTCCCTTACTAAAGCGACAATTCGCTAAACTCATTGCCGCCGTATTCGCCTCTATTGCGTTACTTACTGCCTGTAAGAGTACTGAGCAGCCACCGCAATATACCTATGAGGTATCAGCAACGGCTTATGATGACGTAGTTAACGCACAGAAAAGTGCTCTAGAAAATGGAAAGTTACTACTCGTAGTGCTCGGCGCTCAGTGGTGCCATGACAGTACAGGCCTAGCAAAACGTTTCCAAACTCAAGAAATGCAGCCTATTCTTACATCTCATTACGAAACCATATTTGTAGACGTAGGCTTACTGGAAGACCGAAGAGCAATTACTCAACGATTTGACTATCCAACCTATTATGCCACTCCCACGGTAATGATAGTGGACCCTGCTTCAAGTGCATTATTGAATCGCGCTAGCATGGCAATATGGGGACGGGCAGACAGTATAGCCCTTGCTGATTATGTAGACTACTTTACTAAGTTTGCTCAACTTTCTGATAAACAAAAGTTACCCATGATGAATTGGCAAGCCGACCCACAAGTTGCTGCGTATGACACTCAACACGCAGCGCGTTTGCAAAAAGCGTACGACTTATTAGGCCCATTATTGCAAAAGGATATTGCTGGAGAGCCACCTGAAGGTTTTTACGATCTGTGGAAAGAAGTACGAGGTTATAGAAGTGATTTACAGGAAACGATGGTTAAGCGCGCTGAAACTCAACTAGAGCAGAATGACAATGAGAAAGCTGACGCCCAAGTCTCGCCAGCTCTGCGTCATTATCATCCTTTCTCATGGGAATCAAAGTAGCGACAGAATCTGCGTGCTACTGTGCAGTAGCACGCTGTGGGGTGTGTTTGCCACTATTGTTCGTATTGCCGCTTCTTGAGCGATTGGCGTTATTGTTGCGATGCTTGGGCCGTGAATGCTGTTTTTTGGCCCCACTTCTATTGGCCTTGGCATCACTTTTAGTATTCGCAGAAGGCGCCTTTGTCGACGATGCGCTACTTAGCGTTTTGGGCGTTTTTGGCTTCTTGGGCTTTTTCGGTTTTTTGGGCTTCGACAACGTTGTTGGCGGTACTGCTTGTTGTGGCTCGAACCCTTCAAGCGTTTCTCTTGGTAATAGCTTTTGAATAAGCGTTTCAATATCTTTTAAGCTTTGAAGTTCTTCGGCACAGACAAACGACCAAGCCTGACCACTGGCACCAGCACGCCCGGTACGACCTATACGATGCACATAATCTGCCGCCGTATTTGGTAAATCAAGATTAACCACTATGGGTAGCTCGCTAATATCGATGCCTCGAGCTGCAATATCGGTAGCCACAAGCACTTTGATGTCACCGCTTTTGAAATCGGCCAAGGCTTTTGTTCTTGCACCTTGGCTTTTATTTCCGTGAATAGCTGCACTTGGAATTTTAGAACGAGTAAGTTTCTCTGCAATTCTGTTGGCGCCGTGCTTGGTACGACTAAAAACGAGCACTTGCTCCCATTTTTGTTGCTTAATAAGACAAATAAGTGCCGTTGTCTTTTTTGACTTATCAATGGTAACAAGATGCTGCTCTACAGCATCAACTGTTGAATTTGCAGGTGTTGTAGAAATGCTAACAGGATCTTGAGTAATGGTTTGAGCCAATGCGGTTATTTCAGGTGAGAATGTTGCTGAAAACAATAAGCTCTGTCTTTTCTCAGGAAGTAATTTAAGCACTTTTTTGATGTCGTGGATAAACCCCATATCCAGCATTCTGTCGGCTTCATCAAGCACCAACACTTCAAGCTGAGAAAATTTCACTGCATTCTGCTGATAAAGGTCTAGCAGTCTGCCGGGCGTTGCAATAAGCACATCAACGCCTTTTCTAAGCTTCATCATTTGCGGGTTTATACCAACACCACCGAATACCACTGCAGTTTTTAGCGGCAAGAATTCACCAAAATGACGAATACTTTCTTCTACTTGTGCAGCGAGTTCTCGGGTAGGCGTTAATATTAGCGCTCTTACGTTGTTGGCAGAAACTTTGTTACCCTGCATGAGCTTTTGAAGAATAGGTAAACCAAAACCGGCCGTTTTGCCTGTTCCGGTTTGCGCAGCCGCTAACACATCACGCCCTTTTAATACCTCGGGTATTGCTTTTTCCTGTATCGGTGACGGTGTGGTAAAACCACGCTTTTCAATTGCTTTTAGCAACGGTTCAGCAAGCCCAAGCTGGGTAAATGACATTAACTAACTCCTGAAATAGCTATTTGCCTAAATATAGGTCGAAGAATGATTAGTAGCGTGGCAGCTATAGCACTTACCGTGTGAGATTATAGCTTAAGAAGAAATTCTATAGTGATACGCCAATTCGCCGATGCCAATAACACCAAGAATTGTCGATTAAGGAAGAATGATATTTACTCTTACACAACGCGGCGCGGAGTCTACCACCAATATGCCACGTTCGCTAGCACATTTTTTAGTCAGCTGTCAGCACGTTCATTTATTGATATTTAAAATTGGCACAGCATAGTCTGTTTGAAGATATTCCATTAAATCACTGAGTTTCATTGGTCTTGCGAAAAAGTAGCCTTGCATAGCAGTTGCACCAATTTTCTTTGCAAATGCTACCTGTTCATCGGTTTCCAGCCCCTCTAGCGTGCAAGGCAAGGTTAACTGACGACACATATCTACTACATTCTGTATGATCAATGCCCTGCGATGATTACCATCTCCGTCGAGCGGAAAATTGGGAAGCAATGACCTATCAATCTTAATGGCATCATACGTATCTTCGGCAAGTTCAGACACACAAGAATACCCCGTACCAAAATCATCAATGGACACTTTAATGCCCAACGATTTTAGGCGTTTAATAGTCTGCCTTGCTTTTGCGCTTTGTAATGTCGACTCTGTTATTTCTAATACAATTCTACCAGCGTTAACGTTATGCGCCCGTATGCGCTCTTCAAATATGCCTAACACCAAATCATTTTGTAACTGTGCTGCCGACATATTAAGATTGACGAGAACATCGCCAAAGCCACAGCGAGTTAGTTTTTTAATTGCTTCACAAGCTTCTTCTAACATCAACAGCCCGAGTTCGTGGATATACTTGCTGCGCTCAGCGATTGGAATAAACTTGTCTGGTCTTACTATATTCCCATCCGCTAAATACCACCTAGCTAACGCTTCAACAGCCAAAATATTTCCGCAAGCACCAATAATGGGCTGGAAATGCGCCACTATGTCCTTTTCGGCAATAGCCGAGCCTAAACCTTGCTGAATGAATAATCGATATTCGATATCTTTAGTTAATCCGTCATTGAACATTACCGTGTTGTTTTTTCCGAATTGCTTTGCGGAATACATAGCGATGTCCGCATTTTTTAGCAACTCCGTTGTCGTTATACTTTCTGAAGCACTGGCTACGCCAATACTTGCCGAAATTTGAAAGTCCCCAGAGGTTGTTTTAAAGGCTCGCTGAAAAACGGTATTAATTCGGGACGTGATTCGATGCAGTTCAGTACGGCAGGTAGTGCGGGTAACAACAACAAATTCATCGCCACCAAAACGAATAACACTGTCTGACTCTCTTAATACCGATTTAAAACGACTGGCACATACGCGTAAAATTTCATCCCCTACTTCGTGGCCATGAGTATCGTTAATAAGTTTAAATTCATCTAAATCAATAAATATGACCGTACAGACATCATTCGATTCCTTAAAGCTCTCGACAACACGGTTGAGGTAGTTTCTGTTTCCAACGCCGGTTAAAGCGTCAGTAAACGCAAGGTATTTCAGCTGGTTTTCTGATAATTTGAGGTCGGTTACATCAGTGAATATTGCGACATAATATTGATTTAGTGCAGTCGTCGAAAACGACGATACCGACATGACGAGGTGCCGTCTCTCTCCTTTTTCACTGACTACGGTTATATCGGTTCTTAAGCCGTCCTTTAAATAATCAATGGGAGGGTCTTCTTTTCTCGCACGTGGAAAGACACTTTCAAATGGTGCTGAAATAATATCAAGCAAAAGCTTATCCATCATTTCACAGAAAGCATTGTTGGCTTTTATGATTTTACCTTTCTCATCACACACCAAGACACCTTCTTGGATCTCGTTTACTATTTTGTTAGCAATGCCTAAATTAGATTGGGTGTTTTGCAATACCGATATATCTTGGATTGCACCTATCTGTACTTGGTTATTTGCCAAAGTTACATCAGATAGTACAACTTGATACCACTGTGTTTCTCTTCCGTCTAAGTCCAGTTGAAGTACAGAAAGAAAGTCAGTTTTATTTTCTATTGCTTGCTTTAAACTATCTATTTCTTCGTCGGGGAACAGAGCCGTAAAACTGTCGAGTGACAATGATTTGGGAAAATTAAAGAGGTTATCAACACTCTTGACTACTACAGACCGAGAGCTAGAATCCACCTCAAGCACACCTAGTTTCGCTACTTTAGAAGCCATCGCAAAACGCTTATTTGAACTCACCAACTCATGCTCTATTCGCTTGCGCTTCAGCGCAATTTGAATGGTGGTTTGTAATGATACTTCACTGTAAGGCTTCATCAAATAACCATAGGGCGAAATAGCTAGTGCTTTCGCGATGGTTGCGTCATCGCTATAACTGGTAGTAAATACAATGGGAATGTCGTAAACATCGACAATAGCTTTCGCTACATCCACTCCCGACTTTTCACTACCGAGGTTGATGTCCATCAAAACCAGGTCTACTTTGACCTTTTTCAGCATATTTAAGATACTATCGATATCTGAAGATATACCTGCGACATCCATACCAAAATTCTTAATAAAGCTGCTGGTATGCATTGCCTCCACAATTTGATCTTCAACAATCAATATTTGTGCTCTGTGAACTAATAACATACTGACCTCGTCTCAAAGCCCATAGCGTTAATGGTTTCACTAAGCAACAGAGGGTCGACTGGCTTTGTTAATATTGTCGTGCCTGCCAATACTTCAGGCAATTCTAGAGACGAACCGTACCCAGTAATAAACACAAAGGGTATTCCCCGTTCTTTTAACTCTATACCCAATGGAAACGTATTTTCACTGCCTAGATGAACATCTAAAAACACAACTTGAGGCGAGCGCTTACCTAGTGCTTTTTTGGCAGTGCCTACATCGCCAAAAATCTCTACATTAGTAAAACCAGTAGCTTTGAGGAGCTTTTGCAAATTAAGTGAAATAAGTAAATTGTCTTCGACAATATACGCACTATTGCGTTCAACGGCCTGTAATACCTCGCCGTCGCAATGCAATGACTCAGAATTAGAAACCCTAATTTGCCCATCATCCCTTTCGTCTTCATTCGCTTCCACGTATTTACTCGGAATGACAAAAAGAGCATTGAGCCCTTCAACAGATGGGGTTAAAACTACGTTCCCACCAAGTTCGTGTGGAATGACTGATTTAATAATCGTCATCCCGAACCCCTCTTTTTCAATTGAGGCAATTGGTGGCCCCCCGGCTTCACTCCACTTTATTTCAACGTCGCCATGAGTATTATATTGCCACGTAATCGACACTTTACCGTCATTGCTAGTAGCGCTGAGCGCGCCATATTTAGCAGCATTCGTAATCATTTCGTGAAAAACAAGCACGATGGGAGTAACAGCATAAGAGGTCAACTTTATAGAGGGGCCATCAATGGTAAAAGCAGATTCATTAACCATGTATGCCTTTAGTTCATTAACAAGAAGTTGTTTAAAAACAATACTGTTCCACGAGGCGTGTGTAAGCTGGTCGTGACCTAAGGCCAGCGCAGATATGCGCGATGATAGTGATGATACAAAGGATTCAATATCGTTTTTAGTCTGTGATGTTTGCCCGACGATTGCGCTAACGAGATTGAGAATGTTGCGCACCCTATGATTAAGCTCACCAATAAGTAACTCAAGTCTTTTTTTCGCTTCCCGCTGAAGCGCTTCTTTTTCATGTAAGTGGCGTATGCTTAGTTCCATTACTCCAGATCTGAGAGATTTTGCACGTTCTAGATCCAAAGTAGACCAAACTCTAGACTGCTCTTCATTGGTTTCAAGCCATTTTTCAAAGCTAGCACGTGGTGTAAGTATGGCCCCGCTTTCTGTTTTTTCGACACGTTTTTCTGGATTACCAGCCCAAGCAACATGTTGAACCACAGAAGTTCGATACAAAAAAATAAAATCCATTGGCGAAGAAGATATTTTTATAGCCAAGACGCCTGCAACGTTACTATTTGAAAGTCTCGGGTCTGCCGTTACCAATTTATCTAATTGGTATATTTCTTCGTTCGGGTTTTGAGAAAGAAAATCCGTTAGCATTTTTACTTTGCTCTTGCTAAGCGCAACACCTGCTTTGGTATATTCGTCGCTAAAGCTACAGCCGATACCGTCGATATCAATCAAACTTCTTATAAGCGAAAGCTGGTCAACAATGGCCCTAGCAAGTGAAGAACCTAATGACAAGTTACTTAGAACACGCGTGAAAGCACCATTGGCACGCTCACTAATCTTAATTCTCTCGCTAACTAACTTGTGTGATAACTCCAAAGAAAACATTTCACCAAATAGCTCTAGCTGAGATAACAGCCTTCCAGGAAGATGCCTACTTGAACCGTGATGACAGGCAATAAGTCCCCAGAGCTCGCCGTCTACAATCACGGAAATGGACATCGAAGCACCAACGCCCATATTTTTTAAATACTGAATATGAACTTCGGATACTGCCCGCAGCTTCGACAGTGATAAGTCTAACTCAGCGGTCTCTTCACTAGATGACACAATAGAAGGCGTGTCGGCATTGACGTCAACAACATGCCTGATTAGGTTTTGCTTGTATAAGCGCCGAGCCTGAGCGGGAATGTCAGAGGCTGGATAACGAAGACCCATAAATGTCTCTATATCTTGCGACTTTGACTCTGCGACCACCTCACCTGAACCATCGTCTAGGAACTGATACAACATTACCCTATCAAAGCCTGTGGCGTACCTCACCCCTTCCACAACGTTTTCATTGAGCTCCTTTACCTTTTGAGAACCGGAAACCTGCTTCATCAAGGCTGTAACGAGGTTATCTTGATTACTCGACTGGGGCGTTTTCTCAAATTCAATCACGATAAACGCACTAGTTTGATGTACTGCAATATCAAACACATCATTGCTATTAGGCAAAGAAGCACTGTAAATATGGCACGCTCTATTAATAATCGCCGACTGTTGCTGAGCCCCTCGAATACTATGAACAAATTCCCTATCGAAACGCTCCCACAGGTTGGTACCTAGTAGCTCTTGTGGAGATAAAGCAAATAACTCGGCTATATTAGTGCTCGCGTGAGTCACGATACCCTGTTGGTCGACGGCAACAAGAAAACCAGTAGGTTGTATTCGCCCGAGTAGATGAATAGGCTCTTTGTCACATTGCTGAATCAGTGTCTGTATATCGTCTGAGTTACTTTGCATCACGTATGTCCAATGCTCTTTTTAAAAGTAACGCAACCTCCACTAACACTGCACAATAGTTAATGATTGAAGTCACTCAATAAGGGAATGCAACAATTTGCTATCGCTTCTTAAACAGTAGACCAAAATGTTCAGATAACACATTTTCATGCAAATAAGTTTATATATTGCGTAAACAAATGTGGATGTAGCGAACTAACGTGTGGGATAGTGAGCCTCCCTTCCCATTTATATTAGTGTTTTCGACAACTGCTTATTTTTCAAGTTAGTCGATGAATTAGCTGAATTTATTTCTATCTGGACGATAAAAAAGTTTTTCTCTACAAAACTCAAACTCAGAATAACACGGTACTCAAAAAACAAAAAAAGCAAATAATATCATTACCTTGAAAACCTTTGAGGTACTGAGAGCATGCTAATCAAATGACACGAATTATCGGTAAATAATGCTCCAGTGCTGAAAATAGAAACTGAAACTCAAACCAATTAATAAAAAAAGCTTTACGATATTTGGTATAAAGGATAAAAAGCGCTCAATTAAATTTATACTGCCGTGAGGGCGGTTTATAGGATTAAAAAGACAGCATGAATGTAGAGACTATAACGCTTCATCTAGAGGAAAAACTTACGCTTATTAAAGCGTCAGTTATGTCCGACAGTTTTCTTATCCAGCTAGCAACAATGCTCGTTATCTACAGCGTTGCCTTTGTGCTTGCAAGACAAGTTAAGAAGCCATTTAAATTTACACGCGAAGCGCCCTCTCAAGGGGCTCACACATTACACGGCTTTATGTATAACTTGGGTGAAGCCTTATTTCCGTTAATCACCATTAGCATGCTGAAATTAACCACCGTACTTGGGGCTCAATTCCAATTTGACGCTTGGCTTTTGGAAATTGCTGTTGTTGTTGCGCTTATGCTTTTTGTGAATTCACTCATCAATGGATTTGTCGTAAACGAAACAATCGCAATGATTATGCGCTGGGTGGGTTTGCCAATTTTGTTTCTCCACCTGATTGGCGTGCTACCGCTTATTACATCAGCACTTGAATCAATTGCTATATCGGTTGGAAATGTAGAAATTTCTGCTTACGGTGTCGTACGAGTATTGTTGTTTGGTGCCCTGTTGTTTTGGCTTGGCAGAAGCTCCAATGCGATTGGTCAAGATATTATTCGAAATCACAAGTCGCTTGATGTATCCACCAAAGAAGTGTTTGCAAAGTTATTTGAAGTTGCCCTGTTCTGCGTTGTATTTCTTCTATTGCTAAATGTAATGGGTATTAATCTAACGGCGCTCGCTGTATTTGGTGGTGCCGTGGGTGTGGGTTTAGGTCTCGGCTTGCAGTCTATAGCATCGAACTTTATATCTGGCATTATTATATTGTTAGACAAGTCTCTTACTGTCGGTGATTACGTAGAACTAGAAGACGGCCAGAAAGGCATAGTACGCGAGTTTAAGATGCGTTACGCCGTGCTAGAAACCTTTGATGGTAAGGATATTTTGGTTCCTAATGAGAAGTTTATTAGCTCATCGTTAATTAATTGGACCCACAAGAATCTAAAACAGCGCTACCGTATTGATTTTTCAGTGGCATACAAGACCGACATTCGCGCCATGGTCGAGATTGTTAAAGAAGCCGTTGCAGCGCATCCTCAAGTGATTTCTGGCGACGATATTCCGTTTGAAGAGCTTCCTGATTGTGAAATTGATAGCTTTGGTGATTCGGGTGTGAATATGTTTGTCGAGTTTTGGATGGAAGGCGTAGATGATGGAAAAAATCGCGTAGGTGGTGACTTGCTACTAACGGTTTTTGAAACGTTACGTGAACACAATATCGAAATTCCGTTCCCACAGAGGGAAGTTCGAGTCATTAATGAACAGGATATAGGTATTCGCAACACCACGCCGTAACTACTGTACTGAATGTCGCGCTAGCTTAAAACCTAGCGCGAAGCGTATCCCATTCCCACTGTTGAGTAAGTAAACCAAACAGACGGGTAAACTTCTCGTAGTCGGCTTTTCCCATCGCAATAGCCACTGTTTTCAGTTGAGATTTAGCTTTGATTGCTTTGACTTGTAGCAACTCTAGCCTTTTGTCAGCGCTCTCGTCAAAACTATCGGCAATAATAAGACTCGCTTTCTGACTAGCCTCCCACGCTGTGATCACATATTCCACCAGCTTTTTGTACACATTGACCATGCGTTTACGTTCAAACACGTCCTCAAAAATAGAGCCGCGCACAACATGTTGAAACCCGGCCTCGGTTTCATACTTCGATTGACTATCTAATTCATTCAATAGCACAAGAATGCTATGTAAAAGGCGTAAATGATCAGCATTATTGTATTGCGAGGGCTCCAAAAGCGAAATGTCATCACTTAACATTTCCAAGTTCACTAATATACGCTGTAGTGTTGCCATTAACTCAGGGCCCGTAGCCAATGTATCGCTGGATAGTCTAAAAGAATTCAGTGTACAGAATGTGTTCTGCTATTGCTAAATATTGTGAGACAAATTTGGTGACTTTGTTTAAACGAATTAAGGCATGATAAAGGTTGCGGTATGTTTTTGCAGCGAAATGTACTAAAAAGGCCAGAAGCCCAAGTGGAAGATAAAAAACGGGGCTATTGCCCCGTTTTCCGTTTATTCGTTGCTTTGCTGCGCATTGCTATAGCGCATGCTTACAACTATAGGTCGGCATGCAAGTCATGACGTAAATCGAACCGGTCTAACGTCATTACTTTTGTCCATGCATCCACAAAGTCTTCAACAAAACGTTGCTTAGCATTATCGTAAGCGTAAGCTTCAGCAACAGCGCGCAGTTCACTGTTTGAACCGAATACCAAGTCCACTGGCGTACCTGTGTACATCACTTCGCCAGTCTGACGGTTTACGCCTTCGTAAACTGCAGGATTATCAGTTTTTCTCCATTTGATACCCATATCGAGAAGCTTCACGAAGAAGTCGTTATTTAGCGTTCCTACTTTGTCTGTGAACACACCATGCGTTGCGCCACCTGTGTTGGCACCAAGTGAACGCAAGCCACCTAGCAATACCGTCATTTCAGGCACAGTTAAACTAAGCTGGTCCGCTTTATCAACCAACATATCAGTAGGAGAGCGGTAGCTAGCTTCTGCGTTATAGTAGTTTCTAAACGCATCTGCTGTTGGCTCAAGAAGTGAGAAAGAATTCACATCTGTTTGCTCTTGAGTCGCATCAGTTCTGCCAGGGACAACAGGCACAGTTATCTTAACACCGGCATCAGACGCCGCTTTTTCGATAGCTGCCGCACCACCAATAACAATCAAATCTGCAAGCGACACTTTCTTCTTAGAGAACATGCGAGAATTATATTCTTCTTGCACTTCTTTAAGCTTAGTGACTACCGCCTTTACGGTTTCTGGTTCGTTGGCTTCCCAGCTCATTTGTGGCTCAAGGGCGATACGCGCACCATTAGCACCACCACGATAATCTGATGCTCTGAAGCTAGCCGCTGATGCCCACGCTGTTTTTACAAGCTGTTGAACTGATAATCCTGTATCTAAGATTTCTTTTTTCAGCTTCTTCACGTCTTTGTCAGAGATTGCTTTGTAATCTGCTTTTGGTACAGGGTCTTGCCAAATGAAATTTTCTTTTGGTATGTCATTACCCAAATAACGTGCTTTTGGACCCATGTCACGGTGCGTTAGCTTAAACCACGCTTTTGCAAATGCAGTTTGGTATTCTTTCGGATCTGCTAAGAAGCGCTCTGCAATTTTGCGATACTCAGGATCGTACTTAAGCGCCAGGTCTGCGGTTGTCATAACCGGCGGGTTCTTTTTACCCTCAACGTGTGCGTCCGGTACAGACGTATGTGCCGCTTCGTCGGTTGGGATCCAAATAATAGCGCCAGCAGGACTACGCGTTTGCTTCCACTCAAAACCAAGAAGATTCTGCAAATACAAGCTTGTCCATTTAGTCGGAAGCTGTGTCCACGCACCTTCTAAACCACTGGTTACTGTATCTTCAGCGTTACCTTTTCCGCAGTTGTTCTTCCAACCTAATCCTTGTTCCTCAAGGCCAGCGCCACCGGGCTCTGCCTCTAGACAATCAGCAGGCTTGTGCGCACCGTGCATTTTACCAAACGTGTGACCACCCGCGATAAGGGCGACAGTTTCTTCATCGTTCATTGCCATACGGCCAAACGCGGTGCGAATGTTCTTAGCCGACCCCATAGGATCAGGAACGCCTTTTGGACCTTCAGGGTTAACATAGATTAACCCCATATGCGTTGCACCTAGTGGACGCTGAAGCTTGCCGTCTTTTTCTTCGCGATCGCTTGCTAACATTTCAACTTCTGGGCCCCAATAAACCATATCAGGTTCCCAATCATCGGTACGACCGCCAGCAAAACCATAGGTATCGAAACCCATATTCTCCATGCCCACGGTACCCGCTAAGATCATCAGGTCACCCCATGACAAGCTTTCACCGTACTTTTGTTTGATTGGCCAAAGTAGTCGACGCGCTTTGTCTAGATTGCCATTGTCAGGCCAGCTGTTAAGAGGGTCGAAGCGCATTTGACCACCATCACCGCCACCACGGCCATCTAGCGTTCTATAAGTACCTGCGCTGTGCCAAGAAAGGCGAATAAAGAATGGACCGTAATTACCGAAATCAGCCGGCCACCAATCTTGCGAAGTAGTGAGAAGATCATTAACGTCTTTTTTAACTTGGTCTAAGTCCAGCTTTGAGAACGCTTTAGCATAGTCAAAATCTTCACCAAGTGGATTTGAGCGACTGTCATGATCGCGTAATGGCGAGAGATCCAATTGGTTGGGCCACCAAAACTGATTCGTTTTTGCTTGAAACGCTTTAGACATTCCTGTGCCTTTTGCGCCAGCAGGCTTAGTCATTTGATCATTTGCTAGTGCGCCAGTGGCACTTAAACTCAATGCTACCAAAGCAGAAAGTGTGGTTTTCTTAAACCTTGATGTGATCATGGTCTTTTCCCGTCTTTAAATTGTTATTCGTTGTTCGATTGCTAAAAAGCAACAAACCCTAGCGTTAACATTTTGTTTACTTGTGCGTTTAAAAAGATAGACAGAGACACTTCATATTTACAGTCAATTAAATGGATTCAGATGATTGATATTTCCAATCAACAATAAAGTTTTTTATTTTCAACAAATTAAATAAAGACACATCAAAAGTAAGAATCAACCACAATAAGAAAAAAGCCACTTGAATTTCATGAATCTATTTCACAGCGCGCGAATTTTTTACGTTGTTCGCCTGAAATACGATTCTTTCACTCCCTAAAAGTGGTTAAAAATAAAACGCCAAACTGATGATTTTGAAATTTTTTCGTAGTTTTCGATACGTTTTTGCAACTTCTACGCTGGCATAGCATTTGAAACAGGAAAGGAGGACACAGTTGGGAAACATAAATGCCAACTAAAGCACATTTTCTTCATACGAGAAGTCAATGGATTGTTAAAGAAGTAAGAGGACGAACTTATGAAAAACACACTTAAATCACTGACAAGTATTGCTACGGTAGCATCAATTAGTGCAATGGCCGCTTTTGGTGCGCAGGCCCAAACAAGCGAAATAGAAGTCAAGGACAGTGGCTTCTATGTTGGCGGTAATTACGGTTATCTTCGCGTTGAAGGTGAAGATGACTTTGATGACGATAAAGATGTGTGGCAAGGACTTGTAGGGTATAAGTTTAACGAATGGATTGCACTAGAAGGTGGCTATATCGATTTCGGTGATTATGGCAACGACATAGCCGGCGCTGAAACTGACGGCTACACAGCGGCAATTAAAGGTATTCTACCGCTAACAGAGCGTTTTTCACTGTACGCCAAAGCAGGCCAGTTGTGGTCAGAAACTGAGTATAACATTGGCACAATTCGCCGAGATAACGATGACGAAAGTCTGTTTGTTGGTGCGGGCTTAAGCTATGCAATCACGAGTAATTTCTTGGTTAATGCCGAATACACGGTTTACGACACTGAGCTAGATGCTGACGAAGCATTTGATGACATCGACGACACTGATTTTGAAACAGATCTAAAGCAGGCCAGTATTGGTGTTGAATACCGCTTCTAATCGATTTTTTTGACAGTGGTAATACTTCATACAGGTCTCCTTAGCTAGCTAAGGAGACCTTTTGTTTATGCAAACACGACTTTCGCGTTTCTTTATTATCCATCAATACGTTGAATTAATTGCGCCAACTCTTCTATCTTTGAAACCGTTGTTTTTACCAAGTTATCAATTTCATTCGAAGACGCTTGAGAATTACCTGCAAGTGTTCTCACCTCGTCGGCTACCACAGCAAACCCCCTTCCCATCTCTCCAGCACGAGCAGCTTCAATAGCGGCATTAAGTGCCAGTAAATTAGTTTGTTCTGATATCGAATTTATTGTACCGACAATTGTACTTATAGTTTGGCTGGTAGTAAGTAACTCTTGCATGGCGCCTTGGGTATCGTTTACCGCTTGTTTTCTACCAGATATATTGACCGCAAAAAATACATAACGTGTAATTTGACCATTAAAGTTCTTAAGTGCGCTAATCCGAGAGTCAAATGCCAAATAATTACCATTGGCTTTAAACTCAACAATTTTCGATACGAATCCTGAAGCTGACAGTTTATCTTTATCTTCACTGGTAAGACGCCCCATTAATTCTTGCGCGAAGTCTTTAGAGTCCATTGTCCCTTTAAGCGTATCTTTCAATAGTTTGTTGGCCTCAATAACTTCGCCATCTGGCTTCATCTCAAGTAACACCAATGCACTGCCAATCGCTTTAAGTTTGTTGGTAAAATCTAGCGCCATTTGTTTTACACGGGTTATATCTGCTTGAACTGCAATGAAGTTAACCAATTTTCCTGCATCAAACACTGGGTTAATTGATAACGATGTCCAATAAGGCGTACCATCTTTTCTGTAATTAAGAATTTCGTCGTAAAAAGCTTCTCTGTTTTTTAGTTTCTGCCTGATCACATCGACAGTGCGGGGATCTGTCTCTTCGCCTTGTAAGAAAGAACCAGGCTTTTTGCCTCTCACTTCATCAAGTTTCCAGCCGGTAAGTCGGTAGAAACCATTATTCACATACTCAATTAATCCATCGGCGTTTGAAATAATGACTGCATTATCCGTTTCGTTTGCGACCAGCGATAACATTCGCTGTAACTCGCGTTGTTCAACTTCCTCAGTTACATCGCGAATGAATGCTGTATACAAGGTTCTATCGGCAAGTCTCACTTTGGACAGCGACAATCTTCCCCATAAAGTATTACCGTCTTTGCGCTCTATTTTAACTTCTCGACTTGTACCAACGATTTTATCCTGGCCTGTTTCTCTATTAGCATTCACATAGCTATCATGCTCTTTTTGAATAGCTTGAGGTACAAGCATTTTGACATTCTTACCAATTACTTCTGAGCGCTTGTAGCCCCACAACTTTTCTGCAGATGCATTAAATAGCGTTATATTGTTGTGCTCATCTATACACACCACGGCATCAAGTGCCTGCTCAAGGGTTTGCTCAACAATTTCGCGCGACTCCCGCTCTTCGGTAACATCCCGTACGAACGCCGTGTAGTGTTTCTTGCCGCCCACTATCACTTGTGACAATGCAAGCTGAACCCAAATTCGATTACCACTTTTTGTCTCTAATTCGACTTCACGAGAGCTGCCCACAATTTTATTTTTATTTGTGCTGCGATGCGTATTCACATAACTGTCGTGATTTGCCTGGTGTTCGGTGGGCACGAGTTTTCGAATGTTTTTCCCAATAACTTCATCGGGTGAATAGCCCCACAGTTGCTGTGCAGCATGGTTATAAAAAGTAACATTGTTGTTCTCGTCTATGGTCACAACAGCCAGTATAGATTGAGATAATGCCTGCACAGCAGCATTGTCGCGGGAGAAGAAACCCATGTGTACAAACTCCTCTGATCATATAGACAAAAGTCTATATAGATGACAATTTCTAGTTTCGCCAGCATGAATATTTGTCGTAGCACACAGTGAAATAATTACACTGTAGGCTTTTAGCGTAGTTTTTAATCTCTACTCTGAAAAATTAAATTCCATTAATTTCATAGACCTACCCTCTATGCATAACACTGTTTAAAGAAGGAATACTTTCTGCAGGTATCACGGGCTAGTTAATAAGGAATTTAGGTAGGTCGCCATGACATCAAATAATAATATTTTTCAACCAGGTGAAAATTGTTGGGTAGAAAGCCAAGCCCGCTTTTCTACTCCTTTGATTGATTGTGCGAACTACTACAAAGCATTACACAGTGCCATTGTTAAGGCCTCGCACAGTATATTTATCGTAGGCTGGGACATTGACAGCCGTATACGTCTTCTTCGCGGGAAAGACGAGCAACAAAGCGAAGCGCCAAGTGTAATTAGTGACCTGTTAAAGTGGAAAGCAGAACAAAACCCCGACATTAAAATTTATCTTCTACGTTGGGATTCTTCTCTAGCGTTCTTCGCCCAGCGTGAAATGTGGGCCAAAGAAGTATGGGAAGAGAAAACGCCCGATAACGTAGAGACAGTACTAGATGACACCATACCAATGGGTGGTAGTCAGCATCAAAAAATCGTTGTCATTGACGACGAGTTAGTTTTTTCTGGTGGTATGGATGTGTCAACGAACCGATGGGACACGCGAGATCACCCTGTGATATCTGAAGAACGCGATGGACCAGATGGTGAATACGGCCCACTTCACGATGTGCAAATGGTATCGAGTGGCCCTGTCGTCGTTGACTTTGCCAAGCTTGTTCGCTGGCGTTGGCAACGTGTTGCGGATAGCTCACCCATTGATATTCGCGAAACAGCCCAAAACGGTGAAGATGCGCCATTGCCCGAAGCGTGGCCGGACGATTACCCACCGCTTTTCGAAAATGTACAGTGCGCGCTTGCCCGTACCATACCGTTTATGGATGAAGTAGAACCCGCACAAGAAGTTCGCCATATGCTACTTGATCTCATTAAAGAGGCCGAGTCGGTAATCTATATCGAAAACCAATTTACCACTCGTCAAGAAATAGCTGAAGCGCTTAATAAGCAATTAAAGCTGAAGCCCGAACTTAGCGTCATTATAGTGAGCTCTTACGAACCGAAAGGAAAGTTTGAGTGTGAGGCATTCTGGGCAAGTCGTATCGAGTTTAAGGCCATCTTAGAAAATGGTATTGACGCTAACCGCGTAAAACTTACCTATTCATCGATTGAGGATATGCAAGGCCGAAAAGCCTATAAACGTATCCACTCTAAAGTGATGACAATAGACGACAAATATCTCGTCATTGGCTCATCGAACTTAAGCAATCGGTCAATGACGCTAGATACTGAAATAGATACAGTTCTCTATGGTAATACGCCGCAAAATCAAGAAAAAATTGCGCAAGTGAGAAATGACTTACTGGCGGAACATACTGGCAGAGCACTTGACGATATGCCTGCACTTTTTGAGTCAAAGCACCCTGTAGAAGCACTCATGCATAACCAAATTGCTCACGGTTACGTGTTAACTGAAGTACGTGATGAAGTTTTCACTGAGCACTCTGTTAAAAATGTATTTCGTGCACTTTCCGACCCTGAAGAGCCGCTTATTTCAGTCCCTACACTCGACGGTGCGGCACTACCGGCGAGGAACCCTCGAAGACGCAGTATCATGATCATGATAGGTGTCACCATTGTTGCTGTTCTTGGTGGTTTGATGTTCTGGGCAAGCCAATCTATTGAGTGGTTGAGCTCAGATAGTATCAATGCCTTTTTAGAGAAGAGTCGCGGTACCTATTTCGCACTTCCTACCGTGTTATTGGTTTACGTAATAGGAGGAATCTTATTTTTCCCTGTTACCGTACTTTCTTTAGCAGTTGCGGCCATTTTTGGTCCCATATGGGGACCCATCTACGGCATCATGGGGGCGCTACTGAGTTCTGCCATCTTATTTGGTATCGGCAAGGTGTCAGGTAACGCAGGTTTGAGGAAAATTGGCGGCCCTAAAGTTGCCGCGGTCGATGAGAAGTTAAAGCGAAGTGGTATTGTTGGCGTCGCGGCAATACGTATGCTTCCTGTAGCACCCTTTAGTTTAGTTAACTTAGTTGCCGGTATTTCATCCATTGGCATTATTCAGTTTCTGATTGGCACCTTTTTGGGCATGTTCCCGCCTATGATAGCCAAAGGCCTGGTAGGCGATTCAATTGCACAAATTTGGCAGAACCCGTCAGTTGAAACCATAAGCTATCTTGCAGGCGGCATTGTGCTGTGGGGCTTGATGATTTGGGGCTCACAAAAATTCGCCCGTTATTACCAGTCTCGAAAGGCGCCATCTGCTGAAAATGAGAGTCAGGATAGTTGTTCGAAAGACGAAGGTGAAAAATGTGCCGCATAGTTTCCTACAACATTCACAGCGGTGTAGGTCGCGATAAGCAGCACGATTACAAACGCATTGGCCAGTTTCTGGCGAACACAGGTGCCGATGTTGTGTTGCTTCAGGAAATGGATACCCGCTCTGCACAAAGAGAAACGGCGCAGGACGTAGAAGATATTTGCGCCAGTCACGTGTTTCAAATGGCGCCATCACCTGCTATTCGTGAAGCGCATGGCTGGTATGGCAATGCTGTGTTATCGCGTTTTAAGGTACTATCTCAAGAGGTCATTGATGTAAGTCAAACAGGACGCCAACCGAGAAATGTACAAGTTGTTGTGTTACAAACGGAAAAAGGGCCACTTACTGTGGTTAATACGCACAAAGGGCTCAAGAAGCTTGAGCGTCGCTCTCAATTTACTTTACTGCACGACTACTTAGCCAAGCGTCTTGAGGATAAACCCACCCCACTTGTTTTGGCGGGAGATTTTAATGAATGGCAGTTCTTTTCAAAGGCATTCACGTCCCTCGACTCATTATTAGTTCAACACAAAGTAGGGGCTACTTTCCCCAGCCACTTTCCAATCTTCTCGTTAGACAGGGTTTGGGTGACCAGTGATATTCAAGTAAAGGGAGTGACTAAAGTTAAAAACGCGCGTACGAAAGTAATGTCTGATCACCTCCCTATACAAGTGGATATTGTGCTGCCAGAAAAAGACAAGCAGAACGATGCTATATAGCTTGCAACTAGCAAGGTCAGAATGTCCTTAAGGGCACATTTTTAAACATTGAAGCAGCAAATTCTAGGGTGCCACACCAGTGCTGCAGTGCATTTTCTTGTGCGACAACCTTACGAATAATATTGATGACATAATCAAGATGGGAGTCAGTTTTAATTCTCTTATTAACCGCCGCGAACACGCTACGATGCATCTCTGGCTGGGTGATTTTGAGCGTTGACACTAACCCCGATTCTTTGAGGTGAAAAATAGCGGAAGTAGGCAGTATCATTACCCCCTCCCCCTGCATTACTTGCCGCAACCCAGTCATTAGCTGTCCTGAATAAACAAGATCGTGTTGCAATGATACACCGGTCGCTTTTTCATAATGGTCTATCAATTGCCCCAACGCATCTTTCTTTCCCGGAGAAAGTAACGGTAAATCACTCATCTCCCAAAAGTGAATTGATTGTTTCTGCCTGAGTGCAGTGTACTCAATAGAAGATGTTGAAGCAGTAAAGACTAAGTGCATTTCTTCTTGAATAAGTGGTGTTACTGACATCAAAGTCTCGTCAAGGGCTTGTTCGTAGGTTAGTGCTATGTCCACCTGCTTTGACGCCAGCCAATCATTAATGGTGTATGAAGGACCCGTACTAATTTCGATTTTAAGCGGCGCATGGTGACGTGTTATTTCGTTGAGTAACGGTAACGAGAGCACGTTACCAACCGAAGGCAACATGCCTATTTTAATTATGTTACTTTGCTTTTTATTTAAACTGTCCAGTGCTTTTTGAGCCATTTCCATTTGGCTCAAGATGCTCTGCGCATGCTCGAGAAATAGTTTCCCTGCTGGCGTCAACGTAACACCGGAAAAGCTTCTATTAAACAAGGTAGACTTCGTTTCACGCTCAAGGCTCGCCAGTTGCTGACTAATGGCAGGTTGGGCAATGTCCAGCGCTCTCGCCGCCGCAGCAATACTGCCTTTTTTTGCAGCTGCGACAAAATAATGTAGCTGTTTGGCATGCACTTTACACTTTCCCCCCTTATTAGAATTTTCTCGTCAGGTCAGATAGATAGAATCAGACTTCCCCTCATAAATTCAGCAATGAATATGCCATTCGAATTAGTTATATGAGAAAAAATTGTAAAATTCACGACCGTAAGAAAGTGTTTAAAAATTCATAGTTTTAATTCATGAAGCCAACAAATCGCTATACACAAGGCTTTGCTGGGCGGCTACATATTTTTCTTATATCCCTAAATATTCTTCTTTCTTCCTCTAACTCAAAAGAGTTTTTAGCCTAATTCTTGTTCACAGGTATCCGAACAATTCTTACAAGATGCTAACCGCATCAATGTGGTGCCTGTGCGTGCCAAAAAAGGGCGTGTTGGTAACGGCTTGCCCATCATAAAAGCAATGTTTAAGCACGAGTAGGAACACACATGAAAAAAAATAAGTTACATACCGCAATAGTCTATGCGCTCACCACGTTTTCACTTATTGGCGTGTCTCATCTTGCGATGGCACAAGAATCACAAGAAGTAAAAGAAGAAACTACAGAAGCGAAAGATTTAGAACGTATCGCAGTTGTCGGTGCACGCGGTGCGCCGCGCTCGGTAATGAGTTCACCTGTTCCTGTTGATGTGCTAAGTGCAGAAGATATGGAAGCAGTAGCGTTCACAGACATGAACAACGTACTAATGACATTAGTTCCCTCTTACTCACTGGCTCGACAACCAATTTCTGATGGCGGCACATTTGTAAGGCCTGCGACCTTACGAGGCCTTCCAACAGACAAAACGCTGGTTTTGGTCAACTCTAAAAGGCGACATCGTGCTGCACTGGTACAAATTGGCGGGTCAGGTACACAAGGTCCCGACCTTGCGACAATTCCCACTTCTGCAATCGGTAGTGTTGAGGTTTTACGCGATGGTGCTGCTGCACAGTATGGCTCTGATGCTATTGCCGGTGTAATAAACTTTCAATTAAAGAATAACAGTGAAGGCGGCTCATTTACCGCAGACTATGGTACATACTATGAGGGTGATGGTGATCAAATCACCGTTACCGCCAATAAGGGCTTTGCACTAGGCACCGATGGATTTGTCAGTGTTTCTGCTGAGTACTCTGACAGTGAAGCGACATTTCGCGGAGAGCAATATTGTGAAAGCTGGTTTTGTGTAGACGAGCAATCTGATGAATACATCGCAGCTGCACAAGCCATGGCAAACGAAGTACATGGTTCAGACCAAGTACAGCCTTGGGGGCAACCCAATACCAGCGGTACACGTATTTTCGTCAATTCAGGCTACACACTATCTTCAGAAGCAGAATTGTATGCTTTTGCAAATTACTCAGAAAGTGAAGGTGACGGTTCCTTTTTTTACCGCTATCCAGGCAACGGCACCATAGAAGATATTCGTCTAGAAGATGGCTCTATTTGGAATCCAACTGAGTTTTTCCCCGGCGGTTTCACACCACGCTTCTTTGGCGATGTCACTGACTACTCATTTGTTGGAGGCATTAAAGGCGTGGTTGGCGATTTAGGCTATGACGTTAGTGGCCGTTATGGTTCAAATGAAATCTCATACACGTTAAAAAATACCATTAACCCTTCGATGGGAAATATGTCGCCAACACAATTCAATCCGGGTGACTTAACCAATGAAGAAACCCAATTTCAAGCAGACTTCACCTACGACTTGTCATCTTATGTTCTTGCATTTGGTGTGAGTTATCTCGATGAGAGCTATGAAATTAAAGAGGGCGAATTAGATTCTTATTTTGCAGGTCCTTATGCAACGTCGGATCCGTGGATGTTTTGTAACGATGATTATACTGCTACCGCTGCTGGTCTAGGTGTAATAGCTAATGGTTCATCACTTAACTGCGGTAATTACACCTCTGTAGATTCCAATGGTGATGGCGTTGAGGACGACGGTTTTGAAGGAGTAGACGCTGTTTACACAGTTGTAGGTGTAGGCTCTAACGGTTTTCCGGGTTATTCCCCCGAATTTTCAGATACCTATTCTCGCGACTCTTACGCTATTTATGCTGATGTGTCTGGTGATATCACTGACAACCTATTTGCACAGGGCGCTATTCGTTATGAAGACTACTCGGATTTTGGCTCTGAATTAGTCTATAAAGTGGCTGGCATATATCAGATAACCGACGAAGTGGCCCTTCGCTCCTCTTTTGGTACAGGCTTTAGAGCACCGACGCCAGGGCAACAGGGTACAACCAATGTGTCGACGCGCCTACCTAATGGTTTTCCTGTAGCAACCGGCTTATTCCCAGCTGGAAGTGACGTAGCACAAGCGTTAGGCGCCAATGAGTTAGGGCCTGAAAAGTCTACCAACTTCACCCTAGGTCTCACCGCCAATTACGGCGATATGACATTTACCATCGACTACTACAACATCAAGCTTGAAGACCGCGTTAACTCTGTCTCTACCCTTGATGTATCTACAGTGGAAGTAACTGACCCCAATGCATCTGGCTATGATGCCTACCAAAATTACTTAGCGTTGGCTGGAGCAGGTGTAGTTGGAGCAGAATCAATCGGTGGCGTGTTCTTTTTCCAAAACGCGTTCGATACCGTGACCGAAGGAGTTGATGTAGTGGCCACCTATAACATGGAGACCACATATGGTGCTACAACGCTAACTGCCTCCGTTAACTATAACACCAACGAGTTTGATTCTGACCCGAGTGAATTTTTTAATGCTGAAGATCAATTTGATTTTGAAAATGGTACGCCTGAAGTTCGAGGAGTGCTGTCACTCAAACACAGCTATGAAGATTGGATGCTCGTCAGTCGCTTAAATTATTACTCAGACTACGAAAATGCGAACAACAGCACACTAGAGGTAATTCAAAAGTTTGGCGCTGAGTTCATGTTTGATATGGAAGGTAGTTACCACTTCAATGAAAACCTTACGTTGTCAGTCGGCGTTAGAAACCTATTCGACAACTATCCAGATAAAGGCACCATGGGAGAAACCTGTTGTGGGCGAATATACCGCTCTGATTCTATCGTCGATTGGCAAGGTGGTTATTACTACACACGCTTAGCAGCTCGATTCTAATTAGTACTTAGCACCGGCTTTTGCCGGTGTTTGTTTTTTTCAGTGAATTCTATGTTGTTCGTCCATGCTCATCGGAGAAAAAATTAGATGGAAATAGAGCTACTGTGGTTTGTAGTGACACTTTGTATTACCGGCGCAATCGCGGGAATAACAGCAGGACTTTTCGGCAATGGTGGAGGTTTTGTTGTTGTGCCCGCGCTACTCGCGGTGTTTCCTTTTTTTACGCCTCCATCAGAAGCCTTGGTTAAAGTCGCTATAGGCACTTCTTTGGCGTCGATAGTGGTCTCAAGCGCCCGCTCTGTAATGGCACACCGCGCCAAGGGAGCGGTCGATTTTGACATACTCCGCTCTTGGAGCATTTGGCTTATTTTAGGTGTTGGTGGCGGTGTAATCATAGCCAACAATACCAGTGCTAATGGCCTAACCGTTGTATTTGCAGCAGGTGTGCTGTTGTATTCTGTGTACTTTTTATTTCCTGAATTCGTCGTTCGTCCGGGTCTAGTTTTTGACATGCCAACGGGTTTAGGAAAAGCGGTACTCGCGTTCGTGCTAGGCGGCTTTTCTGCATTGCTCGGTATAGGAGGCGGTACACCCACCGTTATCACAATGGTGATGTGCCAACGCTCTATTCAGCAAGCCGTTGCTACTGCAGCAGGCGTCGGCTTTCTTATCGGACTTCCCGGCGCGATAGGCTTTTTGTTTATGAAGCACCCCGAAAGCGCATCACTCCCCTTCGGCACTGTTGGCTTTATCAATATACCCGCCCTAATTGCCATCAGTATAGGCGCCATATTTACGGCTCCTATTGGCGCCAAAATGGCGCACAACTTCAGCGAAAAGAAACTCAAACGCCTTTTTGGCGTTTACTTGGTCATTGTCTCAAGCGCCATGTTTTACAAGGCCATGTAGACTCGAAAATAATGAAATAGAGGAAAATCAGCATGACATACAATCGCTCAAGACGTTTATTTTTAGGCGGAACTGTCGCAGCTACAGCCCTAGGCGCAAGCGGCTTGGTAAGCACAGCAGCAAACGGAGCAGACAGCCTTGTAAATAATGTCACTTACGGTCCTAAACCCGGCGTAGCCAAACTCAATGCCAATGAAAACCCGTTTGGGCCTAGTCCTCTTGCACTCAAAGCTATTGCCAAAGCATCGGCCGAGGGAGGCGCCTATTATGCCTACCCTGCTGCAATGACATTATTAGACATGATTGCAGAACGCCACGGTATCAAACGCGAAAACATTTCTTTAAGCGCAGGGTCCAGTCCAATTCTATCTTATGCTGCGCTTGCGGCTAGTCATAAAGGCAAAATTCTAGGGCCTGATCTTTTTTGGGACACAACGTCGAAAGCGCCAGAAAAGCAAGGCGCACCTGAGATTGTAAGGGTGCCAAATACGCCTGACCTCGATATTGATTTAGACGCAATGTATGCTGCGTTAGATGAATCTGTTGGCATGGTACACATCTGTAATCCAAATAATCCAACTGGGAAAATACTCGATCCTGAAAAACTAAAAGCCTTTTGCATTAAGGCCTCTAAAAAAGCGTTAGTTTTGGTAGACGAAGCGTATAACGAGTTAATTGATGAGCCGCCAAAACACTCTATGATCCCGCAGGTCAAAGCAGGTCACAACGTTATTGTGGCAAGAACATTTTCCAAGATATACGGCTTAGCAGGAATGCGCGTGGGTTACCTCATTGCATCAGAGGAAAATACGCAATGGATTAATCAATACGGTATGGGGGGCTACACGTTAAACCAAGCTGGCCTTGCCGCAGCAATAGCTAGCTATAACGACGATGCGTTTCTCACTTTTTCAAAAGAAAAAATAGATGAAGCAAAGGCAATGGTAATGGCCGCGGTCCAGGCAAACGGCTTAACCGCGTTACCATCAAGTACGAACTTTATATTCGTCAATTTGGGTGATGGAAACGCTGAATACTTTCGACAAGCCATGGCTGAAAAAGACGTGCTTATTCGAGGCGTTTACCGAACCTACACAAATTGGTCACGCGTCAGCATGGGTAAAATCGCCGACGTTAAGCGCTATGTAGATGCCATGCCCTACGCACTTGAAAAGATGTCGACACTGCAAAAAACGTAATGAACAATACGTGTTTCTATTTTGGCCTGCAGCACAATTGCTGCAGGTCATCGATTTGTTTCTCCATTACTCTATCTCTTGCATACTCAACACTTAAGTCTAATACGCGAAACTTCCTGTTTTGCCATATATTTAAGGCATTGGCGCTAGCGCAGTTACATTGCTCTTTGAGTATTTTCCTAAGTAGGTTGCACTAACGCCAAAGTTGCACATACTTTATAAAAACGCATAGCGGCCTAAACCTTATTTTCCGGCCCGTTTTTTATGCGCGTTTGATACCAATCAAAAAGTGACGGAAGGAGGTTGTTCATGTCAATTTCTGTATTGGTTGCTGACGACTCAAAGTTATCGAGACGAAGCGTAATCCGCTCGCTTCCAGAAGAGCTTGATTACGACATAACAGAAGCAACCAATGGGCAAGAAGCGATTGATTCGCTCTCTCAGCAAGGTTTTGCTTTGCTGCTGCTAGATTTAACAATGCCAGGCGTTGATGGTGTGGGCGTATTAGAATATCTACAAGACAAGCAAGACAAACCCAACGTTATCGTGATAAGTGCTGACTTTCAGCCGGAAAAGCAAAAAATTGTGATGTCCTTGGGTGCTAAGAGATTCTTACGAAAGCCGCTCGATAAAGAAGAACTCGCCATGACACTTTTCGAACTGGGGTACTTATGAGTAGTGTATTACCATTAGACGAAGAGCAAAGAGACGCACTCCAAGAGCTCTTAAATATATCTATGGGTCAAGCCGCAAATTCATTGGCACAATTAATTGAAACCAAAATTGACATCTCCATTCCCACCATTTCAGCAGTGACGCCCAATGAGTTGTATAGCTTGCTGTTTGAAACAACTGGCGCATTTTACACTCGCCAGTCTTTTCTCGGCGACATTCACGGTGAAGTAATGTCAGTACTCTCTCGCTCGGGCTTATCTGAAGTGGCAGAGCTTATGGATTATGATGAACCACTCTCTAAGGAAGATGTGCAGGAGATCATTCTTGAGCTTTGCAACATACTCGCAGGTGCCTGTTTAGCCGGTTTATCTGAACAATTAGAACTAACGACTAATTTAAATATGCCAACGCTTTTTGTCCCAGATAAAACTAATTTTGATGCACTCAAATGGCAGCACAGTTTGGTGATGGAAGTTCGCTTTGCTATCGCTATTTCATCTTTCAGTATGCGTGTTGTTTTCTGTTTAGATGATGAATCTCTCACTCGAATGAAAACGACATTGGACGAGTTACTTGAATAATGTTTGAACAACTGGTGGGTAAATTACCTGTCGGCATTGGTGTGGTAAATGAGAACTTTCAGGTTGTCTATCTTAACGAGTTTTTCCTAGACCGCTTGCCTCATGAGCTGCGTGGTGACTATAAAGAAAAAGTGGTTACCGACCTATTTGAAGGCCAAGGTAAGTTTTTAAAGCGCAGGCTCAAATCGGTGTTTGTTTTACAACATCCTAGCTTTAGCTATTGGGAGCAACGCCCGCATATTTTTCCATTCAAAAGCTCTCGCCCAATTACGGGTGAAGAAACGCAGATGTATCAAAATATGGAAATTTTGCCGGTCAAGGACCCGAACACTGGCGAGAGACTCGCGTGCATTTTTCTGCAAGATGTCACTGCTCAAGCGAGCTATTTTCGTACTCAACAAAAACTCTCAGAAGCACTAAAAAAAGAACACGAAGCGCAGCGAAAGCTCATCAAAAAACTCGACAGCGCACAAAGCCAATTAATCCAGGCTGAGAAAATGGCCTCTACGGGTCAACTCGCGGCGGGGATCGCACATGAAATCAATAACCCCATTGGCTTTGTCAACGCAAACTTAAATACTTTGGCACAGTACGCATCACACCTTATCAATATTGCTGACGGTGTACAGGAACAGATAAATGCGTTTAGCGAAGAGCTTGCCGAACAAATTACTTCCCTTTATGAATCTAACCACTATGCGTTGTTAAAAGAAGATATCAACGAGCTGATTAGTGAATCCGCCGAGGGTTTGATGCGGGTTAAAGAAATTGTTGAGAACTTAAAGAACTTCTCTATTGAATCAAAAGAAGGTGTGCAAAACATTGACCTATGTAAAATCTGCCGACAAATTATTTCTCTTGTCTCTGCGCAATACAATAAACCGCTCTACAAACTAGACTATGAGCGCGAAGATGTGACTATCACGGGCTATCCAGGCCCAATTAAACAAGCGTTGATGAATATTGTATTGAACGCTGCACAGGCCACTGCGCAAAAGGGCTTCGTGAAAATCTATATAAGGGAAGAGAACCAACATATTCACGTGAAAGTCTTAGACAGCGGCCACGGTATTTCACAACAAAATCTCAAGCGAATTTTCGATCCTTTCTTTACCACAAAACCAGAGGGGCAAGGCCAAGGTTTAGGGCTCTCAGTGGCGTATACTGCTGTTGAGCAACACCAGGGAAAAATAAATGTCAGTAGTAAAGAAGGTAAAGGTACTGTCTTCGAAATTATTCTTCCTAAGTACTTCTTAGCACAAGACGCAGAAATATAAGCAACAGCTCCATTCACCTCTTACTGTCATTAGTGCGTGACATACTCATAAATACCCTGACTGTTTAACGACCTTTTAAGCCTACCTTTTGCCACCAAATAATTAAGATGCGACTTACATTCAGCAACAGCAAACACCATGTTTCGACTCGACAGCTCCCTTTTAAACATTACTGGTAGCAATGAAACTAGTGTTTGTGGTTTGTTACACGCTTCACCCAGCGCCGATAAATGTTCCTGATGATGGCAGATCAACTCATCGATCCGTTGATGAAGCCCCACAAAGGGCAGTTTGTGGGCAGGCAATACAATAGTATTTTCAGGAAGTAATTTGAATTGAGGTAGCGTTGTTAGGTAGTCCTCTAGTGTACTCGCCTCAGGTTCCGTAGAGTATGCGCCAATGTTTGGGGTGATGATCGGTAAAATGTGGTCTCCCGAAATCAATACGTTTTTTTCTTTATTGAATAGGCAAACATGCTCTGGCGAGTGGCCACGACCGATAATTACTTTCCAGGTGTCTCCTCCAAACGTTAGCTGCATATCGTGTTTTAAACGTGTATAGCTGATAGGTACAGGAGAAACGACGCTACTATAACCTTTGTTACCGCCGGAAGTTAGCTGTTCAATTAACGTCGAATCAAGCCCCGCCCGTTTATAGTACTCAATATCTCTTTCATTGGTGGCGCCATTTCTCCCTGCACCAAATGCACGAGCAGTAAAGTACTCCGTTTGAGACATGTAAAAAGGCACGTTGTAATTATCAGCGATCCACCCAGCAAGGCCGATATGATCTGGGTGTAAATGTGTCACAATAACACCACATATTGGAGAATCTAGCTGAGCGAATATTGTTTCCCAGAGCGCCTTGGTTTTTGATGTACCCAAGCCTGTATCAACTACTACCCACCCATTTTCAGCGCGTATGAGGTACAAGTTGATGTGGTCAAGCTCAAACGGAAGCGGCATTGTTAGCCACAATACGCCGTCAACAATTTCAATTAACTGACCCGGCTCAACTTGTTCGTCGAAAAGGTATTTCATCTTCCTGTCCATCTATAACGGTGCACACACTATATAAGTGTTCTATCGCGTCAATCGTATAAAGACAAACGTATCTGCCGAATAGAGATCTATAGGAGTCGGTGATAGCAAAGGGTATACTTAGAAACATATACACATATTTGCCTTTTGAAATACATTCTCTGCATTACACAACATGTCAAAACCGCTAATAAAACAGGGCTTCATTTTGAGTAAGGGCACGTTTACTCGTTCGGGAAAAGTGTATGTGGAATTATGGGTAAAGACAGACACAACAACAGTAA
Organism: Alteromonas sp. 009811495; assembly: GCF_028865455.1. Taxonomy (NCBI): domain Bacteria; kingdom Pseudomonadati; phylum Pseudomonadota; class Gammaproteobacteria; order Alteromonadales; family Alteromonadaceae; genus Alteromonas; species Alteromonas sp. 009811495. Next base: position 3,595,992 of record NZ_CP113972.1, read on the forward strand.
AGCTAATATCTGAGCCTCAGCAGCCCGTTTGCTTTGTTGCAACCACACAACAAGACGACTTATTGGCAGTACTGGACACACTCCAAAAACACATAACCTTTTCAGACGATGGTTTCACGACGTTAGAGCAAGTTGCAGTTGTAACCGTTAAAGCTGACACAGAAAGCCGCATGCATCAGCTAAGACAAATCGCAAAGCAAGTTGGGGTGACGCTCTACGAAGCCGATATTCGTGTTGCAGATAGGTTTCTAATGGAACGCTTTGTCTATGGCGCAATTGAATTTCTTAGCCCAAGTGACCGTGAATCTTCATCGTCACCCGTTACCATTGAAAATGCGCAAATTAGACCCGGTCACTATCGCCCTACTTTCTCTTCTCTTAGCATCGACATTGAGTGTGACGAGCATGAGACACTTTTCAGTATTGCGCTAGCAGGCGACGGCCTTAGCGAAGTGATACTGAAAAGGCCTGATACTTTGAATAGCGACATTGAATTAAGTACCACGCAAACAGATTACACGTTAACCGTTGTTGATGATGAAGCGACGTTGCTTGAACACTTTTTTCAACGACTTAGCGCTTTCGACCCCGATATTATTTTAGGTTGGAACGTCAAACAGTTTGATATGGCTGTGATTGCAAGACGTGCCAAATATAACAAACTGCCCTTTGCAATCGGTAGGCATGACAGAGAAGCCTCGGTAAGAGAGTGGGAAGACCAAACGATTGTAGATGTGCCAGGCAGGGCTGTTGTTGATGGTATAGAGTCGCTTAAGACAATGACTTATCAATTTGAGTCTTTCTCACTTGATCATGTATCAGAAATACTATTGGGCGAAAACAAGCTTATCCAAGATCACAATAAACTTGAAGCAATCAAACAACTCTATCAAAACGACCCGATTGCCCTTGCTAACTACAACTTTAAAGACACGGTGTTAGTTAATCAAATACAGCACGCGACACAGTTTATCGATTTTCTTGCACTTCGAGGCACGCTAACAGGTTTAGATATAAGCCGTCCTGGAGGCTCTGTCGCGGCCTTTCTCAATGTTTATTTACCCAAATTACACCGAGAACGCTATGTTGCTGGTGTTCGCCCTGAAAATGGTGGACTTGCCAGCCCAGGCGGCTATGTGATGCATTCGAAACCTGGATTGTATCAAGACGTTTTGGTACTGGATTTTAAAAGCCTATACCCCTCTATAATTCGAACATTTAAAATCGATCCATTGGGGTTAGCAGAAGGTCTCAAGCACCCCGCTAGCGCAATTGAGGGCTTTAAGGGCGCTGTATTTAGTCGCGACAAACACTTTCTCCCAGATATCATTGAAAACCTTTGGCGTCAGCGTGATGAGGCGAAAAAACAAAATGACGCGCCCCGTTCCCAAGCCATTAAAATACTTATGAATTCATTTTATGGTGTATTAGGTAGTGGAGGATGTCCTTTTTACGACCCCCGGCTAGCCAGTTCAATTACCCTGCGCGGTCACGAAATTATGCAAACCACTGCACGCTGGATAGAAGAACTGGGATATACCGTTATTTATGGGGATACAGATTCAACTTTTGTGCACGTTGAAGGCAATAATGCATTTGGTACTCCGAAAGAGACAGGAAAGCAGCTTGCAGAGCTTATCAATACAAAGTGGCATGAACTTCTGCGTTCGCAATTTCACATTGAGTGCCATTTAGAAATTGAATTTGAATCACATTTCTCGACCTTTTTTATGCCAACAATACGCGGTTCTTCTCAAGGCAGCAAAAAACGTTATGCAGGTTTAAAGAGTGAAGTAATTGATGGAGTAGAAACGAATACGCTCATATTTAAAGGCCTGGAAAATGTACGTTCAGATTGGACCGAGCTTGCCAAGAACTTTCAATACACTTTGTATCAGAAGGTGTTTAACAAAGAGCCGGTTAAAAATTATATTCTGCACACATTAGCTGACATTCGACAGGGAAACGTAGATGCGTTGCTTGTTTATAAGAAACGACTGAGAAAGCCATTGTCATCGTATGTAAAGTCTATACCTCCTCATGTAAAGGCAGCCAGGCTAGCAGATGCACTTTATAAAGAGCGAGGAGAACCACTACGATTCCAGAACAATACAACAATACCTTACGTAATAACGGTGCAAGGGCCTCAAACGACAGACACAGTTTCCGCCCCTTTAGATTACGAGCACTATATTGAAAAGCAAATTAAACCCATTGCAGATAGCATATTGCCGTTGATTGGCTCAGATTTCGACAAGCTCACTAATCAACAGTTAAACCTGTTCTGAATCATTCTTGTTTGTATGAACATCTTTCAAATGTTGTTACGTATTAACATACCGCCATTGTAAGCCTACCCATTTAAAAACTAGCAATATCTATAATATTCAATTAGATACACCATTGGCACAACTAGTGAATAGTTTTTCATTGTGTAGTAATGAGCAATTGATCGCTCACATTTATTCTCAAATAGAAGGATTTACATTATGAAGACTACAAAACTTAGTACGATCATGAGTGCAGTATTGGCAGCAACTATTTCATCTACAGCGTTTGCTGGCCATCATGAAACAAAGATTGATACTAGCTTTAATGCTATGGACACAAATAGCGATGGTTTCATTGTCGCTTCTGAGGTTGAAGGCACACTTGAAGCCAAAACGTTAGCAATGATGGATACAGATGGCGACAACATGGTTAGTCGTAATGAGTTTTCTATATTCGTTGATGAAAAGCCGTCTATGTTCAGCGATGAAATTATTACTAAAGTTAAGACTACCAGTACCACAGATGCGGTGTTGATTAAACGCGGCGATGTAGCGTTAATGGAAAAAGCAGATGGTGAGATGGTCTCTGAAAAAAATAAAGAGCTTCGTACCGAAATGTCAGCGATGGCCGATGATCGATTTACGCAGATTGATACCAACAGCGACGGTAAACTAACGACTAAAGAGATCGAAGTTGCAGAAATTCAAGGTGACTTTGATGAAATGGATGACAACGATGACCAAGTAATCACGCGAATGGAATATCGTGCCTATTTTGAAGAAATTGAATCGGAATAGCTTTTACTTCGCTACTAAACGTCATAAAGCAAAAAACCCGCCGTAAGGCGGGTTTCTTTAATTAGGACCTGGCAGTGTCCTAGCTCACTTGGGGGTGAAGAACGCTGCACCGCAGGTGCATGACGAATGCCTAATGGCATGCGGCAAGTGATGAACGGTCGAGCTCTGCGAGACCATGGGAGCCCCCTTCGGGATGGCTGACCGCGGGAGTAGCACGTTAGTGCTAGTCCTTAAAACAAAAAACCCAGCTTACGCTGGGTTCTTTGTTTTAGAATTAGGACCTGGCAGTGTCCTACTCTCACATGGGGAAGCCCCACACTACCATCGGCGCTAATACGTTTCACTTCTGAGTTCGGAATGGAGTCAGGTGGTACCGTATCGCTATGGCTGCCAGGAAAAACTGGTAACAATCTAGAAAACTGGATATTAATTCAATCTGTGAGTAACTGTCTTTTCACTCTACTTACTTTAGCTTGTCTACAACACTCAAAAGCCTAAAGCTTCTTGGGCGTTGTATGGTTAAGCCTCTCGGGCAATTAGTACAGGTTAGCTTAACGCCTTACAACGCTTCCACACCCTGCCTATCAACGTCATCGTCTATAACAACCCTTCCAGAACTTAAAGTTCAGGGATGACTCATCTTTGGGCCGGCTTCCCGCTTAGATGCTTTCAGCGGTTATCCGTTCCGAACATAGCTACCGGGCAATGCCATTGGCATGACAACCCGAACACCAGCGGTTCGTCCACTCCGGTCCTCTCGTACTAGGAGCAGCTCCCATCAATCATCCAACGCCCACACCAGATAGGGACCGAACTGTCTCACGACGTTCTAAACCCAGCTCGCGTACCACTTTAAATGGCGAACAGCAGCCATCCCTTGGGACCGACTTCAGCCCCAGGATGTGATGAGCCGACATCGAGGTGCCAAACACCGCCGTCGATATGAACTCTTGGGCGGTATCAGCCTGTTATCCCCGGAGTACCTTTTATCCGTTGAGCGATGGCCCTTCCATACAGAACCACCGGATCACTATGACCTACTTTCGTACCTGCTCGACGTGTCTGTCTCGCAGTTAAGCTAGCTTATGCCATTGCACTAACCTCACGATGTCCGACCGTGATTAGCTAACCTTCGTGCTCCTCCGTTACTATTTGGGAGGAGACCGCCCCAGTCAAACTACCCACCAGACACTGTCCACAATCCCGATAAGGGACCAATGTTAGAACATCAAACATACAAGGGTGGTATTTCAAGGACGGCTCCACACAATCTAGCGACTGTGCTTCAAAGCCTCCCACCTATCCTACACATGTAGGTTCAATGTTCAGTGCCAAGCTGTAGTAAAGGTTCACGGGGTCTTTCCGTCTAGGTGCGGGTACACAGCATCTTCACTGCGATTTCAATTTCACTGAGTCTCGGGTGGAGACAGCGTGGCCATGGTTACACCATTCGTGCAGGTCGGAACTTACCCGACAAGGAATTTCGCTACCTTAGGACCGTTATAGTTACGGCCGCCGTTTACCGGGGCTTCGATCAAGAGCTTCGCATACGCTAACCCCATCAATTAACCTTCCGGCACCGGGCAGGTGTCACACCCTATACGTCCTCTTACGAGTTTGCAGAGTGCTGTGTTTTTAATAAACAGTCCCAGCCACCTGGTCACTGCGGCCCCCATCTGCTTACCGCGCAAGGCGTTCACAAACAGGGGCGTACCTTCTCCCGAAGTTACGGTACAATTTTGCCGAGTTCCTTCACCCGAGTTCTCTCAAGCGCCTTAGTATTCTCTACCTGACCACCTGTGTCGGTTTGGGGTACGGTTCACATAATCATAAGTTTAGAAGCTTTTCCTGGAAGCAGGGCATCAACAACTTCACTACCGTAGTAGTTCGTCTCGCGTCTCAGCTTTAAGAACCCGGATTTACCTAAGTTCTCGGCCTACTCGCTTTCACTTGGACAACCAACGCCAAGCTTGCCTAGCCTTCTCCGTCCCTCCATCACTGATTATATAAGTACGGGAATATTAACCCGTTTCCCATCGACTACGCATTTCTGCCTCGCCTTAGGGGCCGACTTACCCTGCCCTGATTAGCATGGGACAGGAAACCTTGGTCTTCCGGCGTGGGAGTTTTTCACTCCCATTATCGTTACTCATGTCAGCATTCGCACTTGTGATATGTCCAGCAAGCTTTACAACTCACCTTCATCCACTTACACAACGCTCCCCTACCCAGCATGTAAACATGCTGCCGCAGCTTCGGTATATTGCTTAGCCCCGTTACATCTTCCGCGCAGGCCGACTCGACTAGTGAGCTATTACGCTTTCTTTAAAGGGTGGCTGCTTCTAAGCCAACCTCCTAGCTGTCTATGCCTTCCCACATCGTTTCCCACTTAGCAATATTTTGGGACCTTAGCTGGCGGTCTGGGTTGTTTCCCTCTCCACGACGGACGTTAGCACCCGCCGTGTGTCTCCCGGATAGTTCTCATTGGTATTCGGAGTTTGCAAAGGGTTGGTAAGTCGGGATGACCCCCTAGCCTTAACAGTGCTCTACCCCCAATGGAATTCGTCCGAGGCTCTACCTAAATAGATTTCGGGGAGAACCAGCTATCTCCCGGTTTGATTGGCCTTTCACCCCCAGCCACAGGTCATCCCCTAACTTTTCAACGTTAGTGGGTTCGGTCCTCCAGTTGATGTTACTCAACCTTCAACCTGCCCATGGCTAGATCACCGGGTTTCGGGTCTATACCTAGCAACTAAACGCGCAGTTAACACTCGCTTTCGCTACGGCTCCGTTATTCACTTAACCTTGCTACTAAATATAAGTCGCTGACCCATTATACAAAAGGTACGCAGTCACCCCGAAGGGCTCCCACTGCTTGTACGTATACGGTTTCAGGTTCTATTTCACTCCCCTCACAGGGGTTCTTTTCGCCTTTCCCTCACGGTACTGGTTCACTATCGGTCAGTTAGGAGTATTTAGCCTTGGAGGATGGTCCCCCCATATTCAGTCAAGATAACACGTGTCCCGACCTACTCGATTTCACTGTAAAGAATCCGTCGTGTACAGGGCTATCACCTTGTATCGCTCCTCTTCCCAAAGGATTCCACTAAATTCTAAACAGCTTAAGGGCTGCTCCCCGTTCGCTCGCCGCTACTAGGGGAATCTCGGTTGATTTCTTTTCCTAAGGGTACTTAGATGTTTCAGTTCCCCTCGTTCGCCTCGTTACACTATGTATTCATGCAACGATACCTATAAATAGGTGGGTTTCCCCATTCGGACATCTGTGGCTCAAATGCATTTTGTCGGCTCACCACAGCTTTTCGCAGACTTACACGTCCTTCATCGCCTCTAACTGCCAAGGCATCCACCGTATACGCTTCGTCACTTAACCATACAACCCCAAAAAACCTCATTTGTGCTTTTAACCCGCCTTTTGAATTCAGGTTGGGTAATGTTGTATGCATGACAAGCTAATCGGAAGAATTGCCTTGCTATCAAATCATCGATTGATAACAAGCAATTCAGTCAAGTAGAGTAAAAAGTCATCTTTCGATTTCTCAGTTACTCAATTTTGATTGATTACTATTAATATCAGCTTTCCAAATTGTTAAAGAACTTTTCTTGCAATCGGACTTGCCGATTGCAACACAAGGTATAGGTTGCGAAGCAACACCCTTGCACTTTAGAGTAAAAAACCCTAATCAATGCTTACTGAAACAGTAAATATTCATTAGGATTTAAATTCCGTTTTGACACGTTTTTTGCCATCTATTTCTTTCTTAGACAAGGCATCGGATTGCGTAGCGTGCTAGTAGCACGTGAGCGATACGATAACGCCGTATAAGTAAGAAATGGTAGGCTTGGGCAGACTTGAACTGCCGACCTCACCCTTATCAGGGGTGCGCTCTAACCAGCTGAGCTACAAGCCTTCAGTCTACAACCTGTCGCTTTCAAGCTCAGATTTTCAAGTAGATGGTGGAGCTAAGCAGGATCGAACTGCTGACCTCCTGAATGCAAATCAGGCGCTCTCCCAGCTGAGCTATAGCCCCATAAACTTGTGTCGTTCTTCATTTTAAACAAGACTATCTGTGTAGGCACTGCATCAAGGCGTCTATCGACGTAATGGTAAGGAGGTGATCCAACCCCAGGTTCCCCTAGGGTTACCTTGTTACGACTTCACCCCAGTCATGAAACACAAAGTGGTAATCGTCCTCCCGAAGGTTAGACTAACTACTTCTTTTGCATCCCACTCCCATGGTGTGACGGGCGGTGTGTACAAGGCCCGGGAACGTATTCACCGCAGTATTCTGACCTGCGATTACTAGCGATTCCGACTTCATGGAGTCGAGTTGCAGACTCCAATCCGGACTACGACATTCTTTAAGGGGTCCGCTCCACATCACTGTCTCGCTTCCCTCTGTAAATGCCATTGTAGCACGTGTGTAGCCCTACACGTAAGGGCCATGATGACTTGACGTCGTCCCCACCTTCCTCCGGTTTGTCACCGGCAGTCTCCTTAGAGTGCCCAACTTAATGCTGGCAACTAAGGACAAGGGTTGCGCTCGTTGCGGGACTTAACCCAACATCTCACGACACGAGCTGACGACAGCCATGCAGCACCTGTGTCTGAGTTCCCGAAGGCACGAAACTATCTCTAGTAACTTCTCAGCATGTCAAGTGTAGGTAAGGTTCTTCGCGTTGCATCGAATTAAACCACATGCTCCACCGCTTGTGCGGGCCCCCGTCAATTCATTTGAGTTTTAACCTTGCGGCCGTACTCCCCAGGCGGTCTACTTAGCGCGTTAGCTTCGCTACGCACGATTTAAAATCACACACAGCTAGTAGACAGCGTTTACGGTGTGGACTACCAGGGTATCTAATCCTGTTCGCTACCCACACTTTCGCACATGAGCGTCAGTCTTTGGCCAGGGAGTCGCCTTCGCCACTGATGTTCCTCCAGATATCTACGCATTTCACCGCTACACCTGGAATTCCACTCCCCTCTCCAAGACTCTAGTCTGCCAGTTCTAAATGACCATCCCAGGTTGAGCCCGGGGCTTTCACATCTAGCTTAACAAACCGCCTGCGTGCGCTTTACGCCCAGTAATTCCGATTAACGCTCGCACCCTCCGTATTACCGCGGCTGCTGGCACGGAGTTAGCCGGTGCTTCTTCTGTTGTTAACGTCACGGCTGGCAGGTATTAACTACCAACTTTTCCTCACAACTGAAAGTGCTTTACAACCCGAAGGCCTTCTTCACACACGCGGCATGGCTGCATCAGGGTTTCCCCCATTGTGCAATATTCCCCACTGCTGCCTCCCGTAGGAGTCTGGGCCGTGTCTCAGTCCCAGTGTGGCTGATCTTCCTCTCAGAACAGCTAGAGATCGTCGCCTTGGTGAGCCTTTACCTCACCAACTAGCTAATCTCACTTGGGCCTCTCTTTGCGCCGGAGCCGAAGCCCCGTTTGGTCCGAAGACGTTATGCGGTATTAGCAGTCGTTTCCAACTGTTATCCCCCTCGCAAAGGCAAGTTCCCAAGCATTACTCACCCGTCCGCCACTCGTCATCTTCTAGCAAGCTAGAAATGTTACCGTTCGACTTGCATGTGTTAGGCCTGCCGCCAGCGTTCAATCTGAGCCATGATCAAACTCTTCAATTAAATATATCGAAATATGAATCGTCGTTGTGACACTCTTAACGAGTGCCCACACAGATTGTCTTGTCTAAATTTTTAAAGAACGTTGCGACTTCGTCGCAATTCACTAGAAGCTTTGCTTCTTAGTGACTCACCCTGTTCGAGTGAGGTGCGCATTTTACATCGTTTATTTTTGATGTCAACCTTGTTTTTAAACTTTTTATTTGCTTGAAAACTTGGTTTCGCACTTAGCTCTTTGAACACTTCATTTTACTTGAAGCCCCCTCAGAACGTGGAGCGCATTATAGATACCTACTGGAAAAGATCAACAGCTAATTTGTCTTTTTTTGCATTTTAACCCAATTTTAGTGTTAACCGCTCATTTCTCCATCATTTCATATGATCAAATGCACCTTTAGACTAGTTTTTTCACAATTTATTGTTCAATTTGTTACAAATGAGTAAACTATGACCAGCCTCCAACCCATAATAAACAATAGAAAGGTAGGTATATGAAAGTAGGCTTTATTCAATGCGCTGTTATTAGCGCTATTTTTGCAATTGCAGGTTATTTGTTATTTTCTTCAGCTAGTTTAAATGTACACGTTCCATTGACCGTGTCCGCCGCTTTGCTCATTAGCGGTATCGTCACACCATGGCTAGCATCTCTTATTCAAAGCACATCTTCCTCAGATGCCAGAGATAACACTCAAGAAGGTTCCATTGAAACACTCTACGTAGGTAATTTACCTTACCGTGCAAACGAGAGTGCAGTTAAGGAATACTTTAGCAGTTATATAGAAGTACAGTCTGTCCGCCTAATGAAGGATCGCAAAACAGGTAAGCGTAAAGGTTATGGTTTTATTGAAGTGATCACTGACGATCTAAATAGCGTCATTGATAAAACTAACGATTCCATCTTTCAAGAACGTACGCTAAAAGTACGCCCAGCGAAAGATAAGGTCGAACACGCTTAAGGTATGTTCATGTTGATATAAACAAAAGCCCGGACTCGTTCCGGGCTTTTTTATATTTACAAACTCTTCCTAATTATGAATTAGCAGTTGTCTCTGTGCTTTGCGGAAGTCCTTGCAACAAAGTTTGGTTAAAGGTATGAAATCTATTTATTGCCGATACCAAGTCAGGCACCTGAACGTCTTCCATTTTACTAATTAGTCCCGCAATTAAGGTATTGTAATCTTCATTGCTAGATAACGTACTTTCTACATTGGAAAATGTGCTCATCATTTTATCTAGGTATTGCGAGATTGGACTCACAACATTTCCAAATTGCGATTTGTCACTTTTCTCATCATTATAATGCTGAATATTTTCATACGTCTTTAGGACTTCTGTTTGTGTTGTCCTGTTCAGTTGAAGCGCGTAACCAACCAGTTCCTTATCATCAAAGCCCAAACTGAGTGCTTCTTCAAACGCTTTGTCTATGTCTCCACTATAAAACGTATCTGCAAGATCCTGAACTTGCCCAACGAGATCCGCAACTGATTGAAGCTCATCTTCATCTAACTCACCTTTGAGCGAAAAACTAATACCGCTTCTTTCGTAATATTGGTAAGAAGTGGTTTGCTCAGCTGTAAACGATTGCGAATCACTACTTGTTTCAGCGCCGTTGTCATCTGACGCGTTTTGCGTACCAGAATTTTGTGCAGTGAATGACAATTGCTGCGAAGCCTGAAATGACCGAAGACTTTCAAAGCTAAATGTCACCTCATCGCCATCTTTGGTTCGGATTAAAAGGCTTCCTGACTTTTCATCTGACGCTGATACTGCTTCTAAAGACGTTAATGACACCGCAGTAGCTTCATTGCGACCAAAAATGTCTGTTTCTAGGTCGTCAATGCCCGTATCAATCAAGTCACGGCTTTTTGTCATTCCTTGCTGAATTTCGTCATTCATAAACCCCGCAAGATCTTTTTCTGCCATAGCAAAGCCACGACTCACACCTTCTCTCGCTTGGCTAAATAATCCGGTGAGCTTTTCATCACTAGCCCCACCATTCGCCGCACCTCGAATCACTCCCCCCACAAACTTAAGAACGTTCCTCGCCACCTTTTCAAAATCGAACAAACTGGTCGACTTTTCTTCAATCGCTTTGTCTTTCGATTCCTGTGGTTTTTGGCCGTCAACCTCAAGTGTTTGGTTAAGACTGCTGCTGACAACACGTAGTCCGATACTGGTCTGACTGCTTGATACCGACACCGACGCCGCTTGTTGCTTTGAAAACTCGGCAGCTTGTTGCAACCCATCTTGTTGCAATTGCTTTTTCAGCGCCTCATTCGGGTGAACTGATGCCTTTTGCTCAGCCTTTTGGTCTCCCATAAAGGCTTTAATTTGACCCACGTTCATAATTTGATCCTCACTATCCTCTTTCTTATTATCGGCACTGAATCAGGATTGTTTAATTTTAATACACCTTTTTTATCCCTGCTTGTATAAAAGTGCTTATAAAGCCATTTAGCATTGCACATATTTTGTGAGGGACTACAATTCGCGACCTTGCAAAACAAAACAACGGTGTTAACCACGAAATCGTGATGGAGAGAGTAATATGACCGCACCAGATCTGAAAAACTATCAAGCTCAGCTTGACGAAAAAGTTACCCGCCTAGGTGACTTACTTTCTCCATTTAATGCACCGAAGTTAGAGGTTTTTAGTTCCCAGCCTACGCATTACCGTATGCGTGCTGAGTTTAGGGTTTGGCATGAAGGTGACGACCTATATCACATCATGTTCAACCAAGAGACAAAGGAAAAATACCGTGTCGACGCTTTTCCACCAGCATGCGAGACCATTAATCGCGCAATGACCGCGTTGCTGGAACACGTAAGACCGTCAGAAGTCTTAAGGAAAAAGCTTTTTCAGATAGATTACCTTTCTGCGCTTTCAGGAGAATTGGTAATAAGCCTCTTATATCACCGTCAACTCGACGACGAATGGGAACAACAGGCAAGAGCATTAAAGCAATCACTTGAAACTGAGTTTAAAAAAGTAAACATCATTGGCCGAGCTCGTAAGCAGAAACGCGTTATAGGTGATGACTTCGTTATTGAGCGATTACCAATTAAAGACAGAACATTCATTTTCAAACATATTGAAAATAGCTTTACCCAACCAAATGCTTCGGTAAATTGCAGCATGATTGAATGGGCTCTTGACTGTGTTACCCCCCTTACCGGTGATCTACTCGAAATGTATTGTGGCGCAGGAAACTTCTCACTTCCTTTGGCGCTTCATTTCGACAATGTGGTTGGAACTGAAATAGCGAAGCCGTCAGTTCAAGCTGCACAGTTCAACATAGAACAAAACAAACTGAATAACGTAAAAATTGTTAGATTAGCCGCGGAAGAATTTACACAAGCCATGAAAGGCGAACGTACGTTTAGTCGGTTAGAAGGAATTGAACTGAAGGATTACAACTTTACAACGGTTCTTGTCGACCCTCCGCGCGCAGGCCTTGATGTAGAATCACTAAAAATGATTCAGGATTACGACAACATTGTATATATCTCATGTAATCCCGAGACGCTTGCACAGAATCTTGAATCACTTTGCAAAACTCACGAAATAAGTGCAGCGGCGTTATTCGACCAATTCCCGTTTACACATCACGTCGAAGCTGGTGTGCTATTGTCACGAAAATAGAGCACGGCTTCTATACAAAAAAAGTATACTAAAGAGGCCAAAAGCGGCCTCTTTTACATTAGAGAATGTTAGTTTTTGCGCTTTAGTTTTACGGTAAAGATCAACACCCTCTCGTTATTTCTTACCTACAGTTGTCGTTGCGCCCACCTGCACAAACCTCAGTTGAGCTTTAACTTTTTCACCAATTTCACCACGCAATTTATCGTCAGCTTCCAGTGCTTCAGCCCCCGCACTGAAAACAAGTCTCACCATCGCATCAGCTTGCAATTGCGCACATGCATATTCCACACTTTGTTGCTCAATAATATAGTCGGTGAGCTCATCAATAAAATGCTGTATTTCTCGAAAAACTGCTAAACGATACGCCGAAGACGTTCCTGTGTGCTCACGCAATAATAAACGAAATACATTTTTATTCGCTGCGATAAACTCCATGAAAGTTTCTACTGAGGTATGAATAACACCGCCGCCAGATGCAATGCGTCGCCTGGCCTGCCGCATCAATTGTCGAAGTGCTAAACCAGCTTCGTCGACCAATGTAAGCCCCAATTCATCCATATCTTTGAAGTGTCGATAGAAAGACGTAGGAGCAATACCTGCTTCACGAGCAACTTCTCTTAAGCTAATTGCCGAAAGACTTCGGTTTTCATCAAGCAAAGAGAACGCGGCGTGGATGATATTTTGGCGGGTTTTTAATTTCTGTTCTTGTCGGCTCACAGTTACACCATATTAAGAGGCCCTAGCATAAGACTTTGTAGTCTATCGTAAGAGTATGCGTCAAAGAAACAAAGAAGGTGAATTCTCGCTTAAGCAAATGTTGACGATATTAAAACGTGACGAAGTTAATATTTTGTTAAGAACTGAAAATAGAGTGTGATACGGTAGTTTAATAGAGTCTGCTGTCAAATAACCAAGGGGCGTATTGTGCCTAGTTTATTGTGAAAAAGGTCATTCAACCCTACTTACTAAGAGCGATATCAAGTGACGTATTGCGAGATGGACGGCGCAAATTTCACCGCTTACTACGCCGTCTTACAAATCGTAAGGCATGCATTAATGTTTATCTGAAAGTGGATGATCCCTATTCATACCTTTTAGTGCAGGCGCTCCCCAGTATAGAAAAGCGCTTTAATGTCGAGTTTAGTGCTAACGTCATTTATTCATTGCAAGAAGACATGTTTCCCGAACCAGAATTATGGGCAAAACACGCGTTAGTTGACGCAAATTATGTGGCTTCTCTTTATCACTTCAAATTTTTACCACACCCCAACAAGTCACAATCGGCGATTGATGTAGCACATTACGACGCCTACGCAATACATTTACAAGATAGAATTGACCAAGGAGACAGTTGGCAAGCTTTACTCCGTATATTTGAAGATTACTGGCAATCACGCAATGCTAACGAGCCATATCGTCAAATGAAACAATCAAAGAACGCTGATGCCCTCAAAATAAAGCTCAAAGAAAATAGTAATTCCCTATCACAGCAAGGGCACTACCTACCTGCGACCCTCTATTTTGAGGGAGAGTGGTATTGGGGCGTAGATCGCCTTTGCCATTTGGAAGAGCGTTTGTTACACGAGAATCTAGGAAAACTACCTACTATCCACGTTGTTTTCGACCGCAGTTATTTGAATATTCAAAGCTCAATAATACATAACGCCGCACTACCCTCTGTAAAAGTGGAAAACGTCCCCCCTATTGAACTGTTTTGGTCAGCACGCAGTCCTTATTCCTATATCGCACTTTACAAGGCCATATACCTTGCCAACGCGTATGGTGTACCACTTAACGTAAAGCCTGTCCTACCTATGATGATGAGGGGACTAGATGTCCCTAAAAAGAAAGCCCTTTACATATTCTTAGATACCACACGAGAAGCTCGAAAATTGGGCATTGAATACGGTTTTGTCGCAGATCCCTTAGGCCCTGGCGTTGAGCGTTGTTACTCCCTTTTACGTTTTGCTCGCGAACGAGGACGCTACCTTGAATACCTTTTGGCATTCGCACAAGGCGTAAATGCCAAAGGCATTAGGGCAGACACCAATGAGGGAATGAAACGTATTGTTGAACAAGCGGGATTAAATTGGACCGAAGCAAAATGTCACCTAAGCGACAGTCACTGGAAAGAGGAAGTGGTATCAAATCAACAAGAAATGTACGCCTTTGGTAATTGGGGTGTACCGATTTTTCGCTACAAAAACACGATGGTGTGGGGTCAGGACAGAATGTATGTCATTGAGAGAGAATTACGAGACGCAATGAGAACATCGCCGGTCTCAATTCATCAACTAGATTAAGAACTGTCAAAATGAATAGCACAAAGTATATTGCATCCAATTTATCCATTGAGCAGTGGCAGCAAACTGGCCAAATGTTTCCTTATTGCGAAATGAATATCTTTTACCAGGACAGTAAATACAGTGAATTGGGTGTAAAAAAGATTCATCCCAATAATTTGCAGGTTGCTCCAACAGTAGTTTTAATACATGGATTCCCTACCGCTAGTTGGGACTGGCACAAAATATGGCCTTCACTGTGTCAGCACTTTAGAGTGATTACACTTGATATGCTTGGATTTGGCTTTTCCGATAAACCAAGCGAGTATGACTATTCAATTCACAACCAAGCGAATGTTTTCGAAGCACTGTTAAAGCACCTTAATATAACGCAATGTCATATCATCGCCCATGACTACGGTGATTCTGTTGCGCAAGAGTTACTTTATCGACACGCCCACATTCATCACAATGATGAAGGACTTACCCTACAAAGCGCGACACTCCTTAACGGCGGACTCTTTCCTGAAACTCATCGACCTAAATTTATTCAAACTTTGCTGAATTCTCCTCTGGGCTTCTATGTCGCTAAGTTGATCAGCAAAAAAAGCGTTGATAGCAATATGCGATCTGTCTTTGGAAACGATACTCAACCAAGTGTTCAGGAACTAGAGGAAATGTGGCAGCTTATTAATTTCAACCAAGGAAAGCAGGTTTTCCATAAACTCATCGGGTATATGACACAACGCAAATATCACAGAGAGCGGTGGTTAGAGGCGTTAACACACGCCGTTTGCCCAATACAAATTATCAACGGTAGTGCGGATCCCATATCAGGAGAGCACATGGTAGAGCGGTATGAGACATTAGTCTCAAGCAAGAATATCGTTCGCATCGCAAATGTTGGGCATTACCCTCAAATGGAAGCACCTGAAGCCGTTAGCGAAACAATCATCTCTTTTATAAACAAGCAATAAGCGATTTTCACTTCAAATGTCGACGCGAATTTGACGGCATAATCTATAATTAAACTTTACACATGTAAGCAGAACTTATCTTGGTTTTGCTTGCCTGAACTTCCGTAAAACGATAAATTAGCGAACAGTTGTAAGCCAAGTTGTATAAAATGAAAAAACCTCCTCTTATTTTGACTAACGTGCTGGTATTTTTAATATCTGGCGCGATTGCATTTATTGGTGTTCCACTTTGGGTGGCATATCAAGGTATTGATTGGGCCGAAATTGGCACTGCTATATTCCTATTTTACTTTACAGGTATGTCTATCACTGCTGGCTACCATCGCTTGTGGTCACACAAAACTTATGACGCCAATGTTGTGGTACGCGTCATACTCGCAATCGGCGGTGCCATGGCACTGCAAAATAGTATTTTGCACTGGTCGTCAGATCACCGCATTCACCATCGTCACGTTGATGACAATGACAAAGATCCCTACTCAGCCAAAAAGGGGTTGTGGTTCGCTCACATAGGGTGGATGCTGCGTGAATATCAAGCGAAACGCTATGATGATTACAGCAATTGCAAAGACCTACAGAAAGACAAGGTCGTAATGTGGCAACACAATTATTATCTCCCTATCGTTCTGGCGGCTAATTTTGGTATTACTGGATTGCTAGGATATCTAAATGGTGATGTGCTTGGCATGATGTTAATTGCGGGTGTTCTTCGTCTGGTATTGGTTCATCACGTCACCTTCTTTATTAATTCACTTGCCCATTTTTGGGGTAGTCAACCTTATACCGACAAGAACACAGCAAGAGATAATGGTGTTCTAGCATTCTTCACCTTTGGTGAAGGTTATCATAACTATCACCATATCTTTGAGTATGACTATCGCAACGGGATTCGTTGGTATCAGTTTGATCCAACCAAGTGGTTGATTAAAGGTCTTTCTTATTTTGGGTTAACACGTAATCTTCGCAAGGTACCTGAAGAACGTATCGAAAAAGCATTGGCAGCTATGCAACTTCAGCGTGCTAGCGAACAAGTCTCTGTATTACCAAATGCTGAAGAGTTAATGCACACCATTCAGCAAGAATACGACTTACTTATGCAGCGTATGAGCGACTACTACTCAACAAAGAAACGGGTAATGCGTATTAAGCAAAAAACATTGAAGCGCAGTATTGAAGGATTAGAGCTAGCTTATAAGTACAAGGAACTAAAGCACGCGTTTGCTGTTCAAAAAGAAAAATGGTTACAACTGCAAACCTTGTCTTTGCAAATGGCATAAGCCAATTTAGTTAACAATACGCGTAAAAAAACCACACCAGCCTTTGGCTCGTGTGGTTTTTTATTATCTACGACTAGAGTCGGTTGGAATTACTGTGGTAGTCAGGTAATACTATGATAAGAGCGTGCTAGGTTTTGCTTGGTACACGCTTATCTAAAATAAAAAACAACGAGTTGGGAAAAACATGGCAACGAAGCAAAAAACAAAAGCACCGTCGTACCATTATGATGCGATCGTAATCGGAACAGGCCCTGGCGGTGAAGGTGTGGCAATGCAGCTTGCTAAAGCGGGAAAGAAAGTTGCAATAGTAGAGCGCTACGACGCTGTAGGTGGAGGCTGTACTCATTGGGGCACAATACCCTCTAAAGCGCTGCGCCATTCCGTTAGTCGCTTAATTGAATACAATACGTCACCGCTTTTCGCTGACAACCATTTAAGTAAGAGTCTTACATTTTCCGACATTATGCGCCATGCCAGTGGTGTTGTTAAAAGCCAAACTCGACTGCGCTCCTCATTCTATGAACGCAATCGCGTAACCTTGTTTCACGGAGAAGCAAGCTTTGTTGATGCCCATACGTTAGAAATTACCCGAAAAGACGGTTCGAGAGATACTGTCACTGCGGGGCAAATTGCCATTGCTACGGGCTCTCGCCCTTATTGCCCGAAGGATATCGACTTCAATCACCCGCGTATTTATAACTCAGACACTATTTTGTCTTTAAATCACGATCCTAAATCCATTATTATTTATGGAGCAGGGGTTATCGGCTCTGAGTACGCCAGTATATTTAGAGGGCTTGGCGTAAAAGTTGATTTGGTGAATATGCGCGATCGTTTACTGTCGTTTCTAGATACCGAAATTTCAGATGCGTTGAGTTATCACTTGTGGAATAACGGCGTGCTTATTCGCCATAACGAAACCTATTCATCGGTGGAAGCAACTGACGATTCAGTGATCCTTAACCTAGCGTCGGGTAAGCGAATGCGTGCAGATTGTTTGTTGTTTGCAAACGGTCGAACGGGTAATACCGATACGCTTAAACTTGAAAACGTAGGACTTAAGGCAGACAGCAGAGGGCAGTTAAGCGTTAATGAGAACTACCAAACTGAGGTCGATAATATCTATGCCGTGGGCGATGTAATTGGCTATCCTAGCTTGGCATCAGCAGCCTACAATCAAGGTCGTTTTGCCGCCGAAGCGATGCTGGACAAGAAAACCCATGCCGCACTGGTCGCAGATATTCCGTCGGGGATCTATACCATTCCTGAAATAAGCTCTGTTGGTAAAACAGAACAAGAACTCACGGCTGCAAAAGTGCCTTACGAAGTAGGCCGCGCCCAGTTTAAACACTTAGCCCGTGCACAAATTGCTTCTACTCAAACAGGTAGTCTTAAAATTTTGTTTCATAGAGAGACCAAAGAGATCCTTGGGATCCACTGTTTTGGCGAGCGTGCATCGGAGATCGTACATATCGGTCAGGCAATTATGCAGCAAAAAGGCGAAGGCAACACGATTGACTACTTCGTCAATACCACATTTAACTACCCAACGATGGCTGAGGCTTATCGTGTTGCAGCTATTAATGGCTTAAATAGAATTTTTTAACAGGCACAAAAAAGCCGGCATCAAGCGCCGGCTTTTGAGCTAACTATATAATTAGTTACGGTTCGCAGCTAAGGCATTCAACGCGTCTTTATGAGCCACGATATCAATGTGCATTTTTTCTTGATCGAATGTCATTGTTGCAATGGCGTAGTCGCCTTGACTCTCGCTAGCAACTTCAATCATTTTTGCTTGTGCATCACGGAAACGAATGTTGTTACCGATTTGGTCGGCCATACATTGGTTATTCATTTCGAATGTTTTCGCATCCATGCAATCGAAAAGCTGGTTACTGCCAGATTCCGCATGCGCAATACCAAATGCAGCTGATAATGCTAATCCAAGTACTACTTTACGCATGTCTCTTCTCCTGTGTTACAGTACATTACTGTTAAATGTAAATATACTGTATATACGTTAGATAGTCAATTCAGATCATAGTAATGTTACAGAAGTATGACAGTGTGAAATATTTGACGAGATTTGGAAAAAAATTGTCTGAATTCCGAAACTTAGTAGAAAATATCAAGGCTTGCACTCTATGTAGTGACAAACTACCCTATGCGCCGCGTCCAATTTTTTCTCTACATAATAAGTCTAAGATCCTTATTATTGGTCAAGCACCAGGCTTAAAAGCCCATAAAAATGAAAAGCCATTCGACGACTTAAGCGGTGAGCGTCTACGCCATTGGATGGGGATCAGTGCTGAATTATTTTACCAACCTGAGAATGTCGCTATTCTACCAATGGGGCTCTGCTTTCCTGGCTTAATTAACGGCGCTGATGCACCGCCAATCAAACGTTGTGCGCCTACTTGGCACCCTTCTGTTCTTGCACACTTAAAACCAGTACTTACACTTTATGTCGGCCGTTATGCGCAACAATATTACGTTAAAGAGTACAAGACACTAACAGAAGCGGTAAAACACAATAAGCCCAACGAATATGTGCTTCCTCATCCATCTGGACGAAACAACCGATGGCTAGCTAAGAACCCGTGGTTTGAAAATAATGTCGTTCCTCGGCTGCAGCAGCACGTAGCCGAGGCATTACGCAGTTAATCTTGCTCTTTCAATAATTCTAGCAGGTCGTCAAAGGGCATTGGTTTAGCATATAGATACCCTTGTGCTTCATCGCATCCCAATTTTATCATGTAACTTGCTTGCTCACGTTTTTCAACGCCTTCTGCAATAGTTAACAATCCCAATTTGTTGCCCAATGTCACGATTGTTTCAGCAAGAACAGCGCTTGCTCCGGGCTTGATGTCCTTAACAAACGAACGGTCTACTTTTAAACGATCCAGTGGTAATTGCTGTAGGTAACTCATAGATGAGAAGCCTGTGCCAAAATCATCAATCGCGATTTTCACACCAAATTCTTTTAATGCTCTAAGTGCATCAATCACAATTTGTGGTTCGTCCATTACCACACTTTCAGTGATCTCCAGTTCTAACAAGCTTGGATCGCAATTAGCGGTAGACAAAGCATGCTTAACTTTATCGACAAATAAACGATCTCTGAATTGTGGAATAGAAATATTCACTGCAACACGCAAATGACCATAATCTAGCTCTCGTAGTTGCTGTAGCCTGCGGCAGGATTCTTCTAATACCCACTCACCTATATCAACAATCAAGCCAGAGTATTCAGCCAAAGGAACAAATACTGCGGGTGAAATATAGCCGCCGTCACCGTCAGGCCAGCGCAATAACCCCTCCATTCCCACTACTTTTTCACTCAGTAAATCTACTTGAGGTTGAAACCACAGTTCGAGCTTGCGTGCAGCAAAATCGTTGCGCAAACGCCTAATCATATCTAGTCGCCACGTAGTTTGGTCTTCAATATCCTTCGCGTAATACTCAAAATTATCGGTTAAGTTCTTCTTAGCACGATTAAGCGCGATATTAGTTCGCTTGAGAATTTCTATACCAATATTACGCTTGTTATCGAGCTTGCATAAACCCAGCGTTACATTAACAGGTAACGTGTGATCCCCAACTTGAAATGAAGATTCAAATATCTCATTGATTGAATCAGGCGAAACTGAGGTTGCTGGCCCTATAAGACCAAAGACATCGGCACCAATTCGCCCTTTTTTAACGTCATCACCAAACGCGGTTTGAAAACGGTCGCTTATTGCGCGTAACAGATCGTTCCCAACTTCCTGACCTAGTCCATCGTTAATATCAGAAAAGTGATTTACATCGATAAGCGCCACGCAGCAATCTTCGCATGCAAAGTTATGTGGCTTATCGAGCATATTAATAAATTCATTTCGGTTAGGTAAACGCGTTAGCCAATCTCTAAATGCTGCATTTCTCAATTCATGGAATAGATTTACGTTTTCGTAGCCAACGGAAATGCTTGATAAAAACACTTCTAATAAATCGCGGTCAAGGTCACTGATTTCATGTGTTTGGCGAACGTAGACTGCGGCTTCAAAGCCTGCTCGGCTAATAAATAAAACCGAGAACCCAGCTTCAAAAATGTGTTTTTTAAGGCGTAAGCAGCGTGACACGTTATCTGCAATTTCGTCTTTCTGCAGCTCTTCAATAGGCTTGTTAATGTACTTTGCATACTCACCGGCAGCGCCAAGCACATAAACATCTTCATCTTCACGGTCAATCAATGAGCCCGCTCTGGCACAAAGTAAGCCTTCTGAATCCAGTCCTATAAGCGAACTTATTTGTGTGACGACACCTTCACAAAAAGCTTTAACCGAATGTTCTTCAAACAAATTAGCTGACGACGTAATGATTTTTTCTAAACCGGCGCGATTTTGACTTATGGTAATGATTTGCTGATAAGAACGCAGAGAGGCAATAATTGTGGTAAGTAACTTGGCTCTTGTGAGCTCTGTTTTCGTCTTATAGTCGTTAATGTCGTAAACTTTGATGACTTGCTCTTCCGGCGCATAACCGGGCTGGCCTGTACGTAAAATTATGCGAGGCTCAAATAGCTTCATATCTTCGCGAATGTACTTGACCACTTCAAAACCGGCATCATCGGTTTCCATCACTACATCAAGTAAAATAATGGCAATGCTATTGCCATATTCGTGCAGTAATTCCTTGGCTTGTTTACCTGAATAGGCATGGATGAAATTAAGCTTGCGGTCATTGACCACTAGATCAGACAAAGCAAGACGGGTGACGGTATGAATTTCTTCATCATCATCTACAATAAGAATGTTCCAGTCTTTGCCTAGAAGTACTTGTTCGTCAGTTGACCCATCATCGTCTAAGAAGATGAGTTCGTCATTATCGTAATCCATTGCCGACATTACCACTTATTTCCTCAACATATACAATACTAGAATGCGCTACTCATTGTATAAAGGCAACGATTACATTGATAATTGGGTTACGCAATGCAATAGTGCTCCCCTAGTGCCGTTAAATTTATCACTTAACACATTTATATGAAGATTACGCCACAGCATTTTTCCCAACAGGTAAATAAGACACCTGCACCTGAGGAAAAAGCTAAACCAAACGCTGCAGACAACATACCCACAGAGCGAAACACCGTCAACGCCAAGGTAGACGTGAGTCGTCAACGAATGCTGTCTTGGTTTGCGCGCGTCGGTATTAGCCCTTCGATGTTGTCGCCTGATCCGAAAAAGCAAAAGCATGCTATCGAACGCAGAAAACAAATCCTTGAAACACAAAAGGCCAGTAACCTTCAAGCTGTCCTAAATATAGCACTAAATGTAACAATCAACGAACAAACTACAGAGAATCTTGACCCAGATTGGTTTTTTGCTTTTAGTACTATGGCTGAAGTGATTTACAGCCCGCCTATGCAGGAATTATGGGGAAAAATTTTTGCTGTAGAAGTAGCACGTCCCGGTAGCTTTTCGTTGCGCACCTTACAGCTCTTGAAAACCCTCACCCATCGCGATGCAAAGATTTTCAGTAAAGCGGTAAGCGTGGCAAGTAAAAGAAATAATGATCCCGTGCCGCAAATTTTAGTAGGGTTTCACAGAAGAAAAGGGCTTTTTTCGTTTTTGAAACGCCCTGTGCCTGAGCATGTAAACTTAGCATCGATTGGACTGAGCTACCCTGACTTGTTGTCATTACAAGAAATGAAACTCATTTACGCGAGTGAAATTGAGAGTGGCGAGTATACAGAAGGCCAGAAAGTGTCTCTGCGTTGTGTCAATGACACCATTGATCTCACGTGTCAGACATCGGGTGTCGCGTTGGTGTATTATAAATTTACACCCGTGGGGAGCGAGTTATATACCCTTGTAGGTAAGTCGCCCAATGAACCGTATTTAGCGGCCCTAAAAACAGTTCTGGGCGAAGTATTCAGTATTACCTAGGTTGTTAAACCTTAAATTCCGTCACCGAATTCGTGAAGTCCACATTCACGTTTCAAGCCGAAGAAACGGGTATCTTGCTCACTCATACCTTCTTGCAGTGATTGCGTTGTGTGCCAATCACCGATAGAAACATATCCTTGCTCCCATAATGGGTGGTACTCAAGGTTGTTCTCTTTTAAGTAGTAGTGAAGATCTTTGTTGCTCCAATCAATAATAGGATACAACTTAAACTGCTTTCCTACCTTTTGAAGCACAGGAAGTTTTCCTCGCGTGTCTGACTGACTGCGACGTAAGCCAGCAAACCATGTTCCTGCATTTAGTTCAGACAATGCGCGCTGCATCGGCTCGACTTTGTTCAGTTTGTTGTACTGTTCGATACCGTCTATACCCTTTTCCCACAAACGGCCGAATCGCGCTTCTTGCCACGCTGAAGACATATCTGCTCGATAAACATGTAAGTTAAGATTCAGTTTTTGAACCAACTCATCAATAAATTTGTACGTTTCTGGGAATAGGTAGCCAGTATCAGTAAGCACAACCGGAATATCCGGTTGTGCTTGCGTCAGCATATGCAGCATCACTGCTGACTGCGCGCCAAAGCTCGATGAGACAATGTGCGTGTCCGGCAAGTTTTCCAGCGCCCAAGCAACTCGCTCTTGCGCCGTCATGGTTTCCAACGTTTCATTGATATCGGCTAACGCTTCTTTGCTGATATCAAGTGACAATGGTTGCTGCGATGTAGCTGTATTATGCGTCATAGAAATCCCGTGCGGAGTCTACTACTGGTTTAACGATACCAGCGCGAATGACAAAATCACCAAAGGCTTCACCATCATTACGCTCTTTCGCCCATTGGCCTAAAAGCGTATCAAGTTCTGCCATGATTTCTTGTTCACTAATATTTTCACGGTACATACGTGGAATGCGTGTACCTTCCCGGTTACCACCTAAATGAAGGTTGTATTTACCTGGACCTTTACCCACCAAGCCTACTTCTGACAACATGGCGCGACCGCAGCCGTTTGGACAACCGGTTACACGAAAGATCACGCTGTCTTGCTCTAGACCGTGTTTCGCCAATAACCCTTCAAGTTCGGTTACCGCATCAGGCAAGTAACGCTCTGCTTCTGCCATAGCTAGCGGACATGTAGGTAATGCTACGCATGCCATTGAGTCAAGGCGCTGATTAGAAATCTCAGGCGCAATCAAACCGTGCTGTCTTGCGAAAGACTCAATAGTGTCTTTATCTTCAGGAGCTACGCCTGCAATAATCAGGTTCTGGTTTGCGGTTAAACGGAAATCGCCTTTGTGGATTTTGGCAATCTCTGCGCAACCTGTTTTCAAGGTCTTATTTGGGTAATCCAAAATACGGCCATTTTCGATAAAGACAGTAAGGTGATATTTACCGTCGATACCTTCTACCCAACCAATGCGATCACCGCGCCCAGTGAATTCGTACGGACGACTTTTTTGGAATGTTACACCAGCGCGCTTTTCAACTTCGGCTTTAAAGTTTTCCACACCAACACGTTCAAGTGTGTACTTTGTCTTTGCGTTTTTACGATTGACACGATTACCCCAATCGCGCTGAGTGGTAACAACCGCCGCTGCAACATCTAGGGTGTTTTCTAGCCCAATGAAACCAAAGTCGCTGGCTTTACGCGGATACGTGCTCTTGTCACCGTGTGTCATCGCAAGACCGCCGCCCACAAGTACATTGAAGCCCACTAACTTGCCGTTCTCGGCAATAGCTACAAAGTTCAAGTCGTTAGCATGTACGTCTACGTCGTTTTGCGGTGGAATGACCACGGTAGTTTTAAACTTACGTGGCAAGTAGTTATCACCTAGAATAGGCTCAACAGGCTTTTCGGTGGTCTCCACTTTTTCGCCGTCTAGCCAAATTTCAGCATAGGCGCGGGTTTTAGGAAGCAAATGCTCACTGATCTTTTTAGCCCACTCAAATGCTTCAACGTGAAGTGCAGACTCAACAGGGTTCGAAGTACATAGCACGTTTCGGTTAACGTCACCTGCTGTGGCAATTGAATCGATACCAACTTTATTTAACATTTGGTGCATCGACTTAATTTTTGGCTTCAACACACCGTGAAACTGAAATGTTTGGCGCGTTGTTAAACGAATACTGCCATAAATAGAGTGATCTGCTGCAAATTTATCGATTGCTAACCATTGATCAGGCGTGATAACACCGCCAGGCAAACGCGCACGAAGCATGACATTGTGCAATGGCTCTAATTTTTGTTTAGCGCGCTCTGCGCGAATATCGCGGTCGTCCTGCTGGTACATACCGTGGAAACGAATTAGCTGGAAATTATCCGCCGTAAATCCGCCGGTAAGATCATCTTTTAAATCGGCTTCAATAGTACCACGTAAGTTATTACTCTCACGCTTAAGACGTTCGTTGTCAGCCAGTTTGCCCTCAACGATAAAAGGTGATTTTTCGTTACTCATTAATAGACATCCTTCTGATAACGTTTCGCTTTACGCAACTCAACAATATAGGCTTTAGCATCAGCTTCAGATTTTCCACCGTGCTCTTGAACAATAGTAATTAAGGCATTTTCTACATCTTTTGCCATGTGCATAGCATCACCACAAACATAGAAATGTGCACCTTGTTCAAGCCATTCGTATACTTCTTTGCCGTTTTCTAATAAACGATGTTGAACGTATACTTTTTCTTCTTGGTCACGTGAGAATGCCAATGTAATTTTGTCCAGTAGACCGTCTTTTACATAACCCTGCCACTCGACTTGATACAAAAAGTCTTGCGTAAAGTGTGGGTTTCCAAAGAACAACCAGTTTTTACCTTCTGCGTCTTGAGCGTCGCGCTCTTGCATAAAGGCTCTAAATGGCGCTATACCTGTACCCGGCCCTACCATAATGACTGGGGTATTTGGATCTGCAGGCAAACGGAAGTTGTCGTTGTTTTCGACAAACACATCCACTTCACCGTTTTCTTCAAGGTATTCACACAAGAAACCCGATGCACCACCCTGATGGCGATGACCAAAAGCTTCATAATCTACGTGTGCAACGGTTAGGTGAACTTCTTCTTCCACTTC
This sequence comes from Alteromonas sp. 009811495, assembly GCF_028865455.1. Taxonomy (NCBI): domain Bacteria; kingdom Pseudomonadati; phylum Pseudomonadota; class Gammaproteobacteria; order Alteromonadales; family Alteromonadaceae; genus Alteromonas; species Alteromonas sp. 009811495. The sequence continues at coordinate 3,621,908 of NZ_CP113972.1, forward strand.
CGCTTGGCTTGATGCAATTGAATACAAACGTGGCGTTAGCGGGCGCAGTGCATCGACTAACTGCTGAGCAGTCAACGAGCCGGGATGGTCTCGTACAATATCAATTATCTGACGTTCAGCCATATAAGTACGCAGCTGCGCTTTGTCTTCCATTAATGCCGCTAGACTTTCAGAGCTTGTAGCAGCTTGGTAGGACTTAATAAAATTAGGATAACTTAACGTAAGCTCAAGTTTTGAGGTCAGTGCTTCAGACAAAGGCATACTTGATTCGGCCACAACCACTTCAGCGTTGCCGTCTAAAGAAAGTAGACTAATAAGCTCAGATACCAGTGATGGTGCGTTTTTGAACCATACACCAAGTGCATCACCCGGCTGGTACGTTATACCAGAGTCTTCAAGACTAATTTCGATATGGCGTATGTCTTTTACAGAGTCGCGCCCTGTTATCTTCAATGACTCGATGAGAGACGCTTTAAACGGGGCTTTTTTGGTGTACGTCTGTGCAGCTACACCGTGAACAGCTGCACCGGTTTGCGCTGCAACTGCTGGCGCTGACGCAGCACTAAAATCTTCTTTAAGCGACTCGATAAGTTTGCTTAGCCATGCTTCGGCTTCAGCTTCATAGTCAACGTCACAATCGAGGCGTTCTACAATGGCTTTACCGCCAAGCTTGCCCAAGCGCTCATCAAAGTCTTTACCTGTTTGGCAGAAAAACTCATAGCTGCTATCACCTAAGCCTAAAACAGCATATTTTGTATTGGTGAGCTTAGGCGCTTTTTTGCCTGCTAAAAATTCATGCAATTCAATAGCATCATCAGGCGCATCGCCTTCACCATGCGTACTAACGAAAACAGCAACGTGGGTTTCACCTTTCAAGTTGCGTGGCTTGTAGTCTGCCATGCTAACGAGCTTGCTATTAAACCCTGCTTCTTCTGCTTTTGCTTGGCACTGTGCTGCCACACCTTTTGCATTACCGGTTTGTGAACCATACAAAATGGTCAATGTTGGCGCATCACCTGCAGACGCAGCTTGCGCTTGCATAATTGGTGCTACTGCACCACCTTGCGCTGCCGCCATACCCGCAGCATATCCACTTACCCAAGTAAGTTGATCACGATTTAACCCCGCAATGGCCTGCGTAATTGCATTCCATTGTTGTTCGTTTAATACGGCGCCTGGCGCTGAGTTCGAATTAGAATCTTGTGACATAGTCTTTTAGCCTTTTATCAATGGCGCTAAGGCTAACGACTTTCTTCAAGAAGAGAAAAGAATAAATGAAACTTTTTTATTACGGAAAGTGCTTAAAAGCGATATTGAAATAAAAAAGGCGTGAACTGAAACTCAGTCACGCCTATTCTTCTATACGTAGAAATAGTCTAGAAGTGAAGTTCTAATCCTGCGAAAACGCCGTCAAACTCCATATCTGCATATACATCGTCAAGATCTTCAATGTCTACTGTTACGCTTCGGTAACCGACTTGCAGCGTCATGTCTATCGCAATACTTTCGATAAATGAATACTGCACTGCAGCTTGATAGTCGCTTAACTCGTGATCATCAAATGACAGATAGCTACCTTCAAAGTAGGCAGAAAGCCCTGTAAACGGCAAGCCCAATTGCACCTTCGAGTATGCCATTGGAATAATACCAGAGAACTCCGCAGACCCCGATGTGCTGCTGGACCTGTCTGCAACCGCTAGAGAACCATCGATATACTTGGCATTTATGCCTAAGTCGAAGCTAACGAGGTCGTTGTCAAACAACTCGTAATACATAATGAAATCGGTTGAATCAATTTCCACATCTGTATTTACTTCACTGTTTGCAGTGTACAACTCACCATCAAAGGTAAAATTGGTGTTCAATACCGTAGAGCCGGAGTTATCTAATGTCGCATGGCTAATTTTAATATTTGGAACAAAAGGCACTGGGTGTTCAAAAGCGATATAAAGCGCAGTATTTGTTTCATCATCAAAATTAAAGTCTGCTGTACTACTGCTATCAGCAAATCCACCAGATGTATCGGTTTGCCACATTTGTGCACCTACATATACACCTGCAATGGTGTCAGCTTGAGATGCCGTTGACACTAATGCGCAACCTAATGCTGCAGCTAATAGACCTTTTTTCATTAATTATCCTTGATTGAGCAGTTCAGAAAGTTCAATTAAAGCGGCATTTGCTCGAGAAATATAGTTTGCCATTACTAACGAGTGATTAGCTAACATACCAAAACCGCTTCCATTTAAAATCATTGGGCTATATACCGTTTGTTGAGTAGCCTCTAGCTCTCTAATAATTTGCTGCAGACTCACCAATGCATTTTTATCTTCTAGCACATCGTAAAACTCAATCTCTACTGCTTTTAAAAAGTGCAGTAGTGCCCATGTAGCGCCGCGCGCTTCATAGAAGTTATCATCTAATTTCCACCAACTTGTTTTTACAACACGCTGACTGGCTACCGGTGAAGATTGTCTTGCGTTGGCGTCACCAGCAAGGTCGGTATTAATGCGAGCAGATCCTACGCTGGCACTAAGCCTTTGTGAATAGCTACCTAGCCGCTTTTCCACTTGTTTAAGCCATTCGCGCAAATTATCGGCACGTGTATAAAACTGACTGTCAGAATTACGCGTACTGGCAAGCTCGTCGCGATATTGTTTTAACAACGCGATACCTTCAGCGTAACTGGACTCTGAAGAGGGTAACGCCCAGCTTTTGTGGTCCATATTAAATTTGGGATGTGCTTTGGTAAGATAAGGGTTTTCAATTGACTGTGATTGAGAACGGCTGAAGTCTTTGCGCATTGATAATGCCAGGTCACGCACCATTTCAAGCGCACCAAACTCCCAAGCCGGCATGTTATCTAAGAAAAGTCCCGGTGGTGTAACGTCATTAGAAAGATAACCACCCGGTTTGTCGAGCAAGGTTTCTGATACATCAATCATTGTTGTGGTTAATGTGTAGCCAGCAATCTTCGTTGGATTTTCAATTGACGAGTTTTTCTGTAAACGCTCTCTCACGTCATACGTATCGGGTGAAAAACTCCAATACCAACCAATAATCCAGAATACGACCAATATTACCGCAGTGAAAATCGCGATCCATTTTGCGTTAATTGATTGTCTCATATCACACCAACCTTCCTTTTAAATGACATATAGCCGGCGTTCACCAGCTATATGATTTTTTACTCTACCTGAAAAATGCGAAACCTTTATGACGGCTGCGTCTATAACATCATCTTTTACTACGTAAACACAACTTAATTTGGCTTATGTTTTCTATAAAGTATGGTGCATATTGTGACTATTTCGCTGCTTATACTGTGCAGAGTTACGGTTTTTCAGAGCATAAAGCGCAATACCAATAATGATAATGGGCCAAAACGCGCTGACGCCTACAACAAATAGTGCTAGTAAGCCCGCACCCAAACCAAGCACGATAGTACCTAATACGCTCACTGCCACGACAAAGCCCACCACAACCAAAACCACACCTATAAGTGATAACACCGCTATGTTTTCCCATGGCCCTAACAATTCATCGGCCATGACGATATGCATTCCTAACCAGCTGTCTACTAAATTGCCTAAGCAGTTTACAAGAACAATGGCGATAACCACTGCAATCAAGAAATTTTTCATTAGCCCATCCTCGGCAGAAGAATAACGGCAGCGATATAGGCAACCAGTGTAATTGGGGTAGCGACGAACAGGCTTACCACTGCCGCAGCTCTTACCCATACCGCGTCTATATCAAAGTAGCGTGCAACTCCTGCACAAACACCCGAGATAACGCCTGAATCTAAATCTCTATACATACGTTTTTGTGTTGGCATTTTCATGATTTTCTCCACTCTTATTCTGTACTTTGCTAAATGCGGTTTACACTGGCTGGGGTAAGGTCGCTTAAGCGACCTTATTCTTTTTAAGTTCAGCCAATTCTTTCTCAATTGCCTCATCGGCTTCCATTGCGTCAAACTGAGCTTGCAGTGACGTAGCTTCGTTTGTTTTCGTCAAATCGTAAGCATCAACTTGCGCTTCTAGATAATCGATACGTTGCTCGTAATTTTCAAAACGCGTCATCGCATCATCAATCTTGCTTTCATGGTCTGCTTGCTTCACTTTAAGGCGGGTCTGCGCTGAATTTTTGCGCTGTACCAGTGTTTTCTGTTTTGCCTTTGCTTCAGCTAGTTTGCTATTAAGGCGCGAAGTATCTTGCTGGATTTTCTCTACCGTCTCCGATAAATGTTTTTGCTGCTCTTCAAGTGACGCGAGCTTTGCAACGTACTTTTGCTTTTCGATAAGCGCAGCTTTAGCCAGGGTTTCTTTATCGCTGTTCATGGCAAGCTGGGCTTTATCTTGCCAACCATTAATTTCTTTTGTTGCTGCATCGATGTGGCGCGCTAATGTTTTTTGTTGCGCGATATATCGCGCAGCATCAGTTCGCACTTCTACCAAGGTTTCTTCCATTTCCTGAATAATCAAACGAATGATTTTTTCCGGATCCTCAGCCTTGTCTAGCATTGCGTTGATGTTGGCTTGAACAATATCGTTAATACGCGAAAACATACCCATGATTATTTCTCCGTTAAGAATGTTATTTGGTTACCAGCCCTGTACCACTGTCATATTGTGCTTCGCTGGATTTCCTACTGGATTCCCTATTACTATTACAATCAACGTGCCAAATTATTAAACAATTGTTTTGTATGCATTTTTTCAAAAAATCACTTTTACAGAGGTAAATTCAAAACAAGCTAAACCTAATAATTGGTATTTTTAACCACTGACTTTGTGAATTTGACCACTACTGTGAATTAGCGGTCTTTACACCTAAGCATGAGTAAATAAAGTGCCATTACATCTAAGGGCGAGCTGTAACCATCTTTGAAATTTTTCATTTCATCGACTCTGAATTGTCGGAGTGCGCTATACCCACTAGTGTGTTTGCTTTCTAATCAAGGAATGAAAAGGTAATGGAAAAACATCTCACAACCATTAGGCTCACTATTTGTGGTTTACTGCTACTCACCCCGAATAGTTTTGCACAACCAATTAAAGTGGTCCCTGATGACGGTAACTCTGAGGATTTTTTTGGTTACAGCGTTGCTATTGATAAAGAAATTGCCTTAGTCGGTGCATATAAAGCAGATTCAAGAGACAGTGAAGATGCGGGTGCTGCCTATATCTTTGCAAAAACAAAAGAGGGTTGGCAGCAGCAAGCCAAACTCATCGCCTCACCGCGCTATCCCCATGATACTTTGGGAGGAAACGTTGCGCTTAAACATGGTTTTGCACTTTTAGGGGCGAGAAATAGTGACGTCAAAAAGAAAAATGCCGGCGCAGTTTTCGTCTTCAAAAAAGAAAACGATACATGGAGCCAAACTCAAGTGTTAACGGCTGTTGATGCACGTGAAGACGATGCATATGGGCAGAGTATTGCACTAACTGAAAAATTTCTTGTGATTGGCGCGCCGCATAGCGATAGTTCGTACACCGATTCGGGTGCAGCTTACGTGTATAAAAAAGCGAATAATCAGTGGCAATTTCAAACCAAACTCACTGCAACCGACGGTGCTGAGGGTGACTTATTTGGCATAAGCGTTGCCATTGATGGCAATACGATCCTTGTGGGTGCTGATCTACACGATGCGAAAGCTGAGAACGCAGGGGCCGCCTATACTTTTGTGTTCGATGACAATCAGTGGCATCAACAGGCGAAGTTACTTGCAAGCGATGGAGAGAAAACGGATATATTTGGCGTAAGAGTTGCGCTAAACGGAAATACCGCTTTAATTTCTGCGCGAAGAGATGATATTGAAGGTGTTGGTATAGACGCTGGCTCCGCCTATATTTTTGAACACTCCAATGGCGTATGGAAACAGACAGATAAAATCACTGCACCTGATGGTCATGCCGATGACCGATTTGGTCGTGGCGTTGCTTTAACAAGTAGTACGGCAATAATTAGTGCTATGCACAGCGAAGTAAGCGCAGTTAATCAAGGCGCTTTATACATATATAAAAAGCAAAATGGACAATGGCGCTTTAAGTTCAAGACAGTAGCGAGTGATGCATCAGAAAATGATAGGTTCGGCTGGAATGTAGCCTTGTATGATCACATGGCCATTGTAGGTACGCCGCATAAGGATGAAAATGGCGCTGAATCAGGAGCAGCTTATATACTAGATGTAAAAAAAGCGCCCTAAGGCGCTTTTTTTACAACAATGATGTTAGTCGGCATCTTCTTCATTTGATGAGCCTGCTGCGTCAGTACTCACTACCAAGTCTGTTACGCTTACGCTACCTGACTTGCCGCTATTTTTGCCGTCTAATTCGAAGTGATAAGACGTATTGGCAACAGTTTGATAAACGTCTGCGCTTATCTCATTTGCAGTAACTGAAACCGCTGTTGTTACCATGTCAGTTAATAATGTTTGAAGCACTGACTCTTGCGCGCTCACTGCGCTGCTCATCATGCTTGCTGAAAGTAAAGTCGCTGCAATTAGTGAAGTTTTCATAGTTTCCCTCGAACGTTAAGTCAGTGCAACAACACGTTGTCGTTGCGATACTTAGTAGTTAGCGAGAGACGTGCCAACATCAAAACAAATCGTTAAAATGTTGTTTTAAAAGAATTTATTAAAAATAAAATTGCCAGCGAGAGAAAAGAGCCAATAGTACAAATATTAAACTTTAGTCAAAAGCACTAATACTTTAGTCTTTTTGACCATTGTACTGTGCAACTTCTCTCTGTGCTTTTTCCACTGCATCTAATGCATTCATTAAAAGATCAGGATCGGGAGACTTTCCTGTACCGTTTTGACTTAAGTAACGTCTCCAAATTCGTCCGCCTGCTTGGCCTTGATAAAGCCCTAGCATGTGACGCGCCACATGCCATGGCTTGAAATACGGATCGTCTTGACGTGCTATGTATTCTTGCATTTTCATAACCAGATCTCGACGAGAGATAATCTCACTCTGATCATCGCCAAAAATAACGTTGTCGACATTTGCTAAAATGTAGGGGTTAGCATAAACCTCACGCCCCATCATCACACCATCCACGTCGAGTAGTTGCGTTTTGGTTTCATCTAGCGTTTTAACACCACCATTAATGCTGATAGAAAGTTCTGGTCTAGCTGCCTTCAGGCGATGTACGCGAGGATAATTTAGTGGTGGAATTTCACGGTTTTCCTTTGGGCTTAACCCCTGTAGCCACGCTTTTCGTGCATGAACAATAAAAGTATCGCATCCGGCATCGGCTACCACATTGATGAAGCGCGAAAAATCCTCGTCTTCATCCATATCATCAATACCAATACGGCATTTAACGGTAACGGGAATATCGACTTCTTTTTGCATAGCGGCAACGCAATCAGCAACGACTTCAGGTTGCGCCATGAGACACGCCCCGAAGCTGCCGTTTTTTACTCTGTCACTGGGACAACCAACGTTGATATTAACCTCATCATAGCCACGCTCTTGAGACAATACCGCACAGCGTGCCATGTCACTTGGATCGCTACCGCCTAGTTGAACAGCGACAGGGTGCTCTTCGTTGTTAAAGCCAAGATAGTCACCCTTGCCATAAATAATGGCGCCAGTTGTAACCATCTCAGTGTAAAGCAAGGTGTGTTTAGTCATAAGACGCAAGAAATAGCGACAATGGCGATCTGTCCAATCGAGCATTGGAGCGACAGATAACTTGCGATTTAAGGGAGTAATAGACACAACACAAACCTCAATAACAACGTAATACAAAAGCAAAGCGAAATGCAGCTATAGCGCGTTTTCGCGAGCCGCGTATACTACCTATGTTCACTAAAAAAACAACGACGAGATTGTATATTTTCACCGCATTTATGTGCCACTAACTACTTCAACTTCAACACGTTGAACTTTCACCAGTACTTTAATCCTATCTGAGTTTTACAACACGCTGAATCAAATGCATTTTTTCATTATCTACGTATTTACTATTAATATACTTTTTGAGTATTTCAAAGTTGCTCATTTACCGTTATTGTAGGAAAAAAAAGCAATGTGACTAAAATAACTACTGAAAGACAAAGTAGCGCCTACATCACGCCTTTCTCGCCGGAGATGATTTATGGAAGACAAGAAGCAAAAGGATGCGAAAGCACCGACTCCTGCCGAGTCTGTTGAACAAACAGATGAACTATCACAACTTAGAGAAATTCTTTTCGGTCAAACTAATCGCGCTTTTCGTGCTGATCTTTCGGCACTGGAAGCACGGGTAGAGGACAGTTTCAGTAAACTCAATGCTCACCTTGACGTGCAATTTGCCCAAATTCGAAAACAAATAGACACTCAAGTAGCGGCACTGACTGAACAGCTCACCAATGCAAATGACAATCATGGTAATGTGCAAGCTCACCTTCAAAATACCACCGATAAACTGCAAAGCGAGCTGGAAATAGCTGAAACAACAGCAAAGAATGACAATGACGCACTTGAAGCGCATGTTGTTAAAGAGCTGGAGTCACTTGACAATTTGTTTACCAAGCGTCACCAGGAATTACTCGCTAAGTTGCAACAGGTTACCAGTGAACTATCTGAAAGTAAGACCGACAGAAAAACGCTGGCTAACTTGTTATCAACCATGGCGACAAACCTCGCTACAGACAGCTAAATTATGACAAGCAAGGTGCCATCACCTGAGCGCACAGATCACTCTCTTGATAGTGTAAGAGCACTACTTATTGGGAGAGACGACAAGTATATTGATGAAAAGCTGTCGCACAATGCAAAGCAATACGTTACTGACGTAGTGTCCGAAGCACTATTGACACGTGAAAATAAAGACGGCTCAGTTAATAAAGTACTCGTACCGTTAGTTGAAAAATCGTTACACCGTTCAATTGAAGCCAACAGTGAAAAAATTGTTGGTTCACTTTACCCTCTGGTGGGCACGCTAGTAAGAAAAGCGTTTGCTTCTTTTGTCATAGAGTTCGTTGAGCGCACGAACACGCTCATCGAAAACAGTCTAAGTCCAAGGAGCATATCGTGGCGATTTAAAGCCTGGCAATCGGGCGTGAGATATTCTGAATTTGTGGCTTCACAAATTTATCAATATCAAGTTCAACAACTGCTCGTTATTCACAGAGAAACAGGTACGTTACTTCGCGGTTTGTCATCTGATCCTGAAAAAGAAAAAGATGCCGATCTTATTTCTTCGATGCTTGTAGCAATCAACGACTTTGTCGCAGATGCGTTCAGCCAAGGTAGTGATGCCACAGAAAACGAAATTGGTGAGATTAAAACGGGCGATTTTACCTTGCTTATCAAAATTGGCCCTCAGGCCATTTTGGTTGCAGCAGTTACTGGTGTAATTCCTCCTTCAATACGCCAGAAACTTCAGCTTACCCTAGAAGAATTTCATAAGTTCTATCAGCAACCACTGTCTCAATACAATGGTGACAACGCCCCCTTTGAAGGCGCTGAAACCATTTTGTCAGACTGTTTGGTAAGCGAGCGAAAAGAAGAGCAAAAGAAAAAGCCCAAACGCTTATTGGGAGGCGTGCTATTAATTGTTTTGGTAGGCGCACTTGTTGCGCTGTCTGCAATGCGTCTATCACTGAGTATCTTAAAAAGCGATATTGAAAGCCTTACTCCGCCCGATGGGATTTTAGTGGCAGACACATTTATTACTAACGGCAAAGTACACACTAAAATCCTCAGAGATCCTGCAGTTGAGAGTGTGAGTGAATGGCTAAGTGCCAACGATATCAATGCTAAAGACGTCAACATCATCGAAGAACCTTTCGCCTCGCTGAAAGCGTCTGTTGTTGCCAAAAAGCTCTCTCAACTCGTTCGCCAGTATCCTTTGAGTTCAAAAGAAACACTTTCGCTGATACTCGACAACGAAAGTGTTGGTATAAGCGGCAGCGTTTTTTCGTCAACGGCGGCACACCTTTCTCAGCAAATGGACGCCATACCAGGTATCGACAACCTCAGTATTGACATTGATGCACTTGAAGTCATACCTGTTATTGAGATAGACGATAGTACACTACAGCGAGCGGCGCTTGCCCGATTGGTAGACAAAATATCCTCACAAAGTGTCCCCTTTGCCACTAACCAAGAAAACATTTCTGCAGTACAGTTAGCTAAATTAGAGGCGCTAGCTAGTGACATTGTGCAGCTAGAAGTGTTAGCAGCGAAAACCAAGACGTTTATAAGTATTGTAGTATTAGGCGCCAGTGACAACTCAGGTTCTAGTGCACGTAATAAGGTGCTTAGTCGTAAGCGTGCCGACAATGTGGTTAATACGCTAATTTCGTTTGGCGTTGCAAGCGACACACTGATTGCCGTTAGTCTGGGCGAACTCCCATTAAAGAAACCATCAATGGGGCGCTCTGTAATGATTAACGTTTTAACATCCGATATACAGTAGTAAGGAAGCTTTCTCGTGATCCAGAAGAAAATATGCATATTAGGACCAACAGGCGTAGGTAAAACGAGCCTTACCAAGCAGTTTGTTGAAGGCATTTTTTCTGAAAAATATAAGACGACTATCGGCGTTAAAATCGATAAAAAGCACGTGCATGAAAATGACAGCGATGTGCAATTGCTGATATGGGATTTAGAAGGGATTGACCGTTACTGCGGTTTTAATCCTCGCTACCTTCGCGGAGCGAGTGCATACATTATTGTGGTTGATCAAACTCGCTCACAGTCGCTATTAGAGGGTATGGAAATTTTGGAGTTAGCGAGGGATCATTACCCAAATGTACCCGCTTTTTTTGTGGTGAATAAGACTGATCTTCCTACTAGCTGGCATTGGAGCGAAGAAGAACTGGCGTCTTATGCTCAAAAATTCGCTGTACTTATTAAAACAAGCGCTAAAACCGGTGAGAACGTAGATAAATTATTTAATACGATCGCGTTTTGGTAGGAGGGAACCATGGACATTCACTTATTAAACGCGCTTGGCATTACCAATTGTGCATTGTTTCGTTGCAATGAGGCTAATGACATCGAATGTTTAACCACTGACCTTCCTTGGTTAAACGGCATCGTTACGCTAGATACGCACAACCGCTTATTAAAAGAACAAACTCCCTCTCTCTTTCTCTGTGACTTTTTTATTGATGCCGAGCAAGTTTGGCAAGGTGATACGGCGTTCACCTTATCCTCTGGATTTTGGACCGAACAAATAGACCAAGCTGACTTGCGTCTAGAAGCGTTAGCAATAAACAGCGGCAGTGATTCTCGTTATCTTGTTATTAAAAACGTTGAGGACGAATTCAACGACAAGCGAAGAACACTACAAACCGCTAGAGAGTTACTGCTTAGCCATCATGAAATTGTTGGTCAACACGAATACATTCGTCACAAACTTAATGATGTGCTTAGAAAAAATAGTCGGTTGCAACGATTAGTACCACCAATTCAACAAGCAATTTACGACCTTGATACGGGGGTTGTGATCCTTGATGCACAAGGACAATTAGTTTTAGATAACAGGGCCGCTCATCGCTTGCTGGTCTGCAACAGCACCACACCAAGTACTAAGCGTATTTCTGAATTACTGCACTTAATGGACACCTCTCAGTCCTTCTTGCCCTCTCTTGTGAAAAAGAAATCTCCTTGGCAAGGGGAAGTATTTTGGCAACCGCTCGGCAGCTTTAGTACGTGGCTACAAGTCACTATTCACCCGGTACTTCAAGGAAAAGATCTCACTCATTGGGTTTATCTGTTCACTGATATTACGCATATTCACAATAAGCGTGAGAAAGTACTAAACAACACTGGAATGGACTCTTTGACAAATGTTGCCAGTAGAAGCATTTTTTTAGATACCATTCGCCGACTTATCAATGAAGGTGTGCCATTTAAGCTTTTTATCATCGATATTTGTCAGTTCAAGCGCATTAACGAAGTGCTCAGCTACAAATCTGGCGATGAAATTCTCAAGTCTTTTGCGCTGCGTCTTCAAAGTTATGTCAACAACAAAGGCTTTATTGCCCGTATAGGAAGCAACGAGTTTGCGTTAATTAAACGCGATGATGCCTTTAATGGCCAAGCTACAGCAGAGTTTATTCAGGGGTTAATTGAAAAACTGACCCGAACCTACACAGTACTTGATGGCACGGAACCAAACTTGGCAGTAAATATTGGTGAAGTCAGTTTTCCAAGCAACTGTAGCTCACCAGAATCCTTGCTTCATCACGCCGATATAGCGCTGCAAGCAGCGAAATATAAAGGCAAAAATAGTGCGCTAGTCTATAGTGAAGCACTACACCGACAGCATCATGCGGTGAACAAGCTTGAGAATGAACTTCGCGAAGCCATCGAAAACAACGAGTTAAAGTTGTACCTGCAACCTATTGTCGACTTATCGTCAGGCAAAATCGTAAAGTGTGAGGCACTAACCCGTTGGATTACTGCCGACGGAAAGTTTATTTCACCCGAGGTTTTTATTCCCCTTGCGGAGAAAAGTGAGCTAATTTTTCCCTTCGGCGAATGGCTTATCAATACAGCCTGTAGCACCATTAAACAACTCACAGCGTTAGGTATTGATATCCGGTTGGCGATCAATATTTCTGGTCGACAAGTGAGCGATCTCAATTTACTTGATCAAATTAAAACAGCCATTGTCGAGCATGATATAGCACCACGTCACCTATCTATTGAACTCACCGAAAGCATATTAATTAAACGCCTAGATACCGTCTCTGTACTATTGAATGAACTAAGGGCTATGGGTGTTACCGTGTCAATTGATGACTTTGGCACAGGTTTTAGTTCACTGGTTTATCTGAAGAAGCTGCCGATTGATGAACTTAAGATTGATCGTTCTTTTGTCAGCGAACTTGAAAACAACACTGATGATCAGGCCATTGTGCAAGCCATCCTTGGCCTTGCGAAGAATCTAAATATCAACATTATTGCAGAAGGTATTGAAACCATCGAGCAACAAACCTTCTTACAAACGCATCAGTGCACCTATGGTCAGGGATATTTTTACCAGCGCCCCGTCCCTCTACCTGAATTTATTGCAGTGGCAAAGCGACTAAATGAGCCCCATGTGGCCAGCGTGAAACTCTAAATGCTCTTCAATAAAAGAAGCAATAAAGTAGTAGCTGTGATCGTAGCCTTCATGCATATTTAACGTAAGTTGTGTTTCAGAGTGCTGAGCTGCGTGAACCAACGACTGTGGTTTTAATTGCTCGTGCAGAAACTCATCTTTTGTACCCTGCTCTACAAGCAATGGAATGTAATGGGTTTTGCTCGCCAATAGAACAGACGCATCATAGTCTTGCCACGCAGTCTTATCGCTTCCAAGATAGTTACCCAGCGCCTTCTGCCCCCATCCACAATCCATTGGGTTAGCTATAGGACTAAACGCTGAGACAGACACATATCTGTTAGGGTTACGCATGCCAATAACTAATGCACCGTGGCCTCCCATCGAGTGACCGCTAATCGCCCTCTCTTTAGTAACTGGAAACGCACTTTCTATGAGCTCGGGTAGCTCTTTGGTGATATAGCTATACATATTATAGTGCTCAGACCATGGCACCTCGGTTGCATCAACATAGAAGCCAGCCCCAAGACCAAAGTCATACGCGCCATTTTCATCGTCTGGCACATTGTCACCACGTGGTGAAGTATCGGGTGCAACTATTGCCATACCTAATTCAGCAGCAAGTTTCATCGCCCCAGCTTTTTGCATAAAATTCTGGTCGGTACAGGTCAGCCCAGATAGCCAGTAAAGCACAGGAACAGGTTTCTCGTCTGACGCAAAAGGGGGTAGAAATATCGCAAACGTCATATCGCATTGGGTGGTTTTCGCAGCGTGAGTGTAACGAAGGTGTTTGCCTCCAAATGCTCTATTTTCGCCAATAAGCTCCATTTTTCTTCCTTTTATTCATTTATTTGTGCCTTTATTGTGGAATCAGTAAAGGCTCTATCGGATTTTAGATCAAGTTCGTTTACACTAAGCGCCTAATTTTTGAGGTAAGTACAATGGTTAAAGCCGTGTTGCATCATATTGTTGGCACTATTTCAGTCATATTCTATTTTCTAAATACTGTAATTTGGGCTACGCCCATTTTGTTATTGTCAGTGTTTAAGCTAATACCTATTCCCCAATGGCGTCGCTTCATTTCTTATTTACTCGACGCCTGCGCGACAGCGTGGATTGGGGTTAACAACATGAATCAACGTATCAGCGGTGGCACAACATGGCACGTTAACGGCCTAGAGAAACTCACTCGAGACGACTGGTACCTCGTGTTAGCTAATCATCAATCTTGGGTTGATATACTGGTTCTTCAACGGGTTTTTAACCGCAAAATTCCGTTTTTGAAGTTCTTCCTCAAAAAAGAACTCATTTACGTTCCTATTCTTGGTCTAGCGTGGTGGGCACTCGACTTCCCATTCATGCGTCGCTATTCAAAATCATTTTTGGCCAAAAACCCACACCTAAAAGGCAAAGATATGGAAACTACTCGCAAGGCTTGCGAAAAGTTTCGCTCTAAGCCTGTGAGTATAATGAACTTTGTAGAAGGCACGCGATTCACAAAAGCCAAACACGACAAGCAGGCGTCTCCTTTTAACCACCTGCTAAAGCCCAAAGCAGGCGGTATTGCGTTTGTGCTTTCAGCCATGGGGAATCATCTTCACAAACTCATTGATGTCACTATTGATTATCCTCAGGGCGTACCTTCTTTTTGGGACTTTGTCAGTGGTAAAGTGCGCGATATTCGTGTGAATATTGACGTTATGCCCATAAAAGACATTATGGAAAATGGCATTTTTAGCGATAAATACTTTGAAGATCCGCAAGTTCGAGCACGATTCCAATCGTGGTTAAACGAGCGTTGGCAGGCAAAAGATAATTTATTGGAATCACTTAACGCAACTCAGAAACCATTATGATCCGTGCAGTACTAGCTCCGTTTATTTTTGTTATTCACACCACACTACAAATTTTGAATCTCGCGTTGTGGGGTGGCCTCATTATTTTGCTTGGCCTTGTTAAATTGCTATTGCCTAACGGGGCGGTCAAAGCGCTTTGGAATAAGGTTATGCACGCGCTGATGTTCAGCTTTGGGCGCGTAAGTGTGTTACTTATTCGGTTGTTTAATAACGTGAATATCGAATGCTCAGTACACGGCGAATTAGCCAAAGACCGTTGGTATCTTATTATTGCCAATCATTTGAGCTACCTGGATATAATTCTGCTCATTGAATTTGCTACACATCGTATTCCTGCCCCCAAATTCTTCTTGAAAAAAGAGCTGATCTGGCTACCGTTTGTTGGTTTAGGAGCCTGGGCCCTTGATATGCCTTTTATGCACAGATACACGCGCGCATATCTGGAAAAGCACCCTGAAAAGAAAGGCAAAGATTTAGAAACCACGAAGGCATATTGCGAAAAATTCAGAACTGTACCTACGACAGTTATCAACTTTGTTGAAGGAACACGCTTTACTACAGATAAGCATGTCGCAAAACAAAGTCCGTATGCCCATTTACTCCCGCCAAAAGCAGGCGGCGTGTCGTTTACACTAGCGGCTATGGGGGAATTGTTCACTAATGTATTGGATATTTCCCTTCTGTACCCCGAAAACAAGCGTCATCCAATGATGGCAATGTTAAGCGGGCAAATGACAAAAATCGTAATCGATGTAAATGTCACTCCTATACCTGAATTACAACAAGAGTCAGACCGTTCAGAGTCTGAGTTCCGTCTTTATTTCCAAGATTGGCTCAACAATTTGTGGAAAAACAAAGACAGCCGAATTAAGAAATTATTGGAGTCGTAAACGATGGAAGTGAGCAGCTCGATACGCGATACCTTTATCCATTTAATTAACGATATTTTTCCGAGCCTCACAACTGAGGACCCGCTCTACAATGTACTCGCGCTGAGTGGCATTTTAATTATCTCGGCGTTTATTTACATAATTGCGCGTCTTCTCATTCGCCCTCAAATTGCCAATTGGGTCTATAAATCAAATAACCGCTGGGACAATGCACTTCAAGAGCATGGTTTCTTTAGACGCTTAATGCATCTTTTCCCAGCATTATTTATCTACATCGCCACTCCAGTGCTCATTGAAGATGTAGCCGTCATGCATGGCATGGTGATTAAAAGTGCACAGCTATATATGTTGTATAGTGGGCTGCTAGCTCTGTATGCGCTATTAAGTACTGTCGAGGATGTTTATAACGCCTCAGCCCTATCTAGAAGAGCTCCAATAACGGGCTTTATTCAAGTCACTAAGCTGGCGTTTGCGATTGTGGCTATTTTACTGAGTATTTCACTGATAGTAGACAGGAGCCCGTTACTCATTGTATCGGGGTTAACCGCACTTGCTGCAGTACTTCTACTTATTTTTAGAGATACTATCTTAGGTTTTGTCGCGGGTATCCAAATTGCCGCCAACCGCATGTTTAACACCGGTGACTGGATTGCCATGCCTAAGTACGAGGTAGATGGCGAGATTTTAGAAATTGGTCTCACCAATGTAAAAGTCCAAAATTGGGACAACACAATATCTACCCTGCCGACATACAGCTTAACGACAGAAGCAGTTAAGAACTGGCGCGGCATGCAAGAGTCTGGTGGACGTCGAATAAAGCGGGCTATTTACATTGATGTACATTCTATAAAGCTTTGTGATAACGACATGCTGGCGCGTTTTTCAAGTATTCGTTATATCAATGAGTATATAGAGAAGAAGAAAAACGAGTTACGCGCTTATCATCACGATTATTCCATTGATGAGTCTGACCTACTCAACAGCCGACGACTCACCAATATTGGTACATTTAGGGCATATCTTGAAGCGTATTTACGCAAACACCCCAACATTAATCAAGAAATGACATTAATGGTTCGCCAACTACCGCCTAACGAATTAGGCCTTCCACTGGAAATCTATTGCTTTAGTGCTGAGAAAGCATGGGTAAAATACGAAAAGGTTCAGGCTGATATTTTTGATCACGTTATGGCAATGCTTGCGCCATTCGACTTACGCGCTTACCAAAGAGACGGCCATTTGTCGTTATTGGCCCAGCGAGAATCGGCGGTACTCTCATCTAAGTCAGAATCACCATCTAAGACCGAATCACTACCTAACATAGAATCACAGCCCCATCAGCAAGCTGACTAAGCCTTCAGCAAGGCACAAAAAAACCGGCTTAGTGTAGCCGGTTTTTTTAATTAACTCTGAAAAGTACTACTATGCAATTGCATATGCCATTAATAAGCAAAGCACTAGGCCTGTAACACCAAAGAAGCCATACTCGATTTTTTCTTGCATGCCTTCAGCACCAGCTTTCGCTGTCATAAAGCCCATAACGATGCTGCTTAGCCCAAGCGTAAAGGCAATTAGCGCAACACCAAACATAATTGCATTAATCCAATCAGCCATTGTGGTAACCCCTTAAAATAATTGGCGGTATTATGCACCAATTAAAATGTTTTGAACATGCTTAACCTCGGTTTAATTACCTACAATAAGATGACTTTCGCTAACCTTTGATCTTGGTCAAAATTACTACTTTATAGATCATTTCACTAAAAAATTAATTAATGCTTGTCTTACTCGCAACTCAAAAATAGATAAAGTATTGTATTTTATACAAAAATCTTTTTGGCAAGGGCATTGCAATACCTTTCCCAACTATTGAAACAATTACGTATGACCATGCACGCATGCGAGCTAACTACACGTGTATGCCAATTGCTTCGTCACTATTGATTAAGGAAATAACAATGTCGAAAAAACTATTACTTTCAGCTGCAGTAGCAAGTGCTTTATTTGGCGGCCAAGCATTGGCACATAATACAAGCTTCCAAAACAATAGTTGTGATATCGAATTAGATGGACACATTCAGTATTACCAAGGCGATCTTACCGTCAAGATGGATAACGGTTCAGTCATGACTATCGACAAATTTCACAACCTAACGGTAAATGGCCGTGATGTAGCGCTTAATAGCGACCAACAAAAATGGGTTGCCGAGTACTATGACAACATCGATATGGCCATTCCAATGACCTTAACGATTGCAAGTGAAGGTTTGGAAATTGCGAATGTTGCTGTGACAGAAGTGTTTTCTGAACTGCTTGGTGGCGATAACGAACTTGATGATGATTTTCAAACCTTGTTCACTAATTTGGAAGCAAAGCTTTCAGCCTCGTTTTATGATGATGCTGGTAACATCCGTGTAGACTCAACAAAATTTGACGAGCCAGGCTGGTTTGACGAAAGTTGGGAGCAAGAATTTGAGGCAGAACTTGAATCACTTATCAGCGAATCAATGGGCAGAATTTTGATTGCACTTGGTACGCAAATGCTATGGGAAGGTGGTGACATGGATGAGTTTGAACAAAGAATGGAGACGTGGGGCGAAGACCTTGAGTTCAGACTGGAGTCTCAAGCTGCGGCGTTGGAAGAAAAAGGCAACGCACTGTGTGAAGTGCTTAAAAAAGCAGATTATGCAGAAAGCCAAATGCAGGCATCTATCTCAGGGCTAGACGATCTCAATTTACTTGATTTAGATAGCCATGGCGAAATGAAGATGTAATTGCCTGAAAATCCGAAAAAGAATACTGCGCCGAGCTTAGAGCTCGGCGTTTTAGTATAGAATAGCGATTCCTATCACGCTGGTTAAGTGTTTCGTCTTCATAGCCCTTGCCTGTTTTAACATCCTAAGTAATCATCTTAGTTTCATACACACTTCAATAAAGAAAACACATGCAGCAAAAACTCGTAATTAGTGGATATGGCTGGCTCGCAGGTTATCTTGGTGACGCGCTTAAACAGCATATGCCTATTGTAGGAACAACAAGAAGCAGTGAAAAACGCACTGCGCTTTCTCAACAAGGAATAAATGCTGTTCAGTTTGCGTTAGGCGATGATACAACCGAACTTTGTACTCACTTATCAAATGCCACGTTCGTCATTAATATTCCCCCAGGAAGACGCAACACTGACTTAGATGCCTTTACTGAGAAGATGTGTGCACTTATCGACGATGCCATCGCATCAAACGTTGCACATATCGTTTTTATCAGTACAACATCCGTTTATGGTGACAGCACTGATAACACACTAGACGAGACTGCCCCACTATCCCCTGAGACGGCATCGGCGAAAGCACATGTGGCTATAGAGCAATATTTGTCAGAGCAAGTAGGTTTACTAAGCAGCAGGACTAAGCTCACTTGTGTTCGTCTTGCGGGTCTTGTAGGGCCAGACCGTCACCCTGCAAAATCACTCAGTGGGCGTACAGTGAGTATGGGCAACAAACGCGTTAACTTAGTACATGTTACCGATGTAGTCGCCGCTCTCACTCAAATTATCACATTGCCATCAGATAAAAGGCTTTATCATTTGTGTAGCGCTAATCACCCTAAACGTGGTGAGTATTACACCAGAGCAACTACAGCATTCGCTATCCCGGAACCTGTCTTTAGCGACACTAACTCTCCCGCTTGCGGCAAAGTAATAGATGCTTCAGCTAGCTGGGCGTCGCTGGGTATTACGCCTTCATTTAATAACCCGTATACAATGTTCTAAAGAAAACGCCCTCTCAAATGCAATAAAAAAGGCGACTCACTGAGTCGCCTTTTTTTCAATTGTATGTCAGGTGCTACAACATTAGCCAAAGAAGCTAAAGGAGAAGTACTTCACTGCTACCGTGTTAACGAAGATAACCAGGAGAATAAGTGGAATAAATGTTTTCAAAGAGATATCCACGTACTTTTCGAACCAGCTACCTTTGAAGCCATTGCTTCCTTCTTCCAACGACTTGTTGAAATTAGCACTCTTCCAGCGGTGAATAACGAAAATACAAATGAGTAAGCCGTTAAGTGGCAAAATCGTTTCGTAGAACACATCGAAGATCACATCAAAAAGGGATTTATCTACGCCCGCGTAGTGCATAAAAGTAGTCAAAAACTCAACCTTGCCAAAAGACAATGCACTGAGGATCGCTAGTACTATCATGATGCTTCCCAGTGAAGCCAATGCCCACTTTCGGCTTACCCCTTTCTCGTCCATCAGTGCAGCTACCGGTACTTCAAAAATTGAAACTAACGAGGTAATTGCCGCGAAGAACACTAACAAGAAGAACAAGCTGGCAACCACCGACGCACCTGCATAACCAATTGACTCTTGTAAAGCCAAGAAGATACTAGGCAAGTACGTAAATATCATGCCCACTGATGATTCACTCAATTCATCAGGATTAATTTCTGGATTAAATGAAAAGATAGCAGGCAAAATCATTAAGCCAGCGGTAAACGCTACAGCAGTATCGGTTAACGCGACAAGTTTTGCAGAGTTTGGTACATCAGCTCGCTTGTCAATGTAACTACCGTAGGTGATCAAAATCCCCATACCCAGCGATAACGAGAAAAAGGCCTGAGATAAGGCACCGTTAATCACTGAAGCAGTAAGCTTTGAGAAGTCTGGAATAATATAAAACTCTACACCCGCCATGGCATTGTCACGAGTCAATACGAATACCACAAGACCCAGAAGCATAACAAAAAGCGCAGGCATCAGTAGCTTTGCAGCCTTTTCAATACCCTCTTTTACGCCACCTTGAAGAATAAGGTATACCACCCCTACCACAACGGCCATATAAGCGAATATCGACGGTGAATTAATAAATAACCCAAAGGTGTCTGGGTTTGCCAATTTGTCTAAGTTTCCGCTTACCGCTTCAAATAAATAACCGAAAATCCATACCGTGATAACCATATAAAACACGGCGATCATAAATGGCGTAGCAATGGCTAACCAGCCGGCGAGCTTCCATTTAGGGCTGTTGTTACTAATTGCACTATAAGCGCCTAATGGGTCTTTCTTGGCATGACGGCCCACTGACATTTCAGCCAACATGACCGGCAAACAAATGGCAAATACGAAAATAGCGTACATTAATAAAAATGCACCACCGCCGTTTTTGGCAGCGCCAACGGGGAATCCAACCAAATTACCAATACCCACTGCAGAACCTGCAGCAGCTAAAATAAACCCTATGCGCGATCCGAACTGTTCTCTGGCCCCGCTCATATCCCTTCCTCTTGTTGAGTTATTGTTATTTATTATCGGGATGGCGTTATATGTGGTGACTCACTTGTGGCGTCAACGCGTTGTATTGCAACCGGTTAAGGCGTATCAATACGCTGCACCATTCCCAAAAACAGCATGGTAACAGCAGTGAAATAAAAAGTCTTGATGTTGAATACACAGAAATCTGGTCTGACCGTATCACCAGGTTACCACTTGACCATCCCAGTCAATGAAATGACAGGTTTGCTCACGATTAAGTGACGACAAATGTGAAAGGAGTTGCTTGGCTGTGAAGTCAGGTGTGAACAACTTTTTCGCCGCCACATTTTTTTGAAAAGGCTTAGAAAGCGACGTATCAACTGTGCCTGGGTGATAGCAAACGAGAAGCGCATGTTTAAGCCTGCGTTGATATTCAACTGACGCCGTTTTAACAAACATATTAAGCGCCGCCTTTGAGGCGCGATAACCATACCAGCCTCCCAACCCGTTATCGGAAATACTTCCCACCCGCGCACTTAAACAGACTAAGGTTGCATCGTTTTTATCCATAACGTTGACCAAGTGCTTTATCCATAGCGAAGGAATGATGGTATTTACCGCGAAGTATGTTTCAAGTGCGTCTTCACGCACATCTTCTAAGCGTTTTTCAGGGTGTATGTTTTTATTCTCATCGTGAAGAAAACCAGTGGTTATTATCACCGTATTTAACACGACATCGTCTTCTCTAAGCTGTTCAATAAACGATGCAATGTGTTTATCGTCTTGTTCGGCTAATTGAACATACGTTATTTTTAAAGCACTACCATCGGTAGAGACACTGCCACGAGTCACCGCTATGACATCGTCACCTCGCGAAGCACATTGATGAATAAGTGCCGACGCAATTCCACCAGAAGCACC
Source organism: Alteromonas sp. 009811495 (assembly GCF_028865455.1). NCBI lineage: Bacteria > Pseudomonadati > Pseudomonadota > Gammaproteobacteria > Alteromonadales > Alteromonadaceae > Alteromonas > Alteromonas sp. 009811495. Next base: position 3,643,882 of record NZ_CP113972.1, read on the forward strand.
GACTATAAGTGTTTTAGTTGTCATTACTCTCTCCGGGAACACAGCGATCGCAGGTTCGTTTTTTACCTGTTAGCCAGTATGAAATCGTGTAGCGATGCTTTGCGAAAATGTTGTATACGCCGTCTGCGATAATGCGTATACCGGGCCAGCGAAGCGGAGCATATAGCCAGCCCATTCCCACCGCTTTCCAAGCCAGATGGGTGACATCTAGGCCTGTTATTACAATACCATCGTCGGTCATCCCGTGTATGCGCGCGTTTAGTGCTTGCCAATCAAGCGAAGGGTAACGAGAAGCAAAATCAGGAGCCTGAATGTCAACCAGTGTAAGTCGATTGTGCTTATCTCGCTTTTTCAGATGCCTCATTTCTGCCATACATAATGGGCAATAGCTGTCGTAGAAAATAATCACGAAACCACCTTTGAATTATTTACACTTAGCGCTCTTACAAAACACGTTGTTGAGCTATTGTTATTCACGTTTCACTTAGTTGGCCTGACGACCATGCTACTTGGGATGCCGATTCCCCTGCATGTAAACTCGCAGGGTTGATTTTTTATAATTAATTATTCGTTTATACGCTAAAAAAACAGGCTTGGATGACTTGAGTTGTAAGGCTCTCGCACCCACACTAGTGCAAGTTGATTTTTATTGAGGTTTTATTATGGCTAACAAGCAAGTTGCAACGCTCGCAGGCGGCTGCTTTTGGTGTATTGAGTCGGCTTTCAACACAGTAGAAGGTGTTGATAAAGCAATATCTGGGTACGCTGGCGGAGAAAAAGCAGATCCAACCTATGAAGAGGTCTGCAAAGGTGATACCGGCCATGCAGAAGTGGTACAAATAAATTTTGATGCCGATATTATTTCGTACCGCGAAATACTGGAAATCTTCTTCGCATTACATAACCCTACACAGCTAAATCGACAGGGTAACGATGTGGGTACACAGTATCGCAGTGCTATCTTTTACCACGATGAAGCGCAAAAAGCAGAAGCTGAAAAAATTGTTGCAGAAATTACTGAAGATGCCATTTGGCCAGATCCGGTAGTAACCGAAATTGTCGCAATCAATAATTATTACCCAGCCGAGGAATACCACCAGAGCTATTTTAAAAACAATCCTCAGAACCAATATTGCTCAATGGTTGTTGCGCCTAAACTGGCAAAATTTAAGAAGACATTTGCATCTCGTTTAAGAAGCGACGCTTAATCACATTACTCAACTCAAGTGCTTGCTTAAAGCTGTTCTTCACAAATTAAAAAAGGGTTGTACTAACAACCCTTTTTTTTATCCGACTAATAGGTAAAACTACTCAAACCAACTTGCTTTTAATGTAAGCGGGAATAACAAAGGTGCGAGATCTTCGTACCGAGGGGTATCGGCTTCGCAGATAGCGTTTTTCATGTAGTTTTTTTCCCATGGATCGTTAATTATCCATAGCGTTGAATCAACCACAACAAGCCCCTCCATTGACGCATTATCCATGAGATACTCACCGCACGCTTCGCCGCCATTAACTTTAAACGTTATGGGGATCCGCTTTGTGGCTTTTTGTTTTGTACTGTCAATTACCCAAAGTTCATTATCATTGCGTGCAGCCGCGAGCAAAAATACGTCACCGCTTTGTGTGGTGTGAAGCGCAAGTCCGTTTATAGGATGATTTCCCGAAGTAAAAACGGGAAGGCGTAACTGGGGATCTGACACACTGGCAAAATCGCTTGAAGACCAAAAGTCATCGCCAATATTAAGTGTAAAGATTCTAGGTTGACCCGCTTTATCTTTTTCTAGGCCAATATAAAGCGTACCGTCGCTATCCATGGTTAACCCCTCAATGCCATCATTGGGGAAGTTACCTACCTCAAACTCAATAGGAAACTGAAGCGGGCGTACATCGCTCATTTCAACGCTGCCGTTGTCTTTTTGCGTTAGTTTAACCAAAAGTGTTGGATAATCTGTTGAGCCAGTAGCCTCGTACTTAGATTCACAGCGCGGGCTTAAAGCACCTGTGCGCGTAGCGTCTTCTGTTACGGTATAAATAATCTTGGGGTCGCGAGGATCTACGGCTAACGCTTCTAAATCGGGTTGTGAGCTTAAGTACGTGTAGAAGCAACTGCGTCTGACCGCATTAGAAAATGAAAATGTGGCACTTGAATGCGTAAGCGTAGCGCTAGCAGGGTCAATCGTATGTAACTTCAACTGCTGTGTAACATCAGCACTGGCATCAGCAATAGTGATAAGTTGCCCGCCTACTTCCACCAAACCGGATGTTTGAGGATCAAACATGACCTTTCCACTACTGTCTTTGATCCATTGACCCACTGAGACCTCAGTAAGATCGGTCTTTTGAGGAGCAATAACAACGTCCTTAGGTTCACTGCAGGCAGAGATTGCCAACACCACACAAGCAGTAAACATCGAGTTTCTTAACATGCTAAAAGATTCCTTTTTGAAACATTCTGCTTCTAAATTGTAAGGGAGTATATCCAGCATACCGTTTATAGACAAAAAAGAGTAAGGTAAAGGTTTGTAAATGTGTACTTAGAGGGTTTAGTCATTTCTACGCAGCAACTTCCACTTGTCATTGCAGGGCCTATTGTACGAAAAGTAACAGAAAACTCATGCTACATATGGGTGTGTACTTCTATCGCAGACGCACCAAATTTGTCCTTAACCCACGATAAAACGACAATAAACGGGCAAGCACAAGTCGAAAGTATTCAAGTTGGTAAGCACGCGTATATTCATTTGCTGCATTTTAAAAGCAACACCCACTTTGAGGATCGTAAGCGTATAGGCTATGCCTTACAATTTAACGATTCATCAGAGCAGGCACGATGGAACAACGAACAAGAAGCATTACTTTACAACAATCAAACTGTGCTGAGCTTTCATTACACACAAACTCCCCAAACCATTCTTCACGGCTCGTGCAGAAAACCGCATTTTCACGGTGATGACGCCCTTACTCAAGTCGATGTATTGCACGAAACGGCATTTTCAAAGCAAACTCTCTGCCCAGATTTATTGCTAATGACTGGCGATCAAATATATGCAGATGATGTTGCCGGTCCCATGCTTAAAGCGATTCACCACACTATTGAACAACTTGGTCTGTTTCATGAGTCTCTTGAGGGAGCGGTGGTAAGCAACACAGATGAACTCGCAACGCATCCACACGGATTCTATGAACGCGAACAACTTCTTCCGCAGATTGCCACCAATACCGCGCTGTCGTCGCTATTTTTCGGAGCTAAGAAAAAACCTGTTTTCACATCGGTTAATGCGCAAAACCACCTTATTGGCAGTGCTGAAATTATCGCAATGTACTTGCTGGTCTGGTCTGATGCGCTTTGGCCTAATATCACTATAGATTCGGAACATGTAGGCGAAAAATATGGCGCCTCATTTGATAAAGAAAAGCATGCCATTGAAGGGTTCGTCAACGCTTTACCTAAAGTAAGGCGTGCGCTGGCCCATATCCCTACCTATATGATTTTTGACGATCATGATGTTACCGACGACTGGAACCTAACGCGGGGCTGGGAGCAAGAGGTTTATGGAAACCCACTTTCTAAGCGAATGATTGGTAACGCATTAATTGGCTATTTGCTATGCCAGGGTTGGGGTAATGCACCAGAAAAAGTATCGCCGCTAATTAAAAGCGCAATGGAAAAAATGCGAGGTAACGGCATTGAAAAGCACGATGATTTCATTGACGAGTTACTCGAATTCGACGAATGGCACTACCGGTTAGACACCACCCCGCCGATCGAAGTTTTAGATACAAGAACACAACGCTGGCGGTCAGAGTCTAGTATGAATAAGCCTTCTGGACTTATGGACTGGGAAGCCCTCTGTGACTTTCAACACTCTATCATAGGTAAAGAAGCCGTAATTGTCGTATCAGCAGCTCCCATTTACGGCGTAAAAGTCATAGAGGCGATTCAAAAAGTATTCACTTTTTTTGGCAAAGCGCTAACGGTAGATGCCGAGAACTGGATGGCACACAAAGGTACGGCCAATGTCATACTCAACATTTTTAGGCACTATAAAACTCCCCCTGAATTCATCATATTGTCTGGTGACGTGCATTACTCGTTTGTTTACGATGTTCGCCTACGCTTTAGACGCAATAGCCCGCACATCACACAATTTACCTGTAGTGGCTTAAAGAACGCTTTCCCCGATGGGCTAATAAAATGGTTAGATCGCTTGAATCGCATTTTATATCGCACTAAATCTCCGTTAAACCTTTTCACCAAGCGACGAAATATGTCAGTTAAGCCCCGCCACCCCAGTATGGGATACGGGGAACTTTTCAACGGTTCTGCACTTGGTGTATTAAAAATTTCACACAAAAGCACACAAGTAGAATGCAAGGCTTTGTTGTCCAACGGTAAAGAGGTAGAATTCCCGCCAATTGAAAATGATTAGTTCAAAAGAGGTATCTAATGAGTGATAGCGCCCTGTCCATCGGATTGTTTTACGGTTCAACAACCTGTTACACAGAAATGGCGGCGGAAAAGATCCAAGCGCAGCTCAATAGTCTCTTTGATGATGATATTGTGGTGCTACACAATATCAAAGACGTTAGCTTGTCACGCGTAGCAGAATACGACATTGTCATTTTTGGCATTTCTACTTGGGATTTCGGGGAACTTCAGGAAGACTGGGAATCTCATTGGGACGAAGCTCATCAGCTTGATTTGCAAGGTAAAACCGTTGCCTTGTTTGGTCTTGGCGATCAACTTGGCTACGGTGAGTGGTTTCAAGATGCACTCGGCATGCTGCACGACGCCATAGCTCCATCAGGATGTAAAATCATCGGTTTCTGGCCTAATGAAGGCTATGAGTTTACTGCTTCTAAAGCCCTTACCGATGATAAATCACAATTTGTTGGGTTATCGCTTGATGACGAAAACCAATACGATAAAAGTGAAGCGCGCATAGAAGCATGGTGTGAGCAATTACTTGGCGAGATGGCGTAAGACGCCACAGCTATCACCTGCTTTGTGAACATGGAATCTAAAGGTCGAATCCATCAACAATTCTATCGCAATGGTCCAAGCCATCGCGATGGTGCTGATGTTTCGTTTCAGGACATAAGAAAGCTTTTTAACTTTGCAACGATCACAGTGGGTCGCTGGGTTACCGCAGAAGAGCAACAGATCGCGGCGAATTTGTTTTTTGACGCATTGTACGATCTCGTGGCGATCTTGAATGTTAACGAACAAGTGCTATCGCTTAATGGCTCATTATCTTTGGCATTTGGTAGCGGTGGTCAAAAGCATTCAAGTGCACACTACAACAGCACCAAACGACAACTTGCACTTGCGAAAAATGCAGGCGCCGGCGCCCTTGCCCATGAGTGGTTTCACGCATTTGACCACTATATTGCTCCGCGTATGTTTGATGGTGTTGCACCTGGGTCGTTTGCCACACAAGCATGGCTAGATAATGCCCCCATGCACTCACATCCATTGAATCAAAAATTGAGCGATTGCTTCTCGTTGTTGTTCCTAAATGATCAAAAGAGGCCCAATGAGTACTTTGTGCGATCCGTAGAGGCTGATCGCGCGTTAAAAATGTATTATTATGCTATGCCTCAGGAGATGGCTGCCCGTGCGTTTGAAGCGTGTATTCAGGATCACGAAATCAAAAACGCGTTTTTAGTGCAAGGCACAAAAAAATCAACGGAAGCTAGACTTGGCATTTATCCTCATGGTAACTTGCGTACATCACTCAATCAGGCATTGATGTTGTATTTTTACCAATTAGGTGTCGCCATTTCACATAAACAGACCTAGTTTGTTGTTTTTTTACTGTGAAACTGAGTATTTTTCCAGCAACAAGTGTTAATGAGCACACTGTTTTTATACAAAAGTCTGTATATTTTTGTAACAAGCAGTATACTAAAGCGCTCGAACGTAACAGAAGAAAGAAGACGAGATGAAAAGAAAGAAGCATACCTCGGCTGAAGACGAGGCTCAGATTGATATGACCCCCATGTTGGACATCGTGTTCATCATGTTGATTTTCTTCATCGTAACGACGTCGTTCGTGAAAGAGAAAGGTTTAGATGTAAACCGTCCTGAAGATAATCAAGCGAAAAATGACAAGCCTTCAAAAGCGCTTTCTATTCGTATTGATGCTGATGGCACTATCATGATGGGTGGTCGTGAAGTTGATATTCGTCGTGTTGTAGCAAACACGCAAACATACCTTGCAGAGAACAACACTGATTCAGCTGCTATCCAGGCTCACGAAGACAGCGAGCACGGTACAGTAGTAGAAGTAATGAACCAGGTTAAAATTGCAGGTATCGAGAAAGTATCTGTATTGGTTAAAAAGAGCTAAAACGCTTTTATAATCAATAAAAAGCCGCCTTCGGGCGGCTTTTTTCGTATATGGACTTATACCAAAGTATCTCTTGTGCTATCGAATGAATTTTGTTCAGATCGTAGTATTCGGTGAGTCTGGAAATCCATGTTGAAAATCGGTTCCAGGCTGTTTAGTCACTGGAGCCAATAAATGAGAATAAAACTAGCCAATAATCAGGCCGCTGCTGTACAGCTGGCCATCGCAACTGCACTATTCACTCAGTGCGTCGACGCTTCGCCTATCGAACTCAGTGACGCATTCAAATACAACGCCCTCATTTTTAATGATTTCGAAGGTGAGCGTTCTGATGTCGAAGGAAAGCTAGCGGTAGGTGGTGACCTCACGGTCGAGCACTTCGATGTGGGTTTGCTATTAACGCCGGATCTGTCTTCCAGTTCACTTTATGTAGGGGGCGATCTCACATACACCCACGGTCAAGTTCACGGTGGTCAAGTCACTGTATCAGGCATGATTACTGCTGAAAATGTGTCTTTTGATGGTGCACTAAATAGTGGCGGATCAACCTCTGTTACTTACGGCAACATCGAGTCAGGCGGTATTTTTAGTAAAGGAGATGCATCGTTAAACAGTGCAGGTATTAATCAAGGCGATATCCATGCCGAAGGTTCTGTTAGCATTACTTATGCTGGACTTGGCGATGGTGAAGTTATTTACGGCAATGATGTCTCAGTGGTCAGTGGCAACGCTGGGCGCGGCGCGACGAAAGATCCGGCAAATCGCGTAACCGTCGACAATATTGACTTTCAGTCGTTGCAAGATGAAGTAACCGCTCAGTCGAACGCGTTTGCAAATATGAACGTGAATGGCACAACAACACTTAAATGCGGTGCTAATGCGTGTTCTGACAGTGCTACTGACACCATTGATACGATCGTTTTTTCTGGCACCGACGACGTTAACGTGTATTCAATTGATACGGATTGGTTTAGCGCGGGTGATAAAGGCATTGTTTTTGATTTCTCAACCACAAGCTACAACATTATTAATGTGTACGGCAAAGAAGTAGAACTGTTCAATACTGGTTTCTTCAATACTGCATTCACTACAGAAAATGAGTATTTTCGTGAGAATGGTCAGTATCGAGACAATGACAATAACATTGACCAACGTCACGATGGCCTATACACCAACAACATTCTCTTTAACTTTGTAGATGCTGACAGCTTGGCCTTACACTCGGTTGGTGTTAAAGGTAGTGTATTGGCCCCCTATGCTGAATTGAGCTTTTATAACGGCCATGTAGACGGTAGCGTTATTGCAAGTAGCTTGGTTACGCCAGAGGTGACCTTGTACAACGACAAAGGCGAACCTTACCTTGCGCCAACAGGCCAAATCAATAACTATCGCTTTGGTGCAATTAACGTCAGTGAGCCAGCGTCTATTGCGTTACTATTTGGTGCTGCGTGCTTTATGTATACGAGAAGAAAAAAGCAATAAGCGTGAAGCAAATTACTATAAAACGCGGAGTTGATTAAAAACGACTCCGCGTTTTTTGTTTGTATCGCAGTATACCGCTACAGTGCAAAGCCGCTGCGCCGCGGTGATGACAAGATTAATTCGTCGCTGGTAACACCTGTGCCCTTGCCCTGTCGCCATCTTATCTGAATGCCAGCTTCAAAAGCCTGATACTCCACAGCAAATGCTTTGCCTATGTAACCCGCTACTATCCATTTGTCGGTTATTCGGTATTGCCCTTCAGCCATAATATTACCGCTTAACCCTGTGCTGCGATCGTAGTCTAGTCTTGCTAATGCATCGTCAGGATCATCAAAAAAGTCACTTAGAGGAAAGCGCAGTTCATTTTGCTGCTTTACTCTAGAAAGCGCTAACGCACTGCGCAACTTTAACTGCCAATTTAGGGTTTCCAATGTGAGTAGTTCTGAATAGCCACCCACGCTAACGAAATAATCCGGACTAAAATAGCCGCCATTACCATAAGTAAACCCACTTAAATTCTTATCATAGCTGTTGTAACTCAAGAACGGACCCACGCGCCAGTAGTCTAAGTAGGAGGAAACATCCTCTGCCACATCGTAGCTAATATCAAAGCGCAGTGAGAACGCGTTATTATCGTCAACCCGATCACCTTTAAGCGTACTTAACTGAGCAGTAGTCGCCGCTGACCACTTAGGCGCAACAACGTAAGCAGCCAATAGCCGAGCGCCCTCTTCTATAACATATCCCCATGGCTGTTGATGATTACTATTAAACGTACCTGTTTGACTTAATAAGCTATCTTCTTTTGCTTGCCTGAACAGCGTTGCCGCCACCGTCGTATCGGTAAAAAAGCCGGTAGCCGAAAGCTGCCCGGTTACCTCGGCATCAACAGGTTGTGAAAACATGCCGTACTCTAGGTTAGCGTAAAAATTAAATGCGTCAGCTTGATACAGCACTTCACCGCGAACACCTGTATCTTCAAAGCCAGATATGCCTTCAAAAGGTGCAGACACTGCATCGTCTAACTGGCCACCTGCGAACCAATCTCCTTGTGACGGTGTTCCACTGTAAAATTGCTTATAGTCGAAGGTGACTTGCCACAACCACTTATCATAGGCACTGCCTATGCCTACGTACTGACTAACTACATCAAAATTCCCCAAACCATCTTGTCCGCTGCGCTGGCGCACATTTACGCCATATAGTGCGGTATAAGCATCTTTAGTTTGGGCGGTAGTTACGCGTTCGTCTTCATTCAAATACGCGTACAAAAATTGTTTTCTGGGCCAGGCGTTTTGTACCGTTTGTTGTTGAAGCTGCCTTTTTATTTGAGGATATTTTAACGCTAAACGCCCAAGGGTAGCGCTATCGTCACGATTTAAGGTTACCAGTTCATTGGCGATAACTTCATTTTGAGGAGTGTTAGAAAGCACTTCTTCAAACGCGCTTGTTGCAGCGGCTACATCGCCGCGTTCTTTTGATGCCCAACCAAGCAGCGCGCGCTCTTCAAGTGTTAATACTCTGATTTTTTCTAACTGCAACGCGGCATCAATGCTTTTGCTATACGCTTGCGCTTCATAGAAACGAACTTGTCGTTCAGCCAGAGCATCGGCACATCGACGTAAGAAAGTTTCTGAATTAATACTACACGCTAGTGAAAAAGCCTCGTCTACTTTGTTGCTCGCAACGAAGGTAACGTACTGGCCTTCGTTATCGCCTATTAGCGCGAAAAGCATGGCCGCCAACTCGAACTGCTGGGCATCGTAATAGTTCCATGCTTTTCCTTGTAGCAGTTGCGCCACGTAACCGCCGCTATCGTTATTGAGATACTGCCGCAGTTTTTCAAAGTCATTTAACGACAATGCTTGCTGTACTTTAACGCCTTTAACGCCATTTAGTCCTTGCTCTACCGACTGCTTTTGGCTATCGAGCGTCGCAATGCCTTTCGCCTGCTCAAATTGCTGTTGCGCGACATCAAGCATGTTTTTATCAAGCGCGGTCCACCCTATCAACAGATAAAAATCAGTGCGATTCATCGCATTACTGAGCGTTGCAAGCTGTTTCACTTTTGTCGTGCTCGCTGCCGCCCGTGCTTTTGGCGTTAGCGCAGCGAATGCTTCTAGCGGTGCTTCAGGCTTTGGCTGACTTTCTTGCGCAGGCTTTTCTACCTGTGAGGGAGCAGACTGCGCGTTTTGGTTAGTTTTTCCATTAATGCGCTCCAAAGCAGTTATTACTTCATCGGGTATTTCCCAACGAGGATATTCCGCTTTTAGTCGATAAAACTCTTCATTTGCAAGACGTATTTGTTTTTCATTGATGTGATACCACAACCCTGTTGTATCTGGTTGCTGAGACGCTAAAGGCGCAATATTGAGCTCTTTTTCTTGATACGTTGTACTGGTCTGCGCCAATACATCAACACTCATTAGTAACGCAGTCGCTACACTAAGATACAAAACATTGTTCAAATTACTCACGACGGATTATCCATAACAGCCAACATAGACAGCAACGTTAAACTTGCTGAGTAATAGTCTGTGGTGCGATTTATTTCAGGCCAATCTACCTCTGTACCTTGTGTTAGGTGAGATACAGCAGTTTCTACAGCACGCATCCCCAGCGTCATCTCATAATCTGCTACTTTTTCTGTAAGTAAATTCACGGTAGCCGGTGTTTTTGGCTGCTCCCACCACGCATTAAATGGTTCAAACAATGTGGCATGCTGCTCAATAGTGCTTGAACCACTCCACGCTAAATGCAGCGGTATACGTACGGCATTGAAGCCATATTCAGCAGAAATGACCTTATCTAATGACAGCCTCACTTCTTCACGGTGATTGTTGTCTACGCGGTTGCCAATGCGGTTGCCAATGCTGTTTTCGACCCTGACCCAATCACTGGGAAGTCCATATTGAGAAAATTGCGATTTTGCAAGCAGTGCCAAGCCACTCGTATAAAGCTGATCCCACTTTTCGGGTTGATTAGCGTGCTGTGCAATGTCCTTTAGAGCAGGAAATATCCAGTACGACAAGTTAACTTGTACGCTGGTATCATCTTCAAAACCGACTTCACCAGGAAGTAGCAGTGTTAGCTGCTCAGTATCTTTGATAAGCGTTGATTCGACTTTATCAATGATAGCTGTTGCCGCAGAAGCATAACCTTCGTCGCCCCATTTATCAGCAGCGCGAAGTAATGCCCAAGCAATTAAAATTTCGCCATCAGATGCGTTGTTAATGTCGTCAATACACGCGCGATCATGAGTTGGACAGGGTCGATAGCGCCAACTAAAAAGTTTATCTTCTCGCTGCAACACACGCTGCGACCACTGCCATAGCGCATCAAAGGTATCTTTATCATTAGCACCTACAGCAAACAGCATGGCGTAGCCTTGCCCTTCACTGTGCGACACATTGCCATTACCCGTATCTAGAACGCGCCCGTCATCAATAAACAGCGCTTTATATGCCGCAAAGTACTTTACGAAAGTCAGGTCTTGTTGTGTAGAACACGAGGTTAGTAGCACAACTAACGCCACTACTAACCCGTGAAATATACGCTTTACCATGCGTCTTGCACTTGTTTGTTTCTGCGCTTAAGCAACGTATACATAACGAAGCTTACAATTAGGACAAGAGCGATAAAACCTATCAGCCAATACCATGGATTATTCGACAACCACAAACGCAGATGCAACCAGCTATCATCGGCTTCACCCACTTCAAATTTGTCACTAACCTGCATTACTAGTGCGGGTGATAAATTATCTTTCCATGCAAAGAAATCACCTGCTAATTGGCCCCACATCGACAAGCTCACCAGGTCTTGAATACGCTGATGCAGTATTTCAGGTGTTTGTGCCGCGACAATAAATAGTGTCTCTCGCTGGGTCGCAGTAGGATGCTGTTGAACCGTTAAAATCGCCTGCTGCCCTAAGTCACTTTCTTGTACGGTATGGCCATCAACTCGCATCTCTTTAAAAGACAAGTCTTCACTTAACGTACGTACATGATTGTACAAGTTGTTTTGCAGGCGGTAAGACCAACGCTTGCTGGCTTCAATTGCAGTATTAAATTCCGATTGTTCAACTTGCGTAAGGGTTTGGGGTGTTCCCAATACAATAAGCGAACCCTCTGTATCCAAATTATTTCCTATTTTAATTTGTAAGTTCAACAGTGGCGCTCGCGCTACCTGAGCAAGTTTAGCCGCCAAGGTTAACGCACTGTCTAGAAATGCTTCACTTGGCGCATTAATGGTTGCGATAGGTGCTGATTTAAACCGTGCAAAAGGATAAGCAGCCTCAGAAAGTAACGCCAGGTCGGGCTGAACTGCCACATGACCTGCCGAAGGCAAATCAATACCCGAAGAATTATCTAGTTGAAACACCAAATGTGATCCTGGAATATCATCACAGGGTACACCAGCAAGCGGAGCGCGAGAGGTAATATCAAAATCAATATTGTTTGTACCACCTTTAAAATAACGCGCAGGTATCGACAGCTGATAATCTCGATAAGATTGTCCGTTCGTGTTGGTTAACGAAAGACCGTGTACCAGTTCGTCATTCACGCTCACGTTCATAATTGAACCAGGGCCAAAGCCAGCGCCATAGGCAAAATCCAATAATAGCTTCACACTGGCATTTTCGGGCACATAGAAATCAGCCGGCAACCTAAATGACACGCGCTTATTAAAGTCATTTTCGTTTCTAAACTGCGCAGTCGATATGCCAAAATCTTCAAACGTATAGTGCTGACCAGGCGCCAATATTCTGTGACGCTGAACTTTACCGGCGTCCATCTCTGATTGCGAAAGTACGGTCACTTGGCTAATTGGATTTAATGCATCATCCATTACCGCTAAGGCCTTTGCGGCTTGGTGAACTTCTTCCTCAGTCGTTCCACTGACAATAAGTCGATAACTCGCGGGCACGATAACCTTATCGTAGGCAATGACCGCGGGGGTGCGCTGTGCACGTAAAAATGCACCATCAATCTCATTAGTGAGTTCATCTGTCAATACAGCAGCGAGTTCGGCGGCAGTCCCCACTAACACATGCACTGGCTGCTTTGGTTGTGACGTTAGATACCATGCACTGTGTTCAAAACGTTGCACGTTGTCTTGTTGCCAATAGTCGCCTTGCGTATTGTCAATTTCAGGTAACACATAGCTTGCGTCAAACACATTGTGAGACACTGACAAGGTTGATATTGATTGCGCAATGCTAACGCTTGGGCCACAAGCGGTAACGTTGTTTGTTGTATTTCAAGAGAAGGCGCTTTTGCCGTGTAAAGCGAGACTGCACGCTGGCCACCTATACCTGGGTTGAAAAAGCCACTCAGTTCATCAAGCGTGAATTCGCTTTCATTTATCGATGTCGTCAGTTTAAGCGTAGAGTTGTAGATATTAATCTCACTCCACAACTCAGGTGCGTTACCGTTTACACATTGTTCTGCATAATGCTGACTAACAGCGAACGTAAGGGTATTAAAACCAGGGCGCCACAGGGTTTTGGGGATCGTCATTTCAGACACCAGCGAGGGGCGATCTGGATCAAAGGCAATTTGACCAATGGTGGCATTATTGAAGCGAACATAAAGTTGAGAGCGCTTTTTAATTAATGCTTGCGAGCTGACGACTTCAAGTCGAAGTAACGCATTGTCGATATCGGTAACGGCACTTAGCGGGATAGCAATATCGACACTATCCGATTTTCCCTGCATACGGAGCGTACTGTCACCACCAAAGAAATCGGTTAATCGAAATGTTTCCGTTTGCGCACAAAGCGAGAAAGACATCAATAAACACGCACATAATGTAAGGTATTTTTTTATCATTATTTTTCCTTTGCCGGTTTGATATAAAGTCCAATTCTTCCGGCAACTTTTCCCATTAAAACAAGCACGTGAAGAAAGACAGGCTTTATGCCTACCTTAAGCACATGCTTTACACCGTACCAATACGATATCGCTCGAGTTCGCCTGCGTTGAAATGACATCCAGCGCAAGCTATCGCAAAGCGCAAATGATACCACCTCGTTTATTTGCGTATCGGTTTCAGGCGCAAACCGTACACGCAAAATTTTTGATTCATTGTCATAGTGCAAAACGTCAATTGGAATATGTACATTCTTATTTTGCGCATGACTCCATGATGTAAATATAGCTTGCTTGGGTACAAGCGCACCTTCGCCTTTCAAGCGCAATCGGGCACCACCTAACGATAAGTCAATAAGATCGCCAACCCACGCTTCATCGCTTCCCGTTTTAATGACAACGCTATTGGTAGCAGGCAAGCGCGCTTGAGCACGCACTTGTTTGCGCTCTAGAAGTACACTCATTACTGAGAGCAACAACAGCAAATTAAAGCTATTCCATAGCATTACTACTACTGTCAGCTCGCGGGTAAGTGGCTCGGTAATAAACTTGTATACACCTGCAAATAAGGCAAAAGTAATAATCAGTATTAGCCAATAAAACACATTAGAGAGTGGTGAAACAAAGGTATGGTCAAGGCTCTCTCCTTTTGGTGTAACCACAAAAGAAGGCGCTCTTGGTTTGAGAAACACTTTAACCAACGCATTTAACGTAAATGCACACTGCAAAATTTCATACAGTTCTGACACCAGAGGCCAGCGCGTTCGCCCAAACAACATCGTTGAGATAGTGTAAGTGGCAATAACATGCGGCACGGTAAACGCGAGAATTTCGAGCATAGAGGCGTGATAAACCTGTAAATCAAACACCAAGTAAGCCAATGGCATGAGCAGAAAAATGATGCGTGCAAAAGGAAAAAGCCAAAACATGATTGAACTCATGTAGCCTACTCGCTGATACCACTTTAACCCTTGCGCTTTATAGGGCTTTTTAAGCAGCAGGATCTGGGTCATACCTTGCGCCCAGCGCATACGCTGCTGAATAAATGCGTCGAAGGTTTCAGGTGCTAAACCACTTACCATTGGTCTGTCTACATAAACGGACTCATAGCCCATTTTATGCAAATCTAACGCTGTTTCTGCATCTTCGGTAATTGATTCTCCGGATATCCCCCCCACTAGATCTAAGTGGGCGCGACGCATAAGTGCAGCAGAACCACAGAAAAAAGAACTTCCCCAGTAATCGAGCCCTTTTTGGATGGTGCCATAGAACATGTCGTTTTCTGAAGGCATTCGAGTAAACGCAGAAAAGTAGTTTCGTTCAACCGGGTCAGGGTTTGCCATAAAGTGAGGAGTTTGCACTAAGAACACTTTCTCGTTCTTCAGCATCCATGGCACGGTCCTATCCAAAAAGTCAGACGTGGGGACATGATCAGCATCTAAAATAACAATCAATTCACCTTGGGTGTTTTTAATTGCGCTATTTACGTTACCGGCTTTAGCAAACTCATTTTTTGCCCGAGTGTGATAGGTAATCTCTAAGCGTTTACAAAGTGCCTGCAAGTCCGTACGTCGCTGCTTGGCCGTTTGCGCTGCTATGGGATTATTAGCGTTGATTTTCTGATCGGTACCACCATCATCTAGCAAGTGAATAAACAACTTGTCTTTAGGATAATCGAGCATTTTTGCAGCCCGAATTGTCACTTCCAGAATGTCTTCATCTTCATTGTAACTTGGGATCATGACATCTACCGTAGGCAATGTCGCTTTATCCATTCCTTCTAAGGTCAACAAGGGGCGACTGAGCGGGAAGGCGTTCACGATTGCGCCTAGTATCGAGGTGATCCCCGCGTAGATTTCTGCCGCAAACAGCAACCAAACCGCAATCAACGACAATACATCGGAATATTTGAGCGTATAAATGCCGCGCCACAGCAAATAACGGATACTCAACGCAACCGCTAAGACTAGTGCTAGTGTACGAAAAAAGTGTTGGTGTTTCTGTGCGTGATTCGCCTCTTTACTGCAAAGCGAAATGACAATAAGAATGGTGACAGAAGAGAAAAGTTGCCCAAGAGCATCAATGGGCGCAAGCAGGAGCAGCCCTAATAAAAGCGCTGCAACCCAAAATAGTACAAAAAACTGTGTTGTATAGTGAGGTCTATGAGTTTGCCAATTGTCCAAGTTCACGTTCCAGTACGTTTATATGCGTTACATTCGCATAGTTCGCCCTGTTAATTAACGTGATCTTGCCATCAGACATATCAACTTCGTGGTTGCTCATATAGAACATTCTAGAAATCGCATCCCTTTGTTTCTTATTGCTTTTACTTGCTACTAACCAAGCAGGATAAGTCACAAAGCCAAACACTGATAACGCGAATAAACCGTAGAAAAGTGCTGGTGACATTGTTGGCGCCACATACAGGGAAAATAAAAACATAGCCATACTTGCTACAGTAAATATACCAGTAATTTTACGTAAGCGTATAACTTTAATAAGATTATTTTCCGCATCCAGCAACATTTTAAGACGTCGCTTCCACAGTGTTTCAGTTTCGAGCGTTGTGCGCGCTTCCACCAGTAGCGGCTTTTCTTCGCCTGCGAAGGTGTCAGTAAAGTGGTGAGCAGCATCAATAACGTTTTCGGCATTATCGCCGTAAGACGTACCAACACGTTTATGTTCAAGCGCTTTAACATCACCAAATTGTTGCGAATTATCGAATAATTTCACTACGCACACTCCTCTCATCACTACATATCGAGTCTACTTCCACTCTTCCTGAGGAAAAATTGCTGAAATCATACTTATTGATTAATAATAATACGCTTTAATACCTTATCTGCCATTGAACTTTAGCTTATTAAACTTTGGGATAGTGAGTATTGGCAGGGCGTAGAGAGGTTTTTGAGGGTGGAAAGGACCGCGCCCCTCGCCTTTAAAGCGAGGGGCAAAGGCGATGATTATTTGTGCTTTTTTACGCTGCGCTGAATTTTCAGTTTGCTTACAATGCTGATTAAGTTGCTCACATTAAATACTGTGCCGAAAATACTGCCTACAGAAAAAGCATAAATAAGCCCTAGCGTTTCCGCGACAAGAAAAACTTTGCGAATTGTGTGTGTATCGCGAATGACTAACGAGCCGACGGTAAATATAAGGGAAGACGCGTAGGCAATAAAAATAATCCAGGGATGTGACAATACAAACCACTCGTACAACAAGAAACCTACATTAACCCCGACAAATAAAAACAGTATGCCGTTGCTACGGTATTTAATCGCAATAAAATTTCGCAAACTCGCGAGTAACGTGCCAACACTGCAGCCATAGCATCAAGCATAAAGAAGTGAGCACTTAGCGCGGCCAGTGCAAAAGCAGAAATAAGCAAGTAACGGTCGACGTTATTTTGTCGATAGCCGATAAAATTAAGAATGACGGCAAGCGCTCCAAACGCTTCAGCGACAATGAGCATGAAAAAGTTCTCTTGTTAGAATTTTAAATAAAATGGTTTACACAAGTTTTTAAACTCAGTGGTATACGCGTTGTCCTGTGTACGTATAACAAGGTGCTCTGGTAGCACTTCTCTCATTTCATGCCGGCTAAATCGCATGGCACATAGATAGGGTTGGCTTTGACTGTTGTGCTTCACATGTAGTACCCGCGAGAGGTGCAACTTGTGTGTAGCGGCACAATTTATTACTTCAGTTAATGATGAGTGCGGATAAACACAGTAGAGCACACCCTCATCAGCTAAATTTTTGGCGCAAAAGCGAAAGAAATCACTTGGACTTAAATTCGTGGTTTGCCGAGCAACGGTTCGCGCACTCGTTTGCAAGCGATAAGCATTTGTCTTTTTCGTGTTTGCGTCGAAATAAGGTGGGTTAGCAATTATCACGTCATAAGGTTGTGATGCATTAAATTGTGTGACATCACAATGAATAAGGCGCAATCTTGACGACCACTTTGTATTGGCAAAGTTTAGTGATGCTTGTTTTGCAGCGCTATCATCAATTTCAATCGCATCAATAAACGCCTTTGTGGGCGAGTTTTGCGACTTTTGCGCCATCATCAGGGCCAATATTCCCGACCCCGTTCCAACGTCAAGAATTGAGCTTGCGGTTTGAACATTAGCCCAACTTCCCAATATCATGCTATCGGTATTGACCTTCATGGCACAATTATCTTGCGCCACAGAAAACTGCTTACAATGAAACATGATAGAACTACCATACTTTATAACTGATATTAGTGACTTGCTTTCCAATAAGCCTGTTTAATCACTATGCACTAACTTCAAATACGCGGTACTATTCTACCACTTTTGCAAAGACATCATATTCCTAGCAACGTCAATAGCATGAACAGGACGATACTTTTTTAGTGGTCCTTTCATTATTGTTTGCCATATTGGCGCAGTTTTCTGTGCAATATCTTCTAGAAAGCGTGATTCATTGCGCTCCCCGAGTAACAAAGAGGGGCGAACGGCAGAGGCGTGCGGAAGTTGAGGCATGCGCATTATGGCGTTTTCTAGCTCACCTTTTACTCGCAAATAAAAATTACTGCTTTTGGCATCTGCCCCCACTGATGATATCCACACAAAGCTATCAGCGCGTTGTGCTCGTGTTAGCTGCGCCGCAACGTGCACAAATTCAAAGTCTACACGGCGAAACGCTTGCTTTGAGCCTGCGGCCTTTAGTGTTGTTCCCAAACAACAGTACACGTGATTAACACTAAAATACCCCTGATAGTCCTGCAGATTATCGAAATCGATAACAACTGGTTTTAACCTTTTATGAGGGTCATTAAACATCTGCGCCGTATAGCGGTTTTCTCACTAAACAGGTGATTTCTGTATAACGCCTATCTTGTAAAAGTATATTTACAAGCGTTCGTCCCACCAAACCTGTCGCTCCTAGCACGATTGCGGTTTTCATACTTCACACCTTGTATCATTAACTGGTTTCTCTACAATCAAACCTTCGACAGGTAAATATGCAGATAAAAATGAAAAAAGCCCTTTTGATTGGAGCCGCTATGCTCTCTACTGCTTTAAACGCTGAAACGCTCACTATTGAGCGTATTTTCTCTTCTCCCTCGTTAGATGGCAACGCACCGCGTTCATTAAAGGTATCCCCTGATGGACAACGCGTAACCTTCTTAAAAGGTAAACAAACCGATTACGAACGTCTCGACCTATGGGAATACCACATCGAAAGTGGTGAGACCCGCATGCTATTCGATTCTAATGATTTATCTAGCGGCGAAGAAGTTTTATCAGACGAGGAAAAAGCGCGACGCGAGCGTATGCGTTTATCGGGTAGCGGCATTGTAAGCTATCAATGGTCTGATGACGGTAAAGCCCTTTTATTCCCGCTAGGCGGTGATGTATTTTATCACAAGCTTGGCGAGAAAGGCGCAAAGCAGCTTCTTGATACCGACGCATTCGAGACCGATATCAAACTATCGCCCAAAGGCAACTACATTTCTTTTATTCGCGACCAAAACCTATACGTAAAACACATCGCGTCTGGCAAAGAAATGGCTATCACCAAAGAAGGTGGTGGCAACATTAAGTTCGGTATGGCTGAGTTTGTCGCCCAAGAAGAAATGGGCCGCATGACAGGCTACTGGTGGTCTGGCGACGAAAGTAAAATTGCCTTCACCAAAGTGGACGAAAGCCCGGTAGACGTTATTACTCGTTCGGAGATTTACGCTGACGATATCAAGCTTATCGAGCAAAAATACCCTAAAGCAGGAACGCCAAATGTTGTTGTAGAACTCGCTATTCAAGACATCAATACCGGCGAACGTACGTGGGTTGACCTAGGCGAAAATAAAGACATTTACTTTGCACGCGGCAAGTGGATGCCAAATAGCACGACATTTACTTATCAATGGCAAACCCGCGACCAGCAAACGCTAGAGCTTCGTGCGTTTGACCTTTTGTCAGGTAAGCAAAATGTGCTATTAACCGAAACCAGTAATACTTGGGTTAACCTGCACGACGACCTTTATTTCTTAAAAGATAAGGGCCAATTTATTTGGGCGTCAGAGCGAGATGGTTACAAGCACCTTTACCTTTTCGACAACAGCGGCAAGTTAGTTAAACAGCTAACAAAAGGCAACTGGGTGGTAGATGATGTTGAAGCTATCGACCTTGCTAACAATACACTTTACTTCTCTGGTCGCAAAGACACTCCACTAGAAAGCCATGTTTACAGCGTTTCTCTAGATGGCGGTGAGATCAGTCGCGTAACTGAGCTTGGTGCCTATCACAGTGCAGCGTTCAGCAAAGACGCGTCAATCTTTATTGACCGCTTTTCTACTATCAATTCACCAGCTCAAGTTAGCCTAAACGATGCATCTGGTAAGCGTATTACGTGGCTTGAAGAGAATAAGGTTGAACAAGGCCACCCGCTTTACGCCTACATGGACAGCTGGACAGCGCCTGAATTTGGTGACATTACTACTAAAGACGGTGCAACACTTAAATACCGCATCTACACGCCACAAAGTGCAAAAGACAATCCACAGCAAAAACACCCGGTTATTGTTTACTTATATGGCGGTCCGCACGCCCAAGTAGTGACGAATAGCTGGGCAGGCAACCGCGGTTTACTTTTCCAACACTGGGTAGACCAAGGATACGTAGTGTTTACGCTAGATAACCGCGGCTCAAACTATCGCGGCAAAGGCTTTGAAGATCCAATCTATAAGAAGATGGGCTTTATTGAAGTTGATGACCAAGTAGCAGGCGTTGAGTTCTTACGCACACTGCCATTTGTTGATGCTAAGCGAATTGGTGTACACGGCCACAGTTATGGCGGTTACATGACGCTTATGACCATGTTTAAAGCAAGTGATTATTTTGCAGCCGGTGTGTCAGGCGCGCCAGTAACTGACTGGCGTTTGTACGATACGCATTATACAGAACGCTACATGGGCAACCCTAACACCGACAATGAGGCATATACTGCATCGTCAGTATTTCCCTATGCGAAGGACTTAAAAGGCGACTTGCTTATTTATCACGGAATGGCTGACGACAATGTTTTGTTTACCCATTCAACAATGCTATACAAGCATCTGCAAGACTTGGCTATTCCATTTGAAACCATGGATTACCCGGGTAAGAAACACAGTATTCGCGGAAAGCAAACGGGTATTCACTTATACAAGACAATAACCAATTTCTTTGAAAGAACGCTAAAATAGAAATAACTAGATGATATATAAGGGTATAACTGAAATTTATCGTTATACCCTTTTTTTTGCGTATTAAACTTTATAATAATTTTTTGCTACAAGGTTTGTTAAATTTTTCTTTCATAGTGTAGGTTCGAAAGTGAGCATTTTGCTTACCCACTGTAAAAAACAAATATAAAAGTGGGATTAAACAACAGGTGGAACAGAGTGGTACCTATGAAGAATAATAAATTTACCCCTTCTCTTATTGCAGCTGGTTTGGCACTTTCAAGCTTCAGCGCTCTTGCAGAAAACGACCGTTACATTATCCAAGTAGACAACAACGCAAAAGGCATTGTGAAAGCAATTGCGAAGCAATCTGGAGCGGATATTCACGTGGATGCGGACGGCTTTATTGCAGCAACATTTAGCGGTAAATCGCTAGATGACGTAAAAGGTATTTTGAATAACCCACACGTTAAGTTAGTCGAAGCAGACTTAGTACGTAAGCCTATGGCCCTGTACAACGATGATGCGGGCAACCCTGAGCAAACCCAGCTTACTCCTTACGCAGTATATCAATCACAAGCCGATCAGGTAGCATTTAACAGCAATGCTGGCATGAAGGTATGTGTTATAGATTCGGGTTTAGACTCATCTAATGCTGACTTTAACTGGGCAGGCATTACTGGTGACAACGATCCAGGTACAGGTAACTGGTTTGATAACGGCGGCCCACACGGTACACACGTTGCGGGCACAATCGGCGCTGCAGATAACGGCTTTGGTGTTGTGGGTATGGCACCGGGCGTTGATATGCATATCATCAAGGTATTCAACGCAGCAGGTTGGGGTTACTCATCTGACTTAGCACAAGCAGCCCAACTTTGTTCGCAGGCAGGGGCTAATATTATCAATATGAGTCTTGGTGGCGGTGGTGCAAATTCTACCGAAGAAAATGCCTTTAAAGACTTCGTTGCTGCAGGTGGTCTTGTAGTAGCGGCTGCTGGTAACGATGGCAACAGCGTGCGTTCATACCCAGCAGGCTACTCTTCAGTCATGATGATTGGAGCAAACGATGCCGACAACAACATTGCTGATTTCTCTCAATATCCTTCATGTACGTCTGGCCGCGGCAAGCGCGTAACCACAGATGAAACCATCTGTGTGGAAGTTACCGCTGGCGGTGTTGATACGCTTTCAACCTATCCAGCAGGCGGCGCCTCACTTTCAACAATGAGTGCGGATGGCGTTGGGTTCGCTTCATCTGCGATGGAAAATACAGGAAACGCGTCAGCGTCTACTTATTTCTTCGGATTGGGTGACAGTGTTGATGCAAATGCGGCAGGCAAAGTGTGTGTCATCGACCGTGGTAGCGTGTCGTTTTATGACAAAGTTAATAACTGTGAACTTTCTGGTGGCGTAGGTGCAGTTGTTATTAATAACGAACCGGGCATGCTTTACGGCACACTGGGTGATACCAACGATACAAGCATTCCGGCAGTCGGCGCTGCATTTGAAGATAGAAGTGCTCTAGTTGTCGCAAGCACTATCGATATTTCTATTGGCGCAAGCGATTACGGTTACATGAGCGGTACATCAATGGCGACACCAGCAGTAGCAGGTATTGCGGCATTGGTATGGTCTAATCACCCTACATGTAGCGGTGAAGAAATTCGTAGCGCGCTGAAAGCAACTGCACAAGATGCAGGTGCCGCAGGTAAAGATGACTTCTTCGGATATGGTATTGTAAAAGCTGCCGATATGGACGCTTACCTTACTCAAAATGGTTGTGCTGGCGGTAACGGCGGTGGCGACAATGGCGGCGGTGATACAGGCGGTACGGGTGACCTAACGCTGAGCGCTACAGGCTACAAAGTAAAAGGTACGCAACGCGTAGACCTTTCTTGGGCAGATGCTACATCATCAAATGTTGATGTTTACCGTGACGGCAGTGTTATTGCGACAACAGCCAACGATGGTGCTTACACAGATGCTCTAAATCGCAAAGGCGGCGGCACTTACAGCTATCAAGTATGTGAAGCAGGCACTACGACCTGTTCTGCAACAGTAAGTGTTGTATTTTAAAACACATTATTACTGACACACAAAAGCGGGCATGTAGCCCGCTTTTTTATTATTCGAATCAGCCCTATTAAGCAAACAATTGCGTTGCTAGGTTTTTCTGAACAGCTTGGGCAGACGATGCGCTCAATTCAATTTCGATAGCGTCGGCTTTTCCTGAAAGCCATATTTTGAGTTCTGCATCCGTATCGAAGTGCCCCGCAGTCTCTACAATAAACTGCGTAATCGATTTATACGGAATTGAATGATAGTTCACCTTGCGTCCTGTCAAACCTTGTTTATCAATAAGGATAAGACGTTTATTAGTGAAAACACTTAAGTCACGGACCAGTTTAAATGCCGACGTCACCACTTCATTGTCTGCAAGGATTGGTGACAATTCTTCCTGAACGTCCGAGGCATCCGTCTCACTGGCATTTCCCATGATAGTATCAAATAAGCCCATATTAATTTCCTTCTAGGCAGAGGCAAGTTTTACTCGCCATTGAACTCGATGCGCAAGTGGCTTGGGTTTGTCTAAGGCAAAACCCTGCCCATAATCGACCTTTAACTCACGAAGCACATCTGCTGTTGCTTTATCAACAACAAATTCAGCCACAGTTTGTTTACCCATGCTATGCGCAATATTATTTATCGCAGTTACTGTAGCATGATCGATTGGATCGTGAACAATGTTTCGAACAAAGGAACCGTCAATCTTTACATAGTCTACGTCTAGGTTTTTAAGGTAAGTAAACGAAGACATACCCGCACCAAAATCATCGAGTGCGAAGCTACAACCGATATCACGCAGCGTCGAAATAAAGTGTTTGGCGGCGTTAAGGTTAGTTACCGCGGTGGTTTCTGTGATCTCAAAGCAGATTTTTTCTGCAGGTACACTCGTGCTTTGAAGGCGCTGTGTAATTTTATGCAGCGCCATTTCGTCACCTAAGGTAATGCCCGATAAATTGATCGCGACTTTTCCAACATTGTCGATATGAGCAGGGTTTTGCTCTAGTGTTTTAAGCGTATTCTCCACTACCCATAAATCCACTTTATTCATCAGACCATGACGTTCAGCGAGCGGTATAAATAACCCTGGGCTTACCAAGCCTCCCTCGCTTGAATTAAGTCGCAATAAAATTTCGTAATGTTGGAGCTGTGAAGTATGTGCACCGTCAGGCACAGACAAAGGCATTATGGCTTGGCTATACAATTCAAAGCCATCGTTTTGCAGCGCACGATGAAGCGCGTGTAGTACCTGATTTTCACTATCGTCAATCGCCATTTGACCATCGCTTTCCCTGTACACAAAGTAACGATTGCGACCTAAGTGTTTTGCCTTGTAGCAGGCGTTATCAGCCGCTTTAATTAGCGCTTCTGCACTTGTTGTGCTGGTGTTTATCTCAATAACACCAATGCTAGCACCAACAAAAAATAGCTTATCATCGTACACAAAGCGGTAGTTAGAAATCGCAATAAGCAGTTTATCAAGTACCTTTGTAACGTCGTCTAACCGTTGATTTCTAAAGATAATACAAAACTCATCACCACCAATACGTGCCAACAGGTCTTTGCTATTTACATATTGCCTAAATATGGTAGAAATTTCTTTTAGCAACTTGTCGCCAGCGGGATGGCCGCAACTGTCATTAACCAGCTTAAAGCGGTCCATATCAACAAAGCACATTACGCTTTGCTTCACTTGTGCACCGCATTGCTCATGCAGTGATATCGGCGTGACATTAGTACTGGGGGACGCGCTTGCTTTGTCTTGTGTTAAGTCGCTTAACAACGAACGAAGCTGTGCGTCAAAGGCATAGCGGTTGAGTAGCCCTGTAAGTTGATCGTGATTTGCCTGAAAGTACACCTCTTCTTGCAGAGCGAGTTCTTTGGTTACGTCGCGAGCAATACCTTCTACGGCAATCAATAAGCCATCTTCATCTAAAATAGGCGTGTCGGAGAACTCGATAATATGATCATGTCCAGATTTACCACGATAGTGAACTAAATATGGCTCTGGCTTTTCGCCTCGTGCAATAGTCTGGCGTATCTCAAATGTTTCGTCAGGCACTTGCCTTACAAATTTAGACTCATCAGCACAAAAATCTTTGGTGTTGTAACCCAATATATCTTCAATACCTGCACTCACATAAACAAAGCTATGCTCGGCAGTTTTGGTGTAAACGAAGTGACGTTGCATGCCGTCTACAAGACGCCGATAGCGCTCTTCGCTGCGCTTTAAATCTTGCTGAGCTCTAAAACGTTCGGTGACATCGCGTATGGTTATCGCAATGTTGCTGCCCGCCTTCACCACTTGCACCTTAAGCCATTCTGGCGCAACCTTATCAGATGTTGCAGCAATATGCGCTTCATAAGGTATACCTGTTTCTGCAACTTGAGTAACGTGTACGAAGTCGCCGTCAAAACACAGGTAGCGCATTTGTTCGGATAGCGTCATCTCTTTTAGTACGTCACATGCGCCTCGAAATAGATATTTACTGTAGGAGTTCGCTTCAACCAACTGAAAATCATCAGCTTTGGGTTGATAAATAAGCAACGCATCAAGAGAAGCCTCGCTGGCAGTGAGATAACGCTGCTGACTAGCCGAAAGCTTTAGGGCGCCTTTGAGTTGTTTGTGAAACACGTAACTGACTAAGGCAGACATCAGTAACCCTATCACAATGACCAACATTCCAGGATTGTAAGGGCTAAGTTGAGACTGCATCGACAGCACTAACTGGCGCTCAATAAAAGGAAACGGAGAAAGCGACACAATAGTGCCATCGCTTATCAATTCACCGCTCTTAAATAACAAACTGTCATCGGCAATCATCTCAAAGTTAAATTGAGGCCCCACCAACTCTCCTAGCATTACTCCTAAAATAGTTTGAACATCGAAACCTGCTACCACATAGCCATGTTCAGGCTCTTGCGGACTGATAGCGCGGCCAACCAATATATGGTGATGGTTGGTCTTTTCAGAAAAAATAAGCGTGCTTTCCAGTGATTCAGATAAGTTGGCGATAGTTAAACCCAATGCATCCATAGGTAGGCCTATAAGTGCATTATCAATGCGTGTTCGCATACCTAAAGACGGTGTGGCGACCCACTGTATCGTGCCCTTCTCATTTATAAAGACCAGAGAACTAAACCCTTTTTGCATGCCCATTAGTGACATAGCCTGCGCATTAAACCAATCAACCTGATTAGGTTCGAAGGTAGGCCAATTCAGCATTAGGTTTTGAATAGCTTGAACCCGTTCGGTTGAGAATACTTCTAAGCTAATTTTGACTTGTTCAGCAACAGACTGTGCTTTGGAAATTCGTGCCCGCTTTTCATCTTCTTGAAGATAAATCCCTGCGGATAAAAACAATGTACTAAGGAATATGAATAACATCGTCGGTAAAGCATAAACGCGATGATTTATTCGTTTTAACATGGGGAACACTCGTTGAACGCTTGCGTGCAAAGCCTACGCGAGAAATATGAAAATATTATGAATTGTCCTATTTACAGTGATAACGTAGGACTTATAAATAAAAAAGAGCGCTAGTTACATGAATTCAACGTCTTCAATGCCTACGTTCGAGAGCATTAAACAGGCTTTTGAGCGAATAAAACAACACGTAAAACAGACGCCTATTGTCGAATCAAGCTTACTTAATGAGTGGATGGGACAGCGTATTCTATTTAAAGCGGAATGCCTGCAAACCATAGGTGCTTTCAAGATCCGCGGCGCAATGAATTTTCTCGCCCGTTTAAAAGAAGAAGGCCGTTTGCCGAAATACGTAGTAGCCAATAGTTCTGGTAATCATGCCCAAGCCGTTGCTTATGCGGCAGCACACTTTGGAATAAAGGCGACCGTATTTGCAAGTGAGAACATATCCCCTATAAAAGCTGCCGCAACACAAAGTTATGGTGCAGACCTCAAACTTTTTCCAACCCGTATCGAGGCCGATAATGCCGTAAAAGAAGCGGCAAAAGCGAGCGATACGGTATGGATGCCACCGTTTAATCACGAAGACATAATTGCCGGTCAAGGCACCGCTGCACTGGAAGCCCTCGAGGAAGTTGGCCATGTTGATGCTGTATTTGCTCCGTGTGGAGGTGGAGGGTTGCTATCTGGCACTTTACTAGCAACTAAAGCACTACAACCTGATGCCTTAGTAATTGGCGCTGAGCCTGCCGCTGCAAACGACGCCTCAATGTCGCTGCAAGCCGGAGAAATTATTGCGCTTAAAGAAGCGCCAACCACGCTCGCTGACGGCGCTGCCACTCCGTCGGTAGGTAACATTACCTTTCCCATTTTACAAGAGCTTGACGACTTTTATGAAGTAGACGAAATTCAAATCGCTTACTGGACACAATGGCTTCATCATTTATTAAAACTGCATATTGAGCCCACCTGCGCAATGACAATGGCGGCTGTCGCGTCTTGGGCAGCAAATACGCCTAAAGGGCAAACTGCGCTGGTCATACTATCTGGCGGAAATATAAGTCAAAGTGCAATGGCTAAAATTTGGGAACGCGACTTTTTCCTGCAGCCCCCCATTTTAGATACCGACGAAAACATGGAAGAAGAATAACGATATGAGTACAACTCCCTACCCGACTACCACTCAAGTAGCACTAAGTGGACTTAATTCGATAAGACAATCTTGCTTAGCGCGCGCATCTATTTTGGCGCTGAGTGTTTGTTTAGGCGCCTTAGCAAGTGTTACTCATGCAGCAACGTTAGTTGATAATGTCAAAGGGTACACGCTTGATAATGATGGCAAACTCATGACCTTTTCGAACTTGGTGATAGATGACGGCAAAGTTGTAGCGCTAAATATCTCACCTGAGAAAGATAACCCCAAATATGATATCGATAGCACTATCAATGGTGACGGAAAAGTGATGCTTCCTGGGCTTATTGATGCTCACGGGCACTTGCTTGGCCTTGGCGCGAATCTACTTGAGGTGAATTTACGCGATAGCAAAAGTGCACAAGATGCCGCCAGTATGGTGGCTGATTACGCCTTTGCTAACAATACGCAGTCGTGGATAACAGGCAGAGGGTGGAACCAAGAGCTGTGGTCAGACAGAGCATTTCCAACTGCCGCAGATTTAGACAAAGTTGTATCGGACCGCCCTGTATTTCTGACCCGTGTTGATGGCCACGCCGCTTGGGTAAACAGCAAAGCCATGGCGCTGGCTGGGATCACCAAAGATACCGTTCCGCCGGTTGGTGGAGAAATAATTAAAGATGCAAATGGAAATCCTACGGGCATTTTTATTGATAATGCATCGTTGTTGATTGAAGAATATCTGCCTAAAGCCAGCAATGCGATATATGAGCAGCAACTGCACGCAGCAGGTGAGCACTTACTATCAAATGGCATCACATCGATGCACGATGCGGGTGTAAGTAGAGACGTTTACGATTTCTACCTAAAAGAAGCTGTAGAGGGCGATTTACCTGTACGCATTTACGCTATGGTTAGCGCGACAGATCCCGAGCTTTCTACCATGCTTGGCAATGGTGTAATTCGCGATAAACAAGATTTCTTGTATATTCGCTCAGTAAAAGCGTATGGCGATGGCGCCTTAGGAAGTAGAGGTGCTGCACTACTTGCCCCATACTCAGACGCACCTCATCAGCACGGTTTGTTGTTAACGCAACCTGAA
The DNA here is from genome assembly GCF_028865455.1 of Alteromonas sp. 009811495. NCBI lineage: Bacteria > Pseudomonadati > Pseudomonadota > Gammaproteobacteria > Alteromonadales > Alteromonadaceae > Alteromonas > Alteromonas sp. 009811495. The sequence goes on from NZ_CP113972.1 coordinate 3,672,515, forward strand.
GATATGACTCAGCTTTTCACAACCGTTATTGGTGCAGGTTTTCAGCTTAACTACCATGCCATTGGCGACAAAGCTAACCATGTTGCACTAAACGAGTTTGAGTCGACCTTTGACACTATTGGCGGTAGCGAGCTTCGTAATCGCATTGAGCATGCACAGGTTATTGCCCCAAACGACCTTGCTCGTTTTGCCTCTTTGCGCGTTTTGCCATCAATGCAGCCTACCCACGCAACGAGCGATAAGAACATGGCTGAGGATCGCATTGGAAAGGACCGGATGAAAGGCGCTTATGCATGGAAGACACTGCTTGATTCAGGTATAGCGTTGCCGCTGGGCTCTGACTTCCCCGTAGAACTTGCTAACCCCTTCTACGGTCTTCATGCAGCGGTTACCCGCCAAGATCGCAATAACCAGCCCGTAAAAGGTTGGTATGCTCATGAGGCGCTGACCATCGAACAAGCGTTTAAGGGCTTTACTCTGGATGCAGCATACGCCGGCCACATGGAAGATACCCTTGGCACGCTAACGCCAGGAAAATGGGCCGACTTTATCCTTGTGGACCAAGATATTTTTACAATTGATGCTAAAGATATTTGGAAAACAAAAGTACATGCTACTTATGTGGCAGGCAAAAACGTATTTAAAAAGCAATTAATACTGTATGCGACATTCTGTTTCGAACGCTGGCTTGTTGAGCGCGGTATTGGCGGCCTTGGCGCCGCCTTGTTAGTTTTAAATGGCTTAATTGGTGCAGGTATTTTTTTTTTTTTCGCGCTGCCCGCTAAGATGGCTGCGAACTTGGCGCATTTAGCCCGTACATATTTTTGATTTTCGGTGCCCTTATGCTCACCGTTGTATGGTGTTTTGGGCAACTTGCAAGCTGTATCAAGAAACGGGTGGCCCCTGTATGTAGTGTATGCCAGAAAAGGATTCGGTGATGCCGCTGCCTTTCAAACGGGTTTTATTTACTATCTTGCTAGGGCAACGGCAATTGCCGCAAATATGCATGTACTCTTGCTGTATGCGGGATATTTATGGCCTGAGCTGAATACAGGCATTGGTAAATCTATCGCCATCGTTGTGATAACAACAGCGTTAATTACGGTGAACATTGTGGGCTTAAAAGCCGCAATGCGATCACTAGATACACTCTCGTTAGTAAAGTTACTCCCTTTTGTCGTGCTTATTGCTGTGGGTTATTGGCAACTAGACCTCAGCGTGTTTAATACATCTCAAGACAATGCACTTGTGATCCCAGCGTTGGATACTATCTCAGCCGGTGCGCTTTTAACCTTATATGCGTTTATCGGGTTTGAAACCGTTGTAGTGACAAGCGGCGAAACAAGCTCGCCAAAGAAAACTATTCCGCGCGCATTAATGTTCACTGTGGCCAGCATCGCCTTGTTTTACTTCTGTGTACAATGGCTTTACTGGCATACCGTTGGCACACAACAGCAACTTGAACCACAACAAAATGCACCACTTATCACGCTGGCTAACATCATATTCGGCAACACTGGAGCGCTGGTCATGACATTTACAGCGGTAGTGTCAGTGGCAGGAAACCTTCTGGCTAATATGATTTCTACCTCGCGCTTAACCTACTCTATGGCGCACCAATCTCTGATACCTGGTAAGTTAGGGAGAAATGGCCTAGGTCGCGTGCATCAGCGGTTTGCTACACCGCACATATCTATACTGGCCTTGGGTATTTTTGCTGGGCTCATGGCATTAAGTGGCAGCTTTGTATGGCTTGCTATTTCCAGTGTACTTGCAAGACTTGTCGTATATGCAGTGTGTATTGTTGTGCTTATCCGTGCTCAGCACGAACTCACTCAGTCACCCACTATAGTTAATCGTCTACTACCTTTTGTAGCGCTTTTAGTATGCATCTGGTCAGTCACACAATCTTCGACAAGTGCATGGCAGTTCTTACTCGGTGAACTTGTAGTAGGAGCACTTCTCTATACTATTTGCAGCAGAACTCACGTGCGATAATGCAGCCAAAGGCTAGCGATGTATAATGCTCGATATTGATTTCGCAATATAAAAAGGTTTTTACGTGGAAATTGTCGTTATTCCTGTTACCCCCTTTGCCCAAAATTGTTCACTAATTTGGGACCCATCGACCAACAAGGGCGCGTTTGTCGACCCCGGTGGCGAAACTGAAAAGCTGATTGCCACGGCGTTAAACCATAATGTGGAAATTGAAAAAGTGATACTGACCCACGGGCACCTAGACCATGTAGGCGGCACAGTGGCAATAGCCGAGCATTATGGCGTACCGATTGTAGGCCCACATATTGGTGATAAATTCTGGTTAGATGCATTGTTACAACAAAGCCAAATGTTTGGGTTCCCACCCGCTGAACCGTTCACACCGCATACATGGTTAAACGACAATGACTCAGTTCAAGTAGGAAACCTTTCCCTTGATGTCCTGCATTGTCCGGGCCACACCCCGGGGCATGTTGCACTGGTTGAGCGCGCGAGCAACAAGGTCATTGTGGGGGATATTATTTTCGCAGGTTCTATTGGCCGTACCGACTTTCCTCAAGGCAATCATCAACAACTCATCGATTCGATAAAGCAGAAAATCATGGTATTACCTGATGATATGACTATTTATCCGGGACATGGGCCAACGACAACCGTTGCTACAGAAAAGTCATCAAATCCCTACGTATCGGGAAGGTTTGGTTAAATCGAAAATTTAGATAAATCAAAGGTTTGGTTATATGAAATAATGCGTGTTGCACTTTGCGTTTCGCTTTGTTCAGCAAAGCTCAACACGCACTCTGTAATATCGGCTCTGTGCTTATTCGTAAGCGCCGCTGGCATAGTGTAATTCATAGCTGTGGCTATAAATTTCTAGAATATTGCCAAATGGGTCTTCCATGTAAATCATGCGATATGGCTTTTCACCCGGGTAATAGTAGCGAGGGGCTTTCATACGCTTTTTACCACCCGCGGCAACGATCTTTTCAGCTAAGCCTTCTACATCTGGGTCTTGAACACAGAAATGGAAAATACCGGTTTTCCAGTACTCGAAATTATCCTCTGGGTCCTCTTGGTTACTAAACTCAAAAATTTCTACACCTACGCGATCGCCAGTTGAAAGATGCGCTATGCGAAACTTCCCCCACCCTGGGCCAAACACATCTGTACACATCTCCCCGATGGCAGAGTCATCTTCAACAATTTCAGTTGGCTTCATAATCAGATACCAGCCAAGTACTTCAGTATAAAACTTCACTGCGGCTTCTAAATCAGGTACTGAAATACCTATGTGCGAAAACGTACGTGGGTACGGTGTCTTTACTGCTTCAGTCATAACTCACTCCTGCGGTTTTGCTTAATTGAAAGTGCATTTATGCTAGCTAGACATACAGAAAATATGAAATTATCATTAATTCTCAAATTGATAATTTAAATTTATACCTATGCTCAATCCAACATGGTTAGATACGTTTATAACGCTCGTAGAGACCGGAAATTTTACGCGAACAGCCGAGCAACGATTTATGACGCAGCCCGGCGTAAGCCAGCATCTTAAGAAACTAGAAGAAGCATGCCGATGCGAACTAGTCGTGAGATTAGGTAAAGGCATTCAGTTGACTGAACAAGGCAGACGGGTTTATGAGTATGCTTGTGCCCAAATAAACAAAGAACAAGACTTTATCGAGAGCCTGCAGTTTGATGCGCCGTTCGAAGGTAAATGTGTGGTGGCGTGCTCTGGTGCGATAGCGCAACGTATCTACCCTGCATTACTTAAATTACAATCAATTCATCGCGCCCTGACCATTCATGTTGAAGTTGCACCTCGACGTACTATCTTACAGGGCATTCGAGACAACAGTATTGCCCTTGGAATAGTGACCAATAGCCCTAGTACAGAAGATATTGACTGCACCTATGTGGGTGAGGAAACACTCGCGCTTATACTCCCCAAAACAGCAATGCCAATAAAGGGCAGCAAAGACGGTAACCCAATCCCTATTGATAGGCGATTAAACCAGCTTGGATTGATCAATCATCCCGATGCGATGCACTACTTACAGCGTTACATCAAAGACAGTGGCGAGGAAAAACTTGCAAGCCTAAATCCAAACAAGCTGCCTCATTCAGGCTATATCAACCAGTTGTCACAAATTCTTCTGCCGGTCAGTGAAGGGCATGGATTCACAGTGCTCCCAAAAAGCACGTTAGCATACACCCATGTTGCAAGTAAGTTGACTGTTCATGATGGTCCGAATGAGGTAACAGAGCCGCTATACTGTGTGCAAACACCGCATAGTTCACTACCCGCCCGCTATCAACTGATTAAGGATAAACTGCATGACGCGTTGTCATAGTGAATGTCTAGTGTACTGCAGCTGGTATTGTATTATTATTTAACAACTTGAGTGAAGAGAAGGGTCTGGTGACACCATTTCAGATTCTTTTTTGTGTTCAGGTACATCAACTTTACCACAAGCAATCACTTCTCCCTCTTGCCACAGTTTCCACTCACCGCGTTCATAAATGTCCCATTGCTCATCATTGGTTAGCGGCTCGGTAGCGATAATGCTTACCACATCTTTAGGGGTAGTTTCAGCGGCAAAATCAATTTCCACTTCGACATCTTTAAGGCATGCAGGGCCAAAAGGTGCCCGACGCGTAATACTAGCAAGTTTGGTACTGCAAAACGTGAACAGCCAGTCGCCGTTACTCAATAAGCAATTAAAAACGCCTTGTTGAGCATAACGCTGCGCTAAAGTAACGAGTGTTTGTGCAAGCACTTCTGGCGCTGTATCACGAGAAAGGTTTTGCCGCACATTATTCATAATATCGCAAAACAAAGCTTCGCTATCGGTATCCCCGACTGCTTCATATACTCCGCTTGAAGGCGTAAATTGCGGAAGTTGCCCATTGTGCGCAAAAACCCAATATCGGCCCCATAACTCACGCGTAAAAGGATGCGTATTAGCAAGATTAATATTGCCAACATTGGCTTGCCTAATATGACAAATTGCGTTTTTACTCTTAATCGGCAAGGTTGATACAAAATCGGCGATGGGCGATGTGGCACAAGGTTCAGGGTCATGAAACATTCGAACTCCCTTACCTTCGTAAAATGCAACGCCCCAGCCGTCTTTGTGAGGGCCGGTTTCACCACCACGGCGGGTCAGCCCTGTGAAACTAAAACACAAATCTGTAGGAGTATTGGCACTCATGCCTAAAAGTTCACACACAGCCTATTTTGCCTTCATATCAGTTAATAACTATAGTCTGCCAGAGCATACGCAAGGTATGTCTACTAATCAATTCGTCCTTAGAGTGAACCGACAAGTCCCCAGAGATTGTTCAAAATAGGTCTTTCGCAAACGAATTGGCCGTAAATGGAAAAAAACGTCAAACTATTTTACACCACTCAATAGGAATAGCGAAAATATTCAAATTATTCATAAACTTAAAAAATGGATCACAATTTGCTTCTGGCAGAAAATAAAAATACATGAAGTCACCCACAAGGTATATGTAATGAACAAGTTACTTTCTGCTTTTTTGCTCCTCGTAAGCTTTTCAAGCTCAGCAAGCATGATTACTAGCGAATCACTTAACTTTGATTACCATCAATACGTTAACTCTAGTGGCACAACCACTGACTCTACCGTTCAAAACCTATATATCAATGGTTTTGATTCATCACTTGGTAATTTGCTAAACGTTACTATTGAGCTTGACTCAACATTGACGTTATATAAGAAAGTAAGTGGTTACACTTCTAATGTGTGCCTTTTCGGGTGTAGTGTGAGTGCAAATGCTAAAGGCGAGCACAGCGCAGACTTTCGTATTTTTGAAAATGGAGCTGGATACTTTTACTTAAACGACAATGGCCGCACGCTGAACATTTCCTGTACTGGTTCTAGAGGTAGTTGCTCACAAAGCAATACGCAAACTTACGATTATGACCTCAGTCTGAATGGATTGGCGTTAAATGATACTAGCTACTTTGAGCAAGCACGCTTTCTAATTACCTTAATAAACTCTGTAAAATTCACTCAATGTAAGGGGAACGAGTGCTATTACAATGCGAACGCACGTTGGCAAGGTAACATCACGGTAAGCTATGAATATGAACCTGCGACAACCGTTTCAGCGCCCACGACGATGCCAACGCTGTTAATCGGCATGCTACTGCTATTTGTTTCAAAGCGTAAAAGACACGCTTAATACAAAACGATAAAGGAGCCAACATTAGTTGGCTCCTCGTTAAACTAGCATCTCGTCTTACACTTTTTATTGGCTAACTTTGGCCTTCGTTTGCTCAACTTCCATTAAATATCGAGAGTTGTCGCTCTTTCCCTCTTCAATTTTTTCTTTGGGCTTGTGCTGCGCGGTTGTGCCGTTTAATTCAAGTGCAGCGCCATCTCTCACATTTTTCTGCACAGTAATGGCGGCGAACAAGCTTAATGTAAACGCCATACCAAAGAATCCTTTCTCGCTAAGTAGTAGCTCGGCATTTATTAGCCCGATAACCAAGAGCACTATTGCACTTGATACCGCTACGCCTGAGGCTAAAAGGTAAGCTTTGGTACTTGGAACACCTTCCATTTTATCTCTGACTGTTTTCTGCAAACTGATCACCGAGAATAGGCCAAACAACATAATGGTGAAGTAGTACCCTTTCTCATTAAGTGCCATTGGCGCGTTGTATAGTCCAATGAAATATGCACCTACACCCACAACTAAGGCTACAATCGACGCTATTCGAAATGCTTTTGTTGGTTTGATACTTTGCTGCATGTCTTTCTCCTAAAGAATTTCCGTTTTACCACTTTGTGTAAACACTACCGCATGACTTGCAAGGTCATATTTATCCATGTAACGCGCTAGGCTGCCAAACGTTGTGGTTTCAATTTTTCTACCGTGATCACGGGTTGTTATGCCGTCGCTAAACATACTAGCCAAACCAAGTTTCGTTCGACTCATATGCACTTTTTGCGCTTCAAAGTACGCTTTTGCATTCACTTTTAATTGCCCGACGTCAGTGGTTGAGTACACTGCTGCATTCAAAACATCTAAAGTGTATTCGGTACAATTTTGTCGTTCACTATTGAACGGGTTAGCGATGACCGAATAGCGCGGGTTGTGTAACAATTTAGCTTTATCTTGCAGATACATTTCTACAAGTGCCTCTTGCACTTCCTGTGTGGGGATGATGATCCCGGCCTCTAATGCATATGCCGCCCAGAAGAAATCGACCGGATAATCCGTAACAAGATGGCTAATATCGGGTTGATCTGCATCTTGATATAAATTGTGAATGGCATAGCCCTTTGCAATATCACCATTATCTAGTTCAATGTTTGAGTAGATGGCAATCGCTGTATGTGTAAAGCGTATGCCATTTGGCAAATCTTCTGCGGGTCGCCCACGTCTGGCAATAATAAATGCTCTTGCCCCCTCAGCGGCAGCATATCTCTCTACCGATTTTGAAAACTGTGCTATGGCTTCAGGTGTAAAGTTGGGTTTGCCTGTTTGTTCACTTCCAGCATAAACAGGCCCAACAGCTACAGAACTCAACACCATTATGAATAGTAAAAAGCGTTTCATACCGTCACCTATCGCGTGGTGGTTGTCGTGACTTTTACTTTGTTTGGCGCAGGGTCTGCCGTAATAATGGTTTCGGTGACCACCAAGGGACCATTGTGATGAGTATTACTGGTATGTGAATGTCTACTTTGTGCTATCGAATCTGCGCTTTCTGCAATCACACTTCCCGTTGCAAGAACCACACTGCCGGTAACGATAATTGGGGCAGCTACTACTGCGCTGGCGACTGTTGCGGTAGAGGCTAGGCCTTCAGACGCAGCAAGTACGCTATGCTTACTTGCTTTACCACTGTGCGTTACTGAATCGTCAGCATAGACAGCGTTGACACAAAGAGCACTGCTCAACGCAGCGACTAACATCAATGTTAATGGTGTATTTTTCATATCACTCACTCCTAAGGTGGAAAGCTAAAATGTTGCTTTCGTCACTTCCTACACTAGAGAGAGGATTAAATTTCGTAAACCATAATAATTAATGTAGTATTAATTTACACCAAGAGTATAAATATTTAATACCATGAGCCAGATTAATCTGATCTATGACACGCTTAAACAATGTTTACGAGAGCAGCGGATAACCTACAAGCAGCTTGCACAAACACTCAATGTCAGTGAAGCCAGTGTAAAGCGTAATTTTTCACTTCAGGCCTTCACATTAGAAAAGCTCGAGCAAATTTGTGAATGTTTGCACCTATCATTGAGTGAGCTCTTTCAGTTATCGCAAAAGCAGCAAGAAAAAATATCTCAACTCTCTGAAGAGCAAGAGCTTAAACTGCTGGCTAACCCTAAGTTATTGTTAGCTGCGGTATGCGTAAGAGATGGGTGGCGGTTTGATGAAATTATTAGCCACTACAACATTGAAAAAGTGGAAGGTATTAAGCTAATGACAACGCTTGATAAACTCAAACTCATTGAGCTACTGCCCAACAACCGTTACAAGTTGCTCATTGCGCAAGATTTTAGATGGATACCAGGTGGGCCGTTGGCGAAATTTATGGAAAATGAGGTGATGGTGAAATTCATGGCCCCAAAAAAGAATGAACCATGGATGTTTCGCTCATATCTTCGCGGTCGCTACTCTCCATCCTCAGTAGCCATTATTCAGCGCCGATTGGAACAGTTACGCCAAGAAGCGGCCAAGCTAAGTAGCGAAGACAACGCTCTTCCTATTGAAGAGCGTCAGCATATAGGCTTACTCATGGCAATGCGGCCTTGGGAGCCTTCGCTTTTTGAGAACATGCGGCGTAGTTAAAGGTTGCGATAAGCCACAATACTTCATGGACAATGTCAGTGTATTACGTGTTTCGTGATAAACTTTGCTTTTAGATTCACAACAAAGCAGCATTTAATAATGGATCAGCAACCTAACAACCCGTTACACGGGGTTACCTTAGAAAAGATAGTAACTCAACTGCAGGAACGATATGGTTGGGAGGGCTTGTATTACCGAATAAAAATAAATTGCTTTAACAATGACCCTTCAGTGAAATCATCACTAAAGTTTTTACGAAAAACACAGTGGGCAAGAGACAAAGTAGAGCAACTTTATATTCAAACTTTCACTAACTAATTATCGAGCGTGCTGCATTTTCGGTTTGGAAAAGCAACACGCTCCAATGCGTGGAATGAACCTGCTCACCCCACTAGGTTCCTTGATGGCTACTTAAGCATCGGTATACAAAGTAGTTATCCATTTCTCTTCACTAATGAAGTTCCAACTCCAGTCAGCCCATTTGTCGTCTAAGCCCATCGCTTTGACCTCTTCGAGAGATTTGCCATCTTGCTTGAGTGATTTAACGTAGCTGAACGTTTCGCTGATCATATTCAAAAAGGTGATGTATTCCTTCTTGTTACTCAATTTACCATGACCAGGAATAACAACCGTATCGTCATCAATTTTATTAAGTAAGTGCTGCACAGATTCCATATATCCCTCGACGTTACCACCCGCGCCTTGGTCAATATAAGGAAACATACCGTTAAAGAATAAATCGCCAGTGTGTAGTACGTCAGGCTGTTCAAACCACACAACGCTATCACCATCAGTATGCCCAACTGGCAGGTGCATCACGTGAACCGTTTCACCGTTGAAGTAAATTTTGATGCCATCATCATAGGTTACTGTTGGCAGTGCTTCAGGTTTTACTTTTTCATCACTTGCCAAGCGTACACGAACATTCTCGTGCGCAAATATGGTTGCCCCCTTGTGACTATGGAAAAACGCATTAGAGCCCGTGTGATCACCATGGTAGTGTGTATTGATGACATATTTAGGCTTGTCGCTGCCCAGTTCACCTAGTGCAGATGCAACTTTTTCAGCCAAAGGCGCGAATTGATCATCAATAATAAGTACGCCATCTTCACCAGCAGAAACACCAATATTTCCCCCCATACCAGTAAGCATATGTACAGCCCCTCTTACTTCAGTGGCTTTTACTTCAACATCAGCGAACCTATCTTGCGCGAAAGCTAGATTCAAAGGAGATATGGCCACCAATGCCGTCAATATGAGAGATCGTGAACGAATTGCAGAGTGCATGAGTTATTCCTTGTGTTATGGGCGTATTATTATTCTTAAATAAGACCTTCTACACTATGACCTAATTTCAAAATTAGATCATTTTTTCGTCATTAGGGATATCTCCCACGTAGGCAAATCGCGGTAATGTTTCACCATCTCGGTCAACCGTTTCAATAAACATGTCCAGCGGCCTTACCCACAATGCTCGTTCACCATAGCAGGGTCTATAAACAACAAGTTTAGTTTCATCCTCAGAATGCGTGGCAACCTCGTATACATCGTACAAATTACCTTTATAGTGTTTGTAGCGGCCTGGCGTAATTAACTGTGTGTGATTCATTTTAAAGTCCAATAAATAGTTGTTGGTATGCTTAGAAATCAAAAGGCAATGTAAGTTGCTGTGTTGCGTGCTGTGCTGCAAGTCCAATATGAAGACCCACTAAGCGGATCCCGCGTCCATTAGCTCGTTCAAACGCTTCTTCCATCAACTCATGAAAGTAACGCTCACTGAGCGATGCTTGACGATGTTCTACTGTCGTCAATTGAAAGTCGTTAAATTTTAGCTTTACGCCCTGAGTTCGCAAACGTACGGGTTTGCCCGTGCGTTTGCTGTGATTTTCCATACGCTGCTCAAGCTTTTCAAGTAAATGAGGCAAATATGCCTTACACTGCTCTAGAGTGTGGATATCCTCGCTCAAGGTACGTTCTACGCCTATCGATTTTCGCTCTCTTGACACCGACAACTCGCGATCATCAATGCCATGTGCACGTTCCCACAACACACTACCAAACTTACCCAGCTCTTTCTGAATGCGCTCAAAGGGATACTGCCTGACATCGTTGCAGGTAGTCAGACCGAGCCTTTGAAGTTTTTGCATAGTGACTTTGCCCACACCGGGGATCTTTTTAAGCGGCATTTCACGAACGAACGCATCAAGCTTTTCAGGAGTTATCACACAAATTCCATCAGGCTTGTTTTCATCACTGGCAACCTTTGCAACGAACTTGCAAGGCGCTACCCCCGCAGAGGCGGTAAGTCCCAACTCACTCTTAATGCGTGCTCTTATCTCCTCTGCCATCAACGTGGCACTACCACCACAAAACTGACTGTTGGTAACATCAAGATAGGCTTCATCTAGAGATAATGGCTCTATTAGGTCTGTGTAGTCGGAAAAAATCTTACGTATTTTCTGTGACTCATTGGCGTAGACCTCCATTCGTCCCTTTACCAAAGTAAGGTTTGGGCACAATTTCATGGCATAAGCCGTGGCCATAGCAGAGCGCACACCAAATTTACGTGCGGGGTAGTTGCAGGTAGAGATAACACCGCGCCTGTCGGAGCTCCCCCCAATGGCGATGGGAATATCACGCAGCGCTGGGTTATCGCGCATTTCAACTGCGGCATAAAAACAATCCATGTCGACGTGGATAATTTTTCGCATAACCTGCCTTTGCTATTAACGCCATATTGCGTAAAACTGTACAAATAGACAGTATATTATCAATAGCGTTTAATTACACTATCTCGTTATGAAATATTGATGTGGTTAACGGGTCCCTCGCCCCTTATAAAAGGCAGGAATGTAAACGAATGCATTTTATTTGGCAGGTCGACAAAACGAGAGTCTTCAATAAAAAACGGCGACACACCAAGGTTGATGTGTCGCCGTTCAATTATAAAATCGCCTATATAAAGTATAAAAATCAACGTAAGCAGAGCGACTTAATCTACTCGGCCTAACCAGTACATCGCCCGAGATGTTGCCATCATCACTTCTAGGCTTCCCTCAGCAGATTTTCTCGCATGTAGAGAGTGACTGCGAGCCGAACCAATTAACGCAGGGCTTTTCCAAATACTAATGCCTTCAACCGTCATTTCGCTGAGTTCAGAAGTACCGTAATACTCCCAATCATCGTCATTCGCAGACGTCACAAGAAGTGTCTGTTCTGTGGCGGTTACTGGATTTGCTGCCATGTCGACGATATCCATACTTACCGAAACGTCTGATGTTATAGTCAAACTGGTGTCAGTTACTTCATACATAACCAAGGATTGGTTTTGATCGTTATAACAAGCTAGCTCCGAGGCAGCGTCACTATCTGCATTAACAAAGGTAAGGCGCGCGCAAGAAATATCCGCACTTGCCTGAATAGAAAAGCCTGACGCTGTTGGCTTAAGTATTTGTGTTATGTCGTTGCCTTGAGACAGTGCCACATACACATTGCCATTCATTGCCACAATATCAAAATCACGGAAATATTGAGTCATTGTGTAAGTCGCCAAGATAACTTGATTGTTTACGTCGATAGCTTTTAACGTGCGACCATCAACATAGACAGCATCTTCAAAACCATCGTTATTGAAGTCGAACGCCTTGATAACTGAAACATCATTTGAATAGCTACCGGTAATCTCATATTGAATAGAGAAGTCATTTAACTGCATTGCAGCAAATGCGCCATCATAGGTTTGTGCAGTAGGCAGGAATAAATCGCCGGCACCGTCATTGTTGTAGTCGGTAGTGACAGCAATACGAGAACCATCCCAGTTAGAAGAAATCTCTTCACTAGTGATGTAATTCCCCGTGTTCTCCATTAGTAAGACCTTGGAGCCATCATAACCGTTACCGGTACTTGGCACGAAGAAAACTGCGCGTTCATCACCAGGATACAAATCAGCCCACCCAGCCGCATTAAAGCTATCTAATTGATGCGTGGTTGCTGTTGTTTTTATTGTTGCAGAAGTTGCCGTGACATCTGCCGTTACGAGTAAATCCTCACCAGAATGTGTAGTGCCAGTGCCCCACAATAGTTCATTAAGGCCATCATTGTCGGCATCGCCAAGGGTTAGCGAAGACGAACCGTGATCAACCATATCAACGCTAAATACAGAGGTGAGCGTGTTATTAGACAGCTTCATGGCGTGAATATTGCCCCACTGGCAGTCACCTACAAGCAACACGGGAGTACTATCCTCGGTCAGTTTCCCTGAACTAATGTCACAAGTGTTAAAATTCTCAATACTCGTAATCTGAGATTTGTTCTGTGCTGAGTACACATAAATGTAAGACCAACTGTCTGCCCCTACAATTTCTTCAATACCGTCGCCATTTATGTCGGCAACAGCAATGTGGCTAGTACTAAATCCTGAATTCAAAAACCACTGGTTTTCTCCAGATTCAAGGTCATAGACCAAACCAGAATTTGTAACTAATTCTAACTGAGCGTCGGAGTCTACGTTACCCAGTGCAATTTCGTAGCTGTCTTCTGCGGTGAAAGTGAACAACGGCGCTTCGAGCGAACCGAGATCAACGACAACAATATCACTGGCTTCACCATAGTCACTTGACGAGTACAAGTAGGCCAATTCGTCGTCACCATCGTTATCAATGTCGCCGAGAACAGCACTATGTATGTAATTGTCGGTAGAAAGAAGCGTGGTTGCCGTTTCGTCAACGTCGGTAATCACAGATACGCTGTGTTGAGATATCACAATAATATCGGGGTAATCGTCGTTATCAAAATCGGTACTGAGAACTTGCTTAACTGTTCCACCTTGCTCGATTATATAGGGATACATCCAGGTTTGGTTATAGCTGCCGTTTTGATAAGACAGCAAGAACACACGGTTTTGAGAATCGGTAGAGAGAACTTCATTTTCACCGTCGTGGTCGAAATCACCAATTACCATTGAATTGTTTATTTTAGGCACTTCAACACCCGAACGTGCTAACTCTTGTACTGCATAGTTAGTCACTGAAACATGGGTTTTGACAACTTCAGCACTGTCTTCACCTGTCGAAAAAGCAAATGCGTAATGCTGGGTTTTAAACAACTGATTGCTCGGCGCCTGCCAAGCAATTAATCCGTCTTCATTAATAGTTGCTCCTGAAGGCGCTGACACTAAAGTGGGAACACCTTGATTGTCGCCAAGGTCAGGGTCAGACACAATTGCTCTGAATTCGATATATTCTCCAGGAGACACTGAATCAGGTAAGTTTTCAAACGCGACCTGTGCTGGGGCATCCGACAGAGTAATTGAAATGCGTCCTGACTCTACAATATTCGCGCTATCTGAGACGACCATAGACACTTCTACTACATCGTTAAATACAGCGCGGTAGGCTGGAAAGGTATCCCCTGTAACGTCTTCTACTAAGCTACCATTTAGATACCAGCGGAAACTGACCGATAAATCTTCGTCTTCTGTATCGCTATCATAATAATAGCCGGGACTGACAGTAATAGGCGTCGTCGTGTCCACTGTGTCCCAGACGTAAAAATCAGGTGCATAGACAGTTGGTGGGATGGACATGTCAGCAATAGCGACAAGTAATCTATCTGCAAGGTTACCACGAATTAATTCATAGGCTTCAACTATAAATGTACCTACGTCGTAGGTACCGTCGTTATCTGTATCTTCTAAATAACGAATAATGCCTTGTTCGAAAAGTAAGGTTGCAGTTTTATCACCCGCTACAACTACTTCCCCCACAGACATGTAAGGCCATAAATACTCAGGGGACTCTGCTTCGACGGCTAGTTTACCTTTAGAGCCAACATAAAAGTCAAATTCAGCATGGTTAACGCTTTCATTGGGCGAATCGGATATGTTGTAATTCCCCATTAATTTATATTGCTCTGAGCCAATAGTAAACGCGATATATTGGCTGGTATCTGCGTGATAGCTACTGTTAGTTTCGTTGAAGCCTTCATCGATTGAGACAACGCCTGACAACGTGTGAGGTATATCTTCGTTAGTCCAGGTAAGACTGTCGAAATACATACTGTATTTCACAGCGCTCTCTGACACGCTTTCAATGACAATAGCCGTTGAACCGGTAATAGCAACGCCATTGCTGGATAACCAACAGTTTTGGTAATCCATAGCGATGGTCCCTGTGAGGGAACTGGACAACTTACCGTCATAAGTAACACTACCGCCTTGATCACAGGAATAGGTTTTTTTAATTGTGCCGCCGTTCACGTCATTAGAAAAATCCTGTTCTGCCAGTTCTGGCACTGTCGTGACAGAATCATTAAATAATAAATTAAAGACTTGTTGAACCAATTCTAGTTCTACTTCCGCATTGGCTGTTTTGCCTGTGTACTGGGCGTTTGCAATTGCCCTTGCAGCAGTATTGAGTTGAGACGCGTCGTAGTCTTTCGCGTTTTTGATGATTGTAGATGACGAAACCGAAGAAGAGCCTCCGTTTACCGGCCCCCCAGAATCCGACCCTCCGCCGCCACATGCAGCTAAGGATAATGCGATTATACTGAAGATCCCGATACGTACACTGGGTGTCATAGCTCTTCCTTGATGTTTTATAAATGGTATTGAATTTTTATGTGGCCTAAATTTAACCCAAATACAAATGTGGAGCAACGAAACATGGGCTAAGTAAAGTGAAGAGCCCGCATTAAAAAAGCTTCTCGTCGGCTCATTTATAAATGATAACTATCCTTTAATTCGCGATCCATAAAGCAAACCTAAAGTTGACTCGAATTACCTGTCCCGATTCCATGGAATGTGTTTGCCTTTCGGATACAAAAAAGCGCCGTCGATTTACTCAAACAGCGCTTTTAAATAGATAGTTTATGTTGCAAGAAACGTTACAAAATTTGATTTTGCTTCCATTCGTTTAGCTTTTTCTGACGCGCTTCTTCTTTTTCCATACGCATCTTTTTGCGATCGCATGGTTCAGGGCAATCACATGCCTTTTCTATACCAAGCGCGCCAAGGCCACCGCAGCTACCAGAAATAGATTTCTTCTGTACCAAGTAACCTACCGCCATTGCTAAAACCATGGCAAGAAAGAAACCAAACGCAAGAATGAATGTAGACATTGCTACCCCCTAATTATGAACTGTCACCAGTTTATCAAATTCTGGCGATGCATACTCGTCAAAACCATCTGCTGTGCGACGAATAAGAAAAACAGCAAGTTGTTCTTGTTCCGCAATGGCAATAGCCTGCTCCCAGCCCATCACGTTGAAGGCAGTCGCAAGACCATCAGCCGTCATTGACGACGGGTGAACCACAGTCACCGACACTAAGTTGTGTGAAATAGGCGAACCCGTCGTTGGATCGATCAAATGCGAATAGCGCTTTCCATCTTCTTCGTAATAGTTACGATAATCGCCCGATGTCGCTACTGCATTAGTCCCAATAGACACAACTTTTTGCACCGCACGTTCAGTAGTAACCGGCTTTTCTATTGCTATAAGCCATTCACTTCCATCACCACGCTCGCCGCGTACGCGCATTTCTCCGCCTATCTCAACAAGGTAGTCTTCAATACCACGTTGTTCCAATATTTCAGCAACTTCGTCAACACCAAAGCCCTTAGCAATGGTCGATAGGTCGACGTAAAGCATAGGGTTTGACTTCTTAAGACCGGTTGGCGTGGTAGAAAGTTTCGCATAGCCCACATAATCTGCTATCTCGTCAATATCAGCTTGTGTAGGCACCTTTTCAGGCCGCTTTGTAGGGCCAAACCCCCACAAATTGACTAAAGGTCCAACGGTAACATCAAGAACGCCGCCACTTAAACGAGCAAGGCGTAGCGCTTCGTTCACTACCACCAATGTATCTGGCGATACTGCAAAATTATCGGTATAGCGATATTGATTAAAGCGAGACAGCTCTGACGTTGGATCATACGTAGACATCATTTTGTTCACGTCCACCAAGCGCGCATCTATTTCAGCTTGCAGTGCATTGGCATCTACGCCGTCTGTCTCTTTTTCATCAACAAGGTATTTAACGTTATAGGTTGTCCCCATTGTATGCCCTTGCAGATGCACCACTGGGCGCTGCTCATCACTGCAGCTGGCAAGCAACAAGATACCAATAGCGACTACTGCCAAAAAAATTCGCAAAGCAAATCGAACCACGTTGTTGTCCTTAATTCATTTCCATACAGCTTAGACCCTACCCTTATGGGGCTTTGGATCAACTTGAATAAAAAAGGGGCTTGCGCCCCTTTTAAATATTCTTAATTGCTAGTTGTAAGCAGTATATTAACCACCAAAGTCATCTAGCATGATGTTTTCGTCTTCAACACCTAAATCTTTAAGCATGTTGATAACGGCTGCGTTCATCATAGGTGGTCCACACATGTAGAACTCACAGTCTTCTGGCGCAGGGTGATCTTTCAAGTAGTTCTCTAGAAGAACTTGGTGAATAAACCCTGTATAGCCTTCCCAGTTGTCCTCTGGCTGAGGATCTGAAAGTGCTACATGCCATTCAAAGTTATCATTCTCTGCTGCTAGTTCATCGAAATCTTCTACGTAGAACATTTCGCGAAGTGAACGAGCACCGTACCAGAAGCTGATCTTACGGTCAGACTTAAGACGACGAAGTTGGTCGAAAATATGTGAACGCATTGGCGCCATACCTGCACCACCACCAACGAATACCATTTCTGCATCAGTGTCTTTCGCGAAGAATTCACCAAATGGACCAGAGATAGTCGCTTTATCACCTTCTTTCAGGCTCCAGATGTACGATGACATCTTACCTGCAGGCAGGCTTAGGTTATTAGGCGGCGGCGTAGCGATACGCACGTTCAGCATGATAATGCCTTCTTCTTCTGGGTAGTTCGCCATTGAGTATGCACGAATTGTTTCTTCGTCAACTTTAGACTCAATATCAAAGAAGCCGAAACGCTCCCAGTCGCCACGATATTCTTCAGGAATATCGAACTCTTTGTACTTAACGTGGTGCGCAGGCGCTTCAATTTGAATGTAACCACCCGCACGGAATGGAACGCTCTCGCCATTTGGAATTTTAAGCTTAAGTTCTTTGATGAACGTTGCTTTGTTATCGTTAGAGATAACTTCACAATCCCACTTCTTAACACCAAATACAGACTCTTCAAGTTCGATTTCCATGTCTTGCTTAACGGCAACCTGACATGAAAGACGACAACCTTCGCGTGCTTCACCTTTAGTGATGTGGTCAAGCTCTGTAGGTAGAATCTCACCACCACCAGAATGTACGTCTACACGACACTGACCACATGAACCACCGCCACCACATGCTGATGATACGAAGAAACCTGCGTCTGCTAGTGCACCTAGTAGCTTGCCACCCGGTGCAGTTTTAATTGCTTTGTCTGGGTCACCATTAATAGTGATAGTTACATCACCAGTTGGTACCAGCTTAGACTTAGCAAACATGATTATAAATACTAGCGCCAATACAATGGCAATGAACATGCCGACGCCAAGAAATATTTCTACATTATTCATTTAGATGCTCCCGAGCTTATTACAGCTGAATACCAGTGAAAGACTGGAAGCCAAGGGCCATTAGACCCGCGATCATGAATACAGAACCCAGACCACGAACACCATCAGGCATATCGGCATACTTCAGTTTTTCACGTACTGCCGCTAGCAATACAATTGCTAGTGCCCAGCCCATACCACTACCTACGCCGTATACGATGCTTTCAGTAAAGTTGTATTCACGTTGAACCGCAAACGCTACACCACCGAAGATCGCACAGTTAACAGTAATTAGCGGAAGGAAGATACCTAGTGCGTTATAAAGCGCAGGGAAGAACTTATCTAAGCTCATCTCTAGAATCTGTACCAATGCCGCAATAACACCGATAAACGTTAGGAAGTTTAGGAAGCTTAAGTCAGCTTCTGGGAAACCTGCCCAAGCCAATGCGCCAGGTGCAAGAATGTTTACATAGATAACTTGGTTAACCGGTACAGAAATACCTAGTACTACGATAACGGCAACACCAAGACCCATAGCAGTTTTAACTTTCTTAGATACCGCAAGGAAGGTACACATACCCAAGAATAGTGACAACGCCATGTTCTCAACGAAGATTGAGCGAACAAATAACGACAAATAATGTTCCATGACTTACTCCTTAGGCTCAACTTGCTCTGGACGGATAGTACGGATAAACCAAATCATACCGCCGATTAAGAAGAATGAGCTGAATGGTAGGATTAACAAACCGTTACCCTGATACCAACCACCGTTTTGAACAAGTGGAAGAATTTCGAAACCTAAGATAGTACCGAAACCAAATAGCTCTTTAATTGTACCGATAACAATTAGAATGAAAGAGTAACCCAAGCCGTTACCAATACCATCAAGGAAGCTCATCAGAGGTGGGCTCTTCATGGCATAGGCTTCTGCACGACCCATTACGATACAGTTTGTGATAATCAGACCAACGAATACCGACAGCTGCTTCGATATTTCATACGAATAGGCTTTCAGAATTTGGTCAACAACGATTACCAACGACGCAATGATGGTCATCTGGATAATAATTCGAACGCTAGATGGGATCTGGTTACGAATTAGTGAAATAAACAAGTTTGAGAACGCTACAACGCTAGTAAGCGCAAGCGACATTACCAACGCTGTTTCCAACTTGGTTGTAATAGCAAGTGCTGAACAAATCCCTAGTACCTGAAGGGCGATCGGGTTGTTGTCCAGAATTGGCCCAAAGAGGGCCTTTTTCATTTCTTTAGTATCTGCCATGAGACTTCCCTTATGAACGCCATGCTTGGTTCTTCAGGAACTGGCCGAAGCCTTGCTCGCCTACCCAGTAACGTACTGTGTTTTCAACACCGTTGCTGGTTAGGGTTGCACCTGAAAGCGCATCAATAGTGTGAGGATTGCTAGGGTTAGCATTTTTCACTACACGAATAGCCACTTCGCCATTTTCATACAGTTCCTTGCCGTCCCATTTTGCCTGCCAAGCAGGGTTTTGCACTTCACCACCTAGTCCTGGCGTTTCTTTTTGCTGGTAGTAAATAAGCTCGCGAACTGTTTGTCCGTCAGCATCTACCGCTAAGAAACCGTACATAAGATCCCAAAGGCCGCTGCCGTGCACAGGAAGAATGATACGAGATACATCACCTGCGTCGTCGCGCACTAAGTAAACACTTGCCACGTTAGGGCGACGCTGGAAACCAACATTACTGTTAGTTACCTTAGTGCTGTACTCAGTTTCTTTGGCTGCTTTATACATATCGTAATCTGGCTTAGGCGCTTCTACAAAAGTACCTTCGTCAAGATTTACATAACGCTGCTCTACTCGCTCGCTGTACGTGCTTTCAATTGCGCTATTGCTCATGCCCATTTCATAAAGGCCTGCAGCATTAAGAATGTTGCTCTTTTTATCTAGAGCTGCGTTTGTTTGTTGTAAAGAGCGAAGGCCAACAGCCGCGCCAGAAACAACAATTGAACAAACTAAACATACGGCAACAACAATACCTACCGTTTTGCCTAAAGATTCTTTCTTAGCCGACACGTGCTACCCTCCGCTTGATATTGCTTTGTGCGACGAAATAGTCGAACAGTGGCGCCCACAAGTTAGCAAATAGAATTGCTAGCATTACACCTTCAGGGAAGGCTGGGTTAAGGACGCGGATTAGTACCGTCATGAAACCAATGAAGATACCGTAAGCCCACTTACCTTGGTTTGTGAACGACGCAGAAACTGGGTCTGTCGCCATAAAGAACATACCAAAAGCAAGACCACCAACAACAAAGTGCCAATGAGCAGGCATTGCAAACATAGGGTTCGTATCGCTGCCGATTAGGTTTAGCAAGGTTGCGAAGAACGCCACACCAATCGCCACACCAGCAACAATGCGCCAGCTTGCTATACGCATATACATGATGAACAAACCACCAAGAATAATAGCAAGAGTCGACACCTCACCCGCTGAACCTGAGATAGTACCGATGAAGCTGTTCATCCACTGATCCATGTTCGCGTAGTCAAGGTTGCCAGAAGCCGCTTGGCTTAGAGACGTTGCACCTGAATAACCATCAGCTGCTACCCATACTTGGTCACCTGAAATTTGCGCTGGATACGCAAAGTAAAGGAATGCACGACCAGAAAGTGCTGGGTTAAGGAAGTTACGACCTGTACCACCGAATACTTCTTTTGCAATTACAACACCAAAAGTAATACCTAGTGCAACTTGCCACAGTGGGATAGTAGCCGGAAGCGTTAGTGCAAACAGTACCGATGTTACGAAGAAACCTTCGTTAACTTCGTGCTTACGCACAGAAGCGAAAAGTACTTCCCAGAAACCACCTACCGCAAACGTAACTGCGTAGATTGGAAGCCAGAAACACGCACCGTAGAAGAACAAGCCCAATGTGCCTGCATTCGTCAAGTCACCACCTAGTGCAGCGAATAAGCCCGCTTGCCACGTGTCAGGTAGTGTACCTGCACCAGCTGCAATTGCTTCTTGCGCTTGGAAACCGATGTTGTACATACCGAAGAACATAGCTGGGAATGTTGCCATCCATACCATGATCATGATGCGCTTAAGGTCGATGCTATCACGCACGTGCGTGTTAGCTTTGTTTACTTTACCTGGGGTGTAGAAAATGGTCGCCGCAGCTTCGTAAAGCGCATACCACTTTTCATGTTTACCACCTGGCTCGAAGTTTGGTTCGATCTTTTCTAAATACGCTTTTAAACCCATGACTTAACCCTCTTTCTCTATCGTGGTCAAACAGTCGCGTAAGATAGGCGCGTAATTGTATTTGCCAGGGCATACATAAGTACACAATGCCAAATCTTCTTCGTCTAACTCTAAGCAACCCAGCGTCTGAGCACCGTCAGTATCACCAGAAATCAGGTCCCTAAGCAGTAGCGTAGGAATGATATCTAGGGGCATAACGCGTTCGTAATTACCAATTGGAACCATTGAACGTTCAGAACCATTGGTAGTTGTTGTCATATCAAATTTCTTGCTGCCACTTAGGTGACCTAAGTAAGCACGAGTCACTGAGTGTTGGTTTGAACCAGGCATGATCCAACCGAAGAACTTCTTCTCGCGACCTTCTTTTAATAGTGAAACTTGTGTGTGGAAGCGACCTAGGAAACCGTGTACGCCCATCGCAGTTGTACCGTTAAGTACAGAACCTGAGATAACACGAACTTCACCGTCTTCTTGCTCGCTAGCAGTAAGTTCAGTTAGGTCTGCACCAATCACTGTACGAACTAAGCGAGGGTTTTTAGCAGCAGGACCCGCTAAAGAAATAACACGACGGCTATCAAGTTCACCTGTAGTCAGCAACGCACCAATCGCCATAACGTCTTGGTAGTTGATGTGCCACACTGTTTTGTTCATGCCAGCAGAATCAAGGTAGTGAATGTGAGTTCCTGGTAGGCCCGCAGGGTGAGGACCGCCAAACTCTTCAACATCAACTGCTGCATCACCGGTTGCTACAGAAGCACCAGGCGCTTTACAAACAAAAGTTTTACCACCGCTCAATTGCGCTAGCGCTTTAAGACCATTTACAAAATCGTCTTGACGCTCAGCAATAATTACAGCTGGATCAGCTGCAAGTGGATTTGTATCCATTGCTGTTACGAAAATTGAACTTGGTACAGAGTCAAGCTTAGGAGATTTGCTAAATGGACGCGTACGCAACGCTGTCCACATGCCAGACTCTACAAGGATTGATTGAAGTTGCTCGCGTGAAGCACTCGCGATCTGGTCAGCTGCAATTTTATCAAAGCTAACAGCATCGTTGCCGTTTACCTTGATAACTACAGACTGAAGAACACGTTTTGCACCACGGTTAACCTCTACCACTTCACCCGCTGCTGGAGCAGTGAATTTAACGCCAGGGTTCTTTTTGTCTTCAAAAAGTACCTGACCTTTCTTCACTACATCGCCAACTTGGACGTGCATGGTAGGGCGCATACCCACATATTCTTCTCCCAGAATGGCAACGCGCGTTGCAGCAGATGCATCAGCAATCTCCTGCTTCGGCGCTCCCTCAATTGGGAGGTCGAGACCTTTCTTGATTTTTATCATATGTAATCGCACTACTCTAATAGAAATACCCTTTTGCATGACCGCAGAAAACCTGCCTGTCAGCATGCAAAAGCGCACTATTAACAGGTGATAAACACCTAATTCATTGATTGTCGGAACTTGCTGTAAAACCTTTGGTCAGCATAACTACAGTCAGCCTGTTATGAAGCTGTAATCATTCATTCCAATTTGCGAGCGTTTTTAATGCGCTCTATTTTTATAGACCACCAGCAGAAATTCACACTTATTTTTATTATTGTGCGCTGCAATCGCTACTGCTGTTTTGGTAGTGGGTAGAAAGCCCCCTACTTAATTTCGGGATTTTAGCATTAACCCACACGTTTGTGCCACGCAATTTCAGAATAAAGCCAAATTTTTCTACAATTTAATGTAAACCTTTAGTCGCAATTAATAGCAAAACTGAGCAAAACTAACGCCAAGAACAAAAAAAGCCGTCATATCAGACGGCTTCAGTACAAATCAGTAAATATTATTTGCGTATTACCAATTAACCATTGGGTCAACATCTTGCTCGTAATCTACGCTTTCAATGTCAAATCCAAACAGTTTTAAAAACTCATGGTGATAGCCCTTATAGTCACTCACATCATGAAAGTTTTCTTGGGTAACATCATCCCAAATGGCTTTAATTTTGGCTTGTGTAGCATCGTTAGTTTCTTTGCCATCCATTCGGTAACGATTAGCTTCATCAAGGGTTGGCGTTTCACCAAATAGGCATTCGGTAAACAAACCGAATATTTGCTCAATACACCCTTCGTGCGTCCCTTCTTCTTTCATTACTTTGTAAATCAACGAAATATAAAGTGGCATTACGGGAATAGCAGAGCTTGCTTGAGTCACCAAAGCTTTTAATGAACTAACGTTCGCTTGAACCAGCAAATCACTGTTTTTGCCAATGATAGCGGCAGCAGCACGATCTAGGTCTTCTTTGGCTTTTCCAATAGTAGCTTGACCGTAAATAGGCCATGTAAGCTCTTTGCCTATGTAGGTGTAAGCGGTTGTTTTACAGCCTTCAGCCAACACATCCGCTTCGCGTAAGAAGTCCATCCAACGCTCCCAGTCTTCGCCCCCCATCACTTTGATGGTATTAAGAATCTCATCATCATTTGCAGGCTCTAGTGACACTTCGTGAACTTTGTCTTTGTCTGTGTCATAGGTCTTTGTTGTATATGCTTGCCCAACAGGTTTTAACGTAGACTTATATGTCACGCCTGTTTCAGGATCGGTTCGACGCGGTGACGCAAGGCTATAAATCACCAAGTCAATTTTGCCCATTTCCGCTTTAATTTTCTCAATCGCTTCGTGTTTTATCTCATCAGAAAACGCATCGCCATTGATGGTTTCAGCGTATACGCCTTTTGCTTTTGCCTGCGCGTGAAAAGCCGCCGTATTGTACCAGCCAGCTGTACCCGTTTTACGTTCTGTAGGTGCCTTTTCAAAACACACACCAAGCGTTTTCGCACCATAGCCAAATGCTGATGTAATGCGCGATGCCAAACCGTAGCCAGTAGAGCTTCCGATCACCAAAACGTTTTTAGGGCCTTCGCCTAAGTCGCTTTTTGCTTCTACATAAGCAATTTGTTCTTCTACCGACGCGGCACAGCCAACAGGATGTGCGTTTGTACAAATGAAGCCTCTTACTTTAGGCTTGATAACCATAATAATTTTCCTTATTTAAGCATGGCGCTATTGTAATGCCGAAGCTACTGATAACAACTCGGAGCAGATAGATACCAAGGGACTGTCCGCTGTAAGAAAGTGTGAAAGTATTAGGCTATACCATACCGAAAGGTAGTGTGAAGAAAAGAGATTTTGTTGAAGATTTCTAAAGTGTATTGACGTATGTGGTACATTTTTATAGCAAAGACCAATACGCTCTTGTAAAAAGGAGCGCCGGGCGGCACTCCCTCAAAGGCGAACTAGCCTAGGATGTCAAGTAGCTCAACATCAAATACAAGCGTGCTGTAAGGTGCGATAGCGGCACCTGCACCTTGCTCACCGTAAGCAAGATCATGTGGGATATATAGACGATACTTAGCACCCACCTTCATAAGCTGAAGTGCCTCAGTCCAACCTTTGATTACGCCACCCACTGGGAATTCAGCCGGCTGACCGCGCTCATATGAACTGTCAAAAGTAGTACCGTTGATAAGAGTGCCGTGATAGTGTACGCGAACAGTGCTTGCCGCAACAGGAGTGTCACCGTCACCTTCAGCAATAACTTCGTATTGAAGGCCAGATTCAGTCACAGTAACTTCATCACGCTTCGCATTTTCTTCAAGGTACTTCGTGCCTTCTTCAATAACCGCTTTGCTAGCTTCTTCTTTAGCCGCTTGCATACGCTTGTGAATTTCACCAAACGCGTCACGTAGCGTGTCATTGTCAACTTGAGGTGCTTGACCTGCGAATGCATCTTTAAGGCCCGCTACCACAGCATCAATTGCTAGACCATCGAAAGGATTTGATTGCAATTGTTGACCCATTTGAAAACCAATGCCGTAACTTGCTTGGGTTTCTACTGTATTGAATGTATCAGTCACGATAACTCCTGAAATTTAATTACAAATGCAGTACAAATTTCAAACAAAACGCATGCTGCGAGAATGTTTCTGCATTTTCCGGTGCGAGAGTGTATCACACCAGAAATCATCTTGCTTTGAGCAATACTATGATGGGTGTAAAAGTATCAAAATGTTGTAAATTATAACCGAAAGTGGTTAGACAAGTTGTAAAGGACACAGTATGGTTAAGACCATATATTTAGGAGGATAGCATGCAAACACACTACGATGCTGAACTAAAAGACACCGTTCGTTACCTAGGAAAAACCCTTGGTGAAACTATCAAAAATCAACTGGGTCAAGAATGGCTTGACCGTATTGAAAAGATAAGAAAGGGCGGCCGAGCGTCTTATCAGGGCGATGCTGCTTGCAGCGAAGAACTGAAAGAAACTTTCAAAAACATGTCTGACAGTGATTTATTAACTGTTGGTCGTGCTTTCGCGCAATTCTTAAACTTAGGTAACATTGCCGAGCAAGAATACAACGCCGCGATGAATGTTGATGCGTCGATAGATGCGCTGTTCAAACACCTAGATAAAGCTGAACTTACTGCTGATAAAGTGCAAGAAGCAGTAGCCAAGCTAAACATTGATTTAGTACTGACCGCTCACCCAACTGAGGTAACGCGCCGCACTTTAATTCACAAACACAAAGAGCTGGCAAACTGCTTACAGGCCATTCACCAAGAATCGTTGAGTGATGTTGAGCGAACTAAGATTGAAACGCGCATTGCAGATTTGATTGCTCAGGCCTGGCACACCGAAGAAATTCGCTCGGTACGCCCTACCCCTGTTGATGAAGCACGTTGGGGTTTCTCAGTTATTGAGAATTCACTTTGGGAAGCTGTACCAGATTTCATGCGCGAGCTAGACGGCCGCTTAAATGAAGACTATCAAGTATCATTGCCACTCGATGCATCTCCTGTTCAATTTAGTTCGTGGATGGGTGGTGACCGTGACGGTAACCCATTCGTAACGTCAAAAGTCACTGAACAAGTGTTATTACTTGCTCGTAAACGTGCAGCCAAACTATTTGCAATCGACCTAGACCGTTTGCAAGTAGAGCTGTCAATGTATGACTGCAACGAAGAGCTTCGCGCAAAAGTAGGTGATGCCAATGAACCTTATCGCGCCCTACTTCGCCCGTTGGTCGACCGTTTTGTCGCAACGCGTGACGGTATCAGTGACTACCTAGCGGGTAAAAACCCAGATACCTCTAACTGGATTAATTACGACGAAGAACTTATTGAGCCATTAATGCTGTGCTACCAGTCATTGCTTGATTGCGGCATGCAAGTAGTCGCCAATGGTTTACTGTTAGACACTATTCGTCGTGCCCGCGTATTCGGTGTGCACTTGTTACGTCTTGACGTTCGCCAAGACTCAGAACGTCACGCTGATGTATTTAGTGAGTTGACCCGCTACTTAGGTCTTGGTGATTACGCACAGTGGAGTGAAGCTGACAAGCAGGCCTTCTTATTGCGTGAACTTGGTTCTAAGCGCCCGTTATTCCCTGCACAATGGGATGCTTCTGACGACGTAAAAGAAGTACTGGATACCTGTAAAGTAATTGCTAAACACAGCAAGCATGGTTTCGGTATTTATATTATTTCGATGGCAAGTGAGCCATCAGACGTCATGGCAGTACAGCTTCTACTTCAAGAAAGTGGCGTAGACTGGCCAATGCCTGTTGCTCCTTTGTTTGAAACACTGGACGACTTGAACAATTCACCTGATGTCATGCGCAAGCTTCTATCCATCGACTGGTATCGCGGCTATGTGAAGGGTCGTCAGTTCGTTATGATTGGTTACTCAGATTCAGCGAAAGACGCTGGTGCACTGGCTGCAGGCTGGGCACAGTACCAATCACAAGAAGCGTTAGTTGCCATTGCTGAAGAGTTTGATGTAAGTCTGACCTTATTCCACGGTCGCGGTGGTACGATTGGTCGTGGTGGCCTGCCAGCGCATGCAGCCATTTATTCGCAGCCTCCAGGCTCGCTAGAAGGTGGCTTCCGCGTAACGGAGCAAGGCGAGACCATTCGCTACAAATTCGGTATGCCGAAGCTGGCTAAGCGCAGCTTGGGTATTTACGCCAGTGCCATCATTGAAGCTATGTTATTCCCACCACCGGCACCAAAAGAAGAGTGGCGCGAGCTTATTACCGCAATGGCCGCGCAAGGCCGCGATAACTATCGCGCAACGGTAAGACACGATGAAGAGTTTGTGCCTTACTTCCGCGTTGCCACACCTGAACAAGAGCTTGGCAAATTGCCGCTAGGAAGTCGACCAGCTAAACGTAAGCCACAAGGTGGTATTGAGAGCTTACGCGCTATTCCTTGGATCTTTGCATGGGCACAAACTCGCTTGGTATTGCCGAGCTGGCTAGGCGTGATGCGCGCCATTGATAGCATTAAAAACGAAGAGAACGAAAAGGTCGTGAACGAAATGTTCAGTGAATGGCCTTTCTACCGCTCTCGTCTATCAATGCTAGACATGGTGTTCCACAAGGCCGATCCGCGTATCAGTGAAGCGTATGACGAACGTCTTGTGCCTAAAGAGCTTAAGCACTTTGGTGAAGCACTGCGTACAGAGCTTAAAGAAAGTATTTCGTCGCTGCTTGCTATTACCGGTGACGACGACATTATGAAAAACGATCCGCAGGGCAAAGAGTCTATGGAAATTCGCGCAGCGTATTTACAGCCTCTGCACTACCTGCAAATTGAGCTTCTTGACCGAATCCGTAAAGCCGGTGATGAGTCGCAAAATACCAGCTTAGAGCGCGCAATGATGGTTACCATTGCCGGTATTGCCATTGGTATGCGTAACACAGGTTAAGTACTCTACCCCTGTAAATCATAAAAGCCCGCTTCTTAACACGTAGCGGGCTTTTTTATTGCGTTACTGAAAGTGCAACGCTAACCAACTATTGATTTCGCTTTCCACCTCTTCGCGATAGAACGTTAAGCTGTGATCGCCGTTATCAAAAACAACCAGCTTATGCGAGTGGTTATTGTCTTTTAGATGCTGTGCCGCCTTAAGCGAATGTGAAACGTCGACGCGCACATCTGCACTTCCGTGCACTAGCAAAATAGGTACATTCGGATTTAGCTCATCAATCCATTTTACCGCAGAGCGTTCATCAAGGGCTTTTGTTTGGTTTTGCTCCATATTCGGAACAAGTTTATTAAGCAGCGCCTTCATGTCTGGGCGGCGCGCCACAGTTGTATGTAAATCAGACGGGCCTGCTACAATAACTGCACTAGCAATGTCACTTGTGTTCTTTCTAAGCGCCCGCCAAGTCATCATGCCGCCACGACTTACGCCATATAAGGCAATCTTATTGGTGTCGGCATTAGGTAATTGCTTGGCTATTTCAATCAGTCGCAAAACGTCGTTTACATCTGCGCCACCAAATTCATCTTTGCCTTGACTAAATTTAGCGCCTCGATAATTACTCGCCAAAACAATATAACCCTGTTCGGCGAGCGGCATTAAACGCTCAACCACCGCTATGCGCGTTACATTATGCTTATGGTTACCACCGCGATTATAAATGATCACTGGTAATTTTTTGTCGCCAACATGCTTTGGTGACACCATAACACCTGAAATCTTTAAACCATCCGATTCATACTCAATCCATTGCGCACTTGTTGTCTTCATAAGCGCATTGAATTTTTTAGGGTTTACCGCTTTTTGCCATCTATCCACATAGGCGACTTTTTGGTTATTGCTTTGCGCATGCGCTAACCATGCTTTGTAATCAGTAAAGGGAAGTGCATCGCCTTTAAGGGTTAATGCTTCTGGCAGTTTAGCAAATGCAGTATCTGCTAATGGCGCAGTATTGCTTGTAGCTGCAACCGTATTGACGTTTATGCAAAGGGCTAAAAGTGCGATGGAAAGTAAAGCAGTGCGTTTTAAAAGACTCATAACACATCCTTGTTGAATTCAAATAAAAACAGTCAGAATGAAGCTAGTAAATAACGAAAACGCATGCAACTCAACAAAATACGAACCTGATTAGTAACAAAATTTGTCGTTGTGCATTGAATTAAACGGCCAATTGCGAAGCAGGTTTCTGCTTTAGTTTATTTAACCCACCCTCTTGCCGGTTTTTATTATCGAAGGGATAACAAACTGGGGACTTACCGAGTCTGGCATAAAGAATTAGCAGTAAAGCCAGCTAAACTTGTATCTGCGAATTTTAAGCTTTTATCTGATCTCGACATTGTCAAAGAGTCAGAACAACACTCACCCTATAGCGTCCTGATAGAACCCATCAATGAGTTTACTATTTACTTACCACCCACAGTTATTGGATAACGCAAAGAGAATACAAGCCCTTTCATCTAAGTATCCCGTGACGAGGCCTTCATAGACGCAACGAAAAAGGCTGGATACGTAAGGTCTTAACAGACTGCGCTTTATTACTACTTGAGTGATTAGGCTATAGAGGTGTTTGGAGTTGGCGGGGCTTTGATAAGTAGGCTCTCCTGTGCCAAGGAAGCCGTGACTAAGCCTACAGAGATGCAACAAAAAGGCTGGATACGTAAGGTCGTAACAGACTGTCTGCAGCAGGGATGCTGCAGCCAAGCCTCCATGGATGGAATCTCGGCGTGTCTGTGTAGGCCTTACGTATCCAGCCTTTTGTAGCGGATGCTAGTGCATCCGCTTTAAGCGCTATTAGCCGTTTACGAAGTCAACGCCTAGCTTGATGTCGCCACGTAGGCCTTCAAGCATATCGTTTTTCGCTTTTTCTTCGAATGCGCTAAGCTCGCCGTATGGCAAGATTTCTTCAACACCGTTCGCACCTAGGCGAACTGGGTGTGCGAAGAATGCTGCGTCGTCGCTGTCGTCAGTTTGTACGTAAGTGTACTCAACAACGTTCTCACCTTGCATTGCTGCAACAAGAGATAGACAGAAACGTGCTGCTGCTTGACCCATAGATAGGGTTGCAGAGCCGCCGCCCGCTTTTGCTTCAACAACTTCAGTACCTGCGTTCTGGATACGCGTTGTTAGGCTAGCAACTTCTTCGTCTGTGAACTCAACACCTTCAACTTGTGAAAGAAGAGGAAGGATTGTAGTACCAGAGTGACCACCGATTACCGGTACGTGTACAGAAGATACGTCTACACCTTTAAGCTCAGCAACAAACGTTTCAGCACGGATAACGTCAAGCGTAGTTACACCGAAAAGCTTGTTCTTGTCGTAAGCGCCTTTTGCTTTTAGCGTTTCTGCTGCAATCGCAACAGTTGTGTTTACAGGGTTAGTGATGATACCAACACACGCGTTCGGGCAGTTATCAGCTACACCTTCAATTAGGTTTTTAACAATGCCGGCGTTGATGTTGAACAGATCAGAACGATCCATACCTGGCTTACGAGGCATACCCGCTGGAATAAGAACAACGTCAGATCCAGTTAGTGCTTCAGCTAGGTCATCTTTACCGTGACCGGTTACTTTTACTGCAGTGGGGATGTGGCTCAAATCAACAGCAACACCAGGAACAACTGGCGCTACGTCGTAAAGCGCTAATTCTGAACCTGCTGGCAATTGTGTTTTCAACAACAAAGACAGCGCCTGACCAATACCACCGGCAGCACCTAACACGGCTACTTTCATACCATTTCTCCTATGGGATTACTTCACGTATTTAAACGGAACGTCACACTAATGCAACGCGGGGGAAAACTCAATCACCGGATCGTCTTATTAACGTTATTTTTAGCGATTTTTATGCGATATTCATTATCATGAATGATTATGCAAACAAATTGCGCAAAGTCCACCTGTGGGGCACAATATAGCAACAATAAATAAAAACCTTTTTAACGAACGATAGAATAGAAAGAGCGCTAATGGCTAACGCAAAACAAGAGCAACTGATAAAAGCTTTCAAAGAAATACTTAAAGCAGAAAGTTACGGTTCACAAGGCGAAATTGTTGATGCTTTAAAAGCACAAGGTTTTGACAATATTAGCCAGTCCAAAATATCTCGCATGCTAAGTAAGTTTGGTGCAGTACGTACGCGTAACGCCCGAGGCGACATGGTGTATTGCTTACCGCCAGAGCTTGGTATGCCTACAGCAAAAAGCCCGCTTAAACAGTTGGTGCTGGATATTGTTCATAACAACGTGATGGTTATCATTAGAACAAGCCCAGGCGCAGCACAGCTTATTGCACGCCTTCTCGACTCCCTAAGCAAAAAAGACGGCGTGTTAGGGACTATTGCTGGCGACGATACTATTTTTATTGCGCCGGCCGATGTATCGAACATTGAAGAGCTTCGTCAACGCGTAGAAGACTTGTTCGAAAACGTATAGGTGTACCTGTCGAATAGCAAAAAGCCGCGAAGCCTTATCTAAGGTTCGAGGCTTTTTTGCATCTAATCGTAACGCTACGACAACAAATTAATGAGCGCGTCAGCAGCCGGACGAGATGATGGCGGATTTTGCCCGGTCACCAACAGTCCATCACTACACACTTTCACAGCAAAATCATCAGCACTTTCATACTTACCGCCTTTATTGACCAACTCATCTTCAACTAAGTACGGCACCACTTCGGTTAGCTCCATTGCAGCTTCTTCGCTGTTTGAGAATCCGGTTACCGCTTTCCCATCAACTAGGTACTTACCCTCTGGGTCTTTTACATCTTTAAGTACAATAGGCGCGTGGCAGACTGCACCAACCGGTTTTTTCGCTGCAATAGTGTCTTCAATTAGCTTGATTGAATGCGCATTGTCCGATAAATCCCAAAGCGGGCCGTGCCCACCTGGATAAAACACCGCATCGAACTCGTCGGCTCTTACATCTTCTAGTGGAATTGTTGAGGCTACAGCACTGCGTGCTACTTCATCTTTTGTGTAACGGATAGCGTCATCTGTCATGGCATCATCCGCTAGACTATTGGGGTCAATTGGTACTTGGCCTCCCATAGGCGATGCTAACGTTAAAGTGTAGCCGGCATCTTTAAATGCATAGTAAGGGGCGGCAAACTCCTCTAGCCACATACCGGTTTTCTTGCCCGTATCGCCCATTAGCTCATGTGATGTCATTACCATTAATACATGCTTAGACATTATTCCTCCTTGCTTGGTTTTTAAAATCGTGTGCAAGTTGGTTCGCATAAAGAGAGGCGTTAGATCAATTTTTGGGAAAATCTTAATGAAAGGGAAAGCGGAGCTATTGAATTTTGGGCATAAAAAAGTGCCACCCCCGATTAAGGAAAGTGGCACCTAACACTACAATTGGTTCACACCATTGGATTAGAAGTCGTATTTAATACCGAACTGAACTTGCCAAACAGACTGGTCAAGAACTTCTAGGTTCTTAATACGGCTGTCGCTGTTCAGGTCAAAGTACTCGTACTGACCATCAACGATGTTTGCAGAAACCACTGCACGCTCATACTCGTAACGAGTACGCTCGATACGACCCCAGTCGTCATTTAGTAAGTTACCGAAGTTCTCGATATCGAAGAACACAGTAAGCTTATGCTCTGGGTAGAATGCAGGTAGTTGCTGCTGAATACGTACATCGATGATAGTAGACCAACGAGAGTTGTCGCCATTACGCTCAGCGATGCCGCCTTTGTACTGTGCAAGCTCAGAGCTGTTGATGTAATCAATGAACTCTTGCTGAGCAGCTAGGTCGCCACCGAATGACGTAGATGCAAACAACGGATCGTCGATACCGTTAGGAACGTATAGCAAGTGACCCGCATCATCGTTACGGCTTTCACGCGCACAACGACCGCCACCAACATCTAGCACACACGCGTTGTTTTCGTCGAATGTGTAGCTGTAAGGCTGACCTGAACGACGTTCAGCAAATACAGACACTTTAGTCTCGTAACCGTCGATTAGCTCTTTGCTCCAGTTGAAGCGCATTTTCCATAGGTGCTCAGTCTGGAAGTTAGACGTACCAGCACGTGGCGCTTGGCGGTCATAAGCTGCGAAGTCAGAGTAGTTTGATGTTGCAGTAGATGAAGTACCGTAGCCCACATCTTCTACATCAGCGTATGTATAGCTAGTGAAGAAGTCGAACGAACCGTAAGACGTTTCCCACGCTTTTGACGCAGACAATGCGTATAGCATAGCGTCGCCGTCGTCTACAGAACCTGTAACAATCGCTTCTGGACCTTCGCTACAGTCGTATACGCCACGACCATCTGGTGCTGTTCCAACAGGGTTTTCACAGCGCTGGTCATACCAGTAAGTTGCATTTTCAAGCTTGTTATATAGAACGTCAGCAGAGAACAACCAGCCTTCAAGTACTTCGATTTCTGGCTCGTGTGCAACACCCAAGCTTACTTTCCATGTAGTAGGAATTTCGAAATCTGGTGCTAGTGCATTTACAGTGCCGTCAGGTGCTGTATTCGCTAGCGCATCAAGTACATTTTGAGGGATATACTGACCAGTAGCCGCATCAGGCGTAGTTGGTACTTGGTAAGTTTGGCCAGAACCAAAATCTTCGTAATCATCAGAGATCACGCCATCGTTAGAGTAGCTGTTTGAAATCCAAACACTTGGTGCACCACCAGAGAAACGACCAATACCACCACGAACAGTTGTGTAGTCAGACGCATACCACTGGAAAGACACACGAGGAAGAATTACGTCAAGACCATCGATGTCTGTCGTGTTTGTGAAACCGTAGCGGTCAACAAAGTTTTGGTTTTCACGGATAGAGCCTTCTGACTCATACCAGTCATAGCGAATACCGGCGTCGATAGTTAGCTCAGCTGACGCTTCCCATGAATCTTGGAAGTATAGTGAGTTGTAGTTATAACCCCAGATTGCACGAAGGTCGTTTTCGTTGTTAGTAACAGCGTTGTTATAAAGAAGCGCAGACGCTTGTGCATTTGCTAAGTCTTCAATGCTGTCGAACAAGTATGAACCTTCAGAGTTCTGCGCAAACAAGTTGTCTACGTCTACTTCTTCACGCTCGTAACCAAGTTTAAGGATGTGGTCACCAGTAGTGTAAATACCTACTAATTTAACTTGGAAGAAGTCTTGGTCTAGTGAGTTACCGTGACGGAAACGGTCTGGACCAATTGTTAGGTAGTTCTCATCGCCATCTACTTCACGTAGGAAAACAGCGAAGTTAGGGAATTCTGCACCGTTAAGTGAGTTCTGGCCAGTTTCCTGAGTCGTACTTGCAATCTTGAACTGAGTCGAGAAATTTGACGTCCAGTCAGAGAAAACGTGAGCAATGAAGCTTTCAACTTTTTCTGAGCGGTCGTACCATGCAGAAGAAGGAGAAATTCTGTCATCTTGAGTTAGGAAGTTATTACCGTTCTGCTCATTAATAGCGTTACCTTCGGTACTCATGTAAGTGAACTTAGCACGGTGATCAGCATTGATGTTCCAGTCGATGTTAGCAAGGATCTTTTCGTCCTGAACATCGTCTTTCTGAAAGTCACCGATATCGAAGCCCCATACATCAGAAACGACTTGGCGAACTTGCGCAACATCATCTAATGTAATATTCGGGAATTCGTTAACCGCACCTGAACCCGCTGGGCCATTGTTCAGTGGAGCAACAGAATCAAACTTGTCATATGCAACAAAGAAAAACAACTTGTCTTTGATGATTGGACCACCAAGTGTTGCAACGAACGTTTTTTCTTCGAAGTCGAAGTTAAACTCTTCATCACCGTTCTTGTCGCCCATCATTGAGTCGTCAGTGTAGTAGTAAGCTACTGAACCGTGGAACTCGTTAGTACCTGATTTAGTTACGGCATTGATTGTACCGCCAGTAAAACCGTTGTACTCAACGTCAAACGGAGCAGTTTGGATTGAAAGTGATTCAATTGCATCGTAAGAAATTGGTGAACGCTGAGTTGGGTAACCGTTAGCGTTAAGACCGAAACGGTCATTTAGTGCTACACCATCAACAGTTAAAGAGTTGAAACGGTTGTTTGCACCAGCAATTGTTAGTTCTTTCGCACCACCGCTTTGCACGTTAACAGACGCAAACGGGTCTAGTTGAGCAGCATCAGTGATGTCACGGTCAATTGAAGCAACTTGGTTAAGTGCTTCTAAACCTAAGCTAGTGCTCAAGCCTTCGTTAGTATAGCCAGTACCAGCACTGCTACCCGTTACAACGATAACTTCGGTGCTTTGAGCAGATTCAACAGTGATAGGTAATGCAAGCGCCTGGTCAAGAGAAAGATAAACGTTCTCTACTTTTGTAGGAACAAAACCGTCGCCTGTAATCGTTACTGTGTATGGACCACCAACACGAAGACCACGTGCTGAGAAGGTACCACTTTCGTTTGTAGTTGCAGTAGATACTGTACCTGAAGGTTCGTGCTTGATGGTAACTGTTGCACCAGCAAGGTTTGAACCAGCTTCACTAACAACGTTGCCTCGAATTGCTGACGTTGTTGTCTGCGCCATAACTGTACCAGCTAGGCCAGCAGAAACAGCAACAGCGATAGCAACGCGGCTGAGTTTTGCTTTGAAGTTCATGTGTGTGTTTCCCTTTTTGTTTAAAATTCTTTTTTATGGACTTGCGCAGGGCGTTGTCCCTATCAAGACCATTGACTATTTTAGTACCGCGAGAAATTGTTATCGAGGTTCATGTCAAATTTATTACAGTTTTACATTTTTATTTAACACCAATCGCCCGAGGCTAGTGACTTTGCAAAAAAATACTTGACCACATGGTCAAGTTAATTTACTTGTTATTATTGTTGTCTATCTGCAGCGATTGGACGGTTCTATTCTTGGCAGATGTGCGACTAATAAACAGCGTTTAATAAAAATCAGGTTTACCTATAAAAATAAACCTTATTTCAACAACTTAACGCTTTAAAATAAATTTACCTATTGCAATAAATAACCTTAACTGATGAAATCCCTACATAAATCGTTAATTCATTTGGTCGTTTTTTTGGCGAATTTTAGAATTGTTGCCTCCGGAAAGTGGATATTATTTGTCATCGTCGCTATCGCGTGCGGTGCTTTTAGCTATTTACAAAAAAACAATATTTATAATGACATTACCCCGCAAACCGGTCAATTTTTATACTGCAAAACTGAATTAAGTGCGAATAGCGACATTTTTTCAGTGTACGTTACCGATGGCCGCATTGCTGAAATGGCAAGAGACAGATTGTGCGCTGACAGCACAATAAAAAGGCAATTCGGCGAAGTAAAAATTATCATCGGCCAAAGCGACTACGACACCTTTCGCTACATCAACCACGGCGTTGTTGACCTAGCATTAGTGAAAAAGAACGTGGTCGACGCTTTTGGCGCTGACCAAATATATGGGTTGTCTAGAGTGGCATCGCACCCTAATTACAGTGCCTTTTTCATTGCGTTACGCGAACGCCCGCAGTTAAATAAAGAATACTTGCTTGGTAAAAAGATTGGTCTATTAGATTACCCCAGTAGTCGCTCAGGCCACATTGTGCCCAAAACTGTTCTACAAAATTTAGGGTTAAGCGACACAAACGTATCAATTGTATATTACAGTTCGCACCAAGAGCTTCGAAGAGCACTGTTAGCAGGTGACGTTGATATTATTTCGTCTTATTGGGCTGAAGATGACAGTGACCGCTTTTCAAGAAATTACGCAACACCGTTACAAGAAAGCATAGGTGGAATGCAGTGGTATCTAAAAATGCAGACACAAAACACCGATTTGTTCTGTGCTATGCAGTCTGTTGTACATGAAATAGCTATGGCTCACCCGCGACCATATTACAAAAATATTACACTTGAAGCGGGGTGTAACAAATGATCAAACCTAAGTTCAAATCACCTGCACGCATAGCGTTAAACTGGGCACTGCTATTTCTGTGCTTACAGACTATTGCGCTAATTGGCCAGTACTTTTCATTTAAGGCTGATATCCATGAAGCGCAAGATAAAGTCGAACGCCGTATAAGCCTAGACAGCGCATTTCTAGATGTGGGTAATGAAACGCTTAATACGCCAGTCAATCAGTACGCTATCTATCGCTATTTAGATAGATTAAATAGCGAACTCACTAAAGAAGGCTATCCTGTCTTAGTGAGTCATATTCAGGAAATCAGCACCCAATCTCAAGATTTCACACAATACCCTGACGTGACATCTACCTTACTGATGAATGCAGAGCAGCACATTGTACTTGAGATGCGCAGTAAGTCGCCATGGAGTGGGGTGGGATTTAGTTTTATAGCATTGATTTGCTCACTTTTACTGCTTCCAGTATTTGCTATTGCAACGAAAAAGCGTAAAAAAGTGTCTGCTGTTGAAGAAGAATTGCTGCCGCCAACACCTAAGCTCATTATTAACCTCAAAGATAAAACACTTGCCAACGGTGTTGATGACAAGGTGGTTGCACTACAGAATAAGCCATTATGTTTCTATACTGCTTTAGTTAAGTTTTGTATTGAGTACCCCAATCAGCCGCTTCCTCCGCATAAAGATGTGCCGCATGAACTGATGATTCTTGCTAACAAGAGCTTTGGTAGACTGATTGAACTTGGCCATACCAAACGTAAAAGGCCAGACTTTAACGCGAACTTAGACAAAACCTTGAGCGAGATCCGTGCAGCCCTTGATGAAGTGTTTGCCGGGTTCACTGAAGAAAAAGAAATATACTATCCACCTCGGGCTCAGGGCGAGGGCTCTCGCTCTAAGCAACATTCCTATGCCCTGTCGGAAATAAAGTTAGAGGATATTGAAATAATAGGTAATTAGTAGCGAAAACTGACCATTTGGAAAACTTTTTGTGTTTTTTTAAACGCACTGCAATGCCTTGAAAATACAATAAAGTTAAAGCAAAGACCGATCCAAAAACGAAGATCTTGTGAATATAACATTGATTCGCGAGGCCTAAACGCGTATCTTTGCACCAAGAAAACCAGCTTTATAGTACTATGCAATCGCCATTAATTATTGCCATTTCTGGAGCTTCAGGCTCTGGAAAGTCTCTTTTTACAAAAAATTTGTTTAACGGCTTCAGTGCGCAAGGTCGCCCTGTTCAAGTGCTGCGTGAAGATCATTACTATCGCGCACAGGATCACTTGCCCATGGAGCAACGTGAGAAGAACAACTACGACCACCCTAATGCATTTGAACATGAGCTATTAAAAGCACATCTTCAAGCATTGCGTGATGGTCAACCCATCGACTATCCACACTATTGCTACAAGACGCACACTCGCCTTCCAGAAACCGAGCGCCTTAATCCTGCGCCTGTAATTATATTGGAAGGCATTATGCTGTTAGCGCGTACAGACTTACTTCCTTTGTACGATGTGAAAATCTTTATCGACACCCCGCTTGATATTTGTTTAATGCGTCGAATGATGCGTGACTTAAAAGAGCGTGGTCGTAGCATAGAATCTGTGGCAAAACAGTACGAAGAAACTGTAAAGCCAATGTACCATCAATTTATTGAGCCTAGCCGTTTTACTGCCGATGTTGTGGTAACACAAGGTGGAAAAAATCAAATTGCATTAGATGTGATCAAATCACACATTCAGCAAGCGCTTCTTTAAGGGAATTCACATATGGTTAGTTTATTGGGCATCGCGCTCCTGTTGGCTATTGCCTTCGCATTATCATCGGCGAAGCGCAGTATTAATTGGCGTACGGTGGGTGGCGCATTTGCTATCCAAGCATCCGTTGGTGCTTTCGTCCTTTATTCTGAACCAGGCAAAGAAGTCTTATTGGCGGCGACTCAGTTTGTCGCCAACATCATTGCGTACAGCCAAGAAGGTATTAATTTCTTATTCGGCCCAATAGGCGATAAGTCAATCGCGTTTATTTTCGCGTTCAATGTGTTGCCCGTTATTGTCTTTTTCTCTGCGTTAATTGCCGTGCTGTATCACCTTAAAGTGATGGGCGTTATCATCAAAGTCATCGGTGGCTTTTTGCAAAAAGCACTGGGAACAAGCCGCCCAGAGTCAATGTCTTCGGCTGCCAATATTTTTGTTGGCCAAACAGAAGCACCATTAGTTGTGCGTCCGTTTATACCCCATATGACCAGTTCTGAGTTGTTTGCCATTATGGTGGGTGGCCTCGCCTCTATTGCGGGTTCTGTAATGGCTGGCTATGCAGGTATGGGCGTTGATTTAAAATACCTACTCGCTGCCAGTTTTATGGCTGCGCCGGGTGGTTTATTAATGGCAAAAATCATTTTGCCAGAAACCAGTAAACCCAATGAAAATTTGAATGACGTAGATGCGGAAGATACCGGCTACGCCAATGTATTTGATGCTGCTGCTAGTGGCGCAGCGTCAGGCATGCAACTTGCGTTAAACGTAGGTGCCATGCTACTCGCTTTCATAGCACTTATCGCGATGTTCAACGGCCTTGTTGGCTGGACAGCTGCGCTATTTGGCTATGAAAATGTAACGTTTGAAGGGATCCTGGGCTATGTGCTTCAACCTCTCGCATGGGCAATCGGCGTACCATGGGAGGAAGCACAACTTGCAGGTAGCTTTATTGGTCAGAAAATGGTGGTCAACGAATTCGTTGCATACCTCAATTTCTTAGAAAACCAATCACAGCTATCTGAAGCGTCTCAGGCCATTATCACCTTTGCACTTTGTGGTTTTGCAAACTTCTCTTCTATCGCTATTTTGATGGGTGGAATTGGTGCTATGGCACCAACACGCAGAAAAGAAATTGCGCGACTGGGATTAAAGGCTGTTATTGCTGCAACGTTATCCAACTTGATGAGTGCCGCACTAGCGGGCTTTTACCTCTCACTCGGTTAAAATTTGTTAAAACAGACTAATTGGTCAAGTTTTTACTAGACTAATTGGTCAGGTTTATGTAAATTACGCGCAAATTCCTCGTGGAGTTGATTTGTATCAATTTCACGACTTTTTTCTGTAGCCCGTCTACCTTTATAATGCCGCAGTCAAAATATACGGGATAAAGTTATGCAATTAGTTGCTGTTGATTACCAAGCGGAAAACGCTCAAGAAGAATTCGTGAAGTCACTTCGCGAGACAGGGTTTGGTGTTTTGAAAAACCACCCTATCCAGCAGTCATTGGTTCAAGGTATTTACGATAACTGGCAGGGCTTCTTCGATAGTGAAGAGAAGAATGACTACCTGTACAACAAAGGTAAACAAGACGGATTTTTCCCTCAGAGTGTTTCTGAGGTAGCCAAAGGCTTTACGAAAAAAGATATTAAAGAATATTACCACTATTACCCTTGGGGCCAGTGCCCTGAGTCATTGCTACCGCAGATTTCTCAGTATTACTCTGAGGCCAACACGCTAGCAAAAGAGCTACTTGGGTGGATAGAAAAGCATTCACCTGCTGAGGTAAGCGCAAAGTACAGTCAGCCACTTGGCGACATGATCAAAGATTCAGATCAAACGTTACTACGTATTTTGCATTACCCACCGCTTAAGGGTGATGAAGAAGTAGATGCAATCCGCGCTGCGGCCCACGAAGATATTAACTTGATTACTATCTTGCCGGCAGCAAATGAGCCTGGTTTGCAAGTTCAAGCTAAAGACGGTAGCTGGTTAGAAGTGCCTTGCGATTTTGGAAACCTAATCGTAAATATTGGTGACATGCTTCAAGAAGCATCGGGCCATTACTTCCCATCAACTACCCATAGGGTTGTTAACCCAGATGGTGCTGATATGACGAAGTCGCGTATCTCGTTGCCACTGTTTTTGCACCCTAGACCAGATGTTGTTCTTTCAGAACGTCATACTGCAGGGTCATACCTGCAAGA
Source organism: Alteromonas sp. 009811495 (assembly GCF_028865455.1). NCBI lineage: Bacteria > Pseudomonadati > Pseudomonadota > Gammaproteobacteria > Alteromonadales > Alteromonadaceae > Alteromonas > Alteromonas sp. 009811495. Next base: position 3,713,756 of record NZ_CP113972.1, read on the forward strand.
GCGCCTCCGTGAGCTGGGCGTTATATAAATTAAGTTCCTTTTGTAGTGTTATTCTTTGCCGCAGCTAGTCTGCGGCTTTTTTTTGTTTAGTTATCGGCTTGCAAGCGCAGCTATTTTCGACATATAACGCGATCTATCCTGTTCGTTAGGTGAATGCCTTACCGCTTTCTCCAAATAACGCTGGGCGTTATTAACATCACCAAGCTGGTGATAGGTTCTGGCAAGACTAAACAATATTTCATGACGGCTATCGTCGATGCGCAGTGCTCGTTGGTAATGCTCTATAGCCCTTGCATACTTCCCTTCATCATAATCTTGCTCACCCAATATAAAATGATAGTAAGGGTTACTGCGTCGTCTTGCTTCTACCATTTCAGTTATTGCTTTAGCTTCTTCATCTCGCTCTTGGTGAATGTACAAGATAGCCAAGTTTTCCCATGCAGTTAGATGGCTATCATTGATAGTAAGCGCATGCTTATAAGCAAGTTCCGCTTGTTCATACGCTCCCACCATTCTGTACAGTACACCTAAATTAACCCAACTTTGTTGGAGTGATGGCGATAGAGTAGCCGCTGCACGAAAGTAGCTGTAAGCTCGACTGTAGCTGTTCGCTACGAGCGCATCGGCGCCTTTATTATTGTAGAACATGGATAACACCCGCTCCTTTGGCACAGCATTGCGCGGGAAGTCACTTTGAATCATTTGTGGGTCGAAATCTATATCTGCATAAGATGAACCAATCGACACCAGTAATGGCTCATTGGGAACGGCGACGCGTAAGTTAATATGACCATTTAATAAGCTAAAGCCGTCTCTTCTTGTCCAATACTCAGGAATATCAACTTCGTAAAATGTTGCTTTTAATCCTGCATGCTCAGCCAATGCATAGGCCATAATTGACAGTGAGAGGCAATTGGCAGCCCGATTACTAAAAGTTGTGTTGGCCGTAGTATTGGCGCTATTTCGGTAAAGTACGCCGTGTTCTGAACGCCCAAAAATAGATTTTACCAAGCGTTTTACATTTTTTTCCGAAGCACTGCTTTCGTATACAGCACGTTCGGCAAACTGCTGCGCCTCTTCATCGAGGTAAAAAATTTCTTCTGGGGTTTCAACGGGGAATAGTCCGTACGACGGAAATAAACTGTCATCAAGTAATGTTGGCGACGCACTTGTCACTTTTCGTTCTGTCGACTGACAGGCTACAAGAAGGGTACATAAGACCACTATAATTATTCGAGTATTCATCACAGGCACCTCTTGTTACTCGATACATTAAGTATAGTCCTAGCGCCTATATTTACATTTTTTTTACATCCCGTTTTTAGCTCACTTTGTCGCTTAATCGCAATAGCTTGTAAACTGGTCGTCAAACGCAGCCTAGTTACAGAAAGTTAATCATCGACTAGCTTTCGATCCATCTCTTCACCTGCCGCGTAACGATTTTGAAGAAATGGAGATTCATATGTTTATTGTTTACTCATATAGTATTGCCGGTTTGCTGGTGATCCTAGCCACCGTATTTCTGCAAAATATCGTTGCCGCAGTAGCGCACCGCAAGCAGTCACATTATGTTCCAGGTAAGGTGAGCAAGTCGCTCTCTCACGACAGCTTTGTGTTTAGAAGCCACCGAACATTTCATAACTCGCTAGAGAATATTCATCAGTTTGTGATACCCGCTTTACTGTGTATTCTGCTTGGCGCTCCCACTACCGTTTTGGCTTGGTTGGTATGGATCTATGCCGCTGCTCGCATCATTCATATGACCCTTTATTACGCCATTGCCACCGAAAAGAATCCCAGCCCGAGGAGCTATTTCTATATGCTTGGTGTACTTTGTACCGCAGGCGTTTTTGCGCTGGCCTTCTACGCGTTATTTACCTAGCTTATATCGCCCTAGAGCCTGAGTATGCGATAGTGATTTAAGCGTATCGCCTGATGTCACCCCAAGCTGGTTTAACTGTGCAAATAAGAGCTCTAATGTGGCCAGTGCGTCGTCAAGGGCATTATGCTCAGGGAACGCAGGAAGGTTTAAACGTTGTCGACACACACCGAGTGTTGCACTGTTGTTCGGCAACACTTGGTGTTGTTTATTAAGCTGATACATAGCGAGTTTTAGCGTATCGACATAAACAACTTCAATATCGGGCAGGTTTAGTGCTTCAAATGCCCTATCCAACGCACTTAAATCTAGTGCTGCGTTGTGAAAAACAAGAATACTGCCCTCTAACAGAGGCAATAACGCGTTCATCGCGTGTTTAAGGGTTACGCCTTGTGATACTAGGTCATGGGTAAGACCGTGAATAACGGGGCTTTGCCCTAAGTCCTCAGATGTATTCACTACGCAATAGCCACAGCTTGATAGATTGAGTCTTGCGTTTTGCCCTTCTACGTACCCTACAGAAGTAATCGCTGTGGTTGTCGGGTTTAAGCTCGTCAATTCTAAATCAATGGCGACGAACCGACATTCGCTTAACGTTGTATTAGTTTGAGTTGCAATGGCATTGTTTGGACTCAATTTAGAAAACCAAGACGAAATTAGTTGTGAAATCACATTTTGACCTTCATTACGAACTCACACATTTTTACCCCATACCACCAGAAAATTTCATTACCATAGCTTGGTTAGTGCGCTCAATGGCTTTAAATGCTGCTTTTAGTTGATGCTTTTCTATAGATGATAATGTGCTTACTGAGACGCAGTTATCAGTAACTTTATTTTCCAGCTGATGTCGCCACCTAAGCCTATTTAAGAATAACCATATATCTTTGAGGTTTGCTGCATCTCTTTTAGATAATTGAGATGACTCAGATAGCGCTTCTAATCTTGCAAGAGTATTTGGCATCAATTGCCCGTCAGCTAGAGCATAAATGCGCGCAATATTATTGATAAGTGCAACGGCCCGTGTCTTAAGATCAATACTGTCTTTGTGTTTACGTCCTTTTTCGTAAGTAAAGCGTTGAAATGTAGATAGGGGTACTGCTACATCATTGCTGTGGCGCACCAAGGCTGCCAAAAACATATTTTGTTTAAGTAAGGGTGCTCGCTGTTTTTGCATTGCTTTGAACAAGCTACTATCTCCTGCTGCACAGCGTACATCCAAATAGATATTGAAATGCATGATGGCATCTTTTGTAGGCGCAGCAACCCACTGCTTTGCTTCGTCTATGGCTTGTGACAGTGAAAGCCTAAGCGCAGGATTGCTCGCCATAATATTACCGTCACACAGTTTGATCCCGCATTTTGCTAAACCGTTACATACATACTCTGCCATATCAGCAAAGTACTTCGCTTGCTGTTGGTTAGGCTCACTCGCCAGTAGCAGACCATTATCTTGGTCTGATCCCATAGTTTGATCTTCACGAGCCTGCGAGCCATACACCAACCACGCAAACATCATTGGCGCTTTGCCATGCTCTTGCTGGAAAAAACCAATGAGCTTGCGCGTCATAATATCCGTTGCTTGAGATAGTATTTTTCCTGCGATATCAAAATCACCCGCTCGCTTTGCATGAGCAGAGAAATAATGAGGTAGCTGCCAAGAAAGGCGCGTTAACTCATATAAGTTTTCCGCTTTTGAGAGCTCACCAATAATGAATAAAACGTTACCCCGTTGATGCCTAATAATATCGCTCGCCGTTATCATACCTAACGGTTGAGATGACAAATGGTCAATGACGGGAAGATGATGGATGTTTTTTTCAGTCATTAACGCCATGGCGTCAAATAAGGTTCTATTGCCGTTAATTTGCGTTGGGTTAACCGTCATAATCTCGCTGACGGGTAAATGGGTGTCTAATGATGTCGCCACAACCCTTGAGCGCAAATCTCTATCAGTCACAATACCGACAAGCTTGGTGCCGTCGGTTACCAAAAGCGACGATACTTTTTGCTCGGTCATCAATTGCGCTGCATTGCAGATTGGTGTGCTTGTGTTAACCGAGACGGGTGCTTTACTAATTACATCGGTCAACCCCTTGTAAAGCCACATGGAATTGCTATCGGCAATAGCATTATTTTGCAGTGCATTATTGCGAAGCCCAACAAAGAAGTTCCCTATTGCAGAGATTTTTAATAATGACGTAACCCGTTCGGCCTCAAAACAAAACACTAAGCCAGGACTATCTACCGTTACCGATAATGCCGTTTTGCGATTGTCCATAATGGCCGGATAACCAAAATAATCGCCTTCACTTAAATGGCGTATTGCACCTTGACCATCCTCTACAGAGAATTGTCCACTTTGTATTAAATAAAGCTTTGCTGCATCTTGGCTAAGATCAGTTGCATTATCAGCAGTAAGGTAAATTATCTCAGCACCTTTGATCAAATGCGCTCTTTGCTCATCCTCCAGCACATCAAATGGCGCTGAAGTAGAAAGGAAATCTTCAACCTGCTTTGCAATTGCTGCCATATGTTGTCCTCAACATGTCACAACCTTGTGTGAAACAAAAAACCAACCTACTCACTCGCGTCAGTAGGTTGGCAATATTGCTTTTTCAGAGATTTACTTCCTAGTGAACTGACGCTTCGCCTGCTCCTTTCGGATAACGAATGCTCTCTACGAGTTCTTGAATCTCTTCAGGCGCTTCGTCAGTTACCTTGAACACAAGGAATGCCACAACAAAGTTCACCATCATACCAAGTGTTCCGATACCTTCTGGCGACACACCGAACCACCAGTTTTCAGGTGTATTGGCCGCTGGGTTAACAAACTTGAAGTAAATGATGTAGGTTGCTGTGAAAGCAAGACCAGAAATCATGCCCGAAATAGCGCCCTTGTCATTCATACGTTTGCTAAAGATACCCATGATAATAGCTGGGAAGAAACTTGATGCCGCTAAGCCGAAGGCGAAAGCGACCACCTGCGCCACAAAGCCCGGGGGATTAATGCCGAAGTAACCTGCAATTACAATGGCCACACCCGCTGCCAATCGCGCATACATAAGCTCCGCTTTGTCGGTGATATTCGGCATAAAGTTTCGTTTCAATAGGTCATGCGACACTGACGTGGAGATAACCAATAATAAGCCTGCAGATGTTGACAGCGCTGCTGCTACACCACCAGCCGCGACGAGTGCTATAACCCATGCTGGCAGATTCGCAATTTCAGGGTTGGCTAATACCATGATATCGCGGTCAACTTTCATCTCGTTGCGCTCATCGCCTGAGTAGAACATCTTGCCATCGCCGTTTTTATCTTCAAAACCGATTAGGCCAGTTTGCTCCCAGTTCTTGATCCACGATGGTGCCTCAGCATAGCTCGTACCCGTCATTTCAGAACCATTGATTGTCTCAATCATGTTCACGCGAGCAAATGCAGCAAGAGATGGCGCTGTTGTATAAAGTAGTGCGATAAACGCCAACGCATAACCTGCTGACTTACGTGCGTCGTGAACCTTTGGAACAGTGAAGAAACGAACGATTACGTGAGGAAGACCGGCTGTACCCACCATTAGCGCGAAAGTAATAAAGAATACGTCGATAGTGGATTTTGTGCCCGAGGTGTATTCGTTAAAGCCCAATTCTACGGACAGCATATCGAGTTTCTGCAGCATGTACATTCCGGAACCATCAGCAAGTGTGGCACCAAAACCTGTTTGCGGAAGAATGTGACCTGTTACCATAATTGAAATAAATACGGCTGGAACGATATAAGCAAAAATCAGTACGCAGTATTGCGCTACCTGTGTATAGGTAATGCCTTTCATACCGCCTAGTACGGTGTAGAAGAACACGATAACCATACCGATTACCACACCTGCCACAATGTCTACTTCTAAGAAGCGACTGAATACTACACCTACGCCACGCATTTGACCTGCAACATAGGTAAAGCAAACAAAGATGGCGCAGAATACGGCAACGGTTCGCGCGGTTTGTGAATAGTAACGATCTCCAATAAAGTCTGGTACCGTGAATTTACCGAACTTACGTAGATAAGGTGCAAGGCATAGCGCAAGCAATACATAACCACCTGTCCAGCCCATAAGGTAAACCGCACCGTCATACCCCATAAACGAGATAAGACCTGCCATAGAGATAAACGACGCTGCTGACATCCAGTCGGCTGCGGTAGCCATACCGTTCATCACAGGAGGCACGCCACCACCCGCTACGTAGAAGTCGTTTGTTGAGCCAGCACGTGCCCAAATTGCAATTGCAATGTATAGTGCGAATGATGCACCAACAATGATAAATGTGAGTGTTTGAACGTCCATGGCTTACTCCTCGTCTACACCGTAGCGTTTATCCATCGCGTTCATTTTTGCCATATAGACAAAAATCAAAGCAACGAACACATAAATAGAGCCTTGCTGAGCAAACCAGAAGCCCAGTTTAAAGCCAAAGAATTGAATTTCGTTTAATGCATCGACAAACAGTATGCCGGCGCCAAATGATACGATGAACCATACGACCAAAAGCTTGGCAAGGAGTGATAGGTTCTCCCTCCAATAAGCTTTTTTGTCTTCTTCGTTTCTAAATGCCATTGTTTCACCCTCATGTCAGGTTAACTAGTTGTTATGTTTTTACATTTTCCTAACGCCCGGCTTTGTTAACGTTATTGCCGCATAACATGGTGGGTTGTAAAAACCACCCAATGCAGCAAAGTCAAGCATTTAGGAGCTCGCGTATTACTCTAGACCTGGCTATGAGAATTCAAAATGAGACCATGGTCGTAGGTAAGACTATGGTCGAAACGTTTATAATGTCGATTAGATTGTTAACACAAGGTTAAAAGGAAAGTTATGGTTTTTGGTTGGGTTACACTGGCAGTGCTTTACCTATTTTTGCTGTTTTCATTAGCAAGTTGGGGAGAGAAAAACTCTACTAAAGCGCGCGCTATAACTTCACACCCAGCCATTTACTCACTCGCGTTAGCCATTTATTGCACCGCTTGGACTTTTTTCGGCATGGTAGGCCAAGCCAGTCGCGATACATGGATTTACCTGCCCATAATGCTAGGTCCAATTTTGGTTTACGCATTGGGCTATAAGTTCATTTACAAGATGACTTTGGTAAGTAAGAAGCAGCACATTACCACTATTTCCGACTTTATTGCGTCTCGATACGGAAAACGCCAAACGGTGGCATTGGTAGTAACGCTTATCGCCCTACTTGCTACCATCCCTTATATTGCACTGCAGCTGAAAGCGGTAGGTGCTACGTTTCAGTTACTGACGCAGCAATCTAATAGCGATGTCATTGTTCTGGCTGCCACTATATTTATTGCGGTATTCGCTATTTACTTTGGAACCCGACAAGCCGATGTAACTGAGTACCGCCGAGGCTTAATGCTTGCTATAGCATTTGAATCAACCATCAAATTATTGGCATTAGTGCTCGTTGCCTTTGTGGGTTACAGTGCGTGGAAACGCACAGAAACTGGGCCTTTCTTTGAGAGCTTCGTCAACGAAGCAGCCCTTTCTCAGTTCGGCTCTTTTTCATTTATAGCGCAAACTGTGATGGCTGCTGCGGCCATTATTTGTCTTCCCAGACAATTCCATGTAGCCATTATCGATAACCTAAGCTTAGGTCATATACGCACTGCACGATGGTTGTTCCCTTTATATCTTGCCGTTATATCAGCCGTTATCCCTGTTATTGCCATTGCCGGCAAGGCCATTTTTGTAGATACCGGTATCGAGCCTGACTCGTATGTATTATCCCTTGCGGTCTTTTCAGAGTCTGCACTTTTACAAGTTATCGTTTTTGTAGGCGGTTTATCAGCGGCAACGGCAATGATCATCGTTGCCACGTTGACGTTGAGTACAATGCTAACCAATGATGTTATTTTGCCGCGCATTCTTGCCTTTAGTGGACAAGCAGATAACAAGCAGGATCTATCTAGCCGTATACGACTTATTCGCCGAATTGTTATTGCCTTTATTCTATTGATGGCATTTTTCTACCACCAGCAAATGACTGGCAGCCGTTCGTTACACTCAATTGGCCTTATCGCATTCTCTTTAGTTATTCAATTACTCCCTGCCATTGTTGGTGGTCTATACTGGAAACGAGCACATGCGCACGGTGTCTATGCAGGTCTAATGATAGGCCTTGTTATATGGGTGCTATGGCTAGTCCTTCCCATTGTGAGTGAGCAAGTATCACAATTGGAACAAAATGAGCTTATTAGCCAAGGAGCGATGATAAGTTTGGCGGCAAATACACTGGTATATACCATTTTTTCTTGGTTCGCCCCTCAACGTCTTATCGACCGAATACAGGCCGAGGCCTTCGTTTCCCCTGCAATATCTGCAAACAATACCGTTAAAACCCAAGCGACTAATGTCACGGTTTCTGACCTTATAACCTTACTATCAACATTCATGGGAACGGGTCGCTGTGAACAATTGCTTGAGCAATATCAGCAGCTAAATCATTGCGAGCTTAAGCATGAAGCTACGCCCGACGAGTCTTTTCTTTCATTTTGTGAGCGTGCTCTAGGAGGCGTGATTGGTGCGTCGAGTGCAAAAGTATTACTCGACAGTGCACTTCGTGGAAAGAAGATGGACTTCACTGAAATCATTAACTTTTTCGACGATACCACCCAAGCAATGCAGTTCAATATGACTGCGCTATTAACATCGCTCGAAAATATGGACCAAGGCATCAGTGTTGTCGATAAACACTTGAATCTAGTGGCGTGGAACAAACGCTATGCAGACTTATATCCATACCCAGATAATTTACTTGCAGTAGGTACCCCCATTGAGCGGTTAATTCGATACAACGCCTCTCAGGGCGAATTTGGCACCGACAATGTGGAAGCTGAGGTCGAAAAACGATTAGGGCATTTGCGCTCAGGCATGCCCCACCGCTTTACGCGACAACGCAAAGACGGACGCGTAATCGAGATGGTTGGCAACCCACTGCCTGGCGGTGGCTTTGTAACGAGTTTTAATGACATTACCGGTCACGTCGAGATTCAGCAGGCACTTGAAGAGTCCAACATCGATCTAGAAGCGCGAATTAAGAAGCGTACCGAAGAAGTGCATTCTATTAATGCCGAGTTGCGCCTTGAAATAGAGCGCCGTTCAGAAGCGGAAAAAGAACTTATTCGTGCAAGAAAGGCGGCTGAAGATGCCAACGCTAGCAAAACGCGCTTTTTAGCACTGGCAAGCCACGACGTGTTGCAACCCCTCAATGCGGCCAAACTGTACGCCAGTGCACTTGAAGAACAAGACTTATCAGACTCAGCTCACGAGATTATTCAAAAGCTCAATCACAGTGTCACCTCAAGTGAAAACCTAATAGGCACCTTGCTTGATATCGCGCGCTTAGATCAAGGGGAGATGAAACCGGAGCTTGAAGCAATTGATGTATGTGCATTGTTATCACCTCTTGTGGATGAGATGGCCATGCGTGCCAAAGAAAAAGGTTTGCGCTTCACCGCCAAAATGAGACCTTGCTGGGTTACCGCAGACAAAACCTATCTATATCGCATTGTACAAAACTTACTTTCAAATGCCGTAAAGTATACCGACACAGGCAAAGTACTCTTCATCGTGAAGCCTTTAGGGAATAGGGTTCACTTTAAAGTAATGGATACCGGCATCGGTATATCAGGCGAGAAAAAAAGCAGTATTTTTGGCGACTTCTTTCGCGTTAACGACAGTAAAGAGCACGGCCTTGGACTTGGGCTAGGTGTAGTTAGACGACTTAGCCTGCAGCTAAACAGTGATATTCAAGTTAATTCCAAAGTTGGTAAGGGCAGCTGTTTTGCCTTTTCTCTTGAAAAAGCGATGCCAAAGGTGTCTACGGGCGAGTCGACAAAAGCACGGCACACTACGTTCAGTGGTATGGATGTCTTATGTGTAGACGACCAAAGAGAGAATCTCGACGCCATGCAAACCCTACTCACCAAGTGGGGAATAAATGTGGCGCTTGCCAATAACTGGGAAGATGCATTAACCCTGTGCGAGACCATTCAGCCGCAGATATTGCTTATGGATTATCAGCTGAGTCACGATGATAAAAAGAATGGGCTAGCGCTGATTGAAGAAATTAGAACGCGACTGAATGTTGTGGTACCTGCTGCGCTTATCACAGCAACGCCAGATGAAAGCTTAGTTACACAATGCAAAGCGCAAGGCGTAAACTTTTTGTCTAAACCTTTGAAGCCGGCAAAGCTTAGAGCATTATTGCAAAGTATGACGCGTTATATTCGAGAAGCGAAAAATGTGAGTTAAGGGCGATATGCATCGCCCATAACAGCATGAGTATATTATTTACCTAAAAATTCTTCAGGTACTCTATTTTCTTCAACCTTTTGGGCTGGCGGTTCAATTGCAGATTTAGCCACAACCTTGCCCATCGTTCCCCACTTCGCTTTAGGGTTAAGCAAAACAGGTCTAGTTAGAATAAGGTTGTTGGGATACATCAAAGTTTCTCGGTCTGCGGTTACAAGACGAGTACTAAATGGACCTAAATCAGCGATGACACCTTCAATATAATTGTCACCGTCCAAAATACGCACATAGTTGCCTCTTCGGTACGCAACGTTGGTCAAAAGAATAAAGTAAGCAGTGATGTTGCTGATAAGAGACCAACTAGCAAATAAGGCTACACCCGTTACGGTCAGGATTGAGGTCGACAACACTAGTAGACCGGAGAAATCGATACCCCAAGCCAATAATAGCAATGCTAGAGACAGCGTAGCGACCAACACTCTTGCAGCAAATAGTCCTTTAATCGCACTGCTCGACTTTAACTTAGATTTTTCGATATTGGTTTCAAGTTTTGGCAAAAGCTTTCGCGACATTGCCAAATAAACTAGTAAAACCACACCGCTCCACACTACGTTTGACTGGTATTCAATTAACCACGTCATAAACGCGTGCCACCACTCATTCATTAAACAAAACCCTAAAAGTAGAAACGTTTTCTTTTATGCTATCGCGAATATGGCAGAACTTCATGCATTAAAAGCAATCGACACAACAAGAATAATTCGTAAGACACACTTTGCACCTTACATTAGTATGCGCGCAAAAATACTTGTCTAATTTATATTCACGTTCTAACGTGGTATGGGTAAGTAAGAAAAGATTCTAATTATCAAACACAAATTACAGGCTTTTTATAATGCGTATCGCAATACTTTCAAGAAATCCACGTCTTTACTCCACTTCACGCTTAGTGGAGGCGGGACAAGCACGCGGACATCAGGTGGACGTTATCGACACAATGCACTGCTACATGGACATAACGAGTGCGCGGCCGTCTGTGCGCTACCATGGTAAAAAGCTTCCGTATTATGATGCCGTTATTCCACGTATAGGTGCATCAGTAAGCTTTTATGGTACATCGGTAGTACGTCAATTCGAAATGATGGGGACGTATAGCCTTAACGAGTCGGTTGCTATAAGCCGTTCACGCGACAAATTACGCTCTTTACAGCTCTTATCGCGAAAAGGTATTGGCATGCCTCGTACTGGCTTTGCACACCATCCCGATAAAATTGACGACGTAATTAAAACCGTTGGCGGAGCTCCGGTTGTCATTAAGTTACTAGAGGGCACCCAGGGTATCGGCGTTGTACTTGCTGATACACAAAAAGCAGCTGAGTCGATTATTGAAGCCTTTATGGGTTTAAATGCCAGTATCTTGGTACAAGAATTCATTAAAGAAGCTGGCGGCGCTGATATTCGTTGTTTCGTTGTGGGCGGAAAAGTGGTCGCAGCCATGAAGCGACAAGCGGCTCCCGGCGAGTTTCGCTCTAATTTACACCGCGGCGGCCAAGCAAGCTTGGTACGTTTAAGCCCAGCGGAACGCAAAACAGCCGTAGATGCGGCGAAAACAATGGGATTAAATTGTTGTGGTGTCGATATTCTTCGCTCTAATAACGGCCCGGTAGTTATGGAAGTTAACTCATCACCAGGCTTAGAAGGTATTGAAAAAGCAACCAATAAAGATGTGGCCGCCATGATCATCGAATTTATTGAAAAAAGTGCAGAGCCCCATAAAACAAAAACGCGTGGTAAAGGCTAACATCGCAGTAGCGCAACGTTAGAAATAGGAAAACGTTAGTGGCAAGAAATGCAGTAAAAGACATGCTCACAATTGGTGATGTAGACGTAGCACCAGGTGAAACTAAGAAAATTGAACTGGAAATGCCGCCCTTGTATACGGCTACCAGTATGAGCATCCCCGTTTATGTAAAACGGGGAAAGCGCCCAGGTCCAACCATGTTTGTCAGTGCCGCTATTCATGGTGATGAACTCAATGGTATTGAAATTGTAGGTAGACTAATTCGCTCCAAGGCGATTTCACGCATTCGTGGCACGTTAATAGCCGTGCCAATGGTAAATGTTTACGGCGTATTGAATCAATCTCGCTATCTGCCCGACAGGCGCGATCTTAATCGCAGCTTTCCAGGTAGTAAAAAAGGGTCGCTAGCGGGTCGATTAGCTAACCTGTTTTTCAAAGAAATTGTGAGCAAGTGTGATGTCGGCATAGATTTACACACAGGTGCAATTCATAGAAGTAACCTTCCCCAGATACGAGCAGATCTTGATGACGAAGATGTACTTGAAATGGCCAAGGCTTTTGGCGTACCCGTGCTATTGAATGCCGAATTACGAGACGGTTCTTTGCGCGAAGCCGCTAGCGAGAGCGGTGTAAAAATGCTGTTGTATGAAGCAGGTCAAGCGTTGCGCTATGACGAGTTTTCTATTCGCGCAGGCGTAAAGGGAATTATTAACACCATGCGTCACTTAGGCATGCTGAACAAGAGTCGTAGTAAAGGGCATAGCATTGAACGCTTTATTGCGCGACAAAGTGGCTGGGTGCGAGCTCCTGAAAGTGGCTTCGTAACCCACTTAGCGCAGCTTGGTGACCACGTTGCAAAAGGCGATAAGCTAGCCATTATCGCAGACCCGTTCGGTAACTATTTAGGTACGTTGGAAAGTCCGGCAGAAGGTGTGGTTATTGGTAAACAAAACATTCCGCTTACTCAAGAAGGTGAAGCGGTTTATCACATTGCCTACTTCTCAGAGCCTGATACAGTGGCTGAGCACGTAGAATTATTACAAGACAATTTATTGCCGCCCCAACAAGGCACTATTGAATAGCATTGGTAGAAAAACCCATGAAAGACAAAAAAATTGTAGGCGCAGTTGAGCTTTGTGATTTACCAAAGCTTGCAATAACAGACCTAAACGTGCGTGTTGATACCGGTGCAGCCACTTCATCGCTGCACGTGGACAATATTGAAGAGTTTGAAAAAGATGATGAACTTTGGATCAAATTCGACATTCATCCGGATATCCACAATGTAGATCGTGTGGTGCGTCGCGAAGCGCGTGTTGAAGGGCAAAAACGCGTAAAAAGCTCAACGGCAACGCTAGAAAAGCGTTATGTCATAATTACGCCTATAATTATGGACGGAAACCAGTGGGATATTCAGTTAACGCTGACCGATCGCTCTGAAATGACTTACTTAATGCTATTAGGTCGTGAAGCGATGAGCGGTCAATTTATAGTCGACCCTGAATTTGATTTCTTACTGACCGGTAAAGATTAACTACTCAGCTTAAGTACTCCAAGGAGTTGTAGGGGTACTTAAGAGTCAGAAAATGAAATATGGACATTGAGATGACTCTCAAACTCACCCCGGTGCTGCTTCTAGGAGCAGTACTTTTGCCATTGACCAGTGCAGTCGCACAGAATCAACCGAGTGTGGTTAACAATGAGCTGCCACACAGCGTATTAAGGTTGCCAAATGTTCATCCCGGTCGCGATGCAGTATATGCGTATGCAAAGCAACTACTCACCGAAGCGCTAGAAGTCACCGAAGACAGTTACGGTACGTTTGAATTGGTTGTCAGCACTCAGGAAACGGCACAAGAAAGACAGCTACGAAGTTTAGAACACAGCATGCTCGACGTAACATGGAGCGTCACCTCTATTGAACGTGAGCAACATTTTCTTCCAGTTCGCATTCCGATTATGGCTGGGCTATTTGGTAAACGCATATTGCTTGTGCGCGAAGGCGATACCCGCTTCAGCCAAGTGAAAAGCCTTGAAGCACTTCAATCATACCGCGCTGTTTTAGGGTACGATTGGCCTGATACAAAAATATTTAAGGCCAACAATATACCTGTCTTAGAGACCACTTATCGCGCGTCATTCAAAATTGTTTCTGAGGGGTTCGCGGATATGTTTCCGCGCAGTGCAATGGAGATTCAAGAAGAGCTCAGTGATGAGAGTTTGAGTCGCGGACTGGTAATCGAAGATAGCCTTGTTGTGTCCTACCCCAGCCCTATCTTTTTCTTTGTGGGCAGCGATAACCACCAGCTAGCGGGACGAATTGCACAAGGCTTACTCATTTTATTTGAAACCGGCCGATTTCAAACACTGTTGACGCAACAGCCAGGTTACCAACAAAGCGTGTCGCTACTTGAAGGACGAACAGTTATCGAAATAGAAAACCCATTATTAAGCGAGCAGAGCCGACTAGCACTCGAACGCTTCTTACCCGAATTTTCACAATCATTGGAAACCGCTCACCAAAGCCTGCCTCCGCAAAACCAAATAGAGTGAGTACCTACACTCTTTTAAACGCAAGCTTTACATAGCTATTGCGAGGGTGGTTCTAGCTCTAATTGCGATGCGATAAGTACAGCTTGAGTTCGGTTGTTGATACCAAGCTTTTTAAATATTGCCGTTACGTGGGCCTTAACAGTAGCCTCTGCAATATCCAAGTTGTACCCAATTTGCTTGTTTAATAGGCCATCTCGCATGTAACAAAGTACCTTGTACTGAGAAGGAGTAAGCGAAGCAACTTTGTCTGCTAATTCAGAGAATGCCTCGTCCACTTCATCAACATTTTCACTTATGTTGTCAGGTAACCAAACGTCACCATCGAGGATTGCCTCTACCGCATTCGCAATGTCGTGGGCGCTGGCAGTTTTAGGAATAAACCCCAGTGCACCTACACTGATTATCTTTGAAATAAGCGCGGTGTCCTCTGTACCAGAAACCACTGCTACGGGTAGATCGGGGAAAAGCTTACGAATGTGGAGTAAGCCGAACAGATCGTTACTGCCCGGCATATGCAAGTCGAGAAGTAACAGGTCGATATCGTCATTATTGAGAATATCGACCGTAGTATTCAAGTCGCCAGCCTCTTTCAATGTTAAGGCGGGCAATGACAACGACAATGCCCCTCTCAGTGCATCGCGATACAGCGGGTGATCGTCTGCGATCAAAAGCGTTATCATCGTCTATGTCCTTGATTACTTGTTAAGTCTCTCCTCTATCAGTGTATCAACAACCGATGGATCCGCCAACGTAGAAGTATCTCCCAACTGCTCGTGCTCGTTAGCGGCAATTTTACGAAGAATACGGCGCATAATTTTACCTGAACGCGTTTTCGGTAACCCTCGTGACCATTGGATCATGTCCGGAGTTGCTATAGGACTAAGCTCTTGGCGCACCCACGCTTTAAGCTCTTTAGTGAGTGCCTCATCGGCCTCTACCCCTTCGTTCGGCGTTACGTATACGTAAATACCTTGCCCTTTGATGTCATGAGGGAAACCCACAACTGCCGCTTCGGCAACCTTCGGATGAGCCACCAGCGCACTTTCAATCTCTGCCGTACCTAGGCGGTGACCTGATACGTTTAATACGTCATCAACGCGCCCCGTAATCCAATAGAAGCCATCTTCATCACGACGGGCCCCGTCACCCGTGAAATACACGCCTTTATATGCACTGAAGTAAGTATTGATAAAGCGTTGATGATCACCATAAACCGTTCTAGCTTGGCTTGGCCAGCTATCTTTAATCACCAAATTACCTTCTGCCACTCCCTCTAGTTCATTGCCATCAGCATCGAATAATGCTGGCTGAATACCGAAGAAAGGACGCGTTGCTGAGCCTGGTTTCAATTCTGTGGCGCCAGGTAATGGTAAGATCATGTGACCGCCAGTTTCAGTTTGCCACCATGTATCGATGATAGGACAGCGACCTTTACCAATAACGCGGTGATACCATTCCCATGCTTCAGGGTTAATAGGCTCACCGACTGTACCCAAAAGACGCAATGATGAGAGATCGCATCCCTCGGCAGGTACATCACCATGGGCCATAAGTGCGCGAATGGCTGTGGGTGCAGTATATAGGCTATTTACTTTATACTTCTCAACCACTTGTGCAATACGCTTAACATCAGGGTAAGTAGGCACCCCTTCAAAAAATACCTGCGACGCCGCGTTTACCATAGGGCCATACACCATGTAGCTATGGCCTGTGATCCAGCCAACGTCGGCCGTACACCAATATACGTCGTCTTGCTTGTAATCAAACGCATATTTAAATGTCATTGCTGAATATAAAAGGTACCCTCCGGTGGTGTGAACAACGCCTTTAGGCGTGCCTGTTGAGCCCGATGTGTACAAAATAAACAGCGGGTCCTCTGCATTCATTACCTCTGGCTCACACTGCGCCGAACAACCTTCTACAGCATCATGCCACCAAACGTCGTGTTCACTGTTCCACTCTACTTCTGAACCTGTCAGCTTGTGCACGAGAACGTGGTTAATAGAAGGACAAGCGTCACCAGCAAGTGCTTTATCGACGTTAGCTTTTAATGGGATTGTACGACCGGCACGTCGTCCTTCATCAGCCGTAATCACCACTTTAGCCGCGCTATCATTTATGCGGTCGGCAATAGCATTTGGCGAAAATCCGCCAAAAATCACTGAATGTACAGCACCTATTCTTGCGCAAGCCAACATGGCATAAGCTGCCTCTGGCACCATGGGCATGTAAATGGCAATGCGATCGCCTTTTTCAACACCCATCGCCTTTAACGCATTCGCAAGTTTGCACACCTCATAGTGAACTTGCTGATAGGTAATATCTTGACTATCTTCTGGTGAATCGCCTTCCCAGTGAAATGCCACTTTGGTGGCGTTGTCAGCGAGGTGTCTATCAATGCAGTTATAGCTGGCATTTAATTCACCATCTTCAAACCACTTTATTGATACATCGCTTTCACCAAATACTGTATTTTTGACTTTAGTTGGCGCTGAATACCACTCCAGTGCGCCAGCATGCTCAGCCCAAAAAGCTTCTGGTTGCTCTACCGACTGCTTATACATTGCATCGTATTGAGAGGCCGTCAGGTGGGTAGACTGAAGAATGTTGTCAGGTACAGCATAGGTTTTGCTGGTGGTCATAAAAATTGCCTCCACAATCAAATATGTAAAAATCTTGTTGTATGGTGAAACACTCTAGCCATTCACCCATAAAGCAAAATGAGACTTTGGTCTTAACAGACTTATAAATGCGAAAAGTACTTTTATTTATGGATAGAACGACCTTTCCTTGTACGACTATAGTCTTATGCGACCAAGGGCTTATTTAATTTTGAGATAATACGTACACAATTAGCAATGTTAACGTTGAATTTACATTTAATTAACCACTTTTTTGGAATACACGATGAAAGCTAAAATAAAAACCACAGCAACAGCAGTAGCGCTTTGCTTAGCAGCATCAAGCGGCGCAGTGCATGCAGCCACGATCGGCGACACAAGTGTGAAATTCACAGGTTACGTAAAAGTAGACGCGATGCTGAGTGATTACTCAGACGGCACAATAGCCTCAGGCAGCGTTGGACGAGACTTTTACATCCCTTCACTGACTCCGGTCGGTGGCGTTGACGAAGACGCGCAATTTGATGCGCACATTAGAACTTCACGCTTTCGCTTTGCTACTTCAACGCCTACAGCTGAAGGTGACACAATTAATGGTGTATTCGAACTCGACTTCGTGGTGACCGATGGTGGTAATGAACGTATTAGTAACTCTTACCTCCCTCGTGTACGCCATGCTTATATTAGCTATAAAAACTGGTTGGTAGGTCAAACTTGGACCACTTTCATGGATGTAGGTGCACTGCCCGAATCGCTTGATTTCATTGGTACAACTGACGGTATTACCTTTGGTCGTCAGGTCATGGTTCGATACACTAACGGCGGCTTACAGCTTGCACTGGAAAACCCTGAATCGACTATCACACCATTTGGTGGCGGTGGACGCATTGTAAGTGATGACAATAGCTTTCCAGACTTTGTTGCGGCCTACACCTCTAAACACGATTGGGGTTATTGGAAAGTAGCTGGCCTACTTCGCCAACTCTCTTATGACAACGCAGGCGATATCGATGCCGATGAAACCAGTTACGGCGTATCTGTAACGGGTAAGTACAAGCTTTCAAATGGTGATGACATTCGTTTCACATTCCACACCGGTTCAGGTTTGGGTCGTTACTCAGCGCTAAACGCCGCAAACGGTGCAGTGCGTACTGAAAATGGTGACTTAGAAACCATTGATACAACCGGTTATGGCATTGCATATCGTCATGTGTGGAGTGAAAAAGCACGCAGTAGCATAATGTTTTCAGCATTTGAGGCCGACAATGATGTAGCACTAACGGGTCTTGGTGTTACTGAAAGCACTTACAGCACACGTGTTAATTACCTATATTCACCAACCAAAGCCCTTACTGTAGGTGCTGAATACGCCTTTGCTCACAGAGAAGTAGAGTCTGGTTTAGAGGGTGACATGAACCGAATTCAAGTATCAGCAAAGTACGCTTTCTAAAAACGTATGGAATAAAAAACGGCGCACATGCGCCGTTTTTTTTGTTTTTACATAGTGGTAAATATAATGCCCAAAGGCATCACAAAAAATAAACCACCAATGTACGCTGCGCCATAGAGTTTTCTTTCTGACGCGATAACAGACAATTGATACGATAACGTAAGTGGAATATTTCGCAGCACTGGAATGCCATAAATAATGACCACTCCGAGTACATTATAGATGAGATGGACCAACGCAATTTGAAGTGCAAACCCGCTATTTACACCTACTACGCCAAGTGCTGCTATAAGCGCTGTAATACAAGTACCAATATTAGCACCTAGCGTAAACGGATAGATGTCTCGTGCTTTTAAAATATCACTCCCAACTAAGGGCACCATCAATGATGTGGTGGTTGAAGATGACTGCACCAACACGGTCATCACTGCACCTGATGCAATGCCTGACAACGGGCCTTTCCCAATACTTCTATGCAGTAATTCTTTCGCTTTACCTACCATTAATGCCTTCATGATTTTCCCCATATAGGTAATGGAGAGCATAATTAAAGCAATACCAATTATAATTTTGGCCACGCCAGGATAGATGGAGGGAAGAAACTGTAGCGATTGCGTTGCAAAATCAGTCACCGGCTGCGTTGCCGCTTTAATAGGGTTTACCCCATTAAGCCCCAATGCCTCCCCCGTGTGCAGCAATGCCACCAGTTGACCACTTAAGTATTCTAAAATACCAAATGCCATTTCAAGCGGTAAGAAAATAAGTACTGATAACACATTAAAGAAATCGTGGATGGTCGCGGCATTAAAAGCGCGTTGGAACTCCTCTTTTCGCGCTACGTGTCCAAGGCTTACCAGCGTGTTCGTGATACTTGTACCAATGTTCGCTCCCATCATCATGGGCACCGCAATAGTGATAGGAAGTCCACCAGCAACCATCCCAACAATAATGGATGTAACCGTACTAGAAGACTGAATCAGTGCGGTTGACACCATGCCTATAATCAACCCCATTATGGGGTTCGATGCAAAGTTAAAGAGTTCTCTTGCGTGATCGCCCGTGGCATATTTAAAACCGCTACCTATCATGCTCACCGCAATAAGCATCAGGTAAACAAGTAAGGCAAGTACAAGCCAGCGCTGCCAATTGTGGTTATTATCTAATGCGGCCTGGTCGGCCAATTGGGGATCTATTGTGGACATAGTCTTTCGTATGCATACAGAAAGACTCATAGTATGACGTGCATATTACACAAAAATGACGAGCCTGAGCTCGCCATTTTGAAGGTTAAGAAATCGACTTTTAATCGCGTATCAAAACCCTAGAGGGTACGCTCGCAATACATCGTGCACCTCTTCTAGCGTTTTTTGAGGCAGCTGCAACGAGAACGCCGCTATATTTTCTTTCAATTGTTCAATTGACGTTGCGCCAATAATAGTCGACGTTACGCCAGGTACTTGCTGACACCATGCTAAGGCCAACTGTGACGGTGTAATGTCAATACTCTTGGCAATCGCCACATACTTGTCAGTTGCCGCCTGCGCGGGTGCTTTGTCTCTAAATAACCCCATGCGCTGCGCAAGTGTCCAGCGAGAACCTTCTGGTCTTGCGCCATTTTGATATTTTCCACTTAACATTCCCGTTGCCAAAGGCGACCACGGCAAGTAAGCAATATCTTCAAGTGCGCACATCTCTATAAGATATGGCCAGTCTTTAGCGTGCAATAAGCTAAATTCGTTTTGTATAGAGACAGGCTTCTCAATGTCCATCTCGCAACATAATTTAAGAAATGTATGAATTCCCCAAGGCGTATCGTCAGACAAGCCCCAATGTTTTATCTTACCTGCTTCCAAAGCCTGCTGAATGCCCTTAAGAATATCTCGCATTCCCTCAACCTCGCGGTTGCGATCTGTTTTTGTGGGGTCGGTATTATCTGGCCAGTGCTTACCGAAATGCGGTGTAACGCGATTTGGCCAATGCAGTTGATAAACATCAATATAGTCAGTTTGAAGTCGAGCTAGTGAATCGTCTAATGCGCGTGTTACAGCATCGGCTGTAATTGGCCCACCTTCTCGTATATAACGAAGACCACTCCCTGCTACCTTTGTCATCAATACCATGTCTGAACGTTTCGCATGGTTTCTTGAGAGCCAATTTCCTAAAATTCGCTCTGTATCACCGTATGTCTCTTTATTGGGTGGTACAGGGTACATTTCCGCTGTATCGATAAAATTCACGCCATTGTCTAGCGCGCAAGCAATTTGCTGATCAGCATCGCTTTGCGTATTTTGAATTCCCCATGTCATCGTGCCTAAACACACCTCAGACACTGATAAGTCGCTAGTTCCTAAGCGATTGAATTTCATGTTGTACTACCTTCAAATTAAACATGCGAAATTATTCGTATAGTCTCAATACTTTCGCTTTGCTATGACGCCTTCTTACTGGCCAATTCAGCCTCAGCACTTGCAAGCCTAGCCTCAATATCCTGGCGTGATTCCACCATCTCATTGGCTAACTCAGCCAATGATTTAAATTCAGCAAAGCCAAGCTGACGCGTATCTATTTTTTGGTACTGCCGTTTAGAGCGGCAAAAGAACATCACAAAGTTAGCAAAAGCGCGATGGAATGTCGCAAAACTCTTGATTAAAACCAGAATTAATACGATGGATGTTAGCGCTGCAATACCCAAACTGTAGATACGCACTTGTGCTTCTTGTTGTTCAATTATGGGTTGCAGAGCGCCATCGATCATTTTTAGTTGAGATTCCACATTATGAGCGCTTTGCCTAAACTCTCCACGTAAACCCTCGTTGTGGGTAAGGCCAAATGCGGTATAAGTTGCTACAAGTTCTTTCAGCACAGTTTGATATTGGCTAAGTGCTATTAGAAGCTCACCGCCCTCACTATTTACACTGAGCAATTGGCGACTTAACACATCTAACTGCTTTGCATACTGCCCTTCATGAGTCAGTTGAAAGTTACGCACTGCAAGCTTCAAGTCAGTAAACAGACTTATAGAATATGGGTTGCTAATATTTGATGTGAGTGTTTCTTCAATATCGATAATCCGCTTGCGAAGTCCCTGTTCGTTGCTTAACCCAATACGCTCTTGTAAGGACACAACTTGCTGAAAAGTGCGGCTGTAAGCATCTATAGAAACCGACAAGCTTTCAACATCGGTGATGGGAAGCTTGTATTCATTGAATGTGGGGACCAAGGTATCCAAGCGAGTGCTAAACAGCGTCGAGCGCTCGGTAAATTTCTCAAAATAACGCCTGTCGTGCCGCAGCAAGAAATCTTTTTCATGTCGGCGCATTTGCAGCAAATCTTGTCCCATCCTAAGCAAGACATCACGCTGTTGATTTAGGCCAATGAGTCGTTGAGTAAAATAATGCTGACTCACTACTAACATGCTCATCCCCATTACACAGATGAGAGTCATTAACACTAAGCGAGACTTAATTGAATCGAATTTCATAAACGCGCTCCTCTAAGGAGAAATCAGGTAAGTACATTGACATCGCGTGGCTGAAAAATACGAGTCAAAGTAATGAAAAGCACTACGTTTACTATAAGTGGGAAACATGACATTTTTTATTAAACCTTCGTCGCAACTTTGAATGAAAGTTAACGATGAAGGCGTAGACTAATTAACGACGATCACGTCGTGTGAAAGGCAATATACTTCAAAAAAGCAAACGATAGAGGGGTCGTGAGCAGCCATTCTGCTCACTTATATTTGAATACCTACGTGAAAGTTAATACGCGGTTTTACCGGTTTTACTGCTACACAAACTTGGTCGCCGTAGTAGTTATTTGCGTAATTACACTGCGTTCTGGTGTCGCTTTGAACAGTCGCCACATTGCGGCTTTTACTTGATAATCTTTTTAATAATGCACTCATTGTTGCTCTCCTTGTTAAGTTACAAGGATTATCATTAATCGCCCAAATTAATTAAAGCGAAACAATTAAATCAAAACAATCGATGAATGCGATTATCCTTTAAACCACGGGCCTGATATAGCCAGCGTCTTTGTGGGAGAATACACATTTACAAATAACGTATTCCCATCTGGAGAAAAACATGCGCCAGCTAATTCAGTTTGCGCATGTAGTTTGGCAAAATTGTATACCTCACCATTTGGTGTAATACCACGTAAGTGGTTATCAACTATATCGGTATACTGGTCCTCGCACACCAATAAGTGGCCGTTTGGACAAACCGTAAGATTGTCTCCAAAGTTATAAAGGTTTTTATCTTCACTTTCTAAAAAGAGCTGTAGCTTGTCAGGTCCATCAGTTACGGGAACTAAGCGCATAACCTGTCCTAGTTGCTTAACCCCACCATTGGTACAACAAAAGTACATCTCGCCGTCTCCCCAATGAATTCCTTCACCACGCGCGAACAAGGCTGCTCCTTTTTCATAACCTTGTTTGCGTAAGTCATCTTCCGGACTTTCTGGGTTCTCTAACGTCACCCATTCCACATCTAGCCACTGTGAAACGCCCATCGCTGACTGTTGCCAATTACGTGTATCAAATTGGGGGCGACCTTTAACAACAAGTGCTTGTAAGCTACCTCCGGCTTCAAGCTTTCCGTATTCATTGGGTACAAAGCGATAAAGTAGACTATCTCCCCTATCTTCCGTCAAATACACGTATCCGGTTGTGGGGTCTACACACGCTGCTTCGTGAACAAACCGTCCAAGGGCTTTTAGGGGCTTTGCTTTAACTGTTTTCGAGGCACTCGCAGGCACTTCAAATACGAAACCGTGATTTTTACTCACAGTACCATTGGGTGTGTCTGCCGTTTCTTCGCAAGTCAACCACGTTCCCCAAGGAGTAACACCACCTGAACAATTGCGAACGGTTCCCGCCAGACTAACAAACTCACGCTCGACCTTTTTTGTTTCGGTATTATAAATAAGCGTAGTGGTCCCCCCAGGCAAAGCTATGCCATTGGGGTAGGTATCGTAAGCCAACTCGTTGACATGTGATTGAATGGAAGGGGGTTGAAGTTCAATATGCTTTGGGTGTAGCTCGTGATTGCGAATAAGGGCGACCTTATTTTTGGCATTGTCGATGGGAAGGCACCCCATTCCATCAGCTCTATCTGGTACATGCAAACCATCAGACATAACTTGACCAAATTCAGAAATAACCGTGTAGCTGAATCCCTCTGGCAAGTCCAATAAACCATTACTATCTGGCACTAATGCGCCATATATATTCGCGGTTCGCATGTTGGTAAAAGAAGTGTTTTTTCCAAATGCACTGGCCGCAAGGCCTGAAAAAGCAATAGAACCAACAATAAACTGACGACGTGTAATCATGCCACTATTCCACAATTAACTTTTGCTATAGCGCTAGCATACCTCACTTTTGTTACAATATCACAATCAAACGTTAACTAGTCCCTATCGGTAATGTAGGGGAGGTTATATTTTGCCAATATTCAACCGGCAACGGTTTTGAGAAATAGTACCCTTGAAAACGGTCGCAACCTTTCGCAATTAAATAGTCGAGTTGTGCCTGCGTTTCGACCCCTTCAGCAATGCATGTCACCTTGAGTGCTTTAGACATTTCAATGATAGCATCGACGATTTGCGATGCCTTGCCACTGTTTTTTTCGCATATATCATCCACAAAAAACTTATCAATCTTAAGTTCACTAATTGGCAGTTCTTTCAAGTAGGCAAGGCTTGAATAGCCTGTTCCGAAATCGTCAACCGAAAAACGAAAACCGTAACGCGCTAGTTCGAGCATGGTTTGTTTTACCAACTGTATATCTGCTACTAACGCTGTTTCTGTAAGTTCTAGCATGAGCAACTGCGGAGCAATAGCGTATTGAGTGATTTTTGACAGTAATGAAGAGGTAAAGTCTGGTAATACAATTTGTCGTGCACTAATGTTAATGGCAATACTCGCATCCATGCCCCGGCTTATAAAACTCCTTAATGCTTCAAGGGATTTATCTAACACTACCTGCCCTATTTCACAAATAGCATGACTTTCCTCTGCAATAGGAATGAAGTCTGCAGGACTCACAATGCCCAGATCAGGAGAATGCCAACGTACAAGCGCTTCAAACGATGTCAGCGCTCCATTTTGGTCTACTTGTGGTTGTAGCGCTAAGCTTAACTCATCATTCTCAATAGCGCCCTTCAACGCGGTTTTAATCGCCACATAGCGATCAAACTCTTCAATGCCATCACTCGACACGTGACACAAGCCAAAAGGAGCAGAACTTTTTGCACGCTTAACAGCAAGTTCCAATACATTAATAACACGCTCGAAACTCTGCTCTTTGGGGTCAAATATTGCACTGCCCAAAGACGCACTTAGCGCCCACTGATTGTCCTCAAGATCAACTTCAAAATGGCGGGGGTTTAACAGCGCATTTTCGATAAGTGCGGGTTCAAAGCGGTGCAACTCTTCTTTGCGATACGTTTTGCTGGAAAGGACAATAAATCGGTCGTTGGTAAACTTGTAAAGCTCATAATCGTGGCCAATGATAAACAGCAGTTTCTCTGCAATCACTTGCAAGGCTTTGTTACCATTTATGAAACCTAAGCGAGTATTAATTTGCGCCATGTTATCCATATCAAGAAGCATTACGTGAACATACTCGTTACGCATGGCAGAGCGTAATATTAAGTCCTGAAATTCTTTTTGAAACCACTGGCTATTGCGTAAATGGGTAACCGAATCGGTATAAGCCAAATTGTAAATTGTATCTTGCGCTTCAATACGTTCGCTAATGTCTCGTATAACCCCTACATAGCGCTTCTCTCCCATATCAGCACTTTCAGACAGTGATAGCTCCATTTGAAAAACAGAACCATCTTTTCGCTTAGCTGGAAGCTGTCTGCCCACTCCCATAATTCTGGCATTACCCGTTTTCTCGTAGTGATGCATATACTTCTTGTGATTCGAAGCGTAGGGTTCTGGCATTAATAGTTCTATGGGCTGCGATATCAACTCGTCAATTGAATATCCAAAAATACGTGACGCTACAGCGTTACAGTGACAAATAATACCGCTCGCATTAACGCTAATAACTGCATCGTTAATACTATTGAGAATATTCTGAATACGCAGCGCTCGCTCTTCACTTATGGCGACTGTTTTTTTGAACTCAGTGATATCTTCAAAGGCGCCATAGTAACGTGTGGTCGCTCCTTCGCTATTTAATTGCGCTTTTCCAGAGGTTCTTACCCACTTTAGCTGCCCCTGTGAATCTACAATTTGAAACTCTTGGTCGTAGGCAACTTTGTCATTTAAGAGTGTAGAAAATGCTTTTTTAATTTCCGCTTGCGACGCTAATGAATAAAATGACATTGCTTTTTGCGGTGAAATTGGATGGCCAATAGGCAAACCATGAATTCGATATGTTTGTGCTGACCAGTACAACCTTTCTTCGTCAGGGTAGTATTCCCACGCACCGGTGTTAGAAATGTCACTGACCTCTTCCAATAGCGCTAAGTGATGATTAGTGCACATCTCCAAATAACGCTTTTGAATATGCATACCAATAAGTTTGGCTTGCGTTGCAAACCCATAAAGCCACTGCGAGATACCAGACTGCTCGGAACAATAAAGCGCAACGAGAATACCCACGTTTTCGTTATTTTCATTAAAAACACCTGCGCCTAAGTAAGCTTCACCATTAAGTCGTTTGAGCACCTCATCATTTGGAAACTGCGTTTGAATAGCATTTGAAAAACCACATGCCCCATGCTCTAAAACATGCTCACATGGCGAGCCCACTAAGCTATAACTGAAGTCATTGAGTGGCGCTTCGTTACTAACGCTCACAAGTACCTTAACACTTTGTTTTACGCGCACACCAAGAAACAAATAGTCAGCATTTATCTGACTATTGAGCGAAGTGAGGTCTTCATAAATACTGTTCGCATTTTGATTTACTAACGAAATGAAATCATCTTCATCGAACACTGGCTTTAGTGAGTGCATCATTTCCTCTAAAAAAGATTAGCGTTTTATTGCCAAGGCAACGTGGGGCATGGAGGGCGCTAACCCTACCTGCAATCAAATGAGATTTATTTGCGTTGAATCAAATAATAAGAGTAGACGCTCAAAAAGCACTTTCAAATAGACTAACGGTACATCAGGCGAGACTAGAACTCAGAGTGGTAAGGATGGGTTCACGACGTGTTCCTTCCTCTCCCACAAGCTTATTAAATGCTAAAGGGGTGGCGCTTATTCAATCTAGAACTCTCAGCTGCATGGATGCAGCTGCGAAGCCGCCATGGATGGCTTTACGGCGTGTTCTCTCCTCTCCCACAAGCTTATTCCTACTGCTGAGGGAGTGAAATCAATATGCCGTTTCAAACCTTCCACAGCATGGATGCTGTGGCAGAGCGCCCAGGGATGGGTTCACCGCGTGTTTGAAACGGCATATTGATTTCATAACTTTCCAGAAAGCATAAAAAAAGCGCACCTAAGTGCGCTTTTTTGGGCTTATGTTGCTAAGTCTAGATTAGTCTAGGATCTTAGATACAACACCAGCACCTACTGTACGACCACCTTCACGGATTGCGAAACGAAGACCTTCTTCCATCGCGATCGGAGCAATTAGCTCAACTTTGAATTTAAGGTTGTCACCAGGCATTACCATTTCTACGCCTTCTGGAAGCTCTACAGCACCAGTTACGTCAGTTGTACGGAAGTAGAACTGTGGACGGTAGCCTTTGAAGAATGGAGTATGACGGCCACCTTCATCTTTAGATAGTACGTATACTTCTGCTTCGAAGTTAACGTGTGGAGTGATTGAACCAGGCTTCGCTAGTACTTGACCACGCTCAACTTCGTCACGCTTAGTACCACGTAGAAGAACACCAACGTTCTCACCCGCGCGGCCTTCGTCAAGAAGCTTACGGAACATCTCAACACCAGTACAAGTAGTCTTAGTAGTTTCTTTGATACCTACGATTTCTACTTCTTCACCAACTTTAACGATACCTTGCTCAACACGACCAGTTACAACAGTACCACGGCCTGAGATTGAGAATACGTCTTCGATTGGAAGGATGAACGGCTTGTCGATTGCACGCTCTGGCTCTGGGATGTATGAATCAAGCGCTTCACCAAGCTCGATGATTTTCTTTTCCCACTCTGCGTCGCCTTCAAGCGCTTTAAGAGCTGAACCTTGGATAACTGGTAGGTCATCACCTGGGAATTCGTATTCGTTAAGAAGTTCACGAACTTCCATTTCTACTAGCTCTAGAAGCTCTTCATCGTCAACCATGTCACACTTGTTCATGAATACGATGATGTAAGGAATACCAACCTGACGACCAAGTAGGATGTGCTCACGAGTCTGTGGCATAGGACCATCAGTCGCAGCTACTACTAGGATACCACCGTCCATCTGAGCAGCACCAGTGATCATGTTTTTAACGTAATCAGCGTGTCCTGGGCAGTCTACGTGTGCGTAGTGACGAGTAGGAGTGTCATATTCTACGTGTGAAGTAGAAATGGTGATACCACGAGCTTTCTCTTCAGGCGCGTTATCGATTTGATCGAATGCCTGAGCGTTACCGCCGTAAGTTTTAGAAAGAACTGTAGTGATAGCTGCAGTTAGGGTAGTTTTACCGTGGTCAACGTGGCCGATTGTACCCACGTTTACGTGGGGTTTCGTACGTTCAAACTTTTCTTTTGCCATTTCTATTATCCCAGCAAAGTTACATTAAAAAATTTATGAAATTTTACATGAGCTGGGGAGAAATATACTGGTGCTGATAGGCAGATTTGAACTGCCGACCTCACCCTTACCAAGGGTGCGCTCTACCAACTGAGCTATATCAGCACTGATTTGGAGCGGGCAGCGGGAATCGAACCCGCATCATCAGCTTGGAAGGCTGAGGTAATAGCCATTATACGATGCCCGCAAATCCTAATTCTCTGGCCACCTCATAAGAAAGTGGTGGAGGGGGCAGGATTCGAACCTGCGAAGGCTGAGCCGGCAGATTTACAGTCTGCTCCCGTTGACCGCTTGGGTACCCCTCCAGATTGATGGTGCCGACTGCCGGAATCGAACTGGCGACCTACTGATTACAAGTCAGTTGCTCTACCAACTGAGCTAAGTCGGCACTACATCAAGTGGGTGCGCATTCTAGAGTATTGTTTAACTCTGTGCAAGTGTCTTTTTGAAAATTTTTCAATTTTCTTTTTTGACCAATTTTTCAACTAATCAAAAACTTACGTCGAGGTTTACTTTATCAGTTCACTTCGAGCGTAGCGGGCAAGACCCTGCATCACCAAATGAGCGAGGCGCATGTTATCAGCAGATTTTAAGAATGCAAACATTTTTTTGTCTCCACCCCCTAAAATTACGTCAAAATTGGATCGTTTGCTTGATATGTAATCAATCGCGCTCAAATAAACACCATACAGGGCTGCATGGCACCCTTTAGCGACACATTCTTCTGTATCGTTTCCTACCCCAAAGGTGGTTGGAATTTCATCATTTGCGAACACCTTTTTGGTCGATGCCACTAAAGAATCTTTCATTACATGGAAACCAGGTACGATCCAACCGCCTAAATGTTGACCATCAACAACAAAATCGACAGTAATCGCCGTACCCACATCCATGACAAAAAATGCATTTTTTGCTTTTTCTGCTGCGCCTACCATTGCAAGCCATCGATCAACGCCCATTTTTTGTTCGTTGTCGTAACTATTTTTTATACCGAAGGCTTCCTTTTCTGTGTGCTTTTCTACAAGAATAATTTTTCGCTTGCCACACATGGTTGAAATTTCATCAACCAGTTCCTGATTTCTTACCGACGCGATATATAAATGCGTAATATTTTGCATATTATCGATGAAAGAAAACAAAGCGGCTGAGTCTTCGCCGCTGTAAGGTTCGTTTTCAACATCACTTAATAGGGTATATTTTATTTTAGTGTTACCAATATCGACTAATATCACCTGACTTTCGTCGATATTATTTTCATTAGTTACCACGAAGGCTAACCTCACCACCATGAAAGCGTGTTATGCCATCTTGGGTCTCAACTAAAAGCGCACCACTAGCGTCAACACCTCGGTCAATACCTGAAAAACGTTTTTCACCCATTTGTAAAACAATTCGTTTATCCGCATAAAGGTCTAACGCTTCCCAATGTGGAACGAATGGACCAAAGCCTTGTTGGGTAAATTTTGGTAAATAAGCCCACAAAGATTTGATAACTTCAGCTGCAAGTTCATTTCTATCGGGTATAGTGCCAAGATAGGAAGCTAAGTCGCTGTGGGGCTGACCAACATCATATTGGTTATCAGGAACACACACATTTAGACCAATACCAATAACACAATGTGCGGTAGCACCTATTTGCCCTTCTACTTCAATTAACACACCTGCGAGTTTTTTCCCTTGCAAGTAAATATCATTAGGCCACTTTAATTCGGCATCGTTCACACCAAACTCTTTTAGTGCATCACAAACCGCCAATCCAACAAGCAAGGATAACCCAGCCATACTTTGGTAGCCGTCTGGAAATGACCAATACATAGAAAAAGTAAGGCTTCCGCCGACAGGCGCTAACCAAGTGCGCCCATGACGGCCTCTACCGGCGGTTTGAATTTCAGCAAAAATGACATCGCCATTTTCTAGATCATCTCGATTATTCGAAATGCGCTTTTTTAATTCAGTATTGGTAGAAGGAAGAACCGACTCCACATCAATCATTGCTCGCTTGGTGTTACCCAAATGTTTTTTAATGCTGTCTGCACTTAACAACGGAAATCCTCGCTCTAAACGATAGCCTTTGCCTTTTACTTTAAAAACATCTAACCCCCAATCCGCTAATTGGGAAATATGACCCGCTACTGCCGTTCTTGATAAGCCAACCTGCTGTGCAATGGTTTCACCTGAGTGGAATTGCCCATCTGACAACAGAGCTAAAATATGTTTTCTTATTGCTTTTGATGCCTGTCTCATAGCGAAATAAGTCCTTTGTTTCCCAATAGGCGCACTTCTGGTTCTAGGGCGACCCCAAATTTTTCTTGTACGCTAGCTATGATATCTCTTGCCATGGTTAGAATATCGCTACCCGTAGCGCCACCAATATTGGTCAATACTAAAGGTTGCGTAGGGTGACACCTTACACCATTTAGCGTTTTTCCCTTAAAACCTGCTTTATCGATAAGCCAAGCAGCAGGTACTTTAACTTTTATAGCATCGCCATCTTTGTCTTTGACATCAAAATGCGGTACGACCTCATATTCTTTTGCTATGTTTTCGAACTGCGAGCGGCTAATGATAGGGTTTTTAAAGAAGCTTCCTGCATTGCCCAATTTAGCAGGGTCAGGCAACTTGCTTTTTCTTATTTCAATTACCTTGTCATAAATCGCTTCAGGTGTCGGCGACGGCAATGCTTGTAGCTCACCATAAGAGGTTTCCGGCTGAATGTTTTTGGGTAATTTGAAATTAACGTGGGTGATAAGTACTTTATTGGCTAATGCGTTTTTAAACACGCTATCTCTGTAGCCAAACTCGCACTGATCATTGCTAATTTTAACTTGCTCGCCGGTTTCAAGGAGAACAACCTCAACAGTGTCTATAAACGCATTTACTTCTCGTCCGTAAGCACCAATATTTTGGATAGGGCACGCACCTACAGAACCAGGGATAAGAGCAAGATTTTCGAGCCCATACCACTTTTCTTGCATGCATAAGCTCACAAATTCATGCCAATTTTCACCAGCCCCTACTCTCAAAAAATGATATTCCTCAGTATCGTAGTGGCTAATACCTTTTATTTGATTTAATAAAATAGTGCCGTTGAAGTCATCAGCAAAAATAGTATTGCTGCCACCACCTAACAGATAAGTTGTTTTATTTTTATCATAGAGTGACAAGAACGTTTGAACATCGGAGAAACGCTCAATAGCGTTGCAAGAAGCATTAAGCCCGAAGGTACTGAAAGATTGTAGTGACGGCATATCATTATACTTGCTGCGAACAATGCGCTAATGGTATGGGAAGCAAAGCGTAAATAAAAGCGTATTGGAGCAAATAAAACAAAGCCCTATTTAATTAGCTTTATAACCTATTCTGAAACCACCCCAGTGTTTACCGTAAACAAAAATTGGTGCCGAGAGATCATGCATAATTTCTCCAGTATCGCGTTTATAGGTCTGTAACAAAAATGCAGAGGTATTGCTTCCACATCGACTGCCCGTCGGATCATTAAACAATCGCTTAGTTCGGTTGTTGACCAGATCTGTCTGATAGTCTCCTGTTAGCGGCTGACTAAATTTTTTGTTGTGCGTAGGAAAATATCCATTCTTATCAACGGCGCCCGCATATATTATAAATGTGTGCTCATCCAAAATAGGCTCTTGAATAGTGGGCAGTACAGAATCGGTGAACGTGTCAAACGGTGTAGAGTGTTTTACTGGGTTTGTATTTGCTATGGGGGAGTAAGTAAAAGAAAACAATGCTTCTTGAGAGATTTCATTTTCTTCAATAGCCTTTTCAAACCGCTTACCTATTGCTTTAGCTGTTGATACTGCTATATCGCGTACCATACTGTTTTTGTCGTTTACATCAAAATGTTCTAACAGTCTAAAAATATCCTCTGCTTGCTCACTCAACAGGAGGGCCTGACGCGATACATCAGATAAATCTGTATCTAAGTTTTCTGTAGTCGTCTGAAGTTCTGAAATATTCGCGCCTATACCCGAACTGTGCTCCGTATTTACTTCTACACGTTCTTGCATTGTATTTACGGCATCACGCGCTTGTGTAGAGAGTGAACCTGCGTGCGATATAGCTTTTTCACTTTCATCTAACAACGTGTTCATCTCATTACTAGAAGTCAGTACTGACTCCATAGTCTCTACTGCCGATTGACTACTAGTGTTCATATCGTGAAGTAAATTTTCTATACCTGATGTAGCGTCTGCTGTCTTCTTTGCTAGATCTCTCACCTCATCAGCAACTACCGCGAAACCGCGGCCCTGCTCTCCCGCTCGGGCCGCTTCAATAGCAGCATTTAGTGCTAACATGTTGGTTTGGTCAGCTAATTGATTAATAGTATTTGTGATAGTGCTAATACCTTCTGCCTTACTCTTCAGTTCGGTAAGCGCAGCAGATGATTCATTAATATTAATTACCAGTTTTTGCTGTTGTGAAGATAACTCCTTAAGAAGTTTTGTGCCTTGTTGTGTGTTTTCATCAGATTCATTCATTGAGATAGACGCACCTTTAGCGAGTGTATCCAATTCCACGCCCGAGGATTCAATATGCTGAAGTCTAGATGACATTTCGCTGATGCTCGTTACTTGAGCTCTGAGCGCACTTGACAATTGCTCAAGAAAAAAAGAAATAGAAGCCCCACCTATTGCTATTCTGCTAGCGGCATCACTGATGTTGTTCGCTTCTTTGGAATGTCTAACGTCTTCGCTACCGCGTTTGGTAACATGGGGAGAATCACTGTGATTACCGTCACTCTTGTCTTTAGCAACATATGAGCCCAAGGCAACAGCTAAGAAGATGGTTACTACAGAAATGACCATGCTTGCTTCAAAATATATCAGCAATGCGGTTATTGTGCCTGTACCTAGCGCCAACACTAAATGTTTCACAAGTTACACCCCACATTTTACTTAGATCAATTAACTGTAGTGTGCAGTGCATTATTTTTCTATAAGCGCTTGGTATTATGGGGTTAAATAAAAGTAAACAATTTAAAACGTTGTTATTCTGATACTAACTCGTCGGTATGCAGCACCATCCAACCATTGATATAAATATTTCGCGGCCTTCTGGCATCGTAAATAGCACCATTTGACACCAGATCATCAACCTGTTCTTTACTGAGCACTAGATTATTAACTCGATAATCATTACTTAGCAGCAATGCTTTATCAAACTTCGCATGCTGATTGCACATTGCAAAATCTTTATATAACTAAAGACGTAATTTTGCACTCCTGAGACGTTGAACAACCTTTTTAATACGTATCATTATTGGTAATGAGTGAAACGCTAGAAAAGCTACAACCTTTGATACCAAATTTTTCTTCAAGCTCTCATACAACTCAATTTTTTGATGCCGGTAACTCTGGTAATATAAGTAATAGGCAATCAACTTATAATCTCTGCACAAACCTCCAATGACGTATGCAAAATCTTCATTAATTGCGTCACTACTTAAAGTTTCAGCGTTTCTGTATGAAGTTAGTAATTGTGTAAAGCGCTTCTCATCCAGCTCAGGTGCTATACTAATGAGCCTTTCTTTTTCTCGTTCTAATGAATCATTAAGATTAATAAAGTCGCTTTTACTCATCAAAGAAAAATCGGCGTAGCTTTCACTTATGCCTTGGAGTATTAGATCTAGTTCCTCTAATACCAAATCTGAAGCAATGCAGTTTGATAACCTCATCAGCTCTAAAGAGCCCGGCGAAAATTTGGTATTTACTTTTTTAAACTCTCTAGGGGCTTCAATAAAGCTCTCGAAACAAGAAGAAAAGTCTTTAAAAATATTGTTATCTATTGGCGTACTGAAATCATAAAAACGGTACACAATTTCAACATTAAACTTTGCTGCCACGGCTAATAAAGTTTCAAGATGGGTAAACTTCACCCTATCTGGGACTGTAAACTTTTCAGTTTTTCTATGACGCTTAACCTGCTGATTGTAGCCAGATTCCAAGACCGACAACGGATGACGCACATAGAAAATAAATTTGGCGTTTTGACAATACAAAAACAGCCAAGGCAAATAATAATAAAAGTGTTCAGAGGAGAGTAGAAGAGTCAGCTCCCTTCGCTTTTCTAGCTCTTCAATAAGGTCGAAAAGTTTATCCCTGTCGAAATAAAATAACTTGTCACTCGACTTTGATATCAATGATGAAAAGTTGCCGGAGCTGATTCCATTTCTATCTGTACTATGTTTCGGGTAATGGATCTTTTTACATGATAATTTTTCAACATGCTCGTTTAGCCACCCCTGAATAGCGGAAGTCCCTGTTTTAGGTGGGCCAACATGTATGATTACATCTTTATTGGTTTTAAATTTATTTCTAGTTTCATGAACAACATTATCCCAGTTTCTCAAAACTATTCTTTTAGCTTTTTCATAAGTTTCATATGCATCCTTCAGTTCTTCTATTATCTTAGCTTTCTCTGAGCCTGATAACTGAGCTCTAGTACTAACCCTACTATTCAACAATTTGCCATAAGGGATTCTAGAGAATGAAACATTATATTTGGATTCTAATGTCAACATAGAAATTAACAACTCTGAATCTGACAGAACAAGAGTCGTATTCTTTTCAATATTGTTAGAGAGTGCTTTATAGAGAGCGTTTACTTCAACTATCTGTTCATTAACGAAATCACTGAATTTAGAAAAGTTATGATTAGTACTATCAAACAGCCGCTTTAGATACGATAGCGGTTCACTGATAACAATCACATCATAACGTTGTGCTATATTAGTATCGCCAACATAATCATTGAGAATAAAGTCCGTGTTCTTTGATACTAGATATTCCTTTATTAAGGCAAAGAGCTCCGAATAACCACTATCGAATAAATGTACTTTCATTATAAAACTCAATATATTCCTGATTACCAAATAGACAAGTTAAAAGTTTTATTCAATCAAATGCCTATGATTACAATATTATTGTCTATTACGAATTGTTTCTATTTCAGATAGATCAACCCCAGCTAATAACCTTTCGAACCCCTGCTTATTTGTTAAGTAGTTTTCTTCCACAATTTTTACTACTTGCGAATATCTTGAATCTACATGCTCTTTAGCTGTTTTAAAGTAATCAGTGAATTTTTCATGCTGCAAATGTTTGTCCATAAACTTTCTATAGTCTGCGTAAGAGGTTGTATTGTAGTTAAACGTAATAGGGTTAGATACTTTGTAAAAACCGGTTCTATTATTTTTCAATTCGAATACAGTAGCGTCCTGATTTGCTAGAGGGCGTCCTCTCAATAGCATTGCAATGTACTCATATTGGGAGCGGTTTTTTCGGTGTAAAATATAGCCGTTTAGTGGAATGGAAGAGCTGTCAACTTGAGAGTTTTGAGTGTTTAAGCATTTGAGAGTTTTAGCGTCTTCAAACTTCTGGAGCAACCCTCTATCAAGAGTGTTATGAGGATTCATTTGTTGTGGTCTTAGATAAGCTTTGTACAGAGTTTTTATTTGTCGGGCAGACTCTACTTTTATTTCTTGCTGCAAAGCAGAAGTAAACAGACTATCTTTCTCTAGTTTGTTAAACCATTGGAAAGACAAAGAATCGAAATCTCCTACATCTTTACATACTTCACTAATTGTTTTATGAAGACCTACTGGAACCCAAAATTCATCAATGTCTAAGAACATAATGGCATCAGCAGTAGTCTGAACTTCAAAACAACTTCTGTAAATATGGACTTGTGGCGCGGGAATACCACTTGTAAAAATATTATCGCTGTTTATGAACTTAACTGGATAATCCTTCATTAAACGCGAAAGCTCATGTGTATTATCGTCACATCCATTGTAGTAGATTTCTATTTCGCTAAATCCAAAGTAAAGATGATGAAAAATCCACTCAGGTAAATACATAGATTCATTTTTGGCAATAGCTACTAACTTAACACTGTGCACTTTTTTTGATGCTATATGCCTGTTGAA
The DNA here is from genome assembly GCF_028865455.1 of Alteromonas sp. 009811495. Lineage (NCBI taxonomy): Bacteria > Pseudomonadati > Pseudomonadota > Gammaproteobacteria > Alteromonadales > Alteromonadaceae > Alteromonas > Alteromonas sp. 009811495. The sequence continues at coordinate 3,750,054 of NZ_CP113972.1, forward strand.
CCACAACTTGAACTGTTTTTTCCTACTAAGAAAAATACTTTTAATGTCAGATAATCTCTCTCTATAAAAAGTATTTTTTCGCATTGCTATTTTACAACTCCATTGACTTATAACTTTGATTCTACACTAACGTGCATTACTGGCATATTAAAAGTCGCTGCATGTTAAGTTCCAGTTGCGATTAAAAATTACGATGTAAATCTAAGCGCCATAAAGCAAAAAACCCGCCGTAAGGCGGGTTTCTTTAATTAGGACCTGGCAGTGTCCTACTCTCACATGGGGAAGCCCCACACTACCATCGGCGCTAATACGTTTCACTTCTGAGTTCGGAATGGAGTCAGGTGGTACCGTATCGCTATGGCTGCCAGGAAAAACTTTTAGTGCAGAATCATGACGCTTTTTGTCATGACTTCTGCGCAAGGAGGACTAACAGTACTCTCAGGAGCATGTTCAATCATCGTTGCTTAATAACTAACAATTTAAGAAAGATAATATTAATTCAATCATTGAGTAACTGTCTTTTTACTCTACTTACTTTAGCTTGTCTACAACACTCAAAAGCCTAAAGCTTTTTGGGCGTTGTATGGTTAAGCCTCTCGGGCAATTAGTACAGGTTAGCTTAACGCCTTACAACGCTTCCACACCCTGCCTATCAACGTCATCGTCTATAACAACCCTTCCAGAACTTAAAGTTCAGGGATGACTCATCTCTGGGCCGGCTTCCCGCTTAGATGCTTTCAGCGGTTATCCGTTCCGAACATAGCTACCGGGCAATGCCATTGGCATGACAACCCGAACACCAGCGGTTCGTCCACTCCGGTCCTCTCGTACTAGGAGCAGCTCCCATCAATCATCCAACGCCCACACCAGATAGGGACCGAACTGTCTCACGACGTTCTAAACCCAGCTCGCGTACCACTTTAAATGGCGAACAGCCATACCCTTGGGACCGACTTCAGCCCCAGGATGTGATGAGCCGACATCGAGGTGCCAAACACCGCCGTCGATATGAACTCTTGGGCGGTATCAGCCTGTTATCCCCGGAGTACCTTTTATCCGTTGAGCGATGGCCCTTCCATACAGAACCACCGGATCACTATGACCTACTTTCGTACCTGCTCGACGTGTCTGTCTCGCAGTTAAGCTAGCTTATGCCATTGCACTAACCTCACGATGTCCGACCGTGATTAGCTAACCTTCGTGCTCCTCCGTTACTATTTGGGAGGAGACCGCCCCAGTCAAACTACCCACCAGACACTGTCCACAATCCCGATAAGGGACCAATGTTAGAACATCAAACATACAAGGGTGGTATTTCAAGGACGGCTCCACACAATCTAGCGACTGTGCTTCAAAGCCTCCCACCTATCCTACACATGTAGGTTCAATGTTCAGTGCCAAGCTGTAGTAAAGGTTCACGGGGTCTTTCCGTCTAGGTGCGGGTACACAGCATCTTCACTGCGATTTCAATTTCACTGAGTCTCGGGTGGAGACAGCGTGGCCATGGTTACACCATTCGTGCAGGTCGGAACTTACCCGACAAGGAATTTCGCTACCTTAGGACCGTTATAGTTACGGCCGCCGTTTACCGGGGCTTCGATCAAGAGCTTCGCATACGCTAACCCCATCAATTAACCTTCCGGCACCGGGCAGGTGTCACACCCTATACGTCCTCTTACGAGTTTGCAGAGTGCTGTGTTTTTAATAAACAGTCCCAGCCACCTGGTCACTGCGGCCCCCATCTGCTTACCACGTAAAGTGTTCACAAACAGGGGCGTACCTTCTCCCGAAGTTACGGTACAATTTTGCCGAGTTCCTTCACCCGAGTTCTCTCAAGCGCCTTAGTATTCTCTACCTGACCACCTGTGTCGGTTTGGGGTACGGTTCATATAATCATAAGTTTAGAAGCTTTTCCTGGAAGCAGGGCATCAACAACTTCACTCCCTTGGGAGCTCGTCTCGCGTCTCAGCTTTAAGAACCCGGATTTACCTAAGTTCTCGGCCTACTCGCTTTCACTTGGACAACCAACGCCAAGCTTGCCTAGCCTTCTCCGTCCCTCCATCACTGATTATATAAGTACGGGAATATTAACCCGTTTCCCATCGACTACGCATTTCTGCCTCGCCTTAGGGGCCGACTTACCCTGCCCTGATTAGCATGGGACAGGAAACCTTGGTCTTCCGGCGTGGGAGTTTTTCACTCCCATTATCGTTACTCATGTCAGCATTCGCACTTGTGATATGTCCAGCAAGCTTTACAACTCACCTTCATCCACTTACACAACGCTCCCCTACCCAGCATGTAAACATGCTGCCGCAGCTTCGGTATATTGCTTAGCCCCGTTACATCTTCCGCGCAGGCCGACTCGACTAGTGAGCTATTACGCTTTCTTTAAAGGGTGGCTGCTTCTAAGCCAACCTCCTAGCTGTCTATGCCTTCCCACATCGTTTCCCACTTAGCAATATTTTGGGACCTTAGCTGGCGGTCTGGGTTGTTTCCCTCTCCACGACGGACGTTAGCACCCGCCGTGTGTCTCCCGGATAGTTCTCATTGGTATTCGGAGTTTGCAAAGGGTTGGTAAGTCGGGATGACCCCCTAGCCTTAACAGTGCTCTACCCCCAATGGAATTCGTCCGAGGCTCTACCTAAATAGATTTCGGGGAGAACCAGCTATCTCCCGGTTTGATTGGCCTTTCACCCCCAGCCACAGGTCATCCCCTAACTTTTCAACGTTAGTGGGTTCGGTCCTCCAGTTGATGTTACTCAACCTTCAACCTGCCCATGGCTAGATCACCGGGTTTCGGGTCTATACCTAGCAACTAAACGCGCAGTTAACACTCGCTTTCGCTACGGCTCCGTTATTCACTTAACCTTGCTACTAAATATAAGTCGCTGACCCATTATACAAAAGGTACGCAGTCACCCCGAAGGGCTCCCACTGCTTGTACGTATACGGTTTCAGGTTCTATTTCACTCCCCTCACAGGGGTTCTTTTCGCCTTTCCCTCACGGTACTGGTTCACTATCGGTCAGTTAGGAGTATTTAGCCTTGGAGGATGGTCCCCCCATATTCAGTCAAGATAACACGTGTCCCGACCTACTCGATTTCACTGTAAAGAATCCGTCGTGTACAGGGCTATCACCTTGTATCGCTCCTCTTCCCAAAGGATTCCACTAAATTCTAAACAGCTTAAGGGCTGCTCCCCGTTCGCTCGCCGCTACTAGGGGAATCTCGGTTGATTTCTTTTCCTAAGGGTACTTAGATGTTTCAGTTCCCCTCGTTCGCCTCGTTACACTATGTATTCATGCAACGATACCTATAAATAGGTGGGTTTCCCCATTCGGACATCTGTGGCTCAAATGCATTTTGTCGGCTCACCACAGCTTTTCGCAGACTTACACGTCCTTCATCGCCTCTAACTGCCAAGGCATCCACCGTATACGCTTCGTCACTTAACCATACAACCCCAAACAGCCTTTTGACTTCTGTCTAAGTTATGTCGCATGAATGACAAGCTAATCGGAAGAATTGCCTTGCTATCAAATCATCGATTGATAACAAGCAATTCAGTCAAGTAGAGTAAAAAGTCATCTTTCGATTTCTCAGTTACTCAATTTTGATTGATTACTATTAATATCAGCTTTCCAAATTGTTAAAGAACATAAGTTTTGTTCAATAAAAACAAGACTATCTGTGTAGGCACTGCATCAAGGCGTCTATCGACGTAATGGTAAGGAGGTGATCCAACCCCAGGTTCCCCTAGGGTTACCTTGTTACGACTTCACCCCAGTCATGAAACACAAAGTGGTAATCGTCCTCCCGAAGGTTAGACTAACTACTTCTTTTTTTGCATCCCACTCCCATGGTGTGACGGGCGGTGTGTACAAGGCCCGGGAACGTATTCACCGCAGTATTCTGACCTGCGATTACTAGCGATTCCGACTTCATGGAGTCGAGTTGCAGACTCCAATCCGGACTACGACATTCTTTAAGGGGTCCGCTCCACATCACTGTCTCGCTTCCCTCTGTAAATGCCATTGTAGCACGTGTGTAGCCCTACACGTAAGGGCCATGATGACTTGACGTCGTCCCCACCTTCCTCCGGTTTGTCACCGGCAGTCTCCTTAGAGTGCCCAACTTAATGCTGGCAACTAAGGACAAGGGTTGCGCTCGTTGCGGGACTTAACCCAACATCTCACGACACGAGCTGACGACAGCCATGCAGCACCTGTGTCAGAGTTCCCGAAGGCACCAATCCATCTCTGGAAAGTTCTCTGCATGTCAAGTGTAGGTAAGGTTCTTCGCGTTGCATCGAATTAAACCACATGCTCCACCGCTTGTGCGGGCCCCCCGTCAATTCATTTGAGTTTTAACCTTGCGGCCGTACTCCCCAGGCGGTCTACTTAGCGCGTTAGCTTCGCTACGCACGATTTAAAATCACACACAGCTAGTAGACAGCGTTTACGGTGTGGACTACCAGGGTATCTAATCCTGTTCGCTACCCACACTTTCGCACATGAGCGTCAGTCTTTGGCCAGGGAGTCGCCTTCGCCACTGATGTTCCTCCAGATATCTACGCATTTCACCGCTACACCTGGAATTCCACTCCCCTCTCCAAGACTCTAGTCTGCCAGTTCTAAATGACCATCCCAGGTTGAGCCCGGGGCTTTCACATCTAGCTTAACAAACCGCCTGCGTGCGCTTTACGCCCAGTAATTCCGATTAACGCTCGCACCCTCCGTATTACCGCGGCTGCTGGCACGGAGTTAGCCGGTGCTTCTTCTGTTGTTAACGTCACGGCTAGCAGGTATTAACTACTAACTTTTCCTCACAACTGAAAGTGCTTTACACCCGAAGGCCTTCTTCACACACGCGGCATGGCTGCATCAGGGTTTCCCCCATTGTGCAATATTCCCCACTGCTGCCTCCCGTAGGAGTCTGGGCCGTGTCTCAGTCCCAGTGTGGCTGACCTTCCTCTCAGAACAGCTAGAGATCGTCGCCTTGGTGAGCCTTTACCTCACCAACTAGCTAATCTCACTTGGGCCTCTCTTTGCGCCGGAGCCGAAGCCCCGTTTGGTCCGAAGACATTATGCGGTATTAGCAGTCGTTTCCAACTGTTATCCCCCTCGCAAAGGCAAGTTCCCAAGCATTACTCACCCGTCCGCCACTCGTCATCTTCTAGCAAGCTAGAAATGTTACCGTTCGACTTGCATGTGTTAGGCCTGCCGCCAGCGTTCAATCTGAGCCATGATCAAACTCTTCAATTAAATATATCGAAATATGAATCGTCGTTGTGACACTCTTAACGAGTGCCCACACAGATTGTCTTGTCTAAATTTTTAAAGAACATTCACTAGAAGCTTTGCTTCTTAGTGACTCACCCTGCTCGAGTGAGGTGCGCATTATACGCTGGAAGTTTTCGTTGTCAACACTTTTTGAAAATTTATTTTCTGAAGCGTTTCTTCCAAACTCCCGTCTTTACTGGCCTATGTAGGTAGTAGAGACTTACTTCAAGAGGCTTGCTGTTTTGCTTTCCCCCCGAAGCGGATGCGCATTTTAGGGAATTGAGCGCCCACGTCAACTTCTTTTTGAAAAAAATTGATAAAAGTGAACTAAACGACTAATTTTCGTTCAAATGTGATAATTAGTAGACAATATGGACTAATTACTAATAGGATGGGGATTCAGATCCTATAAAGTAGTAGTCCTTAAAGTAGTATCTGAACCTGCCGTTATTATTAAAGGTTAGGTATAAGAACATATATTAGAGTCAACAATCTGCTCTATTACTGATTCTCATATTGAACTACATAATACGTACAGGCGTCAGAAATTGACTACGCAATAATTATAAAGGTGGGTTTATGTTACGTACGCTTTCTTTGTTATCGGCCGCATTACTAACTGTAACAGTTAGCCAAACGGTAGTTGCGCAAGATATCAATAATGAAGTCCCTAGTTCAGAGACTAAAAGCCAACCACCAGCGTCTTCTTCTATCTCATCGGATGAAAACAGCCAGTTTCAAACTGCCTTCTTAAAACGACAAGTTGACCAAACAATGTCTGTAGGAAGAGCAATTCGTTCAATTGCAGGCCATTATCCTGCAGAAGTTGTGTCTATCGTTGATATTGCACTTGATACTTATCCAGATAAGTATCGCGAGATCATCTTTGCTGCAATTTCTGCGCAGCCGGCATCGACCGAGGAAATTGTACAGTTAGCAATTGAAAAGGAAGTAAGCAGCTGCCCTAATATTGTTCAGCTAGCAATAAAAGCTGAACCTACCTATGTTGATTTTGTAGTACATGCCGCATCGGTATCAACACCAGAAGAGCTTGATGAAATAGTAAGGGTAGCGGTGCTAACCCAACCGGATGCAGCAGACAGTATTGTGCAAACACTATCGAAAGAACATCCCAATAAAATTGTAGATATTATGACTAGTGCGCTTAATGCCGTTCCTTTCGTTGGTGAATATGTTGTAGACGCACTTTTAGCTGTATTCCCAAATGAAGCGGAAATGGTTGTTGAAACTGCAGTTCGCGAGTCATCTCAACAACGCGAACAAGTTATGCGTATATTAAACACCGCACAACATGCTGGCGTTCCTCAAGAAAAACTAGAGCAATATGCACTGTCTGCAGGTCTAAGTGAAGATGACTTAAAGATTGCGCTGGGTTCTAACTAATCACATTCTTTAGTCTTATTTCCCTACTTCATGCTGTATAACATAGCGGATTCTTTATACAGCATGAGCTCAGCCTTCAATAAATCTACACGCGCTTTTATCTCTTTAATTTGCGCCTTAATTTGGTTCTGAGCTCGTGCATTAAGCACGAACATATCACTATCGCCTGCATCAAAACGGGTGCGTTCAACTCTGGATAACGTTTTTGCTAAAGTTGCATTCTCACTTTGCAGCTCGACAATGTCTTTTGCTTGAGTCCAGTATACTAAGGCTTGCTCAAACCGCTGAGTGATTGCTTGCTGTGTGGATACCAGCTTATGCTGTAATTCCCTTTGCTTAGATTGCAATTGCGCACGCTCTGCTTTCGCTTTTCTATTTCCTAGTGGATATGAAAATGAAAGGCCAAGTTTTGTCTCTGTCCCTTCTAATGTTTCAGAACCTGAACCTATGTCTCTGGCTACTGAGGCCTTTAAATCAAGCTTTGGAAGTAGCGCGTTTTCTGCTAGCGCTGACTTATTTTCTACAACGGCTTGCTCCAGCTTCATAATATCAAGCTCAGGATGTTGCCTTAATGCATTTCTTAAGGTTATCAATTGGCCATTGCCAATCCAAAATGGCCACTGTATATCACTAGGAGGCGTTGTCTCATTGATAACTAACATATCTCCCGTTGACGAACGCCAATAGAAGGAAAGCATTTGTGCATGCGCATCTCGTTTTTGCTTTAACTCAGCTAGCAAGAGCTTTTGTTGCAGTAGGTTAGCCTTAAACTCAGTTAGAATTATGCTGGCTAAGTCTCCCTTCTCAACACGCGTGACAAGTGCTTTTTCTCGCTCAGATGCCGTGGCTAATAATTCTTTAACGGCACTAACTTGAAGTGCACTTTCATACCATGCAATGTATTCGACTATGCCTTTATAAATGAAGTCGTTGATTAAACTCGTCGCTAATGCCTGCCATTGTGACGTTGCAAGCCCTGCATTTCTAAGCTCGGTACGACGCTTATCTATTTCTCTGTTTTGCAAAAGCGAAATAGCCACACCAACACTTGCTTCACCAGCAGACAAGGTTTCATACCCGCCTTCGTATGAAGGAAAGTCGCCGTCAGAGATACGGTACTCGCCAAAAACTGAGCCATTAAAATCTTCAATAGGATTAGTAAAACGCTGAGTGAGATTGGTGCCATCGTAGTAACCGCTAACTCGACTATTGGTTTTTTGCTCGATAACGGGGTCAAAGTTACTTCTGGCAATTTCTAATTCAGCAGCAGCCTGATAATTGCCTTCGTTGATAGCAAGCACATAAGGGTGGTAATGCACCATACTATCAATAAGCGCACTAATAGATGGCGCTTCTCGTTTGGCTGTTGCTTGTGCATAAGACGGCGCTGTAAAAAGTGTAGCTAACGGTATCGCTATCACCGCCAACTTGAGTAACGCTTTCACTTTCACTACATCCACTACCATGTAGAGGCTCCTGCACTAGCACCGCTGTCGGTAGTTGGTTCAGATGTTGGGCGAGGCGGGAAATTGTTAAGCTGACGCCACATTTCGTAGCCTAATCTCACTTCCTCTAAAAGTACCCATGCCTTTACGCGGCTGCCCAAGCGCGCAGAACTTTCTGCAGGCCATGGCGTATCGTTGTCGTCTGGCTTAATCCACACGTTAAAATCCCCCATGGCGTTGGCAACAGGCTCTACATAAACCACTTCGCCACCAAAGGTGCCTATAGCACTGCCTGGCCAACCGCTAAATTGAAATACCGGCCAACCTTCAAACTGTAAGCGCGCTTTCGCACCTGGTTTTACCAAAGGCGCATCGAGCCCTCTTACGGTTACTCTTACACTACGCTTAGCGTCTGCGGGAATAAACTGCCCTAGAATGTCGCCAGATTTCACGAATGTAGACACACCACCTGATAACAAACGCACAACGGTTCCATCAACCGGCGCAAACTTAGTTTGGGTAGACTGACGCGATAACGTCATACTGACTTCGTTAATATCTGATACAGAGGCAGCGGCTTTTGCCCTGAGTTCTTGGACTTTAATCTCAGCTTTTTCGACTTCTTTGCGAGATACCAAACCTTGCTCTTCTAGCGCGATCTGTCGCGCTAAGTTGTTCTCTGCATTCCTTACTGCTGTTTCATTAGCCTCGCGCTTCAAGTTAGCGGCAGAAAGCTGCGACTGTAATTTATCTAAACGCTGAGCATCAATATCGATGAGCGTCACAATAGGGTCGCCTTCTTTGACTTGCTGGCCTTCTCTTACATGCCATTGCTTAACCTGTCCGTCTACAAGCGCATTGATGGGCTGAGTGCGATCCTTAGGGTCTAATGAGTCCACCATTCCAGTACCGTAGGCGGTTTGGATCCAAGGCGTAAAATATAAGATCAAACATGCAGCAATCACCAAAAAGACAATTATGCCACTTACCACTCGGTGGAACTTTGGCACTTTAAGCGCAGGCAATGTATCGATGTTATCTAGAAAGCGACGTTCGGCATTGTTCATCTATTTTACCTCCCCTGCGTTGTCGCCATTTTCATTTTGCCATTCTTCATGGTCATAAAGCGTAGCCTGAGCATTATCATGCAAATGAAGCACGCCATTAAAGTGGTCTGGCATTGGCATATTAGTGAAATACAGCACAGTAAAATCATGCTTGCTTAGTCTTGTTAATAATCTTGAGCGCAACTCAACGGGTATAGCGTCAAAGTGCTGATTAAGTATGAGCAACTTAGGTTTTGCTATAATTGCAGCAGCTAATTTGAGTAACAAAAACTCAAGTGGTTGAAGTGGAGCACCTAACACTGATACACGGGTTTGTAGCCCTTCTGGCAATGCATCAATAACGCCTGCCATCTCAACCTCTTCTAGTGCATGTCTAATATCAGCAAAGCTTGCCTTAGGTTGCGCCAGTTTAAGATAGCGCTCAATAGTCACTTCTATAATAAGTGAACGGTCAAGTATCGTAACCGCTTGTCGCAACTCATGGGTGTCATAATCGTTAAGACTTAACTCACCTAACAAAATATCGCCCGATTTTACTGGCTCATACTGTTTCAAGTAGCCCAACAACTGCTTCTGCACCCAACTTTTATCTGTTGTAACGAAGTATTGCGAGCTAGGCTCAAGCGTTGTGTTCAGCTCACAAGTATCGTTGCCATGACATAGCATTACCTTATTGAATGCCAGCTTCGATGACGAAGGAACATGATCAGCATTTGTATGGAGTTTTTCTTGCGGGATGCTTAGCGCATGACCTAGCTTTTCTGCGGCCCCATAAAGCTCATAGTAAAGCTTCAAATACTGTGTAAAGCGAGACAGGCCCAAAAACACTGCAGACATCACCAATTCAGCAGCAACAAGTTGCCCTATCGATAACTGACCCTCTACTACAAGCACACCACCAATGCCCAGTAGCGCAGCGCTCGCAATAGCGTACATCAATAGAAACATAACCACTTGAGAAAACGTATAGTGAAAGTGACTTTTGTGTTTTCTTACGTAATTACCAATAAAGCCTTCAGTACTTCTACCTGCGTACTCTACGTGGTCGGCTGACTTAAAGAACTCATGAGCACTTGCAATATCGTGCAACCATTTGGCGGCATCGTATTTCGCGTGAGAAAGTTCAATGGCGGTTCTTTTGGCGCCACGGCCCCAAATTTTCCACACCGCGTACATTGTCATTAACAACACGACGTTAAAAGCGAACAACGCTGGATGATAAAAAGACACCAAGGTAAAGCCTACCAGCATTTGAAGCACTAGCGCGAAGCCGTCGATCATCAAAGAGGGGATATTCTTTTGCAACGTCATTATATCGAAGTATCGTTGGGTAATACTGACATTCTGGCGTCCTTCAAAATAACTATGCGGCGCCATAATTGTTTTAAGCCCTAAGGCAGCAGTTAACCTCGCGTATACTTTACGCTCGTAGAATTCCATCACACGCATTCGAAGCGCACTGAAAATACCCGAAATGAAAAGGGTAAGGAATAATACAACGGCCAAAATGATCACCGCTCGTGTCGAGCCGATATTGGCTATACTGTTTATCAGCGTTTGTACCGCAATAGGTACCGCGAGTGTCATCAAACTAATTGCAACGCCGTACGCAATGGCCACCCAGAAAAAACCCGATTCTGGTTTAAGAAGTGAGAATAGCGTTTTTCGCGTAGCACGCAGGTTTATCTTTTTCGCCATAGTAATTTCTTTAATCACTCTGATAGCAGTTAATTGTTAGTGTAAGCCATTCGGCAGTTAGAATAAATCTGTTATATTCTTCATACTTCATCGAAAAATATTGATTTAGGACTATGGGACGCTTTTTTTAACGTTCTATTTGCTTATTTATTATGCACCACCTTAACTATCACCACTTATATTATTTTTATTTGGTTGCTCGTGAAGGCAGTATTGCTAAAGCGGCCAAGTTACTTCACGTTACACCACAAACGGTAAGTGGCCAGTTAAGTACCTTTGAAAATCAACTCGGGTATTCACTTTTTGACAGAATAAATAAGCGCCTTTATTTAAATGCTAAAGGTAAAGTAAGTTATCAGTATGCCAGTGAAATCTTTCACAAGGGTAATCAACTGGCTGAAATACTTAACAATAGCGACGAAGTGAATACGAAAGAATTCGTGATAGGTATTACAAATGGTATTCCTAAAGTGCTTTTTTACGATTTTGTTCATTCGACGATGCGAAAATTTGCTAATGTGCGCTATGTAATAAAAGAAGATAGCTTTGACGGTTTACTTAAAGAGTTGGCAATTAATGCCATAGATTTTATCGTCGCTGATCGTGGCATTGCCCCTGGTACACAAGTTAATGCCAATAGTTACTTTTTAGGCGAAAGCTCGCTGAGCTTTTTTGCTAAGGCACCGCTTTCCAAGCACCAACGTTTCCCCTCATGTTTAAATCAAATGCCGTTGCTAATTCAAGGCTATACCTCTGGCATTAGACAGGCACTTACCAGTTGGCTTGAAACTGAACAGCTCTATCCCAAAATCGTCGCAGAATTTGATGATAGCGCGCTGCTCAAGCTATTCGGCAGTGAAGACTTTGGTGTATTTTGCGCACCTTCGGCAATATCAGCCCATGTGGAAGCCCAGTATGACGTGCATTGTATTGGAAATGCTAATACTCTAAACGAGCGATATTATGCAATCACAGGCAAGAGCCGCGCTGACTACACTATCAGCGAGGCCATTGTTGCCGAAGCAAGAACAATTTTGCAGACGCCTTAAGCGGCAACGCCATCATCAATGTGAGAAGAGTAATAACTTACCGTAAGTATTTTCTCTAGCACAAAACGCAGAGCTTCATTGATTGGCATTAGTTTTTCACCCAACTCATAATCTAACTGCGCCAGCTTTTGACGTCCTTGCGCTATCATTGGTGGTTGATGAGTGTTTGTCTGAATGGCTATAAGCGAAGCGGCATACTTTTCGGGAACTGCCTGCTTTATAGGTTTACACACAGATAGCGTGGCTTCGCCTGATTTGGTTGCATACCCAGCCGCGCCAAACATTCTGCAAATGCTTGGTCGATACTCGTAAATACCACAATAACCTTCGTTCCCATCTAGGCTAGTGCGTTGATACTGCTTACATGCAAATCCGTTGTAATTGTCTAATTCATCGAATACTTGCTCAGCCGTTCCCGTATCAAATAAATGTAAAGCATAGGGCAACATCTCTAAAGGTGACACTTCAATGTCTGGCTTATTGCAACACGCTCCACACTTTTCGACGCAGTGCAAAGACTGACTTGTTTGGAAAGCACTGAACTCTTGAGAAAGTAATTGGTAAACATCCATCACTTGGCTGGACAGCTCACGCAGCCTATTCATAATGACTCCGCTAAAAAAGCAAACTAAAACCACCTTCGCAGCAACCCTCTCGTTTGATTGAGCGACTAACTACAAAGACACCTATAAAGATTTAAAAGCATGCTTCTTCCCCGCCAAAAGAAATGAGTGAGCATGATGCTCGATAGCGAGGATTGAATTGGCGCGGATTTTATTTTGAAAATGGGGGTTTGGGAAGTTTTTTGTGATGAAACAAACCAAGCCCAAAAAGACACAGTTGAATTTTAGAGAAAAAGCGAGTCAGTTTTTTCTGACTCGCTCGCCATATATATTAGAAAGTCAGTGACTGAGAAGAGTAGCTTATCGAAACAGGTGCACTACCGGCACCCTCTGATGCAGAAAATCTAGCCCACTGCTCAGGATACAGAGTTTCTAAATCAAGCTTCTTATAGAAATTTAATCGCGGTAGTACGAATTCAGCGTAAGGGTCTTGCTCATCCCAGTACAGAACGAAATTTTCGATGACCATCATTCGTCCATCTTCCGTTTCGCCCAGCACATGCCATTGGCGTTTTCGTCTAAGTATTGAGTAATCGCTACCTATTTGCCCTTCGATAATTACAACATTATCTACAACCGCCCATTGCCAGTTGTACGAATCATAGTCAGTAGCGAACGATGGGTCATCTTCATTACTGTTAGGATAGATTCGTCCCGCAGTGCCATTTTGTAGGAAATAATAACCGAAAACATCGTCATACAGTGGTAATCCATCTGGACCATCATGATCGAAAATGTGAGACAACCATGCTACTGGAAGTTCACTGACAATCTCTGTGGTGTCTACAGTACCGCGAACCGTATGCATGTCTACTGTATACTTAATAGTATTACCATCATCAGCGAACTCTAGCAATGCGAGTAAATAATCATTATGCTCTTTGAAAGGACGCAGTCTAAAGGTGGTGTCTCCATATTGAAATTGTAATGCACCTTCTTCAATTACCCACATACCAGTCTCGCCTGTTACCCACGTCTCGTAAGTACCATTTGTATTAAAGGTAAACCTGTCAGCAATCATTCCATCAGCAGTAATTGTACTGTCCCCATCAAAAGGGTGATTTATAGTTAAGATATCTTGAATATTTAGCACCCAAGGACTACTTGTAACGTCTTCGCTAGTAAGTCGAATGTAGCTACCATTATGATAAGACATCTCACCAGTTTCAGTTAATGTCGCTTCAAACGCCTGTGTATATCCTACTAAAGCAGAAGCCAAAGATAGACTATAAGTATTGGCCTCTGATGCAAAAGCATTGCTGCCGTTTATTGTCACAAGACTTATTTCTGAGCTTACTAATTTACGGGTGAGCATCCACTGACTCACTAATCCCATACTCTCGAGTTCAAGTATTTCTGCTTGTACATCCTCGTCAAAATATGCCAGAAGCTCGTCTGTAAGATATGAAAGGGTTACAGTTTCTGTAGCACTAGGAAAAGTCAGTTTAATTTTACCGTTTTCAATATCCCAAGAGAAGGTATCGGCAATATTGTTTGCAGATATATCTGATGATGTTAAAACACCACTACCTTCTGGATTAAACGTTAATACTCTAGAACCTTTAGCTGACTGAAAATTCCCTCCTTCATAAACAACAAACTCGCCCCCCGCGACATCTGCACGGTTGTAAGCAAGTCTCAATGTCTCATCTTCTAGCGTTTCAGTTCTAGCGGTATTAATAGCATCTATATAAGACTCTGAGAAAGAGCCGTCTTCCTCAATTAAACCCAAACCATCTAAATACTCTCTAATGCTTCCCTGCACATCATCGTCGCTTTCAGTAAAAAAAGTTAGGGTATTGACATCGTTTCCAAGTGGAAAAGAATCATTATCAGCCAAGAGCTTTATGAAACTAGATAAACCAATTACATCATCAAAATCAACTTTTGCAGTGAATGTGGAGAAATCTTCATCTCCTCCATCTGCGAGATACTGATTATAGAGCACTGTTTTGGCAGTACTAATATGAGTGATTTTACTATCAGGTAATTGCACATCATTAAGTTCGGATGTTTGATTTTCTTTCGCTAACGCCAATAGGTCAGCGAAAGCTCCGACGCGAGATATCAGATTTACGTGGCCTTGCTCCTCTGTTCCCATGGCATTAAGCACAATATTACCGGGATCGGCACTCACTTTTATTGGTAGAGTATAAATGCCCGATGCATCGGCCGTTGAAGTTGCTAATACACTACCATTGCTGTCTGTAGCAGTTATTAAGCTATTTGATAACGGCGCATCTGTTGCAATTCCGGAAACAGTAATTTGTTGTTGATTCGTGATTGTAACCGTTGAACTTACCGTTTCTGTACCATCCGTCACATCGTAGGTAAAAGTAACTTCCCCCATAGCTTGAGATGGAGGTAAGTAAACCAAGGCATTGGCAACAATTGTGACTTCACCACTACTTGGTTCACCAACTGCTGAGATCGTTAACGGATCACCATCAGGATCGGAATCATTCGCCAGAACATCGATGGTTACGCTTTCACCATTAAGGGTAGAAGCAATGTCAGCAGACACAACAGGACTTTTATTTTGGTCGTCAGAACTGCCGCAGGCGGCAAGAAAGGTTGCACTTAAAACAAGCGCAATAAGGCTCTTTTTCATTATCAATATCCCTATCGAACTAACTTAAAACGGCCCGATTATATAAAATTTCCTTATCAAAACAAATTAAAATTCCATTCATTTAAAGCTAGACCTTAAGACAAGGCTTCAACGTTAAAAGGGCTTGGTTTACTACAAAGCCCTTTTTAGACTTTTGAGCAATAGAGCAGATTATTACTCTGCACTAAGTTCTGAATTAGTCAGCGTTAAACAAGTCGCGACTATAAACCTTATCTAGTACGTCTTCGATATCACCAGTTACACGGTTGGCAACAATAACATCAGATATTTTTTTAAACTCTTCCAAGTCATTCACTACGCGTGAGTTGAAAAAGTCATCTTCTTTAAGCACTGGCTCATAAACAACAACTTCGATCCCTTTTGCTTTAATACGCTTCATGATGCCTTGAATAGCACTGGCGCGGAAGTTATCAGAACCTGTCTTCATAATTAGTCGGTATATACCAACAATTTTAGGTTTACGACTTACTATTGAATCGGCGATAAAGTCTTTACGGGTGCGGTTAGCATCTACAATTGCCTGAATCATGTTATTAGGCACTTCGCTGTAGTTCGCCAACAGCTGTTTAGTATCTTTCGGCAGACAGTAACCGCCGTAACCGAAGCTTGGATTGTTGTAATGCTTCCCAATACGTGGGTCTAGACCGACGCCTTCGATTATTTGCTTCGAATCTAAGCCGTGGCTTTCCGCGTAGCTGTCAAGCTCGTTGAAATAGGCTACACGCATGGCTAAGTAGGTATTGGCGAAAAGCTTAATTGCTTCGGCTTCAGTGCTGTCGGTGAATAGAACATCGATGTTCTCTTTTATTGCACCTTGCTGAAGCAGTTTTGCAAATACTTCGGCTCTTTCACTTTTCTCGCCAACAATAATGCGGCTAGGGTGAAGGTTATCGTAAAGGGCTTTACCTTCACGAAGAAACTCTGGCGAAAATATGATGTTGTCAGAGCCAAAGCGTGCTTTCGCGTCTTTGGTGAAACCTACCGGCACTGTCGATTTAACAATCATCACTGCATCAGGGTTAATTGACATTACTGTTTTGATAACCGCTTCTACACTACCTGTATTGAAATAGTTGGTTTGAGGGTCGTAATCCGTTGGTGTTGCAATAACAACATAATCGGCATCTTTATACGCCAACTCGGCGTCTAATGTCGCTTCAAGATCTAGCGTTTTTGTGGCTAAGTATTCTGAAATTTCTTTGTCTTCAATTGGAGACTTTTTGCTGTTTAGCAGCTCTACTTTCTCCGCCACAAGGTCAACAGCTTTCACTTCATTGTGTTGTGCAAGTAGCACTGCATTTGAAAGCCCAACATAACCTGTTCCTGCGACGGCTATTTTTAGCTTCTGCATTGTACTTTCCATTTAAATTACTCCAATTTTCTTCAAATTTAGATTTCGAAAGTCAGTCTTACATAGTTACTTTAAATATTGATGAAAGTAATAAAATATACCGCTGACATTACATTTCGTTTATTTCGTTTTGTATTAGTCCTGATTGCAATGAGCATGCATCAATGATGCCTAAACTATCTTGCGATCAGTTCTTCTGTTGTCTTAATAGAGAAGTTCTCTCGTTTGAGCGTTAAATTCGGGCTATATGCAGGGTCATTGGCTATATAGTTTGCCCAAGTATTTCTTAGATATTCAAGCTCTCTGTTAAAGCGAACTGCTTTTTCTGGCGAAATATCTAAACCTCGACTGACTGACTCATGGTGGAATAGTTCAGCTTCAGCACAGTAAACGTTCTGCACGCCAAGCTCTTTCACTTTCAAACAAAAATCAACGTCGTTAAAGGCTACGGAAAGATCTTGTTCATTAAGCCCTCCAACCTCATTAAACAAAGACTTTTTAACAAGCAAGCAAGCTGCGGTTACAGCACTGTAGTTGCTTGTGGCATTAATTCGATTGAGATAACCGGAATGGAAGCGAGGGAAATTTTTATGTGCATGCCCAGCACCGCCACCATAACCCAATACTACACCAGCATGTTGGATTCGTGTGTCAGAATAAAGCAACTTTGCACCAACACAACCAATAGACTCGCGCTCAGCCTGACCGACCATATAAGTAAGCCAGTCAGGTGATATTACTTCTATATCATTATTAACTAGGCCCAGTATACTACCGTTGGAATGTTTAACACCGAAATTATTGATTGCAGAATAATTAAATGGTGCCGGATATTCTAATACTGTTACTTTTTCAAGCGTATCAAGATACTTGAAATACTCGATACTTTCCTCTTCATCCGAACCATTATCAACCAATAATATCTCGTAGTTGGAATAGGTCGTTTTCTCCAAAATAGATTCTATACACGCTTTTACCAATGCCTTGCCATTTTTAGTTGGAATTATGAGACTAACCAATGGATTAGTACTTTTCCAAAGTAATCTATTTAATTTACGTTCTTTGTCAGTTTCAGCACGAACATTGGGGTTACTGTTAATACACTGCCCCACTTCCTCTAACTGCTGAATTTCGTCGATTAACGTTGATACTTGGACAAAGGGGAAAGGAACATGGGCGACCTTAATCGCCTCTTTTGAAAACGCTAAACTAGCCAACACCCCTGGAATTGAATTTACGGTCTCGTTATTAAAGTGCTTAAGAAGTGCTGCGTTAATAAACACTCCTGTTTTTATGTAAGCAGTAGAGTACAACAACTCAGGGTTCCAGCTTGGTAAAAAACGGGGTTCTGCTCTTTCGCCGTTTTCATTCATTGCATCGGTATCACAATAAACGATATCTGAGTCATGAATACACTTAAGCATATGATTAACTGCATTATCAACCACTGCATCGCCGCTGTTAAGCAGTAAAGTTGGAATGTGCGGGTCTAATTTTTTAAAGGTGTCAGCTAAAATGCCACTGTCTTTATCAAAAACAAACCAATGTGCTGCTCCGTGGGCTTCTACACTTGCAATAGTGTTGTTAGCGCTTAAACCGTTTGAAAAGATAACGGCCTGCCAAGGCTCATGTGCATCGCAAGTGTCTTTGAATATGTTTTGATGATGCGAAAGCCACTTACTATAAAGTGCCTGTGTCTGCTTTGGCGTAGGTGCATCATAAAACAGTCCAGCTTGTCTTATCGACTTTATATACAAACCAGTTAAGCGCTCGTTTTGTTTGAGCTTGTCTTTTAAGTTCTTTGGAACTAATTGAAGCGCAGCTCGAACTGCGCGCATAGTAATTTTTTTCATTAAAGCCGTTTTGATTGATTAGCAAAAAAAACCACCGCTAACAGGCGGTGGTTTTAGTGTATCATTGTAACAATATTAAACGTTAATTTCCGGTGCCTAAGCGTTCACCTTGATAGCTTCCATCTAATACCGCTTTCCACCAGCCTTCGTTCGCCAAATACCATTCAACAGTTTTACGAATACCGCTTTCGAAAGTTTCTTGAGGTTTCCACCCTAATTCACGCTCAATTTTACTAGCATCAATGGCATAGCGCATGTCGTGGCCAGGGCGGTCTTGTACATAAGTAATTTGCTCGGCGTACTTACTATCTTTCGGCTTAACTTCATCCAAAATTGAGCAAATAGTTTGCACCACTTCAATGTTCTGCTTTTCGTTGTGGCCACCAATATTATAGGTTTCACCAATCTCACCGTTAAGCGCGACCACCACCAATGCACGTGCGTGGTCTTCAACATACAACCAATCGCGAATTTGATTACCTTTACCATATACAGGAAGTGGCTTTCCAGCTAGCGCATTTAGAATAACCAACGGAATAAGCTTCTCCGGGAAGTGATACGGCCCGTAGTTATTCGAGCAGTTAGTAACTAATGTGGGTAACTTATATGTACGCAGCCACGAACGCACTAGCTGATCTGAACTTGCTTTACTTGCTGAATAAGGCGAACTTGGCGCGTATGGTGTTGTTTCTGTAAAGAGTGGAAGCTCTGTTCCTGGCTCAACTTCATCTGGGTGAGGAAGATCGCCGTACACTTCATCAGTGGAAATATGATGAAATTTAAAGCCAGCTTTTTTATCGACCTCAAGTGCAGACCAATACGCTCTTGCTTGCTCAAGCAAAGTGTAAGTGCCCACTACATTCGTTTGAATAAACTCACCGGGACCATCGATTGAGCGGTCTACATGCGACTCTGCCGCCAAATGCATAATAATATCGGGCTGATGCGTATTAAATACACGCTTCACTTCTTCAGCATCACAAATATCAACTTGTTCAAAGCTATAGCGGGCGCTTTCTGAAACTGACGTTAATGACTCTAGATTACCCGCGTAAGTTAGTTTATCTAAATTAACCACCGTGTGATCTGTGTCGTTAATAAGATGGCGAACAACTGCAGAGCCAATAAAACCTGCGCCACCTGTTACTAAAATCGTTTTACTCATTTTCTTCTTACCAAAATAATATAATTGTGTTCGTGCTATCTAGGCTTTCAATTCATCAAGCATATTGGACAACTGCTTTCGCCAGTGAGTGGGCTTGCACGAAGCAAATGCATCACGCGCAGTTTGTTTATCCAACACGCTATAGTGTGGACGCTTCGCAGGGGTTGGGTATTGGCTAGAAGGAATGGGTAATACTGGAATAGCACTACTAAGTAACCCTTTTTCAATGCCAAGCTCTTGAATAGCTATAGCAAAATCGTACCAACTTGCTACGCCTTCATCAGTCCAGTGGTAAACACCTACCGTTTTAGTTAGAGCAGCAGAAACGCAAACTTCAGCCAAACCTTTGGCCCAGGTAGGTGTACCAATTTGATCGTCTATAATGGAAAGCTGTGGTTTATCTGCCATTAAGCGCAGCATGGTTTTCACAAAGTTATTGCCATGAGATGAATACACCCAAGCGGTACGAATTAAACAACTCGCTTCGGGTAATACTTCAAGCAAGAGTTTTTCGCCTTCAGCTTTTGATTTGCCGTACGCACCTTGAGGTTCAATAGGGTCGTCTGTTAAATAAGGCGAACCTTTGTGACCGTTAAACACATAGTCGGTCGACACATGCACCATATAAGCACCATGTGCTTTACAGAAAGTCGCCAAGTTCTTAACCGCAGTGGCATTAATGGCATTGCACGCTTCAGTGTCTTCTTCAGCTTTATCAACAGCGGTGTACGCTGACGCATTAATCAACACATCAACTGACAAAGGCGCTAAAATAGTTTCAATGCTATCACTACTCGTAATATCAATATCATCACGCCCCAACAATGTAACTTGATGATCGCTATTTTTTAGCTCATGAGAAAGCTCAAATGCTAGCTGACCAGACTTACCTATAATTACAATATTCATTAATTACTAGTATCCAATCAAAAGCCCAAATTAAAATACAGGAGCGTCTACAAATGCTAAACCCGCTTCGTCTTTACTAGACAGCGAAGGTTTCTCACCATTTACTAACGGCCAAGCGATATTTAATGTAGGGTCATCATACTTTACTGAAACCTCAGACTCTGGGTGGTAATAGTCAGTACACTTGTATACAAACTCAGCTGATTCACTGGTTACGTAAAATCCATGAGCAAAGCCGGCAGGCACCCAAAGTTGACGCTTGTTTTCTGAAGAAAGCATTACCCCAACCCATTTACCATAAGTTGGTGAGTCTTTACGCATATCTACGGCTACATCGTATACTTCACCGCTAACCACGCGAACTAACTTACCTTGGGTTTGCTCCATCTGATAGTGAAGGCCACGAAGAATACCTTGACGAGATTTAGAATGGTTATCTTGGACAAAGTTTACATCTGCGCATTCTTTTTTAAACCAATCGGTACGAAAGGTCTCGAGAAAGAAGCCGCGCTCATCACCAAACACTTTTGGTTCGATGATTTTAACGTCAGGAATATCTGTTTTAACTACTTGCATGGGAAATATATATCCGTTTCTTACTTATTATTTGACGCGATCGTGAATAACTTTTAACAAGTAGTCACCATATCCACTTTTCTTAAGTGGCGCTGCTAGCTTTTCAAGTTGTTCAGCGTTGATATAACCCATTCTAAAAGCGACTTCTTCCGGGCAACATACTTTCAAACCTTGGCGTTTTTCGATGGCCGCAACGAAATTTGCTGCGTCTAAAAGTGAATCTAATGTTCCCGTATCAAGCCAGGCAGAACCACGCCCCATCAGTTCAACCTTTAGGCTTCCATCTTTAAGATACAAGTTGTTTAGGTCAGTGATCTCAAGCTCACCACGCGGTGAAGGCTTCACCTCTTTAGCAAAGTCCACTACACGGTTATCGTAATAGTATAAACCAGTAACCGCGTAGTTTGACTTAGGCGAAACAGGCTTCTCTTCAATTGATAATGCATTCCAGTCATCATCGAAATCTACTACACCGTAACGCTCTGGGTCGTGAACATGATAGCCAAAGACTGTGGCTCCATACTCTTGTTTAAATGCATTTTGCAATGATAATTTTAAGTCGTGACCATAATATATGTTATCACCAAGCACTAATGAACAACTGTCGTTTCCAATGAAGTTTTCGCCAATTAAAAATGCTTGAGCCAAACCATCTGGTGATGGCTGCACTGCATATTGAATATTCATTCCCAACGAGGAACCATCACCAATAAGGTCGATAAATCGCTGCTGCTCTTCAGGAGTAGTTATGATAAGAACATCTCGAATACCCGACATCATTAATGTGGTTAGTGGATAGTAAATCATTGGCTTGTCATAGATGGGCATGAGTTGCTTGCTTACTACTTTAGTTAAGGGATGCAAACGCGTGCCTGAACCACCTGCCAGAATAATTCCTTTTCTCATAAATTTGTTTCTTCTTTTTAATTTAATGAATTCAATGCAATACAATAACTGGATTTAGCGAGTGCTGGCCGTCTCTAAACGACAACCTTGAACTAAACAAATACCAAAATGCTTCTAATTAACAATTCTCTGATTACTGCTTTCTAAGCCCTTCGTATTGCTTTTGCAAATCTAAACAATCTCGCTTTCGTTCTTTTAGGCGCCTTGCAGGTGCACCCGAGTAGATTTGCCAAGCATCTAAGCTTTTTGTTACCAAACTTAATGCACCGACCGCGACTCCTTCAGCT
Source organism: Alteromonas sp. 009811495 (assembly GCF_028865455.1). NCBI lineage: Bacteria > Pseudomonadati > Pseudomonadota > Gammaproteobacteria > Alteromonadales > Alteromonadaceae > Alteromonas > Alteromonas sp. 009811495. The sequence continues at coordinate 3,772,303 of NZ_CP113972.1, forward strand.
AACGATACCCCTGGCAGGATTACGGAACCAGAACCTATCAAGGCATGTTGGCCAAAAGAAACAGGCGCGGTATCAACATTAGTATATTCCGAAGGTACGGTTGGATTCGTCAAAAAAGCACCAGAATAATCATCAGAAGAGGAATAAACAGAAACTCTCGAAGACAAGCCTACATAATCTCCCACAGTAATCTTCCCCGCTCCAATTAAGAGCGCGTAACAAGCAATATGAACGTTCCGACCAATTGTAATGCCGCCTGATCCAGCTGAAAGAATACAAAAATCATCAATTCTTACGTTATCGCCAATGCTTATCTTTGACGGGTTGTAAATACTAGCTTTGTCTGAAATTAAAACATTTGTTCCAATCGACTTGAACCCAAATTCGCTTAGCTCGTCCTCGTTATAAAACGCCATTATAATGTTCCCTCTTTAGTAATCAAAATATCAATCTATACAACAAACTTTTTCACTATGCTAACGACTTTCTCACACACCCCCATATCCAGATTAGGGTATATAGGTAAGCATAAAATTCTAGAAGCAACGCTCTCAGAATTCATACAATGATACCTTGTAGAAGTGTATTCACACATGTTGAGGCTTGGGTAAAAATATCTACGAGGAATAATATTATTCTTTTTTAGTTCTTGTTCTACATTTAGTAGGGTTTCTTCGTTGTTAAACAAGATTGGGGCATACGCAAAATTGTTTTCACTATTTTCATTCCACTTTTGAATAGCAACATAATCACGAAGCATTTCCTCGTAATAACTCCATATCCTTTGTCGTTCTGTAACAATGTATCCAATATCATCAAGAACACAAAGACCCATTGCAGCTTCTAATTCGTTCATCTTTGCGTTTGTTCCTTGCCCTTCTATGGTTGTAGGGCCTGTTATACCAAAATTAATTAGCTTTCGGCACTTTGCTGCAAGTTCATCATCATCTGTAATTATTGCGCCACCTTCGATAGTGTGGAACAATTTTGTCGAGTGAAAACTGACAGTGCTCGCATTTCCAAACTCTAGAACACTTTTCCCTTTCCACTGAACTCCAAATGCGTGCGCCGCATCGTAAACAACTTTTAACTGATATTTTCGCGCGATCTCTTCATAACGCTCAACCTCGCATGGATTCCCAAACACATGGACAGGGACGATAGCGGAGGCTGATTGCAAGTTTTCATGTGATAACGAATCAGGGCACAGATTAAAAGTAAGCGGATCAATATCTGAGAAAATAGGCTCTATTCCTTCCCAATTTAAAGTGCTAGCCGTTGCGGCAAAACTAAATGGAGTAGTTATAGCTTTACCTTTTATTCCGAGTGCTTTGTAGCAAATTTGTAGTGCAAGCGAACCATTGGCTACCAAGACTACGTTTTTTACATTTAAGTATGTAGCAAGCCTTCTTTCTAATTCTTGAAGTAGAACTCCTCTATTGGTCAACCAACCAGACTCAAAAACTTTATCAACATAGCTTTTGTATTTTTCAACATTTGGCATGTATGCCTTCGTAACGTTTATCATTTCCTTTCCTGAAAACACTTGTTATTGCCGTCTACAACTGTAAAAAGTCCAGATGGTTTGACGGAACGGTTTGGCAACGGGCTACCTGTGAGAGAGAGTGAGTTAATATCAACTTCGATATCTAGCAACCTACCTAGATCAAGAACTCGAGTGTCCTCATGCCAACCTTGGAATTCAATTAAAGGAGCTACCATCGGTCCTAATACAGCACCTTGAAATAACACAACGGTTTGTTTGCTCTCGCTTCTTAAATGCTCTATTGCCGTGCGTATATTTTCTAGTTGCTTGTCCCATTGCTGCAACGCCTGGTCTGGAGACATCGCCAAATAAAACTGTTTAGGCGAACCTTCACCTGCGAAAATATTGGGGTTCACTTTTAGCTTGTTCAAATGGGGGGGGGCTACCAACAGTATCGAGTCACCTTCGTCGAGCTTTGCAAGTATGGTTCTTAGCTCGCCTTCTTGATATCCATAGTTAAGGGGGAACGAATCAACAAAATCATTTACATCATCAACGCCAAAAGCAAGATTGACGAGGTTCCCCGTAATTACACCACGACGAATCTGGTCTAAACCATTTGTCTTCTGTTGTTCAAATAATCCTGAAGACCAACCAATGCCGGAAGTTAAACTTTGCATAAATACAATATTCGAGGAACGAATACAGTATTGGATAGAAGCCATCAAGTAAGGTAATAGATGAGAATCCTGAAGCTGCGCTTGGAGCACTTGAAAATTACGCTTTCTGAGATTGCTTTTACCGTTTGCAAGCAAATAAGCAAACATTTCCCAAAATCCATGGTTTACTTTGACGAATGAGTCTTTATGGTTTTCCCAAGGACTGTTAGGAGAAATAAAACGAAATTTATCGTCAAACTCTTCGAGAAGCGTTGAATCATTCATAGCCAAAACCGCCTTGCTCCTTTCAGCAATTTGCTCTATGAATAAGTTAAATTCCGTTTTTATGCCAAGTTTATCGGCAATAGATGAAAAAATAGATAAGGTTTTAGAGGTGTCTATTTTGATCTCGTTTAACCGCATGACGTCGGTTTCTTTTAAAATGTCTAGCGTCATTTAAATTCCCAATGAGCAATGAATAACAAGAATACTCCTCGAAACTCATTCTATATCCTTTTACCTTTGAGAGTGTTTAATCATGGTTATGTTCTAAAGCTTACAGTAACCAGTAACCGCGCTAATAAGCAATATTCATTAATCCTAAAAAGTTAAAAACTAATAACAATCATTTATCAACACACAAACACTCCACTCTTGTTCTACTTATCTAAAACTACAACCGCGCAATACCTCTCAAAGTTTGTGTTTTGTAAGTGTAATAATAAAATGTTTTGAGCTCCACAATGGGCCATTAACCAGTGAGTTTCTGACCTGCTAATGGTACCATCGTCACTAAAAGTAGTATACCTCTTTACATTTTCTGCCTGTATTCAATACTTTCAGACTTAAACAATATATAAACTACCTAGGCGACTTCCTGAAGATTCAATGACAATGCAGTTATTAAAAAATTTAATATTTCCACTCGGTAAGTGTACTTTTAGGCTTGCCACTGTAGTTTTCAAACAGTTAAAAAATCTTCGCATCAAAAGGCAAGCCAAGATACTTGAAAAATCAAAATATTTTGACGCCAAATGGTACTTGAGCGAATATCCAGATGTCGCGAAAGCAGAAGTTGTAGCTGAAGAACATTACATAAGAAGCGGTTACATAGAGGGTCGACTCCCAGGACCTTTATTTGACGAGGAGTATTACCTCAATCAAATAGCTGCCCCAATCCAACGCGATATACCACCAATTATTCATTATGAATTATACGGTCGGCACCAATGTATTGAACCCGAGCGGAAGTTAGACGCCGATATCTGGTGGAAAAATCTCAAAGAACTGGGGTTGCCCGAGAAACCAGAGCAAATCATTCACGATATAAGCACAAAGAGGGTGACAATCGTTATCCCCATTTTTAATGGTGCAAGCTTTCTTCGAAATTGCATCGACAGTGTACTTAAGCTTAGGGGCGCCTATGAAGTAATCTTAATTGACGACTACAGTGACGAAGTTGAGATACCAGAGCTATTGAATTACTACGCTACTCAAAGCAAAGTCTCTATTTTAAGAAATACTGAAAACCTAGGCTTCACCAAAACTGTTAATAAAGGCATTCGTGAAGCTTCTGGGAATGATATAATAATCCTCAATTCTGATACTGTAGTTCCTAAGACACTAATCAAAAATTTAAAGTGTGCCGCATATAGTCAAGACAGAATAGGAACCGTCACCCCTCTATCTAATTGCGCAGGCCCCTTTTCTATTTTTACTGAGAGCGCTGGCTCATTAGAATCCGCAAGTCCAAGTGAATTGACACGACTATTGTCTCAAGGCATACAACTCGAGTCACTTGAAGTTCCTACTGGCCACGGCTTTTGTATGTATATAAAGTCCACTGTGTTCGATTCAATTGGATACTTAGACGAAGAAGCTTTCCCCAGAGGATATGGTGAGGAGAATGATTTTTGCTTCAAAGCCCATTTAGCAGGCTGGAAAAATATAGTTGACCCGCGAACATTCGTCTTTCATCACGGAGCAAAGTCATTTGGAACAGAAAAACTGAAGTTAATTGAAAGTGGCGTCACAAAATTGAATGAGCGCTATGGAGACTACGACGCCCTGATCAATAAAGGCTTTTCGTCTAAGCCGTTTCAATTTATGAAAAAGCGCGTTTCACTTCTTTTACAGAACTATGATAGCCTTTTTTCACAATGTAAACCGAGGATATTATTCGTTATTGCAACCGAAGAAGGAGGAACCGCAAAAACCAATAAAGACCTTATGATGTCTATTCAGAACGAGTATGAAACCTTTCTATTAAGAAGTAACTCAAGAAGAATTAGCTTATACTTGATCACCGGGCAAGAGGAACTGCACCTACAAACAAATTACCTTAACTCTCCAATAACACCGAACACCCATACTAGTATTGAATACGACAATCTTTTAATAAGCTTGCTTAATTTGTGGTCCATAGAATTGGTTCATGTTAGACAGATCGCCTGGCACAGCATTGGTTTAGTCAAGGAAGCTTTGAAGCTTGGTATCCCTACCGTATATTCGATTCACGATTTTTACCCCGTATGTCCTTCAGTTAAGTTGCTAGACAATGAGAATAATTACTGCGGTGGTAATTGCACAGAGGGCTTCGGGATGTGTAATATCGAATTGTGGCCCAAAGAATATTTTTCGAATTTAAAGCACCGTGACATAAAAAATTGGCGTTACATATTTGATTCGATGCTCTCGCATGTACACTCAATCATTACAACATCCGAGTTTGCTAAAAATGTCACAATACAAAACCTGCCGTCTGCGTTAAACAAGCCTTTTCATGTCATTCCACATGGCCGTGACTTTACTCATTTTTCTTCTCTGGCTCAGAGGCCTGAAAGCGGCAAAAACGTAAGATTATTAATGCTAGGGACGATAGTCAAAAGCAAAGGGAGCGATTTCATCTTGCCAATATTGGAAAAGTTCTCAAATTTTGAAATTCACTTACTAGGCAAACTAGCAGACACTGAAATAACGCATCCTAGGTTTTTTGAGTACGGTGCTTATAGAAGAGATGAAGTTTCTCTTGAAATAGAAAAAATCAATCCTAGCTGGGGCTTACTCCTATCTATTTGGCCCGAGACATGGTGTCACACTTTGACTGAAATGTGGGCAAACGGAGTTCCTGTGATAGCTTTTGATAATGGTGCTGTCAAAGAAAGAATAGATATCAATAAATGCGGAGTATTAGTAAAAAATGCCAATCTAGATGACTTATTTAATGTTCTAAATGAGGTGCCAAAAGCGACAATCTGGCAAAATTATGCTGAAAACGTCACAAGATGGCAAAAGAATGAAGGAAGAAGGCAAAATTTGAAACAGATGTCTCTACAGTATACTAGCGTTTATAAAAACATTATAAGTTAAAGGTAAAAAAGCTATTCGATGGAAATTTTTATTCATGTAGGCCCTCCTAAGACCGGGACGTCTTTTATACAACAGTGGTGCTCACGCCATAGAGAATGGTTTCTTATCAAGGGGGTATTTTACCCAGCGCATCACTTAGATAAAAACCTTATAAGTAGTGGAAATTTACTGAGCTTATTTGAAAAAGGAAATAACGGTGATTTGATTTTTTCAAGCAAGAAACTAGAGGCTGTACAAAAAGAAGCTAAAAAATTAAACGCTAATAAACTTCTTTTTTCTTCAGAGTATTTTTTTGAACATATTGACTTGCTATTAGAAAAGATACCTCAAGCTAGAGTAGTTCTTTACCTTAGAAATGAGCTAGAAGTTGTTGAATCATCGCACAACCAGAGTGTAAAGCGTCATTTTAAAACTTCGCCTTTTGAAGATATTATGCACCCAATATCTTCAAGCTTGAGAAGAATACTAAGGAGCTTCCAAACTTATCCTTCACAAAGGTTTTTGTTGCGTTTTTATGCAAAAAATATGTTTGTAAAAGGTAATATAGTAACGGATTTTCTTGACACAATTGGTTTAGATACATCTAATATATCTGTTCAGAGCAAACCGATTAACTCATCGTATAGCCACAAAGCCTTAGAGTTCAAAAGAGCAGTCAACTTTTATAAGAAACGTGATTTTCATACTGCATTGGATGAATATCTGCAGTGGATCTCAGAAAATACTCCCAAGTACTCATTGCTATCAGAAACCGGATATACTCACGCTAAAAATGGATATTTAGACCAAATTAAAGAATTTTTAAACGCTTTTCCTCAAGAAAATGGAGAAAAATTTATTAATATTTGCGAGAGGAAGATACAGGCGACTCGTGTCCCTCAGTTTATTCACTCTAATGACGTCAAGAATATAGTAAAAGGGTGGTTAAGTTTCCACCCTCGTAGTTATGAAGAACTTAGAGAGCTATGCAAGACAGCCAAGAAAAGTAATTTAGAAAACTACCAATTAAATGTCATTCGGACCATTGAAAGCACTTTGCAAAATGAGAGACACCTATCTTTCATTAACATAATTTGTAGAGCTTATAATTTAGGGCCTTTTCAACGTCCCGCCAAAAACGACTTTGTAAGCTTGGAATATCCAACAAATCATCAACAGCGAACATTGGAACCAATGTTGTGCGATCATCCTGGTGTCGAATTGATTTCTCACCATATTCCAAAATCGGTTTGTAGATCGTTTGAAAAAGCCCTCACAAACGCATATGGAAGAGAAAGTATATTTGGCGTTTACGAAAATACTGGAGCAAACGTACTAACTAGTGGCCGTGGCATAAGCTTACCAAAAGACGTCTACGTTCTACATGGTCACTTTGCTAGCCATGTAAACCACAAAGCAATGTTTCCAAATGCTAAAAGAATTTGCTGGATCAGAGATCCAGCAGAACGACTATGGTTGCTCACAAAACACATTTTACGAAACAAGCAGCCCACTACTCATTACAAAAACCTATTGAAGTATACACTTGATTTAACCGAATTATCAGTTGAAGAAGCTTTTTACTTAATTTTGACGAAACCGGAATTTGAAGTCATTCGCAATACTTACCAAAGATATTTTCAGCACATCGCACCAGAAAACTTTGACTTTATTGGCTCAACACACAGATATGAGGACAGCTTATCTGAACTAGAAAACTTAATAAATTTGCCTCTCGATAACCTTGAAGAGAGCAAAAAACCTGATTCTGAAAGTTTAGTAATTAAGCACCCAGAAACTTATCTAAAAGCTAAGAGTCTGCTGTCAGATGAATTTAATCTGGTCCAAAAATTCTGTTAACAAAACCAATTTAAGGCCTATTTTATTCTAAAGAAGTAAACCAAGTAATTTTTGCTGCATTTGACGGCTGAATAATGTAACTAGATATGCACTTACTCAAACATTTACGTGCGAAGAAATGTTTTTTGATGTTAAGCGCTGCAGGATATTGGGCCGTAGATTCATTGTTTTTCATAAAGACCAATGAATCTACGGCCCAAGAACATTAATTTTCGATTACTTTTTTAGCAACGTTTTCAAAATAATGATCGAGCGACCTGAATCGACTCTCCCAACAATTTTGCTCGATAAACTTTAAATAAATCGATTCATCAAATTTATTTGCAATAGCCTTCTTAACATTGTCGACAAACTCATCCGCATTTTTAGATACTAGCACGGCCTTACTATTGGGAAGGTTGTCAATATCAGTCGTTACTACTGGCCTTTTGTTGCTCAAGTAAACAAACACTTTTAATGGGTTCATATTGATAGTAAGCGCAGTTCTCTTGTGTGGAACAATACAAACGTCAAACTCTCTAATAACAGCGTTAACATTTCGGCTTTCGATTACACCTGGCATAACAATGTTTGAAATTGTGCTTAGCCTTTTAATATCAGGATTCGCATGTGTTGATCCAACCAAAACTATCAATGCTTCCGGCATTTCATGCGCTAACTTTTCGATCAATTTATCATCTATCTTTGACTCCAAATTACCGACAAATCCAATAATCGGCCCTGTATGAGCTCTCATATCATCAATAAATTTAGCATAATGCTTGGTAACCTTTGGACTACGCTCACAACCATTGGGTATCAACTGTATAAAAGGGGTATACTCTGACATCGAATCGTAAACGGATTGACAATTTGCAAAGGCCAAATCTGCCTTTTTCAAAAGACTTTCGTAATGCTTCGTAAGTTTAGAAATCTCCTGCTTACTTACATTAGGCCAAGTTCTATGATCATCTACCACATCAACAACTACTGACTTTGGCTCAAAAATATCAATTAAATCTTCTGCTAAGTAATTTTTAGGGTAAAACCAAAATACAGAATTTCTTGTGTTAATTCCTTCTCTCTCGAAAACTTTAGTGAGAAATTCACTGTAATCTTCTAACAACGGAATTCGACCGGCTATAGGTGTATCAGAATAGTAAATACCCGGCTGATGAATAAATACATCGTATATGAGGTTATCAGAGTCAAGCTGACCGAGTTTTTTTTCATAAGTTTTTATATAAACTGCTCGTTCTTGAGTTAATGACGCTTCTTTACTGACTTTTTTGTTCAAATCAAAGGTTGAAATAGGTGCGTCGATTACAAGAACTTTTCTTACGTCATCACGTTCTGATAGTAGTTTAGCGACCATGTCATGCCGACGCCCGTACAACCCTGAATCATTCTGTTTCCAAAACAATACTATATCTATTCCGTTAGAACGCTTAGAAAGATCTTTAGGTACAAACAAGCTTCGCACACCATCCCAAAATTTCTCTTGCTCAGTGATATCAATAGTGCCTTTCTTATCTGACACGGATTTAAATATCTCTCGTAAAATTGGCTCGGCGGATTTGTAGCTATAATTAGAAAGAAACTTCTCTTTACGTTTCTTCAGTATATCCAAACTCAGCTTTCGATTTGCCACTGAATAGATCTGTGAAGCCAAATTATGTTCATCAATTAACTCTGCAACGCCTGCATCAACAAGTTGCTTTAATGGTACAGTACTCGAGACAAGCAGAGGCTTGCACATCGCAATTGCGTCCATCGCTTTTGCTGGTAACTGGTATTTCGATGTTTCATGCGTAACGTCTTGTGGCAAACAAACCAGGTCCGCCATTGTAAGAATCTCTGGAATAGACGAAAAAGGCTGATTTGGAATGTTGAGCAGCCTTCCCTTGCTTAATTTTTCTAATTCACTAGTAACTCTCTTATCAGGGGAAGTACCAACCACAACAAAAAGAAAGTTGTCATCATTGATTTGACCTACAGCCTGCGCAACTTTCCCTATACCTTTGTGAATTCGAGGAGTTCCAAAAAACATTACTACTTTAGCTTTCTCTGGAACTCCATATTGACGGCGCACAGCCGCAACTTCAAAGCGTGAGGGGTCAAAAGTACTTTCATCTCGAACGTGCGGAATCTGATATCCACCAAACTCTTTTTCCAGCGCGACGTTCGATACTATTATCTCATCAGCGAAACCGACTAAATTATGGCTTAGTTGAGTCCATTCACTTTCATAAGGCTCAGCAATGCTACTGAATTTTTCTGGGAACTCGGTCAACTCTGCTAACGATATGTCTGATTTTTCTTTCGTGAAAGAAAGCTCGTGGTCGTCGACATCAATTATAAGAGGAATTCCTTTGCGTGCTTTGAAAAGCATTCCTAAATTAACAGAAGGTAACCGAGGCTTACACGCTATCACTATATCAGGGTTATAGCGCTCTACAATCTTCTCAGCTTCTTCCAATAATTCAGGCAGAAGTTTACCTTTCAAGGAAATTACCGGTATCTTCGATTCTCTTACTGGCTCCCATATATCTTTTCCATACCGCTCGAACTGATACCCTGCAAGCAAAACGTTACCCGCGACTCTTTGAACTGCTTCGGCAAGCATATAAGCTCTTCCCAACGGGTTATGGCCAATATCCCAGCTAATAACAAGCACGTTTATGGGAAGCTTGCGATCATCTTTAGAAAAAGAGCAGCCTTTTCTTTCGACCCTCTTCCCAATAAAATGATGTGAAAGCGACTTAACTGGTTGCTCTACCGTATCTAGTAAATTTCCTCCCTCTAACTTGACCTGCGTATACTCAACCAAAAAGCTAAAAATAGGAGCTTGTTCTGGGAACTGTTCCGACAACGCTTTAAGTTTTAAATTAGCGTACTCATAGTTATTATTAATCAGGGCGTTACGAATAAGTTTTAGCTGTTGTTGATATTCTTCAGTCATTGTTACTTTTCGGTAGATGAGTGTTCGATTGAAATGCAGTGAGGAATGTAATTTTTGAGAATAGCATATCGCATAAGGCGCTTACAATCAGGTATGAGTATCAGCTTTCTTCTAGCAATTTTTTAATGTCTCCTTGGAGCAACGCCAAGCAATACTTTCTTTCTAATGGCGTATAGTCTTCACGTTTACAATCTCTAAGTTGTGGAACTGTCTTTTCTTTAAATTTATCAGTATCGTGTTTGAGGCAATTCGTCCTTAACCATCTAATAAATGTTTTAATTGGCTGAGAAAAGACACTATAGTTCGCCACGCTAAAATCAATTGGTAGTAGATTAATAGATTCGCTCACGAATTTTACCATAGCCACTTGTTCTGCTGGTATTTGCTTGTCACGCGGTGTAAACACGATAGATTTCTTGCTTGTAATGGTTAAAGCTTCGCTGTCCCTATCTAAAAATATTAGGTTGGTATGCTCACCAAGGCATAGCATTTTATGGGATGGATTCAGTTCCCCACTAACTAGCAGATGAACATTAAGCTTCGCTCGAAAAAAGCGCTGAACATAATTTATGAACCAAGCCAATTCAATAAAATTATTTTCTTCATAGAGAAAAATCATTGAATAGGAATTAGCCGAATTCAAAGTAGCAATATGTTTAGATTTAATATATTGACGTTCGAAACCTTTCGTCACTACTGGCTCAACGAAATCAAGAGACTGTTTATCAGCGTTCTGAATATCGAAACAGGAGGATAATGTTCCTATCGACGCTAAACGTTCTATGTAAATTTTGCTGTTGTATAGATACTTATAAACGGCAGCTAAAAGCAAAGACTCTCGCGAAGATTCAACGAGGTGGATATTGTCAGCCCGGTAGCTAAGTGCATATTGAATAAAAGAAGCGAGCTCAATATTTTCGGAATTTAAATAGAGACAGTTCGTTTGCCTCTGCTCGTGAGGCATTTCTTTATAGCAGCTTAATGCAATTCGATCCCGACTAGAAATTAGCGCTATCCCAACGCTACTCCTTTGAATTTTATAAAAGTCGTAAAGCTTGTCGGCCAACAAGTGATTTTCAGAAAATGCGCCGTTGGTAACTATTAGTGTACGTGTTACATGCTTCTCTTTGTGTAACGCTTCCCTTAAGCTTTCAAACGTATATTCGAACGACGAAGCCAACGAGGGACTTTCTTGCGTTAAGAACATTAAAGATGACAACGCAGAACTTGCACTTATTTGCCCTTCATAAAAATTCCCCACTAAAGAATGAGTATCAGCATCTATCTTCGATGCTACTACATGCGATGCTGACTTTATCCAAAAAGGAATATTTGTGGCGTCTATCTTCGTGTTAGTAATCAGAACTCTATCACTTTTATAGTGTTCTATGTCGTCGGAGCTGACATGTGTTGCCCATCGTTTTACAAATATATGTCTATTAAGCTTAACGTTATCAAATCGACCTTCAGACTTAGACTCATGATGAACCAGAACACTAGATGTAACAACTTTGGCCATCAAAGAAGTAAGCCTTTTAAGCTTTAAACAAAGGTCTATGTCTTCTTGGCCATTAATGTAGACAGGAGAAAAACCTTCAACTTCAGCAAAGTCTTTCGCCTTTACACAAATGCATGCCGCTGTAACTGCTGAAAAAATTGTATTTTTTATGCTTTCAACAAAGCTGCGCGGCTTACCATTGTAAATACCATAGCCTATGCAGCTATTGCGATTAAAAGTGATACCTACGCTTTGTATTGTCTTGTCGGGGTATAAGAGCAGGGGCTGCGTTGCAAAATATTCCCCGGATTTCACTGGAGAAACTAAAGAGGAAAGCCAGCCTTTCGTTACTTCAATGTCATTGTTCAAGAAGACAATATAATCACCTTCGCTCTTAGCGAAGCCGATATTGCAACCCAAAGAAAAATTCAAATTCATATCAAGTGATACTACCGAAAAGGCTTCAAAAAGACCCGAAAGCCGCTGTAGTACCTTTTTAGTCTGCAGGTCTGAGCCATTGTCTACGGCAATAACTTCTAAGATTTGATCGTCATTATGTGTAAATATCGAGCGAACACACGCTTCCGTCAACTCTGCTTGGTTATAAACAGGAATGACAATAGAAACCTTGTGCTTTGTTCGCGCTTTTTGCTTTAACTCTTGCCAATTAATAGTTGTTCTTTGACGCTTCAGAATGCGGAACGACTCAATCTGACTGGCGCTTTCTAAAAACTGTTCTAAGAAAAGGTAATATGGAACATAACTCGGTGTACCAACAAAATCTTGCTCGCCCCAATCACGTTTACTGTGTTCAAGAATTGCAGACAAATCTCTACTGTCTTCGGTAATAAACTTAAGCGTATTGCTCACCTCTCGTGTCGAGGCATGAGACACAAACTCAGTGGGTTTACAAATTTGTGAAAACACATTGTTTTCATGACAAAAAATCAAAGCAACCTTATCAAGTTCACTACAAGTTAAAAGAAAAACTCTTTCTAAAGCGTTAGCCCAAGATCCATCTTTCGAATAGTCTTCTCCAAATATATGTTCATTATTTGTCAACCACTCCGACAGGTGCCTTAATACCTTAGGGCGAACGCTAAAATTAGTTCCAGCAAAAAAACCGAAGGAATCCCAATCTTGGTGTAATTTTGGTACGTTTTTTAACAAATAGCTGAAATTTTCTTCGTTACCTAGCATTAGTTTTTTGCATGACAAGTAAAAAGGTGCCATACCGGCAAACGCCACTTCTTTTCTTTGTACAAATACATGCTCAACGTGTTTTAGAACACTGCTTAAAACTAACGACTCACTAGCATATTTGTTCCAGACAACGTCGATATCATCGACCTCTTTTTTTACATGGATTTTTGTCACTACGTCGTATGAACTTTCTAGTTCAGGTAAAAGTTTTAGAAATGGAAGTATGTCCATTCCTCTGTTTTCAAAAATCCTCAGTTGAACGGATAAACCTTTTTTATTTGCCGCTCTTATCACGCACCTAGAAAGCGATTGATTGCATGTTACATATATATCAGCTAAGCCGGCGCTCTCCTTTAGGTAGTCGAGCGCTTTTTCTATGTGGGTTTGATAGAATAAATGACAAATAATGGCTTGTCTTAGCACTTTCCTTGACTCCATGTCCTGCTAGAAGAAGCTACTCATTCGCAATAATAAAACTGCACCAGCATTAAAAACCTCTTCTTCCACATTAGACAAATCTAAAGTGAACTTTGGATCATTCCCAGTACTCTTAATAGCTATCTGCTTCCCCCCTTGAAAACTTAAGAACTCCATTTCCCCAACTCCTGAATAGTTTGGTTGCTCAATATTTAAGTCCCAAACAACGCTTCCATCCTTTGCTTGAATTTTACATTCACCTAGAAAGAACATTCCTTCTCTATTTGAGATGTCTAATCTTAGCGAATTAATTCGCTTGTGCGGAATTTGAATATTGAATATTTGCTCTGAAGCAGAGGCTTGGAAGCTCTGTTTTACCGTCTTTTCTTCAGAGAAGGCGTTTGGTTCTTCAGCCCAGTAAAGACACAATTCAGCTAACCTTATTTGTTGCTCCTCTTTATAACCTCTTACGGTAAAATGAGGCAGGTTTATAAATTCTTCTAAAGACGCGTTCTCGTTGAGACTACCTGTATTAAATGAAGCCGAGAAATAGGAGTTAATTTCTCTGAACACACCCTGAAATTGATTGATGTCGACAGATATAGAAAGCTCACGTAGTAAATATTTGACTAGATTTATTCTAGAAACAAAAGGTGCATCTTTGGGTTGAGCGACAGAGGTAATGCCTCCTAAAGTTACAACGATTCCCCTAAATGCTACTAAATTGTAAGGTACGTCATTTGGGTAATTCCACTCTAAATCGATAAACTCGATATCATTGTTTGCATTAACCATCATATTTCGGGGTAGTGCATCTAGGTACTTCCCTGGTAGTTGACTTACCTTGTTTGCTATCAAATTTTCGTTGAGCTGGAACTTTCTGAGTTCATCCAACCATACTTTAAACCAAGGAACTAACTCCTCTACTTTCCAGTTCTCTTTTTGAATAATCTTGTGCAATGAAAACCGATAAACACTTCCTTCAACCAAAGGTTCTTCGGTAACTATTGATGAGCCGCTTTCATCAAACTGAGTTCTATTGACTGTAGTTGTACCGTCATTATCAATAAACTCAATATATTGTCTTGTGGTTCGGTTTCTCTTTGGAGAAAAATAAGACGCAATGACTTGAGGCTTGTAATCGAATATAGGTTGCTCTTTATGGCAGACGAATAAATGTGAATTAGCTAAATCAGGTAAGAGTCCATTTCTTTCAACCAATCTTAAAGTAGATTCTAGAGAAAAAGTGGGATTGGCTATGGGTTGCCCATCGTGTATTGCAGTGCCAGCTACGATGTCTGATAAATCGAATTTATTGGGTGAGCGTGTGTATAAAGGGTGAACGATCAATGAGGGTAATTTATAATCGGGAAATGCTAGAAAAGTATCTACCTTTTTAAAACCTTCACTTATAAACTTATTTTCAAGCTCTTTTTTACCAAATGTTATGGGATCATCATTGGAGTAAATGTCATTAATACCAGCCATGACTCCAACACCATGGTCTTCTGGCGCGCCAGCAAAGTACTTCAACCCTAACTGGTTCTCGATAGCTACAATTAAAATACCATTGGGCTTCAGATATTGCTTAGCTTTCTGAATTACATGACCTATAGGATCGTCACTATCAACGTAAATCTGTGAATATTCTAAAACCCCGACTAAAGTTACAACGTCAAATTCCTCTTCAAACTCAAGGTCTTGAATTAAGTCGATAACAACATTTACATTAGGTAAGTCTCTACAACGTTCTGCTGCGACTTTTCCACGGTTAATACTTCCCTCGACAGCTACTAAATGGTTCGCAATTTCACCAAGATAACGGCTTATAGCCCCACAACCGCAACCTAATTCAAGAACATTTTTGTTTTTAATAAGGCCTTCTAGAGGCCTTATTAAATGATGCCTATCTGGAGAAAAGTGGTAAGTGCTAGCCCAAGAGGCACAATTCTTAGTCAACTGCGCAGAATAAAGCGAAACATCTGAGGAGGATTCTACTACTCGATAGATCTCATCCTCTACTGAATCACCATCACTATAACTGTGATTTTTGACTTTTCTTGGGCGCCAAACCTTGAAATTCGACTCCCATTCGTATGCTATGTTTAGGCTGTTATGCGCTGAAACTGGTGTCCGACTTCGATTCAACAAAAATGCCAAGATATCGTTGTAATAACTTTTAATACGCTTTTCTGTACCATTTTTACCGCCCATGAATTGCATATTAAAAATTAAAATGTTTATGGCAAGGAATTTTAACAGTAAAAAATTTTGAGCACTCTCTACCAACTGAAAATCACGTTCCAAATTAAGTTTTTCTAATTCTTCAAGAACTTTTTTCCTTTGTTCACACTCAAATTCGTTAGTATTGTCAATTAGCTCGACTAACTCTTTACTTAATAACTTCAAGTTAAAATTCCTATAAAGCGTCTAAATGATGACTTCAAATTCTTTACTACGTGCGATTTCAAAGGCTTTTTCATCACTCAAAAACTCAATGTTTCTGACAGCAATTTTGGAAAAATAGTCCTTATTTAAATACTCGCTATCGAGTCTCTTATTACAAAAATCAATCTCTTGTAAAATTTTCTCTTCAACATGATCTGGAATAAGTTTATAAGAATGATCACTATTATCCGAAAAAGAAGAAAACAATTTCTTTATATAATCCTGTCTAGCTTTACTACTAGTTGCTAGAACCTTATTTGCATATCTTAAGAGAATACAAGCTACAGGGCTGAGTGATCGATTGGTAATACCTTGAGCTTCCCTGTCTATTTCAGGTCCTTCTATTTCAAGTACTCTTTCAAAGAAATCAAAAATTAAATTACCACCAACAAACTCACCTTTATCGTAAAGATGACACTTTGTCACTATTGAAGGAAACACCTGTCGGAACTGCTCAACATGTGAATATAAATCAACAGTGTAAGGTTTATACTCAAGAAGTGAGCGACTTTCACCATTTTGCTTTACTTGCTGGTTGTATGCACTTTCGGTAAGTTCTAACTGATTTCGAATATAAAAATGTATCTCAACACGCTCAAAAAGCTCAAACGCACGCTCAAAGACTATGGGGTTCAACCCTTCACATATCATTTCAGAACTTATCACAATATCTTTTCCAGATGCTTGCTCTTTGAACGTTGCTAACGTTCTATACGCATCATTTTTAGCTTCTTCCAAATCATAAATTTGACTATTAAGAAGTCGCGCTAAAAGCTTATGATGAGCTTCAAATGGGTCTGAATTTGGGTAGAAATAGTTATTACTCGATAGTAAAGCCTTATTATTATAAAGTGTTCGCTGAATAGCTGAAGTTCCTGTTTTATGGAATCCAGCATGTATAATTAATTTACTCATATCTAGGCCATTTTTTTGTAATTTCATATCAATTTTAAGAAATTCACTTTTTAGAATCGGAGTGTGAAAAGTGATTTACAAAGTGAGTAACCCTGCTTCTAATTTTGAATTTTATCGCATTTTCTAACTTAGAGTTATCTAGAATATTACAAAGAATATGATTATGCGGCGCAACGTCATTGACAGCCAACGCTAATCTAGAAGGCTCCTGCAAGCTCTCAATCAATTCTTCGAGCGATGTTCCGTGAGAAGTTGATATATTAAAAATCTCAACCACATCACTATTTAGATCTAACACTCCTTTCGTCGCATAAATTAGGTCATCGATATGAATGTAATCTCTTACTGTATTCTTAGGCACAGTTAGAGTAAGCGTTCTCTTATTTAAGTAACAATCTAGGAGATGCGCAACAAAACCTACGCCGTGTTTTACCTGCTGAATCCCACCATAGGGATTTGTAACTCTCATGATGACACCTTTGGGCATCAACTTTTGAATGAGCTCCTCTTGAATACACTTTTGAACTCCGTAAGGTGATACAGGTTTAAGAGGGGCACTTTCACTCAAAGGCATTGAGCTGTTCCCATAGACTGTTCCGCCGCTAGAAAAAAATAAATACTGCTTGTCGTTTAAATGCTTCAGTAAGTTTTCATAAGACTCTAAAGTTCGCTTGATATCTGAAACTGAAACATTTTCTGTGTTTGGCGGAATGTAACTAACTAAATCTATAACTGTATCTACTTCATCTACATTTAATGATTTACAGGCGTCATTTTTAGCTAGATCTAATTGAATATATCGATGACATTCAATGTTAGTAATACTGCTCCGACTAACGACTGTTACATGATAGCCGCTTGCCATCAAACTTGATGCAAGAGAGCCTCCTATGTAACCATTCCCACCTAGTATGAGCACTCTATTCATGAATGCATCTCACTTTTGCCTGCAAAATGTGCTTTAAGTAGCTTATTGTAGTTACTGATTCTTTCCACCATTTCTTTGGGAATTTCAACAAGTTTACTGCTGTAGCTTTGAACTCTCTCGATCTCTTCCATGTGGTCATTAACTTTCGTAACGCTTGAAATATGGCGCCTATGCAGGTTTAGCGACTCAGCTATAAAGCCGAGCTTTCCCCTTTGCAATAGGTCAACATATATAAGCCAGTCTCCCGCCACTTTATATTCAGATAAGGTATTCTTGAGTTTTCCGATAGACTCTATGAATGCAACTCGGTCAAAAAGAGCACCACTAACATTTGGAATAGTGTTTTTTACGCAAAGTCCTCTTTTTATTTCATCTTGACCGTCAACAATAAAGTCTTGCTGCCAAAACTCTCCTAAATCTGCTGTGTATTCTAAATAATCGTTACTCAGTAGCTTCCCATCTTGGTCAATTTGCTTAGACTGGCTATATGCAAGTACTAATTCTTTGTCTTTGATAAACAAATCAGTAAGCTTATTAAGAAAATTCGGAGCGGCCAAATCATCGGCCTCAGCCATCCAAATCAAATCGCCGGTTGCAAGTTCAGCTCCTTTTTCCCATTGTTTGAAAACTGAACCAGAATTAGATTTGTTAACAATTAGTTTTGCAGGAAATTCTTGGTCATGAAGATAGTTTTTAATCACATCGACGCTGTTATCAGTTGAATTGTCGTCAAGAATAATAACTTCATAAATAGGGTAGCTTTGCTTGAAAATACTATCCAACCTTTGCTCGATATAATCTGCATAATTGTAATTAGGAACAACTACTGAAACCTTAGGTATAGAGAAATCTAGTTTTCCCAACAAATCAAAAATATAGTGGTGAAACCTGAACTCTTTATCTATTAAAGCTCTACCAGTGCTGGCCAACTTTTTTGCTTCCTTCTTGTTAGTTAATAACGACTCTGCACAGGCCGCAAAAGAAGAAATGTCACCTTTCTTTGCAAGTAAACCACAACCTCTATTCAACAAGTTTTCAAATCCGCCACTGTCTTCAAATGCTACTATAGGCGTTTCCGCATCAAGAGATTCTAAAACAACAGATGGAAAAGGGTCTTCTCTTGAGGTCAAGGCGAATATATCAGCACCGGCATAGTACACCTGAGGATTATCAACATATCCGTTCGTTAATATGAAGCGGTCCTTAAATCCTAGTTTTTCAGCAACCTCAAGACTTTTTGAGACGAGGCCACCATCTTGATGTCCTACCCAGATAGCGAATAAGTTTTCGTGCTTAGTAAACAACTCGCATGCCGCTTCAACGAATAGATCAAAGCCTTTACGATAATCAGCGTATGCAACGTTTAATATTATTTGTGCATTTCTTGGAAGACTAAATTGTTCAATAAGCATTTGCTTGCAGGTTGTCTTTGTTTCGCCCTTACGAAGAATGCTCGGCTGGAAAAGACCTTGCGGTGTTATACTCCAATGATCAATAGTCTGCCCTGAAAATGACTCAAATCCATCTTTTACTTGTTTAGCAGGAAAAATAATTTCATCAGAGTACTTTATAATGTCAGATACCTGACCATGTAAATCGTACTGAGCAAGAACTTTAGGCAGTTCATGTATGAGGTTAATTTGGGTAAAGCCAGCTTTATTCAAGAATGAGGAAATAGCGCCTGATACTGCCGTATTTACAATAACTTTATCAACACCGCTTTCTTTAATATCTTCTAAAATAGCTGCAACTTTTTCTTGTGAGTCAATATGCAAGTGGACCTGAGTAACGTTTCCGTATTTTTTAAATTTAGGGATTAAGTTACCTTCACCTAGCACAAGAATTTCCACCCTGAAGTGAAAATTCTCGGATAGCTCCTTTGCCATATTTAAGCACAAAACTTGTGCACCATGAGGATGTGCATCATGGCTTACTAAGAGTATGCTATTCTTTTTTTTTAATACTGCTTCATGAGCATTTTTTATTGCTTGCAACCACGCGTAGCCATATTTTTGGTCCGGCTCTAAGTGAGCTCCTTCAGCCCATTCGTTCCAGGCATTTACAAATACAATCTCTTCATCTTTGCTTTTCGCAGCTCGTTTGACTTCGGTAAATGCTCTAATCGCGTTATGTTCGAATAGTGAAGGGCAGCTATTTTGAAAAACTGTACCTTTATTTTTCTTCCTAGCAGTATTGTCCCACGACGGCGTTATGCCTCTGAATAAAGTATAACCTGGATCTTGATACTGTTCGCTGCGCTCCATAAACACTCTCCAGTCGTATACCGTCGACTGAAAATCTTCGACTACAGGGGTTTGAAACTCTGTAATATTTGGAGGGTTACTTTTATTTGGTGGAAACTCAACTGCACCATCGAAATTATATTCTTCAGGTGGAACTGACTCAAAAGACTGCGGATACGCCAGATAAATTTCACCGACTCCATTCTCACGACACCACTTTCGCCAACGCTTTGCAGTTGCCTTCATATCTGGAAAAAGGTTAGGTCGATAAACCATTAAAAGAGGTTTACCGTTTATTTTAATGTACCGCTCATCTTTAAGGTATTTTGAAGTATTTTCTATGAATGAGATGTCGTCTTCTGGCGAATAGTCTTGCACCATAAGAAGATCATTATCCAATCCATCCCAACGCCTACTCCAGTTTTCATTTGCCCAACACACACAAAACGGAAGGTCTAACGTTTTGTCTGCTAGCATGTTATCCAATGGTTGCTCGAGTAGTCTTTGACCAGAGAACCAATAGAGGTAATAACAAAATCCCTCGATACCATATTGCTTAGCAAGTTCAATCTGCTTACGTTGAGTATCTTTCTCTAGCAAATTGTAGTAACCAAGAAACTCATCTGGAACGTGTGGCTGATAATGACCTTCAAATTGTGGTTTAGCTGGTTTTACGTTAGTCCACTCAGTAAACCCTTTGCCCCACCATTCATCGTTTTCTGGAATAGCATGAAACTGTGGTAAGTAAAAACAAATAGTTCTGACCGCAGGATTATTGCAAACTTCACCTGTTGGTAAACGCTTGACATACTCTACAGGCGAAACTTCATATGACGAATCATATGGCTTTGGATATGCCTCCCTACCTTCGAACCTTCCATTTCCAACATAATGTAAAAACGGATTAACGTCAGCTTGTGCAACATCTGGGTTATGTTTTAAGTAGAACTCAGTATCAAACTTCCTTGAAGGATTACGTTTTTTTTCAATGCCTTCAGTTAAGAAATTTTCAAGAAGATTATCTACTTCAGTTAACTCATCGTAATATTTAGAAAGATAATACTCTGCATCAAAGAGTTCCGACTCTTGTATCTGCTTGAAGTAATAATCTTCCAAACAATCTGGTTTTACTAACGTTAAACGTGGATCATTTTTATCTATAACGACTTTTTCTGTAACCTCATTTCCAAAGCGATCTTTGTTTAAAGACTGTTTCACAATTTCAACAGGCAAGCATTTTGATTTTTGGCGTTCTGTATATTCGATTACCAACTCTAAACTTTCATAGAGATCTAAAAAAATGTGCTGGGCTTTTTTGTAAAGTGCCAATGCGCCGTCAAAGTCATTCTTGTTAAAAAGAATGTTAGCTTCGCGTAATATATTTTTTTCCATTTTAGTAAACTACCTAAATTTTTTTACTTGGAGTCAAATGACATAAGCTTTTGAATGAGCTCTATTTGTGACTCGAGTCGAATTCCAGTTCGCTTTAGCAACTCGTACTTATCTTGAAGCTCTTTGTTTTTTTTATTTTCTTCTTTTAGTTTATCTTCAAGCGCGCTTGACCTATCCTTTAACTCCAAATAATCGGAAAACAGAGGGTTATGGATGAAGTGAAACCAATCATATCCACTAAAATTTTCATTCCTTGAATAAGATACAAATCCGCTATTTTCTAAGTAGAACCTAATTGAGTCGTCCGTTTCTTGACCTTCAGAATTTTGAGGTACACTCCAGACTATTATTTCATCAATATTTTTTAAGGCGTCTTTATCTGAAAGACCGCTTAGCAGTTCAAATTGAGAATCAGGTATATCTAAAATAAGTGTTTTTTTGTCAGCACCTGTAAAAAAGTCGTGAACAATATCAAACACGTTTTTTGTGCAAACTTCCCGTTCAGTTTCGACATTCAAGCCAGGGAAATTTGACACAAAGCAACCAACCTTATTAAGTGAAGATAATTCAGGGATGTTGGTTTCTTTAAAAGTAGATAGACTTGCTTTAGTCGAGACAACTAACTGTTGAAAATGCCCCCTAAAATTTTCTGGAATTGCTAATTCATCTAAGTGCCTTGCATCGATCAGCAGCATTTCATCAAATTGAGAATGGAAATACTTTAAACCTTCGCAATCTCCGCAACCTAGCCATAAAAGCTTATTTACTGACATAGTACTCCCCTCAAACTTTTCTTTTGTCAGCTAGCATCTTTGGCGATGGCACACGACCTTCCCTCTTACCACATTTGATAAAGTGCAATAAGGGGTTTATTTCTGCCTCTGCGACATCAGGGTATCGTTCAAGATACCAGTTCCCGTCAAAATTGGGCCCTGGCAAGCGCCCTTCTTCAGCTCCAGCAATTAAATAATGTTGAGCAGGATCTACGTTAGCTTCTTGCACATCACCATACGTTTCAAGGTACCAATCAAAATCAAAATATTCGCTCGTTGCTATAAGTGCTATATCTGCCTTTACTGAGTCTGATATTTTATTTTTATTAAGTTTTGATTTCAGATTTTTTAAGAGCCTACTGCCCTTCCAAAATGGCGAAGATTGAATTAATTCAAGTTCTCTATTAGTACAAAACATCTTATAACGTAAGGAGCTATATTTATGAGTTAACTCAGCATTTCTTGATTTAAGCCTTGTTAACTCTCGCTCTAAAACTTTTTGCTTTGCTATAGATTGCTTTTTATCTTTTTCTACTTGCTCGGTAACTGTAGCGTAGGCAAGTGACGAGTTCATTTGCTCTTCATTAATTTCTAATATTTTTGACGCCAGCAGGCTATTTTCTTTTACAAGCTCGCTATTCATTGTCATCAATCTTTTAACTTCTAATGACTTATCTTCGAATTGCTCTTGTAGTTTTTGAATTTCTCTGATCGATTTGTCTAACGTCTCACTAGCAGTATTACATTCGCTCTCTAACAACTTTGTCGCGTTCAACAACTCATTGTTTTCGCTATTAAGTGCACTAATTTGCTTCAAGTACTTTTGTTCAATTTCAGATTCTTTTAACGATGATTCTTGATGTTTCTCTACTAGTGACTCTTGAAGTATTTGTATTTGATGAATTGCTCTTTTTTGGTCGGCTTTCAAACTTTCGTGTTTTTCTAATTGTTCTTCCAATTCATCATTGACAATAGAGTACTGTTTTTTTACGTCTTCATAATCTAGAGAAAGCTTTTCTATATATTTCGACTTATCATCAAGTAGTGCTAGTGATGAAGCTATCTCGGAAGATCCACCGAAATTTGATTTGATAAAAAGAGAGTCACTTAGAAAATCCAGATCAGACTGCATGTCGCCATCTGATATCTCTATCTCCTCCATGAACTGTGATATTGCAGAAAGGCTTCCAACTGATTTCTTTAGTTTTCTATTTTTGTGAACAAAATACTCAGACAACATAGCTTTTAGGGAACTATTCGTACTTGAAAAGGAAACTTTATAGGATATATCACGCACATTGGTTTTGACCTCTGTGTTTCCAATTACTGATACACCAATGCAGATAATAGTGTTTTTGCTTTTCTTCTTTAATTCGAACAATTCATTAGACAAGGTGTCATATTCTGAAATAACTTTGGAGCGAAGCTCTAAATCCAAAATACATTGAGATAGCAAAGAACTGAGAGTTGGATAGAAAAGATAGCAATTGTCAAGACCTTCAGAAACTGTATTTCTTCTCAACAATTCAATTTTTGGTATGCTCTCTTCACTTGTCTTAATTGAAATAGTCGCAGGACCTAATGAACTTTCTAGTTCGACTGGATAATAGAAGTAAAACACATTCGCTTCCTGTTATTGTGCTTGTTTATATTTTATCTTATGACGACGTATGCACTCTGGTAAATAAAGAGATGAAATTAACTCGAGAAACATCCAAAGTATTACGCAGATTAATACTATCACCTTATAAGTTATACTTTTAGTCAAAACTAATTAAATTTCGTATTCAGTAACTGGCACGCACTATACTTATACACTGTTGTCAAAGTTTGATAGCTGACTTTTCTCTACAGGCCAACCGGAAAAAATATATTCGTCAAAAATACCAAAGAACGTTACTGTAACTCAAAAGTTCTATTTTGCTGCTGAAAACAAAAAACCCGGCCTAAGCCGGGTTTTTCTATAATTCTGAATTCTCAGAACTAAGAGTATTAATTACTCTTCAGTTGCTTCAACTGCTTCTTCTTCAGCTTCTACAACTGGACGGTCAACTAGCTCAACATATGCCATTGGGGCATTGTCGCCAGCACGGAAACCGCATTTAAGAATGCGAGTGTAACCGCCTGGACGAGCTTCGTAACGAGGACCAAGCTCGTTGAATAGTTTACCTACAACCTCTTTGTCACCAGTGCGGGCGAAAGCTAGACGGCGGTTTGCAACGCTGTCTTCTTTAGCCATAGTGATTAGAGGCTCGATTACGCGACGTAATTCTTTCGCTTTTGGTAACGTAGTTTTGATCACTTCGTGCTTGACCAAAGAACCGGCCATGTTTTTGAACATAGCTTGACGATGGCTGCTGTTGCGATTCAACTGACGACCACTCTTACGATGGCGCATAGTTTTATCCTTCTCTACAAATCAGTTTGATAAAAACCTGATTAATCTTTTTCAGCGATGCTCTCTGGCGGCCAGTTTTCTAGGCGCATGCCTAGAGAAAGACCACGAGATGCTAGAACATCTTTGATTTCAGTTAGCGATTTCTTACCAAGGTTTGGCGTTTTAAGTAGCTCAACCTCAGTGCGCTGTACCAGGTCACCAATGTACTGGATAGCTTCTGCTTTCAAACAGTTTGCAGAACGTACTGTCAGCTCAAGATCATCTACTGGACGAAGCAGAATCGGATCGAATTCTGGCTTCTCTTCTTTCGCTTCTGGCTCAGATACATCACGTAGGTCTACGAATGCATCTAGCTGTTCAGCTAGGATAGTAGCAGAACGGCGGATCGCTTCTTCAGGATCCAAAGTACCGTTCGTCTCCATGTCGATGATAAGTTTGTCTAGGTCTGTGCGTTGTTCAACACGCGCAGACTCTACACTGTAAGCAATACGTTCAACTGGGCTGTATGAAGCATCAACTAACAAACGACCAATTGGACGATCATCTTCTTCAGAGGAGCGACGGGTAGAAGCTGGTACATAACCGCGACCCATTTCTACTTTGATGCGCATGCTGATTTCAGCTTCGCCAGTCAAAGTACAAATAACGTGGTCAGGGTTTGTAATTTCTACGTCGCCATCATGCTGAATATCACCAGCAACAACAGGGCCAGCGCCAGATTTCACTAGAGTTAGGGTTGCCTCAGTTTTACCTTCAAGGCGAACCGCTAAACCTTTTAGATTAAGCAAGATTTCGATTACGTCTTCTTGTACACCTTCTTTGGTGCTGTACTCGTGAAGAACGCCATCAATTTCTACTTCGGTAACTGCACATCCTGGCATAGATGACAGTAAGATACGACGTAGGGCGTTACCTAGAGTATGGCCAAAGCCGCGCTCTAGTGGTTCCAAAGTTACTTTGGCACGAGTAGGAGAAACGTTTTCGATCTCTACTAATCTCGGTTTTAGGAATTCAGTCACAGAACCCACAATGCTTCCTCTTTAGTTAGCTTTACTTAGAGTAAAGTTCGACGATCAACTGTTCGTTAATTTCCGCAGACAGGTCAGTTCTTTCAGGAACGCGCTTGAAAGTGCCTTCCATTTTGCTGCTGTCTACTTCAATCCAGGTTGGCTTCTCACGTTGGTCAGCCAGTTCCAAAGCAGCAACGATACGCGCTTGCTTCTTAGCCTTTTCACGAACAGAAACCACGTCTTCGGCAGAAACGTTAAACGATGGGATGTTCACAACTTGACCATTTACCATGATCGCCTTGTGGCTAACTAGCTGACGTGCTTCTGCACGAGTGCTAGCGAAACCCATACGGTAAACTACGTTATCAAGACGCTGCTCTAGAAGTTGTAACAAGTTTTCACCTGTGTTGCCTTTTAGACGTGCAGCTTCTTTATAGTAGTTGCGGAATTGCTTTTCCAGAACGCCGTACATACGACGAACTTTTTGTTTTTCACGCAGCTGAACACCGTAGTCAGACAGACGGCCACGACGGGCACCGTGCTGACCAGGCGCTGTATCGATTTTACATTTAGAATCGATTGCGCGAACGCCGCTCTTAAGGAACAAGTCAGTTCCTTCGCGACGGCTAAGTTTGAGTTTAGGACCCAAATATCTTGCCATGATCTTTCTCCAACTGTCCGTCGATTAAACGCGACGTTTTTTCGGTGGACGACAACCGTTGTGAGGAATTGGGGTCACATCGGTAATGTTTGTGATCTTATAACCTGTAGCGTTAAGAGCACGGATCGCAGACTCACGGCCTGGACCTGGACCTTTAACGAAAACTTCAAGGTTCTTAAGACCGTATTCTTGTGCAGCAACACCTGCACGCTCAGCAGCTACCTGTGCAGCAAAAGGGGTAGATTTACGTGAACCACGGAAACCTGAACCACCAGATGTCGCCCATGCTAGTGCATTGCCTTGACGGTCTGTAATAGTCACAATTGTGTTGTTGAAAGACGCATGGATATGAGCCATACCGTCTGCAACCTGACGTTTAGCGCGTTTACGCGTGCTACGAGCTGGTGCTTTAGCCATAACTTACTCCCCGCTTACTTCTTAATTGGCTTACGAGGACCTTTACGGGTACGCGCATTAGTTTTAGTGCGCTGACCACGTAGAGGCAAGCTACGACGGTGGCGAATACCACGGAAGCAACCCAGGTCCATCAAACGTTTGATGCTCATAGAGACTTCACGGCGTAGGTCACCTTCAACGGTGAACTTAGCCACTTCGTCACGAAGCTTATCAATAGTAGCTTCGTCTAGCTCTTTGATTTTTGTATCTTCTGCAACACCAGCGCCCGCACAGATGCTTTTCGCACGTGTGGGACCGATACCATAGATCGCTTGGATAGCGATTACAGCATGCTTGTGCTCAGGAATGTTAATGCCAGCGATACGGGCCATTAACAGCACTCCTCTTGTTTATTTGTCGACGACCTAAAAAGCCCGATAGGATACTTACCCGTCGACTAAATTGCAAATAAAGGTTCAGAATACTACAAAGCAAAACTGCAGAACCTGATAAGTATTGTCAGGTTCTGCTTACAGTCTTGCCAATATTCTGTACCGCTTAGATTAGCCTTGACGCTGCTTATGCTTAGGGTCAGAACTGCAAATTACACGCACAACACCGTTGCGCTTGATAACTTTACAATTACGGCAAATCTTTTTTACTGATGCACGAACTTTCATTACATCACTCCCCTTTCTTTCAAAATTAAGGGGCTAACTTATCGGCCGTAGCCTTTAAGGTTAGCTTTTTTCAGCACAGACTCATATTGACTACTCATCAAATGTGTCTGTACTTGTGCCATAAAGTCCATGATAACTACTACGATAATCAGAAGCGACGTACCACCGAAGTAGAACGGCACATTCCAAGCAATTAGCATGAATTCAGGCACTAAACAAATAAAGGTTATGTACAGTGCGCCAGCCAGTGTAAGGCGAGTCATTACCTTGTCAATGTAACGCGATGTTTGTTCACCTGGACGAATACCAGGGATGAACGCACCAGACTTCTTCAAGTTATCTGCTGTATCACGCGGGTTGAAAACCAACGCCGTGTAGAAGAAGCAGAAGAAGATAATCGCTGCTGCATATAACATCACGTACAGCGGCTGACCAGGAGATAGCATAAGCGCTACATCTTGCAACCACGCTGTTGATTCATTCTGTCCGAACCATCCTGCGATAGTACCCGGGAACAGAATAATGCTAGAAGCAAAGATTGGTGGAATTACACCAGCAATGTTGACTTTTAGCGGTAAATGGGTGCTTTGTGCCGCAAAAACCTGACGGCCTTGCTGACGTTTCGCGTAGTTTACCACAATTCTGCGCTGTCCGCGCTCTACAAATACAACTAAGTATGTAAGAGCGATAACAATGACGCCAATCAACAGTAGGAACAACATATTAATGTCGCCCTGCCTTGCTTGTTCCGCAGTCTGACCTATCGCTGTTGGCAGACCGGCAACAATACCAGCAAAAATCAATATAGAGATACCGTTACCAATACCTCGTTCGGTAATTTGCTCACCTAACCACATTAGGAACATAGTTCCAGTGACTAGACTCACTACTGCCGTGAAGTAGAATCCGAAGCCAGGGTTTATCACCAATCCATTAATCAGGTTAGGCAAACCAGTCGAAATACCAATTGATTGGAAGATAGCCAATACTAGCGTTAGGTAACGCGTGTACTGGCTAATTTTACGACGGCCTGCTTCGCCTTCTTTTTTAAGCTCCACCATCGGTGGGTGAACCACCGAGAGCAACTGCATGATAATGGATGCAGTAATGTATGGCATAATGCCCAAAGCCAGAACGGATGCACGCTCAAGCGCACCACCAGAGAACATGTTGAACATTTCTACAATGGTGCCTTTTTGTTGCTCGAACAAGTCAGCAAGTACAGCTGGATCGATGCCAGGGATAGGAACGTAAGAACCTAGTCTGAAAACAACAATCGCACCAAGTACGAACAACAATCTTGCTTTGAGCTCACTCAAGCCGCTTTTAGCGCCTGAATCCAATCCTGGTTTAGCCATCTAGCTTATTCCTCTACTTTACCGCCAGCAGCTTCAATCGCTTCTTTAGCGCCTTTAGTAACCTTTAACCCGCTTACTGTAACAGCGCGTGATACTTCACCGCTCTTAACAACTTTAACGAACTGGATTTCTTTCTTAACGATACCAGCTGCTTTTAAAGTCTCAAGAGACGCTGTATCACCATCAACCTTCGCGATTTCAGCAAGAGTTACTTGATCAGTAACAAAGCTCTTGCGTGAAGTGAAACCGAACTTAGGAAGACGACGCTGGATAGGCATCTGACCACCTTCGAATCCTGGCTTAACACGGCCACCTGAACGGCTTTTTTGACCTTTGTGACCTACGCCACCTGTTTTACCAAGACCTGAGCCGATACCACGACCAGAACGCTTACCAGTAGGCTTTGAACCTTCGGCTGGAGAAATTGTATTTAAACGCATGTCTTACTCCTCCACGATCTCAACCATGTAATATACACGGTTGATCATGCCACGTACGGCTGGGGTATCTTCCAGTTCACGAACATGGTTGATTTTACGAAGGCCTAAACCTTTAAGCGTAGCTTTGTGCTTTGGCAGACGGCCAATTGCACTTTTAGTTTGCTTTACTTTAATCGTTGCCATGTCTGATTACCCCAAAATTTCTTCTACAGACAATCCACGCTTCGCAGCAACTTTCGCCGGGCTGTTCATTTCTGTCAGCGCGTTGATTGTTGCACGTACAACGTTGATTGGGTTTGTAGAGCCGTAACATTTTGAAAGTACGTTTTGTACACCAGCTACTTCAAGTACTGCACGCATCGCACCACCAGCAATAATACCGGTACCTTCTGATGCTGGCTGCATGTAAACTTTAGAGCCAGAGTGACGACCTTTAATAGGGTGCTGTAACGTGTGACCGTTAAGATCTACGTCAACCATGTTGCGACGTGCCTTTTCCATTGCTTTTTGGATTGCAGCAGGTACTTCACGTGCCTTACCGTAACCAAAACCAACGCGACCGTTACCGTCACCCACTACTGTCAATGCAGTGAAACTAAAGATACGACCACCTTTAACCACTTTAGAAACGCGGTTTACAGCGATCAATTTCTCTAGAAATTCACCATTTTGAACGTCTTGTTTAGCCATTATAAACTCCTAGAACTGAAGACCAGCTTCGCGAGCTGCATCAGCTAATGCTTTAACGCGACCGTGGTATTGGAAACCACTACGATCGAAAGCCACTGCTTTAATGCCTTTCTCAAGTGCGCGCTCTGCGATTGCTTTACCGACTACCGTCGCTGCTTCAGCGTTACCTGTAGACTTAAGACCTTTTGCAAGATCTTTCTCAACAGTTGAAGCTGCAGCCAACACTTCAGAACCGCAAGGAGCGATTAACTGAGCGTAGATGTGGCGAGGTGTACGGTTTACTACCAAGCGATGCGCGGCCAGTTCACGAATTTTTGCACGTGCGCGAGTAGCGCGACGAATGCGAGCTGTTTTCTTATCCATCGTATCACCCACCTACTTTTTCTTAGCTTCTTTACGACGTACGTTTTCGTCAGCGTAACGAACACCTTTGCCTTTGTAAGGCTCTGGTGGACGGTAACCACGAATGTTCGCCGCAACCTGACCAACCACCTGCTTATCGGCGCCTTTCACGACGATTTCAGTTTGGCTAGGAGTTTCAACCGTAATGCCTTCTGGCATTTCGTATACTACAGGGTGAGAGAAACCTAGAGTAAGGTTTAGCTTGGCACCTTGTGCTTGAGCACGGTAACCAACACCTAACAATGTAAGTTTTTTCTCGAAACCTTGTGAAACACCTTGAACCATTGCATTTAGGATAGAACGAGCAGTACCTGCTTGTGCCCAATTGTTTGCAAAGCCTTCACGTGGAAGTGCTTTCAACTGGTTGTCTTCCTGTGCAATTTCAACAGCGTCATTGAAAACGCGAGTCAAAGTGCCTTTACTACCTTTAACAGTAACTTCTTGACCAGAGATAGAAACTTCTACACCTGATACAACGTCTACTGGGGCTTTTGCTATACGTGACATTTCAACTCCTCCGTTATGCTACATAACCGATGATCTCACCGCCCATGCCAGCGTTACGCGCTGCACGGTCAGTCATCACACCTTTAGAAGTCGACACGATAGCGATACCTAAACCACCCATAACCTTTGGAAGCTCATCTTTTTTCTTATAGATGCGCAGACCTGGACGGCTTACACGTTCGATAGTGTCAATTACTTGCTTGCCTTCGAAGTACTTAAGCGTAACTTCTAAAACAGGCTTAACGTCACCAGCAGCAGTGAAGTCTGCAATGTAACCTTCTGCTTTCAATACTTCACAGATTGCAACGCGAAGTTTTGAAGAAGGCATAGTTACAGAAACTTTCTGTGCCATCTGGCCGTTACGGATGCGGGTAAACATATCCGCGATAGGATCTTGCATGCTCATTATCAGCTACTCCTTACCAGCTGGCTTTCTTAAGGCCAGGGACTTCACCGCGCATCGCAGCTTCGCGAAGCTTGATACGGCTAAGACCGAATTTGCGTAGGTAACCATGTGGACGACCAGTTACACGACAACGGTTACGTTGACGTGATGCACTTGAGTCACGTGGCAGTTGTTGTAGCTTCAGAACAGCGTCCCAACGCTCTTCTTCAGAAACGTTAACATCGCTGATAATCGCTTTAAGTGCGGCGCGCTTTTCAGCATACTTAGCTACAAGCTTAGTACGCTTAGCTTCACGTGCCTTCATTGATTCTTTTGCCATAACCCTACACCCTTACTTTTTGAATGGGAAGTTAAACGCGTCCAGCAGAGCACGTGCTTCTTCATTAGAGCTCGCACTGGTAGTGATAGTAATATCCATACCACGAACTTTATCCACTTTATCGAAATCGATTTCAGGGAAAATGATTTGTTCACGCACGCCCATGCTGTAGTTACCACGACCGTCGAATGATTTTGGGTTCAAACCACG
This sequence comes from Alteromonas sp. 009811495, assembly GCF_028865455.1. Classification (NCBI taxonomy): domain Bacteria; kingdom Pseudomonadati; phylum Pseudomonadota; class Gammaproteobacteria; order Alteromonadales; family Alteromonadaceae; genus Alteromonas; species Alteromonas sp. 009811495. The sequence goes on from NZ_CP113972.1 coordinate 3,803,891, forward strand.
GAAATCGCGGATACGCGGGATAGCGATTGAAATCAAACGCTCTAGGAATTCCCACATACGCTCGCCACGTAGGGTTACTTTACAGCCAATCGGATAACCTTCACGGATTTTAAAACCCGCTACTGATTTTCTTGCAACTGTAACAACAGGCTTCTGACCGGCGATAGCCGTCATGTCAGCTTGAGCATTCTCAAGTACCTTTTTGTCAGCAACTGCTTCACCTAAACCCATGTTTAGAGTGATTTTTTCAATCCGAGGGACTTGCATGACGCTTTTGTACCCGAACTGCTTAGCAAGTTCAGCTACTACTGTTTCTTTATAGAAATCATGCAGTTTCGCCATCGTACTCTCCAATATAATTAAACAAGTTCGCCGTTAGACTTGAAGAAACGTACTTTCTTCTCATCTTCGAAACGGAAACCAACGCGATCTGCTTTGCCCGTTGCCGGGTTAACAATCGCAACATTAGAAACGTGAATAGAAGCTTCTTTCTCAACAATGCCACCAGCTACGCCCAGTTGTGGGTTTGGCTTAGTGTGCTTCTTGACAAGATTTACACCTTCTACAATTACACGGTTATCAGCAATAAGCACTTTAAGGACTTTGCCTTGTTTGCCTTTGTCTTTACCCGCTAATACGACTACTTCATCATCACGACGAATTTTATTAGCCATTATCGTGACTCCTTATAGTACCTCTGGGGCCAATGAGATGATTTTCATGAAGTTTTCACTTCTCAACTCACGGGTAACCGGGCCAAAGATACGCGTACCAATTGGTTGCTTGTTTGCATTAAGCATAACAGCCGCGTTACCGTCAAAACGGATGGTAGAACCATCTGCACGACGAACGCCTTTTCTAGTACGCACCACCACTGCGTTCAGTACGTCACCTTTTTTAACTTTACCGCGAGGAATTGCTTCCTTAACAGTAACTTTGATGATGTCACCGATACCTGCATAACGGCGATGCGAGCCACCAAGAACCTTAATACACTGAACCCTGCGAGCGCCGCTGTTGTCTGCAACGTCCAGGTTAGTTTGCATTTGGATCATGTTAGTGCTCCGCTCTTAAAATTAAGACTCTCCCGAGTCGTTAGTGCTGCTAAAAACAACTGGATATCGTTGCTTTTATGTACATACCCCCATAAAAAGGGCGCGAAATAATAACAGAAAACTTTTTGAAGTGATAGCGGTAAATTGAATTATTTTTAAACTATGTGACCAATAAAAAAGCCCCAACTAAAAGTCGGGGCCAATAACCACGTCACAGGTTATCAAGCAGAACTTTTTAGCGCGTTTTCTGTTGATTCAATGTGTCTACTTAGGTGCTTATAAATACACGATTTTAACCGACTCGCTCCAACAGGTTTTGATATGAAGTCATCCATGCCAGAATTCAAGCATTTTTCTTTATCGCCGACTAATGCATTTGCCGTTAACGCCAATATTGGTATCTCCTGCGCTTCACCACCTAGTTTTCGTATTCGGCGTGTCGCCTCTAGTCCATCCATAACCGGCATATTGCAGTCCATTAATATAATGCTGTAGGCGCTTTTTCTGTCCAACGAATGCTTTACCTTTTCTAGCGCTTCACTACCGTTACAAGCAAATTCGGTTTTAATCCCTACTTCTTTCATTTGTTCTTTAATGACAAGTTGATTTATCTCGTTATCCTCAACAACTAAGGCTTTAAATTGTGTTAAGTCACCAACGATGGCATCGATAGCAATAGCGTCACTTTCTTCATTTGTACTTACGTCTGAGGTCATTGCATCCTTAAGTAGCACGTCCACAGTGAAGGTACTTCCTTGACCAATTTCGCTTTGAATGGTGATATCGCCCTGATAGTAGCTTACGATTTGTTTAACGATTGCTAACCCAAGCCCTGTACCGCCAAAGCGTTTGTGCGTAGAGCTTTCAGCCTGAACAAAGGGCGAAAAAATTAGCGATTGCTGGTATTCACTGATACCAATGCCTGTATCTGCGACAATAATTTTTACTTTAAATTGTCCTTCACCGTAATGAACACACCGAGCGTCGAGTTTTATTTCACCACTTTCGGTAAATTTTATGGCGTTGTTGAGAAGGTTAATGATCACCTGACTCGCTCTTAACTTATCCACCATAAAGCGTTTCCCATGAAGCGCTCTGGTATTAACGTGTAATGCTAACGATTTGCGCTCTGCCAGACGCTTGAACATCGGGACTTGCTCATCAATAACACATGATAAATCCGTGGGTTCGTTTTCAAATGGCATATTGCCCGAGTCAATTTTTGAAAAATCGAGGATGTCGTTTACTATGCCCAATAGTGAATCGGCACTCTTTGTGGCCACCTCAGTGTATTCTAGTTGTTTTGTACTTAGCGCAGTGGAGGCGAGCGCCTCTAACATGCCCTGAACTCCGTGAATGGGCGTACGAATTTCGTGACTCATATTCGCTAAGAATTCGCTGCGCGCTTTCAGTGCCTGCTCTGCAATATCGCTTTTTCTTTTGAGTGCGGCTTTATCGAGGTATTGTTGCGTAATATCCATAGTCGCGCCGATAATTTTAAGACAGCGTCCCTCTTGCATGACTGGATGCGCACGGCTCTCCAGCCACTTATGTTCCCCTTGATCCGTTATTATTTGAAACTGATAAGTGAAATCTTCACCTGATTTGATAGTCCGCTTAAACCTATCTACATAGATTTTTTGCTCTTCAGGATCTTGAATGAGGCCTATTACATAGTCTGGTGTGACTACTTTATCACTATTGACATGAAGCATTTTTTTCAGTGATTCAGACCAAACCAGGGTATACGAGACAACGTTTAGTTCCCACGTTCCAACACCTGCCAAATTAGTGATTTGTTGCAGCAGTGAATTTCTCTCTTCTAATACAACTTTTTGCACTTTAAGTTTATTAATCACCTGTTGCTTCTCAAGCTCATTGCCTATCCATGAGGCAAGTAGCAATAGATAATCTAACTCTATATCGCTAAACGGCCTTTCTCTTGCCGAAAGAGAAGAGAAATTTACCGTACCAAAAAACTCCCCATTTACATTAATGGGAGAGGCTAAGTAACTTCGTAAGCTATATTGTTCAAAGCAAGGATGAGACGCCCCTGGTGATGCTTCAATATTGTGATATGCCACCACAGCGTCTGTTGCGACAACGTCAGCACAGTAGGTGTCGCAAAGCGAAAATACTGCCCCTTCGCATAAAGATTTGTCGGGTGAATGCACGGAAACAATCTGGTAGCTTTTCCCTTGGATGCTACTCACTATTCCCGTTTCTAGGCTGAGGATCCTCGCACCAATTTCAAGCAGACTATGAAGTTTGTCTTCAAACGACAAACGACAATCGTTAGATACTGTGCGAAGGTCTTGAATAACACTCATGAGGCCTATCACTCCTCGAACACCATTAAAAAAGGGCCAGACACTTACGCGCCTAGCCCTTTAAAGTTAAGTTAAATTGGCAAAGATGAAAGTTTTCCTCATTATCAATTAGTATAAAAAATCACTAAACCATTAATAAAGCACGCGAATTTCATAACCTGTAGCGGTATCAGCGGGCTCAACAGTCACAATGTAGTTTTCTTCTTCAACAAACCCAAACAATGCGGTTCTATCAAGCAGCACTTGCTCGCCATTATCATCTTCGTAAACCGCTATGACTTCGTAGTAGTCGGAAGGTAGTACCTCACTCGCGCTTTCACCAAATTCTAAGTTTTGCAGGTCGTATTCAGCGGTATCGATGGTTTCATCATTACGCACTAAGTAAAAGTCAACGTCGTCGAAATCGTTAACTAAATTGATGAAATTAACAGTTTTATCGTAGGCTTGAGGTAAGCCGCTTTCTACAAAGGTAGCAGCACCAAGCTTGTCGTCATTGTTATAAATCAGTATGGCTTTGCTCTCGCCTTGATTTAACGTGATCAATTTATTATTGAGTGAAGTAGCACTACCAGAAGGGTCTGTCACTGTTACTCTATAATCGCCATATCGAATGGCGGTAAATGAAGAAAGCTCACCAGCCGATAATGTAAAGCTCACATCTTCTTCGTCGGTATTCCCCCCAAAGCTCACTTGTAGATCTGCATCAATATTTGACGAGTTATAAATACGATATTGTGAGTCAGCTTCAACATCAGTGAGTGCCGTTACTGTTGATGAATTAAGAATAGTGTCTACAACTAAGCCTTCTTGAATAGCACCACTTACGTCGCGCAAAGTAAGAACGTATTCTGTTTCATAGATGAAGTCGATAGTCTGCGATTCAAATATGACCTCATCGCTACCCGGCTCGGTGAGATAAATTGTGTACTCGCCTTCATCAAAATAGTCACTGTCATCATCAGCATCCCAAAATACAAACTCCCCTAGGTCGCCAGCGTTTGCGCTTCCTAAGTAATTTGCAGCTTCAAATGGGTCACCTGACTCACTCATATAGAAATCGTATGACGCATTATCAGCCGTTACCGATAACGCAAACAAACGAAAATGGTCTTCTAACGTTTTTCTTTCATATTGGTAGTTAGAAAAAGACGGTGCAGCAAAATCTCCACTCATCACAATCAAGGTTTTATAACCTTCGCGAAGGTCAACGGTAATCGTATCGATAAGAACTTCTTGATCATCTGAGTCAGTACGAATGAACTCAAGTTCCAATTCACCGCTTTCTAGCGAGTACATAGACGTAGTATCACCAAATTGCGCCGAACCAAAGCTATCGCCGTCAACTTCGCGCATTTCTACGTTTGCGCCATTAGGTGATGCGTTGTAAAACTGCACGTACGCATAAGTATAATCAGAACTACTGCTATCTGAGCCGCCACAAGCGCTAAGCCCTAATAATACGATAAGCCCACATATTATTGTTCTAAAACCTACTGTCATACTCACAGATGGTGTGGATAGTTGCATAAATTGAATTTCCTTAAGGTGTTTCGAAAGACGGTTGAACGCGAAAAATTCGCGCAAGCTGCGCCGAAGTGCTTGCACAATACCGCCATATGGCCTTAAGGGAAGCGAGAGGTTCACCGCTTTACGCCATCTTTGCAAAGCTGACTTTTCTTTAAGGAATCTTTACATTTACCAATTCATAGCAACGGTTCTTCCCATTATTGAAAACAAAAAAAAGCCTGCATAAGCAGGCTTAAAAGGGAGACGTTTAATAATTACTCATACGAGTAAGATAAGGTTAATCCGCTGTAGCTTGAGTAAGCACGGATACCTATATGCCAAGTACCTGATGCTGGCGCATCAAATGTACATACTTCGTTGTTGCCATTTTGGTACGGACGACAATCATAGCTATTGGTCTCTGGTTGAGAACCAAACTTAACGTACAAGTCCGCATCGCCAGAACCACCTGATGTACTAATTGTCATTTGCGTAACACCTTCGGGAATGGTCCAAGTGTAGCGGTCCCAGTTTCTGCGCGTACCAGATAGATTGGTAAGCTGACCAGATACAGGCTCAACACCTGGCTCTGAACCGCCGCCACCACCGCCACCACCAGCACAACCATTCGTATTAAGATAGTTGTACGCATCAGCAAGTTGCATCAAGCCATAGCCGTAGAAGTTGTCGCGTCCAGCGCTACCCTTATCTTTCGCCGTTGCCGTTAATGCATTACGAATCTGATTATTAGAGCACTGCGGGAAATAACTCCATACTAATGCTGCACCACCTGCTACGTGTGGCGTTGCCATCGATGTACCACTTAGCGATGCGTAGGTATTAGTTGGGTAAGTTGACTGTACTGCGCTACCTGGCGCCGCAATTTCAACTTGGTTGTTGTATTGGCTGTAGCTTGCACGATTCTCATTTGAATCTACCGCTGCCACTGACATTACCGCATCATATGAAGCAGGATATGACTTAGCACTGTTGCCGTCATTACCTGCAGCGGCAACAAGTAACATGCCTGCATCAGTAAAGCTCTGCATCGCATTTTGCTCTGCTGTTGATGCACTACCACCACCTAAGCTCATGTTTACCACGTTTGAGCCAGCAGACTGACACTGTGTAATCGCATCGATTAGGTCTGACGCATATGTCCATTGACCGTTGTCGTTAAAGATTTTAACAATATGCATATCAACACCAGGGTATACACCTACTACCCCTTCGTTGTTGTCATAGGCAGCGATAGTGCCAGCCACGTGAGTACCATGACCATTACCATCGTTGTACCAGTTACCTACTGCACTGTTGTTTGCTTGACCTGTTACGCCATCGTTAGTACCCGGTAAATCTGGGTGGCCTAAGTTGTAACCAGTATCAATGATACACACTTTGCGTGCTTGAGTGTCAGACTGGCCAAACTGGTTTGCTTGTACCATTGTGTAACCGTAAGGCGTAGATTGCGCCATTGGTTTACGACGTACATCAACCTCGATACTTTCAATGTTGGGGTTTTTGCGAAGCTTGTTAAGCGCAGCTTTAGACATCGTTGCAGCGACCATCTTATGCTGTTTAAGCTCTTTCTTAATATTACCGCCCGCTTTGCGAACTTCTGAACGCGCCGTGACAATGTCGAAAGGACGTTTTTCCTTTCCTTTTGCTTTAGCGCTTGCCATGTTGCCTTTTTCAACAGACATTGTTGCGTACTCGCTTGTCATCTCGTCTTTGAACTTAATGATATAGCGTTCTTGCTCAACTACTTGGTCAATGCCTAATGTCAGGCGCTTACCCAAAGCAGTTTGTAGGTTTTGTGGTTTCTCTTTCACTTTGACAAGCCCTTCGCTTGCCGCCATTGCAGAGTTACCTGTTAAGCCAAGTGATACAGCTAATGCAGCTGCCGTTATACATGTGTGTTTCTTATTTAACTTAGAGTTCAATTTTATTTCCTGTTTATCTGTCTTGTTGTGTTTCTGTACTGTTTTTATTTTCCGTACTTTAGAAACGCTTTTATTATTTGATGACATACAGGTGTTACCGTTACCTCATACGAAATGCTCATCCATGACTACCGACGCAACTGCGTTGCAACGACGTACCCGCGTGTCGAGTAAATGTGAAGTTGCACATTAGGCAACTACACACAACGCCCATATTAGCCAGCTAATCAACACCTTACGTATATTGCCTTAACCCTGGTTTGCGCTTTTTATACTTAAAAAAAAGCGCTTAAAAGCAACGTTCAGTATCGAAACCACATAAGCTCTGCGTTACGAGCACATTCATAGTAGGAATAAACTTTCATAATTAACATTAATTCAACAAGAACAAATGTAACAAAATATTAAGAAGTGATAAGATTTACTTAAATATCGGGACTTGGCAGCGAAAATAAATACATAAAGCACAACATCGTCGCCATTTTGCAACAACTTGCAAAAGCGAAAACAGATTTTAGACAAGAATATTAAGAAAAACTAAAGAGGCGTAAGAAATTAAGGAAAGTAAGAGAAATGAGGAGATGTGTCGCTAAACGCAAACGCGCGGATCAAAGTCCGCGCTGTCTAACGATTTCGTACAAGCATACACCGGTAGCAACAGACACGTTTAAACTTGTTACGCTGCCGGCCATGGGCAATTTAACGAGTTCATCGCACGTTTCTTTGGTTAATCTGCGCATGCCTTTGCCTTCTGCACCCATGACGAGAGCAGTTGGGCCTTTAAGATCGACGTCATACAAGGTCTTATCTGTTTCCCCTGCCGTACCGACAACCCATAATCCCTTCTCTTGAAGGTGCTTAAGCGTTCTAGATAAGTTGGTGATTTGAATGAGCGGTACCACTTCTGCCGCTCCGCACGCCACTTTTCTAACTGTACCATTGAGACTGGCTGACTTATCCTTTGGCACAACCACAGCGTGAACACCAGCACCGTCGGCTGTGCGCAAACATGCACCTAAGTTGTGAGGATCGGTGATGCCATCCAGCACAAGAATTAATGGCTGAGATTCACGCGCTAAAATTGTATCGAGATCAGCTTCGTCTAATACGCGAGCAGGCTTTGCGCGAGCAACCACACCTTGATGCTGTTCACCATTAACCTTATCGTCGAGTGCCTTTCGTTGGCAAAACTGAACAGAAATACCGAAACGGCGGGCTTGGTTAACAATTGTCGTCAAGCGCTCATCGTTGCGCCCTTTCAACACCAATACTTCCATTACACGCTCGGGCTCTTTCTCTAGAACCGACTGCATAGCATGTAAACCGTATAACCATTCTTGCTGCGCCATTTAACGCTTACCTCTTTTATTTAGCTTTAATGTTTTGCCACTTTTTCCAGTGCTTTTACCAGATGATCGGGCGCCCGACGATTTTGACGCGCCGCCTTTGCCTTTTGGCGCCTCACTGTGGTATCGCTTACCTTTGCTTGATGCTTTCTTGGCAGACTTCACTTTTACTTTCTTACCGCCAGCGCCGCGCAGCATAGACTTATCGAGCAATAAATCAATCTTTCTCTCATCAAGGTTAACCGCAGCCACTTTCACTTCTACCGTATCACCCAACCTGAATTGGCGATGACCCGACTCTCCTACCAATGCTTGTTTCACATCGTCATAGTGGTAGAAATCATCGTCTAACGAGGTAATGTGCACTAAGCCATCAATATGGTATTCGGTTAAACGGATAAACAAGCCAAAGTTGGTGACTGAACTAACAACGCCTTCAAAGGTATCGCCGACGTGGTCGAGCATAAACTCGCATTTGAGCCAGTCTGCAACATCGCGGGTAGCGTCGTCAGCACGACGCTCTGTCATCGAGCATTGCTCTCCCAGCTGCTCAATTTCATCAATAGTGTAGTTTTTCGCACCACTTACCGCTTTTTTCCCTTGTTGTTTAGCAATGATGCCTTTTAAGGCGCGATGCACAACAAGGTCAGGGTAACGGCGAATAGGCGAGGTGAAATGCGCATACGCTTCAAGCGCTAAGCCAAAGTGACCGACATTGTCGCCGTCATAAATGGCTTGTTTCATAGAGCGAAGCAACATAGTTTGAATGAGCTCTTCGTCTACGCGTCCGCGCGTTTTAAGTACCACATCGGTAAAGGCGGCAGGCTCTGCATCCTCAGTAATGCGATGAGGAATACCAATTTCACCCAAGTAGCTGGTAAATGCAGTCAGCCTGTCAGCATCTGGCTTGTCATGTACTCGATATAGCGCTGGGGCCTCATGCTTTTCTAGCATTAATGCCGCACTCACGTTTGCCATGATCATGCACTCTTCAATAAGCTTGTGCGCATCATTACGTACAAGCGGCACGATGTTTTCTATTTTACGTTGCGCATTGAAGACAAACTTCACTTCTTGGGTTTCAAATTCTATTGCACCACGTTTAGCACGCGCTTTTTTCAACGCTCTATACAAGTCATGTAAGTTGCGAAGGTGCGGTACATGCGCTTCATAGCGCTGATGAAGCTCTTTATCACCCTGCAAAATATTCCACACCTTAGTGTAGGTAAGGCGCGCATGAGAGTTCATTACAGCTTCATAGAACTGAAACTCGTCTAATGTGCCTTGCGCACTGATGGTCATTTCACACACCATGCACAGCCTGTCTACTTCAGGGTTCAGTGAGCAAAGACCATTTGAAAGTACTTCGGGCAACATAGGAATCACTTGGTCAGGAAAATAAACCGAGTTACCGCGTTGCTGAGCTTCGTCGTCTAATGCAGAACCAGTGCGCACGTAATGACTAACATCAGCAATAGCCACCCACAGTTGCCAGCCACCGTCATCGAGGGGTTCACAGTAAACGGCATCATCGAAATCCCGAGCATCTTCACCATCAATGGTCACGAGGGGCAACTGACGTAAGTCAATTCGCCCTTCTTTTGCTTCATCAGGTACTTGATCCGTTAAGCTTTCAATCTGTTTGGTCACACCTTTAGGCCACTGATGCGGAATATCGAAAGTGCGTAATGCCATTTCAATTTCCATCCCCGGAGCCATATGCTCACCAAGCACTTCTACGATTTTTCCCACCGGACTCATTTTGCGGCGTGGACGTTGAGTAAGTTCAACCACTACCACTTGCCCCATGCGAGCACCGTGTGTGCTTTCTGGTGGAATAACAATTTCGTGCTGTAAACGACTGTCATCAGGCACAACCATGCCAAAACCTTGCTCAACGAAGTAGCGGCCAACAATGGGTTCGCTGCGTGCTTCAATGACTTGAGTTACAAATGCTTCTTTGCGCCCACGTCGATCGGTCCCGCTAATGCGAGCTTCAACAACATCGTCGTGCATAAACAAGTTCATTTGCCCAGCACTGATAAACAAATCACCGCTTTTATCTTCAGGGCGCAAGAATCCGTAACCGTCACGATGGCCAATAATGCGGCCTTTAATCAGTTCATCACGGTTTTGAAGTATGTACTTTTTTTGCTTAGTAAACTGTACTTGCCCTTCTCGCTCCATAGCGCGAAGTCGACGCTGAATGCCAATACGGGCATCTTCATCAAAAGCGTTCACTAAATTACAGATATCAAGGAACGACAGTGGTGTGTCGTGTTCTTTTAGCAAGCTCATTAGATACTCACGGCTTGCTACCGGATTTTCGTACTTCTCTTTCTCGCGCTGATAATGCGGATCATCACTCATGTATTTATAAATTACCTTTTATTGCTTCAAAGGAAACGACAAAACACATCACGTGTTTTTCATTCCGTTTTTTACTTTGTATTTGCTGTAACCTCATCACTAAAACCTAGTTAATGTGGTCGTTTGCTGCACAGTATAACAGCATTTCGCTTAAAACACGGCGTAGTAATTACACTTGCTACCGCCCTTTTGTGTTTTACTTTTCAGCCACTACAGCGAACTGCTTACATTGACATCACCCTGTCATATAGCCAACGTATAAATTTAACCCACCCTTTTTTCTTATTTGACTGTTCAAATAAATACCATTACCAAATAAGCAGGCACTATGGATAGAAGAACGTTTATCAAATTATCATCACTCACGGGCGCTACTGTGGCAGTATCTACAGGGTTGGCAGGGTGCGTTTCTAGTACTACGTCACAAACCAATGCCGAGTTTACCCATGGCGTTGCCAGTGGCGACCCACTTCGCGACGCCGTCATTATATGGACAAGGGCTCAGCCACCATCAGCAAGCGTTAAAGCCGATATCCTGTGGGAAGTTGCTACAGATAAGGCCTTCGCCAATATAGTTGCTAGCGGTAACGTACAAGCTATGGCAAGTAGCGATTTTACCGTAAAAGTTGATGTGGCAGGTTTATCGCCAGATAGCACATACTTTTATCGCTTTATCAGTGCCAATAACACAAGTCCCATTGGCGAAACGAAAACGTTACCGTCTCAAGATGTAGATAAAGTGACATTGGGTATTTTTTCTTGTTCAAATTATCCTGCTGGTTTCTTTACGCCTTACATGGAGGCCGCCAAAAATAACAGTATCGATTATGTCTTGCATTTAGGTGACTACATCTACGAGTACGACGGTGAAGGTTATGCGACAGAACATGCAAAAGAGATTGGCCGCACTTTTGCGCCAGACAATGATACTGAGCTATTTACACTGACAGATTACCGAAAACGCTACGCTCTATATCGTACCGACGAAGGCCTGCTTGCGCTTCATCAGAATAAGCCCTTTATTGTGGTTTGGGATGACCACGAGATCACCAACGACACCTATAAAGACGGAGCTGAAAACCATCAAAGTGATGAAGGCGATTTTTATGCCCGAAGAGCAGCTGCAGTTCAAGCATACTACGAATGGTTACCCATACGCCCACCGTTTGGTGCTGAGCGATTAGAAATCTATCGACAATTTACCTTTGGCTCGTTGTTCGACCTTTACATGCTAGACACGCGTGTCCTGGCTCGCGACAAGCAGCTTGAATATGCGCACTATAGAGACAGTGAAACCAAGGAATTCGACAAAGCCACTTTTATGAAAGATATCAGCGAGCCAAGTCGTGGACTTTTAGGTGATGCGCAACGAGACTGGTTAAACACTGCGATGCAAAATAGCAAGGCAAAGTGGCAGGTGTTAGGGCAACAGTTGCTCATTGGTCGCATGTTGTTTCCGGTATCTATCTTTAATGGCGTTCCTCGCGAGCAAATTCCAGCTCATGTTCATACGCTGGCAAATTTGAAACGCAAACAAACGCAAGGTGAAACGCTATCTGATAAAGAGCTGTCTCTTATCAATACTGTCATGCCCTACAATTTGGATGCATGGGATGGCTATCCGGTTGAGCGGGAACGTTTACTTACTGCACTCAACAATCTCAATAAACCGGTTATCGCCTTGGCAGGTGATACACATAACGCCTGGCACAACACGCTTACGCTAGAAAACGGAACGGTTGTCGCAACAGAGCTGGCTACACCGGGTGTAACTTCTCCTGGTATGGAGCACTATTTATCGATGGACGATGAAGCGGCTACAACATTAGCAAATGACTTACCACTGCTTATTGACGATTTAGCTTATTGTAATTTGCACCAGCGCGGCTTTCTTACGCTCGAGATCACTGAAGAAAATGCGACTGCCACATGGCACTTTGTCGATGCCATATTGACGAAAGATGGCAAAATCTCAAATACCCATACCTTTGAGATTAACGCATAATGTGGTAAGCACAGTGGGGATATGTTTGTGAGTAAATAAGCCGTCACCTGTTTTATTCAGTGACGGCTTTTTTAAACACGCTTTTATACACGCTTTCTATACACGCTAATTTGGCAAACTTCTAGAATGCATAGTAAAGACGCACACCACCAATGCGCGGCATACCGCGGACGAAAGTTGGGATGCCCAATCCACCTCCCGTATTACCCGCGTCAATTACATACTCTTTATCAAATACATTGTTCACATACACTTCATACGAGAATGCACTATCGGCGTTGTTGAGTTTAATCGATACATCAGTGAGTGAATACGTGTCTTGAGACAACCCCGGATAGTTACTACTTTCAAAAAAGACTTCAGACTGGAAACTGGTCAGCCAATTCACATCATAGGTCCAGTTGCCAACGTTAAACAGTTTATTGATGTTTATCGCACCGCTTACTTCGGGCGCAAGACGAAACTTGTTGCCACCGTACTGAAAAGGCGAGCCATCAGCTGTATTCTCGGCAAACTCCGCATCAAGAAAACCCAGACTTGCAGTGAATGTTAAGGTGTCACTGTAATTATAGGTCGCCATACCTTCAATACCTGACATAGTAGAATCTCCCACTGTCACGGTAATCGACTGAAGCGTGTCTTGGTCGGTATAGCTTTGCTGATAATCACTGTACTCATAGGTGAAAATAGCACCTGAAAAAAGGAAGTTAGCACTTTGATATTTCACACCGAGATCATAGCTATCGACCATTTCAGCTTTAGTGATGGTTGTGCCCCCAGCATTTGCGTCAACAACCGGTGAACGACGACCTTTGGCATAGTTTGCATACACATTCCAGTTGTCATTCACATCATAGCTCACTGCAAAGCGGGGTAAGGTATCATCGAAATCACCCTCGCCTTCGAAGGTAAAAGGCCCACCCGGTAAAGCAAACGTATTGCGAGTGTAACGTGTTTCATCAATGTATCGCACTCCAGCCGTCACATTGATATTGTCAGTGATAAAATAAGAAAGTTCCGCAACGTAGCTTCGAATATCCAATTCAGCTTCAAAGGTAAATGGACCTTGCACCATAATAGGTGGTAAGTCAGGGTTTGAAATAGGCGTACCATCTGCATTAAACAATGACGAGACCAATACACTGCGTAACGCTTCAATATCAGACAGCGAAGCATTGGTAGCGATATTTTGGTTAAGCGGAATGTTTGAAGTCGCTTCCAGTTGCGCCTTGACTGCGTCAAACGTTCCACGTACAAACGGATCGAACATGACATAGTAAGGCAAAATTGAGTCATCTTGATTGATTGAAGCACCAATAAAGCCTGCTAGTTTGTCGCCCGAGTCATAGACCAGACGCACAGAGCCACCTTTTAATGTCGCGTCATTATCAAAATAAGCATCTTGAATTCGAAGCGCCGAACCGTCTGCATCAAACCCTTCGCTTACTTCAACATCTTTGTAAAACGCGTCTGCATGTAAACTAAGCGTTTGGTTTATATCGACGTTCGCTGTGATATCGTATGCTTGTAATGTACGCTCTATTCCTAACTCGCTTCCCAAACTAAACTCAGCAGCGCTGAATGGGCTAGTATCACCATTGTTCGGCGCAATGGAGCCTGATTTAAATGCGATACCAGGTTGATCGTTGTACTCCATCGCAGCACGCGCGATGACTTCTAGCTTATCAAAAGTAGCTTTATAGGTTGCGCGCAACGCTTGCACCGATACACCTTGCAAGTCTTCGCTATTGCACGCTTCTGCATTGCCATTATGGTTATACATATCACCAAAGCCGTAATAAGCATCTTTGCTACATGCGTTATTTTTAACAATGCCATCTATATCGCGGTAAAGGCCGGCTAGGCGAAAGCTGTGATTGTCATTCACAGGAAGGTTATACATGAACTCAAGTTCTTCACCCTGTTCGCTATTGAAACCAACTTGAACCTTGGCTTCTTCTTCGTTGGTGGGAGTGTTGGAATGAATACTGATAGCACCATTAGCAGCCGCCACACCAAATAACGTCGGTTGAGGACCTTTTAAGACTTCCACACGCGAGATATCAAATAATGCAACACTTGATACTGTCTTTTTACTGATATCGAAACCGTCTTGGTAGACAGAAATGCGCGGCGTTGCCGATACTGACGACACATCATCAGTGACGCCTCGAATATTGAACGAAGGTAGACTTACCGCTTGTTCTTGAATTTGAACATTGGGGAGTATGCGAGAGAGTTCGTCAAGTTCCATGATATTGGTGCGCTCTAAAAACTCACCACCTATTACATCCATGGTCACAGGCACATCCATAATAGACTGTTCGCGCATTTGCGCCGTTACCGTGATCTCTTCTATATAATCATTACTTTCATCTGCGCTATCTGGCGAACGAGTTTGCGCCATTGAAGAGTGGGAAAACGCGAGTAAAACTGCACTGGCGATGAGCGTGCGAGGGTACATACCTTATTCCTTTTGACGTGTGTGTTGATGTTTTTATTGAATGAGCTGTCAATAACAGCGAAGACAAAGAATGTAGTGCGGATTTAAGACGGTTCAATGACGTGAAAGTGACAAGTGAAAGGCACTTTTATGACATAATTTACATAAATATCAGCCTATTAATGGGATATATAGTTATTTGAACTAAAAGCATGGTACGCTGCGTATTACAGCTGTTTAATCAATACCATGTTGAGGGAAAGTAATATGAAAAAGGCAATTATGATGACTATGGCGGTTGGTGCTGCAACACTATTAAGTGCATGCAGTGCAGAACACGGTACTACTCAGTGCACAACAGCGCCACAGTCAGAATGGCAAAATCAGGATATGTTCCAAGCAAAATTGCTTGCTCAAGGTTACAAAATTAATGAATTCAAAGTAACTGGCGGTAACTGCTACGAAATCTATGGTTTTGATAAAGACGAAAACAAAGTTGAAATTTATTTCAACCCCGTTGATGGCAGTGTAGTGAAAGAAGAGCGTCACTAATTATCACTTTAAGTATTGATATGCGCTATTAACGCGCAATAAATACAATGCACTAAAAAAAACGCCACGATTATTGAAGTGGCGTTTTTTGTTTGTGTATGCTTATTCCACCTGCGCACGACTAACTCTACTATTACCGATGAAAACTATAACGAACAATGACATTTATATTTGGGATCCCTTAGTGCGCTTGTGTCATTGGGGTTTAGTCGCTGCGTTTGTTATCAATTATTTTATTGTCGAGCCGGGCAGGCTTATCCACGAAATAGCAGGCTATTGTGCACTTGCCCTCATTGTCGTGCGTATTTTTTGGGGCTTTAAAGCAAGTGCGTCTTCGTTTGCTAGCTTTAAGACTGTCAAATTAACACGCCAATCGTTTAAGACTCACATCACACAGCTTAACGCCAACCAATTGCCTACAGCGCATGGCCATAATCCGTTTGGATGGCTCATGGTCTTTGCAGTAATTACGCTAATAGCCGGGCTGGGAGTAACCGGTTTTTTAATGGAAGAAATTGACGCATTTTTTGGCAATAGTCAGCTAGAGTGGACGCACAGCTTAATGGCAGATGCCCTGTATGGTTGTGCACTGGTTCATATTGCCGCCGTTTTTTGGACACAACACAAAGGTCGCATCCAACTTCTTCGTCCTATGCTTACGGGTAAGCGCAAGCGGTAAAAGGCGCGTAGAATTCGCTGTTAACTATCTAATGGGCGTTTAGCTTCACGAACCGCTTTGGGGTGCATTAACTTTTCTAAGCGAGCCAAATAAGATGCAATTTGTTGATGCTGCGTTTTATCGTCAGTCACAGAGTTGTATAGCCAATGATAAGCATCTTCATAATCGTAAGGGCTGCCATAGCCTTCTAAAAACAGTTCAACTAAGCGAATTTGTGCCTTTAAGTTTTTAAGTGCTGCGGCTTCGCGCAAATACACCACGGCACGAGATTTGTCTTGCTGAACTAAGGTCCCTTTAGCATAGTAACGCCCCAGTTGTTCAAGTGCTGCGGGCAAGCCCTGATTCGCTGCATCTTCCATATAGCCGATGCCTCGAGAAGGAGCGGCATCTACGCAAACTCCCCACGCCAACATGTCTCCCCACAAAAACTGGTAGGCAGGAACTTTCAGAATATCGGCTCTGGCTTCAATGTCTTGTACCAACTGGCAACGGTCTTCTACAACTTTATCAAGGTGCGTATTGGCGTTAATCATCTCGATAAGTTTGTCTTGGCTGTACAGCTGTACGGCACGCAACTCTTCTACGGTTTCCCCTTCAAGGGCAACAGCATTTGTCGCGATTACTCCCATAAGCAGTCCGGACAATAAACTCAGCGGTAATAAAGAAGGCAAATTTCGTTTCATAACTATCAAACAACACAAAGCAAGCGTAACTAGGTTATCGACAAAGTATAGAATATCTTAACCACGCTGCATGCATCTTTACATCAGTGGCGAATTAAACCAACCCGCATTGGAACCTACCCACTTAGCAGCAATAGCAGAAGGATGTGACCACAACGAAACGGAACACACGAGGCGCGCGGAATACTTATTCCAAATGAGCGCCGCGTGAAGCTCGGTTAGCGGCCTAGTGACTACTTTTTCGTGGACACAACGCTGACTGCATGTGCCTTGCATGATCGGCAACATCAATACCTAAATCGGTGAGATAGCCGCCATCTGATTGGGTAATAAGTCCCTTGGCGTAGAGTCTTGATGCAGCGTTAACCATAGTTTGGCTCGCGTCGTGATGAATTTTTAAACCTTGAAGCAGGCTATCGGTTGGAAACTTAAGTAATAGGTTTAACTCGTCGAGCATGTCCTGATCGAATATCGTCATATAACCACCTTAGGCAAAGGGTTAACAATTAGCGCACATTAGGCGTGCTACGCTATGAGAATTTTTTATCTTACTTGTTGCCACACTTCCTATATCACACCCAATTGCCTGCGCTGTAAAGCGTAATTTTTGTCTGTAAAACGTTTAATCTGGTTTTCACACCGCGAACTGATCGGAGTTTCATTCAAAATAGTATATTCTTGCCGTAATTAAAGTTTGTGGAAAAGCCAGCCCAATGAAGTACAAAGATTTACGCGACTTTATTCGCCAGTTAGAAGCAAAAGGCGAATTAGTGCGCATAAAGCAAGCCATTGATACTGACCTTGAGATGACAGAAATAGCTGATCGCACCTTGCGAGCAGGCGGTCCTGCGCTGTTATTTGAGAACCCGAAAAATCACGATATGCCTGTGTTGGCTAATTTATTTGGTACACCAGAGCGTGTTGCCATGGGCATGGGGCAAGATTCCGTTGAGTCACTTCGCGAAGTTGGCAAGTTGCTGGCCTACTTAAAAGAGCCAGAACCCCCAAAGGGCCTGAAAGATTTATGGGAGAAGCTTCCCGTATTTAAGCAGGTGCTAAATATGCCTGCCAAAGTACTCAAAAAAGCGCCCTGCCAAGAAGTAGTGCTAACGGGCGATGACGTTGACTTGTCAAAAATTCCGGTTCAGCGCTGCTGGCCGGGAGACGCAGCGCCACTTGTGACATGGGGCTTAAGTGTCACAAAAGGACCTCACAAAAAACGCCAGAATTTAGGCATTTATCGCCAGCAAGTCATCGGTAAGAATAAACTCATCATGCGCTGGTTATCACATAGAGGCGGTGCGTTAGATTTTCGCGAATGGTGCCAAACTCATCCGGGCGAACCCTACCCTGTTTCTGTTGCACTAGGTGCAGATCCTGCCACAATCCTAGGTGCTGTTACGCCTGTTCCCGATACGCTATCTGAATATGCGTTTGCAGGCTTATTGCGAGGTGATAAAACAGAGGTTGTTAAATCAATAAGCAACGATTTACAGGTACCTGCCAGCGCAGAGATTGTGCTTGAAGGTTACATTGCGCAAGATGAAACTGCCCCAGAAGGGCCATATGGCGATCACACCGGTTATTATAACGAAGTTGATGACTTCCCTGTGTTTACAGTAACCCACATTACACATCGTAAAGATCCTATTTATCACTCTACCTACACTGGTCGTCCACCGGATGAGCCTGCCATTTTAGGCGTGGCGCTAAACGAAGTGTTTGTGCCCATCTTGCAAAAGCAGTTCCCAGAAATTGTAGACTTTTATCTACCGCCTGAAGGTTGCTCGTACCGCATGGCGGTTGTTACTATGAAAAAACAATATCCGGGGCATGCCAAGCGCGTCATGATGGGTGTATGGTCATTTTTGCGACAGTTTATGTATACCAAGTTTGTCATAGTGTGCGACGACGATGTCAATGCGCGTGATTGGAATGATGTTATTTGGGCAATTACGACGCGTATGGATCCTGCTCGCGACACAGTAATGATTGAGAATACCCCCATCGATTATCTCGATTTTGCATCACCCGTATCTGGGCTTGGTTCGAAAATGGGTATGGATGCCACAAATAAAATGCCTGGCGAAACCGATCGCGAGTGGGGCGTACCTATCGTGATGGATGAAGACGTGAAAAAGCGGGTAGATGATATCTGGGATGAACTTGGTATTATGTAGTTCGGTATGGCGTAGAAAAGCTATAACGACAAAAAGCTACAACACAGAGCTACCACAGGCGTCACGTTAAATTATAAGCTAAGAAGTACAAGGTAAGAAGAGAATACATGTCAGAAATTAAGTGTAAGGTTGCAAGCATTACGCCTTTAACCGAAGTAGTACAAAAAGTTGAGTTAACTCCCTCTGAAACCGTGAACTTCAAGGCGGGCCAATACGCTATGATTGTAATGGGTGAAAAGGATATGCGTCCTTTTTCCATTGCTAATGCGGCTTATGACAACAACCGCATCGAACTACATATTGGTGCAGAGCCAGGCAATAGCTATGCGGGTGATGTGCTAGCACGCATGAAGGAAGAGGGCGAAGTATCTGTTGTGGTGGGTAATGGCGATGCATTTTTGCAAAGCAACGGCTTACCTATGGTACTAATTGCAGGTGGCACGGGCTTTTCTTACACCTACTCTATTTTGCAAGAGCACCTAAATAGCGGCGATAAAACACCAGTCACATTGTATTGGGGTGCAAAGCACGCACACGACCTTTATTTGGCTGACGAACTCACTGCATTAGCTGCGGCCAACCCACATTTTACTTTTGTTCCTGTTGTAGAATTTGCAAATGACGATTGGAAAGGCCGCACTGGTTGGGTACATCACGCAGTAATGGCCGACCATACAAACTTCGAGAGTGTCCAAGTTTATGTTGCCGGACGTTTTGAAATGGCAAAAGTAGTACGCGACGACTTTACTCAGCGCGGTCTCAAAGTAGAAAACTTATTTGGTGATGCATTCGCATTTATTTAACAGCACACCTTATTGTTAAAAGCCGGCGTCCTGCCGGTTTTTTTGTTTTGTATTGCGATAACTAACTTATTCACACGTTTACTCTAATTGTTCGTTTTCACCGTATTCGTTATGGTTAAAACACAAACAATGGAGAAAACAATGATAAAAAACCATTCTAAATCGGTATTACCTACTCTTTTAACCGCACTGTGTGCCTCATTTCTGCCGGCCTCGTTTGCACAAACGAATAATAGCGAACAATCTCAATCGCTTTACGATATTGCCAACGCCATTTCACCGGCGCGAATTGAAAGCGACATTACTACCCTAGTGAACTTTGGCACGCGTCATACGCTCTCTGAAACAGAGTCGAATACACGTGGTATCGGTGCTGCAAGACGTTGGATAAAGGCAGAATTCGAAAAGATATCTGCACAATGCGGTGGCTGCTTAGAAGTGTATTTCCAGTCTGAAGTTATAAGCGGTGAAAAGCGTATTCCAGACCCTGTTGAGGTGGTGAGCGTAATTGCGATTCAGCGAGGCACGACTGATCCCGACCGCTACGTTATTATGTCTGGTGATATCGACTCACGCGTATCTGATGTGATGGACTATACCTCTGACGCACCAGGTGCAAATGATAATGCGTCAGGTCTTGCGGGCACATTAGAAGCTGCACGGGTGCTAACACAGTATAAATTTAATGGCAGTATTGTCTATGCGGCGCTTGCCGGAGAAGAGCAAGGTTTGTTTGGTGGGCGCATTATGGCTAACAAGGCCAAAGAAGATGGCTGGCGCATTAAAGCAGTATTGAACAACGACATGATTGGCAACATCGAAGGTGTTAATGGTGTTATTAATAATACCACCGCGCGTATTTTCGCCGAAGGCACTCGCGTAACCGAGACAGAGTCAGAAGCAAGACGCCGTCGCTTCACCGGTGGAGAAGTAGACTCACCAAGTCGAAATCTAGCCCGTTATATCGACAAAATCGCCGATCAATATATTGAAAATCTAGACACTATGGTGGTGTACCGATTAGATCGCTTTGGTCGTGGAGGTCATCATCGTCCTTTCAATGACTTGGGCTATCCGGGTATTCGCATTATGGAGACAAACGAAAACTATACTCGACAGCATCAAGATCTACGCACAGAAAACGGCATTGTTTATGGCGATACGCTAGAGGGTGTGAATTTTGACTATGCGGCAAAATTAACGGGGCTTAACGCGGTGTCGCTAGCGGCAATGGCGTGGGCACCCAATCCTCCAGCCAATGTCACTATTGAAGGTGCCGTTCAACCGTCAACCACGCTGAAGTGGGATACACTAAGTGCGACGCAGAACCCTCAACTAAAAGGTTATAAAGTGTATTGGCGCCATACCGATGCGCCGCAATGGGAATACAGTAAGTTTGTAGGTAAGGTAACAGAGGCAACACTTGAGAATATTGTTATCGATAATTACTTCTTTGGCGTAGCCAGTGTGAACAACGATGGCATTGAGAGTGTTGTGGTATACCCGGGTCCTGCGGGAAGTTTTGGTGAGTAACAGCATCGCATTGGATTAAACCTTTGTTGTGCATTACAGTGTAGTAAAAGCATGTATGCAGTACGGAGACATCATCTTGCCTAGCGTTTCACTGGTTCGTTCATCGCGCATTTTTATTAAAACAATATCAACACATCGCCGTGTGTTGACCGCCTTACTGCTAGCCGTGTCATGCCTTATGCCAAAAGCTGTGTGCGCTGCGACTACATTGGCAGCATCGCCGTTTGAAACTTACGTTAGTGATGACGGCGAACCTGCTCGGCTAAACGCTATTGTCAGTCATGCTTTTGCGCAAGCCAATCTGAGCGTTGATCTTCACGTGATGCGCGACGCGTTCTTGGGCAGCGCCGTGTTAACTGGCAAAGTAGACGGTAATTTTGCCTACGTGAATTTAGGTGAGAGCACCGATGACTTTTTCATGTCTGACATTTACTTACCGATACACCTATATGCTGTTAGCAAGCGTTATGATGTCGAAAACGTACGACTGTTTCCGCATTTAAAAGATAACCGCGTAGCAATTGAAAACCGATTTGCTAATACGCCCACCTTTCGCGCACTAAAGGAAATAAAGTGGTCACGAAACCCCACCACTTTCGACGCGTTTCGCCAGCTTGCTGATGATAGAGCGCCCTATCTTGTAACAACTAAACTGCTAGCTGATGAATTTAACTTGCTGCTGGCCTATGACGGTGAAGAATTGTTGCACTTTTCTGCTAAACCCATGGTAAAAACTGGCTTTCAATTGGCGATAAGAAAAACAGCAAGCAATGCACAGCAAACCATTACCGCATTTAACGACGCCATTGTTACCCTGCAAGACAATGGCACGTACAACGTACTGTTGAATAAACCTTGGTTAACCAAAGATATCGATAATGATGGGGTGGCTGATTATGTCGGCGCGTCGTCCGTAACCCGCCGTTCCCATTTGGTAGAATATGCGTTCTCTCTTGACGGGAAGCCAGTGTCAGCAAAAAGCCGCTTTTATATTGATGGGATGCAATACGCCACTATTGAAGATGCACAAAGTGCACTTACCCTTTCTGAAACATCGTTACAGCAAGAATCTCAGCTTGACGCAACCATTTATCGAAACCTCATTCGCAAATGGTAGCGGCAACCTTTAGTATCATGCCTTAGAGCCCTGCGTTCACAAGCCTCTAGCCACACTCGCTTTTTAAATCAGTTTACTCCAATAAGCGCCTATACATCGTTAGAAGGCGCTTTCTGCACCTTATTTCTTATTTAACCATTTTTTGGCTAAGTCTTAGCAAAACAAAATGTATACAGATCTGTCTACTTTAAACTAGAATCAAGTTGTTCAATAAAACACCAAAGAGACCTTCTTATGAGCACAAGTGAAGAACAACGTCATCCCCTTCCTCCTTTTACGAGAGAAAGCGCTACTGAGAAAGTGCGCCTTGCTGAGAATGGATGGAATAGCCGTAATGCAGAAAAAGTATCACTCGCCTACAGCGAAAATACCCAGTGGCGCAATCGCTCTGAATTTATTAGCGGCCGTGAAGAGGCTAAACGCTTTTTAGAGAGAAAGTGGGTAAAGGAACTTGATTATCGCTTAATCAAAGAGTTATGGGCTTTCGAAGAAAACAGAATAGCCGTGCGCTATGCGTATGAATGGCACGATGACTCGGGAAATTGGTTTAGATCGTATGGCAACGAAAACTGGGAATTCAACGAGAATGGACTCATGACAAATCGCTTCGCTGCACTGAATGATGTACCAATTTCAGAGTCGGAGCGCCTATTTCATTGGCCGCTTGGCATTCGCCCAGATGACCACCCTAGCCTTTCAGAGCTAGGCTTGTAAGCAGAGCATAAAGTAGACAGACAAGTACAAATTCATTCTTAAGCTGTCGTGGCGATTCTCGCTACGGGAATGGGGTTTGATTAGTCAAACATTGATTGCGAGATAGATTATGAAAGATATTAGCGAATTACTCACCCAACACTCCTTTGACAGCTCTATTAATCACGTAGGCCCATTAGCTGGCATTAAACACTTTAGTGGCGCAGGCCAGCTACACCTTTTAGAGAAAGGTGCTCTTAAGGTATACCGCCAAGGTGGCAACGAGGTACTGTTAGATAAGCCATCGCTTTTGTTTATGCCTAAACCCGTTAAGCATCATATAGAATCTATCAGCGATGAACCTGTGCAACTTATCAGTGCGAGTATTAAATTCCATGTGCCAACACCAACTTTGGTGTTAAATGCACTTCCCGATGAACTCTATCTTGAACTAAGCCAT
This sequence comes from Alteromonas sp. 009811495, assembly GCF_028865455.1. Taxonomy (NCBI): domain Bacteria; kingdom Pseudomonadati; phylum Pseudomonadota; class Gammaproteobacteria; order Alteromonadales; family Alteromonadaceae; genus Alteromonas; species Alteromonas sp. 009811495. The sequence continues at coordinate 3,827,589 of NZ_CP113972.1, forward strand.
GACAATGCTATTTCATGGACAATAAAGTGGCTTCTTGACGAAATTCGTGAGCATCGCTTTGGAAAATCGACCATGATTGACAGATTAGGGGAAATGTTCATGCTACAAGTGTTGCGCTATGCAACAGAACATGGACAACTTCACCAAGGTACGCTACTTGCCATTAACCACCCGCAACTGTCAAAGGTTATCGATGCAATTCATGCTGATCCTGCGCGTAATTGGACACTGGAATCATTAGCTCAACTAGGCGCAATGTCGCGTTCAAAATTTGCAGAGTCGTTTAAAGACGCTGTAGGACAAACTGCTAATGACTACATTACGTCCCTGCGATTGGCTATGGCTCAGAAGCTACTTAAAGCTGAAAAGTCCGTTAATTATGTGGCATATGAAGTGGGGTATGAACACGGCTCAGCCCTTGCGCGCGTATTTCGCAAGAAATTAGGGGTATCGCCAATGCAATGGCTGCAGCAAGAAAACAGTCAATCGCTAGTCGCTTGATTTATCCACGCTGGCGCTCTGTGCTCTGCGCCCGTAGCAGCATAAGCGCCATATCTTTCGCTATTTCACCGGCTTCTGCAAGGTTCGTTGTATGCGCACTAACAATTGCACCATCGGCAAGGAGCGCTAGCTTAATCGCGGTCTCCTTCGGCTGTTTGAGTGCTAAATTTCCAATTAACTCTTCAATGTATTGAATGACCACTTTTTTATGCATTGTGCATATCGCATGGATGGGATCGTCCTGTCGCGGATACTCAGCCGACGCATTAATGAACATACATCCTGAAAACGTCGACATTTGCGTCCACTCTGTAATAGCATCAAAGAAGGCTAGAATTCGGCAATAAGGTCCCTGATTGCTTTCTGTTTTTTCGAATTTAGCCACCAAGCGTTTAAGCATCGACATAAATTCATCATCTCGACGCTTAAGCGTAGCAATAATTAGCTCATCTTTTGATTTAAAATGGTTGTATAGCGTTCTTTTAGCAACACCTGACTCCGCTAACACCGCATCAATACCAGTACCTTTTATTCCCTGGCGATAAAACAGCTTTTGTGCCGTTTCGACCAAATGTGCTTTCTTTGACTTCTTGGTAGTATCCATTGTCTCTCTCTAAAGCATACTATTATGTATACTAAGAACGGTTAACACGCTTAATTATTGCAGTTTTTACTAATATTAAACTTATACCATTATGTCTACTTAAGATAGCAGCAATCATCGATGAAAGAGTTCATTACCTGTCGCGTTCACTTCACCTTGTTTAACTAAACGACGCCCTTCATGCTTTGCAAGAGTGACATGGTATGCAGATTATCTTCTTTTCGAAGGTGCAATAGAGAGTGTTTATATACATTGCTGAACTACGTCAGGCAATGCGACATCACAATATCCAAAGTCAGGTACTACGGGTGTTATTTGCTTTGTTCCATTTGGTCTAATAAGTAAAAAGCGAGGAGATATCATCTGCAATCCACTGTGTGTCAATTGAGTAAACTGTATTCCACCACTTTGTGTACTTCGGCCTCCTGTTGGATTTCCTACTAGCTGAGCAAATCCGTAATCCTGTAAGGTATTGGCGAAGACAATAGAAGATGAGTAAGTACCGGTATCAATGAGCACCGTCGTTCTACCCCGAAAGAAGTTTTCGAGATCGGGTTCTGGTTGAATACTTCGGGTATTTTCACCTCGCTCGATATTGCTTACCACTTGGCCGGGGTCTCGATATTTCAGTAAAATTTTAGACTCATAAAAGGAGAAATGGCGATAGGGCTTATCTGCTATGTAACGAAGTATGCCGGCCATCCACATATTATCGTTGCCACCGCCATTATTGCGGATATCGATAATGAGATGACCGATATTTCTGCGCTTAATTTCTGCAAAGGTACTGTCCATAAATTGGAGAAATTGTGTTATGTCGTCCCATGCAAAAGTGTTAAGCGTTAGTAGCGCCGTCTCGGCATCGTAAGTCACATTAAAGACCTCTTCAAAAGTGTGCTTTTTAAGATGAGTAGGGATTGCTGCTTTCGCATTTACGGTTATCTTTTGCGTTTCTGCTTTGTGAAATAGTTCAATATCAAACGTTTGATGCGGACCATAGGTCATAAAGAAAAGGCGGTTGAATTGGCTTTGTAAGACGTGACCTCGAAACTGTGGTGTATCTCCGTGTGTATTGACCAACAGTTTGTTTAGAATGCTCGTTGCACGTTCACCATTTACTGACTCAATTCTAGCGCCTTTATATTCACTCGACTCTTCAGACAAATCTCGCAAGATAAATAGGCTTCCATCTTTTATCTCTACTTCAAATGGAAACAGCGCTGTGCCTTCTGTTATCCATTGGCGCCACTGTTTTGAGGATCCATGGCCCACCTTTATATGTCCATCTGCGAGTATTGAGTTAAGCGGTGCCATTTTTTGCCACAACGCAAGAGCGGATAATGGCTCAACTATACTGGCCTTTATGCGCGCATACTCATCGTAAAACACATCCACATTTTCAATACTGTGTGTGAGATCGGGATGTGTTTGATGCAACCAATCAAACCATTGCTCCATGTCACTTTGTGCTTGTTTGGCGGTTAATTGTTGACTAAATGGAGTGTGCTTTGTCGTTTGTGCATTCAATACTGAGCAGTTAAGTAATACACCAAAACATACAATAACCTTGAGCATGTGCCAGCTTTTCTTAGACATTTATTTTTAATTCCTTTTTTCATTTCCCTATTGGTCGTAAAAGGAAATAAAAAGGTTTAAATTCAAGAATTAAAAATATCCGATGTTTCTGCGCTAATATGCTTTTGAAAAGGAAAAGCTGATAAAGTCGAGCCCAGGATTCGGCTTTTTAAAGCCCGCATTAGAGTAATGAAAATAACGTAACGCGACAGAATACTCTCGCGTCTCGCCAAATCGATACCCAACACCTAACCGATCCTCGAACTGATAGTGTGTACTCACGTCCTTTCCGGCAAATTCCGTGTCATCGAGTAAAGAAAGGCCAATTCCTACTTCACCGTATAGTTCACCCTCCATACATTCACAAAATGTGTACTGAAGAACTGGAGATATAGAGACAACAAAGTTTGAGTCGTAGTGATCTGGCGTACCATACTTCCAAAAGTTAACACTACTTTCAGCATACACCTTTATTCTTGGGTCAAAATCGTAGCCCTTTAGGATATCGAAACGGTAAGCGAGCTTGATGCCCTCCACGTCTCCCTCACCTCGTATATAGTCAGCGGAAATTTCACCTGCGTGCGCGCAAGCGATATTCATCGATATGAATAAAAGTGATAATCGAGCAATGCGATTTAACGTAAACATATTTCACCCCAAGTGTCTTATCTATTGGGGGGAATATTGCCGCTTTTAGCAGTACCAAACTTATCCATTCGTACGCTGTTTTAGACAAATCGCACCAACTTGTGGGTGATATAGGTCGTTACTTACGCACCACATATATTTGTGATGCGTGAGTATCTTTAAAAAATGATATTTGCTTGAATGTATCTATTTTTTTACTAAGCGGGTTTGTACTTTTCTATGTATGCAACGATGTCTGCAGACTCATACAACCACTTTACTTTTGATCCTTGCTCTATTCTGAGGCATGGCACCTGGCGCTTGCCTCCTTGCTTTATAAGCTCTTCGGCATATGCCGCACGCATTGTAATATCCCTTGTGGCTAGTACTAGCTGTTTCGATTTGAGGTAAGACGCCACATAACGACAAAATGGACACGTTTTGCGGTGATATAACGTAAGGCCTTCGTACCCGGGAGTCACTTCTGAAGAATTGTTGGATATCGCTTCGGATACCAAAGCATTGTGTTGCTTTTGCGTGCGCTTTTTCAAACTAAACATAGTCTCACCTTTCATTTAAAGGCTTAACCATATCGCACAAAGCACAATGGGCAGCCCCCAAAACGCCAAAAGCTGAGCCCATTTTGCTAATAAACGAAAAAAACGTCTATTTGTACATTTCCAGAATTGTGAGTAATTCCTCTCCATCTACAGGCTTTGAAACGTAATTCGAGAACCCTGCTTTTAAGGCTTTAACGCGGTCTGAGGTGTACGCATAGGCGGTCAGTGCTACGGCATCAAGCGATGCTATTTGCTTAATTTCGCTAGCGCGAATTTTAGTAATAAGGCCTAACCCATCTAGCTCGGGCATTCCTATATCGGATAACAGCAAATCAAATGCTTCAGGCATATCATTCACTTCTTTCCATGCCAACAAACCATTTTTCACCACGTTAACTCTGGCGCCATTGGATTCCAAGAAAAGCTTAATAAAATCGCGAGCGTCTTGTTCATCTTCTGCGACCAAAATGCGTAAACCTTCTAAGCGGCGCGACGCAGTGAGATCGCTTATCTCAGCATTTTTGGTTTCAATGATATCTTCGTGAAGATTCAAGGGTGCAATAGGTAAAGACACGAAGAAAGTAGTGCCCGTATTGGGGCCATCACTCTCAGCGTAAATCTCGCCGCCGTGCATTTCCACTAAGCTCTTTACTATCGAAAGGCCTAGCCCGAGCCCATGTCGGTTGTGCTCGTTTTTACCTTGATAAAAACGTTCAAACACATGGGATAATTGCTCTCGGGTCATTCCCTTTCCATTGTCTTTAACTCGGAACAAATAATTGGAATGCTCTCGCTTACCCAGCACATGTACCGTTCCCCCTTTTGCGGTGAACTTAAGTGCGTTACTTAAAAGGTTATTAATGACTTGCTTAATACGAAGGCTGTCACCAAGAATTTGAGTGTGTTCGTCATCGCACGCTATGCTAAGTTGAATATTCTTACTGGCAAAGCCAGCCTCGAACGATTTCGCAACTTCAGAAATGGCGTTAGCTACTTTCAGTGAGTGAGTACTGAGCTTCATGGTGCCCGAGATAATGCGTGATAAATCGAGAATATCGTTAATAAGCGCAGCTTGAGTTGAGGCAGCACGTTTGATCACCCCAAGCGCGTCAGTCATACGATCAATATTATTCACATCCATCAATGCTAAATCGGTCCACCCTACTATCGAATTGAGTGGCGAGCGAAGTTCATGGGAAATGCTAGCAAGAAATTGATCCTTCGCTTTATCGAGCTCTTCCAATTTACTGATTTGCTTATCCAAAGACGCCTTAAGGCTTAACGCATAAGGGATAAATAAGTGATCGAAGCCTTCAATAATAAGTTTGTCGTCTTCTGTCCATTCTAGCGACTCATCAGCAACACTTTGCAAGTACATATCAAACGAATTACGTGGTGTCAGCGATTTACCCACGTCTTTTCGAGCCGCTTCTTTCCCTGCCCAACGTATTGTTTTATCTTTCTGTTCTCTAAACCAAACCGTGTAATACCCCAATTTAGAAGAAACGCACGATATATACATACCGCGGATACCATTCAAATCCCGGGTTTCGCTAACTTCATCACCAAGCCGATTAATCGCAATTGACTGCTCAGAGTTCGCTATAGCAAACTTTTCTAACAGGAAGGCTAATGTTGAATCTGAAGGTGTTTTCCCTGTGGCATAGTTACCGGTTGGCGTAACAACCGCCATACCGCAAGACTCTGTCACTTCAAGCAGTTGTTTTTCTTTTTGCGTTATTGCTTCAAGTGGATTCGAGTAAGTCGTTAGTTGATGAACAATGTTATTGAGCATGCGTTGTCGAATTTGAAACTGCTCTTTTTTTTCGTGTAATGCTTTAGTGTGGAGTTGCCATGCGTAAAGGTGACCAAGCGATTCACACACCAAACGTTTCTTCTGGTCGATGTATCGTGGCGTATTATTATGACATGCCAACAAGCCCCATAACCGCCCTTCAAATACCAAAGACACGGAAAACGACGAACGTATGCCCATATTCTTCAGATATTGAATATGGATAGGAGACACTGAGCGCACCATTGACATAGACAAATCAAGCGGCGGTCTGTCATCGTCGATTAAGCTAGGCACAAGACCAATTGGACTTTCTTCTACATCGTAAACGCATCGCACTCTATTTCGAAGGTATAGCTCTCGAGCTTGCTTTGGAATATCTGAAGCCGGAAACTTTAATCCTTTAAAAGAACGAGCATCAACGTGGGTAGCTTCGCCAATGACTTCTCCGCAATAGGCTTTATCAAATTTATAAACCATCACTGAGTCGAACCCGATATAGGATTGGAATACACTTGCTATAGCATCGGCAACGTCGTTGATAGACTCGCAATGTTCTACGTCAGGCAATAGTGGACGAATATCCACATCCATTGGCACCCATTGTTTCGCCGCTTCGTAACTCAGTTGTGGTGTAGGCTCAAGCTCAATGACCAACAAGCCATTAGAGTCAAATGCAACACCACTGCCCTCTTTTTCCCAGTCTTCCAGGTGTAGAGCATTTTCTGCGAATTTCCACTGATAAGCACGACGCGTTTTGCTGCTGACAACAGATTGGTGAATAGTTAAAAAGGTGTGCGCATCTGGGGAGGGTATATCGATAAGCTCTGTAATGAGCGTTTCACCGGGAACAATATCAACCTTGAAGAGTTGAGATATATTCTCACTGACAACCTGAATTTTTTTGTCGTTCGGGTTCACCGCGATTACATAGCCAAAGCTTTGGACACTTTCAATAAGATGAATAGCCTCGTCGTCACAGTTTTGCAGTGTTGTTTGTTCTCGTGTACCCATTACAGTGCCATTTTACTCGTTTCTTTCTATGGTGAGGTAGATTCCAAAACACGTCAATTAGTAATTATCCTAGTACACCACTTTTTCTCAATTTAATTATACACTTGCAGTGAATATTAATTTTTTTGAATAGCATTAAAACCTTATGGCTTTAATGTTATCGAAGGCGCTTTTTTATTTCTTTTACAATTTGTTGATGATTTAACGATTGATCGATGGACTCAAATAACAAATTGAACCCTCTACTCAACTTAAACGGAATTGTCTTTACTCTGACGTAAAAGGGTGCTCGACGTCCAAAATAGTCGGTTTCAGGGTCGACTTGCTCAAGCGGAAAGCCGATAAACCTGAGACTCTTTGCCAAACGAGGTTCAACCATAATAAAAGCATGATTAATATTGTTTTTTAGCAATACCGACATCGCAGTAAAGTACAAACCGATCGCCACATAGGGATAGCATTGAATCTCGTTTTTGAGGGAGCGTGTTGAGCGGCGAGCTTTCTTGTACTCAGATTTAACGTGCTTACGCCGAAACTCTCTGGGTACAGCAAGACGAGAAATCTCAGCTATTTTATCTTGCCGCAAATCATCAGGGCTAATGTCTTCTTCGTTAAACCCATTTTCTAAATAGTGTTGCATTGGAAGCTGTTGATTTTCGTTTTCAGGCCGTACTACTCTGACTGTACCGGCAAGTTTTCCTGTTGCCCGATGCTGCAAAAAACAATGAATAGAATATCTGTCAAATTGATCTGTCTCTAGTAGCGTTTCTCGGCGTTGTTCAAGCCCCAACTCTTCGCTGAATACGTCGTGACGAATCGAAAAAGTGTTATTTCTTTCCTCTTCGGTTTCAGCCACTTTCGGCGTAAAGATATGAGGAAAATGCTCGCTTATCTCTCGCACTTTCTTATCAGCAACGTTAGCCATAACTTTTTTGACAACTGGACCAGCTAATAGGCTCGATAATCCTTTTTCGAATTTCTTTTTAGATGTTGCTTTAGTAGCCATAAATACAATCCGATATCCGATTTGAGGCTTTGTGAACTAGGAGGGACCCAAAGTGAAAATGATTATCGCCCTTATTGCGCTACTTATCTTTACGCCACATTGTGAAAAAACGTTCAGCTAGTATTTGGTGTAACTAAGAAGCAAGCTGCATTGCTTTTGTGTAATTTTTGAACAAAACTTGACGTAGATTACGTACGAATCTGCATAAGTTAAGTCAATGGGTAGCCAGTAATGATATCCCCTAATGTCGATCACCTCGATTTAGCGCAACGGCCTATCGTCAACAGTCTTTTGCTGTTGAGCTTGTTTTTTTCTTTTACTGTATTCGCCTCTACAGATACTACAAACACCACTTCCACTCATGAAATTCAGTCGATCAAGATAATTCCAAGCAGCAAACTCGATTTTCGTTCCCACGAATACTACTCATCGCTTCTTAAACTAGCATTGGATAAAACGGCAAACGAATACGGAGAAGCGAAACTCGTCGAGACAGAGGGAAAAATGATGCAAGACAGAGCATTTAATGGCCTGAGTTCGAGGAGCACTATTGACGTATTTTGGTCTGTTACCTCTGCGTCGCGCGAAGCACAGTCAATTCCAATTCGAGTGCCATTACTAGAGGGCATTATGGGTTACCGCGTATCACTCATTCGAAAACTCGATACTCATAAGTTTGCAAATACTAATGAATTAAGAAAGCTCATAGCGGGTCAAGGTCACGATTGGCCTGACTTGGAAATCTTAAGTGCAAATGGATATCTTGTTTGGGGAGCGAGCGATTATGACTCGCTTATAGATTTATTACGTAAGAAAAGAATCGACTATTTTCCACGAGCAATTAATGAAGTGGTGACAGAGTACAATTACCATCAAGACCCCACTTTAGCCATTGAATCACAATATCTGCTGCACTATCCCTCATTTATGTTTTTCTTTGTTTCGCAAAACAGTCCTGAGTTAGCAGAACGAATTGAACGAGGTCTTCAACTAGCAAAAGCAGATGGAAGCTTTAATGACCTGTTTGAACAGTACATTGACTTGGCAATACTCAATGCGACTCTTGACCTTTCAAACAGAACGATATTAACGCTTCAAAACCCCTTCCACTCGATAAAAACAAGACAACTTAGCGAATGCTTTAGATATGAAGGACCGATAGCGGCTTTGATAGATGAACGCGCTCCTTTGTCAGAAGCAGCTTGCGCATATTTAAAATAATAACTTGTTGGTTGGGCTGTTTTAATTTACTACTGTCTAGCAAAGTGACTTGCGCTTAATGCTATCAGTAACGTTTTACTTGCCTTACCTGAACAGCTATGAGGTACCGTTATGTGTGATGAAAAAACCGAATTAGATATTCAACAAAACTTGAATGAATCCACGTTGAATCGTCGCGACTTTAACAAATTACTCGCGTTAGGCGGTTTGGCATTAAGCTTTCCGCAATTCGCTATTTCAAGTGACAACGTTCAGTCCAAAGACGTTATTGTTAACACCCCCTCCGGTAACGCTGATGCGTATTTTGTGCATCCGAAAAAAGGTAAATATCCTGCGATATTAATGTGGCCAGATATTAAGGGGCTTCGCCCCGCTTTCAAACAAATGGCAAGGCGCTTGGCAAGCAGTGGTTATGCCGTACTTGTAGTAAACCCCTTTTATCGTGACGTTACAGGGCTAGCACTACCAGAAGAAATTAGTTTTCCGTCAGAAGAAGCATGGGACATATTAAGGGCTTATCGAGAACGCTTAACTACCAATGCGGTCACTGAAGACGCCAAAGCATTCTTTGCATTTTTGGACAAACAACCAAACGTAAATACAAACGTTGGCGCTGCGGCAATGGGATACTGTATGAGCGGCGCTTTTGTTATGCGCGCGGCAGCTGAAATGCCAGACAGACTTAAGGCCATTGCCAGCTTTCACGGTGGTGGATTAGCTACCGACTCACAGGACAGCCCACACCACACTGTAGTTCGCTCAAAAGCTGCAGCATTGCACGCCATTGCTGAAAACGATGATGCTAAAGCCCCTGAAATGAAAAGACTATTGAAAATGGCGTATAACCAAGCTCAACTTGAAGCAGAAATCGAGGTCTACGAAGATACACTGCATGGATGGTGTCCACCCGACTCACGAGCATATAATGAGAAGCAGGCTGACCGCGCATGGGATAGAGCGCTTGAATTATTTAATAAACATCTAGTTTAGTCTTTGTGTAGAGGCGATGATTATCGGTGTAGCGCTTTTAATGACATAATCGAGTAAGTCATCACTAACTTCTTCACAGAAGCAAGGCGCCAATCAAAAATTATTACTTCCTCAATGCCAGTAATTCAGTTAGTTTAGTGACATTAGCCGCGGCGAGCCCAACATTGTTATACAACCGTTTGTTTTGCCAACTTGCTTAGCCACTTCACATTAATAATAACTATTTGGCAGCACGTTACACCGGACGTTTAAGTGCTTGAGAGTGTTAACAATGCATTTAAGATGTCTGTTGCTTTGTTTAATTTTCGGTTTACTGTCGCTACCTGTACATGCGGTTGAGCGAGACCAAGCTATTATCGATTTATCGCAACATAAAGCCCTTACAGCTGGCAAATACGCCAACTTTTTTCAAGAATCTTCCGCCCCCCTTACCTTACAACAAGCCATCGAACAGTTTGATTCTGCTCCTTTAAACATGGGAAGTGGCCAGTCATTGTCGCTGGGTATAAGCGTAGCGCCCGTGTGGCTGAAAGTGAGGCTATTACTTCCCGCAAACGAAGACCCGTTATATCGCATAAGTGTAGAAACACCTTGGCTTGACCATATTGACGCGTGGCTTGTTCATGAAGGAGAAGTTCTGCGACACGTGCGCGGCGGCGATGCGTTGGCCTATTCAGACAGACCCATGCAATATCGTTATTTTGCCTTCGAGTCATCAATACCAGCTGGAGAAACCGTACTTTACATGCGTGTTGAAACAGTAGGCCCCATGGCAATTCCCTTGTATATCTCAGAGGCGAAACTTGCTACTCAACGCGATGTATCGAGTGGTTATCAGTATGGTTTTTTGTACGGCATTATGGTTGCCCTCGCTATCTATAATTTAATTATTTATTTTAGTATTCGACATCGAGAGTACGGGCTTTACGCGTTATATCTTTTAGGTTTTGTGGCAAACAGTCTCTCTTATACCGGGCAGCTTCACACGTGGGTTATCCCTGATTGGGGCCCTTATTTTCAAGATTGGATGGATATCTTCTTGATGATCACGTATTCAATTGCCGGGTTGCATTTTGCGCGGGTGTTGTTAAATACGCGTCTTTACGCCCCGCTTCTAGACAAACTTACCATAGGCGTCACTGTCGTTATTCCCATTGGCATGCTTATAAGTGCAGCGTTAAATCAATTGACCATTGCATTGCTGCTTGCTTTTATTCTTAACAGTAGTTTTGCCGTTCTGTTCATCGTGCTAGGGCATCAGGCGTTGAAAAACGATGTGCCGGCAGCACGCTTATTCCTTGTTTGTTCAGTGACCGCAGCCACATGTATCTGTATATCAACAGCGGCAGTGTGGGGTTTAGTGCCTTATAACGATTTCACTTTTAAGCTCATAGAACTCGGTGTGGCGTTTGAGGCAATTTTCTTGGCGTTTTTGCTTGCCCAGCGTTTTAGATTAGCAGAAATAGATAAGCAAATTGCTGAGCGCAGTGCACGCCAAGACGCGCTTACGGGGTTGAATAACCGTACGGGCTTCGAGCACTTAGTTTACCCAGTGTGGCATCAACTTGTTCGCAGAAAACGTGATTTATCCTTAGTACTGATTGACATTGATCACTTCAAGAATATCAATGATCTGTACGGGCATGCGATAGGCGATGAGGTGCTACGCTGCGTGGCAGCACTGCTTGAACATGGTAGCCGGCGTGGTGACATTATCGCGAGATGGGGAGGCGAAGAGTTTCTACTATTTCTTCCCGATACAAACGAAGCACAGGCTAGAACGCATGCTGAAAGGCTTCGGGTTCTGATAGAAGACGCCGTTATTGATAGTGGCGAAGCGAACATACAATTTACCGCAAGCTTTGGAGTATGCGGCACGAAAGACGGCTTGTTAAGTGAAACAAAGTTAAACGATGATGCATTAGAACATATTATCAACCTTGCCGATAAAGCGCTTTACGATGTAAAACAATCGGGAAGAAATAGCGTTCAAGTTGCAAGTGAAGTGCTTTAGGCAATGTAAGAAATAGCGTGTTTTAATACGAAACCGTGCAATGCAGAGGCGATGTACCTGCCTCTGCAATACTTTTTAGAACTAGGTTGGCGTAAAGGCCATATTCATTGACTGTTGTTTTTCGGCTTTGTGCACGTTAAATACAATAAAAAGCAAAAATGTAGAATACAGTGACGCTAATGTAACAATATACCCAGAAGCATCGACCCCGCTTGTAAATACCATGCCACTAATAAGCGCAATAGGCGTATAAGATACACCGTTTTTCCAGTGTTTTAGTAACGCGTACCAAATCTGCTCCCCTTGATGGCGGGAAAGGCTCAAGCCTTTACAAAAATGGGCTAAAACGTACGGCATTATCTGAGTAACAAAAACTAACACCCCTGCTAGCACTACGCTTATTGCCTCCATTGCGCCAAATTGCATATTGTTAATGGGCATACTTGCTGCCCCCACCTGCTGCAAGGCTTGTGTTATCCAACCCGCAACCCCCATTCCCACCATGCTTAAAGCAAAACAGCCAATTAAAACGGGAAGAAACAGCGACTGTTGTAAGGAAAGCTCAGACAATACGCCGCTTAATGACCCCGTTCTGAACTTAGTGGTAACCACACACACCACAAGCGAAATAAGTGCGATATAAGCCGTCATCTTAAGGGCAAATAGCTCAAACGGTATGTTACATATCAGGTAGGACAATAGCCCTAGTCCAACACTGATAGCTGGGTTTTCAACGATAAACTGTGCCATATCCTTATAGGCCCGAGCATGTTCTCGGTAAGAGAGTTGTGTATGAATATGCATTGGGTCGACCTCAGTAGCAGAATCGCAACTATAGCGGTCAGGTTGAACAAAAAAAGTTAACTTTGCCCCATTAGGTATGCTAAATGAGACAAAGGTATTACAAACCATACGAAGTGAAGGTGATTGTCATAAGAAGCTGGCGCTTTCTGCGTAAGCGAAACCATAAACACAAAGCGATGAAAACGCGCGCTTAATTAACCTATTTCATTGTAGATTTAAGGTTATTTAAAGCCTCTTTAAAAATCATTACTCTGTGATCGTTATTTCTTCGGGCTAATTCCAGCGCTTTCTTACGATGTTTTAGCGCCATATCCTTTTCGCCTCTAGCCAAATACAAATCAGCAAGTGTGTCATAAGCATTAGCAGAGTGGGGATACAAAGACAGCCAATACTGCACAATGGATTCAGCCTCAGTGTAGCGTTCTTCATTTATTAAAACGTACACTATGCGTTTTAAGCGATTTCGATTGTAAAATCTTTCACCCTTGGGAAGCGCCATAAAGCCATATTGCTCACTCAACTCAGAAAAGTGAGCTTTAATATTACGAAGCGTGGCGCCATTTTCCCCAGCAACAAAATTGCGATAGTTAACATCCCATCTCTGAGCAGGAAAGATAAGTTCAAACCCTGACATTATTGCTGGCAAAACCGCCGCATAGGACTGCTTGTCGATTAATTCCCATTTAAACGAGACCTTTTGGGGCAAATATGGCGACAATGCTCTTTCTAGCTTTTCGTAGTCATCCACAATCTTAGGGTTACGAGCCGCGCCACCTTCCGGCATTGATATATATAGATATCGCTTGTCTTCTGACTGCTGCCTTACCGACTCTATTACTTTGTCAAAGATTGTTTCTTTACCGTAACCAACCGCTTTAAAGTCCGCTTGATTAATGACTATGTAACCAGAAAAAAGATGTGGCTGTTTCCAGAAGCTATGTAAGGTAAAACTTGCAGAAGGAGACAGTCCTATGAGCACTTTGAAGTTCGCTATTCGGTAGTTCTCTTCCAGAAAAGGGAGAACCTCATGTTGAATGAACGATAGGTATTGATCTTCTTTTCCACCAAACCACAAAGGATCACCGTTAGCGTTTATGGGTTTAGGGGTCATGTCTCTTCTGGTATCAGGTGCATTTTGAATGCCCACAACAATCGCCTCTGGCATTTGACTGTTCATCGCTTGAAATTGTGCAAATCCAGAAACACTGTGAAACAGCAATTCGCCATCTAGAACAACAATAAGCGGGTATGTAACCTTAGAGCCAGTTTCCAAATAATTGACCGGTAGTGAAACATCAATTGTCCGCTTCCCCTTCAGACTGTGCGACTCTATAACATGTCTAGACACATTACTAAATGCGCTTTGGCTTTGAGAATTATATATATCGTGCGACTCATTGGCGTTAGTTTTTGAGGCACTGACCAAGATGGTAAGGAAAATCCCAAACGTAATATAGCGCATCCGTTACTCCACGTAGGCAATTAGTAGAATTGCTTTTTAATAGCAATCTCTTAGGTCTCACTACCTTATCTATAATTGGTCTGGGTTAAGTAGAAAATAGATGAATACGCGTTTTTGAAGGATTAAAACGCGCATTCAAAGATTTAAGCCTGGCTTTGGGACTTTTCCCAAATCCGTGCATTTATCATAATCAAGTCACACACTGGATCTTTGATTTCACAGTAAGCGTCTCTATCAAATCTAGTGTGCTTAGATAACGACTGCTTCAATCTGGCATAGGCTGTCGCCGATTCAGGATGATTTCGCAGAAAATCTCTGAATAACAACGCATATTTATAATTTTTAGCACCTACTCTTCGAATATGGATATTCGCTTTAAAGCGCCATCGGTGAGTTACCCCCGGTAAGTAAATTTTTTTCCATTCATTTTCATCAGATTCGTTTGGCGGCAGGTGATCTTTACTTAGATAAGCATTTGAGAAACCGAAATCTTGTAAGGCACCGTTGATTACTTCGCAAACCTCATCTGAAACTTCTTTTACGCCGATTTGAATATCAATGCGATCTTTGGACGGCATATTTTGAATGGCAGTAGAACCAATATGCTCGATGCAATCAGCTAGTGTGCCCAAGGCTAAGCTTAAATCTTTTTTTGCCTGTTCAAATTGTTTAAGCCAAATTTCCTGATAGGGAATGATATCAATAGGGTCTCGTTTCATTGTCTTTGTAAGGGGATTCAGCCAATAGTGTTTGGACAAAAAGTCTAGGGGGAATGGTAGCCATGTCAATACCACGAGATTTTAATGAGACCAATGAAGACCGAGTGAGCATTGGAAAAGCGATTGCTGTCGTCCGCTTCAGACAATGAGCCTTTCAAAAATATTTTATAAACTAGCCTCAATAATCGATATCCATCAGATGTGATTATTATCACCACAAATGTGATTCCACAAACTAAGACAATAAATGTTGATCTAAATCAAACCACATTATAAACTTTCAGTAATTTCTGAAACTTCAGCAGGTAAAAAATATGAAGATGACTCCGCTTATCACGTCTGCGGTTATGCACTTTGGGGAAATGGGCAGCCGATGGGGTTTTAATCGCACTGTTGGGCAAATATTGGCGCTTATAGTGCTGAACGAGGAGCCCATTTCAGCACAGGAAATTGCTGACGCACTGAATATTTCTCGTGGGAATACTAGTATGGGTCTCAAAGAATTGCAGTCGTGGCGCTTAGTAAAACAGCACCTGGTCCCCGGTGAACGCAAAGAATTCTTTGTTCCAGCCGGTGATATATGGACATTGGCTAATCGCGTTTTTGAAGAGCGAAGAAAACGAGAAATCGACCCTACTATGAGTTTACTGCGCGACCTTCTTCTCGACACGCCAGCGAATGAAAAAGAAGCCAATGCGCAAGATAAACTGAACGAAATTCACGATTTACTCGAATCAATTACTGCATGGTCTGAAGAACTTCAGAATCTTGGGCCTGAAAAGTTAAATACGTTGATGAAGCTTGGCGCTGGTGTAGGCCGCATGCTTGAGCTTAAGGATAAGCTTCTTCCGGGGAAAAACAGCGTTAACTAAGGGGGCCTTCTGTGGATGCATTCTTGCTGTCTCGATTACAATTTGCGTTAAATATTAGTTTTCATATTCTCTTCCCAACCATCACTATGGCGATGGGATGGTTTTTGTTTTATTTCAAAATGCGCTCTAACCTGTCTGGTCATCCCGTTTGGATGCGCATGTACCGATTTTGGGTCCGTGTGTTCGCATTAAGTTTCGCCCTAGGTGTTGTAAGTGGCGTAACCATGTCATTTCAATTTGGCACTAACTGGCCGGGATTTATGGAAAAAGTGGGGAATGTGGCGGGTCCATTACTGGGCTACGAAGTACTTACCGCCTTTTTCTTGGAAGCGACCTTTCTCGGCATTATGCTTTTTGGTATTCGCCGCGTGCCTAATTGGCTTCATACCGCTTCAACATTGATTGTTGCTATTGGTACGACAACGTCAGCGTTTTGGATATTGGCACTGAATAGTTGGATGCAAACGCCGCAGGGCTACGAGGTCATCGACGGCGTGGTGTATGCCACCAATTGGAAAGAGATTATTTTCAACCCTTCATTTCCTTACCGCTTTGTACACATGATGCTGGCATCAGGCCTTACTGCTAGTTTCTTAATTGCAGGGCTTTCAGCTTACAGAATGCTTAAAGGCGATAATAAGCTAGCGCCAAAACTAGCACTCAAAACGGCCACTTATACTGCTGCTGTGCTTATTCCTTTACAAATATTTGCAGGTGATATGCATGGTTTAAATACCCTTGAACACCAGCCTCAGAAAGTCGCAGCGATGGAAGGCTTATGGGAAACAACTGAAGGCGCGCCTTTGCTTTTGTTTGCCATTCCCGATGAGAATGCGAAGGAGAACCACTTTGAAGTGCCTATTCCTTATGGAGCAAGCTTAATACTGACTCACGAACTAAAAGGCAAGATAAAAGGCTTAAACGAATTTGAAGGAGAGCATCCTCCCGTTGCGCCTGTATTCTTCGGCTTTCGCGTTATGGTCGGTATGGGCATGCTGATGTTACTTGTTTCATGGGTTGGTAGTGTTTACTTATTGCGCAACAAGCCGCTCCCCACTTGGCTTAAGCGCACTTTTGCGGGTATGGCATTTAGCGGATGGGTTGCCACACTTGCGGGTTGGTATGTCACTGAAATAGGTCGTCAGCCTTATCTTGTCAGTGGCGTCTTAAAAACGACTGATGCCGTTACGCAGTTGCCACCCAGCAACATCGCGCTGTCATTTACCCTATATGTGGTTATTTATTCGGTATTGCTCGTGGCGTACATGGGAACCCTAATGCTGATGTGTCGACGTGCGGTAGAGATTGAAGAGATCACAACTGAAGAGCGTGAAATCGCAAAAGCGAAAATGCAACCTACGAACCCAGACCCAGCAACGGTATAAGGAACTAACATGTTTGAGAATGTATCGGCAGAAATGCTAGGCAATATTTACATAGGCTTACTGGGTTTATCAGTATTACTTTATGCCATTTTAGACGGTTACGACTTAGGGGTAGGCGTATTAATTCCCCCGAGAACGGAATCGTTTCGCGACGATATGATTGCGTCAATTGGCCCTTATTGGGACGCCAACGAAACCTGGTTAGTTTTGGCTATTGGTCTTTTACTTATCGCCTTTCCTGAAGCCCACAGTGAGGTGCTGCAAACACTGTATTTACCTGCAACATTTATGTTGTTAGGTCTTATTTTACGAGGTGTCTCATTCGATTTTCGCGCTAAGGTTGTACAAGTGAAAAAACGTAAGTGGGACATGGCGTTTAAATACGGTTCATTACTTACCACGCTAGCCCAAGGCTATATGCTTGGTATCTATGTGACAGGGCTTCGTACAGACATATGGGCACAGGGTTTTGCGCTGCTTGCGGCCTTTGGTGTTACCGCAGCTTACGCTTTCATTGGCGCCTGCTGGTTAATTCTTAAATCAGAAGGTGAGTTGCAGCAGAAAGCCTATTACTGGGCACGCAAAGGGTTATATGTTCTTGCTGCTGGTATAGTGGCCGTAAGTATCGCAAATTTAACTCTACACGACGACGTTAGAGAATTGTGGCTATCTGCTCCTTGGGGGTATGTACTATTTGCCATACCGACGGCGTGCTTTGCGCTGCTGATATTGTGCGGCATACTGCTTAAAAAGCTCCCTGAATCTAGCGGCAAAGGTGAATGGCTACCCTTCTTTATCGCGCTTTTAGTGTTTTTGCTCTGTTTTGCAGCATTTGGAATCAGTTATTACCCATTTATTATCCCTGGACATATGACCATCTCCTATGCTCTAAGTGATGCGAGTTCGTTGCGTTTCTTGTTGGTGGGAGTGGTCATTGTCGTTCCTGTGATACTGGCGTATACCGCAATGGTATACAAAATATTCTCGGGTAAGTCTGAGAAGCTCTCTTATTACTAGCGTAATGTTAACCTCTGCGGCCTTATTTTTAAGGCCGCAACATCGATATTCTTTTTAACTGATGATGAGCTTTAATGTTAATCATTGGCCTGACTTTCAATTGCCGACTACTATTTACTTATACTCCGAAAGTTCTCTGCGCTTTACTCGCTCTTAGTTCGTTTTAGTTCGTTCTGTCGCACTCGCTAAGAGATAAAAGTGATCCAAACTCTATACTTTAGTCTAAAAAAATAATGAGTCAGCTTGAAATACCACATTGACATTAAAGTGTAATAATACTATATTTCATTTGGGGTAATTTTATTAAGAAGGAGCCAAAATATGGAAAATGTATTTCACTCATTTTCAAGGTTCTTCAAACGCGCCCACCCCTATACGGTCGCACATTACATCGGCCGTAAGAATGCGCAGCGTATCCTAGGATGTAAAATCAAAAAGAAATCCAAGATATTCGCAGAACAGCACGTTGAAGACCAAACACATTAATTTGATTGGGGCCTGTAAAAAAGGCCCCATTTTTTTGTGCCGTTATTGAGATAGTAAAGAACAGTGCATTACGTTAGTTTGAACGTATTCACATTCGATTGTAGCTCGGTCGCTAACCCTGCCAAACTTCGCGCTTCTGTATTTACATGATTGTTGGCAGCCTTTACGTTGTCACCTAGCATTTGAAAATCAAGCACGCCTTCCCGTGCCAGCGTCACCTGCTCTCTAGCGTGCTGAACTAAATCTGAGGCATCATTACTCACTTTAACCAATGATAAAATACTTTGTCGTCCGCTCTCTAAAGTGGCAACCAAATCGTTAGCCATAGCAAGTGCATTATGTGCCTTATCTTTATTTGATGTCATGGTTCTAACCGATGCTTTAATCGACTCCACTATCGTCTCAAGCATGGTATTTATTTCCACTGTCGATTGATGGGTGCGAGAGGCAAGTGTTCTTACTTCATCGGCTACGACTGCAAATCCGCGTCCAGACTCACCCGCGCGCGCAGCTTCAATAGCGGCATTAAGAGCCAATAAATTGGTTTGATCGGCAATTTCAGCAATTGTGGACACTACACTAGAGACATTCTTGCCATCGTTTTGCAGTCGGTCTAATGTTGACGCGGTTTTGTCGATATCCTGCGTAAGGTCAGTTATGGCTTTAGCAGTAGCTTCTACATCATCGCGCCCTTGCGCAACTTGCTCTGCACTAATTTGCGCTTCATTAGCGGCTTGCTTTGAAAGGTGTAAGCTTTGCTCCATCTCACCGGATAACGTATCCATGACACTCACGAGCTGTTTAATGTCTCCCTGAAAACTGCTAATTGCGCTTGCAGAATGACCTGTAGCATCATTAAGTGCAGTCGACGAATGGTTCAGGTTGTTCACTGCAACTTGCAGATCCTGCATCCCTTTCAAAAATACATTTAACAAACCCTGTACACTTCGCGTGATGGCATCAAGTTCAGCTAGCTGCTGTTGTGGTAAGTGGGTTGCTAGGCGACGTGAGTTAGCTAGTTCGTTAAGCTTTGCTGCCATTGCTTCAATGGGGTTGGCAATGTGCAATTTAGACAGCGCGTAGCCAACAATTGTCACTATCAGTAATAAGACAACAAGAGCAACAATGATCCACTCACTGGTATTGAGTTCAGATGAGATTGCCATGGTTCGCGTATTAGCGGCTTGCTCTACGGCCTTTCTCACCTCACTCATTTGAGAATTAAGGGCACTCGATGCCTGTGTTATATCGGCCAAATTGTCACGAGCGGTGTCCCAGCTTACTGACGATGCAGACATGGTAGCCTGAAGTGCTGATATCGCTTTAGTGAGCTTTTCGAACTGTTGCTGTGCACCGCTTGCCCCGGCACTCGATAGAGCTGAAAATTGCGCTGAAACCCCATTCACGATTTGCTTCTTGCGCTTGTCAAACTGCGTGGTGTCTAACGTGGTGCCATATAAAGAGTAAGCAATTAAGACGAGTTCTTTGCTGCCGCTTTGTATTTCGTTTATCGCGCTAAGTGAAGGAAGCGTTTGTGAAACATAAGTATCAACCAATGTCTCAACGCGATTATTGTTTTTTGTAAGCACAAACGCCGCTAATACTGCCACCGTTATAACTAGGGCGTACCCCAGTAAAATTCTCTGCTTTATGGTGTTAAACATGCTCTTCCCTTCTGTTTTGGGGCATGCTTACCTTCACTCCTATTGTTGCTAACAAGCAGTCAGGCTAACGCTGTTTGCACAGTACTGAGTAAAGTTATCGAAGGCACCCGTAGTAACGAATCAGGTTTGTATAATAAACATTGAACAAAAATAGACCGTCTTCAAGTCTTTTTTCTTTCATAGAGATATATTTATCTTAGGCTAGCCTTGATCGGTCGGGGTCTGTGTCTTTGCTTAAAGGTGATTGAGAGGCACGGCTGTTGTGTATTTTATTTGCTCCATGGCAAAGCTTGAAGTAACGTCGGAAAATTCAATACCATTTACTAAACGCTTATAGAAATGGTCGAAACAGTCCATGTCCGTCACGAGAACTTTTAGTAAATAATCATATTCTCCAGACATGCGATAACATTCAACAACTTCATCAAATGAGGCAGCATGCTTGGCAAATGCAGCTAACCATTTACCGTCGTGTTTGCCGGCTTTAACCTGCACGAATACCGTCATGGTAAGTCCTAACAAGCGCGCTTGGAGCAAAGCAACACGACGAGAAATAATGCCTCTCTCTTCTAACTTTTGAATACGTCGCCAGCAGGGTGTTACGGTGAGTCCTACCTTCTCGGCGATCTCAGCTACTGGTGTTTCAGCATTTTGCTGAAGCAGTGATAAAATGGCGCGATCAGTATTATCAAGTACATTATTCTTCACCGCTTACAGCCACCACGGTTTATTGAAGCTAACGTTTTCAACAGGTATTTCATATTGGAACGGTTTGGAAAAGCCATCCCAAAATGCCGTTTCAAGAGACTCATCTTCAAAAGTAAGCTGTTTATTTTCTTTGTATTGGGCAAGAAGTGTACGGTAGGCGTCTACGGGCATTTGAGGGTTAGACTGCCTGAAAATAACACGGCCTCCAAACTCAGCATACAGGGCTTTTTCCACCAAAAACTTGATCACTTCCAGCTTGGCAATCTCTTGAATGCTTTTGCTGGTCCCTTCTTTTTGATTACGCGCAAAGTCACCGCCGAACTTGTTTTCAAACTGCTGTGTTAGGTCAGGGTCTGCAACAATACTGTTACGCTTGGCATAGTCCAGAATAATGCGCTCGAGCACGTTATCAAATGTCGCCATCTGTATTTTGTAATCAAGAAGTGCACTGTATTTTTCTTTTGCTTTGTCACGCATTGTCTTGCGCTCTGCTTCACTTGGTAGAACCGACGCCACAGTAATTGGCTCTCCTAGAACTACCGCGAGTACCTGCTCATCTTGAACATCATCTTCTTGTGCCCAAGCAAAACCAAAGCACATTGATGTTGCAACACACAACAATAAAAATAATTTTCGAATAGACACGTTATTCTCCCTACAAGCAATGCAACTCGAAGACATGAGATAGCACACCTAGTAAAGCATTAAACCGATAACGTTAGCAACACAGAGACGTTGCTCGTTGGTAAGAAATAAATGAGGGGATAAGAAAGAAAAACGGCGGTCAATTGACCGCCGTTTTTGAATTCTTAGATAGCTTGCACGTTAGCAGCTTGAAGACCTTTTTGACCTTCTTCAACTTCAAATTCTACTCGCTGACCTTCTGGAAGCGTTTTGTAACCGTCAGAGATGATCGCACGGAAATGAACGAATACGTCCTTACCGCCGTTATCTTGAGTTAGAAAACCGTAACCTTTATCAGCGTTGAACCACTTAACTGTGCCTGTAACTTTAGACATGTCGTATAGACCTCAAATATCGTATTAAATTGCGCATAAGCGCGTGTAACTTAGTTTCTTTAGAGTCTTCAAATTGGCGGAGTATTGGGTCTTACTTACGAATGGACAAACAACTTACAACAAATTACCGGGTAACTCGAGTGGTTTAACATATAGCAAATAATACAAAATCGCGTCTATTTAAAGACTTTGGCCAAAAGCCATGAACACTATAACACTCTTCGGGACGATTAATATACAAATTAATTGCTAAACTGCGGATTTCATAAATATTTCACCGCAGCGTAACAAAGCTTAGCGCCCGTTTCGCCACGCCATGAACCAGCAAGCAGCACCGATCAAGCCTGTAAATGCAGGGAAATACCACGATATATCGTAAATTGGTAATATAGCCGACATTAATACAAAAGTGGCACCCACCACGCTATAGTGAGTGGTCTGAGTTGTTTTCTTTTGCGCCAATAGTAAAGCGGCGTGTGCTCGTTGTTGCTGTAGCGGCATTTTTTTCATCTGCTGTAGGCTGTCGTACAGCAAATCAGGCATCTCAGGCAGTTTTTCAGACCAAAATGGCAGGTTATCTTTTACCTTGCTCATCATGGCAGTAAAGCCAATCTGCTCTTTCATCCAGTTCTCTAAAAAAGGCTTAGCCGTTTTCCACAGGTCAAGCTGCGGATATAGCTGTCGTCCCAGCCCTTCAATGTAAAGCAACGTTTTTTGCAACAGTACTAGCTGGGGTTGCACAACCATGTTGAATCGACGGGCGGTATTGAACAGTTGTAGCAGCACATTACCAAATGAAATTTCTGCCAGTGGCTTTTGGAATATAGGTTCGCAAACGGTGCGAATAGCCATTTCGAACTCGTCGATATTGGTATCTTGTGGCACCCAACCCGAGTCGGCATGCAACTGCGCTACCTTGCGGTAGTCACGATTAAAAAATGCGATAAAATTCTCAGCGAGATAGCGTTTGTCTTCGCGATTAAGCGTACCCACGATCCCAAAGTCGATAGCAATATATTTGGGGTTTTCAGGGCTTTCTGTTGATACAAATATGTTGCCGGGGTGCATATCGGCGTGAAAGAAGCTGTCTCTGAACACCTGCGTGAAAAACACTTCAACGCCGCGTTCGGCCAATTTTTTCATATTAGTATTTTGTGCAAGCAACGCGTCAATGTTTGAAATAGGCAGTCCGTAAATACGCTCCATAACTAACACGTTACTGCGACAATAGTCGCTATAGATTTTGGGGACGTAGAGTGCATCTGAGCCCTCGAAGTTACGCCCTAACTGAATACCGTTTGCCGACTCTCGCAATAAATCAAGCTCATCCACAATGGTTTTGCGGTATTCAACGACCACTTCAACAGGACGCAGTCGTTTACCATCCGGTAACCAGCGCTGCAATACGTTAGCCAAACTAAATAGTAATTCCATATCGGCAACTATGGTGTCGCGGATATCTGGTCTAAGTACTTTGACCACAACATCTTCGTTATTCTGTTTAAGCTTGGCAGCGTGCACTTGCGCAATAGAAGCCGACGCCAATGGCGCTTCGTCAAACTCGCTAAAGAGCTCGCTTAAATGGGTAATACCCAGCGCCTGCTTAACAATGTCTTGCGCAGCTTCTGAGGAAAACGGGGCAACTTTATCTTGAAGACGTGCTAGTTCATTGGCAATGGCTGGAGGAAGCAGGTCGCGGCGAGTCGACAGCATTTGCCCAAATTTAATAAATACTGGACCTAAGCTTTGTAGCGCTAATGTAATACGCTCGCCAGCAGATTTACCCTTGTGCTTGTTGCGCACCCAGAAAATACTGTGGCGCATAGCACGTGCGTACCAAGGCAACCACTTTGCAGGAATAAGCTCATCGAGTCCGTGTTCCAACAATACCTTATTAATTCGGTATAACCTTACAATACGCATCAAAGGCCCTGTCTATATTACTTAATTTTTTCTTCTAAACGACGTAATCTTGCTTCAAGACCGTCGGTACTGTCGCGCAGTGCATTTACTTCATCGCTAAAGTGCATAACGGCGAGTTTATGGGCGGCGAGTTGCTTCTCTTCAACTACCGCATTACCTACCACTCTTCCCAATGAGGATAACGCTTGTAACGATTTTTCATGCAGTGTTTTTGCAACCTTAACGGTTTGGTGTGCAAACACATCATTGGTTTTTTTCGCGAGCAATTCTTCTACATCAATATCGAGTTGCTGAAAAAGCGCGCTTACTTGCTGGGCTACATTGAGCTCGCCCTCTAAAAACAGTGCTTTTTGCTGGATAAGGCGAGTTAACTGGCTTGTCTCTTTAAGTTCAGGCAAGGTGTTAAGAGATGTTTTTATGCAGCAATCTTTTGCGCCAAGCGTTGCCACGACTTCTTCAAATGTGCCTTGCTCGGTCAGTACATCAACCCTATCTGAAAACGACAAGGTGATGCCATAAGGCAATGGCGAAACAAACGCAGTCAGTCTCGCTCCCGATAATGCCTTTAATCGCTTTTCGCTATCCTCATCCAGCGAAAGTACTTTATTGATGGCTGTTTCAATGGATGCCGCAACAAGGGCTGAGGTTGGCATTAAAACTTATAACCTCTATGCAAGGCCACAATGCCCCCCGTTAGGTTTTGGTAGTCGCATTGCTCAAAGCCAGCTTCTTCAAACATACCCTTTAATGTTTCTTGATCTGGGTGCATACGAATACTTTCGGCAAGGTATTGGTAACTTTCAGCATCATTTGCAACTAACTGCCCCATCTTAGGCAAGATATGGAATGAATACATGTCATACACTTTACTAAGCTGTTCAGAAGTTGGCTTTGAAAACTCCAAAACCAACAATCGGCCGCCCGGTTTCAGCACACGATATATTGAATTTAGCGCGTTTTGCTTTTCGGTAACGTTTCGAAGACCAAAAGCCATGGTAACAACATCGAAGTGATTGTCTGGAAACGGTAATGCTTCTGCATCAGCCTGAACATAATCGATATTACTCACAAGACCGCGGTCGCGTAACTTATCGCGCCCAACTTTTAGCATCGACAGGTTGATATCAGCTAGGGTAACGCGACCCGTTGGCCCCACTAAACGAGAAAACTTAGCGGTTAGATCGCCAGTTCCTCCAGCAATATCCAACACTTTGTTGCCTGAACGTACGCCACTGCAATCAATCGTGAAACGTTTCCACAAACGGTGTACGCCCATCGACATAAGGTCATTCATCACGTCATATTTAGCTGCAACCGAATCGAAGACATTGGCAACAAGTGATGCTTTTTGCCCCTTATCAACTTGCTTATAACCAAAGTGCGTCGTTTGCTCTTGTGCTGAACCCGTTTGCGAAGTGGGAGTCTGATTGTCGCTCATGACAGTCCTGTTCTATGAATAATGTCTTAAAGCCGAAGTGTATCGGATTGTAATGGTAAGCAAAAGCTTTAAACCCCAAGACAGCATTAATCGAGCAAGTTAGTTTACTCGATTATTGGTGCCCCAACTAAATGCAACAATGGCGCTTATTTCTTGTAACGAACGTCCGCTTTCTTTTTGCCATGTGGCGAACGCGTTATTCGCTGCAGCAAGCGATTTTTTGGACGTCAGCCCACCATCAATAATGTCGTGCTTGCGCAGATAATCTTCAACGTCACGAGAAAACAAAAACGTATCGATACCCAATGAACGCAACATATAAGGGCCTGTGTTTCCCCCTAGCCGTGCACCACGCTTTTTGAGAAACTCCCATAAACTGGTGATATTGCTTGCATCAAAGCTTGCGACAAACTTACCAAAACTGCCGTGCTCTCTTGCTACATCTTTAATCATGATGGCGTTATCTCTCACCGTCATCACTTTTTTGTAGTTTCGAACAATGCGCTTATCTGTTGCTTTTTGCTCAAGCATCTCATCAGGCATTAGCAAAACTTTGTCGATATCAAACCCGAAAAAAACGGTTTCAAAATCGGGCCATTTCTGTTCAATAACACGCCAGACAAAACCAGACTGAAATACCTTCTTGGTCATTGCAGCTAAGAAGCGATCGTCTCTAATTGCTTCAATCTCATCTTTAGTCAGCGGCGCCTGAAGCATAGCTTCAAGCACCTTCTCACCACCTTTGCGTTCACACGCTCTGCGGTAAATAGATTCAAAAGACTCAGCCATGTACACCTAGCCCTTTATACCGCTATGGCGAAGTAATGCATCGACTTTAGGCTCTCGCCCTCTAAAGGCAACAAACAGCTCCATCGGTGGCTTGCTGCCTCCCATTTCAAGAATATTTTCAAGAAATGCTTGTCCCGTCTCGCGATTGAAAATACCGTCTTCTTCAAATTTACTGTAGGCATCAGCCGACAACACTTCAGCCCATTTGTAACTGTAGTAACCCGCGGCATAACCACCTGCAAATATGTGTCCGAAGCTATTTTGAAAACGATTAAAAGACGGTGGGGTAACCACTGCAACTTCTTCACGCACGTTATCCAACGTGCCTTGCACATCTACATCACTGCCTTTCTCGCTATGCAGTAAGAAGTCGAACAAACTGAATTCCAACTGACGTACCATTTGCATTGCAGATTGATAGTCTCTGGCTGCTAGCATACGCTCCAGTAAATCAGCGGGAAGCGGTTCACCTGTTTCGAAATGACCTGAAATGAAATTCAGTGCATCTTCTTCCCAGCACCAGTTCTCCAAGAATTGACTAGGTAGCTCTACGGCATCCCATGGCACACCATTAATACCAGATACACCAGCTGCCTTCATTTTGGTCAGCATGTGATGAATGCCATGGCCAAACTCATGGAATAATGTCACCACTTCATCGTGGGTAAATAAAGCAGGTTTGTCGCCTACAGGGGCGTTAAAATTACACGTGAGATAAGCAACCGGTAGTTGAAGTTCGCCACTTTGCGTTTCACGACGTACACGGCATTCGTCCATCCAAGCACCGCCACGCTTTTTGGCACGCGCGTATAAATCGAGATAGAAACTGCCACGCATTACGTCTGCATCGTCAGTAATAGTAAAATAGCGTACATCCTTGTGCCATGTGTCCACACCAGGTTGCTCGATAACCTTCAGGCCATACAAGCGGTGTACAACTTCAAACAAACCTGAAAGTACTTTATCTTCAGGGAAGTAAGGGCGAAGCATTTCATCAGAAATAGTGTACTTTTCTTGCTTTAACTTTTCGCTGTAATACGGAATATCCCAGGCTGCTAATTCTGATACTCCGTGCTTGTCTTTAGCGTATGCTTCAACCTCTTTTAATTCGCGCTCGGCTTGCGGTTTAGAACGGCTCGCTAAATCGCGAAGAAAGCCAACGACTTGCTCAGTCGAATCAGCCATTTTGGTAGCCAAGGAGCGCTCTGCATATGTATCAAAACCCAATAGCTCTGCTAGCTCTGTGCGAAGCACTAGTGTTTCTTTAATAATATCCGTGTTGTCCCACTTACCCGCATTAGGCCCCTGCTCTGACGCTTTGGTAGCATATGCGCGGTACATCTCTTCACGTAAATCGCGATTGTCCGCATACAACATCACGGGTAAGTAAGAGGGGATATCAAGGGTGAACAAGTAGCCTTGTAAGTCTTTTTGATGCGCCGCCTGTGCAGCCGCCTCTAACGCAGACTCAGGCATGCCAGCAAGGTCACTTTGGTCGGTGACATGCTTTGTCCAGCCCATAGTGGCATCCATGACGTTATTAGAAAACGTAGAGGATAACTCGCTCAATTTTGCCTGAATTTGAGCAAATCGCTTTTTCTTCTCTTCGGGTAACGCTACGCCCGATAGTGTGAAATCGCGAATTGCGTTTTCAACGACTTTTTGCTGCTCTTGTGACAGTGCACTGAATTCATCAGATTCTTTTAACGCGACATAGGCGTTGTACAGCCCTTCGTGTTGTCCAACCCAAGTGCCGTACTCTGAAAGTAGCGGCAAGCATGCATCATGTGCTTCACGCAATTCATCACTACTAACAACGCTATTCATATGTGATACAGGAGAAAACATTTTCCCCAAGCGATCGTCAACTTCTTCTAATCGCAGAACCACGTTTTTGTATGAGTAGTCGTTTGACGCCACTACTTCTTCAATTTCGTTTTTGCACGCTTCAATCGCCTTTTCTATAGCGGGCTTAATAGAGGCCGGTGTAATAGAAGAAAAAATAGGTAGTCCATCTACCAATTCAATTGCTGGTGTCGTCATAAAATATCCACGCTTACTTTGATTTAAGAATTATCATGGGGCTTAGCAACGTAATTGCAAGCTAATCTTCACTTAATTGACTCCTTCTTATTTTACTCCTAACTTTACATATGTGTTCACTTGGGTTGTTATTCGCTAGCGCTCTCAGTCACACCTTTTATTCAGCGAAAACGAGTCACCGCCAAGACCAAAAATGTCACTAATGTCACATTTCATCCTTTTGTCTAGTTTGTCTTAAATTGCCGAAAGCCTATAATTTAACCACTGAATGCTAAAAGGCGAAAACATGAAGACATTAACCTCTGGCGAAATTGCAGCTTACTGTGACGTAAATTTGCGTACCGTTATTCGTTGGATAGAAAGTGGCAAGCTAAAAGGCTTCAAGCTGCCAGGGCGAGGAAATAATCGCGTTTTAGTCGAAGACTTCATCGAATTTCTAGAACGCCATGAAATGCCAATCCCAGACGCGTTGAAAGGTACGGTCATCCCATCAATTCTTATTGTCGATGATGAATTGCCGGTTGCAAAATCCATACAACGCGTGGCAAGACGCGCTGGTTTTGACAGCTACATCGCAACTGGCGGGTTTCAGGCTGGTATCATGTTAAGTCAGTACGAACCTAAGGTAATGACGCTTGATTTAAGCATGCCGGGCATGGATGGTTACAGCGTGATTGACTTTACGCGTGACCAAGAAAAGTACAAATCGCTTAAAATTGTCGTCATTTCAGCACTTGATGAAGCTAGTTTAGAGCGTGCACTTGAAATAGGCGCCGATGCAACTTTGCAAAAGCCATTCTCGAACCACGATCTAACTATGGTTCTAGAGCAATTTATGGCTGTGTAAAGCGTCTTTTTATGGAAGGGATATGATGTGAGAAACGCGTTTATCGTCGTGCTAATTGTCCTGCTGTTTGGAACAGTACCAACTCCGGTGTACGCACAAGGCAGAACGCTGACCTTCGGTGTAGTTCCGCAGCAATCGCCTAAACGAATGGTTGAAATTTGGCAACCGCTTATCGACTATATAAGCGAGTATTCAGGCATATCCATTACGTTTAAAACCGCGAAAGACATCCCATCTTTTGAGGCCGATGTGGCAGATGGCGTCTATGACATTGCGTATATGAACCCTTATCATTTTGTGGCCTTTAACGACCTTGCTGGATACCACGCACTTGCTCGACAACGCGATAAGGAGATTAAGGGCATCATTGTGGTTCATAAAGACAGTCCTATTCAAAACCTCGCTGAATTAAATGG
The DNA here is from genome assembly GCF_028865455.1 of Alteromonas sp. 009811495. Taxonomy (NCBI): domain Bacteria; kingdom Pseudomonadati; phylum Pseudomonadota; class Gammaproteobacteria; order Alteromonadales; family Alteromonadaceae; genus Alteromonas; species Alteromonas sp. 009811495. The sequence continues at coordinate 3,857,088 of NZ_CP113972.1, forward strand.
CAGCGAACTTGCCTTTCCTGCACCTGCGGCGTTTGCTGCCACGATTATTACCAGCGCTCAATTACGCAAAAACAATATCGCATTTAGGCCACGCTATGTAAATTCGCACGACTCTGTTTATCTCGCGGTTCAGCGCGGTTTTTTTGAAGCTGGCGGCGGTATTTTACGAACCTTGAATAGTATTCCTGAAAGCGTGAGTAAGGATATTCGGGTATTGTGGGAAAGCGATGGCTATACCCCTCACGCAATCGCTACTCACCCCAATATGGCACAAAAGGATAGACAAGCTATCCTTAATGCATTGATAGCAATAACAAATGATTCAAGCAAAATGTGGATCTTGGAAGGGCTTGGTTTCAGCGGCTTTATACCCGCAAAAGACAGTGACTGGGACGATGTCAGATCGCTTGGCATTCCCTCTCTTTCAAGACCGCATTTTTGAACTAGGGATTTATGCGACTGTCTCTTCGAACGAAAACCATAATCGGAATAGCATTTACCGCACTGCTATTGCTTTTGGTACTTGTTGTGACCGTATTTAATCAACTTAACGAGCTGGTTGACAATAGCGTAAAGAAATCAGCCGATACGTCTGTTGCTTTATTTGTATCAACCACTAAAAATGCTTTCCTTAGCTACGACTTATCGTCTTTAGAAGCGGATGTTGCTGAAATATTGACGAACCCCAATATTGCCTATGTCAGAGTTAAAGATAAAGAAGGCAGAATTTATGTAGAAAATGGAGATCCCACGGCCATTTCACGTCCGTTTCGCGAAGACAATACCGTCGCGACCGCCAGCGATGGCATTTACGATACCCGTGCACCGATTATGGTCAATACTACACTGTATGGCTTTGTAGAAATCGGGCTGAACATAGCATCGGTCACTGAATCTGTCTCTAGAGCGAGGAATTGGACACTAACAATTGCTGCGTTTGAGTTGGTTCTTGTCGGGTTATGCTCCTACTTTCTTGGTTCGTACTTAATGTCTCAGCTTGTCCGCCTTCACGAAGGTGCCAAACATCTTGGCGAAGCCGTTGACAAGAATAACTATCAAGATGTGTTTATTAGTGTGCGAGGGAATGACGAACTCAGTGAACTTGCTGAAGCATTCAATCAGCTAGTTGATAAGCTCAAAGAAGAGAACGAGCAACGACAACGCGCGCAAGATGATTTAAAAGACCTTAACGCGTTACTTGAAGTCAAAGTGCAAGACAGGACAGCACAGTTGAACCAACGAAATGTTCAGCTTGAAAACGCCAATCGAGATCTTAAAGAAACCCAAGTTCAATTACTCCAAGCTGAAAAAATGGCATCTGTTGGTCAGCTAGCCGCAGGTGTCGCCCATGAAATCAACAACCCAGTCGGGTTTGTGAGCAGTAATATTTCAACGCTTTGTGAATACGTAGCTACGTATCAAATGCTCTTTACACAACTTGAGGTTATTAGTAACACTCAAGATGAAGTTCAGCAGCGTAAAGCACTAAGTGAATTTAAGTCGCTTCTTACAAAACACGATATGACATTTATCAACGATGACATAACTGACTTGCTAAACGATTCTAAAGAAGGGCTGCAACGGGTTGCCGATATTGTAAAAGGCTTAAAGCTCTTTTCCCGTGTTGATAGTGATGAAATGCAACAACACAGCTTAAATAATTGTGTACGCACCACCCTTGCCATGGTTAACAACCAACTTAAGTATACTTGTAATGTAGAAACGCATCTTGGCAACATTCCAGATATTGCTATGAATGTAGGCAAAATTTCACAGGTTATTACCAATTTGCTTATTAATGCAGGGCAAGCCATAGAAAGCACTGGCCAACACGGCACAATAACTATCACTACTGAAGCGGTGGGCGAATTTGTGAAGTTGTATGTTAAAGACACGGGTTGTGGAATTCAGCCTTGTCATTTGGACAAGCTGTTTAATCCGTTTTTTACCACAAAACCAGAAGGACAAGGTACAGGCTTGGGACTGTCAATTTCATTTGGTATTGCACAAGAGCACGGCGGCTCGCTATCAGCAACTAGCAAAGAAGGGGAAGGCAGTTGCTTTGAACTAGCCCTTCCACTCGTGCAGCCGGTTTCACCACCTAGTGATGAGAAAAACAAAACATGAGCCCTATGTCTTCGATAGGTAAGCCACAAAAGAGATTAGTTTTTAAGGATAAATGTTTATGACTGAGCCTAGCGCAGAAAACAAGGTGACTTACACGGTCCTATTTGTAGACGATGAGCCCAACATCCTTCGTGCCATCAAGCGCGCGCTTTTTACGATGGATATTACATTGTTGTTAGCTGAAAGTGGCGCAAAAGCATTGGAGCTTCTGGAAAAAAATGAAGTTCATGTGGTTATTTCGGATATGAAGATGCCGCAAATGTCAGGCGCAGAATTGTTAGAGCAAGTCGCCATCAAGTACCCTGAGACATTTCGTGTGGTGTTAACCGGCTATGCTGATATTGAATCAACGATTAAAGCGGTAAACCAAGGAAAAATACATCGCTACTTACAAAAGCCTTGGGATAACCAAGAATTGGTGGCTGCGGTAGAAGAAGGGCTAGAGCGCGTTAAACTTAAAGCGGAAAACGAACGCTTACAAAAACTAACTCGTCTTCAAAATAAAAAGCTTAAAGACGTCAACTCCTCACTTGAACAAATGGTTCACAAGCGTACGCGTCAAATAAAGGCAGCACTGAATAAAATTGAAAAGCATAATTTAGCTATGGAGCAGGTTCTATTTAACGTTATCAGTATTAACCCACACATTAATGGTAAATTCGCGATAGAAGTAAGTGAATTGGCGACAAAATTAGCGCGCACGGCGAAACTAGAAAAAGACGAGATAAAACAAATTCGTTATGCGGGCCTTATTTGTGAATTAGGACTGTTAGGGCTTGAAACTGAAGACTTTCTTGGACCGTTCGCTAAGCTGAAGTATCAGCAACAGCAAAACTATTTATCACAGACCAAACAAGCCGCTCTGATACTTGCACCAGCCCATGAATTGCATGCTGTTTCAGACATTATTGAATTTCAATTTGAGCACTACAATGGTTCCGGTCTAAATAAGAAGGTGGCAAAAGAAATCCCCGTAGGATCTCGCATTATCGCAATTGCACGGGATTTTTGGCGTTTGGTAACAGGCAGAATGACGGGGGCAGAGATGAGCCCTCGAGACGCTAAAATAGAAATGAAAAAGCACAGAAATACCCGTTACGACGCGGAATTTTTGGATTTGTTATTAGCATCAGACGATATATCAACGTCTAAATTGCTGCACGCCTCACTAAAAGCATCACAACTTAAGTCAGGCATGGTGTTATCGCAAAACTTGTATAACGATAGCCATATTCTTATTCTGCCCGAAGGGCATGTTTTCTCAGAAGCGACTATTCAGAAACTCATTAAATTTGAAAAGGAACGCGGAAAAGCATTCAGTATTCAGGTAGAACCAGAAGAAGTTGTTGATTCACCTGAAGATTCATAAAAGCGTTATTTTATGTAGTGCCTTTTATTTGGCTTACGCCATCCCCATGATTGAAATAGATGAAATGACGACCGGTATCATCCGGTCTAGTCAATCACTAACAGTTTTCTATGGCACATTATCTTAAAGAGATACCGTTTCACTTATGTTAAGTTAGACTTATAGTTAAGTGATAACGCGGCTCGCCTAAACGACTCTAAAGGCTCTATTTATGACACATTTTGATTATATCTGTATTGGTGGTGGAAGCGGCGGTATCGCATCAGCCAATCGCGCAGCAAAACACGGTAAGAAAGCAGCAATTATTGAAGCAAGTGACATAGGTGGAACCTGTGTAAACGTGGGCTGTGTACCTAAAAAAGCCATGTGGTACGGCGCACAAGTTGCTGAAGCCATCCATCGTTATGCACCTGAATATGGGTTCGATATTTCAGTCAATCACTTTAGTTGGGATAGCTTAATTGCTAGTCGACAAGCCTATATTGAGCGTATTCACGCGTCGTATGACCGCGTGCTTACTGCAAACGATGTCACACTTATCCGCGGTTTTGCAAAGTTTGTTGATAACAATACCGTCGAAGTTGATGGTGTTCAGTACACCGCTGACCATATCACCATTGCAGTGGGTGGCCGCCCTATCATTCCAGATATTGAAGGCGCACAATACGGCATAGATTCGAACGGTTTTTTTGCACTTAAAGAGCAGCCAAAACGCGCGGTTGTGGTGGGTGCAGGCTATATTGGCGTTGAGTTAGCTGGCGTGTTACATGCTCTGGGTACTGAATCGCATCTAGTAGTTCGAAAGCACGCGCCACTTCGCAACTTTGACCCGCTTATCCACGAAACCTTGGTTGACATGATCCATGCAGAAGGCTGCAAACTGCATAATCATACCAGTGTCGAGAAAGTAGAGAAGGCAGACGACGGCGAGCTTTCTGTCTTCCTTACAAATGGGGAAGTGCTTAAGGCTGACTGCCTTATTTGGGCCATTGGTCGCGAACCATCGACCGACAAAATTGATATTGAAAACACCGATGTTGAGTTAAACGATAACGGTACCGTTAAGGTTGATAAGTATCAAAACACAACTGCGAAAAACATTTATGCGGTGGGCGATATAACCGGAGAAGCTGAGTTAACCCCTGTTGCAGTTAAAGCTGGCCGCCTATTAAGCGAGCGCTTGTTCAATGGACAAAAAGACGCCCACATGGATTACACCAACATTCCTACTGTCGTGTTTAGCCACCCTCCAATCGGCACAATAGGTTTAACGGAGCCTGAGGCCATTGAGGAATATGGCGAAGATAATATCAAAGTTTACACATCGAGTTTTGCGTCTATGTACACCGCAGTTACACGCCATCGCCAGATGACAAAAATGAAGTTGGTATGTGCCGGAAAAGACGAAAAAGTAGTTGGCCTGCATGGTATCGGTCATGGCATGGACGAAATACTTCAAGGTTTTGCTGTTGCGATAAAAATGGGAGCGACAAAAGCAGACTTCGATGCATGCGTAGCCATTCACCCCACCAGCGCAGAAGAATTCGTTACTATGACAGGTTAGTGTAGATAACACTTTACCTTTAACTATATGAAATGTGGCTGCTTAATGTTAAAGCAGCCTCTTCCCTGTCCCACTCCCACAGACATCGCATTTCATTACCGTAAACATTCTACAAACCATCTCTTGTTCTCGCCTTAATTTGAGCAAAAAGTATACTTGTCGCATCTGCGTATAACTTGTATCGTGTTACATCGCGTTTTCTTCAAATTGAGTGGTAATGAAAAAAAGAGTTGCAGTTAAACACCTTGTCGTTGGTATGTATGTAGTGCAAGTGACAAAGTCAACTGGCGCAGCCGTAATGACATCAAAAGGTGTTATCAAGCATCAAGCAGCAATAGAAAAACTTAAAGCCCTAGGTGTTAAAGAAGTAGAAATCGACACCAGTAAAAGCCTGTTAACGTCACCAGCGCAACCATCAATAACGCAAAATCAACCAGAGAATCAACAATTAGATACGCCACCAGCCAAAGAAAAGAAGTCCACACCACTGTCGTCAGAAATAGTACGAGCAGAATCTATGTATACCAATGCCAAGGCGGTGTTGGGCGACACGTTTAATAGTGTAAAGAATGGGGGTATTGTTGACCTCGCTCCTTATGAAAAAATTGCAGAAGCTTTCTTTGAGTCCATTTTCAGAAATCAAGATGCCCTATTATGCATGACCAAAATGCAAGACAAAGATACCTATCTACTTACGCATTCGCTAAACGTGGCCATTCTTCTAGCGGTATTTTCCATTCATTTAGGGCACAGCGAATCACTGGGTAAAAAACTTACCCTTGCGGGCTTGTTGCATGATTTAGGTAAATGCAAAGTGCCCGAAGATATTTTACTCAAGCAAGGAAAGCTCACGCGCGATGAATTTGAGCAAATGAAGCGACACACGACGTATGGCGCTGAGATACTTGAATCGATGGATGTGGACGATCTCACAAAGCAAATAGCATTACAGCATCACGAACGATTATCTGGAAAAGGCTATCCACATGGTTTAATTGCCCATCAACTAAACCAGTATGTAAGAATGAGCAGTATTGCTGACTCCTTCGATGCCATAACCGCCGAGCGCGTGTATAAACCAGCCTTAACCTCTGTTGAAGCATTAAAAATATTGCGAGATTCTAGTAGTGCTGAATACGATGGGAAACTATTGAACAGTTTTGTTCGGGCCATTGGCTTATATTCGATTGGCACTGTTGTACTAATGAAAAGTCACAAACTGGCTATTGTGACTGATACCAACTACGACGAGCCATTAAAACCTCAACTTACTGCGTTTTACCACACTAAATTCAAACATCACATTGAGCCCAAAATCATTACTCTGCAATCAGCAAGAGAAAACGATTCAATAGTTAAAATCGTCAACCCTGCTGATTATCAACTGGACATAAACGCAATTATCAACCGTCTTATTATTGATAGGTACAGATAACGATAAGTTCAGGCAGCGTTGCGTTTTAGCGCACCTTAAAAAAACTCCACATCCTGATAAATTGGGTCGTCGTCTTGGGCGTTATTGCTTTGTGTTTTGGAATCGGCTTGCGATTCTAGTTGCGGCCCTAATCGAGCAAGCACCGCCTGCAAGGTATCGTCTACGGTCTGAATTTCTGCCACTTCATCTCGCGCCTCTAATTGACTTTCAATTAACTGCATGAAGAAGGCTTCTTGCGCTTCAGTCATTTCGAGCATGTGGAAACTGTCTTGAATAGATTCAGAGACGTGCTTTGCTACCCTCACTTTTTCTTGCGCTTGACTAATCACGATCTGACGAATTTGGTTAATAACGCTGCTAATGTCAGCATGTGTTGCACTAAGCGCTTGCTGCTGCCTTAAGGTGTTAAAGCGTGCATTGATTGCGGGTACAAGTTTCGCGCCCATATCCAGTATTGCATCATGAATAACAGGGTCTTCACGGGCTACGTGTTTAATAAGTAATGACACGTCGGTATCGTTGAGCATTAAACGCTTACCAAAGCGATAAATACGGCCTTGGTCGTGTAATACTGTGAAGACCTTTTCGGTGGTTTCATCACAAAATGACATGTCGGTGTCATAGCTTGTGGTGCCATTTTCATCGCGATATTGAATGGCGGCATGTACGCCATTAAAACGCAACGTCGTTAAGATGTTTTTCGACATAGCATGAATGTCGTTACAGGCATTTAACGCTGAAACAATTTCCATTCCCGTACCGTAGATAGCCGCTTGGCTGAGCGCAGTTTGCGCCACTTCTCGCGTATCGGCGTTATCAGCCCGCATCTGTTTCATTATTTCTATTTGATGCTTAACGCCAATCACAGTTTCGGTGAAAGATAGAACGTTGTAGGGCTTCGTTATGTAATGCGATACGCCAGCGTTAAAGGCTTCTCGCAACGTATCGTCACTGCCTTCATCAGACACCACTATCACCACAGGTAATGCCATAGGTTGCGAGGCATCCAGCTGCTCGCAAAAAATTGAGGCTTTCGTTTTTCCGATTTTCCAATCAGTTATAACAATACTAATGTCGTGCTCTTGTATGTTGGTCACTGCTTCTAGCATATTTGAGGCAGTGTGCACGGTGAAGTGTTCTCCAAACGCTAGCTCGTATATTTCCGTTTGGGTACTGTCTTGTTCAACAATTAACAAGTCCATGTCGATCATCCACTCAATATAGGTTAAAACATTACGTCGCAACCTGTGTTGCGTACGCCTATTAAAAAGCTAGCTGATTTAATCTGAAATGCTAATTTGTACAAGTTAAAAATAGACGAGCGCCATAAATTTAATGTTTTAGCGCCAGACCGCGCGGTCGTGCGATTAGCTTTACGCAATAAATCTTAACAATATGTCACAATCATTGAGTTGTTATGCCATAACAAATAATGTGTAAAAAACAGTCAAACAATAATTACATTCAGGGAAAACCATGTTTACTACGTCAAAACGCCTCGTCGCTGCTGCGATAACGGGGGCTTTGTATCTTTGTGCCTCGCCAGGCGCTCTGTCACAATCATCAACTGAAAATAATACAGAAGCGAATAATGCGTGGGATGTTACTAACCCACCCTATAAATTAAACGAAGTTACTATTAACACTAACGAAACTACGTGGTCTAGCTTAGATGTAGCGCCCAGTGGCGATTTCATGGTGTTTGATATGTTGGGCGATTTATATAAAGTCGATATCAAAGGCGGTAATGCTACGCCACTTACCCAAGACTTCGCGTGGAATATTCACCCTGCCATTTCTCCCGATGGGAAAAAAGTAGCCTTTGTTTCTGACCGAAATGGGCTTAGTAACGTATGGGTGATGAACATCGATGGCACGAATCTTCGCCAAATAACGCAAGAAAAAAGTAACCTTATTCACTCACCCAAATGGAGCCCAGACGGCGAATACCTTGTTGTAACCAAGGGCATCATGTCTAGCCGCAGTATTCCGGCAGGGGAAATTTGGATGTATCACCACGGTGGTGGTGAGGGCCTTAAAATTAAAGAGCGCAAACATGGTAAGCGGGATCAGCAAAACATTGCCGACCCTGTTTTTTCCCATGACGGCAAATACATCTACTTTACTGAAAACACGGTACCAGGCAGCCGCTTTGAGTATAACCGTGACCCGCTTGAAGGCATTTTCGCTATAACACGCTACGAGCGAGAAACAGGTAAAGAAACACGCTATATCAGTGGTACGGGTGGCGCAGTTGTTCCTACACCGTCTCCAGATGGTAAATACATCGCTTTTATCCGCAGGGTAAAAGATAAAACCGCACTATTTTTGAAAGACATTGCAACCGGTGTTGAAACGCCACTTACCCTTGAGCTTGAACGCGATATGCAAGAAGGCTTTGGTTCTGAGGGCTACTTTGCCTATTTTGACTGGATGCCAGATAGCTCAAAGATTGTGTATTGGACCGGTGGTAAATTTAACGTTATCGATATCAAAGATAAGAGCACATCCACAATCAATATTAACGTTGAAGCCACCGTACAATATGCCGATGCCCTTCGCTTTGATGTTGATGTCGCCCCTGATGAATTTGACGTGAGAATGATACGCTGGTCGCAACTGTCGCCAGACGGTAAAACCGCGCTATTCCAAGCACTTGGTAAGCTTTACGTGCGCGATATGAAATCAGGTAAGGTGAGCCGATTAACCAAACAAAATGAACACGATGAGTTTTATCCGCGTTTTTCAAACGACGGTAAGTCCATTGTGTATACCACGTGGAATGATAAAGACCTAGGCAGCGTGCGCGTTGTATCAGCACGAGGTGGAAAAGGGAAAGTAATTTCTACACAACCGGGACATTACATCGAGCCCGCGTTTTCCGTAGACGGTGAAAAAGTGGTATTCCGTAAATTCACAGGTGGTTACTTACTTGATCCAAAATACTCAATGGAACCCGGTATCTACGTTGCCAACCTGAAAACATCAAAAGTCAGCAAAGTATCAGATGGCGGCTACAACGCCCACTTCGCAGGCGATGATCAGCGCGTGTATTTTACAGAATCTGCCAATGGCAAAGATTATTATGAAACACAATTGTCCAGCGTTAACCTAAACGGCAATGACAAGCGAACTCACCTTTATGGGAAAGATAAAGTAAGCGAGTACAAGCTATCTCATGATAAGAAATGGGTCGCATTTGTTTATCAATTTAAGACCTATGTCGCGCCCTTTGTCGAAAATGGCAAGAAAATAACCATTGGGCCTAAAATGAAGTCATTGCCAGTCACTCAACTTTCAAACAGAGCGGGTGAGTATCTTACATGGTCGCCTGATAATACGCGCCTTAGCTGGTTTAATGGACCTACGCTCTTTATGCGCAGCCTTGAAGAGGCATTCGCTTTTGTTGATGGCGCGCCTGAAGTCTTGCCAGAGCCTGTAACACAGGGCATTGATTTGTCTTTCTCGACAGCTGCAGATAAGCCATCAGGCTATAAAGCATTGGTCGGAGGCACAGTTGTGACCATGCGCGACGCCGATAATACCCAAGAAATTATCGAAGACGGCGTAGTGCTAATTAAAGACAACCGAATTGAAGCCGTAGGTAAGCGGGGTGACATTCGTATTCCAGATGACACTATGCAGATTGATACCAGCGGCAAAACGATCATTCCTGGCTTAGTGGATGCGCACGCGCACGGTTCGCAAGGACGTAACGAAATCATTCCTCAGCAAAACTGGACACAGTATTCAAATGTGTCGTTTGGCGTGACCACTATTCATGACCCATCAAACGACACCACTGAAATTTTTGCCGCTTCAGAATTACAGCGCAAAGGTAAAATTGTTGCGCCACGCATCTATTCTACAGGCACTATTTTGTACGGTGCCGAAGGCTTGGGATACAAAGCTATTATCAAAGACTATGACGATGCTTATTTCCATGTAGAACGATTAAAAGAAGCAGGTGCCATTTCTGTTAAAAGCTATAACCAACCTCGCCGAGACCAACGCCAGCAAGTATTATGGGCTGCGAAGAATCAAGGCATGATGGTAGTGCCAGAAGGTGGCGGCAAGCTTCAGCAGAATTTAACCATGCTTGTAGACGGACATACCGGACTAGAACATAGCATTCCTGTTGAAAAGGGCTACAGTGACGTTACGCAATTGTGGAAAGCCACAGAGTTTGGTTACACGCCCACTTTCGTTGTGTCGTATGGCGGTATGATGGGTGAAGAGTACTGGTACGATAAAACCGAAGTATGGAAAAACCCGCGCTTGCTTCGTTATACCCCGTCGACCATTTTGGACAAGCGTGCCATTCGCAGACCTAGCGCACCGGAAGATCAATACAACCATCAAAACGTTGCCAGCTATGCGAAGGAACTTCGCGATAATGGTGTAAGCGTGCATATAGGTGCGCACGGACAACGAGAAGGTTTAGCGGCGCATTGGGAACTTTGGATAATGGCCCAAGGCGGCTTTACACCATGGGAAGCATTGCGAGGCGGCACAATCGACGGCGCGAAGCACCTGGGTATGGGCAAGGATATTGGCAGTATCGAGAAAGGTAAACTTGCCGACCTTGTGGTTATTGATGGTGACGTACTAAGTGACATCAGAAAAAGTGAGTTTGTTGAATACACCGTGCTCAACGGTCGCGTATACGAAACGGCCACTATGAATGAGGTGGGCAGTAAAAAGCAGCGTCAGCCGTTCTTTTTCGAGCAAGACAATGCTACGTTTATGCCGCAGCAAACTGCTGACGATGTAGAAGCGAAAGCCCATCATTACCATTGGGAACACTAAATAAGTGACAAGCCACGGCATCGTATAACGGTGTTGCAACTTGTAACAAATAATAGCCAGTGGAAAGCACTTTCTACTGGCTTTTTTGTACTATCAAACCGCTATTTTGGTATATTAATGCTGCAATCTGTTGTCACTTAACTGGCCCGCCAGCTCTTTGTGTGTTGCTTAATGAAACTTAACTTCATGTAGCTACTAATAGGATGTAACACGCACAATGAACGCAAACTCCCTTCGCTCTGAACACAAAAACCACAGCGCGCTTTGGCGAGAAAGTATCGCACCTGTTTCAGTGCTGTTGGTGATGCTAACGGCCTGGTGGGCGTTTTTACATTACTCACCTTTTTTATCAATAACACAACCTAGCAACACAGCGAGCAATAACGAGTGGCTGTTTCTACTTGACGCACTTATTACCCTTCCCCTTGGTTGTTTGTTGTTAATAAAAGACAAGAAAAAGGCGCTTATCAAAGGCGTATTACTAGCTTCGCTAGCGCTTGTTGTAGGCAGTTATTTATTGCCTAACGAACAACAACACTGGCTTCCTGCTTTAATGGATGTGCGATTTGTCGTGCTTGGACTAATGGTAGCACTTGAAGTTATTACCGTAATTAGCGTACTTACCCTTATTCGCACCGAGTTTAACGCTGGCACTGATTTAGATAGCGCAATTTTAAAGGGTATTTCGTCGTTTATTCCTGAAGGTGTGGTGCAAAAAATAATGTGGTTTGAAGGCAGAATGTGGGCATGCCTGCTTATGTCAAAAACGCTGGCATCACTGCCATTAAAAGGCGACCAGCACTTTTCCTACTGGCAAAAAGACGGTACGCACACCAATGCACTGGGGTTTATTTTCGTTATCGCAATTGAGATCCCAGTTGTGCATGTGCTACTACATTTCATATGGTCACCCTTTGCGGCAAATGTTGTCACTGCTTTGTCTGTATTTAGCTTAATTTTTGTAATAGCAGAGCGTAACGCCATGAAGTTAAGACCTATTTCGCTTTTGTTACATAGCAAACAGCACTCACCCCAATTGGTTATTCGCTATGGCCTTAGCAACCCTATTACCTTGCCAGTGAGTGAGATCGCAAGCATTTCGCTACATAATACCTATGTAAAGCGCGCAGCACATATTAAGCGCTTTAATTATTCTGGCGTCCCTAACGTAAAAATTTCGCTAAAAGATAAAGGCCAAAAAATTACTGAATATTATCTAGGAGTAGATGCACCAGAGCGCTTTATTGCAGCCCTAGAACATAGCAAACAAGATTAACCTTAAGTGAATTCAAACACGAAAAAGGGCCTTTATCCAAAGGCCCTTTATACAGCTACGTTACAATATGAATGACTTAACGGTTTCTACCGTACTGCTCGTGCGATGATACCCAGTCAGATGAACTGATAGCCGATGCTAACGAGATCTCACCTGCTAACACAACTGAAGCCACAATTTCTGCAAATTTATAAACGCGGTCACGCCCATAACAGTCAAGTAACTCAAGACACTCGCGCTGCGTACCTATTCCTGTACCGCCACCATACGTTGCAACAATGAGTGATGGAATAGTAATAGATACATACAAATCGCCCTCTTCTGTTAACTCTGAGTACATCATAGCGGCAGACGATTCAGACACGTTTGCAACGTCTTGTCCTGTAGCAATGAACATGGCAGTAATACCATTTGGTGAATGTAAACCGGTATTATTTACACCAGACAAAAATGAGCCCACACCCGCTACACGTCCGTGGTAGTCAATTTGCTTTGGCTCCACCCGCATAACTTCAAGGAGGTGCTCGCGCTTAATGGTCGCTTCTGCAGTAACGCGTTTACCGCGTGTACGCATAATATTAATTTGCGATGCTTTTTTGTCGGTTGCAAAGTTAGACTCTAGGTAGAAATTCTCGATACCTTCGTAATGGTCTAAAATCCAGCCACAGGCTGCAAATGTTGCACGTCCAACCATGTTTTGACCCGCGGCATCACCCGTTCTAAAGTTAAAACGTAAGAACGCAAATTTATTAGAAAGGAAGTGGTCAATATAAGTGAGCTTTGCCACGCTTGACGTTGCTTCCGCCTCCTCTTTTATCTTATCGAAGTTCTCTTTTACCCATTTCACAAAGTCACGAGCGCCACGGGCATTATCAAAAATGAAAACTGGAGCTCGCTGCATGGCATCGTCTACTACGGTGGCCGTAACACCGCCGCTCATGTTAAGCAATTTCATGCCGCGATTGTAAGACGCAACCAAGGTGCCTTCAGTGGTGGCTAATGGTACAACAAACTCACCATTTGCATGCTCACCGTTAATTTTCAGGGGCCCTGCAATACCAATTGGCACCTGCGCGACACCGATAAAATGTTCAATGTTGCCTTTAAGTTCTTGTGGATCGATAGAGTATTGACCCACATGATTAATTTTCTTGTCGGTCGCGCTTTCGAAATATTCTTGACGTGTTTTTATAATTGACTCGCCATAGTCATCCATATCATCACGAGGAATAAACGCACTGCGCTCACCCGCCGCGGTAATATTATCTTCTACTTCAAACTTTAATTTTCCGAACGGTGAGGCTGAGAAGCAAATACCAAGCTTGCGCTTTTCAGGGCACGGCGCTTCATCAATATTAAGATGCACCGTAATAGTTTGACGTAGACCAAATGGCTTACCTTCAGACTTGTTAAGTTCTTCTACGGAAATGCACGTATCGCTTGAAAGTTGTAGCGATATTTTATGGTCTGGAATTTTTTCTCCATCCAATGAAATCCATTTCAACTCTTTTATTGTGGCGTCTTTTAATCTGTTTTTAAGAGAAAATGACACCCCTTTATCAGTCTTTGAAAGACTTGCTCTAGTGTATAGTTGTTTTAAGAGTATGCTGGGTACAAACATGTATCTTCCTTCTTATTAGTGCATTCTTACCGTTTTTTTTCACATTCCTTTGCTTTTTATAGCACATTCTTTAGACACTTCTATGACTATTTATCAACCGTGTTTATTTTAGTTGTGATAAATCAACTATCGTTTTTGAGCCAACCACTTTCACAATTGCGCCAAGCCCTTTGTGTTCAAAACCCACCAAATTTTAAGACTTAGCCTTTCCACCGCTCTATTCGCTAGAGCTCTAGTGTTGATTACGTCACTGAGGTGGCGATAACAAGTGGTATCTGGCAGTAACAAAGGAGGTGTCAAGGAGTGTGATGCCAAGGATGAGTCAGCCTGCATGGAAGCAGCATCCAGATACCACGTTTTTAGTTTGTCATCTTTATAAAAATAAAGATGTGACATTCAACGTAGCATAAGTTTGAAGGTGAGTAATGAGAAAGGAATTATTTCGCAAGGAAGCGATTGATCAACAAACGCAAACTGCTTTAGGTACATTGTTAATGGCGCCAAGACCTTTCTATTCGGTTGGGGCTTGCATGATAACGTTGTGGGTAGTTGCGGTTGTTGCTTATCTAAGTTCAAACAACTATGCGAGAAAAGCGCCCGTTAAAGGTTGGTTAGAGCCTAATAGTGGCGTATTTAAGCTATACAGCGAGGCGCGCAGCGGCAAAGTTGTACGTTTATTTGTAGAAGACGGTGATGAAGTTAAAAAAGGTGAACCACTTGCGCATATAGACTACGGTCAGAGCGATACGCGTGGTAATAGTATCACCTCTTTGATTTTAGAAGAGCTGAGCGCTAAACAGACAAGGACAAAGCAGAGCCTTGAACGACTTGCTTCGCTACACTCAAATGAATTAGGGCGAATAACAGCAAAGCTCACGCGCAGTAAAGATATTCATCAGGACATGCTGGATATTCTGTCACTCGCGGCGACACAACAGGAGATGGCAGAAGAACACTTGGCAACCGCTAAGGTACTTTTGGAGCAGGGGTTTGTCACAGAATCGGAAGTTGAAAACCATCAACTGCAACTGCTCTCGGCCAAACAGCAGCACATAAAAGCGCAACAAGAAGCAGAAAGCCAAGAGGCGGTAATAGCGGATCTTCAGCAAGAGATCGCTGCCCTTCCCGAGCACTATGCTAACGAAAAGTCATTGCTTGAA
This sequence comes from Alteromonas sp. 009811495, assembly GCF_028865455.1. Lineage (NCBI taxonomy): Bacteria > Pseudomonadati > Pseudomonadota > Gammaproteobacteria > Alteromonadales > Alteromonadaceae > Alteromonas > Alteromonas sp. 009811495. The sequence continues at coordinate 3,872,449 of NZ_CP113972.1, forward strand.
AATACGCTGAGCGATTTGAACCAGCAAATAGTCACGCATAACAGCAATAACACACAAGTCTTGTATGCTCCACACGATGGCGTTGTATCCGGCCTTCAAATTAAGCAAGGCCACCTGATAAATAGTGCCGCATTGCTACTCACTCTATTGCCTCAAGACGCATCAGTATTAGCGCGAATAGTTGTACCCATTCGTTCATCTGGTTTTATTAGTGAAGGGCAACCACTGCATATTCGCTACGATGCTTTTCCCTATCAAAAATTTGGATTGCAACCGGGTAGAGTGGTTAAGGTATCGAGCAGTATTGTACTGCCAGGCGAAGTTATCAACTCTCCAGTGGCTATAGATGAGCCTGCCTACCTTGTCACTGCCACCTTAGACAATGACGCCATAGTTGCTTATGGCAAAGAAATAGCGCTTAAAGCGGGAATGACATTTTCAGCCGACGTCCACTTAAGTCAGCGCACGTTATTAGAATGGCTATTAGAACCCCTTTATAGCATTAAAGGGAGTATATGATAATGCAAACAGTAGCGCGCACCCCACTTCACACCCGAACATTTTTCAAACGCTCCGTACCACTTGTGCTTCAAAGTGAGGCCGCTGAATGTGGCTTGGCCTGTGTTGCTATGATTGCGAAATTTTACGGCGATAAGCGCGACCTAAGTGCTTTTAGGCAAAACACTTCACTTTCGATAAGGGGGACTACGCTAAAAGATATCATGGATATCGCTCTGCACTTTGGGCTGCAAAGTCGTGCAGTTAAAATTGAAATGACAGATCTCAATGCGCTTACTACTCCTGCAATACTGCATTGGGACATGAACCATTTTGTTGTTCTTTCAAAAGTAACCAAAAACACCATTACCATACTTGACCCTGCATTAGGTAAGCACACTTACTCGTTTAAAGAAGCTGCCAAACACATTTCTGGAATTGCGCTCGAAATTTCGCCCAGTAGTACATTTGCCCCTGTCACTTCCACCGGCAACACAACGGTTATGCAATTTCTCAAACAAACTGTGGGATTTAAGCGCAGCTTACTCACGTTGTTCACGCTGTCGGTCTTATTACAAGTCTTTGCGCTAGCCTCTCCCTATTACATGCAAACGGTGGTCGATGATGTATTGGTTTATCACAATGCGTCTCTACTGAGAGCCCTCGTTATTGGCTTTGGTTTCTTGTTACTTATTGAAACCTTAACCAGTGTCTTGCGCAGATTATTAATTCTGAACATATCAAGTCGACTTCAACTGCAGATGTCAGCCTCTGTATTTAAACACTTAATGTCGCTATCGCTAGACTATTTTGCTAAACGACACATTGGCGATGTGGTCTCGCGATTTAATTCACTGTCGCACATTAGGGAGTTCCTCACCAGTGGTGTAGTGTCTGCCCTACTTGATGGATTAATGGCAATAACGACCCTTGTCGTAATGGCTATTTACTCATTGAAACTCGCATTGCTCGTGCTATTCATCATAACGGTCTATCTGTGCATCAAACTTGGTCTTGTGCCTTGGATGAAACGTCTGACCGCGGAAAAAATCAGTTTAGCCGCCCACGAGCAAAGCCATTTTATGGAAAGTGTTAGGGCTATTTCGCCAATTCGAATTTACAAACAAGAGGCCAAGCGCCAAGGTGACTGGCAAAACAAGTTTGTTGACGCGCTTAATAAAGACATTCAACTGGGCAAACTAAACATTGGAAGTACGACTGCAAACCACCTGCTATTTGGAATTGAAAACTTAACTATTGTGTACATTGGGGCATTGCTGGTAATGAAGGGTGCATTGACTATTGGAATGCTGCTTGCCTTTATTGCTTACAAGTCGCGTTTTGTAAATGCTATCGATAATTTCACGACTCAATTAATAGAGCTGAAGATGCTCGGTGTGCATATTGAAAGGCTAAGCGACATTATACGTACACCTAGCGCTCCTAAAGCCGTTAATTCATCGCCGTTACCTCTGTTAGCGGCTCGTGATCCACAGCAAGCAGCTCATCTTGCTATTGAAGTTGATAAGATACACTACCGCTTTTCCCGCACCAGTGACTTCATATTTAGACAACTTTCGATGTCAGTAACAAGCGGCGAAATTGTGGCTATTGTTGGCGCTAGCGGCAGTGGTAAAAGCACGCTAATGAAATGCTTAATGGGGCTTTACCCTCTCACTTCCGGCAAGGTCACAATACATGCACCTAATGGAAAAAGTAGGCCAGCACGAATTGCCAGTGTACTGCAAGATGACATGTGCTTAAGTGGCACAATCATTCAAAACATTAGCTGTTTTGACGATAAACCAGACCTCGAGAAAATAGCCTACGCTGCGCAACTTGCTTGTGTGCATCGCGATATTCTAGCCATGCCCATGCAGTATCAATCGTTAATCGGTGACATGGGTAGCAGTTTAAGCGGTGGTCAAAAACAACGACTATTACTTGCCCGCGCGCTATATCAATCACCAGATATATTGTTTCTCGATGAAGCAAGCAGCCATCTTGATCTTGCCAGCGAGAAGCAAATTAACGTACACCTTAAGGCGCTTAACATTACGCGGATAATGATTGCACACCGTCCTCAAACCATAGCAATCGCAGACACCGTCTACCATCTTGCAAATAGCACCCTTAATCAACTCTCTCCCTCTGATGTACGGGAGATAACACTACAACAGATGTCAGGAGAAAACCGATGAGAACTCATGAAATACGAGAAAAGTCTGTATTAATGACGGCGGAAGAACGCCGGCATGTTACAGCGACAGGCATTACATCAAGTGAATTAGTGATGCCAATTGACTGCTTGTCTAAACGAGAACTTCAGGTGGCCCACAAAATAATGGAAGGCCATTCAAATAAAGCCATCGCACTTGAGCTATTTATCAGCGAGCGCACCGTAAAATTCCATTGCGCCAATATCTACAAGAAACTCAACATAACGAGTCGCACCGCGCTTATCGCGGGTTGCTTTAGAACCCTTTACCAAGAAGCGGTATCTTCATAAAAAGCGAAGTATCGTTTCTTTAACCATAACGCTAATACAAGGAGCGTAAAACATGAAACAACAGCAACAACATGATGTTCAACTAGCAGAAAGCCAACTATTTCAAGTTTCTGGAGGAGCAGGTACACAACTTACCTTGCCAGATAATGGCGTTATTGAAACACCAAAAGAACCCGTTTATATCACATTAGCCATAGGTGAAGGTGGTGGAAAACTCCCCGATAACTTGTCGTAAAAAAATAGGGCGCATCTCGTTGCGCCCTACTAGAGAACACCTTATTTACCCCTATGTGCATAAGGCAAAGGACGCTACATGCTTACTGCTTTACTTGGAAGTGCAAACGATCCACAAATCAGACACCTTGCTAACGCGCTAAAGAGCGAAGGTGTGAGTTTTTTTATTGCAGATACCGCTTACTTTGGTAATAAGTGGTCACTGAGTTACGACCCCGATTTCGATGATGGCCTCATCCATTTTGACGATGAAGAATCTCGGGTGAACGCAGGAGAATTAACACGGGTTGCCTTTAGCACTATCTACTCTGCCTATTGGCACGAGTACCGTGCTATGACGGCACCGGTAGATAACGAAGAAGAGAATAAGTGTTTGAATATCGCCAGTAGCCCTGCTTTATCTGGCGATACTCAATGGTTAGAACAGGAAAGAAGTAGTGCACTACAATGCTGGTTTTACTATGACTCGATAAAATGGGTGAACTCCATTGACGCAGTACGCTCACACCAATGTAAAGCAATACAGCTGCGCAAAGTTGCTAACCTTGGCGCGAACATTCCCTACTCATTTATCGGTAACTCGCCAACGGTTGCAGCCCAGTTCTGTAGCAATATGAAACGCGTTATTTATAAACCTGTACGTGGCGGAAAAACCGCGCAACGCGTAACTAAACAACCCAACATGCGCGCGCTTTTTTCAACCGTTTTAGCACAGCGCCCCGTTACACTACAGAAATATATTGCCGGTACCAATGTGCGCAGTTATGTTCTTGGTGAAGATGTACTTAGCGTTCAAATTGATAGTCACGAACTGGATTATCGAAACGATCCAGACGCAAAACTCCATACAACCATCATAGCGAAACCCATAAAGCAACTCGCTATTCGTATTTGCAAAACACTTGGTATGCACTGGTGTGCAATCGACTGGCGAAAAAGTGCGAAAGGAACATTCTTTTTTCTTGAAGCTAATCCCTGTCCATTCTATTTAAAAGTAGAAAAAGAAACTGGTCATGACATTACAGGCAGGCTTGTTCGCTTGTTAACGGCGTAACAAAAAAGCCCAGCATATAGCTGGGCTTTGAAAATGCATAAGTCGTTAATTACAAAATAAAGCGCGATAGGTCTTCGTTGTCTACCAGCGTTTCTAAATGAGAATTCACATAGTTAGCGTCAATCACAAAGCTCTCGCCGCTTTTTTCAGAAGCATCAAACGAAATATCTTCCATTAAGCGCTCTAGCACCGTGTGCAAACGACGAGCACCAATATTCTCAGTACGTTCATTTACTTGCCATGCAGCTTCAGCAATGCGCTGAATACCTGAATCATCGAAGCTAATGTCCACACCCTCGGTTTTCATTAGTGCAATGTATTGCTGCGTAAGCGACGCATTTGGCTCGGTAAGAATGCGCTTGAAGTCGCCAACTTTAAGTGCTGCAAGTTCAACGCGAATAGGTAAACGACCTTGTAGTTCTGGAATAAGATCAGACGGCTTACTCATTTGGAATGCGCCTGATGCAATAAACAAGATGTGGTCGGTTTTCACCATACCGTGTTTTGTCGACACCGTCGAACCTTCTACCAAAGGCAGTAAGTCGCGCTGAACGCCTTCACGCGATACATCACCCGACGTATTGCCTTCGCGCTTACAAATTTTGTCAATTTCATCGATAAACACAATACCGTGCTGCTCTACCGACTCAATGGCTTTTTCTTTTAAGTCTTCTTGATTTACTAGGCGTGCAGCCTCTTCTTCAACCAATAGCTTAAACGCATCTTTAATTTTCAGCTTCTTCTTTTTCTTTTGCGAACCAGACAAGTTTTGGAACATGCCCTGAAGCTGATTAGTCATTTCTTCCATGCCTGGAGGCGCCATAATTTCAACGCCCACCTGCGGCTGTGCCACATCAATTTCAATTTCTTTGTCGTCTAGGTCACCCTGACGAAGCTTTTTACGAAATGCTTGGCGCGTGCCGCGATCTTCAACGTCTTCTTTATTTCCCCACGCATCTTCTGGCGGTGGAATAAGCACGTCAAGAATGCGATCTTCCGCAGCTTCTTCAGCGCGAAATTTTACTTTCTTCATTTCGTTTTCTTTCGTCATTTTTACGGCAATATCGGCCAAATCACGAATGATGGTTTCAACTTCTTTGCCCACATAGCCCACTTCGGTGAACTTAGTGGCTTCTACCTTAATAAAGGGTGCATTAGCCAGCTTGGCAAGACGACGTGCAATTTCGGTTTTACCCACACCCGTAGGACCAATCATAAGAATGTTTTTAGGTGTGACTTCTTGGCGCAGCTCTGGCTCAAGCTGCATGCGACGCCAGCGGTTACGCAGTGCAATAGATACCGCACGCTTTGCATCTTGCTGACCAATAATATGGCGGTCTAGCTCGTGAACAATTTCTCTTGGTGTCATTTCAGACATGAATAAACCCTTTTCTAACAAGTGCATTGTGCGCGTAAGTTAATAACAAGAATGCGAGCGCACACAGCAGATAACGACTTCTTGATGTTTCTCAAGCGCCGTTACTTAGTAATCTAGTACATCAATAGTTTGGCTATGGTTGGTAAATACGCAAATATCACCAGCAATAGTTAACGATTTTTCAGCAATTTCTTTTGCACTTAACTCAGTGTTATTAAGCAAGGCAGTAGCGGCAGCTTGTGCGTAATTACCACCTGAGCCAATGGCAATAAGGTCTTGCTCTGGCTGCACTACATCGCCGTTTCCGGTAATAATAAATGATGCCGTTTCATCGGCCACAGCCAGTAAAGCTTCGAGCTTTCGAAGCATGCGATCGGTTCGCCAGTCTTTGGCAAGTTCAACGGCGGCTTTGGTCAAATGCCCTTGGTGCGCTTCAAGCTTAGCTTCAAAACGTTCAAATAGCGTGAAGGCATCGGCAGTGCCACCAGCAAAGCCAGCCAGTATTTTGTCGTGGTATAAACGGCGCACTTTGCGTGCATTACCTTTCATTACGGTATTGCCTAGTGATACTTGGCCATCGCCCGCCATCACTACTTGATTTCCACGTCGTACAGATACAATCGTTGTCACGTTAATTCCCCGTTTAGCTGGGCGCTGCCGCGTTTAAATTGCTTTAAAGGCAACAGCGTATAAATTCAATAACAATTAAAGTGGGGTAAGGCTGGTTAATTTCAAGGGTATTACCTAATTAAGTGCATACCGCGTAAACAGTAAAAAAGCGTATGTGCGGTAAAACACATTGAACAGGTAACGCATAACGCGCATACTCCAGCGTGAATAACCGTTCAAAAACACATGGAGTAGTAATGAAGTATCAAGGACGAATTCAGCATTGGGACGATGCTAAAGGGTTTGGTTTTGTCGAGCCCAACGGAGGTGGCACCCGCGCTTTTGCCCATATAAAGGCGTTTTCCAACCGCTCAAGACGGCCCGTCAATGGCGATATCATTGTGTATGAGCTGAAAAAAGACAACAAAGGTAGTTATCAAGCACACAATATCAACTTATTAAAAGATTATAAGGCCAAGCGGGTAACGTCTGCTAAGCACACGGCTAAAAACAAGTTTACTATTGTCTTTCTAACGTGTTTCGCCATAGCGCTTGCACTTTTGACCTTCTTCAATAGGTTACCCGCCACCCTAGTTTTTGCGTATTGTGCAATAAGCGGTGTAACGTTTTTGCTCTATGCCATCGACAAGTCAGCGGCAGAGAAAAACCGCTGGCGAATATCTGAAGCAAAGCTGCATTTTTTCGGCTTTATCGGCGGCTGGCCAGGCGCACTAGTGGCGCAACACGTATTTAAGCACAAGCGCAGTAAAGCTGAGTTTATGCGAGTCTATTGGGCCCTTGTACTGCTAAACCTTACTGCCCTTGGACTTGTTGCTTTTAACATCATCGATATCCCTGCATTACCTAACGGCGCGTTAACGTCACTGTTTAATCGCTAACGGTAAATAGCGCATAGGCGGTGACAACACTTGTTACAAATCATAGTTGCCGCCAGCGTTGTTATATCGCGTAATAGCAAACATTTACAGTTCACCTTGAGATTAATAGTATGCAACTTCAACGCGCCGGTGGCATAGCTGCAATTATATGCGCCCTCACTTATCTTTTTGGCTTTGTACTTTTCTTTGGGCTGCTAGATGCGCCTTCAGATAGCTCTAACAAAGGTCACCTTCACTTTTTAATCTCACAACGAGATACCTTCTTCCTTGGGTATATTGTGATAGGCATAGTTTTTAGTTTAAGTTTGCTACTACTTAATCAATCTCTTGAGGCGCGTTTTAAATCGAGTATGCCTAATTTTGCGAAATATACCGGCGCGCTAGGTCTCATTTGGGCTACCTTTGTGCTGGCAAGCACATTTATTTTCTTAGTTAGCTTGCCGTTTTTAGCCAACTTCGCCGATACCAACGAAGACAGCGCGGTAGTGGTACTTAAGAGCGTGGATATCGTGGTTGATGCACTTGGCGGTGGCATAGAATTACTCGGCGCCATATGGGTGCTGATATTAAGCTTTATGGGTATTAAGGCCAATGTTTATACAAAAGTACTTCACGTCATTGGTGTTGCAGTAGGTATTGCCGGTATATTAACCCTGTTTTCAGGTTTGTCTTCGCTAACTGGAAACATGGTATTTGAAGCCTCTACGGCCATTTTTGGTTTAGGACAGATAGTCTGGTTTGTGTGGTTGGGTATTGCAATGGTCAACGCTAAGCAATAAGCACTGTGCGCAACAACGATATAAAGGTGCTTTGCACCTATTGACTAATTGGGGTTGCGAAGCATTACTGTCTATACTAAAAAATACGGATACCAAAAATTATAGGCAGCACTGTATTGCGTTACTTCGTATTTTTCTCGGTATTTATTTCCAGCCTTTATGGGGCGGCATGTTTATTTAGCAGCACCGCATGTGCGAATACGAATGAACGCCCCATTGTAGTCTCAGCGGCTTACTGGAAAGAGTTTACCAACAGAGACAACACCGGCGTGTACTTCGAACTGCTTGACGAGGTATTCGACGGTTATACAATTCACTATCAAACCAGTACTTACCCCCGCGCACTGAATCAGTTCAAACAGCATAAAGCCGATGTTATGGTTGGTGTATATCAACACGACTTACCCGATGCGGTTTATGCCACGTGGATTTTAGATACTGACCTGCCTATTCATATTTTTTATCGACCCGATTCGCCACCTTCAGATAATCTCAACGAGATTTTTATTGGGAAGCAAGTTGCTTGGCGAAAGGGCTACGGCTTTGACTCGCTATTTCCTAATATTGAAAGCGCGTACCCACTAGACACAATAGAAGCAGGGTTTGAACTTGTGTTAAATCGGCGTCTCGATTATATGCTCGATTACGACATTAATTACTTGGAGGCGTATCATGGCCGAATTCACCACAAAGCCATACGAGAAGGAGACAAGTTATATTTGGCATTTAAGAATACCCCACGCGGTAAGGCGCTTGCTGCGCACTTTGACGCCACAATGCCACTTTTAAGAGATAGCGGCAAACTCGAAGAAATATATGGTTCGCATTATGACCGCTCAGGGTTAGCTGAGTTTGCAGTACTTACTCCAAGCGGCATCGACTAAGAAATAGGACTAAAGAGCTGCGACTAAAGAGCTGGGAATAACAGTTCACAACGTCAATTAACGATATGAAAGTTGATAAGATTCAATAGTAAACCCGTAAGCGCTTTCGGCACCTTTTAGCACTAACGTACCTTTTCGAGGCAAGCGTTTGAATTCTTCTGCGGCTAGGCACAGTCTGTCATGAGACAGTGTTTTGGTATCTTCAAGTAGCACTTTGTAGCGACAATGCTTTGCAGCATCACCTTTTCGATACTTCACTTTATGCTCTGCCACATGAGAAGTAGAAACGCTGTGTAGTACATAGGGCAACGTATCATCCACTAAGAATAAACTCAAGAGCGCACCTAGTAAGGGCATTGTCACTATGGATATTTTACCGCGCACACTGCTATTTAAATGCTGCAGTTTCAGCTTATCGACATAAAGCGAGGTGTACCACAGCCACCCTACCAATAGGGTTAGTGTATATATTGCCCACGAGGAGTTATCCAGCCAACGATTTGCCACACTAAAGTCGGCGAAAAGCGTCATTATTGGCCCGAGGAATAACACAAGCATTACGATGTCACAGCATCGAGCAACAACATGTCGCTCTGACCATTTTGGCTTGACTAGAGGTTTGTCGCTATCCTCACCTTCAATCTGTTCGCCCTTATGCATTTCTGCGGATGATTTCTTTTGTGCAAGTGCAGCTTGCGCCGCCGCGTAACGGTCTGGATAAGTGCGTTGATCGATATTCTCCAGCACATCTTCAAGGTCCTCTACACTATAACGCGAATAGTCAGGACCTTGCTCGACACTGCCGGCATTGTGCGTACGGCTATTCATTTTTACGTCCTTTTTATTATTCCTTCTTGCTAGTCCTTTTTGCTTTGGGGGGCGTTTCTGCCGGCTTATTTAGGTGAACAGTGACCTATAAATTCCAGTACCAAATCTGGCAAGTTGCTATATTCACTTTGCGCAGGCTATGTTTTGCTTTTTCAGCGTCACGTTTAGATTCAAACGGACCTAATATCACTCTAAACCAATCGCCATTGCTTCCTGTACTGTGACGTATTAGCGCTTCTAACCCTTGAAACGCAATTTTCGCTTTCATTTCTTCAGCCTGTGCACGGGTTCTAAATGATGCGCACTGCATTAAGTAGCGTTTGTCTGACTTTTCTTGCTCTTTTACTTCAACCTCCACCTCGTAGCCAGGTAGGGTTTTAATGTATTCCCATTCTTCTTCAGGTAACTCTGGCAGAGCTTCTTCTGTAGGTGCAACAGGGCGAGCTGCTTGTGTATCAACGTCTTCTTCCACATTGTCTTTGATAGACCATAAGAATGCGCCAAAACCAATAACAAGCGCAAACACGCCAACTAAACGGATAATAGGTAGTTTGGGAGAAGCAGACGAATTCATCTGTGCGTTAGCCGCAGTTTTTTTACCTTGGCTTGCAGGTTTCTTTTTTTGTGTAGAGCGTCCACGAGAGACATAATCGCGTTGGGCCATAGTTGGCAAAATTCCTACTTGTTATCGTTTTTCGTTGTCGTAAGAAACGTCGTATACCAATTAAAATAATGTAAAACGAAGTTAGCTATACAAGCGATGCGCACTATCGCTGATAAAAATTCTATCGCATTGCTGCGCAACAAGCTAACTGAAATCAGTTGGATCGATATCAACTGACCAGCGTACTTTCGTCGCCTGTGGCAACGCCTGTAAAAAGGGCAGCGCGAGTCTTAATGCACTGTGCAGTGGCGCGCGTTTTTCATGGCTGCACACCAACATAAATCGAAAACGCCCTTGTCGTTTCTCAATTAAGCAAGGAAACGGACCATTCATTTCAATTGCGTGCTGTTGTGAGAAAATCGCTTTGCTGTCTTGCAAGAAACGATACGCCAATGCGCTGTCAGTTGCTTCCGCTCGAATAACAAACTGGCTGATAAAAGGCGGCAGCCTAGCCGCTTTACGCTCCATCAATGCATGACGCGCGAAATGCCCGTAACCATTGTGCACCAAGTCTTGCAGTAACGGATGTTGAGGGTTATGGGTCTGTAACCACATTTCTCCCGGTTTACTGGCACGCCCTGCTCTACCCGCCAGCTGGGTTACTAACTGCGCAAGTTTTTCAGGCGCACGAAAATCTGCGCTAAATAAAGCGCCATCACAATCAAGCACAGCCACCAAAGTAACGTGAGGAAAGTGATGTCCTTTAGACAAGATTTGAGTACCTATTAATAGTTGGTACTCGCGCTTGTTTATCGCGTCTAGCGTTTGATGAAGTTTATCTTTGCCCCGAACAGTATCGCTGTCTATGCGTACTTGTTTTACCCCAGGAAACAGTGAGGCTAAACCTTGCTCAACCTGCTCTGTGCCCGTACCTGCAGTGACTAGCTCACTGCTATGACACGCTTCGCAATTATTTGGCATTGCGCGAGTGCTGCTACAGTGGTGGCACTGCAAACGATTCTGCGCCTTGTGCACAGTATAGGGCCTGTCGCATCGCTTACACATTACCGTCTCACCGCAATGGTGACAAAGCATTGCTGGGGCATAGCCTCGCCTGTTTACAAACACCAACACTTGGTTTCCCGTTGTTATGTGCTGACGCATAATGGTAAGTAGACCTTGCGAAATGCCGTAATGAATGGGTTGGTCGCGCGCATCAAGCACATGTTGATGCGTACTTGATGCACCACCTGCTCGTTTCGTTAGCTGAAGATGTGCGTAGCGATTACTAAGCGCATTATTGAGGGTTTCAAGCGCTGGTGTTGCACTGCCTAACAATAACGGTATGTTATGCTGTTTTGCACGCATCGCTGCAAGGTCGCGGGCGTGATAGCGCAGACCATCCTGCTGCTTAAACGATTCATCATGCTCTTCGTCTACAATGATCATGCCTGGGTGTTTAAGCGGCGTAAAAATGGCAGACCGCGTACCTATAATAATACCCAGTTCGCCCGCTCTTGCGCGCTGCCAAACATGCAAACGCGCTTTATCAGGTACTTGTGAATGCAATACGCCCACTTCAATACCAAAACGTTTTTCAAAACGCGCAACCGTTTGCGGGGTCAACCCAATTTCTGGCACCAGTATGAGTACTTGCTTGCCCTCTTTTAACAATGGCTCAATGGCCTGCAAGTACACTTCCGTTTTACCACTTCCGGTCACACCTTCAAGTAAGCTAACAGCAAAACTGCCGTGCTGACGATTGAGCGCCGCAATAGCAACCGACTGTTCGGTATCAGGCACAGGCTTCTCACCTATGTGCAGTGTAGAAAGCCATCCATGCTCGATGAAGGTGGGAACCATGGCAGCAAGCGTCACCATTCCTTTATCAATTAGTGCCTTTACCGCGGGCGCGCCATATAACTTTCTAGCTTGAGAAGCGTGTAGTTGAGACTTTAGAAGCGCTTCAAAACATGCTTTTTGCTTAGGGGCTCGGGATAGTGTATCTGCACTCTCAGCACGCCCTTGTTCGCTTAATACCAACATTTCCTGTGCTGTAGGGTCTGGAGATTCACCTTTTCGCAACAGTACCGGTAGCATGGCATGTAATACTTCGCCCGGCGCGTGATGATAGTATTGCCATAGCCACTGCGCCATTTTAAGCAGTACATCATCAATGATGGGCTTATCATCAATGACATCTTCAATAGGCTTTAATTTTTCAACATTTTCCACATGCGCTTCTTGCACTGTACCTACAACCACACCAACGAGTTTACGTGGCCCAAAGGGCACCATCACCCGCACGCCTTTATCTAGTGATGCGATATGCGTGTAAGTGAATAGTTGTCTTAATGGCGCAGGTACTGCGACTTGAATAAATGCCATAGTGGATTTTTGTCAGCCTTTTGAAACACGTGTTGCAAGCAACCGCTGATGATACAGGTTGCCCTGCTCATTCGCCATACAAAAACCGCTTGATCAATACACGGCCTTCCTTTATTATGCGCCGCTCTTTTGCGATAGGCTGTTCTTTGAACGACTTATCATTTGAATATAAAGTTACGTATGGTGTGCAACTTCGGGTTGTATAGCGATACGGCCTTATTATGTGAGGTAATCCCATGAAACAAGGTATCCACCCAGACTACGCTGAAATCACTGCAACTTGCTCTTGCGGTAACGTAATGAAAATCCGTTCAACAATGGGTAAAGACATCAACCTAGACGTATGTTCTTCTTGTCACCCATTCTACACTGGTAAGCAACGTAACGTTGATACTGGTGGTCGTGTTGATCGCTTCAAGAAGCGTTTCGGTGCATTGGGCAAAAAATAAGCCCATGACCTTTATCGGTATCGATATTAAAAAAGCGCCTATATGGCGCTTTTTTATTGCCTAGACATTAATGCAAGTGATGAGTTTGCAAATGCCTGTCCCAATTACCACCGCTCAACCGTTTACATTTTTCCTCGCTATCAAAACGTATTGAAGCAGCCTGAGACTTAATACTCTCTAAAGCAATATTCACACTGTTTATAAAGTCCATATTCCACTGCGAGGTAATTGCCGCGTTGCGCTGCGACTCAGTTTGAAACACCGCAACGACATGAGGCGCACGCCAGTGTCCAGTGTGGGTAAGCCACACAAAGCCGACACCGTCTTTCTTGGCCGCTTCGCACACATCGGTAAGCACGTTAACAAGCTTTCTATCAGTCACAAATATTTCTCCTGAACAATTACAGCCAACTGCATCAAACTGTTTTTGTTACCCACCTCCCCCACATTTAAAAATACAGTATACGTATGAGGTCGATGCCATTAATAAATCATATGAATGGCAATTATAGCGCTATATTACTGGTCTAATAAGTACGCGTCACCTACATTGGTACATGAGAATTCTGATCAGATATGTACACAGTGAAAGGCTGTGTTAGAGTTGCGATCAACAAGCGATATAGTGAGTATTAATTTTGTGAATAATACCTTACTATTGCCTGTGCATCAGCTAAGGCTGGATTAATTCTAACAAAAACGTCGTGTAACCCTTGCTGTAACATTAACAATAACAACGATAAAAATGCGTACAAGGCGTGAGCGAAGACACCGATGAACCCTACATCTAAGGATACCATTTTACATGTCAGATTTTAGACAACGCGCACTTGATTACCATGCTAAACCCACGCCGGGAAAAATTCGCGTGGAGCTTTCTACCCCGGCTGATAGCGTTGACGATCTTGCACTCGCCTATAGTCCCGGCGTTGCCGAGCCTGTCAGAGAAATAGCTGAAGATCCTGATAATGCCTATAAGTATACAGCGAAAGGCAATATGGTTGCTGTTATTAGTAACGGTACTGCTATTTTAGGACTGGGTAATCTTGGACCTTTAGCATCTAAACCTGTAATGGAAGGTAAAGCGCTTTTGTTTAAACGCTTCGCTGGACTCGATGCCATTGATATTGAAGTTAAGCACAGAACTACCGAAGAGTTTATTAATACGGTAGCCAACATTGCAGACACGTTTGGCGGTATCAACTTAGAAGATATCAAAGCACCAGAATGTTTTGAAATAGAACAAGAACTTATCAAGCGCTGTAATATCCCTGTGTTCCATGACGATCAACACGGAACAGCTATTGTTACCGCAGCGGGTATGCTTAATGCCCTTGAAATTCAAGGTAAGTCGATAGAGAGCGCCAAGATTGTATGTATGGGCGCAGGCGCAGCGGCTGTTGCATGCATGGAGCTGCTTATTAAGTGCGGCGCGCAGCGCGAGCGTATTTACATGCTCGATAGAAAAGGGGTTATTCACACTCGTCGCGAGGATTTAACCGAACATAAAAAGCTCTTTGCAAATAATACCGACAAGCGCACCCTTGAAGACGTAATGGAAGGCGCTGATATATTTGTAGGCGTTTCTGGTCCAGATGTACTGCCTCCAGAAACGTTAGCATTAATGGCTGAAAACCCAATTGTGTTTGCTTGTTCAAACCCAGACCCTGAAATAAAGCCTGAACTTGCGCACGAAGTACGCAAAGACTTAATTATGGCCACTGGCCGTTCGGACTACCCGAACCAGGTAAACAACGTACTGTGCTTCCCATTCATCTTCCGTGGTGCACTGGATGTGCGTGCTAAAGCCATTAACGATGAGATGAAAGTGGCCGCGGTTGAAGCGCTGCGCGCTATCACTAAAGAAGAAGTGCCAGCAGAAGTACTTGCGGCAAGTAAAAGTGAGAGTTTAACGTTTGGTAAGGACTATATTATCCCGAAGCCTATGGACCCTCGCTTGTGTGAACGTATCGCGTCTGCGGTATCAAAAGCCGCAATTGAGTCTGGTGTAGCGCGCATCGTGCAAACACCAAATGCTGAATAACAATTTACTCGTACTCTAATAAAAACGGCGCTTATCTTAAGCGCCGTTTTTCATTATCTATGGCCAACAATTGTTGAGTATTCGCTTACGCGTCTTCTGTCACGTCATTCTCGAAACTAGGGTCAATACCCATCTCTTCCATAATACGTCTAGCTTCTGCCGGCACGCGATTAGGATTGTCTTTTTTCAAATCATCATCATTGGGCAGGGGTTGCCCTGTAAATGCATGTAGAAATGCTTCGCACAGCAACTCTGAATTGGTTGCGTGTCGTAAATTGTTTATCTGCCGACGAGTGCGTTCGTCTGTCAACGCTTTAAGCACATTAATGGGTATAGAAACAGTGACTTTCTTAACCTGTTCGCTCTTTTTACCATGCTCTGCGTAGGGGTGAATATATTTACCGTTCCATTCTGCCATTGTACTAACTCGGTCTACTCTTATTTATGTTATGAATAGAAATTCTAAACAAGTTCACGAAAAGGTCAATTGAGCAGTGTAAACCTCTTGACGTCTAGACATATATTCTTTAATTTAGACGTCTAAACGTCTATATGATTACTATTTTGAGAGAATAAGCCATGGTTTCTTACGCACAGGGTATCGATGCATTAAATCAGTCACTATCAGAGCTGCGTGATATTGATGTGTCTTTTGAGTTTTTCCCACCGAAAACCGAAGCCATGGAAAAAACACTCTGGAAATCAGTTGAGCGTCTTGCGCCGCTAAAACCAAGTTATATGTCAGTAACCTATGGTGCAAACAGTGGCGAGCGCGATAGAACACACGATGTGGTAAAGCGCATTCAACAACAAACAGGCGTAGCTGCTGTGCCGCATTTAACCTGTGTTGATGCAAGCCGTGAAGAATTAAAGCAAATTGCACAAGATTACTGGGACTCAGGCATTCGCCGTATTGTTGCCCTGCGTGGTGACTTACCACCGGGTGTCGATAAAACAGAAATGTACGCGTCAGACTTAGTCGCCTTGCTAAAAGACGTGGCTGATTTTGACATTTCAGTTGCAGCGTATCCTGAAAAACACCCTGAAGCACCTAACGCTCAATTCGACCTACTGAATTTGAAGCGCAAAGCTGAAGCGGGTGCCACTGAAGCCATTTCACAGTTCTTTTTTGATACCAGCGTATTCTTACGCTTTAGGGACCGTGCCGCCGCAGCAGGTGTAGACCTAGACCTAGTGCCAGGTATATTGCCTGTTACCAATTACCAAACTTTGGTGAAGTTTGCCGGGTTTACCAATGTGCATGTACCAGGTTGGCTACATAAAATGTTCGACGGATTAGATGAGGACGACCAAGCAACACGTAACCTTATTGGTGCCAACATTGCCATGGACCAAGTTAAAGTGTTGGCAAAAGAAGGCGTTAAACATTTTCACTTCTACACGCTTAATCGCAGTGAGTTGAGCTATGCCATTTGTCACATGCTTGGAGTGCGCGGAAACGGATAAATAGCTTTTTACACAAAAGTTTTGCTACAACGTCTTCTCACAGTTAACATTTCATAAGGTGCGCTAAGGTGCACCTTATTCTTATCTTAAGTCATTGAGTGTTGTCAGGAGAGCTAGCGTGGATTTAGACAGGGTAAAAGCCATATATAGGGATGTTGCCCCGCAGGTCAAAGATCTCTTTGATATCTTTATTAAGCGCTGCAAAGAAGACAATATTGCGGTGTCCGCTGGGCATTTGGCTTATGTCACTTTACTCTCTCTTGTCCCTTTTATAATGGTGACGTTTACCATAATGTCAGCGTTTCCCGCATTCGCATCGGTACGCAGCAAGCTCGAGCACTTTATTTTTAGTAACTTTGTGCCAACCGCAAGTGATGTTGTTCACAAATACATGACTGACTTTGTGGGAAATGCGTCACAAATGAGTGCCATTGGTATTTTGTCACTGCTCGTCGTTGCACTTTTGCTTATTTCAAATGTCGATAAAACCCTTAATCGAATCTGGCGTACGCAAAGTGACAGACCCATCATCTATACCTTTGCGATTTATTGGATGGTTATAACGCTTGGCCCCATGCTTATTGGCTCGAGTGTTATCGTAAGTTCATATCTAACAGGGCTTGCTGCATTCACCGAAGAATATACACCAGGCCTTGGCACTTTCTTGCTCAGTTTAGTGCCTAGCGGCGCCGCCATGATCGCGTTCGCTATTTTGTATATGGTAGTGCCAAACAGACGGGTATTTGCGCGCCACGCCTTCGCGGGTGCGTTAGTTGCCACTATCGCATTTGAAATGACAAAGTCAGGTTTTGCACTTTACGTCACCAACTTTCCCTCTTATGAGTTAATTTACGGTGCACTTGCGGTTATACCCATCTTGTTTTTCTGGGTTTATTTGTCGTGGATCATCGTGCTATTTGGTGCCGAATTCACGTGTAGTTTGGGTGAAGCATTTGAGAATAGAAAAGCGGAACACGAGCCCAGAAAGGTCCCTCAAGAATAGGTGTGAGGATAGAAGCTATCTAGCGCGTGAATTACGCACAAAAAAGGGAGCTACTGCTCCCTTTCCACATAGATCTGCTATTAGTTTTTCATTGACGCAATAAACGCATCAGACTCGGCAATGGCTGAGTTCATTTGGCGAATAAGCTGAGCAACATTGTTCTCAATAGTCGATAATTCACCTTGCAGTGCACCAATTGCACTCGCATTTAGGTTGTGTTTTAAATACAACACATTGTCTTGTAAGGCCGTTAATACTGGCGGCATTTTGCTTTCAGCATTTCGCATAGCGCTCATGAGCGACTTATAACGACGCTGCGTTTCACGCAACTTCGCAGCACTATCACGCTTAAGCGATGCATTTTGGTACTTTTCTAACTCTTCCTGCCATTCATCGAAGAGCGCTTCGGCAACACTTTCCACCTTATCGATACGAGCACTCACCTCTTCGGCAGCCGCTACACTATCTTCGTACTGGCCGTTTAAACGGTCATATACATCTTCAAGTTCACCGCCATCAAAGGCAACCGCAGCACTAAATGCTTCAAGTGCAGAACTAAACTGCTCTTGCGCGTCTTCTTGTGACTCTTTGGCATTTTCAACACGGTCTACTAAGATATCGCGCTTTTCTACGCCAACCTTTTCCCATGCCGCATAGTAAGCAGACTGACAGCCGCTAAGGGCGACCATTGCCACAAAGACTGATGCTATGAGTTTCATTAAGCTAATCTCCACCTTTGTAGCGCGCTGCGCTGATAATACAAATCAAATGTAAAATGACACCTAGGGGCCAAAATACAACGGCTAACACCACGGTGGCCGCAAGTGCATAAGACACACCTACCGCAACGAAGTAAAACAACGCCCCTAAAATGCGGCCTTGTACTAAATGCCCTAAACCAGGGATAAAAAAATTACAGATAGCGGCAATAACGTTACCACCTGATCCTTGACCTGCCATATAAACATCCTCGCATTTATGACTATAATGTGATTAGCTAGTACGCATAACACTTTTTCTAGCGTTTATCTTTTTGTGAAACAACCAACAAGATTCAGCGTTAGGAAGGTGAAAGCGGTAAGCTCGCGTAAGTCTTTATAATGATAAATTAAACTAAAACAGGCACTCGCACAACGCGCAGAAACAAAATGAAACGACTTTACCCCGATGTCACCTGCTATCAAAATGGATTTATAGACGTAGGAAGCGGGCACTCGCTCTACTTCGAGCAAAGTGGTAACCCTAACGGGATACCTGTATTGTTTGTTCACGGTGGACCCGGTGCAGGTCTGCCACCCAACTATAAGTGTTTTTTCGACAGCAACAAGTATCGCATTATAGGCTACGAGCAGCGTGGCTGTGGCCGCTCTACCCCTTTAGCCTCAACATCAAATAACGACACGGCAAACAACGTCAACGATATTAATGTATTGCGCGAGCACTTAGGCATTTCTCAGCTATTGCTGTTTGGTGGGTCGTGGGGCTCTACCCTAGCGTTGCTTTATGCGATTAAATATCCTCAAAAGGTGACAGGGTTAATATTACGCGGTGTATTTCTGGCAAGACAGCAAGATAGAGATTGGTTTCTTTCTCCTCAAGGTTGCGCAGCACAACTGTTCCCTGAGTACTACAGGAAATTCACTAAAGATATTCCAGAGCCTATCACTACCGCCGCGGTTTGCGATTTCTACAGCCAAGCCGTGCATTCAAACAATGAAGTGTTGCGTCATGCCGCACTAAAACGGTGGTATCAATGGGAAGAACGTCTATCGCGTATTACGCTACCGCCTGGCGTTGGCGATTGTACTTCTCAGTATCCCATGCAGTTAGTCACCTGCCTAGCGACGCTAGAATGCCATTTCCTTTCAAATAAATGCTTTATCCCCGAGAACTATATCCTTGATAATATAGACAAAATACGCCATATTCCCGCCACTATAATTCACGGTCGATACGACATGATCTGCAAGACAGAAGCCGCAGAAATGCTTCACAAAGCATGGCCTCAAAGTCAATTGCAGATTATTCCAGATGCGGGACACAGCACATCTGAGCCCAGTATTGGGTACGCTTTGTGCAGAGCAACCCGTGATATGTCGCGTTTTCTTCGGGAGTCAAAGAAGTGATAGGACTAATCCAACGCGTTTCACAAGCTAATGTCACAGTAGCCGGCGAAATTGTGGGTGAAATTGGTAAAGGCATGCTGGTGTTACTTGGTGTTGAAAAAGACGATGGCGACGCGCAAATTGAAAAGCTCGCTAACAAATTATGCCGTTATCGCATGTTTAGTGATGAAGACGGTAAGATGAACTTAAATGTCGAGCAAATTGATGGTGAAATTTTAGTTGTGTCGCAGTTTACGCTAGTTGCCGATACTCAAAAAGGCAACCGTCCAGGCTTTTCCAGGGGCGCCACTCCACAGCATGGCGAGGCGATTTATCATAAGTTCATCGAAGCACTCAATAAAAAAGGAATGCGCGTTGCTTCAGGGCAATTTGGTGCTGATATGCAAGTGGGCCTTATCAACGATGGACCCGTGACATTTCATTTTCAGGTGTAACTCACGATAGTGTTACACCATTGCTTCAACGTATTTCTGCTTACATATTTAAACTTGTGCCAAGATAACGGTTACGTTTAAATAGCAATTCACTTTTACAAAAAGGTCGGTTTATTGTGTACAAGGTTGTAACGCCAAAGAGCGATGCCGAGTTTGACGCTTACTTTCATTTTCGCTGGGAGCATTTACGCCAGCCTTGGAACTTCCCTCCTGGGTCGGAAAAAGATGAATATGAACAAGTTGCCGAACACCGCATTATTACTAACCGTAACGGCGACATTGTTGCCTGCGGTCGCGTGCATTTAAACACGGCTGAAGAAGCGCAAATTCGCCATATTGCCGTACACCCCGAACATCTTAGAAAAGGGTTAGGGCAAATGATGATGGCAGCACTTGAGAACGTCGCTAAAGACTTAGGGGCAATTCGCGCAGTAACCAATAGCCGAGAAATCTCTATCGATTTTTTCAGTGCCTGTGGCTTTGAGATTGAGAGAGAAGCGCCTAACGAATTGGGTATGCTTAAACGTCAGCAAATGGTGAAGAAGTTTTCTGAAAACAACACCCTTGTGCTGCACCCTAAATGGTGTAAGACGCTACAAGATACGTGGACAGAAACTATACCTATCACTGAGCACATGGGTATTAAGCTTTATCAGTATACTGGCAGAACCTTAGAGACCCGCGCTTCACTGAATAAAAACATCAATATTCACGGTACTATGTTTGCTGGCAGTATTTTTTCATTGGCCACCCTTACGGGATGGGGCATGATTTACCTGCAGTTAAAAGAGCGCGGGTTAGACGGTGACATCGTGCTTGGCGACGGTGACATTCACTATCACAAACCCATTACCATGAAGCCACGTGCAATCTGCAATATCGAAACGCTGTCAGGGAAGTTTAAGCCTTTAGAGAAGAACCATAAAGCACGCTTTGAGCTGAGTGTGGCGATCCTTGATGGAGATAACCCTGTTGCGGAGTTTGAAGGTGTATTTTGGGTACTTCCCCCGTCCAAGAACGAAGAAGAGTGAGCGTTAAATCCAGGCTTAATAGCTGTGGTAGTCAGCTCAACGCTATTTAAGACAGATTCAACAGATAATAAAAAAGCGCCGTTCAGGCGCTTTTTTGTATCTCAAAATTAGCTTTACGCAACCATTGCTGCTTGCAGCTTCTTCATCGCATTCTTTTCAATTTGACGAACGCGCTCTGCAGACACTTGGTACTTGTCAGCTAAGTCTTGCAGCGTAATCTTGTTATCTGCCAACCAACGCGTCTCGATGATATCTTGACTGCGCTCATCAAGCGTTTTAATGGCTGAATATAGGCGCTTACTTGCGGCTTTATCCCAATCGTTGTTGATAACATCAGTTTCTACGTCAGAAGATTTATCTTCTAAGTATTGAACAGGTGCAAAATTACCCGTTTCGTCTTCATCTGCCGTTAAATCAAACGCTTGGTCTTGGCTGCTCATACGCGCTTCCATTTGAAGCACTTCTTTTGTACTCACACCCAATTCGTCAGCAACCGTCTGTACTTCATCATGCGTAAACCAGCCAAGACGTTTCTTCGCTTTACGTAAATTAAAGAACAACTTACGCTGTGCCTTCGTGGTCGCGACTTTAACGATTCGCCAGTTTTTAAGTACAAACTCGTGAATTTCGGCTTTAATCCAATGTACCGCAAAAGAAACCAAGCGAACGCCCACTGTAGGGTCAAAACGCTTAACGGCTTTCATCAGACCGATATTACCTTCTTGAATTAGATCAGCTTGTGGCAAGCCGTAACCTGAATAAGACTTTGCAATGTGCACAACAAAACGAAGATGTGACATTACTAGCTTTCGAGCGGCTTGTAAGTCTTCGTCTTCGCGAAGGCGCACTGCCAACTCGCGCTCTTCCTCAGCGCTAAGCATATCAATGCTGCTTACAGCTTGAATGTAGCCTTCGATGCTACCGCTGTGTGGCACTGACAGGGCCATAGATTGCAAATTATTGCTCATTGTTCACCTCATTTATTGCCGCTTCATATTAGCAAAGTAACTGAAGCCGCGCGAGACCTAATTAAGATATGAAGTCTAACCGATATGTAGGTATAGTGACTTTTCACACAATATCAAGACCTACATGTAGAAAAAAAGTTCAAATTTCTGTAGATACTCCCACCTATAAACTAACTTGGTCACAAGAACGCTTATAAAGTGCGAGAGTGGAACTTAATAATACGACTTTTTATTACAGTAGTATTATACGGACGCGAATAAATTTTTGTTTACCGCTAATCTCAGCGTGATGAAAACTGCCGTATTCGCTCGCTTAACTTATCAATTAGTATCAATTAGTATCAATTAGGCTATTTGATTTGTTGCAACACATGATATGTCTTGCTTTTCGCAATGGAAACTGAAAATAATAGATTGATGTAATCGATTTTTTGCACTACTACCGCTGCAGCGCTTTTCTTTAGACACAAACTATAAAAAATAAGTCGATGTATAAGGGATGCCATTCATGCAGCAAAGAGGGATTTGATGTTTGCTTATGTCGCTAGACAACCTATATTCGATGTAAATCGCGAAGTTTACGCCTACGAATTACTTTTTAGAATTGGCGAAGAAAACTGCTTCCCTGATATTCCTCCTGATGAGGCAACGTCGAAAATTCTTACCTCCACTCACCTGAGTTTGGGTATAGAAGAAATCACAGGTGATAAGAAGGCGTTTATTAATTTTCACCGTGACACCCTCATGTTTCGCTTTCCCACATCGCTTGATGCAAGCAAAGTCGTCATAGAAGTGGTCGAGACAGTTGAGGTGGATGATGCACTTGTCGCGGCATGCAAGCACATCAGAGGGTTAGGTTACCCGATTGCACTAGACGACTATGATATGAAAGGGAAATGGGAGGACTTCATCCCTTTCACTAGCGTTGTCAAAATCGATATTACAGAAATCCCTCACGACAAAATTCCCGCCCTTGTAGAACGCTTTAAATCGAAAAAAATAAAACTCGTCGCTGAGCGAATCGAAACCTACGAAGAGTTTCGAAAGTTCAAAGAAATGGGTTTTGACTATTTTCAGGGTTATTTTTTAGCTCGACCAGAAATTGTTCGGCATCGAAAGCTAGGCCCGAGCAGCTTAACAATGATGCAGCTAATGACATTGAGTAGTCAAAGCAAACTCAACTTTGATGAAGTGAACAAAATTATTGAGCGCGATCCATCATTAACCTATTTGCTACTGCGCTTTATCAATAACCCCTTAGTCAACAAACGTCACAAGATCACTTCGCTTAAACACGCTTTAACCTTTATGGGCGAGCTAGAAGTGAAGAAGTTTATTTCGTTGCTTGCGCTTGCGAATTTGAATGATGGTCAACCAACCGAACTCATGCAAATGGCACTGGTTCGCGCTAAATTTTGTGAATTGGTGTACACCAAAATTCATAGCAATGACGACCCAATGACAGGCTTTTTGACCGGATTACTATCGCTACTTGATGCCATGATGGAACAAAGTATTGAAGATCTGGTGAGTAAAGTGCCAATAAGCGATGAGGTAAAAGATGCTTTGTGTGGAAAACCGGGTTTGCTGCGCAACTGCCTCACACTGTCGCAGTACTTCGAACGCGCAAAATGGGCTGGTATTCAGCAGTTTGCAGGAAAGTACGATATAAAACAAAGCCTACTTCATAGCTACTACAATGAAGCAATAAAATGGGCGAAACATATGCACAACGCAGCGCTTAACGACAATAATGAGTAGAATTAATAACAACAATAGTTGTTAGTTTGCGTTTACATATCTTAGACTACAAAAAGAGCTGCTATTTTTTAAGCAGGCTCATAGAGTTAAGTAATGCGTTTGAGCCGGTTTGGCGCCAAAGGATAGGCAATCAAATCTTATTAGGCACGCGCTACCATGTTGAATCAGGAAAGAATTATGTTCGCGTTTATTGCCCGTCAGCCCATATTAGATAAAAGCAAAAGTGTTTTTGCATACGAACTGCTTTTTCGCGACGGTAAGAGTGGATCTTATCCAGAGCATAGCGAAGAAAAATCGAAGTTTATTACCGAGCAGTTTCACCCTCTGGGTTTAGACGACATCTGTGGTGAGAAAAAGTCATTCATCACATTTTCTTCAGACACACTTATTTCTCGCTTCCCTACAAATTTGAACCCCGACTCTGTCGTGGTAGAGCTTGCTGACCCTACCGACACAAGTAGTGGTTTGTTTGAAGCGTGTCAGCACATAAAGCAATTGGGGTTTAAGCTGGCCATTGACGATCCTATGATGGTGGGCTCAAAACACGACATTTTTCCACTTATTGATATCGTTAAAGTTGACGTTACAAAGGGTCGCTTTGAGACCATTGAGAAGCAGATCCCCCGTTATCACGATGCCAATGTACAATTGGTCGCTGAGCAAGTTAACACTCAGGACAATTTTTCAACGTGCGTTGACTTAGGCTTTGACTTCTTCCAAGGGTATTTTTTCTCTCAGCCAGAAGCGCGAATTCTTCGACAATTGCCAGCATCGAAAATGAATGTCGTGGACTTGATGGGCGAAAGCGCTAATGCTGACTTTGACATTGCCCGCATCAGTCAAATTATTGAGCGCGATGCAACATTAAGCTTTTTACTGCTGAAGTTTATCAATAACCCAACTATCAATAAGCGATACAAAATCACTTCACTTCGCCATGCATTGAATTACATGGGAGAAGTAGAAATTAAGAAGTTTATCGCGCTACTAAGCCTAACGAATTTAGGTGACGAAAAGCCGCTTGAAATTATCCATATGTCTTTGGTTCGCGCCAAGTTCTTCGACTTGCTTGCTGAACGCCGGGGACTCAAAAACAACCCGCCTATTTCATTTTTGGTTGGTTTGTTTTCATTGCTAGAAGGTCTGCTCGACCAATCAATGACAGACATACTAAAGCAGCTTCCACTATCAGAAGAGGTAAACGACGCCTTGCTGGGTAAGAATGTTGAATTAAATAGTTACATGACATTAGTAAGAGCTTTTGAAAGTGCCCTTTGGATGAATGTTATCAAGCAAGCAAAGCTATTGGATATTGACCAAAAGCAGCTTCACGTTTTGTACAATCAGGCCATTGTATGGGGTAACGGCGTAAGAAGTGCCATTTCATCACATTACCCCCGCGCGATTGCTTAGCATTTGTTATAAAACGGAAAAAGGCCCTACAAGGGCCTTTTTTAATTACGCTGTTTTTTAAGCTATATCTACTTAAATTATATTTCCTAAAATTCTGTGTTCGAAAATTATTTGGGCTCAATTTGTCGCACGTGACGCTGCACTGAAATCAGAGAGCCTAACAATCCGAGTAATATAGATAACCCCAACATAGTCAGTAACGCACTTCCGGTTAACCCTGTGATGTTGAACTCTTTTTGATACATAGAAGCAAATGTTGTAATACTGCTATCCATCCACCATAAAATAATGATCACCGCAAACCAGGCCATTAAGCCACCAAGCAGCCCATACCAAAAGCCCGTGTACAAAAACGGACGATGGATAAATGCATCTGTCGCGCCAACCAATTTCATTACGACGATTTCATCATACTTATTGAGGATATTAAGGCGAATGGTGTTACCGATAATTAGTACCACTGCAATAAATAACAATAGACCAATTAACGTGACCAAGTCTCTGGCGATATCAATGACCGCATAGAGACGCTCAAGCCACTCAATATCTAGCTTACCTATATCAACTTCTCGCTGTTGCCTTAATTTATCTAACAATGCTTGCGCTGCGGTAGGCGACGCGTGTTTTTCATTTGGTGTAACCAGTACGACATCGGGTAGCGGATTTTTTTCTAGGTAGGCAATGGCATCACCGAGTCCTGATAAATGCTGAAACTCTTTTAATGCGTCATCAGCTGGAATGTATACCACACTGTCGATTTCCGACCAGGTGTTGAGCCGAGCAACCAGTTGTTGTGAACTAGTCGCCGACACATTGGGCTTTAGAAACAAGGATATCTCCGATGCCTGGTCCCACCCTGCGGTAATTTTTTCGGTGTTTTTGACCATAATATACAAGGTGCTTGGCAATGTGATACTTAGTCCCAAAACACCTATGGTCATGAGCGATGCCATGGGCTGTCGCCATAATTCACCTAGGCTTGAAAGCGCTTGTCTGACATGGCTCACAAAAAACATCACAATGGTTTGCAGTAATCCAACCTTTGACGATGAAGCACCTTGGGCTCGGCCTTTGAACAAAATACTCATGACCAGTCTCCATCGACAGTGGTGTCTAACTCTTCGGTCAATCCATCGGTAATCATTTGTCCATTCTTAAGCGTTAGCGTGCGGTAGCGCATACGAGCAATGAGTCCTAAATCGTGAGTGGCAATAAGCACTGACACACCGGCTTGATTGAAATCTTCAAAAAGGCGAATGATTTCCATCGACAGTTTAGGGTCAAGGTTACCAGTTGGTTCGTCGGCCAATAACAAAGGAGGTTTATTCACAACGGCTCGAGCTATGCCAACGCGCTGTTGCTCACCACCAGAAAGCGTAATAGGCAAGCATCTGACCTTGTCTCGTAGACCCACCATTTCAAGTGCAGCTTCAACACGCTTGCGTATTTCTTTGTGAGTATACCCTTCAATAACTAACGGCAATGCAACATTGTCAAAAACTGTTTTATCCATAAGCAGCTGATGACTTTGAAAAATCATGCCGATATCACGACGGATATAAGCAATGTCACGGCGAGTAATACTGTTTAGATCATGCCCATTAATAAGCACTCTACCTACAGTAGGTCGCTCCATAATACTGATAAGTTTGAGCAACGTGCTTTTACCCGCACCAGAGTGGCCCGTTAGAAAGGCCATTTCCCCTGGGGCGATATGGAAATTCACCTTACTTAAGGCGCGCTGGCCGCCAGGGTAGGTTTTGCTTACCTGCTCAAACTTTATCATTATTGTTCCCTACTGCCGCGTTAGATTAGCTTTGTGGTGTTTCCATTTCGCTAAACAAGGCATCTATAAATTCTTGGCCATCGAATTGACGTAAATCGTCAATGCTCTCGCCGACACCTATATACCTTATCGGAATGTTAAACTGATCAGCAATAGAGAATATAACGCCACCTTTTGCTGTGCCATCTAACTTGGTCAATGTGATCCCCGTTAAACCAACTGCTTCATTAAACAATTTAGCCTGACTAACAGCGTTCTGTCCTGTTCCAGCATCTAATGTCAACATGACTTCATGAGGCGCATTGGGGTTAAGCTTTTTCATTACCCTAACCACTTTTTTGAGCTCTTCCATCAAATTGTTTTTGTTTTGCAAACGGCCTGCAGTATCGGCAATCAGCACATCAGTACCACGAGATTTCGCCGCTTCAAGTGCATCGTACAGTACCGATGCACTGTCAGCACCTGTATGCTGAGCAATAACCGGAATATCATTGCGCTCACCCCACACCTGCAGCTGCTCCACCGCTGCCGCCCTAAAGGTATCGCCCGCAGCAAGCATGACTTTTTTGCCTTGCTGCTGGAACTGCTTAGCTAGCTTGCCGATAGTTGTGGTTTTACCTACGCCGTTTACGCCCACCATAAGGATAACGAAAGGCCCTTCAGCTGCGTCGTGCGCTTGCATAACTTCAGGTAACGGTTGGTTCACTTTTGACAGCATGCCTGCCATTTGTTGCTTAAGAATGTCTAATAAGGCTTCAGCATCTTTAAGCTGTTTGCGCGAGGCACTGTCGGTAAGGTGATTGATTATCTTTTGTGTGGTATCCATGCCCACGTCGGCAACAAGTAACTGTGTTTCAAGATCTTCATATAGCTCATCGTCTATAGCCTTGCCTTTAAACAAGCTAACGATGCCACTACCTAAGTTTTCTTTCGTACGTGACAAACTGTCTTTTAATCGCGCAAAAAGAGACTTTTTCTCTTTTGGTTCAGCCTGTGCTTCTGCCTCAGCTTGCGCCTTCGCCTGTGCTTCTGCCTCAGCTTGTGCCTTTGCCTGTGCCTCTGCTTCAGCTTGCGCTTTTGCCTGTGCTTCTGCCTCAGCTTGCGCCTTTGCCTGTGCTTCTGCCTCAGCTTGGGCTTTTGCCTGTGCTTCTGCCTCAGCTTGCGCCTTTGCCTTTTCTTCTGCTTCAGCTTGCGCCTTTGCCTGTGCTTCTGCTTCAGCTTGTGCCTTTGCCTGTGCTTCTGCTTCAGCTTGCGCTTTTGCCTGTGCTTCTGCCTCAGCTTGCGCTTTAGCCTGTGCTTCTGCCTCAGCTTGCGCCTTCGCCTGTGCTTCTGCCTCAGCTTGCGCCTTCGCCTGTGCTTCTGCCTCAGCTTGCGCTTTAGCCTGTGCTTCCGCCTCAGCTTGCGCCTTCGCCTGTGCTTCCGCCTCAGCTTGCGCTCGTTTTTCTGCTGCGGCTTTTTCTTGCGCTTGTTGTTGCGCTAGCTCTTGCGCCTGTTGCGCTTTTTCTTTCTCTGCTTTTTTATTCTTGCTGAACCAGCCAAAAAGTTTCGACATTGTTAGGACAAATCCTTATAAATTCTGAGCAAATTCGGCTACACTTGCCGCCTATTGTATGAACGCATGATACCATTGTCAGCCACTATGAAGCGAGTTTCTCGCCCATCTCGGGCACCATCTTCCGCAAAAAAACGTCAGACCGCAAAAAATGCGCATGCACCGCAACGCGGACAACCGGGTCAAATACGTATAATTGGGGGCCAATGGCGAGGACGCAAGCTCCCCGTGCTGGATGCACAAGGGTTACGACCTACCACAGATAGAAATAAAGAAACGCTATTTAACTGGCTTATGCAGCGTGTTAACGGCGCTCGTTGCCTCGATCTTTTTGCAGGCTCAGGAGGCTTGGGACTAGAAGCGCTTTCTCGTTATGCCACGCACTGTGACTTTATTGAATTAGATAAGCAAGCCAGTGCGCAATTGAAAGCAAATTTAGCAACGCTGAAAGTCGAACCATCTGCTACTGCCCGTGTCCATAATGGCGATGCGCTGAACATAGTGAATTCTCTTGCACAAACGCCTTATGACATTGTTTTTGTCGACCCACCCTTTAATCAAAACTTGGTTGAGCCAGCGCTCAATGCTCTGGTAAACAATGTACAAGTGGGGAGTGTTATTTATCTAGAGCACGAAAGCAGCTTGTCAACGCCGCCGTTACCGGATAACTGGCAAATTACTAAAGAAAAGCGCACAAATGCGCTAGTCTACATGCTAATAGAAGTTGTTAGTTAACACACTAGGCTACAGTTCAAGCCCTATATTCGAGATACCGGCCTCTAACGCAAGCTGTTTCATTTCATCAACAGCTTTAGCCGGATACTTGGCTTGTTCAACATAGTCTAAAAGCTCGTTTTGCACTTCCACTTCAAATTCCATAAGCGGGTGCGATTTCACACTTTCATCGTCCGCTTCATCTGTCGCTAAAAGGTATGCTTCCACGCTGCCTTGCGACAGTTTGCTAATAACCACCGCACCTTGAGGATCATCACCCGCAACTAAATTGAGCAGTCCGGCCAAACCAATAGCGGCATCAATTGCAGGGTAAACGCCGTAATTATCAAATTCACTCGTATCAGGTGTGGCAACTTCGACCTTTTCCAACTGAACAGCAACGTTGAATTTGCTTTTAGGCGACTTCAGCGACTCCCACACCAAGTTAAGGCAGTTGCGAAGACCAGTAGCATCGCCTGTTTCTGTGACTTCACAGAAAAGCGCATAGTTCGGCAACATGCGTTCAAGCAATGCTGCGCCAAACGCAACCGCTTTCCAACCTTCAAGTGCGCGAACACGACCAAATGTATTGAGTTTTTGCTTCGCCATTTATAGTGCTCCAGTGGCATGCATAAAGTATTGAGACACACCATCCAATAACATTTGAATAGCTATCATAACTAAGATCATCCCCATTAAGCGCTCCATTGCCACTAGGCCCCGCTCACCGAGAATTTTGTGAAATACGTTTGAGAACATCAATATTACGGCGCTAATTGACCACGATGCGGCAAGCGCGATAGACCAATCTGTCATTCTATCTGGCGCTTGGTTGGCCAAGAGAATAAGTGCAGCCAGCGTTGATGGGCCTGCAATCATGGGAATAGCAAGAGGAACTAAAAACGGCTCTTCACCCACGGCGAGTCCACTGGGGTTACCCGAAGAAGGAAAAATCATTTTTAGTGCGATTAAAAATAAAATGATACCACCAGCAATGCTCACCGTTTCTTGTTCGACATTCAAAAAGTTAAGCACCGACTGCCCACTGAACAGAAACAAAAACAAGATGCCTAACGCAAAGAGCAACTCGCGAATCATAATAAATTGACGTCGTTTAGGCTCGATTGACTTGAGCACCGACATAAACACAGGCAGATTACCGAGTGGATCCATGATCAAAAAAAGCATAATTGCAGCAGACCAAGTATCCATTAATAGTACTCTCCAGAGTGTGATAAAACGCAAGGCGGTATTGGCGCGCAATGGTAAACCAAGCTACGCAAGTTAAAAACACCAATCTCGCATTGAAAGCGAAAATTACTCGAAAAATAATAAATATACGCTTAAATAATAAGGTAACGACGGAACATTACCTAATTTTCTTAGTCATGGTATAGATGCTTGAACGTTTTAAGGCAAAGGGTATTGACTATCTACACCTTTTGGATAATGTCTTAACTGCATGGCTTTTGATGTAATGACAGGTTCCGACGTTTTTGTTCGTGACTTTTAACTTCAAGAATAAGAATAACCAAAAATACAACAAGTGGATAAATACAATGAGTTTAATGACAGTCAAAGAGGTAGCCGCGTTTCTAGGTGTACAAGAAGTTCGCGTTGAGCGTTTGGAGCGTGAGAGCCTTTTAGTGTCGAAGGACAAAGATACCGACGGCAACCCACTTTTTGATAGTGGCGATGTTGAGCGTTATAAGCAACTAGCAGAGCGCTTAGGCGGCATCTAGCCTGATTCATGCCCTATAAAATTGAAAAAAGGCACAATCCTGCGATTGTGCCTTTTTCATTAATGTGCGCCACTTATAAAGATTAAGAAGCCTTATAATCTTTTAGCATGCGTGCAATCGAACGAATACCCTTAGCTGTTGCGCCAACCGGCATTTCAGCTGTTGCACCGCCGTGATAAGCAGCCGCCAAGTCTAAATGAACCCAGCCTTCATGTTTTACGAATCGAGACAAAAAGCCCGCTGCATTTGAGGCACCGCCGCCACCGCCACCTTTCATTGGACGGCTATTGGCAGTATCAGCGAAGGCTGATGGGCAGCGCTCTGCATGAAATGCTTCTAACGGTAGTGGCCAGAAGCGCTCGTTTTCTGCTTTTGCCGCCGCTAACATTTGTGCCTGTGCATTTTCATCTAGTGAAAAAATTCCATGGTAATCAGAGCCTAGTGCTACTACCGCAGCGCCTGTGAGCGTCGCAGCATCGATAATAAGCGGAGCGCCGGTGTCAGTTGCGGCCATCAAACCATCTGCAAGTACCAAGCGACCTTCAGCGTCGGTATTCACCACTTCAACGGTTACCCCGTTTTTGTATGTGAGTACATCGCCCAGTTTGTAAGCATGTCCACTAATTAAGTTTTCAGCGCAACACAAAATCAACTGAATACGCTTTTCAATACCTTGCGTAATCGCTAAGCCGAGTGCCCCTGTTACCGTAGCGGCACCACCCATATCGCATTTCATATCAAGCATGCCTTCACTTGATTTAATGCTATAACCACCACTGTCGAAAGTGATACCTTTACCCACTAGCACTGCATCTACTGGAGCGCTGTCGTTTCCAGTAGGATTGTAATCTAGTACTAGCATGGCAGGCGGGCGCTCACTACCGCGACCTACGTTGTAAATGCCAATCCACCCCTGCTCTTTCAGGTCTTCTCCAACGGTCATCGTATAAGAAACCTTGTCACCGCCAAGTGACGCAAGCCACTTTGCCGCACGTTCGGCTAATGTCTCTGGGCTTAAGTCTTCGGGTGTATCGTTAACCAGTTGTCGAGTAAACAGTAATGCTGCGTACTCTTGCTCTAATTCCGATTTATCAGCATTGTCGACCCAAGTAATTGCGCCAGGCTTGCGCGCACGCGTAAAGCTCATGGCGAACGCCCATTGCTGCTCTTTGTGCCACTCACCCGCTAAAGAGACTTCCGGCAAGTTCAGACCGTCGAGCTTTCTTGCTGCTTGTTGAATTATGCGCTCGTTGAGTGACTCATCGGGTAAATGAATAACCGCGCCAGACTCGGTAAACGAAAGTTTAGCGCCTTCGCCCCATGTACTTTGAGCGGTTTCTGTCGATAGGCTAACGGTAAATATTGCCATTAGATGTGGCTCCTTTATGTCCTAATAATTCGCAAGCACATTCTGGCTTGCATAAATGTCTGTTATTCTGCGCGCTTGTTCTCACAATTAAGGAGAATCATGGAATTTTCATCTTCACTCATACGCGGCACGCTTATAAAAAGATACAAACGATTTTTGGCCGACGTTGAACTTGCTGACGGTACTATAGTAACCGCGCATTGCCCTAACACTGGTGCGATGACAGGCTGCGCAGAACCCGGATACACCGTATATTTAAGTGAATCTACCAACCCTAAGCGAAAACTCAAATACACTTGGGAACTGGCACAAACGTTTAGCGGCCATTTTATTGGTATTAATACCCACAATGCTAATAAGTTGGTGGCACAAGCATTGAATAACAAGGTGCTTAGCATTTTTTCTGACGTAACATCATTTAAAGCGGAAGTAACACCACCTAATGCAAATAGTCGATTCGATTTCGCATTAACCCGCCACAATGATATTGCCTACATGGAAGTAAAATCGGTAACACTGGCTGAAGCTAATAAAGGTTACTTCCCTGATGCAGTTACACAGCGAGGAGCAAAGCACTGTTTAGAGCTTGCGCGACTGGCCGAGTCTGGTATACCAACGTATTTACTTTTTTGTGTGCAACATACGGCAATAGAAAGTGTACGCATTGCGTCGCATATTGATCCAACCTATGCAAAAAGCGTAAAAGCTGCGGCGAATGCAGGCGTAAAGATAGTGGCAGCTGGCTGTACAATTGATGAACAAAAACTTATTTTAAATCAATCACTCCCAGTTATTTTGTAAAAAATAGGTTGATTTTTTTCATTTCGACGCCATATTTGCGCCTTGTTTTAATGGGAGAACGCATTAATTGCGTTAGCTGGAAGCCGCAAGGCTTGTGTAAAAAGAGTTAGTGTCTGTTGGCCTTTTCTTGACTTTTTAGAGCAAAGTTCAACAGACGCTAATTACCAGCATAATAATTACATAGACACGATTGATTGCCTGAAGCTGTCGAGTCTGATATAGATATCGGTCCAATCAGGACAAGATGGATGTCGTAGTGTAGGAGATGTGGCATATGCCAACAGGAAAAGAAACAAAATCCCTAGGACTATTAGCGCTGGCAGGTTTGCAGCCATACGAAGCAAAACCAGACGAAGAGTACATGGGCGAGCCCCAAATGGAGCACTTCCGTCTATTGCTAAAAGCATGGCGTAACCAGCTTCGCGAAGAAGTTGATCGCACGGTAACCCACATGAAGGACGAAGCAGCAAACTTCCCTGACCCAGTGGACCGCGCCGCGCAAGAAGAAGAGTTCAGTCTAGAGTTACGTACACGTGACCGTGAGCGTAAGCTAATAAAGAAAATTGAAAAAACGCTTAAGCGCATCGAAGAAGACGATTTCGGTTTCTGCGATTCTTGTGGAATTGAAATTGGTATTCGTCGTCTAGAAGCTCGTCCTACAGCTGACCTTTGTATCGACTGTAAGACAATGGCTGAAATCAAAGAAAAACAACTTCAAGGCTAAGCGCAACGCACCTAGCTAGAGTCATTGTGAAAGCCTCATCCCGAAACGATGGGGCTTTTTGTTATTATGCATGAAAACTATGTAGGGCGTTTTGCTCCCTCTCCTTCAGGCCAACTTCATTTCGGTTCACTCGTTACCGCTGTGGCCAGCTATTTAGACGCTAGGCATCACAACGGTAAATGGCTTGTGCGCATGGAAGATATTGACGAGCCACGTTGTATTTCAGGTGTCGACAAGGATATTCTTACCACCTTAGAAAAGCATGGTTTGCATTGGGATGACGAGGTTATTTATCAAAGCCAGCAACATGCTCGATACCAAGACAAACTCGATGAGCTTGTCTCACAGCAGCGAGCTTACTTTTGTACGTGTACCCGCAAGCAAATCAAAGCTATGGGGGGGCAATACAATGGCCATTGCCGCGATAAGGGCTATACAGTTTCCACAGAAGGCACTGCCATAAGGTTGAAACTCGATAAATCACTTGAAGGCTTTAACGATGTCATTATGGGCCACGTTGCAGTTCCACTTCAAACCAGTCGCGTGGAAGATGTAGTGCTTAAACGTCGAGATGGGTTATTTTCTTACAATTTAGTTGTTGTGCTTGATGATGTTTTTCAACATGTAACTCACATTATTCGCGGCTGTGATCTTATTGACGTTACAGCTTTACAACGCGCAGTTTACGGTGAACTCGGGTTTAGCATACCAACGTACGGTCATGTACCTGTTGCCTCTGTCGCCCCCGGTAGAAAACTTAGCAAGCAAAATCGAGCTACTCCCATCAACAATCTAACACCGCTTGAAAACCTTGTAAGAGCAATGCGCTTTTTCGGTTTTTCATTCCCTGATGCTACAGCGTTTGAAAATGTGTCAGTATTGTTAAACTATGCTATTTCTGTGTGGGACAGGAAAAAAGTCGTTAAAACGCCCGAAATTATTGTTCCACAACATGAATCCACTTATTATAGCGAACCTTTATAGTCTGCGGAGATACCATCATCATTCATCGTGTTTTTAAATCTGTTAAACGCGCTTTTTCAAAAGAGAGCTCGTCAGATAACAAATTAAAGCCTAGAACTATGACACGTGGTGAGCACGGTATATCTCGTGAAGATATCAGTGCGAATGCGTTAAAGGTGATGTATCGCCTTAACGGAGCCGGTTTTGAGTCGTATCTAGTTGGCGGCTGTGTACGCGATATTTTGATGGGACATGAACCGAAAGACTTCGATGTGGTAACCAATGCCACACCAGAGCAAATTAAAGGGCTATTTAAAAATTGTCGTTTGATTGGTCGCCGTTTCAGGCTTGCACATATTGTTTTTGGTCGAGAAATCATTGAAGTTGCCACGTTTCGTGGGCACCACCAAGAATCCGATGACGATGACACCATACCTAAAGGCAAAGCAATTGCTAAACGCGACGCCCACGGCCAGCTCGTTCGCGACAATGTGTTTGGCTCGATAGAAGAAGATGCTGAACGCCGCGACTTCACCTTTAACGCCATGTACTACAGCGTGGCAGATTTCACAGTCAAAGACTTTGCCAACGGACTTGAAGCCATTGAAAAGCGCGAGGTTGCACTGATAGGTGACCCAGAAACTCGCTATCGCGAAGACCCTGTGCGAATGCTTCGTGCTGTTCGATTTGCTGTGAAACTTTCGATGCAAATTGAAAAACACACCGCTGCGCCCATCAAGTCACTGGCAAACTTACTGCAAAATATTCCCCCTGCCCGTTTATTTGAAGAGACGTTGAAGCTCTTTTTATCTGGCAAAGGCGAAGCAACGTTTTTGATGTTGCATGAATACGGTCTGATAGAACCATTGTTTCCTCAGCTTGCACCATTTTTAAAAGATGAAAACAGCCGGGAAATGCAGTTTGTTCGCCGTGTGTTAGCCAATACCGATGAGCGAATTAACAGTAATCAGCGCGTTACACCAGCGTTTTTGTATGCTGCACTTTTATGGTACCCAGTAGAGGAACAATCTCAGCGCTTACAAGCAGAGTCTGGTCTAAATGCACATGATGCCTTTAACATTGCTTCAGGCGAGGTTATCGCACGCCAAACGCAGCGCATCATGATACCCAAGCGCTTTTCAACTGTGGTGCGCGATATTTGGATATTACAACAGCGTTTACCCAAACGATTTGGTCGACGTGCTTTTCAGTTATTAAGCCATCCTAAATTCAGAGCGGGCTACGATTTCTTGCTTGCCCGAGGGCAGACAGAGGGTGGCGATTTACTTGAACTTGCACAGTGGTGGACCCACTTCCAGCATGCCGAAAATGGCAAGCAAAAAGGCATGTTAAACGCGCTTAGAAAAACGGAAGGCTCGAAGAGTGCGCCTAGAAAGCGTAAGCGCCGTCCAGCCAAAAGAGACTCAGATGCATAAAGAACATGTTTATATTGGTGTAGGTAGCAACCTTGGTGACAGCCAAAGTAAAGCGCGCAATGCCTTTGATGCGATTGCCAAGATTGAAGATACTCGGTTACTTAAGACATCTTCGCTGTATTCAAGTAAACCAATGGGACCTCAAGACCAACCGGACTATATCAATGCAGTATGTTTGATTGAAACAGCATTGAAACCCCATGGTTTACTCAAGCAGCTACAACGTATTGAACTTGAAGAGGGTCGCGAGCGCAAGGGCGAACGCTGGGGTCCACGTACGCTTGATTTAGATATCTTACTCTATGGTAGTGAAACTATTGATACCGCTGACCTTGTTGTGCCTCACTATGGCATGGCAGAACGTGAGTTTGTAATGGTGCCATTGTTTGAAATAGCCCCCACAATGGTAATGCCTGATGGGAAACCAATTTCACAATGGGTCGCCAATTGTTCTCTAGACGGTCTTCGTCGCCTGCGCTCTTCCAATTAGCGACAAAATCCGTATAGTTCGCCTCATATTATCTCTATTTCCTTACATTATCGGGATCATGTCATGAAGAAAGTTACGGTTTCAGGCTTGCTAAAGAAAAAGCAAGCAGGTGAGAAAATTACCTCGCTAACAGCTTACGACGCTAGCTTTGCCAAGATGTTCGATGAGCAAGGTATTGACGCCCTTCTTATTGGTGACTCGCTTGGCATGGTACTGCAAGGTGAAGACGATACGCTGCCGGTAACGATTGACGATATTGCCTATCATACGCGCAGTGTGCGCAAAGGCACTCAGCGCGCGTTTGTACTCGCCGATATGCCATTTATGTCATATGCCACTGAAGCTCAGTCTTATGAAAATGCGGCTAAACTAATGGCCGCAGGCGCAAGTATGGTTAAGATGGAAGGTGGTAGTTGGCTATGTGACACCATTAAGGGTCTTAACTTACGTGGCGTGCCAGTATGTGGTCATTTGGGGTTAACACCGCAATCAGTACATGTATTCGGCGGCTTTAAAGTACAAGGACGCGAAGCCAGCCAAGCAGAAAAGCTCCTACAGGAAGCAAAGGCCCTTGAAGCAGCGGGTATTCAGCTTCTTGTTCTTGAGTGCGTGCCATCATCGCTAGGTAAAGCCGTAAGCGAAGCTCTCACTATTCCGGTTATTGGTATTGGTGCAGGCAAAGATACCGATGGCCAAATTCTCGTGATGCACGATATGTTTGGTATTAGCGCGAACTATATGCCGAAGTTTTCAAAAAATTATTTGCTTGAAACCGGGGACATGCGCAAAGCGGTTGCCCAGTACATTGAAGAAGTCGAAAGCGGCGTGTTTCCGTCACCAGAACACAGCTTTGAGTAACGAGGTTTTTACTATGCAGGTTGTCGATAGCATTGCATCATTGCGCGAATTAATTACCCAGTGGAAGCGCAGCGGGCAAACCGTAGGTTTTGTCCCCACAATGGGCAACTTACATGATGGCCATTTGAAGTTGGTAAAGCGCGCAAAAGCACACAACGACAAAGTCATTGTGAGTATTTTTGTTAATCCAATGCAATTTGGTGCAAACGAAGATCTTGATGCCTACCCGCGTACAATTGAAGAAGATAAGGCTAAGTTGATTGCAGATGGTGCTGACGCGGTATTTCTTCCCAGCGTGAGTGACATGTACCCCGCAGGCCTTGACGTACAAACCTATGTAGAAGTCCCTGGTATTTCAGATGTACTATGCGGTGCAAGTCGCCCCGGCCACTTTAGAGGCGTTGCAACAGTAGTCAGTAAGCTATTTAACATGGTGCAGCCAGACGATGCGTTTTTTGGTGAAAAAGACTATCAGCAGTTGCAAGTTATCCGCACTATGGTGCGCGATCTTTCGATGGCGGTAACGGTTCATGGCGTCCCCACTGAGCGAGAAGAATCAGGGCTTGCTATGAGTTCGCGCAATGGTTATTTAACCGCTGAAGAAAAGGCCACTGCAAGCTTAATATATAAAGCGATGCAGCAAATGAAAACGGCGATTGATGAAGGTAACACCGACTTTTTGGCGATTGAAAACGCTGCAGTTTCTGAGCTTGAGCAGCACGGCTTTAAAAACGATTACGTTAAAGTAGTCAATGCGCAAACCTTTATGCCTGCCATGCCCAACGACGCACATATCGTCATTGTTGTAGCCCTCTTCATGGGTAAAACACGTCTTATCGATAACCTACAGATACATCGCGTGTAATAACGCTATGTATACAAAAAAGCCCGCACGACAATTAGCGTAGCGGGCTTTTTTTTATTTTTTGCTTTATGACGTTCAGGCAGACGCCAGTATGTGCTCGTCTGAGACAAAATCGATAAGCTCTTGCCACGCTTTCGTCTCTTTAGCGATAAGGTGCTGTTCTGCCAAAATAGCGGCTAGGTCGTTATGACTGGTCAGTGGATTGGCAAGGACAACACGAAATACAGTAATACATTGCGACGGGTAGTCTGGCGCTTCTAAACGTGTACGCGAAACAAACGACTTACCCGCTTCACGCTGTTGCTTTTGCACCGCTACAACCAATGCATCAATTTTTTCATTAATGGCGTTGCGCGTTTTTGCATTCACATGCTTAAGTTTTTGTTGCACTTCGATAGGACAAACACGGTAAGTAAGCAGTGACAATGTAGGAGACGTAGTAAGCTCAAAGTCTTGCGCTTTATCAATCATATGCGCAAAGTCTTTGGCTTTATCGATGCTTCTATCAATCAGTAGTTCGTAACCTTTGCGACCAAAGATATGCAGCGCTGAATACACCATCATCGCCATACCATTGCGCGAACCTTCCAGTGTAGTAGCGCCTAGGTCTTTAGAGCCAGCACGCAATATGTACTGAGCGTGATGTCTTACGGCATTGGCGTTTTGCGGATCTTTGAACAGCGCCATACCAGCCCCCATCGGCACATACATTTGTTTATGTGCATCTATGGTGACAGAGTCTGCCCGTTCAATTCCCTTGAGCCTGTCACGGTAGCGCGACGAAAACAAAGTTGCACCACCCCATGCGGCATCGACATGGAACCAACAACCAAGTTCTTTAGCAACATCGGCAAGTTCATCAAGGGGGTCCACATGACCTGTTTCGGTCGTACCGCCAACGCCCACTATGGCTAGTAGCTTATTGCCTTCTTCTTGATAGCGCTTGCCTGTGCGCAGCGCTTTGGCTGGGTCGAGTGTTTGTTGCGGGGCGGGTAGCGTAATGAGCTGCTCACGTCCTAAGCCCAGTACATCGACCGCTTTTGACAATGAGTAATGTCCACGCTTACTGCACATTACTCCTAAATTATTAATATCGTGAAAACGATAAGCTGCCGCAAGCCCTGCTTTAGCGACACCTGCAAACCCTTTTTGAGGGCCTAGCAACTTATTACGCGCAACCCAAAGCGCAGTAATGTTAGCAATAGTACCTCCAGAACAAAACGCGCCTAATGAGTGAGCTGCGCTATGAAGGTGCTTTTCATAAAAAGCGTGAGATTGGTCGTACACCAAGTTATGCATCATCCCCAGAACTTGGCGTTCTAGCGGCGTAAAGGCCTTCGATGTTTCAATTTTAACAAGGTTTTGGTTTAGCCCTACCATCAACTTAGACAGTGGTAGGTGAAAATACGGTAGTGCAGAGGTCATGTGACCAATAAAGGTTGGCGAGTATGTATTTACCGAGTGAGCGACCAGTTTATCCAAAAGGCTTTCTGCATGCGTAGAAACAAACTCAGGCGACTCAGGCACTTTCGAGTCTGAGAAGTCTTTTTCAATTTCTTCAAGCGATGTCTTTTTCGTAACAACATGCTGCGACAAAAAGTCCAGAATGTTGTCAGATAAATGCTGCTCAATTTGAGCCAGCTTTGAGTCTTTGTGTTCAGGCTTGGTAAAGACCCTAAACAAGTGCTCTAAACTAACTTGCGCTTCACCCACTCAACACACCTCACTCATCTAACATACACATATTCTGCCTATCAGCAGAATTAACAGGCGGTTTAGTCGGAGACCGGCCTGACACTTACTTTCCTTTTGCGCTAGCGTTGTCTTATCTGCGAGTTAACTTCTGTTCAATCAGACAAGACAGCTTAGCATTGACATGGTCCATTCGTTGCCAAACCTGAAAACTTATCACAATACTTTCAGGGTGACGCACTTTACATCAGAATGCAATTCTCGCCAAGTGCTTGGCACCCGCATTTGTCTATCTAGACAGGCTATTTAATTCTATTTCACGTTTATACAGGCATCGCCGTGCATTGCTGCTATATTTTATTTATGAATAAATACGAAAAAGCGAGGGTGGTAGTTTATGCCCATACGTGAAATATCTGAAGCATTCACAATTGATGACATCGTGCCTTACTTCCAACCCATTGTCG
This sequence comes from Alteromonas sp. 009811495, assembly GCF_028865455.1. Classification (NCBI taxonomy): domain Bacteria; kingdom Pseudomonadati; phylum Pseudomonadota; class Gammaproteobacteria; order Alteromonadales; family Alteromonadaceae; genus Alteromonas; species Alteromonas sp. 009811495. The sequence continues at coordinate 3,913,268 of NZ_CP113972.1, forward strand.
ATTTACACAGCCAAGGGGTGTGGCGATATGAGTGTTTGGCCCGCCTGATCACTCAGGGCGATAAAACCTTTTTGCCCAGCGAATTTTTGTATTTACTCGAGCGCGAGCATCACGTAAATACCCTTGCAGCCAATATGTTTGTGCAATGTGCCAGTTACTTTCGCGACGTAAATATTCCGTGGAATATCAACATAACCGCCAATGACTTACACAACGAAGAACTCATCCACACGCTGATAACGCACTTAGCTAGCTACCCAAACCCTGAGCGTGTGAGTATCGAAGTTACCGCATCAACAGCCTTATCTAACCCCAAGCAACTTATGACCTTTATAGACAAGAGTATGCATGCTGGACTTGGCGTATTTATCGATAATGTCGGGTCATGCCCTGGCAATATTCGCGCATTAATGAGTGTGCCAGTAAGGGGCATAAAACTGGCGGGCGGATTGATACGTCACTACGATGAGCAAGATGCTGTGAGAGAGTATGTCGACTATTTGCTTGGTATGTGTGAGCAACACAGTATCAACGTTATTGCGGAGCATGTGGAAGATGAACTATTGCTGGAGCGAGTAAAACGCTTGCCTATTCGTTACGCGCAAGGCTACGTATTTAGTCCTCCGATGGCGAATGTGAGACAAGCACAACAACGTCACTAAATGCATTGAGTTACATTGTTGCGCTATCCACCGTCAAACTGACTCGCGCTAAACTTATCAGTCTTCTTCGCTTCGGCAATTAAGTTGCCAACACGCTTGTCCGCTGGCGCGGTATTTTCGCTCAAAAGGCGTCATATGAAACTCGCCTGTTACCTCTTTAAGGTCAGATATCAAACCATAATGCTTTGCGGCCTGCGCGAACTCCATAAGGTAAATGAGCCAGTTACTACGTACTTCAATATTAGGCGTAATTGCCATTAAATCGACCATAGCGGCACTGCCATGCCAGCGCTTTTGCACTTGTGTTTTCTTAGGATAAGGGTTGGGATACAGCAAAAAGTGCTGAGTAACCTTCCAACTTGACTGCTGAACCAAACGCCAGAAATCGTTCACATCAGCGCGAATAACGCGATAGTTGTTTTGTTGTGCACGGTAGTGCTCGTGCTTATCGACGCGTAATGCTGATTTATCAATACCGATAATACGAGCGCGAGGGTTGGCTTGCGCTAGGTTAGCCGTGCTTTCTCCTACACCACAGCAGGAATCAAGAATAATCTCGCCATCGTAGCCTTCAAGCCAGTCGTTCACCTCGTCAAATGCCCGTTGTGTATGCTCACTTACTGGACGTTTGTTTTCGCTTGTACGGTATTTTGTAACAAGCTCATCAAGTTTATCGTGCACACCTACCTGAGAGGTGGTGATTTCTCGTGAATTTCCACTAGCCATTAACTGCGTATACCTTTACCCGTTTTCAGGAGGTAATACGCCACGCTGAAAAGTAATGCGTTAAAGCCAACTAGCAAACCTAAAGACAGGGTTACATTAACATCAGAGACGCCCAAAAAACCGTAACGGAAGCCGTTAACCATGTAAACTACCGGATTAGCTTTACTTACCCATTGCCAAAATTCAGGCAACAAAGACAGCGAGTAGAACACACCGCCAAGGTAAGTAAGTGGGGTTAATACAAAGGTAGGCACAACGCTAATATCATCAAAGGTTTTCGCAAACACCGCATTAATTAAACCTGCGGTAGCAAAAAGTGTAGAAGTAAGGAGCAGTGTTAACGCAATAATGCCAAGGTTATGGATGGTGACATCAACAAAGAATAGCGACACCAGCGTCACAATGATTCCTATCAAGATAGCGCGTGCTACGCCACCGCCCACGTAACCAAGGATGATAACCGAGGTAGGTACTGGCGATACGAGTAACTCTTCAATGTTGCGTTGAAATTTAGCACTGAAAAATGAAGATGACACATTGGCATACGAGTTTGTGATCACTGACATCATAATGAGACCAGGTACGATAAACTCCATATAAGTAAAGCCCCCCATCTCGCCAATTCGGTTGCCGATAAGGCTACCGAAGATGACGAAATAAAGGCTCATTGTGATAGCCGGCGGCACCAGAGTTTGCACCCAAATGCGCAAAAAGCGCGTGCATTCTTTTATCCAAATAGTGGTTAAAGCGACATAGTTTTGCTTTATCCAGCTTGTATTGTCTTGTGTATTCATGTCTGTGGTTTCTGTTTTCACTGTCATTTACCGTATTTGTTATTCACATCAGGCCTAGCCCGCTTGTTTAGCAGACTCTACGAGACGTACAAACAGCTCTTCTAATCGGTTGGATTTGTTTCGCATACTCATTACTTGTATGCCTTGCTCACTTAATTGGGTAAAGACAGGGTTGAGCCCTTCCGTTTTTTCCACATCAACTTCCAGCGTATGGTCGTCTAATAAGCGATACTCAAAGCCTGAAAGTTCAGGGGCTCTCGTGCCTTCAGGTACTTTGATATCGAGCACAAAGGTTTCTAAGCTCAGTTTGGCAAGCAACGCCTTCATACTGGTATTTTCCACAATAGTACCCTTGTTGATAATGGCAATGTTGCGGCACAGCATTTCAGCTTCTTCAAGATAATGCGTGGTAAGAATAATGGTAATACCTTGACGGTTTATCTCTTCTAAAAATCCCCACATCGAGCGGCGAATTTCAATATCAACACCTGCTGTTGGCTCATCAAGAATCAGCAGTTTCGGCTCATGCATAAGCGCACGTGCAATCATTAATCGGCGTTTCATGCCCCCTGACAATTCTCGTGCTCGTGCATCGCGTTTTTCCCACAAGTCTAATTGTGCCAGATATTTTTTCGCACGCTCTTTCGCGATATTTCGAGGCACACCATAATAACCCGCTTGATTAAGCACAATTTGCAGAACCGTTTCGAACTGGTTGAAATTAAATTCTTGAGGGACAAGGCCAATACAGGCTTTGGCGAGTTCTTTTTGTGAAGTTAGATCGTAACCAAAAACAGAGACGCTCCCTTGCGACTGATTCACCAACGAGCTGATAATGCCTATAGTGGTCGACTTCCCCGCTCCATTGGGACCCAGTAATGCGAAGAAATCGCCTTGTTCTACCGACAAGTCGACACCTTTAAGTGCCTGAACGCCACCCTTATAGGTTTTCGTTAACCCTTTAATATCCAACGCTTTCATGATTTGCCTGTGTTATTGGTCACAGCCTGTTAGCCGTGGTGAGATACTATCGCGACGTCGACAGCCATTACCCTAGCGATGAGGTAGGACTGTGTTGATCTTTACGGTTCGTGTTTTAAGCGTTTAAGTGTAACGTAAAACTTACTGCTTATAGAATACGCGCGCGATCTAGCGATTGTTTTTAACGATTAAATACAGCAAGGTATGTGGGTACAAAAAGTGTGCTTTTCAAGCCCCCTAGTAGAATAACAACGAAGGAATTGCCAATGTCACTGGACCCACTTTTATCTCCACTTCCACCTGAGACTACACCTGAACTAGCCGATGACTTTGCTGTGTTTATCGATATTTTGGGGTTTATCCCAAACAGTCTTTTGACCATGCAACGCAAACCCGAAATGGTAAAGGGCTTTGCTGCATTAACCAAGGGCGTTATGGGTGAGGGCAGTGTTGTGGATGGCGGCTTTAAACGCCTTATCGCTCACTTCGCCAGCCGTGCCGCAGGATGTCAGTACTGTGAAGCACACTCACTTATAGCGGCCGGTATTCACGGTATCAGCGACGAAAAAGTGGCAGCAGTGTGGGAATATAAAACGAGTCCGCTATATACTGAAGCAGAACGTGTAGCGCTTGATTTTGCGCTGGCTGCAGGTAGTGTACCTAACGCTGTTGATGCACAATTGATGGCGGCAATGCGTGAACACTGGGGTGAGCAAGAGATTGTCGAAATTTTAGGTGCCGTCAGCCTCTATGGCTTTCTAAACCGTTGGAATGATTCCATGGCGACAGAAATAGAATCGTCACCCAAAACCTTAGGTGACGATGTGCTAGCGAAAGGGGGCTGGACGGGCGGTAAACACGTTAAATAAACCGCCTTGATAAGACTTGGACGTTGCAGCGCTATTGAGCGTTTTGACTCATCAAAACAGGGGCTCGCTCTGCAATTTCCATTTCTACTTTGCGGTCAAAGAATATCCCTTCATGTTCAGTTTGCATGCTTTGCGACTCCCCTACTGCGACCGTCATAATTTGCTCACTGGCCACGCCAAGCTCCGTTAGATATTTTTTCACACTAAGGGCTCTTTGCATCGACAACGCTTGATTAAATTGCGAGTCACCGCGCTTGTCGGCTTGACCCGTAAGACGAACAGTGAGTTTCTCGTTGCCTTTTAACGCACTGGCTACGAGGGCGAGCTGGTCACCATAAACAGGCTCAACAATAACAGAGCCGGATTTAAACTGAATACTACTTTTCAATGTTGGGGCAGGCGCATGGCTTAACTCTTCCTCATAGGCAACCTTAGTAAGCATCAATTGCTGTTGCATAGCGTGATTCTCTTCACGCAATGTTGAGTTTTCCTGTTGAACGTATGCAAGCTCGGCGAGCTCAGCATGCGATTCGTTAAGGGCTGTCTCCTGAGCCGTATTTTCCCCAATAAGCGCCCCTAAAATTCCTGCTACTGCGGCACCTGCGGGCCCTGCAATGATAGCCCCTACGACAACACCACTACCAAGGCCAACTGCCGCGGCCTTTGACTCTTTTTCTTTCTGGGCTTGCATGTTGACAGGCGTTCTATCACTCGATGCCATACGCGAGGCAGCCGCTGCGTTTATTGATAAGGTAGTCATCGCAATTAGTACTGCTGAGGCTAGTGCTTTATTGTTTCTCATCGTGATTCCTCTTTTTAAAAAGGCGCTGTGCGTCGTTGGGGTAACGCACAGCGCAAAGGGTAAGTCGTTGTTTGCGTTCAGTAGCGTTAGTAAACCAATTACAAGTGGCAAAAAAAGCGTGCAATCGGGGAAATGTCGTGATGCAAAACGCCAAATATGGCGCAAATGAGGCACTCTTGAGGATTTTATGTCGAACTTAAGCAAAGTAGACGGTTCATAGGTATAGTGTGCACCAAGACAGAAAATGAAAGACGGATACAGGTATGCCTAAAACCATCGCACTTGTAGAAGATGACGCGGCTATAAGAGAAAACTACATTATGGCGCTCAAAGCACAGGGCTATAGCGTAAACGCCTATGAAGATAGACCATCTGCGGCGCAGGCATTTAGCCACACGCTACCCGATTTAGCGATTATCGATATTGGCCTGAAAGACGAAATTGAAGGCGGCTTTATGCTGTGCCAACAGCTTCGCGGATTGTCGCAAACCTTACCCATCATTTTCTTTACTGCACGAGACAATGATGTCGATACCATTAGTGGTTTGCGCATGGGGGCAGATGACTACCTCACCAAAGACATTAGCATGGCACATCTTTTAGCGCGTATTGCCGCGCTGTTTCGTCGCACTGATTTATTGTCGGCTCCTACAGATCAAAAAGATGAATTGAAAGTGGGTGATCTAAAAGTGGATGTCTCGAGAATGACAGTGAGCTGGCAAAATCAACCTGTCTTACTGACGGTAACTGAGTTTTGGATGCTACATGCGCTTATCAAACGACCGGGGCACGTAAAAAGTCGACAACAATTAATGGACGAGTCTCGGATGGTGGTGGACGATACCACCATTACGTCGCACATTAAGCGTATGCGCAAGAAGTTTGTTCAACTGGACCCGCGTTTTGACCACATCGATACTGTTTATGGTATGGGTTATCGTTGGCAGCTATAGCGTTTAAATGCAATAGAATGGGTGTTCAGTGATTAGGACTCTGTAATGCGGTTTCGCTTTTCCATACGCTTGCAGCTGTTAGTGCTGTCGTTATTTTTATTTACCATTCCATATTTGGGTTACAAGTATGTGTGGGAGTTGGAACAGTACTTAAGAAACGGTCAAGAGCAAACCATGATTGGCACGGCGCGTGCCGTTGCCACAGCACTTCATGAACGCCCTGCTCTTTTTGACAGTCAATCGGCCTATTTGCAAGACGTAAGGCCAGGAACCGATTTATACGCGCCGCCCATTCCCTCTCCTATTCGTTTGGACGGAGAGCTAAACGATTGGCAGCAAGTGAACGAACTCATCGGCACTTACGGCAGCCAAGAAGTGATTGAATACTATCAAGGTAATCAAGGCGAACCCGTTAGTCTTTCTTTTCAGCACATGGTTGGGCGATACGGTCAATTTCTCTATGCCATGTTTGAAGTCTCTGACGATACGCTGTTATGGCGTGAACCCAACAGCCTAAGCGTTGAAACGGGCGATCACCTTCTTATTGGCATGGAGACAGCGCAAGGTACACTTGCTCGCTATGTTGTGGCCCCCTACGAAAGCGGATGGGTGAATGCTTACAAACTTGCAAGCTCAACAAATACAACACGGGCAGTGGAGAATGCATTATCTATTCAAGGCCGCTGGCAAGAAACGGCAAACGGCTACAATATTGAACTGCGATTTCCACTGTCGATGACCACAGGTGGCTTAGCGTTTTCGATTGTCGATGTGGATGACCCTGTCTCACGCCAAACTCAATATGCCATTGGTACAGCCAATACAAAGGCACTGAAAGAGTTAGGCACAGTCATTACCCCTTCACCAGAAATTGAGCGTATTCTTGCTGGGTTAAAATACGCAGACTCACGGGTATGGGTAGTTGATAAGCACAAGCGTGTGCTCGCCCGTGCTGGTGATATCCAATCTGCAACGGGCATTGAAGTAACCCCACAAGAAACATCGACCATTGCTGCATGGGAGTGGTTTGAAAGTGAGTGGTTACTTCCTATTTATTACCAGATATTAACCCGCCCCCCAGCTGATTTCATTGACGAACTTGACGACGCTTATGCCCTAGTGGGGCAAGATTTAGGCACCGCACTTAACGGCCAGCCGGATTCATTGTGGCGTTTATCTCCTGACAATAAAGCCATCATTTTGTCAGCGGCTTACCCCATATTTATTGACGGTAATGTGATGGGCGCCGTCATTGTAGAGCAAACTACCAATGGCATCCGCACCCTGCGTAATCGCGCCCTCGAACAGCTATTCCACGTTATATTGGCAGTGATGCTACTTGGCACACTGGGCCTACTTCTTTTTGCTAGCCGTATTTCAAGTCGAATCCGTGCACTGCGCGACAATACCGAAGCCGTTATCGATGACAATGGCAAGATAGTCGGAACGCTACCCACTTCTACCCAGCGTGATGAAATTGGCGATCTGTCACGCTCATTCTCGGATGTGCTCTCTCGACTACAACAATACAATTCATATTTAGAAAATATGGCCTCGCGATTGTCTCACGAACTTCGCACTCCCATTGCAGTAGTGAAGTCATCACTTGATATGCTCTCTCACGTTGATGATTCACAGCAACAAGCCATTTTTGTAGAGCGTGCGCAGTCAGGCGTAAATCGGCTAAGTACCATTTTAAATAGCATGAGTGAAGCCACACGATTGGAACACGCTATTGCACAGGAAGACCTAGAGCCATTTAATTTGGTAAAGGTCATTGGTGGTTGCATTGAAGGCTACCGTCATACTTATGCGCACAGACAATGGACTTTTCAGGCGCCAGAATCTGCACTGAATATAAACGGGTCACCTGAACTTGTTGCCCAGCTATTCGATAAAATCATTTCAAACGCCGTGGACTTTAGCCGAGATAGCGACACTATTGATGTCTGTGTTGAGAAAAAAGACAAGCGTGTTGTGTTACGTGTGAGTAATCCCGGCCCACTTCTTCCACAGGGCATGAAGACGCAATTATTGCAGTCGATGGTTTCTGTGAGGAAAGAAAATGATGTACAAAATGCAGCGCAATCTCCACATTTAGGCCTTGGTCTTTATATAGCCAATATAATCATGGTATTCCACAAGGGCACGTTATCGCTCGATGATAAAAGTGACAAATCGGGCGTCGTGGTTACTGCGTCCTTTCCAGCTATTTAGCAAAATTTCATCAACCTTAAGCAATTATGAAAGGTCCTTTCATTTAATATAAATGAGAACGGTTATCATTTATATTTACATTAATTTATTCTTTCCCTACACTTCGTCGTCCTTACACACACTCAGGAAGACACAATGAAAAACAGAAAACTAACCATGGGAGCACAAACTATTGCTGCTGCTTTGGCGTTTGGCAATACGGCAGTATTTGCGCAAGAAACCACAGACAAGTGCACCGAGTCTACTGCGGCACAATGCGAAGCAACAACCGATGAGGCCATTGAGCTAATTCGTATTCACGGTGTTCAGCAGTCTATTTACCGTTACAACAAGTCTGGCGATCCTCGTCGATTGGCCGATCTTGTAGATACACCACAAACCATTAGCGTTCTTACCCAAGACCAAATCCAAGAAAGTGGAAGAACCGATTTAAAAGACATCTTACAAGCACAAGCGGGTGTAACCCTAGGTACAGGTGAGAATGGTAATGCTTTTGGTGACCGCTACATTATTCGTGGCCACGAGGCGCGTAGTGACGTGTTTGTAGATGGACTTCGCGACCCAGGTATGACTACTCGAGAGAGCTTTGCAACAGAGCGCGTTGAAATTACTAAAGGCCCAAGTTCAACCTTTGCAGGGCGCGGTTCATCAGGTGGCGCGGTAAACTCAATAACAAAGAAAGCTTCAACAGCGTACAACTTTGGGCGTGTCGATGCCGCAGTCGGTACAGACGAGCACACACGCCTAACCGTTGACTTGAATAAAACCCTCACAGAAACCAGTGCAGTACGCCTAAATGCGCTGACCTCTTCAGAAGACAAACCGGGCCGCGAGGGCATTGAGCGTGACCGCGACGGTATTCAGCTTTCATATGTAAATCAACCTACAGATCGTTTGTCATTTACGGGCGACATTTACTACCTAAACGCTGAAGACAAGCCAGATTTAGGCAGCTACTACGACCGTGATGCAGGCCATCCACTTGAAGATATTCCGGTATATGCACAAGACGAAGACTTCCTGAATTCAGAAGTCACTACGTTTACGCTGCGCACCGAATACGATATCAGTGATAATTTGCGTTTTTACAATGCGACGCGCTTTGGCAAAACGGAAAACGAATATATTACAACGGGAATGCGTGGTACTAATCGTGACGCAACCGATCCTGATGCGCCTGGTGCTTACACGTTATCTCTTAGCACCCACCAAGGCTGGCAGGATGTAGACTATGTGACCACCCAATTCAATTTATTCTGGGATACGCCGTTCTTAGGTGTTGACCACCGCTTGGTATTTGGCTTTGAGTACACCGACGAGTCGGTAGATAACGGCGTTTTCAGTGTACAAAATAACAACCCCACAAATTGCCTTGTAGGCGGGCGTCGCGGTGTTTCTGAAAGCTACTGTATTCTTGATGGCAATGGCGATGCCGTTGACAACATTGGCGGTCTAATGGGTAGAAGTTATACCCGTGGCGATGCCGATGCGCTTTACGATATTGAAACCTACTCCTTTTACGTAATGGATATGTTTGAGCTTACCGATAAGTTTGACGTATTCTTTGGTCTTCGCGCAGACAGCTACGACTATACCAATGCAACTTCAGGTCGTGGCGGCGATCAGCTTTATGCATTTGAAGATGATCTATACAACGGTCATATCGGTTTGGTATATGAACTTACTGAACACGGTAACCTTTACGCCTCATACAGCACAGCAACCAATATCAACGGTGGTGAATCAGATCTTGGTGCAAACTGTGGCTACGGCGGTCTTTGTGGAACGCCTGAGCAAGCAGCACAAGCCGACCCAGAGCAGGTAGAAAACCTTGAACTAGGTACCAAGTGGTCTTTATTCGATGAAAAGTTAGTCGCCAATGCTGCGCTATTTAGAATTACTAAAAGTGATGTACATGAAAGTGTGGGCGATTCGTACTCAACGCTTGGGACGCTTAATACCGGTGAAAACCGCGTTGAAGGTATTGAATTTGGATTAAGTGGCGATATTACTGATAAGCTTAGCATTCAAGCATCAGCTGCATTTATGGACTCTGAAATCCTTGAGTCTTACAACGAAGACAACATTGGTCTAGCACTGAGTAACTTTGCTGACGAAAGCTTCTATATTCAAATGCGCTACCAGCCAAGCGAGAAATTCGCGTTTGGTGGTGACTACAGTTATCAGTCAGAAATGTTTGGTGGTCAACCTGATACGGCGGCAGGCTTTAATGCTGAGACAGGCGAGTACTCAATTGTGGTTCCTGACTATGAAGTAGTGAACCTGTTTGCAAATTACTATTACTCTGAATCGCTGACTTTCCGCGTAAACGTTGGCAACCTGTTTGATAAAGAGTATTGGACTGCAGCGTATCGCTCGGGCTCGTTCATGTATATCGGTGATGGTAGAAATATCACTGGTACATTGAGCTACGAGTTTTAATTAACACAGCAACAAGAAGCGTTGAAAAATGATTGTTATTGAAAACCTATTGTCAGTTGATGAGGTCGCACAGTTTCGTGCAAACTTAGCTGAAGTGCCATTTAACGACGGTAAAGAAACCGCGATGGGTATGGCGGCAAGTGTCAAAAATAACGGTCAGGCAGACGCCCAACACCCGCGCGTTATGCAACTTGCTAATGTGCTTTTGGGCAAGCTCGGCAACCACCCAAAAGTGGTTGCTGGCGCGCTGCCTCAACGCATTTTTCCACCTTGCTTTAATCGCTACAGCGAAACGCAAACCTATGGCTACCATGTCGATGCAGCCATTATGCGCCTACCTAACTCAGCCGATGTTTTGCGCAGTGATATGTCAATGACGGTGTTTTTGTCGCACCTTGATGAATACGAAGGCGGTGAACTTGTTATCCAAACCGGATTTGGCGAACAGCGTATTCGTTGCGAGGCAGGCAGCGCCATTTTGTATCCCTCTTCTAGCCTACACAAAGTCACTCCTGTTACGAAAGGTGAGCGCATTGCAGCAATCACATGGATGCAAAGTATGGTCAGCGACCAGCAGATACGGGAAACGCTATTTCAACTTGACCAAAGTATTCAGTCGCTCATCAACGAGAGCAATGCGAATCGCGAGCAACTAGATAACCTTCATCACGTTTATCATAATCTTATCCGAAAGTTTTCTGTGGTGTAGCCAAGACAGTGAAATAAGCGCCCGTTCGCATTACATGAAATTATTCGTCGCCAGTTAAGGTCTTTTTATAGAATGTAGGTTAGTCTTAGGGTGTGTCTGTAAATGCACCTAATTCACTATTCTAATATGGCGATGAAATGAATAAGCGTTTAATAATAATTATTTTTAGCGTACTTGCTTGTTTTAGTAAGACTACAATAGCCAACGACAGTGCAGCGTTAACAATCAAACTCACTGACAGTGCATCGTTAGACGTTAATGATGGCGTGTTCATTTTTGAACCTCAGTTTCAAGTAGACGCGAAATATATTCCGAAACAGCCACCGGCTGTTATGAATCAAATTAACAAGCAGTTTGTGCCCCACGTGCTAGTGGTAAAAGCGGGTACCGATATATCTTTTCCCAATGCGGATAACCTATTTCATCACGTTTACTCGTTTTCTCCTGCCAAGCAGTTCGAACTAAAACTGTACAAAGAGTTTAATGCCGAGCCGCTTAGGTTTGACTCCGCGGGTGTTGTCGATATTGGCTGTAACATCCACGATTGGATGTTGGGCTATATTGTGGTTTCAGATTCCCCGTTTTTCGGTAAAACAGATGCGTCGGGGATGGTATCGGTACAACTTCCTAAAGGTGAATACCGTGTGCGTTTTTGGCATCCGTTAATTGATGGCGAAAAGGCACTTCCGGCTCAACGTCTTTCAATAACCGAAACAAGCACAGTGACATGGCAACTGAACCAATCTATTCCCGTTGACGACGGATTTGACTCAGGTTTTGGCGACTATTAATGCGTTTTAAGGCGAGATTTAACGTGATTAAGCTGGTTGCGGGAATTGTGTTTACAACGTATTCGGTGACAGCGTTTGCCAAAACAGACGTGCTGCTGCGCACTACCTTAAGCGCGCAAGACAATACCGCAAGCTTTCAGCAGCATGGTGTAAGCCACCAGCGATTTGACGGTGACGGCATACACCTGTCTCAAGCAATGCTTTCAACTGAACATCAATTGACGAATGACTGGTTTATTGCCGGTGTTCTGAACGCTTACAGCGATGGTGAGCGACGTGCAGGCATTTCACAATTGTATGCAAAGTATCGCCCCCTAAGTGCTTCCAGTATTAAACCAGAAGTGAAAATAGGCATGTTCTATCCGTCATTATCCGCTGAGAACACGGATAGTGGATGGCTTTCACCTCATTTTTTGACTAATTCTGCGATTAATAGCTGGATTGGCGAAGAGCTTCGCACTGGCGGCATTGAAGTAAGTCTTCGACAAAATGGCAGACAGGTGCGCAGTAACTGGTCGTGGAAAGTACTTGGCAGTATTTTTAAGGGCAATGATACTACGGGTACTTTACTGTCATGGCGCGGATTCGCATTGCATGATCGACAATCGTTGCTAAATGACCGTGTTAACTTTGCCCCAATCCCTTGGGTGGTCAATGACAGTGGACTTAATGCCCCCGCTTGGACAGATCCTTTTCGCGAGATTGATACTCGCTTTGGGTACTATGTAGGGGCGCATATTGCGCATAAGCGCAATGCCGAGCTGAAATACTACTACTACGATAATAATGCTGATCCAACGCAATTAGATCCAGATAGAATTTATGCGTGGCACACCCGCTTTCACTCACTCACGCTTCGTTATATGGCCAATCGCGATCTAACGCTGTTCTCACAATTTTTGTATGGCAACACACTGATGGGGAACAATATTGTTAACAACGATTTTGTTAGTGCTTATGCCGCTGTCGCTTATGCCTTTGAACAATTTACCTTCGCCGGACGCGCAGACTGGTATCAAGTGATTGATCGCGACGACACAATGTACGACCCGAACGACAGCAGTGGTTACGCATTGACACTAAGTGCCCGCTACGACCTGAGCGAACACATTACTGTTACTGGGGAATGGCAAACCAACAAAGGTAAGCAAGACAACCTGGCATTCTTTCAAAGTCAAACCACTTACACCGAAAATTTGCTTCAGGTTGCCTTAACATTAAAATTCTAGGAAGACGTCGACTGCGCGACTTCAATAAGGTTAAAGGCAGCGTTCTCTTGCCCTTCAACAAGTACCCTACACTGCCCCCAACTTTCCGGAATGTTCCAAATGTGATTTTCTGCTACGGTGAACCTTTCGCGGTGCGATTCACATCGTACTTCAACTGTGTCTAACTCACCTTCAATGCTGTCAAACGCGAATTGATTTCTAACAAGGGTGTGAAACCAATTTCCGCGTTCGTCGATGGTTACTTCAACTTGAATAGCGCTGTCTGAATCGATATGTTCGCGCACTTTAGCAATAAGCGGCGTAATTTCACTTAAACGCTCTTGTTGATTGTCCATCTCTTGAAGGCGCTCGTAGTATGTTTGCGCATCAGCATACAACCCTAACTTGCTGGCTAATATCACCATTCGTTGATGCACAAAAGCAATATGATTGTCACTAAACACACTGTGTTTGCCGTCAACGCTTCTATTGCTAGGCAGCATACGCGCGAAACTATTTAGCTCGCGCTGCCAATCTTCTAAACCACTGGCTATAAGCGCATCCATATTCCATAACCATGCATTTTCATAGCGATTTAGATTATCTTGATTGTGCAAGTCTTCAATAGCTGCGTTGGCTTCTGCGTATTTTCCTTGCTGGTATATAGCATCAACGTCTTTATACGCTCTAATAAAATCGCGCGTTGCACCGGGTTTTCCGCCCATCAAAAAATCAAATTGTACCGCTTGATGACATTGCTGAGTTGGTTTGCCATTTTTCATCGCAGGCTCAAAAGTCCAACGTTTAATAGCGTTTAGCGCTTTGCGCTTAAAGGCACGGTTACCACTAAAGTCATCGACGACAGGGTCTTGTACATGCCCTTCTTCGTCAATCACATAGCTCATTTTGACCCAACCTTCTTGGCCTCGCCTTGCAGCCTCTACTGGGTATTCAGGGTTTATGCGCTTAAGCGTTTTTGCAGGCTGAAATGCCGTTATACGCTTCACTTCATCATCTGATGTGTTCGCTTTAACTTTTTCTTCTAACTCATCGCACGGCACGCTTAATTCTTGTGCGCTAGCTAAACCCGAAAGCAGCAGGCTTGTGAATAGCAGTGAAGGGGCAAACAACCGACGACGAGGCGTGTTGTGTTTGTGTAACGAGTGAGGTGTATTTTCTTTCATGGCGTATTGTCCTTAATAAATACCGACAGGGTAGTCACTTACCCATCGTGAAATTATAGTGTTAATTTAACGCTTTTTACTCTGTTGTTCAAAAGATGCATCGGGTACGTTTTTAATCATCATTTGCTCTTTGCGTTTAGTCATCATTTTCGCTAAACGTCGCATACTCACTGTGGTGTCTTTCTCATCTACAATGTCTACACCCAGTAACCTTTCTAGCAAATCTTCTAAGGTTAAAACCCCTTCTAAACCACCATACTCATCCACCACCAATAACATATGAACATGCTTGTTGATGAAATGATCGAAAGTCACACTTAGCGGCATGGTATTAAGTACCGTTACCATGTCTTTCGCATATTCAGATAGCGGCTTGTCAGTATTGCCTCGCGCCTGGGCGACCAGTAAATCGGATCGCATGACAAAACCCGTTATGTTTTCTGAGTCGTTATCTTCATAAACAGGAATACGTGAAAACTCAATATTAGCGTGCTTGTGGAAAAAGGCTTCCACCGTTGTTGATTCTGACACTGAAAAAAGCGCTGTTCTGTGGGTAATTGCGTCTTTTACTTTCAGCTCATGCAAACTTAGTAAACTCTGTAAGAATGCTGCTTCGTGATTGGCCAATTGGCCTTCTTGACCCGACAACTCTGCCATTGCGTGTAGTTCGCTTCGGCTTAGGCCACGAAGTGGACTATCTTCTTTAAAGCTTCGGGTTAAAAGCTCTGACATTTTCACAAATGGTTTAAGTACCATCGACAGATACTTTAAGAAGTAAGCCGTTGCAGGCGCTAGCGAACGCCAGTATGTCGCCCCCAGCGTTTTCGGGATGATCTCAGAAAATACTAATATCAGTAAGGTAAGAACGGCTGAAATAACCCCTAAATAGGCTTCTCCGAACACCGCCGCCGCTTGTGCACCAGCGCCCGCCGCCCCCATGGTGTGGGCAATGGTGTTTAACGTTAAAATGGCTGAAAGTGGGGTATTGATGTTGTCAGTTTGTGCGCGTAACAGCGAACCACTTGGCTTCCCTTCTTTTTCTAACACCGAGATGTAAGCCGATGAAACACTAAGAATAACCGCTTCAGCAATTGAGCAAAGAAATGAAAAGCCCAATGCAATAAAAACGTACACAACAAGTAAAAACATGAATGGTTTCCGAACCCACTAAAAAGCGTGTTTTGTTAAAAAATGCAAAGAGCTATTATGAGTGACAGCACATAATATACAAGGGCACTGAGCAATAAAGTGTTACAAGAACTTGCAGCACATTACCCGCAACACGCTGATTGCGCATGTTTATGCTCTCGTGCTTGACGCCACTTTTTCCAGCCCAGTCGTAACATAAGTGCAGCCAGCACAATGGCACACACAGCATACAGGGCTTGCACATTTCCACCATGCTCGTGCAAGTGACTTTGTGTATTGATGAGGTGGGAAAGCGAAAACGCATTCACCATATAGTTCAAGCCATAGCCAAACCCGATACTGGCAGACATCACGCTAAAGAGATACAACATCAATGTGCGGCTGCCCATTTCTTGTTTGATCATGCCCATCGTCGATACGTTAGTAGCAGGTCCCGCCATTAAGAATACCAATACGGCACCAGGTGATAACCCTGCGGCCAAAAAGCCTACTGCTAACGGGGTTGATGCAGTGGCACAAATGTACATTGGAATACCAATAACGGCCATGACCACCATCGCGAGTAGGCCGTCTCCCCACTGCGTTAAGAAATCGGTAGGCACCCAAGTTTTAATTGCCGCCGCTAACCCTAACCCTATTAGTAACCATACAACAATATCTTCTAATAACTTGCCGCTTGCGAAACTCACCACGCGACTTAGTTTTGTTGAAACGCTCGGCGTGGGAGCCACCTGATGTTGGTGCCCCTTGTCACTTGCACAGCAACTTGTCGTCGGCTCTGGCGCTTTTGTGTGACTGGCGCAGCAGCTACTCTCAGTTGAGTGGCCTGTTGATACACCTTTTACTTCGCTGTCAAAGAGTCTGACCATGACACCAGCATAAATTGCACTTAAGACTGCCGTTATTGGTCTCATTATGGCGTAAAGCGGGCCGAGAAGCGCATATGACACCGACACGCTATCAACACCGGTTTCTGGTGTAGATACTAAAAAAGAGATGGTTGATGGCTTTGATGCGCCACTTCGGCGCAATCCAAGCGCTGCGGGAATAACACCACAAGAGCAAAGCGGGAGAGGAGCCCCTATAATCGCCGCTTTACTGATAGAGGAAAATGACTCATTGCCCATATGCTTTTCAAGGAATGACACTGGAACAAGTTCGTGCATAACGCCAGCCACAAGCAACCCCAAAAGAAGCCAGGGCGCCGACTCAATGAAAAGCGCCAAGAAGTTTTGACCTAACAAAAAAATCTCCGACATATTACCTCGTAGCGGCTAAATTAAGTGACATTACTTGTTCACTTGCCAGTGTTGATTTGATACTACCAGATTATACTCCATGCGAAAAACCCGCATACTTAAATTGCTAGCGTGAAGTCTCTTCTACTGACTGAACGACATAACCTTCATATAAAAAAGCCAGCGCAGATGCGCTGGCCGAATGTTGACTTACTCGAAATGATGTTCAAATAACGAGGCCAACCATGAAAACAGTAAAGCGGTTTATGCGTCTTTCTCTTTCTTGAGCTTTGATACAACTGAAAACGCTTCTAGCATGACCAACACAGACACAATTAATACCACTGCATCTAAAAAGACCAATAGATAGTTTTCAGCAAGGTAATACTCTTTTAACTTTATAAGCCCAGCGAAGAACGCCATGACTAACACAAACACCATTGGAATAAGGGTGTAACGCGCAGGGCGTCCAAGCTTGATCAGCATAACCGAGATAACAAGTAAGGTTAGACTTGCCAGTATTTGATTAGTCGAACCAAACAATGGCCAGATGATCATGCCGCCGCTACCAGATGAACCACCAGCGCCAAACGCAAGCAGCAAACAACATCCCACTGCAACTAACGTGGCAACGACGCCATTTTTCAACGCGCTTATTGAGTAGATATCACCCCACTCCTGAATGATGTAACGCTGAAGACGCACGCCAGAATCCATCGTCGTACCAGCAAAAAGCACGACCATTACAGCCAGTATGGTTGAAGAAAAATCAACCGGCAAGCCCCACCCTTGTTGAATTAAGTTGGCACCACCGGTAATAAACGCCCCTACACTACCAGCACCTAAATGACTGTAGACTTCATGCCATTCTTCAGGTGAAGCAGCAAAGGCTACGCCGCTCACTGCGACTATGGTAATAAGTGCCAAAGAACCTTCACCAATAGCACCCAAATAGCCAACAAAACGTGCATCGGTTTCTTTATCTAACTGCTTAGAGCTTGTCCCCGAGGAAACAATGCCGTGGAAGCCTGATACTGCGCCACATGCTATAGTTACAAAGAGTAACGGTATAATACTGGGTGTATCCACCGCCGTTTGCATATTAAATGCCGGCGCGGTGATATCAGGTAACGAGAAGAAAACCGCCCCATATAGCAAGAAGAGCCCAACTAACAGTTGCATACCGTTAATAAAGTCGCGTGGTTGTAGAAGCATCCATACTGGCAGCAATGATGCAATAGCGGCATAGACAAACAAAATGATGATCCAGTTTGCCTTATCGCCTAAACCAAATAGGGTTTCTGGTAGGCTTAATGGAATATAGCTGCCTGCGTATACCGATGCGTAAAGCACTACAATTCCTACAATACACAAAGGAATTAAACTGAAGTTGCGCTTTAACAACTGACCTATTACCAACGCCACAAGAATGGCGGTCCATGCTGGGAATACCGCGTTAGGTTGAGACACAAAGGAATTGGCAATAACCACACCAAACACCGCGTTTACCATTAGCAGTACAAGAAATACAACAATCATGAATAGGGCGCGAGAACGTTTGCCAATGACACTCTCAGATAGTGCGCCCATTGACTTTCCTTTAT
Source organism: Alteromonas sp. 009811495 (assembly GCF_028865455.1). Taxonomy (NCBI): domain Bacteria; kingdom Pseudomonadati; phylum Pseudomonadota; class Gammaproteobacteria; order Alteromonadales; family Alteromonadaceae; genus Alteromonas; species Alteromonas sp. 009811495. Next base: position 3,931,597 of record NZ_CP113972.1, read on the forward strand.
GACGGGCACTGGCCCAGAGCGCCCCCATATCATGCACACCAGCAAATAATATGGTGCCAAACACTACCCATAAGACTGCGGGCACCCACCCCCAATACACTGCAATAGCGGGACCCACAATAGGTGCAGCTCCGGCTACAGAGGTAAAATGGTGCCCCCACAATACCACCTTGTTGGTAGGTACATAATCAACGCCATCGCGCTCGGTGTGCGCTGGCGTTACAAAGCTATCATCCAATTTGAAAATGCGATTTGCGATAAATTTCGAATACACAAACCAACCGAACATCATTCCAATAATGCCCAGTATTACAATGGCAATAGACTGCATACTGTCGTCCTATTTGTTGTTTTTCTAAACACTACACCACTTTATAGTGCCTAAAGGTCTTACCTGCAAACTGCAAATACCTCAGTAACTTACATGGGAATCAGATTGATTCAAAAAAGAGAAACCACAGTAGGTGGTAGTGATAGCGACTCATGCTATGTAGTTGGCATCGACGCAGGTTACTTCGGTCGCGTATTTAAACATGTAAATAGCTTAGTCGGCAGGCATTAGACTAAAGTCTAACCCTATTAGTAGAGGTCGCGATGATAACGCTTGTGCTCAGCCAATGTCTTATGCCCGCTGTCACCTAAAATTGAACGAAGTGCGTCATCTACACCCTTGCCCATACCCTCGTAGCGTCCACATACATACACTTGCCCAGTCTGTCCTAAGAAGCTGCGTATATCACTGCTTTGCTGAAGTAGCAGTTGTTGAACGTATCCACTGCCATGAGTTGCCTGAGAAAAAATAGTGTGTTTACGTATTAAGCATGACGATAAATGAAAAGGTGACAATGTTTTATCAAGCACATCGTCAAATGTAGGATGGCGTTCGCCAAATAAAATCCACACAGGGCCCGCATCTTTGAGCAGAGCGCGCTTAGCAAGCTGTGCCCTTACCCCAGCCACACCGCTTCCAGCTCCAATCAGTAATAAGGGAGATTGGGTATCTGTGATGAAAGCATTGGCATGCTGTCTAATGTAGCCCTTGATGGGCTGCTCGTTTTGCAAAGTGTCAGTTAAAAAGCCTGAGCCAATACCAAGCTCACCTTCGTCTTTCACTAACTGCCTAACGACCAGCTTGATATTTTTTTCTTCCGGCACAGAGGCAATGGTATAGGTGCGAATGACTTTTGGTATCTGATGAGAAGATTGATGTTGAGACACGTTTGGAGCTGGCAGGTTAAGCCCAGCGTCTTCATTGTTTTGCTCGATAAGAACATCCAACACATCGCCCGCCTGCCAGTGGGCATTAGACAAGTGACTATTGTAGTCAAACGACAGCGCGCATAGCTTTTGCGATTGCGGTGAGTCGCCGTTTAATTGGTTTCGTTTGGTTAGGGTTAGCGTTATCGAAGGTTGTTGATAGTGAACGTCTCCCGATGTATTGAGTAAAGCAAGGTGTTCACCACTTCCTGCATCTAACTTTTGCACTGGCTGTGTAGCATTACCACCTAATTGCTTTATGCTGTCAAAAAGCGTATCTGCAAACTGACAAAATCGCGCATATTGACGATCGCCAACCCCTACAACCTCGAAATGAAGATGAGATAGTGTGGTAGAGCCCGTGGTAGCAGCCTGCGCAATAGCGCGATTGAATTTACGTCCCATGTCAGGAGGCTCGCCTTCGCCGTAGGTGCTAACCACAAAAATCACCTTCGATACTCGCTGAAGCGATTGCAACGACAACGACGCCATAGATATCACGGGTGCGGGTTCTGGCAGTTGTAGTTGCGCCGCTTTTACCCTTGCTATTTTCTCTGCTGTGCCTGTTTGGCTAGCATACACCACCAGCGTACTGTCGCTGGTGAGTGAATGTGCGAGTGTGCGGTCACTCACTTTCTTATGCTTGTAATAAAGCACTGCTACCCACAGTACGTAAAGCGTGGTCGCTAGGAAGGCCAACAGGTAGCGGTGCGTTTCTGTCATGGTGCTTCTTATATTTTGATTGCTAAAGCGCGTTAATTGTTACAGCGGCAGTACTTCTAGTGTGGCCGAATAGCTTGCGCTTCTTACTGAAGCTGGCGCTGAAGCCTTGTCATCTTCGTAGCTAATTTCGACGAAGTACATCCCGGCTTCTGGCCATGTAACAGTGAATTTCCCGCTGCTGTCTGATTTAACCGCGATAAGTTGTTGGTCGTTGCGATAACGCATGCCACCTCTAACAACTTCTATTTGTGCGCCAGCGGCAGGCTCGCCATCAATTAACAATGAGAATGTTGCGGTTTCTTGAGCGAACAAATCGTTGGGGTGAGTAACAGGAACAAGCTCTAATCCCACATTTGTTGGTGCAAATACCTTATTTGACGGTGCACCAAGCGTGACGAACGTTTCAACACGACGAGCACTTTGAATTACGCGAAGTTCACTTGCGTCTTTTGGCACTTCGGCGTCAAATTTAGTCGCGTCAAAAGGCTGCCCTCGACCTGGCCACATTTTTCTGTTGCCGTCTTCGTCTCGCCAAAATGCACGTAGTCCTGCGCTTGCCGATGCGAGTTTGTAAGTGCCTTCTTGGTCTAGTTTTACATCAAACGTTGTTCGGTATTTGCCTTTCGCCATATTGAGCGCTTCAACATTATTGCCTTGCGGGGACATTATCGTCAGGTTATTCATGCTCATGGCAACGTGGTCTGGGTGAAACAACGTATTAGAGATAGCACCGTCTACGGTTACATACGCTTCTTCTGAAGATAATACTGTGGAGCTTGGCAATAGCCATGCACGGTGAGCACTGGCCGAGAACGATAACGCAAGGGTTGCGGTAGCGAGGACTATGGCACGGTTAAACGTCGCTTTCATGTTGTTTCCTTATTTTGTATTTCGCTTAGTTGCTTTTTACGCTAAGTACCACAGTACCCACTTCAGATGAGCCAGACGCTTCAATGGGTAGCGCATTTTTAGACAGGGGAAGTGAGAAAGGTATAGATACAACTTCGCGACCACCAACCTCGCGCGATACCTCAACACGCAAGGTATAGTCACCTGCCGTCAAGCCATCAATAGCCTCATTTAACTGTTCATCAATGGAGTACTCACCTGGTCCTTTAGTTGCGCTGGTAAGCCCATCATATGGCAAATCTAAGCTTCTTCCGCCACGACGCCACCATTGGCGCAAATCTTTCAACCACTCTTTACCCTTGTGTTCGCGTTTATCTACGTCATACCACACCGCTACGTGCGTTGCTTTGCGCTTTGCATCTTCAATCCACACTGCCACATAAGGTTTGTGATACTCGGCTACATCGAGCTGTGGCAAACCAACATTTAATGTGGCTTCATCTTGTGCATTCACGGCATTAGAAGACACTGTCAACGCCAAGGCGCCAGCTACCATGGCCAAACTATGCAGAACTTTCATTAATACACTCCTAACTCTAGAAATTGTCGCCCTAGGCTAAAGCCTCGATGGTTATTAGGTAACGTGGCGAATAACATCATTTACAACGGCGTTTTACTGTTTCTCTAGTGAACAAAAAGCAGCAAAATAACAAATGGGATGAGCACGCCTAGCGCGGTAATCGGCCAGGTTGAAGCTCTGTGAGCAGAATGGCGCATGAGTAACAAAAGGCCGGTTACACTAAACACAACACACGCTAGCGCGAATGCATCGATAAACCAACGCCATGCCGTCGCGGTATTGCGACCTTTATGCAGATCATTAAAGTAGGCAATCCAGCCTCTATCCACGTTCTCATAAGTAATGATGCCAAGCTCAACATCAAGCGCTACCCAACTATCAGCACCAGGGCCAGGCCACGCAGCATAAAATTCGATCCCATCCCATTCACCCTGAAGTGAACGAGGAATAGCAACATCGTGCATACTCGCCATATGAGCCACCAATTGTTGAGGTATGGTTATCTCATCAGGTGCAAGGGCACGAAAAGCATCAACGACCTCTTGTGAGGCTTCAGCCTCTACCGCGTTAACAACTCTGTTTGCAGGTATGTCGGCTGCATGATTAAGCGTGATCCCAGTGAGCGCGAATAAGCACATGCCCACTAAGCACACTGCGCCGCTTATCCAGTGCCACTGTCGCACTGTGCCTATCGAAAAACTCTTCACTGACTTGTTTAACTCTTATTTACTTCTGCGTTTTATCGGGCTAGATGATACAGATTTTATGACAACAATCAATGCAAATGAGATTTATTATCATCTTTAACCTAATAGAAAAAGCCCTTTAAGTAATGGTGTAAACGGGTAGTCATGTTGATTAAAAATGTATGGCTACGCGGCGTGTTTGATGATTTTTTCTAAAGCCGTAATATTGTGTAGTAAGTCAGTTCGCGATGGATATTGACTATATACATCACGTAATAATGAAAGCGCCTCAACGTAGTCTTGCTGCTCTATGGCCATTTGCGCTCGCGCTAACATAGCGCGCTGTTTGGTTTCCTCAAGCGCCTGTGCGCGTATGTATAGCATTTTTGCGTGATCTAGCCGATGTTGCTTGCGATAAATTTGGGCTAACAACAATAACGCCTCGCCGTTGTCAGGAACGGCATCCAGTGCACTGCATAATCGCGTCAATGCTTGTTTATTTTGCCCCTTCGAGATCGCTAACTGCGCATGAAGCACATCAAATTGCGATTTGTGTTCTGTGCTTAATCTCTGCGTTTTATGACTTAAGTGCTCAAGTGATGTGGCTAAAAGCTGCCACTGCTGAGTGTTCACCAGATGCGTAGCAATATCTACATAAGCACTCACTCCTTCACCGGTTGTATCTTGAAGCAGAATATCACTGTGCTCGGCGAGTAAATGGGTGGCTCTTGTTGTACTACCAGCTTTAATATGAAGCTTGGCTAATGTCACTAGATTAGCTACTGTGTTATTCCCCAACGACAAGGCGGTTTCTAAGCTACCAATAGCTTTAGTCGTATTTCCCTGTTTTAGCGCTAATTGCGAGCGTTGAAGCCAAAGTTGCTTGTCTTCTGGCGACTGCGCCAGCATTTGTGTTAGCAAGCTTTCTGCTTGCGCCAAGCTGTTACTTTGAATAAGCGCGTAGAGTAGCCCCTGATACCACTGCTCGTTGTCTGGTTCTAACAAAAGCGCTTGTTGATAGCCGCTTATGGCGGTAACCGCTTTGCCCATTTGTAAGTTTGTGTAAGCAAGTTGACCAAACACCTGTGGGTCATTAATGCCCAGCTCAATACAGCGCGTAAGGTGATGACGGGCCTGAGGTAACGCGTCTTGCATCAAGTAGGCAAGACTCAATGCACGATGGGCAGAACCTAATTCAGGTTCTTCTTCAATTACGCTGCTTAGTACATCACGTGCTTTGTCATAGCGTTTGTTACTCAATAAAATTTGCCCATAAAGCTCTCTCAACTTTGCACTCATTGCCGATATATCTTGCTTATCGAATAAACGCAGCGCTTTATCAAACGCCTTTTGCTCAACTAATGGCATTACTTGCTTGGCAAATGTGCGCTCATCTGCGGTAATCGACATTGTAGAGGGGCTTGCTGGAAGGTGACCCACTACGAATTGCCAACTTGGGACATCAAGTTCTACATCTATCGCTGACGCTGCATAACCAAAACATGATGATGCGAAAAACACGACGTTCGAAAAGATGACCTTAAATAATTGACCCCGTATACCTATACCGTTCTTCATTATGGCAACAAACTCCTATTAGGCTTCTATTAGCACCGGCCATATAAAGCGCGCTTTCACTGCGGCATCTTCTTTAGATGGAGAGGTGAACCGGCTATTTTTAACGAAGCGTACAATTTCTTTGTTTAATTCATGGTGAGGATTTTCAACAATATCCACCAACTCGACATGACCCTGTTCATCTATCAGCACATCAAGCTTGACCAGTACTTTACTCACCCCTTGCTTTTTAAGCCTTTTGGGAAAGTGGACTTTTATCGGCGTTAACAAGGTAGGCGTGCTATCAAGTTCATTAAGGGCAAATGCACTGGTATCGATATCGGAAAGTGACCATTGTAAAAAAGTGGTGTCGATTTCCGGCATGGTCGGCATATAAATATCAAGTGTGGGCGATACGACTATTTCAGACACCATCAATTGCGCACCCGCCCCCTTTACTTGAATATCAAGGGTAGGGGCTGTTTGCGATGATTGACTAACAGGAGGTGGAGGCGGCGGCGTTGTAACAAGCATATCCACATTACGCACAATGACTGTAGTATCACTACTTTCTGCCAGTAGCTGACCAAGCCACATAGTTCCTAGCGCAAAGGCAAGTACCAGCCCTGACAATAAAAACGAAGATGTACGAGTTACCATTGATAGCTAACCTTATTTTACTGCTTTAACGTGGCAATATTGACCGACTGTGCACCCGCCAGTTTCGCTTCGTCGATAACACTAACCAATAATTCTGAGCGCACCGATTTATCAACTTGAATTACCACAGGGCGCGGTTCACTACTTAGAATCTGCTCAATCACAGTACGCACACCAGTAAGCCCGATATTAGCGCCGTCGTACACCACACGGTTGTCGTGGGTTATGGCAAGCATAATGGTATTTTGCTCTAGCTGTTTTGCCGATATGGCCTGCGGTTTGTCTACTTCCACCCCGGTCTCTTTTACAAACACGGTTGAGACAATAAAGAAGATCAGCAAGATAAACACCACATCAAGGAGCGGTGACATATCAATACCTTGCGTATTCTGCAATTCAATTCGGCGTTGAAGGCGAAGACTCAAGGGCTAGGCTCCTTGTCTATTTTGCAAAAGCGAAGGCGACCGCTTACGTTTTGCAAGGGCCATAAGTAACCAGCCGGGAATGGCTAACACTAAACCTAACTGAGTGGTAAACAACGCATCCGCAATGCCTTTTGTTACCAACTGACTGTCTATGCCTTGTGACATCATGCCTGTAAAGCTTAACTGTAACCCCGAGATGGTGCCGAGTAGCCCCATCAAAGGCAGCGCACCAACAAGAACACTGGGTATCATTTCATTCGACGCGCTGTCTTGGGTATCCATACTGTCTCGTCTCTGCTTTCCCAACGAAATAAAAATAGATTGATAGGTAAACCAGGCCGTAACCACCATCACCCAGCACAACGGAGTTTCAATGAGTTGTGATATCAAGACGCTGCCCTCGCCTCTTCGCTGTCGCTGCTAATCACCAGTGCGAATGACTCGAGTGAATCGTAATACGTTTTCGCTTTGCGAGATAAAATGGCATTGAGGATAAGTGCGGGGATAGCAACGACTAATCCAAGCTCAGTGGTGACTAGCGCTTTTGCGATTCCTCCTGAAATAATTTCGGGGTCACTCGAACCAAATGCGGTCATCATTCTAAACGTTTCTATCATGCCGCTCACTGTACCTAACAATCCAAGTAACGGTGCGACAGCCGCAGTAATTGAAATGGCGCCATTGTATTTCTCTAGTTTGTACTTAAATGCCTGCAACTTAGCAAAGAGTTCATCGTCACGCTCAAACGGCGTGCGTGCGCCTTGTGCGATATCGATAAGCTCGCGCTGCATTCCAGAAAAGTGATTGATAGAAGATTGATGTAGCAACGATGACAGCGCTTTTGCTGATGTGACGGGCTTAACAGTAGGTAATCGCCATAATTGGACGACTTTAAATAGTGCGATACTCAGCGCAAGAATGCCGAACAATACAATGGGGATAACCCAAAGCCCGCCTTTAATTACGTGTTCGTGCAAGCTTTCACTGCTCTCTGATTGTGTGGCGGCTCGTCCTAGTGTGGGGTCAAAAACAACTGCTCCTGAATCAACATTCAGTAAATCAAATAACTGTTGTGTGCGTGCACGACTAAACTGTGTGTCAGCATGCCAGTGTGAATTTTGAAATGTCGCTAGGCCAGACACTTGCGGCGCATGAGTGAGATACCAAGTGACAGGCCCTAAAGAGAGCAACTGTGCATCGACCAACTCTCCATTTGATAGTACCAAGGGCTTAGCTTGGAACTGCGGAAACTGTGCATCATAATAGCTTTTTGCTATCGGTAAAACAGACTGTACTTTTTCAGAAAGCGTCATAGATTTCAGTTCCGCTTTCCCACTTTTTACCTGCCGTAGAAAGCGATTGATAACATCTTCTTGAAATACGTACTGCTCCTGCCATCGGGCAAGGCGCTCTTCCAATTGCACAAGTCCCAGCGTTTTTTCGTCTGTCTTACGACGGGCTACAGACGTTGCCTCTCTCAGCGCTATAACGTCTTGCTCTAGTGCGTTAAGCGTATTCGACAATGATACACGCGCCTTACTAATACTCGATTCTGTCTGCGCCAACCTAACCTTGGCTTGCTCGATTTTTTTGAGCATTTCACCATTGGGCGACTGCGCATTTGTTGCATGACCTGATAATGTATAGGTTGCCAAACACAGCATGACTAATAGGTTGAGGCATCTCATAATTCGGCCCTATTTAAATCCAATGGAAGCGTGACATAGTCGGGCTGATGCTGCTTTTCATAAATTGAAATGGCGGTCAAAATATCATCTAGTTGACCGTCTTTTGAGGCGCTGAATGTCCACTGCCATTGCCCAGAGAGACTACTTCCCCACCCCTGATATTGACCATCGCTATTTGAAAACCAAGCATATTGGCTGCCCAAGTAAAGCTGCTTCATCATTACCATTTTGTTATCAGGAGTTTTCATGATGCTTTCATGAACGGTAATGGCCGAATTGAAGGTTTGAAGAGAAGAAAGCTGCGCCAATGCGACTTGAAGTTGTTGTGAAGAAGTGGCGTCGCTTGTCAGCACTTCGCTTTCACTGTCCCAGCGCTGTTGAATAAGTTCTGGCAAAGTAGGATAAATGCTATTTAACACAGAATACAAAGGCGCGAGTGTTTGTTCTAATGCGTATTGTTCAGCTTCTAGCGTATTCTGTTGTGCAAGCAATGCCTCGCGTTTCTCTTCTACATCAGTGCCAGTTTGCTTACTTTGTGACAGTATCTCGGAAAGCTGCGCTTTTTCAGCTTGTAAGAGTGCAATGCGCTGCTTAAGTGTTGGCTCTGTTTGTCGCCAATCATTTTCTAACTCGCGCGTTTGTCTTTCTATGCGCAGCCACTGCTCGGTTAGGCTATCAACTTGCTCGGGCAAGCTACTTGCACTTAGGCAAAAACTCGCCGCAGAAGCAAAAACAAACATTGCAAACAGGTAGCAACGATTCAACATCAAGAAAACCTTCTTTACGAAACAAGGAAAGGGTTTTTGGCCGTGTCTATTGCGTTGCTAAAACGCAAATGATAACGCGACGCCAATCAATCTTAACGATAATCGTTATCATTTGCAATATTGTATTATTTGCTTAATGCTGTGTGCTGACTAAAAAACTGCTTGATGGCGCGATAGGCCGCTATGGATTCAGGTGTTTCATAAGCAATAAGATAGTCAGCATGTGACATGCCCTCGAAGACCTCCAGCACGGTATCACCACCTGCATCACGAATTTTGCGATTAACTCTTACCGTATCGCTTAAGAACATATCCCGAGTTCCACTGAGGAGAAAGGTAGGAGGAAATCCTTCAAAGCTGCCATAAAGCGGCGATATGCTTGCGTCATCAAGCGGTTTACCTGATGCATAAAGTTTTGCAGCAGAGGCTAACTGCCCGTCATAAGTCACTAAAATGCGATCGACACCTTCATTAGTAAATAACGTATCACCCGTTTTCGTTAGGTCAGCCCATGGTGTGCCGGCATAAAGTGCACGTGGTGGTGCTATGTCATCTTTAATGAGTTGCTGAGTTACAACTAGAATCAAACCTCCACCTGCTGAAGTGCCACCGACAAAAATATTATCGGCACTATATGAAGTAAGCACGTCTTTATACACAGCAACGACGTCGTGTAATGCAGCGGGAGCCGGTGACGAAGGAGGCATGCGATAATCTACACTTAATACGACAATACCCAGCCTATGAGCGATTAGAATGCCTTCTTCTATACTCGGCAATCCGCCAAAAAGTACATAGGCACCGCCATGTACGTCAATGTAGACCTTATCTTTAAATTCTTCAGATAAGGATTCAGGTGTAATTTTACGTACTGTCACTCCTGCAATATCGAGTAACTCAACGTGCACGTTGAACTGCTTGCGCATTTTCTTAATCTTTTTTTTCTGGTCGGCGTTTCGCTGTTGTATGTAGTCTCGCCACTGCTCGACAGTTTGCGGTGTCGCTGCAATCGCTTCTTCAACCGTTGGTACAGGAAATTGAGTGATCGCATGTTTAAACTGACTGCTGGTATCATTTGGAGGGGGAAGTGCTGTTTTGGGCATTGTAATCTCGTTAGCAACTGATGAGAGTGAAATAACGACAGAAAGAAATGCTACGTACATTAGGTATTTCATGATTGCCGAATCCCTGCAAATATGTGATTGTTCAATCTACTACAAACCTTATGCCTGCATAAAGGTCTACACACGCTAATAGGGAAGTTAACAATGAAACGCTTTTCTTTGCGCAACATGGTACTCGCTTTGAGTGTTGCGTTAACATCGTCATCACTAATGGCCAACGACGTTAATAGCGCAACTACGTCTGTATGGCAGGTGTCGAAGGGCGAGGACATTGTGTATATCGGTGGCACAATACACTTACTGCCTGCGTCAGAGTTCCCTTTACCTGACGTATTTACGGCAACATACGAAAACGCTGACACTGTGGTGTTTGAAGCACAATTACCAGACCCGACTGACCTTGTAGCACAACAAAAGATGATAGCTGCTGTGGCATACCGCAATGGGCAAACACTTAAGGATGAGTTGTCGGCAGAAACCTACGCAGCATTGGACAAGTACCTGAGCACGTTTGGCGCAACAGCTGACCAGTTAGCGGGCTTAAAGCCGGGGATGGTGGCAACGATGTTAGTTGCAATGGAGGCTCAGCGCAATCAACTGGCTGGAGAAGGAGTGGATGCCTATTTTACCCGACTCGCAAAGCGCGACGGAAAGCCAAGTGAATACTTAGAGTCAGTAGAATTTCAAATTCAAATGCTTGCCAACATGGGAGAAGGCGAAGAAGACCGCTTCATTGCTCAGACCTTAGAGACCCTACCTGAGCTTAATTCAACGCTGCAAGACACCATTAACGCTTGGCGCGTTGGGAATACAACCCAGTTAAACGAACTGGTAATAGAAACCTTCAAGCAAGAATCACCGGCATCGTTTGATGAGCTGTTTACACATCGCAATCAAAACTGGGTACCGCTTATCGAAGCCATGTTTGGTGACGATGATCTTGAATTTGTTCTGGTAGGCGCGGGACACTTAGTAGGAGAGGACAACGTACTTACCCTGTTACAAGAAAAAGGCTACAGAGTCGTACAGTTATAAATTGCTCTAAACTGTAGTAGCTCATACCTGATCTGACAGTTTCGATGAATAGGTTTAGACTCTACCTGACAGGCAGCTATGAGCGTAAAGCGGACCTTGACCACAGCAAATGCGCTGGTCCGCTTCAGACAAACAGCAGACGTTCAGGGCTCTCTGCTCTTGATTCCGATATTTACCATAAGCGGAAGTTAATATGCTTTATTCTGACTGACTCTTCAGTGGCATAAAGCAGTTATTCAGACCACAATAGTCCACAGGATGCGCCTCCAAAAGCCGAATGTTGAATATTACAATTGATAACCAACCCTACAACTCCAAATTTTTATTACAAAGCGATTTACGAGCCACCTCCCCATTTTGTCAAAAGAAGTCGAATGATCGTCATGGGGGTAAGTAAATCCGGGGCATTGATTTATAAACCCAAATGCCCCAGTGCTGCTAATTCACCTTATAGTGAACGAGTCTATAGAGTACAGGTAGTACAACCAGAGTTAACAAGGTAGAGGATATGATCCCACCAATGACCACCGTTGCCAGAGGTCGCTGCACCTCTGCGCCAGTACCTACGTTAAGCGCCATGGGCACGAAACCAAGACTCGCCACTAACGCTGTCATCAGCACTGGCCGCAAGCGAGTCATTGCACCATCAATAATCGAGTTTACCAACTCGCCAGTCTCTTCCATCCTCTGCCTGATAAAAGACAGCATTACCAGACCATTCAATACAGCAATACCAGAGAGCGCGATAAAACCAATCCCTGCCGATATTGAAAGAGGCATATCTCTGATCCAAAGAGCAAAGATGCCGCCAGTTAATGCCAAAGGGACGCCTGTGAAAATTATCAAGGCGTCTTTGACTGAGCCAAATGCAATCACAAGTAATGCAAGGATCAGGAAAAGCGTTGCGGGCACAACCAAGCTCAGTCGTTGACTTGCACTTTCCAATTGCTCAAACGTTCCACCATAACTTATCCAATAACCACTCGGCAGTGCCACATTGGCTGCGATTTGCTCTTTAGCATCATTGACAAAAGAGCCTAAATCACGATCTCTCACATTTGCTGTGACGACGATACGGCGTTTTGCGTTTTCTCGACTTATTTGACTGGGTATATTGGTATATTCAAGCTCAGCCACCTCGGCGATTGGCACATACTCACCATCATTGGTCATGATGGGTATATTTCCCAGCGCTTCTAAATCATTGCGAATCTCTTCAGGATAACGAACAACAATCTCAAAGCGTCTGTCGCCTTCAAATACCAAACCAGCTTCTTTGCCGCCAACTGATGCACTTAACCACGTTTGCAAGTCAGTTACGTCTAAGTTGTAACGCGCCAGCGCATAAGGCTTCGGGTTCACCGTGAAGATGGGGATCTCATCTACTTGTTCTACTCGTGCATCAGCAGCGCCCGGAATATCTTGTAATACGGATAAAACATCACCAGCTGAATCCCGCAGCTTATCCAGATCATCACCATATATCTTGATCCCTAAATCTGCCCTAACGCCACTAATTAATTCGTTAAAGCGCATCTGTATAGGTTGCGTAAACTCATAGTTATTGCCGGGTACATTTTGAAGATCCCTCTCCAATTGCTCGACAAATTCCGTTTTCGATAATGCAGGGTTTGGCCATTCATCAATTGGTTTTAGCATTACAAAAGTGTCAGTGACGTTGGGTGGCATAGCATCAGTAGCCACCTCAGCAGTACCCGTTTTAGCAAATACGGTGTTTACCTGTGGGTATTGCATAATGACCTGTTCAAGCCGTTTTTGCATATCGACAGCTTGTTCAATTCCTGTGCCGGGCACTCTCATTGCATGAAGGGCTATGTCACCCTCATCTAGTTGCGGCACAAATTCAGAACCTAGGCGCATCCCAAACCAAACACTGATAACTACGAGTAATGTTGCTGCACCTACTACCAACCATCGTAATTTTAATGCCCACTCCAGTACAGGGCGGTAAACTGATTTAGCCCCAGTGATTATTGGACTCGCTTTTTCACTGACTTTGCCTGACATAAACATAGCAACAGCTGCGGGCACAATGGTGATTGAAAATACCATTGCCGCTAGCAATGCCAATATTACGGTAGCCGCCATTGGGTGAAACATCTTCCCTTCGACACCTGTTAAGCTAAAGATAGGAATGTACACAATCGTGATTATCATCACGCCAAATAGACTTGGGCGTATCACCTCATTCGTTGCCTCAAATACGACTTCCAGCCGTTCTTTAAGAGGCAGTATTGCACCCGTTCGCCGCTGCGATTCACTTAATCGCCTAATACAGTTCTCGACGATAATAACCGCTCCGTCAACAATCAGTCCAAAGTCTAACGCACCTAAGCTCATTAGGTTCGCGCTAACGCCCGTTTGTACCATGCCTATTATTGTGGCAAGCATGGCAAGTGGGATGACAGCGGCGGTGATAATTGCTGCCCGTATATTGCCCAGCAATAAAAATAAGACAACAATAACGAGTAGTGCGCCTTCAACAAGGTTTTTTTGTACTGTATTGATGGCTTTATCCACGAGCGTAGTGCGATCGTATACACTTTGGATAATTACGCCCTCTGGCAGGCTTGCTTGGATTTCATCCACTTTATCAGCCACGTCTAGCGCAACAGCTCGGCTATTTTCGCCTATTAGCATCATAGCTGTGCCCAACACCGTCTCTTGACCTTCTCGTGTTGCAGCGCCCGTTCTAAGCTCCTTACCGATGGCGACCTCTGCAATGTCACTTACCGTGACGGGAGATCGGTTTGTAAGCGTTACCACCACGTTACCGATGTCCTCAACGCTCGAAAGTCTCGCTTGTGAACGTACTAGTATTTGCTGGCCGTTGCGTTCAATGTACCCAGCGCCCTGATTAGCGTTATTTCGATTTAATGCCCGCAATAAATCGTCAGTACTAACGCCGTAATTAAGCATAAGTTGAGGATTAGGCTTCACATGATACTGTTTGGTAAACCCCCCAATAGCATTAACCTCTGTTACCCCTTTCACCAAGGCCAGTTGAGGTTTCACCACCCAATCGTGTAACTCTCGAAGCGCCATTGCATCAAATTTTCTGCCATCGACAGTTACTGTGCCGGGCTTCGCGCTAAGCGTGTACATGTAAATTTCACCCAAACCTGTGGCAATCGGCCCCATCTTAGGCTCAATACCATCGGGCAATTGGCTTTTGATAATGCCTAGCCGTTCGTTTATGAGGTTTCTGGCAAAATAGAGATCCGTGCCTTCTTCAAAAACGGCCGTCACTTGTGATAAGCCATAGCGCGATAGTGAACGTGTGTAGTCCAAGTTTGGTAATCCTGCCAAAGCGTTTTCTACCAAAAAGGTGATACGTTGTTCAGTTTCAAGCGGTGAATAACCTTCTGCTTGTGTGTTGATTTGTACCTGAACGTTGGTGATATCGGGTACGGCATCAATAGGCAGCTTTTGATAACTGAATAGGCCTAATCCAATCACCAAAAAGGAAAGCATCAGAAAAATACCGCGCTTTTCGATTGCGGTACGAATAATGGAAACTAGCATCTTAAACCTCCCTTAGAACTACACGCCATTTGACAGGGAAATATCAGTTGTAGTGAGGCATTAATGATCATGGCCTGCCTCCGATTTTTCCAAATCTGCTTTAATTATGTAGCTATTGGAAGCCACGACGCGTTCGCCTGCTTCAAGGCCACTGATAACCTCGATATAGTGACCATCTGAGACACCAAGCTCTACCGCTCTGGGCGCATACTCATCACCCTCAACCACAAAAACAACTTGTTTGGCTTCATACTCTTGCACAGAAGATAGAGGAACCGAATGACTTACTGACTTAGTTGACGTCGTAACTTGTGCTTTGACCAGCGTACCGAGTGGCCAATATCCAGTACTATTATCGACAGCTACATTGGCAAGAGAGTGTGGATTGCCATCAGCTGAAGGCGTAATATATGCAATCTTGGAGGTTTGGTTGAAACCTGCGTGGCTTAGTTCAACTGACTGTCCAACCTTGATGCTGCTAAGCATTTGTGAAAAAACGGTCAGCTGTGCCCATACGTTTTTATAGTTAGCTAACGAAAAAAGTACTTGCCCGTTTGATAACTCACCATTATTCGCATGTCGCGCAATCACATTGCCATCAAAAGGTGACGTGATGGAATAACTTTTTAAACTCTCATTGGACTCAACAACCGCTAAAATATCACCTTTCTTAACGGAATCGCCAATGTTGACTTTTACATCTTTAATAACACCGTCAAACCGTGCTCTTATATGACTTAATGAGGCGGGGTCTGCACTAATTCGCCCATAAAGCGTACTCGTTAACGCAATATCGCGTGCGAGCACGGGAGTTGCAGAAATACCATTCTGAATTGCTGTTTCATTGCTCATTCTTACGACTTCACCTGCGTGATTGTCTTGATCGCTGGAACTTACATCACTGTGTTTACCTCCTGCGATTGCGGTTAGGCTATAAAGGCTAAGGGTGAAGATAGAAATAAGTACTTTTTGTATTGTGAATTTATTCATAATCATGACTTCTTATCGAAATGTTAGATGACTGCTGCCAATTGCTTTTGTGACTTGGGTGAAATGAGTCATCATTGTGCTCATTCGTCAGCGCGAGACCTGTGAGTGTTTCAATTTCTGTTTTGCTTAAGTGAACTTGAGACGCTGCCTCTATTAATGTCAGCCGGGTTGTCAGAAATTTTTGTCGAGTAGTTACCCATTCCAAGTAGCTGAAACGGCCCTCCAAATAGGCGTTCTCGACTAAATCTAACGCGCCCTTTAACGGAGGAATCACCTTGCGCTGAAGTGTGTCAATCTCTAGCAATGCTCGTGTATGTTCGCCTAACGCTTGATTAACTGAATGTAATAGGCTTCGAACGTTGCTTTGTCTTTGCTGCTCTATTGCGTCAAGACGTGCCCTGTTTGCTTCATATTCACCAAGGTTTCGTTCTTTTTGAAACAATGGAACGCTTACTCCGGCAACCAGTGCTGTTTCATCAATACCTTGCATTCTGCGAAGCCCCGCTGACCACTCAATATCAGCGCGGTTATTCGCTTGCACTAAACGAAGCTGCGCCGCTTGCACACGGCTTTGTTTAGCGTATAGGTCAATGTGAGGGCTATTTTGGATTGCGACTGCCAGCGCATCAAACGACTCAATCTTATTAAAAGCAAAAAGATCGCCTTCCACACGCTTAAAGCTCGGTACCTGCTCCCCCCACATGATGGATAAACTGCGCAAGGCAAACGTTAGGTCCTGTTGAGCTAGATTAACATCGAGCTTTGCTTGGGCCAGCGCAGCTTGGGCACGTTTTTGTTCTAACAAGGGGGACGCGCCTGCTTCAACGCGTTTCGTTACGGCATTCAATGTATAAAGTGCAAGTGCCTCTGCATCTTTTATGACGTCTAAGTTCGCCTGCAATACGAGTACTTTGATGTAACGACGATTAAGCTCACCGAGGATATCTAAGGTGAGTATTCGCTTTTCAACATCTTGCTGTATTCTTCGTTCAGAGAGTACATTCAACCTTGCTGCTGGCTTATCATTGAGCTGTAACACTGATGATAATGTCAAGGTAACTTCAAGCTCTTTGAGACCTGATACCTCGCCAGTTCCCAAAAAGTTCTCTAATTCAACCCCTGCATTCAATGCGGGTTTAAGCGCCGCCGTTTTTGACTCTCCGTCTATAACACGTTGTTTAAATTTAAACTCATACAGACTTGGATTATTGGCAAGTGTTAGTCTAATAGCGTCCTCAAGAGTCAGCGTTTCTCGTATGGGCGCTTGGACACTTTTGTCTACAAATCTGTTGGTTTTCGCCGCATGAGCGGTCGGTGGACTGAGTAATAAGCCCAGTATGCAACTGCACACAATGGCAGATGCATGCCCGAAAATAGGAAACATTTTCATTGGAATATCCTAATAATTTATCAATATTTAGCATCGCGAGTGTTATCAGCGCGGTGCTATCGAAAAAACGTACTAGGAAGTAATTTTGGGGGGGCGAAGTAAGCGGTTAATAGGTGCGTCAATTACCGCATCTAAATAGTTGAAATTGTGGACTGAAACCACTGTTTTCAGACTGTTGATATGACTCTGACTGACCCATTGTGCATGTGTGCCATGGCAGTGGCCGCAATGGTGACAATCAGCAGGATTGTGGTGCTCTGTACTTACTTTATCACTGGTTTCATTGGCAGACAGCTCAGACTGCACTTGCTCGTGCTCAGAATGCTTATGCTCGTGTTGCAAGTGCTGAATGTCTATTGCATGAAAATCTAACGAATTCGCCACAGCAGAAAACGACTGAAAGAGTATCAGCGAGATCACGATGTAACTTATGCGTTTTAGATTTTTCATGTATGAAAGGTTACCAAGCCTAATTCACTTCGTCACGACATTGTTCATTAGCAAACTCCAGCTCAACTGTCGTATGTTCAAATTTATACTTTTCTAACGAACTGTGTATGTTTTCTTTGAGTGATTGGAGGTGCTCAAGACTGACATCTTCATCAAGAACAAGATGGACCGTCATTACGTTACGCTCACCGTCTAGAGACCAAATATGAAAATGATGAAGATCACTTACCTTATCGTTTGCCAGTAAATCGCTTCGAATCTTTGAAAGCTGTTCTTCATCGGGCGTTGCTTGCAAAAACAGCATTAGGGTTTCTTTGAGATTGCGGAACACATTGAAAAGGATGAACAAAGTAAAGCCAATGGATAAGATTGGATCTAAAATAGGCCAAGGCTTAAACATTAAGACGATGGACACGATAAATACTGCTACCCAACCAAGCACATCTTCCAGCAAATGCCAGTTGAGGACTCGCTCATTTAATGAGTCTCCCTCACTCAGTTTATAAGCCGCAAAGCCGTTTACTGCCATCCCAAAGATAGACAATAAAACCATCCCTTCAACTTGGGGCATTTCAGGCTCAGCCAAACGAGGTATCGCTTCAAGCAATATCCAAATGGAGCCTACCGTCAGCACAATACCGTTAATCAATGCACCGAGTAAGGAAAATCTTTTGTAGCCGTATGAGAATGTTTGATTAGAATCTTTATCGCTAAGCTTGTTTAATCCCCACGCTGTACCAATGGAAAGACTATCACCCAAATCGTGCACTGCGTCAGCCATAATAGCGGTGCTGTTGGTAAGCCATCCACCAATGAATTCAATAACAGTGAACACCACATTTAAGAAAAACGCCCATCCAATACGTTTAGACGCGTCGGTTGAATTCTCTTGCGAGTGTGAATGGTTATGACTGTGCATTTCTAATTTTTTCCAATATGGCTTTGTTTTCGGGTGAAATAGACATTGACTTGAATGGACTCACGTTTGCCCCACCAGTATTGCCCTCAGGCAATAAGCCAATTGGAGTTTTAGTCAGCGCACCTAGCATTCTAAAAATTTGTCCAAATATCTCTTTAAGGTCGCGGCGTTCTATTCCAAATTTAAGCATTTCATAATGCACTCGTGTGTGGTGGTATGTTGAGTGCTGACCGATGACATGAGCATCCTCTAAGGCCTTAAATCCTGCTTTATTGTCATTGTTCGAAAGGGATTGATGCGCGGCGCTCAGTTTTTGAAGTATGTAAGGTTTTGCTGCTTGAGTGAAATTCATACGATCTCTCCATTCGTCGAGCTGTTTTCACGGAATTCCTGTCTGGCGTCTTTTAGAATTAAGACTGCGCCTCGTAACACAACGATAGACACAATAAAACCTATGACCAAATCAGGCCAACGAGTATCGAATAGATAAACCATCACACCCGCCAATATCACTCCTATGTTTGCAATGACGTCGTTTGCCGAGAATATCCAACTTGCTCGCATATGCACCTCGCCATTTTTTTGTTTTCTGATTATCGCCAAACATATAACGTTAGCGATAAGTGCAACACCGCCCATGCCCATCATAAGCATAGATTCAGGCCCACTTCCAAAGGTTGCGCGACGAGCTATGTCAAACAAAATTAATAGGCCTAATGCCAATTGAAAATATCCACTTACCTTTGCAGCATTGGCTTTGTGAACAATTGTTTTCCCTACTGCATATATACCAACACCGTAAACGACTGCGTCAGCCAACATATCAAGGGAGTCTGCAATAAGTGCTGTTGAGTCAGCGAGTAACCCTACACTCATTTCAATGATAAATATCACAGCATTGATGCCCAATAGCCAGTAGAGAACTGCCTTTTGTTCTTGGTCTTTTATCTCAATTTCGCACCCACAACCACTCATAAAAACACTCGCTTTACTCACCTATAACGCGAGTGTAAACTCTATACTTGGTATAGAGTCAAGCTTTAGGCAAGTTAAAATGAAAATTGGGCTTCTGGCAGCTAAGACAGGGTTAAGTATTCAGACAATTCGTTTTTATGAGCGTAAATCACTATTGGCTGCACCTGAGCGAACGGCATCGAATTATCGAAGCTACTCTGAAGATGCACTGAAGCAGTTATTGTTTATAAAGCAATGTCGCGCATTAGATATGACAATCGAGGAAATTAAATTAGTACTGGAAACCCGAGCAAACCCAGAGAATAGCTGCGAAAACGTTAATACTACAATAGATAAGCATGTTGACGATATCGAACATCGGATAGCTGAATTAAAAGTACTACAAGAAACACTGATTTCAATTCGTTCTGCTTGCGATCATGATAAGAAGGTTAAAGAGTGCGGGGTATTGCATCAATTAGATAGCATTGCAGAAGTGTGTTCTTCTAGTACGGAGAATTAGTCTCGAATTATCAGTTTTATGTTGGAGCTTTGTCATAGGTATTCGGCTAAAGCAGCCATTCAATTTTTATTAGTAGCATGACCGTTGATTACCTCATTCGTGTCATTAAAATCTTAATGAGCCAAGGTCTGCTTCACGTACTCTTCTGCCGTTTAATTACAAATATTCGAACGGCTGCTATTGGCACAAATGCGACTGTCAGATTTGGTTGAGTCCTATTATTCGAATCTGACAGATCAAGTTGAGACTGATTCTCTAACTTCTACCCAATACAAAGCCAGTGACTTTTCACTGGCTTTTTTATTGCTACTAAAAGACTGGGTTCACCGTGTGTTCTCTCCTCTCCCACAAGCTTATTCCTACTGCTGAGTGAGTGAAATCAATATGCCGTTTCAAACCTTCCACAGCATGGATGCTGTGGCGGAGCGCCCAGGGACGGGCTCACGACGTGGTTTCCCTGTCCCCCAAACTTTATAGATGCTAAAGGGGTGGCGCTTATTCAAACTAGAACTCTCAGCTGCATGGATGCAGCTGCGAAGCCGCTAATACAAAAGCACGGATGGGTTCACGGCGTATTCCTTCCTCTCCCTCAAACTTTTTGCTAGGCCTCAAGAAGGGAGTGAGTGTATGCCCTCTGAAACACGCCCTAAACCCATCCATGGGGGCTCCTACACCGCATCCTTGCGGTGTAGGGTTTCAGAGGGCATACACTCACGCACTTTCAAAAAGGCATAAAAAAAGCGCACCTAAGTGCGCTTTTTTGTACCTTATGTTGCTAAGTCTAGATTAGTCTAGGATCTTAGATACAACACCAGCACCTACTGTACGACCACCTTCACGGATTGCGAAACGAAGACCTTCTTCCATCGCGATCGGAGCAATTAGCTCAACTTTGAATTTAAGGTTGTCACCAGGCATTACCATTTCTACGCCTTCTGGAAGCTCTACAGCACCAGTTACGTCAGTTGTACGGAAGTAGAACTGTGGACGGTAACCTTTGAAGAATGGAGTATGACGGCCACCTTCATCTTTAGATAGTACGTATACTTCTGCTTCGAAGTTAACGTGTGGAGTGATTGAACCAGGCTTAGCTAGTACTTGACCACGCTCAACTTCGTCACGCTTAGTACCACGTAGAAGAACACCAACGTTCTCACCCGCGCGGCCTTCGTCAAGAAGCTTACGGAACATCTCAACACCAGTACAAGTAGTCTTAGTAGTTTCTTTGATACCTACGATTTCTACTTCTTCACCAACTTTAACGATACCTTGCTCTACACGACCAGTTACAACAGTACCACGGCCTGAGATTGAGAATACGTCTTCGATTGGAAGGATGAACGGCTTGTCGATTGCACGCTCTGGCTCTGGGATGTATGAATCAAGCGCTTCACCAAGCTCGATGATTTTCTTTTCCCACTCTGGGTCGCCTTCAAGCGCCTTAAGAGCTGAACCTTGGATAACTGGTAGGTCATCACCTGGGAATTCGTATTCGTTAAGAAGTTCACGAACTTCCATTTCTACTAGCTCTAGAAGCTCTTCATCGTCAACCATGTCACACTTGTTCATGAATACGATGATGTAAGGAATACCAACCTGACGACCAAGTAGGATGTGCTCACGAGTCTGTGGCATAGGACCATCAGTCGCAGCAACTACTAGGATACCACCGTCCATCTGAGCAGCACCAGTGATCATGTTTTTAACGTAATCAGCGTGTCCTGGGCAGTCTACGTGTGCGTAGTGACGAGTAGGAGTATCGTATTCTACGTGTGAAGTAGAGATGGTGATACCACGTGCTTTTTCTTCAGGCGCGTTATCGATTTGATCGAAAGCCTGTGCGTTACCACCGTAAGTCTTAGAAAGAACTGTAGTGATTGCTGCAGTTAGGGTAGTTTTACCGTGGTCAACGTGGCCGATTGTACCCACGTTTACGTGGGGTTTCGTACGTTCAAACTTTTCTTTTGCCATTTTTCTCGTTTCCTAAGTTAAAAGTCCGACCCACAAATAGACCGGACCGAACCTTCATTTAGATTAAATTCTAGATTCAATAATAGCCTGCGCCACATTGTTAGGCGCCTCAGAATAATTGAAGAACTCCATAGAGTATGAAGCACGACCTTGTGTTTGTGAACGCAAATCAGTTGCGTACCCAAACATTTCTGAAAGCGGCACTTTTGCACGTATTATTTTAACACCTGCTACGCCATCTTCCATACCTTCGATCATGCCGCGACGACGGTTAAGGTCACCAACAACGTCACCCATCCAATCCTCTGGAGTAGTCACTTCAACTTTCATTGTGGGTTCAAGTAACACCGGATTTGCTTCTGCGGCGCCTTTTTTGAAACCCATAGAGCCGGCGATCTTAAACGCCATTTCAGAAGAGTCAACATCGTGGTATGAACCATCAAACAACGTAACCTTAACATCAAGTACCGGATACCCTGCAAGAACACCACTTCGCATCTGCTCCTGAATTCCTTTATCGACCGCTGGAATGAACTCTTTTGGTACCACACCACCGACGATTTCGTTCACAAATTCGTAGCCAGCCCCTTCTTCTTGAGGCTCAATGCGTAACCATACATGACCAAATTGGCCACGGCCGCCAGACTGACGAACGAACTTCCCTTCAACTTCAACGTTTTTACGAAGGGTTTCGCGATAGGCAACCTGAGGGTTACCTACGTTACATTCAACTTTGAATTCGCGCTTCATGCGGTCGACAATGATATCAAGGTGAAGTTCACCCATACCAGAGATAATCGTTTGACCAGTCTCGTCGTCAGTTTTCACTTTAAACGACGGGTCTTCTGCCGCAAGCTTACTTAGGGCAATGCCCATCTTCTCTTGGTCAGCTTGAGACTTAGGCTCAACCGCAATTGAAATTACCGGCTCTGGGAATTCCATACGTTCCAATGTGATAACGTGATTTGGATCACAAAGCGTATCACCGGTAGTAACATCTTTAAGGCCAATGGCCGCAGCGATGTCACCTGCGCGTACTTCTTTAATTTCTTCACGGTCTTTCGCGTGCATTTGCACGATACGACCAAAACGTTCGCGCTTGCCTTTAACAGGGTTATAAACCGTGTCACCGGTGTTAACCACACCAGAATAACAACGGAAAAACGTTAACGTACCTACAAACGGGTCGGTCGCTATTTTGAATGCAAGTGCCGAGAACGGCTCATCGTCGCTTGAATGACGCTCTGCTTCCGTCTCATCTTTATCGTCAAGCACACCTGTAATGGCTTTAACTTCAGTAGGAGAAGGAAGATATTGAATAACAGCGTCTAGTACAGCCTGAACACCTTTGTTTTTGAAGGCACTGCCACAAGTGGCAAGAACAATTTCGTTGTTCAGTGTACGCTTACGAAGGCCTAAACGGATTTCTTCCTCGGTCAGCTCTTCGCCTTCCAAGTACTTGTCCATTAGCTCGTCTGATGCTTCAGCAGCCGCTTCGATCATTTCGGTGCGGTACTGCTCAGCGGTATCTAAATATTCAGCCGGAATGTCTTCATAGGTAAATGTCATACCCATGTCGTCTTCATTCCAGTTGATGGCTTTCATCTTCACGAGGTCGATGACGCCATGGAAATTCTCTTCAGCGCCCATGTTGATTTGAATCGGAACACAGTTTGCGCCTAAACGCTTGCGGATTTGACCCACAACACGTTCAAAATCAGCGCCAGCCCGGTCCATCTTATTAACGAACACTAGGCGTGGCACTTGATATTTGTCAGCCTGTCGCCAGACTGTCTCTGATTGAGGTTCTACCCCAGAAGACCCACAGAAAACCACTACCGCACCGTCTAGCACACGTAATGAACGCTCTACTTCAATAGTAAAGTCTACGTGTCCAGGGGTGTCGATGATGTTGATCCTGTGTTGATCGAACTGTTGCTCCATACCAGACCAGAAACAAGTCGTTGCAGCAGACGTGATAGTAATACCACGCTCCTGCTCTTGCTCCATCCAGTCCATGGTAGCAGCACCATCGTGCACTTCACCGATTTTGTGAGACAGTCCTGTATAGAACAGAACACGCTCTGTGGTCGTGGTTTTACCCGCGTCCACGTGAGCCACAATACCAATATTGCGATAACGCTCAATCGAGGTCTTACGAGGCATAAATCTCTCTCAGTTAAATAACGTTGATTACCAACGGTAGTGAGCAAACGCTTTGTTTGCTTCGGCCATACGGTGAACGTCTTCACGTTTCTTAACCGCTGAACCTTTGTTATCTGCTGCGTCTAGCATTTCAGCCGCTAGGCGTTGTGCCATAGACTTTTCGCCACGTTTACGTGCAGCTTCAACCATCCAACGCATACCTAGCGCGTTACGACGAACTGGACGTACTTCAACTGGAACCTGATAAGTTGAACCACCAACACGACGAGACTTAACCTCTACTGTTGGGCGGATGTTATCAAGCGCTTCCTCGAAGATATCTAGGTGTGCTTTGCCGGTTTTTTCAGCAACAATATCAAGCGCACCGTAAACGATTTTTTCAGCGACTGACTTTTTGCCGTCGAGCATTACGACATTCATGAATTTCGCAAGCAGTTGTGAACCAAATTTTGGCTCTGGTAGGATTTTACGTTGACCTACGACTCTTCTTCTTGGCATTTTCTATTCTCCGTATGAATTCAGGGAAAACCCAAAACTCTTAAACTTCAGTTTGGCCTTACTAACGGAGAACCGTTAAGACTTAGGCTTCTTCGCGCCGTACTTAGAACGGGCTTGTTTACGATCGTTTACACCTGCGCAGTCAAGAGTACCGCGAACTGTGTGATAACGAACACCTGGTAGATCTTTAACACGACCACCACGGATAAGTACTACACTGTGCTCTTGTAGGTTGTGACCTTCACCACCGATGTATGAAGAAACTTCAAAACCGTTAGTTAGACGTACACGACATACTTTACGTAGTGCAGAGTTTGGTTTCTTAGGCGTAGTAGTATATACACGAGTACATACACCACGTCTTTGTGGACAAGCTTGTAGAGCAGCTACGTTGCTTTTTTCAACGGGCTTTCTACGCGGCTTGCGCACTAACTGGTTAACTGTTGCCATTAACTAGCTCCTGATTAAAAACTACGAAAACCCAATCACTATGATTGGGTCCTATTTATGCGACTTTTAAAATTCGTCGCCCTTTTTATGTGAACATTGTGCTCGTCAATATTCACTGAGCGCTAATACAAAAAACCGCGACCGTTTTTAGTACCTTTTTTAGGCTATCAAAAATCGGGTCGCGGAATATTAATGATCATCGCCCTGACTGTCAAGGTGTACAAAGGTTAGACAGGAAGTTTTCCTGCTTTTTGTACGCCTTGCCTGCCAATTTGTTAGGAGTACGTTAACGCACTCCTATGATCATGCCTTATTCGGCAGTATCTTCGTCTGCACCAGCGTTAAGCGCTTCGGTTAGTGCCTGTTCTGCTTCAGCAGCAGAAACTGACATTTCTTCGATTTGCTCTTTGCGGCGCTGTGCGCGGCGTTCGTGGTAAGCGAAACCTGTACCCGCTGGAATTAGACGACCAACGATTACGTTTTCTTTCAGACCGCGTAGGTCATCTTCTTTACCTTGAACCGCAGCTTCAGTTAGAACACGTGTTGTTTCTTGGAACGATGCTGCTGAGATAAATGACTCAGTAGACAGTGACGCTTTAGTGATACCAAGCAGCTGTGTTTCATACTGCGCTGGGATCTTGCCGTGTTTTTCAATTTCACGGTTAGCCACTTTAACGTTCGATACTTCAACCTGTTCGCCTTCAAGGAACTGCGTATCGCCTGGATTAGTGATAATACACTTACGTAGCATCTGACGGATAACTACTTCGATGTGCTTATCGTTAATCTTAACACCCTGTAGACGGTAAACTTCCTGAACTTCGTTCACGATGTAGTTTGCTACTGCTGAGATACCACGTAGACGTAGGATATCGTGCGGCGACTCTGGACCATCAGCGATAACTTCGCCTTTTTCCACTTTCTCACCTTCGAATACGTTAAGCTGACGCCACTTAGGAATCATCTCTTCGTACGCGTCACCCTCAGCAGGTGTAATTACAAGACGCTTCTTACCTTTGGTCTCTTTACCGAAGCCGATAGTACCTGAGATTTCTGCAAGAATTGCAGGCTCTTTAGGCTTACGAGCTTCAAATAGATCCGCAACGCGCGGTAGACCACCCGTGATATCACGAGTCTTCGAGCTTTCCTGAGGAATACGTGCTAACACGTCACCTTCGTTAGCCACTTTGCCTTCTTTCGCTTCGATAGTGGTGAAGCTTGGAAGACGAATTTCTTGAAGGCCGAACTCGTCGCTTTCAAGAATTAGCTTAGGCTCTTTAGCGTTAACTTTCGCAAGGTCTTTAACAACGATACGTGTTAGACCAGTAAGCTCGTCTTGCTGCATTTCAGTGTTAGAGTCATCAATGTCTGCGAAGCTAATCTTAGCTGCACGTTCAGTGATGATTGGGTGACTATGCGGATCCCAGTTAGCAACAATGTCGCCAGCTGCAATGGTTGCACCGTCATCCACGCTAAGTACAGCACCGTAAGGTACTTTATAGCGCTCTTTCTCACGGCCTTGCTCGTCGATAACAGTAAGTTCTGTTGAACGAGAAACGATAACCACTTTGCCGTCAGAGTTACGTACGAATTTCGCGTTGTGTAGCTTAAGGCTACCCGCAGTCTTAACTTGTACGCTGTTCTCAGCAGACGCTCTTGATGCCGCACCACCGATGTGGAACGTACGCATGGTAAGCTGTGTACCTGGCTCACCGATTGACTGTGCTGCAATAACACCAACCGATTCACCGCTACCCACCATGTGACCACGTGCAAGGTCACGGCCGTAACACTTAGCACAAACACCGAAGTCGTTGTCACAAGTGATTACCGAGCGAACCATGATTTGGTCAACTGAGTTAGCTTCAAGCATGTCTACTAACGCTTCATCTAGAAGAACGTTACGCTCTACTAGTACTTCGTTAGTGCCTGGCTTAAGTACATCTTCTGCTACCACACGACCTAGTACACGCTCGCGTAGTGGCTCAACAACGTCACCACCTTCGATTAGTGGTGTCATTTGAACACCTTCGAATGTGCCACAGTCGTCGTTAGTGATTACCAAGTCTTGTGCAACGTCTACTAGACGACGCGTTAGGTAACCCGAGTTAGCTGTCTTAAGTGCGGTATCCGCTAGACCTTTACGAGCACCGTGAGTCGAGATGAAGTACTGTAGTACGTTCAGACCTTCACGGAAGTTCGCCGTAATTGGGGTTTCGATGATTGAGCCATCTGGCTTAGCCATCAGACCACGCATACCTGCTAGCTGACGAATCTGAGCGGCACTACCACGAGCACCCGAGTCGGCCATCATGTAAACAGAGTTAAATGATGATTGCTCTTCTTCTTCGCCATCGCGGTTAATTACGATGTCAGTCTTAAGGTTATCCATCATGGCCTTAGCAACTTTTTCGTTAGCATTTGACCAGATATCGATAACTTTGTTGTAACGCTCACCCGCGGTAACAAGACCGTTTTGGAACTGTTCCTGAATTTCGATAACTTCTGCTTCCGCTGCATCGATGATGTCTTTCTTAGCAGCAGGGATAACCATATCGTCGATACCAACAGACGCACCCGCGATCATCGCGTAGTGGAAACCGGTATACATGATTTGGTCAGCAGCAATTACTGTGTCTTTCAGACCTAGCGTACGGTAACAAGCATTCAATAGTTTTGAAATTTGCTTCTTGCCCATCGCTTGGTTGATGATTTCAAACGGCAGACCCTTTGGAAGGATCAGTGAGAAAATTGCACGACCAACAGTAGTGTCAGTTAGTGTTACTTTCTCAGTTTTGTTGCCATCTTCATCGATGTCATATTCAGTAATACGTACTTTAACGCGAGAGTGAAGCTCAGCATTACCTGTGCGGTATGCTTTTTCTGCTTCATTCGGGCTGGTAAATACCATGCCTTCGCCTAAGCCGTTTACTTTGTCACGCGTTAGGTAGTAAAGACCCAATACAACGTCCTGTGAAGGTACGATGATTGGCTCACCATTCGCAGGTGACAGAATGTTGTTCGTTGACATCATAAGTGCACGTGCTTCTAGCTGTGCTTCGATTGTCAACGGAACGTGTACCGCCATTTGGTCACCATCGAAGTCGGCGTTGTACGCCGCACACACTAGCGGGTGAAGCTGAATCGCTTTACCTTCGATTAGTGTTGGTTCGAATGCTTGGATACCCAAACGGTGAAGTGTAGGTGCACGGTTAAGTAGTACCGGGTGTTCACGGATAACGTCATCTAGTACGTCCCAAACCTCTGGTGCTTCGCGCTCTACTAGCTTCTTAGCAGCTTTGATTGTAGTGGCAAGACCACGACCTTCAAGCTTACCGTAGATAAACGGCTTAAATAGCTCAAGTGCCATCTTCTTAGGAAGACCACACTGGTGAAGACGTAGTGTAGGACCAACGGTAATTACAGAACGACCTGAGTAGTCAACACGCTTACCAAGAAGGTTTTGACGGAAACGACCTTGCTTACCTTTAATCATGTCTGCAAGCGACTTAAGCGGACGCTTGTTAGAACCGGTAATCGCACGACCACGACGTCCGTTATCTAGAAGCGCATCAACAGACTCTTGAAGCATACGCTTTTCGTTGCGTACGATGATGTCTGGAGCAGCTAGGTCTAGAAGACGCTTAAGACGGTTGTTACGGTTAATTACACGACGGTATAGGTCGTTAAGGTCAGACGTTGCAAAACGGCCGCCATCTAGTGGTACTAGAGGACGTAGGTCTGGTGGAAGTACCGGAAGTACCGTCATGATCATCCACTCTGGCTTGTTACCAGACTGTTGGAATGACTCAAGCAACTTAAGACGCTTAGTAATTTTCTTACGCTTAGTTTCAGAGTTGATTGAAGGCAGCTCTTCACGCATAGCCGCAACGTCTGCGTCTACGTTAAGTGCAGTAAGAAGATCGAATACTGCTTCAGCACCCATCTTCGCTTCAAACTCATCACCGTGCTCTTCAAGTGCATCCAAGTACTCTTCTTCGTTAAGAAGCTGGCTGCGCTCAAGGGTAGTCATACCTGGCTCTGTTACCACGTATGATTCAAAGTAAAGTACACGTTCAATATCACGAAGTGTCATATCTAGCATTAGGCCGATACGAGACGGAAGTGATTTAAGGAACCAAATGTGTGCAACCGGGCTAGCTAGCTCGATGTGACCCATGCGCTCACGACGAACTTTAGTCAGTGTAACTTCAACGCCACACTTCTCACAGATAACACCACGGTGCTTAAGGCGCTTGTACTTACCGCAAAGACACTCATAGTCTTTAACCGGACCAAAGATACGCGCACAGAACAGACCGTCACGCTCAGGCTTGAACGTACGGTAGTTGATTGTTTCAGGCTTTTTAACTTCACCGAATGACCATGAACGGATCATGTCAGGTGAAGACAGACCGATTCGAATATTATCGAATTCTTCAGTCTTGTTTTGTTGCTTTAGAAACTTTAATAAGTCTTTCACATTACTCTCCCAGCGGAGTCAGTCTCTAGAGCCCGGCGCAAGCACCGGGCCATCTCATAACATTACGCGGCGATTGCCGTATTACTTCTCTTCAAGCTCGATGTTGATACCCAACGAGCGAATTTCTTTAAGTAGTACGTTGAATGACTCTGGCATGCCAGGCTCCATTCTGTGGTCGCCATCGACGATGTTCTTGTACATCTTGGTACGGCCGTTAACGTCATCTGACTTAACAGTAAGCATTTCCTGAAGGGTATATGCAGCACCGTATGCTTCAAGTGCCCACACTTCCATCTCACCGAAGCGCTGACCACCGAACTGTGCTTTACCACCAAGAGGCTGCTGTGTAACAAGGCTGTAAGAACCAGTAGAACGCGCGTGCATTTTGTCGTCTACTAAGTGGTTCAGTTTCAGCATGTACATGTAACCAACCGTAACTGGACGCTCAAACTCGCGACCGGTACGACCGTCGAACAATGAAATCTGACCGCTTTCTGGAATATCAGCAAGCTTCAGCATTTCTTTGATTTCAGATTCACGTGCACCGTCGAATACAGGTGTTGCTACTGGAACACCCTTACGAAGGTTTTCAGCTAGACGACGAACTTCGTGATCTGTGAAGCTATCGATGTCAACTTCTTGGTGATTCTCACCAAGCTCGTACACCTTCTTCAAGAAGTCACGTAGTTCAGCCAGCTCACGCTGCTCTTTAATCATGCGATCAATCTTCACACCAAGACCGTGTGCAGCCATACCCAAGTGCGTTTCTAGGATCTGACCGATGTTCATACGAGACGGTACACCTAGTGGGTTAAGTACGATATCTACCGGCGTACCGTTAGCATCGTATGGCATGTCTTCTACAGGCTGGATAGTCGAGATAACACCTTTGTTACCGTGACGACCGGCCATTTTGTCACCCGGTTGGATGTGACGCTTAACCGCAAGGTAAACCTTAACGATCTTAAGTACGCCAGGTGCTAGGTCATCGCCTTGTGTGATCTTGCGACGCTTCGCTTCAAACTTCTTATCGAAGTCTAATTTGATTTCCGCGTGCTGATCAGCAATTTGGTCTAGCTCTAGCTGTGCGTCTTCGCTGTTAAGTGCAATTTCAAACCACTTTTCACGCGGTAGGCTGTCCAGCTTAGCTTGGTCAACACCAGCACGGATAAGTGCAGTTTGTGCACGAGCAAAGATACCGTCTGCAAGAATTTCGAACTCGTCGGTAAGGTCTTTCTTAACCTGACGTAGTTGCATATCTTCAATTTCTAGCGCGCGCTTGTCTTTCTCTACACCGTCACGGGTAAATACTTGAACGTCGATTACGGTACCGTGAACAGAGTTAGGTACACGTAGAGACGTGTCTTTAACGTCAGACGCTTTTTCACCGAAGATTGCACGTAGTAGTTTCTCTTCTGGCGTAAGCTGCGTTTCACCTTTAGGCGTTACTTTACCTACAAGGATGTCACCGCCTTTCACTTCTGCACCAATGTAAACAACGCCTGATTCATCAAGCTTGCTCAGTGCAGACTCACCCACGTTCGGGATATCAGAAGAAATTTCTTCTGGCCCAAGCTTAGTATCACGAGCGATACAGCTAAGCTCTTGAATGTGGATAGTCGTAAAACGGTCTTCCTGCGCTACACGCTCAGAAATAAGGATTGAATCCTCAAAGTTGTAACCATTCCACGGCATGAACGCGATACGCATGTTCTGACCAAGTGCAAGGTCACCTAGGTCTGTTGAAGGACCATCAGCTAGCACGTCACCTGCAACAATCGGGTCGCCAACACTACAAGTAGGCTTCTGATTAATACATGTGTTTTGGTTAGAACGTGTGTACTTAGTCAGGTTGTAGATATCGATACCTGCTTCACCTGGAAGCATTTCATCTTCGTCTACTTTAATAACGATACGGCTGGCATCTACGTAATCAACCACACCACCGCGCTTAGCAACTACAGTAACACCTGAGTCAACCGCGATAGTTCTTTCCATACCGGTACCAACTAGCGGCTTATCAGCGCGTAGTGTAGGTACTGCCTGACGTTGCATGTTCGCACCCATTAGTGCACGGTTCGCATCATCGTGCTCTAGGAATGGGATAATGCTTGCAGCAATTGAAACGATTTGCTGAGGTGAAACGTCCATGTACTTGATGTCTTCTTTAGGCATCAAGGTTGTTTCACCGCGGTGACGACATGGAATTAGGTCGTCAACCAACTCGCCAGCTTCAGTTAACGCGATGTTAGCCTGAGCGATTGCGAATTGACCTTCTTCAATTGCAGATAAGTAATCGATTTCGTCAGTTACCACACCGTCTACGATGCGACGGAACGGCGTTTCTAGGAAACCAAAGTCATTGGTACGCGCGAAGCTTGCCAATGAGTTAATTAGACCGATGTTCGGTCCTTCCGGCGTTTCGATTGGACATAGACGACCGTAGTGAGTCGGGTGTACGTCTCGAACTTCGAAGCCTGCACGTTCACGTGTAAGACCACCCGGGCCTAATGCAGAAATACGACGCTTATGCGTTACTTCTGATAACGGGTTGTTTTGGTCCATGAACTGAGAAAGCTGTGATGAACCGAAGAACTCTTTAACCGCTGCCGAGATAGGCTTAGCGTTAATTAGATCTTGTGGCATTACGTTGTCTAGGTCGCCTAAGCTTAGACGCTCTTTAACTGCACGCTCTACACGTACAAGACCAACGCGGAACTGGTTCTCTGCCATTTCACCCACAGAACGGATACGACGGTTACCTAGGTGATCGATGTCATCAACTTCGTCTTTACCGTCACGAATCATTATTAGCTGCTTCATTACAGCAATAATGTCTTCTTTATCTAGTGTACCAGCACCAATTAGCTCTTCACGGCCTAGACGGCGGTTGAACTTCATACGACCAACTGAAGATAGGTCGTAGCGCTCATCAGAGAAGAACAAGTTATCGAAAAGGGTTTCTGCTGCATCTTTTGTTGGTGGCTCACCAGGACGCATCATACGGTAAATTTCAACTAGCGCTTCTAGGCGGTTAGTTGAAGAGTCGATACGTAGTGTATCTGAAATGTATGAACCGTGATCTAGCTCGTTAATGTAAAGCGTTTCGAACTCTTTGATTCCCGCTTGGCTTAGCGCCGCTAGGTTTTCAAGCGTTAACTCGTCGTTCGCTGTAACAATAACTTCGCCTGTATCTTCATTGACGTAAGTTGCAGCATAAACACGGCCGATTAGGTAATCAGCTGGCACTTCAAGCTCAGTAAGTCCGGCTTTCTCCAGTGCACGTGTGTGACGCGCAGAAATACGACGACCAGTTTCAACAACTACGTTGCCTTCACCGTCAATAATGTCAAAAGCTGCCGTTTCACCACGTAGGCGATCTGGAACCACTTCCATCATTAATTTGTCTTTGTCGATACGGATCGCTACTTTGTCGAAGAAGGTATCTAGGATTTCTTCAGACGACATTTCAAGCGCGCGTAAGATAATAGTTGCAGGCAACTTACGACGACGGTCGATACGTACGAATAGGTTATCTTTCGGGTCAAACTCAAAGTCTAACCACGAACCACGGTAAGGAATTACACGTGCGTTATATAGCACTTTACCTGACGAGTGGGTTTTACCTTTGTCGTGATCAAAGAATACACCAGGTGAACGGTGTAGCTGTGACACGATAACACGCTCAGTACCATTGATAACGAACGTACCGTTCTCTGTCATCAACGGGATCTCGCCCATGTACACTTCTTGTTCTTTAATATCTTTTACTGTACCTGGCGCAGCGTCTTTATCGAACAACACTAACCGTAGTTTTACTCTTAACGGAGCAGAGAATGTGACGCCACGAATTTGACATTCTTTAACGTCGAAAACCGGCTCTCCCAGGCGATAGCTTACATACTGAAGCTCTGAACTACCTGAGTAGCTTTTAATTGGAAAAACGGAACGAAATGCTGCTTCCAAACCGTATTGAGCATCTGCATCGATCTCAATAAACTTTTTGAAAGAATCAAGCTGAATTGAAAGAAGGTATGGAATTTCCAATACCTGTGGGCGTTTGCCAAAATCCTTACGGATACGTTTCTTTTCGCTATAAGAGTAAACCATGGGTTCCTCAGCCTGCTGATTTTTGACCCAACCTGCTGCAAAATGCTTTAAAACGCGTGCTATGGGCTAAAAGCTGCGTTTCAAATGGCGCACTAAGCAACAAACTTCCACAACCCTTTTTCGGGCAGATACACCAGCATACAACAAAATTTAACCAATTATTAGTTAACTTGTTGGATTTTTATGCTTTTTATGGGTATGTCCGAATGGCGCCTTTTGTCGTGTAGCCAAGGGTTAGATTCTACACGCTATACAGCGCAAAAAGGCTGGTGGTTCAAAAAACCACCAGCCTTGCCGTCTCAGGCAATAATTTGACTATGTCAAATTACTTGATTTCTACTTCTGCACCAGCTTCTTCAAGCTCTTTCTTAAGTGCTTCAGCTTCATCTTTGCTTACGCCTTCTTTGATAGCTTTAGGAGCAGACTCAACTACTTCTTTAGCTTCTTTAAGACCTAGGCCAGTCGCGCCGCGAACTGCTTTGATAACTGCAACTTTGTTGCCACCGAATGAAGTCATAACAACGTCGAATTCAGTCTTTTCTTCTGCAGCAGCAGCGTCACCGCCAGCAGCTGGACCAGCAACAGCAACAGCAGCTGCAGCAGATACGTTGAATTTCTCTTCAGCCGCTTCGATTAGTTCAACCAGTTCCATTACTGGCATTTCAGCGATTGCGTTTAAGATATCTTCTTTAGTTAGAGCCATTTTCTCTAAACTCCTGGGTATAAAATGTTAAAAAAATCAATATGCCAAAAACGCCAATTACTTGGTGTCTTTGACCGCCGCCAATACGCGCACAAACTTGCCAGGAACTTCGTTGATTGTTTGAACGAATTTCCCAACTGGTGCTTTGAAGGTTGCAAGTAGTTTCGCAAGCGCTTCGTCGCGGGTAGGTAGTGCTGCAACTGCGTCCAATTTCTCTGGACCAAGAAGACCGCTACCAATTGAAAGTGCAGTAACTTTAAGCTTATCGTTAGTCTTACCGAAGTCTTTGAAAAGACGTGCCGCACCGCCTGGTGCGTCGATAGAGAAACCATAGATAAGCGGACCAGTTAAGGCGCTGTCTAAGTCTGCAAATTGACTGCCTGCTAGAGCACGTTTTGCAAGAGTGTTACGTACAACCTTTAGGTATACGCCTTGCTCACGAGCTTTAACACGTAGTTCAGTCAGTTCACCAACTTCCATCCCACGGTATTCAGCAACGGCTACGGATAGAGCGCGAGACGCAACATCAGAAATTTCTGCTACGATCTCTTTTTTTGCTGCTAAACCTAGTGCCACTGAGTTCACCTCTTTGTATCTGACTTTGTATGTAGTCGCCTACTTACGCCGTCAGGGTTCACAGATTGATACCAATCCTCATGATTGATACCGCTCTACGGTGTTTGTTACCCCAGAGAGTCTGAGTCAAACCACCGTCTGCGCAGGTTGTTGTATTAAGCAGTATGTTGATTGTGAAAGTTCTCTTACCTCTTTCACCACACCGCACCTGCGGTCTAGGACGGGAGCTGCTTATTAGCACTGCTAAATGAACAGCTCCAACCCATAACCTTTAAGAGATTCCAACGAGCTTTCGCTCAAAGGAATTAAAGACCTACAGAAGCCTTATCTAGAGATACGCCAGCACCCATTGTAGTGCTTAGGCTGATCTTCTTGATGTATGTACCTTTAGCAGAAGAAGGCTTAGCTTTCTTCAATGCTTCAAGTAGCGCTTCAAGGTTTTCTTGAATTTGGTTCGCTTCGAACGCAATCTTACCGATGCTAGCGTGGATGATACCGTTCTTATCGTTACGGTAGCGTACCTGACCAGCTTTCGCGTTCTTAACTGCTGTTGCAACGTCAGGCGTTACAGTACCAGTTTTAGGGTTAGGCATAAGGCCACGTGGACCTAGGATTTGACCTAGTTGACCAACAACGCGCATCGCGTCTGGGCTAGCAACTACTACGTCAAAGTCCATTTCACCTTTCTTAACTTGCTCAGCTAGGTCTTCCATACCAACGATGTCAGCACCAGCTTCTTTAGCTGCTTCAGCGTTTGCACCTTGAGTGAATACTGCAACGCGAACGTCTTTACCAGTACCGTTAGGTAGTACAGTTGCACCACGAACGTTTTGGTCAGATTTCTTCGCATCGATACCAAGGTTAACTGCTACGTCAACGCTCTCTGCGAACTTAGCAGTCGCTAGTTCTTTAAGAAGCGCAACAGCTTCGTTGATTTCGTACTCTTTGCCCGAGTCTACTTTTTCGCGGATTAGGCGAGCGCGTTTAGTTAATTTAGCCATTCGATTAGTCCTCTACGTTCAAGCCCATTGAGCGAGCAGAACCCGCGATAGTGCGTACCGCTGCATCTAGGTCAGCTGCAGTAAGATCTGGCTCTTTTGTTTTAGCAATCTCTTCCAACTGAGCGCGAGTAACTTTACCCACTTTTTCAGTGTTAGGACGGCCAGAACCACTCTTGATGCCCGCTGCTTTCTTAAGCAGGTAAGACGCAGGAGGAGTCTTAGTTTCGAATGTGAAAGAACGGTCTTCGTATACAGTAATTTCTACTGGTACCGGAGCACCTTTCTCAAGGCTATCAGTTTTCGCATTGAAAGCCTTACAGAATTCCATGATGTTTACACCGTGCTGACCTAGTGCAGGACCAACCGGTGGACTTGGGTTAGCAGCGCCAGCTGCAACCTGAAGCTTGATAATACCGCTTACTTTTTTAGCCATTTTACATGCTCTCTTGTTTGGGTCTAACGCCTCGCAAATACAGAGTTTATTTGCTCAATCGGCTTCCCGTTTCCATTTAAAAGGGCGCGCATTATATAAGGTGACTAATTACTATGCAAGGGCTAATTAGAATAAAAAACGGTCTAACGGCCAGTTTTCTCGAATTGGCAGATTAGCTAGGTTGGTATGTTGTGATCTCAACGTGCTCGTTACCAAAGGCATTCAGTTTTAGTTTTTAAGAAATTAAAGAGTCTTGCATGAAAATAGTGATATGGCTTGCGGTTGTGTGCATTGCTAATTGGTTACTTAAGCGCGCTATAGGCGTTAGTTTTTTCTCTGCGTTTAGTGATTCGACCAAGATCAGTAAGACTCGTGCTTTTTTACTAGACGTATTATGGGTTACAGGTTCTTTTTTACCGCTTTTTATCGTGCTATATCACGATTTGTGATGTTATTGGCACTCTCTGGGTAATCAATTACTTTTCCAGTTAGGCACTCTATCATCGAACGAGATAAAACAGGTCGCACAGTACATAGGGTGCTTCAATAGCGAGCACCCTATGTGTGTTTATTTTAGCGCGTCAAAATAGCCCGCTCACCACTAATAGCGTCGATTACATACACAGATTCTTTGTTGAAGTCTGCAACAAATATATTATTTGTCTCACTGTCAAACGACATACCGCTTGCACCGTATAAGGGTATGGTGCCATTTGGTTGGGATAGAACTTCTCTATCGCCCGTTGCAACGTCTACTGTTATAAGTAAATCGTGTTTTGAATCAGCGATGAAAAGGCGTTCCTTCGCGTCATCGTAGGTCATACTGTAAACATCTTCGAATTCAACGCCACTACCTTTAGTTACTGAAGCAATTTCAAACCTATCACCGGTTGAAATATCAACGCTGAAAATACCTTTCATAGCGTTGTCGTACACAAAAAGACGCCCATTAGCGAGGTCACCGACGGTAGTCGTCGCGAAAGATAAGTTTGCTCCACTGCCAATGCTACTATTCGCTACCGTAAATGGCGTAGCGGTAGTCAGATTGAAGCCCGCTACCTCATCGTAACGATAATCAGTCCAATACAAGATATTATTTTCATCGTCGAATACAAGCTGATTAGTGTAAAAATCAGAACCTATAACCTCAGAGTCCATCACAACACTGCTTACGCCAGTTGTTGTATCAACTTCTACGATTACTTTGCGTGTTCTGGAAAGTCTGTCAACTGCAAACAAGCGATTGGTCTTCTCGTTGAATTCAACAGCCTCAATATCCGTAAATTCACTTACTGAAAATGGCGCTAGCAGCGGTGCCCCTTCCCCTTTTTCTGCAACGTAAATCTGTGTTCTATCTGCAATAAACCAACGCGCTCTTACGCTATCCCACAACGCACTTGTTGGTTCGGTGAGTACAGTTGTCTCATCTTGAGGCGATAGACTAGTTGTAACTTCTGTGGCCATATTAACTTCAAACACAGTTTCTGCTCGGCTATCTAGCAGCCAATATGTTTGGTCGTCATCACCTAGAATGATATCTTGAAGAGAGCCTATATTGCTTGCTGTTGCATTATCGACACTGTTAATGAGAGATATGTGATTTGTCACTAAGTTAAACGCGTAAACTGCTGGCTTTAACTCAGCGTCACTTGTACGCCCTACGAAGAAAAGCGTATTGCCTGAATTAGAAATTGCAATATTCACAATATCACTAAACGTCTCACCACTGTCTGCGCTTCCAAACGCAATAAGTGTCCGCTCACCTGTCGCTAGGTCGACACGAAAAATCTTTTCTGCATAGCGCTCTGTAACATAAGCGACATTGTTGACGCTATCCACTGCCACAGCGTCTATATTTGAAATGGTATCGCCAGAGCCAGTACCGCCCCCTGTTACGACAGTACGTGCCCCGGTTTGCGGGTTAACCTTTTCTAAAATAGTATCGTAATTAGCCGTCAGGTATAGCGCATCGCTTGTGTGGTCATAAGTAATATCATTAGGCGTAAAATAGTCTGATGGATTTAGCAAACTCTCTTCAATGAATATTTCTCGTGCGCCAGTTTCAACATTTACTTTAATCACAGCATCTACCGTTGTATCGGTCACAAAGATAACATCGCGAACACTGTCGTATGCCACACTGCGCGGCACAACAAAGGGCACGCCTGAGCCTACACTAGGGCCAGAAATTTCAGTTATCTCTCCTGTTGTCAGGTCAATCGCAACCACGGCATTTAAAGACGCATCTACAGCAATAATTCGATTATTTGCTTCATCGACAACGCCGCCTAATGGCGACTCGAGTGTATAAAGTAACGCGCTGTTTGTGACTGACACTGCGGTTTGGGCAACCACGCTATCGTCAACACTCACTTCGGCAACTAACTCAACGTCAGTTGATGCGACAGGTAGCGTGGAGGTCCATGTCCCTGCTGCTAAATCTACTACTGCGGCAATATCATTTGTATTAATTGACGATACATCCGTGGCTAACACTTCGCTGTCTTCGTCGTCTACTACCGTGCCTGATACCGTTACTGATGTTGCATTACCACCTAGGTTCGCGCCATCAGTTGGATAATGAATACTAATTGATATTTGCGATTCGTCTGTAACCTCAACATTTGCAACTCCTTGAGTTACAGCACCCTCACCGTCCACTGCATTAAAAATTACACGATATAGATTGTTTCCACTTTCGCTAGCGGGCGCCTCAAAATCAGGTGGGTTTATAAAACGTAACGCGCTGACTTCACCTTCAATAGTGAACAGTGGACTATCGGCTTGTGCCACCAATTCAATACTTACGTCGTCACTATCAACATCAGTCACTAAACTGGCGAGATTAATACTTGTCGCGGTAGTGTTCTCTAATACCGTGGCAATAACGGTAGTTTGCACGACGGGTGCATCATTGACAGGTGAGACATCGAGTGAGACGGTTGCAACTTCAGAAGCGGCCCCATCGTTATCTATAACGCGAAAAGTGAAGGCGTCACTTCCAAAATAGTTCTCGTGTGGTGTGTATTCGAGGTTTGGCACACTGCCAGATAAGGTGCCATTTTCGGTTTGCGACATGATTTCGTATTGGCTTATGCTGCCATCAGAATCAGTACCGCTAAGCACAATTGAGATACTGTTGTCTTCAGATAACGTCAGAGACAATCCGGTGGCATTAGGAGCAACATTAACGGGAGGCGTGTTATTCGAGCCAGAACCTCCGCCGCCACACGCACTTAACGCAAGTACTGCGCTACCAATAAACACGCTTCGCTTCATCATACATCCTTTATTTGTTGTATTTATGTTTATGTGTCAAAAAGATATGACAGGTAGCGGGTTATACCAGATAGCGATGGCGTGAGTTAACAAGGAAAGCTAAATTGTTTCTGAAGTAATTGTTACAAATTATTTTTGTGAATTTCACATATAAAAAAGACGGATAAACCGTCTTTTTTTAAATACTTATAAAGGCTTAGCCTTTTTCTACCTGACCAAACTCTAGGTCTACTGGTGTAGAGCGACCGAAAATAAGTACCGACACTTTTACGCGGCTTTTTTCGTAATCCACTTCTTCCACCACGCCGTTGAAGTCTGCAAACGGGCCGTCGATAACGCGAATAACTTCGCCTGGCTCGAACAGTGTTTTTGGTCTTGGCTTATCAACGTTCTCTTCAAGACGGTTCAAGATAGCGTCAGCTTCTTTCTGCGTAATTGGCATAGGACGATCAGACGTACCACCGATAAAACCAAGTACACGAGGAACGCTTTTTACTAAGTGCCATGACTCTTCTGTCATCGCCATTTCAACCAATACGTAACCTGGGTAAAATTTGCGCTCAGATTTACGCTTTTGACCTGCACGCATTTCAACAACTTCTTCAGTCGGCACTAGCACCTGACCGAAGTAGTCTTCCATGTTGTGCATTTTGATGTATTCAAGCAGGGTCTTCTTAACGCGAGACTCGTATTGCGAATAGGCTTGAACTACGTACCATCTTTTCTTTACTGCTTCTTCTTCAGACATACGTTATGCTCCTATTCCAGTAATAAAGCCAACTACACGAACGATGATGCCGTCTAGTCCCCATAAAATCAGTGCCATGATCAACGTTGCCGCTAGCACGATAAGCGTAGTCTGGTTTGCTTCTTGACGCGTTGGCCAAACTACCTTGCGAACTTCTGTGCGCGATTCTTTAGCAAAGCTCAAGAAAGTGCTGCCTTTCTCAGTTGAAGCTGCGATAAAACCAGCAATAACAACTACTACAACAGCAGCGATGGCACGGTATAGTACCGAAATCTCACCGTAAACCGTGTTCGCGGTTACCAAACCGGCAAGTAGTGCAAAAATCACTACCCATTTAAACATGTCCAATGCATTGGACTGATTTTCCGTCTTTTCGCTCATGTTACGATCCTAGCACTACAGCGTCGTTGTCTTACGCGCTCAAAGAGGGCGCAATAAAAAATTTGTTGTTAAGTAAAATGGCAGGGGTGGAGGGACTCGAACCCCCAACCATCGGTTTTGGAGACCGCTGTTCTACCAATTCGAACTACACCCCTGTGGTGTCAAATGACAAATTTTACTTACACTACCCTTGTCAATGGTGCGTCTTTTCTTAGGAAAGTGCGGTATCGCAAGGGAGGGACGCGTATTATACTTAACCACCTTTAAGATACAAGCGCTTTATCTCGTATCGGTAAAGAATGTCAAATACATTATCCTCGCCCTATTCTATACCGATAAAGCCACCCGTCTGATGCGCCCATAGTTTGGCGTAAATTCCGTCATAGGCAATCAGTTCGGCGTGCGTTCCTTGCTCTACGATTTTACCTTTGTCGAGCACAAGTAAACGGTCCATTTGCGCGATAGTTGATAGTCTGTGCGCAATCGCCAATACCGTCTTTCCTTCCATCACTTTATCTAGGCAAGTTTGAATGGCAGCCTCTACTTCTGAGTCGAGTGCTGATGTTGCCTCATCGAGTACAAGTACTGGTGCATCTTTTAGCAAAACACGCGCAATGGCGATACGTTGTCTTTGACCACCAGATAACTTTACGCCACGCTCACCGACGTGAGCGTCATATCCTGTGCGTCCATGGCTATCGGTCAACGTCAAAATGAACTCATGGGCTTCAGCTTGCTTAGCGGCGCGGATCATGTCTTGTTCTGTTGCGTCAGTTCGCCCGTACAGTATGTTGTCTCGCACAGAGCGATGCATTAACGAAGTGTCTTGGGTCACCATACTGATTTTGGCACGCAAGGTTTCCTGTCCTACTTCGGTAATATCTTGCCCATCGATAATTATTTTGCCGCTTTGGGTATCGTAAAAGCGCATAAGCAAATTAACCAAGGTAGATTTCCCTGCGCCAGAACGTCCCACTAGCCCTACTTTCTCGCCGGGTTTAATGGCCAAGTCTAAGTTGGTGAATACATCGATAGGTTTATTGTCCGCCCCCGAATACGAGAAATTAACGCGTTTAAAATCTATCCCGCCACCGCTTACTTCAAGCGCATTAGCTTTGGGTTTATCTTTGACCGCGATGGGTTGAGCCAGTGTGTTCATGCCGTCTTGCACCGTGCCAAGGTTTTCGAATAAACCTGACACTTCCCACATTACCCAATGTGACATACCGTTCAATCGCAAACATAAACTGATGGCAATAGCGATATCTCCTGGGGTTGCTATATTTTCCATCCATAGGTAAACCGACAGCGCACCTATGGTAAAAATAAGAATGGCATTTGCCATTTCTACGCAAAACTCTAGCACTGTGACTAAGCGCATTTGCGGATAAACGGTTTGAAGAAAGCCGTCCATACTCTCCTTCGCGTAATCAGCTTCGCGACGGCTGTGAGAAAATAATTTCACCGTTGTGATATTGGTATAGCTATCAACAATTCGTCCCGTCATTAGCGAACGCGCATCAGCCTGTCGTTGCGACACGTCTTTGAGCTTGGGGACCAATACGCGCAAAATACCAATGTAGACAAAAAACCAAACGATGAGTGGCATAGCTAAACGCCAATCTGTACTGAAAATAAGGACCACCATGGAAATAAAGTACACGCTGATATACACCAATAAGTCGAGTACTTTAGTAACCGTTTCTCTCACTGAAAGAGCTGTTTGCATAACTTTAGTTGCAACACGACCGGCAAACTCATTGTGAAAAAACGTCAGGCTTTGTCCAAGCAAATAGCGGTGTGCTTGCCACCTGATGCGCATTGGATAATTGCCCATCAGCGACTGACGAGAAAACAGCGAACGCAATAGTATGAAGAGCGGAATAAACACCAGTACGGTTAAACCCATACCGATAAGGGTAAATTTTTGATCTGCTAAAAACGTACTTCTATCTTGCTCTGAAAACCAGTCGACTAACTGTCCTAAAAATCCAAATAGGGCAACTTCTAAGATGGCAACAATGGCACTTAATACAGAAACAGTCAGTATGACGCCCCACATACCTTTAGTGTAGTACTTACAAAACGCAATAATGCCCGTAGGAGGCTGGGTAGGTTGTGCATCAGGAAAGGGCTGTGTGAGCCTTTCAAAAAATGAAAACATGTAATACTCGTTTGTTAACAGAAGACTAGTGCGTGTTGCCAACGCTAGATAGCAATAACGTGGCTTGAGCGCGTTTACCATTGCGGTATGTTTTTGATACAAAGGTCAACGGGCTAAGATTAAGTACGCAATTCTACACTAAATGTTCACGCCTTGTCGGTGATACCTTGGTTTGTTTTATGCCGTTTACTCGCTGTACATTATCTCCCTGTTTCATCGCCTTTTTCGCCGCATCTTCACTTAAGTAAAAATGCAAAACACGTTAAGCATCCGTTTATTTGCGATTAAGCCGCTTTTTGTCGCATTGGCTTTTATTCATACTTTGCGCGGGAAAAAATAATAACGACATCACACACATTATTATGGATAATTTTTTAGTAAAGCGCGGCGATGCTGTGCTTAAGCGCGTATGTATAATCTTTGCGTCATTTGCCTTTGCGGGTTGTTTGTCTGCGGGCTCTGCCTTTGCAACACCACTCCAAGAAACACCACACGAGCAACCTCAAGCAACCGAAACTTCCACACCTCCCACTATCGTTACAGAGCGGTCGGAAAATACGATTACAGAAACGTCTGATGACAATATCGGCGATTCGCTGGTTGTTCCTTTCATCGCAGGCACAGTAGAACTTGATGGCATTATCGACGAGGCTGTGTGGGAAGAAGCAACTAAAGTACCCCTTACTTTTGTTACCCGCCCTTTTGAGAATACCACGCCTCCCGTGCTCACAACCGCACGCATATTTGAAAACGGCGAAAACATATATATTGCGTTTACTGCGCAAGACGATGACCCATCGCAATTACGCGCCTTATTTCGAGATAGAGATAACGTATGGGATAACGACTTAGTTGGAATAAAAATAGATACGTTTGGCGACAGTCGTCTGTCGTATCAGTTCTTTGTTAATCCACGCGGCATACAGTCTGATGCCATCGAAAACCAAATGACGTTGAGTGAAAGCGATAGTTGGAATGCAATTTGGGACGCACAAGCACAAATAACACAAGACGGCTATACCGTTGAGATTGCGTTGCCTTTTCGCATCATGAACTTTCTCGATAGTGATGGCCCAAAAAGATGGCGGGCTGAGTTTGTACGTTTCTACCCACGAGAAAATAACCTTCGAATTTCTAACAGGCCCGTTGATAGGAATAACGCATGCGGGTTATGCCAAATGGGAGATATGGAGGGCTTCGCCACGGCAAAGCAAGGTCAAAACTTATCCATAAC
Source organism: Alteromonas sp. 009811495 (assembly GCF_028865455.1). Taxonomy (NCBI): domain Bacteria; kingdom Pseudomonadati; phylum Pseudomonadota; class Gammaproteobacteria; order Alteromonadales; family Alteromonadaceae; genus Alteromonas; species Alteromonas sp. 009811495. The sequence continues at coordinate 3,975,917 of NZ_CP113972.1, forward strand.
GCCCTATGCGGTAGCGGGTTATGCCCGTAACCGTGAAGCTGTACCCTCGCAAAATGCGACAGACTGGCAGTATCAAGATAACCAAGAAATAGGTGTCGATATAAACTGGGGCATATCATCTGACATGCTACTGCAAGCCACAGTTAACCCTGACTTTTCTCAAGTTGAAGCCGACGCTGGACAACTCGGTATCAACAACCCGTTTGCACTATTTTTCCCTGAACAGCGCCCCTTCTTTCTCGAAAACGCCGATTTTTTCAGTACCCAATACGATCTTGTGTATACCCGCAATATCGGCGCACCTGACATTGGCACAAAACTAACTGGGCGAGTGAATAACCATACATTTGGTATTTTGGCTGCTAACGACGAAAGCACCACGTTTTTAGTGCCTGGAAATCTGGGCTCTAGTGTAGCAAGGCTTAACGAAGAAAGTACCAATATAGCCGCCCGATACCGATATGATATTTCAGAGGACCTTTCCGTAGGCGCAATAATTACTGGTCGTCACTCAGAGGATTACCACAATATTGTTACTGGCCTAGATAGCCGTTATCAAATAACGCCAAGCGATACGTTACGTGTGCAAGTACTTCGCTCACAAACGCAATATCCACAAACATTGTTCTCTGATTTTTGCAGTAATGACTGTAGTGCCGATGATGATATTAACGAGATCACGCTACGAACGCGCAAAAGCGATACTTTCTCGGGCAGTACCTACAAGGTTGACTACCGTCACGAGGTTCGCGATTGGTATGTTTATGCCAATCGCACAAGTACTCAAGCTGATTTTCGTGCTGACTTGGGCTTTGAAAGCACCGTAGATAGACATAAAAGTGTGCTGGGCGGCGGCTATATCTGGTGGAATGAAGATGCATGGTGGAATCGCTTTGAGTTCGGCGGTGATTGGGATATCACCCACAACGATGACGGTGAACTTATTGAACGCGAAATGCAGGCACAAGTGGAGTTAAGTGCTGCTTATCAGTCTTATTTCAATTTTCAGTGGATTAAAAGGGATACTGTTGGTTTACGCCATAATGGCGCTAGTTTAGCCATAGATGGCAATGCCACGCGCTTTACCGAAGAACAATATTCCTTCTATTTTGAAGCCCAGCCAAGCCGTACCCTCTACTTTGAAAATTTTGCCCGTATTGGTGACAGAATCGACTTAAGAAACGACCGGTTGGGCGATCAGGTGTTACTAGAGCCTTCAATTACCCTTAATTTGGGGCAGCATTTGGAAGCGTCGCTGAGTCATGAATACAATCGTATTGATGTAAACGATGAAATGCTCTTTACAGCCAACCTATCGGATTTGCGACTAAGTTATCAGTTTAGTGCAAAACAGTTTATCCGCGTTGCACTGGTTTACGCAGATATCAAGCGCAATACCGATAATTACCTAATGCGCGTAGATGCTCGAGATAGAAGCCTAGGCACGCAAGTGGTGTATTCTTACATGATAAACCCACTTTCGCGCCTATTCATTGGCTATGGCGATTCAGCGTTTGCCGATGATGAAAACCCAGGCCTATTGCGCACCGAGCAAGCCGTCTTTATGAAGTTCAGCTATGCGTGGCTTTACTAAAACGTCTATTTTTAATCAGTGAACCCTAATTTTGCGAGCGTAGCCTCTACTTTGTCTTGATGCTGCGCTTGCCATTCACTGAGTGACATTGCCGCATCTTTATCACCTCTTGCCTTGGCGATCTCAAACGCACGCTGCGCTTGTTCTCGAGGAATAACCGCTATACCCTCTTCATCAGCCACAATAATATCCCCTGCATTGACGGTGACACCGCCACAACGCACTGGCTGATTGAGTGGAGAAATACATTTTTTTGCGCCGGGTTTTGGCACGACACCACGTGCAAACACAGGAAATTGATTTTCTCTAGTTTCTGCAATATCGCGAATAACGCCGTCAATCACGAACCCCTTAATACCGCGTGATTGAGCAATTGCACATACATTGCCTCCAGCAACGGCATACTTATCATCGGCTTCAACCACGATTATGTCGCCAGCATTCGCTCGATAAATAGCTGCATGTAGCATGAGATGGTCGCCTGGGTCGCACTTAACGGTAAAGGCTGGCCCGGCAATCCGCGGAATACCTGGCCACAGAGGCTTTATGGCATAGTCAATAAACTGCTCTTTGGGCAAAGCATCGGCATACTCGCACGGGGAAACACTATCAAACGGAATTTCATTGGTTTTCATACACCACTCCTTTTAACTGAATAACCTGCATCCAAACTGCTTCCACTATAGCCAATTGTGTATTACAAGTTGTTACAAGCTGTGTATTTTCACTATAAACGCTTTTTCTATCACTGCGCACATGCTAAAAAAGTGACCATGCCTGCTTGATGCACGCGCCCCCTCTTAAAATAATAAACTTTGGTTATATCCAAGGTCGCCGAATATTGAGAAAAAGGAAAACACCATGTTACGAAGCGTTTTAAGTTTGAGTGTTGCGCTGGCCCTTACCGCCTGTAGCCCGCAAAACTCAGCCCCAGAACAACAAACACAAGCCCCAGTAGAGTCAGCACAAACACAAACGCTAAGCTCGGGTATTATGAAAGACAATATGGATTTGTCTGTTTCTCCGGGTGACGACTTTTTCCGTTACGTAAATGGTAAATGGTTCGACAACTTTGAAATTCCGGCTGACAAGTCAAGCTATGGCGCTTTCGTGATTCTGCGAGATGAAGCGCAAGATCACGTGATGGACATTATTAAATCGTCTGCAGAAGGTGATTTTAAAGCCGGTAGTGACGAGCAGAAAGTGGGTGATTTTTATCGCGCTTACATGGACATGGAAACGCGTAATGCCTTAGGTGTAGCGCCACTAAAACCTGAGATTGAAAAAATTGATAGTATTGAAAATTACTCAGATCTTGCTGCCTACTTTGCTTATGCAGCGCGCTATGGATACGGTACACCATTCAGTCTTACTCAGTACCCAGATTTAAAATCGCCCAAAGAGTATTTGATGTACACATGGCAAGCTGGCCTTGGTCTTCCAGAGCGCGAGTACTATTTCAAAGACGACGAAGCCTCTCAGACTATTCGCGACGCGTACGTAAAGCATATCCAAACTATGTTTGAACTCGCCAACTTTGAAGCGCCAGCAGAAAGCGCCAAAATGCTATTCGACCTTGAAACTAAAATTGCAGAGCTGCATATGAAGAAAGAGCAGGCTCGTAATTTTGCAGCAAACTACAACAAGCTAACCATTGAAGAGTTAAAAGCATTAATGCCCAACTTCGACTGGGATGCCTACCTAGATAAAGCAGAAATCAGTGATATCGCTGCCCTAGGTATTCTGCAAAAAGACTTTATGCAGAACATTGATGGCGTTATAAGTGAAACATCGCTAGATAACTGGAAGACATTCTTAAAGTGGGGCTTGTTAAACGCCTCTGCTAGCCGCCTATCTGCACAATTAGACGAAGCAAACTTCAATTTCTACAGCAAGGTATTGCGTGGCGTTGAAGAGCAAGAGCCACAATGGCGTCGTGCGGTTAGTCTATCGAATGCGCACGTTGGCGAACTTATTGGTAAGGTTTATGTAAAACAACATTTCCCACCAGAAGCCAAAGAACGCATGATGGAAATGGTGAATAACCTGTTACTTGCCTATAAAGAGAGTATTGAAAACCTTGAGTGGATGACCGATGAAACACGCGCTCAAGCCCTCGACAAGTTATCGAAGTTTACCGTTAAAATTGGTTACCCTGACGAGTGGCGTGACTACACTGCACTTACGGTTGATGCAGGTGATTTATTTGGTAACTTAAAGCGTTCATCAGACGTTGTTTATGAAGAGATGCTGAAAAAGCAAGGCGGCCCGGTATGGACACATGAGTGGGGTATGACACCACAAACGGTTAATGCCTACTACAATCCACCGCTAAATGAGATTGTATTCCCTGCCGCTATTCTGCAACCGCCATTTTTCGACATGAACGCAGAAGACGCCGTTAACTATGGTGGAATTGGCGCCGTTATCGGGCACGAAATTGGCCACGGTTTCGATGATTCAGGTTCGACATTCGACGGCGACGGTGTGCTGCGCAACTGGTGGACCGATACCGACCGTGGTGAGTTTGAAGCACGTACGGCGAATCTGATTGAGCAGTACAACCAGTTTGAAGTATTACCAGACCTTCATGTCAACGGCGAATACACGCTAGGTGAAAATATTGGTGATTTAGGTGGTATTAGCATTGCACTGAAAGCCTATCATCTATCATTAGACGGTGAAGAAGCACCAGTACTTGATGGCTTTACTGGTGATCAACGTGTATTTATAGGTTACGGACAGGTTTGGGCCAGTAAATACCGTGAAGAAGCGCTTCGTAGCCAAGTACAAACTGATACGCACTCGCCTACCAAGTTCCGTACTAATGGCGCAGTGCGCAACGTACCAGAGTTTTACGAAGCATTTGACGTAACACCTGAAGATGCACTTTATCTTCCTCCAGAAGAGCGCGTAAAAATCTGGTAACTCGCTAGCGCTTTATGAAAACACGTTAGCGCGAAACTAGCGCTAAATAGAGGGCGGCAAAATGGATGACATTTCGCTGCCCTTTTTTATAAACCTAGTCGCTATTTTTACTGGGAGGGGTAATGCCAAATTACATGTCGTTGATTTATGCCGCATTTGCATTTCTCTATTTAGGCAGTTTGAGCTACACGCCTTACATTGGGCAATTTATTGTAAAAGCCTTGCCTATAGGACTACTGGTGCTTTTCACCTTTCTGCGCCTCAAAGGCAACGCTAGGTTGATTGTTTGCTTTGCCCTTATCGCGAGTTTAGCGGGTGATGTATTCTTGGCCCTACCTATTTCGAAAAGCTTTATTTATGGGCTAGCCTGCTTTTTCATAGCGCACTTAGCTTACATTGTGAGCTTTATTCATTTGCGTGCGAATAAAGTTTCAAGCGCGCCGCAGAAAAAACGCGTCACCTCAATACAGCTCTTTCTAAGCTTTGTAGTAATTTGTTTCGCTGTATTAATGGCAGGGCATATCTTACCTGTGGCACAACAACTTTATTATCCCGTTCTCGCATACTTGTGTGTAATAACCATAATGGGAGTAACGGCTGTGCTACTTACGCGTTCGTGGTGGATAGCGGCAGGCGCGCTTATTTTTGTCATTTCAGACGCCATTTTAGCGCAATCCGTGTTTAGAGAGCCTATCACGCTATCTGGATTTGCCGTTATGCTAACGTATTACGTTGCGCAATACTTGCTTACAAGAGGACTTATTGGGGCGAATCGGCGAGAGACTTCAACACGTTGAGCGCTGCTGACACCTTATCTGACTGAATAAATATATGGTCGTGATAATAGGCTGCCACGACATTCGCACTCATGCCCGCATTGGCAAGCGCTGTAGACATGGCAGCAGTCATGCCAACGGCATCTAGGCTAGAATGCACCTCACAAGTAATACAGCGGTATTCGCCACTAAAGGTCAATCCCATATCTCGCGCTAAATGCGCTTTTAAAATAAAGGTGACACCTTCTCGCTCTTTGAACATTCCTTTAGCACGCTGTAACAAGGCAGCTGTTACCTTTTCAGGGGCGACAGAAACAAACACATAGGTATCTTCGCTTGCCACTGGTGACAAGTTACGCAGCAATGTACTCAGTTCTGTTTCGCCAACCATTGTTATCTTTCAACCTCGTTAGAGTTTTCGTGCTCTTATGCGTTTACCCTTGATTTTGCCCTCGCGAAATTGCGTCATCGCGCGTTTTACACTGCGGGCCTTTACCGCAACAAAACTCATGCTATTTTGTACTGCAATTTTACCTACATCATCTCCAGGTATACCGGCATCTTTCGTTAATGCACCAACAAGATCACCCGGGCGCAATTTCTGCTTCTTGCCAGCACTTAATGAAATACAGGTAAATTCAGGTTGGGTAATTTTGTTTTTATGAAAGCGTAAGCTCTGCGCGCCTTTAAGCGGTATATCGCTTTCTTGCAGCACTTCTATCTTGCGGAGGAAGTGCTCTTCCTCATCACTTACTAAGGTAATTGCCATACCCTGAGCACCTGCCCTTGCAGTTCTACCAATGCGGTGAACATGGGTTTCAGGCTCTTCACTAACCGTGTAATTAATAACGCAGGCTACATCATCGATATCGAGTCCTCGCGCTGCCACATCGGTTGCCACTAACACTTGCAGCGCATCACTGGCAAACTGCATGAGTACCGCAGTGCGGGCGTGTTGCTCCATATCTCCTTGAAGGCCAGCTGCGCTAAAGCCTTCTTCCACTAATTCTTCAACCACTTCTGTCACCTGTACCTTGCGATTGCAAAACACGATAGCGTTTTTCGGCTGATAGTGCGTTAACACGGCTTTTAGTGCCTGAATACGCGTGTGGGCTAACACGTTGTAACCCAATTGCGTAATAGCTGGCTTGCTGTCCTGAGACTCTACTTTACACGTCACTGGATCACTGAGGTATTGCGTAGCAACGCGTTCAATTTGCTCTGTATAAGTTGCTGAGAATAGTAGCGTTTGCACTTGACGTGGTACTTGCCCAAAAATCACGCGCAAGTCATCTTCAAACCCCATATCTAGCATACGATCGGCTTCATCCAATACTCGAAGCTTCACGTTGCTTAAGTCTACTCTGCGCTTTTCAACGTGGTCCATAACACGCCCTGGCGTGCCGACTATGATATGAGGGCTGTGTTTAAGCGATTGAATTTGTGGCCCCATCGGTTGGCCGCCGCACAAGGTCGTTACTTTTACATTACCAATGTTCTTCGCTGCCATTCTGAATTGATCGGCAACTTGGTCGGCAAGCTCTCGAGTAGGGCAAAGCACTACTACTTGCGTAGTGAACTCATTTACTTCAATGCTTTCTAATGCGGGAATAACAAAACATAAGGTTTTGCCACTGCCCGTTTGTGCTTGACCGATTATATCTTTACCTTGCAAAGCATCCGGCAGCGATTGTGCTTGTATAGGGGATAACTGATAAATACCCTGTGCATCTAGCGCCTTCACAATGGCGAGATTAATGTCTAAATGCTTTACTGTTTCAACTGTCATTAATTTTTGTTCCAAAGGTGTATGACACCGTTTTTGGTGTGATGAGCAATGCCGTAGTCACTGGACACCATATGGCTCCAAGAAGATAACTGCTCATTAAATGTGTTACTTTTTCTTACTCTTGCTGCCGCTAATTTGAGTTTTTCGAGTACCAAAATGCAGGTGTTTTTTCGAGAAAGGGCAACGTATGCTGTGGTAACTTCGTATTCACTTACCAATTTGATTTTATTACAAGTATCTTTTTTTGCGGTGCATCCGAGGTCTACTGCTCCCTGCGAACCAAACACCACATCTATTTCATCACTAAGTAGCGCTTCAACCAGTTCCTGCCAAGAACCAAATCCCCGCACTTCGAACCCGTTATCAATTGCCACATTATACCGATAATCTTCTAGTAATGTCCCGATTCTATACGTTTTTGGCACGTCGTTAAGCGATGCAAAGTAGGGCTTATTTAATCCATATAGCCCATGAAGATTGCGGGAGACAGGCGTTACCCAATGAAATACATTATCGCGCTCTTGTGTTCTCACTACAGAAAACACCATGACGTTTGACTTACTCATTGCCTCTTTTGCAATGCGCTTCCAAGGCGCAGACAAAATAGCAGGTGGCATTTCCATTTGTTCAAGAATGTCTCTCACAAAATCAGCCACAATGCCTTTCAATTCACCACGCTCGCCCAGTTCTGAGAACAAAGGCACTAAATCAGCGATTACCCACAGGTTCGAAGTATTCGCGTGAAGTTCGCCTGGTAAACTGATTGTGCCATAGGTTAATAGCGCATTGGGATAACGAGTGCTAAGCGATGTAACTAGCGGGTTCGCTAATTCAGCGAAAGCCTCTGATGTTTTAAAGTCACTAATGGTTTCTGAAAGTTTTTCAGCCAGTAATGAATTAGCATTGCGCTTTTCTAATGCAATATAAGTAACGCCCACTTTAATCGCCTGACTGCCCGCATTTGGTGTACAGACCACTCCTGATTCAGAACATTCAAGTGCTATCAGGGGTGAAATCCAGTAGAAGCCCTGCTCATTTTCGGGCGTTCTTAATATGCCGAGCCGTATATGGGAAGTGCTAGTAGGGCGTGAATCACTCTCGGTGGCCATTAAAGTAATACCGCTTTCTTTCAAGCTTTCAGCAAGTAGTACTTTTGAGTATCCTTGGATTTTTGCTTTATCGCGCGAATTTAGCGGCAATGATTGCATCGTATCTATTGAATACGATAACGACTCAGCGCTTGCTTGTAGAGCAAAGCCCCACAAGCAGCTTACTGCGAAAAGCGCGAAAATTATGCGCCTTGAAATGCCTTGTGCAATTTCCATCTTAAGGTTTGCCCCGCATAAAATGGTACCATGTCAGTGCCATCTGCTAGGGTTACTTCTTCAGGCACTGTCCATTCTTCTTTTACTAACGTCATTGTAGTCGTATTTCTTGGTAACCCATAAAAATCAGCGCCATAATGGCTCGCGAAGCCTTCTAACTTGTCAATAACGCCCAATTGCTCAAATACTTCAGCATAGAGCTCGATAGCTGACCATGCACTGTAACAGCCTGCACAGCCACAAGCGTTTTCTTTCTTATGTTTCGCGTGAGGTGCAGAGTCTGTACCCAAGAAAAACTTCTTGTTTCCACTTGCTACCATCTCACGAAGTGCCTGTTGATGGGTATTACGCTTTAGTACAGGTAGGCAATAATTATGAGGGCGTACACCGCCTACGAGAAGGTCGTTGCGGTTTAATAGTAGATGTTGAGGCGTAATAGTAGCGCCAACAAAATCACTCGCCTGTGCGACAAAACTCGCAGCATCGGCGGTAGTGATATGCTCAAAGACCACTTTAAGCTGGGGGAATGCTTCAACGATTGGGCCTAAGTGCGTATCGATAAACACTTTCTCGCGGTCAAAGATATCAATGTGATGCTCAGTGACTTCACCATGAATAAGTAGCAATAAGCCTTGCTCTTGCATGGCCTGAAACACAGGATAAAGCGCTTGAATGCCTTTAACTGCTGCATCTGAGTTAGTGGTTGCGCCAGCCGGATAAAGCTTACAGGCTGTCACACCTGCATTTTTGGCATCAACGATATCTTGCGCCGTTGTTTGGTTGGTCAAGAATAAGGTCATCAAAGGCTCAAAGCTGCTACCCGCCGGACGCGCCGCTTCAATTCGTGCTTTATAAGCCATTGCCATCTCAGCATTCACCACTGGTGGAACCAAGTTTGGCATTACGATAGCTCGCTGGAAGCAGCGTGCGGTAGCGGGTACTGTTTCCGCTAGCATTTCGTTATCGCGAAAATGAAGATGCCAATCGTCAGGGGTAGTAATGGTAAGCGTTTGCATGCTTTAACTCTCTCAATACGTGTTTAAACGGCGGGTTCGCGCAATAATAGCACAAGCCATCCGTTAACGTTACTTTGAAGAATGTTCAACCCAGATGAGTTTTTCAGTGTCGTAGCCCGCTTGCTGTGCACTATTGAGTAATTGTTCGAGTGTATCTTGTGGCAGTGTCGGCGTTCTTGCCAATATCCAAAGAAAATCCCTATCAGGCCCAGTAACAAGCGCATATTGATAGTTTTCTTTATCTAATTCCATGATCACGTAACTCGCATAGAAAGGACCAAAAAAAGAAACCTTCAAATGCCCTGTATTCTCACTCCCCACAAAAAAGGCTTTCCCTTGCGCTTCATCCCATTTTCCTTCCTCTTTGGAAAACCCTTTATTGATTACATTAACACCGCCATCTTCTCGCATACTGTAGGTAGCGGTAACCTCACTTAGCCCTTCCTCAAAACTATGATCAAAACGCGCCACTTCATACCACGTCCCTAAATATCGCGAGAGCTCAAAGTCATCGACCGGCTTCACGTTGTCCGGCAACCCCGTGCAGCCTGACACAGCAAATAACAACGCCAAAATGCTTGATAACCATACAGTGCGTCTGATCATGTAATTAATCCTTATCTTCATACGTATTCAGGGCGTAAACTGTCGCCCATTGGGTTAAATTCATCTATACGCGGTTTTCATTGAGTCGCCGTCGCGCTCTAATGTAAGCCGTTCATGTCGCACTTATTCACGAGGGAGAATACACATGCAAGCATACTTTCCACACGCAAGCCGACTGATTTACGGCTGCATGGGCCTTGGAGGAGGCTGGAATGATAGCCCCGCCACCCAAAACGATGTGGACCAAGCCCGTGCCATCGTAGACAAGGTTCTTGAGCTTAACATCAATGTATTTGACCATGCCGATATCTACACGTTTGGCAAAGCAGAATACGTGTTTGGGCAAGTGCTGAAACACACGCCCAGCTTAAGAGAAAACATGCTTATTCAATCTAAGTGTGCAATACGTTTTGAGGACTCGTTAGGACCAAAACGCTACGATTTTTCTGCCCAGTATATTCAATCTTCCGTAGAGGGCATTTTATCGCGCCTTAATATCGAGCAATTAGACATTCTTCTGTTACATCGCCCGGACCCACTTATGGAGTTGGAAGAAGTAGCAGGCGTTTTACAGCAATTGCAGACGCAAGGAAAAATAAAGCATGTGGGTGTATCTAACATGCATGGTCACCAGATTGCGTACCTTCAGTCTGCCCTCGATACTCCTATAGTGGCGAATCAATTAGAAATGAGCTTGGCATTCAGGGATTGGTTAGAAGACGGCATTACTACTAATAGTGCAGCTAATAGGCAAATGGGTTACGCACCAGGAACGTTGGAATACTGCATGTCACATAAAGTCCAACTCCAAGCATGGGGCAGTTTGGCGCAGGGGCGCTATACTGGAGCTAAGAGTGAAAGTGCACATGATAAAGCAACGGCTAAGCTTGTGGCGTCGCTAGCAGCACAGTATGAAACAACACCTGAAGCTATTGTATTGGCGTGGTTAATGAAACACCCCGCGAAGATACAGCCAGTTTTGGGAAGCACAAATCTATCGCGTATTGAAGCGAGTCAACGCGCAATGGATGTAACGCTAACCCGCGAACATTGGTATCTGCTTTTTGAAACTGCCCGCGGTCAAGAAATGCCATAAAAAAAGGAGCGCATATGCTAAAAGGTTTCCATCACGTCGCTATTATTTGTAGCGACTACCCGACGTCGAAAACGTTTTATACCGATGTGTTGGGTTTTAGCGTGATTGATGAGAATTATCGCGAAGCAAGAGACTCATACAAATGCGACCTTGGACTACCTGACGGAAGCCAAATAGAGCTATTCTCCTTTCCTGGAGCACCTGAGCGGCCAACCAGACCTGAAGCACAGGGACTTCGCCATCTCGCATTTAAGGTAGATAACCTTGATGAAGTGGTTAGTCACCTGAGTGACAAAGGTGTTGAAAGCGAGCCTGTGCGAGTTGATGAATACACAGGCAAACGCTTCACATTTTTCCAAGACCCAGATGGACTGCCTTTAGAGCTGTACGAACTTTAAAGCATTCGAACTTCGCGCTGTGGAAAAGGAATTTCCACATGTGCGTTTTGCAGTGCACTGAATATAGCCTGATTTAACGCATAGCGCGTTTCGAAATGTCGTGTGGTGGGTGCCCACACGCGCACACCGAAATTAATACTACTATCCCCAAAATTGTCGATACCTATCGCAGGTGACTTTTCTTTAGACACACCTTCTACACTGGCTACCGCCTCGGTAATTATTTGGGTCACTTGTTCAACATCACTGGAATAGGCAACGCCAATCTCAAGCTCGATAAGCATTTGTTCTGCGGAATTTTGAAGAATTTCACCCACAATAAGCTTGTTTGGGATTTGAATATGGACATCGTCTTCATCGATAAGGATAGTGTAAGGCAGCATAACCTGGTCTACCACACCCGCAACACCTTGAACCCGAATAGTGTCGCCCACAACAAATGGTCGCGTGATAATAATAGTGAATCCTGCAGCGTAATTAGCAAGCATGCCCTGTATTGCTAAGCCAGCACCCAAACCCACTGCGCCGACTGCAGCAATAAGCGGCGTGACACTGATGCCCACATTGCCCAGTGCTATAATGATAACAATACCTAAAATAACGAGCTTACTTGCCCCGCCAGTAAAGCGACTTAGTGTAATATCAATATCACGCTTTACCATTAGGCGCTCTACTGCGCCACCTATTTTCGAAGCTAGCCACCAGCCCACAAGAAATATGACAATTGCGCCAAAGATTTGGAAGCTATAGGTAACAGCGAATTCAACGAGTGTGTCGTAAAGGACTTGAGCTTGTTTAAGTTCTTCCATAAAAAGAAAGGCTTGTTGTAACAATTATGCGTAGAGCATAAACAACAATAGTTGGTAGCACAATCTTTTGCTGTAGCGCAAAACCCGTCGTTTTGCGCCACAGCAAAATTGATTTAATGGTACTCTGAGGCTTCTATCTCAGCCAGTTTCCTTTGTGTAGGATTATAAAGGTAGTTAAATACCAGACCCATGAACAAGATTGTTGCAAACACGGTAGCCACCATAAATCCGTATTTTGCATCGCCGCCATTCGCATCACTTACTAGCCCCATAACAAATGGGCCAGTCGCCGCCCCTGCAGCCGTAAAGAAGAGTATCACGCCGGCGACAGTGCCATGCTGGTGCTTAGGGAAACAACTAATGCCTTTTGAGTTAAATGTTGGGTAAATCACCGACATAAATATGCCGGTCAGTGGAAATAGAAACAAGGCTACATTTTTTCCACCCCAAAGCCCTGCACTAAAGCACAAAACGATGGCGCCACTGAACAACATTAACACCAACGCCCAATTGAAATGGGACATCATCCAAATACCCACAAAGCGCCCAGCGGCACGTAGAATGAAAAATGCAGTAACAGAGTAGATAGCTAACGTTTGCGCAAAGCCTTCTGTATAACATTCGTATGTCGCCTTTAGCGATGTTGCATCACACACCAAATAGCTAGGCATCCACACATAAATGGCGCTTTCTGCCGCGACGTATAAAAATGCCCCGATAGAAAAGCCAAGGGCGTAGGGGTTTTTCAGCAGTGCCAAGCTCTGGGTTACTGATACTTTTTTAACCTGCTCGCTGTTGCCACGCATATAGCTGGGATACTTTACCAACAACGCTCCAACGATAAGGACTGTGCACACGCCACCAGCAATTACGTAAAGCCATTGCCACGCCACACCTTGATGAATTAAATAAGCAACAATAAGCGGGCCGATAATAGCCCCCACCCCAAAAAATGCTTCTGCACCGTTCATGGTCGCGGTATGTTGTTTAGTCGAAGTGGAAATATCACCAATAAGCGCCAGTGCGCCGGTTTTAAAAACACCGACAGCAACACCAGATAAGGTCATCAAACTCACGATGAGTACGAAATCGTTAGCAATAAGAAAGCTGTAACATGCCACACCGAACAGGGCGAGACCTATAATAATTGTAGGCTTACGCCCTAACTTGTCAGCTAGAAAGCCAAGAAACAGACCTGAAAGCGCGATACCTAGCATAGGTAGAGAGTGCATTAAGCTGGCCTGTGCATTGGACACAGAAAACGCCACTTTTACTTCTTTAATTATCTCGCCAACAGAGTCTGATGTCATCGCGAACATCATAAACATCAAGTAGGTCAACCATCGGATAATTTTGCTGTTAGGATCTTGATTGGTCATAGAGCATCTCATAAAAGTTTCTACGAAAGCGGTCCGCTTCATCAGTAACACACTTCGCTTTTCGCCACTTAACTGCAAACAAAAAATACTTGCGCAAATTTATTTGCTAAAATCACTTAATCGTTTAAGATAAAAGTTAACAGAATTTAAACAGGCTGTAAACTTGTTAATTGGGCTAAGCCAATTCAACAAGTGGTCGCGCCTAAATGTGTAATGTGTTGGAGTCATTTATGAATTATGCAGCTGACAGTGGTTTATGTTTAGACCGAATCTTGGCATCGACTGATTTGTCAGGCCTGACAAAGAAAGATGCAGCTATGTTCACTCGACGATTAAAGGCGCATTTCCCTACGCTATTTGAAAAATACACGCATGTGTATGGTCACCAGTACGATTGCTATTTTCATTTACAAAAATTAGTAGAAACGTTAAGAGACGGTGTTAAGAACCGAAAAACTGCGCTAAAAAAACTCGATGAAAATCGCTTAAAAAACCCGTTGTGGTATCGAGACCAAAATCAGGTTGGCATGGCCGCTTATGTTGACTTAATGGGCCCCACACTGAATGACTTACATGACCGCATTCCTTACTACAAAGCGCTTGGTATTACCTACCTTCATCTAATGCCACTTTACGATGCGCCAAAAGGTGACAGCGACGGAGGCTATGCAGTCAGCGATTACCGAAAAGTAAACCCGTCTTTAGGGACAATGGCTGATTTAGAGAAGCTCGCAGCGGCACTGCGAAAAGAAGGCATAAACCTAGTACTAGATTTTGTTTTCAACCATACGTCTGACGAACATCAGTGGGCAAAGGCTGCACTAGCAGGCGATAAGCAATACCAAAACTATTATTACCTTTTTGACGACCGAACAATTCCCGATCAGTTTGAAACCACATTACGAGAAATATTTCCGCAAGTGCGCCGCGGCAGTTTTACGTACAACGAAACGATGGAAAAGTGGGTGTGGACAACGTTCAATAGCTTTCAATGGGACCTAAATTACAGCAACCCAGAAGTATTCAATGCCATAACATCAGAAATGCTATTTTTGGCCAATATTGGTTGTGCCGCGTTACGCTTGGATGCGTTGGCGTTTATATGGAAGGAAATGGGAACGAACTGTGAGAACCAAGATAAAGCACATGTTCTCATACAGGCGTTCAACAGTTGCTTACAAATAGCAGCACCGGCAGTAGTGTTTAAATCGGAAGCCATAGTGCACCCAGATGAAGTGGTTAAGTATGTCGACAAAGATGAATGTCAATTGTCGTACAACCCATTATTGATGGCGTTGTTGTGGAATTCATTAGCAACACGCAAAACACGCTTGCTAACGCGATCTATGCAAAAAAGTTTTCCAATATCAAGCGAATGTACATGGGTGAACTACGTAAGGTGTCACGATGACATTGGGTGGACCTTTGATGACGCGGTCGCACAGGAACTAGGAATTAATCCGTTTGATCATCGCTACTTCTTAAACCAATTTTACACCGGTCGTTTTGATGGCAGTTTTGCCAATGGTGTGCCTTTTGCTGAAAACCCGTCTAATGGTGATTGTCGGGTATGTGGTTCATTGGCATCGTTGTGTGGGCTAGAGGGTGCGTTAGAACACGGCGATCAAAAAGCAATAGATGATGCAGTGAAACGTATGCTTCTGCTTTACGGTATTACCTTTAGTATTGGTGGTATTCCATTGCTTTACTCTAGTGATGAAATAGCCAAGCTAAATGACTATAGCTATCGTAACGACGACAGTAAAAAGCATGATGATCGTTGGGTAAATCGCATTGCAGTTACCGAGCAAGATACCGCTTTAGCCCTCTCCCCTTCTAAAGCACTGAGCCCGCAGCAATCTGCGAGTAAAGCCGTTTTTGACGGGCTTCAAAAAATGCTGCAAATCAGAAAGACGAATGCGGTATTTGGGGACGCGACAACACACATTCTTGAGTCTGACAATCAGCATTGTTTCGCGTTCTTACGAGAAGGCCATGACAACCAAAAGTTATTGGTCATTTGTAACTTTAGTGAACATGTTCAGCAGGTAAGCGGGGATATTTTGAATACCATTGAACGCAAGCGCTGCAGTGATTTACTGACAGGAAGTACCATTGATGGAAATGAGGCGCTTATTACGCTTCGCCCATTTCAGCAAGTATGGCTGAGTGCCGACTAGCGGCTTGGCAAATCCGTAAGATTTTCTCGACCAAGGCAGTCACAACCGCCGTTGTGGCTGCACTACACTTCCCCCAAAAAGCTTAATTCCTATATACGCCAGACACTTAACATTTTTGTGTAAAATCACCCTGTGATTTTGCTGATGTGTTCTATACTTTCCGTTAAGCAAATCGAATTGCTTTCGCTTTACGTATAATGGTTGTGAACGTTGCTCTTGCGGCAATGCATCATCAATTATGTGGTGCCACTATACGGGGTAGACCTTACTTCATACGGATATGTGAAAATGGTGACGGAAAAAGCTATGCAAAGTGATAGTGCTTTGGAATACATGTGCCCGCATTGCGGCACAATTAATGAGTTAAGACGCGAAGCGCTGCGTGATATGTATCACGAACAGCACGAAACCTGTGACTGCTGTAAAAAAATGTTAAGTCTAACCCCAGCCGATGGTATAGGCGGACGTGTTAATCTAGTTATCGATGCTATCGAATCTGATAAGGCAATGAAATAATTTTAATTGACGTTAAGTAAAAAGCCGCTCAATTGAGCGGCTTTTTTATGTTCGTGGTTAGCGGAAAAAGTCCCGTCTAAGTTCGTTATCAGTTAAAAAACGCCCACCGAGGGCCGATGTTTTGGTATAAGAACTGGTGTCTCGAATACCCCTTGCTTTCACGCAATAATGTGTTGCATTAATGCTTACCGCAACATCATCGGTGTTCGCTAGGGTTTGAACCGCAACCAGTACTTGTTGCGTTAATCGCTCTTGCACTTGAGGGCGCTGGGCAAAAAAGCCAACCAAGCGGTTCAATTTTGACAAACCAATAACGGTGTCTTTCGGTATATAAGAAACCGTCGCCGTACCATCAATGGTCACAAAGTGATGCTCACATGTACTTGTCAAACTAATGTCTGACACTTGTACAGGTTGATCAATCTGCATTTTGTTTTCAATAGCAGTGATTTTCGGAAACTTGCGGTAATCCAGCCCACTGAACACTTCATTTACGTACATTTTAGCAATGCGATTAGGTGTATCGCACAAGCTATCGTCGGTTAAATCCAAGCCAAGCGTTTCCATTACATCACGCATTGCACTTTCGATGCGTTTACGCTTTTGTTCATCCGATAGGCCATTTTCAACCATAGGGGTTTCTAACCCTTTGGCTTGTAAGGCTTCTCGCACGCGCTGCGCAGGTTCTGAAATGGAGGGGTCCAGTGCATCACGCACAATTACCGCTTCTTTTGCTAACATTACTTTATCCGTTATTACTTCTTTTTTGATCTTGTACGTTAATCAAATCGTTACAGATCCATTACAAGGAAACATGACTTTTATTTAATGCCAATGCATCCTATTGGGTGTGTGGCACACTTTTGGTAAACCGTTACCCAACTAATAAGGCATTCGCGTTGAGTTCACCCATTTTAATTACAGGGGCCAGCCAAAGACTCGGGCTGGCCATGGCAGAAAGTTTGTTAGAGACAGGTTACTCAGTAGTCATCACCTATCGAACACTTAAACCAACAATAACCACACTCAAAGAGATGGGCGCCACCGTTTTACAGGCGGATTTTAGCACTGAGGCGGCTATTGATCGAGCAATTGATGAGATTAAAGCAATCAGTAAAACCTATCGAGCCATTATTCACAATGCCTCAGATTGGGCACAAGAGAAAGACAGTGAAGACAAGCACGCATTAATACACAGCATGATGATGGTGCACGCCGTTGCGCCCTATCGTATTAATTTGGCGCTTGAATCACACCTAACTAGCGATAAGGGACAAGCCGACATCATCCATATGACTGATTATGTCCAAGAAACAGGTAGCGAAAAACATATGGCGTATGCCGCTAGCAAAGCCGCCTTGCACAACCTCACGCTATCTTTTGCTAAAAAGCTCGCACCTCGCGTGAAGGTAAACAGTATTGCGCCAGCACTGCTCATGTTTAACGAGGGTGATGACGACACCTACAAGCAAAAGGCGATAAAAAAATCCTTGCTTGAAATTGTTCCCGGCGCACAAGAAGCGGTAAAAGCCATGCACTATCTCATGCAAAGCGATTACATCACAGGGCAAACCCTTCACCTAAACGGTGGGCGGCACCTAAAGTAATTCACTTCAATCAACGTATTTACGAATCGTCACAGCCAATTTATTTCATCACCCCTCATCTTGGTCATAGGCCTTGGTGAGGCTATAATCTCGGCTTTATTGTTTAATTGGAATTTACTATGCAAGGCAATCGCACTATGGCGCCCGAATGGCATGATATCGATGCCGTTATGTTGGCGTGGCCACATGCGCAAACCGACTGGGCACCTTGGCTTGAAGAAGCAAGAAGCACTTATCTTAATGTCATTGCTGCGGTAAACCGTTTTAATGCGGGCGTTATTCTGCTTTGTGCTGCTGACGATGTGGATAGTCTAAAAAGTCGCTTGCCTGACGATGCTCGTGTACTTATCGTACCCGCCATATTCAATGATACCTGGATGCGAGACTACGGTTTTATCACGTGTAAAGATGCACAAGGCATAGGTTATCCAGTGGAGTTTCGCTTCAATGGCTGGGGAAATAAATTCAACGCAAGCGAAGACAACCTAGCAAACCAGCGCTATTTAGCGTCTATGTGTAATGCAGCACTGCGCAGCAGCCCTGTAGTTGCCGAAGGTGGTGCACTTGAAATTGATGAAGACGGGCATTTGCTTAGCACCGCACAGTGTTTGTTAAACCCTGAGCGCAATGGCGATATGTCGTTGAGTGCCTACGAAGACACCTTTAAAGATATGTTGGGCTGTACCAAGGTAACCGTATTGCAACACGGTCACCTTGAGGGTGATGATACTGACGGACACATAGATACACTTGTACGCTTTACACCGGATAAAGGCCTGGTCATTCAAGCGAGTAACAACCGACCACAAGACAGCCATCACGAGGGGCTAAAAGCATTGTGTGACGAATGCGCGCTAGAATTGCCAGAACATGAGCAATTCCACCTGCCGCTGCCTTACATTGAAAATGAAGAGGGTGACAGGTTGCCTGCGTCTTATGCCAACTACCTCATTTGTAACAAGGCAATTTTGTTACCCGTATACGGGCAGCCAGAAGACGATGAGGCAATAGCTGTGATACAAAAAGCGTATCCTGAGCACAGTGTTGAACCTATTGATTGCAGTGTACTCGTAAAGCAGTACGGTAGTTTGCATTGTATTTCTATGCAAGTACCCACACATACATTGAAAGATTCAATTATTGCCACCTTAAAGAAAGGAGTGTCACTACATGCGCCCAACTAAGCTAAAAGTTGGTCTGGTACAGCAGGCCGTTGCTGATAACAACAAAGCAACGAACTGGAATAAAAGTGCCGAGCAAATAGCCAAGTTAGCCGCTGAAGGCTGTGAATGTATATTGCTTCAGGAGCTGCACAGCACCATGTACTTCTGTCAGCAAGAAGATACTGACGCTTTTGATTTGGCAGAGCCAATTCCAGGTCCGGCAACGGAGTTTTTTGGCGAACTTGCAGAAAAACACAACATTGTGTTGGTCACCTCACTATTTGAAAAACGTGGTTCTGGGCTTTATCACAATACCGCCGTTGTGTTCGACAGAAGTAAAGAGATTGCCGGTAAATATCGCAAAATGCATATTCCTGACGACCCTGGCTTTTATGAGAAGTTTTACTTCACCCCGGGCGATATGGGGTTCACTCCCATTGAAACCAGCGTTGGAAAACTTGGCGTATTGGTATGCTGGGACCAATGGTATCCAGAAGCTGCACGCCTTATGGCGATGGCAGGAGCTGACTTGCTGTTCTACCCAACGGCAATAGGCTGGGATCTAACCGACACTGATGACGAGCGTGCTCGTCAGCATGGCGCCTGGGAAACCATTCAACGTGCACACGCGGTAGCCAACTCAGTACCTGTTATTGTCGCTAACCGTACGGGCTTTGAAGCCTCTCCAGTAGAAGGCGACCCAGGTATTCAGTTCTGGGGGCAAAGTTTTATTGCGGGCCCGCAGGGTGAAATTTTGGCCAAAGCCGACGCTGATGGCGAAACAACATTAGCTGTTGAGCTGGATATGGAGCGTACCGAGAAAGTAAAACGCATTTGGCCTTACTTCCGCGACCGACGCATTGACGCCTACGACGATTTGACAAAGCGCTGGCGCGATTAATGCACACTGACGAAAGTAACAGCTAAAGAAAAAGCGGCATAAACCAAAAGGGTTGTGCCGCTTTTTTTATGCTTGGTTGACTGTTTGAAAGAACACTCAACAACACCGTCTTTTCAGATAGCTTCACTTTAAAGCCCAACATCTTTTAGCGCTGCACCTTTAAACGCTACACCTTAAAAAGAATGTCGTCATACATCATAAAAGTGTGCCGCGCTTTCTTAGGTAAAAGCGCCAGCATAACGTCTTCATCAATATCAAGCCCGCCCGTAAACTGTCCAAACGCAGGCATAATAAATAGCCCGTCGTCATGGGTGAAACATTTACCAGTAAAGCGACGCCGCGAAATAGCGGTGCGCGTCTTGGGGTGAAAGTGCCCTATTATTTGCGCTTTACCATCTGTTTGCTGTGGCTCATGACGAAACACAGCATCACCCAGCAGCACTTCAAAACAAGGCGTTCCGGGTATGCCATCGGGTAAATCGGGGTCGTGATTTCCTTCCACCCAAAACCATTCTTCTACGCGATGAACCAAATCACACAGGTAAACCCGGTCTTCTTCTGTCATGCGTGACATACTGTGTTTGTCATGAAAGCTATCGCCTAAGCTAATGACGCGACGAGGATTATAGTCGCGTATTATCTTGTCTAATCGCAGTAGTGTTGCCCTTGAATCTAGATTAGGTAACGGGTTTGCATAACTACTTAGGTAACTGCCTTTTTCCAAGTGTAAATCAGACACTATTAGCCAATCACAGGCTGGTAAATAAGCAACGCCACGGGCATCGAGGATCCATAGATAATCAGCAAATTTTGTAATGCTGAGCTGCCGCTGACTCAACTGCTGCGTCAGCCAAGTGTCACTGATAGCCAAAATAATCCTTCTACTTCATAAATTAACGTCAACACGCCATTTACTCGCGCTCGGTAGTGGAAAGCAGCGCACGCACTTCATCAAGCATACTTTCTGCTTCAGCATACAAGTTAGCTTGCTCGATAATGGCTTGTGCCCCTGCACCTTTCACTTGTTCACTGCGCACATCAAGCACTATTGGAATAGCCATAGGCGACGGTTTTTCTAAGTTCACAAGCACCGCACTATCCACATAGCGAATAAGTAGGTTAGCCAAGCGCGTTAAGTCTAATAACTCGCGCTCGGCGTCCGCCCGCGCAACCTTTAACAGTATATGGTCTGCGTCGTGTTCGCGCAGCGTATCGTATATTAAATCGGTAGAAAACGTGACCTGCTTCATGGTCTTTTGACTAGCGTGATAACGCTGCTCGGTCAAGCCACTTACCACCGCCACTTGTCGAAACGAGCGCTTGAGCATAGGCGCTTGCAGCATCCAGTCTTCTAACTCATCACCCAAGATAACAGGTTGAAACAGCTGCTGAAGCTGCCCCTTGGAGAGTGTATTTACTGACGCTATCGAGAGCCCGTAATCTGTCACACTGAAACTTAACGGTTTAATGCCCATTTTCTCCATGCGCCGCGTTAGCAGCATGCCAAGTGTTTGATTGGCCTTTCTACCGTCAAATGTATAGTAAAGGGTGTAGTAAGCTTGCCTAAAAGGGAACTGTTCAACCAATACATTGCCAGGTTGAGGTAGCTCAGAAAAAGCAGCTTGAAGGTTTAACCACTCTTGCACCTGCCCGGGCAGAGCCTTCCACGTTGTCGGCGTTGCCAAAATGGCGCGTACACCGTCTGCTAAATAGGTCGATAGGGGCATTTGCCCACCCGCATAACTGGGGATTTTAGGCTCTTTGGCTTTCGCGGGCTTTGCGTGTAGCTGCATATCGCGAATGGCCTCAAATTTGAGCACCTCGCCGGCAAAATAGAAGGTATCGCCAGGCGTTAGCTGCTGTGCAAAATACTCTTCTACTTCGCCAATAATTTTCCCTTGGTTACCCCGGCGGATACGCTTCACCTTGAGCCGTCCAGCTTCAACGATGGTACCGATATTTTGTCGATGGCGCTGAATAACACGGCGATTAGCCGGTGAATAGGTGCCGTCTTCGTTTTGACTCAGGCGCTGGTAACGCTCGTAAGCATTTAGGGCACTACCGCCGTCTTGGGTAAACTGCCATAGCTTGTCGAAATCATCCTTGTCTAACCCTTGATACGGCGTTGCCGAAAGTATCTGCGCATAAAGAGTATCCGGTGTATCAGGGTTACTGCACAAACAATTTAGAATAAACTGGGGAACAATATCGAGCGCGCCCGGTTGCGGCGATTCGCCATCTAGCTCTCCTTTTTCAATCGCCGCAATGGCCGCCTGACACTCCAACGCTTCAAACCTGTTGGCCGGCACTAGCAATGCTTCACTGGGTTCGTCCAAGCGGTGATTGGCGCGCCCAATACGCTGCAGTAAACGGCTAACACCTTTTGGTGCCCCCACTTGAATGACCTTGTCCACGTCCCCCCAATCGATGCCCAGTTCAAGGGCAGACGTACACACCACAGCGCGCAATAGCCCGCTTGCCATCATAGCTTCCGTTTTACGACGCTGCTCTTTACTCAAACTACCGTGATACAAGGCTATCGGGAGCGCCGCTTTATTTGCCTCCCATAACATTTGAAACAGAAGCTCTGACTGCGCACGGGTGTTCACAAAAACAAGGGTAGTTTGGGCGTTTTCAATGGCGTGATAGATATCATCAATGGCGTAGCGCGCCATAAAGCCACCAAAAGGCATGCGCGCTTTCGAGTGGAGCATCTCCACATTAGGCTTCTCGCCGGCTTTTACTTTAACAATGTGCGACTGGCTGTCAGTTCCAGCCAACCACGCCCCTAAAGTTTCAGGAAAGGCTACCGTGGCTGACAAGCCTATGCGTTTAAGCTGTGGTGACAGCACATTAAGCCGCGCTAACGCAAGCGATAAGAAGTCCCCTCGCTTATTGGCCATTAAGCTGTGGGTTTCATCAATGATTACACGCTGTAATTTGCCAAACAGCTTATCGGCGTCAGCATAGCTTAACATCAGCATGAGCGACTCAGGCGTGGTTAACAGTATATGAGGCGGCTTTTTTCTCTGGCGCTGGCGCTTATGCGATGGGGTATCGCCAGTGCGCGTCTCTGCGGTAATACTTAATCCCATCTCCTCTATAGGTTGCAAAAGGTTGCGATGGATATCTTGGGTCAGGGCCTTAAGCGGGGAAATATAGAGCGTATGCAACCCTTTAAATTCTGCCTGTTTAGTGTGTTCATAAAGCTCCACCAAGCTTGGAAGAAACCCCGACAGGGTTTTGCCTGCGCCCGTTGGCGCAATTAGCAGAGTGCTTTTGTGTTGGTCCTTCTCTACCAACATGCGCTTTTGATAGTCGCGAAGCTGCCAGCCTTTTTGCTTGAACCAGTCAGTGAATACTGAAGGCAGTGATGTCATTTCTTGCTCGTTGTGGTTTTCTTTCATTATACGCAGGCTGCACTGAACGGTTTAGTTATATGAAAAGTGGCAAGAGATTGCGCCTTCTTACTGATTTTACGTATATATCGGTAGGTTTGTGTTCAAAATAGGTATTTAAACAGCGTGCATCCTGAAACATGGTTAAAAACAGACGACATTGGCCTTTATTGCGAACCAGGTGACTTTTATATCGACCCCATGAAAGAGGTCGCCACAGCACTTATCACTCACGGTCATGCAGACCATGCACGTGCAGGGCATCATAGCGTCTACGCCAGCACAGAGACGCTAGCTATCATGCGTAGCCGCTATGGCGAGGAGATGGCTAAAGAACAACATGCCGTGACTCTGGCCGAGCCGCTTTATTTCAACAATGTTTCAGTCACGTACTATCCTGCAGGGCATATTTTGGGCTCTTGCCAGTTGCTGATTGAATATGCTGGCTACCGCGTTGTGGTATCAGGCGATTACAAGCGTCGGCCTGACCCCACCTGCCCGCCGTTTCAAGTCGTTTCGTGTGATGTACTTATCACCGAGGCAACCTTTGGCTTACCCGTTTTTACGCACCCGCCCATAGAAAATGAGATCGACAAACTGCTGCATTCATTACGAGTATTTCCACAGCGATGCCATTTGGTAGGAGCTTACGCGCTGGGTAAGTGCCAACGTCTCATTATTGCGCTGCGCCGAGCAGGATATCACAAGCCCATTTACCTGCATGGTGCACAGGTAAAGCTTTGCGAACTCTATCGCCAATTCGATATTGACTTAGGCAATTTAATTCCCGTTTCAGACGTTGTAGACAAAGCTATGCTGGCAGGCGAAATAGTGATTGCACCACCGTCAGCATTGGCAGATCGCTGGTCTCGAAGTTTACCTAATGTACGCACGGTGATGGCCTCAGGTTGGATGCAAATTCGCGCTCGCGCTAAACAGCGCAATGCCGAGCTTCCACTTATTATTTCCGATCATTGCGATTGGCCTGAACTACTTCAAACCATTCAAGAAGTTAACCCCAAAGAAGTGTGGGTAACCCATGGAAGAGAAGATGCGCTGATGTACCAAGCCCAAAAGATGGGCTACAAAGCGCGTGCATTGTCACTTGTTGGGTATGATGAAGCAGAACAAGGAGGTGACTAATGGAAGCCTTCAGTCATTTACTTGAGCAGCTTTACTACACCGCTGGTACAAAAGCCAAAGCGCAGCTTATTGCTGACTACATTGCCAATACACCCGACCCCGACAGAGGATGGGCTATTGCAGCCATGGCGGGGACGCTGCGATTTGATTTTTTCAAACGCAACACGGTTAAGAAATTGATAACCGAGCGTACCGACCCTGCCTTATTTGCCATGAGTTATGATTACGTTGGTGAGGCGAGTGAGACAGTGGCTCACCTTTGGCCTGAAAACGAGCCAATTTCTCCACTGCCTTCACTAGGAAGCATTGTTGAGACCTTTGCCAGTATTAGCAAGCAACGCGTTTCAGAGACCTTGGCTGACTACCTGACGATGATGACTCCCTCGCAGCGCTGGGCGTTACTAAAGCTTGGTACACGGGGGCTACGCATTGGGGTGTCAGCACGCTCCATCAAGCACATTCTCGCTGACTATGGTAACAAAGACATTAAGGATATTGAGACCTTATGGCATGCAGTCTCGCCGCCCTACACCGAACTTTTGCAATGGCTTGAAGGGAAAGGGAGTAAGCCGAACATTGACGATGTGGTGACCTTTCACCCCGTTATGTTGTCACACCCCATTGAAGAGAAGAATATCGACGCCTTTGCGCCAAATACCTGGCAAATTGAGAACAAATACGACGGTATACGAGTGCAGTTAAGCCTAAATACGCATAAAGCAGAACCAGAAAAAGCGCTCTATTCACGTACGGGCGATGACATTAGTCGTTCATTTCCCGATTTGCTCAGTGATATGTCAGGTCACATGGTGTTAGACGGTGAGTTATTGGTGATCCATAACCACGCTACAGACAATTCAGTTCCTGATGTAAATACCTTCAACGCACTTCAGCAGCGACTGAACAAAAAGAAACCCAGTAAAGCGCTAATGCAATCGTCACCCGTAGGCCTAATTGTGTATGACGCACTTATGCTTGAGGGTAAATCGATAACACAAATGCCTTTGAGTGCGCGCAGAGAAAAACTCGCCAACTACCTAAGCGCCAACCCACATCCGCAGTTGTTTTTGTCTGATGTACTACATGCAGATTCACCAAAGGACCTGAGAGCACTCCATACCACCGTGTGTGAAAACCGTGCTGTTGAAGGATTGATGATTAAACGCTTAGACAGTGTGTATGTGCCGGGGCGGCCTAAAGGGCAGTGGTTTAAATGGAAACGCGGCCCACTCTTGGTAGACGCGGTCATGATGTATGCCCAGCGCGGCCACGGTAAGCGTTCCAGTTTTTACTCCGACTACACTTTTGGCGCATGGGAAGGCGGGCAGCTATTGCCTATAGGCAAAGCCTACTCGGGGTTTACTGACGAAGAACTAAAAAAGCTAGATAATTGGGTGAGGCGACATGCTGTTGGCCGTTTTGGCCCGGTAAGGGAAGTGGAAAAAGCCTTGGTGCTAGAAGTCGCCTTTGATGCTGTGCATCCGTCTAACCGACATAAATCGGGCGTGGCCCTTCGCTTTCCGCGTATCCACCGCATTCGCTGGGATAAACCAGCAAACGAGGCAGACACACTGGATACGGTAAAAAGCTTGATTGAACGTTAACGGTTTAAACTCGCGGGCTTTAACCTGCGGGCTTTTGCCTTTGCGCCCACATTGTCGTTATCGCTAGGCAATATCATCGTGCGTAGGAAGTGCACTGAAAGCCCCAAACTGGGTAACCGTATAGGCGCCGCAGCGAATAGCAAACGCAGTGGCCTCATTAACCTGTTCTGCGCGTTCAACCCATTGGTTAAACTCAACCGTGTTACCAACACAAGTGGTGATGTAATACAAGAAACCGCCAATAAAGGAATCACCTGCTGCCGTTGTGTCTTTTACATCAGCTTTTGGCGATGCAAGCGTACCTTTGAATGTGGCAGTGTAATAGTGAATAGGCTCGCCACCATCGGTAACAAGAACCAGCTTTACGCCGCTTTGTAACCACTGCTGAACTTTGATCTCTGCGTTGTCTTCGCAATAAAGTGCAGCAAGCTCTTCTCTGCTTGCCTTAATAATGGTCGCCTTTTTGGCCGCCTCATCAATACGCACAGGTGCTTTTGTCGTGTCGTCCCAAAATGCGGGGCGATAGTTAATATCCAAACACACCATCATATTATTCTGTTTGGCTTTATCTAACATGTATTGGGTACTTGGTAGCAGTTCTGGAGTAGAAATAGAACCAGAGCAAAAATGCAGAACGCTGTTGTCATCGCATTGGATTAACGACAAATCATCTTCTGAAATGTGCTTGTGCGCCGCATTATCAACGTAGAAATCAAATGAACGCTCGCCATCGTCGTCTAAATTAACGAATGCTAAGGCCGTTTTACCCGCGTCAGTGGTCCACACAAAATCGGTATTCACTTGGTAGTGCGCTAGCATTGCTTTAAGGAACTCGCCAAAGGTGTCGTTGCCCACTTTAGAAACCATTGCACTTTGCCCGCCTAGCTTTGCGACCGCCACGGCAACATTGGCAGGTGCACCACCCGCGTAGGGTTGAAAGGGAAGCATTGCAGGTGTGCTACTGTCTTTTGGCGCAGCCCCCTGGCTTAACATATCAATTAGCACTTCACCTAAACATAAAATTTTCATACCCACCTCGACATTTTTTACTATTCGCTACTAGGTCATTAATCACTAGTCACTTTTAGGGACTGTTCGAACGTTAATGCGCTTAATGCCAATTCTCTGCGCAACCTTATGCTGTAGTATTGACCATCACCCCAATTAAATCAACTAGATTGATTTAATTGTATTGTGCTTATGATTACACCATTAAGTGATGAGAATTGTGTGATAACCTTAGCGTAACTTTTGTCATAATGCTGATGCACATAGATAGTGAATACACCTGTAGACTTAAACGACAATAATGCACCTGAACTGTTAGATAATCGCTCACAAAACGAACGAGAGGTGCTTGCACTCATACGTCAGCACGGTGCCCTCCCAAAAGCGACTATCTCAAAAATGACAGGCCTGTCTGCTCAATCTGCAACAGTTATTATTAAAAAACTCGAAGCCGACGATTTGGTTAAGCGACTTTCGCCCCTAAAAGGCGCGAAAGGCCAACCCAAGATCCCTTTTGCACTTAATGAAGACGGTGCTTTTAGTGTAGGACTTAAGATCGGCAGGCGCAGTTATGATATGACGCTCATCGATTTCGTTGGCAATGTAGTTGCCTCACTGCACGAACGCGTTGATTTCCCGAGTGTCGATAGCCTACTCTCTTTTTCACAGCGCGCATTTAATGTTGTTGCGAGCTCGTTAGACCAATGCCTTACCACCCGGATCCGCGGAATCGGTGTAGCCATGCCTTTTGAAATATGGCACTGGGCAGAGGAAGCAGGAGCGCCAATAGAGGTGTTAAAACAATGGCAGCAATGTGATATCGCAAGTCAGTTAAACGCATTGTTAGCCCTTCCAGTTTTTGTGCGAAATGACGCCGCCGCAGCATGTAGCGCCGAACTATCGTTTGGCAACGCTCACCAATGGCGTAACTTTCTCTATATTTTTGTTGGTACTTTTGTGGGTGGTGGGTTAGTGCTCAATGGTTCTCTTTTAGAGGGCAAAAGCGGTAGGGCGGGAGCAATTGGCTCGCTGTCACTGTTTAATGGAAAGGAAGTACAACAACTCATAAAACAGTCTTCTCTTTATCTACTTGAGCAGCAACTTAATGCGAATGGCGAGAATGGTGGTCTTTTGTATGAGCATCCTTCCCATTGGCAGTGTTCTCCCCATGAAATAACAACGTGGATAAGCAATGCCTCGCAAGGACTCGCATATGCAAGTCACTGCGCAATGAGTTTGCTCGACCTCGATGGCATCATTATAGACGGCGCAATGCCCAACGACGTGAGACAAGCGCTTGTAGACACAACGCAAAATGCACTATCGCATTTAGATATGAGAGGGCTGCCTCCTATAACAATAACAGCGGGTAATGTTGGCGCCAAAGCGCAGTCCATAGGCAGCGCCAACTTACCTTTATTGGCTAATTACGCGTGAAGGTACGTTACCCATAATGTTTGCTTTAGAGTGCGAAATCCGCTGTCTCAAAATACATAACCGAGCGATGACTACAAGTATCAAATGCTGCATAAACTTGCTCAATACTTGGCGTTCGCGGTGCCACTGATGGCAGATGCTCTACAGATGGACAACCCTCTGCTAACACTATGGCATCAAATGATGGCCTGCGCTCAATTCGATAGACATACAAGGACTTTTTGCCATTTTCAGTTGGCAGTGAAACCCATTGGGTAGCATGATGATTTGGGTTGTGTATTGTTTGAGAGGCCGATGCGCCCCCCTTCTTGGAAACTGGTAACTGTCGCTTATAAACTCGTTTCACAAATTGAAAACTCTCGTCTTCTTTCCATTTTGAACCACCGCGTTCAAAATGGCCTTTATAGAATGTTGCTCTTATTTCAAAAGCATCACCGGCAATAAGTCTATTCAAGTCAAATGACTCTGGCAGTAGCGTTAGCAGCGCGTTTCCCTGATCAACTTCTCGACGCGCTGTAGTAAGCAGGCTGATTAACTCACGTTGGTACCGACTTTCGACTTGATAAAGAATTTGATAGTCATGCGGCGTACTATATAGTGGAAGGTGGCTCGCATATAGGTGCAAGCCATCGCTGAACAATACCATACCATGCATACCCACTCGATGTGACTCATGACCACTATGCTCCCCGCCATAATTTTCAGTGTTGGCAAGGCAATAACCTACAAGTGTAAAAAAGCACAGAAAAATTAAACTCAATCTCATTTTTATTACTCGTGATGACGAAGACACAATACCTAAATACCAATTGTTGCTCTTGGCATTCCTACAAAGAATCCTGACTGTATGTGCGTATGGGTTGAATTGGCGAGAGTATTACATTGCAAACATTCACTTTTAAGCTATAAAATTTCAATATTCATTTCCATTTAGGAAATAATTTAATGGATACCGATGACCTGAAGAAATTTATAGAAATAGCGAATTGTGGCAATTTACAACGTGCATCGGTTAAGCTGAATGTCACTGCTGGCGCCCTATCAAAAGTCGTTAAACGACTTGAGAACACACTTGGCACTACACTTTTCGATCGAATTGGGCGCAATATTGTACTTAATTCACAGGGAGCAAAGTTTCGCCAGTATGCATTGCATATTGTCCATGAGACTGAACAAGCGATTAGTGAGTTTATTGGTGCTGACCATACCACAACCGTAAAACTGTCTGGACCAGCGATCCTGCTCCAACATCAGCTAAGCGATATTGTTAAAGGGCTACACAGTATGTCCTTGGAATTTAACGTTGATGCAGTTTGGGAGGGGCAGGCGCTAAGCCATGTATCTACTGGGCAAAGCCATTTAGCTTTGGTCACCAAAGCAGGGCTGCAAGAGCATGGTGCCAGAAGTGAGCTCACTTCTATTAGTTTAGGGAAAACGACGTATTGCGTTGTAGCAGGCAAGTCTCATCCCATCATAAATTCATTGATAGATGGCAACGTCTCAATGGAAGGTTTGAGCAGTTTCGGTTTTGCCTGCCCTAATGTTTCCCCTCTTTGTGGCATTCGCCGAGGTATGGGCTCTGATGGTTGGCATGATGAAAAAATGCCAAGATACATTCAGTATCGCTGCAACGACTTTAGCACGCTTATATCTTTGGTGCGTCGTGGGTTGGCACTGGCGTACGTTCCTGAGTTTGTAGCGACGACAGAAGAGCTCGCGACGATTAATATAGTAGAAAGCCAGAGTTGTAACGAAGAGGAGGTCGTACTGGTTTACAAGCCTAGTCTGGCCAACGGTTGGCTCAACCGCCTCATGCAAACTCTCAAGGACATAGCTCAATAAAAAAGGGCCATTTAACAACGTATATTTCATAAGTTGTTTAATGGCCCTAACGTGTTTTATTTTACGTTTTTAATGAAGATTTGCATCTAGGAAATCGAGTAATCCCTGATACAACTCTTGTCTGTCACCTTCATCAAACACGCCGTGGCCTGCTTGTGAATACTGAAGATATTGAGGCGCATTGCCTACTTCTTCTAACTTTTCAGCAAGGGCTTCTGAGTTTATCTCAGGTACACGACGGTCTTTTGAGCCATGAATAAGCATTACTTTGGCCTTAATTTCACTGGCATGACTAATCGGCGAGAACTCAGATAATACTTGTTTGTCGGTGCCCAGTACGCGCTGCAAATAAGCCTGACCGCCCCAGCTATTTGGAATATCACTTTCTGAATATACGTACTCTAGGTCGTAAATGCCTACATAGCCAATGGTACACTTATACAAATCTGGGTCGCGAACCACTGACATCAAGGCAGCGTAACCTCCGTAGCTAGCGCCGTAAGAACATACTTTGTTTCCGTCCACGTAGCCTTTATCAATAACGTACTTAACCGAGTCGTTAATGTCTTTAATCATCGCGCCGCCCCACTCTCGATAACCCAAGCGCTCGAAGCGTTTGCCGTAGCCGTCACTGCCTCTAAAGTTTACGCGTAAAACGGCATAACCACGGTTGGCAATCAACTGAGTTTCGGCATCATACTGCCAAAAATCTCGAGTTCCTTGTTGATGCGGACCACCGTGAATAATCACAACCAATGGTGGCTTGCCTTCGTTAAGCTTTACACTTGGCATGGTAAGGTAACCGTGAATGGTTTCACCATCTTCTGTAGGAATGTCGATAGGCTGCATTGCTGATAGGTAACCAGGGTCTATCCATGAGCTGTTCGCCCAAATAAATTCGGCCCCCATCGATTCACTATCAAATAAGTAGTATTCACCCGGATTTACATCGCTAGAAACGTGTACAAGAAGCGTTTTCCAATCTTTTGTCGCACTAGCTATATCAACGGTTTGCCCTTCAAATGCATCTGCTAGCATTTTGTGGATCTTACCAATCTTCGAGTTATTTTTAGCATAAACAAACGCTGACTTGTTTGGATAAGTAATACCTACTGCAGGCATTCCATTGGTATCTAAAATCACATTTTCAATATCGGTTGTATGCTCTGGGAACGCGCGCGCGTATTTACCTGTCTCAAGATTTAACGTGTACAGTGTATACACTTCTTCTTCACCTGTGCGGCCAGACAGATAAATTGATTTATTATCTTCGCTAAGGCCTAGTGGGTATAGCCCTTCTTGAATTTCAAAAGCTTCGTTCAACGGCACCCATTCTGCGTCGTTATTTTTGCGATAGGCAGAGTGTCCGTTGCCATTTTCGTCGCGCCACGTCATAAAGTTAACCTGGCCTTTTTTCGTGGCTAGTGCACGGCTGTGCCCATAAGGTAATATGTCTAGTTTGCGCTTTTTACCACTGTAAATATTAAGACGGCTAATAATGGGAGGTCTTTCACGAGAGTCGTAATACAATGTACCCTCTTTTGTCCATGGATATTCGGCAATAAGAATATGGTCTTCATCATCTTCTAGATAACTTAAGATCTCTTGGCTTGCTAACGTGTTTTCTCTACTTGATAAACGCGAACCCGTTCTTTCGTCGCTAGCTCGATAACCATAAAGCATTTCTTTTTGCGAGCCATCGATATTCATGGCAAATAACTCGCCTGTTGGGATAGGACTATCGAGGTAACTTTGTTTTTCCGCGTATTCGAAAACCAGACGCTCATCATTTACCCAGTTAACCGTGTGGATAATGTCTTTATTACCTGGTTTGATACCGCCTACAATCTGCATATCCGCAGCATTTAATATGGCTAGGAATACTCGACCATCCACACGCACGCGCGCGGCAATGTGTTTGCCGTTAGGCGACAGTTTTAAATCGAGGTAATCACCGTGTTTAATGAAGTATTCAAGTGGCAGCTGTTGCGAAGCGAAGGACGCAGCGCTCACAACTAATAGCATTAGCGAGAGTAAAATCCCTTTCATGATACACCTTTAACGTTATTTTTCGTAGTTCTAGCGCGTTTTTGCACGCCCGCAGTGTAATACAAAGCGTGCATTTAAAAAAGTACAGCACGCTTTGTTTAATGTTCTAGCGAGTCACCACGTTCTTGGCGCCTTTAATTAGGGCTTCTTTATCAATCTTATTAGGCACTTCCACACCGCGTCGCGCTGCTGGTCTCGCTTCAATGCTATTTTTCCAGCGAATAAGATTGTCCAGTCCCTCTATGCTAACGCCAGACCACTCATAAGTGCGTACCCAGCACCAGTTCGCCATGTCTGCAATAGAGTAGTCGTCAACCAAGTACTCATGTTCAGCTAAACGACCGTCTAAAACAGTGAAAAGTCGTCGCACTTCGTTTTGGTATCTGTCGATAGCAACTGGGATCTTTTCTTCTAGATAGCGATAAAACACGTTCGCTTGTCCCATCATGGGACCAATCCCCCCTATTTGGAACATAAGCCACTGAGTAACCTGACTCTTACCTTTTGCTGATTGGGGTAAAAACATACCCGTTTTTTCAGCGAGATAGAGCATTATGGCCCCGGATTCAAACACAACATGCCCCTGCTCATCACGGTCGACAATCACCGGAATACGTCCGTTGGGGTTCATGGCGAGAAACTCAGGTGTTTTTTGTTCGCCTTTCATTAAATTAACGCTATGGGCAGTATACTGAAGCCCCATTTCTTCAAGGGCGACAGAGGCTTTCCATCCATTGGGGGTTGCTGCGGTATATAAATCAATCATCAGGCTTTTGCACTCGCTCTGCTACTCACTGTCTCATACCAGCGAGCCAAGTTGGTTTGCTCTTCTTTCATTCGAATATCGACAACGCGGGCGAAGTCTAAGGCACACAATGCGGTAATATCTGCAATACTAAACGCATCACCGGCTATAAAGGGTTTTACACCAAGCCTACGCTCCAAGATATTTAAGTACTTCGATGCATTAATACCCGCTTCTTTTCCATACTCAGGTACCGGCACCATGCGGTCTTTAAAATAGCCCGTTGTATGTTGAAAGCACATGCCAACCTGAAGCATAAATGCAAACTCAACTTGTCGTTGCCACATAGAAATCGTTGCTTTTTCTACCGGCGTAGTGCCCATTAATGGCGGCTCAGGTTGCAGTGCTTCAAAATATGTACAAATAGCGTCGGTTTCTGCGATGCAGGTTCCATCGTCGAGTTCTAAAATTGGAATTTTCCCAAGTGGGTTTTTCGCACGCATTTCAGCAGTTAGATTCTCACCTTTTTGAATATCGACTTGAACATAGTCGACGTCTATTCCTTTTTCTGCGAGGAACATGCGTACTCGGCGAGGATTGGGTGCTGTTTTCGTTTCATATATTTTCATACTGTCAAACTCTCCATAGGCAACTCGGTAGGGCGAGGTGTGTATTGCTAATGTAGTCAGTGGAGAGTAGGCATTCAAATCACTCTGCTTAACAGTATGACTATTCAGCGCTTTTATGGTTATACCTGTGTATGCGTTGAAGCTTAATCGGCCGAAGCTGCCGTTTGCAGAGAAGTTATCACTCTTAGCCGTTTTAGTTCGTTGGCACTAAAGTGAGCATTTTCATAGTCGACAATTTGTTGTTTCACGACATCACTCTTCAGGTCTTTATTCCCTATTGATTGTCGGTAGCTCTCATACGCTTTAACGCGCTCATCCCATGAGCTTTGTGCTTGCCAAGTTTTCCTGAATCGCTCGGCCACCTCGTGACCAAACTCGGCAGCCACGGCGTTGTAACGCGCATTTAGCGTTGTGTGTGTGCGCTTTATTTGCTGAATCTTGTGCATGTCTACTGTTGGCTTAAATGCGTGTTTTTCAGCGTCGCTCGCATTTTCAATTTGCGCAAAGATCAAGGCTTGGCGCTGTGATTTGTCGAGCATTTTCTCTTGCGCTATCTGTAGCCTATCTAACGCGGCTTGATCAATTTGGGCGTCTTGACTAAACAAGTAGTAATATTCAATGTCGGAAAAATACTCACGCCTTAATAGTTCTCTCTCATCGAGTTT
This sequence comes from Alteromonas sp. 009811495, assembly GCF_028865455.1. Taxonomy (NCBI): domain Bacteria; kingdom Pseudomonadati; phylum Pseudomonadota; class Gammaproteobacteria; order Alteromonadales; family Alteromonadaceae; genus Alteromonas; species Alteromonas sp. 009811495. The sequence goes on from NZ_CP113972.1 coordinate 4,010,520, forward strand.
GTACGCAACATCGCGTAGATTTGAGAGCGACATATCTACCTCGATGTCTTCGTCAGACAACGCCACTTTGTATCTTACATAACGCTCAAAGAGATCTGTCGCCACACTCTCGGTATCATCGCTAAACATTTCTCTCGCATACACATTGAAATGCGCTATCACCAACTCAGGTGCGGTTTCCTGCCTATCAAAAATAAATTTATCGAAATCGTCCTTAACGGTGAAGCTCAAATAAAAGGCATTCTGGTTCTGAGTTACGCTACCTATATTACTTTCTACTGACGAGGTTTGCGGTAGTGCAACTTGCGAAGAAGGTAGCATTGGTGTGTCGGCAACTAAATGTTGTTCTACTGAAGCAGCAGACTGCTGTTTATTAAGTGCCAACGTGCCGATAAGGAGGGCTGCAAGCCCTCCTAGGAAAATAAGAATAACCTTCATTACAAACCTAAGTTTTTCAGCCTATTGGCTTGATTAACGAATACATCAACTGGGTTTGTTTCAAACCAATGGGTGATACCAAAACTTTGGTTAACTTCATCCAAATGGTTCATCTTGTAATTGTCTTTCAGCACTTTGCCTAAGTGAGAGCTACAAGTAGACACAAGGCCATCGTTAGCTTCATTAAATGCGGTGCCCGTAATAGCAAGAAACGGGTCAGCAATATCCAGTGCATTGGTGAACGTTCTCGCCCCGCTCCAAGAAAAATAATAAACACCATTTTCTGCAAGCATCTTCCCATCGTTGCGACAGTATGCAGAGGGCATACCTTCTGGATACTTGCGATTAAAAGCAATACTGCCTGTGGTTGAAAGCGAGTCCATTGCTGCAATAGAGTCAGTAGGTTTGTCACGCGGGTCAGAACCTGAAGCAATCTCTATAATATTCGCAAAAGCATCAACCACTACACTTGCAGCGCCTTCTTGAAAAGAATCTTCAGCTATCGCATTGCGAAGTTGGTCTGCGACTTTACTGCCCCAATTAACACCCGCTACTGAGGAGACTGATGCCACTTTGTCTGGAGCAACACTAGCGGCGTAACGCGCTGTTGGACCGCCGTGACTGTGCCCAATAAGATTAACTTTTTGCGCTCCTGATAATGCGAGTACTTCATCGATATAAGCTAAAAGCTGTTCACCACGTACTTCCGAGGAATTGGCAGGAGAGACTTGAGCAACATATACCTCGGCACCATTGCGGCTAAGTTTATGCGGTACTTTGTAGAAGTAATCAACAAAGAGCACGTCATCAAAGCCAAATAGGCCGTGCACTAATACTATTGGGTACTTGGTTTTGGCGTACGTACTGGCGTAAGCTTGGCTAACAAGCGCCGCAGCAACAATAGCCACGGTTACAACGAGTTTTTTAACTAGTTTCATTGTGTGTCCCATAATTATATTGTCTATTGACATGAGGTCTGTGGTCAGACCTTTGTTATAATTATGTAAACACAATGTAAAGATCAACATTTGATGCGACACAAATTAGACGCGCGGTGTCGTATTGCTCAAATTTTTCGCACCCTATTTTTTCAAAGTCATTGTAAATCAGTTTGTTAACTGTATCCGCTGAGTATGCTCTACCATACTATTTTTGTTGTGCATAGACTGCATAAACACAACTAATGTAAACGTATTACTTTCTGTGACGATAGGTTTGAATGTAATTGACGGCGAGGCTCGACGTTGTAGCCCATTCACCTTTAAAAGGATTCAACTTCATGCCTATTTGGTGATGAAGCTCAAAAGCATCGCCTATCCAGCTATACAACTCTGCAGGTTTAACAAACTTGCGCCAAGCATGGGTGCCTATAGGTAGATAGCGCATAACGTACTCGGCACCTACTATGGCGATGATATAACTTTTAACAGTTCTATTTAAGGTAGCTAATATGAGTAACCCACCGGGTTTAACCATACTCGCACATTCCCTGATAAGTTGTTGCTGATCCGGAACGTGCTCTACCACCTCTGCATTAATCACTACATCGTACTGAGACTGTTCTTTGACCACATCGCTTGACAGCATATGTTTATAGGTCACCTTTACGCCTTCTTTAGCCGCATGCCGTTTAGCTACTTCTACACTTACTGCACTTGCATCAATTCCGGTGACCTTGGCGCCGAGTTTCGCTAGCGGTTCACTGATGAGTCCACCACCACTGCCAATATCAATAATTGACAGTGCGCTGTAGTCTGAAACAACGCTGTTTATTCCAAAATGACGCTCAATCTGTGTTTTTATGACTTCTAACCGCGCTTGATTAAATGCCAGTGCAGTTTTGTACTGCCCTTTTGGATCCCACCAGCTTTCAGCAAGTGCGTCAAATCGTGCGACTTCCTCACGAGAAAAATTCTCGCTCCCCGTTTTTTGACTCTTATCCAGCATATCAATTATTCCTTGGCACGTTATACAATCGCTACCATGTGGCTCACATGAAGTACTATGTTATTCTAAAGCTAGTAATACGTTGTGAAAGGAGTATTTGATTTGGCAAACGCAAAAAATGTCTACGGTCGACCATTGCAACTGTGCTGTGGAAATACAGGCTTCACACGAGAAGGGTTCTGCTACGTACCCGATGCTGATGTAGGCAACCACAGTGTATGCGCTGTTGTTACTGATGAATTTTTGCAGTTTTCATTACGCCAAGGCAACGATCTTATAACGCCATGGCCAAGTATGGAGTTTCCAGGGCTGCTGGCCGGTGATCGTTGGTGCTTATGTGCTTCAAGATGGCTACAAGCTTACCAAGCGGGCGTTGCGCCAAAAGTGCGTCTTGAAGCGACGCATGAAAAGGCATTGGATATTATTCCGTTAGCCCTATTGGAAGAGTACGCTGCGCAGTAGGTGATCCATTGAGCACCTACTGCAAGAGAGTTATTGCGGGGTTCGAATTACCATTAGGCGAGTTTCAGTCATGTCTTCTATCGCGTAACGGATGCCCTCTCGGCCCAAGCCCGAGTCTTTGACACCGCCATAGGGCATATTATCTACGCGCCAACTAGGAACATCGCCAATCACTACACCGCCAACATCTAACACGTTCCACGCTTTGTGCGCTTTGTATAAATCTCGCGTAAATACGCCTGCTTGTAGACCATAGCGGCTATTATTCACTTCATCTAATGCCGCATCAAAATCATCAAACGGTACTAAAATCGCGAGTGGACCAAATGCCTCTTCTGCGCTTGCATCACAGTCTTTTGGTACATTCTCCATAACCGTTGCCTCAAGCATCGCACCATCGCGAGTTCCTCCACACAGGATAGTGGCACCTTTATCTTTAGCCTCTTCTATCCAGCCGTGTAAGCGTTTTGCTTCACCTTCTGAAATCATTGGCCCAATGAAGGTGTCTTCGTCGGATGGGTCACCCGATACCAACGCTTTGACTTGCTCTACGAATTGTTGTTTAAACTCATCGTAAATACTGCTGTGAACAAGTAAACGTTGAACGCTAATGCAGCTTTGACCAGACTGGTAAAATGCACCAATGATTACCCGTTCTATGGCGTCTTTAATATCGGCATCTTCATCGACAATACATGCTGCGTTACCACCTAATTCAAGTACAACTGGCTTCTTCCCCGCTTTTGCCTTTAGTGCCCAACCCACATCTGGCGACCCAGTGAAACTCAGCAGTTTGAGGCGCTCATCCGTTGTGAATAAGTCCGCCCCGTCGCGGCTACATGGCAGAATTGAGAATGCACCTTTAGGTAAATCTGTTTCAGCAAGTACTTCACCGATAATCAGCGCGCCGATAGGTGTGCGAGAGGCAGGTTTTAAAACAAAGGTACAGCCGGCCGCAATTGCAGGAGCAACTTTATGTGCAGCCAAATTTAAAGGAAAGTTAAATGGAGAAATGAACGAGCAGGGTCCAATAGGTACTTTCTTGGTCATCCCTTGATACCCCTTGGCGCGGGCTGAAATCTCCAAATTAACCACCTCACCATTTATGCGCACAGATTCTTCGGCCGCAATTTTAAACGTATCAATAAGACGGCTCACTTCTCCTTTAGCATCCTTGATAGGCTTACCCGCTTCGATACACAAGGCTTGTGCTAGCTCATCAGCTCGTTCTGTAAAACGCTTTACACAGTGCTCAAGTACTGCTTGGCGTTCGTAGGGTGCCATCGCCGTCATTGCAGGTTGTGCTTGCTCTGCTGCCGCAATGGCTTTATCTATTGTGTCGGCGTTAGCCATTGCTACTTTCGTCGCCACTTCACCGGTAAATTTGTTAGTAACGTCTAAGTCGGTGTTCGCGAAATGGGCTTCGCTCGCAAGGTAATACGGGTAACTGTCCTTCAACATGTTTAGGCTCCTTTTCTCTGCCTTTGCCTTTGCATTTGCGTTTTACAGCTTAGCGCTGAGCGCTTTAATGGTGTGGTTTAGAGTTTCATCATTCATGCTGTAGTCAACAGGGCAATCAATAATATGAACACCCGGTGTATTCAAACACTTTTCCACCATTGGAATCAGTACATCAGTATCATCAACACGCCAACCTTGAGCACCATAACTCTGCGCATATTTAACGAAATTGGGGTTTCCATAATCCAAACCAAATTCATCAAACTGCATATTCGCTTGTTTCCACTTTATCATTCCGTACGCATCATCGCGCAAGATGATCACAACAAGGTCGAGCTTAAGCCGCACCGCAGTTTCGATTTCTTGACTGTTCATCATGAATCCACCATCACCGCATACACTTACCACAGGGACATCAGGTTTGACTAATTTCGCCGCAATCGCAGAGGGCAACCCTGCCCCCATAGTTGCGAGCGCGTTATCGAGTAACAGAGTATTAGGGTGATATGCGGGATAATTTCGAGCAAACCAAATTTTATACACACCATTATCAAGCGTCACAATACCGTTGTCGGGCATGACCTTGCGTATATCTCGCACAAAGCGCTCAGGTAAAATAGGAAAGCGACTGTCATCTTCGGCCTCGGCTCTGTGATTGACATAAGCTTCGTGAACATCTTGATAGAAGTCGAGTTTCCAGCCCTCTTGAGGTGTAATACCTTCTTTAATTTGCCATATGCTATTGGCAATATCACCGACGACTTCTAATTGCGGGAAGTAAACTGGGTCAACTGCAGCAGGCTCAAAATTCACATGAATTACCTGTTTGTCGTTGTGATGCATAAAGAAAGGCGGCTTCTCGACAACATCGTGGCCTACGTTAATAATAAGGTCTGCGCGCTCGATAGCGCGGTGAACGAAGTCACCATCCGATAGTGCGGTATTGCCAGCAAAGCGCTTGTCGCTCTCGTTTAACACGCCTTTACCCATCTGAGTGGTGACAAATGGAATACAGGTTTTATCAACGAACTCCCTCAGCATTTTTGCCGTCAGCTTTCTATTTGCACCTGCACCAATAAGTAGCAGTGGCGACTGAGCTTCTTCAATCATAGATATTGCTTGCGCAATAGCTTTATATTCTGCAATTGGCCTGCGGGAAACGCTCGGTTCAAGTAAATGCGCAGACGTCTGCTCTGCTGCTATATCTTCGGGTAATTCAATATGTACTGCACCAGGTCGCTCCTCGTGAGCTAAGCGAAATGCTTCTCTCACCGTAGAAGGAATGCGATCGCCACTGACTACTTGCGTCGTAAACTTCGTAATCGGCCTCATCATATCGACGATATCTATGACTTGAAAGCGGCCTTGTTTGCTGGTCTTTATGGGCTTTTGCCCCGTTATCATCAGCATAGGCATTGCACCTAATTGTGCATAAGCTGCCGGAGTAACTAAGTTTGTTGCGCCTGGGCCTAGCGTTGATAAGCATACCCCCACCTTACCGGTAAGCCTACCGTAAGTGGCGGCCATAAACCCTGCGCCCTGCTCATGGCGTGTAAGTACTAATTTTATGGAAGATGAACGGAGTGATTCTAGAAGGTCGAGGTTTTCTTCGCCTGGAATACCAAATACATATTCAACACCTTCTGCTTCTAGGGCTTTTACAAATAGGTCTGACGCTTTCATTTACTGCACGCTCCTTGTAGAGAGGTAGTTCGATAGAAGTGAACACGCTTTTGTTACGCCTACAGTATAGAAAACGATTGATAATTTTATGACATTTCTTCAGAGGTTATCTGTTCTCAGACTCCCATTGTGCTAATTTTTCCTGCGTAGCAGCGTCGACATTCGCCTTGTTTTCGCTAATCCACCAGCGTTCCATAATCCGCACGTTTTTCTGATTAGCCTTGTAGAAGATATCAGCAATATCGCCAATAAAAGGTATGAAGCCCAAGCCAAAATCGATAGCTGAGTTCTTAATCATTTGCGCAATGAGCGCCTTAGGCATTCCCATGGACTTGCCAAGCCATACAATTCTCAGTGACACAAACAACATAAGCGCATCACCTGCCCCGGGAATAAGGCCTACGAGAGAGTCTAACCCCACCCGAATGGGTATAATCGGTAGCTTTACTGCCGTATCAAGTAAGTTAGCCATTTTTTGTGCCTTTAGCAGGGCTTTGGGCGCTTTAACGTCCATGTCATTCTTCCTTCATAATGTTCAATGGCTACTTGCTGGCTCCCAGTGCTCTTGCAAGACCTGCGCGTAATCCATTGTCAGATTCAACTGTCCAACCGTTAAGGTTTTCTTGGATAATTTCAAACAGTGCATCAATGTGTTCTTTGTCGCTGTTGAGCGCCTCAATGTATTCGTAGCGCTCCCCGCCTGCTTCCATAAAGTACTCGCGATTCTCTTCACCAATTTCTTCAATGGTTTCAAGGCAATCGGCAGAAAAACCAGGGCACATGACCTGAATGGATTTGACCCCTTTCTCAGGCAGCCCTTTGAGGGTTTCATCGGTATAGGGTTTTAACCACTCTTCCCGTCCAAAGCGCGATTGGAATGTTGTCATGTACTCGTCGTGACTTAGACCTAACTTTTCCGCTAGCAAGCGGGATGTTTTATGGCACTCACAATGATACGGGTCGCCGTTCATCAAGTAGCGTTTTGGTATGCCGTGGTAAGACAAAATAAGCTTATCAGCCCGTCCATGTGCTTCCCAATGTGTTTTCACTTTATTTGCCAGCGCGCTGATAAAGCTTTCTCTGTCATTATAGTGATTAACAAAGCGAAGCTCTGGTAGCCAGCGACGTGACGTAAAGTCTTTGGCGATGGCATCGAACGTTGAGCCTGTCGTTGAAGCGCTGTATTGGGGGTAAAGAGGTAACACGACTAACTTACGCACGCCTTGAGATAGCATATTGTCGAGAACATCGGAAATGGCAGGTTTGCCATAGCGCATAGCAAAGTCAACAACCACATCATCACCATAAGTGGCTTTACAGCGCTCAGCGATTGCACTGGCTTGCGCTTTGGTAATTGCCATCAATGGCGACCCCTCGTCAGTCCAGACGGTCGAATAAGCATGAGCAGAACGCTTGGGACGTATATTGAGAATGATCATATTTAGCACAAACCACCAAATGGCTCTTGGTACTTCAACAACCCGAGGATCAGAAAGAAACTCTTTTAAATACGGGCGCAATGCCTGTTTAGTTGGCGCCTCTGGTGTACCCAAATTAGTAACCAACACACCTATCTTGTCTGCCTGACCGTGGGAGAACCCTTTGTTAGATTTATATTTCATTGAAAACTGATTCCGAGAAGTACTACGCTGTGAATTAGCTTTATTACTTTATCTGCTATAAGTAACGCTTTAATAAGTAATAGTATACTGAAATACCACGACTTATGATCTTTTACACGGCGAAAATAAAGCGATTGCTACGTACAAATGAAGCGATTAGCCACTGGGTGCTTTCACAAAAAACAAAAAAAGGCGGAGGTTACTCAACCACCGCCTTTCGCGTGTCACTATAAGTGTTATTTAACTAAGGCTGGTAATAGGTTGCCGCGCCTGGGCCAACTGGCATGCCTAGTAGGAATACCCAGATATAGAACAACAATGTCCATCCGACGATAAAGACCATCGAGTACGGCAGCATCATTGCGATTAGGGTGCCCATTCCTAAGTCTTTTTTGTAACGGGCGGCCATGGCAAGGATAAGACCGAAGTAACTCATCATAGGAGCAATTACGTTCGTTACTGAGTCGCCAATACGATACGCAGCTTGTATTACCTCAGGTGCATACCCAATCAGCATAAGCATAGGCACGAAAATTGGTGCGGTTACGGCCCACTGTGCCGATGCACTACCTAAAGATAAATTGACAACGCCGCACATCAAGATAAACAAGATAAACACAGCTGGACCATCTAGACCGGCAGCTTGTAGTAACGCAGCGCCTTTTACCGCAAGCACGGTACCTAGGTTAGTCCATTTGAAAAACGCCACGAACTGCGCCGCAAAAAATACCAAGGTGATATAAAGACCCATTGCGCCCATGCTTTTCGACATGGCATTAATGATGTCTTTATCGTTCTTCATTGAACCGGTGACTTTACCGTAAACAAAACCGGGAATAGCAAACGTGATGAAAATGAACGCAACAATCCCCTTCAAGAAAGGAGAGCCGGCAACTTCACCCGTTTCTGGATGACGTAAAATACCATTTTCTGGCACCACAGTGAGTGCTAGTACCGCACACACTAATGCAAAAGAAATACCTGCCCAGCGCAACCCTTTTTTCTCGACATTAGTGGGTGCATCCATTGACTGATTACCCAAATCGACCGATGCTTCTGATGCGTCGAATTTACCGAGGCGCGGTTCCACCACTTTCTCCGTAACCAGCGCTCCCATGGTCGCAATTACGAATGTGCTGATAAACATAAAATACCAATTCACCTCAGGACCCACTACATAATCGGGGTCTATCATGTGTGCTGCTGCTTCAGTAATACCCGACAGCAATGGGTCTACAGTTCCGAGTAGTAAGTTTGCGCTGTAACCTGCTGATACGCCTGCAAAGGCAGCTGCGAGACCCGCTAACGGGTGTCGACCCAGCGAATGAAAGATCATTGCAGCCAGTGGTATGAGTACTACATAACCGAGTTCTGATGCGGTATTAGAGACAATACCTGCAAATACGATGGCAAAAGTCACAGCACGCTGAGAGGCATTCATTACTAATGCCCGCATAGCGGCAGATAACAGGCCAGAATGCTCAGCGACTGACACACCCAATAAGGCAACCAATACGGTCCCTAAAGGTGCGAACCCAGTGAAGTTAGTCACAAGACCAGTCACTATCCGTTGCAAGCCCTCAGCACTCATCAAAGAAATAACTTCAATCATGCCATTGGCTTCTCTGCCTTTTGCCCCTACAGGACGAGGATCTGCAACCGCGATATCGAAGTAACCTAAAATACCGCTTAGCACTACAATGAACACGGCTAATAGCGCAAACAATGTCACTGGGTGAGGTAGTAAGTTCCCTAAAAATTCAACCGTAGCGAGAAATCGCGAGAATAAACCACCCTTTCCGCCGTTACTGTCGGCAGAAACTGTATTTGTGTTTTCCGTTGTCAAAATTTTCCCTCTGTCGTTTTTTTAGCACCTACATCATCGACTCACAAGCTGGGAAGGCTGTGTCTTCGTACAAACAGTGGTGCATCTTTTATCGTAAATTCGATGGTATTTTACCCGATTTCATTCAATTTTGGCAGTCAAAGGGTGAAATGAAACAGTATCTCTTGTTACTCCTCCTTATCCTAACCCTCTCTTTTTTTCATAAAAACAGCAGCTTAACAAGAAATGACAGATACAAAAAAGCCAGTCATAAAGACTGGCTTTTTGAAATTTACGTGCACAAATGCAATTAATTGCCTTTTGACTGATTCATATACTTAAAGAATTCACTGTCAGGTGCAATAACCATCACGTCTTGCTTACTATTAAAGCTCTTCTTGTAGGCATCCATACTGCGAAGGAAGCTATAAAAATCAGCGTTTTTAGAATATGCATCTGCGTATATCTGTGCTGCAAGCGCATCACCTTCACCGCGAAGTTGTCGAGCATTACGCTCTGCATCAGCAAGCATAACCGTTACTTTTGCATCGATATTTGCGCGAATAACCTCTGCTTGCTCTTGGCCTTCTGAACGGTGTTCACGTGCCACACCGGCGCGCTCTGCGCGCATACGCTGGAATATTGAATTACTCACCTCTGTTGGTAAGTTAATTTGCTTAACACGAACGTCTACAATTTCAATACCCAGTTCATCAGACGAGGTCGCCGCTTGCTCCATCGCTTGGTTCATCAATGCAGAACGCTCACCTGATACGATTTGTGCAATGGTGCGTGTACCGAATTCCGAACGCAAACCATTGTTTACTTTCTGCTTTAACAAGGCTTCAGCCTGAAGTTTGTTGCCGCCGGTAGACAAGTAGTAACGCGCAAAATCATCTATACGCCATTTTACGTAAGAATCGACAATAAGGTCTTTTTTCTCGCTGGTAACAAAGCGATCTGGAGTTCCATCCAACGTCTGAATACGTGCATCTAACACACGTACCGAATCAATAAACGGCAATTTAAAGTGAAGACCAGGTGTGAACACTTTCGTGTCGCCCGTTTCGTTATCACGCTGCACTTTACCAAATTGAATAACAATGGCACGCTCACCTTCTTTCACTGCAAACAAAGAGCCTGAAGCAAGTAAAACAAGAAGAACTGCTGCTGCAATAAGTAAATTCTTCATAGCTAATTATCTCCCCTCTCTGAAGCTATCACCGCGTAGACCCGATGATGGTGACGAATTGCGGCTTCGACCAGAAACGTCAGTCACTGGATCTTGAAGCCCTTCTAGGGTATTGCGAGAGCGGGTAGTCGTATTTGATTGTTGACGTTCCATTATCTTATCTAATGGAAGATACATCATATTGTTGCCGCCTTTGCTATCCACCAAAATTTTGCTGGTGCTGCCTAATACTTCTTCCATCGTCTCAAGGTAAATACGGTCGCGAGTTACTTGCGGCGCTCTCTCATACTGTGGCAGAAGTTCATCAAAGCGGGCTACTTCACCTTGCGCTTCAAGTGTTACGCGCTCTTTATACGCTTGTGCTTCTTCGTTCATGCGATTGACCTGACCACGTGCACGCGGCTCAATCTCTCTGGCATACGCTTCAGCTTCGCGGATAAATCGCTGCTCATCTTCTTGGGCAGCAATGGCATCATCAAACGCGTCCTTCACCTGCTCAGGTGGGCGTGCGTCACGGAAGTTCATGTCGATAATAGAAACCCCCATGTCATATGGTTCAATGATGGCTTGAAGCTCTTCCCAAACACGTTGACGGGTCACCTCACGTCCATCAGTAAGTACGTCATCCATTTTTGAATGACCCACTACATAACGTATCGCACTATCTAATGATTGACTAAGGCTCTGCTCTGGGCTTTCTACAGCAAACGTCCAGCGGTATGGATCAACAACACGGTACTGCATTTCCATTTGCACACTAACGACGTTTTCATCTTCGGTAAGCATTGAACCCGATGAAGACTGATCGCGAATAGACTGCACATCCACAGGAATCACAGTATCTACAAACGTAGGAGCCCAACGAAGACCTGGTTCAACTTGTTGGTGGTATTCGCCAAATCGCAACACTACGCCACGCTCGGCTTCGCGAATGGTGTAAAAACCGCTAACACCCCAAATGACAATAAGCAAGACTACAAGAATACCAGCCCCGATACCGCTTAGGCTTTTACCTGAGCCATTACCGTTACCGCCAGATTTACCAAACTTGCCGAACAAGTTTTTAAATACATCGTCTAAATCAGGGGGACCTTGCTCTTTCCCACCGCGATTTTTCCACGGGTCATTATTATTGCCACCCGGCTCATTCCAAGCCATGCTGATACTCCATAGATTACTGTTATATTTTTTGAATTACGCAACCATTACCTAGGTCTAGCCTAGACTAATGTCGCACAACATACTCTGATATTCCGTTTTCCAGACGTTTTTCAAGTCTGTTCCAGTCGGCTGTAGGCATTCTGACATCAACTACCCAGTCGCCCTGACTGTCGTATTCTTCACTTGCTATACAGTTTAGCTCGTATAACACACCACGTATTCGACTTTGGGCTGGCGGAATCTTCAACGTGTAATTAACCATGCTTTTACCGAGACATTCGGTCAACGCTTGGCTCAACAACTCAGTGCCTTCTCCTGTTTGCGCAGATAGCCACACACGAACAGGCACGCCCTCGTCATTTCTTTCTATACGTGGATTAACATCGTCCAGTTTATCAATCTTATTACAGATTAGTAATTGTTGTATCTCTGAAGCGTCAATTTCTTCAAGAACATCGTTCACTTCATCCATTGTCTCGCGATATTTCGCATCTGCAATGTCGACAACATGTAGCAAAAGGTCGGCCTCTTGCGTTTCTTGAAGCGTTGCCTTAAACGCAGCCACAAGATCATGAGGAAGATGTCGAATAAAACCTACCGTGTCAGCCAATATGGCTGGCCCAACGTCTTTTAATTCGATTTTGCGTAATGTAGGGTCAAGAGTTGCAAACAACTGATCAGCTGCATAAACGTGAGAATCGGTAATGGTGTTAAACAACGTTGATTTACCCGCGTTCGTATAGCCAACTAAGGATACCGTAGGAATTTCAGCACGCTTACGCGAACGACGACCTTGTTCGCGCTGCTTCTGTACCTTCTCCAAACGACGAAGAATGGCTTTGATACGCCCTCGAAGTAATCGACGGTCTGTTTCTAGCTGCGTTTCACCAGGACCACGAAGACCAATACCCCCTTTTTGACGCTCAAGGTGGGTCCATCCTCTGATGAGACGCGTTGAGATATGCCTCAACTGAGCCAGTTCGACTTGAAGCTTACCCTCATGCGTTCTCGCTCGCTGAGCGAAAATGTCTAAGATAAGCCCCGTGCGATCTAACACTCGGCATTTACACACGGCTTCTAGATTACGCTCCTGCGAAGGAGAGAGCGCGTGGTTAAAAATAACAACATTGGCATCGTGTGCCTTTACAGCAGCTGCTATTTCCTCTGCCTTACCTGAACCAACAAAGAACTTGGCATGCGGTGCACTGCGTGACGTAGTAATCACTTCAACCGCATCAACCCCAGCAGAAGACACAAGAAGTTCAAGCTCACTTAAGTCTTCTTTACTGTTCTCGTCGGAAAAATTTACATGAACAAGTACAGCCTGTTCACCGGCTTCATAACGGTCAAACAAGCGCGTTACCTTTTAATTTATTCACCTTTAGTATTTTCAGAATCTCCTGCACTTGGCATGGTAATAGCGCGCGCTGGTACCACTGTAGAAATTGCATGCTTGTACACCATTTGGCTTACCGTGTTCTTCAGCAAAATGACGAATTGGTCGAAAGACTCAACTTGTCCCTGAAGTTTAATACCGTTTACCAGATAAATTGATACTGGAATACGTTCCTTACGCAAAGCGTTTAAGAATGGGTCTTGTAAAGATTGCCCTTTAGCCATTTGATATCCTTAGTTTTTATTATTCGCGGCGGTCCTTACACCACCACTGCACGTCTAATGTATACCACACTCCAACATTTAAAGTGTGACTTTCGCTGTAATTTTAGTCAAATTATCGTTAGCAAATGTGTCTAGCCAAGTAACGTTCTCCCAGCCCCTTAACCACGTGAGCTGACGTTTCGCGAGTTGGCGGGTTGCAATAATGCCGCGTTCACGCATCTCTGCATACGACAACTCTCCGTCTAAGTACTGCCACATTTGTCTATAACCCACAGAACGTATAGAAGGTAAATCTTGGTGAAGATCACTCCGTTCGTAGAGTTCTTGTACTTCTTGCTCAAAGCCTTGCTTCAACATAATGTCGAAGCGCTCGGCAATACGCTTATGCAATACGGCTCTGTCTTGCGGTGCAATTGCAAATTGAGCGATATTATACGGGCATCTTTCACCTTGCTGCTGTTGCCAGTCGGTCAAGGTCTTACCCGTAGAGCGGAACACCTCAAGCGCTCGGGTAATACGCTGTGGATCATTAGGGTGAATTCTCTCACCACTAACAGGGTCAACACGACATAATTCGTCATGTAATTTGTCCCATCCCTCGCGTAATGCCTGTTCGTTGATTGCTTCTCGCAATGCCTCATCCGACTTAGGTAGTGGCGAAATTCCATTTATCAAGGCATTAAAGTACATCATTGTGCCACCCGCCAAGATTGGTTGCCTTCCTCTTTCGAAGATTTCACCAATTAACTTATTGGTATCGTTGACAAATTGCGACACAGAGTAACTCTCTGCAGGATCGATTATATCGATCAAATGATGTACAACTCCAGCTTGTTCCTCGACTGTCGGCTTCGCAGTACCGATATCCATACCTTTATAAACAAGGGCCGAATCGACACTAATAATCTCACTGTCTACCTGCTTAGCAATATCTAGTGCCAGACCTGTTTTACCCGATGCGGTAGGGCCCATAATTGCTATCACAGGCGATGCAGAATTTATGCCACTAGACATATTATTCTCCCCATACATCAAGCACTTCACTAATGGGGCGAACTTTAGCAAATTGCAATATATATTCCCATTGTTTCGCTTCGCTTTGCTGCTCCAACCAGTACCACACTTGAGTTGCAGTCTCATCATCAATGTCATGTGCTGGTAAGGAAATCAGCGAAGAAATCTGAGCGTGAGCTGTCTCAACACTAGTCACATCTAAAGACAACATATGACTAAACCACTTAATCCACGGTAAGTGACGTGTGCCAGCGGGCACTTGTTGAAGACGAAGCTTGCCAGCCACCTTATTGATATCAAAATGCAGTGCTTTCAATAGGGCTAAGTTTTCTTCTTTTACACCATCATATTCCAACGCAACTGGCATTAGCAGCGGTTGTCCATGTTGTGCTTTTAAAAATAGTTCGCCCAACCAGATACTTGCAAGTTTTTCCACACCAATTAGGAAAAGTTTGTCTTCTTGTGAGTACAAACGTAATGTCGGATTGAGGTTGATGCACTCAATAGCGTTCAATTTCCCCGTGCTTTGGGACAAAATGTCGCTTTTTGGCGTCATTAATGCTGAATAATTCGTTTGGTAAGCCGCAGTAGGCCCTTTGGCGCTAGAAATAGGACGACTCGAACCTATACGCGCATTTGCCCCTTGAGATGACGTGCCTGACGACTGTGTTTTAAGAGGTCTTATGTAGTCGTGAGCCACATCTCCTGCCAATACACCTTGTGTTGGTCTACTTGTCTGATGTAAATCGTCAGTTAACGGTAAATCATCGGTGAGCGCGTGAAGCGCCTCACTGACCGTTTTGCAAATAAAGTCATGAACAAGCCTGCCCTGCTGGAATCGCACTTCATGCTTTGCGGGATGTACATTCACGTCCACATCTCTTGGACTCAACGACAAATACACAACAAAACTAGGCTGTTCTATAACCCCCCAAACACTTTCATAGGCTTGACGGATGGCGTGCATAATCAGCTTATCGCGCATACCTCGACCGTTAACGAAGCTAAATTGGCAATCGTTACTACTGCGCAGCATAGTTTCATTACCCAGCCAAGCATCAATACTAATACCTTCATATTGCGTGTTAATATGCACGGCATTCTGTATAAACTTTTGTCCAACAACCGCGCCAATTCGCGTGGCTAGGCTTCCCGCTTTGTCAGCGATGTAGCGCTTAATCACCTTATCGTTGTGCTTTAGAATAAATGAAACACTCGGATAACTCAGTGCAATACGCTTAATAACCTCTTCAATGTGCTGAAACTCGGTTTTTTCAGTGCGTAAGAACTTTCTTCTTGCTGGCGTGTTATAGAAGAGATCGGCAACATCAATTGTTGTGCCTACGGGATGCGCCGCTGGTTGCACATTTACTGCCATATCGCGGCCTTCACAATACGCTTGCCAAGCTTCAGTTTGCGCTTGCGTGCGCGACGTTAAAGTAAGACGGCTAACCGAACTAATACTGGCTAACGCTTCGCCGCGAAAACCCAGTGACAATATTTGCTCTAAGTCATCAAGAGTAGTGATCTTGCTTGTTGCATGGCGACTTAGCGCCAATTGCAACTCGTCTTTGACTATACCAGAGCCGTTATCTTTGATGCGTATTCGTTTGTGCCCACCTTTTTCAATGTCCACTTCAATTTTGGTTGCACCAGCATCTAAGCTGTTTTCTAAGAGTTCTTTCACAACAGATGCAGGACGCTCTACCACCTCTCCGGCGGCAATTTGGTTGGCAAGTTGCGGAGATAAAAGCTGTATAGGCAATGGCTTACCCTAAAAAATGATTTAATTGATACAACGCAATCGCGCCGTCTTGCACGCAATGCACTGAAACGAACACGAACTTTGGTAAAACGAAGATGACTTTGACCGAAATAAAAACGCGTTAGGTTCTAGGAATAGTCAATACCTGACCAACCCTCACCACATCGCTATTTAGGTCGTTCGCCGCTTTGATACTGCTCACTTTAACGTTATAGCGCTGTGCCAGCAGTGAAAGTGACTCACCACTACGTACTTTATGCGTTCTGTTATTCGCTTTCTCTTGCGCCCACAGTGTACCATCTGGAGGCGTCTGCTTAAAATATTGCTTCGTTGCAGTAAACACCGCTTTGGCCAAGCGCTCTCTATACTTTGACCAGTTGAGGTTTTTCTCTTCCTGAGGATTAGAAATAAAGCCTAACTCAACCAAGATAGATGGAATATCCGGCGCAGTCAGCACGGCAAAACTGGCTGCCTGAGGTTTTCTTTTATGAAGACTTGTCACCTTCTTTAGCTCATCAACCACCTTGTTTCCTAAATCATGACTGCTCGCCATGCTGTGATCCATGGACAGTCCTAGAATGGTCTCTGTGAGATAGCGCTCGCTTGATTTATCATTGATAACTTCAGCAGCGCCACCTAATAATTCAGCATGTCGTTCTGATTTTTCTAGCCAGCGACCAAGCTCTGTGTCAGCTCTTCTCATAGATAACACCCAAACGGAGCCACCTCGCGGCTCTGGCTGACTAAAGGCGTCTGCGTGAATTGAAATTAGCAAGTCGGCTTTTTTCTCTCGCGCAATTTCAGGTCGTCTATTGGGTGAAATATACGAATCGTTGCTACGCGTCATAATCGCTTTCATGCCAGGCTCTGCGTTAATCATTGCCTGCAGCTTTTTGGCCACACTTAACGTAATGTGTTTTTCAAACGTACCTGCCGGTCCTATTGAACCTGGATCTCTACCGCCGTGCCCCGCATCAATCGCAACGATGATATCGCTATCTCGTGGACTCGTTTTATCATCAATCACTACTGATGGAGCTGATGCTGTTAATACAGCAGTACGATTAGGCTCACTGTCGGCCAAATCAAGTACAAGACGGTGACCAAAAGCGCCTGCCGGTGTAATAGCGAAAAGAGAAGGCGTCGCTTGGCGATTAAGCTCAATAACCACACGTGCCGCACTTTTATTTTTTGGCGTGGAATAACGAAGACGTTTTATGAGGTCGCCGCCGTTATCAACATTTGACAGTGAAAAGTTATTATTGGTGTTAGGTAAATCGATGACTAATCGCTGAGGATTTTTAAGCGTGAAATACGTGAATTCCGGCGCGTACTTCATATCAAACACAACGCGCGTGGTGTCGGATGATGGTGATACCCTTACACTATCAATGGTATTCTGGGCCGCATGTGCCATATGCACAACAACCCACAAAAGCATTACCGAAAATATACTACGCACCATATTATGCCTTCATGCTCTTTTGCTTTTCGCTTTTCTTATTATGTGATTCTCAACACTTACCCGCTACACACGCTTGCATTGCTGTAACAATTTTGCGCCATGTGCACTTTTAGCTTCGATAGTGAACTGCCTACCAGACGGTGTAATATTTATACTAATCACTAAGTCAGGGGATGCCAAGTATTCCCCACCTTTTTCTGACCACTCTACTAACGCTATCGCGCCACTTGTGAAGTAGTCACGGATCCCCATGAACTCAAGTTCTTCAGGGTCGGCCAATCGGTATAGATCAAAATGATAAATATTGACGCTTTCTAGCTCATAAGGTTCAACCAGTGTATAGGTTGGACTTTTAACGCTACCTGAATGGCCGAGTGATTGAATAAAATAACGACTGAAAGTGGTTTTGCCCGCCCCTAAATCGCCATTCAAAAAAATAACAGCATCGGTTGGAAGTTGACTGGAAACAGCTTGCGCAAGGTCTTTGGCAAGCTGCGCGGTATCATCTACTTCGTTAGCGAAAAAAGAGGTTTGCGGGTATGACATCGACAATATTCCACAGTGTTAAAAATCCGAAAAACACAGTCAATGCCACCCCTTTTGAGGGAATATCACGAAAGTTAGTGATTAATCAGTGCACGTACTGCGTCAAATAAATCGCTCGCTATCATACCACGTTGCCCATAAAGTTGGGCAATATCGTCACCTGCCTTTGCATGCAGCACTACACCATATTTAGCAGCAATATCGGTTTCGACGCCTTGTGCCAGTAAAGCACCTAATATACCACTGAGTACATCGCCACTACCCGCTGTAGCCATGCCCGGATTGCCATGGCGGCATACCCATGTCTTCTTTTCGTTGTCGATTAACGTTCCAGCCCCTTTTAGTACGCAAACCGCGTGGTAGCGCTGAGAGCATTGCCTAGCGTAATTAAAGCGGTCACCTTCTACATCATCGACTGAAACGCCAAGTAGACGGGCCGCCTCGCCTGCATGTGGTGTAAGAATGCTGTCTGCTATGGTGTAAGCCGTTGACTGCTTACACAATATATTCAAAGCATCGGCATCAATAACCACAGGCTTGTTATGGGTTTGACAATGCTTAAGCGTCATTTCGAATGTAGCGTTAGCCCAGTCGTCTTGACCAAGTCCAGGGCCTATTACAACACAACTTGCCCATTCAAGCGCATCAGTTAGGTGTGAGTCTGTTACCATAAGTTCAGGACGCCCTGCACTCACTTGCACAACCGAAGACTCATGGGTATACACGCGTACCATTCCAGCTCCACTGCGAAGTGCAGCTTCTCCCGCTAAGCGAATAGCTCCCGCCGTACCTCTATTACCACCAATGCACAGAAGCCTGCCGTAAGTGCCTTTATGGCTATTGATTTCGCGAGGCCCCATGCCTTTAAAGTGATCAATGTTAAGCATCGTTGCACTGGCTTTAGCGAGGGATTGAAACGCCTTACCTATTCCCAAATCAGCATAAACAAGCTTGCCACAAGATTGTTTACCTGCTCCGGTTACAAGACCTGGCTTAATACCAACAAAAGTGACTGTGATATCAGCTTGGACACAGCGCCCTAGGCTCTGCCCTGTATTTGCATCTAGTCCTGATGGTACATCGACACTCACCACGGGGGTCGACGAGGCATTCAGGGCATCAATAATATCGGCGAACTCGTTGCGGATATAACTGTTGATACCCGTTCCCAACAGTGCATCGATAACCACATCCGCCTTTTCAAGTATGTGTGATTCAAAAGCGCTAATCTTTCCGCCTGCATCACACCAACGCTGCTGAGCTTTGCCAGCATCACCTTCTAGAATTCGTTGTGGCTCGACCGCGCACAAATGCACCTGCTTACCCGCTAATTTGGCATTCATTGCCGCTATGTAGCCGTCTCCCGCATTGTTGCCCTGACCGACCAGAACCAAATAAACATCAGAATTAGGCATCAGCTCTTGGCATTGTTTAAAAACAACATCGCCAGCGCGCTGCATTAACGTAAACATATCGCAGTTAGAATCTGCGGCAGCTTGGGCTTCGTTTTCACGAACCTGATCGGCTCTAAATAGTTTGTATGATAAACTTGACGTGAGTTGAGTATCTAGCATGAGCAAATGTCCGCAATTAATTCCATCGACCTCGTTGAATTAACAAACAATATCAAGGCTTGGGGTGTAGCGCTAGGCTTTCAGCAAGTTGGTATCAGTGATATTGATCTGCATCAGCACGAGGCCCATTTACAAGCGTGGTTAGACGCAGGCTATCACGGTGACATGACATTCATGGAAAGTCATGGAATGAAACGCGCGCGACCTGACGAACTGGTTCCTGGAACCTTGCGCGTAATCAGCGTAAGAATGAATTACCTTCCGCCTGATGCCTCTTTCGCTAAGCATTTGAATAGTCCTGACATCGGCTACATCAGCCGCTACGCGCTTGGTCGCGACTACCATAAAGTGCTACGCAAAAGGCTCAAGCAACTGGGCGAAAAAATCACCAACGCATTATCTGATACTCAGTATAGGCCTTTTGTAGACTCAGCCCCCGTTCTTGAGCACGCTATTGCTGAAAAAGCAGGCATCGGCTGGACAGGAAAGCACAGCCTGACACTTAACAAAGATGCAGGCTCTTGGTTCTTTTTAGGGGAGCTTTTCATCAACTTGCCGCTGCCCGTAGATACCCCTGTTGAAGAAAATTGTGGTACGTGCACGGCCTGCATGACAATCTGCCCAACCAACGCGATTGTTGCGCCTTATAAAGTAGACGCTAGGCGCTGCATTTCCTATTTAACGATAGAGTCAGATAGCGACATTCCCGAAGCACTCAGGCCGAGTATGGGTAATAGGATTTATGGGTGTGACGATTGCCAATTAATTTGTCCGTGGAACCGTTTTAGCGATATTACCACCGAAGAAGATTTCCACCCTCGCCAAGTTCTTCATGGAAAGTCCTTAAATACGCTATTTAGTTGGTCAGAAGAAACGTTTTTGGCTAATACAGAAGGCTCACCTATCAGACGCATAGGCTACGAAAAATGGCAACGAAATATTGCGGTAGCGCTAGGTAATGCCCCTTTTAATGAAATGAGCATACAACTTTTAATACAACGTCGGGGTATGGTAAGTGATTTAGTAGACCGGCATATTGACTGGGCGCTCGCGCAGCAACAAACAAAAGCCAGTAGCGAGACAGATGCGACCCGTCAGCAGAAACGTTTAATAAGAGCGATTGAAAAGGGGTTACCTCGCGACGCTTAAAGCCCAGTAGCTAACCTGCTGTCACAGCAGGCTGTGAATGTGCAATCACTTTATCTTCACTTGCCTGTTTAGCCGAAAACGTCAAATTCACCTTCACGCCACGTTGAGCCAACTGAGTTTTGAGTACAGGAGAAGTAAATTGCCACCAAGGTTCAGCTTGTAAGGCGTTAACGAGTTCAGATAGCTCCTTTTCACTCTTATTGTAGCTGCCAACCACTTCGCACAGACCCGATAAGCATTCGATCTTTTCCAGCACCACATCTTCGCTGTGAGGATGATTGGCGAAGAAGTGCGTTAACGAGGTTTCAATATCTGAATCTAACAATATTTCAATAGCAGACGCTTCAGCATTTGCGCTCAATTGAGGGCCTGACAAATGCAAAGGCTCATCACTCAATCCAGTAGACTTACTGTCTGCTGAGTTCGCAAGTAATTTAGGCGCTGCTTTGATGACCTTAAGATCACTGGTATCGGTGGCGCGAGAGCGTTCTAGCACCGAAGTTAGACGCTCTTTTTCTGCTTTAGACTCACTAAGCTGATGCTGGTAGCTAGAAAATTTATATCCCGCTACCCCAATAAAGGCCACCAACAATAGTAAAAACCACCGCTTCATCCAGTTTCCTTGTTGCCTTAGTACTTATTTGTGGTACTGCTGGCTTAATTTGTGAACTGCATTGACAAATACACCGGCGTTTTCTGGCGGAACGTCAAGGTGGATACCGTGTCCTAAGTTGAAGACATGCCCAGTACCTTCTCCATAACCCGCTAAGATAGAGCCTACTTCTTCTTCAATTCGAGCTGCAGGTGCGTAAAGCATTGACGGGTCCATATTGCCCTGCAAAGCCACTTTATCGCCAATACGTGCGCGGGCTTCTTTAATATCGATTGTCCAGTCAAGGCCAACCGCGTCACAACCTGTTGCAGCAATAGATTCAAGCCACATTCCACCGTTTTTGGTAAACAAGGTTACTGGCACTTTACGCCCTTCGCTTTCGCGTGTAAGACCATTTACAATGCGTTCCATGTATTGCAAAGAAAATTCTTTGTAGTCACGCGGTGATAGCACACCACCCCACGTGTCAAATACCATTACAGACTGCGCGCCAGCTGCAATTTGCGCGTTAAGGTATTCAGTAACTGAGTCAGCAAGTTTTGCAAGAAGCGCATGAAGGGTTGCTGGCTCCGCAAAAGCCATTTTCTTGATTTTGGTAAACGCTTTGCTTGAACCGCCTTCAACCATATAGGTCGCCAACGTCCACGGACTACCAGAAAAACCGATTAGCGGTACTTCACCTTTTAATTCTCGACGAATAGTACGAACAGCATTCATCACATATTGCAATTCACCCTCTGGATCGGGCAAACCAATTTTATCTACGTCTGCTTTACACGTAATCGGGTTTTTAAAACGAGGACCTTCGCCAGTTTCAAAATATAACCCTAGCCCCATAGCATCAGGGATTGTAAGAATATCTGAAAACAAAATGGCGGCATCAAGGGGATAACGACGCAGTGGTTGCAGTGTCACTTCGCAAGCTAATTCAGCATTTTTGCATAAAGACATAAAGTCACCTGCAACTGCGCGTGTCGCTTTATACTCTGGCAAGTAACGTCCAGCCTGTCGCATCATCCATACGGGTGTCATGTCAACCGGCTGTTTAAGTAACGCACGTAAATAACGATCGTTCTTCAACGCGGGTTTATCAACACTGGGAATATTTTGCGACATATAGCTCACCTAAATAACTGTAGATAGAATAGACAAAAGGCAATAGCAGCCTGAACGCGGGAGTATACCAGTATTATTCACGGCGTGTGCTAAAACCTAATGGAAAAAATTTGACTTGCGACATACTGTCGACAAATAAAGACGAATAATACTTGAATTTGTAACTTGCACTTAAAGTGAGTGTTTGCTATTACTATACACGTTAACTAAAAAGAAGCCCTACACGGGACCGTGCTAATCTTATTGAAACCCTGCTTCGGCAGGGTTTTTTATTTGTTGCCAATTAGCGACACCGTTTCTGCAATGAGTTGGCCTGCAATCGACACTTTAGGTGGAATATTTGGCAACCTATCAATATCAAACCACTGTGCGTCGTCTATTTCATTTTCCTGACAGCGAATCTCTCCCCCTGCGTATTCAGCAATAAAGCCAACCATGAGTGAATGGGGAAATGGCCAAGGCTGACTGTTAAAGTAACGCAAGTTTTTTACCTTTACGCCAACTTCTTCAAAAATCTCTCGATGGACTGCTTCTTCAAGGCTCTCGCCACTTTCGACAAATCCCGCTAGTGTTGAATACATATTGGCTTCTTTATGGCGTACGCCTTTTGCCAATAAGATTTGTTCGTTATTGTGGATAGATACAATCACACAAGGCGACACGCGTGGGTAGCTGCGATGCTGACAACGGTGACAGTGCATTGCCATTTCCCAATCAACACGTTCTGCTTTCGCGCCACATTGACCACAAAATTGATGAGTACGTAGGAAATGCGTGTACTGCCAAGCCCTTCCAATGACTGAAAAAGCAATATCCTGTGCACTAACCAGCAACTGTCTTAGGGAAACACGCTCCCACTCTGCAGCCTCTAAATGCTCAGCCCCCATATCGACTACAAAAACAGGTAACTCCTGATGCGCACTCTCGTTCAACGGGGGAAGCTGATGAATATCATCAATGTAAGACGACAAAAACGGTAGTTCCGTCAAGTGGGCTACAGGGAGCATTTGTGACTTTGCATCAACCACTAACTTTCCACGGCTGAAAACCACCCACATTGCTTTTTGCGTTTTTAAACGGCTTTCGTCCTGTCGTATCATCATTGTCGTTACCTCACATCTAATTTCATCACGATAACATATAATTAGCGCCCATTTATCTTTGTATTGAGCAAAAGAATTGCCATACTCTTACATGTCTCAAAATTGAGACAGTAATTGGCGTGATAGTGAGGATATTGTGCGCAAAATTTGTGTCGCTATGGCACAGTGTTATACTGATCAAGAATATCGCTAGGCAGGTAGCAAAATAATCATGTTGCAGCAATTGGAAAGCGTTAAATCGAAATGGGGCGGAAAGAGCCACGTTATAGATAAATGGTTGCTTGAAAGGCAGGCGTTGTTAGTGTCGTATTGCAGTTTAGCGGGCATTAATCAACAAACCGAATGCCTACCTGATGCGGATAAAATTTCTGATTTTTGTAGTGCGCTTTTGGACTATTTGTCTGCTGGACACTTTGAAATATTCGAATTACTTGTCGAAAACGACGAAAAAGGGCAGCAATTAAAAGAAGATCTTTACCCTCAATTGACAAAAACTACTGACGCCGCGCTGTCGTTTAATGATAAATTTGCAGAAGCAGTTAGCGCAGAACAAGCATCGGGTTTTGATGTTGCACTTGCAACGCTTGGGGAAACACTCGAGGAGCGGTTCGCCCTTGAAGATGAACTAATTGCTCACGTACACACGCACAAAGCGTGATCCATACATGGCGCTTTATTATAACAATGAAAGTCGAGTTTACGGTTTCAATTCATGAATAAAACCACACTTATCCACAAAGCCCGCGCATATTGCGAACAGCGCGGTGCACGATTCACTCCGCTTCGAGAGAAAGTGTACGAAATTCTCGTTTCAAAGCACGGCCCGATGGGCGCTTATGAGCTTCTCGACTCACTGAAAGAAACAGAATCAAGCGCTAAACCCGCTACCGTATATCGCGCATTAGATTTTTTGCTCGACTTCGGCTTTATTCATCGATTGGAATCTACAAACGCATTCGTTGCATGTTACCACTTTGGGTGTAATCACCCAGTGCAATTTCTGATCTGTGATAGCTGCGGCGATGTGGCAGAAATTCAATCTGAAGGTCTTCAAGAGACCTTGGAAAACCAAGCTCAACAGCATGGTTTTCGAGTATCAAAACAAACAATAGAAGCACACGGCCTATGCGCTGATTGCCAAAAAACGGAAGACTCATCTCTTAAGGAGAATGTACATGAATGCTGATTTTGTGAACCCGTTCATTTCTGGTTTACTGAATGTAATGGAAACCATGGCGCAAACTAAACTGACGCCTGGTAAACCCAAGCGTAAGCAAAGTGACGTTGCCAAAGGTGACGTATCAGGTCTTATCGGTATGGTTGGTCCCAACGTTCGAGGCTCAATGTCTATTACATTTGATGAAGCGCTAGCCTTAACTATCATGGAACGCATGGTAGGGGAGCGCCCAGAAAAGTTAGACGCTGAAGTAGGCGATATGGTTGGTGAGGTTACCAACATGATTTGCGGCAACGCAAAGCGCGATCTCGCAGAGCGAGGCTATGAATTCGGTATGGCTACGCCAATCGTAGTATCAGGCAAGCAGCACACCATAAGTCATCAGGTTGACGGAGCAAAAATCATTTTGCCATTTATGTGCGATGAAGGCTTAGCGCATTTGGAAATCTGCTTTGACAAATAATTTCTGGCAGTCTGAAAAAATTACACTGCCCAGTTACCCCCGAGGATTTCACCTAATAACTGACGATGTTATTGCCGCACTTCCATATATTAGAGACGTGGAAGTGGGCTTGCTCCACTTATGGCTTCAACACACAAGTGCGAGCTTAACCATTAATGAAAATGCAGATCCTACTGTTCGCCAAGATATGGAAGCCTTTTTTAATTACAGCGTCAAAGAGGAGCTTTCCCTTTATACCCATACATATGAAGGAAAAGATGATATGCCAGCGCATATAAAATCAAGTATACTAGGGTGCCAAATTACCATACCCGTTCAGCAAGGCAGACTTGCGCTGGGCACATGGCAGGGTATCATGCTCGGTGAACACCGAGATCATGGTGGTAGACGAACAATTGTAGCCACATTACAAGGGATTGCATCATAGCCCATATTATAAATGGCACAATTTGTGCTGGTTAATTTAACCAAGCACAAACTATAAAATTATCAAAATCGATAATCACTCAACGTTAAACAGGATGTGACTATGAAACAACAATTCAAAATGGCAGCGCTATCGTTAGCGGTAATGGCCTCAACTAATGCCTTTGCACAGGACTCATCAGAACCAGCATATCAAAGCTGGGGCGGTATTTCAGGTATGTATTATAATACTGACGAATCACGTCCACTTGAGTTAACGCAAGGCGGTACTATTGATAACGGTCAAGGTATTACTTTCGAATACGGCTTCCGCTTTACGCAAAGCTGGGCTGCGCGTGTTGAATTTACTGCACTAGACTTAGACTACTCTGCCGCAGGCGACGAAAGTGGTGAAATGACTGGCGTTGACGCTATGTACTTCCTACCAGACGACATGTGGTACCTATTTGGTGGTGTTAAGCGCCAGGCTGTTCTTGAATCTACTACTCTGGGTAATTTAGGTATTGGTAAACACTGGAACATCCACGAAAATGTAAAACTAATTACAGAAGTAGCGGCGTATCATGATTTCGGTGAAGACTACAACGATTACAGCGTAAAAGTTGGTCTAGCGATCCCTTTCGGTCAGCGTACTCCATCTGCGCCTAAAGACAGCGACAACGATGGCGTAATGGATAATAAAGACCAGTGCCCAATGACACCAGCAGGTGTT
The DNA here is from genome assembly GCF_028865455.1 of Alteromonas sp. 009811495. NCBI lineage: Bacteria > Pseudomonadati > Pseudomonadota > Gammaproteobacteria > Alteromonadales > Alteromonadaceae > Alteromonas > Alteromonas sp. 009811495. The sequence goes on from NZ_CP113972.1 coordinate 4,037,054, forward strand.
CGTGTTGACGCTACAGGTTGCTCGGTAGATAACGACAATGACGGCGTACTAAACAACGTTGATCAGTGTCCTAACACCCCAGCAGGCACACAAGTTGACGCAACAGGTTGTGCACTTAAAGATGCAGACAACGACGGCGTTGTAGACAGCAAAGACATGTGCCCTGACACACCAGCTGGCGTTAAAGTTGATGCGAAAGGTTGTACTTTGTTTGACGAAGAAACCGTAGAAATTACACTACGCGTTCTTTTCGATAACGAAAGTGCTGTTGTTAAAATGCCTAAAGATCCAGAAATTTCTGAATTTGCACAATTCATGAAAGAATATCCGTCTACTACTGCGGTAATCGAAGGTCACACTTCTGCACCCGGTGCTGAAGCATACAACATGGACCTTTCAGAGCGTCGCGCAGCTAGCTTCAAAGAAGTAATGGTAGACATGTACGGTATCGATTCATCTCGCCTTGAAACGGTAGGTTACGGTGAGTCACAACTACTAGACACAGCGAACAACGCAGAAGCGCACCGTGTTAACCGTCGTATCTCAGTGACGGTTAAAGGTACAGTTAAAGTTGCTGAAGAAAAATAAGTCAGTAACGAGATAATAAAAAAGGCGCCGCTCTTTCGAGACGGCGCCTTTTTTGTTTCTGATGTTAATACTCATCGGCAATTGCAGGTCCAGCGTAATTATCGAAACGTGAGAACTGCCCTTGGAACGTTAAGCGACATGTGCCGATTGGGCCGTTACGCTGCTTACCAATAATAATTTCAGCTATACCTTTATACTCACTGTTTTCGTGATACACCTCATCACGATAAATAAACATAATAAGGTCGGCATCCTGCTCGATTGATCCTGATTCACGGAGGTCAGAGTTAACTGGGCGTTTATCTGCTCTTTGCTCTAGCGTACGGTTTAGCTGTGACAATGCGACCACAGGAACCTCTAGCTCCTTTGCTAGCGCCTTAAGTGAGCGTGATATTTCCGCGATTTCCAAAGTACGGTTATCGCTAAGTGAAGGCACACGCATTAGCTGAAGGTAATCCACCATAATAAGGCTGATACCACCGCGTTCACGAGCCAACTTTCTCGCTCTAGAGCGCACATCCATTGGTGTTAGACCCGACGAATCATCCACAAATAAACAATCTTTATCTTTAAGCATTGCCATAGTGTTAGAAATTCGCGCCCAGTCTTCATCATCAAGCTGAGCAGTACGAATTTTTGTTTGGTCAACGCGACTTAGTGACGCAAGCATACGCATCATGATTTGCTCTGAAGGCATCTCAAGGCTGAACACTAACACTGGTTTATCTTCTGCCATCATGGCATTTTCGACCAAGTTCATTGCGAATGTGGTTTTACCCATTGATGGACGTGCTGCCACAATGATCAAATCTGAAGGCTGAAGACCACTGGTCATCTTGTCCAAATCGGTAAACCCAGTGGTAACACCGGTTACCTCTTTATTGGTTTTGACCAACTCTTCAAGGCGGTCAATAGTTTTACTTAAAATGGATTCTACGCCGCGAGGACCTTCGTTTTCGCCGGTTCTACGTTCGGCAATCTCGAACACTTTGCTTTCGGCAAGGTCTAGAATATCTGCACTATCTCTACCTTCAGGGTTATAGCCCACTTCGGCAATTTCATGAGCCACCCCAATAAGTTCACGAGTGATCGCGCGCTCACTAATAATTTGTGCATAAGAGACTACGTTAGCTGAACTCGGCGTATTCTTTGCGAGCTCGCCTAGGTAAGCAAAACCACCTGCATCATCGAGTTCATCGTGCTTTTCTAACTCTTCTGAGACCGTAATAAGGTCAATAGGATTACTGGCATTAAGTAAACGAGTAATCGCGCGGAAAATTATTTGGTGGGAGCGATTATAGAAGTCGGTGTCGGTAATGAGTTCTGCAACTTTGTCCCAACTATCTGGATCGATAAGCATGCTACCTAAAACAGACTGCTCAGCCTCAATACTATGAGGAGGAACCTTCAATTTCTCTACATTCTTATCGCTTTTAGGAGCAGAAGCCACAAAACAACCCTTTACCAATCTTCAAAAGTCAGTTGGTTATTATGCGCTTTTAACGCTTAACCCTCAACAAACGAACAACCAGAATTATGCTAAAAGCATAAATTCTGACTTGATATGGTTTTGTGGATAACGCTTACAGTGTTTTTTCTAATTTAAAGAAGACACCATCAATGGTGGTATATGCATACGTATTTTCTTGGAACAGCAAGGTCGCACCAAGTGGCTTATCGAGACTTGCACAATCCAGCTGCACTTGAGTAATCGTGTCATCTGAAAAACCAAGCGCCTGTGCAGAAACGTGATACTGACGTTGTAACTCCTCTACATTCAATTCTTCTGAAGCATAAGTTGGCGTATCACATTGATACTGATCGAGCTTGGCGAAACTGGCCTCATAAGTAATGGAGCGACCTAAAATACGCTGTGTTTCAAGTCCAGAGCCTGAATCTGCACCTGATTGATAAGATTCAGTCACTACCCATGTGCCTTCATAAAAAGCGGGCTCTTGTACGGCGCAACCTAGTGTCAGTACTGAAATGCTCATTGCGCCTAAAATTAGGCCATGAAAACGCCAAAACCGTTTGAAGTGTCCTGAGATACTCAATGTTTTCTCCTTAAAAACGTGCCTTACCTTCTAACATGATTCAACGACATATGTGGAAAAACATAGAGCAGTAAAAACAGAATTTGTTGCGTAATTGCGCTCAATTACCACGCCTTTACGATGAAAAGAAAAAGCTGCTTAGAAAAGCAGCTTTATGACTAATTGATTAATAAATGTGGACTAAAACACTTTTTTCAACCCACAACAACGATTGCGTTGACTATAGCTTATTCATTTTTCGTCTACTACGATGCGACCGTGAACTGTCGAGATATCTACATTTGCTGCACCGCCATTATTGATAAAACGTAACCAGCTGCTAGGTCCATACTTAGGTTCCTTGGCTTTTTCATCGCTGATTTTGTTGATGATGTCACCACCAGCATGGGCTTCAATATCGAACTGCGCAGACACATCTTTCTGGAACACTAACTCAATCGTGCCACCAACTGAATTTGCTTTAACACTACCGTTATCATTAACCGACAAACTTGCATAAGTGCGTCCATTTACCGTATTGATGTGAAGAGTATCAACCTCTTGCAAGTTTAGCTCAATACGACCGTTAACCGTTTCTACCTGTACGTCTGGGCTGTTAGATTCAACGCTCACTTTGCCATTTACTGTGGCAACAGACACCTCTTCTTTACCCGTATGCTTCGCGTCGATGTCACCATTCACCGCTTCCGCTTCAAGTCGCCCACGCACATTTGTCATTGAAATATCACCGTTGACCGATTCCACCTCAACTTTTTCGCCTACATCGTTAATTGACACATCACCGTTAACAACTTCAATATTCACCGAACGCTTGATACCCTCGGCTTTTACGTCTGCATTGACCGCTTCATAGTGCAAATCACTGTCAGCTGGAATGAAGATAGTGAGGTCATCACCGTCTTTACTCTTTTTGTACCAACTCTTGTTACTGCGCTCTACTTCAACGTGGATAACGACAACATCACCGCGCTTTTCAAATACAAACTCTTCTGTATCATCACCCAATTCGCCTGTAACTCTTACCTGAGACTTGTCCCACACGCGAATGTCTGCCTTACCATTGACGTGCTCAATATCGACTTTAGGTGACGAAGAAGTATCAAGGGTTTTGTCTACTTTCTCCCCTGCGCTCACACTAAGTGCGATTGTTAGTAACACCGTTGCGCCAAACGCCTTTGTCATCATTTTAGATAGTTCCGTCATTTTCTTACTCATCATTTTCTGACCCTTATTAAATTTGCTGCCACTTTGGCGCGTGCACTCGCTCAATTAAGGCAATTTGCTGTTGATATACGTGATGTAACATTTTGATTAGCGCCGAATTATCAGGATCTTCCTTCAACGCGGCTTTAATGGCATCTGCTGCATCATCTAATTCTTTTAATTGCTGTTGCCAGTCTTCAGTTAACGCTGGCGTACTTTGGTAACTTGCTAGCAAGCTACTGACTTGTTGTTGCTGCTGCGTACTCATTGCATCGATTAAGGCGTAATTATCACTGCGCGCGTCATCAGGCTTAAAAGCAAAAGGCGCGGAAAACCACAATACCGTAACTAGGCACACACTTGCGGCAATGGCCATCCACTGCTTGGGCGTAACGCCTTGATTATTGGTATTTGCCTCGCTATCTCTTTGCGCTTCAATACCCAGTTCAATTCCGCGAAATAAATCACGCTCGGGTTGTTTTTCTTTGTTCAGTTCAGCGATATGTCGCGCGAGTTGTTCATCAAAATTACTCATTGTCATACCCCATAAATTCTTTCAAAAGCTGCTTTGCGCGAAAAAACTGCGCTTTACTTGATCCCACCGCCATGTTCAGCATATTTGCAATATCTTCGTGGCGATAACCTTCCAATGCATGCAGTACAAACACCATTCGTGCGCGCTCTGGCAACCGTACAACAAGTGCTTCTAAATCAATGTCAGTGCTATCTGACTCAGCCGTCATCTCATGGATGCCACTCGCTTCAAGATTGAACATGCGTTGGACCCATCCTTTTTGCTTACGAATGTAAGAAATGGTTATGTTTGCCGTTACGCTATGTAGCCACGTTGAAAATTGACTTTGACCATCGAAATTTTCAAGCTTTCGCCACAGCTGAATAAACACCTCCTGAGAAGCATCTTCAGCCATTCCTTTGTCACCTGTAAGTCGATAGCATAAGGCGTAGACTCTACCAATATGTTTGTCGTACAGCTGGCGAAACGCGTGCTTGTTACCCTGCTTCGCCGACGCGATCAAACTCTCTTCGTCTTTGCTACCAAACACCACATTGGCGTGTACAACACGTTGTTGTGTGTGTTCCATGTTGTTCTCTTAATCGTTATATGGATTAGCGCCTTTTTCATCGTGGCACTTGTTAGTGTTATAAGGTTAGTCGTACCCTATAGGAGAAAGGTTTAAATGCACAAAATTTTTTTTTGGAGAAACCATGACGTCATCGTTTAAAGTGAATGGACTTTTTGCTGGGAAGCCACAACCGCTAGGGCCTAGAGGTGCACCCAGTAGTATTATAAAAAGTGCAGTAAATACATTAACCGTCAATATAGACAGCACTGATGAAGATGAGCAAGCGAACCTACGTCTTCATGGTGGACCTGAGAAGGTACTTCACCAATTCTGTCCAACTAACTATCTTACCCTTGCAAAACATTTTCCCGATGGCGAATTTTCTGTGGGTAGTATCGGTGAAAACATCAGTGTTGAAGGCATGGATGATGCGACTGTCTGCATTGGCGACATATGGCAGTTTGGCGACGTGGAATTGCAAGTGAGCGCGCCTCGCGCGCCGTGTAACAAGATATCGCTGCGCTATGGTATCGCTAATCTGGATCGCTTTGTGGGCGAGCGAGGTATAACGGGTTGGTACTATCGCGTCATTAAAACCGGCACTATTAGCGTGGGTGACACAGTCACTCTCCTGCACCGAGAGCCTGACACTGTTGATGTGCATACGTTAATGCAATGCGCGCATACAAAAGTCGATGCTGCACTGGCAGCTAGGCTTGCTGCTCTGCCTACGCTGGACGATGAATGGCGTTTAAAGTGTGAGAAAATAGCAAATAAATAGTACTGTCTAACCAGTTTTGCGGTGCCCCCGCTTCTTCTTTAATAAGTGGGGAGAACTGCTTGTTAACTGCCTGCAATAGGGGCGCAAGCTGCGATGGTGCGTTAACGTATATAGACAGCGCACAATAATGCTCTGAACACGTTAAATAATAACCCACCTCTTCTTGGCGATACTTTTCAAATATCGACTTTATCGTACCTTTGAAGACGTATTGTTCTGAGGGGTAGGCAACCGAGTATTCAACTGTTGTTGTACAACTCTGTATACACACGTTAAATGGCGCTGGCTGTGTGACAGGCGCTTGTTTCAAAAAGTAGCTGCAAGCGCCTATATAACCGAACAGGCTAAAAGCAAAAAATAAGACGACTTCCTTGCGCGTTGTGAGCATATTCAATCCCTGAATGTAAAGCTGCATTAAAGAAACTGGAGAAATATTAGTCCAATCTTACGTACTCTACAAGATTAAAATTTCACCGACTCTCCTTCATTTAACACATACCACGGCACATCAGTATTTAGCTGTTCTTTCATATGTAGCAATCGAAATAAGGCTGAATGTGATGTTTTATCTCCCATTCGCCAGCTAGCATTGCCATACCCCCAAGGGATCACAACCTTACAGTTGAGCTCTTGAGCGGCAATAATCGCATCTTCTGGCGTAGTATGTACTTTTCGATACCACCTAGGGGACTCTTCACTGAAGTACGACGCGATAGGTAAAAGACACACATCAATGGGTCCATAGCGTTCATTGATGTCTTTAAAGTGCGGTGAGTAGCCGGTGTCACCAGCAAAAAATAATGTGTTTCCGTTATTCTCTAGCACCCATCCGCCCCACAGCGTAGCGTTGTTGTCTTCGTGAATAAAGGGAACCCAAATGCGATTACTAAAATGGTGAGCTGGCACGAAGTGCGCCGTTGTGCGGTTTATTTGTTGCGAACTAAACCACGCCATTTCTTTAATGGCATAGCCGTTATCCTCGAAATGCTCGGCAAACCCCAAAGGCACAAGGTAAGTGGGCTGATTACCAAGTTCACTTATATCGGCTTTGTTAAAGTGGTCATAGTGAATATGGGAATATAACACCGCATCCGTATTCGCTAACTCTTCATCAGTTAGCAATGAAGCTGGCTTGCGATTGAATCCTTCAGACAGCCTAAATGCCCAGTTAACAGGCCAATCGAATTGTCCAAATACGGGGTCGATAAGAAATTGCTCACCACTGTCTGTGGTAATTGCAAAACTTGCATGCCCAAGCCATTTAATCGAAAAACCAGTGTTTAAATCTATCGACGGGCGATCACCTTGGTACTGACAATGCTGCATAGTATCCTCGCACACAATATCTTTTGTGGCAGGGTAACAATCGCCTTCACACGTTACGGGGTAGTCTTTGAAATCATCATAGATATTGCTGAATCTGTCTACGTAGCCTTCAACGTCAGTGTATGTGATGACAGAATTTTCACCCACAACACGCTCTACATTATTTTGCGTTGCACATCCAACTAATATACCCACTGATAATGTGAGCGCACTGGCCTTTATTGCTGTACTTGCGTTGCGATATAAACGGGTGCTGACTATTTTTTGCTTCACTAAACATACCTGATAAACACCATTAATAATCAGGCACTTTACCTAATTTGTGGGGCAACTGCCCCACTTAAGCGTAAGAAATTATTAATTTTTGGCGGTTAGCGTACTGTTTGTTTCTTCGAATCTTACTTTCTGACCTTCGCGTAGACGCTCTGCGCCACGCACTACCACATACTGCGATGGATTAACTTCACCGAACACTTCAATACGTTCGCCTAGGCCCACACCCGTGCGAACTTTGACCTGCTGAGCTTCGTTATTTTCATTGAGCTGATAAATGTAAGTCCCTGACTTTCTCAGTACCAGTGCGTCGCGAGGGATCGTAACGCCGTCATGGGTATCGCTACTGGGAATCGCGACCCTCACTGCGCTGCCTATTGGAAAATCGCCTGGCTTTATTGCTATGCGTAGCTCCATCATTCTGGAGTTAGCGTTACCCACAGGCACAATGGCTCTGATTGCTTCTTCTACCTGGTGCGTTTTACTTTGCACACTGACAGCCATACCACTTTCAATATAAGGCAAAACAGTGAGTGGTGCGCGTACCTGTACTTCTACGTTATCCGGATTCACTACACGTAACAGGGTTTGCCCAACGCCTGTATATTCACCGGGTGACTGAAGTCGTTCAACAACCAATGCGGTAAAAGGCGCTTTTACCCTACTTTGAGCAAGTTGGTATTCGGTAAACGACAAGTCGAGCTTTGCTTGTGCCAACTCTTGCTTTGCATTCTCTAAATCAGCCTCAACAGCATCAAGTTCACCCTGCGACATGTTGTTATTGGCTTTAAGGTTTTCATAACGCGCTAGACGCTTTTCAAACAACGTAACTTGAGACTGCCATTGCGCTATGTTCGATTTGTTTTGGTTTAATGTGATGTTTAGGCGCGTATCATCTAAAACGACGAGCGGTTCACCGGCGCGGATGATATCCCCTACTTCAGCCATCCACGTAATGCGACCATCAACTTCAGAAGCCAAGTTCGCATCAGTTTGACTTAGAATAGTACCTGGTACCCACGTGAGTTGAGATATAGCTTGTTCACGGGCCTCATCAACTTGCACTAGCACCGGCGGTGGTGCGCTATTTTCCTGTGCCAATGATGCCTGCGAGAAAGAAACTAACGTCAATGCTGACATACCCAAAACAACTGAACGCGTTAATGTTTTCATGAGACTAAATCCTTTATAAATGATCACTGTGTTTGTTTAGTTTCACTGCTCTAGGTGTAATACCTCCCACAGTGTCATGTGAAATTGGGGTGACGGCTTTGCTGCCTGTCATTCTCAACAACGTAGGCAGAAGCAATAAAGTGAAAACGGTACTCACGGTCATTCCACCAACGATAACGGCAGCCAAACCGCGGTATATCACACTGCCTGCGCCGGGCATAAGTAGCAGGGGCAACATGCCAAATATTGATGTCAGCGTGCTCATAAAGATGGGGCGCAGGCGCAGCTCAATGGCTTGCTCAACGGCTGCGTCACGACTTAGCCCCTTCTGTTCACCAAGTCGGGTTTGATGCACGAGCAAGATGGCGTTGTTCACCACCAAGCCTAATAAAATAATGAAGCCAATCATGGTTAATAAATCCATGGGTTGGAACATGAAGGTATTCATTATGCGTATCGCTACCACACCACCCACAGTGGCCAGAGGAATAGACAATACAACCAACACACTATCTTTCAGTGACTTAAACAGCCCTGCCATTAGCAGTAATAATAGAATCATGGCAAAGAGGAAGTTATCAGCCATTGATGAAATAGCGCCTTTAAGGCTATCTGCGCTACCACCATAGTTGATGGCACCGTCAGATGGCATCATGCTCATAATGACGGGCTCTACCTCTGACTTAATGACATTCATGGCTTGTTCAAGACTCATTCCTTCGGGCGGATTAACGTTTATCGTCAAGGTACGACGACCTTCAATACGCTGAATTCGACTTGGACCTACCGCGCGTTCAATTTCAACCAAATCAGCCAGTTGCACCACTTCACCAACTGGCGTCATGATGGGGGTGCTACCTAAATCTTCAGGTGTTTGCCACGGTTCAGAGCGAAAAATAATGTTCATGCGCTTTATGCCATCGAAGTACTCGCCCACATACATACCGTCGCCCATAGCACGCACTAGGTTACCCATGCCGCCGCGATTAAGTCCGACTTCCATCATTCTGCTATCGTTTGGATAAAAACGCAGTTCGGGTTCAGCCTGTTCTAGCGGCGGATTAGAGCGCGCATTGGCATTGGGAAAGACTTCTCGAAGCTTATCTAAACCAGCTTGTGCAGCAATACCCAACATATCTTGGTCAGTACCTTGCAGATGAATAGCAATGGAGCGCCCATTACCGAAACCACCAAACAAGTTACCTTGTTGGGCAAAGGCCTGCGTATCAGGAAGATCTTTAAGGATTTCATCACGCACGATAGTTTCAAGTTCTTTCACTTTAGACTGGTCTTTCGCCCGCACCCCTAATGTACCGCCATTAGGCCAGGTGATAATGTAGTAATTTTTTAGGGCAGGCTGCTTCTCACCATCCATGTAGGGCTTTAGTCGTTCAACGACAATCGGGATAACTTCTTCTGAAATGAAATTTTCACTGGCACCTGCTGGCAGACTTAAGAAGGCGTCGACAGCATCGCGCTTCACTGGCGGCAGATAGTCCATCGAAGGCATTAATAGCATGCTTCCCGTAATAGGAATGCCCATTAATGTAGCGACAAGAACAACCCTTCTTAGTGGTGTTGAAGACAGATGCATTATCGTCTGGGTTATTTTTTCCCAAACACGTTTCAAACTATCTTCAGGCATATCGCCTTGTAGATAACGGGCCGCCACAACGGGTAGTACCGTAACCGCCACAATTAACGACATACATACCGCGATGGCAATAGTAAGCGCTAGGTCCGCAAATAGCTGTCCTTCTACATCTTCGAGAAACATAACCGGAATAAATATAGCTACTGTTGTGGCTGTTGACGCCATCAGTGCACCAAACACTTCTTTAGTGCCCTTATGTGCACTTTCTTCGTCGCTACCTACGCTCTTTCGTGTACGTACTATGTTTTCAAGCACGACAATGGCCGCATCGAGTACCATGCCAACGGCAAATGCAAGCCCTGCCAATGAGATAATATTTAATGAGCGTCCCGTCAGTTGAAGCACGACAAAGGTACTTAGAAGCGAGATTGGGATAGCCAATGCCACAATGAGTGTTGCGCGAAGCTGTCTCATAAACAGCCACAGCACACCAATAGCAAGTGCCACACCTATAAACAAGTTACTCGTTACTAACTGCACCGCGCGATAAATAAATACTGATGCGTCAAAGCTTTGTGCCATCACCAATTGCTGCGCAGCAAGATCATTGCGATTAATTTCGTCGACCTTTGCCTTAACCGCCTCAAGCGTTGCCAGTACGTTGGCATCATTTTGTCTGTCAACGCGAATAGAAATTGCTGGGTTGCCGTTTTGTACGCTTGCGTTATTGCCATCAGCACGTGTAATTTTTATCTCAGCAATGTCATTTAACGTTATCGGGCTACCGTCACGCCATTCAAGGATCATCTCACCCATTTGAGTAGGTTGATAACGCCCTTCAAAGCGCAGTGTGTAACGTCTGCGACCAACATCGACGAACCCGCCAGAAATATCATTGGCGCGACCAAGTTCATTGGCAACTGCACTTAGGTTAATACCCAGTTGTGCAGCTTTAAATGGGTCAAAAACAATTTGGAATTCTTCAACGCCACCAACGCCACTTTCCATCCTTGCTCGTGCTACGCCAGGAATAGATTCTAGCTGCGGCTTAATTACATCAGTAAAATAAGTAACGTAAGTATTAATTTCATTAGGGTTGCCGGGCAAGCGTTGTAAGAAGAAATAGGTAAGCGCGGGGGCATCACCACCGCTGCCAGCAAGCATTATGTTGGGCGATAGGGCATCCCGTGGAAGAGGTGGAACACGGTTCATGCGACTAATCACTTCAATAAGCGTTTTTTGCATGTCCGTACCTAAACCAAACTCAAGGTTTATCCATGCATTACCTTGGTTTGCCCATGCGCTCATCGACTCAAGCCCAGGTATACCCTGCAGAACCTCTTCTTGAGGCTCTATAATCTCTGATTCTATTTCTTGCGGGGACGCAGCCCGCCACGAAGTTTGAATATTGATATAGGGGCGATCAATATCGGGAAATAACTGAACGGGTAAATTAAATAGACTGTAAAGCCCAAGAAATACCAGCAATGTAATGCCGATACCTACCCCAGTTGCGTTTTTTATTGCTGCACGAGTGATGTCCATAACGTGGTACTTATGCTTTTTATAGTTCGATTTACTATAGGTCGCAGAAGTGACAGAAAAAGTTTAAAACCGTGATACGAAGATTTTTAGCGATAATTAACATTTCTTTTAAATGTGGCTTAAAAACCGCTATTTATCGCAGATAAGTGGACTTGGATTTTAGGTTATTGGTCGAGATTGTAATTAATTTGTTACATTTAACGCAGCCGTATGACATACGAGTATCAGCGCGTAGTGACAAACGGGCACAAAAAAGCCGCTCAAAAGAGCGGCTTTTTCAAATACGTCAGCGATTACGCTTCAGCAATGATGATCACTTTGATTGAAGTGATAACGTCAGAGTGAAGTTGTAAGTCGATGTCATACTCACCAGTCTCACGAAGAGTACCAGTAGGTAGTTTAACTTCTGCTTTTTGTACTTCAACGCCAGCTGCAGTGATTGCATCAGCGATGTCACGAGTACCAACAGAACCAAACAGTTTACCTTCGTCACCAGCTGGTGCTGCGATTGTAACTTCAGCAAGCTCAGCAATTTTCTCACCGCGTGCGTTCGCAGCAGCTAGTTGCTCAGCAATTTTCGCTTCAAGTTCAGCACGACGTGCTTCGAACTTTTCAACGTTGTCTTTAGTTGCAGGAACCGCTTTACCCTGTGGGAAAAGGAAGTTACGAGCGTAACCAGACTTTACAGTCACTTGGTCGCCCAGGCCGCCAAGGTTGGCGATTTTATCTAGTAGGATGATATTCATCTTAGCTAACCCTTATTTTCGCCAAATTACTTGTGTGAATCAGTGTACGGAAGCAACGCAAGGAAACGTGCGCGCTTGATCGCAGAAGACAGCTGACGCTGATATTTTGCGCTTGTACCAGTAATACGGCTAGGGACAATTTTACCGCTCTCAGTGATGTAGTTCTTAAGAGTAGCGATATCTTTGTAATCGATTTCAGTCACACCTTCTGCAGTGAAACGGCAGAACTTACGACGTCTGAAAAAACGAGCCATGGGTGATCTCCTTAAGCGTTGTCTTCAGTGGTTTCAGTTTTCTTTTCCGCGCGGTCTTGGCGAGGAGCAGAATCGTCACGACGCTCACGACGAGGCTCTTCTTTCATCATTGGAGAAGGCTCAGTCACAGCAGTCTTAGTGCGCATAACCATGTTACGTAGGATCACGTCGTTGAAACGGAAAGCATTTTCCAATTCATCAACAGCTTCTGCAGACGCTTCAGCATTGATTAGTACGTAGTGGGCTTTGTGCAGCTTTTCAATTGGGTAAGCCAGTTGACGACGGCCCCAATCTTCTAAACGATGAATCTGACCACCGTCTTGCTTTAGGATTGTGGTATAACGCTCGATCATACCAGGTACTTGTTCACTCTGATCAGGGTGAACCATAAATACGATTTCGTAATGACGCATTATAGCTCCTTACGGTTGTAGCCTCGACAGTACAGCCGACTGCATGGAGACAAGGAACGAATTGGGATGGCTGTAAGGGCGCGCATTATACGCAGCGGTTACCAATTGCACAAGCATTAATCACCTTTAAAACGGCTTGTTACCCTTCTCTCACTAATAAAACTCAAACATTTAATTAAAATACTGTTTATTTATACAGTAAATTACTGTACAGTTTTTGTGTCTTTAATAAACAGGGGACCTACCATGGCCATTACCACACAGTATGTTGTTACGCACAAAGGGGTAGAAAAATTGGTAACTACCGACAAAAAAGAAGCCGATCAGTACGACAAAATGCTCGACGCAGCAGACAACCTTGCCGACTACATTCATGCGAAGGGCATCAAGCTAGATGACAGCGTAGTGGAAGAACTGACAATTATGCTGTCAAAAAACAAAGATAAAATTAGCAAAATCTTTAAAGGTGCTACTGCAGAAAGCGTGTTAGAAGACGAAAGCGCAGAAGTGGTGAAGCTACAGGCTAATGGTTAACGTTTTAAGCTAGAACACACCCAAAATACAAAGCTGCACTCGACAACTTAACTCGTTTCTGCGAGCAAAAACTTATCTGATACTGTAGTCGCGATTGTTATTTGATAACATAACGCGACTACAGCGCTTAGGCTCAAACCTTTATTATTTTTTACACGGCTTATGGTTTATTCTTGTGATTTGGCCTTGTGGTTTAGCTGTGTGGTTTTGCCATATGGTATTGAGAACACGCTGTAATTTGAGCGAGCTGAAAAACATAGTGATAAGCTAAAAGCGCTTAAGTTCATTGCTATTAGGTTGTCAGAAATTACAGGTTTAAAAGAGTGTGATAGAAAACGAATTGCCGATAGTCCACAACGCGCCAGCCATCGAAGTAAACCAGATGCGGTTTGCTTACAACAAATCAGTGTCACCACTACTAGCCATAGACAAATGGCAAGTTGCAGAGGGCGAACATATTTTTCTCTCGGGCCCCTCAGGCAGTGGTAAAAGTACATTGCTCAACTTACTAAGCGGCACACTGACACCAACAAGTGGCGAAATATCCTTACTCGGCCGCCCATTTTCAACGTTATCAAATCGTCAGCGAGATAATTTTAGGGCACAGCATATCGGTGTTGTATTTCAACAGTTCAATTTAATTCCCTATCTAACAGTCGAACAAAATATTCGTGCTGCTGCTTACTTTGCCAAAAACACATTAGGTAGTGACGCCCTCAGCCAGAAAATTCAACGCTTAATCGAAAAGCTCCAATTACCTGATAATGTGTTAAGCGAACAAGCTGATGCTTTGAGCATTGGACAGCAACAACGCGTCGCTATTGCACGAGCACTTGTCAACGCGCCACAAATTTTAATTGTAGATGAACCAACGTCTGCGTTAGATGTAGCCGCGCGAGATAGTTTCATGTCTTTACTTAAAGAAGTTGCAAAAGACAGCACCTTATTGTTTGTCAGTCACGATCCAGCAATGGCCGCCTATTTCAAAACGCATTTAGACATTAAGGAACTACTTGCCAGCAGCACTAAAAGGCAGGGTAATGCGGGTGAAGGAGCGGGTCAATGCTAACGACAATTGCACTAGCGAGTTTAAAACGACGCAAGCACACCGCATTGCTGACCCTGTTAAGTATCACCATTAGCGTTTGTCTTTTGCTCACGGTTGATATTGTGCGTACTCAAGTTAAAACCAGCTTCACACGCACGGTCTCGGGTGTTGACTTAATTGTTGGCGCACCAAGCGGGCAGCTTAATTTGTTACTTTCGTCGGTTTTCAACGTTGGCACACCATCTAAAGGGATACCATGGAATAGCGTTGCATCCCTTGAGTCGAACAAGCAAGTGGCATGGATAATTCCATTGTCTTTGGGCGACACCCACAAAGGGTTTCGTGTTATAGGCACAAACAATCAATTTTTTACGCACTTTAAGTATGGTGATAAGCAAGCGCTTGCTTTCGCCCATGGAAGCAACTTCACCCAACCTCTGTCTACCGTGGTAGGTGCCGATATTGCGCAAACGCTCGGCTATAAGGTAGGCGACAAAATCGTAATATCCCATGGCTTGGGTAACGTGTCGTTCAATAATCACGATACCCACCCATTTGTCATAGCTGGGGTCCTTGAAAAGACTGGCACGCCTGTCGATAAGGCCGTTTATGTAACCCTTGAAGGGTTAGAAAAAGCGCACAGCCACCAAGCTGGGGGCAAAAATAGTTCAATGCGTTCTATTAGCAAGCCCAAACTCGATGAGCATGAGCATGAGCATGAGCATGATGAGAATAATGTAACTAAACATAACGCAACTGAGATTCGCTACAACAGTAATGAGTTTGCACCACAGCTAGTGTCTGTGGTTATGCTGGGCCTTAAAAACCGTGTTACCGCGCTTCAACTGCAATACCAATTAAATCAGAATAACAACACACCGTTAATGGCAATTTTACCGGGTATGGCGCTTGCTGAGTTATGGCAAATTATGGGGAATATCGAAGCCTTGCTGCTAGGCTTATCATCGATCATTGTGATTAGTGCGTTAGTTGGTTTAGCAACAATGCTATTGGCGAGTATGCGCGAGCGCTATCAAGAAATAGCCGTGCTACGCACTATTGGGGCTGGGCCTTTTACTTTATTACTACTTATCCAATTGGAAGCGCTATTTATTACGCTTGTCAGTCTAATACTCAGTGTAGTTCTGGTTGCGGGGCTAATCACAGCGATAAAACCATGGCTTAGCAGTGAATATGGTTTGTTCATCACGGGGCAACTTTTTGGTCAAAGCAGTGCAATAATCGGCTCACTTATACTTGTTAGTACTTATATCGTTTCACTATTCCCAGCAATTGCCGCTTATAGACGTGGCTTACATGCAGGTCTAAATAGCAAATAGGCGGGTTACCCCGCCTATTTAAGTTATTCGCCTACTCGCTTGTTGGTACTGAAACGTAAAATGAGCTCATGAACTTGATTAACAGTGTTTTTCAAGTCGTTACTTGCTGCCAGTGACGCTTCAGAAGAACGCTGCGTTTCCGCTGCACCATCAGCAACTTCTACGAGTTGTTGGTTTATATGTTCGGCTACCGTACTTTGCTCTTCAACCGCAGATGACATTTCAACGGTGGCATCGGCTATCCCTTTAACCGCATTGTTGATTTCAAACAGGGCTCCTCGGGTTTCTTCAACAATATTACTGCCGTGCTCAGCAGACGCTAACCCTTCTGTGGATACGCGAACGGCGCGGTCTGAGCGTTCGGCAAGCTCGCTGATTATATTGTGAATTTTGTCGGTAGACTCACGGGTTTTTGATGCCAGCGTACGCACTTCATCAGCTACCACAGCGAATCCTCGACCTTGCTCGCCTGCGCGCGCTGCCTCAATGGCTGCATTTAGTGCAAGTAAGTTAGTCTGCTCGGCAATGGTAGAAATTATATTGGCTGCCTCGCCGATGTCACTCGTGGATTGCGCTAGCTCTGTGACGGTTTCTGAGATCGACTCAACCGCTTTTCTCAATGAGACAATGGCCTGCATAGCCTCTTCGGCTTTTTGATTACCAGTACTGACATTTTCAGCGGCAGAGCGCGCACTTTTTGCGTTACTCTCTACTCGCTCAGCGACTTCTTGTATAGCTTGGCTCATTTGCGTTACCGCAGAGGCTATTTGTTGTGTCGCTTGATTTTGCTGAACAACTGCCGCACTTGTACTTTCAGCTTGCTCATGCGTCGTATTTGAAATGGCTTCCAACCCCGCAGAAGCGTCTTTAATACGCGTTAACGCCGTCCGCGTTCTTGCAAGCTCGCAACCAAGGGCCAATTTAGCTTGCGCCACGTGTTTCGCATCAGGAAAATAAGTTTGCGCCACAATGTCATTGCTGTAGCTTTCAGGGCTCAATGAAAGTACCCCATTCCACTCACTACGCGATTTTGCATCTTGGGCAAAGGTAGATATGAGAAGTGCGCCCAATGCAATGAGTGCTGGCACTAGCCCACTGGTCGCGCCTAACGATATGACCAGTAACACACCTATCAACAACGTTGGCCACAAACGACCTATCATTTGACTTAGCTGTGTCGTGGCAGGAATAGGCGATTTGCCACTTTGTAAGCGGGCGTACACTTCACTTGCACGCGCAATTTCATCTTCAAGTGCAGGGACGCGAACTGACTCGTAGCCTGAAATACTGTTACCTTCGTAAACGGGTGTTACAAACGCCGAAACCCAATAATGGTCGCCGTTTTTCCGTCTATTCTTTACTAACCCAAGCCAGCTTTGGCCTGATTCCAGTGTACGCCACATTTCTTTGAAAACAGGGGGGGGCATATCTGGGTGGCGGATCAAATTGTGGTTCTTACCGATAAGTTCGTCTCGGGTGTATCCACTCGCTTCAATAAATTCTTGGTTACAATGCTTAATAACACCGCGTTTATCGGTGGACGAAATCAGCCTGTGATGTTTGGGGAATTTATATTCTTTTTGGGTAACCGGCTGGTTGTTTCTCATAAAATGCTCTCTCCGTTCAGCAACGCCATATTCCATCAGAAAACTGAACTATGTACTTTGTTAAGACTAGAACAAATAATCGACACGTCTAGTCCAAACGCGAAATCGTGGAACGTTACTATTTTTCAGAGAGTTATAGCAAGCACTTTGGACTTAAGGCCTCACACTTTAGACTATATCCCCTAAACTTTAGACTAATGGCAAAATAAGCGTTATCTGTGTGCCCTTGCTTTCTTCACTTTGTATATCAATTTCGCCATTGTGTTCTTCAACTATGGTCATGGAGATGGACATGCCTAGCCCAGTGCCATCACCGGGTGGTTTAGTGGTGAAAAAAGGCGTAAACACTTTCTGCAAGACATCGTCAGACATACCTATTCCTTCATCTTCGACGATGAGTAGCGCCTTATCGCCGCGCTTTTCAACTTTTAGGTAGATATGCTTTCCTTCCGGAGTTGCGTAAATAGCGTTAGTTAAAAAATTCACTAACACCTGCTGAATCTGCCCGGCATTTCCCATAAATGTTACATCGCCGTGCTCTGCCAATAGCGACACTTGGTTTTTATAGCGATGTAGATTGTTGGTGAGTTTCATGGCTGAATTCATAGACTCAATGGCACTTAACTTCACGTGTTTTCCAGAGCCCGGGTAGGAGAAACTTCTCAGCGCTTTCACTATTTCAATGATGCGCTCAATACCCTCTAGCGACTCATCAAACATTTCCTTTATCTCAGCTGCACTCTCCTTTAACGAGTAGCCTTTTTCACATTCGTGAAACTTATCCTTTAGCTCGCCCCCGGCCTCGTTACATAGTCTGCCTATGTCCTCTAATGCATGTTGATAGTCGTTGAAAATCTCCTTAGCTACGACAGTGTTACTTCTTACGTAACCGATGGGATTATTAATTTCGTGGGCTATACCTGCGGCAAGTTGACCTAACATTGCCATCTTGTCTGCGCTGACTAATCTCGCTTCCAATGTATCACGATCTTTTTTGATAGAGCTCAGTTCATCTTGCTGATGGTTAAGCAAACTTTTTTTACTTTGATAACGAGAGTTAAAGTTGATGTAGTGCTTTGTGGTGTCCAGCACAAATAACATTTCTTCATCAAGGCTATCATCGTTGGTCAATAAGGCTAACCAAGCAAATTCCCCTTTAGTTACCTCGTGCATAAAATGCAGCACACGAGCTTCTTGTTTAGTGTCAGGCCTCTCTGCCACACTGATACACCAATGCTCGTAGCTTTCCTCTAAATGTAAAGGCAATGTCTCGAGAAACAACGCGGTAATATCAGTATTGCTTTGCCACTCACCTTTACCCATTAAGATGCTGTCGTCGTCTCCGACAACGATTTTTTTATCCTTAACGATGAGAGCTTTGCCACAATAAGCGCCACTGAATTCAACCGCAGATGACAATGCAGAATGAATAAACCCCTTAGAGCTCTGCGACTTGGTAAGTTCTGCTGCGGTGCGATTGAGATAAAGAAGTTCACGCTCTCGCTTTTTCGAGTCGCTTAGCGACTTGCGAAGCGCTTGATTTGCCAGATAGGCATCTTGAGAATAACTTTCTAGAAAGGACTCTGCATTTTTTCGTGCAATTTTTTGACGTTTTAGCTGACGCTCTAACGAATTGACCCGAGCTTCAAGCGAAGCAATTCTCTCTTGCTCTGCAGAATAGGAACCACTCACTCAAAGCCCCTTTAGTCAATGGCGCATCAGCCGATGCGCCCCAGTATGTTAGCCTGCCAACCTATCTAGCAATGCCATCACACGATGACTGGCCTGCTCCATTTCTAAGAGCTTGGCATCAGCCTCGGCAGTATTGCCATTAAGTTTTGCTTGCATAGCAGCGATACCGTGTTTGTGAACTGCTGCATGCGGCGCTTCCAACTCTCTAAATGCAGAGTTCTGTGAAACTGGCTTGCCTGAATTTTCACTATACCAACGGCCAAGACGACAGCTTGTATGATCGCCAAAGTCAGATACCGCTTTTTGGCTGTAGCCACACAACACCGCATATACGTCGGCTTTCCACACAACGTGATCAAGCTTCACAGTTTGAATAAATGTGCTCAACGCGCCATCGTTAATGGTGTTTTTCATGCTGTCACAATGCTGAACCATGCTTTCATAGCTACCGTTCAGCTCATTGATACCAGCCTCAAGCTGCTCATTGTTACCACGTAATTCATTAACACCTGATACCGCTTTTGACGTTGACTGGATGATGCCGTTAACGAGTTCAGATACTTCTGTTGCCGACTTATTGGTTTCAGTAGCAAGTGCTCGTACTTCATCTGCCACAACACTAAACCCACGGCCTGCATCACCAGCACGCGCCGCTTCAATTGCCGCATTAAGTGCAAGTAGGTTTGTTTGGTCAGAAATACTGGTAATTGTGGTTACAAATTTATTGATGTTGTCAGCCGTTGTCGACAGGCCAGAAATACGTTCGCTCATGCTGCCCATTTGAACATTAAGACCGCTCATGTCACTCACAATTTTCTTTAACGTGGCTGCTGACGAGCTAAAAATGTCGTTAATGTCGGCACTAGATTGATTCTCAGCATCTATGCGTTCGTAAGTCGCTAGCACAGTTTCGCGGATACCTGCCATTTGCGACAGCGCATCTACCGCACATTTCATCACAACAGAATCGTTCTGCACGCTTTTTTGCGCAGCCGATTCAACAGATGCCAAAAGCTCAGCATTTTCTGCTTCTAACGCTGCAACTTTGTCCATAGCGTCTTGTACGCGCGCTTCTAGCTGACGAACCTGCGCTTCTTTTTCTTCATATTTACTGCGAGAAACAAACATAAGTATTTACCAGTATTGTTGTCGTTATAAGTACTACTAGTCAGATTAACAGAATTATGAGTAACTTAACCATTAGTCTGAAGTAGAGTTATTAGAACATTTGAGCTTTGCAATTGTTATTAGTAACAAAAAAATAACAAGGAAAGCCAGTAATAATTAGAGCGTGTTATGGTTTATCGGCAAAGATAAGAAAAAGCTGACAATTTATTTCGGCAAAAGATGAGGGGCTAAGGGTGGACGTCTCGCAGAAACTTTAGGGCCATACCATGTCGACAAATAATCAAGAATATCGTCTTCTGCATCGCCCAGTGGCCACAACTTTTGGGTTTCTTGCATCCAACGTATGGTTTCCAGCCAACGTTCTCGGCTCATCGCGTTTTGCGTGATAAGTGATGGTGAGTGACACGCACTGCAGTGGGCTTGAACCAGACTCATGCCTTTAGCTATTACAAGCCCAGATTGAGGGTCGATGCTTTGGGTAGAATTGACTATCGCCGCGCTGTTGTCGGCGGCCACAGCATGCACTGACGGTGACAGTAAACACAGCGTTAATGTACAAACATAGGAAAGAATGCGAAAAGTCATGCCTACACCACTTTAAGTGCTATACGGTGACATGCATTATTCAAATAGCCTTTTGGATTCCATCCCGGTAACACCATAGGTTGCGCTTTGCCTTGTTTATCTACAGCTTTTGCCCACACCTCGTAATACCCTTGCTGAGGGAAGCGAAGCTTAGCGTCAAAGTGTTGCCATGCGTGTTTATTTACCGGGGCGGTTAAGGTAGTGGCTTGCCACGTTTGCCCAAAATCGATAGACACGTGTACCTTATCTACCGCACTCTCACCACACCATGCATGCCCTCTTATTTTCAGTGGTTCAGACACGTTGTGGGTACTTCCTGATTGAGGAAAAGTGATGAGCGATTTGACCGGCATCGCTTCAATAATACACATGTCTTCGTCGGCAACAGACGCACCCGGCGCTACAGGCTTGCATGGGACGCGGTAGGCTTTACCGAGCATTTTCGCGCCGTCGTGAACTTTATTCCGTACGACTATTTTTTTAAGCCATTTTCCAGAAGTTGAAGCGGGCCAGCCGCCAAACACCAATCGCAGTGGGTAGCCATTCATCAGCGGTAAGGGCTCACCATTCATTTCCCACGCAATTAACGACTCATCTTCCATGGCTTTATGAATAGGTACACCTCGGGATATTGCTGCTTTCCCTGGTGTGCGACTCAAGTGCTGATCTTCTCCGTAGTAGCCAATATACACAGCATCTTCTTTTACACCGACAGCCTGTAGAACGTCTTTCAAACGAACTCCCGTCCATCTAGGACACCCTACCGCTCCCGTTGTCCACTGATTACCTGTTGCAGCGGGAGAAAATTCTGCACGACCATTGCCACCACACTCTAATGTAAGTTGATAGGTGTAATGCGTAAATTCGGCTTTCAACTCGTCAAGGGTGAAGGTTCGCGACTGCTTTGCAGATTCCCCTTCGATTGTAAGTGACCATGAATTGGCATTGGGGTTTTGTGGCACTATGCCGTTGTTGCGCACGAAAAAGTGTTTTGCAGGCGTAACCGCATCGTCAAGTAAATGCGCGGGCGTTTCTGCATTGACAGGTCGGTCATTAAGTACAACTAATCCTTCCTTACCTTCAATCGTAAATGGCGAGTCACTTTGGGCAAACGCAGCGGGAATAAGACCAGCTGGCATAAAGCGTCCGTATACCACTTCGGCCCCAAGTAAAATAGATAACCCTTTTAGTCCCGAGAGAAATCCTCTACGTGTTAACGTATCACTTGTTCTGCCAAAAACAGCTTTGTCAGCTTCTATAGGATTTTCAGCATAAAGCTCATGAAGACCGCGCTTTTTCATCACTCACACCTCTTAACCAAACACCACAATGACAGTGTGGTAAACACCACGCTTATTGTGGGCGCCAAAACGCCTAAATTAGAAACAAATAACCCAGAATGAGTAACGCTATCCAAAGCGTTTCTGTGATAATCATAACGATGGGTAAGACGCCAACTTCGGCCAGCTTTCCTAAATTAGATTTCATGCCAATGGCGGTTATCGATACCACCAAAAAAAAGCGAGAGACCTGTGTACCGGTTTCAACCACCACAGTGGGCAAGGACACAAAACTGTTCAACAGCATCAATAAGATAAAGCCCACAAGAAACATTGGCATTTTAGGAATATCCCCCTCACCCGCTTTGGCGTCTGCCTTATAAAAGCGTTTGATCACCAACATCATGATAAGTACCACCGGCATCAGCATCGCGACGCGAACCAACTTAGTCAGTGTCGCCATATCACCGGCACTATCAGACACTGAATAACCCGCGCCGACCACTTGGGCGACATCGTGAATAGTGCCACCAAGAAATATACCGGCTTCGGTATCGTTCATGCCTAATTGAGCAGATAAAATGGGGTACAAAATCATGGCAATTGTGGACATGGCAGTCACACCAATAACGGTCAGTAAGGTATCTCGCTCGTGATTTTGGCCTTTAGGAAGAATAGTGGATATCGCCAGCGCTGCAGAAGCGCCACAAATGGCAACAGAGCCACCCGTTAATGCCCCGAAGCGTTTTTGTAAGCCTAGCGACTTTGCAAGAAAAACACCCAAAACAATCGTTGTAAAGATTGCAAAAGCGAGCATTAAGGCAGTTTGCCAGCCGAGTACTGCAAGATCGCCAAGCGCTATCCGCAGCCCCAGTAAAACAACACCGGCTCGCAACAATGTGCTGGCGGTAAAATCAATGCCACACGCACACGGCGTATCGTTCTGATAAAGAAACGACACTGCCATACCTAGCAGTAGCGCAAATAACATGGCCGGCGCATTGTAATGCTCACTAAGAAAGAGTGCTGCCATTCCTGTAATGGTTGCAATACCCAACCCCGGCCAAATATTTTTGCACTTAACGGCTAAGTCATTCATTTCAATTATCGCTCTGAGGCTACCAATGCCACAAGAACTACGCGCTTTCTTTCGCCCGAATAGGGACGTCGACCATGCATTGCGCGATAGTTATCAACAATGGCTACATCACCGTCTTGCCACTCTAGGTCAAAGGTAAAATCTTCTGCCAATTCAGACACTCGCTCTAAGCCGTCTTTTGGAATAGCACTGCCGTCACCAAATGTAATGGCTGACGAGGGGTTTTCTCGTACACCTTTCCACCCCATGTAGGCAGCAATTAGCTGATTGTAAAACACTTCAGCACCATCATCTAACTCGATCACCGCAGGTAAGACAGGAGTTACCGCTCTTAAGCTTCCATCTTCCAGCCACTGCCAGCTGTAGCCTAACTCTTGTAGTTTCGCTTCAGCTTCTTCAAGTGTCTCAACACTTAGTGTGCTTTTCCAACTTCTACCTTGGCCAGAATTAGCGTCATTCGCAGCCGGCATTGTTGTGGTGTATTTCAACCCTTTTTCTTTGAAATCGCTGGCAAGTGATGGGTTCTCTACCTTTAGGGCTTCAAACAGTTTGTCCGAACGACAAAGTGGCGTAGCACCGCCTTGCTCTGCGGCAGACTGACAAAAGAAGAACAGCTTGCTGGGCGAAATGGGAGTTTGCGCCATTTCGTGATGCAAGAAGATCTCTACATCTTTGGGCGCTTCATTGGCGGTAAAAACACGTTCGGTAAAATTGATTCGCACCGCGTTAGATAAAGACTCTTGATAAGTGAAATTTGGATAGCCAAACCCTGCAGAAAAAACGTCAAAGGCCTCAGCGGAGTCAATGGGGAAGCCGCGAAACAGAAGTGCTCCAGCCTTGGCAAGCTTGGCTTCTAGCTCAGTTTGATTGGCGTTTACAAATGCCACTGTATCAGCCACTGTTTTGCATTGCCCGTTATTTACCACGATTTGAGGAAACACATCATCATTGTAATGATGCTGAGTGGCGACATTTGCATACTCAACACTTGAGGTCTGGTTGACGTTTTTCATGTTTTACTCCTAGTCGTAAATAGGGTGGAAGCGATTGAAAGCAGCTTCACAGAAGTGACCTGGGTCATTAAATCTGCGGTTAACGTTCAATCCAGAAATTGCCTGCATTTCATCATCGCTAAGGGTGAAATCGAACAATGCAAGATTCTCTTTCATGCGTTCTACTTTCGACGTTTTAGGAATGATGGCATTGCCGCGTTGAATCCCCCAACGCAACACAATCTGCGCTGGTGTTTTACCATGGGCCTTTGCCGCTGCTTTTACGACACTCTGCTCTAACACAGACTCGGTTTGATCAGCCATTTCTAATTCCAAATACGATAAAGCGCCAAGTGGTGAGAACGCTGTTACAGCAAGGCCATAATCTTTGGCTAAGCGAATTAACCTTTCTTGAGTTAGGTAAGGGTGTGATTCAATTTGTAGCATAGCGGGCTTGATGCGCGCGTAGGCCATAAGATCATGGATGAGGCCTGTATTGTAGTTACACACACCAATCTGCTTTACTTTACCTGCATCAGCTAATGATTCCATTGCTCCCCACGTCTGATAAAGCGGGACAGGGGCGAGTTCCATCTTAGGCTCGTCGGCCTCAGGGTCGGCAAACCACTCTGGCGGGTAGCGTGTCTCAATAGGGACAAATTTTTGCGCTATAGGAAAATGGATAAGATACAAATCAAGATAATCCAACTGCAAATCAGCCAGTGTTTTGTCTAGTGCCAACTCCACATGCTCTGGCGCATGAAAGGTGTTCCAGAGCTTTGACGTTATCCAAAGTTCATCTCGGGTACAAAGACCATCTTCAATGGCGCGCTTAATACCCGCACCCACCTCTTTCTCGTTGCCATAATCAGACGCACAATCTAAATGGCGATAGCCCGCCTTAATCGCTTCATAAGCAGTATCGGCACAAATTGCCTTATCTACTTTCCAAAAGCCAAAGCCTACCTCTGGTATTTTATCCATCGCGTATTCAACCTTAGTAATCTGTTGTTGAGATAAAGTAAGTTTATCACTACACTTTAGTCTTGTATAAGACATAAGTTATTATAGCGACCAAACATTGTCAACAAAGTGTTAACAAACTTATTGAGATACGACAAAAAGCCGCAAGTGGAGCCTAGATAGCTACAACTTGTTGGGCGATAGAATGTGACTGAGAGTAGGTAGAGAGGAATAACTCGGCTAATCAATAGGATTTGACCAGCCGTTTATCAAAGACAAACACAGAATCATTTTGAAGAAATGATGAACGCGTTAATCCAACTCAACTTGATAGTGATAATGATCGGTGCGGCATTTACTCTCTCGATACTCGATAAGCTTACCGTCGATAGATTCGGTTACGCGCGTGACTAAAAGTAATGGTGCACCTTTTTCAACAGAAAGGCTTTTTGCATCACTCTTTGTTGCCAGCACAGCTTTGATACTGTCTCGCGTTTTAAATACGGTTTGGTTGTAATCAGTTTGGTAGAAGTGATAAAGCGTATGCGGAATATCTTCGCGCTTATCAATATCGGCGAATAACTTACTTGGTAGATAAATGGTTTCTAACATACAGAATTCATTATCTAAAATACGTCTTCGCTTAAGCTTTATCACTTTGTCTTTTGCTGAAATAGCCAGCGCTTCTTGAACTGCTTCAGTAGGCTCAATTTGTTCTTTACTGAGCAACTCTGCTTTTGGCAGGTCAGCACCTTTGCCATCAGCTTGCAGAGGAAAAAAGCGAAAGAGTGCATCTTGGGCGGTGTGCTCAGACACGAAGGTACCGACGCCTTGTCTACGGGTCACAATTTTTGTATCAGTGAGCAACGTAAGCGCCTTTCTCACCGTTCCCTGACTCACTTTAAATTCGTCGGCAAGTTTAAATTCACTGGGTAACATCTCGCCAGGTTGCCACCTACGCTCTACAATAAGTTGCTTTATATACTCGGCAACCTGTTGGTACAAAGGCTGGAAAGCAAGACTTGGACCGCCAAGCTTGTGGTCAAATTGAGATGTCGACATGAAACCGTAACCTAATGCTTATTATTCTGTTGTTATATCATACACAAGAGTTATAGCGCATTTTTGATTTAAATCACATACATCGTAGGAATTACACTAGATGCTACTGGAAACACTCGTGACCATGTTTGCCCTGTTAGGTCTCGCTACCGTACTACAAACGCTTAGCGGCTTTGGGTTTGGCTTGATGGTAGTATCTAGCTTTACGTTATTTAATATTATGCCGCTGACAGCCACCACGTTTTTAGTCAGTTTCTTGAGCCTATTTAACTCTGTATCGCTTGTGATTAAGAACACACACCAAGTGAACAAGCGTGCCTTCTCGATTATGTTGTTAAGTGGTGTGCCATTTATGGCAGTAGGCTATGCGTTATTGGAGTATCTCTCTAGCAACATGACAACCTGGCTAAACTTATTACTCGGTATTGCCATACTCAGCTGTTGTTTGTTGCTTTTGATTAAAAGAACAAAAGCGCCCGCTTCTGGCCGAGACTCTGCTTTTGCGATAGCCGGCACTGTTGGCGGGCTTTTAGGCGGGTTGTTTTCGACATTTGGCCCTCCTGTTGTTTTCCAGTGTTATAGACAGAATTGGCCAATCAACGAAATTCGCTTTACGTTATTAGCGGTATTTAGTGTTACCGCACTTATTCGCCTATGTATTGTTCCTTTTGGCACACTACCTACTTATGACGTTGTGATCGCCTGCGCTTGTTCCATCCCGGTCATCCTGATTTTTACTCGCGTTGGTCGATTACTTGCCGCTAAAGTAGAACCTAAAACCGTTCGCGCCATCGCCCTTGCTATGCTTGCTATCAGCGGCCTGACTTTAATCGTACAAAATGCCCCTACCTAACACCAATCCATATAGGCGATTATCTTTTCATCAGCGCTCACTGGCTTTTAGTTTATTGTTATAAAATACCAAATGCACATTGACACCAAAGTTACATTTCATTAACTTATGTCTTATATAAGACATAAAGAGTAGTGTACTAATGAGCAATGCCTTTAACACAGTAGAGCCAGACTGGAACAGCATCGAACCCGCGGATATTGTCCAGACACCTTATTTAGCAAGTGATGATATGCTTGTTGTACCTACTCAATATGGTCAACTTAAGTTGTCTATAAGTCAGTTTGGTCTGCGTATTCAAAACACTGATGACGACCAACACGTCTACGGCATGCTCACTGGCAAGTGTGAAAATGAGACACTGGTATTTTCTGGCGATAAAGATCACTGCACATTACTTGGTGGTGACTATCGTCTCGAGTTGTTCGCTTCTCCGCTTCACTTTAAGCTCTACAAAAACGACGAACTCGTACAGCAAAGTGCGACTGATGGGCATTTTGTGCGACAGCACCGCCTTCCCCCGTTTGCTAAAACTAATGGTCAATGGATTGTGTGTCTTGAACTTGGCTATGATGAAGCGGTATTCGGCCTTGGGGAAAAATGGGCTAAGCTGGACAAACGCGGCCAGCTCGTTCGGTCATACAATCATGATGCGCTCGGTGTGAATGCCGAAAAGTCTTATAAAAACACGCCATACGCGTGGAGTCCGCAAGGCTGGAATTTATTTATCCATACCCCTTCCCCTGTTACTCACGGTGTTGGTTACGCCCTATGGTCGCAGCGCGCTTATGTATGCGTTGTTGAAGATGCACTGTTAGATATGTTCCTTTACCACGAGGCGACGCCAGCTAAAAGCATTCATACTTACAGTCAACTTACCGGCTTCGCTCCTACACCACCGACATGGAGCTTAGGCGTTATTCTCTCAAAAGCGTACTACAAAGACGCCGAAGAACTCTTGGCAGTTGCACGAGAAGTGCGCGAGAAAGAGATGCCTTGTGACGTAATCACCTTAGATGGCAGAGCGTGGCAGGATACTGATACGCGCTTCGCTTTTGAGTGGGACCCGAAACGTTACGCAGATCCAAAGCCCGTCATTGACGAGCTAAAAGCGCTAGGCTTCAAGATTTGTGTGTGGGAATACCCGATGATTTCGGTCAAAAACCCACTCTTTAAAAAAGCAGCAGACAACGGTTGGCTGATTAAAGATAAGCGAACGGGTGAAGCCTATCGCTATGAGTGGGATTTAAGCCCGTTTGGCGAAGTGCTTACGCCCCTTCCCGACTCAGGTATTCTGGACTTCACGCACCCAGAGGCCTACGAGTTTTGGCGAGAGTCACATAAGCCTTTGTTTGAGTTGGGTGTCGATATGATTAAAGCCGATTTTGGTGAGCAAATCGAAGATGACAACATGCTGTCATACAGTGGCGACTCAGGTAATCGCCTGCATAATGTTTATAGTAAGTTGTACAACCAATGCGTTTATGAGGCTGCTCAGAAGTATTGTAAAACCGGCCCCTTTCTTTTTAGTCGTTCAGCGTGGACAGGAAGTCAGCGCTATCCTTCACAATGGGGAGGCGATCCGCAAGCTGACTGGCACGGTCTCTCGGCGAGTATCCGAGGTAGTTTGTCTTGGGGCATGTCAGGCGGTCCTTTTTTTGCCACTGATATAGGCGGCTTTTATAAAGATACTCGCGATGCAGAGCTATATGTGCGCTGGACTCAAGCTTCTGTATTCAGTGCTCACATGCGTCTTCACGGCATAGGCCCTCGCGAACCCTGGTCGTATGGCGACGCTGCGTCAGCCGCTGTGTTTGAAGCATTGAAGCTGCGCTACCGATTAATTCCCTATTTACAAAAAACAGCCGAGCAAGCTTCAGTATCTGGCTTACCAGTGCAAAGAGCTATGGCGTTGGCATTTCCCGACGAACCGTTAGCGCATGCTTTCGAACAGCAATTTATGTGTGGCGATGACCTGTTGGTTGTACCCTGTGTCGTGCCCGGTGGCAAAATAAAATACTACTTACCCAAGGGCGAATGGGTGCGCCTTGGCACGAATGAGGTATTAACCGGTGGCGATTATAAAGAAGCCATACTGGCGCTAAATGAAATGGCAGTGTTTATACCCAAAGGTAAGCACATTACTTTTGGACCAGAGGTTCAACACACCGATATGGACATGTCTGACACCACTGTGTGGCCAGCGCAGTAGTTCACAAGGAGCAGTTCATGGATATCACCCTCACCCTTTTATCATGCATCGCGTTTATGGCGCTCGTTGCTGTTATCTCTTACATGAAAACAAAAGGCGAGGTAAATACACAAGATGGGTATTTCCTTGCGGGGCGGGGGCTGACTGGTACCTTTATTGCCGGCTCCATGATTTTAACAAACCTTTCAGCCGAACAACTTATTGGTCTCAATGGCTCGGCGTTTGGCTACAACCTAAGCGCAATGGCATGGGAAGTCACCGCGGGCGTTTCAACCATTATTATGGCGCTTATCTTTCTACCTCGCTATTTAGCCGGTGCATTTTCAACGCTGCCAGAATTTTTACGCGATCGCTTTGACGATAGTGTGCGTCGAATGACAGTGGTACTGTTTATGGTTGGCTACTCGCTTGTCACCATTCCTTCTGTGCTTTACTCAGGCTCAATTGCGGTACTTCGCTTATTTGATGTGCCAGGGCTTTTCAACATAAGTTATGAAGCCAGTCTGATTCTCACAATTGTTATAGTTGGCACTATTGGTGCGCTTTACGCCATATTCGGCGGCCTTAAGGCAGTGGCAGTGTCTGACACTATTAACGGCATTGGCCTGCTTATCGTTGGATTACTTGTCCCTGTTTTAGGGCTTATTGCCTTGGGAGAAGGTAATTTCAGCGATGGTCTTGCAACAATTGCCACCACTGAAACGGAAAAGCTGAATGCCATAGGCAGCGCGGAAGACCCTGTGCCTTTTGGCACCATATTTACGGGTATGATTTTGGCTAACCTTTTTTATTGGGGAACAAATCAGTACGTTATCCAACGAACGCTGGGTGCAAAGAACCTTGTTGAGGGTCAAAAAGGCGTTCTATTTTCAGGTTATTTCAAAGTGCTAGTGCCCTTTATGATGATGCTCCCCGGTGTCATTGCCTACCATCTTTATCAAGACGACAACTTACAAACTATCGACTTGGCATACCCGCACTTAGTGAAAGATGTGCTTCCACAATACCTATCTGGTTTCTTTCTAGCGGTTTTATTGGGCGCGGTCTTCAGCTCATTTAATTCTCTGCTTAACAGTGCGGCAACCTTGTTTTGCTTAGATGTCTACAAGCCACTTAAGAAAGATAAGGTAAGTGATGAAAAACTTATCCGCGTGGCCAAGATAACAAGCTTGGTTATCGCCATTCTCTCGTTTATTACTGCGCCGCTATTAATGTTAGCACCCGAGGGCTTGTGGCAAATAATTCGAATATTCACCGGCTTTTATAATATTCCGGTTATCACTATTGTACTTGTTGGGCTATTTACGAAACGCGTGCCAGCGCTAGCTGCCAAGGTCGCCATTGTGTTTCATGTAATCGCTTATGGTCTATTGAAGTTTGTTTGGGACGTTGAGATAAACTTCATCCACATCTACGCCGTTTTGTTTGCAATTGAGTTAGCCATTATGCTGGTTATAGGCAAACTCTACCCTATGGCGACACCATGGCAATTTATCCCCAAAGCCGAAGTTAATATGACGCCGTGGCGATACGCTATTCCTTGCGCTATTGTGCTTGTGAGCCTAATTGCCACACTCTACCTAATGTTTTCTCCTATCGGCTTTGTGGGAGGCTTAAGTAGTGCTTTCACTCCCATTTTATTAACACTTTGGGCCACTTGCTTTATTGCAGTGGGTGTAAGTCTCAAGTGGTGGAGAGTGAAGTATGAGAACGGCTTAAAGCGACTGGCGAGCGCCACGTCGCAATAAGTCAAACGCGAGGCGTCTGCCTCGCTCCCCTTATCAATTTCTGCGCTGTATAGAAAAAACACAAAAAAATTAACATAGCGTTTGCAAATCACTTAACAATTGTTTAACTTAATCACTCTTATATAAGACATTAGATGCAAGATAACTCTTATACATAAGACCGTTTATTTAAAATGAAAATCGCGTAGCGCTGTACCCTACGCCGCGACAATAAAAACCAAGCACTTTTTACCTTCATACGTTCACGCCTTGCTTGATACCGAAGGATGAAAAGCGCGATAAGCGAAACACCCCTGGAGAACAACATGAAAACAAGAAGGTCGATTGTAAGCCGAGCGGTTACGCTCGCAATGACATGTGGATTACTCGTAAGTGCACATGGTTATGCGCAAGACGCAGAACAAACCGAAGCGCAAAACGATGAAAAATCATTTGAACAAATTGTCGTTACATCGCAAAAGCGCGTTCAGAGTATCAGCGATGTGCCTGTTGCTGTTTCGGTATTGCGCGGTGATCAAATTGAATCGGCCTTCGCCAATAATGTTGAAAACTTGCAAGCACTTGTACCTTCAGTAAGCTTTAGAAAAGGAACAACTACCCGTAATTCAGCACTTACTGTTCGAGGTATTGGTACTATTTCATTTAGTATTGCTGCCGAGCCCAGTGTTGCTACAGTCGTTGATGGGGTTGTGTTAGGTCGTTCAGGCCAAGCATTTGCCGACCTATATGATGTGGATAGAATTGAAGTGCTACGTGGCGCGCAAGGAACGCTTTTTGGTAAAAACGCCTCTGCGGGCGTGGTTAACATTACCACAAAAGATCCTTCTCAAGAGCTGACTGGCAGCTTATCTACCGAGTTTTATCAAGACAATGAATATCGTTTAAAAGGTACCGTAAGTGGCGGCCTAACCGATGAGCTTTCAGCAAGCTTGACGTTATTCCAAGGTAAGTTCGATGGTTACATCGACAATGTATATAACAACGAAAAGGTTAATGGCTACGATCGCGAAGGTGCTCGCGCAGTCGTGCTATATGAGCCCGCAGACGACTTGACCGTTAAATTTATCGGTGAATTCTATAGTGCAGATG
The DNA here is from genome assembly GCF_028865455.1 of Alteromonas sp. 009811495. Classification (NCBI taxonomy): domain Bacteria; kingdom Pseudomonadati; phylum Pseudomonadota; class Gammaproteobacteria; order Alteromonadales; family Alteromonadaceae; genus Alteromonas; species Alteromonas sp. 009811495. Next base: position 4,069,321 of record NZ_CP113972.1, read on the forward strand.
ATGATTGCTGTGCTGATTTAGAAGGTCTCCCAAGTGGCAGAAACCCTGACTCTAAAGCTGCACCAAACAGCAATGGCATCGTTGATGGCGTTGCCGATATAGACCTTGACCAGCGTCGAATCGATCATGATTTTGAGTCTCGTACTATTGATGATCATTCAGCGTTCTCAGTACAGGTAGATAAAACGGTAGGTGACTACACGTACACATCAATTACTGCACAGCGTTCGTGGGAAAACACCGAATACCGAGAGGGTGACTTTACGTCTATCGCGGGCGATAGCAACGAACCTGTATTTGGCGTACCTTTTCAATTACACGATGTAGGCCCTCAAGAGTGGAGCCAGTTTTCTCAAGAGTTCCGCGTAGCATCTAATTTAGACGGTCCGTTTAATTTCTTGGCAGGCCTTTTCTACTGGAACATGGACTCTGAGCGTAACTTTACGCGTGATGCGAGCTGTCAAAATAACAACGGGCAACTTGATCAAGCCCTTACATTTTACGCAGAGAATAATTTATCAGGTGACGCACTAAGCACTGCACTTGGTGATTTAGACGCTTATGCCGCTTCACTAGGTGTAAGTTGTAATGCAAATGATATTGTCTCAGCAACGGCGTACATGAGTACAGAGTTTAATAACTGGGCACTTTATGGCGATGGCACCTATGACATTAGCGATGACATGCGTCTTATTTTCGGCTTGCGCTATACCGACGACGAAGTGTCTTACACCCATCGTCGTGTCAATAACGACGAATATGGTCGCCGTGGCGTAGGTGTGCGTCCGGCTACTGAAAATACTGACACTCAGGGCAGCGTAGATGAAACCAATCTATCAGGACGTATTGGTATTCAATATGATGTCGCCCAAGGGCAGATGATTTATGGTATGTACTCTCAGGGTTATAAAGGCCCTGGCTTCAACGTTTACTATAACTTCAATCCCGCAAATGATGGGCGTCCTATCGGCGCAGAAGAGTCTGATGCATTTGAAATTGGGTACAAATACGCTAGCCGCGATGTACTATTTAACGTTGCATTATTTACCACTGACATTGAAGGTTTCCAAGCGAATAACTTCGATTGTTCAGACGGTGCCTGTATTACGCGTTTAACCAATGCCGGAAATGTTACTACACAAGGTATTGAAGTTGATTTCATGTGGAATGCTACGGAAAACCTAACCTTAATCGGTGGTGCCGCGTACACGAAGGCAGAAATCGACGAGTTTAATTGCCCAGTAGAAGTAGACCCTGACGCATGTACTGACCGTTCAGGTCTGGATGTGCCGTTCTCACCTGATATGAAGTACTCCTTATCAGCAGAGTACTTTATGGAAACGTCACACGGTTTTGACGTGTATTACAACGCATCATACGTGTATACCGATGAGCAATATTCTGACCTGCCAGGTAATACCGGTAACTTCAACCCCGCATCACTGTTGCCAGATTACAACATGCTTAATGCGAGCATAGGCTTGTCGTTCAAAGATGATGCGTTCCGCGTGTCATTGATAGCAAAGAACTTGTTGGATGACAGCTATGCAACTACGTATAGCGGTGACAATTTCCGTTACCAAATTCCGCGTGATGCAGACCGTTATTTCGGTGTGGCGTTTAAAGCACAGTTCTAATTATTTTTGTAAACCGTGTGTGTTCATTAGGGGCGTCTAACGCCCCTTTTTTTATTACTAGGTGAGTTCGTCGTGCTGATGATCATGCGCATGAGTATGAAGATTGTCCGGCTCATCACGACAAGGCTCGCCAGGCAATTCAAACTCAATCGTTGTGTGAGCAAGATTGAATGGCGCCAACAGAGAATTTACTTGGCGCTTCAGTTCGCGAAGCGTGTCATTACTAATACTGCAGTCAATAACAACATGCGCAGTTAACACATGCTGCTCCCCATCTAACGACCAAAAGTGTACGTGGTGAATCTCATCAACGTGTTTTATTGACAGTAGCGCTTCGCTGATCGCTTCCCTCACTTTTATATCTGGCACACCTTGCAGGAATAGTCCCATCGTTTGCACAACGTATCGCACCACATTAATTAGAATGAAGAGTGTAAAAACAATAGAGAGGATAGGATCAAGAATGGGCCAATGGACAAAGTGCAATACAATCGCGACAACCAACACTGCCACCCACCCCATGGTGTCTTCTATTAAATGCCAATTGAGCACCTTCTCATTCATAGAATGACCGCCGTGGAGTTTGTACGCGGCAAAACCATTAACCGCAATACCCATTATTGCAAGTCCAATCATGCCTTGTGTCATTGGCATTTCAGGTTCCATTAATCGCGGAATCGCCTCAGATAACACCCAAACAGAACCTATCACCAAGATAACACCGTTAATCATAGCGCCCATTAAACTCAGCCGTTTAAAGCCATAGGAATACTTTTGTGTAGCCGCTTTTTTGCCCAGCTTACTTAAGTACCACGCTAAACCAATGGACAAAGAATCACCTAAGTCATGTACGGCATCAGCCATAATGGCGACACTGTTGGTTAGCCAACCACCTACAAACTCGATAATGGTGAAAATAAAGTTCAGCCAAAATGCCCAACCAATACGCGTTGTGTCGGCATTATCAACGTCATGAGCATGTGCATGGGAATGATGATGGTGATGCATGGTTAATTCTCTGCAAAGGGAATGCTACAGCATACACAAAAAAGCGCATTTGGCCCTAATACACGGTAGATAAAGCCCAAAGCTTCCTCTAGCCCAAGGAGATTGCTCTATGGATTGTTATTATCAATTAACACTGGACACGATAATTTGTAAACAGTGCGTGAACTGAGCAACAGCAAATTTTAAACTTTTGGATAAAATAACGCTGAAGGCCTTTAAAAATAATGAGCACAAGCAAATTTTTCAGAAAAAACGCATTTTGCAAATGTTAAAATTTTGAGAACAGTATTGATCTTTACGTGTCAGTGGCTTAATGTAATGTAAGCGCTTTCAAGACAGCCGTTTTTATTTAACCCAATTTGTAAGCGCTTACAAAACGCTTTTTACGTGGCCATCGCCGCAACATAACAACCTAATTTCTTTGGATCAGGGCTGAAAATAATGACTAAAAAAGCAACTCAACTTACGCGGATAGCTGCCGCGTTATCAGTCACAACCCTATTTGGCTGCGGTGGTGGATCAACCACTTCCACCGATATCAACGTTGTCGACCCAGTAGAGCCAGTATCAGACTGGCAACTCGTGTGGGCTGATGAATTTGACGGTACCAGTATTGATGATGATAACTGGACACACGAAGTTAACTGCGAAGGTGGCGGTAATAACGAAGCGCAATGTTATACCGACAGTGCAGATAACTCATATGTATCAGAAGGTAGCTTAAAAATTGTTGCCTTGCCAGCTGAGGAAGGTGCACAAAAACCTTATACGTCAGCACGCTTAAACACACGCTACAAAGCAGATTTCAAATATGGCCGTATTGAAATGCGCGCTAAAATGCCATCAGGTCAAGGCAGCTGGCCAGCGTTCTGGATGATGCCTACTGATGAAGTATATGGCGGATGGCCTCGTTCTGGTGAAATCGACATTGTTGAGGCAGTTAACCTAAAAGCTGCTGATATCGATGGTAATCCAGAAAACCACATTTACGGTACGTTGCATTATGGTCAGGAATGGCCGAATAACGACAGTTCAGGACAAGCCTACTCATTGCCAAGCGGCGCGAACCCTGCCGACGATTTCCATACTTATGCTATTGAATGGCAAGAAGGTGAAATTCGCTGGTATATGGATGGCTATCTATATGCAACGCAACGTCGCTCAGAAGTTCGTTACAACGCCAATGGTGATGCAACCGGTTTATCGCATCGCGGTTGGTATGCTGAGTACTATGAGCAAGGTACTGGTGAGCTTACAACGCATTGGGACAATGCCCCTTTCGACCAAGAATTCCATTTAATTCTTAACTTAGCGGTTGGCGGTGCATGGCCGGAAGCGGTAAATGAAACAGGTATTGATGCTGCTGCTTTTGCAGACGGTCAGACCTATGAAATTGATTACGTTCGCGTATACGAATGTGCGTCTGATCCAGAGACAGGCAAAGGTTGTGAGACCGTTCGCCCTGGATACGATTCACTGGAAGATGCACTTGTAGAAGGTGCTGCTCCTATTCCTACGCCACCATCAACAGGTATTGCTCAAGACCTTACCATATTCGACGGCACACCGAACCCGAACTGGCCAGCATGGGATTGCTGTGGTGGCACAACGCCAGCACTTGTTGAAGACGCAGACGAAGGTCAAGTTTACGAATTCTCTATTGGCGAAGCGCCAACCGTAATGGGCTTTATTAGCCGCGCTCAATTCATTACCGATCCAGAAGGTGAAGCGTCACCGTTTGATGCATCGCCTATGGAAGAAACTGGTAGCGTTAAGTTCGACTTGAAAGTTGTTTCACTACCGAACAATGCAACAACTAACTGGTTGTTCAAAATTGAAAGTAGTGAAGGCTCTACTGCGGCTGAGCTGCCATTGATGGATGGTTATGTTGGCCCAGCAGACGTAGCCGGTGCAACACCAGAACAAGGTGTATGGGAGTCGTACGAGTTCCCACTGAGCACACTAGCGGCAGCGGGCTTGGATACAAGTGCAATTGACGTAATCATGGTATTTCCTGCGTGGGATACAGGTAACGGCGCAACGTATCGCATGACCAATGTTGAAATTTCACAAGAAGGCGGCGCTAGCTACCCAGAGCTTGTTATCTTTGAAGACGGTCAAAACCCAGACTGGCCAATGTGGGATTGCTGCGGTGGTTCTACACCAACAGAAGAAATGGATGACGAAGACCACGGTCTAACTGCTGAGTTTAGAATTGGCGCAGATCCTACAGTAATGGGCTTCATTACTCGTCCAGCAGCAGGTGGTGGCGATACACCGTTTGACGCAACGGCACTAACTGATGGCGGTCTACTACAATTTGAAATGCGTGTTGTTAATGCACCAAGCAACCCTGATGCTTCATGGTTATTTAAAATTGAATCTAATGACGCTGCGACAGCTGTTGAGCTTCCTCTTGCAGAAAGTGTTGAAGGTCAAGCACCTGTAGAGGGTGAGTGGCGGACTTACACATTCACGCTGTCAGATCTACAAGCACGTGGGCTAGATGTAAGCGCGATTGACGTCATCATGGTATTCCCAGCTTGGGGTACAGGTGAAGGTGCAGTATACCGCCTAGACAACGTTAAGTTTTTCCACCCTGATAGCGGTGAAGCACCAGCGGGCGGCATTACGTTGTTTGCTGATACTGCCGCTGACCAATGGTCAATTTGGGATTGCTGTGGTGGTTCTACACCAACTGAAGAGGTCGACGATGCCGATCACGGTACAGTTGCCGAATTCCGTATCGGCGGTACGCCAACGGTAATGGGCTTCCTTGCTGATGAAGGTACTTCTTATGATGCATCAGCACTGCTATCAACTGGCGTTGTTCGCTTTGAAATGAAAGTCAGCGCTATGCCAAATGATGCATCAGCACCGTGGTTATTCAAAATTGAGTCGATAGGCGCATCTACTGCGGTTGAGTTGGCGATGTCAGCCAGTGTGGAAGGTGCAGACCCTGTTGAAGGTGAATGGCAGACTTATACATTCCCACTTCAAACGCTATACGATGCAGGCTTAGACATCAGTGCTATCAACGTGATCATGATGTTCCCAGCTTGGGGACAGGGTGAAGGCGCAGTCTATCGTGTGGACAACCTTGAAATAGCAGCGCAGTAACAAAGCAACTGCCGCTTGTAACAGTGCAGGCGGCAGTCTTGAATTGATAAGAATTAGTAGGGCAATTATGAAACGCACAACTTTTAAAAAGACCCAGCTTGCCACATCAATGGCTTTGTTGATGGGCTCATCCCTTGCATTTCCTACCTTTGCACAAGAAGCAGAAACAGCTGAACCGTCTGAAGGTGAAGTAGAAGTTATCCAGGTTAGCGGTATACGCGGTAGTATGATGCGCTCGATGGATCTTAAGCGCAGTTCTAATGGTGTTGTTGATGCTATCTCTGCAGAAGAACTGGGTAAGTTTCCAGACACCAACCTTGCAGAAGCACTGCAACGTATAACCGGTGTGACAATAAGCCGTAACAATGGTGAAGGTAGCCAAATCACTGTTCGTGGTTTTGGTCCAGAATTCAACCTAGTTACACTAAACGGCCGCCAAATGCCGGGTACAGGTTTCACCCGTTCATTTGATTTGGCCAACTTGTCTTCAGAAGGCGTGAACACGCTTGAGTTACAGAAGACAGCACGCGCTGAAAATCCCAGTGGTGGTCTAGGTGCGACAGTGAATATCATCACTATGAAGCCGCTTTCTCAACCTGGCCAAAACGCAACCATCTCTGTGAAAGGCATTTATGACTCGTCAAACGAAGAAGGCGACGATGTAACACCAGAAATTGCGGGTGTATACAGCAACACCTTTGCCGACGATATGTTTGGTTTTGGTTTGTCTTTCTCACATCAAGAGCGTGACTTCCAACAACAATCTGCAAATATTCAAGGCTGGCAGCTACAAGAAAATAGTGCGCTTCCAGAACTTGATGCGGCAAACGTTATTGATAATCGTACGAACCTTACCGATGTCGCTTTCTTCCCGAAAGATATGAACTATGGTATCAGCGACGTACAGCGTGAGCGTCAAAATGCGCAAGCGACATTCCAATTCCGTCCTGTAGATAACTTCACTGCGACCGTTGATTACACAGCATCACGTGCCACTACTGGTACTAACTCTGTGGGTTGGGGTATCTGGAACAACTTCGGTGCTAACATTAATGCTTATGAGCTAGATGAAAACGGCACTGCAGTTTATGCTGATATTAGTGGTGATGACGGTTCATTCACTGCAAGCCGCAACACAACACGCGTAGATGCTCGCTCATTAGGTGTAAACCTAGACTGGATGGTAAACGACGACTGGCACTTCAAGCTTGACTACCATGACTCGTACAACAAAACAGACAATGGTTATGACAAAGGTCTAGGCAGTGCTGGACAAGTTATTCTTGGCTCTAATCAGCTAGAATCAAAAGTGTACGACTTCCGTTCAGGCGAAATCCCACAAGTTTTCGTAAACTGGAACAACGGTACCAACGAAATTCTACCTAGCGAGATTGACTCAAACTTCAGTCAATTCATCTACTCGCCTGGTCGCTCTGATATTGAACAACTTCAACTTGATGGTACGTGGTACAACTCTGCGTTCGATATCCCGCTTGTTAAAGTCGACTTTGGAGTTGCACGCACTGAACAAGCGCTTAGCGGCTTTACTGCGTGGAGCGGTTTACGTGGTGGTCCGGGCTTTAACCCATCATTTACACAAATTTTCCCTGATAGCATGTTTATTCGCAACGACACCTCAGGCTTCTTAGATGCCTTTGACGGTGGCGGTGCAGGTATGAATCCAGGGTACTACTATACCTTCAACTTTGATGAAGCCATTGCCCGTCAGTTGGCGTTTATCACTGCTGACGTAGTAGGTGAAGGCAACGCTTACTCTATTGACCCATACTTTATGGGTGCACCGTCAGTCAGTAACGTTGAAGAGATCACAGACTCAATATACGTACAAACTGAGTGGGATTTCGAAGTAGGTGACTACCTTGTGCAAATTAATGCAGGTGTTCGCTACGAAGAAACCGAAGTACCAAGTTCTGCGGAAGTACGTGTACCAGTTCAGGTTAACTGGGTAGCGGCGTCTGAGTGGATCACGCAGTTTGAAGATGACTTGCAGTTACAAGACTTCACCGGTGAGTACGACGTTGTATTACCAATGTTCGACGTAAAAGTAGATGTAACCGACGACATCGTGGCGCGATTCTCGTGGGGTAAATCAATTACGCGTGCTCCGATTGGTCTACTGCAAGGCGGTCTGTCGTTTAGCGGAAGCCCGAAAATTGGCGCGCGTACCGCATCAGCAGGCAACACAAGTCTATTGCCATTCGAGTCGAGCAACATAGACCTATCGTTAGAATGGTACTACGACGATGCAAGCTATGCGGCTGTAGGCTTATTCAGAAAGTCTGTTGAAAACTATATTACAACAACAGGCCAAGACAGACAGTTCGAAGGACTACGTGATATCTATCAAGGTCCTCGCTGGAACGAAGCGGTAAGCGCGCTGGAAGCTGCCGGTGAACAAGCTACTGATAGCGCCATCTACGATTACTTTGTTCAAAATGGCTATGCCGATGAAAATGGTGTTGTGACGCCAAATGCTGATGATCCGCTAATTACATGGCGCACCACTCAGCCTGGTAACTCAAGCGACTCTAAGACGGTTGAGGGTATCGAACTTGCTATTCAACATACGTTTGGCGACACCGGCTTCGGCTTTGGTGCAAACGCTACGCTTGTTGACGGTGATGTGGAGTACGACCCATATAACCTTGGTGAGCAAGATCCGCTAGTAGGTATCAGTGACTCGGCTAACTTCCAAGTTTTCTATGAAAAAGAGGGTCTGTCAGTAAAAGTTACCTATGCGTGGCGTTCAGACTATGTCGTTGGTATTGGTCAAGCGCAAGGTTCATCTGACAACCCTGCCACCCAATTTGATACGTTTGGCCAAGTTGACGCAAGCATCAACTATGACGTAAACGAAAACCTAACGGTATTCCTTGAAGGTGTGAACATCAACGATGAAACCGAACGTGGTTACGGCCGCTTTGAAGAGCAATTCTTGTTTGCTCGTCAATACGGACCTCGTTATACCTTAGGTGCCAGATATACCTTTTAAAACGTGTGTTCTCGTGTGAGTTCAGGCCGCTTTATAGCGGCCTTTTTTGTGTCAGTGAAGTAAGTTTCACTATTCCAAAGTCATTAATTTAACACCACTCAAATTTAGTATAAAATCGCTATGGGATGATTTTCTCAACAATTCACAAAGGAAAAAGGGAATAGTGTGAAAAAACTTAATAATAAAAAAGTACTTTCAGCGGTATCACTTCTAACAGCAATATGTATAACATCCGGGTGTGCAACAACTTCTTCTCAAGTCGTTGAAACTCCAAAAGTTAACAGCTACAACACACAGTATACTGGCGAGAAGAAAAAACTTGTCGTTGGGCAGTTTGTTAATCGTTCAAGTTTTCAAAACGGTATCTTTTCTAATGGACAAGACCGTTTGGGTAGCCAAGCTAAAACAACCCTCATGAGCCACCTACAGCAGACTAATCGCTTTAGTGTTTTAGATAGGGACAATATGAACCTGCTGGCGGAAGAAGCGCAGCGTACAGGTACAGAACAAAAAATTTCAGGCGCACGCTTTGTTATAACGGGGGACGTTACAGAGTTCGGTCGTAAAGCCATTGGTGATAAACAACTTTTCGGCATTCTCGGCAAAGGTAAGTCACAGATAGCTTACGCTAAAGTTACTTTGAACGTTGTAGATGTAACAACATCAGAAGTTGTTTACTCAGTCACCGGAGCTGGTGAGTATAGCCTATCAGAACGCGAGGTGATCGGTTTTGGTAGTACTGCAAGTTATGATGCTACATTGAACGGAAAAGTTCTTGATTTAGCAATAAGAGAGTCAGTTAACAATTTGGTTAACGGTATTGAATCTGGCGCATGGAAAATATAACAATGAAAAAAATAATTTTTTCTTTCGCTCTAGTACTGGGTTTGGTTGGTTGTAAGACTACTGAGCCGCTTTATTACTATGGTGAATACAATACGGCCGTATACAGCTACTTTAAAGGCGAAGACACTACGCTAGAAGAGCAAATACTGGCACTTGAGGAAACAATTGAACTAGCTGTCGCTCAGAATAAAAGTATCGCTCCCGGCATCCATGCTCATTTGGGCATGCTGTACTTTGAAACAGGAAATGCGGCTTTAGGTGAGCAGCACTTTGAGACAGAGAAACAACTGTTCCCTGAGTCGCAACAGTACATTGATTTCTTGCTAAGTTCAGCCAAAGGAGCATAGCACATGACTATTCGTTTAATTTCTATAATGACTATGTTGGTAGCGCTTACGGCTTGCGTAAGCATGCCACCAGCGCATGATTATACTGCTTTTAAAGCTGCCAACCCTCAGTCTGTTATCGTTCTACCTCCTGTCAACAATACGCCTGAAGTGGTTGCTCCTTACAGTGTGATGACTCAACTTGCGACCCCTATCGCTGAGTCTGGATACTATGTTTTCCCGGTCGCTATCGTTAATCAAACTTTCGCGAACAATGGACTCACTGAAGCTACTGACATCCATGCTGTACCTCCGACAAAGCTCAATGAGATTTTTGGTGCAGATACAGCGCTGTATGTCACTATTGAGGATTATGGTACGAGTTATGTTGTTATCTCTAGCGAAACCCGCGTTACCGTAACCGCTTCTTTGGTAGATCTACGGTCAGGTGAAATGCTTTGGACAGGTAAAGCAAGCGCCTCTAGTGCTGAACAGCAAAACTCAAATAGCGGAGGCCTTGTTGGCATGTTAGTTCAAGCTGCTGTGAGTCAAATCTTCGAAACAGTTACCGACAAAGGTTTTGAAATTGCAGCGCTAACTTCTACACGTTTATTATCAGCTGAAAGCTACAATGGCCTTTTGTATGGACCTCGCTCACCAAAATACGGGCAACCCGTTCCAAGTGAGAAGAAGTAGTTTTTAACTATATTGATAAAGCAAACAAAAATGCCGCTTAGTCTTTAAGACTTAGCGGCATTTTTTATAGTTTAGTTTCGCTTATAGGCTAATGGCTACTGACAAGAAATTTCAGCCTCATTGGCCATATCAGGCGTAAATTGGATATCAGCCACACTCAAGCTTGCCTTTCCGGCGCTGCCTAACTCGAATGGCACTACAAGCCCGGTAAAATCAATACCTTCTTCAACAAAGCACTGTAAATCGATGCTTAATGTTGACCATGTATCACGTGGTAAAGCCTTTAGTTGCTCACTAATATCGATATTAGTAGAACAACTACCTGCTGCATCGCCTTCGCCTTCGCAGTTCATCGCAAGATTCACTGGCGCATTTATCTCAGAGTGACGATTTACACTGAATGTGAGCGCCGCATTATTGAGTAATTGCGCACTAAGATCTTCACGGAAGAAACTCTTGCTCGCAAAGCGCATTGCGCCATACGCACTGCCATCAAAACTCACTTTACGGGCATCCTCTTGAACTTCTTTATCCACCGTGCGATAGCTCACAGCGCCAACGGTATGCGTGCTCGCATTTACCGACAAAGACTCTTCACCAGAATATAACCATAGCACCCAAGGCGCTTGCACCGACCCATTTAGAATTGCCATAGGCGCTTCATTCTCGCTGCTTACTTCAACTTTGGTGTTAAGTGAATCACCCAGTACATCTTCATCACTCAATGTCAGACCAAAGCCGTAGGGTAGAAGTGGCGCGTAATCGTCATCGCCTACATTCACAATTTGTTGCGGTGTCGCAGGCCAAGAAAACGGTAGCTTTCCTTTAAAATCTTGCTTACCAAAAAGAACGTCAGCAACCGCTGCACCTTCAGAACCTGGTAGCCACGCGGCAACAAATGCATCTGATGCATTTAACTCAGCGTTAACCCACATAGGGCGACCACTTATAAAAACAGAAACAACAGGAATACCTTGTTCTTTCAATTTATTAAGTAGTGCGAGGTCGCGCTTGTTACCGTACTGATAAATCAGTGTTTCTCTGTCGCCGTGCCCTTCTGCATAAGGCTCTTCACCAAATACAACAATAGCGACATCGGGTTTCGCATCAAACTCACCATCCACCGATAATACCGCTTCACCGCCTGCTTGCTCAGCGTGCTGTTTAATACCATCGAAAATAGACGTACCACCGGGGAAGTCATCATTGGTGTTGTTAGTACCTTGCCAGGTAATTGACCAACCACCTGATTGCTTACCAATATTATCAGCGGCGTCACCAGCGACTAAAATACGCTTTGCGCCATCAAGCGGTAACGTCTTTGCCTTGTTTTTAAGCAACACTAAGGATTCTCTTACCGCTTGCTTCGCCACATCTCTATGGCTGTCTTTCCCAATAAGAGAGCGGTCACCTGATAAAGGCCTGTTGGCCGGGCTTGGTTTTTCAAATAACCCAGCACGCACTTTTACGCGTAAGATACGACGAACAGCATCATCAATTCGCGACATCGCGATAGAACCATCTTTAACTTGAGCGAGGGTATTTTCATACAGTGCTTTCCAGTCGTTCGGCACCATAAAGATATCCAAGCCGGCATTTATGGCTTGTGCACAGTCTTCGTTATTGCATCCCGCCACTTGGCCATGACCATTCCAGTCGCCCACAACAAACCCATCAAACCCCATTTGCTCTTTCAATACATTAGTTAGCAAGTACTTGTGGCCGTGAAGTTTTTCGCCGTGCCAGCTGTTAAATGAGGCCATAACAGACTGCGCACCTGCAGTGAGACCACCTACATAACCTTGCGCATGAATATCAAAGAGTTCTTGTTCAGTCGCGATGTTGTCACCTTGGTCATCGCCAGCAACCGTACCACCGTCACCGACAAAATGTTTAACAGTGCTAATTACGCGTTGGTCGCTTAAAAAGTCTTTATCAGCTGCCCCTTGTAAGCCTTTTACAACAGATGCAGCATAGTCACGCACAATGGCAGGGTCTTCTGAATAACTTTCATAAGTGCGCCCCCATCTATCATCACGCACAACAGCCACCGTAGGGGCGAATACCCAATCAATACCGGTTGCCATTACCTCTTTCGCTGTAATGTGCGCAATCTGTTCCATCAATTCTGGGTTGTTTGCTGCTCCAAGCCCAATGTTGTGGGGAAACAGCGTGGCACCAATCACGTTATTATGACCGTGTACCGCATCTGTTCCCCACATGGTGGGAATCGTTGAACCATCTAAACTATCGTCTACCGAAGCCTGATAAAGCGCTTCTGCTAATGCTACCCAATCGTCAGGCGTGGCATGTTTGTCATTATTAGGAAATGCGCCACCGCCGTTTAGGTACGACCCAAAGCCATACTTTCGCATATCTTCCACGGTGATATTGCGAATTTCTGGCTGAATCATTTGAGCAATTTTTTGCTCTAATGTCATAGACGCCATGATGTCTGACACCTTCGCCTCAACACTTGCATCAGGCTTTACTTCTATATCAAGCTTTGGCCATATGGCAGCAGCATTTTCTGCAGCTTGAGATGGCGATGTATCACTGGCGGCTTCTTGTTTAGGTATTGAGCTACTCGGACTCTCAGGTGATGAACACGCACTAAGCATTGTGCCCGTTAACGCGCCAATTAGCGCCGTCGTAACAATGTTGGCGAGTTTTGTTTTTCGCATTGTTATTCCTTAATCGAGTTAGTTTGTGATACACGGCTGCCCACAAGACCATAGTAAGCAATGTACAAGTAACAAGAAGCCGGTAGTAAGAAAGACAGTGTTACCCCAATACTGTCAGCTAGCATCCCTTGTAAAAGTGGGACAATTGCACCGCCAACGATCGCCAAGCAAAGAATGCCTGAGCCTTGTGGCGTGTCTTTACCTAGCTGCTGAAGCGCCAAGCTAAAGATGGTTGGGAACATAATTGAGTTAAACAGTCCAACAGCAAGCACACTGTAAAGTGCCATATCGCCTGTGGTCGATATTGAAATCAAAATAAGCACAATGGCAAAGAATGCGTTAAAGGCTAGCACTAGACCGCCAGACACCTTTTGCATAATCAGGGCACCAATGAAGCGACCTACCATGGCTCCGCCCCAGTAATAGGCAAGCAATTTAGACGCTTTCGCTTCTGTTAAATTCGCTACACTCGGGCTGGCCAGATAGTTTACGAGCATGCTGCCGATGGCTACTTCAGCGCCGACGTACATGAAAATACCTACTGCCCCAAGCACTAGGTGTTTGTGCTGCCATGCGCCACCTTTGAAAACGCCCGTATTCGCGCTGGTATGGTTGAGTGTTGGCAACTTTAAAAACAAAAAGACAAGAGCGAGTAACAAAAGCGCAGCAGCAAGAATAAGGTAAGGAACCTGAACATCAGAAGCTGAGGCGGTTGCCATACTATGTTCACCAGTTGCACCGTACATAAGGTATGAGCCAAAGAAAGGCGCAACCGTTGTGCCTAATGAGTTAAACGCTTGTGTCATTGTCAAACGCGATGACGCTGTTTTAGGATCCCCAAGCGCCGTCACGTAAGGATTAGCCGACACTTGCAAAATAGTGATCCCAGATGCGAGTACAAACAAGGCAAGAAGGAAGATCCCGTATACTTGACTGGCAGCAGCGGGGAAAAACAATACACATCCCAAACATGCGATGCCGAGTCCAAGCACGATACCTTTTTGGTAACCTATTCGAGAAACCACCATACCTGCAGGCAAAGACACAATAAAATACGCACTGAAAAAGCAAAACTGAATAAGCATTGCTTGTGTAAATGTAAGGTTAAATGCGCCTTTTAAGTAAGGAATTAGGATGTCGTTCAGACATGTAATAAATCCCCACATAAAGAACAGCGTAGTAAGTGAGATAAGCGCAAAGCGGTATCCCCCCTTGTCTTCGGCTTGATAAGCAGTTGTCGTATTCGGTTGCGCTGGTGTTTCCACGAGTAACCTCTATTGCTATTTTTTTAATTAATGATAAATTTACATTTGAAAGCGCTTACATCATAATACGAATAACTTTGTAAGCGCTTACATTTATCGAATAATTACACGAAGTGTTGCCGAATTCAATGTAAAAATCATGTTATTTCGATAAACCTAATTGCTTTGCGAATTTGAAATGTTTGTTAATTGCAGGACAGTAGAACGATGCACAAAATTACCCTCCCCGCTAATTCCTTGATGTTAACCAAGGATTTTGTCTACGGAGTAGCGACATCTAGCTTTCAAATTGAAGGCGACCGGAAAGGTCGACTTGACTGCATTTGGGATACATTTTGTTCACAACCGGGTACTATCGAAGACGGAAGTAATGGCGATATTGCGTGTAAACATGTTGAATACTACTTACAAGATGTTGAACTAATTTCATCTCTTGGCGTTGATGCGTACCGCCTATCAATTTCATGGCCACGCGTAATGAACGAAGATGGCAGCGTCAACGAAGTGGGCATGCGTTTTTACATCAACCTTGTTGATGCGCTATTGCAACGAAAAATGAAGGTGTTTGTTACCCTCTACCATTGGGACTTACCGCAACATCTTGAAAATAAAGGTGGCTGGCTAAATCGAGACACTGCCTACGCATTTCAGCGCTATGCCACCGCTGTCGCCAATGCACTAGGTGATAAAGTGCATGCCTATGCCACACTTAATGAGCCGTTTTGCTCAGCTTATTTAGGCTATGAGACAGGTATACATGCACCTGGGAAAACAGGCGTTGGCAATGGCCGAAAAGCAGCACATCACTTATTGCTTGCCCATGGTTTAGCACTACAAGCACTTCGTCAATTATGCCCTAACAGTCAGCACGGTATCGTACTCAATTTCAGTACCTGTCATGCCAACACAGATACAGAGCAAGACAAGCAGGCGGCTAAGTGGGCTGATGAATATCACAATCAGTGGTACCTAAAACCGTTAATGGACGCGTGTTACCCCAGCGTTATAGAAAAGCTCAGTAATGAAGAGCGCCCCGATATTCTTGAGGGCGACATGGAGATTATTTCCCAGCCTATCGATTATTTGGGCATTAATTTTTATACCCGCACCGTTTATGAAGCCAATGAGAAAAATTGGTTTAACGTAGTTCCGCCTGTTGATACACCGTTAACGGCTATGGGTTGGGAAATTACACCTGACGCTTTCACTGAACTCTTGGTGGATTTGCACAACGAATACACACTACCTCCCATTTACATCACTGAAAATGGGGCGGCAATGAACGATGAGTTAATTGATGGCGAAGTTAAAGACGATGATCGTACAGAATACTTCCACACCCACCTTAACGCGGTTAATGAAGCCATTGAGCAGGGTGTGGATATTAAAGGGTACTTTGCATGGAGCCTGATGGACAATTTCGAGTGGGCGCTGGGATACTCCAAACGTTTTGGCATTGTTCACGTTGACTATGAAACGCAAAAAAGAACAATAAAGCAAAGTGGTAATGCCTACGCAGAACTGGTTAAGAGCAGAATTAATAGGTACATTAGCGGTATAAAATAAGGAACAATACCGAAGAGTATGGCAACAATTTACGAAGTATCTGAAGCGGCTGGCGTATCACTTGCTACCGTTTCTCGCGTTATGAACGGAAACGCTAAAGTTAGCGATCGCACGCGAAAAAAAGTTGAAGACGCTATGATTTCATTGGGATATCAGCCCAATGCGATTGCGCAATCTCTCGCCTCTAACCGCACCAATAGCGTTGGTTTATTGGTGTCTGAGCTGCACGGCTCTTATTTTGGTGACTTAATGAGTACCGTTGAGCAAGTACTTAAGCAAAATGGTAAGCACGTTATCATTACCGCAGGTCATACCGATGAAAAACGTGAGCATGACGCTATAGAGTTTCTTAAAAGCCGCCGATGTGACGCGCTTATTTTACATGCAGAGGCTGTTTCTGATGAATACCTTCAGAAACTCGTTAGTGAAAAGTTACCCGTTGTCATCATTAACCGTAAAGTCGATAAGCTTGATGAGAATTGCTTTGTTGTAGATAACGAACAAGGTGGCTATCTGGCTACGCAAGCTGCTCTCGAACAAGGTCATAAGAATATTGGTTACATCAGTGGTCCTTTATTTAAAAAGGATGCCAACGACCGATTACTCGGTCACAAACGCGCGCTGAAAGAAGCAGGCATAGCGTTTAATGAAAACGCCTTATTTGAAGGCGATTTTCATGAATCATCAGGTCAAGAAGGGATGCATCACATGCTAGCGCAATTCAAGGACATGACAGCCTTGGTGTGTGCAAATGATGAAATGGCTTCTGGCGCGATGACCGCGGCAAGAGAAGCCGGTTTTGATATTCCAACACAGCTTTCAATTGTTGGATTCGATAACGTGCTGTTTTCCCGCTATCTTTATCCTAAGTTAACAACCATAAACAACCCCATTCACGCTATGGGCGAAATGGCTGCTCACTGGGTACTACAGCATGTTTACAACATTAAAAGTAGCCTACCTATCGAGCATTTATTTGAGCCTGAAATCGTGATGAGAGACACATTAGGCACACTATAAATGAATAAAGCGCTATCGCCGTCGTTGTATTACACCCTCATAGTCTCGTTGGGAGGCTTCATTTTTGGTTTTGATGCCAGTGTAATTTCAGGTGCGATAGGCTTTATTGATGCACAATTTTCATTAAGTGAATGGGAACAAGGCTTCGTGGTTAGCTCGCCTACACTCGGCGCACTATTTGCGATGCTATTTGCAGGGGCTGTAAGTGATGCCATAGGGCGGCGAAAAGCGCTGATCATTGTTGCAGCACTTTACCTTGTCTCATCGGTGTGCTCAGCCTTGGCACCAAATTACTTAACCTTAGTTTTTGCTCGCTTTATTGGCGGCATTGCGTTTTGCTCTCTCATTATTGCGCCTGTTTATATTTCTGAGATTAGTTCTCCGGAAAATCGCGGTAAAATGGTATCGGTTAATCAACTTAATATCGTTTTCGGTTTTGCACTGTCGTATTTCAGTAATTATTACTTCTTGCAGCTAAGTAGCAGTAATCTTGATTGGGTTGTCGCGCTGGGCATAGACACACAAACCTGGCGCTATATGTTGGGCCTTGAGGCCATTCCTGCACTGCTGTGGTTATGTTTACTGTTTACCGTACCGCGCAGTCCTCGCTGGTTAGTGATGAAAGGGTATAAAGCCGAAGCAGAAAGTACCATTAAAACACTGTTTAGCCAGCATCAGGCTAGCGCACAACTGAGTGAAATTAAGTCGTCCTTAAAACAAAAAACATGGTCACTCAAAGAAAGACTAGGCTTTGTCACCGCAAAGAGCATGCGCTATCCCTTAATGGTTGGCGTCATACTGGCCATCGCACAACAAATTACCGGTATAAATGTTATTTTTTTCTACGCACCCACTATTTTTGAGCAAAGTGGCGTGGGAACCGATGCGGCTTTCATGCAAGCTGTGTGGATAGGCTTGGTTAACGTTGCTTTCACTATTATCGCAATGCTTACGATCGACAGGTGGGGTAGAAAACCCTTGCTTATTATTGGATTGACTGGCGTTATCATCAGTATGTCCATTTGTGCCTACGGATTTAAACAAGCTACCTACCAACTAAACAATGAGGCCATCGCCGAAGTCAGTGAATTAGATGAATCATTATCAGTTTCGCTTTCAAGTATGGGCAATGAAGTGTTTCGCTCTGACGTTGCTTTTAAGAATGCGCTTAAAGCAACACTAAGTGAAGCACAGTACCAGGCTCACCAGAAAACACTCTTAAATGCGGCAATTTCGATGAATGCTCCCTTAGTATTATTTGGCATTATTGCCTTTGTCGCCTCATTTGCCATGTCACTAGGGCCGGTTATGTGGGCCATGCTGGCAGAGATATTTCCCAATCAAGCCCGTGCCCTTGCCATCTCACTGGTTGGCGTAATAAATTCATTAACCAGCTTTTCAGTACAGCTAGTGTTTCCGTGGGAACTAGCAACACTGGGAGCCGCAATGACCTTTGCGATTTATGGTGCATTTGCGGTGATCGGGTTGATATGTGTCGTTACGCTGTTTCCGGAAACCAAAGGGCGCTCTTTAGAGCAAATAGCGCAAGAGCTAACACCACAGTCTAAGTCGTAATAGTTTCGTTTGTGCTGTCGGTCATCGTTAGCGTTTGCGCAACACACAACCTCTTAGGTAGTACATGAGATGCAACAATAACCAATGCATGTTGAGCGAAGGCATTAATTACACTACACACTGCTTGTTGACTGATAGCATCTAGCCCTTCAAAGGGTTCATCTATAAGTAACACAGAGGGCTTTGCAAGCACGGCACGTCCCAGGGCTAAGCGCTTTCGCTCTCCACCTGATAGCGACCGCCCTGCTTTACCCACCCAAGTATTAAGTGATAAAGATTCAAGCCCTAGATCGCAGAGGATTTGCTGCATGTCGCGTTTAGCGTATGGGACACCTGCTACATCTAGGTTCATTTGTATGCTTGCGGCAAGCACAATCGGTTCTTGCTCTACATAGATCCAATTTGAGGGCACACCGTTTGGCAGACCAACACCGTCCACTTGCCTATGCCCTGTAGAAGGAAGTAAACCTGCAATCCCTTGAAGTAGCGTAGACTTTCCGCACCCCGAGGGCCCCTTCAGTACAACTACGCCACTGGCCGGCAGTGTAGTTGAAGTAGGATTTACTTTTCTGCCTTTAACTCGCAGCGCATCAAGTATCAGGCTCTCACTTGGTGATTTGCGAGGCAAAATATGAATAGGCGACGTCGATAAGTGTTTAAGTGCTTTTTCGCTTTGCTTATATTGTGCGAACTTAGGAATCGCTAAAAATGAAGGGCTCACCCAGTCTGGTGATGCCAATAGGACCATGGGAATGACTATGGCGATAGGTGCAAATGTCAGTACAGCCCCCAGTGTTGTAGTAAGCTCAGAATTATTTGAAGAGGTTGTCATTCCAATACCCGCAAACAGTGATACTACAGCAAGGTAAGCCACGCCTTGAAACCACCAGCTCGCGCGCAATGCGAGCTTTTTTTGATCTAATGAGCATCTCCACAATGCGCTCGCAGAAGGATAGATTTCCGCGTTGGGTGTATAGCTGACACGTGAATAAAGGTGCCATATTGCACTGGCCTTTAAAAAGCTAGTAGCGTTTTGCCTGAAGTGTGAAGATTGCTGTGTATATTCATTTGCCAAACCGAGTGCTTTAAGCGCCTGAATCACCACTGCTATCAGCCACACAACAAAAACCAAACAGAGATAGAAAGCCCCAGGAACGCCCATAACAATTGCCACACTGCACGATAGTGTGAACACAATAGTGACACTTGAAAGTGGCGCTACCCATGCTATCCATTTACTGGCAAGCGCTTCCGTATGTTGTGCTAATGCTTCTGTCATTCCAACGCTGCTATTAAGGCGTTGATTGTGTAATTGCTTAAATAAGCTCAACCTAGTACTAGCAATGCGCGTGAGCAAGTCATTGTGTCCCACCCACATACTGCCATACCCTGATGCTATGCGAAGTAAAGCCAGTGCGCGTATAACTACAGCAGGTATGATATAGTTAAAGCCTGGTAGCGCTACCGCGCTAATGGCAATAAACCAACTTGCGATCACTAGTAAAGTCAGACCCGTCAACCCATGCAATAACGCCAAAATGAGGGTAATGTATGCTGGTCGATGTGTTTGAACATTAGGCATGACAACCTTCCTCATTACTGACGGGCATAGCACTCTCGAATTGGGAATCAACATGGTCAGCGACTGCCCCATTTTCCACTCGCCAACAGCCAGTAAACCAATTCACCGGTAACATTTTATGCGACGCCCATACCAGTGTTCGATCTTTGCCTAGTTCGTATATGAGTGATGCTAAGCGATGGTGTTGAACATCAGGTAAATGCGCAGTTGGTTCATCAAGAAGCCAAACCTGATGGTTACGCAATAGTATTCTGGCTAACGCTAAACGCTGTGCCTCGCCTCCAGACATACTGGGATACTCCGTCATTGGTGTGTCTAACCCATTGGGTAAGGTATAAAGCCAACTGGTAAGCTCAACTTGTTCTAGCACATTGCAAAGTTGACTGTCGTCAAAGTGCTCATCAAGGCACAAATTTTCTCGTACAGTCCCCGCTAAAATTACGGGGTGTTGCGTTAGCCATGCCACTTGCGTTTTAAGTGTATGGGTTGCGGGCCGCTGTCCACTTAATGCTTCAAGTAGGATTGTTTTTCCGCTGCCAGAACGTCCATTGAGCAAGATTTTGTCACCCGCTTCTAGTATAAGTTTCGGGCAAGTGAGCAGGCTTTTACCTTCTTTTTTTGATTCGTTTGGTAGCGTTGAGTAACAAGAATCAAAAATGCGCATATTGTGGGCTTCAAACCCGCTGAACGAGGTATTCTTAACCGCGTTGTTGTCACTCTTTGATTGGACATGAAATAAAGGGCGTAGATCATTGCATGCCGCTTCCGCTTGCGCTTTTTGGTGATAAACCTGTCCCAACTTTTTCATTTCGCTGAGTAAAAGCGGCACGACTAGCAGTATCCATAACCCCTGATGGAGTGATATTGACGGTCCAATCTGTAGCTCACCTAGCAAAGTAAAACCTATAAAAACAGCAACTAGTGCTACCGCAAGCGTGGCAAAAAAATCAAGTACGCTGGTAGAGAGAAATGCTACGCTCACTACTTTCATTGTTCGGCTGTTTAGATTATCGCTAGCGTTCGTTAAAAGCTCGGTTTGCTTATGATTGGCGTTAAAGCTACTTAGCATGGAAAGTGCACTTAACCTATCGGTAAACAGGCTTCCCAAACGCTCTAGCGCTACAAAATGTTTGCGATGTAACGCGGCAGCACCTTTACCGACAATTATCATAAACAAAGGCACCACGGGTAATGTCAGAAGCAGTCCCAGGCCTATTATCGGGTTTACCGCAAAAATAACACCAAGGGCCATTATTGGCACTATTAGCGCTACCCACTGCTGAACGCGATACTCCATTGCCCAGTCAGTAAACGCCTCCAGCTGATTGTGCCACAACACTTGCCAAAAATAGGGGGATTGCGTGCGCACTATTGCATGTTGACGTTTCAAAAGAGTAGACAGCAGCAGCTGCTCTAACATACCTAGCAATACGAATTTGCGTTGTAAGAAAACATGATTAAATATGCCCTGCAACATCCACGCACTGCCAAGAGATAGTGCTAATAGTATAAGTACTTGTGACGACGCGGATGTACCTGTCACCACCCAGCTATGGGCTATAGCTGCAAAAAAATAGAAGCCAATAAGCAAAGAAAAAAGAGACAAGCACTTAATAAATACCAGGGTTATTAACGATGCGCGCAGGCCAAGCTTATGCGCACTATCTAAATCCTTGCACCACGAATTAAGTACTTGCCTGTTGGGAAGCTTTTCTTTGTTCACTGCTATCTCGTTTAAGGGTTTACGCCACTATCGCGCCATAAACCCCTTTATTGTCTAGTTATCAGTCGGCGTCTTCAGGTCTATCCAGGTTCTCTGTAGACTCCAACCACATTGCGTTGATGATGCCAAAAGAGCACGCTAGCAACACACCTAAAATCCAAGCGAAATACCACATGACTCTCTCCTTAATAAATAGTGTGCGACTGATCTAAATCTTCGTTCTTAATTCGACCACGCATGACATAAAAGCTATATGCGGTATAGCTAAGCACGATAGGTACAAAGATACAGGCCACAATGAACATAACATTTAACGTAAGGTGACTTGATGTGGCGTCCCATATCGTCAAGCTCGCTTGAGGCATAGTGATACTTGGCATCAAGAATGGAAACATCGAGAAACCTGCAGTTAAAATGACGCCTGCGATAAATAGCGCACTTGAGACAAACGCCATTCCAGCATTGCCTTTTTTAGAAAAGAAGGCGCACGCCAAGCCACTCACAACACCAAGTACAGGCGCAATCATCATCAATGGATATTTAGAATAGTTGTTCATCCATGCACCGGCTTCAACCGCTACATCTTTTTTAAGCGGGTTAGAGGTTGCCAGCGTGTCAACGGTTGAGGTAATGACGAAACCGTCTACACCGTAAGCTACCCATATACCGCCAACAACAAACAGTACAACACCCACCAAACTTAGCACCACCGATACGGCGCGAGCGCGAACCTCAATAAAGCCATCGGTTTTCATTTGCAGCCAGGTCGCACCATGGTTAAGCAAAATAGCAACTGACAGTAACCCGGTTAACAGCGCAAAGGGCGTAAGTAGGCCAAAGAATGAGCCCGTGTAGGTTGATTTAAGTGTAGTGTCTAACTCAAAAGGTACGCCAAGCAGCAGGTTCCCAAAGGCCACACCAAAGATAAGCGACGGGATAATGCCACCCGCAAACAGCGCCCAGTCCCAAGCCTTACGCCACTGAGGGTTAGGCAATTTGCTGCGATAGTCAAAACCAATTGGGCGCATCCAAAGTGCAATTAACGTTAGCGCCAATGCCAAGTAAAAGCCCGAGAACGCTGTGGCGTAAATCATCGGCCACGCAGCAAAAATAGCTCCACCTGCGGTAATAAACCATACTTGATTTCCATCCCAGTGGGGCCCTACCGTATTAATCATCACACGGCGTTCTTTGTCGTTTTTTCCAATTAGTGTAAGTAAAGCACCAACGCCCAGATCAAAGCCATCTGTAACAGCAAAACCGATTAGTAGCACACCTACCAAACACCACCAAATTACGCGTAGCAGTTCATAATCAATCATGCGTTTGCTCCTTGTCCGTCTTTACCAAGATAATTGTCATCAATAAGGTCAAGTTCGCTTTCAGTGGGGTTAGCTGAGGGAGGAACTGGCCCTTTTTTGGCAAACTTTTTCATCAGATAGAAGCCAATAATGAACATCACGGTGTAGAACGCTGAATAAGCTACCAGAGTAATCACTACGTCACTTACGGCTAAGTTAGAAACTGAAGCGTGCACTGGCAGGACTTCTGCGATAGACCAAGGCTGGCGACCATATTCTGCGACAAACCAACCAGCCTCACTGGCCACCCAAGGTAACGGTAAGCTAAATAGTGATGCTTTTAGTAACCACCGTGGCTTGGTTATTCTGTGCTTAGTGCTGTAATAGAACGCACATAAGAATAACGCTAGCATGATGAAACCTGATGCCACCATAAGACGGAAGCTCCAAAACAGTGGCGCAACCGGCGGAATGCTGTAATCCACAGCTTGTTTAAGTGCCGCGTCAGTGGGATTTGCCACATCTGTGGTGAAAGGTTCAAGCAGCATAGCGTAGCCCAAGCTGTCTTTGTGGGCTTCAAATGTGGCTCGCTCAGCTGCAGTGGCAGTGCCGTTGCGCACATCATCAAGTACTTCGTACGCTTTAATGCCTTCAAGTATGCGCATTTTATTTTCTTCTTTGAGCGCCTTAATGCCCTTCACTTCTTCTGTTAAAGAGCGGGTTGCAATGATCCCCATTGCCCATGGAATTTGAAGCGCATATTCGGTTTTTTCTTCTTCGTCATTGGGAATACCAAAAACAGTAAACGGTGCGGGCGCTGGATGGGTATCGTATTCAGCCTCAACCGCTGCCAGTTTTACTTTTTGAACGTCACCCAATTCGTAACCGCTCTCATCACCCAACACAATAACAGATAACGTTGCCGCTAAACCGAAGCTTGCCGCAATAGCGAACGAACGACGGGCAAAGGCGATATGTTTATGATTTAACAGATAGTAACTTGAAATCGCCAACACAAAGATAGCGCCTGTGACATACCCTGCTGACACCGTATGTACAAATTTAACTTGGGCAACTGGGTTAAAGATGACCTCAGCGAAGCTTGTCATTTCCATACGCATGGCTTCAAAGTTGAACTCAGCGCCTACTGGATATTGCATCCATCCGTTTGCAATTAAGATCCATAACGCCGAAAAGTTAGAACCAATTGCCACTAGCCATGTGGTAGCTAAGTGTTTTTCCTTCGACATTTTGTCCCAACCGAAGAAAAACAGACCAACAAACGTAGATTCTAGGAAGAACGCCATAAGGCCTTCTATGGCAAGCGGTGCACCAAAAATATCGCCAACATAATGAGAATAATATGACCAGTTCATACCAAACTGGAATTCCATGGTTAAGCCAGTAGCAACACCAATGGCAAAGTTAATACCAAACAGCTTTCCCCAAAATTGGGTCATCTGCTTGTAGACTTCCTTACCGGTCATTACATAAACCGATTCCATAATGGCCAGCAGGAAACTTAACCCCAACGTGAGGGGGACAAATATAAAGTGGAACATTGCGGTTAACGCAAATTGCCACCGCGATAGTTCTATTAACGTATCGCTCATGGGCGCTCTCCCTTGTATCTTAAAGGCGGCGTAAACGCCTGACAGTAAACAATAATATTCAAACCAACGGTAAACCTTGGCTAATACCAAACGCTTTCAGCAGGATTAATGCCAAGCGTATTGGGCGTATAGAAACCACAAGGGATACCGGCAAACAGCAGAGATTTCTTACTGTGCGAGCAGAATTATTTCATGGCGAAAAGTTGTTCACTTTGATCCAACGCAAGAGAATGGCCCAATAGCTTTGCCATTTTTGACACCTAAAAGACAAAAATGACAAAAAAAGGGAGCGTAATAGGATCACTGAGGGGAATAGGTAAGCGTAAATGCGCCTCGCAACTCACCTAGTGTAAAACCCGTAGCTTGGTCATGGGGGTAGTGTTTATCTATGCGAGCTTTAACCGATGGCGCAACAGTTTCACCGTGACAGGCCATACAAACTTGCTGTGTTGGTATAGCCCTCATGTAGCGAAATTCGCCCGTTATTTCATTGTACTGCGTCGCTTCCTGTGGCGCGGTAGCGGGGGCTTTCTCATTCTGTTGCAGCTGCTCGTTGAGTACTTGGGCAAACACTTCAAGCTGCTCACGCTCCCAGTCGTCGGGTGTGTTATTGGGGTTTCGGACTTTCAAGGCCGTGCGTCTAACCGTCCAACCGTTGTTACTCAAATCAAGTGCAATCGGCTCTGCCGCAATATGGCATTCATCAACTCCCGCTTCCAAACCACCACTTTTAATTGCCTGCTGCAAGCGGCGTTTAAGTGCACTTCCTAACGACTTGGTATTCTTTCTCGCCTCTTCAATTAGCGTATTTTCTATTAACGTACTATCACTAGGTTTATCCATAATTTGCTGGGCGTGCAAAAGTTTACCTAACAAACATGATGGCAGGGTCAATGAAGCCAAAAGCATAAACCTATTAAAGTGTTTTCGATTTGCCTTGTATGTAAAAGCCATATTGGTTCCTTACTCATTTAAATGCGCGACACTTTTTTCTATATGCGTTTCTGCATGCGCGCTTAAGTTGCGATTTTCTGCATTCTTTCTTACTTTCTAAAACACGGTGTAACACTTTCTATGCCACTGTGATAGTTTAATAAAGATTTTCTTATATATAGGAAAGCAGGATGAATATTTCCATCGTGCAAGCCATGATTGACGCAATCGATAAACCCGCCATTTTTATCAATCAGAGCTATATTATTGAAGCTGTCAATAAACCCTATCGCGACACTTACCCTGTAGATATAAAGCTTGGCTATAGCACTTGCTTCAGCGTTTCCCATCGCAATACAAAGCCTTGTGATCAATGCGGCGAGCAATGCCCCATAAAGGTCTGCCAAGATACTAAACGCCCCGCTAGCGTGGTGCATGTTCACGCCACAAATGAGGGGCAAAGCTATTGCGATATTCTCATGCGTCCTATCTATGACAGCACAGGTAGCTTACTGGGCTATCTTGAAATATTAGACAAGCTGTCATTTGCATCAAATCGTCCCGCACCTGGGAAGATGGTCGGCGAGTCAAACGCATTTAAAATTATGCTTAACAAAATAAATCGTGCAGCCAGTGCAGATATTGCCGTGTTGCTTCACGGTGAGACTGGCACAGGAAAGGAGCTCGTATCCCGGGCACTTCATGACACAAGCGCTCGGGCTGAAAAACCTTTTGTGGTTATTGAGTGCACAGGCTTAACAGACAGCCTGTTTGAAAGCGAGTTGTTCGGCTATGAAAAAGGGGCATTTACTGGCGCAACAAATAACAAAAAGGGGTTAGTAGAGGCAGCAGAAGGCGGCACCTTGTTTTTTGACGAGATAGGTGATGTACCGCTAAGTATGCAAGTAAAGCTATTGCGTTTATTCGAAACCCAGACCTACCGGCCAGTCGGTAGCGTTAACGTAAAACAAGCTAATTTTCGTTTGGTATGCGCCACCCACAAAAACCTTAAGGGCATGGTGCAGCAAGGTACGTTTAGACAAGACCTCTACTACCGCATCGCCGGCTTTCCCATTACGCTACCTGCATTGCGCGAACGACAAGGCGATATAGAACTCCTTGCCAATCATATTCTGGCGGCACTTTCACAACGTCACCCGCCCTACACTAGTCGTTTTTCCACGAAGCGGTTCGACAAGGCTGCACTCGCAAAATTAAAAACGTACTCATTCCCGGGAAATATCCGAGAGCTGAAAAACATTATAGAGCAGGCAACTTTACTGGCAGACGACAGTGTTATCCACGAAAAAGATTTGCCAGATTTACTGTTTGAGAAACAGGACATGTCAGATAGCGACGTAAGCCAACAAATGCCCGTTCATTCACCACTGCTAACGCTTGATGAGCAAGAGTCAAAGTATATCAGCGATGCCTATTACCGATACCAAGGCGATATCGCAGGGCTTGCTAACGCACTGGATGTAAGTGCTCGCACGCTCTATCGGAAATTACAAAAGGCTGGTGTTAAAGTTAAAGCCCCAACTTTGAAGGGGCCTTTGTAAAAGGCTTCGCATTACCTAATTTTTTCGCTGGCATTTTACTTCAGGCTGACACTATTATGAAAAAGCGCTTATTTTTTTACGGGTACCAATGCTAACTCGATATACCATCACCACCCTACTTTGCCTTACTCTGCTTATGCAAAATGCATTGGCATTGGGCCTTGCCGCGTTTTCTATGCAGCAAGCACAGGCTTTTACCGGTGACGATATCGAGCTGATATGTACTGGCAAAACGATGCGCTACATTTCGCTAAGCGCCACTGAGCTTGAGGGTGAGTTTGTTTTTATCAGCCCTGAATTACTCAAAGCCCCAGCACAAAGCGTAGATTGTACTAACGGCACTTTAGCCGACCTACCTCAATCAGACGACATCTACACGTCAGATCTGGTAAACATCGAAGGCATTCGCTATCAAGCGCTGGTTGCGCGTATCGCTCAGCAGCCATACACCGCTTTTGCTTATGCTGCACCGCTTAGCCGTGCGCCACCACGCTCATAACTTACCTCCAATACACATAAATACCTATCAACACTAATTGGATTTGTTATGAAAAAATCAGTTGTCGCGCTGGCGCTTGCTAGTGCACTTTCTTCGCCTGTGGGGGTCACACAAACCCTACAACACGACAATAAAAACAGCACAGAAGTTATTACCGTTATTGGTTCACCTATTACCTTGAGTACTAGTGAAACTATTGCCCCGTTAACCAACAACCAGGCCGATTTTGGCGATCAGCTTGTTACACTTCCAGGGTTGAGTATTGCCCGCAATGGCCCAGTAACTGCGTTAATTCAATACCGCGGCATGTTTGGCCCTCGCGTTGGCGTGACAATAGACGGCGTAAATATCAACGGCGCAGGGCCAAATGCTATGGACTCGCCACTTTCCCATGTATTGCCGGAGCCTGGCATGACAGCCACGTTATATCGCGGCATTACCCCGGTCAGCGCAGGTATAGAAACCATTGGAGGTCAGCTTCATATCCAGTCTGACGCATACAACCTGTTTAATTATGCCAATGTACCCAATAGCAATGAATTTCAAGGTAGCGTCAGCGCGAGCATAGTGTCGCCGGGGAGTGGGCAGCAATATCAAGGCAGTGGATTATTTAATACCGACAATGCATTTGTAAGCGCTGCATTTATCCATCAGCAGCGCGATGAGCGAGAGTCCGGGGATGGTGTGTTGATACCCAATGCTCACTACCAACGCAACGGGGTGAAGCTGCGAGCAGGTTACGAGTGGGGTAAACACCAAGTTGATATTAGCTATCAGAACCTCAACACTAATGAAAGCGGTACTCCAGCGCTGGCAATGGATATCGCCTTTATTGACGCTGCTTGGTATCGGTTTGGTTATCGCTATAACCAGTCAGATGCGTCTTATTTGACGTTAAGTGTATTCGGTAATGATAATCAGCACACTATGGACAACTTTTCACAACGACCGCTGATGATGCCAGCGATGGCACGCCAAAACGATACAGATTCGGTGGCCCAAGGTATTGATGCCACGTATGTGATGCCGTGGCAAGATGGTGAATTAACCCTTGGCACAAACCTGCTGCATAATAGAAATAACTCCATCATTACCAACCCTAATAATGCCGCGTTCTTTGTAAACAACTTCATCAACACCGAGCGTGATACCGCAAGCATTTTTGCGCAATGGAATAGAGATACAGAGCGTTACCTTACCACCCTTGGTACACGATTTACGCGGATAGACATGGACGCTGACCCTGTCAATTCAAACATGGTGATGATGAACAGTGCTATCGCTACATTAGTAGACAACTTTAACCAGTCATCACAAGATGAAACGTACAATATGCTGGATATCGCAGCGACGTTTCAATACCGCGTGAATCGCAATACGCACATCGTGATCGGTGCTTCTCAGAAAAATCGCGCACCTACCTATTTTGAGCGTTATACCTGGCTACCATTGGGTATTACTGGCGGTATGGCAGACGGTTTCAATTACATTGGCAATCTTGATTTGGACAATGAAACCGCGCGCCAAATTGAGTTGGGCATCGATGTGCACACGAATAAATGGACATTCTCACCACGCTTTTTCTATCAAGATGTTGAAAATTATATTACTGGTATGCCAAGTACGAATATGGCGGCCAATATGGTATCGACCATGATGACAGGCATGGCACCTTTTCAGTGGACTAACACGGATGCCGTTATTAAAGGGGTAGATGTTGAACTGCACGGTCAGCTTACCGAAAGCGTGAGTGTTAATGCCGTTGCAAGCGTTCAGCACGGTAACCGAGATGATATTGACGATGCGCTATTTCGCATTGCACCTGAACAGCTCATCACCACAGTGTCTTGGCAAACGTCGCTTGGTAACGCGCCGTTATCTATGCAGCTAATATCAGAGCTCTCAGGTCGCCAAAGCCATGTATCTGCGCTTCAAAACGAGCAGATTACTGCGGGTTTTGGTCTTATTCACATAAATGCGTCATGGCAAATTCTGCCAGAGCTCGTTGTAACCACACGAATCAACAACGCCTTTGATAAGTTCTATGCACCGCATACTGCAGGCATAAACCGAATTGTGGGAAGCGAACTCCCTCAGGGCGAGAGAGTGCCGGGAGCGGGTCGAGAATGGCAGCTTTCGATGCGTTATCAATTCTAACCCTCTTTGTGGCCTGTCTGTTACAGCAAGCTTGATATCGCTTGAAAAATAAGACGGCAGGCCAATAACGTCACCACAACTTTAAACGCCAACATAAATTTGTCAGCAGGCACACGCTTGAGTACTTTAAGCCCAAAGAACGTACCCAACGCGCCGCTGGCAATCATGGCAATAATAATACCGCCCCACTGCACAAACGAAAAACCTACAAACGTAAATACAAAGGCTTTCAACCCGTGTTGAAATGTCATGCAGCTAGCAAAGGTCCCTGTAATCTGCATCTTGCTATAGTTATTTCTATGCACAAACGCCGCCACAAGGGGGCCTGTCGCGCCTACAAACATAGATACAAGTGTTGTTATAAGGCCGGCTAGCGCCCTGCCTGTAGCAGACATTTCTTGTGCCTTAGGCTTACTCCCCCAAACCAAAAACAAAATAAAGCCAGCAACCGCAAACTGAATAAACACCAAGGGTAATTGCACAACAATAAATGACGCCATCACAGCACCTATCAATGCGCCGATAGAGAAAAACTTCAGCATTTGCCAGTCAATAAACTTTAAAGTCATTAACGCTCTGTTTCCGTTCGAACCAAGCTGTACTAGTCCGTGTACCGGAATAAGTGCGCTGACAGGCATGGTCCCAGCCATAACGGCAAGTAGCAACACGCCGCCACCAATGCCTAGCGTCGCGGTCATTAGCGATGTGAAAAAAGAAGTGAGAATAAGCAAGCAACTTGAAAAAGGTGTTAGTGCCCCTTCGGCGGTTATTAACGCAATTAGATATTCCATTTAACACCCTCTCAACAATTGTTACAGGCAAATGCGATTTGCATTATAAAAACTAATGCAAAATTACAATTTAACTCAATTGTGCAATCCTAATTTATGATTAAAATGCGTACAACTTTTGATTATTATTTGTTTAACACTACTTGTTTTAGGAATTGTCATGCTTAAATTTGTTGCGCCATTACTTACGCTTGCTTTTATCGCTTCTACTGCTAACGCTTTAGAGTTCGAACTAAGCGATAACTCTCAATTTACAAAGGCTTGCGTAGCTGCGGTAGAATCTAACAGCTCTCTAGAAGATGTACTTCGCGACAACAACATCCGCGCGCTAAGCAAAGACGAAGTACTTTGTAACGACACGCCTATTGCAGAGTTCGCTCGCACATACAAAAAGCAAGACTCTAGCAATACAAATATTAATGCAATTTTCGAAAATGCAAATGCATCTAGCGAAAGCAAACTGTGCATTGCGGCGGCAACATCAAATACTGCATTTAATCAAACTAAGCGCCGTTTCCTTACTAAAGTAAACCCAAAGCAGGTTGTTTGTAACGGTATGGCATTGGCGAAGTTTGCTAAGCAATACAATAAGTCATTCAACGGCTAATAGTGTTTTAGCAAAAAAATACCTAAGGGCGCCACCAGGCGTCCTTTTTTTTGATCTTTTTCTGATCATTTCTTCAACCCGTATCGTTTAAATAACGTTCGCACTACGCGGTGAAATATCATGCTCTCACCTTCAAAACCTTCGCGCCATCTTAATAACGCGTTTAATGCACTTCTTGATAAGCAAAGCACTAAAGCTGCCAAACGGATTGCACGACAAGTACTCTTCAACAATGGTTTTACTGACAGCGATATTACTCAATGTTTAAAGCAGCGAACGCTGCAAGTAATGTTTATCTTCGAAGCCTAAAGGCAGTGACACTGCCGCCGTCATCTAGTTGCATTGCCTGCAACATTAACGCGCTAAAAAGTTGACTTTGTTTACCCGTCGTTGAATACTCGAACTATCAAAACACAGGTAAATATAGTTATGCGCGATAGCGCCGTAAGTTCACTAGCAACACTTAACATTATTATTCTCGCTATTATTCCAAAATGGCGGGTCAGCTAGTGCGTAATTAAGAATTCCACGAAACCCGCCGCCAAGGCGGGTTTTTTTATGGCTCGAATTGGCGGAAAACAAAGAGACGACAGCCATGAACACTTCAATAACTCAGGTTTTGCATACCCTTCACCACGCAGTAAACAATGGTGACTACGATACACTGTCTAGTTGCTACGGTAGCCGTGCAAAAGTTGTTGCTACCCCATTAAGCCAGTTTTCTGCTGACAATACAGAACACCATGATTGTGTAAGTGCTTTGCAGCAATTTCAGCAGAAGTTTATGCCAGAACACCTCGTTACCACGGGTGATGAAATAGTGATAGAGGCCGGCGATGTTGCACTAGTCATCGCCAAATTGTATTTGGTGCCAAAATCTACACCTAACGCTCTACCTTGTGAGGGGAAAAAAGCACTGTATGTTATGCAAAAACAATTAACAGGTGAATGGCGCTGCGTTATCGACAACTTCTTCGGAACAGACTTAGTAGACTTTGCGTAAACCAATAATCTAATTTTTAGAACGATTGATATATTTTTTGTACATTTTAAACACAAAAAATAGAACCTAATATTTATCTCGAGGTTAACGAAGTACTTCAACACTTTTTACCAAGAGGAAAATACAATGTTCAATTTTAAAAAATCTGTAGCGGCACTTGTAACTGGCTTAACCCTTCTAGCACCTTCAGTACACGCGGGGGAGCCAGCCAAGAGCTTACTCACACCTGACAACCACACTGTTATTTTGATTGATCATCAGCCACAAATGGCGTTTGCAACTCGCTCTCATTCAATTGAAGACGTACGTAATAATGTGACTGGTCTGGCAAAATCAGCAAAGGCATTCAACGTGCCAACGATTTTGACGACGGTAGCTGAAAAGTCATTTAGCGGCCCATTGTTTCCAGAGTTAAAAGCTGTATTCCCAGAGCAACGTCCTATTGACCGTACCACTATGAATACATGGGAAGACAAACGTGTCACAGACAAAGTAAAACAATTTAAGAAAAATAAAATTGTTATTGCAGCACTTTGGACCGAAGTATGTGGCGTAGGCCCAGTACTATCGGCAATTGAAGAAGGTTACGAAGTGTACTTTGTTACAGATGCATCAGGTGGTGTATCGAAAGAAGCTCATGACATGGCAGTTCAGCGCATGATTCAAGCAGGCGCACAACCTATCACATGGTTGCAGTATCTACTTGAACTACAACGTGACTGGGCTCGCACTGATACCTACGTTGACGTAACAAACATTGCTAAAGAGCATGCTGGCGGATACGGCTTAGGTCTTATCTACGCAACAGAAATGTTCAACGCGAAAGAAGGTCAGTAGGCCTTGTCAAACAGGTGAGCGGCTTTCGCTCACCTGATACGTACATCTAACTCATCCGAGGGGCTCGCCATGAAAACCTTATCGACTTTATCTTTAGCCACGCTGTTTGTACTTTCACCACTTTCATTTTCAAACGCTTACGCCAACTCAACCGCTACTGCGTACGACAAGGGCTACGCGCTTGCTCAATACTGTATGGGTTGTCACGGTGAAACGGGTATTTCACCAATAGAAAGCAATCCGAATTTAGCAGGTCAAAACAAAAAATATTTAGTTTATGCCTTAAAGGCATACAGAGACGGCACGCGTAAGGGTGGAATGGCCAGCATAATGCGCCCAAATGCATCGGGATTAAGTGATGACGACATCGATGCCTTGGCCACCTATTTTTCATCCCAAAGTGGCAAAACTGCTACGCCCTAGCAACAGCCCCGATACTTAAGGAACCTTTAATATGAATACTTTTACTAAGCGTTTTGCTGGTATAGCAAGTATCGCCAGCGTTGCCTTGGCATTGATAAGTCCAGGCATAATGGCTGCGCCAGAACTTGTCGTAATTAACGCCAATATTACTGCAGCTGACGGAGAACAATACCGGGCACTTAGCGTTGAGAATGGCGTATTTAGCGAGTTCTCAAACCGTGCAGACGCACTATTATCGCAGGCAGATAACAACACTATCGTTATTGATGCCAAAGGAAAGCGCCTTATAGCAGGAATAAACGACTCTCACCTTCACGTCACGCGAGGTGGGCGTTTTTACAATCTAGAAACCCGCTGGGAAGGCGTCACGTCACTTAAAGCAGGGCTAGCTATGCTAAAAGCGCAGGCTGAACGCACGCCTAAAGGCCAGTGGGTTCGCGTAGTCGGCGGCTTCAGCCCGTACCAATTTGAAGAAAAACGTTTGCCAACACCACAGGAGCTAACAGCGATTGCGCCAGATACGCCCATATTCGTTCTACACCTATATTCTGGCGGTGTACTCAATCAAAAGGCACTGGAAGTACTTAACATTAACAAAGATACCAAAGCGCCTGAAGGCAGTGTGATAGAGCGTGATTCAGCAGGAAATCCCACTGGTGTTTTACTTGCTCAGCCCAACCCGATGATTCTTTACAAGACTATTGCCGCACTACCTCAAATGACAACTGACCAGCAGCTTAATTCAAGCCGCCAGTTTTATCGTAAGCTGTTAAGCCTTGGCGTAACCAGTGTGATTGATGCGGGAGGCGGTGGCCACACCTTTCCGGATGATTACATTGCCAGCGAGACATTGGCGAAACAAGGTGAACTACCTATTCGCGTATCTAACTATCTGTTTCCGCAGGTTCCTGCTAAAGAAATGCTTAACTTTATGCAGTGGATGCATGCGTTTGAAGCTGATGAAAACCACCATTCACACCTTGAAAATGGCTATGTGATCGAGGGGGGCGGTGAACTTTTGACTTATAAAGCATCAGATTATGAAAACTTTCGCGCGCCAAGACCCGAACTTCCTGATGATGCAGAACATGCCCTTGAAGAAGTCATTCGTCTGCACCTGCTAGAGGGCTGGCCATTTCGCTTACACGCGACTTACGATGAATCGATTACTCGTATTTTGAATGTACTTGAACATATTCATAACACGCAGCGCGTTGATAGCGTGCGCTGGATTATTGATCATGCCGAAACTGTGTCTGATACAAACTTAGCGCGAATTAAAAAACTGGGAGGCGCTATAGCAGTACAAGGTCGCATGGCCTTTGCTGGTGAAGATTTTGTCGCGCGCTATGGCAAAGCTCAAGCCGCTCGTACGCCTCCCATTCAAGCGATGATAGACGCCGGAATTACCGTAGGGCTTGGCACCGACGGTACAAGGGTATCTAGTTTTAACCCTTGGGCGACCTACTATTGGGCGGTTACCGGAAAAACCGTAGGGGGGTTTGCATTAGGCAGTACACCTTTAGAAAGGCAAACCGCGCTTCAACTTTTTACATCGGGTAGTGCCGCACTGTCTGGAGAAGAGGCGCTTAAGGGGCAACTCAAACCAGGCTTTTATGCTGACTTTGCTATTCTTAATCACGACATTTTACGTGTAGATGAAGATGCACTATTAAATACGCAATCACAGTTAACGGTAGTAGGCGGCAAAATTGTATTTGCCGACAAGCAAGACTACCCTGAGCATTACACTGCACCTTTGAAAGCCGAACCAAGCTGGTCTCCAGCTAACTTCGACACTCAACGTTAAGCGAGGCATAACATGGCAAAACAACTTTCATCTCACAAGAAAGATTTGGGCGGTTTCTCGGTAAGCCGAATAATCCCGCACGTTGAGGCAAGAAGTATAGGCCCGTTTGTATTTGTTGATCATATGGGCCCAGCGCACTTTCCCGCTGGTTCTGGCATCAACGTTAGACCTCACCCACACATTGGACTTGCTACCATTAGTTATCTGATGGAAGGCAGTATGCTGCACCGTGACAGCTTGGGTACTATTCAAGAAATTCAGCCGGGCGATGTGAACTGGATGACCGCGGGCAAAGGCATTGTGCATTCTGAACGTGAAACCATTGAAACTCGTGGTAGCGACCATGTGTTAAACGGGCTTCAGTGTTGGATAGCACTCCCTGAAGAAAAGGCAGATATGGAGCCCAGCTTTATTCATGTAAACAAGGCTCAGCTGCCCTATATTCATAGAGAAAAGGTACTTATGCGCTTGATAGCAGGTGAAGCGTATGGCTACACCTCGCCAGTAAAAACCTATTCGTCTATGTTCTATTTGGACGTTATCACCGAGGCAGGTGCTGCTATTGAGCGCCCCTGTGGCGACTCACAAACAGCCTGTTATGTCATTTCGGGGCACGTCAAAATAGGCGAAAGCACATTTGAAGCGGGTTCATTTGTACTGCTTGATGATGAAAGTGAGATTGTAACGATAGAAAACAGCCGCTACTTTTTGTTAGGCGGCCAAAAGTTAGCGAAACAACCCATTTTAAAATGGAATTTCTTGGCCTATTCAAAAGAAAAGATTGCAGAGGCTGAGCAGCGCTGGGCAAATGGGCAGTTTCCAACGATACCAGGGGACGACCGCGAGTTTATACCTTTGCCATAACCCTCTTCAGAATTGCGTTAAAAGCTAAAAAAGAGCAGATATTCCCTGCTCTTTTTTGTGCTCATTTGGCTATTGTTCCGTGTGACAAACACTCCTTTCATTATGTTATAATATAACAATGCACACAAATTTAGGAGAATACCTTGTCTAGTTACACTTCTTCTGCCTTGCCCGATATCACACACGAGTCTTCTTCTTTTTCCAGCTCTCGGATTGACGCGGTTGGTATGGAAGGTATTGCGATACCTCTGCATGTTCAGGATAAAAAAGGCAACGTCATTGCCAGCACTGCAAAAGCAGACGTAACAGTGAGCCTTGACGATAATCATGCCAAGGGCATTCACATGTCGCGACTGTATAATTTACTGCAAGAACACCTTAGCGATAGGGTGCTTGGCAGCATACAACTGAGTGAGTTAATGAATGCATTGGTATCGTCTCAGGCAGGGCTGAGTACATCTGCAACACTCTCTTTGCAATTTACACTTACCCTATCAAGACCAGCTCTTATCAGTAAAACTGCGGGCTATCAGCATTATGATGCCGCACTTACATTGAAGAGCAATGAGGGAAAAACTCGAACACAGCTACGTATCAGTATTCCCTATTCAAGTACGTGTCCTTGCTCGGCATCGTTATCAAGACAGGCGCTAGCTGAAGCATTTCAGGCGCAGTTTGAAAACAAACCGCTTGATACAAATGTGATCCGCGAATGGCTTGCTTCTAAACAGGCGAGCATTGCCACGGCGCATGCGCAGCGCTCATTTGCACATATTACGCTAGACTTGATAAATAACACGGTACCAGATTTTGTGGATATTATTGACCTAGCTGAAAATACGTTAGCGACACCACTACAAACTGCGGTAAAACGGGAAGATGAGCAAGAATTCGCTAAACGAAATGCACAAAACTTAATGTTTGTAGAAGATGCGGTGAGACGACTACATGATGCGCTGTCTACGTATTCTCACGCCACCTATTTTCATGTCAAAGTAGAGCATCAAGAAAGTCTACATGCGCATGATGCTGTTGCAGAGATAAGCGGTGCAATTAATTCACACTAGTGCGCCCAATACAGCATTGATACAGCAGTCATACAGCAGTGACAAACCATCAATTCAGTTAAGGAAACTACGTTGACGTTAACATCTTCACATTCAAATTTAGTGCGCGCTTTAGTAGCAGCCGGCGTTGTAGCAACAATGGCAGCATGTACAAGTACAACTTCGACTTCACTACAGGGCCCTAAAGAAAGCCCTTCTCTTTCCACCGCTGTGGTATATCAAACAGAAAGTAAAGAGTACCCATTGTTAAGTCAATTTGTATACGCACAAGCTATCGACGCACTCCCAACTCAATTTAATGCCACAGACGTGGTGGTAATGGATGTGGATGAAACGGTACTCGATAACAGTCAGTATCAGCGTGAACGAGAGTCACAAGGTTTGGGTTATTCGCCGTCAAGTTGGGAAGCGTGGGTAAAGCGCAAAGAAGCCACGCTTGTGCCTGGTGTGGCTGAGTTTTTAAAAGAAGTCATTGCACGCAATGGGAAAGTTGCACTCATCACTAATCGAGACAAACGCCTAGATCGCTACACATGGGAAAACCTATTGGCGCAGTCGCTACCGTTAACGCCTCAAAACACCTGTGTGATGGGAAGAGTTCAGCAAGATAAGGACGCTGTTGGGCAAACAGGCATTGTGAACGACAAAGACTTACGTAGACAGCAGCTCACCAATGGTGAGGCGGTTTGCAGCATCGACCATGCCAACCGTGAGTGGCAGAAACAACATGCTATCATCATGCAAATAGGTGACAACATTGAAGACTTTGCCGGTGTTACCCAAGAGTCTGCTGACGTTGATGCACTTTCACCTCAAACGGGAACGTCACTGTTTATCTTACCCAACCCTATGTATGGTTCTTGGTAGCAATAATCGCATCGAAGGGCACTTCAAACGAAAGCGCCCTTCGAAAAACAATAGAATCTAATAAGGTAAGAAGTTAAATGCGTATTCTAATTTGGTTTGTTTAACATTTGCCGCGCCAAAATTAATCATGCCAATACGCGCCAACAATTTCTTTTCAAGCGCATCGTTGTTGAGTTCACTGCTAATAAGCGTGACATCCGACAAGCTACCATCTGGCTCTATAGTAAGGCTCACTGTTACCTTACCTTCAAGCGCAGGATCTTGACGCAGTGCACGACGATACAATGAATACACGGCACCTTTGTTGGCATCTAGTGTCTTGCGGATGAGCTCTATATCACGGTCGCCCACTATTTGGCTTTCTTGCACTACACGCTTGCTCGCAAGCGACGCGGCGCCCTCTTCAGGTGCAGAAAATTCAGTGGTTTTCCTGCCCGCTAATTCACCACGAGCTCCAATATTTTGGCTGATTTCTGCGTTTTTCAGCCCACCACTTGTGGTGGTTGCGATCTCTTGACCAATCCGTTTGCGCGAGGTTTGTTCTTGCTTACCCGCCCCTTCAATGGTTTGAGTATTGGCCATATTATTGACATTCATGTCGTTGCGCATGCTGGCAATGTCATCCGCAAAGGCAAGCAAACCGGTCTTTTTAGCATTTTCACGAGCTTGGGCGACCTTTTCTTCTTGGGTCACTTTTGGCACTGGTGGTGCGGGTTCTGGCTTAACCTTTTTGGGTTCAGGTTCAGGTTCTGGTTTGGGCTCAGGTTTAGGCTCTGGGGGTGTTTCAACGACTGGAGGCTTCTCTTTTACTATCGGTTCAGGCTCTACCACCGGTGGAGGGGGTGGTGTCACAGGCTTTAAAATTCTGGCCAACTGTGGGGGAATCGATTCTTTTTCTTCACGCGTTTGCTCTGGCAATTGTACCCACTGCACAACAAGCGCAAACATCAGGGTTAGACCTAAGCAAGTATAGGTAATCCGTGAAAACGTTTTGTTGTCATTGTCACTTGATGCCCAAGGTAATTGGGTTTGATAGTAGCTACTGCTCATACCTCACCCTCGCTACTTAGTAGTTGCTCAACAGCTAATGACACATCGGTATAACCTGCCTCGGCACAGGTGTACATCACCTTTTTAAGCACTGCATAAGGCACAGATCTGTCACCCATAATGGTAATCGCTTGGCCTGCGGCATCGCTTTGCGGCGCTGTTACTGCCTGTTGCATCACCGCATTTTTTTGACGTTTTTGGTTGTGATACTCAAGTTCTTTTGCCAGTGCTGAAATTGTATCTTGGTTATCTTGAAGTGCGCTGTCTACATCGGTCACTTTCTTCCCTTGCAACACAATAGCGTCGTTATTCACAAGTATTAACAAGGTTTCTTTCGCGGGCGTGTCGGATGTTGACTCTGGTAAGGTGACCGATTTATGGTTATCCAGCACCTGCACATCTGATGCATTTAGCATTAAAAAGAACACCAAAATTGTGAAGATATCCATTAGTGACACTAAGCTAAGCTTTGTTTGTTTTGAGTTGCGCTTATGATTGCGCGCCATACGTTTAGCTCGTACTGACTGCTTCATGGCGTCTCCCCTTGTGTCGCACTGTATTCAGGCTTTTTAGCCTGCGACCAGTCAATTTGTGCCATGTGCTCAGGCACTTCTGCAAATGACACCTCGGGAAAGAGCGCAGCATCAACCACAGAAGCTGCTACTACGTCTTTGTAAGAGCGTGTGCGCGATAACAGCGTGATCAAGGTTTGATAGTCAACGTTATCTGACACCATCAATACAATGTCTTCTTTTTGCGTATTCTTGGCCAGTAAGGTTTGCTTCAATTGCTTAAGAACTTGTTGTAACCCATCCCAGTCTTGCACTATCTCACCGGTATTTGCATCTTCCAATACCGGTAACTGCGACACTAGATATCCTGACGGAAAGTACACCGCACTGCCTTGTGGAGTTACCACCAGCTCAATGTGTTGTTGCTCAATGCTTTCCCCCTCACCAAGGGCACTCAGGTCCGGTAGTTTTAGCTCAACTACCGTAATTCGCGAGAAAACCATCATCATTAAGAGCACGGGAACCAGAACAATCATTAAGTTTAAGAATGACGTGATATCCAGTTCAGCATCCGCTTTTTCGAGGCGTTTACGTCTGCCTAACATAATCGATTACTCGTCAGATTGGCGGCTTCGTGGCGCTACCGAGCTTTTCGCCATTAGGGCATTCAGACACTTCACCCCAGCCATTTCCATGCTATCTACAATTTCTGTCGTTTTGGTTTGCAATACCGAATGAAAACCCAGTAAAGGAATTGCGGCAATAAGGCCAAATGCAGTGGTGTTCATCGCAACCGAGATACTTTGTGAAAGTAGGCTCGCCTTTTCGGAAGGGTCTGCGTTGGCAACCGCTGAGAACGCAGCAATAAGACCGATAATAGTACCTAGCAAGCCCAGCAATGTTGAGATATTCGCCAGCGTACCTAAATACGGTGTACGTTTTTCCAAGCGAGGAATCGTTTCCATCAGCCCTTCTTCCATCGCATATTCAATATCTTCACGACGTGGACTAACTTGAAGTCGCGCAATACCAGCGCCAATCACGCGGCTAATAGGCGCACTGTCTTGTTCGCCCATTCGGCGAATTTGATCGTATTTTTGTTGGTGTAATAAAGGTTCTAACTCAGCAAAGGCGCGCTTATTGGTCCGTTTCGCTGATGATAAGAAGAAATACCGCTCTATTGCGATGGCTACGCCCATGGCAAGAACTACCGCAATGGGGAACATAAATGAACCGCCTTCTTGAAAGAAACGCACAATAACATCGAAGACCTGCATGATTTTTCCTCTTTAACAATTAACAGCGAAAATAGTGTTCGCTACATAGTGTTAGTTGTATCGCATTCTTGCGGTCTATAGGTTATCTAGGTCACCACATCGTTGGCAGAATTAATACCTAACGCGTTCTTACGGCGCTCTATTTTTGATTAGTAAGCGCTTGCTTACCAAATTGCTTAGAGAGCGCCATTTTGCGTAAAAACTGCGTTCTTTCAAGGGGTGTGGGAGTAGCTTGTTGTGGCTTCCAAGACAATGTGCCTTCTATATTGCGATGAGCGGGTAACTGCCAAGGTACAATACTTAATACCCTAGGCTGCTCTTTGTCACCGCGAATCGTTGCCTCAAGCCGCAAAGGCGCATCATCACTTTGCACTTCTTGTGCTTTCATTGGGGGAACATGACCAACGGTGGCAAGCACCATCATCAAAGCAACCAACTTTTGATATTTATTCATCGCTGCTTCCTCTCGCCGTGGCTGGAATTTGACGGTTAACATCCGCTATCCAGCGCTCGACTTGCTTAACCAAACGCATGTCCACCTGCTGGTCGGCTTGGGTGTCAGGGTAGCGTAGCAATGCGTAGTAATTACCGTAATATTCAAGGGCAGACACCTTATCCCCCACATACAGATCAAGCAAGATACCTAGGTTATAATGTGCATTTTGATAGCCTGGCCAGGCCTTAATCGCATTCAAGTAGTACTGCTGTGCCTGCTGAAATTCGCCATTTTCTCGCGCTAATGTCCCAAGACGGTTTAGTGCATAATAGTTGTATTGGTTACGGTCAACAGCTTGGGTATAGTGTGCTATCGCCAAGTTGTTGTCCTCCAACGCGCGTGCGATATCACCAAGTAATACCCACACAGCAGATGGTGAAGATGAAGGCTGAGGTGAAGGCGTCGCGGTAGGATCAGCCTCAATAAGTCCTTCGGCAACCTGTCTAGCTTTGTCAAACTCTCTATCGCCAAAGTGGTCAAGAGCAAGGTTGAAACGCGCCGCTTCTTTTTCAGAAAATACTCGCTTGGTCGCGGTATAGTAGTTTTCAGAGCTACGTAGCTGCTGTGCTAAATGCGCATCTTGCGATACCTCACCGGTGTCTTTGTCGGTGGTATTGACCACATCTTGGTTTACATCACTCGTTTCACCTAGTGATTGATGTTCATTCACCTGAGTTTCAGAAGGTGTGCTTGTACAGCCACTTAAACTTAAGCCAATCACCACCGCTACAAGGCAACAAAAGGGATTAATATGCTTCAACACTGAGCGCCTCCACTTTTTCTGTCTTGCGATAACGGTTTGGCATTAACGCTGAGAGCTCAGCAAAACTGGCCTTAACCCATTCATCATAAACCCCGTCCCAACTGCGTTTAGCGTTTACTTCATATACCTGCATAGCCTGTTCCTCGAAAGGGTAAGCTTGCTCTTCCAGTAGCAACTCATATTGTTCTAGTTCTAGCGCGTTTAAGTTGCTCGGGCGTTGTGAGGCCATTAAGTCGTTGGCAAGTTGACGGTATAACGCACCTAACTGATGATTTGCCACTGTTGCGTATTCTCTTACCTTGTATGACAGCACTTTATTGTGTGCTTCTACGGCTTGCGTTAACGCTTTTCGTTTTTTCGTCAAACTGGCTTTAAGCGGCTGGGTTAACTTTATGCGGTTAAACACGTATTTCGCATCTTCGGCAAACA
The DNA here is from genome assembly GCF_028865455.1 of Alteromonas sp. 009811495. Classification (NCBI taxonomy): domain Bacteria; kingdom Pseudomonadati; phylum Pseudomonadota; class Gammaproteobacteria; order Alteromonadales; family Alteromonadaceae; genus Alteromonas; species Alteromonas sp. 009811495. The sequence goes on from NZ_CP113972.1 coordinate 4,112,243, forward strand.
CCATGGCAGACATAGCGGCCAATGTTTGAGAACGCGGTGTTGCGTTGTCACCAGCACCATCATGCCCTTTTATGAGCTTATCAAGCCAAAAACGGCGCTTGGCATCCTCCCCACTTTGTTTATAGAACTCACTCATAATAAACCTCACCTCCATCACCGTATCAAAAGGTGCTGGGTAAGCATGCGCGTAGGTTCTATAAGCGGGTAGCGATGCCGCGCGATTACCCGCCAACTCAAAATACTCTGCCGCCTGCAATAGGGCTTCTCGCCCTGCTTCGGTAATTTTGTTGCGCTCATATTGGTCATAAAGCACGTTGGCAGCGGCTTGCCATTGCTCGGTATTCTCGTACACGAACAACCGCTTCCCTTCAATTGTGGGTGTAAGTTCGTGTAAAGGAAAACGTTGCTCGAAGTCTTCAAGTAAGGCTTGCGCTTCATCAAAGCGTTCAAGCGTCATCAAGTAGCTGGCTGCATCATATTGTGCATTAACGCGAATATCGATATCTGGCGTATTGCGCATTAGTCTGGTTAAGTGAGTAACTGCTTGAGATAAATCATCTTGCCCTACAGCAGCTTCTGCCTGCTTGAACATGCTAATAGCATAGTTTCGAGTCAGCGTTTGTGTGAGCGCATCTTGTTTAGCGACACCCCATTTTTGGGTATCGGCAAGCAACATGGCATAGGCTGTTTCTGCCTCAACATAATGCTTCAACCCAAACAAACTATGGGCTTTCACTAAGAATGCGGATAGGCGCACTTGCTCATTAATACTGCCGGTGGTGCCACTAGGAGGGTTGAGTAACCAATCGCTATAGGACAGTGCTTGTTCAAATTGCGCTTCGTCAAAGGTTTCTTGCATTAACGTTTGCACTACCGGTACTACTCGGCTATCGCGACTAAACGTTGCGATAAATCGTTGCTGACTTTGTCGCTGCTTTGCTTTTAACCCTTGCAAAGACGTATTAGCTACTTCGTCTGAAAGCGCTTTTTCTGAAAGTGCCTTAAATGCAAGTAACGCGCTGTATGCACCATCACTGGCTTTCTCATGGTCACTGAATGTGTACGCGAACGCTTCATAATGTGTGATCGCATTTTCATACTGCGCTGACTCAAAGTAACTCTCTGCTAAATTGAATTGCATTTGCGCAACAAGTTCATCGTCAGGGAACATATCAATAAAGGCAAGATAATAACCTTGAGCTTTGGCGTATGCGGCACTGACCTCTTTGCGTAATGCATCCTCACTAAGGCCGCGCAGTGTTGGTGTAAGCGTATGTCGTTTTGTGGGAGTGTTAAGTTGCTGCGCAAAACTGTGCTGTGTTTGCGCTAACTCTCTTAAATACTGATGAAGATAAGGTCTTGCATCCTGCTGTACATAATCTGGCAAGGTCGCATACTGACCTGTTGTGGCGCCAAAAGTGTCTACAAAGCCTGCTTTTGCACTTAGTACCTCACTGGGGAATTCACCCAGAATAAAGGCGTCTATGTGTTTAACATAAAATGCTACTGCCTCAGGGTGTGCAGGAAAATGGCTTGCAAAAGCGTGGTATGCCTCGGCGGCATCCAGGTAGCGATCATTATCTAAGTGCTGCTGCGCAAGTTCGTTGTAAACCAAATAGCTATGAGGTTGGTTACCCCGTACGTTATAGAAATCGACGATAGCTTCACCGTTACCGCGATAAGAAAACAGCGTCGCCATCATGCGTAAACTGTCTTTCACTAGTTTTTGCTGACCTTTAGACAGCTGTGCCATATCAGGTAATACGGGAGCAGGTAACACGGAAGTTGATACCGCCTGTTTCTGCAGCGTTTCATCACTAAAGCTTGCCAATAGCATGCTATCAAATGAAGTTAGTGCCTTATCGTAGGCTTCCAATTTATAGTACGCCCACCCTTGCATATAGGCCGCCATAGCATAAAAGTTGTTGTTCTCACTGCTAGCGAGCACTTGTGCATAAGCATTGGCTGCTTTGGCATATTCTGCCTGACCATAGAAGGCCTCACCCTGCCTAAACCACGCTTCCGGCGCGTGCTGTGATGCGGGGAAAAGCTCTAGCAACACGTTTAGCACAGCCACGCTTTGTTCGCGTTCGCCCTGTAAGTCATAGGCTCGCGATAACTGATAAAGCACGGCTTCTTTTGACGCTTCATCGGGGTACTTAACCAAGATGTTTTGATATGCGCTTATCGCATTTTGATAGGTGCCCCCCGAAGTGCTGGCATCAATAGATACTTGGCGCTCTTCGGCCAATAGCATTTCTACATCAGCTAGTCGCAATTCAAGCTGCTGGGCAAGCTCTCTCTCTGAAAACTGCCCTACTAACTCTGCATAACCATCGCGAATTTCGCTTAATGCGGCGGGTTCAAGTTGCGTTTTTTCTACCACAATGCGCTTTATACCCAAAGACGTGACTAAGGCGTTTTGAGCGCCTTTGGCTTGTTGGTTTTTGTCAGTCAAAGAGGTATACGCACAGCCCGTGATTAGCGCACTGGCAACAGCCATAGACAACAGGCGATGAACAGGCCTATTCACTTCTATTCTCCTCGTTCTCACCAACAATCGGCGCATTGCTATCGCCATCTCGCAGCTGCACCATAGCAAGCTGGCTTAGCGCATACTGCTCAGCTAAATACGCTTTGCGCGCCTCAATTGCGGCTAACGCCTTATCGGTAAGGGAAACCTCAACATTCATAATAAGCTGCGATGTTGTTTCTAAGTGAGTGTCAATACGCGCTTGCAGCGATTGAACGTTAGCGCGCTGTGCATCGGTAATGTTGGGTGTGGCCAGTAAGGTAGAGAAGTTGAGCTGTGCACGCTTTGCATCAGATAAACGCTCTGCCACTTCATCCAAGGCTTTTTTGTGTTGCCAACGCGCTTTAGGGTATTGTTCAGAAAGCTGCCATGCCAGTACGCCTTTTATACGCGCTAGACGTTCGCCGTAGGCCGGACGCACAGTGCGCTCTTTTGACACCCGCGCTAGGCGTTGCTCTGCATTTGATAACCGGTTAAGCCATGCTAATTGCTCTGCGTTAGCGAAAGTCGCTAACCCCGCCAGCCACATGTCATTTGTACTCTCACCTACAGGCAGATTGGTGTATTGCTCGGCAAGAGCAATGCGCTGCTCTAACGATGTAAACACCGCTTGTGCCTGTTTCAGTTGTTCCTCAGACTGCTGAGATTGATGATTGGCAACGCGCGCTTTGTGAGTTTGCTCTCGCTCATCAAGTAACACATCAAACGTTGTAGTTAGGTTTCGCTGCGCTAGCAGTTGACGCTGAATGTGATACAAAGACGTTAAATTTTCTAGCTGGTCTTGCCCTTGATTACCTGCATTAGTGGCTGTATCGGTAATTAGGTCCATCAATAAATCTTTGTGTGAAGCAGGCCAAAGTGATTGCCAAGGTGTTCTAACAGATGCCTCGTGTGTAGATACGCCATTAACTTGGTGTCGAGGAACTTGATTGCTTGTACGCATCGTTTCAGCTTGGTCTATCTGTAACGCATTCACGCCCAATGCCACGCTCTGCCAATATCGCTCTTGTTCTATCTGCCTTGAAAGTAGTTCTAATTCATCAATAACAACCGTTAACTTGGCAAGGAGTAATTGCAATGTAGCGTAAGCTTGCACCTCACCACCTTGCTGGGCATAACCATATGCCAGCGCATGCGTTGCTTGCAGCGTGTAAAGATTGTTGTCTTGCTCAGACAGGAAGCTCCACACGCCCATGACCAAGGGCCAGTCGCCAGATTGCGCCAAACCCCACCCATAGTGCAGTAATGCCTCATCGCGAATAAGCGATTGTTCGCTCCCCTTTTCTGATACTGTGCTTTGGGCAATATCGGCTTGTTGAGCGTGCTCGTCATTGGCATATATGTCAGTGTCGATAGCGTCAAACACACCGATTGCTTGCTCTTGTTCACCGAGCATCAATAAGGTTTGACCGCGCGCTAGTAGTACTTCATTAAGTAACGCGTGAGTCTCGTGTTTTGTCACACTCTCATCACGCTTATCTTGCCACCAATTTAACCATGAAAACCAACCGCTAGCGCTTATCTCGCGTTCAAGTTCCTTTGATAACGCATAGGCCAACTGCTTAAAGCGCTGATCTGCCAATGCGTAATCGCCGCGCTCAAAAGCACTCACCGCCTCGTTATAACCAAGGTACTGCCGCGCGATATGGCTTTCAGGTAAAACTGCAATAAAACGTTCAATACCTGGGTGTGCAGCATTGGCTATATTGTCGGTAGACCTGGCTCCTTTAGTGATTGCCATAGACGCCTGCGCAGCCTCATAATTTAATTCGTACCACTGGGCTGGTGTCAGCAATTCATCAAGCTCGCTATCCGATGCTTCAAGGCTTGAAACAAACGCATTGTAAGCATCTAGCCCAGCTTGCAAGCCGTTAGATGAACCATTAGAGCCAAGTGCTTGAGAAAAGTTAAGTCGGGCAAGCCAATACCACGCCAAAGGACGCTGCCCGTCTTGTAACGATTGAGCTTGTGAAGAGAGCTTTTGCTGTGCGAGATGCGGCATGCCAAAACCCAGTGCAACGCCCCCCTTTAGCAGACTTAACATATCAGCGTGTGTCGCTGCTAGATTGTTTTGCACAACACTGTTTTCGGCTCTTTGTTCCACCATCGCCATTTTACTGAGCGTGGTAAGCGCGTCATCAACGTAAAGCGAGTACACCACTTCACCCAATGCTACATCATGTCGTTTTTTTAGCGCTTGCTCGCTTACCGGGTCCTCATTAGACGAAGCGTATTCATCCGCACTGTAAGTGGGTAATGTCATAAGCAAGCACACCAAAGCACACAATGCAGGCCATTGTCGTAAACGTATCATCACCGAGGCTGTGGTTGAATGGGTGAACTGCTTCTTCATACTCGGCGCAACCTAAAGGACAGTAGCAGTGAATTCGGGCTGGTGTTTGGCACTTGAATCAGTAATTTTGAGCTCTACAGCCTGGGCATCATCATCTTTTTCAAATGCCAAAGTGACGGCTCGCTTGTACGGTCGATTTTCAGGTCCAATACCGATAAAAAAAGCCGTAAGTTGGTGGGCACCTTGATTGACATTGCCCATATACAAACGCTGCACACCACCGCGTTTTAAGGCATTTACCTGACGCTCGGTATACAGATAATGTGTGGCTGTCTCGTCGTCAATAACAAGCTCTACCGCATCAAGCTGAAAGTACACACCCACATCAAGCGACAAGTACACCGCAACTTGTGTACTTGACGGAAACAGTAAGTCTTCCTCAAGAATGAACAAATCTCGATTGAGATTAATCAGGGCTTTTTTGAGGTCTTCGATTTGCGTATTCAGTGGAACGTGTTGATCGTTATTTACCGATACACTTTCTGCTTTCGCTGCAAATGACGCAAGGTTAAGGAAAATGGCTATCACAAGTGCAGCTATCATTGCGCAGTGCCCCGCACCTATTCGTGCGATAATTGAGGGTTTAGAAGGCTTGGTTTTGGCTTTGTGGAACATTTTCGCTCCCTCCCTAATACCAAATTGACACATAAGCGCGTATCACGTTGGCAGAAAAGCCGAACAAGGCTTCTTCACCCACTTCACCACCCGCTGTTGCGTCGCGGAAATTGTCGTAGTCGAACTGCATGTAGTCGTATTCAAGGTTGAATGTGCTTTTTTCCACATAGCTGTCTGGTGAGAATGCCCATTCATAGGTCACCCCGACACCTGCTGCAACGCCTGAATAGGTTGAGAGCTCTTTGTCTCTTGCCATGAAGGTAAATTCGTCTGCACGATTAAAGATGTCTTGATAAAAATCGGCTTGATCTTGCTGGTACAAACGCACATGAGCATCAACGATCCACGCTTTGCCAAATGTATGTACATAACCCAGCTTAACGTTGGTTGCGCTAACGCCCCACGTGTCTGAGTAATAACGCACATCACCATAAATACTGGCGCGGTACGGCAAATAGTAATTGCCATTTAATGAAAAAGCGTTGCTGACCCGTGTATTGGGATACACTTCGGTGGTAAATGAAAAGCCTCTGGCACTGTCTGAATCAATGTAGCGAATAGCGCGATAAGGATTGTTTAAGTAACCTTCATCTGAAATATTCTCAGCATTAAAGCCAACAATTAGATTTTTGGTTACCACTTGCGTTAGACCAAACCCAAATTTTTGACGTGTAGCTTCTTCCAAAAAACTTTCATCTCCGCGGCGGCGAATTTCATCCTCACCACGAGAATAACTTAAGGCTAAGGTAGTCAGGTCGCCAAAGAAGTCTTGACTAAAACTAAGATGGTAGGAGTTCGCTTCAAAATCATTTTCACTGGAATTAGTGTAACTGACGTTCATCAAGGTTTTATTGTGAAGGAAGTCGGCACCTACTGTGGTTTCGGTGCGCTCTTCGCGATATTCACTGGCTTGTGCGCGTACATCAATTGAGGCGCCAGAAATCGTATCAACGTAATAGTTAGCCGACAGCGACACTTTGTTGCCAATTTTTTTGCGCAACAGTACCGAAGGACCATCAATCGTTACACCATCACCTGAATAACTGTGATACATCGCATCAGAGCGGTCTTGAGGTAGCACTGCCGAATATGCACAGGTAGTCACTAAACTTACAAACAGCACAGGCAGCGCAAGCATTCGCTGCCATATTTTAGCGTTAGTTGCAGCCACAACCGCCTCCTGCGCCACCATCAGCGCCTCGCGCGCCTTCACGTGCTTCAAATACGTGCTTGATGTAGGCAGTCGCAATCGGGTTTCGGTTAACACTCATGATAGGGTCAGCAAGATGACTTCGCTCGTAAGGTTTTACCCACGGCTCTATGTCAGATAAGTGTTCCAGTGTGCTTACGCAACCGGTGCTCAGTAGTGTGCTACACAGCGCTAAGGCGCTCATCTGAATGGGCTTCTTCATTGCTATTCTCTCAACAATGACTTGATGGCTTTTTCGTAGTGCTTCTCATCGCCAGACTTGTAGCCTTTGTGAATAAGTCGCGTATTGCCATCTCTATCGATCATAACAGTGGTAGGCATCGCTGAAACATCGTATAGCTGGCTTACTTCACCCTCTGGGTCGTAAAGCACTGGAAATGACACTTCTATATCTTTTAGCAGCACATTAGCTTTACTTGAATCGTCATCAACATTGACACCAAGCACGGTAACGCCCAAATCGGCATATTCCTGATACAGTGACTCAAAAGCAGGCAGTTCCTCGCGACAAGGGCCACACCACGACGCCCAGAAGTTCACTATAACGATATTGCCCACCTCTTCACTTAAGCGATGATTGGCACCGTCTCTACCTTTTAGCGTAAAGTCAGTTGCAGGTGTATTGAGTGCAGGTTCAGCCGCTCGCGTTGCCGTGGTCAAAGCCAGTCCCAGCAAGATAGTGACACAGGCGATTAAGCAAGAAATTGAGTCAAAGTGTTTTATTTTCATAGCATTCTACTCAGAAAAAGTAAGTCGCACCTAGGGTGTACTGAATGTTGTGAGTGTCTTTCTCTTCACCAATAATCTCACTGTTGAAGATACGATCGCGCACGTCTAAACGCAGTGCAAAGTAATCGGTAATAAGCACGCGATATCCCGCGCCCAAACTCAATGTAAATTGACTTTCGCCTCCAAAGTCGGTGCTACCGCCGCCTACAGTGACAAAAAAGTCGGTATTAAAAACCGTATTTTGAGTAACGAAGAGTTCACCATTAAAGTTGTAACCCACTGATAAGTCGTAATAACGGTATTCGCGCTCTTCTTCAGTGAGAAATGGCGCACCACCAGAGAGGATCTCAAAGCTTGTTTCGCCGGCATCAGCTTGTGCATACGTTGCTTCAGCGAAGATATTCTCAGTAATGTGATAACCCAAACTGACGCCAACAATCGATGAACTGGAGAAGTCTTCAATACTCACCTGACCTGCAAACACGCCAATTTCGACGTTTTCACTGTCAATGTCGGCTTCGCGTATATCGCGACGTTCAAGGTTTGGTTCGATAATGGGGCCTTGTTGTGCAACGGCACCAACTGATACCACTAAAGCGGTAAAGCTCATCAAAAGAAGACGGATAGACCTAACGTCCATAGATTCAACTCCTCAAATTCGTCACGCTCGGTTAATGCCGTTAAGCGTTTGTATTCCGCGCGAACTACAAAGTTGTTTTGTAGGTAATAACGCGCACCCACTCCTACTTCGAGGAGGTCATTAGTTCTTGACTCAGCACCGCTTTGCACAAGCGTAGCGCTAGGTTCAGTTCGGATTTGTCCGGCACCTAGACTGAAGTAGGGCGATAAACGCCACTCTGGAAAGGTGTAATGTTGAACGCGAACAAGCCACATTCTGTTATCAGAGAAGTCGCCTAGTGCTTGCGTGGCACTGATTTCAGCGGCGATATTGTCGGTGAGCACCCATGCGGCACTGATGGACATAGCAGTTACATCTTTCAATTTGCCAGCGTGAACACCAAATTCCCATGTACGATGCTGATAGCCTTCAAAATTACTTTGCGCGATCAACACCTCTGCATTATCTAAATGTAGCGTGGCCGCAAGTGCTGTTTTGGCAATCCAACCTTCTTTGCCATCAGACGTACGCACTTTGTACCACCCCGTATGCGATTTCAGCACGGTAATCACTTCATCTTTTTTGATGGCGTGAAAAATAGGAAAGGCTTGAGCGGGCCCTGTATGCATGTCGGCATAAGGCTCAACTACTTTCACAACAAGCTCGTCTGCTTTTGCATCGCCACCTAACGCACACAAGCATGTCGAAATAAGTACTGTTAACACCGCTGCAACCAATTTCATGTACTTAGTCCTGCGGCGCATCAAACGGATTGTTGTAGTATTGGGCACCTAGGTCTAACCATTCGGCCATTAACTTCAACTCAGCATCACTTAGCCAATTGGTGTGTGAGCCCGTTTCAAATAAAGTGAAAAACCGCTCGCTTGCCAAAGCACTTGACGCACGAGCAGAGGGAGCAACAGGTACTGTCACCATGACAACAATAGGATTGCCTTCAGGGTCGAGGATCAATTCACCATCCTCGTCCCTTTCAAAAATAGGGTTGCCGTTGCCATCAACAGCTTCTACAAGTCTATCTAGCAATACGCCATCCACTAACTCAACTTCAGCATCGGTGAAAAGCAGTTCGCGATAGCCCGTAAGTTGGTCTGGATTATCAAGCGACACTTGGTTTGTTAAGTCGAGTTGCGCAGCGGGTACTTGGGTAACGCCGTCAGTGTCTGTAGGCGTGTGACAGCTGATACACGTGGTATCACTTACAAGCATACCCGCATCATCAAAAGTGCGGCGGTCAACCTCAAACAGTGGCTGTATATGGTCTGGGTAGTTAATCGTAATACGGCACAAGCTGGTCCAGTTTTGCGCGCAACTTTGCGAGATAGGAATAGCCGATTGCATATCGCCGTAAGCGTAAGCGAACGCATCAGAAAGAGGGGTATTTTGAGGGTTGCTCCATACGTCTTCATAGAGAATGTCAGCCAACGGATACGTTGCCCCTAAAACGCGACTTTTCGTTTGCGCCATGGTTTCACCCATATCAGCAAACAATGCAGGGTTGGCACCAGGGTGAGCCACACCTGTCGACGGTGCACCTAAGTTGATAGACGGGTACTCGGCATCAAGTCGCCCGTGCGGTAACGTACTATCTTGCGTATGACAGCCATTACAGGTTTTAACCTCACCGGGAACGAGTTGCACCCAATTGTCGTGGCGAGGCAAAACGCGCTTGCCTTTAACATCAAGAAACTCGAATGACAGAGGAATATTCGCAGGTAAATCAAGCAGAACCGAACCATCTGGTTCAACGGTCGAATAACCAATAATATCGCGCATCAACAAATTGCGAGATGGACCAAAATCACTACGCTCTACATCAATGACTTCATCATCGGGAATAGATACACTTTTTACCACGCGTACAAAGCGCACTGGGCGTTCACTGGCAGCGGTTAAACTCGGGTTAGCCATTACCTCTATACCATTTGGTGTTACGTCATCACCTGCAAAATCATAAACACTGCGAATATGAATACGGCCAAGACCTTCGCTTGCCAGCGTATCATCGTAGTTTTCACCGGGGGTGTAATCAGCGGGAAACCCACGTTGCTCCATCGACACGAGCTCGGTATACGCAACACCCTCTTGTGGAGTCGCAATAACTTGCTGTGTATTGGTTTGTGGGTCGTACATCCATAGGCCATATAGCAATGGTGCAGCTTCAATGTTTTCATTGGCAAGCAAGGCGTCGCTGCACGGCAAAATAGTACGCGTCTCGCCTTCCGCTACTTCTTGCTCTGGGTCGTAAACGCGGCACTGACTCCATGCAAATAACTGACGATTGCTGCCGTCAAATAACGGATAAAGCGCGCCTACATAACCGCCTGCAGAAATAGGGGCATGGGTATCAATATTGTCGAACAACGCGGCAGTTTGCCCAGGCTCAGAAAGGCTATCGCTAGAGGCGATTGGCGTGTTGCTATCAATATACTGTTGTACGTCTATACGATAGTAATTTCCGCCCAGTGTATCGCGGGTGTACTCACGAACAGCGGCCAACACGTCGCCATCAGGCGTAATGCGGCTTTGCACAAAATGGACATTATCTCCATTGAGTTCATGGCTGTGACGACCATACACAATTTCTAGTTCGCTACCGTCTGGGTTCATTTGATACAGGTGCATACCTTTATCACCAGCGGCCTGATCCCAACGCGTAAATAGGATTTTACCGTTGGGCATCACTAACGGGTCAATATCATGGCTTTGGTTAAACGAAATCTGCGTAATGTCGCTGCCATTCGCATCCATTACATGCAGCACCGATGCTTCTACGTTTAGGCTTTCTTCCAATGCAGAGTACTGCGCTTTGCCTTCATCGATTAAAATGGCTTGGTTAGTGCGCTGTCTCGTAGAGCTAAATACAATTCGTCCATCAGGAAGATAGACAGGGCTAGTGTCTTCACCAGCTTCGGCCACAATATCAGAAGCAATAACGCGGCGAAGCTCGTCGGTGCTAATGTCGTATTCCCAGATGTTCCAAGTGGGCTGCTCGTCCTCATCTGCCCCTTCAATTTCAGGTGCGCGCATGGCAAATAGCAGTTTAGTGCCGTCGTACGACACTTCAATATCTTTTACATCATATAGCGGCGCAGCATCTTGTGCTGTATCGCCATCGCTAAATGCGCGGTCTGTAATATTTATTTCAGCACTGCTAACCGCGGCGCGCGCTTTTATATAAAGTGCTGCACCTGGTACAAACTCGGCAGGGTTACGTAAATCGTTGACTACGCGCATGCCTTCTTCATCAATAGGCAGGGTACGTTTTACAAACGCGATGGGAATATCAACAACAACCGGGTCGGGCTCTTCGTTACTTTGAGAAACCACAGATTCACCACACGCACTCACTAAAGTAGCACTTAGCAGTAACGCTACTGCACGAAGGGCTGACTTTTTCGTCGAGCTATGTAGTGAATTAAATACCATTGTCATCATACCTCAGAGTAAAAATGGCGCGATAAAGGGTTTTAAGCCATATCAGCATTTCACTGAGAGCAAAATGTCACAAGACTGCAGGTTATATAAGGGGATGCGTTTTCATACCTGACATAACAGACACAGGAATGACTTACTTCTAATTTTTGGTGCAATAACGACAACAGACTGAAAAAAGTCGAGGGTATGGGTGTGACAGTACGCGGCTACTTATTGCTGAGGGCTAACCCCACACAGTAGACAAGAAAAAAAGCCGGTACTTTAACCAAGTTTCAGAGACTTAGCGCAGTTTTTGGTTTTTTTAATGTTGTCACCTAAAGGTTTGCTTTTCACTACTTATCAACCGCGACACTTTACACTTAGTTATAAGTTTTAAGACCTATAACATTTTATGAGTATTTAACTGTAACGGTGCGATTGGTTTCATTTGTCATACTGCGAATGACAGGATCACAGACCGTGCGAAATTTTCTCAGCCTTTTTTCTCCGTTACCCAATTTTTTATATTCCGCTTGGCCATCAGGTTCGTTAAGGCCTCGTGCTTTACAGTTCGGTATCAAATACACCCTTTGGGGGTTAGGGCTTTCTGCTGCACTTTCTACTGCACTTTGCGCTAACGCAAACGCAGGCGCGCGAGAACAAGCTGCACGTATGCACGAACGCCTTGTCGGCGTGCCTGCTTCTGAAACTGTGCTTAATACTATGCAAAGCCATATCGAAGCTGGAGATGCCCGAAGTGCAGCATACCTTGCGATGGAGAATCCCGCTTTTTACAACGTGACGGTGAAAACCTGGGTAGCGCCCTGGACCAATGAAGCGTTCGATAAATTTGAGCCTCTCAATGATTACATGGCAACAGTAATCGGCATGGTGAGGGACGATGTTGATTTTCGCGAAGTATTAAGCGGTGACATTTTATACGTCGGCTCACCCACATTGGGGTTACCACCTTATAGCACGAGCAATAACGATCATTATTTGGCTATGGAAGACGCCGTAACCGATTTACATGCACACCTTGTGAGTACCACACAATCGGCAACAACCTTCCTACCCGCAGAGGCTACTGCAGGTGTTATGACTACCCGTGCAGCCGCCAAAGCCTTTTTCAAAGACGGAACTAATCGTGCCATGTTTCGTTTTACTCTAATGAACCATATGTGCACCGACTTAGAAGGGGTTGCCGATATAACCCGTGCACCAGATCGCATTAGGCAAGACGTAAGCAGAAGCCCGGGTGGCGATAGTAGGTTATTCCACAACAACTGCGTAAGTTGTCACTCTGGTATGGATCCTCTTGCCCAAGCGTTTGCTTACTACAACTATCAATACGATGTAGACAACGACCCAGACGGCGAACGCGGCGCGCTGCAGTACAACGCTCAAGGTCAAACAGATCCTGTCACGGGTACTCGTGTTCAAGAGAAGTATCGCATTAACAGCAACAACTTTATTCACGGCTTTGTGACACTTGATGACGGTTGGGACAACTATTGGCGGGAAGGCCCCAACTTTAATCTTGGTTGGTCAAACGCCCTGCCGGGTTCTGGGAACGGTGCTAAATCGATGGGACAAGAACTGGCGAATAGCCAGCAATTTGCAAAATGCCAAGTTACAAAAGTGTTTGAAGAAGTGTGCCTTCGCAAACCTCAAGACAGTGACGATCGCACTCAGATTAGCGCTATGCAATCTCAATTTGCAGCGTCTGGCTATCAAATGAAGTCTGTGTTTGCTGATGCGGCAAACTACTGCAAAGGAGAATAATTGTGGCGCACTTTCTCTTCAACCATAACGGTCTTCGCGCCGTTGCTATAGGAACGTTGGTAACAGCATTAAGTGCATGTGGAGGCAGCGATGTAGAGGTACAATCTACACCGTTACCGCCCCCTACCGAGCAGCCAGTTGTAAATTACACAGGACCTACTGCGAGTACCGATGACGTCGCCAATTTCAAACGCGCATTATGGGATAACATTGCCACGGCCGACCGCTGCGGCGCGTGTCATACACAAGGGGTACAAACGCCCACTTTCGCGCGTAACGATGATATTAATTTAGCCTATGCCGATACAGGCGCCTTGGTAGATTTAGCACAACCAAGTGAGTCACGGCTTGTCACCAAAGTTGCTGGCGGCCACAACTGCTGGCTCACCAGCGACAGCGCTTGTGCCGACATCATGACGACATGGATTAGCGATTGGGCTAGTGACTCTGATGCGCAAAACCAAGCCACCGAAATAGAGCTACAAGCCCCTGTTGCTCGAGCACCAGGCTCGACCAAAAATTTTCCAGAAAGCCCTGCGCTTTTTGAGAGTACGGTGTATCCCATATTGCAAACGCATTGCGCTAGCTGTCACACCAATAGTGCCACCATTCCTATTTCGCCTTTCTTTTCATCGAGCGATATTGATGAAGCCTATGAAGCCGCTAAAGACCGAATGAACCTTGACGTACCGGACGATTCGCGTTTTGTGGTGCGTTTGCGCGATGAGTTTCACAATTGCTGGAGTGACTGCCAGCAAGATGGCAATGCCGTTAGCGCGGCGATTGCACAGATGTCAGACAATATTGAACTCACTGAGCTTGATGGAAACCTTGTTAACTCTGATGCTCTATCGTTATTTGACGGAACCCTAGCCAGTGGTGGCGGACGATTCGAGCAGTATGTCATTGCAAAATGGGAATTTAAAACCGGTAGCGGGAACACGGCATTTGACACGTCAGGCGTAGATCCGGCACTCGATTTGACACTCTCGGGCAGCTACAACTGGGTAGGCGGTTACGGCGTGCAGTTTGCCAATGGTAAAGCCCAAGGCAGCACCACCAACAGCCGAAAACTGTATGATCTCATTCTAGGTAGTGGCGAATTTGCGATTGAAGCTTGGGTAGCACCAGCGAATGTTACCCAAGAAGGCCCAGCGCGTATTGTGAGCTACTCTGGCGGACGCGACCGCCGCAACTTCACACTAGGGCAAACGCTATACAATTACGATGTGCTGCTACGCAATGAAAACACCGATGTAAATGGCGAACCCGCCTTATCAACTGCCGATGCCGATGAAGATTTACAAGCGGCCTTACAACATGTTGTGGTAAATATTGACGCCAATAACCGTCGTAGAATTTACGTTAACGGCGCGTTTACTGACGATATAGATGATGTTGAGGGTGGCAACTTCCTTGACTGGGATGACAGCTTTGCTTTTGTACTGGGCAGCGAAGTATCAGGCGACTTTCCATGGGCAGGTACACTGCGTATGGTTGCGGTTCACAACCGCACATTAACCGATGAAGAAATTACGAAAAACTTCGATGCGGGTGTGGGCCAGCAATACTTCTTGCTGTTTGGCATTAGTGATCTTATCGACGTACCACAAAGCTATATTGTCTTTGAAGTAAGCCAGTTTGATAGCTACAGCTACCTTTTTGCTGAGCCATTCTTTATTTCCCTTGATAGTAATGCGCAGATTCCAGACGTAGCCATAGAAGGAATTCGTATCGGCATAAACGGCA
This sequence comes from Alteromonas sp. 009811495, assembly GCF_028865455.1. Classification (NCBI taxonomy): domain Bacteria; kingdom Pseudomonadati; phylum Pseudomonadota; class Gammaproteobacteria; order Alteromonadales; family Alteromonadaceae; genus Alteromonas; species Alteromonas sp. 009811495. Next base: position 4,127,271 of record NZ_CP113972.1, read on the forward strand.
GAGAGTCTTTCGCGGGACAAGTGTTTTCAACGCTTAGTACTTCGATTAACGCAGCGTCTTATTCGGCACAGTCAGGTCAGCCGCTGTCACGACAAGGTACCATTATTCCTTTAGAGAAAGGGCCAGAACTAGACGAATTCTTTTTGACCTTTGAAGTGCTCGGCGACAATACTGATGTGCGTGTTGAGGCCACACCACCTGCCCCTGCAGAAGCGGCAGACCTCGAAGCGCAACCTGACATTGGCACCAAGCACTTCGCTGAGATTAACGCCAGCATGTCAGCAATGACTACCGTGCCGATGAGTACACCCTCTGTTAACCAGACCTTTAGTCAGTTGAAACAACAACTGCCGTCTGTCACCGACATCACCAGCTTCTTAGCGGCGAATCAAATGGCCGTTACTCAGCTTGCAATTAAATACTGCGATACCTTGGTTGAAAGTGACAGCTTACGCCAAGCCTACTTTCCGCAATTTGACTTCTCGCAACCGGCAGACACAGCGTTTAACGGCGCGGCTCGCGATGGCGTCATCAATCCTATTATTACGACAATGCTCGGCACTGATATTGGTACTCAAGCCGATGCCGCTCTAGTACGCAGTGAAGTTGAGCAGCTCATTGACCGCTTAACGCAATGCGCAAACGCTAACAGCTGCGACGTGCAGTATACGCGCACCGTGACTAAAGCAAGTTGTGCCGCCGTGCTTGGCAGCGCCACTATGCTGATACAGTAGGACAACAATTATGGCAAAACTTACATCACACTTTTTTAAGAAACGCCCTAAGCAAGCAGCAAGTGCAGATGCTCCTTTGTATCACCTTGATCACGGCCGCCCGATGAGTCGCCGCGAGTTCATCGCACAAGGTTTTTGTACGGGGGCAGCCACGGTTATGGGGGGCTCTGTAATGAGCCTATTTGCCAACCCTAAAATGGCACACGCCACGCTATCAGCCGATTTGGAAGCCTTAAAAGCAACCTGTGGTATTGCATCCCAAGGCGCGGGAAAAATACCCTTTATCGTTTTTGATCTCGCAGGCGGTGCGAATATAGCAGGCTCGAATGTACTGGTAGGTGGTCGCGGCGGCCAACTCGACTTTTTGAGCACCGCTGGCTACTCTCGCCAAGGCTTGCCGGGTGATATGGTGCCGTCCATTGCTAATCCTGACACTGATCTATCTGACTTTGTGAATAACGAATTAGGCCTAGCGTTTCACAGCGACAGTGCTTTTTTGCACGGTATACTCGATAAAGTCAGCGTAACTAATCGCGCCAACATCAATGGCGCTGTTATTCCCGCACGCTCAGAAAACGATACGGGTAACAACCCGCACAACCCCATGTACGGTATTAATCGCGCTGGAGCGGATGGGTCACTGCTTACCTTGATAGGCAGCCGCAACAGCGACTCAGGCGGCAACTCAATGGCGCCGGCAGCCATGATTGACGCTGCCGTAAGGCCCACCAAAATTGACAGACCGTCTGATGTAACTGGGCTTGTAGACACAGGCGATTTAGTTGGCTTATTAAGCCAGCAAGACTCGGTGTCTGTAATGGAGTCGATTCAGCGTATTAGTGATATGAAGCTTAACAACGTCAATACACAAATTACTGCTGACGAAGTCGTCAAAGACATGGTGCGCTGTGGCTATGTGAAAAGCGCTGACATTACCGACCGATTTGGCGACCCTTCAACTCTAGACCCAGCACTCGACCCCGTTATTGTAGGCAGCGACGGCATATTCAGTGAAGAAGAATTCAACGGTGACGGTGAGTTTAGAAAAACCGCTTCTGTAATGAAGTTGGTAATTAATGGCTTTGCCGGTGCAGGCACAATTACAATGGGCGGATATGATTATCACGACGGAAGTCGCGCCACCGGTGAGGTGCGCGACCGCCGAGCGGGACGCTGCATGGGTGCATGTTTAGAATACGCAGCACGAGTGGGCATGCCGCTTATGATGTATGTCTGCAGTGATGGCTCGGTATTCAGTAACGGCATGGTGGATGATTCAGAGAACGGCCGTGGCAAAGGTGTGTGGACGGGTGATAACTCATCAACGTCCGCCTCATTCTTCTTGGTATACAACCCCGGCGGCGCACCGCAGCTCATTGGCGCAACGCCAGATATGCAGGCGCAGCATCAGCAGCTTGGCTTTATGCGCAGCGACGGTTCAGTAGAAACAGCGTCAACACCAGCAGCAAACAATGTTAACTTGCTGGTTGAAACCATTATTCTAAATTATTTAGCGCTGCATGGAGAACAAGGTCAATTTGCGTCGATGTTTCCTAATCACGGATTGGGTAACAGTGCGTTAATGGACAGCCTAACTGCCTTTGAGCCTATCGTCAGTGGCACTATTTAATCTGCCTTTATAGTATGAAGGGGCTTTAAGTGTGTAAGCCCCTTCTTTCCACTCTCAATTCTCTCTATTCCCTAGGTCACATTCTGTAACACCACCTGGATTACTTGGCGTAAAAGTATGTTTGAACTAACCTTTAAACATACGCGTTTGCATTCCTTGCATTAGCATTTAAGCCACGCGCGCTAGTGTGTACATCATATAGCTCCTGCATAAGGCGGTACTTATGGGAAGAAGTCGAAACGATAATATTCTATACAAAGTACAACAGGAGTTATCACTAATACTCACACACGCAGGAGAAGGTATTTACGGTCTGGACTTAGATGGAAAAACCACCTTTGTTAATAATGCGGCAGCGCGTATGGTTGGATTAGAACTCGAGCACCTGAAGGGAAAGTGCAATCACACATTGGTGCATTACAAGCATGAAGACGGTTCTGAATATCCTAAAGACCAATGCCCAATATACGCCACTTTACAAGACGGGCAGCCTCGTCATGGCGATGACGAATATTTTGTGAGAGCCGATGGTACACTCTTCCCAATAGAGTATTTTGCAAACCCAATTTTGTCTGACGGAGAAGTAACGGGCGTTGTCGTTACCTTTATTGATATTACTGAACGCAAAGAAAAAGAGGCGCTACTTTATAAATATCAGCACCAGCTTGAAAAAATTGTAGAAGAGAAAACGCAAAAATTGGTTCAAGCAAACGAAAAGCTGAAGAAACTAACACTAACCGACGGGCTAACAGGAGTAGCTAATCGGCGCTCCTTTGACAAAGCATTAAGTAAAGAAATTCGCAGATCAAAACGTTCAAATAAACCCATAACGCTTATACTCGGCGATATCGATTTTTTCAAAAAATACAATGACACCTATGGCCATATTGAAGGTGACAGTTGCCTGCAGCAGGTTGGCCAGACACTGAAGACGGTGTTTCAACGAGCAGGCGATTTTGTCGCGCGTTATGGTGGTGAAGAGTTTGCAGTTATATTGACAGACACAGATGCAAGCGGCGCCGAACACGCCGCACAAAAGCTTCTCAACCATATTCAATCACTCAAAATAGCGCACTCTTGCTCTGAAGTTAGTCAGTATGTGAGCATGAGTTTAGGTATAGTGCATACCATTCCCCAAAGTACGAAAAGTGAGTCACTTATTGAATTGGCAGACAAAGCGCTATACAACGCTAAAGCTACGGGAAGAAATAAATACGTTATGGTTTAGCGCGTACGAACTTTTACGCAGCATTCTTACTGCGTTAATCCCGCTGAGTAATGTAGCTTTCGCTCATTATCTAAAATGATAGCTTCATAGTCAGGTAAGGTATTAATCAGATTAATACCATCGACCACGCCCAACACAAATACAGTGGTAGAAAGAGCATCGTTGATCGTACTTGATGGCCCAATAATCGATACTGACTGCACTTCATACGCTGATTTGCCTGTTTTAGGTGACAGAATATGATGGTATCGGTTGCCATCTTCTTCGAAATAACGCTCATAATCGCCGGATGTCGAAATGGCGATACTCTCAAGGGGTAACCTTACTGCTTGCTTGTCTTCGTTTCGCGGGTCGCGAATACCGACCACCCAAGGTCTGCCGCGTCGGTCTCCTAGAAGGCGGGTATCGCCTCCTGCAGTAACCAGCGCATGCTCTATTCCCATCGCAATCAGTGCTTCTATCGATTTATCAACAGCGTAGCCTTTTCCTATACCACCAAGGTCAACTTTAACGTCGGGATGGTTAAAAAAAACGGTGTTTTCTTCATTATTTAGCGCAATATGGCGATAATTTACGGCGTTAAGCTGCTTATCAATACGGTCTTGATCGGGTTTTGCGTGGTTGCGATAGTCGTACATAAAGCCAACGCTAGCGAAGGTGATATCAAAGGCACCATGGCTCATCGCGCTAAAGGTGTTGGCTTTTTCGATAAGTTCAAACAAAGCGGTATCGACTTTTACAGGGTGCAGGGCTGCCTCGCGATTCAGCATGGCAAGCTGACTCGTTTCAATATAAGGGCTCATAAGTTGGTTAACCGCCTCCATTTGAGTGAAGACGGTTTCAATAGCAGCGTCACCATGGGCTTTGTTATCAGCCCACACTTGCACCTCGATATTGGTACCCATAATACTGGCATTGCCCCAAAACCAATCTGCTAATAGTGTGTTGGGTGAACATACTCCCCAAAATGCCAATAGTGCTAGCCACTTTTTCATACTGTCAGTTCGCATTGCTCTGAAAAAAATTGCATATAACAATGGCACTACCATAGCACACCCCTTTTAAATTGCGGGTGTTAGCATTTATATCTGAGTATCTTTTATATTTAGGCACTTCTACTGGGCATTTTTAAAGGGCCTTGGGTGAGCCCTGCTACTGATTTGCCAATTCGCGCTCGCTTTTAAGCCCTAAGACCTTTTTAAAGAAAAGTGTGGCTGGGCAAAACCCTGTAAAGCTTTGCTGGAACAAATTGGCACCGATAAACACGGTAAACCACATGAAGTTAGGGTGCACAAAGTGGGTAAGCGCCACCGACAGTAACACCATAAAACCTGCAAATGCGGTAAGGGCTTTTTCTTGAGACATGATAATTCCTCTTCACTTTACTCATGTAGTGGCTGTCAGAAACACAAACGATTGACCTGACAGTCTTTTCAAACTGACGTTAATAAAAATAGCGATACGCTACGTACGCATTGCTGGCATCTTCAAACTGCCCCCAAAAAGTAAATGGATTGTCACCACCAAACAGGTTAATACCACTTCGAATTTGCCATTTGTCGGTAGGCGAATAAGTGACGGTTGCCTTTAGGTAAGCGTCATTATCGCTGGGGGAATAAAAAATAAAGCCATTTACGTTAAGTGTTTGACGAAGGGCCATCCATGTCAGGCGCGCCGTAGTCCAATGACGATATTTTTCTTGTAGAGTTTCCAATGTGCCCATGGTGCGATCTAGCCTTGCAGCATCATGGGTATACTCGGTATACCACTGCACACCCGCGGTAACGTTGGCCACAAGTTCTTGGCTGTAACCTAAAAGAAAACGGCTTTGATCATTAGGTATAAACGGGTTGCTACCATCGGTATCTTCTGTGCTGTTGTAAAATACGTATTCGGCGTTGGCTATTCCGCTACCAATGGGAGCCACTGCACTCACGCCATACGCGTTCATTTTGCTATAGCGAGGGCGACCGCTCACATCAAACGCGGTAGGTTGTTTGCTGTAACCCACATAGCCATATGCCGCTAACTCTATGCTTGATACAGTTTTATAAACGCGCAGTGCAATTTCTCGATTGGTAGGGCGATTTTCATCAACAACACTAAATGCTGGGGCAATATTTTGCTGAGCCTGTGGGCTGTAAAATGAAAACACCTCGCCGGTTATACCGATGTCGGGCTCAAACTGTGGCATATAAACCACATCCACGTTGGCCAGTTCAAAATAGCCCGACAGCTTTAATGCTGTGCTGGGCGCTTTCAGATATTCGTCATCGCGACCGGAAAAAAACGATTGATAGTCTTTAGGAAAGAGATCGTTTAGAAAAACATAATCGCCTGTGCCCCAAGTGAGTACCTGTCGGCCAATTTTCATATCAAAGGCATTAGCCCATGCAGCATTGCCTGCCACACTCTGTGGTAATAACTCACGTAAGTTACCCTGCCACGCAAGTTCTCTCACTTGGCTTTGCCAGCGCTTTTTAACCCCATCGTAAAAAACATCCACTTTTGATGAAAGCGACGACGCACTTAGTGCATAGTCTGCACGAAGCTGTACCCTTGCATCACGCAATGTACTTTGCGTATCAAGGGCCATGTCGCGCTGCATTCTGTTACCAATGGCAAGTTCGCCAAAGCCGCTGAATGTAAGCGCGTTTGACTCAGTTACTGCCCAATCACTCTCTGCCCAATCATTCTCATCCCAGACATCGTTTTCCCAGCCGTCGCTTTGCCATTCGCTTTGTTCATCTGCAGGCACAGCATCTTGAGCAGAACCTTGAGCAGCAGCTTGGACCGCACCTTGGGCAGTATTTGGTGGCGTGCTTTGAGTTTGTTGTGAAAACGCAATCTGGCTATGCATTACCGGTAACAATGCAAGCAAAATAAAAGGCATTTTCTTGGCATGTTTAATTAGCATCGTCAATCAGCTCACATACTAGTTCATGTATGCCTGTGGCGGCACACGCAGACTGCGCTCGCTAAAGATACTATCGGGTAAGTCAACGTCGTACTGCACACCTTTAAACTCCATTAAGGTATACCCTCCTGAGGCTAAATCTGACACCTTGCTGCGCACCACTGTAGGGTGGCCTTGAATAATTTCCACACTTACCGCTTCAACACGACGATAGTTGTTATCACCTTTATAAAAATTAATGGTGGTTGGTAAGAAAGTACGCTTGTCGATTTCAACCAGATAGTGGGTAAACTCAACGCTTTGAGGCATTTTAGGGGTAGCCTTAAGCACATAATGTGTATCAGATTGAGAAACCAAGGTGAAATCATCCTGCGCGATTGCGCGCCCCGACACATCTTCATAGAAAAAATGAGAGCCTACGAACGACGTCCGCTTATCTCCTGCGGCAATACGCTTCACTAAATCAAGCGCCGGAAGATATAACCAACGGTCGTCATCAGTATTGAGGTCAGCATGCTTTTCAACACGAAAAACCGTGCCTTGTACTTCTGTAGGACGGCTAAAAAACACCAGCATGCGTTGGTCGCCAGTATCTGCGCCTTCATCAGTGGTTACGTCTTTGCGCAAAATAGTGAACTGACGCATTTGTTTACGGCCTTGTTCGTCCACAATGAGCATGCGCGCCATAGACTTACCGTCTTTGCCAGAGTAGTACGCCACCTGCTCGGCTTTTTTAACAATTGTATCGACATCGAGTGCCATGTCTGTATTAGCTTGCTGCTCTGATGGCTGTGCAGCGAGCGTAGTGGCTGATACAAGCAGTGCTATCACCCATACCGTGAATAACTTTATATTTTCAGAAAGAACAGTTGTAACGCGCATTTTAGGCCTCCTTGAAAACCCAACGTTTAAACATGATCATGGCCGCGGGTAACACCAACAAGGTGACCAGCGCCGAAATAAACATAATACTGGCGAGGAAAACGCCCACCGTGATGTAAGGTACCAGTGGCGCCAGTAGTAGTGGCGTGAACCCAAGCGCAATAACCAACGCATTTCGAGTAATCGCACCGGCGGGCTCGTCGAACATAGCGTTTAAGGTGGCGTTTACATTGCCCGTTTCTTTGTATATTTCTTTTGCCCTTGCCAAAAAGTGGATAGCGAAGTCTACCGACAACCCCAGTGTCAGTGCAGACAGCACGGCAATTGGCATATCGTAATCTTTGCCAACAATGCCAATTGCGCCATAGATAAACGTGATAGTGATGGTCAATGGCAACATAGCGAGTACGCCAAACACCAGTGAGCGGAACAGTACGACCATCATCAAGAACACAATAATGAATGCGCTTAGCAAGCTTTCGAGCATGCCTGCCACCATATTTTCTTGCCATACCACGTTGAGATAGGCTTTGCCTGCCCACTGATAGCGCAAGCCTTCAGGTAACGGATTTTGCGCAAAGTAATCATCTACCAGCTTGATTACTTGGGTCATATCTTGGTTGTCACCACTGGTTAGTTGCAGCCATACCAGCGTTTTCTGATAGTCAGGCGTTACAAAATGCCATAAGTCTTGCGGACGGTGTGAAGACTGGTATTGCAATAGGGTTTGAGCAATTGCCGCTTGTGTTGTGGGTAGTACGTAGTCTTTGTCTTGCCCTGAGCGAAGCTCTCGGTTGACCACTTTAACAATATCGCTTAGCGATTGAGATTTACCGATCAGTGCTTGCTCACTAAGATAGGCCTGTAAGCTATCTAGCAGCGCTACGTTCTCAGGCTGTTGAAATACTTTGCTTTCTCGCTTAATGGTTTCTACACGTTTAGACAGAGATTCCAAGGCTGTTATTGCGCGATCGTCATTGACGTCAAAAAGTGCATCATCTATGCGTAAAGAAAGCTGGCTAAGTCGATTATCTTCAGTTTCTTGTCGCAGCAGTGTCAGCGTTTGTTGTTTCCATTGGTTAAGCGAATCTGGCAATTGCGACGTTGCTAAAATACGCTCTGCGCCCTCAGCCTCGCGACTACTCTCAATCACGATATAAGCGTTATAAGTACCAGCAAACGCTTGATTTAGTGCCCGGTCTGCCACACGAATTTCATGATCAGATTTAAACCAACGAACGGGGTTATCGTTTATTTGAATTTGCGAAATACCCCACACAGACACAGCAGATACTATGGTAAACGTTATTAACAGCGCACTTTTATAGTTGAGTGCAACATAACGAACACGGTCTATGCCGCGCTGTAGCAACGTTTCACTTCTACCTTCGTGAAGTGATTGCTGAAGTTTCTGTAGTGATGCATCTGACATGCGCGAGATGTATGCCGGTATAAACGTGAGGGTAATCACAAACGCTAATAAAATGCCAAAGCCAATGTAAGCACCAAATATCTGCACTGGTGGAATTGGCGTTAGCATGAGAGAGAAGAAACCCGCCGACGATGTCAGTGACGTAAACAGCATGGGTTTAAATAGATGCTCAACAACGGTAGTAATAACCTCATTTGCCTTTTGACCAGGCTTATAGCGGTCTGAAAATTCAGAAAGAATGTGTACAGAATCTACGACGGCTATGGGCATAAGAAAAATCGCAATCATTGATGACATGATATGCACCGTAAACCCCATACCAATTAGCGCGCCCATGGTTATGATGACAGTTGCCATCGCCACTACCATAGGAGCACTAATCAAGGTGAGATTGCGGAAAAACACAAACAGTAAAACAAAGATCATCAAGCCCGCCGCAGGCGCTGCAATGCCCATCTGTACGAACATTTCAACACCAAATTGGTCTTCGGCCACCGGAAGGCCAGTAATGTGCCACTGCAATGTGCTGTTAGAATCTCGACTATCTGCATTACTTTTACCACTGTTCTCTAAGAACAGGCGAATATCTTGTGCAATGCGATAACTTTCGTTTTTATCTTTTATTGGTACATAAATAGCCGCCGCGTTGCCTGACGACGACGCTAGCGTGCCATCTAGCATAGGCAGTCGCGAAATTGCAGAGGCAATATCTTTAGCCTGAACATCTGATGCGGGAGGTGCTGACATCATCCAAGAAAAGACCAACTCGCCCTGATCACCTTGTGTAATGTTATCCACCGTGGAAAACGACATCACATCCCGTTCGACAACACCGTCTATAGATAAAATATGCTGGGTAAGACTATCGATAGCCACTAGGTTTTCTTGTGTGAAGATGTCGCCCGTCGGGGCAATCACGCCAACAACAATGGCATCAAACATGGCGAAGGTTTGTTTTGTCTCATTGTGAAAAGTACGCGCAGGATGAGTGCGTTCGAGCATGTTCTCCGGATCGGTATCAATCGCGATAAGACGCATTTGGAATGCACAAAATAACACTATCGCAAGCAATGCGGCATATACCCATTTCCCTTTATGCGTAGATATCCACAATAACTTTTCGACGATGCGAGTACTTAGTGCTGTCATAAAAACTCCAAAGAACCAACTTAACTCAAGACAAATCAAAATAAGATAAATCTTATATATAAATAATCTTATATTAATACACTAAGATCAAGCTATTTTTTAAACAGTACCGAGCCAGCACATTTTGTTGTTTGTAAAACGCGACACACACTTTGAAAAAACTACATATCGTTTTTTCAAAGTGCGTGTAGTAGCTTTTTACCCTACGTACAGAAGAACAAACAAACCCATAAAAATCAAAGATATAAACATGTTACTTTCGAAAATAAATTTCTGGCACAGATAAAGCATAGATTAGACTAACGGATAAAGACAGAATGCAATGTGTAGCCAGGAAGGCTTTAGTAACGGAGAGACCAGATTGCATGGGTGATTGATATTGACGTTGACGACATTGGATGTAATTGGACTTGGTCAACAAGGAAACCGGAGTGTTTTGATATCGATGCTAAGGACAAGGTGTTTTGTATTCGTTAAGCGCTGGACGATGATGAGGTTAGGTAAAAGACAACCTAAATAAACTCGCAGGATGCAACGAACTTGTTTCAAAAGGAATGCAAACAAGTACAAGAGTACCTACATCGAAAGCTTTGACAGTGATGTCTCGTGCAGCAAGGGATTGTTGACCCTATTTGGATTCGTTGAATGACTTTGTGTGTTCCTTCAGCGAAACCATTGTGAGGACACTGGTAATGTCGTCGATGTTATTAGTGAGTTGTCATCAGGCGACTACCCTCTCCCCTCAAAGGCCCATCCCGGCCTTTACATACCTCTGATTTTGGCCCGCCTTTGGCGGGCATTTTTTTAGCGTCGCTATGATATACTGCTTGCCGTCTAATTTGCCTAGTGTTTAAGGGCTTTAATAAGTGTTACCGGCTTCCTCTACACCCATTGTTTTTCGCGTCTTGTTCTGCGCACTACTTGCTACCTCAGTTGGCCAAAGCGTCATGCTTACGACGTTACCATCTATGGGAAGAGAAGCTGAGCTGACGGAATTTCATATTGCCACTATCATGTCGAGCTCTGCATTTATCTTCGCCCTCGGCACTAACGTATGGAGCAAAGTTGCTAAACGAGCTGGCTTTAAACGAATATTGATGGTTGGTTTGACCGGGTATAGCTTGGGAACGTTTGCCTTTGCAAGCGCCTGGATGGCGGGATTTTCAGGGTTCATAAGCGGAACCAATTTGTTTTTAGCCTTGCTGCTAAGTCGAAGCTTACAATCAACAATAATGTCAGCCACACCACCGTCAGCAGTGGGTTATGCTGTTGCCATCAGCTCTGCGCAAGGGCGGGTTAGTGCAATTAGTAAAGTAACATCGGCTAGTAATGTAGGCCAGATTATCGGGCCTGCGTACGCTGGGCTATTAGTTGGGTTCGGCTTACTCGCACCACTTTACAGCATTGTTTTGCTCACACTGCTGGCACTATTACTCGTTTATGTAAAACTTCCTGTACTGGCACCGGTTTCACAGCAAAACATTCAGACTTCTGCTAACTCATCAGAAATAGCTAGCTCACGTCTACCTTATGTATTTGTTGCCGCCTGTATTTGCGTATTTTGTGCTATGGCGATGATGCAGCAATCACTAGGCTTTTTCTTTATCGATTTTTACCATCTTTCCCCTGTTGATGCGGCCCGCCAAGTTGGCTTTGCCATGATGTGCAGCGCAGCTGCTTCACTAACCATCCAATTTACAGTGGTACAAAAAGCTAGAATTAGCAAAGAGGCGATGATATCACTGGCACTTCCACTACTTGCACTCGCGTATTTACTCTTATTTTTGCAAAGTACGTTTGAAGTTCTATATCTTGCCATGGCAATTATGGGCCTTGGTATGGGTATGGCATACCCAGCGCTAGCGGCAGCAGCAACCACTTACTGCGCTCCCCAACAACAATCATCTATTACCGGGCTTATTACCGCAACAACAGCCATGGGATATATAGTAGGCCCACCTCTGGCAGCCTTGATCTATCAACAAAATATTGCACTGCCTTTCGCGGTAGCATCTACGCTAATTGCGATTACTGCGTGCATTAGTTTTATAACGCTTCGCCATGTAAAACAGCAGAGCCAGGCCGAAACACCGGCGATGAATTAGGTATTTATATTTTTACCTATTTATTTCAATAAACGCGGAACCTTTTTGGAATTACGCTATCTTAATTTATACATGAAGTCGTTGAGTGTGCGATTTTGTGGTGTGTAAACGTGTTTTCCAAGTTATGTTGTGATTTTTTAAGGGGCTTTTAGCCCCTTTTCTTTTGCCTTTTCCTTTATACCCCGATTACATTTACGCTTTCCTGTAGGCTTTGCAAACGCTTGTAAATTCTGCATATAAATTATTTTACTTACACAATATCCTAAAAAAAAATACATTACTTTCATACACCTACGCCATGGAACACCATTTGCTAGTTCTATGGTAACTGGACAATTTTTTGAGCCAGTTTTTGAACCAATTGTTTGGATAAGGAGAGCAATTTATGAACAGTGATCGTATTGAAGGTAATTGGAAAGAGATGAAAGGTAAGGTGCAGCAAAAATGGGGCAAACTTACCGATGACGACTTGGATGTAATTGACGGTCGACGTGAAGAATTGGTCGGTAAGATTCAACAAGCGTACGGCAAAAGTCGTGACGAAGCCGAAAAAGAAGTAGACGGTTACCTTAACTAGTTTTCATGCAACCGTAGATGTACTTAATTCATAAAAAAAGGCCGTGTTAATTAACACGGCCTTTCACAAAGTAAGATGATTGAGATACTCATTTTTCTGCAGCAGTCATGCTCTTTTCCCACCAAGGAACAGAGAAGTCGATATTACCTTCATCGTAGGTATTTGCGTACTTCATACGCACAGAGTTCCAAAACGCTGCTTTAAACACAGGATCATAAATTACAAATTCACCCTGCTCGCGATATTGCTCAAATAGCTTCTGATAAGCACCAACCGGCGTTAGCGGATTGTCTTGTTGAAACACAACATCGCCACCATAAGCCTCATATAATGCTTTTGATACTTTCCAACTTTTTGCCATACCTTCAGCCATGGCTAGCCGATAGCGCTCTAGCTCATCTTCCTGATAACTTGAGTTTTCATCCAAGTCGACAGTCCATAATTTAATAACGGCATAGGCCGACTGTATTTCACCTGCATTTGGCTCAATGGCATTTCTGCTAGCAAAATCAGCCAACACCGATTCAGTAATTTTAGTGCCGAGTGCACGCTGAGCAAGAAGCGTTTTTACTTCTTTTTCTGATTTATCGGTAAGAATAGATTGGAAACGATCAACATCCGCCTTTGACGGTTGAAGTTCGCTTTGAGAAATCGATTTATTGAACAAACGAGCAATAATCTCATTCGCTGCTTGAGGTGTGTTAATTCCCAGCGACACGACAATGGCCGCAAAGAGCACCATAGGAATAACGTCTGACCGAGTCACTTAAATGCTTCCCTAAGTTCCAATATTGAGCACAAACACAAGACACATTCGTTTATTATTTTAAGAATTTTCCGTTGTCTTGAGAAATGACATTCTAAATAGGGTTATACTTTAGGCTATTTGTGGCTAAAATTCCACTTTCTTGCGTAGTGTTTTTTTCGCACTTTGTTGTTTTTTTACTTCACCTCGGCGCACTTTTACCGATTTACTTACCTTTGTCGCTCTGCGCGGCTTCTGTTCAATCGTCGCTGCCTTTATCCATGCTATTAGCCGCTCAATAGCATCTTCTCTATTTTGTTCCTGTGTTCTAAAACTCTGTGCTTTTAGTACAAATATGCCGTCATTAGTTACACGGCTATCTTTTAAGCTTAACAGCTTTTTTTTAAGCTCTTGCGGTAGCGATGAAGTACCAATAGCAAACCGCAAATGAATTGCACTACTTACCTTATTGACGTTTTGCCCACCACTACCTTGTGCTCGAATGGCTTGCATCTCGAGTTCGCTATCATCAATTGAGATTGACGAGGTAATACGTATTTCCATTATTCAGGACCTGTAATTCAGTACGACGTTCTTTAGCAGGGTCTTTACCACTGCATTTATAACAAGTGTATCAGCTATGCTGGCTCACCTTAATACTTAAAGAAAAGCGACGCACTAAAGCGTGTATTGAGATCTATCATTAAGAGTTTGTTGATCTTCAAAACCGAAATGGATAGCTTAAAAACTACACATTCATCAGGAACTTTTCATGTTCATACTGCTTATTGTTATTGCTCTGCTTATTATTGCTGGTGTGCTCTTTACCAATAAAGTCGATAAAGGTATTGAGAAGAACTTTTCGCCTAGCGGAAAACTTACTACTGTCAATGGTGGTATTATTCACTGGCAAGTACAAGGCAATGGTCCCAGTTTAATTCTGATACACGGCCTACTTGGCAACAGTAGGAATTTCGCTGCATTAGCCAGTTTACTTGCAGAGAAGTACACCGTTTATTGTGTGGATAGACCTGGTAGTGGCTTTTCATCTCGATTTCGTCGCACATCAGCTACGTTCGAAACGCAAAGTGCGATGTTGTTAGAATGGATGGAAAAAGAAAATATCCATTCAGCGTCCCTCGTGGGCCACTCGATGGGTGGAGGAATTGCCTTAAGAATGGCACTCGACGCTCCTGACACAATTTCGTCTGTCACCTTACTTTGCCCACTCACAACCCCCCTTACAGGTGGTGCAGGCCCGCTATCAATGCTTTATATCCCCCATGAACCCGTAAGAAAGACGGTATCATCGACAATTGCCAGCCCACTTCGCGTGCAGTTTGGAAAGAAGCAAGTCGGACAAATTTTTTACCCAGAAGCTGTCCCTCATGACTTCGCGGTAAACGGAGGAGGCATACTTGCATTACACTCTAGAAGTTTTTACGAAGGGAGCCGCGATACAGTATCTGCACAAGGAAGCTTGCACCGTCAGAAAGACCGGTATCGTGATATCACATGCCCAGTGGGCGTATTGTACGGTGAAAAAGATGCTATTTTAGATCCGAACACACACATGTCAGCGGTTTTGAGCGAACTACCAGATGCACAATCCCAGCTATTATCTGAAGCCGGTCACATGGTCCCTATCACACAGCCAGAAGCTTGCGCAGCATTTATCGAAAGCGTTACATCATCGGATGCAGTATCGCCAAAGGCTGCGGAATAACGCTAATGAAAGGCACTACTTTGAGAAACTTTGCTTCGTAAAGTATGTGACTCTAGTGTATCCATGAGGCCGTATCCTAGCGCTTGCTGCTGTTTAACGCTGCGCAGATGCTCTGTGACCTGTTCAATACCATCAGAGGACTTACAAACAGAAAAAGGCGACGCAGCCAAGTCGATATTGTATCGAGTGAACCACACTTGCATTTGCTCACTGTCCCCTTCTGACATAGTGATGAGTAAATGATACATACGAATGAAAGCAAGCTGCGTTCGATATTCCCTCGTGCCACTCTCAAACCCTAACAGGGTAGTTTGCGCAAGTGATGACGGTGAAATACCCAATATTTCAGAGGCTTGTTTAATATTTAGGCCAAGCTCTTGGTAAGCCCAGGTAAATGCTTTTGTAACCACACTGGTGGGAAATAGCGTTCTATTCATAATTCTATCTCTATGTTTTGCACTGCTGTTAGTCCATATTGATAGTTAGAATGCTATTTACATACCATTCATGCTCGACATAACGCTAAGGCCAATTGTCGCTGTAACTTAATTCGGATTTGTAGGGGATTTGAGATAGTGAGCTAAAAGTGCTGTTTTATCGACTAAATAGCCTTCACTTTCTAACCAGTGCACGGCCTGATCATTAGTTTCAACAAAAACGTGGGCAATCCCGAGACTATTGTATATTTTTTCTAATTGCGTTTTAGTGGATGAGCGCACTGTAGAGTTACCTAACACCACTGCAATATGACTTAAGCCCAGTTTCATAACACTCTTCACTAGAGACTTGAGTACGTCGGCAGCATCCGGAACGAAAAGCGATTCGCCCGTCACGAAGACGATATCTCCCCATCGGTTTCCAGCTAGGCCTTCTCTTTCTGACCGGTAATCTTCAGCAAATTTAACTACGCACTCACGATTCCATGGTCCTTGTGCCTGAACAGCCATTATCGCTCCACAACGGCTTACTACGTACTCACCATGAGCGTACTTCATAACTTCGCCTCAACTTCATTTCTTATTGCATTCACCAAGCTTTTTCAGACATTGACTAAGATAACAAAGAACATCGAAGTTGACGTAAGGCCACACTTCGAATGCAGATAATGTCACTGCATTCAAAGTATGGTTCACTTCAAAAAAATAGCCAATTAGGCAGCGAGAATAGTAATTAGCTCAGCAAATGTTGGGCGCCCTTGTATATCGAGCGGTAACTTAAGCTCTCTGGCTATATCACTAACGCTGATAACACCTCGCACTTCATGGGATTCTCTATCCATTACCAAACAATGATGCTGCCCATAGTCTTTGAGCGTCTCAATGACATCACCGACTGAGGAACGGGCAAGTTCAACAAAATCAAACGACATCAGCGACGTTTTGGGGCGCATGAAATCATTTACAGAAAGCTCTTCTCGCTTTAGATTGAGCTCAGTCATACGCTTTATCAGCTGCTGCTCGCCTACATCATGACTTGTCACAATACCCATGAAGCGATTCTCACTGTTGACTACCAACATCATTCTTACGTGTGACTGACGCATTATCGCCTCCACTTTCGTAGCGGGCGTTCTACCATCTATGACATGGGGTAGGTGTTGTTTAAAATCGGTAAACACAGCCATTGCGGGGGAATTAACGGTGATCGTATTTTCAACCACTGGCCATGCTAACGTATCGATAGTTTCGGTTTTATATAGATTTAAGGCGTGCATACCTACATCTCCTAATCAAAATAATAAAAAAGGGGGCTTTGATTAAGAAAACGAAGGAGGTCCTCGGATAGTGATTTCGCGATAAATGCGAAAATGAATGGGTCGTGTTGCAGAACTTGTTAGGTCACCACTATGCTCACTCTCAAGCAAAGCGTAAAGCGAAAGCCCATCATCATCAACATCATCTTCTAGTACATCGGACGCACTTAACTCCCATTGCGCCACAACAAATGATATTGAACTGTCAGCTTTATCTTTATTGGAATGCGTAATCGCGCGTTTTTCTTCTCCAATAGAAGAGAATGTTAGTAGCGAAGAAAACAGTACAGGCATAATCAAAGCCAGTACTACAAACGATACACGCACGATGTAAAACCTTGTTCAGTTAATTGATGTCGTGAGCAAGACCGCCAATTCGCATTGAATATTTTGCCCACTGATTAAACTATAGGCTCATTTTAGCCGTTTAACAGTTCAGCTAAGCGCAATTTTTCTTCCACTGGACGATAAGGTCACCATTAGGTGTTGCTTTCAAATTCGAAAAAGACGAATAGTTTCACAAAAAAAATGCAATGTTTAATTCGTAACTTAAGACATACACTCACTGGTACTAGATAACACCAAGGGATATTGATGAAAGCCAAATGGCCACTAACAATAAGGCTACTACACTGGCTAACTGCGATTGTCGTTATTGGCATGTTCGCTTCAGGCCTGTGGATGGTCGACTTGACCTATTACAGCGATTGGTACAAAACCGCTCCTCATTGGCACAAAAGCGTAGGCTTAATCCTGTTTGCGTTAACACTTTACCGCATACTTATGCGGATGATTTCAACGCGTCCTCCTACCTATGGAAATCAGGTGGAAAAAGCACTGAGCAAAATAGGACATGGCCTTTTGTACTTGCTGCTGTTTGGTCTATTTATATCGGGCTACCTCATCTCAACAGCTGACGGACGCGCTATTGATATCTTTAACTGGGTTTCAGTACCCGCCTTTGGTGAGCTGATAGAAAATCAGGAAGACGTGGCAGGTGATATCCATTTCTATTTAGCTTGGACAGTAATTATTGTTGCTGCACTGCATGCGCTTGCGGCATTGAAACACCACTTTATTAATAAAGACGACACAATGAAGCAGATGTTACGGCTTCGATAGATACACTTAAGGAGAAATAATGAAGAAGTTAACACTTGCCTTGGCAGCTGCGCTGTCTTTAAGCACTGCTCACGCGGCGGATTATGTTATTGATAGCAAAGGTGCACATGCCTCTATCAACTTTAAGATTCAACACCTTGGCTATTCGTGGTTAACCGGTCGTTTCAACGACTTTGAAGGTACATTCAGCTACGATGACAGTATGCCAAGCAAAGCGAAAATCATGGTAACTATCGATACTGACAGTATCGATTCGAACCATGCTGAGCGCGATAAGCACCTAAAAAGCGACGATTTCCTCAATGTTGACGATTTTCCTAAAGCTAAATTCGTTAGCACAAAAATTGTCGATAAAGGCGATGGTATGATGGACGTAATGGGTGATTTCACGCTTCACGGCGTAACTAAACCTATTACGATCGAAGCCAAAAAAATCGGTGAAGGTAAAGATCCATGGGGTGGTTACCGCGCAGGCTTTGCGGGAACTACAACCATTGCTCTTAAAGACTTCGGTATTGACTACGACTTGGGTCCAGCATCACAAGCAGTTGAACTTGAGCTTCATGTAGAAGGTGTTAAGCAGTAATACACCGCATACCGCACACTTTTTCCAAAATAAATACAAAAGCCCCTAAGTAGGGGCTTTTTCATGCTAACTATCAACATTGTTATCAGTGAAGTTTTAACTTTGGGCTAATGGCATGGCTAAGCTTTTTAACGAGTAATTTAAGCGCACCTTTAATTTTTCCATGTACCGCAAACTGATGCATATTATACAAAGACACATAAACCAATTTAGCTAAACGCCCTTCGATAAACATACTGCTGTTTGATAAAGAGCCCATTAGGCTACCAACTGTACTGTATTTACTTAGGTGAACCAGCGACCCATAATCCTGATAGACAAAGGGTTTCACTTCTTTTTGGTTAAACAACGCCTTTATATTGTATGCCACAATATCAGCCATCTGATGTGCCGATTGTGCTCTTGGTGGCACCCATTTACCGTTGTCTTGTTGAAAACCACAACAATCGCCTAACACCCAAATATTTTTATGCGTAGAGCTTCTCAATTGCTTATCGACTAAAATTTGATTGGCGCGATTGGTTTCAAACAACCCCATTTTAGTAATAAAGTCTGGCGCTTTAACGCCTGCCGCCCATACCATTAAGTCCGCTTCAATTCGGCTACCGTCTTTGGTAATCAGCCCATTTTCATCGGCCTCGGCCACCATGGTCTGTTCTTTTATATCGACGCCCAATTTATGTAATGCTTTTCTCGCTGAATTTGCTATACGCTCAGGAAGTGCAGGCAAAATACGTTCTCCCGCTTCCACGATAGTAATTTTCAAGCGCGAAGCTGACATGTCTGGCATACCGTAGGCCTTTGATAAGTTAGCCACGTGATGAAGCTGAGCCGCAAGCTCGGTGCCTGTTGCGCCAGCCCCAACAATAGCAACATTAATACGAGCATCTTTATCTTCTTGCTGGTTGATACGGATAAGTTGGTTTAGCAGAGCGCGGTGAAAACGTTCAGCTTGCAAAAGTGAATCGAGAAAATAGCAGTTATCAGCAACACCGGGGGTGCCGAAATCATTGCTAACACTACCAATGGCAAGAACCAGTTGATCATAATGGATATGACGTTCAGGCAATACTTGGGCACCTTCTTCGTCAATTAGAGGGTTCAGTGTGATGGTTTGCGATTCAGCATCCAGTGCGCACATTTCGCCTAATTGAAAGCGATAATGGTGAGCCGCAGCGTGAATGGCATAATCCACACCGTCTGAATGTTTATCGATAACACCGGCGGCAACTTCGTGCAGAAGTGGCTTCCAGATATGGGTTCGACTGCGGTCGACAAGGGTTATTTCGGCTTGTTTCTTTCTCCCGAGGGTGCGGCTTAAGCGACTGGCTAGTTCTAGACCACCAGCACCGCCACCAACAATAACTATTTTTTGCATGGGTTTTACCTATTTACAATCATTCCACCTATGACTACTGCTTTTGCAATAGCAATACGTGGCATGACTGCAACCCATGTCTTTTACGTTAGGTATGCGTTGCTCGCTAACTTTTGTCAGCGATGATTAATACCTAAGAGTACGCCTGTATACGCTTGGGCACAAGCGTATACAGGCGCTTTTTAAATATAGTGCTATAGCGCTAATGATGCGCTAAGCATGAAGTTACGCGGTCTACCCGGAAAGTAACGAGGGCCACTAAAGGTTGTGAAATCAGCACGGTCGGCATAATCAGCGTCAAGTAGGTTGTTTATTCTTGCGCTAATTGTGATGTCGCTGGTAATCCCGTAACTCACTCTGGCGTGCAGCAAATCGTGCCCTTCATATTCATTGGCATTTTCAGCATCTGTAAAATAATCATCAACATGCTGCCATTCTAATTGAGCTCGAATGGTATCGGTAACATCGTAATTTAGCCGCGCATTAAGCTGTAGCTTAGGTGCAGTATCGATATCGTTACCTTTAATATCGACTTCACCTTGAAGCTGACTGTGTTCATAGGTGTGTCGTGAATAGCTCGCTGCCACATCAAACGTCCAGTTCGGTAAAATAGCCTGGCTTAGTTCCACTTCAATGCCTCGGTGCCATGTTTCACCGTTATTGATATTAAAAAAATCACTGTCACGGTAAATCACGTTGTTTTTACGTAAACTGTACAATGACAATGTATAGCGCCCATTATCCATAAGCCCTTTAAGACCTACTTCATAGTTTGTCGCCGTTACCGAGTCTAGGTCGGCGACTTGCTGAGCGCGCTGCAAGCGATACAATTCTGTCGCTTGCGGAGCGCGGAAACCACGAGATAGCCCCATGTAGATGTAGGTTTGACCATCTAATCGATAACTCGCGCTTAGCGATGGGCTAAAATTATCAAAATCGTTTTTGCCACTTTCAGGTCGAGAATAACGACAACCACCGAAACCACATTCAGTGCCATCTTCGCGTAGACGCCCTGCGTTCATGTTATTTGTGTAATCATACTCCATACTTTCAAATCGCCCACCTACCGATACATTCCAACGCGCTTGTTGCCAGTTAAGCGCAAAGAAAGGCGCGATGAGAGTGGCGTCAACATCGTAATCGTAGTGCTTGCCCTGTGGCACAGTACCAACTAGAAAAGCCGACCCTTGCGTTGGCGCATCTTGTGACTGAACAAGTTCCCCTTCGGTGTATTCAACATCAATACCCACATCAATATTTAATGCTGGACTTATTACATAGTTCAGTTGCAACAGTACTCCTAACCCATGTTGCGCATTTTTCTCTAGCGGTTTTCCTGGCAAAAAGTGCATCAAAAAGTCCATGCTTTGGTCGCGTAAGTAAGGCGTTATCGACAGTGTATGGCCGCCGTCAAAAGAGGTTTCGACTTTACTCCAAAACCTTGTGCTTTGTGCCTTGCGAAATGCTTCTGGATTGGGGTTAGCTTGCGCTACGCTGTCGTTCTTATAACTCTCAAAGCCCGTAATATATCCTGCTGTATCTTGATCAAGGTTAGTGTAGGTAAACCCGGAAGTAATGACAGTGTCGGCTAAGTTTAGTCGATGCCGCAGGTTCACTTTCTCTTGGTCAACACCTTCTTTGTCACGATAGCCATTGTCTCGCGTGATACTGGCATTAATGCCAACACCACTTTGCCCAAAATCCTTTCCCTGTCTTAGCTTTATGCGATTAAAGCCAAATGAGCCATAGTCGTAGGCCAATAAGCCCTCACTAACAGTGGTATCAGGCGTAACAACATTTATCACACCATGAATAGCGTTTGATCCATAAAGTGGTGACGCGGGCCCCTTTAGCACATCAATACGCTCAGCCATTTCGCCATGAGCTTCAAACAATTCGTTAATATTACAAAAACCTGCGGCTCGAAGTGCAATGCCGTCTTCTGCCGCTAATATACCACCACAGGCACCTGCCCCCGTTAGTACAGGTGAACGAAGTGCAGGTAGATATTCTTGACCATTGCCACGCTGCACCCCAGCACCCGCGACGTAGTTGAGCGCTTCTTGAATATGCTGAAGTGAAAGTAGCGAAAGATCGTCGCTGTTGATTGAAGAAACGACATAACCATTTGCATTGGCTTTGCCTGTTATACGACTTGATGTTGTTTCGATACGTTCTATGTAGTTAGCCTCGTCCCCCATAGCCGTGGCAGAAAGTGCTGCTAGCACTGAAGTGGTGGTAAAAAGAGACAAGAGAAACAACGGCTTCACAGTCATGTTTTATCCTTTAATGTGTAAATCAACGGCACTATAAAACATTGTACCCTGTAAGCCTCTGAACATAAGCTAAAAACCAATATTTTAAAGATAAGTATCAAAAAAGGCAGTACATCAATTTTTCTCGTGGCATAGTGTTTGCTCTGGCACGTTATTACGGTCCTAGACGAACTACACTTGGAGGATACTATTGGACACCCTAATTCCCAGTCTTTCGCAGCTCATCGAATTCGCTGTTGCCCCTGTATTTTTGCTTACCGGTATTGCTGGCTTTCTCAATGTAATGTCTTCTCGATTAGGTCGTATCTCAGATAGAGTGAGGGTGGCAGAACGCCAAATTCACACACTTTCTGACCCTCATATTGTTGACCGTTCAAAAGCGGAAATTAAGGTGCTATGGCGCAGAGTACAAGTGATCAACTGGGCAATAGGATTGTGTGTCGCAGCTGGGTTAATGGTATGTACCGTCATTATGGCGTTGTTCTCTGGCTTACTGTGGGTAGTAGATTTAAAAACGCCCGTTATCGTACTTTTCATTTTAGCAATGATGTTTCTCATCAGTGCATTGGTGGTATTTCTGATAGAAGTAAAATTAGCAACCAATACGATAAAGCTGGTTCGCACTATTCGTTAGGTGAAAGGAACCAAGGGTGAACAGTGCGTTTTCGTGCATTCACCAATGCACAGATAGCATATAGGCGAATTTTGGGGTGTGAGTGTTGGCCAGTATTCAGCCAACACTCACACGTGACATCTTTATTTTTCAGCCAATGTGTCTAATACAGAAAACAGTACATTGGCCCCAATGCGCGATACTTCTTTATCAAACTTATTCTCCACGTTCACACCTTCTTGCCCACCAGCTAAGTCGCTGATAGCGCGCACAATCACCCAGTCTACATTGTTAATTGTGCACACTTGACCAATTGCAGCTGATTCCATTTCAGTTACTTCAGCGTTAAAAACGTCTCGTGTCCATTTACGGTACTCTCGGTTATCCATAAATACCGACCCCGTTATGCCATTACCGCCCACAAATAACTTAGCGTCCCGCTCATCTAATACACGTTGTACGGGCATTTCTGCCATGGCCTGTTTCGCTGCCTCAAGCAAGCGCTCAGATGCACTAAAGTAAGCAGTGTCTTTCGGTTTATCCATACCGTCTTTCACGATTAACACTTCGTCGGGATGAATAAAGTGGAAAGGCTTATAGTGTGGTATGTGCGGGTCTTGGGCGCGGCGAGATTCTTGCTCTTCCATAAACGCCGCATAGTATTCTGGCAGGATATATTGGCCGGGGTTATTCGGGTCTTCGTTGGTGTAGACACTTTCATCATGATAGTACCAACGCGCTGGCACAATAACATCGCCAGGTTGCCACTTGGGATTTACTGCACCTGCAATCCCCATGTATACCACCTGCTTGACAGGAAAGTAATCTAAGGCCATTTGCATTGTCATGGCTGCGTTGGCAATACTCATTCCGGTAGCGAATACCAGAATCGGTTCGTCGTGGTAGGTACCTAAGCGGTAAGTTACACCTTTAATGGTCTTAGTAGTATGAATAGAAGCGTTAGGATCTTGCGCTATTCTGTTAAGAATGCCCTCCATCTCTGGTGCATAGGCTACTGTTATTGCGGTAAAACCGGGCTGTGTAAATGTCGCTGGACCAAAATCAATCGAAGCGCTTTTTTCAACCGAAGCACACCCTCCAAGCCACACAGAGGTAAAGAGGATGAGTAAAAGAACGCGGTACTTTTTCATTTTTATTCTCGCTAGGAACGGTTAGTTTTTTAGAGCGTGTTGTTTTTTACCGTACGTTTTTGCAGCAAAGCTCAACACGCTTTAATAAGCTACCACTTTATTGTCACATTAAAAGAGTGAATAAACAGGTTTTACTTTCTTAAAACAAAACATCTACAAAATGGATACAAATTCACCAAAATCGTGCATATTAATATTTAATATGCAGCTAAATAGAATAAATTTTCACCAGTAAAGATTTAGTAAAGAAAGCCAGAAAAGCGCTAATTGGCGATAAAATACGGCAGACTTCGCTATTTCATTGCAAAAATTTAATACTATTACCATGCTAGCGAAATAAGCGCACAAGCAATTAAAAATAATAATAACAAGCGAAAATTGAACATTACGGCCATAAAAGGATGACTAAGGCGCCATGAATTCAAAACTTTTACGATCACTACAGGTGTTTGTTGCAGTCACCGATAGTGGCAGCATGAGTGTAGCCGCAAGAGAGTTACACATGACGGTTTCTGCAATAAGCCAACAGCTAAGAAAGCTAGAGCAAGATATCGGTCTAAGCTTGTTTAATCGCAATACCAGAAGCTTGAGTCTGACAGAAGCTGGGCGAATTTACTACGATACTAGCAAGCGAATGCTTGAAACGGCACACGTCGCACAACAGCAGATTGAAAGTCTGCAAGACAATCCATCTGGTAAAATCAATATTATTGCGCCAGAAGGGTTTGGCGGCGGGTTGCTAAGTGAGCCTTTGCGCACTTTATGCGAAGCATTTCCCAAACTTTCTCTGTCGTTAACGCTTACCGACGAACCCAAGGATATCATCGCATCGTGCGCCGATTTGGTACTGTGTTTTGCACCTGTTTCAGACACTAATTTTAGTAGTCTAGAGCTAGCAACATGGCAACGCATTTTATGTGTATCGTCATCACATCCGTTGGCTAGTAAAACACTCATAACGCCCGAACAACTTAACGAGTATACGTACATTTCGCACCGTCATATCGATACCTATACCATGGAGCACAAACAACACGAAAGTTACGAACTCGATGCACAGCGTATTGATGTCAACTCCATGCAAACCCTAATTCAACTAACGAAAGACGGGGTGGGTTATGCGGTGTTACCAGAGCCAGAGATCCGTCACCTTCTTAAATCAGGTGAAATGAAACAACTGTTTTGTGACTGGCAATTGCCGGATTACACCGTGTATGCCGTTACACCAAAAAGAGACCTTGTCCCTAAAAAGATAAGCGCAGCAATTACCTGCTTACAAGAGTTGTTTGAGCAGATATAAAAAAGGCAGCCAGTGGCTGCCTTTTTATTAGCTTGTGCATGAAAATTAGAAGCGTGTATTTAGCTGTACGCTAAGAATATGAGCAGTTGCTGACTGAGTACCAGAAAAGTTAGTCGTAAAGTCAGTGCCTGGTAGAACGTTACTTAAAATCGTTCTGTCTTTGTCGATTTTCGCTTCGCGGCCATCAATAAACACGTACGCTACATCAATTGAAGTGTCGTCACTCATCGTATACGTCAAACCACCAGAGAACCACTGGCGGTCAGTATCAGGAATACTTAAAGAGCGATTCTCTACTGACACCACACCATCGTCATACGCATAGCCAGCGCGAAGTGTAATCTCGTCATTCAAGACATAAGTCACACCAATAGCCGCACGCCAAGAGTCGTCGAAGTTCTCTTCTTTTATCAGGAAGTCAACGCCATCTTCCAGGTTAGCTTCAAGCTTTTCAAATGTGCTCCAATCTGTGAACACTACGCTTGCTTGTACAGACCACTGGCTATCAATTTTTTGATCAATAGCTAATTCAGTCGTTGCCGCAAGGTTTAAATCTAGGCTACCAGGCTGATTAAGGTTAATAGGGAAAATAGGTGTTTGTGACGACACCGCACCTTCCAGCTCGAGCTTAGTTTCTGCGCGGTATGAAAGCGCAATATTTGTCACATCAGTTGGCTGCCAGAAAATACCTGCATTCCAGCCGTAGCCCCAATCATCCCCTTCCATGCTAAATAGTGAAGCACCTGGGGTAAGTGTTGGTAGGGTAATGCCTAATGCTTCTGCTGTCGGCGCTAAGCCAGCAACCGTACCTGCTAATGTATCGGATACGCCAGAGCCAATCTCAGCTTCTGCATAGGTAATGTTTAAACCAAAGCCGACCATAAGCTGCTTGTTTACTTTGTAAGAAACAGCAGGGTTTAACGTTACCGTTTTTACTTCTGCCGTGTCAGCAAAATGAAGCGCACCAAAATCATCTGAGTAGTCTGAACGAAGACCGTAGGTTGTAAATACGCCTACACCAGCAGAGAGCTTGTCATTAATAGGAGAAACATAGAAAAAGCTTGGCACAATTGCCGTATCAGCGATGTTGTCTTCCGCTGCTGGGCTTGCGCTTACTACTGTGTCACCTAGGTTGTATGTTACTGCACCATCAATGTCTACATTTGGGTCAATAAAGCTTGCAGATGCACTGAATTCAGCTTCTTTAAATACACCAATAGCAGCGGGGTTAGTTGCAAGAATAGAGGCATTCTCTGGCTTAGCCGCTTGGCCGGCCATAGCGCGACCAAGGCCATTTGCACTGTGTTCATTAACTTGAAAACCAGCAGCTAGCGCAGATGAAGAGGCTAAAGTAGCTAGCGCTAAGCATACTGAGGCACGTAAAGAAAACTGTTGCTTCATAAAATACTCATAGTAATAGGGGAAAAATTGCAGCTGGGCATTCTACGGATATGAGTACTTTTGTTCAATGCAAGTAAACGACATTTACGGACTTTTATCGCATTTTTTACAATTATAGCAACAACTTCGACGCATTTATAAGCAAAGTTGATAATGAAGAGTTAACACGAGATCACAACATTGTTAACCAGACATTAAACGACAAAGATACAGGTATTTTGTTAAGGCTATCTCTCATACGTCACTAACTCTGTACGTGCTTTACCCTTTTCTTTAGCAACATAGAGAGCCTGATCGGCCTTATCGATGAGTTTGTCTATAGTAATATCACGTAAGTCAGATGCGATTACCGCGCCTATAGAGCAGCTCATCGTCGGATGTTTAGCACCATCCGCATGAACAACATTTTTTTGCTTCCACTTATCAAGCAGCGCATCGCAGTGCACTGCCACTTGCTGCTTAGTGATATCACTTAGCACAACAATAAATTCCTCTCCGCCATAGCGACCTAAAATATCCGTGTCTCGCTTAAATACGCTACGCATAATATCGGCTTGCAGTTTTATTGCGTCATCACCTTGCTGATGACCAAAGTTATCGTTGTATTTCTTAAAATCATCAAGGTCGAGCATCAATACTGCCATAGACACCTTGTGACGCTTGCTTAGTGCGAGCAATTTCACGCTTAGCTCGCGTAGTGCTCGCCGATTGAGTAGGTCTGATAATGGGTCATACTTGCTTAATTTTAGTAACCTGTCGTTACTCTCTTTAAGCATACTTACGCTGCGATCGAGACGATACTTAGCATAGGCACAGATAAATAGAGAGCCGCACACAAAGGCAATAGAAATAGCGACTCTGTCACCATACACTGGCGCAAACCACATTAGCGCCAAAAACCCCAATATATTGATGGTATTCGCAGCAACGGCCAGTTTGAAAGGAATGCCTAGCGCGAATACACAAAAGAAAGCATACAAAATGGTGCCTTCATATGGAAAAGCGAATTGAAATTCATGCCAGCACGACCAAATAAGCCAATAATTGCTGTAGGTCAGTGCCACTAACAGTCCGGTAAAGAGAAACTGTTTACATTGCGCAAAACGGTGCCAAAAAGAGAAAACGACGACCACGGCAATGATGGGTAGTTGCAAGAGAAGACGGTCGAAAAAGTAAAGCGAGTACATACTACTGGGTAAGAGCAGAACATCTGCCACCGTAAAACCTAAAACAAGGCAGGCACCTATGATAAGTGCAATGCGCAGGCGAATTAATTCGGTAGCTTTGTTTAGCTTCACGTTTTACCTATGAAAAACATCAACGCTCTTGATTGAGTATAACGCGAACCCTCACTCTGTGCTTGCGAGTTTTAATGTACCACCTGTGTCTTGGCTACCTAATAGTTTATTCCACAACTAGCTCTGATATGGTTTCATAGCAGCAATCAAGATTACCGAAATTATTCTTGTGATATTCGAACATGGTTTTCACTATTTCTCGCTTCGTCTGCTGATTTACTGCATAAGGAAGAAGGTCTAGCTCAAAAACTCGAGTCTTACTTTTTGATTCCCAAAATCCAGTGGTACCAATCAATTGATGCGTAGATTTGCACTGGATAACCCATATTCCAATATCTCTTACGAACCAGGTTCCCGCATCGCCACACAATGCTGACCACGCTTCATCAACTGTTTTTAAAAACCCATGTCGCTTCATGAAAACAGTATTCCTCTGAAACTGTGCGTAAAGAGTAAAACAGTCTCTATTTGGAATGATAAAATTTAAGTTTTTTGATTCAAGTGTAACTATCACAGGCGACCCCAATTAATCCTATAATACAAACACAGCTCTATAAGCTGACGTTGACTTGAAGCCATGATTTCTCTGTATCTTCCTTGTGAGAATCAGCATTATATCTAGCATATTTAAACAGTAATTTTACTCTGTCGCTTACGCTGTAACTTAGAACTGCATTGACTTCGTTACCCAGCTTTCTATTATCGAAGTCTTCAAACTCGTGATAAGTTACAGTTGCATTTAATTTGTAAAACTTATGGTTTGCACCCACGTATAAATCAACCAATCCATTTTTAGGTGTAGCAATAAATTGGTCAGCAAAACCTTGAAATTTATGAAGCGTTGCAAGAGGGGTAGAAAACGCATTGTTGCCATCGCCTTCTAGCGACTCTTGGCCAACAAATATATTTGATTTCCCTAACCCCATATCGAGCTTGAGCGACCAAAAATCCAAAGAATACGATTCAGGGTTATTTTCAAAGCCTCTTTGTTTGGCATAAACAGTGCGCCATTTGACATTCTGATAACCACCTTGGTAATCGATACCTTGAGTTTCTGTTGATAACGATGTTGTGTCTTTGTAATCCAGCCAATAGCTGAACATTGATATAGCGTGTGTATCGGTAGCCTTGTATACGGATTGGAGTAGTTTGAAGGTACCCGGCGCGTTTGAGTTCGGGCCATCAGGACCAAATAAGCGATTAACGTTATAGACATAACTGTAGTCTAATTGCCACTTCTTCAGCGGCTGCCATTCCACGCGATAGCCGTCAAACGTTTGCTCATTCTGACGCCACGCTACACCTCCAACAAACCTTTGGTTTCCATGGTTAATTCTTAGCCTTCCTGCAGTAAAAACAAAGCTGTCATTCGTGTATTTCAAAAAGTACTGGTTTATATCAGTTCCTTCAGGGTCAGCTACCAGTGGATAAATAGTATTACCATTAGCGGTACTATTGAATTTATCTGTTCCTATGCTTGTAACATTATCAACCTCAACACCAATTGATAGTCCATGAACCCTGCCTGATTGATAACTCAACCTAGAGCGTAATGTTGATGCTAACGCATTTTTTGAAAAAGAATGTTGATCGACAGTTTCAACTCTATATCGAAAAGTTACGTCGACATCACCTTTAGATATTGCGGTGCTAATAGCGCCAAGTTGTTTTGCTTGAGCAAACATAGATAGAGCAGTAAATACTACTAAAGTCAGGTATTTCATATTTAGAACCTTTATATTTATTATTAGTGGTTGTTCTCAAATGAAAGCTCATTTGCGAGAAGAAGTGTTTGCTCTGAAAACGATGACAGATTTTCTGCTGAGGCAGCTAAATTGGAAATTGTGTTGACGACTTCAGCACTAATCTCGTTAATTTGGTTCAGCTGTAAAGAAATATCTTTCGATACTGCAGCTTGCTGATCGTTAGCTGTAGCAATCTGTGAAATCATCATGGTGACTTGTTGAAAACTAGAAACAATATTTTCCATATTGATCTTTGCTGAGGCAGCCGAGTCTGAGCCCTTACTAACCATATCCATACTAAGGCGCATTCGTTCTACTGATACTTGCGTATCAGCTAAGTTTGACTCAACTGTTTCGACTATCTGGTTAGTGGCATTCTGTGTTTTCGCAGCAAGACTTCGTACTTCATCTGCCACAACAGAAAAACCTCTTCCGTGTTCCCCTGCCCTGGCGGCCTCAATCGCAGCATTAAGCGCTAGTAAATTGGTTTGGTCTGCAATTGTACTTATCACCGACACAACTTTATTGATTCGCTCACTACTTTCATTGAGCAACTCTATTTTTTCTGCGACCAAGCAAACAGACTTCGCTATTTCTTCCATAGAATTAATACTGGCAGACACGGTTTTGCTACCCAATAAGGCGCTATCATTCGCCTGATGGGATGTATCTGCGACATTTCTAGTATTCATGCTCACATCATCAACAGATACTGTCATTTCTTCCATCGCCGATGCACACTGAGTGGTGAACTCAAACTGTTGATTAACTAATTGTCGTAACTTCTCGCTAGAAGACGAAACTACGCTAGCTCCTTCACCTACTTTCTTTGCCATAGTAGTAAGCTCTCTAACAGACTCTGAGACTTTGTCGGTTATGTTCTGATGAAGGTTTTCTAGGTTTTTAGTAATGTTTGAACCCTGTTCAGATATGGCGATATAGTCAATTATGATGCCAATACACGGGACAAGATATGACAAAGATTTTAGGTAATGGCTAATATTGAACCCGTTGTCAAAAAGTGCACTTGAACCGAATGCCATATACAGTTGAGCTACTATTTGAGGAACCATACTCAAGATTACGCTGGCGTAAAAAATTGAGGGGGCTCTTCGATATAAAATAGGAAATAAAACAGCTCCCAGAATTGTGTACAACACTAAGGGAATCACATCAAAAGGGCGAGTAATTGTAGCGTCTGGGTATTGACTCGCTGGTAAAGTTACACTTTGGTTGGTAATTCCCATGATCACAAACGCTGATATGAGCAACCCCCCTCCAGTAAGCGCAAGTATAGGAATGTGGTGAGACTTTTTTATATTAAATAACAATAGGATAACGGCACCTATTGTAAAACCAATTGCACTGAACAACCTTGCTTCAACCCAGGTAAATGGTATGAGTTGACTATTTGGAGCATAAACTTCTATCAACCGAGCTGCTGCTAGTGTGTGGTATAAATCCATCACTCCAGCACAAAGCATGACAACACCAATAAAGGGAACAACAAAGTTTTTGCGAACACGATAGTGGGCAAACGCTAAGATGGCACTAACAAACGCAATTGCAATAGCGCTCCATTCCCAAATAATGTGCCAAAAAGCGCCTGGTAGACCGTAAAACATATGGTCGACAAACTGACCAATGCTTTTCTTGTCATCATCAACTCCCGCCAGGGTCGATGCTTGCGTTGCAAACTCCACATGACTATGTACTATTGAAGAATTGTTGGAATAGCTTAGGACTGATGCATCTCCTCCCATAAGGTTAAACACAATAGGAGCCATGGAGCACAAACAAATAAAGTAAATAAACCATTTAGGCAGGCGACTTTCATTGGCACTATTTACCATATAACTATCAAACACGGATCTTCCCTTACACTAGTTAGTAGAATGCTTAGCTCTTGCGTATTCTTAATACTATTTTCATATAGCAAAATGGAATAACGCGAGCGGCAGTATGCTACTTAAGCAAATATCGTGTTTTTAAACATATACGCCAAATGTTCTAACCAAACGTATTTTAATATTAGAAGAACAAGCAATCGCTAGTTGTACTGAAGGGGCCACACCAACTCAACCTTGGCGCCTCCATTTGCGCCGTTCAAGAGTGCTAGCTTTCCATCGTGTTTGCTGATAACTGATTCGACAAACGCTAAGCCAATACCTGCCCCGTGTTCTTTGGTGGTAAAAAGCGGCGTTTTCGCGTTTTCAATATTTGAGAACCCCGTACCGTTATCTGTAACAATAAGGTGTTGCTGCGAATCACTTAAATAGAATTGCACGTCGATAATGGCATCGTTTTCTTCGACCGCTTCTAATGCGTTTTTAACAAGGTTTATAAGTACGTGAGCTAACAACTGTGGGTCGCCATAACAGGTGTGTTGACCTGAAAAACGCAATTGGTCTTTTTCGCCTAAAAGCGTCTTGGTTTGCTCAACAACCGTCGTTAAATCGAAACGCTCATATTGTGGCTCGGGTATTTTTGCCACTTCTGCGAATCGCTCTACAAAGCTAAGTAGCCCATCAGAGCGACTTTTTACTCTGCTCAGCACTTTGCGCACTTGCTCAAGATCCCAATTAGACATCGATAACAATGTATCCGCCATAGACGACATAGGTGTAAGCGTATTTCGCAGCTCATGGCTTAGCACTCTAACGATGTTATTCTGTACGGCCTGCTCACTTTGTTTAAGTTCTGAGTCAATATTGATGGCAGTGAAAAGGTAAGCTGACTGCTGCATATAATTAAGTGCACTCGACTGACAGCGCCAACTTCGCGTCAGTGCTGGATGATGGATTTGGTCTTTACTAACTGTAAAGCCCAGTTGTTGAGCATGCATGCCCTGCAATAAGCTCACCTCGCGCATGGCATACGCTTCTCGATTAGCATAAATTAATGTGAAGTTGTCGTCGAAAGCGATAATGACAATAGGGATATCTTCAAACAACTGCGATAGCAGAATAGGGAGTAGTTGGGTCGATGTGCTTCCTATTGCACTTTTTGATTGTAACAGTTCAATTTCTCTAACGAGATCATCAATGAGTACAGACGAGCCTCGCCTTGCTAAGCTCGTACTAGATTCCCCCATATTGACGCTTTGCACATAGGTACTTACGCGCATAATGGATGAACACCAAAAATCCCAAACTCGCCATGCTGCCCAGCAAAGCGGGTATGATAAAAAGAATAGCATGGTGCAGATTGCCAACAACGACCATTCAAACGCAACGCCGATAATACCCGCCATGACAAGGAACATAAGCACAGTAAAGACAAGCGCAACTTTGATTTTGAACTCCACGGAGCGCCGCGTTTTAATCAACTTCGAAATCCTCTTTGCTTAACTGGTATTTTTCCAATCTGCGATACAGCGCGTTACGAGAAATACCTAATGCAGAAGCGGCTTTACTAACATGGCCTTGGTACTTTTTGAGGGCGTGAGTAATCATGTCATATTCCACATCATCTAAAGAACGTAACACGTTTGAATTGCGCTCATCCTTAGACTGAGTGTCGTCAGGTAACATAATGTGAGCAGGCAAAATCTCTGTCTCTCGACACAAAATGACGGCACGTTCAATTACGTGGCTAAGCTCGCGCACATTACCCGGCCAAGAGTAGTTATTAAGTAAAATGGCTACATCATCACTCAGCGTTAATTTTGCTTTTTGGTACTTAGCTGAAAACGATTCAATGAAATGCGTGGCGAGTAAGGTTATATCCTCTTTTCTTTCTCGTAAGGGCGGTAAGGAGAGTACAAAAGTATTTAAACGAAACATAAGATCTCGCCTAAAATTACCACTCTCCACCATGTCGTTAAGATCGGCATTTGTCGCGCTAATTATTCTGACATCAGCACTGTGCGTTGTACTTGAACCCACCGGCTCAAACTCATTGCTTTCTAATACGCGTAACAACTTTGGCTGCACGGCATTTGGCAAGGCACCAATTTCATCCATAAACAGCGTGCCGTTTTGCGCCAACTCAAATCGTCCTTTGCGTGCATCTTTGGCATCAGTAAACGCGCCTTTAACGTGTCCAAACAGTTCGCTTTCAAAGAGATTTTCAGGAATAGCCCCCATATTTACCGAGACAAACGGTGCACTATTTCGGTTTGAAAGTAGGTGTAAGCGCTCAGCCAATAGTGATTTACCCGTTCCATTTTCACCTAAAATAAGTACGCTTGCTTGCGTGTTGGCCACCTGTTCAATCATCTCTTCTAACTGGCGCATTGCAGGCGATTGGGCAACCCATGCATTGGCCCGTTTAGCGGGTTTTGTGGTTGCTCTGCGATGTGCGTTACTGCCTAATTCTGTAGACGAATAAATATGTTTGTCCACGACATCGAGAAGTTTTTGATTATCCCACGGCTTCTCAAAGAAATCCGCAGCACCAAGCTGCATCCCTTTAACAGCAAGCTCAATATTTCCCCATGCAGTCATCAATACCGTACGAATATTTTGCTGTGTGAGCTGAGAAAGCACCTCAAGCCCTTCTCCTCCACTTGTCGTATCACGGCTGAAGTTCATATCTAGCAACACTAGTTGAGGTAGCTGCTGCGCCACAATACGCGCCAACTGTTTAGGACTACTCGCCTCTAGTACTTGATAACCATGGTTTGACAGCAGCATCGACAGTGCTAAACGAATATCTTCGTCATCATCAACGACAACTATCATTCCTTTTGAAACTTGCATGTGACTCCTTAAGTGAAAGCCCCAGTCTTTGGGGACAGGGGCTTTGTGTAGTTTATGCGCTCACTACTATCTATAGCTCTCGTAAGGTCCGCATTGGATCTTTGCGTATAATTCGCCATCCGGGAATAGCAACCGATACCAGCATGGCGAATGTAAGAAGCACATTGATACCTATTGTTGCACTCCAATCCAGAGACGGTGCATTTTCAAATAAGCCTAACATATATTGATAAGCTAACACTCCAGCAATTGCGCCAAGACTTAAACCAATGATTAACATCCAAAGTGACTCTTTCATCAGCAACTGTAATAAGCGCGCTTGTTTTGCACCTGTAGCCATTCTGACTGCCAGTTCATAACTGCGTTGACCTGCCGTCATTTGGCTCAGACCAGACACACCGATGACCGCCAGTACCAGTGTTAACAAGGCCAAACCTGCCACAACTAACATGTTAAGGCGAGTTGCCTGTGTTACTGACTCCCAACGCTCGCTCATTGAATCGACACGTAACTCTCCTAATCGGGGGTCAAGACCGTTGACAAGGTTTGCTACGCTTTCAAGGTTTAACGATTCTCCATCGGGCATGATAATCACTGCCGATAACGTATTGAAGTTCATTCTTGTCGGGCTACTAAAGTACACCTCTGGCGCATCAACATTAAGCGTGCCTGACGGCATTGGGTCAATATCATGTACGATGCCAACTACCTTAAAAATGTCCTCAGCAGTGTCACCCATTTTTATTTCTTTACCTACCATAGACATCCAGTTGGCTTCACCTGCACGTTCAATAGCAAATGATTGAGAAATAAGAATATTAGGCAGGCCAACATCATCAAGGTTTAAATCACGCCCTGCAATTACCGGGATTTCAAATGCATCAAATACACCAGGGGCCCACATCATAGGACGGATCATGACGGAGTCGCCAGAATCTGGATCAGGATAGGCACTCATTGACACATTACCCGTCAGCGGAAGTGCATTAATGTCAAACACCTCACCGTCTAAAGCAGATAGACGCTCAGTAAACGCTTGGCGCAGTTGCTGCCATTCGCTGCCCTGGTAGTTATCAAACTCTTCAAGTGATGTACGCCATGTATCATCCGCTACAGCCATACTAACTTCATACGCATTGGGCATGCTGTAACCTAAGTTTCTGTAAGCATTGTTGTAGCTATCTTTTACTGACACACTTGCAGCAGTGAGTAATACGCACGCCAATGACAGCTGCACGACCATCAGTGCCTTGCTTATGGTTTGATTCTGCTGAGCTGGCGTTCCTTTACCACTTGAATTGAGACTGTCCGTTAAGGTCATCTTATCGACATACAACAATGCGATAGTGGCAAACGCTACGTTAATAAAAACGATAAAAATAAGGGCGAGTATTACACTACTTACATCCACTGAAATTTGGTCCAACAGTGGTAAATTGTCGCCCGCAAGAACGGGGAGTACTTCAATTAACCAGCCTGCCGCGAGTAAGCCAAGTAATGTGGCCATCAAAAACATGGGCAGATTCTCAACAAAGATAAGTCGACGAAGCTTGCCTACTGAAGACCCCATGCACATTTGAATTGCAAATTCTTTACTGCGACTTTGATAGTGGGCAATAAACATATTGAGTAAGTTAAGGCATGCCATAATAAGCAGACTCACCATGGCGATAATTAAGACAAACACAAGTTGCTCACTGTCACCGATAAACGCATCTCGGTAACTTGACACTTCACCCACGGTTTTCTTACTTAGCAAAAACTCTCGGGCGCGGTCGATGGTAATTTCGTTGTTGGCATAATCCACAAACCAGTTTTCTAAGTCACTGGGCTGCGGCAGATCACCTTTAGGCCCGCGAACAACGGTGATGGGACCAATATTCAACGTAATGGTATCTGGCTGAGCCAAACTCTGCTCTAGCTTTTGAAAGCGCCAAACTTGCTCGGCTGTATCACCAGTTAAGCTTGCGGTATTCAAGCTCGTGTAATTATCAAATACGCCGAATATAGGATAGTCGCTGCCTTCAAGACGCAATGTCATATGGGTCATATCCGTCGCGCTACTATACGCTGATTCCCACAAGCTTTTTGAAATCCACACGCCTTCCTCGGCATTTTCAATATTACTACCCTGACCATTGAGTAGAGCTAATCCAAGCACCTCTGGCGATCCTGTTGATGCATTAAAGGTAGTTACATTGATATCGCTGTTAGCCACATCAATAGTGGTGTTCCCTGGCGAAATATAGGCCCATTCAAGATCATTACCCCAGTAATTTTTAGCCGACGCCACGCGGCGCAAATCGCTAAAAAACGGAACAATTAGCCCTTCGTTGAATTCTAATTGCAGCTCCACCTGATGTAAGTCTGTTTCGTTGACATCCGGCAAGGGCTTAAACAACAATGTATTCGCTACCGCCACCACGGTAAGTACCGCTGCAAGCGTTAATCCCAGTGTCGATATTAATGGTAAGCTCAAGCGAGGTAGCGTAAATACTCTTGCTATACCTTGCTTAAATGCATTGATATACAACCTCATGCGACCCCCTGCTCACGAACGAAGTTGACTTGTTTTTCACCCACGATCTTGCCATCGAGCAGTTGTATTTGTCTGTGCACCAAACCACTGTACCGACTATCGTGAGTCACCATCACTATGGTAGAACCTTGCTGATTCAGCTCCATGAGTAGCTTCATTACGGCATCACCATTTTTGGTATCTAGGTTACCTGTAGGCTCATCAACAAGGATTAAATCTGGTTTACCTACTAGCGCTCTGGCAATCGCTACACGTTGCTGTTGACCACCTGACAATTGGTTGGGCTTGTAGTTAATTCGGTGTTGCATACCCACCTTATCAAGCGCTTCAACCACTGCATCCTTAATGGCTTCGGGCTTTTCTCCCCTATGCTCCAAAGGAAGCGCCACATTCTCAAACACCGTCATGCTGTCGATAAGATTAAACGATTGAAATACATAGCCAATATGCTGATTTCTAACCTGCGTTCTCTGGTCTACACTTAGCCCTTGGGTGTCAATATCACTAATTTGGTAGGTGCCTTCTGTTGCGCTATCTAATAACCCCATAATAGTAAGTAATGTAGATTTCCCGCAGCCCGATGGTCCGGTAATAGCAACAAATTCTCCACTATAGATATCAAGAGAAATACCTTGTAATGCATGTGTCTCAATTTCTGAACCAATGTACTTTTTGTGAATACTATCCATACTGACGACGATATTATTTCCCATCATTTATCCCTCTTGTCTAATTGTCATTTTGTTATGTGCAGTCCAAGCGTCCTGCATTTGTGATACGAAGCGATCATTCACGTCTACACCAGACTGAATAATGAGCTTACCTTTGGTTAAATCACCTAATTGAATGCGTTTTTTAGTCGCCTGACTCTCACCCTCTTTCATCACAAATCGCTCTAGTTGCGATAGAGGGCGCAGTCCGGCCAGTTGCGGCACATACAGTGCGTTATGTTGAGTTTTCATAAATATTTGCCCAGTTACGGGGGCTAGCGGTCTAGCATCGGCGGGTAAGTCACTGGTAAGGCGGACCTCGGCAATAACAACCCCGTTATTAACGACAGACTCAATTAAATTAATTTCGCCAGTGATCAGGCCTTTTCTGGTCGTCAGTTCAACGGGCGCACCTACGGTGATTTGGTCAGCTTGATGTTGCGGTATACGAAGGCGTGCCAGCAGTTTATCTACTGAGCCTACACGCCCTAATACCGACCCTTGAGGTAAGGTTTCACCAATCTCAACATCAAGGCTTTGTAGTGTGCCGTGTATACCTGCTTTTACTTGCATATCGTCGAGCTGATGCTGAAGCAAAGCTACTTGCTGGTGAAGTTGTTCCAGCTCTATTTGACGTTGCTTTAATTGAAAGGCCTGTACTTTGAGAAAGTGCTGATATTTTTCACGTTCGAACGCGAGTTTCTTAGCTTCTTGTTTTACAACAAGCTCTGCGCGCTGTATTTCAAGCTTTGCTGACACGCCACGTTCTGAAAGCTGCTTATTAACGTCTAGTTCAAGTCTGGCTCGCTCTAGCGCAGCTTCAATGTCGGCAATGCGGCTTTGATAGTCTAAGCGCTCATTTTGCTGTTCTAAATCAAAAGATTCCAATTGCACCTTTTGTGCATTGTAGTCACCAAGTGCAGACTGATGTGCTCGGTCTAACTCTGGGTTTGCCAGCGACAATATGACGGTATCGGGCTCGACCTGCGTCCCTGGCCGCAAGTAAATTTCAGCTACTTTTCCAGATGCCTGAGAAGTGAGTAAACGCTCTTGTTCGGAAAACAACTCTCCAAAGGCCTGACTATACAAATCAACGTTGCCTTGCTCTACCTGTAGTACATCAATCTCATTTGCTGACACCACAAGTGTTTCTTCCTGATTAAAAACAAAGGCCAGACTAAGAAAAGTAACCACTACAAGACCAAGTGCATACCACCGGCGATTAGACTTTTTTTGCGAGATTTCAATTTTCATGGTGCTCTACCATTTTCTATTTTCAATAAACGTAAGAAAAAGGCGTGCCAATCATAAAAAGTATTAAATTACATGTGCTTACGGAATTTCAGTTTAGGTCTTTTTGATTCACCAGTTCGAAATCGAACAAAGTTGTTCGTTTTTAATGTGTAGAGTCAGCGATGGCCTGAGAGGGGACGAACGCGGTGAGGACGATGAGTATGAATCTTTGTACTCTGGGTACATTTTCTGTTCTCAATGCCAGTAACATTTGCATTGCTTAGAGAGTAGCGTTGTATTTGTGCGTTCAACAGTGTCCTCTGTTACCCACAAGTTCGCTTCTTTCAATGCGATTGAGTACTAAGAAAGATCCACTGAATTCCGTCTTTCTCGGTGTTTTTTGTGAGCTACTAGCGCTAAAAACACAGTGTTTGATAACGAGTTCCTACTATCAGGTATTGTGTTTGTTAGTTGTTTTGCAATCTCAATTTAGCTCTTACTGGCGCAATTCTCGTGTATTGCGTTTTTCCCGATAGTAGTGCTACAGCTGCTATCGGGCTTTTTTATCGCTATCAATTTTAGCCGTGCCTTTGGTACATTTCAGGCGCTAAACGAGGTGAAATACGTTCGCGTCTAATCGGCTGGGTTTGTGCACGTGGTAGCCTTGAAAATAGTCAATACCTATTTCAGAAAGCTTATTTAGCGTTGCTTCATCTTCTACAAACTCAGCTATGGTTTCTATGCCAATGGCCTTTGCAACTTCACTTATCGACTTCACCATCGCAAGGCTTATTTCGTCGTCGCAAATATTGTTTACAAACACACCATCAATTTTCAGATAGTCCACCTGCAAGTCTTTAAGATAGGCGTAAGATGAAAAGCCTGTACCGAAGTCGTCGAGCGCAAACCGGCACCCTAACTCCCTAAACCGCTCAATGAATGCCTGAGTATTGTCGAGATGGATAATTGCCATGCCTTCGGTTATTTCAAAACATATTTTTTCAGCTGGAATGGCGTATCGTTCAAACGCGTCTATGAGATAATTGGCAAAAAACTTATCGCCAATACTGTGTGTACTTAAATTGATACTTGCACAATCTAGCTGTGCCAAATGCTCAGGGTTTTCACTTAGCCAAGAGAAATAGGCTCTAATTACCCAGCGATCGATATTGGGCATTAAATTGTAGCGCTCGGCAGCGGGAAGAAATTGTCCAGGTGAGCACAGATTCCCATTTGTGTTCATTAACCTAAGTAATATTTCGTAATGATGTTGATGTGGACCTGGGGCTTTGCTTTGAATGTTTTGCGCTACCAAGAAAAACTGGTCTTTTTCCAGCGCTTCTTTAATGGTATTGACCCATTGCATTTCTAGCTGACGAAATTGCATGTCCTGATCGCTTTCTACAAATACATGAACGCGATTTCGCCCACGATCTTTTGCCATGTAACATGCAGTGTCAGCCATCACGAGGACTTGCTCTACCGAAAGGTGATATGGCAATAATTCCACCAAGCCGATACTAACGCCTACGGTATAGCGCTTGCCTTCCCACAAAAATAAGAATTGCTCCACCGACTGGCGAATTTTCTCTGCAGCGCGCTGCCCTGTTCGCAGACTCGAATTACTCAGTAAGATACCAAATTCATCTCCCCCTAGCCTTGCAATAAATTGGTCATCACCAAGTTTTCGTACCTCTTCCTGTAGGCGCTTGCTTAACTTTTGCAGCAGAAGATCACCGGCAGTATGCCCACAAAGGTCGTTAACTATTTTAAACTGATCTAAGTCAAGATAGAGTACGCAGGCTTTGTCTTCGTTGTGCTTAACCCGATTTAGCAAGTCTGAAGTTTTAGTTTCAAATGCCCGACGATTATAGAAACCGGTAAGGGGATCATGTTCAGCAAGGTGCTGTAGTTGCTGTTCAAAGGCCTTTCTCTCGCTAATATCAATGAGCGTACCTTCAATTTTATTGTCACCTTTTTCGCTCACCAAGCGCGCTGAAATGGTCACCCAAATATAGCCACCTTGTTTATTCGTCATTTTTGTCTCGTGATCGAGCACCTGACCTTTCGTTTTAATGGCTTCAATCAAGGCAATATACTCTTTAAACTCCATTACGTAGCCATCTAACGTCAACCAGTTGCCGTCATAACCTTCAACGCTGTCCAACCCAACAATATCTAAGAAGGCTGGATTTGCCCCTAGCAAATCACCTCGCTCTGACAACGTAAAGATTCCCTCAAGGGCATTTTCATAAAGGGTTTCAAAACGCCTTAAATTATCAATAGACTCTTGCTGCGCTTTCTCTCGTTTTCGCTTCTCAGTATTGATGCGATCGGCCAGCGCCAAAGCGATAATGACAATGCCAACAAGCGCGCCAATATTCCCACCATATTCCGTAATAAATGTTGAAGGTAAGACGCCCATTTTGGTCAATGATTTAGCAATGATTCCCGCAAAATAAGCAGACCACGCCCAACAGAAAAACTGCGCAATACGCGGGCTATACTTCAGCATCGCAATGCAAGTAATAAACACGCTAGACATCACAACTACAGTCATACCTGCATTGAGTTGTGCTGCTAAATGGTAAGGTAAGAACAACGTGACGATGGCTGACACACAGGCGATTAGACCAATAGTTTTGGTAAAACCGTTGAGTAGACTTGTCTTGGGAGGCTGCAGCAATGCACGGGTAAAGAAAATAGTAACGGTAATACCAACAGAGATAAAGGCCAGCGATGACACTTGATGCCACTGTGTAGCAAACGGCCAAAACCACTTATAGGTATAGCCATCTAGTGAACCATGAACACCTGCCATACACGTTATATAAATACTGTATAGTAGATACGTTTTGTCTTTGACTATAACCGACAAACACAAGTAATAGGCACTCATAATGAGCAAAGCACCTAAGAAGTACCCATAAAGAAACGCCACGTCTTTTGAATGCTGTAAAAACGCTTCGCGCTGCCAAATAGAAATAGGCGTTTGTAATGTACCTTGCGTCGCTATCCGCAGATAGATATCTTTTGACTCGTAAGGCGCTAAGCCAAACGGCATGACAAATGTAGGATGGTCAACAGGGCGCTCGGCAAACGGCTTAAGGTCACCTAATGCGTAATAATCACTGGGCGTATTTGTCTCTTTCTGCTCGGTGGAATAAGCAAAGAACTCGATATTATCCAGTAGTGCATAGTCAATATGTAAGTATAAAGGCAGTGGCTTGTCGCTGCTATTTACCGCTCGTAAACTCAGCCATATCGTATGATCAGTAAAGCCAAAATTTGGGTTGCCATCAGGAATTTCAGACCATTGAGCTGCACTTAGGGCCTTTACATCGTTAACAGAAAGTGTTCCCGCCTCATCTGCATAAAACAGGATATCTCGGGTTGGATCGATAGATTCAATTGAAGGCGTTAAGACGACATGGTGATTATAGGCATGGCTTTGCTGTGAAAGCCCTAACGAACTTAGCACTAATAAAAAAAACAAAACCAATCGATATAGCATCAGCTTCCTAAATGTGTACTGCAAAACAATGCGAACAGTTACTACTGCTCTTTTTTACAAAAGCCTAAACAGGTTAGCGCGACCATGTTTGTCACCGAGGTACTGTAAAGATTTTACGCGCTTGCCACTCTACTCAGTATATTGGTTGCACACGTGCATTTTGTAAACGTTTTACTGGTAATGCCACTTGTCTCACTTTACCACGGTACACAATAATGCTGTATGCCTCTTTAGTCTGAAAGGCGCGGCACACAAGGCTTTTGATAGCTAAGAATGATGAAAAAAAGCGAGATTCGGGATTTGCACTATAATAAAGGTAAACCGTTAGTTTGAATGTTAGAGCACAACAGACATTCACCTAACACTTGAAGGAAATCGTAAAAGGAGTATTTGAAAGTAGCGTTAACGTTTTCGACAGTTATAGAAGTATGAGAGTGCAATGCCGAAAGTTATTTGGTTAGTAAAGTTCGTAATACTGGGAGCTCTCGCTACACATAGCCTTGCCAAGGCTACCTCTCTAGAAAACACACTACCGCAAACCATTACGTATTTTTATACAAACCAGCCGCCCTTTGAATTTGTATCAAAAGATGGCGTTGCCAGCGGCATTGCCGTTGAAAAAGCGCAGCACTTATTTGCCAATACACCATACTCGCTAGCGTTTGCTTTTGATTCATTAAATAGGGGCATCGATAACCTGCATGCCGGACGTTATGACATTAGTACCGCGGTAAGTCCCACAAAGGCTTTACATAAAACATTTTATATCAGCAACAAGCCTCTGTATTTCATAAACTTAAGTGCTATACGCAAGCACGATACAACGCCCGTCACGCAAATCGAACAAATTAGCACCGTGGCCTACGCCGCTTTATCTGAAAATAGTTTTACTTTTATTGAGCGCTACTTACAGGCCCAACACCCGCTTTCAAAACGCTATGACGTAAAGACATTTTCTCAAGGAGTACGCCTAGTTGAATTAGATAAGCTGCCCTATTTTTTAACCTACTTAACCGACCAGCAAACAGATTACGGCGATGCGTTAACTACTGATTTACTGATGCAGTTACCTGTGCACATCATCGTGTCGAAGCACCACCCACACGCCAGTGAAATAATCGAGACGGTTAATACACACCTGTAGCAAGGTGAGCACACGTAATGACTTAAACTCGCTTTGTAGAAAATAATTTTCATAGACTTAATACAATAACTGAGCTTTACTCTGCGTTTTTTAAAGCACGATAACGGAATGACTATGTACACCTTTCGTTAAATCAAAAATGAATGTGAAACAATCTGTAGTGAGCTAGTGTTAGTTTTAAATGGTTATGTTTATTTTGAGGACTTTTAATGTCTATTTTAACCAGTAGCGTGTTCAATCAAGTTGATAACTCTATTTACTCAAATGCAATGACATTTTTGCGCGCGCCATTAACGCAAGATCCAACTAAGGGAGATGCCGATGTCGTGATTTTAGGATTGCCATTTGATATGGCAACCTCGGGTCGTTCAGGTGCTCGCATGGGGCCAGATGCAATTCGTCAAGCGTCAATCAACTTAGCGTGGGAAGGTCAACGGTTTCCGTGGGATTTTAAGTTAGCAGAACAGTGTCACGTTTGTGATGCAGGTGATTTAGTCTTCTCTGCCGGAGATAGCGAAGAGTTTTGCGCCCGCGTTGAAATGGCGGCTGACGAGATTTTAGCATCCGGCAAAACCCTGCTTTGTTTTGGCGGCGATCACTTTGTTACTTTGCCATTGCTGCGTTCACACGCGAAAAAATTTGGCAAAATGGCGCTAGTTCATTTCGATGCCCATACCGATACGTATAGCAATGGCAGTCGA
The DNA here is from genome assembly GCF_028865455.1 of Alteromonas sp. 009811495. Taxonomy (NCBI): domain Bacteria; kingdom Pseudomonadati; phylum Pseudomonadota; class Gammaproteobacteria; order Alteromonadales; family Alteromonadaceae; genus Alteromonas; species Alteromonas sp. 009811495. Next base: position 4,171,563 of record NZ_CP113972.1, read on the forward strand.
TTCGACCATGGCACTATGTTTTATCACGCCCCAAACGAAGGGTTAATTGACAAAGAAAAATCAATACAAATTGGTATTCGTACAAACTATACACAGGAAAATCACGGCTTCACGGTAATCAATGCCATGCAAGCCAATGATATGGCGCCACACGATATTGTTGAGCAGATTAAACATACTATTGGTGACCTACCAGTTTACTTAACGTTTGACATCGACTGCCTCGACCCCGCGTTTGCACCGGGTACTGGCACGCCAGTGTGTGGTGGTTTATCGACAGACAAGGTACTTCGAATTCTTCAGGGGTTACGGGGCATCAACTTGGTGGGTATGGACGTAGTGGAAGTGGCACCCTCATACGATCAAAGTGATATCACTGCGTTAGCAGCGGCTACTATCGGCGTTGACTTACTGCACTTATGGGTTTCTAGAGAAAAGTAAAAACTTAGAGTGTGTTGAAAGATTAAAAAAACGGGGCATTTCACTGCCCCGTTTTTTATTTACTTTTTAACATTATTGACGTGTTGGTGAACAATATAGTTGTTAACAAATGATGCAATAACCTATTGTTTTGTTGGGGGAGGTAAAATCGATAAAAATATTAAAGTTGTTAATTTTCTACGTTTTTCAGATTGATTTTAAAATTATCGAAACAATAAAGTTGTTAATAAGTAGTTGGCATATTCTCCCTGATTAAACTACTCAGGAAGATTTATAATATTGCTATGCAAATGAACCCTAGTTTTTTATTACTATAATTACCGTAGAAAGACAGTGTTTCCATCTGGTAAGTTAAATTGTCATTTCACGAAATCTTAGGAATGACTCAAGCGAACTGCTCACCTTGACTTCCATGTGTCACTCTCATTTAATAATAATTAAGTTGTAAAATGAAATAACGTCACTTGAGACAGCACTGTGACAATGCATACTTAGAAGCTCGTTGAGCTAATTATCAATAAAGGGAAATAACAATGCTGAAATCCGTATTCATTGCTCTACTTGTCTATTTGATTGTTCATATACCTAATGTATTAGCTAAGGAAATCGATCTCTCCAACATGTCCGATCCAAGTGGTATCTATGAAATTGCTCTGTGTGCTCGCCCCTCTCCTGATGCACCACTCAACCTTCCTGGACATGCGTTTGTGTCCTTCACCCATATAAAACACAACGGTGATGTTACTCTAACAAGTATTGGCCACACAACTGATGCGGATGCTATCTCTGCATTGAATTCTTACTTCGGAGACCCTGTAGCTGGCTATTTGGGTAAGGAGAAATATACAAGTTCGATGCAACAATGTTTGCGGATAAAGGTAAATAAGGACGACTACGACAGTGCTTTTGGTTTAACTGCATCGCCTATGGAACAGTTGGGTCTCGCCGGCAATAGCGACCTAGTTCTTCGTTCTTACGCGCTCTCAGAAAATGATTGTATAACGTTTATGGTTGAAGTTGCTGATGTGCTGAAGCCTCTTGGGCTTAATGTTCCAGTGCGTGGCTCAACAGAATTGCCGCTTAAATACATGGAACGTTTGATAAGAAGCAACTGAATTACTAGGATCTGCGCCGTTTTAGAATTCGTGATCTTAAAGCAAAAAGGCACTTATTAACTAAGATGCTGGGCATTCGGCTCGTTTCAATACCTCTGCATCAAGTGATATCTCAATCTCGTTCAAACCGGCGATCGTTTCGTATAGTGCAGAGTCGGCTTTAATAGCTGCATTTATCGGGCCTGAGGTATTCTCATCAACTTTCGAGTCTTTATCGAGTTCGCCTTGGGAGTAGCTGACACGTACCATCACATTTTGAGTCGAACTAGACAAGGTTTCCTCAACGTGGCGCAGGGCAAATTTCCACTTCCCATAGCACGGGTTTTCTATCCATAAATACCCATAGCCTTTGCCGTCGACTGTAGGATCACGCTCTGAATTAGTCATTTGGAGCCCTTCTGTGGGATCTAAATAAAATCCATCCATGCTGACACTCTGCGCAGGAAAGGATTGACCAACATCAAAATACCCAGATAACAAATCATAGGGTAGCCATAAGCGAGAGTTAGCGGCATTTGCGGGTGAGGCAAAGCCCAAAGCATGAAGACTATGTTCAGGCGTGATTGGCTGATCCAATTGTGAACTATGTGAGACCAAAGGGCTGAACACGTTAAGTCCCGAGTCCCAATCCTGGTCCCAATAAAACTCTACCAGCACAAAGGGGTATCCACCCGACCCAATTGCTGGTGCGTTGCTCGCTGGGCGTCCTAAAGTAGTCATCAATACAACACCAACAATAAAGCCACCCAGGAAAATATCGAGCAGTAAATAAGATAATCGAATCTTAGCTCGTTTCTTTTTATAGACGCTCAGCTCTGACGTATCCATTACGCCTACCTTATCTCGATAATATTGCGATTTTCGGGGTTTATTACCGCCACGATTCCCGCATCACCGTGAAACGGTTGAAGCCGCTCTTGAAGTGCAAACCCACCAATATTAAAGATGAAATTTATCGGGTATTCTGAGTACTCAATCGCACTAAGTTGAAGCGGTGCACCCTGTAACCCCTGAGGAAAAACTAGGGTTTGTACAATGCAATCCCCAATGCGGCCTGTTGATACCAAGGGATTCTGGCGAGCAGTAGTTAACACTTCGACAGGCATTGTCTCAATTTTCATCGCTAGGTCATTCGAAATCGACTCAATCGTCGACCCACAACTTATAAGTCGAAGTCTGACAAGAGGATGTGCGTTTAAATCACGTAGCCCTGGCGGTAAAGTAAGTTCACTATCAGCCGTTACACTGCCTTGCCCTTTAATCTCGACAATCTTCAAGAATGTTAATAGGACGATGATAATTCCCATAGCCCCCATCATTAAGTCGGCGAATGAGTGCGCAAATGCGGGGTTTCTTAGTTTTTTAAATTGATGCTCTATGGACATGGATTTTCCTTATCGTGAAGGTGTTTCCATATCAATACTTCTTCAAAAGTTTGAATTTTCTCCCAGCAGTATTCCAGGATAATCACCCCGGCCACCGCAATCGCCGTTGTTATAAACGCGAGTCCCAACTGCTCGAACAGTGCATTTACACTCGCTGCTGCGGCAGGGCCAGAGCCACTTACAGCTGCTGCAGCGTTGGGTAGCGCACCCGAAATACCGTAAACTGTCCCAAAGAGGCCAATGAGAGGTAGCACGTTTATAAGTTGGTCGATCGAGCCGCGGCTTCTGATTAATTCACGTTCGTAATTCTCGATATCAATGTTGCCACGGGTTAGTACGGCCGATGGAATCAACGCTCGACGCACCCAGTCACTCTCTGTTGGTTGTCTGACCACTACCTGAATTACCCGCCAAATCAAAAGGATGGCGAGATAGCTAATTAAGATAAACAGCGCGAGCTGAATTTCGCCTCGAAACGCCTGATAAATGAAGCGCGGGTCTTTTACGTTATCGTGTCGGTAAAGCTCATTCACTAGCAAGTATGATAGTCGAAATACTGCTTCACTAAGCTGTGATGGCTCCTCGATAAACCAGTTTTGATTGGCCAGATCGAGGGCGCTTGCACCTGGTGACGACGCATAATAAACACCACCAACACCCGAAGGATTGAAAACCATGGGTGCGAGCTGATATGAACTAGTTGTCAGCGCTGGATCGTAATGACGGTATGGGTCTTTCATAACATTTTTAATCGACGATGCGATATCAACATTTTTGATGCTGTCGCGCCCATTTGATGTGAATGTGATCTTATTCAGGACACCGCATAAACCAACAGTCAATGGGCAAAGCTCTGGGTTCATGCCCGCCAAACTTTTAGCAAGTGCTTCACTATAAACATCGATATCATCAAAGGTACTCTCTTGCCCATCGCCACCGAAACCTGTTTTGCGATACAAACGCACCAACACCTCAAGGGTCGGCACCGCTACTGGTTTACTGTCTTCCGATACTCGCGGCAAGCCCGCCATGGCATCCACCAAATTGAGGTTATCTGATTGCAAGTCAGTGTTTAGTAGTGTCGTCGCTAACCAGGCACCCACGCCTCCGTTCTCAACATCAAGAATCGCATCAGGGTCCGTAACATCTCGGCTCTCAACGATTTCAGCAGCGAGAAGCAGTTCAGATAATTCACGGTTTGAGAGTGTCTTGTCATCTGTTGTTTTCCCATCGATAGAGATACTACTTGTGGAATAGTTCTTTAAAATATCAGGTACAACCTGTGTCGTGCGCAACCCGTTCAAGAGATCATCATGTGATTTGACCAAAATGCTCTTGTAAACGCCGTAGCCACTTAAGATTGAAAAATAGATGATCAACAGATGGGTCACAAAATTGATCGGAAACAATCGATTCCTTATAACCGTCGAGTCAGAAGTGATAGTCTGAAAAACACTTCTTATCTTTTTAATTATATAGCTCATTAGTTGACCCCACAGGACAGATTTTCATTGGCAGATAAGGCGCGTAGAAGCCGCACAGGCCCAATACCATATCGTTGAGTTGGATTCTCCACATTGAGCAAAGCTTTCATAGAGTTTACACGAGGATTACTCGGAAGTTCGCCCAGACAACGTTGAAGGTTGGCGAGACTGATGATACTAACGGTATTGAATTGATTGCTTCCCTGCAGTGGAAGCGGATTTTCGCAGCCGAGGTCTTCTTGACCAGTGCTGTAGTTTACGCAAGCGAAAGGGCGCAATTCAAAACTAACGCCTTCGTCAAGTTGCAGTTCTAGCAGTTCAATGCGCTGGCTACGGTTAACATAAATGTCAATCCAGGCACCATCGCGTTTTGATATAAGGTTATATAGCTGCACCTTGGTTGCGTCGAGTAAACCAATACCACTGGTTTTTAAATAGGGATTAAATTTGGGAACCGTATACTGCGAAATCGACTGTCCGCGCTGGATATCGGTAACAGTGAAATATTCACCTTCACCCAATATACTGTAGAACAAAATGGGTTGTGAACTGCGCTCGCCCTCGGAATATTCCAGCCACATGCGATTGCTTTGCAACCACTGCTCGGGCTGGTCTTCACAAACCAAGAAGTTAGCCATAGTGTCGATTAGTACTTGGGCACCGCTGTCTGCCCAATAGGCGTGCTGTCCATGTTTATCTACTGTGACATTCTCAAAGCGGCTCTGTCGACCGTCACTCACTCGCGCTCTGAATTTCAGCCGACCTTCATCTTCCGTCATAGTAATGTGAGTCACTCCGCAACTCGCTACTTCTGAGTCAAGTGGAATGCTTATTCCACGTTCAGGGGGGGTACGGCCTGTCAAAATATATGGTATCGCATCGTTCATAAAACGATCGGTTTCATCCATATTCAGTTGCAGTATTTTGTTTGGTTCAATGGCACTACGTACTGCTTGTAAGCTCTCAATTGCTCGCTGATTTAATTCGTCAAAAGTTGCTGATTCGCCTTCCACAAAGCAATTCCCGCGTAGCTCAGAGCGCCACCAAGGCAGACAGCGGCGCTCAAAGATGGCAGCGTCATTGTTTTTATTCAACCAGAAGTAAAACCTTTCAGAACCTTTATGTGTTTCACTGAGCGCAATGGTATTAATTGTGATCTCAAGCGACGTGCTGTTTGATAGCCAACCAGAAAAGAAAGGTTCATATAACTCAACGAAACAGGATGGTCGATAGCCCGTTTGGTCAAAAACCATTCGTTTAATGGCTCGATCTGCGCGCTGTGTTAACGTTTCCGCTTGGTCTAGTTTGCATGAATCGCCCGATTCATTGACATCAAAAATAAAGTCTTGGAAATGGTTGAGATCTGCTTTTAGAATTTCAATTTCGACCTTTCGCTGCACTTGCTGTGAGGCTTCCAATTCCTCAAAGATGCGACCATCGATGATCAAACGACGCGCCCTAGGCTCGTCGCCATCTGGCGGGTGTGTGTAGTGCACGTTATAGACGGGTAACCTTTCTGTGGCGTAGTATGCGCGGTCGTCGTCTTCTTTTTGAAGTGCTAGCGGCTCACGATTGGTGTTATACCCAGCAACAGTCTCAACCAATCGATAGTTGTCATCAATGTAATATACATCTATGTCTCCCCAAGTTCGTAAGTTTCCTGGCTTATTGCGTTTAACACAAATTTTCTCAAACGCTTCATCAGTAAGCCATTGGCGAGGATAATACTCTAGGCGTGAACGGTTTGACCATCGTGTTACAAACCCCCATGTTTTGTGATTGAAATCACAAGCGACGGCTGAATTACCATCAACCGTTGGATTACGAGATGGTGGTGCATCGTCCAAAACTTGAGTCTGCGTGGTATCTCTTAACTCCTCTTCTGTTGGAGGGATGGTGCAACATGGATTAACTCCACCTCGATCGTCTCCAGTATCATCCCCATTAGCTTCATCACCCTCGTCACCTCCATCACTCCCATCTCCACTATCATCACCTGAACTTGGTTTTCCTGCTGGAGCAAGTTTGATTTCAGGGTTTTCAAGCCACTTCAAAATATCCTCAAGGTCGACGTTTAGCAGAGAGGCAATTACTGCAGCAATATATTCGGGGGTCATTTGACTTTTCGACGGAGTGGTAACTCTAAAGGTCAAGACTTCGAAAACAGTCGCCCGCAATTTAGCGCGAGCAATTTCAGCCTCAAAATCAGCGCTCCCGAGCTCTTTGCCAAATAGATTCAATTCAAATCCCATTTGGATGAGACCATCAACAATGAAGGGGCCAAATTCAGCCGAAAGTTGACCGCTACCAATCCCCAAGTCTGCGGCTGCGGAGCCTTTAATGCATCTATCTGGGCACTGATTAACATAGATGGCAAGAGCCGTTTTGCTCAAATCCACATCGAAAATGGTCACTCTAGTGTTGATTTCCGCTAGCTCCTCTTTTGGTTTGAATGCACCGCGCATAGACGCGCTAAATATACGTTCTAAAATTGGGGCTGTTTGCCCGTCAAAAGTCACTTGTGCATTCTTGAAATCGAGCACACCTTTCGCTTGAAGAAGGGGGACCGTGTTAATCACGATCATTTCTCCCTCAAGGACGAGTTTCTGAAGGAAGCGTTCAGGATCATCTGTCGTTAGTGAAGCGTCTATCTGTAAGATTTCAGACAAAGGTGGCGCTACGATTGTCAGAGCGCCAAGCGCACCTACTTCTTCTTTTTCAAAATCATAGAATACACCGGGCCGAACCAAGAACACGGGGACCGGTGCTGGAATCAACGGCAATGTGTGTGCAACTCTTACCTCTAATCGGCCTCCGAATTCAACTCCTGCTTTTGAAATGTAAATAGGATCTGCTTTAAGTTCACCTAATGTATCGAGCTTGATATTGACAAAGGCACTCAAAATAACATCGTAATTAGGAGCAAATTTTACGTCTTTTACCCCCGCTTGGACTGGCCCGGAACTGAATTTCACATAGTCTTTAAGGAAACTTGCCATCTGCCCTTGAAGTGCATTTCTAATCGCCGCTTCATCGAATTGAATGGAGAATTGTGGATTAGGCAATAAATCGATATTGCCTGTGATTACGGGCAGATCATCATTAACTCTAAGGGTTACAACAGCGCCAGCTTGTAATTGGTTGCCTTCACTAGGCAATTCGATGTTGATATCAACGCGTTCTACTTCTTTTGGAAGAGTTTTTCGCGCTAACGTCTCAAGTTTTGATTCTAAGATATCCGCAACTCGGTTTTGCAATATGCGATCAAGTTCTGCATCAATCGACACTCGCCCAGACGCATGAACCGTGAGTGTGCCGAAAGAGACTTTCCCGAACAATTCGGGGCGGTCTAACGTGACATCAACTAGTAAGGCATTCTTTGAAAAGCGAGCGTTAGTAAGCAATAAGCCTTCTTTGGCTACTTCACCAAGAACACGTTTAACTTCGCTTTCCACAAATCGAGTTAGGGTACCTTCGTCTTTAACTTCAGAGAAATCATAACCAGGACCGTTTTCCGTGATTTTTACTAAAATATCACGCAACTTGATCGATTTCCCCGCAAACTTGGTGTCCACTGCAACCTTGCATTGAATTAGTGCATCTGATGCCGTTGTTGTAACCTCAGCTTCATGTCCTTCTATATTTATGCCGAAGAAACTGAGTTGCAAATTATCACAACTTAGCTCCTGGTCGATCACATCTGTAATCAGTCGAGTACCTTCACATCGAGCAAGTGACTCCACTTGAGTTCTAAGTGTCTCGTCTGATAACGTCAATCCAAGACTCGGTAAATGAAGACCAATTTGAATCGACTCGGCCGCGCAATTTGGCGTAGAAACCTGGAAAGCTAAGGGGATAGTTAAATCACTTAGTTGCTCAATGTATCCAGGAGCGTCCATTAAAAAATCAACGTCAACGGGTAGACCGTTCAAAACATCGCCCATAAGCCGCTGTTTATAGCCCTCAATTTGATCGACCAAAACCTCTGGTGGCGGGCCAAACTGAAAGCCCTTTACGGTTACTTCATCGTTCAACACATTTGCGTACACGTTGACTTCCCAGTCAAAGCTTGCACCGTTCACCGAACCAGATAGTACTAGAGCTACCTCAGTGGCTAGCTCAGCCAAACCTAGAGCTGGCAATCCACTGTTACTATTTTTCACTGATTCGTAGAAAGCACTGCAGCTATTCGCGCTAATTGCTGCGCTACTTTGTCCTTTGAACGTAAGTGTCCAATCATCAGCTATTGGAACTTGGTACGCTGCGGTCCATTCTTGTAGAATTCCAGGGAGCACTTGAGCAGTTATGGTGTCGCACATTGACAAACCAGTTTGCTGTAGGTCGAGTACCACTTCCCCGTTGTCGATGAGGGGCACAGTAGTATTGACTTCGCGTAGAGGCAAAATTAAATCAACTTTGCTGAAGTCATTGTTTATCGTCCAATAGGGAGCATTATTTATCCAATCCCCCATAAGGCCCAGACTATTTAGTGCGCGACGTGACTCTTGTATATTTGAGATTATTGTGTTCTTCTGAACTTCTAAACGCCGGAATCCCTTAGCTATTGAGTCAATAGTTTCAGCCCTAACAATATGGTCAATGACAATTCCAGTATCAACGGCCTTAAAAGCTAAGTTATTTGCGTTAGAGCAGCGACCCAAGTACTCTACGCTCGGCATACGCACCAAAATTTCCAACCGAGCCTTGAACAGCTGGCGATTATCAAATTGACTGCGCCGTTTGCTTTGATCTGCTTCAACAGTGAACCTGTAACCTACTGGATTCTGGGTAGTTGGTAGTTTCCCCCATGATGATGGCCCCAATTCAGCATCACTATTTAGACTATAAAGTTCGTCACAGAGTTGATCAGCCGTATACTTTGCTGCTTCTTCGACCACCTGTTTAACGACCTGGTCAGCATCGTCTAAATTATTGATGTTATAGGTAATAACTTTAATGTTTTCACCAACAGAGTCCACGTAATGTATGATCTTCTGCTGTGCAGCAATTAGTTGCGAAATGTCAACAATGGTCTGCTGAATTTGCTCGTTAGCCTGAATATATTGACTTTGATCAAGTATCTTGCGAGCGGATTTCGCCTCTGCTCTTATAGTTTTCGCTGCCTCTCCTTCAAAGCGTTCCAGAGCATCTAGTGGAATAGTATCAATTACATCAAATAGCTGAGTGTATGCCTCAGCCTCGATAACGCGAAGAACCACATGCTGTAGCCGATCTCCAACTTTTTTAGTATCACTCTGGCCAATAATGGCCTCTACTAATTCCTTTCGCAGGGGTGAATTAGGAATGTTAAGCTTATGGAAGATAACCGGAAGATAACGGAAAAATGCAGCTTTCAGAGCGACACCTTTTGCGTCAAAATAGACTATCTCATCAGTCTCAGGGAAAGCGCGAGACACTGCTTCACCGAAGGCATCAACATCAAAGTTAACTGGTGACTCAGCTAAAACACGAAACGACCTTTGTAATTCGATTACTCGCTTACACACAAGATCATAAACAGAAGAATTTTTGTTGCGTTCACTTTCTGAAACTTGTGCGGCTTTAGCAAGCAGTTGCATTTCTATGAAAGAATAAAAAATGCGTCCACTATCTTTAGATAGAGCGGTGAGCCTTGCTTGTATAGCTGAATCGGAGGAATCGATGATTACATCGTCAAGTGCGTCGCAGGAATCTGGTACTAAGGTTAAATCACCTTGAGCATAGGCAATCAAAATGCGACTGAATTCAGCAAACAGTCTGGAGTCAAAACCATGATCGCTGAGTGTCTGGTCGATAAATATATGACTATCTTCATTGACTTTTCCAGACGAAAACTTTTCGATTTGATCGAATTGGTACTTTAGCTGGTAGAGTTGGAATTCCCAGTCATTAAAGTATCGCGGCGTCGTTGGTTCCGCGTATATGGAGGCAGATAAATAAAGAAAAAGTACAGGTAATAGGCGCTTTATAGGCATCATCAGCTCAGCCTCCTTTTCCCTGGTCAAAGTGATGAAATGCTTTTATTGCTCTACTACAGGCACACTCAAAAAGACGCCTAGTCCATTAGAAGCAGTTGATATTTTCGCTAAGTAAATACGATTCCCCGGATTTTTGCAATATAATTGGACAAAAAACACTCTAAAATCTTCATGAAGAATTGTTTTTGCTTGAGAGTTCCCCATTTTATAATGACGAAATAGCTTAGATAACAAAAGTTACTAACTTTATTAATAACTGAATCAATGGCTTATACAAAACCGAATTCATCCACAAAGACGGCCCCTGGAAGGGACTGGAGCAAGTCAAGCTTGCAACACTAGATTGGGTCGACTGGTTCAACAACAAACGACTACTTGAACCTATTAATGACATTCCATCGGTTGAATATGAGGAAAACTATTATCGACAACTAGCCGAAGATGCGGCAGGATGACTCAAACAAATCCGTCTCCGAATTTACCGGTACGACTCAGCCTAGCTTGTCCCATCTAATTAACTTGCTTTGGGATACATTAAAGCTTTTACTGAGTCGATAGGTGATACCCATCTACTATTGAGCATAGCGTCGAATCTGTTCGATTAAATCAAGAAAATTTGCGTTATTGTCAGCTCCTTTCCATCGATTAGCGAACTTACAAACGATTTGTAAGTTTCCTGGCTCGTAATGCCCGTCACTATCAATACGGTCTAAAGATATGTTCAGCTCTGTATATTCTTGATCATCTTCACGGTTAAAAGGCAGTCCAGTCAAAGCACACATATAATCTTGGTCTGCAGCTAAATTAGCTAAGTAATTTTCGAGTTCCACTTGTGATGAAAACCCCATATTTTTTACTTTTTTCGTTTTTTCAACTTTGCCACCATCTGCGTGTTTGGTTGTGTTGAACGCTGTGTAAGCGATACGATAAAGAGCACGCTCCCACGCCGTAAATACGTTTACCTCTCCACCTTTTGACGCCGACTTTGCTAGTTTTACTTTCCAATCTTTAGAATTGTGCCAATCATCTAGCGACTCTCCTTTTATAAGAGCAATCGCATATGCAGCATTCTTAGGGGATAGGCGCTGCAGAGTAGATTCAGTTGAAAGGAAATCACGCCCTTTTGGATGAATAGACTTCCACTTTAATAGCCGACCCAAAGCATCTTTTTTCCGCCACTCTTCACAAGGTTTATGACAAATTATTACTTCACGGTTTGGAGATACTGGCTCGGTGAGTGGCTCAAAAATAGCTGGTTCTGATTTTGACAAGGTCCACCAAATATCATCGCCATCTTTATGGATCCAATAATCACCTTGTGTTTCGGTAATTATACTCATTAGTTTGAACCATCGAGACGCTGTTGCGGGAACTGGGGTCAACCCTCTTGCTGTTTTGTAGTGTCGTATACAGTATTCGATATAGCTTTCTTTATCTCCACTGATCCAATAGTCGTGCACATCGACACCATTCATGGTTGCAATTGACGGTCTTTGTAAACATTCTTTCCAGGCATAATTTTCTCGACCAAAATTAGCTATATAAACCGCCATTTATACTTATCCTATTTAAATTATTAGTATTTGGTTAAATGAGAGCTCCTCAATGAGGTAATGACTACTTCTCTTTGCCTTGCAGATCGACCTATGAGGGGGTTACCCACCATAATACGGTGATGGCAACTCTGGATAAGCCCTATATATGTGCAAAAAAACTCTATCAGTAATATCTGAAATTTCATCCTCTTCGTACTGTTCAATAGGCAAGCCGGTTTTCTCATCATACAAAAAATCAAAAATCTGCTGTTTGACAGCATCCCTAGAAGACTCTTTTTGCTGCCAGTTAGCCACTCGCAAGCGTTCTGCCTTTAAATTTGCCAAAAGCTCCATTGCCACTTTCTTTATTTTCGTAATTTCTTTAGGCTTTAATTCAGGTTTGTTAAGCAGATCAAAAAGTACTAGTGATTCTTCGTCAAGGCCCTCACGTATAGAACGCTTTTCTTCGTAGGACAATTCCTCATTTAGTTTCAACAATGCTTCGAATGTTTTTTCTATGAGTACACGGTCCTTTTCTTGATTGTATTCCTTCACCAATTGTTCATAGTGCAATTGATAATCTGTACGTAAAGGGTTTTGCATCATTAGCCGAGCAAGCTTTTTCTCTACAGCATGCTTGAGGGATTGAACTGTTGTATTTTTGTGCTCTGAACGTGCAAATTCTTGACGAAGACGTTCAAAGTCAATTTTACTGATGTCGTAGATTCGTTCACTATCAGACTTTGATTCACTTACCTTATACGTTGTATATATTGTCGCGTCTACAATCCCATAAAGCTCTTTCATGATATCGGAGATGTCAGCTTTTTCTTTGTCTGACTGTAAACTCTTGTAAAGAACATTTATCGCATCGCGTATGTCTCGGTAAGAATTCACACCAGGTACGTTGATGCACGCTTTAAACTTACTGAATACCTCTCTGGCCATCACCTCAAAACGTTTTCGAGTTTCATCGTTTTGATTGATAACTTCCTTTGCTTGAGCAATTACCGCATTTTTAGCAAAACCAGTTTCAGTTACTATTAAATTCAAATCAAAATCGTACTTTCGCAAAAACTCAGCTACGTAATTTATGGATTCATTTAAACTTTCTAATAACTCTTCGTTAGGCTTGGCTGGTTCTTTCTCTCCTTTATCACCACCATGGCCTTCGTCACCGGCACCTGCAAAAGTAGCCAATGCCTTCCGTAAGTTTTTCAAGATCCCGCAATAATCTACAATTAGGCCATTATTTTTACCTTCAGCAACGCGGTTTGCCCTAGCAATGGCCTGCATCAGTGTGTGTGCTTTCAAAGGCTTGTCTAAATAGAGTGTTGAAAGTGTTGGTACATCAAAACCTGTTAACCACATAGCGCATACTACAGCTACTCTGAACGGATGCTCTTTAGCCTTAAAGGCTTCTTCCATATCCAATCTAGAACCATCATCGAGCTCAAATCCAGTTTTAAGTAGCAGCCTATGGGGTTTGATATCCAAATCCCATTTCTCAAACTTAGCAACTTCTCCTTGCTCTTCACTAACCACAACTGCCATCAACGTCTCTTTCATCCATGCCAATTGCCTTTCACGCCAGGCTAGATCTTGTTCATCACTCGCAGAGCTGAGTTCCTTTTCTTTGGTTTTTATCTCTTCTTTCCAATAGAATTCGATAAGTTTATGCATACGTACACACGTGATCTTATCAATACACACAAACATTGCTTTTCCCGTTTCCCAGCCATTTGAATAATGACTAACAAAGTCACGGGCAACCTGATCCAACCGACTTGTTGCTGTTATGATGTGGTAATCGCGCTTTAACTCTCGCTCAAGCCTTTGCTGAACATCTACATCCTCTATTTCCAGTTCATCTAGCTTTTCGGCTATGCGCTCATTAATGCCTTTGGGGTCCGCAACCGTGTGCTCATTCCCATCATCATCGGTAAATACAAGTTCCTCGCCTCGGGCATCATAGTACAATGGCACCGTAGCGTTATCCTCAACAGCCCTCTGGAAATCATAGGTTGATATGTAATCACCAAAAACCTTCTTCGTAATCTCATCATCTTTAAATAATGGCGTTCCAGTGAATCCGATGAAGCTGGCATTTGGTAGTGCATTTCGCATGTTTAAAGACAAGGTGCCATACTGTGTTCGGTGAGCTTCGTCGGTTATTACGATAATATCGTCACGCTCTGAGTAAGGTTTTTTAGGGTCGACTTTTTCATTGAATTTTTGAATGAGAGTAAACACAAAGGCTTTCTGCTGGCCGATCAGTGCTTTGAGATCTTTGCCGCTATCCGCTCGACAAGGATCTTTATCGTTGTCCACTAAACCGCAACCTGCAAAGGTTTTATATATTTGAGTATCCAAATCTTCCCTGTCAGTCAGCACAACAAAACTGTAGTTTCCACCTAATTTACGATGAACCATTTGTGCAAAGAAGACAATTGAGTAGGACTTGCCAGATCCTTGTGTATGCCAGAAAACTCCTAGCTTTCCTAGACGTTCATTACGGTTTATCACTGCATCAATAGCGCGACTTACACCAAGGTATTGGTGATTTCTAGCAACAATTTTTACTAATTTTCCTGAACTCTCATCAAATAATGTAAAGTTCTCGAAAATATCCATCAAATTGCTTTTGGAACAGGTCCCTTTTAATAAAGTTTCCATATCGACTACACCTGATTCATTTTCTTTCAGTCGCTTCCAGTCATTGAAATGTTCAAACTTACTAGAAATTGAACCTAACTTGGCATCGATTCCGTTTCCTAGAATAATAAACGCATTGTGATGAAATAGGTGAGGGACAGTATCTTTGTAGTCAGCAAGGTTTTGTTCATAAGCTGCGCGAATATCTTTATGAACATTTTTAACTTCCATAAAAACAAGAGGGATGCCATTCACAAATCCAACAAGATCCGCTCTGCGTCGATATATATCACCCTTTATCCAAAATTCACGAACTAACAAGAAATGGTTATTATCGTAATCATCAAAATCAAACAAACGGAGACGTTTTTTAACGCGATCCCCTTTTTCATTTTGGAAAGTCACCTCAACGCCATTTTTATGTAGCGCATACTTCTCTTTATTGGCAGCCACTATATTTGTTGACGAAGACGCTTCACAAACAATACGAAGCGCTTCCTGGTAAGCAATATCAGGTAAACCAGGGTTAAGCGTAATTAGTTTCTCGCCTAGATATCGTGTCAGTACAGTTTCTTGTTCGGAAAGCCTTCCTAAGTCACCTTCTTTGCCAAGCTTTTCATGCATGCCATAAATTGATTCATCCCAATACAATTCATTGAGCAAATAATCCGCAGTGACTTCCTGAACTAAAGTTTCTTCTGTCATGGCCATGAAAAAATCCTTCTAATTGTTATTCTCAATTTTATAACGTACAGGGCGATTCAGTTTTTTTACAACCCCTTGATCTTCAGCTCGCTTCAACCAAGCTGTAAGTTGTGACTTATGAAGCTGGGTTTGCTCGATCAAATCTTCTAGCTTAATTGGTTCTTGAGCCAACCTATTAAGCTCTTCAATGAATAATTGATAAAAATCAATAGGACCAGCTTTGGACTCTGAACTACCAGAAATCGTTTCGTTTGAAGAGTTGGCTTGCTCTTCTGCTTCGATCACTTTTTCTTTAGGAGTATGCTCAGCTTCGAGTTGAACTTGCTCAATTGGAGCCTTGATTTCAGGTTCATCTAGCAATCCTGGCTGCTCAGGCATAGAAAATAGATCCGCCTGTTCTACTGAGGATTGCTCTTCATGCTTACTTGCAATGTTAAATAAATCTGAGACAGCAAAGTTAGTAGTATATTCCTCTAACCAACGGCCACCTTTACCAACCAAATCAGCATTTGCAGCATCTTTGTCGTTAGTTTGTTTTACCCAAAGTGGCACCCATGCTTTTTTTAAATTTTCTTCAGCCCCATTTAGTGTGCCACCTTTTTTGCCTGAGTGTATAACCAAAGAGCTATCAGCCAAGCAATAGATATATTTATTTCTTGCCATGGCATTGCCAGCACTAAATCCTGCTTCAGGGTAAAAGGGGGATACCAAAACAGCATGACCGTCCATCAAACCTCTTCGCCATTTGCTACTTGTAGCTGCTTTTAGAAGGCTATCCGCCATAACGCCTACAACAGCGCCGCCAGTTCGAATTGCGCCCAACATAGCAGTTTCATCAACACCACGAGCCCCACCTGATACAATAGCAATATTCTCCAAGGCTGCTTTTGCACCAACTTCATCGGTGAATGCTAAGTCACTTTCACTCGCATTGCGCGAACCGATAACGGCCAAGCCACCCGCATTTAATAAATCTTTATTACCGCAACCAAATAGGACTGGGGGAGAATCAGTTTTCAAACGTTTTTTAAGCCGTCTTGGGTATTCAGGATCAGAGCGTGTAACCACCCATAAACCTGCACGCTGCCATTTTTCCATTGCAAGAGCTAAGCTGTGGCCTCGATTCAACAGCTCAATTATGCGGTCCGCACTAATTCGAGAATCAAACCAACCTTGCAATAATGGTGCAGGGTCTTGCACCAACAAATCCGCCGGGGTAATGGACTTTTCTTTAAGCCATAAGGCAAATCGACCCCACTCTGCATTTGTCAGCGGTTTAGTTTTTTCACTGCTCGCTTTCGAGAAGTAGCTGGTCAATAACAGCGTTGCTTGCGCTGTTGATGACAACGTTGTGGAAATACTCATGAATCTTTTACCGATGATGAAGCTAAAGCAATCGGATAAACCAAACCACTACCAGCTTGTTGTAATAATGCAGCTATCACTGTTAACGTCCAACCCGAGTCAACTATGTCATCTACTAACAACACAGGTTGACCTTGATAAAGTTGTGTCACTTGGAACGCACCATCTAAGTTACGGCATTGGTGGAACCGGTTTTGCTGCCCTTTTTGTTGTTGGTTGTCTTTAACTTTGCTAACCGCATCTACAAAAGGTAAACCTAATCTTGCGGCTAGTCGTCGAGCAAAGTCTGGTACCAATTCAGGATGGTTCCTAGAAGGTACGCAGCATACCCATTGAGGCGCAGGGTTAGGTTGCCAGCGTTGTTGAATCATTTCAGCCATTGCTGCAACTAAATCATCGCAGAATCGACCATCATGCTTGTTATCTGCAACAGTTCGGCCCCATCCAGCATCTCCCCAGCGGGATAAAACACGGCCTTCCTGTGCTCGAAGTGGTTGGGGTAGATTGCCGCGAAAGCCGTATTCAATGAACGCATTAGCCGCCACTTGTGCTTTTGGTGCGATCACCATTTCCGCATGTTTGAGGAAGGTTCCTGCTCGATGCGCCAAAGTTGGATCAATATGCTGGTGAATTACCGGGGTTCCTATACAAGATGCACATTTACCGCAAGGAGTAGGGTCATGATCATCTAATGCACGGCGTAAAAATGTCATCTTACAATCAGCATCTTGAATATACGATTGCACTTCTTGCCATTCTTGAACTCTTTGTCCTGTTAAATGAGCAATTCTGGCATGATCCATTTGGTATCGAATAGGTGTTCTTAACCAGCGGCTACCTTCTTTAATTACTGGCGCGGGGTTTTCGACACTAAGCAACTTGAGCACTTTTTCAATCTGGCCATGGCGCAAATTAGTTTGCTCTTCAATATTGCGAAGTGAAAGTCCATCGCTCTGTTCAAGTACGTTTAATATTTCGTCAACCTGATGGCCTGTAGGGAAGGCTGAATCTCTAAAGAATGCATGAATATCTTGGTCTTCAACTCCCGACATAAGCACGCCTAACGCGTGTTCAATACCACGACCTGCACGCCCAACTTGTTGATAATAAGCAACAATAGAGCCAGGCGCTTGATAATGAATAACAAAACTTAAATCTGGTTTGTCATAACCCATACCCAAAGCCGTCGTTGCAACAAGCACTTTCAAGTCGTTATGTAAGAGTAACTCCTCAAGGTGTTGCCGATACAAGTTACTATTTTCAAACCCTTCCGCTTCCACACTACCATGGTAGGCGTTTGCATCTATGCCATTCTCACATAGCCAATTAGCAACTTGCTCTGCATCTCGCACCGTTAGGGTATAAACAATACCAGTGCCAGGTAAGGTAGGAATCACTTGTGCAAGCCATGCTAAACGAGATGCTTGATCAGGAAGTGTCATTGCTTGTAACGCTAAACTTTCTCGTATTAACGGGCCTCGGTGAATTTGAATATCACCAAGCTGCGTTTGTATATCTTCAACGACTCTATCATTTGCTGTAGCAGTAGTACCTAACACAGGGGTGTTGTCCGGTAGCTGGCGTAAAATATTAACAATGCGTCTATAATCAGGGCGGAAATCGTGACCCCAATCCGATATACAGTGGGCTTCATCAATCACCATCAAGGCGATACGGTCAGCAATAGGCTGTAAGACTGTTTCAATGAAGTTATCGTTGGCTAATCGCTCTGGAGAAATCAGCAAGCAATCTATTTGATTATTAAGAATACGTTGAGTTACCGCCTGCCAGTGGTTTTGATTGGTGGAGTTCATAGTTTCAGCAACGATACCCAATCGCTGCGCAGACTCAATCTGGTTACGCATTAAAGCAAGTAAGGGCGAGACAATAATCGTTGGCCCCATACCGCGATCACGAAATATTTTAGTGCTGATAAAATAAACCGAGCTTTTACCCCAACCAGTTCGCTGGACGACTAAGAGTTTCTGACGATGGTTAACGAGTGCATCAATGGCTTCCCATTGTCCATCACGAAATTCTGCCGTTGGATTTGCTAACGCTATTTTTAGTAATTGCTGTGCTTGTACTCGGTTCATTATCATTCCTTGATTTAAATAGTTAATTCGCCACTCATTAATTTAGGCAGTAGTAGGTCTCGTGCTTGAGCGAGCCTATCATTGTAGTCCTGTAATTTGTTTATTTGCTCTTGTATTGGCTTAACCTCAGATAAAAACCGTTGGAGATTTTTGTCATCAGGAATAAGGATTCCTCGGCTGTATGCCATATCCCTGTTTAACCCTGGTACGGCGACATCTGTATTTATAAACTGCACGTTTTGAAGGGCGTGATATAGAAATAAACTACTCTCTTCTGAGGATATAAAATAGACCGTATCAATAGGGTAGAAATCGGTATTGACCCAATAGATACTACCAACATTGCCCTTTCTCCCCACAACAATGCCAGGCCCTTTGACCAACGCTTTTTCATGGCTTCCAACTTCACCACTAGAGCCATAAACCGGAAATGGTCCGGGCACTCGTACTTCTGCTTTTAGTGCTTTTCCGTAGTTTAATGTCGCGATTTGCTTGAGAGGCTTTTTCTCCCATCCCTCCGGTACACCATCGGTAACCTTAATTTGCTCATGGCCGGGGAAGCGCAAGTGAACAAACCATTCCTGATACAGCAGGCGAGCGGATTCTTCCAATAATTGAATACGGCGGCGATTGTTTTCAATGAGATCATCGTATTTCGACAGCAAATTACCAATCTCAGGCCAGAGTGTTCTTTCTGGAGCCTTTAAAACAACTTTCGAGAAGTCTGTTTTGTTTATTATTGGAGTAGCAGCACCACCACTAAGACCTATGCCTCTAAACACATCCATATAGTGGTTTAAGAAATAGTAAATAAACTTAGACTCATTCTGGTGATGTGGAATGACAGTATTTATTTGCTGATTTGTAAGGCAATCAACAGAGGCTATAGCACATTTTCCTATCGTGTTGCCGATACATGTGAACATAATAGAACCAGTAGGAATAAATTGGTTTTTATGCTTTTCCTTTGCAGCTTCAGTTACTGTCGTTTCGGTGGTTCGGCAATAATAGTGCTTAAAATTAAGATCTGACGGTGTTACGAATTGGAACTCTCCATCAAAGTATTCCGCAACTTTTTTGCTAGGTGTTTTTCCTGTTACGATATGCCCTAAACTGTCAATCTTGACATCAATCAAGGTAGTCATACCCCCAGCTCCTCGAATTTACGGGCAATTTTTTCGGCTAACTCTGTGGCTTCGTTATTTAAGCCTTGCAGCTCAATATGGATATCACGCAGGGCTTCTTCAAAGTCGAACTCGTCATCCACTTCTTCTGGTGCTACACCGACATAACGGCCAGGCGTTAAACTCCAATCAGCGGCTTCAATATCTGCTTTATCTACCAGTTTCACTAAGCCTTCAACATCGCAAAGTTTACCCTCAGGGAACCGGCTCAATAACCAGTGTGCTTGCTTATAGAAATAACGTACTTGCTTGAGTTGCTCTACCGCCTGCTTGCGAGCTTCATCAGCGGTTTTCTTTAGATTAGTGCGGCTACGGCCATTGAGTAATGCGTTATCCCAAAGTTCGCTTTCTTTCGCTTCATTGGCTTCAGCGAGTTCGATAACGCGAGTTGCCAGTTTATACGCTAAATCGACTTCTTTAATTAAGTTACGGCTTTGATCCGCCAGCTCTTTTAAGCAGGTATCTTTGTCCGTAAAACTCAATAAACTTGCAGCATCGTTGAATTTATTGCTGCCCCATGAGGTCTGCAATTCCTTCGTTAAAGTTTGGAATGCAGCCCAGCCATACTCTACAGATTCTTTTGCATTAAGGAAGTCTTGATAAGGTTCGGTGTTTACTTTGCCTTGTTGTAGCTTTTCCATAAACGGCTTAAAGGCATCGTTTAGCTTACCTAATTGCTCTGTAAAATCTGGAAGTGGTTTACATTTTGGCTCTTCCACAATCTCACATTGAGCAGCCTCAAGTAGCGACCTTTTAATGTATTGTTGAACCAGTTCGATAAATCTTTGGCCTTCACCACGATAAAGCCAAATTATCGCGGTTAAGTTTTGCTGCTGCTCAGGGCTGAAGTCATAAATTTTTCGAGTGACTTTGCGGTACACATTACGCGCGTCCAGCATGAGCACTTTATCGTTTAAATGCTCTGGCTTATTTTTATTTAGGAACCAAAGCTGACAAGGCACCGTTCGGGTATAGAAAAAGTTACCGCGAATATCAACCATGATATCTACATGGCCAGTTTTCACCAGTTGCTCGCGTACCTTAGCTTCATCTCGTCCAGCACTGGATGCCTGAGAAGACATTACAAACCCAGCTTTGCCTGTAGCGTTTAAATAGCTGTAAAAATACTGGATCCAAAGATAGTTACCGTTGCTAACTTTTTTGTTTTTATTTACACCAGGCAAGCCAAAAGGTAAGCGACGTTTATCGCCTTTGATCTTGTCGGCATCAACTTCGTCGACGTTAAATGGTGGGTTTGCCATGACATAATCGACGGTACCAAATAAGCCTTCATGTGGATCGTTGTAGTAAGTAATTGCTGATTCGCCACCTTCTACGTTTCCCTCTAGCCCGTGAACCGCTAGATTCATTTTGGCCAGCCGTGTTGTCACACGGTTTTTTTCATGCCCAAAGAAGGTCAGTTCATGAGGGTCTTGCGCATGGCGTTCCATAAAATGTGCACTTTGAACAAACATGCCTCCAGAGCCACAGGCAGGGTCAAATATCTTACCGTGATCTGGCTCAAGCACATTTACCAATAATTGAACTAATGAGACAGGAGTGAAGAACTCGCCTCCATCATGAGCCCCTTGATCAGCAAACTGGGTAAGGAAATATTCATATATACGACCAAAAATATCACCTGTCGCCTTTTTTAATTCTTCAGGGTTTAACGTACGCAAAAGCATGCCCAAAACATCGTTTGGAATATTGTTATATTCCTGTTTGGGAAGCTGATTACGCAGATTGGAGTAGTCAGCTTCGATAGACTCCATGGCATGAATAATAGCTTCAGCACGATTATCGGCATCTTTCAAAGCGATCAGGTAATCAAACTGCGCTTCTGTTTTAAGGTAAATCGCGCTTTTTTTAGAAAAGTCTTCTTTCGTTAGAGCACGGGTTTTGCCGCCACGACTCGGCAAGGTTTCGACAATGTCATCTTTAACTGATAAATAACGACTGTATGCGTGGCGTAAAAAGATCAGCCCCATTACAGGTAAAAAGTATTCGTTACTAGCCAACTCAGAGTTGGCGCGCAGGGTATCAGCCGATTTCCACAGGCGTTTTTCTATTGCTTCAATGTTTTCCAGTTGTGCCATGGATTCTGATTCCTAATTATTTTTTGATTTATTTGGGTCTTGTTCATTAGCTCGATTGTGTTGTTCGGCAATATATTGCTCCAGCTCACTTTGCTTAAACCGCCAAGAGTTACCTACTTTAAAACCAGGTAGCTCACCGCTTGCAGCTAGCCGGTAAATGGTGCGCTCATTAACTTTTAGATAGTCAGCGACGTCTTTAATAGTCAGAATAGGGTCACTCATGTCGAGAAATCTCACCAATGTCGAAAAAGTACAATTGAGTTCAGTTTACTCTTTTACGTATGTAGATCAATAAGTGAGGAGTTGAATAGGTAATTAGAGGTCGGGGAAGAACTTTTTTAAATCACGGTGCAAATTAGCGGGACAGTCACCAATAGCTCGCCAGTATTCAACAATACCTTTAATCTTTTTTAAATCAGCATGGTTACTGTCATGCATGATTTTTAGTAACTCTAATGTCGGCATAACTGGAACTTCAAATTCTTTTGCAAGCTCTGTCATATCTTGGTCGTCGGTGACAACAGGAACGCCTAACTCTAAAGCGTAAGCGATATATAAAGCATCTACTCTTGATGGACCTGGTAGTTCGGTTTGAACAAAATCCCAAATAAAATCAAAGTTAGTGAGAATAGCTCTTTTTTGCTTACGACCGACAGTTGGAAAGCTTTTGCGATTTTCTAAATATTCTTCCTCGTCAACCCAAGGGAATTTAGAGTTTAATCGCCTATTAGCTAGCTCATCATTTAATTCAGGCAGGATATATAAACAATATTCATTGTCGCCGAAAGACACAAATAATAGTGGTCGTATTGTTTGTGCTAATCTGAGGTAAGAGTTGGTATCTACAAGTATCTTTGATAGAGGCATTAAGTTAACTCAGAGTGTATGCTCCGAGCATCGAGCAATGGCATGCCCATAACCACTTGTACATATCCAGGGCCCTTGTTTTGCTCTTTTAGGTATTTTCTAAGTAACTCGAAGAAAGGTGTCTCAAACGCGTTCTCTGTTTTATTTATAAAATCTCGTGCATCAAGCTTCTGAATATCGCCTAATAACGTATCACTTAAGTTATGAAAGCGTTTGTTAAAATTAGTGACCGCACCAAAGAACGCCTTACTTAACTCAATTTCTGGTAAACCTTTATATGCCGCGTATTTATTGGTTTGCCCTAAAACGGTATAAGGCGATATGATTTGCTCGTCAGCCAACTCAATTACTTTCTGTATTTTTTCCGCGCTAGTTCTTTGCTGGTTTATCTCTGTATATGCTTTTTCAGCAAGAGCAGATGGAAATAACAAAGCGCCAGCAAAATCATCAGCAAAATCTTCTGCATCATCACCAGACAGAGAAGGTGACAAACAGTGGCCAAGTTCATGTGCCATCCAAAACTTAAAATCATGGATGTTTGTGTCTAAATTTAGATAAACCCAAGTTGTTTGAGAATCAGGTAAGTGGATATGTATAGCATTCTCATGTCGCTGCTTTGTACCCCACAAAGCTGGAACCACTACTGCTTGGAGCTCAGTAAATCGACGAATTAAATGGACGAAATCGACAGTTCCAATTTCACCTAAATTAATATCTGTACGAACTTTAGACGTTACTTGACGTAAATATTCATAATCACGGTTTGGTGATTTTAGCACTGGTGGCATTTCCAGTGTTTGAAAAGGTAGGTAAGGTACTAGGTGACGTAAAAAGCGACCTATTTCTTGCGCTTTTTCTATATGATGATCTTTAGTCTTAGTGCCTGCTTTTTTGCGAAAAGCAATCAATGGCGCGTTCGGCTCATCGTTTATTACAAGCTCTCCAAAACTTAATTGTAAGAGCTTTGCAAGCTTCAACAGTTTATTAGGTCTTGGGAAAGATTTGGCATTTAGCCATTGTGAAACTGCTTCTTTTGTTACGCCCAAAGACTCAGCGACTGCGGTTTGATTCAACCCAGCTTGTTCCATTGCATCTTGTGCGCTTTTGATATTAAGTCTCTTTTGCATGGCGAGCAGTATATAGTGGAGTCAAGTTTTGTCAAGTTTACAGTAAGTATACATTGTGAACAAAAAACGGCCACATATCGTGACCGTTTTTGTTTCGTACTTTGTACCAGTAGCGAACTTTCAAATTAGTTGCGCACATTAAACACTGTTTCGATCATTATTTAACGTGCACAGGTCTGCAAACCAAAAAACACTTACTCAACCGTTACCGATTTTGCCAGGTTACGAGGTTGGTCCACATCGGTGCCTTTAATCAAAGCAACATAGTAAGACAATAGCTGTAGTGGCAATGTGTAAATAATTGGCGCAATAGGCTCTTCACAATGCGGTACATCAATAACACGCATAGTTTCATCGCCCGCAAAGGCAGCGTCTTTATCTGCAAATACGTACATAATGCCGCCACGTGCGCGTACTTCTTCAACGTTAGATTTAAGCTTTTCGAGTAGCTCGTTGTTAGGCGCCACTACGATAACTGGCATCTCATCATCAATAAGTGCAAGTGGACCGTGCTTTAACTCACCAGACGCGTAGGCTTCAGCGTGAATGTAAGAGATCTCTTTAAGCTTAAGCGCGCCTTCCATTGCAATAGGATACTGGTCACCACGACCTAAGAATAAACTATGGTTTTTGTCAGCAAACTCTTCGGCTAGGTCTTCAATACCACCTGTGATAGCCAAGGTTTCTTCTAGCTTTGCAGGTAGGCTATGAAGCGCAGAAACAATACCTTTAGCATCAGATTCGGCCATACCGTTCTCTTTGCCAAGTGCTAAGGTTAGCATCAAGAATGCCGTTAACTGCGTAGTGAAGGCTTTGGTTGAAGCTACACCAATTTCAGCGCCAGCGCGTGTCATAAAGGCAAGGTCGGATTCGCGTACAAGCGATGAGCCAGGTACGTTACAAATGGTCAGGCTCGACATGTAGCCCAATTCTTTTGCAAGACGTAGTGCTGCCAATGTATCTGCCGTTTCACCTGACTGAGAAATGGTAATAAGCAAACTGTTTGGGTGAACCACAGACTTGCGGTAGCGGAACTCAGACGCAATTTCTACGTTACACGATACATTCGCGTATTGCTCAAGCCAGTAACGCGCAGTCATACCCGCATGATAACTTGTACCACAAGCAATAATTTGAACGTGTTTTACTTTGCTAAAGATATCTGCCGCGCCTTCGCCAAATACGCCAGGCATTAGACCATTCTCGTCTATACGATTTTGAAGTGCATTGCGTACAACGGTAGGTTGTTCGTGAATTTCTTTAAGCATGTAGTGACGGTAGCCCGCTTTATCACCCGCATCGTGCTCAATATTCGATTCAATAACTTCACGCTCTACAGGTGCGCCATCTTTATCAAAGATACTTACGTCGCGACGCGTGATTTCAGCTACATCGCCCTCTTCTAAAAAGATAAAGCGGCGAGTTACTGGCAATAATGCCATTTGGTCAGATGCGATAAAGTTCTCACCTAGGCCCAAACCAATGACTAATGGACTGCCAGAGCGCGCCACTACCACGCGACTTGGATCTTCTTTATCCATAATCACTGTGCCATAAGCACCGTGAAAGGTTTTAACTGCGCTTTGTACCGCGTTTAAAAGTGTTTTACCTGATTTCAATTCTTCGTGAACGGTGTGCGCAATAGTTTCGGTATCAGTATCACTGGTGAAGGTATACCCTTTTTCAGCAAGCTGCGCTTTTAGTGTTACATAGTTTTCAATGATGCCGTTGTGTACTACTGCCACGCGGTCAGTTGAGAAATGAGGGTGGGCATTCGCTTCAGTAACACCACCGTGTGTTGCCCAGCGTGTATGCGCGATACCCGTTCCACCAAGTGCGTCTTCTTGTGCTACAGCGTCAGCCAGTTCTTGTACTTTGCCTGTACGACGAATGCGTTTTAGCGTGCCATCTTGTTGCAACAATGCCACACCAGCCGAGTCATACCCACGGTACTCAAGGCGTTTAAGTCCTTCTAGTAGAATTTCTACTACATTACGTTCGGCAACAGCGCCTACAATTCCACACATAATTATTCTCCATTAAGCGCAGCAATCATTACCGCAACGCCCTGTTCTTCGATGTTTTGTTTATCTTGAGCACTGATACCCTCGTCAGTGATCAAAACTGAAATAGTGTCCCAACCTAATTCGAGATTGGGCATTTTATGAGTTAGTTTCTTCGAACTTGCCATTACAACGACCTTACTGGCGGCTTGGGCCATGGCGCGTGTTACACCTGTTAGTTCGTTAAACGTGGTTGTACCGCGGTTGACATCAATACCTGCAGCGCCAATAAAAGCAATATCAAAACTATAGGCGTTAACCAATTGTTCGGCCATAGCACCTTGAAAAGACTGCGATTGTGCATCCCACGTACCGCCTGTCATCAGCACAGTAGGCTCTTTCTCACATTGTGTAAGGTAGTTCGCTGTCGCCAGCGCATTGGTCATCACTACCAAACCACCAATCTGTGACAAAAAAGGAAGGATTGTTGAAGTTGTTGAGCCGCAATCGATAACAAGTTTGCTGCCAGGCTTAACCAACGATGCTGCACACTCACCGATATGAGAAAGCGATGATATGACATTGCTTGTTTTTGGGGATAACGCGTCGGGTACACTGTGATTTGCAACTGCCGGTACCGCACCACCGAACTGTCTAATTATTAACCCCTGCGCGTCAAGGGCCGCTAAGTCTTTTCTTATAGTGACTTCAGATGTATTAAATTGTGCTGCCAAGGCCTCCACCTGCGTGTGGCCGTGCTGGTTTATCCACGTCACTATTGCCTGACGTCGCACATCAACTGACTTACTACTTCTCAATTGTTATCGTTCCGCTCGGTTAATAGTTATATTCACAGTAGGTGGCAAACACGCATAACTTTCAAAACGAAAGCTATGAATTATATTTCGAAAGCATGCTATGTTATTACGAAACTTTGATCAAGCGTTTTGTTTATTTATACATCAATTTTGCCTGTGCAGCATTTGCTTCAATGGCCAGCTCTATTGTTCGAATTACAGCAACCACACTGTTTGCATCTGCTGGCAAAGAAGCATTGCCTGCAACGGCCTTCGCAAATTCTTTGAAGAAAGTGAGATACTGACCATCAAGAGTGGGGACTTTCTTCTGAGTTGCCTCATTACCCAGCTCACCGTGTTCTTCATGTGGTGTCACGGCCCATTTTTCATCTGTGAACGGCAACGCAGCCCTTAACTGGTCTTCTTGTGGATCTAAATAGAATTTACGATAGCTAGCTTTTGTTCCCTGCACATCAAAGCGCAATGTAGCGCCGCCTTGAAAGGCAGAACTGCCGAGTTTTATCACTTTATCTTCGTAGTGAAGCGTAATATCAAAACAGTCATCTGATTGACCACCTTCGCGAAGTGTAACGATATCAGCTGATACTGCTTTAGGCTCACCAAATAGCTGTAGAGCCTGGTCTATAAGATGAGGGCCAAGATCCCAGAAAATACCGCTGCCCGGCCCGGCATTCTCTCGCCAACGATTACGCGGTGTAGGACGAAAGCGGTCGAATCGACTTTCAAATCGCTTAACATCTCCCAAGGTGCCTTCTGCCATAAGCTTCTTAAGCGTAAGAAAGTCGCCATCAAAGCGTCTATTGTGGTAAACACAAAGCTTGCGATTTTTAGACTTTGCCAGACTAACAAGCGCCTCTGCGTCGGCTGTGCTTAACGTAAATGGCTTCTCGACTAATACATGACAGTTATATCCAAGAGCAAGTTTAGCTTGAGGTGCATGAAGGTGATTTGGCGTTGTGATCACCACCAAGTCAAAAGTGTGCTTTTCCAGCGCTTCTTCTAAGGATGTATACACAGTAGCGTCGGGCAGCGCTGCATTTACCAAGTCAGGTTTTGAAGATACCACCCCATCAACAACGAAGTCTGGAAGATAGTTGAGAAATGGCAGATGAAAGGTCTGGGCTGAAAAACCAAATCCAACAAGTAAGGTAGAAAGCATTTGTGCTCCTTGGTGGGAAATTGAAACTTGCGTGTTGTGTCTACTACTATAACAAGCATAAAAAAACGGAGCGTCTTTATTAAAGAACTCGCTCCGCTTTTTTATTAGCTAAGGCTGATTTGCGCCTTGTTACAACTTTTTAGTCGGTCTCGGCCAGTTCGCAATATTGCGCTGTTTACCGCGCGCGACAGCCAATGCTTTATCTTCCACTGCACTGGTGATAACTGAGCCCGCTCCAACCGTTGCGCCATCACCAATAGACACAGGCGCAACCAATGAAGAGTTAGAACCAATAAATGCATTCTCTCCAATAATGGTTTTTGATTTATTCACGCCATCGTAATTACATGTGATGGTACCCGCGCCAATGTTGGCATTCGGGCCGACCTGTGCGTCACCTAAATAAGTAAGGTGATTGGCTTTTGCACCCTCACCCAAAACTGCTTTTTTCATTTCAACAAAGTTACCCACTTTGGCATTTTTGTGCATAACTGCGCCAGGACGAAGTCGGGCATAAGGGCCGACTACGCACGCTTCACCCACTTGAGCATCTTCGATAATTGAATTGGCTTCAATCACTGCATTATCTGCAATCGTGCAGTTTCGCAAAATACAGTTAGCACCAATTGTAACGTTGCTGCCAATTTTGACTTCACCTTCAACAATAACGTTTACGTCAATAACAATGTCATTGCCAATATCCATTGAACCACGTAAATCGAAGCGTGATGGGTCAAGTAGCGTTACACCATTGGTCATCAGTTCATTAGCTTGACGATGTTGTAAAGCGCGTTCTAGGTTAGCGAGTTGCAAACGGTTATTGACACCTTCAACTTCTACCGCTGATTGCGGCTGCGCAGATTGAATTCGCTTACCTTCAGCGGCCGCCATCGCAATCACATCAGTAAGGTAGTACTCGCCCTGCGCGTTGTCGTTGCTTAAATCACCCAACCAGCGTTTTAGGTCTGCGCCTGACATCATCATCATGCCAGTATTAATTTCTTTTATTTCACGCTGAGCGTCTGTCGCGTCTTTATGTTCTACAATCGCAGTTATATTGTCGTTTTCACGAACGATGCGCCCCATACCTGTAGGGTCATCCAGCTCTACCGTTAATAACGCAAGGTCACACTGTGCTTTTACCGCTTTAAGCGCGCTTAACGTTTCTTCTCGTATTAGCGGCGCATCACCAACCAAAATGAGCACATCCTCATCGTCTTTTACATGAGGAACCGCCTGCTGAACAGCATGACCTGTACCCAATTGCTCAGCTTGCAAACACCAGTTTAGGTTGTCTTCGATAATCGTTGCTTTAAGTTGGTCACCACCGTGGCCGTAAACAAGATGTATATTGTCAGCGCCCAGCGATTTAACGGTATTAATGATGCGTTGAACCATTGGCACACCGCCAACTTTGTGCAGTACTTTTGGCAAAGATGACTTCATGCGGGTACCTTTACCCGCAGCTAAAACAACGACTGAGAAAGCCATAGTATTCCTTTAATTTGCTAATACGTATAAACAGTAAATATCAATGATTAAGGCTAGTGTAACTAAGGTAGATGAAGATGTCAGTGCTTCA
The DNA here is from genome assembly GCF_028865455.1 of Alteromonas sp. 009811495. Lineage (NCBI taxonomy): Bacteria > Pseudomonadati > Pseudomonadota > Gammaproteobacteria > Alteromonadales > Alteromonadaceae > Alteromonas > Alteromonas sp. 009811495. Next base: position 4,201,161 of record NZ_CP113972.1, read on the forward strand.
TTACATCAAAAAGCGTCATATCCACTAGTCAAATAGGCTTTTGTCATTTAGTCTAAATTTACAGCAAACTACCTAGTAGTTCATAAGTGCAGCGGTTATAATTGCACTAACGATATAACGTTCAGTCAGGCAAGGGAGCATGCGTAGTCTGTGAACACATTTAGAACACTGCATCGAAGCATACTGGTGTTATTCGCCGTGGTAGTCATCGCCATTGTGACACTGGTTCATTTTAGTATTTCCAAAATTGTTGCCGAGCAAAGTCGCGCGCAACAACAATCCTTATCACCCGCCATTTCGCTAATTGTCGAGCAATTGCTTAAACCACTTCATATTTCTGAAGCGTTGGGGCACTCCACTGAGCTTGTCGATTTAATGCGCGGTGAGAACATTGATGAGACTGCTGTTTTCAAGACATTGGATCGTCTTGAAGATGAATTTGGCTTATCGTTTTTTATCGCCTCAGAAAGTGACAGAAAGCAATACAATTCTGACGGCTCGATAATTGATCTTGTTGAGGGTGAGGTAAGTTGGTACTTCAAGTATCGAGACCACCCAGCTGATGCCGTTGCAGACATCGGCAAATGGGAAGATACCCATTTTTACATCGATATTAAAATTCACGACGAATCTGGAAAATTCTTAGGCTTTTTTGGGGTAGGTAAAAGCCTTAGAAGCTTTATCGAAGTTTTTGATACCTACAAGCAGGAGTATGGCTACGACTTTCTCTTTGTCGATGGACAAGGCGACATTATGCTGTCATCTGATCCAGAACTTATTGCGTCATATTCTGAATTTACGAATCTTTCAGAATTGCCTTGGTATGCAAGTCTGCCCATCGCCATTCAAGACGAGCAAGCGCTTAACAATAAGCTTGTCACCATTGATCAGAAAGATTTTCTTATTGCTGAAGTTAAACTCAATCAGTTTGGCTGGACTGTGTTTTTACTAAGCCCTCTTGAAGACCGACAAGCGGAGATTTCTCAGGCGTTTATTTTCAGTGTTGTAACGCTGCTTGTTGTTGTGTTTTCTCTGTTTCTGCTTATATACAACCTGCTGTACTACTTTAGAAAAGATATGCAGCCAGACTTAGTTGTACGACATTCTACTCGCTTGCCCGAAAAAGATAACTTACAGCTCATCTATAAAACACTGTTGGCTGAACACAATTCACTGAGTTTGATGCTGATTAATGTAGATGGTTTTAGCGACATAGTGGATGCTCACGGAAGAAACACAGGTGACGATATTCTGGATAAAGTGGTGGGGTATTTAGCGGATCATTTACGAGATAGCGACGTACTAGGACGATGGAGTAGTGAAGAGTTTATTGTCCTGTTACCAAATACTGGCCCACATGTGGCGTTTGATCTTGCTCAGAATATTCGTCATGGTATTGCCACATTACCGCCGTTACCAGAATTACCTGACCTACAAATAACAGCGTCGATTGGTATTTCCTATACCGCATCAAGCCGCGCTATGCATGAAGTCACTGCACATGCAGAAGACGCGCTTTATCAAGCAAAGCGCGATGGAAGCAATTTAGTGAGGATGCAGCTTATTGAGTAGCGGTCTGTGCTTTAGACCGCCTCCTTGTGAGCACACCTGTTGTCAGTGCAACACCGAACAGAATCATTAGACCACCGATGATGGTTTGTGCTGACAAGTGCTCTTGCAAAAACAACACTCCCCAAACGATGCCAAATAGCGGTACAAGGTATGCCACCGTTATCGCCTTTGCTGGGCCTATATTGGCAATTAACTTAAAGTAAAGAATGTACGCAATACCGGTACCTGCAATGGCCAGTGCCACAGCGTTTGCCCAAGCATGGGTGCTTGGCATAGTAGCGGGTAAGGTCGCCAGTGCAAACGGTGCTAACATTACACTTGCCATCGCTTGGCTACCCGTAGCGACGACCAATGGCTTTACTCCCTGCAACCACTTTTTCATCATACTTGCGGCAATACCATACCCCAATGTAGCCAGTAACGCTGTAAGGATAGGTAAAAAACTTATTTCTCCTTCGCCTAGCTTTTGCTGGCTAATTACCGCCACACCGATAAAACCAATAAACAGCCCCGCTATCGCAGATTTAGTTAATTTGTCGCCCAGCCATGCCCACGCAACTATTGCGCCGAACATAGGCGCTGTGGCGTTTAAAATTGCGTTTACGCCCGCTTCCAAATGCAAACTGCTGTAGTTAAACAGCACGAAAGGCACTGCGGTGTTGGCAAGCCCGACTAACGCAATGGCTAACCAATGTTGCCGTATATCTTTAATCGAACCTCGCAACATGAGCAAAGGAAGTAAAACCGCTGTGGCAAGTAATGTACGAATTGCAACGAGCACATAGATACCAAACTCAGGGGCAGCAACTCGCATAAATATAAATGAGCCTCCCCAAATACCTGCTAGCACTAACAGTGATAGAAGATCTTTTATTGCCATAATACGCCTTGCGCTCCTTCTAAATTCAACAAAAACTGCTTTCGATGCAAACCGCCAGCATAGCCGGTGAGGGTTTTGTTACTGCCAATAATACGATGACAAGGCACGACTATCGCAATAGGATTCCGACCATTAGCCATACCAACGGCGCGCACACCTTTAGGGTTTCCTATAGCGTTTGCTATATCCAGATAGCTCGCCGTTTCACCATAAGGGATTTGCACAAGCGCTTCCCACACCCGGCGCTGAAATTGCGTACCGCCAGCAGCTAAAGGTAAGTCAAATTGGGTAAGTTTTCTGGCAAAATAGGCATTAAGTTGTGCACACGCTTCTTGAGTTAACACATTACTTATTGCGGTTTTCTCGGGTGCATCCACAAACGCAATCGCAGTAACACCCTGTGTGTTGGCATGCACTTGCACGTAGCCTTCAGGCGTTTCAATATGCTGTGTGTATTCCATAAAAGCCCTTTTCTTGTTGCACTCTCAATACGTGCTTGTAACACGCAGTTTCAACTAATTAATGTGTTTATGTATTGTGCTCACTCAACTGCCACATCTGAAGCGTAAGATAACTACGCCAGGGCGCTGCGTCTTCTGAACGCACGACAAATTTTTCTGCGGTTTTACGTACTATTAAATCGCCAGAGAGGTACACATCCGGGTTTCGTTCACCGCGCATTCTTAAGCAATCCAGTGTCCATTGTCCTATGCCTTTTATCGATAAAATATCATCGTGCGATGGCATTTTACTTTGCGCGAATAAACTGGCGAACTGACGAATAGCATTTTTTCTAGCCTGCGGCATACGCAAAAACGCAAGGTCACTCGACGCTACATCGTCAGGTGTTGGGAAATAAACGTGCGACTGTGCTGGTGCTTTTTCAGCATGAGCATCCAAGTTATCTTGTGAATGTATCGCCTGCCGTCCTAAATGGTGTACCAGTAACGATACTTGCCCAATAGCGGCTTTAACACTCACCTGTTGCCCTACAATAGCGCGACATCCGCTTTCAAACACGCTCCATGCGCTAGGAAGTCGTAAACCGCAGGTAAGCTGTTGCGGCGCAAGCCCCGCTTTGGTTAAACTTTCTTCAATCAATATGGGGTCTGCATTAAGGTCGAGCATAGCTTTAATGTTTTCAATAACGCGATGTAAATGCATTAAATTTGAAAGCGTAAGTGCTACTGAAAATCCACTGCGTTTAGGGTCGTGTTTAACACTGAAATAGCCATCAGCTCCTTCCCATTCAAACCAACGTTCGTAAGTATCTTCTGTCACCTGCTCCATCCTTGGGATAGCGCGAAGTGCCAAAAACTGGCGAACATAAGGCCAGTTGTAAGGTGGTCTATAAGACAAAAATAACGTGATTTGTTGTTCAGTATGACTTTGGTGTTTGCGAAGCTGTGACGGTGTAGTATCGCAATACTGGGCCATGGCGCGCTGCAGTTGTCGTAATGACTGATACCCAGCCGTAAATGCCACATCAGTTATCGACAGTGAAGACTGTTGAATAAGCTGCTTGGCGAATAAAGCACGATGCATATTTTGAAATGACTTAGGAGACAAACCTAATGCATTCACCATCAACTTATTGAGATAACGCTCACTTATCCCTAACCGTGCTGCGACACCAGACACTGATTCTGAAGGAATAACCGATAGCAACGCAATTGCACGATTTACCGTTGCACCCACGCCACTCCACGCTGGCGAGTGAGGCGCACTATCTGGGCGACATCGAAAGCAAGGTCTAAAACCATGTGCCATGGCAGTGGTCGCATGCTGATAGTAAGTTACATTTTCTTCATTCGGTAACTTGGCGGGGCAAATCGGGCGACAAAAGATCCCCGTTGTTTTGACTGCCACAAAGAAAGTACCGTCAAAACGTGGGTCGCGACTTAGCCGAGCTTTAGTTAAGGTCTGGGAATCAACACTAGTACCGTTTTTAAGTTGAAGCTCTGACATAAAGAATTTACAGCGCCTTATTGAATGAACAGTGCTAGTCTATAGCGCATTGATACACAGTGCGCGACAAAATCGGATCTCACAATTGTTTTTATGTGAGCATACAAAAAAGACGTGAATTTGATCATTAGCCGCGCTATCCGCATAATATCGAAACAATAAAAACGACCGCCACTCATTTTTTAGTTGAGCAACGCGGCCTACAGAGCGACTTATATGCTGAATTCATTGCGCAAATTGATGTCGCGCAAATCCCTAACATGGCTGTTACTCATACTGATTACGCATACTTTTCCAGTACATGCAGACTGGTTGGATGATTATGCAAAGTATGTTCAAAGTGAAGCTGATAAGTTTAATGTACCCGGCTACGCGTTTGTTTTTTACGAGCAAGGCAAAGCTCCTCGCGTATACGTTTATGGTAAAACGGCTAAGCGCAATGGCAAGAAGATAACCGAAAACACTGTTTTTCGATTAGCGTCAGTATCGAAAACGTTTACCGCACTATTATCTGCAAAACTGGTAGAACAAAACCAGCTATCTTGGACTACGCCTATTAGCACATTGCTGCCTGATATTCCGTTTAAAGGCAATGGTATGCAATCACTTCAGTTGCAACATATTGTGGGGCAATCTAGCGGCTTCATGCCCAATGCCTACGACAACCTAATAGAAGCAGACTACTCATTAGAACGCGTATTAAAGTCGCTTGGCGAATTAGAGCCCTTATGTAAACCTGGCGAATGTTATACCTACCAAAACGCCCTATTTGGTGCCTTAGAGTATTACTTTAGTAATCACAACACGTCATATTCGGCGCAAATGCATACGCAACTTTTTGCGCCATTAGGAATGAAAACCGCAAGTGTAGGTAAAGGTGGCCTACTTTCATCTTCATCTTGGGCTCACCCTCATATTGCCATTGCCCGTAATAAATGGCGTGAAGGGAATGTCGAGAGTAACTATTACCGCTTTTCTCCCGCGGCAGGTGTGAATGCGAGCATCAGTGATATGACTATTTACTTGCAAGCACTCTTAGGTGAGTTTCCCACGGTTATGTCGCCAGAAATGGTAGAGTATGTCACGACCGAACGGGTCAAAACTAAGCGAGAAACCTACAGACGCGGTTGGCGAGGCATGATTGACGATGCCCATTATGGGTTGGGCTGGCGTATTTATAATATTGACGGCGTTAAGCTGAATTATCATGGTGGCTGGGTGAAAGGTTATCGTGCCGATGTGGCGTTTTCACCAGAGCACAAGGTGGGATATGTCATGCTCATGAACGCAGAGTCGAATATGATCAATTCGACCACTGCGCAGTTGTGGAAGCGTTTTTTCGAAAAAGCCGACGCTAACAAATCGTAGTGCCGGCTATTTACATATTATTGCTTAAGGTAAGTATAGCCGCTTAAGCAACTTTCATAGAAGTCAGTCCAACGCACACCTTCACGCGGATTAAGCTTGCCATCCCACACTTGTTTGTCGATAAGACGTTTAACGTCTGATGCCATGGCGCGGGGGTTATATTGCATAACATTAAGCACGTCTTCAACTGATGAACCTTTCACAACTTCTTCAATATAGAAGTCTTCAGGATCGTCATCATAGCTGTAGATGTGTACTTCGTTTAAACGACCAAACAAATTATGCATATCGCCCATAACGTCTTGATACGCGCCCGTTAAAAATAGACCAACGTAGTACGGCTCACCTTTTTTCAGCGGATGCATAGGCAGTACATCGGTAATTTCACGGCCAATAGTAAACTGGTCAATTTTACCGTCACTGTCACACGTAATATCAACCAGTGAACAATTAACTGTTGGCTTTTCGTTCATACGCGTAAGCGGCACCACTGGCAACAATTGATCAATTGCCCACGTATCTGCAGCAGACTGGAATATAGAGAAATTACACAGATACTGAGATGACAAGCTGTAATCTAGCTCTTGTAGCTCCTCAGGCACATATTCCTCGTTGCGGTAGTGCTTCTGTAAGCGCTCCATTATCTGCCAATACAATGTTTCAATCTTGCCAAGTTCTTCTAGTGGCAATACGCGAAGCTTAAACGCATCAAGGGCCTGCTCTTTGTATTGCGAAGCGTCATTGTAGATTTCATGCATGTTGGTCTGCTCATCAAAGGTATCAGCAAGCTCGCGCATGTTTTTAAGGAAAACATGTTCGTCTTCTTTTGCTGACGTATCCATTTGAGACGCGTTTGATTTAATTTCACCCACAATTTCAGTAATAACACAGCTGTGATGCGCCGTAATTGCGCGACCACTTTCACTGACCAAGTTTGGATGAGGAACGCCTTCCAAGTCACACATTTCCTTCATGCCATACACAACATCTGCAACGTATTCTTGCATGCTATAGTTGCGCGAAGACTCATTGGTCGAGTTACTGCCGTCATAGTCGATGCCAAGACCACCACCTACGTCAACGTAGTCCAGTTCAAAGCCCATTTTGTGCAAGTCTGCATATATACGCGCACCTTCGGTGATGGCTTCTTTCACCGCTCGAATATCCGTTAATTGGCTTCCAATATGGAAGTGCAGAAGTTTCAAGCAGTGCGCCATACCTTGCTCTTCTAGGTAACGTGCAGCATTGATAATCTCTGTGATAGTTAGACCGAATTTGGCGCGTTCACCACCGGAGCTTTCCCACTTCCCACGACCTTTTACCGTCATTTTGGAGCGCACACCAATAATGGGCTCGATATTAAGTTCTTTTGCAATCTTAACCAGCAACAGCAGCTCGGTGTATTTTTCAACCACCACCACTACGCGACGGCCTAGCTTTCTACCTAATAAAGCAAGACGCATCACTTCATCGTCTTTATAGCCATTTAGGATAGTGAGTGAGTCTTCATTGGTGTTCATCGCCAACACGGTCAGTAACTCAGCTTTCGAGCCTGCTTCTAAGCCATAGTTAAACGGTTTTCCCGCGTCAACAATCTCTTCAACGACTTCGCGCATCTGGTTAACTTTAACCGGATAAACACCTTGGTATTCACCTTTATACTCGGCTTCTTCGATTGTGCTTCGAAATGCTTTATTTAGACCGGCAACTTGCGATCGCAGAATGTCATGAAAGCGCACAACAACAGGAAACTGCACACCCTCTTTGCGAATGTCTTCAATGACCGAATTAAAGTCGATTTGGATACTTGGATCCTCTGGCACTGGGGTAATATGTACGTTGCCATTTTCACCCACTTTGAAATAGCCACCACCCCACTGAGACACGCCATAGACGCGCTCTGCTTCTTCGATACTCCAATCTGTCAATGTATTCACCTATATCTAATGAGCTAAGCGCATGCCTAGCATGGTAAGTGCAAAATTAAGCAGCGTATTATAGACAACACAACTATTGTTGCGATGTAAAATATCTATGGTCGCGACTAATTTTGTTTATCGAACTTGTCGAATCAACTGTTTTGGGCAACCCAAGACTTTATGTACTCTACAACCAAAGGCTCTGCCTTAGTTTCACAAAGCGAGAAAAACTCTGTGAGACTCTGTGTTCTGTCGAGGGGAAACGAAACGTCAGCAAAAAAGTTCTCTACAATATGGCCTGTATCGCTTTTTTCGTCTTCCAACCAAAGTTCACTCAACTGATTACGCCGGTCTAATCTGATGGTCGATTTCATTCTCATATTTGAATCAGACTTTGGGTCTTGCCATGACCGCATATCGACAATCAAATGAAACGGCTTTCCGCTTCGCCTTTTAAGACAGTCAGACAATTCTCCCAAATACCGGATATTTGTCGCCATATCCCAATCACCGCGAAGCGTGACTAGGATGCAGTTTTTAAACTGTTCAATGTGATACGGCGCGACTAGCATTTGTGTTTACTTCTCTTGAGCAAAATAATTGCATTACGGTTTCATATACTAAACGTAGTGTATAGAACAAAAAAGGAAGCACTATGGCTTCCTTTTTTAGCATCTTACTACAGATTCTAAGCCATTTGCTTAGTCATCGCCAAATTCGCGAATAATGCTATTGATGGTATCTTTTGCATCCCCTAACACCATACGGGTGTTATCTTTAAAGAACAGTGGGTTATCAACACCCGCAAAACCTGCATTCGCTGATCGCTTCAATACAAAGACAGTCTTAGCACGGTATGCTTCAATGACCGGCATACCGTAAATCGGGCTACCTTTCATCTCTTTGGCAGCAGGATTCACTACGTCATTAGCACCGATAACAATAACCACGTCGTAGTTTTCCATACGCGGGTTAACATCATCCATTTCATACAGCTGGTCATAAGGCACATCAGCCTCTGCAAGCAGCACGTTCATGTGTCCAGGCATGCGCCCTGCAACTGCGTGAATAGCGTAATCTACCGTACATCCGTTTTCTTCAAGCAGCGACTGTAATTCGCGAACCGCATGCTGTGCTTGTGCTACCGCCATACCGTAACCTGGCACCACCAAAACGGCTTGCGCAGCTTCAAGTACATAAAAGGCATCTTGCGCAGAAAGCACTTTAATTTCACCTTCTATCTTCTCACCTGCCTCAATAGGTTTCGCAAAGCCAGACAACAGCACGTTCATTAGCGAGCGATTCATGGCTTTACACATAATATTGGTAAGAATAAGACCTGACGCACCCACTAAAAGACCGGTCACAATCAAAATGGTATTTCCGGTGGCAAGACCAGCTGCAGAAGCCGCTACGCCTGAATAGCTGTTAAGCAGTGCAATAACCACTGGCATATCTGCACCGCCGATGGAGATAGTGGCCCACAACCCAAAGCTTAATGACAGCGCTATTGCACAGTAAATCCAAAGGGTATTGCTTGGTTCTGTGGTAAATAGATAGCCCACTACACCCATGCCAATAAGGTGCAAGACCGAGAGTTCGCGAAGGCCAGTAAAAATAACCGCCTTAGAGCTCATTTTACCTGACAGTTTTCCCCACGCGACCACAGAGCCAGAAAAGGTAATCCCCCCCACTAAAATTGTGAAAAACAGGGTTACGAAGGTAAATGTGCTTTGTGTATTGAGCGTTACCACACTCATGCCTGCAAGCGTCGCCCACCCTAGTAGTAACGATGCCGCACCACCAAAACCATTAAACAGAGAAACCATTTCTGGCATGGCGGTCATTTCAACCGTTTTCGCTTTCCACGCACCAAATGCACCGCCTAGCACAAAGCCAAGCAGAATATAGTGATAGCTGATAATTTGTTGATCAAGCAGGGTAACAACAACCGCTACTAGCATACCTACTGCTGAAACAAAGTTTCCTTTTTTGGCGGTATCTGGGTGGCTGAGTAATTTAAGACCTATTATAAATAGTGCAGCAGCAACTACGTACGCAAGGTTGATTATGGTTACGATATCATTCACTTGCGTACTCCTTATTTATCTTTCTTTTTGAACATGCCAAGCATGCGGTCGGTAACCAGATAGCCACCAACAACGTTAATACTTGCCAAGGCCACTGCCACTGTACCTAAAATAGTGGTCAGCAGATTGTTATCACTACCCGAAGCAACCAGCGCACCTACTAAGGTGATCCCCGAAATAGCGTTCGAACCTGACATTAAAGGCGTGTGCAAGGTTGCAGGTACTTTTCGAATAAGCTCAAAGCCTAAGAACGCAGCCAACAGTACAATGAAAAGTAAGTAGATGATTTCCATGATTAGGCTCCTTTATAGGCGTTAATAAGCATGTCATTGATTACCTTGCCATCGTGCGCAATCACACAACCGGCCAGAATGTCGTCCTCAAGATTCAAATCAAACGACTTACTATCGTCATCAAAGAACTCATCAATTAGGTTATAAATGTTGTTGGCGTACATGTCGGTTGCCGCTTTGGCCACATACTGACTCCAGTTACCATTGCCAATCACTTTTACACCGTTTATTTCAACTGTCTCACCGGCTACAGAGCCTTCAACATTCCCCCCCGATGTGGCCGCCATATCAACGACCACGCTACCGGGTTTCATAAGTGCTAATGTATCTTTCGAAATAAGAACGGGAGGTTTACGCCCAAATAGCTGCGCTGTTGTGATCACAATGTCGGAATCTGCAATAGCATCACGCTGTGCATCTTGCTGCTTTGCTTTTTGCTCTTCGGTGAGCTCTTTCGCATAACCGTCTTTGGTTTGCCCTGTCTCGCCGATATCTATTTTAAGGAATTTGCCGCCTAGCGATTCCACCTGCTCGGCCACAACAGGGCGCGTATCGTATGCAAGCACATTCGCCCCTAAGCGTTTCGCTGTCGCTATCGCTTGCAAACCTGCCACTCCCGCACCGATGATGAATACTTTTGCAGGCTTAATGGTGCCTGACGGCGTCATCATCATGGGTAAGATGGAAGGAAGCTGATTTGCCGCCTGCATTACCATGACATAACCCGCAAGACTTGCCTGTGAGCTCAATGCATCCATTTTCTGCGCGCGAGATGAACGTGGAATCATTTCCACAGAAATAGCCGTCAAACCTTTTTGGGCAATGCTCTCTACCAGCGACTGCTGAAAGAAAGGGTCGAGATGGCCCACCACAATGGCCCCTTTTTTCATCAGCCCCAATTGAACATCGGTAGGCTTGTTAACTGCTACGACCATATCTGCTGATGATAAATCTTCATTCACATTATCTATAACAGTAACACCAACATCTTCATATTCTTTATCTGAATAACCAGAGGACAGACCAGCACCTTTTTCAAGCAGCAGTGTCGCCCCTTTCTTTACCAGTCGTTGTGCACTACTTGGCGTAGCTGCACAGCGCTTTTCCACATTATTCAGCGGATCTGGCGATGTAGATTCATTAATTATTATGATTTTCACACGCTTTTCCTCTTATTTGGACTCTTTCGAGAATGACACCCTTTAATCAAATTAAAGCCATTTAATTCGCTTATGCTTATCATTCGTTGTCGAAATTAAAACCAAACCAACCAATCGTTTTGTTTATACTGCAAGGCCGAAAAGCGCTTGTAGCGATTACTTTTCGCGCAATGGCGCATCAAAACTACGCGAAAACACCATCAACAACTAGTATCTTTTACTTCATAGTCATAACTAACATTTATAAACATTTGGCATATTGTTGATTAATACACCCAATACAGTTCCATATATCTTGTGAATACACCATTTATTGTACAAAAAACAAACATACGTAAAGGTGTAATCGACGCGTAAAAATGATGCGTAAACAGCACTTTTTAAAATTTTGTTAAATTAATTTGGGGGATTTTACAAACCGTGTCGTCTTGAAGAGTTAACAGCGAAATGCTGTGAGAAAAGCCACATGGGGTGCACACCATTTGGCACATTAAAACTAACTTTTAGGACACACACCATCATGTATAGGAAAACCAAGCTTGCATGCTCAGTGGCAGCAGTTTTAGCGTCAGCTATTTCTGCAAATAGTGCATTTGCCCAAGACGCGCAACCCAACAATGACGTAGAAGTGATTGAGGTAAGTGGTATTCGTTCATCGGTTGCAAAATCAATGGATGTTAAACGCAGTTCTGCTGGCGTAGTTGACGCCATTAGTGCAGAAGATATTGGCGACTTTCCCGATACCAACTTAGCTGAATCACTACAGCGTATTACAGGCGTATCCATCGACCGCTCGGGCGGTGAGGGTCAACTTATTACCGTTCGTGGTTTTGGTCCTCAGTTTAATACGGTGCTTGTTAACGGCCGTCAAATGGCATCTGAAAACGATTCGCGCGCGTTTAGCTTCGACACTATTGCCTCTGAGCTTGTTAGCAGCCTTGACGTTCATAAAACGTCTACGGCTACTATGCAATCAGGTGGTGTGGGTTCAACTATCAACATCAATACGGCACGTCCTTTCGCGCTGAACGGCTTCAAAATGGCTGGCTCTGTGAAAGGCGTTTACGACGAAAACAGCGAAGAAACTACGCCACAGTTTTCTGGACTCATTAGCAATACATTTAACGATGACACGTTTGGTGTGTTATTGGCGGTTTCACACCAAGAACGTAAAACACGCCTTAATCAGGCTCAAATGGATGGATGGCTTGAAAACGTTGGTGTGCCAACCCCTGTCACTGAGTCGGGTCAAGCATGGACAGGCAACGTGTTTTCGCCACGCAACTACGATCACAAAGTAACCTTCGAAGAACGTACGCGTACCAATGCTAATTTGGTATTCCAATATGCCCCTAATGACAAGCTAGTGGTTACAGCAGATGCACTTTATTCAGATTTCGATGTAGAGTCAGAAGCCACCTCTTATGGGCACTGGTTTACTGCGCCTAATATCCAAGGCGTAGGGGATGATGGTAGCTTATTTGATACAAACGGTAATCGCCGTAGCCCAACCGTTGATGCTAACGGCACTATCATCGACTTGTATCAAGAAGTCGGTTTGGCAACTGATATGCACGCCAAGACGTTTGACCGTTTGACCGACACGTATGCCGTAGGCCTTAACTTCGATTATCAGTATTCTGATAACTTGAACTTGTCATTCGACTTAAGCCACTCAGAAGCAGAGCGCGAAGCAAATAACGGTGGTGGCGATCAGTTATCACTTATCGGGTATGCGAACCGTGTACGCTTTCAAGTTGACGACAACATCTTACCTGTGGCTAGCATGTTTGCCTCGCCCAACGCGAATATCTATAGCGGGCAGCAAGAGTTGAATGGCGCTATTGTTACTGGTCCAGACGGTTTCCCTATTTACAACCCTGCACTAACGCCTGACGGAGTAAGTAATCACCTTGATGAAGCGAATAGTCGTGCCCACGTAATGCTACGTCGCGGATGGGCAGTAGAAGACGAAGTAAGCCAGCTGCGTTTTGACGGTGAATATGTCACTGACGGAAGCGGCCTGACTGAAATTCGCTTTGGCGCACAGTACAGCACCGAAACCAAATCACTAACGCGCTGGGACAACGAAGGCGTTGGTATTCACTGTACGTACTGTGGTTACCCTGATTTACCTGAAATTCCAGCAGGTAGCCAATACGTTTTTGATGCCGGTAGCGACTTCCTTTCAGATGTTAGTGGTAGCGGCCGTATGCCAACCTCTTGGTTAGCCCACGATGGCGAAGCCAACTTTGCGTTTCTAGAGTCTTACTACCAAAGCGTTAATGGCGAAGCCATTAGTTTTGATGCGGTGCGTCGTAACAATAGCTTTGAAGTAGAAGAAGATATTATCTCTACTTACTTAGAGTTCGATTTTGAAGGCGAAGTGGCTGACATGTTCTTAAGTGCAACCGCAGGCGTGCGCTACGAAATGACAGACGTGACCGTTAACGGCACACAAGCCCCTATTACCGGCCTGACCATTTTGGATCAAACCGAAATGCTAGCCGGGTTTGGTGACGCACAAAGCATAGCCACTGAATCAGACTATGATGTGCTATTACCTAACTTCAGTGTACGTCTAGAAATTACTGACGACTTAATTGCGCGCTTTGCCGCGAGCTCAACCATTACTAGACCAACGCTTAATAGCATGTCGCCAGTAACAGTTATCACAACAACGCGTCAAGGCGGTGATTTAACGTCGACCAGCGGTAACCCAGCACTTGAACCGTTTAAGTCAGATAACCTCGACTTATCACTTGAATACTATTACGACGAAGCAAGCTACGCCTCAATTGGTTACTTCAGAAAGCTGGTTTCTAACTTCATCGTGAACAGTCAAGAAGACAAAACCTTTGAACTGGCTGATGGTAGCTTGCTGACTGACCCGTCAACGGGCAGCAATGCAGGCGCGCCAGATGCCAGTGACGCCGTAGCGGTATTTACAAACACCTTACCAAACAATGGTGAAGACGCCACGGTGGACGGCTTCGAGCTTGCCCTTCAACACACATTCGATAACGGCTTTGGTGTACTTGCCAACGGCACAATTGTTGACAGTGATGCCGAGCTTGATCCATTCGATATTAACCAAGTATTTGCGCTAACTGGGTTGAGTGATTCTTACAACTTAGTGGCTTTTTATGAAACTGACGACTATCAAATTCGTCTTGCCTACAACTGGCGTGACGAATTTGTTCAGTCGTTAACACAAGGGCAGGGTGACGGCCCAACTATTGTTGAGTCTTATCAACAACTTGACATTAGCGGTAGCTACAGCGTGACAGACAATGTAGAAATTTTCTTTGAAGGTATTAACCTAACAGAAGAGTTTGTACACAAGCGCGGACGCTTCGCTAATCACTTGTTGTTGGTTGAAGACAGCGGCAGACGTTGGGCTTTCGGTGTGCGCGGAAACTTTTAATTTCGCGTATTTAGGGCCAGCGATTGTTGGCCCTACATTCGTGGCTACCACTTGGTAGCCACAGTTTTTATTCAGGAACTCGATATGACAACAGCAACTCCCATAACGCACATTGTAGTAGTCGGTGGCGGCAGCGCAGGGTGGCTTACAGCTGGTCGTATTGCGGCACAACATCAGTGTGCTACCCGCAACAATATTAAAGTAACGCTAGTTGAAAGCCCTAATGTACCGATAATTGGTGTGGGTGAAGGCACCTGGCCCACGATGCGCTCCACGCTTATTGCACTGGGCATAAGTGAAACCACCTTTATCAAAGAATGCGATGCCACCTTTAAACAGGGAGCCAAGTTTGCAAAGTGGACGACCGGTGAAGAAGACGACTTCTACTATCATCC
Organism: Alteromonas sp. 009811495; assembly: GCF_028865455.1. Lineage (NCBI taxonomy): Bacteria > Pseudomonadati > Pseudomonadota > Gammaproteobacteria > Alteromonadales > Alteromonadaceae > Alteromonas > Alteromonas sp. 009811495. Next base: position 4,216,233 of record NZ_CP113972.1, read on the forward strand.
ACTGATGCTGCCGCAAGGGTTTTCACAAGGGAATTTAGGGCCTTACTGGCAAACGGTAGCGCCAGATTTAAATGAGTCATTCTCACAAGCCGTATGCGTTCAAGAAGCCATATGCGAAGCAGGCTTAGCACCTAAAAGCATTCGTCACGCAGAGTTCGCAGGCACAGCAAACTATGCCTACCATTTGGACGCGGGCAAGTTCACTACATTTTTAACCAAACATTGCACTGAAAACCTTGGCGTTAACCATGTTTTAGCCGATGTGAGCCAAGTGCAAAGTGCAGATAATGGCGACATTAAGGCGCTTCATACGCAGCAAGGCGTCGTTATTGAGGGTGATTTGTTTGTAGACTGCACGGGCTTTAAATCGCTCTTGTTGGGCGAACACTTCAAAGTACCCTTTGTCCCCTGCGACGATGTGTTATTTATCGACCGAGCGCTAGCGGTACATGTACCTTACGAGAATGCGCATAGCCCTATTGCTTCACACACCATTTCCACCGCACAAGACGCCGGTTGGGTGTGGGATATTGGGCTACAGTCCCGTCGCGGTGTAGGCCATGTATATTCAAGCCGGCACCAAAGCAAAGACGATGCCTATGCACGACTAGACACCTACGTACGCCAGACCAGCGCGCTAAACGGTATTGGTGACTTGAATATAAAGGACATTACTATTCAAAGTGGTCACAGACAGCGTTTTTGGCAAAACAACTGTGTTGCCGTTGGCCTGGCAGCGGGCTTTTTAGAGCCCCTTGAAGCCTCAGCGCTGGTATTAGTGGAACTGTCCGCGTCAATGATTGCCGAGCAACTGCCCGCAAACCGCGCGGTTATGGATATTGTGGCTAAACGCTTTAACGATACTTTTTCGTATCGCTGGGCACGCATTATCGACTTTTTGAAGCTGCACTATATGTTAAGCAAGCGCGATGATAGCGCGTTTTGGCGAGACAACCGTGATAGCCAGACTATCCCTGACTCACTCAAAGAGCTACTGGCATTGTGGCAATACCACCCGCCAAGCGATAAAGACTTCACCAGTAACAATGAAGTATTCCCCGCAGCAAGCTATCAGTATGTGCTCTACGGCATGGGCTTTACCTCTGAGCTTGGTGCACATCAGCAGTGGGTGAATGCCGACTTTGCCAGCCAACAGCTAATGCAAAATAGAAAAGCACGCGCCATGGCCGTAGAAAAGCTGCCACAACATCGCGAGCTAATTAATAAAATTCACCAGTTCGGCTTACAAGCCGTTTAATCGACTAACAAGAAAAAGGACCCGCGTATGACAAACATGGTTGCTATTAATAATAAAGAGCATGCAGGCCTTAAAGTCACTAGCGACGCTTTAAACCTTAGCGCTAATCAGCACCTAGTACCTGTCGTAGTGTCTGAGCTAAACAAACTTGTAGTGCACTATCCTGTTGTAATCACCAAATTAGATGACTCGGGTCAATTTGGCTTATCGGCGTTACTTGGGTTTGAAGAAAACGAGAATTTGTTTTGGCAACAAGGCCAGTGGGATGGGGTTTATATTCCTGCACAGTTTGAGCGCCTGCCTTTTTATGTAGGCACAGAGCAGTCAAATACAAACGCACAGGCTAACCGTGTGCTGTGCATCGATATGGATAATTCATCGGTCAATGAACAAGACGGTAGCCCACTTTTCGACAACATGGGTGAACCAACCTCTTACCTTGTAGAAAAACAGCAAATATTGGCGCAGCTGCTTGATGGCGAAACGCAAAATCAGCGCTTTATCGCCGCGCTAGTGCAACACAATCTTATTACGCCATTTACCCTCGACATTACGTTTGAAAACGAAAGTAAAACGTCAATTACCGGGCTGTACACCATAGACGAAGACAAGCTTGCGGCACTAAGCCCACAAGCCATTGCCGATTTACATGCGCAAAATTTGTTGCAAAGTATCTATACGCTGGTAGCGTCAAATGCACAGATTTACGCGCTTATTGATAAAAAGAATAAAGCGAACAAAAACGCAGACGCATGGTTTCAAACTACCAACTAATTAACGTGGGCGAACGCGCCACGCCGGTCATTGTGATTGATGACTTTTTGCCTGATGCGCAAAGCATGGTCGACGTTATCGCCAAGCATCATCGCTTTGAGAAAAAAACAGATGACTTTTACCCTGGTGTAAGAAGTCATGCGCCTGATGCGTATGTCGCTCACCTAAATCGCACGTTGCCTGCGCTGTTCGCTGAATTAAACGGGGCTTTGGTCGATACCTCTCAGCCTCAGCTGGCAATGGCGCAGCTTTCTATTGCCAACCAACATCCAAGCCAGCTATCTCCCATTCAGTGTATTCCTCATATTGATACTCAACGCGATAATGAATGGGCATTAGTTCACTATTTGTTTTGTGTTCCTTTAGGGGGCACAGCCTTCTATCGACACAAAGAAACGGGGCTAGAGCGGGTTAATGCCAACCAATATCATCACTATTTTTCTACGCTAAAGCGCCAAGCCACCTCGGTAGGCTTGCCTGCTAAAGCGTACATCAATGGTGATACTGCGCTGTTTAAACAGATCGCCTGTGTAGAGGCGCAGTTTAATCGTGCGCTACTCTACCCTGCGAACTTGCTGCATAGCGGCTGTTTACCTAACGACATAGACCAAACTGCTTCACATGGTCGTCATCTCGATATCAAACATGCGAGGCTAACTGCCAATGCCAGCATTCTTTTTGACTAGCATACTGTTGCTGTGTAGCTAGAATGCTTATTGAGAAGCGCCTTTAGCTGACAGCTTAATAAAAGCAATCTCCTCGCCCCCTTTCACTTCTATTGGCTGCGTTAGCCCATCAATAGCGAAGGAGATTTTTTCATAACTTCTACCACCATGCTCTCTGGCCACTTCCACATGCAAAACGAGCGGTTTGTCGATGGCTACATTGCCGTAATCATCCAGCCCATCCCATACTATATGAAGCGGCTTGTTTTTCTTCGTTGCACCGGAAAAGCCATCAATTAAGCTTTCGTTATTGCGGCCAGCTTCTTTTCTGCCAACTCTGCGCCACCATGTGCGCAGTTCGCTTAGCCAACGTTCACTGGTGCCTCGAAGCGCTAAACTTTTAACGAGTCTATTTTTGTCGTCGCTTATCCACACACTGACGTATGGCCCACGATAATCCGCAATATCAAACATGGGTAGCGCGACATCTATGATTATTCCATCACTCACCGTACCTGTTTTATCACTTACGCCCGTGCGAGAGGCAAAGGTGTCGCTTGTAAACACCCGTCCATTTGCATCGACTAGCTTTAGGGCAAGCGAGGGCTGCGAATTCACTAAATCTAGCGACTGCTGCGCCGTTTTCGTTGCGCCAAAATGTAGCAGCAATGCAGCATCAAACGCGTTGCTAGCAAGTGCCGTCACTTCAAAACGCGCGCTTGGCCAGCCGTCGCTGTGGCTTATCACACCTTTTTCTTGCGATACTACCTGCGTATCTAAATAGGCGGGCCGTTGCCACGGCTTCAAGTGTGCCAACGTTGCGTTAGATAAACCCATCGCACGCCCATCAACCTGACTTTGCCATTTCGCATTGTTTGTAGAGAAATGCGTTTGCAGCGCATCCACGCTTATATGAAATTCAGAAACCCCGGCTGACGAGAGGAAATCGGCAATGCGCTCTACCACAAGTGCTGATGCAAAGGTGGTTAAATCCCACTGAATAGGTGCTGAAAACGCAATGCTATTGTTCTTGTTAAACGCTACATCGGCAATTCTGGCCACGCGTGCAAGGCGCCTTACTTCGCGACGCGAGAGCAACGTACCCGCCTTATCGTTGTCTGTACTTAAACTTGTGCTTGAAACGCCGCTTTTTCCATAGCTGTAGTCTCGCCAATAATCATAGAGTGCGCCATTACGACAGCTAATGTTTCCTTCGGTTTTTTGGAACCATTTTTCGCACCGCTCAATGGCGTTGAAAAGCCATGTTGGCAATGGCGTAGAATCGCCTTGATTTAACGCGTAAAGCGCGCCATGGATGTTATTTCTGTCGAGCGAAAGGTAAGTATCTTTCACTAGTGCTTCGATATTGGTTCGCTGAATTTCATTAAGCGTGCTATTGCTATCAAGCGTGATAACAGGAGCAGGCTGGCCGTTGGGCGCGGGAAATGTATATGACTCAGCAAAAACCGAAACACTAGCAGCTAACGCCGCTAGTGCTGTTATTACCAATAAACTACGCAAGGCCATTATTCGCTAGCTTGTGCAGTAGTAGTCGTGTTTTGCTCACGCTCTCGCGGCTTAGGTGCAGGGTCGGCAAGCGTTAGAAAGCCATCGCCATTAGTGTCATAACGATTAAATGCTGCAAAGCCCGATACCATATACTCGGCAAAGGTCATCTTTTTATCTTCGTCAGTATCTAACACACCAAAACGTACGTAGGTTTGCTTAATTTGCCCGTCGTATGTTTTTTTAATTTGAGCATCAAGCCTATCTTCAAACTCAAGCACATACTCTTGCTCGGTAAGCGACCCGTCGCTATTTTCGTCGGTGCGCTGAAACTGTGCTTCGCGAACAGCATTAAACTCGTCTTTAGTCACAACATCATCGCCATTTTGATCATAAAGCGTCACAAAGCCTTCAATATTGTGGCTTGTTGGCATACGTAACATAGGGCGCTGCTTAAGTGTAGGCGCGCTATCGGCATCACTTTGCGAGGCGCGACGTGGGGCTGGTTCAGGGTCACCTTTCGCAACAACGCCATCTTTGTCGGCATCCATACGGGCAAAGCTGCGTTCGCCCACGGCTTCAACTTCGTCTAAGGTAATGCGATCATCATCATTTTTATCTACCGCATGAAAACGGATATGCGTTTGCTTCACCGAGGCTTTTCTGTCTTCAGCCAAGCGCGTTTCCATTTTGCCTTCCCACTCGTACACATACTCGCTCTCATCAAGCACGCCATCACCATTCTTGTCAGAGGCAGCAAATCGCGCACGGCGTGCATCAACAAATTCCTCTAAAGGCAAAGACTGATCTTTGTTTAAGTCGTAGGTAAGAATAATGCCGCTCGCGCTATGCGGGGCAGCCGTAGCGGTGCCTCCTAAAGCCACTGCGCCTGCCGCGATAAGGAATGCGGTTTTCACTGCTGCGGTTACTTGTTTCATTGTTGTTTTCTCCGGTCTGCGTTGTGATTAAAAGGCTTCGAATGAAAGCGTGGTGGTGTAGCTATACGTCGGCACATCAGCGCCTTTTGGCGCATCGGTGCGCAAGCGAACCTGCATCAAATAAACGCCTTGCTTTTCGGGGGTGAATGACGCTTCTCCGGCATTGTTCGTAGTGACTTTCTCCACATCTGATTCTTCGGCAAACTGATCTTTGCCTTCATAAAATGCCACTTCGTGGTTCGCAACTGGTTCACCGTTGTAAAGCACATTAAAGTCGAAACTCTCGCCGCTAAAAAGGCTGTTAGGGTGCATAACGGGCACTATCTCAAGCCCTTCGTTGCGCGGTTTAAGGGCAGTCTCAGTTGGGCCTTTTTTGGTGACATAGGTACTGGCGAAAGTAACAGACTGAAAATGCTCAGTGAGCTCTGCACCTTCTGGCAGCGGCTTGTCGTTACCACGCATTGAGCCTCGCTCGCCATCTTTCATGTAAACACGAAACACCGCGCCCATTCGCTTACCGGTAGAAAACTGGTACGTACCTTCTTCTTCTAACGTGTGCTCCAGCACATTGCGCGTAGACAAGTTAACCACCTCATCCACATTCTGTTTGTTACCACTTGGCGTTATCACTTCAAATGACGCGTTGGAAACGGCCGCTTCTGGCACAAAAAACTGCTCGGCGAACGAAGCGTCTAGCGTTATTTTGCCGCCGCGAACAGGTTCAAACTGAAGTGGCTTTAAGTAAGCAACATGAGCCAATGCACTGCCACTAAGACAGCTAGCAAGCAACAAGTTAAGGCTGATAAGCGAGTGTTTTTTCATGGTGTTTTTTTGTTCTGGTAGTGAAAAAGTGAAAATATACTATTGCAAATGATAATTGTTATCAATAGTATTTAGATCAAATTTTGACACCGGGATGTGTCGAATCTCGTTTTGACAGGCACGAGAAAATAACGCGAAACACTTCACTCACACTCTAGATTATTTGGGAAAGACATGACTTTTAGACTCTCTTTAGTTTCTATTGCATTAGGCTGTGCGCTATCACTACCTGCTGTGGCACAACAAACTGAATTGGCGGTGACCAAAGCAGAAAGCGAAGAAACGCTTACCACCACAGTTGAGGCTGTGCTTGATACAGACGCCCTGTCAAAGCGTTCAATTACAAACATTGAAGACACCGCGCGCTATATTCCTGGTGTTCAGGTAAACGACACTGGTAACCGCTTCGGTAACGATGGCTTTAACATTCGTGGTCTTGAAGGCGACGCTGTTGCAGTAACCATTGACGGTATTGGTCAGGGTGAAACCCTTAACCCTGGTTCATTTGCAGCTTACGGTATGTTTGGCTCGAGTCGTGGTGAGGTAGAAGTTGAGCACGTAAAGGCTATCACTATTACCAAGGGACCTAGCGCGGTGGCACAAGGCTCAGGCTCATTGGCAGGCTCAGTCACGTATGTGACCAATGATGCCGCCGATTTCTTAGCAAGCACTGGCGACGACACAACCTTTAAACTTAAAACCGGGTTTGATGCGCGGTCTGACGAATGGCTTGTTCACGGTACTGTAGCCAATAGAACGAATAACCTAGAATCGTTAGTGCAATACACAATGCGCGATAGCAGCGAGACACAAGCGCATAGTAATGGCAATGCCATTGAGGGGGCAGGTCGCGGACAAGCAGATCCAATGGATTCACAATTGGACGCCGTGTTAATTAAACTGGCTTACAATTATTCAGACCACCAGCAATTCGGTTTGGTTTATGAAAACACCCAGCGCGATACCGACGGCATCCTTCTGTCACGAGAAAGCAGCACCTATTTTGATTTTACTTCGCAAGACCAAAATAACCGCGAACGACTTGGTGCATTTTATAGTGCTGATAACGTACAATCGGCATTAGCAGACAGTATCGATGTACGACTAAATTACCAAGAATTGTATACCGCTGGTGTAACCAACTTTTTGTTTGCCGCTGGCCCCACCGACCCTATTTTACGCTCTGAAGACCGTAATTTTACTCAAGAACAAGTAAGCCTGAATGTCGATATCGCCAAGTCAATTAATGGTGATATTAATCATGAGATTATTTATGGCCTGAGCTATCAGCAAGTTGATGCCAGTGCACAAATGTACGACCGTCGCTATGCAGGCGCTACAGTAAGTGCAGGTATACTTGACGGCTACCCCATTCGCGACCAAAGCTTTGTACCTGAATCTGAAAAAACGATATTTACCGCCTACCTTGCTGACACTGTTACGCTTAGCGATGTACTCACCGTAAATGCAGGCCTTAGATACGATACTACAGAATACACGCCAACTATTGACGATACATTCTCTGACCCAACAGGGCTAAGTATTCAAGATGCTGACTTTAGTGCTGTTGTAGGTGAACTAGGGGCAACCTACACATTTGCGAAGGGTCATTCACTCAATGCGCGAATTGCGCAAGGCTATCAAGCCCCTACACTTCAAGACCTTTACTTTGGCACTAATTCGGGCGACGAAGCAGTAGATATTGTGACAGGTAACACGTTTATTGACCTTGACCGTATTGCAAATGGTGAGCTAGAAGCACAAGAGTCGATGAATTATGAGCTTACCTACGTGGGTAATTTTGAAAATGGTAACGTGAGTGTGTCTGTATTTAGAACCGACTACACCAACATGATTCAAGATGAAACTTTCTCAAACCCTTATGATGCCGTACTTACCCAGCAGGTGTGCAGTCGCTTTGGTTGTTCCGTTGAAGTAAGCAGCGAAGATACCTTCACGCAACCTCAAAATACCGGAGAAATTACCGTTGACGGTATTGAAGTATCAGCCTCTTATGACTTCACAGCCAACTGGCGTGGGCAATTTGCTTACACCGCATTGAACGGCGAATACGACACAGCGTCGAGCTTTAATGATGCCGGTGATGATTTAGAAACCATTGCACCAGATACCGCCACCATGGCACTTTCGTATGTTTCTGACAACCGTGACTGGGGCGCTGAGTTGGTTGCTATTACCAGTAAGGGCGTTGATGAAACCTCGCAAACGAGCTTCACCTCACTTAACAATGGCGACGGCCCGGCATATTACCCAAGTGGTTACACCGTGTTTGATTTGATGGCGTTTTACGATATTACTGATAACTTGCGCTTTACCACAGCGATTTATAATTTAACTGACAAAGAGTATTACCGCTGGGAAGTAATGAACAACGTGCGTACAGGTACAGGTGGCTTTTTCTCTGGCGTTAGCGACAACGGCTATCAGCGTTTCTCTGAACCAGGTAGAAGCATAAGCGCCTACGTTACGTATCAGTTTTAATTGATACACTGCGCATTAAAAAGCGAAGCTTGCCTTATTCAGGTGGCTTCGCTTTTTGCGTTTACGCTAAAAATAGATGGGGATGTGATCGAAAGTCTCTCTTAGTGCGTTAATTGGGTAACATTTTATTAGTGAGTACCTGTAATGTTTGGCCTTTTTAAATCAAACCCTACCAAAAAACTTCGCAAGCAATACGATGCTTTACTTGAAAAAGCGATGCATGCTCAGCGCAACGGCGATATAAAAACTTATTCAATGCTTACTGCCCAATCAGAAGAACTGTGGAAGGAAATTGAGCGTTTAGAAAATCCTAAATAGGCATTAGTAAATAAGATTAACACCCAACGCATAACGAGCGCCGGCATCTTGCACTAACAGCAGGTGATTACTAAAACGACCGCGCTTATGCACAGTTTCATTAGTGATATTAATGCCTTCAAAAAATACCGATAAATGCGGGCTTAACTGGTAAGACGCACTCACATCCCACTGTTCATAAGGACTAACAAAGGTGGGTTCAGTGCTTTGAGTTTGGTTTAATGATTGCAAGAAACCGTCGCGGTGGTTCCACGCCAATCGCCACTGCAATGCATCTCTCTCGTAAAACAGCACCATGTTTTTCGCCCCTGACAAGCCAGTAAGAGCAAAGGTAGACTGCACGTTGGCTGTATCTAGCTCGGCGTTACTATCTACAAAACTGGCGTTAGCTTGAATACCCCAACCTGACTCACCAAACAAATGTTGCACGGCTATTTCAACGCCTTCAACGGTGGCCGAGCGTCCATTGTTAGGCGATATTACTGAAAACTGCGCTAATTCATCTTGATCATCTGGCGCGTTGGTATTACTTCCGGTACTTGGGTCGGTGACACCATTAAACGAAAGCGTATTGCTTTGGCTAACAATAAAATTATCTACGGTTTTTCGAAAATAACTCGCCGACAAATAGCTGTTGTCTTGATAATAGTGCTCAATAGCCAAGTCGATGTTTTGGGCTTCGAAAGGTTTCAATTGCGCGTTACCAATGCGAGCACGTAAATCACCGCCTTGGCGGGTAGTGGTATAAGTAACGCCTGGCGACATCTGTTCTAGTGTTGGTTGAGTAATACTGTGGCTATAGGCAACGCGAAATACCCACTGATCAAGCCAATTCGCTTTAACACTGAAACTAGGAAGGAAATTACTATAGTTAGATGCTTCTTCAATGCCAACAGAGGCACCAAATTCTTGCCCCAGCTCGGTTTGATCAAGTATCACTAATGCCGAAAGTTGCTCATCGACACCTGTCACATTTACATCAGTATATTCAGCGCGAATGCCAGCATGTATATCAACAAACCACGGCGCGAAATCTTTCTCTATAGCAGCTTGTGCATAGGCAGCATAGACGGTTTCTTTCACTGCAAATGAGCTGCCCCGCGTTTCTGGCGCCAAACTCACATTGCCTGCTTGTTCCAAAAAACGAAACAACGTATCGCCGTCGTGGCGCAACCACTGATTAGGTATATGCTCGTGTCCACTAATAGTACTTAAGAAATCATCACCCGCGTCGAATACCGATTGAAAATTGTCGGGAATATCAGGGGAGTCGAAATACCCACAAAAAGTGCAGTGTCTGGCATCCGCTTCATTATCTCGTCGTTCGTTAGCTTTTTCTCGCTGCGTTACCGCCGCGCCCATATCAAGTTTACTAAACCACTGCTGCTCACCTAGCACACTGATATTGACCTTTGCTTGGCCAATGTCATCATCGATGCTCCACCCTCGTCTCAACATAACATGTGCGCGACCATTAGCGGCATCAAGATAAGGTCCAACGCCTACGGGCTCTCCGAGCGCATTAACTTGCGCTGGATTGGCGGCTTCAAAACCAAAAATTGCGGGTAGCACCGTGTTTCGTGTGTGATCGAACGAAGAGCGATTTAAATATCCAATGAGTGAAAGTGCATTACCCTCGCCATTGTTGTCATTCACTGATGCAGATGAGTATGAAACATCCGCATCCATAATAATATTGGGCGCAACAATCCAGTTAGCATCTACGCCATAACTATGCAGTGACGAAGAGCGGTTGAAGGTTCTAGCATGAAAATCGGTGGCATGACCGCTATTTTGAGAAAACGCTACGGCCGTACCATTAGGGTCTAATGTCACGTCCTCTAAATTGCTTGAAGTAAACCAATGACCCATAGAGGTTGCCGATGTTTCAACATCGAACGTTGACCCTAAGTAATCCGCTGACAATTCAAACGTACTGTTTGGGCGATATTGAACAACCAGCGTACCACCTGTTCGTGTACGCTCGTCAAACCTCACTCGTTGATCATAATTTCTTGGCACGTAAAGCGTGTTTGTGCTTGCTGATAGTTCATCAGCTGGAATATTAGTATTTACCAACCACCCGTCAATTTGCGCCTCATCAAGACGTGCTTCTCGTTGGTATTGATTGAACGACGCTAATACGCCAAGCGTATTGTTTAAGTAGGTATTACTAAACAACGCTGTTGTTGAAGGCGTATAGGCCTTGGAATTGGTGTCGTACTGCATTTTTACACTACCTGCAGCGCGCATCCCCTTAAAGGACAATGGCTTGGCAGTTTGTATATCAATGGTAGAGCCTATACCACCCGACTGCATTGCTGCCTGATTTTGTTTGTACACGGTAACGCTACTTACAATTTCAGAGGCTAGGGTATCAAAACTAAACTCGCGGCCCAGCTTATCACTGGCCATAGGCCTGCCATTAAGCAATACACGATTAAACTCTGGCCCAAAACCGCGTACCGTGACCAACTGACCTTCACCCTCAGCGCGGTCGATAGAAACGCCCGAGACACGCTGTAGGGCTTCAGCAAGATTTTGGTCGGGGAACTTGCCCATATCAACGGCACCAATCGTGTCCATAATGACACTGGCATTTCGCTTAATACCAACCGATTGCGCTACCTTCGCACGAAGCCCTCTTACTTCGATAAACTCAATGCGGTAATTGCCCTTATCATCAGGTACGGTGACTAAGCTTTCATCTTGCGCTGTAAGTGAACTAAATAGTCGCGAAATGACATGCTCATCGCGCGGCTTATTACGTGTAGATTCAATTTTTATACGACTCTTATCAACAATATTCGCTTGTAAGTGCGTATTTGCCAAAAGCATTGCTATTGCTTCTTGCGGTGTATAGTTACCACTCACTTCATTTGCAAAAGTATGGCGTACTTCGTTGTATGGAAAGACAACTGTTAGCCCGGCTTGACTAGCAAACGCAATGAGTGCCTCGTCGGCACTTTGGGCAGGAATTGAAAAGGCGATTACCTGGTGAACTGCGGGGTGTTCTGTGGCATTTGTGCTTTTATCGGTACTTTTATCGGTACTTTTATCGGCGCTTTTATCGGTGCTTGGGTCAGTACTTTGGCGTAAATACTGGGCATCAGACTGCTCGTGGGGTAAGACAGATTGTGCACATACGGGTAAGCACAGCCCACCAACTACCAAACTTACCGCTAGCGACACAGTGCGCGGCGTAAATGGCAGCAAAGCTAGCGTTGAGCGGTGGCGTATTCCCAAAGGCATTATCTTATTATTTTCATTAGTTTTTTTATTGCAGGCTCTAGCGTCTCAGTATTTTTTTGAACGCGAAGTTACCAAATTCAACTGCTTTTTTGTTTTAAACTAGCGGCGCATTATATACAACCTATTAACAAATTTAATTTCTCATTGATGTTTTTCATTGCTAATTGAAAAAACATTGGGGGAAAATGACCGCGCACTCGTCTGTATAAGTAACAACGATAAAAAATAACAATATGCCCATAGAAACAGCCATACATAATGCCTATATGTCGGCCCGTGGTTCGATGGCTAAAATGCTATCGCGACTTGTGCCGCCTAAAGAAGTGGATGATATTCTCCAGGATACCTACGTGCGTTTATGTCAGGCGAAATCGACAGAGCATATTAAAGAGCCCAAATCATTTTTGTTTAAAACAGCAAAAAATTTGGCATACGACCATTTAAAACGCGCCGATACGCGTATGGTCGACGACAGTGTTGAAGTGGCACAAGCGCTTGAAAGCGCGATAAGTGGTATTGACGATGAAACGTTCAACAACAATGCTACACAACAAGAATTTAAGCTATTTTGTGATGCAGTGCGCGCGCTCCCAAAACAATGTAGGCGCGCATTTGTATTAAAGAAAGTGTATGGCTACTCTCTTAAAGAGATTGCCCAAGAGTTAGAGATAAGCGAAAAAACCGTGGAAAAACATATTGCCGAAGGTATAAAACGATGCACCTTGTTTATGCGCCGGCAAGGTAGCGAAAGCAGCCCGCAATCACGGCCAAGCGCTTATATACGTAGTGGGCATTCAAACAGTGAGCGGGTAAAGAGAGACGCACATGACTAATTCACCAAACCAGTCGCCAGACAATGTAGTACCTTTAAAAAGCGACGAGCGCGTGCTGGATGAAGCAAGCATGTGGTTGGTTAAGCTAGAGAGTGGGCTCGACGCTGAACAAACGAACGCACTTAAAGCGTGGTTGGCTATTCCTTTGCATCGCGACACCTTTTTAGAAATGGTGGCACTATGGGACAAAATGTCGGTACTTAATGAGTTGGCGGATATCGTACCTCACGCGCCTGAGTCTAGCGATAAGACCGTAACGCACTTGGCTAATTTGCGCTGGAAGCGTCCGATGGCTATTGCTGCGTCCTTGCTGTTAGTGGGGGTGTTGAGTTTTCAAGGTTTTCAGATTTTCTCATCGCAACCGCAAAGTAACGATATTGCGCAAGTGGCGCGCTATTCATTACAAGCATCGACTAAACCCGGTGAACACAAAAGCATTAGTTTAGAAGATGGCAGTACACTGTGGCTCAACACCAATTCGCAGGTCAATATTGCGTTTACTGATACGTCTCGCACGATAGAACTTCTGCGCGGTGAACTTCATATAGAAGTAGCCAAAGACAAACAGCGACCGCTTAATGTGCTGGCGGCAGGGAAAGCGATTCAAGCCGTTGGTACCGCATTTAATGTGCAATATCATCGCGGCGACCTAGAGCTTGTTGTTACTGAGGGTGTCGTAGAGGTAGCCAGCTATACGTTAACGCAAACCGACGGCAATAGACTTTTGGCCCCAGTGATCAAATCCACAAACAATGCGATGACCTTGGTTCAAGGTCAAAAGTCAGTGCTCTCTTTACCAAATAGCACTGTGGAGCCTATTTCAGAACAAGATATTGCCAATGACTTGAGTTGGCGTGAAGGCAAAATTGTATTTCGCGGTGAAACGCTCATAAATGTTATTGAAGAGGTTAGCCGCTACACTGACAAGACCGTAGTGCTTGGCGATACCTCGTTAGCCAATCTACAAGTTGCAGGCCTATTTAACACCAACGATGTTGATGCACTAATTGCGACATTGGCAGACAATTTACAAATTTCGACAGACTATACTGACGATACCATTGTGCTTCGCTCGCGCGTGCAGTAACACGCAAAAGCGAAGCACCTCTCGCCCTTTTAGTACTAAGCCCTTACAATAACGTTTCACCGAAATAGAAATGATAGTAAAGGTCATATCGCTATGCCTCTTAATACAAACCAACAAAATACCCAACGCATAAGAACTGTATTAATGCTGTTAATAACAGTACTTGGCAGCATAGCGACAGCGCCAGTCTATGCCATTGAGGCAGGGCAGTATTATTATTTCATATCAGACAAATGCGTTGCCAAAGGCCCACAAACACCTGAAGAACGTGGTGCAGCAACCCCTGACATCATGTTATTTGAAGTTGTCCCTGCTGGTATCAGTGACTATTACGTAAATATGAATACACAAGCATTAGTGCACTACACCGAAGAAGGACAAGCTCAACTAAGTAGCTTGGAGTCTGAGCAAGCCTATACCGCGGGCAAAGACGGCAGCAGCGTACACCACGATTTTATGCTTCAGCGCGAAGCTATCACCCTTAAAAACCTCATTGAGACCCTCAACAGCTTTTCGCAGCTACAGTCTGACAAAGGGTATTACTTTAAGAAAATAGTAGGACTTACCAATCCCAATACCACATTTAAGGCAGTAACTCGGGTTCGTTTAACCGATAACGGTATTGATAATAGAATGCTGCTTGCGAATTATTCTAGCAGCTATTACCGGCTAGATAGCGAAGGTACGGCAGCTATAACGCCCTTTATTACCGTTGATCACAACGAAGCATTACGCCGCGATATCCATGAAAAAGGCAGCCCTTACGCCATTTACACCAAGCACAGTGTGTGTGGTGAAAAATGGATACCCGGTAACTAGTATGTATAGGCTCCACAACAATTTAATGTTTTTTACGAGCAACAGTTTCGACACATTAGCGGGAGACTTCTACACTTACCTTACGGTCATTAATAGGTAAGATGCTCTGAAAAAAAGTCACTTTGTACCCAAGCGCATCTACTCATTGCGCTTAACATTATTTGTATTGCTTAGTATTGCGCTAGTGGCACTTATTTTTACGGCCCCCAATACCGTGTACTTTTTCAATAAACAGTATACTTTAAGCTCGCAGTTTCATTCGCTCAAATTGCTTGCTCAGGAAATTACCTATCACGATGAAGTGCTTTCTATGTCAGCACTGGCTGCCGCCTTGGATGACGATGACAAATGGCGTGACCGATACCTCAAGTACGAAGCCTCGCTAGATGAATCCCTTCAAAAGGCATCAGAGTTAGACCCTAGCATTGCACGTTTCTTTGAAGATACCGCACAAGCTAATAATCAATTAATTGCCCTTGAAAAACGCGCTTTTGAATTAGCAGCCCAAAATCAACGGGCCCAAGCCATACAACTATTGAAAAGTGATCAATATCAAGCTTATAAAATGGCGTTTAGTGACGGACTGACCAATGCCATAGATGAAGTACTTAAACGCACACAGTTCGACATAAATAGAAGCCAAGAGCAGCGTGGTTTCTATTTGATCCTTTCGATGGTTATCTCTTTTTTGTTTGTCCTTGTACTGTGGTATTTCCTTATTCGCTACGTGCGGCTTACTGAAAAGGCAATTGAAGGGGTTGCGAAAGAAGATGAACTCTCGGGGCTGTTAAATCGTCGCGAATTTAATCGGGTAATGAAATACGAGATTAATCGCGCTCATCGCGAGAAGAGTCTGTTAATGCTCATCATTTTAGATTTAGATGAGTTCAAACGATATAATGATAAATATGGGCATCCTGAAGGGGATGCCGTAATAGAACGAGTAGGAAAGCTATTAACTCGTCTCAGTAGAAGGGCAAATGAATACGCGTTTCGCACTGGCGGAGAAGAATTTGCGTTCGTGGCGACATGCGATAACCGCGAAAACGGACTCAAATTCTGCCAATCACTGTGTGAGCAAGTTGCCCAACTGAACATTGAGCATATCAGCAACCCGCCTCATAAAATAGTGACGGCTTCATGTGGAATTGCATTTGCAAAGCCAGAAGAAGCGCTATTAACGGTAACTGAATTGTACTCTCATGCCGACAAAGCACTCTATCAGGCGAAACATGCAGGCAAGAATCAATATGCAGAGTATAACCACAGTACTGTCTCGCAATCAGAGCAACAATATTCGTAGCGCGTAACAACACGCATAAATAACGCAATGGCGCGCTTACTTGCTGCGATAAAGGGTTTTTATAAGGTGATAACCAAAACGCGTTTTCACAGGACCGTGTACCTTAAGTACTTCTTTCTTAAACACCACATCGTCAAAAGCTTTCACCATCTGACCACGACGAAACTCTCCCAAATCGCCGCCGCGCTTGCCAGAAGGACAGGTAGAGTGGCGTTTTGCAAGCGTAGCAAAATCTTTTCCTTTCTTTAACTGCTCAAGAATAGACAAGGCTTCTTTTTCGGTTTTAACCAAGATGTGAACGGCAGATGCTGTGGCCATGTGTGTGCTCAGTAAGTAAATATAGCCGTTATTATAACGCAACCCGCTTATGCCGTTAAGATTTCAAGCCCTTTGACCTTTGCGAATACACAGTGCGAGATAAGCACATGCACAGTAAGTAACACTTGCTTACAACTCAATATGGCGCCTAACAATTAATCAGCTTGCTAGTTCTTAGCTCTATTGCTATAACCTTATACTATGTATTGCATAGTATAAGGTTATACATTTAAAAATGACGGAAACAAACGACGCCAATGCAAAATGGGATGCGCAGTTGCGAAAGGGCACGCTTGAACTTGCGGTACTCGGTGCCTTGCAGCACGAAGCCAAGTATGGCCTGGCACTTCTTAATTACTTTCGCACTTTCGACACAATGCAGATCACCGAAGGCACACTGTATCCATTGTTGGACAGATTGAAGCGAGAAGGTGTGCTAACCGCCTCATGGCAGCAAGAAGGCGAGCAACGCCCCAGAAAGTTCTATGCACTTACCACATTAGGGCATCAAAAACTCAACGAACTCAGTGCGCGCTGGCAGCGTTCAGTTGAAGATTTACAGCAGCTTTTGGATGCACCATTAAAAAAGAAGGAATCTGACAATGAGTGAAAGAAAAAAGGTAAGACAGTATTTGGATAACCTCAATCGCTACTTGAGCCCATTAAGTGATTATGAAGCTCAGGAAGTGGTTAGAGAAATAGAATCTCATATTTACGATACCATTGATGATATTGAAATACGGGGAGAAATTGCTGACGTTGAGGTTATCTTAGACCGTCTGGGCGCCCCAAGAGAATTAGCACAGCAGTATGTTGGACACATTCAGCATGGTACACCACCTCCAACAGGCTTTGCCGCCATCCCGCTCGTTAAAAAGGGGCTTTCGCGCACAGTAAGCGTGAGTCTTATGTGTTTTGGGTATTTTTGTGGCATCGCACTAATCGCTTTAGCATTTGCCAATTTACTCATTCCCAATGGCATTGGTGTTTGGAGTGAAGCTGATGGCAACTCAATCGTTATCGGCATGCTAGAAAACCCTATGCTCGCACAAGAAAACAATGAGGTAATACGCGGCTTTTGGCTATCACCTGTAGCGCTAATTGCTGGTTATCTTATACTCATGATGACACACAAAGTGCTTCAGTTTATTCGCCAATTTTCATCTGAGGCCCATCATGATTAAATCCATAATGCGCTCGCTAGGTCACTTTCTATTGGTGTCGCTTGTTATTGTATCGATTGGTGCTGTCGTTGGTTTTACTCAACACGCGTCTATCAGTTTAGGCGACGCTCCGCTTGCGTATAAGGTAGGTAACGAGGGCCCTTATGTTTTTTATGAAGAAGATAAGCTTGCCGTAAGTTATATCAGAGGAAACCGTGATAGTGGCTTTAGCGTTGAAAAAAAGCACTACCCTGCGCATGAACCAGTTTCTGCCTCGGCGTATTTTGCATTAGATGACAGTACGTTTGACTTTACTATTTCGCCACTGAATTCCATAGAGCAAGCCGTATACGACACTTCATCGCCCATTATTGCTATTAGCGATTTGGAAGGGAATTACAAGGCGTTGCGCGACTTCTTGATAGCCAATAATGTCATCACACCCGAACTAGAATGGTCTTTTAACGACGGTCATCTGGTGTTACTTGGCGATATGGTTGATAGAGGCTTTTCTACCACCCAACTACTCTGGTTTATCTACAAGTTGGAACAAGATGCCCGTAAAGCCGGTGGTAAAGTGCATGTTATCGTAGGCAATCACGAAATAAAAAATATGCAAGGTAATGTTAAGTCTGCGGCCAACAAATACATTCCCATTGCAGGCTTTCTAGAAAAGTCACCCTCTGAGCTGCTTGGCGAAGACGCTTTTTTAGGTCGCTGGCTGGCTACCAAAAACACCATTGAACGTATTAATGGGCACCTGTTTGTTCACGGTGGCATTCACCCTGACATAGTCAAACTCGACTTTTCCATTGATGAGATCAACACCATTAATCGACGCTACTATCAACGCATGTACTACCCTGGACTTGCAGATGAAAGAACGTCGGTTGTAATCTCTACCACCACAGGCCCAGCATGGTATCGAGGTTACTTTAAAGACGAAGTAGACAAAGTATTATTTGATCAGACGCTTACACACTTTTCGGCCAAGTCGATAACTGTTGGGCATACCCTGCAATTCAGCGTAAATAGTCACTATGACGACAAACTCTTCGCCATTGATGTAAAACACCCCAACGATTACCGCGCAAGCATACCGATTAAACACTCAGAAGGTTTAATGATTCAGCAAGATTCCTTTTATCGCTTATTGGATGACGGCGAGAAAATCGCGCTAACCAAATCATAAAACCTCATTCGTACAGCAATTCCGACAAGTGCCTTATCAAAAAATTAGGACGCGTCAGCGTCCTAGCCTCTGGCAACAAGTGGCAGTATGCGATCAGCAACCAGTTGCTGCGTAATGTCATCGCGTTCATGTGCGGTAACCACAACAACCAAGTCAAAATCAGGTACTAACAGAATATACATTCCGCCACCACCTTGGGCAGAAAACGCATAGTGTTTTTTACCGTTATGCTCAATGTCAGTGCCCCACCAGAAAAACCCATAGCCTTGGTGCGAAACAAGCTCTCCGCCCCCATAAATATCATCATCACCTGTGATAATTTGTCGTTGCGTGGCCTGGTCTAAGTATTCAGGTGAAATTAGCTGCTGATTATTCCACTTACCGTTATTGCTCACTAACAAACCAAGCTTAAGCATATCCCTTGCGGTTACGCTTACCTTCCAACCAGATTCGGGTAAACCACTTGGTGCCGTGCGCCAATGGTAATTAGTGATACCCAGTTTGCCGAACAATTCTTTGTCGATAAACGTTTTGGCAGAACCTGGTACCACGGCTTCTATGACCTGCATTACAAATTGAGGGCCAGTACCGTATTTAAACGTTTGGCTTTCATCAGTAATAGGTGCGCTATCTTCTAAAATAGCTTGGATATGACCCTGCCCCTGAATACGTGCTGTATCTTGCTCCATGGCCTCCCAGCCGTCTTCGCTTATCACAATGCCTGTGGTCATAGTAAGCGCATGCCGCAAGGTTATTTTCTCGGCCCCGTCCACTAGCTTACTGCGATCAACTTTGCCTAAAAAACTTAATACCGGTTTGTCTAAATCGTCCATGCTTAAATAGCCCATTTGTATGACACGACCTAACGCCAGAGAGGTATAGCTTTTAGTTGCTGATGATTGCGGATGTGACAGGTCAACCCGTCCACGCTTAAAGTACGACTCAAACACTAACTTGCCGTTTTGAGCAATTAGCATACTGTCATATTTACCGTATTTACCTGTTGAGATTTCTTCAGCGAGCGTGACAATTTCCTTTGTATTAATACCGGCTTTAGCAAGGGTACTAACGGGTAAATTGTCATCTAACACCACGGGCGAAACCGCTATATAGGGTGAAGGCAACTCTGGAATATCCATAAATCGCTTTTCTATTTCAGGCATTCGCCAGTGCACTATTTGCGCTTCTTCTTTTGTAGCCATAGGCGGCATTAGTTGCTTATTTCCCGCAAAAGAGGGAGCTAAACTGCTAACACCCAACACACACATTAGTGCAAACATCCCGCGTGTTTTCGCTGTCATGGTTTTTTCCTTTTTCATGGATGCGCCTTCACAGTAGTGCAAAGGCGATGGGTAAAATGGCGCGGCACTTAACAAATTCACACCGTGTTGCAGCGCAGCCGGTTAGTAACATGGCAAAACGTGATTTTTGATACATGAAAAAGTGCTGATTTTTTGCTGATTTATGCGTGTTCAGCAAACATCTTATTCTTATCAACAGCTTATAGTGATACGGTATTGCCAGCGAAAACGCATTGCTAAGCACAATGCGATAATTATTGATTGGTTAGATTGCGTATGACGGAACGATATTGGATTGGTGGCTTTTTTGTTGATGTGCCCCGAAACCAAATTACTCACAATAAACAAGCCCAAACACTGCCACCCAAAGCGCTCGCCGTTTTAACCTATTTAGCCGAGCGCCAAGGTGAGGTGGTAAGCCAAGACGAGCTATTAACCAATGTGTGGAAGGGTACTGTGGTGTCACCCAACACGCTGCAACGATGTATCGCGCAATTAAGAAAAGCATTTGGCGATGATGGCAAAGTGCAGAGCTTTATAAAAACCCACGCTAAAAAAGGCTATAGCCTAGAATCGGATATTCGATGGGAAAACGCGCTAACACCCAATAAGCCAACTTCGTCACCTGCAGTTCATGAAATATCGGATAAACAAGCCCTGTCATCAGCGACTACCTTAGATAGCAAAAAGCCTGTTCGTTTGTTACCCGCCGCCTTCGCGTGTGTTGTCGCGGTGATAGTTACTATTGTCGCATTCTTGCCTTCCTCTGATCCTAAGCATGTACTTCAAATAGATGACATCCGCTTGCTGACCTCAACCGACAACAGAGAACTGGCCAGCACTTACTCACCGGATGGGCAGTATATTGTATTTCAGCGGTTTCCTGAGGTGATGTGTCAGAGTCACTTATGGGCAAAGCATATTGAAACTCAACAAGAATTTCAGCTAACACAAGCGCTTGGCTCCTACGGCAGTTTAGCGTTTTCTCACGATGGAACTTCACTTACTTTCGTTAAAGAAAACAACTGTACTGCACCTGTACAGCAGAAGAAGTGCTTCCACCTGCAGTCTCTTGACTTTGATAAGGCATTGTCAGGCCCCCAAGCACCAACAACACTGATGGAGTGTAAAAATACGGAAATTAAAAGCCCTATTTGGTTAGATGGTGACACCATTGCATTACTGCAAAAAACGCAAGAACGATGGCGACTTATTCGCTATGTAATAAGTGAAAACGCGAGCTCACCACTGTATGACGTTGCTAACGGTAGCATTGTATCTTTCGATTTCGCGGCGCATGACAACACTATCGCGCTTACCACCGTGCACGAGAAAGGTATTCTCCATATAGAAAAACTGAGTATCAACGGGGAATTGCTTTCAAGTACGCCCATTGACTATCAAGGCGTTATTCCGCCCTATAGTTATATCTACCCCAATGTCATGCCAGAGCAAGCTGACCTTATCTTCAGTACCGGAAAGCAGCTTTTTACCGTGGATTTTGATGGCACTATTAATCGCATTACTATGCCTTTGACAGACGCGATAGGCACACCAATTTTCCATCCTTTTGAAAAGAAAATGCTGGCCATAAAAGGCCATTACGACAGTGATATTGTAGCGGTCCCTATGGCGCAGTTTGCCGCTTACAACACGGCACTTGAAACACAACCCGATAGGGATGACGTACAGACTACTGACATCAATTTTTACACGCTTATACGCTCGATTCAGGAGGAAAATAGAGCGAAGTATCAACCTAATGGTTCACTTATTGCCTACTCGTCAGAAGGTGACGGCACATCGCAAGTGTGGACAGCAGAAGTGCACACACAAAGTGCAAGCTTTCCTCACTCAGGCAAGCCCTTTAGCCATTTTCCCACTAATAGTTACGTGCGCGATGTGCTGTGGTCAAAAGATGGCAACAGTATGCTAATTAATGCGTCATCTGAATTAAAGCACAGGTATTTAAGCGGGTTCGAGCCGGGCACCGAAACTAGCATTGAACTTGATTACCCCGTGCGCAATTTGTTTCATTGGGATAGCGAGCAACAAACCATACTTGCCAATATTCTTTACCAAGGCGTGCTGACTTTTGTCAGTATCGACCTGACCACAGGTGCTTTCACTCCACTTTCAGACAACGCGGTAACGTGGGCGGTCAAAACAGAGAGTGACGCACTTATTTTCACCGATGCAATGGGACGATTTTGGCAAGTGGGTAGCATTGAAAATACCCTTATTAGTGAATTGGAACACCAAGGCAGCGATAAACATTTTATCGCTAAGGGTAATACGTTGTATGGCATTAACGATGACTTTCAGTTGTGGCGATATACCCTTGAAAACGGTGCATTTGAGTTACTGGGGCAATTACCAGATACCGTCGATTACATTACCGACATTAATGACAATGCCATTTTACTCACTCTTAGAGTTGCGGCGAGAAAAGATGTGGTTGAATTAACTCTGCAGTAAGAAAGCAAGGGCATCACAAGTAAATCAGCAATAAATCAGCGACACATCAAGCTTCTTTCCTACGTGGGCGTACATTAGAAGGCCAATTATTCAGGTCAATTACTGTACTTTCATTATGTTAAGGAAAAGCTTTATGCGTTTTATGTTTTTTACGTGGCTAGCGTTAATGCCCTTTTTTGCTATAGCAGAGTTCGCTGCCTCTGCCCCCTATGAAATGCCGAGAACTCATGCGCACCCAATCGAAAACAAAGTAACTGGCGGTCACTACACACTATACATAAAACTACCCGATGCGTATCACACCAAAACAGAAGAAAGCGACCAAGCATTATCTGATGTAAAGCCGCTAAAGCACTACCCGGTTATTTATACCACTGACGCCGTATGGCATATGGACTTGCTGTCGGGTGTAACAGAGTTTCTTTTACCTGATGTAATTTTGGTGGGTATTTCCTGGCAACACAATATGCCAACCGACCTTGATTATGGTGAAAGAAGAGCCTTTGCTAGTCGCTTCAAAGACTATTCATTTGTACCGCACGACAAACCTGATATACAAGCCAAATACCAGTTCGGGCAAGGCGATAAGCACCTTCGCTTTATACAGCAAGACATTATTCCCTACATAGAAGAGCACTACCGCACATTGCCAGATGAAAGAGCCTACTTAGGTTACTCGATGGGCGCTGAGTTTGGTGGGTTCATACTACTTAGCGCACCCACTACTTTTAACTACTATCTATTGGGTAGCCCTTCACTCGATACCACAAGTCTTAGTTTTTTGAAGACGTTGAAATATGAAGCATCAACACAAAACCCAATTCACACAGATGTGTTTGTGTCGATTGGTGAATTAGAAACAGCCAGAATGGCACTCACCAACGAATTTGTTGAGTTGCTCGAACATTACGAAGCGCAGGGAGTTAATGTAGAACAACTAAGCGTAATTTCAGATAGCGATCACACCAGTGCGGTGCCCGATACATTTTCGCAAGGAATTAGGTGGTTAGGGGTAAAGTTAAGCGAGAAGCAGTAGATACAAAAAAGGCGCTAACTCATCGAGTAGCGCCTTTCTTTTAAGCGTTAAGCTTGGGGGATGATTACATCATGCCGAGAAAATACACTTGCAGCCCTCTTTCCTGTTGACTTTCAGTTAGTTATGGAAACAATACTGTCTACATTGTTGGCTACATTACGCAATGATATGAGCAAGAAGACAGACACAAAGCACCTAAAGTTACGCGGAAATATCTGGTGGTATCAACGCCGCGTTCCCAAACACCTAATAAACCACTATCCAGACCAATCTTTCATACAAGTAAGCCTCGATACTGGCGACATTCGTGAGGCGCGCAGAAAGCGAGACATCTTGAATGGTGAGCTCGAGAGCAAAGCCCTAAGAACAACTGTGAGTACCGAAAGTCAGCGGTTTAGAGAGCTGGTTCGAGAGATGAAGCGAGACAGAAAGAACCATCCAGATGTATGGGACTTAGCTATTTATCCAGAAGAGCTTCGGAAACAGGGTAGAATACTAGAGCTTGAAGCTTACATGACTGCTAATGGCGCAAGAGACTTCAGCAGTAAATATAAAATGCGCATATCTGAGGCCGCCAAGATGTGGAAGGAAGATTGGGGAAAGGATAAGACGGTAGACACATTAAATAAGGTGAATAAGGCCGTTACTGACTTCAGCAGATTCTGTTTCAAGCGGTTTGACTGGATTGACCAAGCTGACATTGCACTTGATGATATCAGCAGGAAGATGGTGTACCAGTACATCAAGCATTTGGAGAAGTCATACAAGAAAGCAACTGTACAAGCAAAGGTAAGTAGGCTAAAAGTGGTTTGGGAGTTTGCAGAAACGATGGAGGAAGTTCAGGGCGCTAACCCCTTTTCTGGCCATAAGTACTCATCAGCAGAAGAACATCAAACTGAGAAACGCGAACCTTTCACTACTGATGAGGTGAAGCTAATTCGTTCACATAACTGGGAAAAGCCAGTCTATAAGTTGCTAGTGGAGCTGGGTATTTATTCGGGCTGCCGCATCAGTGAGTTGTGTAATCTCAGGAAAAGGCATGTGGTTGTGGATGAGGGCATCATCGCTATTAACATTGAGAAAGGTAAGACTAAGGCTGCTACTCGCACAGTACCTTTGCCAGACTTCATTGGTGAGCAGCTACTTAAGCACATTGAAAGGAAGCAGGAGGAAGACCTAGTTATTGGTATTGGCAGTAAAACAGCAAGCCGGACTTTCTCTAGCTTCAAAACTAAGCACGTTACTAAAAACAAGCTTAAAGGCTTTCACTCATTCAGACATATGTACATCACAGCTATGGAACGAGCAGGTATTGAAGAAAATATCACGGCTCAAATAGTGGGTCATGAAAGGGGCAAGACGATGTCATACGGCTACTATTCAAAAGGCCATGAGTTGAAGAAGTTGAAGGAGGCAGCTGACAAAGCAATTGGCTATTTGAGCGTATGATGTCTATGAGCATGCCCCCAAAAAAGGTGAAATAGTAATAACCTAAACCAACACTCCACTTTCTAGGCTAGAAAACGGGCACTGCTACGTGAATTCTGATGACTAACCACCAGTTAAACTCAACCCATTCACGTAGCTCTCGCTATATCAGGTCGACCAAGGAGCTTAATGCTATCGAAGTTGGTATTGCGGCGATAAAAAGGAATGTCCCCAGGCAACCTGACGTTTCACTTTTTGCAACTTCCTTAGGTTTGGCGCGTGTTGAAGTATTGGGTTTGGGCGCTGGCGTTGCTGCTGGCTTAACAATATCAAGTTTGGCTTTTAGTAGCTCTTCAGCTTTTTTGTAGGCCATAGTTCTTTCACTGCCGCCTTGAACAGTATAACCATCAGGTGTTGTCCACTTACCAAACCATATCAGGTCTCTACCGTTGTAGCGCCTGACTGACTTTATAATGCTATCGTCTTCAATAAGCTCATCGACTATTGACTGTATTGCCGCATCATCTGGTGATTCTATAGGCACATTAAGCTTGCCCTTAACCAATTGACGGTAGATGCGATAGGTGAACCAACTGAGCATATCGCGTTCATTACCAGTTTCTGTAAGGTGAGCCTGAATGCTGTCAAACAGAGTTTTCTTACCGGTATACTTCGTGAATTGTACGCCGTAACGTTCAGCAAACTTACGGTGTCTCTCCGTTGCTACTTTGTCACGCTCTTCTTCATTGGTCAGCAAACTACTAAGTTCAGCGCCAGTGACACCTTCAGGAATCTTCAAGCCTATCCCATTGGCATATTCCAGCTGCATTTCAGTAGGCGGCTCGGGCGGCAGTTCAGTGATTGATTCAGCCTCAGTTCCGTCTTTATAAGCTAATTGTCGGGCTTCTTCTTCACTTGAAGCTCTGTAGACTTTCTTCCGTTTACGACCAGTGGTAATTCCAAGACCTTGCACTTCGTATTGGGCCATTACACTTCACATCCATGTTAGAGTATTTTAGATACAGAGTAGGGTGTTAGTAGCTTCGTGACAATACTGAGCTGGATAAAAAACAACCAGAGCAAAATTATTGAAAAAATATGAGAGGGCAATCAACAATGAAGCTCAGTCAATATCCCCCCCTAGGGTACTTGTGCGGGATATTCGAGGCATCCTGTTGATTTGTGTCCTACCCTTTACACTTTTCTAATAATAGCCTCAATCAAAATTGCCGTCCTCGCTCTGAGCATCCAAGCAGCTACAAGTCCAATAATAAAAATTACATACCAAGTATTTATGGCTGTACTTCGGTATAGACCGATTACATCATCAAGAAAGTAATACACTAGAGTTTCTCGTATTCTACTTTCCCAAAAGTCCATGGTCTCAATCGCTCTTGAAAAATTTATTACTAGAAGGTCATGGAACCACATAAAACACCACACTATGCCAAAGTTAACACCAAGACCAATAAACAAATTCTTCTTCATACATCCTCCTGAATTGTGGTAGGTGCATGATATTAATAAATATTCCCATGTCAATTACAGCGTTTAGTTACAAGGGAGTGTCCACAAAAGTAAACTTTTTTGAACTTACCTATTGACCGTTCACTTACCGTTCATTATCTTATTGGTCACTTAACCTTTAGACTTTATTGAACAGGATGGATTTATCATGACAGGTCAACTTATCGGTTACGCACGAGTATCTACCACAGGCCAGAAGCTAGACGTTCAGTTAGACGCATTGAAGGCGAAAGGCTGCGTTAAGATTTACCAAGAGAAGCGCTCAGGTAAGACAGCAGACCGTCCAGAGTTAGAGAAGATGCTTGATTACGTACGTGAAGGTGAAGCTATTGTTGTGACCAAGCTAGACCGTTTAGGTCGTTCTGTGGCTGACCTAGCGAATATCTCGAAGTTACTCGATGATAAAGGCGTAGGTCTCATTGTGATTGACCAAGGCATCGACACGACAACACCACACGGCAAGCTAATGTTCCACATGATTGCTGCTGTAGCTGAGTTCGAGTTGTCTCTACGTTACGAAAGACAGATGGAAGGCATCGCTAAGGCGCAAGAGAAAGGCGTTAAGTTTGGGCGT
Source organism: Alteromonas sp. 009811495 (assembly GCF_028865455.1). Lineage (NCBI taxonomy): Bacteria > Pseudomonadati > Pseudomonadota > Gammaproteobacteria > Alteromonadales > Alteromonadaceae > Alteromonas > Alteromonas sp. 009811495. Next base: position 4,243,327 of record NZ_CP113972.1, read on the forward strand.
AAGAAATCTGTAGACCGTGAGAGAGTCCACCAGCTACGAGAAGAAGGCTTGAGCATGGCTAAGATTGCTGAAGAATTAAGCTGTAGTAAGGGAGCGGTGCATAAGATAATCAGTGAGTTCATTAAGCAAAATAATAAACCGAGTAAATTCGAAATATAAAGCCAAGGATTCATGTGGTCTACTACTCCTCTGTTAGACATCTTCAGCACTATCACAACGGCGCCTCACGCCTAACTGTTTGAGGCTCTGTAAAGCCCTCTCAGATCGAGTTATCTCACCTAATGCAATCGTATTAATTGTACCCAGAAAGGCTCGTAGAAAGCCGTTGTCGATCTGTGATGAGGCTTTGTATCCGCACTTCTCGCTTATCGGTTGGTTAGACCCAATGACCATAAAATCCCTCCAAAAAATTAGAATTAGCCAATATAGCGCGAGCCCTTTAAATTCAAGGGATACACGACTCCCTGACCATGGGAGGGGGAAGCGAAAAGTTAACACAATCACTTATTTTGTGTTTAGCCGTTCGTTTCTCATACCCTGTTTTGTCAATCCAAACTATTCGGTGACTGACTATCAATCAGTTATCACCTTTAATTCAATCAATTCAACTTCCCCTGACTGTCTTCTCTGTCTCTTAGTCCTGCCTTAGACGTGTCTGAGGTGCATCCATCCATCAATTAACCTATAACGATAACTTGGTTAGTTATTGGTAAATACAACCCAAAAGCGACTTAGCGACAGACGAGGAGACCACCAGCAGCACTATAGGGGGGAATAAGACAAGGAGAACGCTTATGAACCAACTGATGGTTACACCACAAGAAAACTTCCAGTGGACACAAGCCCTCAAGGGAAAGTCCAATACACCAAATGCAAACCCAATATTCACCTTCCCACTAAGAACCCATAAGGGAGTAGATTCACAGTTTACCGACTGGCTCACTGAACAGCTGACACAAGGGCGACAACGTATTACCAAGCCAACAATCCAAGCGGTTAAGTGTATAGCTGTCAATCTTGCCTGTGCGATGAACTTAGGCGCCGATACAGGTTTCGTATACTCGCTAGGTAAGCGCCTAAAAGCTATCCCGAAGAGATTTCGTAGGGAGCCTTACAGCAGAGACACGATGAACACCTTGCTGGCGCAAGGAGAACAGCTAGGCTTGATTAAGATTGAGCGAGGATTCAAAAGCGAGAACTACACGTCTGGCATTCCGTCACTTATTCTCCCCACTGAGACTTGTATCAATCAAGCTCGCCTTATGGAAGCACATGAGGTAACTGACATCTCTGTTCCTATCGACCCGCTCATTCTTCGCAACAATCCTTATGATTACGTTAACTACAGCGACGAACCAAGCACTCTTCGTATGAGAAAGTCGATAATGGAACATAATGAGGTACGTACAAGTTACAACTGGGTATATACATCTGAAGACAACAGAACCATTCAACTATCGCAGTCTGACCTCTCATGCAGACGGATATTCAAAGGGCAATGGTGCATTGGTGGCAGGTTTTACTGTGATGCGCAGAACCTACCTCAAGTTGTCAGAAGCACCATTACGATTAATGGAGAGCCTTGTGTTGAACTTGACTACAAGTCGATGCACCCTCGCCTTCTGTATCATTTATCAGGCGCAGAAGCTCCTAGTGATTGCTACGACATCGAAGGAGTAACAAGAGACAAAGTTAAAAAGATAGCCTTGATTGCGACCAGTACCAGCAGCAAAAACCAAGCAGTCAGAGCTGTATCTTTCCACCTTAAAGTCAACGCTAAAAAGGCGGGTAGCCTTCTAGGGATGTTTGAAGCCAGACATAAGGCTATTTCAGACTTACTTTACCGCAATGCTTGGCAAACACTTCAGAATATCGATAGCAAGATTGCAAATGATGTTATGGATTCATTAACGCAAGAAGCTATTCCTGTGATTCCTGTTCATGACAGCTTTATAGTTCCTGAGTCAAAAGCTCAGCAGTTACGTCAAGCTATGCACGAACAGTATGAAATAAATACGGGGATGGAGGCATCTATAGCCTGATAACACCTAAGGGAAAGGACTCCCAATAATGGCTTGACTTTGTATTGAATGAGCACTTGTTATAATGTTGTCAGAAGGATTAGCAGACACGGATTACAGTTATGGGCTCGATTGAAGCTCTTCCAGGTGATTATGGACATATCATTACCTACGCTTTGATTTTCGCAGTCATATCGTTGCTAGTGTTTTCACTATTAAAATCTCGCGAGCTAAAGTCAGAGCTCAACAAAGTCAAATCTCACCTTCAAGACTCGAAGCAAAGAACAACAGAGCTGCTTGATAAGTACCAACCGATAAGCTCTATTGAGACTCGTGTGAAGGAACTTAATGCCGAGTCAGAAGTAATCACATCAAACATTCAGGCGCTTCGGGCGTCTTATGCGACTAAACGAAAACTATTTGACGAACTTGAAAGAGAGTTGGCTGTATTCGATGAAAAAATCGAGCTGTCCACATTGGGGTACTATGAGCCTCATTTCGACTTTGGAACTTCAGATAGATTCAAAGCTGAGATTACTGCTGTGCGCGAGCGGCAGAAAGATATGCTTAAAGCCAAACAAGCTGCCGTTTGTCATACTGAGTGGAAAGTTAATAACAGTGCCAGAGAAGGTCAAACGATGACAAATAGAGCACTCAAACTAACGCTAAGAGCTTTCAATAATGAATGTGACGCAGCAGTATCAAACGTGAGATGGAATAATATACGTAGAATGGAAGAGCGATTAACTAAAGCCAGAGAAGCCATAGATAAGCTCAACAAGTCTAACAATATTCAAATAGCGGAGTCTTATTTCCAGCTAAAGTTACAAGAACTCAGGCTCACTTACGAATATGCTGAGAAACTAAGACAAGAGAAGGAAGACCGAGCCGAAGCTAGACGGCAACTCAGGGAAGAACAACAACTTATAAAAGAGCAAGAGGCAGCAGAAAGAGAGCAACATAAATACGAAGAACTTGTAGCTAAAGCCAATGATAGAGCTAATAAAGCTACTGGTGACGAGCTAGAGCGCTTAAAGTCTGAACTTGAAGAACTTGAGGCACAACTTAGTGAGGCAAGAGCAAAATCAGAACGAGCTCTTTCAATGGCTCAACAGACTAAATCCGGTTACGTTTATATCATTAGCAATATTGGTTCATTTGGTGATGGAGTATTCAAAATTGGGATGACCAGAAGACTTGAGCCCCTCGACCGTGTGCGTGAACTTGGAGACGCCAGTGTACCGTTCACTTTTGATGTTCATGCTCTTATTTACTCCGAGGATGCGCCAGCACTTGAAGCTGAACTGCATCGTCATTTCAATGAGCATCGGATAAACCTAGTAAACAACCGTAAAGAGTTTTTCAGAGTAGACTTAGCTGAACTGAAAGGCAAACTTGAAGAGTTAAAGCCTGATGTAGAATTTCTGACTGATGCAGAAGCGCAGGACTATCATCAAAGTTTACTCCTATACAAAGACGCACAAAATATTGGCTCAGCCGCCACTACAAGATTGCCCAATGAAATTTAGCTCTGAGAAAGAGATACGGGAACACTTATTAAACCAAATAACAATTTAACTAAAACAAGAAATTCACATGAAAGGGAGTATTTGTGTCCGATTTAACGTTTAAAACTCGTGATGAATACAACAGAAAACCTATCGCCGAATCAATAACACGACTCATCGAATCTAATTTGGACATTACACCTTTGGTAATTGATGGGGGCTGGGGAACTGGCAAGTCCGAGTTTTGCAAGAAGTTAATCGCGCTTGTAAAAGAGGAAGACAAGTTTGAAACAGTTTACATAGATGCTTTTCAAGCTGACCATGCGAACGAGCCACTATTAAGTCTTATCGCTGCATTAGCTTCCATAATGCCAGAAAGCGAGAAAAAGACTTTTATCCAAAAGGCTATTCCGGCGATAAAGAGCAGTACAAAAATAGTTCTTAAAGCAGCTGTTTCTCATGTTTTGAGGCAAGACATGGCAGACGCCGTAGAGGAGTTTGACAAAGATATAAGTAAAGCTTCGGACAAGGCCATTGATTCCGCAGTTGATCGACTTATTCATTGCCACGTTAATGCGAAGGAAAATCTAGAACAATTGAAAAGTGTGCTAAGGAAAGCGGCAGAGAAGAAACAGTTAATTGTGTTCATTGACGAACTGGATAGATGCAAACCCAATTACGCGCTAGAGACTCTAGAACTCATCAAGCACACGTTTGACATAAAGGGGATTCACTTTGTTCTAGTCACCAACTTGGAGCAAATAAGAGCTTCTGTTAATCACTGCTATGGTCAAGGTGTAGATGCACAGAGGTATCTAGAGAAATTTATAAAGTTCACCGTCAAACTACCTCTACTAACTGAAATATCGGAACCACTGAAAACACACGTTAGCAAGAAGCACTTTAAAGAACTAACAGGAACTAATGAGCTTTTAACTCAATCAAAAGAGCTATATTCGAGCTTTGTAGCCCTTTCGGAACGCGCCATCGACTGTCATAACTATTCACTGAGAGAAATTGAGACCCTAGTTAGGTATATAGAAATTTATTACCAACTCTCGGTAAATCAGTTGGACTATCAAGGCCGACATGGAGATGCCTTATTGACCGCATTTGGAGTGATTACTTACGCTCTCGAACCAGCGTTAGCAGAATCAATATATAACGGTAAAGCAACTGTTAATAATGTAATGGATTTTTTCAGAGTTTTTCACCTAGTTCCATCTAAGCAAATGGGTAATAAGAGACATGAAATAATTACGTTCATAGCGAGAATGGAGTTGCCTTTTGACAATGCTGATGACCTTAATATTTCAAACCCAGACCAATTCAAAGAAAAGGTTGACCAACTTTTTATAAGTACTCAGTTAGTTGATGAAAGTAAAAAATTCGGACTAGCATCTAAAGCTATTGGCGTTCTCAAACTAACGGGAAAGCAATAGAGACAAAAAAGGCGCTGAGTCTAAACCCAACGCCTTTCTCAAAGCTTCTTTTCGCCCTACATCATTGTCTACATTTGCGTATACTTAACTGTATACATTGAACGTAAACAATTGATTTCAAAGGGCTAAAATAGACAGCAATTGATTACATCATGCCGCCCATTCCGCCCATGCCGCCCATATCAGGCATTGCAGGCGCAGCTTCGTCTTTAGGTAGCTCAGCTACCATTGCTTCAGTCGTGATCATTAGTGAAGCAATTGACGATGCGAACTGTAGTGCAGAGCGCGTAACTTTAGTTGGGTCAAGAATACCCATCTCTAGCATATCGCCGTAAGTGTCGTTACCTGCGTTGTAACCGTAGTTACCTTCGCCGCCTTTAACTGCGTTGATAACAACAGACGCTTCAGCACCTGCGTTAGACGCGATTTGACGTAGAGGCGCTTCCATTGCACGTAGTGCAAGCTTAATACCTACAGTTTGGTCGTCGTTGTCACCCGTTAGGTCAGCAAGTTTAGCTGCTGCACGAACTAGTGCTACACCACCACCAGGTACCACACCTTCTTCAACCGCTGCGCGCGTTGCGTGTAGTGCATCTTCTACGCGGTCTTTCTTCTCTTTCATTTCAACTTCAGTTGCTGCACCAACTTTAATTACTGCAACACCGCCTGAAAGCTTAGCTAGACGCTCTTGAAGCTTCTCTTTGTCGTAGTCAGACGTAGACTCTTCAATTTGACCTTTGATTTGAGCACAACGGCCTTCAATCGCTTCTTGGTCGCCGTTACCATCAACAACAGTTGTGTTGTCTTTGTTGATAACTACGCGCTTAGCAGTACCTAGGTCTTCAAGTTGCACTTTTTCAAGGTCTAGACCAATCTCTTCAGAGATAACTGTACCGCCAGTTAGGATAGCGATGTCTTGAAGCATTGCTTTACGACGGTCACCAAAACCTGGTGCTTTAACCGCTGCAACTTTAACAATACCGCGCATGTTGTTAACTACTAGTGTAGCAAGCGCTTCGCCTTCAACATCTTCAGCGATGATCATAAGCGGCTTACCTGCTTTCGCTACGCCTTCAAGGGTAGGGAGTAGTTCGCGGATGTTAGAAATCTTCTTGTCAACCAATAGGATGAACGGGTTGTCTAGTTCAACAGTACCGTTTTCTTGGTTGTTGATGAAGTATGGAGATAGGTAACCACGGTCGAACTGCATACCTTCAACAACGTCTAGTTCGTTTTGAAGTGCCTGACCTTCTTCTACAGTGATAACACCTTCTTTACCTACTTTTTCCATTGCTTGAGCAATGATGTCGCCAACTTCTGAATCAGAGTTTGCAGAGATAGTACCTACTTGAGCGATAGACTTGCTGTCTGCACAATCAGTAGAAAGTGACTTAAGACCTTCAACTGCAGCTGCAACTGCTTTGTCGATACCGCGCTTAAGGTCCATTGGGTTCATACCCGCTGCAACGCTCTTAAGGCCTTCAGTTACGATAGCTTGCGCTAGAACAGTTGCGGTAGTTGTACCGTCACCTGCTTCGTCGTTCGCTTTAGACGCAACTTCTTTTACCATTTGCGCGCCCATGTTCTCGAACTTGTCTTCAAGCTCGATTTCTTTCGCTACAGACACACCATCTTTAGTGATAGTCGGTGCACCGAAAGATTTGTCTAGAACAACGTTACGGCCTTTTGGACCTAGTGTTACTTTTACTGCGTTAGCTAGTGTGTTTACGCCTTTTAGCATTTTGCTGCGAGCGTCATCACCAAAACGTACTTCTTTAGCTGCCATGATTAAATTCCTCTAAAATTCGTTTTAACGTTAGTTGTAATTACTCAACAATCGCTAGAATGTCGCTTTCGCTTAGGATAAGTACTTCTTCACCATCCAGCTTTTCTGTTTTAACGCCGTAACCGTCGTTGAAAATAACGGTGTCGCCTACTTTAACGTCTAGCGCTTTAACTTCGCCGTTCTCAAGAATGCGACCGTTACCTACTGCGATTACTTCGCCGCGTGTAGATTTTTCTGCTGCAGAACCAGTCAGAACGATACCGCCTGCAGATTTGCTTTCTTGCTCTGCGCGCTTAAGGATAACGCGGTCGTGTAAAGGACGAATTGCCATTTTCAAGTCTCCTGAAAATTCCACTATTCAAGTTTATGTGATTACCAACACTCAGACTGCCTGAATGTTGTGTGCCTGGGTTGCTCATTACTGAGCAGTTAAAATCGTTTCTGCACGGATAGATGGGGTAGTACCCAGACAACTTCAAGGGTTTTTAAGCAAAAAAATGTAAAAAATTTGGTTTTTTGGCTAAATACTTAATTTTGCTAGGCAAGTAAACGCCGTTTGTCGCGCTAAACGGCGTGAAGGTCGATGGTGCGCTTTCACAATCTGACGGCTACTTAAGGCGCTTATCTGGATCGTTGGTCGTGTTATCTGAATACTCTCCTTCAAACACATCACCATTGCCATGCTGGGAATTAGGTTGATTAAACGGATTTTGTTGATTGGGATTAAATCCTTGCCCAAACGCACCCGCTACGCCCGCGCTGCCTGCGACAACATGCATTTTCAAATGTTTGGTTACTTGCGCGGCAAGCAAGTGTCTTGAGCCTGGTAATGCAAACATAAACCCGAAAATATCAGTGATAAACCCAGGCGTGACCAATAACACGCCCGCCACGACAAGCATTAGGCCTTCTACGAGTTCTCGCCCTGGTACTTCGTTGCGCTGCATTTTCGCTTGTGCGGTTTGAAGGGTGCTAATACCTTCACGCTTAACAAAATAAGCGCCAATAAAGGCAGTTAAAATAACTAAACCAATAGTATTCCAACCACCAATCATGCTGCCAACATTAACAAGTAGGGCGATTTCGATAATTGGTAATACGGCAAAAAGTATAAATAAAACCCGCAAAATGGTTCCTCTTTCATATTCTCATACTCTGTTATAGGGTCTTTGAACGTAATAACAAGAAAAGGTGCCATTGAATCGGTCAATCGGTCAGTGCTAGCGACCGATAACACGCTTACACGTTTAAAGGTGTGAAAGAATGTGTGCGCATAAACGGTCTGCGTATACTGTGGTGACTGAGTCGATGCACAATTCATTCGACAGAAGGGCATGCACCATGACAATCAAATTAATACTTTGCACGGTACCAAATGAAGACGTTGCGAACGATATTGCGTACGCTCTGTTGCAAAACAAACTGGCTGCCTGTGTAAATATAATAGAAGGCATACGGTCAGTTTATGAGTGGCAAGGTAAGATTGAAACAGATACCGAGTGTCAGCTAATTATCAAAACGAATACCCAGAAGGTATTGCAAGCATATGAAAAGGTGAGCAAGCTACACCCATACGATGTACCAGAATGGCTTGAGCTTAATGCCGAGGCCAGTCATGCTTATGGCCACTGGCTGCAAGCCACCTTGCAATAATAACGAGTTAAAGAAGTAAGATTGATTTATACGCTATGACAACGACATTATCGAAATTTTCGGGCGAGCACAGCAGCGCACCTCGTTCACTTGTAGCACGTGCATTCACGCTTGTGTGTATGCTGCTCATGCTTGCGTGTTTTGCACTACAGGCCAATGCTCAGATTGCGGGCGGGTTTGACGACCCTTTTGCAAACGAACCTCAATTTCTTGATGTCGATCAGGCGTTTGTTTTCGACTTCAACCAACAAGGCACTACTTTAACGCTTACCTTTTCTATTGCCGAAGGTTATTACCTGTATAAAAAGCAATTTAAATACGTTACAAAGCAAGCCGAGGTGGGTGAGGCGATCTATCCACAAGGCACTATGATCCAAGATGAATTTTTTGGTGAATCTGAAGTGTTTTACAACACCGTAACGATTACCCTGCCCATCGAAAGTGCCGATGATAATGGTGTGGTGAAAGTACGCTACCAGGGTTGCGCTGACGCCGGTTTATGTTACCCCCCAACGGTGAAAGTGGTTTACTTAAGTGCATTAGACAGTGCCAATGCGGCTAATGCGGCAGCTACACCCACCAATAACACCGACACGCCGGTTAGTGAGCAGTTCACTCTTGCTGAAAAGCTAATTAATAAAGACAATTTACCGCTTACTTTAGCCCTTTTCTTTGCACTAGGTATTGGCCTTGCCTTTACGCCTTGTGTTTTTCCAATGTATCCCATCGTGTCGGGTATTGTTATTGGACAGGGAAAACCTAAAACGACGTCGCATGCATTTTGGCTTACGTTTGTTTATGTGCAAGGCATGGCCATCACCTACTCGCTGCTAGGTTTAGTGGTTGCGGTGGCAGGGGCACAATTTCAGGCAGCGCTTCAGCACCCTGTGGTATTAGCGGTATTCATTGTACTTTTTGTGCTATTGGCAGTGGCACTTTTTGGTGGCTTTGAAATTCAACTGCCCGCTAAGTATCAAGAAAAGCTCACGCATATGAGTAATAACCAAACACCAGGCAGCTTTGTTGGCGTGTTTGTTATGGGTGTACTGTCTGGCCTTATTGCTTCGCCTTGTACTACAGCACCGCTTACCGGCATTTTGCTTTTTATTGCGCAAACTGGCGATATGACATTGGGCTTTATTTCGCTATACCTATTGTCGATAGGCATGGGCGTACCACTTATTCTATTCGGTATGACTGGCGGCAAACTGCTACCCAAAGCGGGTAATTGGATGAATGTAGTTAAGGTTACATTCGGCTTTATGATGCTGGCAGTTGCTATCGTCTTTATTGAGCGTTTGTGGAACAGTCCTTATTCCGACTTCTTGTGGGCTGCACTAGCGACTGGGTTATTTGGTTACTATTGGACGATAAATCGCGCCACGCCGAATAGTAAAATGAAATTACTGCGCGCAGTTGTTGTGGCCATGGGCGTGATGGGCAGCGTTGGGATGATTTATCAAGCAGGTGAGAACACAGGTTACTGGGGAGATAAGAAAGGGCACCCTGAGTTTGTTGTCGCCAAAAACTTAAGCGATTTACAACGCAAAATAGCTGACGCTAATGCGCTAGGCAAAACCGTGATGGTCGACTTATATGCTGACTGGTGTGTGGCATGTAAAGAATTCGAGAAGTACACCTTCCCAGAGGCAAACGTCGTGAACGCCCTGAGTAATACAGTATGGATGCAAATGGACTTGACTGAAAATACACCAGAGCGTCAAGAAGTGTTTGATGAGTTTGAAATACTCGGGCTGCCCACAATATTGTTTTTCGATACCAGCGGCAGCGAAATTAATAAAGCACGTGTTACCGGCTTTATGAACGCAGACGAGTTCACCTCGCATATCAATGCCACCGTTAATGGAAATGCAAACCAATAGTGAACATAGAGAAAGCCGGGGCAATATTCAGCCTCGGCTTATTGTCTCATGTGTTGTGTTTGTTGTGTTGTTGGTATTTTCGCTCGTATCGCTTATACCAGCCAATGCAAACAATAAAAATGAAGGGTGCTTTGACAATCGTCGATTTTGTTTTGAACTCACCCCACTTTCTCATGATAAAACCCGATACCAAGTAACCGTAAAACGGTATGTACCGCTACCTGTTGCACTTACCCTATATTCAGATGCGCTTTATTCCCATAAAGAGCATCACGGGGTATCAGAAGCATCAACACGCAAGCCAATTGCGCACGCAAACGCATTCTTAGATTCAGATGACCCCATTGTACTTGGCGAGGTAGCCAGCACGCGCCAATTTTGGCGCACAATGCGCGTAAAATGGACCGTAGGCGACATAAACGCGACTCACGATGACAACATCAAGTATTTGCCGCCATTACAACCTGCCAAGCAGTACCGCATTGTTCAAGGCTTCAACGGCAATTTTAGCCACACAGGTTCGTCGCGCTATGCTCTGGATTTTGCAGCGCCGGTGGGTACGCCCATCTTAGCAGCGCGCAGCGGTGTGGTGATCGATACTAAAGACGATGGGAAAAAAGGCGGGGCATCGAGTCGTTTTGCCAAACATGCTAATTACGTGGTTATATTGCATAGCGATGGCACCACAGGCGAATACTACCACATGAAATACAAGGGAGTAGCGGTCAAACAAGGTCAAGAAGTTCAGCAGGGGCAACTAATCGGTTACACCGGTAATACGGGTTTTTCGTCATTGCCGCACTTGCATTTCGGCATCTATGTAGCAAAGTTTCACGGCGGCTACCAAAGTGTGCCTTTCGAACTGTCTTCCCAATAAGCCATTAAGCACGCAAAATTCCACTTAACTTTGCGCCGAAAACACCTGATTAGACCAGTATTTTGCTGCGAAATCTTTCTCTATCTCTATAATCATCTATTGACACAATAAACGAGCAAAGAAATTGGCTTTTTTTCGTGCAACTGTCACAAAAGTTTGTTGAAATGGCAATAACAGTGACATTTTCCCGAAGATAGCAGCAAACTAGATGAATATTTTGTTATTAAATGGCCCTAACTTAAATATGTTAGGCCAACGTGAACCCGATAAGTATGGCACACAAACGCTTCAAGACATTGTAGATGACTTGACGGCACAGGCTGCGTCAAGTGACGTAACCCTCTCGCATTTTCAATCAAATGCGGAGCATGCGCTGATTGAACGTGTACATGCTGCTATGGGTAACGTTGACGCGATTATCATCAACCCTGCTGCTTTTACGCACACCAGTGTCGCACTGCGCGATGCATTACTGAGTGTCAATATCCCGTTTATTGAAGTGCATTTGTCGAACGTTCACGCCCGTGAGCCGTTTCGTCATCATTCCTATTTTTCTGATGTTGCAGCTGGCGTCATTGTTGGTCTTGGTGCCATGGGCTATTCGCTCGCGCTAACTGCGGCAATCAATTTACCGAAATCGCAAAAATAACGCAGAGACAGAACATGGATATTAGAAAGATTAAAAAACTCATCGAGCTAGTGGAAGAATCAGGCATTGCCGAGCTTGAGATCACTGAAGGCGAAGAGTCAGTACGCATTCACCGTGGCCCTACTGGTGTTCAAGCGCCAGTAAACTACAGCTTTGCGGCACCTGCTGCACCTCAAGTAGCTCATGCACCAGCAGCTGCGGCAACAACAGCATCAGAAGCTCCTGCCGAGCCAGCACAGCCAGACGGACACGTAGTTAAGTCTCCAATGGTAGGTACTTTCTACCGTGCATCTTCACCTACAGCGAAGCCTTTCGCTGAAGTAGGTCAGCAAGTTAAAGTGGGCGATACGCTTTGTATCGTAGAAGCAATGAAGATGATGAACCAAATTGAAGCTGATAAAGCAGGTGTTGTGAAGGCTATCTTGGTAGACAACCAAGACCCTGTAGAATTCGACCAGCCAATGTTTATCATTGAATAAGCGAGTACTTCACTATGCTAGATAAAGTACTAATTGCTAACCGTGGTGAAATTGCCCTACGAATCTTGAGAGCCTGTAAAGAATTAGGCATCAAGACCGTTGCGGTGCATTCCACTGCGGATAAAAACTTAAAGCACGTGTTGCTTGCCGATGAGTCGATTTGTATCGGCAAAGCGTCAGCAACCGAAAGCTATCTTAATATACCGCGCATTATTGCCGCTGCTGAAGTAACAAACTCAATTGCTATTCACCCAGGCTACGGCTTCTTAGCAGAGAATGCCGATTTTGCCGAAGCCGTTGAAAAGAGCGGTTTTATCTTCATTGGCCCTAAAGCAGAAACCATTAACCTAATGGGTGATAAAGTTTCGGCAATTAATGCAATGAAAAAAGCAGGCGTTCCGTGTGTACCAGGGTCTGACGGCCCTCTTACTGACGACGTAGAACGCAATAAAGCCATTGCTAAGCGTATTGGTTATCCAATTATTGTTAAGGCCGCAGGTGGCGGTGGTGGTCGTGGTATGCGTGTTGTACGCAGCGAAGACGAACTTATTAAAGCCATTGAAACCACGCAAGCAGAAGCTGGTGCCGCGTTTGGTAATTCGACGGTATACATGGAAAAATTCCTTGAGAACCCTCGTCACGTGGAAATCCAGGTACTTGCTGATGGTCAAGGTAATGCTATTCACCTAGGTGAACGTGACTGCTCTATGCAACGTCGCCACCAAAAAGTCGTTGAAGAAGCACCTGCACCTGGTATTTCTGAACAAATGCGTACAAAAATTGGTGACCGCTGTCGCAAAGCCTGTATTGAAATTGGCTATCGCGGGGCAGGCACATTCGAATTCTTGTATGAAAACGGTGAGTTTTACTTCATTGAAATGAATACGCGTATCCAGGTTGAGCACCCGGTATCTGAAATGATCACTGGCGTCGACTTGATTAAAGAGCAATTGCGCATTGCGGCAGGACAACCGCTGTCAATTGATCAGTCGCAAATTCAAATTCGTGGTCACGCGATTGAATGTCGTATAAACGCGGAAGATCCTAAGACCTTCATCCCAAGCCCTGGACCTATCGATATGTTCCATGCACCGGGTGGTCTTGGTATTCGTTGGGAGTCGCACATTTACGCAGGCTACCACGTACCGCCTTATTACGACTCTATGATTGGTAAACTTATTACCTACGGTGAAAGCCGTGATGAAGCTATCGCTCGTATGCGCCATGCGCTTGAAGAGATTGTTGTTGAAGGTATTAAAACCAACATTCCACTTCAACGCGCCATTATGGCCGACGAAAACTTCTTTGCAGGTGGAACCAACATCCACTATCTAGAGAAGAAACTAGGTTTAGCCTAATCCCCCCTTTGGGCTACACGCTGTTTTTTGTGTAGCCCAATTTTCTCGCTATTCGCTATTCGCTATTCGCTATTCGCTATTCGCTATTCGCTATTCGCTATTCAGCAAATTCTATAAATACGATTACAACAATCAATTTTTAGCGATTTTTTTATTTAAATACCCGCCCTATACTTATTTCAAGTTTTAAGACATCTCCCTGTTTTGAAATGTGTGTTCCCGAACTGTTTAATGAACTAGTTCAACCCTCATTGGAGTCCACCTCCACTTATGGCCGGCACCCTTGCCGGCTTTTTTTTACTTTAACCCCATGTACAGGCAAGATACGTATAAGAAGCATAATCGAGTAATTAAGGACTACGCGTGCGCGGTATTGCCGTTTTGTTAGCACTACTCTTCTGTACGTCATTCACACAAAAGTATGGCGTTGCATCTGAACTAACATTCTCACAAAAACTTGATGTACAAGTGCGCTTTGATAATCGCTCAAACCGACCTAGTCGCGAGCAATATCGCTTGCGCTATTATCCCGCGTTAACGCTTTCTGATGACTGGTCACTTAACAGTTTCGTGGTGACAGGTGATGACTTTTCTTCAAGTCATAACACGTTTGGCAGCAGCACGACTGACCATTTATACGCACGCCGTTTGTATCTTCGTCATAAATCCAGTTATGGCAAAACAGAAGTAGGCATTATTCCCACCTATAAAGGGCGTGTTTCGTCTACCGGTTTGTCTAAGGATGGGTGGATTACTGGCTTACGACACGTACGCAATTTAAAAAATAACAGCGCGCTTGAAGTAGTCATTGGACAGCTTGGCAATGCCCAAGCTAGCGAGGCGTTTAACGTCGGTAATGAAGAGGAATATATTGAGTTGGAGTACTCTGCACGAATGGGTGAACGCCATAGTTACGAAGTCAGTGTAGAGCGCATTATTGAAGGTAGCTTTGTTCGTGGTGAGTACAGATACCGTTTAAACGATGCCGACACTCTATTTTTCGAATTAGTGCAACGCACAGACGAAGCCGCTGCCAAAATTGTGTTGGGTGCAAGCGGCGAGTTTACTTCCGCCATCGGCAATACCTCCTACCCTATTGAATACTTTGCATACTATAGCTATATCGATACGGTATTTGGACCTAGGGCCGAGCTTATTGAAGATTTTCTTGGCACAGGGCACGGCGGCTCGCTAGAGTTTAGTGGTGTCGCATCAAAACAGCACAAGCTCGAATGGTTTGTCAGAGTTGATGTGGTAGATAGTGTCAGCCGACTATTAGCAGGGGTAAAAATGTCATTCAAACAATAAAATACTTGGGCCTAGTGCGCAGTAATTTGACGAATTTTAAACGCGCAGTGAGTTTTTAAAACATTTAAACCTAAAACGAGCTCAATATTTCGTCGTAGCGGCCTGAGGCTTTAAGTGTTCGCATTGCCTCATCAACTTTTTCAACCCACTGTGTTTGCACTGACGCTTTCGAAAACATAATGTGAGAACTCGCTTCCTGGTCGTTCATTAAATAAAACACAGGAACAATTTGCCCTTCTGCATCGTGTTTAATTATTTCGCGATGTAAATCTCGTTCAGAACCCAAAAAAGCATCAACACGGTCAATCAACAATAGGTCGACCAGACGAGGAGGCGTGTCAACGACCACGAGTTTACGGCGAAACGCTTCAGACTTTAACATTTCATCATATTCATGAGAGTAAGCCACACCCCGTTGAACGC
Source organism: Alteromonas sp. 009811495 (assembly GCF_028865455.1). Taxonomy (NCBI): domain Bacteria; kingdom Pseudomonadati; phylum Pseudomonadota; class Gammaproteobacteria; order Alteromonadales; family Alteromonadaceae; genus Alteromonas; species Alteromonas sp. 009811495. Next base: position 4,258,714 of record NZ_CP113972.1, read on the forward strand.
CTAGTCGAACCGACTTTCCTTCAAGTTGAGAAAGGCCTTTATTAGGGTCGAACAATGCTGCGTTCTTCTTACTCGTAAAGAGGAGATTATGACCTAAGCGAAATGCTTCAGAAGAGAAATGCGCAAACTCACGCCGTTGGTCAGAATCTGATGCAGACAACGCCACATCAACCTCTCCATTTTCGAGCAAATGGACTATTCGCTTCCAAGGGTATACTTGAAAGCTTATTTGCATTCCTGCTTCGGCAAATATTGCCTTGGCCAGCGCAATATCAAGACCATCAAGATTACCCTGTTCGTCCACCGTCACAAAAACCGGACGTGGCGTGACTCCTATCACGAAGGGCTTAATCTCATTATCGGGGGCTACTGCTTCTAATGACACACTAGATGTAGAGATAACGGACGGGGAAATGACGGGTTCAGGTGACGACATTACGGGTGCAGAGGTTGTGGTAATGACCATCAAAGCCACGCACAACAAACTTGTCATACGAAAAAGCAAGCGTGTGCCCTTGCAGATATATGCCCAAGTTCTAGAGGGAAACTGATGTCTGAATGTTTCGCTCATCACCGTAAAAAACCACGTTAACGTAACTGTAATATACGCGAACGTGCTGCCTAGTCGCAACTAGACAAATGGCGAAGCTTTGGGGGTTGACGCACATGTTCATAAAAAAGGCCCATCAAATGATGGGCCAAACAGCAAGAACGCGTACACACTTTAACAGTGCATTCGTTTTTACGCGACGTGAACAGCTTGAGTTCATTGCAAATTTGTTACTTATTTTTAATCTTTTGCGGTTTAAAATTTTGGCTTCATTTTTTATACTTTAGTCTAATAACTAAGCCAACGGCTTAGTTAGACGTATTGAAAGATTAAAAGGTGTGATCGTGTCCAGTCGCTATTCTCAACTAAAAGAAAAGCTTCCCATCTCCCAGTTATCAGATGAAGTATTACTTGCATTTCGACTACGCTTTGATGATCCCCTGGATATCGTTGACCTTGCACAAGATATATCGGAACTCTCGTTATTTCCGGAGCGGATGGAAGAAAGCTACCGGAAAGAGTGGGAAGCTTACGTATTAAAAGCGCTAGCAGAAGAAATAAAACAAAACAGTCATTTATCTTCGGCTGAATTTATTGAGAAAGTCATGTGCGACATTGAGCACATACAGGCAAACAACGACACTTACGCTAACTTGTTACGTCAAGTTCATCACGCCAAAAATGTTAATAAGGCAGGAAATACCTTTGTATTTCCAAGCCCACTGCGTCAGCAGATAACAACGTTTCTACTCCCAATAACAACAGTCTGTGCGTCGTCAAACGAGGAGTGATCTCAGACTACTTATTCGCTCCTTTTGGTTTATATTGCGATGGACAGTAGCCTCTATCCACACCAACAGGTCGCAAGCTCGCGTGTTTCGTTTTTCGTCCACTCACTCGCTCGCGCCAGTTTTTAAACGTTTTTTCTTTTAAGTGGCTACGCATTAACTTAATCACGTCTTTCTCAGGCAAGCCATAAAGCCGCTCAATAGCCTCGAACGGTGTTCTGTCTTCCCACGCCATTTCGATAATTCGGGATTGCTGCTCTTCAGTTAAGCTCATAGTAATATCTCGTTATAAACTTATGTGAGCACTAATACGCGAGTTGTCGATTTTTGTTCACTGTGTCAAATACTAGGCAACGCTTTCATCATCTTTTGCAAAGACTAGCGTCAACAATTGCGCCGCAGCCTTAGCGTCGCTTAATGCGCGGTGATGCTGCTCCATTTCAATATCAAAATGTCGTGTTAAATTAGCAAGAGAATACGACGGTAAACCGGGATAGGTTCGACGCATCTCTCTTACGGTACACATTTTGGGACGACGAAAATCGCGCTCCAAACGTGCGAATTCTTGTTTTATGAAGCCATAGTCAAAGTTAACGTTGTGCGCAACGAATACCGCATCTTGAGTAAACTGGGCAACGGCATCAGCTACCTCGGCAAAAGTAGGCGCGTCTTGAACCATATCATCTGAAATGCCTGTCAGCCGCGTAATATTGGCAGGAATTCGACGCTGTGGATTAATCAGCGTTTGAAAGCGGTCAACTTCAACACCAGCAATTAGTTTCACCATGCCAACTTCAGTGATGCGATTGTAGCTGTTGTTGCCTCCGGTGGTTTCAATGTCTACCACAACGTATGGCTGCTGTGGATCTCTCACCCACTTCACAGTGGTTACAGCAACGGGAAAACCAGCTTGCTGTAACCGTTGAATAGTAACGAGTTGATTGCGACGTAGTTGATCGCCCGGAGCTTTAATCTCTTCAAATCTCAGCGTGCCATCAAACACCATAACATCGGGAAACCCATCGCGAAGGTTTTCGAAGTCTTTGCTCATCATACGCAGCAACGCATAAATTGCGTCAAGCGCTCCATGACAAATCAGTGCGTCAATGGGCTCAAGTAAATGACTCGACCACATAAACAGACTATTCACTTTGCCATAGTGCTGTGTAGCCATTTTGTGTATGTGTAAACGCAACTTCTCTTTTGAATTTAAGCGCGATAATAACGCTTCAATACTTGACTCGAACTTAGCATAAAAGTTGTTTTGCTTAAGTGACAATGGTCGCCTATCAAACTCTGTAACCAGCGTATCTTCTTCGTATAGTTGCTGCCAAAATAGCAGTCCAAACAAGCTGCGCCACAGCCGGTTTTCTGTCCGCCAACCGGCAATACCATGTCGCGCATAATGGGCTAGCACACCGCGCTCCACCTGCTGATTTTGACTCACATCTATTTCCAAAGAGCGGCTTGCATTGCGCAGCATGTCAGTTACCGCACTCGTGCGTTTCTTGTGGTATTTTCTTGCGTAAAAGTCTTCAGCAAAGGCTAATAAGGTATCTGATTGCGGGTTATCAATAATCTCTTCAAGGGCGGCTTTTACTTCGTCTGTCGCGCCATCTTTATAACTTTCTCTAAGCCACTTTTCTTTTGCTTTATCGCTTTGCGCACGTGCTAAGACTTCTAACGCACGACTGCGCGTTATGCCAAGCAGTTTAAGTCCGAGGGCGTATAACAATTGATCTTTATAAAAGCATGCAGACACACCATGGGTTTGCGGAAAGTCACTTCGAGATAGGGTTTCTAATTCGCTATCATTTAAGTCATTTAGCTGTCGATAGCAGTTTGCATAAAACCATGCCGCCTGCGTGTCTTCTTTTGTTTCAAAACGCGCAACGTCGCTAACAGAATCTGCGCGTGTTCGCATTACCCCCAAGTCGCGCATTGAAAACTGATTTAAACGGCTTTTGGTGTTACCAAAATACAAAAATAATAAGAAGCGCAGCGCTTCATCAAACAGGCACACCAAATAATCATCACTAGAGAAACTCGCTGGCCAGCCCTTTTGTTCAACTTCATTGCGAAGCAGTGTGACTAGTTTGGGTTTCGTCAGCGATGCAAGACCACTCACACTGGTGTACTCGCCAAGTAACCCCAGCAGTGCCTCTTTGGTTAAAACACCGGCAATATCGTTTATTGACGCGCTTGAAAGATCGCCAAACCAGCCATTGTCTATCAACCAGTCTATCTGCTGTTGAGGGGCGGTAATTTCTGCATAATTAAACTGCCTGCGATCAATAACGGCATACTTTCTATTTGCCGCGCGAACCACAACGCACTGTTTATCTTCATCAAGGGCTTTGAAATTGGCAATAAAAAGCGCCGCTTCATCAGTTAACAGCGTCGCGCTTGCCCCCTCAAAGAAGTGCAAGAATTCATAAAAATGCGTTAAATAATAACGAGGAGGCAAGTCTTTTCGCATAGTAATTGCTGTAATGCTGAACACGCAAATAGTGTATATTTATACAGATAAATTAACAACTCTCGTGCGCCTCGGCTTACGTTTACGTGTGCCAATTGCCTACAGCGAAAACCTGTTGAAAGATGATCACCCGCCGCCTTCACCACGTACCAGAAAGTACTAGAGTGAAACGGTGAAAAATTTTATGAGCTTAACCCGCGCGATGGGCTTTTCTTGCCCTTATTGTATGGCCCCTAACGACGTTGAAATTGATGAAATAAATGATGTTGGACAAGTGCAAGTACTTGACTGTCAGGTATGTTGCCAACCTATTGAACTTAACGTGTACCAGCATGGCGATGAACTTCAACTAGAGGCCACGCGAGAAAATGACTAGCCCCTTGTTTAAAACCGACATCGACAGCATGGAGCAGCGCTATCGCGCTAACCTTATAAACAGCTTATCCGGCTTTAAGCCAGCGGTACTGTTGGGCACCTCCGATGGTACTACGCACAATATCGCAATTATCAGTTCGGTGGTGCACATCGGTGCTAATCCGCCGCTACTTGGCATGATCATGCGCCCGCACACGGTACAACGAGACTCATTGGGTAATATTAAAAAAAGTGGCGTTTATACGCTAAACCACGTCAGTACCGACTGGATTGATAAAGCACACCAAACCTCTGCACGCTATGCACCGGATGAAAGTGAATTTGACGCCGTGGGCCTAACACCTTTTTTTAGTGAGACCTTTTCGGCACCTTTTGTAAAAGAAAGTGCAGTGAAAATCGGGCTTAAAGTGGCACAACATTTCACGCTCATCAACGATACAGAGATGATCATAGGCGAAATTCAAGAGCTACATATCAGCAAAGACTATATTGCAAGTGATGGGTTTGTTGATATTGAAGGGCTGAAGAGCGCCTGTATATCAGGTCTAGATAGTTATCACTCAACAAGCCGTTTGGCTCAGTTCGCCTACGCCAAGCCCGGTATAGCGCTAAAAACGAAGTGAACTTTGCCCTAGATGCTATATCTAACAAATAGGCGTGTGACGTTTATTTAATGTAGATCAATAGAAAGTGTACGTTTTTATTCGATCTTTTTTGAAAAAGAGATAGTATCTAGTTATGTAAAAAAACCTGCCGCTTTGGCAGGTTTTTGCGTTTAAGGCGCTGAATAAAAAAGAATCATTATCGTTTCTATCTCTTAAGGAGAGTGTTATGAAATCTGTAAATCGCCGCGACTTTCTTAAGCTGTCAGGCTCTACAGTAATTGGTCTTACATTAGGTGGCGTTGCGCTTCGCGCGCAAGCACAAGAGCAATTAAGTGCAGATGATGCAACTGCAAAAGCATTAAACTACACCCCATCATCAACCGTTGATGGTGCTAAGTGTGCTAACTGCATGTATGTACAAGGTAGTGATGGTGAGCAATACCGTCCTTGTAACATCTTCCCGAACAAGCTGGTAAATGCAGACGGTTGGTGTAGTGCATGGGTGAAAAAGCCAGGCTAACAGCCAGTTATACTGCCGCTTTTTGTTATTCACATTTGAAAGCCCCGACGACACATCGGGGCTTTTTTATGTGTCAGTTAACCTCACGCTTTGGCTGATAAGGCTTTGTTACAGCTTTAAGTGCAGGGTTATCAAATCGAGTAGGTAGCAAGCTTGGCGTGATGTAAAAACCGTGTTTTGCTTCAAATACACTGCCAATACCAAGCACTTTTTCATCTTGCCACTTCGCCCCAATAAAGCTTATTCCCACGGGCAAATCTTTTACTGCACCAGCAGGAATGGTTAGGTGCGGATACCCAGCAACTGCGGCTAAGTAGCCAATACCGATAAACCCTGCAGGTGAGTGATCGCCATAAACGCCATCAATGAGAAACGAGGGGCTATTTGAAGGTGCGACAAGCACATCAACTTTGTGCTTTGCCATCAACGCATCAATACCACTCTTACCTGCTGTATCTTGAATTAGCGACACGGCATTCTTATAGTTTTCACTTTCCAGTGAATCAGATGCCAACGACTTCTCGAAAATACTCTGATCGAACAATGCTAGTTCGCGCTCACTTTGGTTATTAAATGCTATCAGGCCTTCGAGGTCTCGAGCGGGTAACTGTGCCGGCGAAGAGGCCAGGTATTCATTAATAGAAGCATGGAATTCACTTAGCAGTACGTTGTACGAGTCTCGCCAGAAGCTGTCTGGCTGATTGAAATCGCTAATTTCAACTAGCGTAGCGCCAGATGCTTTAAGTTGCTCAAGTGCTTGCTCGTAAATGGCAAGTACGTGAGGGTTATCACCTTGACGATAACGCACAACGCCTACAGAGATACCTTTTAAGTCTGTCGCTATTAAAGAGGACGTAGGTAATGTTGGAATATGCGTATCTGCATCAGCAGTTGCTTTATCTTGAGCATCGCTACCTGCCATCACTGACGTCATCAACCAAGCATCTTGCACCGTAGCGGACATTGGGCCCGCGGTATCTTGGCTAAATGAGATGGGTACAATGTGGGTACGTGACAATAAGCCCACCGTTGGTTTAAAACCCACAATTCCGTTAATTGAAGATGGGCAGATTACCGAGCCATTCGTCTCAGTGCCTACTGCGAGAGAGGCTAAACGCAGTGCCATGGCCGCTCCCGAGCCAGAAGAAGAACCACACGCGCTGCGTGATAATATGTGTGGATTGCGGGTAAGGCCGCCTACGCCACTCCATCCGCTGATTGATGATTCAGAACGAAAATTCGCCCACTCTGACAAATTGGTTTTTCCTAAAACAATGGCATCTGCAGCTTTCAGCTTCGATACAATCGGCGCGTCACGTCCGGTGTCATTATTCAACAACGCCAGTGAACCTGCGGTAGTCGGCAATTCAGTCGACTCAATGTTGTCTTTAAGCAATATCGGAAGGCCTGCTAACACGCCAACCTGCTCACCATTTGCAATGCGCTTATCTAACGCTTTCGCTTGTTCAAGCGCATTTGGGTTTAGGGAAAGTACGCTGTTTACTTTAGTATCGCGTGCTTCTATACGAGCCAAATAACCTGCAACTAAATCGGCAGAGGTAATGTCTCCCGCCTTTATTGCTTGTACCTGAACATGAGCTGGTTTGTCTAACCATGTGTCTATTTGTTTTTTAGTAGTGGCTTTTGTTGCACAAGCACTGCACAGCAGAAGTACTGTAGTCAGTAGTACATACCCTTTTTTAATCATCGTTATTTCCTTGTTTCAGCAAACATGCCCAGAGTTGAGCCAGTCGTACTTTTTATACGCTGTCGCAGAAATAGTTCACTGTCTACAGAAATAAGACTATTTTTTGAACGCCGATGTCAATCCACAAATACAGTCGTTTAGCTTATGGGTGAACGTCAGGGAGAGATAGCTTGTTAAATAAGTTTTCAAGGCCGTACTTGTCGAGTAAGGCTTGATAACGTCCGTCTTCGATGAATAGGCGTAAGGTAGTATTAAATGCTTCACGCAACGTTGGGTCTGGAATAGCTGCGCGGTATGGCGTAATTGGGAATAGCTCGTGAAAGACAGTTCCATCGTTGGCATACATGTCGTTACGCGCTTTTAAAAAATTGAAGATATTACGGTCCAACACAATGGCATCAACGCTTCCAAGCATCAACATGTTCACTTGCCTATCTTGTCGTGCCATCTCTATATATGTTGGTAAAGAAGATAACGCACCACCAAACTCCTCGCCTAACACCGCACTTGCCGTTTGAAAGGCAATAACACTTTTATCAGTAAGATCTTGAATTGAGGTGATAGCTAAATTGCGGTCAGCGCGTGTCACTGCAACATTTTGATAAACGATATAAAAGTCGGTTAGTAGCGTAGGGTCGACCTTGTGTGAATCATTGATGGTAAGCGCCACATCTACCGCATCGTCTTTTAACAAGCGCGCAGTTCTGCCAAAAGGAACATAAATTGGCGAAATGTCATGACCCATTTCAGCAAAAATGGCCCGTACCAAGTCAATTTCGAAACCGGAATGATCGGCGGACACCACGTATGGTGGCTTGTCCCATCCAACCACGACATCGAGTTCTTTGGCACAGCTTGTATGAATGCAAATAAGAAGGCTGGCAAAAAGAGAAAATAGGCGCATAAAAAAGGTAGATACTCAGAAGTAACATCAACGGCTAATTGTATAAGTTTACTTCAACATTTTACTAGTCGACAAAAGAATACATTTTTCGTGCACTGTATGTTTTGTCATTAAGAACCTATCATTAAAAACAGTAAATACCTTCGCTGTCGTTTTGTTTGTTCGCCGTGGGATGTACAATATGCATCAAACACTTTAGCAAATAAACACTATGGCTTGGCTACAACTACGAATTAATACTACGTCTGAAACTGCAGAAGCAATTGGCGATATGTTAACGGCTAACGGCTCACAGGCCGTGACCTACGTTGACGCAAAAGATACTCCAATGTACGAGCCCAAGCCTGGTGAAGTCATGTTATGGCCCGACACGCAAGTAGTTGGCCTGTTTGAAGCTGATGCTGATATGAAAGGCATTTTGGCACGCTTGGGTAAGGCCAAAGTTCTCGGTAAAGATTTTAAGTACAAATTAGAGCCACTGGAAGATAAAGACTGGGAACGTGAATGGATGGACAACTTTCATCCCATGCAGTTTGGCGAGCGTCTTTGGATTTGTCCGAGCTGGCGCGATGTACCAGACCCTACTGCGGTAAACGTCATGTTAGACCCGGGGCTTGCCTTTGGTACTGGCACACATCCAACCACCGCATTGTGCCTTCGCTGGTTAGATGGTATCGATATGACAGGTAAAACCGTTGTGGATTTTGGCTGCGGTTCGGGCATTTTGGCACTGGCAGCCCTTAAGTTGGGTGCAAAACGGGTTATTGGGATTGATATAGACCCACAAGCACTGCAAGCCACCGAAGAAAACGCCAGACGAAACGGTGTAGAAGACCGTTTAGATGTGTACCTACCTGAAAACCAACCTACACTTGAAGCCGATGTTGTCATGGCAAACATACTGTCAGGACCGCTTTTAGAGCTCCAAGATATCATTACCGGCTACTGCAAATCAGACGGCCTTTTAGTGTTGTCTGGTATCTTAGCTGAGCAAGTCGACAACATTGAGAAAGCATACTCACGAGATATTCGCCTTGAGCCAAGCGCAATTGATGGTGAATGGGCACGAGTATCGGGTTCAAAAATTTAAAATAAAAGCCAATAGCGCTTCGAAATTTGTTAATTTTTTTCACATTACAGCCCTTTTAAACAAAGGGCTGTAAGACTTTAGAAGAAAATTTAGCCAACAAATGTGCGTTAGCCCTTTAATGTGACAGTTTTTTTTCACTGTCAAGAGTACTAAGTAAAATTTTGTGCGATTTTTAGCCTTTTCAAGCCTTGTGAAAACGCGTACACTTAGCGCCCCGTTTTAGCCGGGTGTATATTTTCTGTGCAGTTTTAGTTGGCGAGCTATACGACAATCTATGCGACAAGCAATACGTATTGGACCTTACGAGTTAGATAACAATTTAATGTTGGCACCTATGGCAGGTGTGACCGATCGTCCATTTCGTCAATTGTGTAAGCGCTTAGGTGCAGGACTTGTGGTATCGGAAATGCTTTCGAGCAATCCAAAGGTGTGGAACACCGCTAAATCACAAGCGCGTATGAATCACGAAGGCGAAGAAGGTATTCGCTCTGTACAGATAGCTGGGGCCGATCCTGAGCTTATGGCGCAAGCAGCGCAATTTAATGTTGAGAATGGTGCACAAATCATCGATATCAACATGGGTTGTCCTGCTAAAAAGGTGAATAAGAAGCTAGCAGGTTCTGCACTGCTTCAATACCCAGATACAGTGGAAGCAATCATTAAAGCGGTAGTAAACGCGGTTGATGTACCTGTAACACTGAAAATTCGTACCGGCTGGAACCCAGAAAACCGCAATGGGGTTGATATTGCCCGCATTGCAGAGCAAAACGGCATACAGTCGCTAGCTGTTCATGGTAGAACGCGAGCTTGTATGTACAAAGGGGAAGCGGAATACGACACCATTCGCCAAATTAAGGCAGCAATTTCAATTCCGGTTATTGCTAATGGTGACATTACTTCTCCAGAAAAAGCACAAGAGGTGCTTAATTACACCGGGGCAGATGGTGTGATGATAGGCCGCGGCGCGCAAGGTAAACCTTGGATTTTTAATCAAATTCAACATTATCTTGAAACGGGCGAGAACCTAGCGCCACCGCCGTTGTCACAACAGTATGAAATTTTGCACGAGCATGTAACGAATGTGCAGGACTTCTACGGTGACATCTCTGGTGTGAGAATAGCCCGTAAGCACGTGGGCTGGTATCTCTCGGAGCATGATACGGATCGTCAGTTTCGTAAAACGTTTAACGCTATCGATGATGCAAGTGAGCAACTCGAAGCACTTAATGCATATTTTCAAGCGCTGCAGACACGAGAAACCCGACAGATTTCTCCCGCAGCATAGTGATGACTAACTTAAGAGCAACACAGTATTATGTTCGATCAAAACGTGACTTCACCTTTTACTACTACAGTAACTACGCCTTCACAAACGCAAGCTCAAAAGCCACTGCGTGACTCTGTAAAGCAAGCGGTTAACAAGTACCTTAAGCAATTGGACAACGCCAACATCGACAACCTGTACGAAATGGTACTGGCCGAAGTTGAAGCACCGCTGCTAGAAGAAGTCATGACTTACACACGCGGCAACCAAACCCGCGCTGCCATCATGATGGGCATCAACCGTGGCACACTTCGCAAGAAGCTTAAGCAATACGGCATGAACTAAGATTCCAAGGGCTTTGCCCACCAAAGAGCACCAATCGGTGCTCTTTTTGTTTCAACACTACAACTTTAGAAACTTATAATTTATGCAAACTCCAAAACCTATAAAACGTGCTCTCCTTAGTGTCTCTGACAAAACTGGTATCCTCGAATTCGCTCAAGCGCTGCATAACGCTGGAGTTGAACTTCTGTCGACGGGCGGTACTGCAAAACTGCTAGCTGATGCAGGCCTTCCGGTAAAAGAGGTGTCTGATCACACAGGTCACCCTGAAATTATGGCGGGTCGTGTTAAAACCCTTCATCCAAAAATTCACGGCGGTATTCTTGCTCGTCGCGGTGTGGACGAAGCGGTAATGGAAGAAAACGGCATTGCGCCAATTGATTTGGTTGTGGTTAACCTCTATCCATTTGCTGCAACCGTTGCCAACGAAGACTGCACACTTGAAGACGCCATTGAAAACATTGATATCGGCGGTCCTACGATGGTACGCGCAGCCGCGAAGAACCATAAAGACGTTACTATTGTGGTTAACGCCTCTGACTATTCTCGCGTACTAGCTGAAATGAACGATAACGACGGGTCGCTTACGTATAACACGCGTTTTGACCTAGCCATTAAGGCATTCGAACATACGGCTGAATACGATGGCATGATTGCGAACTACTTTGGTGCGCGTTTAGACAGCACAGGTTGTGAAGCAGATTGCGACCACCAGCACAGTGAGTTCCCACGTACGTACAACATGCAGCTAACTAAGAAGCAAGACCTTCGCTATGGCGAGAACAGCCACCAAGAAGCCGCGTTCTATGTTGAAAACAACATCCAAGAAGCGTCTGTGGCTACCGCTACCCAGCTACAAGGTAAAGAGTTGTCATTCAACAATATCGCCGATACCGATGCCGCCCTTGAATGTGTAAAAGAGTTCGACCAGCCTGCATGCGTTATTGTGAAGCACGCGAACCCTTGTGGTGTGGCTATTGGCGAAGACATTCTAAGTGCCTACGACCGCGCGTTTAAAACTGACCCAACCTCTGCATTTGGCGGCATTATCGCGTTTAACCGCGAGCTTGATGCGAAAACAGCACAAGCGATTGTTGACCGTCAATTCGTTGAAGTCATTATTGCACCAACGGTAAGCGATGCAGCGAAAGACGTAGTAAGTGCAAAGAAAAACGTACGTCTTCTAGCGTGTGGCGATTGGGCTGGTCAGCTAACTGAAGGCTATGACTTTAAGCGCGTAAACGGTGGCTTGCTAATACAAGAGCGCGACTTCGGTATGGTTGAAATGGAAGACCTAGAAGTGGTGACTAAGCGTAAGCCAAGCGAAGATGAACTGCGCGACCTTATGTTCTGCTGGAAGGTAGCAAAATACGTTAAGTCTAACGCGATTGTTTACTGCAAAGACGGCATGACGGTAGGTGTTGGTGCTGGCCAAATGAGCCGTGTATATTCTGCCAAAATTGCAGGCATCAAAGCGGCTGATGAGAACCTAGAAGTCGCAGGCTCTGTCATGGCGTCTGATGCTTTCTTCCCATTCCGTGACGGTATTGACGCTGCAGCAGAGGCGGGTATCAAAGCGGTCATTCAGCCTGGCGGTTCTATGCGTGACCAAGAAGTGATTGATGCAGCTGACGAACACGGTATTGCTATGGTGTTCACGGGAATGCGTCACTTCCGTCACTAAAACCTTTCGTCACTCAATGATGAAAACACTCGAGGTAGAGGGATAAATACGCCCTCTACCTCGGGCTACCTTAAGCGACAAAGCTACGAATTATTCTGTTGGGATGTCGGATGACTGTCATGGTTAACTGGTAGGCTTGATCTGTCTTACAGTACATTGTAGTAATACTGTTATCACAATTGACAATACCCTCGACAGAAAAGGAAATAATAATGAAGAAGTTAGCCCAATTAGTGTTAGCCGCAACGCTTGGTATGTCTGCTGGTTATGCCTCAGCAGACGCCATTTCAGACGCAGCGATGAGCGATGTACGTACTGCCAAAGCAAAAGCGCGTGACGAGTACCGCAACCCGCAGCAAACACTGCGTTTCTTCGGCTTACAGCCTGACATGACTGTGGTAGAGATTTCACCCGGTGGTGGCTGGTATGCTGATATCATTACTCAGGTAGTGAAGGATAACGGCAAATATGTGGCGGCTCACTTCTTCGTTGATGAATCAACTGGCGACTATTTCAAAAATGCGGTAATGAAGTTTGAGTCGCAAATGAAACCCGGTATGAAGTATGAAGGTGCAGAACTAACCGCGTTCGATCCAATTAAAGCACTGGACATTACCGAAGCCGGCAGCGCTGATATGGTGCTTACTTTCCGCAACGTGCATAACTGGTATATGCGTCATGGCGATGAAGGCATCGACAATGCATTTGGTGCTTTCTTTAAAGCGCTAAAGCCAGGCGGTGTGTTAGGTGTAGTTGAGCATGAACTACCGGAAAGCGCCGATGACGAAGCGATGAAAAAGAGCGGCTATATGAAGCGCTCTTACGTGATTGCAGCAGCAGAAAAAGCAGGCTTTAAGCTAGCAGAAAGCAGCGACGTAAATGCAAACCCGATGGATAATGCCAATCACCCTAAAGGTGTGTGGACATTGCCACCGCGTTTAGCACTAGACGACCAAGATCGTGAAAAGTATCTTGCCATTGGCGAGAGCAATAGAATGACACTTAAATTTGTAAAACCATAAACATATAACGGAACAGTTAATGAACGTACTTGTAATTGGCGGTGGTGGCCGCGAGCATGCGCTAGCGTATAAAGCAGCGCAGTCTTCTGATGTTTCAACTGTCTTTGTTGCACCGGGTAATGCTGGTACTGCAACAGAGCCAAAGCTAGAGAATGTGGCGATTGATGTTAATGACATTGCTGGCCTTGTGTCTTTTGCAAAAGGTAATGACGTTGAACTGACTATTGTTGGTCCAGAAGCACCGCTGGTTGCAGGTGTTGTTGACGCGTTCACGAATGAAGGACTAATGATTTTTGGGCCTACACAAGCGGCAGCACAGCTTGAAGGTTCAAAAGCGTTCACTAAAGACTTCTTGGCTCGCCACAACATTCCAACGGCAGAGTATCAAAACTTTACTGAAATTGACCCAGCCATTGCCTACGTGCGAGAAAAAGGCGCGCCTATCGTAGTCAAGGCAGACGGTCTAGCGGCGGGTAAAGGTGTTATTGTTGCAATGACACTTCAAGAAGCCGAAGACGCTATTCGCGACATGCTAGCAGGTAATGCGTTTGGCGAAGCAGGTAGCCGCGTTGTTATTGAAGAATTCTTAGACGGTGAAGAAGCCTCTTTCATCGTAATGGTAGACGGTAAAAACGTACTGCCTTTTGCCACCAGCCAAGATCACAAACGTGCAGCAGACGGCGATAAGGGCCCCAATACGGGCGGTATGGGCGCATACTCTCCGGCTCCGGTAGTCACGCCAGAGATTCACAACCGTATTATGGATGAAGTTATCATGCCAACGGTTAACGGCATGGCCTCTGAAGGTAACGATTACGTAGGTTTCTTATACGCAGGCTTGATGATTATGGCAGATGGCACGCCAAAAGTTATTGAGTATAACTGTCGTTTTGGCGACCCTGAAACACAACCTATCATGTTGCGTCTTCAGTCTGATTTGGTCCCACTTTGCCAAGCGGCGTGTAAAGGTGAACTAGCGGGCAAAACTATTGCATTTGACGACCGTGCAGCCGTTGGCGTTGTGCTTGCCGCTGGAGGCTATCCGGGCAGCTATGATAAAGGCGACGAAATTACTGGCTTTGACGCCGCTGCGAAGCTAGACGGTAAAGTATTCCATGCAGGTACTGCACTTCAAGACGGCAAAGTAGTCACCGCTGGCGGCCGTGTGTTATGTGCAACCGCATTGGGCAACAACGTCACCGAGGCCCAACAAAAAGCCTACGAATTACTGAAAACCATTCAGTTTAAAGACGTGTATTACCGCAATGACATTGCTTATCGTGCCATTGCACGTGAAGCTGATGCCTGAAACAAAGTAGCGTAACGTAACGTTTTATAAACGCACTTTGCTTACACAAAAAACGCGGCTTTTATGCCGCGTTTTTATTACCTGGCTAGTTTTTACTTGGCTAGAAGTGTTAGCTCTCCAAATACCGAGGCATCTTTGTAACCAAGGTTCTTATCGCCGTTGACAGGCGTAATCTCATGCGAACCCACGAAGTGCTCTCGGTCGCCACCATCTGCATCACAATAAGCCAACATAAAGCCCATCTTCATACCCGCTTTCAATGCTACTGGCGTGTTGACTTCACCGTACTGAAAATCATCACCGAACACACGAATGGCGGTTTCCCAGATGATATGGTGTGGCTTTTCAGCACTGCGTTTCCATACACTTTCTACGTGATCATTAAATAAACGTGGCTTAGATTCTTCACCTTTTGCCGGCCCAATATCCACCACCTGATTATCAAGCGCGACATGGTAGGCAAAAGCATTATAAGTATTGAGATGATCGCCACCAGAGCGGTCAGCATCAATGAAAATTTCTAAACAGTCATCATCCCAGTAGCGCTCTAGCGGGTCTGCATAGGTATCAGATAAATGGTCATCTTGAATTTCCGCCAACAGATACAGGGCGTTCTTATTCCACAATAGTTTATAACGCCCCGAAAAGTCATTTGAGGAAGGTGTTTCACCTATCATTACTGAGGTCATGTTGTACCATGGTGCCGTCTGCCATGCACTCTCATGCGCCACCCCATCAATAGTAGGTGCTTGTTGTGTATAGCCCGCCTCGTTGGCCTGCGCGCCGATGGCACATCCTAGAGCCACAACCGCGAGCATTTTTTTCAATGTCATTACGTTATCCTTTTGCCAAGTATCTGTTTTGGCTTGCTACCTAATTATTGGTAGAGTAATAAACACGTATCCATACGCCAAATTTTTTATGTCACTTCAGACCACTTGCTACAACATTCTTACCGCCTCCAGCGATGCCCGTGAACACAAGGCGATGAGCAAAGTCTTCGACTGGGTACTCATACTACTTGTACTTATTAATGTAGCAGCCATGATGCTGGAAACGGTTCCTCAAGTGGCAAACGTATGGTCCTATGAGCTACACCTTATCGAAATTGTATCCGTTATACTGTTTACCATTGAATACGCTTTACGGGTTTACAGTAGCGCTGCCGCGCCCGTGCATGGCAATACAGAGCTTGTACATAAAAGTGTGTGGAAAAGGCGTTGGCAGTATATGAAAAGCCCAATGGCCATCATCGATCTCATGGCCATACTGCCGTTTTATCTCAGTGTATTTATTGCTTTTGACTTGCGCATACTACGTGTCTTTAGGGTGTTGCGGATACTCAAAATTGGACGCTATTCGCGCTCTATGCAAACGCTGGTCACTGTTATTCGAAATGAATCCCATAGTTTGTTAGCCGCAATCAGCGTGCTGCTGCTATTCACCGTGATTGCCGCAACCTGTATTTATTATATTGAACATCATGCCCAGCCAGAGGTCTTTAGTAGCATACCCGCCTCGCTGTGGTGGGCGTTAGTAACGCTAACGACTGTAGGTTATGGTGACGCTGTGCCCGTTACTGCATTAGGTAAAATTTTTGGCGGCTTTATCACCATCATGGGCATTTGTTTTTATGCGCTTCCCGCTGGCATATTGTCTTCAAGCTACACATCGCAAATGCAGTTAAAACGCGATCGCTTTAAGGATACTGTTCGCACCGCTTTGGATGATGGCATGCTAAGTGCGCATGATATGCACCATATTGAGCGAGTTAGAGAGTTACTTGATCTCGACGAAGAAGAAGCGCATCTCATCATGCGATTGTTGCAGCATCATCATAAAGTCGCAGAAAATACTGGGTCAGATGAACCACATAGTAACCACCATGCCCCTTGATTCTTCACGCACATCAGCTTATAACTAGTAACTGTCATTTCTCAAAAGAACTCCTATGTCTGTCAAACACCCTATTATTGCTATAACAGGTTCTTCTGGTGCGGGTACCACTACCACGACCAATGCCATTAGACACATTTTTAGAAATTTAAGTGTGAATGCCGCTATTGTCGGTGGTGACAGTTTTCATCGCTTTACGCGTCCAGAAATGGAAGTTGAAATTCGCAAAGCGCAAGAACAAGGTAGGCATATTAGTTACTTTGGTCCTAAAGCCAATGATTTTGAGCTATTAGAAACGCTATTTCGTGAATATGGCAGCTCAGGCTCTGGTCAATTTAGACAGTACTTACACACATTTGATGAGGCTGTACCGTTTAACCAAATGCCGGGCACATTTACCCCATGGCAAGACCTACCGCAAAACACCGACTTACTGTTTTATGAAGGTCTACACGGCGGCGTAAAAACCGAAGAAAATGATGTCGCTAAGCATGTTGATCTTCTGGTAGGCATGGTGCCCATTGTAAATCTAGAGTGGATCCAAAAAATTGTGCGTGACACCACTGACCGCGGACACTCACGTGAAGCTGTTATGAGTAGCATTGTGCGTGGTTTGGATGACTATTTTCACTACATAACCCCGCAATTCTCGCGTACCCACGTTAATTTTCAGCGTGTACCTACCGTTGATACATCAAACCCATTCAGTGCGCGCGAAATACCTACACAGGATGAAAGTTTTGTCGTGGTGCGTTTTAGACGCGAAATGAAAAACGTCGACTACCCTTACCTGCTTAAAATGATTGATGGCGCCTTTATGTCACGCATTAATACGCTGGTCGTGCCGGGCGGAAAAATGGGTTTGGCAATGGAGCTGATATTAACCCCATTGCTTGAAGATATTCTTAATAAAAAGCGTCGCGCTGGTCATCAAATGGATTGGCTCAGCGCAGACCAATAAAGCACACTTGTCGCGCTAACTGCCACAAATACTAACAGCATGCTTCCCGAGGATGTGATAGCGAAAATTAGCGCCCGGTATAAATAAACTGGAACAGCGTAGGGTAGAGTTGTTGGTGAATTTTTTCGCGGTCAACGCCTTGCTTATCTCTGCACAATTCAATACCCATTGCTTTGAAGTTGTGCTGACATTTATCAATAAATACGAAATGTCCTGCACCATTTTCTAGTGTATATAAGGCTGCATTGGGAATTGTAGAAGCATAATATTGTGCATGGTTCGTGAAAGGTAAGAAGTCGTTTTGCTTGGCACCAATTATTAGCACCGGTATAGCAATGCTTGATAAGCTTGTTTCTGTTGTCATGGGGCCTGCAGCAGGATCCAACGCGATAACTTTGTTGATCCGAGTGTCTCGGTAATCGTCTTTTGCACCTTCTATTGATATTGTTTGATGCGAAGAATTTTTCACGTATTGACACCCTAAATCCCCGTCAGAACGTGATGAAGAGCAATATTTTACTCCTTGCTTAGGCGCGTATCTGCCACCTGCTAGAGTGATGACAGTTGAACCCCCTGAAGAAAAACCTATTGCTGTAATATTTTGCCAGTTAATCTTAAGGTTAAATAAATCGAGATTTACTTGGTCGTTGGTTCTATTGCTTTCAAGCAGGTCTACTGCAACTGATACTTCACTGGCCCGTTGCCATATCTTTGAAGCAACGTGAGGGTCGATTGTGTCTGTTCCATAGGCCCAAGATTCTCCAAAATGATTTATTCCGACTGTGACAAACCCTTGTGACGCAGTAGCATACCCAATCCAATTTAATTCTCGCGCTGACCCCATTGCTCCATGGGACAATAATATCGCCTGACTCTGTATTGTATTATCAGCTAAACAAACAGTGGCATTGCCACATTCCTCACCTGCGGGATACCAGAGAGAAATTTTAAGCGGCTGTTGTGTAGTTGGGTTTATGAAATCTATTTCTGTGTAGGATACCTTTGCCTTAGCGATAGCTGAGGCCGATAAAAATAGACAGAAAAGGATTAGAAATGTTTTCATCATTGTCGTTACTCACTAATAAAACCTGTGACTGTGAGGATAACCAGCGCGTGTAAGACGAACATGTGCCAAAAGTCATATTGAGTGTTTGTGAGTGCTTTTTATGTGGTGAGCTGATTTTCTTCCATACACCGTTTCTATAACAATATATTTACAACTGAAAGTCGCAATTGTTTGAAAGCTGAGTCAGTCTAAGGAAAACGAACCTGACAAATGGCAGCTTTATGACCACTATCACCAGTCAACAAATTTGGGTAAATCAACAGTCGCTTGACGATACCAAAGTAGTTAGTGTACCTCTTGATATAAATGCGCTTCAGCCTGACGAAGTGTTGCTAGAAACTGATAGCTTTGGCTTTTCTGCCAATAACATCACCTATGCCGCACTTGGTTTCAAAATGGGCTATTGGGGCTTTTTTCCCACTCAAGAAACTGGCTTCGGTATTGTTCCTGTGTGGGGGTTTGCAACAGTTAAAGCCTCGAACCACCCTGACGTTCACGTAGGTGAGAAAGTATTTGGTTACCTGCCTATGGCAAGCCACTGGGTAATTAAGGCTGGCAAAGTAGCGTCTCATGGCTTTTCAGACATTCTCGAACAACGCAAAAGTATCAGCCCTGTGTATGATCAATATCTTCGCTGTGCCAATGACCCCGGCTACAATCCGCAAAGAGAAGCATGGCAACTGAATTTTCGTCCCCTGTACATGACCTCGTTTGTGTTAGATGACTTTGTTGATGATGTATCGCAAGGTGAATCGTTGTTACTGTCCAGTGCCTCTAGTAAAACGGCTCTTGGAACCGCGCAGTTGTTGAAAGATCAGAAAGCGAACCGTGGCGCAACCTACCGTGTTGTAGGGCTGACTTCTGTGGGCAATGTTGACATGGTAAAGGCCACGGGTTGTTATGATGACGTAGTGAGCTATAACGACTTAGTAACGTTAGATAGCAATGACCGCTACTGGTTATTGGATTTTGCAGCCAATGGCACCTTGATTAATAACCTTACTGAGGTGTTAGGTGACAACCTAAGCAAGGTCACGCTTATTGGTGCAACCGACTGGCAAGCCTCAGAAAAACCTAACCCGAAGGCGTTAGATGCAGAGATATTTTTTGCGCCAGCGCGAGTAAAATTGCGTCAGGGAGAGTGGGGACACGAGTTGTTTCTCGCCAAATATGCGAAAGCGTGGCAAGGCTTTGCTCACAAAATTGATACCACCTTTTACGAGCATTCGTGTGCAGGCACTGACGCCATGGTGAAGCTCTATTTAGATACTTTAGCAGGAAAGGCCGATACAAAGGCGCTTAACGTGGTGACCTTTTAAGCCTTCGGTAGCTTTTACAAGCAGTTATTCCCTTATAACTGCTTGTTTTCCCACTATAGACACTATTTGTAACAATCACACCAGAGGTTTTACGTTTTGGTGCTTTTGTATTTCGCGCCTTGTGGTTATAGTGAAAGAAAAATAGCAATAAAGGTATGAGTATGGGTCAGGAAACCTCAAAAATTCTTGTCGTCGATGATGATATGCGTCTGCGTAGCTTATTAGAGCGCTATTTGCTTGAACAAGGTTATCAGGTACGCAGTGCAGCCAATGCGGAGCAAATGGACAGACTGCTAGAGCGCGAGAATTTTCATTTGATGGTGCTTGATCTTATGCTGCCTGGTGAAGACGGCTTGTCTATTTGCCGTCGTTTGCGCCAACAAGAAAATGACATGCCAATTATCATGCTAACCGCCAAAGGTGACGAAGTTGATCGTATCATTGGTCTTGAGATGGGCGCTGACGACTACCTACCGAAACCGTTTAACCCTCGCGAGTTATTAGCGCGCGCTAAAGCAGTATTGCGTCGCCGAAGCAGTGAAGCGCCGGGGGCACCGTCAAAAGACGTACAAATTATTGAGTTTGGTGATTATAAGCTTAATCTTGCAACGCGAGAAATGACCGCAGGCGACAAACCATTAACGCTCACCAGCGGTGAGTTTGCGGTACTAAAATCGCTAGTCACACACCCTAGAGAACCGCTATCTCGAGATAAACTGATGAACTTAGCACGTGGGCGTGATTACAGTGCACTAGAGCGAAGCATTGATGTGCAGGTGTCACGTCTTCGTAGAATGTTAGAAGCCGATCCCGCTAACCCGCGTTATATTCAAACGGTATGGGGATTGGGCTACGTTTTTGTGCCTGATGGCGAGCAAGTGTAAGTACTCGCAGCCTAACCATGAATAAATAACATGACCTTGTTGTGCAGCGCCATGCGGTGTAATACCTCGCACCGCAAAATAATAATAAAAGGTTTGCTATGCGCTTAATACCGAAAAGTGCGTTTGGACAAACCGTCATGCTAATAGGCGTGCTGCTGCTTATTAACCAAATTGTGTCTTATATCTCTGTTACCTACTATTTTATTCAGCCAAGTTACCAGCAAATTAACAGCTTACTGGCTACGCAAGTAAAGTCTGTTTTAGCGAATGACTTGCTGGTCACAAACCAAGAAACCCGTGACGAGTATTTTGAGAAAACCCGGGTATTAGTACTTGATGAAAGTGCCGCACGCCAAAATGGCTTAGAAAGTGCCGTTTACTATGGTTTTATGTCATCGCAGGTCAGCAAACAGTTAAACCAACTTGCTGATGTTCGCATTAGCACCACTACCCAAGCCAGTGACGATAGCGCGCCTTATATTGTATGGATCTCGCTAACGCGCTATCCAGAAACCTGGATTTCTATTCCTATTTCAGGTTTAAACGAAGCAAATATATCGCCACTTACCATGTACTTAATGGTTATCGGTATTCTAAGTGTTGCAGGCGGCTGGTTGTTTGTAAGGCGTATGACGCGTCCTTTGCAAGCACTCCAGAAAGCGGCTATTTCGGTAGGTAAAGGTGAACATCCCAAGCCCCTTCGCGAGCAAGGTAGTACTGAAATGATTCAGGTGACACGTGCATTTAACCGCATGAACCAAGGGATCAAACAGCTAGAAAACGACCGCAATATTATGACTGCGGGTATATCGCATGATTTACGCACACCACTAACGCGAATTCGATTAGCCTCAGAAATGTTGCCGGAAGACCAAGACTGGATAAAAGACGGCATTGTGAATGACATTGAAGATATGAACGCCATTATCGACCAATTCATTGATTATGCGCGTTATGACACTGAAGAAGTCACGCAAGAAACCGACCTTAATGCCATTATTGCCGAGCTTGTTCAAGCACGACATTTGGATGAAAAGCACCACATAGAGCTTAAACTCAATGCTATTCCACCGCTGCCTTTACGTCGTATAGCAATGAAGAGAGTGGTGGATAACCTGATTGAAAATGCCTTTAAATATGGCTCTGACGATATTGCCATTAGCAGCTTTTATAACCGCCATGAAAAGCGTGTGTATTGTAAAGTAAGAGACTTTGGCCCAGGCATTCCGCAAGAAGAGCTCGACAGTGTATTTATGCCATTTGCTCAGGGTGACAAAGCCAGAAACTCATCGGGCTCAGGACTAGGACTTGCCATCATAAGACGTATCATTGAGGCCCATGATGGAGAAGTTTCGCTGCGCAATCATCCACACCAAGGCTTGGTAGCAGAGTTCTATTTGCCTTACTCGCCTTTCAAGGACTAGCCGATACCTGCCCGCTACCTTATCGCGCCCTACGCCCGATGATACTTAATTTTTCGGCTATACCCGTAAGTCGCAAGCCATAAAATACAGCCCCCCAGAGGGATCACCCAAAACGCAGTGGTGAGCGACGCAAAATTTGCCCACAACCCTGTTGAAAAAGACGCCACCTGAACCCCTGTCGAGTTACCAATAATACAGATACCCGACAGCACAGGACCGTTGTCACTGTCGATATTCATTGCAGCAGAAAGTGCCAAAGGGAATAGCCCTCCAAGCCCCAACCCAAGCAGTAAATTACCTGCACCAATGCCGTACATACTCGGCATAAGCTTAAGTGCAAATACCCCTGCTAGAGACGCTGTTGCCATCAATAGCATCATGCGATGTACCGACACAAAACGCAGTAAAAACGGGAATACAAGGCGACTAATAACCATACCTGCGGTAAAGCAAGCCAATAAGTTACGTGACTGTTCGCCAGTAAAGCCCAACCCATTTTGCGCATAGCTTACAAACCAGTTAGCGTTACCAAATTCGACAGCACCATAGCCAAAGGTGAGAAGCGTTAAGAAAATAAATACTGGTTGTTTGATTATTACACCAAATGTCAGTGTCTTTTTCGCTGTTGTTGGCTGACCTTTTAACAGCTTTGCCTGGGAACGCGCGGCAATATAGGTGTAACACGATAACACCATCATCACTCCAGCTAATACCTGAATAGGCAAGCGCCAGCTTTCCTCCATCAAATACAACAACGTCACAAAGAACGACGCCGCAAACGTACCTAAGCTGAACATGAAGTCCATGAGTCCCATCATGGTAAAGCGCTTTTCAGCATACATGCGGGCAATTAGCGTATGACCTATGGTGAAAATAGTAGAGCTGACCACACCGATAAGCACAGCCAACACAAGAAACCATTGCCAAGACGTTAACAGCGACACCAAAACCAGCAGCAACGTATTCATACCAAATAAGCTGGCAAGCAAGGGCATATATTCAAAACGACTGGCATATTTACCGCCCAGTACAGCCCCAAACAGCATACCTACCGAAAAAAGCGAGAATAACGCACCACTGACCACTTCTGACATAGCAAGGTCTGTCGCGATATCGGGTAGCAAAATACCCCATAAGATAAATAATTTACCTATTAGGAAAAACCCAGCAAATATCACGATAGTGGCGGGAAGTCTGCTCATTAACGCTCCGAAAATGATGTTTATTAGTACGATCAGGTAAAAACAAAAAAGGGCGCTTCACGTGCGCCCTCTGCTGTCTAATGACACAAGATAAGCTTACAAGATTTTAATCTCTACAGGTTGCTGGTAGTCGCACGAAAATGCAAGTGAAAGCGTTTTCCCTTTTTCATTCCATTCACTTGATATTGCCTTCCCGTTCACCAGCACGTGTTGCGGTTTAGCCGTCACGCCGTGAATTACCCACGATAGCTCGCGGGTTTTAGGCATGCCAATATAGCTACCATCGCTGGCTATGTTGAGGGTAAGCTCACCGTCACGTGTTGTAGAAGCCGACAAAGCGATAGTGGTGAATAATCCTTTTTCCACCGTTTGTGGGTTTTTCCCATCATCTTCGTAAAGCTGATATTGCGCACGTTCAACCGACATATCATGGTAATAATGCAGCGTAAGCTTGCTGGCGTCGTAGTCTTCTGTACGCGACATGTTTTCACTCATCGGCACAAAGCTACCCGCTTTCACCCATACGGGGAACGTGGCGTCTGTTAGTGGATAGTTAACCACCTTACCTGCCTTATCACCGTGGTATTTAGTGTCTGAGAAAAAGTCAAACCAAACCCCTTCTGGCAAAGTCACTTTCCATTCACTTTGGTTAGGCTCTGTTACCACAGAAACCAAAAACGCGTCGCCCCACATGTAACTGCTAGCCTCTTCAAACCATCTGTCTTGGTCGAACGACAACGCAAGTGGGCGCATCAACGGTGTGCCATGCAATGCGTTTTCAAATGCGAGCGAATAGTTGTAGGGCAACATCGCGTAACGCAGCTTGATAAAGTCACGCGCAATAGATTTTACGGGGTCATCATGAAAAATAGGCTCAGGTGCAATGGCATCTTGGGCATGAGGCCTGAACACTGGCGAGAAAGTACCGAATTGCAGCCAGCGCGTGTAGAGTTCAGGGTCGAAGGTGTCGCCTCCTGCAAAACCGCCTAAGTCAGAATGCGTATAGGCAAGACCAAACACACTCATTTGTAATGCAAGTTCAACCTGTGGTTTAAGGCCGCCCCAACTGCGGCTTACATCGCCTGTCCACGGCACCATACCAAAGCGTTGACTACCTAGAAACCCTGAACGCATGAGTACAAAAGGACGTGTATTAGGTTGCAACGCCGTTAGGTTGTTGTATACGGTTTTTGCCCACTGGTGGCCATAGGCATTGTGCACTTCTGCTCCGCTGACTTTTGTGGATTGCCACATGTGCTGAATATCGTCAGGGTGAACTTCTGGCTCGCCAAGATCGCCCCACCAGCCTGCAACGCCCTGTGCAGCTAGCTTTTCATAGAACGACCAAAACCAGTTTTGTCCCTTTTCGCTGAAAACGTCAACCAACCCTGTATTGCCGAAGTAAAAATCGAACGTGTAAGGCGAGCCATCTTCTTTCGCAGCAAGTGCATCGGCCGCAACAGCACTTTCCCATTGTTTAGAGGTAGTGAGTATAAACGGCTCAGTAATCAGCACCGTTTTAACGTCTTGCTCACGAAGACTCGCTATCATGGTTTCAGGTGCCGGAAACGCCTCAGTGTCCCAGCTTAAATTGCCCATATGCCCTTTTACATCTTTACCAAACCAATAAAGATCTAGTACGACGGCGTCTACAGGAATATCTTGCTGATTGAACTGGTCGACAACATCCATGACCTGCTGCTGAGACTTATAACCAAAGCGAGACGCAAAGTTTCCTAACAGCCAACGCGGTGGAAGCGGCTGCTTTCCCGTTACTGCTACGGTAGACGTTACCGTATCTTCTAGGCTTTCACCCAATACCATGATGTAGCTAGCGCGGCCGCCTTGCGCCTTAAACAGCAACTCATCGCTGTTAGTTTTGCCAATATCTAGCTCGCCAGACGCGGTGTTATCAAACAGTACGCTGTAATGTTTTGACGACATAACGGCAGACAAACCATAGTACATTTGGTTTGACGATGTGGTGTAGCCATAGTGTGCTTTGTTATATAGTGGCATGCTATGACCACGACGATCCATACCTAAAACCCGCTGGCCGCCACCATAAAGTTTCTCGTTTTCATCTAGCGCAAACGATAAGTTTACACCGCTGTCAGACACCGAAAGGCCGTTGCGCTCTTGGGCTACAACCTTGCCATTCACCGTATAGCTAATTACGTGGGTACGTTTATCGACTTGCGCGGCAACATCGCCATAGCTAAACGTTACTGTGGTCGTATTTTCTTCAAGCACAACATTGCTAGGCGCAGCGTCAGAAAAGCCTTTTTGCGTTGTTAACTCTGGCAATGCCATTGAAGGCAGGTTTGTGTAGGCAGCGCCAGTGTCATCTGTCAAAAAGGTAACCTGAAAGCTATTGTTACCCAACGCAGAGATAGTGAAGTCGTTAGTATCAGTATCGAGCTTAAGTGTTGTGCCGTTTAAACTGACCTGTTGTACCTCTGCCAATGCACTGACAGAGCCAAGCGCTAGTGCGATAGAGGTGATAAGAATGCCCGATGCGCGCGCGTGCCGTTTCTTCATGCTAAAACCTTCCTGTCTGCTTCAGCACTGGGCAAACACGACCACACACTGAAAACCTATTTATGAACAATAAATAATAACCAGCGGGTGCAGCGACTTAAATAAACATACGTATTCATAATGTTAAATTTGTTAATTTTTGCACAAAAAAAGCCCGCAACACGGTGCGGGCTAAAACATCGATCACGTTGAGCGTGATGAACGTTGGGAAGGGGCAGAACCGATTAACTAGTTACCCGGTCCAGCTTTAACGATAGCTTCGCTAACGTCGTATTTTTCAAAATTTTGCTTAAAGTCGTTAACTAAGTTAGCGGCATATTCTTCGTATTTCGCTTTATCAGCCCACGTGTTTTGAGGTACGAGTAAGTTGCTATCAACCCCTTCAACAGCCACAGGTACATCAAGGTTCAATGCGTCAATATGCTGTGTTTCTACGTCAGCTAAATTGCCAGAAACAATCGCGTCGATAATAGCGCGTGTGGTAGGGATATCGAAACGGCTGCCGGTGCCGTAAGGACCGCCAGTCCAGCCAGTATTAACCAAATACACTTTTGCTCCAAAGGCTTTAACGCGCTTGATCAGTAGCTCAGCGTACACACCAGCAGGGCGAGGGAAGAACGGTGCACCAAAACATGTTGAGAAGGTAGACTCGATATCGCTGGTTGATCCGATTTCCGTAGAACCTACTTTAGCGGTATAACCGCTTAGGAAATGATAAGCAGCCGCTTCTTCGCTAAGTACAGACACAGGAGGAAGTACACCACTTACATCACAGGTAAGAAATACGACAGAGCGAGGTTCGCCACCGCGGTTTTCGGCTACGCGCTTTTCAATGTGCTCAAGCGGGTATGCGGCACGTGAATTTTGCGTAAGGCTGGTATCTGTGTAGTCAGGCGTGCGCGTGTCATCAAGTACTACGTTTTCCAAGATAGTACCGAATTTAATCGCATTCCAAATTACGGGCTCATTTTTCTGCGACAGGTCGATACACTTAGCGTAACAGCCACCTTCAATGTTAAACACACTACCAGGTGCCCAACCGTGTTCGTCATCGCCAATTAAGAAACGCTTTGGATCAGCTGACAAGGTCGTTTTACCTGTACCAGACAAACCAAAAAATAGGGTTACATCACCTTCTTCACCCACGTTAGCAGAGCAGTGCATTGGCAATACGTCTTTTGCTGGTAGTAGGAAGTTTTGTACCGAGAACATGGCCTTTTTCATTTCACCCGCGTAGCGCATACCCGCAATAAGAACACGCTTTTTGGCAAAGTTAATAATGACCGTACCGTCACTGTTTGTACCGTCGCGCTCTGGCTCACAGGTAAAACCTGGTACGTTAAGAATTTGCCAAGGTTGGTCGCCTTTTACATTCCACGTTTCAGGAATAATAAATAGGTTGCGCGCAAACACGTGCTGCCATGCAGTTTGCGTTCTTACTTCTAGCGAAAGCGCATGCTCTGGGTCTGAGCCTACTTGAAGGTGTGATAGAAAGTGTTCTTGAGTTGAAAGATACGCCTCAACGCGATCCCACAGGGCGTCAAATTTATCTGCATCGAAGGGCTTGTTTACCTTACCCCAATCAATATCGTTTTCTGTTGTGGCTTCTTTAACAATGAATCGGTCGTTTGGTGAACGGCCGGTACGCTTACCTGTTTCAACAACAAGTGCACCGTTTTTGTCTAGTACGCCTTCACCACGCTTTACTGCGCGTTCGATAAGCTCTGCATTAGACAGGTCAGTGAGAGGAGTTACTTTCAGATCCGTTTGAAGTGAGGCTGCTGCAGTCATGACTGTTACCCTATATGTAATTTTTCAAAAGCACTTTCAAAAAAGTATCACCTCAACGAGTGTAAAGTAAACAAGGGGTAAGGCGCATTTTAAAATCACATAGTCAATATTTAGCAGACTTAACTTTCATAAATATTGTAATTTAATTACAAGGAAAGGGTTTTCCTTGCATATAAATTCAAATTTTTTCACTAATGACGTGATATTGATCGATAGATTTCACAACAAAAAAAGTTGTAAGCATTATTGATTTTTTTCAAAGGTACATTCAGTTAGCGATCAATCAGGACGACAGGAGGTTAGAAAAGCTTACTAGTGTTCAAAAGTTGACCACATGTGAAGTGTAAAAAACGTTTGAAGTGAGAAGCGCTAAAAAGAGGAGGAGAAAGGAAACACTGCAAGCATAGGCTTGCAATGTCTCACAATGTTGATGTCAGTTTTTACTGATTTGCGTTGCCAGTCACTAACGCACTAGCAATACACCAGCGTATTATTGGTTAGCAGGCGATGCGCCAAAATTACCACTGTGAATAGCTTCAATGTCGATGCTGTCGAAACGATACTCTGCATGACAATACTGACAATGCATTTTCACCGCGCCTTCTTCTTCGACAATAGCGAGTAGTTCTGCTTTTTCTACATGGCGTAATGCTTCTGAACTACGCTCTTTTGAACATGTACATTTAAAAGAGACATCTTTAGCAGGAAACATCTCAACATCTTCTTGGTGGTATAAGCGATAAAGAATATCTTCTACCGTCAAAGAGAACATTTCATCTTTTGTCAGTGTTTCAGTTAGCTTAGCAATATGCGCAAACTCATTGGCTTGCGATACATCAGTCGCGCTGGCGTCGGTGGGCAGTACTTGCAGTAATACCCCAGATGCTTTCGGATCTTCAGGATTGCCCATATCAGTCATTAGATGCACACGAGTAGCAAGCTGTTCTGACTGTTCAAAGTAACCCACAATACACTCAGCTAAACTCGGCTTATCAAGTGCCACAACACCTTGGTAGCGTTCGCCTTCATCTGGCGTAATAGTGATAACAAGCACAGCTTGTGTCAGTAATTCCGAAAAGGTTTCGGGTAATGATGCCAGTGATTCATCCCAACGGGCTACACCGCGAAACGTCTGATCGTGCGTAGCATTAATTACCGCATAACTTACCGGCCCCTTGCTTTGAATTTGCAGTGAGATTTCACCTTTAAATTTTAGCGTAGCGGTAAGCAATGATGTCGCCGCCGCCATTTCACTTAGCAACGTTTGAATTTGCACAGGGTATTCATAGCTGTGCACAATTTGCTTCAAGCTTTCGTTTAAGCGCACTAATTCGCCACGAACGTTGGCTTGGGTAAACATAAAGCGGTGTAATTTGTCGAAGTCGCTCATAAGTAATCCTGTTGCGCAGCCGCTTATTGCTGCTTAAATTTAATAATTTGTCGTCGCTGCTTTTTGTCAGGTCGGTGCTCGGGCTTTGGACTGTGAAACGCATTTATTTTACGCGCCACTTGGTTTTCTTCACGTTTTGTTACACTTTCTTGTGTTTCTTCATAAAGTGTCTGCGCCAACGGAGCGCTAAGTCGCTTATCACTTAAGCCTAGCACTTTAATTTCGCGATTATCCCAGCCAGAGGGAACTTTTATCATTGCTCCCAGCTCTACATGCTTGCCTGGCTTGGCGCGCTGTCCGTTGTAATGCACTTTACCCGACTGCACCATGTCTCTGGCGATAGCACGAGTTTTGAAGAACCTTGCGGCCCACAGCCACTTGTCCAGTCTGACATTTTGTGTTGTATTGTTGCTATCCGTTTGGCTCATGTAATAATTTCGTAATGGTGTGGCTTTAGTGTTGTGACCCCCACCTTTACTAGGCTATTATGGGTTTCGCTAAAGCGCGGTTAACCAAAAATTCACTTAATTATAAAAAGCAGTACCATCAGTGGCAGCATGACATTCAACAAACCCAACCCACATTCTCTGGTTGTTTATGTGAACCAGCACCAAAAACAGCTTAATACCCTAGTGGTGGTTCTGCTAAGCCTGTATTTAATTGCTTTTGCTGCCAAAACGCTTTGGCGAATTATACCTGAACCTCAGCTATCTGCGACACCTGTTGTTGCCCGTACACCAGTAGTTTCTTCGCCGTCAGGGCAAAATGGGGTCAACCTGCGCAAAATACAACAGCTTAATTTATTCGGTGACGCTGCGGCTGCCCCGAAAGTAGAGGCCGTTGTTGAGGTCACCGATGCACCTGAAACGCGCTTAAACCTTACGCTGACAGGGGTTGTTGCAAGTTCTGAGCAAGACTCAGGTACTGCAATTATAGAAAATCGTGGAAGCCAAGCGGTATACGGGTTGGGTGAAAAAATTGAAGGCACTAATGCCACATTACAAAAAGTCTATAACGACCGTGTAATTATTCGAAACGGGGCGCGCAACGAAACACTGATGCTTGACGGTATCGACTACGAAGAAGCTAATCGACGCCGCGAACAACTTGCACGCCAGCGTCCACGCGCTGAAGATGACTACGAGAATAACGACGAAGATAGCAGAGAGCTCAGTGAAGAAGCCCTTGAAGCCACCGCCGCATTGCGCGAAAGCCCTGCTAGCTTTACCGATTTTATTTCTATTTCACCGAAGACTGAAGAAGGCCAGCTTATTGGGTATCAAGTAAGCCCAGGAAAAGAGCCTGAATTGTTCAAATCGGCTGGGCTTCAAGCCGGTGATGTGATTTCACAAATTAACGGGCTCGACCTCACAGATATGCAGCAATCGCAAGAAGCGTTGTCAGAGTTACGTAACGCACAAACGATAGAATTAACGATTATTCGAGATGGTAGTTTAACTACGCTCTATTTAGATTTACCTGAGTCGTAAAAAACTAAGAAATAGATTAGCGACAATCGCAACATCAAGGTAGCTAAGACGTAGCACACCATCGACCGATTGGGAAATGAAGGAAGTTAGAATGAAAAGGCGTACTGGCCAACAATTATTATCTCGCTTAGGCACGGCAATGTGTACCGCGCTTATGTGCTTCTCAGTGACCGCCGCTGAGTACATGCCTAATTTCAAAGACACGGATATCAACGAATTTATCAACATTGTTGGTAAGAATCTTGAGCGTACCATTATTGTCGACCCAAATGTGCGCGGCAAAATTAGCGTACGCAGTTACGATATGCTTGATGAAGATCAGTATTACCAGTTCTTCTTAAACGTGTTGCAAGTTTACGACTTTGCTGTGGTTGAAATGCCAAGTGGCATTCTAAAAGTCGTGCGCTCAAAAGATGCAAAAACCTCAAACATTCCCGTAGTAGAAGGCGCTAATCGCGACGGCGACGAGATGATCACCCGCGTTGTACCCGTTTACAACGTTCCGGTACGTGAGTTATCTCCCATATTACGTCAGTTAAACGATCAAGCCGGTGGTGGTAATGTCGTTAGCCACGACCCATCCAATGTAATGATGCTTACAGGTCGCGCGGCAGTGGTTAACCGTTTGGTTGAAATTATCGAGCGCGTTGACCGTGCGGGTGATGAAGAAGTTGAAATAGTCAAACTACGCTATGCGTCTGCGTCAGAAATGGTGCGTATTATTGACAGCATCAATAAATCACAAGGCAAAGCCAATACTGGCGCAAAATCTGAGCCTCGCGTTGTTGCCGACGACAGAACAAACTCGGTTATCGTCAGTGGCGATATAAAAGCCCGTCAGCGTTTGATAAACCTTATTCAGCGCATGGACCAAGAGCTTGAATCCAATGGCAACACGCGCGTCCTATTTCTTAATTACGCCAAAGCCGAGGATCTTGTACAGGTTTTACAGGGCGTTTCAGCAAGTATTCAAGCAGAAGAGCAAGGTACAACAGGTAACACGCGTCGTGGCCGTTCAAGCCGCGAAGTAAGCATTGATGCCCACGAAGACTCGAATGCTATCGTTATCACCGCAGAGCCAGATATGATGCGCTCGCTAGAAGAAGTGGTAAGACAATTAGATATTCGCCGTGCTCAGGTGCAAGTTGAAGCGGTGATTGTTGAAGTCTTTGAAGGCGATGGCACTACTTTAGGTGTTCAATGGGTATCAGAAGAAGGTGGTGGTACGCAGTTTAACAACGGTGTTATCCCTGTAGGTTCATTGGCAGTTGCATTGCGTCAAGCAGAAGATAGAGAAGTAACCACAACGAATATAACCGCCAACGGTGAAGTGGTTGAATCTACCAATACCATTGAAGGTGATTTCACTAATTTAGCCAGCCTACTTGGCGGCGCAAACGGTATGATTGCCGGTATTATTGAAGATGGTTGGGGCGCAGTGATTCAAGCGGTAAGCAACGATACCAATTCAAACATTCTTGCTACGCCACACCTTACCACTATGGATAACGAAGAAGCCTTCTTTATTGTGGGTCAGGAAGTACCTATTATCACGGGTACCACCACAGGTGCTAATAACTCAAATCCATTCCAAACCGTTGACCGTCAGGAAGTAGGTATCAAGCTTAAAGTGACACCGCAAATTAATGAAGGCGATGCGGTTCAACTGCTTATCGAACAAGAGGTATCAAGTGTAAGTGGTGCAACGTCGGTTGATATTTCTATCAATAAACGTGAAATAAAAACCACCGTTATCGTTGATGATGGCGGCACAATTGTGCTTGGTGGCCTTATTGATGAAGACGTACAAGAAAGTATGTCAAAAGTACCTTTACTGGGCGACATTCCTATTTTGGGTCACTTGTTTAAAACCACTTCGACCAGCAAGCGTAAGCGCAACTTGATGGTGTTCTTAAAGCCTACTATCGTGCGTGACGCTGCGACAATGAACGCTATTAGTCATCGCAAGTACAACTACATGCGAGCCTTGCAGCTTAAGCGCCAACAAGAAGGTATCTCGTTGATGCCTTACGAAGAAACGCCAAGCATGCCGCAATGGGATGATGCACTTTCACTGCCACCTTCTTTTGAAGAGTATTTAACAGAGAAAGAAAAGCAGAAAGAAGGTAAGGACTAATATGGCTGGGCAAGGCGAACAAATTACTCAGGCTTTAGAAGCGCAGGAAGAAGCGTTAGAGGCTATGGGTGAAGAGGCAGGTATTCCTGAAGAGGAAGCGGGCCCCAAGCAGCTTTCGTTTAGTTTTGCCAAACGCAATCAAGTGCTATTGGAAACTAATGAGACGCCAGCCGTACTGTACTTTACAGAGAACACCCCTTTTGATGTGTTTGCTGAAGTACGTCGCTTTTATGGCGAGCCATTTGTACCAAAAACAATTCCTGAAGATGAATTTGAAAGCTTATTAACCAATGCGTTTCAGCGTGATAGCTCAGCGGCTAAGCAGTTGATGGAAGACTTAGGCAATGAAAGTGATTTGTTTGCCCTCGCTGAAGACCTACCCGACACCGAAGACCTATTAGATAGCGAAGACGACGCCCCTATTATTAAGCTCATTAACGCTATGTTAGGCGAAGCTATCAAGGAAGGCGCATCGGATATCCACATTGAAACCTTTGAAAACCAACTTGTGGTTAGATTCCGAGTAGACGGCGTATTGCGCGAGATTTTGCGTCCTAATCGCAAGCTCTCTTCTATGTTGGTATCGCGTATCAAAGTAATGGCGAAACTGGATATTGCTGAAAAACGCGTTCCTCAAGATGGTCGCATTACCTTGCGAATTGCTGGGCGAGCAGTAGATGTACGTGTTTCTACAATGCCATCAAGTCACGGTGAACGTGTTGTGTTGCGTTTACTTGATAAGAATAATGCACGGCTAAACCTTGAAGATTTGGGGATGACGCAGCAAAACCGTGGTCATTTTTCAACGCT
Source organism: Alteromonas sp. 009811495 (assembly GCF_028865455.1). Classification (NCBI taxonomy): domain Bacteria; kingdom Pseudomonadati; phylum Pseudomonadota; class Gammaproteobacteria; order Alteromonadales; family Alteromonadaceae; genus Alteromonas; species Alteromonas sp. 009811495. Next base: position 4,292,265 of record NZ_CP113972.1, read on the forward strand.
TATCAGAAAGCCTCACGGCATTATTTTGGTAACTGGCCCCACAGGTTCTGGTAAAAGTACCACCTTGTACGCAGGCCTTACCGAAATTAACTCACGGGATCGCAACATTTTGACAGTTGAAGACCCCATTGAATTTGATTTACCTGGCATTGGGCAAACCCAAGTTAACCCGCGCGTAGACATGACCTTTGCACGTGGCTTGCGCGCCATTTTACGTCAAGACCCTGATGTGGTGATGGTCGGTGAGATTCGTGATATCGAAACCGCACAAATAGCAGTACAAGCCAGTTTAACGGGTCACTTAGTGTTATCGACCCTTCACACCAATACCGCAGCAGGTGCAATTACCCGTTTAGAAGATATGGGTATTGAGCCATTTTTACTCTCATCGAGTCTACTTGCAGTACTATCACAACGACTAGTAAGAACCTTGTGCCCCGATTGTAAAAAGCCACACACGCCAGATGCCTCTGAGCTTGAGATACTAGGGCAAGCAGCAACAAGTGAAACCGTTATTTACTCGCCTCACGGTTGTGCGGCGTGTAATCAGACCGGCTATCGCGGGCGTACGGGCATTCACGAGCTATTGCTCGTCGATGAAAAAGTGCGAGAAATGATGCACGAAGGGGTAGGTGAACAAGCTATTGAGCGCTACATCAGACAAAGTACCCCAAGTATTCGCGAAGACGGCTGTCGCAAAGTACTTTCAGGTGTTACCTCTCTTGAAGAAGTGCTTCGCGTTACAAGGGAAGACTAAATGGCAGCGTTTGCTTATAAGGCGCTTAATGCCAAGGGAAAAAACGCCAATGGCGTATTAGAAGGTGACAATGCTCGTCAAGTACGCCAGCAGCTGCGCGAAAAGGGGTTAATTCCCTTAGAGGTTGAACAGGTTGCCGAACGCGCGCAAAACGATGGCAAAGGTTTATCATTCAGTTTCTTTAAGCCGCGTATCTCTGCGTCTGATCTGGCGCTACTTACGCGTCAATTGGCAACATTAGTTGAATCAGCACTTCCCGTTGAGGAAGCATTGCTGGCCGTTGCTGAGCAGAGCGAAAAGCCACGTCAGAAAAACATGATGATGGCAGTGAGAAGCAAAGTGGTTGAAGGTCATGGCCTTGCTGATGCCATGAGTGAATTTCCTAGCGTGTTTGATGAATTGTATCGTGCCATGGTGGCAGCTGGGGAAAAATCAGGACACCTCGACACCGTATTAAATCGCTTGGCCGACTATACAGAGCGCCGCCAACAAACCCGTAGTCAAATTTCTCAAGCCCTTATCTACCCGTCACTGATGCTGTTTTTCGCGGTAGGTATTATTGTGATGTTACTGACCATAGTGGTGCCTAAAATTGTAGGGCAATTTACTAACTCCGGGCAGGAGCTCCCCATTATCACTAAGCTGCTTATCGCCATTAGTGAGTGGATGCAAAACTACGGGCTGTTTTTGTTTATGGCCATCGTGTTGCTTATTGTAGTGATGCAACGGGTATTACAACAAAAACACATGAAACTACGCTATCACAAACTGTTACTTAAACTGCCATTAATCGGCAAAGTATCGCGAGGAATGAATACCGCGCGCTTTGCTCGCACGTTAAGTATATTAAGTGCCAGTGCAGTGCCGCTACTCGAGGCTATGCGCATTTCTGGTGATGTATTAGAAAATCAGCACATAAAAAATCAGGTGTCTGACGCCGCGGTTAACGTAAAAGAAGGCAGTAGCCTGCGTGCCGCGTTAGATAATACAAAAATGTTTCCACCAATGATGATGCACATGATTGCATCAGGTGAAAAGTCGGGCGAGCTTCAGCAAATGCTCACTCGCGCGGCAGATAATCAGGATAGGGAATTCGAAGCGCTTATTGGTGTCTCACTCAAGGTATTTGAACCCTTACTTATTGTATCGATGGCAGGCATTGTTCTGTTTATCGTAATGGCAATATTGCAGCCAATTCTAGCATTGAACAACATGGTGAATATTTAATGAAAACTCTACGTCGCAGTTCCGGATTTAGTTTGATTGAAGTAATGGTTGTACTTCTAATCATTGGCATAATGGCCGCTATGATCGCGCCTAATGTTATTGGCAGCGGTGAAGAAGCCAAACGCCAAAAAGCAGCGGTAGACATTCAAACGCTCAAAGGTGCGCTGCAAATGTACAAGTTGCGCAATAACCGTTATCCAACGACCGAGCAAGGGCTTGAGTCATTGGTTAGTGCGCCTACTATCGAGCCAATTCCGCGTAACTACCCTGAAGGTGGCTACATCGACCGTCTTCCAGAAGATCCATGGGGCAACCCTTACGCATTGATTAGTCCAGGAGAGCTGGGCGAAATTGACATTTTCTCTAATGGTCCTGATGGCGAACCAGGTACTGATGACGATATCGGTAACTGGAATATTGACGAGTACCTTTAAGGCATAGCAATGCACAGGCTAAGCAGTATAAATAGCAAACAATCGGGCTTTACCCTTATTGAGGTTATGGTTGTACTGCTGCTTATTGGTTTGGCTGCGGGGTATGTAATGTACAACGCCTTTGGCTCAAGCCAAGCGGATTTATTGAAAAGTCAGGCCCAACGCTTACAAGTACTTACTGACATGGCCAGTGACTACGCCGTGCTAAACCAAAGACAACTGGGTATTCGCTTCGAACACGATAAGCACGAGTACTATTTTGTCTATTTGGACGATGAAGATAAGTGGCAACGTTTAGAAGATGAAGAAATGTATGCCACTCACACCTTGCCAGAGCCCTTTACATTCACACTAAACTTGGATGATTTACCCTGGGATGTAGAAGACCGCCTGTTTGACAGAGATTTGTTTGACGAAAATCTCAGTGTGTCTGAAGAGGGAGTAGATATTGGCAATGAAGAAGATAAGTTGTTACCGCCACCGCAAGTCTTAATTATGTCGAGCGGCGAAATTACGCCTTTCACACTGTCGTTTAATTACGAGGGAGACTTTGACGAAGAGGCGGTATATTACAGCTTACAGAATCAAGAACTACCACCACTTTCCTTAGAAGGTCCTTTGGAGCGTCCACTGTGATGCGGTGTTCCCCGACTCGTCGGCGCGCAACGGGCTTTACGTTAATTGAAGTCATGGTAGCGCTGTCTATTTTCGCACTGGCAGGCACAGCTATCTTAAAGGCAGCCAGCGAACACCTTTCTAGCATAGGACAAATTGAGTCGGTTACCTTTGCCAATTGGGTTGCCAGCAATCGGTTAAATCAGCTTCAGCTGGAAACAACGTGGCCACCCAAAAATAACGTTAAGGGCAATATGGAAATGGCCGATCGCACTTGGTATTGGAAGCAAACCGTTACTAAAACAAATGACGACGACCTGCGTTCCGTAACCATTTTCGTGGGTGAAGACAAAACCTATAACGACTCTGTTACGTCAGTAACGACGTTTGTTGCTAAGCCAACAGGCGGTAGTTAAGTTATGGGCAAGCAACGCGGGTTTACCCTTATCGAGGTGCTAATTGCCATGGCTATTTTTGCCATGATCGGACTTGCCTCTACCGCCATTTTAACCACAGTAATAGATAGTAACGAACTGTCAGAAGAACGCTTTGTAAAACTGCAGTTGCTTCAACGTGCCATGACGACTATTGAACGGGATATTCAACAAGCGGTTCCTCGTCCCGTTCGCGTGAACGGTGAAAAGCAAAGTATCGTGATGGCGGGCGGAGAAATAGGCGATAGCGACGATGATGGTATTGGTTTTGTGCGTACAGGCTGGCACAACCCACAACTCATGTTACCTCGCAGTACCCTTCAATATGTTGCGTACCGATTACGCGAAGATAGGCTAGAGCGCCTCTATGGTAACTACGTCGACAATGTCATTGGTTACGAACCTAAGATACGTGTACTGCTTGAGGGCATAGAAAGCTTTAAAGTGGAGTTTGTGGCGGCCACAAATAGCACATCGTCGGTAAAGGAAAGCGATGATTTAACCTGGAGTGAAAGCTATAAAGGCGAGAAACTCCCACGCGCCGTAGCCATTGAATTTGTCAGTGTAGATTTTGGAAAAATTCGCCGTGAATTTGTGTTAACCACAGGTGGCCAATGAAAAACGGCTTCGTAAAACAGCGCCCAGTTCAGCCATCATCACTACCTAAACAACAGGGGGTAGCGCTAATTATCGTGTTAATGGTTGTCGCTCTTGTGGCAGTGCTCGCCACCGAAATGGGCACGCGCTTACAACTTCAGATACAGCGCACCATGAACCTAAAAGATAATAACCAAGCCTACTGGTATGCGCTTGGCGCTGAGGCCTTTGCGCGCAAATCTATTCAAACCCTTATCACCGAAACACCTGATGTTATTTCACTGGATCAGCCGTGGGCGCAAGAATTCAGTTATCCGTTAGAAAATGGTGGGCTTACAGCAAACTTAGAAGATTTGCAGTCATGTTTTAATCTTAACGCTATTTTAGCAGGTGCTAGTAGCAGCAATTCAAACGCCAATGGCAATGCTAATCAAACAGAGGCCATGGAAGCCTTTCATACCATGTTGCTGGCGCTCAATATTGATGAGCTTGACGCCTATACCGCCAATACCATTCGAGACAGCCTGGCCGACTGGGTAGACGATGATGATTTTCCGCGCAGTTATGGCGCTGAAGACAGTGAATATGAGTCTCGCGAGTTTCCCTATTTAGCCGCGAATGGATTACTGGCATCAAAAAGCGAATTGCGTATTATAAACGGTGTGTCTGCCAATTGGTTACGCGCGCTGATGCCGCTAGTGTGCGTAGTTCCTGAGAGCACAGACCTTAAAATTAACGTCAATACACTTGATGAAAAAGATATTCCGCTATTAATGGGGTTAACTGGGTTAGATAATCAACAAGCATCTAGCCTGATTAGCAGCCGTCCAGAAGGCGGCTGGGATGAAGTAAACGACTTTTTAAATGATCCAGTGATCACAGCATTGAATTTGTCTAACACCCGTTTAGACTGGTTCGACGTGAAAACTGCGTATTTTATGTTGCACACAAAAACACAGTACAACAAAGCAACTTTTAAGCTTTCCACCGTGTTTCACGTGAGCACCGACAATGGTGTTAGCATAGTGAGCCGCGAGTTCGGGGGAACCTATTGATGGAACAATTATTGGTGCGATTGGGCGCCAACCATGCCGATCCAATTAGTTGGTTGGTGTATTCACAAACTGAGAATGAAATTATCGCGTCGGGTGAATTACCTGATGCCGATGCACTATCAACGCTACAAGAGCGTGCGGGTCACCGTGCGGTTATTGCATTGGCGCCTAGCAGTGACATCTTGCTTAAGTGGGTCACTTTACCACCTCGTGCGGGTCGTAAGATTTTGTCAGCCATTCCATTTATGCTTGAAGACGAAATTGCCACCGATATTAGTCAGCAGTTTTTTGCCATTGGCCCTAAAAAAGGCGATGAACAAGCAGTAGCCATTGTAAGCCACGAAAAAATGCAGCAATGGCAGCAATGGTTAAGTGAGGCAGGTCTGTTTTGCGACACAATTATTCCTGATGTGTTGGCGGTGCCTGTTACCGAACAAGGTTGGTCTGTGCTGATATTGGGTGAACAATTACTGGTGCGACAAGACACCTTCAAAGGCGTACAAGGCGAGCAAACCTGGCTATTGCCAACACTTGCTCATTTCACTGCGCAGCAGGAGTCAGTGGTTACTATCACTAACTATGCCGGTATCGACTTAGCGATATTGCCTAATATTCAAGAGGCACAAGCGCCGTTAGAATTGCCCATGCAGGTTCTCGCGAAAGAAGCCATGCAATCACAATTTAACTTGTGCCAAGGCGAGTACAAAATTAAGCGTAAGCGCAGTGGCGCATTATCGCAGTGGCGCGTAGCTGCGGTACTCGCTGTACTTGTACTGTGCACTAGCTTAATTGATAAATCGGTAACGCTTTATCAGCTTTCAGCGCAAAACGACGCGTTGAACGCCGATATTGATAAAACGGTAAAGGCAGGGTTCCCCAATATTGGCACGTATCGAAACGTTAAATTAAAGCTGCAAAGCGAATTGGCTAAGCTGGAACAAGGTGGCGGGAATGCTTCTATGTTGGTCATGTTAGATCAGTTAACACCAGCCTTTTCATCAACGGGTGTTAAGCCGCAGACGTTGCGTTTTGACGCCAGCCGCACTGAAATTCGCATTCAAGCGCAAGGCAAAAACTTTGAAGCGCTTGAACAGTTTAAACGCACAGCAGAAAACGCAGGCTTTGTGGTAGAACAAGGCGCTATTAACAACCGCGACAATGGCGTGGTAGGTACAGTGTCTATTAGGAGTACCTCATGAACGCATTATTAGAAAGGTATAAAGCGCTAACCGAGCGCGAGCAAAAATTAGTATTAGTGTCAGCGGTTGTGATGGTAATCGCACTATTTTATTTTGCCGTTTGGGCGCCACTTAACAGTGCCATCGACCAGCAAAAGAAGCTGCTTGATAACCAACAGTCGTTACTTGTCTGGGTTAAAGATAGCGCTGCCCGTGCGCAGCAACTAAGACGCAGTACGAGTGGTCAGCGTGCGTTTTCAGGCTCGCTACCACAGGCCGTGAATCGCACCACCAGCCAACACAATATTGAAGTATCTCGCATGCAGCCACAGGGAGATGAATTACAAGTGTGGGTTGACCAAGCCGCGTTCAACAATGTGCTTGAATGGTTAAAAGCCATGGAGAGTATGGGTGTCGTAATTCTACAAGCTGATATTGCAGAAGCTGATGCTGCAGGCCATATCAAGATCCGTCGTTTACAGTTAGGAAAAGCATGAAGTCAAAAGTCTTTTGGATTTTAGGTGCCATCGTTGCCTTTTTCATTTTTGCCATTGCTTATATGCCAGCGTCTCAAGTACTTGGCCGCGTAGACTTACCCAAAGGCATATCAGTAGATAAGGTCAGCGGCACACTGTTTGAAGGTAAAGCCCAAACTGTTGTGGTGAACGGGCTACCCGTAAACAACGTAAAATGGCAACTCAGCCCGCTTGCGCTATTTGTGGGTCAAATTAGATTAGATGTAAAAGCCGGTAATATTCGCGACAAAAACGACATTGCATTTGAAGGCCCAATTAAAACCGGGTTGTTCAGCCAATCGTCGATAAGCACACAAGACTTCACTTTGTATTTACCGGTTGACCGTGTTATTGCTCAGGTGCGCTTGCCTTTGCCCGTTAATGCAGGCGGTCGTTTTAAAGTGAAACTGGACGAGCTAACCTTCGGTCCCACGTGCCAAGCCTTAAATGGAACAGGAGACTGGCTTAACGCCACCGTTGCCGGTACCCAAGGTCCAATTGATTTTGGTACGTATTCCGCCAAGCTGCGCTGTGAAGGCGATGATATTGGCATAACCGTTAGCGAGCCGAACCTGCTTGGTCTTTCGATGGATGCCGTGGTTGCACCTTCATTTAAGAAAGTGAATGTCAGTGGTAAATTTAAACCAGATGAAAGTTTACCTGACGAGGTACACCAAGCATCTCGATTATTTGGTACGCCTGATGCTAGTGGCTATATCGCTATCAAACTTTAAAATAACTAAAATACTCTTATGCCCTTGCATATTTGCAAGGGCATACGGAAATTGATTCAACAAAGGATTGTACAATGAACAAACCTCTCTTAATTGGCGGTGGCTTAACACTCGCTGCTCTTGCCATTTCACCTTATTTCATCGGCAACGGTTTACAAGACCGTGTAAACACAGCGATTGATGCCGTTAATGAACAAGTGGTTTACCAAGCCAGCATTGCTTCGTACGACAAAGGCTGGTTTAGCTCTCGTGCAGAAATAGACGTTGCCATCGATTTGGCGGCATTAATGTCGGCACAACAAGTCGACCTTGACGACACACTACCCGACGGCAACCCCACCGTAAAAGTAACGCTAACTGCAAACCATGGTCCTGTGTACTTTGGTGACGGGGTAGGCATTGGTAAGGTGCACTATACCGTTTCAGTTGATGGCAGTGAACTGCGCGAGTATGCGTCGTGGGATGAAACACAAGCTATTTACTTGAACGAAGGCGTAGCGGGACTGTTTGGCGGTCTAACTTATCGAGACGAAATCCCGGCCTTTAGCGCAACCAGTGACGAAGATGGTACAACATTAAGCTTTTCGGGTTATAAAGGCGAGGCCACACAGCAAGGCGATAATATAGTTTATATCGCGTCGAGTGATGAGTTTACTGTTAAGGGCCCAGCACTCAACATGGAAATGGCTAATATTTCTGTGAACGCCCAATACGCAGGCGATATTATCGCCGCTATGAAAGGCGAGCTGTTCGATTCCGAATTGGCGCTGAAAATTGCCACTATGTCCTTTACAGACTTTGAAACGAATAGTGATGTTGCAATCAAAGACATTACATTCAGCGCCGATACCGATGTGAACAAACAAACGAACTTGGCGAATGTGTACGTAGAGTATGGTGTGGGCGAGCTAAATGGCCCGGATATAGATGCATCAGACATGACTCTTGGTGTCGCGGTAAATAACTTGCAGCTTGATTTTATCCGCGCATACCAAGATTTCAGTAATGAAACCTTACTGATGCCCGCTGAAGAAGTGCCAGCAAAAATGATGGCGTTTGTTCAAGACAACCTGCTTAAGCAACTTAAAACTGAGCCAGAGATAAATATTACCAAGCTAACCGCAACGGTTCCTGAAGGGTCGTTCAGCGCTCATGCTAATACAAAATTAGTAGGAATTACTGCCTTACCTGGCACATTAGAAGATGTGGGCTATTGGGTGAGTCACTTACTTGCCGATGCAACGATTACCGCAGATAAAGCGTTTGCTGAGAGTATGATGTCAGGCTATATGATGGGACAAATATTGGCGAACCCTCAAGCCCAAGGCATGAGCCCTGAAGAAATACAGGCGGCTGCCGATCAGCAAGCGCCAATGATGATTAATTCTTTTGCACAACAAGGGTTAATAAAAGTCACTGAAGACGGTTACGAGACACAATTAACCCTTAAAGATGGCAAAGCCAACGTTAATGGCACTCCCATACCATTGCCATTTGCACCTCAATAAACGTTGAGCGCTAATACGCCTTAATGATGGTGAACATTACTCTTGGTCAAGGGTAATGTTCATCAGTTCTACTGCGCTGTATACCCTTCCTGGTGCCACTACAGTAATAGCTTCATTTAGCGCTGCCAACCCTGGCTCACTGCGTTTCATAATATGAGATAGCAATATTCGCTTAGCTTTCGATTGGGTCGCAATCGCAATCAGCTGTTTTGGTGTCATGTGCAAATTTTTAGCAACCTCGCCTACGTTATCGTCAATGGCATTATGTAACACTAAAAGATCAGCACCTTTAGAAAACTCAGCGAGCGTATTGGCCTTGTCATTAGTATCACCTGAAAATACAACCTCACAGCCATTTGCTTTTACTTTCCATGCAAGGGCAGGAATGGGACCGTGATGAACTGAAAGCGCCTCTAGGCTTATAGCATCATTAAGTGAAACGGTGAACGGTGATTGTAATGACGCTGATAGTGATACCGAAGTAGGTCGAATGGTGTAGTCGTCTTGTCCTTCCTTGGTATAAGAAGACAAGTAGCGATAAGCGCCATGACTGCCCAAAAGCGTTTTAAGGTAAGTCGATGTATCTGGCATAACGTCGTTGCCTTGTGGCCCGAAAATGGGTAAGTCGTTATTTCGAAAGGTGAAAAAGCTTCCCTTTACGAAGCTGGGCACATCGGCAGCGTGGTCAGTGTGTAAGTGCGACAACACCATTGCTTGGATATCGTCAAATAACGCTCCGGACGCACCAAACTGCACACTGCTGCCACTACCTGCATCAACCAAAATACGCGCACTATCGTCAACCCACACTATGTAAGCGCTTGAAGTGCGCCCATCATCCAATTCAGGACCGCCTGAACCAAGTACTTGTACCGAAACGCCGTGACACGCTTGAGCCTTTGTCACTTTATTTGGTGTAGATTCCGGCGTTCGCACATCACTATTTTCACTATACGCAACGCTGGAGAAACTCAACACGGCGCTGCACAGTGTAGTGACGAGCAAATTATTTAGTGCCCTGTTTCGCTGCGGGCGGCACAGGCGCTTTTGTGAGTGACTTTGTGTTGTGATTCGATGTGCATGCATTATGTGGGTTCCTATTGCCATTAAGTAGGCTGCGCTTTTGCCCTTTGCCATGGGTTTACGTTTACAAGACCAGTAGACGCATGTTTTGTATTCAATAATAGGCAAAAAAGGGAGCAAGCCCCCTTTTTTACGCACATTTATGAGCGAACATTAGTGTTGATCTGACTGGCTTTCTGCCACCATGATAGTTTTGATATTTACAAACTCGCGAATGCCATAACCACCGTGTTCACGTCCGTATCCACTGTCTTTCACACCACCAAAAGGTAAGTTCGGCTGGGCAAGCGAATACCCATTGATGTTCACCATCCCCGTATCAAACTCGTCTTTAGCGAGAGAAATTGCCTTTTCGGTATCAGTACTAAAGATACCGCCACCCAAACCATAGCGAGAGTCGTTGGCGACTTCCATGGCTTGTTTATCATCTCGGGCACGAATTAGTGATGCAACGGGCCCAAATAACTCGTCGTCGTAAGCAGGCATACCGGGAGTGACGTTTTCTAGTACAGTCACCGGATAGAAGTAACCGTCGGTATCAGGGACTTCGCCACCCAATGACAGCGTTGCCCCCGCTTCCAGCGATTTCTTCACTTGTTCGTGCAATTCGTCGCGTAGGTCTTCTCGCGCCATGGGCCCAAGGTCGGTATTTTCGTTGGTGGGATCTCCCACTTTTAATTTGCTGCACAGTGCAACAAACTTTTCTTTAAACTCATCGTAAACGCTATCTACAACGACAAACCGCTTTGCCGCTACACAGGTTTCACCGTTGTTGATAACGCGACCTTGAATACACATTTCCACCGCATGGTCGATATCGGCATCGGCGAGTACCAAAAACGCATCATTACTGCCTAGCTCCATGACCGTTTTCTTTGACATACTCGCAGCTTCTTTAGCGACCTCCTTGCCCACTTCGTCGCTTCCCGTGAAGGTCACGCCACGTACGTATTTATGCTTAATAAGGTCACTTGCCGTACTGCCATCTATCAACAGCGATTGATAAACATTTTTTGGAAAGCCAGCATCTTCATACATTTGCTGAATGGCCATTGCCATACCAAATACGTTCTTGGCATGCTTAAGCACTGTCGTATTACCCGCCATTATGTTTGATGCACTGTAGCGAATAACCTGATACAAGGGGAAGTTCCATGGTTGTATACCTAAAATAACACCAATGGGTTGATAGGTAATAATTGCGCGACCGCCTTCAAAAATACGATGTTCATCTTCTAAGAACTCGGCACCGTGTTCGGCGGTATAACGACAAATTTCAGCGCACAACTGCACTTCTTGTTTTCCCTGAGCAGTCACTTTACCCATTTCTCGGGTCATTAAGCTCGCTAGGTCATCAATACGCTCTTCCATGATGTTGGCGAGGTTTTTAAATAAATCGGCGCGGGTTGCAAACGATGTGCGGCGCCAATTTAGGTAAGCTTCTTGAGAGCGGGTAACGGCTTGCTCAGCATCGTCTACAGACATTAGATGATAATGATCGATCTTTTCGCCAGTAGCGGGGTTGTATGTATTCACTGTCTCACTCATTGTCACACTCCTTATTCCATGTGGTCTAAGGCAAGTGCAACTACAACGCCAAGCCGGCAAACAATTAAATTACATTAAAAACATAAGCTTATTAAATATCTAAGCGGATTTCTTAGTACAAAAAATGCGTCGATCAGGAAAAGATTACTGGTTAGGGAAAAGATTTCAGAGACACGGCTATCGATAACGCCGTGGCTCTAAATAGATTTATAGCAAAGATATACGGGCTCTTAGTCTGTATACAAATCTGGGAAATGAAATTTGGCCATAGCAAGTGTAAGGGCAACCTCATACACACTTTGGCGCGTAGCATGATTCAAGGTTAAAAGGCCAATGGCGCCGCCCTTCTGCTTGACATTGACTGTGTCGAACAACTTATCCATTACGGTTCCCAACTCTTCACCGCGCTGCAGTGCTTGATACACACTCACGGGTAAGGGCAAGCTTGCGCTACGACTCACTGACCAATGCCCCTCGTGGTAAATAGCTACATAAGCAAAGGTTGCAGGGCCATCTTCAAATACATCAACGCCTCCTTCAATCGCAACATACCACGCATCACTCAAGCCACCTTGATGATGTGCAAGCATCGCTTTTACGCGATTGATAGCACCTAATCGAGTCTCTTCTTCCGTCATAGGCTGGTCAGCGACGCCACTTGGAACACTTATGCCTTGCGCATCAAAATCGTGCTCAAGCGTGTCAGATAGGGTATTAAGCGCTGCATTAATTTTTACCGGATTTTTTGAACCCACAAATATGGTATCAGAAAGCATGGAACGTCCTTATTACTGGCTCTTTTTAATGACTGGGTGGGCATTGATATCATCTAACATCAAGCGATAGTCACGCACGGCAGGAAACTCGGTAATATTGCGATTGGGCAACTGACTGTCAGGGTTATCTACTGCTAACAAATGCTTAATACCAAATGTTTTCGCTGCGTTAAGAATAGGTAATGAATCATCAACAAATAAAGTACGTGACGCATCAAATTTCACACGCGCCTGCAAGCGTTGCCACAAAAGTTGAGACTCTTTTGTCACACCAAATTCATGCGTTGAAATGAGGTTATCAATGTGAGCATCTAGCTGGGTATACTCTAGCTTAAGCGCCAAACTATGAGGGTGAGCATTAGTCACTAAAATCACCTCTCTCCCTGATTCATGCAGCGCCTTAAGAAAAGGTACGGTATCGTCGCGAAGCATAAGTAAATGCGACAATTCGCGTTTTAATGGCATAAATTCATTGTCTAAATCCATTTGCAGCGCCTGCGCCCAATAATCGAGGCAGTACCACTGAATTTGTCCAAATACCGCATCGTAACGCGCAGTCATGGCAGCACGGCTTTCCTCTTCAGAAATACCGCGTAATTCGGCCAATCGTTTAGGTAAATGATGTAACCAGAACTGGTTGTCATAGTGCAAATCTAACAGGGTGCCATCCATATCGAGCAGCACTGTGTCAATTTCATTCCAAGGCAGAAAGGGCAAGCGATTTTCCTCATAATGAAGTAAGCTAAAGACTACTGATCTTTGCTCGTTAAAATTGTAACGGTAAAGAACAACAGGCCCTAGATACAGATTGTATGAAAGTATGATAACAAAGTTGTAGCGAGAGACATGCCTAAAATTGATCCAAACAAACCGTTACCACAAATTCATTCTCGTGAAATCGTTGCGCAAAGCAAACTCTTCAGGGTAGAACGCCTTGACCTTGAGTTCTCTAACGGTGCCACCCGAGAATTCGAACGTATGGCTGGCGGCAACCGCGGCGCGGTTATGATTGTGCCAATGTTAGATAAAGATACCATGGTGCTTATTCGCGAATATGCAGCGGGTACACACTCCTATCAACTTGGATTCCCCAAGGGCTTAATTGATCCCGGTGAGACGGCCATTGAAGCCGCTAACCGCGAACTGCAAGAAGAAGCCGGCTTTGCGGCCAATGAGTTAGTTGAGCTGCACAAAGTGAGTATGGCGCCTACTTTCTTCAACGCGAACATGACCATTGTGTTGGCAAGAGACCTATATCCTAAGCGTTTAGAAGGCGATGAACCTGAACCACTTGAAGTCATTCACTGGCCTTTAGCCGAAGCAGATGCTTTACTTGCACGAGAGGACTTTATTGAAGCACGCTGTATTGCTGCCCTGTTTTTAGCTCAAAAGTGGTTTAAGGAACAATAAACAATGCCCGATGACGCCCATGCCGACCTTTTAGAACTTGCCAAAAAAATTGCTGTAGAAGCGGGTGAAGCTGTATTAGAAGTGTATGACAAAGGTGATTTCGACGCCTACCAGAAAGACGACGAGTCGCCTGTCACTAGTGCAGACTATCTTGCTAACGACATTATTAATAAACGCCTAAAGGCAGCAACACCTGACATTCCAATTTTGTCAGAAGAAAACAAGCATGCAAGTTTAGAAGAACGAAAGCATTGGTCGCGATATTGGCTTATTGACCCTATAGACGGCACCCAAGAATTTATTGCCAGAAGCGGCGATTTTGCCGTGAACATTGCACTTATTGAAAACAATGAGCCTGTAATTGGTGTTATTTTCTGGCCCCCTGGACAGTCACTCTATTACGCCGCAAAGGGCAAGGGTGCGTTTAAATCATCCCCTGATGGCGAACATCGTATTCACGTGCGCAAGTTAGACGACCCCAAAAACAGTGTCGTAATGATTGCAATTAGCCGCCGCCAATCTAGAGAAAAAGTATTAAGCAGGATGTGCGCTAAGCGGGTTTATCAAACACTGCCACTGGGGAGTTGCTCATTGAAAGCCTGTTTTATTGCAGAAGGTAAAGCCGACGTATTTATGCGTATTGGTGTTACCGGAGAATGGGACACCGGTGCGTCTCAGTGCATAGTTTGTGAAGCGGGAGGCAGTATATCTGCGGCAAACTTTGAGCCGCTCACTTACAATCAACGTCATTCTCTGGAAAATCCGGATTTCGTCGTCATGGGCGATAAACGCGTGCCATGGCAAGATATCGTACAATACGATGATTTTGTAAACCCACATCAGCACTAACCCGTAGAAAACAGGTATATAGCTGGGGGTAAACCCGCGTATAATAATGCAGTAATGTTGCTGGGCTACATTGCGCTTTAATGATCACCATCAATCGCGATGGAATCAACATGTTAAAAGGAGTAAACCTATGATGGCGACACGTATTCGTACGTTATCGACAGCCTTGCTCGCTTGTGGGCTAGCATTTCCAGCAGCCGCAGACTGGACAATTGACAGTGACAAAAGTGCGCTGCATTTTATGTCGACAAAAAATGCGCAGGTTACTGAAGTGCATCAATTTAATAGTTTCGAAGGCAGCTTATCAGATGATGGTAAGCTAATAGTAACGGTAGACCTTTCATCGGTTAATACTGCTATTGATATTCGCAACACGCGTATGCAAGAAATGCTATTCAATGTTGCTAAATACGCTGAAGCGTCGTTTGAAGCGTCGCTGCCAGAGACCATGATAAACCTTGAAACAGGTGATGTAGTATCAGGTAAGGTAGATGGTATTCTCATGCTTCATGGTAAGGCCGTCCCTACAAGTTTTTCAATTACCGCCAGTAAAGTCAGCGACGATACCATTAGCGTTTCTACCTCTGAGCCTACGTTAGTGAAGGCAGAAGCATTCGGCCTTGCTGATGGCGTTGCTGCCTTGCAAAAAGTCGCAGGTCTTAACAGTATTACGACAACCGTTCCGGTGACTTTTTCGGTTATGTTCAACCAGTAATGTCAGTGAAGAGTTTACTTTCAATTAAACAAAAAACCGCACGTTACGTGCGGTTTTTTATTCACTTAATATCGCTTTAGACATTATTTACCAAAGCAGGTCGCATGAGCAGCGGCTTTTCACTCAATACTTGTTCAGGCATAGTAAGCGACAAACTTACCGGTAAACTCGGCACCTGTGGTTTGTGCTGACTAATCGCAAAGTATGACATTGCAACGCGCAAACGCTTCAGTGCTTTGCACTCATGAATTTCTTGGTCGATGACAAATACGCCCCATTTACGCATGGTAACGCCTAATCTATCGCTACTTGAAAGACGAATAACCGGTGCCGCTAACACCATACCCACCAGCACGGGCAGCAACAACATGAACAATGACGGTGTAAAATAGAAGGTTGTTACGCCCCAAGCAACAGCCAAACAGCTTATAATTTGAGTATGTTTAATGGCGACCTTCCAAGGCACCTTCCGCCCTTCGCGCTCTTGTGCTTCCCATTTAACCGAGTGCCCTACAAACACGCTGATCACGAAGTAGCTATGATAAAACATCATAAGGGGGGCAATTAGCACTGCCATAAGTAGCTCCGCTGCCGCCCCTTTTAGCAATGACCAGGCACCGCCAAACTCGTCGCTTCGCTTAATAAGTGCAAGCACAATGCCCAACGCTTTAGGCAAGAATAATAATGCAGCTGTACCCCACATAGTCACCATCATCATATCTTGACGCGCAACCTGCCAACTTGGGAACAACTGATACTCTGATACAAAAAATTCAGGCACTGACGTGGCACGTATAAGGGCGTCAGCTGTGCCAAGCGCCAGCATGCAAAACAGAATAAGCGACGAGATATAGGCGAACGCACCAAACAAGAAATGTAAGCGATTGGCCGTTTTAAGGCCTTTTACGTTAAGCAGGCCTAAATGCTGAATGTTGCCCTGCACCCAACGACGGTCTCGAATGGCATAATCAACAATATTACTCGGAACTTCTTCGTAACTCCCTGTGGTATCGGTAAGCAAGTATGCTTGCCACCCTGCTCGACGTAAAAGCGCCGCTTCCACAAAGTCGTGACTTAGAATTTCTCCACCAAAAGGCGCTCGCCCTTCCAACGTAGGCAAGCCGCAATGCTGCATAAAAGGCGCGATGCGAATGATAGCGTTGTGCCCCCAATAGTTCGCACTGTCGGTTTGCCAAAACGATAAACCTGTTGCCAACATCGGGCTGTAAAGGTGCGCCGCAAATTGCACAAAGCGACCAAAAAAGGTGTTTTGGCGAACGGGCATAGGAATTGTCTGCACTAGGGCAGTGTCAGGGTTTTGTTCGATACGACGAGCCAAGTCTTGCATGCGCTCGCCGCTCATAACGCTATCTGCATCGAGCACGATCATAGATTCATAGTGACCACCCCAGCGCTCACAGAAGTCCTTCAAATTTCCCACTTTTCGATGAAGATTTTGCTCTCGTCTACGATAAAAAACCTGCTGAGAAAATCGTCCTAGTCGCTTCTGTAAGCGTGCGAATGCGCGCAGTTCTGCGTCAGCCTTTTGCATATCACGCGTATCACTTAGCATATAGAAATCAAACTGCTTGGCATTCGCGCTGTCCATTAACTCGCGAATACAAGCCTCAAATCCCACCATAATTCGACGCGTATCTTCGTTATAGACTGGCATGACAATAGCGTGACGTTGATGCAACGGTGTTTGCGCATCAGGTGTTTGCAAAGTCTT
This sequence comes from Alteromonas sp. 009811495, assembly GCF_028865455.1. Classification (NCBI taxonomy): domain Bacteria; kingdom Pseudomonadati; phylum Pseudomonadota; class Gammaproteobacteria; order Alteromonadales; family Alteromonadaceae; genus Alteromonas; species Alteromonas sp. 009811495. Next base: position 4,309,432 of record NZ_CP113972.1, read on the forward strand.
TTTCAAGCTGAGGGGGTCGATATTAAATAGCTGCAATACAAAACCAATAATACCCGTCCAAAATGCCATACATAACCAAGCAAACAAGGTAAGCCCTAAGCCCAGCTGAGCAATTTCCAGATTGGTTAAGCCATTAGGTAAAAATATCTCATACAAACTCCAACCGGCCAGCGCCGTGCTTGGGATCACTAGCATTGCCATTATAAACAAACGCATGGTTTCTCCTTTGATAAACATTTGCGATGCCCTAGATGGCACATAGCTTTTACTGTGAGGCACCGCGTTATCCTCGTTTGATGAATCTTGCGTAGGCGTCGACAACACACGCGCAACGTGCTTATTGTTGTGGTTGATAGACATAGTTCCACACCTCACTAATACGCTTACCGTCTTTTTCAATATAGGCGCGCATATCTACGGTTTGCTTTTCTTTGGGTTTTACCAAAAACGTGGCGCGCCATTCTTGCCCATCGGCAACGGCATACAGTCTTTGTTCGGAAATTGATCCGTTAGCGCCTTGTACAACGAGCTTCATCGCTTGGTCGTCAAAAGAGGTATCTTGAGGCGCTGTAAAATCAACGCTGAATTGGCGGGTGGTCGACAGTTTGTCGTTCTTAAATTCATCCCCTGGCAGTACCGCTTTGCCTTGGCGAGTGCGCACAACTGACGCAAGTTCACTTACAAATGGATTTTGTTCTACTGTGCTCAATTGATAAGAAAAATACAGAGATTCCCCTGCATTAAAAGGCGTTTCTGGAGTCCAGAATGCAACAATATTGTCGTGAATTTCTGATTTGGTTGGGATCTCAACCACTTCGAGGCGGCCTTTGTCAAAGCCAGCTTCAGGCGTTACCCACAAGCCAGGGCGAAGATGATAGTTGGCTTCTGCATCAAGATAATTACCCCACTCTGCGTCGCGTTGCAGCATGCCGAAGCCTTTGGGCGCAGTGTCACTCAATGAAGTAACTTGTAAACGCGCTGGGTTAGTTAGCGGGCGCCAGATTTCTTCTCCCGCGTGCGTTACCATTAATACGCCATCACTATCGTGAACCTCTGGTCGATAGTCGTCGATACGTCCTTGCGTGTTTTCACCATACAAAAACATACTGGTAAACGGTGCAACACCCAACTTTGCTACATCTTCACGCGCAAACAGCCAGCTTTCTACCTTTACGCGAGTATCTATACCAGGCTCAATAACAAACTTATACGCACCTGCTACCGACGGGCTCTCTAACCGAGCGTAAATCGTAATAGGCTGACCATCGCTTGGCTCAATCACCCAGAACTCAGTGAAATGCGGAAACTCCTCGCCCTTGGCAAGTGCGGTATCTATAGCCAATCCACGCGCAGAAATGCCGTAAACTTGGTTTTTACCCACTAAACGAAAATATGATGCACCTAGAAAAACAGCGAATTCGTCCTTGTACTCGTTATTTTTAATGGGGTAGTGAACACGAAAACCTGCAAATCCAGACTTTTCATCGGTAAGACCAGCCAACGCTTGCGCACTACCATCGTACTTAAACATAGCACTATCAAAAGGAAGGCGAGTCGGTGTATTGTCAGCACCTATAGTGTGAATAGTGACTGGGTATTCGTACAGAAAGCCAGGGTGAAAAAACTGCAGTTCGTAATCGTTTTCTCCACGCCATAAACTTGCCTCACTATCGAAACGAATAGAACGATAGGTGGTGTAATCAATTTCCTTAAGCTTACTGTCAAGGCCGTGGTCATCTTGCTCGTAGTCTTCTTTTGCTGAAGCACGCGCAGCATCAATGACTGATTGTAGTACTGGCGAAGACTTTTGCGGTTGATTTGCATCACTGACCTCAACCGCCCATGCGCTTTGCTGTAAAGCACCAATAAACATTAAAGACAGTACACTTGCCATCGACACAAGCGTATGTGTTAGCGCTTGTGAGGTAAAACCTTTTGTTGAAAATAAAACTGGCTTAGCCATTTGTCCTCTCCTTATGAAAACAACGGTTACCGATGTGGGCAAAACACCTCATTCGCCAACGTTAAGAAAAGCGCTCTCTTCCTTTCTTATTCGTCGTGCCTTGCTCGCCTTGTCACTGATGAAGTAGATAAAGTGCTGTGAATCCCAATCCAGTCAAATGGGAAGTGGGGATAGGCGAACATTCGATAACATGCGTAGTTATTGAACAAAAGGCTGAGCAAAAGGTGTTCCAATGCGCTAGGGGAGTGTATTAATTTAAAAAAAAGATTATTTAACAAATGGTTACATGATAAACATTCGATAATAGATGCAAGCCAAATGCTTAGTGAAGATAGTGAACACAGAAACCACGCCCAAAAGTGTTGTTTTTTAGCGACAGTTCTTATTTGTACTTCGAGGTAATAGGGTCGAAATGCGCTTTAACAGCGTCCTCAACATTCATTTCCTACCGAAAATTAACATTTAATATCAGACACTTAAAAACACACCGTTCCTTTTCATATGTAAGTTGGCAAAGCCTTTGCACTCACCAGATAACGATAAGTTAGCGCTTGTTTCTTCCATACGGGTTGGCACAAGCACAAACGGTATGCATTGTTTTGAATGTATAAGCAAAACAATGCCACTGTGAATATTAAGGAGTTATCACATGCGTAAAGCAATCACACTATTGGCCGCACTTACTGCTGCAACACTGCCTCTTTCTGCGATGGCAGATAAGCCTGACTGGCGTTACGTTGAAGGTGGTTACACTAAAATGGACTTCGACGGTAATGAATCATTTGAACCAGACGGCCTTACCATCAACGGTAAATACCTGCTTAACAGTAATTGGTATCTTAATGGCGAATACAGCTTCTTTGAAGAAGGTAACTTTGACTTTGACACGCTGACGCTAGGTGCAGGCTATCGCCTTCCCGTTAATGCAACAACTGATGCATACTTCGGCGCAAACCTAGAACGCGTGGACGGCGACTTCGATGACGAAACAGGCTATAGCATTAACGCTGGTCTTCGCTCAATGATTACCAAACAGGTCGAGCTTGCAGGTGAAGTAGGTTACTACGATGTAGATGACGGTGAAGCGACGTTTAAAGTGGGCGCAAACTATTACATTACGCCGCAGTGGGCCGTAGGCGCTAACTATGAAGTCATCGACGACTGGGACATTATGCAAGTCACCGCTCGTTACGCGTTTTAAGCCTTCCTCTCCTCAGGTAGGTTAGCCGGGTTGCTCGACCCGGCGTTTTTGTTTTATCTACTCTTCGCTAGCTTGAATATCTTCTTTGCGCTTAATATCAACGCTTTCATGAAGTTCTGAGTAAACCAACACCGCCTCGCCCGACTTTAGTCGTTTAAGCACTTGCTGCACTTTAACGTCAAGAGACACTTCTTGTTCGCCATAGTCCGTTCCCTCGCGAAGTACAAACGATTCAGCCAAGCTATACAGCGTATCGGCTTCTAGCGCGTCAATTGGAATAATCATAAATTCTCCGGTAGGTCTACGTTAACACTATCAATGGTGTTCATGACAGGTCGCTACTTTGAGTAACTGCAGGTACTGTCAACAGGTAACACTTCACTCACAAAACGTTTAACGCGCTCATGCAGCCACACTTTAGGATTGAGCATAGAGCCTTGCATGAAGCCCACATGACCACCTCTCTCACTCAACTCAACGGTCACATTGCGCGCTAATTCTTCTTCTTTAGGCACAATTAAATGATTCATAAACGGATCGTCAATACTGTGAAGCACTAAGGTAGGACAGTGAATAGCGCTTAAGAAATGGTACGCACTACACTTTTCGTAATAGTCTTGGGCATCAGCAAAGCCGTGTAGTGGCGCCGTAATCTTCTCATCAAACTGCGTAAAACTGGTCATGCTATCCACATCGCTTTTGGTCAACTGGATCAATTTGCGATAGTCGATGTATTCCATTTTTTTGCGTAGCGTGTTTTTCATGCTCGTGAGTAAATACTTCTGATATACCCGTGAAAAACCTTGGTTAATCGACTTAGCACACTCAGAGAGCTTTAACGGCGACGAAATAGCAACAGCGGCTTTAAGCCAACGCTGTGCGGGGTTTTCTCCCAATAATTTGAGCAACATGTTTCCCCCTAATGAAAAGCCAATTGCGACTTTAGGGATACGGGGAAATTTGTCATGAAGCCATTGTAAAAAGAAGCTGGGATCTTCTGTCTCACCACTGTGGTAGGCGCGAGCTTTTAAATTAGGCACACCGCTACAACCGCGATAATGCATCATCACTACCTGCCAGCCATTAACCGATAACTGTGCCATCATATCGTTGGCGTAATGAGATTTGATGCTACCCTCTAAACCATGAAATAGCACCACGATCCCAGACGTCTCTTGTGGCTTTGGCCCCCATGCAACATCAACAAAATCATCATCAGGTAATGTGAGTCGCTCCATTTCGTAAGAAAGGGGAAGACGTTTTTGAATAAAGCGCGGCCATATTGTTTGCACATGACGATTTTTGGCCCACCCTGGCACTTTAAAGCTGCTTTTAATTATTTTTCCATGCGATAGCGCTGATTTACTCATTCTATTTCTTATGTTTTTGTTACGGTAATTGGTTAACAACTAGACTTATTAGGCGACGCGCTTCGCTACTCTCTCTTAAGCCATAAGCATTAATGAATGCAGCGATAGAGGCGTTAAATACATTACCAGCTTGAACTTGTGGCGGTAAACAACTCACTTCTTCGGCATTAAACGCAGTGATCATGTCGTTCTGCTGCGCCCTTTCTAGGGCCAGTTCTTCCGCTTTTAATGCCTCGTAATGTGCACTTTCGCCACCTTTTTCAGGATGGGCGGCTTTGCGAAGAGCGCGATGTGCTACCAATTTCGCTTCGCTCGTTGACGTCGACGCTATAACGTTTTTTAGCTGGCTTAAGTTTATGATGGCATTATTTTCCAAACACCAGCATACAAGCAAGAGAACGTTTACATTTACGCCATGGTTATCTTGAAGTACTAACGCTAAAGGTGCGATATCCGCAGAGGTATAACGACTTACACTGTATTGCCAAAACGTTTTTGTATCGAGTTTAGGCGTTGGCGCTGTCATAAGCTTCTCGCTCCAATTCAATTTGCTCTTGCGCATCTAGCCACGCCATTTCTTCTTCTTCTAACTGCTGCTTTAATTTGGTTTGCTTATCAAGTAACTGCATCAACGTTGATTTGTTTTCTTCGTTGTAAAGCGCAGTATCAGACAGCGACGCTTCAACGTCATTAAGTGCAGCAGTGTGTTTTTCCATGGCCTTTTCGTGCTTTTCTACTGCTTTTTTATAAGGTGCTATCTTCTGCCTAAATTCGGCTTCGCGGCGCTTTTCTTCTTTACGGTCAATTTTACGCTCTGGCTTACTTTGATCACCTGCTGTTTTAAGCGCTTCCTCTTTCGCGTCGCTATTTGCCTTTGCTTTTTCTGCAGCCTGTTGCTTCAAGATCCAATCGCGGTAGTCGTCTAAGTCTCCACTGAATGGCTCAACCGCACCACTGTCCACTAAGTAAAAGTCTTCGCACACTGAAGACAATAAGAAACGATCGTGCGAAACCAGTACCATGGCACCTTCAAACCCCTGAAGCGCGATATTTAGTGCATGGCGCATTTCAAGATCTAAATGGTTGGTCGGTTCATCGAGAAGCAATAGATTAGGCTTTTGATAAACAATAAGGGCAAGTACCAAGCGCGCTTTTTCGCCACCCGACATAGGAGCAACTGGCGCTAGTGCCTCATCGCCGTTAAAGCCAAAACCACCAAGATAGTCACGAAGTTGTTGTTCTGTCGCTTTTTCATCTATTCGCTGTAAGTGCAATAACGGCGTAGCGTTGGCATCAAGTGTTTCTAGCTGATGCTGCGCAAAATAGCCTATCTTAAGCCCCTTGGCCGTATTAAATATGCCCTGTTTGGGCGCATGTACGCCAGCAAGGAGTTTAATTAATGTTGATTTACCTTGACCATTTCGCCCCAATAAACCAATACGACTACCCGGTACTAAATTGAGCTTCACATGCTCTAACACAATGTGATTTTCATAGCCGAGCTGGATATTTTCCATCTGCACCAAAGGATTCGGTAATGCCGTAGGGGCAGCAAAGGCAAAACTAAATGGGCTCGCCATGTGCGCTGGCAATAACACTTCCATTTTTTCTAACTGCTTGATACGACTTTGAGCCTGCTTAGCCTTACTCGCCTTAGCCTTAAATCGGGTAATAAATGAATTGAGATGAGCGACCTTTGCCTGTTGCTTTTCATACTCTAAGTTTTGCAAGCGAATGCGTTCAGCGCGTTGAGTTTCGTAAGCAGAATAGTTGCCGGTGTACGTGATCAGTTTTTGATGTTCAACGCTAACGATTTGAGCAACGGTGTTATCAATGAATGCTTTATCGTGAGAAATTAATAGCAATGTACCGTTATAGCGCTGTAACCATTTCTCAAGCCAAATTACCGCATCTAAATCTAAGTGGTTTGTTGGCTCATCCAGCAATAATAGGTCTGACGGACACAAAAGTGCTTGCGCCAAATTTAAGCGCATACGCCATCCACCTGAAAAGTCGGTAACAGGCGCGCTAAGCTGTTGATTGGTAAATCCAAGTCCAGACAAAATAGTGGCAGCGCGAGACTCAACATCGTACGCGCCCGCTTGCTCTAGTTGACCATGTAGCTGGCCTATTTGCACGCCGTCTTCACGGGCTTCTGCTTCAGCCAATTGAGCTTGAAGTGCACGTAAGTGCTTATCGCCATCAATCACGTAGTCTATTGCACTACGATCAGATGCAGGAGTCTCCTGCGCGACACTCACTATGCGCCAATCGCTTGGAACACTGCAGTCGCCAGCATCAACGCTTAACTCATTTCTCAGAAGTGCAAAGAGCGTAGATTTACCGCATCCGTTACTCCCAATAAGCGCTACTTTATGGCCAGGGAATACCTGCATAGACGCGTCTTCTAGCAGCATTTTGCGGCCGCGAAGCAATGAAACGTTAGAAAGCTTGATCATGAATTACCTGCGATGAACAACTGAGGGCGCGTATAATACCAGTTAGTACAAGCATTACACAGCTTTCGTCTGATGACGTTTATTCACTCGCATAATAACAAAAACTTGGGGGAATAGCTGATCAGTAACGCCTGTTTAACGTATAATACGTGCGAATTTCCACAAAGGTGTATGTATGTCAAACCGCGTAAGACGTCGTTTTGTTGCAGGAGCAACCTGCCCTAAATGCCAGGAGCAAGATACTATTTCGCTCTATTTTGAGAATAACGTGGAAAAGTTAGAGTGTGTTGCGTGTGGTTATCACGAAGCCCAAACTGACGAAAAAGTCAGTGCAGTAACACGTGCAAACGAAGACGTTATCGGTATTTTTAAACCACACTAGTACGTAATCTTTTCAAAATGCTGCGTAGAAGTCACATACTGCAGGCATGTGAAAAGTGCGATAAAGAAGTGTGAACATGTTATCGTTCACACTTCTTAAACATTAGGTCTCGCTTTTTGAGCGCTTCAATAGCAGCCACCTCGTGGCCACAAACACCAGTCCCGTAACACCTCCTGAAACGAAATAGGTAGCTAGTTTGACATTGTCAGACATACGTTCAATAACATCACCAAGTATGTAAAGCTGTAATAAGCCTGCGACAACACTTACCAAAAATGCCCAAAAAACGATAGCCATGTTAGTCAGTCCACATAACGTCAAACATGTATGCTACAGCAGCACCCACGCCGCCGCCCAGCATGCCCATTGGGCCAGAGAAACTGCCCGCGACAGCACCGCCTAATGTGTTGGCGAAAAGCGCCCCCATTTCGAAGTCGCCCCAGCAGTATTCAGCACAACCGCCGCTTACCATCGTAATTTCGTTCATTTGTAGTTGTTGCATTGTTCTTTCCTTAGATACAAGTCGTAGCCTGATTGCTACCTGTAAAGCATGGCATAACACAGGCAAAAATGAACCTGATCTTACGCCTAGAATTTTGCGCAATTCACTCATTGCTTAGCGCGTGTGGTGAGCAAACTCGCTTTAGGTACAGTTCTTGAAGGCTTTAGGACAACACATTGGGATTTAAAACGATGAACCAATTTAAAACCCAGTTACTTATACGTAACGAGAAGGCGAACAGTGATGAGTAGGACACGCGTTGTTACCATGTTGCTTGCAGTGCTAATCACGCTTGGGGCTGTGCGCGTCAGTTTACCTTATGCGGTAGCGTGGTATATCAACAATACATTGAGCCAGCCAGGCAATTACGATGGCCGAGTGGGTGATGTTGACCTTATGTTATGGCGAGGCGCGTACAGCCTTGAACACGTATTGCTATACAAGGCGAATGGCGAAGTAGACCGCCCGTTATTTAAAGCCGACTATGTCGAATTTACGCTTTCTTGGACACAACTATTAGACGGTGCAGCAGTAGGTCGCGTGGTGGTTAATTCGCCTGAGATAAACTTTATTGACAGTAATGCCAGCGAAAAACGTCAGTCTGGTAAGAACGAAAATTGGCTCTCTATTGCCGATCAGCTATTTCCATTACGCATTGATAAACTAGCGATAAACAATGGCAAAGTTGCTTTTTATAACCCTGATACCACCCCCGCTATTGATATTTCACTGCATGATATTCAACTTGAGCTTAATAACCTTGTAAACAGCGATAAATTGTCAGATACACGAGTGGCCACCGGTAAAGCAACTGGACAGACTGCAGAGCAAGGCACATTAACAGTAGACGCCAAACTTAATCCGGCTACCCATGCCCCCACTTTCGATATTGATATACACGCAGATAATGTGGGCTTGGTCAATTTTAAGAATCTATTAGACACTTACGCACCCTTTGACTTGGAAGCAGGCACAATGACACTTGCCGCTGAAATCGCGTCAAACGAAGGCAAAGTAAAAGGTTATGTGAAGCCCATCTTGCACAACGTAGAAGTGTTTAGCTGGAAAGGTGATATCCAGCAAGATGGCGATGGTTTTTTTGAAGGTAGTATTGAAGCCATTTCAGCATTAGTGACTGAGCTTTTCGAAAACCAAAGTAAAGATCAGATTGCAACGCGGATCCCCATTGAAGGTGATATTTCTGACCCAGAAGCGCAAACATGGGATGCCTTCACTGCTATTTTAAAAAACGCTTTTGTACAGGCCTTCAATGGTGATGTAGAAAAAACCATTGAGTTGGAAAGACTTGATGTTGATAAGTCACAACAAGAAAGCACAGACTAGGATGTACACAATACACCCGTGATTATACTGTGCTTTATCGCTCTAGCTCCTGCGAAAGATAAATACTTTTGTTGCTAGCAAGGCAACAACTGGCAGCATACTAAATCGTACAGCTATCACCGCAGTCATTTGCACCATCTCGCATGCCTTCAATTTGCTGACTTTCTTGCTTGTCTTTCTCTGCCTGCTTCTGTGTCACAGTTTCTTCAATGGCGTCGAAATCAAGGTTGTCAAACGCATCCATATCAAAGTCACTCATTACAACGTGCCCTTATCGTGTTTTCGTAAAAAATAAATCGAATTCAATTATAAATGGGGCAGTCACTTTTAGTGAACTAAATCGCTAGTTCAAAGCGCGATAACCCATAACGAATTAAATGATCAACACACTCTAGTAATGGGGAGGGGGCGTTTCTTCAGATTGTTTAGCAATATTTGATGGCTCTATCGATTTCACCCTGTCGATAACATGGCGCACCTTAAACGCAATATCATCCAACTGTTGCTGCTGTGAAGACAATGCATCATTAAGGGCATCAATAGTATGTTCCTGGAAGGCTACTTTGGTTTGCAGTTCTTCAATATAACTATGGGCGGTATCCAGCTGTTTTTGTAAAGCTGCTATACGTGTGTCAGTCATGCTTGTCTCTATTTCTCTCGTTGCCATACTTCGGCTAGGCCGCTGCTACTTGCTGATACTATATTACCATCTGGCATGAAGGCGACGCCATACACAACTGCGGTAGGCGGAGAGATAGTTTCTCGAGATGCCACCTGAATGGCTTGCAGCTGATCACCTGTTTTAATGTCCCACAAATAAACCTTTCGCGAAGGCGAACCAGTAAGTAAATACTTACCATCCTTCGAGAATTCAACATCAGTAAATATTTTCTGACGAGACGCAAAGTTAAGTGCACTCACCGCTTGGCCAGTTTGTACATTCCATATCTGTGACTTACTTTTACTATCAGCAGTAAAGGCGTACCGACCTTCATCGTCTAGTGCCACCTTTGTTACGCGCGTTGGGTGAGTGAACGTGTGAATAATTTGACCCGTTTCTGTGCTCCACAGATAAGCAATATAATCATTGCCACCAGTAAGGGCATATTTACCATTAGGCGAAATATCAATGGAATTTACCTTTTCCTGATGGCCAAGAAATTCTAAACGCCTCGATGTGCGAGGCTCAAAGTACATGACCTTTCCACTAGAGCGCGCGACAAGTATACCATCGCCATTATTCGCTACTGCTACGTCGCGAATTGATGACTCATCGATGCGCCAAAACCCTTCCGGTTCCCCAGTTTCCATACTCCACAGAGCAAACGCTTCGCGGTCAGCAGTAACGATATAGCGCTTGTCAGCACTAATATGCACTGACATGACTAAGTTGTTACCCTCACCTTGGTGTCCCCAGTGATACAAAGGCTCATCTTCACCAATGCGCCATACATTAATGCCATTATCAACGCCAGATAACACCGAAATGGTGCCATCTGTAGAGATATCTGCGGCATATGCGCCTTCTTCTACATGACGCCACTGTTGTATTGGCGTAGTATCAGGAACAGAACACCCTATGGATACGCCAATAAGTACGACGAGTAACACTATTCTGAGGAACATTTGGGCCTTAAACATAATCAAATGGGTTTCGCTTTGTAAACGCTAGGTTTAACATAGCATGGATCACGCATCTTTAAACTATCGTGCACACTGCCTTGGATGCAGCAGTATAGACATAGACGCATGATGATAAAAATTAATGGAGACGTTTTTATGCAGAAGTCGCTCGTTGCCTTATCTACTATCGCTGCGCTAGGCCTTTTCGCTTGCCAGCCAAACACCACAGATGAGGCCGCTTCTAACGCTGATAGTGCAAAAACAACTTCTGTCTCTGCAGAAGAAATGACAGATTCACAAAAGCAGGCTTATGCCATGGGCGCAAGCATGGGTTTATTTGTTAGCAATCGCGCTGAACAACAAGCTACGCTTGGTCTTGAACTAGACCAAGAATCCTTAAAGCAAGGGTTCAATGATGGCCTTGCAGATAAACTAAAATTCACTCCAGAGCAGATTCAACAAATTGCTCAACAAGGTGAAGAAGTACTGCGTGCTAAACAACAAGAAATGGCTGCCCAAGCTGCTGAGAAAAACATTGAAGCAGGCTTAGCTTACCTAGAAGAAAACGGTAAACGCGAAGGTGTTGTCACCACTGACTCTGGACTTCAGTACGAAGTACTGACCGAAGGTGAGGGCGCCAGCCCAGCAGCAACAGATGTGGTAAAAGTCCACTACCGCGGCACCTTGCTAGACGGTACTGAGTTTGACTCTTCTTACAAGCGTGGTGAGCCTGCTGAGTTCCCACTTAACCGCGTTATTGCAGGCTGGACTGAAGGCGTACAGCTGATGAAAGAAGGCGCGAAATACCGCTTCCACATTCCATCAGAATTGGCCTATGGTCAACGCTCAACAGGTGCAATCACACCAAACTCTACACTTGTTTTTGATGTAGAGTTACTTGAAGTGGTTAAGCCAGAAGCAGACGAAGCTGCTGAGTAATCACTGAGCGAACGTCCTCTATTTGCGGGAATATAAAAGAGAAAGCCGACACACAATGCGTCGGCTTTTTTGTTTAGTGAGTCAGCGTAATCCTTGCCTACCTTTTCCCTACGAGCTAGTGGATTTTCACCACGCGCGTACCCAAATAGTAAAGTGGGTTATTCAATATGCTTGGTGCCTCGAATCACTCTTTAAGCATAGTTGAAAACGGCAATTTTGCACTTCGCGAGCGTCACTTTCTTGTAACAATTTAACCTTAAAGCAGTACGCTTAGAACCTTAAGTTTTAACGCCCGTTATCGCTGGGGTGCACGCCTTCTTTCAGTTGGGACTTTTAAGGTAGCAAAGTAATTAAGCAACGAGTGCCCTATTTTATACATTGTGCAACCGGCGATAAGATACAGCACGGTTTCGATGCTTTTAAGACGAACAACAATATCGAGTAAGGCGTACAACAAGAACAGCGCACCGCTTAAAAAAAGCATAAAACCTATGATAGTACCGCTGGTTTGCAAGGGATCTTGATCCGATCGCCTTCGGTTAATCAAAGGTAAGTTGTTACGCATTAGTTTCCCCTAGTGGATTGTCTATTATTTATACTACGACACTACACTTTTAGATTATGTTCAATAAATATTCAAACTCTCTGTATTAAGTCATTTTTAAACGCACTAAAGATTGCGTTTTTGCGCAATACCCTCATAAAGTAAGAGGTATAGAAAAATATTGCTTTTAGGACATTGTGAAAACACCTCTTATTACCCGCAAAGGTTACTTAAAACTTAAGCAAGAACTCGACTTTCTATGGCGAGAGGAACGGCCAGAGATAACACGCAAAGTAACGTGGGCAGCTAGCCTAGGAGATCGCAGTGAAAATGCCGACTACCAATACAACAAGAAGAAGCTACGCGAAATAGACCGCCGTGTGCGCTATTTGCGTAAATGTCTAGAAAACCTGAAGGTTGTAGATTACGACTCGCAGCAAGAAGGCAAAGTCTTTTTCGGCGCATGGGTAGAGATTGAAAACGAGAGCGGCAAAGTGATGGAACTGCGTCTTGTCGGTTACGATGAAATATTCGGCCGCAAAGACTATATCTCTATCGATTCGCCCATGGCGCGCGCGTTGGTTGGAAAAGAAGAAGATGATGAATTTACAGTTAAAACTGAAACCGGAACCAAGGAATGGTGGATCAACCGAATTTGGTATGACCCTACAGACAAGCTATAAGCCACCTTGTGTAACGTAGATATGACAATCTCTTTGGCTACGCGCCTTTCAAAGCAATAATGATCAGACGACTTATATTAAACCGCGGTGCTATACTCACCGCTCAATTTTTCACTCGTAACGCTGTGTGCCACGGGCAGTTAACACATCGTTGATTCGCACTTTCCTATCGCGAATTTTTGCACTTTAGAGCGACTTATGATTATCAATAAAATTGCCGAAGAACTTGCCGTTCAACCTTCGCAAGTTACTGCTGCCGTTAAACTTCTTGATGAAGGAGCAACCGTTCCTTTTATTGCACGTTATCGTAAAGAAGTCACACAGGGGCTCGACGATACCCAACTGCGTAACCTAGAACAGCGCCTCACTTATTTGCGTGAGCTACAAGAGCGTCGCGATGTTATTCTTAAGTCGATTGAAGAGCAGGGCAAACTCAGCGATACGCTAAAAGCGAGTATTGTCGGCGCAGAGAGCAAGACCACGTTAGAAGACTTGTACTTACCCTATAAGCCACGTCGACGCACAAAAGGGCAAATCGCCATCGAAGCTGGCCTTGAAGGCCTTGCCGATACCTTGTTCAACGACCCTAATACCGATATCGACGCTACTGCGCAGTCGTATGTCGATGCCGAAAAGGGTGTTGCTGATACCAAAGCGGCACTTGAAGGTGCGCGATATATCCTTATGGAACGCTTTGCTGAAGATGCCGCCCTGCTTGGTAAAATTCGTCACTACTTGGTGGAAAATGCCCACCTCAAAAGCACCGTTGCACCGGGCAAAGAAAAAGAAGCGGTAAAATACAAAGACTACTTCGAGCACAGCGAAAAGTACAAAACAGTGCCATCACATCGCGCCCTAGCGATGTTTAGAGGGCGCAATGAAGGCATGCTTCACATTCAGTTAGATGCCGATCCGCAAAATGAAGAAAGCGGTCCATCACATTGTGAGCACATTATCGCGAGCCACTACGACATTATGCATCGCGGTCGCAGTGCAGATGACTTTCTTACTCAAGTCGTGCAGTGGACGTGGAAAATCAAAATTGGTCTTCACATGGAGACTGAACTCTTTAGTACCTTGCGTGAACGCGCTGAAGAAGAGGCTATTGAGGTCTTTGCTAAGAACTTGAATGACCTACTCATGGCCGCGCCCGCTGGCGCGAAGACTACCATGGGCCTCGATCCGGGCTTGCGCACTGGTGTAAAAGTCGCAGTGGTAGACCAAACAGGCAAAGTTGTAGCGACCAACACAATTTTCCCTCATGCACCACAAAACCAGTGGGACAAATCGATTCGTACGCTTACGACATTGTGCAAACAGTACAAGGTTGACCTTATCAGTATAGGGAATGGTACAGGCTCTCGCGAAACGGATAAACTCGTTGCTGAAATGTTGAAAAACAACAGTGATTTGAGTGCTCAGAAAATTATGGTGAGTGAAGCAGGGGCATCGGTATATTCGGCTTCAGAATTGGCTTCCAAAGAATTGCCAGAACTTGATGTGTCGCTACGTGGTGCTGTATCTATTGCTCGCCGTTTACAGGATCCACTTGCAGAACTAGTAAAAATTGAGCCAAAAGCTATTGGTGTTGGCCAATATCAGCACGACGTAAGCCAAAGTCAGTTAGGTAGGTCGCTAGACCGCGTGATTGAAGACTGCGTAAACGCTGTAGGGGTAGACCTAAATACGGCATCCCCTGCGTTACTAAGCTATGTGTCTGGCTTGAACAAAACTCTCGCGCACAACATTGTAAACTTCAGAGATACCAATGGGGCTTTCCCTGACAGAAAAGCCTTACTAAACGTTGAACGTTTAGGTCCAAAAGCGTTTGAACAAGCTGCCGGCTTCTTGCGGATTGTTAACGGGACAAACCCGCTAGACGCTTCTGCGGTGCACCCAGAAGCTTATCCCGTTGTAGACAAGATAGTGGACACCACTGCTGTGGCAGTCAACGACATCATTGGCAATACTGAGTTACTGAAAAGTTTGTCGCCCGACACCTTCACCAGTGAAGCGTTTGGTCTACCTACCGTAAAAGACATCTTGAAAGAACTTGATAAACCAGGACGCGATCCTCGCCCAGAATTTAAAACCGCGGCATTTAAAGAGGGTGTTGAAACCATTAATGACCTTAAGCCAGGCATGATTTTGGAAGGCGTTGTAAGTAACGTGGCCAATTTTGGTGCCTTTGTCGATGTAGGCGTGCATCAAGATGGGCTGGTGCATATATCGGCGCTAACTAACAAGTTTATATCTGACCCCCGTGAAGTGGTAAAAGCGGGTGACATTGTCAAAGTTAAAGTGCTAGAGGTAGATGTACCACGCAAACGCATTTCATTTACCATGCGCCTTGACGATACGCCAAACCAAGCCAGTGGCTCAGCAGACAAAGGGCCGCGTACGGGTAAGGGCTCGAATAAAGGACCAAACAAGGGGCAAGGCAAGCAATCAGGGCAACAAAGGGGCGGACAGAGTCGAAGCAACCAAGTGCAAAACAGTGCCATGGGCAATGCGTTTGCCGATGCCTTTGCTAAAGCGAAAAAGTAATATTTAACTCGGAGTTTGCGCTACCCTCATCAAAAAGTAGCGCATAAACAATGCTGCTAGGCGTAAGTAGCAAAAAGTCGATTACGCTTGAAGCGATAACCCTTCGCGCGCAGGAGTGTAGGCTTGTGTATAAGCGTTCTGTATGCGGCCTATGCGCGCCTGTATCGCATTGTCACCGTTCAGTTCACTCGCATTGCCAAAGTTAAGCGAGCGAGTGCCTACTTCGCTTGAAGCGCCTTGTGATGTATCCTCACTACTGTTGCCTTGCTCTGTTTTTAAGACAGCATCGTCTAGACTACGTGTGGGACGCTCGACGCCTGCGGTATCAGTGATATCATCGATAGAAGGTATCGTTGGCTCACTTGCACTTACACCATCACTACTTTCGCTCTCTCGCGCTTCGCGATTTTCTTCAGCTATGTCGCTTCTTGCTTCAAATGCTTTTTGTGCGGCCTCAGCTGCCACTTTTAAATCTTGAGATGATGGCTGAGCTGGCGCTAACGCCGCTGCGCGCACCTGTTGCATTTTGCGCAATGTTTGCTCTGGGCTTTGTGCTTCAGAAATATCAATTGAAACTTCGCCGTCGGTGACATAGCGCTTGTTATCAGGGCCTGTAGTGTACTCATATTGAGGAGAGCCTGCATATTGGCCTCCCGTCGCAGCATGGGCTTGCTCGTGGGTACGTACTTCTTGGTCACGCGCTTTGAGCTGCTCGATCTCTTGGGTGTCTTGCTGCTCTTGCTGTTGTTCCCGCTGACGAGCCTGCTGCTCGTTTTGTGCATCTTGCTTGCCTGCACTTTCATCTTGCGCATTGTCTTTATTTTGGCCAAAGACATTTTGGAACGCCGCTTGAAGCTCAGTTTGAACTTGCGGACGTTCGTATGTAACCGGGGCAGGCGGCTGACCAGGGCTTTTTGCCTTATCAGCTTCCGAACCTAAACCTTTTTGCGACGCCCCCTGTTCGGCATCACTGGTTTGTGGAATAGTTTCGCGCTGCACGTTATCACGACGGGCAGACTCAGTATTGATATTCGCGGTAGGGTAGGCAATGGCGTTGAGAATTGGGGTTACGATATTCACCGTTATATCCCCTAAGCCAAGATGTCGATAATGGTACCCACCGTCTCATTTGCTACGTCGAGCACGCGTGCAGACGCTTGCGCGTTGGTGCTATTGACGTTAAGCGCAATAAGATCATTTGTTAGGTTGCCATTTGAAACATTAGACGATGCATTTGCTTGTGCATCGGTAGAAGAGGCATTACTTTCCACAGTGCGTTGGGCAATATTCGACGCAGCCTGCGTAATACCATCACTGGCATTTTGCAAACCGTATTGCCCTGCTAAAAAAGCAGAATTTAGATTGGCGCCACTAACGCTAGTCATACACTACCTCTATCCTCTCATGCCTAATTATTAACCAATTTTGAGAAAATAGGAAGCCTTGAAGCTAGCGACAATATTAAACACATGTCATACAAGGCTTTTTTACTCTCTATGCAGGTACAGTAACGGTTTAGCGCATGAACTAAGACGCCTTCTGCTGATAAATATTGGCTGCAAAACGAAACAGAATGTCAGCGGTTTGCTGCGGATGGGAGATAAAGGGCGCATGAGACGCGTGAGGTAGTACGACAGCGTCAGACTGTGGGTGCAATTCACAGATTTGGTCAATGCCACTAGTAGGGACTAAGCTATCAAGCCTACCGTAGAGCCGTAACGTTGGTATAGCAATACGCCCGACATCCTGTCGCAAATCTTCTGTAGACAATATCCTGAGCCCTTTTTTCAGAGCTTCTTCTGCAGGGTCTGGATATTGCGTCACTTGCTGTCGAATTGTCTTTATATCGTGCTTTGCTGTATCACTGCCCATCGCCTGTATAGCTAAGAAACGTTCGAGGGTCTTTTGAAAGTTCTTCTCCAATTGCGTTTCGAACATTTTCAACAAGTCAGCTGCAATGCCCGGCCAACCAGGACCAGCTATAAAGCGTGGAGTAGACGCAATAGTCACCAACCCAGTGAGCTTCTCGGGTACCATCAATGCTACTTTTTGGGCCACTAACCCCCCGAGTGACCACCCGACTAATACACACTGTTCAGGTAATACCTCGACAATCGCGCGCGCTAACGAGTCAACATTATAAGGTGAGGGTACCACACTGGCATTCTCCCCAAAGCCGGGAAGGTCGATTGTGGTAACGCGAAAATTGTCGCTTAGATAAGGAATAAAAGAGGTGAACGCACCGCTGTTCATCCCCCAACCGTGAAGAAATACTACATCGATACCTGTACCCTCTGTACGGGTGACAAGCGCGCCGTTTGTATGCAAACTTTCCATTTACACCTCCTTTGGCAAACACGCGTTTTACGCAAAAACGCGTCATGATGAAATTAGACCGACGGTCGACAAGTTAAGGAAGTTGATGGAATCAACACAATGAACCTTTCATGCTTGCTATGTTATCAGGCAAGTCCCACGCCAGTATGTCACTGGTGTGACGATGACATGTTTTTTTTCGATACACAGATACACGGAGATGACTTACTTAGGTACGGCCCTGTTGGCCGCCACGTTAAGCATAGTCACTATAAGGTATTGAGTGTATTAGGATTACACACGTGGCCCATGTCATCACTGGTTCACCAGTTTAAGTTTACCCATTCTCTGACTGCAGGCAAAGTACTAAGCAACTGGTTTGTCCATAAGAAGCGACACTGCACTTTGGCTGTGCCCAATTTGCTACTGCCTGTCCCCATTAGTGCATGGCGTTTAGCGCATAGGCACTACAATCAAGCAGCGGTGATATGTCACTATTTAGGCAATGCTCTGAGCATTCCCTTCGAATGCAACTGGGCTAAGCGCCATGGAAGCAGTGTTCAGCATCACTTGTCCAAGGCAAAGCGTGCTGATAACGCGCGGCAAACTTATCGGCTAACGCAGCGTGCTATTGATAAGTGGTATCCCATACAACAATGCAATGACAAAGTGCCGTTCACTGTCGCCATTGTAGATGATGTGATCACCACTGGTGTAACTGTTAATACACTGGCTAAGCTACTAAAAGACCGTTACCCCGCAATACATGTGCAAGTATGGGCCTTAACCTTTACACCGCCGCCCAAAAGTGTGTTATTGAAACTAGAGTAAGATGCGCGTTTACGCCCTAAAGCTTGCCGTTACCCTTGGTAAACGGCAAGCATAAGATGCGAAATTACAAGTAGTTAGCGGATAAAGTGTGATTGATAGATGGCATTTGCCAACATCTTATTGGTACCGTACCAATAGCCCCTGAACTGGGTATTGTCGGTAAAGCCAATGACCACGCCACGACCCATTTTATTGGTTGTTACCGCTGTGGTCTGTGCGATTAACGCAACCATCGCGTTGTCACTAAACCCAGCCATCAACGGCTCATCAGTATAACGCGCAGGGGTTGTAAACGGAGACTTATCACCTTTCACAATCATATTGCTGGTTTTAAAAAGCGGCAGGGTGTCATCGTCATACCCGTAGAATAAAGGGTGAGATACGTCGATATTGGCTTCAAAGACCGCACCGGCCACCAGCTTTCTTGCATAGAGAGAAGCGCCATCGCCATAGGTTAAGTTACTTTCGTCAAAGGCGTTATCAATGGTATCGCGACTGATGAGTTCTACATCTAACCAATTGTTTTCAGCGAATAAGCGAATCGCTGACTTTTGCCCAATAACAACACCGCCCGCTTTTATCCACTGTTCTAGCTGCGTTTTCTCGCTATCTGAGAACGTATATCGACCACTGGGAAAAATAATGTGTGTGTAACTGATCGAATCGTCAGCGAGTGCACGCCCCACATGTTGCTGTTCAACAATGCTACTTGCTAGTCCTACCTTGGTGTCAAAGTAGTGCCATATTTCACCCACTTCATATTCGCTGGTGCCTTCACCGCCTACAATAAGCACTTGAGGAGGAGTAACGGGTGCCATACTTCTACTACCCAAGTCATTCCCCATTGGTGTAAGGCCACTCTTAAAGCTGTGAACAGGCACATGTAGCTGGGACTGCGCCGTTTCGATAATTTGTGCTAAATCGACAGGCTGATTGAGCCCTTTAGGGATCACAATACTGCCAGCAGGCAATGTTGTGGTGCTATTGTCATACTGTATTGCTGAAAAAGACTTCTCTGTACTTCTTACCTTTACGCCCGCTTCTAATAAAGTTTGTAGCATGGCGGGGGCATAGTAGTGCTGCCAAGAAAAACCATACGCGTAGGCATTTTTTTGAATAGGGTTGAGAGCGTTAGTACTCAGTAATGCCCCATCTGCACGTTTAACGTCTCTGGCATCGCCTTTATCTAACGGTGAATAATCAAGATTAAAGGCCAGCGCTAAATTCCACGTCGATACATCATAAAATGTATTGTTTTCAAATGAGGTTTGCGTTGAAAAAATCGATTTCACAAGACGATATTGTGGTTGATTTGTTGGGATATACACGGCGTGGCCAGCACCGTAGGTAGTGTCTCCTACTTTGCTTGCCTTATTCACTACGTCGTAGCGAATATTGTGCTGCTCAAGTAGTGCAACGAAAGCGTTGAGCCGCCCTAAGTCAGTGTTGGTGCCAACTACGTAACCAACCGTTTCGTCTTTAGCCGCTTGTGCTTTGGTACTTTCAACAAAGTTTGACTGATAATCTAAAATTGCTGCTTTATTCGCTAATGCACCTTTAAACGTACTTAGTGACGTGGTTATTTGGTTTGCAATTGTATCTTTAAAAGATAGCTCGCCGTTTATCGACGATTGTAAATGTCCGCGTGAGCTGGCTTGTTCAAACAAAATACCAATACTACCGTGTAGGTCTGGATAGGTTGAACCTTTACCGGCGTAAAAATCATCGAAGGCTTCTTCGGTAAAGTACAACTTACCCTGTGCATCAAAAGCAGCAGCATGATACTGCGCAAGGGCTTCAGTGAGCGTTACATTCTCATCAGGTGTCATTGGGTTTTTACGCGAGCGCACACCAGGCTGGAAAAAGTATGTGCTGTCTGTGCCCATTTCGTGAAAGTCGGTAAGCACATGCGGACGCCATTTGTGAAACTGCTTTATACGCGCTTGTGATTCAGGGTGTGCTAATAGCAACCAATCTCGGTTTAAATCAAACCAATAATGATTAGTACGGCCTGATGGCCACCCCTCATCGTGTTCTCTGTGACGAGAATCCGCAACTAGCTGTTTGCCCTTATGCATATTTGCCCATTGTGCAAATCGAGAAAGTCCGTCGGGGTTGAAAGAAGGATCAAAGAGCACAATATTGTTGTTCAACAAGGCGTCTATTTCGTCGCCCTGTGCAGCAGCAAGATAGTAGGCAAGTGCAAGAGATGCATTAGAACCTGACGGCTCATTGCCGTGAATGCTGTAACCCATGTAAAAGACAAGCGGCGCATTATCGCTGACTGATTTGCCACTTTCCATCGCTTCGATATGCGCTTGGCGCATTGCGTCTAGGTTATTGCGGTTTTTGGGCGCTGTAATGGTAAGTAGCACCAAAGGACGATTTTCGTGGGTTCGGCCAGTCTCTTCGATGGTAATGCGGTCTGACGTTTCAGCTAAACGCTTCATGTAATCTACAAGTTGATCGTGACGCACATGCCATTCACCAATGTTGGCGCCTAGTACTGACTCAGGGGTAGGAATGGCTGGATTGTACGTAACAGAGTCGGGTAAGTAGGCCTGTACGGGTTTCCCTCCCACATCGGGGGTAACAGTAATTGGCGTAGCATACGCATTGTTACTATTGAAGGCACCTAAGGTCAGGGCGCTAAAAGCGAGCGTTGTTGCCAACGCAAGGCGGCTCTTTTGGGCGCATTTGAACAGATTTACTAGCATCGCGTTTCCCGTCTTGTTGTTATAGCTGAAATGCCGTTACAGAAGTAATGCTTTCAACAAATTCGATTTACTGAAATAATTTATTTAATTAATACCTGACTGTTTTACTCAGGTAAATTTGATACACTGATCCAAATTTTCAAATATGTAGGACTTGCTGATGATTACTATATCAGAAGAAGCCCAGGCTCACTTCGTAAAACTGCTGAGTAAACAAGAGTCTGGCACGAATATTCGTGTATTCGTCGTAAACCCAGGCACGTCGTCGGCAGAGTGTGGCGTGTCCTATTGTCCACCTGACGCAGTTGAACCTACTGATACGCGATTACCGTTCAATGGGTTTGATGCAGTGGTCGACGAAGAGAGTGCACCTTACCTCGACGAAGCAGAAATCGATTATGTCACTGACCAAATGGGCTCTCAGCTTACGCTAAAAGCACCTAATGCCAAAGCGCGCAAGGTGGCCGACGATGCCCCACTTGCTGAGCGCATCAACTACATGATCGAGTCTGAAATTAATCCTCAGTTGGCGAGTCACGGCGGCAATGTAGTTCTTACTGAGCTGACTGACGATGGCTACGCCATTCTTCAATTCGGCGGCGGTTGTAATGGTTGCTCGATGGTAGACGTAACGCTTAAAGAAGGCATTGAAAAGCAAATGCTTGAACAGTTCGCAGGCGAATTAAACGGTGTACGTGACGCAACAGAACACCAAGCTGGCGAGCACTCTTACTACTAGGCGAGTTCGCTCGCCCAGTAGCGGTAGCGTTTATGCTATTTCTCTTTAACGATATACACCAATGCTGGCAACGCTTTAAAGTTGGATTATCCATTTTCGTTGTCGGCGCGGTGTCGCTTTTCGCTATTGGCCACTTTTCCGCGTTTTTCCATTACGCGTCACTTACTATCCTTTTTGTAGGCTTCGGATATGCCATGCTTGGCTATATCGGTATTTTCATTCAACGCTTTTCGTTTATAAAAAATAAAAAGCCGCCACCGAAATTTTAATGCTCAAAGCGCTCGCTTTAGATACTGCATACTTGTAAACCACAACATACTTGTAAACCCACTTATTCCGCTGCACAGTAGAACCTTGGATACTATTTTAAAGGGAGATGCTGGTTATGAAAAAGCTTGGTCTAATAGGCGGTATGAGCTGGGAATCTACGGTAAGTTACTACCAAGCAATAAATCGTGGCGTCAATGCTAGCCTCGGCGGTTTGCATAGTGCCAAGCTCCTCCTTAGCAGCGTAGATTTCGCGCTCATTGAACGGCTTCAACATGAAGGCCAATGGGATGAAATGGCCAATATGCTCAGTGAAGAAGCTGTTTGTCTCGCTAATGCTGGTGCCGATGCTATCCTCATTTGTACTAACACTATGCACAAAGTAGCTGATGCTGTTGAAGGTGCTGTCTCTGTTCCACTTTTGCATATAGCCGACGCCACAGGGACGGTCTTGCAGCAACAAGGCATTTCGAAAGTAGGGTTACTCGGCACACAATTTACCATGGAGCAAACCTTTTACTCTGGTCGATTGAAAGAAAAGTTTGATATTGATGTCGTCATTCCCGACCAAGCGCAACGACGTGTTATACACAGCGTTATTTATGAACAATTATGCAAGGGCGTGATTTGTGTTGAGTCGCGTAAGGCGTATATTGAGATCATTAATGCGCTGTGTGAACAAGGTGCCCAAAGCGTTATTTTGGGATGCACAGAAATTGCGTTATTAGTACAACAAGAGCACACCTCAGTTCGTCTTTTTGACACCACTGCTATTCATGCACAAGCCGCAGTGGCATTTGCGCTCGCGCAAGACTAAAGACAAACCAAGGTCCTCCTAAACAACTAAAAGGACACTATCATGTTTAGCCATGTAATGATTGGAGCCAACGACCTAGACGCATCGAAGCGATTTTATGACGCCATATTAGGTGTTTTGGGTTACGACGAAGGCGTTTTTGACGAGTACGGACGGGTTTTTTACTACACACCCAAAGGAATTTTAGCGTTAACCAAGCCGATTAATGGCGAAGCGGCAACGCACGGCAATGGTACAACACTTGGGCTGGCGGCACGCACACCAGATATCGTTGATGAATGGCATAAAGTCGGTTGCGAAAACGGTGGTATAGCATGTGAAGATCCACCGGGCATACGTGGCAATGACAAGCGACAGCTGTATCTTGCGTACCTGCGTGATCCTGCGGGCAACAAACTGTGTGCTACTCACGTTATTCGTTAGTAGCCCGAGAATAATAGCAATAAGGAACTAGCGCGTGACACCAGAGCAAACAGGGCAGGCCTACGACAGCATTACACATTTGTGGACCAGAGACGGCTTTAACCGTGAAAATGGGCTTGCTGCCTATGAAAAAGCCCTGTCGTTTTTGCCTGCGCACCTAGTAAAAGAAAATGGTACTGCGTTAGACGTGGGTTGTGGCTGTACTAACCGCTTTATCCCAATTATTGAAACTGCCGGGCTTAGTTATGAAGGTATTGATATATCAGCGAAAATGTTAAAAATCGCGCGTACATCAATGCCTGCCCATACATTTCACCAAGGTAATATCTGTACGTTTGAACTGCCCAAGCACTATGCATTCATCAGCGCATGGGACAGTTTTTGGCACCTTCCTTTAGCGCAGCATGCTCCCGTACTCAAAAAGCTGGTTGAAAACTTACCCTCAAAAGGTGTACTTCTTTTCAGCTGTGGTGGTGTGGATGAATCGGGTAGCCATACGAATACAACCATGGGGCCAGAAGTCTACTACGCGTCTTTAGGCATAAATGGGTATATCTCGCAGCTTCTAGAGTTAGGTTGCCACATTAGACACCTTGAATACGACCAATATCCTGAACAACACACCGTGGTTGTAGCGCAAAAACAATAGGGCATGTCTAAAAGTAGGCTACGCCAACTTGTCCATTCTATAGAACGTCCACCCCAATGTAACACCCCGCGCAAATAAGAACGCAAGCAAGGCATACCACAAACTGACATTGCCTTGATGTTGCGTGATATACCAAATCGGGAAAAAGACAAACAGTGCACTTATCACCATGGTATTACGCATAGACTCTGCGCGCGTAAGACCCACAAATACACCGTCGTATAAAAAGCACCAATGTCCCAGCAAAGGCAATAAAACCATTAAGGGCAAGTAGGGAAGTGCAGCGTCGATAACAGCCACATGCTGCGTCAGTAACGCAACGATACGCTCACCCGAAAACAAAAATACAACACTGTAGAGCACTGCAAACAGTGACGACCACAGTAGCCCTTGGTATGTACGCCGATTGATTTCGTGGGCGTTCCTTGCACCTTTCGCTTCTCCGACCAAGGCTTCTACCCCGTATGCTATACCGTCAAGTCCAAGCGCGATAAGCACAAAAAATTGCATAAGTATGGCATTCACCGCTGCAGGTACTTCGCCATAGCGCGCGCCTTGAATCGTTAAAAATGCTAAACAGGCCTGAAGCGCTAGATTGCGAATGAGCATGTCACCATTTAGCTTCAGCAACACTTTACGCGCGGCGCGGTTAAACCACGCAGCTGAAATAGACACATCACCCACGCATTTAAGGGCAACTGTCAGTGACATTACCGCCATACTGTATTCAGCGATAACGCTGGCATAAGCCACACCAGCAACCGACAAACCAAGACCAAATACAAATAAAACATCTAGGCAGGCATTCAATAGGTTACCGACAATTTGTATAGTCATTACGCTGCGCGTTTTTTGCTGACCCACCAGCCACCCTACTAGCGCTAAATTCAGCATAGCAGCAGGCGCACCCCATACTCGTGCGTAAAAATAGTCACTGAGGTGGGTAGCGACATTTACATTCGGGTTAGTAAGACTCAAACCAACCTGAACAATTGGTTTTTGGAAGGCCAGTATGCTAATACCAAGAACGAGTGCAACCGCAACGGTCTGCCACAACACTTTCGCCGATTCATAGTGTGCTTCGTTACTGCCTTTGGCCTGAGCACTTAAGCCTGTTGATGACATTCTCAAAAAGCCGCATACCCAATATATTTGCGTCAATATTAGTGCACCTATTGATGCACCTGCTAACATAGCGGGCATTGACATATGCCCCAGTACAGCGGTGTCGACTAAGCCAAGTAACGGGGTTGTAATATTTGCCAGAATCATTGGCAATGCCAAGGCAAGTAGCCGCGTATGATCGCTGAAAAAAGCAGGCTGAGCATTGGAAGAGCGAGGCATTCTGTGATCTCTGTTTTGCATTAACGGTTATAAAATGGCATTAAGGAAGGAGTGTATCATGCTAATCAATTTAATTCGGTCTTGGATAAGGTCCTCAGCATCCTTGAATTCGGCCCCATCCCCTGCGTCTATGATGACTACAGTGTGCGCCACTTTATTCGGTGTTACCTCACTAAGCGCGACCGCGTCATCGTCCGACCAAGCGCCACTTATACCCAATGCGACTATTTTGCTGTATCACCATGTATCAAATGAAACGCCACCAAGTACCAGTATTTCTCCAAGTGATTTCAAAGCACATATGGAATACTTAAAGGCCAATCACACCGTGGTGCCCCTACAAGATGTTGTGGCTGCACTTAAGGCCAATACGCCCTTACCAGATAAAGCGGTTGCCATCACGTTTGATGACGGCTTTGCCAATATTTTGGAAAATGCCCACCCAGTACTGACTAAAATGGACTTTCCTTACACCATATTTATCAACCCAGATGAAATCGACGTGGGCCCTAAGCAGCTAACGTGGGAACAAGTTAAGCGTATGTTGAATGACGGGGTAACCTTTGCCAACCACACGCTAGATCACCTGCATATGCTCAATGATGAGCAGTCGTTGGGCGAATCGGTATGGCTGGATAAAGTGTGGCAAAACGTGGCGAGCGCTGAACGCAAAATAAATGACCAAATTGGTGTCAGCTTAAAGTATTTGGCCTACCCTTTTGGCGAGTACAACCTCAGCTTAGCAGCAAAGTTAAAAGAAGAAGGCTACGTTGGTTTTGGACAACATTCAGGTGCAGTAGGGCCGCATAGCGACTTACGAGCACTACCTCGGTTTCCAGCAGCAGGGCCCTACGCCAATCTCAATAGTTTAAAGACCAAGTTAGACAGTCTGGCCATGCCTGTTACGCACTCATCACTTCAGGAACCTCGCTTAACAGATCGTAAGCTTAGCGACCCTATCACTCTTACAATAGAAAGTGATGATATGCGCACCTCACAGGTCACGTGCTTTTTTAAAGGTGATGCCATTGAGACCCGAAGTAAAGGCAATACCGTGTCTTTTCGCATTAACGACACACTGCCAATAGGTCGCTCTCGCATAAACTGTACCGCCCCATCAATAAAAGCGCAGGGACGATACTACTGGTATTCACAGCCATTCTTTATTGCTGATAAAGCGGGGCGATACCCTGACTAAAGAGTAACGCAAAAACACGGCTTGTCTTTCGCATTAATTCACATCAAGAGGTAAGCCACGTTGATGCTGTTACATTAGCGCTCACGTATATAAGAAAACGTTTACCTAAACATCACGGGCAAAACGAATAAAACCTTTGTTAATAGACTCTTCGCTAAAACCGACATGTTGGTAAAAGCGAATAGCGTCCACATTGGCCAACTCGACATCCAGTACAAGCTTTCGCTTTTTCAGCTTTTCTGCTCTTTTGTGCATTGCGTCCACTAAAGCAGTGCCAATACCTTTGCGCTGACCTGCCGGGGCGATTGCAAGGTGCCCAAGCATAAGTTCAGTATTGTCAGGCGGCGTTAAATTGACTGCGACCGTCTGATTACGCATCAGTACGTTCATCGCTTCATCAAGTGTGAAATATGAGGTGATGCTATCAAGTGTAGCGCGGTCAAATGCTGCCCCTAACTTGCTATGCCACGAAGTGATAACGCCAAGTACTTCACCGTCTTTTTCAGCGACCCAGTGATTGTTGTAGCCATATTGACCACCACCTAGTTGCCATGCATGAAAAAGGTAACCTTCAGCCGTTTTATTTTGATTGTGTCCGAAAATAGAAGTTAATAATGACTCCGCAGCGCTGAGAATAAGTGGAGTCGTTTGAGCGGCATCAGACGCCACTCCTAGCCTGATTTTGATATCCATATTACTACTTCGAGATTATAACTGGCATATCTTCCAGTATTTGCTGAGAATCACTTATCGACAGCTTTCCTGGCTCTCTTCTGGGTTTAAATCTTCCTATCACCCTAGCTTGTGGGTCGATAAGTACGACAGACGCACTATGGTCAACTAAGTAGTTCGGGTTGTCAGTACTTTCAGCAATTGCGTACATCATGCCCAGGTTGCGAACGAAAGGAAAAAGGGCTTTGTGCTCACCAGTAACTGCAACGAACTCTTTATTAAAATAGCTCACATATTCAGAAAGTCTATTTATTGAGTCACGTTTTGGGTCAACAGACACAAATATAACACGGATAGGCTCGTCACTTTCTATCGCTTGAAGCTGTGGGTATACGCTGTTGAGTTCAGCCATGGTAGTTGGGCAAATATCTGGGCAAAAAGTATAACCGACAAAAACCAGACTCCATTGGCCTTGTAGTGAACTATTCGTAAAGCTATTACCTTGATGATCGGTTAGCGAAAATGGTGATAGCGCTCTAGGCTCAGGGTAAGCCTGAAAATGTTTAGGCTGGTGCTTATCATCAGCATTTGGTGGGGCGATATAAAGCGCCCCAACAATGCCCACACACAGTGCAACAAATGCGACTATTCCAACTAAAATCCGTTGATTCATAAACTTATAGGTACATAGTGATCTAACAGCAATACTACAAACAATACCATGAGATGAATAATTGAGAACCTAAAAGTTTTCATTGCCGTTTGGCTATCAGCGGCAAATTTAAGCTTCAGTGCATAAGCAAGAAAGCCAAGGTTTAACGCACTTGATCCGATGAGGTAAATGAGATCGCTCATGCCAATAAGATAGGGCATTAAACATACAAGGCCCAATAATACCGTATAAAGTAATACCGAGGTCTTTGTAAAAGACACGCCATGAGTCACTGGCAGCATGGGCACTTGTGCTTTAGCGTAATCTTTTTCTCTGTGGATAGCGAGGGCCCAGAAATGAGGTGGCGTCCATGTGAAGATAATCAGTACTAAAAGCAGCGCATGGGCATGCACTTCGCCAGTGACCGCTGTCCATCCCAATAAGGGAGGAGCAGCACCAGCCAAGCCACCTATCACAATATTTTGTGGCGTAGCACGTTTAAGGTACATAGTATAGATAAACGCATAGCCAACCAGACTCGCCAATGTCAGCCATGCCGTAAGCATGTTGACAAAAAGTGCTAATACCGCAAAACCCACCACACCTAGACCAAAAGCAAACCACAAGGCGTTAGACACGGTGACTTTTCCTTTCGCCACAGGGCGGTTAAATGTGCGCGCCATCATACTGTCAATTTTGTGGTCAACCACATGGTTAATCACTGCTGCTGACGCTGAGAGCATACCAATGCCTGCTAAACCGCAGATCAGTGTCACCGCGTTTACCCACGTTGGCGTTGCTAAGCACATACCCACTAATGCCGTTAATAAAAGCAACATCACCACGTTAGGCTTAGTCATTTCATAATAATCGCGCCACGATACCGTGTGATGATGGCGTGTAGTGCGAGAAGCAATAGATACTGATTTAGCCATGGAAGCCTCCGGGTGCTCTAGTAAGCGAGTGTGATGAAAAAGATGCCGCAGGCATTGCCGCGCCTGATGCGGTATAGCGAGATGAACTTGTTGCGTCGTGAGCGCGTTTAACTTTACTCGGTGCACTTACAACAAACGAGAACACCAGATTAAGGAGTGAAAGTAATAACACTGCTCCGACAGCGTTGTGCATTACGGCAACGGCAAGGGGCAGCATAAAGACAATGTTACTAATGCCCAAGGCCACCTGTACGACTAAACTTCCTAGCATAAATAGGCTAATGCGTTTTTGCACCACACTAGTTGCCCGTGAAACCAATACAGCAATACCAAGTGCTAGAACGTAGAAAAACGTTACCAGCGCACCTGCGCGATGCATAATGTGCATAGTGACCCGCTCATCATAGTCATGAGCGCCAAACTCATAGTTGTCGGCGTCTGGTACACTGTAAGCGCCAGCAAAATCGAGGCGTTGCTGCCAGCCGCTTTCACATACGGGCATCTCAGTGCATGCTAAGGCGGCGTAATTGGCGGATGTCCAACCACCAAGCGCTATTTGTGTTACGACCACTGCAACACCTACAAAAGCCAAAAGGCGCAGTTTTTGCGATGTTGAATGCGCACTAGCACTGTGTTCCTTAGTTACTTCATTATTCGAAGTGTCGCGACGCCGAAGCCTCAAATACAGAATAAAGAGGCAAGACAGCACACTAAATCCACCAAGAAGGTGTCCCATTACAACCACTGGCAGTAGATTAAGCGTTACTGTCCACATACCCAATGCAGCCTGGAAGATGATAAGCGCAAGTAATATCAGCGGTAGTTTTAATGGCGTACCCGTTTTACGCTGACGCACCGCCATAATGGCAATGGCAAGCACACACAACCCCAGTGTGCCCGCAAAATAGCGATGTATCATTTCATTCCATGCTTTAAATGCTTCCACGGGTCGTTCAGGATATGCCGCGTTGGCAGCAACAACTTTGTCTTCACTAAGTGGTACTGTTAAATTGCCATAACACCCTGGCCAATCAGGACAACCTAGCCCTGCATCCGTTAAGCGAGTATACGCACCAAGAATAATCACCACAGCAGCAAGAAAGAGACTGAATAAGGTCAATTTTTTCATTGCGATCATCCTATACGAGACAGTTTTAGTAGTTTTCTAATATCTGCCAACATATCGCGGCTTTCCATGACCGCTTCTTTCCTATCGTTCTTTATTTGATAGAAAAGCATGGCGTTATTCTGTGTATCAACGATATACACACTGTTTGTTTCTAACGACAAGCTATTTGACGATGCCAATGTGCTCACATTGGGATAATCAGAAAGGGCAGCCACAGCGGTGTTATCACTGTCTTCTTTCAGCAAGACAAGGGCTTCTGCACGGTCTGATTCCTTACCAAGAGCAAGCCACACTTGGTTGATACTAAATAATGCATTTTCACACACCGTATCGCACTGCGACGGCATGACGTAAACCAGTCGCCACTTTGGCACTTCATTCTGCAAAACGGCACTCATATCAATGGTAGGCGTCAACAGTTGCCCTTTATTCGTTGCAGCCTTGGTAAACCAATCGTTTTCTAACGCTAACTTCGCCAAAATGACCGGTACAACAAATACTGCAATCATTAATAACAAGGTTTTCTTGGAAGCCGTACTTTTCGCTGATGCCGAATTACTCATAACTACGTCCTTTCTTACTTATTGCAAAACCACCAATGGCAGCCGCAGCAATGGCCAAACCGAACCACTGCACTGCATACCCAAGGTGCTTTTCAGGAGACATGACCACGGGTTGATACTCGCGCACGAACGCAGGATTTTCCGTAGTAAGTTGAATAACGATGGGCAATAGCGTCACGCCCAACCCGTCACTGAGTGCGCCGAAGTCATATTGTTGAATTAGCGCAGGAAATTGAGAGAGATTGTTGTTGGTTTCTTTCACAAGCGGATTATCAGAGGGTAGTGAAACAACACCTTCAAATTGTGTGAGTGACTTATCTAGCTCTATTGTAGGCAGAGTACGCAGTAAATCTGGAGCTGGGACCCAGCCGTAGTTGACCAAAACCCAACCCGCATTGGTGTTAACCGGCACAACAACATCGAAGCCCACCCGTTGGTTTTGTATCTGATTATCAAGATAAATGAGATGACTCGCATCTGGCACGCCATCGAACGTTACCTTGATATCTCGGGGGTCGTTTTGCGAAAGTGCAGTCATCAAACTCATACTTCCATTGCCTTGCTTTTGCGCTATGCTAGCGAGACGTTGTTGCTTTTGTACCATGCGCTCTAACTGCCAATAGCCTAACGCACACATTATTGCCACACTTAGGGCAGTAAGGAGCCAAGGCATTAACGTACGAGAACGCTGAGACATAGCTAACAAGCCCTGCGCACAGAAAAAACAAAAACAGAGGTGTTAAAAATGATAAAAATTGTCCTTGTTGCCCTAGTGATATACATGATTGTTAACTTATTTCTGGCAATGCGCGTAATGATGAAAAACGACCCCAAAAATGGCCCAATGAGCAAATATATTGGACGTCGCGTTCTTACCTCTGCGGTTATTGTTGTGCTTATTCTTATTGCTATAGGTACAGGGTTAATTACGCCGAACCCACGGCCTTACTAGGGTTCGGCTTGCGTCCAGTTAGAGTACGTAAACAAAGATATAAAGCATTACCCACACCACATCGACAAAGTGCCAATACCAACTTCCCGCTTGGAATGCGAAGTGATTTTCAGGCGTAAAGTGGCCTTTCAATACTCTAAAAAACAGCACGATCAAGATAATAGTACCCAAGGTCACGTGCATACCGTGGAACCCTGTGAGCATGAAGAACGTGTTGCCATAGATACCTGATTGCAGTGTGAGACCTAGCTCTTGGTATGCATGAATGTATTCTTCCACCTGTAAGAACAGGAAGCCGCAACCCAATAAAATCGTGATACCAAGCATTAGCGTAAGTTGTTTACGCTTGTTCTGCTCTAACCCCACATGAGCAAAATGCAACGTGATTGAAGAAATAAGCAGAATTACCGTATTGATAGTAGGTAACCCAGCGGCGCTCATTTCTTGTGTGGTAATGCCACCTGGCGTAGTAACCAAAGGCCACATTGCCTCAAAGGTCGGCCACAAGACCTCGTTTGTCATCGCATTATTCGACGCACCACCTAACCACGGCACCGCGATAAAGCGTGCGTAGTAAAGCGCACCAAAAAAGGCGGCGAAAAACATAACTTCAGAGAAGATAAACCAACTCATGCCTTGTCGATACGAGCGACCAAGTTGGTCGCTATAAAGACCCGACATCGACTCATCTATTTGGTTTTTGAACCATCCCACTAACATCACAAGTAAAACAATGATGCCTGCTGAAAGAATGTGGCCACCGAAACCTGACTCTCCTCGAGTTGTTTCTACCACAAAATTGCCTGCGCCAACGGCGATTAGAAACAGCGCTACCGCACCAACTATCGGCCATGGGCTTTGGGCGGGTACATAGTATTTTTGATATTCTTGCTGCATTTTTTTCTCCTTGTCCCTGTGGTTATTCACCGCTTTGCGATGTATCTACCATAAAGGGATTCGGTTTTGTCGTTAGGTCACTTGCTCTCGCGGTGACGTCATAGAGTGTGTACTGCAATGTAAAATAGGTAATTTCTTTAGGAAGCTGTGGGTCGACATAAAATTGCATGGGCATATACGCTTCACTTCCTGCGTCTAACGGTTGCTGGTTAAAGCAAAAGCATTCCGTTTTATTGAGGTAAAGTGCTGCGGTGCCAGGGGAAACTGACGGTATTGCTTGCGCCACAATGTTGCTTGACGCTGGGTTTCTGACATAAAACGAAACGGTATTTAACTCTCCAGGATGTACTTTTACGCGCTTAGTTTCTGCGCGAAATTCCCAAGGCATTCCCGTATTGGTGCGAGTAATAAACTCCACCGTCACTTCACGAGATGTATCCACTTCAACCGCTTGATACACTGCTGCTGAGTTTTCCGTTTTGCCGTTAATACCGGTGACATCACAAAACACATCGTAAAGTGGTACTAACGCAAATCCAAAGCCAAACATACCCATGACGATGACAATAAGCTTTAACACCATTTTATTATTTGCGTTTTGTTGTGACATCACATCCCTCCCAATTTGCCTATGCGCTAGTGAGATAGTGGCCCCCTCTAATGAGGGGGAGTGGGTCCACTATTACACTGACTGTTATGACAGCGATTACTTCACTACAGGTGGCGTTTCGAAAGTGTGGTATGGCGCTGGTGAGGGAATTTCCCATTCCAGACCTTCCGCACCGTCCCATACTTGCGATGACACTGGCTCGCCTTGCTTCTTACACGCCTTAATAAGTAGCGCCAAGAAGATGAGCTGAGATAGGCCAAACGCGAAGCCACCAAGGCTGATCCATTTATTGAAATCAGCAAATTGCAATGCATAGTCTGGAATACGACGTGGCATACCTGCCAATCCAACAAAATGCATAGGGAAGAATAAGACGTTGACCGAAACCAGCGAGCACCAGAAGTGCCACTTGGCTAAAGTCGTGTCGTACATTTTCCCAGTCCATTTCGGCAACCAATAGTAAACGGCAGCCATAATAGAGAATACAGCCCCAGTCACGAGGACATAGTGGAAGTGCGCTACCACAAAGTAAGTGTCGTGGTATTGGAAGTCCACGGGTGTAATGGCCAGCATCAGTCCAGAGAGCCCGCCAATGGTAAATAGTACAATGAACGCGATGGCAAACATCATGGGCATTTCAAATGTCAAAGAGCCGCGCCACATGGTTGCTACCCAGTTGAACACCTTCACCCCAGTTGGTACTGAAATCAACATGGTGGCAAACATGAAAAACATCTCCATGTACACCGGCATGCCCGTGGTAAACATATGGTGTGCCCATACCACGAACGACAACAGTGCGATAGATGCTGTGGCGTACACCATAGATGCATAGCCGAAGAGCTTTTTGCGCGAAAAGGTCGGCACAATTTGCGAGATAATACCAAACGCAGGCAATATCATTATGTACACCTCAGGGTGCCCAAAGAACCAGAAAATGTGCTGGAACATAACAGGGTCACCGCCACCTGCTGCATCAAAGAAGCTAGTACCAAAGAACTTATCAGTAAGTACCATGGTGACTGCACCCGCAAGTACGGGCATTACCGCAATAAGTAGGAACGCTGTAATAAGCCATGTCCAAACAAACAACGGCATTTTCATCCATGTCATGCCAGGGGCACGCATATTGAAGATAGTCACAATAACGTTAATTGCCCCCATAATGGATGAGATACCCATAATGTGAACTGAGAACACAAACAGTGCCGTTGAATCACCGCTATATGTAGTTGAGAGTGGTGCGTAGAATGTCCAGCCGAATGCTGGGCCGCCGCCTTCCATAAACAGTGAGCTCAAAAGAATAAGAAAGGCCCCTGGTAAAATCCAAAAGCTCCAGTTGTTCATACGCGGGAGGGCCATATCTGGCGCGCCTATCATCATAGGTACTAACCAGTTGGCAAGCCCAGTAAAGGCTGGCATTACCGCGCCAAATACCATAATAAGACCGTGTACAGTGGTCATCTGGTTAAAGAAGTTAGGGTCGACAATTTGCAAACCCGGCTGAAAAAGTTCAGCACGAATCACCATTGCCATGGCCCCACCAACCAAAAACATGATAAAGGCGAACCACAAATACAGCGTACCGATATCTTTATGGTTGGTGGTAAACAACCATCGAGTAATACCTTTCGGTATATGGTCGTGGTGATCGTGATCGTCGTGATGCACAGTTGAATCTGGCGAAATGACTTCAGTTGCTTTGCTCATAACTCGCTCCTAGTTACCCGTTGCCACGGCGTTAACGTCTTTCGCCTGTACCATGTCACCCGTGTTGTTACCCCACGCGTTACGTTCATAAGTCACCACTGCAGCAATTTCTTTGAGGCTTAACATTTTGCCGAACGCTTGCATGGCGGTACCTGATTTACCATGAAGCACAATATCTATATGCCCTTCCTGATCTTCTAGCGCCATTTTGCTGCCTTTAAGAGCAGGGAATACGCCCGGCAGACCTTCACCATTTGGCATATGGCAAGCTGCACATGTGGCGTTATAGACTCGCTCACCTTCTTTCATTAGTTCGTCCATCGACATATTCATCGACAGAAGGCGTTGCTCTTCTTCTTTCGCTTTACGAATAATGTCTTCCTGCTCACTCATCCAAGCAGCATATTCAGCAGGCTCTTTCGCAATAACCACAACGGGCATGTAACCATGATCTTTGCCGCAAAGTTCAGCGCACTGACCGCGATATACCCCGGGTTCGTTAACCTTTGCCCATGCTTCGTTTATAAAGCCGGGATTTGCATCCTTCTTCACTGCAAAGTCGGGAACCCACCAAGAATGAATAACATCGTCAGATGTGATCAGAAAACGAACTTTTTGACCTGTGGGAATGACAAGCGGACGGTCAACTTCAAGAAGATAGTTTTCCGTTTTTTCAAACTTGTTTTCAATTTGCTCGCGCTGCGTAGCCAGCAACGAGTAAAACTCTACGTCACTATCCATGTATTTGTAGTGCCACTTCCATTGAGAACCCGTCACCAATACCGTCATATCCGGTTCAGAGACATCTTCCATTGCAATTAGCGTGTTGGCAGCGGGAACCGCCATAAAAATGAGGATAAGGAACGGAATTACAGTCCACGCGATTTCTACTTTTACGTTTTCGTGGAAATTCGCGGGCTTAGCGCCTCGTGACTTTCTGTGCAGATACATAGAGGCGAACATTACGCCAAACACGACTACTGCAATACCGACGCAAATGAAGAACATTAACATGTGCAGGTCATACACCTGCCCGCTAATGTCAGTTGCGCCGCGCCTGAGGTTAAGAGAAGAAACTTCTTCTGCAGCCTCCTGCGCAAAAAGGAAATGAGAAAAAAGCAAAAGGGGTATACTAGCAAACCCTTTTGCCATGACGGTCATTAGTTGTTTCACTCAGCACCTCCGTAATGGTAGAACCATTAACGCTAAATGTTAGTGCGCGCTGTCCCTACCAAGTGGTTTGCGAACGATTGACCCACAACTGCAATTTGTAAAACAAATTTAGAGCCATTGTTATTATTTTGTTAATCTCTGTATAAGAATTGCGCAATAATGACTTGCCGTCTAGTCTTTTCTGCTAAAAATTTAACGAGATGGTTAAAATTTAATCATTTCATTTTTGCTAACTGCACCTTGATAGTGCAGTAAAGCGGTGTGGCGTGTGGATACGCCGTGAAGCTTTTAAACGCTCATTTGGAACACATGCGGCGATAAAGAAATCAATGTAAGTTTATAAAAATCAATATATAAGAATGCAAATTTGGAGATTTTCAAACGTAGTCTTGTTAAAAGTGACAGGATTAAAAAGCACTTGCGGCGCGAAAAAATTGGCGTTTTGGTGTGATTGCAAAAAAATTAAACTTTTTTGACAGGCTGTTCAAAAAACAACCTTTATACATAGAACAGCCAACAAAAGTGAAAGTTAAGGTACAAAAAAAGCGGCTACAAGGCCGCTTTTACGTTAACCTGCCGAAACCTTACATCCAGTCAGCGTTTCGGATAACACCCACCGCTATACCTTCAATAGCAAAAGGTTGTGAAGCCAAATCAACTTTTATAGGTGCAAATTCATCGTTCTCGGCGTGCAGTAATACTTCTCGCCCGCGTTTTTCTAAACGCTTAACCGTGACGTCTTCATCCACTCGGGCAACAACAACTTGACCGTTGTGTACATCAGTAGTGCGATGTACAGCCAATAAGTCGCCATCAAGAATACCAATGTCTTTCATACTCATACCGTTTACACGTAGCAGAAAGTCTGCCTGAGGTTGAAATAGCGCAGGATCGACCTTGTAATGCGACTCAACATGCTCTTGCGCTAGAATAGGTTCGCCCGCTGCGACTCGCCCAATAAGCGGTAGCCCTTCTTCCTCTGGTGTTTCATCTTCCAGTGGAATATTCAATTTAATGCCACGAGAAGTACCTGGCAAAATTTCAATAACACCTTTACGCGCTAAGGCCTTCAAATGTTCTTCTGCCGCATTAGCAGAACGGAAACCAAGCTGTCGTGCAATCTCTGCACGCGTAGGTGGCATTCCCGTTTCTTGCATGGTCGTTTTAATAAGTTCTAAAACTTCGGTTTGTCGAGCTGTGAGTGGGCGCATAAAAGACCTGTCTGTTCATACAGTTCCTGTAAGTATATACACCTAAATTTAAATAACAAGCACTACGCGACAGCAGATAAAATAAAACTTGAAAAACACCGTTGTGCTCACATTTAATACAATAGAATGAAGACAAACAGAGTTGGATGCATAGTAAATGCTAAGATTTTTGCCCTTTTCCGCCGACCTTGCACCCTACTTTGATAGTATTAACCGAGAGTGGATAGAAACCATGTTCGCCCTTGAACCTGTCGACGAAGAGGTCATCTCATCACCACAGTCTTGTATTATTGACCAAGGTGGACATATTTGGTTTGCACAGCACCAGACCTTAGGCGTAGTTGGTACCTGTGCCTTGATGAAAAAAAGCGACGGCATTTTCGAACTAACCAAAATGGGTGTTGTCAGCAGTGCCAGAGGACTAAAAGTTGGTGAGGCATTGCTAAAACATGTTATTGAACAAGCGCCAACAATCGCACACAAAACATTGTTTTTGCTTACCAATAAGAAGTGTGAAGCCGCCATTCATTTGTATGAAAAAAATGGCTTTGTGCATTGTAATACAATTATGCAGCAGTACGGTGACGCGTACGCGAGATGCGACGTAGCCATGCGCTACAAAGGCATTTGATGCAGTAACCTGACGTAACACAATACATACATGTAAAGGATGACATAAAGGCATACCGCGAGATAAATCGCCAAATGTGTTACACTTTCCCCGTTTTTATTTCATAGGATTACATACTTCATGTCGTGGATGCGAAAAGCCCTTTTGTCGGTGTTTCATTATCCTGTTAAGTTACTGGTTAAAGCGCATAGTATTCCAGTAAACGTTGAAACCGAATTAGGAATAGATAAGAACAAGCCAATTGTCTATCTACTTCCCACTAACTCAGTGACCGACCAGTTGGCACTTAGAATGTCGACTGAAGCACTGGGTTTGCCAAGCCCAACAGAGACGTTGGCACTTGCAGGGCGAGAGTATTCGTCCACATTATTTTTACGTAAAACTCAGCCTATCTTTCGCTCTTCAGCAAAAGAAACTGACATTGAAGAAGTCTTCACTGAATTATTCCACCTGCACCGCGATCATGAAAACCTAGATTTGCAGGTGGTGCCAGTATTTGTAACTTGGGGAAGAGCGCCAGGCAAAGGCAACCCAGGGCTTAGCGACTTAATTGCCGATAGAGCAGCACCTAGTTGGTTACGTAAATTATTTATCGTACTGTTTTTGGGTCGCGACAATTTTATTAACTATTCAAAAGCTGTATCGGCTCGCGCGATGTCAAACCAGCATGGTAGCGATCAGAGCATTGCCCATAAACTGGTTCGCGTAGCAAGTACTCACTTCCAGCGAAAGCGTCAAAGTATGACCGGCCCAACATTGCTTGAACGCCAAGAACTCAATAATAGTGTATTGGGCTCTGATGCGGTGCGACGCGCCATTGCCGAAGAGTCTCGCAGCAAGAAAGTTACCCACGAGAAAGCCAAAGAGACTGCGCAATCTTACATAACCGAAATTGCCGCAGACTATCGGGAAGGTTTAATACGTTTTGGCGATCGCCTACTTACACGTATTTGGAATAAGATCTACAACGGAATTAGCGTAGGTCATGCCGATAGGATTCGTGAACTCGCCGCCAATGGCCACGAAATTATTTATGTTCCGTGCCACCGCAGTCATATGGACTACTTATTGCTGACCTACGTGATTTATCACGAAGGCATGGTTACGCCTCATATTGCCGCTGGCATAAACCTCAACTTTTGGCCTGTTGGCAAAATGTTTAGGCGTGGCGGCGCGTTTTTCTTGCGTCGCAGTTTTGCTGGTAACAAGCTCTATACAGCCGTATTTAGAGAATACCTTGAGTTGTTGTTCAACAAAGGCTACTCAGTGAAATATTACCCAGAGGGTGGTAGAAGCCGCACCGGAAGACTTATTCCGCCGAAAACGGGTATGTTGGCCATGACAATTCAGGCAATGCTAAAAGGCGTTAATCGCCCTGTAAGTATTGTGCCTGTGTACATTGGTTATGAAAACGTGATGGAAGTAAAAAGCTACCTCAACGAGTTAAAGGGCTCTAAGAAGAAAAAAGAGTCTAACTTGCAGGTATTCTCTGCCATTAAGAAGCTTAAAAACTATGGCCATGGCTATGTGAATTTTGGCGAGCCTATTCAGCTTAACCAGTTTTTAGAAAATCATGTGCCTAACTGGCGTGATTGTCGTGATGCTGAGCCAGAGAAGAAACCGGCATGGTTAACACCCGCCGTAAATGAGCTGGCGAACAATGTTATGACGCGTATCAACCGCGCCGCCGCGTTAAACGGAATGGCGTTAACATCGCTTTGTTTGTTGTCATCAAAGACACAAACCATGAGTGAAACTGAGCTAAAACAAGCGCTAGGCGACTTTATTGAATTATTTAAAGCGGTGCCATTTAGCGACGACGCCACTATTCCTGACTCTACAGCAGACGAGTTGCTGCGCGATACATTGAAATTAGGCAAATTCGAAGTAAAAGAAGACGACTATGGTCGCCTGATAAGCCCGCAGCCTAAGTCTGCGGTTTACTTAACTTACTATCGCAATAACATTTTACATCTCTTTGCGTTACCCGGACTGATTATGGCATCGGTGTTCGCGAAAAAAGGAACCAGCCGCAATGCTATTTTACAGCTGATCGCGGCGCTGTATCCATTGTTACAAAAAGAGTTGTTCTTACATTTATCGCAAGACGAAGCGTTAGCGCATACCGATGCACTGATTACTGCGCTGTTAGACAACGGATTACTTCGTCAAAAAGGTGAAGATTTGCTGCCACCTGATGCGCATTGTAAGCAATTCCATTCAGCATGGCTGTTAAGCCGTTGTATGCAAGAAACGTTGCAGCGCTATGCGGTAGTACTCACCATCTTAGACAAAGAGAAAGTGATCAGCCGCAGCGCCCTTGAGCGTGAAAGTAAGAAAGTGGCAGAGCGCTTATCAACACTGTACGGACTGAGCTCGCCTGAGTTCTACGACAAAAACGTACTATCAAGTTTTATCAGTGCGCTTAAAGATAACCACTGGTTAGACTCTGAAAAGGACGGCAGCTTGAAGTATTCAGAGGAATGTGAAGCGTTGCGAGAAGATGTCATGGCACTCATCTGGCCAGAGATGATGCAGCACCTCGAAAATGTAGCCTTAAGCACAGACAACTAAGCACGCAATAAACCTTGCTCTAACAATAAAGCCCAAACCGCCTTGGAAAAACCTTGCGCGTTTGGGCTTTTTTATTGCTGCTTCACATCGCTCCACAGTAAGCCAGTGCTTAACATGAAGCGATGCAAAGCAAAACGCTGCACCTCGAAAAGC
Source organism: Alteromonas sp. 009811495 (assembly GCF_028865455.1). Lineage (NCBI taxonomy): Bacteria > Pseudomonadati > Pseudomonadota > Gammaproteobacteria > Alteromonadales > Alteromonadaceae > Alteromonas > Alteromonas sp. 009811495. Next base: position 4,350,152 of record NZ_CP113972.1, read on the forward strand.
CTTGCCAACATAACAAGGCCAGTCAGACTAACTAGTGTGGCTGGGACAAGAAGAAGCGGTAAGCCGGATTGTCGGTCACTTCTTCTACTTTGTAGCCAAGCTCTGCGACATGTTGATTAAAGTCATCACGGCTATCTGGCGCAATATCAAAGCCAGCCAAGACTAAACCTTCCGCGGCGCCGTGATTACGGTAATGAAATAGCGTGATATTCCACTGTTCACCTAAAGTATTTAAGAAATTAAGCAGTGCACCTGGACGCTCAGGAAATTCAAAACTAAATACCTGTTCGTTTAAGATAGTAGGTGGTCGGCCGCCGACCATATGACGCACATGCAACTTAGCCAGTTCATTGTCGGTAAGATTGACAACGTCATACCCTTTACTTTCAAGATCGCTTTGTAGTGCAAGGTATTCTTGCTGACCACCTTTTAGCTTCACACCTACAAAAATATGCGCTTCGCTTTCACTGGCGTAGCGATAATTAAACTCGGTAATTGCCTTTGCACCCACACATTCACAAAACTGCTTAAACGCGCCTTTCGTTTCAGGGATTTTTACTGCAAACACAGCTTCTTTTTGCTCGCCTAGCTCACAGCGTTCAGAGACATAGCGAAGGGTGTGAAAGTTAATGTTCGCACCACACAAAATGCCACCGAGTTTCTTACCGTGCAGATCATGTTGTTTGGCATATTTGCGAATAGCTGCGACCGACAATGCGCCAGCAGGCTCGGCAATAACGCGGGTATCATCAAAGATATCTTTGATCGCACCACAAATTTCATCGTTCGTCACCGTAATGGTGTCGTCGATAAAGCGGTTACACAATCTAAAGGTCTCTTGCCCCATAATTTTTACCGCTACACCATCGGCAAAAATACCCACACTTTCAAGCGCGGTGGGCTCACCGTTTTCGCGCGCTTTGATAAAGCAAGCCGACTCTTCAGACTCAACCGCAATAATTTTGATGCTTGGCTTTAGCTGCTTTAGATATACGGCAATACCTGCGGCAAGACCACCGCCACCAACCGCGATAAACAGAATATCAAGGTTAGGGTTTTGCTCGAGTAGCTCGCGGGCGACTGTCCCTTGTCCGGCAATAACGTCTGGATCGTCAAATGGCGGTACAAAGGTATAGCCATGAGTGTCGCACAGCGTTTTAGCATGACTGCTTGCTTGGTCAAAGCTGGTACCGTGAAGGACAACATTGACGTTATCTCCACCGAAGCGACGTACTGCATCCACTTTGATATCAGGTGTGGTTTCAGGCATAACAATAGTGGCCTGAATACCCTTCATTTTCGCGCTATAAGCGAGCCCTTGTGCATGGTTTCCCGCCGACGCACCAATTACGCCCGCCTTAAGCTGTTCATCGCTTAAGGCGCAAATGCGATTATAGGCACCGCGTAGTTTAAAGCTCTTTACTGGCTGCTGATCTTCTCGCTTTAAGAATATCTCGTTATCAAGCTCTGCCGATAGCAGCGACATGTATGATAACTCACTGGCTACCGCCACATCGTACACGGGGGCCAGTAAGATTTTTTTTAGATAATCGTGATCGCTTACGTTCTCACTTGCCATCATAAGTTTTCCAGTTTGCTTACATCGCGCACAGCACCTTTATCAGCACTTGTTGCGAGTGCCGCAAACGTTTTAAGTGATGTAGACACTTCACGCACACGATTTTTAGGTCGCCAAGGTTTATCGCTGGCCTCCATTTTAGCGCGGCGTTCTGCTAACGCTTCATCGCTAATGACAATATTGATACTACGATTAGGAATATCGATTTCTATTTTGTCGCCATCTTCTACCAAACCAATACCACCACCACTGGCGGCTTCTGGTGAGCAGTGGCCGATAGATAGGCCCGATGTACCACCACTGAAGCGGCCATCTGTAACAAGTGCACACGACTTACCCAAGCCTTTTGATTTAAGGTAAGACGTAGGGTATAGCATTTCCTGCATACCCGGCCCGCCACGCGGCCCTTCATAGCGAATAAACACCACATCACCTGCTTTTACTTCGTTACCCAAGATTCCCGCCACTGCATCATCTTGGCTTTCATAAATACGCGCCGTACCGGTGAATTTTAGAATTGACTCATCAACACCCGCCGTTTTAACAATACAACCGTCTTCAGCAAGGTTACCGTACAACACGGCAAGACCGCCTTCTTGGCTATACGCATGCTCTACGGTGCGGATACAACCGTTTTCGCGATCGTCGTCAGCCTCATCCCAACGGCAATCTTGGCTGAACGCCTTTGTAGTACGAATGCCGGCAGGACCTGCTCGATAAAAGGTAATCGCATCTTTATTCTCTGGGTTGGTAATATCCCATTCACTGATAACATCAGTGAGTGGTTTACCTAGCACGTGGTTAACGTCTGTATTTAATAGGTTAGCTTTGTTTAACTCGTTCAAGATACCTAAAACACCACCAGCACGGTGTACATCTTCCATATGGTATTTCGGTGTAGATGGCGCCACTTTACAAAGGTGTGGCACTTTGCGTGAAAGTCGATCGATATCATCCATCGTGAAAGGTACTTCGCCTTCCATTGCCGCGGCCAGTAAGTGCAAGATGGTGTTGGTCGAGCCGCCCATGGCAATATCTAGGCTCATTGCATTTTCAAACGCTTTAAAGTTCGCAATATTGCGCGGCAATACACTTTCATCGTCGTCGCCATAGTAGCGTTTACACAACTCAACAATTTGCTCACCCGCTTTCTTAAATAGCCCTTCGCGGTCAGCATGTGTTGCCAGCATCGAGCCATTACCTGGTAGCGACAAACCAAGCGCTTCAGTTAAACAGTTCATTGAATTGGCAGTAAACATACCCGAGCAACTACCACAGGTAGGACAGGCAGAGCGCTCAATTTCATCGCTGTCTGCATCGCTTACCTTATCATCTGCCGCAGCAACCATGGCATCCACAAGGTCGAGCTTGATAAGTTGATCGGAAAGCTTAGTTTTTCCAGCTTCCATAGGGCCACCGGAGACAAAAATAACAGGTACATTCAAACGCATAGACGCCATCAACATACCTGGGGTAATTTTGTCGCAATTAGAGATACATACAATAGCGTCTGCGCAATGGGCATTGACCATGTACTCTACCGCATCAGCGATAATTTCCCGAGAAGGCAGGCTATACAACATGCCGCTATGACCCATTGCAATGCCATCGTCCACCGCAATGGTATTGAATTCTTTCGCTACACCACCAGCAGCTTCAACGCTTCGCGCAACAAGCTGACCAAGATCTTTAAGATGTACGTGCCCAGGTACAAACTGCGTAAATGAGTTCGCAATAGCAATAATAGGCTTTCCGAAATCAGAGTCTTTCATTCCAGTGGCTCGCCACAACGCGCGAGCCCCCGCCATATTTCTACCTTGCGTGGTAGTTGCAGAACGTAACTTGGGCATAAATCCTTCCCGTTAAATTAGGGCCTACTGGCCGCTTTGTGAAACTTAAAAATCGCTTGTAAACCGGGCATAACCCGTTTTGGTTGCATACACCAAAGCATAGTATGTTTATGCTTGTTTTATTATACGGCCACGACGACCTGCATCCATTTCGATATTGTTTACATTACGTACCTGTGTTGCTACAGCAGTAACATAAAGAAAAACGAAAAAATCGTGTTAACCATTTCCGAAGGCGGTAATCATGTAACAAACCCTCTTCAATCGTCTAGAATGTAGGACAACAAGCATCAGCCACCAATAGGTAGCACCTTGTTTTTAGTGATATATTTGACTAACAATGCGCAAATCCATTGGCATTGTAAAAATGATATGTTGTTCGTATGAGGCTATGGCTTAACCTCTAACTTCATCACATAGTGGCTGCTACGCAATGACATTGGGCAAAGAAATAGCATGAAACACTGCGCGTGATCAAGTATTTTGCCCACAACAGCCACGGTTAAGTTAACAATATGATGGGCAGTAACGGGCCTATTTCGGCACTTTTTCTACACAGCAAACAAAGGTTGTAAACATGTTTGATTGGTTTCACTGGTTAAACCTAGCCGGTGTTGCGGTATGTGCAATATCGGGCACCCTAATGGCATACCAAAAACGGATGGATGGTTTTGGTGTTGTGGTACTTGCTAGCGCAACTGCCATTGGTGGCGGCACATTACGCGATGTCATGTTAGATGTACCCGTATTTTGGATAGCCGATACCGACTATTTGTACACCACCTTAATTGCCGCGTTTATTCCTATTGTATGGCTACGTGTGAGTCCGCGTTTTCCCTATCATTACTTACTTATTGCTGATGCGTTTGGGCTTGCCTTATTTAATGTAGTGGGCATCGAAAAAGCCTTGGCCAACGATACAGGTATGGCTGTGGCGGTCGCGATGGGTACTATCACAGGCGTATTCGGTGGTTTACTGCGCGATGTAATTTGTCGTGAAGTGCCATTAGTGCTCAACGGAGAACTTTACGCCATGACGTGTATAGCGGGCGGTGTAGTGTATGGCGTAGGTATGCAGCTAGACTTTGCCACTCAGTGGTGTGGTATTGCAGCACTGATCACCACCGTGTTGTTTCGTTTAGGCGCTATGCGCTGGCATTGGCAACTGCCTGTCTTTTACAACGACCACCATTAAGACTTAAGAACTCGCCTGTTGTACAGTAAAATTAGTGAGTCATTTTCTCTATAGTGCTTGTTTTGCATTGTATCAAGCGAGCAGCGCGACCTAGAGAGGACGAACTTAGTTATGGGCATGGCGGTGGTAAAAACGTTTGCAGGGCAGGGAGTATCTGCGCCAGAAGTACGTGTAGAAATTCACCTTGCTAATGGCTTGCCGGCCTTTCAGTTGGTAGGTATGGCTGAAACCAGCGTGAAAGAAGCGAGAGAACGGGTACGCAGCGCTCTCATTAATAGCGGCTTCGACTTCCCTGCTAAGCGTATTACTGTAAACCTTGCGCCAGCAGATATCCCCAAATTCGGTGGACGCTTCGACCTCCCCATTGCTATGGGCATTTTAGCCGCATCAGGTTATGTCTCTGACACTGCATTACTCAACCTAGCGTTTGTTGGCGAGCTTGGGCTTAACGGCGAGATAAAGCCTGTAAATGGGCTAATTCCTGTTGTAATGGCCGCGGCGAACGAAGATATACCCCTTATTTACCCGGGCGATAACGACATTGAAGCGGCATTAGTATCGCACGCCACGCGTTATCCAGCCTTTGACCTACTGTCAGTTTACGAGCACTTAGCGGGAAATAAAACGTTAGCAAAAGGGCAACCCTTTAGCCTGAACCATAAGCCCCAACCGTCAACGGGTTGGGACGACATTATTGGGCAAGCCCAAGCCAAACGAGCTCTTATGATCGCCGCCACAGGGTCGCATAATTTATTAATGGTGGGTCCGCCCGGTACAGGAAAAAGCCTTTTAGCCAGCAGAATGCTATCCCTTCTGCCCGACATGACAGAAGAAGAGGCCCTTGAAGTTGCGGCTATTCATTCGGTGAAAGGCGAACGGCTCAACGCCGAGCAATTCTTACAACGGCATTTGCGATCTCCCCATCATACAAGTTCGGCGGTGGCCCTTACCGGAGGAGGTTCACATCCTGTACCGGGTGAGATATCACTGGCACACAACGGTATTTTGTTTTTGGATGAGTTTCCTGAATTTGGTCGTAAGGCGTTAGATGTGCTGCGCGAACCATTAGAAACAGGCGATGTTCACTTATCTCGCGCATCAGGCAGTGCCACTTACCCTGCAAATTTTCAGCTTGTGGCAGCCATGAATCCAAGCCCAACAGGCGATATTGACGACAACAGACTGACTCCGCAGCAGCAATTAAATTACTTAAACCGCTTATCAGGGCCATTGCTTGATAGAATCGATATTCAAGTAGAAGTGCCTCGATTGCCTGATTACGACTTACCTGCACCCAGCAATAAACCTGATGACACCTTGTTTCAAACAAAACAATTCGTTGCCGCCGCTCGTCAGAAACAGCTTATGCGCCAAGGCAAGCCCAATGGGGCGCTAAACGCAGGTGAACTTGCTGACATTTGCAAGCTAACGTCTGCCGACTTACAGTTTTTGCAGGCCGCGGCTAAACAGTTAAATTTATCGATGCGCGTGTTTCATCGCACATTGAAGGTGGCCCGCACCATCGCCGATTTACAAGACGAAAGTGCAGTAAGTCGTGCACACATTGCTGAAGCCCTAGGCTATAGAGCGCTAGACAACTTAATAAAGCAACTAAGTTCCAATTAGCGCTGTACGTTGAGCTCCATAAATGCGTTGATAAGAGGCTCGTTTTGTTTATCCTGCAAGCAGCATAAACCCAATGCATACGGCTCGATGTCATCAACCTGAATTTGCGTGACGGCATTGGCCATACTCGAGTGATCCAGCACCACTTTAGGTACAAATCCAACGCCACATTCAAGCGCGACCATGCTCACAATGGCTTCGTTACCGCCCACGTAGGCATACACATTTGGTCGAATACCGTGTTCAGCAAACCAATGATACGCCGTGCGCCTAGTTGGCCCTGTTTCAGGCATGATCACCTGATGCTTGGTCCAGTCCAGTTGACTTAGCTGTGTTAGCCGCCATTCCCGCGGCGCAATCAACACCAAAGGTACATTATCAAGGGCAGTAAAATGCAAGTCGGTGGGCATATCAGGCGTGTAAATGGCAATTGAAAGATCGCACTGTTTGCCTTTCACCTTTTCAATCGCAAGGGCAGGGTCACCCGTGATAAGACGAATATCAACGCCCGGATGTTGCTGTCTGAACTGTCGAAGCATAGCCGGCAAATGGCTTTGACTGGCGGTAACCGAGCAAAATACGCTGAGCTCGCCTTGCAGCGCGTCATTGTCTTCTTTCAAATCTACTTTGAGTTGTTGCCAGTCTTTTAACGCCTGTTTTGAAAATGCCAACAGCTTGTGTCCACTATGGGTTAGCGCCACCTTACGGTTATCCCGTTTAAACAACGTACAACCTAGCTCGTCTTCTAAGCGCTGAATAACGCGGCTTAGGGTTGAGGGCGACACATACATGGCCTCTGCAGTAATACCAAAATGTAAGCTAGTAGCAAGGTGATTAAAGAGCTGAAGGCTTCTGAAATCCATAATATTTCACTTTTTGCAATGTTATCTTGCAAATATATCATTTTCCAAAATAAAAGAAATCTTTTAGTCTCAATACCAAGTCGTCATAGACGAGGTCTATCAACGCCAAGGTTGGCGTGTGATATCGACAAAAATGAATGTTGTTCGGAAATTTTTATGGCTAATTATTTCAACACCCTGTCACTTCGCCAGCAGTTAGATCAGCTAGGCCGCTGCCGTTTCATGGCACGCGAAGAGTTTGCTGACGGTTGTCAGTTTCTAAAAGGCAAGAAAATTGTCATTGTAGGCTGCGGCGCGCAGGGCCTTAACCAAGGCTTGAATATGCGTGACTCAGGGTTGGATGTTTCTTATGCGCTGCGCCAAGCAGCCATTGATGAGCAACGCGACTCTTACAAACGCGCTACCAGCAATGGTTTCACTGTTGGTACTTATCAGGAGCTTATTCCTGATGCAGATTTAGTATACAACCTAACCCCAGATAAGCAGCACGCAAGTGTGGTTGAGGCAGTAATGCCACTTATGAAAGAAGGGGCAACGCTGAGTTACTCACATGGCTTCAACATTGTTGAAGAGGGCCAGCAAATTCGTAGCGACATTACTGTTGTTATGTGTGCACCCAAAAGCCCAGGCTCAGAAGTGCGTGAAGAATATAAGCGTGGCTTTGGTGTTCCTACACTAATTGCCGTGCACCCAGAGAACGACCCAGAAGGTAAAGGCTGGGACACTGCCAAAGCACTAGCAAGTGCAACAGGTGGCGACCGTGCAGGTGTACTTGAGTCATCGTTTGTGGCTGAAGTGAAATCTGACCTTATGGGTGAGCAAACCATCTTGTGCGGTATGCAACAAGTAGCGGCAGTGCTTGCGTTTGAGAAAATGGTTGATGACGGCATTGACCCCGGTTACGCAGGTGCACTTATTCAGTATGGTTTAGAAGCTATTACTGAAGCACTTAAGATTGGCGGCGTGACCAACATGATGGACCGTCTGTCTAACCCTGCAAAAGTGAAAGCATTTGAGCTTTCTGAACAATTGACTGATTTACTTCGTCCGCTATTTGAAAAGCACCAAGACGACATCATCAGCGGTGAGTTCTCTCGCACAATGATGGAAGACTGGGCAAACGGCGATGCGAACCTACTTAAATGGCGTGCAGAAACCGGTGAAACCGCGTTTGAAAATGCACCCGCTTTTGAAGGTGAAATCAGCGAACAAGAATTCTTTGACCACGGCATCTTATTAGTTGCCATGATCAAATGTGGTGTTGAAGTTGCGTTCGACGTAATGGTAGAAGCCGGTATTCTTCCAGAGTCTGCGTACTATGAATCACTACATGAAACACCACTAATTTCAAACACTATTGCGCGTAAGCGTTTGTATGAAATGAACGTGGTAATTTCTGACACTGCGGAATATGGAAACTACTTATTTGCCAATGCGGCAATTCCAATTTTGCGTGAGAAATTTATGCCTGCGATTGACACAAGTGTGATTGGTAAGGGTTTGACTGTTACTTCTAATCAAGTAGAGAACAAACGCCTTGTTGAAATTAACGAAGCCATTCGTTCACACGGTGTGGAATCGGTAGGTAAAACCTTACGTGGCTACATGACTGACATGAAAGCCATCATAGGTTAAGACAGTTTCTGTCGTTAGGTGCTTAACTAAGCCCTCTTGCCCGACCATTTTGGTCGGGCTTTTTTATGCGCGATATAAAATCATCCCCCTGATGTGTTTACACCTTTCAACTGCAAAAATACAGCCTTTGAAATTGATGCTTTAGATACGTTGAAGCATTACAGTCATACAAGTATTAACAATAGTAATTTTAGCAATAACCCTGATAGGTCGACTCCTACAAACTGCCCCTGTGAAATAGGAAGCTTCTGCGTTTACAGAGCGTTATTCAGATAGCACAAAATGGCTATTTCTTGCATGTTGAGGTAGAATCGTATCAACGCTGGAGGGTATATGAAAAACACCGTTGCAAAGACTAGCAATCGCCGAAAAGGTCGGTTTACCCCGAATATGGACAACTTCGAAGTAAGCCTGAGCTATGAAGGGCTTGCGCTCAAAAAAAGTAATGAGCGCAAAAGCATTACCGATTTAAAACGGAAGTATGCACGATAAGTAAGGGGTAAATCAGGATAGATACTGTTACCCCGACTCTGACGTTCTTATCAATCATCTTGATATACGCGACGCTGTGTTATTAGCAGAAGCCGAAGCAGAGTTCACCGCTGAGCGTTACAGAACTTACGAAGCCCCCAAGTTAACATTAGCTGATTTTACGCTGACCCATCTAAAACAACTCCACTATCACCTCTTTCAGGATGTCTATCACTGGGCAGGTCAGTTAAGAGATGTCGATATTTCGAAAGGCGGCACGCGGTTCTGTACATGGTCTCGTATTGAGCCAGAAGCCAATAAACTATTCAACGCTATTCCAACTCTTGCGCATGTGGAGACTGAAGAAGCCTTAATATCAAAAGTGGCTGACTTATTTTGTGAGATAAACTTACTCCACCCATTCAGAGAAGGAAATGGCCGAGTTCAGCGCTTCTTCTTCGAGGAAATGCTTTTCACCTTGGGTTATGATGTTTCATGGCCTCGAATACCCCAGCAAGACTGGATAGATGCCAATATAGCAGGTGTAAATTTAGACTTGTCTCTTCTTGAGGCAATATTTGCTCAGGCAATCTCATCCGATAGCGAATAAGAAAAAGGTGCTTGTATAGATGACAGGCATGAAATACGAATTGATTTAACCCAGCTAGATATTAAAGCCTTTCTGCAAGATAACAGCTTGGCTTGTGATTCCGATTGCTCTACTACAAAGCACGGATTTATCATCCAAAGCTAGGGCGTTTTCTTCAGACTGACCCGATTGGGTATGACGATGGCATGAACATGTATGCATACGTTGGAAACGATCCCATAAATGTTGTAGACCCATCAGGTCTTTGTGGGACTAGAATTAAAGGCCGAACGGCTGTTGGTTGCAAATCTTATATTTTAAAACCTGACCAGGTCTCTAATTCACTATCAGTCAATCAGAGCGCACATTCAGAGAGTAGCTCACCTTCAACTTCACCTGATTTTTTAAATGATAAACATGTAAATAATGAGCTTGATAGAGCCTGGCAAGATTCGAATCCATATTCGAAAGATGTGCAAAGAGGTAAACCTGGTTCGCGTAAATGGGAAACAGGAGGGTGGATTATTCAAAATAGGTGGACTGGTAAGTATTCGGTTACAAGAGCTAACGCTGGTACTAGAGATTCCCTTCCGGCAATGTCAAACTCCAAACCGAGTTGGTCTCTACTAACGAAACCAGTTGGGTGGTTTCATACCCACCCGAATAAAGCCTCTGAAGGATATAAGATAGGGCCTAGTACAGGAGATATAAACTTCACGAAACGTTATGCTGAAGTTCCTGGCGTTGTTGTAACCCATCAGGGAATAATTGTAATTCCATTTCCGTAGGATTTAGCTATGAGATTGTATCTCTTTGCAATTTGTACTCTGTTATTCGGCTGTGACTCTGAATCAACTATTAGTGAAAATATAGCGATGAAACAAGAGCAAATTTCGACAGACATATTGTCAGTTGTGAAAAAATACCTCAACGAAAATAAGGGTTGGGAAGATGACGATTATACCGTTCATATTGTTACTGATGGCGATGAGCTTAAGGTCTTTGAAATCATGCACAGAAGCGATATTGATTCCATTAAGGTAGGTGGCGGTCAGTCAGTGGAACTCCACTATGACGTGAAAAAAAATAAAATTGTTAGAGAACTTGGCTATCAATAGGATTTTGGTTGTTAGCCGTTACTATCGCTAAACATTTCAGAGCAGCAATACGCGCTCGCAGTAGCGAAAGTGCTGATCACTGGGTAACAGCAACTATCGCAATCGCGGCCAGCGCCACTAAAGGCAGTTGAAACATGGTCGACCAAGGAGGATAAGAAGTGATGACTTCTGAACAGAAAGCAAAGTTCTATAAATACTGGAAAGTCGCTTTCAAATATCTATTTTCTATTTTCTTCGCAATTGTCACTATTCGAATAATTGTAATTTTGTTAGCTGATAGAGACGAATCTATGGCAATAGGTTCAATCACTCTTGGCTATGTCATCATTACGTTCGGTTCGTTAGGACTTTCGATGCTATTGGCATTTATAGCGGTCAAAAAAGAAGATTAACTAACGACCATCACACTTATGGCATCGTTATCTAAATCCCAAGCCTCGCTCGAGTGGGGCTTCTCTTTTTTATATGCTCACAAAAATACTGAGAGTGAATCGACCAGAGTACCCTCAAGGATGAAATATGGAAGAAATATGGAATAAGTCTACATTCTAGTAGCATGAATCAAGGGTAAGTCTACTCCTAAGTCGGCATAATAGATTAACTCTTACTCTACTAGGCGCTACCTAGTAGTCTATTTAGATAAAAGTCTATAACTGTTTGTACAGGATTGAGGTATGTGAATGAGTAAAGGTCAATTTCCTGAATACAAAGGTAAGTTACCAATGGCTGTTTGCTTTTCCATTTATGATTGGGAAGTCGCGTGTTATTCAAATTTACTTGGAATGATCGAAGCTTTTTTCAACCGTTATGGTTACAAACCAAAATACGGAACTGGAAGTCACGACGATACCAATTTTCATGGAAGTTATTCTAGAAACAGAAGAAAGATTGCATTGTCTTTTACCGAGGCAGCGCAATCTGAATTTACTGATATCCGAGTTTTGAGTGAAGAGGAGCAAATCGGAGATTACGCAATTAGTAGGTGCGGTTTTCTATTTAGAGTTAGCTCGGACGGAAGAAAAGAAGCTATGTTGTTTATCCAAGATAACCTTGTTGACAGCGTAGAATGTCACTCAAGGTCTATGGAAAATGAGGTGCTTAATTGCATACAGTTTCGTTATGGCGCAATCTTTACTTTTCCATTTGAATATGGGCCGGAGCAATATCTGAGTGGAATTAACTTAATTCCTAAAGGCGAGTCATTCAATTCCAACAAGCCTTTTAAAAGGAGATTGGACACTTGGCGCCAGAATTATAAAGATAAGTCGTTTATGATGCACAAAGGATATTTTAGAGAAATCTATCCGGTTAACTATTTCACTAGCAAGCATTTTGAAAACAAAGTTTTTGGTGATGAACTATTTAGATTAACTCGCGATTTTGGAGTGTTGAATATCGTTACACAAGACAAGGAGAATAAACTGTTCAAATGGACTTTAAACGAAATTGAATTAAGAAAAGTTCGGCCAGTAGCAGAATCGTTGAGCATTGTTCTTAGTGTAGAAGTATAGACACATTAATCTGTTCAAATCGGGTCCCAAAATAGGCAGTCTCTTAAACTGACAATAAACTGAGGGGTAAAGTTGCAAAGCAGTATCGAACTAATAAAATCGCTCTATCTAGGTGATAGATACATAGAAAAATTAACGTGGGACTTTGATGAAAAGACTTTCAAAATTCAAATTAATCTAATTTCTTTTTGTGGCGCAGAAAATGATGAATGGTTATTTGATAGTTCTAGAGACATTGAACACGGTGTATTAATTTTTTCTGGCGTTAAATCTATAGAGTTTATGGATAATACAAACTTTCCAAACGATCAAATAAATGAAATTGTCGTTGATGAAGCTGGTAGTGTACTGAGCTTCAAACTATTTGCTGATTCAATATCATCATCTGGAAAAAATATTGAGAGCTACGTAGCCATTGTAGCTGATAGTGTTCGAGTCTCAGTGCAGACTGCTACAAATTAAGTCACCACCGCTTACTCACCGCACTCACGCACGCGCTCAGCGTAACGCACAGACACATAAGCAAGCGCAAAGAACACTAAAAAGCCCAGCCCAATTGGCATTAGGCTGCCTGTTAGAAAGCTATCGACAAACAGTGCAATTGGCACTGAAAAAAGGCTAGAGAAAGAGCCGATAATGGCTGCGCCTAAACCTGCCATTTCGCCAAGTGGCTGCATGGCCATGGCGTTTAAATTACCAAACAGAATACCTACAAAGAAAAAGCCAACAAACATAACGGCAACGGTCAGTGCGATAGGAGGAAGTCCGTCGTAAGCATAAAGCAGTGCAACATACACCACAGCGAATATGTTGACGCCTTTAAGGGCAAAACGACATAGTTTACGCATACCAAAACGCATCACCATGGTGCCATTAAAGTACGATGCCAAACCAATTGAAAACGCTAAGGTTGCAAAGATATAGGGGAACCACTCACCCATATCGTAATACACGGTAAAGATGGTTTGCGAGGCACTTAAGTACGCAAGAAACGCCCCGAAAATACAGCCCATTGCGAAGGTATAACCCATGACTGATGGGTGAGTAAGAATAAACTTAGACGATGCGAAAAACGCCTCCCATGAAAAGGCTTTGCGCTTTGCACGGGGCAATGTTTCGCCTTGACGCGAGAAAAACCACAAGCCCGACATAGTAGCGACCACTAAAAAGAGCGTAAAAATATGGAACCATGAGAATAAGTCCATTACCGTTTGCCCAATAATAGGCGCAAGCATTGGCACCAATATAAATACCATCATAATAAATGACATGACGCGAGCCATGGCGTCGCCTACATAAAGGTCGCGGATTATGGCCATCGATGCAATGCGCGGCCCAGACACGCCAAACGCCTGAATAATGCGCCCTACCAGCATTGTTTCAAGATTAGTCGCCATCATGCATACAAAAGTACCTAGTGCAAAAATGCACAGTCCCACCAAAATAGTCAGTCTGCGCCCGCGGCTGTCGCTAAACGGTCCAAAGAACATTTGGCCAAATGCCATACCTACAAAAAACACCGTAACGATAAGGTGAGTTTCACTTGGATTTGACACATTAAGCGCATCACCAATTTGAATAAGCGCAGGCAGCATGGCGTCAATACTCAACGCCACAAGAGATGTCATTGTTGCCATCAAGGCAACAAATTCGAACAAACCCAACGCGGGCTTTGTAACAACTGCCGTATCCTCAGATACGCTTTGTGATGTCTGCGGCATAAAATCTCGAAGTAGAAAAATGTGAGGGAATAAAAAAGCGCGTTAAGACGCGCTTTCAATGCAGATAGTATAACCTATCCATGGTCAAAAAGCCGCCAACAATCACTATATCTGTCGCGAAATCTAGCGGCTTTAACGGTTTACTCGCCCTGCGAAACCGATTGAGTTTCCACATTCGCTGCGGGCTTTTGATGTAAATACATGTCTAAAAACGCATCCATTTCCTCAAAAAAGCGATGGCGATTGCGCTGAATCGAAAGTGAGTGATCACCACTTTCTAGTTCAACATACTTAAACGTCTTGTCGTAATCCTCAAGCTCTTCAGCCATATATTGGCTTTGAAGTGGACGTACTATCCGATCTTCATCGCCATGAACCAGCAATATTGGCGTCTTGATACCCTCAGCATTGTAGTACGGAGAACGCGCTTCTAGGTCGTCAAAGTCATCACCAATTTGGTTTTTAACAAATTCGTTATTTAGAAACTTTCGCGAGTGAATAACGATATGCTTCAGTGAGCTCACGCCAGCAAAACTGACTGCACAGTTAAATAATTCAGGTGTTTTAACTGTTGCCATTAAAGCGGCATAACCACCATAGCTAGCGCCGACGATACACATATTGCCATGCTCAGCATACCCTTGTTCAACCATCCAATTTGCCGCATCAGTAATATCGTCTTGCATAGCAAGACCCCAACCTTTCATCTGGCTTTGAGAAAAGCTATACCCATATCCTTTTGACCCTCTGAAATTCGGGCGTAAAACCGCATAGCCTTTGTGGGTAAAATAGGCTGTCCAATAGTCAAATCCGCTGAAATCTCGCGCACCCGGTCCGCCATGAGGATGAATTATTGTAGGGAAAGGGCCTTCGCCTTTGGGCAGAGTTAAATACGCTTCAATTTCAACGCCATCTCTTGCTTTGTACTTAATAAGTTCATGATCAGATAGTGCAGCCGCATCAATTTGTGGGTATTGCTGGAAAACAAAATCAAGCGACCCTTTTTCGCGATTTCCCAAAAAAAATAAGCCCGGTTGAACATCAGACTCAGAATAAACAAGGTACACTTGCTCATCTCGACTAAAACTCACTAGGGTATTTTCGAAATTAGGTAGTCCCTTATTGATGCCTTTTTGCAGTCCTTTGAAACGGTCATCCCAATAACGACGGCCATTGTGCCACACCCCAACTACATCGTTAGTAACCGATGAGTAAATTAGGCTGCCACTTACATCATAGCCCTCATCTGAAAAGACCTCAGTATGTTCATTTGTTGTCAGGTTAAGCTTGAATATGGCTTGATAATCGCCTTTATACCCTCGGTAATAAAGAATATTGGGGTCCTTTGCAAATCCGAGTGGGTATTCCCCCTTTTCACGCATCGCGTTGTATGAAAACAGTGTGCGCCAATCATCATCCTCTTTTAAATAGACATTGCGTTCGCCTGAATCGAAGTCGAGCGAAACACCGACGCGAACGTTGTGTTGTCTGTCAGTGAGCCAATCTCTTATTTTTTTCTTTCCTTTTTCGATGCGGCTTGTTGTACCCGTATTCACGTTAACTTTGTACACGGTAGGTAGGCCCAATGCTTCGGCATCTAGCTGCAGTAAGATGTGATCAGGGTCATCATCAAGCCAGTCGATTACATCATCATGGAACTGAGGAATATGTGTCGGGTTACCTGATTTTTGTCTTAGTCTGTCCCAACGAATAAGGTTAAACGGCCCTTTTCCGCCGCCGTCAAAGCGCATGCTCAACAGTCGAGTATCATGTACCTTGGTTGTACCTCGGCGTGTTTGATAACGAGCACTCACAAGTAGCCGCTCGTCATTCACCCACTTGTACCAACGAATTTTTACTTTTTCATTGTCAGAGCGCAGTAGGTAGTGCTTTTTTCCTTCAACCAAGTCATAGGTCGATAAAATAGCAAGGTCTTCAGGAGTAGATACATTTTGTACAAAGGCGAGCTTTGTGCCACTTGGTGATAGGGCGGGTGTCCCATAGGCCGGTAAAGCACTAAAAGCTTCAAAAGTTCGCAAGACATTACTATCGGCTTTTGCGGTATCACCTGCCCAAGCAAAACGTGTTAGCAAAACCAAGAGAGAGATAATCACCCAGTAGTGGGTTGGCAGTTTCAACTTAGGCATAACAATCCTTGTTTATAGTGCTGTAAACACAGTTTATTATTTTTCTTAAGGAACTAAGAGCACGCTCTAACCTCATAATTAAGCGAGTATACTAACGCAAAGGACAAAGTCCAAAATAGTTGCCATTAATGAGGTATTAGTGATCGTGACCGCGTAAATTTGATCTCTCGTCGAAGTTTGCAGATACAAATCGTTGTTGTGTTATTATTGTGTTTGTTCAGAACATGGATTTTTATCTGTTTCACAGTGTGTACCGCCATCTTGCGTTACCATAAGGATTTTGCTTTTTCATGCCAGTTAACCGCCGTGGCGTCGTGAAATATCGGCCTCATTTTCTTACCTACCAGCCCACGTCATTTGAGCACAAAGCAAAGATGTTTAGGCAATGTTGCGCGCTTTTGGCACTGTTTTTCATAGCAACATGCAGCTGGGCCCAAGCCTCTATTACCTACGATATAAAAGGCGTTGAGCAAGACAAATTACGCAACAATATTCGCGTGCATTTAAGCAATTTAGACGTTGAAAAAAACCTATTGACCGACCCTTATTGGCAAGATGAAGTGGCAGCCACAGTGGCTAAAGCAGTACAACCTTTCGGGTATTACAACAGCGACACCAGTGTATCGGTCGGAGAAGGCGACAACGTAACGGTAACCGTTGCCCTTAATGCACCTCTCACAATTAACAAAGTTACGCGAGAAATTATTGGTGCAGGGCGTGAAGACAAGGCCTTTAGAGCACGCTTTAACTCACTTAAACTCAAAGAGGGTGATGTACTTGACCAAACCGTCTACGAGTCATTTAAGTCATCCATGTTCAACTATGCCTTGTCTAACGGTTACTTCGACTATTTCTGGCAAGCCACTCGACTAGATTTAGTACGAGAAGAAAAACAGGCTAACGTTTTGTTAATCGCGCAAAGTGGGCCGCAGTATAAGTTTGGCGAGCTAAAGTTTATCGGTGAAGATAAAGCGCGCGCCATTATTGAACGTCTAAAACCCTTTAGTACTGGCGACGCTTACTCATCAGCCGTGCTGACAGATTTTAACCGTAGTTTAAACCAAGCGGGGTATTTCACCCGCGTTATTGCACGCCCTGTGGTAAGCGAAGCTGACGGGCTACTTGTCCCTATTGAAGTATCACTGCTACATCGGCCAACCGACTCATTTAATGCATCTATTGGTGCGGCAACCGATACCGGGCCGCGGGTACGTTTGGGTTGGGAGCGTCCTTGGGTGAATAGTCGCGGTCACTCTATTTCATCAGATATTTTTATTTCGGCGCCCGAACAATCGGTTACTGCTGACTATCGGATACCGATGAAGAACATTACGCAAGATTACGCCAGTATCGAGGCGGGTTATCAGTTCATCGAATACAGTAATACCTCGTTTGAAAGTGAGACACTCTCGCTTGCAGGGCACCGCTATTGGCAAAAGAATAGGTCACCTTGGCAGCATGATGGCTCAGTCACATATTTGCGGGAAACCTATGACCAAGGCGAACTAAGTTCTAATACCACGTCACTTATTTTGCCCGGATACTCGTTAACCTACCGCGAAAAAGATGCCGAGCTGAATATCAACAATGGCATGTACTTACAAATGCTCGCGCAAGCCGGCAAGGAAGGATGGGGCTCAGACATCGACTTTGCCAAAGCCGTGGTTGAAGCCATGCTTATCTACACCGTTGATGATGTTCACCGCGTTACCGTGCGTGGCGAATTGGGCGCGATTAAAACCAACAGCTTTGATGAAGTTCCTACATCGTTACGCTTTTATGCGGGCGGGGACCAAAGCGTAAGAGGTTTCGATTTTCGTGAGATTTCACCCAAAGCGGAAGTGATTGACCCAGGCACAGGCGATCTTATTCGCGACTCTATTGGGGGTAAATTTCTAGCTACCTCAAGTATCGAATATGCCTATTTGTTTTCACCAAACTGGCGAGTTGCTGCTTTTGTTGATGTAGGTACGGCAACAAACGACATTGATACCAAGCTTACCTACAGCGTGGGGCCAGGTATTCATTGGCTTTCACCCATCGGGCCTGTGCGTTTTTATATTGCTCGCGGTATTGCGCCTGACGAAAAAACGTGGCAATTCCACCTAATGCTGGGACCTGAACTATGAAAAAACGTACGGTCTCTTTTATTATTTCATCGCCAGTATTGCTGGTGGTGGCTATTTATGCGCTTTTGATAAGCCCGTTGGGTGGCCCAACAGTAAAGGTAATAGCTAACACCTTTGTACCTAATCTAGCGATTGAACGCATTGAGGGCGGCTTCGCCGACGACCTAACCATTACTAACCTCACGTGGCACAATCCGCAGTGGAAGGTAGACATTGGTTATGCCTATGTGGATGTAACATGGCGCTGCTTATTTGAACCTCGTGTATGTGCTAACGATATAGCTGTAAGCGATGCACGCATTACACAAGTGTCTGAAGCCCCGACCGACGCTGATACTTCAGCACAGTCAGGCGAAATAGTACTGCCATTGCCTATCGAGGTTACTACGCTAACCTTAAGCAATATTAACCTATCGCTATTAAATGCAGATATCGCGTTAGGGGAACTCGCCCTTGAAGGGTTTGAAGGTAATGATGCTATTGTACTTGAGAGTCTCGCTGCTCAGCGCATAGCAATATCGCTCCCCGAGGAGAGCGAAACCACATCAGCGCCAAGTAAGCCAGAATCCGCCGCCCCTTCAGACTCTACAATACCGGTCTCTTACTCGTTAAGTTACAGCGCACCTTCATTACCTGCGATAAGCGCACCTATGCCAATCACTTTGGGTACCGTACTTCTTGAAGATGTGTCTTATGTGAAAGGCAATAGCCAACAACAAATAAGAATGGTCTCGCTTAGCGATGCTAGTTTCAAAGGCAATGATGTTGCGGTTGATTCGCTTATTGTTGTACACCCTGACGCTGAGCTAAAAGGAAGTATTCAAGCGACTCTCGCTAACAACTTTGCGCTGGAATCGGCCCTTAAGGTAAAAACCAAATTAGGCGATAGCGACCAAGTAGTGGCATTAGATGCCAAAGGCGCACTCAATGATTTGTCGCTGTCTGTTGCCGCCACTGGCGCAGTTCAGGCTAACGTTAACGTAACCGCCAACGTGCTTAACGACGCATTGCCACTGGAGTTCACTGCGACCTGGGCACAGCAACCTATTCCCACCATGGAAGACGCAACGCTTAAAGCCGGTGAGTTATCACTTACTGGCACCATGGGAGATTATATTTTAAAAGGCAACGGCGCTGCTGTGCTTCCTGATATTGGCGACGTACCCGTTGCACTTGATGTGGTGCTTAAAAAACACAACATTTATGTTAACCAAGCCAATATTCAAGCCCTAGAAGGCAGTTTGGTGAACTCGGGCACATTGTATTTAGACAAGGTCATTGCGTGGGAAGGCAAGACGGTACTCAACGAAGTGTCGGCCGCCCGCTTCAGCCAATATGCGCCAACGCGCTTAAAGGGTGAAGTTGACAGTATATTGCAGTACTCAGCACAAGGCGGCCTGCATGTAAGTCTTCGAGATATGAACATTGCAGGTGAACTGCAAGGAAAGCAGCTCCACGTGAAAGGAAATGCGGTTTACTCAGGCCCCAGTGACTTATTTGTCACTAACGTTAGTGTTCAGCAAGATAAAAATACGATTAAAGCCGTCGCTCAAGTGCTTAACAAGCGCCACCTAAACGCCGATGTTGATGTGGATGTTGCACAAATTGAGACCCTTTATCCGGAAGTCTCTGGCGCTATCAAAGGTAATATAAAAGCCGTAGGACCTTGGCAAAACCCTAGTGCAGATGGTGCAATAAACATTAACGATATTCGCGTGTCATCAACCGTTTCAGCCGCAATGGCAGAGCAAGGCCCTATAAATGGGCGCATTGCAATAGAGGGTGCGTACACGGATCATAAAGCAGACATCGCTCTTAATGTTCCAGAGCATCAGGTAAAACTGATGTTAGCAGGGGCATGGCAGAACAACCATTGGAAAGGCAGCATAAGCGATACACAATTAAAAGTGGCCAACATGCAATGGACCTTATCCCAACCTTTTAATGTTGATATTGGTACTGCACCTGTCACCGCTAATATTAGCGCGCACTGCTGGTCTTCTCGCAAAGAGGGGGAGCTTTGTATATCAAACGTAAACTATCAAGAGGACCGCGCAAGTTGGGATATTAACGCGTCAGCACTTCCCGTGGGTTTGTGGGCAAGCGAAATTGCACCTCATGTCGTGTCGGCGCCATCTAGTGCAACGCTTAACGTAAACACCAAAGGTAGCTATTCACCTAACGATCCAATTGATGCGACCTTTACTGCTTCACTTAGCGCTGCACCATGGCAGTTGGGCCAAGAAAGACCACTGACTTTAACCATTAACTCGGTAGAAACTACCGGAAGTATTAAGCAAGGGCAGCTTACTTCTACCTCGTTAATTTCCAGCGAAGATATTGGTGATGCCACACTTTCGTTAAATACACGGCCACTGGATGACAGAAAACCGTTAGAGGGTGAACTGTTAATGGAAGGATTGGACGTATCGCCCTTCAAGCCATTGTCGCCCGCAATACGCACCCTAACTGGGATATTAAACGGCAAGATAACCTTGGGTGGCTACGTGGATGATCCGTCGCTTTCCGGTGAGCTAAGCATAAGTAATGGCGCTATTGATATTCAAGATACGCCTGTTTCCCTTTCTGATTGGGAGCAGCAAGTAGTGCTTAACGGTCAAACGGCTGAGCTTGATGGAAAGTTTGTATTAGGCGGTGGTAAGGGCTCACTGAAAGGCACCTTGGATTGGTCTGCCACGCCAAGTGCTGATTTAACCCTAAAAGGCAATGCCTTTGAGGTACGCCAACCTAATGTCCGCTTGCGACTTTCTCCCAATATCACAGTAATCGCCACCAAAGAGAAAGTGGATGTAACTGGTGATATCAATATTCCATGGGCTCGCATTGAAATAGAGTCGTTACCTGAAAGCGCTGTTTCGCCATCAAAGGACGTGCACTTGAGAGGCGAGCCACAACGTGAAGAGCCTTTAGACATTGTACATGCATCCGTTTTGGTCAATATCGACAAAGCCAAGACTGAAGAAGTGAAATTAGAAGCATTTGGCCTTACTGCCAGCCTGCACGGAGGCATTCGTGTGAATACGCAGCCGGCATTGGTGGGCTACGGCGACCTACAAATACTCAATGGTCGTTATAATGCGTATGGACAAAAGCTCATTATTCAAACCGGTGAAGTGCAGTTCAACGGCCCCATCGACCAACCCATGTTGCTAGTAGAAGCTATTCGCGACCCAGCTAAAACCGACGATGATGTTATTGCAGGTATTCGCATTGATGGCGCTGCAGACTCACCCAGTATTAACCTGTATTCAGAACCCGCTATGGACCAGCAGAGTGTTTTGTCCTATTTGCTGACAGGTTCAGGCCCCAACTCACCCAGTGCAGACCCGAATTACGCGGCCCTATTACTCGGGTTTGGTTTGTCGAATACTAAAACCCTTACCGGGCAAGTAGGTAATGCGCTGGGCATTGATGACTTCAGCTTAAGCACCAACGAAGATAGATTGTCGGTGACAGGGCAAATTAATGACAGGCTGTCCGTTGAATACAACGTAGATGTAGGCCTAAGTAACAACGACGCCAACAGTACGCTGCGTCGTCGTCAACTTCCTCCAGATTTGGCGCTCAAATATCAACTGTTGCCCAGCTTGTATTTAGAGGCCATTCAAACCACGTTGGAAGACCAATCCGAATTCGCATTGGACTTATACTATGAATTTTTCCTTGGCGATAATAGAACACCGCCTAACGAAGAGGATGATGAAAGCGCGAATGAACAAAGCGACACCAGCAAAGATAACGAGAAAAACGAATAAGCACCATCGCCTTATTGAGGGCGATGGTTAGCCATTTCCTGTAGGGTGTTTAGTTGTCGTTCAAAGCGCTGTTGGCGCTTATGTGCCCACACACCCCACACAATCATAATTACGCTAATACCTGCAATTATTAGAGACATTCTGACGAGTTTTTCAGGAGGCACCTCTTGTGAAAAATACCGTTCAGCAAAGAAAACCGCCCCAAACACAATTGCAGACCAGGCAGAATGCTTGGTAATAAACGCTATTTTCACGTTGTTCTTTATCTGTTTGGTTAACTGCGTCAAATGATCAAGCGTTTGACTATCTTTTGAAAATGCCGCAACACGCCTTAACCACAATTGGTAACCCAGCAATGGAATGGCAAAAATAAGAATAAAGAGATTTATCATCTGCACAATGAACGTGAGCTTATCCCAATAGGTATACAACATGACCAATGCAGGAACGAGAGCAAGTGAGTCGACCACCATAAACACGCGCTGTTTTTTTCGCTCGCTGCGCAAATTAGCTTTAACCGCCGTTAAATCTATTGAGCTTACTGGCTGAGTTTGCCACAAAGCGGATAGATCATCGTTCATTTCATCACCATCATTATGCATGGGGCGCCTCCTTTATCACACTTTGTTTTGCACGCTTTAAAATAACGCCCACATGATTTTTAGTTAAACCACAAACCTCGGCAATTTCATCGTAGCTCAACCCTTCAAGCGACAAGGTCAATACCTGTCGAGACTGCAAGGGCAGCGCTCGAACCGCAGTAAGTAACTGCTCTAATGATTGCTGCTGACTAGACACCACCTCTGGGGAGTGCTGTGCACTACAATAACCATCTGACCCCAGCTCATCGCTGTCGTAGTGGTGAGTATCTACACGTTTAACCTGGCTTGCCACGTGAGTCACTGCGCGGTTATGGGCTATTTTGAGAATATAGGTTTTTACACTGCTATCACCATTGAAGCGCGCCAACCCCTGCCATACTGCAATAGCAATCTCCTGTAATAACTCTTGTTGCATTGCAGGATTTGCCTCGTAACTGTTCGCTACCCTACTCAGCAATGCGCCATACTGTGAAAAAACCGCTTCGAAACCTTGCCCCAATCTGGTGGATCCTATCCTTTATTTTTATTTGTTTTGCGCATTGTAAAACTCAGAATTCATGAACCTAGTTTTAAGGCCACATTCAGCCTAATGTTCTTCATGGTATGTCGCATGCTTTTCAGCGAACGTAACCTTCATCGCAGCGCTTCCCTTATTCTTAAGCCTTCTAAGAACGCGGTTATTCTCTACAGTCAGCGTGTAACGAATTTTATTACACACTTTTTTGAAAATCGTTGTAATTTTTTTTAAATGGCAATGACTAGTGATAACGAAAGCGGTGCAACAGCCCCAAACTCTACGTTTAGGCGTTGCCAAAACATATAAAGACATAGTCAACACAACGAGGGAGAGCCTAATGTCTACGTTAAGCCTTGTATTATTACTAAGCGGTATCACATCTATTGCGCTCTTAGCGTGTTATCTTGATGCTAAATTTCAATGGCGGTTAAACGACTGGATGAATGGTCAGTGCAGCAACCCATTCATAGCAACCAACGCCTCGCAGCAAGCGCAGCGATTAAAAGAGAAAGACGCGCAAATTGAAAAACTCATGGAGCGCATTGAAACGCTGGAAGCCATCGTGACCGAACCTGCCTATGAGCTAAACAAAAAAATTAATGCGCTTAAGTAGTGATAGTTTACACCCCGCCTAGTTTGGTATTGATGGGCGACGCATGAAGCGTGGAATTTTCCCCATGGCTATCGCGTTGCCCATCAATACAATCACCACGCCAACCACAGATAGCATGGTCCACTGATACCCTTCAAAGAAGGTTGATATCAATAGCGCCACCATGGGATACACCAACACCACATAGGCAGCTTTATCAGCCCCCATTTGCTTGAGCAGTTTCATATACGCGCCGAACGCGAATACCGAACCAAACAGTGCCAGATAAACCAATGATAGATAAAAGCTTGTACTACTTGGAATAACTAACGTACCTGGCAGCAACAATGACGTAATAAAAAGCAATATCATAGCGTAGGACATCGCATAAAAGTTCATCTGAATAACCGGTGTGCCCGCAGTAAGAATACGCTCGGAAATAACGTTTCCAATTGACGCACACAAGAAGCTTACAAAAGCGATGCCAAGACCCGTTGCAAGCGCGGCATCCATCGACACTTTTGAAAACTCGGGCACAAATAAACAAATGATGCCGCCAAGCCCGAACGTGGCCCCCACAACGACTTCTTTTCGAATAGGCTCTTTTAACCACCAGCGGCGTAACACCACGTTTATGTAGATGATACACGAACTCATCAGTGCCAGTAGTGCGCTAATAATATGGGCTTGGGCAAGATACAGTAAGGTGTAATTAAGGCTATATAAGAATACGCCCACCGCGGCCATTTTAATGTGCACATGAACGGGAAGCGCCAACGGCAGACGCTTTAGTAGACAATACGCTCCTAAGCAGGCGGAAGCCAATAAGTAGCGAAGTGCAATCGCAAAGGTTTCAGAGGTATGCCCAATTTGATAGGTTATCGCAATCCACGTAGACCCCCATATCAAGCAACACAACGAAAAAAGAGTAGCGTTATTCATTTACCAATTTTGTCCGTGCTAATTGCGTTGTAAAAAATGCGCAAGCTGTTGTATGGCACCATCAAAAAGCGTTTGTCTTGCACTTTGGCCTATCCATGCATTGTGTGGCGTTATTAATAAATTGGGTAACTGTGCATTAAGCAAAATGTGATCAGATGGAGGCGGCTCAACCGACAGTACATCAAGACCCGCGCCGCCAATGCGATTATGTATCAGCGCGTCAAGCAAGGCGGCTTCGTCTATTAACCCGCCGCGGGCGGTATTAATTAAAAAGCAGCTCGATTTCATTAACGATAACGTGCGTTTATTAATGAGCTTTTCATTGTCCTTAGTAAGTGGACAGTGAAGTGAAACTACATCGGCATTTGGCAGTAAGCTTTCAAGCGAAGGTCTAGGATCACCGTTTTTACCAGGACGCCCAGCAATACTCACGCGCATTCCCAATGCACAGAGCAGGCTTTCCACGCGCTGACCAAGCGCTCCGTGACCAACAATAACCGCATGCTTGCCAGCCAGTTCAACAACAGGGCGATGATTAAGACAAAAATGCGCAGAGCGTGCCCATTCACCATCTGTCACATCGCGCTGATAATTAACAAATTGAGTTGCCAAATTGAGCAGTAGCGTTACAGCGTGCTGAGCCACACTGTCAGTGCCATACCCTTCAACATTCCTCACCTCTATCCCTTTCTCGCGGCAGTATTCATGGTCGATGTTGTTCATACCTGTAGCAGTAACACCAATATAGCGAAGCGCCTTTGCGTGACTCAGGGTCGCTTCATTCAATACCACTTTATTCACTAAAAGGGCATGGGCATCCGCTATACGAGAGATAACCTCTTCTGATTGCGTGCGGTCATGTAAGGTAACGTTTGCATCCAGTGATTCAAGGGCATGCGTATCAAGCGTATCTAAGTCCAGCGTTTCAGCATCAAGAAAAACCACATTTGGCTTGCTCATAGCACTTCACATATCGACTCGAGTGCCGCCTTAATTTTTACGGGAATTGGAATTGCTTTGTCTGACTTTTTATCAACAAAAACATGCACAAACTGACCGTGAGCAACACGTCGCTTACTTTCACCGGCATAGACCGATAGACCATAGGTTACTGAACTTCGACCAATTTTAGCCACGCGCAAACCAACATAAATGGTTTCAGGGTAAGCGGCTGGCGCAATATACTGACATTGGCTGCTAACAACATAGGCCACTGATTTACCGTTATGAATGTCTAAACCGCCTTCTTCAATTAAAAAGCGATTTACCGCGGTATCAAA
The DNA here is from genome assembly GCF_028865455.1 of Alteromonas sp. 009811495. Classification (NCBI taxonomy): domain Bacteria; kingdom Pseudomonadati; phylum Pseudomonadota; class Gammaproteobacteria; order Alteromonadales; family Alteromonadaceae; genus Alteromonas; species Alteromonas sp. 009811495. Next base: position 4,376,295 of record NZ_CP113972.1, read on the forward strand.
AAAACCGTAATACACCACGTTGTTGATGTGCCCGTAAGCGTCGTTGTCTTGCCAACGGGTGGCAATAGTCACCTGATAAGGATAGTCAGCAAGTGTTGGCGTGATATCAGTCATACGGCTCCTTGGTGCATTTAACCTAACCATAGAACATGGGCATTTTAGTTAGGCATTGAAATTGGGCATCGTGCTTTAGGGTGCGTTTAGTAAAGCACCATGTCATCGCGATGAATTGCCTCGTCAGCTGTCTCATAACCTAACACATTGGCGATGTCTTTCGACTTTTTCCCTTTTATAGCCATTAAGTCTTTTGCGTTATACAAGCACAGACCTTTCGCCACAATATGACCGTCGCACACCACTTCTACGGCATCACCTTGTTCGAAGCGTCCCGCTACATTAGTGATCCCTGACGGCAAAAGCGAAGCGCCTTTTTGCACTAACGCGGCTTTTGCACCAGCATCAATTTCTATTTTTCCCGCCGTTTTTAGGGTATGCGTTAACCACAAGCGCCTTGCATTCGCTGGAGTACTACTCGCGCTAAACAACGTCCCAGGTACCTTGCCTTCAATTAACGTATCGAAAGTGTCACCTTTTCTACCGTTAACAATGAGCGTTTGAATACCACTGTTGGTGCATTTTTCGGCCGCTTCTATCTTGGTACGCATGCCTCCTGTGCCTACAGACGTACCTGCGCCCCCTGCTAAACCATAAATACTTGCGTCTATAGTATCGACTTGTGGAATGAGCGTTGCATTGGGGTCTTTACGCGGATCGGCGGTGTACAACCCATCAATGTCAGAGCAAATAATTAAAGTATCAGCTTGGGCCACTAACGCGGTGTATGCCCCTAAGTTGTCATTATCACCCACTTTCAGCTCATTCACGGCAACGGTGTCGTTTTCGTTCACAATGGGAAGAGCATTGTGGTTAAGTATTTCACGTAAGGTATTTTTGATATTCACGTAGCGCGTGCGGTCGCGCAGGTCGTCAGCCGTTAGCAATACCTGTGCGCACGGAAAATCAAAAAAACGCTGCCAGTTGGCCATCATCAAGGTCTGACCTATTGCTGCCATGGCTTGTTTTTCTGCAATTGACGCATTGTGGCGAACTTTCACTTTGCTGCGCCCTGCGGCCACGCTACCTGATGAAACTAGGATAACTTCTTTGCCTGCTTCGCGACTTGCAGTAATAAAACGTGCCAGCGCAAGTAAATAACGACCACTACACTCATTGCCCTCTGGTGCAATAAGGGCACTACCAACTTTGATGACAGCACGCTGCCAAGAGAAACGATTCATAACGGGAAGTAAAAAGAAAACAAGAGCTCAAGAATACGACAGTTGGCGTGTGATGCAAAACGTTCTGTTACAGATTTTTTGCGTTAAAAGATGGTTAGTTTACGGTCAAAAACTGGATTCATTTGCCTAGCCCGATATACTAGCCGTGTTATTTTATAACAATTCTAACTTACAAGTTGCAAGGAACCTGCATGAGCACCGCAAAACGACACTTAATCTGGCTTGCGCCAGTGTTGTCTATGCTGATTTCTCTTCCAAGTGCAAACGCCGCCATTAAACAAACTAAAGGCGACTTTGAAGATAAATTCCGTCAGCTGGACGAAGTTCTCCCAACACCAAACGTATACCGTAACGCAGCGGGTGAGCCGGGACATCAGTACTGGCAGCAACAAGTAGATTACGACATTGACGTAAAGCTACTTGAAGACAAGCGCCGTATTGAAGCGAAAGAAACCATTACGTATCACAACAATTCACCAGATACCCTTAAGTATTTGTGGATTCAGTTAGACCAAAACAAATTCCGCGACGACTCTATGTCGGCGCTAACCACTACATTTGGCGGCATTGGCAACCGCGGTCCAGGTACCCAAGCAGCAAGTGGCGACAAACCAGCTAAATTGAGCATGGGTGCACTGCGTCGTCAGCAGTTCGTTGATGATAATGAGCTTGGTTACACTATTTCTCGCGTTGAAGATAAGTCAGGTAACGACTTACGTCACACTATTGTTGGCACCTTGATGCGCGTTGACCTTGCTAAGCCGCTAGCACCAGGTAAGAAAGTAACGTTTGATATCGATTTTGCTTTTAACATTGTTGAAGAAGACGCGGTATCTGCACGTGCAGGTTACGAGCACTTCCCAGATGATGAGCGCGAAGGCGGTAACGATATCTTCTTACTTGCACAGTGGTTCCCGCGTTTAGCGGCATACACCGACTACGAAGCATGGACTAACAAAGAGTTTATTGGCCGTGGTGAGTTCACGCTAGAATTCGGTAACTACGAAGTTGATATTACTGTACCGGCAGACCACATCGTATCGTCAACGGGTGTACTACAAAACCCGAAAGACGTACTAACCAAAACACAACGCGACCGTCTAAAGAAGGCAGAAAAAGCAGACCGTATCGTATTCATCGTAACCCCTGAAGAAGCGATTGAAAACGAGAAGGAAGGTACCTCTAAGCTTAAGACGTGGACGTTCAAAGCTGACAACGTTCGTGATTTTGCTTGGGCATCGTCTCGTAAATTCGCTTGGGATGCGCGCGGCTATCAGCAGGGCGGTGACACACAGCCACTTGTTATGGCAATGTCATTCTACCCGAAAGAGGGCGGTGAGCTTTGGCAGAAATATTCTACCGAATCCATCATCCACACCATGGATGTATACAGCCGCTTTAGCTTTGACTACCCATACCCGGTAGCACAGTCAGTAAATGGTCCAGTTGGTGGTATGGAATATCCAATGATTACCTTCAACGGCCCACGTACTGAGCTTCGCGATGACGGTTCTCGCACATACTCTTTGGCTGAGAAGCGCTTCCTTATTGGTGTTGTTATTCACGAAGTAGGTCACATTTATTTCCCAATGACGGTTAACTCTGATGAGCGTCAGTGGACATGGATGGATGAAGGCCTTAACAGCTTCCTAGACGGTGTAGCAGGTCGCGAATGGGATCCAACTATTCCATGGGGCGTTGAACCGCGTGACATTACTGGTTACATGAAGTCTCAAACGCAAGTACCTATTATGACGCAATCTGACTCGGTATTGCGCCTAGGTCCAAATGCTTATACCAAGCCAGCCGTTGCACTAAATATTCTACGTGAAACTATTCTTGGTCGTGAGTTGTTTGACTTCGCGTTTAAAGAATACGCACAACGTTGGATGTTTAAGCGTCCTACACCTTCAGATTTCTTCCGCACAATGGAAGAAGCTTCAGGTGTTGATCTAGACTGGTTCTGGCGTGGATGGTTCTATACCACTGACCACGTAGACATTAGCCTAGACAGCGTTTATAAGCTGCGTTTAGACACTGAAGATCCAGATATCGACTTCGCCCGTGAGCGTGATGCTGAAATGGAAAAACCAAAGTCACTTACCGATATTCGCAACAAAGAAGAAGGTAAAGAACTGTGGGTTGACCGCTTTGAAGATATCCGCGATTACTACGACGAAAACGACCGATACACAGTAACCAACAAAGAGCGCAATAAGTACAAGAAATTCCTAAAAGGTCTTGAGCCATGGGAACGTAAAGCCTTTGAGCGCGCGGTGAAGGAAGACAAAAACTACTACGTGCTAGATTTTAGCAATAAAGGTGGTTTGGTTATGCCTATTATTCTTGAACTGACATTTGAAGATGGCAGCAAAGAAGAGATGCGCATTCCAGCTGAGATTTGGCGTCGTACTCCTAAAGCGGTAAGCAAGCTTATCGTGACGGACAAAGACAAAGAATTAGTTAGCGTAACGGTTGACCCGCACTGGGAAACAGCAGACGTTGATGTGGAAAATAACCATTACCCACGTCGTATCATCCCATCGCGTATTGAAGCGTACAAGAATAAGCCGCGCAACACTTACGAGTACCGCGACTTGATGCACGATTCAAAGACCGAGCTAGATAAAGACGAAGATAAAGAAGAGGACAAAGATGACGAATAAGTTGTCTTTGGTTCTAAAGCAGGGCACTTCAGCCCTGCTTGCCAGTCTTATTGTCTTAACAGTGATTTGTGCTAGCTTGTTTAGTGCACAGCTACAAGCGCATCAAATTAAGGCCGCCATTACCACAGTGTTGTTTAATCAACGCACTGAAAACATTGAAGTCATGCACCGCTTTAATCTTCATGATGCTGAACACGCGGTAAAAGCCTTGTTCGACAAGCATGCTGATATTATGGATGACATAGATACTCAGCAAGCATTTGCCGACTATGTGGCCAAGCATTTCGCTATTTTAGATAGTGAAGGTGAACCTCTGGCACTGGCTAAAGTTGGATTTGAAGTAGAAGGCAAGCATTTCTGGGTATACCAAGAAACAGCTGAGCCACCAGCGCTTGAAGGCTTAAAGATTCGCCATGACGCGCTGCGCGACTTATGGCCAAAACAAGTCAACACGATAAACGTTGAAGGTAAAGGCGATATAAAAACCTTAACGTTTGCAGACAGCGTAAATTTGCTTGAGGTCAGCTTTAAAGGCCATCAACACTAAACTTATTAGCACGTCGTTAATAGATTGAAAGCCCGCACTAAGTCGCGGGCTTTTTTATTACATTAAGTATGTGAGACTGAAGTCGTATAGTGTTTTTGGGTTAACTTCACTAACGTTAGTGTGGGTAAATAAACACGTAAGGGCTTAGTATGAGCAACAGCGTAGCTTCTTCAATAAACACGACGACAAAACGCGTTCAATCTCGCAGTGAAAGAAAGCGTAGGTCAACTAACGCTAAAAGTAGCGATACGCCAAAGACGCCAATTGTTCAAGCTGAGCCCGCTAACGCCAGCAATAACGCTTTTGCAAACAAGAAAAACATCATGTGGGTGCTATTGAGCGGTGCAATGGCGCTTACGTTTATCATCATGCTGTTTTTGCCTAATACCGGTATGGGCAGTGGCCTCATTGCTACCTATCCTGCCATGTTGTGGTGCGGCTTCTTTGGTGCTTCGCTGTGGCGATATCGCAATGCAAGCGGGTGGGCCGGCTTTGCCTATGGTAGCGTTGTGGGTTTTGTTATCCAGTTCATTTCCCAGTTGATGTAAGACACAAGTCGTTATACTACTGTCGTAAGTTAGAGTAATCACGAACGCCCTTGCTCGCGTAGTAACAGGGTACATTGTTTTATGAGTTAGCGTATGACAGATAAACCTACTTCTCGGCCTACCAAGGCTATTCCATCCTCTCGGCTCTCTCGCGTCACCCGATTGGGCACACTGGCCGGAAAAATAGCAACAAGCGTAGTAACACAAGGTGCCGGTCAACTGCTCAAAGGAGAGAAGCCGGTACTGTCGTCACTGCTATTAACCCCTAAAAACATTGGTAATATTGCCGATCAGCTCGCGACTATGCGTGGTGCAGCGATGAAGCTAGGCCAGCTTATTTCAATGGATGCAGGCGACTTTCTCCCTCCAGAACTTGCGGTGATTTTGGGGCGCCTTCGCGAAGATGCCGATCCTATGCCCAAAACTCAACTCATCGAAACATTAGCAGCCTCGTGGGGCGAGAACTGGCAAGCATCGTTATTGTATTTTTCCTTCGCGCCTGTTGCTGCAGCGTCGATAGGTCAGGTTCACAAAGCCATTACGATGGATGGCAAAATGCTAGCCGTGAAAGTGCAATATCCCGGCGTAAAAAAGAGTATCGACAGTGATGTTGATAATGTAGCGTCACTGATTAAGTTAACGGGTTTGGTGCCAAAATCACTGAACATCTCGCCACTGCTTAGCGAGGCTAAGCTACAGTTACACCAAGAAGCCGATTACCAGCGTGAAGCAACCATGCTCATGCGCTATCGCAGTTATTTAGAAGACAACACGCATTTTGTTATTCCTGCTACTTATCCTCCACTAACGTCTGATACTGTGCTTGCCATGGACTATATCGAGGCAGTAGATCTGGATATTCTTCAAAGCGAACCCCAAGCAGTCAGAGACAAATTAATGACAGCGCTCATGGCACTTTTCTTCAACGAGGTTTTTAATTTCAAGCTGTTGCAAAGTGACCCTAATTTAGCCAATTACAAATACAAAAGTGAAACGCAGCAAATTGTATTACTTGATTTTGGTGCGACTCGAGAAGTACCCGACGCCATTGCAGTACACTATCAAGCATTGTTAAACAGCGCTGCAGACAATAACGTTGAAGAAATGCGACGAGCAGCAATGGCCATCGGCTTAATTGATGACAGTCATAGCGAAGCGCAAGTTACCGCAGTTATCAACATAGGCATGGAAGCCTGTGAAGCAATTAGAAGCGACGAGCCTTATGATTTTGGTAACAGCGACCTGATTACTCGGTTACATGACAAAGGGATGGCGCTTACTATGGAGCAAAACTTTTGGCATACGCCACCTGCAGATGCACTATTTATCCACCGCAAACTAGGCGGGCTATTCCTACTCGCCAAACGTTTGAGCGCAAGAGTTGATATGCGAAAAGCGGCTGCGCCTTGGCTTGAGGCAAATAACGCCTAGCTAACACCTTCGATACCATAGGGCGAAAAAGGTGCTATTAGGGCGGGGTTCACTAATAGGGAAGTTCCATACTAAATGGCAGCGCCATTTGTTCAGCACTTTTGGGTGGATTACCTATCATTTCATCGTAAGGGGTGTCGTGTTTCATGACCGCTTTTGCAACGCTGCAATGTGCAAATGCTTCTCGAATATGGCCGGCGCTAAAAAAACGCATTGGTTTATCTTTTGTGTCGTACACCATACCGCTTTTATCGCCAATAGAAAGATAAACAAGATAAACGTTCATCTCGTAAGATTGCACTTCCAAATAATCGATTGCCGTCGGCGTATCTTCAATATCTTTAAAATAGAACTTATGCATACATACCTCATTAAGCTTAACGCTAGGGCATGCACTGTGGTTGATAATACATGACGTGCGGTATGTTAAACTTTGGGGACATACCGCTACGAAATAATGCTTTGCGCTTACCTAGCGTAGTAGGTAATTACGTTAGGCGAGGTTATCAGGTTCAGTGGGCAGTACCGCTTCTTCAAGCGGTGGGCGATGCTGAGTGTGACGCACGGCATTAGCTAACATGAATAAACTTGCGAACGAACACAGAGTATAAACAATTGCCGCAACACCCATGCCGCCAGCGACCCACATCAGTGGAAATACGAGTAGACGGGGTCCTTCCATTGCCAATGACATTTTTGACTGAGACAGGATGAACCCATTTTGAATACTCATAACAATAACAGTTGCAACGGCTATGAGTTGGTGACTAGTAGGCAATGCATTAATATTTAGCAATAAATATAGCGTTACACCTAGCATAATCAGGTGCTGAACAAGACTGTAGCGCGTTACTGCTTTGTGTAGTTTTGGATGGTATTTTTTAAATTCACTCAACGGCTTTTTTTCCTGCACGAAGCGCATAGATACATCTTCAGGTCGCCACCCTGTGCGACCAAACCATACGCGGAATTTATCTTTCCATGACCGAGTGTAATAGCTGTCCCTCGCTAATTGACTGTAAATTTGTAAGTTGGCCCATATAGGGTTAAAGCTTTTAAGTGCACCGCGTATTCCATACACCGGTGGCTCCTCGTCAAGCTCGGGAATAAAAGTACCAAAAAGGCGATCCCAAAGAATAAATACCCCGCCGTAATTCTTATCAATATAGACGCGGTTTTGCGCGTGATGTACGCGATGGTTAGACGGCGTAACAAAGACGTACTCCATCCAGCCTAAGGTTTTGATATGCTGCGTGTGTACCCAGAATTGATACACCAAATTAAGTGCCCCAACCGTAATAATCATCTCGGGCTCAAATCCTACTAAAGCCAATGGCAGATAGAACACCCAACTAAACAAGGCACCGCTGGTTTGTCTTAATGCTGTAGTAAGGTTGTAGTCTTCGCTTGAGTGATGCACAACATGTGCTGCCCACAAGATACTCATCTCGTGGCCCATTCGATGGTTCCAATAGTAAAAAAAGTCGTAAGCGACAAAAGCAATTACCCATACCCACCATGCATCTGGCAAGGAGAACAACGCAATGGCGTCGTATACTAAAACATAGATGGTAAACGGAATGAGTTGGTGGCCGATGGCAACGACGCGAGACAAAACCCCAGCGCTTAAACTGGTTATGGCGTCGTTCGTGCGATAGTGCCCCGTTTTTCTTTTGTAATCGACATAAAGCTCAATGCCAATTAACAGAAAAAACAGTGGGATAGCGAATAATATTACGGTCATACCAATACATTAAACTATACAAGCACAAATGTTAAACAATTGTTTTATAAATAGCTGCTCTATTTACATTTTAAACGGCTACTTTCTTTTACAGTGAACATGGTTAATTCGCAAATTACGACATAAAAGCAATCGAAAAGTGGCTTTTTGACGTTTAAATCTTCATGAAAAGAGGAATTTACACAACAAGGGAACATTTCTCTTGCTTGAACTTCTAATATTAGGTGTTATCTCTGATAGTATTAGAAAAGGATAGTTTTCGTAGCGGAGTCAATATGAGCGAGTCGTCAGAAAAGAAATCATTAGGCCCACATTTTATTATTGTTGGTGTTCTTCTCATCGTTATTTTGGCTGTAGTGTTTTGGCCAAGCGACAAAGAGCCTGAGGTGGTAGAAGCCCCTGAGCCGGAAGTCGTTCAGCCTGAAGAAACGCCTACCATAGAGCCAGAAGTATTCGAAACACAACCTGTTGCGCCTACTGTTGAACTTGAAGAGAAAGACGAAGTTGAACCCCTTCCAGAGGTTGTTGACGAAAAGCCTGAACCACTAGATTCGAGTGACCCTGCGATCAAGTCGTCACTTATTAACAGTTCTTCGGCCGATGAAGACACCGTCAATCGAATGTTAGTGAATGAAGGTTTGTTGCAACGCTTTGTCGTTTCAGCGACTAATTTGGCCAACAATGAAATGGCACCAAACCATCAATTACTCACGCCTCCTGAACAAAGTTTCCGCGTTTATTCGCAAGCGGGTAAACAGTGGATTGATGCCGCTAGTTACAAACGCTATACCCCCTATGTGGATATGCTGGAATCGTTTGACAACGAAGCCTTATTAAACGTTTATGCTATTTATAAAGGCGATATCCAAGCCAAATACGCGGAAATTGGTAATCCTGACCAGGACTTTAATGAAGTACTGTTAGACGCCATTGACCAATTACTTGATACGCCAGAAGTGCCTGTGCCGGTTGAAGTGTACACCGACTCAGTTGCTTATAAATATGCTGATGAACGTTTAGAAAATCTTAATGAGCCACAAAAGCAATTATTGCGAACAGGCCCAGATAATATGCGTCGTATTAAAGCAAAATTGCGCGAGCTTAAAGTTTTGGTTGAAGAGCGTGGATCTAACTAGATTTCAACAGCAATTAAAGGGCACGTCTTCTAAGACGCGCTCTTTGCCGCCTGTCGAAAAATGGGATCCTGATTTTTGTGGTGACATTAATCTAACCATTGCATTAGATGGCCGCTGGTTTTATGAAGGAAGCCCAATAGGTAGGGCAAGCCTTGTTCAATTATTTGCGTCGGTACTCAAAAGAGAAGGCGACAATTACTTTTTGGTTACCCCAGTAGAAAAAGTGGGGATTACGGTTGAAGATACGCCTTTTTTGGTCACTCAATGGCAGAAAATCACCGCCAAAGAAGACACAAAGGCCTATTACTTATTCACCACACAAACCGGCGATGAAATACGCCTAGACGACCCTGCTCAATTAACGCTTCGCGTCCCACCTAAAGCAATTCAAGATGCCGATGCCACACCTATTCCTTACCTCTGTGTGCGACGCAACCTCTGGGCCAGGCTTCATCAAAATGTCTATTATCAATTGTTAGAACAGGCAGAGGAAACTACCACGGCAACTGGCACGCAATTTTCTATCACAAGTGGCAATAGCACGTTCGTTATTGGTGAAGTAAACGCATAACCGCAATTAAGTGTATTAATTAGCAACACTTTCGTTATAGTTTACAAAACAACCAAAAGAACACATCAATGAAAAAGACCCTATTATCGCTAGGACTCGCCCTGAGTCTTTCATCGCTTTGCACTAGCTCTGTAGCTGACACTTTAATTCACGCAGGTAAAGCTTTTACCGGCACATCCTCAACCCTGCTAGAAAAGGTGACTATCGTTGTAGATGGCAACAAGATTAAGGCCATCCAAAAGGGCTTTGTAGAGGCCGGTGAAGGTGATGAGGTTATTGACCTAAAAGGTCATACTGTTATGCCGGGGTTAATGGACATGCATGTTCATTTATCATCACAACACGGCGGCCCGCAAACCTATTTAGAACGCTTTTCTCTTAACGAAGCAGATTATGCACTGCGCGGTGCAAACTATGCACAAGTTACACTTGAGGCTGGCTTTACCACAGTACGCAATTTAGGTGATAGCTATAACGAAACAATTGCACTTCGCAATGCCATTTCAAAAGGCATTGCAACCGGCCCACGCATTTATACCGGTGGAAAATCGATTGCTACAACGGGTGGGCACGCCGATCCAAGTAATGGTTTTGCGCATTTACTGCGCCCTGATGTCGGGCCAACACAAGGAGTAGTTAATGGAGAGGTGGAAGCTCGAGAAGCGGTGCGAACGCGCTATCAAGACGGTGCAGATGTTATCAAAATTACCGCTACAGGTGGTGTATTGAGCGTGGCAAAAAGCGGCCAAAACCCGCAGTTTATGACCGATGAACTCGACGCAATTGTGCAAACCGCGAAAGATTATGGCATGACGGTAGCGGTCCACGCCCACGGTAAAGAAGGGATGAAACGCGCTATTGAAGCAGGCGTTGATTCCATTGAACACGGCACCTACATGGACGATGAAATTCGCGCACTAATGAAAAAGAAAGGCACATACTACGTGCCAACCATATTGGCAGGTAAGTTCGTCGCTGAAAAAGCGAAAATAGATGGCTTTTTCCCAGAATTGGTTAGACCTAAAGCGGCTGCCATAGGCCCATTAATTCAAAAAACCTTTGAACGTGCTCATAAGGCAGGCGTGAAAATTGCTTTTGGTACAGACAGTGGCGTTTCAGCCCACGGTGACAATGCCAAAGAGTTTGCGCTTATGGTGGAAGCGGGTATGTCACCTGCCAATGCATTACTTAGCGCGACTGTAAATAGTGCAGAACTCCTTGGTATTAGCGACATACTGGGCACGTTATCTGAAGGTAAATTGGCCGACATCGTGGCAGTATCGGGCAACCCTCTAGAAGACATCTCGGTGATGGAATCAGTGTCTTTTGTAATGAAAGATGGGGTTGTTTACAAACAATAGAAAATGAAAGGGTTACATGGCACTCGGTAAGAACGTAAAAAAGAAAACCAAGCAACTGGTTGACTCAAAGCACATGTTAAAAGGCATTACCTTTGCGTCATTTCTCGAGTCCACTATCGTACCCATTCCACTAGAAGCGGTTATGGTGCCATTAATGCAGGCTAGACGAGAATCACTCTGGCAAATCGCATTAATGGCTACTATCGGCTGTGTTTTAGGGGCAATATTTGGTTATGCATTGGGTTATTACCTATTTGATCTTGTCGGGCAATGGGCAATAGACACCTTTTTTAGCCAATCCCAGTTTGATAGCGTTAAAACCAAAATGGAAAACCAAGGCTTTTGGTTTGTGATGACGTTGGGCATCGCGCCCATTCCTTTTCAAGTTGCCATGCTCGCCGCAGGTGCCACCCAATATTCTCTCGGGCTCTTTTTGCTCGCAACTGTGATAGCACGTTCGTTGCGTTATTTCGGCCTAGCAGCTGTGGTGTACTACACCGGTGATAAAGCAGAGCAACTCATTAAGCGCTACAGAATGAAAGCCGTTATCGCAATTACGTTGGTGGTATTGCTGTTGTGGTGGCTATCCAATTTAATTCGTTAGCACTTTCGGGCGTACACAGTCTGCGATAATTTCACTGTCGATTAACGGGATAGATTTTTTCAACTTTACATTTGATAATAATTCTCATTTGCACTAATGTAAGAAAAAAAGGAGGTGCAAATATGAATTCCCAGCGATTATGCCCTGTTTACCGAAAGTGGTTACAACTACACCCAGCTAACGCTCGCGCGCATCGACTAAGCTTACAAATTCAGGCACAAGAAGCCCATCAACAAGGTAAAAGCGCGTTTGCCCGTGACAAGTGTTATCAAGCATTTGAAACAGCAAAGGTCGTGTTAACCGCGCTGCAACCGGTGTCGAAAAGTAATATTACCACCGCCTATAACGACATCATTTCATTTGGCGCTCTGGGTATGTATTTGTCATCTTTACTTCAACGCGCATACAAAAAACATGAAGCTCACGAGGTGTTACAAGAGTGTCAGCAACTCCTTATTGCGGTGATGCCACTGCATGCAGCCAATCCTTCTGTTTGCCGTCTGATAAGCGCGGTTCAGCATTGTGTAGACTGCAAGGGCTTACCGCCAAATACACTGCCAATGCCAAACGTAGCTTGTCACTAAAATTCTTTAAGTAAAAGACATGTAGCAAGGAGAACATTATGCCTTCACAACAGCATGATCACGAAGACAACTTTATTGCGTTAAATGTTAGAGCTTCTGTGCTGAAGAAGATGCTCAGCGGTGAGAACTTACATATGAGCGACATACATTGTACCTGCTCTCAAAGCAAACAAGCGTTACAGCGGCTTTTACTGCAAGCCGTTAGTACGAGCAAATAATGCGGAATGCCTAAAAAAACAGACGTGATTGGATCGAAACTTGAAGGTCATTTGGAAACGACGCCCTATTTTGGCTAGTCTCACCACCTAAGGAAGACCAATGACAAATGATTCTAAATGGTATCATCGCATAGCGAGAGCGGGCTACAGCGCTAAAACAATCATGTACGTTATGCTTGGTACATTCATTCTGTCATCGGTAATTAATTCACTTAATCGTGAAAAGGCGACTCAATCGCAAGTTTTTGAAACCCTAAAAGAACAACCTTTCGGGCAGTTCTTGCTTGGCGGGCTAGTTATAGGTTTAGCGTGTTACGCCTTATGGCGGTGGCTACAAACCTTCACTGAGTCAACGTCCAACGACGATAGTAAACTTAAAGCCACTATCACTAAATGCTTCTTTTTTATCTCCGGATTATTTTACATGGCTGCCGCATTTGTCGGCGCCAAAACACTGTTTTCGTGGCGTCAAAGCCAGTCAGGTGACTCAAAAGACAGCAGCCAAGAAATCAGTAGTTATTTGATGCAATTTGAGTGGGGCCTGCTTTTGGTCGCTGCCATTGGAGTAGGCATAATTGTTTTCTCTGGCATTCAATTCAAGCACGCCTACACGAAAGACTTTTTAGAAAAATTTACTATGAGCTCACTAAGCAGTGGGATACAGAAAAGTATTTCATTTAGCGGACGCATGGGTTATGTCGCGCGGGGCGTTGTTTATTTAGTAGTAGGTGGATTTTTTATTTTAGCGGCGTTAGTGAGCAACCCATCTGAGGCAGGAGGATTACAAAAAGTGCTATCAACTCTCATGGAACAGCCATTTGGACCGTATCTAATTGCTGGCGTAGGAGCAGGGTTTGTAATGTTTGGACTTTATTGTGGCCTAGAGGCCAAATACCGCGACTTAGAATAGAAGAGGCGCTACGCGCGCCCCTTTTTAATGACATATTGATAGGGCATCTCATCAGTTTGCGATGCCACTAGCGTGTGGTCCATAAACCGACAAAAACTTGGAATATCTCTTGCCGTAGATGGATCATCAGCGGTCACAGAAAGTGTCTCGCCATCGGCCAATTTACGAATATTTAGGCGGACCATCATCACAGGTTCAGGACAACGCAGCCCTATTGCATCAAGATGCGTATTCGCATCACTGAATGCTTTTGCGAAATCAGATGCCATAGCTTTCACGGTACTTATTGATAGCACTAATTTGAGTGTCGTGATCACCTTGTTCAGTAAGGTAAGCGACCACATCTGCAAGTGACACAATAGAGATGACTTGCGTGTTAAAGTCTCGCTCAACTTCCTGAATAGCAGATAACTCGCCGTTTCCGCGTTCTTGTCTATCAAGAGCAATAAGCACACCGGATAGGCTCGCTTGCTGCTGCTCAATAAGCGCCATCGACTCACGAATAGCGGTGCCCGCCGTTATCACATCATCGACCAACATTACGCGCCCTTCAAGTGGGCTACCAACTAAATTGCCGCCTTCACCATGGGTTTTGGCTTCTTTGCGGTTGAAACAGTACGGCACATCGAGGTCGTGTGAGTCAGCAAGAGCAACAGCCGTGGTCGTTGCAATAGGAATGCCTTTGTAAGCTGGCCCAAAAAGCACGTCAAACTCTACGCCTGCATCCATAAGTGCATCAGCATAAAAACGCCCCAACTTAGCCAAATCTCCGCCGCGATTAAACAAACCAGCATTGAAGAAATACGGGCTAACGCGACCAGACTTCAGCGTAAACTCACCAAACTTCAGTACGCCACGGGCAATAGCAAACTCAATAAAATCTCGCTGAAACGCTTTCATAATAACCTCTTACGCCAATGCTGCTTTTTGAATATCGAACAACTCACGCAGACCGTGCTTACCAATTTTCAACATTTCGTCCAATTCTTCAAACGAGAATGGTTCGCCCTCTGCCGTACCTTGTACTTCGATAAGCTTGCCAGTTTCTGTCATCACAATATTCATGTCTGTTTCAGCTGCTGAGTCTTCGGTGTATTCCAAATCAGCAATAGGCATACCTTCGTAAATACCCACTGAAAGCGCTGCAATCATATGCTTAAGCGGGTTGGTTTTGATAATGCCCTTGCTGCGCATAAAAGTAAGTGCATCAACTAACGCAACACATGCGCCGGTAATTGAAGCAGTACGCGTACCGCCATCAGCTTGAATAACATCACAGTCTAGCGTGATAGTGTTTTCGCCCAACAATTGCAAATCAACAGCAGCGCGAAGAGAACGTGCGATAAGACGTTGAATTTCAAGCGTACGGCCACCTTGCTTACCACGTGCAGCTTCACGACCACTGCGCGTGTGCGTTGCGCGAGGTAGCATGCTGTATTCCGCCGTGATCCAACCTTTACCTTGGCCTTTCATAAAGCGCGGTACACCTTCTTCTACCGTCGCATTACACAACACCTTAGTGTTACCAAACTCCACCAGCACAGAGCCTTCAGCGTGGCATGTGTATTGACGGGTAATTGTAACAGGGCGAATTTGACTGGCGGTTCTGCCGCTTGGACGCATAGTGTTCTCCACAACGTAAATGCTAAAAAGGGGGGCGATGAATGCATTATTTATCTGCTACTAGCAAGTTTAATAATGCACAGCGCAATAATGTCGCTAAGTATAACGCAATACCCCTAACCGTTAAAAACGAACTTTGTATAGAAATAGGGTTTTGTGCGCTAATATAAAGAGTACAAGAAAACCTGTCCGTGAAGATATTGTATACAACACGTTCCATTCGCGTTGTTTTTGCAGGTTTTCATATTTAATTTTAAGGAATTTTATGATTTACAGCATGACTGCCTTCGCACGCGTAGAGACCAAGAAAGACTGGGGTTCCGCGGTGTGGGAAATTCGTTCAGTGAACCAACGCTTTTTAGAAACCTATTTTCGCTTACCTGAACAATTTCGTTCTTTAGAGCCGGTACTTAGAGAGCGATTTCGCAAAAAGCTGGCGCGCGGAAAAGTAGAGTGCGCTTTGCGTTTTACTGCAAACGATGCGGCTGTAACGAAGTTGAGTCTAAACGAAGAATTGGCCAAGCAAGTGCTTCATGCGGCAGACTGGGTGCAATCTCATGGACAATCTACTGGCGTTAACCCACTAGACGTGCTGCGCTGGCCTGGTGTTATTGCCGCTGAAGAAACCGATATGGATACCATTCACGGTGATGTTATGGCGGCATTCGACCAAGCCCTAACCGACTTTATCAGTGCCCGTGCGACTGAAGGTGAAGCGCTAAAAGGTATGATTACACAGCGTCTTGATGCTATTGAGGTCGAAGTCGAAAAAGTAACCGCTAAAATGCCAGAAATTATGGTATGGCAGCGCGAAAAAGTGCAAGCCCGTTTTGAAGAAGCGAAAGTGGAGCTAGACGCCGGTCGTTTCGAGCAAGAAATGATTATGCTTGCTCAAAAAGTGGATGTAGCCGAAGAGTTAGATCGCCTTAATGCACACGTTGCAGAAACGCGTAACATTCTTAAAAAAGGCGGAGCAGTAGGGCGTCGTTTAGACTTTATGATGCAAGAATTTAATCGCGAATCGAACACGCTGGGTTCGAAATCAATTAGTACTGAGATCACCCAATCAGCGGTTGAACTTAAGGTTCTTATTGAGCAAATGCGCGAGCAAATTCAGAATATTGAGTAAAGCACTAAGCTCCGCTTTGTGAAGCGGAGCCTTTTGATTTTTTTAAAACACGAAATTAACCGCCACTCTTGCCAGTGTCGCGTCTAAGCTGCTATCCACGTCATCTGAACGTCTTGATACGTCAGCCTTAATTGCCATTCCCGCAGTAATGTCATAGCGCAATGACGCCGTGACAACAGAGTACTCAGATAGCTGAGATTGTTGGCTACCAATGGCAACTGCCGTCAACGCACCGGCCACATCGGCAGGTAAACCGGAAGCTGCGATAGCGGCAATACTGTCACTATACTTAACGTCGCCAGAGGATTCGAAGTTTTCATAAGTGAGTGCGGGCGTCCATTTACCAAAGCGCGCGCCCACGGTGACATAATACGCTTCGTCATCGTTGGCAAAGGTATTATCTACAGATATTTCTGTGTATTCAGCACCAATAAAATAATCGAAATTATCGTACATTAGGCTGAAACCGATAAATTCACCGGTATCCTCTTCAATCCGCAGCGAGTCTGCCAAATCAACAAACCCTAGTGCCTCTAAACTATCAAAACCGTTACCCAGTGCCTGCGCTGTTTCATTCGCAGATTTGGTAAGGTCTATTGTGTTAGTTGTTCGGCCAAAAACACTACGTAGTGTTAGCGTCTCGCTACTCACTTGTGCTGACACCAAAACGGTATTGTCGCCAACATTGTCCGCCCCAAGGGTTGTGCCTTTAAATTGCCCAAAAGCGACATCGAACATGTAGTCCCAGCCACCTGTATAACCCGTCTTCGACAGCTTCACGCCGTCAAGGTTGTTGAATGGCACGTCATACACAACACCGGGTGCAGTAATCCAGTGATAGGTATATCCAACGTCCAGCGACGAAGAATAAGTAAACAGCGGTAGTCGAGAGCGCCCCGCCACTAAGGTTAGCGATGGTGTAATTTTATAGCTTAGATAAGCCCATTCAAAATCAACGTCATAATCTTCGCTACCTCGCCCTAGTACCTGAGCAGTAGCAGACAATTTGTCAGAAATATCTGACGATACCTGCAAAGCAAACAAACTTTCGTTGCTGAAATCAGGATCATCGTCATAACCCAAAAAGGAATCATCCGATGAAGTGACACCAACAACCACGTTTCCAAACCCATTAATTCTTACTTTGTCTGCGGCGATTGACGATAAAGATAATGATGAAGCAGTTAGCAGCACTGCTAAGCGCAATAAATTAGATTTCATGGTGTCGCTCCTATTTTGTAAACACTACTTTTACGCCGTCTGAAACTTGCGCAGCATCAACGTATCCAATTGCGTTTTTGTTATTCGCGACTAAATCTAGAACGCTAGCATCATTGCCAACTTCTTTTGGAGGCGTTCCTTTGCCAGTAAAAATTTGTTTCGACCAATAACTTTTTACTTGCGCCGTGCTTCGCCCCAGCACGCTGCTATTAAAATTATCAACGGAACTACCCGCGTCAATATTGATTGGCAACGCTTCACTACCGTCGGGGAATTGACTGTTCTTTCCTAAATACAGGCGCTCTACCACGCCTTGATCTATAGCGGAAGAGTTGGAAGGATGAACAATGACGGCAATTTCAGCCGTAGCAGATAAACTCATGGCGCTTGCAACCAACAACCAAGCAAGTGATTTTTTAGGCATTATGTGCTCTCTCAAAAAGATAGTGTGTATTGTCCTTGTGATCTTTGATTCTTGTAAGAACAAACAATGACTATCCCTGTCTCGCTTTTTGAGTGTTGTCGTAGTTTTTAAATTCGTCCAGTTTATACGCTGATTTTTTAGTATTTTTTTCGTTAACAAGAAGCCAAGTAACGTTGACGACGTAGCCTTATTTTAAATAATGCTCAAGAAACTGCGCATGGGAAGGTAAAGACGCGACCTTCTGCATGACCTGCTGCTTTAACCCTGTCATAAATTGCTTTAATGCCGCCTCACTCATTTCATCTGCAACACGATGATATTGCTTGGGTAGCATGCCTTGCCCCATTAATACTTGAGTCCAAGAATCAACGCGGAATATGTCACCATCGTCAAGAAACACGCGGCCAGTTTGTTCAAACAAACGTAATTTATGCGTAAGCGACTGGGGAATATCCATTCGCTGACATTGTTGCCAAAACGGACTATCGTGTCGATTCGTTACCTTATAATGCATGACAATAAAATCGAGGATGGCGTCCATTTCGCTGGTAAATTTAGCGTTGTACTCATCAATTGCACTTTGCGTAACACCGTCAAATGGGAATAGCCGCATCAATCTCACAAGCCCCGTCATAATTAGGTGAATACTTGTAGATTCTAACGGCTCGATAAAGCCACTTGCTAACCCCAAAGCCACACAGTTTTTATTCCAACCTTTGCGCCGCTTGCCAGGGGTAAATCGAATAACACGAGGGCTGTTAATAGGGTCACCCGACACCTGCGCTTTTAGTGTTGCTATCGCTTTTTCATCACTCATAAAGCGACTGCAATACACAAGACCATTTCCCATTCTCTCTTGTAACGGTATCTGCCACTGCCAACCCGCTTCATGAGCGATGCTTTTGGTATAAGGCAATGGGGGCTGGGTAAGCGACGTTTGCATGGCTACTGCACTATCGCAGAGTAAGAAGTGACGCCAGTCGTCATAGCCTGTGTGCAAGGTTTCTTCGATAAGTAACCCCTTAAAGCCTGTACAATCAATAAAGAAGTCACCTTTTATTTCACTATTGTCAGCAAGATTCAGTGACGTGATATTACCTGACTTTGGGCATTGCTGTACTCGATTGATATCACCTTCGATATGCGTCACGCCCGCATCAATGGCAAGTTGTTTCAAGAATCGTCCATAGGCCACCGCATCGAAGTGATACGCAAAATTAAGCGGGGCAGTATCGGAAGAAGCAAACTTGCCTTGTTTGGCTGCTAACAATTCAGGGCAGTAGTCTCCGAACTCACCAGCAAAACCATAGTCTTTCGCCCGCAACCAAAAATGATGAAATTCACCAGCCCAGCACTCTCTGCCGGTAATGCCGAATGAGTGAATATAGCTATGAGATTTTTCGCGCCAGTTTTGAAATTCAATACCCAGTTTAAAGGTGGCTTGCGTCGCACGCATAAAAGCCTTTTCATCAATACCGAGAAGCTTGTGAAAGGTGCGGATAGGGGGAATAGTTGCCTCTCCCACACCTACAATGCCAATATCTTTTGATTCAACCAATGTTACTGATATCGATTTTCCTAATAACCGCGACAGGGCAGTGGCCGCCATCCATCCCGCGGTGCCACCACCTGCAATTACTACTTGTTTTACAGGTGACTGGATAGCTGAGGTGTCTGGCACAGAATCAAAATGCGCTTGCCCTTGTGTGGTACTTTCACTATCTAATGGCGGCATGTGCGTGTTCCTTTGAATACTGCGCACTAAGCTGGGTTAGGAGCGCTCGGTTAGTGGGTAGACCTGCTAAATAAGCCTGTTGAGTTTGCTTGAGCTTATTTCGTAATGCTTGTGCTTTACGTGCAGTTTCTGCTGTCATTGCAGTAGCCGGCATTGCCGTATTAAATCCCATGCCATACAAAACATATTGATAGCTTGCAGAGGGGAAAATTTCTTCATTTTCAATTAAATCTAAGCGAGAAGGGCTTTGATAACGCCAAATCTCTAATAACTCTTCTAGCGAACCAGGAATACTAGACGGCTCGCGCTGTGCCAACCAATAGGGCTCTGTGCGATCGCTAAGGACATAGTGCAGTTTTAAAAAATCAATAACGCGCTGCCAGCGGTACGTAAAACGCGAATTGTAACGCTTTGCGACAAGTTCCATATGTCTACGGTTTTGTGGAAACGCATCGCATAACATGCGCAAACCTAGCTCGACCATAGCGATGGCAGATGCCTCAAGTGGCTCAACGAATCCGGACGACATGCCCAAACTTAAACAGTTTTTAACCCAAAATTGCTGTCGATATCCGGGTGAAAAACGCAGCGTTCTAACATCGCTTTTTTGAATATTCTCTGGGTAGCGCAGACTTACCTGATTGAGCAAGGTATCTATAGCAGCCTCTTCGCTAGTCAAGGTATCTGCATACACCAGCCCTATGCCGCGCCTGTGCTGAAGGCCAACATCCCATGTCCACCCATTAGATTGCGCTGTTGCGATTGTGGTGCTGCTAATAGCGTTATCGTTTTCTGCATAAGGTACTTGTACTGCCACCGCTCTGTTGTTGATAAGCGTGTGCTCTACGCTTTGCCACGGTACTTTGTAGTGCTTATCAATAAGCACTCCTTGCTGGCCAGAACAGTCAATAAACAGATCGCCCTTAATGCTATTCCCATCACCTGTCGTAACAAATTGAATAAACCCATTATCGCAAGTATTTACCTGTGCGATATGCGCTTGCTGATAGTGCACATTCAGCTTTTCAATACAGTGCTTTTTAAGCAACAACGCCAATGCTGAAGCATCAAAATGATAGCCATAATTCAGCACATGGGCATATTCGGGGGTACTTAACTGCTTGGGCGCTCGTCCGGCGTGGCATAGCGCAGCTTGCAAAGAAAAAGCATCTTGATATTCATCATCTTTTGCAAAGGTTTGCCAGCAAGCGTGAATATCAAGTTCGTTGTAACCATTTGGAACGGTAAAAGGGTGGTAGTAAATATGCGGTTTGTCAGTAGCGTTTCGCCAGTTTACAAAGGACGAACCTTGTTTGAACGATGCAGAGCACGTCGTTAAAAAATCACTTTCGCTGATACCAATATCGATAAGGGTGTCTCGCAATGATGGCCATGAGCCTTCACCTACACCTATTGTTGGTATATTAGGTGATTCAATTAACGTTACGTTAATTGAAGAATGAAGCTTTGACGCTAAAACGCCTGCAGCTAACCATCCAGCCGTTCCACCACCAACGATGACGACGTTTTTCACCTCTTGGGTTACATCATCTTGCGCCATAACAATTACATCGTAAATAAAACTAAAATTACACTATCAAAGTTTACCTAGGGTAAAAAGCCCCGCTAACACGCAACCCAATACATGCTAGCGGGTAACACACCCCACAGTTTAAAACTTGTAGCGTACTCCAAGGGCATATCGAGCACCTAGCTCGTCGATTTGCCATAGCATTGCGCTTGTTCTTCCATGCCTGCGAATGTTCTCTTCAGTTACATTGATACCTTCAAGCGATACAGTAAGGTCTTCATTCACGTCATAAGACACACTAAAGTCTATTTGTGAATAAGACTCGGTGTAACCCGGCTCGTTAATATACTGAGAGGTAGTATCCAAGAATTTATCTCGCCAGTTATACGCAACACGTGCTTGCAGCGCGTCTTTTTCGTACATGAAGATTAAGTTAGCTGTATCGCTTAGCCCAACAAGAGCAAACTGAGTGATTGATGGGTTTGCATCGTTATCAAAGCCGATATCCCCCGTTACCGTGGTGTAGTTTGCAAGTACACCGAATCCGCTGTCACCAAAGAAGTGCTGTGCCGCAAGTTCGAAACCGTAGATATTCGCCGCTTTGTTATTAACAGGCTTTGAATTGATAAAGGTAATCAGTGGATCATCACTATTCGGTAACACATCAAACTGTTGTTCGAATTGTTCATCGGTAAGCGAGTTGTAATCGATGCCGTTCTCAATAGCCGCAACCATGTTAAATAGCGACGTATCATTCACTGGGATCCCACGCGCCTCTAGCTCAGCGCGAGCTTGTTGTGCTCTAGGGCCAGCAGTGACATCGCGAAGACCAAATACGCTCTCTTCTACTTGTTCGTTACCGATAAAGTTTTTAACCCGCTTATCGTAGAAGCCTACTGACACATAGCTCGTTTCGTCGAAATAGTATTCTAGTGATAAGTCTACGTTATCAGATTCAAGTGGTATCAGTGACGGGTTACCCGAACTAGCCGTTGCAGTAATACTATCGCTTAGTAACGTAGGTCCACTTTGTGGCGATACTGATGCAGCAGCGCTTAAGTTATTGTAGGTCGGTCGCGCAATAGTTTTGCTATACGAGAAGCGGGCAATAACGTTTTCCACCACTTCAATATCAAAGTCGAGTGCTGGCAACACGTGATCGTAACTGGCTTCTACAGCCACATCTTCCATATCACTACCAAAACGCACGTTAAAGTCATTATTACCTTCCCACGCAATGCCGCTTGGTAAGCTAATGTTGGCAATAGAGGTCACGTCGGTATTCTCATATCGAACGCCAGTGAGTAAGTTATACTCCATGCCATTGAGCTCACCGGATAAATCGAGTTCGAAGTACACCGCAGTAATATCTTCTTCAATGGTCCGGTTTGTTGCAAATGGGTTGTTGGCTAAAAAGTCAAAGCCATACTCTTGCGCGGCGAATGCGCCAATTTGAGCAACACTACCTGTAAAGCCCTGAGAAAACATACCGTCAGTATTGAAATCGCTAAATTCACTAGCAAGGTCAAGTGGCGTTAAAGAACCAGCAGGCAACTCGCCTGGATTTTCAATACCCCAGTTACCCATAGTATGACGCGTAAGCGATTGTAATGACGTACTTTCCATAGAGCGAGATTCAATACCGAAATTGATGCTGCCCGTATCCATTGCATAGCTACCGTCAATTCGCGCTTGCGTTATTTCGGTGTCTTGAGATGAGAAATTCATATCAAGAATAGAGGTGCCTACATCATCTTGATCGAGAACGCCGTTACCATTTAGGTTGTCGCGTGCTACATCATCAAAATCAACGAACATAATGGGGAATTCACCCGTAAAGTCTACTCCTTGACCTCTTACAACATTGGCACCTAGCCCCAAATTAGTCCAAGTACCGTAAGGTGCATCAGGACGACCCTCTGCCGTTGAATTGTGCACATCAAAGACGAGTGTTAAATCATCATTAACAAAGTATTCGACGTTCAAACCGATAGACTTATTCTCATTCACTTGATTTAGTTCTTGAAGGGCTAAGCCTAAGTCGCGCGGAAGTAGATCGCGGCGCTCCTGCGAGATCATCACAGGTGTTTTTACTGTCTCATCATCAAAAGTCAGCTCTGCAAAGTAACGATCATCCATCCAAATAGACTGTTCAGCTCGCGCCTCATACAAGTCTTGGCGTGAGTACGTATAATCTAGGGTAGCAGTCACTTTTTCTGATGGAGCGTACTGGAAAGTAAGTTGTGCGTTGGTTCTTTCACGCTCTCTGTCAGCCATGTAATAACGAAGGTCTGAGGGAATAGCAAAAAGCTGCCCTAATGCCGGAGCGTTGTTTAGAACCACTGGGTCGCCACTTGCTGGATTAGCAGGGTCTGGTGATTGTGGCACAGTGCCATCGAATTCATTAACGCGCCATTGGTTTACGAAAGCACCTTGTGCAGCACTATCACGCTGTTGGAAAGAACCGGTGAAAGTGAAACCAAAGGTTCGATCGTCATTTAAATAGTTAATAAAGCCTGACATTTCAGGCGTTACATCATCGCCTACACGATTAGTAGTATCATGCAGTGCTTTGGCACCTACACTAGCTGTTAAACCTGATTCAGCTGCGCTAAAAGGACGCGCCGTTTTAATATTAACCGTCGCACCAATACCACCGGTTGCAATGCTTGCTCGGCCAGTTTTATACACTTCTACCGCTCTGATGCTCTCTGACGCAAGATCTGAAAACTCAAACGCACGAGAATTGGGTGTGCCACCACCGCCAGGCAACGCAGAACCTGGCATTGTCCTGCCATTTAATGTGACCATATTGAAGTCTGGACCAAAGCCACGTGCTGTTACTTGGCTACCTTCACCATTATTACGGTTAATTGAAATACCTGTAATACGTTGGAGCGATTCCGCTAAGTTGGTGTCTGGGAATTTACCAATATCTTCAGCAGATATGGCATCTACGACCCCTGCAGAGTCACGCTTAATTCCCATTGACTCTTGGACACTGCCTCGAATTCCCGATACTTGTATAACTTCAATATTATCGTTGTCCGACGTTTCTTGTGCCATAAGCGGCGCGGTTAGTCCTGTCCCAAGGATAAGGGACAAACTCGCTGCGACTTTGGTTTTATGCGGTGTTATTAGTTTCACAGTCAATCTCTCTTTCAGTGTGCTTTTGTTTGTTGCTGATCCCTAGCGCTCCGAGAAAGGGCTTTCTCAAAGAGAAACAACGATGCCCAGATAAAAGAAAGCGCTTTCTCAAAGGTAATCCAACACCATCGATAGATCAACACATTTTTTACATTTAGTTCACAGCAGTCAGCATTAAAACGGGCAAACTCAAAATTAAATCAATTATATCAATAAATTAAGTTGGTAAGACTCATAAAACAAAAGTAGAAGAAATCTACAAATATTATTGATTAATTAACAAATAAATTAAAAACATTTGAGAAAGCGCTTTCTCATTAAGTGTTTCATGTGCTATAAATTCGGCAGGTTACCGTTGAAGAGCAGTTCTCCTTCATTGGCTTAGATGGAAAAAGAAGAACAGAAACTAGGGTTTAACAAATGAACAGCATCACGCTTCCCGCTAACAGTCCGCTTTTAAGTAAAGATTTTATATTCGGATCAGCAACCTCGAGTTTCCAAATAGAGGGCGATATTGAAAATCGTTTGGAATGTATCTGGGACACATTTTGTGAGCGCCCCGGAGCAATAGCTGATAATTCAAATGGTGCCATTGCCTGCGATCATATAAATCGCTGGGAAGAAGACCTCGACATACTAGTCGACTTGGGCGTGGACGCGTACCGGTTGTCAATCTCGTGGCCCAGAGTCATTGACGAGGAAGGCGAATTAATTGAAAAGGGTGTGAAGTTCTACTCGACACTTATTGATGCGTTAAACGCGAAGGGAATTAAACCCTTTGTCACACTATATCATTGGGATCTTCCTCAATACTTGGAAGATAAGGGCGGGTGGTTGTTCAGACAAACAGCGTATGCGTTTGAAAACTATGTCGATAAGATTACCACTATACTGGGAACAAGGGTTTATTCATACGCCACTTTTAATGAACCATTTTGTAGTGCATATCTAGGCTATGAAATAGGTGTACATGCGCCGGGAAGAGTAGGCCGCGCAAATGGACGCACAGCAGCACACCACATATTGCTTGCACACGGTTTAGGAATGAAAGTACTGCGCCGCAATGTACCTAATTGCCAAGCCGGTATTGTACTAAATTTTACACCTTGTTATCCAAATACCGACAGCGATGCGGATAAGCACGCGACCCGTGTCGCCGATGAATACATTAATCAATGGTATATGCAGCCAGTTATGGAGGGTGCTTACCCTGATGTTCTTCACTCACTCCCTATACAAGATAGGCCACCTATTGAAGAAGGCGACATGGCGCTTATTTGTCAGCCCATCGACTTTATTGGTATTAATTTCTACACGCGTTTGCATTATTCCGCCCCAAAAGACAAAGACACATTATTTTTTGAGCATAGTCACCGGGGGCCTTTAACTGACATTGGTTGGGAAATATATCCTCAAGCACTTCATGATTTGTTGACATCGCTTCACAAGCGATATGTGTTGCCGCCTGTTTTTATCACCGAAAATGGTGCTGCAATGAAGGATGTGATAGAACAAGGTGTTGTGAATGACACCGACCGAATTTCCTATTACCA
Organism: Alteromonas sp. 009811495; assembly: GCF_028865455.1. Classification (NCBI taxonomy): domain Bacteria; kingdom Pseudomonadati; phylum Pseudomonadota; class Gammaproteobacteria; order Alteromonadales; family Alteromonadaceae; genus Alteromonas; species Alteromonas sp. 009811495. The sequence continues at coordinate 4,402,276 of NZ_CP113972.1, forward strand.
CCATCATCTAAACATGGTCGACAAAGCCATGAAAGAAGGTGTTGGAGTAAGTGGTTACTTTGCATGGAGCCTTTTAGATAACTTCGAATGGGCAGAAGGTTATGAAAAGCGATTCGGCCTAGTACATGTCGACTTTAACACGCAAAAGCGTACCTTGAAGCAAAGTGCGCTGGCCTACAAAAAGCTTATTGCAAGCCGAAACAAATAAATGGGCAGTGGAGACATCACATGGAATACAAACTGACTCTAAAAGAAAAATTAGGCTATGGCGCAGGCGATGCCGCTGCTAACTTAGTTTGGCGAGGTGCGCTCGCCTACCTAGCTGTATTTTACACAGATACTTTTGGTATTACTGCAGCGGCGGCTGCGATGTTATTTCTTGTGGTAAGACTGTCTGATGGTGTGACTGATATCATCATGGGCATGATAGCTGATAGAACCAATACGAAAATGGGAAAATTCAGGCCGTGGATCTTAGGTTCAACCCCATTTTTAGGGCTTTTCATGGTGCTCTGTTTTACAACGCCAGACTTTTCCTATGAAGGAAAGCTCATCTACGCCTATCTGACGTATATCGGGCTTACCTTGGCCTATACCGTAAACAATGTGCCTTACTCTGCATTAATGGGCGTTATGACAAGCGATGATAGTGAGCGCACGAGTTTGTCTGGCTATCGGTTTGCTGGTGCTTTTCTAGGTGGATTACTTGTAATGGGTTGCTTACCCATGTTGGTAGAGTGGCTAGGGCAAGGACAAAACGCACTAGGGTATCAATACACAATGTGGCTATTTGCTCTATTGCTTATGCTTCTAATGACGGTTACCGTCGTAACCACCAAAGAGCGCGTAACATTGCAATCTTCGCAATCTTCTCTCACTGCCGACTCAAATAGGCACACCAACACGTTAGCGCGAGAGCTCAAAGACTTAACAAAACAACTCCCGCTGATACTCATACCTCTTGGTGCCATTACCGCATTCTTCTATTTTAGAAATTTAATTACTGGTGGTATTTTCATATTAGCCATGCTGGTTAGCGTATTAGTCGTTAGGCAACTACTCAATAACAAGTCAACAAGACGTAGCCGAACACAACAAGACATTATTGATTTGTTATCAAATAAACCCTGGCTCATCCTTTTAGGTATGGGGTTTCTGACTATGATGTTTAACGGTATTAAGTATGGTGTTATTGCCTACTATTTTAAGTACTACATGAACAGCGAGCTCTTAACGGGATACTTCTTTATCGGCTTACTAGTCGTGTCTATTTTAGGTGCGCTGGCTACACCAAAGCTTGCCAGCCTTTTCGGTCGAAAACGCTTATTTATTCTCTCACTCGTTGTGAGTAGTTTGCTTACCTGTGCTATCTATTTTGTTCCTCAAGGAAGCGTTATTGGCATATTTACTTTGGGCTGTAGTGCAGAGTTCTTTGCTGCGATTTTACCCACACTTTTCTTTTCAATGCTTGGAGATTCAGCAGATTACAGCGAATACCGTACAGGTAGAAGGGCGACAGGTCTTGTTTATTCGGCAGGGTCGTTTGTACAAAAGACTGGCGGCGGTTTTGCCGGGGCACTTGTTTTGCTGGTTTTAGGAAGCTATGGCTACAATGGCTTAGATGCCTCAACAATCGAACAGACGCTACCAGGCATGCAAGCACTAATGAGCTGGATACCTGCATGTTTTGGCTTTGCAGGTGCGCTTCTTATAGGGTTTTACCCGTTAGATGACAAGAAACAGCAGGAAGTTACCGTTGCGTTACGCACTCGACGTAGCGAACAAACGCCAATAGCGGCATAATGCAGTTAAGCATTATCAAAATAATTAAAACATTGAGGTTTTATCGGCGTGGCTACCATTTATCAAGTTGCAGAAAGGGCAGGAGTATCACTATCCACGGTCTCGCGAGTATTAAACGGTAAGTCGACGGTAAACCCTGCTTTAAAGGCAAAGGTTGATAAGGCGGTTGCAGAACTCAATTATCGTCCTAATTCAGTTGCCCGCTCATTAGCGAATAATAGGACAGACAGTATTGGCGTACTTGTACCTGAGTTAAATGCGCCCTTTTTTGGCGACTTGATGCAAGCGGTGGAATCAACTTGTCGTGCAGCGGACAAGCACGTCATTATTACGGTAGGAAAAAATTGTCTGGCTACCGAACAAGATGCTGTGGAATTTCTAATAAGCCGAAACTGTGATGCACTTATCATGCACGCTGAAGCGCTATCCGATGAATACCTTCTTGAGCTTAACAGTAAAAAGCTCCCCATTGCGTTGGTTAACAGGCAAGTTGAGGGTATTGAAGAAGCGTGCACTGTTTTAGACAATGAGAAAGGGGGCTATTTGGCCACCCGCCATTTACTGGAACTTGGTCATAAGCATATTGCCTACATTTCAGGCCCGACAGATAAAGCGGATGCGATGCAGCGTCTTGAAGGTCATAAACGGGCGCTTAACGAAGCGGGTATTGCAGTAAACTCTCAGCTTATCTATAACGGCGATTACCAGGAAGACGGTGGAAAAATCGGATTGTTAGAGCTGTTGGCTCGTGATATGACTTTTTCGGCACTGGTGTGCGCAAATGACTGGATGGCGTCAGGGGCTATTAGCTGCGCCAGAGATCTTGGTATGAGTCTACCTCACGACTTGTCCATTGTAGGGTTTGACGATGTGGTATTTGCACATCACGTATTTCCTCGTTTGACCACAGTGAGTAACCCAGTTGCTGAAATGGCTGAGACTTCTGCCAAATTCATACTAAACAAAGTGTATGGCCAAAAGCATGAAATCAATCGGCTATTTTCACCATCACTCGTGCTAAGAGAATCCACTACTAAGTACGAGTAAAAACTGTTTCATGTGAAACATTATTGTAGACCGTTTGACCGACTATGTAGACGTTAGCCAGTAACAAACAAGCTCTTAATAGGAAAACGATGCGCACTATTATCTTATATCTTACCTGCATACTCTGGACGGCCAGTGTCTTTGCCAATGATGATGCTCGCAAAGTAGGTTCAGTAATAGACAACCTTCACCACATGGCGGCTACCGCAAATTTCGATGGATATTTTGATTTGTACAGTGACAATGCTGTGTTTATTGGTACAGACTCCTCTGAAGTATGGAGCGTTGATGAGTTTAAAGCGTACGCAAAGCCCCACTTTGACAAAGGCACGGGGTGGACTTATCACCCAAGAGATAGACACATTTACTTTTCACCAGATAACAATGTGGCGTGGTTTGACGAACTTCTCGACAATGAAAGTTTAGGAGAGACCCGTGGCACTGGCGTGCTTATCAAGGTTGGCGATACGTGGAAGATAAGTCAGTATCACCTCACAATACCTGTACCTAACAGCATCGCAGATGATGTCGCTGACCTAATTAAACAAGCGAATAAGTAATAATGCCACCCGCAGGTGGCATTACATTTTTGATATTGATGCTTTTACGTATTTGATTGAGTGAGCGGTTGAATTTCCATTTCAACACGACGGTTCATTGAACGGTTTGCAGCACTATTGTTAGGCACTTTAGGTGAGTATTCACCCATGCCGACCGTGGTGATCCGCGTTGGATTTACCGAATAGTTGATCAGTAGGTTTTTCACAGCCCCTGCACGACGTTCAGACAGCGATTGGTTATATTGCTCAGCACCAGTGTCATCCGTATGCCCTTTAATTAACAGCACAGTCTTCTCATAGTTATTGACTACTTTAGCCACATCCTGAAGTACAGGATTAAAATTAGGGCTGATATTAGAACTGTCAGTAGCGAAGGTAATATCACCTGGCATGATAAGGCGAAGATTATCGCCTTCACGTACTACTTGAACACCTGTATCAGACAACTCATTGCGAAGCTCTTCTTCCTGTTTGTCCATGTAGTTACCGATCGCACCACCAGCAATGGCACCTACGGCAGCTCCCCATGCATAACGGCTTTTATCATGGTCACCAGTCGCTTTACCCAGTATTGCGCCAAGCACAGCACCAATTGCAGCACCTTTTTGTGTGTTGTTCGGGTTATTTGCGCAACCCGCTACTGTTAGTGAAGCAGCGATTAATCCTACAGCTAGTGTCTTTTTCATAACGTCCTCTTATCTCGTAAAACGAGCCACATGCGTTGAAGTTAAAGATATGTGGTATTTAATTTCAAACACAATTCAAAACTTTTTGTAATTTTCATTACGGTTATTGGTTAGTACAGCAAAATACATTCCAGAGATTACAACGACTACATTTGCCTGATTGAATAGTCGAGATATCTCCTTGTAAAAGAAGATACACGTACGCCTTTAACTGGGGACTCGGCGACATAGCTGTTGTTTGTATTTACTCTACTGTGAGAAACCTGAATACAGGGTTAACAAAAATACGTACAACTCCGTCATTGCTACTCAGCAATAAAAGCGTTGTGAGTGTAAAACCTACAAAGTCAACGAGACAACGTGTATCTTTTTACCGACATCAAAGCACAATTGAGCGCTTTACACAGACACAGAACGTTCAAAGAACGCATTGATGTCGATATTGTAATCTGACGCGGTTATTGCCTTAACAATAGTCAAAGATTTATCGGTACTTAGGTCAATATCTTTTGGCGTTAAGTAGTGGCCTTGCTTAACTGAGTAAAATACCTTTACCTCAGGGGTAAGTGGCGAATCGTTTTGATGCATGACCATGGCGAGTCGCTCGTTTGAAAGCAGTACTAAACTGCCTACTGGATAGATACCTAAACACTTAATAAATTGCTGTACGAGATACATATCAAGACGAGTAGGGGCTTCACTCATCAAAATAGAAAAAGCTTTTTGGCTAGACATTCCTGATTTGTAAACTCTATCCGCGGTCAACGCATCGTACATATCAGCAATAGCCAGCATTCTTCCAGCCATGCTTATTTCATCGCCTTTCTTTCCTTGAGGGTAGCCAAGACCATCTAGCCGCTCATGATGCTCAGCAACAGCTTGAATAAGGTGTGGTTGGATATCGGTCTCAAGTAAATGGTCGACGCCATGCTGAACGTGCCCTTTCATGATGTCCATTTCTTCATCGGTTAGTCGACCGGGTTTATGCAATATCTCGTCAGGAATCATTATTTTGCCAAGATCATGAAGAAATCCCGCATAGGATAGTTCATTGACCTCGTTATCTGTCATCCCTAAGTGTTTGGCAAAGTTAGCCAATAAAATAGCTACGTTTAATGAGTGCTCTAGCAAATAATCGTCTTTTTCGCGTATTTTCGTTAAACACAACAGCGCATCAGGATTGCGTTCAACCGATTCAACCAGTTTGCTAGAGAACGCCTTTGGAATGCTTCCATCAAAGGGCATTTCTTTTTGAAGATTCGTTTGAAGCGCATGTTGAATGGCCTTGCCCTGTTCATGCAATTTAACAGCACGTGCCAACTCGCTATCAAAACTCACAGGTTTGCTTGCGCCCTGTTTTACCGCGCTAGGTGACGCAACAGCACCAATACTGCTATCTGCATTGCTATTTGCATTAAATGCTTTATCAGTATCGATAACTAAGGTTTTTACACCGCGCTTTTTTAATGTACTGATAATCGCGTCAGACGTTACCCGCCCCTGATTCGTTATCGATAGCTTGCCTTTCTGTTCTACAATTTGATGAACATACATACCTGGCTTTAGCTGATCTATTGTGATTTTCTGTAACATACTGCGGTTTACTTAGTTGTTATATCAATAAGAAAGGTACGCCAAGCGGCACTTTTCGTCGCGTTAATACGTTAGTTCTGTAAGTATAGTGTGTAAATCAGGTCGCCATCCGAATTTCTGCATGCTTATACGATTGTTTTTAACAATGACGCCTTCGATTAACAATCGCTCTCGCTGCTCGTGGGCTTTATCTGAACCAGAAGGAAATGCTATTTTACCGTCAGCACGTACTACGCGATGCCAATTGTGCTCACCTTTTAATTCTTGTAAGCACTTTCCTATAAGCCTTGCCCTGCCGGGTAAGCCACTTAAGTCAGCAAGCTGTCCGTAACTTACCACTACACCACGTGGAACAACCCGTAATGTTTTTTCAACGCGTTGGTATACGTCTGGATTGACCATAGGTATCATTACCTTCATGTGAACGACATTAAGAATAGGACATGCGCGAATTCTGCCCCCATTGTCACTATCCCAAAAAAACTTGCCTTTGTGAGCATATTCGCATTATTCAAACCGCTTTACAGGTGATTATTATTCAGCACCCAAAAGAAGCGACGCATGCCAAAAACACCGCAAAGTTGGTAGCCTTGAGTATACCATCCACTCGCATTATTCATGCTAACGATAGTCAAGCCATGCATGCATTAGCCACATCATGCGATGCCGCTTCTACGCTGTTGGTTTATCCCAGTGGAACCAGTCAATCTATTGAGGCACTATCAAAAGGTGATAGAAAAGAAATAAGTACCATCGTATTGATTGATGGTAGTTGGAAACAAGCATTTGGCATAGTAAAGCAGAATCCTTGGTTACAAGCATTACGTGCAGTTCACTTTTCCAATGCTCCGTACTCAGACTATGTTATTAGGCACACATCGTTAGCTCATGCGCTTTCTACACTTGAAGCAACGGCCTATAGCTTGTCGGTGTTGGAACAAAAAGACCTTTCTGCGCTCCATGCACTCCAGCAAGCAATGCAGAGTAAATGGCAAGCACCTAAAGCACATTTAAGGGAACCCCAGAAATAGTGCTATTGGCGTCACATACAGGCCTATAGAGTAACGCTATTGCATTGCAACAAAGCCTTGTTGCTCTTTTACCAAGCCAATCCAATTTCGAATAGCAGGGTATGCTGATAAGTCGAAGCCCCCTTCATGCGCTACATGGGTATAAGCAAATAGCGAAATGTCAGCAAGACTTAACGTATCACCAATGAGGAAAGGCGTTTGTTTAAGTTGCTTTTCCATGACTTCCAACGCTCGATAGCCGCCTGCTTGCTTTGACTCAAACTCGGCGCGTTTATCATCGGGCAGGCCAAGATATAAATTAATGTACCGTGCTACCGCGATATAAGGCTCATGGCTGTACTGCTCAAAGAACTGCCATTGTAGTACTTGGGCATAGGTATAGGGCGTAGAAGGCAACAGCGGCGTATTGGAGGCTAAATAATGCATGATTGCATTGGACTCTGATAACACACGGCCGTCATCAAGCTCAAGAATAGGGATCTTTCCGTTGGGTGACTTTTCTAAGAACGCGGAAGTGCGTGTTTCACCTTTGAGAATATCTACGTCAACCCATTCACAGCTTTTACCTAACAGGGATAGCAATAATTCGAGTTTGTAGCAGTTGCCTGACCGCTTATCTCCATAAATTCTCACGTAAAAAGTCTCATTAATTAAATTTTGAATTTTATAGTAGAGAAGGTTTGGTCAAATTTAAAGCAGTATAAAGGGTACGAGTTTAATAGTAGGTGAGATGAATTAACCACTCAGTCAACAATAACACCAGCCAGGAAACGGGGATCAACGTAATACACGCCGCTATTCTGGCTTTGTCTCGAGGAGAAAATGCTCTGAATCGATAACTCGATAGTGTCTCTTTCTCACTTTCCATTTGCTCGATATTTTTTCCAAAACCACTTCCGTTATCAAGTGCACACTGTCTTATACCTTCTGCAATGTCATTTTCTAGTTCATTAAGCAGTTTATTTTGTTCACTTTCTAAAGAACGTCGAAGTTTAATAACGGGTAAAAAAAGGAATATTAGGACTGTAGCGGTAAACGACGATACAACTAACACATCAATGATAGGAATATCTTTTTTGAGCCAGAAAATGGGAAAAATAGCGAGGGCACCAACGGCAAAAATGCTATTTGTAGTCCCTAAACTGAGGATGGCTGACAGTGAATTAAGCCTATCGCTATTCGCCTCAATAGAAGGCATAACTTTGTTTTTCAGATAATTGATGTTGGACGACATTTGGAATAAAAACAACAACGCGATAAACCAAAAGGGCACAGCTGTTGCGGTTAGCATGAGTACGTGCAACTCTTGCTTTACAGAGATTAACCCTTCAAACACACAGTACACCACTGTGATCATAATGGATAAAATCATTGCGTTGAAAATTTGGTGTTTAAAATGAGAGGTGAGTTTGTCGCGATGTGACGTAAAGTGACTCAGCCTATTTGCTCTCACCAACAGCGATACTAGCGTACTTGCAACGTTTTGCTGCATCAGTCGTAATGCAAACCAAAAGTAACCGGTAAGTGCAGACATCCCGATAGCTGAGTTGAAGTCGCGTTGCGCTCTGATATCACCAGCGGCGGGCCAGTCAAGTGCGCCGGTCAAAAAATGAATCATCAAGAGTACTAACGAAGTAAGCAGGGGAAAGAGTCCAGCGGATGACCCTCTATCTGTATTTGAATAAGAACTAAACTTCATTATTAATCTTTACGTAGTTTGCTGCTTGTATCTGAACCCTACAGCCAAATCTGTGCTAAAAACCCACTAACCATAAGTCATTAGCATGCCATATAGCAATAGAAATAAGCGTAACAAACTATGAATGCCTACTTTTCAAACGACCAACAAAAAACCCGCCAAAAGGCGGGTTTTTATAATAATAGCTGCTCGCTTATTTGCGTAACTTCTGAATAAGGCGAAGTTGTGCAATTGCCTCTGCCAGCTCATGAGCGGCTTCAGCATAATTAAAGTCAGCGCCTGGGTTGGCGATGTGCTCTTCTGCACGTCGTTTGGCTTCTTGTGCCGCCTGCTCGTCAAGATCTTCAGCTCGAACCGCAGTGTCAGCTAGAACGGTGACGTTGCCAGGTTGTACTTCAAGTACACCACCAGCAACATAGATTACTTCTTCTTCACCGTGCTGTTTAACCAAACGCACCATACCAGGTTTAATAGCAGAGATAAGTGGCGCGTGCCCTGGGTGAATACCCAGCTCACCTTCGCTACCTGTCACTTGAATCGTTTCAACAAGACCAGAGAAAATTTGTTTCTCTGCGCTTACTACGTCCAAATGTACTGTCATTGCCATGTGAACCTCCTGATTAGGTACGTTAGCACTGTATGGGGCTAGCTATCGCTAGCCTCACCATTATGCTTTCTTGGCTTTCTCTAGCGCTTCGTCGATAGAACCAACCATGTAGAAGGCTTGCTCTGGAAGGTGATCATACTCACCGTCTAGAATGCCTTTAAAACCACTGATTGTGTCTTTAAGCGATACGTATTTACCAGGTGCACCGGTGAATACTTCTGCTACGAAGAACGGCTGAGATAGGAAACGCTGAATCTTACGAGCACGTGATACCACTTGCTTGTCTTCTTCAGATAGTTCGTCCATACCTAGGATCGCGATGATGTCTTTCAGCTCTTTATAACGCTGAAGAACAGTTTGTACGCCACGTGCTACGTCATAGTGCTCTTGACCGATTACTAGCGGGTCTAGCTGACGAGACGTTGAATCTAGTGGGTCTACCGCAGGGTAGATACCTAGAGACGCGATATCACGAGAAAGTACTACCGTTGCATCCAAGTGAGCAAAGGTTGTCGCTGGAGATGGGTCAGTCAAGTCATCCGCTGGTACGTATACCGCTTGGATTGAAGTGATTGAACCAGTCTTCGTTGACGTGATACGTTCCTGAAGTACACCCATCTCTTCTGCAAGAGTAGGCTGGTAACCTACCGCAGATGGCATACGACCTAGTAGTGCTGATACCTCAGTACCTGCTAGGGTATAACGATAGATGTTATCTACGAAGAATAGTACGTCACGGCCTTCGTCACGGAACTTCTCAGCCATTGTTAGACCAGTTAGTGCAACACGTAGACGGTTACCTGGTGGCTCGTTCATCTGACCGTATACAAGCGATACTTTATCAAGTACGTTTGATTCATTCATTTCATGATAGAAGTCGTTACCCTCACGAGTACGCTCACCAACACCGGCGAATACTGAGAAACCGCTGTGCTCGATCGCGATGTTACGGATAAGTTCCATCATGTTTACGGTTTTACCTACACCCGCACCACCGAATAGACCAACTTTACCACCCTTAGCGAATGGACAAACCAAGTCGATTACTTTGATACCAGTTTCTAGTAGTTCTACCGAGCTAGACTGATCTTCGTAGCTAGGCGCTTCACGGTGAATAGACATACGCTCTTCTTCACCAATTGGGCCAGCTTCGTCGATTGGGTTACCCAATACGTCCATGATACGACCTAGTGTCTTCGTACCAACTGGAACCATGATTGGGTTACCGGTATTTTCTACTGTAAGACCACGTTTAAGTCCGTCAGTAGTACCTAGTGCGATGCCACGAACAACACCGCCACCTAATTGCTGTTGCACTTCCAGGGTTAGACCTGACAAGTCACCTTCGGTAACTCGTAGTGCGTCATAAACTCTTGGTACCGCATCTTGTGGAAACTCAATGTCCACAACGGCGCCAATGATTTGGACGACCTTACCTTGACTCATAATTTGTCCTCGTTATCTCTTTTAAACCTTTGCCTACACCGCTGCGGCACCGCCAACAATCTCACTAATTTCTTGTGTGATTGCGGCTTGACGCGCTTTGTTATATACCAGTTGTAACTCATCAATAAGGTTACCGGCATTGTCGGTTGCTGCCTTCATGGCAACCATTCGCGCAGCTTGTTCTGACGCTGCGTTTTCTACAACACCCTGATACACCTGAGACTCAATGTAACGAACCATTAGTGCTTCCAAAATCTCTTTTGGATCTGGCTCGTAGATGTAGTCCCAACGATGTTGATATTCTTCGTCTTGTGACTTTGGCAAAGGCAATAACTGATTGATCACAGGTTTCTGTGTCATGGTGTTAACGAAGTCATTGAATACCAAGAATACTCGGTCTAATTTTCCTTCGTCGTACGCTTTAAGCATAACGCGCACAACACCTACTACATCGCTTACTGACGGCTTGTCACCCAAACCAGATTCAGCGGCCAACAATGTGCCACCAAAACGGTTGAAGAAACTGCACGCCTTAGAACCTAATGCAGCAAAATCTACTTCTACACCCTGGTCGCGCCATTTCTTCACGTCCTGAGTTACAAGCTTAAATTCGTTGGTGTTTAAACCACCACATAAGCCTCGGTCAGTAGAAATCACAATATAACCAACACGCTTGACTTCACGCTCTTCCAAATAAGGATGGCGGTACTCAAGGTTACCGTTAGCAATGTGACCAATCACTTTTAGCATGTTTTGTGCGTATGGGCGGCCAGAGGCCATGCGTTCCTGCGCCTTTTTCATTTTAGACGCAGCAACCATTTCCATCGCACTGGTAATTTTTTGAGTATTCTTGATACTCCCAATCTTACCTTTAATCTCTTTACCGCTGGCCATGACTATCTCTCCGATTACTCAACGAAATGTGCTGGTGGTTAAACACCAGCACCATTGATTACCAAGTTTGTGTCGCTTTAAAGTTAGTTAAAGCGTCGTTCAACTTAGAGGCAATCTCGTCGTTGTAGTTACCTGATTCGTTGATAGTCTTCATCAGCTCAGCATGTTCGCTGTTCATGTAAGAGTGAAGAGCAGCTTCAAAATCTAGGATTTTGCCAAGCTCGATGTCCTTAAGGAACCCTTTCTCTACTGCGAACAGTGAAACACCCATGTCAGCGATAGAAAGTGGAGCGTACTGTTTCTGCTTCATTAGCTCAGTAACGCGCTCACCGTGTTCTAGCTGTTCACGAGTTGCATCATCAAGGTCAGAAGCGAACTGCGAGAATGCCGCTAGTTCACGATACTGAGCTAGGGCTAGACGGATACCGCCACCCAACTTCTTGATGATTTTAGTCTGTGCAGCACCACCAACACGAGATACCGAGATACCAGCGTTAACCGCTGGACGGATACCTGCGTTGAACAAGTCAGTTTCTAGGAAGATCTGACCGTCAGTAATCGAGATTACGTTAGTAGGTACGAATGCTGATACGTCACCTGCTTGCGTTTCGATAATTGGAAGCGCAGTAAGTGAACCAGTTTGACCTTTAACTTCACCGTTAGTGTAACGTTCTACGTATTGCTCGTTTACACGTGCAGCACGCTCTAGTAGACGTGAGTGAAGGTAGAATACGTCACCTGGGTAAGCTTCACGGCCTGGTGGACGCTTAAGTAGTAGTGAGATTTGACGATAAGCAACAGCTTGCTTAGACAAATCATCATATACGATTAGCGCATCTTCACCGCGGTCGCGGAAGTATTCACCCATAGTACAGCCAGAGTAAGGCGCTAGATATTGAAGCGCTGCAGACTCAGAAGCAGAAGCAGCAACTACGATAGTGTGCTCAAGTGCACCGTGCTCTTCTAGCTTACGTACTACGTTAGCGATAGTAGACGCTTTCTGGCCAACCGCTACGTACACACACTTAATGCCTGTACCTTTTTGGTTGATGATAGCGTCAACAGCCATAGCTGTTTTACCACACTGACGGTCACCGATGATAAGCTCACGCTGACCACGACCAACTGGGATCATAGCGTCAACTGACTTATAACCAGTTTGGATTGGTTGGTCTACTGATTGACGCTCGATTACACCAGGTGCAATTTTTTCAACTGGCTCAAAGCCCGCTGCGTCGATCGCACCTTTACCGTCGATAGGCTCACCTAGCGTGTTTACAACACGACCAAGTAGGGCGTTACCAACTGGTACTTCTAGGATACGACCAGTAGATTGTACTTTTGTGCCTTCTTGTAGGTCTGCGTACGGACCCATTACAACCGCACCAACTGAGTCTCGCTCAAGGTTTAGTGCAATTGCGTAACGGCTTCCAGGAAGCTCGATCATTTCACCTTGCATTACATCTGCAAGGCCATGAATGCGGATAATACCGTCAGTAACTGCGACGATAGTACCTTCATTGCGTGCTTCACTGGTTACATTGAACTGTTCAATTCTTTTCTTGATCAGTTCAGCAATTTCAGTGGAATTAAGTTGCATGCTCTTATCCCCGTTATGCTTGCAACGCGTCTGCTAGACGGTTCAATTTCGACTTTACGGAACCATCAATGACTGTATCGCCGGCTTTAATAACCATTCCAGCGATAAGGGCAGGGTCCACGTTACAATTAAGCTTCACTTTACGTGCCAAACGTTTTTCCAAAGATGCAATCAACTCACTTTGTTGTGCATCTGTCAGCGTTGATGCTGAGGTTACGTCCACTTCTACCTCTTTATCGTACTCTGCTTTAAAGGCATCGAACATAGTAGAAATTTCAGGCAACGCGGCTAAACGTTTATTCTCAGCCAAAACCTTCACAAGGTTTTGACCGTGTTCGTCGAGTTGCTCACCACACACATTATTAAAAATGTCGGCTAGCGTATCAGCGGCAACAGCACCAGATAATAACTGGTGCATGTCATCGTTTGCTGCTACTGCGCCTGCGAAGGCGAGCATTTCTTGCCATTTTGCAACGGCGTCTTTCTCGACAGCAAAATCGAAAGCAGCTTTAGCATAAGGACGAGCAACGGTTGTCAATTCAGACATGGCTCATCTCCCTATTAAAGCTCAGCGACAAGTTTTTCAACAATGTCGTTTTGTGCGCTTGCATCGATTTCACGTTGTAAGATTTGCTGTGCACCAGCGACTGCAAGAGCAGACACTTGCTTGCGCAAATCTTCTTTGGCACGATTGCGTTCAGCTTCAATCTCGGCATAACCAGAAGCGATGATTTTCTCGCGTTCCGCATGGCCTTTTTGCGTTTCTTCGTCAACCAATTGGTTGGCACGCTTTTTAGCCTGCTCGATAATTTCAGCTGCTTGCGCTTTCGCATCTTTAAGCTGCTCGGTAGCTTTCGCTTGAGCTAGCTCTAGGTCTTTCTCTGCACGTTCAGAAGCTTCAAGGCCATCGGCAATCTTCTTCTGACGTTCTTCAATCGCTGCGATTAGCGGCGGCCATACATATTTCATGCAGAACACCACGAACACAGCGAAGGCGATTAATTGACCAATAAAAGTGGCGTTAATATTCACTATCGCCTCTCCTCATAAAAGTTCGCTAGAGTATGAATTAAAGTAGGTACTGAGGTGGAGCGAACAATAGGAATAGTGCGATACCAACACCGATCATCGCGATAGCATCGATTAGACCCGCTACGATGAACATTTTAACTTGTAGTTGTGGTGCAAGTTCTGGTTGACGAGCAGCAGACTCTAGGAATTTACCACCTAGAAGACCGAAGCCGATAGCGGTACCAAGAGCACCCATACCAATTAGGATAGCAACTGCGATTGCAAGCATGTTTAAATCTCCGATTTAAAGTTTAGTTAAGGTTAATGTTTAAAATAAAACTCGGTTAAAAACGGTACCGACAAACATATTCCCGGTACCCGTTAATTCTTAGTGGTCTTCTGCCGCTAGGCTTAAGTACACGATGGTTAGCATCATGAAAATAAACGCCTGAAGCGGAAGTACCAGAATATGGAATACAGCCCACATAAAGTGCAGTGGAAGCTGGAAGTAGCCAATCGTCGCAATAAGGATGAAGATTAGCTCACTCGCGTATAGGTTACCGAACAAACGCAGCGCTAGTGAAAGCGGACGCGCAAGCAATGTAACCGTTTCAAGAATGAAGTTCACCGGAATGAAAAGAGGGTGACCGAAAGGCTGCATAGTAAGCTCTTTAGTAAAGCCACCAATACCTTTCATCTTGATTGAGTAGTAGATAATTAGGATGAATACACCCGCTGCTAGAGCAAACGTAAGGTTAAGGTCAGTGGTTGGTACCGCCTTCATGTATACGTCGTGTGGGTCCATACCAAACGCTGAAGAACCAATTAGGCCCGCGATGGTAGGCAGCAAGTCAACCGGAACAAGGTCCATAAGGTTCATTAGCAATACCCATACGAAGATAGTTAGTGCTAATGGCGCGATAAGTGCGCTCTTACCGTGGAAAGTGCTTTTCACGTTGTCATCAACAAACTCAACGATTAGCTCAACAAACGCCTGCATTTTTCCAGGTACGCCAGTTGTCGCTTTTTTCGCTACGCTTCTAAAGATGAAAAGGAAAAGTAAACCAAGACCAATAGACCATGCCAACGTGTCGACATGCCATGCCCAAAAACCAGCATCAGAACACGCTTTGTTAAACGCGATTCCGTTGTCAGTTGAGCACATAGTGGCATTGGTCAAGTGGTGCTTGATGTATTCTGAGGTAGTGTATTCAGATGCCATTGTTTAACCCAAGTTGTAAAGTGTAAAAATTTGGTGACTGGTTCTTTTGGTTCATTCGGTGTTCTATTTTTCGTTATCTACGCTTTCGCGTTTTTATTGTTTCGTACCGTAATGAAACATGGCTAGCGCATGGCTAGCTGTGGTAATCACGAACGCGGCGAATATTTCAAGCGGCGTAGCATTTAAGCCTTTAAACGCAATTACAAATAAAATGATTGTCAGTGCCAGCTTCATTTTTGAGCCTTGGCTAAAACTTCGTGCAACAAGGTCGTTTTTACTCGCGCCTGCATAGCGAAATGCAAAGGCTGTAAATACGATAGTAGGCAAGATGCTAATCATGGCACCCGCCGCCGCTGACATTGCGGAATGACTACCCGCAGCAGCAAAAGCGATTACAGTAACGACGAGGGCGGTGATAACCTGAAAAAGTAGCCCTTTTTTGGCGAGGTCTAAACCTCGTTTTGCTAGCCTGTTCGTCACTTTTTCTCGCAGCTTGTTCACGTCTTACAAAAAGCGTCAGAAGTATACTGTTTTACCGACAATTTTCAACAGTACATCGCTTTTTGAAAGTTATTCTGAAAATTTTCTATTGCTATAACCGGAAAGGAGAGTGTCCGCTTGTGACAGCAGACAGTGCATCTATTGCGGGTAGGCAAAGGGTATATTATTTTTATTATTTAAATAAACTATTGAATTTTATTAATAATTCCATCTAATTGCTCTAAGTCACTGAAGCTAATCGTCAGCTTTCCTTTGCCTTTTGCATTATGGTCAATGCTCACAGGCGCCCCTAAATTTTCTGAAAGTCGGGTCATAAGGTTTTGAACATCTGGATCAACTTTCTTCTCAGGCTTTGGCTTAGCAGGCTCTAATAGCTTTTTAACTAACTTTTCAGTGTCGCGTACGGTTAATCCTTTGCCTGATACTACCTGAGCGGTTTCTGACTGCGTTTCCCCCTCAAGAGCAAGCAGAGCACGGGCATGGCCCATTTCAATATCACCGTGCTCGACCAATAGCTTTACATCATCATTCAAATTATTTAAACGCAGCAAATTGGTTACTGTGGTACGTGATTTACCTACCGCTTCAGCCACTTCTTGATGAGTTAGCGCAAATTCGTTCATTAAACGGTCAAGTGCTTGCGCTTCTTCCATCGCGTTTAAGTCTTCACGCTGAATATTCTCGATAAGCGCTATCGCGACAGCAGCTTCATCCGGCACATTTTTGATAAGACAGGGTACTTCATCAAGCTGTGCTAGTTGCGATGCACGCCAGCGGCGTTCGCCTGCAATAATCTCATAACGATGTTCATCGACTTTACGCACGACAATAGGTTGAATAATACCTTGTGCGCGAATTGACGAGGCCAGTTCTTCTAGCGCATCTGGCGACATGTCTTTACGAGGCTGATATTTGCCTGGCACTAAATATTCAATTGGCAGTTTATTCAACTCACCATTGGTTGAAAGTACCTCGGCGGCATCTTGTTCTCGTTGAGCAGATGATTGGCTGGTTGCTAGTAGCGCATCTAGACCGCGGCCAAGGCCTCTTTTACGTGCTGACATAGTGTCCTCTATGGCATGTGCTGATGATATTCAGCTTATTCTCGTTTAACTTGCTTTTGCCTGTGCAGGCGAAGATTTATCCCGACGGCGTAATATTTCGCCCGCCAATGCTAAATACGCTTTGGCACCAGTTGATGACTTATCGTAGTACATCGCGGGCGTTCCAAAGCTTGGTGCTTCAGCAAGACGCACGTTGCGTGGAATTACCGTACGATAAACTTGCTCACCAAAATGACGCTTGAGCTGCTCTGAAACGTCATTTGCGAGGCGATTACGCGGGTCGTACATAGTACGCAATACGCCTTCAATCTTCAATTCTGGATTTACGACCGACGCTAATTTTTGAATGGTATCCATTAACGCAGTAAGACCTTCAAGCGCATAGTACTCGCACTGCATTGGCACCATAACCGAGTCAGCGGCTGCAAGTGCATTTACCGTCAATTGATTAAGCGAGGGTGGGCAATCGATAAAAATAAAATCGTAGTAGTCCATCACTGGAGCCAGTGCGTTGCGAAGTCTCACCTCGCGCGCAAACATTTCCATCAATTTGATTTCAGCCGCAGTCACATCGCCATTTGCCGCGATAAGATCGTATTTACCGCTTGTCGCTTTTACGATCACTTCATCGATGGGCTTTTCTTCAATCAACAATTCAAACGCGGTGGCATCGACGTCGTACTTGTCTACGCCACTGCCCATCGTTGCGTTGCCTTGAGGGTCAAGATCGATAAGCAACACTTTTCGCTTGGTCGCTGCCATTGAAGCAGCCACATTAACTGCGGTGGTCGTTTTGCCTACACCACCTTTTTGATTCGCGATCGCGATTACCTTAGCCACGTTAGATCCTGTTATTTCTTTTTCAGCCAAACCAAATGTCTTTCGCCGACTAGATTAGGCACAGTGAGGTTTTCCGTTCGACTCACCTGAAAGTGATCACTTACTTCGTCTATTTCTTCTTGCGGAAACTGACCTTTTAGCGCCAAAAACTGACCATCTGAATCTACCAGATGTTCGCACCAGTGCAACATATCTTTTAATGAAGCGAAGGCACGACTAAGTACAATATCGTAAGGTTTTTCACCATTATGCTCTTCTACGCGACTTTGCACAGGGGTTACATTGGTAAGCTTAAGTGTATGGACACATTGTGTCATAAAGCGAACGCGCTTCCCTAATGAGTCAAGCAGGGTGAACGATTTGTTTGGAAAAGCGATAGCCAATGGCATACCGGGCAGACCAGGTCCTGTGCCTACATCAATAATATTTTCACCAGCACTTGCAGATAAATGGGGCACAATGGCTAATGAATCAAGAATGTGCTTAACCATCATTTGCTTTGGGTCGCGCACTGACGTTAAGTTATACGCTTTATTCCACTTATCAATCATCACAACATAGTCAACCAATTGCTGTTGCTGCGTATCACTAAGTTCAAGTGAGAGTGCCGCGAGGCCTGATGTCAGTATGGTATGCAATTCTTGTGGTAAGCTCATGGATAATTCTGTTTTATCTAATTGAAAAAAAGCGTTTTTCCAAAAACTCATACTTGTCTTAACTTACAAGTGGTGTAAGTGGAAAACGTGAATTTAACGTTGGAAGATCTTTGTGCCGGCGAACACACTTTGCCGAGATCGTCACAATGATACGCGAAGATCTCGGAAAAGCTAAGTGCTTGTGATCGCTAGGCGAGTTAAGTGCGTGTTTTACGCACTGATTTTATCTTGCTTGCGAAGCATGCCGTGTTTTTTGAGGTAAACCAACAACAGTGAAATGGCTGCTGGCGTAATGCCTGATATACGCGACGCTTTACCAATAGTTTCCGGACGGGCTTCAGATAATTTCGCCACCACTTCATTTGATAATCCAGAAATCTTACTGAAGTCCATATCTACCGGTAACAAGGTATTTTCGTGGCGCTGTGTTTTAGCAATTTCTTCCATTTGACGCGCAATATAACCCGCGTACTTAATTTGAATTTCAACCTGCTCAGCGGCAATCGGATCGTCAAGGCCTGGGCCGATACTTTCAATTTCCATCAACTGGCTATAAGTCATCTCTGGTCGACGGATCAATTCTTCAAGAGAGTGTTCGCGACTTACCGGGTTTTTAAGCATTGGGTTTAATTCTGGCGTTGCCACATGATCAGGGTGGATCCACTGACCGCGAAGACGCTGAAGTTCACTTTCAACCGCTTCCATCTTGTCGTTAAATTTAGCCCAGCGCGCATCGTCAACTAAACCAATCTCACGGCCCATCGCAGTTAAACGGCTATCTGCATTATCTTCGCGAAGTAGCAAACGATACTCAGCTCGACTGGTAAACATACGATACGGCTCTTTTGTCCCCATCGTAGCAAGATCATCAATCAATACACCCATGTACGCTTGGTCACGACGCAAAATGAGTGGATCTTTTTGCTGTACTTGAAGCGCCGCATTAGCACCAGCGACAAGCCCTTGTGCACCAGCTTCTTCGTAGCCAGTTGTTCCGTTGATTTGACCGGCAAAGAAAAGCCCTTCAATAAATTTTGTTTCAAGAGTTTGTTTAAGGTCTCTTGGATCAAAGAAGTCGTACTCGATAGCGTAGCCAGGACGTACGATATGGGCATTCTCAAAACCTTTGATTGAACGAACAAGGTTCATTTGAACGTCAAATGGCAAGCTGGTTGATATGCCATTAGGATAGACTTCAATGCTGTTTAAGCCCTCAGGCTCAACGAAAATTTGGTGCGATGATTTGTCAGCAAAACGCGTGATCTTATCTTCGATGCTAGGGCAGTAACGAGGACCAATACCTTCAATTACACCAGTAAACATGGGTGAGCGATCAAGACCACCACGAATAATGTCGTGTGTTTTTTCGTTAGTATGCGTGATGTAACATGGTATTTGCGTTGGGTGCATTTCACGGTTACCCATGAAAGAAAATACCGGTGTTGGATCATCGCCTGGTTGAGGCTGCATAACCGAGAAGTCGAGCGAACGGGCATCTAAGCGCGCCGGTGTACCTGTTTTTAATCGATCAACACGGAATGGTAGCGCGCGAAGTCTATCAGCAAGTGCGATTGAGGGCGGATCGCCTGCGCGACCACCTCGATAGTTCTCAAGACCAATGTGAATTGTGCCGCCAAGGAAAGTACCCACCGTCAGTACAACGGTTTTAGCTTTAAACTTCAGTCCCATTTGAGTCACTACACCGCATACGCGATCGTTTTCAACAATGAGATCATCCACGCTTTGTTGGAATAACGTCAGGTTTTCTTGGTTTTCAACAATATTGCGAATAGCATTTTTGTAAAGCGTACGGTCTGCTTGCGCACGTGTTGCGCGCACAGCAGGCCCTTTACTAGAATTAAGTGTTCTAAACTGTATACCGCCTTGATCGATAGCAAGCGCCATTGCGCCACCTAAGGCATCAATCTCTTTAACCAAATGGCCTTTTCCGATCCCACCAATAGCTGGATTACATGACATCTGGCCAATTGTTTCAATATTGTGTGTGAGCAGTAATGTATTTGCACCCATGCGCGCAGATGCTAGTGCAGCTTCTGTACCTGCATGCCCACCGCCAACAACGATGACATCAAATGCTTCAGCATAAAACATGGATAAACCTCACTAAAAACCTAAGGAAAAGACGTATAAACAACCAACTCTTTAAACAGACACTGCTGAAAAAAGGGCGCGTATTTTATCTGAGTTATTGGATAAATAAAATGATTAAATTTTCTTCAAAAGTGTTTTTTGAAAAAGGCTGATCGAAATATAAGATCTTAAGATCTCTTTTAGATCTGTTTATTTTTACTTTTATTAGGATCATCAAGATCTGTGGGTAACCGATCAAAGCGCATTAAGATCATCTAGTTACGCGATCAATAAGTTTGGGAAACCCCGATCCATAACCCCCTCTCAAACTTGTGCATAAATAGCCTTTTTATCCACATGCCGATTTGTTTGAAAAGTTATTCTTTTTTCGATCAGAGCTTATACACAGCGGTTTGTGGGATCCTATCCACAGGGGTGATCAAGATGTGATCCAACTGGGGATAAAATGTTTGCTAAATATGTATTGCGATCAGAAGATCGCGTAACCACATGCCTTACAGGTCGATCTTATTGTGGAAGAGATCTTTTCATTTACCTGTGATTAGATCGCAAGATCACGTTTTGCACTGTGCGCAATTTGTTTCGTAACTTCCCTGTTACGGCAATAATATTTCGCTTTTTTATTGAAAATGTAGACCTTCATCAGAGCATCAGCGTTTGTGTGATACCACAATCTTGTACAAAATATGTATCGTGGCTGACTAATAAAAGTCCTCCTTTGTAGTTTGACAGTGCTTCAGATAGCCTTGTTTTTGCTTCTATGTCTAAATGGTTGTCAGGTTCATCAAGTAATAAGAACGGATTGGTTGTTTGATGACTTACAATAAGCATAGCGACTTTCATCTTTTGACCACCGCTAAGGGTTTGTGCCTTTTGTAATACGCTGTCGCCGCGTAAACCAATGCCTGCAAGCAGGGTCCTCGCATCGCTTACCGTTAGCTCATTACAATGGGTCAAAAGATTATCCAACACGGACATATTTGCTTCAACAACAGAAAAATGCTGGTCAAGATAATAGGTGGGGGTATTCACGCGCATCGTGCCACCTGCAATGCGATAGTTACCTATTAGTGTTTTTAAAAGGGTTGATTTACCGCATCCATTAGCGCCTGACACATGACACTTTTCATTCGCTTTTAAAGTCAGTGATAAAGGCTTTTGTGTACCAAAGGGCAGTACGACGCGGTTTAAAGAGATCACTGTTTTTCCACTTGCTTGAGTGTCTTTCATATAAAACTGCTGTGGTGTTAGCTCGCTTTGGCGAGTTTTTAGGGCGGTTTCTTTCTCCTGTAAACGCACTTGTCTGGCGCCGTGGTTCTTATTTCTCGTCGACGCGCTAGCTTGCGCACTGTCTCGCTTTTTATCTAGCAGTACTTTAGGTTGGCTTTTGTCTTTGCGTAACTTGTTACCCTGGCTTGCCCGTTGCTGCGCTTTTTCGTGATTCTTTTGCGCTTGTGCCGCCATTTGTCGTTTTTGTTTGTCTACAGCGTTTAGCTGACGCTCTACGGCGGCCAATTCAGCGTTTTTTTGCTTTTGGTAGTGATCAAAATTACCGCCAAAACAGTGAAGGCCGCTTTCTGATAACTCCCATATTTGCTCTACATCTTCTAACAGTTCACGGTCGTGTGTGATCAACAAAACACTACCCTTAAAAGCGCCTAAGCGTGTTTTAAGCCAATGTTTTGATGTGCTATCAAGGTGATTAGAAGGTTCATCTAAAATCAGTAATTCATGGTCTTCATTGAGAAGTTTTAGAAGTTGGAGCTTTGCTAGTTGTCCGCCACTTAAGTGAGAACAAGGCAAATCTAGTGCACAGGGCACACCTATTTCACGTAATGAAAGCTCAACCGTTTCACGAAGGTTCCAGTCATCGCCAATAACGTCAAACCAGTGCGAAGCACAGTCACCTGATGCCACTTGTTGTAACGCATCTAGTTTTTCATGTACGTTGAGATATCGCGCTATGGTGACGCTGTCATCAGACAACAAATGAGAAGTTTGTTGGTGATAAACCCCCAGATGTGGCGTACAAACCACACGTCCGCTTGTTGGGAATACTTGTTTGCAAAGGATCGCAGCCAAAAGTGATTTGCCTACACCATTATTGCCTACTAGGCCCACACGTTTGTGCGAAAGTTGGCACGATAGACTGTCAAACAACAGTCGGCCATTGTCTAACTGATAAGAAATTTGTTGTGCGTGTAGTAACGGCATAATGTGCCTCCTGTTACACAGGGGCAAGCGCGTGTCAGGCAATTATATACATTCTCAAGTAGAGAAGGCTTGAGTAGATAAAACTTTTATAAAGCGTGAGAAGTCCGACAATGCGCCCACTAACCCTGTAGATCCAAAATAAAAAGAAATGGAAAACAGGTGTTAGTTGTTCATGTCGAGACGACTCCGTAAGATTGGTGGCTATAAAATAGTCAGAAAGTGACTTTTCGTCAAGACTAAGTTAACGCACCTGATTGGGTTGATAACGAGGTTGTGCGTTTGAAGACTGCATATCTTCTTGTTCTATCGTAAGGCCTTCACGTCGACTTGGCCCTTGGAAGCGTACTTTGTAAGTGTCGTATTCTTTGATAGATTCAAAACAATAACGACCTAGAGCATTCTCGAGTTCTGCTAAGTTGTGGTTAGTGATAAGAATACAGTTTTTCTTATTGACCAAACGCTGTCTGAGTAGATTGCCAAACCAACTTTGCGCATTCTTTTTAAGCGCTGATTCGTTGACACACACTTCATCTAAGATCAGCAAGTCCACATCAAGAAGCTCTTGATTGATCTCTCTAAAGCGTTGGCTTGCGTTGTCTGTCGCAGCAAAATCAAATGAAAAGTTGCGCATTTCAAGCAGGGTAGAGAGTTGTCGATAGAGCACTGAAATTTCATATTGCTCAATAAGTTGGTGCGCAATAGCACCGGCTATGTGAGATTTGCCACGACCGTAATCGCCATAGAACAACATCATATGTGAGCCACTTTGTCGCCACGCAGGATCATCATGTGCGGCTATAAAGGACTGAGCTATTGATACTGCTTCTATTACATCATCACTGTCTTCGACTAAGTTCGCAAAGGTCCACTTTGGGTTGAGGTCAGAACGGCCATGTATAGCTTCTACACGCGCTTTTTTGCTGCGTTGTTGTAGCTGCGAAACCTCTTCATTGGCTTTGGCTTCGTATTGCTTTCTCAGCGTTCTGTAATCGATATACTCTTCATTGTTATCGACATTCTTGTTTAGCGCCTTGGCCAGGTTGGCAATTTTGTCAGCTATACGATCCATAATGATTTAACTCTTCTTTGATGCGGCATATTTTTCCACAAGCTTTCTAGCATTATCATCCGCTTCTATGCCGGCTGCAACTTTCACTTGCTGTGTACCTACTACTTTTGTTGGCGCATAGCCTGATGCAAGTCGCTTGCGTTTGATATTGTTGGCAAATTTTTGTGTCCATTGAAATTCGCTGAATACCGAGCTAGGGCGACCCAACCAATAAGCGACAAATTCACCCACTTCGTTATCATCGAATGTTTTATCGATAATACCCAGTAGTGACGCCATCTCTTCAAACAGTGCTTGGTTCGGTTTCCAAGTTGCTGACATTGCGCTGTGACGTGTATGTAGCTGATCAAAGTCAGACTGCGGCTCGCTAATTAGCGGAAGCAGTAGCGTTTTGCCATTAATGGTGTGCTCTAAATCCATCTCAACAGGAAGTGCCACTAAACCCACTTGTTCCAGTTGTTTTATTAACGAGTTTATTTGCCGACCCCGTTGATAGGGGGTGTCTTTATCATCACCGTTAAGTAAATTCAGCAAGTGCTTATAATCAATAGGAGATGAAGACGTGGTAGCGCTATTGGCGCCTTCTCGTAACCCAAGCAAATATAATACGCGACACTCGTTAGACAGTGGCGAGGTTAATGCGGCGAGCTCAGCTTGGGTAAGATTCGTTATCATAAATGATCAAGCTGACCTTCAAACCATTCCACGGCCGCATCTTCAGGAATTGGGTGTTCAAGCACATCGATATAAAGTGCATCGGCAAGTAAAGTACCACCGTTATCAGTAATGTGCTTCTCTATTTCTTTAGCGCCAAAGCAAAAAGTATCGTAACTGGTATCACCCAGGCCAATGACAAATGCATTTACTGTGTGTAAAGGTGCGCCTTTTAATTGCGCGGCAAATTCTTGAATATTGTCTGGGAGTTCACCTGCGCCATGAGTCGACGTGCATACAATCCATGTCGCATCCGTTTTTATTTCATCGAGATTTGGCTCGGTGTGAATTGTGTGTGTATGACCGCTTGCATCAAGCTTTTCAGCTATGGCATCTGCTACGTATTCTGAAGCACCTAACATGGTGCCTACAATAATTTCAAAATGCTTACTCATGGTTTACTGACTTCTTGTTATATCTCTTATTTGCCAATACAAAACGACGAAAATATCTTACCAAGCAGGTCGTCTGAAGTGAATTCTCCGGTTATCTCACACAGTGCTTGATGGGCTAGCCGCAACTCTTCGGCAAGTAACTCTCCGGCCATCGCATCGTGCAACTGCTGTTCGCCTGTACTGACATAGCTATAGGCCTGATCTAAGGCATCGATATGACGGCGACGAGCGATAAATTGCCCTTCAGTAGTGGTGTCAAACCCCATCGTTTTAGCCAGATGCGCCTTAAGCGTATCAACACCATCACCTTGTTTTGCCGACAGATTAATAACCGATATATCGCCTTGTTGTGTATTGACGGTACTTTGACCGATATCTAACGTACTCAGGTCGGCTTTATTGCGTACCACAGTAACAGGAATACCTTGTGGGAGGCGAGCCATAAATTCTGGCCAAATAGCAAAGGGATCAATGACTGTCGTTGCGGTTGAATCAACCACAAACAACACGTGATCTGCCTCGTTTATTGCTTGCCACGCGCGCTCAATACCAATTTGTTCTACTTTGTCAGGGCTTTCGCGAAGACCTGCAGTATCAATAATGTGAACGGGCATGCCATCAATATGAATATGTTCTTTCAGTACATCCCTTGTAGTGCCCGCTATATCAGTGACAATTGCACTGTCGCGCCCAGCTAATGCATTTAACAGGCTTGATTTGCCAGCATTGGGTCTACCTGCAATGACCACCTGCATACCTTCGCGTAACAAGGTACCTTGTTTAGCTTGTTCGCGTACGGTAGTAAGGCTTTGCATAATGGTGCTTAAGTCACCTGCTACTTTGCCGTCTGATAAGAAATCAATTTCTTCTTCTGGAAAATCGATCGCTGCTTCAACGTACATGCGAAGGTGAACAATTTGGTCTGATAATGTTTGAATTTGTGTTGAAAACTCACCCTGTAATGAGCGAAGGGCACTACGAGCGGCTTGCTTAGAACTTGCGTCTATCAAGTCAGCAATTGCTTCTGCCTGTGCAAGGTCTAGTTTGTCGTTTAAAAACGCCTGTTCACTAAATTCACCAGGATTGGCTAAACGAGCGTGACCCGTCGCCAGCACAGCATCTATTAGCATATCCATGACGACTTGACCGCCGTGGCCTTGAAGTTCAAGTACATCTTCACCAGTGAAGGAATTAGGCCCTTTAAAAAACAGAGCAATACCTTGGTCTATAACCTGTTGGTTAGCATCAACAAATGGCGTGTAAGCGGCTAAACGAGGCGTTAGCTTACAAGGTACAAGAGCTTCAGCTATGTCTTTAGCTTTTGGGCCTGATACGCGAACAATACCCACACCACCTCGACCCGGCGCTGTCGCTTGAGCTGTGATGGTGTCGGTTGAAAGGGTGAGTGATTGCATAATTAGTCGCGGAAGTTCTTAAATTGAAATGGCTGGCCAAGGTCAGACGCTTTTACAAGCGCAATCACTTGCTGCAGGTCATCACGCTTTTTGCCTGTAACACGCAACTCTTCGCCCTGAATGACGGTTTGTACTTTAATTTTGGCGTCTTTAACCAACTTTACAATTTTCTTCGCCATTGGTTGCTCAATACCTTCTTTGAAGGTAATGGTTTGACGATAGGTTTTACCGTGTGCGTCGTAAGGCTTTACGTCCATCGATGAGGTATCAACGTTGCGCTTAGACATAGCAGTACGAAACATGCTTTCCATCTGTTGAAGCTGGAATTCAGCTTCTGCTTTCATCACTACGGTTTTATCTTTGTATTCAAAGCTGGCGTCTATGCCGCGAAAGTCAAAGCGTGTTGAAAGCTCTCGGCTGGCGTTTTCTGTTGCGTTACGCACTTCTTCCATATTCAATTCAGAAACAATATCAAATGATGGCACAGGGAATATTCCTCTAACTTGTAAGACAAAACAGCCCGCTTAGGCGGGCTGTGTAATTGAGTGATCAGCGTACTACTTACTGCTGATGCCCCGCTTCTCCATAGAAGCATAAATCATTTTGGCTTGAACCAAGGTAATCACGTTACTCACTAGCCAGTATAGTACTAGACCTGCAGGGAACCACAGGAAGAACACACTCATTGCAACTGGCATCCATTGCATGATTTTTTGCTGCATTGGATCAGTAATAGTGGTTGGCTGGAGTTTTTGCAATAGGTACATACTTGCGCCAGTAAGGATAGGCAGTACAAAGTATGGGTCTTTTACAGAAAGGTCAGTGATCCACAATACAAAATCGGCGTGACGTAGTTCAACACTTTCCATTAATACCCAGTAAAGTGCCAAAAATATTGGCATTTGAAGTAATAATGGAAGGCAACCGCCCATTGGGTTTACTTTCTCTTTGCGATACAGCTCCATCATTGCTTGTGACATTTTTTGTCTGTCATCGCCAAAACGGTCTTTTAGCTGCTGCATCTTAGGCGCCAAATTACGCATGCGCGCCATTGACTCATATTGCTTTTTAGTTAGCCAGTACATTGCACCTTTCACTACAATAGTGATAAGAATAATCGCAACGCCCCAGTTATTTACCAAGCTGTGCAAAAATTGTAGCAGTGCAAACAGATACTTTGAAATCCACCACAAGAACCCATAGTCCACTGTTAAATCAAGGCCACGAGCGATTTGAGCAAGGCTGTCTTGATCTTTAGGACCTAAATAAAGTGTTGAAGAAAGGGTTTGCGTATCACCGGCTGCGATGGTCGCAGAAGGTGCAAGTACACCTACGACAGCGTAGCGGTTGTTTTGATTGCGTGAATACAGGCTATTGGTTGCATCTTGAGGCGGTACCCAAGCTGAAACGAAATAGTGCTCAAGCATACCTACCCAGCCAGCTTTGGTCGTTACGCGAAGATTTTCATCTTCGATATCATCGAATGTGAGTTTCTGATATCTGTCGTCTTCTGTTGAATACGCAGCGCCGCGATAGGTAGGCATAAACATGTTGCTATCATCTTCAAATGCCATGACTTGCTTAAGTTGCGCGTAAGGCTGTACCGTCGCGTTAGAAGCTGTGCCGTTTTCAACCGTATAGCTTACGTCAATTTCGTAGCTATCCTTTGTAAACGTAAAGGTCTTTGTTACAGAAAGACCTGCGCTGTTTTTCCACGTTAGCGGCACAACGAGCGTATCGCCCGTCATTTCATAAAATTCGCTAGACGTATTGTACACAGGACGTCCAACTACTTTATCTGCATCAGGACCTTGCGCACCTGTTAAACCGCTTTGCGCCACATAAAGGCCGTTTCCTGAACGAAGCAAGCTGTACGGGATATCTGAACCTTGTTTGACAGGAAACTTAAGTAAGTCTGCTGATACAACATCACCGCCTAGTAAATCGATACGCAAATCTAGCGTGTCTGTTTTAACTTCAATAATGCGGCTAGTGTTTTGTGAAGCGGTTGCTACTTGCGCAGAAGGTGCTGCAGCATCGCCACTTGGCACTTCTTCACTGTTCACATCTTCAAAAGAGGGAACACCTTGTGCTGTTTGTTGCGTTTGTTCTTGCGCGGCTGGCTCAACTAGCTGTGGCCCATAATCTTTTTGCCATTGTTGCCAAAGCAAAAAGCTAACTAGCGCGAGGCCAATTATCAGAAAACTACGTTGCGATTCCATACAGGTCTCTTTATTTTGAGTGTTTATTTTGTTGTTTTTCCGGCACTGGATCATATCCGCCGGCATGCAAAGGGTGGCATTTTAATATGCGTTTAATCGATAACCAACCGCCTTTTACCAATCCGTGCGTTTTTAATGCATCAATAGCATACCAAGAACAGGACGGATGGAAACGACAACGTTGCCCTAATACAGGCGAAATAAACCATTGATAGCACTTTATCAAGGCCAAAGGGACTGCAATTAAGAGTTGTTGCAACGCTTGTTTAATTTTTTCCATAGCTTTTCCAATGTTGCGAAAACTTCTTGGTTGCTAAGGT
This sequence comes from Alteromonas sp. 009811495, assembly GCF_028865455.1. Lineage (NCBI taxonomy): Bacteria > Pseudomonadati > Pseudomonadota > Gammaproteobacteria > Alteromonadales > Alteromonadaceae > Alteromonas > Alteromonas sp. 009811495. The sequence goes on from NZ_CP113972.1 coordinate 4,430,997, forward strand.
TGTCAGCACCGGATTTCCCGATAACGATAATATCAACGTTGGGAAGGTCATGCTGCTTAAGTCGAAAGCTTTCTCTTACTAAACGTTTTAAACGATTTCTGTCATGGGCTTTTCGGATGCGCTTTTTGGCAAGCGTAATACCCAAACGTGGTGACGTAAGTGAATTTTTTCGAGCTAGAATTGTAAAAGAGGGAGATACAGCTGGAGTTGCGTTATCAAACACATAAGTAAAGTGGGTGGGAGTTAGCAGACGCAACTCCCTAGAAAACTTATTCTCGCCCACTTTGGCGTCTTTCAATTAAGCTGAAAGACGAGCGCGGCCTTTTGCACGGCGAGCTGCTAGTACTTTACGACCATTTTTAGTCGCCATACGAGCACGAAAACCGTGAGAACGCTTGCGCTTAAGATTGCTCGGTTGAAATGTTCTTTTCATGACCAAAGTCTCACTTATATTTAGTTAAACATAGGCGTTTTTGGTAACACATTATGCTGTTGCCAGAACAATGTGGTGTTTTCACCAGAAAAGCCCATCGAAAAAGGACGCTGAATTCTAGAGATCTCGGGGGCTCCTGTCAATGCATATTCTCTCTTTTTGGACGAATAAGTGAACAATTTTCGCTGTTTTTTAATCGATAAAGCAGTTTTTTATACAATTAGGCTGTGAATAACGCGATTGTGACACTGATGTTATCCACAGTAGATTGTGTAAAAACACAATAATAGTGAAAAATGCAAGGGGATCTAACGCATTTTTAAGGGTATTTTAGACAGATGTTTTCTCATAATAGAGCGTTTTGATCTAAAGCAAAAGTTATTTAAATTCATTGTTTTATCATTTTGATCCTTAAGATCGATCAAGATCGCCATTTACATTATGTTGATAACGTAAGATAATCCACAGCGAATAAAACGATAATTTAATTTCTCGCTGTTACCCAACATTTCCAACGCTATTTTCTTAATGGCGCGTTTTGGTGCCTGCTATTTTCACGCTTTTATGCAAACGTGACATCTATGGGGTTGGCTTTTTCACGCGAGTTACGGGAGCTAGCAACGTACC